>NZ_CP027293.1:0-4800000 GCF_043523415.1 Streptomyces sp. SGAir0957
AAGGTCCCGCACATCCGACTAGCGTGGGCGGATGTCTGATGAACGAAAGAGGGCGGGCGACGCAGTCACCGTGGTTTGGCAGGAGCTGGTCGCTTGGCTTGCCGAGCACGCCCCTGTCTCGTACGCCTCCCTTCTGCCACCTGCCGCGGATGCCGACATTGCCGCAGCCGACTCTCAGTTGAGGCAGTCTCTCGGTTTCGGTCTTCCCTCAGAACTCGAGGCGCTGTGGCGGCTGTGCGGTGGCGTCGAGCATCAGCTTGTCGAGGCGGACGAGGAGGGAGAGGTCGCCTCTGGAGCTTTCCTTCCGGGCGGGGTGCTGTTCTCCCCGGCTCGGGCGCTGGGGTTGCGGCTTCCCTCGCATGGCGAGCGTGATGGGTGGGGAGGGGCTCCGGTGGTGCCATGGCTGACGCGGGACGAGGCCGGGCCTTTACACGGCCACTACGCCGGTGATGACGGCGTCGGCAAATGGTCCCTCGTGGACGAGCCGGTAACAGCACCTGTGTACCCGTCTGTCGCTGCATACCTGCGCACCGTTCACCGCACCGTGACCCAGGGCCCCGGTAACCTGATGGGCGACGACGTGCCCGGTCTCGTATGGGGCTGCCTTGTGTGGGACGACCCGGAGAGCCCGGGTATGGAGGAGGCGTTCGAGCATTGGAGGCCAGTGCACTGAAGAGCGGGCCCCCTCGCCGCATGCCTTGCAGGTGGAGGGGACCCGTCGTGACCGGTGCGTCAGGCCGCAGCCTTCAGATCAGGGCTTCGCCATCGTGCAGATGATCTGAGCTTTGGACGTGTCGCATCCGTTGAACCAGGCGTTGCCCGGGTCCACGGTGCAGTAGTCCTGACCGAGGATTCGGGATTTCTTGAGGAACCCTTCGTAGAACAGCTCCGACTTCATCGAACCGGAGTTGACCTTCAGGGACATCGACGACCGCCCGCACTTTTCGTCGAAGCTGGGAGCGGCGTAGCGGGTGTCGTCGAGCAGGTGCTCACTGCCGTCGTCGGTCTTGGCCGCAACGGTCTGGATGCATTCGGCACCGCCGTTCTTGCCTGCGGTGTTCTGTCCGCCGTTCGCCACGGGGACGCCGGGTGACTGGTAGGTGGCGGAGAAGGGGAACTCGTCGCAGGAGACCGTCTCGGCAGGACCGTCCAGCTCCGGGTGGAGGGCTGTCCACGCGTGCTTGGCGAACCGCTTCTGCGGGACCCAGCCGTCCATCCGCTTCCCGGCGTGCAGAGGGCACATCACTCTGTCGCGGTTGTTGTCCCGTTCATAGCTGGACTCGTTACGGGCCTTGGCCGGCGGATACTGCAGAGGGTCGGCGACGGACTTGCCCGTTCCCTTCGTCTTCGACTTGTTCTGGATCAGCCACACGTGCGCGGCAGCAGCCGGGTACTTCGCCGTGCACTCGTCTTCTGCGCCGCTTCAGGCCCTTGCGGGGAAGTCAGGATGGTCGGTGTAGGGCGAGGCAAGGTCATACAGGTCGTGGCACGGCCAGGGGTCGCTGGCGTGACGGGCCAGGATGCGCCGCTTGGCCTCGAGCTCGCGCAGGACGCGGGCCGGATCGTGCAGAGCAACATGCAGAGCAATCGTGGGGTGGAAGCCAGACAGGTCAACCTGACAGAAGTCGACCGTGTGACCGTGGGCCGACCACTGCCCGCATCCGTCACCGTCGCAGCGCCGAGCCAAGTCGGCCTCCTCGTCCAGCCGCGCCTCGATGAACCTCACCAGTTCTTTAGTCATTTGGACATTCTCAATGCTGTGCTGGGCATCATGGAATGATCTTGTGGTGTCTGGTGTGATCGCGGCGTCGGAGCCGTCATGGATAGGCCCGTTCACCGGGCTGAGCCCTCGTCTGTTCCGGAAGTAGGTGACACTTCTGCGGCGTGAGGGTGCGGACGCGGTCCGCAGGAGCCGGCCGTGGAGCTTGCGGCTGGAGGACCGGGCTCTGCTGGTCGCGGACTACTGGCGCACAAATCTGACCGTGCGGCAGATGGTCCCGTCATTCGGAGTGTTCAAGTCGGCCGCGGGCCGGATAATCGATCACCTCGCGCCGATGCTCGCCCTCCAGCCACGCAAGCGGTTCGCAAAGGACACCGTGCTCATCGTGGACGGCACCCTGGCGCCCACCCGCGATGACGCCATCGCCGAGCAGTCCAAGAATCACCGGCACTTCACGAATCACCAGGTCGTCATCGATGCCGACACCCGGCTCGTCGTCGCGGTCGGCCGACCGTTGCGCGGAAATCGCAACGACTGTAAGGCGTGGGAGGAGTCCGGCGCGGAGACCGCAGTCGGCAAGACCATCACGAGCGCCGACGGCGGCTATCCGGGCACCGGGCTCGTGATGCCCCACCGACGCTACAAAGACGAGGAGCTGCCCGACTGGAAACAGGTGCACAACAAGTCCCACAAGCAGGTCCGCGCCCGCGTCGAGCGCGTCTTCGCCCGTATGAATACTTGGCTCGGAATCGCCCGGATACACAATCTCAACCTCGCCGGATAGGCGAGCAGTTGGGTCGGTCACCGACCACGTCCGCACCGGCCACAGATCATTTACGGGACAGGTCTTTGGGAAGGTCAGTCGGCCTGACGTGTGGCGTCGAGGCTTTCGGCGTCGTTCCACATGACGGGCATGGCTCCGACGGGGGCGAACTTGATCTGGGGGTCGGAGCTGTGGACCAGGCACATCACGCGGCGTCCGAACAATGCGGCCCGGCGGGCGTTGTCGGCAATGATGTCCAGGAAGGTCTGGGCGGTCTCCGGATGGGCGTCGGTGAACGTGTCGAAGTCGGTGAGGGCCAGGACCAGTCCGGTGGCCTCTGGGGGCATGCCGTAGGCAGCGTAGGAGGCGACATCGCCGAAGCAGTCGTTGAACGCGTCGAGGCTGCGTCCGTAGTAGTCGGGGAAGTCCAGAGCCGCGCCGATCCCCATGAGGAGGTCTTCCTGCGATGACCAGGCTGCCGCCTCCAGAGCCGTGACGTGGTAGCCGTGGTCGTCCAGCCAGGAGGTGTGCTCCTCCAGCTGGCCGCGGCGGCAGAAGAGCGTGACGAAGCCGTTCGCCATCAGGCGGAAGGCAAGGTCGGCGTTCATCTCTTCATCGGGGGTGAAAGCGGTCATGTTGTGACCCTAGTTGCTTAGGGTGTGAGGAGGATGCGGCGTCGGAGGAGGTCGATGTTGGCCCGGCCGTAACCTGGCGTTTGAGAAATGTGACCCGGTTTACGTGTCCTTCGGCGATGCCGCTGGAGTACGACAGGGTGAGGCCGACGGTCACGGCATCCAAATCCTTGGCGAGGTTGCGGGCGATATTCCGCAGAGGCGGCAGGTCGCTGCCCTCGGCGGCCTTGATCCAGCGGGCCAGGAGGTACTTGAGGCGAAGCTGCTGACCGGAGCTGGGGTTGTCGGGTGGCGGGTGAGCCAGCCGGTGACCTGCCGGACGGTGGGTGGTTCGGACCGCCTCGGGGTCGGCGCCCCGGCTGAGCGCAGGGGTTCGAGCCAGCGCCGGACACTGCGGCTGCTACTGCGATAGCCGCGTTCCAGGATCTTGCGGAAGGCTCGTCTGCTGTCGGTGTAGCCCTCCTGCCAGCGCATGGTGAGGTACTCGGCCCAGGGCTGCACCATCCTGCGGCTCTGCCGGGGCGGCGCGAGCAGGTCCTCTACCGCAGTCACGTGGGCGTACTTACGGACCGTCTTGCGGTCCATCCGCAGCGTCTTCGAGATGACGTCGATGGCGACACCCGTGTCGTGCATCTCGTGGACCCCGGCGAAGTGATGCCGGGTGTTCGCCGCCCGCTTGCCCTCGATCGCCGGTGGTCCGGCGGAGGGTTCCACGACCGCGTCCTGGGCCTCGTCCTGCAGTGGCGTGAAGCAGCGCCGGTGGGCGGGGACGCATTTCTCGACCGTCTTGCTCATGTTTGGCCAGAGATGGAATTCGTCTGCGCTTTGGACCGCTTCCGGTTCTGCCGTGCGGACCGCCTCCGCGTACACGCTGGCTCAGCCCCTGCACACGACCTCCGCTCCGGTGTGCTGCCAGAGCCAGGCAGTGAGGGTCTCAGCGGTGCGGTCGGGCAGCACATCCACTGGCGGCTGTTCTCGATGTCGATCAGCACGGTCCCATAGATGTGACCGCGTTTGAGGGCGAAGTCGTCGGCACCCAGCACCCTCGGGCTTCGATCCGGTGGCTCGGCCGACAGGGTTCAGAACGGCTGAGCAGCGTGTTCGGGCTGACTCGGCAGTGCAGCATGGCCGCAAGGCGGCCCCGGCCCGCCCGGCCAGGAACCTGCCAATCACCTCCAGCATTGTCTCCTGGTGCTGGCTGCGGCGCGCCCGTACCGGAACGTCAGTCCCTTGACTTGCTCGGCGAAGGTGCAGCGCGGACACGACCACACCTCACACCGGAGCCGGCGGACCGTCAGGTAGATCCTTGCCGGACGCCCTCCGGCAGCGACATCGGCGAGCCTTCGCCGGTAGCGGTCGCGCACACGACGCGAGTTGACGCCACATGTCGGGTACGGCGCGGACTCCGCGACCGTCGTGGCAGTAATAGTCGGGATCGCGCCGACCAGCCGGAGGTCAGCCACGGTCACGGACGCCAGGTGCGGCAGCAGCAGGTCAAGTTTCTGATCACGTAACACGCGCCCCACGATCCATCTGACGCACGGTCACTCTGCGTGATCACGAGATGTTGATCAGAACCAACATTTCTCCCCGCCGGCAGCCAGATAGTTCCCCACCCACACGGACATCAGCGCCTCCTGGCCTACTCGGACGAGTTCGAGGAGCGACTGAACGGAGCTGTACGGCTTCGGGCGTACCGCGCTCAACCCAAGTGTCCAAGCGGCACACTGAAGCGATGGCATACGACTTCTCAAAGGGGACACCGTCGTCCCAGCCCCCAGCGCAGGTCTTCAAGGGGTACGTCGCGACCGTTACCCTTCACGCTGACCGTGCTGAGATCAAGCGCAAGCTCATGGGGAAGGTCACCGGGGCCAAAGACTCCGTGATCCCGCTCAGGGACGTCATCAAGGTCCTGAGCAAGGAGCCGACCCGTCTCGTGAACGGGTATGTGCAGCTCGCCACCGAACAAGATCGCGGGCAGCTTCGCATAGCGACCGCCGAGGCGGAGAAGGCCATCGCGAACAACTCCAGGACGGTCCTGTTCACCTGGAACCAACGCGAGACCTACGCCGCCTATCTGAAAGCAGCCACTGCCGGGGTTCAAGCTCAGGGCGGCAACCCATTCGGGTAGAGCACGTTCATCCCACGGCGCTCGGTAACGTGTGACCGGCCCATAGGGTGACGGGATCTGCCCCACGAGGTGGGTCCCGTCGGCATGATGATCCGTGGATACCCTGGAGCCCGCTGGCACCCGCGTGTTTGACGCGCCTTCCGCGCCGGCCGCAACGATCCGGGCCCACTCCCCCACACGAGCTGGGACGTACCCCATAAGGCCACCGCACCCCATGTGTGATGAACTGTGGCCCGGTTTCACGACGTTGATCTTGTCTCGAACAGGAGAGTGGGAGGGGCCGTGCGCCTTGGTGGGGGGACGTGGCAGCGACTGACCGCCGCGGTGCTCGTCATGGCGGTGGCCACCGGGTGCACGGGGCAGGGCGTAGGCACGGACGGCAAATCCGACGAAGACCTCCTGCGGAACCACGACTGGACGCAGATGCCGGGCACCACCGCGCAAAACGACATCCTGCGAGTCAGCGCACTGGATCGGCGCATCGTGGAGCAGGACTCCTCCGGCGGCCAGCCCAACCCCCCACTGAACTTGGCCGGCCCGCATCTTCGGTCCGATGGTGACTTCACCGTCACCGCGCGCATGTCCGGTGTGGGCGACGATGACGGCGACTCATGGCTGCGGCTGTACGGACGGGTGCCGGTCATCTACGACGAGTGGCGCCAGGAGCCGCCCTCACTGCGCGTCGGCGTGAGGGCCGACGGACAAGTGAAGGTACAGATCTGGGACGGCGAGGACGACGAGCCGGCCACAACTAAAGACTTCGATTGCGACTGCTCTGGGACGGTAACGCTCGCCATATCGAGCATCGGTGACACCTTCCGCGTGAAAGCCGACGGGCGGCGGCTGGGCACCGTGCAGGACCCGGGGGTGTTCGCCGAGGGCACCGTCTGGTTCGGTCTGGAGGCGGACGCGGGCGACGACGAGCGCCGCGAGGGATGGCGTCTGACCCGGCTGACCGCGCGGGCAGAGAGCGGCGACTCGCTCCGCGTGATCAAAGCGCCGCAGCTACGCCAGGCGCAGTCCGAGGACTCGCTGCGTGCGCGGGCCGCAGACGTGGGGCGGCCGTTCGACGTCGGCGCCGCCCTGGCCGAGAACCCGCTGCTCACCGACGCACGCTACCGGGCGCTCGCAGGGGACCAGTTCTCCATGCTCACTCCGGAGAACGCGTTCAAGCCGCAGTTTCTCCATCCCCGCCGGGACGTCTACGACTTCCGCGACGCGGACCTGCTCGTACGCTTCGCCCGCGCGAACGACATGAAGGTGCACGCGCACACCCTCGTCTGGCACGAGGCTCTGCCCACCTGGATGCGGGAGGACAACGACCCCGGGGAGGTGCGCCGGACCATGCTCCAACATATCGCCATGGTCGCCGGGCACTTCAGGGGAAAGGTCACGGAATGGGATGTGGTCAACGAGCCCATGTCCGACGACGAGCAGAGCTACACCAACGGGGATCTCGGTCTGCGCTCCGAGCAGAGCCCGTGGTTCAAGGCCATGGGCGAGGAGTACATCGACCAGGCGTTCAGGGCCGCCCACCGGGCCGATCCGAAGGCACGGCTGTTCCTCAACGAGTACGGGCTCGAGGAGGAAGGCAAGCGGTGGGACGCCCTTTACGATCTGGTCGAGCGGCTCAAGGGACGCGGCGTACCGATCGACGGCGTGGGTTTCCAGAACCATGAGTACACGCCCGGCGACCGCATCGACCCGGAGACCTTCCGCAGCCATGTGCGGGATCTGGCGGAGCTCGGGGTTGATGCGCGGGTGTCGGAGATGGACGTCCCCATCGGTTCGGACGAGGAGGACGGGCGGCAGATGCAGGCTGAGGAGATGGCGGGCAAGCTGCGGGTCTGCCTGGAGGAGCCGACCTGTACGTCGTTCTCCACCTGGGGATTCACCGACCGGTACGGTTCCACCGCCGACACCAGGATCTATCCTCCGCGCACGGCCGATTCCCTGCCGTGGGACGCGGCCCTGCGGCCGAAGCCGGCGTACGAGTGCCTGCTCGAAACCTTCGACGAGGCATGAGGACGCAAAGTGCGCTCCCCTGGCCGAGCGGTGGCCTCCCTCACCGCAGCTGCTGAACAGGCCTTGGCCGAGCTCACCGCGATGCGGATCACGAGAGAGGCACAAGCGCAGTGGGACGCTGTGCTCGCCGAGTACCGCGAGATCAACGACGCCCAGACCCAGCAGCGGCTCCTCAGATGGCAGAGGAGTTCTACTGAAAGGGATCCTGGGACGGGGCCATCGCCGCAGCAGTCCACCGCCAGCGCTTCTTGCAGGCGGCCACCGAAGCACTGAACCTTCCCTGACGCCCTGACGCCCTGACGCCTTCGCAACTGCCACAGGCGTCCTGGCGCCGTCTTCGCCCGGTTGCTGCGCCGCGAACTCACCGAAGACCCCGTCGCCTTCACGCACGTTGACGACAGCCACCACCGTCTGACCATCGGCAGGTCGCGCGCGGCCACAGCGGCCGCCACCACCGTCGTGGCCGACGGGGAGAGGCGTCGGTTGTACGGGACTGCGCCGGCGGGACCATCCCCGCGCCTATGCGCCGCTCCCCGTCATTACTGACTTCGGCTCGTCAGGGTGAGGTGGGGTTTCCGAGAGTGAGACCGGTGCCGGCTATGAAGCCGTCGAGGGTCTCGGGGCGGTACTGAAGGCGTTTGAGCCGGTTGCGAACGAGGACCTCCAAGCGGTCCAGGGCGACAACGGCGAGGTTGGCCAGGCTGCGTTTGACGTGCGCCCACACGCCCTCGACCGGGTTCAGGTCAGGCGAGTAGGCGGGCAGTAGGAAGACCGTCAGCCACTGGCGTGCGTCGATCAACTCCCGCATCCTGCGGGAGACATGAGTGTTGAGCCGGTCCCAGACCAGCACGATGGGTGCCTTGAGGAGCTGGTGGGCGCCGTCGAGCAGGGCAATGAAGTCACCCTCGCTCATGCTGCGGCGTTTGCCCTGGCCCGCCGGGTGCGCGATCAGCCGGTGGGACAACCGGGTCCGTGCGCCGGGCCGCAGTGCGATCAGCCCGGCCACCGACAGCCGTCCCGAGCGCCGTCCGCTGACCGTCACGACCGGCGTGCGACCGCGTCGGCCCCAGGTCCGGCCCCGCGGCGGCCTGCGGGTGAAGCCTGCCTCGTCCTCGAAGCAGAGGTAGCCCCCGCAGGCCGCCCTGGTCCTTTTACCTCCGCCCAGGTCGCCTCCTTCCACACCCGCACGGCCTCCTCGTCGCGCTCGGCCACCCGCCGCACGGGCACCTGCGGGGAGAACCCGAGCCGGTGCATCAGCCGGGTGGCGCCCGAGACGCTGTAGGAGACGTGAAACTTCCGGCCGATCAACGCAGCCACCCGCGCGGCAGTCCACACCTGGTTCTCCACCCAGCCATGAGCCGCCGGCCCCTCTGCGAGATACCCGGCGAGCTTGTCCAGACAGCGCGGTGACAGACGACACCGCGATCCGCTCGGTCCGCGCGAGACCAGCGCTTCGATCCCGCCGTCCCGCCACAACTGGTGCCACCGGTAAGCCGACTTCCGGCTCACCCTCAGGCGCTGAGCGACCTCCAGCGGCCTGATCTCCCGCTCGAACAGCTCGGCCGCCCGCCGCCGCACGGCCTCTCGACGCTGGCGCCCCACAGCGGTCAGCCCGCCCCCATCCGCGTATCTCACACAACACGAAATACAGCCCGCCGCCTGGCCTCATCAGGTACATCCAGGAACATCACCCTAATGAGCCGAAGTCAGTAAGGTGCCCCCGTCCCGCCGGCTGTACGCCGAGCAGGAAGCCGCCGTGCTCAACGCCCTTGAGAACTGAGACTGGTCGCACCTCATCTGCCAGAGTGGCGCGGGACACGGGCGGGCGCAGCCGGGCTCGGGGGCGCGGTTACCGGCCGGTGGTGGGCACGGGAAGGTGGCGCGGCGGGTGGTGGAGCTCGGTGCGCAGCGGGGGGCGCACCAAAGATGACGGAACCCTTACGGAGCCGCCCGGGCCGTGGTCCGGCCGCGGCGGACGTGCTGGAATCACAGCGTGAACCCGCACGACGGCCCCGGCACAGACACCGCGCGCGGCGCCCCCGTAGGGCGCCGCCTGATCCTCGGCATGCTCGGCGCGGGAGCGCTCGGCGTCGCGGCGGCGCCCGTGCTCCAGCGCGCCGTCGAGAGCGTCACCTCGAAGGACCCCACCGGCGTCACCGGCCTGCTCCCGGCCGGCGGCGGCTTCCGGTACTACTCGGTCACCGCCTCCGTCCCGCACAAGGACGAGCGGAGCTACCGGCTCACCGTCGACGGCCTGGTCGATGAGCCCGCCTCGTACACGCTGCCCGAACTGCGGGCGCTGCCCCAGACCCGCCTCGTCCGCGACATCCAGTGCGTCACGGGCTGGCGGGTGCCGGGCACCCCCTTCGAGGGCGTACGGCTCTCGCGGCTCCTGGACGCCGTAGGGGTGCGTCCGACCGCGCGGGCCGTGCGGCTGTCCTGCTTCGACGGCGCGTACACGGAAAGCCTCACCCTCGACCAGGCGCGCCGCGACGACGTGCTGGTGGCGCTGCGCATGCAGGACAAGAACCTCGGCCACAGCCACGGCGGGCCGGTGCGGCTGTACGTGGCCCCGATGTACTTCTACAAGTCGGCCAAGTGGCTCTCCGGCATCACCGTCACCGACCATGTCGAGCCCGGCTACTGGGAGGAACGCGGTTATGACGTCGACGCCTGGGTCGGCCGTTCGAACGGGCGGGACGATGCGCCCACTGCCTGACACGGACCCGGACACGGACGTCGGCGTCGCGGACCGCGTGCGGCGCTTCACCCGGTCCGAACGCTGGGTGCACCGCGCGAGCGCCGCGCTCATGGGCGTGTGCGTGCTCAGCGCCGCCTGCCTGTATTTGCCCCAGCTCGCGGAACTCGTCGGGCGCCGGGAGCTCGTCGTCACCGTCCATGAGTGGTCGGGGCTGCTGCTGCCCGTCCCGTTTCTGCTGGGCCTCGCTTCCCGCGCCTTCCGGGCGGACCTGCGCCGCCTCAACCGGTTCGGCCCCCACGACGCCGCGTGGCTGCGCGCGGCCCTGCGACGCGAACACCACCGCAGGGCGGGCAAGTTCAACGCGGGGCAGAAGGTGTGGGCGGCCTGGCTGGCCGGCGCGGTCCTGGTGATGCTCGGCACGGGCCTGCTCATGTGGTTCACCCACCTCACCCCGCTGTCCTGGCGAAGTGGCAGCACCTTCGTCCACGACTGGCTGGCCCTCGCGCTCGGCATCGTCGTCGCGGGGCACATCGGGATGGCCGTGGCCGACCCCGAGGCCCGCAGGGGGATGCGCACCGGATTCGTACGCCGCGACTGGGCGCGGCGGGAGCACGGCGAGTGGCTGCCGTGACGTGCGTCAGGCATTGGTCAGGAAGCTGAGTCCCGGACGACCCACTCAGGAGGCGGGCCAGCAGTCGCTGGTCGACCATCACGCTTCGTCCGCCAACTCGGTGGCGCACCGACACCCCTGAGAGATGCAAACTTACCGCCCCGACGTCGAGGCCCGAGCTCCCAAGTCAGAGGTTTACGGACTTCTCAATGACGGAGTGACCACTGCCTTCTGGTACCCCTCGGCGTCCCAGCCCAGCGTCAGGGCCAGGTGCGACATCACCTTGCTGACCGGGCAAGGTCAGCCTCAGGAACGCGTCGGCCCGCGCGGACGGACAGGAGAAGGCGGGGACTACGATCGGGCGATTTCCTGTCGGAGCTGGTGGGTGAAGCGACGCAGGAGGCCCAACGTCTCTCGAAACTCGGCCCGGCGGCCGTCGCTTCCGTCGCTGGGCCGGGTGCTCCAGACCTGGCGCGCGAGAGCATCGGCGAGATCGACGGTGTCGCCGGCGCAGAGCAGGTAGAGGGCCGAGCGTGCTTCCTGCATCTGGTTCGCCAACTCATTGGCTCCGGGGCCGTCGTCACTCAGCTGTGTTTCCTTCAGGTAGTCCAGCAGCTGAACTACGGCTGTGTTGAAGCCGACCCCGGCTTTGAGCTTCTGCACGCGGAGCCACATGCGGTCCTGACGGCGTGCGGTGAACCACGAACCGAACACCGCTCCTATGAGGCCGATAGCGGCCCCGATGGCCACGGACAGGATGTTCTCCACGTTCAACTCCTCTTGGCGTAAAGCAGCCAGGCTACAAAGGAGTGCATCGCCTACCTGTCCCCCATCATCGACTGCGGGGAGATTCCGTCGGGACTGCAAGACGTTCGGTGTAACTCCCGATCGTGGAGGATGCATCGATGACCAGTGAGAACACGTCTGCGGGTCAGCCGCCGTGAGGGACATCCGTCGGGCGTCATGGTGGATCGTCGTGTGCGCTACGTCGACAGGTGGGCGGCAGCGGCCGGTGCACAGCTGGACAGTTCCGTACCGTCACGCTTGTTCCGGAGCTTCGGGACTGGGCCGGGACAGGCGGAGAATGTCGCTCAAGGCCAGGGGTGCCGTGCTGCACAGGATGATCGCCGTGGCGCTGAGAGCGAGAGTGCCGCGCAGGCTGAAGAGGTGGGCCGCGGGGCCGATCAGCGCGTAGCCGACGGGGACGAGCAGCAGGGGGCCCGTGCCGCACAGCGACATCACGCGGCCGAGGCGCTCAACGGGGATGCGTTCCTGCACGAGGCATGTCCAGTTGACCATTGCGAGGTCCATGCCCGCGCCGGCGACCACCATGGATGCCAGCAGGACGGGCAGACCGCTGCCGCCGGCCATTGCGAGGAACGGGAGCGCCATCGCGGCTGTGCCAAGGCAGGTCAGTACCCCCACGGAGGCGGGCCGCCAGAAGAGGGCAGTGGCCGCTCCGGCCGCGAGGCCCGCCGCGAGCGCGGTGACGGCAAGGCCCCAGGGGCGGGCGCCGCCGAGCGTCTGTGTCGCGTAGAGGGGCCCCAGCACTTGGAAGCCGGCCAGCCACAGCGTCAAGGTCACGGCGTTCTGGAGGGTGAGCGTCCACAACCAGCGCCGGCCGCGGAACTCCCGCCAGCCCTCTCCCATCTCGGCCAGCACGCCGCTTCGGCGCAGGACGGCGGGCAGCGGCAGATCGATGCGGGAGAGCAGGAGCGCGGCGCCGAGGAAGGTCAGGGCGTCCCACGCGGTGACCCAGCCTGGCCCCGCGGCGGCGGTGAGGAGCCCGCCGAGCGCCGGGCCCATGGTCTTGCAGCCGTTCTGTGCGAGGCGCTGCAGTGCCGTGGCCTTCTGGCGCAGGGCGGCGTCGACGAGGCGCGGGATCGCCGCCTGCTCGCCCGAGGCGAAGAACGCGGTGGACGCCCCGGTGAGCAGGGCGAGCCCGGCCAGCTGCCACACGCGTGCCGCGCCGGTCAGCAGAAGGACCGCCGCCGCGGCCTGGGTCAGGCCGGACACCAGGTGGGCGAGGACCATCACGCGCCGTGCGGACGTGCGGTCGGTGAGGGTCCCGCCGAGCAGTGCCAGCAAAGGTTGCGGGAGCATTCGGGCCGCCAGGACGAGTCCTAGGTCTCCTGAGCCGCCGCCGATCTGGAGCACGGCGAAGGGCAGCGAGACGGTGGACACCGCGGATCCCAGCTGGGACAGGATCTGCCCGCTCCAGAAGTACCGGTACGGCCGGCAGCGCAGCGGGCCCAGCGCCGCGCGGATGCCGTCGGCACCAGGCGGCGGGGTCAACGGCCCTGGAGCAGGCCGTGGAGGATGCCTCCGATCGCGGCCAGTGGTACCGGGCTGGTCATGGTGAGGTGCCCGCAGGCGATGGGGTATCCGGTCACCTTGCCGTCCACGAATCGCTGCCAGTTCTCGTGAGTGCGCTCGCTCGGGGCGTCCTCGGATGCGGAGAAGTAGGCCACATCACCGTCGAACGGCGTGGCCGGGACGTATTTCCGGGACAGCACGTACTGGTCGCGGTGGAGGTCGAACATGCGGTGGAAGTGGCGCCGTTCCAGCAGGGCGTACGGGCTGCCGAGCGCTACGAGCCGGGCATGCAGCACGTCCAAGTCCGGCGTGCGCCCCATGGCGTGTACCGCTTCGGCCGGGTCGAGTTCGCCCAGCATCGTGAGGAAGTACGACGTGATCGCGTCCTCGCGGACGAAGCCGTCGGTGGAGGCCGTACTCGGGCGTGCGGGGGGCGGGTTGGAGTCGAGGAGCGCCAGCAGCCCGACGCTCTCGCCCGCCCTCCTCACCTGTCGGGCCATCTCGAAGGCGACGCGTCCGCCGAAAGACCAGCCCAGCAGGTGGTAGGGGCCGGCGGGCTGGATCCGCCGGATCTCCCGCAGATAGTCGGCGGCCATCGCCTCGACCGACTCTGGCATCGCTCCGGGGACGGTGAGTGCGCGCGCCTGGAGCCCGTACAGCGGGCGGTCCGCGAGGTGGCGGACGAGACCCGCGTAACCCCAGCTCAGTCCGAGGGCCGGGTGGACGCAGAAGAGAGGGGCGCGCGCGCCGTGCGGCCGCACGGGCAGCAGGACGTCCAGGGACATCTCGGGGGTGGTGGGGATGCCCAGTTGCGGGGCCAGTGCGGCGACCGTGGGGGCGTCGAACAGGGTGCGCATCGAGAGGTCCGCGCCCAGTGTCGTACGGATGCGCCGGATCAGCTCGACCGCGCGCAGCGACGTACCGCCGAGCGTGAAGAAGTCGTCATCCACCCCGACGCGGTCGCGGCCGAGGACTTCGGCGAAGACCGAGCAGAGGACGTGTTCCTGCGGGGTACGTGGTACGGCCGTGCCGCTGGGCGGCGGTGGCAGGGCGCCCAGCGCGCCGAGGTCGGTCTTGCCGTTGGCGGTCAGCGGCATGCGGCCGACGACGTCGATCAGGTCGGGCACCAGGTAGGCGGGCAGTGCCTCTTTGAGGTGCGCCCGCAGGTCGGCGGCCGAGGGGGCCGTCCCCGCGACGGGCTGGGCGTAGGCGGCGAGGCGCGGGGTGCCGTCGTCCTCACGGACGAACACCGCGGAGCGTGCGACCGCCGGGTGGCGGCACAGGGTCTCCTCGATCTCGCCGGGTTCGATCCGGTGGCCGCGCAGTTTCACCTGGCGGTCGACGCGGCCCACGTACTCCAACTCGCCGTCCGGGCGGGTGCGGACGAGGTCTCCGGTGCGGTACATCCGGGTGCCCGGCGCGAACGGGTCGGAGAGGAACCGCTCGCGGGTGAGGTCCGGCCGCTTGACGTAGCCGAGGGCAAGGCCGAGCCCGCCCACGTACAGCTCGCCGGTGGTGCCGGGGGCGACAGGCTTCCTTCGGTCGTCGAGTACGTAGGTACGAGCGCCGGTGATGGGGCTGCCGATGGGCGGCTTGTCCGGGCCGCAGAGCGGACGGCTCATCGTGACGCAGACCGTCGCCTCGGTCGGACCGTACGCGTTGATGAGGCGGCGCCCGTGTGACCAGCGCCCGGCCAGGGCACCCGGGCAGGGCTCGCCCGCGACGACCACGCTTTCCAGGGTGGGCATCGCGTCCGGCGGCAGAACGGCGAGCGCGGACGGCGGCAGCGTGAGGTGGGTGATGCGCTCGGCGTCGACCAGCCGCACCAGGTCGTCTCCGGGACGGGTCCGTTCCCGGTCGGCGAGAACCAGGGTGGCGCCGGTCAGCAGAGCCATGCAGAACTCGAAGACGGAGGCGTCGAAGGTGAGGGAGGCGAACTGCAGGATCCGTGAGTGCGCGGTGAGCGCCAGCCGTTCGCGCTGTGCGGCGACGAGGCTCGCGATGCCCTGGTGGGACACGGACACGCCCTTGGGGACGCCGGTCGATCCCGACGTGTAGATGACGTAGGCAGGACTGTCGGGTGTGAGCGATCCGGGGCGTCGGGCCTCCGGCGCCTCGCCCGGCGGTGTCCGCGGCCACATCGGTGCGGGCATCACCCAGTCCCAGTCGTACGCCGCCAGTCCCCCGGTGGGTTCCGCGTCCGCCAGAAGGCCGGCCGGCGCGCAGTCGTTGGTGACGAACCGCGTCCGTGCGGCCGGGTGCGCCGCGTCGAGCGGGACGTAGGCGGCGCCGGACTTCAGCACGGCCAGGACCGCGGTGACCATGTCCTCGGACGGCCCGCAGGCGATCGCCACCAGGTCGCCGCTTCCTACCCCGAGGCCCGTCAGGTGGTGTGCCAGGGCGTCGGCGCGCGCGTCGAGTTCGGCGTACGACAGGGATCGGGACGCGCAGGAGAGGGCGGTGGCCAGCGGCGTGCGGGCGGCCTGCGCTTCGAACAGGGCTGGCCAGGTGGCCGCCGGGGGCGCGCGGTCGATGTCCTGAGACGGCTCCGGAACCGGTGCGGAGCGCTGGACGACGGCCCGCTCCGGCGCGTCCGCGACGGACTCGACCAGCTCACGGAACGCCTCCGCGTGGCTCTTGAGGTCCTGGTCCGAGTAGAGCTGGGGGTTGCCCGTGAACTCGGCGACGAACTCCCCACGCGACCTGGTGATGTTGACATGGAGATCCGCGATGGGTCCCGTCCGCACGTAGTGGCACCGGACCGCGCGGTCCTCGAAGCGCACGGCGTCGTAGTCGAACAGCAGGAAGTTGACGACAGGAGTCGTGCGCGGCATGTGCCCCGAGTCCGTGTGCGCGGCGCGGCGCAACTCCTGACCGGGGTGGGTGCTACGGCGCATCAGGGAGCGGATCTCGTCGCCCGCGGTGGCGACGAGCGCTCTGAACGGTGCGCCCGCGTGCACCACGAGGCGCAGGGGGAGGCGGTTGGCGGCCATTCCCGGGGTGCGGCGGG
Organism: Streptomyces sp. SGAir0957; assembly: GCF_043523415.1. Lineage (NCBI taxonomy): Bacteria > Bacillati > Actinomycetota > Actinomycetes > Kitasatosporales > Streptomycetaceae > Streptomyces > Streptomyces sp. SGAir0957. Next base: position 15,909 of record NZ_CP027293.1, read on the forward strand.
TGACCGGGTCGGTCCGTCCGCTGACCACGAAGTCGAGGAGCACGTCCTCGGTCCCCGTCGTCCGGGCCAGATGGCCGCCCAGGCACGCCGTCAGCAACTCGACGGAGGTGCGGCCGGCCGTCGCGTCGCGCAGCCGGACCATGACGTCGCGGGTGAGTGTGGTCCGGGCAGCACGGGGGCCCGGGACGGCGCCGACCGACCGCCGCGCAGGACCGACCGGCTCGGGCGCCCCGGCAAGGCGGTCCAGCCAGTACGCGCGGTCCGCAGCGTGGCGCGGCGAGGAGCGGTAGGCGTTCTCGTGGCGCAGCAGGGCAGCGGTCGGTTCCAGTCCGCCGCCCGGCACGCCCGCCGCACGGTACAGCTCGCTCACGCGCCGTGCGACCAGCCACATCGAGAAGGCGTCGAAGTGGACGTGGTGGTGACGCAGATACCAGAGGTACCGGTCGCCGGACACCTTGATCAGCACGTACCGGAACAGAGGCGGGGCGGCCAGGTCGACGGGCTCGGCGACATCGGCCTCCATCCAGGCGAGAGCCGCGCCGTGGGGGTCCGCAGTGGTGGAGAGGTCGAGCGTCTCGATCTTCCAGCCGCGCGGAGGGCGGGTGACCGGGTAGGGCCGGCCCTCGCGCGTAACGACGCCTGTGTGCAGTGCGTCCGTCTCGGCGACGACCTGGGCCACGGCATCGGCGAACCTGCCGGTGTCGATGGCTGCGGGAAGCTCGCAGTACTGGGCGATGTTCCACAGCGCGCCCGTGGCGTCGAGTTCGTGCCCGAGCCAGACCTCCCACTGCGCCGACGACAGCCCGCCGAGGTCATCGCGCCCGTGCAGCTTCTCGTCCGTGGTCATGCGAGCGTTCCCGCCGGGACCTGACTCGGTTCGGCCTCCTCGGGCGCGAACCGCAGGACGCCCTTCATCAGGCACCGGTTGCCGAAGAAGGAGGTGCGGCCGTGCAGGACGTACCGGTTGTGGACGAACACCGCCTCGCCGCGCGCCAGCAGGACCGGCCTGGCGAGCCCACCGTCCACGATCCGCTGTTCGCAGAAGTCGGCGAAGCGCTGGGCCATCTCCCGTACGTGCGCCGGGTTCTCGCGGGAGACGCGGGTGCTGCTCCAGTTGAACACCGGGAGCCCGCCCTCGTAGCGGATGATCGGGCTGGTCCGCCGCTTGTGGCCCTTCTCGAAGACCACTGGGGTGTCGAGCAGTTGGCGCAGCAGATCCGGGGCGCAAGCGGAGAGGTAGGCGCAGATCTCCATGCCGTCCGCGACGACCGTGGCGCCGCCGAACCGGGCGGCTTCGGCGCAGTAGAAGAAGAAGACATCGAAGTCCACGTCGGTGTAGGCGCCGTCGATGTGCAGCGGCATCCGGGTGTCGCCGTAGCGGTATGGGGACCGGTCGACGGAGGCCGGGTCGTAGCGGATGTCCAGCCAGCCGTCGCGCTCCAAGGACGCCGTCGCTGCGTCCTCGTCCTTGAAGTGGAAGGTCCCCAGCTGCGTGGCCAGCGCGTGGTAAAAGGCGCCGTGCTCGATGTCGGCGGGGACGTCCGTAAGGTGGACGACGCGGTGGGACGCGAGCGCGGCGCGGACGTCCGCCGTGCACTGGGCGGGGTCTTTGAAGCGCACCGACGTGTGGAAGCCGGTCACCATGAGGCGGTTCCTTCGTTGTGGAGCGGGCGCGAGCTACGCAAGGCGGACGGGGCGGCGGTCGTCGCTGATCTGGATGCGGTGGATCTCGCGGCGGCGGCCCGGATAGTCGTTGAGTGCCTTGTGCTGGACGCAGCGGTTGTCGAGGACGACGACCGTGCCCGGCGCCCAGCGGATCCGGGAGGTGAACTCGGGCCGCACCACATGCTCGGTGAGGAAGGCGATCAGCGGATCCGCCTCCTCGGGCGCCATCCCGGCGAGGCCGGTCATGTGGCAGGCGCTCACGTACAGCCCGCGCCGGCCGGTGACCGGGTGGGTGCGCACGATGGGGTGGTGGAACTCCTGGTCCGCCCGCGGTCCACCGTCGACCCGGACCACGTCGCCAAGGCGCAGGTCCTCGGAGCGGCTGCCGTGCACCTTGGCCGCCGAGAACACCCCGTCGACGTGGTCAATGCGGGCCTTCGTCGCCTCGTCCAGCGCCTCGTAGGCCGCGCACATGTCCGCGACCAGGGTGTCCCCTCCGGTGTCGGGGATGTCGATGCCCAGCAGCACGGTGTGCGACGGCGGGATCTCGTGATACGGCGAATCGGTGTGCCACACGCCGCCGAAGTTGGCTTCCGTCGCCGGTTCCTTGATGATGCGCAGCACGTCCGGAAAGCCGTCCATGGTGCGGCCGAACGGGTAGCGCGTCGCACGCCCGAAGCGCCGTGCGAAGGCCAGGAAGGCGGCCGGGGACAGGTGATTCTGCTCCCGCACGCACAGCACATGATGCTCCGCGAGCGCGTCCGCAAGAGCTTGGTGCAGACTCGCGTCCTCCTCCGCGAGGTCGATGCCGTGGATCTCTGCGCCGAACGCGCCGCCGAGTGGCCGCACGGTCAGGGGCGCGGCGGTCTGCGGCGTCGAGGACTGGGACGTGGTCATCGTTCCTCCTGGCCGAGCGGTGCGATCGGTCCGCCGCCGGGCCCGGCCTCCGCGGCACCCCGCGGCCAGTCCAGTGCTACCCCGCATTGCCGCGGCTTGGCCTGCCGGGCCGGGGACAGCACCTGGGTGTGGGTGGGCACCGGCTCGTGCCAAAGTGCCGCGAGGGAGCCGGCGTCGTTCTCGGACAGGTAGCCGCTCGCCAGCCCCCGGTACTGCGCGGGGACGGACGTCAATGTGGGGACCGGCAGGTCTTCGTACAGCCGCCCGCTCCACAGGTCGCCCGTGTCCGACGTGCTGCGCAGGGCATCCGTCTCGATCGCCTCCAGCACCGGCGAACCGGGCACGAAGCGCAGGCTGTTCTCGCCGAGCGGGAAGTCGCGCTCGCGGAAGTAGTCCACGATGAGGTCCTGCCGGTGCGCCAGCTCCGCGTCCCGAAACCGGCTGGTCATGATGACGGGGACGACCACACCGCCCGCGGCGCGGTACTGGACACTCGTCCGCGTCCGGAGCCTGAGCTGTGCCTCGGTGTCGAAGGCGCTGACGGAGATGCGCAGTTCGGCCCCGAGCGCGGCCATCCGCGTGGCGAGTTCCTCCGGAACGGGGCGGAAGACCTTCGTGATGAAGACCGTGTGACGACCCGACGCGTGGATCAGTTCGGTCAGGCGGGCTGCTGTCGCCCAGTCCCAGGACGCGTCACTGTTCCACCCGTTGCGCAGATAGCCCTGGTCCTCGGGCAGGGCGTTAAGGTCCGCACGGAACGTCTCCTCGTCGAGAACGTTCGGCACGCGCGTGCCGAAGTCGTACCCGGACTCGAAGGCGGCGCGGGCCGCGAAGCAGTTGCCGTAGCAGATCTGGGTGGCGGGCAGGCATCCGAGCATCAGATCGCTGGTGAGCGAGTCGAACGGCAGCCCGCCCGCGCGGCCCGCCCTGATCGGGCCTCCGCGCGGAACCTTCAGGGACTTCTGCGCGCCGTAGTGCCCGTAGGCCCGGGAGACCAGGCGCCGCAGGCGGCGGCCGGCCTGGTCGGCGGAGTCTCCCGGCGCGGGCAGACCCTCTTCAGCGGCGCCCGCCCCGGCGCCGGAGGACCTCATGTGGCGCTCCCGGTGTCCGCGTCCGCTCGGGCGACCGAGGCCGCCGGAGTGGGAAGGCCGACGAAGGCGCGTCTTCCCCGCTTCAGAGTGCGGTGCACGCTGCGCAGCTGGCCACAACCGCCGCCCACGTCGCTCCCGGCGCTGACGCAGATACTCGCTTCGAAACCGGCGTCAGCGAGCCCCTGCCTGAAGTACGCGTACCGGTCTTCGGACGAGGGACGCAGGCCCACTTCCGGGACGTCGTTCCACGACTTGAGTTTCACCGAGAAGAGGGCCGGATCGACCAGTTCGGTAAGGCGTTCAAGATCGGCGTCTGTGTCGTTGACGCCGTCGAAGAGCAGGTAGTTCATGATGACCGGAGTGCCGGTCTCCAGCCGGTAGTCCCGTGCCGCTTCCACCACCTGTTCCAGCGGATACGTCTTGTTCGTGGGGATCAGCCGGGTGCGCACCTCGTTGGTGGTGGCGTGCAGGGACACACTCAGCGTCCCGATCGGCATGCTCGCCAGCCGGCGCATCTGCGGCACGATGCCTGATGTCGTCAGTGTCACCTGCTCGGCCAGTCCGTCGGCCAGCAGCCGCCCGGCCGCCTCGCGCAGGTTGTCGAAGTTGAGCAGGGGTTCGCCCATCCCGGCCACCACGACCTTCGCGAACCGGCCGCCAGGAACCTCGTCCGGCAGATCTTCCGCCGTCAGAGCGACCTGCGCGTAGATCTCCTGCGGTGTCAGGTCCCCGAGGTTGCGCTGCTTGCCTGTCTCGCAGAACACGCAACCGACGTTGCATCCGGCCTGCGTGGAGATGCAGATGTGCGGTTCACCGCCCAACTGGAAACAGATACTCTCCACGCTGCTGTCGGAACTGGCGGTCTGCCAGAGGTACTTGACGCTTCCGTCGGACGACTTCTTCTTTTCGATGACTTCGATGACTTCGATGGGAGGCTCCTGGGTGAGCGGGCGGAGGGGACGTTGCGGGACTGCGCGAGATCGGCTGTTCGTGCGCCGGTTCTTCTCAGGCGGGAGCAGGAGCGTCCCGGGCTTCGGCCGGCGCTTCCACCACCTCACCCGCGGGGATGGCGAAATACTCTGCCGGGGCGAAAATCTTCGTGCCCTTGATCCAACGATTTCCCTCGAACAGCTCCCGGCGGTGCACGACCTGCGCATTGTCGTACACCACGAAATCTCCCATGCGCCATTCGTGGCTGTACACGTTCGACGCATGCAGGATGCGCGCCAGAATTCCTTCCTTGATTTCCTGGCCCTCGTCCTCCGAGAGGCCGATGAAACGCTCGGTGTTCTCGCTCACGTAGGCGTACTCCGCGCCGCCGCGCGGTGAGGTGAGGTGAGGACCACGGGATGCGACACCTCGACATGGTCCACGTTGTCGTGCGTGGGCGCCGGACGCCGGGTGGACCACAGGGAGCGGATGCGCCGCACCAGTTCCACGGGGAGGTCGAGGCGGCTCAGCGCCGTTGTGGCGAAACTGGTGGCACCACCCGACTGCGGTGGAACAAGGCAGTACAACGAGGCTAGTGTCGCCGGCGCGCACCGGAACTCCTGGTCCGAGTGCCAGTAGTCAGTGTGATTGTCGGAGACGCCAAGCGGCCGCCCCGTCGCGTCCTGAAGGTTCGTCAGGTAGCTCAGGAATGAGCTCGTCGGCGCGTGCGACCACGTACGGGCGGGCTCCTCCAGACGTCCGTCCCCCAGCCGGACACTGAGTCGCACAAGGTCGGCGTCGCCCAGGAGCTGATCGCGGAAGACCAGGACTCCGTGCCGCCCGAGCTCCACCCGGATCTTGTGCAGGGTTTCGTCATCAAGCCTGCGCAGATCGATATCTGTGATGACTTGGCCGAAATTCTCGTGCAGAGGTTGCGACTTCATCAGCGTGCACTCATCTCAAGTGGCGATGTGTTGTCTTCATGCAACCACTTGCCTCCCCCGCCCAATTTGCGACAAACGCGCTGATGGAGTTGCCTACCAGTTCGGACGATTCCTCACACCGAGAAATCGGGTAATTTCATCGAGGGAAGACCGCGGCCGAATCTGATATGCCGCCTTCCGTACCGGATGACTCGGAGACTGCAGGCAGTTCTTCAAATGATGTGGCCTGACCGTCAAAGCGATCGCTGTTAACCGCTGCGTGCCGCCGAGGCAGAAACACGGCGATGCTCAGGCTGTTGCTGCCGAGCAGGGATACGAAGGACGGCAGCTTGTCGGGCCCGCCCACGGGGGTGATGGTCCAGTTGGAGTCAAGGGGCGTGCCGCCGGCTTCCCGCACTGGGTCGCTCATCACGGTCACATGCACCACGTCGGATGGGCCTTCGACCAGTGAGCGTTTTCAGCTTCGCCACTCCCGGGAGAGGCCATGGCCCTCGCTTGAGTCCTGGAAGCTCCTCGACTGGGCCCGTCGGGCGCAGTGGGTCTGTGAAGAGTCGCGGACGGTCACTTCGCTGCCGGGCCGACCCTGCGCTTCGGGGCGGAAGATGATCCAAGGCCCTAGGGAGGGATGGAACGGATGCTCGAAGTACCATCCCTGCAAGGTTCTCCGGCCGCCACTTTCCACCATCCGCGGTGGCGTAGCCGGACGGAGACATCCCTGTAGAGAGGGCAGAGGGCGATGAGTGTGGCTGACAGTTGGTCGCGTGTGATGAGTCTTCTTCGGGAGCACGCGCCGGCCGATCACACGCATCTGCCAGGAGCCGCCACGGAGCAGACCCTCGCGGCAGCCGAGGAACGAATGGGGATCTCTCTGCATGGGGACCTGCGGACGTGGCTTTTGCAGAACAGTCTGGACCTGCCGGAGGAAGACGTCGACGACGAAGTGGCGTGCTGCGGCTTCGACGGGTTCCCCGACGAGGGAAGCTTCTTTCTGGGCATCCGGGCGATGGAGAGGCTCTACGCGAACCGCTCCAGGCCCGGTGGATTCGACCCTCCGGACCAGCCGGACAATCCGTTCTGGCGTAACGAGTGGATCCCGTTCCTGTCAGACCAGGACGGCTGGATGGGAAAGTTCGTCGATGTGCGGGACGGACGCGTCGGTAGCTGGTTCGTGGGTCAGGTCACGGTCACGGGCGAGTACGAATCGATGGCCCAGTATTTCGACTCCCTGGCGGAGAAGCTGACGAGGATCGCCGATGGAAACTACCCGGTCTGCCGGTTCGCCGAAGGTCGACTCGTCTGGTCGTGAGACGGTTCCCAATTGGACGACGGCCATTGCCAATCCGTCCTCACCCTGGAACGGCACTGACACTCCTCAGTGTTGACCTTCCAGGGTGAGGATGACTGCGGCAATGAGCTCAGTAGCTGGTTTCGCCCGATCGCCAGGGTCTGAGTCATGTCGACGCCGATGGCTCCCAACAGGGGAAAGACGGTGGCGGCGCGGGCACGCCATAGTTCCCCGCTGACCTGGGTGCCGCCGTTGTCGACATCCTCAACTGTGCGGCGACGTTCCAGTTTGAGGACTGGATCATGAACAGCGAGTGGGTGCTGTAGATGACCTGGTGCTGCTGGTCTAGGCGCTCCTCGCTGTAGCGCAGAAGGTCGTTCTGGGCTTTGGCATGCAAGTTCAGGCCGGGCTCGTCCAGAAGCATGATTCGCCGTCGCGTCGCGCCTCTCAGTTGGCGCGTCCGCCCCTCTTCAGCATCCTGGCGCACGCTGCTCTTCACCGTCCATCGAGTCGTCCCCAGGTAACTCCAGGCGGTGCTTCCTCTTCTGACGCCGACGCCAGCCAGGTCCGCCAGACGTGACGCGTACTGGGAACCTCCGGACGGTCCAGGAGCCAGAGAACGTATCCGGCGTGTCGCCGCGCCCACGGGTCGTCCGAACGGGCGGCGTTCACGAGCCTGTTGCGCAGGTCCGGGCCGTCCATCGTCCGGGCGACGCGCACATACTCCCGGTCCTTGCAGCGGTAGGGTCGCCGGACGACGGTCTCGATCAGTTCCACCAGTTTGGTTGTGGCCATCTCATCGAGGTCAGCGACCGCCAGAGTCCGGATGAGGCGCTCCTTCACGCCCCACGACTTGGCGTACCGGGTCCACTCCTGCGGATACCTCGCTTCCCACTCCAAATAGCACAGCGCATAGGGAAGACCCGGCCACGAGCCGAAGGCGGGACCGGTCGGCCCGTCCGACAACCCGCCGGGCAGCGAACGTCCCAGGGCCTGCAGGTAATCTCTGCGCGCCATCGGCCGCCTCAGCGAGTACCTGCGGCGCCACGTCCTGTTGTACCGATGCCGGGCGTCCCCGATGTCCCCCTCAGCAGCAGCCACCCGGGCAAGCGCGGCGGCACGTTCGACCGGATCGCTGGCGATCAGCCCGAACATCCACCCCAGCCGCTCGTGCCAATCGTCGGCACCATCCGCACCCGCACCTGCGTCCTTCCTCACCCACAGATCATGCTCCACCTCGAGCCACCACCGCCTCCCCATTTCCCGGTCGGATACGGCTCTCTGCAACGACGTCGGCGGCACAGAGCAGGACCGCCAAGACAGCGCACTCGGCTCTGCACCGCGTAGGTGCAGTGGTAGGAGTAGTCCGCGGGCGACCACTGGGCCGGGTTCTCCACCAGCTGGTGATCGGACCGCTGGTGACCGTAGCTCTGGGCACGATCGCGATCTGGGTTTCGGAGCCTCGGCGCGAGCGGGCCCCTATGCCCAGGCGACGGCCACCACGACGGCGGCGGCCGTAGAGGCACCCACACCGTAGAAGGGCCAGGCCTTCCGGTTGCGCATGCCCACCAGCGCGATCACCGCCACCAAGCCGTCCAGGGCCAGCTTCACCCACATCTTCGCGTCGGTCACTGGCAGGTCCAGCGACATGCGGGTCCATATCAGCCCGGCACCCGTGACCAACTGGACACCCGCGCTGGTGACCATGTAGCCGCCCGTCACCGGGTCTTGGCCCCGCAATTGGTAGAACAGCCCGCCCAGAATCGCAGCAAAGCCGAAGAGGTGAAAGACGAGGAACACATACCGAAGGGTCTCCATGCCAGTGACCTTCCTGAGGCGCCTTCCTGAGGCGAGCGGACGAGAGCTTGATCGAAGCTTCCGGGCACGAGACGAGGCGGCCGCCCGACGTGTGACATCCCAGAGACAGAAAGCCGAGGTGACGTGCGTCACTTCGCGTCGTGTCACAGGCACCGGGCCTGCCTCGTCCCAGGAGGTGAACGCCGACCGACCCCGAGGATCACACGATGGACGCATGACTGAACTACTTCTTCGAGGACAGCGCCGGCAACGTCCTCAACCACGTCATGGCGGCAGGACGGGCGCTGAAGGAGACGGCGTCGCCCGCAGCGGTGCGGGAGCTGGTGGCGCTGCGGGTGAGTCAGATCAACGGCTGCGCGGCCTGCATCGACGTGCACACCGAGGACGCCACCGCGGCCGGCGAGGACGCGATGCGGCTGCATCTGGTCGCCGCCTGGCCGGAGGCGACGGTCTTCACCGAGGCCGAACGCGCGGCGCTGGCCCTGGCGGAGCAGGGCACCCGCACCGCGGACGCGGCTACCGGCGTCGACGACGGGGTGTGGCAGCAGGCCAGCCTCCACTACGACACGCAGCAGCTCACCGCGCTCGTGCTCCTCATATCCTTCATGAACATGGCCAACCGGTTGAATGTCAGCACCCGCCAGCCGGGCGGCGGGTACAAGGCCGGCCAGTTCCACTGAACCGCCCCGTCCCCACACCGTCGGTGCCAAGATCGAGAAGGCTCAGGGCATCGATCGATCAGGGGGACAGGTGTGAGCAAGGTCGAAGAATTCCAGGAACTGCGGCATGGCGTGGGCTGACTAGGCAAAGGCGCTCCGGGCGCCTTCCCGCACGGCCCCGCCGGTATTAGCGTCGACGGCACACAGTCCGCCACCGTCACCCGCGGGGGGATGCCATGGATGCCACGTTGCAGACCCGGGAACTCTTCGCGAGCATCAGTACCGCCAGCCCACTCAGCGCCGAAGTCCTCGCGGAGGCCGTGACCGTGCTCGCCGCGTGCGAGCAGACCGTCACCGCATGCGCGGTCGGCATGCTCACCGAGAAGGACGCCGACGAGCTGCGCCCCGCCGTCAGCCAGGACCTCGACTGCGCCGACGTCACCGCGGCCACCCGCCGCATCCTCACCCGCGGTACCACCCACGACCCCGAACTCCTTCTGGCCCAGGTAGAGGCGTGCCGCATCGCCTGCCAGCGCAGCCACGATCTGTGCGTGCGCCAGGCGAACCACCACGAGCACTGCCGTCTGTGCGCCGAGGCAACCCAGCAAGCGGTGCGGATCTGTCGCACGGTCCTCGACCTGGCCCGCTCCTGAGCGATGCCGCACCCGGCCGGTGCGGATGCATGCCGGATGCGGCTGGCTCCCCATTCGACTGCCGCTCCGTTGGGAGGCGAAAGGATGCAGGCGCGGGCCCGGGTCGCGCAACTGGCAGACGCAGCCGCCTTAAACGCGGAACAGTGCGGGTTCGAATCCCGCCCCGGGCACAAGCCCGCCGCCGATCCCCGACCGCAGTAAGCAGGCTAAGGGCCTGCCGGTAATCAACTCGTTGATTTGATCTTGAAGCTGCCGGGGTCAAGGAACCGGGCGATGTCATCTGGTGTGCGGAAGCGGGCTGTTGAGGCGGAGACTCGAACGCCTTGAACGGCCAGGAGCGGGCGGACGCCTTTCGCAGCCCGGCTGACCGTCATGGCGGTGGTGTTGAAGAGCTGACCCAAAAGGTCCATGGTCGCGATCTTCCGCAGGTGGAGCACGGTGACCAGGACTCTATCGGCTGGGGTGAGCTTGGCCTTGGCGCCCGCGCCGGGGGCCACCAGGCGCTCGTGGCCTCGACATGTGCGGAGCACTTGTTCGCGTTGAATCTCCATCGCTGGAGTCAATGTGTCGATGAGTTCGCTGAGGTGCTGACGGGGCATCCCGGTCAGTTCCGGGTCCTGGAGCTCATGCCGGGAGAGGCACGTCGGTCTGTCTGACAGGGCATTTTTCGGAGTGCTGCCGGTGGTCGCGGCGTCCGTCGGACGGTGAGGGTGGAGGGTGTAGTTCCAGTCGCCGTGGAAGCGATGGCGAGTGATGGGCAGGGAGGCAATCTCGTCGTCGCTGATGCGGATGCCGGTGGGGTACTCACCGCGGTCGAGTTCGGCATGGACGGTGAGGCCGGTGCGGCTGGTGGTCGCGGCGATCGTCTGGAGCATGACTTCGTGGCTGGTCAGGGGTCTGCCACGCCAGTTCATGGTGATGTGGGAGAACAGCCGGTGCTCGATCTTGTTCCACTTCGAGGTGCCTGGCGGCAGGTGGCACACCGTGATCTCAAGGCCGGTCGCGACAGCGAGGCCAGCGAGATGAGTCTTCCAGCCGCGGGTGCGGTAGCCATTGGAGCCTCCGCCGTCCGCAGTGATGAGCAGTCGGCGAGCGCTGGGGTAGTCGTGCCGGCCTTGGGCCTGCCACCAGTTCCGGATCGAGGCGACGGCGAACGCCGCGGTGTCGTGATCGTTTCCGATGCTAACCCAGCCGGCGTTCGCGGCCATGTCGTAGATTCCGTACGGGATCGCCTTCTCGGCCTGGCCGGGGAAATCGTGGGTCTTGACCCTCACGGGCTGTGCTGTGGGCCGCCATTCCTGCCCGGCGTTCTTGTAGTCGCCGATCAGTTCCTTCTTCTTGCTGTCCACGCTGATCACCGGGTCATCGGCGTCCCTATGATCTCGGGCCTGCTCGTTGAGGTATCGGAACTGGGCATCTCTGTCGGGGTGCTGAGCGCCCTCGATGGTCTTGACGTTGGCCTGCAGACTGAAGCCTTCCTCCCGTAGCAGGCCGGCGACTGTGTCGGCGGAGACCCGGTGGCCCTGCCGGGTCAGCTCCGCTGCCAGTTTCCGCGTCGACTTCGTCGTCCACCGCAGCGGTGACATCGGGTCACCGCGTTCGTCGGGCTCAACCAGCGCAAGCAGAGCCGGTCGCAGCCCTGGATCAAGGTCCACGGCCTTCTTCCGGCCCCCGCCAGGCCGGCGGATCCGCCCCAGCGGAGCTTGACCAGAGTCCAGTTCAGCCGCTCCGCGGGAGACCGTGCCTTCCCGAACCCCGGCTGCGGCAGCGACGAGCCTGATCCCGCCATGCCCCAGCGACAGTGCCTCCGCACCTATGGCCAGCCGACGCTGGCGCTCATCCAGATGCGGCAGCAACGCCTGGAACTTCGCAACCAGGACGCCCTCGATCCCCTCCAGTCTCCCCATACCAGAACAACGAGTTCCGCAGCAGGAAGCCACGACTTGTTTCCCGGCAGGCCCTAAGAACTCCTAACGGAATGCGGTTCGGTCGAGGACCCTGCTGTCGGTGGTAGGTGTGGACTTGCCATGACAGGATCCGGCTGTGACGTGCGATGTGTGTGGACACAAGATGCGGCAGGCACCAGTGCCGGAGCCCCGAATGGCGTGGGACTTGCCGGTGAAGGAGCGGTGGTTCTGCTCCTGGTGCTACGCGTGGACCGAGCTGGGACATGACCCCCGCGAGGTTGCACGGCCGCAGTACCAGCCCATGTACGGGCGCTGGGAGCGGGCAGAGTCACCGACTCTCCCTGAGGACGTGGCCCATGCCTACGACACGGCCTATGCCTACACAGATTCCGGCGCGACCCTGTGCGGCATAGAACACGAGAGCCTCTCGGTCTCTCCGTACTGGTGGGTGCCGGATCGGAGCAATGCCTGTGGCGCCTGCAAGGAGACCGCAGCCGTCATTGACCGGCGCTGGCCGTTGGAGATGCGAGGTGGAAATCGTGTTAACCCCACGCTTCCCCCCGGTTCCTGTTGGTCCCCCTTCTAGGGCTGCCCACACGATGATCTGAGCCGTCTCCAGCAGATCAATGCGCACGCGAGTCTGAGGAATGCTTCGTGGATGTCGTCGCGGACCTCCCATCGGATCCGCAGGCGGCGGAACCAGTGCAGGTGTGCGAAGGCCCGCTCGACGACCCAGCGTTGAGTGCCGAGGCCGGAGCCATGCTCGGTGCCCCGACGGGCGATCATCGGTTTCACACCGAGGCTCCAGACGAAGCGGCGGTACTTGTCGTGGTCGTAGCCGCGGTCACCCAGCACCACGTCCGGTCGGCGCCGAGGCCGGCCGCGCTTGCCCCGCACCGGCGGCACCGCCTCAAGCAGTGGGATCAGCTGGGTGACGTCGTTGCGGTTGCCGCCGGTCAGCGTGACCGCAAGCGGAATGCCGGTGGCATCGGTGATCAAGTGGTGTTTGCTGCCCGCTCTGCCCCGGTCGACAGGGCTTCGTACTGTCTTGGATCCCCCTTTAACGCCCGGATGTGGGAGCCGTCGACCGCCGCCCGAGAGAAGTCCAGGGCGTTCGCACCGCGCAGTTTTGCAAGGAGGACCTCGTGCAGCCGGGGCCACACGTCGGCCTCGGTCCACTCAGCCAGGCGGCGCCAGCACGTCATGCCCGAGCCGAAGCCGAGTTCCTGCGGGAGGTGTTCCCAGGAGATCCCCGTGTGCAGCACAAACAGGATGCCCTGTAACACCAGCCGGTCCGGATGCCGCTTGCGTCCCGGATGCCGGGCCCGCCGCTCCACCTTCGGCAGTAGCGGCTCGATCACCGCCCACAGCTCGTCTTCGACATGCCATGGCTTTGGCCGAGCCACCCCACACCCCCGGATCAACGGTTCCGGAGCGATCCAACCACCTCGAAGATCATTTTGTTAGGAGTTCTAAGGGCCTGCCGGGAAACAAGTCGTGGCTTCCTGCTGCGGAACTCGTTGTTCTGGTATGGGGAGACTGGAGGGGATCGAGGGCGTCCTGGTTGCGAAGTTCCAGGCGTTGCTGCCGCATCTGGATGAGCGCCAGCGTCGGCTGGCCATAGGTGCGGAGGCACTGTCGCTGGGGCATGGCGGGATCAGGCTCGTCGCTGCCGCAGCCGGGGTTCGGGAAGGCACGGTCTCCCGCGGAGCGGCTGAACTGGACTCTGGTCAAGCTCCGCTGGGGCGGATCCGCCGGCCTGGCGGGGGCCGGAAGAAGGCCGTGGACCTTGATCCAGGGCTGCGACCGGCTCTGCTTGCGCTGGTTGAGCCCGACGAACGCGGTGACCCGATGTCACCGCTGCGGTGGACGACGAAGTCGACGCGGAAACTGGCAGCGGAGCTGACCCGGCAGGGCCACCGGGTCTCCGCCGACACAGTCGCCGGCCTGCTACGGGAGGAAGGCTTCAGTCTGCAGGCCAACGTCAAGACCATCGAGGGCGCTCAGCACCCCGACAGAGATGCCCAGTTCCGATACCTCAACGAGCAGGCCCGAGATCATAGGGACGCCGATGACCCGGTGATCAGCGTGGACAGCAAGAAGAAGGAACTGATCGGCGACTACAAGAACGCCGGGCAGGAATGGCGGCCCACAGCACAGCCCGTGAGGGTCAAGACCCACGATTTCCCCGGCCAGGCCGAGAAGGCGATCCCGTACGGAATCTACGACATGGCCGCGAACGCCGGCTGGGTTAGCATCGGAAACGATCACGACACCGCGGCGTTCGCCGTCGCCTCGATCCGGAACTGGTGGCAGGCCCAAGGCCGGCACGACTACCCCAGCGCTCGCCGACTGCTCATCACTGCGGACGGCGGAGGCTCCAATGGCTACCGCACCCGCGGCTGGAAGACTCATCTCGCTGGCCTCGCTGTCGCGACCGGCCTTGAGATCACGGTGTGCCACCTGCCGCCAGGCACCTCGAAGTGGAACAAGATCGAGCACCGGCTGTTCTCCCACATCACCATGAACTGGCGTGGCAGACCCCTGACCAGCCACGAAGTCATGCTCCAGACGATCGCCGCGACCACCAGCCGCACCGGCCTCACCGTCCATGCCGAACTCGACCGCGGTGAGTACCCCACCGGCATCCGCATCAGCGACGACGAGATTGCCTCCCTGCCCATCACTCGCCATCGCTTCCACGGCGACTGGAACTACACCCTCCACCCTCACCGTCCGACGGACGCCGCGACCACCGGCAGCACTCCGAAAAATGCCCTGTCAGACAGACCGACGTGCCTCTCCCGGCATGAGCTCCAGGACCCGGAACTGACCGGGATGCCCCGTCAGCACCTCAGCGAACTCATCGACACATTGACTCCAGCGATGGAGATTCAACGCGAACAAGTGCTCCGCACATGTCGAGGCCACGAGCGCCTGGTGGCCCCCGGCGCGGGCGCCAAGGCCAAGCTCACCCCAGCCGATAGAGTCCTGGTCACCGTGCTCCACCTGCGGAAGATCGCGACCATGGACCTTTTGGGTCAGCTCTTCAACACCACCGCCATGACGGTCAGCCGGGCTGCGAAAGGCGTCCGCCCGCTCCTGGCCGTTCAAGGCGTTCGAGTCTCCGCCTCAACAGCCCGCTTCCGCACACCAGATGACATCGCCCGGTTCCTTGACCCCGGCAGCTTCAAGATCAAATCAACGAGTTGATTACCGGCAGGCCCTAAGCGCGACGCGGACGTGCGTTGCATGGCGGCGCCCGCCCGGGGCCGCCGCCGGGTCTTCGGCGGCGAGGTCGAGGAGCGCGCTCACGCGCAGCCCGGCCTCTGCTGGGTGCCGAAACGGCCTGTTCAGGCGAAGCCGGTACCGGGTGCGTCGGCCGGTTCGCCTGCGGTCCAGGTGGCTGGCCGCCCCGAGGTCGGCGATCACACTTTGCACGGTCCGCTCACTGGTCCGGCAGACCGCGGCAATCGACCTCTGCCGTGTCCCCGGGTCCCGGGCAATGACCCGCAACACCCGCGCATGGTGCGTCAGGAGAGTCCAGTTCCCGTCCCTGTCCGTCATGTCCCTGTCTCTCCCTGCCCGTGCCACCGCCCGGGGCACGGGTGCGCCGGGCATCGCCGTCGGGGCCGACCGGGCACTGGGGCAGGCCCGCGACCGGGGCAGGCCCGCGACCAGACCAGAGCGCACATGCGTGGTACCGGCAGCGAGGTGCGGCATACGGGTTTCCCCGAGCGCTGCGACGGAGCGGGCGGCTGTGCCGGTCAGGCGGCCAGCGGCGGCTCGGCGGGACGGTCGGCGTACCGGCGGACCTGGGCGCAGGCGCGGGTGAGCAGGCGGGAGACGTGCATCTGGGAGATGCCGAGCCGCTCGGCGATCGCCGCCTGGGTCATGTCCTGGAAGTAGCGCAGGTAGAGGATGGTGCGCTGGCGCTCCGGCAGTACCTTCAGGCCGGCTTTGGCCGCCTCGCGGTCGGTGATCGTGTCGTAGGCCGGCTCGGCTTGGCCGAGGGTGTCGGCGAGAGTCAGATCCGCTCCGTCCTGCCCGCCGCTTTCGGCGTCCAGGGACAGCGACGCATAACTGTCCAGGGCCTCGAGGCCCTCGCGGACCTCGTCCACTGTGAGTCCGGCCTGGGCGGCGATGGCCTCCGGGCGGGGTTCGCCCGCCTGCCCCGGTTGCTCCATGAGCTCGCGGCGGGCGGAGCGGACCTTGTTGCGCAGTTCCTGGATGCGGCGTGGCACGCGCACGTCCCAGGTGCGGTCGCGGAAGTGACGGCGGATCTCCCCGGTGATGGTGGGCACCGCATACGGTTCGAACGCGCCTTGGTCGCCGTCATAGCGCTCGACCGCCTTGATCAGACCGACGGCGGCGACCTGCTGCAGGTCCTCGATGCTCTCGCCGCGGTCGCGGTACTTCCAGGCCAGCCGGTGCGCCATCGGCAGCCACGCCGTCACCAACTCCTCACCCAGCAAGTCATGTTCGGGCCCGGCGGGGGCGGCGGCCAGGCGGCGGAACGCCTCAGCGGTCTCAGGTGCGTCATGGTGTGTCCGGGGTGTGCGCATGGGCAGGTACGGCCTTTCGCTGCTGCGGGCAAAGTGACCACGCACAGCAGCAACCGGACGTCCAGGCACACCGCTGCCGCGGCCTGCGCCTGTCATCCCAAGCACCACCGACGCACCTGCCCGGCCCCACCCCGCGCAAACGCAGCAGGCCAGCCGGTCGGTCCCGCCCCCCAGATGCCCAGACGTGCCGGTCCTGTCCCCCGACCCGTGGGGCACCCCCATACGCCCCTGCCGACGCGGTGAAGGGATGGGCGATACCGAGTACGAGGGCAGGTTCGTGCCACTCGAAGGGAACCTCCCGAGGCCCGGCGGCCCAGGCGCCCTGTCACCCCCGGACATCGGAAGCCATCAGGCTTGCCGAACACCGTCGCAGCAGCGGAAGTCGGGGTCTGGGTCGGGCGGCCGGCCATCACCGGCCATCACCGGCCATCACCGGCCATCACCGGCCAGGGAACGCCCCACGGACGTCATGCTCGCGTGAACCCGTGGCTCCGCTCCACTTTCGCCACATGCAGCGTGTAGCCCTGATACCACTCGGCTCGCCCGCGCTTCTGCGCGGCACGGTGCTCGGTGTTGCTCCGCCACTCCGTGAGTGCGTCAGCATCGCGGAAGTACCCGACGGTGATGCCCAGCCCGCCAGGAGTCTGCGCGTGGTCCATCCCCAGGAACCCGGGGACGCCCTTCACCAGGTCTTCCATACGTGCGTTGGTCTCGCTGTAGCCGCTCTGCTCCTGGGTCCGCACTGTAGTGAAGACAGCCACGTAGTAGGGAGGTTCGAAGGCCTCGACGGGCGCGACAGGCACTTCCGAGTGATCGCTCATGACCGCACCGTAAGACGGGACGGGGCGACGATCGAGCGTTTTTCGAACAACGTCATGATCGACCTGATAAGCATCAGGCTGGTCGAACGCGGCTGGTACGACCAGGTGGGGCAAGGGGTCGCGGTCGTTGCCGTCCCGTTCTGCGCACGGCGCGCGCATTCCTGTACCGGGACACGTGGTGCGGAGCGATGCCCGCACCAGGGTCACGTATCCGTGGTCGTGAAGTCGACGACGGCACGGTAGCGGGCCCCGCCCTTGCGGACGAGATCGATGGCTTCGTCGAGCCGTGCGGAGGGAAAGACCTCCACCTCGGGGCGGATGTCGTGCAGGGCCGCGAATTCGAGGAGTCGGCGCGTGATGGACGGGGGGCCGACGACGGCCGAGACCAGACTCTTCTCGGCGGGCAGGACGCTGATCGGGTTGATGGTGAAGGCGCTGGTCGGCACACCGACGACACACAGCTTGCCGCGCGGACGCAGTGCGGCGAAGTAGTCGTCCCAGGGCAGGTCGGCGCCGACCGTGTCGAGGATGAAGTCGAACCTGTCACGCGTTCGTGTCAGGTCACGGGAGTTGAGGAAGGCGTGGGCGCCGAAGCGGTGTGCGGCCTCGGCCTTGTCGTCGCTGGTGGAGATGGCGGTGACATGGCAGCCCCAGGCGGCCAGGACCTGCAATGCGATGTGTCCCAGGCCCCCGATGCCGACCACGGCGACGGTGTGGGTGGGGTGCACGTCGTGCCCCACAATGGCGTTGAACACAGTCGTTCCGGCGCACAGCAGCGGGGCGGCCTCCTGGGAGGACAGGCTGTCGGGTACGGGCGGCACATGTCGCCAGTCGCTGGCGCGGACCTGGCTCGCGAACGTTCCTCCCATGCCGCGCAGCACCGTGTCGTCCCGCTCCGGGCACAGGTGCTGCGCCCCGGTGAGGCACCATTCGCAGCGGAAACAGGAGCCGGCGATGGCGCCGACACCGACGCGCTGGCCGACCGACAGGTGTCGAGGGTCGACGGCGGAGCCGACGGCGCGGACGATGCCGACAGCCTCATGCCCGGCCACCAGTGGGAATCGTGCGGCACCGTGGTGGTCGTCGATGATCCCCACGTCGGTCTGACAGATGCCGCTGTGGGTGACGGTGACATCTACCTCAAGGGGGCCGAGCGGCGGTGGCTCGTACTCGTGGATCTGGGTCGGTCCACTCGCGTGCTGCACCGCATGGGCACGTACGGTCATGGCGCTACTTCCTTTCCATGCGCGGTAGTTGTGTCGTCGGCGGCACCCGGCGGCACGGGCGGGCCCCGGGGGCGAGCGCAGGCCGAGGGCCGCGGGCGAGGCAGGGGCCGGCAGAACCATTGCCGGCCTTTCTGCGGCTCACTGTGCGGCTCGCTTGTGCGGGTGGGCTCGCGACGGGCCTTGCCAGCCGCTCAGCCGGAACGCCCTCGGGTGACGATGCGGGCGGCGGTATGCAGAGCTTGGTACTGCCGTGCGAGGTCGCCACCGGACTGGGCGACAGCCGGGGTGATCAGGTAGAGGTGCTCGGCCAGGTCGACGGCGTTCAGTCCGGCATCCCGCCACGCGTCTTCGACGCCGCTGTCCCGCAGCAGGTCGGCGACCCTGTCGACCACGTCGTCGTGAAGCTTGTCCAGCAGCGGGCCGCTTACATTGGCGGCCGCGCCCAGGAGTTCACCCACCACGTCACGGTCCGCACCGGCCGCGCTCCCGTGCAGGGCGGCCATGGCGTCGGCCAGCCGCTGGGCGAGGTCGGCGTCCTCGCGCTCCAGAGCGGTCAGCGTCGCGGTGCGCACCTGGCCGATCATGCGCTCGATGGTGGCGTGGAACAGGGCCTGTTTGCTGGAGAAGTGCAGATACAGCCCCTGGCGCGAGAGGCTCGCGCCCCGGGCGACCTCGTCCATGGAGGCCTTGCGATAGCCGAACCGCAGGAAAACCCGCAGAGCCGCGTCGAGGATCTCCTCCTCGCGGCTCGACGTGACGGCCGTACCGCCCTCATTACGCGCGTCGCCCTCAACGCTTCTGCCCGCCATACCCAGTGCCTCCCTACATCGGACCGCACGACCATGGTTTACGACCTTGGCAAAGTATGTCAAGCAAGCCAAGCCATGGCTCCCGGGCCGTCAGGGCTGCAAGGACGTTCTGTAGGTCGGCCGGGCATGTTCTGGCAGTGCTTTTTGGACCCACCCGGGCAGGGCCGCATGTTGTTTCGAGGTGCCCGTTCGGCCCGTGGGCGGGTAATCGGGTGGGAAGGTCGTGCCGTTGGCGCGGGGGCCATGACGGCCGCAATCTTGGAAGGATGCGGTTCCTTTAAAGGGATGCTCAGTGCGGTCTCGCTGAACGCCGAGCTCAGTGGCTGTTATGAGGCGTCGGTGTAGGCGAGGTGGGTGCCGCAGACGGTGCAGCGGAAGAGCATCGCGGTAGCAGCTTCGCCAAGGTGGGTGAGGAACTGCTCGAGTTGGGCTGCGTCGTGCCAGCCGCCGGGGCGTAGGTCTTGCCTGAGCTGATCGAGGGCCTCGGGGTGGGCTACCAGCTCGCTGTACCCGACTTCGCCGATGAAGGCCGCCGCGTCGTGGCAGTGGACGAGCCAGCGTGGGTCCTGCCAGGCGTGGAAGCCGGGGGTGCGGCGGGTGACCTCGTGCAAGATCTCCTCGCTGACGCCGTCCAGGCCGTACGAGTCCGTGAACTCGCCGGCGAACCGCTCGGCGGCACTGCCGTCGGCGATGCACCAGGGGCAGAAGCTTCCGCTCACCTCATGGGCCGTGTAGAAGGTCGCGGTGTAGATCCACCCCGTGGTGCGGTCGCAGCCCACGCACGTCTCGGGGCTTTGACGAATGGATCCGCTGGCAACGGGATTCGGGTGATATCGAAAGGCAGGTAGGTCGGAGCTCACCAGGGCAGTGTGTTCGTAAGACAGCCCCGCGATCAAGCTGTCAGAGTGAATCTCCGCTGGTCCGGGACCGGGTAGAGGCGCTGTTGTTCGCGGGCTGCGTGGAAGGCCCAGTAGTCGTCGAAGTCACCGTTGGTGATCAGTGCGCGAAGTCGGAGGACGGTTTCGGCGCCGGTGAGTCCCCAGCGGGCGCCGGTGATGTCGAGGCGGTCGGCGATCAGCTGCCAGCAAACGCCCTCGATGACTACGGTGGCGATCGGCCAGCCCATTTCGAGTGCGGTGTCGTAGTGGCACTTGTCGAGGTGGCCGGTGAGGTAGCGGTTGCAGGAGAGCTGCCTCAGCACAGTCCGAAGGGTGGCTGGAGGTATTCCGGTGAGCACGTCGGCGTGGTGGCGTTTGCCGGGCTGAGCACCGCTTGCGGCAGGGGGAAGTCCCAGGGCTGGTTCAGGACGACGGTGGAGGCGAGCCGCCCGATCTCGTCGGAGCCCCGGGCGCCGTGCCCGTTGCCGCCCACAGCCACCGTCAGGGTGGTGTCCTGCCACGGTCCGATGTACGGGTAGCGCGTGCGTGTCTTGTCGACGACGCAGCACGCCTCGCGGACGGAGACCGGCTCCAGGCCGGGGAGCAGCAGCCGCATCATCCGGGCAAGGAACTGGGACTGCTCGGTGGTGATGCGCTGCTCGGCATACCAGGCGCACATCGCGTCGGGGGTGCGCAGCTCGTGGACGAGTGGCTGCATCGCCGGTCCGATCCGCAGGTACCACTTGCCGTCCGGGTAGCGGATGGGCGGCATCAGGTAGGCGGACATGTTGTCGTTGCCCGTGTCGGCGGGATCGATGGTCACCACGGTCGGCAGGTCCGCGTGGCGTGCGAGCTGCTCGCCCGCGACCTCGAAGAGCAGGTTGGGTTCGGTGAAAATCTGCAGGTCTAGCGCTGAAGGGGCGGGCAGCGCGTTGCTGTGTTTGACCAGGGCGCCTGCCGCGAGCAGCACCCTCGGGGCCTGTACCGTCACCGTGCCGCCGGCCTCGGTGCCGTCCACCTCCGCTCGCCACGGGCCCGTTGGCCGGTCCCTGTGCATCGACCGAACCGTTCCGCGTAGCAGCTCGGCGCCGGACGCGGTGGCGAGGCGCAGCTGGGCGTGTACCAGCTGGCGCGGGTTGAGGTAGGCGCTCGTGGGTTCCCAGAGCCCCTCCACGCCGCCGTCCACCGGGGGCATGTGCAGGGCGGGGAACGCGCGCCGCAGCGCGGCCGCGGGCATCCGCTCGGCCATCACACCGGCCTGATCGCCCGCTGTGAGCATTGCCTCCGTCCGCTTGCCCAGGGACCGGGCGATCAGTGCCAGGGCCCCGCACTCGCGGAAGAAGCCCACCCCGGACTCGGCCTCGATGCCGCGGTACCGGGCAGTGGAGCGGGTGTCCACCGCCCCCCAGAATCGGTCCCAGCCCAAACAGCGCGCGATCCGTGACTCGTCCTGCCATGCACCGAACTGCGCCAGACTTGCACCTGCGGTGGAGGCGGGTTCCGCGGGGCCGATCACCAGGGTGCGGACTCCGGAACGAGCGAGGTACTTGGCCGCCGCCGAACCGAACAGACCGGCCCCCACGACCAACACATCGGCATGCCGACGCACAGCACCACCTCACAGGCCCCAGAGGGCCGACAGGAACGTCATTGCCCGGCTGCTGCCGGCACCCTTCCGTGCGCCGGCTCCGGCCGGGGCGTCCACGAATCCTGCCGTGCCCGCCCATCCCAGCTGAGCAGTGACATCCCTCGAGCCTCTCCTTTCACCCTGTTCGCCACGCTTCCCGCCGGCCCGCACCCGTCACCAGCGACACACGCCTGGTGTGCTCGTGCCCGCCCGCCCGCTCGGCCGGCGCTGCCGGCGCTGCCGGCGCTTTCAGGATCAGGCGCGCGCGGAACGTGTGCAGCCGCACGAGCGCTCCTATCGGCCGCCCGAGGGCGCGGGGGCGTGTTGCGCCAGCGGTAGGAGTCAGTGCGCAGGCCGGCGACCAGATCGCCGGTGTGGCCCCAGCGTGTGAGGTGGAGGGCGACGTGGCGAAGCGCCGGTGCACATCGGGACCCAGAAGCACCTGACCCCAACCACTCCACGAGCCACGGTGACGTAGCTGTCACCCGCGTAAGTACGTGCGCAGCGACCTGCCCGCTGCGCTGCCGCGGTGGTGAACGACTTGCGTGCGGCGTCCGTGTGATGGTGTGGGAGCGCTACCACGGCAGCCGTGCGCCTGCCGTCACGCAGGTGCTTCCAGCGATGACCCCAGCCGCGACAGGAAGGGACGCCCCTGTGTCCGTCACCGCAGGCAACACCGCGAGGAGACCACTGAGAACGACGCTCGCCGCGCTCTACGGAGCGCTGGTGCCACTGCTCGCCGCGCTGCTCATTGGCGCTCCCGCGGCCGCCGCCCGCACCGACACCGCCGACGTGCCCTACGCGGCCCTCACCGAGGTCACGAACTTCGGCGACAACCCCAGCAATCTCCAGATGTACCTGTACGTCCCCGAGAAGGTCACCGCCAACCCGGCGGTCCTCGTCGCCGTCCACTACTGCACCGGTTCCGGGCCGGCGATGTACAGCGGTACCGAGTACGCCTCGCTCGCCGACCGCTACGGCTTCATCGTCGTCTACCCGTCCGTCACCCGGTCCAGCAAGTGCTTCGACGTCTCCTCGCCGCAGGCCCTGCGGCGAGGCGGCGGAAGCGACCCGGTCGGCATCAAGTCGATGGTCGACTGGGTGCTGGGCACGTACCACGCCGATCCCCAGCGCGTCTTCGCCACCGGCATCTCCTCCGGCGCGATGATGACCAACGTGCTGCTGGGCGTCTACCCGGACGTCTTCGCCGCCGGCGCCGCCTTTGCCGGGGTTCCGTTCGGCTGCTTCGCCACCACCGACGGCTCCGAGTGGAACAGCGCCTGCGCCAATGGCAACGTGCTCCGCACTCCGCAGCAGTGGGGCGATCTGGTCCGGAACGCCTACCCCGGGTACACCGGCCCGCGCCCCCGTATGCAGCTCTGGCACGGCACCCAGGACGACACACTCCGCTACCCGAACTTCGGTGAAGCGATCAAGCAGTGGACGAACGTCCTGGGTGTGAGCCAGAATCCGGCGTCCACCGACAGCCCTGTCAGCGGCTGGACCCGCACCCGCTACGGCGCCACCGGTGACCGCGCGCCGGTCGAGGCCATCAGTCTTCAGGGAATCGGACACAACGTGTACGCCTATGGCATGGGCGCCCGCGTGCTCACCTTCTTCGGCTTGGACGGCCAGACTCCCGGTCCTGGTCCCGAGCCCCAGCCGTCCGGCTGCAAGGTGACCGTGAACGTCTCCGCTTGGAACACCGGCCTGACTGCCTCCGTGGCCATCACCAACACTGACACCACCGCGATCAACGGCTGGAAGCTCGGCTTCGCCCTGCCAGGCGGCCAGAACATCACCAACGGCTGGGGCGCCACATACGCCCCGTCCTCCGGGGCGGTGACGGCGACCAACGTCTCGTACAACGGCACGATCGCACCGAACGCCACCGTGTCGATCGGTTACCAGGCGACGCACGGCGGCAACAGCGGGCCGCCGAGTGCCCTCACGCTCAACGGCAGCGTCTGCACGACCGCCTGAGCGAACCGACGGCCCGCGGTCCGTCCGGCCGAGCGCTCCGTACGACCTGCCCGGTTCGGCCGGCCCGACGGCGATCCGGCCCGATGGCGATCCGGCCCGATGGCGATCCGGCCGGGCCGCCGAGCCGGTCGGCGAGGTGTCGGCGCGTTGGCCGGAGGATGCTTCTCCGGCCACTGGCGTTCGCCCCGCCGCCTCCCGTGGGGCGACCGGGCGGCAACCCGCCAGCCAGCTCGGACTCGACCCGTACGGCCTCACCGCGGCGAGGGCCTGGGCCGAGGCACACGCCTCTTCGGGGACGCCCGGCGCCCGTTCCTGCGGGGCGGGTGCCGTCGCGCCCACCCCTCCTCGAAGAGGCCGACCGTGCGCCAACTGGAGTTCCCCGGACAGGGTGTGAAGGAAGGGGCGCCGCTACCGGCCCTTATTGCTCACCTACCGCTCGATGCGGCCGGCGTCGGGTGCCCTGGTCGGCATGGTGTGGAAGTCCGCTGCCAGGACCGTTTCCATCGCCATGCCGCCCCCCTGGCCGTCGACCTGCGATGTCCCTGGGAACGATCCGCCCCCTCGAACAGGCTCACCCCTGCCCGGGTCCGCCGCGGGTTCCGACATCTGCACGCCAAGATCTCCACGCCAGCCGAAGTGCCGAAACACTCCAGACCCTGCCCCGGACGACCACCGGGCTCGAAGAACCGCCGACCCACCATCAAGATCGGCACCAATCACCGCAGGACGGGCTGACAAGCACGAACGAGGATCAGCACACTGAGTACATGCGATATGAGGAGAGAGCCAAGCTCACAGCAGTGAGGGTCCTGGTCCCGGTGGCCATCCTTGTCTCCTCACCAGTGCTGCTGATAGCAGGGCCACCGATTCGTCGCCGATACCTCCGCTATATCCATCGGGAGGATGCCCCGCAGATCCTGAACAAGGGGCGGGGCCAGGTCAGCGTCCACTACTTCGTGGTCACCAACCCTCTACTCGAATGGATCTGCCGGCCCGCCGATGCAGTCGCCCGTCTCATCTCACCCCGAGGTTGAAGCTCAAGCTCAGAGCACGCCCCTGAAGGGGGCATGCCAGGCTGCCATGTTGCCGTGCTGAGCATGTCGTTCGCTTCCCGCGTTCCTTCGAGCGGCGGTGGGGAAGCGGCTTCAGCTCGTCATATTTCGTGATCGCTCCGGCAGGCCGCCCAGCGGACGACGTCCCCCGCCCAGCGGACGACGTCCCCGCGCGTAGGGGGCGGACCGCAGGCTGTAGTACCCGCCTGCATTCGCTTGGAGGCGGAAGATCTTGGCGGCTTGTCCCTCGCGGTCGTCGGTGAGGCTGTCCGCGCACGGCCACGTGCTCTGTCTGCCCGGACCAGGCACGCACCGCGTGCAGTGAGTCTTCGAGTTCTGGCTCGGCGCCGACGGCGCCCTGGCGCTGTCCGTCACCAGCCGCCACGGACACGACCTGCTCGTGTGGACCGGCCCCTCCCGGCTACACAGGTCACACTTAAGTGTGGCTGCACGGCGTGGACGAGTAGGGACGGGCAAGGCGGTTATGGTTGCCCCGCGTAAACAATTGCGGGTGTAGGTGTGGGTGTGGGCGTCTGCCGGGAGAGGCTGTGACAGGACCGAGCGCGAGCGGCTCCGATACGCCGGAGCAGGACCTGACGGCGCTCTCGGAGCCGGGGCGGGTGGCGGCGGTCCATGAGACGGGGCTGTCGGCTGCCGCGGACGCGGGGATGGACCGTTTCGCGCGTCTGGTGGCCGAACTCCTCGACGTGCCCGTCGCGCTGGTGTCGCTGGTCGTCGAGGGAGAGCAGTTCTTCCCTGGCATGATCGGCCTCAAGGAGCCGTGGGCGTCCCTCCGGCGCACGCCATTGACGCACTCGATGTGCCAGCACGTGGTCGCCGACGAGGAGCCCTTCACCGTGGCCGACGCACGGGCCGAAGCGCGGACCCGTGACAGTGCCGCGATCGAGGATCTGGGTGTGGTGGGGTATGCGGGCATGCCGCTGACGGACACCGAGGGGCGGGTGCTGGGCGCACTGTGCGCGATCGACACCCAGCCGCGGCAGTGGAGCGCCGGGCAGCTGCGGGCGCTCAAGGACCTGGCGGCAGCGTGTTCGGCGGAACTGCGGCTGCGGGTGGTGTCGCGCCAGCGTGAGCAGGCGCGGGCCGAGGCCGGTGAGCTGGCCGGGCGGCTGCAGACCGCGCTGGGTCGGTTGCAGTTGCTGCTGCGTTCCGCGGACGCGCTGGCCGACACCACCGGCCTGGCCGAGGTGCGTCAGCAGGTACGCGACCTGGTCAGCGGTGATCTCAAACCCGTCTACGTGGGGTTGATCCTCGTCGAGGGCAGGGACCGGATGCGCCGACTGGTCGATGCCGACGGCAACGCGCCCATGGAGCGGGAGTTCGGGACCTTCTCGCTCACCGCCCCCTGGCCGAGCGCCCGGGCTGCCAGGGAGAACCGCACGATCACCGTCACCAGTCTGGCGCAGCTGGCGAAGGAGTACGGGCCCGAGGCGGTGGCGGCGTTCACGAGCCTCGGGCTGGCCAGCGCGGTGTGCGTGCCGCTGCCGGGCCCCACCCTCCCGCTGGGCGCCCTCGCGCTGGGCTGGGACCACGGCCACGAGCCCGACATCATGGAGCAGGCCCTGCTGGTCTCGCTCGCCGGATACACCGCCCGGGCGGTGGAGCGCGCCCTGTTCGTGGACGGCCGCGTGAGCGCGGCCACGCAGATGCAGGCGGCGCTGCTCACCGACCTGCCGGCCGTGCCCGGTCTGGAGCTGGCCGCCCTGTACCGGCCGGCCGCCGATGGTGAACTGGTCGGCGGTGACTGGTACGACGCCTACCCGCTGCCCACCCCCGCCCAGGGCGGCGAGAACTCCGCCGTCCCGGCCGCCCTCGCCGTCTCGGTCGGCGACATCACCGGCCACGACCTGCACGCCGCCACGCTGATGGGCCAGGCCCGCAGCATGCTGCGCCAGGCCGACCTCGACCACGCGGGGCAGGGCCCGGCCCGCGCCGTCACCGCCTTCGAACACGCCAACGCCCACCTGGGCATCAACGCCACCGGCACCCTCATCCACGCCCACCTGCGTCCCTGCCCGGCACCCGACACCGGCTCCTGGGAACTCACCTACACCAACGCCGGCCACCCCGCTCCGCTCCTGCTCACCCCCGACGGGACAGCGGCGCGCCTGACCGGGCACGGCATGCTCGTCTTCCCCAGCCTGCCCCGCCCCGACCGGCACGATCAGCGGACCCTGCTGGCCCCGGGCAGCCTGCTGCTGCTCTACACCGACGGTCTGATCGAAGAGGCCCGCGGCGACATCGACACCGCCATCGATGCCGTCATCCGCTTCCTCACCCACCACCGCGACCAGCCCCTGCCCGACCTTCTGCGCCAACTCGCCGACCATGTCGCCGGCAGCGACGCCCACGACGACATCGCAATGCTCGCCCTGCGCATCCCCCACCCCTGAAAGACCTGTTCTGCAGTGACTTGCCTGCACGCGGGGTCCAGTCAGCATGCCGCTGCACCTTGAGAAAAGCGGAGCGTCGGCTCAGGCGGGTGTTCACTGCGGGCGGTGGCCGGACGCCGCCCCGTCCAAAGCGTCGGCCAGCGCAACCGTGGCGGTCACGCACTTGCCGACCGGCTCACGCCGCGCCGCGAAACTCTGCGCGCACAGCAGGACGATCTCCAGGCCGTGCTGGCCGACCCGGCCTGTGTCCGCGGCCCGCGCCAACGGCAGCACCGAGTCGGAGTCCCACACCTCCACCCGCACCGTGTCCTTGAGGAGGGTGAGGTCCATCAGCAGCGGGCCTGGCGCGTACTTGCAGGCGTTGGTCACCAGCTCGCTGACGACCAGCTGCGTCACCTCCACCGCGCGCGTCGAGACCGGGACCTCGCGGCCGCGGGCATGGGTGAGGAAGTCCAGGCAGAAGCTGCGGGCCTGGGCGATGCAGCTGCCGTCGCCCTCCAGGGCCAGGGTGGCGTGCCGGCCGTCCGTATCGGTCACGATGCCGCTTTCCTCACAGGGGTGCGCGGCGCTTCCTGCTCCGCCCTACTCCCCTGGCTTCTCGCCGCGTGTACCCCCGCCGCCCCTGCCTACACCGAGCCCGCCGACCTGCCGTACCGGCCGTACCGGCCGTACCGGCCGTACCGGCCGTACCGGCCGTACCGGCCGCCGGATTGTGGCCGTGCCAACATGCCGGTTCGAAGGCCGCACCGGCGTCAACCGGCATACACGGGGCCGGGCGCGGGTGTGGGAGCATCCCGGGCTTGAGACCGGACAGCGAGCCCGGATCCGCCGGCCCGGCCCAGCCGGGCGGACTGACCGTCACCACCCACCTTCGCGAAGGCGTCCTCGTCCTCGGCCCGGCGCGCGACCTCGACCACAACAGCGCATAAGTCCTGCGCCGCGCCTTCGACACCGCCGATCCCGCCCCACGCCGCATCATCTGCGACCTGCACCAGCTCACCTTCATGGACTCCAGCGGCATCAACCGCTTCCTCACCGCCTACCAGCAGCTCACCCCGGCCGGCGGCTGGCTGCGACTGGCCGCCGCCCCCGAGACGGTCACCCGCACCCTCACCCTCGTCGACCTCGACCAGATCCTCCCCTTCCACGCCACCGTCGACCAGGCCCTCGCCCCCTGACCCGACCGACCACCAAGAGTGCCCGCCCGGCTCTGGCGCGCCGCGTTGACGGCATGCACGAGGCGGTTGAGCGCGGCGACCCCTCTGGGCGCCTCCCCCGGGGCGGGTCTTGCGGTGAGGGCCCGCCCCCACTCCCCAGAAGGGACTGATCCGGGGCTTCCTGTCTGGCGGGGTCACCGATGCCTTCGTGCCCCCGGCGCCGCCGCCGAATGGGGTCTGCCGGAGTACGACGGCGTGCCTTCCAGCGCGCCACGGTGTCGGTGAACAGCGTGGAAGGGGTCACGGTCCTCGTCCTCCCGCCCGCCGCGACACCCGCGGGCCGACCCGGGTGACACGCCAGGTCAGGCCCGAGACGTCCGCCGCCGACCTGACCAGCCGGCGGATCACCGACCTCCTGTTGTGCCGGGACTGCGGGCACACCGACGCCGAACAGCAAGCCATGTTGAGCCCGAGCGCACTCGCGCCAAGAGCGACGAACTGGAGGCTGCCCGGCACCGCCTCGACCGGATCATCGCGATCACGGACACGCCCCCGTAGGAGCCGCGCCATGGGTGTACGGGGCCTGAGTAGCAGCGACCAGCCCGCCGGTGCCGGGTGCACCCAGCACATCTGGGGGCGCCGGCGGAGGCCGTCCGTAGAGTGGGGGTCAGCCAGGGACGATCTGTCCCCGGATGAAGTCGCCCTTCATCCGCCTTCCGGTTCACGTCACGATGGCCCTGTCGAACAGAGGAGGCCGGACGATGGACCGGGCGTTGCTTGCAGATTTTCTCCGTGCGCGCCGTGAGGCGCTGCAGCCGGAGGACGTCGGGCTGCCTCGCGGGGTGCGGCGCCGGACCGGCGGGTTGCGGCGCGAGGAGGTGGCCGCGCTGGCCGGCATGTCGGCCGACTACTACGGCAGGATCGAGCAGCAGCGTGGCCCGGCGCCGTCGGAGCGGATGCTCGGTGCGCTCGCCCGCGCGTTGCGCCTGAACCTCAGCGAGCGGGACCACCTGTTCGCTCTCGGTGGCCTGTCGACGCCACGGCGGCGGGTCCTGCGCGATGATCACGTCGGTCCCACGATGATGCGGGTCGTCGCCGGGCTCTCGGACGTGCCCGCCGTCGTGCTGTCCCGGTTCGGTGAGGCGTTGTTGCAGACACGTCCCGCCATCGCCCTGCTCGGTGACCTCACCCAGTACTCGGGCCTCTCGCGGTACCTGGTCTACCGCTGGTTCACCGGTGATCCGCGAACGCGCGGCCTCTACCCCGTGGAGGACCATCCGATACGGGGCCGGGTCTTCGCCGCGGAGATCCGGGAGGCGTACACGGCCGACCCCACGGGGAGGGCCGGTGAGATCGTCGCGGCGCTTCTGGAGGCCAGTTCGGAGTTCGCGAACATCTGGCGGCTGCACGAGGTGGGCGTGACCCACCACCACGACCTCAAGCGCTATCTCCACCCGGAACTGGGCGAATTGAAGTTGTACGCGGAGATGCTGCTGGATCCCGAGCAGTACCAGACGCTCCTGGTCTTCAGCGCCGAACCGGGCTCCCCCAGTCACGACAAGCTCGCGCTCCTGGCCGCTGTCGGCGACTAGCGACTCACCAGCCACGACCAGCGACCGGCGGCCATCGACTGCCGGCGGTCGGCCCCCACACACCTGGCGGCACCACCTCGAAGCACGGGTGTGCCCCGATCTCCTCATGCCTGCGAAGTCGAAGCACGTTTCCCGCCATGAGAGCTGCCATGAAAGTAGGTCTGCCATGAAGGCAGTACGTTTCCATGAGTACGGCGCAGCGGACGTCCTGCGTTACGAGGACGTGGACCAGCCGGTGCCCGCCGCAGGACAGGTGCGGATCCGGGTCGCCGCGACCTCGTTCAACCCGGTCGACGGCACCATCCGCGCCGGTTTCATGCAGGGCCCCATCCCGGTGACCCTGCCGCACACCCCCGGCATCGATGTCGCGGGCACGGTCGACGCGCTGGGCGAGGGCGTGAAAAACGTCAGGACGGGCGACCCTGTCGTCGGCTTCCTGCCGATGACCGCCTCCGGCGCGGCGGCGGAATACGTCCTGGCCCCGGCCCAGTTGCTGACTTCAGCGCCCTCAAGCACCCCACTGGCCGACGCGGCCGGGCTGCCGCTGGTCGGCCTCACCGCCTGGCAGGCCCTCTTCGACCACGCCCGGCTGACCGCCGGCCAGCGCGTGCTGATCAACGGCGCGGGCGGCGCGGTCGGCAGTTATGCCGTACAGCTGGCCAAGCACGCCGGCGCCTACGTGATCGCCACGGCTGGGCCGCGCAGCAGCGAGCGAGCCAGGACGGCCGGTGCCGACGAGGTTTTCGGCCAGGGGGTTCCCGAGCTGTCGGCGCTGGTCGACGTCGTGCTCAACTTCGCGCCCGTCGCCCCGATGGAACTGGCCGCGCTGACCTCCGTGGTGCGCGACGGCGGTGTCGTGGTGAACACGACGGTGTGGATGCCCGCACCGTTCGACAAGGAACGCGGTGTGCGCGGCGTCGACCTCTTCGTCAGGAGTGACGCCGCACAACTGGCGCGACTGGTGACGCTGGTCGACTCCGGGGCTCTGCGCATCGACATCGCCCGGCGGGTGCCGCTGGCCGGGCTCCCGGCTCTACACGCCGAAGCCGCCAAGGGCACGCTCTCCGGCAAGGTTCTCGTCCTTGCCTCCACTGCCACTCCCGCCTAAGCCTTTCCCCCTAAGCCGCGCATGACGCCCGTCGGCAGCTCGTCCAAATGCCGAGGACCACCGGCAGCATGCCTCCGCCGAGGACCACCGGCAGCAGGCATCCATGGCCCTGATCGCACATCACCGCCTGACGCATGGCCACCGACGCCCTCCCCACCGAGGGCGGCCGCATCGTGGTCCAACGCTCTCCCCACCAGAGCGGCCGCATCGTGGTCCAGCTGATGCACACCGGCCGCACCTCCCACCCGCTTCGGCCCACAAAGAGCCCCGCTCCGTCCAACGACCGGAACGATGCGCCACTTCATGTCAGCCGAAGCGAAACCCCCTGGCCGCCTCGCCACGCGGATCGAACCGACCCGCCGGGCGGCACACACCACTGAAGGGCAACCACGCATCATGACTACAGCCACCACCGACACCCAGGGCACACCTGTCCCCGTCCTGTCCTACAGCCCAGTGGTCCTGTCCGTCCCCGGACGGCCCGTGGACCTCCAGGTCCGTGTCTCCGCGCCCGAGACCGGTACCGGGCTCCCCGTCATCCTGTTCTCCCACGGCCAGGGCCCCTCGAACAACATCTCCTCGCTCAACGGCTACGGGCCGCTGGTCAACTACTGGGCTGCCCAAGGCTTCGTCGTCATCCAGCCCACCCATCTCGCCTCCAGGACCCTGAGCCACCTGGTCGCCGACGCCCCCGGGGCTCCCTTCTTCTGGCGCTCACGCGCCCAGGACATGACCCACATACTCGACCGGCTCGAAGAGATCGAGAAGAGTGTGCCGCTGCTCGCTGGGCGGATCGACCACACCAAGGTCGCCATCGCCGGCCACTCCTTCGGCGGCTTCACCTCGAGCACCCTGCTCGGGGCGAAGGTCACCGACCCCGACACCGGGGAGGAAATCAGCTTCCTCGAACCCCGTCTCAGGACGGGCGTGCTGCTGGCCGCGCCCGGCAGGGGCGACGCGATCAACGGCCCCATGGGCGAGGCAGTGCCGTACTTCAAGTCCATCGACTTCTCCACGATGACCACCCCCGCGCTGATCGTCGCCGGCGACGAGGACGACTCCCAGCACTTCACGGACATGGGGCCGGACTGGCACGCCGACCCCTACACCCTCAGCCCCGGACCCAAGTCCCTGCTCACCCTGTTCGGCGCGGGGCATGCACTGGGCGGAATCCCCGGGTACGACGCCGCCGAGACCACCGACGAGAACCCCGAGCGGGTGGCCGCCGTCGGACAGCTCACCTCGGCCTACCTCCGCAGCCGGCTCCACCCCGGTGACAACGCCTGGCAGACCACGTGCGAGGCACTCACGGCCGACGCCGCCCCGGCGGGACGCGTCGAAAGCAAGTAGGTCCTGTGCGGGCGCGGCGTCGGTGCAAGGTGACCGCCTGAGGGGTGGGGCCGGGCGGGGCTTCCCTCGCCCGGCCCCGCGTCCATTTCATGTCGTCGGGCGGCGCTGAAACTCGTCGGCGGGGCGGCAGTGCCTCTCCACCCGAGTACCGGCTCGACGTCGGGCCCGCGAAGCTCCCGGCCTCCGAACCACTGCTGCCAAGACGGCTGAAGCCGCATTGCCAACTACATGGCTGCAGCACCAGCCTCGGTCAAGCGCTGCGCCTGGTCGTACAGGGCCCGGGAGTGGGGCTGTGCGGGGTGCGGGTGTGCGCTGATCGTCGTGTCGCCTCTCCCCGTGTTGATCACTTCGAGCTCAAGGGAAGCCGAGTCAGGATCGGGGGTCGAGACGTTGCAGCGGACCTTGATCGCCGGTCCCCCTGCGGCAAGCCGCGACCGCGGATCGGTGACTGGCGCGGGACTTTCGGCCACCTGCTGCCCGGAGCCCGCTGCTGCCTGTCACCACGGCATCCACCAGAGGGGTGCTCGACGCACCGCCAGTGACACTGACACAGATGGTCAACTGATTGATCCTCACTGGTCTGGTCGTTGCCTCGGTCCTGCGAAATGGTTCCCAGAAGGCGGCGGTGCGGCATGTGCGCACTTGATCTGCTGCCGCGCCGAGTGTTCAGGCGCATCTACGAGAGAAGGAAACACACCCCTTATGCGCGCCCTTGTGGTCGATCACAGTGAGGCCGGACCCGTCCGGTTCGCCGATGTCGATGAACCCGTACCGTCCACCGGTGACGCGTTGGTGGAGATACGACACATCTCTCTCAACTTCGGAGAGCTGAATTACGTGCACCAGTGGCCCGACGGCGCTGTGCACGGTCACGACGCGGCCGGCGTCGTGGTGCGCGCCGCATCCGACGGCTCGGGCCCGCCCGAAGGGACGCGCGTCGCATTGGGAATGGCCTCCCACGCGTGGGCGGAGCGGGTGGCGGTCAGCCCGGCCTCGCTCGGCGCCGTCCCCGAGAGTGTGGACCTGGCTGACGCCGCCGCGCTGGGGATCGCCGGAGTCACTTCCCTCCGGGTCCTGCGCAAGCGATCCCTGCTGGCACGCGACGTGCTGATCACCGGTGCCAGCGGGGGTGTGGGGCACTTCGCCGTTCAACTGGCGGCGCTTGCGGGCGCCCGTGTGACGGCACTCGTCGGATCGCCGGAGCGGGCCGCCGGGCTCCGTGAACTCGGCGCCGACAAGGTCCTGACCGACCTGGCCGAGACCGGGGACCGGTTTGACCTCGTCCTGGATACGGTCGGTGGGCCGCTGGTCGCCCAGGCGTGGAGTTCCCTCGCCGAGGGCGGCACCATCCACCTGGTCGGCTACTCCTCGGGGCAGGAGACCACGTTCCCGTCGGGGGCCTTGTTCGGCTTCGGCGAACCCCGCAGTATCGCCACCTACGGTGACATGACGCCGACCGGCGGGGAGCTGACGGATCTGCTGGGCCTCATGGCTGCCGGCAGACTCTCGGCACCGGTCGGACTCCGAGGCGACTGGCAGAACGTGGACAACGCAGTCCAGGCGCTGTTCGCGCGGAAGGTGCACGGAAAAGTCGTTCTTGACGTGGCCTGACGCCACGGACGAAAACACCTGCGCCGTCACTCGCCCGGGGGCGGTTCGCGGCGGTGGATGAGAATGGACCCATGGATGTGTTGGCGGAGGTCTTGCGTGTTTCGGGTGCGCGTGGGGCGCTCGGGGTCAGGCTGGAGGCAGGAGGAACCTGGGGCCTGTGGTTGAACTCCTATCCAGGAGCAGCACTGCACGTGGTGTCCCGCGGCACCATGTGGCTTCACGTCCCGGGCGAGAAACCTCTTCAGGTACAGGCCGGAGACGCCGTCCTGGTGTCACCGGGCACCGCACACGGGATAGCCGGCGGCGCCAGCGTGACGATGGGCTCCTGCGACCGTGAAGAGGCGGCCCGGGCCCTTGGCGATGGCCGGGCCCTACGGCTGGGCTCGGCGCCGGTGCAGACGGAAGTGATCGTCCTGCACTACGAGCAGGACCCGGAGGTGCGCACATCGGTGCTCAGCTCCCTCGCCCGGCCGATGCACGTCACAGCGCGGGAGAACGCGCAGTTCAGACGGACCGCCGAACTTCTCGCTGGTGAGCTCGCACAGCCGCAGATCGGTACCACCGCCGCCATCAACAGCATCGTCGACCTTCTGCTCGTTCAGTTCGTGCGCGCCTGGCTGGCCCGCCACCCGCAGGAGCGGTCCGGCTCATGGCTGGGAGCGATCCGTGATCCGGTCGTGCGCGACGCGCTGGCATGTGTCCACACTCGACCCGGGCATCCCTGGACCACGGAGACCCTGGCCGCCGCGACGAGCGTCTCCCGGGCGACGCTGTCCAGGCGTTTCCGGTCGGCCCTCGGGCAGACTCCGGGCGCGTACATCACTCAATGGCGCATCGACCTGGCATCCGTCCGGCTCCGCGATACCGATGAGTCGGTCGAGTCGATCTCCGGCGCGGTCGGATACGGCTCTCCGCACGCGTTCAGCCGTGCCTTCAGACGTGCCCGGGGCACGGCCCCGGGCGAATACCGTTCTCGACTTCGCCTATATTCCGGGCTCACGGGAGGACAGAACGCGGCGGGCGCCCCCATCGGCCCCAGTGTCATGTGAAGTCTCAGCACTCGGTTGACACCGCTGACGGGTGAACCAGGGCGTGCCAACCGCCAGATCACGTCGATTCCACTGTCTGCGCAGGCCGCAGACCACAGGCCGCAGGCCGCAGACCACAGGCCGCAGGCGGCGGCACGCGCTCGCGCCGGACTTCGGTGACCGAGGTGGTACGCCCCAGGGCGCGGGAACTTCCGGATTGCTCCAGTCCCAGGAGCCCGCGGAGCTCGCCCGCAGCGGCTTGCGGCGGGCCGCCGCCCGCCCAGCGTCCGGAAAGGAGGGCGGGCGGCGGCCCCGCAAGGATCAAACCGCTGCGGCTGCTTTGACGGCGTGGGAGACCTGCGCGCGCAGTTCGGCGAACTCGCGCGAACCGCGCAGTTCCTCGGCGTCGACGTCGCCCCGCGGCAGGGTGATCGGCAGGTCGAGGGCCACGGTGCCCGGGCTCTTGGTCAGCACCACGATGCGGGAGCCGAGGAACACCGCCTCCTCCGCCGAGTGCGTCACGAACACCGCGGTCCGCCCGGTCCGTTCGGTGACCCGGCGGACGTCCTCTTGCAGCCGCTCCCGCGTCAGCGCGTCCAGCGCCGCGAAGGGCTCGTCGAGCAGGAGGAGCGGGTTCTCGGCGGCGAGGGCCCGGGCGATGGCGACGCGCTGCTGCTGGCCGCCGGAGATCTCCCAGACACGTCGTTTCTCGGTCCCTTCCAGACCGACCCGGTGCAGCAACTCCGTTCGCCGTTCGGCCCATTGGGCGCGCTCCACACCCGCGTACCGCAACGCCAGGTCGATGTTGCCCCGCACGGTCCGCCAGGGGAACAGCCGCGGCGTCTGGAACACCACTCCGGCCGCCCCGCCGGGGCGCGGTTCGGTGCCGGAGACCCGTACCTGGCCGTGCGTGGGCCGCTCGAACCCGGCGATCAGCCGCAGCAGCGTGCTCTTGCCGCAGCCGGAGGCCCCCACCAGAACGAGGAACTCTCCGGCCGGAACGGTCAGGTCGACCGGCCCGACAGCGGTGAAGGCATCGCCGCCCCGGCCGTACTGGTGGATGACGTGGTCGAGACGGACGGAACCGGCGCGCGCGGAGTCGGCCTCTTCCGCGGTCTGTGTGAGCTCACTTGAGGACATCGGGCAGCCCCTTGAGGTAGAACGCCTTGCGCACGACGTCTTCGGACGGTGCGGCGTCGATCTGCTTCTGGTCGGCCAGGAAGCGACCGGTGTCGGTCACGTAGGCGAGCAGCTTGCCCGGGTCGCCCTCGGTGCCCAGCCAGTCGGCGGAGACCACCTGTTCCGGGGTGAGGAACACTCCTTGCGCGAGCTGCGCCCTGGCATCCGCGACGCTGATGCCGAGTTCGGCCGCGACGGCCTCGACCGAGCCGTCCGGATCGGACTTGAGCAGGCGCAGCGCCTCGGCCTCCGCCTCGCGCCAGGCGTCGATCGCCCGCGGGTCCCTGGCGATCAGGTCGTCCGATACGACGGCGAGGTCGAGGGTCGGCTTGCCCGCCGCGCCGATCTTCTTGCTGCTGGTGAGCTGCTTGCCGGTTTTGCGCAGCTCGTCCAGGGTGGGCAGCCAGACGTAGGCGGCGTCGATGTCGCCCCGCTGCCAGGCGGCGAGGATCGGCTGGGGCTGGAGGTCGATGAGGTGCACGTCGGACGACTTCAGACCGGCTGCCGCGAGCGCCGCCAGCAGACTGTAGTGCGAGGTGGAGGCGAAGGGAGTGGCTATCTTCTTGCCCTTGAGCCCGGCCACGTCGGTGATGCCGGTGGCTTTGCGCGCCACCAGGGCCTCGTTCTCCCCCGCGACGTCGAGGATCCATGCGACCTTGTAGGGGATGGGCGAGTTGCCGGACACCCCACGGGCGAACGGGCTGGAGCCCAGCGCGGCGATGTCGAGGGACTTGCCGAGGAATGCCTGGTTGACGCTGGCGCCGGAGTCGAACTTGATCCAGGTGATCTTGTAGTCCGGCAGCGCCTTCTCCAGCAGTTTCCTCTTCTTCACGATCAAGTCGCCACTGGGGAAGGCGAAGTAGCCGATGCGCAGCCGCTTGGAGCCGCCGGACCCTGACGCCTCGCTGTCGGAGGAGCAGCCGGTGACGGCTGCGGAAACGGCGGCCAGGGCGCCGGCGAGGAGGAGTCGGCGGGTGGGGCCTTGGGAGAGACGGGACATGGCTGAGCCGTTTCTGTGCAAAGGGAGGGGAGGCAAGACGGGTACTGGTACGGGTACGGGTACGGGTAGCTCTACGCGCGACCGCGCCACGGCACTGCGGTGCGTTCCAGCCGCAGCAGCAGGCCGTCGATGATCAGTCCTGAGACGCCGATGGCGATGATGCCGACCAGCACCACCGGGGTGTTGTTGTAGTTGGCGGCGTCCTTGACCATGCCGCCGACGCCGGGCAGACCGTTCACCAACTCGGCGGCGACGAGGGAGGAGTAGGCCACACCCACGGCGAGCCGGACCCCGGTGAGCGTCTCCGGCAGGGCGGACGGGACGATCACGTCCTTGACCACGTCCCACCGCGACGCGCCGAGCGCACGGGCGGCCTCGATCAGGCTCTTCGGTACGGCGACGACGGCCGTGGTGGTGGACACCGCCACAGGCGGGAACGCGGCCACCGCCAACAATGTGACCTTCGGCTCTTCGTTGATGCCCAGCCAGATGATGAGGAGCGAGAAGTACGCCAGCGGGGGCAGTGTGCGCAGGAAGGTGATCCAGGGCTCGAACAGCGAGCGCAGCCAGCCGACGGTTCCCATGAGCAGTCCGAACAGCACCCCGAGTGCGATGCCGATGCCGGCGCCGACCGCGATGCGTCGCAGGCTGATACCCAGGTGTTCGATGAGGTAGGTGCCGTTGTAGCCGCGTACGCCGTCGTGCGTCGTGGACACGCTGATGAACGCGTCCCACACCTTGGCGGGCGGCGGAACCAGCGTCTCGCTCCACGTCCCGCTCGCCGCCAGGAGCTGCCACAGGACGAGGAACAGCAGGAGCGAGCCGAACGGCAGCGCGACATGGCGCAGGCGCCCCCTCGAGCTCCCTGCGGACGAGCGGGGCGCGGGCGGCACCTCGACAGGCGTCGCGGCGTGATCAGGCTTGGAGAGACGGGAAGTCGTGGACATGAAGCGGCCTCCATGGGACGCCGGGACATGAGCAGCCGCCGTCGACGGACGTGGGCGGCCGGCCCCGAGCAAGGGTGATGCTGAACGGAATGGACGGGCGCCCGGCGAGGAGAGAGGCCGGGCGCGTCAGAAAGGCCGGGTCAGCAACAACACGAAGCCGGGCGCCGGCACAGGTCGATGACCAGGCGTCGCACCAAGGGCTCGGGAATCATGGCCCATTTCTACCGCACCCGGGGCGCTTCACCAAGGGGTTCTCACGCATGGGGACGTGAGCCACCGCTGTGCACGCCGCCGGTGCCCGAGCGGATCGGATCGGGCCATCTCCGCCTCGACGCAGGGGACGTTCGCCCGCCGGACAGCGGCATTCCACTGCCCGTGCACGCACATCAGAGCCGCTCGCGGGGGATCTTCTCACCGGCTTCGATCGCGATCGGGAGCCGGTTCTCGGCGGGCGGCAGGGGGCAGGTCGCGAAGTCGGTGTAGGCGCACGGCAGGTTGGTGGCGCGGTTGAAGTCCAGCACCACGGTGCCGTCGGGTCCGGGCGGGTCGAGGTGGAGGGCGCGGTTGGCCGGATACGTGGTCACGCCGGACGTGGCGTCGGTGAACAACACCATGAGGCTGCCCGGCGCGTGCCCGTTGAACGCGGTCAGCTCCAGAGTCCGGCCTTCGATGTCGAAGCGGATCCGGCCGGGGGCGTCGTAGACGTGCCGCAGCCCCTCGACCGCGGCGCCCACGGTGGTCGGCCGCGGTTCGGGGAACGGGATGTACGTGCCGGGGACCGCCCAGCGTCGGTCGGGCGCGTACGCAGGTGTTCCGGTGAACGCGGTGCGCAGCGGATGCTCCGGGTGCCGCGGCCGGATCAGGTCGTGGCCGCCGCGCTTGGCGACCTCGATCACCGCACTCCCCCAGACGGCATTGACGCCGCCGCGCTCCGGGATGACGCCGAAAACGTGCCGTCCACGCACCGCGGTGCCGTCGACGACAAGTTCCTCCCCCTCGCCGAGCACGACGGTGACGCCGTCGTCGCCGGCCGACCAGGTGCCGGGCGCGTCGGGGAAGCGCTGGGAGTCGGTGGACAGCCAGTGCAGGCCGGTGACGGCGAGAAATCCGTGCTCGTGAGCGAGGGCGGAATCTCTCCGCCGGTGCCACTCCTCCCATTCCGTGGCGAAGGCGCCGATGCCGGTGGAGGATTCCTGGACGGTCATGTGTACTCCTGCAAAGGATTGCTCTGTTGGGCAGAGAGAGAAGCGCGAACAGGCCGGTACTGGCCGGAACATCCAGCGACATGGGCAGCCGCTCGCTGAGGCGAACACCCGCCGTGCGGCAGCGGGCCCGCTTCCAGCAGTGGTCAGCGCGATGCGGTGGGAAGGGGCCGGCCGGGCGCCGGAGGACGGAGTCAGCTCGCGGCGGGACAACCCGTGGTGGTGACACGCACGTAGTCGACGTGGCGGCGGGTCACGAGCACGGTCATGGAGTCAGGTAACCACACAGGGGTGTGCGCGCACCAGGTCGATCCGATCGAAGCGAGGCCGCCTTGTCCGCCTTCTTCCTCGACGACCCGCGCAACGCGGCGCGGGCCGTCATGCACGCATCGGTGGAGGTGGCGCGGAAGGCGCAGGAGGGCTACGCCGGACACCTCGACCCCTGCGAGCTGTTCCTACGCCGATCGTCAGAGGCGGCGCACACGCACGTTCTCTAGCCTCGACGTGTCCGGCGTACCGGCTGCCGTCGGCGAGAGGGGTAGGTCATGAGCGCTGTCCCGGCATTGCGCAACATCGTCCTCGTGCACGGGGCTTTCGTCGACGGGTCGGGCTGGCAGGGGGTGTACGACCGCCTGGTGGCCAGC
Organism: Streptomyces sp. SGAir0957; assembly: GCF_043523415.1. NCBI lineage: Bacteria > Bacillati > Actinomycetota > Actinomycetes > Kitasatosporales > Streptomycetaceae > Streptomyces > Streptomyces sp. SGAir0957. The sequence goes on from NZ_CP027293.1 coordinate 55,951, forward strand.
GGACACCACGTCAGCGTGGTGCAGAACCCGACCGTGTCGTTGGAGGACGACGTGGCCGTCACCCGGCGCGTGATCGCCGGGCAGGACGGGCCGGTGGTGCTGGTCGGCCATTCCTACGGCGGTGCGGTGATCACCGCGGCCGGGCAGGACGAGAAGGTCGCCGCGCTCGTCTACGTCGCGGGCTTCGCCCCGGACAGGGGCGAGTCGGTGGGCACGCTGATCGCCGACCCGCCGCCAGGTGCCGTTGTCCCGCCGATCCTCCCGCCCAAGGACGGCTTCCTCCTTCTCGACCGGCACAGGTTCCCGGAGGCGTTTGCGGGGGACCTGCCGCCCGAGCAGGCGAGGTTCATGGCCGACGCGCAGGTGCCCTGGGGCGTGGACGCGCGCGACGGCTCCCTCTCGCAGGCGGCCTGGCAGACCAAGCCCTCCTGGTACCTGGTGACGTCCGCCGACCGGATCATTCCTCCGGCCGCGCAGCGCGCCATGGCCGAGCGCATGAAGGCCACCACCGTGGAGGTCGACGCGAGTCACTCCGTCTACCTCTCACAGCCGGACGCCGTCGTCGACGTCATCGAGCAGGCCTCCACCGGCTCACCCGGCGCCCACTCGTAGCGGCACGGTCGCGGCAAGGGAAGCGGATGTAACTGTCCGCGCCACGAGGAGGCGGTATCGGCGGGGTGGGGGCCGGGCTATGCCGATCGAGGCGCTTGCCCGGCCAGCCGTCGCAATGTCGTGCCGTGGTCCGGGAAGACGAAGCGCATGGCAACAGCGGTGCTGGGAAGGCCCGTTCACGCCGGACAGCCAGCCCGGCAACCGCCTCGTCCTGACCCTTCTGCTCCAGAGGTAACGCCCCGATCCGGCCAAATTATCCGCGTACCCGACGGTGTCACCTGGGCGGCGCAGTCGGGTATCTGGACGTTGATATCAGAACGAAATACATGAAGGTGGACATTCGGCGAAGTCCGTAGCAGGCCCGCTTTTCGGACGCCGAACAACCGCTTCCCTTTGCACGGCGGCCCGTCTCATCGACGATGGAGGTGACGCCCGGTTCAATTGGTGTTGCTGAGCACCCCGCTCACGTTGAGCACTTCGTGGCATTCCTGCGCACGGCGACCCGTTGCGGGCGTGCCCGGCTTCGCACAGGTCACCTGGGCTGTCACCGTGTCCTTCTCAGTGATCCTGATGGGGGTGACCCAGTGGTAATCCTGATTCCGGAACGTCTCCAGCGCGATCGTCGTGATCTTGCGCTCGCCAAAGTTGATGGTCAACACCCCTTCGTCACCTTGGAAGTTGGCGACGACGATGTCCGTGATGCCGAACACCTTGCCCTCGGGCACGGTGTAGGTGCCGGTCTTGTTCGTACCGCCGGCGGTCTCCAGGTCGATCGTAGCCGAACTCTGCTGTCCGCCCGCGCTCCCGGTGCCCGTACCAGTACCGGTGCCAGTGCCGGGCCCGGCCCCGTCGCCCGAGCCGCCGCCCCCGCCCGGCTGGGTGTCCGAGCCGCTGCCACCGGGCTGCTTGTCCGCGCCGGTGCCGCTCCCGGTGTCGTCCGGACTGCCTGGTGTCGGGCGCGGCTGGACCACCTCGTCGGCCGCCTCCTTGGCGGTGCTGCGCACCGCGGGCCGCACCAGGGTGAACCAGGCGATCACCAGCGCGAGCAGCGCGGCGAGCACCGCAAGGAGCCACTTCGGGAAGATGGGGATCTGCACGAACTCGGCGTCCAGGGGCGCCCGGACGTCCAGCGCGGCTTCGGGATCGCGGTCGGCGGCCGCCTCACCGGTCTCCGCGACGGCCACCGTGAAGGGCCACACGACGGGGTTGCCGAACCACACCGGCTTCCCCGTCCGCACCCGCAGTCCCACCGCGTCCGACTCGCCCGGCTCCAGTTTCCGCTCCGTCGGGCGGAACGCGAAGGCGAGCTCCTCGCCGGGCTGGGCGGGCGTGCAGCCCACCTGCACGGGACAGTTGCCCTCGTTGCGCAGGGCGATGCGGTAGCGGCCGCGCAGCCAGCCCCGACGGCGGCGTGGCGCGATCTCGGTACGCAGTTGCCTGAACTCCGCCACCCGCACGGTGGTTTCGGGCACCCGGACCGCCTCGGGGTGCTCCGTGGGCAGGACGCGCACGGCGAGCGGCTTCTCGCCGGCCCGCACCTCCGGGGAGCGTGGGGGCGCCAGCTTGATCGTCACCGTCTCGGACGTGCCCGGGTACAGGGAGATGCGCTCCGGTTCCACGGTCGCCCAGGCAGCGCACTCGCCGACGACTTCCAGGCTGTACGCCTCGACGATGTCGCTGTCGTTGCGGACCGTCAGGCTGGTGGATGCGGTGCTGCCGGGCGTGACTGACACCTCGGGGATGTCGAGGCCGGGTGCACCGGGGCTGGGGGAGGCTGCTGGAGACGTCACGCGGCGACGCTACGACACGGCCGGGGCCCCTTGGAGAGGCGCGAGGGCAAGGCGGCGTGCAGCCGCGGTGCCCCGGGCAACTCCTGCCAACTCCCATAACCATGCCCGTGGTTGGACCGCGCCGACAGCCCGCAACGGCCGGGCGCCCCCGCCGTCGCCACCGTGCCCGCCCCTGTCGCAGAGACCGAAACCACCTCTCCCCTCGCCTCACGGCACACCCTCGCCCCCGCGCTCCAAGGAACAGGTAACTGACCATGACCTGCCCTCACGCAAACACCCCCGCCTCTGCCTCCGCCTCCCCGACGCGCCACGCCCGCTGGACAACCCCGACCGAGCACCCCGAACGGGTGTCGGTCGCCGTCTACGCACCCGATCCCGTGCTGTACGTGGGTGTTGTGCAGCAGTTACGGCAGCGCCCCGAGATCGACCTCCTCGACGACGCCGACGCGGACGGCGCGCGGGTGTCGCTCGTGACCGTCGACACCGTGGACGACGAGACGACCGCGCTGCTGAACCGGCTGCGCCACAACTCCGACACCCGTACGGGCCTCGTGGTCGGCACCTTCGAATCGGGGGACGCCCTGCAGCGCGCCATCGACTCCGGCGTCGCCGCGGTGCTGCGGCGGGTGGAGGCCGACCAGGACCGGCTGCTGCGCCTGGTGCTCGCGATCGCCAACGGCGAGGGGATGCTGCCCGGCGACCTCCTCGCGAAGCTGCTCAGTCATGTCGGCAGCCTCCAGCGCTCCACGCTCGACCCGCGTGCCACCTCGCTGTCCACGCTGACTTCCCGCGAGGCGGAGATGCTCCGCCTGGTGTCGGAGGGCCTGGACACTTCGGAGATCGCCCGCAAGACCTCGTACTCCGAGCGGACCGTCAAGAACGTGCTGCACGAGATCATCACCCGTCTGGAACTGCGCAATCGGGCGCACGCCGTGGGGCACGCGCTGCGCAACGGCCTGATCTGACCTCACCCACGGGGGCCGGGCGCGGCCGGTCCGCTGCCCGAACGCCCACCCGCCGTTTCCCCCGGGTGCGTCCGGCGGGACCTGCTGTGCCGGGCTCTTCGCGTCCCAGGATGGGCGTCGTATGTGCGGTCGCACGCGCGAAGGCGGTTTCGGACGGTGAGGTGGACCGTGGCAGGCACGGAGGGGCCCGGGGGTCGAAGGCTCCGCACGGGGCGTATCGGCTCGGCGTTGCTGTTGCTGGTGCCCCTGTTCGCGGTGACCGCGGCCGCCGGGCCCGGCACGGTGGGCACCAGGGCGGTGGCGGCGGCCGACGCGGACGACACCCGGATCGCGTACGCCGGTACCCGGCACCGCAGCCTCGGCCGGGTGGCGACCACGACGTCGAGCACCCCGCTGCTCGGTGACGGGCCCGCCCACTTCGACACCCAACCATCGGCGCTCGGCGACCAGTTGGTGTTCGCCGGCCGCCGTGACGAGAAGAAGCCACAGATCTACCTGCGCGCCGCCGACGGGGCGGTGCGCAAGCTGACCAGCGGGCGGGACGCGGCGCATCCGCGGCTGACCCCGGACGGGCAGGCCGTGGTGTTCGACTCGGCTGAGCCCGGCGGGCCCGGCGGCGGGACACAGCGCGACCTGTGGCTCGTACGCACCGACGGTTCGGGGCTTACCCGGCTGACGGACACGCCCGCGGACGAGGAGTGCCCGACGGTGTCTCCGGACGGGCAGCGGCTCGCGTACTCCGGCGACGCCGATCCCGCGGTCGGACAGCAGATCTACGTACGGCCGCTGACGGGCGGAACGGCCCAGCGCGTCACCGACCCGGCGGACGGCACGGCGAGCGAGCCCGCCTGGAACCCGGTGGACGACGCCGAGAACCGCGACGTCATCGCCTACACGGCCACGGGGCCGGACGGGCCGCGGCTGCGCTGGGCGGCGGGCGGCGGGGGCGGCGGCGGTCCGCTGTTGTCCGGGGCGCAGTCCGGCTGGCGGACCCACGGGGCAGCGTGGTTGCCCGACGGGGACGGTCTCGTGTTCCTCAGCCCGGACGTCACCTGTGAGTGCGAAGGGGACTGGGACCACGTCTTCCGTACGACGGCGCATTCCGACGCGACGCCCTCCCTTGTACTCAGCGAGGACCGCGAGATCGAGACAGTCACCTGGCTCGGCCCTGTGGACGGCGGCGGGGCGGTCGTGGACCGCACCTCCGCCGCGGGCCCGCACGTGGTCACCCTCCAGGACATCCGCTCCGACGGCTCCGACCCGCGCGACCTCGGCCTGACGATCCTCAAGGAGGACCCGGCGGCGGACACCAACACCGACCCGGCGAAGGATCCGCTGTTCGGGCCCGCCGCCGGTTACGACCCGTGGACGGAGCGGCAGAACTACACGCCGGACGGCCGCCGCATCGTGGTGACCCGGTTCGAGGACACCGACGACGGGCGGATCGAGCGGATCTGGCTGGCCGACGCCGACGGGACGAACACCCAGGCGCTGCCGCTCGCGGGGCGCGGCGCCAAGGACTGGGACACCGATCCGACGTTCTCGCCCGACGGCAAGTCCCTCGCTTTCACCCGGACCTCACCCGGCGGGGTGGGAGACGCGGCGGGGCCGAGCCGGGTCCTGATCGCGGACGCCGCGACCGGGGCGCTCCGGGGCCAGATCACTCCGCCCGCCGGTGAGGCCACCGGCGGGGACGCCCAGCCGACCTGGTCGTCCGACGGCACCACCCTCGCCTTCACCCGCAGGGAGACGATCGGCGGGAACGGCGGCAACAAGCACATCTGGACCGTGCCCCTTGACCACCTCGACCAGCAGCGCGACCTGAGCGCCACGGACTGCCCCGGGGCCTGCGACGTCATCGACGACAGCCCGGCGTTCTCACCGGACGGACGGACGATCGCCTTCAACCGGAAGAACGGCGGCGGCCGCGTCGACGAGCGCAACGGCATTCTGCTCACTTCGCTGAGCGGGGACGGCTGCCGGGTCCTGCTGCCCGCCGCCGCCCGCGACCTGCCCGGGGCGTGCGGCCGTGAGCTGCCGGACACGACGGCCACCGGACCGTTCCAGCCCCGCGACGCCGCATGGACCGCCGACGGCGAGAGCCTGATCGTGAGCTCCCGCTCCGAAGTGGCCGCGAACAGCCCGGAGAAGCTGCACCGGGTGGACGTCGGCTCGGGCGCGATGACGCCGCTCACCGACGATCTGCCCGGGCGGCAGAAGGAACCGAGCGTGCAGCAGTCCGTGGACCTCGCGGTCCAGGCGCCCGACAGGTCCGGTCGGATCGTCGTCGGCCGCACCGGCACGGTCCAGGTCGACGTCGTCAACCACGGGCCCGCCGCCTCCCCCGGCACCCGGCTGACCGTGGCCCCGCCCCTGGGTGTCACGGTCACCGGTCTCACCGCGCCCGGCGCCACCTGCGACGCCGCCGCACTCACCTGCGACCTGGGCGTGGTGCCGCCCGGCAGCACCGTCCCGGTGACGGTCACCCTCACCGGGGTCACGCCGGGCGACCAGCCGGTCGACTTCTCGGTCACCGGCTCCGTCATCGACCCCAATCCCGGGGACAACACCGACCGGACCCTGGTGCCGGTGAGCGAGGCGCCCGCTCCGCCCGACCCGACACCGAGTCCCACCCCGCCCGACCCGACGCCCACCCCCGCCCCGCCCCGGACGAAGCCGCCGACCACGCCACCCGCGCCCCCACCGCCCGCCCAGCCGCCGACCCCCGAGGCGGGACCCGGCGTACGCGTCACGGCCCAGCCGAACCCGGGGTACGTGGGCGGCCGCGTCGTCGTCACGTACACCGTAAGCAACGGCCGCAACGCGCTGGCCACCGGGCTGCGACTGCGCCTCGGACTGCCCGCGGGCATCCCGAACAACGGACCGCCCCCGGGCTGTGACGACGCCCTGCTGTGCGCGCTGCCCGATCTCGCACCCGGCGCGCGCACCACGCTCACGGTCGTGCTGAGCCCCAAGAAGGCGCTCACCACGCAGGTCACGGGCGCGCTGACGACCAGCGGCACGGACGCCGACCTCGGTGACAACTCCGCCCGGCAGCGGCTGCGGATCCTCCAGCCGAAGATCGTCGCCGTCCCGCCGATCGGCAAGCCCGGCTTCGTGACCTCGGTGCGCGGCAAGGACTTCCCGCCGGGCGTTCCCGTCCGGTTCCGCTGGAAGCTGGGCATCACCGCCGCCGCGGCCCCGACGGTGCCGAAGGCCGACGGCACGTTCATCGGGCAGCTGCTGATCCTCGCCAAGGACCAGACGGGCCCGCGGACGATCACCGCACGCGGCCCCGGATTCTCCCCGGTGAAGACGGACTTCCTGGTCGTCAACGGCAGTGTGCAGCCGCCGGACGAGGTGACCCGCCGGTGATCCACGAGGTCGACGAGGCGCTGCGCGGGCTCCTCGACGGGGCCGGGCTCGCGGCGTCGGGGGTCGAGGTGGTCTTCGACGCCCCGACCCGCGATTGGGCGGCCCGGCGCAGCGCGCCCACCGTCTGCGTGTTCCTGTACGACATCCGCGAGGACAACACGCGGCGCGGCAGCAGCAGCGGGGAGATCCATGACGACGACGGCTTCGTCGTCGCGCGGCGCGCGCCGGCCCGCTGGTTCGAGCTGACGTATCTGGTGACGGCGTGGGCGAGCCGTCCGCAGGACGAGCACCGGCTGCTCTCGCAGGTACTCGCCCGTCTCCTCTCCACCGACACGCTCGGCCCCGAGCTGCTGACCGGTTCGCTCGCCGAACTCGGCCTCATCGTCGGCCTGGACGCGGGCGGCACCGGCCTCGACGCACCGGCCGCGTCCGACGTGTGGTCGGCGCTTGGCGGGGAGCTCAAGCCGTCGCTCGGGGTACGGGTGCGAGCGCCGCTGGCCGGAACCGTCCAGGTCGTGGGTCCGCCGGTCACCGACGGGCTCGTGGTCCGCTCTGTACCGCACCCCGCCCCGGACATGGCCGACGCGCCCCGCCGGCTGCGCTACACCGAGATCGACGACCCGGGCGGCGAGGGCTTCGGCGGCTCTCGGGAGCGCCACCCGCAGCCCGCCCGCCGCCGACGAGGAGACCGCCAACCGTGACGTACACCGCCGAACCGGCCGCACCGGCCGACACCGACCGCACGCCGTTCCTGTGGCGGCGGTTGCAGGAGGTGGAGGAGCGGGTGCGGCAGGCCGTCGCGGCGCGCCGCGCGGGCGACCCCGACCCGGACGACCCCTACCGGGGGCAGTACCTCACGCCGGACGCGGTCGCCCGGATCCTCGACGCGCCGGCGCACCCCGGGCTGCCCGCACCGCCGTCGGACGACGAGCCGCCACCCGGCTCCGAACTCGACCGCCTGGCAAGGGACTTCGGGCTCGCCCCGCTGGACGTGGACCTGCTCCTGGTCGCCCTGGCCCCCGACGTGGACGCCCGCTTCGAGCGGCTCTACGGATACCTCAACGACGACCTGACGCGCCGACGGCCGACGGTCGGGCTCGCGCTCGAACTGTGCGGGCACTCCGGTCTGTCGGACGCCCGGTTCCGGCTGGCGCCCGGCGCACCGCTCCTTGCGGGCGGCCTCCTGGAGGTCACCGAGCCCGAACGCCCGCCCCTGTCCCGGGTCCTGGTGGTCCCGGACCGGATCACCGCGCACCTGCTGGGCGGTCCGGGCCCCGACGCACGCCTGCTGCCGGTGCTCGCCGAGGACACGGTCGACCCGGCCCTGGACGCCGTGCAGGTCCGGCGCGCCGCGGCGGCGGCCGTGAGCGGCACCGGGCACGTGCACCTGCGGGCCCGTGGCGGTGCCCCCGAGGGCCTGGCCGGTGCCGCCCTGCGCGCGGTGGGCCGCCGACCGCTGGTCCTGGACGCGGCGGCGCTCGCCCGCCGCCCCCACGAACTGCCCGAACTGGCCGCGGTGGCCGCCCGGGAGGCCCGCCTGACCGGCGCCGGTGTCGTCCTCGGCCCGCTGGAGGCCCTGCCCGATCAGCCGTCCGAGCGCGCGCACGCACTGCGCACCTGGTGCGGGGCGCTGTCCGGCGTCCCGCTGTTCACCTACGGCGGCCAGGGCTGGGACCCCGACTGGGCGGCCCGCACCCCCGTGACCCTGACCGTGACCGGCGCCTCCCCCGGACAGCAGGCCGCCCGCTGGCGGTACGCGCTCGAAGCCGCCGCCGAGGAGGGCGCGCCGGAGGCGGACGTGGAGGCGCTCGCCCGGTCGGTGGCCGCCCACCGGCTCGACTCCCGGCAGTTGCGGCGCGCGGCGCAGGCCGCCGTGCGCGCGGCGGCGCTGGCGGGCAGGGCCGTCAGCACCGGCGATCTGAGGGCCGCCGTGCGCGCCCAGAACAGCGCGGGCCTGGCCCGCCTCGCCCGCCGCGTGGAGCCGGCGGTCGGCTGGGACGACCTCGTGCTCCCGGCCCCGACCCGTCGCGGACTGCGTGAACTGGCGTTGCGCGCCCGCCACCGCGACCAGGTCCTCGGCCAGTGGGGCATGCGGCCGGGCGGCGGCCGGGGGCGCGGCGTGATCGCCCTGTTCGCCGGGGAGTCGGGCACCGGCAAGACGATGTCCGCGGAGGTCGTCGCCGCCGACCTGGGCATGGACCTGTACGTGGTGGACCTGTCCACGGTCGTCGACAAGTACATCGGGGAGACCGAGAAGAACCTGGAGCGGATCTTCACGGAGGCGTCCGCGGTCAACGCGGTCCTGCTGTTCGACGAGGCCGACGCGATTTTCGGCAAGCGCTCCGAGGTGAAGGACGCGCGCGACAAACACGCCAACATCGAGTCGGCGTACCTGCTCCAGCGCATGGAGTCCTTCGACGGGATCGCCATCCTCACGACCAACCTGCGGGCCAACCTGGACGAGGCGTTCACCCGGCGCCTCGACGTCGTGGCGGACTTCCCGGTGCCCGACGAGACCCAGCGCCTGGCCCTGTGGGAACGGTGCCTGGGCGAACGGCTGCCACGCGCGGACGACCTCGATCTCCCGTTCTGCGCCGACCGGTTCGAGCTGGCGGGCGGCTCCATCCGCTCGTGCGCGGTCACCGCCGCGTACCTGTCGGCCGAGTCCGGCACGCCCCTGACGATGGCCCAGGTGGTGACGGCGGTCGCCCAGGAGTACCGCAAGCTCGGCCGACTGGTCCTGGAGAGCGAGTTCGGACCCCACCTCGCGCAGGTCACGGGCGTCTGACCCTGCACGAGCGGGTCCGGCGGGCCGCCCCCGCGGGCAGGGCGATTGCCCCCTGGCAGGGCCCGGCGTCCCCTTTCACCGGTGGCGAGCGGCGACAAGGCTGGATCCGACCCGGACCGCAGGATCGTGAAGGAGCGAGCATGCCGACGTACCTCACCCCAGGTGTCTACATGGAGGAGGTGCAGTCCGGTGCTCGCCCCATCGAGGGGGTCGGCACCGCCGTCGCCGCGTTCGTCGGCTTCGCCGAGGACGGCCCGTTCCACACTCCGACCCTGGTGACCAGCTGGGACCAGTACACGCGCCAGTTCGGCGCGTTCACCCAGGGCACGTACCTGCCGCACGCCGTCTACGGCTACTTCGCCAACGGCGGCGGCGCCGCGTACATCGTGCGCATCGGCGGTTCCTCCGACGACACCTCCGCGCCGGCCGTGAACGGCTCGTCCGCGGGACAGGGCGCCCCCCTCGCGCAACCGGTCGAACTGGGCGGTTTCCTCGTCGCGGCGCGGCCCGGGGTGAGCGGGGTGTCGGTGGAGATCGCCGAACCCGAGGGCGAGAACCCGCCCGAGGACCGCTTCCGGGTCCTGGTGCGCCAGGGCGACCAGGTGGCCGAGACCTACGACGCGTCCACCCGCAAGAACGTCAAGGGCTATCTGCCCAACCAGGCCCGCGCCTCGAAGCTGATCGAGGTCACCGAACAGCGCGGCGCGACCCAGACGAAGCCCGCCGCGCAGACGGTCGCCGTCCCGGACGCCGCGCCCGCCCCCGCACCCGCACCCGCCTCGTCCGCGAACGGCGAGGTGGCCCGGCTCGACCCGGCCGAGTACGTCGGTGACGCGGGGGCCCGTACCGGCTTCGCGGGCCTGGAGACCATCGACGAGATCACGATGGTCGCCGTGCCCGACCTGATGAGCGCCTTCGAGCGCGGTGACATCGACGACGAGGGCGTGCGCACCGTGCAGCTCGCCGTCATCTCGCACTGCGAGCAGATGGGCGACCGCGTCGCCGTCCTCGACACCCCGCCCGGACTGTCCGCGCAGGCGGTCCGCACCTGGCGCAACGACGAGGCGGGGTACGACTCCCGCTACGCCACCCTCTACTACCCGTGGGTGCGCGTCTTCGACCCGGCGGCCGGACGCAACACCACCGTCCCGCCGAGCGGTCACATCGCCGGCGTGTGGGCCCGCAGCGACGCCGAGCGCGGCGTGCACAAGGCCCCGGCCAACGAGGTGATCCGCGGCGCCGTCGACCTGGAACTGCGGCTCAGCAAGGGCGAGCAGGACCTGCTGAACCCGATCGGTGTGAACTGCGTCCGGGCGTTCCCCGGCCGCGGCATCCGGATCTGGGGCGCGCGCACCCTCTCCTCCGACCCGGCCTGGCGCTACCTGAACGTGCGGCGCCTGTTCAACTACCTCGAGGAGTCCATCCTCCTTGGCACCCAGTGGGTGGTGTTCGAGCCGAACGACGACCGCCTGTGGTCGAGCATCCGGCGCAACGTCAGCGCCTTCCTCACCGAGGAGTGGCGGCGCGGCGCGCTGTTCGGGCAGACCGCCGCGGAGGCCTTCTACGTGAAGTGCGACCGCGACAACAACCCGCAGGAGTCCATCGACCAGGGTCGCGTGGTCTGTGAGATCGGAGTCTCGCCGGTCAAACCCGCCGAGTTCGTGGTGTTCCGTCTTGCCCAGTTCTCCGACAGCACCAGTCTCGTCGACGAGTGACACCGCCGGTCCCGGTCGGCCGCCCACATCCCCGCAGCAACGAAAGGTGACAGACAGTCATGGCAGAGGGCGATGCTCTTTCCACCCATATCTTCGGCGTGCAGCTCGGCGGCTACCTGGTGGAGTCGATCCAGGAGATCAGCGGTCTGACCGTCGAGGAGGAGGTCGTCGAGGTCCGCCAGGTCAGCGCGGAGGGCAAGCAGATCATCCGCAAGCAGCCGGGCGCCCGGCAGGCCGGCGAGATCACGATCACCCGGGGACTCGACCAGAGCAGCGAGTTCACCAAGTGGATCAAGGAAACGCTCAACAACGGCGCCGTCGACACGGCACGGCAGAACCTGACCATCGAGATCAAGGACTCCACCGGGGAGACCGTTCGCCGCATCCAGCTGATGCAGGGCTGGGCGTCGAAGTGGGAGGGCCCGTCGCTGAAGGCGGGCGAGTCATCGGCCGCCACGGAGTCCGTGACCATCGTGTTCGAAGAGATCGTCGTCGAATGAGGCGCCGCACGGTGACAGCGGGCAACCTGGACGAGATCCTCCAGGCCACGGCGCCCGCGACGGACGCGCGAGCGGCGTCCCCTCCACCCCCCGCCGCCATCCCTGCGTCCGGACCGGACCACGGACTGCGCACCGAGTTCGAGTTCGAGCTGCCGCGCGGATACGTCGACGAGGCGGGCACCGTGCACCGGCACGGCGCGATGCGCCTGGCCACGGCCCGCGACGAGCTGCGGCCCCAGATCGACCTGCGGGTCAAGGAGAACCCGGCGTACCTGAGCGTCGTACTGCTCAGCCAGGTGATCACCCGGATCGGCACGGTCACCGATGTGCACGCCGGGGTCGTGGAGCGGATGTACGCGACCGACGTGGCGTTCCTCCAGGACTTCTACCGGCGCGTCAACAGCGAGGGGCACACCCGGGCCGCCGTGACCTGCCCGCACTGCGAGGGCGGCTTCGAGGTCGACCTCTCGGGTGGGCGCCTGGGGGAATCGTGACGTACGCGCTCCCCCGGCTGCGGGAGGAGATCGCGTACATCGCCTACCACTTCCACTGGCCCCGCGAGGAGATCCTCGATCTCACCCACAACGAGCGCGGGCAGTGGGTCTCCGAGATCGCCCGGATCAACACCCGCGTGAACGAAGGCGGTTGAGCGCATGGCATGGCGGGACAGAGCGCGGCGCCGCACGGGCCGCCCCGAGGCGGCGCCCGCCCCGGCTCCGGCGGCGACCCCGGCCCCCCGGACGGAGGCCTCCACCGGTGCGGACGGGGCGGGCCCCGGCGTGGACGAGCCCCGCCCCGGCGTACCGGGCGGCTGGGACGGCGGGTGGCGGCAGGTCTCCGCTCCCCGGCTCACCGTCTCGCGCGCTCCGCTGGCCGTCAGCGACGGGCTGGTCTTCCGCGCGGGGCTCGCGGCGTGGCGCGACCCGTCGTTCGACACCGGACTCGCCCACGGTGTGCTGCCCTCGGCCCCCACGGGTCTCGTCTCCGGTGTCGCGCACCCCGTCACGGGCACGGCCAAGGCCGCGCGGAGCGGGGGCGGCCCCCTGCTGCTGCGGGCACTGGCACCGGTCACCGAGGAGGACGACTCCGGACCCACCCCAGGTGCGGGCGACATCCAGAGCACCGCGGTCCGCCCGGCGGGACCGGAGCTTTCACAGGTCCAGCGCCGGGCGCGGGCCGGTGAACGCGGCACGGAACGCACCGACGAGCGCTCCGCCGAGCGCTCCGCCGGGCCTGCCGCCGAGCGCGGCACCAGCGGCACCGGCAACACCGGGCGGACGGCACCGCGGGCTCCGGGCGGAGCGGCGGAGCGTCGTGACGCGCCGTCGGTCCAGCGCCGTACGCCGGAGGGCGGGTCACCGCCCCCCAGGGCGCCCGGCGGCGACGCGACCAGCCGCACATCCCCCGATTCCACGGACACCAGCTCCCGACCCGGGCAGCGGGACGACAAGGGGCGGCGCACCGTTCCGGCACCCGCGCCCGCGGAGGGGCCGGTGCAGCGCGCGCTGGTGGCCAGGGAGTCCCCTGCGGTGCTGGACGGTCCGGTCCCGCCCGTGCGGCAGGCGGACGCACCGGGCGCCGACCGAGCCGCGTCGGCAACGCCTGCCCGTTTCCCGTTGGTGCGCCGAATCGCGGTGGTGCCGGGGAGTATCTCCGGCACCGATCCCGTGCGGCCCAGTGACATGCCCGGGGAGCCCGCGTCCCGGTCTCCTCGTACGGACGTGGGGAGCGCCCGGGCGCGTACGGACGCCGGGAACGGCGCGCGGACGGCGGCAGGCGGGCGGTCCGGAGCCGGGGCGTCCCCTGCCCCTCGGACGGATACCGGAACGGGCGCCGGTCCGAGTGCCGGTCCACGCGCCGGAACAGGTCACGGCCCGCGTGCCGGTGCGGGCCGCTCCCACCCGCGCGACCAGGGCGGTCCCGCACCCCTCGTCCGCCCGCGCCCCGCAGGGCGGTCGCTGATCGTGTCCCGCGACGCGACGGGCCCGGCGCGCCGCATCGCCGCCCTCGCCCCGGCCCCCGCCACCCGGGCTTCGGAGCGGGGCCCCGCTCCGGCCACGGCTGCCACCGAGCCGCACGACCGGCCCGCCGAACGCTCCCCGCAGACCGGGCCCACCACCCCCGGCCGCCCGCCTCTGGGCGCCCCGCTGCCTCAAATGCCGCCGACAGCAATGCAGTTGAGCCCGACCAGCGGCGCGTACACGACGTCCGAGAAGGTCCGCCCGTCCGCCCTGCCTGTCGTGCAGAGCCGGACGGACAGCTCTCCCGAACAGCCTTCGGCCACGCCCAGCTCCGCACCGGGCACGGCGGCACCCGGCACCGCGGCACCGGCCGTCGCGGACGGCCCCGCCCGGCCACCTGTCCGTACGGGCCTCGGCGCTCCCCTGTCGGCGCTGCCCGCCAGTGCCGAGCCCACCGGCCGGGGCGAGCGCTCGGGGCGGCCCCGTCCGGGCGGGCCCGCCCGGCCTTCGCGTGCCTCCGTGCAGCGCGCCCTGGCACAGCCTGGGGACCCGGCACAGCCTGGGGACCCGGCGCAGGCGCCTCAGGCACCCTTGCTGGGCGGGTCCCCGGCCGCGGACGCGGCGCCACCGGCATCGCCACCGCCCGCGAACCGGACCGCGCCCCCGACGCCGTTCGTCGCACCGTCCGGCCACGGCGGGACGGGCGGCCCGGGGGCCACGGATGCCGCAGAGGGACCGGGGACAACGGGCATGTCGGGTGCAGTCGTTCAGCGCAGCGCCTCCGGTCGCGCGACGCCCCCGCAGGACCCCGCGGCGACGCCGCCCCGCGCGGGCGCCTCCGCGCCCTCCGCCACGGGCACCCTTGCGGGCCCGGCCACCCCGGGAGCGCAGGCTTCCGAAGAGTCCGGCGCAACCCCGCTCCCGCGCCCCGGCGGCGTCCGGCACCGCGGCACAGGCCCCGGCGGCCCCGTACCCCTGGTCGTCGCGCGCGCCGTCGGCGGTTCCGCGTACTCCGCGGCGCCCGGCGCCGGGGCGGCGTCCAGGATCCGGCCGACCGTGCGGCTCCTCTCCGCACGCCCGCTGAGCGTGAGCACGCAGGCCGCGAGCGGCCCGGCGCTGCCCGCGCCACGGCCCGGCGGACGTCCCGTCGTCGTGGCGCGCTGGTCCCAGGCCGGGCCGTCGGCGCGGGACGGCGGTGACGCGCAGACCTCCGCGCCCCGGCCCGCCGCCGACGGCCCGAGGCACATCCAACGCGTCACCGGCGCCCCGGCACCCGGGTCCGGGTCCGGGTCCCCAGTCACCCACGTCGTCCGCCCCGCCTCCGCCGCGCCGACGCTCCAGAGCGCCCCGCACGCCTCCGTACCGGCCCGCCCGCTGCCCGTCTCCGCACCGCAAGGCCAACTGCCGCCGGTGCAGCCGACGTTCGCGGCAACTCCGGGCCTCCCCGCGCGGCAGGAGCCGCACCGGACGGCACCCGTGGTGCGCCCCGCGGCGCGCGTCGTCCAGCGGGACGGCGGCACCCCGGCGAGCAGCGGCGGCCCTCCTGCGGCCTCTTCGATGTCCACGCCGGGAACACAGACCACGGCCGCGACATCGACCAGGACCTCGTCCACGGGCACCGGCACGGGTACGGGTACGGGTACGAGCGCGGCCACGGTAGCGAACCGGACCACAGCCTCCACCGGTACGCAGACATCACCCGCCCCCGGCATCGACCTGGACGACCTGGCCCGGCGCCTGCTCGATCCGGTCTCCCGGCTCCTGCGCACCGAACTACGGCGCGGCCGGGAACGGACGGGCCACCCCACCGACCGCCGCCGCTGAACCCGCCACCACCACCGCGCCCGGCACGGGTTCGAGGCGGGACGGGACGGGACGGGGCGGCACCAGAGACCAGAACGCACGAGGAACGGACGACGGACGGACGCATGGCTGACAACATCTTCGCGACGAGCGTCTTCTTCCGGCTCGCCATCGGCGGAAACGACCTGGGCGCCTTCCACACCTGCTCCGGCATGGGCGCCGAGGTCGAGATGGAGAGCTATGCGGAGGGCGGCAACAACGGCTTCACCTGGCAGCTGCCCGGCCGCGTCACCTGGTCGAACATCACGCTCACCCGGCCCGTCACCCAGGACACGGCGAAGATCGCCGGCTGGCTCGACGAGACGCTGCGCCGGGTGGAGCCGAAGGACGGCGAGATCGTCGCCCTACGGCCCGACCTGAGCCGGATCATCAGCTGGCAGGTCTACGGCATCGTCCCCGTCCGCTGGCAGGGCCCCTCGTTCGACCCCGCCAACTCGGCGCCTGCGGTCGAGACCCTGGAGATCGCCCACGAGGGCCTCTCCCCTTCCTGACCCGCCCCGCGACGGATGCCACAGAACCTCCGGAAAGGAACCGCACGCCATGTCCCCAGCGGGCCGCGCCAGCCGCGCCAGGGCCCAGCTCACCCTGAAGGAGCCGCCGGCTTCCGTCGGTTCCCGGCCGGGCGGCACGATCGCGCGGCTCGACCTCCAGTTCAACCCGTCGACGCTGTCGCTGAACAAGTCCACCGAGTGGCGGCGCACGCCGTCCCGGATGGCGGGCGAGTCGGCGCTGCCCGAGTTCGTCGGCAGCGGGCCGCGCACGCTGAGCCTCGACGTGTTCCTGGACGCCACCGCCAAGCACGACGACTCGGTGGAGCAGGCGGTGGAGAAGCTGATGAAGGCGTGCGTCCCGACCCCGGCGAGCCTGGGCCGCAAGAAGCCGGCCAGTCCCTGGGTGCGGTTCGAGTGGGGCACCGCGCGCACCACGTCGTTCGACGGGGTCATGTCCAGCCTCTCGGTGTCGTACACGCTGTTCGACGTGGACGGAAAGCCGCTGCGTGCCACCTGCTCGCTGTCCATCGAGGAGGCGAGCGTCGATCCGCCGGGCCAGAACCCGACGTCGGGCGCGCGCACCGCGCGCAGCACGCACACGGTCGTGGCGGGCGACAGCCTCGCGATGCTGGCCTGGCGCGAGTACGGGGACGCCACCGCCTGGCGGGCCATCGCGGAGGCCAATGGGATCGACGACCCCATGGCGCTCGTTCCCGGTACCGAACTGGTGGTGCCGGGCGTGCGCGACGCGTGGGACGAGGAGGAGTCGTGACGACATCCGAGGCGCGTGACGGGCGGTCGTTCGCGGCCGATCCCATCGTCGAGGCACCCGGTGAACTGCCACCCGCCTGGGCCGCGCAGCTGGTGAGTTGTGTGGTGGACGAGAACGTGGGACTGCCGGACATGGCGGTGCTCACCTTCAGGGACCCCGACCACGAACTCCTCGGCGAGACCGGGATCACCATCGGCACCGTGCTACGGGTCTCGGTGGTGACCGTGAAGGGGCGGGCGCGCGAGCGGCTGTTCAGCGGCGAGGTGACGGCCCTCGAACTGGACCGGGACAGCACCGGCACCTTCACCGTCGTCCGGGCGTACTCCAAGACGCACCGTCTGCAGCGGGGCCGCAAAGTGGTGGCGTACCGCAACATGACGACCGCCGCGATCGTGCGCAAGGTGGCGACGGGGGCGGGGCTCGCCGTCGGGAAGGTGGAGGCGCCGGCCGTCACGCACCAGCAGCTCTCCCAGGCCAACGTCTCCGACTGGGAGTTCCTGCAGTACCTGGCCGGGGAGAGCGGGGCGCTGGTGCGGATGGACGACAAGGGCGTGCTGCAGTTCACCCGGCCGGTGAAGGCGTCCGGGGCGCCCGCGCCGTCGACGTCGGCGACCACGAACCCGATGGTCCTGGAGTACGGGCGCAACCTGCTGGCGCTGCGCGCCGCCCTGACGACGGCCGACGCGGCGTCGAAGGTGCAGGTGCGGGGGTGGGACGTCACCACGAAGCGGCCCCTGGTCGCGGAGCAGGCGTCGATGGTGAGCGGCACGGTGGTGCCGGGACTGAGCCCGACGGCCGTGAACCGGTTCGGCAGGGCCACGCAGCTCACCGTCACCGACACGCCGTACCGCACCCAGGCGGAGGCGACGGCGGTGGCCCGGGCCACCGCAGAGCAAGTGGCCTCCGGATACGGAGAATTGGAGGCCGTCGTGGAGGGCAACCCGATGCTGCGCGCCGGAAAGCCGATCGCGCTCGGCAACGTCGGCAAGGAGTTCTCCGGGCGCTACACGGCGACGGCGGTGCAGCACGTCCTCGAACCGCACGGCGGGTACCGGACCACGGTGTGGGTGAGCACGAGCCCGGACCGCTCGCTGACCGGGCTCGTCACCGGCGCAGGCGCGCCCGGCCGCGGCCCGCGCGTCCCGGGTCTGGCGATCGGCGTGGTGACGGACGTGCGCGAGGAGCCGCTCGGCTCGGACCGGGGCGCGGTGCGCCTCAAGTTCCCTTGGCTGGACGACACATACGTCTCCGACTGGGTGCGCACGGTGCAGTGGGGCGGCAAGGGCGGCGGGGGCGTGGTCAGCCCCGAGGTCAACGACGAGGTGCTCGTCGGGTTCGAGCAGGGGCTGCTCGACAGTCCGTACGTCATCGGCGGGCTCTACAACGGCGTGGACAAACCGTCGCCGCACGACGTGCCGCTCGTCGACAAGACGAGCGGGAAGGTCAACCGCCGTTCCGTCGTGTCGCGTTCGGGGCACCGGGTCGAGCTCCTCGACGCTCCGGCACCGGGTCCTTCGGGGCTGCGTCTGCTGACCGGCGACAAGCGCCTGGAAGTACGCCTCGACGACCGCGAGGACCGGATCGAGGTGACCGTGTACCGGGGTGCCAAGCAGGTCGCGAGCTCCCTCGTCATGGACAAGGACGGCATCACGCTCGACGCGGGAAGGGGCGAGGTGAACATCAAGGGGCGGCGGGTGAACGTCGACGGCCAGTCCTCGGTGAACGTCACCGGCCGCAAGGTCGGGATCACCGGACGGACGGAGGCCTCCGTCGACGGCGGACTCCTCGGCATCCTCAAGGCACGCCTCGTCAAGATCAATTAACCCCCAGGCCCACCCCTCCCCCATCAGGAGCGTCCATGCCCGCAGCAGCCCGTACCGGAGACCCCACCAACCACGGGGGCCGGATCACCACCCCGCCGCCCATGTCCGCCGCCGCCGTGCTGACCGTGGAGATCGAGGGTCGTCCGGCCGCCGTCGTGGGCAGCCTGCACGTCTGCCCGATCGTGCCGCACGCGGCGCTCGGCCCGGGGAACGTGATCGTGCCGAACCCGGCGGCCCTCGCCCGGGACGCCGTCCTCATCGGCGGGGTGCCCGCCGCGCGGATGAACGACAAGACGGCGTGCGGCGCGCAGATATTGCCGGGCGCGCTGACCGTGCAGATCGGGGGGCCGATGTGAGCGAGCGGTTCATCGGGCGCGGCTGGGCGTTCCCGCTGCGGGTCGGGCCCACCGGGGGCATCGCCATGGTGGAGCGGGGCCGGGAGATCGAGGAGGCCATCCGCCTCGTCCTCGGCACGGCGCCGGGCGAGCGGCCGATGCGCCCCGAGTTCGGCTGCGGCATCCACGACTACGTCTTCGCCCCGGGCGACGGCGCCACGGCGGGGCGGGTCGCGCAGCAGGTGCGCGAGGCGCTGGAGCGGTGGGAGCCGCGGATCACCGTGGACGACGTCGTCGTCGCCTTCGACTCGGTGGACGCGGGCACCTTGTACATCGACGTGCACTTCACCGTCCGGACCACCAACGACCGGCGCAACCTGGTCTTTCCCTTCTACACGATCCCCTCGGAGGAGGGGACCGAGGAAGCGGTCGGCAACTGATGGCCCTGCCCTCCCCCAATCTGGACGACCGACGGTTCCAGCAGCTCGTCGACGAAGCGAAGCGGTACGTGCAGCAGCGCGCGCCCGAGTGGACCGACCACAACGTGTCGGACCCGGGCGTCACCCTGATCGAGACGTTCGCCTACCTCGTGGACCAGCTGCTGTACCGGCTCAACCGGGTCCCGGACAAGAACTACCTCGCCTTCCTCGACCTGCTGGGCATCCAGCTGTTCCCGCCGGCGGCCGCGGGCGCGGAGGTCGACTTCTGGCTGTCCGCGCCGCAGCCGGAGACGGTGACGCTGTCCGCGGGCACCGAGGTGACCACGGTCGCGGGTGACGACGAGGACGCCGTAGTGTTCGCCACCACCGGCGAACTGGACATCGTGCCGAGCGAGTTGACGCGCCTGGTCACCGCACCGCGCAGCGGGGACCAGACCGACAGGACCCGCGCGCTCACCGAGGGACGCGACGTGCCGTGCTTCCAGGCGGTCCCCGAACCGGGCGACGCCCTGCTGTTCGGGCTGCCGACAGCGGTGCCGCGCTGCATCGTCGCCGTACGCCTGGACAGCCGCGTCGAGGGCGTCGGCGTCGACCCGAGGCAGCCTCCGCTGGTGTGGGAGGCGTGGGACGGGGCGCGCTGGCGGCGGTGCGAGACGGGCGAGGACTCCACCGGCGGGCTCAACCGCCCCGGCGAGGTCATCGTGCACGTCCCCGCGGGGCACACCGCCTCGGTGATCGGCGGCACCCGGGCGGGCTGGCTGCGCTGCCGGGTCGTCGAACCGGAACCGGGCCAGCCGTTCTACTCCGAGACGCCCACCGTGCGCGAGGCCGCCGTCTTCACGATCGGCGGCACGGTGCGCGCGGAGCACGCGGAGACGGTGACCGACGTGCCGCTGGGCGAGTCGGAGGGCGTCGCGGGACAGTCGTTCCGCCTCGACCGCCCGCCGGTGCTGCTCGACGGGGAACCGCCGGTGGTGGAGGTGTCCTCGCCCGAAGGGTGGCTGCGCTGGGACGTCGTGGACCACTTCGGACGCTCGGGACCCACCGACCGGCACGTACAAGTCAACGCCTCCACCGGGGAGTTCACGTTCCCCCCGGTGTTGCGCGAGGCCGACGGAACGCTGCGCTCCTGCGGCGCCGTACCGCCCAAAGGAGCCCTGGTGCGGGTCGCCCGCTACCGGACCGGCGGCGGTCCGGCCGGCAATGTCGCGCGTGGAGCGATCAACGTGCTGCGCAGTTCCGTCCCGTACGTGGCACGGGTCGGCAACCGGGAGGCGGCGCACGGCGGCGTCGCCGGTGAATCCGTCGCCAACGCCAAACTGCGCGCCCCGCAGGCCCTGCGGATGCAGGAACGCGCGGTGACCGCCGAGGACCACGAGATCATCGCCCGCCAGGCGGCGCCCTCGGTGCGCAGGGTGCGCTGTCTGCCCGCCGCGGAGGAACCCGGAGCGGTGCGTGTCCTCGTGGTGCCGGACGCGGTCGCCGACGAGGGCGACGACCGGCTGCGCTTCGAGCAGCTGATCCCCTCCGACCAGGTCCTCGCCACCGTCACCGAGGCCCTCGACCAGCGGCGGCTGATCGGAACCCGGCTCGTCGTGGAGCCGCCCGTCTATCAGGGCGTCACCGTCGTGGCCCGGCTCACCGCACCCGGCGGCGACACCGACCGGATCCGGGAGGCGGCGCTCGCGGCGCTGTTCCGCCACCTCAACCCCCTGAGCGGCGGACTCGACGGCACGGGCTGGCCGTTCGGGCGGCCGGTGCAGTACGGGGAGGTGTTCGGGGTGCTGCAACGGGCGGTCGGCGACGTGCTGGTGGAGGACATCCGGCTGTTCGCCGCCGACCCGGTCACCGGACGGCGCGGCACCCCGTCCGACCGCATCGACATCGGCGCGGGCACCCTCGTCTTCTCCTACCAGCACCAGGTGGTCGTCACCCCGGCGGACGCGGAGGCCCGCGGATGAGCCGCGCCGCCGTCCCCGGCCTGCCCAGCCGTTACCCCATCGGTGAGCAACTGCCCGCCCTCTACGCGGAGGACGACTTCGCCCAGCGGTTCACGTCCGGGCTCGACACGGTCCTGGCGCCGGTGTTCGCCACGCTCGACAATCTGCCCGCCTACCTCGATCCCCGGGTGACGCCCGAGGACTTCCTGGCCTGGCTCGCCTCGTGGGTGGGCGGCGCCGACGACCCGCGCCGTCCCCTCGAACTGCGCCGCGCTGCCACGGTCCGGGCCATGGAACTGCACCGCAGGCGCGGCACCGCGGGTGGCCTGGCCGAGGCCCTGCGCCTCGTGCTCGGCGTGGGCGCGGACGTGGTGGGGGGCGGCGCGGCGGCCTGGTCCCGCACGGCGGGCGCCGCACTTCCGCCCGCTCCGGCGGCCGAGGTCCTGATCCGGGTCTGGCCGGACCGGACGCCGGACGTCGACGCGGACCGGGTCCGCGAACTCGTCCGGGACCTGTGCCCGGTGCACACGGCCTGGCGGGTGGAGGTCCTGCCGGGACCGCCCGCAGACGACGGAAGGTGAGTCATGCGCGAGTGCCCTGCCTGCGGGGCGTCCAACGAGGACACGGACGACTTCTGCGGCAACTGCGGCAACTACCTGGGCTGGTCGAACGAGGCGGCGGGCCGCTCGGCCCGGCGGTCGGCGGAGCCGGTCCCCGATCCGGCCGCGTCACCGGCCACCGCCCCGGCCGCGTCACCGGCCACCGCCCCGGAGACGGAACCGGCCGCGCCGCCCGCCGCACACCGGGGGCTCCCGGACGGCCCGTCGCAGGCCGCGCCCGCGACACCGCCCGCGCCCGCCGCGCCCCCGGGACCGGCGGGCGGCGCGCGGACCGAAGCGCCGGGTCCACCGCCGGCTTCGGCGGCTGAGGCCCCCGCCCGACCGGCCCCGCCGCCCGCGGCGGATCCCACAGCCGGGGCCCCGGCTCCGGACGCGGCCCCGCGCCGACGAGGCGGCCTGCGCCTGCGGGGCACGGCACGAAAGCGCCCGCATGCGGCGGAGACCACCCCCGGCACCACTCCGGCGACGGACACCTCCCGGGCCGCCGCACCGGCACGGCCGCCGGTGCCGGAGGCCTCCACCGGCGCAACCGACACCGACTCCGCCGCGGGCCCGGCGGTACCGCCGGTGCCGCGCACCCCACCGCCACCTGACGCCCCGTCAACTGCCGCACCGCCAAGCGCCGCACCGTCACCCGCCCCGCCAGCGCCTCCCGCCGCGCAGCGGCCCGCCGAACCCCAGCCCGTGCGGCCTGCCAGGGCCGTCACCCCGCGCCCCGTCGTACGGACCGTCCCGGCACAGGAGGACACGACAGGCGTGCCGTGCCCCGCCTGCGGAACGCCCAACCCTCCGGGCCGCAGGTTCTGCCGACGGTGCGCGACGCCGCTGGCCCCGGCCACCGCGGCCGTACCCCTGCCGTGGTGGCGGGCGATGTGGCCGCTGCGACCGCGGCGCACCCGGGCGGGGTCCGGCCGGCTGACACGGGCGCTGGTCGTGCTCGCCGTGGTGCTGGCCCTGTGCGCAGGCGGTCTCCTGCTGCTCCCCTCCGGACGGCACCTGATCGAGGACACCCGCGACAAGCTCGGCAAGGCGAAGGCGGTGACCCCGTCGCGCGTCACGGCTACCGCCCAGCTGGCCGGGCATCCGGCAGGCGACAGCGTCGACGGGCTGAGCAACCGGTACTGGGCGGTGCCCGGCTCCGGCGCCTCCGTCACGTACACCTTCGGCCGGCCGTTCCGTCTGGTGGACCTGATCATCACCAACGGCGCCTCGAAGTCCGCCGAAGAGTACGCGCGTGAGGCGCGCGCGCTGCGGATCGACGCCGAGGTGACGTCGAAGGACGGTGAGGTCCGGCACAAGGAGATCTCGCTCAGTGACAAACCGGGACCGCAGACCATCCAGATGGGCATCAGCGACGTCACGACGATCCGGCTCACCCTGAACGCTCCGGCGGGGCTGGCGCCCGGTCGCCACATCGCTCTCGCGGAGGTGGAGTTCTTCCAGAGGGCGTGACGCGCGAGTGGCATGCAGGGATCCGGGACATTGGCATATGTCAAGTGGATGAACTGAGGTCCACACAAAAGGACCGGGGTGCCGGAAAAGCCGTCACGCGAGGGGCGTTGGCTATAGTCTGACCAGCACTCCTCGCCCTGGCCCCCGGCGCAGCGCACCCTCCCTCGCCCCGAGCTGGAGTCGCATAAATGCACATGCCGGAGTCATTGAGGCCAGGATTCGTCCGGCAGTACACAAGGTACGGACACCTCGTACTCGAACTGCACGGTGAGATCGACATCAGCGCCGCCATCGAGTCAGCCGCCCTCCTCGACGAAATCACCGCCCAGCACGGCATCAAGCTCATCGTCGACCTCACCCCCATACAGTTCCTGGACTGCGCCGGCCTGGACCTGCTGTGCCGAGCACAACGACGCGTGCTGGAACGGAACGGCACCTGGCTCCTGATCTGCCCCCACCCCCTCACGCTACGGCTGATGCGGATGACCCGCCTGACCGAGCGGCTCCACCCGGAACCGACGCTCGAGCACGCCCTCACAGCGCAGGGGTGACAAGCACCCTCAACGGGCAAGCACCCTCAGCGGGCGCAGGCCCTGAGAAACGGTGCCGCCGACAGCCGAAGCATCCTCCCGCCTCATCGCACACCACCGCCGCCTTCCTGGGTCAGCGCCTTCGCCGACGCCCTACGCGACCCTGACCACGTACTTGCCCTGGACGCCGCCCGCCTCCAGCGCCCGGTGTGCCGCTGCTGTCTCCTCCAGGGGAAAGACCGTGTCCACCGCGGGGCTCAACTTGCCCTGCACCACATGGCGGGCGAGGTCGTCGAAGTCCGCCCGCGTGGGATTGCCGCTGAAGAAGCGGACCCGGCCGGGTCCGTGGACCGTGCTGGCCGCGAGGTAGCCGAGCGAGGCCGCGGGCCGTTTCAGGTCGAAGGCGATGGTGACCATGCGCCCGCCCGGATTCAGGAGGCGCCGGAAGGCCCGCAGGTCGGTGCCCGCGGTGTCCAGGACCACATCGAAGCGGCCCAGTTCCGCCGGCTGCACGGTCCGGTGGTCGATCGCCTTGTGCGCGCCGAGCCCGCGGACGAAGTCGAGGTTGGCCGCACGGGCCAGGGCCGTGACCTCGGCGCCGTACGCCTGTCCGAGCTGGACGGCGGCGTTGCCGACACCGCCCGCCGCGCCCCGGACGAGGAGTCGTTCGCCGGGGCGCAGCCCGGCTTTGTCCCGCAGCGCGGTGATGGCTGTGGTGGCCACCGGCAGCGCGGCGGCGTCCACCAGGTCAAGGCCGTCCGGGAGCCGGCCCATCCGCTCGGCGGGCACGGTCACGTACTCGGCGGCGCTGCCGAACCCGGCGGTGCGGCCGAGGACCCCCCATACGCGGTCACCGGGCGCTAACCGTGTGACTCCGGCACCCGCTGCGGCGACCTCGCCGGTGAAGTCCAAGCCGACGCGCTTGGGGAATGTCCGGCCGCTCAGCAGGCGGAGACGGCCGGCGCGGGCTGCCAGTTCGCCGCCGTTGACGCTGAACGCGCGCACCTTCACAAGGACCTCGCCGGGGGCCGGCTCGGGGCGTGGCACGCGGCTCGTGTAGAGCACCTCGGGGCCGCCATAGCGGTCGTAGAGCACTGCCTTCATCATGCGGTCGTTCATCGTTCTGCCTTTGCCGCCGGGGCCGTTCGGGGATCTGGCATCGACCGTAAGCTCGTAAGCGGACGCAATCGTCCACTTGGACCGGAAGCGAGAGACAGTGATGGTGGAATCCTCTCGGAACACAGCGCGGGACGAGGTGCGGGCGGATGCCCGGAACACAGCTCGGGACGAGATGCGCGCGGATGCCCGGCGCAACCGGGAGCGCCTCCTCGTCGCCGCCCGTGCGGTCTTCGCGGAGCACGGAATCAACGCCCCGATGGCGACCGTGGCCCGCCGGGCCGGGGTCGGCGTGGCGACGCTGTACCGGCATTTCCCGACCCGGGACGCCCTGGTGCGAGGTGCCTTCGCCCAGCAGATGGAGACCTGCGCGCGGGCGCTCACGGAGGCTCTGGCCGCCCCCGACCCGTGGCAGGGCTTCCAGCGGCTGGTCGAGACGATCTGCGCCCTGCAACGGGAGGAACGCGGGTTCCCCGCCGCGTTCGTCGCGGCCTTCCCGGAAACCACGTCGGAACACGCCCAGTCCCGGCAACGAGCCGAGCGGGACTTCACGACTTTGGTACGCAGGGCCCAGGCGTCGGGCGCGCTACGCGCCGATTTTCACCCTTCGGACCTCGCCGTCATCCTGTTGGCACACTGCGGTCTGGTGGCCGCCCTACCGGATGACGGTGCAGCGTCCCGGCGCCTGGTGGCCTATCTGCTCCAGTCGTTCCGCACCGACACGGCCGACAAACCACTGCCCCCGCCGGCCGCACTGACACTGCGCAGCCTCCCGATGGCAGCCGACGGTCCCCGCGGGCAGCGGCCCTCAAGTCGCTGACAAGAAGCGCTACCTGCCGCGGGCCACATCCAGTCCGATCACTCCCCCTTCCGCGACAGGCCCTGTTCCGGGGGTGGGACGGGTCGCCGGGAAGGGCGTCAGGAGGTGGAGAGCTGGATCAATCTGTGGTCGGACAGTCCGCCGTCGGTGACGCTGCAGGCGTACGTGAGGTTCTGCGGACCGAACAGGTAGTCGATCTTGTTGTTGCCGTCGGTGGGATCGCCCGTGTGCGGGGAGGCAGGCGTCTGCTGACCGCACTCCTGGTAGCCGTTGTAGAGGCTTGAAAGGTAGGAGACGTCTTTCGTGGTGGTGTTGAGGTCGCCACCGAAGTACGTGGTGTAGCCCGCGGCTGCGAACTTGACCGTCTGCGCGCGCATGGCGTCAGCCTGCTTCGGCCGGACGAGATTTCCAGGGTCGGTGTCGTCCCCGGCCGGATTGCCGTTGGCGTCGGTGTAAGGGCCGCTGCTGAAATGGGCGTTGCAGAAGGTGGTGCCCTCGTCCGGAACGGCGGCGCAGAGCATCGGCCGCTGCTCCTTCTTCTTCTCGTCCGGCTTGTCCGGCGAGGGCAGCACCGTACCCATGTACCACGTGTTGCTGTCCGGGACGGCGAGAGCGATTCCGAAGGATCCCCGGTCCGCCTGGTCGGATCCGTCCTCGCAGGTCTTCTGCGCCTGGATCACCCTGCCGTCGGTCCCGGTGGCCACCTTGTAGTAGGTCGGCATGAACCGCACGTCCAGCGGGCCGGCCCACTTCTCCAGTTCGAGCTCCAGGGGCTTCGCCATCTTCTCGCAGATCTCCTGGAAGAAGATGGCGTCAGGGCGCTTGCTGCCCAGCGCGGAGTGGAGGGCGGAGGACACCTTGCCGGCGACTGTGGCGGGCGGAGCGTACTTGAGCTTGCAGTCGTCCGACGGGTTGTTGTTGGCGCAGATGTTCCAGGAGACGACATCCTGCGAGCGCGACGCGGGCTTGGAGGGGGCAGGAAGTTTGTCCGCTTCGCTGCCCTGAGGGCCGACTGGCTCGAGAGTGAACCGTTCCCAGGAGCCGAGTTCGGAGGGATCGGTGCGGGCGCGCAGCAGTCCGTAGTCTTCGTAGGTACCGAGCTCCGCTTTCACATACTTACCGTTGTGGGCGAGCAGGCCGAACGTGCCGCCCGCCAGCGGCCGCAGCGTGAAACGCTCCCACGCGCCGGTGGCCTCGCCCCGGGTACGCAGCAGGTCTCCGCTGGCCTCGTCCTCCGCGGTGACGTACCTCCCGGTGGCCTCGGAGCGAAGGCTGACGGTGGACCCGTACGGGTCGTTCGCACCCTTGACGTAGTCGGTGTGCAGGGTGAACAGCTCCCACCCCTTCGGGAGCGTGGCGTCAGGGTTGGCCCGGAGCTTCTCGTCGCCGCCTTCCCCGGCCTTGACCGTCACGTAATAGCCGTTGACCTTCAACGCCCAGCGCTGTCCGGCCGAGGAAGGTGGCACTGCCACGTCGGCTGCCGTCGACGGCGTGGCCAGTGTCATCACGGCGATGACGGCGGTCACCACGGCCGCCAGGGCAAGTCGTATGCGTCTCACAGTCGCTTCATTCTCCGCAGGGTTTCGCATCCGAGGTGGATGTGTGTGAGTGATTGAACTTGGCGAGCATACGGTTCAGTTGCCGAAGCAGGCGTGCTTTATCGGACGCGGGGATCTGTGGTGGGTGGGCGACACGGAGCTTCGGTCTCAGCGCGTCGACTGCGCTCCGCTGGTCTCGAAACCATGTCCCGGACGCCCCGCGAACACATCGGCCGGGCGCGCGAATCCTGGGCGCCGTGGTAGGTGCTTTTGCACGTAGTGGCCGAGGACACCGAGGAGGACCACCTCGCTGCCCAGCAGCACGCGCTCCACCAGTCCGATCAGTTCCCGGTGGCCCGGTCCCGCGGAGAGGGCCATCACGACGGCCCCCGCGAGCGCGGCCCCGGACAGCAGACGCAGCCAACGGACCGTTCGTCGCGCGTCGGGGGCAGCGGCGAGCCGCCGGGCCAGGACGAGTCCGGTCAGCGGCAGCGCGAGGAACGCCATGATGGAGGCGTAGCGGTGCACATAGGCCGATCCGCTCAGGTGTGTGGTCAGCGGGTCGGTCGGTACCACGGCGGCGATCACCAGGCCCGCGCCCCACGCCGCCAGCAGCGCGGAGGGCAGACCGCGCACGGGTGTCAGCCATCTCCTCGCCACGGCCAGCAGGACGAGGGACATCACCCCGAGGAACGCCATGCTGGTCTCGATCAGGCCGCCCCGGTCGAGCGCGGCGAAGTCGCTGACGGTCAGTGAGAACGGGCTCAGCCCGGGGTCGGTGTCCGACGGTGCCCACACCGCTGCGCCTGCCGCCAGCGGCGACGGCCGCCCACAGTGCGGGGGCGAGGAGGCGAGGCAGCCGGCCGCGCGTACGGCGTCGGTGAGAGATCATGCCCTGATCGTTCGCTGCCGGGGAGACGCCGCACCATGGGGTGATCCCCGATATCTCCCCGAGTCCCACCCTGATGCGCCCATCGGCGTGCGACTGAATGCGGATCGGCGGCCCCCGGCCGCTGGGCCATTGAGCCGCTGGGCCATTGAGCCGCTGGGCCATTGAGCCCTTGGGCCGTTGAGCCGCTGGGCCGTTTAGCCATTGAGCCGCTGAGCCGCTCGCGCGCGACACGGTATCTGTTCCAAGCGTCGGCGCCTGGGGCCTCGTCAGGCGGATTCGAGGATCGGGCGGATCTCGATCGTCTCCGGGGTGGGGAGAGTTCTGGCCAGCTCGACGGCCTCTTCCGGGTTGGATACGTCGATGATGAACCAGCCGCCCAGGGTCTCTTCGCCGCCCTGCGCGGGCCCGTCGGTCACTTGTGTTGTCCCGTCGGCCGCTGTGCGCACCGTCGCGGGACGGGTGTGTTCGGTCTGCAGGGCCTCGCCGCCGACCAGCTTCCCTGTTGCGGCGAGGCGGCCGATCCAGGCCTCGTACTGCCCGCGGTATGCGGCTCGGTCGGTCTGGATCAGTCGGCGTGACGCGTCCGTCTCGAAGATCACGAGAGCGTATTTCATGAGGCCTTCTTCCGCGGTCGCCGTAGGGGTGACCGCTTTTACTTGCAGTGGGTGAGGTGATGCTTGGTCATGCGGGGCGGATCGTGGGGGTGATGCGGGCGAGTGCGCCGATCTCCAGTGCGGTCCACAGGGCGCCGTCGGGGCCGGGGGCGATGCCGTGCGGTTCGCTGTGTGGGGTGGGCAGGTCGTGGACGGTGAGGGAGCCCTCGGGGGTGATCGCGCCGACGCGGTTGGTGGCCCATTCGGTGAACCAGGCGGTGCCGTCGCCGTCGACGGTGACGGCGTGCGGTCGGGCGGTGCGGTCGGGCAGCGGGAACTCGGTGATCTGTCCGGCGTGTGCGATCCGGCCGATCTGCCCGGCGGCGATCTCGGTGAACCACAGCGCTCCGTCCCGGCCTGCGGCGATCCCCACGGGTGCTGCCTCCGGCGTGGGCAGGGTGTGGAGGGTGACCGCGCCGTCCATGCCGATCCGGCCGATGGCGTTCGCCTGGTTGAGGGTGAACCACATGCCGTCGTCGCCACCGGCGGTGAGGGCTGAGGGGAACGCGTCGGTGACGGGGAGCGGGAAGGCGGTGACGCGGCCGTCGACGGTGATGCGGCCGATGCGGTCGGCGGCGGTCTCGGTGAACCACAGCGCGCCGTCGGGGCCGGCCGCGATGCCGAAGGGCCCGCCGTTCGCAGTGGGCAGGTCGAATGCGTCGATGACGCCGTCGGTGGTGATCCGTCCGATCCGGCCCGCCTGGTATTCGGTGAACCACAGCGCGCCGTCGGGGCCCGGTGTGATGACGGTCGGCCCGCAGGCGGGATCGAGCCGGTGGCTCGTCGGTTCCTCGCCGGGGACGAGCCGGCCGATCCGCCCGCTGTGGACGAGGGTGAACCACAGGGCGCCGTCAGGCCCGGTGGTGACGGAGTAGGGGCCGGCCGAGCGGTCCGCCACGGCGTGTTCCTCGATGGACACCTGTGTCACAGCGGCTTCCCCCCGTGGTGCTCGGCGGCGATGCGTTCGATGGCGGCCGGGGTCCCGGCCATGATGGTGTGGGCGTGCTCGGTGACCAGGTCGGCGGGCCAGTCCCACCACGCGGCGCGCAGCAGCCTGGCGGTGTCGGCGTCGTCGAAGCGCTGCCGGATGCGTCCGGCCGGGTTGCCGCCGACGATCGTGTAGGGCGGGACATCGGCGGTGACCGTCGCGCCGGCCGCGATGATGGCGCCGTCGCCGATGCGCACTCCGGGCATGACGGTCGCCTGGTGGCCGAACCAGACGTCGTTGCCGACGATGGTGTCGCCGCGGCTGGGCATGGCGGTGACGATGTCCAGGGTCCGTTCGGCCCAGCGGCCGCCGAACATGGTGAACGGGTAGGTCGACGCCCCCATCGTCGGATGCTCCGCACCGGCCATCAGGAACCGGGTTCCCGCGGCGATCGCGCAGTACCGGCCGATGATCAAGCGCTCCGGCCCGTAGGCGTAGAGGACGTTGCGGTGCTCGAAGTCCGTGGCGCCGTCCGGGTCGTCGTAGTACGTGTATGCGCCTACGGCGCGGTGACCAGCGGTTGCAGGAACACCACGCGGTGGTGGTCGGGCAGTGGGTGAAGGGTGGTGGGATCAGGCGACAAGTGCGTTCCTCTGCCATGGTGCGGGATGGCCTTGCGCCGGCCCGGGCCGCGTGCTCCGCCGCGGGACCGGGGCCCGGCCTGACATGATGGGTCGTCAGGTGTTCTCGGGGCCGGGCGCGGCGGTCCATTCGACGAACTGGATGATCACACCGTTGGGGTCGGTGATCTGGAAGAGACGCTCGCCCCAGGGCTCCGCACGCAGCGGCATGGTGATCTCGACACCGGCGTCACGCAGCCGCCGCTCCTCGCCCTCGATGCCGTCGGCGAGCGTGAAGGCGAGGATCAGGCCGCGGGCGTGCTGATCGCGCTGGTCGGCCGGCAGCACCTGCGTTCCGCGGGCGAGCAGGACGACGTCCACCGCGTCGTCGCGGGCCAGGGAGGCGAAGCCGTCGGCGGCGGCCTGCTCGGTGTAGCCGAGGTGGGTGGTGAAGAACCGCTGGGACGTGGCGACGTCGTCGACGGTGAGCGAGACGGTTGACGTGGTGATCTTCAAGGCGGTTCCCCTCATGGCTTCGCGGAGTCTGCGGTACCGGCGGGTGAGGCAGTGCGCGGTGGCGGCGCTGGTTCCGTCGCCGCCGTTGCGCAGCACCAAGACCCCGAACCGGCCACGGGCGGCATGGGAGAGGCGCGGGGCCACCACCAGAATCTAACGGCACCCTGCGTGCCGTTCCGACCGGAAGAATGTCAGCACCCGTCGGGGCTGTCAACGGCACCAGGGGTGCCGATACGATGGCGGGCATGACCGAGCCCTCCCCCGCCCCGCGCCGCAGAGGCGCCGCGCGCACCGAGGAAATCCTGCAGGTCACCCTCGACCTGGCAGTCGAGGTCGGTTACGCGGGGCTGAACATCAAGGCGGTGGCGCAGCGGGCCGGCGTCGGCAAACACACGATCTACCGCCGCTGGCCGTCCCTGCCCGCACTCCTGCTCGACGCCCTGAGCCACGTCTGGACCAGCGACCTGGACTACCGCGACACCGGCGACATCCGGGCAGACCTGCGCGAACAGTTCATCCGCTCGTCCGGCGCGCTGAGCACCCCGCCGATCGGCCCCGTCTACCGGGCCCTGATCGCCGAAGCGCAGGCCGATGCCGGCCTGCGCGCGACCATCCACGAACGCTTCCTGACCTCCGTCGAGACCAGCACCCTGCAACGCATCACGCGTGCACAGCACACCGGCGAACTGTCCCCGCACGCCGACCTCACCTTCGCCGCCGAAGTGCTGTGCGGCACCCTCTATTACCGTGCGCTCGTGTCCGACCGCCCCATCGACGAGGCCGCCATCGACGGGCTTCTGGACATGTTCATGGCCGCCTATGCGTCCCGTTCGTGACACCCGGCCCGCGCACCGTGCCCGGAGCGCAAGCCGCCCGACCGGCGGCGGACGCCGGGTCTCCGGGTCGGCAACCCGAAGACCCGCCCGCCCGGCGTCGCTCCCGGTCGGCCGCATCGCTGACCGGGTGAGGCGCCGGGCCGGGCAGGGGCCCGAAGCCACCGTGCACACGGACAGCTCGGGTCGGCTACGCGTCGCGCCTGAGCAGCAGCAGGCCGCCGAGCAGCAACGCGGCCGCGGCCCACGCCGCGAGCACGCCCAGGCCGGCCCATGGGCCGATGGGCAACTCGTGCGCATGCACGGTGGCTTGGACCGCGAGTCCGGCGGTCATGGGCGAGATCTGCTGAAGGTGACGCCGCCATGCCGGGTCGTTGACCACATGGGTGACGACCGGGAAGAGGTAGAGCAGCCCGAGCACGATCCCGATGGCGGTCGCCGCCTCCCGTACCGCCGTCGCCACGCCGAGGCCGAGCAGGGCGATCAGAACGAGGTAGAGGACCGAGCCCACGGCCGCGCGCAAGGTCGGGCCATCGGCCAGGGAGAGCGGCGCGTAGTCGTGCGCCTCGGTGAATCCGTTGCCCGGCAGGATGTAGCGGCCGGCGAGAAGGGAGGCCAGAACGGCGGCCGTCCCGGAGGCGAGGACGACCGTGGTGAGGATCGTCGCCTTGGCGGTGAGCACGGTGATCCGGTTCGGCATCGCGGTGAGCGTGGTGCGCATCATCCCGGTGCCGTACTCGCCGCTGACGGCCACCACGGCGAGGACGGCGACGACCGCCTGCCCGACGGTGACGCCGGTCAGAGCGAGCTTGACGGCGTCCTGGCCGCACCCCGCGTCCGGGCACTTCACGGCCTTGGCGGTGCCGCAGCCGACGGCCACGGTCAGCGCGACGGCGAGCAGCAGCAACCTGCCCATGTCCCCCGCGGTACGCAGCTTTGTCCACTCCGCGCACAAGGCACGGCCGAAGTCCCCTCGCCCCGCGCCGTCCGCCGTGCTCGCGAGACGTGCACCGCGGGAGAGACTCATACGTCCCTCCCCCGCAGCCGCACCACGGCCAGACCGAAGGCGAGCGCGGCGTATCCGCACAGCACGGCGAGGCCGGCCCAGGGCTCCAGCGGGTAGTAACCGGTCGACGGTTCGTACACGCTGAGCACCTGCGCGTACCGCGGCAGGGTCTGCTGGATGGCGAAGCCCGCAGCCGGGGTCACCCGCAACAGCCACTCCGAGGCGCCCGGGGGCAGTACGCCGGAGGTGGCAAGCAGGAAGGGCAGCACCATCGACGCGATGACCAGGGCGACCGCAGTGCCGCTGCGCCGCAGCAGGGCACCGACGCCTAGAGCGAGGACGGCCGCGGCCGCGCAGAGCAGGCCGGTTCCGACCATGACGCGCGCTTCGGTCGCCGACGTGACGGGGAAGACATGGAAGCCCCTGCCACGCGCACTGCGTTCCCCGAGAGGAACGGTGATCGCGGCGGCCACCAGGCCGATGGCGCACGCGACGCCCCCAGCAATCACTGCCTTCGCCCCAAGCACCCTTCCTCGCAGAGGAGTTGCCGCTACGGTCGTACGCAGCAGACCACGCCGATACTCGCCGGTGATGAACACCGCGCTCACGGCGATCACCACGATCAGCCCGGCGAAGGTGCCGACGAGGAAGTTCTCGACGGAGAAGCCGACGCCCATGACGGGCCCGCCGACGACCGGCGCGATGTCACCGGCCCCGGTCACGGTGAACCCGCCGCCGGTCTGCGAGAAGCCGCCCTTCGTGGTGCTCGTGTAGCTGCCGGAGGTGCCCGCGTCGCCGCCCACCTGGGTGCCGCTCCACGCCCTCCGGGACCAGCCACCGGTGAGGCCGGGGCGCCCGAAGGTCCCGATGGCCACGGCGGGGCTGAAGCCCGTGCCCGCCGCGGTGTCCTGCTTGGCCTCCGGTGACGTGGCGAAGAGCCCGGCCTGCACGGTGCGCGCAAGCCCGGGCAGCTTCGCGGAGCCGACCTTGGTCCAGTGGGAGCCGTCGGTAGAGGCGTGACCGGTGAGGCTGTCACCGGCGCGGACCAGCCGCAGCCAGCGCGGGGACTCCTGGATGACCTTGCCGGAAGGGCCCGCCATGTCGTGCGTGTAGGCGTACTGCATGCGCACGCCGTGACCGCCGGTGGCCATGACCGCCGCGTACGGGGATCCCTGGGTGAGGCTCTCCTTCACGATGATTCCTGCCTTCGCCCAGGGCTGGGCGCCCTGGACCGTCTTGCCGATCCCGGTGTCGGCCGTACCGGTCAGGGACCACAGGGGAACGGTGAGGGCGCCGTCGCCGGTGAGCGTCCCGTGGACGAAGTAGAAGCTGTCATTGACGGCCTCGCCGCCCGGGCCCCTGGGGTACGAGGCGGAGTCGGCGCCGCGACCGCCGGGGGCGGGGGCGGCCGTGCCGAGCAGTCCGGTCACGACCGTCACCAGGAGCGCCCCCACCATGGCGAGAACCCAGCCGCGTACCGTACGGAACTTCGTCCACTCGGCGTGCAGCGTCCTGAGGAACCCGACCCGCTCCGCGCGCCTTGTGGCCGGGGGGCGAGGGGTAAGGGTGGCGGTCATCGTGTGGCCTCCCCCACCGGGACGCCCCGGTACTCCACCGCGTCCCGGGTGAGCTCCATGTACGCCTCTTCGAGCGTCGCCCGGTGCGCGGACACCTGGGAGAACGGCACCCCGTTCCGGGCGAGCAGGGCCACGATCTCCTCGTCGGGCAGGCCCGTGACGTCGAGGGTGTCGGGGCCGGTGGCGAGAACGGTGGCGCCCGCGCCGTGCAGGACCTGGGCGGCGCGCGGGGGCGCGGAGGTACGCAGGGTGACCCGGCCGGCGGACGCCTCGGCGAGCAGGCCGGACACGCTGGTGTCCGCGACGACCCGGCCGCGACCGATCACCACGAGATGGTCCGCGGTGCCTTCGAGTTCGCTCATCAGATGGCTGGAGACCAGGACGGCGCGGCCCTGCTGGGCCAGCTCCGCCAGGAAGCCGCGCATCCACACGATGCCGTCGGGGTCGAGGCCGTTGAACGGCTCGTCCAGCATGACCACCGGCGGGTCACCGAGCACCGCCGCCGCGATCCCCAGGCGCTGGCACATACCCAGCGAGAAGCCGCCGGCCTTGCGCCGGGCCGCCGTGCCCAGGCCGGCCTGATCGATGACCTCGTCCACCCGCCGGGTCGGCACGCCCTGGGAGTGGGCCAGCCACAGCAGGTGGTTACGGGCGGTGCGGCCCGGCTGCAGCGCGGAGGCGTCGAGCAGGGCCCCCAGATGGCGGAGAGGGCGACGCAGGGTGCGGTACGGCACCCCGCCGACCAGGGCCTCTCCCTCAGCTGCGGCGAGGCCCAGGATCACGCGCATGGTGGTGGACTTGCCCGCGCCGTTCGGGCCGACGAAGCCGGTCACCCGTCCGGGCCGCACGGTGAACGTCATCCCGTCCAGAGCCAGCTGTGGCCCGAAGCGTTTACGCAGACCGATGACCTCGATCGTCGCCGTCGTACTCTCTTCGCTCATGGGCGCCACCCTGCGACGGAGCGCGTTACAGCGGCCGAACGGCCCCTGTCATCTCGCTGTTAGGCGCCTCGGCCTAGCCTGGCCCGGTACGTGTCCTGGTGCGGTACGTGTCCTGGTGAGGTACGTGTCCTGGTGCGGTGGCGAGAGGGGAACACGCGGATGAGATGGAGTCCGCCCCGACGGCTCGCGGGCCTGACCGCCCGGCTCGGGCTGCGCCGTGGCACTGCCCGCACCCGCTTCACCGCCTTGTACGTGACGCTGTTCCTGCTGTCGGGAACGGCGCTGCTCGCCATCGCGGCCCTGGTGGCATCCGGCGGATCGCGCTCCAGCCGCACCGCCCCGGGTGGCGGCGCCGATCAGCGAGCCACGGCGGCACAGGCCCAGGGCCGCATCCACGACTTGGAGCAGCAACTGGCCCAGGCGCACGACACCCAGTCCCGGCAGATCCTGCTCGGCTCCGCCATCGCCCTCGCCGTCATGGCGGTGATCTCGGTCGGCCTCGGCTGGTTCGTCGCCGGCCGGGTGCTGCGCCCTCTGCGCGTGATGACAGCGGCCACCCGCCGGATCACCGCGGACAGCCTGCACGAACGCCTGGCCGTCGGCGGCCCCGGCGACGAGGTGAAGGACCTCGCCGACACCATCGACGCCCTCCTCGGCCGCCTGGAGGGCTCCTTCGACGCCCAGCGGCTCTTCGTCGCCAACGCCTCCCACGAACTGCGCACCCCGCTCACCACGATGCGGGCCTCTCTGGACGTGGCCCTCGCCAAGCCGGGCCCGGTGCCCGAGACCACGGCCAGGCTGGCCGCCCGGATACGCGCCGAACTCGACCAGGTGGACCGGTTGTTGGAGAGTTTCCTCGTCCTGGCCCGCAGCCAGCGCGGCGAGTTCACCGACTCGGAGCGCCTCAGCCTCGGCCATCTCGCACTGACCGCCCTGACCGGACGGGCGGAGGACATCGCGGCCAAAGGCCTGACCGTGCGTGAAAAACGGATCGACGGCTCCGCGTGGGTGTGGGGCAGCCAGACGCTGCTGCGCCGCGCGGTCGACAACGTGGTCGACAACGCGATCGCGCACAACGAGCCCGGAGGCTGGATCAGTGCCGCGGCAGGGGCCGAAGGAGACGGCGCAGGCGCGGTGTCCCTCGTGGTCGAGTCCAGCGGACCGGTCCTCGACCAGCGGCGGGTGGCGGAGCTCGCGCAGCCCTTCCGCCGCCTTGGCGCCGACCGGACCGGCACGGGCCGGGGTAGCGGCCTCGGCCTCTCCATCGTCGCGGCCATCACCCAGGCCCACCATGGCACCCTGGACCTGCGCGCCCGCCCCGGCGGCGGCCTGCGCGTCACCGTCACCCTTCCCCGTACGGACGGCAGGGAGATGGCGGGAGCTCCCCACACGGAGAGGGGCATGGCGCGGTGAGAGTCCTGGTGGTCGAGGACGCCCGTCCCCTCGCCGAAGTCATCGCCGAGGGACTGCGCGACCAGGGCATGGCGGTGGACGTGGCCCACGACGGGCTCGCCGCCGCGGCCAAGCTGGACGTCACCGCGTACGACGTCGTCGTGCTCGACCGCGACCTGCCGGGCATTCACGGCGACGCCCTCTGCCAAATGATCACCGAGCGGGACGGCCGCGTGATGATCCTCATGCTGACCGCCGCCGACTCGCCCGGCGACCGCGTCAGCGGCCTGACCCTGGGCGCCGACGACTACCTCGCCAAGCCTTTCCACTTTCCCGAACTCATCCTGCGCATCCGGGCCCTGGCCCGCCGCCGTCCCACCGCCCGGTCCCGCACCCTGAGCACGGCGGGCATCGAACTCGACCCGCTGCGCCGCACCGCCAGCCGCGACGGCCACCGGCTCGATCTCTCCGTCAAGGAATTCGCGGTACTCGAAGCCCTCCTGAACGCGAGCCCCGCCTTCCTCAGCACGGAGAACCTCCTCGAACAGGTCTGGGACGAACACGCCGACCCGTTCACCAACACCGTCACCGTGACCATCAGCCGCCTGCGCCGCAAACTCGGCGCACCCCCGGTCATCGCCACCACACCCGGCGTGGGGTATCGGATCATCGACCCGGCCGCCCCACCAGACTGAGCAGAGGCCAGGGGCCGGCGACCCGCGAACGGAGGCGGGCCCTGTACACCCGGGCGTGCGGCAGGCCGACGGTGGCCGCGTCCGCGAGAGCCTGGGCCGGCTCCACCTCCCCAGCGCCGAGCAGACGGGATCCGGGCAGGCCGGGGCCGACGGTGCGACGGGCGACGCGCTCGCTGCGGCTCACCTCACCACTTCTCCCTGCCGATACCGTCGCAGCGGGGACTACTCGCGGCGCTCACCGTCCGCCCCTCCCCCTTGCCGCCGACGGGCGCGCCCCTCCAGCAAGTGTGCCTGTTCACGCCTGAGCTCGTAGTTCTCCTCCAACTGGCGCCGCAGCTTCCCCACCGCCGCACGCGTCGTCCGCTCCAGCTCCCGGGCCAGGCCACACGACTCCGCCAACCGGGCCCGCACCGCCGCACGGTACATCTCATCCGCCATGAGGAACGTCTTCCCCCGACCGGCCCTCTCACGACGAGGCGAACCCGCCATCCGGCACCCTGCCCGGCCGTCGGCACGTACCAATGAAAGACACCCGCGCTCGTGCTCGGCCTGGCTCACCTCATGCCTCACCACACGCGGGGTGAAGCGCCGGACATTCCTGTGACATGTGGGATTCCGGATCGGGCCGGCCATGGCCGCGGCGCGGAGGCGGCCGGTTTGCGGCTGGCTCGGCACAGGGCGGTTCGGTCCACTGGAAGCGAGAGTGCGCACGCCTTCTTCTCACCGAGGAGATCAGTATGGCTGACGTGACGAAAGACGCAGTGCAGTCGTCCGGTGTGCTCCTTCCACGAGCCGCGGTGGTGTGGAGCGACGAACGCTGGACAGCAGCGGTGGAAGGCCAGTGGACAGACGTGCCGGGCATGGTCATTCCGGCCGAGGTCGGCAAGGGCACCCCCAGCTACGGGGCGCTGTTCCTGGCCACCTTCACCGCCGAGATCCTGCTCAAGCAGGACAGCTGGACCGGGAGTTGCGCGTTCGACATCCTCTTCGGCGGCCAGAAGGGCCACCCGCAGAGCGACAACCACCGTTCCTTCGCCGCCATGCCGGGCGAGTGGCGCAGCCTCAACGTGACGCGGGCCTTCTCGTACGAGGACGACACCGCCCGCCGTGACGCCACCGTGAAGGTCCAGGTGAGGCGCCCGAGCGGGGTGGACTTCGGCATTCAGAACTACCTGCTGAAAGTGGAGCGCTACCCGGTCTTCACCGGTCAACTGTGATGTCGGGCAGCGGTGGCCTTCGCACCGGGACACCAGCGCAAGGCCACCGCTGTCGCCAGGCGGCGGACCGTTTCCAGGCGTACGGGGCCGGCGAGTGCCCGTAGCAATTTCTGGACGGGGCGACGGGCGGGCCTGAGCCTCGCGTCACTGACACAGCCCCTCGCAGCCACGGCCACGAGGGAACCTCTCGTGCACGGCCCCTGCGGGCCGTGCACGACTCCCGTTCTGGGTGGTGCTGTCAGGCCTTGACGGGGCCGCCGTTGATGGCGACGCGCTGGCCGTAGCGGGCGTAGGGGTAGTAGTCGTATGTCGCGTGGTGCTGCACGCAGCGGTTGTCCCAGAAGACGAGCGTGCCCGGCGTCCAGCGGACGCGGCAGTGCAGGACCGGCCTGCGGGCGATCATGTCGAAGAGCATGTCGAGCAGCGCCCGGCTCTCGTCGGCCGACAGCTGCGGGATGCGGCTGGTGTAGGCCTTGTTGACGTAGAGCAGCTTGCGGTCGGTCTCGGGGTGGCGGGCCACGAGCGGGTGCTCGCTCTTGGGGATGACGTAGTCGGCGGGCGGGGTGTAGCCCGCCAGGGCCTGGGCGCCGTCGTGGATGGCGGTGAGCGGGTCGAGCAGGGAGCGCAGGGCGGGCGAGAGCATGTCGTAGGCCAGGTGCATGCTGGCGAAGAGCGTGTCGCCGCCGCAGCCCGGCTCGGGGATCTCGGTGATGTAGAGCATCGACCCCAGGGACGGTTCGGCGTCGGCGGTGCCGTCGGCGTGCCAGCCGTTGCCCGCCACGTTCACCGCGGCCGACGTCGTGCGGATCTCCAGGATGTAGGGGTCGCCCTCGGGCGGCGGCGGGCTGACGGGGCGCAGCTCGCCGAAGGCCCCGGCGAAGCGCTTGTGGTCCTCCGCGGTGATCGTCTGGTCGCGGAAGACGAGGACGTGATGGTCGCGGAACGCGGTGCGTATCTCGTCCAGTTGCTCGGCGGAGATCTCCTTCGACAGGTCGACGCCGCCGATCTCCGCGCCCAGCACGGGGGTGATCCGTTCGACCGTGAGCGTGCGGTAGGGGTGCACGGGCCGTGTGGTCACCGCTTCCAGTGCTTCGCGCTCGTATGACTCCATGACATCCTCCGGAATGGGGTGGGGTTACAGGCCTCGGTCGAGCGGGTCGGCGAGGGTGGTGCGGCCGAGAGCGGGGGTGTCGGGGGTCTCGCCACCCGGTGGGCCCGGCTCGGTGGCCGCGGGACGCCGGAACGACCGTACGGACAGGGGCTGGTGAAGGTTCACCGGCCGCGCTCCGGTGTCTGCTCGCTGCGGGGCGTGGCGCCGTCCGCCGGGCCGGCCAGCATCGCGGTGATGGTCCCGGCCACCGCGTTCACATGGGGTGCGGCGACGATGCCGTAGTGGTCGGTGGGCAGCGTGCGCCGTACGGCGGAGGAGGGCAGGCAGGCGCTCCACTGCCGGTCCGTCTCCTCCGGGTCGCCAGGCGCGGGCATACCGGTCGTGGGCAGTTCGGCCAGCCACAGGTACGTGGGGACGGCGGCGAGCGGCCGGACCTGGTGCTCGCCCAGGCTGCGCAGGTTGGCCCGGCAGCAGCGGGCCAGTCTGTCGGCGTACGCCTGCGCGTGTTCGGCCGACACCGGTGAGGCCGTGGTGCCGAGTTCGGCGGCGAACACCTTCTCCAGATGGGTCTCGTCGTAGGCGGCGACCAGCACGTCCGCCCGCGGCGGTGGCGGGTCAAGGAGGTGAAGCGTCTCCACCCGCCGGCCGACGGACTCGGCGACGGAGGCCATCTCCATGGCGACCCTGGCTCCGTACGACCATCCCGCCAGGTGGATGCGATGGCCGGGGCCGCCGAAGCGGGCGCGGAGTGCCGCGTCGTAGTGGTGGGCGCGTTCGGTCAGTGACCACGCGGGCAGCGTGCTGTCGCGCAGCGCCGGATCGGCGATGAGGCACACGGTCGGTACGGGCCCGAGCGCTGCCGCCAGGGACCGGTAGGCCTGGATGTCTCCGCCCACGGGGTGTATCAGGCACAGGACGTCCGGTCCGGTCCCTTCCTGCCAGATCTCGAGCGCCACCGGTGAGTCGGTGCTCTCTGCGGCGTCCGCTCCGGCCCCGGTCTCGTTCTCGGCGGGTGTGAGGGCCGCGTCGAGGTGTTTGAGAATTTCGGAGAGGCTGACCCGGTGGCTGAAGGTGCCCAGGTCGAACTCGACGCCGAAGTCGTCCTCGATCTGCACGATCAGGCTGAGCATCATCAGCGAGTCGGCGCCGAGGTCGTACAGGGAGTCCTCCGGGTCCAGTCGGTCCACGCCCAACAGGTCCTGGATCACGCGGGTCATGGCGCGCGCTCGCTCCGCGGCGCCGTCCTCGTCCTGAGCGGCCGCCTCCTCCGCGCGGTGTGCCGGCCCGGACGGTGCGGGGAGCTGTTCCGCCCGGCCGGCGTCGACGGGGGCGTAGAAGGAGCGGGAGAGGTCGAGGTCGGTGGTGGAGACGAGGAGTTGCGGCAGTTGCAGGGCCAGGGCCCGGCCGAAGACCGCTTTGCCTTCCTCGACCGTCAGGCCGACCTCCAGATGCGCCTGATGGCGACGGTCGGGGTTCGCGACCTGGGTCGCCATTCCGGTCTCGCGCCAGATGTCCCAGTCGATGCCGAGGCGGACCGTCGTCTCCATCTGTGTGGCGCGGTGGTGGGCGAAGCCGTCGAGCAGGCTCGCGCCTGCCGCGTAGTCGCTCTGGCCCACACCACCGAGGAGGGCGGACATCGAGGAGCAGTAGACCGCGAGTTCCGGCCGGAAGCGCTCGATCAGGTGCTCCACGACGAGGGCACCCAGGTCCCGGGCCGCGGCGGCGTCGCGCATCGCCGTGGCGTCGCGGCGTACGAGCAGTCCTCCGAAGCCGAGGCCCGCCGCGTGGACGATTCCGTCCAGGCGCGGGGTGTGCGCGGCGACGGCCGCCACCACGTCGTGCACGGGCTGGACGGCCAGGTCGGCCGTGACGAGGCCGA
Organism: Streptomyces sp. SGAir0957; assembly: GCF_043523415.1. NCBI lineage: Bacteria > Bacillati > Actinomycetota > Actinomycetes > Kitasatosporales > Streptomycetaceae > Streptomyces > Streptomyces sp. SGAir0957. The sequence goes on from NZ_CP027293.1 coordinate 97,657, forward strand.
CGCGGTCCGCCCAGGGGGCCAGTTCGGCGGGCAGCCGCGGGTTTCTCGACAGCAGCAGGACCCGGCCGGCGGTGTGTTCCAGCAGCCATGCGGCGATGGCGCGGCCTATGCCGCCCGTGCCGCCGAGTATCAGATGGACGGTGTCCTCGTCGGACGGTACGGGCAGGACGCGCGGGTCGGCCGGCGCAGCTACGGGGACGGTGCCCGGACGCCACCAGTAGCCCTGCCGCAGCGCGACCTGCCGGGGCAGAGCCGGGCCGCCGGACTGTTCCGTGCGGCGTGCTTCGCCGACGATCGCGGCCACGTGTCCGGCCCAGCCGGTGAGGTCGCCGTCGGGGAGGTCCAGCCAGTGGCCGGTCAGGGCGGACTCCTGCGGGGCGACCTCGACCGGCCCGGCGAGGAGGGCCAGTTCGGGCCTGTCCACCGTTCCGGCCACGGGCCGGGCGCCGTACGACAGCCACCACACGCGCGGGGTGCCGGTCCGCCCGGACAGTGCCTGGGCCAGGGCCGCCGTCGTGTCCAGACAGGCGCGGCGGGCGTGGTCCAGGCTCCGGGGGCCGACGGGTCCCGTCACCTCCAGGGGCAGCGTGTGCACCCATTCCGCGTCGGCGAGGTCCCAGGTGTCGCCGGTGCCGCCGTCGGACAGCGCGTCAAACAGCAGGCGCAGGGAGTCCGGGTCGGCCGGGTCGGCGTCGAAGAGGTCGGGTCCGCGGCGGGCGAAGGTGCTGGACGCGCGCACCAGTACGACGCGCGACGCGACGGCCTCGAAGGGCGCGCACACTTCCCGCGGCGTGGTCTCGCCGGCCACGACGATCACCGCGGACGCGCGGGTGACGGGCGCGGGGGTGCCCGTCGTCGCGGGCGCGGGGGTGTTCGCCATTGCGGCGCGGCGCAGCCGGACCCAGTGCGGCTGATGCAGCCAGTCGGCCTCGGGAAGCCGCTGGGGCCCTCCGGCTGCGGCTTCGGGCGTGCCGTCTTCCGGCGTGCGGTTCCCGGGCGTGCGGTTCCCGGGCGTGCGGTTGCCGGGCGTGCGGTTGCCGGGCGTGCGCTTCCCGGGCGTGCGGTCGATGTCGTATTCCGCGAGCGCGAAGGACGGGGGCGGGAAGTCCCAGGGCGCCGGGGCGGGCGCCGCCCGCCAGTCGACAGGGGTTCCGGCGGTCCAGTGCTCGGCGAGGTCGTGCGCCGTGCGGCCAGGGGCGGGGACCGGCGCGGCGTCCGGGTCCGCGATACCGTGCGGGACCTTCCCCGCGGGCACCGCGCGCAGCCACTCCACGGCGGTGGCGGCGTCCTCGACGGGCGCCGCGCACCGCAGGCGACGAGCGGCGCGTCCGGTCTGCAGATGGCGCAGCACGGACTCCAGGCGCTCGGGCCGCAGGCTCAGGTAGTCGGCGATGCGGGTGGCGTCGGCGGCGAGCGCCTCCGTGCTGGACGCGGACAGCACCAGACAGCGCGGCACGGAGTCGGGCGCGGTGGCCGCCGTGGTGTCGGCCCCGGTGTGCTGTTCGACGATGACATGCGCGTTGGTGCCGCCGATCCCGAAACTGCTGACCGCGGCCACCCGTTCACGCTCCGTCGGCCAGGGCGTGGCTTGTCCCGGGACGTGGAACGGGGTGGGGTCGGGGCCGATCTCCGGGTTGAAGACACGGAAGTTGATCGTGGGCGGGACGATTCCGTGGTGCACGGCGAGGGTGGCGCGTACGAGGCCCACCACACCGGCGGCCGCGCCGAGGTGGCCGAGCTGGCTCTTGACGGAGCCGAGCGCGCAGCGGCCGGACTCGCTCACGTCGAACGCCTGGCGCAGCGCCCCGACTTCGATGGGGTCGCCGAGGCGGGTGCCGGTTCCGTGTGCCTCCACGTAGCCGAGGTCGGCACCCGTGCGTCCGGCGCGGGCCAGGGCGGTCCGGATCACCTCGCGCTGCCCGGCAAGGGACGGCGCGGTGTAACTCATCTTCGCCGTACCGTCGTTGTTGATCGCGGAGCCGGTGACGACCCCGTAGACGGTGTCCCCGTCGCGCTCTGCCTGCCGCAGCGGTTTGAGGACCACGACGCCGACTCCGCTCGCGCCGACCGTTCCGGTCGCGTCGTCGCTGAAGGGACGGCAGTCGCCGTCCGCGGAGAAGATGTGCTGCGGGCGGTAGCGGTAGCCGCCGGTCAGCCCGGGGTCGATGAGCACGCCCGCGGCGAGCATCACGTCGGCCTCGCCCTGCCGCAGCAGGCCGGCCGCGAGGTGCACGGCGACCAGGGAACTGGAGCACGCCGTCTGGGCGCTGAAGGCGGGGCCGGTCAGCCCGAGGTGGTAGGCGGCCTTGGTGGCCAGGAAGTCCTTCTCGTGGTGCAGGGCGAGCTGGAAGCCGTCGGGCAGCCGGGCGGGGTCCGCCTCGCGCAGCATGCTCTGGAAGTAGGTGTTCTCCCCCGCACCGGCCACCAGGCCCACACGCGCGGCCGAGGTGTCCGCGACTCCGGCGTGGGCCAGCGCCTGGACGCAGGCCATCAGGAGGTGCCGCTGCTGGGGGTCCATCAGGCGGGCGTCCTGCGGGCTGATCCCGAAGTGGCCCGGGTCGAAGTCGAGCATCCCGTCGAGCGTGCTGTGCGCCCCGATGACACCCTCCGGGGCGTCGATACGGCGGATGCCGGTGCCGCCCGAGACCACCAGGTCCCAGAACGCGGCCAGGTCCGGCGCGCCGGGCACGCGCACCGCCATGCCGACGACCGCGATCGGTTCGCCGGGCCGCGAGGTCCCGCCGGTCCTCTCGGCCGCGGGGGCGGGCGCGGGGGTGCCGGAGAGGTGGCGGGCCAGGGAGCGGACGGTGACGTGCTCGAACAGGTCCGCGACGTTGAAGCGCAGGCCGAGTTCCGTGGTGCAGCGCAGGTGGAAGCGCATGAGGGTGAGGCTGGAGGCGCCTGCCTCGAAGAAGGTCTGGTCCGGTCCGATGGTCGCGCCGGTGACCTCCTCGAAGGCGGCGGTGAGCCGTTCCTCCTCGGCGGAGAGGCCGGTGCGGGCGGCTGCCGAACGGGACATCTCCTCGCCCGGTGCCCGCAGCGCGGCCTGCCGGTCGAGCTTGCCGCTGGGGGTACGCGGCAGCTTTTGCAGGCTGCGGAAGCGGTCCACGCGGACGTAGGCGGGCAGCGCCGCCGACAGATGCGCGGTCAGGGCGTCGGCGGACAGGGACGCGTCGCGGATCTCCAGGCAGGCCGTCAGCCGGTCGCCGTCCCGTACGACGACGGCGCCCGCCACATCCGGATGGCGCAGCAGGGCGGCCTCGACGGAGCCGAGTTCCAGCCGGTGGCCGCTCAGTTTGATCTGCTGGTCGTCGCGGCCCGCGTAGTGCAGCAGGCCGTCGCGGTCGAACCACGCCCGGTCGCCGCTGCGGTAGAACAGGCCCGCGCCGGGCACCTCGACGAAGCGTCCGCCGTCGGAGTCGGGTTCGTCCAGGTAGCAGCGGCTGGTCATGGTGCCGCCGATCAGCAGCTCGCCGGTGCACAGCGGCGGAACCGGATCGCCCTGGGCGTCCACCACGCGCAGGTCGGCGCCGGCCACCGGGCGTCCGATGGCGGGCCGCTCCGGCCACCCAGCGGGATCGCCCTCCAGGCACAGGGCACTGACCACGTGCGTTTCGGTCGGCCCGTAGTGGTTGAACAGGCGGGCGCCGGGCAGTCCGGCGAACCAGCGGCGGATGGTGTCGGTGCACACCAGTTGCTCGCCCGCGGTGACCACCTCACGCAGCCGCGAGGGGTACCGGCCCAGGCGGACCCCGTACTCGGCGAGCAACTGCAGGGCCACGTACGGCATGAAGATGCGCTCGGCGCCGGTGAACTCCAGCCGCTCCAGCAGCGCGGGGGCGTCCTGCCGCCACTCCGGGCGGACGAGCCGGAGGCTGCCGCCGGTGCACAGGGTCCCGAAGATCTCCTGGAAGGACACGTCGAACGCCAGCATCGAGTACTGCTGAGTGGCCGCCGGGGCGGTCAGCCCGCCGGGCCCCGACTGCCACCGGATGAGGTCGCACAGCGTGCGGTCGGAGATCTGGACGCCCTTGGGAACGCCGGTGGAGCCGGAGGTGAACAGGGTGTACAGCGGTCGGGCGCCCTCGTGCGCGCGCCACTTCCGGGCGGCGGCCGACGGCGCACTCGTGTGGTCCGTGGCGTCGCCCTGGTGGGTCGCCGGGTCCGTCAGCGCGACGAGGTGGCGTTCCACGCCGTCCTGGAGCAGCGTGTCGAGCGTCGGCAGGCCGTCCTGCGTGACCAGGACGCACAGCGGGTCGACCCGTTCCAGGACGCGGCGCAGCGCAGCGGCCGGGTAGGAGGGGTCGAGGGGGACGGCGGTGACGTTCAGCCGGGCCAGCGCCAGCAGGGCCACCACGTGTTCGGCGGACGGTTCCACGTACAGGGCCGCCCGGCACGGGCTGCCGTCGGCCGGGATCGCGTAGCGGTCGGCCAGTTCATCGGCGAGGTCCGCGGCGAGGGAGTCGAGCGCCGCGTAGCTCAGGGTGCTTCCGTCGGCCGTGACGACGGCGGGGGCGTCCGGGGTGCGGGCGGTCTGCTGGGCGAAGCCTTCGGCGATCGTGGTGAACCCCGGTTCCGGGGCGGGTCCGCGCCCGTGCTCCGGCAGGGAGCGCCGGTAAGGGGCGACCAGTTCCCGCACGGTGGAGGAGCCGCCGGAGGCAAGCGCGGCCACCGCCCGCCGCAGCAACTGGGCCATCGCCTCGACGGCCTCGCCGGTGAACCGGTCCTCCGCGTACTCCCACAGCAGGTCGAGTCCGTCGGGATGCTCGACCACGGAGACCGTCATGGGGCACTTGGCCTCCGACGCGGCCCACCACAGGGGGCGCTGGACGCAGCCGGGCAGCCGCAGCCCTTCGAAGTCGGTGTTCTCCAGGACGAACAGGAAGTCGAACGGGGTGCCGTCTCCGGCTGCCTCCCAGCCGGTCAGCACGTCCGCCAGCGACACATCCTCATGTCGCAGTACCTCTCGCGTGCCGGCCCCGGTGCGGGCGAGGTGTGCGCGCAGGTCCTCGTCGGGTGCGACGGTCACGGGCAGCAGCACGGTGTTGGCCATCATGCCCACGCTGTCCTCGAACTCGCCCACGGGCCGGTTGGCGACGGGGCCGGCGATCCGCGGCCGGAGCAGGCCGGTCACGCCGTACAGGCTCCAGGAGAACAGGCCGAGCAGCACCTGGAAGCGGGTCAGTCCCAGCTCGGCGCAGAGCTGGTCCACCCCGGCCCGGTGGACGACGTCGAGCGTCGTGTGCAGCAGCCGCGCCCGCGGCGCCGGGTCGGCGTCCAGGGCGGACAGCGGTTCCTGAGGCTCCTCCACGGCGCGGTAGAACGCCAGGAGTTCGTCGCGCTGTGCCTGGTAGGCCGCGGTCGAGAACCAGGCGCTCTGCCAGGCGGCGAAGTCGAGCGGGTCGGGTACGGGTACGGGTACGGGTACGGGTACGGGTACGGGTCGCTGGTGCCGACCGGTCGCGGCGTCGGCGTCTGCCTCGGCGTCGGCGGCTCCGGCTCCGGCTCCGGCGTACTCGGCGGACAGATCCCGCAGCAGGTTCGTCAGCGACCAGCCGTCGACGGCGATGTGGTGCAGGTGCAGCAGCAGTGTGCCGCCACCGGCACGGGGCAGCCAGGAGGCCCGGAACATGCGGGGGACGGCGAGGTCGAAGGGCTCGGCGAAGAAGGCGTCGGCGAACGCGTGTGCCTCATCCTCGTCCCAGGCCCGCTGTGTGCCCGGCTCGTGCCAGGGATCGTACGGCTCGCCGACCGTCTGCAGGAGCCCGAGCGGCCCGGCGTCGAAGCTCGTGCGCAGCGCCGCGTGACGTGCCACCAGGGCCCGCAGCGCCCGCCGGAGGGCAGCGGTGTCGACGGGCCCGTCCACGCGGAAGGCCTGGCCCACGGAGTACGCCAGGGAGCCCGGCGCGCGACGCTGCAGCAGCCACAACCGCTGCTGCTCGCTCGTGGCGGGCGCCGAGGAGGCACCGGCGACCACGACGTCCGGGTAGGGGCTCTCCTCGCCGGGGCCGGTCGTGGTGACGGCCCTGGCGATCGTGGCCAGGTCGCCGTGGAGGACGGCCGCCTGTGCCAGGTCGCGGCCCCAGCGCTGCCGGACGGCGAAGCGGAACCGCAGGGCCTTCAACGAGTCGCCGCCGTTGGCGATCCACCGGTCGCCGAGCCGGAGGCCGGTGACCCCCAGGATCTCCTCGGCCAGCTCCAGGACCTCGCGCTCCGCTCGTGTGGCGGCCGGACCCTCGGAGGCGGCCGGCTGCCAGGGCCTGCCGGCCCGCTCGTGCAGCGCGGCCTGGTCGACCTTGCCGTTGGCGTTGAGCGGCAGTTCCCCGACGAGATGGATCCGGTGCGGGCGCATGTAGACGGGCAGGCGGGCCGTGAGGTAGCTGTCGAACTCCTCGTAGGTCAGCTCTTGTTGGGTCGGCTCCTGTCGCAGGGCGACGAACGCCAGCAGTTCGTTCGGCCCGTCCTCGCCCGCGCGGCGCGTGCACACGTAGGTCTGCCGGACCGCCGGGTGCGCGGCGATGTGCCGCTCCACCTCACCGGGTTCGATCCGGAAACCGCGGACCTTGACCTGGCGGTCGGCCCGGCCGACGTACTCCACCAGGCCCTCGTCGTCGGCTCGGACGAGGTCACCGGTGCGGTAGTACCGCTCCCTGCCGCCGTCGAGCCAGGCGAGGCGCACGAAACGCCGCTCGGTCTCCTCGGGGAGGTTGCGGTAGCCGACCGCGAGTCCGGCGCCGCTCAGGAGGAGTTCGGCGACCTCGCCCGGTGCGGCGACCCGCTCCTGGCCCTGCGGGACCAGGACGGCACCGGTCCGCGGCAGGGGCCGGCCGATGGGCACCACGTCACCGTCGAAGTCCCGCGGGATCGGATGGCTCAGGGCGAAGGTGGCGGACTCCGTCGGCCCGTACGCGTTGAACAGGCGGGTGGCGCTGTCGGGGTTGTCCCGGTACCACTGGCGCATCACCTTGGCGTTGAGCTGCTCACCGCCCACCAGGACCTGGCCGACCGAGGCGAAGCAGTCCGGTACGGCCGTGACCACCGCGTTGAAGAGCGCGGCGGTGACGAACATGCTGTCCACCCGCTCGCGCCGCAGTGCCGCGGCGAGCCGCTCGGGGGTCTGCGCGTCCTCGTCGGACAGGACCACGCTGCATCCGCCGGACAGCAGAGGGACCCACACCTCGAAGCTCAGCGCGTCGAACGCCGGGTTGGCCATCCAGGCGTAGCGCCGGCCGGGCTCGACATCGAGGTAGCCGGGGTCGGCCAGCCGCGCGATCCCGGCGTCGCGGACCTCGACTCCCTTGGGCTGTCCGGTGGTTCCGGAGGTGTAGAAGAGGAAGGACACGTCGCCGGCGGTGGGCGGCGCCTGCACGGCGGCCGGGGTGTCCGGAAGGCCGGGCAGGACGGCCGCCGAGGCGTCTGGGAGGCCGGGCAGCAAGGTGTCCACGAAGAGTGCCCGCACCTCCTGAGGAAGCGCGCTGGCGCTCTCGGGCGCGGCGTGCACCAGAGCCGTCGCGCCGGAGTCGGCCAGGATGAAGCGGCGGCGTTCGGCGGGGCTCTGGGTGTCCAGCGGCACCACGGTGGCGCCCAGCCGCAGAATGCCCAGCATCACGCAGACCAGCCGCCACGAGCGGGGCAGCGCCACCGCGACGGCCTGTCCTCGCGTCACGCCCTCGCGCGCCAGTGTTCCGGCCACGGCCGTGGCCGCGGCGTTCACCGTCGCGTAGTCCAGCCGTACGTCGCCGTCGACGACCGCGTCCGCCCGCGGTGAGCGCAGCGCCTGACGGTGGATCTGCTGGGCGAGCCCGGCCGGTGTTTCCGGGTTCTCGGGCACACCGGCGGCAGAGGTTGAGAAGTGCGGTTCCATCATGCCTCCGACGTGCCAGAAAGGATCTTGCGCCCCGTAACTGCCTCGTCCTGCTCGGTCGCCGCCGGGTCCAGTTCGGCGGTGAGGACGGCGGCCACACGCGGCAGTGCGTCGCTCTCCAACATGTCCCAGTGGCCGCAGGCCACCGGCTCGACCTCGAAGCGACCGCTGACGCGGCTGCGCCAGAACGCACGCTGCCCGGCTGCCGCGCCCTCGCTGTCCTCCCCCTCCGACTCACCCTCCACGGCGGTCGCCTGCATCAGCACGACACGGGCCGAGGACTCGGGTACGACGTAGTGGCGTGTCGTCTCGCGGTGGTGGTTGTAGACGTTCAGGTACCGGGCCACCTGGTCGTCGTCGATGCCCGGGTACATGCCGTTGAAGCGCACCAGCTTCTCCCGGAACTCGTCCATGCCGACCGGGGCGATCTGGGCGCGCTGCTCCGCGTCCTCGGCGCCGTGGGTGTCGAGCAGGACCACGCTGACCTTTTCGTGTCCGGCGGCCACCAGGTGGCGGCCCATCTCGTAGGCGACCAGACCGCCGTAGGAGAGCCCGGTGAGCACCAGTGCCTCGTCGGGGCGGGGAGCGACGAGCCGCAGATACTCCTCGGCCATCGCCTGGATGTCCGGCAGGGTGGACTCGCCGGGGTTGATGCCCGGCGCCTGGAGCCCCACCACGCCGACGTCGGCGGGCAGCTCCGTGGCCAGGGGCAGGTAGCAGAACGCGGTGCCTCCGGCGGGGTGCACGCACACCACGCGCCGCCGGCCGTCGCCCGCGCGGAACTCCACCAGGCTGCTGTGCTCCGCGGGCTGAGACGCCTCGCTCACACGGACGCGTACCCGCTCGGCGAGCGTCTCGATGGTGGGGTGCAGCATGACGTCCCGGACCGGCAGGGCCACGCCGAGTTCTTCCTGGACGGCGGACGCCATCTTGATCGCGGAGATCGAAGTGCCGCCGAGATCGAAGAAGTTGTCGTCGATCCCCACGTCCGGGTGGAGCAGCACCTGCCGCCAGATCTGGTACAGCGCCATTTCGACCTGATCGCGGGGCGTGGAGGTGTTGACCCGCTCCGTGCGGCTTCCCGCGACGGCGCGCAGCACCGCGGTCCGGTCCACCTTTCCGCTGCGGTTCAACGGCAGCCGGGGGAACTCGGCCACCACGACGGGGATCATGTAGTCGGGCAGGCGGTCCTGGAGAGCGGCGCGCCATGCGTGCGGTGTCCACGTCGTCTCGGCGTCACGTCCCACACCGGCGACCAGGTGCGGGCCTCCTGGTGTGTCGCGGTCGGCGAGCACCACCGCTTCCCGCACCCCTGGCACCGACAGCAGCGCTGCCTCGACCTCGCCCGGTTCGATGCGGAAGCCGCGCAGCTTGAGCTGGTCGTCGCCGCGGCCGACGTACTCGGCGTTTCCGTCCGGCAGCCAGCGCGCCAGGTCGCCGGTGCGGTAGACGCGTGCGCCGGGGACGAACGGGTCGGGTACGAAACGCTCGTCGGTGAGGTCGGGGCGGTTCAGGTATCCACGGGCCAGGCTCGCTCCACCGAGGTACACCTCGCCGGTGACTCCCACCGGTACCGGCCGCATACGATCGTCGAGCAGGTACAGGCGGGTGCGGCGCAGGGGCCGTCCGATGGGGCACGGCCGGTCGTAGGGCTGCGGGTCGGTGTAGGCGGTGGAGTAGAGCGTCGCCTCGGTCGGGCCGTAGCCGAAGCAGATGCGCAGGCCGGGCAGCACTTCGCGGATGCGGTGCAGGGCGGCCTCGGGCAGGGACTCGACGCCGGTGAGGAGCTGGCGCAGGCGCAGCCCGGCCAGTCGCGCGGCCGGATCCTCGTCGATCCACAGGATGTAGGACGGGGGCAGGAACGCCTGGGTGACCTCGTGTTCGCGCAGCCAGTCCACGAGCAACGAGGGGTCGCCCCGGAGTGCGTCGGGGACCATGTGGAGCACCGCTCCGGTGGTCAGCGGGACGAGGAGTTCGTGTACCGAGGCGTCGAAGCCGATGCTCGACCAGGCCGATGACGCCTCGCCGGGGGCGTCTCCCATGAGGTCGCGCCAGTGGTCGAAGAGGTTGACGACGCTGCCGTGCGTCACCGCTACGCCCTTGGGCCGGCCGGTCGATCCGGACGTATAGATGACGTAGGCGAGCCGCGTGGGGTCCGTGTCGACGGGCGGTGCTTCGTCGCGCGTTCCCTCGGCCTCCGTCGCCGCCAGGTTCCGCCACAGCTCCCGGTCGCCGGTCGCGGCCTCGGCCTGGTCGGTCAGTACGAGTACCGGTGCGGCGTCGTCGACCATGGCCGTGAGCCGCTCCGGGGGCTGTCCGGGGTCGAGCGGCAGATAGGCGGCCCCCGCCTTGAGGATGCCGAGTACGCCGACGACGAGTTGGGCCGTGCGTCCGGCGTGCAGGCCCACCACGCGGTCGGGTCCGGCGCCGCGGGCGATCAGCGCGTCGGCGAGCCGGTTGGCGCGGCGGTCAAGGGTGGCGTAGTCCAGTTCCGTGTCCCCGGCCACCACGGCGGGCTGCGTCGGCCGTGTGCGCACCTGTTCCGCGAACCGCTCCAGCAGGCCCGCTGATGCCGGTGGGTCCGGCAGGTCCGCGCCGGGCCCGGTGCTGAAGGCCGTGAGGAGTTCCCGCTGTTCGTCCTCGTCCAGCAAGGTGAAGTCGGTTATTTCCGCTTCGGGCCGTTCGGTCATCAGGCGCAGCACGCGGAGCAGTTGGCGCACGTACCGTTCGACGGTCGTCCGGTCGAACAGCGCCACCGCGTAGTCGATTTCCCCGGTGAGGTGCCGGCCCTCGTCGGCCAGCGCGAGGACCATGTCGAACTTCGCGGGGACGTGGGCCGCGTCCTCCCGCAGCTCGACCTTCAGGTCCGGGAGTTCCAGTTCCTTGCGCATGGAGGGGACCCAGGCGAACAAGGTCTGGAACAGCGCCGTGTAGGCAGGGCTGCGCGGCGGGTTGACCACTTCGACGACCCGCTCGAAAGGCAGGTCCACGTGGTGGAGGGCGTCGCGGATCCGCTGGTTCACCCGCTTCAGGGCGTCGCCGACGCTCGGCGCCCCGGAGAGGTCCGCGCGCAGGGCGAGCGTGTTGACGAAGAAGCCGATCAGACCCTCGACGTCTCCGCGCCGACGGTTCGAGGTCGGGGCGCCGACCACGATGTCGTCCTGGCCGGAGAGCAGGGACAACAGCACCGACCAGCCGGTCAGAACGGTCGCGTACAGGGAGACATCGTTGTCAGCGGCGAGCTTGCGAAGGGCCCGCGTCAGCTCCTCGTCCACGGACACGGGCACGCGGTCTCCGTCGAAGACCTGCTCGGGCGGCCGAGGCCGGTCGGTGGGCAGGGACAACACGGCCGGGGCATCGGCCAGCGTCGCGGCCCAGTAGTCGGCGTGCGCCGCTGGCTCGTCCCCCGACATCCAGTCCCACTGCCAGCGGGCGTAATCGCTGTACTGCCAGGTCAGATCGGGCAGCGACACATCCTGGCCCTGCTGGAGCGCGGTGTACATCAGGCCGAGCTCCCGCAGCAGCAAAGAGCGGGACCAGCCGTCGAAGATGATGTGGTGCGCCGTCAGAAGCAGCACGTGGTGGTCCGGTTCGAGTGCCACCAGGCAGCCGCGGACCATGGGCTCCTCACCCAGACGGAACGGGGTGCCTTCCACCTTCCGCCTCGTCCGCGCGAAACGTTCGGCAGCGTCCGGAAGCGCCGTCAGATCCTCGAAGGTCACCGGGAATCCGGTCTCCGGCGGATCGACGACCAGAAGCGCGGAGCCACCGGAGGGCACCAGTCGGGTACGCAGCGCCTCGTGGCGGGCCGCCAGCAGGTGCAGCGCCCGGATCAGCAGGTCCCGGTCCAGCGGCCCGTGGATGTCGAAGGGCATCGGCTCGTTGTACGCGGCACTGGCCTCTCCGTCCATGCGCGCCGTGACCCAGAGCCTCTCCTGCGCCAATGACAGAGGCGCAGGGGATATGTCTTTGCCGGAGTGATGGGTGACCGTGGTGGGGGAAGGCACTGATTACCCTTCGCGAGAAAAGAACGCGGCGAAAAAGGAATGCTGCATCACCAGGGGGAGGATGGCCGATGCAGTGATGCACGAGCATGCCCGACAGTTCCGCTTGAGAACAGTTCCGCTGTCGATCGGAATATACGCGCATCATCGCGCATAGCAGGGACGGCCGAGTGAAACCATAAGCCAAGCCGAGGGCGGCATTACCTGGCCAGCCCGCACTTAGGGAATCCATGCGCGAACGCACGGAGAATTACTGAGAGTTCCGGGACGATCCTTCACCGGCACGGTGGCGCCTCGCCCGACCTTCGGAGAATCGCCGCCCTATCAGCACTCCATAAAGTTGCCCCACGTATACACGGAGGAATAGTCGAAGGATATTGTGCGTTCCTGACCACCCCCGCAGTGGTTCATTTCGCCGATATTAGGCGCGGGCCGATCTTGGGGTCAATAGTGACCCACGCCACACCCGCCGGGCGGCGCGCTCGTCACGGCTGGAAGGTGGGTGAAATATTGGGCTTGTCCAGAAATGAGCTATGCCGCGGTACCGCACCCATGCCCGGTTCGCAAGGTGGGGCAGGATGCCCGGCGCTGGTTCGGGTAGCTTTCGACTGTGGATCGCCTCCAGCGCCGACACTGGGGTGGTCCACCCGCTCCCGGAGCGCCCGCCGCCCTCCCGCCGGCCGGCGCTCGTGGTCGAGGCGGGCGGACCGCGCCATCCGGGGGGTAGCGAATGGCGCGGTCACCCTGCCCCTCCCCCAGGGTTGGCGCTCAGCGGCTGTGGGCGGGTACGGGTGCGGGTGAGCACGAACTACACGGAACGCCAGCGCGGTACAGGCGGAGCCTCGTGGCGCGTCCCGGCCGCCAAGGCCTGTGCGATCACTTCGGAGTCGTCGAGATGGTCGGCGCGCACGACGACGTCCGCCCCGGCCGGTGTCACGAGGGACTTGCTGAAGACGATCACCGCCCAGGCGTCGCCTGCGCCCACCTCGCGCACCTCCCACTGACTCGACAGCGCCGCCAGCAGCCCGCGTCCGCGCCAGCGGTAGACGGACCCCGGGTGCGTGGTGAGGCGGGTGTCGACGCCGCGGATGTGGCGGGTCCGCCCGCCCCGGGTGCGGTAGGCGACGTCGTCGGTCATCCGCGGCGGGCCCGTGTCCGTCCCGTTTCCGTGCCTCGTCAGCGGCTCGTAGGTGAAGGTGGCGTCCGTGCGCCTCCCGCTCTGCCACAACGGGAAGGAGGAGCACACGATGTGCCAGGTGCCCGTCAGGCGGTCCGGGGCGATGTCGGGTCGGTCCATGGGACGGACCCTACGGTGTATCGCCGCGGGCCCTGTGGCGGACTCCTGGCGGGCCGGCCCCGGCACAAGTCCCCCTCCTTGCTCGCCTGCTCGCCCGGTTGGCCCGGTTGGCCCGGTTGGCCCGGTCGGCCCGGTCGGCCCGGTCGCGGAGGCTCACCGACGCGGACGGCAGGCAATCGGACCCCACCGGTTCACCATCCATGTGAGCCGCCACGCAGGACTCACGCGCCGCCTGCCTCCAGGAGGCGGTGTGCGAGGTGGAGCAGGTCCGTCAGGCTCAGTACCCGGCCATCGGATCCGGGGAGGGGAACATGGAGTGGCTGGGTCCAGTGGACGGGGATTGCGTCCAGTCCGTAATACGCCCCCGCGAGGCCTCCGGTCACCGCGGCGACGGTGTCCGTGTCCCCGCCGACGTCGATCGCCGCGCGTATCGCGTCCTCGAAGCTGCTGGTGGTGCGCAGGGCCCAGACGGCGGAGCCCAGACAGGGCCAGACCGCACCGTTGAACTCGGTCGCCAGATCGGGGTGCCAGTCGGGCGCGAGGACGGTGGCGTAGCGGTCGCGGTGGTCGGGGTGGACCAGAGCCAGGATGTCCGGGAGCGCGGTGACGGGGTCGGTGTAGGTGTCGGTGTCGGTGTCGGTGTCGGTGTCGTCGAGCGTGACGCGGATGAGTTCGTGGAAGATCGCGGTGCCTTCCCAGGCCGCGCGGTCGCCGTGGGTGAGGGCCGCGATACGGCGGGCCGCGTTCATGGTGGCTTCCTGGCCGGCGGCCGCGAAGTGGACCGCGGAGGTCGACGCCCGCATCAAGGAGCCGTTGCCCGCCGCTCGTTCATTGACCTGGAAGTGGATCGCGGCGGCGAGGTCCCAGGGCATGCCGCCTGTCAGGACGTCTTCGGTCTGCAGACCGATGTCCTTCGGTGCAGATGTTGCCCACCGCTGGAAGCGGGCGAAGATGTCCGGCAGATCCAGTCCGCCCCGCTCCAGCAGCGACTCGGCGACCAGGACCGCCATCTGGGTGTCGTCGGTGGCCTCGCCGGGGTCCCAGCCACCCCCTCCGCACATCTCTCCACCGGCGCCAGGCACGGGAAACCGCGCGGAAAAGGCTCCCGGCGGACCGAACTCGAAGGGGGCACCGAGGGCGTCACCCACCGCTGACCCGACGACCGCGCCGGCGGCGCGCTGCATCCGCTCCATCAGCGCAGGCTATCTGTGCCGCACCGAGGACCGCGCGGCTCTCTGTCCTTCGTCGGCTACCCGGGCCCGGTTCGACGCCGTGCCCGAGCGTCGAGACGCCGTCGACGGTGAGCGGCGCAGGCGTGCCGGTCACGCGGCGGTGCTCATGCGTCGAGGGGCCAGCCGGTGTAGGCCTCGGCCAAGTAGGTGTGGCCCGCCCGGGATTCGGCGAGGGTGCGGAGTTCGCCGATCTGCCGGAGGCGGTCGAAGTCACTGGTCTCCGGCTGGAGGTGCAGCATGTTCGTCATCCACCAGGAGAAGTGCTGGGCCTTCCAGATACGTTTGCGGGCCGTGTCGGAGAAGGTGTCGAGCAGGGTCTCGTCTCGGTCGAGGAGGAGCGCGCGCAGAGCGTCGGTGAGCAGGACGACGTCCGCCACGGCGAGGTTCATGCCCTTGGCCCCGGTGGGCGGCACGGTGTGGGCGGCGTCGCCGACGATCACCACCCGGCCGCGGCGCATCTCGTGGGCGACGAAGCTGCGGAAGCGCAGCACGTCCCGCTGGAAGATACGGCCTTCCTTCAACGTGGTTCCGGGCACGCGGGATTGGAGGATGTCCCAGAGCTGTGCCTCCGAGTACGCCTCCGTGTCCGTGTCCGGGTCGCACTGGAAGTACATGCGCTGGACGTCCGGGCTGCGCTGGCTGATCAGCGCGAAGCCGTCGGAGGAGTTGCTGTAGATGAGTTCCTCGGCGCTGGGCGGTGCCTCGCACAGGATGCCGAACCAGGCGAAGGGGTACTCCCGGTAGTAGCCGCCGTGCGTGCCGGTGACGGCCTCGCGGGCGACGCTGCGCGAGCCGTCCGCGCCGACCACGACATCGGCCTCGATCTCGACGCGCTCGCCGTCGGCGTCCCGGGCGATGATCCGGGGCCGGTCGGTCCCGGCGTCCTCCACGCGTTCGGCACTCACCTGGAAGCGCAGGTCCTGGCCGGCGCCCAGGCGGGCGGCGACCAGGTCTCTGAGCACCTCGTGCTGGGGGTAGAGCCACACGGCCCGGCCGACGGTGGCGGCGAAGTCGATGCGGTGGCCCTCCCCGTCGAAACGCAGCTCGATGCCTTCATGGCGCTGTCCGACCGTACGCACGCGCTCCGACGCCCCGGTCGAGTCCAAGACCTCGACGGTGCCCTGCTCCAGGATCCCGGCCCTGATGGTGTTCTCGATCTCCTCCCGGCTGCGGGAGTCGATGACGACCGACTCGATGCCCTGCCGGTCGAGCAGGTGGGACAGCAGCAGACCGGCGGGGCCTGCACCGATGATGGCGACGCGGGTGCGTATGGACATGTCGTCTCCTTCGACGCCCGGCGGGGAAGTCGGCCTGTGGGTAAGTGGCCTGTGGGGAAGTCGGCCTGTGGGGATGGCCAGCAGTCTGGCGGCGGCCGACGGCCTTGACGACGGTCTTTCTCATTCAATGGGAAGCGTTGTTCCGGGGGCGGCTTCCGCCGATCGTCACGGCCGTGCCTCGTGTGCCGCGATCTGTGCCGAGATCCCGGCCGCCGCCGCGCGGAGGTGTTCCACCGTCCGGCCGGTGGGCGTGGAGCGCGGCAGAACGACGGACAGCGCGGCGATCACCTCGCCGCGGCCCTCGCGGACCGGTACGGCCACCCCGGTGGAGACGGACTCGACCGTCCCCGGGGCCACGACGAAGCCGTCACGGTGGATGCCGGCCAGCAGGCGCCGCAGTCGGCCGGGGTCGGTCACCGTCTCGGGCGACACCGCTTCGAGTGGGCCGGCGAGAATCCGTTCGCGCAGGTCCTCGGGGCCATGGGCGAGCAGCACCAGTCCGGACGACGAGGCATGCAGGGGCAGCCGCCCCGCGATCCGGGTGACGTTCGCGCCGGCCTGGGGATGGGACAGCCGCTCGACGAAGAGCGTCTCGTCGTTCTCGAGCACCGCGAGTTGCGTGTGTTGCCGCAGTTGCGCCTGGACGCGTTCCATGAAGGGGAGCGCCGCCTGCCGCAGTCGGAGTGTGCGGGATCCGCGCAGCGCCAGCTCCCACAGCCGGATGCCCAGACTGACCCGTTGCTCCTCGTCCCGGTCCAGCAGCCCGCAGTCGACCAGTTCGGCCACCATCCGGTGCGCCGTCGAGGACGGCAGCCGGGCCCGGCGCCCGATCTCGGCGGCGGTCTGCACGGTCCGGTCCGTGTCGAACGTCTCCAGGACTCGGACGATCCGCTCGGTGAGCGTCTCCCTGGACGGTGAGTTGGCCATCGTGCGCCGGCGCTCCTTCGCGTCTCGAGTGTCGTGCGTGTCGCTTCGTGTCGTGCGTGTCGTTCGGGTCGTGCGTGTCGTTCGGGTCGTGCATGCAGTTCGGGTCGTTCGCGCCTCGAGGTGCCCTGAGTGTCCCGTACCGGCGCGGACGAAGTAAACGCGACACTTGTATTGACGGTCGAATCGTATGGCGACCATTGTGTTGCGGGCATGCCACGTTCGACGAGAGGTCAAAGACCGTGAAACGTTCCGTGCGCTCCCCCGTACTCACCGCACTGGCCACGACGCTGGTCGTCTCCGCCACCGCCACCGCCGTGCTGAACCGGCCGGACCCCACTGACCTGCACAGCACCCCAACAGCCGCCGCCGGCAAGGCGCGGCCCGCCATCGAGGAGTTCCACCCCGTCGTCCGCGAGGACGCCGCGCACGACGCGGGGTACGCCTCCCCGTACACCGTGTACCGACCAGCCGATCTCCCGGCTCGGGCGACAGAAAAACTGCCGGTCGTCGTCTTCGGCAACGGCGCGTGCAGGCCGTCGGCCAACCCGTACATCGGCGCCCACACCCTGCTCGCCGCCCACGGCTTCCTCGTCGTGGCGGTGGGCGCCTACGACCAGCCGGATCGCGACGAGGACGGCACCGCGCACCTCGAGGTCCTGCGCTCCGGCATCACCTGGGCGCAGAAGGAGAACAAGCGGCCCGGGAGCCCGTTGCGGGGCCGCATCGACACCGGCCGCGTGGCCGTCGCCGGCACCTCCTGCGGCGGCATCGAGGCTCTGGTGGCGGGCGCCGACCCCCGGGTCGACACCGTCGTCTCGTTCAACAGCGGGTTCCAGGCCGACGCCTCACTCGGCTACGGCCGCGAGGAACTCGAGAACCTCCACACGCCCACGCTCTACGTCGACGGCGGCGTCGATGACAAGGCCTACGAGAACAGCCGCGTCAGCTACGACCTGTCGGACGTCCCGGCGGTCCGGGCGAGCAACGCCCACGCCGGTCACAGCGGGTTCTGGCGCGGCCTGCGCGACGGCGAGCCCGACGGCACCATCCACGAAGAGGCGGTCGCCGTACTCGTGCAGTGGCTCGACTTCACCCTCAACGGCAATCGCACCGCCCGGAACTACTTCCTCGGTGAGGACTGTGGTCTGTGCGCGGTGGAGGGCTGGGACGTCACCTCCAAGGGCTTCGGCAAGGAGCCCGCCAAGGCCAAGGACCCCGGCAAGGCCACGAACTCCGGCAAGGACGAGAACTCCGGCAACGAGGTGAACCGGTGAAGCGGATCGTCATCACCCTCCTGGCGCTGCTCATGACCGCCACCGCCGCCACCCCGGCCGTGGCCCGCACCGATCCGCGCGTCTCGCGGCCCGGGGAGTACACGGGCTACTCCCCCGTTCTGTACGACGAGTGGGTACGCACCTCGGAATACCTGCCGACCCGGGACGGCACGCGCCTGGCCGTGGACCTGTACCGGCCGGCCGTCGACGGGAAACCGGTACAGCGGCCCTTCCCCGTGGTCTGGGAGCACCAGCTCAGCCGGGCCTCACGCGCCGACGACGGCTCGGTCAGCCTGCGCGGTGTCACCAGTGGCATGGCGGAACTCACCAAGTACGGCTACGTCGTGGCCTTCGTCGACCGGCGCGGCAACGGCGCCTCGTTCGGCACCATGACCGGCTACCACTCCCGGCAGGAGTCCCGCGACGCCTACGACGTCATGGACTGGCTGGCGGAGCGGTCCTACAGCAACGGGAAGATCGGGGTCTTCGGCTGCTCCAACACCGGTGACGCCGCGATGCAGGCGGCCACCGCCGGTTCGCCGCACCTCAAGGCGGTCTTCGCGGGCAACTACTCGTTCCACAAGTACGACGCCTTCAACCGCGGTGGGATACGCGCCAACTGGGGTGTCGGGCCCACCCGTACCCGCGAGGAGGACCTGCGCAACCTGCCGGTCGACGCGGACACCGACGGCCGGCTGCTGAACCGGGCGGTGGAGCAGCACCAGGCCAACACGTCCCTGAAGGACATGTGGAAGGCCGCCCCCTACCGCGACAGCCACGTCGACGCGGTCGACACCGACCCGTGGAACGAGTACAGCGTGGCCACCTACCGGGACGCCATCGAGCGCTCCGGCGTGCCGATCTACAGCTTCGACGGCTGGGACGACGACTTCCGCAAGGAGAGCCTCGTCAGCGCGGCCACCCTGTCCAACCCGAACAAGGTGCTCATCGGGCCGTGGCACCACTGCGAGTACGACGGGTTCGACATCGTCGCCGAGCGGCACCGCTTCTTCGACCACTGGCTCAAGGGCGTCGACAACGGCGTCATGGAGGAGCCGGCGGTGCACTACTACACCGGAGTCGCCGGCGGTTCCGGTACCTGGCGCGACGCCGAGCAGTGGCCGGTGAAGCCGCGTGCCAAGGACACCCGTTACTACCTGGGCGGCGGTTCGACCGGCACCGTCGACTCGGTCAACGACGGCACACTCACCGCCACCAGGCCGCGCGGCCACGGCGGCGCCGACGACTACACCGTGGACTACTCGGTGAGCTGCCCCGAACCCCTCGACCAGGAACAGACCTGCCCGCAGGACGAGAAGGGGCTGACCTACACCACGGCACCCCTGAGCAAGGACACCGAACTGACCGGGCATCCGGTCGTCTCGTTGCGGATGTCCTCCTCCGCCCCGGACGGCAACGTCTTCGCCTACCTCTCCGACGTCGCCCCGGACGGAACCGTGCGCATCCTCACCGACGGCAGGCTCCGTCTGTCGCTGCGCTCCACCCAGCACGCGCCCTACGACGTGCTCGGCACGCCCTGGCACCGGAGCAACGAGCGGGACGCGGCGCCGATGCCGAAGGGCGGCAGGACACAGCGCGTCGACCTCGACATGCTGCCGCTGTCCTCCGTCGTCCCGGCCGGGCACCGGCTGCGGGTGACGGTCACCGGCGCCGACGTGCGCGAGAGCGCGCGCACCGAGACCAGCCCCTCCCCCGTCTACACCGTGCGGCGCACGCCCGCCCAGCCGTCCTCGATCACTCTGCCGGTCGCGCGCTGATGGGCAGCCCGGAAAGGAACACCATGGCGTCAGGAAGAGCAGGAAGAAGAGTACGCAAGGCCCTCGCCGTGAGCATGGCGGCGGCCGGGGTGGCGGCGCTCGCTGCGCCGACGGCCGCGGCCGGTGGCCGGGACACGGGACCGTGTCCGTCCGGCTCCCCCGCGAAGGTCAGCTGCACCGGTGGTGAGCTGGCCGACGGCACGCCGTACCGGTTCGTGGTCCCCGACCGCTGGAACGGTGTGGTCATCGTCGACCTGGACTTCGCGAGCCGGGCCGCCGACGAGCCGCTCACCGGCGAGCTGACCGACCGCGGGTACGCGGTCGGCGGCACCGCCCGCACGGTCACCGGCTGGAACATCGCCGCCGCGATCGACAACCAGGCGGCGGCTCTGAAGCGGTTCGAGGACGCCGTCGGCGCACCCCGCTGGGCGGTGGCCTCCGGCCGGTCGATGGGCGGTTTCGTCTCGGCCGGCACCGCCCAGGTCCACCCCGACGTCTTCGACGCCGCGGTCCCCTTCTGCGGGGGCCTCGGCGGTGCGGTCGGGCAGTGGAACCAGAAGCTCGACACCGTCTTCACCCTCAAGTCCCTGCTGTTCCCCGACCGTTCCCTGCCGGTGACCGGGGTGCCCGCCGACACCGGGCAGGCCACCCAGGACTGGGTGTCGGCACTCACCGAAGCGCAGGCCACCGCCCAGGGTCGGGCGCGGATCGCGCTGGCCGCGGCCGTCGGACAGCTCCCCGGCTGGGGTCTGGACGCCGACGGCGAGGCCACGCCGAAGCCCCGCCCCGGTGACGCCGACGCGGTCCAGGAGGGGATGTTCCTCGCGCTGGCCGGCGGCGCACAGCCGTACATCGGGCAGGCGATGAGCAGCCGCCGCTCCATCGAGACGCTGGCGGGCGGCAACCCGTCGTGGAACACCGGGATCGACTACGCGAAGCAGTACGCGGCGGCGAAGCCCGAACAGCGGCGTACGGTACGGAAGATGTACGCGCGCGCCGGTCTCGACCTCGGCGCCGATCTGCGGACCCTGGCCAGGGCGCCGAGGGTCGCGGCCGATCCGGACGCCGTGCGGTACCTGGAGAAGGGCATCGTCTTCGACGGCGACCTGCGTATCCCGGTCCTCACCGTCAACCCGGTCGGCGACCAGATCTCCACCGTCGCCCAGCAGCAGTCGTACGGCCTCGCGGTCCGCAAGGCGGGCAACGGGGCGCTGCTGCGCCAGAGTTACGTCGACACGGTGGGGCACTGCACCTTCACGCCGGGAGAGCAGGTCGCGGCGATCACCGCCATGACCGAGCGGCTGAGGACCGGCCACTGGTCGTCGAGCACCACGCCCGAGAGCCTGAACCGGCTCACCAGGTCGGCGCAGGACGACCGCGGCCGGTACGTGCACTACCACCCGGCCGTCTTCAACCGGCCCTACTTCGGAAGCTGAACAGCGCCTGAACGGCAGAGCGGGGGCCGTACCGGGAAGGTCTCCCGGTACGGCCCCCGCCGCGTCCCAGGGTTCTAGTCGCGGCCCCCGAGCGGCGTCTCCCGCACCAGCAGGACCGCGATGAGCGCGGCGGCCGCCAGTGGAACGGTCAGCAGGAACACCGAGGAGAGACCGGCTGTGTAGGAGGCCCGTACGGTCTCGGCGAGGTGGGCGGGCAAGGCGGCGACGCGCTCGGGGGTGCCGAGCAGGTCGTGCGCGTCCTGGCCGGGCGGCAGGCCGGAGCGCGTCCGGGCCGACAGCACCGCGCCGAACGCGGCCACGCCGACCGCGCCCCCGAGCGTACGGCTGAAGGTGGCCGCCGCGCCCGCCGTCCCCACGTCGCCGGGGCCGACGGCGTTCTGCGCCACCAGGACCAGCACCTGCTGGGTCAGGCCGGTACCGATGCCGAGGACGGCCATCGCCCCGGCGAGCCACCACGCCGGGGTGTCGGGGGCGAGCGGCGAGAGCAGGACGGCGCCGGCCGTCACCAGGGCGCAGCCGGCGACCGGGAACACCTTCCAGCGGCCGGTACGGGTGATCAGCCGTCCGGCGAGCGTCGAGGCGACGATCATCGTGCCGACCTGCGGAAGCATCAGGAGCCCGGCCTCGGTGGCGTCGTGGCCGCGGACCACCTGGAGGTACTGCGGCAGGTAGATGACGCCGCCGAACATGACCGCGCCCACCAGGAAGCTCGTCCCGCAGGCCACGGTGAGCCCACGGTGGCCGAAGATGCGGGGCGGCAGGATGGGGTCGTCGGCGCGCCGCTCGTGGCGCACCCCGGCGACGGCGGCGGCGAGGACGGCGGCGGTGAGGGCGGCGGTCGGCCAGGATGCCCACGGCCAGGCGCGGCCGCCTGCCGACAGCAGGACGACCGCGCCGGAGGCGCCCGCCGTGAGCAGGGCGCCTCCGAGCAGGTCGACGCCCCCGCGGGGTGCGGCGGGGGCACGGTGCGGCGCGAGGCGGACGAGGACCGCCGCGGCCAGGGCGACCGGGATCACCCCGAGGAAGCACCAGCGCCAGCCGGGTCCCGGGGCGCCCACCAGCAACCGCCGACGAGCGGTCCCGCCACCGATGCGGTGCCGAAGGAGACCCCGAACCACCCGGTGTACAGGCCCCGTTCGCGGGCCGGGACCAGTCCGGCGACGAGGGCGTTGGTGAGGGCGAGGATGCCGCCGGCCCCGGCGCCCTGTACGGCTCGGCCCGCCAGCAGGACGCCCATCGTCGGCGCGCATCCGGCCAGCAGAGACCCGGCGACGAAGACGCCGAGGGCGGCGAGGAGCAGGTCTCTCGGTCCGCGCCGGTCGGCGGCCTTGCCCCACAGCGGGGTCGCCACCGTCATGGTGAGCAGAGCGGCGCTCGCCACCCACGGCACCTGGTCCTGGCCGCCCAGCTCTCCGGCGATCGTCGGCAGGGCGATGCCGACGATCGTGTTGGTGAGCGAACCGACGAAGAGGGCGGCCAGGGCGCCGGAGAGCACCGCCGGCATCGACGGCGCCGGCTCAGGTGGCCGGACGGACACGTTTGTCGAGCCAGTCGCCGACGGTACGGGTCAGCTCCTCGGGGCCCGCGCCACGGGCGTCCACGTTGTCGGCGTACAGCTCCAGGACGGGGATGCCGGCGGCTTCGAGGGCACGGGTGGTGAAGTAGCTGCCGCGTGCGTCGTCGGAGACCAGGTGGACGACGCCGTCCACGCCATGGTGCCGGGCCTCCTTGACGTACCACTCGGCCGACCAGGGCGGGGTGTAGAGCTGGTCGGAGAAGGCGGCGAAGCGGGCGGCGAGGGCGCGCAGCGGGTCGTCGCCGTAGCGCAGATAGCCGTCGGCGGCGATGGCGAGGTACATCGACCAGACGAAGACGGCGCCGTGGCTCTCCTCGAACCGCCGGTAGAAGTCGAGGTCGAACCAGAGGCCGCGGCCGATCCACATCAGGCGGGTGCGTTCGGCGGGCGCGACCGAGGCCCCGGCCCCGATGCGTTCGGCCACCTCGTCGTGGAAGGCGCGGGCCGCGTCGCGGGCCCAGACGGTGCCCCGGTGCCACTGCGGGATCATCACGCTCGGGATGGAGTCGTTGACGGGCAGGGGGCAGGGGCGGGCCCGTGCGATGAGGTCTCGGGTGCGGCGGTTCCACTCCTGCTGCTCGTTGGTGAGCCGCATGACCTCGGCGAACCTCGTCTCGGAGAAGGTGCGGCCGGTGGTCTGCTCCAGGAAGCGGATGAGCCCTTCGAGTTCGCCGGTCATCAGGTCGAGGCGGTCGCTGCCGACGGCCTGTTCCCAGTTGCGCGGCATCAGCTCCCACCAGTTGGTGGGGACGTCGTTCTCGGCGGCGCTCTCCAGCGGGTAGAAGGAGACTCCTGGCTGGTCGTCCCAGATGTCGAAGACCTTGCGCGAGGTGTCCCCTGTGGTCTCCGCGAGCACGATCGACGGGCGGGGCAGGCCGCCCCAGGGCGCGTTCGCCGGGTCCGGGTCGAAGACCGAGGCCAGGGGGATCGAGCTGTACTGCTCGCTGTCGTCGGGCAGGCCGCGCTCGCGCAGCAGGGCGAGGTAGTCCTGGGCACGGTGCTTGGCCGTGACGATCGAGGACCACCACTGGTTGACGACGTACGGGATGCCCATGGTGCGGAAGATCTCCTGCGGGGCATCGGCGTTGACCAGCGCGAGGGGCGCGCCGTCGGCCACCTCCTGCCGCAGCCCCGCGAACCACTCGCGCTGATAACGGGTGGCCGAGGAGGCGGAGTTGAGGCGGGGGCTCATCGGACCGCCTCCGTGTGCGCGGCGGGGCGCAGGCCGTCGAGGGCCTCGGTGGCCTGGTCGTCGAGGCCGCCATAGGGCTGGCGGGACAGGAAGACGGACGGCAGGCCGGTCGCGGCGGCCTGGGCGGTGTAGTCCCAGGCAGGGGCGTCGTCGCGAACCCGGGCGTAGCTGACGAGAACCTCGGCGCCGCAGGCCACGGCCTCCCGGCGGGTGTGCTCGGCGCGGGTGCGGATCGCGGCGCGGGGCGCGGCGGGCCCGTTGTGCTGGTACCGCTCGGCCAGCGCCGTCTCGGTCGGCGCACCGGTCCTGCGCCGGTACAGCAGGTCGCCCCGGTCGTGGTCCTCGCCGACGATCAGGAAGCCCCTGTTCTCGATCTCCTCGTAGACGTGGGTGGTGTCGTGCGGGCTTCCGGTGAGGAACACACGCGTCCCTTCGTGTTCGGGCAACTCACCAGACTCGGCAAGCAGTTGTTCAAGGAGTTGCGTGGCGCGGCCGACGGGCAGGACCGTCGTCGCGGCCACCACGGTGAGCATCTCGGTGCCGGTGAGGCGGGCCGGGCGGGCGCGGCGCAGCTCCGCGACCCGGGCGAGGAGCTCCCTGAGCCGGTCGTGGGCGGTGATCGCCGCCGCGAGCGCGGCGTCGTCGACCGTGCGTCCGGCCCAGGTCTCGACGGTGGCACGCAGCTGGGCGAGCTTGGCGCGGACGTAGCGGGTGGTGGTGCGGTGCGGCAGGTGGAGGACGTCGACGAGGTGGACCGGCGGAAGCGCCAGGGACGGTTCTACGCGGCGCAGCTCGCGCAGCGCGTAGAAGAGGCGGGTGGACGCCTCGCAGTCCCGGGACACGACGACGCCGTCCAGGGGGCCGTGGCCGCCGTCCAGGAGGCGGGTGAGGACCGAGCGGGCGGCCGGGTCGAGACCGGTCCCGAGGTAGCGGTCACCGGCCGTGCTCGGGGTGTGCGGGTCGCCGCCGAGCCGTACGGGCAGCAGGCCGGCGGCGGTGAGGTACTCCACGGGTACGTCGGCGCCGACGTACCCGATCACCGGCCCGGGGTGGTCCCCCCGGTCGCCGGCGGCGTGGGAGAGGAGCTGCGCCAGGGCAGCGGACATGACTGTTCCTCCAGGTGGTGCGGGGTGCGGCGCGGGTCAGATCACCGATTCGGCGACGAGTTCGGCGATGTCTTCCGCGCTGTAGCCGAGCTTCTCCCGGTAGACCGCGTCGTTGTGCTCACCGAGGGCGGGGGCGGGCCGGTCGAACCCGGCGCGGGCGCCGGAGAAGCGGATCGGGACACCGCTGGTGGCGAGGCCCTCGACCGTGCCGTGGAGGGGGTGGGCCATCGGTACGACCTCTTCGCGCGCCTGCACCAGGGGGTCGCGGACGGCTTCGCGGGGGTCGCGCACCTCGGCGGCCGGCACACCCTCCGCGGTGAACAGGCGCAGCGCTTCCTCTGTGGTGCGGACGGACGTCCACTCCCGTATCAGGGCGTGGATCGCGTCGGCGTTGCGGACGCGCTGGTCCCGGCTGTGGAAGCGGCTGTCCTCGATGAGGTCGGGACGGCCGATGGCGCGGAGCGCGCCGTGCGCGAAGGCGTCGGTGGGCGCGGAGAGCGCGAGGTGGCCGTCGGAGGTCGGCAGGATCCCGAAGGGGGCCAGGCGGGGCACCATCGCGCCGGTGCGCTGCTCCATGCCGACGGCCGCGAAGGCGTCGAAGGGCTCGCACGCCACCAGGGAGGTGAGGGCGCCGAGCATGGAGACGTCGACGTGCTGGCCCTCGCCGCTCTGGTCGGCCTGCATGAGCGCGGAGAGGGTGCCGATGACGGCGAAGAGCGGGGCGAGCATGTCGCCGACGGGGAGCCCGAAGCGGACCGGCCCTTCGTCGGGTTCCCCGGCGGTGAGCATGACGCCGGACAGCGCCTGGATGATGGAGTCCATCGCCTTGCCCGAGCCGGGCCCGCCCTGGCTGCCGAATCCGGTGATCGAGGTGTAGACGAGGCGCGGGTTGAGTTCGTGGACGGCGGCGTAGTCGATGCCGAGGCGGCCGGTGACACCGGCGCTGTAGTTCTCCACGAGGATGTCGGCGTCGCGCACGAGGTCGGCGAAGACCCGCTGGGAGCGCTTGTCCTTGAGGTTGAGGGTGACGCTGAGCTTGTTGCGGCCGCGCGCGAGCATGGAGACGGACATGTCGTCGGGTCCCTGCCGGGAGACGGAGAGCCCGTCGGCGCCCACGTAGGGGGCGTTGTTGCGCGAGGAGTCGCCGCCGGTGGCCGGGTTCTCGACCTTGATGACGGTGGCGCCGAGGCCCGCGAGGAGCAGGGTCGCGTAGGGGCCTGCGAGCGCGGTGGTCAGGTCGATGACGGTCCGCCCGGCGAGTGGCTGGTCGCTCATGATGCCCTTTCGGTGGTCAGCTGGATCAGTACGCGGCCGTCCTTGCGGACGAACTGGCCGTTGAGGCCCGCTCGGCGGGTGATGTCCTCGATGTAGTCGGTGACGCGGCGGCCCTCGTCGGTGTCGCCGCAGGGCACCGGGCGTCCGGCGTCGTCGATCCAGCAGGGTTCGAAGCTCGCCTCGACCAGTCCGTCGCCGTCGAAGCGGCAGAAGGCGATCGCGGTGTTGCGGCTCTCGGGGTGGAAGGGGTAGGCGGGCATGTCCGGGTCGGGCGAGAAGCCGTACAGCTCCTTGCGGCGGTGGGCCCACTCGGTCAGTTCGGCGCTGGAGCGGCTGCTCGCGTCGGGGGTGAGGGCATGGGTGACGGTGACGAAGTTGCCGAGGCCGTGGAAGATCGGCCGGCCGCGCCAGGTCTCGATGCCGCGCATGATGTGGGCGTGGTGGCCGAAGACCGCGTCGGCGCCCGCGTCGATGGCCGCGCGGGCCACCGGTGACTCGTACATCGCGACGGCGGCCGGGGTGTGGCCGACGCCCTTGTGGAGTCCGACGAGGACGACGTCGACCTCCTTTCGCAGCCGGGCCACGTCCGCCTCCATGACGGCGAGGCTCTCGGGGGCGGCGAAGGTGTAGATCTTCGGCGGGCCGCCGGGGCTGGCGTGGTCGAGTTCGTAGTGGGTGAGGACGTGGATGTAGGCGCAGCCCGCCTTGCCGGAGGTCGCCCAGGACTCGCGGGGACCCACGCAGTTGTAGGAAAGGACGCCGACGCGCAGGCCGCCGCGCTCCACGATCGCCGGGGTCCTGGCCTCGGCGAGGCTGGTGCCCGCGCCGACCGGGACGAGCCCCGCGGCGCGTGCGTGGGCGAGGGTGTCGGTGATGCCCTCGGTCCCGGCGTCGTGGATGTGGTTGCCCGCGAGGGTGACGACGTCGAAGCCCGCGTCGGCGAGGGCGGCCAGCGCCGCCGGGTCGGCCGGGGGCGCGGGGACGTCGGTGCTCTGCTGGACGGTGGTGGTCGAGTGCGGTACCTCCACGTGGCCGACGGTGACGTCGGCGGCCTTCAGCAGGGACGCCGAGGGGGCCAGGTAGGAGGCGGGATCGGGTTCGTCGAGGATGAGGTCCCCGACCGAGGCGATGGTGATCACGAGGTGTGCTCCTGGGCGGTGGTGGGGCTTTCGCTCCGCGGCGTCTCGCTCCGCGGCGTCTCGCTCTGCGGCGTCTCGCTCTGCCGGCTCTCCCGCAGCCCGGCCTCGCCGTGCCGGGACTGCCGGGCGAGGAAGGTACGCAGGCGCGCGGTGCGCGGGGCGGTGAGCATCTCGTCGGGCCTGCCGCTCTCGACGATGCGGCCTGCCTCCATGAAGACGCAGCGGTCGGCGACCTCGCGGGCGAAGGCGATCTCATGGGTGACGACGACCATCGTCATGCCCTCGGCGGCGAGCTGCCGCATCACACCGAGCACCTCGTCGACCAGTTCCGGGTCGAGGGCGCTGGTGGGCTCGTCGAAGAGCATCACGCGGGGCCGGGCGGCGACGGCGCGGGCGATGGCGACGCGCTGTTGCTGGCCGCCGGAGAGCTGGCGCGGGTAGTGGTCGGCGCGGTCGCCGAGACCGACCCGGTCGAGCAGTTCGCGCGCTTCGGTCTCGGCCTCGGCGCGGGAGCGGCCGTGGACGCGGACCGGGGCCTCGGTGATGTTGCGCAGGACCGTGAAGTGCGGGATGAGGTGGAACTGCTGGAAGACCATGGACATCCGGCTGCGCTGGGCGGCGACCCGGCGGGCGTTGAGCGGCCGCAGGCCACCGCGGTGCCGTTCGTGGCCGAGGAGTTCGTCGTCCAGGTAGATGGCGCCGGAGTCGATGGTCTCCAGCTGGTGCACGCAGCGGATCAGGGTCGACTTGCCCGAGCCGGACGGGCCGATGATGGTGACGACCTCTCCGTCGGCGACGTCGAGGTCGACACCGTCGAGGGCGGCGTGGTCGCCGAAGTTCTTGCGTATGCCCCGCACGCGCAGGGCGGGCTCACCGGTCATGCGGTCGCTCCGTCGGGGGTGGGCTTGGGCCGGCGGACACGGCCGCCGCCCGTGGTGTGGCCGCGGGAGAAGTGCCGCTCCAGCCAGCGCTGTCCGAAGGTGAACAGGGTGACCACGGCGAGGTACCAGAGGCAGGACACGATGAGCATGGGGACGATCTCGTAGGTGCGGTTGTAGATGACCTGGACCGAGTGGAGCAGGTCGGCCATGGCGATCACCGAGACCAGCGCGGTGCCCTTGAGGACGCTGATGAACTGGCTGCCGCCCGGCGGGATGATGACCCGCATGGCCTGCGGCAGCACGACCCGGAAGAAGGTCTGCGCCGGGGTGAGGCCCATGGCGCGGGCGGCGTCGCGCTGCCCCTGCTCCACTCCGATGAGGCCGCCGCGGATGATCTCGGCCATGTACGCCGACTCCACCAGGGACAGACCGATCACGGCGGCCGTCACCGGGGTGATCACGTCGTTGGCGTTCCAGGAGGCGAACTCGGGGCCGAAGGGGATGCCGATGGAGATCCGAGGCAGCAGATAGGCCAGGTTGAACCAGAAGATGAGCTGCACCAGCGGCGGGATGCCGCGGAAGACACCGATGTAGAGGGTGGCGGCCCAGCGGACCGGCGCGAAGTCCGAGAGCTGGGCGGCGGCGAGGAGCGCTCCGACGACCGCGCCGATGACGGTGGCGGCGAGCGCCAGCCAGACGGTGGTGCCGAGGCCGGAGAGGACCGAGGGGTCGAAGAGGTACTCACCGACCACGCCCCACTCGAGGCGCTCGTTGGTCACCAGGAAGTGGACAAGGACCACGGCGACGAGAGCGAGTACCGCGCCGCCCACCACACGCCACGGCCGGATGCGCCGTGTGGAGTGGGCGACGTCGACGTCGTCGGTCGCGGCGTCGGTCACGGCGCCGATGGGGCGTTTCGTCGGGGAAAGGGATCGGGGCACGGGTCATCCCTCTTTGCCGGCGATGTTCAGGACGGGCTCGTCGACCATCACGTCGGTGAGTCCCCAGTGCTTCATCACGCGCTGGTACTCACCGTCGTCGACGAGTTTCTTGAAGGCCTTCTGGATCACCGGGCCGAGCCCGCTGTCCTTGGGCACGAGGAGGGCGAGGTAGTCCGTCGTGGCGCCCTGGTCCTCGGTCTGGGTGACGTAGCTGTACTTGTCCTTCTGGGTCTCGGCGACGTCGATGGCGGCGGCCTGGGTCATCCCCGCGGCGTCGGCACGGCCGGACTGTGCGGCGAGAAGCGTGGCGTTGGTGTCGTCCAGGCCGATCGCCGTGGCGGCCTTGTCCCCCTTGTCGGTGCAGTACGCCGACAGCTTCTTCAGCTGTCCTTCCACCACGCTGGACTTGACCACGGCGACCTTCTTGCCGCACAGGTCGTCGGCCGAGGAGACGCCCGCCTTGGAGTCCTTCGGCATGACGTACGAGGTGCGGCTGGTCATCCAGGTGATGGTGTCGAACTGGCGCTCGCGCTCGGCGGTGGCCTGAACGGGCCCGTTGAACGCCTCGTAGCGGCCGCTGAGCATGCCCTGAAGCGCCGCCGGGAGGTTGTTCACGATCTTGACTTCGGTGCGTACGCCGAGCACCTGGCCGAGGGCTTTCTGGAGGTCGGCGTCGATGCCGGTCACAGAGCCGTCGGCGGCCACCGAGCGGAAGGGCGGGTGGGAGTCGCCCGCGAAGCGCAGTACGCCGGCGTCCTTGACGGACTTCGGGAGGGCGTCGTGCAGAGCGGGCACCGCGTCCAGGGACGGAGTCCCCGCGCCTTCCTCGTCCGAGGCGCCGCAGCCCGCCAGGGCCAGCACGCCCACGAGTGCGGCGGACAACGTGCCGGTTCGCCACCGTCGGTGGGATCGAGAGTCGTACATGAAGGTGTTCCCTTGCATGAAGTGAGATCCGCGTCATTGTCGGTATCGCTGCCGAGCGTCGCACGAGGTGTCGCCTATGACAAGAGTCGTGCCATACTTCGGTTCGACGCGAAGGCCATCGAGAAACCGAGGTGCCATGGGGAAGGACCCGCGGAAGGCCGAGCTGCCACGGGCTCAGACCGGGGCGGAACCCCAGCTCCTGCTCACCTCCCTGCTGGGTGACTTCTGGTACTGGCGGGACGAGCACATCCCGGCCACCGCGCTCGTGCGGCTCCTCGCCGACTTCGACGTCACCTCCGACGGCGCCAGAGCGGCCATGCGCCGGCTCGTGGCCCGCGGTCTGCTCGACACCTCACGCGACGGACGCACGACGGCCTACGGCATTCCGCCGCGCACCTCGGAGGTGATCGTCGAGCGCACTCACCGGATGCTGACGTTCGGCGCCACCGCGCCCGAGTGGGACGGGCAGTGGACCGTCCTGGCGTTCTCCGTCCCCGAACAGGCCCGCAGCCTGCGCACGACGCTGCGCTCCCGGCTGCGCGTACTCGGATTCGCCGCCCTCTACGACGGGCTGTGGGTCTCACCGCGCGATCTGGGCACGGAGGCGCAGGAGTTACTGCGTGACCTCGGCATAGCGACCGCGACCGTGCTGCGCTGCGCCACCGTCCCCGGCGGCCCTGCCGAGGGCGATCCCATATCCGCCTTCGACCTGACGGCACTGACGAAGGAGTACCGCGCCTTCATCGACCGCTACGCCCCGGTCCTCGACCACCTCGACGCGGGCCGCATCAGCCCGGCGGAGGCGCTGCGCACCCGCACCGAACTGCGGGTCGCCTGGCGCAGCTTCCCGGAGAGCGACCCGGACCTGCCGGCCGTCCTGCTGCCGCGGGAGTGGGACCGGCCCCGCGCCCAGCAGGTCTTCGTCCAGATCTACGACCGCCTCGGGCCTCTCGCCGAACTGCGCTTCCGGCAGATCCTCGCCACCGTCTCCCCCGAGCTGGCCGAGCTGGCGTCCCACCACGACTCCGCCGCCATCGCGGAGCTGTACGCGTCGCTGGGCGACCGCAGGGCGCACGGCGACACACCCTTCGAGCAGGCCGCGCGGGCGCGCAAGCTGGAAGAGGTGAAGCGCTCCACGCCGTGAGCGCCCCGGTGTCACGTCAGGACAGTGCCCGGTGCGCGCTCTTCAGCGCGTTCCGGAAGCGCTCGACGTCGGCGGACGCCAGCTCGGCGACCATGCGCTCCTCGAGGTGCCGGGCCGGCTCGGCGTAGTCGGCGAGAAGCCGCCGCCCGGGCTCCGCGAGCCGGATGACCTTCTCACGCCGGTTGCGCGGGTTCGGCTCGCGCCGGACCAGGCCGCGGCTCTCCAGCGCACGGACCATGTCCGCCATCGACTGGGCGGTGACGAAGGAGTCGCGCGCGAGCTGGGCGGCCGATACGCCGTCATGCCGTTCGAGCACGGTCAGCGCGGTGTACTGCAGGGCCGTGACCCCGGCCGGCTTGAGCAGCTCCTCCAGGCGGGCCCGCACGACGAGCTCCGCCCGCTTGAGCAGGTAGAGCAGGGAAGGCCCCGCCTCCGCCTCGCTCCCGGCCACCGGCTGCGCCGCCTCCGTCATGCCGTGCCTCCGCTGCAGGCCGTTCGGTCTCTCATGGCGACTCACCCTAGCCCATTGACAGGATTCCTGATGAATGAGAACACTGGAGTCACCGAACCAACAGGATTCCTGTCAATAGCGAGAGGTGCACCCATGGACCTGCACGGCAAAGTCGCCGTCGTCACCGGAAGCGGACGCGGCCTTGGACGGGCCTACGCCGAGGCGCTCGCCGCGGCCGGAGCGTCCCGTCGTCGTCAACGACGTGGACGCGGAGGTGGTGGACGCGGCCGTCGCCGCCATCACCGAAGCCGGCGGCAAGGCGACCGGCGCGGTGGCCGCCGTCGGCGACAGCGAAGCGGCCGAGCTGCTGACCGAGACCGCGGTGCGGGAGTTCGGACGCCTCGACGTCCTCGTCACCAACGCCGGCATCCTGCGCGACCGGGTGCTGTGGAAGATGACCGACGACGACTTCGACGCCGTGGTCAAGGTGCACCTGCGCGGAACCTTCACCTGCGCCCGCGCCGCCGCGGTGCGGATGCGCGAGCAGGGCGACGGAGGCCGCATCGTGCTGATCTCCTCCCCCGCAGGCCAGCGCGGCAACTTCGGGCAGACCAACTACGCCGCGGCCAAGGCCGGCATCGTCGCGATGGCCCGTACCTGGGCCATGGAGCTGTCCCGCGCGAACATCACCGTGAACGCGGTCGTGCCCGTCGCGGCCACCGAGATGACCAAGACCATCCCGGCCTTCGGACCGGTCATCGAGGAGGCCGAGCGCACCGGCGCCCCGCTCCCCGACTGGCTGCGCAAGGACGAGGGCCTCGGCACCGTGGAGGACGTCGCGAGCCTCATCACCTTCCTCGCCTCCGACAGCTCCAAGGACGTCACCGGCCAGGCCATCGGCATCGGCGGTGACCGGCTCGCGCTCTGGTCCCACCCGGCGGAGAAGGCGGTCGACTTCGCCGACGGCGGCTGGAGCGCCGACACGATCGCCGAGCGGTGGCACGAGGGCGTCGGCGCCGAGCCCGAGACGTACGGCATCCCCGCCCCGAAGGCCCCGGAGGCCTGAGATGAGCGACCAGGCCATCGACGTCGCCGCGCTGACCGCGATCGACGTCCACACCCACGCGGAGATCTCCAAGAGCGGCCACGGCGCGCTGAGCCCCGAACTCTTCGGCGCCTCCGAGAAGTATTTCAAGGCCCACGGCCACCGGCAGCCGTCCATCGACGAGATGGCCGCGTACTACCGGGAACGCAGCATGGCGGCCGTGGTGTTCACCGTGGACGCCGAGCACGCCACCGGCCACCCGCGCATCGCCAACGAAGAGGTGGCCGAGAGCTGCGCCGAACACGGTGACGTCCTCATCCCCTTCGCCAGCGTCGACCCGCACAAGGGCCGGGCAGGTGCGCGCGAAGCCCGCCGCCTGGTCGAGGAGCACGGGGTGCGCGGGTTCAAGTTCCACCCGAGCATCCAGGCGTTCTCCCCCGACGACCGGATGGCGTACCCGCTCTACGAGGCGATCGAGGAACTCGGCGTCCCCGCCCTGTTCCACACCGGGCAGACCGGTATCGGCGCCGGCGTGCCCGGGGGCGGCGGCATCCGGCTGAAGTACTCCAACCCGATGCTCGTCGACGACGTGGCCGTGGACTTCCCCGAGCTGCGCATCATCCTGGCGCACCCCTCCTTCCCGTGGCAGGACGAGGCGCTGGCCGTCGCGACGCACAAACCGCACGTGTACATCGATCTCTCGGGCTGGTCGCCGAAGTACTTCCCGCCCCAGCTCGTGCGCTACGCCAACTCCCTGCTGCAGGACAAGGTGCTCTTCGGCTCGGACTACCCGGTCATCACCCCCGACCGGTGGCTCGCCGACTTCGAGAAGCTCGACCTCAAGCCCGAGGTCCGGCCGAAGATCCTCAAGGAGAACGCCGCCCGGCTGCTCGGTCTGGTCAAGGACTGAAAACCAACGACTGTGAACGTCTCACAAGGAGGGCGCCGTGCTGAACCAAGGCATCGGTTCCTGGCCCGCGCGCCGGGCCCGCAAAACACCGGAGCGCACAGCGGTCGTCCACCAGGACACGGAGCTGACCTACCGGGAACTGCACGAACGGGTGCTGCGCCTGGCCCACGCGCTGCGCACCCTCGGGGTGGCCCGCGGTGACCGGGTCGCCTACCTCGGGCCCAACCACCCGTCGTTCCTGGAGACGCTGTTCGCGGCCGGAACGCTCGGCGCGGTCTTCGTACCGCTCAACACCCGGCTCGCCGCACCGGAGTTGGCGTACAACCTGACCGACTCCGGCAGCACGGTGCTGGTGCACCGCCCCGAGCACACCGCCACGGCCACCGAGGCCGCCGCGGGCAGCGAGATCAGGCACCGGATCACCGTCGGCACCCCCGAAGAGGACGCCCTCGGCTACGAGGAGTTGCTCGCGGGCGGCGGCACCGGCCCGCTGGACGTGCCCGTCGGCCCGGACGATGCCTGCATCATCATGTACACCTCCGGGACGACAGGGCGTCCCAAAGGGGCCGTGCTCACCCACGCCAACATCACCTGGAACAGCGTCAACGTCCTGGTCGACACCGACCTCACCGCCGACGAGGTGACAATGGTCGTCGCCCCGCTCTTCCACACCGCGGGCCTCAACATGACCTGCCTGCCCACCCTCCTCAAGGGCGGCCGAGTGGTGCTCCTGGAGAGCTTCGAAGCGGCACACGTCCTCGACGTCGTCGAGCAGCGGCGGGTGACCTACATGTTCGGCGTCCCCACCATGTACGACGCGATGGCCGCGCAGCCTCGGTGGGCGGACGCCGACCTGTCGAGCCTGCGCTCCCTGAACTGCGGCGGCGCACCCGTCCCGGCCCGCACCCTGAGGACCTACCTCGCCCGGGGCCTGGCCATCAGCCAGGGATACGGCATGACCGAGGCGTCGCCAGGCGTCCTCTTCCTGGACCGGGAGCAGTCGGCGGCGAAGGCAGGGTCCGCCGGGGTGCCGCACTTCTTCACCGACACCCGGATCACCCTGCCCGACGGGCGTGACACCGGCCCTGGTGAGCGCGGCGAGATCCTCGTGCAGGGCCCGAACGTCATGCGCGGTTACTGGAACCGGCCCGAGGACACCGCGGCGGCCTTCACCGACGACGGCTGGCTGCGCACCGGCGACATCGCGCGGACGGACGACGACGGGTACGCCTACATCGTCGACCGGGTCAAGGACATGTTCGTCTCCGGCGGGGAGAACGTGTACCCGGCCGAGGTCGAGGACGCCCTGCTGAGCCACCCGTCGGTGGCCGAGTGCGCGGTCGTCGGGGTGCCGGACGCCGTGTGGGGCGAGGTCGGCCACGCGGTCGTGGTCCTGGCCACCGGGGCCCGGCCCGATGGTTCCGAAGTCCTCGCGCATCTGCACGGCCGACTCGCCAAGTACAAGATCCCCAAGACGGTGGTCTTCGCTCCCGAACTGCCCCGTACAGCCTCGGGAAAGATCGTCAAACCGGCCGTCCGCGACACCTACGCGCCCCGGCCCACCCTCTGACACCCGTCAACTGACGATGTGTCATCACACGTGTCATCACCACTTGAAAGGCAGCTTCACATGACGACCACCGCCAAGGGCCTCGACGGCCTCATCGCCCTCGCCGGCAACGACCTCGGCCGCACCGACTGGCTGGAGATCACCCAGGAGCGGGTGAACACCTTCGCCGACGCCACGGACGACCACCAGTGGATCCACACCGACCCGGAGCGCGCGAAGGAGGGCCCGTTCGGCGGCCCCATCGCCCACGGCTACCTCACGCTCTCCCTCATCATCCCGCTCTTCGGTGACCTGCTGGAGATCCAGGACGTCTCGATGAGCGTCAACTACGGCCTTGAGAAGGTCCGCTTCCCCAGCCCGGTGCCGGTCGGCGCCAAGATCCGGCTGCACGGCACGGTCGACTCGGTCGAGGAGGTGAAGGGCAACGGTGTGCAGATGCAGCTGACGTTCACGGTCGAGGTCGAGGGCAACACCAAGCCCGCGTGCGTGGCGCAGGCCGTGTACCGGCACTACGCCTGAGCGCGGGCGCGGCGCAGTCGACCGACGGACGCGCTGTCAGCGGCGCGTTCTCGTCGCCTCGCCAAAGCGCCCGCAGGCGCGGCGTGCAGGTGACGCTCAGCCGCGTACGCACTCCTCGATGACCGAGGCGACCTGCTGGGCCGCCGGGGAGACGGCCGCGCTACGCCGGGCCAGGACCAGGTCGACGGTTTCCTCGTCCGCCAGCGGCAGGTAGGTCACGCCGTCCAGGCGCAGGCTCTGCACCGACTGCGGTACGAGCGCGACGCCGTGACCGGCCGCCACCAGGACGACGAGGGTGGCGGTCTCCGCCACCTCGGTGGGTGAGGCGGGCCTGAAGCCCGCACGGGCGCAAGCGGCCAGGACCCGCTCATACATCGCCGACTGCGGCCGGGCGGGATGCATGACAAAGGACTCACCGGCCAGTGCGCGCAGTGGGACCGAGGTCTCGGCGGCCAGGGGGTGGGTGGAGGGCAGGACGGCGACCAGCGGCTCGGTGCGCAGCGGCGTGATGTCCAGGCCGCCGGCCGGGTCGGGCCGGGAGACCGCGAGGTCGTAGGTGCCGTCGGTGAGGCCCTCCACCAGTTGCGGGGTCAGCAGCTCGCCGCGCAGCTCCAGGGTGATGTGCGGCAGCCGGGCGCGCACCGTGCGGGCGACCTTGGGCAGCACGTCGTAGGTCGCGGTGCCGACGAAACCGACACGCACCCGTCCGGCTCGCCCGGTGGCCAGCTCCGTCATGTGGACGCGGGCCCGTTCGGCCTCGGCGACGAGGGTGCGGGCGTACCCGGTCAGGTGCCGGCCGGCCTCGGTGAGGGTCACCTGCCGGGTGGAGCGGTGGAACAGAGGGGTGCCCAGCTCCCGCTCCAGCTGCTTGATCTGCTGGGACAGTGCCGGCTGCGCGACGTGCAGCCGGGTGGCCGCCCGCCCGAAGTGGCACTCCTCGGCGAGGACGAGGAAGGAGCGGATCTGGCGCAGTTCCATGCCTCCCACTCTATGCACACGGCTTATCAATCGAGCCGTATTAGGTCTTGGACACCATGAATGGGCCGCTTCTACGGTGACGGCATGACCGACAGCTACGTGTACGCGGCAGCAAGAACACCGTTCGGGAAGTTCTCCGGCGCCCTCGCCGGTGTGCGGCCCGACGACCTCGCGGCGCTCGCCGTGCGGGGCGTCCTGGCCAAGACGCCGGACCTGGACCCCGCCGAGATCGGCGACGTGGTCTGGGGCAACGCCAATGGGGCAGGCGAGGACAATCGCAACGTGGGCCGGATGGCCGTCCTCCTGGCCGGGCTGCCCACCTCCGTCCCGGCCACCACCGTCAACCGGCTCTGCGGTTCCTCCCTGGACGCGGCGATCATGGGTTCCCGCGCGATCGAGAGCGGTGACGCGGACATCGTGCTGACCGGCGGTGTGGAGTCGATGAGCCGCGCCCCCTGGGTGCTGCCGAAACCCTCCCGCGCCTACCCGGCCGCTGACATGACCGCCGTCTCCACCACGCTCGGCTGGCGGCTCGTCAACGAGCGTATGCCCAAGGAGTGGACGGTCTCTCTGGGCGAGGCCAACGAGCAGCTCGCCGAGCGGTTCGCCGTCCCGCGCGAGCGCCAGGACGCCTTCGCCGCACGCTCCCACCACCTCGCCGACGCCGCCTGGACAGACGGCTTCTACGACGACCTGGTGGTGCCCGTCACGGTCGACCGCAAGGGCACCACCCTCAAGCGCGACGAAGGCATCAGGCCCACCTCGACGCCGGACCAGCTCGCCACGCTGAAGCCGGCGTTCCGCCCGGACGGTGTGATCACCGCGGGCAACGCCTCCCCGCTCAGCGACGGCGCGGCCGCCGTCCTGCTCGGCTCGCAGGCCGCCGCCGCACGCATCGGCACCGCGCCGCTGGCCCGCATCGCCGGGCGCGGCGTCTCCGCCCTGGACCCGCAGGACTTCGGCTTCGCACCGGTGGAGGCGGCGAACCGGGCGCTGCGCCGCGCGGGCATCACCTGGTCCGATGTGAGCGCCGTCGAGCTGAACGAGGCGTTCGCCGTGCAGTCGCTGGCCTGCGTGGACGCCTGGGGAGTCGACCCGGCCCTCGTCAATGCCAAGGGCGGCGCCATCGCCCTGGGCCACCCCCTCGGGGCCTCCGGCGGGCGGATCCTGGGCACGCTGACCCACCGGCTGAGGGAATCCGGCGCGCGCTTCGGCGTCGCCGCCCTCTGCATCGGCGTGGGCCAGGCCCTCGCCGTCGTCCTGGAGAACGTCACGGGCGGCGACATGAGCACCGAGGCCGCGCAGGTCGGCCGATGACCGTGCCGTTGTGCGCCGACGCCGATACGGCGGTCGCCGGGATCGGGGACGGGTGTGGCCCGACCGTGGCACCGTCGGCCGACCCGAGGAAGCCGGGCCGACGGTGCTGGATGGTCAGCGGCTGAGAAAGAACCGGGCCAGGTCAGCGGCCGGCAGGCGGAGTGCCGTGGCGGCGCGGCGCAGCCACCGTTCGGCGTCGCCGATGCTGATGTCCTGGGTGGCGGCGATGATCCCGATGGCGACGTTGACATCGTCCTGGTCGGCGGTGGCCCGGATCTGCTCGATGACCTCGCTGTCCATGTCGGCGAGGAGTACCTGCGTGGCGATCTCGGCGAAGGTCTCCGCCAGGGCCGACGGCGTTGCGCCGCTCGCGCCGGTGCCGGGGTCGGCGGTCCTACGGCTGCGGTAGAGGGTCAGGGTGCCGAGCGTCGCACTCGCGGTGCGCAGGGGGTGGGCGTAGACGCCGGCCGCGCCGATGCCGGCCGCCGCGTCGGTGAACAGCGGCCAACGGGCGCTGCCTTCGTCCAGAGTCGTGAGAGCGACCGGCTCGCCGGTGGCGAACGCGGTCAGTTAAGGGCCTTCACCAGTGATGTACTGCAGTTCCTCCACACGCCGGGCCCACGGAGAGCTGGCGGCCAGTTGGAAGTCGGCCACCGCGGCACCATGCAGAGTGATCGCGGCGGCGTCGGTGTCCGGCAGTCGCGCCGCGGCGGCCTCGCACACGGCGTCCGCGCAGGCCCTGGCGGGGGCCCGGCGGGCCGCGTGCACGATGGCGTGCCACGCCGCATCACGCTGGGCACGCCGCGCGCCCCACACCGGGGCAAGCTCTCCGAAGGGATCAGGGTGGGCCTGCCCGGCGGCGACCGCCGCGGTGGCCCGCTCGTAGTGCGCGACGGCCAGCATCGCGCGCCGCAGCAGCGGCGTCGGAGCGGCCCGGTCGTCGTCCCGTGCGGCGCCGCGTAGCGCCTCGTCCACTGCGGTCACGTCCTCGACGTGGTGCAGGATCCCGGCCACACGCCCTTCGGACGCGTGCAGCGGGGAGTTGACCGGTGCCCAGGACTTGCGGCGGAAGGTCCCGGGGCGACAGGTGTCGGGGATGTCGTAGCGCTGGATGCCCATGTCGTCCACGGTTCCGCGGCGCAGCACCCTCTCCAGGGACGCGCTGAGATTGCGCACACCGGTCGCCGCGGTGTCGCGGGGGTCGTCGGGAAACGCCTCGAACATGAACGCGCCGATCAGTTCTTCCCGCGCCCGGCCGGTCGCTCGTAAGTAGGCCTCGTTGACACCGCGGATGCACAAGTCCGTATCGAGCAGCAGGTAGGGGGCTTTCGTCACCTGGAACACCTGGCTTTCCCACGTGCTTCGCAGCACTTCCATCACCAGTACTCACCCCTCGACGCGAGCTGCGTGACGGCCTGCCCCGCCCCGCTGAATACGAAGTGCCCCATCCGCGCACACTCTCTCCAAGCAAAGGGCGTCTTCGGCTCCGCTGCGCCGGATAGGCACATTTCGGCCCGGACCGAGGGTGAAGATGACGCGGCACCGCTCAGCGCACAAGATCATGTTCCTCGCCGCCACCGGCTCGGGCCGGGCCGGGCCGGGCCGCGCAATGCTGTGCGCTCAGTCGCCACGGTCAGGCGTCGGCCGGTGCCGCGGATGTCAGTCGTGGAGCCGCCGGTAGCGGTGCGTGGTGGGGACAGGCTTCGAACGCCTGGATCGCCAGCCCCGCGAAGCGCCGGGAGGCCATGACCTGGGTGGCGGTGGATCCGGCGTGGATCCCCTTGTTGGCCATGAGTACGAGAATGAGGTCGTCGAGGACGAAGTCGGGCCTCAGCTGCCCTGTGTCCTTGGCTCGTTGGGCCAGTCCCGCGACTGCCTTCACTGTGTACGCGCGTCCCGCGACATCCGGCGCCCCCGGGAAAGTCGACAGGAAGGCTTCGGTGAAGCCCCGGTCGTGTGCGTGGAGCTCACAGATCTTCTCGATCACCAGGCAGAGGCCACGCCACGGGTCAGAATCCGCGCATCCCTCGTCGACGATGGTGCGACACGCGCGCAACTGATCCGCGAAGGCCTCGGCGACCAGCGTCTGCTTGGTCGGGAAGTGACGGTACAAGGTGGCCGGTCCCACCCCGGCGCGCCGCGCGATCTCCCGCATCGGCACGGCCAGGCCGTCGGCCGAGAACAGCGCTCGGGCCGCGTCGAGGATGCGGTCGCGATTGTCCCTCGCATCGGAACGCGGACTGTGAGGCAAACGATCGGTCACTCTCTCACTTTACCTAGACGGACGGGGGCGTCCGCTTACCGTCCAGGACGTAAAAGCTCGCCGAGCGGGGATCGCCGGCGGTATGGAGCAGGACCGTGCCGAGCGGTCCGAGGACGTGGAGACGCCATTGAAGGCAATCGCGATTCAGACGTTCGGGGAGCCTCAAGGCCTGGCTGTTGTCGAACTCCCGCCGCCCACACCTGCCGCCGGGCAGGTACTGATCGCCGTTGAGGCGGTGGGCGTGGGCGGTGTCGACACCGTGATCCGGAGTGGGGCTCTGGCCGCCTACGGCTTCAAGGAGGGCTTCGTCCCGGGCGGCGAGGTGGCGGGCACCGTGACCATGGTCGGTGACGGCGTCGACGCGTCCTGG
Source organism: Streptomyces sp. SGAir0957 (assembly GCF_043523415.1). NCBI lineage: Bacteria > Bacillati > Actinomycetota > Actinomycetes > Kitasatosporales > Streptomycetaceae > Streptomyces > Streptomyces sp. SGAir0957. The sequence goes on from NZ_CP027293.1 coordinate 138,368, forward strand.
ATCGGCCGGCGGGTGTGGGCGTTCACCGGCACCGGCGGGGGTTACGTCGAACAGGTTGCCGCGCCGATCGAGCAGGTCCTTCCCCTCCCCGGCGGCCTCTCCGCCATCGCCGCGGTGACGCTGGGCAGTGCCGGTACGGTGGCCCACTTCGGGCTCCGCCACGCCCATTTCGCCGCGGCGGAGACGGTGTTGGTGCGTGGCGCGGCCGGCAGCATCGGGATCATGGCCGTGCAGCTCGCGGCGCTCGGCGGTGCCGCCGCGGTGGCGGTCACGACATCGTCGGCCGAGCGCGGCGAGCGGCTGCGCCGTCTCGGCGCGACCCACGTGCTGGATCGCACCGGTCGCGGAGGGAAGGAGGCTCCAGCGGGCTATGACGTCATCATCGACATTGTGGCCGGCAAGGACCTGCCGTCGTTCTTCGACAGGCTCAACCCCAATGGCCGCATGGTGGCCGTCGGCGCTGTCGCAGGCCAGCCGCCCGCGGACTTCGGCACGAAGATCATGGCGGCGTTCCAGAAGTCGATGTCCTTCGCCGCTTTCAGCGCGGCCACCGTCGCCCGAGCAGACCTGCGTGCCGTGCGCGGCCGGCAGTTCGCCGCAGCTGGTCGCGGCGAGATCGAAACAGTGGTGCACGAGGTGCTGCCCCTGGAGGAAGCCGTCCTGGCACACCGGAAGATGGCCGCCGGTGAGGTCTTCGGGAGGATCGTGCTGACACCGTAGCGGCGCTGCCTTCAGCAGGACGGGTATGCCCGACGACAGCCCCCGGCGCCCCGACGGCGCATCGGCGAGATCATCGGTGAGGGCGACGTCCGCGACGGGTCGCCCGTACCCGACGCGACTGTGCCGAAGACCTCGCCACGTGAGCGAGCGGCGCAGAAAATACGTGACGTCGTTCCAGCCGTCGACTAGCCTCGCGAGGCTCTGCACACCTTTTGGAGGAGACCCTCATGACTCAGCCGTTCCCGCACATCGAACCGTACGCGCACGGCCACCTCGATGTCGGCGACGGAAACCAGATCTACTGGGAGACCAGTGGAAATCCTCAAGGAAAGGCGGCTCTGTGTGTGCACGGCGGGCCCGGCAGTGGCGGGCGCCGTGGCAGCCGCACGCTGTTCGACCCCGAGGTCTACCGGATCGTCCTGTTCGATCAGCGTGGCTCCGGTGAGAGTAGGCCGCACGCCTCCGACCCGTCCGTCAGCCTCGACACCAACACCACCGACCACCTGATCGAGGACATGGAGCGGCTGCGCGAACACCTGGGTGTCGAGCGCTGGCTCCTCTACGGCGGCTCCTGGGGCTCGACACTGATCCTCGCCTACGCTGAGCGCTATCCCGAGCGGGTCTCCGAGGTCGTCATCGTCGGTGTCACCATGACCCGGCCGGAGGAGACCGACTGGCTCTACCACGGCGTCGGACGCCTGCTGCCGGGCCCCTGGGAGACATTCCGCGACGCCGTTCCGGAGGCGGAGCGGAGCGGGAATGTCGTGGCCGCCTACAACCAGCTGCTGAACAGCCCGGACGAGACGGTCAGAAGGAAGGCGGTGCGGGACTGGTGTGCTTGGGAGGACGCTGTCATCGCCCACGAGGTCCTTGGCCACCCGGGCGCCTACAGCGACAGACCCGACAACGCGCTGATGGCATTCGCTCGGATCTGCGCACACTACTTCGCGAACGACGCCTGGCTCGAAGACGGACAACTGCTCCGTGATGCACATCGGCTGGCCGGTATCCCCGGAGTACTGATCCACGGTCGACTCGACCTGGGCAGCCCCTTGAAGACCGCGTGGGAGTTGTCCAAGGCGTGGCCGGACGCGGAACTGAAAGTGATCGACGACTCCGGACACACAGGCAGTCCCACGAGTCAGGCCACGGTCCTGGAGGCGATCGCGCGATTCGGCAGGAACGGACGGTGATCGGCGCGGTCGATCCGCCGGGTACGGGCGTCCGGACCCGGGCTCGGAGCTCCTGAGATCCTCTGTGCGCATGGCGCGATGGTCCGGCCGATCGCGGAGTGCGAGCGGTCCAGGGATCGCGCCGGTTCGCGCGCCGCCGTCCCCTACGAGGAGCGCGCCAGTTGCGCCTCTACGAGATCCGCCGCTCGCTGGGACCCGTCCCCCGATGCCCGCTTCTGCTGGTCGGCGCAACGCGCGGCGACGGACGGCTCGTCGGCGAGTCGCTGGACGGCGGTGCGCAGCGCCTCGGGGGTGGCGTCGTCCGTGTCGAGTCGTTCGGCGACGCCGAGGTCGACCAGCCTGGCGGCATTGTCGAACTGGTCCCCGGCCTGCGGGACGCAGAGCATCGGGGTGCCGGTCGCCAGGCCCTCCTGAGCCCCGCCGGCACCGGCGTGGGTGACGAAGACATCGGCCTCCCGCAACACCCCGAGTTGTGGGACCCAACGGCTGACCTCGACGTTGCCGGGCAATGGACCGAGGTCCTCCGCGGTCACCTGCTTCCCCACCTGCAGTACGAGGTGCCAGTCGGGCAGTGCCGCGAAGGCCCTGGCGCAGGCCCGGTAGAAGGTGGGCCGTTTCGTGAAGTTGGAGCCGAGTGAGACCAACGCGAGTCGTTTGCCGACCGCTTCGTCGGGGCGCCTCCATGTGTCATGCTCCGCCCGGTCGCCCTGGCAGGGCCCGACGAAACTGTAACGGCAGGTGTCCACCCGGTCGGCGTGCGGCTGCAGAGCGGGGTGGATCAGGACGAGCGAGCGCGGTGGGCGGCTCATGAAGGTGTCCGGGTCGACGCCTTCGAGACCGTTCGCGTCGAGCCAGGCACGCCACCGCGCGTAGTAGTCACGACCACGCTCGGAGGACTTCAGCTCTTGGGCCAGCGCCGCGCCGACCTCGTCCTCGTACCCCTCCCACGGCACCAGCTGCGGGCAGAGCTGTACGTAGGGGATGGACCAGCGGTGCGCGAGGACCTGCGCCGCCCAGCCGGAGAAGTCGCTGAGCATCAGGTCCGGGGCGTCCTGATGGAGCGCCTCAAGTTGCGGAAGTGCCTGGATGGCGTCGCGGAGGAACAACTCGGCGACGTCGAGCCGGGTTTCGCCCCACAGCGCCTGGTCGTCTCCGGCCGCCGGCAGCGTCGACCTCCAGATACGCGGCTCGGCGCCGGTGGAGCGCACTCTCTCGACGAAGTCGCCCTCGTCGGGAATGGCGTAACTCACGCGGTGGCCGCGGTCGACCAGCTCGCGCACAATTCCCAGGCTCGGATTCACATGACCGTGGTGGGCGATACTGACCATGGCTACGTGACTCATGCTTCGGACGGTACTGGAGACGGCGTGAGCCGACAACAGGGGCCACAACAATGGTCATTTGATGGGCAAAGCGGGGTAGGCGCTCCGGACGCGGTGAACCACGACCCAGGGAGCATCAATGGCCGACATTCGCCCCGTCCAGGTCGCCGAAGGGGTTCAAGTCTTCGCGCCCTATGCGGAAGGTGCGCTCTTCTCCGAGATGCACTTCATCTACAACGAAGTGTTCGTCGAACGCGACTACCTCCAGCACGGCATTCGCCTCCCCCGATCCGCGCGCGTCGTGGACGTCGGCGCGAACGTGGGCATGTTCTCGCTCTTCGTCGTCGAGGAATGTCCGGATGCGCGCGTCCTGGCTCTCGAACCCATCCCCGACATCCACCAGGCGCTCCTGCAGAACCTCAGCGGGTGCGGATCGGCCGATGTGAGCGTGGTAAGGGCCGCGCTCGGCCGGCGCCGGGAGGAGCGGGTCCCGTTCACTTATTTCCCGGCGTTGCCCGGAAACTCCACACGGCATCCTGAGGAGAAGGAGCTCAACAAGAAGTTGGTCGAGGAGCAGATCGGCCCGGAAGCGGTAGACCGTGTCCTGGGCGCCGTCGAGGTGGAGGCGGACGTGCTCCGGTTGTCCGCCGTGCTGCGCGAGTGGGAGCCCGAGGGACCCATCGACCTGCTCAAGATCGACGTCGAGGGCTCGGAGCTGGAGGTTCTGGAAGGTCTCGACGACTCGGACTGGCGACGGATCCGGCAGTGCGTGATCGAGGTACAGGACCTCGACGGTCGGCTGGAGACCATCGTCGACATGCTCGGCGCCCGAGGTTTTACGGTCGTGACCGAGCGCGCCGGCAATATCCCGGACGTGTTGCGTCACTGGATGGTCTACGCCATGGACGAGCAGGCGTGAGTCCGCCGACGTCGCCGGTCCGGAACAGGTGAGTGGGCCCGCGCGCATCCACGCCGCGTCTGCGATATCGCACATCGGAGACGCGGCGAGCGGCGTGCGGCGTGGTGTGAACGGCCAAAGTGCGACTGAGAATTCGGGGCACCCAGGACGCCCGTGGCGCGTCGAACGTCGGGCGGCTCAGTTCAGCATCTCACCCGCCTGAGGACAACAGCCGACCGATCGCATCTGGGGAAAACCCTAGAACCGTCCCACACCTTGGCAGGGAAACGGAAACATTCCGGCCCGCTCCGCACGGGGAAACGGGTCCTCTTGGCACCCTCATCGACGTCAGAACGCCTTGAGCAGTGCGTAAACGGATTTCGAAACGGGCACGAACCGGGCCGCATTGAAGGGGAAACGGACACGGTGACCTCGGCCGTTTATCCACAGAATTTTGGGCATAAGCAGAGCATTGCTTGACCCCAGCACGCACCATTCCTAGGCTTCGAGGTAACCAGCCGGAGCGAAGCGACTACCCCACGCAATGGCATTCGCTCCAAATCCCCCCACCGGCAGTGTGCAGTGGAGAAGGACGGTATCCGCTAGTGATCACCCGCCCCACATATGCCTCACATCCCGACCGCAGCGCGCGCGGTTCCGGCTCGATCAGCGGCACCTGACCCGGCCGCACGGGAACCCACGGCCCGCGGCCACCTCGGCCGGCACCCCGCCCGTCCACCTTCACCACCCTCTCGGTCCTCGGGCAGCTGTCCTCCCCTCCCCCAGTGCCGCCCCGGCGCCAGGCCGCACGCTTTCCGGACCGAACCCGAGAGTTGTACCCCGTCTGCCCAGAGGCGACTTCGCCCTGCGGAGCACAGCATCCCCCTGCGGCCGCCGACCCCCATGAAAGGCGTGTGCCATGTCCACCCCCACGACTGTCACGTGCGACACCTGCGGAACCCCCATGCCGCAGACCAAGCAGACCCGCACCTCGCAGGCTCGCGCCCGCTACTGCTCCAATGCCTGCCGTCAACGCTCCTACCGGCTGCGGCACAGGTCCGGCGCCATGGACACCGGACTGAACAGCGAACTCCTGACCCAGCTCAGCAGCTTCGTAGGCCGCGCCGACGAACTGGTCGAGCTGACCAGGCTGTTGCACGAGGTGCGGCTGCTTACGCTGACCGGGCCCGCCGGCGTGGGTAAGTCCCGACTGGCGTTGGAGGTCGCCGGCCAGGAGGCACGCCGCCGCCGGAGCGAGGTCTCCGTGGTGAGACTGGGAGCGGTCACCGGCGCCGACGAGGCGCGCCGACGGATACTCGACGCCCTCGGCGACGAACCGGACGGGGCGACGGCGACAGCCTCGGCACCGGACCGGCTGCTCGTCCTGGACGACTGCGACCACGTGCTGTACGCCTGCGGAACCGTACTGACCGAGCTGCTTCCCGGACGACCGAGGCTGAGCGTTCTGGCCACGAGCAGGGAACCGCTGAGGCTGCCCGGCGAGGCGGTGTTCTCGGTGAACGGCCTGACGCTCAGCGAGCCCGGAACCGCGACCGGATCGGGCAACTCGTACACCGACAACCTGCGTTCGGACGCGGTCTCCCTCTTCATGGACCGAGCCCGCGCGGTCGCCCCGGACTTTCAGCTCAGCCGGGAGAACGCCGACGACGTGGCCGAGATCTGCGCGCGACTGGACGGGCTGCCGCTGCCCATCGAGATGGCCGCCCGGCTCGTCCGGGTCTTCCCGCCGGCCGAACTCCGCTCCAGGCTGCACGACCGGCTGGCCCTCCTGACGAACGGCTGGCGGCTCGCCGAGGAGCGTCATCAGAGTCTGCGCGCCGCGCTGGAGTGGGGGTACACCCTGCTGCGGCCCGCGGAACAGGTGCTGCTGCGCAGACTGTCGGTCCTGCCGGGCGGCTTCGGCCTGGAGGCGGCCACGGCGGTCACCGCCGACCTGCCGGGGACGGCGGCCGCGCTGCCGGAACTCCTGATCGCCCTTGAGGCGAAGTCCGTCATCGCCCCCCACACAGGCACGAGCAGCGGGGAGCCCCGTTTCCGCATGCTGGAGTCCATCCAGTGTTTCGGGCAGGAACTGCTGGCCGCCGAGGGTGCGGAGGCAGCGACGTACGAGCTGATGACCACCTGGCTGACAACGATGTCCCTGCCGTTGCGGAGCGAGGCCGTGGTGCCGTTCGCCACGCTGGACCGGCTGGCCGGCGAGCGCGTCAATCTGCTGCACGCGGTACGACGCCTCGGCGAGGGCTCCGACGAGCGCCAACTGCTGCTGACCGGCGCGCTGGCCGCCGTTGAGGGGACACGGGGGCGCAACGCCGAGGTGGCCGGGCTCGTGGAGCACGCCCTGGAGGCGGCCACGCCGGACTCCGCGTACCGCGCCGTGGCGCTGGAGGCGACGGCCCTCGCCGGTCAGGGCTCCGCACCCGACGAGGCGGCGCGGCGGATCGACGCGGCCGTGCGGGAGGAACGACGGCGTGGCCCCTCACCCCTGCTGGGGCGGCTGCTGTTCGTACGAGGGATTCTGCGGCAGGCTCTGGACCAGCGCCGGGCGTCGGTGGACGACCTGGAGGAGTCCCTGGAGATCGGCCTGCGGTCCCGGCACGACACCCTCGTGGCGTTGAGCCGGGGCGCCCTCGCCCGGCACCGCCTGGAGGACGGCGACCCGTCCACCGCCGAACGTGAACTTGAACAGGCTTTCACCGTGCTGCGCGACGGAGTGGCCCCGCAGTTGCTGAGCGCCATCCTGTCCACCGCCGGTTCGCTGACCCTGGAGAAGGGTGACCTGAAGCGGGCGGAGGAGCACTTCACCGAGGCGCTGCGCTGCCGGGCGCATCACCATCGGGACGCGGCCCGCGCATTGGAGGGGCTGACGATCGTCGCCATCCGCGGGCACCAGTTCGAACGGGGTCTACGGCTGCTGGGCGTGGCGGAGCGCGTGCGCGAGGGGGCGTTCCAGGAGAGCAGCTGGTGGCGGTGGCAGGTCGAACAGGCGCGTGAGACCGCGCTGCGGGCGGTGCCGGTGAGCCGGGCCGAGTCCTGGCTGAAGGCCGGCCGGGCGATGCCGTGGCGGCAGGCGCTGTGCCTGGCGCTCGGGGAGGACTCGGTCGAGCCGCAGGACGAGGCGGCTTCCCATCCCCTGAGCAGGCGGGAGCGGGACGTGGCCGCGCTGGTCGTGGAGGGCCTGACCAACCGTCAGATCGCGGCGCGCATCCATGTGTCCGTGCGCACGGTGGAGACGCACATCCGTCATATCCGCACCACGCTTGGGTTGCGGTCCCGGGCCCACATCGCGGCGTGGGCCGCACAGCGGCGGACGGACGTCCCGGAGGCGCCCGCGCCGGCCGCGACCGTGGCGCTGCGGCGGCTGCCCGATCCCCGGCAGGTGCTGCGCGGGCTGGGCGTCGGCGGCGGGTCCGTCGAGCGGCAGCTGAAGGGCGCTTAGAGATCGCCGACGCTTCCCGGCGTCTTCCGCAGGACAGCCTCGCGGTGTCCGGCGCGTGCTCAGGGGATGCCCCGGAGGCAGGGCCGGCAGGGCGCCGGGGCCCCACCACCGTGCCGCCGCTCGCCTTCGTACGAGTGGCGGCACGGTGCTCTGTGCCGGTGCGCGTAGCGGCCCCCGGGTCCGGCGGCCCCGTGCTCCATGGGTCAGTGCGGTCTTCGCATGCCGCACCGTCGATCGACCTCCCGACGGGGTGCGACCGTCACGGCACCTGGGTGGTTCCCACCCGGAGCAGTGCCGTCGCCCTGTCCAGGGCGGTCTCGACCTCCTGCGGTGTCGCGCCGACGGCGAGCACATGGCCCAGTCGGTCGTAGGCGTCCTGGGGCGGGCGGACCGCCCGGCCGGGGGTTCCGGTCACGACGACGGACTCGACTCCGGGCACCCTGGCGGCCTCGGCGGTACCGGTGACGCCGGTCAGCCGTCCGGTCCGCGTCGCCGTCAGGAACCGAATCCCGGCGTGCCGGGCACCGTCCGTGTGCAGTGCGAGGGGGCGCCCCGTAGTGGCGCGAAGCTGCTGGTCGAGGAGGTCGATGCCGGTCGCGGCGCGGACGAGTTCGGGGATCATGCCACCGGCCAGCCGCCCGTTCACCTCGATGACGGCGGGTCCGTCCGCTGTCAGCCGGACCTCGACGTGGGCGGGGCCGAGCACGAAGCCGATCGCCTTCAGTGCCTGCCGCGCGCACTCCGCGAGTTCCGCCTCGGCCACCGGCGACAGTACGGCGGGGAACAGGTGCCCGGTCTCAACGAAGTGGGGCAGTGCGGTCGTGGTCCGCTGGGTCACTCCGACGCACCTGGCCTCGCCGTCGGCACAGAACATCTCCACGCTGTACTCGGGCCCCTGCGCGAACTCCTCGACGAGCACCTTGCCCGCCCGTTTCTGGCCCCGGACGTTCTCGGTGGCGGCGAGGATGTGCGCGGCGTGGGCGAGGGCGCTCTCCTCGTCGGAGCACCAGCGCACGTCCTGCGACCCGGAACCGTCGGCCGGTTTGACCACGCAGGGCAGTCCGACGCGGGCGACGGCGTCGGCCACCGCGTCGGCCGATTCGACGACCACATAGGCGGGCTGCGGCACGCCCGCGTCGTCGAGGGCGGCACGACTCAGGGCCTTGTCGCGGCAGAGCGCGGCGGTGTCGGCGGCATGTCCGGGGCGCTGGAACGACCGGGCCAACGCCGCCGCCTGGGCGAGGTAGAAGTCGCTGGTGGTGGTGGCGCCCGCGATGGTGCGTCCCGCGGCGGCCTCCTCGGCGGCGGCACGCAGGGCCGCTTCGTCCTCGGTGTCGCAGAGGACGGTGTGGCAGCCGGTGTCCTCCAGTCCCGCGTAGCGGGCGGGGTCCTTGGTCAGGAGGACCGGGGCGAGGCCGAGCCGGGTCGCCGTGCGCAGGGCCAGCATGCCGGTGCCGGTGGTGTTGGACTCGACGAAGACGAGCACGGGCCGGTCCTTGCGCGGGATCGCCGCGTAGGACCAGCTGTGCACGGTCGTGCCGAAGGCCACCTCGGTGGGGGTGGTGGCGAGGGGGCCGGCCGCCTCGTGGCGGTAGACGGTCTCGGCATAGCGGTCCCCGCGGTCCGGCATGATGCCGACGAGCCGGGTCCCGGGCCGGGCGTGGGCCGCGAGGTGGGTGAGGACCCGGTAGACGGAGCCGGAGGTGTTGCCGGCGAAGATCTTCTGTTCTCTCGCGAGGCTCTGGGTGGCGTCGAAGGCCTCGTCGTCGGAGAGCCAGTGGACCTCGTCGATGAGCCGGTAGTCGATGTTGTCGGGGTAGAGGCTGTTGCCGAGTCCGCTCTGTTTGCGGGTGGCGAGGTCGGGCTGGCCGAACAGCACGCTGCCGACGCAGTCGACACCGACCACCTTCAGGTCGGGCAGGTGTTCAAGGAGCGCGGCGGACGTGCCACAGAGCGAGCCGCCGCTGCCGACGGAGCCGACCAGGACATCCACGGTGCCGAGGTCGTCGCGGAGTTCGTCGGCGAGGGTGCGGTAGGCGGCCGGGTTGTCCGGGTTGCTGTACTGCCGCGGCCACCAGGCACCCGGCAGGTCGCGCATCAGGGCGGCGAGGCGTTCGAGGCGGGCGCTCTGCCAGCCCTGGGCCGTCATCGCCTCCACGACGTGCACGCTGCAGCCCATCGCCCGGAGCTTGGCGAGGGTGACCGGGTCGATGCGCGGGTCGGTGACGATGTGGACGGGGTGCCCGAGATAGGTGCCGACCAGGGCGACGCCGAGGGCCATGGTGCCGGAGGAGCTCTCCACGATGGGGGCGCCCTCGCGCAGGGCGCCGGTGCGGCGGGCCTCCAGGATGATGCGCCGGGCGACGCGGTCCTTCATGGCGTAGGGGTTGAGCAGTTCGAGTTTGGCGTAGACCTCGACTCCGTCGGCGGCGTCCACCCGCAGCCGGACGGCCGGGGTGTTGCCGATGGCGTCGACGAGGGTGTCGTGTCGCATGCGCGCTCCTCGGGGAGGTGCCTCGGTGGGAGTGCGGGCCGGGCGCCGGTGCGCCGGGGCACCTTCCGGCGATGGCCGGGGAAGAGGGGCTCGGTGCTCCGCCCTCAGCCGTCCATGGCCTCGATCAGGCTCTTGGGCCGCAGGTCGGTCCAGTTCTTCTCGATGTAGGCCAGGCACGCCTCGCGGCTGTCCTTGTCGTGCGCGACGGTCCAGCCGTCCGGGACCTGTGCGAACGCGGGCCACAGCGAGTGCTGTCCCTCGTCGTTGACGAGGACCTGGAAGGTGGCGTCCGGATCGTCGAACGGGTTCACCTGTCCCACCGCCCTTTTCCGTGTCGTGGCACGGTGGTACTTCCACCGTCAGGCCCTCAGTTTCGCGGCGTGTTCCGGGCCGGTCCTCGGTGGGATCCACCGTTACGGCGCGGTGGGCGGACGGGCTTCGTCGACGGCCCCCCGGTGCGGTCTTCTTCGCTTACAGGGCTGCCGGAACGGGCCGAAGTGTGTCTAGTCTTGCGGGACTCACGCAGCCGGGCCGTTCGCCTGTCGACTGCCGGCTCCGCTCTCGCTCACCGCAGACCGGGCCCCGCTCTCTCCCTTCGTCGGCGTCGGCCGGCTCCCCGTCGTGCGGAGCGCTGAGCGCCACCATGACCGGAAGGAAACGGCATGACCGCTTTCGAGGTGGACCAGATCACCGAACGAGTCCGCCGCTACTACACGTTGGTGGACGACGGTGACGTCCAGGGAGTCGTCGGCCTCTTCGCCGACAGCGCGGTGTACGAGCGTCCCGGCTACGACCCCATCGTCGGACGGGACGGCCTCGACGCCTTCTACCGTGGCCAGCGCGTCATCGACTCCGGAAGCCACACGGTGGTAAAGCTCGTGGTGGGCGCGAGCGAGGCCGCCGTGGAGGGCGAGTTCCGCGGGACGCTCAAGGACGGCAGCGAGGTGGATCTGCGGTTCGCCGACTTCTTCCGGTTCGGCGAAGACCTGCTCTTCGAGGTCCGCAACACCTATTTCTTCGCGCCGATGGTGTGAGTGCGGGGCGCCACCGCGTGTAGGAGTGTGCGGGGTACCACCGCGCGTAACGGTGGCTGACGCCGATGCCGCGTCCGTCGCGGCTCGGCGAGGATCAAGCTCGGACGGCCGCGTCTGGTCGCCGCCGGCCGTTCCCGTCGGCCGGCTCCCTCGGTCGAAAGGGTCACCATGACCAGTCCCGGCGATGCGGCATCCGCGGAGTCGTTCGACGTCATCGTCGTCGGAGGCGGCCCCGCCGGGTCGTCGGCCGCGACGTTCGTGGCCATGCAGGGCCACCGTGTGCTGCTGCTGGAGAAGGAGAGCTTCCCCCGCCACCAGATCGGCGAGTCCCTGCTGCCCTCCACGGTGCACGGGATCTGTGCCCTCCTCGGCGTGGACGAGGAACTGCACGCCGCCGGGTTCGTCAAGAAGCGGGGCGGCACGTTCCGCTGGGGCTCCAACACCGAACCGTGGAGCTTCGACTTCGCGCTCTCCGAGAAGTTCGCGGGCCCCACCTCGTTCGCCTACCAGGTCGAGCGCATGAAGTTCGACCAGCTGCTCCTCGACAACGCCCGGCGCAAGGGCGTCGTGGTCCGTGAGCGCTGCTCGGTCCGTGACGTCCTGGAGGAGGACGGCCGGGTGTCCGGGGTGCGCTTCGAGGACGAGAACGGCAGCGCGCGAGAGGTGCGCTCCCGCTTCGTCGTCGACGCCTCCGGCAATCAGAGCCGCCTGTACGGGCGCGTCGGCGGACGGCGCCGCTACTCGGACTTCTTCCAGAACATCGCGCTCTACGGCTACTTCGAGGGCGGCAAGCGGCCCGCCGCGCCGAACAGCGGGAACATCACCTGTGTCGCCTTCGACGCGGGCTGGTTCTGGTACATCCCGCTGTCCGACACCCTGACCTCGGTCGGCGCGGTGGTGCGCAAGGAGTGCGCGGACCGGATCCGGGGCGATCGCGACAAGGCACTGGCCGCGATGATCGCCGACTGCCCTCTCGTCGAGGACTATCTGTCGGAGGCGAAGCGGGTGACCAGTGGCCCCTACGGCGAGGTGCGGGTGCGCAAGGACTACTCCTACCTCAGCGACAACTTCTGGTCTCCGGGCCTGACGCTGGTGGGCGACGCGGTCGGCTTCATCGACCCGCTGTTCTCCTCCGGCGTGCACATGGCCACGTTCAGTGCGCTGCTGGCCGCGCGCTCCATCAACAGTGTGCTCCGGGGAGACCTGGAGGAAGAGGAGTGCTTCGCGGAGTACGCGACCCGGTACCGCAGGGAGTACCAGACCTTCCACGACTTCCTCGTCAGCTTCTATGACGTGACCCGGGACGAGCAGCAGTACTTCGACGACGCCCGGCGCGTCACCCGCGACTCCTCCCCCGGCGCCGGGGCGTTCGTCGGCCTGGTCGGCGGCGGCGCGTCGGACGATACGGCGCTGACCTCCGATACCTACCGTGACCAGCGCAAGAAGGACCTGAGCCGGCAGTCCCGCGACATCCACTGGGAGGGGCACCGCATTCAGATGCAGGCGGCCTTCGGTGAGGCGGACGACGACGTCCCGGCCGTCGAGGGCGGCCTCACGGTCGCGCAGGACGGCATGCACTGGGCGAAGAGCCAGGAGTCCGCCGCGGTGTGAGCCCGCCGTCCTCTCCGTCTACCGGTCCGCCGTGGCCGAGCGGTAGACGGAGAGGGTCCCGGGGAGCGCCGAGCAGGCGGCGCGCGCCGCTTCGAGCCTCTCCTGGTGCCCGTCAGCGGTGGTGTCGAGCAGGAGCCCGAGCATGGTGCCGCTGTGCGTGCACACCACTCCGAGGGCGCCGACGCGCTGGGCGATGCCGGTCATCGCGTCGAGGTTGCGCTTGGGCAGCCAGCGCTGGTTGAGGACAGCGCTGCGTGTCGTGACCGCGCCGAGGGCGCTCAGGTCGCCGGCGCGAATGGCGTCGGCGAGGTCGTCGACGAGGCGCGCGTACTCGCGCCGCAGGCCGGACGGAACGTGCCGGGGACGCCGGTTGTGGGCGACCGTGTCGAGGTGCCCGCCCTCGTCGACGGCGACGACGGTCAGGGGCGGCAGCGCGCCCAGCTCGGCGCGGAGCCGCACGGCGCGGTGTTCGAAGACGACGACGCCGGGATACATGACCCCGTCGGTGGGTTCGACAGGGCGCAGCCAGTCCTCCACGGCGGCCGGTGAGGTGTCGAGGCCGAGTACGGCGCCGACGCCGCGGGCCGTGGCGACGAGGTCGGCGGAGGAACTGGCGAGGCCCTTGCCGACGAGCAGGTCGCTGTCGAGCAGGAGCGTTCCCCCGCCGCCGTCGCCGTGGGCGTCGAGCATGGTTCTCGCCAGGGTCAGCGACTTGGTCTTGTGCGCGGGATAGACGTGCAGCGGGCCGTGGGGGTCGTAGCGGAACCGGGCGCGACTGCCCAGGCTGATCGGAAGGGTGACGAGGAAGGCGGTCCCTTCGGGCAGGACACCCTGGAGCAGCTCACCGAAGGTGCCGTAGGCGGCGCCCGTGCCCTCGGCGATGTCCACGGCGACCCTGCGAGCGGCCGCCGGCAGCCCCGTCATACGTGGTCCCGCGAGGGGACCGGCTCATCGAGGCGCCGGGCCGCAGCCTGCCTGTGTGCGGTCCTGCGCGACCATTCGGCGTCCAGCCGGTCGAGTTCGCTCCCCTCGTCCTTGAGGAGCCGTGCGACCTGATCGGGGTGGGCGGAGCCCGCCGAGTGCTTGGCGCGCAGTCCGGCGTCGATGTCGAAGGACTCGGCGAGCAGTTCGGCGGCAGGCTCGGCCTCGTAGCCGGATTCGGCGGCGCAGGCCCGCAGCAGGTCCGCGTCCGGAGCTGCGGCGTCCAGGCCTCGCTCGACGGCGTGCTTGATGTAGCGCCCGGCGACGATCTGGGCGGTGCGCCACGGGATGCCGCAGTCCAGGGTGAGGCGGTTGGCGAGGGTGAAGCCGCCGAGGTGGTCCTCGGCGCAGGCGGTGCGCATCCGGTCGGTGCGGTAGGTGATGCCGGTGACGACGGCGTGCGTCAGACGCAGCAGGGAGCGCATGGCCCGTACTTGGGTGTAGAGGTGGGCGCCGGTCTCCTTGGACACCTCGACGGTGTTGCTGTACGGGGTGTTGCGCTGTCCGGCGACGAGGTCGGCGGCCCGGCCGACGACATGGGCGCAGCGTCCTCGGATGCGTTCCAGTACGGGGAAGTTGCGCTTCTGCGGCATGGCGGCGGAGATGCCCGCGAGGTCGTCGGGCAGGTCGAGGAAGCCGAAGCCGCTGCCGCCCCAGGTCATGAAGTCGGTGGTGAAGCGGCTCAGGACGGCGGCGTAGCCGGCGAGGTCGGCGGCCATGGCGGTGGTCCAAGAGCGGGAGGCGACGCCGACGAGCGCGTGCGGCTGGGGGCGGGCGAAGCCGAGGTCGGCGGCGAGCCGCGCCCGGTCCCAGGGCAGTTCCTGGCCCGCCATGGCGCCGGAACCCAGCGGGCAGGCGTCCGTCTCGTCGTAGGTGTGCAGCATGCGCCGCAGGGCGGCGTTGGTCTCGGCGGCGAGGGCGGCGAGGTGGTAGCCGGGGGTGATGATCTGCGCGGCCTGGCCATGGGTGTAGCCGGGCATGGGGGTGTCGGTGTGGCGGGCGGCGAGGGCGGTGACGGCCCGGCCGAGATCGGTCAGGTCTGCCGCGACGGCGGTGAAGTGGGTGCGTGCGGCCATGAGTTGGGCGCACACCTGGGCGTCGTTGCGGCTGCGGTCGACGTGCCAGGCGGCGAAGGGCGGCGTGGGGCCGGACTGCACGTGGTGTTCGAGCGCGAAAGAGATGTCGGACATGTTCCGCTGCGGATCGGCGCGTATCGCGTCGACGTCGAGCGAGCCGAGGCGGGCGTCGAGGGCCGCGGCGCCCGCGGGGTCGGCAAGACCCATCCGCACGTACTCGCGCAGGAGGGCCCTTTCGATGGCCACGTAGTGGGTCAGCAGGTGTTCGGCCTCGTAGGCGAATTGCGGAGCGAGCACCTCCTCGTGCCACACGTCGCTCGGTGTGCCGTCGATCCGGCCGGTCACCGCCATACCGTCCTCCCGTCGGGAATGCTGTTCACAGCGCAAGAGTGCTTTTCAGGGCGGTGGCGAGTCCGGCCACCGTCGGGTCGGCGAAGAACGTCCGCAGCGTGGGGCCGTCCTCCCGCCCCGGGGCGAGGCGGGCGAGCAGGCGCAGGGCCTGGAGCGAGTGGCCGCCCGCGGCGAAGAAGTCCTCGTGGACGTCGACGGCATCGGTGCCGAGGACGGCCCGCCAGGCGGCCGCCACCCGTTCCTCGGTCGCGTCGCGCGGCGCGGTCCGTGCGGAAGGCGGGGCGGTGGCGGGGAGGTGGGCGCGCAGGGGGGCGGCGGGGAGCAGCGCGGAGAGGCGGGTGCCGGGTGCGTCGAGGAGGGTGGCGAGCAGCCGCACGTAGTCGGCGAGCAGGGTGTCGGCGGTGGAGCGGTCGAAGAGGGCGGCGTCGTAGACGAGCCGGACGCCGGTACCGGCGACGTCGAGGAGGAGATCCTCCTCGCAGGAGACGATGGGCGGGCCGAGACCGTCGGCCGGGGTGTGGTTGAAGGCGAGCTGGTAGAGGGGCGGTACGCCGGGCAGCCGGGGCGCCCCGAGGAGTGCGACGAGGCTCTGGAAGGGGATGTCGAACCGTTCGCCCGCGCGGACGGCGGCGGCGGTGCGGCGGATGACCTCGGTGCCGTCGGGGTCGCCGGAGAGGTCGGCCCGCAGGACGCGCATGTTGACGAAGGTGCCGACCATGGCGCGGGTCGCGGGGTCGTCGCGCCCGGCGACGGGCAGGCCGACGGCGAGGTCGTCGGCGCCGGAGTGGTGGTGGAGCAGGGCGGTCCACGCGGCGAGGAACAGCAGGACGGGGCGGGTGCCGTGGCGCCGGGCGGCGCCGGTCAGTGCCGCGGTGACAGCGACCGGCAGGGCGGTGCGCACCTCGGCCCCGCGGAAGGTGCGGGCGGGCGGTCGCGGACGGTCCAGCGGCACGGTGTGCACGGGGGGCAGCCCGTGCAGCCGGGCCCGCCAGTGGGCGGCGGCCGCTTCGCCGCCGCCGGAGGCGGCCCGCTCGCGTTCGCGCCGCGCGTATGCGGCGTAGCCGAAGGGCAGTTGGGGCAGGCGGGCCGGGCGTCCTTCCTCGGCGGCGGCGCAGAGTTCGGTGAGTTCGGCGTGCACGTTGAACCCGGAGGCGGTGTCGTACACCGTGTGGTGGGCCGCGAGAACGACCGACCAGGACCCCTCCCCCAGCTCCAGGACGGCCGCGCGCCACTGGGGCGCCCGCCGCGGATCGAACGGGGTGCGGGCGAGGCGGGCGCGCAGGGAACGCCGTTCCTCCGCCTGTGCGGCGGGTTCGTGAGCGCTCAGGTCGATCCGTTCGATCCACGGCTCGGGGCTCGGGTGCACCTCCTGGCGGAGCCGTCCGTCCACGGTGCGCAGGACGGTGCGCAGGGGTTCGTGGCGGTCCATGAGGACGTGCAGGGCGTGCACGAGGTCGTCCGCGGAGACGGCCGCGTGCAGGGGGAACTCTTCGACGGCGCAGTAGGTGGGCGGGTCGTGGGCAAGGCGGGAGGCCAGCCAGGCGCGTTCCTGGGCGTACGTCGCCGGTACGGTGACCGGCCCGGCGGTGTCACCGGGCACGGGTCCGCCGTCGTGCACGGCGGGTCCCGGACGCGTCACGACGGTCCGCCGTCGTCCAGCGGCAGGACGTGGCCGGGCAGCCGTACCGGGTCGCCGAGGACGACGGCGATCTCCCGGTCGCCCTCGTAGCGTTCGCGGGCGTGGGCGGTGCGGATGTTGTCGACGAGGAGGACGTCGCCTTCCTGCCAGGGCTCCCCCACGGTGAACCGGTCGTAGACGGCGTCGATCTTCTCGACCATGTCGGCGGTGACGGGGGCGCCGTCACCGGCCGCCGTGTCGAAGGGCAGGCCGCCGGGCCCGTACACGTCGGTGAGGTACTGCCGGATCGCCGGTTCCAGGGTGAGGCCGTTGAGGAAGGCGATCTGGTTGAACCAGCAGGGCGCCCCGGTGCGCGGGTGGGGCACCACCGCGGCGCGGCGCTGACGCGTGTACAGGTGGCCGTCGGCGCTCCAGGTGGGTTCGACGGCCGCCTCGGCGCAGTACGCGTCGACCGCCGCGCGCTCCGTGCTGCCGAACGCCTCGTGCCAGGAGAGCCCGACGTCGTGGTAGGCACGGCGCAGCAGCCAGCCGTGCTCGGCGAAGGCGGCGGTCACCTCCGGCGGGAGCGCGGCGAGGACCTGCTGGGAGTCGGAGACATTGGTGCGCCCGCCGCTGTCGGGGGCGGTGAGGCACGCGAAGAGCAGGGTGCCGGGGACGGTCGCGGCGTGGCTCAGCTCGTGGTGCATGCACATCGGGTCCTCGGCGGGCCAGTGGCTGCCGGAGTACACACCGGGGGCGAGCGTGGTGCGGGGTGCGAAGCCCTCCCGTTCCGTCATGGGTTCGATGCCGAGCGCGGTCGCGACGCGTGCGACGTCGGCGGGGGTGCGGGCGCCGACGCCGCGGAGCATGACGGCGCCCGCGTCGGCGAGGGCGGCCAGCGCCTCGGCGCGGTGCGCGGTGGCGCGGGCGACAGGATCGGGATCGGCCGCGCGGACGTCGAGGACCTGGAGCGGGGCCGGGCCGTCGGCGGGCGGGTGCGGGCTCAGGACCGGATCTGCCGGGGCGGCCCTCGGGGCGATCTCCGGGGCCGGTGCGGACTTGCTGTCCAGCAGGGCGGCGACATCGGCGACCGTCGGGGTGTCGCGGAGCTCGGCGACGGTGACCTGACGGTCGAGCGCGATGGCCAGCCGGATCGCGGACAGGGAGGTGCCGCCGAGGTCGGTGAAGCGGCTGTCGCGTCCGATGCGCCGCTCCGGCACCCGCAGCACCTGTGCCCAGACGGCCGCGACGCGGCGCTCGGTGGCGGTGTCGAGGCGCGGAGCGCCGGAATCGGCGCTCTCCTGAGGGCGGGCGCTGTCGTCGGCGCGTGCGGTGAGGACCTTTTTGTCGATCTTCCCGTTGCCGGACAAAGGGAGTTCGCGGACACGGTGCAGCCGGTGCGGAACCATGTAGTACGGCAGGGCGGTGCCCAGGGCGCGCGCGGTCTCCTCGCCGTCGGGGGCGTCCTCACCCGTGTAATAGGCGACGAGCTGCGGGTCGTCGCCGGTACCGGCCACCACCACGGCACCGTCGCGGACGCCGGGGACCTGGAGCAGCCGGTCCTCGATCTCGCCGATCTCGATACGGAAGCCGCTGATCTTCACCTGGGCGTCGCGCCGGCCCAGGTACTCCAGTTCACCGGAGGGGAGGCGGCGGCCGAAGTCGCCCGACCGGTAGAGGCGTTCGCCTGGCCGCAGGGGGTCCTGACGGTAGACGGCGGCGGTGCGGTCGGGATCGTTGACGTAGCCGCGGCCGACGCACACACCGGCGATGACGATCTCGCCCGGTGCGCCGTCCGGAACGAGGTGGAGCTGTTCGTCCATGACGTAGACGCGGCAGTTGCGGATGGTGTCGCCGAGCGGCACCGAGCGGTGGTCCGGCACCGCGCGCATGACACCGTGGTGGGAGTCGTCGCTGACCTCGGTGAGGCCGTAGCAGTTGACGAGCGGTACGCCGGGGAACTGCTCGAACCAGCGGCGGACCAGCTCCTTCTTGAGCGCCTCGCCCGTCACGGCCATGACGCGCACGTGCGGCAGGGCGGCGCGGCCCCGGGCGGCCTCGGCGAGGACGAGTTCGAGGTAGGTGGGCACGAGCTGGAGGACCTGGACGCGGTGCCGGTTGACCAGGTCCACGAACCTGGCCACGTCGAGGACGGCCTCCTGCTCCACCAGCAGCACCCGGCCGCCGACGAGGAACGGGGAGACCAGCTGCCACAGGGAGATGTCGAAGCACTGCGGGGCGGTCTGCCCGACGGCGTCGCCCTCCTGGACACCGAGATCCTCGATCTTGGCGTAGAGGTGGTTGAGGAACCCGTCGTGCTCGCACATGGCGCCCTTGGGCTCGCCCGTGGACCCCGAGGTGAAGTACACGTACGCCAGTTGGTCCCCGGCGACGGCGACCCCGGGGTCCTGCGTGGGCCCGTCCCCGCGGGCGAGGTCCCCGACGTCCATCCGGCGGACCGTGTCGCGGCCGCTCAGGGCCTCGTCGAGGGAGGGTACGCCGGGGTCGGCGAGCACCCAGCGGCACTCGCTGCGGGTGAGGGTCCTCGCGATGCGCGAGGCCGGGAACTCCGGCTCCAGCGGCAGATAGCAGCCGCCCGCCTTGAACACGGCGAGCACCGCGGCCGGCCAGTGCGCGTGCCGCTCGGTGACGACGGCCACCACGTCCTCGGGGGCCAGGCCCTCCCGCAGCAGGGTGTGGGCGATCCGGTTGGCCTCGTCGTTGAGCTCGCGGTAGGTGCGGGTGGTGCTCCCGTGGACGACGGCCACGGCGTCCGGGTGGAGCCGGACCCGCTCCTCGAAGAGTTCGTGGAAGCGGCGGCCGGGCAGCGGCCGCAGGGGTCCGGCCCCGCGTGCGATGACGGCCTCGCTCTCCTCGGGCGAGAGGAGCCCGTGCCGGGTGTGCGGCAGGTCGGGGTCCTCCCCCATCAGATCCAGGGCGCGCCGTTCGTACCGGCCGAGCCGTTCCGCGCTCACGCCGACCGCGGCCGACGCGTTCGTCCAGGCCTCCTCCGCCTCGGCGCGCCCGTCGTCGGTGCGCACGTGGCGCACCAGGTCGCGCCAGGAGGCGTCGGGGGCCGGGGAGGCCATGCCCAACAGCACCGAGGCCACCTTCAGCCGGACGGCGAGCCGTACGGAGGCCGCGTCCGCCCCGCACGCCTGCGCGAGGGCCGCCGCGGCGTCCTGCGGCCGGGCGGTCGCCGGCCGCTGCCCGGCGAGGGGGTCGGGTGCTGTTTCCTGCATCGGGACGCTCCTGCTGGTCGATGGGTCGGCGTGCGGGCGGGCGGGACGCTCAGGCCAGGTAGTCCTCGGCGCCGCCGGCGCGCACCGTGTCGAGGGTGAAGCAGTGGAAGCCGCCGCCGAACAGGCGCCGGTGCCGGTGCCGGACGGGGACGACGGTGAACCCGTGCTTCTCCAGCGTGGCCATGAGGGTCTTGCAGGCGTCGTTGACCATGACGGTGTCCTCGTCGATGGAGAGCACGTTCAGGTCGATGTAGGGGCTGGCGGGGATCGGGTCGTCGTTCTCGTACTGCGGGTAGTCGTCGACGCCGGGCGGTGGCGGGACCACGACGTCCCACCCGCGCAAAGCCTCGGGCAGGAAGTCCACGACGCCCGGGTCGCGCAGCAGCAGGGTGCCGGGGCGCAGCGGAACCACGACGGAGTCGATGTGGCTCTGGGTGAGCCGGTCCATGCGGTGGACGCGGAACCGTCCGTCGAGGTGGCGCCGCAGCCAGTCGAAGGCGAGGGCGTGGTTGGCGTTGGAGACGTTGACGATCAGGTCGCGGCCGAGGCGCAGGCAGTTGGCCCCGTCGATCATCGGCTCCAGGCCCACGTCGTAGGGCGACGCCTGCGGGTCGAGCGGGACCTCGATGTTCGGGGCGGCGTGGGCGACGTTGGCGGGGTCGAAGGAGTGGTCGGTCATCATCGGGCGCGGCATGGTCGTCCAGCGGGCGCCGGTGCGGAAGTACTCCAGGAAGACCGGTTTGAGGAACTGGGTCTCGAAGTAGCGGTCGTGCAGCATGGGCGGCGTCTCGATGATCTCGTCGCCCATGATCAGGGTGTTGTCGCGCAGGTTGAGCGGCGGGGTGACGGTGGCCTCGAAGGCGGGGGTGGCGACGCGGGTCGCCTCCGGCGCGGGCGGCAGGGGCCGGTGCACGGTGACGCCGAGCGCGGCGAGCTGGGCGGCGAGGCCTTCGACGTCCTCGACGAGTTCGCCGAGGAAGCGCTCCTTCTGTTCGAGGCGGTGCGGGGTGTTGCGGTCGCGGCGTTCCTCGCTGTCGCGCCAGGTCGAGAGGGAGGGGTAGTAGCCGCGCGCTCCGGAGAGGTTGTCGCTGATGAACATGTCGAACGACATGTCGCGCACCCGGTCGAGGTAGCCGTCCACCGAGCCGAGGACGACCTCCTTCAGCGGGGTGAAGTCGTCGTAGCTGTTCAGACGCATCGGCGGGGGCCTTTCGTGGGGCGTCGGGGGGTGCGTGCCTGCGTGCGGTGACCGCTCGTCATCCCGCGGCCTCCTTCGTGAGGAAGGCGGCGAGGCGCCGCACGCCGGTCTCGATCCGGTCGGGCTCCAGGTAGCTGCACGACAGCCGGATCTGCCGGTCGCCGCGGTCGGTGAGGGAAAACTGCCGCATCGGTGTCCACAGCACGCCGTACCGGTCCGCCGACACCTCCAACAAGGCGTGGTCGGCGGGGACGGGCAGGTCGACGCGGGCGAAGAAGCCGCCGGCCGGGCGGTGCCAGGAGACCCCCGGGAGCGTGCCGGGGGGCAGGTGCCGCTCCAGGGCGTCGGTCAAGTGGGCGAGGTTGGAGCGGTAGCGCTCGGCCTTGCGCCGGGCCAGGGCCCGCAGGGAGCGGCCGTGTTCCAGCAGGAGGCCGCCGACGACGGCCTGGGACAGCGGTGAGGTGTTGACGGTGACCATCGTCTTGAGGTCGGCGAGTTCCTGGGCGAGTGACCGGTCGCCGCCGGCGAGTCCTTGGGCGAGTGACCGGTCGCCGCCGGCCCGGCCGACCCGCTGGTCGGCGACGGCGTAGCCGACGCGGGCCCCGGGGAACCCGACCTTGGCGAAGGTGCCGAGGTGGACGACGCGGCGCCGGGCGTCGAGCGCCTTGAGTCCGGGCAGGGCGTCGTCCTCGGCGGCGGTGAAGGCGTAGGCGTTGTCCTCGACGAGCAGCAGGTCCTCGCGGTCCGCCAGGTCGAGCAGGGCCCGCCGGGCGTCGAGGGGCATCCGGGCCCCGCCGGGGTTGGAGAAGTCCGGGGCGACGTAGCAGGCGCGGACGCGGCGGCCCTCGGCCCGGGCCTGGCGGCAGCGAGCGGCGAGGTGGTCCACGTCGAGTCCCGCGGCGCCTTCACGGACGTCGGTCACGGGGATGTCGAGGAGCCGTGCGGCGCCGACGATGCCGGGGAAGCACGGATCGGCCACGGCGAGCACGTCGTCGCTGTTCCGGTACAGGGCCCGCAGGGTGAGGAACATGGCCTCCTGGGCACCGACGGTGATCACGACGTCGTCGGGTGCCACGTCGATGCCCTGGTCGGTGCGGAGGGCCTCGGCCACGAGGTCGTTGATGAGCCCCTGGGCGGGGCCGTACTCGTAGAGCGCGCGTTCGGCGCGGGACGCGTCGAGGCCGCGTTCGGTGCGCAGGTGGGTGAGGAAGCGGTCCGTCAGGTCGCGCGGGTCGAGCCCCTGGACGAAGTCGGGGTGCGGGGCGCCGGGCGCGAAGGAGATCGCGTCGGGGTGACGGGCCATCACCTCGTTCAGGAAGCCGATGGCGCCGAGCACCGGGTCCTGAAGAGAGCCGTGCAGGTCGGCGGCGTGCAGGTCGGGGGCGGCGGTCATGTCCGGCTCCCCCGTGCCGCGCGCCGCCGCTCGCGCTCCTGCCAGCGGCGTTCGACCTTGTCGAGGACGTCCGGGGCGTAGGCGCGGTCCGCCTGGGCGAAGGCGAACTCGGCGATGTACGCGCGGAAGTGGTCCAGGGGTTCCTCGGCGAGGGCGAGCATGTGCCGGTTGGCGGCGACGGCCGGGGCAGAGAGGGCCGCCGCGGCGCGTTCGACCGCCTCGTCCATGTGAGCGGCGGGCACGACCTCGTCGTAGACCAGGGAGGCTTCGGGGTCGGTGGTGGCGATCCTGCGTCCGCCGAGCACCACCTGGCGGGCGAGGCGGGCGCCCGTCTGCCGGGTGAGGCGGAGGTTGCCCGCGCCGGGCACGATGCCCTCCTCCGCGGCGGGCAGGCTGACGAAGGCGCCCTCCTCGGCGACGACGTGGTCGAGGGTGAGCAGGAGTTGCATGCCGCCGCCGATGGCGAAGGTGTCGACGGCCCCGATCCACGGTTTGGTGACGAACCGCTCGGTGCCGGCGCCGGGGGCCGGGTCGGTCAGCAGGCCGTGGAGCAGCTTGCCGACGTAGCCGAGTTCGCGGCCGAGGAGGAAGTCGACCAGCGGGATCCGGCCGTTCCGCAGGTCGGTGAGGTCGATCCCGGCGCTGAAGACGCGCCGCCCCCGGTACGCGGGATGGTCGGTGGTGCCGCCGCGCAGGACGCCGACGCGGACCGAGTCGTCGAGCAGGACGAGGTCGACGGCGGTGTCGAGGTCGGCGACGAGCCGGGCGTTCTCGGCGTTGAGCCGCTCCGGGTTGCGGAACTCGACGTGGGCGGCGGCGCCCCGGCGTTCGACGTGCACGGCGTCCAGTTCCACGCGGCCGTCGGCGCGGAAGCCGTCCAGGAGTTCCAGGGCGCGCGGGGTGGGTCCGAGCATCGTCTCCACGAGATGCCGGCCGGCCTCGGGCGAGCGCAGCACGGCGCCGCAGAACCGGCCCTGGTCGATCTCGCGGCCTTCCTTCTCCGCCTGTACGACGCGGCGTTCGGCGGCCATCTGCGCGCGGGTCGGCACCAGGCCGGGCACCAGGTCGGCGGCGGCGTCCACGAGCTCCGGAAGGCGCGGACGCCGGGTCAGCCCGTCGGTGAGCAGGCCGTAGACGGTGTCGGTGTGCCGGGCGAGGAAGTCCCGGCGAACGGCGCGGACTTCGGCGTGCGCGCTCGCGGCGCGGGCCCGCTCGTCCGGGGACCTCGCCGGGACCGGGGGCAGCGCCGCGAGGACGCGTTCGGCTGCCGCTGCCGCCTCGGCGAGGTGGTGTGCGTCGTCGTCGAAGCGGCCGCCGACGACGAGGGAGGTGTCGAGCCGGGTGGTCACTTCGGCGCCTCCGTGGGCTGCGTGCCGCTGTCGGCCAGGCGTCGCAACTCGCGGTCGCAGGCGGCCAGGTGGACGCCGAGGGCGTCGTCGTACTCGGCGGAGGCGGCCTCCTCCAGGAGCCGCCGGCGGATGTGGGTCTCGCGGTCGGAGAGCCGGCCGCGCAGCACGGCCGCGGTGTGGACGGCCTCGGTGAGGTCCTCGCTGACCTGGTCGACGATGCCTAGCTCCGTGGCCTCGCGGAGTTCGATCGCCGAGTCCCACAGCACGATGCGGCGGGCGCGGGCCAGCCCGATGTGCTGCACGAGCCGGTACAGGGTCATGCCGGGCCAGAAGTGGCCGCCGTTGACCGGCAGCATCAGGCGCAGGTCGGGCCCGGCGATCCGGTAGTCCGCGGCCAGCAGCAGGTCGAGGACCGGGCCGCCGCAGGTGCCCTCGACGACGGCGATGTTCACATGGTCGAGCCGCTCCAGACGGCGCAGGGCGCGCTCCCAGCGCTTGACCTCCTGGATGGAGACGTCGCCCGGCCACTCACGTGTCCGGTCGGGTGCCGGGGTGAACCGCAGGACCACGACCGTCCGCGCACGCCGTTCCCCGGCCTGTTCGCAGACCGCGTCGAGGGCCGCGGTCAGTTCGGGCAGCGGGCTGCCGCCGTCCAGTTCGACCAGGATGCCCAGGTCCTCGGGGAGTTCCGTCCGGTCGGGTCCGGTCCTCATGCTCGTACCAGCTCCTTTCCTCACCAGCGCACCAGCGCCGTCTCGATGGTCGAGCCCGGCCCCATCGTCATCAGGACCCCGAGGTCGCCCGGCAGAGCGGCCTTCTCGTCGCGCAGCCGCTCGTAGGAGAACAGGAACGATCCGCTGGAGACGTTGCCCTGGTCGCGCAGCACCCCGGTGGTGTGCCGCACGTCGTGCCGGGACAGGCCGAGGTTCACCCGGATCGCGTCGATCACCTTCTTGCCGCCGGAGTGCACCACCCAGTGGTCGATGTCCTCGATGCCCAGGCCGGTGCCGTCCAGGAGGCGGGAGACCGCGGTCTCGGCGTGGGCGCCGACGACATAGGGCACGTCGGCGTCGAGGTAGAAGCTGAACTTGCCGTGGTCGTCGTCCCAGTCGTAGCGCATCGCGGAGACGGCCTCCGGGATGATGTGGCTGGTGAACCTGAGCAGTTCGGGTCCGGGCGGCGGTGCCTCGTCGCCCGGTCGCTCCGGGGCGCGGACGGCGACGGCCGCCGCGCCGTCCCCGAAGAGGCTGTTGACCACCGAGGAGCGCATGGTGCCGTCGAAGACGTAGGCCGCGGAGCAGGCCTCGACACAGACCATCAGGGCGAGTTCGCCGGGGTGGCCGCCGGCCCAGCCCGCGACGGCGTTGAGCGCGTTGAGCCCGGCGTTGCAGCCCATGCCCACGACGTCGAGGCGCTGACAGGACGGGTCAATGCCGAGGTCCCTGATGAGGAGCGCGGACAGTCCGGGCGTGAGCAGTCCTGTGGAGGTGACGCAGCACAGGTAGCGGAGGTCGCCGAGGTCCGCTCCGGCGTCCGCCAGACAGCGTTCGACGGCCTCCCGGCCCATCCGCAGCCCGGTCTCGGTGTGCTTGCGCAGCAGATCGCCCTGGGACTCCCCGACGGGTGTCCCGTCGGGGCCGAGCGGGGGCAGGGTGAGATTGCGGCGCTCGATGTTGCCGCCGAGGAAGACGGAGCGGATGCGGCGGTCGGTGATGCCGAAGAGGTCGAGGACCTCTCGCTGGGTGTACGAGAGCGGCGGTACGGCGGTGCCGACACCGACGAGCCCCGGCGCGCCGGCGGCCGCTCGCTCCCGCGCGGGACCGTCCGCCGGGGCGGGACCATCCGCCGGGGCGGGACGGGGTACCGGGGCGGCCCGCTGCTGGGTTCCGCGCACGTCTTCCTCCGTGGGGTGCGGGGTAGGCCGACTCAGTAGCCGACCTTGGCGTTGATGCGGCGCGGGTAGTACCGCTCGTCCCCGTTGCGCCGGTACTCGGGCCGGGGCGGGGTATTGCTCGACGGCAGGTCGCCGTTGACCGTGACGCGCTGACCGCGGCGGTGCTCCTGGTAGTCGTTGATGGCGATGTGCTGGGTGACGCGGTTGTCCCACAGGGCCACGGTGTGCGGGTCCCAGCGGTACCTGAGGGTGAAGGCGGGCTGCTCGGAGTGCTCGAACAGGTGCTGGAGGACGGCGTCGCTCTCCTGCCGGGTGAGCTGCGGGATGTGCGAGGTCCACATCCGGGTGACGTAGAGCGACTTGCGCCCGGTCACCGGGTGGACGCGGACGACGGGGTGCTCGGCGGACATCTCCACGACCGGCGGGATCTTCAGGACGTGGACGGCGGTGAGCCCTTCGAGCATCTCCTTGAACGGCTCGGAGAGCGTCTCGTACGCCCGGTACTGGTTGCTCCACATGGTGTCGCCGCCCGCGGAGGGGGTGTCGATCAGGTGCAGGATCGACGCGATCGGCGGGCTGGGGCTGAAGCTGACGTCGATGTGCCACTCGTCGGCCTTGCCGCCCTTGTCCGGTTGGATGACCGTGATCTCGGGGTGGCCCTCCAGCTTGGGCAGGAAGGGGTGGACCTCCACCTCGCCAAAGCGCCGGCCGAACGCGATGTGCCCCTCGGGGGTGAGCCTCTCCTGGTCCGGGAAGAACAGGACGAGGTGTTCGAGCATCAGCTCGTGGACCCGCTCGAACTGCGCGTCGGTGAGGTCGTTGAGGTCGATGCCGCGGACCTCCGCCCCGAGGGCGCCGGAGACACGGCGGATGTCGAAGGCGTCGGACGGCACGGGGGCGGCGGCGGTCTGCGCTGGCGCGGACGGGGTCACAGCGGGTTCTCCTTCGGATCGTGGGACGGTCGGCGGGGCGCCGCGCCGGCGGGCGGCCGTGCGGCGGTCAAGGGCGGGCGCCCGCCGTGCCGCCGTGCAACCAGTCCAGGAAAGGCTTCGGGGCGAGGGCACCGACCCGCTCGTGGTAGGCGTCGAGATCGGCGTCGGTCAGCACGGAGCGGGCGTCGCCCGAGCGTCCTGAGCGGAAGAACTCCACGGGGTCCGCGAGGATCTCCTTGTCCGGCGCCAGCTGCGCCGCACGGCCCTTCATCTCCTCGAAGGTCGCCGCCCGCACCAGGCCGGGCCAGACGTCGGCGTCCACGGTGATGCCCAGCCAGTCGGCCAGCGCCGCCATCTGCCCCGCCAGGTCGGCGCGGAGGTCCTCGTAGTGCAGCAGCCGGACGTTCGGCTCGGCACGCCGGTGCCAGGCGTCGAGCGGGTGGTGGAGTTCGGCGGCGGCGACGTCCTGCTCCCAGGCGTCGGACTCACCGGCACGGCACCAGTTCAGCAGGTACTCGCGGGCCGGCGGGAGCGTGAGGGAGCTGGGACCGGAGTACTCCGTCGAGTCCTGGTCGCTGTTGAACGCGTGCAGCCACTCGGCGCGCACGTTGGCGGCCTGGTGGTACATGGACAGGGCCCGGTCGAGGGGGTGCCGCGCGACGACGAGGTAGCTGACGCGCGGGTCGAGGGGCAATCCGTCGAGCGGGACATGCGTCTTGATGACGCGCCGGTGCTCCTGCTCGGCGAGCTGCGCGAACATCTGGTCCTGCGGCGTGAAGAGCTGGTCCAGCCACGGCGACAGGGTCGACAGCGGCTTGGGCAGCTCGGGGGTCTGGAAGATGAGCAGCGCGCAGATCATCTGCACCCACGTCGTGCCGGCCTTCGCGGGGCTGCTCACGACGATGTCGCCCTCGCGCAGCGGGAAGTCGTCCCAGCGGGCACTGTCCTGTTGCGGCGACTTGTACCTGCGCGGTGCTCGAGTCAGCGTCTGATCACCCATGGCGGCATTCCTCACAGAGGCACGAAGAGGCAGCGGATTCGGTCACAATCTGCCGTGGCGGCCGTTGAACGGCATCCATGTTCGCCACAGTTACGCGTCCCAGGTCACGGGGAGACTCTTCACGCCGTAGACGTCAGCGATCTCCGCCTCGGGGCGCAGGGCGATCTCCTCGGCCGGTACGGCGAGGCGCAGTGTGGGGAAGCGGTTGACCAGGGCGGGGAACGCCACCCGCATCTGGACGCGGGCGAGTTGCTGGCCCAGGCACTGGTGGGCGCCGTGGCCGAAGGCGATGTGCGCGCCCTCCTGGCGGTGCAGGTCGAGCCGGTGGGGGTCGGTGAAACGCGCGGGGTCACGGTTGGCCGTGTTGTAGGACAGGATCACCGTGGTCCCGGCCGTGATGGTGTGCCCGCCGACCTCCACGTCCTCAAGGGCCGTGCGCATGAAGGTCTTGCCGACGCTCAGGTAGCGCAGCAGTTCCTCCACGGCCCGGTCGGCGAGGGCGGGATCCGCGCGCAGCGCGGCGAGCTGGTCGGGGTGGCGCAGCAGCGCGTAGGTGCCGAGACCGATCATGTGCATCGTGGTGTCGAGTCCGGCGGCGAGCAGGAAGAGGGACATACCGACCAGCTCCTCGTCCGTGAGGTCGCTGTCGGTGAGTTCGCTGAGCACGTCGTCGGTGGGGCGGGCGCGTTTGGCGGCCACGAGGGCGGCGAGGTGGGTGCGGGTCGCGTAGTAGGCCGCTATCAGGTCGTCGCGGTCGGACTCCAGGTCCCGGAAGGCGTCGACCTGTTTCTGGAAGGAGGGGCGTTCGTCGTGCGGGACGCCCAGCAGCTCGCAGATGGTGACGGCGGGGAGGGGTTTGGCGTAGGCGGTCACCAGGTCGGTGGGGGGCCCGGCCAGCTCCATCGCGTCGAGGTGTTCGGCGGTGATCTCTTCGATGCGTTCGGTGAGCAGCCTCATGCGCCGCACGGTGAACTTGCCCATGAGCGGCTTGCGGTAGCGGCCGTGGCGGGGCTCGTCCATGAAGAGGAACTCGCCCGGGGGCGCCGGGTCCAGCTCGACGCCCCCGTGGTCCACGGTCGGATGGCGCAGGAGCTCCCACCGGGAGCTGAACCGCGGGTCGGCCAGGACCGACCTGACGAGGTCGTATCCGGTGATCAGCCATCCGTCCACGCCGCCGGGGAAGACGTAACGGCTGATGGGGCCGTGGCGGCGGGCCTCGAGCATTTCGGCCGGCGGGTCGAACGGCCGCTCGGGCGGGCGCTGTGTCGGCATGGTGGTGACGGTGTACAGGGGGTCGCCCACGGCCATCCTCGTCTCGCAGGGTGTGCTGTCCGCCGGGCCGGGCGTCACGCCTGGCCCGGTGCGGTGTCGGTCGGGGTCAGTTCGCGCGCCGCGAGGGACCAGATCTGTCGGACGACGTCCGGGTTCAGGAGCATCTCGCGGTGGGCGCAGTCGAGCGTGTGCTCCCGTATCTCGCCGGAGACGAAGGGGCGCCACAGGCCTGCCTTCGTCTCGGAGTCGGCGGAGACGAGCAGCAGGGTGCCGGTGGTCTTCCGGGTCCGGTGCGCCAGCAGGATGCGGGTGTTGTTCCGGACGATGCGGAGGTAGGCCTCGTGCTCCTCGCCGGTGAGCGCGCCCGCCACCGTCTCCTCCTGTTCGGCGAAGCCCGCCCGCTGTTCGGCGGTGGCGGGGCCGTCCACGGGGCTGGAGTCGAGGAGGATCAGGGCGGCCACCTCCTCCCCCGCGTCCTGGAGCTGGGCCGCCATCTCCTGGACGACGTTGCCGCCGAAGGACCAGCCGAGCAGGTGGTAGGGGCCGGTGGGCTGCACGGTGCGGATCTGTGCGACGTAGTCGGCGGCCATCCGGGCCAGCGAGTCGGGCAGTTCCGTCGCGCCGGTGTCCATGCCACGGGGGCGCAGGGCGTAGAGCGGCTGGTCGCCCGGGGCGGCGTCGGTGAGCCAGCCGTACTCCCAGCCGAGGCCCAGCACGGTGTGGGCGCAGAAGAGCGGCGGCCGGTCGCCCGACGCCCGCATGGGCACGAGCACGTCCGCGCTCCCCTGCCGTCCCTCGCGGGCGATCCAGGCCAGCAGGCCCGCGACGGTGGGCGCCTCGAACACGGCCCGGACCGGGACGTCGGCGCCGATGACCACCTTGATGCGGTTGACGAGCCGTACGGCGAGCAGCGAGTGGCCGCCGAGGGCGAAGAAGCTCGCGTCGACGCCGACGGGTGAGACGCCGAGCACCTGCTCGAAGACGGAGCACAGCAGTTGTTCGCGCAGGGTGAGCGGGCCCCGGCCGCCGGTCGCGAGGGCGGTGTAGTCGGGGGCGGGCAGCGCGGCCCGGTCGAGTTTGCCGTTGGGGGTGAGCGGCAGCGTGTCGAGGGGGGTGAGGACCGGCGGCACCAGGTGTTCCGGGAGCCGGTCGGCCAGGTACTCGCGCACCTGCCTCACCAGGTCCGCCCCGTCGTCGTCCGCGACCGCCGGGACGAGGTAGCCGACGAGGGCGGGTTCGCCGCCCGGGTCCTCACGGGTGACGACGGCCGCCTGGGCGATCTTCGGGTGGGTGGCCAGGACCGCCTCGACCTCGCCCGGCTCGATGCGGAAGCCGCGGATCTTCACCTGGTCGTCCGCGCGGTCGAGGAACTCCAGGTGGCCCCCGGCGCTCCAGCGCACGATGTCGCCGGTGCGGTACATCCGCTCGCCCGCCGGTCCGTACGGGCAGGCGACGAAGCGCTCGGCGGTGAGCACCGGGCGGCCCAGGTAACCGCGGGCCAGGCCCGCACCGGCGACGTACAGTTCGCCGGCGGTGCCGGGCGGCACGGGCAGGAGTCCGTCGTCGAGGACGTACGCCCTGATGTTGCGCAGGGGGCGTCCGATGGGCACGGTGTCGCCGTCCTGGTCGGTGTCGCACGGCCAGGCGGTGACGGCGATGGACGCCTCCGTGGGGCCGTAGAGGTTGCGCAGCGGTACGCCCAGGGTCTCCCGGACGCGGTCGCGCACGGCCGCCGGGAGCGCCTCGCCGAGGCAGAGGATCGTCCGCAGGCCGGTGCACCGCTCGGCGGCGCCGCCATCGAGGAACGCCCGCAGCACGGAGGGGACGAACTGGGCGACGCTCACCCGTTCCCGTTCGATGAGCGAGGCCAGGTACGCGGGGTCCGGGTGGGCGCCGGGGCCGCTCAGGACCACCGCCGCGCCGTTGAGCAGCGGCCAGAAGATCTCCCACACCGAGGCGTCGAAGCCGAACGACGCCCGTTGCACCATGCGGTCGGCCGGTTCGAGGCGGTACTCGTCCTGCATCCAGGCCAGTTGGTTGACCACGCCGAGGTGCGGGACGCAGACGCCCTTCGGGGTGCCGGTGGAGCCGGAGGTGTACATCACGTAGGCCGGATGGTGCGGCCGCAGCGGTGTGCCGCGGTCGGCGTCGGTGACCGGCGCGGGGGCCGGGCCGCCCCGGAGAGCGTCGGCCAGGGGCCCGTCGAGGTCGATCCACCGCGCCGGTGTGCCGTCCTCCGTGCCGCCGAGCCGGGCCGTGGTCTCCACGGTGCTCAGCACGAGGACCGGCGAGGCGTCGGTGAGTACGAGGTCGGTACGGTGTCGCGGCTGGCCGGGGTCGACGGGCAGATAGGCGGCGCCGGTCTTCACGACGGCCACCAGCGCGACGATCTGGTCCACCGACCGGTCGAGGGCCACGCCGACCAGGGTCTCCGGGGCGGCGCCGAGGCCGATCAGATGCCGGGCGAGCCGGTCGGAGCGCTCGTCGAGCTCGGCGTAGGTGATCTCGGCGCCGTCGCGGACCAGTGCCACGGCGTCGGGGGTGCGGGCGGCCTGCGCCGCGAAGCGCTCGGCGAGGGTGTCGTCGGGGAGCGGGCCAGTGGTGTCGTTCCACTCCTCGGTGACGCGCCGCCGTTCGGCGTCGTCGAGGAGCCCGACGCGGGTCACCGGCAGCGAGGGGTCGGCGGCGACCGTCTCCAGGACCCGCAGGAGCCGGGCCGTGAGCGTCTCGACGGTGGAGCGGTCGAAGAGCTCGGTGGCGTAGACGACCTCGCCGTCGAGCCCCGCGGGCGCGCCGGACTCGTCGAAGCTCTCCCGGACCTCGAAGTCGAGGTCGAACCGGGCCGTCAGCGCTCCGGTCGGCTCCTCGCGCACCTGGACACCGGGCAGACTGAGCGTGCCCCGGTGGTTGTTCTGCACGGCGAGCATCACCTGGAACAGCGGGTTGCGGGCCATGGAGCGGGCGGGGGCCAGCTCCTCCACAAGCCGCTCGAAGGGGACGTCCTGGTACTCGAAGGCGTCCAGGCCGGTCGTGCGCACCCGGTCGAGGAGTTCCAGGAAGTCGGGGTCGCCGGAGAGGTCGGTGCGCAGCACGAGGGTGCCCGCGAAGAAGCCGACGAGGTCGTCCAGGGCCTGGTCCGTGCGGCCCGCGACGGGGCTGCCCATCACGATGTCCCGGCCGGCGCCGCTCTTGGAGAGCAGGACCGCGACCGCCGCGTGCAGCAGCATGAACATCGTCACGCCCTGCCCGAGCGCGAGTTCCGCCAGCCGTGCGTGCAGGGGCGCCGGGACAGTCAGCGGCACCAGTCCTGCCCGGTGGTCCGAGACCGCCGGACGGGGCCGGTCCGTGGGGAGGTCGAGTTCCTGGGGCGCGCCCCGCAGCCGCTCCTTCCAGTGGGCGACCTGCGTGGCGAGCACGCTGTCGGGGTCGTCCGCGTCGCCGAGGAAGTCGCGCTGCCACAGGGTGTGGTCGGCGTACTGGACGGGCAGCGGCTCCCATTCCGGGGCGCGTCCCGCGGCGCGGGCCCGGTAGGCATGGGAGAGGTCGCGCCACAGCGGGCCCATCGACCATCCGTCGCCGGCGATGTGGTGGACGGTGACCGAGAGCGCCCACTCGCCCGGCCGCAGGGAGAACAGGGCGGCCTTCAGCGGCAGTTCGCGGGCCAGGTCGAAGGAGTGGGTGGCGAGCCCGTCGAGATGGCCCGCCAGTTCCTCCTCGGTGACGGCGGTGACCGGCAGCTCCACGGCCGCCTCGCCGACGGGCACGATGTGCTGGCACGGCTCGTCGTCGACCAGCGGGAAGGTGGTGCGCAGGCTCTCGTGCCGGGCGACGACGTCGGCGAGGGCCGTCCGCAGCAGCTCGGGGTCGAGATCGCCGGTGAGACGCAGGACGAGGCCGATGTTGTAGAGGTGGTTGGGCCCTTCGATACGGTCCACGAACCAGAGGCGGCTCTGCCCGTAGGAGACCGGCACCACGGCAGGCCGCTCCCTCGGCACCAGGGCGGGCCTGGCCCGGCCCTCGGCCCGGGTCAGCTGACGGGCAAGCCCTGACACGGTCGGGTTCTCGAAGACCGCGGCCACCGACGTCTCGGCGCCCAGCACGGCGCGGATACGGCTGACCAGCCGGACCGCGAGCAGGGAGTGCCCGCCGAGGGCGAAGAAGTCGTCGTCGACGCCGACGCGGGGCAGGCGCAGCACGTCGGCGAAGACGACGCCGAGCAGCTCCTCGTACGGGGTGGCCGGGCCGCGTGCGACGCTGACCGCCGCCATCGGGTCGGGGACGGGCAGGCCCGCCCGGTCGACCTTCCCGTTCGGGGTGAGCGGCAGCCGGTCCAGGACGGTCACGAAGGGCGGCACCAGGTGGTCCGGCAGCCGGTCGGCGACGAACTGCCGGATGCGGTCGGCCAGTTCACGGCCCGCCACGGCCGGGTCCGCCGGCGCGGCGTAGGCGGCAAGGCGCTTGTCGCCCGGGGTGTCCTCGCGGACGACGACCACGGCCTGGGCCACGTCGGGGTGGGCGGAGACGGTGGCCTCCACCTCTCCGGGCTCGACGCGGAAACCGCCGATCTTGGCCTGGTCGTCGGCACGGCCGACGAACTCCAGGACGCCGTCGGCCCGCCACCGCACGAGGTCGCCGGTGCGGTACATCCGGGCGCCGCCGTCCTCGAACGGGCAGGCCGTGAACCGTTCGGCGGTCAGGCCCGGACGGCCCGCGTAGCCGCGGGCGAGGCCGTCGCCCGCGATGTACAGCTCGCCGGGGACTCCGACGGGGACGGGCCGCAGGGCGGTGTCGAGGACGTAGGCGCGGGTGCGGGCCAGCGGCCGGCCCAGCGGGATCGCCCGGCCGCTGTCGACGTCCTCGCGGGTGACGGGGTGGGTGTGGGTGTAGGTGATGCTCTCGGTGGGCCCGTAGCCGTTCATCAGGCGGGTGCCGGGCAGGGCGTCGAACAGGGCCCGGCAGTGCTCGACGGAGAGCGCCTCGCCGCCGGTCAGGACGGAGCGGACGCCGCTCAGCGCCTCCACGTCGAGGTCGATCACCTGGTGCAGCAGGCCCGTGGGGAGCAGGGCGACGGTGACCCGGTGCCGGGCGAGGTAGTCGCGGATGTCGGCGACGGACGGTGAGCCGGCCGGTCCCACGGCGAGGGTGGCGCCGTTGAGCAGCGTGGCCCAGATGTCGAACGTGGTGGAGTCGAAGGAGACCGACCCGAGATGGGAGACGACGTCGCCCTCGCGCAGGTCGGCGTAGTCGGCGGGGCGGACCAGCCGGTCGACGGCGCGGTGGGTGGCGACGACGCCCTTGGGGGTGCCGGTGGAGCCGGAGGTGTAGATGGTGTAGGCCGCGGAGTCCAGGTGCGCGGGGGTGGCCGTGGGCACGGCGTCCTGCGCGGCCACCGCGGCGCGGGTCGAGGGGTCGTCGAGGACGATGCGGGGCGGCCCGCCGGCTGCCGCGGGCAGCCGGTCGGCCATGCCGGTGGTGGTGAGGAGGGCGGTGGGCGCGGCGTCGCGCAGCATCAGTTCGATACGGGCTTCGGGGTAGCCCACGTCGACGGGGAGGTAGGCGCCGCCGGTCTTCAGGACGGCGAGGAGCGCGGTGATCGTCTCCGGCGACCGTTCCATGGCGACGGCGACGAGGCGCCCGGGGCCCGCGCCGTGCCGGGTCAGGTACTGGGCGAGCCGGTCGGAGGCGGCGTCGAGTTCGGCGTACGTCATCCGCGCGTCGTCGGCGACCAGGGCGGGGGCGTCCGGCGTACGGGCGGCCTGGATCCGGAAGCGGTCGGGGACGGTGGCGGCCGGCTCGGCCCGTTCGGTGCGGTTCCACCCGGTGAGGACGCGGTGGTGGTCGGCGGGGTCGAGCAGGGTGATGTCACGGACGCGCTGGGCGGGGTCGGCGACGACGGCCCGCAGGACGAGCAGGAGACGGTCGATGAGGGACTGGACCGTCGCACGGTCGAAGAGGTCGGCGGCGTAGGTGATGCCGCCGTCGATCCCGGCGGGCACTCCCTCGTCGTCGAACTGTTCGGCGACGTGGAGGTCGAGGTCGAACTTGGCGCGGCCCAGTTCCGTGGGGAGCGCCTCGACTTGCAGGCCCGGCAGGTCGATGGAGGCGGAGGGCACGTTCTGCACGGCGAGCAGGATCTGGAAGAGGGGGTGGCGGGCGCGGGACCGCGTCGGTGCCAGCTCCTCCACCAGCCGCTCGAACGGGACGTCCTGGTGGCCCAGGGCGCCCAGGGCCGACCTGCGGACCCTGCCGAGCACCTCGGTGAAGGTCGGGTCGCCGGAGAGGTCGGTGCGCAGCACGAGGGTGTTGACGAAGAAGCCGATCAGGTCGTCGGCGGCCTCGTCGGTGCGGCCCGCCACGGGGCTGCCGATGGGAATGTCCTGGCCGGCGCCGAGCCGGGAGAGCAGGACGGCGAGCGCCGCCTGCCACACCATGAAGGTGGTCGCTCCCTGGGCGACGGCGAGTTCCGTCAGGCGTGCGTGCAGGTCGGCGGGGGCGCTCATGGGAACCCAGCCGCCTTCGCGGCTCGCCACCGCGGGCCGCGGCCGGTCGGTGGGCAGGTTCAACTCCTCGGGGCTGCCGCTCAGCGCGTCCCGCCAGAAGGCGACCTGGCCTGCGAGGAGGCTGTCGGGTTCGTCGCCGTCACCGAGCAGCTCGCGCTGCCACAGGGTGTGGTCGGCGTACTGCACGGGCAGCGGCTCCCAGTCCGGTGCGCGGCCCGCCCGGCGGGCGGTGTACGCGGCGGACAGGTCGCGCAGCAGCGGGACCATCGACCAGCCGTCGGCGACGATGTGGTGCGTGACCAGGACAAGGACGGCCTCGTCCGTGTCGGGTCCGTCCACGTCGAGGAGAGTGGCCCGTACGGGCGGTCCCGCGGTGAGATCGAAGACGTGGCCGGCGGCCTCGTCGACGCGGGCGTCCAGCTCGTCGCGGTCCACGGACTCGACGGCGAAGTACGGGGGGAAGTCGTCGAGGGAGACGATGTCCTGATACGGGTCGCCGTCGGCGTGCAGGAACCGGGTGCGCAGACTCTCGTGCCGGGTGAGCAGATCGGTCCAGGCCGCCCGGAGCGCGCCGGTGTCGAGCGTGCCCGTCAGCCGCAGCGCGATCGGGATGTTGTAGAGCGGCCCGGCGGCTTCGAGCCGGTCCACGAACCACAGGCGGCGCTGGGCGTACGAGAGCGGCACCCGGCGGGGCCGGGGGGCGGCGACGAGGGCGGGCCGCAGCACGCCGCTGGAACCGGCCTCCTCGACGGTCACGGCGAGACCGGCGACGGTGGACGTCTCGAAGACCTCGTGCACGGGGATCTCGACGCCGAGGACGCTGCGGATACGGCTGACGAGGCGCACCGCCAGCAGGGAGTGGCCGCCGAGGGCGAAGAAGTCGTCGTCCACACCGACCCGGGGCACGCCCAGGACCTGTGCGAAGACGGAGCAGAGGAGTTCCTCGCGCAGCGACGGCGGCCGGCGCGACGCCTCGGTGCCCACGGCCTCGGGGGCGGGCAGGGCCGCCCGGTCCACCTTGCCGTTGGC
The DNA here is from genome assembly GCF_043523415.1 of Streptomyces sp. SGAir0957. Classification (NCBI taxonomy): domain Bacteria; kingdom Bacillati; phylum Actinomycetota; class Actinomycetes; order Kitasatosporales; family Streptomycetaceae; genus Streptomyces; species Streptomyces sp. SGAir0957. The sequence goes on from NZ_CP027293.1 coordinate 174,932, forward strand.
GGTCAGCGGCAGCCGGTCCAGTACGACGACGGCGTCCGGCACCAGGTACTCGGGCAGCCGTCCGGCGACGAACTCGCGGACGTCCGGGAGGGTTTCGCCGGGCGCCGCGGTCACGTGGGCCACGAGGCGCTTGTCCCCCGGGGTGTCCTCGCGGACGGTGACGACGGCCTGGGCGACGGCGGGGTGTCCGGCCAGGAGCTTCTCGACCTCGCCGGGCTCGACGCGGAAGCCGCGGATCTTCACCTGGTCGTCGGCCCGTGAGACGAACTCGAGGGCGCCGTCGGCGCGTCGGCGCACGATGTCGCCGGTGCGGTACATGCGGGCGCCGGGGACGTCGAACGGGCAGGCCACGAACCGCTCGGCGGTGAGTCCGGGACGGGCCACGTAGCCGCGGGCGAGTCCGGCACCCGCGATGTACGCCTCGCCCGCGACGCCGACCGGGACCGGTTCGAGGCTGTCGTCGAGGACGTACACGCTCGTGTTGTCCATGGCGCGGCCGATGGACACGGTGTCGCCGAGGGCGTCGGGGTCGGTGAGGGGGATCTGGGTGGCGATGACGGTCGCCTCGGTCGGCCCGTAGCTGCTGCGGACGGTGATGCCGGGGGCGGCTTCCAGGACGCGGCGGACCGCCTCCTTGGGGACGATGTCGGCGCCGGTGAGCACGTCGTGGACGCCGGCGAACGCGGCCGGGTCCTCCTCGGCGATGACCCGGAACAGACCCGCTGTCAGGTGGGCGTGGGTGAGCCCGTGGTCGGCGACGAGGGAGCGCAGGCGGGCGGCGTCGGTCCGGCCGGGCGGGGTGACGATGAGGGTGCCGCCGGTCAGCAGCCGTACCCACACCTCGACGGTCGAGCCGTCGAAGGTGTGCGGCGCGGCGAACATGCCGCGGGCGGTGCCGGGGAACTGCCAGCAGCGGTCGCCCGCGAGGTCCACGATGTCGCGGTGGGTGATGCCGATGCCCTTGGGCTCGCCGGTGGAGCCCGACGTGAACATGGTGTAGGCGAGCTGGTCGGGCAGACTGCGTCCGGCGACGGTGCCCGCGGGCCGGTCGGCCCATGCGTCGTCCCCCTCGTCGGCGACGACGACGGTGGCGAACACGCCGCGCGCCTCCTCGGCGTACCGGGCGTCGGCCAGACACACCTCGGCTCCGCTGCGGGCGGCCATGTCGGCGGTGCGGGCGGCGGGCTGGGCGGGGTCGAGCGTGAGGTAGGCGCCGCCCGCCTTGAGGACGGCCAGCAAGGTGGTGACCACGTCCGGGGAGCGGTCCATCACGACGGCGACGACGCTCTCCGGGCCGACGCCGAGGTCGATGAGGTGGTGGGCGAGCCGGTTGGAGCGGGCGTCCAGCTCTCCGTAGGTGACCGGTCCGGCCCCGGTGTCGAGAGCGACGGCCTTCGCCGCGCGGGAGGCGCGGATGGCGAACAGTTCGGGGACGGTGAGCGCCAGGGTGTCGCTGCGGGCTCCGTTCGACTCGGTGAGCAGGCGCCGCCGCTCGGCGGGGTCGAAGACGTCGATACGGGAGACCGGCCGGGCCGGGTCGGCGGTGGCGGCCTCCAGGACGCGCAGCAGCCGGGCGACGAGGGTCTCGGCGGTGGAGTGGTCGAAGAGGTCGGTGGCGTAGGTGAGACCGCCTGCCATGCCGCTCGGCGCGCCGTCCTCGTCGTGGAGTTCGACGACCTGGACGTCGAGGTCGACCTTGGCCGTGGTGGGTTTGCCGGGCCCCGCGTCGACGTCGAGGCCGGGCAGCGTGACGTGGGCCTGCGGCATGTTCTGCACGGCGACCAGGACCTGGAAGAACGGGACACGGTCGGTGTAGCGGGCGGGTGCCAGCTTCTCCACCAGGCGGTCGAAGGGGATGTCCTGGTGGTCGAGGGCGTCCAGGGCCGTCGTGCGGACCCGGGCGAGCACGTCGGTGAAGGTGGGGTCGCCGGACACGTCGGTGCGGAGCACGAGGGTGTTGAGGAAGAACCCGACCAGGTCCTCCAGGGACTCGTCGGTACGGCCCGCGACGGGGCTGCCCAGCGGAATGTCCTCGCCCGCGCCGAGGCGCGACAGCAGCACGGCCACCGCCGCCTGCCACACCATGAACATCGTCACGCCCTCGGAGCGCGCCAGGGCGGCCATCCGCGCGTGCAGATCGGCGGGGACCTCGATGTCGGCCCAGCCTCCGCCGCGTCCGGGCCTCTCCGGCCGGGGCCGGTCGAACGGCAGGGCGATCTCGTGGGGGACGCCGTCGAGGGCGGCCCGCCAGTGCTCGACCTGCGCGCCGAGCCGGCTGTCGGCGGCGTCCTCCTCGCCGAACAACCGCTGCTGCCACAGCGCGTAGTCGGCGTACTGGACGGGCAGCGGCGGGAAGTCCGGGGCCTTCCCCGACAGGCGGGCCGCGTAGGCGGTCGAAACGTCGCGCCACAGGGGCGCCAGGGACCAGCCGTCACCGGCGATGTGGTGCACGACCAGCACCAGGACGGAGCTGTCCTCGCTGGTTGTCAACAGCGTTGCCCGAAGAGGGAGTTCACTGGCCAGGTCGAAGACGTGACCGGAGAACTCTTCGATCCGCCCCTCCAGCTCACCGGCCGCGACCGGCACCACCGCACACTCCACCCGCGCCTCGTCCACCGGCACGATCTCCTGATACGGCTCCCCCTCCACCTGCGGGAACCGCGTCCGCAACGCCTCATGACGCCCCACCACATCACCCAGCGCCGCACGCAACGCCACCACATCAACCCGCCCCGACAACCGCACCACCAACGGAATGTTGTACAGCGCGCTCGCACCCTCCAACCGGTCCACGAACCACAACCGACGCTGCGCATACGACAACGGCAACCGCTCCGGCCGCTCCCCCGCCACCACCGCCGGACGCGCCTGAGCGCCTACTTTCTCGTCCAGCAGGGCGGCCAGTCCGGCGATGGTCGGTGTCTCGAAGAGATCCCGGATGAGCAGTTCGACGCCGAGGACGGCCCGGATGCGGCTGACAAGGCGCACGGCTTGCAGGGAGTGGCCGCCGAGGGCGAAGAAGTCGTCGTCGGGGCCCACCTCCCGCACGCCGAGCACCTGCGCGAAGACGGAGCGGAGCAGTTCCTCGCGCAGCCCCGTGCCGCGCCGGGCGAGGGCATCGGACGGCCGGGCGTCCGGCTCCGGTGCGGCCTCGGCGTCGGGGGCGGGGTCGGGGTCGGGCGTCACGATGTGTACGCGGCCCTCGTCGTCCCAGCGGGCTTGTGCGCCGGTGGGTCGCATGACGGACTCCTCCTCGGTGAACGGGCAGACGACCGTGGCGTCCTCGGACGCGTCGCAGGTGGTGTAGAGCGCTCCGACGACGCCGGGCGGCACCGGCATGAGGTGCTCGTCGAGGACGAAGACCCGGGCGTCAGGGCCTGCGATCTCCGGCTGCCGCCGCGACCACTCCCCCACCACCCGCCGCCGCTCGGCCTCGTCGAGCACGTCGACGGTGTGCACGGGCCGCTCCGGAGCGTCGGCCACGGCGTCGAGGACGCGCACCAGCCGGGCGGTCAGGGCCTCGGCGGTCGAGTGGTCGAAGAGGTCGGCCGCGTAGACGAGTTGGCCCTCCATACCGGCGGGGCGGCCCTCGGTGTCGAAGTCCTCGGCGACCTGCAGGTCGAGGTCGAACTTGGCGTCGCGGACCGTGTGGGGCAGCACCTCCACGGCCGCTCCGTCCAGTGCCGGGACGAGGAGCGGGGTGGACTGCACTTCGAGGACGGTCTGGAAGAAGGGGTGACGCCCCATCGACCTGGGCGGCGCCAGTTCCTCCACCAGCCGCTCGAACGGGACTTCCTGCCGGTGCAGGGCGCTCAGCGTGTCCCGGCGGACCCGGCCGAGCAGGTCGGTGAAGGCGGGGTCGCCGGACACGTCGGTGCGCAGGATGAGCGTGTTGACGAAGCACCCGACCAGATCGCCGAGGGAGTCGTCGGTACGGCCCGCGACGGGGCTGCCCAGCGGAATGTCCTCGCCCGCGCCGAGGCGCGACAGCAGCGCGGCCATCGCCGCCTGCCACACCATGAACATCGTCACGCCCTCGGAGCGCGCAAGGCGTGCCAGTCGCGCGTGCAGATCGGCCGGAACCCGGACGGGTACGGCCGCGCCCCGGTGCGTCTCCACGGACGGCCGCGGCCGGTCGGTGGGGAGGGACAGCTCCGCGGGCACACCCTCCAGCGCCGCGCGCCAGTGCGTGACCTCCTCCGCCAGCAGGCTCTCGGGGTCGGCCGCGTCGCCCAGCAGGTCGCGCTGCCACAGGGCGTAGTCGGCGTACTGCACCGGCAGCGGTGCCCAGGCGGGGGCGTGACCGGCCCGGCGTGCGATGTAGGCCGCGGACAGGTCACCCCACAGGGGTGCCAGGGACCAGCCGTCACCGGCGATGTGGTGCACGACCAGCACGAGGACGGAGCTGTCTTCGCCCGGCGTCAACAGCGTTGCTCGAAGGGGGAGTTCACTGGCCAGGTCGAAGACGTGACCGGAGAACTCCTCGATCCGCCCCTCCAGCTCACCGGCCGCGACCGGCACCACCGCACACTCCACCCGCGCCTCGTCCACTGGCACGATCTCCTGATACGGCTCCCCCTCCACCTGCGGGAACCGCGTCCGCAACGCCTCATGACGCGCCACCACATCACCCAGCGCCGCACGCAACGCCGCCACATCAATACGCCCCGACAACCGCACCACCAACGGAATGTTGTACAGCGCGCTCGCACCCTCCAACCGGTCCACGAACCACAACCGACGCTGCGCGTACGACAACGGCAACCGCTCCGGCCGCACCCCCGCCACCACCGCCGGACGTGCCCGCGCGCCCGTCCACTCCCCCATCCGTGCCGCCAGTCGCGTGGCCGTGGGGTCCTCGAAGACCGCGTGCACGGGGATCTCGACGTCCAGTACGGCACGGACACGGCCGACCAGGCGGACGGCGAGCAGCGAGTGGCCGCCGAGCGCGAAGAAGTCGTCGTCCGCACCGACCCGGGGCACGCCCAGGACCTGTGCCATGGCGGCGCAGATCAGTTCCTCGTACGTGCCCGCGGGGCGCCCGGCACCGGCGTCGGCGGCCGGGTCGGGGACGGGCAGCGCCGCCCGGTCGAGTTTGCCGTTGACCGACAGCGGCAGCCGCTCCAGGGCCACGAACGCGGACGGCACCAGGTGGGCCGGGAGCCGGGCCGCGAGGTGGTCGCGCAGCACGGTGGAGAGTCCGGCGGCGCGGGGGTCGCCGGGCTCCTTCGGCACGACGTAGGCGACGAGGCGCTTGTCGCCCAGGGCGCCGGGAACGTCGTCCCGGGCGACGACTGCGGCGTGCGCGACGCCTTCGTGCTCGGTGAGCCGCGTCTCGATCTCGCCCGGTTCGATGCGGAAGCCGCGGATCTTGACCTGGTCGTCGGTGCGCCCGACGTACAGCAGGCGGCCGTCGGAGGTGCGGCGCACGGTGTCACCGGTGCGGTACATCCGGGTGCCGGCGGCACCGTAGGGGTCGGCCACGAAGCGTTCGGCACTGAGGCCGGGCAGGCCCACGTAGCCGCGCGCCACACCGGCGCCCGCGACGTACAGGTCGCCGTCGACGCCGTCGGGGACGGGACGCAGCCGGGCGTCCAGGACGTACAGGCGGACGCCGGGCAGGGCGCGGCCGATGGTCGGGGCGGCGCCGGGCCGCAGCGGGCCGTCGGCGGCGGCGATGACGCTGATCTCGGTCGGGCCGTAGGCGTTGCCGAACCAGCGGTCGGCGCCCCAGCGGTCCACGAGGCTCTGGCCGAGGGCCTCGCCCGCGACCAGCAGCGTGCGCACGGAGGCCAGCCGGTGGTCGTCGGTGACCATGCCGAGGACGGTCGGCGGGAGTTGCAGGTGGGTGACCGCGTGGCGTGCGACGAGGTCCTCGAGTCCCGCGCCGGGCAGCAGCCGGGCGGCCGGGGCGACGACGAGACGGGCCCCGGCGGCGAAAGCCGTCATGATCTCCCAGGTCGCGACGTCGAAGCCGATCGAGGCGAACTGCAGCAGACGGCTCTCGGCGGTCAGGCCGGGCCAGCGGAACGCGAGGAGGTTGACCGCGCCGGAGTGCGGGACGACGACGCCCTTGGGGGTGCCGGTGGAGCCGGAGGTGTAGATGACGTACGCCGGGTGGGCGGGGCGGAGCGGACTGGTCCGCTCGTCCTGGGTGATCGGCTCCGGTGCGTGCGCCGCGACGGCGGAGCGGACAGCGGGGTCGTCCACGACGATCGGCGCGGCGACGGACGCGGGCAGGGACGCGGCGTGGGCCGTGCCGGTGAGGACGGCGGCAGGGGCGGCGTCGGCGTACAGGTGGGCGATGCGTTCGGCGGGCTGGTCCGGGTCGACGGGGACGTACGCGGCACCGGACTTGAGGACCGCGAGGAGCGCGACGACGAGGTCCGGCGACCGGTCCAGGAGGAGCATGACCCGGTCCTCCGGGCCGACGCCCCGGCCGATCAGGTGACGGGCGAGCCGGTTGGCGCGGGCGTCGAGCCCGGCGTAGTCCAGCTCCTCGGGTGCGTCGTCGTGGTCGTAGGTGAGCGCGACGGCTTGCGGGGTGGCTGCCGCGCGGTCGGCGAAGACGTCGACGAGGGTACGGTCCGCGTCGGAGCGCCCGGTGCCGTTCCCCTCGGTGAGGATGCGGTGCCGCTCGGCGTCGGGGAGGACGTCGAGGTCGGCCAGCGGGGTGCCCGACGCGTGTTCGAGGGCGTCGACGACGCGCTCGGTGGTGGCGTGAAGGAGCCGGGAGACGAGTGCGGGGTCGAGCGGGGCGGCCGCCTGGACGTCGAATGCGAGCGCCTGCCCGTCGTCGTCGACGGAGACGAGCAGCGGGTAATTGGTGCGCTCCCGGAAGGCAAGGAGTTCCGTGCCGGGCGGCAGGACCGTGCCGGGGCCGCCCGAGGCGTTGTGCCGGTAGTTGAACACGGCGGTGAACAGCGGTGCGGGCGCCCGCACTCCGCCCGCGCGCTGGGCGACGGCGAGCGAAGCGTGTTCGTGCACCATGAGCTCCGCGAGCTGGTGGTGCATCGCGTCGAGCGCCCCGCCGACGTCGGTCCCCGCCGTGCGGGCGCGGACCGGGAGGGTGTTGATGAAGAGGCCGGGCACGTCGCCCGCGCCCTCGCCGGACTGCATACGGCCGAGGAGGAGGGTGCCGAAGACGACGTCGTCGCGTCCGGACACGGCGGCGAGGACCCGCGACCACACGACGTGCAGGACGGTCGCGGCGCTCACTCCGGCGCGCCGGGCCTGTGCGCGCAGCCGGGCCGCCACCGGTGCGTCGAGGACGGTGCGGTGTTCCGTGACGTCGCTTCCGTCGCCCCGTCCCTCCAGTACGCCGAAGGCGGCGGTGGGTTCGGTGACGTCGCCGAGGAGCCGGCCGAAGTAGGCGCTGTGTTCCTCGGGGGGCGTGCTGAGCAGTGCGCGGCCGACGAAGTCACGGTAGGGACGTGGCGTGGGCAGGCTTTCGCCCCGGCCCGCGAGTACGGCGGTGGCCTCGCGCAGCACAAGGTCGAGCGTGGTGTGGTCCTGGGTGATGTGGTGCATGCGCAGGGCGAGCAACCTGCGGCCGGTCCCGGGTTCGGTGGCGGTCCTGGCGTCCATCAGCGGGGCGCGGCACAGGTCCAGCGGCTCGCCGTCGTGGGCCAGGAGGCGTTCGACGGGGTCCGGCCCCTCCCCCAGGTCGGTTTCAGTGACGGGCAGTTCGGCGTGCCGGTGCACGATCTGCACGGGGTGCGGCAGGCCCGTCCAGGCCAGGGAGGTGCGCAGGACGTCGTGCCGCTCAATCACCTGGGCCAGGGCCGCGAGGAAGGAGTCGAGCGCCCGCGGGGTGTCGAAGGCCAGGACGTAGCGGACGACGTAGGGGTCGCCGTCGTCGGTGGTTCCCGCGGTACCTCCTCCGGTGCCGTCTCCGATGGCCGTCCCGGCGTGGAGCCGGTGGTGGAAGAAGAGCCCCTCCTGAAGCGGCCCGAGGGGGTAGATGTCGGCGACACCTGCCGCGCCGTCGGGCAGGGCGTCGGTGACGGTGCGCAGTTCGTCCTCGGTGAGGCCCGCGAGGGGGACCATGTCCGGGGTGAGGCGGGTGGCGTCGGGCGGGACGGTGCCCTCGGGAAGCCGTACGGGTTCGGCGCCCGCCGCCGCGGCGAGCCGGGCGGGCGTCGGGGCGGTGAACAGGGTCCGCATGTCGACGCGGACGCCCTCGGCCCGGAGGCGGTCGAGCAGGCGTACGGCGAGCATGGAGTGGCCGCCGAGCGCGAAGAAGTCGTCGTCGGCCCCGACCGAGGGCAGGTCCAGGACGTCGGCGAAGGCCGTGCAGAGCGTCTCCTCACGCGCGGTCGCGGGGCCGCGTCCGCCGCCGGTGGCGCTCTCCCGGCCCGGGGCGGGGAGCGCGGCACGGTCGAGCTTGCCGTTGGAGGTGAGCGGCAGCCGCTCCAGCGGTACGCAGACCGAGGGCACCATGTGGGCGGGCAGCAGCGTGGCGGCGTGCTCACGTGCCCGGCGCGCCAGCTCCGCGCCGTGCTCGCCGGTGGCGTCGGCCGGGTCGCGGGGCACCACGTAGCCGACGAGTCGCCGGTCGCCGTGGGTGTCGGTACGGAGCACGACGGCCGCCTGAGCGATCTGCCCGTGGTCCAGGAGTGCGGCTTCGACCTCGCCGGGTTCGATGCGGAAGCCGCGCAGTTTCACCTGGTCGTCGGCGCGGCCCAGATAGGTGAGGGTGCCGTCGGCGGCGCGGCGGGCCCGGTCGCCCGTGCGGTACATGCGCGTGCCCGGTTCGAAGGGGCAGGCCACGAAGCGCGCGGCGGTCGTCGCGGGCCGGTCCAGATAGCCGCGGGCCACGCCGGACCCGGTCACGTACATCTCGCCGGGCACGCCGGGCGGTACGGGCCGCAGCGCGTCGTCGAGGACGTGGACGCGGATGTGGTCGAGGGGGCGTCCGACGGGGCTGCCGCCGTGCGTGCCGGGCGCGTCGCCGGTACGGGGGTCCAGGTCGAGGTGGGTGACATGGACGGTGGTCTCGGTGATGCCGTACATGTTCACCAGGCGCGGGCCGTCGCCGCCGTGGCGGGCGTACCAGTCCGTGAGCCGCGCGGGGTCGAGCGCCTCGCCGCCGAACACGACGACCCGCAGGCGGGCGTCGAGCGCCGCGGCGTCCTGACGGGCGTCGGCCTGGTCGAGTTGTTGGAAGGCGGAGGGGGTCTGGCTGAGGACGGTGACGCCTTCACGGACCAGGAGGGCGTGGAAGTCGGCCGGGGAACGGGAGGTGTCATGGTCGACGACGACGAGCCGGCCGCCGGTGAGCAGGGCGCCCCACAGTTCCCAGACGGAGAAGTCGAAGGCGTAGGAGTGGAACCAGGTCCAGACGTCGTCGGTGCCGAAGCCGTACCGCTCGGCGGCGGACCGAAGCAGCGCCGTCACCTGGGCGTGTTCGACGACGACGCCCTTGGGGGCGCCGGTGGAGCCCGAGGTGTGGATGACGTAGGCCGGGTGCTCGGGACGCAGGGGGGCGCGGCGTTCGTCCTGGGTGAGCGGACCGGCGTCGCGGGCAGCGACGGCGGTACGGGTCTCGGGGTCGTCGAGCAGGACCCGGGGCAGGCCGGGAGCGGCGACGGTGTGCGCGGTCGTGCCGGCGGTGGTGATCAGGAGGGCGGGGGCGGCGTCGGTGAGGAGGGCCTCGGTCCGGGCGGCCGGGTGCGCGGGATCGACCGGGAGGTACGCGGCGCCCGCCTTCATGACCGCGAGCAGCGCGGTGACCAGCGCGGGGGTGCGCTCCAGCGACACCGCGACCCTGGTCTCCGGGCCCGCGCCGCGGGCGACGAGGTGACGCGCGAGGCGGTTCGAGTCGGCGTCCAGCTCGGCGTAGGTGAGCGCGGTCGCGCCGTGGCTGACGGCCGTCGCGTCGGGGTGGGCTGCGGCCTGGACGGCGAAGAGGTCCGGCACGGTCGCGCCGGGCGGCGGGGCCCCGGTGTCGCCCGCCGCGGCGAGCAGGGTCTCGTGTTCGGCGGACGAGAGGACGTCGACGGCATGCAGGGGGAGGTCCGGGGTGCGGGCGGCCTGCCGCAGGACGCTCAGGAGCCGGCCGGCGATCGCCTCGGCGGTGGCGCGGTCGAACAGGTCCGCGCTGTAGTGCAGTTCCACGCGCTGTCCTGCGGGGCGGCCCTGTTCGTCGAAACGTTCCTGGACCTGGACGTCGAGGTCGTACTTGGCCAGCGTGAGCCCGGCGAAGTCGGCGACGGCTTCGAGGCCGGGCAGGTCGACCGGGATCCGCGGGGTGTTGTGCAGGGTCAAATTGACCTGGAACAAGGGGTGCCGGGTCAGTGAACGGGCCGGGGCCAGCTCCTCCACGAGCCGCTCGAAGGGCACGTCCTGGTGGTTCATCGCGTCGACGACGGTGCCGCGCACCCGCCGGACGACCTCGGTGAAGGCGGGGTCGCCGCTCACGTCGGTGCGCAGGACGAGGGAGTTGACGAAGAATCCGACGAGGTCTTCGAGGTCGGCCTCGTCGCGTCCGGCGAACGGGCTGCCGATGGCGATGTCCTCGCCGGCGCCGAGCTTGGAGAGCAGGACGGCGAGCGCGGCGTGCCAGACCATGAACATGGTGGCGTTCTCGGCCCGCGCGAGTGCGGCGAGCCGGGCGTGCAGCTCGGCCGGGACGTCGAGACGTACGATCCCGCCTTCGTGCGCGGAGGCGACGGGGCGTGGCCGGTCGGCGGGCAGCGCGAGTTCCTCGGGGGCGCCCGCCAGCGCGGCACGCCAGTAAGCGAGTTGCTCGGTGAGCAGGCTGCCCGGGTCGTCGGCGTCGCCGAGCAGTTCGCGCTGCCACAGGGTGTAGTCGGCGTACTGCACGGGCAGCGGCGCGACGTCGGGTTCGGCTCCGCTCAACCGCGCCGCGTAGGCGACGGAGAGGTCCCGCCAGAGCGGGGCGGCGGACCAGCCGTCGGCGGCGATGTGGTGCAGGGCGATCACCAGCGCCGACGTCCGGTCGTCGACGGTCAGCAGCCGGGCGTGGAAGGGGATGCCGGCGGCCAGGTCGAAGACGTGCCGGGCGGTGCGGCCGATCTCGTCCTCCAGCTCGCCGGCCCCTACCTCGTCCTCGGTGAGCAGGTCGGGCAGGTCGCCGACGGGCACGATCTCCTGCACGGGCTCGCCGTCGACCTGGCGGAACCGGGTCCGCAGCGCCTCGTGGCGGGCGACCACGTCGTGCAGCGCCGCCCGCAGCGCGGCCACGTCCGGCCGCCCGGTCAGCCGCAGGACCAGCGGAACGGTGTAGAGGGCGCTCGGTCCCTCCAGCCGGTCCACGAGCCACAGCCGGCGTTGCGCATACGACGCAGGAATCACGTGCACTCCTCAATGCGGGCTGGGCCGTCCGTCAGGTCCGCGGGCCGTCCACGCGGGCGCGTCGCGGCCAGGTGCGGGCAAGGGTGATGCTGCTGAGAAGCGGGGGTTCCGAGCATCGGTGGGAGCCACAGTTACGAGCGGCGCGGGTGCGACGACGCCCGGCGGCGGGGCCCGTGGTCCGGTCGCGGGCGGGGGTGTGTCCGTAACGGCGGGGATCGTCGTTGCCGCCCGGCGCGCGGTTGCCTAGCGTGCCGGACCACCGTGGCGTGCCGGCCGACGCCCTTCCTTCCCCGTGGAGAACGATGAAGAACGCCGCCCACGAAGACGATCCGGTCCTCGAACGCTTCCACTTCCTCGTCAACGCTCCAGCGTTGTTCAACGCCGTCACCACCGCGGCCGAGCTGCGGATCTTCGCCTTCCTGTCCGGGAAGCCCGGCGCGAGCGCGGCGGAGATCCAGTCGTTCTGCGGCGTGCCCGCGCACCAGCTCAGGGTCCTGCTCCAGGCGGTCTGCACGACGGGGCTGCTGGAACGGCGGGACGGCGGTTACCACAACGCGTCGGTCGCCGAGGAACTGCTGGCCGCGGACGAGGAGCCGGACAGCTGGAGTCACATCCTGACCGGCTGGAAAGAGGTCTACTACCCCGCGTTCGCGGACATGACGACGGCGCTGCGGGCGGGTACCAACACCGCCCTGGCCGCCCACCCCGGCGACGAGCCGACCCTGTACGGGCGGCTGTCCCGCAATCCGCCCCTGGAGGCGGTCTTCCACCGGGCGATGACGGCCTTCACGCTCCGCTCGGTCGACGCCCTGATCGAGCAGCCCGTCTTCGACGACGTACGGCACGTGCTCGACGTGGGCGGCGGTGACGGCAGCACCTCGGCGCGGCTGGTCGCCCGCCATCCGGAGCTGCGGACGACGGTGTTCGACATGCCGAGCGTCTCCCGGCTCGCCTCCGACGCCGAGGCGGGCGCGCGGCCCGACCGGGTGAGCCTGGTGCCCGGTGACATGTTCACCGACCCGTTCCCCGAGGGCCCGGACGCGGTGCTCTTCAGCCATGTGCTGGAGATCTTCGACGAGGACTCGATCCTGCTTCTGATGAAGAAGGCGTACGACGCCCTGCCCTCGGGCGGCCGGGTCATGGTGTACGGCTACAACGTCTCCGACGACGAGACGGACGGCGTATTCGGCGCCCGGCTCGGGCTCTACTTCAACGTGCTGGCGAGCGGCCGCGGCATGGCCTATCCGGCGCGCGACTACGAACGCTGGCTGCGCGAGGCCGGGTTCGGCGAGGTGGAGACCGTTACGGGGCTGCCCTACGAGCACGGGCTGAGTCTGGGCGTCAAGCGCTGACCGACGGGCGCGTGCGAGCGGGGCCGGCCTTCGGGCCGGCCCCGCTCGCGTCGTGTCGGCCGCGTGTCACTCGCGGTTGCGGGGGCGCAGGCGAGGACGGGTGCGAGTGCGGGTGCGGGGAGCCGTGCAGAGTTCGAGCAGATGGTCGGCCAGGCTGCCCGGGGTGGGGCAGTCGAGGACGGTGGCGGCACTGATCTGCAGGCCGGTCGCGGCGCCGAGACGGTTGCGCAGCCGGGTCGCGGTGAGCGAGTCGAAGCCCAGGTCGACGAAGCCGCGGTCGGGGGCCACCACGTCGTCGCTGTCGTGCCCCAGCACCAAGGCGGCCTGGGTGCGCACAAGGCGCAGCATCTCGGCGCTCCGCTCCCGCGCGGGCAGCGTGTCGAGGCGGCGCAGGAACGCGTCCGGGTCCTCGGTGGACGGCTCCTCGTGCAGCGCTCCGACACCCCGCAGGGCGTCGCGGAACGCCGGAACACCGTCGAACAGCCTGGCGGCCGGGCGGGCCCCGGGCGTCGTGGCGACGTGGGCCGCGAGGCGCTTCCAGTCGGCGTCGAAGACAGCGGTCCCGGTCTCCTGGGCACGGGCGGCACGGTCGAGGGCGCGCAGCGCCAGCGCCGGGCGCATCGGAAGGAGGCCGCCGTCGCGGGCCGCTGTGTCGTGGGTTGTGCCCTGCGACACGTGCTGCGTTGTGTCTGACGTCGTATCCGGCGTTACGTCTGACGTCGTGTCTGGCGTTATGTCTGACGTCGTGTCTGGCGCTGTGTCCTCGTCGGCCCATGGCCCCAAGGCGACGCGGGTCACGGGCAGTCCGGCGCTGCGCCGCTCCTCGGCCAGGGCGTCAAGCAGAGCGTCGGACAGGGCCGGTCCGGCCTGCCCGGGGGCGCCGAGGGTGGCGGTGAGGGTGGTGAGGAGGACGAAGGCCGCAGGCTCGGCCCGGTCGCGGGTGAGGTCGTGCAGGTTCCTGGCGGCCAGGGCGTCGGTCCGCAGAGCCTCCTGAAGCCCGGCGGCGGTCTGCTGGGCGAGGGCGCTGCCGCCGGACGCGGGGCGGGTGGGGACGACGACAGTCAGCGGGCCGGTCGGAGGGAGGCCCTCCAACAGGGCCGCGGCTTCGGCCCGGTCGCCCAGGTCGCGGGTGACGATGTCGGCGCGGGCGCCGAGCGCGGCGAGTTCGGCGCGCAGGGCGTCGGCCGTTTCCGCGGAGGTCGAGTCCGCCAAAGCCGGACGGGAGACGAGCCGGAGGTGTTCGGCGCCCTCGCGGGCGAGATGCAGGGCGACCTGTCGGCCGACGGGTCCGGTGCCGTCGGCGACGAGCACGGTGCCGGTGGGCGGCCACGGGGTGGCGACGCCGGTGTCGACAGGCGTGGGAGCGGGCGCCTGGATGACGCGGCGGGCGAAGAGGCCCGCGCCGCGGACCGCGATGTCGCTCTCGAACGCGGCGTCGCTCCCGCTCCCCCCGTCGGCCGCGCTGTGGGCGAGGACCGCGGCGAGCCTGCTGCCGGTCCAGCCGTCGATCCGCTCGGGCAGGTCGACCGTGCCGGTCCACTGCCCGGAGGATTCGAGGGCGGCGACGCGCCCGAGTGCCCGTACGCCGAGTTGTTCGGGATGACGGACGTGCTCGGCGGCGCCGACCGCCTCCGCGCAGCGGGTGGCGTGCCACACGGGGACCCGGCTGCCGTTCTCCTCCAGGGCTCGCAGGAGCGCCAGCGTGAGACCGACTCCTTGGGGTACCGCCTCGTGCTCGCGGTGCTGTCCGGAGGCGAGGGCCATCAGCGACAGGATGCCGGAGACGGGCCCGAACTCCCCGCTGAGGGACCGGAGTTGGTCGGCCAGTGCGTCGCCATCCGCGCACGGCATGAGGACCGGTTTCATGCCCTGGGCGGTCAGTGCCGCGACGAGGCCGGTGACCCACGGGTCGTCGGCCTGTTCCGCGGCGACGGGGAGGACCCAGATGCCGCCCGGTGCCGCCGGGGGGACGGCGATCGTCGTCCAGGAGGCGCGGTGACGCCATCCGTCGATGCGGCCGTCCTCGTCGCGCCGCCGACGGTAGGCGGTCAGGAGCGGCAGCAGAGTGGCCGCCGACTCGGCGTCTCCGAGGGCGAGTTCGTGAGCAAGAGCGGCATCGTCGGAACGGTCGTCGGGACGCCGGGTGCCCTCGTCCGACGGCAGCCAGTAGTCGGCCCGCTGGAAGGCGTACGTGGGCAGGTCGGCGGTGTGCGGCGCACCGTCCGGGACGGCGAGTACGGCGGACCAGTCAAGGTCGGCGCCGCGTACGAAGAGCTGCCCGACGGCCCGGGTCAGGGCGGCTGTGTCACTCTCTTCGGCACGCAGCGTCGGGATGAATGCGGCCTCGGGGGCGCTGTCCTGGCCCATGGCGGACAGGACGGCGTCGGGGCCGATCTCCAGGAAGGTGGTCACTCCGTCGGCGGCCAGTGCGGCGATCCCGTCGGCGAAGCGGACCGGTTCGCGCACGTGCCGCACCCAGTGCTCCGGCTCCACCGGCCTGTCGGAGGGCAGGAACCCGCCGGTCAGATGGGACATGACCGGGATCTCGGGCGCGGCACCGTCCAGGTCGGCCAGTTCGGCGCGCAGGGGGGCCAGTACGGGCTCCATCAGCGGCGAGTGGAAGGCGTGGGACACGGTCAGCCGCCTCGTCCGCGCGCCGAGCCGTTCGAGCTCGGCGACGATCTCCTCGACGGCATCCGCCGCTCCGGAGAGGACGACGGAGTCGGGGCCGTTGACGGCGGCGAGACCGACCTCGTGGGCCCGGTCCGCCAGCAGCGGCGCGACCTCGGCCTCGGACAGCCGTACGGCGACCATCGCGCCGTCCTCGGACAGGTTCCGCATGAACCGGCCCCGGGCGGCGACGAGCGTGCACGCGTCGTCGAGGGAGAGCGCACCGGCGACATGGGCCGCGGTGATCTCGCCGACGGAGTGGCCCGCCACCGCGTCGGGGCGCAGCCCCCAGGAGGCGAGGAGCCGGTACAGCGCGACCTCGACCGCGAACAGCGCGCACTGGGCGTGCAGCGTCCCGGTGAGGGTGCGTGCGGCGCTCTCGCCGGTGTCGAAGACGATGTCCCGCAGGGGCGGTTCGTCGGGGAGCAGCGTGTCGAAGCGGGCGCAGACGGTGTCGAAGGCGGCGGCGAAGGCCGGGTGGGTGCGGTGGAGTTGTGCGGCCATGCCCGCGCGCTGGCTGCCCTGGCCGGTGAAGAGGACAGCCGTGCGCCCGGCCTGCGCGGCGCCCGTCGTCAAGTGGGGCGCGGGCCGGCCGGCGGCGAGCGCTTCCAGTCCTGCGGTGAGGTGCTCGTGGCCCTCGCCGGTGATGACGGCCCGGTGCGTGAACAGCGACCGTCGGGTGGCGAGCGCCACGGCCAGGTCGCGCGGGGCGGGGCCGGCGGCGGCCGGCCGCTGCCGCAGGTGCGCGAGGAGGCGGCGGGCCTGATCGCGCAACGCGGCCGGGGAGCGCCCGGAGAGCACCCACGGCAGGGTGGGGGCCGGGGCCCCCTCGGGGGCGTCGTGGGTCGGCTCGGCGGCGCCGGCCGGTGCGGGCTGTTCCCGCGGGGCCTCTTCGATGATCACGTGGGCGTTGGTGCCGCTGATGCCGAAGGAGGACACGCCTGCACGCCTGGGCCGCTCACCGGCGGGCCAGGCGACGGGGTCGCGCAGCAGCTCGACGTCGCCGCTCGCCCAGTCGACGTGGTCCGACGGCTTGTCGAGGTGCAGGGAGCGGGGCAGGACGCCGTGGTGCAGCGCCTGCACCATCTTGATGACACCGGCCGCCCCGGCGGCGGCCTGGGTGTGCCCGATGTTGGACTTCACCGAGCCGAGCCGCACCGGGTCGGCGGCGGTGTCCCGGCCGGCACCGTAGGTGGCGAGGACGGCCTGGGCCTCGATCGGGTCGCCGAGGCGGGTGCCGGTGCCGTGGGCCTCCACGGCGTCGATGTCGGCGGTGGTGAGGCGGGCGTCGGCGAGGGCGGCGCGGATGACGCGCTGCTGGGACGGCCCGTTGGGGGCGGAGAGGCCGTTGGAGGCACCGTCCTGGTTGGTCGCGGTACCGCGGACCAGGGCGAGGACGCGGTGTCCGCTCCGGCGGGCGTCCGAGAGCCGTTCCACCAGCAGGACGCCCGCACCCTCGGCGAGCGAGGTCCCGTTCGCCGCTTCGGCGAACGGCTTGCAGCGCCCGTCCGGTGCCAGGCCCCGCTGACGGCTGAAGCCCATGAGGGCGCCCGGCCCCGGCATCACCGCGACTCCCCCGGCGAGCGCGAGGTCGCACTCCCCCGCCCGCAGCGCCCGTACGGCCATGTGGAGGGCGACGAGCGAGGACGAGCAGGCGGTGTCGACGGTGACGGCGGGCCCTTCGAGGCCCAGGACGTAGGCGATCCGGCCGGACACCACGCTGCCGGCGGTGCCGGTGATGAGGTGCCCCTCGGCGCCCTGCCCGGCGTGGTGCAGGCGGGGTCCGTACTCCTGGTAGTGCGAGCCGACGAACACCCCGGTCCGGCTGCCGCGCAGGGTCGCCGGGACGATGCCCGCCCGCTCGACGGCCTCCCAGCCCGTCTCCAGGAGCAGCCGCTGTTGGGGGTCGGTGGCCAGGGCCTCGACGGGCGAGATGCCGAAGAACTCCGCGTCGAAGCGCCCCGCGTCGTGCAGGAAGCCGCCCTCGCGGACGTAGGCCCGGCCGGGTGTGTCGGGGTCGGGGTCGTACAGGGCGTCCAGGTCCCAGCCCCGGTCGGCGGGGAGGGGGCCGATGGCGTCGCCGCCGGAGTCGACGAGCCGCCACAGGTCCTCCGGGGTGGCCACGCCTCCCGGGTAGCGGCACGCCATGCCGACGATGGCGATCGGGTCGTCGGACGTGGGCGTCCCGGAGGGGTCGTGATCGTCCCGGCCGGGCGCCGCGGCGGCCGTGTGCTCCGCCTTGAGAACGTCCGCTCCGAGGAGCTCGCCGAGCAGGTGCCCGGCGAGGGCGGAGCAGGTGGGGTGGTCGAAGGCCAGCGTCGCGGAAAGCCGCAGTCCTGTGACGGCGCCGAGCCGGTTGCGCAGGTCGACGGCGGTCAGCGAGTCGAGACCGAGGTCCTTGAACGCCCGGTCCGGCTCGATCGCACCGGCGTCCGCGTGTCCGAGCACGGTGGTCACCTGAGCGCGGACGAGGTCGAGCAGCGTAGCCCGGCGCCTCTCGGGCGGCTGGCGGAGCAGGGAGTCCTTCAGCGCCGTGGCCCGGTCCGCGGTGCCGGGGTCTGCGTCGGTCAGGCGGCGGCGCCGGGGGGCGGTGGTCTTCCGGGCGAGGCCGCTCAGCAGAGGGTGGTCGGCGGCGTCGCCGGCCGCGAGGGAGCGGACGTCGAGGCGGGCGGCGAGGACGGCGCTCTCGGGCGACTGTTCGGCGGTGTCGAGGAGGCGCAGCCCGTCCTCCGTGGACATCGGCAGCACACCCATCCGACGCATCCGCGCCAGATCCGCCCGCTCCAACCCTCCCGTCATCACACTGCGCTGCTCCCACAACCCCCACGCCACCGACACACCCGACAAGCCACGCGCCCGCCGGAACGCCGCCAACCCATCCAAGAACGCGTTCCCCGCCGCATAATTCGCCTGCCCCGCAGCCCCCAACACCCCAGCAGCCGACGAGAACAACACAAACAGGCCCTGCGAATCCGCCATCACCTCATGCAGATTCCACCCACCCACCACCTTCGCCGCCAACACACCCTCCAGCCGCTCCGGCGACAGCCTTTCCACCACCACGTCATCCAGCACACCCGCCGCATGCACCACCCCCGACACACCACCCGGCAAACCCTCCACCACACCCCGCAACGCCACACGGTCCGCCACATCACACACCGCCACCCGCACCTCAGCACCCAGACCCGCCAACTCCCCCACCAAAGCGCCCACTTCACCACTACGGCTCAACAACACCAACCGACGCACACCCCGCTCCCGGACCAGATGCCGCGCCACCACACCACCCAGCACACCCGAACCACCCGACACCAACACCCAACCACCTGCGCCCTCACCCTCACCCTCCGAGGGAGATGCCACAGGCCGACCAGTCGGCGGCACACTGAGCACCAGCTTGCCCACATGCTTCGCCCGGCTCATCAGCGCGAACGCCTCACCCGCCCGCCGCACGTCCCAGACCCCGAGGGGCAGACGCGTCAGCGCACCCGTCTCGAAGAGGTGAATCACTTCGCGCAGCATCTCCCCCATGCGGCCAGGTCCCGCTTCCACCAGGTCGAACGCCCGGTACGTCACGCCGTCGTGGGCAGCAGCGACCTCTTCCGGGTCCCGTACATCGGCCTTGCCCAGCTCCACGAACCGGCCACCCGGACGCACCAGCCCCAACGACGCATCCACCAACTCCCCCGCCAGCGAATCCACCACCACATCCACACCCGAACGAAACACCTCCGCAAACCCCACCGACCGCGACGAAGCAATACACCCCTCCGCCACACCAAGGCCCCGCACCACCGGCCACTTCGACTCACTCGCCGTCGCACACACCTCCGCCCCCAACCACCGCGCCAACTGCACCGCAGCCATCCCCACACCACCCGCCGCCGCATGCACCAACACCGTCTCCCCCGACCGCACACCCGCCACATCAACCAACGCAAAAAACGCCGTCACAAACGCCACCGGAACCGACGCTGCCTCCACGAACGACCATTCCTCCGGGATCGCCACCACCACCCGCTCGTCCACCACGGTGAACGAGCCGAACCAGTCGCCTCCCAGACCCATGACCCGGTCGCCGACGGCGACGCCCGTCACGCCGGGGCCGATCTCGGTGACGACGCCGGCGCCCTCGCTGCCCATCCGCGCGTTCTCCGCGTCGGGGTAGGTGCCCAGCGAGATCAGTACGTCACGGAAGTTGACACCGGCGGCCCGGACCTCGATCCGTACGTCGCGCACGCCGAGCGGCCGGGTCGCCGCCGTGGCGGGAACCGGGGCGACTCGGTCGAGTGCGGTTCCGGGAGTGGCACGCAACTGCCAGTCGGCATCGGGTAGTTCGGGGGTCTCCGGTACCGCGGTGAGGCGGGGGGTCAGGGTCTCGCCCCGCCGGAGCGCCAGTTGCGGTTCCCCGGTGGAGAGGGCGGAGGGCAGCGCGGCGAGCGAGGCGGGTTCGTGGTCGAGGTCGGCCAGGACGAACCGGCCGGGGTGTTCCGACTGCGCGGAGCGCACCAGGCCCCAGACGGGTGTGGCCGCGAGATCCCGCACGCCCTCACCGGGTCCCGCGGCGACGGCTCCCCGGGTGAGCAGCACCAGCTTGGCGCCGGTGGCGGACAACGCGTCGTCGGCCAGCCAGGACTGCACGAGTGCCAGCGTTCGGGCGGCGGCGGCCACGGCCTCCCCCGCCGTGTCCTCCTCGGCGTCACCCGGGACCGCCGGTTTCTGGTCGACGCTGGCCAGCACGTATGCCGGTGCCGGGCACCGGCCGTCGGCCAGTTGCTCGGCCAGGCCGGTCAGGCTGTCGTGATGTGACGCGATGCCCTCGAGACCGTCGGCCGGGGTTTCCGGGCCCACGCACGCGAGGACCGGTGGCGTGTCGGCGATCGTGTCGGCGATCGTGTCGGCGATCGTGTCGGCGTCCGGCAGCGGTACAGGGGTCCACTGCACTCGGTGCAGTGTGCCCGTCCCACCTCCGAGCGTCGCGTCGGAGCCCTGGAGAGGTCGGGTCACGAGTGTGTCGACGGAGGCCACCGGTCGGCCCGTGTCGTCCGCCAGGAGCACCGACATGCCCCCGCCGGTGACCGGCGTGAGCCGTACGCGCAGACGCGACGCCCCCGTGGCGTACAACGACACACCGGTCCACAGGAAGGGCAGTTCGACGGAGGATGCAACGGAGGTTTCGACGGAGGTACGGCCCTCTTCCGTCCGGGCCGACCACGCATGCAGGGCGGCGTCAAGGAGCGCCGGATGCAGGCCGAACCCGTCGGTGTTCCGCCGCGCCTCCTCGGGCAGGGTGACCTCGGCGTAGAGCGTGTCGCCCTGGCTCCAGACGGCGCCGAGGCCGCGGAAGACCGGGCCGTAGGAGAGTCCGGCGGCGGCGAGGCGCTCGTACAGCCCGCTCGTGTCGATCTGCCGGGCGCCGTCGGCGGGAGGCCAGGCGTCGAGGCCCGCGGGTTCAACGTCGTCGTCGGTGGCGGCGGCGGCGGCCGTGAGGGTGGCGCGGGCGTGCCGTGACCAGACGCCGTCGGTGTCACCGATGTACACGCCGACGGCCCGGCGGCCGTCGGCGTCCTCGGGGCCGCCCACCGTGACCTGGACGCGCAGGGCGCCGCCGTCCGCGGGGAGGACAATCGGCTTCTCGATGCTGAGTTCTTCCAGCCGGTCGCAGCCGACGGCGTCCGCCGCGCGCAGCACGGTCTCGACGAGGGCGCTGCCCGGGACGACCGCCCTGTCCACGACCGTGTGGTCGGCGAGCCACGGGTGGGTGCGCAGGGACCAGCGGCCGGTGAACAGGTGGCCGTCGCTGTCGGGCAGGGGCACACCCGCGTCGAGCAGGGGGTGCCCGACGGGTTCCATGCCCGTGGCGGCGGCGTCGGCGGTGGCCGTCGTGGCGGAGTCGAGCCAGTGCCGGGTGCGCTGGAAGGCGTAGGTCGGCAGGTCGACGTGGACGGCTCCGGTCGCGTCGAACACGCGGGACCAGTCCACCCGCACTCCGGCGACGTGGGCCTCGGCGAGGGACCTGAGCAGCCGGGGTTCACCGGCGTCGCCGCGCCGCAGCGTCCCGACCGCCGCGACGTCGCTGCCGTGGTCCTCCGCGGTCCGCTCCACGCCGGGGGTGAGCACCGGGTGCGGGCTGACCTCGACGAAGTGGCGGAACCCCGCGTCGAGCAGGGCGCGCACGGTGTCCTCGAAGCGGACCTGGGAGCGGAGGTTGCGGTACCAGTACGCGGCGTCCAGCGTGGTCGTGTCGGCCTTCTCGGCGGTCACGGTGGAGTAGAACGGCACGTCGGAGGGGTGTGGCGAAAGACCCGACGCCGCCTTCTCGACCTCGGCGCGGATCTCCTCCACGTGGACCGAGTGGGAGGCGTAGTCGACCGGGATGCGGCGGGTGCGCACGCCGTCGGCGTCGTACGCGGCGAGCAGTGCGTCGAGCGCGGCGGCGTCGCCGGAGACCACGAGGTGCGAGGGGCCGTTGACCGCGGCGACGGAGAGGGCGCCGTCGTGGGCGGCGACGGCGCGGCGCACGTCGTCCGCGGGTGCGGTGACGGAGGCCATGCCGCCGCGGCCGGTGAGTGCCGTCAGCGCCCGGCTGCGCAGTGCCACCACGCGGGCCCCGTCCTCCAGGCTCAACGCGCCCGCCACGACCGCGGCGGCGATCTCGCCCTGCGAGTGGCCCACGATCGCGGCCGGCCGGACGCCGTAGGACTCCCACACCGCGGCCAGCGACACCATGACCGCCCACAGCGCGGGCTGGACGACCTCCACCCGCTCCAGCGCCGTCTCGTCGCGCAGCGCTCGCAGCAGGGGGATGTCCAGATGGGGTGCGAGCGCGGCGGCGCACTCGTCCATGCGCCGCGCGAACACCGGTGACGCGTCGAGCAGTTCGACGGCCATGCCGGTCCACTGCGAGCCCTGCCCCGGGAAGACGAAGACGGGCCCGATCCCGTCGTGGACCGTGCCGGAGACGAACTCGGCGGGTGCGGGTTCCTCGCCCGACGCGTACTGCCGCAGCAGGCGCGCGGCGTCGCCGTGTTGCGGGGCGAGGAGTACGGCCCGATGGTCGAAGGGGGTGCGCGTGGTGGCCAGGGTGCAGCCGATGTCGGCGGGCGTGTGACCGGGGTGCTGTTCGGCGTGGGCGGCGAGCCGTGCGGACTGGTCGCGCAGGGCCGCGGCGGACTTGGCGGACAGGACCCAGGGCACGGTCGGCAGGGTCCGACCCGACTGCTCTACGGGCGTCTCTTCGGTGGCCGGTGCCTTTTCGGTGGCCGGTGCCTCTTCGGTGGCCGGAGCCTCTTCGCTTACCGGTGCCTCTTCGCTTACCGGTGCCTCTTCGATGATGACGTGGGCGTTGGTGCCGCTGACGCCGAACGACGACACCCCGGCCCGGCGCGGCCGTTCGCCCCGGGCCCAGGGAACGGGCCGGGTGAGCAGCCGCAGGGTTCCGGTGGACCAGTCGACGTGCGGGGACGGATCGTCGGCGTGGAGCGTGCGCGGCAGTTCCTGGTGGCGCAGGCCCAGTACGGTCTTCATGACGCCGGCAGCTCCGGCGGCGGCCTGGGTGTGCCCGATGTTCGACTTCACCGACCCAAGCCACAAAGGCCGTTCGGGATCGCGCCCTTGCCCGTATGTCGCCTGCAGTGCCCCGGCCTCGATCGGGTCGCCCAGCTTGGTGCCGGTGCCGTGCGCCTCCACCACGTCCACGTCGGACCCGTCGAGCCCGGCGTCGGCCAGCGCCGCCCGGATGACCTGCTGTTGTGCGGGACCGTTCGGGGCGGAGAGTCCGCTGCTGGCGCCGTCCTGGTTGACCGCCGTGCCGCGGACGACGGCAAGGACACGGTGACCGTTGCGGCGGGCGTCGGAGAGCCGTTCGAGGCAGAACATCCCGGCGCCCTCCGCAGGCCCGAAGCCGTCGGCGGCGGCGGAGAAGGGCTTGCACCGGCCGTCGGGGGCGAGGCCCCGCTGACGGCTGAACCCCATGAAGGTGCCGAGGGTGGGCATGACGGTGACACCGCCGGTGAGGGCGAGATCGCACTCACCCTGGCGGAGCGAGCGCACGGCCAGGTGCAGGGCGACGAGGGACGACGAGCAGGCGGTGTCCACCGTGACGGCGGGCCCCTGAAGTCCGAGCGTGTAGGAGATGCGGCCGGACAGGACGCTGGTGGTCGTGCCGGTCATCAGGTGTCCCTCGATGCCGTCGGCGGCGTCCAGGGGCGGCCCGTAGTCGAGCGCGACGGCGCCGACGAAGACCCCGGCGGCACGGCCCTTGAGGGTGGCGGGGTCGATGCCCGCCCGCTCGACGGCTTCCCAGGACGCTTCGAGCAGGAGGCGCTGCTGAGGATCCATCGCGTCGGCCTCACGCGGGGAAATCCCGAAGAAACCGGCGTCGAAGTCACCGGCGTCGTGCAGGAAGCCGCCCTCCCGGACGTAGGTGCGTCCGGGGGCGTCCGGGTCGGGGTCGTAGGCAGCGTCGGTGTCCCAGCCCCGGTCGTCGGGGAAGGGGGTGATGGCGTCGGCGCCGTCGCGGACGAGCTGCCAGAGCTCCTCGGGGGTGGTGACGCCGCCGGGGAAGCGGCAGGCCATGCCGACGACGGCGATCGGTTCGTGGGCCGCGGCCTCGATCTCGCGCAGCCGTCCCCGGGTGTCGTGCAGGTCGGCGGTCACCCGGCGCAGGTAGCCGAGGAGCTTGTCATCTTCCGGCATCAGGGCCTCACATGGTCTTGCCGCGGGGTCATGGATCGGACGGCGCCCGCCTGGTCGCTGGGGGCCAGGGGCGGCGCCGTGGCGGTCAGTTCGGACCGAATTCCCGGTCGATGAAGTCGAAGAGTTCGTCGGCGTCCGCCGACTCCAGGCGCCCGGACACGTCGGGCGCATCCGCTTCGGGGGCGGTCGCCTGAGCGCTGCCCGCGTGCGCACGCCGCCCCGGGCCGGCATGCGCGTCTCCATCCGCGGGTGTGCCGTCGGCCTCCTGAGGGCCCAGCGCCTGCGCGAGGTAGTGGGCGAGGCGGGTGGCATCGGGATGGTCGAAGACCAGGGTGGCGGCCAGGGGCAGGCCGGTCTCGGTCTTCAGCCGGTTGCGCAGTTCGACCGCGGTGAGCGAGTCGATCCCGAGATCCAGGAAGCCCCGTTCGACGGGGATCGCGGTGGCCGAGTCGTACCCCAGCACGGTCGCCGCGTGTTCCCTCACGGTGCGCAGGACCAGCTGATGCCGTTCGGCGTCGCCCAGTCCGGCGAGGCGCGCCGGCAGCGCGGGGCCGTCGGGCTGCGCGTCGGCCTCGTCGGAAGCGACGGACGCGACGGACGCGACGGTTCGGCGCCGAAGAGGTACGGAGGTGCGCGCGCGGTCGTCCCGCGCCATGGGTCCGACGGCGCCGTCGGCTCCGCCCGCGGCCAGGGCCCGGGGGTCGAACCGCGCGGCCACGATCAAGCTGTCCGTCGACTGTTCGGCGGTGTCGAGGAGGCGCAGCCCGTCCTCCGTGGACATCGGCAGCACACCCATCCGACGCATCCGCGCCAGATCCGCCCGCTCCAACCCTCCCGTCATCACACTGCGCTGCTCCCACAACCCCCACGCCACCGACACACCCGACAAGCCACGCGCCCGCCGGAACGCCGCCAACCCATCCAAGAACGCGTTCCCCGCCGCATAATTCGCCTGCCCCGCAGCCCCCAACACCCCAGCAGCCGACGAGAACAACACAAACAGGCCCTGCGAATCCGCCATCACCTCATGCAGATTCCACCCACCCACCACCTTCGCCGCCAGCACACCTTCCAGCCGCTCCGGCGACAGCCTTTCCACCACCACGTCATCCAGCACACCCGCCGCGTGCACCACCCCCGACACACCACCCGGCAAACCCTCCACCACACCCCGCAACGCCACACGGTCCGCCACATCACACACCACCGACCGCACCTCAGCACCCAGACCCGCCAACTCCAGCACCAGAGCGCCCACTTCACCACTACGGCTCAACAACACCAACCGGCGCACACCCCGCTCCCGGACCAGATGCCGCGCCACCACACCACCCAGCACACCCGAACCACCCGACACCAACACCCAACCACCTGCGCCCTCACCCTCACCCTCCGAGGGAGATGCCACAGGCCGACCAGTCGGCGGCACACTGAGCACCAGCTTGCCCACATGCTTCGCCCGGCTCATCAGCGCGAACGCCTCACCCGCCCGCCGCACATCCCATTCCTGCCTCGGCAGCAACTCCAGCGCACCGGCCCTGAACAGTTCCACGACCTCGCGCAGCATCTCTCCCAGGCGCTCGGGTGCCACCTCCGCGAGGTCGAACGCCCGGTACATCACGCCGTCATAGGCGGCAGCAACCTCCCCCGGATCCCGCACATCCGCCTTGCCCAGCTCCACGAACCGGCCACCCGGACGCACCAACCCCAACGACGCATCCACCAACTCCCCCGCCAACGAATCCACCACCACATCCACACCCGAACGAAACACCTCCGCAAACCCCACCGACCGCGACGAAGCAATACACCCCTCCGCCACCCCAAGCCCCCGCACCACCGGCCACTTCGACTCACTCGCCGTCGCACACACCTCCGCCCCCAACCACCGCGCCAACTGCACCGCAGCCATCCCCACACCACCCGCCGCCGCATGCACCAACACCGTCTCCCCCGACCGCACACCCGCCACATCAACCAACGCATAAAACGCCGTCACAAACGCCACCGGAACCGACGCCGCCTCCACGAACGACCACCCCTCCGGGATCGCCACCACGACCCGCTCGTCCACCACGACGGAGGAGCGGAACCCGTCCTGCCAGACGCCCATGACCCGATCGCCGACCGCGACACCCGTCACGCCGGGCCCGATCCCGGTGACCACGCCCGCGCCCTCACTGCCCATCCGCGCGTTCTCCGCGTCCGGGTACATGCCCAATGGGATCAGTACGTCACGGAAGTTGAGCCCGACGGCCCGGATCGCTATGCGCACCTCGTGCTCGCCCAGCGTGCGACTGCCCTGGCCCTCGCCTCCCTTGTTCTCGGGCGACGGGCCCCAGACGATCCCTTCGAGGGTGCCGTTCCCGGCGTGGGCGAGACGCCGTTCCCCGGCCAGGTCCTCGTCGTGCGCCGGGACGGGCTCCGCCCGCTCCCCTGCCGGGGCCGGCATGTGCACGTGCGTCGGCGACTCCTCGCCGCGCACCAGCCGCGGAACGAGGATATCGTCGCCGCGGACGGCGAGTTGGGGCTCGCCCGTGGCCAGGGCACCCAGCACCGTGTCGGGCGTCGCGTCGGTCCGGTCGAGGACGTCGAGGACGTCGAGGAGGACGAAGCGCCCGGGGTGCTCGGTCTGTGCCGAACGCACCAGTCCCCATACGGGTGCGGCCGCGAGGTGGTCCAGGCGTTCGCCGCCGTGGACCTGTACGGCGCCGCCGGTGACGAGGACCAGCCGGGACTCCGTGAAGTGGTCGCTCGCCAGCCACTGCTGCGCCAGTTGCAGCGCGCGAAGGGCCATGCCCTCGGCGGCAGCGGCCATGTCTTCATCGGCGCACGGGAATGCTTCGGTCCTCAGGTCCACCAGGACGTGACCGGGCGCCGACGACTCGTCCCCGCCCGTCAGATGTGCCTCCAGTGCTTCCAGGTCGGCGTACCCGGCGTGCTCCGTATCCGTCACGGGCAACCCCTCGGCCGTGTCGCCGAGCACCGCGACCCGCGGCGTTTCGTCCTTCGGGGCCGGTGCCGGTACGCGGGTCCAGGCGACCCGGTAGGCGGCGGCGACGCCGTCCTCGGGCGGGGCCGGAAGCCGCGCCTCGTCGAGCGGACGTGTCAGGAGTCCGTCGGCGGACAGGACCGGCAGACCCGAACTGTCCGTGACCTGTACCGAGTAGGCGCCCTCGGCGGTCGGTACGAGCGTGGCCCGCAACCGCGTCGCGCCGGTGGCGTGCAGGGTGACGCCGGTCCAGAGGAAGGGCAGCCGTCCGATGGCCTCTTCGTCCGCGCAGGCGGGCCAGGCGTGGAGGGCGGCGTCGAGGAGCGCCGGGTGGATACCGAAGCCCGTCACGTCCGTCCCGGGCGCGGAAACCTCGGCGAACAGCTCGCCCCGCGGCCCGCGCCATACCTGTGTGAGCCTCTGGAACTGCTCCCCGTACGTGAGTCCCTGCTCGTGCAGCCGCTCGTAGAGGCCGGTGATGTCCACGGGCTGCGCGTCGGCCGGGGGCCAGTTCTCGGAGTCCGTGATGTCCGGGTGCCCGGCGTCGCTCACGAGCGTCGCCCGCGCGTGCCGCACCCACTCCGTGTCCTGGGAACCGGAGTCCTGGGACGCCGGGTCCTGGACCCGGGCATGCAGGTCCACCGTACGGCTGCCGTCCTCCGCGGCCCCGGCGACCAGCACCTGCACCTGTGTCGGCCGGGAGGCGTCCAGGAGCAGCGGCGTCTCGAGGATCAGTTCCTCCACGCGGTCGCAGCCGACGGCGTCCCCGGCGCGCAGGACCATGTCCAGGAGGGCCGTGCCCGGCACCAGTACGCGGCCGCGTACGGCGTGGTCGCTGAGCCAGGGCTGGTCCCGCAGCGACAGCCGCCCGGTGAACAGGGCCCCGCCGGTCCCGGGCAGCGGCACCGCGCTGCCTAGCAGGGCGTGCCCGGTGGCTTCCGCGCCGTCCTGGTGTGTGGAGGTACGGCGACCGGCGGCGCCGCCGTCCGCCACCCAGTAGCGCTTGTGCTGGAAGGCGTACGTGGGCAGCTCGACCCGCCGGACCGGGCGGCCTTCGTAGGAGCGGGCCCACCGCACGGGTACGCCGGTGACGAACGCCTCGGCCAGCGACCGCATCAGGCGCGGCCGGCCGCCGTCGTCGCGGCGCAGTGTGCCGGTGACGGTCACGTCCGTGCCGTGGTCCTCGGCCGTGATCTGCACCCCGGTGGTCAGCACCGGGTGGGCGCTGGCCTCGACGAACCTGCGGAATCCCGCGTCGAGCAGGGCGCGTACGGTCTCCTCGAAGCGGACGGTGGACCGCAGATTGCGGTACCAGTAGGTGCCGTCCAGTTCCGTGTGGGCGAGTTCGCCTCCGGTCACCGTGGAGAAGAACGGTATCCGTGTGGGCCGCGGCGCCACGTCGGCCACCGCCTTCTCGACCTGGGCGCGGATCGTCTCGACCTGTTCACAGTGGGAGGCGTAGTCGACGGGAACGCGGCGGGCCCGGATGCCGCGCTTCTCGCAGTCCGCCATCAGGCCGTCGAGCGCCTCGGTGCTGCCGGAGACCACTGTGGTGGCGGGGCTGTTCACGGCGGCGACGGTCAGTTCCCCGCCGTGAACAGCCTCGCCGTTGTCCCCGTCGTAGTCCCCGTCGTAGGAGGAGAGGATCCTCTCCACCTCGGCGAGGGGCTGTTCCACGGCCACCATGCCGCCGTGGCCCGCGAGTTCGGCGGCGATGGCCCGGCTGCGCAGCGCCACCACGCGCGCCCCGTCCTCCAGACTCAACGCACCCGCCACCACAGCCGCGGCGATCTCACCCTGCGAATGACCCACCACCGCGGCCGGACGCACCCCGAACCACTCCCACACCCGCGCCAACGACACCATCACCGCCCAGAGCGCAGGCTGCACCACCTCCACCCGCTCCAACGCAGCACCATCACCCAACGCCTCCACCAACGGAACATCCATGAACGGCTCCAACGCCGCCGCACACTCCTCCAGCCGCTCCGCGAACACCGGAACATCCGCCAGCAGCTCCAGCGCCATGCCCACCCACTGCGTTCCCTGACCCGGGAACACGAAGACGACGCGGCCGTCGGAGGGGGTGGCCGTGCCGCGGACGATGTCGGGTGTCTGCCGGCCCTCGGCGAGGTCGGTCAGGGCGCCGGCCAGGTCGGTGCCGTCGGCGCCGAGGACGACCGCGCGATGGTCGAGCACGGCGCGTGTGGTCGCGAGGGTGTGGCCGATGTCGCCGCTCCGGGCGGCCCCCTCCTGCGCGAGCGGGAGCAGGCGCCTGGCCTGTTCACGCAGGGCCGCGTCGGACTGCGCCGACAGGGTCCAGGGTTCGAAGGTGCCGTCGGAGCGGTGGTCGTCGGAGCCATGGTCGTCGTCGTGAGGGTCGGAGTCGTGCGGGTCGGCGTCCGGTCCCTGTTCCAGGATGACGTGGGCGTTGGTTCCGCTGACGCCGAACGAGGAGACTCCGGCCCGCCGGGGCCGTCCTGTCGCGGGCCAGTCGCGCGGCGCGGTGAGGAGGGACACGGCGCCGGAGGACCAGTCGACGTGAGCCGAGGGCTCGTCGGCGTGCAGGGTGGGCGGCAAGGTGCCGTGCCGCAGGGCGAGTACGGTCTTGATGACGCCCGCGACACCGGCGGCGGCCTGGGTGTGCCCGATGTTCGACTTCACCGACCCAAGCCACAGCGGCCGCTCCGGGTCCCTGCCCTGCCCGTACGTGGCCAGCAGCGCACCGGCCTCGATCGGGTCGCCCAGCTTCGTACCCGTACCGTGCGCCTCCACCACGTCCACGTCGCACCCGTCGAGCCCGGCGTCCGCCAACGCCGCCCGTATGACGCGCTGTTGGGCGGGGCCGCTGGGCGCGGACAGGCCGTTCGACGCACCGTCCTGGTTGACCGCGCTGCCCCGTACGACCGCGAGGACCTGGTGGCCGTTGCGGCGGGCGTCCGAGAGTCGTTCGACGACGAGGACGCCGACGCCCTCGGCGAACCCGGCGCCGTCCGCGCCGGCTCCGAACGCCTTGCTGCGCCCGTCGGGGGCCAGGCCGCCCTGGCGGGTGAACTCGGTGAAGATGCCCGGGGTGGACATGACGGTCACGCCACCGGCCAGGGCCAGATCGCTCTCGCCCTGGCGGAGCGAGCGCACGGCCAGGTGCAGGGCGACGAGGGAGGCCGAGCAGGCGGTGTCGACGGTGAGGGCGGGTCCCTCAAGGCCGAGGGTGTAGGCGACGCGGCCGGACAGGACGCTGCCGGTGTTGCCCGTGGCGACGTACCCGGCGGTCTCCTCGGGGACGTCGGGGCTGATGGCGAGGTAGTCGCCGCCGTTGGTGCCGGTGAACACGGCCGCGCGGGTGCCGTGCAGAGTGGTCGGGTCGATGCCCGCCTGTTCGAGCGCCTCCCAGGTGGTCTCCAGGAGCAGCCGCTGCTGCGGGTCCATCGCCAGCGCCTCACGCGGCGAGATCCCGAAGAACTCCGCGTCGAAGTCGCCCGCGTCGTGCAGGAATCCGCCCTCCTGGGCGGTCGACGTGCCGGTCCGGTCACCGGAGCCGGTCCCCCGGAGGGTGTCGAGGTCCCAGCCCCGGTCGTCGGGGAACGGGGTGATGGCGTCGCCCCCGTCGCGGAGCAGCTGCCACAGCTGCTGCGGGGAGCGGATGTCTCCGGGGAAACGGCAGCCCATGCCGACGATGGCGATCGGGTCGTCGTCGTCCGCCGGGGCGGGGACGGGGCCGGGCGCGGCGGCAGGGGCGGGGTCCGTGTCGCGTCCGCCGACGAGTTCGTCCCGCAGACGGGCGGCGAGATCGCGGGCCGTGGGGTGGTCGAAGACGAGGGTGGTGGGGAGCCGGAGCCCGGTCACCTTGTTCAGGCGGTTGCGCAGTTCGACGGCGGTGACCGAGTCGAAGCCGAGGTCGCGGTAGGCGGTCGTGGGGTCGACGGCCTCGGGCCCCGAGTGGCCGAGGACCTTGGCGGCCTGTTCGCGGACGAGGGAGAGCAGGGCGGCCTGCTGTTCGGCGCGGTCGCCCAGTGCGGCGATGCGCCCGGCGAGCCCGTCGGCGCCCGGGGCCGTTTCGGGGTCGGGCCCGGCGGCGTCCGCGGTGGTGAGTTGCCGGACCTCGGGCAGGTCCGAGAGGAAGGGGCTGGGGCGGGTGGCGGTGAAGGCCACGTGGAACCTGTCCCACTCCACATCCGCGATCACGACGGTCGGTTCCGTGTCGCCGGCCACCGTGAGGAGGGCCGCGGCGGCCAGGCCGGGGTCCATCACGGGCAGACCGTGGCGGCCTGCGGTCGCCTCGATGTCGCCCTCGGTGGCCATGCCGCGCTCGTCCCAGATGCTCCAGGCGATGGAGGTGGCGGGCAGTCCCAGCGCGTGCCGCTGCTCGGCGAGCGCGTCCAGGTAGGCGTTGCCGGGGGCGTAGTTGCCCTGTCCGGAGGCGCCCAGCGTGCCCGCGAGGGAGGAGAAGAGCACGAAGGCGTCCAGGTCGGCGTCCCGGGTCAGCTCGTGCAGGTGCCGGGCGCCGTCGGCCTTGACCCGCAGGACCTGGTCGATCCGGTCGGGGGTGAGGCCGTCGACGACGGAGTCGTCCAGGACGGCGGCGGTGTGCACGACCGCCGTCAGGGGGCGGTCGGCGGGCACGGTCGCGAGCAGCTCGGCGAGGGCCGCGCGGTCGCCGACGTCGCACGAGGTGAGCGTGACACCGACGCCGCTCTCCTCCAGTTCGGTGCGGAGTTCGGCGGCGCCCGGCGCGTCGGGACCGCGCCGGCTGACCAGCAGGAGGTGCTGGGCGCCCTGCTCCGCGAGGTGACGGGCCACGCGGGCGCCGAGACCTCCGGTACCGCCGGTCACCAGGACGGTGCCGCGCGGGCGCCACGCCGGCCGGGTCCCGACCGCGCCGGTGCGGGACAGACGCCGGACGAGCGCGCCGGACGGGCGCAGGGCCACCTGGTCCTCGCCGCTGTCACCGGCCAGGACCGCCGCGAGGAGGCGGCCCGTGGGCCCGTCGGGGCGTGCGGGCAGGTCGACGAGTCCACCGAACCGCTCGGGGTGTTCCAGAGCCGCGATCCTGCCGAAGCCCCACACCATCTGCTGGGCGGCGGCGTGGTCGCGCACGGTCCGCGCGTCCTGCGCGGTGGCGGTGATCGCGTCATGGGTCAGGCACCACAGGGGGCCGCACGTCTGGGCCCCGCCGAGCGCCTGGAAGAGGGCGGCGGTGGTGGTGAGTCCGGTGCGCCCGACCCGCTCCTCGGCGCCGCTGTCGCTGCCCCTGCCGCTGCCACTGCCACTGCCACTGCCACTGCCACTGCCACTGTCGCTGTCGCTGTCGCTGTCGACGACGCTCAGCAGGGACAGCACACCCGTAAACGTCCCCTCGGGCAGCAGGTCCGCGATGTCGTCCCGGGTGGCGTCCGCGGTCACGGTGAGCGTGGTGACGTCACCCCCGTGGTCGCGCACGGCGGCGGCGACCGTATCGGCGCAGTCGGCCGCCGCGACGGAGTCGGCAGGGACCGCCAGCAGCCACGTCCCGGTCAGGACCGGGGCGGCGGGCAGCGCGGTGGGAGCCCAGCGCACGTGGTACTGCCAGGAGTCGACGGCGGCCCGGTCCGTACGGTGCCTGCGCCAGGTCCGCAGAGCGGGCAGCACACCCGCCAGGGCGTCCCCGTCCACGTCGAGCAGGCCGGCGAGGGCCTCGGTGTCGTCGCTCTGCACCGCTTCCCAGAAGCCGGTGTCGTCGCCGGGGCCCGAGGTGTCCTGCGCGGCGGCGTACCCGTGCGGCGTGGCAGGCTCCCACCAGTAGCGTTCGCGCTGGAAGGCGTAGGTGGGGAGATCGACGTGCCCGGCGTCGACGGCGGCGAACGCCTTCGCCCAGTCCACGGGCGCGCCTTGGGCGAAGGCCTCGCCGAGCGAGGCGAACAGGCGTCGCGGCCCTCCGTCGTCGCGGCGCAGGGTTCCCGTCACCGCGGCCTCGTGACCGGCCTCCTCAAGGGTGTCCTCCACGGCCGCGGTCAGCACCGGGTGCGCGCTGCACTCCACGAACGCACCCGTAGCCGTACCCGTGGCGGCGAGAGCGCGTACGGCTTCCTGGAACCGCACCGGCCGGCGCAGGTTGCGCACCCAGTAGGCGGCGTCCGGCACGTCGTCGCCGAGCCAGTCGCCGGTGACCGTCGAGAAGAACGGCACCTGGGCGCGGCCCGCCCGGATCGGGGCGAGGTCGGCGAGGATACGGTCGGCGAGCGCGTCCACCTGCCCGGAGTGGGAGGCGTAGTCGACCGGGATGCGGCGGTAGCGCACTGCGTCGCGCTCGCACCGGGTCCTGAGCGCGTCGAGCCCTTCGGGGGTGCCGGAGACGACGGTGGTGGCCGGCCCGTTGACCGCGGCCACGGTCACGGGCTCCGTGATGCCGTCCAGAAGTCGCCGTACGTCCTTCTCGGCGGCTGCCACCGACGCCATGCCCCCGTGACCTGCGAGCTCGGCGGCGATGGCCCGGCTGCGCAGCGCCACCACGCGCGCCCCGTCCTCCAGACTCAACGCACCCGCCACCACCGCAGCCGCGATCTCACCCTGCGAATGACCCACCACCGCGGCGGGACGCACCCCGAACCACTCCCAGACCCGCGCCAGCGACACCATCACCGCCCAGAGCGCTGGCTGCACCACCTCCACCCGCTCCAACGCCGCACCATCACCCAACGCCTCCACCAACGGAACGTCCATGAACGGCTCCAACGCCGCCGCACACTCCTCCAGCCGCTCCGCGAACACCGGGACGTCCGCCAGCAACTCCAGCGCCATCCCCACCCACTGCGACCCCTGACCCGGGAACACGAACACCGTTCGCGCGGTGTCAGCCTCGGCCCGTGCCGTACCGGGGTCGCCCTCGCCCCGGGCCACCGCCCGCACTCCGTCGAGCAGTTCCTCCCGC
This sequence comes from Streptomyces sp. SGAir0957, assembly GCF_043523415.1. Classification (NCBI taxonomy): domain Bacteria; kingdom Bacillati; phylum Actinomycetota; class Actinomycetes; order Kitasatosporales; family Streptomycetaceae; genus Streptomyces; species Streptomyces sp. SGAir0957. The sequence continues at coordinate 208,872 of NZ_CP027293.1, forward strand.
GACGCACCCGCCACCACCGCACGGTGTCCCCGCACCGCACGGCCCGCCGCGAGTGCCGCGCCGATCTCTGTGGCGGAGGTGTCCGGGTGTGTCTCGACGAAGGCCGCGAGGCGACCGGCCTGTGCCCGCAGAGCGTCCTGGTGGTGGCCGGAGATCACCCAAGGCACGACCGGGAGTTCGACGCGTCGCTCGGCCCCGGGCCCGGTCTCGACGGGTGCCTCTTCCAGGATGAGGTGGGCGTTGGTGCCGCTGATCCCGAACGAGGACACACCCGCCCGGCGCACCCGCTCCGCCCCGGACCACTCCCGCGCCCGAGCCAGCAGCCGCACCCCGCCCGCCGCCCAATCGACATGCGGCGACGGCTCGTCCGCGTGCAGCGAGGCGGGCAGCAGGTCGTGACGCAGCGCCTCCACCATCTTGATCACACCCGCCACACCGGCAGCGGCCTGCGTATGCCCGACGTTGGACTTCACCGACCCCAGCCACAACGGCCGCTCGGGATCACGCCCTTGCCCGTACGTCGCGAGCAGCGCCTCCGCCTCGATCGGGTCGCCCAGCCTCGTTCCCGTCCCGTGCGCCTCCACCACGTCCACATCGGACGTGCCGAGCCCGGCATCCGCCAACGCCGCCCGGATGACCCGCTGTTGGGCAGGGCCGTTCGGTGCCGTGAGGCCGTTGCTCGCCCCGTCCTGGTTGGTCGCGCTGCCCCGGACGACCGCGAGTACGCGGTGTCCGTTGCGCCGGGCGTCGGACAGCCGCTCCAGGACGAGGACGCCCGCGCCCTCGGACATACCTATGCCGTCGGCGTCGGCCGAGAAGGGCTTGCAGCGGCCGTCGGCCGCCAGACCCCGTTGCCGGGAGAACTGGACGAAGGGTGCGGGGGTGGCCATGACCGTCACGCCGCCGGCCAGGGCCAGATCGCACTCGCCCGACCGCAGGGCCCTCCCCGCCAGGTGGATCGCCACCAGCGACGACGAGCACGCGGTGTCCACCGTCACCGCCGGGCCCTCGAAGCCGAACGTGTAGGCCACCCGGCCGGACAGGACACTGCCCGCGCTGCCGGTCATGAGCAGGCCCTCGACGTGCCCGGGGGTCCGGTCCGGGGTCGGTGCGTAGTCGTGGTAGACCTGCCCGGCGAAGACTCCGGTGCGGCTGCCGTGCAGGCCGTCCGCGTCGAGCCCGGCCTGTTCGAGGGCTTCCCAGGAGGTCTCCAGGAGCAGCCGCTGCTGCGGGTCCATGGCCAGCGCCTCACGCGGCGAGATCCCGAAGAAGCCCGCGTCGAAGTCGCCCGCGTCGTAAAGGAATCCGCCTTCGCGCGTGTACGAGGTGCCGGTGTGGTCCGGGTCGGGGTGGTGCAGTCCGTCGAGGTCCCAGCCCCGGTCGGCCGGGAAGCGGCCGATGCCGTCGCCGCCGGTGGCGGCCAGCTCCCACAGTTCCTCGGGGCTGGTGACGCCGCCGGGGTAGCGGCAGGCCATGCCGACGATCGCGAGGGGTTCATCGGTGGGGGCCGTGGGCGCGGCGGGCTCCTCCCCCGGTTCCTCGCCCACCAGTTGGTCCACCAGGTGGGCGGCGAGTTCCGTCGGGGTGGGGTGGTCGAAGACCAGTCCGGCGGGAAGGCGCAGTCCGGTGGCGTTGTTCAGGCGGTTGCGCAGTTCGAGTGCGCTGAGTGAGTCGAAGCCGAAGTCGCGGAAGGCGCGCGTGACCGGGACCCGGTCGGCCGAGGCGTGGCCGAGGACGGCGGAGGCCAGTTCGCGGACGAGTCCGAGGGCCAGGTCGAGCCGTTCGTCGGGCGACAGTGCCGTCAGGCGCTCGGTGAACGTTCCGTCGCCGCCCGCGGGCCGCGGGGGACGGACGAGCCCGCGCAGCAGGACCGGGATCCCCTCGCTCTCCGCCTGTTCGCGCACCTGCCGGAGGTCCAGCCTGGTGGGCACGGTGAGCGGAGCGGGGTCCGCGACGGCCCGGTCGAACAGCGCGAGGGCCTGCTCCTCGGGCAGCGGCGCGACGCCGAGCCGGGCCAGCCTCGCGCGGTCGGTGGTGTCGAGGCCCGAGGCCATGCCGCCACTGCGGTCGTCCTGGTCCCACAGGCCCCAGGCCTGGCTCTGTCCCGGCAGGCCCAGATCGGCCCGGTGCGCGGCGAGTGCGTCGAGGAACGCGTTGGCGGCGGCGTAGTTGGCCTGTCCCGCGCCGCCGAGGACGCCGGAGACCGAGGACATGAGGACGAACGCGGTCAGCGGCTCGTCGCGGGTGAGGTCGTGCAGGTTCCAGGCGGCGTCCACCTTGGGGCGCAGCACGGTCGTGAGCTGGTCGGCCGTCAGGGAGGTGACGGTTCCGTCGTCGAGGACGCCCGCCGCGTGCACCACCGCGGTCAGGGCGTGGTCGGCGCCGAGGCCCGCGAGCGCGGTCCGCAGGGCGTCGTGGTCCGCCGGATCGCAGTCGAGGGTGGTCACCTCGCAGCCCTCTCCCGCGAGTTCGGCGGTGAGGTCGCGGGTCGCCTCGCCTCCCCGCCGACTGACGAGGACGAGTCGGCGTACACCGTGCTCACGGACCAGGCGCCGGGCGACAAGGCGGCCGATGTGTCCGGTGGCGCCGGTGAGCAGGACCGTGCTGTCGGGACCGAAGGGGACGGCGGTGGACTCGACCCGTCCTGTGACACGGGCGAGCCGGGGGGTGTGGGCCTGTCCCGCGCGCAGGGCGACCTGGGGTTCGTCGCCCGCGGCGACGGCGGGCAGGAGGCGCAGCGACGCGGGATCCCGGTCGGTGTCGGCCAGGAGGAACCGTCCGGGGGTCTCGGTGTGCGCGCTGCGCAGGAGGCCCCAGACGGTGGCGGCCGCGACGTCGGTCACCGGGGCCGGGCCCGCCGCTCCCTCGGTGACGGCGAACAGCCGGGTACCGGCCAGCCGTTCGTCGAGGAGCAGGGCGCGGGCGGTCTCCAGGGCCGTGGCCGCGTGCTGGTGGGCGGCGGTCACCGTGGCGTCCCGCCGCCGATCGTCCATGGTCCGCCGCCGTTCGTCCATGGTCCGTGGCCCGTCGCCCACGCTCCATGGCCCGTCGCCCACGCTCCATGGCTCGTCGTCCACGCTCCATGGCCCGTCGCCCACGGTCCATACGAGGATGTCGGGCGCGGCGGCGCCTGCGTCGAGGGCGGCACGCAGGCCGTCGAGGTCGCGGTGGACGTCCGGCGCGGCGCCGGCGTTCCGGAGTGTGGCGAGGACGGGGGCGTCGTCGTCGCCCAGGACGGCCCACTGTCCCGTGGGGCGCGTCTCGCCGGGCAGCGTCAGCGGCTCCCACTCCACGGCGAACAGGGAGCGGGGCGTCGCCTCGTGGGACGCGGTGAGCCGTGCGAGGTCCGCGGGTCGCAGCGTGAGGGAGCCGATGCTCGCTGCCCGCCGACCCGACGGTTCGGCGAGGTCGAGGGCGACGGTGGAGTCACCGGAGGGGGTGATCCGCGCGCGCAGTGTGCGGGCGCCGGGTGCGGTGACGGCGACGTCGTTGAAGGCGTACGGCAGGCGCACGCCGTCCTCGGAGCGGGTGGTGGTGACGACGGCGTGCAGGACGGCGTCGAGGAGGGCCGGATGGAGGGCGAAGTCCTCGTCGTGCGGGGCGGCGGCGTCGTCGTGCCCGGGCAGCCGTGCCTCGGCGTAGACGGTGCCGTCGGGGGCGTTCCACATGCGGGCGAGGAGCTGGAAGGCGGGGCCGTAGACGTAGCCGTCGTCGGCCAGTTCGTCGTAGAGGCCGGTGAGGTCGGTCTCGGTGGTGCCGGGGGGCGGCCAGGTGGCGGCCCAGTCGGGGGCGGCGGGGGCCGGGGCGGTCGCGCTCAGGGTCGCTGTCGCGTGGTGGGTCCAGGGCAGCTGGGAGCCCCGGGTGTCCTGGCCGTCGTCGGCCCCGGGCCTGCTGTGCACGGTCGCGGTGGCGCGGTCGGGGCCGTCGGCGGTGACGGTGACCTGGAGGTCCGTGATGCCGCTTCCGGTGGGCAGCGGGAGCGGCTCGTGCAGGGTGAGTTCGTCGAGGTGGGGGGTGCCGTTCCGGTCCCCGGCGTGCACCGCCAGTTCGAGCAGGGCGGTACCAGACAGCAGCGGGAGGGAGCCGACCGCGTGGTCGTGCAGCCAGCGGTGGCTGTGCGGGGTGAGCCGCCCGGTCAGGACGAGGCCCTCGTCGCCCGCGGTGCGCAGGACCGCGCCGAGCAACGGGTGGCCGGCCGGGGTGAGCCCGGCGGACGCGACGTCCGGGGTGCCGCCGCCGCTGACGGGGTCGAGCCAGTAGCGCTCGCGCTGGAAGGCGTACGTGGGCAGCGGGACGTGGCGGGCACCGGTGCCGGTGTAGACGCGGCTCCAGTCCACGGATATGCCGTGGGTGAAGACGGCGGTCAGTGAGGTGAGGAGGCGCCGCAGGCCGCCGTCGCCGAGCAGCAGCGAGCCGGTCACGACCGCGTCCCGGCCGGTCTCCTCCAGGGTGTGCGTCATGTTGCCGGCGAGCACCGGGTGGGCGCTGCATTCCACGAAGGCGTCGAAGCCGTCGGCGGCCAACTCCCGTACGGCCTCTTCGAAGCGGACCCGGTGGCGGAGGTTGCGCACCCAGTAGGCGGCGTCCGGCACATCGTCGCCGAGCCAGTCGCCGGTGACCGTCGAGAAGAGCGGCACCTGGGCGCGGCCCGCCCGGATCGGGGCGAGGTCGGCGAGGATCCGGTCGGCGATGGTGTCCACCTGCGCCGAGTGGGAGGCGTAGTCGACGGGGATGCGGCGGGCCCGGACGCCACGGCTCTCGCACTGCGCCATCAGGTCGTCGAGCGCGGCGGTGCCGCCGGAGACCACGGTGGATCCGGGCCCGTTCACGGCGGCGACGGTCAGTTCCCCGTCGAAGGCGGCGAGCATCCCCTCCACCTCGGCGAGGGGTCGCTGGACGGCGACCATGCCGCCGTGGCCCGCGAGTTCCTCGGCGATGGCCCGGCTGCGCAGCGCGACCACGCGCGCTCCGTCCTCCAGACTCAGCGCGCCCGCCACCACCGCAGCCGCGATCTCACCCTGCGAATGTCCGACTACCGCGGCGGGACGCACCCCGAACCACTCCCACACCCGCGCAAGCGACACCATCACCGCCCAGAGCGCGGGCTGCACCACCTCCACCCGCTCCAAGGCCGCCGCGTCGCCCAACGCCTCCAAGAGAGGTATCTCCATGTACGGCTCCAGAGCCGCCGCGCACTCCTCCAGCCGCTCCGCGAAAGCCGGAACGTCCGCCAGCAGCTCCAGCGCCATACCCACCCACTGCGACCCCTGCCCCGGGAACACGAACACCGTCCGTGCGACATCCGCGTCCACCTGAGTCACACCGGGATCGCCCTCGCCCCGGGCCACCGCCCGCACCCCGTCGAGCAACTCTTCCCGCGACGCACCCGCCACCACCGCACGGTGCCCGTGCACGGCACGCCCGGCCGCCAGGGAGAGACCCACGTCCGCCGCGGACACGTCGGGGCGGGCGTCCGCGAACGCCGCCAGCCGCTCCGCCTGGCCGCGGAGCGCGTCGGCGCCACGGGCCGAGAGCACCCACGGCACCACCGAGGGCACATCGCGGCTGCTCACCGGCTCGGTCTCGGCCGGGGCCTGTTCCAGAACGAGGTGGGCGTTGGTGCCGCTGATCCCGAACGAGGACACACCCGCCCGGCGCACCCGCTCCGCCCCGGACCACTCCCGCGCCCGAGCCAGCAACCGCACTCCGCCGGACGACCAGTCGACCTGCGGCGACGGCTCCTCGGCATGCAGAGAGGCGGGCAGCGTGCCATGGCGCAGCGCCTCCACCATCTTGATCACACCCGCCACACCGGCAGCGGCCTGCGTATGCCCGACATTGGACTTCACCGACCCCAGCCACAACGGCCGCTCGGGATCACGCCCTTGCCCGTACGTCGCGAGCAGCGCCTCCGCCTCGATCGGGTCACCCAACCGCGTCCCCGTCCCGTGCGCCTCCACCACGTCCACATCGGACGTGCCGAGCCCGGCATCCGCCAACGCCGCCCGGATCACCCGCTGTTGCGCGGGTCCGCTGGGCGCGGACAGGCCGTTCGACGCCCCGTCCTGGTTGACCGCGCTGCCCCGCACGACCGCGAGCACACGGTGCCCGTTGCGCCGGGCGTCCGACAGCCGCTCCAGCACCAGGACGCCCACGCCCTCGGACCACGCCGTACCGTCGGCGTCGGCCGAGAAGGGCTTGCACCGGCCGTCCGCCGCCAGGCCCCCTTGCCGCCCGAATTCGCGGAACATACCGGCTGTCGCCATGACGGCCACGCCGCCGGCCAGGGCCAGATCGCATTCGCCCGACCGCAGGGCCCTCCCCGCCAGGTGCATGGCGACCAGCGACGACGAGCACGCCGTGTCCACCGTCACCGCCGGGCCCTCGAAGCCGAACGTGTAGGCCACCCGGCCGGAGATGACGCTGGGGGTGCTGCCGGTGAGGATCTGGCCCGCGAGGTGGTCCGGCGCCTGGTCGGCGCGGGGGCCGTAGTCGTGCGGTGTGGCGCCTACGTAGACGCCCGTGGTCGAGCCGCGCAGACGGTCCGGGTCCAGTCCGGCCTGTTCGAGGGCTTCCCAGGAGGTCTCCAGCAGCAGCCGCTGCTGCGGGTCCATCGTCAGCGCCTCGCGCGGCGAGATCCCGAAGAAGTCGGCGTCGAAGTCCGCGGCCCCGCTGAGGAATCCGCCGCCGGGCGCGGTCCGGCCGGTGTCCGCGCCGGGCGGCGTCCAGCCACGATCCGTGGGCCAGGCGGTGTCGGGCGCCGTGCCGTCGGCGACCAGGCGCCAGAGGTCGTCCGGCGAGGCGACGCCGCCGGGGTAGCGGCAGGCCATGCCGACCACGGCCACGGCGTCGTCGTCGGGGTGCCGGGGGCGGGTGTCCTGGGCCGGTGCGGTGCCGGTCATGCCGTCGTCCGGCCGTGCGGTGTGCGGCGCAATGGAGTGGTCTTGGGCCGGGCCCGTGGCACCTGGCGATGCGGAGCGTGTGGCCAGTCCGGTGGCGGGCTGCCCGGAGTGGTCGGTGGGCCCCGGGGCGGTGGTGAGCGAGGCGTCGAGGTGCGCGGCCAGCGCCTGCGGCGTGGGGTGGTCGAACACCGTGCTGCCCCTCACGGGCAGCCCCGTGCACACCGCGAGAATCCTGCCGAGCTCCTCGATCATGACGGAGTCGAAACCGAGGTCCTTGAAGGTGAGCGCCGGGTCGACCGGGGCCGAGTCCCGCATGACGGCGGCCGCCTGCTCGCACACGAACGTACGCAGGGCCGCCGTCCGCTTCGGTCCGGTGAGCCCGCTCAGCGCGGCGACGGCCTCGCGTCCGGGGTGCGCGGGGTCAACGGCGGGTGCCGTGGCCGCGCTGGTCTCCACGGGTGCCTGCGCGGCGGCCGGTGGCTCCGTCCCGGTCGCGGCCTGCGGGGCGGCCTGTTCCGGTCCCGTCTCCAGCCAGAAGCGGCGGCGCTGGAAGGGGTAGGTCGGCAGGTCGACGCTCCGGACGCCGCCCAGCAGAGGGGTCCAGTCGACATCGGCGCCCGCCACCCACAGCGTCGCCAGCGACCTGAGCGATACGCGGTCTTCCGCGAGCAGCGGCACGAAGGCGGGAGGGACGTCGTCGTCGTTCGCGGCGGCCGAGGAGGTGGGAGCGGTGTCGGGATCGTTCGTGGCGGCCGAGGAGGTGGGAGCGGTGTCGGGATCGTTCGTGGCGGCCGAGGAGGTGGGAGCCGCGTCCGGATCGTTCGCGGCGGCCGAGGAGGTGGGAACCGCGTCCGGTCCCGCCTCCACGACGAGCGACAGGTCGCTGTCCCACATCAGCGCCGAGGCGTCGTCGGTGAACGGGCCCGTCTCCCGCGCCTGCCGCAACCAGTGCTCAGGGTCCCGGAGCAGATCGGGCTCCGCCGTCCCGCCCAGCATCGTCGACATCACGGTCAGCCGGGAGGTGCCGGGCTCGACCGTGGACAGCACCCTGCGGTAGGCCTCCGCCCCATGGGCCGGTGAGGTCTCTTCGAGCCAGCCGCGCGCCAGCGCCAGGCGTGCCGCGTCCCGCAGCGACCACACACCCGCCGCGTGGGCGGCCGTCACCTCGCCCACCGCGTGTCCCGCGACCGTCGTCGGGCGCAGCCCCCACGACGTCAGCAGCCGCCACGAGGCCACGCCGAACGCGAAGGCGCCCGCCTGGTCCCGGCCGCCCTCCCCCGGGCCCGGCTCCACGTCGTCGGCGGCCGACGTCATGGCCTGACGCAGTGCCGCGCCGAACCCTCCGTCCTCCACGCCCTGTCGCGTCCGCGCCCCCTCCGGCAGGCCAAGCGTGTCGGCGACCTCGGCGGCCACGTCGTCGAAGACCTCGCACACCTCCGCCAGCGCTTGGGCGAAGACCGGGAAGACGGACAGGGCCACGACCGCGCCGGCGGCCTTCGGGGCCCCGCCCGAGAAGACAACTGCCGCCTCGCCCGGGGTCGTCGGGCCGGACAGCACCACGTCGGACGTGGGGGCACCGTCGGCGAGTCCGCGTACTCCGGTCAGCAGATCCTCGTGCGTGGCCGCCACGATGGCCGCGCGCCGCTCGAAGCCCTTGCGCGTCGAGGCGAGGGACCACGCGACCTCCGCCGCCGACGCCTCCGTGCCGTCGGCCGCGCCGCAGCTCGCCAGCCGGGAGGCGGCGTCGCGCAGGGCGGCATCGGTGCGCCCGGACAGCAGCCACGGCAGTTCTGGCAGCGCCGTCGTGGGTGCAGGGGACGGCGTCGGTGCGGGGGACGGCGTCGGTGCGGGGGACGGCGTCGGCTGGGGGTTCCAGCTGGACAGCACCACATGGCAGTTGGTGCCGCCCATACCGAAGGAGCTGACACCGGCGACGAGTTCACCGGCTTCGCCCTCCGACTGCGCGGGTCCGTCGGGCCACGGACCCGGGTCCCGCTGCACGCGGAGGTTGAGTTCGCCGAGGGGAATGCGCGGGTTGGGGTTCTCGAAGTTGAGGCTGGCGGGCAGCCGTCGGTGCTTGAGGGAGAGGACGACCTTGATGAGTCCGGCGATGCCGGCGGCGCCGCTCAGGTGACCGATGTTGGTCTTCACCGAGCCGACGGCGAGAGGCCGCTCGGCGGGGCGGTGGCGGCCGAGGGCCTCGCCCAGCGCGGCGGCCTCGACGGGGTCGCCGGTGGGTGTGCCGGTGCCGTGGAGCTCGACGTAGCGTACGGCGCCGGGCCCGATGCCGGCGCTGCGGTAGGCGGACGTGAGCACGTCGGACTGGGCCTCGGCGGTGGGCGCCGTCAGGGTCGCGCCGCCCGGGTCGTTGTTGGTCGCGCTGCCGCGGACCAGGCACAGGATGCGGTCGCCGTCGGCGAGTGCGGTGTCGAGGCGTTTCAGGACGACGGCACCGCCGCCCTCTCCGGGTACGTAGCCGTCGGCGCGCTCGTCGAAGGTGAAGCAGCCGCCACGGGTGGACAGCGCGCCGAGGCGAGCGGCGAGCAGCACGCTCTGGGGCAGCAGGTGGAGGTTGACCCCGCAGACCAGGGCGGCGTCGGACTCGCCCGCGCGCAGGCTCGCGCCCGCGAGGTGGAGCGCCACCAGAGAGGAGGACTGCGCGGAGTCGACGGTGATGCTCGGTCCGTGGGCGCCGAGGAAGGCGGCCAGCCGGTTGGCGAGGACGCCGCGCTGTACGCCGGTCAGTGCGTGCTGTGTGGCGAGCGTTCCGACGTGCGGGGACAGGAGCTGGGCGTAGTCGTCGCCCGTGACGCCGACGAACGTGCCGAGCCGGGTCCCGCGCACCCGGTCCGGCGTGATCCGGGCGTCCTCAAGGGCCTCCCAGCCCAGTTCGAGGGCGAGCCGCTGCTGGGGGTCGACGAACGGGGCCTCGCGCGGGGAGATCCCGAAGAACGAGGCGTCGAACGCGTCGACGCGCTCCAGGTAGCCACCCGTGCGGGGGGTGTGCTCGGCGGCGGCTCCCGTCCAGCGGCCGGACGGTACCTCGCCGACGCCGCTGCCACCTGAGGCAAGGAGCCGCCAGAACGCGTCCGGATTCTCCGCCCCGGCGAAACGGCATGAGACACCGATGATGGCGAGCGCCGAGTCCCGACCGTCCGCTGCCCTCATGAGTACGACTCCCTAGATTTCCTGGATTCCCCGGAACTCCGGGCTCTCCATGAAAAGGAGCGGAGGAACGGGGTGAATACCTGTAGCCGAATGGGCCCGAATTCGAGTTCTGGCGGTATGCGAGCGGTGTTCCCCGCCCTACGTTTTCACCCGGCGGATGCGGCACCATCGGCGAACTCCGCCGTTACACCCCGGGCGGCACAGGAATGCCCCGGTCCGCCGCGGCCTGCTCATTCGAGATAGTCCTCGGGGCCACCGTCCCGCACGGTGTCGAGGGTGAAGCAGTGGAATCCGCCGCCGAAGAGACGCCGGTGCCGGTGGCGCACCGGCACGACGGTGAACTTCGCGTCCTCCAGGGTCCGCACCAGCTCCGGGCTCGCCTCGTTGACCAGCACGGTCTCCGGGTCGACCGACAGCACGTTCAGGTCGATGAAGGGGCTGGTCAGGATGAGGTCATCGTCGTCGTAGCGCGGGAAGTTGTTCTGGGTGGGGGTGGGGGCGACGATCCGGTCCCAGCGGCGCAGGGCAGGCGGCAGGGAGTCGGCGACCGCCTCGGAGCGGACCAGCAGCAGGCCGGGGCGGAGGGCCAGCACCATGCTGTCGATGTGGCTGTCGCTCAGCCGGTGGACGCGGTGGACGCGGAAGCGGCCTTCGAGGTGGCGCTCCAGCCAGGCGACGCCGAGTTCATGGTTCTCGGTCGAGACGTTCGCGATGATGTCCCGGCCGAGCCGCAGGCACTGGGCCGCGTCGAACATCATCTCCAGGCCGACGTCGTAGGGCGACGGCTGCGGTTCCCCGATGGGTTCGGTCGGCCCTCCGACGGTCGCGGAGCGCACGTAGGACAGATCGAAGGAGGCGTCCGTCATCAGCGGGCGGGGCATGACGGTCCAGCGGCAGCCGTTGCGGAAGTACTCCTGGAACAGCGGTTTCAGGAGCTGGGTCTCGAAGTACCGGGAGCGGATCATCGGTGCGGTCTCGATGATCTCGTCGCCGAGGACGAGCGTGTTGTCGCGGATGTTGAGCGGCGGAACGACGGAGGCGGACCAGGCCGGGGTGGTGACCTCGGCGGTCGTGGCGGGCAGCGCGCGGGGGCGGTGGACGGTGACGCCGAGGCCGCGCAGGGTGTCGGCCAGCCCTTCGAGATCCTCGTTCAGCTCGTCGACGTAGCGCTGGGCCACCGGCTGCCGCTGCCGGTCGGACCGCTCACCGCGCGCGGACAGCCGTGGGTAGTACCACTCGGAACGGCCGGGGTTGTCCTGGGCGAGGTTGTCGTGGAAGAACAGGTCGAACGAGAGCTCCCGCTCGTGCGAGACGTAGTTCTCCGCCGATCCGACGACGACCTCACGCAGTCGCGACCACTCGTCAAAACTGTTCAGAAGCATGCAGTGAACCGCCTACTCGTCGGGGGCCTGCCGTGAACTCCGCAGAGCACTCGCCATCCTCACCGGCCTCCGCCCCGCGCGGGCATCGGGGTGTTCCACCGTTACGGCACGGATTCCCTGTTCACCCTTGGACAGGTCCGCGGCGCGGCGGGTAGAAAGGCGCATGCCTTTCGGGCTCTGTCGATCGGGCTCTTTCCATCGGGCTCTGTCCATCGGGCTCTTTCCATCGGGCTCTGTCCATCGGGCTCTGTCGATCGGGCTCTGTCGAATTCGTTCTCTCGTGAGATGAGGAAGGGTCATGGGTGACCCGTTGCACACCGTCTCCACATTGCCGGCCGCGCGGCGACCGGGCTGCCCCTTCGACCCTCCGGCGGAGCTTCTCGAAGCCCAGGGCCACGGCCCCCTCAGCAGCTACACCTTTCCCGGCGGTCACGTCGGCTATCTCGTCACGGGGTACGACCTGATCCGGTCCGTCCTGTCGGACCCGCGCTTCAGTTCACGACGGGAGCTGATGCGTCACCCGACCGTCGACTACGGCGGCCTGGAGCTGCCACCGGTCCCGCCGGGCGAGTTCCTGCTCATGGACGACCCGCGGCACAGCCGCTACCGCAAGCCCCTGATGGGGAAGTTCACCGTGCGCCGGATGCGGCTGCTCACCGAGCGCGTGGAGGAGATCACCGCCGAGCACCTCGACGCGATGCGGGAGTCGGGGCCGCCCGCGGATCTCGTGAGCGCCTTCGCCAAGCCCGTCCCGGCCCGGGTGATCTGCGAGTTGCTCGGCGTCCCGTCCGCCGAACGGGCCTCGTTCCAGGCGCAGTTCGAGTCGTTCATGGACGCCGAGGCGCGGGACGAGGACACCGTCGTCGCCTACACCACGACGCGCGAGCGCCTCGGCGAGCTGGTGGCCGCCAAGCGCGCGCACCCCACCGACGACGTGCTCAGCGAACTCACCGACAGCGACCTCACGGACGAGGAGCTGCTGGGGATGGCCCTGGTGCTGCTCGCGGCCGGCCTCGACACCACGGCGAACATGCTGGCGCTCGGCACCTTCGCGCTGCTGCGCCACCCCGAGCAGCTCGCGGCCCTGCGCGACGACCCCGGCCTCACCGACCGGGCCGTGGAGGAGCTGCTGCGCTATCTCAGCGTCGGCAAGACGTTCATGCGCACGGCGCTGGAGGACGTCCGCCTCGGCGACCGTACCGTCGAGGCCGGTTCGTCGCTCATACTGTCCTACAACACCGCGAACCGGGACCCCGCGCGCTTCACCGACCCGCACACACTCGACTTCCAGCGCCAGGAAGGGGGACATGTGGCCTTCGGACACGGCATTCACCAGTGTCTCGGGCAGCAACTGGCGCGGGTCGAGATGCGCGTCGGGTTCCCCGCGCTGCTCAACCGCTTCCCGTCGCTGCGTCTCGCCGTACCGGCCGAGGAGATCGCACTGCGCACGGAACTGTCCGACATCCACGGGGTGAAGAGTCTTCCGGTCACCTGGGACGTGTGAGGAAGAGGGCCGTGGCGAGAGCCGGGTGTCGAGCAGGGCCCGGGCGTCGAGCAGGGCCCGGGCGTCGGGCCGGGGCCTGCGGTGCACCCTGACGGCTCGTAACGGCGGCATGCACGGATGCCATGCCCCACCCGGCCCGAAAGGGTCGGCCGAGACCACGATCCCCGCCGAGCCGAAGGGAGCCGCTCCACCATGGCACGACCCCTTCCGTCACGGAACACATGGTTCCGTACGTTCCACGCGCGCCCTGACGCCCGCGTCACTCTGGTGTGCCTGCCCTACGCCGGAGGCTCCGCGAGCGCCTTCATCTCCCTTTCGGAGCGCCTGCCCCCTTGGATCGAGGTGTTCGCCGCGCAGTACCCGGGCCGCCAGGACCGCATTCGTGAGCCCTGTCTCACCACCGTGCCGGAGCTCGCCCAAGCCGCGTTCGAGGAGTTGAGAGCGCTCGTCGCGAACCGCCCCTGCGCCCTCCTGGGACACAGCATGGGCGCTGCCGTCGCCTTCGAACTGACACGCCTGCTCGAACGCGACGGTGCCGCCGCACCCCAGGCCCTCTTCGTCTCCGGACGCCGGGCGCCCTCCATCAGCGGAGACCGCGGCGTCCGTTTCCGGGACGACGAGGGCATCGTGGACGAACTCCGGGAGCTGGAAGGCACGGACAGCCGCGTCCTCGACGAACCGGAACTGCTCCGGCTCATCCTGCCGACGGTGCGCGCCGACTACGGTGCCGCCGAGACCTACTCCACCGGACCGGACGCCATGGTGGACAGCCCGGTCGTCGCCCTCGTGGGAGACCAGGACCACCATGTCCCGATCGGCGAGGCGGCCGCATGGAGTGAGCACACCACCGGCGCGTTCGAGCTGAAAGTCTTCCCGGGCGGCCACTTCTTCCTGACCGACAACGAGCCCGAGATCGCCTCGCTCGTCACCGATACGCTGCGCGCCACCACCACGTCAGGATCCGTCGCGGAGTGACGCGGGAGGGAACCCGACGGAAGGACGGCGCTTCCCGAACGGGCGCTTCCCGAACTGATTGATCCACGGCCCGTCCCCTCACACCGCGATGGCGGTGACCAGCAAGCCTTTGTCCGCCAGCCAGCGGCCCTCCAGACGGGGGGCCGCTGGAACGCGCAGCCGCGCGGTGAACACGGGGCTGTCCGCGTCGAAGTCGAGTTCGGCGTCCAGGAAGTCCAGCCGGTGACCGGTGTACGGATACCAGCTCTTGTACACCGCCTCCTTCATGCTGAACAACGCCCGGTCCCACCGCACCTGCGGACGCCGGACGAGCAGATGCCGTACGAGGCGCAACTCGGAGGGGAGCGTGATGGATTCCAGCACTCCTCGCGGGAGCGGCGCATCGGGTTCGGCGTCGATGCCCAGGAGCCGCAGATCGGCCGCCGGGGCGACGACCGCGGCCCGATAACCAGTACAGTGCGTGAGACTGCCCAGCACACCCTCGGGCCACCGCGGGGCCCCGTGCCGGTCCGAAAGAATCGGCACGGGAGGCAGACCGAGCCGGGCCAGCGCCTCGCGCGCACACCGCCGTGTCGTCGCGAACTCGCGCTTGCGCGAGGCCACGGCGCGCTCGACGATCCGGGCCTCCTGCGGATACAGGTCGGCGAGCGGCAGGTCACGGAAGGCCTCGGCGGCGGCCACCCCCTGCGGAAGGATGTGCTCGATCATGTCACCGGCCCCCGCAGAGACGGAGTCGCCGAAGACACGCGGCACAGTGCCGGACCGAAGGGGCCCGTCCGGCTCCCTGAGCCCTTCATCGTCGTCCACCTCTCCATCCGCCGCTTACGCTGCCGAGTGCACCCACGGTGGCACCGACGACCAGTGCGCGGGTCAGCTGTGCCCCGCCCCCGGCCCGAACTCGGCCATCGCCGCCGTCACCATCGCCTCCAGGCGCTCCTGGTGCGCCCCGCGCCAGTACACGCGTCCACACTGCCCGCACTGGGCGAAGACGTCGTAACCGGCCCTGGTGCCACCCTCGAGGCGGTCGGTGACGTCCTCCTTGCGGGCCGCAGCCAGCGTGCCGTTGCAGGCGGCGCAACGGGTCCAGGGGCGCAGCTCCGGCGCGAACCGCCCCAGGACATCGCGGAGTTGCTCGTCGGGGCGGTCGCTGTAGACGTAGCCGCCCGCCCACAGTTCGCGGCGGCGCAGCAGCCCCCGGTCGCGGCTGAGCAGGACCCGGCGTTCGGTCGCCGAGCGGAGCGCGAGGGCCGGATCACCGATGTCGGTGGCCTCGTAGGCGGTGTCGACGCCGAGCAGCCGCATCCGGCGGGCGAGGGTACCCAGGTGGACGTCGAGGAGGAAGCGCAGCGGCGCGCCCGGTACCGGCTGCGGCCGGGTGACGGCCCGCACCTCGACCCGCTCCCCCGCCGCCGGGATGTGCCCGGTGCCCGCCTCGGCGCCGTCGACGCGGAGCGCACCGACCTCGGTGAGCGGCACCCCGAGCGATTCGACGACGTGCCCGAGCGTGGAGACGCCGTCGACGGTGAGCGGCGCAGGCGTGCCGTCCCGGTAGGCGCGCGGCACGAACAAGCCGAGGTCAGGGGCGACTTCGATAAGGATCTCCGGACCGTTCATCGGCACAGAATGCCACGGCGACGGGCAGGCCCCGCGAGGAGGCCCGGCCAGTGCGCATTCGCGGTCTCCGCCGTCCCATGATGTGTCAGGTTCGCAGGCCACCGGAGGCAGTGAGGCGCTCTCCGGTGACCCATGCGGCCTCTTCGGAGGCGAAGAAGACCGCCACCTTCGCCAGGTCCTTCGGCTGACCGATGCGGCCCAGAGGAGTGCGCTCGATCATGCCCGCCTCGGCGTCGCTGCCGATGAAGCCGACGGCGTGGATGCCTTCTGTCTCGACACCGCCAGGGGCCAGGGTGTTCACCCGGATGCCGCGAGGGCCGAGTTCGGCGGCCAGGACGCGTGTCAAGGCGTCGACGGCGCCCTTCGTCGCGGCGTACACCGCCATCCCCGGCACCGCGCGGGCGCTGTCCAGCGATCCGATGTTGATGATGGACCCACCGTCGGGCCCGAAGTACTTGAGGGCTTCCTGAATGGTGCGGATCGGCCCGGTCACGTTGACGGACAGCTGACGGTCGATCTCCTGCTGGGTGGCGGTCTCCAGCGGCTGCGGGTAGTACACACCGGCATTGTTGACGAGGATGTCGAATCGGCCGTACGCGTCTACGGTCCTGGCGAAGAGACGTTCCACGTCCGCCGACACCGACACATCTCCCCGCACGGCGATCGCGCTGCCTCCTCGTGCCCGGATGTCCTGCACCACTCGCTCCGCGTCGGCCGCGCCGGAAGCGTAGTTGACCACGACCGACGCCCCGGCCGCGGCGAATTCCCGCGCGATGCCCGCACCGATGCCTTTGGACGCGCCCGTCACGAGCGCGACCTTTCCGGCCAGTCTCTGTCCCGCATCGGCGTTGTTCGGCGGCACTCCGTCGCCATGGCTGACGCCTGCTTGATTGTCCATTGCTGCCACTCCTGTCCACTTCGTTGAAGTCCGGGCGGTGATATGAGCTCCGGGACCTGGGCCCGGAAGAGTCCTGCCTGGTGACGGCTACACCTGCCCCATGCCACCGTCGACGCAGAGTTCGGCCCCTGTCATGAAGCTGCTCTCGTCCGAGGCGAGGAACAGTGCCGCATTGGCGAGTTCCTCTGGGCGGCCGAGGCGTCCCAGGGGAACGTGTGCGGCCATCGAGGCGCGGAGGACCGCCGGGTCCTGCCCGAAGTACTCGGCCTGCCCGTCGATGATGGCGGTGTCGAACGGTCCTGGGGTCAGCACGTTGACCCGAAGGCCGCGATCGCCGAACTCGGCCGCCCATACGCGCGCGTAGGAGCGCACGGCCGCCTTCGCGGCGCTGTAGGCAGTGGACCCGGGGAGTCCCTTGAAGCCCTGGATCGAGCCCACCAGAATGATCGAGCCGCCGACCGGCATGAGGGGGAGCGCCGTCTGGACGGTGAACATGGTCCCGCGCGCGTTGATGTCGAACGTGCGCTTGAAATGGTCTTCGGTGACGTCGCCGAAGTCGGCCCGCTCGATCATGCCCGCGTTGGCGACGAGCACGTCAAGGCGCCCCCGGTCCCTCCGGATCGTCTCGACCAGGCCGTCGAGGTCGCTCGACGACGTGGAGTCGGCGGCGACCGCCGTGACACGGCCTTCGATGGAAGCCACCGCATTGTCGAGTACTTCCTTCCGCCGCCCCGTGATGTAGACGTGGGCGCCCTCGGCCGCGAACTTCTCGGCGATCGCCAGGCCGAGACCCGCTCCTCCGCCCGTGACCAGGGCGACCTTGTCGGCGAGACGCATTTTCTCTCCCTCATGTCGATGCGCACGCGCCGCTTTTCGGTACGCACGTGCCGCTTGCGGTCCAGAAGGTAGTCACGCGTTGGACATAGGCGCAAAGAGCAACTTGGTATGTTCCCTATAGAAAGCTTCTATGTGGCGAGGCGGTTCCGAGTGAACGTGCGGCAGTACGAGTACGCGCTGACAGTGGCCGAGGAGGGCAGCATCACCGCGGCGGCCGATCGTCTGGGATTGACCCAGCCGTCCCTGTCTCAGCAGATCGGCGCCCTGGAGAAACAGGTAGGAGTACGTCTGTTCACGCGGACCCGACAGGGAATGACGCCGACGGTGGCGGGGCGGGCCTTCCTCGCGGAGGCAGAGGTCGCCACCACCGCCTCCCGGCGCGCTTTCGCCGCGGCCCGCGCCGCCGACGGTGACCTGACGGGCGAAATGATCATCGCTGTCCACATGGGACTAGGGACCCGCCAACTCCCGCGCGCCCTCGGGGAGTTGCGCCGTCGGCACCCGCATCTGCAAGTCACGATCCACGAGGAACCCGATCCCGCGGACATGGAGCGACTCGCACGCCAGGGCACCCTCGACATGCTCCTGGTGCATTACGTTCCACCGGGATGCACCTTCGACATCCACACACTCGGCACGGAGTCGTACGTCGCCGTCCTACCGCAACGCCACCCGCTGCTGCGCCGGCCCGAGCCGCTCCTCCTCGAAGACCTCGCCGCCGAGGGGTGGGTGCGCTACAAACGCACCAGCAAACTCGACGAATACCTGGCCGGCCTGCTCTCCGACCACGGGCTCGCTCCCTCGACGGTCGGCCGAGCCTCGCAGATCTCGACCGCGGTGCGGCTCGTCTCGGAGGGCCTGGGCGTCACCATCGCGCCGTCGTCCGCCATCCCCGACGGCTTCGAACGGCTGACCCGCCCCCTGCACCCCGCCCTCACGGCACCGGTGATAGCGGGCATGCGGCGCACTCCGGGCCGGGCGGAGAGCGCATTGCTGGACCAGCTGAACCGGCAGCAGTGGTAGGTCCGCACTCAGCCGCCACAGCCCGCGGATGCGGTCGCCGAGTGGCAGTTGACTCTGTGCTCGACCACACACCCGTGCTTACACACGTGCCAAAGCTGGAAGTGTTGTCCAGAACAGGCCCCCGGTCACCGCAGCGCCAACGCGGTACCGGACAGACGAGGGAGCGAGCATGAGTGGCGCCATAGAGTCCGCCTACGACAAGACCCCGCTGCCGGAGTCCGACGAGTCGGACGACGGTTCGGAGAAGAGCGCCGACTACGGCAAGGATCTCAGCGGCCTCGTCCCGGAGGACAAGGTCGCGTGGACGACCGCCCCCTCCTTCAACGAAGATCCCCAGGACGTCGGCGACGGCGGCAGCGGACCGGACATGAAGGAACCGGGTCCGCCCTCGGGTGACCTCGCCGTGGACCTCGCCTCGCTGCGCACCGCCGAGGCATCCATGCTCGTGGAGGCGCGAGCGATGGTCGCCAAGTACGAGGAGGTACGCGCGCACGTCGCCTCCGTGAAGGACACCGTCTTCGGGCAGACCGCGAAGGACAAGGCCGACAACGGGGAAGGGCACACGAGTCTCTCCAGCGGCTACAAACCCCCGGCCGAGGACTCCGACAACCCCTTCGCCCCGGCGGGCCGCGAGTTCGCCGCCGAGATGAACCCGGCGATGGAGCGCGCACTGCTCCAGGTCGGCTCGGCCCTGGAGAAGGTCGGCGAGTACATCGCCCTGCTCAACCACTCGGGGCAGGTCTACGCGCACACGGACCGCGAGTCGCGTTTTCCCGCTCCACCCGGCGACGCCTGAAAGCCGTGTTCACCGCTCAGCGACGCCTCAAAGCCGTGTCCACCGGGCCCCAGCTCCCGCGCAGACCGCCAGAGGCTCCAGAGGCTCCAGAGCCGACGTTGAGTCTGCCCCCTATGGCGGCGTGCGGTGGGGCGGATTTGTCCCTTGGTCCATTCGGCTGCAAGCCATGTGCTGGGCGTAACTTTCCGCCGTCCTGCCGCCTTGCAGGGGCATGACCTCTTCTTCGTGGCGTCGTAGGGCGCTGGCGGTTTCGGCTGTCGCAGTGTGCGTGACAGGTGTGACGGGCACGGTTCCCACGAGCGCGTCGGAGCACGTGCCCGCGGCTGCGGACGCGCCGTGGGTGGTGTTGCTGGGCGACAGCTTCATCTCCGGTGAGGGCGGCCGCTGGGCGGGCAACAGCAACGAGCAGGCCGAGGGCTGGTCGGGCACCGACCGGGCCTGGGAGTCGCAAAGCGGCAGCGAGCCGCACCGCGTGTACGGCGCCTCCTACGACGACGGCTGCAACCGCTCCGACGTCGCCGAGGTGCGCTCCCTCGCACTGAACGTCCGCAAGCTCAACCTGGCCTGTTCCGGAGCGACGTCGTCGGCCGTGAAGCTGCCCGAGAACGGTGGCGTCGCGTTCAAGGGAGAGCCCTCGCAGGCCGGACAGCTCCAGAAGAAGGTGACCGGGCAGCAGGTGCGCGCGGTGGTCGTCTCGATCGGCGGCAACGACCTCGGGTTCTCCGACATCATCACCGGTTGCACCAAGGAGTTCGTCAAGCCCTTCGGCGGCTCCCCTTGTGCCGCGGACGCCACCCGGGAGGTGAACGAGCGGCTGCCCGCCATGCGCCAGGCCGCCGTCGACACGCTCTCCGACGTGCAGACCGCGCTCAAGCGGGCAGGCCACAAGAAGGGCTCCTACCGGCTCATCCTGCAGTCCTACCCCTCCCCGCTGCCCGACGCGGGCCGCATCCGCTACGCCGGGGAGAAGTACGACCGTCTCACCCAGGGCGGCTGCCCGTTCTTCGACAAGGACCTCACCTGGGCGCACGACGACCTCGTCCCGCAGATCAGCACGACACTGGCGCAGGCGGCCGAGGAGGCCGGGGCGGAGTTCCTCGATCTGTCCCGCGCCTTCGAGGGCCGCGAGGTCTGCTCGACGGCCACCCGGCACGCCGACCTCGAGAACCCGCCCAGCGGGACGACCAGCGAGTGGATGCGCTTTGTGACCAGCGGCGCCGGCCAGGGACAGCTCCAGGAGTCCCTGCACCCCAACCGCTACGGCCAGCAAGCCCTCGGCAGCTGCCTGACCCTTCACCTCCGCCAGCCGGCGGCCGACCACCGCTGCACCAACACCCCCGGCAAGAGCCCCACCAGCATGAATTTGGCACCGCGGTAGGCAAGGCACACTGAGGATGGGCCATTTGTTCGGGTCCACGGGGCCGCAGGCCGGCCCCGTGGACCCACGCCACGACCTCCATCCACCGTGACGGCAGTTACCGGGGCGTCAGGATGAGGCGGGCGCGGAGCGTGTGCGGTCGGCGGAACATTCCTGCCGCGCGGCCGCAAGCGCGGGGGCGCAGCGCATCTGGTGGTAGAGCTCGGTCCGGATCGTGGTGGGGAGGCTCTGGGTGCGGGCCCACTCGACGATGAGGCCGGCGAGGCGGTCGAGGTCGGTGCCGGTGCGCCGGGAGGTCTCACGCAGCGCGTCAAGAGCGTGCGCGGGCGGGGTGCGGGCGACGGCCATCAGGACACCGACGGCCCGGTCGATGTCCGCGCGGGCACCGATCGCTTCCTTCAGCCGGGCGATCTCCGCCTGCAGAGCGGCCTCCTGGGCCGCCTCGTCTTCCGACTGCCGACGGGGAGCAGGCCGGGATGGATGGGGCGCCACGGTGTGCCTCCGGGGTCCAGGGGGGGTTTAGGGGGCGTCATCTGGACCCCTACCCCGCACAGCTCCGGACTCGCACTCTCGTACCCTGACCAGCCCTACCGGGCTGCGTCAGCACGGTGGCGCATGGACGGCCTCCGAGTGCGGCGCAGGCGTACTGTGCCGACGCGGCCCCAGCCCTGGATTGCGCACAGGTCAAGCAGGCCGCATTCAGACCCGGCCCGGATTCACTCGATGCGTCAGTTTTGGTGTGGACGGCCTGCCTCACTGCCGAAGCAGGCCCCCGCTCCGCCGCCCGGTCAGCCGGGCGGCATCGCGTGCCGTGAGTATGACCCACCATCCGCTGCCCGCACAGGGCCCTTCGGCATACAGCCCGCCGAACCGCGGTGTTTGGGCCCTTCTCCCGCCGGAATACTTCCTGAACACCTGTCCAACAGATTCTGTACAGTTGTCCATGAAGTGGCAGCCAGGCGCTGCCATCCGGGTGCGATGCGAGAACAGGTGGATAAAGATGCAGGTCGTTGCAGAGGTTCTGGTCGGCGCGCTTGCCGTGCTGCATCTGTACTTTCTGGTGCTGGAGATGTTCCTCTGGCAGCGGCCCCGCAACCGAGCGGCTTTCGGTATGGATGAGGAGGCAGCCCGCATCACTGCGCCGCTCGCCGCCAACCAGGGTCTGTACAACGGGTTCCTGGCGGCCGGACTGATATGGGGGCTGCTTGCTTCCGACTCGACGGCCTTCCAGGTGCAGGTCTTCTTCGTCAGCTGTGTCGTGGTGGCCGGTGCCTTCGGCGCGGCGAGCACGTCCAGTCGTCGCATTCTGCTCGGGCAGTGCGTGCCAGGGATTCTGGCCCTGGTCGCCGTACTGTTGGCCGGATGAGCAGCGAGCCGCAGGCGGGGCAGGACCCGCGAACCGCGCGGACCCGGGGACGACTGCGCGAGGCACTGCTCGCCGAGTGCGTCGGCAAACCGCTGGAAGGCGTCAGCGTCTCCGCGGTGGTCCGTCGCGCGGGAGTCGGCCGGGCCACCTTCTACCTGCACTACGACGATCTTCAGGCGCTGGCCGTCGACGCCTGCACGGAGGTGGTGCGAGACGCGGTGGAAGCCGTCCACGCCTTCGAAGGCGCGCCCGATCCGGCGGTCCCGCCGCCCGCGCTCGCCGCGTTCTTCACCGCGGCTGCGGCGCGCGCCGACCTGTACCGGGGGCTTCTTCACACGGGCGGCAGCGGGCCCTTCGGAGAGTTGCTGCACCGGGAACTCAGGGCCCGGTCCCAGGTCGAGCGGAAGCAGGCGGGGGCACCGCACTCCGAAACGGCCGACTCGGCGGTTGCGGCCGTGTTCACCGGCGTGTTCGCCGACTGGCTGCATGGATTGGTCGACGAACGGCCCGACGACCTCGCTCGCCAGGTCTGGCGCCTGGTGATGTCGATCCACCAGCTCTTCGGCCCCTCCCCCGACCGGCTGTCCTGAACTGAGGAGTTGCACGAGCGTGCTGCTGGCGGTTCGGGCCCGCGGGCGGCGGGGGTGTGCGTGGGCCTTCCGTGCACGGCGCGAGCCGCCTCAACGGTTCACACTCGATCCCGGCGCGTTGATCGGCTGGCGTGGGGAGGCGGCTCGGCACACTGGCCGGACCTGGCCGACGGCTGCGGCAAGGGGACGGGGCTTGACTCTTTGGTCGACCGGCGCCGAGTAGCGCCGATCTGCCAGGTCGCGGAGTAGAGCAGCAGTGCAACGGCGAACGCTGCACCCGCTCTCTTGGCGGCCCCGGTCAACACGCCTTCGGCGAGGGTCCCCCACGGAGCTCGGACCGTCCTGGACGGGTAAGTGGTCTCGCTCGCGCCGTCTCCCAGATCGACGACAGTCGGCTGGCTGTAGTCCACCTCGGTCACGTAGCGGTAGGCGTTGAAGTCGTCACGGGCGTCGACGGCGCCGCCCAGCACGGTTGCCGCAGCCAGGAGAGTCACCACGCTCCACCGCATGACGGGACCGAGGCGGGTGGCAGTGGTGTCAGTGCCGTCGTGGATCCGCAGACGGTCCCGGCGCCGCCAAAGATGCCGCGCGACGGCTGCCAGCCCGAGAGCGGTGCTCGCGAACTGCAGCAGCCGGGCGACCGTCAGGCCTCCGGGGGCCGAGGCGCGCAGCGCCTGCACGTGGGTGACCAGGTAGCCGTCGCCGTGGGTGAAGGAGTCCCACGCCAGGTGGGAGGCGATACCGATCAGGGCGGAGAGCAGGAGCCACATGGCGTGATGGGCCCTGGCCGGCAGGCCGGTTGTCCGCGCGGGTCGCGGAAGGCGGAGGCCGGAGGGGAGCAGTGCCGTGACCGGCGCGCGCAGCATCCGGTAGGTGACGACCAGGCCGATGGCAACGGGCAGATTGATCACCAGACCGAGGCCGGGCGAATGGGTCTCCGTGGCGTTGAGGAGCGGCCCGTACCAGTCCCGGGGGCTGGTCTCGGACACGCCGAGGGCGTCCAGGAAGTACACGACGTCGGGCGCCATGGCACCTGCGACCAGAGCCGCCGGAACGAAGGGCCGACGCATCAATGGCAGCACTGCTGCGGGGTGGGACAAGGTGAACGGCAACTCGGTGATCTTCTCTGTTCCGAAGGGACCTGGCGGAAGGTGCTGCATGGCGCGCTGCGGGCGCGCCCTTTCGCCGCGGGCCCCCAGGTCGCACGGCCGGCCCGGACTGCACCTCCGGATAGAACACTGGAGAGAGTATTCATCTCAACGGACTATTGCAATGCGTGCGGGGCACGGTGGGCCACCACCGTGGAACCCCTCAGGCAGGACGACACCTGGCCGACACGACAAAGCCGGCCGCCCGGCAGCGGGCGGCCGGCCGGCCGGAAGGAGACAGGACGTCAGCGTCGGCTGCGCACTGCCTGGAAGAACGAAGTGAGCCCGGTCATGAACGACAGCAGGAGAAGGGTGCCGAGAACGGGCCAGGCATCGCCCCAGACAGTCGCGTAGGAGTGGGCGACCAGCGACGGAGAGGCCACAGCCACCGCGCCCAACTCCCGCAGACCCGAGGAACGTGCGCGAAGGGCAAGGACGGCCCCGGTGAGGGCGAGGACCAGCATCGGCCAGGCACCGTAGTCCGTGGTCACACCGAGAGCCCCGGCATAGGTCCCCGCATGCACGACGACGACGGGAAACCACCCCGCGGCAGCCATGGCTCCGGCTGCCGTCGACAGTCGCCTGTCACCGCGTCGATCGGGAGGGCAGGCCAGAACAACAGCGACGGTCAGCAACACCGCGACCGGCGGGATGGCCCCGTCGTCGTACACGCGCGCACCGGCGACCCACTGCACGGCCGTCCCCAGCAGCCCGCACACCGCCATGCCGACACCCGGCCCCCACCGGCCGGTCAGGGCGATGACCGCGCCGACACACACCAGCAGCGAGAACAGCATGTACAGGAGCCACGCCCCCTCCACGGCGGAGAGCTGCACTCCTATCGGGGCCGGCGAGAGAACAAGCCCGGCGTACCAGCGCGTCAGATGCAGCCCGCTGTCCACCGCACCGGCCGCCAGGGCGAACGGGGCAGCCAGGGCGAAGAAACGCCCCGCAGGCGACGCCGAGTCGAGCCCCAGCCGAACCCGCAAGGCGTGCGCGACCAGATCCGCGTCCGCGCGCAGCCGGGCCGGACGCGGCATGTCGGCCGTCATCTCCCGGTGCACGTCGATGATCTCCTGCCCGTGAGCAGCCCGGTATGCGGCGGGATACAGACGGACGAGGGGATCGCTCACGCCGGCGCCGCCGAGCCGTCCGCCAGTCGCCGCCTGACTTCCCGGGCGGTCGCGGCCAGCCGCTCCGCCTCGGCCTCCAGCCGCTCCCGTCCGGCGGGAGCGAGACCGAAGATCCGTCGAGCCCGGCCGCCCACCACCTCCTCGCGCTCCACCTGGATCAGCCCCTCCGCCAGCAGCCTGTCCAGCGCCCCGTAGAGCGCTCCCGTGCGCGGCGTCACCCGGCCGTCGGTCATGGTCTTGACCTCCTGGGCGATGGCGTACCCGTGCCGAGGGGCATTCGCCAGCGCCGTCAGCAGCAGCAGGGCCAGCTCCTGCATTCCTCGTTCGCTCATAGCGACAGAGTATTCCGTCCGACGGACGTTCAGCGGGCCGCATCCCCGCATCGCACGGTCCGGGCAGGGCGGCATCGCACGGTCCGGGTCAGGGCCGCATCGCACGGTCCGGGTCAGGGCCGCATCGCACGGTCCGGTCAGGGCCGCACCTCGCAGAAGGAGAGCAGGCACAGGTTGCCGCCCTGCACCAGGCCGGTGCCCCCTCGGGTGTCGTCGCCCGAGCCCGTCGAACAACGGGAGAGCAGGCACAGGTTGAAGCCTTGCGTCCCTCGGTAGCCGCCCGCCGTTGTCGACGCGTGTCGAGCCGGGGCTTCCTGCCGGGGCCAGGCGCTCTCCGACCTTGCCGATGTGTCGGAGGCCGACGCGGCCGTGACCCCGGTGAGGGTGAAGGCCGCGACCGCGCCCCCTGTCACGGCTATCCCGCGAAGCGACTTGGCCCATCCTGATCGGTGCATCTGAAGGTGCTCCTCTGCGCTCGGGTCCGGTGGCGTGTGATGCGCGCACCGTGCTTGACCCTCTTGATCCGGAGCCCTCCCCCGGCCCGGATGGGTCCTCGGCCCCCCTGTCCCAGCGCATGTCTGGAATGCCCCCCGCCACCGGAGTGAAAGCGGGCGAAGTACGAACTAGTAACAAAGAGTGTCTTGTGTCACACACCAATCCGCAGCCCCATGCGTCTCGGATCAACCACGAAAGACGGTGCAGCGCAGGCTTCGCATCTGCACCGAGTGAGGCGCGAGCAGGAGGGGTGGTCGACGGTGTCAGCACGCATCGGTGCGGTACTGGAGCGGGCCCATGGCTGAGGGGAGCACCGTGAGGCTGCCGTTGACCGCGGCGCAGGAATCCCTGTGGTTCGCGCACCAGGTGCGCCCGCGGGGAACCGACTTCACGATCGCCGAGTACGTCGACATCACAGGGGAGCTGGACCTTGCCACGTTGCGGCGGGCCGTCACGCTCGTGACGCGGGAGATGGAAGCGCTGCGCGTCACGGTCGTCGACGACCCGAGCGGTGTGACGGCCGGGGTGGCCGACGACCCGAGCGGCGTGACGGCCGGGGCCTTCGACGACCCGAGCGGCGTGACGGCCGGTCAATACGTCCATGCCGACTCCGCCATGGGTGTCTCCTTCGTCGACCTGTCCGCACATGCGAACGGTGCGACGGCGGCCCACGAGGCGATGCGGCAGGACCTGTCCACGCCCATCGATGTCGTGCGGGGCCCGGTGACGGCCTTCACGCTGTATCGGCTCTCCGATGCCCGACATCTGCTGTTCCTGCGCACTCATCACCTGGTGCTGGACGGGTACGGCGCCGCTGTGGCGCTGGGCCGGATCGCCGAGACGTACGGTCTCCTCGCCGCCGGGCGCGACGTCCCGTCCGAGCCGCTGCCGCTCGAGCCCCTGGTCGCGGAAGCGCGGCAGTATCCGCAGTCCGTTCAATACGCCGAGGACGCCTCTTACTGGCGCGAGCAGTTGGAGGGCGCTCCGCTCGCCGAGCGGCTCACGGAGAGCACGGTGGCTCCGGGCGCGGAGGTGCTGCGGCGGTCGGTCACCCTGGACGGCGCCCGCTGGCGGCGGCTGCGCGACGGTGCCCGTCGGGGCCGGGTGGCCTGGCCCGCGCTGTTCGTGGCCGGTACGGCCGCCTACGTCCACCGGATGCGGGGCGCGGAGGACCTGCTCCTCGGCATGCCGGTGACCGGCCGCCGCAGCCGGACCGCGCGGCGGACGCCGGGCATGATGTCCCAGGTTCTTCCGCTGCGGCTGCGCGTGTCGGCGACCGACTCCGTGCAGGACCTGTTGCGCCGGACCACGACGGCGATGCGTGGCGTGCTGCGGCACCAGCGGTTCCCGGCGGAGGAACTGCGCCGGGAGCGCGGCCTGGTCCGTGGCGAGCCGTTGACGGGGCCCGCGGTGAACGTGCTCGCCTTCGACGAGAACCTGCGGTTCGGTCCGGCGAGCGGCACCCTGCACAACCTCGCGCTCGGCCCCGTGGAGGACCTGACGCTGGCCGTGCACCCCGCGCCGGGCGGCGCCGGTGCCCGCGTCGACGCTCTCGCCAACGCCGCGCTCTACGACGAGCGGGCCGCCGCCGGGCACCTGGAGCGGATCCTGCGGCTGACCGAGGAACTCGTCGCGGACCTGGAACGACCACTCAGCGCCGTAGAACTGACTGACCTTCAGGAGCGCCATCGGATGCTGGCCCTCGGGTCCGGCACACCGGCCGCCCCGGACGGTACGGCGATATCCCCCGAGGCGGCCGAGGACGGTGGAGCCGGAGATCCGACGCTGCCGGAGGTGCTTGCGCGGCTGGCGCGGGAGACACCCGACGCGCCGGCCGTGGACGACGGCACGCGCGGCCTGACCTTCGCCGAACTGGACCGGGCCGTCGACGCGGCCGCCGCGGCGCTGCGGGCGGACGGCGCGGGCCCCGGCACGACCGTGGCAGTGGCCCTGCCGCGTTCGGTCGACACCGTCGTCGCGCCACTCGCCGTGCTGCGCAGCGGCGCGGTCTACCTGCCGGTGGACGTCGCCTACCCGGCCGAGCGCATCGCCTACCTGCTGGCGGACTCCGCCCCGGTGATCCTGGTCTGCGCACCCGACGGCCCGGTCGCGGGCATGGCGCCCACGGGCACCGCCGTGCGCGAACTGTCGCGCACCCCGGACCCCGCGCCCGGCCTCTCCCTGCCCTCCGCGCCCAAGGGCGACGACGCCGCCTACCTCATCTACACGTCCGGCTCGACGGGCCGCCCGAAGGGTGTACTGGTCGAGCACCGCTCCATCAGCAACCTGCTCGCCCACCACCGGCAGGAGTCGCACGCGAGCGCGGATCTGGCCGAAGGGCGCCGGATGCGGGTCGCCCTCACCGCCGCCACCTCGTTCGACGCTTCCTGGGACCCGCTGCTGTGGATGCTGGGCGGCCACCACCTGCACATCGTCGACGACACCACGCGCCGCGACCCCGAGGCGCTGGTCGACTTCCTCCGCGCCGAGCGCATCGATGTCATCGAGACCACGCCCAGCTTCCTCCAGCAATTGCTGGCCGCCGGTCTCACCGCGCAGGACGACGACGCGGACGGCACGGCGGCGCACCGCCCCACGGTGATCGCGCTGGGCGGCGAGCCGGTCAACGACGAACTCTGGCAGCGCCTCTCCGGGGAGCGGGACCTGCTCGCCTACAACTTCTACGGGCCGACCGAGACGACGGTGAACGCCGTCACCGCCCGCATCGGCGGCGACATCCCCGTCATCGGCCGCCCGGTCCGCGGCGCCCGCTCCTACGTACTGGACGCGGCGCTGCGGCTGCTGCCGTGCGGCGCGACCGGCGAGCTGTACCTGGCGGGCGAAGGCGTGGCCCGCGGCTACTCCGGGCAGTCCGGGCTGACCGCCGACCGGTTCCTCGCCGACCCCTTCGGCGAACCGGGCGAGCGCATGTACCGCACAGGGGATCTGGCGCGGTGGCACGAGAACGGCTCGCTGGAGTTCGTCGGGCGCAGCGACGGACAGATCAAGGTCCGCGGTCAGCGGGTGGAGACCGGTGAGATCGAGACGGCGCTCCGCGCGCTGCCCGGGGTCGCGCAGGCGGCGGTCACGGTCCGCGCGGACGGGCCCGGGGGCGAACTCCTCGCCGCCTACCTCGTACCGGCCGAGGACGCGGCCGGCGCGAAGGTGCGGCGCGACCCGCGTCCGGTCCGCGACGCCCTGACGGCGTCGCTGCCCGCCCACATGGTGCCCGCGGCCTACGCCGTCACCGAGCGGCTGCCACTGACACCGAACGGGAAGCTGGACACCACGGCGCTGCCGGAGGCCACCGTTCCTTCCACGGGGCCAAGGAGCGCGCCGCGCACCGAGACCGAGGAGGCGGTCTGCGCGGCGATGGCGGACGTCCTCGGGCTGTCCGAGGTCGGCCGGGACGACGACTTCTTCGCTCTCGGCGGTCACTCCCTGCTTGCCACCCGGCTCCTGTCGCGGCTGGCCGAGCGGACCGGGACCCGGCTGCCGGTCCGGGCGCTCTTCGGGGCGCCGACGGTCGAGGGCCTCGCGGAACTCGTCGACGCCGACCGCGAGCCGGGACGGCCCGGGGAGAGCCCGGTCGGCCCAGCTCCCGGGCCGCGGCCCGCACGGCTTCCGCTCTCCGCCGCCCAGCACCGCCTGTGGCTGCTGGAACAAATGGGCGAGGGCGGCGAGCGCTACCACATCCCCGTCGCCGTCCGGCTCGACGGCGCCCTCGACGTGCCCGCGCTGCGGGCCGCTTTCTCCGACCTGCTCGCGCGGCACGAGAGCCTGCGGACCGTCTACCGGGAGGACGCGCAGGGGCCGCACCAGGTCGTTCTCCCGGCCGGGGAGTGCGGCGTCGAGCTGCACACCACCTCGGTGCGGCCGGGCGGCCGGCCCTCCGATTTCCCCGTGCCGGAATTCGACCTGACCCGACAGCCGCCGGTGCACGCCCTGTTGGCGCCCCTCAAGGAACAGGACGGCGCGTCCGGCTCGCACCTCCTGCTGCTGACGCTCCATCACATCGTCACCGACGGCTGGTCGATGGGGCCGCTCGTCCGTGATCTGAGTACGGCTTACCGGGCCCGCACCGGCGGACAGGGCCCGCGGTGGGAGCCGCTGCCCGCGCAGTACCCGGACTACGCGCTGCGTCAGCGCGCCCGGCTCGGCGACCCGGAGGACTCCGACTCACTGGCGGCGCGGCAGCTGACGCACTGGCGCACGGCGCTGGCGGGCCTGCCGCCCGAACTGCCCCTCCCCCACGACCGGCCGCGCCCGGAGCGCGCCACCAACCGCGGGGGCCGCATACCGATGCGCCTCGACGCGGCAGGGCACCGCGCGCTCGTCGCGCTCGCGCAGGACGCGGGAGTCAGCCCGTTCATGGTGTTGCACGCCGTGCTCGCCACGCTGCTGCACCGGTTGGGCGGCGGGGACGACATCGTCGTGGGCACGCCGGTGGCGGGCCGCGACGAGGAGGAGTTCCACGACGTCGTGGGCTTCTTCGTCAATACCCTGGTGCTGCGCGTAGACACCGGCGGCGATCCCGCCTTCCGTGAGCTGCTCGACCGGGTGCGCACCACGGACCTGAGCGCCTACGGACGGCAGGACCTGCCGTTCGAGCGGCTGGTGGAGGCCCTGGCGCCGCCGCGCTCACTCTCCCGGCACCCGCTCTTCCAGGTGATGCTGGCGCTGAACAACACCAGCGCGCCCCGGCTCGACCTGCCCGGTGTCCGCGCGGAGGCGCTCCGGCCCGAGCGGACGACCGCCAAATTCGACCTCACCTGGGACTTCACTGAACTGCACGGCGTCGACGGCGGACCGGCCGGACTGACCGGCGAACTGGAGTACAGCGCCGAACTCTTCGACGAGAGCACCGTCCGCCGCTTCGCCGACCACTTCACCCGCCTGCTGCGATCCGCGCTCGCCGACCCCGACGCGCGCCTGGGCGCCCTGGAGATGCTGACGGAGGACCAGCGCCGCGCCGCCCTCGACACGGGCCCCCAGGACGGCTCCGCCGAACGCGGCCACGAGCTGGTGCACAGCGTCTGCGACGTGCTGGAGACACAAGCGGCGGTCACCCCGGGCCGCACCGCGGTGGCCGACGGGCACCGCACGGTCTCGTTCGGCGAGCTGGCCGGCGAGCTGCTCGGCGTGGCCCGGCGGCTGTCGGCGGCAGGCGTCCGCCCCGGTGACCGGGTCGCCGTCGCGGTGCCCCGCTCCGCGCGGCAGATCGCCGCCGTCTTCGGCGTGCTGCGCGCCGGCGCGGTGTACGTGCCGCTCGACCCGTCGCACCCGGTGGAGCGCAACGCGCAGATCATGGAGTCCGCGCGCCCCGCGGTCCTGCTCACCGAGCGGGCCTGCGCCGCGGAACTGCCCGCCTCGCGCACCCCCACGCTGTACCTGGAGGAGGCGCCCGACCCGGACCTGCCCGCCGGAACGCTGCCGCCGGACGGGCCCCGCGGGGCCGACCCCGCCTACGTTCTCCACACCTCCGGGTCCACCGGCCGCCCCAAGGGCGTCGTCGTCGAGCACCGCGCGCTCGCCAACCTGCTGCGTCACCACGGCCGCCACTTGATCGAGCCCGCCGAGCAGGCCAACAACGGCAGGCCCCTGCGGGTGGCGCTGACGGCGGCGGCGACCTTCGACGCCTCCTGGGACCCACTGCTGTGGATGGCCGCCGGGCACGAGCTGCACCTGGTGGACGACCACAGCCGACGCGACCCGGAGGCGCTGGTGCGTCTGGTGCACGAGCGGCGGATCGACGTGATCGAGACGACACCGTCCTTCCTCGAACAGCTCCGCGCCTGCGGCCTGTTCGCCGCCGGCAAGCCCTGGCCGCGCGTGGTGGCCCTGGGCGGCGAGCCGGTGCACGAGAAGCTGTGGCGGGACCTGGCCGAGCTGTCCGGCGTGAGCGTGTGGAACCTCTACGGGCCGACCGAGACGACCGTGGACAGCGTCATCGCCCGGGTGACACCCGGCTCGGTCCCCGGCATCGGCCGGCCGATCACCGGCCTGCGCGCCCGCGTCCTCGACGCACGCCTCGGCCCCACGCCGCCGGGCGTCACCGGTGAGCTGTACCTGGCCGGAGCCGGTGTGGCCCGGGGCTACGACGGGGCGACCGGCATGACCGCCGACCGGTTCCTCGCCGACCCGTACGGTCCCGCGGGCAGCCGCATGTACCGCACCGGTGACCTGGTGCGCAGGCGCCCTGACCAGTCGCTCGTCTTCGTGGGCCGCACGGACTCCCAGGTCAAGGTGCGCGGGTTCCGCGTCGAGACCGGCGAGGTGGAGGCCGCGCTCACGACGCACCCGGCCGTCCGGCAGGCCGTGGTGAGCGTCCGCGACGCCGAGGGCGGCGGCAGGCTCGTCGCCTGGGCCGTGCCGGAGACCGGCGCCGAGCCGACAGCCGACCGGCTGCGCGCGTTCGTCGGCGACCGGCTCCCGGCGTACATGACGCCCTCCCACCTCGCGCTGGTGCCGGAGATACCCCTCACCGTGCACGGCAAGACGGACTTCGCCGCGCTCCCCGACCCGGGAGCGGCCGTACAGGAGCGGGGCGAGCGTCCGCGCACCCCGCAGGAGGAGATCCTCTGCGCGCTGTTCGCCGAGTGCCTCGGCACCGACTCCGTCAGCCGCGACGCCGACTTCTTCGCGCTCGGCGGCCATTCACTGCTGGCCACCCGGATCGTCAACCGCGTACGGAGCGCGTTCGGCGTCGAGATTCCCGTCCGCGCCCTGTTCGAGGACCCCACCCCGGCCGGACTCGCCCGCCGCCTCGACGGCGCCGCACGCGGACGCCCGTCCCTGCACGCCCGGACCGACCGGCCCGCGGACCTGCCGCTGTCCTTCGCGCAGCACCGGCTCTGGTTCCTCAACCGGATGCACGCCGCCGACGCCTCCTACAACCTGCCCATGGCCGTGGCGCTCCAAGGCCGGCTCGACGTGCCCGCCCTGCGCGCCGCGCTCGGCGACGTGGTGGCCCGGCACGAGAGCCTGCGCACGGTCTTCCGCGACGCCGCGGGCCGGCCCGGCACCCCGGCCCAGCGCGTCCTCTCCCCCGGCGAGGCCCGCCCCACGCTCACCGTCACGCCCAGCAGCCCTGGCCAGGCCCCGGACGTGCTGCGCACAGCGGCGCGCGAGGGGTTCGACCTCAGTCGTGACCTGCCGTTGCGCGCGGAGCTGCTGCGGACCGGTGCCGAGGAGCACATCCTGCTGCTGACGGCGCATCACATCGCGGCCGACGGCTGGTCGATGGGCCCGCTGGCGCAGGACCTGGCGGCCGCGTACGCCGCCCGGGTCGACGGCCGCGCCCCGGGCTGGACGCCGCTGCCGGTGCAGTACGCCGACTACGCCCTCTGGCAACGCGACCTGCTGGGCAGCCCCGATGACCCCGAAAGCGTGCACGCACGGCAACTGGCGTACTGGCGCGACGCGTTGGACGGAATACCGACCGAACTGGCGCTGCCCGCGGACCGGGCCCGCCCCGATACCGGCTCCGGACGCGGCGGCAGCATCACCCTGCCGCTCACCGAGGACGACGGCCGCCGCCTCGCGGAGCTGGCACGACGCGAGGGGGCCAGCACCTTCATGGCCCTGCACGCCGTACTCGCCGCGGTCCTCGACCGGCACGGCGCGGGAGAGGACATCGTCGTCGGCAGTCCGGTCGCAGGCCGCACCGACGAGGCGCTCGCCGGGCTTGTGGGCTTCTTCGTCAACACCCTGACCCTGCGGGTCCGCACCGACGGCGATCCGGACTTCCGCACCCTGCTGGAGCGGGCCCGGGAGACCGACCTGGCCGCGTACGCGCACCAGGACCTGCCGTTCGAGTCGCTCGTGGAGGACCTGGCGCCCCCGCGCTCCCTCTCCCGGCACCCGCTGTTCCAGGTGATGCTGTCCCTCAACAACGCCGGCCGCCCCACCCTCGACCTGCCCGGACTGCACGCCGCGGTGCAGGGCGTGGACACGGCCGCGGCCAAGTTCGACCTGTCGTTCAACTTCTCCGAGCAGTCCGGCGGCGGAGAGCTGACCGGTGAGCTGGAGTTCGCCCGCGACCTCTTCGACACGGCGACGGCCCAGCACCTGGCCGACTCCTTCGTCACGCTGCTCCGGCTCGTCGTCAAGGATCCGGAAACGCCGCTCTCAGGGCACGACCCTCTGGGCCGAGCCCTGCGCACCGAGCTGCTCGACCGGGGGCGCGGACCCGAGGCCGACCCGCGGCACCCGACCGTGGCGGCCGGCTTCCAGGCCACCGTCGCGGCGGCACGCAGCGGCGACATAGCGGTGCGCTGCGGCCCGCAGGCGCTCTCCTTCGCCGAACTCTCCCAGGACAGCGCCCGCCTGGCCCATCTGCTGCGCGCGCACGAAGTGGGCCCTGACCGCACCGTCGCGGTGCTGCTGCCGCGCTCCACCGGCTCGCTGACCGCGCTGCTCGGTGTCCTGGCCGCGGGCGGCGTCTACGCCCCGCTCGACGACGCCCTGCCGCAGGCGCGGGTGGACGCCGTCCTGACCGACGCGCGACCGGCTGTCGTCCTCGCGACCATGGCGACCGCCGACCGGGTCCCCGACGGGCCCTGGCAGGTGATCCTCCTGGACGCCCCCGACACCCTGGCGGCCCTGGCCGCACTCCCCGGTGAACCACCCAGGGACGGTGCGCCCGGCCCCCGGGACGCGGCCTACGTGCTGCACACCTCGGGCTCCACCGGACGCCCCAAGGGCGTCGTCGTGGAACACCGGTCGCTGGCCCAGCTGTGGGAGCACCACCGGCAGGCGCTGTTCGCGCCGGCGGCGAGCGGCGGGCGCAGGCTCCGGGTGGCACTCACCGCCTCCCTCTCCTTCGACGCCTCCTGGGACCCCGTGCTGTGGATGCTCGACGGGCACGAGCTCCTGGTCGTCGACAACGACACCCGCCGCGACCCGGCGGCCCTCGTCCGGGCCGTGCGCGAGGAACGTATCGACGTACTGGAGACCACCCCCAGCCACGCTGCGGCCCTGCTCGACGCCGGGCTGTGCGAGCCCGGGACGGCCGGGCACCCGCCCGCCGTCCTGGCGCTCGGCGGCGAAGCGGTGCCGCCCGGCCTGTGGCAGCGGCTGCGCGAGGTCCCCGGCCTCACCGTGTGGAACCTGTACGGACCCACCGAGGCCACCGTCGACACCCTGCACACGCCGCTGGGCGACAGCGACCGGCCCGTGCTCGGCACCCCCGTCGCCGGGACCCGGGCCTACGTCCTCGACCGCCACCTGCGGCCCGCCGCACCGAACGCGACCGGCGAGCTGTACCTCGCGGGAACGAGCCTGGCCCGCGGCTACCTCGACCGGCCCGCCGAGACCGCCGCCCGCTTCGTACCGGACCCGTTCGGCCCGCCGGGCGAGCGCATGTACCGCACCGGAGACCTCGTACGCCGCTGCTCCGACGGCCGGTTGGAGTTCATCGGCCGGGCCGACGGCC
This sequence comes from Streptomyces sp. SGAir0957, assembly GCF_043523415.1. Lineage (NCBI taxonomy): Bacteria > Bacillati > Actinomycetota > Actinomycetes > Kitasatosporales > Streptomycetaceae > Streptomyces > Streptomyces sp. SGAir0957. Next base: position 243,849 of record NZ_CP027293.1, read on the forward strand.
AGCTCAAGGTGCGCGGCTTCCGCGTGGAGCCCGGCGAGATCGTCACCGTACTGGAGCGGCGGCCCGGCGTCGCCCAGGCGGCCGTGGTGCTGCGCTCCGTCGGCGCGCAGGACGCCCAGGGCACGGAACAGCTGGTCGCCTACGTGGTGCCCGACCGTGCCGTGGTCGCGCCGGGTGGGTCGGACAGTGGCGCGGTCGCGCCGGGTGGGTCGGGCCGTGGCGCGGTCGCGCCGGGTGGGTCGGACCGTGACACGCTGCGCGCGGCCGTCGCGGCCGAACTGCCCGGCTACATGGTTCCCGCCGCGTTCGTCACCCTCGACGCGCTGCCGCTCACCGCGAGCGGCAAGCTGGACAGTGCCGCGCTCCCCACCCCGCACGGCGAACACCTGGCACGCGCCACGGGCCGGCCCCCGGCCGGACCGCGCGAGGACCTGCTGTGCGCCCTCTTCGCGGAGGAGCTGGGCACGCAACAGTGCTGGGCCGACGACGACTTCTTCGCACTCGGCGGCCATTCACTGCTGGCAGCCCGCCTGCTGGCACACGTACGCGACGCCACCGGCACGGATCTCGGCATCCGCGCACTGTTCGAGGCACCGACCCCGGCCGGTCTCGCGGCGGCGCTCGCGGCCCGCGAGGCGGAGTCCGGCGGCGCCCGGCCCGGCGAGGACCTGGCCTCCCTGCTGCCGCTGCGCGTCGGCGGCACGCTCCCGCCCCTGTTCTGCGTACACCCGGCGGGCGGCCTGGCATGGTCCTACGCGGGACTGCTTCAGCACCTCACCGACCGGCCCGTGTACGGGTTGCAGACGCCCAACCTGGACGGCACACAGCCCTTCCCGGAAAGCATCGAAGCGATGGCGGCGCACTACGTCGCGCAGTTGCGCACGGTGCAGCCGCACGGCCCCTACCGGCTGCTCGGCTGGTCCTTCGGCGGCAACGTCGTCCAAGAGATCGCCGTGCAACTCCAGGAGGCGGGCGAGGACGTGGCGCTCCTGGCCATCATGGACGCCTTCCCCGCACCGCCCGCCGACGGTCTGGAGGACGCCGGACACGACGTCGTCTTCCGCGCCCTGCTGACCGCCCTCGGCGTCGACCTGTCCGCCTGGGACCCGGACGCCCCGCTGGACGCCGCCGCCGTGCGCGACGCGCTGCGGGAGACCGGCAGCCCGCTCGGCGCCCTGGAGCCGGGCACCATCGAGACCATGGTCGGCAACTTCGCCGCCCAGGCCCGGCTGATGCGCCGCTACGTCCCGCGCACCGTCCACGGCGACATCCTCTTCTTCCGCGCCACGGACGAAGACCCCGGGAACGGCCTCGTCCCCGCCCTGTGGGAGCCGTACGTCGACGGCACGCTGCACGTCCACGACGTGCAGTGCGGCCACGCCCAGATGCTCCGCCCCGACTCCCGGGCCGTCATCGGACCCGTCCTCGACGCGGCGCTGCGTGCCACATGACCCCGTACATCAGTGACCGACAAGCGGCCAGGCGGCCAGGCGGCCAGCAGGCAGCAGCCAGCAGGCAGCTCAAGTAGGCGCGCAGAGCGCCCAGTTGACTCCACATGACCGAGAGAGTGAGTGACCGCACCATGACCAACCCCTTCGACAACCCCGCCATCCAGCACCGTGTCCTGGTCAACGACGAGGGCCAGCACTCGCTGTGGCCCGAGTTCGCCGACATCCCCGCGGGCTGGCGGCCCGTCCACGGACCCACGACCCGCGAGGCCTGCATCGCCTACGTCGACACCCACTGGACGGACCTCACGCCCCGCAGCGCCATGGCCTCCCGATGAACGCATCAGGAACGAACCTGCTCAGCCCCCTTCCGCACGGGGACGACCTGGGCCGGGCCGCCGCCGACCCCCTCCAGGGACCGGACGCGATCGTGACCGAGGGCCTCACACGGAGTTTCGGTGGCCGCCGGGCGCTCGCAGGCATCGACCTGCGCGCCCCGGCTGGCACCGTACTCAGCCTCCTGGGCCCCAACGGCGCGGGCAAGACCACCGTCGTACGCATCCTCACCACCCTGCTGCGCCCCGACGGCGGCCGCGCCACGGTCGCCGGGCACGACGTCCGCGACGCCCCCGAGGCCGTGCGTGAACGCATCGGCCTGTCCGGCCAGTACGCCGCCGTCGACGAACGCCTTACCGCACGCGAGAACCTCTACCTCGTCGCCCGGCTCCACGGCATGAACCGCAAGGAGGCCCGGCGGCGCACCGCCGACCTGCTCGAACGGTTCGCCCTCACCGAAGCCGCCGACCGGCCCAGCGGCGGCTTCTCCGGCGGCATGCGTCGCCGCCTCGACCTGGCCGGCGCCCTCACCACACGCCCCGCCGTCGTCTTCCTCGACGAACCCACCACGGGGCTCGACCCGCGCGGCCGGGCCGACACCTGGCAGGCCGTGCAGGACCTCGTCGCCGACGGCACCACCGTCCTGCTCACCACCCAATACCTTGAGGAGGCCGACCAACTCGCCGACTCCATCACCGTCATTGACCACGGCCGCGTCATAGCCCGCGGCACCGCGAACGAACTCAAGAAGACCGTCGGCGGAGAACGGATCACCCTCCGCCCCGCCGCGCCGGAAACCCTCGGCGCGGTCACCGAGGTGATGGCGGGCCTTGGCCCCTACGCACCGGACGTGGACCGGCGTACCGGCACGATCTCCGTCGCCACCGACCATGGCGCCGCGGCACTGCGGCACGCCCTCGCCGTACTGGAAGCGGCGCGGCTCACCGTACGGGACGTGTCACTCGCGCCACCCACTCTGGACGACGTGTTCCTGGCGCTGACAGGAAAGCCGCGGAGCGCTGACGTCTCCTCCGCGGAGCTGGACGCGCAGGGGCCGAAGCTGGACGCGCAGGGGCCTTGGCCGGACGCGGAAGGACGGGGGCCGGACGCGGAAGGGCGGGAGCTGGACGCGGAAGGGCGGGAGCTGGACCCCGAGGCCGACCCCTCCCCCGCCTCCCACACTCACCCCACCGCCGAGCAGCGACCCGCCCCGCTCCGACGCCGCAGCGGACGCAAGAAGGGAGCCCACGCATGGCGACGACGCTGAACCTGACCGCGCACCAACCGACCCCACCGTTTCGCACCGTGCGGGACGGACTCCTGATCGCCGGGCGCAACCTGCTCAATCTGCGTCGCACCCCGGGGGCGGTCATCGCCGCGCTCGTCCAACCGCTGATGTTCGTCCTGCTGCTCGCCTACGTCTTCGGCGGCAGCCTCGGCGGCGCCGAGTACCGGACGTTCCTGATGGGCGGCATCTTCGCCCAGGCCGTCACCTTCAATGCCTCGTTCACCGCCATCGGACTCGCCGCCGACATGGACAAAGGCATGGTCGACCGTTTCCGCGCCCTGCCCACACCGCGCGGCTCCGTGATCCTCGGCCGCACCCTGTCCGACCTCGCCCTGAGCGCGGTCACACTCACCGTCACCTCGTTGTGCGGTCTGCTCGTCGGCTGGCGCGTCGAGGGCTCGGCCGTGGAGGCCATCGCCGCCTACGGCCTGATCCTGCTCTTCGCCTTCGCGATGTCCTGGGTCGGGGCCACGATCGGCCTCATGGCCCGCAGCGTCGAGGTCGCCCAGAGCGCCGGGCTGATCTGGCTGTTCCCGGTCACCTTCGTCTCGGGAGCCTTCGTCTCCGTCGCCACGATGCCCGGCCCGCTCCGCGTGGTCGCGGAGTGGAACCCGGTATCGGCGACCGCGACCGCCACCCGCTCCCTCTTCGGCAACAAGGCCCCGTCGGCGGTACTCCCGCCCGATTCCTGGCCCGTCCAGCACGCCACCGCCTACGCGCTTCTGTGCGCGTGCGCCGTCATCGCCCTCTTCATGCCGCTGGCGGTCGGCCGGTACCGGAGAATCGCCCGGGGCTGACGTTGACACCGGTGCCGACGACGACTTGGCCGGTCGCCGTCCGCACTGGTCAGTACCGCGAGCCCTGCAACTGGGGCTGGCCGACCCGCCGTCAGAATCCGACGGCGCCATTCTCGACGGTGCGAGCGAGGATTCCGAGCGTGGCGCGCAGCCCCGCCTCCGGGATGACAGGGAAGACGCCCGCTTCCCGGTACTTGTCGTCGATCTGGCTCCAGTCGTAGTACGAGGTGACGAGGGTCCCCGCCGCACTGGGTTCGAGCCGGTACCCGTAGAGGTGCCGGATGGGCGGCTGGATGGTGCCTGAGATCGTCCATTCCAGGAGCACGTCGGGTTCGTACCGCGTGATGATCACGGTCACGTCGTACCGCCCCATCGGCAGGTCGCCGAGCGCTTCCCGGTCCATGTGCACGACGAACTCGTCCCCCACCCCGCTGACGGGCTCCCCTTCCGCGGACTGGAGCATCCCCGAGCTGTCGATGGCCACGTGGCCCCGCGGGGATCGCAACACCTCGAAGACCGCCGACGGGGGCGCGGCGATCTGACGGGCCACATCAAAACGTTCAGTCGTCATGCTCCACCCTCGCACGCACCCCGCCCGCACCCGGTGCCGGGGGACCGGCACGCGGCACGAGATCTCGCGCCCGCACGCCCTGTCCCGCGCGCTGAGCCGCCGCCGCAAGGCACGAGATGTTCACACCTGGCGACCGCATTTAGTAGTCAGCGAAGCAACTCGCTCGGAATCTGCAATTCCCTGCGCCCACGCCACCACCCCTTGATCCGTCAGCACGACACCTGGTCGTCAATTGCTTGGATGAGACCCCAGTGGAAAATGGTGAGCCACTCACAACCCGGTCACTAATACGCTGCGGCACCCCATCGACACGCACGACCGAAGGGTGTAGGAGGTGAAGTAGCCAACAGCAAACGGGGAGGTCTTCATATGCGCCACATATGCTCGTTTGTTCCCGCCCATGTCTTGGACCACATTGCGAGGGTGCACGCCAGGGAAAGTCTCGACCCCACCGACGCCCAGCGATCTGCCGTCGTATCGGCGAAGTTCCGCCAAGCGCGGATCCAGGCACCCGTGGCAGCTCCGAACACGCCCGCTCCTCTGGGACTCACTGAAGAGCTGGTGGAAGGAGTTCAGATACCCCGGCCGGGGACGGCCGGCGTCATCATCTATGACGACCTGCACCAGTGGAAATACAACGTCAAAGCTGTACGGGGCGAGGGCGACCCGGCCGTGCCGGGGCAGAACGCCAACGACGCGTACGACCACATGCACAAGGTCCTGCAGTATTACCGCGAAAAGCTCGGACGCAACTCCCTCGACAACTCCGGCCTGAACGTGGTCGCGAACGTCAACTTCGGAGTCGGCTTCGACAACGCGTTCTTCGATCCAACAGCACTGCTCATGGTTTTCGGGAACGGAAGCAACGTCGTCTTCCGAGATCTGACGGCCGATATCGACGTGTCAGCCCACGAGCTCACCCACGGAGTGACGCAGTTCACCAGCGGGCTGAACTACACCAACGATCAGAGCGGCGCGCTCAACGAGTCGTTCAGCGACATGCTGGCCTCGGCGATCGACGCGTGGGTCCATGGCCACGACGCGGACCATCACGACTGGCTCATCGGCGACGACATCATGGCACCTCAACTGACCGGCGAGGCGCTGCGCAACATGGCGGAGCCGGGCACCGCATACGACAACCCCGTCATGGGACGGGATCCGCAGCCGCGCGACATGAGTGGCTACTTCCAGCCTGCCGACCCGCACCTGATGTCAGGCATCACCAATCGCTGGTTCTACTTGATCTGCCGCGAGATCGGCATGGCCGAGGGCACGCTGATTATGTATCAGACGCTGCAGAACCTCTGGCCCACGGCCCAGTTCAAGGACGCTGCCACGATCGCCGCGTCTCAGGCGGCGATTCTCGCGACCAACAAGAAGGTGTCCCGAGAGGCTCCGCAGGTCGTTCGCGCCGCAGCACGAAAGCAGGGAATCTGGTAGCGGCCCGACGAAGACATCGCCTTATCTCGAAGGCGGCCAAAGCTCTTGTGACGACTTTGCCTCGCTCGGACGTTGTTGCGTGTCGAGACCGAGACCTAGACCGAGACCGAGACCAAGACCTGGGACGGAGAGGAATGGAATGGAGCACGACATAGAAGAGCTGGACGACAAAGTGCAGGACATCGCGCGGCTCATCCGGGAGATCCGTGACGAAGATGTCTGGCGTACGCTGCGGGAGTCCTGGCGGCGTCCGGGTTGGACGACCCCCGCGGAATCGATATTCGTAGCCAGTCAGCTCGACGCGATCAAAGACTCGCTACGGGTGATACGCCAACAGCAGGAGAGCCTTCTTGACGGCTGCCGCGCGGTGGGCGAGAAGAGCTGAGCCGTTCGAAGGGGCGGTGGCGGCCAGGTCGTGTCCGGAGGGGTTCGGCCAGGTGGCGCCAGGCCCGAGGAACTTTTTCGGACACCTGGTGGCGTAATCCGCCACGCTCCGGCCCCCGGCCGTTCGCTGGCCCGAACTGGGCCGTTTACCCCTGCGTAACGCCTCGACTGCTGGTTGACACGTCGTTGACCAGCGATGATGCAGGATTCCTTCATTGACGAGGGCCGGAGTGCTCATTAGCGTCAGCGGCATGAACCACCGAGCCTCCGCGGACACCCTCGACGAGCTGGACCGGCGCATCATCGCCGCCCTCCAGCTCAACGGTCGTGCCCCGTGGAGCGCGGTGGCGCGGTGGGTGGACGCCAGTGAGACGACGGCCCAGCGCCGCTACCGGTCCCTGCGCGAGCGGGGGCTGCTGCGTGTCATCGGCACTCTGGAGCTGGACCGGACGCGGGAGGGATCCTCCATGCTCGTCCGGGTGCAGGCCAGGCCCGGTCGCGGTCTGGACGTCGCGGACCGGCTCACCGCCAGTCCTGACGTCCGTTTCGTGGCGGTGGTGACCGGTGCCGCCGACCTCATCGTCGACTTCGTCGCGCGCGACAACGAGGAGATGATGCGGATGCTCTTCACCGACCTGCCGGCGGCCGACCTCATCACCAGCACCGAGGCCGTGCCGGTCATCCGCGCCTTCACCTCCGCCTCCCTCTGGGACACCGGGCTGCTGCCTCCCGAGGCCGCCGCCGACCTGCGGCCCGCCTCCTCGTCCTCCCCCTTCGAGCGCGCCGACTGGGACGGGACGCCGCAAGCGCTCAGCACCCTGGAGCAGGAGGTCGTCGCGGAGCTCAAGGAGGACGGCCGCACCCCGGTCAGCACCCTGGCGCGGCGTCTGGGACACACCGAGTCCAGCGTCGCGCGGGCCATGGACCGGCTCATGTCCCGCGGTGTCCTGCAGTTCCGCACGCTGGTGGAGTCCTCGCTGCTCGGCTACGACGCCGAGTTCATGGTCTGGCTGTCGATCGAGCCCGACCGGCTCGACGCGGCGGGACGGCAGCTCGCCGGGCATCCGGGCACCAAGTTCCTGGGCGCGGCGACCGGGCGTTTCAACCTCGTCGGGCACATGGTGCTGCCGCGCCGCACGGACCTTTTCCGTTACACCAGCGACGTCATCGGAGCGCTGCCCGGCCTCCTCGCCTCCGACGTGACGCTGCATCTGGTCACCATGAAGTACTCCTGGCACCGGATGGTCCCACCCGCCGCCTGAGCCCTCCACGGTCCGCAGAGCCGCACCGCACCGCATCGCACCGCACCGCACCGCATCGCACCGGCCGCCGGACACCACGAGCGCTCCCCCCTCAACCTTCTGTTCTCATCATTCGTACCGCCCCCGACCCCTGGTGGAGTCAGCATGCCCACAGACGATTCCGGCCTGCCCGCGGAGAGCTGGCGCTGGACCGAACAGACCTGGCGCGGCCACGTCGACGCCGTACGTGCCGGGCGGCGCCTGGTGCCCGATCGCTGGCCCGGCGGCGCCCGGGTCGCGGTCGCCCTGTCCTTCGACTCCGACCACGAGACGATCCCGCTGCGCGATGGCGAGACCAGCCCCGGCAGGCTCGCCCAGGGCGAGTACGGGGCCCGCGCGGGAGCCCCCCGCATCCTGAACCTGCTCGGCCGGCACTCCGTCCCCGCGACGTTCTTCATGCCGGCGGTCTCGGCCCTGATCCACCCCGAGGAGGCACGCTCCTACACGCGTGACGGGCACGAACTGGCCGTCCACGGCTGGATCCACGAGCGCAACATGCTGCTCGGCCGCGACGACGAGCGGGAGCTGACCGCCCGCGCCCTCGACACCCTGGAATCCCTGACCGGCCGACGTCCTGTGGGCATCCGTACGCCCTCCTGGGACTTCTCGGACTCCACGCTCGACATCATGCTGGAGCTCGGTTTCGCCTACGACTCCTCGCTGATGGCCGACGACGAGCCGTACGAGATCCTCGCCGACGGGAGGCCCACCGGGCTCGTCGAGATCCCGGTGGACTGGATCCGGGACGACGCCCCGTACTTCACCATGGACCGCTACGGCTCGGTCCGCCCGCACAGCCGCCCGCGCGACGTGCTGGAGATCTGGCGGGACGAGTTCGACGCCGCCTACCGCGACGGCGGGGTCTTCCAGCTCACCCTGCACCCGCATGTCATCGGCCACCGCTCGCGCCTGGTGGCGCTGCGGGAACTGCTCGATCACATCACCGGCCACGCCGACGTCTGGTTCGCCACGCACGCCCAGCTCGCCGACGCCGCGCGTGCCGTACTCACCACCCCGACGACCGCTCGTCCCGCCCCCGAAGCCCCGGAGCAGACGCCATGACGACCAAAGGATCCGCCACCCCCGCCGGTTCCCTGACCAAAGACGGCGGTCCCGCCGCCGGCGGCGGGAGACTGAGCGGCGCCCAGCGCAAGGCCATCGTCGCCGGCACCATCGGCAACACCGTCGAATGGGTCGACTGGGCCCTGTACTCCATCTTCGCCAAGATCATCGCTGACGAGTTCTTCCCCAAGGGCAACGGGGCGGTGGCGCTGCTTTCGACGCTCGCCGTCTTCGCCGTCGGCTTCGTGATGCGCCCGGTCGGCGCCGCCGTGCTCGGCGCCTACGCCGACCGCCGGGGCCGCAAGAAGGGCATGACTCTCACCGTCGCCCTGATGGCGGGCGCGGGGTTCCTCATCGCGATCACGCCCACCTACGAGACCATCGGCGTGCTCTCGCCGTTCATCCTGCTCCTCGCACGGCTCGTCCAGGGGTTCTCGGCGGGCGGCGAGTTCGGCTCGTCCTCCGCCTTCCTCGTGGAGTCGGCCGCCCGCGGCAGGCGCGCGTTCGCCGGGTCCTGGCAGCAGGTGTCGGTGGCGGGCGGCGTCCTCATCGCCTCCCTCCTCGGCACCCTCACCACCTCGGCGCTGAGCGACGACGCCGTGCACTCCTGGGGCTGGCGGGCCGCGTTCGTCTTCGGCGCCCTGCTCGGCCTCGTCGGTCTGTGGCTGCGGGTCTCCGTGGAGGACACCGAGGCCTTCACCCAGGCCCAGGGCGAGGGGCGGACCCGGACCAACCCCGTCAAGGCGATGTTCGTCGAGCACCCGGCGGCGACCCTGCGGGTCGTCGGCATCACCATCGCGGGCACGCTGACCTACTACATCTGGGTCAACTACCTTCCCACGTACGCGAATCTGACCACCGGCATCCCGCTCAGAACCGCGCTGCTGTCACAGACGCTGTGTCTGCTCGTCTTCGTCGTGGCGTTGCCGTTCGCCGGGCGGCTGTCGGACCGCATCGGCCGCAAGCCGACGATGGCGGGCTTCGCCGCCGGCTTCGTCGTCCTCGCCTGGCCCCTGCTGCACCTGCTCAACGGCAGTTTCCTCAGCCTGTTCCTCGTCCAGCTCATCGGCATGCTGCTGATCCTCGGCTACTCCGCCAACTGCGCCGTCATCATGGCCGAGCAGTTCCCGGCCGAGGTCCGTGCCACCGGCATCGCCCTGCCCTACGCGCTCGCCGTCGCCGTCTTCGGCGGCACCGCGCCCTACCTCACCACCTGGCTGCACGAGAGCGGCCACAGCGACCTGCTGTGGATCTACGTGTCCGTCGCGGCGCTGATCTCCCTCGTCGTCTATCTCACGATGCCGGAGACCAAGGACAAGGAGTTCGACTGATGGTTCATGTCCTCGTCACCGGCGCCGCGGGCGGGATCGGCGGCGCGATCGCCGAGGAGTTCGCCGCGCGGGGCGCCCTGCTCACCCTCGCCGACCGCGACCCGGGCGCCCTGGACAGGGTCGCCGCACGCCTCGGCGGCCGGGCGGCGACGCACACCGCGGACCTGACGGACCCGGATGCCCCCTCCGCCCTGGTCGAGGCGGCCTGGTCCGGGCACGGCCCCGTGGACGTCCTGGTCAACGCCGCCGGTCTCTACCCCTCCCTGGACATGCTGGACGTGGACGCCCGCGCCTGGGACCGGCTGTTCGCCGTCAACCTGCGGGCGCCCGTCCTCACCACCGGCGCGTTCGCCCGGCTCGCTGTAGCCGCCGGCCGGCCCGGTGCGGTCGTCAACATCTCCTCCGGGTCCGCGCTGCGCGCCCGGCCCGGCGGGGGCCCGTACGCGAGTTCCAAGGCCGCCCTGGAGATGGCCACCCGGGCCGCCGCCCTGGAACTGGGCGAGCACGGCATCCGCGTCAACGCGGTCAGCCCCGGCTTCGTCCAGGTCGCCAGCGACTGCAACCCCGTCTCCGCCGAGTACGCGGCGGCGATCGGCACCAACCCCCTTGGCCGCCCCGGCGATCCCCGGGACATCGCCCGCGCGGTGTGCTGGATCGCGGGCCCGGACGCCTCCTGGATCACCGGGGAGGTCCTGCGCGTCGACGGCGGCTCCAGCACGGGCGCGCTGCACCTGCCCCGCATCTGGCAGCCCGGAGACACCCGCGCCACCTCGCTCGCCGCGACACCGGCCGCCCCCACAGCGCCCGGAGCAACCCCGCTCGCCCCCACGGCGCCCGGCGCGACCCCGCTCGCCGCCCCCACGGAAGGACCCACCCGATGACCGCCCCATCCCCCCAGCGAGCCGCCTACACCGTCGTCGGCGCGGGCGCGATCGGCGGCACGCTGGCGTTCGCCCTCGCGCGCGCCGGCCACCCCGTCACCGTCGTCGACGCCGACCCGGCGCACGTGGCGGCGATCCGCGCGAACGGACTCGTCGTCGCCCGCGGCGGCACCCGCACCGGCGTGCCCGTCACGGCCGTCACCCCGGACGAGTTCGAGGGAACCCTCGGTCGGGTCCTGCTGGCGGTGAAGGCCCAGGCGACGGGGGGCGCGGCCGCCTGGATCGCGCCCCGTCTCGCCCCGGACGGCTTCGTCGTCTCGCTCCAGAACGGTTTCAACGAGGCACTGATCGCCCAGCACATCGGGGCCGAGCGGACCGTCGCCGCCTTCGTGAACATCTTCGCCGACGTGGTCGAACCGGGCGTCGTCCTGGACGGCGGCGCCGGAGCCCTCGTCATCGGTGAGTGCGACCGTGCCCCGGTCAGCGACCGCGTCCGCTCCGTCGTCGAGGACCTCCACAGCTGGGGCCCGGCCGTGGCCAGCGACAACGTCGAGGGGTACTTGTGGGCCAAGGCCGGTTTCGGCGCGATGCTCGCCGCGACCGCCCTCGCCGACGCCCCCATGGCCGACCTCATCGACCGGCACAGGGCCGCCATGACCGGCCTGACCGACGAGATCTTCGCCGTCGCCGACCGGCTCGGCATCACCCTTGAGCCCTTCGACGCCTTCGACCCCCACCCCCTTCGGCAGGGGGCCGACCCGGCCGCACGCGAAGCCGCCCTCGACCGGCTGACCGCCTGGTTGCGCACGCAGAGCAAGGACCGCAGCGGCATCTGGCGCGACCTCGCCGTACGGCACCGGCCCGTCGAGGTCACCACCCACTACGCCGACGTCTTCGACCACGCGGCCCGCGAAGGACTGCCCACCCCGCTCCTGCGCACCGTCATGGACGGGCTGCTCGACCTGGAAGGCGCTCCGCAGAAGATGTCGGAGTCACGCCTCGACGAGCTGGACCGGCTCACGGGGTCCGCGGTCCCCGGCCGTCTGCCCGAAGCGGAGCAGGCCGAGGCGGTGCGTGTCTGGCTGGAGGAACACCGCGAAGAGATGGTCGCGGACCTCGACGCCTACACCTCCCAGGGCAGTTCGAGTGACGACCGGGCCGCCCTCGACGCCTGCCTCGGCTGGCTGCGCGACTGGCTCGACCAGCGCCTGGGCGCGCCGGAGTCGGAGAAGACGCTGCCCCGCACGGACGTCGGCGACATCCTCATACGCCGCTACCCGGCCCGGAACGCGACAGCCGGGGACGACCGGCCCGTCCTCCTCCTGGCCCACTACGACACGGTCTGGTCGACCGGCACTCTCGACGCCTGGCCCTTCCACCGCGACGGCGACCACATCAGCGGACCCGGCGTCTTCGACATGAAGGCCGGTCTCGTCCAGGCGGTCTGGGCCCTGCGCGCCCTCGACGCACTGAACCTGCCCCGCCCTGCCTGCACCCTGATGCTCAACGGCGACGAGGAGACGGGCAGTCTCGGCTCCCACGAAGCCATCGTGGAGGAGTCCCGCACCAGCCGGCTCGCCATGGTCTTCGAAGCGGCCGCCGACGGCGCCATCAAGACGGCCCGCAAGGGCGTGGGCCTGTTCACGCTCACGGTCACCGGCACCGAGGCGCACGCGGGGCTCGACCCGACCGCAGGGGCGAGCGCGGTCGACGAACTCGCCCACCAGGTCCTGCGGTTGGCCGCACTCCGCGACCCCGGCGCGGGCACCTCGCTCAACGTGGGCACGGTTCGGGGCGGCACCCGCAGCAACGTCACCGCGGGCAGCGCCGTCGCGCACATCGACGTACGTGTCGCCTCCTCGGCCGAGCAACAGCGCATCACCGACGCCCTCGCCGCGCTCGCACCGGTGGACCCGCGGACCCGTGTGGAGGTCGGCGGAGACTGGAACCGCCCCGTCTTCGAACGCACCCCGCAGGTCGCGTCCTACGCCGAACTGGCCCGCCGGTGCGCCGCGTTGCTCGGCGAGGAGCTGCGGGAGACATCCGTGGGCGGCGCCAGCGACGGCAACTTCGTGGTGGCCGCCGGGACACCGGTCCTGGACGGTATCGGCGCCATCGGCTCGGGCGCGCACGCCCGCTCGGAGAACACCTCGGTGTCCGGCATGGTCACACGTTCCTCGCTCGCCGCAACGGTGCTGGTCTCGCTCGCCGCCGCATGAGCACGGGGCCCCGATGACTCCCACGTCGCGGGGCCATACCGGACGGCGTCTACCTTCGGCGGCGCCGCGCCGCCCGGTACTGGCCGCCCAGTGTTCTCAGGACCGCCGGCAACGGCGCCTCGGCTCCCCCGTCCACCAGATCGCCGCCCGCCCGGCGCACCGCGGCCAGCTTGAGGTGCTGGAGGCGGCACAGCGCGGTGGCGAAGGGCCCGGCCGCCGGGACGACGAGCCGGGGCAGCCGCTCCGCCGCCCGGAGCCGGTCCTGCGCCAGGGCGGCCTGCTCCTGGACCAGTGCGGCCAGGGAACGCCGGGTGCTGTCCGTGGGTTGCGCGATGCCGGCCACGGTCAGCCCGTGCCGGTCGAGGTCCTGCCGAGGAATGCCGACCACGCCGTCGGCGGCATCCTCGGCGAGGTCGTCGAGCCAGTCCACCCGCTGCATCGACTCGATCAGCGCGCGGCATCCCTCTTCGAACGCGGCTTGATCGCCGCGCCCGCCGCGAGGACCCTGTGCGCTGTCCGGGGCGACGAAACCGGCCATGAGCATGAAGGCGGGCAGTGAGTAGCCCGTGACGTACTCCTGAAGCTGTTCCTCGGTGGTGAAGCCCGTGTAGTCGACGTCCAGAGGGGCGCCGTCGAGGAAGGCTTCGACGCGCGGTCGCAGGCCGGGGTGGCGCATGACGGTGTCGGCGAGTGTCCGCAGGGTGGCGTTGGTGCCGACCGCCGGTTCGTCGAGTGCGGCACGGGTCGCTTCGGCCCAGCGCGCCAGCGCATTCTTGCGGTCGGCGACGTCACCGGTGTCGATGAGGTTGTCGGTGGCGTGCATGAAGGCGACCGCGGCGACGACCGGTGGGCGCAGGTCCCGCGGCAGCAGGAGACGTACCGCCAGGTACTCCTTCTTCGCGAAGGTCTTCACGAGGTCGCGTTGGCGGGAGTAGTCCGCGTGCAGGTCGGCGCGCCGGATCCCGGCATCACGCAGCGTCTTCTTCCAGGTGGGCATCGCAAGATCCTAAGAGGCGGTCGGACGGGCGGAGGACCGCACCGGCCGGGGGGGCGCTGCCTCCGCGCATGTGTCGCGTCACGGCGTCACGGATGGAACCGCCACCGGCCCTCGGAGACGACCTCCACCTCACCGTCCCTGACGCGAACGGCCGTCTCGTCGTCGATGAAGTAGATCGGGAAGTCCGCCCGGGCGGCGATGCGATCGGCCCAGGCGTCGTCCCGCACGGGGAAATCGGGTGAGTACAGATGGGGCTTGAGGTACCAGTCGAAGAGGCCGAACGGCGGCTCCACCGTCTTCGTGCCGAGCAGGTGGAGGTCCGCGGTGTCCCCGATCACGTCGGCGGAGTGTGCGGTGAGATGGCGGCTGAAGATCATCGATCCTGCGCTGAACCCGACGTAGACGCGGCTCTGCAGCGCCTCCAGGAAGCCGTCGGCGAGGCCGTTGCCGGTGATGCTGCGCGCGAGGTGGTAGTGGTTGCCGCCGCTGACGTAGACGACGTCGGCGTGGAGCAGCCGGTCGAGCACCGTCTGCCGGGGCAGGCCGTTCAGCTCCAGGACGTCGAACTCGCGCCAGCCCAGGCCGTGCACCCGGTTCATGTCCGCGAGCAACCATCCGTGGTCCCCGGGCTCCGCGAGTGACGCCGTGGGCACGTACACGACGTTCGCCTCTCCGAACGGCTTCCCCAGCATGTCCCGCAGCGCGTCCAGTTGTGTGTCGTTGCGCAGGCCGCTCGCCGTCAGCAGATAGTTCATCGCGCGAGCCAAGCACGGCTGAAGCAGGCGCGCAACGAGACCGCCGTGTGCAACCGCGCCGCCACCTGGGCAGCAGCCCCCGGGCGGGTCGGGCGAGGAACACCTCGTCCGACCGGTGGCCGGAGGTGTCTTTCAGTGCACGAGGAGATCGACGGCGACCTTCAGGCGTGCGAGGTAGATATCCCGCGACTCTGCCTGGTGCTTCAGGCCGATCGATGTGCTGATCAGTGTCTGCGCCACGCGGGCGGCCCTCTCCCGGCCCGAGTCGACGGCGAGCGCGTCCGTGATCAGCTCCTCGAACCGCCGTGGAGCGGTCTGTGCGATCGGTCCGATGAGGTCGGGGTTGTCCTCGACGACCCCGGCGACATCGCGGGCCAGCGGGCCGACGTAGCGGCCCGCCCAGCGGTCGAAGGCTTCGATGAGACGTTGCGGGAGCGGGCGGTCGACCTCGGCCAGGACGTGTTCGACCGCCGCGATGTCGCGTTCCAGAGCCTGGGTGACCGCGGCGCGGAACAGGGCTTCCTTCGAGGCGAAGAGGAAGTAGAGCCCCGGGCGGGAGATGTGCGCCGCCCGCGCCACCTCCTCCATGGAGGTCTTCCGGTAGCCGAACCGGGCGAACGTGGCCAGGGCGGAGTCCAGAACCGTGGTCCGACGGTCGGTCTCGGTGGTCGGCGATGCCAGGGGCTCGGCCTCGGGGCTGCTCATGAGGCGATCCTAGAGGGCGCCAGTCTAGCTATACAAGTTCAGTCAAGTGTGTATAGCCTCGGCGCCATGACCGCTCGCGAACCTCTCTCCACGCCCTTCACCGCCACCACCACCGCCGCCGAGGTGGTGCGGGACGTCGACCTCACCGGCGTCCGGGCGATCGTGACGGGAGCTTCCTCCGGAATCGGGATCGAGACGGCTCGCGCGTTGGCCGCGGCCGGGGCACAGGTGACACTCGCCGTGCGCAACACGGCCGCGGGTGACGCCGTCGCCGCAACGATCGAGAGCTCGACAGGGCGGATCCGCCCGCGGGTCGTCCGCCTCGACCTCGCCGACAGGGCCTCCGTCACGTCCTTCGTCGACGCGTGGAGCGGCCCGCTGCACCTGCTGATCAACAACGCGGGTGTGGTCACCGGCGGTCTCGAACGGACCCGCGAAGGCTGGGAGTTGCAGTTCGCGACGAATCACCTGGGCCATCACGCACTCGCCGTCGGCCTCCACGACGCCTTGGCCCTCGGAGCGTCGGAGCGCGACGGGGCGAGGATCGTCTCGGTCAGTTCGACGGCGCACATGCGTTCCGGCATCGACTTCGACGACCTTCACTTCGAGCGGCGCCGCTACGATCCGCAGATCGCCTACGCCCAGTCGAAAACGGCGAACTCCCTCTTCGCCGTCGAGGCGACCCGCCGGTGGGCGTCCGACGGCATCGTCGCCAACGCGGTGAATCCCGGTGGTGTCGCGACGGGTCTGCAGCGGAACTTCACCGAACAGCAGAAGCGGTCACTCGACGCGGCCGAGGCCGCCGGAGTCTTCACGTACAAGACGCTCCAGCAGGGCGCCGCCACGACCGTGGTCGCGGCCGTCGCCCCACAGTTCGCCCGCTCCGGAGGCCACTACCTCGACGACGCGCGCGAGGCCTACACCGTGCCGGACGACGCCGACCTCGCTCGACATCCGCACGGCGTCAAGGAATGGGCCCTCGATCCCGCCCTCGCCGAGCGCCTCTGGACGGTCTCGACCGACCTGCTCGGCGCCTGAAGTCCGCCCCGGCCGGGGCCGGGGAGGGTCAGAGCACCCGATCCCCGGGGCCGGACACGGGTGCCAGGTGTTCATTCGCCCATGCGGTGAGGGTGGTGAGCGGGATGCCCAACTCCCTGGCGAACGCGGGCCGGGCGGGCTGGAGGACCGCGTTGTTCCACTCGTGTCCGGCTCCCCACTGCGGCATACCCGCGTCGAGGGCCTCGGCCAGACTCATGGAGGGTGCGGTCACGGTCACACCCCAGGCGGCGGACAGGGCCCGCGCGATCTCCTCCATGGTGCGCAGGTCACCGGCCAGTTCCAGTTCGACCTGATGGAACCGGTCGGGGGCAAGAAGGGCCTGCGCCGCGGCCGTGCCGATGTCCCGCACCGCCACCAGGGCCAGTTCGGTGTCGGGTTTCAGTACCGTCAGCAACCCGCCGCGCGGTCCCCGGGGCGCCAGCAGGGGCAGGTTCTCCATGAAGAAGGCGGGCTTGATCACCGTCCAGTGGGCGAAGCCCGCACCACGCACCGCCTCCAGGATCGCCTGCTTGGTGCCGAAGTAGTCGGCCATCGCCGCCCAGCGGCCCTCGGCCCAGCCGGGGGCCCGGGTGTGTGCGCCGACCCCACTGGTCGAGGACTGCACGAACTGCCGCACTCCCCCGGCCTTCGCCGCATCCACCAGGTTGGCGGCCTGGGCGAACTCCCCCGCGAAGTCCACCCCTGCCTCGGTCATCGGCGGCATCTGCACGGAGAACACGGCACGGACCCCCTCGACCGCGGGATCGAGGGAAGCCCGGTCGGACAGGTCCGCCCGCACCAGCTCCGCGCCCAGTTCCTCGATCGCCCGGGCGGGCTTCGACGACGGATCGCGTACGAGCGCGCGGACGGGTATCCCGGCGGCAAGGAGCGCTCGAGCCGTGGCCCCGCCTTGCTGGCCGGTGGCGCCGGTAACCAGGACGGTATCGCTGTCTACGGGCATGACTGCCGCTCCTCGTATACGGGAGAAAGAAAACGGCGGGGCCCGCCGATTTGCCTGCGGCTAGAATATGGCGGGGCCCGCCGTTTAGCAATGAGGAGATCATGACCGGTCAGCGCTCAGACGCCCGACGCAATTACCTGCGCATCCTCGCTGTCGCCGAAGCCGAGGTCGCCGCGCACGGCGCGGAGGCGTCCCAGGAGCGGATCGCCCGCATCGCAGGCGTCGGATCGGCGACCGTGCGCCGCCACTTCCCCACGCGCCGGGCCCTTCTCGAAGCCGTCTTCCAGGACCGCATCGACGCCCTGTGCGAGCACGCCCGCCGGCTGAGTGCGGCCGAGGACACCCGCGCCGCCCTCCTTGAGTGGCTTCGCGCACTCGTCGACTACGCCGTCTCGGCCCGCGGATTCGCCAACACCCTCAGCTTCGAGCCCCCCACCGAGGAACCCTCCCCGCAATCCTGTGGCGGCAAGATCGAGGAGGCCGCAACTCCCCTGCTACGACGCGCCGTCCACGACAACGCGGTCGCACCGCACGTCACCTTCCACGACCTGCTGACCCTTGCCGTCGGCATCGCCCTGGCCACCGAGCACCACAAGGACCCGGGCACCCAGGCCGCCCGCCTCTTCCACCTCACCGTGGAAGGGCTCAGCCCCGAACCGGGCAACACGGAGACGCCGGGGAACTCCAGCTCCTCGACCGGTGACCCGCGCACTCGCAGGGGCGGATGAGGGCGGGCCTCAGGCGGCAATGAGGCCGTGGGGGTCGATGATGAACTTCTCGGCCACTCCCGTGTCGAAGGTCGCGTAGGCGTCGGGGGCGTCGTCGAGGCTGATCACCTTCGTGTTGAGCATCGGGCTCAGGTACGGCATCCGGTCCCACAGGATCGCCATCATCAGCTCGCGGTTGTAGTGCATGATCGGCGCCTGCCCGGCGGCGATCCGCGGCGACTTGATCCAGGCCTTGCCGAAGTCGATCGGGTACGTTCCCTCTTGCTCGGCCTTCGACTTCGCGAGCGGGTCGGGGCCGTAGACGCCGATGACTCCGGTGGCTCCGCCCGCGCGGGTGGCGTCGACCACCTGGTTGATGGCGTAGGCCGGGTCCATGTCCTCGGCCTTGCGGCCGATGCCGTGTGCCTCGTTGCCGACATAGTCGACCGCGCAGTCGACCATGGGTTCGCCCAGGATGGCCTCGATCTGGTCGGTGAGCGCCGCGTCCTGACTCAGGTCGATCGTCTCGCAGCCGTTCTTCTTCACCAGCTCCAGGCGGTCCTTGTGGTAGTCACCGACGATGATGCAGGACGCCCCGAGGAGGCGCGCCGCCGCCGCGGCGCAGCGGCCGACCGGGCCCGCGCCGGCGATGTACACGGTCGAGCCCGGCTTGGCACCGGCCTCCATGAGGCCGTGGAACGCGGTGGGCAGGATGTCCGAGAGCAGCGCCAGGTCACGGATTTTCGCCATGGCCTGGTCCTTGTCCGGGAAGCGCAGGAGCTGGAAGTCCGCGTACGGGACGAACAGGTACTCGGCCTGGCCGCCGGTCCAGTCGCCCAGGTTGAAGCCGTACGCCCCGCAGGACACCTCGGGGTTCGTGGTCTCGCAGACGTCGGTCCGGCGCGCCCTGCAGTTGCGGCATCGGCCGCAGGCGACGTTGAACGGCACGGAGACGAGGTCGCCCTCGCCGAGGAACTCGACGTCGGGGCCGACCTCGATGACCTCCCCCGTCATCTCGTGTCCCATCACCATGCCCTGGGGCACCGGGAAGGACCCCCGGTAGATGTGCAGGTCGCTGCCGCAGATGTTGGTGGCGACGATCCTGAGGATGACTCCGTGCGGGGCCTTCTTCCCGTTCGGCATCTGAAGCTTCGGGAAGTCCAGAGACTCGACGCGCATCTCTTTGGGGTTCTGGAAGGTGACGGCGCGGTTGCTGCTCGCCATGACGATCTCCTCTGCCTGTCCATGGGGGCTCGGCCGCGGGAGTCCCGGCGATGTTTTGGGGGGTTTTGCGACCTCGGTTCTCCCAACGTATGACTGCCCTTCCACGTGTGCACGCCGGAGTCGGCCCCTCTCTGCCCTGCCCTGCCCTGCTGCAGGGGTGTCACAGCATCTCCAGCGGTCCTTCGCTGTCCGGCGGCGGGAACGCCCGGTCCAGGGCCGCGAGGTCCTCGGCGGTCAGCTCCACTTCCAGAGCCGCTCTGTTCTCCTGCACGTGCGCGCGGGAGGACGCCTTCGGGATGGCGATGACATCCTCGTGCCGCAGGACCCAGGCCAGGGCAATCTGCGCGGGCGTCGCACCGTGGGCGGCTGCCACGTCCCGCAGCGCCTTGTGGCCGAGCAGGCAGCCCTGCTCGACCGGCGAGTACGCCATGACGGGGATCGACAGTTCACGGCACTTGGGCAGCAGGCTGTACTCGGGCCCCCGACGGCTGAGGTTGTACAGCACCTGGTCGGTCTGCGGCACGGCTCCGGGCGGCAGGTCGGCGAGATCGTCCACGTCCAGGTTGCTCACGCCCCAGGAGCGGATGGCGCCCTCCCGCACCAGGGACTCGAACGCCTCGACCGTCTCCTCCAGCGGCACGGCTCCGCGCCAGTGCAGCAGGTACAGATCGATCCGGTCCGTGCGCAGACGACGCAGACTCCCCCGGCATGCCTCGGCCACGCCACCGGCGTCCGCATGGGAGGGGAGCACCTTGCTGACCAGGAAGACCTCGTCCCGCCGTCCGGCCACCGCCTCGGCCACCACTTCCTCCGCCGCGCCGTCCCCGTACATCTCGGCGGTGTCGACGAGGGTCATCCCGAGGTCCAGCCCGGCGCGCAGGGCCGACACCTCGGCCGCGCGGCGTCCGGGATCCTCCCCCATCCCCCAGGTGCCCTGACCCAGCGCCGGGACCGCGGCCCCGCAAGGAAGGGTGACCGTCCGCGGATCCGCCATGGCTGCCTCCTGGATGTAACGGTGGCCAGGACCGACCACCAACTGCTCGACATTCTCAGCTGAACGCACCGAAGGGGCTCCGGCCCGCGATGGCGCACCGGAATCCTCCAGCGGGGTGACGCGTCCGCTGTTGCGGTGAATCGGCGTGTGCTGGGGGTACGCAGCGACAGGGGCGGGCTGAGACGTATGCGGGCCACGCCACCCCGGCCAGGCCGGTTCTCGAGACAGAGGTGATCCGATGAAGGTGCTGGTGACCGGCGGGACGAGCGGACTCGGGCTTGCCATGGCGTCCGCCCTGGCCGCGGCGGGCGCCACCGTCGCCCTGACCGGGCGGTCCGGCGAGCGTGCGGAGTCCGTCGCCGCGGGACTGCCGGGGGCGAGCGGCGTCGAGATGGACGTGCGCGACGAGGCGTCGGTGGCCAGGGCCGTCGAACGCGTGTGGTCGCGGCTCGGCGGCGTCGACATGCTGGTGAACAACGCGGGCATCGGCATGCGGACGGTCAACCCGCGCTTCATGACAGAGCCGCAGGGCTTCTGGGAGGTACCGTCCGACGCCTTCCGCGCGGTGATCGACACCAATCTGACCGGCTACTTCCTGGTCGCCCGCGAGATCACGCCGCGGATGCTGGCATCCGGCGCGGGCCGCATCGTCAACATCTCCATGAACCACTCGACGATGTCGCGCGCCGGTTTCGTTCCCTACGGGCCGTCGCGTGCCGGCAGCGAGGCGCTGTCCCGCATCATGGCGGCCGACCTGCGGGGCACGGGCGTCACCGTCAATTTGCTGCTGCCCGGAGGCGCGACGGTCACCGGGATGCTGCCCGAGGACGTCGTCGCCGAGGGCCACGCGTTTCTGAGCCCTGCGGTGATGGGCCCGCCCATCGTCTGGCTGGCCTCCGACGACGCGGCCGGCGTGCATGACGAGCGCATCGTCGCCGCCGAGTTCGGGCAATGGCTGCGCGACCGGGAGAGCCGAAAGTGAGGACGTGAGCGCGCGCGGGGCGCCCGCAAGCTCAGCTTGGAGACGCGGAGCCGCCCGGCGCGGGGTGATGTCCCTCGGAACCGGCGGATGCCTGGCTTCCCTTCCGTTCGCGGTGTTCGTGCACGAGCCGGATCGCCATGGCGCCTTCGCCGGTCGCCGAGGCCACCCGTTTCACCGAGCCGCTTCGGACGTCGCCGGCGGCGAAGACCCCGGGAAGGGTGGTCTCCAGCAGCAGCGGATCGCGGCCCAGCGCGGCCCACTGATGCGTATCGGCCACCGCCTGGGCGTCGGCGCCGGTGAGGACGAAGCCCTTCTCGTCCAGGGCCAGCACGCCCCTGAGCCAGTCCGTGCGCGGCCGGGCCCCGATGAACACGAACAGGGCTGTGGCCCGCAGCTCGCGGCGCTCGTTCCTTGTGTTGTCCTCGACTGTCAGCGACTCCAGTCGCTCCTTCCCCTCGACTTCCCGGACCTCGGTGTGGAGCAGTACCTCGATCTTGGGGTGCTGCTCCACCTGGTCCACCAGATAGCGCGACATGTCGGCGCCGAGGTCACCGCCCCGGACGAGGAGGTAAACCCTGGACGCGTGATGGGCGAGGAACAGCGCCGCCTGCCCCGCGGAGTTCCCGCCGCCGACCACGGCGACCGGGTCGGCCTGGCAGAGGCTGGCCTCCTGAACCGTCGCCGCGTAGTAGACGCTGGTTCCTTCCAGGCGGTCGATGCCGGGCACGTCGAGCCTGCGGTACCACACGCCCGAGGTGAGCACCACGGCGCCCGCTCGGACCCGGGACCCGTCGGTGAAGGTGACGGCGTACTCGTCGTCCTGCTGGGTGAGCCCGTTGACCTCCGCCGGGACCATGAGGCGGGCTCCGAACTTGTGGACCTGCAGGACCGCGCGTTCGATGAGCTCGCCCCCGGAGATGCCCGACGGGAAGCCGAGGTAGTTCTCGATGCGTGACGAGGTGGCGGCCTGGCCTCCGGTGGCGACCGCGTCGACGGTGACCGTGGTGAGGCCGTCGGAAGCGCCGTACACGGAGGCGGCGAGCCCTGCGGGGCCCGCGCCGACGACGATGACGTCGCACCGTCCTGCGTCGGGCGAGGGGGCGGGGGCGGGCAGCCCGATGAGCCGGGCGAGTTCGGCGTTGCTCGGATTGCGCAGCACCCTGTCGCCCTTCCAGAGGACCACCGGTGTCTCCTCGGTACGGATGGCGAACCGGCGCAGTAGTTCCTCCGCCTCCTTGTCCTTCTCCAGATCCACCCAGCGGTGGGGCAACCGGTTGCGCGCGGCGAACTGCCGCAGCCGCAGCGTGTCCGGTGAGTAGCACGACCCCAGGATCCGGAAGCCGGCGCCGAGGCCGATGAGCAGATATCTGCGGCCCAGGTAGGCGCGGAGGATCAGGTCGCCGAGGACGGGGTCGCGGCCGACCAGGGTGCGTTGCCGCTCCACCGGTACGGCCAGGATCTCCCCCGCCTGGCGCATCACGGCGGTGTCGAACGCCGCCTGCCCTTCGAGGAGTCCGAGTTCGCCGAGGAACCTGCCGGGTCCGTGCACGGCCACCGTCCGCTCGTCGGGCCCGCCGAGGTCGTCGAGAACTTCGACGGTCCCGCTCAGGATCACCAGGAACTCACGGACCGGCTGCCCCTCCCGGTACAACACCTGGCCCTCGGCGATGCTGCGGCGTTCGCCGTGTGCGCTCAGGTCCTCGACCTGCTCCGGCGTGAGGCGCGGGAACGCTCCGTACCGGTCGGGTGTCTCACCGACCGCACCGTGTTCGTGTTCCTGTTCGTGCTCGTGCTCGTGCTCGTGCTCGGTGGCGTTCATCAGACCAGGGCCTCGTGGACGAAGCACCAGCGCCAGTCCTCTCCCGGCTCGAAGGACCGCACGACGGGGTGACCGGCGGCCGCCGCGTGCTTCCTGGCGTGCTTGAGCGGAGAGGAGTCGCAGCAGCCGACGTGACCGCAGGTCAGGCAGAGGCGCAGGTGCACCCACGGGGAGTTCTCTTTGAGGCACTCCTCGCAGCCTTCGGGGGTGCGCGGGGTCACGGGGCGCACCATCGCCAGGTGGGGGTCGGGAAGCGTGGCCATGAGGTTCTCCTTCGGGGAATGGGCCTGGTCGGCCGCGGTCACTGTGCTGGGGTGGTTCGCCGGCCCTCCAGCGCCTGCTCGACCCACGAGCGCAGGACGTGCGCGGGTGCCGCGCCGGCCTGCCGGGCGATCGTGCTGCCCTTGTCCAGGACGAGGAGGGTCGGCACGGCCTGCACTTCGAAGCGCCGGCTGA
Source organism: Streptomyces sp. SGAir0957 (assembly GCF_043523415.1). Lineage (NCBI taxonomy): Bacteria > Bacillati > Actinomycetota > Actinomycetes > Kitasatosporales > Streptomycetaceae > Streptomyces > Streptomyces sp. SGAir0957. Next base: position 267,548 of record NZ_CP027293.1, read on the forward strand.
GCCGTGGGTTCTTGTCGATGTCGACCTTGGCGAGCTTGATGCGTCCGGCGAGGTCGCGGGCGACCTGTTCGAGGGCGGGGCTGACCATGCGGCAGGGGCCGCACCAAGTGGCCCAGAGGTCGACGACGACGGGCACGGTGGCCCGCTCGACGACCTCGGCGAAGTCGTCGTCGCCCGCGTCCACGAGCCAGGGCAGGGGCTGCTTGCACCGGCCGCACCTGGGGTGTCCCTCGGCGGCCACGGGGATCCGGTTGACGCGCCCGCAGTGGGGGCAGGTCACCGTCGTCGTCCGGGTGGTGTTCACGCCGCCCTCGCTTCCCGGTCCTCGTGCTCCTTGTCGTAGGTGACCACCAGTTCGCCGTGCTCGGCGTCGACGCGCACCGTCGCGCCGTCCTGGACGTCGCCGCGCAGAAGGGCGCGCCCGACCAGCGTCTCGACCTCGTGGGAGATGTAGCGCCGCAGGGGCCGCGCCCCGTACACCGGGTCGTAGCCCTGGTGGGCGATCAGCTCCCGCGCCGCGTCGGTGAGTTCGACGGTGATACGGCGTTCCGCGAGGCGGTGGCGGAGTTCGTCGAACTGCAGCTCCACGATCCGCTCGATCTGCCGCTCACCGAGCGGCTTGAACAGCACGATGTCGTCCACGCGGTTGAGGAACTCCGGGCGGAAGTGTCCACGCAGCTCGCCCATGACCAGGGCGCGGGAGTCCGGCTCGATCTCGCCCTCGGCGGTGACGCCGCCGAGGAGGTGCTCGGAGCCGATGTTGGACGTCATGATGATCACCGCGTTGCGGAAGTCGACGGTGCGGCCCTGCGCGTCGGTGATGCGGCCGTCGTCGAGGATCTGCAGCAGAGTGTTGAAGACATCGGTGTGCGCCTTCTCGATCTCGTCGAACAGCACCACCGAGTACGGCTTGCGGCGCACGGCCTCGGTGAGCTGGCCGCCCTCCTCGTAGCCGACGTATCCGGGCGGCGCGCCCATGAGCCGGCTGACGGTGTGCCGCTCCTGGTACTCACTCATGTCCAGGCGGACCATGCTCTCCTCGGAGTCGAACAGGGCCCGGGCGAGGGTCTTGGCCAGTTCGGTCTTCCCGACGCCGGTGGGGCCGAGGAAGATGAAGGAGCCGATGGGGCGGCGAGGGTCGCGGATGCCGGAGCGGGCGCGGATGATGGCGTCGGCGACGAGCTTGACGGCCTCGTCCTGGCCGATGACGCGCTCGCGCAGGATCTCGTCGAGGCGCAGCAGCTTCTCGCGTTCGCCCTCCTGGAGGCGGGCGACGGGTACGCCGGTCCAGGCGGCGACGATCTCCGCGATCTCCTCCTCGGTGACCACCTCGCGCAGCAGCCGGTTCTGCCCTTGTTTGGCGGTCAGTTGCTCCTCCGCCGCGGCGAGCCTGCGCTCCAGGTCCTGGACGCGGCCGTAGCGGAGTTCGGCGGCGCGGTTGAGGTCGTAGGCGCGTTCGGCCTCCTCCGCCTCGTGGCGGACCTGCTCCAGCTCCTGGCGCAGTTCCTGCACGCGGCGGATCGCCTGCCGCTCGGCCTCCCACTGCGCGTGCCTGGCGTCGGCCTCGCCGCGCAGGTCGGCCAGTTCCTTGCGCAGCTCCTCCAGGCGGGCCTTGCTGGCGGGGTCGGTCTCCTTGGACAGGGCGGCCTCCTCGATCTCCAGGCGGGTCACCCGGCGGGTGATCTCGTCGAGTTCGGCGGGCATCGAGTCGATCTCGGTACGCAGCCGGGCGCACGCCTCGTCGACGAGGTCGATGGCTTTGTCGGGCAGGAACCGGTCGGTGATGTACCGGTGGCTGAGGGTGGCCGCGGAGACCAGCGCGGTGTCCTGGATCTTCACACCGTGGAAGACCTCCAGGCGTTCGCGCAGCCCGCGCAGGATGGAGATGGTGTCCTCCACGCTCGGCTCGTCGACGAGGACCTGCTGGAAGCGGCGTTCGAGGGCGGCGTCCTTCTCGATGTGTTTGCGGTACTCGTCGAGGGTGGTGGCGCCGATCATGTGCAGTTCGCCGCGCGCGAGCATCGGCTTGAGCATGTTGCCCGCGTCCATGGCACCTTCGGCGGCGCCCGCCCCGACGACGGTGTGGAGTTCGTCGACGAAGAGCAGGATGCCGCCCTGCGCGGCCTTGACCTCGCTGAGCACGGCCTTGAGGCGTTCCTCGAATTCACCGCGGTACTTGGCGCCGGCCACGAGCGAGCCCATGTCGAGGGCGAACACGATCTTGTCGCGGAGCCCTTCGGGTACGTCACCGCGGACGATGCGCTGGGCGAGCCCCTCGATGATGGCGGTCTTGCCGACGCCCGGATCGCCGATGAGGACGGGGTTGTTCTTGGTCTTGCGGCTGAGGATCTGGGTGACGCGGCGGATCTCGGCGTCCCTGCCGATCACCGGGTCGAGCCTGCCGGCCTTGGCTTCGGCGACGAGGTCACGGCCGTACTTCTCCAGGGCCTCGTACGCCACTTCGGGGTTGGCGGAGGTGACGCGCTGGTTGCCGCGGACCTGGGTGAGCGCACCGAGGAACGCGTCCCTGGTGATGCCCGCCCGGTTGAGCAGCCGCCCGGCGGCGGTCGAGGATCCCTCCTCGGCCAGGGCGAGCAGGAGGTGCTCCACGGACACGTATTCGTCCTTGAGGCGTTTGGCCTCCCGTTCGGCGGCGTCGAGCAGGCGGCCGAGGCGCTGAGTGACGTAGACCTGGCCGGGGGCCGCGCCGGGTCCTGTGACCTTCGGGCGGCGGGAGAGTTCGTCCTGCACCGCCGTGCGCAGTTCCTCCGGGTCGGCGCCCGCCTGCTGGAGCAACCGCGGGATCAGACCGTCCTCCTGGTCGAGGAGTGCGAGCAGCAGGTGTTCCCCGTCGACCTCGGTCTGCCCCAAGCGGACGGCCGCGGTCTGGGCCTCCTGGAGGGCTTCCTGGGATTTCTGGGTGAGCCGGTTCATGTCCATGGGGGTGTCTCACTCCTCGTGACGCGGCCTCGCAGGGCGGCTTCGAGCAGGCTGATGCGGTCCAGCAGGTCGAGCACCAGGCCGATGGATGCGTAGTTGAGGCAGAGCCCGGAGCGCAGCCGCTGGATACGGGCGAGGACCGCCGGCGTGCCCGGGTCGAACGAGAGGCGCCCCGCTGCGTCCCGTTCCGCGTCGACGAGGCCGAGGGCGACGAACCGGCGGATCAGATCAGGGTGGAGGCCCGAGCGCCGGGCCGCGGTGTGGAGGGAGAGCCGGGGCACGGGTACCCGTACGGGCACGAGCGCGTACCGGACGGCGGCCGGGGCGGGGACGCCGCCGGCGCTTCGTGCGGTGGGGGCGCCGCCCGCCGCTCCCGCGGGTCGGTCGTTCATCGCGTCCTCCTGGGGTCGAAGGAAGAGGTGGCGGCGAGCTCCTCGAACAGTTCGCGCTCACGGTCGCCGAGGGTGGGCGGCACCACGATGCGGATCTCGGCGTACAGATCGCCGTCGGCGCCGCGCGGATGCGGCATTCCCTCACCGCGCAGCCGGAGCCGACGCCCGCTGGAGGACCCGGCGGGCACGGTGACCTTGGCCGTACTGCCGCCGGGGGTGGGTACCGGCACGCTCGCGCCCAGGGCCGCCTCCCAGGGGGCGACGGGCACCTGGACGTGCACGTCGCGGCCGTCGAGGCGGAAGCGGGGGTCGGGCTTGATACGGACCCGCAGGTACAGGTCGCCTCCCGGGGCGTCACCGCTGCCCCGCCCGCCCTCGCCCGCCAGTCGGATGCGCTGCCCGTCGGTGACGCCCGCCGGGACGTCGACCTCGTAGCGCCGCGGCTGCCCGGCGGCGCCCGCGAGAGTGACCGTGCGACGGCCGCCCCGGTACGCCTCCTCGACGGTGAGCGGCAGCTCGGCCTCCTGGTCGGCTCCCGGCACACCGCCGGGGGCGCCGCCTCCTGCGAAGATCGAGCCGAACAGGTCCTCCAGGTCGACGCCGTCCGCCGCGAAGTCGTCGCCGAAATTGGTGGCGTACCGGACCCGGGAACCCGCCGCACCCCCTGTTCTCCTGCCTCGGAAGCCGCCTCCGGCTCCGGCCCCGGCCGCGACCCGTTCGTCGTAGTCCTCGGGGATCTTGCGGAAGTCCTCACCGAAGCGGTCGTAGCGGGCCCGGGTCTTCGGATCCGACAGGACGCTGTACGCCTCGTTGAGGTCCTTGAAGCGTTCCTCCGCTCCGGGGTCCTTGTTGACGTCTGGGTGATACTTGCGGGCGAGTTTGCGGTACGCCTGCTGTATCTCGTCCTGGCTCGCGGTCCGCGACACGCCCAGCACTTCGTACAAGTCCTGCGCCATGACCGGTCACTCCCGTTTCGCGACGGTGACGGAGGCCGGCCTGAGCTGGCGCTCCCCGTCGCCGTATCCCGGGCGCAGCACCTCGACGATCGTGCCGGGCGAGGCGTCGGGGTCGTCGACGACGCCGACCACCTCGTGCCGGGCCGGGTCGAAGGCGATGCCGGTCTCCGCGTGGCGCGGGTAGCCGAGCAGTTCGAGGACGTTCACCGCTTGGTCGCGGACCGCCCGGACGCCCTCCACGATCGCGCCCGCGTCGCTGCCCGCGTGGGTCAGGGCGAGTTCGAGGTTGTCGAGGACCGGCAGGAAGGCGGCGGCCGTACTGGACCGCTCGGTCGCCCGCTCCCGCTCCAACTCCCTTGCGTGCCGCTTGCGTTGATTGTCGAGGTCGGCGAGCGCCCGGCGCCAGCGGTCCTGCAGTTCTTGCAGTTCTTGCATTTCCTGCTCGGACGGTGCCGCGGGGCCGCCCGTCGCGTCGGGGCCGGACTCCCCCGTGACAGGCCCCGGGTCCAGCTGCGGGCCCGATCGCGGAGGGCTCCCGGCGGACGAGGGCTCGACACCCTCCGACGGCGGAACGGGGTGTCCGGACGCGGGCGGACGGGGTTCTCCGGGGTGCATCGGCATGGCGCTTCCTCAGTCCTTGTCGAACTCGGCGTCGATGACGTCGTCGTCGCCGCCACCGCCGCCGCTCGGGCCGCCGCCGGTCGCGCCGCCCCCGCCGGTGTCCTGGCCCGGGCCGCCCGGTGCGGTGGCACCTTGATGGGAGTCGAGTCCGGCGAGCACCTGCTGGAGTTCGGAGGTCAGGGGCCGGACGCGCTCCACGTCGGCGCCTTCCTTGACCGCCGTCCGGGCGTCGGACACGAGCATCTCGGCGCGTGCCTTCTCGTGCGCCGGGGCCGCGTCACCCAGTTCCGCGAGCCGTTTCTCGACCTGGTAGGCGACGGCGTCGAGCTCGTTGCGGGCGTCCACGGCCTCACGGAGTGCCTGGTCCTGGCCCTGGTTGCGCTCGGCCTCCTGGACCATGCGCTCGACTTCACCGCGGTCCAGGTTGGAGCTTTCACTGATGGTGATGCCCTGCTCCTTGCCGGTGTCCTTGTCCCGGGCCTTGACCTCGAGGATGCCGTTGGCGTCGATGTCGAAGGTGACCTCGATCTGAGGTTCGCCCCGCGGCGCCGGCCGGATGTCGGTGAGCTGGAACCGGCCGAGCATGCGGTTGTCGGCGGCCCTCTCCCGTTCGCCCTGGAGGACCACCACATCGACGGCCGGCTGGTTGTCCTCGGCGGTGGAGAAGGTCTCCGAGCGGCGTACGGGGATGGTGGTGTTCCGTTCAATGATCTTCGTCATCACCCCGCCCTGGGTCTCCACGCCCAGCGACAGAGGGGTGACGTCGAGCAGCAGCACGTCCTTGACGTCGCCCTTGAGGACCCCGGCCTGGATCGCGGCGCCGAGGGCCACGACCTCGTCGGGGTTGACGCTCATGTTCGGCTCCTTGCCGCCGGTCAGGCGGCGGACAAGAGCCTGGACAGCGGGGATGCGGGTGGAACCGCCGACGAGGATGACCTCGTCGATGTCGCTCTCGCCGACCTTGGCGTCACCCATGGCCTGCTGGACCGGGCCCAGGCACCGCTCAACGAGGTCGCTGGTGATCTGCTCGAAGGTGGACCGCATGATCGAGTCGGTGAGGTGCTTGGGCCCCGAGGCGTCGGCGGTGATGAACGGAAGGCTGACCTGCGTCTGCGTGACCGAGCTGAGTTCGGTCTTGGCCTTCTCCGCCGCCTCGAAGAGGCGCTGCAGTGCCTGCGGGTCCTGACGCAGGTCGATGCCGTTCTCCTTCTGGAAGCCGTCCGCGAGGTGGTCCACGAGACGCCGGTCGAAGTCGTCCCCGCCCAGATGGGTGTCTCCGGCGGTGGAGCGCACTTCCACCACGCCGTCCCCGACGTCGAGGATGCTCACGTCGAAGGTGCCGCCGCCGAGGTCGAAGACGAGCACCGTCTCGTGCTCCTTCTTGTCCATGCCATAGGCGAGGGCGGCCGCCGTCGGCTCGTTGATGATGCGCAGCACCTCCAGGCCCGCGATACGTCCGGCGTCCTTGGTGGCGGTGCGCTGAGCGTCGTTGAAGTAGGCGGGCACCGTGATGACCGCCTCGGTGACGCGTTCTCCGAGCTGCTTGGACGCGTCGTCGGCGAGTTTGCGCAGCACCTGCGCGCTGATCTCCTCAGGCGCGTACAGCTTGTCGCGCACCTTGAAGCGGGCCTCCCCGCCCTCACCCTCCACGACGTCGTACGTGACCGCCTTTGCCTCCTCGGCGACCTCGTCGAAGTGCCGGCCGATGAACCGCTTGGCGGAGTAGATGGTGCCCTTGGGGTTGAGGATCGCCTGGCGCCGGGCCAGCTGGCCCACCAGGCGTTCACCGCTGTCGGTGAAGGCCACCACCGACGGCGTCGTGCGGTTGCCCTCACTGTTGGGCACGACGGACGGTTCGCCGCCCTCCCACACGGCTATCACCGAGTTGGTGGTGCCCAGATCGATTCCCACTGCCTTGGCCATGAGGAACTCCTCCTCCCGGTGCGGCGGCTTTGGGCCGACTCCCCGGATCAGGATCGTTGCGACGCACTGGAAAGCCGGCCGCGCTCTGCGGCACGCGCATCAGGTCGCGGCCCTTCCTCCGTGTCGGTGCGCACGACGACGGCTCGCGAACACCTCCCACAGTGATGAGCCGGTCGGCCCCACGCCTCGGCCCGGCAAGTCAGACATGCATGCGCCGGATCGTCATAGGAGGATGAACGCGAAGAAGCGGATCTTTCGCACGAGGAACGGTCAGAGAGACAGCCGCACACGCCTTACTGGCCCCCGGACGGCTCTGAGAACGGAGTGGCCCATGGCCGACAGTCGGCCGCATCAGCCTCGCTGCTCCGCTTCTGGCGGCCCGCCGGAGGGCCGCGCCTACCGGCCTCCCGCGGCTGCCGCGCGGAGAGGCCCCCGCCCGCTCGCCCGGGCCCCGGCCGGCCATGTCCGCCACGAACTGTCGATGCTGTTCAGTGCCCTGCTCGACGCCCCTGACGAAGGTGAGATCCTGCGCCTCGCCATGGAGCGCGTGGCCGCCGCCGGACCGTACAGGGCCGAGGCCGGCTACCTCGTGGAAGAGGGTGAACTGCTCCCCGGCTCCGCGACCGGGCCGGTTCCCGCCCCGGCCCTGGTGGGCGTGGTGCGACAGCTCGCCGGGCGAGACGGTCCCGTGAGCGTGCCCGGCAGGCGCTGGGGACGGGCTCTGGGGCTGCGCGGGAGTGAGGGACTGCGCGGCTACCTCGTGGTGACGTCCCGTTCCCGGCCCACCGAGGCGGAGCGCTCACGGCTCGCCGCACTCGTCCGTCAGATCAGCACAGCTCTGTCCCTCGCCTCGGCGCGCCGCCGTGAACGCGAGGCGGTGTCGGAGTCGCACCGGCTGAGGGCGGACCGCGCAGTCCTGCAGCGGCAGCTGATCTCCGTCGTGGCCCAGCTGGGCCATCAACGGGCCGTCCACGCGCTCATGGCCGACGTGGCCGCCTCGGACGGCGGAGTGGACGGCGTCACCGACGCGTTGCACCGTCTCACCGGACTCCCCTCTCTGGTCGAGGACCGTTTCGGCCGGCTACGGGCCTGGGCGGGGCCCGGACGCCCCGCTCCCTATCCGGAACCGGATCCCGTGCGCCAGGACGCAATGCTGCACGCCGTCGCCCGGGAGGCCGGGCCCGTACGCATGGACGACCGGCTGATCGCCCTGGTCCGCCCCCACGGCGAGATCCTCGGCGTGCTGGCCGTGGTCGATACCTCGGGTGAGGCCGACGCACACACCGTGTTCGCCCTGGAGCACGCCGCCGCGTCGCTCGCCCTGGAGCTGACACACCTGCGCAATCTGGCCGAGGTGGAGCTGAGGCTCCACCGCGATCTGGTCGACGACCTCCTGGCGGGGACGGACGCCGCGAGCGCCTACGCCCGGTCCGAGGCAGTCGGCCACGACCTGCACCGCAGCCACTACGTCATCGTCGTGCAGTGGTTGGACCAGGCCGTGGACGACTCGTTCGCCCGGACCGTGAACCGGGCCGCCACCGCCTTCGGTATGCGCGCGCTGCTGACCCAACGCTCCGGCCACGTCGTCCTGATCGCCGACGGCAGGCCGCCCGCTCGCGCACTGTACGAGGCGCTCGCCCGGGAAACCGGGACACAGTCGGGGACGATCGGGGTGAGCGCCCTCTCCGACTCCGTGACCGACATCCCGCGCCGCTATCAGGAAGCACAGCGCGCCCTCGAAGTACGCCTCAATTCCCGCGAGCGGTACGGCACGACCTTCTTCGACGAGTTGGGCCTCTACCGCATCCTGGGGCCCGGCACCGATCACCAGGAACTGGAGACGTTCGTCCACGAATGGCTCGGGCAGCTCATCGGCTACGACTCCCGGCATCACGCGGCCATGGTCGAGACCCTCTCCCGGTACTTCGAGTGCGACGGCAACTACGACGAGGCCGCCGCGTCTCTCGGAATCCACCGCAGCACGCTGCGCTACAGACTGCAGCGCATCCGCGAGATCAGCGGCTACGATCTCGCGAACGTCGAGTCCCGGCTCAATCTCCAGGTGGCGACCCGGGTCTGGAAGATCGTGCTGGGCGGATCCGGCTGATGGGCCTTGCCGCCGGTGAGGCCGTGGCGTGCGGCCCGCTCAGCCCCCGGGCAGGAGAGCCCGGGTCTCCAGGTCGATCTGCCGAGCCTCCCCGGTGGGGACGACCACGACAGGGACGCGCGCATCGGGCGCGCTGACGATCTCGGGCCGCTCCGCGACCACGGGGCGCAGACCGCCCGTGAGGCCGAGTACGGACAGCCGGGCGCACACTTCTTCACGCACCTCGGGCTGATCCTCACCGATCTCACCGGTGAAGACGAGGGCGTCCAGACGGCTCAGGGACGCGGCCATTCCGCCGATACCGCGACGGCAGTGATGGGTGAACACGTCAAGGGCGAGTGCGGCACGCTCGTCGCCCGCCGCACGGCTGCGGACCAGGTCACGCGTGTCGCCCGATGTGCCGGAGAGGCCGAGGAGACCCGACTTGTGGTTCAGGGCGTCCTCGATCTCGTCCGCCGACACGTTCTTCCGTTTCAGCAACCAGGTCAGCGCGCCGGGGTCGACGCTGCCGCTGCGACGGCTCATCACCAGACCCTCCAACGGCGTAAAGCCCATCGTCGTGTCGACACTGCGCCCCTCGCGCACGGCGCAGGCGGAGCAGCCGCCGCCCAGGTGCACCATCACCAGGTGCAGCCGGTCGGGGCGGCGGCCGAGGAGTTCGGCGGTGCGGGCCAGCGCCCAGGCGTACGACAGGCCATGGAAGCCGTAGCGGCGCAGTCCATATTCCTCGCGCCAGCCAACGGGTACGGCGTACTCCCGTGCGGCGGCGGGCAGGCCGGAGTGGAACACCGTGTCGAAGCAGACCACGTGCGGAACCTCGGGCAGCAGGTCCCGGGCCGCGTCCAGAACGGTCAGCGCCGGCGAGACGTGCAAGGGCGCGAGGTCTGCCACCCGGTCCAACCGGGCCCGCACATCGTCATCGAGCAGTGTGTGACCGCGCATCTCGGAGCCGCCGTGGACGATGCGGTGGCCCACGGCGGCGGGAGCCGGCCCTTCCTCCAGCAGCTTCCGCAGCGATCCGCGCGCGCTTTCGCCGGGAGGAGAGTCGCTGTGATGTTCGTTGAGGACCTCACCGTCGTCCCCGAACAGGGTCAGGCGCAGACTCGATGACCCCGCGTCTGTCACCAGTACGGGGCCGGTTCCTGTGCGCACGCGCCGATCCTCTCCGTCGTCCTGCCACACGCTCCGGAAGAGGCATCTTGACGCTCGTACCGGGCTTCGATGCCCCGCCACCGAGTACCCGATGCGATCACCCAGGAAACGGGACATTCAGGGGCGCGTCCGGCCCGCCTCCCCACCTACAGGCGGCAGCTGATCTCCAGGCCGTCCTCCACGGGGAAGGTGACGCTGTGGTAGCCGTTGGCCGTGTCCCGTACGTGGTCGAGGTAGGGGGCCAGGTCGGGGAGATCGACGTCGTCGGCGACGACGAGGGTGCCCGGTGCGAGATGCGGCTCGAGAAGTCGCAGGACGGGCAGGCAGAGATCCTTCCATCCGTCGAGGAAGAGGAAGTCGACGGGGGTCTCCAGCTCGGCGAGGGTTCGCAGGGCGTCGCCCTCCAGCACGGTGATCACGTCGTCGAGGCCGGTGGCGGTGAAGGTGTGACGGGCGGCCATCGCCTTGGTGCGGCTCATCTCGGTGGTGATGACGTGCCCGGCGCCGTTGTCCCGTACGGCGGCGGCCAGGTGCACGGTGGAGATGCCGTACGAGGTGCCGAACTCGACGATCCAGGCGGGCCGGGTCGCACGTACCAGGTTGTAGAGGAGCTTTCCCCCTTCGGCGGAGATCGGCATGTAGATGTCCTGCGCCGCGTCGGCGAGTTGCTGGGCCGTGAACGCTACCCGGTCGGTGTGGTACTGGGCGTCGAGACGCTGTGCGGCCTGCCCGTCGCGGTCCGCGGCCTCGAACATGCGGGTCAGAGCAGCGGTGACGCGCGGCTCGGCAAGTGTGAGGGGGTAGGTGGTCATGAGGTGGTGCTCCTTGGGTGTTGGGGGGGAGGGCGGGCGCCCCGGTGCTTGAGGCACCCGGTGCTTGAGGCACCCGATGCGTGCGGCACCCGATGCGTGCGGCCCCCGGTGCATGCGGCACCCGCCCTTCGTGCTGCTGGTGGTGTCAGGCCGTGTAGGCGCCGGCGTCGATGTCCTCGATGAGGGTGGGGCCGGTGGGCTGCCACGACAGGAGTTCGCGGGTGGCCTTGCTGCCGGCGGTCATGGTCGAGGCGAAGAAGTGCCCGACGAAGCCGAAGTGGGATCCGGCGTCCTCCGGTGCGACGGAGGTGACCGGCAGATGGAGGCTGCGGCCGATGGCTTCGGCGATCTCCTTGGTGGTGACGCTCTCCTCGGCCACGGCGTGCAGGCGCGTTCCGGCGGGGGCCTGTTCCATACCGAGGCGGATGAGACGGGCGGCGTCCTTGCGGTGCACCGCCGACCAGGCGGTGGAACCGTCACCTATGTAGCCCGAGGCGCTCTGCTTGCGGGCCGCCGCGGTCAGGAAGTTCACGAAGCCCCAGTCGCCGGGGCCGTGCACGCTCGGCGCGAACCGTACGATCACGGTCCGCACGCCCTGGGCGACGTAGTCCAGGGCGAGGTTCTCGCTTCCGCCGCGGTTGGAGTGCGGGCCGACGGCGGGCGAGGCATCGTTTTCGGTGGCCGGTCGTCCTTCGACGAGGCCGGACAGCGCGGATGCGACGAGCAGGGGCCGGTCGCTGCCGGCCAGTGCGTCCCCGAGAGCGGCGACGGCGGCGCGTTCGGCACGGTCCGACTCGGCCGGGTTGCCCCAGTCGTGCTTGTTCGCGAGGTGGATGACGGCGTCGGCCCGGGCCGCGCCGTCCCGCAGCGCGGCGAGGTCGTCCAGGTCGCCCCGGACGGCGGCCGCGCCCTTGGCCGTCAGCTTCTGCTCTCCTTCTTCCGAGCGGGTGAGGCCGGTGACTTGGTGGCCGGCGCTGAGGAGTTCGTCGACGACGGCCGATCCGATCCAGCCGGTCGCTCCGGTGATGAATGCGCGCATGAGTGTCGTTCTCCTTCGCCCTTTGCGGGCTGTGTTGGTGGGAGAGGTGGTGGGGATGCCCCTGGGCCCGGCGTGTTCGCCGCGCCCCGGGAAGGCTGTGGTGGCGCTGCCCTAGCGCATCGCCGTCTTGGAGCCGCGCCGGGCACCCGCGACGACCAGCGCCCCGGCGAGCAGGACGACGAGGGCGGCAGCGCGCAGCGCGGTGTCGGCTCCGCGAGTGAAGGCCCCGGTGATCGCGTCGTGGTCCGAAGGCGCCAGAGCCAGCGCCTCCCTGACCGTGCGTGGGACGGGTGAGTGCGCCTGGAGAGCTGCGGGGAGATGCCGGGTGAAGCCGGCGGTCAGGACGGTGCCGACGACCGCCACCCCGAGGGCGCTGCCCAGTTCGCGGGTCGCCGACTGGAGCCCTCCGGCGATCCCGGCCCGCTCCACCGGTAGGGCAGACGCGATCTGCGCGGTCAGACAGGGAGCGGCGAGCATGATGCCCAGACCGACGACGACCAGTGCGGCCGCGTACACCGGGTACGCCCTGGTGGACGCGTAGGAGAGCCCCACCAGGCCGCCGCTGCCCAGCAGAAATGCCGTGGCGAGCGTGGCGGGTGCCCCGACGCGGCGTATCAGTCCGGGCACGTAGCGGGTGCCGACCAGCAGGGGAACGGTCAGCGGAATGATGGCGAGACCGGTCTCCAGGACGGAGAAGCCGCGCCCGTACTGGAGCAGCGAGGCATTGACGTAGAAGAGGCCGAAGTTGCCGAAGAAGACGACCGTCATGCCGAGGCTCGCGCTGCCGAGTCGCGGGTCGCGGAAGAGCCGGGGGTCGAGCATGGGGTGCGCGACGCGCAGCTCGACCAGCACCCAGGACACGCTCAGTATCAGGCCGGCGGCGAAGGCGGTGAGTACGGTGGTGCCGACCCAGCCCCGTTCGGGTCCTTCGATGATTCCGGTGAGCAGGGCCACCACGGCCGCCACGAACAGCAGGGTGCCGGGCAGGTCCACGGTGCGTCGGTGTCGTGGGCTGCGCGGTGCGGATCGTGCCGCCCAGGTCAGGCAGGCGACGGCGATGACCGCGACGGCGACGAACAGCGTGCGCCATGATCCGCCGGTCAGTACCGCTCCGCCGCCGACGTTGCCGACGACACCGCCGATGCCGGAGGCCGCCGCCCAGACCGCCAGGGCGTGGGTGCGGCGTTCGGGGGCGGTGGCGTGCAGCAGGATGCCGACGCAATGGGGCAGGACGCACGCGGCGCCGAGTCCGGTGATGGCGCGGCCTGTCAGCATGACGGCCACGGTGGGCGCGGCGACCGACACGATGGCGCCGGCCGCGAAGACGGCGAGCCCGGTCAGGAGTGTTCCCTTGCGGCCGAGTCTGTCGCCGGCCGCGCCGGCGGGGATGACCAGGCAGGCGAAGATCACCACGTAGGCGTCGACGATCCACAGCAGCTCGGACGACGTCGGCCGCAGGGAGCTCGCCGCCAGGTCGGGAACGGCCAGGTTGATCGCCGCGACGAAGCCGACCACCAGGGCGGTGCACACGCTCATGCACGCGAGGACCGGGCCGGATCTCTGCGTCGGGCGCGCGGGACTTTCCAGCGTGGTGGAAGCCATTGCTCTCGATTCCTTCATGGATGCGGTACGCGAAGCACGGCGCGCAGCGCGGGCCGGACGGCCTTGAAACGCACTTTCGAGGCACCGTGCATCGTTAAGCTAACACATGCGATGCACGGTGTCTCGTTTATAGTGAGAGCATGGTGGAAGGCACTGGCCGCGGACGGCCACGCAGCGAAAGCGCACGGGCTGCCGTGCTGCACGCCGTCGACGACCTGCTGGTCGAAGTCGGATACGCGGCACTGACGATGAAAGGCATCGCGGAACGAGCCGGAGTGGGCCGGCAGACCGTGTACCGCTGGTGGTCGAACAAGGCGGAAGTGCTGTACGAGGCGAGCGTGCTCGACGCCCAGCACGAACTGGCGGTACCTCTCAGCGGAGATGTCCGCGCGGACGTCGAGGCCTACCTCGACGCTCTCGTCACGTTCCTGACGCGCTCCCACGCGGGTGCGGCCTACCGGGCCCTCGTGGGAGAGGCGCAGCACGACCCGGACGTCGCTCTCCTGCTGGCCTCGCGCGACATCATCGGCGAGAGCGCGACGCGGACCGTGGACGCGGCGCGGGCCGCGTGCGGGGCGGCCCTGTCCACGCGGCAGGCGGCCGCACTCCTGATCGGGCCGCCCTTCTTCCTCATCCTGTCCGGCCACGACGCGAACGACATCGACACCAAGGCGCTCGCGGACCAGTTCATGCGGGTTCTGGGGGCGCCCTGAACGCGGCCCCGCATCCACACAGGTTCGCCGCGGACGGGCAGCGCCGCCCTCCCTCGCACGCGTCCCCTGGCTCACCCCCTGCTCAAACGCTGCTCAACCGCGCTCACTCCCTGCTCGCGATCCCCCTCGCATGTTTGACTGCCGCGGGTATCGAGCGAGAGAGGCGGAATCCTTCCATGGCGGACCAGCCTTCCGTGAGCGTGGGTGGGGTCACCTATCGGGTGACTCCTGAGTACCTGGCCGCGGCGTCCGGCAACACGACCACCACCGCGACCGAGATCGCCGGGAAGCTCGCGGAGCTCAAGACGTATGTGACGAGCCTGGAAGCGAGCTGGCAGGGCATCGCCCACAACCAGTTCCAGACCCTGATGGCGGAGTACGACATCTACGCGCGCATGCTGCACGACGCGCTGGAGGGCATCGCCAAGGGGCTCCAGGGCAACTACGTCAACTACAAGGACTCCGAGCAGCAGAACCTCAACAACCTGGCCGCGCTCGGGGAGGACATCCCCAAGGCGCCGAGCGGGACCAATTTCTCCTGAACCGGCCGCGCGCCGCCCCTCCCTCTCCGACCGCACCCCCGGGACCTTCGTGCCCGGACACCCGAGGAGTCGCAGATGCCCGATGTCGATGGCACACCGATCTATGTCGGTGAAGGTCTCGCCGCCGCGGGCGGCTGGCTGAACGCGCGAGCCGGGGAGGTCTCCGACGATCTCCAGACGCTCAAGACGCAGTTGACGCCGCTGGCCGACGCCTGGCGCGAGAGCCAGGCCGCCACCTACTACCAGGACATGCAGAACGAGTGGGACCTGGCCGCCAACGGGCTCTTCGGCCCCGAGGGCGTGCTCGGCCGGATCGCCCACGCCATGCATGTCAACTGGAACAACTACAGCGACGCCGAGTGGTCGAACATGTCCACCTGGCGGCACTGACCCGCACCGCTCGGGCCCTCGTGGCCCCGCTCCCACACCTAAGGAAACGTCTGTGCCCGATGAACGCTGCCGGGTCACCGTGGTCGGTGAACGCAGGCGCGTCGATCTCGCCCTTCCCGCGCAGGCCCCGGTCGCCGAGTACGCCCCCAGGCTGGCGGCCCTGTGCGGTCAGCCCGAGTCCGAGGCGATGCCCCCGGTCTGGTCGCTCGCCGAGGCGGGCGGCGTCCCGCTGGCTCCGGGCGACACCCTCGCGGTGGCCGGCATAGCCGACGGCGCGACGCTCTATCTGCGGGACCGGCGCGCCGCCGAGGCGGGCGACCTCGTCGTCACCGACCTCGACGAGCAGGTGGCCGAGGCGCGCGAGGACGGCCGGCTGTGGAGCCCGCGGCTGCGCGCCCAGTGCGTGGTGGGCGCGGGCCTGGTGGCCATGATCCTGTCCGCGCTGTGGCTCGGCGCCGACCGGCCGGCCGCTCTGGCGGCGCCGGTGTTCGCGCTGGCCGCCGTGTGCGTGGCCTTCCTCGCCTGGTTCGCGCAGCGCAAGAACTGGCCGCTGCCGTCGGCGGTACGGCAGTTGCTGGCGCTCAGCGCCTGCCCGCTGATGGCCTGCGCCGGGCTCACCGCGCCCTTGCACGGACCGGTGCTGACGCCCGTGGTGGTGTCCCTGACCGCCGTGCTCGGCGCGCTGGCCGCGCTCGTGGCGCTGCCGGTGCCGTCGACCGTGGTGCTCCAGTTGTTCACCGTGGTGGTCGCGCTGTTCGTGGTGCCGCTGACGGCGGTGCACGCGGGGTGGACCGGTTCGGCGGCGGTCGTCGCGTTCGCCCTGCTCGTGCTCTGCGGGCTGCTGCCGCGGATCGCCAGCCAGATCGCCGTGCTTGTGCCCTCGGGTCCCGACACCGGAGCCGCGACGCTCGGCGACGAGGACGTGGCGAGTGTGGTGCGGCGCGGAAACGGGCTGCTGACGCTGCTCAGCACCGTGTCAGCCCTCTTCCTCGCGGCGGCGCTGCTCACGCTGAGCGCCTCGCGCGGGGTGTACGGGCTCATCCTGGTGGGCTGCGTCGCGGTCGGGGTGCTGCTCCAGGCCGGGGCCGTGCGGGTGCTGTCCGCGGTGGTGCCGCAGGTGGCCGCCGGGGTCCTCGGCCTCCTTGCCCTCGCGGTGCGGGTGCCGCTGTACATGGCCGACTCCCGTGCGGCGGGTCCGCTGATGGCGTTCGCCGTCGGCGCCGTCCTCGTCGGCGTCGGGATCTTCCTCGCCTTCGGCGCGGCGCTGCGTCCCGTCGAGACGGAGCGCCCGACCTGGCCCGCCGCTCTCGCCACCTTCCTGACGGTGGCCGCCCTGCCGCTGTGCGCGGGGGTGTTCGGGCTCTTCGGCTGGCTCTCAAGCTTGGGAAGCGGTCTGTGAGCGGGGCGTGGGCCCGGTGAAGCCCGCCGCGCAGCGGGTGGCTCCCGGCAGTTGGGGTGCGCACCGTTCCATCGGCGCGGCGGTGCGCGCGGCGAAGCCCGGGGCCGTGATCACCGTGCAGGCGGGCACGTACACCGAGAGCGTCGTCCTGGACAAGGACGTCAGCCTGGTCGCCAAGGGCGAGGTGCGGGTGGTCGCGACGCGCGGCCCCGCTCTCACCGTCTTCGGGGGCCGGGCCGAGGTGACCGGTTTCGTGCTCACCGCGACCGCGCCGCGGGAGATCGCGCTGCTTGTGCGGGGCGGCGAACCGGTGCTCAGGGACTGCTCGGTCAGCGGTGGCCGCGTGGAGATCGGCGGTACGGCGACGGCGCTGCTGCACGGGTGTGCGGTGCGGCAGGCGGAGGGTGTCGCCGTCCGCGTCACCGGAGCCGCCCGTACGACGCTGGAGGGACTCACCGTCGGCTCCTGCACGGGCGACGGTCTGCTCGTCGACGACGAGGCGCGCGCGGAGATGAGCGACGCGCTCCTTGACGGGGTCACCCGGCACGGCGTGGTCCTCGCGGCGGGCGCGCACGCCACGCTGGCCCGGTGCGAGATACGTGGCAGTGGCGCGGCCGCCCTGTTCGCGGAGGGCCACGCCACGGCGGTGCTGCGCGAGTGCCGTCTGCACGAGTCGGGCGCCCAGGGCGTGTGGCTGCGCGGCACTGCGGTGGCGGGGCCCGCCGCGCAGGACACCAACGGCTGGGCGGGCGAGGCCGCTTCCGCGCCCGGCGCCGAGGCGACCTCCTCGCGTGAGGCGCGGCGCGGTGTGCGCCTCCAGCACTGCGAGATCTTCCGTACGGCGGGCGCCGGGGTCCTCGTGGACGGCTCCAGCAGCGTGCTGCTTGACGACTGCCATGTCCATCACACCTCCGGCGCCGCTGTCCTGGTGACCGCCGCGGCCACGGCGGAGCTGACGGGCGTGCGCGCGGTCGACGTCAAGGACAGCGCGCTGGTCGTCAGCGGTTCGGGGCAGGCCATGGCGCGGGAGTCGACGTTCGCGCGCAGCGACGCGAACGGGCTGTACGCGGTGGGCGAGGCCGAGGTCGTCCTCACCGACTGCACCGTGCGCGACTCCGCGTACACGGCCGTCCATCTGGGCGGCGGCGGCCGGGTGCGGCTGCGCGGCACCACCGTGCGCGGGACGCCCGAGTACGGGGTGCGCGTCACCGAACGCGCCGAACTCCTCGCTCACGATTGCGAGGTGACCGACGCCGGGCTCGCCGGTATCTGCGTCGACGGCGGCGACGCGGCGCTGCACGGCTGCACCGTCTCCGCCAGCCGCGAGGGCGTCCGCCTGCGCACCAGCCACCGCCCGCTGCTGACCGACTGCACGGTCACCGGGGCCAAGGAGACGGGTGTCGTCGTCGGCCGCGGGACCGGCGCGCGCCTGGAGAACGTGAACGTCACCGGCAGCGGCGCCACCGGGCTGCTCCTGGAGGCGGACAGCGCCGTCGTCATGGACGGGGGCGCCGTACGCGAGGCAGGGGGCAGCGGCATCGTCGTCGGTGCCGGTGCCCGGCCGTGGATCAGCGGGACGACCGTCTCCGACGCCGGGAAGAACGCGCTCTACGTCGAGGAGGAGGGCCGGGGCCGCTACGAGGACTGCCACTTCGACAAGAGCCGCTTCCCCGCCGTCTACGCGGGCGCCCGCTCCCGGGTGACGCTGCGCCGCTGCACCGTCGAGGCCACCGAGAAGGACCTGCTGCGCGACGATGACGCCGTGGTCGAGGCCGAGGACTGCCGGACCCTGGAGGTACAGGACGCGGTGCTGCCGACCCTGTCCGCCCAGTCGGGTTCCCCTGAATCCCCGGATGCGTCCGGCTCGCCGCGCGCGGAGGCGGGCCGCGTCGCCGTGCCCGCCGGCGCCCCGAAGCCCGCAGGCACCGCGGACACCGTGGACAAGGACGGCGCGCGGGAGCAGGCGGCCGAGGACCGGCTCGCCGCGCTCCACGAGGAGTTGGGCCGCCTGGTCGGTCTGGACGGGGTCAAGCGGGATGTCCTGACGCTGACCAAGCTCATGCAGATGGTCAAGGTCCGCCAGGACGCGGGCCTCGCTCCGCCGCCGCTGAGCCGACACCTCGTCTTCGCGGGCAACCCCGGCACGGGCAAGACCACCGTGGCCCGGCTCTACGGCAGCTTCCTGGCCGCGCTCGGACTGCTCAGCCGCGGCCATCTCGTCGAGGCGGACCGTGGGGACCTGGTCGGTGAGTACATCGGCCACACCGCGCCCAAGACGACCGCTGTCTTCCGGCGGGCCCTGGGCGGTGTGCTGTTCATCGACGAGGCGTACGCGCTCGTCCCCCAGGGCCACTCCACCGACTTCGGGACCGAGGCGATCTCGACGCTGGTGAAGCTGATGGAGGACCACCGTGACGAGGTCGTCGTCATCGTCGCCGGCTATCCCGGCGAGATGAACCGGCTCCTGGAGTCGAACGCGGGTCTCGCCTCGCGGTTCACCCGCACCCTCTACTTCGACGACTACACCTCGGCGGAGCTCGTGCGCATCGTGGAACACCAGGCCGCCAGCCACGAGTACGCGCTGGCGGCGGAGACGGCCGAAGCGCTGCACACCTGGTTCGAGGAGGTGCCGCGCGGCGACCAGTTCGGCAACGGGCGCAGCGCCCGGCAGGTGTTCCAGCTGATGACCGAGCGGCACGCGCAGCGCGTCGCCGAACTCGACCTGACGGCCCAGGACCTGGCCTCGGCGGACCCGGCCCTGCTCACCACGCTGCTCCCCGCCGACCTGCCACCGGGCGAGGCCCGGTGAGTGAGCAGCACCACGGACCGGCGGAAGGAGAGGTGACCTGCCGATGGCGGAAGAAGTGACGGTCGAGGAGTGGCGCGCCTACCTGGAGGACATGCAGACGGCGATCCACACGGTGCAGCGCGAGGCGACCACGATCAACGCGAAGATGGCGTCGATCGACACGAAGATGAACGATCTGGCCACCCACTGGTCCAGCCCGGCGTATCTGACCTTCGACGAGATGAAGACCTGGTTCCACAAGAGCCAGCACGACCTGGCGGACCTGCTGGACGACATCCTGCACCGGCTGCGCACCAGCTACCAGAACTACCACGACGCCGAGCAGGCCAACCTCGGCAACCTCAACGACGGTCAGGGCCATGGCTGAGGGCGCGGGCGTGCGTGCCCGATGCCGCTCAGCTCTCGGCGGGCGGCGCCGGGAAGCGGGACTCGCGGTCGGTGTGCGCGTACACCTGCCCGCCGTGGTTGAGCAGCGCGATGTACTCGCCGAGCTTCTCCAGCGCCGAGCCGACCTGGAGCAGCGCCCGCTCCTGCGCCGGGTTCATGTCCGCCGCGAACGTCTCGCCCGCCTCCGCGAACGGGTTGTCCTCGCCCTCCTGCCAGGACGAGCCCTGGGACGCGGGGTTCCAGACGTACCGGCCGGGCTCCTTGGCGCCCTGGCCGAAGACGCTGTCCTTGGACGAGGCGACCTTGGCGCGCACCTCCTCGTACGCCGCCACGGCGCCGCGCGCCTCGGTGAGCATCGCCGTCTCCGCGGTGCGCACGGAGCCGAGGTCGATGCGCAGGTCGCCGGAGGGTTCCGTCCCGCCCTCGGGCGGGGAGTCGCCACCGCCGGACCCGCTGTCCTTCGGGTCGTCGTTGAACGACGGCGGTGTGCTCCAGGCGACCTTGTCCTGCGGGACGAGACCGCTGAGGTCGGCTCCGTGGTCGGCCCCCGGCTCGTCGCTCTCGTCCCCTTCCGGCAGGGGGGTCGTGTCGTACTGCGAAGTGATCGGGTCGGTCACGGTGGCTCCCTCGCCCCTCTGGCCTCATGGAACACTGCCAGGTTTATCACTTGTATAACCTTTTGTCAGCCTCCTCTTCCGGCGGCCGACCGGGTCAAGTCCCCTGTGCAACGCGACTCTTCGGAAAGGGTGCAGCATGGCTGAGAACGGCACGGCCGACTACGACACCTCCGTCATCGACGTCTCCCCGGTCAACATGAAGAAGACCGGCGACGACATGACGAGCCTCGCCCAGGACGTCTCCGACAGCCTCAAGGTCATCAACACCCAGCTCGGCCAGCTCAAACTGGCCTGGCAGGGCAAGTCCGCCGAGGACGCCGACGTGGTGGCCCAGGACTGGCTGCGCGTCATCACCGAACTGTTCGGCACCGAGGAGGACCCCAGCAAAGGCGTCCTGCCCGCGCTCGCCGACGGCGTCCACATGTCCTGGTCGAACTTCAGCACTGCCGAGGACGGCATCCGCAAACTCTTCGCCGACTTCCACAGCGCCCTCACCGGATCCGGCGACGGAGACGGCGACAGCCAGGACCCGCCGGAGGAGGTCACCGACACCAACAAGACGGCGGTGACCATGACGTTCCCCTACTGAACCGCCCGCTCCCCGGGGCCGAACCGGCCCGCCCGCACCCCCGAACGCCTCCCCTCCCCGTCCCGCTCCTCGTACCCCCGCTAGGCAGCCACTGTGAGTCGAATCCCCTTCCACCGCCCCGTCAGGATGACGCCCCCACCGATGCCGGAGGGCAAGATCACCCTGGCCGCCCCGCCCCAGCGGCCCCAGCCGCAGGGCGCGGCGGGCTGGCTCATGCTGCTGTTGCCCCTGCTGTCCAGCATGAGCATGGCCGCCTACATGGTCGCCTACGGCCGGGCCTGGATGATCCTGCTCGGCATCGCCTTCGTCGTCGTCTCCGTCGGCATCACCATCGGCGTACGGATGCAGCTGCGCGCGGGCCGCCGCCGCAACCAGTTCCGCCAGCGCGAGCGGTACTTCGAGTACCTCGCCGGCATCCGCAAGCAGGTGCTGCACACCCGGGCCGCCCAGCGCGCCGCCGACACCTGGCGCCACCCGCACCCCGACCGGCTCTGGGCCATGGCCACCCGGGGACGCCGCGTATGGGAACGCCGCCCCAGCGACCAGGACTTCCTGCACCTGCGCCTAGGCACCGGCACCGTCCCCCTCGCCCGGTCCCTGCACCAGCACGAGCAGCACGACCCCACCACCGACCTCGACCTGCGCTCCCAGCACGCCGCCGCCGAACTCGTGCAGACCTACGGCACCCTGGGCGACCAGGCGGCCTGGTTCGACCTCGGCTCCTGCGGCGTCGTCAGCCTCCTGGGCCCGCGCCCCCGCACCCGCCGCCTCGCCCAGAGCCTGCTGCTCCAGCTCTCCGTGCTGCACGCCCCCGACGACGTACGCGTCGCCGTCGTCACCGGCGGCAACAAGGACTGGGACTGGGCGAAGTGGCTGCCCCACGCCCAGGAGCCCGGCACCGACCCCCAGCGCCGCGAGCAAGAGGTCGTCCCGCTGCTCGCCGACAGCCTCGCCGAGCTCCACGACCACCTCCGCCAGAGCCTCGACCAGGAGGTCGCCGCCCGCGCCGAACGGCTCAGCCGCCTCGCCGCCACCCGCGACAACACCCCGCGCCGCCGCCTCGTCGTCCTCCTCGACGACTACGACCCGGCGCAGCCCTGGACCCGCACCGCGCTCCTGCACGACCTGCTCTCCCAGGCCGGACCCGACCTCGGCCTGCACGTGGTGTGCCTGGTCGAGGAAGAGGGCTCCGAACCGGGCCGCGTCGACGTCCGCGCCCGCACCGACGCCCGCGGCGGCCTCGTCCTCGAAGGCCGCGCCCCCGGACTCCACGCCCAGGTCGAACGGGGCGTCGCCGACGCGCCCGAGGACGCCGTACTGGAAGCCGCGGCCCGCGCCCTCGCGCCGCTGCGCCTGTCCGGAGAGCGCGACCAGGTCCTGTCCGAGCACGTCTCCCTCTCCGAGATGCTCGGCGTCCCCGATGTGTCGGCCTTCGACCCCGCGGCCCGCCGCCGCACCCCCGACGCCCGCGACCTGCTCAGCGTGCCCATCGGCGTCACCGGCAGCGGCTCCCCCCTCGTCATGGACCTCAAGGAGTCCGCCCAGGGCGGCATCGGCCCGCACGGCCTCGTCGTCGGCGCCACCGGCTCCGGCAAGAGCGAACTCCTGCGCACCCTCGTGACCGGCATGGCCATGGTCCACTCCCCCGACCATCTCGCCTTCGTCCTGGTCGACTTCAAGGGCGGCGCCACCTTCGCCGGAGTCACCGAACTCCCCCACGTCTCCGGCCTCATCACCAACCTCGCCGACGACCTCGCCCTCGTCGACCGGATGCGCCAGGCCCTCCAGGGCGAACAGCAGCGCCGCCAGCGGCTCCTGCGCGAGGCCGGAAACGTCGACTCCGTCCGCGAGTACCAGCTCCGCCAGGCGGCGGGCGGCACCGACATCAACGGCAAGCCCCTCGAACCGCTGCCCTACCTCGTGGTCGTCGTCGACGAATTCGGTGAACTCCTCTCCCAGCGGCCCGACTTCATCGAACTCTTCGTCCAGATCGGCCGCGTCGGCCGCTCCCTCGGCATCCACCTGCTCCTCGCCACCCAGCGCCTCGAAGAAGGCCGCCTGCGGGGCCTGGAGTCGCACCTGTCGTACCGCATCTGCCTGCGCACGTTCAGCGCCGCCGAGAGCCGCGCCGTCATCGGCACCCCCGACGCCTACACGCTGCCCGCCATCCCCGGCTCCGCCTACCTGAAGGTCGACGAGTCGGTCTACGAGCGTTTCCGCGTCGCTCACATCTCCGCGCCGTACCACAAGCCCGGCAACGACGAACCGTCCTCCGCCGAGCCCGTCCCCTTCGCCGTCCACGGCGACCTGCCCCCGCTCACCGACGACGACAACGAGAAGCCCGGCTGGGAATGGGACCCCGACGGCGGGGCCACCGAACTGGAGATCGCCGTCGAGCGCCTGCTCAACAAGGACACCCCGGGCCACCAGGTGTGGCTCCCGCCGCTGCCCGCCCGCTTCGGCCTCACCGCCCTGCTCGGCGAACCCGAACCCGAGAAGGAACTCGGCCTGCGCTGCGCCCAGTGGCCCTACGGCGGCGAGCTGAAGTTCCCCGTCGGCGTCCTCGACGTCCCCACCCGCCAGGAACAGCGCCCGCTCGTCCTCGACCTCGCGGGCCGCCAGGGCCACCTCGCGCTCGTCGGCGCCCCGCAGAGCGGCAAATCCACCTTCCTGCGCACCGCCATGCTCAGCGCGATGCTCACCCACACCCCCGACGAAGTGCAGTTCTACTGCGTCGACATGGGCGGCGGCACCCTGCACGGCCTCGCCGACGCACCGCACGTGGCCGGTGTCGCCGGACGCCGCGACGAGGAACGCGTACGCCGTGTCCTCGCCGAGGTCAGCAGGATCGTCGCGGCCCGCGAGAAGATGTTCCGCGACCTGCGCATCCAGTCGTCCGCCGAACTGCGCACCCGCCGCGCCGAAGGCCGCCTCCCCGACGGGGTGCGCGCCGCCGACATCGTCCTCGTCATCGACAACTGGGCGGCCCTGCACAGCGCCGACGAGAACGCCATCACCACCCTCACCGAGATAGCCACCCGCGGCCTCGGCGTCGGCGTCCACCTGTGGATCACCGCGAACCGCTGGGCCGAGATCCGCGTCAACCTGCGCGACAACATCCCCGGCCGCCTCGAACTGCGCCTCAACGACCCCTCCGAGTCCGAGATCAACCGCCCGGCCGCCCGCGCACTGGGCCAGAGCGTCCCCGGCCGCGGCCTCGCCACCCCCGGCCTCACCCACCACATCGCGCTGCCCCGGCTCGACGGCGACGACAGCACGGACGGCCTCGCCGACGCCGAACAGCACCTCGTCGAGCGGCTCGCCGAGGCGTGGACCAGGCCCGCCGCGCCCGAACTGCGCGTCCTGCCCTCCTCCCTCACCGTCCGCGACCTCGCCCGCGCCGAAGCGCCCTCGGACGCCGAACGCTGGGACGGCCACGGCCCGGCCATCGCCCCCCACGAAGTACCCATCGGACTGCGCGAGTCCGACCTGCGCCCCGTCGGCCTCGACATGACCGCCGGCGCACCGCACTTCGTCGTCTTCGGCGACTCCGGCTCCGGCAAGACCGCCTTCCTGCACACCTGGATGCGCGGCCTCGCCGACCGGCACAGCGCCCGCGACCTGCGCTTCATGGTCGTCGACTACCGGCACAGCCTGCTCGGCGTCGTCCCCGAGGAGTACATCGGCGCCCGCGGCGGCTCGGCCGACCTCGTCGCCGGACAGGTCCAGGCCCTCGCCGAGACACTGCGTTCGCGCATCCCCCCGGCCGACATCACAGCGGGCCAGCTCGCCTCCCGCGGCTGGTGGCAGGGGCCCGAGCTGTACGTCGTGGCGGACGACTACGACCTCGCCGCCGGCGGCATGGGCCGCGGACCGCTGGCTCCGCTGGCCGAGTTCATCCCGCAGGCCGCCGAGCTCGGCTTCCACCTCGTCCTCGCCCGCCGGGCCGGCGGCGCCAGCCGCGCCGTCATGTCCGACCCGCTGCTGAGCAAGCTCAAGGAGATCGGCACCGACGGACTGCTCCTCTCCGGCGACCACCGCGAGGGCGCGCTGATCGCCGAACACCGCGCCCGGCGCCGCCCGCCGGGCCGCGGCCAGCTCGTCCGCCACTCGCACGAGCCCGTCCTCGTCCAGATCGCCCTGCCGGAGTCGGCGGCGCCGCACATCCCGCGGCCGGCGTCCGAGCCGCCCGCCCCGGCCCCGTCCACCAAGGTCACCGACAACGCCTGACCCGGCGCAGTACGCCCAAGGAGGGCACCCCGCACCATGGCAGACGCGGATTCCGTACTCGGCAGCATCAGCCTCGACGAGATCATCGAACTGGGCAACGCCTGGATCCGGCTCGGCGACGACCTCCACGAACGCCGCGTGGCGGTCAAGGGCAAGGTCGACGGCATCGACATGACCGGCAAGGCCGGCGACGCGATGCGGCTGGCATGGGACGACGGGCTCAGCAAGACGATCGACGACGCGGCGGAGACCGCGTGGACGGTGGGCCAGACCATCCACCGCTACGCCGACGAGCTGAAGAAGGCCGCCGACGAGTACGCCAAGAAGGTCAACGCCTCCATGTGGGCGATGATCCTCGGCTCCATCCTCGGCATGGCCTTCATGGCGCTCGGCCCCCTGCTGAGCGGTCTGCTCTCCGCCATCGGCGCGCTCCTCGCCCGCCTCATCCCGGTCCTCACCCAGATCGCCGCCCGCATCGGAACCGTCGGCACGACCGCCATCGGCGCCATCGGCGGCGCGGTCTCCGGCGCCGCGCTCAACCTGGGCATCGACGTCGCCGCCGGCGCCGCGGGCGCCGCCATCGCGGGCACCGACTACGACGTCGACTGGGGCGCCGAGGCGTGGAGTCTGGGCCTCGGCGGTCTCGTCGGTGGCCTCGGCGGCGGCTTCGCCGGCTACCACTACACCCCGCACCCGGCCGGACCCGTCGGCGGCCCCAAGGGCACCCCGCCGCCCACCGCGCCGCCGAAGGCCACCCCCGACACCGGCGGTGTGCCCGGCGGCATCGGCGACGGCCCGGGGGTCTCCCCGCCGCCCCGCGTCCCCGGTGGTGGCGCCGGAGGCGATCACACCTTCTCCGGACCCGGCTCCTTCCGCGGCGACGGCGGACCCGGCGCCCTCAACCCCCCGCAGGGCGGCGGCGCCTCCGCGCACGCCTCCCACCCCACGAGCAGCGGCCCCGGCGGCGGGCGGACCGGTGACATCGGCATGCCCAACACCCGTACCGGCGGCGACGGTTCGCAGAGCGCGCCGCCGCCCGGCAACCCGGCGACCGCCCCCGGCAAGCCGCTCGCCCAGGACACCCCCGTCCCCTCACAGTCCCGGCCGACCCCTGGCGGCGGCCGCCCGGGCAGCGGCGATGTGCCCACGCCCGCGCCGCCCGTGCAGCAGCGTCCGGGCGGCGCGGGCGGCCAAGGCGGACGGCCTGGGACGGGCGACGTGCCCACCCCCACGCCGCCCGTCCAGGAGCGCCCCGGCGCCGCCGGCAACGGCGGCCGCTCCGACGCCTTCGGCGGCCCCGGCCAGCGGCTGGGCGGCCCGCAGGAGAACCCGCACGGCACACCGAAGCCGGCGGGCAACGAGGGCGGCCCCGGCGGCGGTCCGTCCAGGCAGCCCGGCGGCCGCACCGACGACCCCTTCACAGGGCCGGGCCAACGCCTGGGCGGCCCCCAGGAGAACCCCCACGGCACCCCCGCCCCGAAGACCGGCGACGACGGTCCGGGCCAGAACACCAGCTCCAAGCCCGGCACCAACAGCGGCAGCACGAACGACCCGTTCACGGGCCCGGGGCAGAAACTCGGCGGCCCCCAGTCCAACCCCCACGGCACCCCGGAGCCCCAGCGCCCCGGCCCCGCGGAGAACGGGCCCAAGCCCGGCACCAACAGCGGCGGCAACGACCCCTTCACAGGCCCGGGCCAGAAACTCGGCGGCCCCCAGTCCAACCCCCACGGCACTCCGGAGCCCCAGCGCCCCGGCCCGGCGGAGAACGGGCCGCAGTCGCATCAGCCCGGCGGCAACGACCCGTTCACCGGCCCCGGGCAGAAGCTCGGCGGCCCGCAGGCCAATCCCCACGGCACCCCCGAACCCCAGCCGGGCACGGCCCCTCCGGGCTCCCACCAGCCGGCTCCCACGCCTCCTGCGGGCCGCGGGCACGACTTCCCCGCGACCGCCGACAACCGGCCGCCCGGGGCAACCGGCGAGGGCACCTCGCAGGGCGGCAAACCGCCCCTGGACCCGTTCGCCGGACCCGGTCAGAAGCTCGGCGGTCCCCAGAGCGACCCGCACGGCACCACACAGCCGCGCCCCGAGGGCGGCCCCCGCACCGGCGAGGGTTCCGTCGGCGGCAAGCCCCCGACCCGCACCGGCACCGGGTACGACCGCCCCGCCACCCTGGACGACACCCCGGGCGGCGGCGGACGAGGATCGGGCTCCGGTTCGGGCGGCGGCAACGTGCGCGCCAACGAGGGAAGCAACACGTACATCGAGACCGCACCCACGGGGAGCCGCCCCGAGCCGGCGCCGGGCGGCGGCGAGGGCCGTGGCGGGGGTAGCGGTACGAGGCCGGGTGGCGGCACTGGGGGCAGAGCCGACGGTCCGACGCCGGGTGGCGGCAACAGTGGCAGGACCGACGCTCCGACGACCAGTGGCGGCACCGGCGGCAGGACCGACAGCCCGACGACCGGTGGCGGCAACAGCGGAATGACCGACGGTCCGACGACTGGTGGCGGCACTGGTGGCAGGGCCGACAACCCGGCGCCAGGGGGCGGCAACAGTGGCAGGACCGACAGCCCGGCGCCGGGGGGCAGCAACAGCGGCCTGACCGGTGGTCCGGCGCCGGGTCACGGGCAGACGCCGCACGACCCGGCTCCCGGGACCAACAGCGGCGCCGTGGCGGCGGGCGGCCCGACGACGGGCCCCGGCCAGGGGCAGCGGCCGCTCGACCCGAGCCCCGGCAGCAGCGCCCCCTCCGGCGGTCCGCTGCCCGGTTCGGGTGCGCGACCCGGCGGCGGTACGAGCGGGACGACGCACGCACCCGGCACGGACGCGCCGAAGCAGTCCGGGCCTTCCGGCACCACGCACCCGGAGCCGCCCGGTTCGAAGCCCGGCCGCCCGACGGCTCCGGCCGAGAGCGCGCCGTCCACGTCCTCGGGTCCGGCGAACTCCGCGCCCTCACGCGGGGGCGTCGGCGCCGGTGCTCCGGCAACCGGCGGCGGCCACGAGGGCGACCCGGCGCCCACCGGCCCCGACCGGCAGCCGGGCGACACCCGTCCCGCCACCGGTGAGAGCACGGTCGGCACCACGCCCCCGACCGTTCCCCCGAACCCGGAGTCGCCGACCCAGGCACCGACGGGGCCGGGTCCAAGCCCTGCCGCGACCGGTGGCGGCGACGGACACGCCGCTCCTGCGGAGAACACCCCGGACACCGGTACGGCTCCGGGCTCAGGCAGCGGCGCCGGCGGCCAACCGGGTCCGGGTGCCACGTCGTCCGGCCCCGTCACCACGAACCCCGGGTCCACGACGCAGGTTCCCGCCCCGGACGCGGGCGCCAGCGGCGACTTGGGCGCGAACCCCGCGTCGTCGGCCCCCAGCGCGTCCGTCCCCGAACCGACACCTCGCCCGACGGACGAGACACCCGCACCCACGCCCGTCGTACCTACGCCCTCGGCCCCTGCGCCCGCCAACACGCCCGCGACCCCGGGCACCGGGTCGCCCGGCTCGACGGTCCCGAACCCGGGGACGACCGGGGGCAACGCGAGCACGGGCCCCGCTGGGTCTACTGGAACCGCCACCAGCACAACCGGCCCCAACTCGACGACGTCCGGCCCCGTCGCCGAACAAGCACGCCCGAACTCCGCCCCTGCGGCGCCGAGTTCAGCCGCGTCCGACCCCGTGAGGCAGTCGGGACCCGGCACCGCCGCACCCGTGGCGCCGACCTCGTCGTCCCCTGGCCCGCTTCCCGGAAATCCTCCGCTGGGCCAGCAGACCCCCGGCTCGTCCGGTGACACGAAGCTCCCCACGACCGCGTCGCCGTCCGCCCAAGAGCCACACACCGGCACCGGCCGAGGCGCGGACACGAGCGCAGGACCGGGCACCGGCAGCGGCCCCAAGACCCCACCCGCCCAAACCGGCGGCACCGCCACCCCGCCGCCCCAGCAGAACGGAACCTCCTCCCACCCCACGAGCAGCGGTCCGGCCGCGCCCGCCCCTGGTGAGGGCGCCGGGACCGGGCCGCAGCCCTCCACCACGCCGCTCGACTCCTTCGCGGCGCAAGTGCTCGCGCACGAGATCCGCCGGGAGTTGGGCCGCCTGAACTGGACCGGCGCCTCGATCACCCCCGACGACGCGGTCCGTCTGCACGACGCGCTGCCCGCCTGGCGGCAGAACCAGCCCCTCCGGGCCCGGGGTGAGGCCATCGCCCAGACGCTCGTCGGCGGCGCACCGTTCAGGCTGCCGGGCGGCTCCCCCACCGAGGTGTACTCCGACACGGAGATGATGGACGTCGACGACGTACCCGCGTCCCCGCCCCCCGCACAGGAACCCGCGCACGAGCCCGAGCTGGCCCCCCGCCCGCCGCACGAGCAGCTCACCGACATCGCGCAGAGCGTGATGGACGACGTTCGGCACCGCATCCGTTACGGGCAGGCGAACCAGGTCTCGTCCGTGGCCGCGTCCGGCGGCGGCACCCGAGAGATGCTCGCCCTGGCGCGGGAGGGCGTGCACCGCCAGCCGGTCGCCACGGCGCAGGAACGCCTGGGCCAGGACGCGGTCGTCGCCGAGATCATCGGTACCGGCAACTGCGGTGAACACGCCGCGATGTCCTTCGCGCTGCTCAACAGGACCCCGCTGCCGCCCGGCACCTCGCTCTGGTTCGTCGACCTGAACCTCAGGCAGGGCGAGGACCCGGAGCACCCGATCGCCCCGTACACCGACCACGTCTTCGTCGCCGTCGGCGACGAGAACGACCCCGAGAACATCGTCGTCGTGGACCCGTGGCAGATCGGCGCCGTGCCGGTGCCCGCCCGCCACTTCAACTTCCCGTTCCTGCTGCCGGGCGACGGCCGTTGGGAGATCACGCCGCGTGCGGAGCGCGCCGTGCCGGACGGCAGGGACTACCTGCACGAGGCGCGCGGCACGGTCGACGTGGGGGCGCTGGAGAATCAGATGGACCTCACGGGTCCGTCGGTGGACCCGGCCTCGTTCGCGGGCCAGCCCGGTATGTACGAGCACCGCCAGCAGTACGGCGGCCTGCGCGGCGGCTCCGCCGACCAGGGCGTCGACCCGGTGGCGGCGCACTGGCCCGTGGGCCGCCCGGTGACGCTGGCCGGGCCCCGGACCGGCGGCGTGACGAGGGTGCCGGTCGCCCCTTCGTACGCTCCGGCGGCGGGCGGCTCCTCGGCCCCGTACACGCCGTTCACGCTCCCCGTCCCGGAGGGCGCGGGCGCCTCGTCGTCCCGGCAGCCCGGTTACGGGGTCAATCCCGCCGGCTGGGTGCGCCTGCCCGACGGCACCGAACTGTCGCCCCACGGCTGGACCAGCTTCGGCGACGACTTCCTCCACACCCCGAGCGGCGCTCTCCTTCGCGGGGACAGCGGCTGGATCGGCACCACCGCCAACTTCGACACCGTCGTCCCCGCCTGGGACCACCTGGACCCCGACGCGGCACCCCACACCCTCACCATCCACCCCGGCGGCATCCGCATGGTGCCCGCCCGTGTGGGCGGCCCGGCGGCGAGCGCCGTCGACATCCCGCTCGTCCGGGGCGACATCACGGGCGACATCGCGGACGGCATCGCGAGCGCCGTCCCGGAGACCGCCACGCCCGCGTCGGCGTCCAGCCAACCCCCCACCCGGACAGGCCCCTTCGGGCACCCGGGTGCGGCGCGGTTCGACCTGGAAGCGGCGCGGCAGCGACTCACGGACCCCGCGACGCCGCCCGCCTGGCGCGAGGAGGCACTGACCCGCGCCGAGGACATGGTCTTCGAGCGGATCGCCGCCGTCGCCCCGGGGGAGAACCCGGCCGGCGTCGTCCCCCGCCCCGACGAAGTAGTCCAGCTCGTGGCGGCGGAGTTCCTGCGCGGCATGCACCTTCCGGCCCGCGCACTCGCCCGCGAACTCATCGGCGGCTCCGGCCTGTTCACCCCCGAGGCTCCTGCGGCCCGGGAGCCCGGCGACCCGGTCCACGCCGCTTCCCCTGCCGCTGCTCCGGCCGCGCTCGACTCGCTCGGTGCGCAGATCCTCGCGCACGAGGTGCGCCGTGAATTGAGCCGCCTGCAGTGGACCGGCGCCCCCGTCACCCCCGCCGAACTGGAGCGGCTGCACGAGGCGTTGCCGTCCTGGCAGCTGCGCCGACCCCTGCGGGCGCGCGGTGAGGCCATCGCCCAGACCCTCGTCAGCGGCGCCCCGGCCGCCCTGCCCGGCGGCTCACGGACGACGACCTGGTCGGACACCGACATGATGGACGTCGACGACTTCCCGGCAGCCCCGGCACGCGGGACGTACGGCGGGCCCAGCAGGCACAGCGGGCCGAGCGCGTACAGCGGAGGCAGCCCGTACAGCGGAGGCAGCCCGTACAGCACCACCAGTGCCTACAGCGGTGCCCACTACAGCGACCAGTTCTACGATCCGAGGACAGCGCCCCCGACCTCGTACCGCAGCCCCGCGCTGCGCGAGATGGAGCGCCGCTCGCGGCAGTACCGCCCTGTGGAACAGACCCGTTCCGTGGGCAGCCGGCGCACACCGGCCGCCGTCGTGCCGCGCGAGTCCCGGCCTCCCCGCCACAGCCACCAGCCGCGCTCCGGCCGCGTGCAGGTCGTCCCGCGTCCGCCGCAGGAGCAGTTGCGCGAGCTGGGGCGTACGGTCCTCGACGACGTCCGGAGCCGTATTCGTTACGGACAGGCCAATCAGATCTCGTCCGTCGCCGCGCACGGCGGCGGCACCCGGGAGATGCTGGCCTACTCCCGCGACGACGTGCACCGCCAACCCGTCTCCAGCCACCAGGAATGGCTCGGCCAGAGCGCCGCCATCGCCGAGATCGTCGGCACCGGCAACTGCGGCGAGCACGCCGCCATGACCTTCGCACTCCTCAATCGCGCACCCCTGCCGCCCGGCACCTCGATCTGGTACGTCGACCTCAACCTCCAGCCGGGCGAGGACCGCCGCAACCCCATCGCCCCGCACACCGACCACGTCTTCGTCGCCGTCGGCCGCCGCAGCAGGCCCGAAGAGATCATCGTCATCGATCCCTGGCAGATCGACGCCCAGCCGGTCACTGCCCGCAACTTCAACTTCCCGTTCCTCGTCACCGTCGACGGCCGCCCCCGTGTCACCCCCCGCGCCATCCGCTTCGAACCCGACGGCAGGGACTACCTCCGTCTCGGGCGCGCGACCATCGACGTCGCCGAGCTCGAGAACCACATGGACCTCACCGGCCCGTCCGTGGACCCGACCACGTTCGCCGGCCAGCCCGGGATGTACGAACACCGCCAGCAGTACGGCGGCCTGCGCGGCGGCTCCGCCGACCAGGGCGTGGACCCGGTGGCGTCGCGCTGGCCGGTGGGCCGCCCGGTGACGCTGGCCGGGCCCAGGACCGGCGGCGTGACGCGGGTTCCCTTCTCCCCGGCGCGGCAACCCGGCGCGGGTGGCTCCTCGGCCCCGTACACCTCTTTCACGCTGCCGGTGCCGGACGGCGCGGGCGCCTCGTCGTCCACGCGGCCCGGTTACGCCGTCAACCCCGGCGGCTGGATACGCCTGCCCGACGGCACCGAACTCTCCCCCCTCGGCTGGACCAGCTTCGGCGACGACTTCCTCCACACCCCGACCGGCGCCTACCTCCGCGGCGACAGCGGCTGGATCGGCCATACCGCCAACCTCGACACCGTCACCGCCGCCTGGGACCACCTCGACCCCCACGCCGAACCCCACACCCTGATCCCGCACGGCTCGGGCATCCACCTGGTGCCCACCCGGCCCGGCGCGCCCGCGACCGCCATCACCCTCATCCCCTCCCCGGCCACGGCCACCACCGAGGGCATGGACGGCGCGTCGGCCCAGGCACCGGTCGGCGACCAGCTGGAGGATCTCGGGCTCTCGCCGATCCATGTGCCCGCGGACGGGGACGCCCTGGCCCACGCGCTGATCGCCGCCGCGCCCGCGGAGAGCGGGGCCCTTGCCGGTCACAGCTGGCCCGCCGGGCCCGAGGAGCTGCGTTCCGGGCTGGGCGCGGCCCTCGCGGCGGACGTACGGCTACCGCGTGAAGAAGCCCGCTTGTGGCCCGCGCTGACCGAAGCCACCACACCGGACGGTGCGCCCCTGCTCGCTTCCGCCGCACCGGACGCGGTCCGCGACGCGCTCGCGGACGTACGCGGCACCACCGGCGGACGTGACGCGGACTGGCTCACGCTCGCGCTCGCGGCGCCCGTCCTGGGGCTGCGCCTGACGGTCCTGACGGACACGGGTTCCGCGTGGAGCGCCGGCCCCGAGGACGGGCGTGCCGTCGTGCTCGCCCGTTTCGACGCTCCGGCGCCGTTCACCGGGCCGTGGGCGGCCACCGAACCCACCGAGCAGGCCGATGCGGCACACCGGCCCGACACCTCGGGCTCGGAGGCCTCCTCAGGGCCGACCTGGGGCACGCCGCAACCGGTCACCTCCGCCACATCGACCCCCACGCCACCCGTGTCGTCGACGCCGGTGACGCGGCCGCTCCCCTCGCCGCCTCCCCGCACGGAGACGGCGCCGCAGACCTTCTTCGGGCTCGACCCGCGCCCCGTCACCAGGGAGCCGGTGTCCCACGAGGCGGAGCCCGTTCCCGTTCCGCCGCGCGACGAGCCGAGCGAGGCCCCGCCTCAGCAGCGGACGGAGCCTGTAGGCACGTACGACACCACCGGCCCTCAGCCGACGGACGACGCGCAGCCGACCGGGACCGCCGCAACCAGCGAACCCGCGGAGACGACCCCGGCGGAGCCTTCCGCCCCCCTCTCCCCCTACGTCCTCACCTATGGCTCCCGTCTCGACGGCAGCGTCGGCCTCGTCGCCTACGAGCCGATGGCGGACACCGTGCTCGACGCGCTGCACCAGCACATCCTCGACAGCCTCGGCGTCACGCCGGGCGGCGCCGAGGAGAGCGCGGCGCGGGAGCAGCTCGGCGAGCTGCTCGACGCGGCGGAGATCGTCCAGCATCTTCCGAGTGTGCGCAGTGCGCGCGGGCACCGGGTGGTCGTCGTCCTCGGCGGCGTCGAGCACCCCGTGGACGTACGGCTGCGGCTGACCGATCCGCGTGCCTCGGCCCGGTCGGGCGCGCACGGGGAGGTGCCGCGCTCGACCAAGGTGGAGCGGCAGAACGAGGGCGGGCAGTCGTCGTCGGCCGGTGAGAGTTCGGGGACGACCCGGACCGTGCCGATCCCGTGGACCGGTGTCTACGACGGTCCGGCCGGCGCGCTGCGCTGGTTCGACGGTTCTCTGACGCTGAGCCTGACGCACAATCAGCTGAGCCTGTCCGCGACCGTCAACGACGGTGTGACCACGACGACGATGCAGCGGGCCAACGACGCGGCGCGACCGGTCGAGTTCACCGGCGCGTGGCAGACGCGCGTGGATGCCGACCGCCGGGACGCCGACCCGGCGACGTGGGGTGCGGAGCGGCGGCTCGGGCCGCTCACCGTCTGGTTCCCCGAGCACCGGGCGCAGGTGCACGAGACGGCGACCGGGCCGCACCCCGAGCCCGCCGCTCTGGACGATCTGCCGTTGTGGGGTGTGGACGGTCTCGGCGAGCCGGGACGGCTGCTCGACGAGGTGCTCGGCGACGACGCGTTCGCCGCGCTGCACGGGCTCGGCGAGGATTCGCGGCGTGAGCTGGAGGGGTTCCTGTCCGACCGGGTGCTGCGCGGCACCCTGCCGATGCAGCGGGGGCGCGGCGTGTACTCGCCGGTGCTCACGGACGGCAACGGCAGCGCGGTGGGCGTCCTGCGGCTGACCGCGACGGTGCGGCCGGGGGCGACGCGCGCCCGGAGCCCGGAAGGGCAGTTCGCCCTGGAGAGCTGGCTCACGCACACGTCGGGCGTCGACCGTTCGGCGCGGCTGACCAGCGGGCTCGGCCTGGAGGGCAGCGGCGGTCCGCAGTTCACCGGTGATCACGCGGCCGGGCATCCCTCGGCGGCGACCCGCGTCGGCGGCGGCGTGTACGGCAAGGGCGGGGCGGCCTGGCAGTCGACCGACGCGCTCAACACCGCCAGCAAGGCCTCGCTCATGCACGGCCTGCTGACCACCGGTTCGCATCTGCTGGTCTCGGCCGACATCGTGTACCGCCTGACGTTGGTGCGGGCGGGCGGCGGCGAGGTGACGGGCAGCTTCGGCCCCTGGCCCGACTCCGCCGAGCTGCGGCTCCCGCCCCGCTCCCTCGCCCGCGGGCAGGCCCCGACCGGAGACGAACTGCGGCGCCTTCCGGGGCACTTGGAGCATCTTCAGGGCATCGGCTTCTCCGCGGTGCCGCTGTCGGCGCACGGCACGGAGGTCCTGTTCGACCGGGCGGAGGACTGGCTGCGCGGGAGGGTTTCCTGCCGCCGCGCGAGCACGGTCTGTACGCGCTCGACGAGCCGCGCGTCCACGCCCAGTTGGCGAACCTGCGCCGCCTCGAACAGCTGCGGTCGGCGCACGGTCTGGCCACGGCGCTGCCGGACGCCGTCGAGGGCGGCCGTCCGGTCTGGTTCGAGCTGCCCGGGCGGATCGGCGGCAGCCGGCGCGTACAACTGCGGTTCACGGCGGTACGGGACCGCACGCCGCTGCCGGGTACGGCGGGCGCCCCGCCCGCCGTGCACACGCGGCGGCTGCCGGAGGTGGAGTCCACCGGCTCCAGTTCGTACGAGGCGCGCGGGACGCGGCAGCGGGGCACGCAGTTCGGCGGTTCGGTCGGCTTCGGCGGCGGTCCCCGGTGGCCGTTGGCGGGCGGCGGCTGGTCCCTCGACTCGGTCGCCGACTACACCTGGGGCCGCCAGCACGGTGCCGCGTCCACGGCGGGCTCCGCGCTCGGGACGGACCAGGTCATCGTCACGTCGGGCGACGGCACCGAGGTCTTCGCGGTTCCGGCGCGTTTCGCCCTCGACCTGTTCGAAGGCGTCACCGAGGAGCCGTCGGTGCGGTTCGCCGCCCCGCCCGCCGCACCGCAGGAGGAGGCGGCGCGGCCTGCCCCGATCGGCCTGCTCGGGCGGCCGGTGGAGCCCGCCGCGCCGGTCGATGTCGCCGGGCACATCACCCTGGCCGTGCCGCACCGGCGCACCGCCCCGGCGACGGACGTCCTGCCCGCGCCCGCGCCCCGCCCGGTGATCCGTGCGCCGCGCACGGGCGGCGGGGTGGACGACGACGCTGGGCGCCTGGCCCTGACGGACGGTGAGGGTCGGCCGCTGCCGGGGCTGACCCGGCTGCCGGACGACGCGTCGGTGGACCTGTTCCGCGTCGGCGAGGCGCTCCAGGACGCGCTGCGTCAGCTCGTCCGTGGCGCCGGTGCGGGCCTGCATCCGGCCGGGCCGCTCGGCCGGAGCCTGCACACCTTCACCGGGCGGCTGCCCTCCGTCGTGATGACGCCGGGTGCCCGTGTCGCGGAGTACCTCGCCGGGCCGTCGGCCGCGAGCCGCGGCGCGTTCGCCGGGGAGGCCCTGTTCCAGCAGACGCGGGTCTCCAGCGTGCTGGCCCGCGCGCAGCAGATCCTCAACGGCGGGTACGTCGTGGAGGGGCTCGTGCTGCCGGGGCTCGGCGCCGACCAGGAGTTCCAGCTGGAGATCACCGGCTATCTGCACCGGCCGCGCGGCGACGGCGGCGTACGGGCCTCCGTCGAGAGCGACCTGTCGGCGAAGGACGCCTCGGCGCAGCAGAGTTCCCGCATCACGACGCAGCAGGGCGGCGGCGGTGTCACCGCCCTGCGGGCCCTGCCGGCCACACCCCGGGGAGGACAGCCGCCTCGGGTGGCGCAGGCCAATCCCAGTGGGCGCCTGACCGGTGCGCGGGTGGACGAGCGTACGGGCGAGCGGTCCGCGGGCACCTCGGTCGTGCGGGTGCCCACGGAATCGGGTGAGCTGCACGTCGTCACGGCGGACGCGACGCTCCTGGTGACGCTGCGCCAGGGCACCCGCAATCTGCTCGGCAACCTTGTGGGCCTGGGTGCGCGGGCCGGGGTCACCGTCGCGGTCGATGTCCCGGACGCGATCCGCTTCTCCCTCTCCACCGAACAACTGGCCCGCAACGCGCGCTGGTTCGCCGGAGCGCCCGGGCTGCCCCGGCCGGTGCTCGCGGCGCCGACGCTGCCGCTGCCCGACCGGTTCGTCCGCACGGGCGAGCTGGGCACGGGCGCCGTCCTCACGGTCACCCAGCTCGACGACCCGGTGCGACGCCAGGAGAGCCGCGACCGGCTGCGCCGGGAACTGCTCGCCCTGGTGGAGCGGGAGGCCCCCGGCGCGACCCGCCCCGGGCACTCCGCGTACCTGCCGGGCGTCGCCACCCGCATCGCCGATCTCACCTCGCCCGCGGCGCTGCGGGCACTGCCAGGACGGCGCTCCATGAGCCTGTGGTTCCGCCATGCCACGGCGCGCGGCACCCGGCTCGTGGAGGTGACCGTGCGGGCCCGCACGGAGGCGTCCGCGCCGGTCCTGCGCCAGGTGCGCGGGCGGGCGGCGGGCGAGGGCACGGGCCTGGACCACACGACGGTGCACACACCTGCGGGGCGTGCCGACACACACGGCCTGACCAGCACCTTCCAGGCGTCGGCGACCCCGCTGTCGCGTTTCCCGCGCCCTGGCGAGGCGACCGGCCGCAGTGACCGCACCGGTCCCGTCCTGAGCCTCTCGGCGACGCGGGGCAGGACCGTGCGCACCGATGCCACCGCCGACGACCGGTTCAAGACCCGCACGGATCGCGTGGCGGACTTCGA
Organism: Streptomyces sp. SGAir0957; assembly: GCF_043523415.1. Taxonomy (NCBI): domain Bacteria; kingdom Bacillati; phylum Actinomycetota; class Actinomycetes; order Kitasatosporales; family Streptomycetaceae; genus Streptomyces; species Streptomyces sp. SGAir0957. Next base: position 305,459 of record NZ_CP027293.1, read on the forward strand.
CGGTGTGGGCTACGTCCTCACCGGGTCCGTGCGCAGCAGCCTGGTCCTGGACTGGCCGCCGGACCTGCTGGGCGGCGTCCTCGACCAGGGCTGGCTCACGCTCACCGAGCGGGACGGCGGAGGCTTCGCGCAGCGCCTGGGACGCATGCTGCGCGGGCGGCCCGCGCGGGAGGTGCGCGTACCGGCGGCGGCGACGCTGCGGTTCGCCGGCTCCGAAGCCGTCGAGCCCCGCCCGCACACGCCGCCGGTGCCGCCGCGCGTCACCCACGTGGACCCCGACTGCCCGCGTCCGAGGGGCCGTTGCCCCTCGGGGACGTGCCGTTCGCGGCCGGTCCCCCACTCGTGCCGACCGGTCCGACTCCGGTGGCCGGGTTCAACGGTCTGCGACAGCTGTCCGAGGCGCTGGAGGCGGTGGCGCCCGCGACGACGGCCGCCTGGGGCCTGACGGCCGACGCCGCGCCGGAGGCGGCCGCGGCCCGGCTCGGCGAACTGGTCCAGGCCGGGCGCATCACGATCGATCCGGCGGGCACGGCGAGCGGCCTGTCCTCGACGATGCCCGGCGCCTGGCCGGTGGGCGAGCGGGACGAGGAACCGGCCCTCCAGGTCACGCTGCACAATCCGCGCCCGGTCTCGGACGCGGAGGACATGGCCGTCGACCGGCTGCGGCTGCCTTCCCGTACCGTCACCAGCGGTTCGGCGGCGGGCCACACGGTCGGTCTGGGCCATCAGTTCACGCAGAGCGGCACCGACCGGAACATGCACCTGCTCGGGCTCACCGTGCCCGTGCTCCAGCGTCAGCCGGTCTCCGGCACCGCAGGGGCCGCGGCCTCCGGCTCCCAGCGGGACCGCGTCAAGATCGGCGCTCCGGCCCGCGCGGAGACGGGGACGAACACCCGCAGCTACGAGACGCTCGTGGACGCGGTGATCGCCGTGACCGGCCCGAGGGCACCCGGTACGTCACCGGCAGCGCCACGGTCCGCCTCTTCGAGCGGGATCTCCTGGGCCACGGCGTGGTCGGGCCCCGGACCGCCTCGCGGGTCTACGACCTGCCGTCGATGCTCGCGCGGCAGCCGGACGCGGCCCTGCGGGACTGGGCCCGCCACCCGGTCGGCGACCTGCCGGGCGTGCTCGCGGCGGGGCTCGACGGCGACGAGAGCGCCGCGCAGCTCTGGCTCGACCTCGGCCCCGACCCGGATGCCACGCGCCTCGCCCGCGCCCTGTACGTGGGGTCGCGCACCGCCGTCGCCGCCGGACGCCCGGTGGAGCTGGCGCTGCGCGGGGCGACGGGCCTGCGGTTCTGGCCGTTCACCGCGGAGGGCCGTCTCGCGGACCTGACCCCGGCCACGGCGGCCACCGGGGAACGGCTGCACGCGGCGATCGTCACCGCGACGGACGCCATGGCGGCCGAGGCGGACGCGGCGGCGCGCGCGACGGACCTGCGCCCGCGCGAGGACCAAGCGGCGCGTGAACTGGCGCTCGCGCAGGCCGAGTTGAGTCGGTCCACCGCGGAGCATGACGCGGCCGCGACGGCGCTCACGCAGGCACGGGCGGCCCACGAGGCGCTCGGCGAGCGCCTCGCCCAGGCCGAGTCGGCACGCGAGGACGCGGAGCGGGAAGCGGTCCTCAGGGCGGCGGAGGCGACGGCTGCAGCCGACCGACTGGCAGCGGCCGAACAGGCCGCCGCCTCCGCGGGCCCGGAGGACGGTTCCGCTCAACAGGCGCTGTGGGAGGCGCGGTTGGCGGACGGGATCGCCCGGAGCGTGGCCACCGCGGCACGGGAGGCCGCCGACCGCGCGGCCGCGACGGTCGAGGACCTCGGCACGCGGCTCACCGCCGCCGGGACCGCGCTGACCTCGGCCGCACACACGCGGAGCACGGCGGCCACGGCCCTCACCCGCGCCACCGCAGCCCGCGACCGGCTCCACCGCGCCCACGAGGACCTGCGGGCGGACCTGCGCGCCGCCCTCCAGGACCAGGCCGACCAGGCCGCCCTCCAGGACCACGCCTGGACGTCACTGCCCGGCCTCTCCGGCCGCCTCAGCGCGGACCGCTGCTACGAGGGCACGGGCGGGGCACGGTACCCGCTGGACTCACTCGCCCCGGGGGCCGGGCGGTAGGGAGGGGGGCGGAACGCGAGAAGGGCCCGGGAGCACAGCTCCCGGGCCCTTCCGCGACAGTGGGCTCAGCCCAGCAACTGCCACCGCGCGTCGCTCTCGGCGCACGAGCCGATGATGAGCCGCTGGTTCGGCTTCTTGACGGCCTGGCCCTGCGACTGGAGGCACTGGTCGTTGCTCAGCACGTTGTGGATCTTGAAGACATCGGCGCCGGACGGCTCCAGCCACCACAGCTGGTTGTCGTCCATGCTGTTGTGGCAGCCGGCCTCCTTTATCGTGGTGCCGACCGGCTTGGGGCCGCGGTCGGGCATGTCCAGGCAGAGACCGTCCTTGACGTTGCTGAAGATAACGAGCTTCTTCCCGCCGGGGCCGGTGTCACCGACGTGGACCCGCATGTTCCACAACTGGTTGTCGCCGTCGGAGCCGTCACAGAAGTAATGGTTGACCGGCTCGCCGACCTTGCCGGGCCCGTAGTACGGGACATCGGCGCACATGCCGGTGGCGACGTTCTTCAGCAGCACCCCGGACCGGTCGGTGACGGCCGGCACGACCGCCTTCTTCACTTCCTTCTTGACCGTCGGCGTCGGCGACGGCGACCGCGTCACGGGCGGGGCGACCGGCTCGATGCGCGGCGCCTGCGTCGTCGGCTTGGGCGACTCCTTCGGCGACGGCTTCACGGTCTTCGTCGGAGTGGGACTCGGCGCCTCGGTCAGCTTCCGCTCCGCCGCAGCCTGCTGCGCCGCGATCTTCTCCTTCTTGGCGTTCTCGTCCGCCTGGTGACTGCGCCACGCGCCGATCCCCATGGTGCCGCCCGCGATCAGCGCCAGGACCGCCACGGCCCCCGCGATCCGCACCCCGGCCCGGGAGCGCTCGCCCGGCTGCTGGGCACTGGTCGTCAGCGCCTCGACGAACCGCGCCCGCTGCCGTCGCTTCGTGTCGTCCTGCTCGGAATCACTCACCGCATGTCCTCAACTCACAGAGAAATAGCCAATTCGCACGGACCCGCCCACCGGGCCCTACCTCACGACCCCGCCGTACAGGTCGCGCTCCCGCAGCAGTTCGGCCGCCTTGGTCAGCGCGGCCGACAGCCTTCGTCGATACGTACTGAAGGAGAGTCCGAGACGGCTCGCGGCGGCCTGCTGGCTCCGCGGCCCGCTCAGATACGTGATCTCCAGGACCGCGCCCAGTTGTGCGGTCCCCGGCGCCGTGCGCAGCCGCTCGACGGTCTGATCGAGGACCGTGCGCAACGCCGTCGCGTCCGCCCCCGGCTGGACGAGCCGCGTGGTCAGCAACGCGTTCTCGGCGAGCTCCCCGGTGTCCCCGGCCCCCACACTCCGAAAAGCCTGCTTCACCGCCTCCGCGAACCCGGGCCAGGGCAGGGGCGCGGGCGTCGGCTCGGCCTCGGCGACGTGCGCCGCGCCCGGTTCGTCGGCCGGCAGCCGCGTCCGCAGCGCGGCCATCCAGCACGGAAAGGATTCGATCCGCCAGTCCTGCGCATACGACACGAGCGCCCCGCCCCCGCCGTCGGGGACCGGCGTCGCGCGGTGGCGGCACAGCGCCAGGAGCGCGGACAGCTCACGGTCCTCCGGCGCTGCGACCGTCCAACTCACGGCAATACCAGGGGTCGTGGCCCACAGGGTGACGAGCGCGGCGAGGTTCGCCGGTGCGTTGCCGCAGCTCCAGCGCGCCAGCAGCAGCCGCTCCGTGCGCCGCAGCGGGGAGCCGGCCCGCACCGCGTCGAGCGCCGCAAGCGCCACCGGGTCGTCGGGTATGTGCGGGCCGTCGCCCTCCAGCGTGGGCGCGACGAGCACGGCGACGAGACGGCGCCGGTCCTCCGTGACCGTGAAGGCCGCGGGCTGGTGGTCCCACCACTGGGCCGCCAGCTCGGCGGCGCCCTCCCCGTGCTCGGCGCGCAGCAGCTCCAGCACCTCGTCGCGCTCGTCGGCGCGTGCCGTGCGCAGCCGGAAACGGGCCACGCCCCGCCAGTCGGTCGCCGTCCGCACCGCGCGGTTGACCCGCGCCAGGGCGGCGAGACCGACGCCGGACGCCCAGCGGTCGCCGGTGCCCTGCGCCAGCCGCTCCGCGTAGTGCCCGCCGATCCGGTGGACGAGCTGCTCGAACCCCTCGGTCCCCCGCCAGCGCAGGTCCGCCACGAGCGCCTCGCGCATCAGCTCGTGCGGGACCAGACCGTCGGGTGTGGTGCGCACGAACGGCAGCTCCCGCAGCCACCGGCAGAGCTGGCGGGCCTCGGTGGGCGGCACGTCCAGGGCGTTGCGCACCAGTTCCTCGGTGGTGACAGCGGCGAGCGCCAGAACATGCAGAGCGTCGGCCTGGGCCAGGGTCGGCAGTTCACGCAGGGAGAGGCGCAGCAGTTCGCGTACGACTTCGGGCAGATCGCGCAGCTCCCACTGGCGCGGGAGTCCGGCCGTCTCTTCCTGACCTATGTGGGCGTCGGCGAGGAGGACGAGCGCCAGCGGAAGCCCGTATCCTGCCCGGACGATGCCCGGGATCGCCGATTCGGGCACATCCCGGTTGCGCAGCAGCACGGCGGCCTCGGCGTCGTCCATGCCCTGAAGTTCCACACTGCGCAACGCGTGCCACCACTGGGCGTCGGTGCGCCACTCCGCGGCAGGAGGGTGCCGACCCGCGACGACCACCAGCAGATGTGTGGGCATACTCGGCAAAAAGACGTCCCGCAGCCACTGCTCCAGCGGGCCGAGCGACTCCCCCGAATCGATCAGCAGCACACTCGCCTCGTCCAGCGGGGCCTGCGCGTCGAGGGCCGCCCGGAAGGCCTCCGGGCTCGGCTCGGTGCGCCGCAGGTCGACCGTGCGGCTGGTCAGCCCCTGGGCCTCCACGTCGTCCGCGAAGCGGTGCAGCAGCGCCGTCTTGCCAAGGCCGCCCATGCCGTGCAGCCACACGACGAAACTGCCGCGCTCCTCGCTGAGCAACAGCTCACGCAGCAGCCGCAGCTCGGCGACCCGCCCGGTGAACACTCGTCGCCGCAGAGCGGCCAGGGCGTTCCCGTGGGAGTCGACGCGCGTGGGCGTGGGGGGCCTCTGCATCGTTGTGTCCGTCGTTCCGCTCGATTCCACCGGAAGTCGTCAGTGATCAAGTACCTTACGCGAGGTCGAAGATAGTATGTAACGGCAAACATCTTGGCTACAGGCGTTCCCGTTACGGACAGAAACGGGCAGCGTGTTCGTTCGCCACGGGGTCGATGCAAGCGGTCGGGTCAGGCGGTCGAGGCAGTCGGTCGAGGCAGGCGGCTGCGTCCGATGCTCCGCGGGAACCTTTCGGGTGATGCCGCGTCGTTACCAAGAGGACCAGAAGCGAACCAGTGGCACGATCAGCGTGCTTCTTCGACTGGGGGTCCGGGCGTGTCTGCCTTGACGAGTGTTTCCGATCGCCGTGCGGGCGCACGGCGTATATCCCTCGCCCGCACGCCCGACACACCGGGCTACTTCATGGTGCTGACCCTCGACGGAGAACTGGACACGGGCAGCATGACCGAGGTCTGTGACCTCATCTCCGAGGTGCTGGCCGAGGGGAGCCGTCACCTCCTGGTGGACTGGTCGGCCGTGACGCGCTGCGACAACGCAAGCCTCTACACCCTGTACGGCGTCCGGCTGGCCATGCACGAGGCGCACGGCAGCCTCTCGCTCGGCAATCCCAGCCGCAGCGTGCAGCGCGCCCTCTCGCGTTGCCCGTTGAAGGATCGATTGTCCCTGCACGACACACCGGCGTGCCGGTGCGGCTGACGCGCTCTGCACTGTTCCCCACGGCTGATCGAGCCGGCCGCGGGGAACAGCACCCCGAGCTACGCTGCCGAACTCGGGACTCACCCCGTGCGGCGCACCGCAAACGGCTTGCAGCGCAGCTACCCGGCCCCGCCGCCACCAATCCGAACCAACTGGCTGGTCCGACCGCCGACAGCCTCGCGCTGGGGTTCACGCCTTCGACGGAAGCGGTGACGCACAGAACTCGTCACACGCAACGGGCGCCTACAGTCGCCCGGGTGAGTCACGTAAGGCCGCCGCCGCAACCCGCTCGGGAGGCGCCATGACGACCCCCGCCGATGTGCAGCGCGGCGAGGAACTGGCCGACCTGCTCCGCGAGTACTGCCGAACGCGTTCCCAGGCGGCGGCCCGCCGCATGCTGCTCCAGCGCCCGGAACTGGTGGGGCTGGCCACAGCGCGTTTCGTCCATACCGTGCGCGCCGAGACCGAGCAGTTCGATCCCGTCCACGCGGCCCAGGCCCGCTGCCGACTGGCACAGCTCGCGGACGCCCGCGAGTTCGGGATCGAGGTCGCCTTCGACACCAAGGTCTACGTGCACGCCGAGGCTCACGCCGAGATGTACCGCGCCCTCGACGACGACCGCCGCGTAGGGAGCGCCGCGGCGCTGCTGGACCTGTTCACGGAGTTCCCCGGGCTCGTCTCCGCGTCAGTGGCCAGGGATCTGGCCGAGGACAGGGAGAGGTTCCGTCGGCGGGGCGACGTCCGCTCCACCGTGGCCCGCACCATGCAGATCTTCCTCCTCCGTCGATGCATCAGCGTCGGCGTGCACGCGGGCGTCGTCCAGACCCTGGTCTGGAACCAGGAGGTGCAGCGCCGCGGATGCACCGTGCGGGAGTTGGCCGACGACGAACACTGGCTGCGGCTCGCCGCCTGGGCAGGAGACTTCTGCGGCCCGGACGCCACACTCGCCGACCGTCTGGCCATGCTCGCCGAGGCCCCGGAGTTCAACAGCCCCGCCGCCGCCCGCCACGCCGAGATGATCCTCAGGGCCGAGTTGCCTGCCGACTGCCGGAGACAGACCCACTGGGGTGCCCTCCTGCTGGCACACACCAGCTGCGAAACATCTTGGGAACAGGTCGAGCGCGTGATGATGGAGCTGAGCTTCGCGCGCGGCCTCGCCGAGCGCGACGACACCATCGCCACCGGGCACTTCACCGAGTACGTGGCCGCCTTCGGCCGACGCGTGCCGCAGGACCCCGCCCGCCTGGTGACGTCCGCGTCAGGCGGCCCGGTGGATCCGGCACCCCGGCTGCGTCGGCACGCGGCCGTCCTGGAGCGCCAGGAACACGACACCAGACACGTCGTACGCCACCTCGTCCACCACGTGTCGTACTGGGACGAGGTCGAAGCGCTGCTCCATGACCACGCGCTGCTGCGCCAGCCGCTCGCGATCCAGGTCTTCGACGCACTTCGCGACAGCGGCCGAGGCCGGGCGTCCGAGCGGGAGACCTGGCTGCTCGGCAGACGGCGGAAACTCCTGGTGGACTGTGCCACCAACGGCGTCAAAGCAGCCGTGCGGGCCGCCATGCACGACTCGGAGTTCCTCGACTTTCAGGGACGACGCCCCGGTCACGACCGTGACATGGTCAGGACGGGCCCGGTGACCGACCGGGACGAGGGAGGCGCGGCGCAGCGCGAAGCGGTCCCCGCGGCGTTCGTCGCCCATCTGGAAGCGGCGGACCTCGCGCTGAGCGGGCCTCCCGAGGAGGAACTCCGCTCGCTCGGAGCGGCGCTGTCCCACCTGCGGAGGGCGATCGACGCGGCGCCACCCGGATCGAGCTCCCGGGCGGTCGCGCTCGGCCGGGCGGCCGACGCGTACCAGCGAAGGGCCGACCTCACCGGCAACCGGGCGGATGCCGATCTGGCGGTGGCGTGGGCCGACGAGGCCCTGACGTGCCGCCCCGGCGGCACGGGGCACCCCTGGCTGGCATCGATGCGACTGGCCTCCCTGCTGCTGCAGCGGTGCGGGCACGAAGGCAACCCCGCCGACCTGGGCCGGGCGTTTCTCACCCTGGGCCCGCTCCTCGCCACGCTGGCGCCGGACAATCCACACCGGTCGGCGCCGCCACCCGCGGCCATCCTGGTCAAGGTGCATGAACTGCACGGCCAGGCCTACTTCGAAGCCACTCGTGCCACCGGGTTCACAGGTGACCGGCAAGCAGCCGTCGCGGCTCTGCGGAAGGGGATCGCACTGTGTCGTGATCCGTCGGACCGGCGTCAGTCGTTGGAGGCAGTCCTCCGCACGGTCGGGCGGGGTCCCGCGGCCGTCGACGGTGTGCCGGACGACGAGCTCGCCACACAGATGCGGGAATGTGCGACCGGGCATCACCGGAATGTGTTCGCCAACGCCCAGACCCTCTTCACGTCCTGGGAGGCCGACGCCGCCCGTGTCCCCGCCGAGCAGGTGCGCCCCGTGCTCGTCGAAGCCATGGACTCCCCACACCCGCGCAGCGCCGTATGGGCAGGCTCGCACCTGGGGATCCTGGAGGCGGCGGAAGGGCGCTGGGACGCGAGCGCGACCGCGTACGTGACCACGCTCCGGCTGATCCATCGCATCCGCCGTCTGCAGAACGCCGATCACCAGATCAGCTGGCTCCGCGCGGGTGCGTCCGTTTGCGCCGAAGCCGCCTTCGCCCTGGTCAAGGCGGGTGATTACGGGCAGGCCGTACTGACGGTCGAGGAGGGTCGTGCCTGCGTGCTGTCCGAGATGCTCGCCGCGCGCCAGGTGCACGGTCTGCGCGAGGCCGGTCACGCCGATCTCGCGGACGAGTTCGAGCGGCTGACCGGCACCTTGCGCGACATCGAACGGTGCGAGCTGATCGCGGCCCGGTCCGGCCGTACTCCCAGCCGCGTCCAGGCGGAACGGCTGCGGGCACAGCTCAGCGACCTCGTGGACCGCATCGGCGCCTTGCGCGGCCTGCCGGACCCGTACGCCGCCCCGGACCTGCCCACCGTCGTCGCCGCGGCGGCCGAGGCACCGCTGGTGTACCTGCTGGCCACCCGCTTCGGGGGCGCCGCGCTCATCGTGCACGGCGACGGCACCCTTGTCCCGGTCGATCTGCCCGAACTCACCGCCGACGAGGCGACGTCACACGCCCACCGTCTGCTGGCGGCCCGCCGCTCCGGCAGCCGCTGGCCGGCCCACCTGGAGAAGGCCACCGGCTGGCTGTGGCAGGCGGCCATGGGCCCACTCGTCGAGGCGCTGGGCAGCACCCCGCACGCAGTGCTCGTCCCGACCGGCCCCCTGGGCCTGTTGCCTCTGCACGCCGCCTGGCGGCCGGACCCGAGCGCTCCGACCGGCCGCCGCTACGCCCTGGACGATCTGCTGCTGACCTACGCGGTGAACGCCCGCACGCTCATCGCCGCACGGAAGCTCGCTTCGCAACCGGTCAAGGAGCGCACCCTGGTGGTCGTCGAGCCGCTGCCGACGAGCGGGGACCGGCTGCCCGGCGCGATGACCGAGGCGAGCGGCGTTCTCGCGCGAGGCCGGGGGGCCGACCTCGGCCACGACAGGGTCCCCGTCCACGACAAGGTCCCCGTCCACGACGAGGTCCCCGTCCACGACGAGGTCCCCGTCCACGACAAGGTTCTCGCCCGTAACACGGTTCGCGTCCAGAACACGGTTCTCGTCCACGACGAAGCGAGCCGCTCGCGCGTGTTCGCGGCGTTGGCGGACTGCGGTCATCTGCACTTCATCTGCCACGGCACGAGCAACCTGGCCCATCCCCTGGAGAGCGCCCTTCTCCTCGCTGACGACGACCGGCTGTCCGTCGCGGACTTCCTCTTCGCGGACCTACGCGGCACCAGGCTGGCGGTCCTCTCCGCCTGCGAGACCGCCGTGCCCGGCAGCGACGCGCCCGACGAGACCCTGAGCCTCCCGGGCGGTCTGCTGCAGGCCGGAATCCCGGGCGTCATCGGCTCCCAGTGGTCGGTCCCGGACGCTTCCACCGTCCAGCTCATGACGCTGTTCTACGAACTGGCCCGCTCCGGCGACGGCACCCCGTACGGCGAGGCGCTCCGGCGCGCTCAGCAAATGGTGCGGGACGCGACCGCGGCCGACAAGCGGGCGCGGTTCGGGCCATCGGCGGGCCCCGGACCGCTCGTCGCCGATCGGGTACGGCCGCATGCACGGCCCCACCACTGGGCGGCGTTCTGCCTCTACGGGGTGTGATCGTCCCCGTTCGGCAGCGCTGTCTCCGAGCGCTGACCGGCAGTGCCGTCCTGGGCGACGATGTGGCTCACCACGGTGCCCGGACGGTCGCGATCGCCGATCTCCGCGAGGGACTGCCGCTGCAGACGTTCCGCGATGTCGGCCAGTGCGGCCGCGTCGCACTGAGGCCCGATCTCCAACGTCACCTCCACCACGGACCGGGCGGGCCCGACAACAGTCCGCAGCGTGATGCGATGACTGGGCTGGGCACCGTCGGCGACCGAGGAGGAGCGGGCACCGATCAGGGCCGCCAGCCGCTGCCGCAGCGGCGCCCACAACGCGTCGCACACCTTGGGCACTGCCCAGACCGCACCCTGGGCGCCGACGAAGACGCAGATCGCCATCAGCACCTCTGCCGCGCCGGCGCCCCGGCGCACCTCCCCGTCGAGATCGGCGACCGCGTGCGAGGCGGCGTCGCCGAAGGCCTCCAGGTCGGCGTCGAACGGGTCCGGCTCCGTACACATCCCTGCCATGCCGGCCAGCTCGAAGAAGTCGCGGGCGAACTCCGCACTGGCCTGATCCGTCCACGCAAGGTCGGGCATCCCGATGAGCCGTACGACCCCGGCCGTCTCCCCCGTCGTCTCCGTCACCGAAAGCCTCCCTTCTGAACGCTCGCCCAATCACTCGAACCACCCCACTCCACGTCAGAGTTGCAGAGGCGGACGAGGCGTACCGGAGCGGACCTGCGGCGGCCCTCATACGAGTGAAGCCACGCGGTCCGCGCATCCCACACCCGGGGCCGCCGCCCGCATGTCGACGGGGCTCTTGCGGGCGGGCTAGGAGGCAATGCCCCGGTTCTGCACGATCTGGCGGGCGATGACCGCGCAGGGGAGGTTCGCTCTGCGGCTGTGTTCCTGCAGGAGGGCCAGGGCCTGCCCGGGGGTGCAGAGCAGGCAGGCGGCGAGGAGGCCTTTGGCCTGGTCGGTCACCACCGCGTCCCGCACCGACCGCGCCAACGACCCCTCCTCCGGCTCGGCAGCGGCGGGGGCGGCGCCGGTACGGGGGCGGGTACGCATGGACTGGGCGAGCATGCGCATCGACGCGGCCCGCAGCCGCATCGCGGCGGCCCGCTGTCGCACCTCGGCCGCCCCCTCCTGCAGGGCATATGCCCGGGCGTACTGGTTCATCCGCTGTTCGGCGCGCTGATCCCACCAGACCGGCTCGCCTTCACTTGCCGTAGGACCCATGCCCGCGTCACCTCGGCTCTTCATATGACGGAAAGGTACAAGTCTCGCGCGAGTCGGGCCGCAACAGAAGACCGCTGCGGTCGATGCGCCGGGGACCCTTTGCCGGCGGCCGTCAAATCTGCACTTCACCGCGGCACGCCACCGTGACCGGCTGCGTGATTCTCAGCCACCACAGGGACGGCAGGAGCAGGACGGCGCCGACCGCCAGGGCGCCGAAGCCGGCTGACATCGCCCTCGGATCAGGTCCAGGACGCGCGGGGACAACGAGGGAGCATGGTCACACCGACGGGGTGTTCAGCACGTACGCGCGCGAGGCGTGGACCTCGGCCCGCAGGGCGGCCAGGTCGACGTCGAGGACGTGGCCGTTCCACTTGCGGGGCTCGCCGTTGATGAGAACGGCGCTGATGTTGCGGGCGTCGGAGCCCAGCACGACGGTGCCGATCGGGTCGTTGAGCGGCATGTTGTTGAGGTCCTCGGCCTGGACGACGAGAAGGTCGGCCTTCTTTCCCGGGGTGAGCGAGCCGGTGGCGTCGGCCAGGCCGTTGGTGCGGGCGCCTTGAAGGGTGGCGAAGTCGAGGACGTCGCGGGTGGTGATGCGGCGGTGGGGCTGCTGATCGGTGCCGTGGGCGGCGTTGACCGCGCGCATCCGCTGGATGGCGTGCAGGGCCCGCATCTGGGTGAACATGTCGCTGGCCAGGGCGACTTCGACGTCGATACTCAGTCCGGGGCGGATGCCGGCGGACAGGGCCTCGTCGATGGCGGGGACGGCGGTCTCCAGGCCGATCTGGGCGTCGGAGGTGGGGGCGAGTGCCACGGTGGTGCCGGTGTCCGCCATCGCCTTCCATGCCTCGGGGGTCAGTCCGGTGGCGTGGATGAGGGCGACGCCGGGGCTGAGGATGCCGTCGTCGGCCCAGCGCAGGATCGCCTCCGAGGAGGACGTGCCGAAGACGGCGTCCACGCTCACGCCGATGCCCAGATCCGCGGCGACGCGGGCCAGTTCGGGACCGTAGGAGAGCGCCGGTCCGGCGATCTCGGCGGTGGCGAGGGTTGCCAGACGCAGGGTCAGCAGTTGGTCGTCGCTGCTGAAGTACTGGTCCTTGAGGCGGGTCAGATCGGCGGGCCACTGGCGGTCCCAGTCGCCGAAGTGCGGGCCCATGGAGGCGTGCACGCCGCGGATGCCGGTGTCGATCAGGGCCTCGACGGCGGCGTCGGAGTGCTCGGGGGTGCGGGAGTTGTGGGAGAAGTCGAGCATGGTCGTGATGCCGCTGTCGATCGCGGTGAGGGCGGCCAGTCTGGTGCCGATGTACATGTCCTCGGGCCGGTAGACCGGGGCGTGACCGGCCAGGGTGGACATGACGTAGCCCCCGAGGTCGTCGACGTCCGGCATGATCCGGCGCAGTTGGGTCTCCCAGGCGTGCCGGTGGGTGTCGACGAAGCCGGGGCTGAGGATGGTTCCGGTGGCGTCGACGGCCACGGCATCGCCGGTGGCGAGGTCATGGCCGACGGCGGTGATGGTGTCGCCCTCGATGAGGAGGTCGCCGCCCTCGACGACGCCGAGGGCGGGGTCCATGGTGACGATCGTCGCGCCGGTGAACAGGATGCGCCGCTGACCGGCGGGGCGACGGCGCAGCTCTTCGAGGACGGCGGCATGGGTGGTGTCGTTGACGTTGATGAGAGGTCTTCTTCCGTGCACAGGACAGGGGGACGGGCAGCTCGTGACGACGTCGAAGACGCCGGTACTGCTCGGCACCCAGCCTTGGCCGCCCTGGCCACGGCAACCAGGCCGCCTTGTTCCCAGGTGCGCGGCGCCCATGGTCCGTGGTGGTGATGCCGCAGCCACGCCGTTCCGCTCGTGACGGCGGGTGGGTGCCTCGCCCCCAGGAAGCCCGCACCTGGGGAGACGGCGGCCTGGCTGCCACCGGCCGCCGGGCCGACCATGAAGCCATGACCAGCAACGACACACCCCGCGCCCCTCATCCGCACGTCGGGATGTGGGTGACCGGCGACGGATTCATCCGCCAGGAACTGCTGCCGAACGGCCGCTACGACGAGGCCCGCGGGTCCCGCCGGAGCGCCTACACCGGCTGCTACACCGTGACCGGCGACCACATCGACTACGTCGACGACACCGGCTTCACCGCCACCGGCGACATCCGCGACGGCGTTCTCTTCCACGAGCACCTGGTGCTCTACCGGGTGGGCGACGAGCGCGCCCGGGACGGGGACGTCCGAGACGGGGGCGTCCGGAACGGGGACGTCCGGGACTGGGGCGTCCGGTCGCGCGGCTGATCAAGCACGCGAGCCCGCCCGAGACCTGGATCTCCAGCACGCCCTCGGTGCGGCCCGGCGTGCCGAGCGGGGAGTTACGGAAGGGGGTCACACCTTGGCTGGACGTATGTGCCCGCGCATCGTCAGCGCGTAGCACCCGGCCGCCACCACCATGCCCACCGGGAGCGCCAGATCGATGCCGCCCGCGGCCGCGGCGATCGGGCCGGTATAGAGGGTGTCGACGCTGAGGGCGGCTGTGGTGGTGCCGAGGACCAGGGCTGCCGCACCGGCCCAGTTGACGCCCCGTCGGTACCAGAACGGGCTGTCGGGGGTTTCGTCGCAGAGGCCGGGGCCGTCGTAGCGGTTGCGGCGCAGGACGATGTCGGTGGCGTAGATCGCGGTGCTGGGGCCGAGCAGGACCACGGTGAGCTGGAGGACGTTGTTGACCGTGTCCAGGAAGTTGGAGACCAGCAGTGCGTAGAGGGTGAGGGCCACGGCCGCCGTGCCGTCGAAGAGGACGCTGACGGAGCGGCGGATGCGCAGGCCCACGGCCTGCAGGGCGAGACCGGCGCTGTAGGCGGTCAGCGCGTTGATGGCGATGGTGCCGAGGACCAGGGCGAGCAGGAAGATGGGGGTGAACCAGCGCGGCAGGATGCCTTCGAGGGCGGACTGCGGTTCGCTCATGTCGACGACGGTCGCGGCGGCGGCACCGAGCGAGCACACCACCATGCTCGGCAGGAACCCCCCGAGCGCGGTGAAGCCGAGGACCGCCCGCTTCGACGTCGTGCGCGGCAGATAGCGGGAGAAGTCCGCGCTCGTCGTGTACGAGAGCGGGCCGGAGGCGATCAGAGTGATCCCGGCGAGGACCGTGGCCCACAGGTCGACGCCGGTGAGGCGGTGCTCGGGGACGTAGGCGAAGTCGGCGTGCCGGACGACGCTCACGGCGACCGCGGTGAAGGTGGCGGCGAGGGCGAGCGTGATCAGCGGGTACAGCCGGACGATGACCGCGTGACCGTAGACGCTGATGGTGAGCGTGAGCGCCGCGATGACGACGATCACCACGGTCTTGACACCTGTGTTCGCGGTGAGGCCGACCTTCTCGACGAGGGAGAACGCGGCGACGGCCGCGGCCGACAGGTTGAGCGCGAAGTAGAGGACCGAGATCATCCAGCCGGTGACGGCGTTGTTCACGCGGTTGCCGAGGACGCCGAACAGCGCCCGGGTGATCACCTCGCTGGGCGCGCCCGCGGCGGGGCCTGAGACGGCGAGCAGTCCGGTCAGGGTCCAGAACGCGTTGCCGACGGCCAGCACCGCGAGCGCCTGCCACAGGGTGAGCCCCATGAGGACGAGGGCGCCCCCGACCACCAGGTTCAGGTAGTTGACATTGGCCGCCGCCCAGACGGCGAACAGCTCACGGGGTCTGCCCCGGCGCTCGGCGTCGGGGATGTGGTCGATGCCGTGGGCCTCGACGCCGGTGGCCGTGGTGCGGACGCCCGGCCGGTCACCGGGCGGGGCGGCGGTCATTCCCTCCGCGTCCGGGCCTGGATCGGGAAGCGTCGACGCCATGGAGTCCTCCGGGGTGCTCGTCCTACCCGCCTGCTTGCTTATTGGTCGCACACTCAATAACGTGCCGCTCATGCCGTCAAGCGTTCCGAGCAAGCGAATCCGAAAATCTCCTGCCGCCAGACGTGCGGAAATCGTTGCGCGAGCCGCTTCTGTTGCGCTTTCCGAAGGTCTGGAGTGTGTGACCCTCCGGCGGATCGGCGAGGAACTGGAGGTACGTCCCGGGCTCGTCAGCCACTACTTCCCCTCGGCGGAGCTGCTCGTCGCGGAGGCGTTCGGGAGCGCGGCGACGGGCGAACTCGACGCGCTGCTGCCCGAGGACGGGCCCGGGCACGCGGCCGGAATCGTGGACGCGGCCGGGGACGGTCCTGGCGAGCCCGCGACCGCACGGCTCAGCCGCTTCTTCACGCGGACCACGGGCCCGGCATGGGACGACATCAGCCGACTGTGGATCAACGCGCGCCATCTCAGCCGCTACCGGCCCGCGCTGCGCGAGCGCGTCGTCGAACAGGAGGCGATGTGGCGCGCACGCCTCACCGCCCTGATCGCGGACGGCACCGGACGAGGGGAGTTCCGTACGCCGGATCCCGAGGTGGTCGCGATGCAGATCCTGGTCGTCCTGGACGGTCTCGGCGCGGACGCGGGCGCCGGTTCGGAGCAGCTGCCCCCGGCGGTCACCAGGATGGCGGTGACCCTTGCCGAACGCGAACTCGGCTTGCCCCGTGGGGTACTTGGCCCGCTGGAACCCTGAGCCGCCACCTCCCCCCGCGCACCACTCCCCCGCGCATCACTCCCCCATGCATCGCAACTCGCCGCCCTCGCACCCCGTCACTAGACGCCGACGCCAACGATGCCGGTGCCGGTGCCTGTGCCGGTGCCGACGCACTCCTGGAGCCACACCATGGAACCCCGACTCGTCCTCCTCAACGCCCGGCTGCTCGACCCGGCCACCGGCACCGCTCTCCCCCACACCGCGCTCGCCGCGACGGACGGACTGATCAGCGCCCTCGGTGACGACAGGGCGGTCCGCGCGCTCGCCGGGCCCGGCACCACCACGATCGACCTCAAGGGTGCCGTCGTGACCCCGGGACTCGTCGACGGCCACCTGCACCCCGTCTCCGGCGCCGAACTCACCCACGGCCTCGACCTCTCCGGCGCCACCGACCTCGACGGCGTACGGGAATCACTGGCCCGCCACCGGCAGACGCTCGCGCCCGGGGCATGGCTGCACGCATGGGGGCTCGACCCCAACGTCTTCGGCGACCAGCCCGTCGATGCCGCCGCCTTCTCGCCCGTGCTCGACGGGATCCCCGCCCTGCTCCAGCTCTTCGACGCCCACTCCATGGTGGCGAGCCCGCGCGCCCTCGAACTCGCCGGGGTCGACGGGCCCCGGGCCTTCGACCAGGCCGCCGAAGTGGTGTGCGACGCCGAGGGCCGGCCCACCGGACTGCTCCTCGAGGACGCCGCCTGCGAACTCGTCGAACGGGCCGCACCGCAGCCCACGCACGAGGAGCGCCGCGCCCGCCTGGCGCAGGCTCTGCACGCCATGGCGGCGGCCGGTCTCACGGGCGGGCACGCCATGGACGCGAACGGCGACAGCCTCGCCCTCTACGCCGCGCTCGACGCCTCCGGCGACCTCCCTCTGCGACTGCGGGTGGCGCCCTGGTGCCAGCCCGGCGCCGACGCCGATGCGCTGCGCGAACTCGTCGAACTGCAGGGCACGGGCGGCGAGTTGTGGCACACGGCCGGTGTGAAGCTGTTCATGGACGGCACGATCGACAACGGCACCGCCTGGCTGGAGCGGCCCGACTGTCACGGCGAGTCGACGCACGCGTTCTGGCCGGACCCGGCCGCGTACACGCACGTCGTCAGCGAACTGCACCGGGCAGGAGTGCCGACGGCGACGCACGCCATCGGCGACGCGGCCGTACGGCACGTGCTCGACTCGATCGAGAGGGCGCAGTCGGCTGCCGCGGGGCGCGCCGCGCACCACACAGGCGTACGTCACCGCGTCGAACACATCGAGACCGTCCCGGACGACACCGTACGGCGCTTCGCCGCGCTCGGCGTCGTCGCCTCGATGCAGCCCACACACTGCTGTGACTTCACCCGGGCCGACCACACCGACAACTGGTCGCGACGGCTCGGTGAGGAGCGGGCCGGACGGGCGTGGCGCTGCCGCGACCTGTGGGACGCGGCAGCGACCGTCGTCCTCGGCTCGGACTGGCCGATCGCCCCGTACGCACCGCTCGGCGTCATGGCCGGCGCCCGGCACCGCCGCCCGAGCCGCGACCTGACGGCACCCCCGCACGGCCCCGACCAGGCCCTCACCGGGATGGAGGCGCTGCGGGCCATGACGGTCAACGCCGCGTACGCGGCGGGCGAGGAGCGCATCGCCGGGCGCCTCAGCGTCGGTTTCCGCGCCGACCTGTCGGTGTTCGCCGACGACCCGACGATGACACCGGCACTCGAACTCCCGGCCCTGCCCGTACGGTTGACCGTGGCCGACGGCCGGGTCACGTACCGCGCGGACGATCTCTGAGCCGTCGACACGTCCGCACAGCGAAGCTGTCCGGGCACCTGCTCTCGTAGCAGGCAGCGTATGCGCGTCCGTGCCGACCTGTGCTCGTCGGACGTTGGTCTGGAACTGCGTCTGGAAGGCGACTGAGAGGCGGGATTACCTGGCCCCCTCCACAGGCCGGGACTTGTAGAAGGACTCCTCCAAGTAGGCGACCTCGTGCGGCTGGTAGGGCTCTTCCAGGTAGGCGGTCTCGTCCTCGTCGAGTTCGACGTCCACCGCCGCGACCGCCTCGGCCAGCTGGGCCCGCTTGGTGACGCCGACGATGGGCGAGGTCACCACCGGGTTGCGCATGACCCAGGCCAGGGCGACCTGGGCCGCGGACAGACCCCGCTTGGCCGCGATCTCGTGGACGCGTTCGGCCACCGCCTGGTCCCCGTCGCGGTAGAGGATCTTGCCGCCCTCGTCGGTTCCGGCACGCGCCGTGGCGGCGTCCCGGGCCCGTGTCAGTCTGCCCCGTGCCAGCGGGCTCCACGGGATCACGCCGATGCCCTGGTCGGCGCAGAGCGGGAGCATCTCCCGTTCCGCCTCACGGTGGATGAGGTTGTAGTGGTCCTGCATCGACACGAACCGGGTCCAGCCGTTCAGGTCGGCCAGGTACAGGGCCTTGGTGAACTGCCAGGCGTACATGGACGAGGCTCCGATGTAGCGGACCTTCCCGGACTTCACCGCGTCGTGCAGCGCCTCAAGAGTCTCCTCGATCGGGGTGTCGTAGTCCCAGCGGTGAATCTGGTACAGGTCGATGTAGTCGGTCCCCAGCCGCTTCAGGGAGGCGTCGAGCTCGGCGAAGATCGCCTTGCGGGACAGCCCGGCACCGTTCGGGCCGGGGCGCATCCGCATCCAGACCTTGGTGGAGAGGACGACCTCCTCGCGCCGGGTGAAGTCCTTGACCGCCTGGCCGACGATCTCCTCGCTGCTTCCGGCGCTGTATCCGTTGGCTGTGTCGAGGAAGTTGACGCCGCTCTCAAGGGCCTGCTTGATGATGTCCCGGCTGGCGTCCGCGCCCAGCGACCAGGGCTCGCCGCCCCGGTCCGGCTCCCCGAAACTCATGCAGCCGAGGGTGATGGCGGAGACGTCCAGCCCGGTCGTTCCCAGTTTGGTGTAACGCATGGCGCCGAACCTAGGAGTTGGAGTGCACTCCAGCGCAACTACGCCTCAGTCCGGGGTCGGCTCGCACCCGGGCTCCGTATCAGTCGAGCGAGTCGCCCTGGTGTGCATGGTCCGCTCCGCCGCTCTCAGCTGTCCCGCGTCGACTCTTCTGCGTTGCGCCATACGGTGAGGTCCACACTGACGTAGCGGCTGGGGTCGTCGGCTGAGGAGCTGCCCCGGTAGGTCACGACCGCGATATGGCCCGCATCACTGTGGACGCAGAGTTGAGAGCCGGCGGTCAGCTGGTCAAGGTTGATCCTCTTGGTGAAGCGGGTCTCCTGACGGCACGTCTTCAGCGAGCCCTCCTGCGCATTGTCGAGCAGGACCAGCTTCCCGTTGGAGCTGCCGACCTTCGAGCCGCTGATGCCGGTCGCGTCCACGTCGAAGTACACGTCTCCGAGCGCGTACATGGCTCCGGTCTCGGAGCCTTCGATCGGCTTGGGCGGATTGTCGGCGAGCTGCAGGTAGTAGCCGCCGGCCAGATTGATGCCCTTGTAGGAGGCGGGTGCGGGATCGGGCCGGTTCTTGCCGCCACCGTCCTTGCCCGCCTCACCGGCGGAGGCCGAACCACCAGCCGACGACGCCTGTTCGTTCTTCTTGTCGGGGTTCTTGTCGGGGTTCTTGTCGGGCAGCAACGCCCCGATGACGCCCAGCCCGACGCCGACGGCTCCGATCACGGACATGGCGACGATGAGACCGGTGTACCGCCGTCCGGGAGGAGGCGGCGCGGCCGCCCAGGGACGCGCTCCATTGAGGTAGCCGGGATGCGGCCCACCGGCCTGGGGCGGAGTGTGCGGCCCGTAGGAACCAGGGGGCGGGGTCTGGTTCAACTGGGTCGGCGCGTACGGGAAGTGGCCCGCGGCCGGAGGCGGGGTGCCGGGCGCCGTAAGGAGTTGCGGGTGAGGGCCGGGCATGGGTGCGGGTGGGCCGGCCGCCTCGGTCGGGGCATGGAAGGCCGGGCCGCCGGCCGGGAAAGGCGTGGGGGCCGCTGGTGGCGGAGTAGGTGCCGGGGCGGGCATCTGGGAGCGGCCGACGAGCCCGGTCGCGAACGACTGCGGCAACCAGTCCTCACCCTGCCGCAAGGGGGCCTCCGACACCCGGTGACACATCTCGATGACCTCGGCCAGTGACGGCCGCTCGCCCGGGTCACGGCTCAGGCACCGCGACACCAACGGCCGCAGCGCGTCGGGCAGTCGGCTCAGCTCCGGGTCCTCGTGGACGATGCGGTACAGGACGGCGTGGGAGGGGCCGTCGCCGTAGGCGGGAGCACCTATGCCCGCGAACGCGGTGATCTGGCCGAGCGCGAAGACGTCGGTGGCGGTTGTGACCGGCCCGGCCGCCGCCTGCTCCGGTGCCATGAAAGCCGGAGTGCCGACGCTCACACCACTATGGGTCAGCGAGGTGGCGTCCGCAGCTCGGGCGATACCGAAGTCGATGACCCGCGGGCCGTCACCGGCCAGCAGCACGTTGCCGGGCTTCAGGTCGCGATGGATGATGCCCGCACCATGGATGACCTGCAATGCTTCGGCAACGCCCACCGTGAGCAGCAGGGCGCTGCGCAAGGGCATGGCGCCGTGCTGGGCCACCGCCTGTGCGAGCGAGGGTCCTGGCACATAGGCCGTGGCCAGCCAGGGCGGACTGCCCTGGGTGTCGGCGTCGATCACAGGCGCGGTGTAGAGGCCCTGGACACGCTGAGCGGCGTGGACTTCCTGTGCGAAGCGGCGGCGGAACTCCGGGTCCTGACTGAACTCGGGCCGGATGACCTTCAGCGCAAGGGGGCGTCCCCCGGGCGTGTAGGACAGATACACCTTGCCCATGCCACCCGCGCCGAGCACGGCGGCGAGACGATACCCGCCGATCACGGGCGGATCCTCCGGCTGCATGGGCTGGAACGGGCCGTGGGCAGGCGCAGTCATCCCGTGTATCCCCCTGATCGTGACGTACAGCACCGGCCGTCGGCGCTCGGAAAGCCTTGGTGAGACTACCCAATGTGCGGCGCCGAGCCCGTTGCGAGGGGAGGGCGGTTGAGGCGCGATGCAGGGAGGTCCTGCGATCCGGCCCGCAGCTCAACTCACGTGTTTCGTGGCGTGCGTTCGACGATCCGGTTGACTTCGAAAGCGCGGGAGAGGGCTGCGCTGCCGACCGCTCGCGCACCCGGGCCTGGCCTGCACACCGGCAGGTCCCGGCCGGCCTCAAGCGGGTCGCCGCCGTGCTCGACATCGTCGCCCGGTCATGTAGCGGCGTTCGCCTCGACCGGCTCCTCCTCCGCCGCTGGACGTCGCGCCGCTCCTGGGGATCGCAGCACAGTGACGGCGAGGACGAGTGCGACGACGACGAGGCTCGCGCCGATGCGGAAGGCAAGCTGGTAACCGCCGGTGAGTGCCGCGGCAGTGCTCGCCCCTTCACCCAGCAGGGCGTCCGTACGCGAAGTGGCGAGCGTGCTGAGAACCGCGAGGCCGAAGGCGCTGCCGATCTGCTGCATGGTGTTGAACATGCCGGAGGCGATCCCCGAGTCCTGGGGCGTGGCCGCGGACATCGCGAGCGTGGCCAGCGACGGCATCGCGAGGCCGAAGCCGATGCCGAGCGGCAGCAGCGCGGGCAGGACGTCGACGACGTAGCTTCCGCCTGCCGGTACGCGACCGAACATGGCGAGACCGGCCGCGATGAGCGAGAGTCCTGGCAGAAGGACGGCCCGGGGGCCGAAGCGCGCGATCAGCTTGGGCGAGAGGCCGAGGGACAGGGCGCCGATCGCGACCGGGACCGGGAAGATCCCGAGACCGGTGTGCATCTCGTCGAAGCCGAGCACCTTCTGCAGATAGAGCACGCACAGGAACTGGAAACTGAACATCCCGGCCACCATGAGGGCCTGGATGCCCATCGCTCCTGACACGGTGCGTATGCGGAACACACGCAGGGGCAGGAGCGGTTGGGGCGCTTTCGCCTGCCGGACGACGAACGCCAGGAGCAGGGCGAGCGCCGCGGCGCCGAAGCTCAGCGTGTGTGCGGAGGTCCAGCCGTAGTGGGTGGTCTCGACGATCGTGTAGACGCCGAGCATCAGCGCGAAGGTGACCAGGAGCGCGCCCATGACGTCGGTTCCCTCGTCGAGCCCGATGCCTCGCTCGGACGTGAGCAGGCGCCGGGCCAGCAGCACGGCCACGGCGCCGATCGGGACGTTGACGAAGAAGATCCAGTGCCAGCTGATGGTCTGCGTCAAGGCGCCGCCCGCGAGCAGGCCCAGCGAACCGCCGGCGGACTGGACGAAGCTGTAGACGCCGATGGCCTTCGCCCGCTCCTTCGACTGCGGGAACAACGTGACGACCATGCCGAGAGTGACAGCGGACGTCACCGCACCGCCGATGCCCTGGACGAAGCGGGAGACGAGCAGCATGGCCGGGTCCTGGGCCACACCGCACAGCAGGGACGCGAGCGTGAAGATGCCCAGGCCGGCGATGAAGACGCGCTTGCGCCCGATGAGGTCGCCGAGCCGTCCCGAGAGCAGCAGCAGGCCGCCGAAGGGGACGAGATAGGCATTGACCACCCAGGCCAGCCCCGACGAGGAGAGGCCGAGATCCCGCTGGATGGACGGCAGCGCCACGTTCACGACGGTGCCGTCGAGGATCACCATCAACTGCCCGGCACAGAGCACGGCCAGTGCCGACCAACGTGATGTCGCTGCCGCACACGGGCCGGTCCGGTTCACCGAGCTGGAACGCACCATCACAGGCATCAGCCGGCGCATGCTCACCCTGAACCTGCGCAAGCTGGAACGCGACGGCCTGCTCATCCGGACCGTCTACCCCACTGTGCCGCCCAAGGTGGAATACAGCCTCACGCCCATGGCCCGCGAACTCCACGCAAGCCTCTCCGGACTCGTCGGCTGGGCAGAGCGCCACCGAGGCGACATCACCGCCGCCCGCGCCGCCTACGACGCCGCCGCACCGGCCTCCTGACACCGCGGGACAGCGACCCCGAGTTCGCATCCCCAGCCCGTACGGGCCGCGGTGGTGGGCAGAGGAACGCTCGCCCGGGCGCCGGTGACGGTATTCGGGCGGGTGTGTCCTTGAGCGTAAGCCGCTCGGCGGGATGGCCTGTGGTCACGGGTGAGCCGAAGTCACGGGTGAGCCGAACGGTAGTGAGCCGCATCGGTGTCCTCCTTCGGCACGGCGGTCGGATCGGGCAGGAGCAGACGGAAGACGCAACCGTGCCCGGGGTGGTTGTCCAGTTCGAGGCGTCCGCCGTGCGCGGTCGCTATGGCGGTGGCGATGGCAAGTCCGAGACCGCTCCCCGGGGCGGCCCCGGGAACGGCCCCGGGAGCGGCCCCGGGAGCGGTGTCCCAGGCCGCCTCACCGCACGGTTCCGGCGGTGTCGCGCGGTAGAAGCGGTCGAAGACGTGACGGGCTTCGCCGGGGCTGATCCCGAGGCCGTCGTCGGCGACCTCGATGGCGCAGACGGGCGTGCCTGGCGGCAGGGACGGGCCGTTGCTCAGGCTCGTCGGTGCGGCGGTGGTGCGGGTGGTGCCGACCCGGACGTGGACGTGAGTGCCGGCCGGGGTGTGGGCGCAGGCGTTGGCCAGCAGATTGCCCAGGACCTGCGCCAGTTGGTGCGGGTCGCCGGGCACTTCGATGACGTCCAGGTCGCCTTCGGTGCCGGGGTCGGACGAGTGGCTGATCAGTGGTCCGAGCGTGATGCGGCGGTGGGGGTGGCGTACGGCGGTGGTGGCGATGGCGTCGGCGGCCAGGGAGAGCAGATCCACGGGTTCGCGGTGTGCGGCGCGTGCTCCGCTGGTGCCGCCTCCCTCTGCGCCTCCGCCCTCGCCCGCTTCGCCGAGCTTGGCGAGCAGGAACAGGTCGTCGACGAGGCGGCTCATCCGGTCGGCGTTGTGGGCGAGCAGCGTGTACGACTCGTGACGTCGATCATCCGCCATACCGGGTTCGTCGAGAAGGAGTTCCGCGAATCCCTGGATGGCGGTGAGCGGGGTGCGCAGTTCGTGGCCGGCGTCCGCCAGGAAGCGGCGCAGTTGCTGTTCGGAGGTCTCCGTGCGGTGCAGCGCCGTGCGCAGTCGGTCGAGCATGGTGTTGAGGGCGAGTCCGAGCCGGCCGACCTCGGTGTCCGGGTCGGTGACGGGGACGTTGAGTTCGAGGGCGCCTTCGGTGATGTCCTGTGCGGTGCTCTCGACGCGCGAGAGCGGGCGCAGGCCCAGGCGGACGGCACCGTTGCCCAGGACGACCACTCCGACGGCGACCGCGACGCCGAGCCCGAGGCTCACCCACAGCAGTTTGGCGGTGGCACCGTCCACCGTGTCCAGGGGCAGGGCGACGACGGCATGCATCCGGTCCGGGCCCGCGTAGGACACCACGCGCCAACTCGATCCCGCATCGTCGTCGTCCGACGGGACGGTGGTCGGGCGCCCAGCCGTCAGGTCCAGCTGTGCCGCTTCTCGGGGCAACCCGGGTCCGGCGTGGGTGCCGGATCCCAGGAAGGTGCGCAGCAGACGGCCGTCCTTGTCGTAGAAGTAGACGCGGTAGTCCGAGGGCAGGGTGTTGTCCGAACTCGGCGGCCGCAGTGTGCCGTCCCCTGCCAGGTCCTCGTAGACACGGTCCGGAGGCCGGAAATGGGAGAGCCGCTCGTCCACCTGGTCGGTGAGCCAGCCCCGCAGGACGATCAGGCCCGCCAGTTGGCACAACAGGACCGCGCTGGTGGCCAGGAGCCCGGCGATCAGCACCAGCCGGGCGCGCAGGGAACGCGGGCGCGGGAGGCGGAGACTCTTCACCGGGGCGTTGCCGTGCTCTGGTCGCGCGGCAGCCGCAGGCAGTAGCCGACACCGCGCACCGTGTGAATCAGTGGAAGCGCGTCGCGGTCTATCTTGCGGCGCAGAGTCTTGACATACGTATCGACGATGCGGGTGTCGCCCGAGAAGTCGTAGCGCCACACCCGCTGGAGGATCTCCGCCTTCTCCAGCACGCGCTCGGGCTGCTCCAACAGGTGGGCCAGCAGACGGAATTCGGTCGGTGACAGCCGGAGCGGGCGGCCCGCACGCCACGCCTCGTGGGTGCCCTCGTCCAGGGTGACATCGGCGTAACGCAGAGGCTCTTGCACACCGCCGTCGTGTGCGGTGGGTGTGCCGCTGCGGCGGAGTATGGCGCGGATGCGCAGCAGCACTTCCTGGACGTGGAAGGGCTTGGTCACGTAGTCGTCGCCGCCGGAACTCAGGCCGATGATGCGGTCCTCGACACCGCTCCGGGCGGTGAGGAACAGCACCGGGGTGTAGACACCCGCGGCGCGAAGGTCGCGGGTGAGCTGGAATCCGTCGGTGTCGGGCAGCATCACGTCCAGGACGATCAGGTCGGGCCGCCGGTTGCCCGCCTCGAACATGGCCTCCTGCCCGTCGGCGGCGCTCGTCACGAGGTAGCCCGCCGCGCCGAGCGCGGACGTGAGCAGGGTGCGAATACTGGCGTCGTCCTCCACGACCAGGACGGTGTGACCGGCCTGGGACGCACGCGCGGGTATGGGTGAGTCGATCACGTGCGGACACCTCGGGAGACGGACAGTGGGAACGGGAGCGGGAGCGAGAGCGAGCAGCGGCGGGCGGGCCCCCGCCGCACGGCGCGATGGTAGACGCGGATTCTGTGCATTTGGGCGGCACATATGATCAGGAAGGTCCGGTTGTGACACCCCAGGGTGCACTGCATCGGGTTGGCCCCCCGGGGTGTCAGCCTGCTCAGCCAGTGACCTTGCCAGTAACCTTGCCGGTGACCTTTTTGTCCTTGGCCAGAGCTGTGGTGCGGTCACTGACGGTCTTCTGGAGCTTGGACAGGGCGGTCCCCAGCTCCTTTGCGTCGGCACCTGCGGCACGTGCCTGCTCCCCGATGTCCTTCAGCGCCTTCGCCGCCGTCCCGGAGCCGTAGAACTGCTGGTACAGCTCGCGGTACGCCTCCTGATAGACATCGTCGAAAGCGTCGGAGTCGAGGAACTTCGTCTTCAGGACGTGCTGCATCATGCCGCCCCGCATGCCACCCTCGGCACCCTCTCCCCCGGGCATTCCTTCCAGCACACCCTCGGGCATACCTTCCGGTACATCCTCGGGCATACCTTCCGGCATACCGTCGGGCATTCCTTCCGGCGCGCCCCCGGCCATACCGCCGCCCATGCCGACCGAGTCATCCGGTCCGGTCGTCGCGTCTCCGCTGAAGGTCAGGTTGTAGTCCCAGCCCAGTACGGAGAACTTCTTGGTGTCGAGGTCGTACCAGAGCAGGTAGTTCTTGCCCGGCCCGGCCATGTCGTCGAAGTTGAGGAGCAGGTTCTGCGAGGCCACGTAGGAGGCCAGCGAGTCGACGTCGACATACTTGTCGAGGTTGTTCGCGAACTCTTGGTCCGAGGCGCTGTTGACCCACTTGATGAACTTCATCACCGGTTCGAGGTCCTGGCTGCCCTTCTTGTTGAGCTGCTTGAAGGAACTCTCGTAGTCGCTGGGGTCGTCGCCTCGATACTCGAAGCTGCCGCCCGCCCGCGCCTTGTACATCACACCGTCGCCGCCGTCGACATCCTCGGCATAGTCGGTGTCCGGCGCCTCGACCATGAGGCGTGCGGCGGCCGGCCGGTTGTTCACCTTCAGTTCGGTGAAGGCGTAGCGCTCAGCCTTTTGCCCGCTCTTGTCGGTCAGGGACAGGGACAGCGCCTCGTTGAGCGGCACCTGGTCGTTGCTGCCGGGACGCAGTGAGATTTCCCGCTCGCCCTGATAGGCGCGGCCTTCGACATACTCGTCGATCTTGACGAGCCAGGGCAGTTCCTCGGGCTTCTGGGCGGAGAGATCGTACTGGATCATGCCACCCATGCCGCCCCTGCCACCCATGCCACCCATGCCACCGCCGCCCTTGCCCGCCCCCTTGGCCCCGGCGGCTCCTTCCTTGGCGGCACCCTGGGCTCCGGCGGCTCCGTCCTTGCCCGCTCCGCCCCCGTCGCCGGCGGCGCCTCCAGGGGCGCCGCCGGCCGGGGCGCCCTGCACACCCTTGGGCAGGTCCCGGCCGCCACCGGGCATGCCCTTGTTTCCGCGCAGGGACGACAGAGTGGAGTTGCCTTTCAGACGGATCCCGACGTCATTGAGGTAGACCCCGTCGATGGTGAGGTCGGCCTCGATGTAGTCCTTGGTGCCGTCCTTCTTGAACTCCTTCATCATCTTGTCGAAGTCGGTTTGCTGGTAGGCGAGTTGGATCGAGTGCTTCGCCGACGTGTCGTACAGGCCCACGGTCCCTTGCACGTCGTCGGTGATGGCGTCGGCCTCGACCCGGGAGGACGACGTCACGTACGGGGAGATCCGCGCGTCGCCCAGGAAATAGACCATCGCGGCGAGCCCGACGCCCAGCGTCGCGGCGGGCTTCCAGTGATGGCGCAGCCGGACGGGCACCCTGTCCCGCAGACGCCGCCCGCGCTGCGCGGAGGTCTCGCCGCTCATCACAGGTCCGTGGTGTCGTAGCCGGTGAGGACCGTCACGCGCTGACCGGAGGTGCGTTCCTGCAAGGCGCTGACCAGGTCACCCGGCTCGGCGCCCTTCTTCAGGCGCACGGTGTAGAAGACCTCGTTGAGGGCGCCGCCGCGGATCGTCTCCGTGCTGACCAGCTCGAACTCGGAGGTGTACTTGATGAGGACGTCGCGGATCTGCGGCGTGTAGTCGTCCCCGGCCGGGACCTGCACCTTGACGACCTGGCGCTGCACGTTGAGGGCGAACCAGTTGAACTTGAACATGACCAGGACGACCGCGCAGATCACCACGGCGCCGACCGCTGCCAGGGTGTAGAACCGGGCACCGCACGCCATACCGATCGCCATGGCCAGGAAGATGAAGCCGACGTCCCGGGTCTCCTTGACCGCGTTGCGGAAGCGCACCACGGACAGGGCGCCGACCAGGGAGAACGCACGGGCCAGGTTCGAGCCGACGACCAGCATGATCAAAGCGACGATCATGCCGACGATGACCAGCGTCTGCACGTAGGACTGGCTGTAGGAGACGTTGCGGTGCGTGTACCGGTACGTGTAACCGATCACCGTGGACAAGATGAACGACAGCGCCATCGCCGCCACGACATCGGCCACGCTGAACGTGCCGCTGAGTTCCTGCAGATCGAAATTCACTGTGCTCCTACCTTCAACGACGCATCGTCCTGCGCCGGCCGCTGCTGCAGCGGCAGTTCTCCAGAGGGGGTGGGTGGCGGGCAGTCCGCCTCATTGACGTGGAAGACCGAGCGCGGGGCGAGCCCGAACGCCTCGATCGACTGCACGTACTTCGAGATACGTACGAGGTTGAGGTTGCGCCGCGCGGCCAGATCGGTGATCCAGTGCGGCGTGCGCTCATTCACCTTGATCTCCATGACCGACAGGTGCGGCGGGATCGTGAACCGGTTCTCGGGGGTCGGCGTGCCGAAGTGGAAGTCCCGGTCCCGGCCCCGGATCCGGCGGTCGAAGGTGACGCGCAGACCGGTGTCCGCGCTCCGCCCGACGAGCGCCTCGCGCTGGTAGCCGGTGATGGCGGTGGGCCGCAGGTTCAGCCGGACGACGAGTTCGAGGACCTCCTGGACGAAGGCGCTCTCCTTCGCCGAGTGCTCGACCATCTCCCGCCCGTCGCACAGCTGCCGTGCGGCCCCGTACGGGAGGGTGATGCGGCGCTTCTGGGTGACCCGGTTGACGCGCTGCTTGATCTCCACGCAGACCGGCGACTCGTCGGTGACCCCGTCGAGGTCGCCGTAGTGACGGATGCGCAGCTTGCGGCGGAACTTCAGGCCCTCGATCTTCTCCCAGTAGAACCGGAGTTGCGGAGTGTCGTAGTACAGGCTCCACACCCCGTACCCGCCGACCGGGCTGTGCGGATCGGTGTCCATCCGCTCCGCCAGCTCGTCCCGGATGTCCGCGGCCTGGTCGACGGGGACGAGGTACTTCAGCTCGAACCGGTTGAACGCGTGCAGCCGGCTGGCCACATGCAACGGCTCCTCGCTGTCGCTCCCCGCACCCCCGTCACCCTCCCGGACTTCCTTCGCGCGGCCCTCACGCGCCGCGGCTGCCTTCGACAGGAACACCATGCGCCTCCTTGCTCGTACGTTGCGGACCGACCGGCGAAGCACACGCAACCAACGGCACATGAGGAGCACATGAGAATCGTGGGTGTATTTCAGGAGACTTGGAGATGGCGCGGAAGTGAACACGGCGACTCACTCGCTTTGAGCGACCGCCGCCCGGACACCACCGCCCGGATACGGTCGACCGGCCTCTCGGCCCGGATACGGTCGACCGGCCTCTCGGCCCGGGTACGGTCGACCGGGCTCTCGGCCCGCGTGCGGCCACCGTACGGGCGGCCCCGAACGCGCATACCGTCGAGGTATCGGGATACCCGTCGCATGTCGCCCGGGAGACCTGGCGACGCCCACCGCCGCGCGGGAGGGGTGGTGGGCGACGCGTCCGGCCTGTCGCACGGCACGGGCCGACCGGACGCGTCCCGCAAGTGAGCAGGCCCGGCTGCACGGTCTGTCGGCGACGCAACCGGGCCCGCCTCGACTCCGGACACCAGCAGGCGGGAGACTGCCGACACCCGGAGGAGTCAACGGCTGAAGCCGCCTGCACGACTTCGCCCACCGGGCGCCTGCCCGGTCCGGAAGATCCCCACACCCCGCCCGCCTTGCGCGTAGGCGCCGGCCGCCCACCGCACTCTGTACGTAGCCGCACCGGCCCCCGCCCGCCGCCGGGCCGGAGGGGACGGCTTGCGGCCCCGCGCAAGCCCATCAACGCCGCGCTTTCCGGATGATCCGCCCTGTACTTCGTTGCCTCGGTATCGGTAGAACAGGCGGGGCAACAAGACGTGATGCAGGCCGTGTTGTTGTCCAGGCGCTTCTCCCCCAGTGGTCGGAGCAGAAGGGTCACTGGGCCCGGCCCCCGCTCAGTGACCCGCCTTCCCGCCCCTGGCGCCTCCCACGGCAGACGGGGTCACCTGCGCGCGACGCGGCAGCCGTCCGCGGACGTCACCTGAGCCCGTACCGGGTGCGGCAGCGCCGGTGTCCGTCTCGCGCGGGCACCGCGGTGCGTGTGCGGTTCCTGCTGCCTCCCGCGACAGCAGGAACGGGCGGTGGCTCAGGTGCGGCGCAGGCACAGGGTGGCGAGTTGGTCCCAGCCGTGATGGGCGCACCGCTCGGCCAGGCGCAGCTCGGGCGGCGCGTCGATGCAGAGGACTTGGGGTGGGCGCAGGGTGCGGGCGAGGCCGACCAGGGTGGCCAGGGCGCTGCTGGAGAGGTAGCGGACCTGGGTGAGATCGACGGTGATCTCGTGAGCCTGCCGGGCGCAGTCGGCGACGGCTGTCGCCAGCGGCACCTGGTGCGCACCGACCACCTCACCGGACAGTCGCACGCCCTCCTCGTGGTGAAGGGGTGTGATCAGGCAGAGGTCGTCGACGAAGAAGTTGCGCATGCGCGGCGCTCCCTCTCGGGTGGTGCACCGCACCGCCCGAGAGGGGGTGGCGGACGATGCTACGAAGGGGAGGCAGACCGTCCGCGGCGGTCGGTGGTGCGGCGCGTATGAAGGGCGGGCACCGGGTCCCGCCAAGGGCAGCCGCTGGCGTGAGGACCCGCCTCACGGGCCCGAGAGATCGCCGAAGAAGCATTCGCCGCGCTGACGGCGAGGCATAGTCCACGGACTGATGCCCACGCTACTCCCGCCCGGTCCATGCGGAACAGGATGCGTGGTCGCGTAACGCACCGCTGATGCCCGATGGGTCCGACACCGGGGCAGCCCTGACGCTCGCTGGCCCCGCCGTTCAGTAGGTGGCCGCGTCCAGAGCGTCCTGCACGCTGGTGAAGACGCTGAACGCCACCAGTGCTCCCGTGATCTCGAAGACCCGCCGTGTCTGTGCGGGCATGGCCACCAGGTGCACCGGACGCTGCCAGCGCACCCGCAGGAAGTGGTTGAGCAGGGACGAGTCGCAGAACGTCACAGCGCTCAGGTCGAAGGCGACGGGCCCCGGGTGCGAGCGCAGCGCGTGCGCGGTCGTGTCGGCGAGGGTGTCGAGGTTGCTGTAGTCGAAGTCACCGGCCAGTTCGATCAGCCACAGGGGGCCGCAGGGCGCGGACGAGCGGATGCCCGCGCCTGCCGTGGGGTGGTCGGTCAGGCCCATCCGTATCGGTTCCTCGTCTCGTGTGTCCGTGGCGTCGTCTGCGAACTGTCCGGGCAGCTCATGCGGTGGCTCGCGTCCGCCCGGAAGGCTGTGGCACCGTGCCGGCGTTCCTCTTGCCGCCTGCCCAGCCCACGACCGGATCGGCGTGCCGGGAGGCGAGAGGGCGGGGAGGGCGGGGCGCCCGCATCATTCACCCCTGGCTCTGGGGTTCGCGGCCGATCCAGTCCATGCACACCACCAGGGCGTCATCGTCCACGTCCGCTTCGAGGTAGTTGGCCAGTTCCCGCAGGACGGCACGCGGTACGGCGGCCGCCGGCAGCAGGCGCGTCTCCTTGATCGCTTTGGCGAGCATGCGTTCGCCGTAGGCTTCGCCGCTCTCGGAGAGGGCCGCGTAGACGCCGTCGCTGACGAACAGCAGGCGGTCGCCAGGCAGCACCTCGAATTCCTGGGCGACGTAGTCCGTCTCCTCGAACATGCCCAGCGGCAGTTGGGCCTCGAAGGTGACCTGCTCGACCGTCTGGCCGCGCTGGAGCCACAGCTGGGGTGACCCGGCGTCCACCGCCTCTACCCGCCCGGTCGCCAGGTCGAAGGAGAGCAGGAGAGCGGAGACGTACTGCTCGCCGCGGTACTGGGCGTAGAGGGCCTGGTCGGCGAGGGCCGCCTGATCGGCGAGGCAGATGTTGGCGCGGCGGGCGTTGCGCAGCGCGTTGACGGCGAGGTTGGTCAGCAGGGACGCCTCGATGCCCTCACCCATACCGTTCATGATCGTGAGGGTGAGGGTGTCGGCGGTCGTGGCCCAGTCGAAGTTGTCGCCGTGGACGGCATAGGCCGGCTCGAGCTGGGCGCCGATGGTGTATTCGGCGCGGGCGCAGGCGCGTCCCGGCAGCAGTTGCCACTGCATCTCGGCCGCCAGGGTGAGGCGGGTGGCACGGCGGGCCTGCAGGTAGATGTCGGTGTCACGGTCGGCGACGACCACGGCGTAGCCGAGGATCTCGGCCAGGGCCGTCAGCTCCTCGACCGCCTGCGGGGTGCAGCGCTCGTCGGGCAGGCGCACGGAAAGGATGCCGAGCCGGTCGCCGCGCACGGTGACCGGGAGGAACAGGTCCACCGCTCCTTCGTCACGCACGGTATGGCCGTAGGGTTCCTGACTGACGAAGGCCCGCCCCTCCAGGCTGGAGTGGACGGGCAGGGGCGGCGCGGTGTGCGGTGCCGCCGAGACCTGCTGCAGCACGGTCAGGCTGTAGTCCGCCATGAGCAGGTCGACGTTGAGCGCCCCGTACTGCGTGACCACCGCGAGGCGTGCCCTGTCGAGGAGGTCGTACGGTGCGGCGCTGCGGATCGCGCGCTCCACGGCCAGGAACTTCGTCACAACAGCCTTCTCCACAAATCGGCGGCCCCGCCTTGACGCACAGGCGGCCCTGTCATCATCCTCCCGGCGATGCCCGCCCGAGGCATCCCCTGGGTGAGGCCGCCGGTCAGGCCGGGAAGAAACAGTTGTCTTACGGCAACTGTTTATGAGTGTATCCCTGCTCTGTCGCCGCCCGTCAACGGCGCTCCCCCACCGGGTCCCCCACTGCGAGAAAACGGTGGGGATAGGCGGGTAAAAGCGGGCAGACGAGGGGTACCCCCACTGCCTCGGCCCGTAAGAGGTGCACCTTCCCCCATGAGCAGCGACGGCCGCGACCATTCCTCCGGCTTCATGCCGCATTCCCGCCCTGACGTGACCGCACGCACCGCCGAAGCCGTCGGCGCCCTGGCCTCGCTGTGGAGCACAGCCGCCGACGCCGTCGCCCCGCGGCTGTCGCCGCTGCAGCTGCAGACCCTGGCAGCCATCCGGGCGGCTCCGCTTCTCAACCTCCGGGCACTCGCCGCGGCGACCGGCACGCTCCCCTCGGCGGCGAGCCGACTGTGCGACCGGCTCGAAGCCGCCGGCCTGCTGCGCCGGATGCCCGCATCCACCAGTCGGCGTGAGATCACTCTCGTACTCACACCGCAGGGAAGCGACGTCCTGGACGCCGTGACCACCCACCGTATCCGCGCGCTCGATGCTGTCCTGCACCGGATGCCCGCCGCCTCACGGCAGGATCTGATAGCCGGACTGCAGGCGCTCGCCGTGGTCCTGAACGCGGGCCCGCTCTCCGAGTCCGACCGGACCTGAGGCAGACCCGGCGCGCACGTGCCGACCACGTGGCCGAGGGCGTATCGGGGGTCTCCCGGCCCTTGGCCAGCCGATCGCGTGGGACACATCGCGCGGGACATCGCGCGGGACATGGGGACGGCGCGGGAACGGTCGGCATTCAGGTCGTCGGCAGGAGACGCATGTTGCGCGCCACTCCACCGCCGGAAAGCCGACGCGACAGCGGACCGAGTCAGGCGACTGTCTTGGGGGCACCGTCCAAAATACGTGTTTCGGCCTCGGTGGCCTGGGCCTTCCACTCGGGCGCGAGAGCGGTGTAGGTGGTCACGTCGTGCCAGACACCCTGGGTGCGGAACAGTTGTCGCAGGGTCGCCTCCTGGTGGAATCCGGCCGCCTGCATGATGGGGCGCATATGGACATGGTCGCTCCGGTGTCCTGCCCAGACCCGGTGCAGGTTCAGGTGCCCGAAGGCGTAGGCCAGCAGCAACCTGCCCGCTTCGTGCGTGTGTCCGCCGGCGGGCGAGCCGGGGAGCACGACCAGGCCCGTCACCATGGCGTTACTGCCGTATTCCTCGCGCAGCAGCCCAATGGTGCCGATCATGGGGTCCGGTTCGGGGGCGGGCGGGCAGACCGCCAGTGTGTACCGGTTACGTGGGGCGGTGTCCGGCTGGACGAGCGCGCGGACGAACGATTCCTCAGCTTGGCGGCGGTCCAGACGCTCGATGCCCAGGTACCGGGTGAGGAGCTTGTGCGTGAAGATCCGCACGTAGCTGTCCCGGTCGTCGAGCCGCATCTCCCGCAGCCGCAGACGCGGGCCGTGCAGGTCGGGCATGCGGTTCACCGTGGGCCTCCGGCGGGCAGCGGGTCGTGGGACTTCGAGAGGCGGTCCGCCCGCATGTGCTTCGGGGCGGTGGCCTGCGGCTCGGGATCCTGGGCCGGGATGAGGGCGCTGAGGTCCAGGGAGTGACTGCCCGACGCGACGTGCTCGCCGAGCAGGATCCGGCGGGCGGTGTCCGTCACCAGGGCACCTCCGAGCAGGACGCCGCTGGCCAGCTGCGGCCAACTGGACAGGGTGCGGCCCACTTCGGGCAGCGCCTTCGCCATCGCCGGGCTGAGCCGCTCGGCTCCGACGGCCCGCACCATGAACGCACGCAGCGCTTCCCGGCCCAGATGCCGTAGATCGTTTGCCGTGGTGGTGCCGATACGACCGTGGAACAGCGGCCGGTCGGGTTCCAGGTCGAAGCGTTCGATGTCGAGCAGACCGCGGTCGTTGGCCTCCATGAGCACCGGAATGCGCCGGGCGCGGGCCAGTTCGCGTGCGGCCACCTTGGCCCAGGGGGTGTCGCACTCCTCGATCAGGAGGTCGGGGTGTTGGGCGGTGAACGCCTCCAGGGAGGTGTCGTCGAGGCCCTGGCGGTAGATCTCGACGTGCAGGTAGGGGTCGAGCTCGGCCATGGCGCGGGCGCACAGCACCGTCTTGTCGATGCCCAGCTCGTGGACGCCGGCCCGCAGGCGGTTGAGGTTGGACAGGCTGAGCTGGTCGAGGTCGGCGAGGAGGAAGGAGCCTCCCACCCCTTCCGCCGCGCACGCCATGGCCGCGGCGGCTCCGACGGACAGCCCGATCACCGCGATGGTGCGCGTCAGGAGATCACGTTGCTGAGCACGGGTGATCTTGCCGCGGTTGCGGTCGGTGCGCACCAGCCGGTAGGCGTCCTTCGGCAGCACGTGTACGAGCCGGCCCGACCACGGGTAGAACACCCAGGTGCCGTAGGTGTCTCGGGGAGCGCCGTCCGTAGCCCGTGCGATGGCGTCGGCCAGTTTGCCCCTGTCCCACTGCTCGCCCGGCGCGAGACAGCGGACGAACTCCTCGAGCTGCGCGTCGATGTGGTCGTGGACCTCTCGGACCTCTCCGGAGGCGCGCAACTTCCGCAGTGCGACGCATCGTTCGGGGTCCGAGAGATCGAACAGGAGAGGCCGGAACGTTTCGTCATTCCTATAAATGGATGATTGACCCATTGGCGAAGAAGGTGTCACAAGCCGCAAAGGTAGCCACGAAACGTGGCGCAAAAGCGCCGATCACCCGGGGGCGCACGCTCGAATTGATCTCCGTATAGCGCGCGCCCCCGGCGCTAACGTTGCGATGCGCGCCCCCGCACGCGCTGCTGCATATTGAAGACGGGCGGAGAGTGAGGCTCTCCGGCACGATCACATCGGCTTCGCGCCTTTGCCAGGGGCGGGGTTCACACCTCCCGCTGCTTCGCCTGACCGTGTAGCCACCATGGGTGGCATTGGGGGCACGAGTAGATCACCTGAAGATGTGGCGTGACGATGTGAATCGGCCGCTCATCGTCAGCCGGTCGGGCGACACCAGGAGCCGAAGGCAAGGGGAAGCCGGAAGGAGCGGCGTCGCCCGACCAGAGACCCAGGCCGAGTGCCGCCGCGTGGCCAGCCATGTCCCGAGCCAGGGGCCCTCGCGCGGGGGTACTGATGCCGGTCCCGTCGGCACGCCTCGACCGCGAGGGAGCCACCCGCCGCGACGGCAGCCACAACGAACAGCGCCGCGAACACCATGCCGATCAGTTCGCACACGGAGGCCGTTTGTGCAGGGCCTCATGCCTTACAAATCCAGTGCCAGCGGCCGCCGATGTCAGCCGTGTCGGCCGGTGCAGCTCCCGTCGCCGATCGCGACATCTTCGCCCTACGGGCAAGAACCGGCCCGCCCCCGGCCGGACTTCCGATGTAGGCCCGAGGACCCAGCGGACGCGCACCGCAGGACGGATGTGTGCCGACGGCGCGGTCCGTAGCGTGACAACACACGTCACCGCGAACGGCCGGTCGACGCCACCGACGAGGGAGGCCTCCACCATGCCCATAGAGCTGAATCACACCATCGTCGCCGCACACGACAAGGAGGCTTCGGCCCGTTTCCTGGCCGACATCCTCGGCCTGCGAGCGGGCGCGCCGAACGGACCGTTCGCCCCCGTAGAGGTCGCCAACGGAGTCACCCTCGACTACTACGACCGGGAGATCGACGACACCGCCCTGGGCGAGCGGATCACTCCGCAGCACTACGCCTTCCTGGTCACCGACGACGAGTTCGACGCGATCCTCGCCCGGATCCAGGCAGCGGGCCTCACACATTGGGCGGACCCGCATCATCGGACGCCGGGCGAAGTCCGTGTGCGCGGACGCAGCCGGGGCACCTACTTCGACGACCCGAACGGTCACAACCTCGAGATTCTGACGGCGGACTGAGCCGAGGCCACCGGTCGGCCCGACCGCCGGTGCGCCGCAGGGCTGCGGGCCCCGGCGGGACGTGGGCAGGTCCAGGCCGGCTGAGCTGATACCCGCAGGCGAAACCGGGCCGTTGCGCCCGGCAGAGCCCCCCGACGGTCGGGGTGGCTGTGGACACGAGAGCGGGCTCCTCCCACCTCCTGGGGCGGGGCTACCGATCGTGCCCGAGCGGTCCCAGAGCCGTCGCGATCCGTTGGACTTCGTGACGCCACTGAGCGGCGTCGGCGTCGACGCTGTCCACCCAACCGGCCAGCATCTCCGATCCGTCCGCTGTCCACGCGTGCTCCGGAATCCTTGACTCGCTGGAGTGCTTGCCGCAGCAGTTCGACAACCTTCCAGTCGTCGGGCCCCCCGGAACACGGCCTGCCATTCGCAGTGATCGTATGGAGATGCGCCGAACTCCGCGCGCACATCTGGCCCGAGGCTGCACCCACTGTGAGACTGGCGTCAGCCCTGGTGGCCTTCCGCGCAGTGCGTCGGCCGCCGGATCGTACTGGCCGCTCGTCGATCAAGGAGTCCAGATGCGTCTGCGCAAGAGGGCGGTGGCCGCCGTGTTCGTTGCTGCCGCAGCCTTCACCTCTGTTGCCTCCCAGGCCGTGGCGGCGCCCATGCCCTGGGAAACCAGCAAGACCCCCGCGTCCACCGCCTCCCTCACCGCCTCTACTGCGGCCGATGACGGCGGCAGGGTCACTGTGCTGTGCGGGAGCCCCTGCTACCAGTAGGCATCCCGTCGGTGTCTTGAAGCGATGAAAGCTCGGGGGCTGCCCCGGGCTCATCCCCGGCGACTGACCCACCAGGCGCGCGTAGCCGGTGGGAGGGCACCCAGGCGGAAGCGGTGCGTGCGCCCCGTCGAAGTGCCGTACGCCGGGCCCGAAACGGCGGCGTACGACACTCCGCTCGCTCATCACCGCGCGCCCATCACCGCTCGGCGGCGACCGCCGAAGGCATCCGGGCCGCAGCAGCGGTGTGATGGAGGTGGTCCAGGGCGTCCGAGAGGACGGTGTCCGTGTGCCAGTGCAGCCAGGTGCCGACCACTCGCTGAAGTCGCGCCAGCTCGGCCAGCTGCTCCTGGTCAAGGGGGTTGGGCTGGGGGCGGTTGTGGTGGGCGGAGATGACACCGCGCACGATGCCGTCGCCCGCGGTGCAGGGAATGCAGTGGATGGCACGGCTGCCGCTGTCCAGGAGGACCTGGCGGGTCTCGTCGTCGAAGAGAGTGGCACTCTCCACATCCCGGACCGTGACCTGACGGCCCGCCTCGGCCGCCCGCCAAGAGGCGGTGCCCTCCTGGACGAACGCGAAGTGGTCGGTGAACAGTTGCGGATGGCCGACGTATTGTTCCAGGCGCAGCACACCGGCCTCGGCGAGCTGCACGTTGCCGAAGTCGGCGCCGGTGAGGTCCATGACCCGCTCAAGGGCCGCTGACAGCACCTGGCCCTGATGCTTCGGATTGAGACGGCCCGCGTGCAGGGCGTCCAGCCGGGGCGCGGGGACACGGGTGCGGGCCGTCGACAGCGGTCGGAGCCCGGGCTGCGCGGCGGGGGCGAACGCGGGGGCGAAGGCGGGGGCGGGGGCGGATGTCAGGGCGACGGCGATCTGGTGGAGCTTGACGTTGAAACGCTGCGAGACCTGCCGCAGCACATCGAACGCCACTTCCGGATCCGCGAGCTGGTAACGGCCCATCAACAGCCCTTGCGCCACGGCGATCCGCGTACGGGCGTGCACCTGTTTACGCAGGCTCAGCACCTGCTCATGCAACGACCGCGACTGCGCGCGCAGCGCCTCCTCCTCCGCCGCACCGGCCGACGGCTTCGCGCGCCTGCCGCACTCGGCGCCCGGGGACGGCACCGAGGCGCCGGAACGAGGTGAACTGTGGTGTGTGTGCACGGGCGAGGCCTTCCGGTCGGCGGGTCCCACCATCGCGGAACCCTGCGGACCACCAGCGCCGCATCGGAACGATCATCCGCGCACACTGCGAGGACCCCCGTCGGGGCCGTGGTCCATCACCGTGCCTTCGGGCCGAAGCACTCCCTCCGACCGTATCCGCTCCACCGCGCCGGTCAACCCCGGGACCCCGCCCGACGGGCAGGGTCAACGGGAAACGCGCAGTACAGGCCGTACTCGGGCATCGCCTGGAAGGCAGCGCCCCGGGCGCGTCTTCGAGAGTTGGGCCTTGTGGGCAGCCCGGTCCTGCCGGCCGGCGGCGGAGGCGGTGAGCACGGCCTGTGCGGATCGGCTGTCCGGCTCCCGCTCCGGTCGCCGCGAACACAGCTCACCTCATCGGTCGGTGCGTGACGGTCGGTTCACGGGCCGCCAGGCTGAGGGCCAGGTGACAACCCGGTTGACCGGACCTGTTACTCCCAGACTGGCCCGTGCGCACTCGAGATACTTCCGCTGTGCATTCCTGAACTCCAAGTAGGCCTGCTCCCAGCTTTGTTCGGAGTGAGTGGGCACGCCCCGTGCCAGGTGCTCCAGACGCCACAGGCAGTGATTCAGCGTCTTGGAGGCCGTGTTCGTGTCCGTGTCTCCCAACAACTCACAGGTCTCCCCCAGAGCGGAACGACGGGACTCGGCCGCGCCCAGCTCGGCAAGCACGTCGGCGGTGAGATCCAACGGCGCCGGACCGGTCACCAGTCCACGGCCCGCGGCGATGCGCTGATAGCGCCCCGCGAGCTCCTTGACCGCGTGGATGTACTCGCCATAGGCGTCCAGACGCCGCTCGTCCCAGCGCACGGATTGCTCGCGCCGCCATCGTGCCCGGTCGTTCAAGCTACTGGCCAGGAACGACGTGACGGCGCCCAGCGCGACACCCACCAGCGGAAGTACCTGTCCCGACAGACTCATAGAGGCCCCGATCTGCTAGTCAACCGGTTCCCCATTCTCCGGCCCGCGCCCGATGAAGAGGGGGATACCGCCGTCCGCGGCTGTAGCGGGTCAGCCGGCGGTCGCCTCGATCAGGTCGTACGCCAGGTCGGGGCGGACGCCGTCGGGGTTCTCCAGCCCCGCGTTGTCGTACCAGGAGGCATCGGCCTCCGGGTGAGGTCCGCTCACTCCGACACGGCCCTTGCCGTAGCGGGCGACGGCCACGGCGGGCAGACCGTTGCCGGGGTAGGACGCCAGGACTTCCACTTCGGCGGCGCCGCCGAAGAAGAAGGTCGGGCCGTCCTGGAAGTACACGTGGCGCGGCTTGCCCCGCCACGCCACCTCGATGACGGTGTCGCGGTCGTCGTCGACCACGGCGCCTTCGGAGTCGGTATAGCCGTCCGTGTCGCCGGGCAGCAGGTTGAAGCCAGGAGTGCGGCCCGCCAGGTAGGCGCCGAAGCACAGTCCCAGATAGCTGCCGCCCTCCCTGACCCATGTGCGGAGGACATCTGCGGAACTCTTCAGGTCTTTCCAGGTCCGCTGCAGGTCAGCGCCGCCGCCCGGCTGCACGTACAGCTTCGCCCCGGCGAGGTCGGAGGTCCGCAAAGGGGCCTTGACGAACTTGGTCCGGAAATGCCGCGGCGACTCGCGCAGCACCTTGGCAATGGTCGGCGCGCAGTCGTCGCAGCCTTGCGGACCGTCGTAGATCACCGCTAGAGGACGACGCTCCTCAGCCCCGGACGGCGTGCAGCTCGTAGCCAACAGGGCGACGCTCACGAGAGCGGCGGTGAGGATGAGGGGACGGTGAGTGGGGCGCGTAGCGGTCATGGCTTCACCCTCCCGCTCTGCGGCTCGTGCCCGGTACCCGCCGATCGGCGGGAAGGGCCCCCTGACCGGCGGGTCGCCGCTCATGCCGTGTCGGCCATAGGGTTCAGGACGTGACCGGGAATGACACGACGTACGACAGAGCACACACATGATCCGGACCGTGGTGGTCGACGACGAGGCGCTCGTGCGTTCCGGCTTCCGGCTCATCCTCAACGCGGCCGACGACATCGAGGTGGTCGCCACGGCCACCGGTGGCCAGGCCCTCGCAGCCGTCCGCGAGCACGGGCCCGACGTCGTCCTCCTCGACATCCGGATGCCGGACGTGGACGGCCTCACCATCCTGCGCGAACTGTGCGCGCTGCCCGCCCCGAAGCGGCCGGCCGTCGCGATGCTGACCACCTTCGACACCGACGAGTACGTTCTGCGCGCTCTCGACACCGGGGCGGCCGGCTTCCTGCTCAAGGACACCGAACCGGCCCAGCTCGCACAGGCGGTGCGGATGCTCGCCTCCGGCGGCGTCGTCATGTCCCCCAAGGCGACGCGTTCCCTGCTCAGCCGCCATCCCGGCGCAGGGCGGACCGACCAGGCCATCGCGCGCGTCGAGCGGCTCTCCGAGCGGGAACGGGACGTGCTCGTGCTGATCGCCGAAGGGCTCTCCAACGCCGAGATCGGCGACCGGCTCCATCTGAGCAGCGGGACGGTCAAGGACCACGTC
This sequence comes from Streptomyces sp. SGAir0957, assembly GCF_043523415.1. NCBI lineage: Bacteria > Bacillati > Actinomycetota > Actinomycetes > Kitasatosporales > Streptomycetaceae > Streptomyces > Streptomyces sp. SGAir0957. Next base: position 346,306 of record NZ_CP027293.1, read on the forward strand.
AGCGCGATCCTGGCCAAGCTGCGGGTCGACGGCCGCGTGCAGGCGGCACTGCTCGCACAGCGGGCGGGACTGCTCACAGAGCGATGAACAAGATCCGCACCGCACTCACCGACCTCGCCCTGGTCGCCGTCGCCGGGCTCGACCTCTGGCTCAACCTGGAGGACGACACCGCCTACGGCCTCGCCCTCGGCGTTCTGTCCTGCGCGGTGCTGCCCCTGCGCCACCGCCTTCCCCGCACCGCCTTCCTGCTCTGTCTGCCCGGATCCCTGGTCCAGGACGTCCTCATCGCGCCGATCGCCGCGCTCTACGCCCTCGCCGCCCGCACCCGTGACCGGCGGCTGCTCGCCCTGTACGCGGTCCTTTTCGCGCTCACCACCGCCGCTCCCTGGCCGCTGACGGACTTCACGGGTCAGGAGCGCATCTGGACCCTGGTCACCTTCGTCTACATGCTCGCGATGGCCACCGGCCCCGTACTGCTGAGCCAGCTCGTCCAGACCCGGCAGGACCTGCGGCGACAGCTGGCGGAGACCGAGGCGGCCAAGGAGCACGAGCGGGAACTGCACGCCCAGACCGTCCTCGCCCGCGAACGGGCCCAGCTCGCGCGGGAGATGCACGACGTCGTCTCGCACCAGGTCAGCCTCATCGCCGTACAGGCAGGAGCCCTCCAGGTCACCGCCGCCGACGACGCGGCCCGCGAGGCGGCCGGCACCATCCGCACGCTCAGCGTCGACACCCTCGACGAACTCCGGACCATGGTCACCCTGCTCCGCGCCTCTTCCGGCGGCGACAGCGACGGCACCGACGAGAACGACGGCAGTGCTGAGTTGGCCCCGCAGCCCACCATCGCCGACCTCCGCCGCCTCGTCAGCCGCAGCGGCCTGGATGTTCTGGTGACGGGCCGACTCCCGCACTCGGACGGCGTTCCCGCCCCGGCACAGCGCGCCTTGTACCGCACCGTTCAGGAGGCGCTGACCAATGTGCGCAAGCATGCCCCCGGGGCCGCTACGACCGTCGAACTGTGGCACGACAGCACGGCCTACGGTGTCACCATCACCAACGGTGACCCGGTCCGCCCCGCCCTCTCGCTGCCCAGCGCACACCAAGGCCTTGTCGGGCTCCGCGAACGTGCCGAGCTCCTCGGCGGGCGCCTGGATGCGGGGCCGTGCGAGGGCGGCGGCTGGCGGGTCCGGCTGCGTCTGCCGCACCGCTGAACGGTGACGGTGACAGTGCGAGCATGAGGTTGGTTCGCCTGGCCCCCGCCGAGGCGCGCGACTGGCCCCCGCCGAGGCGCGCGACTGGCAGCGGCCGAGGCGTGCGACTGCCAGCGGCCGACGCCCGCGACCGCTACCGCCGGATGACCGAACGGATCCAGGCGAGTTGCTGGGAGACCTCCCCCGCCTGGGCGATCTCTTCCCGGTCGGAGCCGGCGAAGACCCCGAGAAGGGTCTCGGCCCCGCGGGCATCGATGCTCATCACCGGGCCGCCGGAGTCGCCGCCGGCCGGAATGCCCGACACCTTCTCCATGCAGAAGTCCGAGCCGCCCGGGGCGGTGTAGCCCTCGCAGCGGGGGTCGTCCGGCCGGACGACCCGCAGCGTGGACTGCTTGAGCACCGGGGACTGACAGCTGTTCTCGTCCTCGGTGCAGGTGGCGCCCCAGCCGTACTGCCGTACGAGTTGGCCGGGGCGGACTGCGGCCGTGGCCAGACGTGCCGTGCCCACCTTCATGGGCGCGACCTTGATGAGCAGCATGTCAGCACGTGCGCTTCCCACGCGCTTGCCCGGCAGCGGACGGACCGTGGCCCCCTTGCGCATGTCGAGATTGCCCACGCGGAACGAGATCCGCTTGTCGGCGACCGGCCGGCCCTGCTCGAAGAAGCAGTGCGAAGCACTGATGATCCACTGAGAGGTGAGGGCCGTGCCAGTGCATGCCGGTTTGCCGTCCACCAGCATGCGCACCGCCCAGGGACCGTAGTCGCTCTTCGACCCGCCGATGACAGCGGAGGCGGGCGCGGTCGACGTGCCGGCACCCGTCAGCACCAACAGAACGCTCAGCAGCATCACACGTACTCGACACACCATCAGACACAGCTCCCTTCCTCGGCCAACGGGCGTCCAGCTGTGGAGACGGACTGATACACCGGGACGTTCCCCAACCGAACCGCCTGGCACAGCGCCGACACCCGACCCCGGCCGTACCACCATGTACCACGCAGCGCTGCGCCCTCCATGCGAAGAGGCACGGCGAGTCAAGCCAGATAACGCTGCGCCCTGCGGCTCCTGCCGCCCATGGCACACGGGGTAGAACGTGATCACACACCGGTGCGCCGCGCCCTGCCCCCGCCTGGCGCACCGTCTCTCGCAGCACCACACCCTCGGGGGCCGTCCTGCCGCGCAACAGGAGGAGCACCGACACCGTGGGCACACCACCGCCAGGCCTGCGGGTCCAAGTCGTCGACGCCGGCGACACCGTCCTGCTGCGCTTGAGCGGCGAACTCGACATCGCCACCGCGCCCGGTCTGCAGGCGGCCCTGACCCCGTTGACCGGCAGGCGCGTAGAGCTGGACCTGGGCGACCTGACGTTCATCGACTCCATCGGCATCACCCTGCTCGCCCGCCACCACAGTCACGCCGCCGCGACCGGCGGCCTCCTGCTCCTGGTCGCCGCGGGGAGGGCCGTACGCCGTGTCCTGGACATCACCGGCATCACCCACCTCCTGGGCCCGCCCCCGCCCGACAACGGCCACACCTGACAGGCCCGGCGGCCTCGGACCGCGGGCGGAAATCCACCCGAACCGGCTCAGCGCCGGTAGTCGCCGACTTCCGTGCCCAGCACGTCCAGCAGGGCCAGCGCCTCCGCGGCGGGGGACGCCACCGGTGCGCTGTAGAGCACGAGGTGCTGGTCGCGGTCGGTGAGGGCGAGTGCGTCGCAGTCGACGGTGACCTCCCCGACCACCGGGTGGTGGAAAGTCTTCGTCAACCTCGGCTCGACCTGCACATCGTGCCGCTCCCAGAGCCGCACGAAGTCGGGGCCGGCGTCCTTGAGTTCGGCCACGAGGCCGGACACCGCGGGATCGGACGGATAACGGGCAAGCGCGGACCTCAGTTCCACCACGACATGGTGGCGGAACTCCGCGACGTCCGAGACGCCGTACAACGGTGCGCCGTCACCCTCCGGCGGCGGCAGGAACGCACGGCGTGCGAGATTGCGGTCCTCCGTGGCGAGGACGCCGAAGTCCTCCATGAGGGCGGCCGCGAGGTTGTTCCACGCCAGCACCTCGAACGTCGCGGACACCACCATCCCGGCCGTCCGCGGCAGCCGCTCCAGCAGCGCCAGGATGCTGGGGCGCACGTCGCGCCGGTGCAGCCCGGTGCGGGCCGGCGCGGTGCCCGCCAAGAGGTGAAGGTGGTCGGACTCGGCACCGGTGAGCCGCAGCGCACCCACGATTCCGGCGAGGACCTCACCCGACGGGCGCGGCGCCCGGCCCTGTTCCAGCCGCACGTAGTACTCGGTGGAGATGTGCGCGAGGACCGCGACCTCCTCCCGGCGCAGCCCCGGTGTACGGCGCCGTGGCCCGGCGGGAAGACCGACGTCCTGCGGCCGGAGCCGCTCACGGCGGCTGCGGAGGAAAGCCCCGAGTTCCTGTCTGTCCATGGCCCAAGTGTGCGCGCTGTTCCGCCCCCGCATCCTGGTACCGCTTGTGCCTGTCTCCGCCGCGGCGGGTGACGTGGGATTGCTGTCATGACGAACCACACCGACATCGCCCCCATCGGCCTGCTCACCGGCAAGGTCATCTTCATCTCCGGCGCCAGCCGCGGAATCGGGGAGGCCGCGGCCCGGCTCTTCGCCCGTGAGGGAGCCGCCGTCGTGCTCGCCGCCCGCGGCACCGACGCTCTGCGACGGATCGTCGACGAGATCCGCGCCGAAGGCGGCGCAGCCGACGCCGTGCCCCTGGACCTCGCCGACAGCGACAGCATCCGTGCGGCCGTCGACCGCGTCGGGGAACTCCACGGACGGCTGGACGGCGCGTTCAACAACGGCGCGGCGATCCAGCAGCCCGGCCCGCTCGACACGACGGACGACGAGGACATCGACCGGCAGTTCGCGGTGAACTTCCGGGCGCACTGGACGGCCATGACGGCGCAGGCGGCGCTCATGCGGCAAAGCGGTGGCGGAGCCATCGTCAACACGTCGAGCATCGGCAGCCGCCGCGCCAACCCGGCGCTGCCCGCCTACGGCGCGATGAAACGCGGCCTCAACAGCCTCACCGAGACCGCTGCCGTCACCTGGGGACCGCAGGGCATCCGCGTGAACGGCATCACCCCCGGCGGCACCGCGACCCAGATGATCGACACATGGGAGGCAGCCACCCCGGGTGTGGTCGCGAGCATCACCTCAGGCGTCCCGCTGGGCAGGATGGCCGAGCCCCGCGAAGTCGCCGAGGCGGCGGCGTGGCTGCTCAGCGACCGGGCCTCGTATGTCACCGGCGCGATCGTTCCGGTGGACGGGGGCGCCGGCGCCTAGTCAGCGAAGCGCTTTTGGCCAGCCGGCGCTGGATCCGCGACGCGGGTCAGGTCGTGAGGAGGCGGAGGCCGAGGTCTGCCGCGTCGAGGGTGACAAGGTCGCTGTTGCGCTCGGCCCATCGGCCGGAGTCCAGGTCCTCGCGCAAGCCGCGTACCGCCCGCTGCTCGGCCTCGGGTCCGACCCTCGTCCACACCGACACCGCGCGGCGCACCTGCTCCTGCAGATACGCCTCCGGCCGGCGCCAATACGCCTCGAACAAGCCGTCGGCACAGTCCCACGGGACGGGCACCGGCTCGGCGCGCGCACCGATCGCGTCGGCCATCCCGGCAAGGGAAGGGAATTCATCGAGGATGCCGGCGAACTCGGGCAGGTAGTCGCGCGTGAGCCAGAACCGGTCCTGCCATCCGGGCTCGTCCGTGTCGAACGTGAGCACCACCACCCGCCGGGCCACGCGCCGCATCTCACGCAGCCCCGCTATCGGGTTCTGCCAGTGGTGGACGGTGGAGACGGCCATCGCGACGTCGAAGGACTTGTCCCGGAACGGCAAACTCTCCGCGGCGGCGGCCACGCATGGTGCCGAGCCGGCCGGCCGCTGCCCCCGCATGACCGTCGAGGGCTCCACCGCGGTCACGTGCCGATCCTGGGGCTCGTAGGATCCGGTGCCGGCCCCGACGTTCAGCACTGTCTGCGCGTCTCCGAGCGCGGCCCAGATCTGCGCGGCGATCCGCGGCTCAGTGCGCCGTGTGGCGGGGTAGGCGACGCCGATCTCGTCGTACAGCCGTGCACCGAGCATCTCCAGTTGCGCCTCGGGTGTCACCATCCGTCCCTTCGCCCGCGCCTCGAGTTCCCGGTCGATGGCCGCCACCATGGCGTCAGCGCGATCACGCCGCTCGACCAGCAAGCCGCGCAGACGGCGCAGGTGCGCGACCGCGTCGATGGACGGGTCGCCGACCAGTTCGGCGACCTCCCGCAGCCCGAAGCCCAACCGGCGATAGGCCAACACCTCCCGCAGCCGCTCCACGTCGCCCGCCGCATAGGCCCGGTACCCGGCCGCGGTCCGCGCCGACGGCTCGACGAGCCCGATCTCGTCGTAGTGATGCAGCGTGCGGACGCTCACGCCGGCCAAGTCGGCCACCCGTCCCACAGTCCAGTGCTCTTCCACGGCACCGACTATGCGGCCTGACGTCACGTGAGGGTCAACACTCGGAGCGAACCCGGGCCCGGAACGTAAAAGGTCGGTCAGGTGGTCAGACCGGCGCTGGTCAGCCAGATGTGCTCGCACGTCGCCGACGCCTCTTGGAGCTTCTCGGGGGATTCCCGGGAAGCGTGGTAGAAGGTCCGCTCGATCATCCAGCACAGGGCGCGTGCCATCGCCGGGGCCTGGTCCGGTGCGTCTCCGGCCTGGACGCCGGCGCGTTCCAGGACAGCGGTGATGGCCCCGATGAACAGGTCGGCCGTGCGGTTCCACAGCTCGCCGATCTCCGGCACGGTCAGCGACAGATCGATCGCCGCGCGCATGACCAGGCTGTGCTCGTTCCACAGCTCGACCGTGCGCCGCATGGCCGTCGCGATGGCCTGGCGCGGCTCCTCCGCCTGAGCGGTGGCCCGGGACCGTTCCCACAGATGCTCGACGGTCCGGGCCACGAGTGCTGTGACCACTTCTTGCTTGGAGCCGAAGTAGAAGTACAGGGCGCCACGCGTGATACCGGCGCCCTGGGCCACGTCGCCGACGGTCATGGCGTCGTAGCCCTTCTGCGCCAGCAGCGTCTCGCAGGTGTCGAGGATGGCGCGCTCCCGGACGTCCCCCTTGCGCTCGGTGGCGCGACGGCCACGCGCGGGATGGTGGCCGGGCATCAGAGCTGAGCGCCTTCGCTGTAGTCGGTCGTGCGGGAGAGCGCCTCCCAGGCGCGGATGTCCTCGTCCACGGCGGTGCGGGCGGCCGTGACCAGCCGCAGCGCGTCCGAGCCCAGGACGAGATGGGCGGGCGGTCGCTCGACGGCCGCGATGTGCACCACCGCTTCCCCGGCCTTGGACGGATTGCCCAGCTGGTTGCCGCTGGCCTTCTGCCGGGCTTCGCGGATGGGGGTGAACAACTCGTCGTAGTCGTCGACGGTCCGCTCGGCACGTGTCATGGACCGCCCGGCCCAGTCGGTGCGGAAGGAGCCGGGCTCGATCGCCGTCACATGGATGCCGAACTGCGCGACTTCCTTGCCCAGCGCCTCGAGGATTCCCTCCAGGGCGAACTTGCTGCCGCAGTATGCGGACATGCCGGGCACGGCCATGAGCCCGCCCATGGAGGTGACGGCCATCAGGTGCCCGCGGCGGCGACGGCGCATGTGCGGCAGTGCCGCCTGCAATGTGGCCATGGCCCCGAACACGTTGACCTCGAACTGCCGCCGCACCTCGGCCAGCGGGGTCTCCTCGAAGGTGCCCTCCAGGCCGTAACCGGCGTTCGCAATGACGACGTCCAGCGGGCCGACACTCCGCTCCACCTCCGCGACCACACCAGCGGCGGCGTCATCCTCGGTCACATCCAGCAGGCGACCGTGAGCGTTGCCGGGTTCGAGCTCCTCGAAGGCCCGCAGATCCTGCTCGGATCGCACGGTGCCGACGACGGTGTGCCCTGCGGCCAGGGCGGCTACCGGGCGGGGGATCGCCGATGGCGACTGCACGCTCCCGGGGGCAGGGGGAGCGTGCGAGGTCAGTGCGTTGGCGCGGCCGCTCACGCGGGTCGGCGGAGGGCTGTACGCGGGTCAGCCGGTCACGCGCCGGCCCCGGCCGAGGCGGGACCGGCGGTGCGGCGGTATTCGGCGTTGAGGCGCTGGGCCTCTTCCAGCTGGTCCTCCAGGACGACGATGCGGCAGGCCGCCTCGATCGGAGTGCCCTGGTCGACGAGTTCACGAGCGCGGGCGGCGATGCGCAGCTGATAGCGGGAGTAGCGGCGGTGTCCGCCCTCGGAGCGCAGCGGGGTGATCAGGCGGGCCTCGCCCACGGCCCGCAGGAAGCTTTGAGTGGTGCCGAGCAGGTCGGCGGCCCGCCCTATGGTGTAGGCGGGGTAATCGTCATCGTCCAGGCGGCCGCCGGCATCGGGGCGGTCGTCGGAGCGATGATCCGGGTTGGCTGCTGTCATCTGCACCTCTCTCTTGGAAAACGCGTCGAGGGGCCCGGATGCCTGTCGGCACCCGGGCCCCGAAGAAACTGTTACACCAACTGCCGGCCCACCACTGGCATGGGCCTTCTGTGTCCGCTTGTCCGGCGCTTGTACTGCCGGGCGTACGGGGATCGCGGTTGCTTGACCTCAGACCACCTCGCTATCGATGTCCTGCGGTACCCGGGGCGGCGATGCGTTTCCCGGGCGATCCTGCTGGCGCTACAGGTCCTCCGTGTTCCTCTAGGTGAAACTCTCCTGCTGTCCACTGCCCCGCGGACGTGATTCCTGCCCGCCCGCGGTCCTGCATGGCGGCCCCTGATGCACTGCGGGCCACCCGGTCCGGCCGTCAGCCCCGTCACCGTCCTGCAACTGCCCTGGCTTCGGGACTCCACCGCCGCACCGTCATGCCAACCGCAACCTGCGAATCCGAGTACCCAGCAGCTCACTGTCCGCCAGGCCCTGTGGATCTCGGCTACGACACAAACCATAACCACCCCCCTCCCGAATGTCTACAACCGCCGTGACAGATTTCCGGGTGTCCGAAGCACAGGAAAACCGGCTCGAACGTGCGAGAAGACGCCGGTCGCGGGGTTCCTGCCGCGACAGGGTCGTGCCCGGCCTCCCCGTTCCTCGTTCAGGGCGCGAGTGGTCAGGCGTGTCCACCTACGGCCTGCTCCGAGCGCTCGCCGAATACGCCGGGCAAGTTCCGGTCGCACGCGGCTCATCCGGTGTGGCGCGGCGATGCATACTGCCCCAATGAATGCTGACTCCACGGACGACCCCGCACCCGTAGACGACGCGGCACCGGGTCGCGACGCGCGGGAAGATGCCGGCGGTGCGCGAAAGCAGGCAGCGGACCGGCGCGATGCCGCGGCCGGTGCGCGCGAGGCAGCGGCCGATGAACGCGAGCGCATCGCCGACGCGCGGGAGGCCGCCGCGGACGCGCGGGAAGCGAAGGCGGACGCCTGGCACGAGGACATCGCCGCCCGCGAGCAGCGTCTGGATCAACGGCTGCGCGCAGCGGGCCAACCGGCTCCCACGCGTACGCAGCGCTCCTACGAGGAGATCGAGCGGACGGAGGAACTGCTGCGCGCCAGCCAGGCGCGTCTGGATCGTCGCCGGGCAGCGCTGCGCCGGGAGCAGGGGGCCGATACCCGTGAACAGGACGCGGTCGACCGGGAGGTGGCGGCCTCCGCCGCGCCGCACACGCAACACCAGCGTTCCGTCCAAGCGCTGGAAGCCGTGGCAGACCGGCTGCGGTCGAAGACCCTCGCAGCGCTCCAGAAACTCGCGGCGCTCGAGGACAACCTGACCCGTCAGCTCGCCCAGCAGGGCGAAGCCGGTCGAGCCGCTGAACACCGCGACCGCGCCGCACAGATCCGTACCGCGGCCGAGATGCTCGACACCACCGGGAATGACTGACTACGGGAGGCATTGACACACGGGAGCTCTCCGGGAGCCCTTGATCGGGCTACGGGTCTTCGCGGTGCAGCACGTACCATCCAGCCAGGTTCCAGCGGGGCGGGGTGTGCGGAAGGTTGATGTGCATGGAGCAACTCGGTGCCGCGCTGAGGGCATGGCGGGACCGGCTGGACCCCGCGACGGTGGGCTTCGCGCACGGTTCACCCCGTCGGGTTCCCGGTCTGCGGCGCGCGGAACTGGCGACGCTCGCCGGTATCTCCGTCGAGTACGTGGTCCGGCTGGAGCAGGGCCGGGTGGCGACACCTTCGGCACAGGTCTGCTCGGCCCTGGCCCGCGCCCTGCGCCTGTCGGACGACGAGCACGCTCACCTGTTGCGCATGGCCGGTCATGCGGCGGATCCGAGCCGGGTGCCACGAAGGATCCCGGAGAGCCTGTACCGGATCGTGGACCAGCTCGTCGGCAGCCCCCTGGCCATCTTCGACGCCACGTGGCAGTTGCTTCACTGGAATCAGCTGTTCGCGGCCACGTTCGGCGATCCCACGGTCCGCGACGCGGGCGACCGCAACGTCCTGGTCTGGCAGTTCCTGGGTGAACTGCCCCGGGTCCGGCAGACGGCGGCCGAGCGGGCGGCGTTCGAGGAGTCCCTCGTCGCCGACCTGCGCGCGACGACGAGCCGGTATCCCGACGATCCCGACCTCGCGGCGCTGGTGACGAGGCTGAGCGACAGCCCGCGCTTCCGCGAGTTGTGGAGCCGCCGAGCCGTGGGTGGCCACCAGAGTGCGCACAAACGCGTCCAGCACCCGGAGGTCGGAGACATCGCCATGAACTCCGACATCCTCCACACCCAGGACACGAATCTCCGCCTCGTGGTGTACACGCCGCAGCCGGGCACCGACGCCCGCAGCAAACTCGAACTCCTCGCGACCGTCGGGGTCCAGAGAATGGCGCCTCAGGGCTGAAGCCGGCTGAAGCCCCGCGTTCCGCCTCGTCCGGTGGGAGTTCCGCCTTGTCCGGTGGGAGTTCCTCCTCGTCCGGTGGGACCGGCCCGCTGGGTGGTACGCGCGATACCAGGAAGCACCGTAGCTCCCGCCGACCCCTCCTGTGGACCCAGCATGAAGTGCGTGAACAGCGCACGACCGTGCTGTTCGGACCAGGAGGAACCAGCATGACCACCACGTTCATCACCGGCGCCAACAAGTCCCTCGGTCTTGAGACCGCTCGTCGCCTCGTCGCGGCGGGGCACACCGTCCTCCTCGGCGCCCGCGACCGTGAGCGCGGTCTGGCCGCGGCCGCATCGCTCGGCGCCCGGTTCGTTCAGATCGACGTGACCGACGAGGACTCGGTCCGGGCCGCCGCCGCGGATGTCGCCGCGCGGGAGGGTGCCATCGACGTCCTGGTCAACAACGCCGGCGTCCTCGGCAAGGTCGGCCCCGTCGAGGAGTACACCGCGGCGGACGTGAGCGCCGTGCTCGACGTGAACGTCGTCGGGCTCGTGCGCGTCACGCACGCCTTCCTGCCGCTGCTGCGCAAGTCGACGAACCCTGTGATCGTCAACGTGTCCAGCGGGATGGGCTCCTTCGGCATGACCCAGGATCCGGAGCGGATCGAGTCGCAGTACGCCCTGCCCCTCTACTCCGCCTCGAAGGCCGCGGTCACGATGCTCACGACGCAGTACGCCAAGGAACTGAAGGACGTGAAGGTCAACGCCGCGGACCCCGGCCAGACCGCGACCGACTTCACCGGCGGCGTCGGACACAGCGTCGCCGACGGCGCGGAGTCCATCGTGACGCTCGCGACGATCGGCCCGGACGGACCGACGGGACAGTTCATCGACCGATCCGGGAACCTCCCTTGGTGAACCCCTGCCCCCCTGCCCGCTCCGAGAGCAGGGCCGGTCGTCCGCCGCGCTGCCGACACTCCGGTGCCTGGTGCCGCCGGGGTGGTCAGCGAAGGGTGCGCAGGAAGATGTCCGCCTTGCCGTTGGTGTCGTCGGGAACGAGGTCCCCGGCCGTGGACCGGAAGACCACCTGGCGCCCGCCCGCGCTGACCGAGTCGATCCCGGCGGTGGCGGGGCGGTCGGTGACGCTCTCGTCCGTGCCCGTCTCCAGGTCCCGCAGCGTGAGCGGAGCCGGCCCGGTCGCAGCGGACGGAGTGTGCAAGAGGTAGCGGCCGGTGGGGTCGATGGCGATGCCCTTCACGCCGGACACCTGCACGGCGGTGCCGGAGGCGATGTCATGGACGTACGTGTCGGGGCCCGAGAGGTAGACGATCTTGCTGCCGTCGTCGCTGAGCTGGACGAGTTCGGCCGCCCTGCCCTCCCCCTCGATCGGGTAGTTGACGCTGTTGCCGGCCCAGTCCCACAAGAGGATGTCCTGCTCACCGCCGTCCTGATAGGCGAGACGGGTGCCGTCGGCGCTGAGGGACGGCCGGATCGGTGCGGTGTTGTGAATGATGTCGATCGTCTGCAGCTCGCCGGTGTCCGGGCTGCGGACCTGGACGCGCTGATTCTGCTCCGGCCACCTGAAGCGGACCGTGATCGCCTGCTGCCGTTCGCTCGCGCCCATGGACGCCTCGCAGGTCAGGAGCGAGCAGGTGTAGGCGGACGACCAGCCCAGGCTCAGATGGTTCTGATACAGGGCCTCACTGTCGAACCTGGGGGCCAGATAGGCCAGGATCTGCCCGTCACTGCTGAGCATGGGCGCCCCCTTCGCGGGTCCGCCGAACTGCCGGTTCCCTCCCGTCGCCAGATCGCGGACGAAGACCCGGCTGTTTCTTCCCGTGTTGCCGGGGGTGAGGTTGTTCGCGTACGAGGAGAAGACCACGCGGTCACCGGCCGGTGTGATCGACGCCTCGGCGGAATCGTCGTTGGCCTGGGTCCCGTCGGCCGCGACGCTGACCCTTTCCACACCGGCCGCGCCGACGTCAGCGCCATCCGCGCCGTCGCCCGGCCCCGCCCAGGCCGCTCCAGGCAGAACCGCCGTGATCACACAGACCACGGCCGCCGCGCTCAGGACGACCCGACCACGTCTGGCTGTTACCCGGTTCATGTTTCCCCCCACGTCTCCCCCGGACACCGTCCGCCTCGGCACTCCATTCGGAGAGCCACCGACATGCAAACGTCACACAGCGACGCGGTCAACGCCTGGACGCGCCAGATGACTTGGCGGGGCACACGGTTTCGGTCATCCGGGAACTTCCGCGTCTCCTTGCCGTCGGTCTGCCCTCCCCCACCGGCCGACCAGGGTCCGCATCCGGGCTTCGGTGGCAGGCTGGGGTGTGTCAGGGCGGGTGGCGACTGGCTCGGCGGAAGCGGACGCCGACCGGTAGGAGTTGAGGCCGATGGACGTCGCGCACATAGTTCTCTCCTACCTGCAGACGCTCATCTGGCCGGCCCTGCTGGTCCTGTTGCTGATCCTGTTCAGGGCACCCCTCCGCAAGATCCTGGAGAAGGTGGCCACCGAGAGCGGGGAACTCTCGGCGTCCGTCTTCGGCGTCGAAGTGAGGGCCAGTCTCGGCAGGAAAATGAGCGAGGAGATGGAGAACCTCGCCCAACAGGCGGACCGCGCGGACCCCGACGAGCTGCGCGCGTCCGTGAAAGGCGTGGCGCGCAAGCTCGTACGGGAGGAGTTCCAGGCCCTGTCCAGCGCCTTCTACGGCACGCCGCTCGGGGTGCGGCAGCAAGTGGCGGGCGACATCGCGCAAATGGCGCCGTCACTGGAGCTGCCCGAGATCCTCGAATTCGCCCGCTCCCCGGAGACCGGAGAACGAGTGGGCGCGGCCATCGCGCTCGGCGTGCACCTGCGTTCCTCGGCGAAGGCCCGGGAGAATCCCGAGGCCAGAGCCGCACTGAGCCGTCTGCTGAAGGACCCGCGCTCCCGCGTCAGGTACCGGGCGGTCGAGGCGCTGCAGTACACCCCGGAACTCGTGTCGCGGTTCACCGACGAACTGACCGCGCTGACCGCCACGGAGAAGAACGCCGATGTGCGCACCAAAGCGCAGCGACTCCTGCGCACGCGGTAGCTCCCTGGCTCCTGGTGGCGCGGCGCCGTGTCCGGAGACTGACCGGCGGCGGCGAGGCTCCGACGCCCCGCCCGGACCCGCCGCCTACAGGTAGCCGCCAGGTTCGCCCGTTCTCACGAAATGAACTACGGACCGTCGGAGGAGATCAAGGAATTCCGGCAGGTCATCGGCGACCCCGTCGAACTCTCCCACCTCCAGGGAAGCCGTCCGGGATCGGTGGATCACACCACCCCAGTCGGCCACGAACAGAAGGCCTCCTCCGTCCGAGCCGATCACCGTGCCGTGTGGATCGTCAGCCTCTGGGATGAACACATAGCCTCCCTCCGCTACCTCGGCCAGGACAGTGCGCGCCGAGTGGATGAAGTAGCCGTTGCCCACATCCGGCAGGGCGACCTCCCCGATGGACTCGTAGAACAGGCGCATGTCATCGAACCCCAGGGACAACCGGGCGTAGTCACGGGCGGCACAAAGATCGTCCTCGTTGGCGACGCGTACCTCATTGGCGCCCGGCGCGAAGCCGTGCGTCTCCTCGAAGGTCGACATCATGCCGTTCACGGCGTCCGTGACCTCGACACGCCAACGCGACAACCAAGCAGCTGAGTACGGAAGTTCCATGGCCCGCATCATCCCCTCCCCGCCACGCGGGCATGGCACGACGAGGTTGCGAGGTGCCCCACGTTCTTGGCAGGGGAAGCCTTCGGTTCGGCGGCGACGGCATCACTTCGGGCCCCGTTGTCCCTCCGCGTCGTAGACCATCTCGCCCTCGACGAACGTCATCCTCACCTCGGTGGCGTGCACCTGGGTGATCGGTACGTCGAAGGGGTCCTGGTCGACGACGACGACATCGGCGTGCATGCCGGGTTCGATGCGTCCGACCCGGTGCGCCATTCCCTCCTGGCGTGCGGAGTTGACCGTGAAGAGGTCGAAGGCCTGCTCCAAGGTGATCGCCTGGTCGGGGCCGAAGGATGCGGCGCCTCCTCCCGGCTCCTGGCGGGTGACGAGGGTTTCGATGGCGGACCACGGGTTCACCGACGGCACGACGCACCAGTCCGATCCCGCGACGACCAGCGCGCCGCCTTGGAGCATCTCGCGCACCGGCCACACGCGCCGGATCGCGGCCGGGCCGACGGCGGCGGCGATGTCGGCGCAGATCGGGGAGGGCCGCCACAGGTAGGGGGAGACCTCGAACGTGGCGCCGATGCGCGCGGCACGCCCGATGTCGGACTCGGTCACGAACGTGCAGTGCCCCACGTTGTGCATGCAGGGACCGGGCCCGTTGGCCGAGCGGGCGGCCTCGATGGCGTCGAGCGCCGCCCTCACCGCGGCGTCACCGGCCGCGTGGAACTTCACGGTGATACCCGTCCGGTCGAACCGGGTCACCGCCTCGTTCAGGACCGGCTGCGCGATCGCGAGCATCCCGTGCCGCCCGGCCTCGTCGCCCCGGCCCTCCACCGTGTCCGCGTAGGGCTCGATCATCGCCGCGGTGTGGCTGTCCGTCGGAACTCCGTCCAGGAAGATCTTGACGCAGTCGGGCGCGAGGCGGGCGCCGGCGTAGAGGTTCCGCATGGCGATCAGCTCGTCGCATCCGGGGTCGTACGGGGACCAGACGAGACTCAGGCGCACCCGCTGCTTGACGGCGCCCCGCGCCGCGAGACGGGTGTAGGCGCGCAGTTCGGAGCGCGGCCCGGCGGTGAACCCGACCGCGGCCTCGGTGAACGACGTGATGCCGTAGGAGAGCATCTCCCCCAGGGCCCACTCCAGAGCCGCCTCCACTTCCTCATCGGCGGGTTTGGGTGCCGAGGCCGCGAGGAGGTCGGCGGCGGTCTCACGCTGGACGCCGGTCGGACGGCCCACGGTGTCCCTCTCGAAGATGCCGCCCGGCGGGTCGGGGGTGCCGGGGCCGATCCCTGCGGCCCTGAGTGCCGCACTGTTGACCCACGAACTGTGGCCGCTGGTGTCCTCCAGGAGAACGGGATGGTCGGGGGCGATGGCGTCGAGCATGGTCCGGTCCGGGCTGACGCCGAGCGCGGACGCGTCCCACTGCCCGCCGAGCACCCATGCGCCGGGGGCCGCCCGGGCCACGTGCTCGGCCACAATGCTCAGCGTCTGTTCCAGGCTCGAGCCCTGGGGGACCTTGCAGCGGCGTTCCCGGACGCCCGCGTAGATCGGGTGCACATGCAGGTCGTGCAGGCCCGGCAGGACAGTGCCTCCGGCCAGGTCGACCACCCGCGTGTGCGGTCCCCGCCGCTCGAGGATCTCCGCGCCGCTGCCCACGGTCTCGATGACACCGGCGCGTACGGCGAGCCCCTCGGCCCGACCGTGCACCGTCCTGACGTGCCCGCCCACCAGGATCGTGTCCGCGTACTGATCAGTCATGGGCTGCCGCACCTCCGGCTCGGCGAATCCGCGGCTCAGCGACGGCGCAGCTCAGCGGCGGTTGATGAATCCGGCGTCGACGGGGAGCGTGACACCGGTGACGTAGCGGGCTTCGTCCGAGGCCAGCCACAGGATGGCGTTGGACACGTCGAGCGGTTCGATCACGTCCACCGGCAGGGCGTTCGGCGCCCCCTCGGACAGAATCGGGTCCTGGGCGACGAACTCGGCCATGACGGGGTCGACGACCATGGGCGTGGCCACGCCGGTGGGGTGTACGGAGTTCACGCGGATGCTGTGCGGGGCGAGGTTGTTGGCGTACGTCCGCATCAGCCCGACCAGGCCGTGCTTGGAGGCGGCGTAGCCCAGACCGCCATTGCTCGCCCCGCCGATACCGACCAGTCCGGCGGTGGAGCTGACGATCACGATCGAGCCGCCCTGGTCGGCGTCGACCATCGAGGGGAGGGCGGTTTCGATGGTGTGGAAGGTGCCGGTGAGGTTGACGCCAATGGCGTCGTGCCACGCCTGCACCTGGTCCTCCACGAGCAGCGGCGCGATCCCCGCGTTGGCGACCACGACATTGATCTGCCCGAACTCGGCGAGCCCCGCGTCGTAGGCCTCCCGGAGGGCGTCCCGATCGCGTACATCGGCCTGCCGCGCCACGACGCGGCGGCCCAGATCCCGCACCTCCTCGACCGCGTCGCTCAGGTCCTCCGGCGTCGACAGCGGATACGGCACGGTGTCGACGGGCCGGCAGATGTCCACGATGACCAGATCCGCGCCCTCCCCGGCCATGCGGCGCACGACATCACGTCCAAGGCCTCCGGCCGCCCCTGTCACAAAGGCCACCTTGCCGCCGAGACGCCCTTGCGCCGGTTCAGCTTCCTCATCGGCCATGTCGCGAGTCCCTGCCGTTCAGCGGCGGGCCGAGCCCGCCGCGCGGAGTTCTATGGGTGATGTACCGCGCGACGGCCGGCCTGACCAGAGGCCGGTCGAAGAGCGGCGTGGCGGAAGGGTCGCCGGTTGCCCAGCTTGGCGGCGTGGCTGAACTGGTCCGCGCGGGCTCTCACTTGGGGGCACGTACGGGCACGTGTGGGCACGTGTGGGCACGTGTGGGGCAGTTCCGCTTGGTGGCAGGGCGGGAACGTAGGGGGCAGTTCCGCTCGATGGTCGGGCGGGGACGTCAAGCGGCGAGTTGAGCGCCGCACCGAAAACAGAGCAGTGCACTTGATGCGGAGCACCGGACGCGCACACACTGCCCACAAGCGAGAGCAGCGCCCTCGGAAACTCTCTTCTTCAGGGAGCCCCGGATGACCGCGCACACGCACCTGCAGAAGCCCGGCTGGTTCTTCGTGCACGTCACAAACCCCGTCGTCATCTGGCTGTGCCGCCGGGGAGTCGGCCTCTTCGGTATCCGCATCCTCACGGTCCGCGGCCGCAAAAGCGGCCTCTCACGGCACACCCCCGTCCACGTGCTGACGACCAATGGGCAGACGTACCTCCTCGCTCCGCGCGGCCACGTCCAGTGGACCCACAACCTGCGGGCCGCGGGCCGCGGAGAGCTACGTCTGGGCAAGAAGTCCGTTCCGTTCACCGCCACCGAGGTCGCCGATGACGACAAGCCCGCAGTGCTGAGCGCCTACATGAAGCGCTGGAAGGCGGAGGTCCCCGTGTTCTTTCCCGACGTCGCGCGGAAGCCGACCAACGCCGATCTGCGCCGCATCGCCCCCAGCCGGCCCATCTTCCACATCGCACGGCAAGAGTGACGCGCTGAGCTTGTACGAGTTCGCCGGCACCCGCGAAAGTCACTTCCCGAAGTCCCCCAGTCTCGCCACCAGGCGTTCACGTGCCGCTTCGAGCTGGTCGGCATACGAAGCATCGAAGATGACCGGAAGTTGCGTCTCAAGGGAACCACTGAGTTTGAGGAGCGGCGCCCACACCGCTCGGTCGTCCACCAGCTGCGCGAAGTCGTCCCGGTGCATCACCCGGTCGAGCCAGTCCGACAGAACAAGCGCCTCGTCGTCGGTCAGCGTAACTTTCATGTGCCACCCTCCATCAACGGAACTGCGAGAGCCGACACAGGTACAACCTGCCGCCCCTGCGCCTCGATTACCTGCACCTCAATTACCTGCACCTCAATGCCCTGCACCCAAGACGCTACGGGAACCTCGGGCGGCGCTACTTGCCGTCCCCGAACGCCTCCGCGAGCACGGGCCGTGTCATGACCCGCAGAAACGGCGGCACGGTCAGGGCCACCGACACGGCGAAGACGGCGAACGCGAGCCTCAGGCCGAACCATTCGGCGAGCAACCCCATCAGCCCGGCCCCCACAGGCATGGCGCCCCAGCTGAACAGCCGGTTGACGGCGCTGAACCGGCCGAGCAGGGCGTCGGGCACGAGGCGCTGCGCCAGGGTCCGGGAGTTCACCGTCCACAGGGTGCCGCCCATGCCGCCGAGGAAGGCGGCGACGGCCACGGCACAGAGGTCGGTGGTCAGCGCGGGCACGGCCATCATCGCCAACGTGCCGATCAGATCGGCGAACATCACCCAGCGGCGGCCGAAGAGGCGGTTGACGCGGCTCACGGCGAGCGCGCCGGCCAGGCCGCCGACGCCGAGCGCGCTGAGCAAGGTGCCGTACTCACGGGCGTTCAGGTGCATGACGGAGGTGGCGAAGAGCGGCATCAGCGCGAGCCAGGCACCCCAGCACGCGCACAGGACGGTCAGGATGAGCGCCATGGTGCGCAGCAGCACGTGGTTCCAGAGGTAGCGCAGGCCTTCGGCGATCTGGAGACGGACGGTCGCGGGGGCAGCCTCGACGCCCCCGCCGTCCTCCCGGGCCGCGCGGAACCGGCCGACGAGCAGGATCACGATGAGCGAGGCCACCAGGTAGGCCGTCCAGGTCGCGCCAAGGGCGACACCGGTACCGGCCGCGAGGAGGAGGCCGCCGACGAAGGGCCCGGCGAACTCGT
Source organism: Streptomyces sp. SGAir0957 (assembly GCF_043523415.1). Classification (NCBI taxonomy): domain Bacteria; kingdom Bacillati; phylum Actinomycetota; class Actinomycetes; order Kitasatosporales; family Streptomycetaceae; genus Streptomyces; species Streptomyces sp. SGAir0957. Next base: position 364,763 of record NZ_CP027293.1, read on the forward strand.
TGCAGACCGTCTCCGCGCCCGCGATCCAGGTGTTGGCCCGCTCCCTGCCCTCCGGCGGGGTCAGCGCCGGGATCAGCGCCGAGGCCGAGGTCAGGGCGATGACCTCGGCGATCCCGAGCACCGCGCCCGCACCGCAGAGCACGACGATGGTGACGGTGTCGGCGGCGACCAGCGGTATCAGCGAGCCGATCGCCAGGAGGCGCAGCGCGTTGGCGGCCCACAGCAGTCGGCGCCGGTCGAGGCGGTCGACGAGGACACCGACGTGCAGGGCGGCGAGCAGCCACGGCAGGGACAGGGTGAGGGAGACGGCGGAGACCTGGGCAGGTGAACCGGATGCCTGGGTGGCCATGAGCGGCAGGGCGATCTTGGTGACACCGTCCGCGAGGTTGGTGACGGCGGTGAAGACGAGCAGGACAACGGTGTTCCGCCTGCCGCGTTCGCCCCCTGACGCGGACGACTCGGCGGGCCCCCCTTCTGGCGTCGGCGGTGCCTCGATGGTGTCGAACCTGGGTTCACTCACCCGTCTCCCCCATGCCTCCGGCCCAAGCGTGGGCTCTAACCGTCTAACCCCTTTTGGGGGTGAACTCTGGCGCCTTGAGTCTGGCACGGATGGCCCGGCCCCCGCTACCCGGTCAAACCGATAGCCGGTTAGTCGGCGTACACTCGCAGACATGGTCGACACACCTCCATCCGCCCTGCTGGTCCAGGCGTTCGCCAACACGGTCGACGTCGAGGAGGGCACCGACGACCTCGACACGGCTCGCGGGCTCGACGCGTGGCTACGGGAACAGGGGCTGCTGCGCGGCCGCGAGCGGGTGCGTGCGCAGGACCACGCGCTGTGCCTGCGGATGCGAGCCGGGATACGCGAGGAGCTCGGAGTCCACGTGGGCGACCAGGCCGATCCGACGCTGTTGTACGAGGCCACCGAGGCACTGCGCGACCTGCCGGTCGTCGTGACCACCGGTGCCGCCGAGAGCACGGACAACACAGGGACCGGAGCGACCCTGCGCGCCGGGGTGCTCGCGCCCGCCCCGCATCTCACCGCACCCCGCAAGGCGCTGGCCGCACTAGCGATCGCCTGGAGCGAACTCGCCGTCACCGGCGAGGCCGCCCGGCTCAAACGCTGCTCCGAACACGCCTGCGCCTGGGTCTTCTGGGACACCTCGAAGAACCGCAGCCGCCGCTGGTGCTCGATGCGCGTGTGCGGCAACCGCGCGAAGGCCCGCCGCTACGCGGCCCGACAGAAACCCTGCTGAGCTCGGCAACCGCTCACATCAAGCGTGATGCCGACTGCGACGCGCTACTGAGCGAATGGAGCGACGACCGTCAGGTCGCGATAGATGGCGTTCGGCGCCACGCTGCCCCCTCCCGACCAGGGTTCGATGACTGGGGATCAATGACATCGTGCTCCGCGAAGCAATCTGCTTGGCTAGCCGGGAGAGTCAACGGTCGGAGGGGTGGCGTGAGCAAACGGCGGTACGTAGCGCGCGGGATACCGGGCGGCTACCGGATCTGGGACAACAAGGGCCGACGCTGGTGGGGAGACCTCTACGAACTCTGCCCCGACGACCTGCTGACAGAGCTGAACAACCAGGCCGACCCCGACAGGATCACCGCCCTCATGAAGCGCTACCGAGCACTGAAGCGCTAGTCCCCGCACTCCCATGCCCTTCGCGCGCCCGACCGGCCCGCACGGCAATAGCCGCTGGACAACGTCCGCAGGCAGCGATCCCAAGCCTCGAATCAGGAGTTCGCGCCGCCCCGGATCCAACCTCCATGCCGCACCGCGGAGTTGCGCCCGTACTCAATTGGTCCAGACCCATTGACGAAAGGTCTGGACCTGCCTACCGTGCGTCATGCTCGCGACATCCAGACACCCCACCCCTGTCCGGCGCTCAGCGACCCCACGGGAGCCCCCATGCCGTTCCGCCCGCGCAGCCCCCGCACCTCCCGCCTGCTCGCCGCCGCCCTGACCGCGGCCGCGACCGTCACCACGCTTTTGGTCGCCGCGCCGGCCGCCCCCGCAGCCGACACCTGTGCGACAAAGCCGAGACCGTCCGGCAAGGTTCTGCAGGGCTACTGGGAGAACTGGGACGGCGCGGCCAACGGCGTCCACCCTCCCTTCGGCTGGACCCCGATCACCAACCCGGCGATCGCCCAGCACGGCTACAACGTCATCAACGCCGCCTTCCCCGTGATCCGCTCCGACGGCACGGCGCTGTGGGAGAACGGCATGGACACCGGCGTGAAGGTCGCCACCCCGGCCGAGATGTGCCAGGCGAAGGCCGCGGGCCAGACGATCCTCATGTCGATCGGCGGCGCCACGGCCGGCATCGACCTCAACTCCACCGCGGTCGCCGACCGGTTCGTCGACACGATCGTGCCGATCCTGAAGCAGTACAACTTCGACGGCATCGACATCGACATCGAGACCGGCCTCACCGGCAGCGGCAACATCTCCCAGTTGTCCACGTCGCAGGCCAACCTGATCCGCATCATCGACGGCATCCTCGCCCGGATGCCGTCCGGGTTCGGCCTGACGATGGCCCCGGAGACCGCCTATGTCACCGGCGGCAGCGTCACGTACGGGTCGATCTGGGGCGCGTACCTGCCCATCATCAAGAAGTACGCGGACAACGGCCGCCTGTGGTGGCTCAACATGCAGTACTACAACGGCTCGATGTACGGCTGCTCCGGCGACTCCTACTCCGCGGGCACCGTTCAGGGCTTCACTGCCCAGACCACCTGCCTGAACAAGGGCCTCGTCATCCAGGGCACGACCATCAAGGTTCCCTACGACAAGCAGGTCCCCGGCCTGCCCGCCCAGTCCGGCGCGGGCGGCGGCTATATGACGCCCAGCCAGGTCAAGCAGGCATGGAACACGTACGGCGGTTCCCTGAAGGGCCTGATGACCTGGTCGATCAACTGGGACGGCTCGAAGAACTGGACCTTCGGCGACAACGTGAAGGGGCTCTAGCCCGTCCGCACGTCAGCCCGTCCGCACGTCAGCCCGTCCGCACGTCAGCCCGTCACCGGCTCGCCCGTCGGGCCGTCGCCGCCCGGAGTGCCGGAGGACGGGCCGAGCGGCTTGCCCTCCCACAGCAGGCACTGCCAGCCGGTGGCGGGCGAGCCGTCGAGAACGACGACCCCGGTGTTGGCCAGCGGGTGGGACGCCGCGTGCGCCACGTCGACGTTGACGGCGCGGGCGGCGACCCAGGTGCGGATCGCCGCGCCGTGACTGACCATCGCCACCGAGCCCGCGCCGGAACCGGCGGCCTCGGCGACGACGGCGTCGAAGCGGCCCAGCGCTTCGGTGCCGGTCTCCGCGCCGGGCATCCGCCGCTCGACATCACCGGCCGCCCAGGCGAACGCCGTGGTCATGTAGAGGTCGGCCGCCTCGTCGTCGCCGCGCATCTCCAGCTCACCCGCTATCAGCTCCCGCAGCCCCTCGCGCACCACCGGCTCCAGATCCCGGGCCGCGGCCAGCGGGGCGGCGGTCAGCTGAGTGCGCAGCAGCGTCGAGACATACAGCGCGTCGATCGCCTCGCCCGCCAGCGCCTCGGGCAGCGCGGCAGCCTGCTCCTGCCCCAGCGGCGTCAGGCCGGGACCGGGCACCGCGGTGTCCAGAAGGTGCTTGAGGTTGGACGGGGTCTGGCCGTGGCGGATGAGGATCAGACGCATGCGGGACGGGCCTCCGGGTCTTCCGGTCGTTGGTCTTCCGATCGCTGGTTTTCCGATCGTTGGTCTTCCGATCCTACGGATCGCGTCAGCGGGACTCCCCACTGAGTCATCCGCCCTACCGGGCAAGCCCGCCTCGGCCCCGCACTCCACGCGGTGGAGTGCGGGGCCGAGGCGGGATGAGGGGTCAGCGCAGGTGTACGGCCCCGGTGTGGGCGTTGAGTACGTAGAAGTGACCGTGGGTGTGGGCCGTGCTGTGGCCGGCGTCCAGGGCGGCGATCCGCACTCCCTTCCGGGTGATCCACGCCTGGTAGGTGCCGTGGGGCAGCTTGGTGACGTGCGCGATGTCGCCGTCCGCGAGTCGCACGTCGCGGGTCTTGCCGCTCTGGTTGGTGTGGTGCTTGGTCTGGTGCTTGATGGAGTGCTGCGGCACGTCCTGCTCGCTGTGCCGACTGCCGGGGTGCACCACGCCGACGGTCTGGGTGGCGCCCGCCCCGGAGCCGTACTGGGAGGCGGCGGAAGCGACGGGCTGTGGAGCGGCTTCGGCAGTAGCGGCGACGGCGGTCACCGCGCCGAGGCCGAGAACGGCGGATGCCACAGACGTGCGAACAAAACGAGAGGTCTGCATGCGCCGGCCCCTTTCCATGAGTTCGATCGGGATGAGTCGAACGCGTCGTGAAGACCGCGTACTCACGAAGTTAGGAACCGCACATCACCACATACCGTAAGAAACATCACAGACTCGTGACAACACTCCAAGCTTCATCAGATGGGGATGGAAGACCTCAAAGCGGCATGCCTTTCGTCCCGGGCCGCAAGCCCTGCCCCGGAGCGTCCGGGGTTTTTCGGGGCCGTGGTCCCAGGGCTCACCCTTACGTCAGCGGCGGCCCGAGCAACCAGTTGCCGGGCGCCTCCGTATCGGTGCTGAGGTAGAACTCCTCGATGGCGATACGGAACTCGTCGTGGGTGATGGTGCCGCTGCCGTCGCGGTCGAGGCGCTGGAAGGCCGCACCGGAGGTGGCCTGATCGATGCCGAGCGCGTCGTACATACGGACGTACTCGTCAGCGGTGAGAGTGGCGCTCCCGTCGGTGTCCAGGGCCCGCATGAGGGCGTCGATGATGGGCATCACCAGGCGTTCGACGGTCTTCGCGTCGGCGGCGACGTGGGACCGCATGGTGGTGATGAACCGCGCGGGCCCGATGCGGCCCTGCGCGTCGGGCGCTCCGGCCTCGCCCAGGACATCCCACCACAGGGCGAACGCCTCCCGCAGCGCGCCCTTCGCGCCCTCTTCCGGCGCCACCGCGGCGAACACCTCACCGATCGCCTGGAAGTCGTCACGGGTCAGATAGCCGTCACCGTCGCGATCGAACCAAGCGAACAGAGTGGTGAACTTCTGCTCGATGCTGCTCTGCGCCATTCCGGCCTCCAAGAACACCCCTGAACGCGCGGTGTGCGCTCGTCGTGACGCCGTCCTGGCGCGTACGCGGCGCATCCATAGGCGCACGGTAGGTCCGGGCCGGCGGTTCGCCTAGGTGCATTCCCGGCCGCGAGCCCCAGGGCTACGGGAGTCCCGGGGCGGCTTTCCGCGTGCCCGGTTCCCGGTCAGGCGCCCGGGCTGATAGCCGGAGCAGTGGTCCGTGGGATCGGCGGGTCGCCGCGGCGCTGGCGTCGCAGCGGCGGTCCCCCGCGTGTGCACGGGCCGGAAGATGCTGTCACTCGCGCCCAGTGCCCATGAGCGCGCCACCCTCCGAACGGATCCAGCACTGCTCGGCCAGCATCTCGGCCGCGTCACCACGGGCGAGAAAGCCGGCCCATGGCTCGATGCCTTGCCCGCCGAGGCGTTCGATGCGCGCGGCCTCACGGGACTGAAGGGCGTCCAGCGCCTCGATCACGGCTTCGGGCCGTTCCCCGTAAGCGGTGCAGAGCGCATCAAGGCGAGCCCGCAGCGTGCTGAGGCCAGTGACCGACGCTCGTCGCTGCTGCTCCACGGGCCGCAGCGGGACGACGTACCAGGCGAGTTGGGCCAGGTCGTCGATGGCATGACCGGGCGCCGCGAAGTCCCAGTCGATGAAGCCGACGAGTCGGCCACCGTCCCAGATCGAGTTCCATGGACCGAGGTCTCCGTGCCGGATCACCATGCCTGGCCGCCACTCCTCTTCCTGGCCCTGCCAGTGGGCATCGGCCGGTGGCCGGAAGGTCCGGACAGCCTCGTGATACCCGCGCAACCAGCGGCCCAGTTCACCCACTCCGTCGGCGGCGCGCAACGCCTCCGGCCAGGGCGCGAACGCGGGCTCTCCATAGAGCAGCGACAGCACCTCGTCGGTACCGTCGGTCCCCAACAGGCGCGGAGCCCCGCTGAATCCCACCGACTGAAGGTGCCTCAGAAGGGCATGGACGGCTGGTGTCCACGCGCCTCTCGGCCTACGGATCGTCGCTCCGATCCGTCGCACCGTCGTCACACTGCCTCTGTCGCTGGAGCCGTCCTCAATCACTCGGCCAGCGTAGTCCGGCCACTTCGCGGCTGCGTTCGGGCACAGGACCGGAAGTACGCGAACAGGCAGCGGCCACGCAGCCGTTCCGGGAGCACGCCGGAGGCGGGCGGTACTCCTCAGCGCTGCGGCCGCCGAGGTCGTGACGCCTGCGGCCGGCCAGGTCTCTGTCATCGTCGCTTTCCGCCGCATTCAGCGGCGACGAGCTTCTTCGACAGCGCCCGGGTTCCCGCCTTCACCTCCATCACCTTGCTCAGAAAAAGCTCAAGCGAATCTCAGGAATCGAGAAAGCGGGCCGGACATACCACCTCACAGGCCCTGAAACGATCACCGAATCTGTGAAGGACCTTTGAAGAGGGGGCACCCCGTGATTTCATCCATCTCACGGAAGACCGCACGACCTCGGTCTTCGATACTAGGGGGAACCTGAGTGTCATCCAGCATTTCACGGAGTCGGACCAGACTCCTCATGAGCGGGGCATTCGTCGTAGCCTTGGCCGTGGGCTCGATCACGGCACCTGAATTCACCGGGGGCGCCACGGCTGCCGCGGCAGAAGCGTGCGCGACAGAGGTCTCGACCTACCTCATCAATCCCGACGGGAAAAAGCTTCAGAAATTCGTCGACTGGAACCCGTCGAACGCATCCGAATCGACCCTCATCGATTCCGGAAAATCGGCCACCCTGAATAGCGGCAGCTATTACTTCACAGGAGGCCACGGCGTCATCTACGAAATCACGGCGGCCGGGGTGCTGAAGTCCTTCCAGGACCGAAGCGGCAGCGGGGGCAGCCTCCTCACACCGGTCAAGACCTACACGTCCAACTGGACGGCACGACACAACCGCGTGTGGTCCAACGGGGAACTCATCTTCTCCATCCACGGCGGCGGCAAGCTCGAAATATGGCACCAGAGCGCACCGCTCACCGGTGCGGGCGACGTCACTCTGGACCCCGACGTCCTGAGCATCGGCGACCCCGCGGTGGTCGCTTTCACCAACGCCGACGACGTATGGGCAGTCGGCTCGACGACATACACCCTGACGGACGGAGTCATCCGGGCCTGGCCCTACACGGCCAGTCCGCGCCCCGGCTTCCCCGCCCAGGGCACCGTCGTCGGCACCACCGACGCCACCCAGACGCAGGGCTGGAGCGCCGGCCCGGGAACTGTGCGGACCGCCACCAGCGACGGCACGGTGCGGGCCTACGCGGGATCGACGAGCCTCACCGCCACCAACACCGACTACGGCCAGGGACTTTCCGGCGAAGTCCTCGCGGACACCGCCACCTGCCTCACGGACGCGGGAGAGTCGAAGCCCACACTGGGCGCCGCGGCGGACGACCCCGACGCCCCTGCCGCCGTGTCCGAGGAACCGGGCGAGCCGGCCGCTCCCGCCGCTCCGGAAGTACTCAAAGGCAAGTTCGTCCTCGGAAGCGGAGCACCGGCCGCCGGACTGACCGTCAAGGTCGAGGCGATCGACGCCGTACCCGAGGACGGCACGGAGGTGGAGCTTCCCGCCCTCGGCACCGCTGTGACGGCAGCCGACGGCAGTTGGTCGCTGACCCTGCCCAAGTCGCTCCCGGCCGACGTCCAGCAGGCAGCGGCCGAGAACGGCGGCATCGTCAACGCGATGGCGACCGTCACGGGCACGACCTCGACCGGCGTTCCGATGGGAGGAATCACCCACCTCACCGCGGCCCCGGCCACTGCCACCGCGTCGGCGCTGAGCCTGGCCGTCGCCGATGACGAGAGCGCCACGCCCGCCGAGGTCCTGCCGCTGGGCACCACCCCTGACAGCGGCGAGGTGTCCAGCCTGAGCCAGGCACAGGACACGACGACCAGCGTCAAGATGTCCGCGAGCTACGCCGCGAGCTGGGCCGAGAAGCAGGAAGCGGGCACCACCGACACACTCGGCGACAGCCCGCTCCCCAAGTGGCAGAACGCCACGGGCGACCTGCCGACCGGTTTCAATCCCTACATCGTCAACGGGCAGGACACCAAGAACCTGGTGGTGCGCCCGATGGACGGCGGGTGCGACCGTACGAAGACCAAGGTCATCGACAAGAAGATCTACTACACAACGGTGGGCGAAGGGCACGCCTACTGGGACGCCAAGGCATCGGTGGACTACGACAGCAAACTGTCGTCGACCGTCGACGTCGCCGCGAAGACGGGCAGCAACTGGACGATCACCGGAAGCGCCAGCCTCGGCTCCTCGATGAGCGTCACCACCGGCTACACCAACAAGGGCCCGTACTACGCGAAGCAGTGGAAGGTGCCGATCAAGTACACGAAGTACAAGGAGACGTGGAAGTGCGGCGGCGGCAACACGTTCATCCGCTACGTCATCAAGCCCGGTAAGTACACCATCCCCTCGGGTGGCGCCACCGGTAAGTACGGCAAGGACGTCCGGAACAAGGACGGCGTCGCCTACCTGGACTCCAAGAAGAGTCACCGCGCCTACGTCGCGCGAGGCTCGTACTTCCAACTCAGCAGGAACCGCAGCATCAAGTGGTCGGGCGCCGTCAGCGCGTACGGGGTCTCCCTGGGCGGGTCGACGGGTTACGACCGCGATCACAAGCAGCGCATCACCGCGGGCGACCGGAAGAACTCCAAGCACTACATCTGGGGAAAGAATGACAGTCCTTCGGGGAAGCCGGGCGTCTTCTACTCTTACTAGAGTGACGGCCACGCTGGCGTGCGCCCTCGTCTTCGCCGGCTGCTCGGCGTCCCCGTCTCAGTCTCCGTCCGACGGAAACGCGTTGGACTCTGAGGGGGCACAGTCGAGCGGAACCGTCGGAAACGTCCACGCAAAGGTGGGCCAGACATGGTACTTCGCCCTCCCCGTGCCGAACAATGTGAGCGGCAAAAGCATTGCGATCACGGGAGCAAGCATCATCGACCCGCCGAAGGGCCTCAAGGTACTCGGCTACGCGGCCTACAACATCAACGACACCGACGGGCTGCCTCTGCTGGCTCTGGACGGCGAGTCGGACACGCCGGACTTCGCCCACCTGAAGGACTACGCAAAATCCCCGGTCAAAGTCGCACCCAAGAAACAGAGCGACATATTCTTCCAGGCCAAAATCCGCATCACCTCACCGCCCCGGAAAAATGTTGAGCACTGCCGGTTCCAGTACCGCCAAGGAGATCGTGAGTTCACACAGTCTCTCGACTGCGAGATGGAACTGAAGGTGGGTTAGCGACTGGTCCCTCATCGCGGCCGAGCACACCTCAACCGAACGCACAGGCGGCCCCAGGAGTACGAACTCCTGGGGCCGCCTCGCCTACAGATCCTCGTCGTCGTCGTAATCCATGACGCCGCCTTCTGGGTTCAGCGGGTCATATCCCAGGGCGGCGAAGAGCACATAGACGCCGTGGGGCCCATAACCAGGCTGAGGGCCATGGGGCGCTTCAGCCCTCGCCTCCAGACCTTCACCCTCGTTGAACCGCACGCGGAGTTCCGGGGCTTCCAGCTCGGCGAGCACCTCGCGCAGCAACTGCTCGAACTCCTGCGGCGCCGAGGCCTTTCCAGGCAGCCGGCGCGCCACCATCAGCGTGCCCATGAAACCGTGGCGCAGACCGCTCGGGTCCGCTTCCGCGAACTCCACTCCTATGGGCCGCAGGCGGGATACCAGCGGGAGCCATGTTTGCAGCGCCTCGTCGGCAGCGTGCACGTCTTCTCGGTTCATGCTGATCTGGAAGACGACCTCGTCGTCCGCGATGAGTCGAATGAAGTCCATCAGTGCGTTACGTGCCCATCGTTCGAAATGTTGGCGTGCGAATAGTCCTTGCCCTGATTCTTACTGCCGGCGAAGATCTCGAAGTTCTTCCCCTTGGGGATCTGGACGTCCCACTCGTCCTTTCCGTCCTTCGCGCGTGTCCAGATGTTCCCATACCGGTCCTTGTAGCCGCCTCCCCTCTCCTGGGGCCGCTTGGGATCCCATTTCTTGGGCGGCACGAACGGGACCGGGCCGTCCGTAGGCAGCCTCTTCGACTTGGCCAGGTTGCTCCAAGCACCCTTGGTGTACGCCTTCGAGGCGTCGCCCGACATCTTGTTCATCAGGGTGAGCGCGTGCTCCCACTGACTGGGCGACAGGTGCTTGACACTCTTCATCGCACCCTTGACGAAGTCGATGTCGTCAACGTACTTGGCAAGGTGCCCGAAGTTGTCCAGGTACTTGGCGAACTTGACCGGCTTGGCCAGGGCGTCACCCGCGTACGGGATGAACGCCGCTGCCGCCAGTCCCGCACCGGCCCAGTCGCCCTTGAACAGGCTCATCAGACCTGATGCGCCGTCACTGATCGGCGTCGGGTCGAAGATGCCTGCGATGTCCAGGGCGAATTGCGCCTTGTCCGAGGCGGACAGCCCGCCTTCGCCCACCAGCTCCTCATTGTCGGAGTCGGGATAGTCCATCTGACCATCCCCCTCCTCAGCAGGCGGCTTCTCGTTCTCGCGCTGCTCTTCCTCGATCTTTTTGATGGCTGCCACGAGCGCCTCGCCGAAGGCCTTCGCCGCGGCTGCAGCATCCTTGCCTGCCGCCAGCGCCGAGGCCGCAGCGGCGTCTGCCTGCTGGTAGGCATAGTCGGCCGAGGCATGCGCGCGCGTGGCCGATGCCGCCGCCGAGTGCGCCGATGAGGCGGCGTCATCCGCAGCCTGCTCCGCGGTGGCCGCCGCGTCCCTGGCCTGGTTGGCGGAGTTCTGCGCGCGGACTGCGGAGGACTCGGCCTGATCGGCGTAGCCCTCCGCCTCGGTGGCGTAACCGGCCGCGTCGTCGGCCGACTTCTTGGCGTCGGCCGCGTACCCCTCGGCCTTGTCCGCGGCATTGTTGGCGGTCGCCGCGGCAGCCGCGGCCAGAGCCGCGTTCTGACTGGCCTGAGCAGCGGCACGGGCTCCCTGGGCGAGCAGCTTCTGCACGCCTGCCACGTGTGCGGCCTGCTCGTAGTCCTGGCGGGCCGTCTTGTACTGCACGGTCTCGACGAACTGGTGCAGCATGCTGGGCGGGCCGGCCAGTGCGACTTGCGCGGCGGCCTGGGTCTGGGCACCGCCGTCGGAGAGGATCTTCAGGGTTGCGACGCGCTCGTCCTCTTCGCGGGCCGTGTACTGGTCCACCTCGATGAACTTGCGCAGCGCCTCGGTGGTTCCGGCGTCGATGGCCGCCGTCGCAGCCTTCTTCATCGCGGCCCCGCCCTGACCGGAGAGCTTGAGGATCTCCACCCGGTAGTCGTCGGCCTGAACCGTGTGCTGACCCGTCTTCAGGAACTCAGCGATCTGGGCATCGGTGCCCTCAAGCGCGGTCTGCGCAGCGGCCTGCAGTTCCTCGGTCCCAGTGTCCCTCAGGTGCGTGACGGCAGCCCGGTCGTCCTGGGCGGTCGCTGCCTGGTAGCCGCCGCGCACCCAGGCGAGCGTGTCCTCGGCGCTGCCGGTCAGCGCCGCTTCGGCGGCCTGCTGGGTCCACGTGCCGCCATCGTCCAGCAGCCGGATCGCGGCCTGTCGCCCCTTGGCGACGGCGACGTCGTCCGAGACACCGTCAGCGCCCGCCTCATCGAGCAGCTGGCGGGTCTCTGCGTCGCGCCGGCCTTCTTCGGTCTGCGCGTCGACCTGCGCCTGCTGATCCTTCTCGTAGGCCTTCTTGCCCTCCTCCGCGAGCAGCAGCGCGTTGTCCAGATCGGCCTTGAGCTTGGCCGCTTCGGAATCCCGTGCGGTCTGCTCCACGACCTTGGCCTCGGCGACCGCGGTGTTCGCGACCTTCGCCGCGGCAAGGGCTGCGGTGGCGTGCTTGCTGGACTGGTTGGCGTAGTCGCGTGCCTCGCCCGCATGCAGTGCGGCCTCGTTCGCCGCCTTGGCCGCGTTCTCGGCATGGGTGGCCGCGTCATTGGCCGCATCGCGTGCCGTACGGGCCGAGGCCGCCGCCTTGTTGGCGAATGACTGCGCAGCGTTCGCCGCACTGGTCGCGGTAGAGGCAGCTCGACGGGCCCGAGCCGCCGCATCGGCCGCACGGCGTGCCTGGCTGTCGGCGACATTCGCGTACGCGCCGGCCTCCGACGCCGCGCTGGCGGCCGCTGCCGCGTGCTGTCCGGCGCTGGCCGCGGCGAGTGCGGAATTCACCGCTTCGACGAGCGCGTCCAGAGCGTTGGTCACCGCAGCGACCGCGGTGCGGGCGCTTTTGGCGGCCTTGCTGGCCGTCTCTGCTGCCGTACGGGCGGCCGAGGCCTGCAAGGCGTCCTTCGACGCCGCGGTGGCCTGGTCGTAGGCGCGGGCTGCGGCCTGGCCCGCGGCAGCCGCCGCGGATGCCGCCGCGGACGCGGCGTTGGCCGCAGTGCGCGCAGCCGACATCGCCTCTCCAGCCGCCCGGATAGCGGTGCTGGCCGCGCTGGCGGCGGCATCCGCGGCATCCGCCGCCCGCCCGGCGGCCTTCGACGCCTTTTCGGCCGACTCCTTGGCCGCAGCCGTCTCGGCCGCAGCCTTCTCGGCCGCTTCCTTCGCCAACTGCGACGCCTTCACCGCACGCGCCGAGGTCGCCTTGGCCTTGTCCGTCTCGGACTTCGCACGCTTGCCGGCGCTGGTGGCAAGCGCCGCCAGCTCCGTGATCGTCATGGTCTCTTCATCACGGTCGCGGGCAACGTACTGCCCCGACTCGAGGAAGTCGTGAACGTCATCGGCAGTGCCGTCCAGCGCCGCCTGGGCAGCAGCCTGGACCTGCGGGCCGCCCACGCCCATTATCTTCAGGGTCTCGACGCTCTCGTCGTCCTGCCGGGCTGTGTACTGGCCCTCGTTGAGGAAACCGGCCAGCGCCTCCTCCGAGCCGTCGTCCAGAGCGGCCTGTGCGGCGGCCTGCACCCCGCGCCCGCCGGCGCCCATGATCCGCAGCACCTCGACCCGCTGGTCGTCACCGTACGGAACGGCCCATCCCTCGGTGAGGAACGTCTGCAGCTCCGCGGCCGTGCCGTCGAGCGCCGACTGCGAGGCCTGCTGCACACCAGGTCCAGCGGTGTTCAGCATGCGCAGCACGGCAATGCGGTTGTCCTCCTCGACGACCCCCTGCTGCCCGGACTCCAGGAACTGCGTCACAGCGGCATCGCTGCCCAACAGCGCCTGCGCGGCGGCCTCCTTCGTCGCCTTGCCGCCCACGCGCCACAAATGGAGAACTTGGGCGCGCGCCGCACTGGCGGATGTCTGTGCCCCAGCAGCGTCGTCGGCGGTTGCCAGACTCGCGGAACCGACCGTCACGGAGAGAGCCACCAGACAGGTGGCTGCAGTACGCAACAAACCGGCCAGAGGAACCCGTCCCCCTGGTCTTCGAGATCTCGACACAATGCGCCTTTCTTCATCGATGTACAGGGCACAGGGATGCACCAACACTGAAGCTTCACATGTTGGGCATAACGCCATAAAAATGCGCCACATCACCTGATTTGCCCGACTGAAATGATCATTGTAGGCCCGCGACTTACAGGTGGCCATTGAGAACACCTCGGCGCAAGTACCGCAATTGCGGGGCATATTGGGGCAATGGGGGGCACGCACAAAGCCGCTCACTCCGGAAAGATGACACTTTCCGAACCTAAGATCCCTTACGCCCAGCCTTCAGGACCGCGACAGAAAGTCCACCGAACCCTGAAACGACAGAAGGGACCAATCCGCGGCATCCGCGAATCTGCGTGCGCAGACCTACGGGCGACTCCGGGCATGCCGACCTCGCGACCCGCCCATTGTGACGCGCCTCACGAGAATGCAGCACAACCTTCCGCCGCACTCGAATCGTTACACAACGCATATACGCGGGAGGCCGCTCCCCCCAAGCCACTTGAGACTGCGCGGCACCTTCATGGTATGCCCAATTTTCCCCGGTATGCCTGCAGGGCTTTCGCGCTTCATGCGCTGGCCAATCGCCCGTTGACACCTGGACACCCACAAGAACCCGCACCTCAACAGTGGGGCCGGTCCATCTCCGTGGGCAACGAAGATCCAGTTCGATGATAAGACGGAGACCCCCACAACTCCACCACAGTTGACCCATGAGGACATCACAACAATGAAGCTCAAACGCCTGGTTGGGACCGCGGTCGCGGCCGCTGTCGCCGCGACCGCCATGGTGCTGGCCGACACCCGGTCCGACACTTCCGCAACTGCTGTTCCCATTGCCGACGAGGCGCCGGGCTACCTCGTCGAGACCTTCGACTATCCGGGCGCCGACGCCATCAAGGCCGAGAAGGGCATCACCCTCAAGCGGGGCGACGGTCACATCGTGCTCGCCGACTGCGTCACCGGCTCCGGGCAGCTGGAGGTGCGCTCCCGCGACGACAACAAGCTGTACTGCTTCCGCGTCACCGGCGCTTCCGGGTTTCTGACGATGGAGATCCCCGCTGTCTACGGCATCCGCGGGAACGACTACACGACCGAAGCCACCATGACCGTGGACGACGAGACAACCACCTACGACATCAAGAAGAACCTCTGGACCAACGTCGGCGAGACCGCCGACCCGGAGGAACGCGACTTCATGCTCCTCGAGCTGCGGACCACGAAGTAGGTCTCGAACCCACCATGAAGATGTCGGCGCCTCGAAGTACCCCACGGCTGCGCAACGCCCTGAGCGGCCCCACCGGCGCCACAACACTTCTCCTCGCACCCAGCGCATTTCGCCGTGTGCTCGGACCCAGTGTCGGGCCATCACCGCGCATGTTGCTCCTCTGACAAACTTGATCGGATCCGGTATTTCCGTGCCCAGAACAACCACCCGGGCAGCGCTGCTGAGCAGCCTGGTCGCCACCACCGTCGCGGCCGGTATGTTCACCGCCCTGCCCGCCCAGGCTCTCGTCGGCTCAGAAGCCGCAGCCCAGACCGCCGTGTTCACCGCCCGCATCGACATCGGCGACAACGAGCGCACCTGCTCCGGCGTCCTGGTCGACACGCAGTGGCTGCTCACCTCCGCCACCTGCTTCTCGGCCGACGGCAAGCCCGCCGCCGGTGCCCCCGCCAAGACGACCAAGGCCACCATCGGCCGCACCGACCTGGGCACGACCGCCGGGCAGGTCCGCACGGTGACCCAGATAGCGCCGCGCACCGACCGCGATGTGACGCTGGCCCGCCTGGACAAGCCGGTCACCACCGTCACCCCCGCCGCCCTCGCCACCCAGGCCCCGGCCGCCGGTACCACCGTGACCGCGGCCGGCTACGGGCGCACCAAGACCGAGTGGTCGCCGCTGAAGCTGCACACCGGTGCCTTCACCGTCGGCGCCACCAGCAGCAGCGATCTGCCGCTGGCCGGTAAGGACGGGGCCACGCTGTGCGCGGGTGACACCGGCGGTCCGCAGCTCGCCGCCAACGGCAGCACTCTCGAGCTGGTCGGCATCAACTCCCGCTCCTGGCAGGGCGGCTGCTTCGGCACCGACGCGTCCGAGACCCGTACCGACGCCATCGGCGTGCGCGTGGACGATCTGAAGTCCTGGATCGACACCACGGTCGGCGCCACCGACATCACCGACTTCAACGGCGACGGCATCGAGGACATCGCGATCGCCGACGCCAAGGCGAACGTCGGCGGCGACGCCGGGGCCGGCCTCGTACGCATCGTGTACGGCGGCGGCAAGGGCACCGCCCAGATCGACCAGGACCTGGACTGGGTGGCCGGCGGCGCCGAGGCGGGCGACGGCTTCGGCACCGCGATCGACACCGTCGACTACGACCAGGACGGCTACACCGACCTAGTCGTCTCCACCCCCGGCGAGGACCTCGACGGCGCCACCGACGCCGGCATGGTCGACATCCTCTTCGGCGCCTCGGGCGGCCTGGGCACCGGCACGGTCAAGGCCAAGCACCTGGAGCAGGGCGCGGGCACCGGCGCCATCCTCTCCTCCGCCTCCGAGGCCGGTGACCACATGGGCCAGTCCCTGGCCGCCGGCACTACCGCTGCCGGACGGCCCTGGATCCTGATCGGCGTACCCGGCGAGTCCGTCGGCACCGAGAAGGAAGGCGGCATGGCCTTCTACGTCTACGACGACACCAGCCGCACCCTCCACCAGGACCTGCCCACCGGCGTGCCCGGGACCGTCGAGGCCGGCGACAAGTTCGGCGCCGCCGTCACCGGCGACGAGAACTACTTCGCCATCGGCGCCCCCGGCGAGGCCGTCGATGCCGCCACCGACTCCGGCACCGTCGCCCTGTTCAGCCACACCCTGGACGCCGACGGCCGGCCCACCAGCATCGGCGGGATGGACCAGGACAACAGCGCCATCGTCGGCGCCGCCGAGAAGGGCGACGAGTTCGGCGCCGCCCTGGCCATGACCTCGTACCGCGCCTCCGCCACCGCCGCGGCCAACACCTCGATCCTCGCGATCGGTTCGCCGGGCGAGACCACCACCGCGGGCGGCAAGGACCGCGACCAGGCGGGCCGCGTCGTCCTGGTGCGGATCAACGCCGACAAGTCCTGGAGCTACCTGCGCGAACTGCGTCAGGGCGAGGCCGACGACACCGTCAGCGGCACCTCCGAGGCCGGGGACCGGATGGGCGAGAGCCTGACCGCGATCAACACCGCCCCGCGCCAGGCCGCCACCGCCGCCACCCTGCTCGTCGCCGTCGGCACCCCGGGCGAGGCCATCGGCACCGAGACCGAGTCCGGCGCCATCCACGTCTTCGGCCTGATCGGCGCGGCCGGTGACAACGACCTGTGGATCGAGGCCGGCGACGGCGACGGCATCCCCGGCACCCCCAAGGCCGGCCAGCGCCTGGGCGAGAGCATCCACTTCACCGGCACCCGCCTGTACGCGGGCCTGCCCTACGGGCCCAGCTCCTACGGCGCCCTGCACGCCCTGCCGATCGGCAACGTCATCCCCGGCGGCACCGACGGAACGGTGACCACCTACCAGCCCGGCACCGGCGGCCTGCCCGCCACCGGCACCGCCTTCGGCACCGCCGCACGCTGATCCCACCCGGTCGACGGCCACCGCATCCCGGCCGCCGACCGACCGTCCAGGGGCTCCCGGAACACCTCCGGGAGCCCCTGGCTCTTGTCTGCCTCCCCACCCATCCCCACCGAGGAGCCCGCATGTCCGGCGCCCCACACCGATTTGTCCGCCCCGTGATGCTCGCCGCGACAGCGCTGCTGCTCGCTTTATCCGTCCTGCTCGGCGGCACCGCCCCCGCGGCACGGGCGGCCACCGCCTCGACCGGCTGGGTCTTCAACCAGCCCGACGGGACCGTCGCGGAACAGCAGGCGATCCGGCTGCGGATCCTCGACCTGATCGCGGCCACCGCGCCGGGTGCGGACATCAAGGTCACCGTCTACCAGTTCTGGGACGCCGAAGTGGCGCGCGCCCTCGCCGCCGCGCACACCGAACGCCAGGTCGACGTGCAGGTCGTACTCGACCAGGGCAGCGTCAGCAGCAGGCCCGAGTCGACCACGTACAGCATTCTCGCCGCGGCCCTGGGCACCGACCGCAAGCAGCCCTCCTTCGTCGGCATGTGCCCGGAGAACAAGTCCTGCCTCGGCGAGCCCGCCCTCGGCGACTCCATCAACCACAACAAGTTCTGGCTCTTCTCCGACACCGGCGACCTCCAGGACGTGGTGGTGCAGTCCTCATCGAACTTCAGCACCGGCAGCTGGACCAAGATGTACAACGACGCCTACATCGCCGCCGATCCGGGCCTGCACGCCACCTACAGCGCGTACTTCGCCGAACTCGCCGGCATGGACTGGGACTCCTGGGCCTACTCCACCCAGCCGACCTCCGGCCCGTACAAGCCGTACTTCTTCCCCCGGGCCGGCACCACGGCGAGCACCGACACCGTGGTCGGTATCCTCGACAACATCAGCGGCTGCAAGTACACCGACGCCGACGGCGTCCAGCGCACCACCCAGATCCGCCTCGGCATGTTCCTGTTCACCCGCACCGCTGTCGCCGCCGAACTCGCCGAGCTGCGCGACCAGGGCTGCGGCGTGTCCATCGTCTACTCCTCGATGGGTACCACCGCCTGGAAGACGGTTCACTACAGCGGCGGCCCCGCCATCCGCTGCGAGAACCACGAGGACGACAGCGACCCGACGAACAGCCGCCGTCTCATCCACTCCAAGTTCCTGCTGATCGACGGTGCCTACCTGAACAAGCCGGACAAGCTGGTGTGGACCGGAAGCCACAACTACAGCAACCCGGCTCTCCGTCAGAACGACGAAGCGCTGCTGAAGATCGATGACGACGCGGCGCACGACGCGTACGCCGCCCGCTTCACCGCCATCTTCGACGCCGCGCAGCCAGGCGCCGCCGACGCCACCGCCGAGTGCAAGGGTTCCGTCGCCACCCGCGAACAGGGCACTCTGGCCGCACACTGACGCACTACATCCCTCCCCAAGGGCTCGGGCCAGCCCGGCGTCCCCGACGCGTTCGAGGCCGACGAGCGCTTCGGCGCCGCCACCGGCGACATCGACGGCGACGGACACCTCGACCTGAACATCGGTGCCCCCGGCGAAGACGACACCAGCTGCCACGCTGCACCGCGTGATGCTGGACCGGCTCGGCGGGAGTGGCGAGCCGGACTGGTCGCGCTGCGCGATCGACTCGGCCAGTGTCTGGGCTGTCAAAGGGGGGCCTGTCTGGACCGAATCCGACGGACCGCGGCAAACTCGGGTCGAGAATCCACGTCATCTGCGACCGCGACGGGCTGCCGATCTCGGTGGGCGTCTCCGGCGCCAACCTCCACGACAGCCAGGCTCTGATACCGCTGATGCGCGGCATCCCGCCGATCCGCTCCCGCTACGGGCCCCGGCGCCGCCGCCCGGCCAAACTCCACGCCGACAAGGGCTACGACTTCGACCACCTGCGCGGCTGGCTGCGCCGTCGACAGATCGTGCCACGCATCGCCCGCCGCGGCTTCGAGCCGTCCGGCGCCCTCATCTGCTACCGCCGACTCATCCGATGAGGCGCACCCTCTCAGGGTTCAGCGCCAGGAGCGATCTACCAGTGGTGCCAGACCTCGGCGGGAGTGATGTCCCAGGAAGTACCCGCGATCTCTCCCGTGTTGACGAACGATGCCCAGCTCAGGACCGTATCGCCAGCGCGCTGTCCGCCCCGATCGAACTCGAAGTCCGGCCAGCACAGGTCGCCCGTGAGGCAAAACGAGATGCTTAGGCCACGTTCATCAGCGCGCGCCTCCATCTCCGCGTCCAGCTCCGACGGCACACGGCCGATCAGGCGGATCCCCTCGCAGATGACCTGGGGACCGCGCAGCCCATCGACGAGCACGCAGGTCAAGCCCACGCCTTCAACGAAATAGCACTTCACAGCAGAGCGATGCTTGTCCGACTCAACCCTGCGAAACTCGACGCGCCACTGGGCCCGCTGCGGATTCCACCGCTCAATCTCACGCTCCTCGGCAGCGAAGCCATGCCCCGCCATGATCGCTACCGCCTCATGTCGATCGTCTCCGAATCTCAGCGGCCCCACCGTCTGGCGGGGAACGTAGTTCCACTGCTCCCGCTCCGAGTCCGCGAGCACCGCCCAATAGCCCATGTCCATCGACGCATGATCGTCCACACAGCGCTGCCGACACAATCTGACCGAGGGAGGGACTAGCAGAAGCGCCCAGCTCCACGAACCCGCTCGACTTTCTATCGCAGGCAATCGAGACGAGGTCCAAGAAAACCTTCGCGGCTGCGCGGCTAAGGACCAAGGTCATCAAGTGGAGCCAGTTCCCGCGCGGTCGCCCCGGTGGCGGATTTCGAGCGCCCGTCGGCTCACATCGTCGAGTCGTCCCACGTCGCCACAAGTGCCTGCCTGCTCGGGAATCGGGGTCCACCGATTGCCTCGTTGACGGTTTGCCCGTTGAGCGAGCACACGTACTCGGGGGCACCGTCGCCGGTGTCGAAGAGGCAGCACACTGCGCCGCTGGCGGCGGCGAGGTCGGTGAACGCCTTCCTGGCGTTCGCCGACCGTGCGAACAAGCGGCTCATCCTCGACGTCGCGGGCCAGCAATACACCGACGCGTAAACCGGGTCGAAGAAGGACTGGAACCGGACCTCGACGTAGATGTACCCGAGCCGTAGACGACCGTCCGTCTCAAGGTCAGGGCCGTCCGTCCGCGAGAACTCACGCAGGACGTCATCCACGTCGAACACGAGGACCGTGTCGAGTTCGAACTCGCTGCCTGTCGAGCAATCGACCGGATCACTCTTGAACCTGGACGTAAACGGGAGGACGATACGTTCTCCGCCAGGCAAGATGACCTCAAGCGGCGACACGTCGCGTTCCGGTGGCGCCAGCGCGGCCAGATTGGTCAACACCCTGGCGATATTGCGCGGACGCAGATACATGTCATAGCTGTAGTCGAGCCCCATGTGTCCCCCGTCCGCGATTCATGCGCACCTTCTCACGCCGGGGCTCTCGATCGCCTCCCTTTATCGCCATCCCCGCACGCCACCGCGTTCCGGGATATAACTGGGCGCTGCGCCGTGCAGCCCATTGCCAGTTGTCGTTTACCGAACGGGGCGGCAAGGCAACGGTGGCCGTCATCTCGCTGTGCCGATGACGTAGTTGATTGCGCTTGCGACATTCTGCACAGCATGGGTGGGACGGAAGGAACTCCGTTTCCATGGCTGCCCGTTCGACACCCACACGCTTCGAAGCCCGAGGGCATCTGCGCCGGCGATGTCAGCATGCGGTGAATCGCCGATGACGCAGGCACCGGCGAGAGGCATTCCGACGGTGTTCGCGGCAGCATGGAAGATCTCCGGCTCGGGCTTCTTGTGGCCAACTGCCTCGGAGATCACCCAGCCATGGACGAGTTGGTCGAGCCCGGCATGGCGGATCTTGTCCTCTTGCTGACTGGTACGGCCGTTGGTGACGATGACGCTGGTCCAGCCCTCAGTTCGGGCTCTCATCAGTGCCGTGCGAGTGGAGTTCGTGAGCGCGACGCGATCGGCCGCGCCGTGGTCGAGCAATGTTTGAATGGTTTCGGCGGGCACCCTGCTCCGGTATCGGTCGCTCATGGCCGTGGCAACGTCGTCGCGGGCGGCATAGCCACCGGCGTCCTTCGTCATCACCCATGTGAGGTCGGTATCGGGCAGGCCGTGCTCGGCGAGGAATGCCGCGACAGCGGTTCGGAAGGCAGCGTCGCGGTCGACCAGGGTGTTGTCGAGATCCAGCAGCAGCAACGGCATGCGAGGCAGTAGAACATGAGCAGCATCGCGGCAATCTCAGGGCGGGCGGATCTCGTGGCCGGAAGCTGGTCTGCAACAAGACCGAATCTTCCGATTCACCCCCTCTCGTCTTCGTTGCGCACAGACCCGCCCCCGCTCAGTCACAGCAGCACCAGACATAATCCGTGCGAGGAGATAGGAGTCGGCGGATGCAACAGGACTGGCCAGAAGGGCCGTACGCCGACTCCGGCGCGGCGAGGGAGCGTTATGACGCCGATATGAGGGCGACGCGAGACGTCGGCCGCGAAGCGCTTCGTGTCGACGTACGGGTCGCACATATCGGCTTCGTCCTCACCGCCGTCGCCATCACCGGCATCAGCGTCGCCTGGTCACTCAAGATCGGTGCTGTCATCGCCGCCGTCTTCGCCGTCTGGTTCCTCGTCGCCCTGGGCATTGCCCTCCTGGCAGGCAACCGAGGCCGCAACGCCATCCGTGGTGCCTACAAAGCCACCTTCTGGTGGGCCGACTGGATCAACTTCTGAACGGAACTGGACCCGCACACGACCTGCGGGCCGGACCGTCATGAAGGAACGGCCGTGGCACGGCCCCTGCCCGTACCCTGTCGGCTGGTCACCGACATTGTTACGTGACCAACGACGCTAGGCCGCGGGCCCGAATGCGGGTGCGGTCGGCGGCGTTGCGCCCGGCCTGGTCCAGCCGGTGCGCGGTCCGCCTGCTGAGTAGCAGGTTTGGGCTTGCGACTTGGCAGGCGCGCGGCAGTCGGTCGGATGCTGCTCGCCGAAGCCGGCGAGCAGCTTCGAGGTGTGCCGAAGAACTGGCCGGCCGGGGTGGTCGATCCGGCGATCGCGGCAGCCGCGCACCTCAGCGACACCGACAAGTACTCGCGCTACCCGTCACTGCGGGCCCGCATGCGTCATCAGCGAACGCAGCAGCACTCACCGGGTCCGGCGGAGGCCTCTTGAGGCGGGGCGGGGCGGGGCAGGGCGGGGCAGGGCGGGGCAGGGCGGGGCAGGGCGTGCGCGCCTTCAGGCCTCCGGCACCGATGGTGTTTCCTGGTCGATGTCACGATCCCCCGCCGTGACCAAGCCGGTTTCGTAGGCGGTGACGACGGCCTGGACGCGGTCGCGGAGTCGGAGTTTGGCCAGGACGCGGGTGACGTGCGTCTTGACGGTGGTCTCGGCGAGGTGGAGGCGGGCGGCGAGCTCGGCGTTGCTGAGGCCTTGCGCGAGCAGGCGCAGTACGTCGAGTTCGCGTGGGGTCAGGGTGGCCAGGTCGCGGTGGGCGGTGGTGGTTCGCGCGTCGCGGGTGGCATGGCGTTCGACCAGGCGGCGGGTGATGGCCGGGGCGAGGAGCGCGTCGCCGGTGCGGATCAGGCGGACGGCCGCGCTGAGATGTTCCGGTGTGACGTCCTTGAGGAGGAAACCGCTGGCGCCTGCGGACAGCGCCGCGTACACGAGGTGGTCGAGGTCGAAGGTGGTCAGGATGATCACCCGGGGCTCGCCGGGGGCGCCGGTGAGGATGCGGCGGGTGGCCTCCAGACCGTCGAGGTGGGGCATCCGTATGTCCATGAGAACGACGTCAGGGCGGGTGCGGCGTACGGCCTCGATGGCCTCGTTGCCATCGGCGGCCTCGGCGACGACGTCGATGCCGTCGGCGGTCAGGATCATGCGGAAGCCGGTGCGTACGAGGGCTTGGTCGTCGGCGACGACGACGCGGAGCGGGGCGGTCACGAGCTCTCCGTACGGGTCAGGGGGATGAGGGCTTCGATGCGGTAGCCGCCCTCGGGGCGTGGGGCGTTGTGCAGGGTGCCACCGTAGACGGCAAGTCGTTCGCGCAGCCCGATGAGACCGTGGCCGTGGCCGGTCGCGGACGAGGCGCTGGGGGTGCCTGCGGTGTTGGTGACCTCGATGCGCAGGACCTCGGGGGCGTGGTCGACGGTCACGGTCGCGGTGGCGCCGGAGGCGTGTTTGACGGTGTTGGTGAGGGCTTCCTGGACGACCCGGTAGGCGGCCAGGCCGATTCCGGACGGTGTCGGGGCGGGTGGTCCGTGGACGGTGAGGGTGACGTCGAGTCCGGTGTCGCGCACGCCGCCGACCAGGTCGGGGATGCGGTCCAGGCCGGGCTGCGGTGCCAGGTCCGGGGTGGTCGCCGGTCCGGAGCCCGCGGTGGTCGCCGGTCCGGACCCCGCGGTGGTCGCCGGTCCGGACCCCGCGGTGGTCGCCGGTTCTGAGCCCGCGGTGTTCATGGTGAGCAGGCCCATGGCGTGCCGGAGTTCGGTCATGGCCGCGCGGCCGCCGGCCTCGACGGCGAGCAGCGCTTCGCGGGCCTGGTCGGGCGAGGCATCCATGACCTTGCGGGCGGCGCCGGCCTGAATGGTCATCATGCTGACGTTGTGCGTGACCACGTCGTGGAGTTCGGCGGCGATGCGGGTACGTTCGCGTTCGGCGGCCCGGCGCAGTTCCGCGGCCCGTTCACGTTCGAGTGCGGCGAGCCGCTCGCGGCTGGTGTCGGCGCGCAGCCGCCAGCCGCGCAGGCCGTCGGCGGCGAAGACGAGGGGGATGAGGACCCACAGCGCCACGTATTTGTCGGGGATGATGGGCAGTTCGGTGTTCCCGGTGGTGCTGAACACCGTGATGGCGACCGGCAGGCTGGTCAGGGTTGCGGCTCGGTAGGGGCTGTAGGCGGCGGCGCTGTACGCGGCGATGATGCCTTGGTAGATGACCAGGCGTGACGGCGCGTCCTGCGCGAACAGCCCGGCGGCGGCCGTCACCAGCCAGAGCACGGCCAGCGGGTAGCGGCGGCGCAGCGCAAGGGCGGCCGAGGTGACGAGGGCGATGACGACCCAGCCCACCCAGCGGTGGGAGCCGGTCGGCTCGACCACCACGGCCACACCGTCGACGACCCCGACGACATGGGTGCCGCCCGGGGCGTCCGCCGCGTAGAAGGTCATGGTGGCCGCGACGACGGCCGCGAGGGCGACATCGAAGAGGAGGCTGGGGCGGCCCGGGCGCGGCAGCGGACCGGTGGCGCGCCACAGCGCCGAAGTCGCGCGCGCCCGCAACTCTGACGGGCGCGCTGTCACGCAGGACGCGCCTGTCAGGCGCTTCAGCCGGGCGGACAGCAGGGCCCGCCGGTCCGAGCGGCTCGCTGACGGTACGTAGGACACGCGGCTCATTGTGATGGACGGCAGACGCGCGTCGCGTCGCTCCCAGGGCCCATGTGAGGTACTCCTGCCGACTACTTCTCAGGGAGGAGACGGCGCGAGGTGGCTCCACGGCAGTACGGAAAGGGGTTCCGGCGGACGAGGCGGATGCGGCGTCGATCCACCTAGCGTCCAGCGGGCCGGTTCCGGGAGGCCCTGACTCGGGGGCCCTGTGCCCTCGACCACGGGGCGGTCGGACCGGTGTCCGTCGTCGAGTTTGGGGAGTACGTACATGACCACGTCCGTGATCGAGGTGCGCGGTGTGAGCCGCAGATACGACGAGGGACCGCCGGCCCTGCACAACGCCTCGCTGACGGTGACGGCGGGCGAGAGCGTGGCGCTCCTCGGCCCGTCGGGCAGCGGCAAGTCCACCCTGCTCAACCTGCTCGCGGGGCTCGACAGGCCGGACGACGGGACGGTCACGGTCGACGGAACACGGGTGGACCGGCTGAGCGAAGCCGCCGCGGCGCGCTACCGGCGGGCCAAGGTCGGCATGGTCTTCCAGTTCTTCCATCTCCTGGACGACCTGAGCGTCGCCGACAACGTGCTGCTTCCGGCACAGCTGGCGGGGACGCTCACGCGTGCCGAGGCCCGGCGACGCGCCAGCGGCCTCCTGGAGCGGCTCGGAATCGACCGGCATGCTCGCGCCTACCCCGGACGTCTCTCCGGCGGCGAACGCCAACGAGTCGCGGTGGCACGCGCGTTGATGAACCGGCCGCCGTTGTTGCTGGCCGACGAACCGACGGGAGCACTGGACAGCGCCTCCGGCGAGGACGTCGGCCGGCTGTTCACCGAACTGAACCAAGACGGCCAGACGGTCGTCCTGGTGACACATGACCTCGCGCTGGCACAGGCGTGTGCGACCCGGACCGTACGGATCGCTGACGGCAGGATCGCCGCACACCAGGCGAAGGAGCCGGTGCGATGAGTTCCCTGCGCATGCGCCCCGCGTCCGCGCACGAGGAGGGCCCGAAGCGGAAGGGCCGTGCGGGCGGCGCGCTCGGACGGGTGGTGCGGTCGGGGGCGGGACGCCGCCGTGCGCAGTCGTCGGTGATCGCGCTGGCCACGATGGCGGCGGTGGCGGCGGCCCTGCTCGGCGGGTCCCTCCTGACTGCTTCCAAGGCACCCTTCGCCGACGCTTTTGCCCGGCAACGAGGTGCTCATCTGTCCGTGCACTTCGAGGCGGACACCGTCGCGCGGGAGCAACTCGCCCGCACCGCCCGTGCCGCCGGGGTCAGCGCGGCGTCGGGGCCGTTCCGTACGGTTTCCGCGGTTCCGCGGACGGACGAGGGCCGGGATCTGTCGCCGATGGCGATCGTCGGCCGTAGCCGTCCCGGCGGGAAGGTCGACGCTCTTGCCATGACCGCGGGGCGCTGGGCCGAACGTCCCGGTGAGATCGTGCTCTCCGCCGGTGATGGGCTCTTCGCGGAACCCGGTCAGCGGCTCACCTTCCACGCTCTGCCCGGCGGTCCGTCCCTGACCGTCGTCGGGGTGGCACGCTCCGCGACCCGTACCGCCGACGCCTGGGTGGCACCCGCCCAACTGGCCGCGCTGACAACCCGGGCCTCGCCCGGCGGCTACCAGATGCTGTACCGCCTGACCACCGCCGACACGGCCGCGCACGTGTCCGCGGGGCGCGACGCGGTGACGGGGCGTCTCCCCGAAGGCGCGGTGAGCGGATCACAGTCCTGGCTGACCGTGCGCCAGAACGCCGAACGCGACATCGCCCTGTTCGTGCCGTTCCTCCTCGCGTTCGGGATGCTCGGCCTGGTCATGTCCGTGCTGATCGTCGCTCATGTGGTGACCGCCGCGGTCGGCACAGGACAACGACGCATCGGCATCCTCAAAGCGGTCGGTTTCACCCCCGGCCAGGTCATGCGGGCCTACGTGGGACAAGCGCTGATCCCCACGGCCATCGGCGCCGCGCTCGGTGTCGTCGCCGGTCATCTGTTGATGATCCCGATCCTGTCGGAGGCCGCCGGCGCCTACGGCGTGGCTCCGTCCGGCGCCGCGCCCGGGGTGGACGTCACAGTTGTCGCGGGAACGCTGGTCCTGGTCGCCGCGACGGCGTGGGCCGGTTCCTGGCGGGCCGGGCGTCTGCGCACCGTCGACGCGCTGTCTCTCGGACACGGGCCCGTCTCGGCGCGCGGCCGGTGGGCGGCGCGCCTGGCCGCACGTGTCCCCCTGCCCCGGCCCGTCGGCCTGGGCCTGGCACGTCCCTTCGCCCGGCCCGCCCGCACGGCCGCGATGATGGCCGCCGTGGTGTTCGGCACAGCCGCCGTCACCTTCGCCGTCGGTCTGAGCTTCTCGCTCGGCGAAGTGACGAAGGCCCGCGCGCACGACGTCGCGGACGTGACCATCGAGCCGCATGCCCCGCCCGCCGACGCCCCGCCGGGACCCGACCCGGCGGCCGAGGCGAAGGCCCGCGCGGCGGCCGACGCCCTGGCCGAGGCGGACCCCGCAGCGCTCGACACAGCGATCGAGGAGCAACCGGGAACGCGCGCACACTACGGCCAAGCGACCGGCCAGGCGACCATCGCGGGCGTCAGCGGCTCCACCGACGTCATCGCCTTCGACGGCGACGCCTCCTGGGCCGGCTACGCGCTCGTCACCGGCCGCTGGATGGACAGGCCCGGGGAGGCGGTGGTCCCCCTTCCGTTCCTGACCGCCACCGGCGCCGCCATCGACGACACGGTGACCCTCTACCGCCAAGGCGCACATGTCACCGTCCGCATCGTCGGCACCGTCCTGGACACCCGCAACCAGGGCATGGAGGTCTTCACCGACCTCGCCACCATCACCGCGGCCGGCATCGACCTGAAGCCGACCGGCCACTACATCGCCCTGCGTCCCGGCACCGACCGCACCGGCTACCTCCACACACTCAACACCGCCCTGGAGCCACTGCATCTGACCGCCGATGTTCCGCGCCCCCCGAACGGCGGCGATCAGGCCGTCGCCCTCGACTTCCTGACCGCGTTGCTCACCGCTCTCCTCGTCACCGTTGCCGCGCTCGGCGTCCTCAACGGGGTGCTTCTGGACACCCGTGAACGCGCGCTCGAGATGGGCATCCAGAAGGCTCTCGGCATGACCCCGCGCCAGACCGTCACCACGATCGTCACGTCGGTCGTACTCACGGGCCTGGCCGGCGGCGCCCTGGGAGTGCCCCTCGGTCTGGCCCTGCACCACCTCATCGTGCCCGCCATGGGCGACCGTGCGGGTATCGGGATTCCCGCCTCGGTCATGAACGTCTATCAGCCGGCCGGTCTGGGCGTCCTCGTCCTCGGTGGTCTGCTCATCGCCGTTCTCGGCGCGCTGCTGCCAGCCGTCCGACTGGCCGGAACACGCACCGCTACGGCCCTGCGCGCGGAGTGACTGCGCGTCAGGTGTGGAGCCCAACCAGGCGCAGGCGGACCGGTGTTCATGTCGCCCCTCGCGCCGCACGCACGCTTCAAGTGCGTCACACTGGCGCTATGACGGAGTCGGGTGAGGGTGCGACGCGGGAGGGGCACGGGCGGCAGGGCAGTGTCGTCGCTCCGCTGGTATGGGCGGCCTTGTTGTTGGCACCGTTGCTGGTCGGGCTCTTCGTTGCCGCGACAGACGCGGCGCACCATCCGGATCCGGTCAACTGGCAGTACAACCATGCCCGCAAGGTCGCGCTGGAGAACGCAGGGCGCCTGCTCGTCGGAGCGCCGGTCGTGGGAGCCCTTCTCGGGGCCGGGCTCGCGGCCGTGTGGGGGTGGTGCACGCAACGCAGCATCACCTTGACGGTGCTGATGGAACGGCGGTCACGGCCTGGGCTCTACGCGGCGCGTGGCACGCTGCTGGGGACGGTGGGCCTGTATGTCTATGCCGGGGTTCAGTTCTACATCGGGCTGCAGCACGTCTACATCCCTTGGTGAGGTGCCGCGTCAGGACGCCGCCCCCGCCCGCACGTACCGCCCGCGCGACGCGGTGATGACGTCGCCAGTGCGGGGCCCGGGTGTGGTGGCGCCCGGGCCCCGCACGGGACGGGTTGTCAGCGCTTCATGAGGGCGAAGACACCCCAGCCGAGGTATTCACGCCCGTAGCGCGCGTAGAGGGCGGGCTCGGTGGTGAGTTCTTCCCTTACCTCGGGGGCGAGTTCGTCGTCCGGGTTCTGGTCGAGCCAGCGGCGCATACTGAGCCACTGGGCCGCGGCGTAGCGGTCCCAGCTGTCCTGGTCGGCCAGCAGCATTTCGACGACGTCGTACCCGAGTTCCCGGAACCGCTCGATCAGTTCCGGGAGGTGCAGGAAGTCGGCGACGGCGTTGGCATGGCACGCCTTGGCGACCTTGTCGTCGGGCGGGGTCTGCCGCCAGTACGGTTCGCCGATCAGCATCAGTCCTCCGGGGCGCAGGCTGCGCTGGAGCAGTTCGGTCGTTCCGGCGACGCCGTCGCCGATCCAGGTGGCGCCGAGGCAGGTAGCCAGATCGACCGGCTGGTCGGCGACATGGCCGGCGGCGTCACCGTGGAGGAACTCGACCCGGTCGGCGACGCCGAGTTCGGCGGCGCGGGCCCGGGCCTGCTCGGTGAAGAGCGTGCTGATGTCCACCCCGGTGCCCGTGAAGCCCAGGTCGCGGGCCCAGGTGCACAGCATCTCGCCCGAGCCGCTGGCCAGGTCGAGCACCCTTGTTCCGGGGGCGAGGTGGAGGGCACGGCCCAGGGCGGCGAGCTTGTCCGCGGTCAGCGGGTTGTGGATGCGGTGGTTGCTCTCGCGGATGGTGAAGATGCGAGGGAGGTCCATGACCTGCTTCCTTTTCGTCGTGCCTTGAAGTGAGGGGGTTGCTTGAGGGTGCGCGCCGGGCGCGTTGTCTACGGCGACGATCTGTTCCCGGGCTGCGCCGGCCTCGTGCCGGGCCACGGCGCGCAGGCCCGGGGTGCCCTTGCTGTCGCTGCTCCCTTCCGCGCCGGTGGCGAGGAGGTCTTCGCCCGAAAGGGCGCGCTCAGGAGCTCTAGGGAGAGCGGAGGGGAATGGAGTGAGTCGATGAAGCAAAGTGGAGACCCTTGAACTGGGGCCCCGCCGGACAACAGGCGTGCCGAGAGCACTCCCCTACGAGAAGGGGGGCAGGCAGGCGAAGGTCAGGACGAGGCCCGGGAGGTGAGGATGGTCCGGGCGCCGCACGCAGCGGGCGTCTCCACGACAGTCATCAACACACCTCCTCAGTCTCCATGAGCGAACTGGTCGTCCCTCTCACACCTACGCTAACACCCTCCGTGAACGTGAACGAGGGTCCGATCGGGCGGCATCTTCGAGACGTGGATCACCGATGCCGTCCGAGGAGCAGCGGGACCGCGGACGCCGTGCGTCACCGCGGGGTATGTACGGGAACCATACGTACCCCGGTCTCGTCTGGGGCTGTCTCGTCTGGGACGACCCCGGTAGGCCCGGCATGGTGGAGGCGTTTGCGCATTGGGAGCCGCTGCACTGAGGAGCGGGATTCTCGGCTGAGGGCGCAGCCTTCGTCCGGCCCGCGCCGACGTGAGGGGACCTCCCTCCGGGCACTCCCCCACCGAACCGTTCCCTCCGCGCGCTCGGCGCGGAGGGAAGGAAGCGGCTGGATGGCGCCCCTCAACCCAAGCGGCTGTTCTCAGCGCTCCATCAGGCGCATCTGTGCCTCGTTGTGCGTGTCGCCCGCGGCCGGCGGAAGGCTGGTCAGCCGGGCGAGCTGCTCGTCGGACAGCCGCACCGCGTCGGCGGCGGCGTTCTCTTCGACACGCGCGACGCGCCGGGTGCCGGGGATGGGCGCGATGTCCTCGCCCTGGGCCAGCAGCCAGGCTAGTGCGACCTGTGCCGGGGTGGCGCCGATACCCGCGGCGATCTCCGCGACCTGGTCGGCCAGCCGCAAGTTGTGCTGGAAGTTCTCCTCGGCGAAGCGGGGGTTGTCGGCGCGGAAGTCGTCGGCGGCGAACTGCTCCGTGGAGCGGATGGTCCCGGTCAGGAAACCGCGGCCGAGCGGCGAGAAGGGGACCAGGCCGATACCCAGTTCGCGCAGCACCGGCAGCACGTGGGCCTCGGGGTCGCGGGTGAACAGGGAGTACTCGGACTGCACCGCGGTCACCGGATGGACGGCGTGGGCCCGGCGGATGGTCTCCGGTCCGGCCTCGGACAGGCCGATGTAGCGGATCTTCCCTTCGGCCACCAGCTCGGCGAGGGTGCCCACGACGTCCTCGATGGGCGTTCCCGGGTCGACGCGGTGCTGGTAGTAGAGGTCGATGTGATCGGTGCCCAGCCGCGCGAGGGAGCCCTCGACGGCGGTCCGGATGTTGGCGGGGCTGCTGTCGGCTCCGCCTTCGCGTCCGGTGTGGGAGACCAGGCCGAACTTGGTGGCCAGCACCGCGTCGTCGCGACGGCCCTTCAGCGCGCGGCCGACGAGTTCCTCGTTGGTGTACGGGCCGTAGACCTCGGCGGTGTCGATCAAAGTGACGCCCAGTTCGAGGGCGCGGTGCAGGGTGCGGACGGACTCGGCGTCGTCGCTGCCCGCGCCGGTGTAGGCGGCGGACATGCCCATGGCGCCCAACCCGATCCGGGCCACCTCCAGGTCACCGAGCTTGATGTGCTTCATGGCTTCCTCTCTCCTTGTCCGCGCGGAGCGCTGGTGCCGCTGCGCTGTCGTGCTCCCGCCGGGCAGCCGCTACGGAGCCCCGGCGCAAGCCGGGCGGGCCCGCAAAGTCGGCCCTGCGAGAAACACAACAGGTCGAGCGTACTCACCGTATGGGCGGCGGAAGCGAAGAGCGCACCGCCATACCGTCGACCGGACCGCCATACCGTCGACACCATCGACCGGACCGCCGTACCGTCGACCAGACCGCACGCCAGGTGTGCACCTGCTTCAACCACCGCCCACGAACCCCTGGTTCACCGCTCCATCGTTGCGAGCGACGACGCGACGGTGTGAGGATGTCGCGCACGGCACACACCCGCACGCTCCCACCACCGCCGGTAGCCGGCCCCCAAGTAAGGCGCACTCGTAGATGTACACCCCTGATCAGGCCGCGTCCGCCTGGCTCCACCAGCTCTATCGCGGCCTGGTGGAGCTGGCGGCGCCGCACCCGGTGCACGAGAGCGCCACGGCCTGGCTGTTCCCCTGCCGCACCGTGCCGCAGTCCGGCTTTCCGCAGACGCCCATGCTCGCGGCGTCGGTCGTCGTGCCCAAGGACGGCGGCGCCCCGTTCCACCCGTCGCCCAGCGCCCCCTTCGCGGACCTCGCGCCGGCCGCGTCGTACGACGAGGCGCTGGCTCGTGTCCAGAACCAGCCGCGCAGGATCAACGCCCGCGGCTGCCTGGTCACCCTGCACTCGATGATCGACCGCGCCGCGTCGACGCCTCTGCCCTGGCAGCCGTCCGACGAGGCGCCGGGGTGGTGGGCCCGGCTGCATCAGCGTTACTTCCCCGACTTCGCCCCGGTCCCGGTCCCGGTGAGCAGCTGGGACGACGTAATCGAAGCCGTCGCCGAAGGCGGGCCCGATACGCGCGGCGTGGTGTGGGTCCGCCGGGAGGCCGCCGGTCATGAAGTCACCGGCAACCTGATCTATGCGCACAACAACCAGGGCCGTGTCGTCTTCCTCGACCCCCTCACCTCCTCCCTGGCCCGCCTCGACACCGGCAACGTGCGCGAGATCGTTCTCCTGCGTTCCGTGCCGCGGCCCACGCCCGCGCCCTGGGAAGGGGCCGCACGCGACTTCGAGGCGGGGTGTGCCAAGGCGCGGCAGTGGCTGCACAGCGTGTACGGCGGTGAGGTGGAGCTGGTCGGGCCCGGCCCCGGTGACGAGACGGCCCGCGGCTGGGTGTTCTCGTGCGACACCCGACGGCATCTGCGGGAGGGCCGCTGGCAGGACACGCTGCTGGACGCGACCGTGGTCGTGCCGAAGGAGGTCGGCGCACCGTTCCACCTGCCCAACTCCGCGCCATGGGCCTGGCTCGCGCACTGGGATCAGGGGCGTACCCCGGGCACCGGAGCGCTTCCGGCGCCGCCCGCACCGGGGCGCGCGTACTGGTTCGAGCCGACGCTGGCCGAGCTCGGACCCGTGCTCTCCGCCTCCGAGCACCGGGGCTGGCAGTCGGCGCTCGATGAGGTGTCCACGTTCCCGGCGGGGTCACGGAGCCTGGTCTGGGTGCGACGGACGGACGGGCGCGGCCGGGAAGCGGCCGGCTGGCTGGTGACGGCGCTGACCACGGAGACGCGCGTCCTCCTCATGGACGGCTCCTCCGACGAGCCGGTCTCTCTGGACGAGACGGGCCTACGAGCTCTGCACGTGATCCGGTACCGATGACGAAGACCCGGTGATCAGCGCACAGGGACGGTACGACGCCGGGTCAGGGCCAGGGACCCTACGCCCCGGGGCACCCCGGGGTCACCCCCAGGTCACCCCCAGGTCACCCCCGGGTCAGGCCTCCGCGTCGCGGCTCACCCGTAGCGCGTCCGACTCCGCGAGTTCGTCGTAGAGCAGGGCGTCGTCGCCGGTCTGGCCGGTGCGGTAGGCGACGCGGGCCACCAGATGCGCGGCGACGGGGCTGGTCAGCAGTTGGAAGAAGACGACCAGGGCGAGCGTGCCCAGGTCGGCCCAGGAGCGCAGGCGCAGTGCGACGCCCGCGGTGAGCAGGAGGATGCCCAGGGTCTGCGGGTTGGTCGCGGCGCTGCTGCGGGTGAGGACGTCGGGCAGCCGCAGCAGTCCGAGGACGCCGGACAGGCAGACCAGGGCGCCCACGAGCAGCAAGGCCGCGCCGGTGAGGTCGGCCGCGAGGTGCCAGTTGTTCACGGGCGCTCCTTCGGTGCGGGCTCGGCGGGGCGGTCGCGTACGGCGATGAAACGGGCGATGCCGACCGAGCTGGTGAAGCCGAGGAAGGCGATCACGAGCATGATCGACAGGTAGTACCGGGTCCGGCTGTGCGCCGCCTGCACGCCGATTCCCGCGACCATGAGGGCCGCCGCGACGTCGACTCCCACTGCGCGGTCGAGCATGGACGGGCCGCGCCAGATGCGGATCAGCAGGAGGGCGCCCGCGAGCAGGATCACGGCGAGTGCGGCGTCGAGCAGAATGGTGTCCACCGAGGTCACGGCCCGGGGTCCTTTCGTCGGGGCGGTACAGGTTCGGGGTCCGCGGCGACACGTTCGATCTCCGCGCGGGTGCCGAAGGCTCGTACGACGAGGGCCTCCAGGCGCCACACGTCGGTCCGGGTCCGGTGCAGGACGGCCGTGTCGTCGGCGTCGGAGATGTGCAGGTACAGGATGGCGGCCGAGCCGTTCACCTCGACGAGGACGCCGCCCGGCACACAGGAGACGGCGACGGCGGTCGCCGCGATCATCAGGTCCGTGCGGCAGCGCAACGGGACGGCGATCACCGCCGCGGGGCGCCGCCCGCCGCGCAGGGCCTGCCGCGACACCGAGACGCTGGACGCCACCATGTCGTAGACGAGGTAACCGGCGAGGCGCAGGATGCCCAACGGGCGCAGACGCAGGGCGAGTTCGACGCTGGGCAGGGGGAAGACCAGGCACAGGACGACGGAGACCACGATACCGCTGACGAGGTTGCCCCAGGTGGGTCCCGACCAGAGCAGCATCCAGATGACCGTGAGCCACGCGATCAGCGGTACGTCGAGACGGCGGGTGCGGACTTTCGCGGCCGGAGGTCTGGTGGTCACTTCCTCAGCACCGCCTCCACGTAGGGGGTCCTTGCCAGCAGTTCGGCGGCCGAGCGGTCAGCAAGGCCGGTCAGTGGCGTCGCGAGCACGGTGTAGGAGAGACCGAGGAGAACGGCCGCCACCGTCGCCGCGGTCATCGCGCGCGGCATCCGGGCGGTGGTGCGGACGCAGGCGACCGCCACCGAGCCGCCGCCTCTGTCGACGGACGCACCGGCCGAAGCGGTGACGGACGTGTCGACGGACGTACGGACAGACGCACCCGGGGCGCCATGGCCATACGCGGAGTCGCCGAAGTCGCCGGAGTCGCTGGAGTCGCTGGAGTCGCTGGAGTCGCTGGAGTCGCTGGAATTGTCCGACTTGCCCGAGTCGTCGGAGTTGTCGGAGTCGTCGCGGTCCTCCAGCACGCTTCCCTCCCTCGGGAGGTCTGCGGGAGCGGCCCGCCAGAACGCCAGATTCCACACCTTCGCCATGACGTACAGCGTCAGGAGGCTGGCGACGACGCAGGCCCCGAGCAGGAGGTATGCGTAGACCCCGGCGTCCGCCGCACCGGCCCGCATCAGGGCCAGCTTGCCGAGGAAGCCCGACAGGGGTGGGATTCCGGCGAGGTTCATGGCGGGCACGAACCAGAGCGCGGCGAGCAGCGGAGCGGCGCGGGCGACGCCGCCGAGCCGCGTCAACTCCGTTGTCCCGTACCGCCGTTCCAATAGTCCGGCAGCGAGGAACAGAGTCGTCTGTACGGTGATGTGGTGCGCCGTGTAGACGATGGCGCCGCCGATGCCGCCCCGGCTGCCGAGCGCGATCCCGTACAGCATGAAGCCGATGTGGCTGACGAGGGTGAAGGACAGCAGCCGTTTGAGGTCGGTCTGGGCGACGGCGCCGAGGATGCCGATGACCAGGGACGCGAACGCGACGACCATGAGCAC
Source organism: Streptomyces sp. SGAir0957 (assembly GCF_043523415.1). Lineage (NCBI taxonomy): Bacteria > Bacillati > Actinomycetota > Actinomycetes > Kitasatosporales > Streptomycetaceae > Streptomyces > Streptomyces sp. SGAir0957. The sequence continues at coordinate 399,866 of NZ_CP027293.1, forward strand.
GGCGGAGAGCCGGTTGCCGGGGAACAGCAAGGTCTCGGTGCGCAGGATCGAGTACACGCCGACCTTGGTGAGCAGCCCGGCGAAGACGGCCGTCACCGGCGCGGGCGCGGTCGGATAGGAGTCGGGCAGCCAGGCGGCGACCGGGAAGGCGGCCGCTTTGACACCGAACACGGTGAGCAGCAGCACCTCGAGCATCGTCCGCACGCCGAGCGGGAGTTCGGGCAGGCGGACGGCGAGCTGCGCGAAGTTCGCGGTGCCCGTGGCGGCGTAGGCGACGGCGATGCCCGCGAGGAACACCAGGGAGGAGACGAGGGAGACGACGACGTACGTCGAACCGGCCCGCAGGCGCGGTTCGGTGCCGCCGAGGGTGAGCAGGACGAAGCTGGCCATCAGCATGATCTCGAAGCCGACGAACAGGTTCAGGAGGTCGCCGGCGAGGAAGGTCAGCGACACGCCGGAGACGAGGACCAGGTAGGCCGGGTGGAAGACGGCGATCGGGGCGCTCTCCTCCCGGTCGGCCATGTCCTGGCCCAGGGCGTAGACGAGCACGATGAGGGTGACGGCGCCGGAGACGGTCAGCATCAGCGCGGCGAGCCGGTCGGCGACCAGGGTGATGCCGAGCGGCGGGGCGAAGTCGCCGAGGTGGACGACGTGCGCTCCGGTGCGGTCGGCCTCGACGAGCAGGACGAGGTCGACCACGAGCACGGCGGCGAGCACGCCGACGCCGATGATGCGGTGCAGCAGGCGCAGTCGGGGCCCGATGAACATGCTCAGGCCGCACGCGGCGAGCGGCAGCACGACGGGCAGCGGGACGAGGGCGTTCACGACGGGTCGTTCTCCTGCCGTGCGTCGGGGCCGGGGGTGTTGGGGTCGGGGGCGGTGTCATGGCCGGCGTCGGGCTCCCGCTCGCGCCCCGCGGCCTGGTTCGGGTCCGCGCCGAGGATGTCGTCCCACAGATCCCCCGTGGCGTCCCGGGCTCGCGCCTGGTAGGCGCGGTCCAGGCGGAGCCGGTGCCGTTGTTCGCGGCGTTCCTCGCGCCAGGCGCCCAGCCCTTCGCCCCGGTAGCGCTCGCGCAGCTCCGCACGCTCCTCGGCGATCTCCGCGCGCAGCACGACGCGCCGGTCCTCGACGTCGTCGGGCACGAAGTCGGAGCCGGTCAGCCGGCCGCTGCGGTAGGCCATCGCGAGCACGAACGCCGTGGTGGCGAGCGTGATGACGACGGCGGTCAGGGCGATGACCTGCGGCAGTGGGTCGGTGACCCGCGCGAACGCGACGCCGGGGTAGAGGAGCGGCGGGGCCCCTGCGCGGCCGGTGGTGGTGAGGACGAACAGGTTGACGCCGTTGCCGCAGACGATGACGCCGACGAGGACGCGCGTCAGGCTGCGGGTGTGGATGAGGATGCCGCCGACCGCGGTCAGGACGACGGCGCAGACGAGCAGGGTCAGACTGACGGTCACCGGGCGCCCTCCCCCTCCGCGCGGTCCCCGGCGAGCGCGAGCCCGGCCCGGTGTTCCGTGTGCTGGTCGATCTTCGAGCCGAGGGCGCGGATCACGTCGAGGACCGCTCCGAGGACGAGGAGGTAGACGCCGACGTCGAAGAGGACGGCGGTGCCCAGGTGCCAGTCGCCGATCAGCGGCAGGTGTCCGTGCCAGGTGAAGGCGTGCAGCACCGTGCCGTCGGCGAGGCCGAGGAGGGCGACGCCCGTCGACAGGGTGAGGCCGAGTCCGGTGAAGAAGCCGGCGTGGACGGGGGCGGCGGCGGCCAGTTCGTGGCGGCCGCCCGCGATGTAGCGGATCATCAGGGCGACGCCCGCGACAAGTCCGCCGACGAATCCGCCGCCCGGCAGGTTCTCGGCGCACAGCAGCAGGTACACCGAGAGCGTCAGGATCGGGTGGAAGACGAGCCGGGCGATGACTTCCAGGACGACGGAGCGGTGTTCGGGCGCGAGGGTGTCCCCCGCCGTCAGCCAGCTGCGGCCCGGCGCGGTCTGCGTGTACCGGTCCGGCACCCGGATGGCGCGCGAGGCCAGGGACCAGGCCGTCACCCCGCCGGGCAGCGCGGGCGCCGCACCGGGCGAGGGCCCCTGTCTGCGGTGGACGTAGAGCAGGCTGGTGACGCCGAGCACGGCGACCGCGAGAACGGCGGACTCCCCCATCGTGTCCCAGGCGCGGAAGTCGACGATGATCGTGGCGACGACGTCCTTGAGGCCGTGGTGCGCGGTCTCCTCCGTCATCGCCGCTCCGGCGGGGACGGCGGTCCTGGCGCCCGCGGCCAGCCACACCGCGCAGGCGATCCCGGCGGCGCTGCCGAACGCGAGCAGTACCGCGGCCGTGCGGCGCCAGGAGCGTACGGCCTCGCCGAAGTTCACGGGGAGGCGCCGCATGACGAGGATCAGGACGACGGTCGAGACGGTCTCGACGCCGAACTGCGTGAGCGCCAGATCGGGCGCGCCCTGGACGACGTACAGGAGCGCCGTGCCGTATCCGGTGAGGCCCGCGAGGACGGCGGCCTTCATGCGGCGTTGCACGGCGAGGCACATCACCGCGCACGCGCAGGTCAGCGCGGCGACGGCGGCCTGCCACGGGGTGTCCCAGGCGCGGGGCGCGGGTGCGTGGCCCCAGGGCCGGTCGGTGGCCAGGACCGCGACGAGCCCGGCGAGCATGACGCCGAGGACGGTGGCGACGTAGACGGGCAGCGAGCCCTTCTGCACCGAGCCCGTGACCTGGAGCGCGGTGCGTTCCAGGCCGAGCACGGTGCGGCCGAAGACCTCGTCCGCCTTGGGCCAGGCGAACCGCCGGCCGAGTCCGACGACGCCGTCCCGGCCGAGGAACAGGACGACGCCGCCTGCCCAGGAGAGCGCTGACAGACCGAGCGCCGTGCCGAAGCCGTGCCACAGCGCGAGGTGGTACGGGTGCGCCGGGACGGTGTACTGCGCGGCGTACGCCTCGAACAGCGGCGCCACCAGGCCGATGCCAGGGCCGAGCAGGAGGCAGCCGAGGGAGAGGATCGCGGGCGGCGCGAGGAGGGTGGCGCCGACGCGGTGCACCGGGGTGTCGTCCAGGCCCGGCTTGCGGGCGAAGGCGCCCCACAGGAAGCGCAGCGTGTACGCGGTGGTCAGCGCGGAGCCGACGACGAGCAGGGCGAGCACCCAGCGCTCGGCGACCGTTCCGTGCAGCAGCGCGTCGAACGCGGCCTCCTTCGCCACGAAGCCGAGCAGCGGCACCAGTGCGGCCATGGATCCCGCCGCGAGCACGGCGACGGCGCACACCCACGGCAGAGCCCTCCCCGCACCCGAGAGCCGCCGCAGATCACGTGTCCCGGCCGCATGGTCGACGATGCCGGTGATCAGGAACAGCGGTGCCTTGAACAGCGCGTGGCCGAGGATCATCGCGACGGCCGCGAGCCCGGTGTTGTACGTGCCGTCCCCCGCGAGCACGACCAGGAAGCCGAGTTGGCTGACGGTGCCGTAGGCGAGGACGAGCTTGAGGTCGTTCAGGCGCAGGGCGCGCCAGCCGCCGAGCAGCATCGTCGCCGTGCCGAGGGTGAGCAGCAGCGGCCGCCACGGCGTGACGTCGGCGAAGGCGGGAGCGAGCCGGGCGACGAGGTAGACCCCGGCCTTCACCATCGCGGCCGCGTGCAGATAGGCGCTGACCGGGGTGGGCGCGGCCATCGCGTTCGGCAGCCACATGCTCAGCGGCCAGATCGCGGACTTGGCGAGCGCCCCTACGAGGATGAGCACGAGGGCGGCCGACAGCGTGTCGCTCGCGGCGGGCGGCGCGTCCAGGATCTCGGAGATCCGGTACGTACCCGCCAAGTGCCCGAGCATGAGCAGCCCGACGAACATGACGAGTCCGCCCACCGAGGTGACCGTCAGCGCCTGCAGCGCGGAGCGGCGGGTCGCCCGGTGCTCACTGTCGTACCCGATCAGGAGGAACGACAGGACGGTCGTCAGCTCCCAGAACAGGTAGAGGATCATCAGGTCGTCGGCGAGGACCAGCCCGAGCATCGCCCCGGCGAACCCGAGCAGGTTCCCGGCGAACGGCCCCAGCTGCGGGGTTCCGGGGATGAAGTACCGCGCGCAGTACAGCAGCACCAGCGCCCCTACCCCGGCGGCGAGCATCACCATGAGCAGCGCGAGCGCGTCGAGCCGGAACGCCACGTGGACGTCGTACGCCTCGACCCACGTCCACGCCTCGCTCCGCGCCCCACCATCCGTGACCGGGCCCCACTGGCACAGCGCCCAGACCAGCGCGGCGACGGGCGGCAGGGCCAGCACGACAAAGCCGCGCGGGCCGGCCCGGCGGATGAGCGGGGCGGCGCAGAGGGCGAGGGCGAGGTGGGCCAGGACCAGTACGGTCATGGATCATGCATATCGGCAAATATGGTACATACCGCGCGGGCGCGCCGAGGTGGGGCGCGGTTGCCCTGGATCCGGGGGTGGCGGTGGACGAAGCGGCTGCCGTCCCCGCCACCGGGCCTCACTGCCGGCGACCGGTCCGCGCGGACGGGGCGTCGAGGAGGTCGCGGAGTTGGGAGCGGGTGGTGATGCCGAGTTTGGGGAAGCTGCGGTAGAGGTGGGAGCCGACCGTGCGCGGGGAGAGGAACAGCTTCTCCCCGATCTCGCGGTTGGTCAGTCCGTGGGCGGCGAGTCCGACGATCTGCCGCTGCTGCGGGGAGAGTTCGGCGAGGGCGTCGGGGGCCGTGTCCGTGACGGTGAGGCCGGCCGCACGGGATTCGGTCCGCGCGCGCTCGATCCACGGGCGGGCGCCCAGGCGCCGGAAGATCTCCAGGGCCTCGCCGAGCGGCGCCCGCGAGTCCGCGATGCGCCGACGCCTGCGCAGCCACTCGGCGAGGTCGAGCAGGGTCTGGGCCCTCTCAAAGGGCCAGTGCGCGAGGGCCGGGTCCGCAAGGGCCGCCCGGAAGTACCGCTCGGCGTTCTCCGGCTCCCCGGGATCCGCCAGCAGGCCGCGGGCACGGTCGACCAGCGCGCGCAGACGGGGCGAGGCGTTGTCCGCGAGCAGACGTGCGCACCGCTCGACGATCGCGGCAGCGTCCTCGCGGCGCCCGCAGCGGACGGCCGCGGCGGCCAGATCCGCGACGGCCGGGTAGGAGGCGTGGTAGTGCACGGGCGCGCCGTCCGCCGTGAAGACGCCGCGGAGTTGGCCGTACGCGGTCTCGTACGCGCCCTCCGCCGCCGCGGCGGCGCCGAGCGCTCGGCGGGCGTAGACGGAGACCGAGCGGCTCTCCAGCGGATCGATCAGGGCGAGCGCCTCGTCGGCCCTGGCGCGGGCCGTCGCCGCGTCGCCCTGATAGGCCAGCACGGTGGCCTCCACGGCCGCCGCGCAGGCCGCGGCGTGGTCGAGGCCGGTAGCACGGCTCACCGCGGTGGTGCGGGCGCAGACCTCCCGGGCCTGGTCCCACCGTCCTCGTTCCACATAGGCCCAGGCGACCGCCCCGCCCAGCCCCTCCGGTAGCGCCCCTTGCGCCTTCCAGCGGTCGAAGGCCTCGTCGAAGACGCGGACCGCCTGCGGGGTCTCGTCCAGCAGCCAGGCCATGATGCCGACGGTGGTGAGCTGTTCCGGCCGCGCTTCCGCCTCCGCGACCAGCCCCGGGAGCAGGGAGACGCATACGCTCCTGTCGCCGGACGGGTCCACCACGGCCCGCACCCAGGTACGCGAGGCCGCGGACGAGACGTCTTCCGGAAGGCGCCCCAGAAGGTCCCGGACGCGCGCCAGCTGGGAATCCTCTCCGGAGTAGAAGCGGACCACGGCCGCGCCTGCCAAGAGGTCCAGCGCGGCGGCCGGCCGGGCACTCGCCCACTCCTCGGCGGCGTCGGTCAGTCGGGAGAAGACCGCGGAGTGACGCAGGGTCAGGATCGCCAGCCGTCCGCTCTGTACGGCGGCGGAGGCGAGCAGCGCCGGGTCGTCCGTACGGGCGCGTGCCGCGGCGGCCAGTTCCTCGACCCAGGCGAGGTCACCGGTGAACACGGCCGCCGCCGCGGCGTCGACCAGCAGCCGGGCGCTCTCCTCGCGCCGCGGCGCGAGTTCCGCCGCACGCTGGAGGGCTCGGGCCGCTGCCGCGTGGCCGCCGCGGCGTCGGGCCCGGTCGGCGGTCCGCTCGAGCTCGGCCGACACCGCCCTGTCGGGGCCCGGGCAGGCGGCGGCCAGATGCCAGGCACGCCGGTCGGGTTCGTCACGCAGCAGTGCGGCGAGCGTGCGATGCGCCTCGCGCCGGGCGCCCGCGGACGCGGCGTGATACACGGCGGATCGGACCAGGGGGTGGTGGAACCGTGGGCCCCGGCCGGTGCGCCGGACCAGCCCGGCCCGTTCGGCGGGCAGCCAGACGTCGTCATCGGCGTCGGACAGCCCGGCCGAGACGGCGATCGGGGCGTCGGCTCTGTCCATGGCCGCCAGGAGCAGCAGCGCCCGTGTCGTGTCGGTGGGAAGGCCGTCCGCGCGAGCGGCGAAGATCCGCTCCAGGCGATCGGTGAGAAGGAGCGGACCCGCGGTCGACGGCCCTGCGACGCCGAGGCCCTGAGCGGTGGCTCCCCTCGCGAGCTCCACCAGCGCCAGCGGGTTGCCCTCCGCTTGGTCGAGGACGCGCGTCCTGGCCTGACCGGTGAGGCTGAGCGGCTGCTGGTCGAGGAGCTGGTTCGCCGCGACGTCGTCGAGCGGCCCCAGGGTGAGTGTCGGCTCGTGCCGGTCGAATCCCGCGAGGTGCTCGCCGTCACGGGCCGCGATCAGCATCGTGACCGGTTCGCCTTCCAGTCGCCTGGCGGCGAAGGACAGTGCGTCCAGGGAAGCACGGTCGAACCATTGCGCGTCGTCCAGCACCAGGAGAACGGGCTGCCGTTCCCCCAGGGCCGACAGCAGGCTCAGCACGGCGCCCCCGAGCAACAGCGGATCGGGGGTACTCGTATCCCGCGACGTGCCCGGCCCCGTACCCAGGGCGTCCTGGAGCGCGGTGCGCTGCCTCTCCGGCAGGTGGTCCGCCTCCGCCGACAGCGGCCGCAGCAGCTGATGCAAGGTGGAGAACGCCAGCTTCGACTCCGACTCGCTGCCGTCGGCCCGCAGCACGCGCGTTCCGCCCGCTTCGGCCCGACGTGCCGCACGGGCCAGCAGGGCGCTCTTGCCCGTGCCCGGGGCGCCGAGCAGCATCACCACCGGGTCGGTCGAAGGCGCCTCCACCGCGTGAAAGAGGCGTTCCGACTCCGCGTCCCGGCCGACGAACGGCTCGAACGGTGTGCCTCGACCCGGCCGCGCTCCGGTGACCGCATCGAGGTCGCCGCCGCGTTCATCCACGAGGATCTCCAGGAATTCTGCTCGCGCGAACGGAGCCGCCTTGCCGTGCCCGCCCAGGTTACAAGTGGCGGCGCCCGACGCTCGGTCCGGGCGCACAGGTGCAGTCACGTGACGGATACCGCGCCCGCCGAGGCCGCTCGTACGGTTCAGGAATTCCTCTGCATCCCCTGAGAATCGCAGGACATTTCATGGATCACATCACGCTCGGCAATGTCGGTGTCACCCGCGTACGGGAATACTTCGGCTCCGTCGACATGACGCCCGGCACTTTCTTCCCGGACAGCCCGCAGAACGTGTGGGAGGACTCCGCCGCCTGGCTGACCCCGCACTTCCTGAATTCCGGGACCAACCTCGTGAACTCCGCGATCCAGACCTGGCTGCTGCGCAGCGAGGGAAAGAACATCCTCGTCGACACCGGCGTGGGCAACCACAAGGAACGCCCGTACTCACCGGTCTGGAGCCACCTCAGGACGGACTTCCTGGCCGGTCTCGCCCGGGCGGGAGTCGAACCCGAGGACGTGGACATCGTCATCAACACGCATCTTCATGTCGACCACGTCGGCTGGAACACCTACCTGGACGGCCGGGAATGGGTGCCCACTTTCCCCAACGCCACCTATCTGATGCCGAAGGACGACTTCGACTTCTGGAACCCCGAGAACGGCCACAAGCCGCTGCTCGGCCGCGGCAATCAGAACGTGTTCGAGGACAGCGTCGCCCCGGTGCACCGGGCAGGCCAGACGCTGCTGTGGGAGAACAGCCACCGCATCGACGGCGACCTGCGTCTGGACGCGGCCCCCGGGCACACCCCCGGCTCCTCCGTCCTGACCCTCACCTCCGGAACGGACCGCGCGGTGTTCGTCGGCGACATGCTGCACAGCCCGGTGCAGATCCTCGAACCGGACGTCAACAGCTGCTTCTGCGAGGACCCCGCGGGCGCCCGCGCCACCCGCCGCAAGGTGCTCGGCCGGGCGGCCGACACCAACGCGCTCGTGATCCCCGCGCACCTGGGCGGCCACGGCGCCGCCGAAGTCGCGCGCGAGGGAGACAAGTTCGCCATCAAGGGCTGGGCGCCCTTCGCCCCGTACACCGAGCAGGCCTGAGCCCCCGCGGAAAGGCACCATCACCGTGCATCACCACACCGACCTCATCGTGTCCACGGCGCGGGGAGCCGTCCGCGGCATGCGCCAGAACGGCACCGCCGCCTTCCTGAACATTCCTTACGCCGCCCCTCCCCGCGGCGCCGACCGGTTCGCGCCGCCCCGGCCGCACGCGCCCTGGGACGGCGTTCGGGACGCCACCACGCCGGGGCCCACCTCACCGCAGTCCGCACGCAAGCTCGGCGGCATCGACATGTCCCCGTACTACGGCGCCGGTTGGAGCCGCGGCGAGGACTTCCTCACCGTCGACGTCCGCACGCCTGTCGCCGGCGGTGCCGGACTGCCGGTCATGGTGTTCGTCCACGGGGGCGCGTTCGTCGCCGGATCGACGCGCTCCGCCCTGTACGACGGGTCCGCCTTCGCACGCGACGGCGTCGTCCTCGTCACCCTGAACTACCGGCTCGGCATCGCCGGGTTCCTCGATCTCCCCGGCGCACCCGCCAACCGCGGCCTGCTCGATGTCGTCGCCGCCCTGCGCTGGGTCCAGGACAACATCACGGCGTTCGGCGGGGACCCGCACAATGTCACCGTCTTCGGCCAGTCGGCGGGGGCGACCCTCGTCGGCGCCGTCCTGGCCGACCCCGGCGCGGCCGGACTCGTCCGCCGGGCGATCGTGCAGAGCGGCAGCGGCCTCGGCGCGTTCACCACCGAGCAAGCCGCTCGCGTCACCCGTGCGGCGGCCCGCGCTCTGGACATCGCGCCGCACGTCGACGCCTTCGCGGGCCTCTCCGACGAACGCCTGGTCGAGGCCGCCTCCGGGCTCGCGGGCCTCGACTTGCGCACCGCCACCCACCACGATCCGCTGCTCGGGCTCAGCCCCTTCAGCCTGGTCCTCGACACGCAGCCCGCCGCATCCGTCGCGGCCGGTCCGAGCGCCGACGTCGACCTGCTCATCGGCACCAACACCGAAGAGGGGAACCTGTACCTGGTCCCCGTCGGCACGTACGCCACCTCGACCGCCGCCGACGTCCACGAAGTGGCGGCCCGCTCGCACCCGGATCCGGCGCGGCTCGTCGAGACGTACCGCGGGTCCCGCCCCGAGGCGTCGCACGCCGAGCTCCGCTCCGCCGTCATGGCCGACGCGCTGTTCGGCGCGGGCAGCCGTGCCCTGGCCGACGCCCATGCCGCTCACCCGAGTTCGGCCACGTACGCCTACGAGTTCGCCTGGCGCTCCCAGGCCCTGGGCGGAGAGCTCGGCGCCACCCATACGGTCGAACTGCCCTTCGTCTTCGACCTCGCGGACCTGCCCGGACTGAGCGGACCCACCGGCTTGCTCGGCCCGGACAAGCCCCCCGCGGATTTCGCCACCCGTGTCCATGAGACCTGGATCCGGTTCGCCAGGACCGGCGACCCCGGCTGGGCCCCGTACGACACCGGGCGGCGGGCCACGATGCGCATCGACGCCGAGTGGACGCAGGTCGACGACCCGCGCGGCCCGGAGCGCGCGGCCTGGAGCTGACCCGCGTCTCCCCGGGCCCGCGTCTCCCCCGGCCCGCGTCTCCCCCGGCCCGCCGCGCGCCGGGCCTCAGGTCCGGGGGAAGTCGGCTGTCAGGCAGGCCAGGAGCTGTCCCGGTGCGTCCTCCTGCAACAGGTGGCCGGCGCCCTCGATCCAGTGCAGCTCCGCGTGCGGGATGCGTTCGTGCAGCCACTCGGCGTACTCCGGGGGCAGGATGCGGTCCTCGCGGCCCCAGACGATGCGCACCGGAAGCTCGATGCCGCCCAGCAGGTGCTCGTACGCGACGGTGTCCGACTGCCTGATCTGGCTGTACTGACGGTAGAACGCCGCCTGCCCCGCATCCCCTCGCCAAGGCGCGAGGAACATGTCCTGGACCCCCGGCCGGAAGCCGACATGCGTGGCGTGCCGCAAGTGGCTGCTGACCAGCGCTTCGTGCGCGTAGTCGGGAAGCCTCCTGAACACGTCTTCGTGCTCCAGGAAGAGCTGGAAGAGCCCACGCTCCCAGTCGCCGCCGCTCACCGCGTCGAAGAGGGTCAGGTCGCGGTAGCTCCTCTCCTCGAGCAGCAACGTGCGCAGCGCCACCGCACCACCGATGTCGTGGGCGACGACGCTGGGCGCGGACAGCTGCCAATGGTCCAGGAGCCCGGCGAAGTTCCTCGCGTGGGCCGCCAGGCTGAGGTCCTGGCCTTCGCGCTGCTCCGACCGGCCGAAGCCGAGATGGTCGAAGAAGAAGACCTGGCGGGTGCGGGCGAGTGCCGGAGCGATGTCACGCCACAGGAAGGAGGAGTACGGCGTGCCGTGCACCAGCACGATCGGGTCCCCGCTCCCCATGGTTCCCCAGCGCATCACGCCCTCCGGGGTCGCGAATTCCTCGTCAAGCGTCCAGTCCATCGCCGGTCTCCTCTCTCGTCCTCCGCACCACGCCTTCCACGGGGGACCGCACCCATGCCTCCTCCCACGCGGTCGGCGGGGTGCGGATCAGCCGTTCGGGCCGCTGGTGACGGGTGGCCGGCGCGTCACATGGTGACCGCCACGGCGCCCGACACGGTGCCGTCGCCGCGGGCACCGATCGCCTCGCCCAGGTCGGCGAAGGGGATCGTGGTGGTGGGCAGGTGCAGGCGACCGTCGCCGAGCTGGTCAAGGAGGCTGTGGAAGACGTCGTCGGGGACTTGGCGGCGGACCATGTTCACCGGCACGAGCGTGACGTCCCTGGCCAGCAGCGTCGGCAGATCGACGCTCAGCGCCCTGCCGGCGACATAGCCGATCAGTACCGCGCGGCCGCCGGGCCGCATCGCGTTCAGCAGGGCCGGAACGGTGTCGCCGCCGACGGTGTCCACCAGGACGTCGATGCTGTCCTCCGCACAGGCCGCCGCGAGGGCCTGCGGGTCACGGCCGACCAGGATCTCGCCCGCGGCATCCGGTACGCCGGCCGCCTTCTCCTCGCTGCGGACGGCGGCCAGGACGTGAGCGCCGGCACGAGCGGCGAGCTGGACCGCCAAAGAGCCCACCCCTCCGGAGGCACCCGTGACCAGGACACGTTCGCCCGGACCGACCTGACCCACCGGGCCGACAGCCGCCCAGCTGGTGCTCAGGGGCGAGTAGCAGGTGGCCGCCAGCGCGGCACTGATGGTCTCGGGCACCGTACGCACGCCCGCGAGAGGGACAGCGACCTGCTCGGCCCAGGTGCCGGACCGTTCCAGACCTACGCCTGCGCCGCGGACCAGGACCCGCCGGCCCACGAGCCCCTCGCCCTGGACCACCCGGCCGACTCCCGCCGTACCGGGCGTGAAGGGAAGAGCGGGCCGGTAGGCGAACGACCCGGAGGTGAGAGTGAGGTCCAGGTGGGTGACGGCAGCCGCCTCCATCTCCACCAGCACCTCACCGGATGGTGCGAGGTCCGGCACGGGTGTGTCGGCCAGGACCGGGACGGTACTCCACTGCTTCAGATGTGCGGCGATCACTCCGAGAACTCCTTCACTGGTGCGTCTCTGATGTCCGGCGGTCGTGGCGGTGGCTTGGCGCGCCGCCCGACGGGAGCCGGAGTGATCAGCAGACTCGCTGTGCCGGGCGGAAGCAACTATGTCGACGCGCGCAGGTAGGCGGCGTGCGCAAGTACCCCGCACCGAAGACGTCTACAGCTGTATACTTAACCGGAGAGGCACACATGACACACCGACACGACACACCGACATCACGCACCACCCAGCCCCTACGGCACGGGAACCCTGGAAAGGGACGCAGAACACGGATCTGAATCTGAACGGAAAGCGCGCGCTCGTCACGGGGTCGAGCGTCGGGCTCGGCGAGGCCACCGCGAAGCTGCTGGCCGCTGAGGGCGCCGCGATCGTGGTGCACGGCCGGGACGAGGAGCGTGCGGAGAAAGTGGCGCGGGAGATTCGCGAGGCCGGCGGAAGCGCCACCGCCGTGCTGGGCGACCTGTCCGACGACGCGTCGGCCGCCGAGGTCGCCCGGGCGGCCACCGCGGACGGCCCCGTGGACATCCTCGTCAACAACGCCGGCTTCTACCGGCAGCTGTCTTGGACGGAGGCGACTCCCGACGAGTGGCGAGACACCTACAACGTCAATGTCGTGTCCGGCGTGCGGATGATCCAGCACCTGGTTCCGGCCATGCGGGCGCGCGGCTGGGGCCGGGTCGTCACGATCGGCGGCGGACTCGCCTCCCAGCCGATGAACACCCACCCGCAGTACAACGCCACCCTCGCCGCCCGGCACAACCTCGCCGTGTCCCTGGCCCGCGATCTCAAGGGCACCGGCGTCACGTCGAACGTGGTCTCGCCCGGGGCCGTTCTCGTCGACGCCACGAAGGAACTCGTCACACAGATCGGCCCGGCCCGCGGCTGGGGCGACACCTGGGAGGAGATCCGGCCCCACGCCGTCGACGCGCTCATCCCCAACGACCAGGAACGCTTCGGCGAGCCGGACGAGATCGCGGCAGCGGTGGCGTATCTGTGCAGCGGCTACGCCCAGTACATCAGCGGGGCCACGATCCGCGTCGACGGCGGGCTCATCCGCTCAGCCTTCTGAGCAACACACACCTGACAGACCTTCACGACGCCGGACGATCGTGGGAACCGGCCCCGGCCTCACCGGTGACCGGCGCGAGCATAGCGGCCAGGAGATCCTCGATCCTGTCGTCGTCGGCGTCGACGAGTGCCGGCATCCCGACGACGGTGCGCAGCAACCAAGTCCCGGCGATCAGCGCCAGCCCGAGTTGGGCCCGCACCTCCGCCTCGGGCCCCTCCAGCAACCCCGCCAGACGGGCACCCACATGTTTCTCGACGCCGGACCGAAGGGCGTCCGTCGCCTCGGGGTCCTGCGCCGAACGGAGCAGCAACAGAAACGGGTCGAGAGCCTCGGCCCCGGGGGCGGTGCGCTCGGCGAGCGTGTGCGCGACAGCACGCGACAGCCCCTGGCCCTCGTCACCGACCACCGTGGGCGGCTCAAAAACCCGGTCCACCACCTGAGCGAAGAGGAGCTCTTTGGACCCGAAGTAACGGTTGATCATCATGGCCGTCACACCGGCCCGGCCGGCGATCTGCCGGAGCCCGGCCCGCGCGTAACCATGCTGGGTGAACTCCACCACCGCCGCGGCGAGAATCGCCTCCCGCGTCGCGGCCCCGTCACGCTTACGGACCGGCTGCACAGCATCCATGCACAGGAGCATACGTGCGGGCCGTCAGCACGGACGCCATGAAACGGTAGCCGCCGGGCGGCCTCCGGTCCGGGGTGTGCACATGTGTCCTGCACACGAAGCCCCCCGCCGCTCACCTCGGGCGGTGTCTGTCACAGGGTGTGGCGCTGGTCCACGACGGTCCACTCGCCGCCGAGCTCTCGGCGCAGGGTGCGTAGCGCGGCATCCGCCTGGCGGGTGAACTCATCCTGTTGCCGCCGGCTCCAAGGAGTCGGGCCCGGCGGGTAGTCCCAGTCGATGGACGTCTGGTAGCGCTCGCTCAGTCCGACCAATGCTTCGCGCAGGGTGCGGCTGATCGGCAGACGTTCCAGTTCGCAGGGGTAGCCATACGGGCTGTCGGTGTCGTCGGGCCACAAGGCGGTACCGACGACACCGGCCGAGAAGAAGAACCGCAGACGGGGAGGCATATAAGAGAGCTTCTCACCTTGCCCAGCACGCTTCTCACCTTGCCCAGCCGGACCCCAAGGGGCGAGGCCGCACTCGCGCAGTACGGAAGTGCCGTCGCAGCGGCGAGCGCCCTGACTTGGCTGCTCTTCTGGGGTCTGGGGTGGAGTCCCGGTGGCGGCGCCGCACCCGCTTGGGCTGACGCGACGGTGCGCGGAGCGGTCGGGCTGGCCGGGTACATGTGGGTCGTGCGAGCGCGGCCCAGGGTGGCGCGGAACGGCTAGCCATGTCTCGCTCGGCGTGGGCAGCGCCTGCGTCCGGTCGGGGCGTGAGCGACCGCGTTTCACCGAAGCGTTTTCGTTATCGAACGTTATCGAAATCCGTGCAACCTGCACGGGTCCCTGCGGGTCTCCTGTGCGCGCGGATACGGAATCCGTGCGTCAAGTTCCGTGGGGGGACCCGTTGGAAGACGTACAAACTTCGCAGACGGCACCTCAGGTGCCGGTTGCGGAACCACAGTTGCCGCCAGAAGGGCCGCAGCTGACGCCCGTCGACACGGCTGCGGGAGTGCCGCCTACGCCGCGGCGTCGCCGGGGCCGCACCACGCTGCTGATCGCGGGCGCCGCCGTGCTCGGTGTCGTCGCGGGGGTCTGCACCGGCTACATCGTGCAGGCCGACCGTGCCGTGGACCAGCTCCCGGTGCTGTCCCAACCGCACATCGCGCAGGCCAAGGGCGCGCCGCAGCCGCTCACCGCCGCACAGGACCGGGCCGTTCGCACAGAAGGCGATCTGCGCCGGCTGCTGGTCCGCGCGCCCCAGGGGGCCCGCGACCGGTTCGGCGGCACCGGCGACGACGCCTGGATGGACACCGCCGACGTCGCATCGTCCTACGTGGATACCGAAGGGGCCTTCTCGCACCTGCTGGAGAGCGAGTTCCGGCGCGCGGCGGACGTGGGGTGGACCGAGGGCGGCACGGATGTCGAGGTCCGGCTCACGCAGTACCGGGACCTGGAGAGCACCGACGCGCAGGACGCCGCGGTCGAACAGCAGGAAGCCATGGACTGGAGCTTCCCGAAGGACACGCCCGACGGCATCCCGGGCTCCGGCGTCGGCACGGTCTACGTCGGCGCCCAGCGCGATCAGAAGTCAGGACGGTACGAGGCGGAGGCCGTCGCGAGCCGCGGCGACCTGATGATGCACATCTGGCTGAGCAACAGCGATCGGCCGGTCAGCAAGAAGCGGGCCATGCAGTTGGCTCGCGCGCAGTGGGGGCGCATGTGAGCGTGGACGGACAACAGCAACAAGAACCGGACGAGCGGCAGCTCGGACACGAGCACGAACAACTGCAACGGCACGCACAGTTGGAACCGCACGAGCAGCAACAGCAGGCGCCACAGGAGCCGCAGCCGCCTCGGCGGTCACGGCGCCGCCTGGTCGTGGGCCTCGTCGTGACCGCACTGGTCCTGGGCGCCGTCGGCACCGGTGTCGGCGTCACGGCCTCCCGCGTGGCGACCGCGGACCGCGATCCCGGCGCGCCCCGCTGGCAGTTCCCCTCCCGCGGCCAGGACGCCGCCGACGCGTCGGGCCACCGGGATGTCGGAGCGTCGCTGCTGCCCTACCCGACCGGGTACGAGCCGGGGCCCGACATGGACGAGTTCGGCAGCGACAAGGAGTTCACCGGCCGGGAGGCCACTGAGCTGCGCAAGAAGTCGCTGCGTCTCCTGCCGCTGTCCCAGCGCCGGCGCATGGAGCGGGAGATGGACCGCCGGAAGATCACCGGCATGGCCATGCGTTCGTACGCCTCGCAGGACATGGCCGAGGGCGGCATCGTCGCCCAGATGACCCTGGCCCGGATGGAGGGCAGCGGCGCGGCCCGCACCGTCGCCCGTTCGACGACGGCCGTCTTCGACGCCATCGGCGTCTTCCGCAAGGGCCCCAGGATCAAGGGCTACAAGGACGCGCGCTGCTACGTGATGCCCAGCGACGCCGACGAGAAGCTGGAGCTGCTGTTCTGCTCCGCCTATCAGGGCGACGTCGTGGTCACCTTCACGGCGCAGGGCACGAAGAAGGCCCCCTACGGCGGCAGCGGAAAGGCCCTGCTGGCCTCCGGGGAACCGGCAAAACTGATGGGCGCGCAACTGGACCGTCTCGGCACGGTGGGTGAGGCGGTATGAGCGAGAACCAGATCATGGAACGTCCCGAGCACACGGGCGAGGTCACCGTCGCGGTCGCGGAGGAGCGACCGCCGGAGGCCGTCCGGCCGCGGCGGGTGCTGCGCGCCGTGCTGCGCTGGAGCGCCGCCGTCGTCGTCTTCGCCGTCGCGGCGGGCGGCACCGCCTACGGCATCACGCAGCAGAAGCGCTCCGATCTGCCGGGGCTTTCGACCGAGTCGGACGGGCGCTGGGACTACCCGGTGCTGAGCAGGCCCGCCCTGCCCGAGGGCGCTCCCCGCCCCTTCGACCAGCGCAACCGGGCCGGGGCGCATTACGCCGATCCCCGCGCCCTCGTCCTGCCCTCCCCCGCGGGCGCTCGCCCGGACCCCGGGCTGCGCACCGAGGGCGGCTGGGTGACGACCAAGGCGTTCCTCGCCCAGTACGAGGCCGAGGAACGAGAGAGCCTCGGCGTCGATCTGACCGACGCGGGCCTGCGCCACATCACCGGCCGCGCCTGGGTCATGCCGGACGGCACCCGCACCCGGATCTTCCTGCTCCACTTCGGCACCGGGGCCCAGGCCACCGCCCTCGCCGACACCCTGGCGTCGGGGTCCACGTCGCCGCAGCGGTATCTGGTCGGGGCGCAGGACGTCGAACTCGACGAGAGGTATCCGGTGGAGGCGCGCGGCACGGATGTCACCGTGCACGCGTACGACGAGACGCAGCCGCGCGGCGCGGCCCACCTGCGCCAGGCCTATCTGGTCGCCGGGGACATGGTGGGCCTGGTGACCCAGCAGCGGAAGGGCACCGCCGAGGCGGTCCCGTTCCAGCAGACGGTCGCCCTGCAGAGCGAGTTGCTCGGCTGACATGTGCGGGCGGTTGTTTCCCGGACGGACGGGGAGCAACCGCCTTGCGCTGGCGCATGATTCTCTGCCATGTCTCTTCGACGTGAGAAGCTGCGCCGCATGACCAACGCAGCTGACGAACCGCGTCGAGAACTCTTCCTCCGTGACGACCTGGAGCAGGCGGACGTGGTGCGGGTCCACCGTGAGGCGCTTCGTGCACTGCGGGACGGCGTCGAGAAGGCGGACATCGACGCCTACAGCGATCTCGCCTGGCCCCCGGAGGTGGTACCGACGTACGAGCAGGCGCTGGCGATGGCCGCCACGGAAGTGGCCGCAGGCGTCCGCTCAGGGAAGAGTGACCCCACGGGGATCGGCGTCGACGTTCGCGACGACGCGCAGTTCGACGTCCTCCTTGCCCTGGTCCCCTACACGATCCATGCCGAGGCCTGGCGAGCGGACCACGAGATATACAGCGCCAGTGACACGGGCACAGCCCTCTGTATCTCCGTCACAGCGGAGGAGGAGGCGCGGCTCATGGCACGGCTCGACGCACTGGGCATCCCGCGAACGGTGTTCACCACGCGGCCCCGCCGGCGGCGAGGTCTGTTCCGGCGGTGACCACGCCACCGGATCCGCTCGACGCCGGATTCATAGAAGGCGTCAGCACCACTCAGCGTCGCCGCTGATCAGCCATCCACTGCCACACATGCGTCCCATCGACGCTGGGATCGTTCCGGGCGACGTAGATCCACGAGAAGTGGCCGAGGAACTGGTGACCGTTCCATATGACGTGGTCGTAGAGCGTCAGCAGCGAGTCGGGGATCAGGTCGTGCGCGTGGACGGTGTTGGCCCGGGCGTCCACGACGGGGTCGTCGGCGGAGGTCACGAGCCAGGTGGGGGTGCTGATCCCGGCCAGCTCGCTGTCGGGGATCAGGGGTGCGCCCCCGGGCGAGAGAGGCGTGACGATGCCGCAGATCGGCACGGCGGCGGCGAACAGGGTGGGGTAGAGGGTGGTCATCTTCATCGTCATGTAGCCGCCGTTGCTGCAGCCTGCGACGTAGATGCGGTCGAGGTCGATGCGGTTGCGGTTGCGGCGGGTGACCTCGCCGATGATCTCGTGGATGAGGGGTGCGAAGCGGGGGCCGTCCTGCATCCAGTAGGAGGTGCTCTGGGGCGCGAGCACGTAGGCGCCGCCGAAGATGCGCTGCGCCTCGGGGGTGGCGAAACCGAGGGCGCCGCGGTTGGCCCGCAGCGTGGTCTCGTTGTCGTAGTAGTGGTTCCGCAGCGAGGCGCCCTCGCCTCCGCCGTGCAGCCAGCCGACGAGCGGGCGTCTGCCCCGTCGGGAGGAGCTTCGGGAGGAGCTTCGGGAGGAGTGCGGATCGGCGGGTGTGTACAGCCGGTACTTCATGCCCGAGCCGGAGACGTGCGCACTGAACGCGTCCACTTCCGGGTCGGACAGCCGCGGGTCCTGCACGAAGGTGTCGATGACGAGCGGCCGGTGATGGCGCCGGGCGAGCGGGGCGTGCTGGGTAAGGGTGTAGGTGAGGTCGAGCATGACGTTGCGGCCCTCGGCCGCGAGGTAGCCGAGCGTGCCGCCACCTGCCTGGCCTTCGCCGTGACTCAGTTCGAGCACGATGTCGCCTCGGTGGTCGAGCCGTACGGCGGTCACCGTGCGGTCGAGGTCGTACTCGCCCTGGATGGTCTCGCCCGCCGGGACGGGAAACGGACTGCTCGCCCTGGCATGCACGCCGAAGGTGGTGGGGGTCAGGCCGGCCGGGTCGATCGGGCCGAGCCTGCCGGTCCTGAGAGTGAGCGAGGTGACCTGCTCGCCGCCGTCGAGCACCTGGGCCTTCAAGGTGAAGGGGACGCTGAGGGTTCCCCGATCGTCGGCGTGCGCGGCGACACCGGGCAATGACAGGCCGGCGGCGGCGCCTGCCCCCGCGGCCAGCATGGTGCGACGGTTGATTCGTGGTGCCATAGGGACTCCTCGGGGGCGCGAAGGCGGCGAAGGCTGCATCACGGTGCGGGCGGCGCGGGGTGCGAGTGACAGTGAGGCGCGAGTGACAGTGAGGCGCGGGTGTCAGAGGCGTAGGTGTAGAGGCGCAGGTGTCAGAGAGGCGCAGGTGTCAGTGGAACGCAAGTGTCGGCGCAGGTGTCATTGGGACGCGGGATGTCATGAGCGGGACATGTGGCGTACAAACCCGCATGGTATCGGCGCCCTCGCGCGGCGAACAGGTGTCGGTGCCGATGCCGGACGGGGTGTCGGCCCTTCTCCGCCAGAGGATCGCTACCGCTCCGGAACGCCCACTCCTGGTCGCACCAGAGGTCCACTCCCGGTCTCACGGGTGAACGTTCAAGAAGCCGCGCCGACCGACACGCATGTGATGGCAAGTGCAGGGCACTTGGAGACTCTGAGGGCTCACGCACCGCGCAACGCCCCGAAGAGAGGAAACCTCATGATCGTCCTCGGCGCCATATTGCTCGTGATCGGCCTGCTGGTCGGTGTTTCCCTGTTGACGACGATCGGCGGCATCCTCGTCGTCGTCGGCGCGCTTCTGTGGATCCTTGGAGCCAGCGGGCGCAAGGTGGGCGGACGCACTCACTACTTCTAGCCCGAGCCGCATATCTCGACCCTGTGGCGGTCCCGGCCAGGCCGGGACCGCCACAGTCACGCCCAGCCCCTTTACTTTCTTCTCATCTCGGTGCGGGGATCCGGGGTCTCACGAGGCGTCGTCGCCACCGAGCTTCCCCTTGGCCTCGTCGTAACCGGCCCCGGCGGGCGGTTCGGCCGGGGCGTAGATCACGCGGATCACTCCGGTCGGGAACACTTCGGTCGCCGTCACGCTCAGGTGGTACGGCGCATCGCCCTCGTCGAACAACTTGCGGCCCTTGCGTGCCGCCACCGGGTGCACCAAGAGGCGCAGCTCGTCGATCAGCCCGGCAGCGAGCAACTGCCGCACCACCGAGAGCGACCCGGGGACGAGAATGCCCCGCACGCCGGGGTCCGCCTTCAGCGCGGTGACGGCATCGACGAGCTCGCCCGCGATCAGCTCGGAGTTGCGCCAGGTGAATTCCCGCGGCTGTCGCGTGACGACGACCTTGCGCACGTCCCCGAGCTGCTTCGCGAAGGGCGCGTCGTCCCCGCCCGCGGCCTCGCGTCCGGGCCACGCGCCGGCGAAGCTGTCGTAGGTCTCGCGGCCGATGAGCAGCACGTCGGAGGTTTCGTAGTCCTCGGAGACGGCGCGGCCCATGTTCTCGTCGAAGTAGGGGAAGTGCCAGTCCGGGTCGATCTCGGCGACGCCGTCGGCCGAGATGAACAGGCTGGAGATGAGCTTCGCCATCGCAGTGGTCCTTCCGCTTCATGGGGTGTCGGTCAGCGGGTAGACCGGCCTACGACGCTGAACTCATCGCGGGCGGCAACCCTCGGCGACGGCCGCCGGCCGAACCGGCCGTCACACCGTGGCCGACAGCACCGGATCCTCGTTCAGGAACTCGACGAGGGCGCTGGTGAACTCGGGGGCGCGCAGTGCGCCGAGGTGGTCGCCGTCCACCGTGCGCAGGGTGGCGTGCGGGAGCGCCGCCGCCAGTGCCTCCGGGCGGACGGCGAGGGGGTCGTCGCGCCCGGCGACGACCAACGCGGGTGCGGTGATCGCCTCCAGCGCGATGGGTTCGGCGTGGGCCGCGGCGGCCTGCGCGGCGAGGGCCGACCGATCGCCGCCGATGGCGTCCACGAAGGCGCGGAACCCGGCGGCCGTCGCGTCGGTGACCGACCCCGGGTCGTCCGCGCGGAGTGCGTCCTGGAGCACCTGGCCGTCGATCACCCTGGTGTCGACGCCGCCGCACTCCACCACCCCGGCGCCCACTCCGCCCACGACCAGGCGCCGCACCCGGCGGTCGCCGCTCGCGGTGAGCAGGGCGACGATCGCGCCCATCGAGTAACCGACCAGGTCGTAGACGGGCTCGTCCAGCAGGTCGATCAGGGCCGTCACGTCACGTGCCATCCTCGCCTCGCCGTAGCGGGCGGGATCGTGCGGCTTGTCCGATGCGCCGTGTCCGCGTGCGTCGATGGTGGCGACGCGACGGCCCGCCCTGGTCAGCGCGTCGACGATGCCGGGCAGCTCCCAGTTGGTCCGCCCGGAGGCGATGAAGCCGTGGTGCAGCAGGACGAGCGGCAGGCGCGCTGCACCGTCGTGCACCTCGCACGCCTCGCACGCCTCGTGCACCTCGTGCACCTCACACGCCTCGTACACCTTGTACGCGATCCGTATGCCGTCGTCCGTGCGGAACACCGCCATCGTCGTACCCGCCCCTCCCCATCGGCCAACGCTGCCGCCGCACTCTAGTCGAGCCGTCCCGCACCTTCGAGGCACGCGGCACGTCTCAACGCCGGACCTGGATCAGCGCGTGCGTCCCGCTCGTACGCCACTTCTGCCCGTGCCGGGCCACGAGCGCCGCCTCCGTGGACGCGTCGAGCCCGACCACGACATCGGACTTGAGCGTGCGCAGTGCGGCCACCGGCCCCGGGAAGTAGGCGGTCCGCGCGGCGAAGGAGGCGGTCGGCGGCCACAGCCGGTCGCCGACCAGGCGGCGATAGTTGAGGTCGCCCTTGAACACCGTCACCGCGGCCCCGGCGAATTCGGCGCGCAGGTCGTCGGGCATGTCCGCGTACGGGAGCGGGGCGCAGGAGAAGGGATGGGCCCGAAGGACGAGCCGCCCGGTCCGCATCGCGGTCCACAGTCGCTCACCGGCCTCCGCCGCCGTGCCGCGGGCCGTCCGCAGACGGCGGAGGCAGTCGATCACGTCACTGGTCGTGGCGTCGGACACGTAGTACGGGTACGGCTTGATGTGCAGGACCACTCGTTCGGCGTGCCGGTGCCTCAGCAGGTGGTCGAGGAGGATCAGGTCGGGCAGGAGTTCACGGCCCGCGTTGTCAGCGACCAGGCATACGGTGGCCGGGGCGCCGGCCGTCAGCAGGGACCACAGCCGGGCCGAGTCGTCCGCGACAAGGCGGGAGTCGGCGTCCGCCGCACCGTCACCGCCCGCGGAGATACGGAAACCGAGGTCGGCGCGGTTGCCCCACAGCGAACTGAGGAGCAGCGCCTGCGCCTGGTCGGCCGCGGGCAGCGGGGCGAGCCGGTCGAGCGCGGCGAGTTCCGCGTCGGCCTCCTCGGTGTGCAGTTCCGCCTGCTTGAACGGCCGGAACGGGTCGATGCCCTGCCACGGCCCCGGCCGGAAGTAGCCCACCGCCTCGAGGAGCCGGCGGTAGAAGTAGCTCTCCGCCCACAGGAACGGCACCTCGAACCAGGACGTGCCGAAGTACTCACGTCCCCACTCCCGCCACTGCGACGCGTCATGCGCGCCGGGCGGCAGCGGTTCGATCACACCGTGCGTGGCGTGCTCGAGCAGCGTGTCCAGGGCCCGGTGCTGCTCCGGCCCGTAGGGGAAGGCGTCGCGGACCTTCCGGATGAGGGCCGGATGCCGCTCCGCCAGCACGCTCCGGGCGAAGGATCCGCGTTCGTCGCTCCGGATGACGGGCGCTTCGGTGTCGTCGGGGTGCATGGCTTCCACGTCCTCGCTTCCTGCTTCTCTCCGGGTTGCGGCGCACCGTCGCGCCGTGTGGGGTGAAGGGAGCCCCCGCTGAGCACCATAGGAGGACCCCATGAACGAGCGTCCCGACTCGACCCCTCAGCCCGACCCCACCACCCCCGACTCGGTCACGCACACCGGCACCGAGGGCGAGGTCTCGCCCGAGGATCTGGTGCTGGCCGCGGGACGAGACATCACCCCGGCGAACCTCGCCTGGGCCGAACACAAGCTGGCCACAGAGGGACGGGCCGCCTTGGACAAACTCCTCCCCTGACCACCCTCGCGAGCGACGGTCAGCGCGTGTTCGGTGCTCGTCCCGCGCACGGTCCGCGCACGGTCCGCGCACGGGACGAGCACGGGACGAGCAGGGTCCGCTTGCGAAGAAGGGCATCGACCTCATGCACCATGACGAGATCATCGGCAAAGTACAGGCACTCGCTCAGCTGCCGGACCGCGGATCGGCCGAGCAGGCGACGCGGGCCGTGCTGGAGACGCTGGCCGAACGGCTGCCGTCCGGACTCGCGAAGCACGTGGCCGCCCAGCTGCCGCCGACGCTGGCCGCCGCCATGGGGTCGGTGACGGAACCCTCCGCCGAGGGCGACGCGTCTCCGTCGGGCGAGCGCTTCGACCTCGTCGCGTTCACCGGGCGCATCGCCGCTCGCGCGGCGACGGACGAGGAGGGCGCCCTGCGGGAGGCCGCGGCTGTCCTGGAGGTGCTCGACGCCGCCCTCACCCCGGAGCTGACGCAGAAGATCACCGCGGCCCTGCCGCGCGACATCGGCCAGCTCCTTCCCTCCGGCCGCGCCAGGGACGCCACGAACTGAACGGACACGTGCGTACGGGCCGTGTACGTCGCCCGGCACCTACGCCGACCAGGAAGTGCGCCGCCCACCGGCCACCCCCATAGTGGCCTCACACCCACGTCTTCAACTGTCAGGCAGGACGCATGGACAAGAAGCAGCTCGTCGAGACGACCACCGACGCGGCGGCGAACCAGGGGAACGGAGGGAACGGAGGGAACGGCGGACAGCTCACCTCCGACAACGTCGAGCGCGTCCTCGACTCCCTGTTCGGCACCGTGGAACACCCGGGTTCGATCGCTGAGGCGCTGAACCGGCGCGAGACCGTCGTCGTGGGCAGCTTCGGCAGTTTCCACATGGACGGAGAGACCGCCGCCTTCCGTCCGGGTACGGCGCTGTCCCAGTATCTGCAGCACAGGACCGGGTGAGGGCACACCACCGTTCCCGACCGATGAGTTACCGACCGATGAGTTTCCCGTGCCACCCCGGTCTACCGACGGACACCCCGGACGGAAGGCTGCGCCATGCGGAAACTGATCTACGGCATGAACCTGTCCCTGGACGGCTACATCGCCGCGGCAGGTGACGACATCAGCTGGGGCGGACCGCCGAGCGACGAACTGTTCCAGTGGTGGCTCGACCAGGAGCAGGCCAGCGGTCTGACCCTGTACGGGCGCAAGCTCTGGGAGACGATGAGCTCCTACTGGCCGACCGGCGACCAGCAGCCCGGCGCCACCCCGGCGGAGATCGAGTTCGCGCGCAACTGGCGGGACACGCCGAAGGTCGTGTTCTCCTCGACGATCGACAAGGTCGACTGGAACACCCGCCTGGTCACCGGCGACGCGATCGACGAGATCACCCGGCTCAAGGCCGAGGACCGCGACCCCATGAACATCGGTGGCGCGACGCTCGCCGGAGCGGCCATGCGCGCCGGCCTGATCGACGAATACGTCATCGCCACCCATCCGGTCCTGGTGGGCGGCGGCACGCCGTTCTTCACCGCGCTGGACGGCTGGGTGAAGTTGGACCTGGTGGAGACGCGGACGTTTCCCGGCGGCACCATCCTGACCAGGTACGAGACGAGGCGCTGAGCGCCCTTCCGCTGCGCCCACCTCCCCTGCCGGTCAGGCGGCCTGTGCGCCGGCGGTACGTATCAGCTCGCCTCGACGGAGAACGCGCCCGCCGTGGCCGCGAGCACCGCCGCCGCGGCGGACCGCTCCGGAAGTCCCGGGTCGGGATCGGCGCGTTGCAGGACCAGGTGGTGGTAGACGGGCGCCGTGGCGGTCATCAGGAGGCCGCGCGCATCCGTGTGCCGTGAGGGGAGTTCGCCGCGCCCGGCCGCGCGTTCGACGAGGATCTCGCACTGCGCGTACCGGTCGTCCCACAGCCGGGTCTGCGCCTGTGCGGCCTGTTCGGAGTGGAAGGAGGCGGCCATCAGGGCGAGGGCGAAGGATGGCCGCACGAGAAGGGACTGCTGGATCTCCTCGTTGAGCGCTGTCAGGTCCCCGCGCAGGGAGCCGGTGTCCGGTGGCTGCCAGTCGATCTCCCCGGCGGCCTCGATGACGTCGACGAGCAGGCCGCCCACGTCGCGCCAGCGCCGGTAGACGGTGGTCCGGTGCACGCCCGCGCGGGTCGCGACGCCCTCCACGGTGAGTCCTTCGTGGCCGTTCTCCTCGAGTTCGGCGCGCAGCGCGTCGAGAACTTGCGTGCGGATACGCGCAGTTCGGCCCCCGGGTCGGCGGTCCGGTGTCGTGGTCGTGCGCGTCGCGTCTGGCATCGGGATTCCCATATCCGGTTGATCAACGTCCTTGGCTGTGCCAGCATCTTAACGCAACAGTTGTCGCACTAGCCCGCCCCGCGACCGCACCCCCCGCCGAGAGGAAGCGCCCTCACGATGCCGCCCGTTCCCGCCGACCCCACCGTGCTCCACCCCATGCCGGGGCAGCCGCGCGTCGTGCTGCTCAAGCCGCTGGTGAAGTCCCCGCTCATCGAGGTCGGCGAGTTCTCGTACTACGACGACCCAGACGATCCGACCGCGTTCGAGACGCGCAACGTGCTGTACCACTACGGGCCCGAGAAGCTCGTCATCGGCAAGTTCTGCGCGCTAGGCACCGGGACCCGGTTCATCATGAACGGCGCCAACCACCGTATGGACGGCCCGTCGACGTTCCCGTTCCCGACCATGGGCGGTTCGTGGGCCGACCACTTCGACCTGATCACCGGGTTGCCGGGCCGCGGTGACACGGTCGTCGGCAACGATGTCTGGTTCGGGCACGGCGCCACCGTCATGCCGGGCGTCCGTATCGGCCACGGCGCGATCATCGCCACCGGCGCCGTCGTCACCTCCGACGTGCCCGACTACGGCATCGTCGGCGGCAACCCGGCCCGCGTCCTGCGCACCCGGTTCGACGAGGAGACCGTCGCCCGGCTGCTCGCCGTCGCCTGGTGGGACTGGCCTGCCGAGCACATCACGGAACACGTGCGGACCATCATGTCGGGCTCCGTCGGCGACCTGGAGGCGGCCGCCGCCCTCCTCGGACGGTCCTGACACCCCGCCGCCGCTCCCCCACCTCACCCGCACGTGGAGACCTTCATGCCCACGATAGGCATCATTGTCGGCAGCACCCGCCCCGGCCGCGTCGGCCCGCAGATCGCGCGCTGGGTCGAGAAGGCGGCCGCGGCACGCGACGACGCGGCCTTCGAACTCGTCGACATCGCCGACTACGCCCTGCCGCTGTTCGACGAGCCGCGCTCACCCCGGATGGGCGACTACGAGCACGCGCACACCCGCGCCTGGGCCGCGAAGATCGACGCGCTCGACGGCTTCGTGTTCGTCACCCCGGAGTACAACCGCTCGATCCCCGCCGCGCTGAAGAACGCCATCGACTTCGTCTACAACGAGTGGAACAACAAGGCGGCCGGGTTCGTCGGCTACGGCAGCAACGTGAGCGGCGCCCGCGCGCTCGACCACCTGCGCCATATCGCCGGGGCCGTGCAACTGACCGCCGTACACACTCAGGTCCACCTGTCGCTGCGGAGCGATTTCGAGCAGTACACGACGTTCGCCCCCGCCGAACACCACGAGAGCGCGCTCCAGCAGATGCTCACCGAGGTGGTCACCCTGACGTCGGCACTCGCGCCCCTGCGCCGCACACCGTGAACGAGGCGACCTGACCGGCCGCGCGTGCGGGGCCGGTCAGGTCACGTCCTGATCGGCCGGCCGAACGGCCGCCGGGCCGTTGCCGTACAGGTCTACGGCAACGGCCCGGCGGGGTCGTACGTCACGACGTGGCGCGGGCGCTCACACCCCGGACGCGCCGGTCTCGTCGCCCTTGGTGACGAAGGTGATGAGCGCGTCGGCGGCCGGGCCGGAGGAGGCGGGGTTCTGCCCCGTGATCAGCAGGCCGTCGCGCAGGACATACGGTGCCCAGTCCTCGCCCTTGGAGTAGTCGCCGCCGAGCCGGACGAGTTCGTCCTCGACCAGGAACGGGACCACCTTGGTGAGCTGGACGCCCTCTTCCTCGCTGTTGGTGAAGCCGGTGACCTTCTTGCCCCGCACCAGCGGCGTGCCGTCCGGGTTCACCGCGTGCCGCAGGACGCCCGGGGCGTGGCAGACCAGGGCCAGCGGCTTGCCGGCCCGCAGGGTGGACTCGATCAGGCGGACGGAGGTGGCGTCCTCGGCGAGGTCCCACAGGGGGCCGTGGCCGCCGGGGTAGAAGACGGTGTCGAAGTCGTCGGCGGAGACGGAGTCGAGGCGGACGGTGTCGGCGAGTGCGGCCATGGCCTCGGGGTCGGCCTCGAAGCGGCGGGTCTCGTCGGTCTGGGCCGAGGGCTCGTTGCTCTTGGGGTCGAGCGGGGGCTGACCGCCCTTGGGCGAGGCGAGCACCAGCTCGGCGCCGGCGTCGCGGAAGCGGTAGTAGGGGGCGGCCAGCTCCTCCAGCCAGAAGCCGGTCTTGCGGCCGGTGTCGCCGAGCTTGTCGTGCGAGGTGAGGACGATGAGGACCTTCATGAGTACTGCTCCTTCGATGGAAGTACTGGCCACTTCAACAGTAGACCGGTCGTCTCCTGCTGGGTACAAAGCCACGCGCGCGGCGTGGCCCGGAATTACAGGTGCAGAAGCCGGCGAGTGACCGTCTCCGCGGTGGTCAGCGGGCCGGTGTCCCGGTGGATCTTGGTCATGACACTGGCGCCGAGCCACATGTCGTACAGGACCTGCGCGGTGGTGCGGGCGTCCTCGTCGACGGCGAGCGAGCCGTCCTCCAGACCGGCGGTGATCGCCCGCTCCAGACGGTCGACGATGGCGGTGGTGCCCTCCTTCAGCGCCAGCCGCATCGACTCCGACAGGTCGGAGACCTCCGCGCCGAGCTTGACGGCCAGGCACTTGCCCTGGCACTCGTCGACGCTCTGCGACTCGCGCCAGGACTGCCAGTAGTTCATCAGCCGCTGTGCCGCCGTCGGGCCCTGCTCGCCGAGGACGCCGTCCATGTCGGCGAGGTAGTCGCTGAAGTACGACCGCATCATCGCCTCGCCGAAGGCGTCCTTGGAGTTGAAGTAGTGGTAGAAGGACCCCTTGGGCACGCCGGCCTCGGTGAGGACCTCGTTGATCCCCACCGCGGCGAATCCCTTGCGGGACATGATCCGCTGCGCCGCGTCGAGAATGCTGCGGCGCGTGTCGCCCTGAATGACTGGCATGGCCCCCACCCTACCTCCAACTAGACCGGTCGTCTAGAGGCGGCGGAGGGAGGGGTGCCCGAGGTCCGCGAGGCGCTTGTCACCGTTTCGTACCAAGGCACGCAGCGATACAACCCGACGGGGCTTCCCCTGGTCTGGTTGT
Source organism: Streptomyces sp. SGAir0957 (assembly GCF_043523415.1). NCBI lineage: Bacteria > Bacillati > Actinomycetota > Actinomycetes > Kitasatosporales > Streptomycetaceae > Streptomyces > Streptomyces sp. SGAir0957. The sequence goes on from NZ_CP027293.1 coordinate 428,097, forward strand.
GCAGACCACGGTCGGCCGCGGGTGACGTGCCCGCGCCCGGCCGGCACACGCAACGCAGGGGAAGGATTGCCATGGGGGACATCCGCAGACTGGGCGCCGCAGCCCTCGGGATCACCGGGCTCGTCGCACCGCTGACGCTGGCGCTGGGAGCATCTCCGGCGCAGGCCGCCGGCAGCTGCACCACATCGCGCGGCCCGTATCAGAAGCAGGTGGAGAAGTTCCTCGGCCGCCCGGTCGACGGCAAGCAGTCCGCCGCGGACTGCAAGGCCACCAAGGCTTTCCAGACCAAGCACGGCATCACCCCCAACATCGGCTACGCCGGGCCTGTCACCTGGGGCGTCATGGACCTCATGAACAAGCAGAAGGCGGTGGGCAGGACGCCGAACAAGGCGGGCAAGTGCCCCGTCAACAAGGGACGCATAGCCTGCGTCAACCTCACGCTCCAGATCAGCTGGATCCAGGACGGCAAGAACCTGGTCTACGGCCCCGTCCCGGTGCGCACCGGACGCAACGGCTACGAGACCCGCACCGGCTTGAAGAAGGTCTACTGGCGGCACATCGACCACGTGTCGACCATCTACAACGTCCCCATGCCCTACAGCCAGTTCTTCGACGGCGGCCAGGCGTTCCACTCCGTCGGCGTCAGCATGTGGAACCCGCCCGGCTCCCACGGCTGCGTCAACATGACGAAGACCGCGGCGAAGAAGTACTGGTCCCTGCTGCGCAACAACGACGACGTCTTCGTCTACGGCCGCAAGCCCGGCACCTGATCCGGCCAGGGGCGGTCGACGCGTGCGCGCCGAGCATCGACCGCCCACCCCCTCACCGCGTTCTCACCGCACGGCTCCGGGCCCGGTTCTTCGCAACGTTGCGAATCGCCCTGCTGCCGCCCGACTCCGCGAGCAGAGCGAGGACCGCCGGGGACGTCGAACGGTCGGCGAGGAGGCGCTGCATCCAGTACGTGACCTTCGCCAGCTCGGCGGCGGCCGGCACGTGACCGTCCTCCACGGCCAGCCAGCACAACCAGTCGTCGATGCGGCGGTGGACGAACGCGCGGCATCCCTCCGTCCCAAACCGTTCGATCTCCGGCAGCAGCCTGGCCGACCACTGCCGGAACTCGGTGGGGCCGGTCGCTTTCCTCGCAATGCGGTCCACGAGGGCGACCACCGCCGCCTTGGACAGGATTTCCAGGGGGTCGCGCAGGAGCGTGGCCACGATCGCACGGTCCCGGTCCCGGTCCCGGTCCCGGTCGCTGTCGCGGTCGGGCGAGGTGGCGATCACCGCGATGACACGTTGATATGCGGACCAGCGCACGTGCTCGTCCGCCACGGCATCGTCGACGTCCACGTCGGTGATGCCGGCCTCCGCCAGCAACCCGGCCACATCCGAACGCAGTGTCACCGCGCCGCCCCCTCCCCCGTCCCGGCCGCCCGTGCGCCGACCACTTCGTTCCAGCCGCCGTTCAACGCGATCCCGGTGAGTTGCGCAAGGTCGAGCGCCGGTGTGGCTCGCGTTCCTCTCAGTGTGAAGGCCCGCGCGTTGATCTCGGTCACGAGTACACGGAGACCGTCGGGGCGCAGGGTGTCGGCCCGCCATTCGACAGCGCCGTCTCCACCGTTCGCGGCCGGTCCGGTGCCGGTCATGACCCGCGTTCCGTCCGCGCGCTTCCCCGCTCCCGCCTTGTCGAAGACGGCGCCGATGGTCCGGTCCCCCGGCTTCCAGCGTTGCACCGTGACAGCGATCAGGCATCGGCCCCGTCCGTCGTCGACGGTGAGGTGACCGTAGCCGGGCTGTCCGCCCTCGTCACCCACGCGCACGGCCGGAGGCAGCGCGCGCACGATCAGCCGGGTGATCCGACGTGCGGGCGTGGACTGGTCCATGTCCGGTCCGGTTCGGCGCGCAGGGGCCGGGGTCGGCAGTGCCGTCAGGACGGGTTCCCAGGCGGCAGACCCGGCCATGTCGGCGATCTCTCGGAGCGACAAGGGCAGCGGCGGAGAGGTGGAGGAGCGTGAAGTGGTCGTGCGTGGACGGGTGTTCGCTTCGGAGATCGTCAGCTGGCGACCGTCCGGGTAGGTCAGGACTGTGGTGAGCCTGCGGGCGGCCGAGGGGCGGGAAGCGTCGAGCGGCGAGGTGTCGGTCGTCCGACGCACCCCGCGCAGGTTCACCTCCGTGCATCTGCTGTACGGGTGCAGCGCGCTGTCCGGGCAGCTCACATCTTCCGGGGCCACGGGTGTCGGCAGGCGCCGCGCCACGATGTCCACCCGCCCCTCGGCCCCGTTTCTCCTGACGATCACGGAGGCGGACGGGGCGCGGCCGACGGGCCCGTTGTCGGCCGCACGTGCGGGAGGCGGACGCCGGCTCGTCGCTCCGTCCGGGAGCAACGCGTCCAGCGTGGTGACGAGTTCGTTGCCCGGCTTCTCCGGCGCCGCCTGCTCGGACGTGCCACAGCCTGTCGCCAGCACCGCGCCGGCCGCGACCGCGGACAGGGTGAGCAGCGCTCGGACGCGGATCGAGTGCACAGTTCCGGCTCCCTCGGGGTTGGTCTCGCGTGCAGGGCAGCGGGCGGGCCGCGTCAGTGGGGTGTCCGTGGGGTGGACGACGCGGCCCGCCGTGATGTCGTCTGCGTCAGCAGGGGCGACCGGAGGAGATGGAGTCGTTGTACGGATAACTCAGCGTGTTCCAGGTGTAGTTGTTCTGGAACACACCCTCGATGCCGCCGTAGTTGTTGTCGGTGTAGAGGCACCACGTCTTGCCCGAGTAGTTGCTGATCGAGGAGATGCCGTCCTGGAAGTTTCCGTCGGATCCCCAGGTCAGGTTCGAGAAGGCGAGATACTCGTAGTCGCAGGCGCCTCCCAGATAGGTGTTCAGGCACATCTTGAGGTTGCTCGCCGACGCGGCGGCGGACGCGGGCGTCGTGGCGGTGGCGATCAGGGCGCTCGCCGCCATCGCCAGACCGGCACCGACCATGGCCTTCTTGGCCGACTTCATGAGAACTCCTTCGCCCTCTTCGGGGCTTGTCGGTTTCTTGCGGACCAACTGAGCGCAGGAGCGCGTCAGTTGACTTCGGAGGGGCAGTTGACTCGCGGGTCGACCGGGCTCCGGAAGACGGTGGTTGCGGGCTCGCCGGTCACCCGGCCTGCAGAGGCGCCGCGAAGGACTTGCGCAGGGAACTCGGCGCGACCAGAGGGAGGAGCGCGGCGAGCATCTTGCCCTTGAGCGTGCCGGGACTCCGTGTCAGTTCGACGTCGACCCGGGTGCCGGTGCCCTCGGGCGTCATCGTGAACACCCAGCCGCCGCCCGCGCCGAAGAGCTTGGAGTCGAGGGTGGTGACCGTGACCGTGTCACCGGCCGGCTCCCACGTGTAGCGGGCCCGTTCCCAGGCGGCGGCGGTGCCTTCGGTGACCTCGGCCCAGGTGTCGCCCAGGTCGTGGACCTCGAAGTGGTCGGCGTCGATGGTGGGCCAGGACCGGGCGCGGCCGGGGCCGAAGTCGGTCAGCACCCCGAGCACGTCCTTGGGGCCGAGCCGGGAGAGGAGATGGAAGCGGACGACTGCCATGATGTGTCTCGTTTCAGGTGTACGGCGCGTCGATCACGGTGCCGGTCACGGGTGGGTGTGGCTTCCCTTGAGTCAGTGCCGGGGCGGGGCGGCGCAGCGGAAGCTGTCGGCGAGGGCCGGGTCGCCGCCCTTGTAGTGGGACACCCGGGGATAGGCGCACAGGTCGCGTTCGACCTTCTGGCCGTCGGTGTTGATCAGGGTGGCGGGCAGGGTGGCGGGCGCCTTGCCGTGCTCGACCCAGTCGGTCAGCGCGGCGAGGCCGTCGGCCGAACCGTCCTGGCCGTTGAGGCCGCAGTGGCTGGTGTTCGGGGCGAGGAAGAGACGGTAGAAGTCGTCGACCCGCGCGGCGCCGCCCAGGCGCTTCTCGACCTGCTGGTGATAGCGCACGGTGCCCTGTGCGGGGATGTACTCGTCGGTGTCGCCCTGCCAGGTCAGCAGCTTGCCTCCGGAGCGGCGGAAGTCCGACAGGTCGGGGTCGTCGGCGCCGATGACCTGGTCGTACTCGGCCTGCGACTGCCTGAACAGCTGCGTGAAGTCGCTGTAGGTGAGCTTGGAAAGGTCAAAGGCCGGGTCCTTCTTCACGAAGAGCTGTGCCCACAGCGCGGGCACCTGGAAGGGCCGCCCCACGGCGGGGCCGCCGGGTTCGGCCGGCTCGGAGTGGGCCAGGCCCTTCAGGTCGGCGCCGACGGGGACGCCGGTCCACAGCTTGCGGCCCGAGGGGGTGCGGGGGCCGTCCCAGATCTTATGGACCACGGCCGCGTCGGCCGCCGTGATCGTCAGTTCCCTGCCTTCGCACTCGACCTTGGTGCCGATGAGGCGGCGCGGGTCGAAGTCGCAGCGGGAGGCGTCGTTGACCAGGCCGTCCCGTACTCCGTCGAGCTTGTCGCAGGCCTTGACGGCGGCGTCGGTGAACGCCTTCAGCTCGCAGTCGGTGGGATAGGTCTTCTCGTTGTTCAGGACGACCTGCGGCCACAGGGTGGCGACCACGTACTCGTCCCAGTTGATGGCGGGCGCGTCCGCGAGGATGCCGTCGTAGTCGTCGGGGTATGCCTGGGCCTCCATGTAGCCCTGGCGACCGCCCGTGGAGCAGCCGGTGAAGTAGGAGTAGGCGGCACGCTCGCCGTAGACGCCGCTCACCGCCGCCTTGCCGACGGCCGCGGCCTCGTGCTGTGAGCGGGAGGCGAAGTTCTTCAGCGCCGTGCGGTTGACCTTGCCGGTGCTGTCGAGGACCCAGCTGGTGTCCAGGACGTCGCCCACACCGGCGTCCGTGGTGGTCACGGCATAGCCGTCCTTGACCGCGTTGCCGAGGCCGACACCGTTGTCACCGGCGCTGAAGGCGCTGCCGCCGATCGCCTGGAAACGGCCGTTCCACTTCTGTTCGGGCAGCCAGGTCCGCACCGCGGCGTGGTCCCCCTCCCCCGGGTGGGTGAGGACGACCGTCACCTGACAGAACGCCGGGACGTCGGTGGCTTCACCGCCGAGGAGTCCGGTGCCCTTGATCGTGCCCCCGGCCTGTCGGTCCGCCGTCACGGATTCGACGCGGGTGCCGGCGGGGGCCCGCACGGGCGGCGCCGCGCAGGTGGCGGTTCCGGCGGTGGTAGCGGTGCGGGTCTCCTCCGCGGAGGCGGTCGGGAGCCACACGACCGCCGCGACGAGCGGCACACCTGCCGCGAGTATCGTCAGAGCCTTTTTCATTTGTTTTGGTTCCATGATGCTCCCCGCTGGTCGGTCGAAGAAATGTCCCGCCCAGGTGTGCGCAGAGTGCGTAAACGCATCCCGTTGCGCGTCACCGGTTTAGGCGGTGACGCAAGCATGGCAGCGCCTTCATCACCCGTCAAGACGGTTACGTGAGAGGCACGTTGGACCGTGGCCGGGTCAGACGGTGATGGTCTTGTACTCGGTGTAGGTGCCGAGGCCGACGGCGCCGTATTCGCGGCCGATGCCGCTGGCCTTGAAGCCGCCGAACGGTCCGTCGAAGGCGACGGAGGCACCGTTGACGGTGACCGTGCCGGTGCGGATGCGGCGGGCGACGGCGAGGGCGCGCTCCTCGTCGGCCGACCAGACGCCGCCGGACAGGCCGTACTCGGAGTCGTTGGCGATCCGTACGGCGTCGTCCTCGTCGTCGTAGGCGATGACGACCAGGACGGGGCCGAAGATCTCCTCCTGCGCGATGCGCATGGAGTTGTCGACGTCGGCGAAGACGGTGGGCGTCACATAGTTGCCCGCCTCCAGACCCTGGGGGACCTGCGCTCCGCCGACGACCAGGCGGGCGCCCTCCTCGATGCCGAGCTGGATGTAGTCGCGCACCCGCTGCTGCTGGTCGGGGCGGATCATCGGGCCGATGAAGGTGTCGGGGTCGTTCGGGTCGCCCACCTTCAACGAGCCGACCAGGTCCTTCAAGGCCGTGACGACCTCCTCGTACCTCTCGCGCGGAGCGAGGATGCGGGTCTGGGCGATGCAGGACTCGCCGTTGTTGAGCAGCGAGCCGAACTTCAGCCCCGCGACGGCCTTGTCGAGGTCGGCGTCGGGCAGGATGACGGCCGCCGACTTGCCGCCCAGTTCCAGACTGACGCGCTTGAGCTGCTCCCCGGCGATCGAGGCGATGCGGCGGCCCGCCCGCGTCGAACCGGTGAAGGCGATCTTGTCGACGTCGGCGTGCGAGATCAGGTACTCACTGGTCTCCCGGTCGGCGGGCAGCACGCTCACCACACCCTCGGGCAGCCCCACCCGCTCCAGGAGTTCGGCCAGGAAGCCCATGCTCAGCGAGTTCTCCGGGGAGACCTTGAGGACGACGGAGTTTCCCGCGAGCAGCGCGGGGAGCAGCTTCGACGTGGCGGACGAGAAGGGCGAGTTCCACGGGATCACCGCGGCGACCACGCCGATCGCCTCGCGGCGCACCACACTGCGTACCGGGGCGGCCGGGTCCGAGGGGGTGAGGGTCTCCTCCCAGGCGAACTCCTCGGCCGCCTTGAGGTAGGCGTTGGCCTGCCGGGTCAGGCCGGGCTGTCCGGCCCGGGTGAACCAGCCCGCCGAACCGTTCTCCAGGGAGATCAGGTGGGCGACGTGCTCCGCGTTCTCCTCGCGCAGGGCGTTGAAGCGGCGCAGCAGCGCGATCCGTTCCGCGGGCGGGGTCAGCCGCCACTCCCCCCGGTCGAAGGAGGCGCGGGCCGCGGCCACGGCCCGGTCGATGTCCGCCGCTTGCGCTTGGGCGGCGCGGCCGATCAGGGACCGGTCGTGCGGCGAGGTGATGGCGAGCGGCTCGGGGTCGCTCGGCTCGACCCAGGTGCCGCCGATGAAAAGCCTGTCGTAGGTGAACATGCTCTTTCTCCCAACCCTGCGTGTCTTCTGCGCCTTGAGCGTCTGCTCGTGCGGCGCCTCAATGCTTAACTGTCACTTCAATGTAGCACTTACTGCGGAGAGCGTACGCACTCGCACCGGATACGTGTCACTTAGTGCGGCAACATGCACAATGCTGATTTAGGATCGGGGGCATGAGAGCCGACGCCGCACGCAACCTGCAAGCCGTTCTGACCACGGGCGCGCGCATGCTCGCCGCCGATCCGGCCGCGAGCATTGCGAGCATCGCCGCGGAGGCGGGGGTGGACCGCAGGACCGTCTACCGACGGTTCGACACCCGCGAGAAGCTGCTCGCGGCGATCTACGCGTCGCGGCTGGCCGCCATCGAGGAGGCCATCGCCGACGCGCGGCTGCGGGAGGCACCCGTCGCGGTGGCCCTGCACCGCTACGTGGAGAACATCATCGCGGTGAACCGCACCTGGCCGGTCGACCTCACCCGCATGCTCGCCGACGACGCCGTGCGCGAGCGCAGGGACGCGTCGGTGCGGGAGGTCGACGCGTTCGTGCAACGCGCTGTGGACGAGGGGGCGTTCAGGTCCGGGGTGCCGGACGGGTGGGCGCAGGCGCTGCTGCCCGAGCTGATGCACCTCGTGGTCCGGCGCATGCCCGAGCTGAGCGACGGGCAGGCGGCCGATCTCGTCGTCGACACCTTGCTGAAGGGGCTCGGGCCCGCCTGACATACGGGGCCCGGGCCAAACGGCCGTCCCCCGCACCACAGCCCGCGCATTGGCCAGTACATGTCTCACTGGGCCGACTCGTGCCGGTTAGCCTCATTGGCGCTGGATGTCCCAGCGAATCCGATGCGCCAGGAGGTCTCTCCTCATGCATGTGCGAGCCAAGGTCATCACGACGGTCGCGGCGGGGCTGCTGGCCGCCGCGGGCATGTTCGCGCCCACCGCCACGGCGGCGGCGCCCGCGGACCGCGAAGCCCCTGCGGTGAAGACGTCCGACGTGAAGGCCGCCAATACCTGGGTGTACACCTGGACCAGCGCCAACATCCGCAGCTGTGCCTCCACACAGTGCAGCATCAACTACTCGGTCCCGGCCGACTACCAGCTCAGCGCCATCTGCTGGGCCCACGGCCAGTGGGTGAGCCAGCACGGCTACTCGCACGACAAGTGGGTCCTGCTCGGCTCGGGTTCGAGCTGGATCTGGGGCGGCCTGCTGAAGGGGAGCCAGACGGGCAACGTGCCCAACGAGTGCTGAGCCGTCGTGGCCGGCGGCGTAGCGGCGCTGCTCACGGGCGTGGCCGCGGTGCCGGCCGGGCGGGGCGGCCCGAGGGCGGGGTCTCGTTCACCCGCGTGAAGGTGGACAACGGCAAGCCGAACGACATCAACGAGGTGTGTTCCTCGGCCTCGGCCGGGGACCACGTCGTCGTGCGGTGAGGTCCCCGGGCGGGCCGCCGCTCACTCTGCCGCGATGGCGGTGACCAGCAAGCCTTTGTCCGCCAGCCAGCGGCCCTCCAGACGGGGGGCCGCTGGAACGCGCAGCCGCGCGGTGAACACGGGGCTGTCCGCGTCGAAGTCGAGTTCGGCGTCCAGGAAGTCCAGCCGGTGACCGGTGTGCGGATACCAGCTCTTGTAGACCGCCTCCTTCATGCTGAACAGCGCCCGGTCCCACCGCACCCGCGGACGCCGGACGAGCAGATGCCGTACGAGGCGCAGTTCGGAGGGGAGCGTGATGGATTCCAGCACTCCTCGCGGGAGCGGCGCATCGGGTTCGGCGTCGATGCCCAGGAGCCGCAGATCGGCGGCAGGGGCGACGACCGCGGCCCGATAACCGGCACAGTGCGTGAGGCTGCCGACCACCGCGTCGGGCCAGTTCGGGGCCCCGTGCCGGCCCGGCAGGATCGGCACGGGGGGCAGGCCGAGGCGGGCCAGCGCCTCGCGGGCGCACCGCCGCACCGTGGCGAACTCGCGCTTGCGCGCGGCCACGGCCTGCGCGACGATCCGGGCCTCCTGCGGATAGAGATCCGCGGCCGGTGCGTCGTGGAAGGCCTCGGCGGCGGCCACCCCCTGCGGAAGGATGTGCTCGATCATGTCATCGGCCCAGCGGCCGGCTCACCGCCGTGCGCAGGGCGTCGACGCGGTCCGTCCGCTCCCAGGTGAACTCGGGCTCCTCGCGGCCGAAGTGGCCGTAGGCGGCGGTCTGCGCGTAGATCGGGCGGAGCAGGTCGAGGTCGCGGATGATCGCGGCGGGGCGGAGGTCGAAGACCTCGTCGATGGCGCGCTCGATCCTCTCGGTCTCCACCGTGTGGGTGCCGAAGGTCTCCACGAACAGGCCGACCGGCTCGGCCTTGCCGATCGCGTAGGCGACCTGCACCTCGCAGCGGGACGCGAGCCCGGCCGCGACGACGTTCTTCGCGACCCAGCGCATCGCGTATGCGGCGCTCCGGTCCACCTTGGACGGGTCCTTGCCGGAGAACGCGCCGCCGCCGTGGCGGGCCATGCCGCCGTACGTGTCGATGATGATCTTGCGGCCGGTCAGGCCCGCGTCGCCCATCGGGCCGCCGATCTCGAACCGGCCCGTCGGGTTCACCAGGAGCCGGTAGGTGCCCGTGTCCAGCTTGATGCCGTCGTCGAGGAGCGCTCTCAGCTCGGGCTCGACCACGAACTCCTGGATGTCGGGGGCGAGGAGCGACTCCAGATCGATGTCGGCGGCGTGCTGCGAGGAGACCACCACGGTGTCCAGACGCACCGCCTCGTCGCCGTCGTACTCGATGGTGACCTGCGTCTTGCCGTCCGGCCGCAGGTACGGGATCGTGCCGCTCTTGCGGACCTCGGACAGGCGGCGCGACAGCCGGTGCGCCAGGAAGACCGGCAGCGGCATCAGCGTCGGCGTCTCGTCCGTCGCGTAGCCGAACATCAGGCCCTGGTCGCCCGCGCCCTGGCGGTCCAGCTCGTCCTCGTCGCCCTCCACCCGCGACTCGTACGCCGTGTCGACCCCCTGCGCGATGTCCGGCGACTGCGCCCCGATGGACACCGAGACGCCGCACGAGGCGCCGTCGAAGCCCTTGTCGGAGGAGTCGTAGCCGATCTCCAGGATCTTGTCGCGGACCAGGGACGCGATGTCCGCGTACGCCTTGGTGGTGACCTCGCCGGCCACGTGCACCAGGCCGGTCGTGATCAGCGTCTCCACGGCGACCCGGGAGGACGGGTCCGCCCGCAGCAGCGCGTCGAGGATGGTGTCGCTGATCTGGTCAGCGATCTTGTCGGGGTGGCCCTCGGTCACGGACTCCGAGGTGAACAGGCGACGGGACATGTCTCTCCAGTGGGTGCCGCGGTGGCCCGGGGCGGGACACCGCACGGACGGGAGAGCCGGGTCCGGGTCCCGGCTCCCTCCGGTGATGGGGTCAGACCAGGTGCTCCCGGATCCAGTCGGCCAGCACGCCGGAGGCCTCCGCCGCCGCGTCCGGCCAGGCCCGCTGCGCGGATTCGTCGGCTTGGTCGCTGACGTACTTCACGATCCGTACCGGCACCCCGAACCGCTCGGCCACCGACGCGATCGCATAGCCCTCCATGTCGACCAGGTCCGCGTGTTCCGCGAGGCGCGTCCGCGCGCGGCCGTCGGCGATGAAGGCGTCGCCGGTGGCGAGCGTGGCGCCGGGGCTCGGGCTGATGGTCAGCGGACGGCCGTAGTGCGCGCCGCTCAGCTGGTGGAGCACGTCGTCGGGCAGGTCGTGCTGGATGACCCGGGACACCTCCACGATTCCGCTCAGCGTGTCCTTGAGCGCTCCGGCGGTGCCGAGGTTCACGATCGCGCGGGGCCGGGCCTGCGCCGACGACAGCGCCCGCGTCAGCTCCATGGCCGCCCGTACCTTGCCCATGCCGGTGACGAGCACGGGGCAGGTGGCGTCGAAGCGGGCGGCCTCCGCCTCGGCCGCTGTCACGATCAACGGCCGGCCGGTGCGTATCTCTCCGTGGAGCCGGGCGGTGAAGGAGGCTTCGGACAGGGGGGCTTGCAGCATGATGGGTTCAGTCCTGTCGGGAGGGGACGCCGTCCGGGCGGGCCGGGGTCAGAGGTTCTGGAGCGCCAGCAGGGTGACGAAGAGCGCGACCACGGTCAGCGCGCCCGGTGCGATGAGCCCCTTGCGGTCGTGGGCCCGGACGTGGAAGACGACGGCGCCGACGAAGTAGAGGACCACCCCCACACCGGCGGCGACCGCCAGCGGCCGGAACGCCAGGCCGACAAGGAGACCGGCGGCTCCGGCGATCTCCAGTGCGGCGAGCCGGGGCAGCCAGGTGTCGGGCACGCCGATCCCCCGCATGCTCGCGACGAGGGACTCCTGCCGCTTCAGTTTGGCCAGCGCCGAACCGAGGAGGACCAGCGAGAGGACGACGGTGAGGAAGACGTAGTTGGTGCTCACGGTTCTCCAGGGGGAAGACGGCAACCGGCCGCGAGATGACGGCCGCCCCCATGTTTGCGCCGATGACACAGGGAGATCCCTAGAGCCTGGAGCGGTGACGATTGCCGGTGCCCGTGGCGGTAACGATCACATGTGTCCGCGGCGGTACGTTCGCCGAAATTCCTGGTGCGAGTGCTCGTACCGGTGGCATACTCGAACAACTCTCATGTTTGCTCACATCGCTGCCGTGTTCTTCTCCGTGGACTGCGTCGTGGTCCGAGGAGACAGCCTGACCCGCCTGGTCGAGGAACGCCTCGGGCTGAGCGGGCCCACGAGCGTGCACGAAACACGGGACACCTCCCCGGCACGCTGGGCGGGGATCACCGAGGGGGCCCTGCACACCCGGCTGGCCGACGTGCCCGTGCTCCCCGGCGTCGAGGAGACGACCCGCTGGTGCTGGAGCAACGGTCTCGTACCGGTCATCTCCAGCCTCACCTGGTCACCGATCGGCGCCCACCTCGCCGAGCGCTTCGGCTTCCACTCCTACTTCGGCCAGCCGCTCGACGCGGTGCGCGGCCGCTTCACGGGCACCGCCGAAGGCGCGCCCGTGCCCCCTTCCGAGCGGGAGTTCGCCCTGCGGCGCGCGGACGAACTCGGCTTCACGCCGCAGGAATGCGCGGCCGTGGGCGCCTGCCGGGCCGACGGCCCGCTCCTCGACTCCGTCGGCCTGGGCATCGCCTTCAACGCCCGGACCGAGACGAACGCCCGTACGGCCGTCCCGGTCCGGGGCGACGACCTGCGCGCCGTGATCCCCTCACTGGAGTGCCTGGCCGCCACCAGGGTCTGAACCCCGACCGGCCGGGCCGGCGGGGCCCGCTCAGAACCCGCGCAGCCGCTCCGCCGGGGCGTGCAGCCGCGCCGTCCACTCCGGTGCGCGCAGGGCGTCGGCGGCATCGCGGGGCACGCTCAGATGGACGTCGCGGCTGTGGTCGTCGTCCGGCGTCGGGGTGAGGAGCACCGTCCACGGAATGGGGCTCGCCGGGTACTCGAACCAGAACGGCCGCCCGGCACCGAACTCGATGGCGTAGACGGGGAGCCGGCTGGAGTTGTTCAGGGCGACCGTGCCCTCGAAGGCGTCGAGGGACATCCGGCTGAACACGCGCCCCGAGTGGCCGGCCGAGCGCTGCGCCTCCAGGTAGGCGGTCTCCTGACGCACCCGGTCGGGAGTGACGCGGTCCAGGGCCGTGCGCAGCGCCGCGACGGTGTGCGCGAGGGGCTCCCCCCGCAGCTCCCCGGCGGGGAGCACGGCCGTGGTGTTGGAGACCGCGTTGCCCCAGTAGCCGTCCGGGAGGCGGTCCTTGAGCGCGGCGCGCAGGCCGACCACGATGCCCAGGCGCTCCTCCGCGCCGGGTGCGCGGTCGCGCAGCGCGCCGAGCACCCGCCACAGGTGCGCGCCGAGCGCGTCGCCGCTGGAGGCGGCGGGCTGGTCGGTCCCCTGTCCCGCGCGCGCCGTCTCCCGCAGGGCGAGGACCTCGTCGGCGGTGAAGCGGACGGTGATCGTGCGCATGCGCCGCGCACCGGCGTTGACCTTCCAGAAGAACCCGAGCTTCTGGCCTCCCGTGACCACGCTGTACTGCGGATCGTCCGCCGCCGGGGCCACGCCGTCGGCGAGGCCGTCGAGCAGGGTCCGGTCGTACGGCGCCGCCGGGTGGTCCTCGCCCGCGTGCGTGCGCGACCAGTGGAGCAGGAAGTCCAGGTAGCCGCCCCCGTCGACCACGGCGTGGTTGATGGACACGCCGAGGACGGAGCCGCCGCCGCGCATGTGCGTGACCTTGACCGACAGCAACGGGGTGTCGTGGCCGACGACGCGGAAGGCGTTGACGGCGTGGAGGTAGCGGCGCAGATCCTTCCGGGCGGGCCGGTCGGGGCCGTAGTCCGGCATGGCCCGGTCCGCGTGGCCGACCGCGAAGACCGCGCCGGCGTCGTCGCAGACCACGCTGAGGCCGCCGTCCGCGTCGCGTACGAGGCGTCCGGTGAGCAGCGGGTACCGGGCGAGCGTACGGCGCAGGGACTCCTCAACGGCGCTGTCGTCCAGCGTCCGCCGGTAGAAGAAGGTGCGCGGGGTGGCGAACGTGCCGTTCATCAGGTCGTGCACGCCGAGCCTGACCCGCTCGCCGGACGGCCCTCCCCCGCGCAGGACGACGGTGCGCCCGGAATGGCGCGACGAACGGCCGTTCTTCATACGTGTCTCCAGGAATCGGCTCTTCAGGTGTCGGCGAAGGACCCGTGAGGGCCGCCCGCCACCGCAGACTGCCGTGAGCGGAGCCATGAATCCCCTAGAACCGGCGCGGGCGGTCTTCCGGCGGCCAAAGTGTGGTGGATTCCTGGATTCGGTCTGCGTCCCTGGCCCGGGGGCGGGGGCCCGTGCTGGTCTGGGGTTCTCCCGATCGAACGATACGGGCGTGGGGACCCGCTTCGACTGCGAGCCGGCCGTCCGTCTCGTCCCCACCGGCACACACAGGAGGCCATCAGCCGTGGGGAACGACAAGTCCGAGATCCTCGACCTGGTCCGCGAGTACCACCGCTCCACCGTCTCGTCGGGGTTCGTGCCGGGCATCACCCCGGTGCTCGCCTCGGGCGCCGTCCTGACCGAGGACGACCGGGTGGCGCTGGTGGAGGCCGCGCTCGACATGCGGATCGCCGCCGGTGTCAGCTCACGCCGGCTGGAGCGCTCGCTGGCCAAGTACTTCCGCCTGCGCAAGGCGCACCTGACCAACTCCGGTTCGTCGGCGAACCTGCTGGCGCTGAGCAGCCTCACCTCCCCGCAGCTCGGCGAGGACCGGCTGAAGCCGGGCGACGAGGTGATCACCGTCGCGGCCGGGTTCCCCACGACGGTCAACCCGATCCTGCAGAACGGTCTGACGCCGGTCTTCACCGACATCGAGCTGGGCACCTACAACGCCTCGCTGGAGCGGGTGGAGCAGGCGATCGGCCCGCGCACCCGGGCCATCATGATGGCGCACGCCCTCGGCAACCCCTTCCAGGTGCGCGAGATCGCCCAACTGGCGCAGGACCGCGACCTGTTCCTCATCGAGGACAACTGCGACGCCCTGGGCAGCACCTACGAGGGGCATCTGACCGGCACGTTCGGCGACCTGGCGACGGAGAGTTTCTACCCCGCCCACCACATCACGATGGGCGAGGGCGGCTGTGTCCTCACCGACAACCTGATCCTGGCGCGGATCGTGGAGTCGATGCGGGACTGGGGCCGCGACTGCTGGTGCGAGCCGGGCGAGGACAACCGCTGCTTCAAACGGTTCGAGCACCAGATGGGGTCCCTGCCCGAGGGCTACGACCACAAGTACATCTTCTCCCACGTGGGCTACAACCTGAAGTCGACGGACGTCTCGGCGGCCCTCGGCCTGCAGCAGCTGTCCCGCATCGACGAGTTCGGCGCGGCCCGGCGGCACAACTGGGCGCGGCTGCGGGAGGGCCTGGACGGGCTGCCGCACCTGCTGCTCCCGGAGGCGACGCCGGGCAGTGACCCGAGCTGGTTCGGGTTCGCCCTCACGGTCCGGCCGGACGCGCCGTTCGCGCCGGGCGCGCTCATCGACCACCTGGAGTCGAGCAAGGTCGCCACCCGCCGCTTCTTCGCGGGCAACCTGACCCGCCATCCCGCCTACGAGGGCCGGGAGTTCCGGGTCAGCGGGCCGCTCACCAACAGCGACATCACCACCGAGCGGACCTTCTGGATCGGGGTGTACCCGGGCCTGACCGACGAGATGATCGACCACAGCATCAACACGGTCAGCGAGTTCGTGACGCTGCCGCACTGACGCCACGCGAAGAGGAAGGGGCCGGCACCTCAAGGTGCCGGCCCCTTCCTCGTGGGTCGCGGTCCGGGTGCTCAGTTCGCCGCCGGGAGCGCGGGCGCCCGTACGGTCCACTCCTCCAGGACGTCGGCTGCGCGGGCGGCGCCGCCCGCCTCCCGCACGGCGTCCCGCATCCGGGCGAGGGCGGCCGGTGCGGCGGGGTCGGCGAGCAGGCCGGCGACGGTGTCCGCGAGGGACTGGGCGGTCAGGCCGGTCCTGGGCAGGGTGCACCCCACCCCGCACTCCTCCAACCGCTGTGCGCTGAGCGCGAGTTCGTGGGCGCGGGGCAGTGCCACGACGGGTGTGCCGTAGGCCAGGGACTCCATCAGGCTGCCCATGCCCGCGTGGCAGACGAACACGTCGGCGTGCGGCAGGACGGCGGGGTGCGGCAGCCAGGGGTGGGCCTCGACGTGCGCGGGCAGCGGCCCGAGAAGGGCCGGGTCGGCGTCCCGGCCGAGCGTCATGACGACCTGCCAGTCCTCGGCGGGGAACGCCTGCGCGCAGAGCCGGAAGAAGTCGCCGCGGTCCGCCGACTCCGTGCCGAGCGACACCAGGGCGACGCGGCGTCCGTCGGTGGGCGGCGCCCACAGGCCCGGCTCCGGCTCGGTGAAGGTGGGGCCCACGAAGGCGAACCGGTCGTCGAAGCTGTCGCCCTCGATCTGGAAGGCGCGCGGCAGGAAGACCAGGTTGCGCTCGTCCCACTCGGTGCCGTAGCGGCCCATCTCCTCCAGGACGATGCCGTGTTCGCCCATGAAGTCGATGAGCACCTTGGCGCCCTCGGCCATCAGCGGGTGCCCGGGATCCCACATCTGGGCCCGCAGCGAGAACGTCTCGTTCGCGGCGTGGCTCGGGCAGACCTGTACCGGTACGGCGCCCAGGACGCGGGCGGCGACCCGGCCCGCGGCGACCGTCTCGAAGTCGTAGAGCAGCACGTCCGGCGGGTCGGCGGCGAGGGCGTCGCGGGCGGCCGGGAAGACGGTGCGAACGGTGTCGACGAGGAGGTCGTAGCCGTCGCGGGCGAGCCGGTCGGGGCTCGGGTCCTCGGCGCGGTAGAAGTCACCGCGGGCCGAGGTGTAGGTGACCGCGCGGGCGCCGCAGTCCTCGACGAGCGACCTGAAGCGCTCGTCGACGACGTAGGTGACGCGGTGGCCGCGGGCGATGAGGGCGCGGGCCACCCCCAGGGTGGGGGCGACGTGCCCGAAGTCCGCGAAGAGCAACAGGGCGTAGTGACGGGCGGGTGCAGGGGTGCCGGACGGCATCGGCTCTCCGGTGGGTGTCGGCCGGCCGCCGGGGCCGGGCGGCCGGTTGCGGGTCAGCGGGCGTTCTCGCGCAGCGCCTCGTAGTGCGCCAGGCAGTCGTCGTAGCGGGCGAGCAGTCCGGTCTTCCGGGCCTCGGCGACCGAGACCGCCGACGCGTCCTTCGCCGACATCAGCGGCGCCTCCGACAGGCCCCAGGGCAGCGCGAGTTCGGGGTCGAAGGGATCGATGTCGACCTGTGTCCCCGGCACGAACGCGGTGGAGCACAGGTAGGACACGCAGGTGTCGTCGGTGAGGGCGAGGAAGCCGTGCACCAGGCCCTCGGCGACGAACAGGGTCTCCCCCGAGTCGGCGGACAGCCGGTTCACCTCGTGCACACCCCACGTCGGGGAGCCGACCCGCAGGTCCACGACGATGTCGAGGACCGCGCCCCGCACCACGTTCACCACCTTGGCCTGTCCCGGCGGCAGCAGGGTGCCGTGCAGTCCGCGCAGGGTGCTGCGGCGCGACACCGAGTAGTTCACCTGCGCCACGGGCACGGGGCGGCCGATCTCCTCGGCCAGCCTGTCCTGCCGGAACGACTCGTAGAAGCTGCCGCGCTCGTCATGGAGCTGGTGCGGGGTGATGTGGTACGCGTCCGGCACAGCCATCTCTCGAACCTTCATGGTGGCCCCACCGTAGGTCGTGCGCATCGAGGACCGGTCGAGGACCGTCGGTGACCCGCTCCACTCGATGCGGCCTCGCGCGATCCTCGAACGGCGGCTGCTTCAGTGGAGGGGTCACACCCGCGTATGTGCGGGACGCACACGTGTGCCGGGCGCGCGCCGCGCAGGGCCGGGAGGAGAGATCGGACATGGCGGAGGTCGGTGCGCCCCAGCGGCCCGGCACTGCGGACCGGAGGTCCGGCCGGGTGGTGGTTCTCGGGGCGACCGGATTCGTCGGCCGCCATGTGGGCACCGCCCTGGAACAGGCCGGGTACGAGGTACTCGCCGTGGCCCGTCGCCCCCGCAAGCTGCCCGCGTCCTGGCGCTTCCACCCCATGGACCTGGTCGACGCGGGGCCGCGGGCGCTGGTCGACCTCATCGACGAGACGGGCCCCGTCGCCGTCGTGAACGCCGCGGGCGAGGTGTGGTCGCCGACCGCCGACGGGATGCGCCGCAGCAACCAACTCCTGGTGGACCGGCTGCTCTCCGCGCTCGCCACGGCCGAGCACCGGCCGCGCCTCGTGCAGCTGGGGTCCGTGCACGAGTACACGCCGCAGCCCCACGGGGTGTGGCTGACCGAGACCTCGCCGGAGGAGCCGGCCAACGACTACGGGCGGTCGAAACTGCGGGGGACCCGGGCGGTCCTGCGCGCCGTCGAAGGCGGCACCGCCGACGCGGTGGTGCTGCGCCTGTCGAACGTCATCGGCGCCGGCACCCCGCGCGGCAGCCTCCTCGGCCAGGTGGCCGCGCAACTCCTCGACCAGGCGGCCCAGGGGAGGACCCCGGAGGTACGGGTCTCCCCGCTGCTCAGCAGCCGGGACTTCGTCGACGCCCGGGACGTGTCACGGGCCGTCGTGGCGGCGCTGCGCGCCCAGGACGCCGCCGGGCACGTGGTGAACATCGCGAGCGGCGCCTGGCAGCCGGTGCGGGACATGGTGGACCTGCTCATCTCGATCAGCGGCCGCCCCGCACGGCTCGTGGAGCGGCCGGTCGCGGGCGCGCGGGCACTGCCCGACACCGACTGGATGGCCGTGGACGTGTCGGCCGCGCGCACCCTCCTCGGCTGGGAACCGCGGCGCACCGCCCGCGACATGGTGGAGGACCTGTGGCGGGCCGCCGCCGAGCACCACGACGGGCCCGCCGCCGGTGCGTGAGCGGCGGGCCGCGGGTCCGGTCGGTGCCGTCAGCCGGGCAGGAGATCGAGGTCGGCCGTGCTGACCTCGTCGGTGAGCACGTGCTGGCGCAGCCGTTGCAGACCGGGGGAGGGGTCAAGGCCCAGTTCGTCCCTGAGCAGCGCGCGCAGCCGCTGGTAGACCGCGAGCGCCTCGCTGCGCCTGCCGCACCGCTCCAGAGCGATGATCAATGTCCCCTGGAACCACTCGTGCAGCGGATACGCGCAGGCCAGTTCCTTGAGCTCGGCGACGAGTTCACGGTGCCGGCCGAGGTGGAAGCCCGCGGTGATCCGCAACTCCTCCGCGTGCAGGTGCAGTTCCTCCAGACGCTGGACGTGGCCGTGCAGCGCCGGGCCGTGCGCGACGTCCGCGAACGGCGGCCCGTCCCACAGGAGCCGGGCCCGGTCGAGGAGCGCGACGGCGCCGGCCGGGTCGCCGTCGGCGAGCGCCGCCCGCGCCTGGTCGGCGCAGAGCGTGAACTCCTCCGCGTCGCACTCCCCCGGCAGCACCCGCAGCGCGTAGCCGTGCGGGTGCGTGGCGAGCGGGCCGCCCTCGCCGGGGCCCGGGTCCACACCACCGTGCAGCGCCTTGCGCAGCTGGTACGCGTAGGTCTGCACGGTGGCGGTGGCGCTGCGCGGGGGCTGCCCCGGCCACAGTTCGGCCGTGAGCACCGTCAGCGGGACGACGCTGTTGCGGCGGGCGAGCAGCACGGCGAGGACCTGGCGGACCTTCGGCGCGGTGGGCGTGACGTCGCGGCCGTCGGCCGACACCCGCAGCGGGCCGAGGGTGCGCCAGGTCAGCACGGTGCGGTCCCCGTCGTCCCGGCGGGCTGTGTGGCCCGGCCCCACACGTGGGCGTTGTCCCGGTACCAGGCGACCGTCTCGGCGAGGCCCTCGGCGAAGTCCTTCTGCGGCTTGTAGCCGAGCTCGACGTGGGCCTTGCGCCAGTCGACGGAGTAGCGGCGGTCGTGACCCTTGCGGTCGGTGACGTACTCGACGCTGTCCATGCCGGCGCCGCACGCCTCGACGAGCAGGGCGGTCAGGCCCCGGTTGTCGAGTTCGGTGCCGCCGCCGATGTTGTAGATCTCGCCGGCCCGGCCGCGGGTGCGGACGAGTTCGACGGCGCGGATGTGGTCGTCGACGTGGAGCCAGTCGCGGACGTTCAGACCGTCGCCGTAGAGCGGCACCTTCTCGCCCGCGAGGAGGCGGGTGACGAACAGCGGGATGATCTTCTCGGGGAACTGGTAGGGCCCGTAGTTGTTCGAGCAGCGGGTGACGCGGACGTCGAGGCCGTGGGAGCGGTGGTAGGCCAGGGCGATCAGGTCGCTGGACGCCTTGGACGCGGCGTAGGGCGAGTTGGGGTTCACGGGCTGTTCCTCGGAGCAGGAGCCCTCGGGGATGGAGCCGTAGACCTCGTCGGTGGAGACGTGCACGAACCGGTCGATGCCCTGGCGCAGCGCGGCGTCCAGGAGGGTCTGGGTGCCCAGGACGTTGGAGCGGACGAACTCGGTGGCACTGGCCAGGGAGCGGTCGACGTGGGACTCGGCGGCGAAGTGCACGACCTGGTCGTGCTCGGCCATCAGCCGGTCGGCCAGGTCGCTGTCGCAGATGTCGCCGACGACGAGCCGGTAGCGGTCGCTGTCCGCCACCGGGTCGAGGTTGGCCGGGTTGGCGGCGTAGGTGAAGGCGTCGAGGACGGTGACCGTCACGTCGTCGGGCCCGAGGGGTCCGAGCAGGGTCCGGACGTAGTGGGAGCCGATGAAGCCGGCCCCGCCGGTCACCAGGATGCGCGTCTTACTCATCTGGGTGCGGCGCGTCACCGGGCGGGCCGAGCGGGCGCCGTCCTCCTTCCTAGGGAATGGGTAGCGGTGGTTCAGCGGGCCGCGACGAGCCGTTCCAGTTCGCCGACGACGGCATGCGGGGTGGGCAGGGCCGCGGACTCGTCGCGCAGTCTGCCCGCGGCTGCGGCGAAGGAGGGGTCCTCCAGGAGCCGCCGGGTGAGATCGGTGACCCGCTCGGGGTCGGCGTCGCTGTGGTGCAGGAAGAGCCCCGCGCCGCTGTCCTCCAAGTTCCGGCCGCGCAGTTCCTGGTCGGCGACGAGGGTGGAGAGGGCGAGCTGCGGCACGGCGTTGACCAGGGCGGTGGAGAAGGTGCCCCAGCCGCCGTGGTGGACCACTGCGGAGCAGGTGGGCAGCAGGCTGCTCAGCGCCACGCCGCTCACGGCGAGGACGTTGGGCGGCAGGTCGCCGAGTTGCTCGGCCTGTTCGGGCATGAGCGCGGCGACGATGTCGGCGTCGAGCCGGGACAGGGCGCGCAACACGTCGGCGACGTCGACGTAGTCGCCGCCGTAGGCCTCCGTGTTGGTGCGGCCCAGGGTGACGCAGACGCGGGGCCGCTTGGGCTGTTCGCGCAGCCAGTCCCACTGCACGGCCGCGCCGTTGTAGGGCACGTACCGCATGGAGACCTGGTGCAGGTCGCTCGGCGGGCGCAGGCTCTCGGGGAGTGTGTCGAGGGTGAACTGGCCGTTGAGCAGTTCTTCGTCGCAGGAGACGCCGTAGGCACGGCCGCGCTCGTCGATCCAGTCGGCGAGCGGGTCGGCCCGCCGGTCCTCGGGGACGTCCTCGGCCAGCTCGACGAAGGTGCTGCGGGCCTGGCCGTACACGTCGGCGCACCACAGCAGGCGGGCGTGTGCGGCACCGCAGGCGCGGGCGGCTATGGCGCCCGCGTAGGCGATGGGGTCACGGACGACCAGATCGGGCTTCCAGTCGCGGGCGAGGGCGACGAGGTCGTCGACGATCGGGTCGTTGTAGCGGGCGAACCCGTACGGGACGCTGATCGAGTAGCGCTCCACGAGGCTCGCGTGGTCGACGTCGCCGTAGCCGAGGCGGCTCCAGTTGGCGACGTCGGCGTCCTGGGAGTCCCGGGCCTGGGCCATGTCCTGATGGACGTCGTGATCGCTGCCGACCGGGGCGGCCACCAGGCCGGCGCCGGTGACGGCCTCGTTCAGGGACGGCGCGTTGGCCATCAGCACCTCGTGCCCGGCCGCCGTCAGGGCCCAGGCCAGCGGCACCATCGTATAGACGTGCGACTTCTCCGGAAGGCCGGCGAACAGAACGCGCATGGGTTCCTCTCCTAGTCGGATCCGCGGGGGCGCCCGGGGGCGGTGCTCCCGCCGTCCGGCACGCCGGGCTCCGCCACGGTGATGGCGCTCAGCGGGCAGGACTCGGCGGCCTCCCGCACGGCGGGGGCCTGCGCGGCGCCGGGCCGGTCGACCAGCAGCAGCGCCATGCCGTCGTCGCGCTGGTCGAAGACCTCGGGGGCGATCAGCGCGCACTGTCCGGCGCCGATGCACTTGTCGTGGTCGATCGCGATGTCCATGCGGGCCTCCTGCGCGCTCGCCGCTTCGACGGGATGCCGGAGCGAGCCCATCTTGCGGCGCCGGGAACGAATTTCGGCCGCTCGCCGCCGCTGACTGGGGTTTCCTCCAGATATTCGGCCCCGACGCCGCCGTGGCGAAGGCCCCGCGGGAGGGCGCGGCGGCCAAGACTCGGTGAATCCCTAGAGTGCGCGGCCCGCGCTGGCCCGCCGCGAGAGCGCCGTGCTGGAGTGACCGGGCGATCGGACGAGCAGGGCCCTTGTGACGAATCTCCGTAGATCTGTAACTGCGGGGACCTCCGTGGCCGAAGCCGTCGTACGACACCTGTGAAAGGGGAACCTGGGTGGCGCAGCAAAGCACCTCGGACGTGCTCGACCCGGCACCCGAGGCGGACTCCGCCCTCGCACGCCCGCCCGCCGTGGAACCGGACGGCGGCACCACGCTGCTCGCCTGGGCGGCCCGGATGCGCGAGGAGCGCCCGGTGTGGCGCGAGGAGAGCGGCAATGTGCACGTCTTCCGCCACGCGGACGTGCAGCGGATCCTCGCCGACACCGCGACGTTCTCCTCCGACACGGTCGGCAGGCTCTCCGGCGGCGAGAAGCAGGCCCCGCGCGGCACCCTGCTGCTCCTGGACCCGCCGCTGCACGGCAAGATGCGCCGCCTGGTGAGCAAGGCGTTCACCCCGGGCCTCATCGCCAGCCTCGAACCGTGGATCACCGAACTGACCGGGCAGCTCCTGGACTCCGCCGCCGGGGACGCCTTCGACCTGGTGGACACGCTCGCCAACCCGCTGCCGGTCACCGTCATCGCCCGCATGCTGGGCGTCCCGACCGAGGACCGCGACCGCTTCCAGGGCTGGGCGGACCAGCTCCTGTCCACCGACCCGGAGGACCCGGAGAGCGTGCGCCGCATGGAGGAGACGGCGGTCACCATCTCCGCCTACCTCCAGGGCTTCATCGAGGCCCGGCGCGAGAACCCGCTCGACGACCTCCTGAGCACCCTGGTCGGCGCCGAACTCGACGGCGAGCGCCTCGACGACGAGGACATCGCGAGCTTCGCGACGCTGCTGCTGCTCGCCGGGCACATCACCACCTCGGTGCTCGTGGGCAACGCGCTGCTGTGCCTCGACCGCGACCCCGAACTCCTCGCGAAGGTGCGCGCGGACCGCTCGCTGATCCCGGCGGTGATCGAGGAGACGCTGCGCCTTCGCCCGCCCTTCACCCGGATCGAGCGGGTCACGACGACCGCGACGACCCTCGACGGGGTGGAGATCGCCCCCAATACGCTGATCCACCTGTGGCTGCTCTCGGCCAACCGCGACGAGCGGGTCTTCGAGGACGCGGACGCGTTCCTTCCCGGCCGCTCCAACTCCCGCCAGGCCGCGTTCGGCCACGGCATCCACTACTGCATCGGGGCACCGCTGGCCCGGCTGGAGGGCCGGATCGCCCTCGACGCCCTGCTCGACCGGTACGACCGCATCGGCGTCGACCCCACGGTGCGGCTCAGCTGGCACGGCACCAACGTCTTCGGCGCACGGCACCTGCCGCTCCGCGTCCACCGCGCCTGAGCTTCGCGTCCACCGTGCTTGAGCTCCGCGTCCACCGCGCCTGAGCCCGGCCCCTCCGACCCCGACCGCCCCTCCCCCTCCCCCTTCGCCGACGGAGTGAGTTCATGAAGACCAGGCCCGACCCGCCCGTGATCCCCTCGGAACGCGGGAAGTGCCCGTTCGACCCGCCCGCCGCGTACGCCCGGCTCCGCGCCGAGGAACCGGTCAGCCCCGTCACCTTCCAGGTGGCGCCGAAGGACACCTCCGGCTGGCTGGTGACCCGGCACGACCTGGTCCGGCAGATCCTCGCCGACGACCGCTTCAGCCACCGCAACGAACTCCTCGCGCACGTGGTCGCGCCGCCGTTCCCGATGACCGAGTACGCGCCGCAGCCCTCGCCGCCCGGCTCGTTCGCGAAGATGGACGCCCCCGAGCACACCAAGTACCGGCGGCTCCTCGCCGGTCACTTCACGCTGCGCCGCATCCAGCAGTACGAGCCGCAGCTGACCCGGATCGTCGACGAGGCGCTGGAGGAGATGGCCGCCAAGGGCTCCCCCGCCGACCTGGTGACCGACTTCGCGGAAAAGGTCAGCCTGCGCTCGGTGTGCTCGCTGATGGACGTCTCCCCCGAGCTGATGGACGGCATCCAGGAGCACTTCTCGGCGCTGATGACGCTCACGTACACGCTGGAGGAGTTCATCCACCACGTGGAGTCCATGGACGGGCTGATCCGTCCGATGGTCAAGGAGCGGATGGAGCGCCAGGGCGAGGACTTCTTCGGACGGCTGTCCTCGACCGGCGAGCTGACCGAGGACGAACTGGTCAACCTGGCCGTCCTCACGCTGGGCGGCTCGCTCGACACCACGCCCAACATGCTGGCCCTCAGCACCTTCGCGCTCCTGGAGCACCCGGACCAGCTGGCCCAGCTGCGCGCGCGGCCCGAGCTGTGGGAGGCCGGCGCCGTGGACGAGCTGCTGCGCTACCTCACCATCTCCCAGATGGGGTCGAGCCGGTGCGCGATCGAGGACGTCGAGATCGGCGGCACGACCATCAAGGCCGGTCAGACGGTGGTCCTCTCGCTGCCCGCCGCCAACCGCGACCCCGAGGTCTTCGACGACCCCGACCGGCTCGACGTGACCCGCGTCCCGCGCAAACACCTCGCCCTCGGCTTCGGCGCCCACCAGTGCCTGGGCCAGCACCTGGCCCGCTCCAGCATGCGGATCGGGCTGCGCGCTCTCTTCGACCGCTTCCCGACGCTGCGGCTCGCGACCCCGGCCGGGGAGGTCCCGCTGCGCGACCGCGCCGTGCACTACGGCGTCGACCGGCTGCTCCTGGCCTGGGACTGAGGCGGCCGTGGCGAGAAAGAGCAGCGCGAAGGGCTCGGCCCCGGGCAACCGGAAGAAGGGCGCCGCCGCCTTCCGCACCGTCGTGGACAGCCGCGTGGAGCGGGTGCACACCGTCCGCTCCGGCGAGGGCGACGGCCGCCGCGTGCGCCTCAGCGGCTACGACCTGCTGACCGGTCCGTGGTACACGCCGCTGACGTTCTTCTACCGCGAGACCCTCGACGGCGCGGCGCTGCGCGACTCCCTGGCACGGACCCTGCGCCGCTACCCGCTGCTCGCCGGGCGCCTCGAACGGGACGCGGACGGCGGACTGAGCGTGGTCTGCAACGACGCGGGCGTCCGGTTCACCGAGGCGTCCTGCCCCGACCCGATGCGCGACTACGGCCACGACCTGCGCGCCGCCCCGGTGATCGGGAACATGCTGCGCGAGGTGAGCGCCTTCGGCGTCATCGGCCGGGACACCCCGCTGCTCAAGATCCGGCTGACCCGGATGAGCGGCGGCGGTTCCGTCCTCGGGGTGCTCATCAACCACAGCCTCGCGGACGGCGGCAGCACCGTCGCCTTCCTGGAGAGCTGGTCGCGCGAGCACCTCGGCCTCATGTGGGACGCGCCCTCCCACGCCCGCGAGGCGCTGGACGCACTGGGCCGGCCGTCGGCGGACCCGGCGACGCGCCAGGAACGCGCGTTCCTCGGCGTGGGCCGGCTGCGCCACCTGACGACGACGCTGCGGGCGGGCAGCAACAAGCTCGCCACCGTGACGACCCGGTTCGACGCGACGGAACTGGCCGCGCTCAAAGCGGAGTCGCAGCGCACCCTCCCGGAGCCCGGCGCGTGGGTGTCCACGAACGACGCCCTGACCGCCCACGTCTGGCAGGTGCTGGCCGATTTGCGGGCCCGCCCCGCGGACGCGACCGAGTGGCTCGGGCTGATCGTCGGCGCACAGCACCGCCTCGGCGGCGCGCTGCCGTCCTCGTACTGGGGCAACTGCGTCAGCAACAGCTGGACGTCGCGTACGGCCGCCGGGCTGCGTGAGGCGCCGCTGGGCGCGGTCGCGTGGGACGTGCGGCGCTGCCTGGAGAGCAACACCGAGGACAAGATCCGCGACGAGATCGCCTTCCTCAACTCCTACCGCGGCAAGGGCGTCTCGCGCCACGTGATGTCCGTGCGGGCGCCCGACGTGGCGACGACCGCCATCTCCGTCAACAACTGGTCGCAGTTCCCGCTGTACCGGATCGACCTGGGCGCCGGCCGGCCGTTCTGGTACGAGTTCCCCGACCTGCCCGTCCCGACGGTGCACATCGCTCCGACGCCGCAGGAGAACGGGGGCCGGGACGTCTACCTGTGCCTGCCCGAGGCGGATGCCGCCCTCGTGGACACGCCGCCCTGGCGCGAGCGGCTGCACGCGCACAGCGGGTCGACGGTCAGGCGATAAGAGCGGGATCGAGCGGATACGGGCCGGACCTCCGCGACGGCGACCCCGGCGCGAGCGAATCGGACCAGATCAGGCGGGATGAAGGGCGGCGGTTCGGGAAAAGAGTGATCTAGCACTTCCCCCAGCGCGCGATGGGCCAGGATAGCCAGGACCGGGGGAAGCGCGAGGTCCGGCCGGCGGTCTTCACGCAACCTCCCCTCGGATCGCACACATATGTCCCGGACCGCCGTGGGCGCTCCGGGAGGGAGGACAGGGTGATGACCGCTGCGCACCGGAGCAGTCCGGAGAACCGGCGAGCCGACGAAGCGGAGCCGGATCTGGTGGAGCGCGAGCACGAACTCGCCCTCCTCGACGGGCTGGCCCGGAACACCGCGGCGGGCGGCCCCTCCCTGGTGCTCCTCGAAGGCCCCGACGGCATCGGCAAGACGACGCTGCTGCACGCGCTGCTCGCCCGGGCCCGGACCCTGGGCCTGCGCGTCGCCCACACCTGTGCCCGCCAGGCGGGGCCGCGGCTCCCGTTGAGCACCACACACGCGCTGCTGACCGCTCTGGACGCGGACGGCCGGGCCCGCTCCGTCCAGGCTGCCCGGCAGGGCCCGCCCGGCGGCCCGGAGTCCCGGCCGCACGGGCTCCCCTGCCACGACGTCGACGCGTCCACGGTCTCCTTCGGAGTCCTGGCCGAACTGCACGAGGTCGTCAGATCCGCGGCCGCCGACGGCCCGCTGCTGATCGCCGTCGACGACGCCGAGGACGCCGACCCCGCGTCACTGCGGTTCCTCGCCCACACCGCGCGCCGCCTGGCCGGGCTGCCCGTGCTCCTCGCGGTCGCCAGACGCAGCGGCACCCATGTCCCGCCCCTGAACGAGGTCGCGGCCCTGCCCCTCGCCCACATCCTGCGGCCACGCCCGCTCACCAGCGCCGGGATCGGCCGCCTGACCAGCCGGCTCCTCGGGACGGAGACCGACGCCGCGTTCCAGGAGTCCTGCCTGGCCGCCACCAACGGCAACCCGCTGATGGTGACCCGGCTCCTCCTGGCGCTGCGCGAGGAGAAACTCCCGCTCACGGCGGCCCGCTTCACGTCCATGGGCGAGGACGACGTCCCCGCCTTCCGGCTGCGGGCGGCGGGGCTGCTGCTGCGGCAGCCCGAGGCCACCGTCCAGGCCGCGCGGGCGCTGGCCGTGCTCGGCGACGGCGCCGCCTCGGAGACCTGCGCCCGCCTGGCCCACCTGGACAGCACCGCCTTCGCCCGCTCGGTGCTGATGCTGATCTCGATCGGGCTCGTCACCTCGAACGACGACGGAACCTGGTCCTTCTCCCACGCCCTGCTGCGCAATGTCGTCCTCGGCGACATGACGCAGGACGAACGCGCGGCCACCCATCGCCGGGCCGCGCGGCTCCTGCACGACAGCGGGGCGCGGCCCGCGGACGTCGCCGAACACCTGTGCCGCGCCCCGGAGGCCGCACGCGAGCCGTGGGCCCGAGAGGTGCTGCGGGAGGCGGCCCGCGAGGCGATGCTGTGCGTCTCACCGGAACGGGCTGTGGAGCTGCTGCGGCCCTGTGTGCCGGAGGGCAGCGAGGACACCTGCGAGCCGAGCCTGCTCGTCGAACTCGGCGTGGCCGAGATACGGGTCGACCCGCGGGCCAGCGTCCGCCACCTGACGGCGGGCCTCGAACGGGCGTCGTCGCCGGAGCTGCGGCTGACCGCGCTGGGGGCGCTCGCCGAGGCATTCACCCGCCAGGGCCAGGTGGCCCGCGCCGTGGGCCTGCTCGACCGCTACCGCCCCGACGCCGCGACACCCGCGTCCGGCCTCGCCGCCCGGCAACTGCTCGAGGCCCAACTGCTGATAGCGGCCACGACCAACCGCGCCGGCTACAGCGAGCTTCTGGAGACCGTCACCTTCGACCTCTCCTTGCCCGGCGACACCCCCGAGGAGCGGGCCCTGCTCGCGGCCCGCGCCGTCATCGCCGTGTCCCGCCTGGACCGCGTCGCCGAATCGATCGCCGCCGCCCGCCTCGTCACCGGCCGCGGCTCGTCGAGCACCGACGACGCGGCCTTCCTCGGCTCCGCGGCGTCGGTGCTCCTGTACGCCGACCTCCCTCATGAGGCCGAGCGGGCCTACCGGCGCTTGCTGGACGCCATCGACCCGCTGCTCGACCCGACGTATCCGAGTCTGCTCGCGCTCAGCGCCGAGGCGCACCAGCGCCTCGGCGCACTCGACGACGCGCTGCGGGCCACCGCGACGGCCCTGGAGGGCGTGACCCCCTCCCGCGCCACGTCGCAGCAGGCGACGCCGCTGGCGGTACGCCTGCACACGCTGCTCGACCGGGGCGACCTCAAGGCGGCCGCCGCCCTGGAGAAGCAGCTTCCCGACCCGGTGGAGGACGACGCCTGGCACTGGAACGAGGTGCTGTGCGCCCGCGGTCGCCTGCACCTCACGATGAACGACCCCAAACGGGCCCTGGAACACCTCGACGCATGTGGCCACCGGCAGGCCCAGTGGCAGCGCGTCAGTCCGTCCCTGTCGTTCTGGTGGTACTGGGCCGGGCACACCCATCTCGCCCTCGGCGATTCCCGCGCGGCCCTCGCACTGGCCGAGGAGGCGGTCGGCCGGGCACGGGCCGCGGATCTGCCGTGCGCGCTGGGCGCGGGGCTCGGCCTGTGGGCGCAGGCGGTCGGCGACGACGAGAGGCCGCCGCTCCTGGAGGAGGCGGAGCAGGTGCTCGCGGGCACCGGGGCGGCGCTGATGCGCGCCCGGGTACGGGTCGCGCGCGGGCAGCTGCTCCAGCGGCTCGGGTACAAGAAGGCCGCCCGCGAAGTGCTGCGCAAGGGCTGGGAGGAGGCGTACACGATCGGCGCCCAGTCCCTGCACACGGTCGCCCACCGGGCTCTCCTCGCGACCGGTGCCCGGCCACGGCGCCCGGTCTCCCGCGGCCTGGCGGCGCTCACACAGAGCGAGTCGCAGGTGGCGCGGCTCGCGGCGGACGGCAGGTCCAACGCGTGGATCGCCGAGACGCTGTTCGTCACGCAGCGGACCGTGGAGGTCCATCTGACCTCGGTGTACCGCAAGTTGGGGCTCTCCGGGCGACGCGAACTGCGGGACGCCCTGGAATCGACGGACGCCAGCGCCGGCACCCGCCGGAAGTGACCGACCGTAGGCGGGCCCCGCGCTGAGGACCGCGGCCCTACCTGTCGATTCGCTGTCGGTTTTCCCCGGGCCCACCGAAACCGTTGACAGTGATTGAGGAAACCTGCCGACAATGGGCGGCCGAATGAACGTCTTCCCGTATATCGCACTCCCTCGTCGGCGGCCGAACCCGGCCCGGAACCATTTGCCGGGCCGCCCCCTGCCGGGCCTTCCGGCGCCCGCCCGCACCCGGTGACCCGTGCGCCGACCGGGCCTTTTCCGCTCCGCCGGGCCGTGCGGCTGCCCCGCCCTGCGCGCACGCGCTTTCTGCAATTAAGCGCACAATGCCGTTCGGATATTGTCCTTCCATCTCCCCTTGCTGGGCCGCCCTTCGCTGTGATCTGCTGACACTCAAGATTTCAAGCAACAATGAGTGCATCTTCGGGACTTCACCTGGCATGAGCTACTCCCTGATTTGCCCGCACCCGGTCTTAGAGCCTGTCTGCACACCCCCGGGCCCGGCCGGCTTCCCCGGCCCGGACCACCGGTAGCGTCCGCGGCCGAGCCGAGCACGCCGAACCCGGGCGGACCGAGGTCCGCCCGGCACCGGCGCACATGAGGAGTACCAGCACCGTGTTGCTAGAACGCGAGTCGGCCTTGGCGCAGGCCACCGCCGCACTGCGCCGCGCCACCACCGGCCAGGGTTCGCTCCTGGTCGTCCGGGGCCCGATGGGCGTCGGCCGGTCGGCCTTCCTGGAATGCCTGTCCACGCTCACCCACGAGCAGGGCATCCTCCTGCTCAGGGCCCAGGCGTCGGCAGCCGAGGAGAAGTTCCGGCTGGGCGTCGTACGGCAGTTGGTGGACTCACTGCGCGCGGTCACCCCGCCCGAACAGATCGCGGAGCTGCTGCGGCAAGCCGCCGACGCACTGCCCGAAGGCACCTCGCCCCCGGTCCCCCACGACGACGCGGTCGCGGGGCGCCCTCCCTGGTCGGCGCTCACCTGGCAACAGGCCCCGCGATGGCTGGCCGCCCTCCTCGCCTCCGTCGCCGAGGACCGCACCGTCGTCCTCATGGTGGACGACCTCCAGTGGGCGGACATCGACTCGCTCCAGGCGCTCGCACTGCCACTGGCACAGCGCGCGCGAAGACGGATCCTGTTCGTGTTCTCCGAACTCCCCGGCGACGTACGCGGCAGCCGCCAGCACGTACGCGACCTCCTCGCCCCGCTGGACGACGCAACGGCGGCGGACACCGCCGAACAGCCCCACACACCCGCCGCCGAGGAACACGACCAGGTTCTGGAACTGTCCGCACTCGGCCGGAGCAGCGTGCGCCTCCTCGTCGAGAAGACGCTCGGGGACACCACGGACGCGGTGTTCGTGGACACCATGGCGACCCGCACCGGCGGCAACCCCCTGCTGCTGCGCACCGTCCTGGACGAGGCGCACTACCTGAGACTGCGCCCCACGGCGGCGGACGCCGCCGTCGCCGCGGCCCTGCGCCCCGAACGCGTACGCCAGCGCCTCGACACCTTCCTGCGCTCACAGCCCGACCATGTGCGCCGCACCGCCTACGCGCTGACCGTCCTCGGCTCGGCCGCGGACACCCGGTCCGTCGCCCGCCTCGCCGAACTCGACATCGCGGGGCTCACCGAGTCGCTCGACGTGCTGCGCCGCGTCGGCCTCGCCGACCCGCGCGCCTGCAGACTCACCTCCGGCACAGTCCTGCGGGACCTCCTGGAGGAGAACATGCCCGTCGAGGAGCGCACCGCCATGCGCGGCGTCGCGGCCGAACTCCTGCACCGCACCGGGCACCCCGCCGAACTCGCCGCCGAACAGCTGATGGGCGCGATCTCCCTGCGCGGCCCGGAGGCGGTGCGCATCCTGCGAACCGCCGCCGACAGCGCCCTGCGCCGCGGATCACCCCGGGACGCGGCACGCTACCTGCGGCGCGCCCTGCTCGACTCCTCGCTCTCCGGGCACGACCGGGCCCGGCTCCTCGTCGACCTCGCGACCGCCGAACGCAGCTTCGCCACCGCCGCTTCGCTGCGCCACGTCGTGGAGGCCATGCCGCTGCTCGCGTCGGTGCGGGAACGGGGCGAGGCGATCGTGCGCCTCGGGCCGCTCCAGATGGACCCGCCGACCTTTCGCATCGACACCATCCGGGCCGCCGTCGCCGACGAACTGCGCCGCTCGGGCGCCCAGGACGGGGCGGAGCACGAACTGGCCCTGCGCCTGGAGGCGCGCGAGCACGTCGCGTCCGCGCAGGACCCCCGGCACATCGAGCGGGCCCTGCGCCGCTTCCGCGACCTCGGCCCGACGCCTGCGCTGACCACCACGGGCGAGCGGGAACTCGTCAGCTCCCTGATGCACATCGCGTTCGTGGCCAACGCCGCCCCCGCTCAGCAGCTGACAACGTTATCCACTCGTCTCCTCGAACGGGAGCCTCCCACCCCGGAACATGTGCACTCCACCGTGCCGTTGGTCGTCAACATCCTGGCCGGCGCCGGACAGGTCGAGGGTGCCGCCCACTGGCTCCGCGAGGCCAACCGGCTCGCCCAACGCCGCGGCAGCGACGTGGAACAGGCCGTCATCCGCTGCGAACAGGCTCTGGTCGCGCTCGCCGACGGGCACCGCGCCTACGCCCGCGACAAGATCATCCAGGCCGACGCCCTCGCCGGTCCGGAGACCGGCGGGCTGCCCACCGTGTGCGCGGCCGTCCTCGCGATCGTCGCGATGAACACCGGGCAGCCGGAGCTGGCGGAGCAGATCCTCACCCAGCACCGGCTGCACGCCGAGAACCAGCACCTGGCGGCGATCCTGCACGTCGCGCGCGGCTCACTGGCGGCCCGGCGCGACGATCCCAGGACCGCGCTCGACCACTACCGGACGGCCGGGCGGCGCACCGAGCAGATCGGCTGGCTCAACCCGGTCGTCCTGCCGTGGTCCTCGTGCGTCGCCCTCATGCACCGCCGTCTCGGCGAGCACGAGGAGGCGATGGCCGCGGCTCAACTGGAGGTCGACCGTTACCGCGTCTGGGGGTCCGAGAGCAGACTGGGCCGTTCCCTGATCGTTCTGGGCCGGGTCACCGCCGGACGGCCGGGCATCGAAGCGCTTGACGAGGCCGTCGCCCTGCTCACGAAAGGCAACAACGGTTACGACCTGTGCCGGGCACTGTATGCACTGGCGACCCACCAGGAAACACAACGCAACCGGAGATCGGCGACTCTCAAACGGGCACTGGAGGTGGCGACGGACCACGACCTCCCCCGCCTCGCCGAGCACATACGCGGCAAGCTGGCCGAGAAGCCGGGCAGGGCCGAAGCGCCCGGTGTCCGGCTGACCCCGTCGGAACACAAAGTCGCCCGTCTCGCCGCCGGCGGCCTCAGCAACTCGGAGATATCAAGCCAACTGGGCACCTCTTCGCGCATGGTGGAGAAACATCTGACGAACTCGTATCGAAAGCTCGGAATTTCCGGTCGCCCCGAACTGCACGCGGCACTCAAAAGGCTGGACAAGGAACGGCAATCCTGAAGCGGGCATCAGACGGACACCACCTGCCCCGGAAACGGGCATGTATTCATGGGACGCGCCCGGCTCCCACAGCGGCCCGGCACACGGGCGACCCGAACCCGGTATGAAGACGAGACGAACACTTCACTCTGTGTGACACATGCCCGCTCAGACGGGTCGCCCGTCAGCCGGTGCCGCCTCCACCGCACCTCCACCACCGCACCACCGAACCACCGAACCACAATGTTTTGGAGCCACGCAAAAGTTTGCTTGACCCGTCTGCACAAGGATTCCTAGGCTCAACCGCAGTTGATCAGAGGTGCTCATGACGGGCCATCGACCAATGCGCAAGACCCCGGCAAGCGGCACCGCCTCCGATCAAAACTGCCTACAGGCAGTGATCCCCCACAGGTGAATGCAGAAAGACGGTGCGTCGCAGTGACCACGCGAATAGCAGGCCCCTGGCACAACAGAGACAGGGCGGCGGCTCCGCACACTCCCTCGGCTTCTCAGCGGACACAGCACGACAACCGGCCACATCCCCAGGCCAATCGCCGTCTGTACACGGCGCACATCGACACCGATATGCACATCGTGGCAGCGGAACCCGATTTCTCCGTCCAGTTCGGCCGCACCTCGGTCGACGTCTGCGGACGGAATCTCTACGAGCTTCTGCACCCCAGCTCGCCTTCGGTGCTCGGGCGCCACTTCAGCCGGCTCTCGGAAGGGCGCTGCAATCGTTTCGCCTCACGCATGGTCGGTCTGTGCGACGAGGGCCGGGTCTTCTCCGGTGAACTGACCGGCATCGCCGTCCAGAACACCGCGGGGGTGCTGGCGGGCATCGTCGTACAGGTGCGGCCGGACGAGGCCGCGGACGGCGCGGACACCGAGGAGTACGTCTTCCACCCCAAGGAGCGGCTGCTCAGCAAGCTGGACGCGCAGGTCCTCGAAGGCGTGGCCAGCGGCGCCTCCACGGTGCAGCTCGCGACGCGGCTCTACCTGAGCCGCCAGGGCGTCGAGTACCACGTCGGTCTCATGCTCCGGAAGCTCAAGGCACCCAACCGTGCCGCCCTGGTGGCCCGCGCCCACTCCATGGGCATGCTGTCCGTCGGCCAGTGGCCGCCGCGGGTGCTGCCCGAGTTCATCAAGTAACGCCCCTCACCGCGCGGCGACTCCGCGACACCGCGACTCCGCGACTCCGCGACTCCGCGACACCTGCATGAGGCCACGGCGGCCGTACCGATCCCGGTACGGCCGCCGGCTCGTGTGCGCGGCCACCGGGTTCGGTACGTGGCCCGCACCGCTCCCCGCTGCCCCGCTCCCCGCTGCCCCGCTCCTTGCTGCCCCGCTCCTTGCTGCCCCGCCTTCTACTGCTCCAGCTCGCGGCTGATGAGGTCGAACAGCTCCTCGTCGCTGGCGTCGTCCAGGCGGTCGCCGAGCGACGGACCGTCCGCCTCGTCACCGGCGTCAGCCGCCTCGATCTCGCCGAGGAGCGTCCTGAGCCGGGCACCGAGCAGCGTACGGGCGTCCTGGTCGGGACCGGCTTGCAGGATGCGGTCGATCCCGGCCTCCAGGTCGGCCAGCATGGTCGCCATGGTTCCGCCGCCGCCGGAGAGTTCGGCGTCGAGGTGCTGGGCGAGGGCGGCCGGCGAGGGATGGTCGAAGATCAGGGTCGCGGGCAGTGCGAGACCGGTGTCCTTGATCAGCGCGTTGCGCAGCTCGACCGCGGTGAGCGAGTCGAACCCCATGTCGCGGAAGGCCCGTTCGGCGCCCACGACGGTGATGTCGGTGTGCCCGAGCGCCTGCGCGGCGACGCGGCGCACGTGGGCCAGGAGGGCGTCGGCGCGCCCCTGCGGCGACAGCGCGGCGACCTGTTCGACCAGCGGGGGCAGCGCTCCCCCGGCCGCGGGCACCGGCTCCTGCGCCTCCGCCACGGCGTCCGCCTCGGGCAGCCCCGCGAGGAGCGGGCTGGTGCGGCGGCTGGTGAACGCCGGCACGAAGCGCTGCCACTCCACGTCGGCCACCACCACCGGACCACCGCGTCCGGCCAGCGCCCTTTCCAACGCCACCAGGGCCCGCCCGGGGTCCATCACCCGCAGGCCCCGGCGCTCCAGCTCCGTCGCTCCGGCGTCGGAGACCATTCCGCCGCCCGACCAGGGCCCCCAGGCCACCGAGACGCCCGCCGCCCCGTGAGCACGACGCCGTTCGACCACGGCGTCGGCCCACGCGTTCGCGGCCGCGTAGGCCGCTTGACCGCCGCTGCCCCACACCCCGGCGATCGAGGAGAACACCACGAAGGCGGCGAGGTCCTGGTCGCGCGTCAGCTCGTCCAGGTGCACGGCGCCCCGCGCCTTCGCCGCCATGGCCCGTTCCACCTGGGCGGGTGTCATCGCGTCGATCTGGGTCACGTCGAGCACACCGGCCAGGTGAGCGATGCCGTCGACACGGTGGTCCGCGAGGAGCGCGGCCACCTGAGCGCGGTCGGCGACGTCGCAGGCGACGATCTCGACGCGCTGCGCACCGGCCGCCTCCAGCCGGGCCACCGCGTCGGCCGACCCGTGGGCGTCCGGACCACCGCGGCTCACCAGCACGAACTCCTTGGTCCCGCGCTCGGCGAACCACTCGGCGACCCGCACTCCGAGCGCACCGGTCCCGCCGGTGACGAGGAGAGTCGCCGGAGTGCGCCGACTGTCGTCACCGCCGGACGCGTCCGATCCGGCGACGGGCAGCGGGGCCGGGCGACGCAGACGGCGGGCATGGACCGTCGCGCCGCGCACGGCCACCTGGTCCTCACTGCCAGCACTACCACCACTGGACAACACCGAGGCGAAAGCGGCCAGTTCATCGTCGCCGGGCTGCTGAGCCAGGTCGACGAGGCCGCCCCAGCGTTCCGCGTGCTCCAGCGCCGCCACCCTGCCAAGGCCCCATACGGCGGCCTGCGCCGGGTCGTCGGGCGCCTGTCCGGGCCCGAACCCGGCCTGGGTGACGACCCACAACGGCGCCGTCGCCCCGATCTCGCCCAGCGCCTGGACGAGCGCCATCGTGGTCACGACGCCTGCATGATCCGACTCGGGGTCGGACTTGGACTTGGACACGCCGCCTGTACGGGGCAACGACAGGCAGGAGAGAACACCGGCCGCGAAGGAGGACCCCAGCGCCGGTTTCAGTGCCCGTACGAGCGCGTCCCGGTCCAGGGCGTCGCAGGTCACCCGTTCCAGACCGGGGACGAACCGCTCCAGCCCCGCCAGAGGCTCGTCCCCGGGTGCCTGGAGAAGCAACCAGCGTCCGGTGAGAGGCGCCGCCGGCGGCAGCGTCACCGGCTCCCACGCGACGCGGTAGCGCCAGCTGTCGACCTCGGCGCGCTCCAGGTGCCCGCGGCGCAACTCGGTGAGCGCGGGCAGCACGGCGTCCAGCGCGTCGTGCGGCACCCCCAGGCTGTCCGCCAGGTCCGGCGCCCCGTCCTCGACGATCGACCAGAACGACGCGTCGTCGCCGGAGACCGACCCCGTCGCCTGGGTGGCCGGGGTGCCGCCGCCGGTGACCGTGGGCCAGAAGCGTGTGCGCTGGAACGCGTACGTGGGCAGGTCCACCGGCGCGCCGACCACCCCGTCACCGAGTGCGGGAGCCCAGCTCACCTCCCCTCCGTCCACGTGGAACCTCGCCATCGCCCGCAGCACGGCCGCGTGCTCCGGGCCGTCCTTGCGGAGCACCGGCACGTAGAGGGCGTCGCTGTCCGGCGCGGAGTTCTGGGCGAGGGCGGTGAGGGTGCCGTCGGGGCCGATCTCCAGGAACCGGGTCACCCCTTCGGCGGCAAGAGTGTCGACGCCGTCGGCGAAGCGGACGGCGTCGCGTACGTGCCGGACCCAGTACTCGGCCGACGCCAACTCGCCTTCGACGGCCAGGCGTCCGGTCACGTTCGACACGACCGGGATCGACGGCGCCGCGTACGTGATCTGCTCGGCGACCTCACGGAAGGCGTCGAGCATCGGCTCCATGAGCGGGGAGTGGAAGGCGTGCGAGACACGGAGCCGGGACGTGCGTCGGC
This sequence comes from Streptomyces sp. SGAir0957, assembly GCF_043523415.1. Lineage (NCBI taxonomy): Bacteria > Bacillati > Actinomycetota > Actinomycetes > Kitasatosporales > Streptomycetaceae > Streptomyces > Streptomyces sp. SGAir0957. Next base: position 464,738 of record NZ_CP027293.1, read on the forward strand.
CTTGCTCCTTGAGTGTGTGAGCGACCTGCTCGACAGCCGCCTCGACACCGGCGACGACCACGGCCTGCGGGCCGTTGACGGCAGCGATGGAGACTCCGTCCGCCAGCAGCGGGAGCACCTCGGCTTCCGACGCCTCGACGGCCACCATCACGCCACCGGTGGGAAGTTCATGCATGAGCCGGCCACGCGCAACGATCAGGGCACAGGCGTCCGCCAGGGACATCACCCCGGCCACGTGCGCGGCGGCGATCTCACCGATGGAGTGGCCGATCAGGAAGTCCGGGCGCACCCCGAAGGACTCGACGAGGCGGTACAGCGCAACCTCGACCGCGAACAGCGCGGGTTGGGCCCACTGCGTACGGTTCAGCCGCTCGGCATCCTCACCGAAGACGACATCCCGCAGCTCCTCACCGACGTGCGCGCAGACCGCGTCGAAGGTTTCCGCGAACACCGGGAAGGTGTCGTACAGTTCAGCGCCCATGCCTGGCCGCTGCGCACCCTGGCCCGAGAACAAGAACGCCGTGCGGCCACCGCCCCGGGCCTCGCCCACGACGGTCCGCAGGCCCGCGTCCCCCAACTGAAGGTTCCGCAGCTCCTCGGCGAGCTCTTGGTGCGTGGAGGCAAGTACGACGGCGCGCTGCTCGAAGGAGCTACGAGCCGTCGCGAGAGCCCGCGCCATCCGTGCGGGCGCGGAGTCGTCACGCTCCTTGAGTGCCGTGAGCAGCCGCCCCGCTTGAGCACGCAGAGCCGCTTCGCTCCGCCCGCTGAGGAGCCAGGGCAGAACGGCGCCATCGTCGTCCGTCTCCACGTCGTGAGGCGTCGCGCTCTCAGGTGCCTCTTCGAGGATGACGTGAGCGTTGGTGCCGCTGAGCCCGAACGACGACACACCCGCACGGCGCGGACGATCCTCCGACGCCTTCCACTCCTGCCGCTCGGTGAGCAGGCGGACCGCACCGGACGACCAGTCCACGTGCGAGGACGGCTCCTCCGCGTGCAACGTCGCGGGCAGCACCCTGTGCTGGAGTGCCTCCACCATCTTGATCACACCGGCCACACCGGCAGCCGCCTGCGTGTGACCCAGGTTCGACTTCACCGAACCGAGCCACAGCGGGCGGTCCCCGGCCCGCTCCCGGCCGTAGGTGGCAAGGAGGGCCTGCGCCTCGATCGGGTCACCGAGCTTCGTGCCCGTGCCGTGCGCCTCCACCACGTCCACGTCCGCCGCCGACAGACCCGCCGACGACAGCGCGGCGCGGATCACCCGCTGCTGCGAGGGGCCGTTGGGGGCGGTCAAGCCGTTCGAGGCACCGTCCTGGTTGACCGCGCTGCCCCGCACCACCGCAAGCACCCGGTGCCCCTTGCGGCGCGCGTCCGACAACCGCTCCACCAGCAGAACACCGACACCCTCACCCCAGCCGGTACCGTCCGCGCCCTCGCCGAACGCCTTGCACCGGCCGTCACCCGCGAGACCGCCCTGCCGGCTGAACTCCACGAACGCGCCCGGCGTCGACATCACTGTCACACCACCGGCCAGCGCCAGATCGCACTCCCCCGACCGCAACGCCTGCCCGGCAAGGTGCAGGGCGACGAGGGAGGACGAGCAGGCCGTGTCCACGGTCACCGCCGGGCCTTCGAGGCCGAGCACGTACGAGACCCGGCCCGAGGCCACACTCGCCGCGTTCCCGGTGCCGACGTAGCCGCCGAAGTCGCCCTCCGACAGGCTCAGCAGGGCGGGGTAGTCCTGGCCGTTCGTCCCGGCGAACACACCGGTGCGGCTGCCGCGCAGCGAGCGCGGGTCGATCCCGGCCCGCTCCACCGCCTCCCACGACGCCTCCAACAGCAACCGCTGCTGCGGGTCCATCGCCAGCGCCTCGCGCGGCGACACCCCGAAGAACTCCGCGTCGAAACCGCCGACATCCGAGAGGAAGCCGCCCTGGCCGTACTCCGATGTGCCGCCGTCGGCCTGGGCGTACCGGTCGTAGACTCTCTCCAGTGCTGACCAGCCGCGATCGGTGGGGAAGTCGCCGATGCCGTCACGGCCGTCGACGAGCAGGTCCCACAGGTCTTCCGGGGACTCCACGCCGCCCGGGAAACGGCACGCCATGCCGACGATCGCGACCGGCTCGTCCACCGCCGCCACGGTCGTCGGGACGACGGAAGCCACGTCCGCGAACAGTTCGCCGTAGATGTGGGCCGCAAGGGCCTGGGGTGTGGGGTGGTCGAAGACCGTCGTCGCCGGGAGTGCGACGCCGGACACGGCTGCGAGGACGTTGCGCAGCTCCACCGCGATCAGCGAGTCCACGCCCAGGTCGCGGAACGCCTTCTCCGCACCGACCTGTGCGGGACCGTCGTGCCCCAGCATCTGAGCCGCGAGCTTCTGGACCTCCTCCAGGACGAGTCGCTGCCCGGCTTCGCGCGGCAGACCGGCCGCTCGTGAGCGCAGGTCATTTCCGGGCCCCTCGGCGCCTCGGGTCTGCGTGGCGGCGCGCGCGGGGGCCACCGGCGTGAGGAGCGCGCTGGGGCGGGCCGTGGTGAAGGCGGGGACGAAGCGGTCCCAGTCGGCGTCAACGACGAGTTCGGTGGTGACCCCCGCGTCGAGCGCGGCGCCGAGGGCCGCGAGCGCGAGCCGGGGGTCGAGTGCCGTCATCGCCCCCTGGCCCCTGCGGCGCCCGCCGGTCTCCGCCGCCATGCCGTCACCGGCCCACGGGCCCCAGGCGAGGGAGGTGGCCGGGAGGCCTTCCGCACGCCGCCGTTCCGCGAGGGCGTCGAGGACGGCGTTGGCGGCGGCGTACGCCCCTTGTCCCGGGCTGCCCAGCGTGCCGGCAAGCGACGAGAAGAGAACGAACGCGGAGAGGTCGCGGTCCCGGGTCAGCTCGTCGAGCAGGAGTGCTCCGGTGGCCTTGGGGGCGCGTACATTCTCGATGCGTTCGGCGTCGGTCGTCAGCAGTGTGCCGTCGTCCAGGATCCCGGCCGTGTGGAAGACCGCGCCGACGGGATGCTCGGCGAGCAGGGCGGCGAGCTGGTCACGGTCGGAGATGTCCGCGGCGGCGAAGGCTACGTCAGCGCCCAACTGCTGTAGTTCCGCCCGCAGTTCGTCGGCACCCGGCGCCGACTCGCCGCGACGGCTGACGAGGAGCAGGGACCGGGCCCCCCGTTCCACCGCCCAGCGGGCGACGTGCGCGCCCAAGGCTCCGGTGCCTCCGGTGATGAGGACGGTGCCGTCGGCCTTCCAGCTCTCCGTCCGGGAGGGCAGTGGGGCCGCCGGTGCCAGTCTGCGGCCGAAGACGCCGTGTGCGCGTACGGCGACCTGGTCCTCGCCGGACTTCAGCTGTGTCAGGGCGACGGCGAGCCGCGCGCACACCCGGTCGTCCACCTGGGAGGGCAGGTCGATGAGCCCGCCCCAGACGTCCGGGTGCTCCAGGGCGGCGACGCGCCCCAGTCCCCAGACCGCGCTCTGCTCGGGCCGGACGGCGGACGATTCGGCGTCCGCGACGCCGACGGCGCCCTGCGTGAGCGCCCACAGCCGAACGCCCGTTTCCGAGGCCTCCGCGACCGCCCGCAGCGCGGACAGGGTGCCGGTGACCGGATCGCCGGACGCGGCGAGACCGGCCAGGGACAGGACCCCGTCCAAGCGGCGCGGGCCGTCGGAGTTCGCCGCCCCCGCGAGGGCTTCGGCACAGGCGGCGGGGTCGGTGAGGTCCGCCTCGGCCACGTACGCGGTCAGTCCCTGCTTCCGCAAGCCCTGGAGGAGGTCGTCCACCGTGCCGCGCGATGCGGCTCCGAGGCCGGCGGGGATCAGCACCGCCCACTGTCCGGTACGGGGCTGACCTGCGGCGGGCGTCGTCTCGTCGTCCCGGGTCAGCGGCCGCCATGACACCTCGTACCGCAGCGCGTCGAGCGCGGCCCGGTCCTGCCGCTGCCGGTACCACTTCGACAGCGCCGGGACCACCGGCCCCAGCGCTTCCGGCTCCAGGGCGAGGTCCGCGGCCAGCGACGGAAGGTCCTCGCGCTCGACGGCGGCCCAGAACCCGGCGTCGACCACCGCGGAGGCCCGCGCCGGACCGGCGGGGACACCGGGCGACGGCTCGTTCGGGGCGAGCCAGTAGCGGCGGCGCCGGAACGGGTACGTCGGCAGCTCGACCGTCCGCCCAGCACCGCCCTCGGTCCTCAGCACGGCAGCCCAGTCGATCTCCCCGCCGTCCACGTGCACCTGTGCCACCGCGCGGAGGACAGCGGTGTGCTCCGCGTCGTCCTTGCGGCACATCGGCACGAAGAGGGAAGTGCCGGTGTCCGGCGCGCAGTTCCGGGCGAGGGCGGTGAGGGTGCCGTCCGGGCCGATCTCCAGGAAGCGGGTCACACCTTGCGCGGCCAGGGCGCTCACACCGTCCGCGAAGCGCACCGCCTCCCGCACATGCCGCACCCAGTACTCGGCCGACACCAACTCGCCGTCGGCTGAAGCGGGGTCGGCGAGGCGCCCGGTCACGTTCGACACGACGGGGATCGACGGCGCCGCATAAGTGATGCGCTCGGCCACCTCACGGAAGGCGTCGAGCATCGGCTCCATCAGCGACGAGTGGAAGGCGTGCGAGACGCGCAGACGAGATGTACGTCGACCTTGCTCCTTGAGTGCGTGAGCGACCTGGTCGACCGCCGACTCCACACCGGCGACCACCACAGCCTGCGGGCCGTTGACCGCAGCGATCGACACCCCGTCGACCAGCAGCGGAAGCACCTCGGCTTCCGACGCCTCTACGGCCACCATCACGCCGCCGGCGGGGAGTTCCTGCATCAACCGCCCGCGCGCGACCACCAGGGCACACGCGTCTTCGAGAGACATGACCCCCGCGACATGCGCGGCGGCGATCTCCCCGATCGAGTGGCCCATCAGAAAGTCCGGGCGCACCCCGAAGGACTCGACGAGGCGGTACAGCGCGACCTCGATCGCGAACAACGCGGGCTGCGTCCACTCCGTACGGTTCAGCCGCTCGGCATCCTCACCGAAGACGACGTCTCGCAATTCCTCACCGACCTGCGCGCAGACCGCGTCGAAGGCCTCCGCGAACACCGGGAAGGCGTCGTACAGCTCGCGCCCCATACCGAGCCGCTGCGCACCCTGCCCCGCGAACAAGAACGCCTGGGGCTGGTCTCCGCGGTTGTTCCCGAGCGTGGTCTTCGCCCCGGCCGTGCCCCCGTCGGCGAGTGCCTCGAGCGCCTCGGTGAGACTCGGCATGTCAGCTGCGAGGACGACGGCGCGATGCTCGAACTGCGTGCGTGTCGTCGCGAGCGCGAGGCCCACCCGGTCGAGCCCGATCCCGGGGTTGCCCGCCGCGAAGGAGGCGAGGGCTCGGGCCTGGGCTCGCAGGGCTTCCTCGGTGCGGCCGGAGAGCGGCCAGGCTGTCGGGCCCTTGCGTGAGTTCTCGGTCCGCGGTTCCGGCTCCGCATTCTCCTGGGGCGTCGCGCTCTCAGGTGCCTCTTCGAGGATGACGTGGGCGTTGGTGCCGCTGAGCCCGAACGACGACACACCCGCACGGCGCGGACGATCCTCCGACGCCTTCCACTCCTGCCGCTCGGTGAGCAGGCGGACCGCACCGGACGACCAGTCCACATGCGAGGACGGCTCCTCCGCGTGCAACGTCGCGGGCAACACCCTGTGCCGCAACGCCTCCACCATCTTGATCACACCGGCCACACCGGCAGCCGCCTGCGTGTGACCCAGGTTCGACTTCACCGAGCCCAGCCACAGCGGACGGTCCCCGGCCCGCTCCCGGCCATAGGTGGCAAGAAGGGCCTGCGCCTCGATCGGGTCACCGAGCTTCGTGCCCGTGCCGTGCGCCTCCACCACGTCCACATCCGCCGCCGACAGACCCGCCGACGACAGCGCGGCACGGATCACCCGCTGCTGCGAGGGGCCGTTGGGGGCGGTCAGACCGTTCGAGGCGCCGTCCTGGTTGACCGCCGAACCCCGCACCACCGCAAGCACCCGATGGCCCTTGCGGCGCGCGTCGGAGAGACGCTCCACCAGCAGAACACCGACACCCTCACCCCAGCCCGTACCGTCCGCACCCTCCCCGAACGCCTTGCACCGACCGTCACCCGCAAGACCACCCTGCCGGCTGAACTCGCCGAAGACGTCGGGCGTGGACATCACCGTCACACCGCCCGCCAGCGCCAGATCGCATTCGCCCGCTCGCAGTGCCTGTCCCGCCAGGTGCAGAGCCACCAGCGAGGACGAGCAGGCCGTGTCGACCGTCACCGCCGGGCCCTCAAGACCCAGCACGTACGACACGCGGCCCGAGACGACGCTTGCCGCGTTGCCGGTCAGCAGATGGCCTTCGATGCCCTCGGGCAGAGCGTCGCCGGAGACGGCGCCGTAGTTCTGGTTGCTGCATCCGACGAAGACCCCGGTGCGGCTGCCGCGCACCGCGGTGGGGTCAAGGCCCGCGCGTTCGAGGGCCTCCCAGGACGTCTCCAGGACGAGTCGTTGCTGGGGGTCCATCGCCAGCGCCTCGCGCGGTGACACTCCGAAGAACCCGGCGTCGAAGTCGGTCGCCGTGGCGACGAATCCGCCCTGCCCGGTACGTCCCTCCGCGCTGTCGTCCGCCGTGTCCCATCCCCGGTCCGCCGGGAACGGGGTGATGGCGTCGACGCCGCCCAGGACCAGGTCCCACAGGTGTTCCGGCATCGTGACGTCGCCCGGGTAGCGGCAGGCCATGCCGATGATGGCGATCGGCTCGGAGACGGCGCGGGCGAGTTCGTCGTTCTGCCGGCGCAGGCGCTCGTTCTCGGAGAGAGAAGCGCGCAGCGCGGAGACGACGCGCTCTTCGGAGGTGGACATGCTCAGCTCCACTGGTTCATGGCCCGTACGCGGGCGGACGGGGAGGAGGGCGGCGGGCAGGTGTGTCAGGAGGTGGAGTCGCCCAGGGCCAGCTGAACGAGGGCGTCGACGTCCATCGCGTCGATCGCGTCGGGCGCGTCGGGTCCGTCGGACGCGGACGGGGCGTCGGCCCTGGCCTTGATCCGGGCGGTGCCGTACACCGTGGGTCCGGCGGGCTCGGGCACGGCACGGGCGTCCGAGCCGCCCCGCGCGTCCGAACCACCCCGCGCCAGGGACAGCACGGCCGTCAGCAAGCCGCTCTCCTGCCATCGGGCGAAGGGGATCTCGGCGAGGGCGGTGCGCAGCGAGGCTTCGTCCTCGCCATGTGTCGCTTCCGCGTCGGCGAAGAGTTCCTCGTACAGGCGGTCGGCGAGGTGGCGTGGTGTCGGGTGGTCGAAGACCAGGGTCGTCGGCAGCCGCAGGCCGGTCTCTGCGTGGAGCTCGTTGCGCAGTTCCACCGCCGTGAGGGAGTCGAACCCGATGTCGCGGAAGGACCGGTCGAGGTCCACGGCCGCGCCCGTCGAGCGGCCGAGCACGAGGCCCGCCCGCGCGCGGACGAGTTCGTGCAGGGCCCGCCGGCGCTCCTTCTCAGGCCGGTTCACGAGGCGTGCGACGAGGGCGGCGCGGGCGTCGCCGGTGTCGTCGTCCCTGGTGGCTTCGGCCGCGACGGTATCGACGCCCGTGAGGCCGGTCAGCAGGGGGCTGGCGCGCCGGACGGTGAACGCGGGGGCGAAGCGCTCCCAGTCCACGTCGGCCACGACGACAGTGCCAGCGGGTGGCACGACGACCGCGCCAGCGGGTGGCACGACGACCGCGCCAGCGGGTGGCACAGCGACCGCGCCGCCGGGTGGCGCGACGACCGTGCCGCCGGATGCCCCCATGGCTCCCGCCGTCGCTCCTTCCATCGCGGACGCGAGTCCCAGGAGGGCGCGCTCGGGGTCCATCACCCGCAGTCCGTGCCGCCGCAGTTCGGCGGCGCCCGCGCTCGACACCATTCCGCCACCCGCCCACGGGCCCCACTGCACGGAGAGGCCCGCCCGTCCGGCGGCGACGCGGTCCTCGACGACGGCGTCGGCCCAGGCGTTGGCGGCCGCGTAGGCGCCCTGGGCCCCGCTCCCCCACGCGGCGGCGATCGACGAGAACACGACGAACGCGCTCAGGTCCCGGTCGCGGGTCAGCTCGTCCAGGTACACGGCGCCGTGTGCCTTCGCACCCGTCGTCCGCTCCAGGTGGGCTATGTCGATGTCGTCGAAGGGCATGTGATCCGGAACGCCCGCCGCGTGGAAGACGGCGTCGAACCGGTGCCGGGTCAGCAGCGCGTCGACGGCGTCCCGGTCGGACAGGTCGCAGGCTTCGACGGTTACCTGCCGGGCACCCAACTCCCGCAACTCGATGACGAGTTCGGCGGCTCCGTCTGCCTTCTCCCCGCGGCGGCTGGTGAGGACCAGTTCGTCCGCGCCCTGCCGGACGAGCCAGCGGGCGACGTGCGCGCCGAGGGCGCCGGTGCCGCCGGTGACGAGTACCGGTCCGGACGGCCGCCATCCCTGTCCGGTGCCCTGCGGCGTCAGGTCCTGCCGCAGGCGCCTGGCGAAGACCTGGCCGCCTCGTACGGCGACCTGGTCCTCCGTGGAGGAGCCGACGATGCCCGCGAGCAGGCGTGCCGTGTCGCTGTCGGTGTTGATGTCGGTGTTGATGTCGGTGCCGGTGCCGGTGCCGATATCGGTGTCGGTGTCGGTGTCGGTGGTGTCCGGCAGGTCGATCAGGCCGCCCCAGCGTTCGGGGTGTTCCAGGGCGGCGACGCGGCCGAGGCCCCAGACGGCGCTCTGCTCGGGGCGCAGCGGACCGTCGGCGGGCCGTCCTACGGCGACGGCTCCCCGGGTCACCCACCACACGGGCCCGCCGACCTCGGCGTCGCCGAGCGCCTGCGTGGCGACGAGCGCCTGGGCCACCGTGGCGGGCAGCACCAGCGCCCCCGCCACCTGTGTCTGCGTCTCCTTGACGGCCGCAGCGACAGCCGCGGCGACGGTGGCGGCGAGCGTCGACCGATCGGGGTGCTCCGGGAGCGGGAGGAGCAGGCGTTCGGGCAGGGCGGCGGTCACGGTGTCGGCCTGCGCCGCCTCGCCTTCGGCGTGGAGGACGAGCCACGTACCCGGACGACCCACCGCGCCGGTGGCCGGAGTCGCCGGCACCGGCATCGGCACCGTCTCCCAGTCGACGCGGTACCGCCAGCCGTCGACCGCGGCCCGCGCCGTCCGCTCCCGGCGCCGGGCGGAGAACCCCGTGAGGACCTCGTGCACGACGTCCTCGCTGATGTCCAGCACGCCGGCGAGTTCGCGTGCTTCCTCGGCTCCCGGGGCCTCCCAGACATCGGGACGCCGGGCGCTCCCGCTGCGTTTGGTCTGGGGCCAGAACCGCTCGCGCTGGAAGGCGTACGTGGGCAGGTCGACGCCTCCGGTCGGGCAGGGCCCGGTCACCGCGGCCCAGTCGACGGGCACACCGGCCGTGTGACCGGCGGCCACACCCGCGACGAAGGCGTCCACCTCGTCGCGGTCCTTGCGCAAGAATGACGCGAAGAGAGGCGCCTCATCGTCGGAGACACAGTTCTGGGCGAGGGCGGTGAGGGTGCCGTCCGGGCCGATTTCCAAGTAACGCGTCACACCTTGCGCGGCGAGGGCGCTCACACCGTCGGCGAAGCGCACCGCCTCCCGCACATGCCGCACCCAGTACTCGGCCGACACCAACTCGTTTTCGGCTGAAGCGGAGTCGGTGAGGCGCCCGGTCACGTTCGACACGACCGGGATCGACGGCGCCGCATAAGTGATGCGCTCGGCCACCTCACGGAAGGCGTCGAGCATCGGCTCCATCAGCGACGAGTGGAAGGCGTGCGACACACGGAGCCGGGAAGTGCGTCGGCCTTGCTCCTTGAGTGCGTGAGCGACCTGCTCGACCGCCGACTCCACACCGGCGATCACCACAGCCTGCGGGCCGTTGACCGCAGCGATCGACACCCCGTCGACCAGCAGCGAAAGCACCTCCGCCTCCGACGCCTCTACGGCCACCATCACACCACCGGCAGGCAGCTCCTGCATCAGCCGCCCGCGCGCGACGATCAGGGCGCAGGCGTCCTCCAGCGACATCACCCCGGCTACGTGCGCGGCGGCGATCTCACCGATCGAGTGACCGGCCACCACGTCGGGGCGCACGCCCCACGACTCCACCAGGCGGAACAGGGCCACCTCGACGGCGAACAGTGCCGGCTGCGTCCACTCCGTACGGTTCAGCCGCTCGGCGTCATCACCGAAGACGACACCCCGCAGCTCCTCCCCCACGTGCGCGCACACCGCGTCGAAGGCCTCCGCGAACACCGGGAAGGTGTCGTACAGTTCGCGCCCCATACCGAGCCGCTGCGCGCCCTGGCCCGAGAACAGGAAGGCGGTCCTGCCGTGGCCCCTCACCGTTCCGCGGGTCAGGTTGGCCGCCTGACCGCCCTGGGCCAGGCGTTCGAGGCCGTCCAGGAGTTCCGCCCGGTCGCGGCCCCGCACGACGGCACGGCTCTCGAACGGCGTCCGGCTCGCGACCAGGGCGGCGGCGATGGCGGCGGGGCTGACGTCGGTGTTGGCCTGCGCGTAGGCGTGCAGTCGGGCGGCCTGGGAGCGCAGGGCGTCGGAGCTGCGGCCGGACAGCACCCACGGCACCACAGGCAGGGCGCCGGACCGGACCGGCTCCGCGCTTTCCTGCGGCGCCTCTTCGAGGATGACGTGGGCGTTGGTGCCGCTGAGCCCGAACGACGACACACCCGCACGACGCGGACGATCCTCCGACGCCGTCCACTCCTGCCGCTCGGTGAGCAACCGCACGGCCCCCGACGACCAGTCCACGTGCGAGGACGGCTCCTCCGCGTGCAACGTCGCGGGCAACACCTTGTGCCGCAACGCCTCCACCATCTTGATCACACCGGCCACACCTGCAGCCGCCTGCGTGTGACCCAGGTTCGACTTCACCGAGCCCAGCCACAGCGGCCGGTCCCCGGCCCGCTCCCGCCCGTACGTGGCGAGGAGAGCCTGCGCCTCGATCGGGTCACCGAGCTTCGTGCCCGTTCCGTGCGCCTCCACCACGTCCACATCCGCCGCCGACAGACCCGCCGACGACAGTGCGGCACGGATCACCCGCTGCTGCGACGGACCGTTCGGCGCCGTCAGACCATTCGACGCACCGTCCTGGTTGACCGCCGAACCCCGCACCACCGCAAGCACCCGGTGGCCCTTGCGGCGCGCGTCCGACAACCGCTCCACCAGCAGAACACCGACACCCTCACCCCAGCCCGTACCGTCCGCGCCCTCGCCGAACGCCTTGCACCGGCCGTCACCCGCGAGCCCGCCCTGACGGCTGAACTCCACGAAGGCAGCGGGTGTGGACATCACGGTGGCGCCCGAGACGAGAGCCATCGAGCACTCATCGCCGCGCAGTGCCTGCCCTGCGAGGTGCAGGGCGACGAGGGAGGACGAGCAGGCCGTGTCCACCGTCACCGCCGGGCCCTCAAGACCCAGCACGTACGAGACCCGGCCCGAGGCCACACTCGCCGCGTTCCCGGTGCCGACGTAGCCGCCGAAGTCACCCTCCGACAGATTCAGCAGGGCGGGGTAGTCCTGGCCGTTCGTCCCGGCGAAGACGCCTACCCGGCCGCCGCGCAGCGAGCGCGGGTCGATCCCGGCCCGCTCCACCGCCTCCCACGACGCCTCCAACAGCAACCGCTGCTGTGGGTCCATCGCCAGCGCCTCGCGCGGAGACACCCCGAAGAACTCCGCGTCGAAGTCGCCCACGTCCGAGAGGAAGCCGCCGAGTCGGGTGTAGGCCGACGGGCCGGAGTCGTCGTCGTCAAGGTGGCCCAGGGCGTCGAGGTTGTCCCAGCCGCGATCGGCGGGGAAGTCACCGATGGCGTCCTCGCCCTCCAGGAGCAGCTCCCAGAACTGTTCGGGTGTCTCGACTCCGCCGGGGAAGCGGCAGCTCATGCCGATGACGGCGAGGGGCTCGTCGGTGAGTGGAACGGCCTGCGCGGTACGGCCCGTGCCGGAGTCGGCGGTTTCGCCCGCCCCTGCCGCCGGTGCCAGCTCGGCGAGGAGGAGGTCCGTGACGGCTTCCGGGGTGGGGTGGTCGAAGACCAGGGTCGCCGGCAGGGCCGTGCCGGTCGCGGCGGAGAGGGAGTTGCGCAGTTCGAGGGCGGTCAGGGAGTCGAGACCGAGGTGCTTGAACGAGGTGTCGGGGCTGATCCGTGTGCCGGGGGCGTGGCCGAGCACGGTGGCCAGCGCGGTGTGCACGAGCTCGCCGACGGCGTCCCTGCGACGCGCCTCCGGCAGGCTCAGGAGGCCGAGGGACTCGCCCTTCTGCGCCGTGGACGCGGCGGCCGTGCGCAGGGCGGGGCCACCGGCCAGGGTGCGCAGGAGCGGGGGAAGCCGGTCGGCGGCGCGGCGCAGTGCGGCACGGTCGAGGCGGAGGGGCAGCGGTGTGCCGCCCGTGTGGGACAGGGCGCGGTCGAAGAGGTCGAGGGCGTCCTCGGTGGGCAGGGCGCCGATGCCGTTGCGGGTGGCGCGGTGCTGCGCGGCGTCGGTGCGCCCGCGCGTCATCGTGCTGTCGGTCTCCCACAGGCCCCAGGCGATGGACACCGCGGGGCGGCCCTCGGCGCGCAGGCGGGTGGCGTAGGCGTCGAGGAAGGTGTTCGCGGCGACGTAGTTGCCCTGCCCTGGGCCCGAGAACGTGGCGGCGGCCGAGGAGAAGAGGACGAACGCGGAGAGGTCGAGGTCGCGGGTGAGTTCATGGAGGTTGACCGCCGCGTCGGCCTTGGGGCGCAGCACCGTGGTGAGCCGGTCGTGGGTGAGCGAGGTGATGACGCCGTCGTCGAGCGTTCCCGCCGCGTGCACCACGGCTCCGAGCGGGTGCGCCGACGGCAGGCCACGGATCGCCTCGGCGAGGGCCTCGCGGTCGGTGGCGTCGCAGGCGACGACGGTGGTCCGGGCGCCGAGCGCGGTGAGTTCGGCCGTGAGCTCGGCGGCGCCGGGGGCCTGCGTGCCGCGCCGGGTGACGAGGAGGAGGTGGCGGACCCCGTGCCGGGTGACGAGGTGGCGGGCGACGGCCGATCCGACGCCGCCGGTGCCTCCGGTGATGAGGACGGTGCGGTCCGTCGGGAAGGTGGCGGCGACCGTCTGCTCGTCGGCGTCCCGGGCGAGCACGAGGTTCGGGGCCAGCAACTGGCCTTCACGCAGGACGAGTTCGTCGTTCCCGTGGCGTACGGCGTCCCGAAGTTCTTCGTCGGTGGGGGCGGTGTCCGCGTCGAGGAGCAGGATCCGTCCCGGGTTCTCGGAGGCCGCGGACTTGAACAGGCCACGGACCGCGGCGGTGGTCAGGTCCGACACGCTCTCCCCGTCGAGGGCGGCGGCCGCGCCTCGCGTGAGCACCAGCAGACGTGCCCCGGTCGTCCGCGGATCGGCGAGCCAGCGCTGTGCCAGGGTGAGGGCGCGGGAGGTGGCGGTGTGCACGGCGGCTGCCACGTCCGTACCGGTGGCGTCGGGGTCCTTCCAGGCGACGACGACCAGGTCGGGGAAGGGCGTGGGGTCCGAGGTCTCCGCCAGTGCGGCGAGGAGTCCGTCCGGAGTGTGGTGCGCGACGGCCGGGTCCTGTTGTCGCGTGGGGGCGGCGGTGCCGACCGGGCTCCACGTGACGGTGTACAGGTCACTGCCGCGCTTGCGGGTGGTGGCGGGGAGCCGGGCGGGGTCGAAGGGCAGGGTCGTGACGCCGCGTGCGGTGAGGACCGGCGCCCCGGTGGAGTCCAGGAGCGTGAGCGCGGCTTCCGTCTCCGAGCGGGCGGCGACGTGCAGCCGTACGTGCGCGGCGGCGCTCGCGTGGAGCGTGAGGTCGGACCAGGACACGAGGTGCGGGACGGGGCGGCCCAGCGCGCCGATCGCCACCAGCGTGCCGTCCAACAGCGCGGGATGCACGGCGTATTGGGCCGCCTCGGCCGCCTTCGTCTCCGGGAGGGCGGCCTCGGCGAACACCTCGTCGCCCAGGCGCCAGGCCGCGGTCAGGCTCTGCGGCGCCTCGTCGGCCGGGAGGTCCAGTGCCGCGTACAGCTCGGCCAGGTCCACGGGGGTCGCGCCGGGCGGGGGCCATGCTTCGGCGCCCTGCCCACCGGCTGCCTCGGCGGTGTCGTCGACGGCGACGAGGGTGCCGTGCGCGTGCCGGGTCCAGGTCCTGGACGCGTCGGCGAGGTCGGCGTCGGTGTCGTAGGGCCGCGCGTAGAGGGCGAAGGTCCAGCGCTGTTCGCCCGCGACCGCCTCGGTGACGGTCTGTATCTCGGTCTCGCCGGTGCCGGGCAGCGGCAGCGGCAGCGGCTCGTCGACGTGCAGCTCGCCGAGACGGTGGGCGCCGAGGGTGCGGCCCGTGTGCAGCGCCAGGTCGGTGAGGACGGAGGCGGCGACGAGGGAGCCGCCGCCGGTTGCGAGTTCACCGAGCCAGGGTTGTGTGCGCGCCGAGAGACGTCCGGTCGCCACGACGCTGGTGGAGTCGGCGAGGCCGATGCCCGAGGAGAGCAGCGGGTGTTCGCCCCGGTGCCCGACGTGGCCCGCGACCGGGTCCAGCCAGTAGCGCTGACGCTGGAAGGGGTAGGTCGGCAGCGGGACCGGCTCCGAGGTGCCCGGCAGCAGCGTGCTCCAGTCGACGGTCCGGCCGGAGGCGTGCAGCGTCGCGAGCGCGGCGACCGCCGTCCGGGGCTCGTCGCGGTCCTTGCGCAGGACGGGAACGAGGACCGCGTCCTCGGCCCTGTCGCTGAGCACGGTCCGCGCGAGGGCGGTGAGGGTGCCGTCGGGGCCGATCTCCAGGAAACGGGTCACGCCCTGCGCGGCCAGGGCGTCCACACCGTCCGCGAAGCGCACCGCCTCCCGCACGTGCCGCACCCAGTAGGCGGCCGAGGCCAACTCCCCGTCGGCGGCCGGGCGTCCGGTCACGTTCGACACGACGGGGAGGGACGGCGCCGCGTACGTGATCCGCTCGGCCACCTCGCGGAAGGCGTCGAGCATCGGCTCCATGAGCGAGGAGTGGAAGGCGTGCGACACCTTCAGCCGTGCCGTACGCCGGCCCTGCCGCTTCAGCTCGTCGGCGACCGCGGTGACCGCCGCCTCGACGCCCGCGATCACCACGGCCTGCGGACCGTTGACGGCGGCGATGGACACCCCGTCGGCCAGCAGGGGAAGCACCTCGGCCTCCGCCGCCTCGACAGCCACCATGACGCCACCGGCAGGCAGCTCCTGCATCAGCCGGCCCCGGGCCACCACCAGCGCGCAAGCGTCCTCCAGGGACATCACGCCCGCCACGTGCGCGGCGGCGATCTCCCCGATGGAATGGCCGATGACGACGTCGGGGCGGACCCCGAAGGACTCGACGAGGCGGTGCAGCGCGACCTCGACCGCGAACAGCGCGGGCTGCGTCCACTCCGTGCGGTTCAGCCGCTCGGCGTCCTCGCCGAGGACGACGTCCCGCAGCTCCTCCCCCACGTGCGCGCACACCGCGTCGAAGGCTTCCGCGAACACCGGGAAGGCGTCGTACAGTCCACGCCCCATCCCGAGCCGCTGCGCGCCCTGCCCCGAGAACAGGAACGCCGTCCTGCCCCCGCGCCGGGCGGTGCCGGTGACGAGGTCGGGCGAGGTGCCGTCCGCGGCGAGGGCGGTGAGGGCGGCGGTGAGGCCGGCGCGGTCGGTGCCGAGGACGGCGGCGCGGTGCTCGAAGAGGGAGCGTCCGTCGGCGAGGGTGCGGGCGACGGCCCGGGGGTCGGTGTCGGGGTGGGCGTCGAGGTGGGCCAGCAGGGCGGTGGCCTGGTCGCGCAGGGCGTCGGTGGTGCGTGCGGAGAGGGTCCAGGGGATCACCGGCGGGAGCGGGAGCTGGTGCGGCTCCGGGTGCGCGGACGGCGCGTCGTCCTCCCGCGTCCCCGGGGCCTCCGGTGCGGGCTCGGGGGCTTCCTCCAGGATGACGTGCGCGTTGGTGCCGGAGACGCCGAACGCGGACACCCCGGCGCGCCGGGGCCGTTCCGCCTGCGGTGGCCAGGCGACGGGCTCGGTGAGGAGGCGTACGTCGCCCTCGGTCCAGTCGACCTTCGTGGTGGGGGCGTCGACGTGCAGGGTGCGGGGCAGGCTGGCGTGGCGCAGGGCCATGACCATCTTGATGACGCCGCCGACGCCCGCGGCGGCCTGGGTGTGGCCGATGTTCGACTTGAGGGAGCCGAGCCACAGCGGGCGGTCGTCCGCGCGGTCCTGGCCGTAGGTGGCGAGCAGGGCCTGGGCCTCGATGGGGTCGCCGAGGCTGGTCCCTGTGCCGTGTGCCTCGACGGCGTCGACGTCCTGGGCCGTGAGCCCGGCGGAGGCGAGGGCGCTGCGGATGACGCGCTGCTGGGAGGGGCCGTTGGGGGCGGTGAGGCCGCTGCTGGCGCCGTCCTGGTTGACGGCCGAGCCGCGGATCACGGCGAGCACGGGATGGCCGTTGCGGCGGGCGTCGGAGAGGCGTTCGAGGAGCAGGATGCCCGCGCCCTCGCCCCAGCCGGTGCCGTCGGTGGCGTCCGCGAAGGACTTGCAGCGCCCATCGGGAGAGAGACCGCGCTGGCGGCTGAACTCCAGGAAGGTGACCGGTGTCGACATGAAGGCGACGCCGCCGGCGAGGGCGAGGTCGCACTCGCCCTGGCGCAGGGACTGCACGGCGAGGTGGAGGGCGACGAGGGAGGAGGAGCAGGCGGTGTCGACGGTCAGGGCGGGGCCCTCGAAGCCGAACGTGTAGGAGACGCGGCCGGAGGCGATGCTCGCCGCGCTGCCGTTGCCGAGGTGGCCCTCGACGCCGGGGGGCGGCTCGGGGAACCGGGTGGCGTAGTCGTTGTACATGACCCCGGCGAAGACGCCGGTGGCGCTGCCGCGCAGGTCGGAGGGGCGCAGTCCGGCTCGTTCGAGGGATTCCCAGACGATCTCGAGGAGGAGGCGCTGCTGGGGGTCGGTGGCGAGGGCCTCGCGCGGTGACATGCCGAAGAAGGCGGGGTCGAAGTCGGCGGCGTCGTGGAGGAAGCCGCCTTCGCGGGTGTAGCAGGTGCCGGGGCTCGCGGGGTCGGGGTCGTAGAGGGAGTCGAGGTCCCAGCCGCGGTTGTCGGGGAACGGGGAGATGCCGTCGGTGCCGTTGTCGACGAGGTTCCACAGGTCCTCGGGGGTGCGGACCCCGCCGGGGTAGCGGCAGCTCATGGAGACGACGGCGACCGGTTCCGTGGCCCTGCCCTCGACCTGGCGCAGCCGGGCGCGGGTGCGCTGGAGGTCGTTGGAGACGCGGGTCAAGAAGTCGCGCAGCTTGTCCTCGCTCACAGGGCGGTCTCCCTTCGGCGGCGGGCGCGCTGGCTCCGCCGGTCGGCACGGGGTATCGGGCGGGCCCCGGCGCCTTGTGGGCGCCGGGGCCGGTGAGGGGCGGGCGTGCCACCCGGTGCCCTCGTCGGGGGCAGGCCGTGGCGCTCCCGGTGCCGGGCCTGTCCCTGGGGCCGATTATGGGAAGGGTTGTGGTGGTGCACGGGGTGTCGGCGGGCTGCTCTAAGAGAACTTCTAGCGTTGCGGGCCGTCAGGAAGGCGCCGCGTGAGCTGGGCGGAGTGCCCGCGGGGTCAGAGGGCGAGGGTCGCGTCGAGGGCGCCTTCGGGGACGCGGGGCAGCAGGCCGAGTCCGGCGGAGCGGTCGAGCAGGGTGCGTACGGCGTGCAGTCCGTTCTCGCCGAGGTCGGTGGTGAACTCGTTGACGTACAGGTCGATGTGCTGGTCGACGACGTCGGGTTCCATCTCCTGGGCGTGGCGCAGGACGTAGGCGCGGGAGGCGTCGGGGTCGCGGCGGGCGGCCCGCACGGAGGCGCGGGTGGCGTCGGCGAGAGAGCGCAGGGCGGGTGTCCCGAGGGAGCGGCGGGCGACGATGGCGCCGAGCGGGATGGGCAGTCCGGTGCGCTTCTCCCACTCCTCGCCCATGTCGGCGGTGCAGTGCAGGCCGTAGCGGCCGTAGGTGAAGCGGGCCTCGTGGATGACGAGCCCGGCGTCGACGCGTCCGTCGCGGACGGCGGGCATGATCTCGTGGAACGGCAGGACGACGATCTCGCCGACGCCGCCGGGCACCGTGTCGGCCGCCCACAGCCGGAACAGCAGGTAGGCCGTGGAGGTGGTGCTGGGGACGGCTACGCGGGCCCCGGCGAGGGCGGCGGGCTCGCCCGGTTCGGCGACCAGGACGAGCGGGCCGCAGCCGTGTCCGAGCGCGCCGCCGCAGGGCAGCAGGGCGTACTCGTCGAGGATGTGCGGCAGTACGCCGTAGGAGACCTTCAGGACGTCGAGTTCACCGCGCCGGGCCTGGCCGTTGGTGATGTCGATGTCGGCGAAGGTCAGCTGTACGTCGGGGGCGTCGGGGAGCAGCCCCTCGGTCCAGGCGTGGAAGACGAAGGTGTCGTTGGGGCAGGGCGAGTGGGCGAGGGTCAGCGGCGCCGGCATGGATTTCCTCCCATGGGGTGAGGCGGTTCCCGGAATGTGGCGGTCGTGTCCTCAGCAAAGCCGTTGCGGATGTGGGGTTTTCCCCAGACTGCCTGCCCTGAGGATGGGGGAGCCCCACCCGACGCGGCGTCGGTGCCCGCCGACGGGCCCGGGGTCCGCGGCGGCCGCGTGGTTGGCCGGCCCCGCGGGCCCGTGACGGTCCACCGGTACGACGGAGTGTCCGTGTGGTGCGGTCCCGGCTCGCGTGCCCGCCCCTCTTCGGGCACGAGAGCCGGGACCGTGGACCGCCGGCGCCGGGACGTCCGATCGTCCCCGGGCCCGCCGGCGTTCCGTCCCGCGCCCCCGTGCACAGACCCACTACGCGTGCCGCCAGGCACTGAACGAGGAGGTTCCCGGCCATGGACGCTGGGCTCAAGCGCGAACTGGAGGAGAAGGTCTTCTCCGGCGAGCGGCTGTCCCGCGAGGACGGCATCGCCCTGTACGAGTCGGACGACCTGGCGTGGCTGGGCGGTCTGGCACACGAGGTGCGCACGCGCAAGAACGGTGACGTGGTGCACTTCAACGTCAACCGGCACCTCAACATGACCAATGTGTGCACCGCGTCGTGCGCCTACTGCTCGTTCCAGCGCAAGCCGGGTGAGCAGGACGCGTACACGATGCGTATCGAGGAGGCCGTCCGCCTGGCGAAGGCGATGGAGAACGAGCACCTCTCGGAGCTGCACATCGTCAACGGTCTGCACCCGAACCTGCCGTGGCGCTACTACCCGCGCTCGCTGCGGGAGCTGAAGAAGGCGCTGCCGAACGTCGGCCTGAAGGCGTTCACGGCGACGGAGATCCACCACTTCGAGACGATCAGCGGGATGAGCGCGTCCGAGATCCTGGACGAGCTGATCGACGCGGGTCTTGAGTCGCTGACCGGCGGCGGAGCGGAGATCTTCGACTGGGAGGTCCGCCAGCACATCGTCGACCACCGCACCCACTGGGAGGACTGGTCGCGCATCCACCGTCTGGCGCACGAGAAGGGTCTGAAGACCCCGTGCACCATGCTCTACGGGCACATCGAGGAGCGGCGTCACCGCGTCGACCACGTGCTGCGGCTGCGCGAGCTGCAGGACGAGACGGGCGGCTTCCAGGTCTTCATCCCGCTGCGCTACCAGCACGACTTCGTCGACATGAAGGACGGCAAGGTCCGTAACCGCCTTCAGGCGCGCACCACGATGGCCACCGGCGCGGAGGCGCTGAAGACCTTCGCGGTCTCCCGGCTGCTGTTCGACAACGTGCCGCACGTCAAGGTCTTCTGGGTCATGCACGGCCTCCAGACCGCGCAGCTCGCCCTTCAGCACGGGGCCGACGACATGGACGGTTCGGTCGTCGAGTACAAGATCACGCACGACGCCGACAACTACGGCACCCCGAACAAGCTGACCCGCGAGGACCTCCTCGACCTGATCCGCGACGCCGGATTCCGCCCGGTCGAGCGGAACACCCGTTACGAGATCATCCGCGAGTACGAGGGTCACGACCCGGCCCGCCGCGAGGCGCCGCAGCCGATGCGCGTGTGACCCGCGCCGCTGCGCGCGCACGACGGCAAGACGACGCCGAACGACTCCGAACGACTCCGAGACGACACTGCCAGGCAGGTGTGAATGTCCCCGCAGACAACGAACGACGAGGACCTGGAAGTCTGGATCGACCAGGACCTGTGCACCGGTGACGGTATCTGTGCCCAGTACGCGCCCGAGGTGTTCGAGCTGGACATCGACGGGCTCGCCTACGTCAAGGACGACGAGGACGAGCTGCTCCAGACGCCGGGCGCGACGACGCGGCTCCGCCTCGATCTGCTGACCGACGTGGTCGACTCGGCCAAGGAGTGCCCCGGCGAGTGCATCCACGTGCGCCGGGTCTCCGACAAGGTCGAGGTGTACGGCCCCGAGGCCGAGGACGCCTGATCCCCTCTCCCCTCCCCCACACGCTCACCGGGCGGCACCGTCCCGCCGCCCGGTGAGTGGGCCGCCGGGCACGCACCCGCGGACATACCGCCGCACCGGAAGGACACGTACGTCCATGAGTTCCCCCACCGACAACCTGTGGATCCGCAGGTTCCGGCCCTCCCCGGACGCCGCCGAGCGCCTTGTGTGCTTCCCGCACGCCGGTGGTTCGGCCAGCTTCTACGTGCCGGTCGCCGGCGCGCTCAGCCCGCGCGTCGACGTCGCCGCGATCCAGTACCCCGGGCGGCAGGACCGGCGCCAGGAACCGGGCCCCGCCTCGGTGGCCGAGCTCGCCGACCAGGTCGCGAAGGCCCTCGCGACCTGGGACGACGACCGCCCGCTGACCTTCTTCGGCCACAGCATGGGCGCGCTGGTCGCGTTCGAGGTGGCGCGCCGCATGGAGGCCACCGGGTCCGGTCCCGTCCGGCTGTTCGCCTCCGGGCGGCGGGCTCCGTCCCGCACCCGGGACGAGCGCGTCCACACCCTCGACGACGACGGGGTCATCGCCGAACTGCGGGCGCTCGCCGGCACGGACGCCCAGGTCCTCCAGGACGAGGAGCTGCTGCGCATGGTGCTGCCGGCGATCCGCAGCGACTACCGGGCGGTCGAGACCTACCGCTGCGACCCGGGTGCGGCCGTGAGCTGCCCCGTGACCGTCCTGACCGGCGACGCCGACCCCCGTACGACACTCGCGGAGGCGCAGGCCTGGAGCGAGCACACCACGGGCGGCTCCGACGTGCGGGTCTTCACCGGCGGCCACTTCTTCCTCTCGGAGCGTCCCGCCGAGGTCCTCGCCGTCCTCGACGAGCACTTCACCGCACCCGCCCGCCAAAGCTGACCGCCGCCGCCCCCGCCCCTCGCCTTCCCCCTCGAAACGTTCCGGAGTGGTGCACGATGACCGAGCAACTCGCCCCCGAGGCCGCGCAGTCGACGCAAGGGCGCCGACGCCGTCCCCGGGTGGGCCACATCCAGTTCCTCAACTGCCTGCCCCTGTTCTGGGGGCTTGCCCGCACAGGCACCCTCCTGGACATGGACCTCCGTGCCGACACGCCGGACGGTCTCAACGACGCCCTGGCGGCGGGCGACCTCGACATGGGCCCGATCAGCCTCCTTGAGTTCCTGCGCCACGCCGACGACCTGGTCGCGCTGCCCGACATCGCGGTCGGCAGCGACGGCGACGTCATGTCCTGCCTGATCGTCAGCCAGGTGCCCCTCGAGGAGCTGGACGGGGAGCGCGTCGCGCTCGGCTCGACCAGCCGTACGTCCATCCGTCTGGCGCAGCTGCTCCTCGCCGAGCGGGTCGGCGTGCGGCCCGACTACTACATGTGCCCGCCGGACCTGCGGACCATGATGTCCGAGGCGAAGGCGGCGGTGGTCATCGGTGACGCCGCTCTGCGCGCGTCGCTGCACGAGGCGCCCCGGATGGGCCTCCAGGTGCACGACCTCGGCCGGATGTGGAAGGACTGGACGGGGCTGCCGTTCGTGTTCGCCGTGTTCGCCGCGCGCCGTGACTTCCTGGCGCGGGAGCCGGAGACGGTGCGCCAGGTCCACTCCAACCTGCTGGCCTCCCGCGACCTGTCGCTCGCGGAGGTGACCAAGGTCTGCGAACAGGCTTCGCAGTGGGAGGAGTTCGACGCCTCGACGCTGGAGCGCTACTACACCACGGCCCTCGACTTCACCCTCGGCTCCGCGCAGCTCGCCGGCATCGCCGAGTTCGCCCGCCGGGTGGGCGGCGGCGACGAGGGGTTCCCGCCCGATGTCGCCGTCCGCCTGCTCGAACCCTCCGCCCACTGACCCCTTCCCCGCCACCGGAAAGGCCCGGACACCATGTCCCGACCCGCACCCCATCCGCTCCAGCCCGTGCTCGACCGTGCCGCGGCCGGTGGGCGGATCACCCCGGAAGAGGCCCTCGACCTCTACCGCGACGCCCCGCTGCACGCGCTGGGCGCCGCCGCCGACGCCGTACGCCGCCGTCTGTACGCGGACACCGAGAACATCGCGACGTACATCATCGAGCGCAACATCAACTACACGAACGTGTGCGTCACGGCGTGCAAGTTCTGCGCCTTCTACGCCGCCCCGAAGGACACGGCGAAGGGCTGGACGCGGGATCTGGACGACATCCTGCGCCGCTGCGCGGAGACCGTCGAACTGGGCGGCACCCAGATCATGTTCCAGGGCGGCCACCACCCGGACTACGGCGTCGAGTACTACGAGAAGCACTTCTCCGCGATCAAGAAGGAGTTCCCGCAGCTCGTCATCCACTCCCTCGGCGCGTCCGAGGTCGAGCACATGGCGCGGATCTCCAAGGTGTCCGTCGAGGAGGCGATCCAGCGCATCCACACCGCCGGGCTCGACTCGTTCGCGGGCGCCGGCGCCGAGCTGCTGCCCGCGCGGCCGCGCAAGGCCATCGCGCCGCTGAAGGAGTCCGGCGAGCGCTGGCTGGAGATCATGGAGACCGCGCACGGCCTCGGCGTCGAGTCCACCTCGACGATGCTGATGGGCACCGGCGAGACGAACGCCGAGCGCATCGAGCACATCCGCATGATCCGCGACGTGCAGGACCGCACGGGCGGCTTCCGCGCGTTCATCCCGTACACGTACCAGCCCGAGAACAACCACCTCAAGGGCCGTACGCAGGCCACGCTCTTCGAGTACCTGCGCATGATCGCCATCGCCCGTCTCTTCCTGGACAACGTCCGCCACATCCAGGGCTCCTGGCTGACCACCGGCAAGGAGGTCGGCCAGCTCTCCCTGCACTACGGCGCCGACGACCTCGGCTCGATCATGCTGGAGGAGAACGTCGTCTCATCGGCCGGTGCCAAGCACCGCTCCAACCTGGTCGAACTCCTCACCCTGATCCGGGGCGCGGGCCGCGTCCCCGCCCAGCGCAACACGACGTACGAGCACCTCGCCGTCCACGACGACCCGGCGAACGACCCCGTCGACGAGCGGATCGTCTCCCACGTCTCCTCCACCGCGATCGCGGGCGGCACCGCCCACCCCGAGCTGAAGCTGATCGCCGCCACCTGAGCCCCGGGCGCACGTCCGGGGCTCACCCCTTGCGCGGGCCCCGGACGCACGCGCTCCCCGCTCACCCCCCACGCAGTGCCATCCCCCACCCCTGTACACGAGGACGGAGAAGCCCATGCCGGGCGCCATTCACGCCACGGGTCTGGTCAAGACCTTCGGCGAGGTCCGGGCCGTGGACGGAGTAGACCTGGACGTGCCGGAAGGCGGCGTGCTCGGACTGCTCGGCCCCAACGGAGCGGGCAAGACCACGACCGTGCGGCTGCTCACCACCCTGCTGCGCCCCGACGCGGGCACCGCCGTCGTCGCCGGTCACGACGTGGTCCGCGAACCGGACCGGGTCCGGCTCTCGATCGGGCTCTCGGGCCAGTTCGCCGCGGTGGACGACCGGCTGACGGGCCGTGAGAACCTCCGCATGATCGGCGAACTGTACGGACTGCGCTCCCGGGCCGCCCAGCAGCGGGCCGACGAGCTCCTCGCGCAGTTCGACCTGACCGCCGCCGCCGACCGCGTGTCGAGCACCTACTCCGGCGGCATGAAGCGCCGCCTCGACCTGGCCGGCGCCCTCGTCGTGCGGCCCTCGGTCATGTTCCTCGACGAGCCGTCGGTCGGCCTCGACCCCACCAGCCGCCTGATGCTGTGGGACGCCATCGAGGACCTGGTGGCCCAGGGCACCACGCTGCTCCTGACCACCCAGTACCTGGAGGAGGCCGACCGGCTGGCCCGGGACATCGCCGTCGTCGACCACGGGAAGATCATCGCCCGCGGCACCCCGCGCGACCTGAAGGCGCAGGCGGGCGGCCAGCGCATCGAGACCGTCGTGGCCTGGCCCGAACGGCTCGACGACGCCGCGGGCCTGCTCGCCCGGTTCGGCAGCCGCGCGCCCGACGTCGACCGGCCGCGCAGCACCGTCTCCGTACCCGTCGAGGGCGGGGTGCGCCTGCTGACGGAGGTCATCGCCGCACTCGACGCCGACGGCATCGAGATCACCGACATCGGCCTGCGCCGCCCCACCCTCGACGAGGTCTTCCTCGCCCTCACCGACGACACCCCGCGGGACCCCGCACCCACAGCGGTCGGCGCCGGCGCGCCGAGCGAGAAGGAGTGATGAACGTGTCGGCAGCGGCACCGCCCGTACCCGAACTCAAGCCCGGCACAGCCGCCAAATCCGTGCGCGACGTCCTCGTCGTCACCCGGCGCAACGTGATCCGGATGGTACGGATCCCCGAGGTCCTCATCCTCAGCCTGGTGCAGCCCGTGGTGTTCGTGCTGCTCTTCGCATACATCTTCGCCGGGTCGTTCAGCCTGCCCGGAGCGGAGGGCGCCACCGCCTACCGCGAGTACATGATGCCGGGCTTCTTCGCCCAGACGATCGCCTTCGCCACGGCGAGCAACAGCAGCGTCAGCATGGCCAACGACGTCCAGAGCGGCATGGTCGACCGGTTCCGGTCGCTGCCCATGGCGCGCGGCGCGCTGCTCACCGGCCGCACCGTCGCGGACCTGGTGCAGAACACCATCATCGTGGCCGTCATGATCCTGTGCGCGCTGCTCGTCGGCTGGCGCATCCACCACGGCCTGCTGCGCGCCGTCGCGGCGTTCGCCCTGCTCCTGCTCCTGGGGTACGCGCTGTCGTGGGTCGGCGTCGTCATCGGCCTGTCGGTCCGCGCCCCGGAAGCCGCCGCGACCAGCAACTTCCTGTGGCTGTTCCCTCTGACGTTCCTGTCCAACGCGTTCGTGGCGCCCTCCACGCTGCCGACCGTGCTGCGGTGGGCCGCGGAGTGGAACCCGCTCAGCGCCACGGTGCAGGCGGCCCGTCAGCTGTTCGGCAACCCAGGGCTCACCGCGACCGGCGCCTGGCCCGCACAACACCCCATCCTTGTCTCCCTCGGCTGGTCGGTGCTGATCGCCGTGGTGGGCCGCACACTCGCGGTGCGCCGCTACCGTTCGTCCGCCTCGTGAAAGGGGCCCCGGTGACCACGGACGCCACGTTCCGGGCGGACCTGATCCGCCCGGTGCACGAACTGCTCGCCGGGCACGCCGCCCGGCAACCGGACCGGACGGCGTTCAAGGACGCCCGCACGTCGGTCACCTGGGCCGAGCTGGACCGGCGTACCGCCCGCGTCGCCAGTCATCTGGTCGGGCTCGGGCTCGAACGGGGCGCCTCCGCGGTGATCTACCTGCCGAACCGGGTGGAGACGGTGGAGAGCTACCTCGCCATCACCCGCGCCAGCGCCGTGGGCGTGCCGCTCAACCCGAAGTCGACCGACTCGGAACTGGCACACCTCCTGGACGACTGCGCGGCCAAGCTGGTCATCACCGGCGCCGCCCAACTCCCGCAAGTGCGCCGGGTGCTGGCCGCACGCCCGGGCGTCACGGTGGTCCTGGTCGGCCACGACTCCGAGCCGGGCTTCGCCGAGGCCGCCGACGAGGAGCTGCCGCGCTGGGAGGACCTCGCCCTCACGTGGTCGCTGCGCGACCCGCCCCGCGACGACCTCGGCCTCGACGAACCCGCCTGGATGCTCTACACCTCCGGGACGACCGGGCTGCCCAAGGGCGTCGTGTCCACCCAGCGCACCTCGCTGTGGGCGACCGCGTCCTGCAACGCCCCGCTGCTCGGCCTCTCACCGCAGGACCGGGTGGTGTGGCCGATGCCGCTGTTCCACGCCGTGGCGCACAACGTGTGCGTGCTCGGCGTCGTCGCGGTCGGCGCCACCGCCTGCATCACCGAAGGACTCGCCGCCGACGAGGTACTCGGCCGCGCCGTCGCCGAGGACGCCACCTTCCTCGTGGGCGTGCCGACGATGTACCACCAGATGGCGGAGCTCGCGCGGGCCGGCCAGACGGAGGTGCCGCCGCTGCGCGTGTGCATGGTCGCCGGATCGTCCTGCCCGCAGTCCCTGCACGACTCGTTCCGGTCCGCGTTCGGCATCGCGCTCCTCGACAGCTACGGCTCGACGGAGACCGGCGGCGCGATCACCACGAACCTGCCCGACGGCACCCGCGTCCCCGGCTCCTGCGGCATCCCGCTGCCGGGTCTGACGCTGCGCCTCACCGACCCGCGCACCGGCGAGGAGGTGGAACAGGGCGCCGAGGGCGAGATCTGGGTCTCCAGCCCCGCGCTCATGCTCGGCTACCACCACCAGCCCGAGGAGACCGCCGCCGTCCTCTCGGACGGCTGGTACCGCACCGGCGACCTGGCACGCCAGGACACCGACGGCTACGTGACCATCACGGGCCGGCTCAAGGAACTCATCATCCGCGGCGGCGAGAACATCCACCCCCGCGAGGTGGAGCAGGTCCTCGCGCAGGCGCCCGGCGTCGCGGACGCGGCCGTCGCGGGCGTCCCCCACGAGTCGCTCGGCGAGGTCCCGGTCGCCTACGTGGTCCCCGCCGCGGGCGGCCTGAACGTGGAGGCGGTCCTCGCGGCCTGCCGTCAGCGGCTGTCCGCGTTCAAGCTCCCCGAGGAGATCCACGAGATCGCCGAGGTGCCGCGCAACCCGGCCGGAAAGGTCGCCCGCAAACTCCTCGCGGGGCTGCCCGCACGGCTGCTGTGGCGCAAGTCCCGGCAGCCCGACGAGACGGCGGCCCGGTACACGGGCGCCGTCGACCTCGGCGTGGACGACGCGGGCCACCCCCTGCTGTCCGCCGCCGTCGAACTGCCCGAGCGCGACGAGCTGGTGTGCACCGGGCGGATCACGGCGGCCGACGCCGACCCGACCCTGCTGCGCCGCGTGGACGGCGCGACGGTCGTCGCCGGGGCCGTCCTCCTCGACCTCGTCCTGCACGCGGCGGGCCGGGCCGGCTGCGCCCGGGTCCTCGACCTGTCGGCGGACAGCCCGCTGGTGCTGCCGCGCGACGCGGGCGTCCAACTGCGCGTGTCCGTCGGCGCGCCCGACGCCGAGGGTGTCCGGCGCGTGACGGTGCACGGGCGCCGGGACGCACGCGGCGCGGCCGGGCGACCGTGGACCCGGCACGCGTCGGCGACGGTAACGGCCACCGCCGCGGCGGAGCCGGGGACCGGCCTGGCGGTATGGCCACCGCACGGCGCGGACCCCGTCGCCGGGACGGCCGACGCCGACGGCACCGACCCCGCGCGGATGCCGCGCGGGGTGTGGCGGCGCGACGACGAGGTCTTCGTGGAGGTGTCGCTGCCCGACTGGGCGGCCGCGCACGAGAACCCCGCGCTGCATCCGGCCCTCCTCGACGCGGCCCTCGCGAGCGCGACACGACACTCCGGCTCCGGCTCCGGCTCCGGCTCCGGCTCCGGCGACGATCCGGTCGCCGTGCGCTGGCGCGACGTGTCGCTGCACGCCGTGGGCGCGTCGGTGCTGCGGGTGCGGCTGCGGCGCGCGGCGGACGGCACCTGGGACATCGAGGCCGCCGACGGCGCCGGTGACCCGGTGCTCGATGCGCGCGCGGTGCTCTGCGCCCCGCTCGACACGCGCGACGTGCGGACCGCCTCGGCGAGCCAGCAGGACGGTCTGTTCGAGGAGTTGTGGGCGGACATCGACCTGCCCCGGGCCGCCGCGCGCGAGGGCCGCTGGGCCGTCGTCGGCCCGGACCCGTACGGAGCCCGGGCCGGTCTGATGTCGGCTGGCCGCTACGCAGAGGCCCACCCCGACCTGCCGACGCTCCTGACGGCGGCCACCGACGCGGACGCCCCCGTCCCGGACGTCGTGGTCGTCTCCCCCGCCCCGGCCGCTCACCCGGACGCCGACCCGGCCGACGCGGTGCGCACGGCGGTCGGCGCGGCCCTGGAGTGGATACGGCACTTCGCCCACCCCCTGCTCGCGCAGACCCGGCTCGTCGTGCTCACGCGCGGCGCGGTCGCCACGACGGACGACGAACCGGCGGACGCCACCGCGGCCGCCGCGTGGGGTCTCGTCGGCGCCGCCCAGGACCGGGCGCCCGGACGCTTCGTGCTGATCGACACGGACGGCGTCAAGCGGTCCTGGCGACGGGTCGAGTCCGCGGTGGCCGGCGAGGAGCCCAGGATCGCGCTGCGCTCGGGACAGGCCCGTACACCGCGCGCGGTACGGGTCCCCGCCGCTGCCCCGACCGGTCCGTCCGGTGACCGGCCCGTCGTGCTCCCCCAGGACGAGACCCCTCCGGTCACCCGGGACGGAACCGCCCAGAACGGCGTCGTCCTCCTCCCCCGGGACGGGACCGCCCTGTTCGCCGGGGACGAGGCACCCACCGCCGCCGAGACGCTCCTCGCCCGGCCCGAAACGGGCGGAGCCCACCTCGCGGGGCCGTACGCGAAGAACGTCGCGGACCGGCTGCCGGACTCCAGCAAGGCGGCCGAACCGGTCCGCTGGGAGCCGGTGGACCCGGCCGGCGCCGTCCGGGCGCTGCTCGAAAGCGATCCGCGCACCGTGCTGTTCACCGCCGCCGTTCGCACCGACGGGGCGACGACCGGGACGCAGGCCGACGTGGACGCCGCGCTGCGCCCGCTGATCGACCCCGCGCTGGAACTGGTGCGGTCCGCGCCCGCACGCGGGGTGACCTCCGTGGTGTTCGCGACGCCCGCGCCCGCCACGGCGGGGCTCGCGGACGCGGCCGTGGCGGCGGTGTTCGACGTGTGGGCCCGTGACCTGCGCGCGGCCGGGGTGGCGGCGGTGTCGCTGCGCGGCTCCGGCACGGCCGCGGACGAGGCGGCGGACCTGTTCGCGTCGGCCGTCGCGACCGGCAGGCCCGCGCTCCTCGCCGACCGGCCGGAACTCCCCGAGCGGCGGACCACCGGGCCCCTGACCGGATCAGCGGCGCTCCTGCGCGACCTGACGGCCGAGGTGGTCAGGCGGCGGGCCCGCGACACGGTCGCCGACCCCGGCGGACTGCGCCACCGCCTGGCCGCGCTCACGGGGGCCGAGCAGGAGGACACCGTGCTGCGGCTGGTGCGTACGCACTTCGCGACCGCGCTCGGGCTCGCCTCGGCGGGACAGGTTTCCCAGGAGAAGGAGACCCGCGACCTCGGCTTCGACTCGTTGACCGCGCTCACCGCGCGCAACGCGCTGGAGTCGGCGACGGGTCTCTCGCTGCCCGCGGCGGTGGTCTTCGACTTCGCCACCCCGGCGGGGCTCGCCCGCCACCTCACGAAGGAACTGCTCGCCGACTGAGAGACAGGCTCTCGAGGCGGGCCGACGGTTGACAGCCGGACGTACGGCACGGGCGGTACGGCACCCAGTGGTGCGGTACCGCCCGTGTCGCGTCCGGCGCCGTGGTCGACGGCCAGGGACGCCCTGGTCAGAGGAGGAACTGATGCGTGTAGAGAACGTCCACATCGAGTCGCTCGGCGTGGTGCTGCCCGAGTGGGCGAGCGCCGAGCAGGCGGTCGCGGAAGGGAAGCTGGACGCGGAGATCCAGGCCGCGAACGGCCTGACGGGTGCTCACATCGCAGGGGACACACCGGCGATGGACATGGCCGTCGAGGCGGCCCGGATCACCCTGGACCGCTCGAAGGTCGACCCCGAGGACCTGGGCGCGCACATCCACACCGCCGTCCACTACCAGGCCCCCGAGGGCGCCTACCCGCCCGGCTACGTGCTGCGCGAACTCGGCCTGGGGCGGCTGCCCGCGCTCTATCTCCAGCAGGGCTGCGACGGCATGCTCAGCGCGCTCGACGTGGCGATCGGCAAGCTCACCGGAGCCGCCGGGGCCGGTTCGGTGCTCCTGACGACGGGCGAGAACTTCTCCTCCCCCACCATGGACCGCTGGAAGGGCTTCGGGCAGGCGTACATCCTCGGCGACGGCGCGGCCGCCGCCCTGATCAGCGACGAGGGCGGGTTCGCCGAGGTGCGCTCGCTGAACTCCGGTGTGCTGCACGAGCTGGAGAAGTGGCACCGCGGCGACGGGCCGCTCCTGCTGCGGGAGGACGCCGGTTCGATGTCGGACATGGCCGACCGGGCGCAGCGGTTCACCGAACGGGAGATGCCGCTGTCGGAGACGATGGAGAAGCTGACGCTGTTCGACCTGGAGGTCATCCAGCGCTCCCTCGTGGACGCCGGCCTGAACGCCACGGACCTCGCCAAGGTCGTCCCGATCAACATGGACGGCCGGATGATCGAGTACTCGATCATGCTGCCCCTCGGCCTGACGATGGAGCGGTGCAGCTGGGAGTTCGGCCGGTCGGTGGGGCACGTCGGCGGCGCCGACGTGTTCATCACCCTGGAGCACCTGGTCCGCACCCGCCAGGTCGGGCCGGGCGACCACGTCCTGCTGGTGTCGCAGGGCCCCGGCTGGCTGTGCAGCGCGGCCGTCGTCACCGTCACCGCCGTCCCGCACTGGGCCGAATAGAGCGCGTACGCCGAAGGGCCCGCACCCTGCGCAGGGTGCGGGCCCTTCGGCGTTCGTTCGGTCGGTCAGGCGCCGAGGCCGGTCAGCCAGGTGTCGGTGGTCTCGGCCGTGGAGCGGGCGTGGTCCTCCATCATCGTGAAGTGGTTGCCGGGGACGTCGAGCACGGTGTGCGCCCGCTCCCACGCCGTCTGCCATTCCTCGGGGCGCAGTTCCTCGCCGGGGGCGGCGGGCACCGGGGGCTCGGTGGAGCGGACCAGGAGGACCGGGCAGTCGAGGGGGCCCGGCTCCCATTCGCCGATCATCGACACGTACCAGCTCATCGCGGTGAGCCGGTCGGAGTCCATGTGCGCGAACATCGACTCGCGGTCGAACATGCCGCCCAGCATCTGCTGGGAGAACCGCAGGAACGGGGAGTCCGCGCGCGGCATGTAGGTGTCGAGCAGGACGACGGCGGCGGGTGCGGCGCCCCGCTCCTGCATCCGCCGGGCCGTCGACAGGGCGAGGACGCCGCCGGAGGACGAGCCGAGCAGGACGGGCGGGGTGTCGCCGACGGTACGTCGCACCGCCTCGGCGTGCAGGTCGGCGACGGCGTCGAAGGTGGCGGGCAGCGCCTCCCCGGTGCCGAAGCCCTGGGTGGGCAGCGCCCAGACGTCGCGCCGGCCGCGGAAGGCGGAGGCGAACCGGGCGTACTGGTGGACGCCGGCGAGGGCGACGTAGGAGCTGAAGCAGACCAGCGGGGCGGCGGTGTCACCGGCCGAGAGGCGGATCGCCCCGGGGACGGAGGCGAGTTCGTCCGGCGAGGTGAACGTCGGCCGCAGTTCGGCGGCGGCCTGCAGCAGGGTGAAGCCGTCGTCGACCCGGTCGTCCAGGCAGGCCTGCTTGAACAGTCCGCCGATGGTGTCCTCCGCGCGTACGGCGACGGAGGCCGCCCCCGTACGGTCCTGGCCGGTGTCCGGCGCACCCTGTCCGCTCTGTTCGCCGAGCCTGCCGTGCAGGTGGGCGGCGAGCGCCTCGGGGGTCGCGTGGTCGAACAGCAGGGTCGGGGCGAGTTTCAGGCCGGTGGCGGTGGCGAGGTGGTTGCGCAGTTCGACCACGGTCAGGGAGTCGAAGCCCTGCTCGGTGAAGAGCCGGTCGGGCTCCACCGCGTCCGGGCCCGCGTGTCCCAGGACGGTGGCGGCCAGCTCGCGCACCAGGCCGGTGAGCAGGGCGCGGCCCTCTTCGGGGGTGCGTCCGGCGAGGAGGTTGCCCGGAGTCGCCGCCGGGGCGTCGGACGCGACCCTGCGGACAGCCGCCGGAGCGGCGGGCCGGACCAGCGCCCGTACGCCGGACCGTCCTGAGGCGGTGGCGACGGCGATCACCGAGGGGTCGGTGGTGGCCAGGGCGTCGTCCAGGAGGGCGAGGGCGTCCTCGGCGGCGAGGGGCCGCAGGCCGCCGCGGGCCAGGCGGCCGCGGTCGGTGTCGGAGAGGCGGCCGGTGATGCCGCTGGCGTCGCCCCACAGGCCCCAGGCGACGGAGGCGGCGGGCAGCCCGGTGGAGTGTCGCAGGGCGGCGAGTCCGTCGAGGAAACTGTTGGCCGCGGCGTAGTTGCCCTGGCCGGGGGCGCCGAAGGTGCCCGCGGCGGAGGAGAAGAGGACGAACGCGGCGAGCGGGTGGGCGGCGGTCAGTTCGTGCAGGTGCCAGGCTCCGTCCGCCTTCGGCCGGAGCACGGTGTCGAAGCGTTCGCCGTCGAGGGCGGTGAGGACGGCGTCGTCGGTGACACCGGCCGCGTGGACGACGCCGGTCAGCGGCGAATCGGCGGGCACGTGACCCAACAGGCGCTCCACTTCGGCGCGTTCGGCGAGGTCACACGCTTCCAGGCGGACCCTGGCCCCGAGTTCGGACAGCTCGGCGACGAGGGCGTCCGCTCCGTCGGCGGCGGGCCCGCGCCGCCCCGCGAGGAGCAGGGAGCGTACGCCGTGCCGGGTGACGAGGTGGCGGGCGACGGTGCGGCCGAGGGTGCCGGTCGCGCCGGTGACGAGCACGGTGCCGTCGGCGAGGGCGGGCGCGTCGCCGGTCGCGGCCGGTGCGATGTCGGGGTGTAGGACGCGGCCGCCCCGGACGGCCGTCTGCGGGCGTCCGCCCGCGACGGCGGCGAGCAGGGCGGGATCGTCGCCGTCCTCGACGTCGCCGGCCAGGTCCACCAGCTGGAAGCGGCCGGGGTGCTCGGCCTGGCCGGTGCGGACCAGGCCCCACAGGGCGGCACCCGGCACATCCGGTTGGCCGACGCGGTCCGCGGTGATCGCGGAGCGGGTGACGAACACCAGGCGGGCGTCGGCGAACCGCTCGTCGGCGAGCCAGCCGCACATCAGCTCGTGGGCGCGGGCCAGATGGCCGCGGACCGTCTCGGGCAGGGCCTGGCCCTGCGCCTCGGGCGCGGCAAGGACCACATCGGGCATGGTCATGCCGGTGTCGACGGCCTTGCCGAGGGCCTCCAGGTCGGCGTAGGTCTCCAGGTGGACCCCGGCCGCGTCGAGTGCGGCGGCCACGCGGTCGTCGCCCTCGCCGAGGAGGATCCAGCGCACCGTGCCGGGACGCGGGGCCTCGGGGACCGGACGGAGCTCCTGCCAGTCCAGGCGCAGCAGTTCGGGCCTGCCGGTGTCCGGGGCGGGGGCGGCGGACACGGCCCGCAGGGTGATCGAGTCGGCGGTGGCGACGGGCTGTCCGGTGGTGTCGGTGACAAGGACCCGGTAGCCGTGCTCGTGGTCCGCCGGGGTGAGGCGTACACGCAGCGCGGTCGCGCCGGTGGCGTGCAGGGTGAGTCCGGTCCAGGCGAACGGCAGCATGGGCGCCGCCCCGTCCTCGTCCCGTACTCCGGGGCGGCGGACGAGCAGCGTCTGCACGGCCGCGTCGAGCAGCGCCGGGTGCAGGGCATGGTGTGCGGCGTCCTGCCGGTACGGCTCGGGCAGCGCGACCTCGGCGTACACCGCGTCGCCGCGCTCCCACACGGTGCCGAGGCCCTGGAAGCTCGGG
Source organism: Streptomyces sp. SGAir0957 (assembly GCF_043523415.1). Taxonomy (NCBI): domain Bacteria; kingdom Bacillati; phylum Actinomycetota; class Actinomycetes; order Kitasatosporales; family Streptomycetaceae; genus Streptomyces; species Streptomyces sp. SGAir0957. The sequence goes on from NZ_CP027293.1 coordinate 498,454, forward strand.
CCGTAGGCGAACCCGGCGGCGGCGAAGGCCTCGTAGGGGTCGGCGGCGGAGATCTCCTGTGCGCCGGGCGGGGGCCAGGCCGTCAGGTCGTCGGCCGGGGCGGCCTGTGCCCGCGGGGCGAGGACGCCCTGCGCGTGCCGCTGCCAGTCGCCGTCGTCCCCGGCGGACCGGAACGCGTCGTCCCCGGCGTTCCGGGACCAGACGGTGAAGGCGCGGCGGCCGGTGTCGTCGGCGCCGTCGACGGTGACCTGGAGCCGTACGGCGCCCTCGGCGGGCACCACGAGCGGGCTGAGCAGGGTGAGTTCTCCCAGGTGTCCGCAGCCGGTGCGGTCGCCGATGTGCACGGCGAGGTCGAGGTAGCCGGTGGCGGGCAGGATGACCTGGCCGAGGACGGTGTGGTCGGCGAGCCAGGGGTGGCTGCGCAGGGAGAGCCGCCCGGTGAACAGGAGGTCGTCGGAGTCCGCCCGGGTGATCTCGGCGCCGAGGAAGGGGTGTTCCGCGGTGCGCAGCCCGGCGGCCTCGGGGTCGCCGGCCGAGGCGGCGGTCGGCAGCCAGTACCGCTGCCGCTGGAAGGCGTAGGTGGGCAGCGGCACGACGCGGGCGCCGGGCAGGAGGGCCGCCCAGTCGGGTGCGACGCCGTGGGTGAACAGCGTGCCGACGGCGGTGAGCAGGCGCTCCGTCTCGGGCTTGTCGCGCAGGACGGCCGCCACGAACACGGACTCGTCCGTGCTCGGCGCGTCCTGCTCGGTCAGCGCGGACTCGGCGAGCGTGGTGAGCGGGCCGTCGGGTCCGACCTCCAAGAAGCGGCGTGCGCCGAGGCCGTGCAGGCGCGTGACGCAGTCGTGGAAGCGGACCGGTTCGCGGACGTGCCGCACCCAGTACTCGGGGTCGGTGAGCAGTCCGGGCGTGGCGCTCTCACCGGTCAGGCCGGAGATCACGGTCAGGGCCGGTTCGGTGTACGAGACGCGGGCGGCGACGGCACGGAAGTCGTCGAGGACCGGGTCCATCAGGGGTGAGTGGAAGGCGTGGCTGACGCGGAGCCGTGTGGCCCGCCGTCCGGCCGCCGTGAAGTGGTCGCGGATCGCGGCGACGGCCGCCTCGGTGCCGGAGATCACGGTCGCCTCGGGCCCGTTGAGGGCGGCGATGCCGACTTCGTGCTCGCGGCCGGCCAGGAGCGGCGTGACCTCGTCCGCGGCGGCCCGGACCGAGGCCATCGCCCCGCCGGACGGGAGCGCCTGCATGAGGCGTCCGCGGGCGGCGACGAGAGCGCAGGCGTCGTCCAGGTCGAAGACGCCCGCCACGTGGGCGGCCGCGATCTCACCGATGGAGTGCCCTGCTACGAGGTCGGGCCGCACGCCCCAGGATGCGAGCAGGCGGAAGAGGGCGACCTCGAAGGCGAACAGGGCGGGCTGGGCGTACTCGGTGCGCTGGAGCAGCTCGGCGTCGTCACCGCGGACGGCCTCGTCGAGGCCGGGGACGCGCTCGCACACGGCGTCGAAGGCCTCGGCGAACACCGGGTAGGCGGCGCGCAGTTCGCGGCCCATGCCGAGGCGCTGGGCACCCTGCCCGGTGAACAGGAACGCGGTCTTGCCGCCGGAGCGGGCCGTGGCGGGCGGCATGGTCCCGTCCGCCAGGGCGCGCAGCCGGGTGGTGAGCGCGTCGTGGTCGGCGCCGACAAGGACCGCCCGGTGCGGGAACGCCGTCCGGGTGGTCGCAAGTGCCAGCGCGGTGTCGGCGGGCCGGACCTCGGGATGTGCGGCGACGTGGTCGAGCAGTCGGGCGGCCTGGTCGCGCAGGGCGTCCTGGCTGCGGCCGGAGAGGACCCAGGGCACCGGCCCCGTCCACGCGGCCGGCTCCTCCTCGTTCCGCGGCTCCTCGGGCGGGGCTTCCAGGACGATGTGGGCGTTGGTTCCGCTGATACCGAAGGACGACACGCCCGCACGGCGCGGACGCTCCCCCGTCTCGGGCCACGCGCGGGCCTCGGTCAGGAGCGCCACCGCGCCCTGCTCCCAGTCCACGTGCGAGGACGGAGCATCCACGTGGAGCGTCGCGGGCAGCACACCGTGCCGCATCGCGAGCACCATCTTCATCACACCCGCCACACCGGCACCCGCCTGCGTGTGACCGACGTTCGACTTCACCGAACCCAGCCACAACGGCCGGTCCCCGTCACGGTCCTGGCCGTACGTCGCAAGGAGGGCCTGCGCCTCGATCGGGTCACCGAGCTTGGTGCCCGTACCGTGCGCCTCCACCGCGTCCACGTCGCGCGCGGACAGCCCGGCCGAGTCCAGAGCGGCGCGGATGACACGCTGCTGCGAGGGACCGTTCGGCGCGCTCAATCCGTTGGACGCACCGTCCTGGTTGACCGCCGAACCGGCGACGACCGCGAGCACCGGGTGCCCGTTGCGGCGGGCGTCGGACAGCCGCTCGACGAGCAGCAGACCGCCGCCTTCCGAGAAGCCCGTGCCGTCGGCCCCGTCCGCGAACGCCTTGCAGCGGCCGTCCGCCGCGAGACCCTGCTGACGGCTGAAGTCGACGAAGAGGCCGGGGGTCGACATCACCGTCACACCGCCCGCGAGCGCCAGATCGCACTCCCCCGCGCGCAGGGCCTGCGCCGCCAGGTGGAGGGCTACCAGGGACGACGAGCAGGCGGTGTCGACGGTGACCGCGGGGCCTTCGAGGCCGAACGTGTAGGACATGCGGCCCGACAGGACGCTGGCCGAGTTGCCGGTGCCGAGGTGGGCGCCGACGTCGTCGCCCGGGGCGATCGGACGGGCCGTGTAGTCCTGGTAGTTCGTGCCGGCGAACACCCCGGTGCGGCTGCCGCGCAGGCTGCGCGGGTCGATGCCCGCCCGCTCGAACGACTCCCACGCCATCTCGAGGAGCAGCCGCTGCTGCGGGTCCATCGCGAGGGCCTCGCGGGGCGAGATGGTGAAGACGCCGGGGTCGAAGTCGGCGAAGCCGTCGAGGAAGCCGCCGGTGCGGGTGGAGGTGCGGCCCGCCCTGCCGGGCTCGGGGTCGTACAGGGCGGCCACGTCCCAGTCGCGGTCCTCGGGGAAGGGGCCGAGGGCGTCGGTGCCGTCGCTGAGGAGCCGCCAGAACCGCTCCGGGGTGTCGGCGTCGCCGGGGAAGCGGCAGGCCATGCCGACGATGACGACGGGGTCCTCGCCGGTCTGCGGACGTGCCGGGGTTTCAAGACCGCCGGACACGGCGCGGTCGGCGGCCGGGGCGAGGCGTTCGCTGAGGTGCTCGGCGAGCGCGGCGGGGGTCGGGTAGTCGTAGACGAGGGTGGCGGGCAGGCGCATGCCGGTCGCCTCGCCGAGGGTGTTGCGCAGTTCGACGGCGGTGAGGGAGTCGAAGCCCAGTTCGCGGAAGGCGCGCGCGGGTTCGACGTCGTCGGGGCTCGGGTGATTGAGGACGTAGGCGATGTGCGCGCGGACCAGTTCGAGCAGGGCCTGGCGCCGGTCGGCCTCGCCGAGTGCCGTGATGGCCGCGAGTACGTCGTCGCCTTCGTCGGCGGATCCGCTCGGGGCGGCGGCCGGGCGCTGGGCGCGGAGCCGTTCGAGGTCGGGCAGGCCGGTGTAGAGGCGGCGCGGGCGTCCCTTGTCGAGTTCGGCGCCGAAGACTTCCCAGTCGATGTCGGTGACGACGAGCGTCGTGTCGTCCTGCTCCAGGGCGTCCTGGAGGGCGGTGCAGGCGACGGCGGGGTCCATGAGGCGGACGCCGTGGCGCTGGAGGCGTTCGCCGACGGTGCCGGAGGCCATGCCGCCGTCGGCCCAGCCGCTCCAGGCGACCGCCGTGGCGGGCAGACCGCGCGAGCGGCGGTCCTCGGCGAGGGCGTCGAGGTAGGCGTTGCCCGGCGCGTAGTTGCCGTGTCCGGGGCTGCCGAAGACGCCCGACGAGGAGGAGAACAGGACGAAGGCGGACAGGTCGAGCCCTGCGGTGGCGGCGTCGAGGTTCAGGGCGCCGCCGACCTTGACCCGCAGGACCTCGGCGAGGCGCTCCGGGGTGAGGGAGCCGATGACACCGTCGTCGAGGACGGCGGCGGTGTGGAAGACGGCGGTCAGGGGCCGCTCCTCCGGGATGGAGGCAAGGAGGGCGGCGAGGTCCGCCGGGTCGGCGATGTCGCAGGCGACGAGGTCGGCCGTGGCACCGGTGGCCGTCAGCTCGGCGAGCAGCTCGTCGGCGCCCTCGGCGGCGGGGCCCGAGCGGCTGACGAGGAGGAGGTGCGCGGCGCCCGTACGGGCGAGCCAGCGGGCGACGTGGCGGCCGAGGGCGCCGGTCCCGCCGGTGACGAGGACGGTGCCCCGCGGGTTCCAGGCGCGGCGGGCGGGCCGTCCGCCGATGGCGGCGCGCTCCAGGCGGCGGCCGAGGACGCCGGTGGCGCGGACGGCGACCTGGTCCTCGTGGTCGGTTCCGGCGAGGACGGCGACGACCCGGTCGGCGGCGCGGGCGTCGCACCGCTCGGGCAGGTCGACGAGGCCGCCCCAGCAGTCGGCCTGTTCCAGGGCGACGACGCGTCCGAAGCCCCACACCAGGGCCTGGGCGGGGCGGGCGGGCGCGGTGTCGGGGCCGGTGGCGACGGCGCCGCTAGTCAGGAACCAGACCGGGAGGCGGGCGTTGAGGTCGTCCATCGCCTGGACGAGGGCGACCGAGGCGGCGAACCCGCCGGGCAGCTGCGGGTGTTCGGGTTGCGGTGTGTCGTCGAGGGCGAGCAGGGAGAGCACGCCCCGGGCCCCGGCGACCGGTCCGGCCAGGGCGTCGGCGAGGACCGCGCGGTCGGCGGGGTGGTCGACGACGACGGGCAGGCACTCGGCGCCCGCGCGCGTCAGCGCGTCCCGTACGGCGGTGGCTTCGGGGCCGTCCTCGTGGCCGCGCGGCACGAGGAGCGCCCAACGGCCGCTGAGCGAGGGCGCGTCGGCGACCTGGACCGGCGCCCAGGCGATGCGGTAGCGCCAGCGGTCGGCGGTGGCGCGGTCGCTGCTGCGGCGCCGGTAGCCGGCGAGCGCCGGGGCCAGGGTCGCGACGGTCGCCTCGTCGAGGTCGAGGGCGGCGGCGAGGGTGGTGAGGTCGCCGGAGTCGACGGCCTCCCAGAAAGGTGCGTCGGCGGTGTCCGCGGCGGACTCGGTGGCGGCACCGGCGCTGAACCCCGGCCAGTAGCGGCGGCGTTGGAAGGCGTAGACGGGCAGGTCGACGCGGTGGGCGGGCTCGTCGTGGACGGCGGCCCAGTCGACCGGTCCGCCGCGCACCGCGAGGGCGGCCACGGAGGCGAGGAACCGCTCGGGTCCGCCCTCGGAGCGGCGCAGGGAGCCGAGGACCGCGCCGTCGGTGATGCCGAGGTCCTCCAGGATGTCGCCGACGGCGGTGGTGACGACGGGGTGCGGGCCCGCCTCGACGAAGACGCGGTGGCCCGCGTCGGCGAGGCCGCGCACGGTGGTCTCGAAGCGGACGGTGCGGCGGATGTTCTCGTACCAGTAGGCGCCGTCGAGGGTGGTGGTGTCCTCGACGCGGGCGCCGGTGACGGTGGAGTGGAAGGGGATCTCTGCGGGGCGCGGGCGCACGGGCGCGAACCCGGCGAGCAGGGCGTCCTTGACCTCTTCGACCTGGCCGCAGTGGGAGGCGTAGTCGACGGGGACGCGGCGGGCGCGGATGCCGTCGTCGGTGAGGCGGGCGAGGAGTTCGGCGAGCGGTTCGGCGTCGCCGGAGACGGTGACGGAGCGCGGTCCTGTGACGGAGCCGACGGAGATCCGGCCCTCGTAGGGTGCGAGGAGCTGCTCGACCTCGGCGAGGGGCAGCGGGACGGCGACCATGCCGCCGCGCCCGGTGATGGCGGTCAGTTCGCGGGAGCGGGTGACGACGACGCGGGCGGCGTCCTCCAGGGTGAGGACGCCCGCGATGTGCGCGGCGGCGATCTCGCCCTGGCTCTGTCCGGCTACGGCGGCCGGGCGCACCCCGCACGCCATCCACAGACGGGCGAGGGCGACGCAGACGACGAACAAGGTCGGCTGGACGACGTCGAGGCGGTCGAGGGGCGGGGCGCCGGGGGCGCCGCGCAGCACGTCGAGGACGCGGTAGTCGGTGAACGCCTCGACGGCCGCTGCGGCTTCGTCGAAGAAGGTACGGAACCGGGCGTCGGCCGCGTGCAGTTCGACGGCCATGCCCTCCCACTGCGGGCCCTGGCCGGGGAAGAGGAAGACCGGGTCGCCCTCGGTGTCGGCGACGCCGCGGACCACGGCCGGGTCGGGGGCGCCGTCGGCCAGGGCGGTCAGGCCGCGCAGGAGCACGTCGAGGTCGGGGGCGACGACGGCAGCGCGGTGTTCGAGCGCCGGGCGGGTGGCGGCGAGGGACCAGGCGAGGTCGGCGGGGCGCAGCGCGTCGTCCGGGGCGGCGCGCACGTGGGCCGCGAGGCGGGCGGCCTGGTCGCGCAGGGCGGCGGCGGTGCGCCCTGAGACGGTGAAGGCGCGGGGGCGGGGGGCGGCGTCGGCAGGTGCGGCGGCGTCCTCCGGATCGGTGGGCGGCGCCTGTTCGAGGATGACGTGGGCGTTGGTGCCGCTGACGCCGAAGGAGGAGACACCCGCGCGGCGGGGCCGGTCGCCGGTGTCGGGCCAGGCCCTGTTCTCGGTGAGGAGTTCGACGCGTCCGGCGCTCCAGTCGACGTGCCCGCTCGGCCGGTCGACGTGGAGGGTGGCGGGGAGGCGTCCGGCGCGCAGCGCGAGCACCGTCTTGATGATGCCCGCGACACCTGCGGCGGCCTGGGTGTGCCCGATGTTCGACTTCACGGAGCCGAGCAGCAGCGGCCGGTCGGCGGGCCGGTCCTGGCCGTAGGTGGCGAGCAGGGCCTGGGCCTCGATGGGGTCGCCGAGAGTGGTGCCGGTGCCGTGCGCCTCGACGGCGTCGACGTCGGCGGGCACGAGGCGCGCCGACTTCAGCGCCTGCCAGATGACGCGTTCCTGCGAGGGACCATTGGGCGCGGTCAGGCCGTTGGACGCACCGTCCTGGTTGACGGCGGATCCGCGCAGGACGGCGAGCACGGGGTGGTGGTTGCGGCGGGCGTCCGAGAGCCGCTCGACGACGAGGACGCCCGCGCCCTCGCCCCAGGCGGTGCCGTCGGCGGCGTCCGCGAAGGCGCGGCAGCGGCCGTCCGCCGACAGGCCGCGCTGGCGGCTGAACTCCAGGAAGATCGTGGGCGTCGACATGACGGTGACGCCGCCGGCCAGGGCGAGGTCGCACTCCCCCGCCCGGAGCGCCTGTGCCGCCAGGTGCAGGGTGACCAGGGAGGACGAGCAGGCGGTGTCGACGGAGACGGCCGGGCCCTCCAGGCCCAGGGTGTACGAGATCCGACCGGACAGGACGCTGGGCGAGTTGCCGACGCCGTCGTCGCCCGCGTTGTCGGAGTGGCTGAGCAGCGTCGTGTAGTCCTGGAGGTTGGTGCCCGAGAACACGCCGGTGCGGCTGCCGCGCAGGGCGAGCGGGTCGATGCCCGCCCGCTCCAGGGCCTCCCAGCAGATCTCCAGGAGGATGCGCTGCTGCGGGTCGGTGCCGACGGCCTCGCGGGGCGAGATGCCGAAGAACCCGGCGTCGAAGTCGCCGACACGGTCGATGAATCCGCCCGTACGGGTGTAGCTGCGCCCTGGGGTTCCGGGCGTCGGGTCGTAGAGCGCGTCGGTGTCCCAGCCGCGGTCGCGCGGCCACTCCGTCATGGCGTCGGTGCCCTGGTCGAGCAGGCGCCACAGGTCGTCGGGGTCGCCGACGCCGCCGGGGAAGCGGCAGCCCATCGCGACGATCGCTATGGGCTCGCTGTGCTGTGCCTCGGCCGCGGCCAGGCGCTGGCGCGTCTGGTGCAGGTCGGCCGTGACCTTCTTCAGGTAGCCGAGGAGCTTGTCCTCATCGGTCATGTCGTCTCACCCGTTCTCAGGTCCCGTGGCCGTCTCGTCAGGAGATGCCGAGGTCGTTCTCGATGAAGTCGAAGATCTCGTCCGCGCCGGCGGACTCCAGCCGGTCGCTCACGTCGCCGCCGTCCGGGGACGCGGGCGCGGCGGTGACGGCGACCGTGCCGCCGAACCGTCCCAGGAGCGACTGGAGCCGGGCCCCGATGCGGTCGCGCCGGGCGTCGTCCTCGGGCAGCCCGTCGAGGGCGGCCTCCAGGGAGTCGAGTCCGGCGAGGACCGCGGCCGCGCCGTCGGTGTCCTCGGTGAGCCGGCCGCGCAGGTACCCGGCGAGGGCCTGCGCGCTCGGCTGGTCGAAGAGGAGCGTGGCGGGCAGGGCGAGGCCGGTGGCGGCGCCGATGCGGTTGCGCAGTTCGACGGCCATGAGGGAGTCGAAGCCGAGCGCGTTGAACGCGGTGGTGGCGCCGACCCGGTCGGTGCCGGTGTGGCCGAGCACGGCGGCGGCCTCGGCCCGCACGAGGGCGGTCAGGGTGCGTTCGCGTTCGGCGGCGGACTGTCCGGCGAGCCGGTCGCGCAGCGCCTCGGGGGCGCCCGCGGTGGTCTCGGGGCGCTGGGCGAGCACGTCGCGGACCTCGGGGAGGTCGGCGAGGAGCGGGCTGGGCCGCGAGGTGGTGAAGCCGGGGGCGAAGCGGGCCCAGTCGATGTCGGCGAGGGCGAGGACCGCGTCGGGGCGGGCCGTGGCCCGGCCGAGGGCGTCGGTGGCCTTGCCGGGGTCGAGCGGGTTGACGCCGCCGCGGCGCATCCGGGCCTCGGTGTCGGCGTCGGCGCTCGCCATGCCGCCACCGGCCCACGGGCCCCACGCCAGCGAGGTGGCCGGGCGTCCATCGGCCTTGCGCGACTCGGCGAGCGCGTCCAAGTAGGCGTTGGCCGCCGCGTAGTTGGCCTGCCCGATGGTGCCGAGGGTGCCGGAGACCGACGAGTACAGGACGAACGCGCTCAGGTCGCGGTCGCGGGTCAGCTCGTCGAGGTGGCGGGCGGCCGCCAGCTTGGGCCGCAGGACGCGGTCCAGGGCGTCGGCGTCCATGCCGTCCAGGAGCCGGTCGTCGAGGACGCCCGCGGTGTGCACGACGGCGTCCACGGGGTGCTCCGCGAGGAGGGCGGCGAGCGCGTCGCGGTCGGCGGTGTCGCAGGCGGTCAGGACGAGTTCGGTGCCGGTGTCGGCGAGGGCGTCCTTCAGGCGGGCCGCACCGTCGGAGCCCGCGCCCGAGCGGCTCACGGCGACGATGCGCGTGGCGCCCTGCGCGGCGAGCCAGGTCGCTGTGCGCAGGCCGAGCGCTCCGGTGGCGCCGGTGAGGAGGACGGTGCCGGTCAGGGCCGGGCCGTCCGTCGCCGGGCCCGCCGGGGCGTGTTCGAGGCGGCGCAGGAAGGTCCCGGCGCCGCGTACGGCGATCTGGTCCTCGCCCGAGGTGTCGGCGAGGGCGGCCACGAGGCGCCGGGCCACGTCGGCGGGGACGGCGGTGTCGGTGCCCGCGGGCAGGTCCACCAGGCCGCCCCACAGCTGGGGGTGTTCGAGCGCGGCGGTGCGTCCCAGGCCCCATACGGCGGCCTGCTCCGGCACGGCGGGCGCCTCCGTACCGAGGACGCCGGTCGCGCCCGCGGTGAGCGCCCACAGACGGCCCGGGTCGGCCCCGGCGGCGCCGTCGGCGAGGGCCTGGAGGAGAGCGGTGGTCGCGGCGAGCCCGGCGGGGACGGCTTCGTGGGCGGGCAACGGCTCGGTGTCGACAGCGAGGAGGGAGAGGACGCCTGCCCAGGCGGGGGCTGCGTCTTGCTCCGGGCCGGTGAGGGCGGGGGCCGGACCGGCGGGGTCGGCGGGAGCGGCGGGGTCGGCCGTGGCGCCGTAGCCGCCGCCGCGCGGACCGGCGCCGGTGGCGCCTTCGCCGTCCTGGCGCGAACCGGCGAGAGCCGTGGCCGGACCGGCGTCCTCGCCACCCTCGCGCGAACCGGCGAGAGCCGTGGCCGGACCCGCACCCCCGCCGCCCCCGCGCAGATCCGCGAGGGCCGCGGTCAGAGCGGCCCGGTCGGCCGTCGCGCAGTCGACCGGCAGGACCCGGGCGTCCGCTCCGTGCGCGGTGAGCGCGTCCGTGACGGAGCGGGCCCACGGTGTGCCGGCGAGGCGGCCGGGGACCGCGACGAGCCAGGTGCCGGTGAGCGTGGCGGCGCCGGTTTCCGCGGCGGGACGCCATACCACCCGGTGCTCCCAGCGCCGGGTCTCCTCCTGCTTGCGGTCCTCGTCGCGCCATGCGGCGAGCGCGGGCAGGACGGCGCTGAGCGGGGCGTCCGCGTCGACGGAGAGCCGCTCGGCGAGCGCGGCGGGGTCGGCGGTCCGGACGAGGTCCCAGAACGCGGAGTCCTCACCGGACGCGGCCGGGGCCGCGGACGACTCCAGCCAGAACCGCTCCCGCTGGAAGGCGTACGTGGGCAGCGGCACGGTCCGCGCCCCGGTGTCGAGGGGCGTGGCGGGGACGGCGGCGCTCCCGTTGACGTGCAGGGTCGCGGCGGCGAGCAGGGCGGTGCGCCCCTCGGGCCGGTCGCGGCGCAGCAGGGACACGGCGGTGACCGCCGCGGGGTCGGTGACGCCGTCCTGCACGAGGGTGGCCAGGGTGGCGTCGGGGCCGAGTTCGACGAAGTGCGTGACGCCTGCCGCCTCCAGGGCGCTCACCCCGTCGGCGAAGCGGACGGCCTGGCGCACATGGCGTACCCAGTACTCGGGGGTGACCAGGTCGTCGCCGGTGGCGAGAGCGCCGGTGAGGTTGGAGACGACCGGGACGGTGGGGGTGTCGTAGCGGACGCGGGCGGCGACGGCCCGGAAGTCGTCGAGCATGGCGTCCATGAGCGGCGAGTGGAAGGCGTGCGAGACGCGCAGGCGCCGGGTCTTGCGGCCGCGCCCGGCGAACTCGGCGGCGAGCGCGTCGACATCGGCCACCTGGCCGGACACCACCACGGAGACGGGCCCGTTGACGGCGGCGATCGCCACGCGGTCGGCGCGGCCTTCGAGGAGCGGCAGCACCTCTTCCTGGGTGGCCTCCAGGGCGGCCATCGCGCCGCCCTCGGGCAGGTTCTGCATGAGCCGGCCGCGGGCGGCGACAAGGGCGCAGGCGTCGGCGAGGTCGAAGACCCCGGCGGCGTGCGCGGCGGTGAGTTCGCCGATGGAGTGGCCGCCGAGCACGTCGGCCCGTACGCCCCACGAGGCGGCCAGGGCGTGCGCGGCGGTGCCGAAGGCGAACAGGGCGGCCTGGGTGTAGGCGGTGCGGTCGAGGAGCGCGGCCTCGGCGCTGTCCTCGGCGGCGAAGACCACGTCGCGCAGCGGCGGCCCGTCGAGGTGGCGGTCGAGTTCGGCGCAGACGGCGTCGAAGGTCTCGGCGAAGACGGGCTGCGTGGAGTGGAGTTCGCGGCCCATGCCGGGGCGCTGGGCGCCCTGCCCGCTGAAGAGGACGGCGATCATGCCGCCGTCGGCGGTGCCGGTGGTGACGTGCGGGGCGCTCTCCCCGGCGGCGAGGGCGGCGAGTCCGGTGAGGAGTTCGTCCCGGTCGGCGGCGACGACCGCGCCACGGTGTGCCTGCGGATTGCGGGCGGCGGCGAGGCTGTGCGCCAGGTCGCGGGCGTCGTAGGTGTCGTCGTCGTGCTGGAGCAGGTGGGTGCGCAGGCGGGCGGCCTGGGCGCGCAGCGCGTCCGGGGTGTGTCCGGAGACGGGGTGCACGCGCGGTACGGCGGCGGGCGCGGGCCGCTCGGGGGCGGGTGCGGCGGCGGGCGGTTCCTCCAGGACGACGTGGGCGTTGCTGCCGCTGATGCCGAAGGAGGAGACGCCCGCGCGGCGGGGCCGGTCGTCCCGGGCGGGCCAGGGGCGGGGTTCGGTGAGCAGGTCGATGGTGCCGCTGGACCAGTCGATGTGCGGGGAGGGCGCGTCGACGTGCAGGGTGCGCGGCAGTTCGCCGTGGTGCATCGCCATGACCATCTTGATGACACCGGCGGCGCCCGCGGCGGCCTGGGTGTGCCCGAAGTTGGATTTGGCGGAGCCGAGGAGCAGGGGCTGGTCGTCGGTGTGTTCGCGGCCGTAGGTGGCGAAGAGGGCCTGCGCCTCGATGGGGTCGCCGAGGGTGGTGCCGGTGCCGTGCGCCTCGACGGCGTCGACGTCGGCCCCCGACAGTCCGGCGGAGGCGAGGGCCTGCCGGATGACGCGTTCCTGGGAGGGACCGTTGGGGGCCGTCAGGCCGTTGGAGGCGCCGTCCTGGTTGGTGGCGGAGCCGCGGACGACGGCGAGGACGGGGTGGCCGTTACGGCGGGCGTCGGAGAGCCGTTCGAGGAGCAGCATGCCGACGCCCTCGGAGAAGCTGGTGCCGTCGGCGCCCTCGGCGAAGGCCTTGCAGCGGCCGTCGGCGGCGAGGCCGTTCTGCGCGGTGAACTCGGTGTAGGTGCCCGGCGTGGCCATGACGGTGACGCCGCCGGCGAGGGCCATCGCGCACTCGCCCTGGCGCAGCGCGTGGGCCGCGAGGTGCAGGGCGACCAGGGCGGAGGAGCAGGCCGTGTCGACGGTCATCGTCGGCCCTTCGAGGCCGAAGGTGTAGGCGACGCGGCCGGAGATGACGCTGCCGGAGACGCCGAGCCCGATGTAGCCCTCCATGCCCTCGGGGATGTCGGCGAGCCCGGACGCGTAGCCGGAGCCCATGGCGCCGACGTAGACGCCGGTGCTGCTGCCGCGCAGGGACAGCGGGTCGATGCCCGCGCGTTCGAAGGTCTCCCAGGAGGTCTCCAGGAGGAGGCGCTGCTGGGGGTCCATGGCGAGGGCCTCGCGGGGCGAGATGCCGAAGAGGGAGGCGTCGAAGTGGGTGGCGCCGTACAGGAATCCGGCCTCCAGGCCGGGCAGGCGGTCGAGGTCCCAGCCGCGGTCGGTGGGGAAGGCGCCGATGGCGTCGCCGTCCTCGGAGACGAACCGCCACAGGTCCTCGGGCGAGGAGACGCCGCCGGGGTACTGGCAGGCCATGCCGACGATGACGACCGGGTCGTCCTGCCCGGCGGCGACCGTGGTCGCGGCGAACTGCTCACTTGTACCGGCGAGTTGACCGACGAGATAGCGGGCGAGCGCGCTGGGCCTCGGGTGGTCGAAGACGAGGGTGGCGGGCAGCCGGAGTCCGGTCTCGGCGTTCAGCCGGTTGCGCAGGTCGACGGAGGTGAGGGAGTCGAAGCCGAGGTCCTTGAAGGACTGCTCGCCGTCGACGGCGCCGGCCGTGCCGTGGCCGAGGGCGACGGCGGCGTGCTTGCGCACCACGTCGAGGAGGAGCCGCTCCTGGTCGGGGGCGGAGAGCCCGGCGAGTTTGCGGCCGAGCGCGGAGGAGTCGCCGTCGGCGGCGCGGGCCGCGCGGCGGGCGGGCGCGGGGGCGAGGCCGTGCAGCAGGGCGGGCAGCCGCCCGGCGAAGGCGGCGGCGCGCAGGGCGGCGGCGTCGGTGCGCAGGGGCGCGAGCAGCGGCTCGGCACCGCCCACGGCCTCGTCGAGCAGGTCCAGCGCCCGGTCCGGGTCGAGGGCGGGCAGGCCCGAGGCGGCGATGCGGCGCCGGTCGTCGTCGCCGAGTCTGCCGGTCATGCCGCTGTCGTGGTCCCACAGGGTCCAGGCCAGGGAGGTGGCGGGCAGGCCGTTGGCGCGGCGGTGGTGGGCGAGGGCGTCCAGGACGGTGTTGGCGGCGGCGTAGTTGGCCTGTCCTGCGCCGCCGAGGAGGCCGGAGGCGGAGGAGAACAGGACGAACGCGGTGAGGTCCGCGTCGCGGGTCGCGGTGTGCAGGGCGAGCGCGGCGTCCGCCTTGGCCCGCAGGACACCGGCGAGGCGTTCGGGGGTGAGCGAGCCGAGGACACCGTCGTCGAGGACCCCGGCGGTGTGCACGACGGCGCGCAGCGGCCGGTCGGCGGGAACCCGGGTCAGGACGGCGGCGAGGGCGTCGGGGTCGGCGGCGTCGCAGGCCTCGATCCGTACCTCGGCGCCCTGGGCGGTGAGTTCGGCGCTCAGCTCGTCGGCGCCGGGGGCGTCGGCTCCGCGCCGGGAGAGCAGCAGCAGGGAGCGCACGCCGTGCGTGGCGACCAGGTGGCGGGCGACGAGGGCGCCGAGCGCGCCGGTGCCGCCGGTGATCAGGACCGTACCGTCCGCGTCCCAGGCGGGGGCCGGGTCCCCGGCAGCGGTACGGACGAGCGCGGGCGTCAGCAACCGGCCTTCGCGCAGCACGAGTTGCGAGGCTCCCCCGGCAACGGCGACGGCACCGGAGACGGCGGCGGCGAGCGCGTCCCGTGAGGCGTCGGTGTCGTCGACGTCGGCGAGGACGAGGCGGCCGGGGTTCTCCGTCTGCGCGGCGCGGACCAGGCCCCAGACGGCGGCGGCGGGCAGGTCCGTGACGTCCTCACCGTCGGCGGAGACGGCTCCTCGCGTGACGACGACGAGCGGGGCGTTCTCGGTGCGCGGGTCGGCCAGGAGGTTCTGGAGGTCGGTCAGGGTGCGGCCCGCCACGTCGGCGGGTGTCTCGCCGGGGCGCGAGGCGGTCGGCAGGACGGCGACGGCGCAGGGCGCGTCGTCATCGCCGCCGAGCGTGGGCCATACGGGGACGAGCCCCTCGGCCGGCTCCTGGCCGGCCAGCCGCCAGCCCTCGGTGTCCGGCGCGGAAGCGAGGTCGGCGCCGGTCCAGCGCACCGCGTAGAGGGCGCTGTCGGCGGGCCGGGCGGCGCGCAGCGCTCCGTCCGTGACGGGCCTGCTGACGAGGGAGTCGACGGTGGCGACCGGGTCCCCGGCGCCGTCCGCGAGCGTCAGGCGCACGGAACCGGAGGCGCCGCGGTCGAGGCGGACGCGCAGCTCGGTGGCGCCGACGGCGTGCAGGCTGACGCCGCTGAACGCGAACGGCAGTCCCACGCCGCCGCCTTCGCCCTCGCCCTCACCGTCCGTGCCGTCGCCGGTGAGCTGGGCGTGCAGGGCGGCGTCGAGCAGCGCGGGGTGCAGTCCGTAGCGGGCGGCGTCGCGGTACTGGTCCTCGGGGAGGGCGATCTCGGCGTACCAGGTGTCGCCGGAACGCCAGGCGGCGCGCAGGCCCTGGAAGACGGGGCCGTACTGGTAGCCCTGCGCGGCGAGGCCCTCGTAGAAGCCGTCGAGGGCGACCGGCCGGGCGTCGGCGGGCGGCCAGGCGGTCAGGCCGGTCTCCGGCTCGGCGGGGGCCGGGGCGAGCAGGGCGGTGGCGTGCCGCGTCCACGGGCTGTCGTCGTCCGCGTCGGGCCGCGCGTGCACCGTGACCGGGCGGCGGCCGGAAGCGTCGGGGGCGCCGAGCGCGATCTGGAGCTGGACGCCGGTGTCGGCGGGGAGGACGAGCGGTGCCTCCAGGGTCAGGTCGTCGAGGAGGCGGCAGCCGACCTCGTCACCGGCGCGCAGCACGAGTTCGACGAACGCGGTGCCCGGCAGCAGGACGGCGCCGGAGACGGTGTGGTCCGCGAGCCACGGCTGGGCGCGCGTGGACAGGCGCCCGGTGAGCAGCACCCGGTCGTCGTCGGCGACGCGGACGACGGCGCCGAGCAGCGGGTGCCCGGTGCCGGTCAGGCCCGCGCCGGTGACGTCGGCGGTGGTCAGGGCGGGGCGCAGCCAGTAGCGGTCGCGGGCGAAGGCGTAGGTGGGCAGGTCGATGCGCGGGTCCGCGGGGTCGCTGCCCAGGAAGGCGTCGAGGTCGACGGGGACGCCGTGCGCGTGGGCGGTGCCCACTCCGGCGAGGAGGGTGTGGGCCTCGGGGCGGTCCTTGCGCAGCAGCGGCACGCACACCCGGTCGGTCGTGTCGTCGGGCAGGCAGGTGCGCGCGAGCGCGGTGAGGGTGGCGTCGGGGCCGAGTTCGAGGTAGCGGGTGACGCCGTGGGCGGCGAGCCAGTCGACGCCGTCGGCGAAGCGGACCGCGTGGCGCAGGTGGCGCACCCAGTAGTCGGCGGAGGCCAGTTCGTCGGCGGTGGCGGGGCCGCCGGTGAGGTTGGAGACGACGGTCAGGCGTGGCGGGTGCGCGGTGACGGTCTCGGCGACCGCGCGGAAGTCGTCCAGGACGGCGTCCATGCGCGCCGAGTGGAAGGCGTGCGAGACGCGCAGCCTGCGGGTGGTGCGGCCCCGGGCGCCGAGTTCGGCGGCGACGGCCTCGACGACGGCCGCGTCACCGGAGATCACCGTGGCGCGTGGTCCGTTGACGGCGGCGACGGAGACGGCGTCGCCGTGCGGGGCGAGCAGCGGGAGCACCTCGTCCTCGGCGGCCTCGACGGCGACCATGGCGCCGCCCTGCGGCAGCGCCTGCATGAGCCGGCCGCGCGCGGCGACCAGGCGGCAGGCGTCGGGAAGGGACCAGACTCCGGCGACGTGCGCGGCGGACAGTTCGCCCAGGGAGTGGCCGAGGACGTACTTGGGGGTGACGCCCCACGACTCCAGGAGCCGGAAGAGGGCGACCTCGATCGCGAAGAGGGCGGGCTGGGCGAGACCCGTCCCGCGCAGCGCCTCGTCGTCCGAAGCCCCGTCCAGGACCACATCGCGCAGGGAGAGGCCGAGTTCGGGGTCGAGGTGGGCGCAGACCTCGTCGAAGGCGCGGGCGAAGGCGGGGAACGCGGCGTACAGCTCGCGGCCCATGCCGGGGCGCTGGGCGCCCTGCCCGGAGAAGAGGAACGCGGTGGCGCCGCGCAGGGTGCGGCCGGTGACGACGGCCGGGTGCTCCTCCCCCGCCGCGAGGGCGGCGAGGGCGTCGCGGGCGGCGTCGGTGGACTCGGCGAGGACGACGGCGCGGTGCTCGAAGGACTGCCGGGCGGCGGCGAGGGCGCGCGCGGTGACGTGCGGGTCGTCGCCGGGGCGGGCGTCCACGTGGCCGAGGAGGCGGGCGGCCTGGCCGCGCAGGGTGTCGGCGCCGCGCGCGGACAGCAGCCAGGGCGCGAGCGGAAGCCGTACGACGGTGGCCGCCTGTCCGGCGTCCTCGGGCTCCTCGGTCCACTCCGGGGCGGCCTCCAGGATCGTGTGCGCGTTGGTGCCGCTGATGCCGAAGGAGGAGACGGCGGCGCGGCGCGGGCGGCCTTCGGTGACGGGCCAGTCGGCGGGCTCGGTGAGCAGCCGGACGTGGCCCGCGTCCCAGTCCACGTGGGTGGACGGCGTGTCGACGTGCAGGGTGCGGGGCAGCTTGCCGTGCTGGAGCGCCATGACCGTCTTGATGACGCCCGCGACTCCGGCGGCGGCCTGCGTGTGGCCGAGGTTGGACTTGAGGGAGCCCAGGAACAGGGGCTGTTCGGCGTCCTTGGCGCGGCCGTAGGTGGCGAGGAGCGCCTGGGCCTCGATCGGGTCGCCGAGGGTGGTGCCGGTGCCGTGCGCCTCGACGGCGTCGACGTCGGCGGCGGTGATCCCGGCGTTGGCGAGGGCCTGTTCGATGACGCGCTGCTGGGCGGGCCCGTTGGGCGCGGTCAGGCCGTTGGAGGCGCCGTCGGAGTTGACGGCGGAGCCGCGGACCACGGCGAGGACGGGGTGCCCGTTGCGGCGGGCGTCGGAGAGCCGCTCGACCAGGAGCAGGCCGACGCCCTCGGACCAGCCGGTGCCGTCGGCGGAGTCGGCGAACGCCTTGCAGCGGCCGTCGGGGGCGAGGCCGCGCTGGCGGCTGAACTCGAAGAGCAGGCCGGGCGTGGCCATCACGGCGACACCGCCCGCCATCGCGAGGTCGCACTCCCCCGCCCGCAGCGCCTGCACCGCCCAGTGCAGGGCGACAAGCGAGGAGGAGCAGGCCGTGTCGACGGTGACGGTGGGCCCCTCCAGGCCGAGGACGTAGGAGATGCGGCCGGAGGCGACGGAGGTCGCGTTCCCGGCGAGCATCAGGCCGTGCACGTCCTCGGGCACCTCGACCGGGCCCTGCCCGTAGCCGGAGGTCGCGGCGCCGACGAAGACGCCCGTGGCGCTGCCGCGCAGGGACTGCGGGCGGATCCCCGCGCGCTCCAGGACCTCCCAGGAGGCTTCGAGGAGGATCCGCTGCTGCGGGTCGGTGGCGAGCGCCTCGCGGGGGCTCATGCCGAAGAACGCGGCGTCGAAGGAGGCGGCGTCGCCGAGGAAGCCGCCCTCGCGGGTGGAGAAGGTGCCCGGCCGGTCGGGGTCGGGGTCGTAGCGGTCGGCGATGTCCCAGCCGCGGTCCTCGGGCAGCGGCCCGATGGCGTCGCCGCCCTCGTCGACCAGGCGCCACAGGTCCTCGGGCGTCCGGACGCCGCCGGGGAAGCGGCAGCTCATCGCGACGATGGCGATGGGCTCCCGGCTGCGGTCCTCGACCTCGCGCAGCTTGCGGCGGGTCTGCCTCAGTTCACCCGTGACCCGCTTGAGGTATTCCACGTACTTGTCGTCGTCAGCCACGTGTGTCACTTCCTTGAACCGGGCGGGCCGGGGCGTCGGGGGCGGGCAAAAGGACCGGTGGGGTGCTCGTACGTCCCGGAAAGAGGACCAGTGGGGTGCTCATACGTCCCCCAGCTCGCGGTCGATGAGGTCGAAGAGGTCGCCCGCGGACTCGACCCCGGCCAGCTCCTCGTCCTCCTGCTCGGGGACGTCGGCCGGGGCGACGGGCTCGCCCTGCCAGTGCGCGAGCAGCTCGCGCAGCCGGGCGGTGACCTTGTCGCGGTCCTCGCCGGCCATGTCGGAGTCGCGCAGCGCGCCCTCCAGGCGGTCCATCTCGCCGAGCAGCGCCTGCGCGGTGCCGGGCGGCTCGGGCAGGGCCAGTTCGCCCAGCAGGTGGCGGGCCTGGCCGAGGGCGGTCGGGTAGTCGAAGACCAGCGTGGCGGGCAGCCGCAGTCCGGTGGCGGACGCGAGCCGGTTGCGGAGTTCGACGGCGGTCAGCGAGTCGAAGCCCAGCTCCTTGAAGGTGAGTTCGGGGTCGACCTCGGCGGCCGAGCCGTGTCCGAGGACGGCCGCCGCCTGTTCGGCGACCACGTCGACGAGGAGCTGTTCGCGGTCGGCGGCGGGCAGCGGTGCGAGCCGTTCGGCCAGCGTCTGCGGTGCCTGTGCGGCGGGCGTCGCGGCCGTGGCGGCACCTGCCCGGCGTCGCGCGGGGGTGCGGACCAGGCCGCGAAGGAGCACCGGCAGGACGTCGTGGTGTTCGCGCAGGGCGGCCGGGTCGAGGTGCATGGGCAGCAGCGCGGCCCGGTCGGTGGCGGCCGCGGCGTCGAGCAGCCGCATTCCGTGGGCGGCGTCGAGCGGCACCATGCCGGTACGGGCGTGGCGCTCGCGGTCGGCGTCGCCCAGCTCCCCGGTCATCCCCGCCTCCGGCAGCCAGGTGCCCCAGGCGAGGGAGACCGCGGGCAGGCCCTGGGCGCGGCGGTGGTGGGCGAAGGCGTCCAGGAACGCGTTGGCCGCCGAGTAGTTGGCCTGTCCCGCGCCGCCGAAGGTGCCGGCGACGGAGGAGAAGACGACGAACCGGGCGAGGTCGAGGTCGCGGGTCAGTTCGTGCAGGGCGGCCACGGCGTCGGCCTTGGGCCGCAGCGCCTCGGCGAAGCGCTCCGGGGTCATCGAGGACAGCACGCCGTCCGCGAGGACACCCGCGGTGTGCACCACCGCGGTCAGGGGCCGGTCGGCGGGGATACCCGCGAGGAGCGCGGCGAGCGCGGTGCGGTCGGCGACGTCGCAGGCCGCGACGGTCACCTCGGCACCCAACTCAGCCAGTTCGGCTCGCAGTTCGGCCGCTCCGGGCGCGTCGGGGCCGCGCCGCCCGGCGATCAGCAGATGCCGGACGCCCTGGTCGGCGACGAGGTGGCGGGCGGTGATCCGGCCGAGCCCGCCGAGCCCGCCGGTGAGCAGGACGGTCCCCTCGGGGTCCGGCGCGGTCGGCAGGGTCAGGACGACCTTGCCGATGTGGCGGGCCTGGCTGAGGAAACGGAACGCGTCCGGGGCCCGGCGCACGTCCCACACGGCCATCGGCAGCGGCTTGAGGACACCGCGTCCGAACAGGTCGACGAGGTCGGCGAGGATCTCACCGATCCGGTCCGGACCCGCCTCGACCAGGTCGAAGGCGCGGTAGGCGACGCCGGGGTGGTCGGCGGCGACCTGTGCGGGGTCGCGGACGTCGGTCTTGCCCATCTCCAGGAACCGGCCGCCGCGCGGCAGCAGCCGCAGGGACGCGTCCACGAACTCCCGGGCCAGGGAGTCCAGGACGACGTCGAAGCCGTCGCCGTCGGTGGCGGTGCGCAGCCGCTCCTCGAAGCCGAGGTCGCGGGAGGAGGCGAGGTGCGCGTCGTCCAGTCCGGCGGCGCGCAGGGCGTCCCACTTGGCGGGGGACGCGGTGCCGTACACCTCGGCGCCGAGGTGGCGGGCGAGCTGGACGGCCGCGGAGCCCACGCCACCCGCGGCGGCGTGCACGAGCACCCGCTCGCCGGGCTTGAGCCCGCCGAGGTCGACGAGCGCGTAGTACGCGGTGAGGTAGACGATCGGGACGGTGGCGGCCTCGGCGAAGCTCCAGCCCTTCGGGATGCGCGCGACCATCCGGGCGTCGGCGACGGCGACCGGGCCGAACGCACCGGCGAACATGCCCATCACCCGGTCCCCGGGAGCGAGCTCCGTCACACCGGAGCCCACCTCGGTGACGACACCGGCGCCTTCGAGGCCGATCGCGGTGGCGTCGCCCGGGTACATGCCGAGCGCGGTCAGCACGTCGCGGAAGTTGACACCGGCGGCGCGCATCGAGATCCGTACCTCGTTCGCCGCGAGCGGCGCGGTGACCTCCGGGCAGGGGGCCAGGCGCAGGCTCTCCAGGGTGCCCTTGCGCTCGACCCCGAGCCGCCAGGCCTCGGTGTCGGCCGGCGGGATGAGGGCCCGGCCGGTGTCGAACGGCACGATGCCCGGTGCGAGCGCCTTGCCGTCCTGGACGGCGGCCTCGAAGGCGCTGTCGCCGAGCGCGGCGGGCAGCGCGGCCAGGGAGGCGGCGGTGCCGTCGGTGTCGGCGAGGACGAGGCGGCCGGGGTTCTCGGTGCGGGCCGCCCGCACCAGGCCCCACACGGCGGCCTGCGCCGGGTCGGCGGCCCGTGGCGCGGCCGGGACGGCGCACCGGGTGACGACGGCGAGGCGCGCGTGCAGGAACGCGGGTTCGTCCAGCCAGCGCCGTACGAGGTCCAGGGCGCGGCCGGTGGTGACGCGGGCCGCGTCGGCCTCCGAGCCCGGGTGGGCGGCGTCGACCGGTACGGCGTACAGGACGGTGTCGGGGATCTCGTCGGCCTCGGCGAGGGTCTCCAGGTCCGGGACGGCGTGCGCGGTGTGTCCTGCGGCGCGCAGTGCGGCGGCCAGTTCGTCCGCCTCCCCCGCGCCGACGACCGTCCATGCGGTCCTGGTGTCCGCGGAGGTGGCCGGGGTGGTGAGCGGCTGCCAGTCCAGCTCGTACAGGCCCTTGGCGTCGGGGGCGCCGACGGTGGAACCGGCGAGGTCCCCGGTGAGTTCGCGCAGGGTGAGCGAGCCGACGGAGGCGACGGGCCTGCCCGCCGGGTCGGCGAGCGCGAGACCGATGGCCTCCGGTCCTTCCTGGACCATCCGCAGCCGCAGCGCGGAGGCGCCGACGGCGTCGACGCGCACGTCGTTCCAGGAGAACGGCAGGCGGCCGGCGTCCTTCATCGGTACGAACATCACCGCGTGCAGCGCGGCGTCCAGGAGGGCCGGGTGCAGGTCGAACGCGTCGGCCGCCGGGTCCGCGTCGGCCGGCAGGGCGACCTCGGCGAACACCTCGTCGCCGCGCGTCCACACCCGGGTCAGCCCCTGGAAGAGCGGACCGTAGAGGTGCCCGCGGTCGGCGAACGCCTCGTAGAAGCCGTCGAGCGCCACCTCAGCGCCGTCCTCGGGCGGCCAGACCGTGAAGTCGTACGGTGCGGCGGCCGGTGCGGCGGCTTCGGTGAGCAGTCCGCTGACGTGCAGGGTCCAGGGTGTGCCGGGCTCGGCGTCGTCGGGCCTGCCGTGCACGGTCAGCGGGCGGGCCCCGGTGGCGTCCGGTGCCTCGACCCGGACCTGCACCTGCACGCCGCCCCGCTCCGGGAGGGTGAGCGGCGTCAGGATGGTCAGTTCGGCGACCTGCTCGCAGCCGGTCCTGGCACCCGCGTGCAGCGCCAGGTCGAGGAAGCCGGTGGCGGGGAACAGGGCGGTGCTGGTGAGGGCGTGGTCCTTGAGCCAGGGGCTGGTGCCGAGCGCGAGGCGGCCCGTGAAGACCTGGGTGCTCCCGTCGGCCAGCTCGACGGCGGCGCCGAGCAACGGGTGGCTGCTCGCGCCGAGTCCCGCGGTGGTGACGTCGCCGAGCAGCACGGGCGGCCTCGGCCAGAAGCGGCGGCGCTGGAAGGGGTAGGTGGGCAGGGCGGTGACGCGGGCGCCGGTGCAGTCGAAGAGGCGGGGCCAGTCGACGCTCACGCCGTGGGTGAAGGCGTGGGCGAGGGCGTCGAGGAGCGTCTCCCGCTCGTCACGGTCCTTGCGCAGGACGGGGACGAAGAGGGCCTGGTCCGCGTCGGGCAGGCAGCTCTGCGCCATCGCGGTGAGGGTGCCGTCGGGGCCGACCTCCACGAACCGGTCCGCGCCGTGCTCGGCGAGCCAGCTCACGCCGTCGGCGAAGCGGACGGCCTCGCGGACGTGGCGCACCCAGTACTCGGGGTCCTGGAGTTCGCCGGGGGCGGCGGCCCGGCCGGTGACGTTGGAGACGACGGCCATCCGCTGCGGCGCGTAGGAGATACCGGCGGCGACGGTGCGGAACGCGTCGAGCATGGGCTCCATGAGCGGCGAGTGGAAGGCGTGGCTGACGCGCAGCCGGGTGGTGCGGCGTCCGTCGGCGGCGAGCTTCGCCGCGATACCGGCGACGATGTCCTCGGTACCGGAGACGACCACGGAG
Source organism: Streptomyces sp. SGAir0957 (assembly GCF_043523415.1). Classification (NCBI taxonomy): domain Bacteria; kingdom Bacillati; phylum Actinomycetota; class Actinomycetes; order Kitasatosporales; family Streptomycetaceae; genus Streptomyces; species Streptomyces sp. SGAir0957. The sequence goes on from NZ_CP027293.1 coordinate 521,237, forward strand.
CGCGGCCCGTTGACGGCGGCGACACCGGCGTCCGGGTGGCCCTCCAGGAACGGCAGCACGTCGTCCTCGGCGGCCTCGACGGCGAACATGGCGCCGCCGTCCGGCAGTTGCTGCATGAGACGGCCGCGGGCGGCTACCAGGGCGCAGGCGTCCTCCAGGGACATCACGCCCGCCACATGCGCGGCCGCGATCTCGCCGATGGAGTGTCCGGCGACGAAGTCGGCCCGCACGCCCCAGGATGCGAGCAGGCGGTAGAGGGCGACCTCGACGGCGAACAGGGCGGGCTGTGTCCACTCGGTGCGGTTCAGGCGTTCGGCGTCGTCGCCGAGGACGAGCGCGCGGACGTCGTCCCCGAAGTGGGCGCAGACCGCGTCGAAGGCGTCGGCGTAGACGGGGAACGCCTCGTACAGTCCGGCGCCCATGCCCGGGCGCTGGGCGCCCTGACCGGAGAACAGGAACGCGGTCTTCCCGTCGCCTCGGTGGGTGCCGGTGACGGTGTGCGGTCCGGTCTCACCGGACGCGAGCAGCCGCAGCCCGTCGGTGAGGGCGGCGTGGTCGGCGCCGAGGACGACGGCGCGGTGCTCGAAGACGGCGCGGGTCGCGGTGAGCGAGAGGCCGAGGTCGGCGGTGGTCAGGTCGGGGTTCCGGCCTGCGTGGTCGAGGAGTTGGGCGGCCTGGGCGCGCAGGGCGTCACGGCTGCGGGCGGAGAGGACCCACGGCACCGGGCCCTCCGTCCGCGCGGCCGGCTCCTGGCTCTGGGCTTCTTCCGGCACGGCTTCCAGGACGACGTGGGCGTTGGTCCCGCTGATGCCGAAGGACGACACGCCCGCACGGCGCGGACGCTCCCCCGTCTCGGGCCACTCCTGCGCCTCGGTGAGCAGGGCGACCGCGCCCTGCTCCCAGTCCACGTGCGAGGACGGAGCGTCCACGTGAAGCGTCGCGGGCAGCACACCGTGCCGCATCGCGAGCACCATCTTCATCACACCCGCCACACCGGCACCGGCCTGCGTGTGACCGACGTTCGACTTCACCGAACCCAGCCACAACGGCCGGTCCCCGTCACGGTCCTGGCCGTACGTCGCAAGGAGGGCCTGCGCCTCGATCGGGTCACCGAGCTTGGTGCCCGTTCCGTGTGCCTCCACCGCGTCCACGTCGCGCGCGGACAGCCCGGCCGAGTCCAGAGCGGCGCGGATGACCCGCTGCTGCGAGGGACCGTTCGGCGCGCTCAATCCGTTGGACGCACCGTCCTGGTTGACCGCCGAACCGGCGACCACCGCGAGCACCGGGTGCCCGTTGCGGCGCGCGTCCGACAGCCGCTCCACCAGCAGCAGGCCACCGCCCTCGGAGAACCCGGTGCCGTCCGCGGCCTCCGCGAACGCCTTGCACCGGCCGTCCTCCGCGAGCCCCTGCTGACGGCTGAAGTCCACGAAGAGGCCGGGCGAGGCCATGACGGTGACGCCGCCCGCGAGGGCGAGGTCGCACTCCCCCGTGCGCAGGGACTGCACGGCGAGGTGCAGGGCGACCAGGGAGGCGGAGCAGGCCGTGTCGACGGTGACCGCCGGGCCTTCGAGGCCGAACGTGTAGGACAGCCGGCCCGAGACGACGCTGGCCGCGTTGCCGGTCAGCATGTAGCCCTCGAAGTCCTCGCCGGAGGCGGCGAGCATGCCGGTGTAGTCCTGGCCGTTGGTGCCCGCGAAGACGCCGGTACGGCTGCCGCGCAGGCCGCGCGGGTCGATGCCCGCCCGCTCGAACGTCTCCCACGCCATTTCGAGCAGCAGTCGCTGCTGCGGGTCCATGGCGACGGCCTCACGCGGCGAGATGTTGAAGAAGGCCGGGTCGAAGCCGCCCGCGTCGGTGAGGAAGCCGCCGGTGCGGGTGGCGACGGTGCCGGTCTTGCCGGACTCGGTGTCGTGCAGCGCGTCCAGGTCCCAGCCGCGGTCCTCGGGGAAGGGCACGAGGCCCTCCTCACCGTTGAGGAGCATGGTCCACAGCTGTTCGGGGGTGCGGATGTCGCCGGGGAAGCGGCAGCCCATCGCGACGACGGCGATCGGGTCGTCGTCCGTGGCGTCGCGGCGCGGGCCTCGCTCGGGCGCTTCCGCCGTCGCGTCGTCGGCCGTGTTGTCGGCGACCTCGGCGAGCAGGAAGTCGGCGAGGGCGCGGCAGGTGGGGTGGTCGAAGACGAGGGTGGAGGGCAGGCGCAGGCCGGTGATGCGGTTCATGCCGTTGCGCAGTTCGACGGCGCTGAGCGAGTCGATGCCCAGGTCGGTGAAGGGCTGCTCGGAGTCGACGGCGTCGGCGGCCGGGTAGCCGAGGACACCCGCGACGTGTCCGCGCACGATCTCCAGGACGGCTCCGGCCCGTTCGTAGCCGGGCAGGGCGGCCAGGTGGGCGTGGAGCGAGGACATGTCGTCGACGGCCGGTCCCGCGCTCTGCCGCACGCTCTCCAACGCCGCGCGGGCGGCGGGGAGTTCGTCGAGCAGGTGGCTGGGGCGTGGCGCCGTGAAGGACGGGGCGTAGGTGTCCCAGCGCAGGTCGGTGACGACGACGTGGGTGTCGCCGAGGTCGAGGGCGTGGCCGAGGGCCTCGCAGGCGGCGGCGGTGTCCATGGGGTGGACGCCGTGGCGGCGCATGCGGTCCCCGGCGCTGTCCCCGACCATGCCGCCGTCGGCCCATAGGCCCCACGAGACGGCGGTGGCGGGCAGTCCGGCCGCGCGGCGTTCGGCGGCGAGGGCATCGAGGTAGGCGTTGCCGGGCGCGTAGTTGCCGAGTCCGGCGCCGCCGAGGACGCCTGCGGTGGAGGAGAACAGGACGAACGCGGAGAGGTCGAGGTCGCGGGTGAGCTCGTGCAGGGCACGGGCGGCGGTCGCCTTGCCGCGCAGGACGGGGTCCATCCGGTCCGGGGTGAGCGAGTCGACGACACCGTCGTCGAGGGCTCCCGCCGCGTGGAAGACGGCGTCCAGGGGCTGGTCGGCTGGGATCGCGGCGAGCAGCTCCGCGAGGGCGGCGCGGTCGGACACGTCGCAGGCGGCGAGGGTCACCTCGACGCCGCGCGCGGCCAGTTCGTCGCGCAGGTCGGTGGCGCCCGGCGCGTCGGCGCCGCGTCGACCGGCGAGCACCAGGTGGGTGGCGCCGCGGTCGGCGAGCCAGCGGGCGACATGGCCGCCGAGGGCGCCCGTACCGCCCGTGACCAGCACGGTGCCGCGGGGCCGCCACGTCTCGGCGGGGGCGCCGGCGCCGGGGGCGTGGACCAGGCGGCGGCCGTGGGCGCCGGTGGCGCGCAGCGCGATCTGGTCCTCCTGACCGGGCTCCGCGAGGACGGCGGCGAGCCGGGTGGCAGTGCGGGTGTCCAGCTCGACGGGCAGGTCGACGAGGCCGCCCCAGCGGTCGGAGTGCTCCATGGCCGCGACCCGGCCGAGGCCCCAGACGAGGGCCTGGTCGGCGTCGGGCGCGGGATCGGCGGAGCCGACGGCGACGGCGCCACGGGTGGCGCACCACAAGGGCGCGTCGATGCCGAGGTCGCCGAGGGCCTGGATCAGGGCGAGGGTGGTGGCGAGACCGACGGGGACGGCTACGTGGCCGGGGTGGTCCCGGGTGTCGAGGGCGAGCAGGGACAGGACACCTGCGGGACGCGTGTCCTCGTCGGCGGTGAGCAGTGCGGCGAGGGCGGCGCGGTCCGCGATGCCGTCGGGGACGACGATCCGCCGGACGGCGCGGGCACCGCCCGCGGTCAGCGCGTCGGCGACGGCGTCGACGACCTCGGCGTGCCCGGCCTCCTCGGCGGGCGCGACGATCAGCCACGTACCGGTGAGGGTGGCCGCGCCGGTGTCGAGGGGGCTGAACGCGACCCGGTAGCGCAGGGCGTCCGTGGTGGCGCGTTCCCTGCGGGTGCGCCGCCACTGGGACAGGGCGGGCAGGACGCTGCTGAGCGGGGCGTCGGCGGGCAGGTCGAGGCTGTCGGTGAGGGACTCCAGGTCCTCCTGCTCGACGGTCTCCCAGAAGCGGGCCTCCACGGAGTCGGCCGTGAGGGCGCCGCTCGCGGCGAGGTCGGCCGCCGCCGCCTCGCGGACGGTGGGCCAGTACCGCTGGTGCTCGAAGGCGTAGGTGGGCAGGTCGGTGCGGAGGGCGCCGGTGCCGTCGAAGACGGTCCCGAAGTCGACGTCCACGCCGTGCACATGGGCCTCGGCGAGCGCGATGAGGAGCTGGCGCAGGTCGCCCTGGTCGCGGCGGAGCGAGCCGAGGACGGCGCCGTCGACACCGGCCGCGTCGAGGGTGTCGCGCAGTCCGACGGCGAGCACGGGGTGCGGGCCGACCTCGATGAAGGTGCGGTGCCCTGCCGCGATCAGGCCGCGGACGGCGTCCTCGAAGCGGACGGTCTCGCGCAGGTTGGTGTACCAGTAGGCGGCGTCGAGCCCGGTGGTGTCCTGCCAGTCCCCGGTGAGCGAGGAGCGGAAGGGGATCTCCGCGTCGCGCGGGGCGATCCCGTCGAGGGCGTCGAGGACGGTGTCGCGGATCGCCTCGACCTGCGCGGAGTGCGAGCCGTAGTCGACGTTGACCTTACGGGCGCGGACGCCGTCCGCGACGAGCGCGGCGTGCAGCTCGTCGAGGGCCGCGGCCTCACCGGAGACGACGGATGAGGCGGGGCCGTTGACGGCGGCGAGGGCCAGGTGCTCCGCCCACGGCTCCATACGGGCGCGGGTCTCGTCGGCGGACAGCGGCACGGACATCATGCCGCCGGTCCCGGCGATCCGGGTGATGGCGCGGCTGCGCAGGGCGACGACGCGGGCGCCGTCCTCCAGGGTGAGGGCCCCGGCCGCGCAGGCGGCGGCGATCTCGCCCTGTGAGTGGCCGACGACGGCGGCCGGGCGGACGCCGTGCGCGCGCCACAGGGCGGCGGTGGCGACCATGACGGCCCACAGTGCGGGCTGGACGACGTCGACGCGGCCGAGGTCGGCGGCGTCCTCGTCGCCGCGCAGGACGGCGGTCAGGGACCAGTCGACGTGCGGGGCGAGCGCCTGCTCGCAACGCTCGATCCAGTCGGCGAACACCGGGGAGGCGGCGAGGAGTTCACGGCCCATGCCCGCCCACTGGGCGCCCTGTCCGGGGAAGACGAGGACGGGTTCGGCGCCACCGGGCAGCGCGCTGCCGACCGGGACGGGCGTGGTGAGCGGCGCGTCGGCGGCAAGCGCGGACAGGGTCTCGTCGAGCTGGGCGGTGTCGTCGGCGAGGACGGCGGCGCGGTGGGTGAGGGCGGCGCGGCCGACGGCGAGGGTGTAGGCGAGGTCGGCGAGCGGGGTGCCGGGGCGGGTGCGCAGGTGGGTGCGGAGCCGTGCGGCCTGGGCGCGGAGCGCGGCCGGGGTGCGGGCGGACAGCAGGACGGGAACGGCCGGGAGCGTGGTGCGCGCGGCGGGGCGTTCGGGGCTTTCGGGGGCCTGTTCCACGATGACGTGGGCGTTGGTGCCGCTCATGCCGAAGGAGGAGACGCCGGCGCGGCGGGCGCGGCCGGTCTCGGGCCAGGGCTGTTCCTCGGTGAGGAGGCGGACGTTCCCGGCGTTCCAGTCGACGTGCGGGGTCGGGTTCTCGGCGTACAGGGTGCGCGGGAGCAGGTTCTCGCGCAGGGCCATGACCATCTTGATGACGCCGCCGACACCGGCCGCGGCCTGGCTGTGCCCGATGTTCGACTTGAGCGAGCCGAGCCAGAGCGGCCGGTCCTCGTCGCGGTCCTGCCCGTAGGCGGCGAGCAGTGCTTGTGCCTCGATGGGGTCGCCGAGGGTGGTCCCGGTGCCGTGCGCCTCGACGGCGTCGACGTCCTGCGGGGCGAGTCCGGCGGAGGCGAGGGCCTGCCGGATGACGCGCTGCTGCGAGGGCCCGTTGGGCGCGGTCAGGCCGTTGGAGGCGCCGTCCTGGTTGAGGGCGGAGCCGCGGATCACGGCGAGCACCTGGTGGCCGTTGCGGCGGGCGTCGGAGAGCCGTTCGAGGACGATCATGCCGACGCCCTCGGCCCAGCTGGCGCCGTCGGCGTCGGCGGAGAACGGCTTGCAGCGGCCGTCCTCGGCGAGCGCGCGCTGGCGGCTGAACTCGATGAGGGAACCGGGCGTCGACATCACGGTGACGCCGCCGGCCAGGGCGAGTTCGCACTCCCCCTGGCGCAGGGACTGGGCTGCGAGGTGCAGGGCGACGAGCGAGGAGGAGCAGGCGGTGTCGACGGAGACCGCGGGGCCCTCCAGGCCGAGGGCGTAGGAGATACGGCCGGACAGGACGCTGGGCGAGTTGCCCGTGCCGACGTAGCCCTCGAAGTTGTCGTCGGAGGCGGCGAGGATCGTCACGTAGTCCTGGTAGGTGACACCGGCGAAGACGCCGGTGGAGGAGCCGCGCGCCGCTGCCGGGTCGACGCCCGCGCGCTCCAGGGCCTCCCAGGAGACCTCCAGGAGGAGCCTTTGCTGCGGGTCCATGGCGAGGGCCTCGCGGGGGCTGATGGAGAAGAACGCCGGGTCGAAGCGGCTGGCGTCGTGCAGGAAGCCGCCCTCGCGGGTGTAGACGGTGCCCGGGTGGTCGGGGTCCGGGTGGTAGAGCGTCTCGGGGTTCCAGTTGCGGTCGGTGGGCAGCGGCGAGATGCCGTCGGCCCCGGCCCGCACCAGGTTCCACAGGTCCTCGGGGTCGGCGATGCCGCCCGGGTAGCGGCAGGCCATGCCGACGACGGCGATCGGGTCGTCGTCGACGGCGCGCCGTACGGCTACGGGGCCGGACGCCTCGGGGGCGTTGAACAGGTCGTCGGCGAGGTGGTGGGCGAGCGCGGTCGGGGTGGGGTGGTCGAAGACGAGGGTGGCGGGCAGGGTGACGCCGAGGGCGGCGCTGAGCGCGTTGCGGAGTTCGACGGCGGTCAGCGAGGTGAGGCCGAGGTCGGTGAACGGGCGGGCCGGTTCGACCTCGTCCGGGCCGCTGTGGCCGAGGACGGCGGCGACGCGTTCGCGGACGGTGGCAAGCAGCGTGCGCTCGCGTTCGGCGGCGGGCCGGGCGGCGAGGCGCTCCAGGAGGCTGCCGGGCGGCTGCGTGCGGGTCGCTGCGCGGCGGCGGGCCGGGGTGGTGACCGGGGTGGTCCGCCGGCCGGTGGCCGACGCGGCGGCGGCCACGGCCGTTTCCTGACCGGTCGCCGAAACGGCGGCCGGGGAAGCCTCCTCACCGGTGGCTGTCGCGGTGGTGGACACGGTTTCCTGGCCGACGGCCGAGACCGTCACTTGGCCGGTGGCCGAAGTATTGGCCGGGGCGACCTCCTGACCGGTGGTCGACGCGACGGCCACGCCCGTCCCCTGGCCCGCGGTACTACCCGGGGCCGGGCGCAGCAGCAGGGAGCCGATGCTCAGGACGGGTTCGCCGACCGCGTCGGCCGCGGTGAGGGCGAGGGTGTCGGGCCCGGTGCGCTCCAGGCGGACGCGCAGGGTGGTGGCGCCGGTCGCGAACAGGCGGGCGGGACCGGCGGTGAACAGCACGCGGCCCTCGCCCAGGCCGTCGAACGCGCCGAGGCCCACGGGGTGCAGCGCGGCGTCCAGGAGCGCCGGGTGCAGGTCGTGGCGGGCTGCGTCGCCGGCCGCGGACTCAGGCAGCGCGACCTCCGCGTACACGGCGTCGCCGTCCTGCCAGGCGGCCGTGAGGCCCTGGAAGACGGGCCCGTAGTCGAGTCCGGCCTCGCGCAGGCGGGCGTACAGGCCGTCGGTGGGGAGTTCCCGCGCGCCGGGCGGCGGCCAGGCGGTGAGGTCGTGGGCCGGGATGGGCTCCGTCTCGGCGGTCAGCACACCGGCGGCGTGCCGGGTCCACTCCGCGCCGGTGTCCGCGGCGGGCCTGGCGTGCACGGCGAACGCGCGGTCGCCGCGGGCGTCGGGGGCCTCGACCCGGATCTGGAGGGCGACGCCGTCGTGCTCGGGCAGGGCGAGGGGGCGCTCCAGGACGAGTTCGCCGAGTTGCGGGCGGCCCGCGTGCACCCCGGCGACGAGGGCGAGTTCGACGAAGGCGGTGCTCGGGACGACGGCGGCGCCGCCGATGCGGTGGGCGGCGAGCCAGCCCGCGCCGCGGGCGGCGAGGCGGCCGGTGAGCAGCAGGGTGTCGTCGACGGCCGACGGCACGACGGCGCCGAGCAGCGGGTGTCCGGCCGGGACGAGCCCGGCGGCGGCCGGGTCCCCGGTGGCGGTGGACTCGATCCAGTAGGGCCGGTGCTGGAAGGCGTAGGTGGGCAGGTCGACGGGGACCGCGCCGGGCGCCACGGTGTCGAGCACGGCACGCCAGTCGACGGCGGTGCCGTGGGCGTGCAGGGCACCGACGGCGCTCAGCAGCGTCTCCGCCGCGTCGCGGTCGTCGCGCAGCGCGGGAACGGCGACCGGCGCGGGCCCCTGCCAGGCGTTCTGCGCGAGCGCGGTGAGGGTGGTGTCGGGGCCGAGTTCGAGCAGGCGGCCGGTGCCCAGCTCCTCCAGGGCGGTGACGCCGTCGGCGAACCGTACGGCGTGCCGCACGTGCCGGACCCAGTACTCCGGGTCGGTCAGTTCACCGGGTCCCGCGAGGGCGCCGGTGAGGTCGGAGACGACGGGGATCCGCGGCTCGGCGTACTCGACGCCGGCCGCGACGGCGCGGAAGTCGTCGAGCATGGGCTCCATGCGCGGCGAATGGAAGGCGTGGCTGACTCGGAGGCGGGTCGTCTTGCGGCCCTGTGCGGCGAAGTGGGCGGCGACCTCCAGGGCCGCGTCCTCGTCACCGGAGACCACCACGGAGCGGGGGCCGTTGACGGCGGCCACCCCGAGGACGTCCTCCCGTCCGGCGAGCAGCGGCAGCACCTCCTCCTCTGCGGCCTGGAGGGCGATCATCGCGCCGCCCTCGGGCAGCGCCTGCATCAGCCGGCCGCGCGCCGCGACCAGTCGGCAGGCGTCGGGGAGCGTCATCACCCCGGCGACGTGCGCGGCCGCGATCTCGCCGATGGAGTGGCCGAGGAGGTGGGAGGGGCGTACCCCGAAGGACTCCACGAGCCGGTAGAGGGCGACCTCGACGGCGAAGAGGGCGGGCTGTGCGAACTCGGTGCGGTTGAGCGTGTCGGCGTCGGCTCCGTGCACGACCTCGGCGAGCGGCCGGGGCAGCAGCCCGTCGAAGTGTCCGCAGACCGCGTCGAACGCGTCGGCGTACACGGGGAACGCGTCGTACAGGCCGCGTCCCATGCCGGGCCGCTGGGTGCCCTGGCCCGCGAAGAGGAACCCGAGGCCGCCGCCGGTCAGGGTGGACCCGGTGACGACGGCGGGGTCGGTGCCTTCGGCGGCGAGGGTGCCGAGCGCGGCCAGCAGGGCGTCGCGGCCGGTGCCGGTGACGACGGCCCGGTGCTCGAGCGGGGCCCGGGTGAACGCGAGAGCGTGCGCCACGTCGGCGGCGCCGAGTTCGGGGCGCTGCTCCAGGTGGGCGAGGAGGCGGGTGGCCTGGTCGCGCAGGGCGGACTCGCTGCGGGCGGAGAGCAGCCAGGGCAGGGCGGTGCGGCCGGTGCCGGAGACGGCCGGGTCACCCGACGAGGGCGACTCGATGGCCGTATGCGCCGGTTCGGCTTCCGCCAGGACGACGTGGGCGTTGGTGCCGGAGACACCGAACGCGGAGACTCCCGCGCGGCGGACCCGGTCGTCGGCGCCGGGCCAGGCGACGGCTTCGTCGAGGAGGCGGATCTGTCCTGCCTGCCAGTCGACGCGGGAGGAGGGGCGGTCCGCGTGCAGGGTGCGCGGCAGGGTGTTCTCGCGCAGCGCCAGGATCATCTTGATGATGCCGACGGCTCCGGCGGCGGCCTGTGTGTGCCCCAGGTTGGACTTGACGGAGCCGAGCAGCAGCGGTCGGTCGGCGGGCCGGTCCTGCCCGTAGGTGGCGAGCAGCGCCTGTGCCTCGATGGGGTCGCCGAGGGCGGTCCCTGTGCCGTGCGCCTCGACGGCGTCGACGTCCTGCGGGGTGAGCCCGGCGGAGGCGAGGGCCTGCCGGATGACGCGCTGCTGCGAGGGCCCGTTGGGCGCGGTCAGGCCGTTGGAGGCGCCGTCCTGGTTGACGGCGGTGCCCTCCACGACGGCCAGCACACGGTGGCCGTTGCGGCGCGCGTCGGAGAGCCGTTCGACGACGAGGATGCCGACACCCTCCGCCCAGCCGGTGCCGTCGGCGTCGTCGGAGAACGCCTTGCAGCGGCCGTCGGGGGCGAGGCCGCCCTGGAGGCTGAACTCGACGAAGGCGCCGGGGTCGGCCATGACGGTGACGCCGCCCGCGAGCGCCAGGTCGCTCTCGCCGGAGCGCAGCGACTGCACGGCGAGGTGCAGGGCGACGAGTGAGGAGGAGCAGGCGGTGTCGAGGGTGACGGCCGGGCCCTCCAGGCCGAGGGCGTAGGCGACGCGGCCGGAGACCACGCTGCCCGCCTGGCCGGTCAGCAGGTGGCCGCCGAGCCCCTCGGGGACCTCGGTGAGTCCGGTGGCGTAGCCGGAGCTTCCGGCGCCGACGAAGACGCCGGTGCGCGAGCCCTTCAGTGCGGTGGGGGCGATCCCGGAGCGCTCCAGGGCCTCCCAGGAGGTCTCCAGGACGAGCCGCTGCTGCGGGTCGAGGGCCTGCGCCTCGCGGGGGCTGATGCCGAAGAACGCGGCGTCGAACGCGGCGGCCTGCGACAGGAACCCGCCGGACGCCGTGTCGCTCGCCTCCAGGAGGGCCGTCAGGTCCCAGCCGCGGTCCTCGGGGAACCCGCCGGCCGTGTCGCCACCGGCGGCCAGCAGCTCCCACAGCTGGTCGGGTCCCTCGATGCCGCCCGGCAGGCGGCAGCCCATGCCGACGATGACGACGGGGTCGGTGTCGGTGGCCCGCACCGTCACCTCGTCGTGCCCCTCCCGCTCGGCGCCGAACAGCGCGTCCCGCAGGTGGGCGGCGACGGCGAGCGGCGTGGGGTGGTCGAAGACGAGGGTGCTGGGCAGCGCGACGCCGGTCTCGGCGGTGAGGTCGTTGCGCAGTTCGACGGCGGTCAGCGAGTCGAAGCCCATCTCCCGGAAGGCGCGTCCGACGGTGACGGCCGCCGGGTCGCTGTGCCCGAGCGCGGCTGCGGCCCGGCGGCACACCAGGTCGAGCAGGGCCGCGTCGCGCTCCTCCGCGCCGAGCGGGGCGAGCCGGTCGCGCAGCGCGCCGCCCGCTGCGGCGGATGCGGTCGGGGCCGGCGCCGCGGTGTCCCCGCCCGTCAGGGCGGCGAGCAGGGGGCTGGGACGGCCGGTGGTGAACGCGGGCGCGAACCGCTCCCAGTCCACGTCGGCCACGACCACGGCGGTGTCCCGGGCGGCGAGGGCGCGGCCCAGAGCGGTCAGCGCGGCGTCCGGGTCCAGGGGGCGCAGTCCGCGCCGTTCGAGGAGCGCGCGGGAGGTCTCGTCGGCGGCCATGCCGGTGCCGCCCCACGGCCCCCAGGCCACGGACGTACCGGACAGGCCGCGGGCCCGGCGGCGCTCGACGAGGGCGTCCAGGTGCGCGTTGGCGGCGGCGTAGGCGGCCTGGCCGCCGCTCCCCCACACACCGGCGATGGAGGAGAACGTCACGAACGCCGACAGGCCGCTGTCTCGGGTCAGTTCGTCCAGGTGGTCGGCGGCGTCCGCCTTGGCGGCCAGGACGGCCGCGAGCCGGTCGGGGCCGTAGGAGGCGATGACGTCGTCGTCGAGGACACCGGCGCAGTGCAGCACGGCGTCGACGGGGTGCTCGGCCAGCAGGGAGGCGACGGCGTCGCGGTCCCCCATGTCGCAGGCGACGACCGTGATCCGCGCCCCGGCCGCCGCAAGTTCGTCCCGCAGCTCGTCCGCGCCTGGCGCATCGGCCCCGCGCCGGCTGGTCAGCACCAGCTCCCGGGCACCGTGCCCGACGGCCCAGCGGGCGACCCGCGACCCGAGGGCGCCGGTGCCGCCGGTGATCAGAACGCGCTCGGGGGCCGTCCACTCGCCGGTCGCGGCGGTCGCGGGCGCGGACACGAGGCGGCGCGCGTAGGCGTCGGTGCCGCGCACGGCGACCTGGTCCTCGTCGCGGGCGGCGAGCACGGCGGCGGCCCGGGCGAGCGAGCGCCGGTCCGGGCGGGCAGGCAGGTCGATCAACCCGCCCCAGACGTCCGGGTGTTCCAGGGCGGCGACGCGCCCCAGCCCCCACACGGCGGCCCGCGCCGGTTCGACCACGGCCTCGGTCCCGCCGCCCACGGCGACGGCACCGCTGGTCAGCAGCCACAACGGCGCGGCGAGCGCCGCGTCGGCGTGGGCCTGCACGAGGGCGAGCGCACTTTCCACATCAGGCAGGCAGGACAGCACACCGGCGACGGGCTCCGGGTCGGCGCCCACGGCGCGCAGCAGCTCGGCGAGCGCCTCACGCTCCACCCCGGCCGCGCACTCCACGCGCTCGATCCCCGGGACGAACTCCTCGATGCCGGACAGGGCGGGGCCGTCACCGGACTGCAGCAGCAGCCAGCGCCCGCCGGCCGCACGTCCGTCGCCGGACTCCAGCCGCTCCCAGCGCACGCGGTAGCGCCAGGAGTCGACAGTCGTCCGCTCGACCTGGTCACGCCGCCACGCGGACAGCGCGGGGACGACCCCGTCGAGCACGTCGCCGTCGAGGTCGAGCACACCGGCGAGCCGCTCGGCGTCACCCCGGTCCACGGCCTCCCAGAACGCGGCCTCCCCGGCCGTCGTCGCCGCAGCCGCACCGGTCCCGTTCACGGGGTGCGCACCGCGCCGCGGCTCGGGCCAGTACCAGGAGCGCTGGAAGGCGTACGTCGGCAAGGACGCGGGCCGCGCCCCGGCGAACACCTTGTCCCAGCCGACCGGGGCGCCGACGGTGTGCAGAGCGGCCACGGCGGCGTACAGCGTGTCTGCCTCGGCCCGGTCCTTGCGCAGCACCGGCACGGCCAGGGCGTCGCCGTCCGTGACACAGTTCCGGGTGAGGGCGGTGAGGGTGCCGTCGGGGCCGATCTCCAGGAACCGGGTCACCCCTTCGGCGGCAAGGGTGTCGACACCGTCGGCGAAGCGGACGGCCTCGCGTACGTGCCGGACCCAGTACTCGGCCGACGCCAACTCGCCTTCGGCGGCCAGGCGTCCGGTCACGTTCGACACGACCGGAATCGAAGGCGCCGCGTAGGTGATCTGCTCGGCGACCTCACGGAAGGCGTCGAGCATCGGCTCCATCAACGGGGAGTGGAAGGCGTGCGAGACGCGCAGACGCGACGTGCGTCGGCCTTGCTCCTTGAGTGCGTGAGCGACCTGCTCGACAGCCGCCTCGACACCGGCGATCACCACGGCCTGCGGGCCGTTGACGGCAGCGATGGACACCCCGTCCGCCAGCAGGGGAAGCACCTCGACTTCCGACGCCTCCACGGCCACCATCACGCCACCGGTGGGGAGTTCCTGCATGAGCCGGCCACGCGCAACGATCAGGGCGCAGGCGTCCGCCAGGGACAGCACCCCGGCCACGTGAGCGGCGGCGATCTCACCGATGGAGTGGCCGATGAGGAAGTCCGGGCGCACCCCGAAGGACTCGACGAGGCGGTACAGCGCGACCTCGATCGCGAACAGCGCGGGTTGCGTCCACTGCGTACGGTTCAGCCGCTCGGCATCATCTCCGAAGACGACACCTCGCAGCTCCTCCCCCACCAAAGCGCACACCGCGTCGAAGGCCTCCGCGAACACCGGGAAGGCGTCATACAGCTCGCGCCCCATACCGAGCCGCTGCGCACCCTGGCCCGCGAACAGGAACGCCATGCGACCTTCGTCGACGGTGCCCGTGCGGGTACGAGGGTGCGGCTCGCCCTGGGCCAACGCGTCCAGACCGGCGAGGAGTTCGGTGGTGTCCCCGCCCCAGACGACAGCTCGGTTCTCGAAGGCCGTACGCGTGGTGGCGAGGGCGGTACCGATCTCGACGGCGTCGCTCTCGGGCGCGGAGCGTACGGTTTCCAGCAGACGGGCTGCCTGGGAGCGCAGAGCGTCGGAGCTACGGCCGGACAGCACCCACGGCACCACAGGCAGGGCGTCGGACCGGACCGGCTCCGCGCTTTCCTGCGGCGCCTCTTCGAGGATGACGTGGGCGTTGGTGCCGCTGAGCCCGAACGACGACACACCCGCGCGACGCGGACGCTCATCGCCAGGCCACTCCTGCCGCTCGGTGAGCAGGCGGACCGCACCGGACGACCAGTCCACATGCGAGGACAGCTCCTCCGCGTGCAACGTCGCGGGCAACACCTTGTGCTGAAGTGCCTCCACCATCTTGATCACACCGGCCACACCGGCAGCCGCCTGCGTATGACCCAGGTTCGACTTCACCGAACCGAGCCACAGCGGGCGGTCCCCGGCCCGCTCCCGCCCGTAGGTGGCAAGGAGGGCCTGCGCCTCGATCGGGTCACCGAGCTTCGTGCCCGTGCCGTGCGCCTCCACCACGTCCACGTCCGCCGCCGACAGACCCGCCGAGGACAGCGCGGCGCGGATCACCCGCTGCTGCGAGGGGCCATTAGGGGCGGTCAGGCCGTTCGAGGCACCGTCCTGGTTGACCGCCGAGCCGCGCACCACCGCAAGCACCCGGTGGCCCTTGCGGCGTGCGTCGGAGAGACGCTCCACCAGCAGGACACCGACACCCTCGCCCCAGCCCGTGCCGTCCGCACTCTCGCCGAACGCTTTGCACCGGCCGTCACCCGCGAGACCGCCCTGCCGGCTGAACTCCACGAACGCGCCCGGCGTCGACATCACCGTCACACCACCGGCCAGCGCCAGGTCACACTCCCCCGACCGCAACGCCTGCGCGGCGAGATGCAGGGCGACGAGGGAGGACGAGCAGGCCGTGTCCACCGTCACCGCCGGGCCTTCGAGGCCGAGCACGTACGAGACCCGGCCCGAGGCCACACTCGCCGCGTTCCCCGTACCGACATACCCGCCGAAGTCACCCTCCGACAGGCTCAACAGAGCGGGGTAGTCCTGGCCGTTCGTCCCGGCGAACACACCGGTGCGGCTGCCGCGCAGCGAACGCGGGTCGATCCCGGCCCGCTCCACCGCCTCCCACGACGCCTCCAACAGCAGCCGCTGCTGCGGGTCCATCGCCAGCGCCTCGCGCGGCGACACCCCGAAGAACTCCGCGTCGAAACCGCCGACGCCCGTCAGGAAGCCGCCGCGTGCGGTGTGGCTGGCGTAGGGGTTGTCCGGGTCGGGGGCGAAGAGCAGGTCGAGGTCCCAGCCTCGGTCGGTGGGGAAGTCGCCGATGCCGTCACGGCCGTCGGAGAGGAGGGCCCACAGGTCTTCGGGCGACTCCACGCCGCCCGGGAAACGGCACGCCATGCCGACGATCGCGACCGGCTCGTCCACCGCCGCCACGGTCGTCGTGGCGGCCTGGACGACGTCACCGAACAGTTCGCCGTCGAGGAACGCGGCGAGCGCCTGGGGCGTGGGGTGGTCGAAGACGGCCGTCGCCGGGAGTGCGACGCCCGAGACGGCCGCCAGGACGTTGCGCAACTCCACCGCGATCAGCGAGTCGACGCCCAGGTCGCGGAACGCCTTGTCCGCACCGACCCGTTCGGGGCCGGGGTAGCCGAGGGCGGCGGCGGCCCGGGTGCGGACCTCGGTGAGGAGTTCGCGGCGGCGGGACTCGGGGTCGAGGTTCTGGAGGCGGGCCCGCAGGCCGGTGGCGACGGTCTCTGCGGTCGTCCCGGGTCCGGCCGGGGCGCGGAACACCTCGGTGAGCATGGGGCTGTGGCGGACGGCCGTGAAGGCGGGGCCGAACCGGTTCCAGTCGATGTCGGCCACGAGGGCGGTGGCGGGTGCGGAGCCGGCACAGGCCGCGAGGGCGTCCAGTGCCCGGTCCGGGTCGAGCAGTCCGACACCGCCGCGCAGTTGGCGGCCCTCGGCGTCGGCGTCGGCGGCCATGCCGCCGCCCGCCCACGGCCCCCAGGCGATCGAGGTGGCGGGCAGGCCCGCGCTCCTGCGTCGCTCGGCGAGGGCGTCCAACAGGGCGTTGGCGGCGGCGTAGTTGGCCTGACCGGCGGAGCCGACGGTCCCGGCGAAGGAGGAGAACAGGACGAACGCGGAGAGGTCGCGGTCCCGGGTCAGCTCGTCGAGGTGGCGGGCGCCGGTCACCTTCGCGGCGAAGACCCGGCTGAAGGCTTCGGGGGCGAGGCCGTCGAGGACGCCGTCCTCCAGCACGCCCGCGGTGTGGACGACCGCGTCGACGGGGTGGGCGTCGAGCAGCGCGGCGAGCGCGGCCCGGTCCGTCAGGTCGAGCGCCGCGAACGTCACTTCGGCGCCGAGGTCGCGCAGTTCCGCGCGGAGCGCCTCGGCGCCCGGCGCCTGATCGCCGCTGCGGCTGACCAGGACCAGGTGCGCGGCGCCATGGAGCGCCGCCCACCGGGCGACTCTGGCGCCGAGCGCGCCGGTGCCGCCGGTCACCAGGACCGTACCGGCGGGCTGCCAGGCCGTTTCCGACCCGGCCTGCGCCGCGACGACACGGCGGCCGAGCAGTGCCCCGGGGCGGATCGCGGCCTGGTCCTCGCGCACACCTCCGGCGAGCAGGGCGACGAGGCGGGCGGCCGAGCGCCGGTCCAGGGCCGGCGGGAGGTCCACGAGGCCGCCCCAGCGGTCGGGGTGTTCCAGGGCGGCGACGCGGCCGAGGCCCCACACGGCGGCCTGGTCCGGAAGCGGCGCCTCGTCGCTCGCGGTGGCGGTGACGGCTCCGCGGGTCAGGGTCCAGACCGGCGCCTGGACGCCAGCGTCGCCGAGCGCCTGGGTCAGGGTGGCCGTCGCGAGGACGCCGTGCGGCACCTCCTCGTCCCCGTCTTCGAGGGCGAGCGTGGACACGACCCCGGTCACGGGGTCGTCCCCGGTCGCGGCGGCGACACGGCGGGCCAGCTCGGCGCGCGTGTCGGTGCGGTGATGCTCCACGACGACCAGTTCGGCCCCGGCGTCGGTGAGCACCGACGTGAGCGCGTCGTCCCGTTCGGACGTGGCGGGCCGCACGAACAGCCAGCGGCCGGCCAGGCGCACGCCCTCGGGCAGACCGGCGACGGTGCGCCAGACGACACGGTGGTACGGGCCCGCCGCGCCGACGGCCGAACCGTCCTCGGCGTACGAGCGCTCCAGCCAGTAGCGGTCGCGGCGGAAGGCATAGGTGGGCAGCTCGACCGTGCGCGCCCCCGGCAGGAGCGCGGCCCACTGAACGGCGGCGCCGCGCAGGTGCAGTCGCGCGAGGGCGCTCAGGAGGGCATTGGTCTCCGGGCTGTCCTTGCGGAGCACCGGCGCGTACAGGGCGTCGCTGTCCGGCACGGAGTTGTGGGCGAGGGCGGTGAGGGTGCCGTCGGGGCCGATCTCCAGGAAACGCGTCACGCCGTGCGCGGCGAGGGCGCTCACACCGTCGGCGAAGCGCACCGCCTCCCGCACATGCCGCACCCAGTACTCGGCCGACACCAACTCGCCATCGGCTGAAGCGGGGTCCGCGAGGCGCCCGGTCACGTTCGACACGACCGGGATCGACGGCGCCGCGTACGTGATCCGCTCGGCCACCTCACGGAAGGTGTCGAGCATCGGCTCCATCAACGGCGAGTGGAAGGCGTGCGACACCCGCAGCCGCGACGTGCGCCGACCCTGCTGCTTGAGTTCGAAGGCGACCTCCTCGACAGCCGCCTCGGCACCGGCGATCACCACGGCCTGCGGGCCGTTGACGGCAGCGATCGACACCCCGTCGACCAGCAGCGGAAGCACCTCCGCCTCCGCCGCCTCGACAGCCACCATCACACCACCGGCAGGCAGCTCCTGCATCAACCGGCCGCGCGCCACCACCAGGGCACACGCGTCCTCAAGCGACATGACCCCCGCGACATGCGCGGCGGCGATCTCACCGATGGAGTGGCCCATCAGGAAGTCCGGGCGCACCCCGAAGGACTCGACCAGACGGAACAGCGCGACCTCCACCGCGAACAACGCGGGCTGCGTCCACTCCGTACGGTTCAGCCGCTCGGCGTCATCACCGAAGACGACACCCCGCAGCTCCTCCCCCACCAGCGCGCAGACCGCGTCGAAGGCCTCCGCGAACACCGGGAAGGCGTCGTACAGTTCGCGCCCCATGCCCAGCCGCTGCGCGCCCTGCCCCGCGAACAGGAACGCCGTCCTGCCCTCCCGGACCGTGTCGAGGAGGGTGCGGGCGTCGGGCTCGCCCTGGGCCAACGCCGTGAGGGAGTCCAGGAGTTCGGTGCGGTCGCCGCCCAGGACGGCGGCCCGGTGTTCGAAGGCGGTGCGGGTGGTGGTGAGGGAGGCGGCCAGGTCGTAGAGGTCGGTCGCCGGGTGCGCGGTCAGGTGGCCGGCGAGGCGTCCTGCCTGGGCGCGCAGGGAGTCGTCGTCGCGGGCGGACAGCAGCCACGGCAGGACGGGGAGACCGGTGCGCTGGGCCGCTTCGAAGGCGGCCTCGTCCCCAGTGGACTCGACGGAGTCGGGGGACTCGGCGGGGTCGGCGGAGTCGGCCGCATCAGCGGATTCAGCGGCCTCGGGGGCCTGCTCGATGACGGCGTGCGCGTTGGTGCCCGAGAGCCCGAACGCGGAGACGCCGACGCGCCGCGGGTGGTCGGTGGCGGGCCAGTCGGTGGGCCCGCTCAGGAGCGCGACGTTCCCGGCGCTCCAGTCGACATGCGTGGAGGGGGTGTCGGCGTGCAGGGTGGGCGGCAGGACGCCGTGGCGCAGCGCGAGGACGGACTTGATGACGCCGACGACGCCCGCGGCGGCCTGCGTGTGGCCGATGTTCGACTTGACGGAGCCGAGCAGCAGCGGGCGGTCGGCGGGGCGGCCCTGTCCGTAGGTGGCCAGGAGCGCCTGGGCCTCGATGGGGTCGCCGAGGGCGGTGCCGGTGCCGTGCGCCTCGACGGCGTCGATCTCGGCCCCGGGCAGCCCGGCGTTGGCGAGGGCGGCGAGGATGACGCGCTGCTGGGAGAGGCCGTTGGGGGCGGTGAGGCCGTTGGAGGCGCCGTCCTGGTTGACGGCGCTGCCGCGCAGGACGGCGAGGACCTGGTGGCCGTTGCGGCGGGCGTCGGAGAGCCGCTCGACGATGATCGTGCCCGCGCCCTCGGCCCAGCCGGTGCCGTCGGCGTCGTCGGAGAAGGCCTTGCAGCGGCCGTCGCCCGCGAGGCCGCCCTGCTGGCCGAACTCGATGAACGCGCCCGGGCTCGACATGACGGTGACGCCGCCGACGACCGCGAGGGAGCACTCCCCCGACCGCAGGGACTGGGCGGCGAGGTGGAGGGCGACGAGGGAGGAGGAGCAGGCGGTGTCGACGGTGACCGCGGGCCCCTCAAGACCGAGGGTGTAGGCGACGCGGCCGGACAGGACGGACATGGAGTTGCCGGTGAGCAGATGGCCGCGGACGTCGTCGGAGACCTCGCGCAGGCCCGAGGTGTAGCCCTGGTCGCTGCAGCCGACGAAGACGCCGGAGCGGCTGCCGCGCAGCGTGGCGGGGTCGATGCCGGCGCGTTCGAAGGCTTCCCAGACCACTTCGAGCAGCAGGCGCTGCTGCGGGTCCATGGCGAGGGCTTCGCGCGGGGAGATGTCGAAGAAGGCGGGGTCGAAGGAGGTGGCGTCCGGGACGAAGCCGCCGCGCCGCCGGCCGCCACCGGTGGCAGAGCTGTCGTCGGTGCCGCCGGTGCCGGTCTGCGTTTCGGGGGCGGGCCAGCCGCGGTCGGCGGGCCAGTCCGTCACCGCGTCGGTCCCGGAGACCAGCAGGTCCCAGAAGTCGTCGGGGGTGCGTACGTCGCCGGGCAGGCGGCAGCTCATTCCGACGATGGCGACGGGCTCCTGCTCGCGGGCCTCCAGCTGCCGCAGCTTGCGGCGGGTGGTGTGGAGATCGACGGTGACCCGCTTGAGGTAGTCCCGAAGCTGCGCTTCCTTCGTCATGGACTGCCCCCATGCTGTTTCGGTTTCGGTGACGGAGCGGCGGTCCGCGCCGGGCCCGTCGCGTCGTCCCCGGGGCGCCCTGCGCGGGCATGGGTCCGACGCTCGGCTCCGAGTGCGGTGGGGACAGCATGACCCGGCTCAGGGGCTATTTCGGTGGCCGGCCGGGTTGTCTGGGGAAACGCCTGAACTTCGCGCGCGGGCCGTCGTTCGCGCAGGCCGGAGCGGTGCGCCCGGCGCCGGCCGCACCGTGGCGAAGGCCCCGGACCACCGCGAGGGGGCCGGGGCCGGGCGGGTCAGGTGTAGGGCGGCGGGGCGCCGCGGGCGAGGACGGAGTGGAGCACCGCGAAGGCGTCGCGGAGGGCGGCGAGCGCGTCGGGGATCCGCCAGGCGGCCCGATCCCGGGGGCCGACGGTGTTGGAGACCGTGCGGACTTCGAGGAGCGGGATCCCGTGCAGGGCGGCGGCCTCGGCGGCGCCGAAGCCCTCCATGGCCTCGGCGGCGGCCGCGTGGCGCCGCTGGAGCGCTTGGGCGCGCTCCTCGGTGCCGGTGACGGTGGAGACCGTCAGGACCGGTGCGTGGACGGCGCCGAGGACGCGGGCGACGGCGGCGGACAGGTCGGGCGGGCAGGCGTGTTCGGTGGTGCCGAAGCCGAGGCTGTCGACGGACAGGAACCCGTCGGGCGTCTCGCAGCCGAGGTCGGCGGCGATGACGCGGTCGGCGACGACGACGGAGCCCACGGCGGCGATGGGGGCGAAGCCGCCCGCGATGCCCGCGGAGATGACCAGGTCGTAGGGGTCCTCCCGGACGGCGGCGGCGGTGAGCGCGGCGCCGGTGGCGGCGGCCGCGGCGGCGGGGCCCACCCCACCGCTCAGGAGGTCCGCGGTGAGGGGGCGGCGGCGGAGGGTGGACGGGATGCCGAAGGCGTCCCCGCAGGAGACCGACTCGTCGCTGGTGACGCGGAGCAGGGTGCGGCCGGGCAGGCCGGGCGCGGGGAGCGGGGTGGCGGGGCCGAGGCCGTGCGCGACGGCGTCGCGCTCGGCGTCGACGGCGGTGACGATGAGGAGGCGGACGGGGTTCATGAAGAGATCTGGACCTGCCCGTGGTCGCCGATCACGAGGCGGTGCGCGGCGGGCAGCCGGGGTGTCAGGGTGACCTTGACGTTGCGGCCGACGAGGGAGGCGGCGACGCGCCGGATGTGGTCGAAGGACGACTCCCGCAGCACGATGGAGTACTCGATCTCGCTGTGGGCGATGTGGCACTGCTCCGCGACCGAGGTGGACGGGCCGATGTAGGAGTCGGTGACCACGCTGCCCGCTCCGACGATGGCGGGGCCGACGATGCGGGAGCGGCGCACCTCGGCGCCCGCCTCGATGCGGACGCGGCCGATGATCTCGCTCTCGTCGTCGACGTACCCGTCGATGCGGGGCTGGAGCCGTTCGAGGAGGGTGCGGTTGACCTCCAGCATGTCGGTGACGTTGCCGGTGTCCTTCCAGTAGCCGGTGATGACGGTGGAGGAGACGTCCATGTCCTGGTCGATCATCCACTGGAGGGCGTCGGTGATCTCCAGTTCGCCGCGCGCGGAGGGCGAGATGGCGGCGACGGCCTCGTGGACGGCGGTGGTGAACAGGTAGACGCCGGCGACGGCGAGGTCGCTGCGCGGCCGGCTCGGCTTCTCCTCCAGCTCGACGACGTTGCCGTGGTCGTCGATGACGGCGACGCCGAAGGCCGTGGGGTCGCCGACGCGGGTGAGGAGGACGTGGGCGTCGCGGGGGTCCTTGCGGAACGCCTCGACGACGTCGCTGATCCCGTCGAGGACGAAGTTGTCGCCGAGGTACATGACGAAGTCGTCGTCGCCGAGGAAGGGCTGGGCGATGAGGACGGCGTGGGCGAGCCCGAGGGGTTCGCTCTGCGGGATGTAGGTGACGTCGAGTCCGAAGGCCGAGCCGTCACCGACGGCGGCCTGGATCTCCGCGGCGGTGCTGCCGACGATGACGCCGACGTCGGTGATGCCGGCCTCGGCGATGGCCTCCAGGCCGTAGAAGAGGATCGGTTTGTTGGCTACCGGGACCAGTTGTTTGCTGGAGGTGTGGGTGATCGGTCGCAGCCGCGTACCGGATCCCCCCGCGAGCACGAGAGCTTTCATGGTCCATCCAGATCACGGGTGACGGGTGACGGGTCGGGGGTGGAGCTGGGGCTGGGGCTGGGGCCTGCGGTCGTCCCGGCCGGACCGTGGGGTCGCGGCCGGGACGACTTCGGCGGGGTTCAGGCGTCGTCGAGGTCGCCCTCGAGGAAGGCGCGCAGTTCGTCGTCGGAGACCTCGTCGGCGTCCGCCGGGGCCGCCGGGGCCCCTGCAAGGCCCGCGACACCTTCGAGGCGGTCGAGGAGGCCGCGCAGCCGGGCGCGGAGCTGGTCGTGGAGCGTGTCGTCGAGCGCCGCTCCGCTGAACTCGGTTTCCAGGGCGTCGAGTTGATCGAGGACCGGGGACGGGGCGGGCCGGTCCTCGGGGGTGAGGCGTTCCAGGAGGTGCGCGGCGAGGCGCTCCGGGGTCGGGTAGTCGAACATCAGGGTCGCGGGCAGTCGTACGCCCGCGAGGGCGCCGATGCGGTTGCGGAGTTCGACGGCGGTCAGGGAGTTGAATCCGCTGTCGAGGAAGCCTCCTTCGGGGTCGAGGGCGTCGGGGCTGTCGTGGCCGATGACGAGGGCCGCCTGGGTGAGGACGGCGTCCAGGGCGGCGGCGTGCCGGTCGGCGGGGGCGAGTGCGGCCAGGCGTGCGTTCAGGTCGCCCGGGGCGGGCGCCGCCGAGCCGGTGGCCGCCGCTTCCGCGGGGCGCCGGGTGCGGGCCCGTACGAGGTCGCGGACCAGGTCGGGCACGCTGCCGTCGGAGGCGCGCAGGGCGGCGGGGTCGAGGTCGACGGGCGCGTACCAGGGCTCCGGGGCGCTCAGGGCGGCGTCGAGCAGGGCGAGCGCGTGGTCGCTCTCCATGGGGCGCAGGCCGCTGCGGGCGATGCGGCGCAGGTCGGCGTCGCCGAGTTTGCCGGTCATGCCGCTGCGTTCGGCCCACAGGCCCCAGGCGAGCGAGCGGACCCGGCGCTCGGGGGTGTCGTGGCGGGCGGCGAAGGCGTCCAGGAAGGCGTTGGCGGCCGAGTAGTTGGCCTGGCCGACGCCGCCGAAGGTGCCGGCGACCGAGGAGAACAGGACGAGGTCCGTGTCGCTGTCGCGGGTCAGTTCCTCCAGGAGGACGGCGGCGTCGGCCTTGGCGCGCAGCACGGTGTCGACGCGTTCGGGGGTCAGGGACTGCACGATGCCGTCGTCGAGGACGCCGGCGGTGTGGAGGACGGTGGTCAGCGGTCGGTCGGCGGGCACCGCGCCGAGCAGCGCCGTCAGGGCGTCGCGGTCGGCGACGTCGCAGGCGGCGACGGTGACGTGGGCGCCGAGTCCGGTGAGTTCCTCGCGGAGTTCGGGCATCCCCTCGGCGGCTTCGCCGCGCCGCCCGGCGAGGACCAGGGAGCGGGCGCCGTGGGCGGTGACGAGGTGACGGGCGATGCGCCGGCCGAGGACGCCACCGGCTCCGGTGATCAGGACGGTGCCGTCGCCGGGTGCGCGGTCCGTGGGCGCTGCGGGGGTGTCCGCCGGGCTGACCCGGGCGAGACGCGGGGTCAGTGCGACCCCGTCGCGCAGGGCGATCTCGCTCTCCTCCAGGACCGGCAGGGAGGCGATCCGTGCCAGCGACGCGGCGCTGCCGTCGTGGTCGACGAGGACGAAGCGCCCCGGGTTCTCGGCGCGTGCCGCGCGGACCAGGCCCCATACGGCGGCCTGCGCGGGGTCGGTGTGCGGCCGGTCGTCGGCGCCGGTGGCGACGGCGTTCCGGGTGAGCACCACGAGCCGGGAGCCGGCCAGGTCGTCCTCGGCGAGCCATGCGGTGACCAGGCGCAGGGCGTGCGCGGTGGCGTGCCGGGTGGCGGCGCCGAGGTCCTCGTCCCCGTACGTCTGCGGGACGGCGGCGAGTACGGCGCCGGGTACGCCGAGCGCGCCGGTGGCGGCGGCCAGTTCGGCCGGATCGGTGTGCCGGACGGCGTCCGCGAGCCAGGGTGCCGCGTCGCCGAGCACGTGCGGGGCGCCCGCCGAAGCCGCTTCGGGTGCGGCGGGTGTCCAGCGCAGGCGGTGAAGGGCGCCGCGGCCCGGGGCGGCCGGGAGGGCGCTGGTGTCCACCGGGCGGAGCGTGAGGGCGCCGATGTCGGCGACGGGCTGGCCTGTGCCGTCGAGGAGCGCCACCCGGTAGGTGTGCTCCGCGTCGGGGGTGAGGCGGACGCGCAGGGCGGTGGGCCCGGCGCGGTGCACGGTGATGTCCGAGAAGGTGAACGGGACGACCGTGCCTCCGTCCCGCTGGCCGGCGGCGAGAGCCACCGTGTGCAGGGCCGCGTCGAGGAGGGCGGGGTGGACGCGGAACCGGTCGGTGCCCTGGAGGTGTTC
The DNA here is from genome assembly GCF_043523415.1 of Streptomyces sp. SGAir0957. Classification (NCBI taxonomy): domain Bacteria; kingdom Bacillati; phylum Actinomycetota; class Actinomycetes; order Kitasatosporales; family Streptomycetaceae; genus Streptomyces; species Streptomyces sp. SGAir0957. Next base: position 545,602 of record NZ_CP027293.1, read on the forward strand.
GCCGTCCTCGGGGGCGATCTCCGCGTACACCGTGTCGCCGTCGCGCCAGGCGGCGCGCAGTCCGCGGAAGGCGGGCCCGTAGGCGAAGCCTCCGGCGGCGATGCGCTCGTACAGCCCGCCCACCGCTACCTCGGTGGCGCCGGGCGGCGGCCACGCGGCGGGAAGGGGTGCGGGGGCGATGGGCGCCGGATTGTCGCTGAGGGTGCCTTCGGCGTGCCGGGTCCAGGCGCCGGAAGTGTCGGCGGTCCTGGAGTGCACGGTGAGGGCGCGGTCGCCGTGGGCGTCGGCCGCGGTGACGGCGACCTGGAGCTGGACGGCGCCGTTCTCGGGGAGGACGAGCGGAGTTTGCAGGGTCAGGTCCGCGACGCGGACGGCTCCGGTGTGGGCGCAGGCCTCCATGGCGAGGTCGAGGAAGGCGGTGCCGGGGAAGAGAATGCGGCCGTCGAGCGCGTGGTCGGCGAGCCAGGGCCTGCCGTCCACGGAGACGGTGCCGGTCAGGACGGTCCCGGCGCTCTCGGCGAGCGGGACGGCTCCGGTCAGCAGGCCGTGGTGCACGGCGTCGAGGTCCGTGCGGTCGGTGTCGGGTCCGGTCGTCTCCAGCCAGTAACTGCGGCGCTGGAAGGGGTAGGTGGGCAGCTCGGTGCGGCGGGCGCCGGTGGGGGCGAACCAGGTGTCCCAGTCGACGCGGTGGCCGTGCGTGTGGAGCCGGGTGAGCGCGGAGGTCAGCGAGGACTCCTCCTCCGTGTCGCGGCGCAGGGTCGGCACGAGCGTGGCGTCGCCGTCGACGCAGTCGCCGGCGAGGGCCGTCAGGACTCCGCCGGGACCGATCTCCACGTACGTGGTGACGCCCTGCTCCTCCAGGGCGCGGACGCCGTCGTGGAAGCGGACACCCTCGCGGACCTGGCGCACCCAGTAGGCGCCGTCGAAGGGTTCGTCGGCGGTGACCGGCCGCCCGGTGACGGTGGAGACGACCGGCAGCGCGGCCTCGGTGTGCCGGAGTCCGCCGGTGTGGGCGGCGAAGGCGTCGATCATGCCGTCCATGTGGTGCGAGTGGAAGGCGTGGCTGACGTTGAGGCGGTGCGTCTTGCGTCCTTGGGTGGCGAGTTCGGCGGCGACCGCGGTGACCGCGTCCTCGTCGCCGGACAGGACGGTGGCCTGCGGGCTGTTGAGGGCGGCCACCGCCACCCGGCCCTCGTGGGCGGCGAGCAGCGGGGTCACCTCGTCCTCACCGGCCTGTACGGAGATCATGACGCCGCCCGCGGGAAGGTCGCCCATGAGACGGCCGCGCACGGCGACCAGCTCGCAGGCGTCCTCCAGGGTGAGCACGCCCGCGACGTGGGCCGCGGCGATCTCGCCGACGGAGTGGCCGAGCAGCGCGTCGGGCCGTACGTCCAGGCTCTCCAGGAGCCGGTACAGGGCGACCTGTACGGCGAAGAGCCCGGCCTGCGTGTAGGCGGTGCTGTCGAGGAGAGCGGCCTCCTCGGTGTCCGGCTCTGCGAACAGGACGTCGCGCAGCGGCAGTGCGAGGTGGGCGTCCAGGTGGGCGCAGACCTCGTCGAGGGCGTCGGCGAAGGCCTCGTAGCGCTCGTACAGGACGCGTCCGGTGCCTGCCTGCTGGGCGCCCTGTCCGGAGAACAGGAACGCCACCTTGCCGCCGCGGGCCCGGTCCGTGGTGAGCAGCGGGTGCTCGCGGCCGTCGGCGAGGGCGGTGAGCGCCTCGGTCAGGCCGTCCGCGGCGTCGGTGACGACGGCCGCCCGCTCGTCGTGGTGGGCGCGGGTCGTGGCCAGCGACAGGGCGATGTCCGCACGCTCGGTGTCGGGACGGCCAGCCAGGTGGTCGAGGAGGCGGCGGGCCTGGTCGCGCAGTGCGGCGGTGGAGCGGGCGGAGAGCACCCAGGGCAGGACGCCGTCGGTGCGCCCGGCGGGGCGGTCCAGCTCGGCGGCGGCGGGGGCGTCCGGCTCCTGGAGGATGACGTGCGCGTTGGTGCCGGAGACGCCGAACGAGGAGACGCCGGCCCGGCGCGGGGCGTCACCGGGGGTCCAGCCCTGCTCCTCGTGGAGCAGCCGGACGGACCCGGAGGACCAGTCGATGTGCGGCGAGGGCTGCTCGGCGTGCAGGGTGCGCGGAAGGACGCCCTGCCGCATCGCCATCACCATCTTGATGACGCCCGCGACGCCCGAGGCGGCCTGCGTGTGCCCGATGTTGGACTTCAGCGCGCCGAGCCACAGCGGCCGGTCGGCGGGCCGGTCCTGGCCGTAGGTGGCGAGCAGCGCCTGGGCCTCGATGGGGTCGCCGAGGCTGGTCCCTGTGCCGTGCGCCTCGACGGCGTCCACGTCCTGCGGCGACAGTCCGGCGGAGGCGAGGGCCTGCCGGATGACGCGCTGCTGGGCGGGGCCGCTGGGCGCGGTGAGGCCGTTGGAGGCACCGTCCTGGTTGACGGCGGAACCGGCGACCATGGCGAGCACGGGGTGGCCGTTGCGGCGGGCGTCGGAGAGGCGCTCAAGGAGGAGCAGGCCGACGCCTTCGGCCCAGCCCGCGCCGTCGGCGTCCGCGCCGAACGCCTTGCAGCGGCCGTCGGGCGACAGGGCGCGCTGCCGGCTGAACTCGATGAAGGTGTCCGGCGTCGAGATCACGGTGACACCGCCGGCCAGGGCGAGTTCGCACTCCCCGGACCGCAGGGCCTGCACGGCGAGGTGCATCGCCACCAGGGAGGAGGAGCAGGCCGTGTCGACGGTGACCGCGGGCCCTTCCAGGCCGAAGGTGTAGGCGATGCGGCCCGAGGCGACGCTGCTGGCGCTGCCGGTGGCGAGGTAGCCCTCCAGTTCCTCGGGGGCGCGGCGGGCGCGGCTGCCGTAGTCGTTGTAGTTGGAGCCGACGAACACGCCCGCGCGGGCGCCGCGCAGCCGGTCCGGGTCGATCCCGGCGCGCTCGAACGCCTCCCAGGACGTTTCGAGCAGCAGCCGGTGCTGCGGGTCGATCGCGACGGCCTCACGCGGGGCGATGCCGAAGAAGGCCGGGTCGAACCGGTCGGCGTCGTGCAGGAATCCGCCGTGCCGTGCGTAGGAGTGGCCGATGCGCTCGGGGTCGGGGTCGTAGAGGTTCTCGACGTCCCAGCCCCGGTCGGCGGGGAAGGGGGTGATGGCGTCGGTGCCGTCGGCGACCAGGCGCCACAGCTCCTCCGGCGAGGTGACGCCGCCGGGGAAGCGGCAGCCCATGCCGACGATGACGACCGGGTCGTCGTCCACGGCGGCGGTGGGCAGCTGCGGGAGGGCGTCGCCCGCCGTGTCCGCGCCGAACAGTTCGCTGTCCAGGTGGGCGGCGAGGGCGCTGGCGGAGGGGTGGTCGAAGGCGAGCGTGACGGGCAGCCGAAGACCGGTGGACTCGGCGAACCTGTTGCGCAGTTCGACGGCGGTCAGCGAGTCGAAGCCGAGGTCGCGGAAGGCGCGCCCGTCGGGCACGGCGTCGGCGTCGTCGTGGCCGAGCACCGCGGCGGCCTGCGACCTGACCTCGGCGAGCAGCGCGGCCCGGCGCTCGGCGGCCGACAGGGCGGCGAGACGTCGGACGAGCGGCGGCCCGTCGACGGTCTCGGTCTCCTTCTTCGCCGCGCTGTCGGTCTCGACGGCACGGCGCGCCTCGGGGAGTTCGCGCAGTGCGGCGAACGCGCGGGCGGTGATCAGCTTCCAGTCGACGTCGGCGACGATGAGGAACTCCTCGTCCTCGTCGAGCGCCTTCTGCAGGGAGGCGATGGCCAGCTCGGGGTCCATCGGCGGGACGCCGTCGCGGCGCAGCCGCTCGGCGACCTCCTCCCCGACCATGCCGCCGCCGGCCCAGGTGCCCCAGCCGACGGAGGTGGCGGGCAGCCCCTCGGCCCGGCGGCGGGCGGCGAGGGCGTCGAGGAAGGCATTGGCCGCCGCGTAGCTGCCCTGGCCGGGCCCGCCGAGCGTGCCGGCCATGGAGGAGAACAGGACGAACGCGTCGAGGTCGAGGTGGCGGGTGGCTGCGTCGAGGGCGAGCGCGGCATCGGCCTTGGGCCGCATGACGCCGTGCGCGCGCTGCGGGGTCAGCGTGTCGATGACGCCGTCGTCGATGATGCCCGCCGTGTGCACGACGGCGGTCAGCGTGCCGCCGCCGGGCAGGTCGTCGACGAGCCGCCGCACGGCGTCGGCGTCGGCGACGTCACAGGCGACGACGGTCGCCGGAGTCCCCAACCCAGCCAGTTCCGCGACGAGTTCGTCGGCGCCGGGGGCGTCGGGACCGCGCCGGGAGGCGAGCACCAGGTGCTCGGCGCCGCCCCGGGCGAGCCAGCGGGCGACGTGCCGGCCGAGGCCGCCGGTGCCTCCCGTGACCAGGACGGTGCCCGAGGGCCGCCAGGTGCCGCCGGGCCGGGGGCCCTGCCCCGCGCGAACGAGCCGGCGGGAGAAGAGCCCGGACGGACGCACCGCGAGGTGGTCCTCCTCAAGGACGCCGGACAGTGCGGTCACGAGCCGGCGCGCGGCTCGGGGGTCGAGTGTCTCGGGCAGGTCGATCAGGCCGCCCCAGCGCTGCGGGTACTCCAGGGCCGCGATCCGGCCGAGGCCCCAGCTCATCGCCTGGAGCGGGGTGCGCAGCACGTCGCCGCGGTGCACGGAGACGGCGCCGCGGGTCGCGGACCACACGGGGCCGCCGACCCGGACGTCACCGAGCGCCTGGAGCAGCGCGGCGGACAGGACGAGGCCGGTGGGCATGGCGCCTTCGGCGGACCACGGCGACTCGTCCAGGGCGAGCAGCGAGAGCACGCCGCCGATCTCGACGCCGTCGACGCGCTGGTCCACGAGCTCTGCCATACGGTCGCGTTCGGCGGCGTCCCGGTCGGCGACGAGGAGCAGCGCTCCGGCCGACCGCTCGTCGACGGCCGCCTGGACCTGCCGCACCAGCGGGTCGTCCTCGTGTCCGGCGGGCACGACGATCAGCCAGGTGGCGGGGAGGTCGTCGGCGCGGGCGGACCGCTCGGTGCGGGGCTGCCAGGCGACGCGGTAGCGCCACCCGTCGAGCGTGGAGCGGTTGATCCGGTCGCGCCGCCAGGAGGAGAGCGCGGGCACGACCTCGGCGAGGGAGCGCACGTCCTCTATGCCGAGGCTCTCGGCGAGCGAGTCCACGTCGTGGCTGTCGACGCTGGCCCAGAACCCGTCGTCGAGCAGGTCGAAACCGCCGGGAAGCACGCCGTCGGCCTGCTCCCTGACGACCGGCTCCAGCCAGTAGTGGCTGCGCTGGAAGGCATACGTGGGCAACTCGACCTGCCGCGGCGACCGGCCCTCGAAGACCGACGTCCAGTCGACGGTGAGCCCCTTCGCCCAGGCTTCGCCGAGGGAGAGGTAGAAACGGTCGAGGCCGCCTTCACCGCGCCGCAGGGACCCGACGACCGGGGCATCCGAACCGGCAGCCTCGACGGTCTCGGCGACCGGAACGGTAAGCACCGGGTGCGGGCTCATCTCCAGGAACGCGCCATGGCCCTCGGCCACCAGCTTCGCCACAACGGGCGCCAGCTGCACCGTCTGCCGCAGGTTGCGATACCAGTACCCGCCATCGGTCTGACCCGGCTCGACCCACTCCCCCGTCACCGTCGACAGGAACGGCACCGACGGCTCCAAGGCCGTCACCGGAGACAGCAGCTCCGCCAACTCCGACTCGATCGACTCCACATGAGCCGAATGCGAGGCGTAATCCACCTCGATACGACGGACGCGGATGCCCTCGGCGTCGGCGTACGCGACCAACTCATCCAGCGCGTCCGCGTCACCGGAGACCACCGTCGAGGTCGGCCCGTTCACGGCGGCCACCGACACCCGACCCGGCCAACGACCCGCCAGGTCAGCAGCGCCCTCGGCCGCCAGCGCGACCGAGACCATGCCGCCACGACCGGCCAACGCCGTGATCGCACGCGACCGCAACGCCACCACCCGCGCACCATCAGACACACTCAACGCACCCGCCACCACAGCAGCAGCAATCTCACCCTGAGAATGCCCCACCACCGCAGCCGGCTTCACACCGAACGACTCCCACAACGCCGCAAGCGACACCATCACCGCCCACAAAGCGGGCTGTACGACGTCCACCCGGTCGAACCCGGGCGCGCCCTCCTCACCCCGCACGACATCCATCAGCGACCAGTCGACGAACTCGTCCAGGGCGACGGCGCACTCAGCGAACCGTTCCGCGAACACCGGCGAGGATTCGAGGAGTTCGACCGCCATGCCCACCCACTGCGCCCCCTGCCCGGGGAACACGAACACGGGCCGCACGGTCTCGCCGCTGTGCGGGGCGGTGCCCCGGGCGAAGCTCGTGGCGGTGGCGCCGGTGGTCAGGGCGCGGAGGCCGTTCAGGAGGGTGGTGCGGTCGGCGCCGACGACGACGGCGCGCTCCTCAAGAGCGGCGCGGCCGGTCAGCAGGGAGTGCGCGACGTCGAGCGGGTCGGTGTCCGTGCCCTCGATACGGGCCAGGAGCCGCACCGCCTGGTCGCGCAGGGCGGCCTGGGAGCGGGCGGAGATCAGCCAGGGGACGACGGCCGCCGTGTGCTGGTCGTCGGAGGCCGGTGCCGCTTCCTCGGCGGCCCCGATCCCAACGGGCTCCGGCTCTTCGAGGATGACGTGGGCGTTGGTGCCGCTGACTCCGAAGGAGGAGACGCCCGCGCGGCGCGGCCGGTCGTCGCTCCGCTCCCAGGGGCGTGCCTCGGTGAGGATCTCGACCTGCCCCGCCGACCAGTCGACGAACGGGGTGATCTCCTCGGTGTGCAGGGACTTGGGCAGCGTGCCGTGGCGCATGGCCTGCACCATCTTGATGATCCCGGCCATGCCGGACGCGGCCTGCGTGTGCCCGATGTTGGACTTCACCGACCCGAGCCACAACGGCTGCCCGGCCGCGCGCTCCTGCCCGTAGGTGGCAAGCAGCGCCTGCGCCTCGATCGGGTCACCGAGCTTCGTGCCCGTGCCATGGGCCTCGACCACGTCCACGTCCCCGGCGGACAGGTTCGCGTCCGCGAGCGCCGCGCGGATGACCCGCTGCTGGGAGAGGCCGTTGGGGGCGGTGAGGCCGTTGGAGGCGCCGTCCTGGTTGATGGCGGAGCCGCGTACGACGGCCAGGACCTGGTGTCCGTTGGCCCGCGCGTCCGACAGGCGCTCCAGGAGGAGGACGCCGACACCTTCGGCCATGCCCATGCCGTCGGCGCCCGCGCCGAAGGCCTTGCAGCGGCCGTCCACGGCGAGGCCGCGCTGGCGGCTGAAGCCGACCAGGCCGATCGGCTCGCCCATGACGGCGGCGCCGCCGGTCAGCGCGAGGGAGCACTCGCCGGAGCGCAGGGAGCGCATCGCCACGTGCATGGCGACGAGCGCGGAGGAGCACCCGGTGTCCATGGTCACGGCCGGGCCTTCGAGGCCGAGGGTGTAGGAGACGCGGCCGGACGCGATGCTGGTGACGGTGCCGGTGATCAGGTGGCCTTCGAGGCCCTCGGGGACCTCGCCGGTGGCGCCGTAGCCCTGGTGGGAGACGCCGACGAAGACGCCGGTGTCGCTGCCGCGCAGGCTGTCGGGGGCGATGCCGGCCCGCTCCAGGGTCTCCCAGGAGGTTTCGAGGAGGAGCCGCTGCTGCGGGTCCATCGCGGTCGCCTCACGCGGCGAGATCCCGAAGAAGGCGGCGTCGAACTCGCCCGCGTCGTGCAGGAATCCGCCGTCCCGCGCGTACGTGGTGCCCGCCCGGTCGGGGTCGGGGTCGTACAGGTCCTCCACGTTCCAGCCGCGGTCGGCGGGGAGCGGGGAGATCGCGTCGGTGCCGTCGAGGACGAGCCGCCAGAAGTCCTCGGGCGAGTGCGCTCCGCCGGGGAAGCGGCAGCCCATGGAGACGATGGCGATCGGCTCGTCCTCGTGGGCGGGGCGGGTGGCCGGTACGGCGGGGAGCGCGGCAGGCTGCTCGTCGGCGCTGTCGTCGATGAGGTGTCCGCGCAGGTGGCGTACGAGGTCACGGACGTTGGGGTGGTCGAAGACGATGGTGGCGGGCAGGGCCAGGCCGGTCGCCTCGTTGAGGCGGTTGCGCAGTTCGACGGCGGTGAGGGAGTCGAAGCCGAGTTCGCGGAAGGCGCGGGTGGCGGCGACGTCGTTGCCGTCGGCGTAGCCGAGGACGGCGGCGACCTGGGTGCGGACCACGTCGGTGAGGGCCCGCTCGCGTTCGGCGGCGGGCAGGGCGGCGAGCTGTTCGCGCAGTCCGCCGCGCCGGTCGGTGGCGCGGTCGAGAACGGCCTCGTCGGCCTTCATCGCCTCGGCGACCTCGGGCACCTCGTGGAGCAGCGGCCGCGGGTGGGCGGCGGTGAAGACGGGGACGAAGCGCTCCCAGTCGATGTCGGCGACGGCGAGGAAGGTCTCGTCGTGGTCGAGTGCCTGCTGGAGCCCGGCGACGGCGAGGTCGGCGTCCATGAACGGGATGCCGCGCCAGCGCAGTTGCTCGCGTACGACGTTGACGGCCATGCCGCCGCCCTCGGGGCTCCAGATGCCCCATGCGAGGGACGTGCCGGTCAGGCCGCGGGCCCTGCGGTTCTCGGCGAGGGCGTCGACGTAGGCGTTCGACGCGGAGTAGGCGCCGTGGTCGCCGCTGCCCCAGGTGCCCGCGACGGACGAGTACAGGACGAAGGCGTCGAGGCGGTCGTGGTCGAAGAGCACGTCGAGGTTCGCGGCACCGAGCAGTTTCGCGCGGGCGCCCTCGGCGAAGAAGTCGAGCTCGGTGTCGGCGAGCGGCGCGAGCATCCCGACGCCCGCGGTGTGGACGACGGTACGGATGGCGGGCCCGTCGGCCTCGACCTGCTCGACGAGGCGGCGCAGCGCGTCCCGGTCGGCGACGTCGCAGGCCGCGATGGTGACCCGGCAGCCGAGGCCGGTCAGCTCCCGCTCCAGTTCGGCCGCGCCGGGCGCGTCGGCCCCGTGGCGGCTGGTCAGGACGAGGTGCTCGGCGCCGCTGCGGGCCAGGAGCCGGGCGGTGTGGGCGCCGAGGCCGCCGGTGCCGCCGGTGACGAGCGCGGCGCCGCCGGTGCGCCAGGTGCGCGGGGCGCTCCGGCCGGCGAGCGGCGCGCGGACGAGGCGGCGGATGTGGGCATCGCGCCCGCGCAGGGCGACCTGGTCCTCGTCGCCGCGGGCGGCGAGGAGGGCGACCAGTCCGTGGGCGGTGTCGTCGTCCACGTCGGCGGGGAGGTCGATCAACCCGCCCCAGCGGCGCGGCTGTTCGAGGGCGACGACACGGCCGAAGCCCCACAGGGCGCCCTGGACCGGGTGGTCGACGGCGTCCCCCTGGGCGCCGGTGGCGACGGCTCCGCTGGTGAGGAACCACATCTTGGCGTCGATGTCGGCGTCGAGCAGCCCTTGGACGAGCAGCAGCGAGGAGACCATCGCCGCGGTCGCCCCGGGGTGCGCGGGTGCCGGGCGCTCGTCGAGGGCGAGCAGCGAGACGACGCCCTGTACGGAGTCGGCGCCGGATTCGGTGCCGGATTCGGTGCCGGAGTCGGTGCCGGAGTCGGTGCCGGTCTGGGCGACGGCGGCGGTCAGCCGGGCGGCGATCCGCTCGCGGTCGAGGTCGTCGTCGGCCATGACTAGGGTGACGACGGTCGCCCCGGCCCGGCCCATCGCCCCGGCGACCCCGCTGACGAGCGGCGAACCCAGCTGCTCCGCGGGCACCGCGAGCAGCCAGGTGCCCTTGAGTTCGTGGTCCTCCGGCAGGCGGTGCGGCCGCCACACGACCCGGTAGCGCCAGCTGTCGAGGCGGGCACGGCCCTGTCGTCCCCGGTGCCAGGCGGAGAGCGCGGGCACGAGGTCGCCGAGACCGTCAGTTCCCTCCAGGCCGAGCGTCCCGGCGAGCGCCTCCAGGTCGCCTTCCTCGACGCTGCGCCAGAACTGCTCCTGCGCGGGGTCCGCGTCGGCCTGCGCCTTGGGCAGGTCGAGCCAGTAGCGGCTGCGCTGGAACGCGTAGGTCGGCAGGTCGACCCGGCGCGGCGACAGCTCCGCGAAGGCGGCGGCCCAGTCGACGGCGACGCCCTTCGCCCAGGCCTCGCCGAGGGAGAGGTAGAAGCGGTCGAAGCCGCCTTCGCCACGCCGCAGGGACCCGACGACCGGAGCGTCCGAACCGGCCGCCTCGACGGTCTCGGCGACCGGGACGGCCAGGACCGGGTGCGGGCTCATCTCCAGGAACGCGCCGTGGCCCTCGGCGACCAGCGCGGCGACGGCGGGTTCCAGCTGCACGGTCTGGCGCAGGTTGCGGTACCAGTACCGGCCGTCCGTGACAGCGGAGTCGATCCACTCCCCCGTCACGGTGGACAGGAACGGCACGGACGGCTCCAGGGCCGTCACCGAACCCAGAACGTCCGCCAACTCGTCCTCGATGGACTCCACATGGGCCGAGTGCGAGGCGTAGTCGACCTCGATGCGGCGGACGCGGATGCCCTCGGCGTCGGCGTACGTGACCAGCTCATCCAGCGCGTCGGCGTCACCGGAGACCACCGTCGAGGTCGGCCCGTTCACCGCGGCCACCGACACCCGATCCGTCCAGCGATCGGCCAACTCCTGAGCACCCTGCGCCGGAAGGGCGACCGAGACCATGCCGCCACGACCGGCCAACGCCGTGATCGCACGCGACCGCAACGCCACCACCCGAGCACCATCAGACACACTCAACGCACCCGCCACCACAGCGGCAGCGATCTCGCCCTGAGAGTGCCCCACCACCGCGGCGGGCTTCACACCGAAGGACTCCCACAGCGCCGCAAGCGACACCATCACGGCCCACAAAGCGGGCTGTACGACGTCCACCCGGTCGAACCCGGGCGCGCCCTCCTCACCCCGCACGACATCCATCAACGACCAGTCGACGAACTCGTCCAGCGCGACGGCACACTCCTGGAACCGCGCCGCGAACACCGGCGAGGAGTCGAGAAGCTCGACCGCCATGCCCACCCACTGCGCCCCCTGCCCGGGGAACACGAAGACGGGGTCCGCGCTCTCGCTCTCGGCGAGGCCGCGGGCGGCGGTCGCGGGCTGTTCGCCGCGGGCCAGGGCGTGCAGGCCGTTCAGGAGCGTCGTGCGGTCGGCGCCGACGACGACGGCGCGCTCCTCAAGAGCGGCGCGGCCGGTGGCGAGGGCGTGGGCGACGTCGACGGCGGACAGCTCGGCGGACTCGACGCGGTCGGCGAGCCGCCGCGCCTGCTCCCGCAGTGCGGTGTCCGAGCGGGCCGAAAGCAGCCAGGGCAGCGCGGCACCGGCCGGCGCGGCGTCCTCGCCGGCCGGCGCGGCGTCCTCGACGGCCGTCTCCTCGGCGGGCTCGGGGGCCGGCGCCTGCTCCAGGACGACGTGGGCGTTGGTGCCGCTGCCGCCGAAGGAGGAGACGCCCGCGCGGCGCGGCCGACCGGTCTCGGGCCAGTCGACGGCCTCGGTGAGCAGGCGCAGGGTGCCGGATGACCAGTCGACGTGCGGGGTGATCTCCTCGCCGTGCAGCGACTCGGGCGCCACGCCGTGGCGCAGCGACTCGACCATCTTGATGACGCCGGCGACACCGGAAGCGGCTTGCGTGTGGCCGACGTTGGACTTGAGGGAGCCGATCCACAGCGGGGTGTCGGCGTCGCGTTCCTTGCCGTAGGTGGCGAGGAGCGCCTGGGCCTCGATCGGGTCGCCGAGTTTGGTGCCCGTGCCGTGGGCCTCGACCACGTCGACGTCCGCGGCCGTCAGGCCCGCGTCGGACAGTGCGGCGCGGATGACGCGCTGCTGGGAGGGCCCGTTCGGCGCGGTCAGGCCGTTCGAGGCGCCGTCCTGGTTGATCGCCGAGCCGCGGATGACCGCGAGGACCTGATGGCCGTTGGCCCGCGCGTCCGACAGGCGCTCCAGGAGCAGGACGCCCACGCCCTCGCCCCAGCCGGTGCCGTCGGCGCCCGCGGCGAAGGGCTTGCAGCGGCCGTCGGCGGCGAGTCCGCGCTGGCGGCTGAACTCGATGAAGTTGCGCATGCTGGCCATGACGGTGACGCCGCCCGCGACGGCCATGGAGCACTCGCCGGACCGCAGGGCCCGCACGGCGAGGTGGAGGGCCACAAGGGACGAGGAGCACATGGTGTCGAGGCTGACGGCCGGGCCCTCGAAGCCGAAGTTGTAGGCGATGCGGCCGGACAGGACGGCGGCGGACCCGCCGGTCAGCAGGTGTCCCTCGATGCCCTCGGGGGCGCGGGTGCCGTCGGGCGCGTACGCCTGGTTGCTGGCGCCGACGAAGACACCGGTGGAGCTGCCGCGCAGGGTGGTGGGGTCGATGCCGCCGCGTTCGAACGCCTCCCAGGTGGTCTCCAGGAGGAGCCGCTGCTGCGGGTCCATCGCGGTCGCCTCACGCGGCGAGATCTCGAAGAAGCCCGCGTCGAACTCGGCCGCGTCGTGGAGGAAGGCGCCCTGGCGGACGTAGCTGGTCCCGATGTGCTCGGGGTCGGGGTCGTACAGCGCGTCGATGTCCCAGCCACGGTCGGTCGGCAGATCCGAGACGGTGTCGACGCCGTCGGCGACGATCCGCCACAGGTCCTCGGGGCTGCGCACTCCGCCGGGCATGTGGCAGGCGGTGGCCACGATGGCGACGGGCTCGTGCGCCCGCGTCTCCAGTTCGGTGAGTCTGCCGCGGGTCTGCCGCAGGTCCGTGGTGACGCGCTTGAGGTAGTCCCGCAGCTTGTCCTCGGTGTTGTCCGTGTTGGCCATGCCAGTCAGCCCTTCGAGAATCGGGATGTCGTGTCGGGGACCGCTCAGGAGATCCCGAGTTCCTTGTCGATCAGGTCGAACATGTCCTGGTCGGAGGCGCCGACCAGTTCCTCGTCGACGGCCGCGGGGGCCGTGTCGCCGGTGGCGGCGGACGCGGTCCAGGAGTCGAGCAGGCCGCGCAGCGCGTCGACGAGTTCCCGCCGGCCCGCCGGGTCGGAGTCGGCGCGGTAGGCCGCCTCGATCTCCCGGAGCCGGGGGTCGAGGCCGGTGGCGCCGTCGTCGTCGGCCGGGAACAGCTCGGCGCCCAGGTGGTCGGCGAGCGCGTTCGGCGTGGGGTGGTCGAAGACGAGCGTCGCGGAGAGCTTGGTGCCGAGGGCGGCGCCGAGCCTGTTGCGCAGCTCCACGGCGGTCAGGGAGTCGAAGCCCATGTCGCGGAACGCCTTGCCCGGCTTGACCGCCTCGGCCGCTCCGTCACCGAGGACCGCGCCGACGTGCGTACGGATCAGCTCGGCAAGGCGACGCCTGCGCTTGGCCGGGGGCAGTGCGGTCAGCTCGGCGCGCAGCCCGCCCAGGGCCGGGGCCCCGTCCGCCGCGTCCCCGGCCTGCTCGGCGGCGTCGGCGGCGTCAGTGGTCGACAGCGCCTGGACGTCCGGGATCTCGTCGATGAGGGGACGGTGCCCGTGGGCCCAGTAGGCCGGGACGAAGCGGTCCCAGCGGATGTCCGCCACGACGACGGTCGCGTCGTCCGCCGTCACCGACTCGCGCAGGGCGCGGACGGCGAGCCGGGGCTCCATCGCGGGCACGCCGCGCCGGAGCAGCTGCTCCGCCACCTCGGCGTCGACCATGCCGCCGCCCGCCCAGGCACCCCACGCGACGGAGGTCGCGGGCAGCCCGGCGGCTCGGCGCCGCTCGGCGAAGGCGTCGAGGTGGGCGTTGGCCGCCGCGTACGGTCCCTGGCCGCCGTTGCCCCAGACCCCGGCGCCGGAGGAGAAGAGCACGAAGGCGTCCAAGGGGTGCCCGGCGAGCAGGTCGTGCAGGTTCTGGGCGCCGACGACCTTGGCGTGCATCAGGTCGACCGCCTCGCCCGCGTCGACCTCGGTGAGGGGCCGCGCCTGGTCGACGGCGCCCGCGGTGTGCACGACCGCCGTCAGCGCGGGCTCGGCGGGCAGACCGGCCAGGAGCGCGGCGAGCGCGGCCCGGTCGGCGACGTCGCAGGCGGCGATCGTCACCCGGCAGCCGAGATCGGCCAACTCCCGCCCCAGCTCGGCCGCCCCGGGCGCGTCGGGGCCGCGCCTGCTGGTCAGGACGAGGTGCTCGGCACCCTCCCGGGCGAGGTCCCGGGCGACGTGGGCGCCGAGCGCGCCCGTACCACCGGTGACCAGGACCGTCCCGCGCGGCTGCCACGCGGACGCCCCGCCGGAATGTGCGGCGCCGAGCGGGGAGCGCACCATGCGGCGGACCCGGACGCCCACGGCACCGGCCCGCAGCGCGAACTCGCTCTCCTTGGCCGTACCTTCACCCCCGGCCAGCAGGGCGGGCAGGTGGGCCAGCACGTCAGCGTCGGCGGCATCGGTGGCCGGGAGGTCGACCAGGCCCCCGGCCCGCTCGGGGTCGTCGAGCGCGGCGACCCGGAGGAGGCCCCAGACGGCGGCCTGATCCGCGTTCGGCGTCCGCTCGTCGTCGGTGTCGACGGTGACGGCCCCGCGGGTCAGCGTCCACAGACCGGCGCGGACCCCGGCGTCGTCGAGGGCCTGGCTCAACGCCATGGAGGCCAGCAGTCCCTTGGTGACACCGGGGCTGCGCTTGTCCGGCTCGTCGTCGAGGGCGAGCAGCGACAGCACTCCCGCCGGTACCCCTCCCGCGTCCAGGACTGCGGCGTCGAGCAGTTCGGCGAGGACCGCACGGTCCGCCTGCTCGGGCACGACGACCGGCACGACGCCGGCCCCCGACTCCGTCAGCACCCGACGGGTACGCGCGGTCAGGTCGTCACCGTCCCGGGCCTCCGGCACGACGAGCAGCCAGTCGCCGGTGAGGGCGCCACTGCCAGGAGCGGCGAACGGCTTCCACACCACCCGGTAGCGCCAGTCGTCGAGCACGTTCCGCTCGCGACGGGCGGTGCGCCAGGCGGCCAGGGCAGGGACGACGGCGTCCAGCCCCTCCTCGACACCGAGCGTGCCGGCGAGCGCCTCCAGGTCGCCTTCCTCGACGGTCCGCCAGAACTGCTCCTCGACGGGGTCGGCGGCGACCTGCGCCTTGGGCACCTCAAGCCAGTATCGACGGCGCTGGAAGGCATAAGTCGGCAAGTCGACCTGGCGAGGAGACAGACCATCGAAGGCAGGCGCCCAATCGACGGCAACGCCCCGCGCCCAGGCTTCGCCGAGGGAGAGGTAGAAACGGTCGAGGCCGCCTTCGCCGCGCCGCAGGGACCCGACGACCGGGGCATCCGAACCGGCAGCCTCGACGGTCTCGGCGACCGGAACGGTAAGCACCGGGTGCGGGCTCATCTCCAGGAACGCGCCATGGCCCTCGGCCACCAGCTTCGCCACAACGGGCGCCAGCTGCACCGTCTGCCGCAGGTTGCGATACCAGTACCCGCCATCGGTCTGACCCGGCTCGACCCACTCCCCCGTCACCGTCGACAGGAACGGCACCGACGGCTCCAAGGCCGTCACCGGAGACAGCAGCTCCGCCAACTCCGACTCGATCGACTCCACATGAGCCGAATGCGAGGCGTAATCCACCTCGATACGACGGACGCGGATGCCCTCGGCGTCGGCGTACGCGACCAACTCATCCAGCGCGTCCGCGTCACCGGAGACCACCGTCGAGGTCGGCCCGTTCACGGCGGCCACCGACACCCGACCCGGCCAACGACCCGCCAGGTCAGCAGCGCCCTCGGCCGCCAGCGCGACCGAGACCATGCCGCCACGACCGGCCAACGCCGTGATCGCACGCGACCGCAACGCCACCACCCGCGCACCATCAGACACACTCAACGCACCCGCCACCACAGCAGCAGCAATCTCACCCTGAGAATGCCCCACCACCGCAGCCGGCTTCACACCGAACGACTCCCACAACGCCGCAAGCGACACCATCACCGCCCACAACACGGGCTGAACCACATCCACCCGATCGAACCCGGGCGCACCCTCCACACCCCGCACCACATCGGTGAGCGACCAGTCCACAAACTCACTCAACGCCGCAGCACACTCAGCGAACCGCGCCGCGAACACCGGCGACGAGTCGAGGAGCTCGACCGCCATCCCCACCCACTGCGCCCCCTGCCCCGGGAACACGAACACCGGGGACGACGCCGCGGCCACCACCGAGCCCGACACCACCGGCTCCCCCGCGACCACCACCGACCGGCACTCGAACGCCGACCGCGACCGCCACAACGACCACGCCACATCCACCGGGTCCGCGGGTGTGGACTCCAGGTGTGCGGTCAGCTGACGGACCTGGGCGGTCAGTGCCTCTTCGGTCCGGGCGGAGACCAGGAAGGGCAGGGCGGGCGCGGACTCACGGACCGGGGCAGGTTCTTCGCCGGCCGGTTGTGGGGCCTCGACGATGACGTGGGCGTTGGTGCCGCTGATGCCGAAGGACGACACCCCGGCCCGGCGCGGACGCCCGTCCGGCTCCGCCCAGTCCCGGGTCTGCGCCAGCAGCTCGACCGTGCCCGTGGACCAGTCGACGATCGGGGACGGTTCCTCCGCCCTGAGGGACATGGGCAGCGTGCCGTGGCGCATGGCCTGCACCATCTTGATGATCCCGGCCATGCCGGACGCGGCCTGCGTGTGCCCGATGTTGGACTTCACCGACCCCAGCCACAACGGCTGCCCGGCCGCCCGCTCCTGCCCGTAGGTGGCAAGCAGCGCCTGCGCCTCGATCGGGTCACCGAGCTTGGTGCCCGTGCCGTGGGCCTCGACCACGTCCACGTCCCCGGCGGACAGGTGCGCGTCCGCGAGCGCCGCGCGGATGACCCGCTGCTGGGAGGGCCCGTTCGGGGCGGTGAGGCCGTTCGACGCGCCGTCCTGATTGATCGCCGAGCCGCGTACGACACCGAGGACCTGGTGCCCGTTGGCCCGCGCGTCGGAGAGGCGCTCCAGGAGCAGGACGCCGACGCCCTCGGAGAGCGCGAAGCCGTCCGCGTCGGCGGCGAAGGGCTTGCAGCGGCCGTCGGCGGCGAGCGCGCGCTGCCGACTGAAGGCGACGAACGCACCCGGTCCCGACATCACCGTGGCGGCGCCCGCCAGCGCGAGGCGGCACTCGCCCGCGCGCAGGGCACGGACGGCGAGGTGCAGGGCGACGAGCGACGAGGAGCAGGCCGTGTCGACCGTGACCGCCGGCCCCTCCAGACCCAGCGCGTACGCGATGCGGCCGGAGGCGACGCTGGCCGCCGCGCCGGTGGCGAGGTATCCCTCGTTGTCGCCGGACGCGGCGCGCAGCTGGGTGGCGTACTCCTGGTCGGTGAGGCCGACGTAGACGCCGGTGGAGCTGCCCCGCAGGCTCTTCGGGTCGATTCCGGCCCGCTCCAGGGTCTCCCAGGAGGTTTCGAGAAGGAGCCGCTGCTGCGGGTCCATCGCGGTCGCCTCGCGCGGCGAGATGCCGAAGAAGGCGGCGTCGAACTCGCCCGCGCTGTCGAGGAACCCGCTCTCGCGCACGTAGCTGGTGCCGAGGTGGTCGGGGTCGGGGTCGTAGAGGGCGGCCAGGTCCCAGCCCCGGTCGGTGGGGAGCGGGGTGATCGCGTCGGTGCCGTCGAGGACCAGCCGCCACAGGTCTTCCGGGGTGCGGACGCCGCCGGGGAAGCGGCAGCCCATGGAGACGATGGCGATCGGGTCGTCGTCCTCGTCGTCGCCCGCGCCCCGGAGGTCCGCCGCGCGCGCCACCTCGGTCCCCGGCCGCGTGTCCGTCTGCTCGTGGTCCTGTGCCCCGAACGCGACGTCGTCGAGGAAGGCGGCGAGTGCGGAGATGCTGGGGTGGTCGAAGACAACGGTGGTGGGGAGTTTGAGGCCGGAGGCGCGGTGCAGCCGGTCGCGCAGGGCGACGGCGGTGAGGGAGTCGAAGCCCAGGTCCTTGAACGCGGCCTCCACGCTGACGGCCTCGGTGTCGGCGTGGCCCAGTGCGGCCGCCACATGGGTGGCGACGAGCGTCCGCAGTGCGGCGAGTCGACGGGCGGGCGGGAGGTCGGCCAGGGCGCGGAGCGCGGCGGAGGTCTCGTCGCCGTCCTTGACCGCTGTGTCGGTGTTCTCGGCCTGTGCGCTGGGCAGTTCGGCCAGCAGGGCGCTGCTGCGCACCGAGGTGAAGACCTCGGCGAAACGGCGCCAGTCGACGTCGGCGACCGCGACGACCGTGTCGTCGTGGTCGAGGGCCTGCTGCAGCCCGGCGACGGCGGCGCTCGGCCGGATGACGGGGACGCCCCTGCGGCGCAGGTCGTCCTGGACGGACTCGGCGATCATGCCGCCGCCCGCCCACGGTCCCCAGGCGACGGAGAGCACCGGGGCGCCGTCGGCGCGGCGGCGTTCGGCGCGGGCGTCGAGGATCGCGTTGGCCGCGCCGTACGCGGCGTGGTCGGCGACGCCCCACGTACCGGAGATCGACGAGAAGTAGACGACGGCGTCGAGCTCGGCGGCGTCGAGGACCTCGTCGAGGCGGGCGGCGCCGAGGACCTTCCCGGACAGGGTGGCGGCGAGGTCGTCGACGCCGGTCTCCGCCATCGGGCCGAGCACGCTGACGCCCGCCGCGTGAACGACAGAACGTACGGGGCTGCCGTCCTCGGCGAGGCTGCCGACCAGGCCGGCAAGGGCGTCGCGGTCCGCGGTGTCGCAGGCGGCGACGGTGAGCCGGGTGCCCTGGGCCGCGAGTTCGTCCCGCAGGTCGGCCAGGTGGGCGCCGTCACCGCGGCGGCCGGTGAGGACGAGGTGGTCCGCTCCCCGCGCCGCCAGCCAACGGGCGACGTGGGCGCCGAGCGCGCCGGTACCGCCGGTGACAAGGACCGTGCCGCGCGGCTTCCACTCGCGCGGGGCCGCCTTGCCGCCGGTGGCCGCGTGGACAAGGCGACGGCCGTACGCCGTGCCGTCGCGCAGGGCCACCTGGTCCTCCGCGGTGCCCGCCGTGACGGTGTCCAGGAGCAGGTCGACGGCCTGGTCGGTCCCGGCGGCCGGGAGGTCCACGAGCCCGCCCCACCGCTTGGGGTGTTCCAGGGCGGCGACCCGGCCGAGGCCCCACACACCGGCCTGCCCGGGCGCGGTCGGCGCGTCCTGCGGACCGGTGCCCACGGCACCCCGGGTCACACACCACAGCGGTGCGTCGATCTCCGCGCCGCCGAGGGCCTGGACGAGCGTGAGGGTCCCGGCGAGGCCTAGCGGCACGGCGGGCTGCCGCGGGTGCGGGCGCTCGTCCAGGGCCAGGAGCGACAGCACCCCGGCGTAGTCGGCCGACCCGGCGCCGGACTCCGCGAGCAGAGTGGCGAACGCGGCACCGTCCAGGTCTCCGGCGGCGGTCACGACGACCGCACGGTCGCCGCGTGTCTCCAGCGCGGACAGCACCTCGGCGACGAGCCGATCGTCGCCCAACTGCTCCGGGACGACGAGCAGCCAGGTCCCGCCGATCGACGCCGGCGCGGCGACGGGCAGGGGCCTCCACTCCGTGCGATACCTCCAGCCGTCGACCGCGCCCCGCTCGCGACGGGCGGTGCGCCAGGCGGCCAGGGCAGGGACGACCGCGTCCAGCCCCTCCTCGACACCGAGCGTGCCGGCGAGCGCCTCCAGGTCACCTTCCTCGACGGTCCGCCAGAACTGCTCCTCGACAGGGTCGGCGGCGACCTGCGCCTTCGGCACCTCAAGCCAGTAACGGCGGCGCTGGAAGGCATAAGTCGGCAAATCGACCTGGCGAGGAGACAGACCATCGAACGCAGGCGCCCAATCGACGGCAACGCCCCGCGCCCAGGCCTCACCGAGGGAGAGGTAGAAGCGGTCGAGGCCGCCTTCACCGCGCCGCAGCGAACCCACCACGACCGCATCCGCGCCCGCGTCCTCGACGGTCTCGGCGACCGGGACCGTCAGGACCGGGTGCGGGCTCATCTCCAGGAACGCGCCGTGGCCCTCGGCGACCAGCGCGGCGATGGCGGGCGCCAGCTGCACGGTCTGGCGCAGGTTGCGGTACCAGTACCGGCCGTCCGTGACAGCGGAGTCGATCCATTCCCCCGTCACGGTGGACAGGAACGGAACGGACGGCTCCAGGGCCGTCACCGAACCCAGAACGTCCGCCAACTCGGCCTCGATGGACTCCACATGGGCCGAGTGCGAGGCGTAGTCGACCTCGATGCGGCGGACGCGGATGCCCTCGGCGTCGGCGTACGTGACCAGCTCATCCAGCGCGTCGGCGTCACCGGAGACCACGGTCGAGGTCGGCCCGTTCACGGCGGCCACCGACACCCGACCCGTCCAGCGATCGGCCAACTCCTGAGCACCCTGCGCCGGAAGCGCAACCGAGACCATGCCGCCACGACCGGCCAACGCCGTGATCGCACGCGACCGCAACGCCACCACCCGAGCACCATCAGACACACTCAACGCACCCGCCACCACAGCAGCAGCAATCTCACCCTGAGAATGCCCCACCACCGCAGCCGGCTTCACACCGAACGACTCCCACAACGCCGCAAGCGACACCATCACCGCCCACAACACAGGCTGCACCACGTCCACCCGGTCGAACCCGGGCGCACCCTCCACACCCCGCACCACATCCATCAACGACCAGTCAACGAACTCGTCCAGCGCGACGGCACACTCCTCGAACCGCGCCGCGAACACCGCAGAGGAGTCGAGAAGCTCGACCGCCATCCCCACCCACTGCGCCCCCTGCCCCGGGAACACGAACACCGGGGACGACGCCGCGGCCACCGCCGAGCCCGACACCACCGGCTCTCCCCCGACCACCACCGACCGGCACTCGAACGCCGACCGCGACCGCCACAACGACCACGCCACATCCACCGGGTCATGGGTCGTGGTGTCGGCGGTGAACTCCGCGAGCCGCCGCTCCTGTTCCGCGAGCGCGGACGGGGTGCGGGCGGACACGAGCCAGGGCAGGGTGACGGCGCTCTCGGGCTTGTCGGTGACGACGGGCTCGGGTGCGGCTTCGAGGATGACGTGGGCGTTGGTGCCGCTGATCCCGAAGGACGACACCGCGGCCCGGCGCGGACGCCCGTCGGGCTCCGCCCAGTCCCGGGTCTGCGCCAGCAGCTCCACCGCGCCGGACTGCCAGTCGACGAGCGGCGAGGGGGCTTCGGCGTGCAGGGACCTCGGGAGGAGTTCCGCCCGCATGGCCTGCACCATCTTGATGACGCCGCCGACTCCTGCCGCGGCCTGGGCGTGACCGATGTTGGACTTCAACGACCCCAGCCACAACGGCTGCTCGGCCGCGCGCTCCTGCCCGTAGGTGGCAAGCAGCGCCTGCGCCTCGATCGGGTCGCCGAGCTTGGTGCCCGTGCCATGGGCCTCGACCACGTCCACGTCCCCGGCCGACAGGCCTGCATCGGCCAGTGCCGCGCGGATGACCCGCTGCTGGGAGAGGCCGTTCGGCGCGGTCAGGCCGTTCGACGCGCCGTCCTGATTGATCGCCGAGCCGCGTACGACACCGAGCACCTGGTGGCCATTGGCCCGCGCCTCCGACAGGCGCTCCAGGAGCAGAACGCCCACACCTTCGGCCCAGTTGGTGCCGTCCGCGTCGGCGGCGAAGGGCTTGCAGCGGCCGTCGGCGGCGAGTCCGCGCTGGCGGCCGAACTCGACGAACATGCCGGGGCTCGACATGACGGTGGCGCCCGCGGCGATGGCGAGCGAGCAGTCTCCGGCGCGCAGGGCGCGGACGGCGAGGTGCAGGGCGACGAGCGACGAGGAGCAGGCCGTGTCGACCGTGACCGCCGGCCCCTCCAGACCCAGCGCGTACGCGATGCGGCCGGAGGCGACGCTGGCCGTCGTGCCGGTGAGGACGTGCCCCTCGACGGCCTCTCCGGCCTCGTGCAGGCGCGGACCGTACTCGGGCGCGGTGGCGCCGACGAAGACGCCGGTGGTGCTGGCGTGCAAGGCGCGGGGGTCGAGTCCGGCCCGTTCGACGGTCTCCCAGGTGGTCTCCAGGAGCAGCCGCTGCTGCGGGTCCATCGCGGTCGCCTCGCGCGGCGAGATCCCGAAGAAGGCGGCGTCGAACTCGCCCGCGTCGTGCAGGAACCCGCCTTCACGGACGTACGTGGTGCCGGTGCGGTCGGGGTCGGCGTCGTAGAGGGCGTCGAGGTCCCAGCCGCGGTCGGCGGGGAAGGCGGAGACGGCGTCCGCCTCGTCGCGGACCAGGCGCCAGAGGTCTTCCGGTGAGCGGACGCCGCCGGGGTAGCGGCAGCCCATCGACACGATGGCGATCGGCTCGTCCGCGGCGGTGCGGCGGTCGGGGCGGTCCGTGTCGTCGGTCGCGGCGTCGGGGGCGCTCAGGTGCGCGGCGAGGCGGGCGGGGGTCGGGTACTCGTAGACGGCGGTCGTGGGGAGGCGGGCGCCGGACAGGGTGTTGATCCGGTCGCGCAGTTCCACGGCGGTGACGGAGTCGATGCCGAGTTCTTTGAAGGTTCGCTGCGGGTCGACCTGGGTGCGGTCCGGGTGGCCGAGGACGACGGCGGCACAGTCGCGGACGAGGTCGAGCGCGGCATCGCGGTCCAGCGCGGCATCGCGGTCCGGCACGGTATCGCGGTCCAGCGCGGTATCGCGGTCCAGCGCGGCATCGCGGGCAAGTACGCCGTCGCGGGCAAGTACGCGGTCGCGCTCAAGGTCCGTAGCGGCGGTGTCGGCAGCGTCCACGTTCGGGTGCGTGCGGTGCGTCCGGTGCGGCGTCACGGTTCCGGGAGCGCCGCCGATCCAGTGGCGGCGGCGCTGGAACGCGTATGTGGGAAGCGGCACGCGACGCGGTGCGAGGCCGGTGAAGAAGGGTGTCCAGTCGG
Source organism: Streptomyces sp. SGAir0957 (assembly GCF_043523415.1). Taxonomy (NCBI): domain Bacteria; kingdom Bacillati; phylum Actinomycetota; class Actinomycetes; order Kitasatosporales; family Streptomycetaceae; genus Streptomyces; species Streptomyces sp. SGAir0957. The sequence goes on from NZ_CP027293.1 coordinate 568,322, forward strand.
CGTCGGCGCCCCGGGTCCACAGGGCTGCCAGGGAGGTCTGGAAGCGGGCGGCGCCGCCTTGGCCGCGGCGGAGGGTGCCGGTGACGACGGCGTGCCCGGGGCCCGCGCTGGTCTCGACGGTGTCCTGCACCGGTGCGGTCAGTACGGGGTGCGGGCTGACCTCGACGAAGGCGCCGTGGCCCGCGAGCGTGAGGGCGCGGAGGGCCGGTTCGAGGAGGACGGGGTTGCGGAGGTTGTCGTACCAGTAGGCGGCGTCGGTGGCCGGGCGGTCGAGCCAGTCCCCGGTGACGGTCGACAGGAACGGCACGTCCGGGCGGCGCGGGGTGATGGGGGCGAGGGCGCGCAGCATCTCCTCGCGGACGGGTTCGACGTGCGGGGAGTGCGAGGCGTAGTCGATGCCGACGCGGCGTGCGCGCACGTCCTCGCGTTCGGCGGTGGCGAGGATGTCGGTGACGGTGTCGATGTCGGCCGAGACGACGGTGGAGGCGGGCCCGTTGAGGGCGGCGACGGTGACGCGGTCGCCCCACCGCGCGACGAAGCGGACGGCGTCGTCCTGGGCGAGGGCGAGCGACACCATGCCGCTGCGGCCTTCGAGGGGGACGAGGACCTTGCTGCGCAGGGCGACGACGAGCGCGGCGTCCTCCAGGCTGAGCGCGCCGGCGACGACGGCCGCGGCGATCTCGCCCTGGGAGTGACCGACGACGGCGGCGGGCCGGATCCCGTGGGACTGCCACAGAGCGGCGAGGGACACCATGACGGCCCACAGGACGGGCTGTACGACGTCGGAACGGTCAAGCGGCGGGGCGTCCGGGTCGCCGCGCAGGACGGCCGCGAGGTCCCAGTCGACGTGCGGGGCGAGGGCGTCCGCGCACTCGGCGAGCCGGGCGGCGAATACGGGCGATCCGGCGAGGAGTTCGGCCGCCATGCCGGGCCACTGGCTGCCCTGGCCGGGGAAGACGAACACCGGGCGGTGGATGTCCCCGTCGACCGGTCCCGCCGGGGTCGCGGTGGTGATTCCGTCGAGCAGAGCGGTGGTGCCGGCGCCCACGGCGAAGGACCGGTGCGCGAGGTGGGTACGGGTGGTGAGCAGTGACCACGCGGTGTCGACGGGGCCGGCTCCGCTGTCCCGGACGTGCGCGGCGAGGCGGTCGGCCTGGGCGCGGAGCGCCTCGGGCGTGGCGGCGGAGAGCAGCCACGGCACGGTGGGCTCCGCCGCGGCCTCGGTGGCCTCGGTCGTACCAGTCGCCTCAGTCGTCGCGGCCGTCTCTGTCAGCACGGTCGTCTCGGCCCCCGGGTCCGCCTCCGTCGCCGGGGCCGCCTCCGTCGCCGGAGCCTCTTCGAGTACGAGGTGCACGTTGGTGCCGCCCATGCCGAAGGAGGAGACTCCGGCGCGCAGCGGGGTGCCGGGGACGGCCGGGGTCCAGTCGGTGGTCGCGCGCTGGACGTGGAGGCCGAGGCCGTCCAGGTCGATGGCGGGGTTCGGCTCCTCGTGGTGGAGGCTGGGCACCAGCCGGCGGTGGCTGAGGCACAGCACGGTCTTCAGGAGGCCCGCGATGCCCGCCGCGCCTTCGAGGTGGCCGATGTTGGTCTTCACGGAGCCGACGGCGAGCGGCGCGCGCCGGCCTTCCGCGGTGCCGAGGACCGCGCCGAGCGCGGCGGCCTCGACGGGGTCGCCGACGCGGGTCCCCGTGCCGTGCAGTTCGACGTAGCCGATGCCCGCGGGGTCGACGCCCGCGCGCTGGCAGGCGGCGCGCAGGACGGCTGCCTGGGCGTCGGCGTCGGGGGTGGTGATGCTGGTGCCGGTGCCGTCGTTGTTGAGGGCGCCGCCGCGGATGACGGCGTGGACGTGGTCGCCGTCGGCGAGGGCGCGGGAGAGCAGTTTCAGGACGACGACTCCGCCGCCCTCGCCGCGTACGTAGCCGTTGGCGCGGGCGTCGAAGGTGTGGCAGGCGCCGTCCGGGGAGAGCGCCCCGAACTGGGCCGCGGCGAGGGTGCTTTCGGGGCTGAGGTTGAGGTGGACGCCGCCCGCGAGGGCGACTTCGCTGTCGCCGAGGCGCAGGCTGTCGCAGGCGAGCTGGACGGCGGTCAGGGAGGAGGACTGCGCGCTGTCGACCGTCATGCTGGGGCCGCTGACGCCGAGCGCGTAGGACAGGCGGTTGGCGATGAGGGAGCGGTTGAGGCCGGTGAGGGTGTGGTGTCCCGCCCCCTGCCCGGCGTCGCGGACGACGTCGGCGTAGTCGCAGGTGTCCGCGCCCAGGTAGACGGCGGTGGCGCGCGGGGCGGCGGTGGCGGGGATGCCGGCGTGCTCCAGTGCTTCCCAGCCCAGTTCGAGGGCGAGCCGGGCCTGCGGGTCCATGGCGTCGGCCTCGCGGGGCGAGATGCCGAAGAACGTGGCGTCGAAGTCGGCGGGGGCGGTCACGTATCCGCCGCGCAGGGGCGCCGTGCCGCCGTGCGGGGTGGGCCAGCCGTCGGCGGGCACACCGGTGCGCCGGTCCTCGGGGGTGTCGGTGACGGCGCCGCGGCCCTCGGTGAGCAGGTGCCAGTACGCGGCCGGATCGTCGGCGCCGGGGAGCCGGCACGCGAGGCCGACGACAGCCACGGGCTCAGGGCCCGGAGCGGTGTTCCGGACGTCGGTGGGCACCGGCTCGTTCATCGATGGCACTCCAAATACCGAGGGCGGGAGGGCGGGGACGGTTCACACATTCGCACGAGGTCGGGGGCCGTCCGGCGAGGGGAGGAAACGCTCTAGGGGAATCTCTAGGGCCCTTCCGGCGGACAGGCCACCGGCATGTCGCGGGTTTTGGCGAAGGCCCCACGGCGAACGTTTTCGGGCCGGGCGGACCGTAAGCGGCCGCGGATAGTAGCCAGCGGGGGAAGCCGCCGCAAGGGCGATGTTCTAGGCGAATGCCGGAATTCGAGCGGGCAGTCTTGGGGCCGTCCCGCATCGAGAGAAGGGCAGATCCATGGCTCCGACAACCGCGCCTGCGCCGTCGCGCGGCGAGGAGGCCGGCATCCGGGCGGCGCTGGCCGCTTCGGCGGCGGCCGTCGAGGGCGGTGTGCTGAGCGACGTGGAGCTCGCCGCGTGGCTGGAGGACCGGCGTCGTACGCAGCCGCAGCAGGTGGAGCGGGTGCCGTTCGCGGAGCTCGACGGCTGGCGGTTCGAGGAGGGCACCGGCGACCTGCGCCACGCGAGCGGCGGGTTCTTCGCGGTGCACGGGCTGCGGGTCCGCTCGGACTTCGGCCCGGTGGCCGCGTGGGAGCAGCCCGTCATCGACCAGCCCGAGATCGGCATCCTGGGGATCGCCGTACGGGACTTCGACGGCATCCCGCACCTGCTGATGCAGGCGAAGTCGGAGCCGGGCAATGTGAACGGGATGCAGCTGTCCCCGACGATCCAGGCGACGAAGAGCAACTACCTGCGCGTGCACGGCGGTTCGGCCGTGAAGTACCTGGACTGCTTCCGCCGCCCCGAGCCGGGCTCGGTGATCGCCGACGTGCTCCAGTCGGAGCAGGGCTCCTGGTTCCTGCGCAAGCGGAACCGCAACATGATCGTGCGGGTCGGCCCCGAGGTCGAGGCCGGCGAGGACTTCGCCTGGCTGACACTGCGCCAGGTCAACATGCTTCTGCGGCAGGACAACGTGGTGAACATGGACGCCCGTACCGTCCTGTCCTGCCTGCCGGACTGGCGGCCCGACGCCACCGGCCCCGCCCCCTCCCTGCACACGGACGCCGAGATCCGCAGCTGGATCACCCGGCGCAGGGCGGAGCACGACGTACGGGTGACGCCGATCGGGCTCGCCGAGACCGAGGGCTGGCGGCGCGACCCGCACACCGTGTCCCATGTGAGCGGACGCCACTTCAGCGTCGTGGCGGTCGACGTCGTCTCGGGACGGCGCGAGGTCGCGGCGTGGTCGCAGCCGCTCATCGCGCCGCACGGCACGGGCACGGCGGCGCTGTTCGTCCGGCGGGTGGACGGCGTACCGCACGTCCTGCTGCGCGCCCGCGCGGAAGCGGGCTTCCTGACCGTCGTCGAGCTCGGCCCGACGGTGCAGTACACGCCCGAGAACTACGCGGAGCTGCCGCCGGACGCCTGGCCGCCGTACTGGGACGAGGTCCGCGAGCGTCGCGGCACCGCCGCGTACGACGTGCTGCTGTCGGAGGAGGGCGGGCGCTTCCTGGAGGCGCAGAGCCACTACATGATCATCGAGGTCGAGGACGAGCTGCCCCTCGTGTCCGACGAGTTCCGCTGGGTGTCGGCGCACCAGGTCGACGAGCTGCTGCGCTACAGCCACCACCTGAACGTGCAGGCACGCACCCTGATCACCGCGCTGAGGTCGCTGTGACGGCGCCCGCGGCCGCGCCGCTGCGGCTGGGAGCGATCGGTACGTCGTCGATCGCCAAGCGGCGCGTACTGCCCACGATGGCGCGGATGCCGCAATGGGACCTGGTGGCCGTCGCCGGACGGACGGCGAAGAAGGCGGCCCTGTTCGCGGAGCAGTTCGGGTGCGCGGCCGAGGAGGACGCCGAGACGCTCCTCGCGCGCCCCGACATCGACGCCGTGTACGTGTCGACCCCGACGGCCCTGCACCACGAGTGGGCCGAGCGGGCTTTGCGCGCGGGCAAGCACGTCCTGGTGGAGAAGCCCCTCGGGACCGATGCGGCCGAGGCGCGCTCGCTGTGCGCGCTGGCGGCGGAGCGGGGCCTGACGCTGCGGGAGAACTTCATGTTCCTCCACCACCCGCAGCACGACCGGGTGCGCGCGCTGGCCGCCGACGGCCGGCTCGGACGGCCCGCCTCGTTCAGCGCCGCGTTCTGCATCCCGCCGCTGCCGGACGACGACATCCGCTACGACTCCCGTCTGGGCGGCGGCGCGCTCCTCGACGTCGGCGTGTATCCGCTGCGGGCCGCCGTGCTGCTGCTCGGTCCCGGTCTCGAAGTGGCCGGCGCGACGCTGCGCACCCGGGCCTCGGACGGCCTCGACCTGTCGGGGCAGGTACTCCTGACCTCCCCGTCGGGGGTGCTGGCCGATCTTACGTTCGGATTCGAGCACACCTACGCGTCGACCTACACGCTGTGGGGCGACCGGGCGCGGCTGACCGTGACGCGCGCGTTCACCCCGCCGCCCACCCACCAGCCGACGCTGCTCATCGAGGAACAGGACCGCGAGGAGCGGCTGACCCTGCCTGCGGCGGATCAACTGATGCTGCTGCTCGACGAGTTCGCCGAGGCGATACGCGCCGGGGTGACCACTGGGCCGCACACCGGCTCCCTCGCCACGATGGATCTGGTGGACGTCGTCCGCGCGACGGCACGGCGGGTTCAGGCGCACTGACCGGCAAGGAGCCGCGCGAGGCACAGGGACGTGTCACCGCGCGACTACGGACTCTTGAACTTTAGGAAAATCCCGATCATGACCCGGCTAACCTGAAGCCATGATGGCCAAGACAGCCAAGGCGAATACCCGGACCTTCACGCAGAAAGCACGGCGAGCCCAGATAGTACAGGCGGCTATCGAATCGCTCGCCGAATCCGGATATGCGAAGACGTCATTCACGAGGATCGCACAGCAGGCCCAACTCAGCAGTACCGGGATGATCTCGTACCACTTCTCCGGTAAACCCGAGCTGTTCGCCGAAGTTGTCCACACCATCATGGAAAAGGCCGACCAACTGGCGGGTGCGCGGATGAGCGAGGAGAACACCTGTCGCGGAAAGCTCAGCGCGTACGTCATCACCCACTTCGACTTCGCCGCCCGCTATCCGCTCGACACCCAGGCGCTCACCGAGATCGTGCGGATGATCGGGGATCAGCAGATCACCGGCCTGGAGACCATCGAACGCAGGGTCATGTCGGTGGACCGGCTCGGCGCACTCCTCGAACAGGGCCGCACGGCCGGGGAGTTCGCCGAATTCGACTGCCTCACCATGGCTCTGGCCATTCGCGGTGCCATCGACAACGTCCTGCGCCACCACGTGTGCGAAGCGGCGCTCGACCTCGACCGGTGCGCCCGGGAACTGGCAGACATGTTCGACCGCTGTACGCAGGCCGTGCAGCGTACGCCGTAAGGCCCTCCCCCTGGAGCACACTTCATGACCTCCCCCACACCCAGCCCCCAGCCCACGACGGCGACTCCCCCCACCCCACCCGAAACCTCCTCCTCACGCTGGGGTTTCGTGATCACCGTCGTCTGCGACATCGTGTTGCCCGTCGGGCTCTACTACGTGCTCCGCGAAGCCGGTGCGAGTGAGATCACCGCACTGCTGCTCAGTGGTTCCGCACCCGCGCTGCACACGCTCCACTCCGCGATACGCCACCGCAAACTGGACGCCATCGGCGTCTTCACCGTCGCCCTGCTCCTGGTGAGCGCGCTGGCCTCGCTGCTGACCTCGGACCCGCGCATCGCCCTGGCCCGCAACGGCCTGTTCACCGCGCTGGCCGGTGTCTGGCTCCTGATCACCCTGTTCACCGCGCGGCCGTTCACCTACCAGGCACTGCGCACCCTGCTGCCCGGACGCACCGAGAAACTGGAGCACTTGTGGGAGTCGGACGCGGGCTTCCGCCGCGTATGGCGCGCCCTGACCGTGCTGTGGGGCGTCGGCCTGCTGTGCGACGCGCTGGCGCGGCTGATCATGGCGTACACCCTCCCGGTCGACACCGTGCCCGCTCTGGACGGCGCCCTGTACGCGGTGTCGTGGATCCTCCTCCAGGTGATCACCCAGATCGTCCTGTTCCGGTCGAAGACCCTGACCAAGATCTTCGGTGAGCGCGGACCGGGCCGCCGCGCGTTCGGCCGCTGAGCACGAGGGCGACGCGTCGCGGCGCGGGACCTGAAGACGGTGACGGGCACGTGCCCGTCGGCCAACAGGCCGCGCCGCGGTCACCTGACCAGGCCGCGTACGACGACGTCCTGCCCGGACGGAGCGAGCACCCGCCGGAGGAGGCCGTCCTCGTCGAAGGCGAGCGACGGACGACGGGTGACGTCCTCCGGGACGGACCTGTGATCGTGCGGCCAGGATCCGAACGGGCTGTCAGCCACTCGGTCACTCAGGCCGGCACGGGGGCGGCGTCGCCGGATGTGCGGGTCAGCGCCTCGAGCCGCTTGATCTTCCGCCGCACCACGTACAGGGGGATCAACCCGAACACCCCGAAGGACATGTCGATCACCGACCACCAGAAGGGAATCCCCCGGACCGGCCCGCAGATGAGGGCCAGCGGGATGATCCCGGCGCACGCGATCATCCCGAACTCGATCACCCAGACGTTGCGCACCGGGTCGCGGTAGGGCCCGTAGAACGCGACGGCGATGACAAGGTGGGCGAAGGCCAGCCAGTCCGTGCCGTAGAGCAGGAACGGATAGTCCGCGTCGGCCTCGTCGAGTCCGGCACGGACGCGTTCCACCCACTCCATCAGCGCGGGCAGGTGCTCACCGACGGACAGCCAGTTCAACAGGTCCTCGGCCCAGCGCAGCTCATGCACGAGCGGAAAGGCCGTGGCCCCGCTGAGCACGAGGCACACGACAAAGAGGACCAACCACGCACGAACGCCCTTGAGCTGGGCGGCTCTGTCACTCATGACAGGATCGTACGCCTCTTTTGAACACGTTCAAACGCGGATTGCGGTGGTGGCACCGGTCACTGTCACGGTCGTGGCCACGGTGCCGGGCAACCAACGCATCACCGCCGCTGTACACCGCTGAAGACCGCTGAAGACCGCTGCAGACCGCTGCAGACCGCTGTAGAAGTGCCACTCCTCCGTGATGGCGCTCGCGCCGTCGGCCGCGCTGTTCGTCGACCCGGCGGGATCCGCTGCCTGGGCTGTCACCGTCGCCGTCGCCGTCACGTCTCGCGCTGTGGCTCGTACGCGTCCGCCTGCAGGCCGAACGTCCAGGCGACGCCCTCGCGTGCGGTTCTCGTGCGCGGGGGCACGCGGAGCCAGTAGGTGCGGTGGGTGCCGTCGGGCTCCGGGGTGGAGTTGACGACCTCCACCATCACCACGTCCTCGTCGCCGGGGAGCTGGACCCGCCACAGAATGCCGGTGGCGTCCCGGTGCACGGGCTCCGCGCCGGACTCCGTCAGATAGCGGTCGTAGCCGAAGTGCTCCAGCATCACCCGGCGCAGTTCCGCGTTCTCCTCCTCGCGGATGCGCTGCGGGGTCAGCCCGGCGAGCCCGGCCAGGAAGTCCGCGGGCACGGGCATACCGCGCCAGGCGTGCAGCGCGAATCCGTCGGGGAAGGCCAGGGCGGGCCCTGTCGCGCAGTCGAGGCGGCCGGCCTCGTCGCGGTGCAGTGCGGTGGGCCGCTCGCACACCACGGCCACCCGCTCGTACGGCCACCACCATCCGGCCGACCGGGCGACCTGCGCCAACCCGTCGAGCGCGAACAGTCGCAGGTCCGACTCCGCGTCCGCCGCCCCGAAGGCGCTGAGCCAGGCCGCCTCGTGCTGGCCGAGCACCGCGTCCAGGAGCATCAGCCGGATCGCGGTCTCGCTCCTGCGGTCCCGCGCGCCCGCGACCGTGCGCGACGGCGCGGACAGTTCCTCCACCAGGCCCGTTCTGATGCGGTCGACCAGCATCTGAGTGCTGTCCCACAGACGGCCGCCCGTGGCGTTCCAGTGCGCGGCCCAACCGGCCGGGCCGAGCCGCGCGTGCAGCCGCTCACGGGCCTCGGCCCATGGTGCGTTGCGGATCACGTCCCGGACGGGGGAACCCTGTTCGCCGGTTTCGGCCAGCCGCACGAGCAGCAGCACGGCGGCGCGGGGCGAGTCCGCCCACAGGATGCGCTCGGGCTCGGCCAGCCCGGCCGCACGGTAGGCGCGCCGCACACCGGCCTCGGCGGCATCCCGGTCGGCGGGCCCGGTGGCGGCGGCCACCGCCCGCCAGTGCGCCAGGTCCGCCGGGCCGCTCCCCGCGACCTCCTGCACCCCCGCCCCGAGCGGTGCGCCTACTCCGTCAGACGCAACCGTCCCGGCCGGTGCGTCACCCTCGGCCGCTGCGCCGCCCCCGGCCGGTGCACCCATCTCTTCCATCGGCGTCATCCGATCCGCCCCCATCATGTCGGTCATCCCCCGCATCCCCCGCATCTCCCCGTCCGCGCTCACTCGACGTCCCCGCCCCTGTCCAGCTCAGTCCGCCACGATCCGCACCGACCCCGGCACGTACTCCCGCTGCCGGATCACGCGGAACCAGCCCTTGGGCAGCGGTATCGCCGCGTGCTCCTCGTGCACCACCCGTCCCCCGTCGGGCAGATGGAGCAGGAGCGGGCCGAACGGGCCCGGTTCGCGCACCAGTCGGCCAGGTCCGACGACCGCGTGGGCGTGGCCGGTGACCTCGCCCAGCGCGAGCACGAGCCGCCCTCGGGCGTCCCGCGGCTCGTCGGGGGCGTCCGCTGTGTGCGGGGGCACCGCGCCCTCCGCGAGCGGCACGATCAGCACGTCTCCCTGCCGGTACATGGCTCTCCCGTCCCACGGTCCGCCGAGTGCGGCCGCGTCGTTTCCGACGGTAGAGGCAGGGTCTGACAACGGCGGCCGGACGCCGCCCCGCGGCGGTCGATGTCAGTGCCGGTTGATACAACTTCACTTCCAACGGAGATCGCGGACGGCGCGAACGGATCGGGGACGGAGCGGACATGACCATCGGGAACCACTTGCAGGAGTTGTACGGCCTGCCCACCTTCGACTTTCCGGCGGCGGACGCGAAGCACCCCGCGGCGCTGCCCGCGGCCGACACCGTCGCGTGGCGGATCTCCGTCGAGTCCTACGACAGCGAGGAGACGTGGCCGGAGGCGTTCGCCCGGTTCGCCAAGGCCGTGGACCTCGGCCGCGTCAAAGCGATCGTGGTCGGCGCGTGGAGCGACCCGTACGAGAACGGGCCGGAGCCGATCATCGCGGCGCTCCTCGAAGCGCGGGACCGGCTGACGGCGCTGCGCGCGCTGTTCCTCGGCGACATCGTCTTCGAGGAGTGCGAGATCTCCTGGATCACCCAGGGCGACGTGACCCCGCTGCTCAACGGCTTCCCGGAGCTGACGGAGTTCGCGGTGCGCGGTGGGACCAGCCTGGCGTTCCCGGCGGTGCGCCACGAGCGGCTGCGCTCCCTCACCGTGGAGACCGGCGGTCTGCCCGCCGAGGCGGTGCGCGGCATCGCGGCGAGCGACCTGCCCGCCCTGACCCGCCTCGCCCTGTGGCTGGGCACTTCGGACTACGGCGGCGACTCCACCGTCGCCGACGTCGAGCCCCTCCTGGCGGGCGCCCGGCTGCCGGCCCTGAAGCACCTGGCCCTGTGCAACAGCGAGATCCAGGACGAGATCGCGGCGGCCGTGGCGGCCGCCCCGGTGGTGGCCCGGCTCGACACGCTCGACCTGTCGATGGGCGTCCTCACCGACGACGGCGCCACCGCGCTCCTCGCGGGCCAGCCGCTGACGCACCTGAGCAAGCTCGACCTGCACCACAACTACCTGAGCGAGGGGCTGCGCCAGCGCGTTCTCGACTCCTTGGTGCCCGCGGGCGTCGAGGTCGACCTCGACGCCGACGACGCGGACGAGGACCAGGACGGGGACACCGTGTGGCGGTACGTCTCGGTCGGCGAATGACCAGGCAAAGCACCCCGGGCGTACCGGATACCCCGGGCGTACCGGATACCCCGGACAACCCGAGCGCGCCGCTGCGTCTCGCGGTCGTCGGCAACCCCGGCAACCGCCGGGTGGACCTGTTCACCGCCGCTGTACGGGATGCCGGACTGCCGGCGCCGCGTGTGGTGGCGTGGCGGGACGTACTGCGTGACGGCGGGGCCTCGTTCGCCGACCACGAGATCGTGCGAGTCGACTCGGCAGGCGAGGACGAGGAGGTCGAGCGCGCCCTGCGCGACGTGTCCGATCCGACGCGTGTCGAGGGCGGCGCCCGGTGGTACCGGCGGTTCCTGGCGGCCGTGGGCTCGCTCGAAGGCGGGGTCCGGCTCGACGACCCCGACGACCTCGCCGTGCTGTTCGACAAGCGCCACTGCCATCGCGTTCTCGACGCCGCGGGGGTGGCCGTTCCGGCCTCCCCCACGTCCGGCGGCGCCGCCGAGGTGCGCGGCTGGGACGACGTACGGGCGCTGATGGCGGAGCACGGTTCGCCCCGGGTGTTCGTCAAACCGGCCCACGGCTCGTCGGCCTCGGGCGTTCTCGCCCTGGAGACGGCCGGACCCGGCCGCATCCGCGCCACGACCTCCGTGGAACTGACGGACGGCGTCCTCCACAACTCCCTTCGCGTACGGCGCTACACGCGCGAGAGCGACATCGCGGCGATCGTGGACGCGCTGGCACCGGACGGGTTGCACGTCGAACGCTGGCTGCCGAAGGCGTCGCTGCACGGACGCGCGGCCGATCTGCGGGTCGTCGTGATCGCGGGGCGCGCCACACACGCCGTCGTGCGTACCAGCCGGACCCCGCTCACCAACCTGCACCTGGGCGGTTTGCGGGGCGAGTTGGCCGCCGCCAGGCAGGCCGCGGGCGCGTCCTGGGCGCACGCACTCGACCTGTGCGAGCGGGCCGCCGCCTGCTTCCCCCGGACGCTCTGCGTCGGCGTCGACCTGCTGCCCTCCGTGGGCTGGCGGCGTTTCACCGTCGGCGAGGTCAACGCCTTCGGCGATCTGCTGCCCCGCCTGACCGGTCTGCCCGGCAGCGGCGCCGAGGGGCAGGACACGTACGCGGCCCAGGTCGCCGCCGTGCTCCGGCACTTCCCCGACGCCGAGCACCCCACGCGGGCCCCGGCCGCTTTCGTCGCCCCGCACCGGGCGGCTCCCGCCGCCGCACATCCGCTCGCAAGGACCCTCGATGCCCGTATCTGACACCACCTCGCCACGACCGCCCGCCCCGGACGGCGCGTCGGCCGATCCCGATACGAGCGCGGCCGATCCCGACATGAACGAGGTGGTGGGCCGCGACGACCTCCTGCTGCTCACCCTCGACACGCTGCGCCACGACGTGGCGGCCGAGCTGGCGGAGGCGGGCCGCATCCCTCACCTGGCCCGCCATCTGCCGGGCGGCACCTGGGAGAAGCGGCATGCGCCGGGCAGCTTCACGTACGCCTCCCACCAGGCCATGTTCGCCGGATTCCTGCCGACCCCCGCGGCGCCCGGCCCGCATCCGAGGCTGTTCGCCGCTCAGTTCGCGGGCAGCGAGACCACGGCGGGCCGCACCTATGTCTTCGACACCCCGGACCTGGTGTCGGGCCTGGCAGCGGCCGGGTACCGGACCGTGTGCGTCGGCGGGGTCGGCTTCTTCAACCGGCAAGGCGCCCTGGGGAGCGTGCTGCCCGGCCTGTTCCAGGAGAGCCACTGGGAGCCGGAGTTCGGGGTCGCCTCCCCCACGTCGTTCGAGAGCCAGGTCGCGCGTGCGGAGCGGATCGTCACCGAGCTCCCCCGCGAGAAGCGGTTGTTCCTGTTCGTGAACGCGGCGGCGCTGCACCAGCCCAACTGGTTCCATCTGCCGGGCGCCACGCGCGCGTCGGGCGACACCCGCGAGACCCATGCCGCCGCTCTGGAGTACATCGACCGGCACGTGGGGCGGCTGTTCGCGGCGATGAGCTCGCGCCGCCGCTGTTTCGCCATCGTCTGCTCCGACCACGGCACGACCTACGGGGACGACGGCTACACCGGCCACCGCCTCGGCCACGAAGCGGTCTGGACCGTGCCCTACGCCCACTTCTTCCTGGAGCCGACCGCATGACCACCACCACCGCCGAAGCGGCCGGGCCGACCGGACAAGCCGGGCACGCCGGACACGCCGGGTCCCTCCTCCCCAACAGCGCACGCCCGTACCAAAGTTACGTCTACGCCTACCCCCACAAGACCGCCTACCGGCCGCTGCCCGAGCGTCCCGCGCTGCGTGACCTGTGGCGTGCCGAGCCCAAGGGCGCGCTCTCCCTCTACCTCCACATACCGTTCTGCGAGGTCCGCTGCGGCTTCTGCAATCTGTTCACGCGCATCGGCGCCCCGGACGAGCTGACCGGCCGCTATCTGGACGCCCTGGAGCGGCAGGCCGTGGCGGTGCGCGAGGCGCTCGGCGACGCCACGGACGTACGGTTCGCCAACGCGGCGTTCGGCGGCGGCACCCCCACCTTCCTCGACGCGGACGAGCTGGCCCGGCTGTGCGACATCGCCGAGCTCCGGATGGGCGCGGACCTCAGGGCGGTGCCGCTGTCGGTGGAGACCTCCCCCTCGACGGCCACCGCGGAGCGGCTCGCGGTCCTCGCCGAGCGCGGCACGACCCGGCTCAGCATCGGCGTGCAGAGCTTCGTCGACGCGGAGGCCCGTGCCGCGGTCCGCCCGCAGCGCCGCGCGGACGTGGAGGCGGCGCTCACCCGCATCCGCGACACGGACATCCCGGTGCTCAACATCGACCTGATCTACGGCATCGACGGCCAGACCCCGGCGAGCTGGCGCACCTCCCTCGACGCGGCGCTCACCTGGCGCCCCGAGGAGCTGTACCTCTACCCGCTCTACGTCCGGCCGCTCACCGGCCTGGGCCGCGGCGCCGCCCCTCTCTCCGACGGGGCCTGGGACGAGCAGCGTCTCCGCCTCTACCGCCAGGGCCGCGACCATCTCCTGGAGCACGGCTACGAGCAGGTGTCGATGCGCATGTTCCGGCGCGCGGACGCGCCCGCGCAGGGCCCGGACGACTACGCCTGTCAGACCGACGGCATGATCGGTCTGGGCTGCGGCGCCCGCTCGTACACGTCGTCACTGCACTACTCCTTCGAGTACGCCGTCGACATGCGGGAGATCCGCGCGATCATCGACGACTACACGGCCACCTCGCCCGAGGAGTTCGCGCGGGCACGGCACGGGCGTCGCGTCGACGGACGGGAGGCGCGCCGCCGTCACCTGCTCCAGTCGCTGCTGCAAGCGGAGGGCATGCCGGTGGAGGACTACCGGACCCGGTTCGGCGCGGGCCCGTCCGACGACTTCCCGGCCGAACTCGCCGCCTTCGCCGCGCGCGGCTGGCTGGAGCCGTACGACGCGTACGACGACGGGGCGCGGCTGCGGCTGACGCCCGAGGGCCTGGCGCACTCGGACGCGCTCGGCCCCGAGCTGTTCTCCCCCGAGGTGCGCGCCGCGATGGCCGCGTACGAACCGAGGTGAGCGCCCGATGGATCTGACCCTGCTGTACCGGGGCCCGCTGGCCTCGTGCGACTACGACTGTCCGTACTGCCCGTTCGCCAAGCGCCGCGATGCGACAGCGCAGTTGCGGGCGGACCGTGCGGCATTGGAGCGCTTCACCGGCTGGGCGGCCGGGCAGCGCGAGGACCGGCTGTCCGTCCTGTTCACGCCGTGGGGCGAGGGGCTCGTGCGCTCCTGGTACCGGAAAGCGATGGTCGAGCTGTCGCACCAGGAGCACGTCGCGCGCGTGGCCATCCAGACCAATCTGAGCTGCCGCACCGAGTGGCTCGCCGACGCCGACCTGGACACGCTGGCGCTGTGGTGCACGTTCCACCCGGGGCAGACACCCTACGAGCGGTTCCTCGGCAAGACGCGGGAACTGGCGCGGCGGGGTGTGCGGTTCAGCGTCGGCGTGGTGGGCTTCCCGGACCATCTGGCGCAGGCCCGCGCCCTGCGCGAGGCGCTGCCGCCGGAGGTGTACCTGTGGGTGAACGCGGCGGAGGGCCGCACCTACACGGACGAGGAGGCCGCGGCCTGGACGGCCGTCGACCCCCTCTTCCCGTACAGCAGACACCCGCACCGTTCGGCGGGGCTGCCCTGCCGAACCGGTTCGTCGGTCGTCTCGGTGGACGGCGAGGGCACGGTGCGCCGCTGCCACTTCGTCCGCTCCGAGCTGGGCAACCTGTACGACGGTTCCTGGCGCGCGGCGCTCGCGCCCCGGGCCTGCCCGCTCGCGGTCTGCGACTGTCACATCGGCTACGTCCATCTGGAGACGCTGCCGCTGTACGACGTGTTCGCGGGCGGCGTCCTGGAGCGGATACCGGCGGCGCCGGTGCACGCGCTCAGGACGCCGCTGTCACTCGCGCCCTGACGGAGCGCGGGGCGGGGCGTCTACTGAGGGGCCGCGGGCGAGGACGAGGGAGACGTCGAGGGCGAAGGCGAGGTCGAAGGGCTCTGCTCCTTGGGCTCGCACAGCTTGTCCAGGTCGGCCGCGGGGATGGACGGGTTGAGGACCTTGACGAGCGCGACGAGGCTCTTGCATATCTCGACGGGGTCCTTCTCGGGTGCGATCGGGGCGGCCCACGCGGCGGCGGGCGCCGCGACGAGCAGGGCCAGAGTGACGGACGCGGTTGCTACGGCTTTGCGGATCACGGAACTTCCCCTTCATCGGCCGGCTCCATACCGGATCGTCCTTCGATCGTGACGGAGCCGTGCGGAAGGCCCCAGACGACAACCTCCGAATGGGTGACCGGCCCCGGCCCCACCCGCACGACCGGTCACTCGCACGACCGGTCACCCGCACGGCCGGTCACCCGCACGGCCGGTCCCGCGTGCGCCGGACGTCCGTAGCCCACAGGGTCGATGCAGCGGAATCCGGTGCGACACGGGCGGGGGAACGGTGTGGGCCAGGCTGCGACACTCATCCTGATCATGTCGGCGGCCGTGCTCGCGCCGCTCCTCGCCCACGGGGCCGGCCGCTGGGCACGGATCCCGGTGGTGATCTTCGAGATCGTCCTCGGCATCCTCATCGGCCCCGACGTGCTCGGCTGGGCGCACGGCGGCGACGTGATCGACGTACTCTCCGACCTCGGTCTCTCGATGCTGATCTTCCTCGCGGGCTACGAGATCCAGTTCGCCGAGATCCGCGGGGACACGCTGCGCCGCTCGGTGTGGGCCTGGGTGATCTCGCTCGTCCTCGGTCTCGGTCTCGCGCTGGCCCTGACCGGTTTCGACCCGGCCCGCGCCGTGATCATCGGCACCGCCCTGACCAGTACGGCGCTGGGCACGGTCCTGCCGATCCTGCGCGACAGCGGCGACCTGGACGGCCGCTTCGGAACGGTGATGATGGCGTTCGGCGCGGTCGGCGAGTTCGGCCCCATCATCGCGATCTCCGTGCTGCTCAGCGGGCGCGCCCCCGGCGTCTCCACGGCCGTCCTGGCCGGCTTCGCGGCGATCACCGCGGCCGCCGTGTTCTGGGCGCTGCGCCCGCGCCCCTTCTGGTTCACCGCGGTCGTCCGGAACACGCTGCACACCAGCGCGCAGTTCGCGGTCCGCTTCGTGATGCTGCTGCTCGTCGCCATGCTCGCGCTGTCCCGGGCCTTCGGTCTCGACGTGCTGCTCGGCGCCTTCGCCGCGGGCCTCCTCACCCGGCTCGTGCTGCACAGCGCGGCCCCGGAGAGCAGTGCGGAGGTGCTGCAGAAGGTGGAGGCGATGGGCTTTGGCTTCCTCGTGCCGCTCTTCTTCATCGTCACCGGCATCGAGTTCGACCTGTCGTCGCTGCTGCACGGCGGCCGCCCGCTGCTCCTCGTGCCCGTCTTCCTGGTCCTGTTCCTTCTCGTACGGGGCCTGCCGGCGTACCTGCTGGCGCCGCGCGACCTCACGCCGCTCAGCCGGCGGGCGCTGACGCTCTACTCCGCCGCCTGCCTCCCGCTCGTCGTCGCCATCACGACGATCGGCGTCGACGAGCACGTACTCGCCAAGAGCGACGCGGCGGCCCTCGTCGGCGCGGCGATGATCTCCGTCCTCGTCTTCCCGCTGCTGGCGATGCGGCTTCGCGCACGCGCCCGGAAGGTACGGCCCGAGCTGACCCGGTCGGCGGAGACCGAGAGCTGGTAGCCCCGCGCGGCGCGACTGCCCCCGTCCCGGGACAGGTACGTCCCGGCAGGTCAGCGGAGTAGGGATCCCGACATCGGCGAAGCGGCCGGGACCCGCTTGTGGGGGTCCGGCGCATCGCCACAGACTCGGAGACGCCCCGGTTCCCCGGAGCGGTCACGGACCTCCGGACCGCGCCTCGGACGGCGGCTTCCGGCCCTCCGATCATGTGATGGGCCGTCACCCCCACTCAGTCCCACAGAGGAGAAACATGCGTTCCAGCCTTCGGTCCCTCATGCACCGACGCCGTTTCCTGCCCCCCGCGCTCGCCCTCGCCTCGACGCTGCTTCTCGGGGCCGCGTCGGCCGCCCCGGTCGGCGCGGCGGACGCCGTGCCGGCGGGCAGCGGAGCACGCACCGCCTGCCTCGTCATCACCGCCCAGGGCGGCGGACACCCGACGATCTTCAACAGGTGGGCCGAGGTCCGCAACGACTGCGGCCGCCAGATCGACCGGGTCAGCGTCCAGCTCGACTACCACGTCGACCCCACCTGCCAGGCTCTCGCGCCGGATCGGAGCACCCGGTTCACCTGGGTCTCGACGCTCCAGGAGAACATCGAGGCGACCTACGCCTACGAGTGCCCCGGCCCCTGACCCGATCCCGGCCCGCTCATCCGGTGGCGCCGCCTGTACCCCGCGCACGCCCGTGCGTGAGACTGCAGCCCTGCCCGGCCACACGCGAGGAGGAGCCCCCGGATGAGCAACGTACTGACCATGTTTGGCGGCCCGAAGAAGAGCGACGACCGCACACCCGCGAAAGTGCGGCACATGGTCAGCTTCGCCGACACGTCGGGAGCGGCGCCGTCGGCGGTGTACGTGGAGCGCGAACTGCCGCCCGGAGGCATACCGGCCTACCGGGCGGCACGCCGCAGCGGGGCGCGGGCGTTCGCGCTCTGGTTCGACGACACCCGGCGGGAACGTGTGGCGACCGTGGTGACACAGTCCGCGCGCGGCGGTGTCGCACGGTTCCAGGTGCTGGGCACACACGGCGAACATGTGGGCACACTCGTGCGGGAGAAGGCGCTGCGCGGCAGGCGCCTGCGCACCCGCTGGATCGTGACACAGGCCGGCGGCCCCGACGCCGTCGGCTTCAAGGGCCGCATCGTGTGGTGGTGGATGTGGTGGCTGCTGCTGCCCTTCATGGTGGTGCTGCTCGTGTCCACCGTTCTCGACACCGTGCCGAACAACGAGACCGGTTTCGCGCGGGCGCCCCGCCGCATCAGATGGCGCGCGAACGGACAGGTCCCGCTGGAGTTCAGGTCCAAGGGCGACGCACTGCACATGCACACCCCCGGGGTGGACTGGCGGCTCGCGGCCGCGCTGATCGCCCTGCTGCGCAGCTTCCACGCCGGAGCGTGGGACTCCGCGAAGAAGTGACCCCGGGTGGAGCCGTGCCGCGGCTCGGGCCACGGGGCGGCGGGGGTGGTGTTCCGCGTCGGCACCCAGTAGAACTGGGCCTCATGTCCGATCACTGGCCACCCCGGCACCCGGCACCGGTGCCCGGCCCGCCCCCAGGTCACGCGCCGCCCCACGGCGGGGAGTTGGGCCCCGGCTACCGGCGGTGGGCCGCGATCCTGCTCGGTCTCGCGATCGGCCTCGCGGTCCTCATGGCGGTGGCCGTCGTCGCCGGTTTCGTGCTTCTCGTCCTGGCCGACGCGGACCGCGACAAACAGGCCCTCGGCTACCTCGCCCTCGTCTGCTGGGCCGTCGCCCTCATCGCACTTCCGCTGCTGCTGGGGCTCGGCATCCCCGGTCTGGTCATGACGCTGCGCGTCCGACGGGAGCGACGGGCCAGGTCCGGGGGCCGCACCTGGTGAGGTCGTCCCAAGAGCTCCGCCGTCCGCGTCGAGGACGGCACCACACCCCGAAGGAATGAACACCGACAAAAGCCCGCTCTTCGCGGCGACCCGCCACTCACACTTCGACACATGTATGCACACCCGCTCTCCGGCGGGCGGTTCGACGTGGTCGACGTGAGGGAGGGGAAAGGGTGGCGCAGCGCCGCTTTCGGCCCGGGGACAGGGCGCGTTACTGGTTCGACCGTACGTTGGCGCGGGGGGCCGCCGCTCTCGTCGGGTGGATGGCGGTGCTGTGTCTGGCCGTCGTCGTCCCGGCCAACGCGGTGCTGGTGTGGACCGACCCGGACGCCCCCGTGTCGATGACGGGCCGCCTTGCGGAGGTGTGGCGGCTCACCGGACAGACGTTGCGGCTGGGTGCGGGGACGGGGCCGCCGTTGCGGGTGTCGCTGTCCCTGCTGCTCGCTCTGGTGGCGCTGTTGTACGTCTCCACGCTCGTCGGTCTGATCACGACGGCGCTCACGGACCGGCTCACCGCGTTGCGGCGGGGTCGTTCCACGGTGCTGGAACAGGGGCACACCGTGGTCCTGGGATGGTCGGAGCAGGTCTACACGGTGGTGGGCGAGTTGATGGCGGCCCACAGCAATTGTCCGCGGGCGACCGTGGCCGTTCTCGCGGACCGGGACAAGACCCTCATGGAGGAGTCCCTGGCCGCGAAGGTCGGCGCGCCGGGTCGTCTGCGGCTGATCTGCCGCAGCGGCCCCACCACCGACCCGGCCGTGCTCGCCCTGACCAGCCCGGCCACCGCGGGTGTGGTCTTGGTACTGCCCCGTGACGAACCCGACGCCGATGCCGAAGTGGTCAAGACCCTGCTGGCGCTCGGGGCGGTCCTCGCCGCGGAGACGGCCCGGCCGCCCGTCGTCGCCGCCGTCCGGGACGACCGGTTCCGGCTCGCCGCCGATCTCGCCGCCGGACCGGGTGGCGCCGTCCTGGAGAGCGATGCCGTCACCGCCCGGCTGATCGTCCAGGCGGTCCACTGCCCGGGGCTCTCCCTCGTCCATCAGGAGCTTCTCGACTTCGCGGGCGACGAGTTCTACGTGGTCGACGCGCCCGCCCTGGTGGGCCGTCCGTTCGGCGACGCCCTGCTGGCCTACCCGACGTCGAGCCCGGTGGGAGTGGTACGGGAAGACACCCCGCTGCTCAACCCGTCGCCGGAGACGCTGATCGCCCCGGGCGACCGGCTCGTCCTCATCACCCAGGACGACGACACGGCCTGCGTCGGGGACTGCGCCGAGCTGGTCGAGGAGGCGGCGATGG
The DNA here is from genome assembly GCF_043523415.1 of Streptomyces sp. SGAir0957. Taxonomy (NCBI): domain Bacteria; kingdom Bacillati; phylum Actinomycetota; class Actinomycetes; order Kitasatosporales; family Streptomycetaceae; genus Streptomyces; species Streptomyces sp. SGAir0957. The sequence continues at coordinate 588,218 of NZ_CP027293.1, forward strand.
CGGGCGGGCCCGCCACACCCGCCGGGCCGAAGCGCATTCTCCTGCTCGGCCACAACCGGCGGGTCCCGCTCCTGGTCGATCAGTTACGCCGCCGTGCCCGGCCCGGGTCGATCCTGGACGTGGTGGCCGGTCACGGTGGTACGACGATGGAGACCCTGAACGACCTGGAGAACCCGCGCGACCCGACCTGCGCCCCGACCGGCTGCCCGGACGGTGGGCCGGGCACCGCCCTCCGCGTCACCGTGCACCACGGTGACGTCACCCGCCCCGACACCCTCAACACCCTGGACGTCGCCTCCTACGACGGCGTCATCGTCCTCGGCCCCGACCCCGGCTCCGCGGCACGGGCGAGCGACCCCGACGACCACGCGCTCGTCACCCTCCTGCTGCTGCGACAGCTCGAGGAGGTCACCGGGCGCGAACTGCCGGTGGTCACCGAACTGGTCGACGACCGCAGCCGGGCGCTCGCCCCCATCGGCCCGGGGGCCGACGTCATCATCAGCGGCAAGCTCGTCGGCCTGCTCATGGCGCAGATCTCCCAGAACCGGCACCTCGCGGCCGTCTTCGACGAACTCTTCTCGGCGGACGGCACGGGGATCACCCTGCGGCCCGCGAGCGACTACGTGCGGCCGGACCACGAGACGTCCTACGCCACCGTCGTCGCCGCGGCACGGCACCGAGGCCAGTGCGCCATCGGCTACCGCGTCCGTGCGGAGTCCTCGACCGGCCCTCGTTACGGCGTGCGGATCAACCCTCCGAAGGGCGAACGGCGCCGCTGGACGGCCGGGGACCAAGTGGTCGTCGTCGGCCCCCTCACCTGAGTACGTGCACGGTCGCCGCCGCGAAGACCCCCGTCACCCAGGTCCACAGCACGGCGAGAGCCGCATGTCCCCCGGTGCGCAGGCGGTTGCCGCGCCACAGACGCGGTGAGAAGTAGGCGAACTCCATGACCCAGCGCAGCCCCCAGAACAGCGTCTGGGCGCACAGCAGGAACGTGGGCAGCGGCGCACCGGTGAGAAGGTCCGGCGCGAACGCCAGCGGAAGGAGGCCGAGCAGCGCGCAGGTCAGCGCGATGAAGACGAGGTGGGCGTACGAGACCTGCCGCGTCAGCAGGCTGCTGTCACGCAGGTCCGCGGGCCAGCCCAGGATGCGCGGGAGCGTGGCGTGCACCAGTGCCATGACGATGAGCGCGAGGCCGGCCAGCCGCAACTGGCCGGTGAGGGTGAGGAACTCGGTCACACCTGGTCCTTCGTGAAGGTGAACGCCGTGACCAGGTGGGCCGTGCGCCGCTCCGCCGTCGGCCGCAGTCCGGCATGGGCGGCGAGGCGCAGCCATTCGGCGCGGGACAGGAAGTGCCAGGCGCCGGGCCCGAACACGGCCTTGTTCGGCAGGTCCCGCAAATGTTCGGCCAGGAGCAGTGTGCCGCCCGGCCGCAGCAGGCGCGCGCACTCGGTGAACAGCCGCTCCCGGTCGCGTGCCCGGCGGAGTTCGTGTGCCGCGAAGACCAGCAGGACCGCGTCCGTCCCGCCCGAGGGGAGCGGCAGTGCGTCGGGGCGGCCCGGCACGGCGTGTGCGGGCGGTGGCACGCGGCGCCGGGCGCGGCGGATGGAGCCCTCGTCCGTCAGCGCCGGGTCGTACAGGTCGACGGCGGTGGGCCGGGCGGCCGGCCAGCGCTCGGCGAGCGGGGCGCTCACCTCGTCGAGTCCGGTGCTGACCACCGCGTACGTGGTCGGGGTGGCGGGGAGCAGGTCCGCCAGCCAGTCGTAGGTGTACAGCTCCGAGCGGTCGTAGACGTACCAGCTCGCGGCGGTGGCGGAGCCGAGGAGGGTGACGGCGGCGGCGGATCCGGCGCGGGCGAGGCGGCCGAGGGCGGGCGGGAGCCGTCCCGCGAGGCCGGCGGCGGCCAGCGCCGTGGCCAGACCTGCCGCGTACTGCGGCCAGTTGTAGGCGATGACGTCGCGGACGCCGGAGTGGCGCGCGGTCATCTCGCACCGCCGCTCTCGTCGCGGCGCACACCGCGTTCCCAGCCGTAGTCGACGCCGGAGACATGGAAGGCGTTGGCGAGAACGGGGTGCGTGTGGGCGAGCGGCCCGTGGTCGAAGAACGTCAGCCGGTCCACGTCGACACGGACGGGTCGCGGGTCCCACTGCGCGCGTGACGCCTTGACGACGATGACGGAGCGGGTCCGCGCCTCGTACTCGAAGGTGTAGGGCAGCGGCCCCGCGAACCGCCGGGCGGCGCGCGCGTCCGTGAACGGGCTCCCCGGTGGCAGGGGCGCGGGGGCGCTGCGCAGATCGGCGCGCACGGTCAGGTCGGCGTGCCCGTCGGCGCTGTCGACGCGGAACTCCAGGATGCCGTCCGAGACACATGTACGTATGTGTGCGCGGCGGTAGTTGTAGCGGGTGAGCAGGTTGCCGCCGAGCCGCATCAGGTGCCGGTCGGTGTCGCTGCGCAGGATGCGCAGGCCGCGCATGGTCCGGCCGTCGGGGGTGGGGAAACGTGTGAAGACCCGGTAGCCCGTGAGCAGGAAGTCGCGGCCGAGCCGGGCGGGGACGGCCGCGGGCCGCAGCGCACGGGTGTCGACGAGGGCGACGGCCACGAAGCCGTACCGCGGTTCCTCCGGACCGGCGCGATACGTGTCGAGGTCCAGGGCCGGTGGTACGAGAGGGCGCAGCACTTCGGCGGGCAGGGCGTACGTCAGGACGAGCGAGTGCGCGAAGTGGGTGCGGATGGGTATGGGGTGACGCTGTATCAGGTGTCGCACGGTTCGATCCTTCTGTCGTCGGTCGGGGCCGGGCCGGTGCTCAGCCGGAGGACGCGCACGACGCCCCACAGCGCGGAGCGGTCCTGTGCGGCCCATCCCGGGCCGGCCGGCCCGGGCCGGCGGAAGCTGCGCAGGATCACGGTGCCGCCGGGGCGTACGGCGTGGCGTACCGCGGTGTGCAGGCGGCGGGCGAACGCGAGTCCGGGGCCGTCGAGCACGTTCGAGAGGGTCACGGCGTCGTAGGCGCCGCGCGGCGACCGCTCGAGGACGTCCACGACCTCACCGTGGACGAGGCGGAGACCGGGGGCGTACGGCGGTGCGGTGTCCGGGGGTTCGGCGCCCGCGAGCAGTCGCCACATCCAGGGGTTGCGGGCGTTCGGGTGGCCGGTGACGGTGCGTTCGACGCGCTGTCTGAGCACCTCGTCGAAGCGGGTGGGGACGACCGCGGCGAAGGAGGGCCGCAGCGCTGCCGCGAGGGCGCCACCGGGGCGCAGGGTGACGCGCATCAGGCGGCGCAGCCCCGGACCGTCCAGCTCCGCACGCCATCGCCGGGCCTGTTCGGCGGGGTCGTCCAGGGTGAGGAAGGTATGGAGCGCGGGCGCGCGCCAGGCGGGCAGCCACGCACCGGCCGCCCCTCGCCCGAGGCGCATCAGCCTTTCGGCGGAGCCGTCCGCGGTGGCGCCCCCGGCGAGCCGCTGCCGCGCGTAGGCGAGTTGGACGGGGTTGAGGTCCACGGCCGTCACGTCGTGTCCTGCCTCGTGGAGGGCGGCGGCGGTGTCGCCCGCGGAGGCGATGCAGAGCACCCGTGCGCCGGTCGGTGGCAGGACTCTCCGTTCGATGGCGCTGTCCTCGTACATCCGGCCGAACAGAAGGCGGGGGCCGCCGAGTCCGCCGATGATCCGGCCGCGGGACCATGGGGTGGCGTTCGATGGGCTGGCGCTCACCGGACGGCCGGCCTCGGGGAGAGCTTCCAGATCAGGACGAGGAAGACCAGGTTCTGTGTGAGCAGCCGCCCGGGTTCCTCGATCCGGCCGGGGCTGAACAGCAGGCCGCCCGCGTTGAACCCCACCACCAGTGCCGTCTGGACGAGGGCGGCGAGGCGTACCCGTCGCCCGGCGAGCACCCACACGCCGATGCCGACCTCGGCCAGGCCGATCGCCACCAGGGCCACGGTCAGCGCCCGGTCGGGAAGGAACGGCACGTCGCCGACGATGGCCCGCTGGTCCGTCCGCCCGGGCCAGACCTTGCACCAGAAGCCTTCGTAGAACCACACGAGGGCCACGGCCCAGCGCGCCGCCTCACCGCCCCGGTCCCTGGCGGTGCGTTCCCCCTGTACGGCAGTGGACATGCCGAAGTCGGCCCGTTGGTTCATGTGCATCGCACCGATCTCGTCGATCCGCTGATTTGAACGCGTTCAAGAACAGCGTAGCGGTAGCGGTACGGTGCCGTGTACGGGATTGATGCGACGCGGCGTCAAGACGACCGTGCCCGCTGGTGGGACTACTGGTGGGGCTGCACCCCCGAGCGGGCCCTGCGCGCCGTGCGCCTCCTGCGCGCCGTGCTGGTCAGTCGCGGCGCGGCAGCTCTTGCGTGGCGGTGAGGACGAGTGCCGCCTGGTCGTCGTCGACGTCGTGGCCACCGGTGAAGGCACGGACCGCCCGCGTGAGGGTGTCGATGACGTCCTGCGCCGAGTGCGGGGCGCCCAGGGCGGCGCCGAGGGTCTCCGCGAGACGCTCCTCGCCGAACTGGTCGCGGTCGTCGTCGCGGGCCTCGGTGATGCCGTCGGTGTAGAGCAGCAGGCTCTCGCCCGGCTTGAGGTGCAGGTGGCACAAGGGCAGTTCGGGGTCGGCGGCGATCCCGAGGAGGGCGCCCTGGCTCTGCAACGGGTGGGCGGCGCCGCGTCCGTCGATGACCAGGGGCAGGGTGTGTCCGGCGCGGACCAAGGTGATGTCGAGCCCGCCCCCGGCCGTCGGGGTGAGGTGTCCGTACACGAGGGTGACGAAGCCGGTGCCGTGGGTGTGGGGGCGTTCCAGGAGAGCCCGGTTGACGGCGTCGACGACCATGTCGGGGCCGGGCAGGAGCGGGGCGACGGCGCGGGCGGTGTGGCGCACCAGCGCGGTGGTGGTGGCGGCGTGGGCTCCGCGCCCGCACACGTCGCCGAGCATGAAGGCCCAGCGGCCGTCGGCCAGCGGGAAGACGTCGTAGAAGTCGCCGCCGATGTCGAGTCCTTCACCGGCGGGGTGGTAGTAGACGGCGGCCTCCGCGCCGGGCAGGGCGGGGACCTGGGCGAGCAGGAGACCGGCCTGCAGATCGCGGGCGAGCGCGGCGCGCTGCGTGTACTGGCGGGCGTTGAAGGCGGCGGACGAGGCCCTGCGGGCGAGCTCCTCGGTCAGGGCGACGGTGTGGCCGTCGAAGGAGTGCTCGCCGGTGGACAGCAGGGTCAGCGTGCCGAAGACACTGTCCCGGTCGGTCAGGGGGACGCACAGGTAGCCGGTGACGCCGAGGTCCTGCCAGGGGCCGGGGCCGGTCGGGGCGCGGCGGGCGACCTCGCTCAGACCGGTGCCGAGGACCCGGGCGACGGCGTCGTCGGCGGCGTCGTAGACGGGGATGTGCGCGGCGAGCAGCCCCTCCTGCCGGCGGGTGGCCGCGACGGTGGCGATCCGCCTGACGCGGCCGCCCTCGACGATGTCGACGGCGGCCAGGGGAGCCAGCGTCGGTGCGCACATCTCCGCCAGCCGCTCCAGGGTCTGAGCGTAGTCGAGGCGGGAGGTCAGGACGGTGCTGGCCTTCAGCAGGAAGGCCAGGTCGTCCCGGGCGGCCTTCTCCCGCGCCTCGGCCGCCAGACGGGCCTGCTCGGCCTCGTGGCGTTCGATGGCCAGCGCGGCGGTGCCGGCGAACACGCGGGCCAGGGCCAGGTCGGAGGGTTGCGGACTGCGGGGCGTGCGGTGGTACATCGCGAAGGTGCCGAGCAGGGAGCCGTCGCGGGCGAGGATCGGGGTGGACCAGCAGGCCGCCACCCCGGCGCGGTCGGCCAGATCACGGAAGTCGTCCCAGAACGGGTCGGTGGCGATGTCGCTGACGATGACCGCCTCCCGGCGGTGCGCCGCCGTGCCGCAGGAGCCGACGCCTTCACCGGTGGCGATGCCGTCGATCGCCTCGTTGTAGAACGCCGGGAGGCTGGGAGCGGCGCCGTGGCGCAGGTGGCGTCCGTCGGCGTCGGCGAGCAGGACGGAGACCAGGACCTCCTCGGGGGTGAGGTCCTCGATGACACGGGCCATGCCCGCCAGTACGTCGGTCAGCGGGGCCTGCCGGGCGATCTGTTCGAGGAGCGCCCCGTGCTCGGCGGTCAGCCGCCGCGCGTGCTCGATCTGGGTGGTCTCCACCCCGAGGACCCGGACCCCGGACACGATGCCGCCGGCGTCCGTGCGGGGCTCGTAGGTGAAGTCGAAGAAGCCCTCCCGCACGGTGGGGCCCGTGCCGAGCATGACCCGGGCGTCGCGGGCGGTGTAGGGCTTGCCTGTGCGGTAGACCCGGTCCAGGAGGGTGAGGAAGCCCTGCCCGGCCAGTTCGGGCATCAGCTGCGCGAGCGGCAGCCCCGTACGGGCCCGCTCGCCCCGGCCGATCGCCGTGAAGAAGGAGTCGTTGGCCGCCTCCACGAGGTGGGCGGGGCCCGTGAGGGACGCGAAGATGACGGAGGACCGGCCGAACAGGGCGTGCAGTCCCTTCGTCTCGTCGTCCTCAGACATCGGACCGGCGCCGTACCTCGCGGTCGGGAAAGGCTGCCTGTTCGGTACGTGGGTCATCGCCCTGCCGCCTCTCGCTCTCCGCTCGCGCCCCGGACACTCCGTCCCCGGCAGGTACCCCGAGTACGCCGCCACCTGCACCGAGTGCCTGGTGAACTGTCTCATGCACGGAAATGGCCTGGTCCAGGCCCGTGAGCCGGAAGATTCGCGCCACCGACGCGGGCGCGGCCGCCAGCCGCAGCACGCCTCCGTGCGCCTGCAGCCGCTGATAGATCACGATCAGGCAGCTGATCCCGGTGGAGTCGCAGAACTCCAGCCCGGTGCAGTCGGCCACCACCGACGACGGCGGCTCCGCCGCGCCGAGCAGCCCGTCGGCCGCCTCCCGCAGCTGGACGGCGCTGTCGAAGTCCAGCACCCCGCGCAGGGCGAGCACACACGCCCGCTCGTCCAGCCTGACATCCACCGAGAACACCCTCAGCCGCCTCCACATCCGTGCCACGGGTACCACTCGATGATAAGGACGGCGGGCGGGGAGCCACGCTCCGGCCGCAGGTCAGCCCCGGTCCCATGAGTGCGGACGGCCGCCGTCCCCGGGCCCGCACGCCCAGCGCCCGTCGTGCGGAAGGTGCGTCAGCCGGGGTCCAGGTGCAGACGGCCGGTGACCACGTCGTGGGCGGTCTCGCGCAGCGGCCTCCCGTGCGCCCAGGCGTGCGAGCGCAGTCGCAGCAGGGCCTGGTCGATGGGGATGCCGAGGTCGACGGAGGTGATGCCGGCGGCCTGATGCACCTCCGCCCGCAGCAGGTCGGGCGAGCCCGCACCGGTGTCGGTGAGGTGGCCGGTGGTGTGCAGGAGGGGATGGATGAGGGCGTGGGCGAGGGTGGTGAGGGTGGTCAGCCGGTCGGGGGTGAAGGGGCCGGGCGAGGTGCGGTAGGCGGTCAGCACGGCGGGGACGATGACGCCCAGGCGGACGGGGAGCGCGGCGACGGCGCGGGCGGTGGAGACGGCGGGGGCGGCCTCGGCCAGGGCGGGCCACCGGACGGCGGTGTGCAGGTCGGGCGCGGTGACCGGGCGGCGGGCGCGGGCGGCGTCCAGAGTGGGGCCTTCGCCGAGGGTGTACTGCAGGTCCTCCAGCGGGAGCCCGATCCGGTCCTCGGGATCGCCCCACAGCGGTTCGCACGCGCCCAGGGCGGAGATGAGGCTGAGGGTCAGGGAGTCCACGTGGGTGTGGTGGGCCAGGGCGCGGGCGGAGAACGCGGACAGGTCATGTCCGGTACGGGCGGCCCGGCGCATGCGCCTCAGCAGGTCGGCGAGGTCACGTCCGTCCATGGCCGGCCCCCCACCAGGGTGGGAGGTGTCGGGCGGGCACGGCCGGCCGCCTCAGCCGCCCTGCCCTAGCAGGGCGTCCGGGAGGTCGCCGCCCGCGATCCGGGTGGCGAGGACGGTCAGACGCTGCCGGCTGGAGCGGGCATGGGCGCGCAGCAGTGCGAACGCCTCGTCCATGGGGACCTGAAGGCGGGCGGCGAGGACACCTTTGGCCTGTTCGATGACGATCCGGCTGTCCAGGGCGGTCTGCAACTGGCGGATGGTCTCCTCCCGGCCGACGACGTCCCGGCGGTGGGTCAGGGCGAGCGCGGCGGCGTCCGCGAGGACCTGCACCAGCCGAAGGTCCCGCTCCTGGGGCAGGGGCGGGCCGGTGCTGATCAGGTTGAGCGCGCCCAGCATCAGCTCGGGGGTGTGCAGGGGCAGCGCCGCCACGGCGGTGATCGAGGCGGCCAGCGCGCGGGGCGCGAAGCGTGGCCAGCGGGCAGCGGCCTCCTCGCTGTCCAGCGAGGTCACCGGCAACGGGTCGTGGCTGCGGGCGCTGTCCAGGCACGGCCCCTCGTCCAGGTCGAGCTGCTCCTGCTCGAAGCGGCGGCACAGCTCGTCGGAAGCGGTCAGATAGGCCACGTCACCGGCGTCGTCCAGCACCGTGATCCCGGCCCGCACGGGGACGAACGCCGCCGCGTAGGCGGTCAGGTCGTGCAGAAGTTCCAGCACGTCGAGATCCGGCGGGCGGCTCATCAGATCGAGTACCGCCCGGCACATGTCCAGTTCACGCGTGGTGACCGTCATGACCTGACCTGCCTCCGCCCCCGGGAGGGGGCTGTGTGTCGCTGGAGCGCGGGGTCAGGGCGGAATCCGGCGGAACGGTCCGACCCGGCTCGATGCGCGCCGCGACAGGCGGGTTCACGCCATCGCTCACGCTACTCCTCGCGCGGAGGGCTGGACAGCCGGACGCGAACACGCCTCGTCGTGCGCCGAGTTGGTCGGCGAGCCCCGCCACGGTGTCGGGCCACGGCGGAAGCCCGCGCCCCGACCGCGCCGGCGCCGCCAGAACGGGGGCAAGGCGGCGCACGGGCCGCTGCCCGACGTACACGGTGCGGCACACCGGCCCACGACCGGCCGGATCGGACCGTCGTCGCGAACTACTCTGGCCCACTCGACGACAGGGGAGGGTGCATGACCGGGGTGGGCAGGCTCGACGGCAGGAGAGCGCTGGTTCTCGGCGGGGGCGGGGAGGGCATCGGGCGCGCCATCGTCCGCGCCTACGCCGCGGCGGGGGCGCGGGTGGCCGTGGCCGACGTGGACGCCGGGCGGGCGGCCGAGGCGGCGGAGGAGGTACGGGCGGCCGGACACACCGCCCATGCGCTGAGCGGCGACGTCCGCGTCCGCGAACAGCTCGACGACCTGATCACGGACGCGGCCGGACGACTCGGCGGCCTGGACATTCTGGTGACCGTGGTCGGCGGGCAGATGGCCTTCGTCCCCGCGGTCAGGCTCCACGAGATGCGGGACGAGGACTGGGAGACCGTCTACGACCTGAACCTGCGCTACGTGGCCCGCGCGGTACGGCGCGTACTGCGCCTGTTCCTCGAGCAGAAAACCGGCGGGAGCATCGTCGGTGTCGGGTCGGTCACCGGCTTCATGGCCGCGCCGAAGCAGGCCGCGTACGGCGCCGCGAAGGCCGGGCTCACCAGTCTGGCGCGCACCGTCGCCGCCGAGTACGCGGCCGATGGCATCCGGATGAACATCGTCGCCGGCGGAGCCATCAGCTCGGGGGTCAACAGCGGTCAGGCTGGAGGTGAATGGGTGCCGGAGATTCCAGTGGGCCGCTACGGCACGCCGGAGGAAATGGCCGCGGCGGCCGTCTACCTGGCCTCCGACGAGGCGCGTTACGTCACCGGGCAGCAGATGGTGCTCGACGGAGGGGTATCCGTGCGCGGCCCGTTCCCCGAGTGACCGTCGGCGGGGTTCCGACTCAACCAGGGGTCAGGTGAGCGTTCGGGCGAGGCCGTCGAGGGTTATGTCCACGATGGCGCGCAAGTCCTTGGCGCTCGTTCCGGCTCTGCTCATGACGGCGAGGGACTGGTTCACGGCCGCGAGGTGGGTGGCGAGGGCGTCGGCCGTGTCGTCGTGCGGCCGGGCGGTCCGGAGGGCGGCGCGCAGGCGGGTGTGCTGGAGGCCGATCGCCTCCCGCGCACGCGCCGCGACATCCGCGCTCAGCACCGGGGCCGCCATGACGGTCTGGGCGACGAGGCATCCGTCGGGCACGCCGGGGTCCGCGAGGCGTTCCAGGGTGACGTCGAAGAACGCCCGGGCGGCCGCCAGGGGCCGGTCGGCGGCGCCGAACAGCGCGGCGTCGTACTTGTCTCCGTAGCGCATGGTGTAGCGCTCCAGGCAGAGCAGGAAGAGCGCGTCCTTGTCGCCGAAGGAGGAGTAGAGGGAGCTGCGGTTCAGTCCGGTCGCCCGGGACAGGTCGCCCACCGACGTGTCGGCGTAGCCGGCGCGCCAGAACTGGAGCATTGCGGCGTCGAGCGCCGTGGCGATGTCGAACTGCTTCTTGCCTGCCATGGCACCATCATCCCATCTTGAAACGCTCGGTTCAAGATGGGTTAGGGTGCGGGCATACCGCACACCGGACCAGTGGAGAAACACCATGGACAACCCTGTCCGCGACCTGCCACTCCCCCACCTCGACGGCTTCACCCACCGATGGCTCGACACGGGCGGCGCCCGCGTGCACGCGGTCGAGGGCGGACGCCCGGACGGCCCGGCCGTCGTGCTCCTCGCCGGATTCCCGCAGACCTGGTGGGCGTGGCACAAGGTGATGCCGCAGCTGGCCGACCGGTTCCGCGTCATCGCGATCGACCTGCCGGGCCAGGGCCACTCGGAGCGCCCGGACATCAGCTACGACACGCACACGGTCGCCGCGCACGTCCACGCCGCCGTCGAGGCGCTCGGAGTCTCGGCATACTGGCTGGCGGCCCACGACATCGGCGCCTGGGTCGCCTTCTCCCTCGCCCTGCCCCACCAAAACCAGTTGCACGGCGTGGCACTGCTCGACGCCGGAATCCCGGGCATCACCCTCCCCGACGCGGTTCCGACCGACCCCGAACAGGCCTGGAAGACCTGGCACTTCGCCTTCCACCTCGTGCCCGACCTGCCCGAGACGCTCCTCACCGGACGCGAACGGGAGTACGTCGGCTGGTTCCTCAAGGCCAAGTCCTTCTCCCCCACCACCTTCGACGCCGCCGACATCGAGCGGTACGCCGCGTCCGTGGCCGCCGACGGCGGTCTCCGCGCGTCCCTGGCCTACTACCGGGACGCCGCCGAATCGGCGCGGAAGAACCACGAAGCGCTGGAACGACAGCGCCTCACGGTCCCGGTCCTCGGGATCTCCGGCAGCCATGGCTCCATCCCCGACATGGCGGCTTCCCTGCGGCCATGGGCGGAGCACGTCACCGGCGTCGTCGTCGCGGACGCGGGGCATTTCATCCCGGACGAACAGCCCGGCGCCGTGGCCACCGCGCTCGGCGCCTTCCTCACCACCGGCAACGCCTGAGACCGGGTCGGGTGGGCAGGCGCCGGAGCCGTCGCGGTCCCGGAGTTGGAGCCGTGTGCCGTTGGCGATGCCTTTCACCCGCCGAGGACCCGCCCGCGTCGCCGGTATCCTCGCGTCGCCGGGGCCGACGCGGTCCCGCGTGTCCACGGAAGGGGACGGCGACCGATGAGCCTTCGCCAGTTCGAGTACGCCCTGGCCGTGGCCGAGGCCGGTTCCGTGACCGCGGCGGCGCAGCTGCTGCGTGTCGCGCAACCGTCGATGTCCCAGCAGATCCGCGGCCTTGAGCGGGAACTCGGGGTGGAGCTGTTCGACCGCACGCCGACCGGCCTGGTCCCCACCACGGTCGGCCGCGCGTTCCTGCGGGAGGCGGAAGTCGCGGTGACCGCGGCGCGCAGGGCCAGGGAGACGGCGAAGGCGGGCGCCGACGACACGGCGGGCGAGCTGGTCGTGGCGGTGCAGATGGGCTATGGCGCCCGTCAGCTGCCGGGCGCCCTGAGCGCGCTGCGCCGGCGCTTCCCGCACCTGGAGGTCACCGTCTTCGAGGAGCCGAGCTCCGCCGAGCTGGACCGGCTGTGCCGGCGGGGCACGCTGGACCTCGCGCTGATGGCGGCGTGCGAGCGGACCCCCGCCGACGCCCACCACCTCGGCGAGGAGAAGTTCGTCGTGGTGCTGGGCGCCGATGACCCGCGGCTCGCGGCGGACCGGGTCGAGCTGCGGGACCTGGCGGGCGAGCCGTGGGTGCGGTTCGACCGGGACAGCGCGCTCGACACCGTCCTCGTCTCCGCGCTGCGGGACAACGGCCTGACGCCGGCCACCGCCGCCCGCACCTCCCGGACCTCGACGGCCGTCCGCTGGGCCGCGGACGGGCTCGGCGCCACGCTCGTCCCGGCCTCCGCGGTGCCCGCGGGGCACGAGCATCTCGTTCGCCCGGTCCTCCCGGTCGTGTCCCAGCCGGTCATCGCCGTACTCCGCAATGGCACGAGCCCGGCGAAAACCGCTCTGCTCGAACTTTTGCGCAACGAGAATTGGTGACGGACCCGAATTCACCCTTTCACGGTCGGGAGAATTCTCCGCCGTCCACCACCATATTGGTCCCGGTCAGCCAGCCCGCCCGGTCGGACACGAGGAACAGCACCGCGTCCGCGATGTCGTCGGGTGCGCCCTCGCGGCCCAGCGGCGGGGTGTTGGCGGCCTGACCCGGGCCCGGGTCCAGGAGCGCCCACTCCTTGCGGGTGGCTTCGCCGCCGGGCGTGGCGGTCCTGCCGGGTGACACGGTGTTGACCCGGATGCCGTGCGGCGCCAGTTCGGCGGCGAGGCCGCGGCTGTAGTTCTCCAGGGCCGCCTTGGCCGCCGTGTAGTGCAGGAACGGGGGCGGCACGGCGGGCACCGCGGCCGAGGACACGTGCACGATCACGCCCGCGCCCTGGTCCCGCATGGCAGGGGCGAGAAGCGCGTTGAGCCGTACCGCCGAGAGGAAGTTCAGCTCCAGCGCGTCCTGCCAGACCTCGTCGGTCATGGACAGGGCGCTGTCGTAGGGCTGTGCGCCGCCCGCGTTGTGGATCACGAAGTCGACCCCGCCGAGCGTCTCCCGCACGGCCGTGGCGATCGACTCCGCCCCGGCCCTGGTGCGGACGTCGGCCGCCACGAAGGCCGCCCCCTGCGGTCCTGTGTGCGTCGCCGATCTGGCGGTGGTGAGCACCTCGGCGCCGGCGTCGAGGAGCCGGTGCACGATGGCCGCTCCGATGCCGCGCGTTCCGCCGGTGACCAGAGCGCGCTTCCCCTTGAATTCCCGCGTCCGCGTATTGCTGTCCATCGCGTTCATTGCGTTGTCCCTCTCGAACTCTCCGGCTTTTCGCCCGCGCCGGGAAGGTGTCTTCCCGGCGGGCTCGATCACCGTAGGTCCGGTAAATATGGAGAGGCAAAGACGAAATTGCAGCAGGGGATAGAGGAGATGCCTATAACGCGTCCGCAGGGTCCTGGTGTCAGGACTCTGGTGTCAGGACTCGGCGGAGGTGTGCAGGGTCGCGATGGCCCGCTCGACGGTGGGCTGGAAGGTGAAGATCTGATCGAGCCCGACGATCTGGAGTACGCGCATGAGGTCGTCCCGCACCGCGGCGAGGATCAGCGGGGTGCCGGTCTCCCGGGAGCGGTTGAAGGCACCGACGAACACCGTGATGCCGGTGGAGTCGCAGTAGGTGAGGCCGGCGAGATCCATGACCACGGGGCTGTCAGGGGTGAAGGGTGTCTGGTGCAGGACCTGCGTGACTTCCGGGGCGGTGTGGTGATCGAGTTCGCCGTCCACGGTCAGCACGACGACCCCCGAGGGGTCCGTGCGTCGGGTGGCGGTCAAGGTGCGGTCGGTCACCTTTTCTCCTGTGGGGACGCTGAGGGGCGGGTGGGACGGACAGAGCGGGCAGCGAGCGGCACGGTGTCGTCGCTGTCTCCAGTGCCCAGTTCGATGCGAAGTGTGTATGACATGGCCGGCAGGCTCTCGGCGTCCGTCGCTGGGTCGCCGTCATGCGCTGCCTTCCGCCCGGTGCCGTCTGCTGTGACTGCCGCCTTCAGGGGCACGGCCGTCTCATCCTACGACCCGAGCCGAATAGGCCCCTTGGCGGGCGCAGGAAATCGTCTCTACTGGGCATGCGGCTTTGACGGCACAATGGAGCGCGGCCCGCGGGCGCAATACGCCAGGGCCGGGGGCTGAGGAAAGGGTGTTCAGTGACACGTGCGGACGACGGCGAGCTGACCGTGCCGTCGAGGGCCGGGGACGACATTTTCGCGGCGGAGGAAAGGGTCGGCAAGGATCTGTCCCGGGTGGACTGGTCGGCGACCCCCCTCGGGGAGCCGGACAGCTGGCCGCAGAGCCTCAGGACGGCGGTGAGCATTCTGCTGTCGTCGAAGTTCGCCATGTGGATGGCATGGGGTCCGGAGCTGACGTTCTTCTGCAACGACGCGTACCGCCGCAATACTTTGGGGCAGAAATACCCGTGGGCGCTGGGCAGGCCGTCCAGCGAGGTGTGGGCGGAGATCTGGGACGACATCGGGCCCCGGATCGACACCGTGCTGACCACGGGCGAGTCGACGTGGGACGAGGCGCTGCTGCTGTTCCTCAAGCGCTCGGGCTATGTCGAGGAGAGTTACCACACCTTCTCCTACAGCCCGCTGCGTGACGACGGCGGCGCCGTGGTCGGCATGTTGTGCGTGGTGAGCGAGGACACCGAGCGGGTCATCGGTGAGCGCCGTATGGCCACGTTGCGGGATCTGGGGTCCGATCCGAGCGTGGTCCGCACCGAGCAGGAGATGCTCGACTTCGCCGGTGAGCAGCTCGGCCGCAACCCGCACGATCTGCCCTTCACCCTGACCTATCTGTTCGGGGACGACGGCGGCGCCGCCCTTGCCGCGACGAGCGGCCTGCCGGCCGGTCACCCCGCCGCGCTCGAACTCCTCCCGGCGGGCGCCGGGACGCCGTGGCCGGCCGCCGCCGCGGCCCGCGGGGAGTCCGCCGACGTCTCCCTCGACGGGCCGCCGTTCGCCGACCTTCCGTCCGGGCCGTGGGCCAAGGCGCCCGCCGAGGCGATGGTGGTGCCCTTGCTGCAGCAGGGCGGGGCACCGTACGGGTTCATGGTGGCCGGCCTGAACCGCTACCGGGCGCTCGACGGGGACTACCGCGGCTTCGTGGAACTGGTCGCCGGGCACGTGGCCACGGGGATCGCCAGTGCCCGCAGCTACCAGGCCCAGCAGCGCCGGGCCGAGGAACTCGCGGAGCT
This sequence comes from Streptomyces sp. SGAir0957, assembly GCF_043523415.1. Lineage (NCBI taxonomy): Bacteria > Bacillati > Actinomycetota > Actinomycetes > Kitasatosporales > Streptomycetaceae > Streptomyces > Streptomyces sp. SGAir0957. Next base: position 603,374 of record NZ_CP027293.1, read on the forward strand.
GGACCGGGCGAAGACGACGTTCTTCTCCAACATCAGCCACGAGTTCCGCACCCCCCTCACCCTGATCATGGGGCCGCTCGAAGGGCTGCAGGACGAACTCGCCGACGCCGCTCCGCGGGTACGCGCCGAGCTGGAGGTCATCCACCGCAACGGGCTGCGCCTCGGCAAGCTGGTCAACACCCTCCTCGACTTCTCCCGCATCGAGGCGGGGCGGATGCAGGCGAGCTATGAGCCGGTCGAACTGGCCACGGTCACCGGCGAGCTGGCCAGTGTGTTCCGTTCCGCCATCGACAAGGCCGGGCTCGACTTCGAGGTCGAGTGCGCACCGCTGCCCGACTCCGTCTACGTCGACCGGGGCATGTGGGAGAAGATCGTCCTCAACCTCCTCAGCAATGCCCTGAAGTTCACCTTCGACGGCTCGATCCGCGTCACCGTACGGGCCGAGGGCCCCGAGGCCGTGGTGGACGTCCATGACACCGGGATCGGCGTCGCCGCCGAGGAGATGCCGCGCCTCTTCGAGCGGTTCCACCGCATAGAGAACGCCCGCTCCCGCTCCAACGAGGGCAGCGGCATCGGGCTCGCCCTGGTGAAGGAGCTGGTCACCCTGCACGGCGGCACCATCACCGCCGACAGCACCGAGGGCCGGGGCACCTGCTTCTCCATCCGCCTGCCCTTCGGCCACGCCCACCTTCCCGCCGACGCGGTGCGCCCCGCCGACGGCGGGGACCCGGCGGTTCTCGCCGCCGACCCGTTCGTGCAGGAAGCCCTGCGCTGGCTCCCGGACAAGGAGGCCGACGCGTCGCCCACCGGCGACGGGCACCAGGCCGCCTCCGCCGGTGCGGCGCCGCCCGCCGGCGCGCCGACGGCCGCCCTGGCCCGGATCCTGGTCGCCGACGACAACGCCGACATGCGCGAGTACCTCAGCCGGCTGCTGCGCGACGCCGGCTACGAGGTCCACACCGTCGACGACGGCCGCCAGGCCCTCGACAGCATCCGGGACGACGCCCCCGACCTGGTGGTCAGCGACGTCATGATGCCCCACCTGGACGGGCTCAGCCTCGTCGGTCTGCTGCGCAGCGATCAGCGGACCGCGTCCGTGCCGGTGCTGCTGCTGTCCGCGCGGGCCGGGCAGGAGGCGTCGATCGAGGGGCTGCAGGCGGGCGCCGACGACTACCTCGTCAAACCGTTCGCAGCGGCCGAGTTCCTCGCACGGGTGCGTACCAACGTCGAGATGGCGCGGCTGCGCAACCACCACGCCCGCTGGCGCACCGCGCTGGTCGACTCCCTCCAGGAGGCCTTCTTCGTCTGCGACGAGGCAGGCGCCGTCATCGAGATCAACACGGCGTTCACCACCATCCTCGGCTACGACACCGACAACCTTCCCTACCAGCCGATCCACCCCTGGTGGCCCGACGCGGCCACGGACCCCGAGGCGCACCGGCAGGTCGCCGAGGCCTTCTCGACCCTGCTCGACCAGACCCGGGGCAGCTACACCATCCCCGTCACCCACCGGGACGGCCACCGTCTGTGGGTCACGGCCACGTTCAACCAGGTCCAGGACCCGGACTCCGGGCGCTCCGTCGTGGTCGGCACCTTCCGTGACGTGAGCGCCGAGCACTACGCCATCCAGCGCGAGATGGCCCTGGCGGCCCTGAGCACGTCCCTGTCGCGGGCCACCTGTCTCTCCGAGGCGGTGAGCGGCGCCCTCACCGAGCTCAGGGAGCTGTGGCGGGCCGAGCGCGTCACCGCCGCCGTCTTCGAGCGCGGCGACCAGCCCGCCCTCACCTCCACGGACCCCGCCCTCACCTGGCAGCGGCTGCCCGAGGAGCGCCGGCAGGCACTGGCCGACCTGCGCCATCAGGCCCCGCTCACCCCGACCCTCGCCCAGGGCGGCGCGGGCATCCTCCTCGAATACCCCGACGGGCCGCTCGCGCTGTGGATCGACCTCGGCGAGAACCGCCCGTTCACCGGCGAGGACCAGCTCCTGCTGTCCCTGCTGGCAGGGCACCTCGCCCAGGGCCTGGCCCGCGCCCACCAGATCGACCAGCAGCGCGAGACCGCCATCGCCCTGCAGCGCGCCATCCTCGGCCCGTCCCACCTGCCCGCCGGGTTCGCCGTCCGCTACGAGCCCGCCACCCAGCCGCTGGAGGTCGGCGGCGACTGGTACGACACGGTCACCCTTCCCGACAGCCGGATCGGCATCGTCGTCGGCGACTGTGTCGGGCGCGGTCTGGAGGCGGCCAGTGTGATGGGGCAGCTGCGCAGCGCCTGCCGCGCCCTGCTGCTGCAGGACGCCAGCCCCGCGCAGACCCTGATGGCCCTCGACCAGTTCGCGGCGGGTATCCCCGGGGCCATGTGCACCACGGTCTTCTGCGGCGTCCTCAACGCCGACACCGGGCACCTGACCTACTCCAGCGCGGGCCACCCGCCGGGCATCCTCGTCCGCCCCGACGGCACCACCCACCTCCTCGAGAGCGGCCGGTCCCTGCCCCTCGCCGTCCGGCCGGGCAATATGCGCCCTGAGGCCACCTGTACGATCCCGGCGCGCTCGACCCTGCTGCTCTACACCGACGGGCTCGTCGAGCGCCGCCGCCGTCCGCTCAGCGTCGGCATCACCCAGGCCGGTGAGGCGCTCCAGGACGGCCGCGACAGCGCGGTCGACGACCTCGCCACCGACGTCATGTCCCGGCTGGCTCCGGCCGACGGCTTCGACGACGACGTCGCCCTCCTCCTGTACCGGCACCCGGCACCGCTGGAGATGACCTTCCCCGCCGAATCGGCGCAGCTCGCGCCCGTCCGCAAAGCTCTGCGCGGCTGGCTCGAACAGTGTGAGCTGCCCCCGGCGACCGCGCAGAACATCCTGGTGGCCGCCGGGGAGGCCTGCGCCAACGCGATCGAGCACGGGCACCGCGACGCCCCCGGTGACGTCGTCCACTTCCGTGCCGAGGCGTTCGTCGACAATCTGCGTCTGACGGTCGCCGACACGGGGCAGTGGAAGACGCCCCAGCCCGAGCTCAACACCCACCGCGGTCGCGGTCTGCGGCTGATGCGTGCCCTGATGCAGCAGGTCACCGTCACCCCTGGACCGGCCGGGACCACCGTCGACATGCACACGAGGATCGCCTGATGACTACCCCTCTGACCCTCACACCCGGCCGGCGCCCCGACGGCACCGCCGCGTTGACCGCGGTGGGCGAGATCGACATGAGCAACGCCGGCGAGCTGGCCGCCGCGCTCGCGGGCACGTCCGGCGCTCTCGTCCTCGACCTGAGCGGTGTCGAGTACCTCGACAGCGCGGGCCTGAGCGTGCTCTTCCCCCACGCCGACCGCATCCAGCTGATCGCCAACTCCCTGCTGGCGCCGGTCCTGGCCATCTCCGGCCTGAGCGACCTCACCAGCGAGGCCGACCCTCCGGCGAAGTGACGGGTCACGCCATGGACACCTGAGCGCCCCGCGACGCACCCGCACCGCGGGGCGCTCAGGCGCCGGCGCGCAGCGCCAGCCACTCCTGCAGTTCGATCAGGTTTCCCTCCGGGTCCTCCAGGTAGGCGACCCGCATCCGGTCGCCCATCGGGCCCGGGGGCCGGAGGAACCGCGCGCCTCGCGCGGTGAGCGCCGCGTGGGTCGCGTCCAGGTCGTCCACGCGCAGCACCACGAGCGCCCGGTGACCTTCGCCCTCCGCTTCCAGCCGCTCCAGCACGCCCGCCATCTGCGCCCGGTCCTGCAGCGCGATCGCGGCGTGCCCGGTGTCGGGGCTGAGCTTGGCGTACGGGCCGCTCTCCGCCTCGGACCGCGGCTTCAGCCCGAGCACGTCCCGGTAGAAGCGGTAGACGGCGGGGAAGTCGGACACCAGCAGGCGTATCTGGGTGAGTTCCATGCCCGCATTCTTCCCGCCCGGCGGTCCGGAGAGGGCCGCCTCGGCGACACCGGACGGACGGCGCGGCGGTCCGCGTCAGCGCACGGGCAGATAGGCGGTGATGGTCTTCCCGGTGCCGTCGGAGTGCGCGTTCACCGAGACGCTCGCGGCGAGCTTGCGCACCAGCGCCCAGCCGAAACCGCCCGGTTCGGCCCGGTGCCCGCCGGGGGTGACCGGCAGGGCCGCGCTGCGGTCGCTCACCTCGATGAGGACACAGCCGCGCTCGTGCCACACCCGGAACGAGGTGAGGCCGCTGCCGTGGCGGCGTGCGTTGGAGACCAGCTCCGAGCAGATCAACTCCGCGTCGGCCACCCGCTGTTGCACCGCTTCCGGACTCTTCCCGGCCAGGGCCGCGCAGGCCAGGACCGTGTCGCGCACCTGTTCCCGCGCCTGTGCGCCGGACAGTTGCGGGGCGTCGTCGGCGGTGGACCGGGGCCGTTCGCGGTCGCCGCCGCGGCCCGGCCCCATCACGGTGACCACGTGTCGCTCGGAGCCCCGTCCGGGGGCCTGCACACCGTACTCACTCCGCATCCCCCTGATCCTCGTGGCCTTGCCCCGGGAGGTCCGTGAAGAGGTCCAGGGTCCCTGTCTCGGTCAGCAGGCGCCGCACGCCGACGCTGAACGGCCCGCGCACGACGAGCCGGCGCTGCCCGTCCTTCTGTGTCCGCCATGCTTCCAGCAATGCGTGCAGAAGCGTGGAGTCGGCGAAGCGCAGGCCCGCCACGTCGACGACCAACACCGCGGGAGCACCCGCCAGCGCCTTGGTCAAAGCCGCTGTCAGGGCAGGCTCGGTCTCCTCGTCGCAATCACCCGAGAGGGCGATCACCGACTGCTCCGGGCCTGGGTCACAACTGATTCGCACCGACGCTCGCACGGCGCCATTCTGTCATCGTCCGCCGACCGGTGACGCGACGGTCCCGCGCAGCCGCTTCCGTACCGGCGGGCGGCGCCCGTTCGGAGCAGGCGGTGCGGGTTCACCCGTTGGCAGCAGCCGCCCCGGGCTGGCCTGCGACGTTGCCGTCGGCAATGGGCCCTGGAGCGCCGGAACGCCCTCGGCGTGTCGCGCACCGCCCGAGTGAGCGGGTTTACCTCCAGCCATGAGCCCTTCATAGCGGCCTACGGTGTGCTGCGGGCTCTTCCCCTGGAGGAAGTACATGCGTTCGCTGAAGATAGCCACCGGCACCGCCCTCGCCAGCGCCGCCCTGCTGTTCGCCGCGCCGATGGCCTCGGCCTCCGACACCCAGTGCGACCCGGCCACCGCGGCCGCCCAGGAGGCGGAGACCGCCTACAAGTCCGCGCTCGCCGACTACCAGAAGCAGATCGACGACGGCGGTCACCCCGGCACGGCCGAGAAGGACAACGTCGACCAGCTCAAGCAGAAGGCCGACTCCGCCGCCTCCGAGGCGCAGCGCATCTGCGGCGACACCGTCATGAACCCCACCCAGAAGCCGACCGGCGCGATGCACACCGGCACCGGCTCCGGCGACCTGTTCGGCACCCCCGCCCTGGCCGCCGCCGGCACGCTCGCCGTCACCGCCGCCGCGGGTGTCTACCTGCGCCGCCGCACCGCCTCCGGCCGCCGGCACTGACCACCGGCCCGGGTGACCGGGTGCCGCCCGGGGCTGGCTCCCCGGGCGACACCCGCCCCGACGACAGATCCCGGGAGGGCGGGCCGTGGCCCCGCAACGCACAGCAAGGACGAAGACCCGGGCCGCAGGCTGCGTCTGGGCGCTGCTCCTCGTCGGCAGCGCGGCCGTCGCCTTCGGCTTCACCGGTATCGAGCAGAGCCAGGAGCCGCCCCAGCCGCCGCAGCGCCACAGTCAGCGCACGACGGCCGCCGCCCCGGCCGCGCAGCCGCTGCCGGCGTCACGGCCCATCCGGGTACGGATCCCGGATCTCCGCGTCGACGCCCCGCTGACCGGTCTGAGCCTCACCGCCGACGGCCGCCTCGAAGCGCCGCCCGAGGACGACCCGAAGCTCGCCGGCTGGTGGAGTCGGGGCCCCTCCCCCGGCGGCCAGGGCACCGCCATCATCGCCGGACACGTCGACCTGCCCTCCGGCCGCGCCGTCTTCTACGACCTCGGCACCCTGGAGCCCGGCATGCACATCGACGTGCCCCGAGAGGACGGGGTGACCGCACGCTTCACCGTCGACGCCATCGACGTCTACGACGCCGCCGACTACCCCGACGACAAGGTGTACGCCGACACCGGCCGCCCGGAACTGCGCCTCATCACCTGCGGCGGCGGCTACGACCACCGGCGCGGGCAGTACAACGGCAACGTCGTCGTCAGCGCCCATCTCACCGGGCGGGGCCCGCTCGCGAAATAACTGATCATCCGCCGCCAATCCGCCCCCCGACCTGCTCCGGATTACAGCCGTGGCCCCGTTCGGGGCCGGGCGAGGAGGAGCGGAGATGGACATGGGGGCGGCGAGCACGTCGCGGGCGGCCGAAGGGCTCGGGGGCGGCGGGGAGCGCGGGCTGCGACGCACCGCGGTGATCGGCAGCGGGGTGGCGGGGCTGACCGCCGCCTACGTGCTGGCCCGCGCGCGGCACGTCACGCTCTACGAGGCCGACGACCGGCTCGGCGGACACGCCCACACCCACGAGCTGGCGTCGCCCGACGGCGGAACGCACCGCGTCGACTCCGGCTTCATCGTGCACAACCGCCGCACCTACCCCACCCTCCTACGGCTCTTCGACGAACTCGGCGTCGCCACGCAGGAGTCGGAGATGAGCATGTCGGTGCGGTGCGAGGGCTGCGGCCTTGAGTACGCGGGCGCGCGCGGCCCCGCCGGACTGTTCGCCCAGCCCTCCCGCGCGCTGCGCGGGAACTACCTGCGGCTCCTCGCCCAGGTGCCCGTCTTCCACCAGGCCGCGCGACGGGTCCTGGCCCGGGGCGGCGAGGAGGACCTCACCCTGGGCGCGTTCCTCGACCGTGAGGGCTTCACCCCGTACTTCCGTACGCACTTCGTGACGCCGCTGGTGTCGGCCGTGTGGTCCTGCGACGCCGCGACCGCCCAGCGCTATCCGGCCGCCTACCTGTTCCGATTCCTGCACCACCACGGCATGCTCTCGGTCGGCGGGACACCGACCTGGCGCACCGTCACCGGCGGCTCCGGCACCTACGTCGAGCGGATAGCCCGCCACCTGCACACCGTGCGCGTCGCGACGCCCATCAGGGCCGTCCAGCGGGATCCGGACGGCGCCCGCCTCACCCTGGGGGACGGCACCACGCACACGTACGACTCGGTCGTCATCGCCACCCACCCCGACCAGGCCCTCGGTCTCCTCGCCGACGCCACACCGCGGGAGAAGGACGTACTCGGCGCGTTCACCTACTCGCGCAACACCACGCTGCTGCACACCGACACCCGGCAACTACCACGCGCCCGCGGCGCCCGCGCCTCCTGGAACTACCGGATGCCGTCCTGCACGGCGACCGCGGACCGGGTACAGGTCAGCTACGACATGAACCGGCTCCAGCGCATCACCGCACCGGAGACCTACGTGGTCACACTCGGCGGCGAGACACATGTCGACCCCGACCGGGTCCTGGCCCGCATGGTCTACGAACACCCCGTCTACACGCCCGAGTCGGTCGCCGCGCAGCAGCGCCTGCCGGAGCTGAACACAGCCGTCACCGCCTTCGCCGGGGCCTATCACGGCTGGGGCTTCCACGAGGACGGCTGCCGCTCGGGGGTCATGGCCGCCGAGGCTCTAGGGGTGCGCTGGTGAGCACCGCCCCCGCGCTCTACAGCGTCGCCATCGCCCACGTGCGCACCTCTCCGCGCCGCTACACCCTGCGCCATCACACCTACATGTGGCTGACCGACCCCGACCGTCCGCCCGAACTGCCCGCGCCGCTGCGGCCGCTGGCCCGGTTCGACGCCCGCGACCATTTCGACGGCGGGGCGCCGACCATCCGCGCCGGACTCGACGCCTTCCTCGCCCGCCACGGCGTCGACCTGGAGGGCGGCCACGTCGTGATGCTCACCCACGCCCGCGTGTTCGGCCACGTGTTCAACCCGCTCACCCTCTACTGGTGCCACGGCCCCGACGGCGCACCCCGCTGCACCGTCGCCGAGGTCCACAACACCTACGGGCAGCGCCACTGCTACCTCCTGCGCCCCGACAGCACCGGCCGGGCGGTCGTCGGCAAGGACTTCTACGTCTCGCCGTTCTTCCCGGTCGACGGCCGCTACCGGATGCGGCTGCCCGCGCCGGGCGACCGGGTCGACCTCACCGTCCACCTGGAGCGCGACGGCGGCAGGCCCTTCACCGCCACCGTGCGCGGCCCACGGCGCGACGTCCGCACCCGCACCCTGCTGCGCCTGGCCCTGCGCCGGCCGTGGTCCACGCTCGCCGTGTCCGCGGCCATCCGGCTGCACGGGATCCGCCTGTACCTGCGCGGGCTGCCCGTACAGCCCCGCCCGTCGCACCCCGACCCGCACCCCGACCCCAGGACCTCGGAGAACGTCTCATGACCACCCACGAACCCCACTGCGTCACCGCTCCCCCGGCCGTGCCGCCCCCCGCCACCGTGGATCCGGAGCGCTGGCCCGACGTCGCCGCCGTGCCGGCCGCCTCCCGCGTACGGGCGGCGGCTGCCGCCGCCGTCGTCCGCCGCGCGCTCGACCGGCTGCCGCTGCGCGTGCGGTACGCGGACGGGCCGGTACTGGGCCGGGGCGGACCGGCCCTGACCATCCACCGGCCCGACGCGTTCCACGCCCGCATCGGCACCCAGGGGCTCATCGGGTTCGGCGAGTCGTATCTCGCCGGGGAGTGGGACACCCCCGACCTGATCGGCGTCCTCACCGAACTCGCCGCCAACGCGGCCGACTTGGTGCCCGCGCCGCTGCAGAGGCTGCGCAAGCTGTGGGCGCCGCGCCAGCCGTCGGCGCGGCGCAACACCCCGGACGGTTCGCGGGCCAACATCAGCCACCACTACGACCTGTCCAACGACCTGTTCGCCCTCTTCCTCGACGAGACCCTCACCTATTCCTCCGCGCTCTTCCGCGCCCTGCCCGCCCGCTTCGACCTGCTCGCCGACGCCCAGCGCCGCAAGATCGACCGGCTGCTCGACCTCGCCGACGTGCACGACGGCAGCCGGGTCCTGGAGATCGGCACCGGATGGGGGGAACTGGCCATGCAGGCGGCCGCGCGGGGAGCACGGGTCACCTCGATCACCCTCTCCGCCGAACAGCGCGACCTCGCCCGCGCCCGCGCGGCGGCGGCCGGGCTCGACGACCGGATCACCATCGAGCTGTGCGACTACCGCGCTGTACAGGGCACGTACGACGCCGTCGTCAGCGTGGAGATGATCGAGGCCGTCGGTGCCGAGTTCTGGCCCACGTACTTCCGCACCCTGGAGGACCGTCTCGCACCGGGCGGCCGGGCCGCGCTCCAGGCCATCACCATGCCGCACGAGCGGATGCTGGCCAGCGCCGCCACCTACACCTGGATCCAGAAGTACATCTTCCCCGGCGGTCTGCTGCCCTCCACCGAGGCCGTCGCCGCGACCGTGCGCGACCACACCGGCCTCACGATCGCCCGCCGCGACGCCTACGGAGCCCACTACGCCGAGACGCTGCGGCTGTGGCGCGAACGCTTCACCGCACGCGCCGACGAGGTCGCCGCCCTCGGCTTCGACGAGACGTTCCGCCGCATGTGGACGTTCTATCTCGCCTACTCCGAAGCCGGATTCCGCTCCGGCTACCTCGACGTCCAGCAGTACCTGCTCACCAAGGAGAACCCCCAGCGATGAGTGCCCCCGCCTCCCCCCGCACCGGTGTCGCGCACCGGCTGGCCGCCCTCGCCGGGACCGCGCTCGGCGGCCCCCTCCCCGTCCGCCTGCGCGGCTGGGACGGCAGCGAGACCGGGCCGGCCGAAGGCCCCGTGGTCGTGGTGCGCTCCCGCCGGGCGCTGCGCCGCCTGCTGTGGCAGCCGGGCGAGCTGGGCCTGGCCCAGGCATACGTCACCGGCGAGATCGACGTCGAGGGCGACCTGGCCACGGGCCTGCGCGCCATGTGGGCGGCCGCCCGGGAAGGGGCCCTGTCCGCGCCCCGGCTGAGCCCCGCCGACCGGGCCCGGGCCGTCGCGACGGCCGTCCGCCTCGGCGCGGCCGGGCCCGCCCCGGCGCCGCCCGCCTCCCAGGCGCGGCTGCGCGGCGCCCTGCACACCAAGTCCCGGGACCGCGCCGCCATCAGCCACCACTACGACCTGTCGAACGACTTCTACCGGCTGCTCCTCGACGAGACCATGGCCTACTCCTGCGGCTACTGGGCCAGTGACAAGCCGGACTTCACCGCCGCGGACGCGCAGCGCGCCAAGCTGGAACTGATCTGCCGCAAGCTCGCCCTGACCCCCGGCTCCCGCCTCCTCGACATCGGCTGCGGCTGGGGCTCCCTCACCCTGTACGCGGCCGAGCACCACCGGGCGCAGGTCACCGCCGTGACCCTGGCGCGCGAACAGGCCGCCCACGTACGGGAACAGGTCCGCGCGCGGGGCCTGACCGAGCGGGTCGACGTGGTGTGCCAGGACTACCGGGACATCGCGGGCGGCGGCTACGACGCCATCGCCACCGTCGAGATGGGCGAACACGTCGGCGACGCCGAGTACCCGGCCTTCGCCCAGGCGCTGTACCGCCTGCTGCGGCCCGCGGGCCGGGTCCTCGTCCAGCAGATGTCCCGCGGGGCGACCGCTCCGGGCGGCGGCGCCTTCATCGAGGCGTACATCGCGCCCGACATGCACATGCGTCCCCTGGGCGACACCCTGGACCTCCTGGAGGGCGCGGGCCTCGAGGTGCGCTCGGCGGAAGGGATGCGCGAACACTACGTGCGTACGGTCGCCGCCTGGCACCGGACGCTGGAGGAGCGCTGGGCCGACGTCGTCGCGCTCGTCGGCGAGGAGCGGGCCCGGGTGTGGCGGCTGTACCTGGTCGGCGGCGCGCTGGCCTTCGAGGAGCGGCGCATGGGCGTCGACCAGATCCTCGCCACCCGGCCCACGACCGCCCCGGGCGGCGGCACACCGATGACACCGCACACCTGGTACGACGGCTTGGAGCAGCAGCGGTGAACGGCTTCCCCTGGGCCGGCTTCGCGGCCAACCTCGCCTGGTCGGCCGCCGCCGCGCTCGCCGTCCTGCTCACCACCTTCGCCGTGGCCGTGCGCAAGGGGGTGCACCGGATCGTCGACGTCGCCTGGGGGCTCGGGTTCGCCGCGGTCGCCGTCGTGTCCTGCCTCGCGTCGGCGGGGAGCGGCGACCCGGCGCGGCGGGCGCTGATCACCGTCCTGACCGCCGTGTGGGGCCTGCGCCTGGCCGTCCACATCGCCCGGCGCGGACGCGGGCACGGCGAGGACCCCCGCTACGAACGGCTCCTCGCCAAGGCCCCCGGGAACCGGAACCTCTACGCGTTGCGCATGGTCTACCTGTTGCAGGCGGCGCTCGTCTGGCTCGTGTCTCTGCCGGTGCAGGCCGCCGCCTACGTGCCGGGGCCGGTCACCGGTCTCGCCTGGGCGGGCACCGCCTTGTGGGCCGTCGGCCTCGCCTTCGAAGCGGTCGGTGACGCGCAGCTCGCCCGGTTCAAGGCGGACCCGGCGCACCGGGGCCGGATCATGGACCGCGGCCTGTGGCGCTACACCCGCCACCCCAACTACTTCGGCGACTTCTGCGTGTGGTGGGGTCTGTTCCTGATCGCCTGCGACGCGCTCCCCGCCGCCGCCGTCAGCGTCGTGTCGCCGGTGGTGATGACTCTGCTGCTGACGAAGGGCAGCGGCAAACGACTCCTCGAACAGCACATGGCCGACCGGCCGGGCTACGCCCAGTACGCGGCCCGCACCAGCGGCTTCTTCCCGCTGCCGCCCCGGCGATGACATCCGTGGCAGCGGGCAGGGGTACAGCACAGGAGGGCACATGACCGGCATCGAGAACGAACACCGCACCCGCGCGGAGGAGGACGACGCTCCGGCGCTGATCCCGCGCCGCACCCCGCCCGACCCCCGGGCCGCGGTGCTCTTCCTGCACGGCGGCCGCGCCGACAGCCACTCCCCCGCACGGCCCTGGCACCTCGCCGCTCTGCGGATGAGGCCCTTCGTGCGCGCGGTCGCCGCGGCCCTGCCGCCCGATCCGGTCGCCCTGGCCCAGGTGCGCTACCGCGTACGCGGCTGGAACGGGCAGGGGGCCGACGCCTTCCGTGATGCCCAGCGGGCCCTCGACGAACTGGAACGGCTCGTCGGTGACGTGCCGGTCGTTCTCGTCGGCCATTCGATGGGTGGCCGCGCGGCCCTGGCGGCGGCGCGGGCACCGCAGGTCAGAGCCGTCGTGGCACTCGCGCCTTGGTGCCCGGCGGGCGAGCCCGTCGCCCACCTGAGCGGCAAGGACGTCGTCGTCCTCCACGGCGACCGCGACCGCGTGACCTCCGCCGAGGCGTCGTCGACGTTCGTCGCACGCGCCCGCCTGGCCGGCGCGCGTGCGCGGGCCCACATCGTGCCCGGCGGCGACCACGCGATGCTGCGCGACAGCGCCCGCTGGCACCGCACGACCGCGACGACCGTCGCGGACCTCCTGCGACCGTGGACCGCGCCCCCGCCCGAGTGAGGCGGGGCACGCCGCCCGGATCACCCACCGATCGCGCGGAGCTCCTCCAGGGGGTAGGGGACCGCGCGGTCCGTCTCCCGGAAGCGGCGGTAGAACTCCCCCATCACCACGGCGACCGGCGCATGCCGGCCCAGAACGTCCGCGACCGCCGCCGGAACGCCCTCGGGAGGTCTTCCGTCAGCACAGGCGCGCACGAACGCCCTGCGCGCGTCGGGCGCGTGGCCGTACAGGGCGACAGCGAGCCAGTTCACCAGGTGTGTGCGGGCGTAGGCGAGGTCGTAGGTGCGGTGGCGGGTGAGGAAGTCGGCCTCGTCCCGGGCGAGGTCGAAGCGGGCGGAGAGGGCGAGGCCGTAGTCGGCGAAGTAGAGCCGGTGACCGTCGGTGAGGATGTTCTCGAAGTGGGCGTCGAGGTGGAGCAGCCCACGGGTGTTCATGAACTCGATGCCGGTCTCCAGCTCCCGCTCGACCATGGCGCAGGCCCGTTCCGCCGCCCGGCCCCCGGCCGTGATCTCGGCGGCCAGCCAGTCGTGCAGGGTGTGCGGAACGTACTCCAGGAACAGCAGGATGCTCGCCGAGGATTGTCGCAGCGCCTCGATCCGGCCGCGCATCGATGAGCCCTCGCCCCAGTAGGCGACGGCTCGTTCCACGTCGGCCAGCTCCTCGGGCAGCGCCCGGCCCGCGTCCGGCAGCACCCGCCAGTGGTGCATCAGCGGGAACCCGTCGTGGTCCCCGGCCAGCACCCAGTCCGTCGTCATGGTGTGCACGGCCAGCTCACGCCAGGCGCCGAAGCCCGGGCTGCCGATGCGGCCGACGCCGTAGTGGCAGAAGACGGGGAGGCGGAACAGGTTCGCCGTGGAGTGGACGTGGTCGGCCCTGCGCTCCAGATCGGTCAGCCGGACCTGCTTGACGAAGACGGTGGCCCCCGCGACCTCCACCAGGACTGTCTGTCCGCCGATGCCCGCACCGGCCGGGGCGGCGGCGTCGACGAGAGCGCGCAGCTGTCGGTCGCCGCATCGCGCCAGCGCCGTGGCAACCCTCGCGTGCGTGGCGAGCCGCGCGTCATGGGACGGATCCAGGCTGGTCACGGAGGACACCTCACCCGTCACGGGTGGGACCGCAGATGGTCGATCCCGGTGTCGAGGGCGGCCCTGAGGTGGGTCGAGTCACCGGTCGACATCATGATCGTGACACCGCCCTGGACCCCCGCGAGCAGTCCGGCCGCCGTCCGGTCCGCGTCGAGGCGGGACGAGACGAGGCCGTTGGCCTGCATGGCGCGCACTCCGCGGGCGAGTTGCTCCTGCCACTGCCGCATCAGCTCCGTGACGATCGCCCGCGCGCCCGGGCTCGACCGTCCGACCTGGAGGAACAAGGCGCCCAACGGGCAATGGTCGCCCTGCAGTTCATAGCGTTCCACCACCACGTCCCGCCACCGCTGCCAGGATTCCCACGAGTCGAGGCGGCCCAGGTGCGGCTGCTGGTCCTCCAGCACCCGGTCGGCCTCGAACTGGGCCACGGCCAGGAGCAGGTCGTCCTTGCCGCCGGGGAAGTAGTGGAACAGCTGGCTCTTGCTGGTGGCGGTACGGGCCCGAATGTCGTCGAGCCGCGTGAAGGAGACCCCCTGCTCGCGCAGCACCTCGGCCGCGCCCTCGACGATGCGGGCCCGGGTGGCCTGCCCTTTCGCGGTCAGCGTCTCACCCATGCCGCCCTCCCTCTCCCGCGTACGTGGTTCCCGGGCTTACGGCACAACGGTACCCCCAGGCTGGACTTGCCGGTCCATTTTTCGCGGAGCACCGTAGGGCACCACGCGAGCGAGATACGCACAGCGAACAGGGAGAGCACGCCATGACTGGACGACTGCAGGGCAAGACGGCACTGGTCACCGGGTCCACCAGCAACATCGGTCAGGCCATCGCCGAGGTGTTCGCCGCCGAGGGCGCGCACGTCGTCGTGTCCGGACGCAACACCGGACGCGGAGCCGCCGTCGTCGCCGGCATCCGCGCCGCAGGCGGCCGGGCCGACTTCGTGGCGGCGGACCTCGACGGCAGCGCGGAGGCGTCCCGCGCACTCGCAGAGGAGGCCACCGCGGCCCTGGGCGGCCGGATCGACGTACTGGTCAACAACGCCGGCGTCTACCCGTCGCCCTCCACCACCGACACCGACGAGAAGACCTTCGACCACGTCTACGCCGTGAACGTGAAGGCGCCGTTCTTCCTGACCGCGGCCGTCGCCCCCGCCATGGCGGCCACGGGCGGCGGCACGATCATCAACCTCGGCTCCTGGATCGCCCGCCTGGGCGTCCCCGCGGGCGCCCTCTACAGCTCCACCAAGGGCGCCATGGAGACCCTGACCCGGGCCTGGTCGGCGGAGTTCGGACCCCGGGGCGTCCGGGTCAACGCCGTCTCCCCCGGGGTGATCCTGCCGCCCGCCCCCGAGGGCAGCACCCCGGGCCCCGGCCAGGTCATGATGCACGGCACCCCGTCGGGGACGGTCGGCGAACCCGCCGCGATCGCCCACGCCGCGCTGTGGCTGGCGAGCGACGAGGCGTCCTTCGTCCACGGCACCGTGGTGGACGTGGACGGCGGACGGACGGGCGTCGCGGTGGTCGCGGCGTGACACGACGCCACGCCGCACCGGCATGACCTGGCCTAGAGTCGCCCCATGCGGCGAAGGACAGGACTGGTCATGGCCGGGGTGGCGGCCCTGGCCTGGGGAGAGTGGCTGAACCGGCGCTGGTCCCGGACGCTCGTCGGGACCGGCGAAGGCGCCTGCGAGGCGGTGGTCGTGCTCGGCTACCGGAACCCGGGGACGTCGGCGAACGTCATCAACCGATGGCGCGTCCGCGCCGGTCTCCGCTCCCTCGACGGTGGCACGCGCGAGACCCGCCTGATCTTCAGCGGCGGGACGACCGGCGACGGCGCCACGGAGGCGCGACTGATGGCCGACTACGCGAGGACGGTCCTCGGCTTCGACGGCCCGGCGCTCCTTGAGGAGCGGTCCACGACGACGTGGGAGAACATCACCTGCGTGATCCCCCTTCTCGACGGCGTGGACCGCATCAAGATCGTCTCCCAGCCTGCCCACGCGCTCAAGGCGCGGGCGTACTTGCGGCGCCAACGCCCCGATCTGGCAGGGAAGTTGGCGGGCGCGGACGACTGCCGCCTCGGCGAGTGGACGGCCGTCAAGCCGCTGCTGGCCCTGTACGGGCTGTGGACCCTCCGCGCCCTCGAACCCAAGGAGCGACGGGTTCGTCCGGGGCGTCGCGCATGACGTGAGCGGGGGGTTCCGGATCCGGGCGGAGTACGAGGTTCGCATCCGGGCGGGGTGCGACACACCGGCGGAGCACGGGCCCCCGCCACACGCTCGAAGGGCCCGACCGGCCGTGAGGCACGTAAGATCCAACTCCCGTGAGCAGCAATACATTCCGCTTAGCCGGCCCGGCCGCGAGGGCGACCCTCGCCGCCCGCGCCCGGACCGTCACCGACGCGCGCTGGTTCGCCGTCACCGTCTTCGTTCTGATCCTGGTCAACGCGACCGTCCTGGGCGTCGAGACCTACAGCGGCGTCAGCGACCGCTTCCACGACGAGCTGAAACTGGTGGAGCACGTCTTCCTGGCCGTCTTCACGGCGGAGATCCTGGTGCGGATCGCCGCGCACGCGGACCGGCCGCGCGCCTTCTGGCGTGACCCGTGGAACCTGTTCGACCTGGCCGTCGTGGTGTGCGCCTTCCTGCCCCTCGTCCGCGAGAACGCCACGGTGCTGCGGCTGTTGCGGCTGGCCCGCGTGCTGCGCGCCGCCCGCTTCCTGCCCCAACTGCGCATCGTGCTGGTCGCGGTGGGCCGCAGCCTGCCCGGCACAGTCAGTTTCCTGCTCGTGGGCGGCCTGCTCCTCTACGTGTACGCGATGGTGGGCTGGGTCTTCTTCGCCACCTCCGACCCCGAGCACTTCGGCTCGATCGGCCGCGCGGTGCTCACCCTCTTCCTGCTCATGACGCTCGACGGGCTCGGCGACGCGGTCCGCGCCGGTCTCGAGATCTCCCGCTGGAGCATCGTCTACTTCGCCTCCTACGTTCTCATCGCTTCCTTCGTCCTGGTCAACGTCCTCATCGGCGTCGTCATCACCTCGCTCGACGAGGCCCGCGCCATGGAGGAGCCGGACCCCGCCCCCTCCGCCGAGGCCACCGCGCCCGCCTCCCTGTCGGAGGAGGAGCTCAGGCAGCGCATCACCACGGCACGCAGAGCACTCGACGAACTGGAGGAGGGCCTGGCGGGCATGACGCCCCTGCCGGCCCTGTCGGCACCCCGCCCGGTCGGCAGCGCGGCAACGGACTGAGGCCCTCTGCAATGGGCCGCCTCGGACGGCCCGCTCTCCTGGCAGTCGTCCGCCGAACCGGTCGGACCTGCGGGCGGCTGCGGCGAGGGGGGTGTGCGCCGGCCCCGTTACCGCGGTCGTAGGTCTCGCGCGCCCGCGTGTCCCAGCGTCCGTCGCGGCGCCGCCGCCCGCGGCCTCGGTTTCACGCGGGAAAGCGCCACGGGCGACGCGGGGTCCTTACAGGGCTACGCGACCTGCGAACGGTCGGCCTCCGACAGATGGCGCTCGAAGTCCATGTGCGGGAACAGCCGCACGGCCAGTCGGAGCACGCGCAGGGCCTGAGGGTTCGGGTGGACGACGGTGACGTGGGCGAAGTTCCGCGACGAGTCGAACAGGCGCAGACCGGCTATGTCGACGAACGGGACGTCGCTCAGGTCGAAGACCACGTGGGTGGTGGCGGTCGGGAGACAGGCCACGCCGGCCTGCACCTGGTCCAAGGTGTCGAAGTCGATGTCCCCATGCGGAGTGAGCGTGGCCCGGTGGCCGTTCAGCTCAGTGGTGATGTCCATGCTGGCCCCCTTTCGGGGGTTGATGAGACCGAAGACGCTACGGCCCCATGGGTGGGGGGCCGGCGGCTTCGGCGGGTGCCGGATGCCCGTGAAGGGGGCAACGTCCGGTTGCCGAAGAGCCGACGCTTGCGTATATCGGCTCAGTCTCTTGTCCCCCTACCGTCGCACAGTCGGCGGGGTGGACGCCAGGACGGTTCCTGTCGAACAGAATCCGGGTGCGGGCCGCGGTGGCCGAAACGGTATGGCGGAGTGGGGTGTTGACGGGCGCGGCGGTCGAGGTCGGACGGTGGGACGCGCGGCCACGAGGCGTGTCCCACGCCTGTCCGCACTCCGCACTCCGCATTCCGCACTCCGCTCACCGCCCCCACCCCTCAGCCCTCAGCCCTCAGCCCTCAGCCCTCAGCCCTCAGCCAGCGGTACCACCGTCCGCCGCACACTGTCGTAGCTGCGGGCCAGTGTGAGACTTCCCTCCCACGGCTCGGCCAGTTCCGCCGGGAGCGAGCCGTCCGGCCAACGAGCGTCCGCGGATCGGGATCTGCCGAGGGTGAGATGCGGGGTCCAGTTCTCGGGGTCGTGCAGAGGGTTGCGGTCCTCGTCGCCGTCGGCGCGCAGAAGCTCCCACACCTGACGCTGCAACGCGGTCAGTTCAGCGCCGGGAACGACACGCCAGGCCAGGACGCGGGTCCGCCCACCGAAGCGGACGACGCCTTCAAGACGCAGGGGCACGGGCAGCACGCTCAGCGCCGGGACGAGCCCGGGACGACCGCTCGGTGTCAGCTCGGCCGACGTGGCCAGCGTCAGATGCGGCCGGTTCGTGGGGTGGCGGTGGCCCGCCTGACTGGGCAGCCCGATGGCGGCCAGCGCGCGCCAGACGCGGACCACCCGGTCCTCCGTGGCCGGGTCGGGCAGCAGCTCGACAGTGTGCACCGCGGCAGCTTAGGGTCCCGTCCGCCGCCGGGCGGGTCGGCGCGCCACGCAGCACCCACCCAGCACACGGCGACCGGGGCTAGACCGGCGGCGCCACCGCCGCGCCCGCCACCCTCTCGGTCCGCTCGGCCCTCGCCGCGGACACCAGACCTTCCAGCAGCTCGACGGCGCGCCGGACGGCAGGATGGCGCGCCACCGAATCCTTCACCGCGAGACTGAGGTACCGCACCGGGGCCGGGGACACCAGCCGGACGGTGGTCAGCTCCTCCGGCAGCTCGCCGATGCCGAGCGCCGGTACCACCGTCAGCCCGATGCCCGTCGCCACGAAAGACATCGCCGTCCGGTAGTCGTGCGTCTCCACCACGAAACTCGGGGCGAACCCGGCCTGGGCGCACGCGTTGAGGAGCACCTGGCGGCAGGCCCCTTCGCGCAGGTCGTTGTCCACCCAGTGCCGCTCCGCGAGGTCCGCGAGCGGTACCTCCGGCAGACCGGCGATCGGATCGTCGACGCGGACGACGGCGTAGTAGGGGTCCTCGGCGAGCCGGTGCACATGGACGGCCCCGGGGTGCTCGGCGCCCGTCTCCTCCACGAAGATGTCCAGGTCCGGGTCGCCCTGCGTGTATTCGGTCAGGAGCAAATCGAGCCGGAGTTCCGGGAACTCGGTGCGCAGCGCGGCGACGACCGGCGCCAGCAACGCCGAGCCCGCCGAGCTGAAGTAGCCGATCGAGAGACTGCCCACCCGCCCGGCGCGCAGATCGCCTACCACGCGCTCGACCCGGCCGACCGCCTCGAACAACGTCTCGGTCTCGGCAGCGAGGGTCCGGCCTGCCGCAGTGGGCTCGATGCCGCGACCGGATCGTTCGAACAACTGCAGCCCGGTCTCCCGCTGCAAAGTGGCGAGCTGCTGGCTCACTGCGGAGGGGGTGTAGCCGAGCGCGGCGGCGCTCGCGCGGATCGAACTCGTCGCGACGACCGCCCGCAGTACGCGAAGTCGGGAAATGTCCAACATACGCGTACCGTACAGCAGCGCTTAACGAACGTACAGAATACGTCGCTTGTCCTGAACACAGGTGGCGGCCGACGATGACGGAGTGACCGATCTTCGAGAGACAGCCCAGCCCACCATCCCGGGCCCGAGCACCGCCGCCACCACCTCCTCGCACCTGGGCAGAACCGCGGCCGCCGCCGGCCTCGCCGTGGTGCTGTGGGCCTCCGCGTTCGTCGCCATCCGGGACATCGGGCACACGCTGTCCCCCGCGCCGCTGGCACTGCTGCGGCTGGGCGTCGCCGCCGCCACGCTCACGGTGCTCGCGGTGGCCCGGCGGACCGTCCGCGTCCGCGTGTCCCGCAGGGCGTTCGCGCTGATCGCCGCCTACGCCGTGCTGTGGCTCGCCGGGTACACCGTCGCTCTCAACGCGGGCGAGCAGCACGTGGACGCCGGGACAGCGGCCTTGCTGGTGAACGTCGCGCCGCTCCTCGTCGCCGTCGCCGCCGGAAAATTTCTCGGTGAACCCTTCTCGCGCGCGCTCGTCGTCGGCTCGCTCGTCGCGCTGGGCGGCACCGCGCTCATCGCGGCCGGGGCCGGCACGCATCGCGACTGGGCGGGAGTTCTGCTGTGCCTGCTGGCCGCCGTGCTCTACGCCGCGGGGGTCATGGT
This sequence comes from Streptomyces sp. SGAir0957, assembly GCF_043523415.1. NCBI lineage: Bacteria > Bacillati > Actinomycetota > Actinomycetes > Kitasatosporales > Streptomycetaceae > Streptomyces > Streptomyces sp. SGAir0957. Next base: position 623,349 of record NZ_CP027293.1, read on the forward strand.
CCAGAAGGCCACGCTCCGCCACGTCGACGGGTTCACCGCGATCTGGCTCGGCTGCGTCGTCGCCACCGTCGCCCTGCTGCCCTGGGCACCCCAACTCGTCGGCGAAGTGCGGTCGGCGTCCGCGGGAGCGATCACCGGCGCCGTCTACCTCGGCGCCTTCCCCACCGCGATCGGCTTCACCGCCTGGGCCTACGCGCTGCGCCGCATGGACGCCGGCCGGCTCTCCGCCGTGTCCTACGCGGTCCCCGCCGTTTCGGTGCTGATGTCGTGGCTGCTGCTCGCCGAGATCCCCACGGCGTACGGCCTCGTCGGCGGCGCGCTCTGCCTGGCGGGGGTCGCCATCTCCCGGCGGCTGCCTGCCGCTCGAAAAAGAAGAGGAAGGAAGGATTCCTCTGGAGATCCGGGGTACCTGGGATCAAGCACAACGCACGTACGAACGTGGGAGGTATTCACCATGGGCAAGCTGGGCGATGTCGCGAACAAGGCCAAGCAGATGGCCAAGGGCCATCCGGACCAGGCCGACAAGGGCGTCGAAAGCGCCGAGCGGGTCATTGACGAGCGTACGGGCAACAAGTACGACGCGCAGACCGACAAGGCCGCGGACGCCGCCCGCCGCAGCTACGGCAGCGGCAGCGGCAGCGGCACGGATCAGCACTGAGGTTTTGTGCTTCTGGCGCCCCCGGCTTCTTCGGCCGGGGGCGCTTTCGCGCTCCGCTCCCCCGGACAGGGAATGGCAGTGCACGGCGCCGCGCGATACCGCTCAGCCCGTCTGCCGCGAACGGAGCCGCCGCACGTCCCGCACGAGCGTGTACGAGGCGCCGACGAGGAGCGCGGCCCCCGCCCCGACCCAGAGAGCCGATGCCCCGGAACGGTACTCATGAACGGCGGAGACGAGCAGCAGGGCCGCGACGAGGACGCCGAAGGCCGAGACGAGGGCGCTGATGCGGATGGACACCCGGCCATCATCCCCGACGGAGCGGGGTGCTGATGGCCGTCTGTCACCTGTTGCGCCGGGCGATGTCCGCGTTCAGGGCGGTGGCGAAGGTGCACCACATCGCGTAGGGAACGAGGGCGACCGCCGTCCCCCGGTCGAGGTGTGCGGCGCGCCGCACCAGATCCCAGGACGAGGCGGCCGTGGCCGCTGTGACGGCCAAGCCCGCGTACGGCGTGCGGGCCTTGAAGAAGGACCAGCCGAACGCCGAGTTCAGGGCGAGGTTGACGGTCAGTGCCTTCGCCCAGCGGCGGCGCTCCTTCGCCGGGGCCCGGCGCAGAGTGCGTCCGCCGCCCGCCGCGATGGAGAGGTACAGCGGGGTCCACACCGCGCCGAAGGCCGCCGGGGGCGGCTGCCACGGCGGCTTCTTCAGGGAGCGGTACCAGACGTCGTCCGGATCGATGGCCAGCGACCCCACCAGCGCCGCGGTCGCCACCCCCGCGCCCACGGGAACGTAGCTGCGCAGCGCACCCCGCTCCGGTCGTCGCGCGGGCCTCGACAAAGTACTCAGTAGCCTCATGCCTCACGTGTTCCCCGCACCCGGCCCACCACTCGGTGCGCATGGGGGACCGCCGATCCACCGGAATCGGTGCCGTCCGCGTACAACCGTTGTCCGTCCCAGGCAGTCGAACCCCCCACAAGAAAGCACCTTCGAACGGGAGTTGGCCTGTGCGTCTTCGTCTTCTCGTCACCGCTGCCGCCGCGGCCCTCGCGGCGACCGGCCTGTCCCTGCCGACGGCCGGCGCGGCGGGTGCGGCGCCCGCGTTGCGCGGCGACTTCAACGGTGACCGCTATCAGGACCTCGCCGTCGGGGTGCCCGACGCCACCGTGGCCGGCAAGGCGCAGGCAGGCTATGTGAACGTCATCTGGGGCGGACCCGGTGGTCTCGGGTCCAAGGGGTCCACGACCATCAGCCAGAACAGCCCCGGCGTGTCCGGCGCCGCGGAGGCGTACGACCGTTTCGGGGCCGCCGTGGAGAGCGCCGACACCGACGGCGACGGCTACGCGGACCTGGTGGTGGGCGCGCCCGGCGAGGATCTTGCCGCCGGGACCACGGACGGTGAGGGCATGGTCAGCGTCGTACGGGGTGCGCCCGGCGGTTTCGCGGGCGGCTTCTCCGTGGCCAAGGGGGCCGGGGAGTTCGACAAGCTCGGTGAGCGGCTCGGCCTGGGTGACTTCGACGGCGACGGGGACATCGACCTCGCCATCGGTGTCGCGGGCGAGGAGAGCGGTTCCCTCGTCTGGCGTCCCGGCCCGCTCACCGCCGCCACGCCCGACACCACCGCGCGCATCGCCGGGCTCGGCATGAGCGGGCGGGTCCGCGACCTCGCCACCGGTGACTTCGACGGCGACGGCGTCGACAATCTCGCCGTCACCTGGCGCGCCCTGGAGAACTCCGGCATCGACGTCTACACCTGGGACGCGGCGGACAAGCCCCTCAAGAGCTGGAGCACGCCGGACTACGGCCAGTCCCTCGCGGTCGCCGACCTCGACCGGGACGGTGTCGACGACCTCGCCGTCGGCCTGCTGCACCCCAACCCCGACTCCGAGGACGGCCGCTCCAAGTGGTGCGACGACCTGAACGGCGGGGCGGTTCTCACTCTCCACGGGGCCAAGGGCGCGGGTGTGGGCGGCGCCTTCGACTGCATCACCCAGGACAGCCCGGGTGTCCCCGGCACCGCCGAGGCCGACGACGACTTCGGGTACTCCCTGGCCGCCGGTGACACCGACGCCGACGGCTACCCGGAGCTGGCCGTCGGCATCGACAGCGAGGCGATCGGCAGCGCCAGGAACGCGGGCATGGTCGTCGTGCTCAAGGGCACCGCCGACGGGCCCGTCACCGGCGGGTACGGCTACCACCAGGGCAGCGCAGGCGTTCCCGGCACCGCCGAGGCGGGCGACCGTTTCGGCAGCGCTGTCGCTCTCGGCACCTACGGTTCGCCCGCGCGGGCCGACCTGGCCGTGAGCGCACCCCAGGAGAACGACGCCGCCGGCGGCATCTGGTCCTTCCCCGGCGCCCTCGCCCAGAACACCCGCGCCCTCTCCCCGACCGCCCTCAACCTGACGGGCGCCACCAAGTACGGCTCCGTACTGGCCCGCTGAAACACCTGCCCAGCCGACGCGGGCCGCTTCGCACTGCGACCCGCCGGGTTGTCCAGGACGAATGCAGGTGTACCGGCCCGCACGACCACCGCGTGCCCTCCGCGCATGACTGATGATCCGTTCCCGAACGACCACCCGGGCGGAGTCTGGACGACCGAAATCTGATGACGACGTCAGGAACGCGCGGGCCGCTGGACGGGCCGGTGCGGGACTCGGCCTACTGCTCGCCCTGGACGTAGACCTGCGTCCAGGTCAGGCGTTGTAGCCGCCGTGGGCGTCGAGGACCGCGCCCGTCACGTACGACGCCCCGGGGCCGGCCAGGAAGGCGATGGCTTCGGCGATCTCCTCGGGGCGGCCCATGCGTTGCAGGGACAGCGAGCTGAGCAGTGCCTTGAGGGTTTCGGGGCCCGGGCCCTCCATGCCGCCCTCCATCAGCCCGGCCTCGACGACGTTGGCGGTGATGTTGCGGGGACCGAGGTCGCGTGCGACGCCCAGGGTGTACCTCTCGATGCCCGACTTGGTCGCCGCGTAGTCGGCGAGGCCGGGGGCGCCGACCCGGGAGCCGAGGCCGGAGCTGACCGTGACGATGCGGCCGCCGGTGCGCAGCACGCGGGAGGCGGCCCGGGTGACGGCGATGACGCCGAGGTAGTTGGTGGCGTGCATCCGGTCCAGTGCGGCGATGTCGGCGTCCGGGTCGTCCACCATGCGGCCCTGTTCGACGGAGATCGCCGCATTGTTGACGAGGATGTCCAGGCCGCCGAAGTGTGCGACGACCTCGTCGATCAGCGCCGGTGCCCGCCCCGTGTCCGCCTGGTCGGACCGGATGGCGACGGCCTTCACTCCCCTGCCCTGCACGTCGTCGACGACGGCCTGCGCCCGCTCCTCCGAGCTGACATAGGTGAAGGCGATGTCGGCGCCCTGATCGGCCAGCAACCGTACGGTCGCCGCTCCCAGTCCGCGTGAACCGCCGGTGACCAGGGCGACCTTGCCCGCGAGTGGCTTGCTCATGGTTCTCACCTCGTTGTTTGACCTTCGGAACTGCTGTCGCGACTCTCACCGCTGTCGAAACCATAGTTGTTACGACAGGGCATCGCAACTAACTCTGTTACGACTGGGTGCGGCCCCGTCGCCGCCGCGATCCGGCGTCGTAACATGAAGCGTTACTGTCGCTGCCGTCAGCCGGAGGGTGAGGTCCATGAGCGCCAACAGCAGGCTGACCATCGCCGCCCACGCGCTGGCCTGGATCGGCCTCTACCAGCGCCAGGGCCATGACGTCGCCACCTCCGAGCAGATCGCGTCCAGCGCGAACACCAACCCGGTGGTGATCCGCCGCCTGCTCGGCGAGTTGCGCCGGGCCGGGCTCGTGGAGTCCCGGCGCGGCGTGGGCGCGGGCTGGTCACTGGCGCGCGATCTGGAGTCGATGACGCTGCTCGACGTGTACGAGGCCGTGGAGCCCGGCCCGCTGTTCGCGCTGCACCGCACCACCCCCGACCACGGTTGCGTGGTGGGCCATGGCATCCAGCCGGCGATGCGGGGCATCTACGACGGCATCGAGAAGACCCTGCGGGACGAGCTGGCCCACGTCACGCTCGCGCACGTACTCAAGGACGTACTCGCGGCACCGCGCTGACCTTCCGCCGCGCGTCGATCCACACAAGGGAGCTCCATGACCATGCAAGCGGAATCTTCACTCGTCAGGGGAACGGCGCTCGTCACCGGTGCCTCCTCGGGCATCGGAGCGGCCTACGCGCGACGGCTCGCCGCGGACGGCCACGACCTGGTGCTGGTCGCCCGTCGCGCGGAGCGGTTGCGGGCGCTCGCGACGGAGCTGACCGAGGCGCATCACGGCGTTCGCGTGGAAACCCTCGTCGCGGATCTGAGCGACGCCGGCGAGGTGGACCGCGTGGCGCGGCGGGCCGCCGGGGACGACATCGAGACGCTGGTGAACAACGCGGGCATCAACGGCTACGGCCCCTTCGCCGAAACCGATCCCGCCCTCCTGGAGAAGGTGATCGCGGTGAACGTGGTGGCGGTCACCCGGCTCGCCCGCGCCGCCGTGCCGGGCATGCTGGCCCGCGGCCGCGGCACCGTGGTGAACGTCGCCTCCACCCTCGCCTTCGCGGGATCGCTGCCGCCCGGCCCGCTGCCGACTCGAGCGGTCTACGGCGGGACCAAGGGGTACGTCGTCACCTTCACCCGGACCCTCGCGGCGGAGCTGGCCGCGTCCCCGGTCCGTGTCCAGGTGGTGTGCCCCGGGCTCACCGCGACCGAGTTCCACCTCACGCAGGGTCAGGAACCGGTGGGCGGCGCGCGGGCCCGGGTCCACGACGATGGGGGCATGCCCGTCGAGGACGTGGTGGCGGCTTCGTTCAAGGCTCTGGAGAACGGCGAGACCGTGTGCGTGCCCGGGCTGGTCGACGCCGCGGCGGTCGACCGTGTCACGGAGGCGGAGACGGGGCTCCGCGCCTCGTCCGGCAGTACTCTCGCTCCGCGCTATCAAGGCCCGGCGTAACGGTCCGGCGCGGAGCGCACCGTACGTCGTCGGCCGACCGCGCGCCGGGATCGGTGAGGGCCGGACGCTCCGCGGGGTCCTACGGCCAATGCGGGTTCGGTGCCCCGGTGTCGTTCATGTGCGCCCGCCGCCAGATCTGATTCCAGCCGTACTGGATGCCCCGCACCAGTGGGTGGCGGCGCCCGCACGGACACGGCGCCGGCGCCCACGCGCAGCGGCCGCACAGGTCGATCCGCCCGCGGCCGTCCTCGTGCGCTTCCAGCGGTTGCGACGCGAGCGGCCCCTCGTCCCCGCAGGCCGGACAGCCGGGCAGCTCCGCGCCGTCCATGAGGGCGTTGCGCCGCCGCACATATGCGGGCAGCAGCAGCGACGGGTGGCGGAGGGGATCGTCGTACCAGGCCCGTTCCGCCCCCGCCCACGCCATCCGGTCCCACCACGGCCGAGGGCTCGGGACGTCGCGCCGCCCGGCCTGCTTCTCCGCCCGGCGCCATGCGGTGTACTCCTGTACCCGCTCCAGCCACAGCAGTCGCGCCGCGTGCAGTTCCTCGACCGCCCGCACCAGCGCCGCCGGGTCCGCCTCAAGGCGGCGAGGGATCGCGGCGCTCAGCGTCAGGTGGTGGTAGGTCGCCCGCAGGCCGTAGGGCGCGAAGCAGGCGAGGCAGGTGCGCAGCGCGATGTGGCGCCGGTCGGGAGACAGGCGGGTGTCGTGCACGCGGGCCCGTTGGGTGAGGAAGCTGGTCACCGGTCGGACGCCAGGTCCAGGGCGCGGGCGAGAGCGGCGGTGACGGCGGCGCTCCGCGTCGGCAGGTGTTTCTCGGCCCAGGTCTCGGCGAGGCCGAAGAAGTCCCGGAGGTCCTGGTGCGCACCGGTGACGAGGGCGCGCACCTGGTCCACGGGGAGTTCGACGACCGGGTTGTCCGCGTCGGGGTCGGCGTCGGCGTCCGGCATGACGTCATATGTCAGGCGGACGCTGTCACCGACGCGCTCGGCCATGGACGACGGATCGTGTCCGAAGGCGGCCTGGCCGGTTCCGTCGAACAGTTCCAGCCAGTCCCGCCAGGACTCCAGGCCGTTGCAGCAGCCCGGCTCGACGTAGACCGTGCCGGTGGCGTCGTCGGTCACCCGGAATCCGCCGGAGGCGATGAGGTCGGGCATGGTGAGCAGCCCGTGCAGGAACGCGTCGAGCGGATCGGTCGGGCGGGGCTCGTCCCGCGGGTCCGGTTCGACGGCGTTGTCGTCGGCGATCCGCATGACCGCCGTGCCGACGTCGGCCGGGGTCATCTTCCCGTTCAGCACGAGGTAGCCGTACGGCTCGTGCTCGCCCACAGGCCAGAGCGCGAAGTCGTCGAAGGCGAAGATCTCCAGCACGGGGCGCATCTCCCACACAGGCAGGACAATGCCGGAAGGGGTGCCGCGCCGCCACACAATTTGGCCGCCCGCCCGCCCCCGCACGCCCCGCCCGCGACGCCCCCTCGGGAGCTAGTCGGGATCGGTGGTTCCGTCGTGGATGGTCAGCGATCCGGCGAGGTCGAGGTCGGCGACCTTGCCGTGCGCTCCGGCGCGGACGAGGAGGACGGCGCCGAGCGCGGTGCTCCAGAACGTGCGGGCCTCCACGTCGGGCGGGCGCCGGGCCTGCCAGCCGCGGCTGCCGAGGAACTGGCGCACGAACCGTTCGGACTGCCGGAACAGCAGTTGGAGGTGCTGGTCGACCACCGGGGCGAGTTCGGGCTTGGAGATCCCGGCGGCGAGCGCCCGCGCGACGGACGGGAGCGAGGGCATGGCGAGTACGGCCCGCGCGATGTTCCGCCGGAACGCCGCCGCGTCCGGGGCCTGGCGGCCGACGCGTTCGACGCGCTGGGCGTCGTGCAGCAGGCCGAGGAAGGCGGCGTGCACGAGCAGCGAGTCCTTGGAGCCGAAGTGGTAGGTGACCTGGTTGGGGAAGACGCCTGCCGCTTTCGCGATCTCCGCGACGCTCAACTCGGCGCCGGGTCGCTCCGTGCAGAGCTGTGCGGTCACCTCCACGAGTCTGCGCTTCGTCGCGTGACCGCGCTCACGGGGCCGGGCCGGAACTGAACGGGCTGCGGTTCGCTTTTTCTCCACCCACGAATTGTATGTGATACAACTGCGCCTGTTCGTTGTATCGCATACAAGAAGGATGAGGGTTGAGGGCATGGACCGGACCGAAGTCGTCGTCACCGGACTGGGCGCGATCACACCGCTCGGCGCGGACGCGGCGTCCACCTGGGACGCCCTGCTCGCCGGGGCATCCGGTATCCGGGGCGGAGTCATGGGCGAGCAGGAGGGCGACGGCCTGCCCGAGACCGTCGCGGGGACAATGGCGGCCGACCCCGCCGAGTCGTTGTCGCCCGTGCGGGCCAGGCGGCTCGACCGCTCCCAGCAGGCGGCCCTCGCCGCGGCGGCCGGGGCCTGGGCCGACGCCGGCACCCCGGACGCGGATCCGGACCGGCTCGCGGCGGCGATCGGTACGGGCATCGGCGGCGTACAGACGCTGCTGGCGCAGGACGACGTCCTGGAGGCGTCCGGGACCCGACGCGTCTCACCCCGCACGGTCCCCATGCTCATGCCGAACGCGGCGGCGGCGCTGATCAGCATCGAGTACGGGGCACGGGCCGGGGTCTACACGCCGGTCTCGGCCTGTTCCTCCGGCGCCGAGGCGATCGCCCTGGGTGCCAGGCTCATCCGCGCGGGCGAGGCGGACGTGGTCATCGCGGGCGGCACCGAGGCGGCGATCACCCCGATCACCGTCGCGGGCTTCGCCCAGGCCAAGGCGCTGTCGCGGCACACCGACGACCCCGCTTCCGCGTCCCGGCCGTTCGCGGCCGACCGCAGCGGATTCGTCCTCAGCGAGGGCGCCGCCGTCATGGTTCTGGAAAGCGCCGAGCACGCCCGGGCCCGTGGCGCCCGCGTCCACGCGGTGCTCGCGGGGGCCGGGATCGCGGCCGACGCGCACCACATCACGGCGCCCGCGGCCGACGGATCAGGCCAGATCGCGGCCATGCGCAAGGCCCTCACCCAGGCAGGGCTGGCTCCCGGGGACATCAGCCATGTCAACGCCCACGCCACCGGAACACCGCTCGGCGACGCCGCCGAGGCCCACGCGATCGGGCAGCTCCTCGGCCGCGCCACCGTGACCGCCCCCAAGGCGGCGCTCGGCCACCTCTTCGGCGCCGCCGGGGCGATCGAGGCGCTGATCGCCGTCCTCAGCGTCGAGCACGCCACCATCCCGCCCACCCGCAACCTCACCGCGACCGGCGCCGACCCCGACATCACCCGCGCACTCGACCTCGTCACCGAGCCCCGCCACGCGCCGCAACAGGCCGTACTCAGCAACTCCTTCGGCTTCGGCGGCCAGAACGTCTCACTCGTCTTCACCGGGGCGCGGTGACACGAACGACCGACCGAGCCGTCAGAGCCACGAACGCAGCGCCAGTCGCGGCGCATGGCGGGCGAGCCAGGCCGCGGCCGCTCCGATGGCCGCGCCGGCCGCGACGTCGCTGGGGTAGTGGGCGCCGCTCTGCACGCGTTCGACGGCGACCAGAGCGGCCGGTACCGCGCACACGGCGCCGACGGGTGGCCAGATGGCGGCGACCGCGGCGGTGAAGGCGACGGCGGCGGCGGTGTGGCCGGAGGGGAAGGAGGAGGAGTCGGGGCGGTCCTCCGCCTCGTCGTGCGGGAACCATTCCTTCGGCGGCCGGGGGCGATCGGCCAGCTGCTTGCACACGGCGTTGGACACCAGTTGCGCCAGGGCCACGGCGGTGAGGCCCGCGGTGGCGGCCCTGCGTCCGCGCGGCCCGCCCAGCGTGGCCATCGCCACGGCCGCGCCGCACCACAGCTTGGAACGCTCCGCCGCTTTTTCCACGGCCGACAACGTACGGTGCAGAGCGGGCGGGGCACTGGCGGCCAGCCCCTTGCTCACGCTCCGGTCCGTCTCACGAATCTCTGACATCACGCCCATGACCTGGGAGTTTCCCAAAGATCCGCACTTATGCGCGACCTATGCGCGCGGTCTTGAGACGTGCGGCGAGCTCAGGCCGCCCGCTGTGCCGGCAGGGCCCCGGTGCCCGGCTGCCCGCCGATCTCCTTGTGCGCGCAGGTGCCCGCGGTCTCGGTGTGGGGCAGGCGCATGCGGTGCACGAGACCCCGCGTCGCACGCCGGGTGAGACGGCTGCGCCAGGCGACATCGGGGTAGCACGCGCGCAGATGGGCCACGGCGCGCATACCGAGACCGCTGTCCTGCAGCGGCGAGGCCACGTACATCTCGGTGATCACTCCGCTCCCGCACTCCTCGCACACCTCGTAGGTGAGCTGGCCGACGATGCGGCGGGTGTAGACCAGCAGCAGACTGTCGGCCGTGGCTGCCGGTGCGGGCGAGTGGACGATCTGCACGTCGCGGTAGGCGAGGAGCCGCCGGTGCAGTTTGCCGCGTCGGCGACGCGCCCGGGCGTGCCGGGAGGCCGGGCGCCCGGGGAGCGCACGTGCGAGCGATGTCGGCGCCGCTGCGAGTGTCTCAAGCATGCGGTGCGACTACCCCCGGGTCATGCGCTCAATCGACGCGGCTTCGCCACACTGTGTGCGGGGAGTGGCGGCATGGCCTCTGAGCAGGGAGGACGCCCGCTTCACCTCAGCCCGCGTACGCCGCCGCCACCGCCTCGCGGGCGGCTCGGGCCAGGGCCGCGTCGTCCGTCTCGTCGCAGGCCCAGGCGACATGACCGTCGGGCCGTACGAGTGCGGCCCGCACCTTCGACCATTCCGCGGGGGGCTCGGCCGGCGCGGCGCGGTGACAGGGGCCCGGCAGGACCCCGGCGCCCGTCAGGTCGAGCAGGACGTGCCGGGCGGGGCGCAGGAGAGCGAAGAGGCCGGTGCCGTTCAGCGCCAGGTCGGGGGCGCGTCGGCCGGTCAGCGGATGCTTTCCCGGCGCGGGGTAGGCGACCGCGAGGGCGGACAGGCGGCCCGCGAGTTCCAGGGAGAACGCGGGGACGGTGGCGATGCACTGGGCGAGCAGGGTGCGCAGCGCGGCGATCTCCGGTGTGTGGGCGTTCATCAGCGCCGTCTGGGCCCGCGTGCTGAGCAGCAGGTCCGCGCCGACCGGGTGGCGTTCCGCGTGGTAGGTGTCCAGGAGGCTTTCGGGCGCGGCGCCGCGGACGGTGGCGGCGAGTTTCCAGCCCAGGTTGGTGGCGTCCTGGATGCCGACGTTCATGCCGACGCCGCCGGCCGGATAGTGCATGTGGGCCGCGTCGCCGGCCAGCAGGACCCGGCCGGCGCGGTAGTGGGCGGCCTGCCGCGCGGCGTTGCCGAACCGGGACAGCCAGCTCGGGGTGTGCATGCCGAAGTCGCTGCCCGCGATACGTGTGACCTTGGCGCGCAGTTCGTCGAGGGTGAGGGGTCCGGGACGTTCGCCGTGCCGCCCCTCGGGGTCTCCGCCGACGATGCGATGGACACCGTCGGGCAGGGGGACCACCATCAGGCCGCCGTGCGGCCCCGAGACGTTGAGGACGGGCGTGTGCGGCGGCTCGTCCAGGACGACGTCGCCGAGCCACCCCCATGTGGTGGCGTCCGTGCCGGGAAAGTCGATTCCGGCGGCCTCGCGGACGGTGGAGCGGGTGCCGTCGCAGCCGACGACGTAGGACGCGCGCATCTCGTAGGACCCCTGGGGCCCCGCCGCCCGCACCGTCACCCCGTGCTCGTCCTGCGTGAGTCCCGTGACCTTGTGTCCTCGCCGGATGCGCGCTCCCGCGGCGCGCGCGTGGTCCTCGACGAGTTCCTCGGTGCGCGCCTGCGGCAGGGCGAGGGTGAAGGGGAACGGGGTGTCCAGACCGGCGAAGGACATCCGTTCGTCCAGGCCACCGAAGTGGCCGTCGGGGATGCGGCGTCCTTCGGCGAGGAACCGGTCCACCACCCCGCGCAGCGCGAACACTTCGAGCGTGCGCGGGTGCACGGTGAGCGCCTTGGAGTGCGGGTCGCGCGCGTGCCGGGCCTCCAGGACCGTCACCTCCGCGCCGCCCAGGCGGAGTTCGGCGGCTAGCCAGAGTCCCACCGGTCCTGCTCCGACGACGATGACCTGTTCCATGGCGTCCCTCTCCTCGTCCTGTGACGGCCCTTCTCGCGCCGCCCCCACGCTTCTTGGTCAGCGACCAAGAAGCGTGATCGTCAGTAGACTAGGTCAGTGACCAAAAAGCAAACGCGGACCGCCGCCGGACCCCGTCTCGACACCCGGGCCGTGGTCCGCGCGGCGCTGGAGCTGCTCGACGACAAAGGCGCGGACGCCGTCTCCGTGCGCGGCACGGCGGACCGGCTCGGGGTCCGCATGAACACCGTGCTCTGGCACGCCAAGACCAAGGCGCGGCTGCTGGAACTGATGGCGGACGCGATCGTCGCCGAGGCCCCCCTCGACGCGCTGCCCGCCGCCTGGGACGAGCGGGTCGCCGAACTCGCCCGCCGCTACCGCCGCGCGCTGCTCGCCCACCGCGACGGGGCCGCCATCGTCACCGGCACCTACGCCGCCGAACCGGCGACGCTGGCCTTCGCCGAGACGATGGTCGGCGCGCTGCTCGACGGAGGGCTGCCCGCGCGCGAAGCGGCGTGGGCCTGCTGGACCGTCCTCTACTTCGTCCTCGGCCTCACCCAGGAGGAACAGGCGGCGACGGGCACGGCGGCCGACCCGGAGCGCTTCACGCAGGCGCTGGCGTCGGCGGCCGGGGACTTCCCCTCCCTCGGCCTGGCCGCCCCTTACCTGACCGACACGTCCTTCGAGGACCGCTTCGCGTACGGGCTCAGCCGCATCCTGCGCTCACTGCCCTCGGACTGACACCGCGTCGGAACCGGTCACCGGGCCCGGCAGCCGCCCCTGCCGGGCCCCCGCCGGGCACCGGGCGCCCGGTGTCCGCGGCAGGCGCGCACCTGTCGTCGCAGTTCGTCCTCGATCCGCGCGGGCAGGACGCCGGTGTGGCCCCACTGGATGATCAGCAGCGCCACGACGCGGAGCTTGACGTTGGTGTGCTGGGAGATGTCCCGCAGCATCTCCCAGGCCCGGCCGGGCGGAACATGGGCCAGGGCCACGAGGACGCCGAGCGCCCGGTCGACGTCCGCGTGCGAGGCGACCGCCTCCCGCAGCTGTTCGTTCTCCTGTCGCAGCTCCGCCACTTCGGCTTCGGTGCCGCGCGATCGCGGGTCGGCGGCGTTCTTCGATGCTTGGCGCGTCAACTCGTGCCTCCGGGGTCAGGGGGGCAGCAATGTCACAGCACTCACTACCGTCTCTCCGCTCCCGCCCCGTATGCAAGTAACCCGCTCTGACCAGCGCGAACCGCGTACCCTGCGCACCGAGCGCTCAGCGGGGAGGCGGCGAGGAAGCCTTTTGCGCCCGCGGACGGCGCCCCTGACAGCCCTGCAGCCGACGCCTCAGCTCGGCGTGGATCTCGGCGGGCAGGACGCCGGTGTGGCCCCACTGGATGATCAGGAGCGCCACGTGACGCAGTTTGATGTTGGTGTGCTGGGACAGCTCACGCAGCACGTCCCACGCGCGTCCGGGCGGGATCCGGGCGAACGCGACGATGACGCCGATGGCCCGGTCCACATCGGCGTGCGAGACGACCGCCTCACGCAACTGGACGACTTCCTTCTCCAGCGCCGCCACGCGCGCCTCGGCCGCCACCGGTCCCGTGCGGGCGGCCTGCTTGTGTGCATCGGACGTCAACTCTTGCCTCCGGGGTCAGGGGGGCATCGGCGCCAGTTTCCCACCGGAGGCCCTCCGCCGCCGGTCAGCGCGGGCCCGCGGGCTCAAGTCCCGTTCGCGCGACGGCGGCACGGCGGGGCCGAACGGGTGGCACGGGTGGACCGCCACCCCCGTCAAGAGGCCCGGGGGCCACCGGGATCACGCGCGACTCGACTCACCTTTCGCGGGTGATGCCGTCCGCCGTCGGTGCGTCGCTCAATGAGGGGCAACTCCCGGAGGGACACCTGCCGCCGGCGCGGAACCCGCGCGGGTGCGAGGAAGGAGAGCAGCACTGTGAGCAGTTCCGTCACTCTCGCCTACGACTATCCGCTCTTCGGCGTCTTCTGGACCACGCTGTGGTTCTTCTTGTGGATCCTTTGGTTCTTCCTGCTCTTCCGGATCATCGGCGACGTCTTCCGCGACGACGACCTGAACGGATGGCTCAAGGCGGCCTGGATCGTCTTCGTGATCGTGCTGCCCTTCCTCGGCGTCTTCGTCTACGTCCTCGCCCGCGGCCGCGGCATGGGCCACCGCGAGGTGCGGGCGGCGGAGACCCGGCAGAAGGCCTTCGACGACTACGTACGCCGGACCGCCGCGGCCGACACGCCCCCCGCCACCCCGGCCGACGAACTGACGAAGCTGTCCCGGCTCAGGGAGCAGGGCGACATCTCGGAGGAGGAGTTCCAGCGGGCGAAGGGCAAGGTGCTGCACTGATCCGGACCCCGTCGTCCCGACCGCCCGGCACCCCGTCGTCCCGACCGCCCGGCGCCGCACGGCTCAGCGGTGCTTGACGCCCGTTCGGGCGCCGGGGGCGAGGGTGGGCCCGGTGACGGGGGCGTCGCCGAGCGCCCGGTCGACGGCTGCGAGCAGGTCGTCCGACAGGTCCACGCCGGAAGCGGCCGCGTTGGCGTGGACCTGCTCGGGGCGCGAAGCGCCGGTGATCGCGGACGCGACCTCGCGGCGGCGAAGGACCCAGGCCAGCGCCAGGGTGGGCATGCTCATCCCGGCCTCCTCTGCGATCGGGACGAGGCGCTGCACCGCTTCGAGCGTGGCGTCGCTGTAGACCAGATCCTTGGAGACGGCCATGTCGGCGGAGGCGAACCGGCTGCCCTCCGGGACGGGCTGCCCCGGCTTGTACTTGCCGGTCAGCACGCCCTGCGCGAGGGGCGACCACACGATCTGGGAGATGCCGTTGTCGGCGCACAGACGGAACACCTCGGCCTCCGGGGCCTGCCACAGCATCGAATACTGCGGCTGCGACGAGACGAACAGGCCGGGGCCCGCGACGTCGATCGCGGCCCGGATCTGCTCCGGGGTCCACTCGCTGAAGCCGATGTAGCGGGCCTTGCCCTGCTCCACGACCTTCCGGAACGCCTCGACGATCTCCTCGACGGGCACCGAGGGGTCGAACCGGTGCGCCTGGTACAGGTCGACGTGGTCGGTCCGCAGCCGGGTGAGGGAGGCGTCGATCTGCTTGGCGATCTGCGCCGCGGACAGCCCCTGGTCGGCCGGGTCGTCGGACATCGGGAAGAACACCTTGGTGGCCAGCACGTAGGAGTCGCGGGGGCGGGAGGAGAGGATCTCGCCCCAGGCCGTCTCCGCGGCTCCCCTGCCGTAGACGTTGGCGGTGTCGAAGAAGTTGATGCCCGCGTCGAACGCCGCGTCCGTGCAGGCCCGGACCTTGTCGGCCTCGATGCCGCCGGAGTAGGTGAGCCAGGATCCGAGCGAGATCTCGGAGACCTGAAGGTCCGAGTCGCCGAGCCTGCGGTAGCGCATGGTTGCTCCTTGCGTAGGTATGACCGTGTGGCCAGCGTCGACGAGACGTCGGCCGAAGCGCGGTATTGACGGCACCTGGGGCGGCCGCGTCGCAGGCGGTGCCGGGGTCCAGGGTTGCCCGATCGTCGTACGGAAAACCCTTTGACGGGCACGCGGCCGGTGTCCGAGGGTGTGGCGGTCATCGCGGCCGCGAAAGCCGGCCGCACGGTGCAGCCGCACGGCGAAGGAGTGGGAATCTCCATGATCGTGGTGTCCGCCGCCTCCGGTGTCCTGGGGCGACTGGTCGTCGACCAACTGCTGGCCCGGCGCCCCGCGTCGCAGCTCGCCGTCGCGGTACGCGCGCCGGAGCGGGCCGCCGATCTCGCCGCCCGGGGCGTCCAAGTGCGCCACGGCGACTACGACGCGCCCGGCACGCTGCGCACCGCCTTCCAGGACGCCGACCGTCTGCTGCTGATCTCCTCACCGGAACTCGACCCCGCCCGCCGCATCCGGCAGCACCGGGCCGCCGTCGACGCCGCCCGCGACGCCGGCGTGGGCGCCGTGGCCTACACCAGCTTCCTGGACGCCGACACCCGTTCCGACGGAGTCACCGCGGCGCACCACGCCACCGAACACGCCCTGAAGGCCGCGGGCCTGCCGCACACCTTGCTGCGCCACCCCTTCTACAGCGAGGGGTTCCTCCACCCCGCGCTGCGGGTCGCGCGCGCGTCAGGAGAGGTGCGGGACGCGACGGGCGGGCGCGGCCTCAACACCGCGACCCGCGCCGACCTGGCCGAAGCCGCGGCGCGGATCCTCACCGAGGACGGCCATACGGGCCGCGCCTACGACTTCACCGGCACCCTGTGGACCTACCCGGAGCTCGCCTCGGCCCTGACCCGCGTCTGCGGCAGACCCGTCGCCCATCGCGTACGGCAGGACCGTGCCCCGGGCGTCCAGGGCTGGCTGGAGGACCAGATCCGCTCCGGCGCGCTGGAACGGCAGACCGACGACCTGGCGCATGTCCTCCGCCGCCCGCCCACCGCCCTGGACCAGGCGCTTGGCGCACTCCTCACCGACACGTCCACGTAGCCGCGGCGACATCACCACCGCTACGGGCCGACGGCCGACCGCCGACTGCCGACTGCCGACTGCCAACCGCCGACCTCCGACGCGCCTGAGGCGGCCGTTACATTCGCAGGCATGGCCCCTGGGCGAGCGCCGAGCCGCACCGCGCACACCCATGTGCCGACATCTGCCCCCTACGTCGTCCACACGGGCGGCGCAGAAAGCAAGACTGCCCATGACCCGCACCAAGTCGTCCGTCCTGACCGCGCCCGGCATACCGCACCTCCTGGTGCTGGTGCTCCTCTGCTTCTCGGGCTTCGCACTGTTGCTGCCCGTCACCCCGCAATGGGCCCTGCACGGAGGCGCCGACGAGTTCGGCGCCGGACTCGTCACCGCCACGCTGATGGCCGCCACCGTCCTGGCCCAGCTGCTCGTCAAACTGGCTCTGCGCACCCTGGGCTGGTCCCGCACCCTGTCGCTCGGGGCTCTGCTGCTCGGACTGCCCGCGCCCGTTCAGGCCGTCAGCGACAGCCTGTGGGCCATCCTGGTCACCACCGCCCTGCGCGGACTCGGCTTCGGCATCATCACCGTGTGCGGTTCCACCGCCGTCGCGATGCTCGCCCCGCGTGAACGCCAGGGGGCGGCCATCGGCCTGTACGGTCTGGCCGTCGCCCTGCCGCAGATGGTGCTGACCCCGGCGGCCCCGGCCCTGACCGCGGCCTTCGCCCTGCCCACGATCATCGCGTGCGGTGCGGTGCCGGTCCTGGCGCTGCCCTTCGCGCGCACGCTGGGCCGGGCGGTGGACACCCGGGCCGCGGCCCCCGACCCCGAGCGGATCGCCGGGGGCGACGCCGGCACGGCGTCCTCGCTCACCGTCCTCCGCCGCATCTGGCTGCCGCTCACCACCCTGCTGTTGGTGACCTCGGCCGGAGGCGCCGTCCTCACGTTCACCCCTCAGTTCGCCGAGCGGGCGGCTCTCGCGGCAACGGCACTCCTCCTCTTCACCGCGACAGCCGCGGGCACCCGCTGGGGCTTCGGAGTGCTGGTGGACCGCTTCTCACCCCGCCCCCTGAGCTGCGCCCTCCTCGTGGCCGCGGGCGCCGGACTCGCCCTGATCGCCGTGGCCATCGGCTCCGCCGCGCCCGGTGTGATGCTCCTGCTGTGCGGACTCGTCCTGCTCGGGGCGGCGTACGGCGGGCTGCAGAGCATCACACTCGTCCAAGCGCTCAATCAGGCCGGGCCGAAGAACCGGCACACCACCTCGGTCGCCTGGAACATCGGCTACGACACCGGCACCGGCCTCGGCTCCCTCCTGCTCGGCTTCGCCGCGCAAGTGGCCACGTTCTCGGCCGGGTTCGCCGCGCTGTCCTGCGTACTCGCCGTCATGGCGGTGGTGTCCCCGACGATCGGCCCCCGCCGGCCCGCGACCACCGACTCTGAACAGGCTCCGACCGGGACGGGACCCCGCCGGAAGGCCCGGAGGTCCACACCCCGATCGCCTTCCGACGGTTAGGCCCCGCACGAGGGTCACCGACCCAGGGAGGTTCTCAGGCAGGCGATCAGTTCACCGGCCGGTACTTCCGTCCAGGCGGCTTCCGGAACCCCCACGCGCAGCGCCTCATAGCGTTCCGGGGCCGCCTCGCACACCAGAACCTGCCGACTCGTCGAGTTCATCGGATCGACCCGCAGGCGCACGGCACGAAGCGTGATCGTCGGGAACATGCCCCGCAGCACCTCGTCCGCGTGGAGGCGGCGCAGGAGGCCCCTCTCCCTCCGGTGGAAATCGGACGACAGAAGGGCGGACCACTGTGACGCGGTGGGCTCAGGGCGGGCCCGAGGCCGCCCGAAGCGGTCACCTCCGGATACGGGTCTTCATCCGGCCCTTCACCATGAACGTGCATGGCCTCGCTCCCCCCACCGTTGATCGACATGTTGCCCCCACTCCGTGCGCGTCCATATGCGCATGGGCACGTCGATCATGCACCGTCCCACCGACAACGTGCCCTCGTTAGGCTTGCGCCATGGTGCGGCTGGGGAGGCCGCTGATTCTTGGGGGGGTTCGCCATGCGCAGCCACGTCCGCCTTGCCGCTCTGCTGACCGTTCCTGTCGCGCTCGCCACCGTGTTGTGCGGTTGCTCCGGCGAGGGCGGTGGTCGGAACGCGGCAGCGCCCAGCGAGCCGGTCGAAGCGTCCGCCTCCTTCGGCAAGGTCGATGTGGGTGAGCCGGCCGGAGCGCCGGGGGCCGGTCCGGCGCCGCTGCTCGTCGTGGGTACGCGGGGCCCCTTCGACGTCTTCGACGAGGCGGGCGAGGCCGTCCGGACGCGGATGAGCGTCAAGGTCGAGTCGGCGAAGTACGTGACGGCCGCGGACCTCGGCACGGCGAACGACCCGGTCCATGGCCAGTACCTCGTCCTCACGCTGACGTTGAAGAACGTCGGCAAGGCGCCTGGGCGCTTCGCGGCGCGCGGCGCCATGCAGTGGCAGGACGCGAAGACCTCGCTGCGGGACTGCACCACGGGTGAATCCGTCGAGGGGCCGGATCTCGACGCCGAGTACCGGCCGGGTCAGGCGGTGACGGGCTCCGTCGTCCTGGATGTCCCGCGGCACGGCGGCACGGTCACGTACTACGACGGCCCTGGCAGAGGCTCCTTCGCCGTCCTTCTGCCGGAGTAGCCGGCGCAGCCGGACAGCCGCGGCCTGCCGCAAGCTGCCGCAGCCGTCCGGTGTCTCACGCGTCGCGGGGCCCGGACGCCCGCCCCGCGCACGGCGGCGCGGGCGGGTCAGGCCGCGTCGAGCCGGGCGAGTTGCTCCGCGCTGAGCTTCAGGTCGGCCGCGGCGGCGGAGTCGGTGATGGAGGCGGGGCGCTTGGCACCGGGGATCGGGATCACCACGGGGGACTGGGCGAGCTCCCAGGCCAGCGCCACCTGCTGCGGGCTGACACCCAGCTCCGTGGCGACGTCCTGGAAGGCGGGGTGGTCCTCGGCGAGTCCCTTGGCGCGGTCGAGGCCGCCGAGCGGGCTCCAGGGCAGGAAGGCGAGGCCCAGTTCGGCGCAGACGTCGATCTCCGGGCGGCTGCTGCGGAAGGCCGGGGAGAACTGGTTCTGCACGCTGACGAGCGCGGGGCCGAGCACCGCGTGGGCCTGCCGGATCTGTTCCGGGTCCGCGTTGGACAGGCCGATCATGGCGACCTTGCCGCTGTCGTGGACCTCCTTGAGGGTGCCGATGACCTCTTCGTACGGGACGGCCGGGTCGGGCCGGTGGTGCTGCCACAGGGCGAGCTGCTCGACGCCGAGGCGGCGCAGCGAGTCGTCGACGGACGCGCGCAGGTGCGGCGCGGAGCTGTCGGTGTCCCAGTCGCCGCCGTCGGTGCGGACGTGCCCGCCCTTGGTGGCGAGCAGCACCCGGTCGCGGACGCCGAGTTCGTCGAGCAGTCCGGCGATGAGGCGCTCGTTCTCGCCCTGCGCGTCCGCGCCCTTCTCGGCGCCGGGTCCGTAGGCGTCGGCGGTGTCGAAGAGGGTGACGCCGGCGTCCAGGGCGGCGGTCACCGTGTCGAGGAGCCGGCCGCGCGGCTGGGTCCCGCTCTGGTCGAACGTCATCAGGCCGAGCCCGATGGCCCCGACCTCGTGGCGTCCGACGGTGTCATTGCCGATGAATCGTGTCTGCATGGTGGACGACGTAACCACGGGGGAAGTCTCTCAAACGCGTACGGTCATCTTCGGGCGGGACTTCTGGGTCAACTGCGCCGCACGTGTGCCCTGTTGATCCGCCGGTCCGGCCACTGAGACGTTTCGTCTCACCCCGCGTTGACATTTCCCGGATCAGTGATCCATATTCCTGTCCATGTCACGCAGCTCCTTCACCCCCGCGAACGCCGCCTTCCGGCTGGCGCTCATCGGTGTGACCGGGCACAGCGTTTCCGACATCCACTGTTGCTGACGCCTGCAGGCGTGCGCGCGTCGGCCTTGTTCCCGACTGCGCACCTGCATTCCTTCCCCTCGCAGGCGCGACAGTCCCCGGTGCATCCGGTCGCCATCCCGGCCATCTGAACTCCTCGGTGCCGCCTGCGCGGTTTTCATCCCGTTATGGCAGTACTCCGAGAGGTCATGTCCCGATGCGTCAACCGCCCTTCATATCGCGCCGCCTCACCGCGGCGGCAGCCGTACTCGCCGTGGGCGCGGGCGCCGCGGCCTGCGGCCCCCAGGACAGCGGGAGCGGTTCCGCCGGCGCCTCGGGCACCCCGCACAAGGGCGGCACGCTCACCGTCCTGAACAGCAGCCCGCAGACCGACTTCGACCCCGCCCGGCTCTACACCTCCGGCGGCGGCAACATCCCCTCCCTCGTCTTCCGGACGCTCACCACCCGCAACCGCGAGGACGGCGCCGCCGGTGCGAAGGTCGTCCCCGACCTGGCCACCGACCTCGGCACGCCGAGCAAGAACGCCACCGTGTGGACGTTCACGCTCAAGGACGGCCTCAGGTACGAGGACGGCAGCAAGATCACGAGCGCCGACGTCAAGTACGGCATCGAGCGCTCCTTCGCCGCCGAACTGTCCGGCGGCGCGCCCTACCTGCGGGACTGGCTGATCGGCGGGGCCGACTACGAGGGCCCGTACAAGGACAAGAAGGGCCTCGACTCGATCGAGACGCCCGACGAGAAGACCATCGTCTTCCACCTGAACAAGCCCGAGGGCGAGTTCCCCTACCTCGCGACCCAGACGCAGACCACCCCGGTGCCGCAGGCCAAGGACAAGGGCACCAAGTACGAGCAGCACCCACTCTCCTCCGGCCCGTACAAGGTCGTGAGGAACGAGGGCGACGGCGAGCGGCTCGTCCTTGAGCGCAACACCCACTGGTCGGCCGCGACCGACGAGGAGCGCAAGGCCTACCCCGACCGGATCGACGTCCGCTCCGGTCTCGACTCCGCCGTCATCAACCAGCGGCTCTCCGCGTCCCGGGGCGCCGACGCCGCCGCCGTCACCACCGACACCAACCTCGGCCCGGCCGAACTCGCCAAGGTCAGCGGCGACAAGGATCTCGCCGCCCGCGTCGGCACAGGACACTTCGGCTACACGAACTACATCGCCTTCAACCCGAAGGTGAAGCCGTTCGACAACCCGAAGGTGCGCCAGGCGATCGCCTACGCCGTCGACCGCTCCTCCGTGGTCAACGCGGCGGGCGGCTCTTCCCTCGCCGAGGCCGCGACCACGTTCCTGCCCGACCAGAAGTCCTTCGGCCACACGCCCTACGACCACTTCCCCGCCGGGAAGTCCGGCAACGCGGCCAAGGCAAAGGAGCTGCTGAAGGAGGCCGGTTACGCCAAGGGCCTGACCGTCACCCTCACGCACTCCAACGAGAAGGACTTCGCCACCAGCCCGGAGATCGCCACCGCGGTCCAGGAGGCGCTGAAGAAGGCGGGCATCACCGTCAAGCTCCAGGGCCTGGAGGACAACGACTACTCCGACACCATCCACGACGTGAAGAGCGAGCCGGGCTTCTTCCTCACCGGCTGGGGCGCCGACTGGCCCTCCGGCGGCCCGTTCTTCGCGCCGATCTTCGACGGCCGCCAGATCGTCAAGTCCGGCTACAACTTCAACGCGGCCCAGCTGAACGACGCCTCGGTCAACAAGGAGATCGACGAGATCAACAAGCTGACCGACCTGAGCGCCGCCGCGCAGCGCTGGGGCGCCCTCGACAAGAAGGTCGGCGAGCAGGCCCTGACCGTGCCGCTGTTCCACCCGGTCTACAAGCGCCTGTACGGCAAGTCCGTCAAGAACATCGTGATCAGTGACTGGACCGGTGTGCTCGACGTCTCGCAGGTCGCGGTCAAGTAGCCATGGCACAGACACTCCTCGCCGAGGAGACGGAAGGGGCGGGCGCCGTGATCGCGGCTCCCGCCCCCGGGGGCCGTACGTTCTGGCGGCGCCTGCGGGCCCGCCGCGCGGCCCTCGTCGCGGGCGCGGTCGTCGCCCTCCTCGTCCTCGTCGCCCTCACCGCACCCCTGCTCACCGCGATCGAGGGGCAGAACCCGACCACGTACCACCCGGCGCTCGTCGACTCGGCGACCGGCGGCGTACCGACCGGCTCGTTCGGCGGGATCAGCGCCGACCACTGGCTCGGGGTCGAACCCCTCACCGGCCGCGACCTGTTCGCCCGCGTCGTCTATGGCGCCCGCGTCTCCCTCGGCGTCGCGCTCACCGCGACCCTCTTCCAGGTGCTCATCGGCGTCGCCGTCGGGCTCGCCGCAGGGCTCGGCAACCGCTTCGTCGACCAGGCGCTGAGCCGCGTCACCGACGTCATGGTCGCCCTGCCCGTGATGGTCATCGCGCTCGGCGCCCTGGCTGTCGTCCCAGCCTCCTTCCCGCGCCCGGTCCTGATCGCCGTCGTCATCGGCCTCGTCGGCTGGGCCGGAACCTCGAAGATCGTGCGGGCCCAGACCCTCGCGCTGAAATCGCTCGACCATGTCGCCGCCGCCCGGCTGAGCGGCTGGAGCGGGTGGCAGGTCGCCCGGCGCGAGCTGCTTCCGGCGCTGGCCGCGCCCGTCATCACGTACGCCGTGCTGCTCTTCCCCGCCAACATCGTCGTCGAGGCGGCCCTGTCCTTCCTCGGGGTCGGCATCAAGCCGCCCACCCCGTCCTGGGGACAGATGCTCAGCGACGCCGACACCTGGTACCAGGCGGCCCCGAGCTATCTGCTGATCCCCGCCCTGCTGCTGTTCGTCACCGTGCTCGCGCTGACGGTCCTCGGCGACGGCGTGCGCACCGCGCTCGACCCGCGCGCCGAGTCCCGGCTGCGGATCGGCACCGGCCGCCGCCGCGGCGCCAAGAAGGGAGCCGACGCATGAGGGGCTTCCTGCTCCGGCGCGTCGGCGGGGCGGTCTTCGTCCTCGTCGCGCTCAGCATCGTCGTCTACGCCGCCTTCTACGTCGCTCCCGGCGACGTCGCGCAGATCGCGTGCGGCCCCCGCTGCTCCCCCGCACAGGTCGCGCAGGTCAGCGCGCAACTCCACCTGGGCGACCCGCTGTACGTGCAGTACGCGCACTTCGTCGAGGCTCTCTTCGCGGGTCGCGACTACTCCACCGGAACCGGCGTGATGCACTGCCAGGCCCCCTGCCTCGGCCTCTCCTACCAGAGCGACCAGCAGGTCACCGAGCTGATCCTGGCCAAGCTCCCGGCGACCGCCTCGCTCGTCGTCGGCGCCTTCGTGCTGTGGATCGTGCTCGGCGTCGGCACCGGCGTGCTCTCGGTGTGGCGGCGCGGCCGCGTCACCGAACGCGTCCTGACCTGGATCACGCTCGCCGGGATGGCCACCCCGGTCTTCGTCGTCGGGCTGCTGCTCATCATCCTGCTGGTGACCTGGCTCCAGATCCTGCCGTTCCCCGACTACGTGCCCTTCACCGACGACCCCGAGCAGTGGGCATGGAACCTGCTGCTGCCCTGGATCTCCCTCGCGCTGGTGTCGGCGGCCCCGTACGCCCGGATGACCCGCGCCTCGATGCTGGAGACCCTGGCCGAGGACCACGTGCGCACCTTCCGCGCGTACGGGGTCGGCGAGGGGACGCTGGTCGGCCGGCACGCCCTGCGCGGCGCGCTGGCACCGGTCATCGCGCTCGCCGCGCTCGACGTCGGCTCGATGTTCGGCGGCGCCGTCCTGACCGAGTCCCTCTTCGGCATCCCCGGGGTGGGCCGGGAACTCGTCGACGCCGTCAAGACCGTGGACCTTCCGGTCGTCGTCGGCCTGGTGCTCACCACCGGGTTCTTCGTCGTCCTCGCCAACACCGTCGCGGACGTCCTGCACGCGATGGCCGACCGACGGGTGGTGCTCGCATGAGCCTGGTCGAAGTCTCCGGTCTCTCCATCTCGTTCGGCGACGTACAGGCGGTACGGGACCTGTCGTTCACCCTCGAACGGGGCCGCGCGCTCGGTGTCGTCGGCGAGTCCGGCTCCGGCAAGAGCGCCTCGGCGTACGCACTGCTCGGCCTCCATCGCGGTACCGGGGCAAAGGTCACCGGTTCCGTCAAGGTCGCCGGAGTCGACGTGAACGCGGCGGACGACACCGAGCTGCGCGCGCTGCGCGGCGGTCGCGCAGCGATGGTCTTCCAGGACCCGCTGTCCTCGCTCGACCCGTACTACGCCGTCGGCGACCAGATCGCCCAGGTCTACCGGGTCCACCACCGGGTCTCCCGGCGCGCGGCGCGGGCGCGGGCCGTCGAGGTCCTCGACCGGGTCCGCATCCCCGATGCCGCTCGGCGCTCGCGGTCCAGGCCGCACGAGTTCTCCGGCGGCATGCGCCAGCGGGCGCTGATCGCGATGGCCCTCGCCTGCGAGCCGCGGCTCCTCATCGCCGACGAGCCGACCACCGCCCTGGACGTCACGGTGCAGGCCCAGATCCTGGACCTGCTGCACCAGTTGCGGACCGAGACGGGCATGGGCCTGCTCCTCGTCACGCACGACGTGGCGGTCGCGGCGGAGTCGGTCGACGACGTGCTCGTCATGCGGTCCGGGCGGGCCGTGGAGCGCGGGCCCGTCGGTGACGTCCTGCTGGCCCCGCGCGAGCCGTACACGCGGGCACTGCTCGCGGCGGTGCCCCGCGTCACGGCCGGTACCGCGGTCACCGAGCCGGCCTCGGTGAAGGAGGAGGCGGGCGAACCGCTCGTCGAAGCCGTCGATCTCGTCCGGGTCTTCGGCAAGGGCTCCTCCGCCCACACCGCCGTCGACGGCGTCTCCGTCGCCGTCCGCCGCGGCGAGACCCTCGGCATCGTCGGCGAGAGCGGAAGCGGCAAGACCACGCTCGGACGCATGCTCGTCGGACTGCTCGACCCCACGTCCGGCCGCATCGCCCGGCGGGCGCGCGTGCAGATGGTGTTCCAGGACCCGCAGTCCTCCCTCAATCCGCGCCGCTCCATCGGCGAGTCGGTCGCCGACCCCCTGCGCGCGTCCGGCGAGCGCGACGAGAGCGTCCTCCGCTCCCGCGTCGGCGACCTCCTCGAACGCGTCGGCCTCGACCCCGGGCAGTACGACCGGTATCCGCACGAGTTCAGCGGGGGCCAGCGCCAGCGGGTCGGGATCGCGCGGGCCCTGGCGGGCGACCCGGACCTGATCGTCTGCGACGAGGCGGTCTCCGCACTCGACGTGACGACGCAGGCCCAGGTCATCGCGTTGCTCGGCCGGTTGCAGCGCGAACTGGGCCTGGCCCTGGTCTTCATCGCGCACGACCTCGCCGTCGTACGGCAGGTCAGCGACCGGGTCGCGGTGATGCGCGGGGGCCGGATCGTCGAGGAGGGCGACGTGGAGACGGTCTACGCGGAGCCCCGGGACCCGTACACGCGACGGCTCCTCGCCGCCGTCCCCGCGCTCGACCCCGCGCTGGCGGAACGACGCAGGGCGGAACGGGCGGAGTTGTCGGCATCGGTTTGAACCGAGCAGGGCCGGGGTTCCGGAGTTCCGGGGTTCCGGGCTTCCGCGATTTCGGGCTTCCGCGATTTCGGAATTCCGCGATTTCGGGGTCCCCCCTGGAGGTTCCTGGCCTGTCACGCCGCCGTTCCGGAGCGCTCGCGGAGGCGCTCGACACCGTCACCCGACAGGTCGTCGAGGAAGGCCGTGCGTCCGGTCATGGCCATCGTCAGCGCCAGGGTCGTCCCGGACACGAGCGCGCCGGACCCGGTCGCGAACGGGCCGTCGGTCGCCACCAGGTGCAGGCCGCCGATGCGGCCCTTGGCGAGTACGACCAGGTCCGACCCCTGGTAGTACTCGGCCACGCGCGTGACGACCTCGACCGGGTAGTCCCGACGCATCCCCAGGGGGCGCCGGATGTCCTCCGCGTGGACGAGCGTCTCGCCGAGCATGGCCATGGCGGGGAGCGGGGGTTTCGTCCGGCTGGGCACGGTCCGCCGGAACCGCTCCAGCGTCTCCGCCGGGGTCGCGCCGAGTTGTTCGGACAGCCGCATCGCCACCTGCCGGTCGAAGTCGAACCGGCAGCGGAGCACCCCGGCGAACCAGCGCACCGCGTTGAGGCTCGCCCCGGCGGTGAGGTGGGCCAGCACCTCCCGCACGGAGAGCCCCGCGCAGAGCGACGGCGTCGCCCATCGGTCGTCGCGCAGCTCCGTGAGATCGGCGGCCAGCGCCGCGCGCTCGGCCCGGATCAGCGGCCAGGGGCTCGCCTCTCCCGTGGTCGGGGGCGTGCTCACGCGGTGCCCTCCTCGGACGCGGAGGCGGTGCCCTCGCCGGACGCGGACCCGGACCCGTCCCCGGACGCGGACCCCTCCCCGGACGCGGACGCGGACCCGTCCCCGGATCGAAGCACCCGGTAGCGGAGATGCGTGACGTCGCGGCCTTCGAGGCGTCGGACGAGGTCCAGCTCGATGTGCCCGCTGCCCAGATGGTCGAAGAGCCGCCGGCCCTCCCCGAGGAGAACCGGCACGAGGTGGATCTCCATCTCGTCCAGCTGCCCCGCCCGGAGCAGCGCCTGGGCCGCCCCCGCCCCGTGCACCATGACCGCCTTGTCCCCCGCCGCCGCACGGGCCCGGCGGGCACAGTCCTCCACGTCGGTGACGAAGCGCGCGTGGCCCGGCGGCATGTCCCCCTCGTCGATCCGGTGGGTCAGGACGAAGATCGGCACACCGTCGTGGTGGTCGCCCTGCCACCGCCCGGCGAGTTCGAAGGTCCGGCGGCCGGAGATCAGCGCGCCGGTGGCCAGCGCCTCGCGGTAGACCTGGCCGCTCGGGCCGTCGGAGTCCCGGTCGTCGAGCCAGTTGAAGAGCCGCCAGCCGTCGCGCCCGAGCTCCTGCCCCGGTTCGTCGTCGGGTCCGGCGATGTACCCGTCGAGCGACATCGTCATGTAGAGCCGGATCGGATTGTTCGTCATGGCCTCGCTGCTTCCTCCGGAGCGGCCGGAGCGGCCGCTCACTGATGGGCGCCGCCGGTGGGCGACGGACCGGACACACGGGTCACAGGGAAGACTTCGGCCGTCCCGAGAACTCATCGGCGCCCTCCGCTCAGCCCCAGAGGTCCATCAGCGCGGCGACATAGGCGTCCAGCCGCTCCTCCACCACGCGCGTCGTCAGTTCGCCCCGCCCGGCCTCCCGCCAGCCCCGCGACACCGGCCGCACCTCCTCCGATGAGGCCAGCGCGTCACGGACCAGCCAGTACAGTCGTCGGCCCGGGTCGGCGGCCGGCTCCCCGCCCGCCTCCTCGTACGCCTCGGAGAACCGCAGGCCCCACTCCGGACCGTGCAGCAGGGCCAGAGCGGCGGCGCAGTGCGCCACATCGAGGTCCGCCGGACCCCAGGACGCCGCCGCCCAGTCGACGACGCCGGTGATCCCGGCCGCCGCCGGCCCGGACGACGGGACGTCGAACAGCACGTTGCCGGGCTGGAAGTCCCGGTGCAGGAAGCGGCCCTCGTAGGGCGGTGCGGGCCTGCGGATCACGTCGATCGCCGCGGCCCAGGTGCGCGTGTCGGCGCCGCGCGGAGTCACGACGGTGTCGGCCCTCGTCAGGGCCACATACGGGCGGGGCCGCTCGGCGGGGCGCACCGCGTGGATCGCCACGAGCTGCCGGGCCAGCAGGGCGACACGGTGCTCCACCCCCTCGTCGCCGAGCACCGTCCGCCCCGGCAGATGGGTCATGAGGAGCGACGGGTACTCGCACTGCGCCGCGCTCGGGTCCAGAGCGACCAGCTCAGGGGCGGGCACACCGGTTCCCGGCAGGAGGGTGAGGGCGGCGGCCTCCCGGCCCAGCCAGTCCTCGGCGTATTCCTGGCCGACGAAGGTCCGCAGCACGAGGTTCCGGGTCCCGCCGTCCCGACCGCCGATGGTCAGCCTGCGCATCTCCGCGGTGATGCCGCCGTGCAACGGCACCGCCTCGACGACCCGCTCCCCGGGCTCCAGTTGCCTGCTCACCCACGCATGTGTCCTCGGCCGGACACCCGGCGCTCCGTCGCGCTCGATCACCGGGCCAGGTCATCATCCGGACGCGGACGCATGCAAAGGCTTTTCTCGCGCTGCCTGACGGGTGGCGGGCCGCGCATCACGGGGCCCGCGCATCAAGGGGCCTGCGCATCAAGCCGCTTGCGCACCGGGCCGCTTGAAGACCTGGAGGCCGTGCCAGACGACGAACTCGGTGTCCACCGGCGGGCGGCCCGGCTGCGGCGCCGTCACGGTCCGACCGTGCAAGGTGTGCAGTGACTGACCGGCCGCACTCCGCGCCACGTACAACGGGGACACCTGGATGCGCAGGTCGGGCAGGAGCCCGAGCACACCGAGATCGAAGAGGGTGTGGTGCAGGGAGCACAGGGCCAGGCCGTTGTGCGGCTCGTCCGGGCCGCCCTGGCTGTGCCACCGGACGTGCGCCGCCTCCAGGCCGACCGGGTTCCGCCCGAGGGCGCCGTCATAACCGCAGAAGGCGCAGGCATACGCGTAGGCCCGCAGCACCTCCTCGGCGAACCCGGCCCGGCGCCTGCGCCGTGTCCGCTCGGCGGGGCTGCGCGTCGTGCCGTCCGGCGCGACGAGATCCAGCCCGACGGCATCACAGATGGACGCCTCCAGGGCCGGGGTGAAGTGCCGCTCCAGGAGCAGCCGCGCCGCCGCGGCAAGGATCTCCGGGTCGGCAAGCAGCCGCTCCACCTCGGGCCGCAGCCGCCCGTGCGCGCCTGCTCTCCGCAGCGACGTCCCGCGCTCCGGGACCTCCCGGCCGATCTCGGCGCCCGTCGCGTCCCTGAGATCCCACAGCACACGCTCCAGGTGCACGAACGGCATCGCCGCCCGCTCGCGCGCCCGCGCCGGGCTGGTCACCGGGGGCCCGAAGTCATTGACCAGCCGGCTGACCGGCTCCTCGGCCTCGTCGTACGTCACGGCCGTACTGCCCGTCCCCACGAACCGCCCCAGCAGCCACAGCAGAAGCAACGGCTTGTGCGGCGCCCGCCGCCCCCCGACCTGCGCCCGCCGCAACCCGGCCAGCGCGCCGAGGAGTTCGTCTCGCGTCATCACGGGGCCAGCCTGCCAGGGCCGGGGCGAGCTTTCGACGGCCGAGGCGGGACACCCGGGCGTCCGCGAGGCAGAATCGCCGCATGACAAAACTGCCGGTACGGTCGGGCCGCCCTTCTTCCCATGGTTCGGTGCTGTCGTTGTGGTCGCAGGACTCGGTGTTGTCGATCGGCTCCGTGGGTTCGGTGCTCTCCATCGGGTCCGTCGGCTCGGCGCTGTCGGTCGGGTCCATCGGGAGCGCGTTGTCGGCCGGTTCGATCGGTTCCGCGCTGTCGCTGATCTCGACCGGGTCGTGGCTGAGTACGGGGTCCCTGTTCTCGGCGCATTCACGGTGGTCGGTGATGTCCTGGAAGTCGTCCCACAAGGCCCTGGCCGCGGGAGCGGTGGGAGCGGTCGGCGCCGGGACCGCGGCTGCCCTGCTGCTGGTCCAGTCGCTGCACAGGACGGGCCGACGCGGCTGAGGTGCCGTCATGGTGTGCGGAATAGGACGCCGCACGCACCTTCTCCGCGACGTCCGGGGCGAGGGTGGCCGGTGACCGAACCCGGGGACGGGTCAGGCGTCCTCGTGCGCCTGCTCCCACGCCTCCCACACCGCGGCCGGGATGCGTCCGCGCATAGGGACGGTGAAGCCGTTCGCCCGGCCCCAGGCGCGGACGGCGGCCCCGTCGAGCTGCGGCTTCACCGGCGGAAGCGGCGGATACCACTGATCGAGGTCCGAGGGCCTGAACCCGACGCCGCCCCTCAGGAGGCCATCGGGGAATTGCGGAACCGCTGTCTCTCCGCCCAGGACGGACACCAGGAACTCCGTCAGGTTCCCCGCGAAGTGGAACCAGCGGGGTCCACGTGCTTCGTTGACGACGATCGTCCACGCGTCCGGCGTCTCCCCCGGGCCGGTCACCCAGAACAGTTGCTCACCGTTGTCAGTGCTACCGCAGGGCAGGAGCAGCGCCGCGTCGACGGGGGCCGGACAGATGCCCCGCTTCTGGTCGGTCCTCATCTGCTCGCGCAGCCGGTCGACGGCGGGGCCCACGAGGTTGACGTGGACGGAGGTGTGCCGAGGGTCGTGGACCCAGAGGAAGCCGATGAAGCAGCCGGGGTCGTAGGTGGCGGTGAGGTGTTTGTAGTCGCCGGGAAGCGGGGTGCCGAGGGCGGCCTCCACACGGGCCCAGTCCACCGGTTGCTGCTTCGGCCGCGGCGGGGGGCAGAGTTCCTTGAGGCGATCGAGAGGGCTCATTCGTTCCTGTTCCTGTGCAGAGGTGATCCCGGAGTCTGACGCGTCCGCGGGCCCGGCGGTCCGGTCGCGTACAGGATGCCCCGGCCACCCGCCCCGTGAAGAACGCGTGCCGCGCCGCGGGCGGCCACCCCCACCTGCTGGTCCCGCCGCCGGAACCGTCCGCTTGACTGGTTCCATGGACACGCTGCCCCGCCAACCCCAACGGCCCGCGCCCGGACGGCACATGATCGTGTGCGGTGACGACGCGCTGGCCGAACGTCTCGCCGCCGAGCTGCGCACCGTCTATGCCGAGCGGGTCACCGTCGTCCTGGCGACCGGCCCCGGCGACGAGACGTCGTCCGGGCCGGCCGTGCGGGCGCATGTCCGTTCGGCCACCCTGCTGAACCGTGTCCAGAACCTCCTCAACCGCACACCCGACCGCGCGCCCGACGCCGAGCCGGACCCCGCGGACGACCCCGTGCACGTCCTCCAGGCCCCCGTGCTCGACGAACAGGCGCTCACGGAGGCGGGGGTCACCGAGGCCAGCGCGCTCGCGCTCGTCCATGACGACGACGAGACCAACATCCGTGCCGCGCTCACCGCCCGCCGCCTCAACCCGCGGCTCCGCCTGGTCATCCGCCTCTACAACCGCAGCCTCGGCCAGCACCTCGCCGCCCTCCTCGACCAGGCCGCCGCCCTCTCCACGCCCGGCCTCGACCCGGCCGCCCGGGACACCTCCACCACCGTCCTGTCCGACGCCGACACCGCCGCCCCCGCGCTCGCCGCCACCGCCGTGGCGGGCACCAGCAAGGTCATCCAGGCGGACGGTCTGCTCCTGCGCGCCGTGGAGCGGACCCCGCCCCGGCACGGCGCGACGGCCGACCCGGGACTCGCCACCCTCGCCCTGCTCTCCACCACCACCAACGACCCCGCCGGATCCGACAGTTCGGAGACGGACGGCGGCGACAGCCCGCTGCTCCTGCCCGACGAACGGGCCGTCGAGGACGCCGCGGGGCGTGGCACGATCGTCCTCCAGGCCGTGGCGCCCACCACGGGCGGCGGCTCGTCCCGCAGCGTCAAAGCCCGGACGATGCAGCTGGGTTCGCTGTTCTCGCGCCGCCTGCGCTGGTCCCTGTTCGGCCTGGCCGTCAGCGTCCTCGGCCTCGCCATCGCCACCTGGGCCACCGGCGACCACATCCACCCGCTGCACGCCGGGTACCTGACCCTGCTCGACCTGTTCGCCATCGACGATCCCGCGATCGGCGAGCCCACCGCCCGCAAGGTTCTGCAACTCCTCACCGGTTTCGCCGGGTTGCTGCTCCTTCCCGTGCTGCTCGCCGCCGTCCTCGAAGCCCTCGGTACCTTCCGCACCACCGCCACCCTGCGCCGCCCGCCGCGCGGCCTGTCCGGTCACATCGTGCTGCTCGGCCTCGGCAAGATCGGCTCCCGTGTCCTGGCCCGCCTGCGCGAGCTCGACATCCCCGTCGTCTGCATCGAGGAGGATCCGGACGCGCGCGGCATCCCGCTCGCGCGCCGCCTGCGCGTCCCGACCGTCATCGGCGACGTCACCGACGACGGCGTGCTGGAGGCCGCCAAGGTGCACCGCGCGCACTCCCTGCTCGCGCTGACGAGCATCGACGCCACGAACCTGGAGGCGGCCCTGTCGGCGCGGGCCCTCAAACCCGATCTGCGCGTGGTGCTCCGCCTGTACGACGACGCGTTCGCCGCCGCCGTCTACCGCACCCTGCGCGCCGCCCACCCGCGCGCCCTGACCCGTAGCCGGAGCGTTTCCACGCTCGCCGCGCCCGCCTTCGCGGGGGCCATGATGGGGCGGCAGATCCTGGGCGCCATACCCGTCGAACGCAGCGTCCTGCTCTTCGCCGCCCTGGAGGTCGCCGGTCATCCGCATCTGGAGGGCCGCACCATCGCCGAGTCCTTCCGGCCGGGGCACTGGCGTGTCCTCGCCCTGGATCCGGCCGCCCCCGCGGACCGCCGCCCGGACCTCACCGCGTCCCCCGCGCACGACGCCTCCGGGGCCCAGACCACCGGGCTGGTCTGGAACCTCCCGCCCGGCTATGTCCTGCGCGCCCAGGACCGCGTCGTCCTCGCCACCACCCGCCAGGGTCTCGCCGAACTCCTCGGCCGCGTACCGTACCGGGCCAGATCCTGACCGCCGCCCCGAAGCCCGTAGGACGCCCGGCACCCCTATGGCGTCACGCGGCGCGCCGCCGACGTCTTCGACGTCCGCGGCCCGGCAGTGTTCCTCGGTGGGCGCCCGCACACGGGAGTTGGCCGCCACCCCGCCGACCACGATCAGCGTCCGCACGCCATGCTCGCGGCAGGCCCGCAGCGCCTTCCGCGGAGGCCGGGGTGGTGTGGTGAAGTCCGCGCCGCACCGGTAGTTTCTGCGCGGTGGATCTGACGGAGACGCACGGGTACGCCCTCATGACCGACACCGCCCGCCTGCACTGGGTCCGGCTGGACGACCCGACGCGGCGGGGTGGTGACGCACCCGCCGTGGTCCTGCTGCACGGCGGGCCCGGCCTGCCGGACTACCTGCACGACGTCGCCGTCATGCCGGCGGACCTCACACGTGTGTACCGCTACGACCAACGCGGCACGGGCAAGTCCCCCTGGCAGGGCCGTCACACCCTCGCACGGCACCTCGACGATCTCGCCGAACTCCTCGACCTCTGGGGCCTGCCCTCGGCCGTACTGATCGGCCACTCCTACGGCACCGACCTCGCCGCCCGCTTCTGCATGGCCCACCCGGACCGCGTGGCCGCGATGCTTCTCCTGTGCGGGCCGTTCGTCGGCGACTGGCGCGCGGCCGACCGGGCGGCGCGGGACCGGCGGATGACACCGGACCAGCGGGAACGCCTGTGCGCACTCCAGAACCTGACCCGCCGCACGGAGGAGCAGGAGACCGAGTTGCTGACGCTGTCCTGGTTCACCGACCACGCCGACCCCGAACGCGCCTGGGGCTGGGCCGCACAGGATGCCCGGCACCGGCGCCCGGTCAACTGGACGATGAACCGCGAACTCGGGGCGGAAGGACGCGCCGACCCGGTCGGGCAGCGCCTCGACGAACTGGCCGCGTGTCTGCCCCGGCAGCTGGAGATCCTCGGCGGCGCCGACGATCCCCGCCCGTTGTCCGCGCTCGCCTCGCTCGCCGCGCGCCTCGGTGCTCCGCTGACCCGGGTCGACGGCGCGGGACACGAGCCGTGGCTGGAGCGCCCCGCCGAGACCCGGGCGCATCTGCGGCGGTTCGTGCGGGCCGCGGCCGACCGGCAGTGACACACCCGTCGACAACGCCTAGGGTGACTCCCGCAGCTGGTTCGCCCTGTCAGCCAGGCAGGGCGTCGTAAGAGGGAACCCGGTGAAACTCCGGGACTGCCCCGCAGCGGTGAGTGGGAACGACCGCCGTCATACGCACTGGGCCTCGGGAAAGAGGTCTGGGAAGCGACGGCCAGTAGGTGTCCCGTCCGGCCTCGGACGGACGTGCTCACGAGTCCGAAGACCTGCCGACTGCCCGTGTGCGTACGACGCGCACACGGACATTCCGTGTGACCTCGTGGGCGGGTCGGCGTACATGTGCGGCGGACGGGACCGCGCCTTCGGCGCGCGGCATCGCCCCGCCGTCCGTGTCACTCCTTCGTGCCCAACGAGTCCCCGGGATCCAAGGGATACGTCTCTCGAAGGAGATCTCCGTGACCACCAGCACCGCCGCCGCGGCAGCTCGCGCCACCGCGCACGGCTACCCCCGCCAGGGCCAGGGCCGCGAACTGAAGAAGGCGGTCGAGGGGTACTGGAAGGGCCGCGTCACCGCCGACGCCCTCCGGGCCACCGCCGCCGACCTGCGCCGCGCCAACTGGCGGGAACTCGCCGACGCGGGCCTCACCGAAGTCCCCACCGGCGACTTCTCGTACTACGACCATGTCCTGGACACCACCGTCATGGTGGGCGCGGTCCCCGAGCGCCACCGGGCCGCCCTCGACGCCGACGCCCTGGACGGCTACTTCGCCATGGCCCGCGGCACCCAGGACGCCGCCCCGCTGGAGATGACCAAGTGGTTCGACACCAACTACCACTACCTCGTGCCCGAGTTGGGGCCCGGCACCGTCTTCGCCGCCGACTCCGCGAAGCAGGTCGCGGAGGTCGGGGAAGCCCTCGCCCTCGGCCTCGCGCCCCGGCCGGTGCTGGTCGGGCCGGTCACCTATCTCCTGCTCGCCAAGCCCGCGCCCGGCGTCGCCGCCGACTTCGACCCGCTCACCCTCCTCGACCGGCTGCTGCCCGTGTACGCCCAGGTCCTGGCCGACCTCCGGGCGGCGGGCGCCGCGTGGGTGCAGCTGGACGAACCCGCCCTGGTCCAGGACCGCACCCCGGCCGAGCTGAACGCCGCCGCCCGCGCCTACCGCGACCTCGGCGGCCTCACCGACCGGCCGAAGCTCCTGGTCGCGTCGTACTTCGACCGGCTCGGCGACGCGCTTCCGGTGCTCGCCAAGGCGCCGGTCGACGGGCTCGCCCTCGACTTCACCGGCCCGGCGGCCGCCAACCTGGACGCGCTCGCCGCCGTCGGCGGGCTGCCCGGCAAACGCCTCGTCGCCGGTGTCGTCGACGGCCGCAACATCTGGGTCAACGACCTGGAGAAGTCGCTCACCGTGCTCGGAACACTGCTCGGGCTCGCCGACCGGGTCGACGTCGCCACCTCCTGCTCGCTGCTGCACGTCCCGCTGGACGCGACGCTCGAACGCGACATCGACCCGCAGATCCGGCGCTGGCTGGCCTTCGCCCGGCAGAAGACCGCCGAGACCGCCGCGCTCGCCAAGGGGCTCGCCCTCGGCAGGGACGCGATCACCGCCGAACTGGCGGTCAACCGGGCCGCCCTGTCCTCCCGCGCCACCTCGCCGATCACCCGCGACCCGGCGGTGCGCGCCCGCGCCGCCGCCGTCACCGCGAGCGACACCCGCCGCGCCCAGGCGTACCCGGAGCGGGCCGCCGCCCAGCGCGCCCGCCTCCGCCTCCCGCTCCTGCCGACCACCACCATCGGCTCCTTCCCGCAGACGGCCGAACTGCGCGCCGCACGAGCCGACTTGCGCGCCGGACGTCTCGACACGGCGGGTTACGAGGAGCGCATCAGGACCGAGATCCGCGACGTGATCTCCTTCCAGGAGAAGACCGGCCTCGACGTCCTCGTGCACGGTGAACCCGAGCGCAACGACATGGTGCAGTACTTCGCCGAGCGGCTCACCGGCTACCTGGCGACGCAGCACGGCTGGGTCCAGTCCTACGGCACCCGGTACGTGCGTCCGCCGGTCCTGGCCGGCGACATCTCCCGGCCGGAGCCGATGACGGTGCGCTGGACCACGTACGCCCAGTCCCTCTCCGACCGGCCCGTCAAGGGCATGCTCACCGGGCCCGTCACCATGCTCGCCTGGTCCTTCGTCCGCGACGACCAGCCGCTCGGGGACACCGCGCGCCAAGTCGCCCTCGCCCTGCGCGACGAGGTCGACGACCTGGAGGCGAACGGCGCCTCCGTCATCCAGGTCGACGAACCCGCCCTGCGCGAGACCCTCCCGCTGCGCGCCGACGACCACGCCGCCTATCTGGCCTGGGCGACCGAGGCGTTCCGGCTCACCACCTCGGGTGTGCGCCCGGAGACACAGATCCACACGCACATGTGTTACGCCGAGTTCGGCGACATCGTGCAGGCCATCGACGATCTCGACGCCGACGTCATCAGCCTGGAGGCCGCCCGCTCCCATATGCAGGTCGCCCGTGAACTCGCCGGGCACGGCTACCCGCGCGAGGCGGGGCCCGGGGTCTACGACATCCACTCCCCCCGCGTCCCCGGCCGGGAGGAGGCGGCCGCCCTGCTGCGTACGGGGCTCGACGCCATCCCCGCCGAACGGCTGTGGGTCAACCCGGACTGCGGCCTGAAGACCCGGGGCTGGCCCGAGACACGTGTCTCGCTGGAGAACCTGGTCGCCGCCGCCCGCACCGTCCGCGGGGAACTGGAGCACCACGACGCCGACGGCGCCTCCTGACGGACCGGCCCTCCGGTGGCGATCCGTCGGGCCGGGCAGGCACGGACCGTGCCCGCCCGGCCCGACGGATCGCGCGTGACCTTCCGCTGTCGGCCGTCAGCGGCCCGTCAGACAGCAGTCGCCGCACTTCCCGCCGCCGGGCGCACGGTAGTAGAGGCAGCAACTGTTGCGCCGGAAGGACAGCCCCGGGCCGGTGACGCGGCCCGTGCCCGTGAGGCGCCCGGTGCCGAGCAGGGCGTGGGTCAGACGGGTCACCGCCGGGCCCGTTCCGGGGCGTGCCCGCAGCAGTACGGCCGCGGATCCGACGAGCGCGGAGGCGACGTTGCCGTCCAGGAGCCGGGGCGCGACCTTCACGTCGAAGGTGCTCTCCAGCGCCGCCAGCGGGCCGGCCACCTGCTCGTACACCGCCTCGACCACGTCGGGGAGTCGGAATGGGGCGACGAGGCGTCCTTCGGCGGCGCCCCGCAGGCGGATCGCCGAGCTGTCGTCGGCCCATTCCACGCGGCTCAGATCGAGCACGATGCCGTGCAGGACCGTGCACGCGAGGAGCGGTGACCAGAGCCGCGCGGCGAGCCCCAGGTGGGCGATGGACCAGCCGACACGTGCCTCGGTCGTCGTCGCGTACCTGCGGTTCACCTCACGGGCCCGCGCGGCGAAGCCCTCAGCGAACGACGGCGCCCCGGCGCCGTGCCCACCACCACCGGCAGGTAGGACGAAGAATCCGCCCAGTTCGGTGACGTCCCGGAGCGCGTCGTCCGCCGGGAGCGCGCGGGGCTCCGTCCCGGGCATCAGCGGCCGACCCGTTCCGCGGTCCGTGCACGCTGCCTGGCCCAGAGGAACTTCTGCGTCAGAAGGGTGAACGTGCCGGCCAGGACGATGCCCAGCAGGTTGAGCAGGAGCTGTTGCGAGGAGCCCCACGTCTGGGTCATGTCGCCGTAACTGAGGGCGACCGCGGCGTTCGCCGCCGCGGGCACGGTGGTCACCGAGATGGCCACCCCCACCAGCGCGCCCGACTTCGCCGACGTGAGGGAGAGCATGCCGGCCGCGCCCGCGAGCACCGCGACCACGAACGAGAACCAGTCCGGCGCGTAGACGAACCCCGTGTTCGGGCGCTCCGCCTCCAGCTGCCCCTTGGTGAACAGGCCCACCGCGTCCATGAAGGCGCTGAAGCCCACGGTCACCGCCATCGCGGCCGCGAACCCGACGAGCAGCGCGACCAGCGAGCGCAGGGCGAGGCGCGGGGCGCGCTGGACCAGGGCCGTGCAGACCCCGGCGAGCGGGCCGAACTCCGGGCCGACGGCCATGGCGCCCACGATCAGGATGGCGTTGTCCAGGACGACACCGCACGCCGCGATCATCGTGGCGACGAGGAGGAACGCCACGTAGGTGACGGTGAGCGTCGACTCCTCGTGGGTGGTCTCCTCCAGGTGTTCCCACAGCACGGCGTCCGCGCCCTCGCCGGGCGCCGCCTCCTCCGCCTGCTCCGCACGCCGCGAGAGGGACAGGTCGATGTCCTCGACGGCGATGGAGCCCGTCCGGTCGAGCCCCAACTTCCGCAGCCCGTCGATGAGTTCGTCACCGGCCTCCCGGGCGACGTCGCACATCACGACGTCCCCCGCCGGGTCACGGGCCGCCCCTGGCAGCAGAACCAGGTGTGTGGTGCCGACCGTGTCCTCGATCAGACGCACCACGGCGTCCGTCGTGCCCGCCGGGGTGATCAAACGCAGATGCAGCATCCGCGTACCGTAACCGGCCCCGCCCCGACGCCGGCCGTCGGCTGTGCGCGGGGGACGGCTCGCGGGCCCGACCGGTCGGCATTTCGTGAGGGTCTCCGGATTCCGGGAGGTTTCCTCGCGGCGCCCCGGGTACCCAGGCCCCATAAGGAGCGAAAAGGGTGAAGCGGGATGATCGAGGAGGAAACATGCATGTGTCATTTCTGGGGCCGCTCTTCGACCGCGCCGGCCCATGGGCCACGGTCTACTTCGATCCTGGCCAGAACGACGAGTCCGGGGCCAAGCGGCGCGAGCTGTCCGTACGCGAGGTGTGCAGGACGCTGGAGGAGCAGGGCACCGACGCCGCGACCGTGCGGGCCGTGGGCGACACCCTGACCGGCACGGCCGTCGCGGAGTACCCGACGGGCCGGGCCCTCTTCGCCGCCGACGGCGAGGTGGTCCTGAGTCACCGCCTCTCCCGCGCCCCGCAGGGCCAGCTCACCTTCTGGGGCCCGCTGCCCCGGCTGACGCCGCTGGTCGAGCTGTGCGGCCAGGACCCCGTCTGCCTCGTCGCGTACGTGGACCGCACCGGCGCCGACTTCGAACGGCGCGGCCCCGGCGGATCGCGGGACGTCGGCGGCGTCGAGGGGCAGCAGTGGCCCGTCCACCGCACGTCCAGCTCCGACTGGTCCGAACGGCACTTCCAGCTGAAGGTGGAGAACACCTGGGAGCAGAACGCCGCCGAGATCGCCGAGGCACTGGCCACGGCCTACGAGGAGTCCGGCGCCGAGCTGGTGGTCCTCGTGGGCGATCCGCGCGAACGGCACGCGGTGCACGAGAAGCTCCCGGAAGCCGTCCGCGAGGCCACGGTCGAGACCGAGCACGGCGGCCGTGCCGCGGGCTCCGACTCCTCAGCGCTCGAAGAGGCCGTCGAACGCGCCCGGAGCGAGCACACGAGCCGCCGCCTCCAGGCAGCCCTGGACCGCTTCCGCTCCGGCCGCGCGCGCAAGGACGACCGGCCGGAGAGCGCCGTCGAGGGTGTTCCGGCCGTCGTCGAGGCCGCGCGCGAGCACCGGATCGACACCTTGCTGCTGCGCCCCGACGGGCCCGACCTGGCCCGGGAGACCTGGGTGGGCCCAGGCCCCGACCAAGTGGCGGTACGGCGCAGCGATGCGCACACTTTGGGAGAGAGCGACCCGTACCCCGTACGCGCGGACGACGCCCTGCTGCGCTCGGCCGCCGTCACCGGAGCCGACGTGCTCGTCCTCCCCCTTCCCGACGACAACCCCTCCCTGTACGCCGACGCCGGCCACGAGGCGTCGGACGGCACGGACCGGACGGGAGGCCCGGCGGGCGCGGTCGTCACCGACATCCCGGTCGGCGGTATCGGCGCGCTGCTGCGCTGGACGTACGAGGTCACCGACGCGGCCGACGAGACCCGGAGCGACCAGTAACCCTTCGCACGAACCGAGGTGTGCACCCATGGAGCGAGGCAGCAACCAGGTCGGTCCCCGCAAGGACGACGAGATGAAACACGAACTGGAGGGGTATCTCCGGTCCGGTCAGCACACACACGTGGAGGAGGGCAACGACCCCGAGCCCCCGGCGGACGACGACATCCGCGTGGACCCCGGCGGACCCGTCCCCCCGCCCGGCGAGGCCCGCGACGAGGCCCGCGCGGAGGCCGACACCGAGTCCCTGCGCCTGGAGCTGGCGCGCCACCTCGAACGAGCCGCCTTTCCGGCCGACCGGCGGACCGTCCTGGACACCCTGCGGGCCCATCACGCGCCGGACTACGTCCTGGAGGCCGCGCGCCGCCTGCCGGACGGGACCACGTACACGAACGTCACCGAGATCGTCACCGCTGTCGAGGACGACCGTCCGTAGCAGCCCCCCACCACCAGCCCGAGGAGACCGCCATGGCGGACCTGAGCCCCATCGACCTGCAGAAGGCCCTCAAGGGCGCCGAGTACCCCACCAGCAAGGAGGACCTGGTGGAACTGGCCCGGAAGAACGGCGCGGACGACTCCGTCGTCTCGAAGCTCGACGACACCCGGCCGGACCGCTTCGACGGACCGGACGAGGTCCAGAAGGCGGTGTTCAAGAACGCGTAGCGACGCCCGATACGGGGCTGAGGCGCCTGCCGGGACGAGGTCCTGGCCGGGCGCCTTTCGCGCGCGAGAGAGCGATGTGCGTACACAGGCCCGGGGCCCGGCCCTCGTCGAGGTCGAGCGCGGCGCCGATCTGCCCGTTGCGCTCAGCTGACGCCACCGCTCCCCCGCCGGTCACCAGTCGTGCACCGTGCCGTCGCGCAACCTGTTCACCGGCAGGTACGCGGGGCGGTAGGCGAAGCGGGCGGCGGCCTCGTCGTCGTACTCCACACCCAGGCCGGGGGTGTCGCCGGGGTGCAGGAGACCGGCGGAGAAGCGGTACGACGTGCGGAAGACCTCCAGGGTCTCCGCCGAGTGGCGCATGAACTCCTGGATGCCGAAGTTGTGGATCGCCAGGTCCAGGTGGAGCGCGGCGGCCATGCCCACGGGCGAGATGTCGGTGGGGCCGTGCATCCCGGACTTCACACCGAACACGGCGGCGTGGTCGAGGAGTTTGCGCATACCGGTGACGCCACCGGCGTGGGTGACCGCCGAGCGCACGTAGTCGATGAGCCGCTCCGACAGGAGCGTCGTGTAGTCGTGCACGGAGTTGAAGACCTCGCCGATGGCGAGGGGCGTCGTGGTGTGCTCGCGGATGCGGCGCAGGGCCGCCTGGTCCTCCCCCGGGGTCGCGTCCTCCAGCCAGAACAGGTCATAGGGCTCCAGGTCCTTGCCGAGGCGGGCCGCCTGGATCGGCGTCATACGGTGGTGGCCGTCGTGCAGCAACGGCAGTTCGGGGCCGAACTCGTGGCGTACGGCTTCGAAGACGCGCGGCATGTGGCGCAGGTAGGCGCGGGTGTCCCAGATCTCCTCGGCGGGCCGTGCGGGCCCCTCCCCGGCACGGCGGGCGGGTTCGTAGTCGTAGCGCTCGCCCTGCCCGGCCGCGGAGGCGGCGACCCCGTAGACGGAGTCGAGGCCGGGGATGCCGCTCTGGACGCGGACGGCGCGGAAGCCCTCCTCCAGGTGCGCGCGTACGGAGTCGATGAGTTCGGGGATGTCGCGCCCCGAGGCGTGTCCGTAGGCGAGGGCGCCGGTGCGGGAGGCGCCGCCGAGCAGTTGGTACAGGGGCATGCCCGCGGCTTTGGCCTTGATGTCCCACAGGGCGGTGTCGACGGCGGCGACGGCTGCCATGGTGACCGGGCCGCGCCGCCAGTAGGCGCCGCGGTAGAGGTACTGCCAGGTGTCCTCGATGGCTCCGGCGTCACGGCCGGCCAGGAGCGGGGCTATGTGGTCGCGGAGGTAGGAGGCGACGGCCAGTTCGCGGCCGTTGAGGGTCGCGTCGCCGAGGCCGGTGAGGCCGTCGTCGGTGGTGATGCGAAGGGTGACGAAATTGCGGCCGGGGCTGGTGATGAGGGTGTCGACAGCTGTGATCTTCACAGGGTGCTCCTCGAACGGACGGGCCACGCCGGGCTGGTGGCCCGGCGCGGCTCGGTGCGGATCAGTGCGGATCGGTGCGGATCGGTGCGGATCGGTGCGGATCAGATTGCCCTGCGCCACTACGACGCCGTACGCGTCCAGAGATATCCCGGTCGACGGCCTCCCGTCAGCCATGCCGATCAATGCCCCTTGTGCGGGCGGACGGTTCCCCGGTCAGTCGGTGATGCCGGGGTTGCGCCGCAGGATCTCCTCGGTCGTCCGCCAGAGCCGGGGCAGGAAGCGGATCACCTCGTCGCAACGCTGGACGAGGTCGTGGGCGGAGTCGATGCCGAGGTCGGCGACCGCCGCGCGGAAGGCGGGGGCGCGGGCTTCGTGCAGCTCGGGCGCGTCGGCCGCCAGGATCGTGTGGCAGCGGGCGAACGTGGCGATGATCCAGAAGACGGCCGCGTGGTGGTCGCCCGCGTCGATGAGCCGCCGGCTGCCGTCGATCGCGATCGGCCGCGCGGCGGGCGTGATGTCGCTGCTGAAGAAGAACGGGGTCCGCGCCACTCGCGCGGCGGCGTCGAACGTCGCGGTGAGTTCGCTCAGATGGTGCTCGACACGCCGCGCCGACAGGTGCGAGCAGCCGAGAAGGCGCAGCAGCTCCGGGTACAGATCCGGGTGGCCGTACGCGGTGAGGACCTCGCGCGCGGCCACGTAGCGCACGCGGACGGTGGGGTTGCGCAGGGCGGCGACGAGAAGGACGTGGCAGGTCACGCCCGTGGGGAACAGCCAGGACAACACCTGCTCGTGGAACGGCGCGGAGGTGTCGAGCGCGGCGAGGCGGGACTCGATCCGGTGGCGCGCGTCCTGGCACCTGCGGCGGACCCAGGGCCGGGCCGCGAAGTGGTGCGCGACGTGTGCGTGCAGTCTGCGCAGTTCGCCGGTGGGGTCGTCGATGATCGCGTCGGTACGGAAGTTGCCGGCCAGGTGGTACGACGCCAGGACGGTGTCGGCGGACGCGATCTCTCTCCGGGGCAGGTAGCTCACTTCGAGCAGCGCGCCCTGGTGGCGGAGTTTTCCGGGCTTGGCCGGAGGGTCGTCCTCGGCGGTGACGACGAAGACGTCGACGTCCGAGGAGGGCTCCAGCTCCGCGTCGTCCGGCAGCCCGACGGTCGAGCCGCTGAAGTACGCGCCCCGGTAGCCGGCTTCGGGTCGGGCGTACCGGGCGACCCACTGCTCGGCGGCGGCACGCGCCGATCCGACCCGCACGGCTGCCCCTCCCCTCGCGACGACGTCCGCAAGGGTAGCGGCACGACGCAGGGGAAAGGGGCCGGGCCGGGCTCATGGGTCAGTGCTGCGCGCGGCGGGCCAGCAGGACCGAGTCCTCGGCCTCGACCGGGCCGCTGTCCCGCTTGAGCGTGCGGGAACGCTGCTCCACCAGGACGGGCTCGAAGTCGTCGGGGAGACCGGGAAGCAGCTCCTCGGCGAGGAACATCGCCTTGCGGTGGCTCTCGGAGAGCTGTGTGAACTCGTGGGACGGCGCGTGGCCGACGACCAGGAGCAGTCCGCCGGGCGCGACAGCCGTGGCGAGGCGCCGGGTCACGTCGACCATGCCGCCGTCCGGCGCGTGCAGATAGTGGCTGGTGACCAGCGCGAACGAGCGGCCCTCGGCATCGAAGGTCCGGGCGTCGACCTGCCACCAGTCGGCCCGGTCGGCGACCCCCGCCTGCTCCGCGTGGCGGGCCGCACGGGCGAGCCCCGCCGTCGAGAAGTCGGCCCCCGTCACCCGCCAGCCCTCCTTGGCCAGCCAGACGACGTCGCCGCCCTCCCCGCATCCGACATCGAGCGCGGTCCCGGGGGCGAGGTCGCGGGTGGCGGCGACCAGTTGCGGGTTGGGCTCGCCGCTCCAGAACCGCTCCTCGCCCGCGTACCGCTCGTCCCAGGCCGCCGGCTCGAACATGTCGGCGGCCGCCTGCTCGTCATGGGTGTCGCCATGGGTGTGGCCCTGGGTGTCGCCGTGTGTGTGGCCGTGCGTGTCGCCGTGCTCGTGGTGCCCCGTCATGTGCGACGCCTCCTGTTGCCGAGGGTGTCGTTCGGCACCCCTGCCGTCCGGTCCGGCGCGCTGCGCGCCGCGTGCTGCCGATGATGCACCGGCCCCGCGCCGAACGGCACACGAAGTTGCCGGTCCGGCAAACAGTCGGCTCCCCGGCGGGTGGGGGCGGCGCGTGCAGTTCCGGCCCGTACGATGGCCGCATGTCCCGCACCCACCGGCCGCCGAGTCACCGCCCCGCCGGGCGCGGCGTCGTGCTGCTGGTGCTCGCGGTGCTGGCCGGTGTGCTGGCGATGCACGGCCTTGCC
The DNA here is from genome assembly GCF_043523415.1 of Streptomyces sp. SGAir0957. Classification (NCBI taxonomy): domain Bacteria; kingdom Bacillati; phylum Actinomycetota; class Actinomycetes; order Kitasatosporales; family Streptomycetaceae; genus Streptomyces; species Streptomyces sp. SGAir0957. The sequence continues at coordinate 667,318 of NZ_CP027293.1, forward strand.
CCCGGTCCGACACCGGCCATGGTTGGGGCGGCGGGCAGCGGTCATGGTGCGGTGATGATGACCCACAGGACGGCGGCTGACACCGCATCCGACAGCGTCCCCGACACGGCCGGTGTACCGGCCGGTGAGCCGGTCATGGAAGCCGCCGGGGCCTGTGCGCACGGAGCCGACGGTGGCTCCGGCGGCTCGGGACACGCACATCACGCGGACGCGACGTGCGCCGCGGCGGGTGTCGTCGCCGCCTACACCCCTCCCCCGCCGGCTCCCGCGGCAGGCGTCCCCTTGCCGACGCGCGTGCTGTCCGGCGTGGCGGCCGGGGCTCCCGTGGGCGGGCGCGCACCGCCCGACCTTGCCGAACTGCAACTCCTGCGGATCTAGGACGGCCCGCACGGCACCTCGCGCCCCGGCCCTGCCCGGGCGGGCGGACGCGGTGTCGCGCTCCGGTCACGTTCTCTTCCGCCTCGACGCATGCCCGTAGCAGGGCCGCGTATCAAGGAGTCGCACCATCATGAGTCACACCATCATGAGTCACACCGTCATGAGCAAGAACCTCATCCGCCGCTCGGCCCTCGGCGCCGTCGCGGGCGCCACCGCCCTCGTACTCGCCGCGTGCGGATCGGGCGACGACACCCCGGCCTCCCCGGCGCAGCACAACACCGCCGACGTCGCCTTCGCCACCGGGATGATCCCCCACCACCGTCAGGCCGTCGAGATGGCCGGCCTCGCTCCCTCGCGGGCCGGGTCCGCCGAGGTCAAGAAGGTGGCGAGCGAGATCGAGAAGGCTCAGGCCCCGGAGATCAGGACACTGTCCGGCTGGCTCACGTCATGGGGCGAGCGGGTCCCCTCCGCAGGAGCCATGAACCACTCCACGCACGACATGAATGACATGAATGACATGAACGGCATGATGACCGCCGCCGACATGGGGAGCCTGAAGTCGGCGTCCGGCGAGAAGTTCGACACCGCCTTCCTGAAGATGATGATCGAACATCACAAGGGCGCGGTGGCGATGGCGAAGACGGAGAAGGCCGAAGGCGCCTACCCCGGCGCCCAGAAGATGGCCGACTCCGTCATCACCTCCCAGTCCGCGGAGATCTCCCTGATGACCGGCCTGCTCGGCAAGAGCTGACCGGCCCGGACGGCTAGCCCGCGGGCATGTCGCCCGCGGGCGGCCGCTCGACGCCTCCGGCCAGGAAGTACAGGGCTTTGCGCAGGAACACGTACACGTCGTGGACGGCGTCCCTGGACTCCAGCCAGTAGTAGCCGACGAGCCCTTCGTCGCCGCCGGACTGCAGCATGGTGGTCGCCTGCCGCAGGTCCCTCTCGGTGACGTCGCGGATGGCGTCGGCGAGCAGTTCGTCGTCGTCCCTCTCGTAGGCGAGGACAAGGCGGCTCATCGCGGGAGGCAGCGCGGAGATCGTCGTGGCGGTGGCCGCCGCGAACTGTTCGAGCCACGTGCGCTGCGCGAACGGTGGCGGGCCCGGGGGCCGGTCCTGGTCGCGCAGGGACTTGAGCCGCAGGAAGGCGAGGACGCGGAGCGGTGGGGGCGCTTCCCGCAGCCCGGCGCTGTCGGGGTGTGCCTCCACCGCGCTGCTGAGATCGGCGGGGTCCGCGCCGGACGCGACGGCCTGCCCCATCAGCCCGGGGTCACGGGCGACCGCTTCGGCGACGAGGGCGCGCCGGATGAGCGCGGACGGTTCGTGGTGGGCCGCCCGCAGCAGCGCGTCGGCGTCGTCCGTGAAGAGGTGATGGCTGACGATCGCGCTGAAGCGGTCGAAGGCGTCGTGGCTGAACACGTCCGGCGACGCCTCGTGGCGTGCCAGTCTGGTGAGATCGTCCATGGTGCGCACGCGGTCCGCCGCCACCGCGCCCTGCTGCCGCTGACGCAGGATCACCGGAACCGGCAGGATGACGATGCCGATGACCGCCGCGAAGACCGGCAGGTAGGAGGGCACCGACAGCATCACGGCGACGTACGTGGCGACGGCGATCAGGAGGAGCGTGGCGCTGCCCAGCATCGCCAGTTCCTGATCGCGGCGCAGGCGTGCGCGTGCGGCCAGTTTCTTGATGTGTTCGTCGTGGAGCTGGACGATCTCCGCCACTTCGGCCTGCCTGCGGTGCGAGCGCCGCCGGTCGATCTCCTGCTCGAGGTGTTCGCGTTCCTGCAGCCACAGCAGGCGGAAGCGCTGCAGTTGTTCCCTCCACTGGGACACCGAGCGCTCTGTCGTGATCTGCTGGAAGCGGGTCGCCACGAGTTGCTCGTCCACGCTCCGCTGCTGGATCAGCGTCACCGTCTCCCGGCGCAGCCGCTCCAGCCGCTCGTCGAGCACATCGAGGTCGAGGTGGTCCGCCTCGGGAGCCGCCTCCGTCAGCGCCCGCTCCAGTTCGGCGGCGAACCCCCGGCTGCTGGCGGTGAGGACGTGCCCGGCCGCTTCGCGCAGCTTGTTCCGCACGTCGGGCGAGGAGTAGCCGACCACGACGAGGACGACGGCGGGCCGGTGCTGGCGCAGCGCGTGGATCTTCTCCATCTTGTGCGCGGCCCGCTTCGCCTCGTCCTGGGCGAAGACGGCCTGGACGACCTCGACAGCCAGGACCACCCGCTCGCCGCTCAGTACGGCGTACTCGATGTGCTGCCCGTCGACGACGTAGTCGGTGCGGAAGCGCCGGTTGGACTTGAGCAGGGCGTCCTCGACGGCACGGCGGACAGCGCTCTCGTCGGGTGCCCGGTCGCCGCCCGCCGAACTCAGTGCCGAGCGGACCGCGCCCCGGTCGATGGCCGCGGATCCCGGTGGCCATGCCCCGAAGACGACGTGGCTCGCCTGGAGGAAGCGCCGGATGTTGCCGCCGCTCTCCGCGAGGAGCTGGCGCACGGCGTCGGGCAGGAACGGGAACGTCCTGGGCTGCCCCGGCCCGGGCGGCCAGGGCGCCAGGTACGCGGCCAGGACGTCCTCCGCCTCGGCGACGGACAGCTCCGGCATGCAGATCTCCGAAGGTCCGAATCGCTGGCGCAGGTCCGGGGGCATCTCCTGCCACACCTGCTCCGCGACGGCGGCGACGACGAAGGCGTTCTCCTGCACCAGGTCCTCGACGACTCCGCGCAACAGCCCGGCGTTCGTTCCGTCGATGCGTCCGTCGGCCGTCCGCAGGAACGCCTCCATCTGGTCCATGGCCAGCGTGAACGGCCGGCCCGCCCTGCGGGCGAGCGTGGCCAGGACGTGGATGGCCTTCCGGATCTCGGACGGCTGGTCGATGGCGCCCGGTACGCCGAGCCGGTCCCGCTCCTCGTCGCTGACGTCCTCCGCGAGGAGCCAGCGGTGGGCCGCCTGCCGCAGGGCCGGGTTGGACAGACTGCGCAGGACCCGTTCGAAGGCGCCGTAACCGCCCTGGATGCGCCTGATGTCGAGCTCCACCCGGTCCGCCACGGCGGTGTAGGACAGTTCGTTGTCCCTGATGGCCTGCCTGACCAGGTGCGGGTTGTCGCGCAGCCGCCTGGTGTCCGCCGTCTCGCCGCCCTCGGGTGTGCGGGAGGCGACGAACTCGTCCATCGCGTACCCCGCGAAGGCCTGTTCGGCGAGGTCGGTCAGTTCGGAGAGCGTCCAGCGGGACATCAGCTTGCGGTAGAGCAGGAGCGGATCGGGGCCGTCGGCACGGACGTACATGACGATGCACGGCTTCACCGGTGGTCCGCCGGCGTGCGCCGTGGCCAGGGCGACGAGGAGGGTGTGTGTCTTCCCGCTGCCGTGCGGGCCGTGCAGCGCCACCGCCCGGCCGGCGGCCGGGTCCTGCACGTACCGGCGCTGGATCGACAGCAGGCGTTCGAGCGGGATGCGGGACAGCGAGGTCGGGAAGTCGTCGAGCCGGTACGCCGCCAGGGCGTCCAGCGTCATGGTGGCGTGCGGCGGGAAGGGGTTGCGGTCCGGAGGCATGGGTCACCTCCCCGCGAGCAGAAGCTCGTCGAGGTACGGGATGCGTGCGATCACTTCGTCGTTGCTGAACCGCAGCCGCGCGTCCGGCCAGCGCACGGGCTGGTCCACGTTGACCTTGCCCGTCAGCAGCAGCTCCATGAGGACGAGGACGCGCGCCACCGGACGGCGTTTCAGGGCGAAGGCGTCCTCCACCGCCTGTTGGTCGAAGGGCAGTTCTCCGCTGGCGTAGGTCTCCCAGCGCCTGACGATGACCTGGCGCGCTTCCGGTCCGTCGAGTTCTCCGAGCCGCACGACGCGCGAGGCATTGCTGTCCAGGGCCGAACCGAGGTTCTTGATGACGGCGTCGAGGTTGCCGACCGTGTCCTCGACGGTCGTGATCAGCAGCGAATCGACGTACTTCAGGCTCCTGTTGGCCAGGGCCAGGAGCTCCTGCTTCTTGACGTCCTCGAGGATCCCGGCGAGGGCCCAGCCCTTCGAGGCCAGGTCACCCGTGAGCTTGCGCAGGAACGTCTGCAGCGCGGCCGCGATGGCGGCGGGCTTCTTGTCCACCAGGGTGTTGAAGGCCTCCTCGGTGGCGGCACTGGGCTCGTAGTTCTTGTCGACCGCCTGCGGATAGAGGCCCAGGACCCAGTCCCACAGCGCCTCTTCCGCCGCGTAGTCCTCCATCCGGCCGTTGGCCACGATCAGCTTGGCCGGGTCGAAGCCGATGCCCGGTGCGCTCGCGCGGCCAATCGCCCACCGGTGGATCAGGTAGTTCGCCAGGGACGTCCGCCCCGTGCCGCTGCCCCCTTGGACGACCACGAGGGCCGGCTGCCGTGCGGCGGCCTGCTTCGCGACGAAGTCACCGATGTCCTCGGCGGTCTGCCATCCGTCGACGGGACACCACAGATCCAGGTCATTGCAGTCCTTCCTCGGATCCAGTTCGCGCCGCGCGTAGGGAAAGCCCCGCAGCTCGTAGGCGGCGATGGCTGTCTCGATCATCAATGTGCTGGTCATCCGTCTCCCCCGTGGTCGCCCTGTGGAACGATCACCACCGCGTCGCTCGCGGGTTCCCAGCGCCAAGGGCGGTGGCACTGGGAAGGCGCCTCACGCGCCGGTGCTGTCGCGGGCAGTACGAGCAGCGGCTGCGCCAGGGTCCCGCCGATGGCTGTCGCCTCCTGTCCGTTCCGTACCGGGCACGAAGGACGTTCGTGCCCGCCCCGTGGATAGACGCGGACATGGAGAGGGCCGGTGATCGCCGCCGCGGTCGCCTCGGCCTCCGGCGCCGGGGTCATCCTCGCGGCGGTCACTCCGGAGAGCGCGGCGGCGACGACACCGGTGACGGTGGCGACGAGCAGCCGCTTCCGTATCCTGGCGTACTGTTCCTCGGCCTGAATGAATTCCGCGCAGAGAATCAGGTCCCGGACACCCTCTTGCAGATCCGCGAGGTTTCGTTGTTCGGCGTCCACTGTTCGCCGATTGTCCGGTGTGCGCTGCGCCTCGAACGCCTTTTGTGCTTCCCGGATACGTTTCCGTGCCTCGACGACATGATTCTCGAAGGCTTCTATGCTCCCGTACGTGGCGACTGTGGCCGGCGTGTATTTCTCCACCTTGTCGCGCAGGAGGTCGTCGCGTATCCCGGGACTCCCGCTCTCCATCAGCCGGGGCAACAGGGCACGCACGTCCGGCAGGCCGCCACTGATCATCTGCGCTGCGGCGTGCACGGCGACCGTCGCCGCGCACACGGGAATCGCCGCCAGCAGGACGGGGACCGGCCAATAGTCGGACGCGGCGACCTTTTCGATATTCGTGAAGGAAAGCCCGGAGAAGAGGATCACTCCGGCACCGGCGAAGATGGCCGCGACCCACTTCGCGGTTTCCCGAAGCGCCGCGGCACGAGCCGCATAGTTCCCGGAGTCGGTCATCCCCCCGCCCCGCCCCTCCTGAAAGCGCCGTGACATGGCGCTGCGACGAGCGTAGTTGGCGGAAGCGCGGCGGCGGAAGGGCCATTGCGACCTATTTGCCGACCCCGGCGGGGTGCCTCTTATCGGCGGCGCACATGTATTCGGAATTCGGTGCCGCGCGGGTCCCCTGTGCTCAATGGGATTCCGGACGCCTGCCGGACGCCCATGCGGTGACGCCACCCGGACGACCACGCGGTCCGGCAGGCCGGCAGCGGCCGTCGCACGCTACCGCGCGGCGGGAATGCGGTAGACGGAGACGTGAGAACCCGCATCGGCGGTGAACGCGGCACCGGCCCAGTCCGCGTGCCTCGTCTCCCGTTCGAACCCGGCGAGCCGCGCCATCAGGTCGAGTTCCGCCGGCCAGATGTAGCGGTGCGGGCTCCGGAAGAGGCGCGCGGTCCGCCCGGCCTCCGCGAAGTCGAAGTGGTGGGAGACGACGTGCTGGGTGAGCACGTCATACGTGTCCAGACTGATGTGACCGGGCCCGGAGCCGAGGACGACGGCCTTCCGGTCCGGCGGCAGCTTGTGCACCTCGGGCACCCACAGCTCGATCACGAACCGGCCGCCGGGCCCGAGATGGCGGGCCGCGTTGCGGAAGCACTCGACCTGCTCGTCCTGGGTGAGCAGGTTGGAGATGGTGTTGAACACGAGGTAGACCAGGCTGTATTCGCCGGGGGCGACAGCGGTCGCCATGTCACCGATGACCACGGGGATCGTCGCCTCGTCGACCTTGGTCCGCAGTTGCTCCACCATCGGCCGCGACAACTCGATGCCGGTGACGGAGACCCCCCTCTCGGCGAGCGGTACCGCCACCCGGCCCGTGCCGATCGCGAACTCGAGCGCCGCCCCGCCGTCGGCGAGCCGCACGAGCCGCTCCACGGCGGGCCCCAGGACCTCCGGCGCGAACATGCCGGCCCCGGGCGTTTCATAGCGCCGAGCGGCATCGGCGTCCCAGATCTCCTCCTGCTCCATACACCCCAGGCTCACCGCGGAACCCGGCGATGTCCAACGAGTTACCGCGCCCCTCGCCCCGAACGGGCCGCCCCGCCCCACGAATTGAGCTCCTCCACCCGCAGCAGACGGGCCAGCAGCAGAAAGACGCCGAGCAAGATGCCGCCCCCGACGAACAGCGACACCGCCGCCCCTGGCACGCCGCCGCCCAGGCTCCCCCTCAGCACGAAGGCGGCGCCTCCGCCGACGGCCGCCGCCGGGGCTGCCGCGCCCGCCAGCCGCCCGTAGGTGCGCAGGACGCGCGCGCCGTCCAGGTCACCGCCCAGCCGAGCGCGCAGCCGCCGCCAGGCCACGACGACCCCGACGGCGAAGGCCGCCCCGTACGAGGCCGCCATCCCCGTCACGGCCCAGCGCGGCGGAAGCAGCGTGAAGCACAGCCAGGCGGCGCCCGCGTTCACCAGGGCCACGACGACGGTGTTGTAGAAAGGCGTCCGGGTGTCCTCGAACGTGTAGAAGCCACGGAGCACCACGTACTGCACCGAGTAGGGGACCAGGCCCGGACCGAACGCCATGAGGACGCGGCCGATCCCCCGGGCGCCCTCGGCGTCGGAGCCGGAGTAGAGCAGCGTGGCCATCGGCAACCCCACGGCTCCCGCTCGGCCCAGGACGGCGACATCGCCGCCGTCCGAGATCCGCGGGAGGACGGCGGTCATGACCGACACGGTGATGATGGCCTGCGGCATCTGCCAGAGCAGGAGCGCGTAGCCGGCGAAATGGACTCTGCTCTTCGTCCTCGTCAACCAGATCGGCATGGTGGTCGTGACTCAACTCGCCACCAAGGCGGGCTCGCTCGCCGAGCGGTCCGGGCACACCGGATCCGGCATCACCGCGTACAACCCCAGAGCCCTGCCGAGGCCGTGCCCGCGGAAGTCGAGACGGGGGCGGAGCCTGAAGCCCGCATCGCGCAGTGAGGGCAGCATCGCGAGTGCCTGCACGGCGAGGCCCAGCAAGGTGCCGAGCCCGAGCAGCCGCACCCCCTGCGGGGTGATGGTCTCCGGGCTCGTCCCGGATGAGGTGAAGTCCCCGAAGGCCCAGATGAACCCGGCGAACGCGGCGATGATCACGACGTTGTTGAGGACCGGGGTCCACATCATCGCCCCGAAGCGGCCCCGGGCGTTGAGGATCTGCCCCAGCACCACGTGCGCGCCCATGAAGAACATGGTGGGCAGACAGTAGCGGGCGAAGGCCACGGTGATGGCCATCCGCCGCGGGTCGGAGGCGATGTCGGGCGACATCAGATGCACCAGCGCCGGCGCCGCCAGCACACAGACGACGGTGACCCCGGCCAGCACCACGACGACCAGGGTGAGCAGCCGGTTGGCGTACGCCTCGCCCCCGTCGTCGTCGTTCTTCATGGCGCGCACCAGCTGCGGTACGAACACCGCGTTCAGCGCGCCTCCGCCCACGAGTACGTAGACCATCGTGGGCAGGACGTTGGCGACCTGGTAGGAGTCGTTTAGCACGCCCACGCCGATGGCGGCGGCCATCACGAGGGTGCGCAGGAATCCGGTGACGCGCGACACGACGGTGCCCGCCGCCATGAGAGCACTGGACTTCCTCAGGCTCTCTGTGGCACCGCACGCCTGTTGCGCACACCTCTCCCCCGCAGGCGCGTCTCTAGGCCGGTTCCACCAGCCTCGCGTCGTACGCGACGATCACCGCCTGGACCCGGTCCCGCGCCCCCGTCTTCGCGAGGATCCGGGAGACATGTGTTTTGACGGTGGACTCCGCGAGGTGCAGGCGTGCGGCGATCTCCGCGTTGGTCCACCCCCGTGCGACGACCGTGAGGATCTCGCGTTCGCGGTCCGTGAGCGCGGTGACGCGGGGGTCGGGCGGGGCCGTCGCGCCCGGTGCGGCGGGGAGGTGGCGGACGTAGGCGTCGAGCAGGCGGCGGGTCAGCGCCGGGGCCACTATCGCGTCGCCCGCCGCCACCGCGCGGAGACCCGCGAGGAGTTCCTCGGGGAGAGCGTCCTTGATGAGGAAACCGGAGGCGCCGGCCCGCAGTCCCGCGTACGCGTACTCGTCCATGTCGAACGTGGTCAGGATGAGGACGCGCGGGCCTGCCGCGGAGCCGGACGTGGCGGACACGATGCGACGCGTGGCCTCGATGCCGTCCATGCCCGGCATACGGATGTCCATGAGGACGACGTCCGGGCGCAGCCGGTCCGCGAGGCGGACGGCTTCCATGCCGGTGCCCGCCTCCCCCGCGACGCTGAGGTCGTCCTGGCTCTCCAGGAGCATGCGGAACCCGAAGCGCTGCATGGGCTGGTCGTCGACGACGAGGACCGACGCCGTCGTCGGCTTCGGCATCGGCGACGGCGACGGCGGCGATGACGCGGGGGGCGGGTTCACGTGAGCGGGTCTCCGGGTACGGGGAGGCGGGCGGTCACCCGCCAGCCTCCCTCCGCCAGCGGGCCCGCCTCAAGTGTGCCGTTGTAGAGGGAGGTGCGCTCCCTCATGCCGGTCAGGCCCCGCCCGCTGCCGTCGGGGGAGCCGCCGCGGCCGGTGTCCGTGACGGTGAGGGTGACGGCGTCGGGGGTGTAGGTGAGGGAGGCTGTGGCGGTGGCGCGCGGGCCCGCGTGTTTGAGGGTGTTCGTCAGCGCTTCCTGCAGGATGCGGTAGAGGGCGAGCTGGGTGCCGGGTGGTAGTGGGGCGGCGGATGGTGTGCCGGTGTGGGACAGGGCGACCGGGAGGCCCGCCGTGCGTACGCCGTCGACGAGGGCGTCGAAATCGGCCAGGGCGGGTTGCGGGGTCAACTCCGGTTCGGGCGGAGGGTTTTCCTCGCGCATCACGTCCAGGAGGCGGCGGAGTTCGGTCAGGGCCTGGCGGCTGGTCGTCGCGATCGCGGTGAGCGCCTGGCCCGCGCGTTCCGGGGTGCGGGCGGCCGCGTAGGAGCCGCCGTCGGCGAGGCCCGTGATGACGGAGAGGTGGTGGCCGGTGATGTCGTGCATCTCGCGTGCGATGCGGGCCCGTTCGGCGGCGGCCGCGAGCCGGGCCTGCTGGTCGCGTTCGACCTCGAGCCGGCGGGCGCGTTCGACGAGGGAGTGCGTGTAGTCCTGGCGGCTGCGGACGGCGATGCCGAGCGCGCAGACGACGACGAGGGACCAGAAGTGCGGGACGACCTGCTCGTCCCAGCTGCCCCGGGGATGGCGGACGGCCCCGACCACGACGGGGACCAGCGTCGAGGCGCAGGCCAGGAGCAGGGTGCGCAGGCGCCCGCGCAGGGCGACGTTGAAGACGACGCAGAGCTGGACCAGCGCCACCTGGAGCATGGCGCCGGTCGCGCTGTTCACGACGCCGGCCGCGACCATGACCGTCAGCGCCGTCATGGGACGGGTGCGGCGCCACAGCAGCGGGACGGTCAGGGCGAGGCCGATGACGAGGACGAGCGGGCCGGGCACCTGTGTGTCGGTCGCGGTGTTCTTCCAGCCCCCGCCCACGGAGTCGACGACGGCCGAGACTATGCAGAACCCCGTCAGGAGCAGGTCCCACACCAGCGGGCGGCGCCGGTCGAAGGCGCGCACCCGCTGAGCGGTGCCGTGCAGAAAACGGCTGGTACGGGGCTCGGACACGCGGAGTTCGGGCTCGCGGGGCACCGACTCGCGAGGTAGGGGCTCACGGAGTTCGGGCTCGCCGGGTACGGGCGTCACATGCTCATCCTGGTCACACGTCACGGCGCTTGAGAAGCAGTGCGGCCCCGGCGAGCACGGCGGCGGCCCATCCCAGGAGGCAGAGCAGTCCGACGGCGGGGGTGTGATGGCCGGCCAGCCGGGTGACCGTGCCGAGGGACTCCGCGGACCGGGCGGGGAAGTACTTCACGGCGCCCTGGACGAGGTCGTTGTCGATCGCCCCGAGCACCTCGGGCAGGATCATGACGAGGCCGACGAACGCCCCGATGGCGGCCGGAATCGAGCGGCACAGGGCGCCCAGGCCGAGGGCGATCAGGCCGAGGAGGGTGACGCCCGCCGCGTTGCCGGCGAGTGCGCCGACGACTCCGGAGTCCGTAAGGGAGAGAGCCTTGTCGGTGTCGGAGAGCCAGATCTGGGCCAGCAGGAACGTCACCACGTTGGTCGCGAAGGTCAGAGTGAACGCGCAGGCCGTGAAGATCCCGGCTTTCGACCAGAGCACGGGCAGACGGCGCGGCACCGCGGCCATCGTGGCACGCACGAGCCCCGTCGCGTATTCGTTCGCGGTGGTCAGGATGCCGAGGACGGCGACGCAGATCTGCGAGAGCTGCGAGCCGAAGAGGGTGAGGAGGACCGCGTCGACGTCGGCGTCGCCACCGTCGTAGGTACGGCCCATGACGAGGCCCATGCCGACCACCGTCGCGGTCGCGAGCCCCAGGGTCCACCAAGTGGATCGCAGAGTACGGAACTTGTGCCACTCCGCGTACAGGACACGGCGCGCCGTCACCGTGTGGGCGGCGGGGAGGGTCGTGGTCATCGTGCGGCTCCTGTCCGGGTGGCGGCCCGGTACTCGACCGCGTCACGGGTGAGGTTCATGAAGGCCTGTTCAAGGGAGACCGTCCGCGGGCTCAGTTCGCAGAGGGGGACGGCGTGCGCGGCGGCGATCCGGCCGATGCCGGGCGCGTCGAGCCCCCGTACGCGCAGGGTGTCCGGGGCTTCGGTGGTGACCTCGGCTCCGCTCAGCAGGGAGCGCAGGCGGGCGGCGTCCGGGGTGACGACCTTGACGTGGGCCGCGCCCGACACGCGGACGAGGTCGGCGACCGTGGTGTCCGCGAGGAGGCGGCCCCGGCCGATGACGACGAGGTGGTCGGCGGTCAGCGCCGTCTCGCCCATGAGGTGCGAGGAGATCAGGACCGTACGCCCCTCGGCGGCGAGGGACTTGAGGAGGGTGCGGATCCACAGGACGCCGCCGGGGTCGAGGCCGTTGACCGGTTCGTCGAGGATCAGGGCGGCCGGGTCGCCGAGCAGGGCGGCGGCAATGCCGAGGCGCTGTCCCATGCCGAGGGAGAACCCCCCGACCCGTTTACCGGCTATGTCGGTGAGGCCCGCGACGTCCAGGACGTGCTGGACGCGGGAGCGGGGGATGCCGTGGGTGTGGGCCAGCGCCATGAGGTGGTGGTAGGCGCTGCGGCCCGGGTGGACGGCCTTCGCCTCCAGGAGCGCGCCCACCTCGCGCAGGGGTGCGGGGTGGGCGGCGTAGGGGCGTCCGCCGATGGTGGCGCTGCCCGAGGTCGGGGCGTCCAGGCCGAGGAGCATGCGCAGGGTGGTGGACTTGCCCGCGCCGTTCGGGCCGAGGAAGCCGGTGATCGTGCCGGGTTCGACGGTGAAGGTCAGGTCCTGGACGACGGTCTTGTCGGCGTAGCGTTTGGTGAGGCCGTGCGCTCGGATCGTCATGGCAGGGACGATGCCGTGCGCCGCCCCGGCGGGTCGTCCGCCCCGGGCACCCGGCCTCGCAAGGTGCCGTAGTACCGGGGCACTACGGACCCGTAGGGCCGGTGGAACGCGGTGCTACGGACCGCGAGGGCCGGTGAAAGGTTCCCATTCGCGCCCCAGGCACCCGGCAGGCGCGCGGCTCACCGCAGATCCGGTCGCTTCCGTGCGGGTTCGGCGGCGCGGACGCGGTGGCGCGGGTGGCTCTGGCGTGGCGGGCGGCTCAGCGTGATCTGGCGCATCAGCTGCTGGAAGCAGACCAGCGAGGCCAGGGCGGGGAGCGCCGCGGTGGCCGCGTCCAGGGGCCGGTGTCCGGCCTGCGCGACGCACAGCACCATGGCGACGAGTGAGAAGAGCAGGACCACCGCCCAGGAGTGGGCGGCGCGGCGCCGGTGCAGTCCTGCCCGCAGGACCGAGAGGGAGGCGACGATCCAGGGCCCGTAGATCAGCAGGGGCCAGGCGTTGACCGTGTAGGAGGCGGTGCGGTGCACGGCGAGCTGGCGCAGCGGGTGGTAGCTGACCATGCCGCCGAAGACGCACACCACGGACACGGTGACGGCGGCGAGCGCGGCGATCACCACGCTGGCCATGCGCAGGAGGCCGCCGGACGGCCGTTTGCGGGCGCGGGAGTAGGAGCGGTGGCGGCGCACGGGCCGGGCGCGCGGGGGTGCTTGCGGCTCGGCGGCCGTGTCGTCGGACGCGGGGCCGGTGGCGGCGTCGGGCTCTTCGGTGTCGGGGGCGGCCGGGTCCGTCTCCTCGGCGAAGACGGCGATGCCGCCCGTCTCCGGGTCCGGCTCGGCGTAGGTCTCGTGGTCGATGGCCTCGCTCAGCAGGTCGGCGAGTTCCTCGGTCGGATCCCACTGCGGGCCCACGGAGTCGAGCGGCGCGAAGGGCGTTTCCCACTGCTGCGAGTGGCCTGGCTGTACGGGGCTGTCGGTGGAGGGGCCGGGGATGAAGGGCTGGGTGCGGCGGTGACGGCCTGACGTGTCATGCACGGGGGTGCCGCCGGGGGCCGTTCTGCGACCTGGCGTTCGCGGCGTCTCTTCCTGGCGGCGTGTAGTACCACCACCCCATACGGCTGGCGCCAGTTGCGTCGACACGTGCGACCGCGTCAACCTGTGCATCGGTTGCCGGACGTTCCGATCGGATCTGCCGCCGCACTGTCGTCATATTGCGCACAACCGTTCTTGCGCGGGGAAGGATGTGCGGCATACGGGTGGCCGCAAAGTCGCATTGTGGGCAATTCGGGCAAGCGCTTGATCGGTTCTGCAGCTCTGCACCGGACCGGCGCCTCCGTGGTCGTGACGGACCCGTTCAAGACCGCGGAGGCGGCGTGTCGCGGCTCCCGATGTCGAGAACATGGCGTCGGCTTCGTCCCTGAGGCAGGAGCGGCCGGGAGCGGCCGCGTCGTCGAGGAGGAGAGACAGCATGACGGTTCAGCGGATGGACAACGTGGGCATCGTCGTCGAGGACCTGGACGCCGCCGTCGCGTTCTTCGTGGAGCTCGGTCTGGAGCTGGAGGGCAGGGCGCGGATCGAAGGGGGCTTCGCCGATCAGTGCACCGGGCTCGACGGCGTGGTCTGCGACATCGCGATGGTCCGCACCCCCGACGGGCACAGCCGGCTCGAACTGGCGCGGTACGGCAGCCCCGCGCCGGTCGACGACGGGGCGCGCGACAAGCCGCACAACATCATCGGGACGCACCGGGTGATGTTCGCCGTCGACGACATCAAGGACACCGTCGAGCGGTTGCGCCCGCACGGCGCGGAGGTCCTCGGCGAGATCGCCCGGTTCGAGAACAGTTACCTGCTCTGCTATCTGCGCGGCCCGGCCGGGATCATCGTCGGGCTCGCCGAGCAGGTGAGCTGACGGCGTTCGGCGAGCGTCGCCGCGTGGAGCGGCCGTGGCGTCAGGCCCGGCGGGAGCCCGACTTGCTCCCGCCGCCCATCAGGTCCGGCAGGCCCAGGCTCCGGCTCGGGCCCGCTTCCAGGTCGAGGCGGTTGCACGCCTCCGCGAAACGCAGATACGTGTCGACGCTGGCCACGACGACCCGGATGTCGATCGTGAGGAGTTCGATGCCGATGACGGACACCCGGATGTAGGCGTCGATCACGAGGCCCCGGTCGAGGATCAGTTCCAGGACGTCGTAGAGGCCGCTGGTGCCGCCCTGTCCGCCACCCCGCCGCGCCGGGACCGTACTCATGAACTCGCCTCTTCTGGTCGGGGAGGAAGGCGGCCACCACGTGAGTGCCGGGCGCGTCAGTGGCGCCCGGCCCGCGAACGTCGTCACCGTCAACAACCTCATGGGGGAGGTCAGCTGCCGGGTGTCCGCACTGTCACGCCGCTCATGCGTCCCGCCCCTCACCGTCGCGTGCTGGAGCCTGCCTCTCGTTTGCCGTGCCCCGTGCGTGTGCCCGGCTCCCGGTGGATCAGTCCTGTCAGGCGGCCCGCTCCCGCGTCATCGCTGCTCCGCGGGTTCCCAGACCGAGCAGTCGTGGGCGAACAGCACCCGGCGCGGGTCGAACTCGGCGAGCCGCGCCAGCCAGGGCGCGTGCCCGGGCAGCGGTTGCTCCGTGCCGTCCAGCGCGGCGCGGCGGGCGAGTTGGTCCGACCCGAACTCGGAGGCGAAGTCGTGCGCCTGGCCCGCGAGGACCACGGTGCCGTCGCTCTGCCTCAGGACGAGCGACTGGTGTCCCGGGGTGTGTCCGGGGGTCGGGACGATCCGGACGCCCGGCAGGATCTCGGCCTCGCCGGTGAGGACCTCGTAGGACGCGCCGGGGAAGTCGACGAGCGCGTCGATGGTGTAGTCGCCCCGCCGGGCGGCGGCCAGCTCGCTCTCCTGGACCAGGATGGGCCTGCCGCCCAGGAGGGGGTTTCCGCCGCAGTGGTCGAAGTGGAGGTGGCAGTTCACGACCAGGGAGATGTCGCCGAGGGCGACCCCGGCCGCGGACAGCGCCTCCGGCAGGGCGCGGCGCCGGGGACGGTAGTGCGCCTCGGCGTCGGGATCCCCCGCGCCGATGCCCGTGTCGAAGAGGATCAGCCCCCGCTCGTGCCGCACCAGATAGGCGAGGACGGGTTCGACGCGCGGTCGCGGGCCTCCCGTCTCCGCCGCGGGCCGGACGAAGTACCCCAGATCGAGGCGGCGCACCGCCATGCTCTTCCCCATGGCGGCCATCCTGCCCGGACCGGCAGGCCGGCGCGTGCGTTCGGCGGACACCGGGCGGCTCGACGGCGTGTCGCTTCATGGCCGGGCGGTTTGCGGCAAAAGTGAGGTCTCCGTCCCTTCGCCCGAGTCAGGAGCCCGTCCATGAGCACGCGCGTCGCTGTGGTCTATTACAGCGCTACCGGAAACGTCCACCAGTTGGCCCAGGCGGTGGCGGAGGGGGCCCGGTCCCGCAACGCCGAGGTCCGTCTGCGCCGGGTCCACGAGCTGGCGCCGGACACCGCCATCGACGCCAATCCCGCCTGGCGCGCACACGTGGACTCCACGAAGAACGAGGTGGAGGAGGCGACGCTCGATGACCTGGAGTGGGCGACGGCGTACGCGTTCGGCAGCCCGACCCGGTTCGGCAACGTCGCCTCGCAGCTCAAGCAGTTCATCGACCTCGCCGGAGGGCAGTGGCAGGCGGGTGTCTTCCACAACAAGCCCGCCACCAGTTTCACCTCCGCGATGAACCGGCACGGCGGCCAGGAGTCGACCATCCTGTCGCTCAACAACGTGTTCTACCACTGGGGCTGCCTCATCGTCCCGCCGGGCTACACCGACCCTCTCCTGTTCGCCGCCGGCGGCAACCCCTACGGCACCAGCTGGGCCAGCGGCGGGGGCGAGACCCCCGACGAGGCCACGCTGGAGGCCGCCCGCTACCAGGGCCGTCACCTGGCGGACATCGCCGAGCGCCTGCGCTGACCGGCGCCGCCGACCGGCCGGGCCCGACGGCCCGGCCGCTCACTTCGCGGGCAGTTCCCGGGTCGCGAGGGTGATGAGGGCGACGTCGTCACGTCCGGTGGGCGGCAGGTGCGTGAGCAGGTGGTGACACATGTCCTCGGGTGCGTCGGGCCCCTTCGCGGCGATGGCGGCCAGCCGGTCGAGGGACACGTCGAGGTGTTCGCTGGGATGCTCGATGAGCCCGTCTGTCGTGAGGATGAGCAGGTCACCGGGGTGCAGCCGGATGGTGCCTGCGGTCGGCTGCGGAAGTCTGAGGCCCAGGAGAGGCCCGTGCCGGTGGTGGTAGGTGGGTTCGGTGGCCGGGCCGAGGTGGAGCGGCGGCAGGTGTCCGGCGTTGGCGATGTGCAGGGTCCGGGCGCCGGTGTCGCTGTCGGCGTCGGTCTCGAGCAGGGTGATGCACAGGGTGGCGGTGACACCCGGCGCCACGGTGGTGAGGAGGGTGTCCAGGAGCTGGAGGATGACGTGCGGCGGATGCCCTTCGAGGGCGTACGCGCGCAGGGCGTGGCGCAGCTGACCCATGATCATCGCCGCTTCGAGGGAGTGTCCCGCGACGTCGCCGATGGCCGTGATGAGTCCGCCCGGGGTGGTGAGGACCTCGTAGAAGTCGCCGCCGATCTCGGCCTGTTCGCTGGCGGGCAGGTAGCGGACGGCGAGCCGGGCGTGGGGTGTGTCGGGGAGCGCCTCGGGCAGGAAGCTGCGCTGGAGGGTGAGCGCGAGGGTGTGTTCCTCGCTGTAGGTGCGCAGGGTCTCCAGGGCGAGGGCCGTGGTGTGGGTGACCTGGGCGAGGAGTTCCTCGTCGTCCTGGGAGGCGGGTTCGGCGCCGTGTGCCCCCGCGCCGCCGTGCGGGGCCTCGGCGTCTTCCGCCGCGTCGGTGGTGCGGGCGGGGCCCGCGGGGTGCGGGACGGCGATGCAGGTGGGCGGGCGTGCGCCCTTCGTGCGGGCCGCGGCGAGGAGGTAGCGGCGGCCGTCGAGGGGTGAGGTGTAGGGGGCGACCTGGACTCCGCCTCCGCTCAGCAGCGTCGCCGCCTCCGCGAGGACGTGTGCGTCCGGCTCCGCGGGTGTGTGCGGGTGTTGCGAGGTGTGCACGGTGCCGTCGGGCGCGGTCAGTGTCACCGTGGCGGGACGGCCCAGGACGGTGGCGGCGCCGGTGGCGGCGGCGCGGGCGAGGGCGGCCGTGTCGGGGGCGCTGTAGAGCGCCAGGGTGGCGCCGTGGAGCTGGTGGAGCCGCTCGGCGAGGGTCTCGGCACGGCGGCGGGCGCGGGTGTACCGCAGGGTCGCCGAGAGCGTCGCGATGAGCTCGTCGGGCGCTATGGGCTCGGTGAGGTAGGCGTCCGCGCCGCGGTTGAGGCCCTGGGTGCGGTCGGTGGCGCTGACGGCGGTCGCGGAGATGTGGAGGACGGGCACGCCCTCGGTGCGCGGGTTCGACTTGATGCGTTCGCACACCTCGAAGCCCGTCAGGTCGGGCAGCTGCACGTCGATGATCGCCGCCTCCGGGACGACGGGCGCCGTGCGGAGGAGTTCGAGCGCGCTGGTGCCGTCCTCGGCCTCGATGATGTCGTGTCCGGCCCGGCGCAGGGTGGTGCCGAGGACGTAGCGGGCGATGGGGTTGTCGTCGACGACCAGGACGAGCGCGGGTCCGCCGTCGGCTGCGGTGTACGTCATGGCTGATCGGCGTCCTTGTCGAACGTCGGGGCCCCGGCGCTCTCCTCGCCGCCCGCTCCCCGGCCCGCGGTGAGGGCGGCGGTCAGCGCGGCCGCCGTGAGGTGCGCCTTGGGCAGGATGGTCCGGCCGCGCAGCCGTGCCTGGTCGACCTCGTGCGGATCGGCGGAGCTGAGGACGACGACGGGCAGGGCTGCCGTGCCGGGGTCGGCGTCGAGCGCGGCGAGGAGCGCGTAGCCGTCGGGCGCGGGCATCATCAGGTCCACGACGACGGCGTCCGGGCGCAGGTGCCGGATGGTGTCCATGGCACGGGTGCTGTCATTGATCTCGGTGTGCTGATCGGCGAGTTCGCACAGGAGGGGGCGCAGGGCGGCCAGGGATGCCGGATCGTCGTCGACCAGGACGACCGAGGCGAACGGACGGCGCGCCGGGGGCGCATCGGACCCGTCCTCGGCGGCGGTCCGGTCGGCCGTCGCGAGGGGTGTGGGCCCGGGGGGCCCGGCGGGCAGCTCGACCGTCACCAGGGTGCCGTGTCCGGGGCGGCTGGTGAGGGTGAGCCGGCCGCCGAGGATGCTGGTCAGCCGTCGGGCGTAGGGCAGCCCGAGGCCCGTGCCGGCCCGGCCGCGCTGATGCTGTCCACGCACTTGGTAGAACTCCTCGAAGACTTTCTCCACCTGGTCCTCTGGAATACCCACCCCTGTGTCGCGCACGCTCAGCACGAACCAGTCGGTTTCGTCACGTCGCTCCGCGGCGACCGCCAGCTCCACCTCACCGTGCTCGGTGAACTTCAGCGCGTTGGACAGGATGTTGCGCAGGACGCGGGTGAGGATGACCTCGTCGCTGATCAGCTCCACGGGCAGCCGCGGATCCGCGATGCGCAGGGCGACGCCGGGGCGGGTCATGCCCTGCATGGTGCCCCGCAGCAGATGCAGCAGTGTCCGCAGGTCGACGGGGGCCCAGTGCGGGTCGATACGGCCCGATTCCGCCTTGGCCACGTCGAGCAGTTCCTCCACGAGCGCCAGCATGGTGGTGCCCGAGGCCGAGATCATGGTGATCTGCTGGCGCTGCTCGTCGGTCAGCCGGTCCGACTCCGGGGCGAGCAGCAGCCGGGCCAGGGCGATGACCGAGTTGA
Source organism: Streptomyces sp. SGAir0957 (assembly GCF_043523415.1). Classification (NCBI taxonomy): domain Bacteria; kingdom Bacillati; phylum Actinomycetota; class Actinomycetes; order Kitasatosporales; family Streptomycetaceae; genus Streptomyces; species Streptomyces sp. SGAir0957. The sequence continues at coordinate 686,331 of NZ_CP027293.1, forward strand.
TCGGGGAGCGCAGTTCGTGGCTGACGTTGGCCCAGAACCGGGTCTTGGACTCCGACGCCTCCCGGAGCTGGCGGGACTTGTCCTCCAGTTCGGCGTAGAGGGCGACGACGCCGCTGTTGGTCTCCTCCAGCTCGCGGGCGAGTTCGGAGTACATGGCGACGACGCCGCTGTTGGTGTCCTCCAGCTCCGCGTTCAGACGGGTCAGTTCGTCCTGCTGGCTGCGTGACTCCTCCAGGGCCGCGAGCAGGTTCCTGTTCTGCAGCCGCAGGACCTCGCCGAGGTCCACGCCGTCCACCGTCTGCAGAGCCGCGCGGCAGGCGGCCGCCACCTCCTCGGGGTGCTGTCCGGTGGCGGGCGCCTGCTGGGCGAAGACGACGCCGTGCCCGTCCGGGGCGACCGCCACCCTGTCGAGCAGCCGTTCGGCGGCGGCGGCGACGCCCCGGCTCAGCGGTCGCGCGCCGCTCCAGGCGAGCCGCGCCTCCACGCGCAGCCCGCCGGCCGTCGCGAGGAGGCCGAGGCGCCCGCTGAGCCCCTCGGCCCCGAGCAGGTCCTGGCCCGCCTCGCTGAGGACCGTCGCCATCCGTACCAGCGTCGACCCCTGCACCCCGACGGCGCGGCACACCGCTTGCAGGCAGCGGCGCATCATCAGCACGCTCTGCTGGTCATCGAGGGCGGTGGCGTACAGCTCGTACGCCCCCGCCGGGGTCTCGTTCATCGGGACGGTACGGGGACCACGACGATGCCCGCGTCGTCGCGCCGCAGGCCGGCCTGGTTGAGGATCTGCCCGGCGATCACCGCGGGGTGGCGCCGCAGCAGCCCGGGCAGGTCGGCGGGCGACCAGCGCTGGTGCAGCCCGTCGGAGTGCATCACCAGGGCGGTGTCCGGCTTCAGGTCGGCGGAGTAGGTGCGGACCGTCGGGATCTGCGCGCCCACGATCCCCGGGTGCGAGAGGAGCGCGGACCGCCGGGACTCCTCGACCATGAACGCGCTGATGTTGCCCACGCCGCACAGGTCGACGCGGCCGGCCCGCGGGTCGAGGCGGGCGACCGCGAGAGCGGCGCCCCGTGTGCCCCGCAGCCCTTCGTGCAGTTGCCGCAGGAGGTCGCTCGGGTGCTCGGCCGTCGACTGCCGGAAGACCTGGCGGGCGCGTTCACCGACCCGCGCGGCGAGCGGCCCGTGCCCGAGGCCGTCGCACATCAGCACCATCAGCGGGCCGTCGTCCGCCGCCGTGCCGGCCCGCACCGCCCAGGTGTCGCCGCACACGGTCTCCCCGCTGATGGGCCGCGTCAGCCCGGCCGCGACCGGACGTGCGTCGACCCCGTCCGTGCCCTTGTCACCGGTGAGGCCGTACGTCAGGGAACGGTCGGCGTGGAAACGGGCGAGCAGGACGGTGCCGCGCCCCGGCAGCGAGTGCACGTCGAAGGTGTCGGCGAGCCGCTCGATCGCGCCGAGGCCGATGCCGAGCGTGCCGCCGCTCGAGTAGCCGTCGCGGACCGCGCCGGTCAGGTCGGCGATCCCCGGCCCGGTGTCCAGGCACAGGCACTCGACCGCGACGTGGTTGCCCATCCGGCTCGTGCGCAGGGCGATGGCCCCGTCGTCGGCGTGCCGTACGAGGTTGGTGGCGATCTCGGTCACGGCCAGCGACACGTCGGCCACCCGGCTCTCGGCCAGGCCGATCCGGGTCGCGAGCGCCGCGGCCTCCCTGCGGGCGGTGGCGGCGAGGGCGCCGCCCGCCCTCAGCCACACCACGTCCTCGGGTTCGATGACCAGATAACTGCTCACCGGTTCCACTTGACCACTCTCACCGTGGTGCCCTGCGGGCCGGTCTCCAGATCGAACTTGTCGACCAGTCGCCGGGCACCGCTGAGCCCCAGGCCCATGCCGCCGCCGGACGTCCACCCGTCGGTGAGCGCCAGCTCGACGTCGGGTATGCCGGGGCCCTCGTCCTGGAACTCCACCCACACGCCCTTGCGGCTGCCCTCGGTGGTGATACGGCTGCGGATGACTCCGCCCTTGCCGTACACCACCATGTTGCGGCCCAGCTCACTGGCGGCGGTGACCAGCTTCGTCTGCTGCACGAGCGGCAGCCCCGCCTGCTGCGCCATGGTGCGGACCATCTGGCGCGCGGTGACCACGTCCGAGTTGCCGGCGACGGTGACCGACTCCGCCGGGGCTCCTTCGGCCCCGTACTCGCTCATGCTCCGACGCCGGACTCAGCAGCACGCAGTCCGCGCAGGAGGGCGAGACCCTGCTCCAGGTTGAGAGCGGTCCGCACTCCCTTGAGGGACAACCCCAGCTCCACCAGCGTGATCGCGACCGCGGGGCGCATACCGCACACGATGGTCGTCGCACCGAGGATGCGGGAGATCGACGCGATCGTGGCCAGCATGCGGCCCACGAACGAGTCCACGATCTCCACGGCGGAGATGTCGATGATCACGCCGTGCGCGGCGGACGACACGATCCGCTCCGACAGGTCCTCGTGCAGGTCGAGGACCGTCTGGTCCTCGAGATCCGTCTGGATCGACACGAGGAGCACGTCGCCGATCTTCATGATCGGAACTCGCTCGCTCACAGCGCGCCCCCGGCCGCGAGCGCACGCTGCCGCTCGGCGTCGGCGAGGGCGAAGCGCAGGGCGTCCGCGAGGGTCGCCTTCGTCGGGATGTCGCCGAACTCGACCCCGAGCGCCACGAGGGTCTGCGCGATCTGCGGGCGCACACCGGAGATGGTGCAGGTCGCGCCCATCATCCGCGCGGCCACGACGGTCTTCAGCAGATGCTGGGCGACCTGCGTGTCCACCGTCGGCACACCCGTGATGTCGATGATGGCCTGCGTGGAGTTGGAGTCCACCAACGCCTGCAGCAGCTTCTCCATCACCACCTGGGTCCGCGCCGAGTCGAGCGTGCCGACCAGCGGCACGCCGACGACGCCCTCCCAGAGCTTGACCACCGGCGTCGACAGTTCGAGCAGCTGCTCCGCCTGCGAGGAGATGATCTCCTCACGCGTGCGGGCGTGCTCCTCGACCGTGAACAGACCGAGATCGTCGAGCAGCCGCGCCAGCGCCAGGTAGGCGTCGCTGCCGTCCTTGTCACCGGTCAGGCTGGGCTCGAGGACCTGCTTCAGCGCGAACACGCTGACCGCGGTCTCCGTCGGCGTGAAACCCTGCCGCGCGCGGTTGCGCGACAGCTCCACCAGCAGGCTGCGCACCTCGCCGAAGGCGCTGCTGCGCCCGGCCAGGCCGCCCCCGGCGACCGCGTTCGTCAACGCGTCGTACAGGTCACCGAGTTCGCGCGCCAGCTCGGCATCGCTCAACCGGCCGTGCAGCGTCGCGCCCACCGTGCGAACCCACGTCGCGACGAACTCCTCACGCTGTGTCGTCAGGAGTTCGTGCAGGCGCTGCGCGCCTATCTCGCTCGCCATGTCAGCCCTTCAACCGGATGCTCAAAACGTCAATCTGGCTGAGGATACGTCATCACACGCCCCGTTTCGCGGTCGCCCCCACAGGGCCTGCCCGGAGTGATATGGCGGGTTTTCGCGCGGGCGACCGGTGCCCCGGTCCCTCGCCCTCGTCCCGGCCGGTTGGTAGCCTGCCGCGATGCGTGAGGTGCTGGACGAGGGGCCGTTCTTTCACGGGACGAAGGCCGATCTGCGGGTCGGCGACCGGCTCACCGCGGGGTTCCGGTCCAATTACCGGCCCGAGATCGTGATGAACCACATCTATTTCACGGCATTGCGCGACGGTGCGGGCCTCGCGGCCGAGCTCGCCGCGGGGGACGGGGACCCGCGCGTGTACGTCGTCGAACCGGTCGGAGAGTTCGAGAACGACCCGAACGTCACCGACAAGAAGTTCCCCGGCAACCCCACGAGGTCCTACCGCAGCAGGGACCCGCTCCGCGTCGTCGGCGAGGTCACCGACTGGACGCGCCAGACGCCCGAGGCCCTCCGGATGTGGCGGGACCGGCTGGCGACGATGCGTTCGGAAGGGCGCGCCGAGATCATCAACTGAGGGGCCGGGACCGCGGCGGGGGCCAGTGGGGAACCCACCAAGGCGGGCCGTGCAACGTTGTGGCTCCGGGGATCCCGGTGTGCGCGGGCCTGGCAGCAGACTGGCGGGACGGGGTGGCCGAGGCGGCCGCCGCGCCCTTGTCCACGACGACACCCGGGACACACCGTGAGCGCACGTGTCATTGCGCCGCAGAGCCGGGGCTTCCTCTTCCTCGACTCCCATCCGGACGGCTGCGCGCGGTCGGTCGAGGCGATGTGGCGGGCCGTCCCCCGGCCGTCCGCCGCCTCCGGGGGCGAGGGACCGGTGGCCCTGGTCGTCGGCTCGTCCGCCGGGTACGGGCTGGCCGCGACCGTCGCGGGCCTTGCCCGCGCGGGGATCCGCGGGATCGGCGTGTGCTTCGAGAAGGCGCCCGCGCGCCGCACCGGAACGGCCGGCTGGTACCGCACCGCGGCCACCGCGCGGCTCGCCCGGGAGCACGGGCGGGACATGGTGTTCCTCAACGGCGACGCGTTCGGCGACGCGATGAAGGAGCGGGTCGCGGACGTGCTCGCCGAGCGGTTCGGGGGGCGGCTCGACCACCTGATCTACTCCGTGGCCGCGCCCCGCCGCACCGACCCGGACACCGGCGCCGTGCACGCCTCGGTCCTGAAGCCGGTCGGCGCGCCCTACACCACCAAGACGCTGGTCTTCGACGAGGACGGCGCCCCGGGGGTGAAGGACGTCACCACCACCCCGGCCGAGGGCGACGACGTCGAGCGGACGGTGGCGGTGATGGGCGGCGCCGACTGGGAACGGTGGATCACCTTCCTGGGCGACCGCGCGCTGCTCGCCGACGGTTTCTCCACCGCCGCCCTCTCCTACATCGGCTCGCCGCTCACCGCGCCCATCTACCGGCAGGGCACCATCGGCGCCGCGAAGGCCCATCTGGAGGCCACCGCGCGCACGCTGCACGAGCGTCTCGCCAAGACCGTCGGCGGCCGGTCCTTCACCTCGGTCAACGCCGCCGCGGTCACCCAGTCCTCCACCGCCATCCCCGGCATCGCCCTGTACATCGGACTGCTGCGCGGCGTCCTCGGCGCCGACATGGTGGACCCGGTCGGTCAACTGGTCGACCTGTGGGACCAGTTGACCGGCGTCCGGCCGCTCGGCCTCGACGACGAGGGGCGGGTCCGTCTCGACGCCTGGGAGCTGGACCCCGCCGTGCAGCGCGCCGTCGCGGAACGCTGGTCGAACGTCACCGACGCCACCCTCGGCGAACTCGCCGACCTCGACTGGTTCGGCGACGAGGTCCGCCGCCTCTACGGCTTCTCCGTGCCCGGCGTCGACTACACGGCCCCCGTCGAGACCGACGTCCCCTGGCCCACTCCCCCGCTCTGACCTGCCGCCTCAGCGCCGGTCGTCGATCTCGACGGAGAGCCTCGGCCATGCCGCGACGAGCCGTGCCAGGTCGTCGGCGGTGAGGGGGTGGGCCGTGCGCGCGGCCTCGCCGTCCGGCAGGAAGTGGACGACGGTCCCGGTCGTGCCGTCACCGGCGAGCGGTTCGAGGCCGGTCGCGGGCACGCCGTGCGCGTAGCGCTGGGTCCAGGATCCGTCGCGGCGGCGGTTGGTGTGCACGAGCCAGGTGCTGAGCGCGGCGACGACGGACATGCCCCGGCGGGGGTGGGTGTCGGGCAGCGGCGGCGCGCCGGGGTCGTCGAAGAAGCGGAGGTCCTTCGTCGCCATCACCGGCTTCTTCACGAGCCGGCCGTGTGCGTCGCGGCGGGTGTCGGTGCCCCGCCCGTCGTCGCCGACGGCCACGGAGCCGTCGGCGTACAGCGTGATCCGGCACCGTCCGCCGCCGCCGCTTGCGGCCTCGTCCGCCGCGTAGGCGACGACTTCGAGGATCAGGTGCCGGAGCCCGCCGGGGGCGAGGACGGCCGGGCGCTGCCGGATGTCCGCGAGGTGGTCGAGGTCGACCGTGCCCGCCCAGTCGTGCGTGGTGTTGCGCCAGGCAGCCCTCGGGGTGCCGGGTGCGCTCGGTGTGCGTGGCGTGCCGGGTGTGTCCATCCGAGGAGTATGGAGCCCGGCACCCCGTCTCTCAGCTCGGGGCGATCCCGACCCCGTCGACCGTCCAGAACCAGTTGTTGCCCCCGGTGCAGCGGAACCGCACCTTCGCCCTGCTGACCCCGCTGGGCACCTGGAGTGTGAGGAGCTCGGTGCGGGAGGAGGTGTCGGCCGTGTACGTCTTCACCGCCACCGGGGTGCCGCCGTCGTAGGAGACGAGCACCTCGCCCTTCTGCGGCGCTTCCTGCCGGTAGAAGGTGGTGTACGTGAGCGTCGCCGGACGGCCGCCGGTGACCGGGAAGTCCGGGCTGACGAGGGTCGAGTCGAAGGTGCCCGAGACGGTCCTGTCGGACCATTCGTCGCCGTCGGCCACGGCGAAGACGTCGCGGGCCCTGATGTTGGACTCGCGCTGCTGGTCGCGTTCGGCCTTGGTCCAGAACTCGTCCGTGGTGAAGGACCAGCCGCGCCACTCGGTGACCCCGCCCGTGCCCATGGCGGAGTTGTCGACCGACCAGCCGCTCGGCGGGGTGTGCGTGAAGCCGACGGTGCCCGCGCCGATCCCGGTCTCGTCGACGGGGCCGGTGAGTTTCGCCCCTGAGGAGGGTGCCGTCCAGGCCGATGACGAGGACCTTCGGGGTCTTCGCGGCGGCGGACGCGGTCGCGGGAAGGGTCAGGGCGAGCGCCGCGGTGGCGGTGCCGACGAGGAGTGAGCGGCGGGAGACGCCGGGGGTGCGAGGCGGCATTGCGGTCCTCCGCTGATGGATCGGGTGGTGGGTCGGATGGTGGGTCGGATGGTGGTCAAGGCCCCTGAGTGCACAGCAGCGTTGGACCAGACCCGTTATCTTTCGGTGACACGTGGACGAATAGCCATGGACATTCACGACAGGGCCCTGGGCTCACCTTCCGTATGCGAAAGCGCACTTCCCGGGCGGACGCCGGACGGGACGGAAACATCGTGTTCACGACAAGGCACGTCACGGGTAACACGCGATTCCTACCGTGACCGGCCGTGGGGAGCGGCAGAACCGCGCACGGAGCCGGACTCTCCACCGCACGCGCCCCAGCCCGCACCCCCAGAGCCCCCACCAGGAGGCCCGGCATGAGTACGACCGCGTCACGACGGACCACGCCAGACATCCCCCAGGCCGCCGAGGACCAGGCGGTGCGGGAGACCCTGGAGGACTACACCCTCCGCTTCGCGCCCCGCAGTTACCGCCGCTGGACCCCCATGGTCGTGGCCACCACCGCGCTCGGCGGCATCGCGTACATGGCCGACTTCTCCATCGGCGCCGGCATCGGCCTGACCCACGGCACCGGCAACGCGCTCCTCGCGATCGCCGTCGCCGCGGTCGTCATCTTCGTCACCGGCTTCCCGCTGGCCTACTACGGCGCCCGCTACAACATCGACCTCGACCTGATCACCCGCGGCTCCGGCTTCGGCTACTACGGCTCGGTGCTCACGAGCGTCATCTTCGCCAGCTTCACCTTCATCTTCTTCGCCCTCGAAGGCTCGATCATGGCGCAGGGGCTCAAGCTCGGCCTCGGACTGCCGCTGTGGCTCGGCTACTTGGTCTCCACGCTGATGGTGATCCCGCTGGTGATCTACGGCATGAAGGCGCTGAGCAAGCTCCAGGTGTGGACGACCCCGGTCTGGCTGCTCCTGATGGTCGGCCCGCTCGTCTACCTCGTCGCCACCGACCCGGGCACGGTCGACCGCTTCCTCGCCTACGCCGGGACCGACGGCGACGGGGGCGTGAACACGGCTTCCGTGCTCCTCGGCGCCGGTGTGTGCCTCTCGCTCATCGCGCAGATCGGCGAGCAGATCGACTACCTGCGCTTCATGCCGCCCAAGACCGAGGCCAACAAGCGCACGTGGTGGACGGCGGTCGTCATGGCCGGTCCCGGCTGGGTGGTCCTCGGCGCGCTGAAGCAGGCCATCGGTGTCTTCCTCGCCGTATACATCCTCGCCGCGGTGGGCCCGGACGTCGCGCCCGAGCCGATCCAGCAGTTCAAGGGGGCCTTCGACGCGATGCTGCCCTCCTGGCTGGTGCTGCCGCTGGCCGTGGTGCTCGTCGTGATCAGCCAGATCAAGATCAACGTGACGAACGCCTACTCCGGCTCCCTGGCCTGGACGAACTCCTTCACCCGCGTCACCAAGCACTACCCGGGCCGGATGGTCTTCGTCCTGGTCAACCTCGGCTTCGCGCTCGCGCTGATGGAGGCCGACATGTTCAGCTTCCTCAACAGCATCCTGAGCTTCTACTCGAACTGCGCCATCGCCTGGGTCGTCACCGTGGCCACCGACATCGGCGTCAACAAGTACCTGCTGAAGCTGTCCCCGCTCACCCCCGAGTTCCGGCGCGGCATGCTCTACGCCGTCAACCCGGTGGGTGTGGTGGCGTTCGTCGCCGCGTCCGGGCTTTCCATCGCGATGTACTTCCACGCCCTCGGCGACACCCTCCAGCCGTACTCACCCGTCGCCGCGGTCGTCATCGCCTTCGTCCTCACCCCGGTCATGGCGATCGTCACGAAGGGCAGGTACTACCTGCGCCGCACCGACGACGGCATCGACACCCCCGTACTCGACACCGACGGCAACCCGAGCGCGGTCACCCTCGACTGCCACGTCTGCCACCAGTCCTACGAGCGCCCCGACCTGGCCGCCTGCGCCACGCACGACGCCGTGGTCTGCTCCCTGTGCCTCAGCACGGACAAGGTCGGCGACCATGTGCTGCCGGCCGGCTGACCTCACCCGGTGGCGGTGAGCAGCCGCGGCCCGTTGTTGCGGACGTTGCAGGCCCGCGAGCGCCATCACCGACCCGTCGGCGGGGTGGATGAAGTAAGGCTGCTTGCGCGTCTTGCCGGTGGACTCGTCCTTGACGGGGTCCCACTCGTAGAACCCGTCGGCGGGGAGCAGGCAGCGGCGCTTGGCGAAGGCGGCGCGGAAAGCGGGCTTCTCGTGCACCGTCTCCACCCGCGCGTTGATCATGCGCGCGCCGATCTTCGGGTCCTTCGCCCACGAGGGCACGAGCCCCCACCGCAGGGCCCGCAACTGGCGCCCCGCCCGCTCGGCCCCGGGCCCGGCGGGGCGCTCCAGGACCGCGGGGACCGGATCGGTCGGCGCGACGTTCCAGCTCGGCTCGATCACCTCCTCCGGCCGCCAGTCCCGCACGTCGAAGAGGCGGGACAGATCCTGAGGGCCACGAGTGGCGACGTATCGACCGCACATACCGCCACTGTGCCATTTCCCGGCGAGCGGCGCGGCGCCCGTTCTTCAGTCACATGCGGCGGGTCGAGCACATGTGGCTGGACGTGCTGTTCCTGGGCGGCGACAGGACGCCGAACCCGGCCGTCGACGAGACGCGGGAGGACACCGATTGGCGGACCGACGGCGTCCGGCTCCAGCAACTGCTCGCGGAGTATGAGGCGCAGTGCGCCCCGTACCGCCGACCGCGTTGCAAAGCGGAGCGGCGCTCCATATTATTTGGAGCACCGCTCCGCTTTTGTGTGCGCCGGGCGGTTCCGGCATTCCTCGCGCCGATCCGAAGGACTGATGACCTCATGAGCAACACCCCCGCGACCACCGACACCCCGGTCGTGCGCGCCCTGGACGCGATCGTCGGCGCCGGCGACCGTGTCGTCTCCGTTGCCCCCATCGCGCTGGACGCGCCCAGCCGGGCCGTCCCCCTGAACGTGCGGGTGTCCGCGCCCGCCACCGGTACGGACCTGCCGGTGCTGCTGTTCTCGCACGGCAACGGCTGGTCTTACGACGGCTACGCGCCCTTGACGGCCTTCTGGGCCTCGCGCGGCTTCGTCGTCGTGCAGCCCTCCCACCTGGACTCCCGGCGGGACGGCATCTCCTTCGAGCACCCGGAGTTCGGCCGCGTCTGGACCGAGCGGCGCGAGGATCTGGTCCGCGCCCTCGACCAGTTCGACACCGTCGAGGCGGCCGTACCCGGGCTCGCCGGGCGGGTCGACAGGGACAGGGTCGTCGTCGCCGGGCACTCCTGGGGAGCGCAGACGGCACAGCTGCTGCTCGGTGCGCGCGTCCTCGACGCGTCCGGGAACGCGGGGCAGGACTACGCGGACCGGCGGGTCGAAGCCGGGGTACTGCTGGCGGCGACCGGGCTCGGCGGCGAGGAGCTGGCCCCGTTCGCCAAGGAGCACCTGCCCTTCATGAACCCGTCCTTCGCCGAGCTGACCACGCCGGCGCTCGTCGTCGCCGGTGACCATGACCGCTCCACGATGTCGAGCCGCGGCCCCGACTGGTTCACCGACGCCTACACCCACAGCCCCGGAGCCACCGACCTGCTCACCCTGTTCGGAGCCGAGCACTCCCTCGGCGGCATCCCGAACTGGGAGGCTGCGGAGACCACCGACGAGAACCCGGAACGCGTCGCCGTCCTCCAGCGCCTGACCACCGCCTATCTGCGCGGCGCGCTCACCTCGGCCGACACCACCTGGAAGAGGGCCGTCGCCGCCCTCGCCGACGCCGGGACGACGATCGGCCGCGTCGACACCAAGTAGCGCCCCGTCCCTGATCCGGGCGCCCGGCGGATCCGCGTGGTGCACCGCCCTGCTGCCGAACGGTCAGCGGCCGCTCGTCCGGTTCACCGGCGTCCTCGTCCCGCGGTCAGCGGCTCTGGCGCAGGCGCGCGGCCGCCGCCTCGGCGGCCTGCCGCTGCCTCCGGCTCTTGCGCACCAAGTCCCGGGCCTGGCGCCGCAGTTCGGCGGCGCGTCTTCTGATGGTCTCGGCCTCGTGGCGCGCCTGGTGCAGATCCGCGCTGCCGGCCGAGTCGGCGTAACTCCTCGCCTGCACCATCCGGGCCCACTCTCCCTGGGGTGGCCGTCCTTCCGACAAGGACGACCACGGTCAACCTACTGGACGCACTCGCGGGAACGGTGTCCGCGCCTCCGCACGCCCCTAGCCTGCGCCGCAGGGCCTCCACTCCACCCATCAGGGTGGTTAGCCGAAGGAGCCCTGTCCGGCGTCGTCGCGCGGGCCCTTCACTGAGGCGAACGGGGTGCGTCCGGACCTCCGACGCGGTTCGGGGCCGGTGCGGCCCGTCGGTCCATCAGCAGAGCAGGCTTCCAAGGAGGACATCGTGGAATCGACCACCCTTGAGTTCGACACCACCGCCGAGTCCCTGTTCGAGGAGATGACGGTACCGGAGACGGAGGAGGCCTTCGCCGGGCACAGCTGCCTGTGCTTCGCGGCCGAGGCGGAGCCGACCCGGGAGTAGCGGCTCCCGGCTCCTGGCCGCCGCAGCGCGGCCAGGAGCACCGCCCCGTACGGCACGGCACCTGGTTCTCCTCGACGTCGCGGAAGGCATCAGATGGACGACACGGACGACACGGACGCCCCGATCGCGTCACGGCGCGAACTGCGAGCCGATGTGCGGCTCGTGCCCCGCGACGACCGGCTCTACGTCTGTGCCAGCACCGAGACCCTCCGGGTCGCCCTGCGGATCGCCCCGCCGCCGGGGGCGGACGCGCGGACGGTCCGCCTCGACGCGGTGCCCGAGCAGGTGTCGCGGGCCCTGCACGAGCGCGGGATGGCGCACGGCGGCGGGCGGGAGACGCATCCCCTGTACGGGGACATGGCGGCGCTCCGCGACCGGGAGGTGGCGCTCGTCGCGCCCCGGGCACTGGCGGCGGAACTGGGCGCGCAGCTGGCGCGTGCGGGGGTCCGGACCGCCGCCGAGGGTCAGGAGGACGCGGCGGCCGTCACGGTGGTCTCCCTCTCCGTCCCCGAGGAGCACCTGGTGGCGCGGGTACGGGCCGCTCTGGAGACCGGGACGCCGATGGTCGCGTATCTCTCCACTCCGACACGGCTGTTCCTCGCCACGCTCGCGCCGCCGCACACCGCGTGCGCCGTGTGCGTGGTGCGCAGGCTCCGCGCCAACCACACATGGCAGGCCATCGCCGATCTGCCGCTCGACGTCCTGTTCGGCGCGGCGCACGACCCCGCGTGGCCGAGCACGCCGGTCGTCGTCGGACTGCTCGCCGACGCCGTGCTCACCCTCCTGGCCGGCTGCGCCGCTCCCGCACCGGGCGCCGGCACCCTGTCGGAAGTCGCGCACGGCTCGCTCGAACGCGTCGAGCACCGCCTCCTCCACCTGCCGAACTGCCCGGCCTGCGCCCACGTCGTCCCGCTGCCGAAGCGGCCCGAGGAGCCGGACCGTACGGACGACGCGGCGTCATGGGAGCGGATGCGCCCCGCCGTCGACCCGCTCACCGGCCTGGTGCTCCAGCTCCGCGTGGACGAGCGGGACAGCGCGCTGGGCGGCGCCACGTACGCACGCACGGCGGGGATGACGAAAACACGGTGGTTCTCCCCGGTGTCCGCCGAGGCGCGCGGCGGCGCGGTCAAGAACGATCCGGTGACGGCGCGGGTCTGCGCGGTGGGCGAGACGATGGAGCGGTACGCGGCCGGTGTCTACGACCCCGCGAGACTCCTGCGCGCCTCCTGGTCCGCACTGGGCGAGGAGGCGGTCGATCCCCGTACGCTGCCGCTCGGTTCGCCCGCGGAGTACGCCCGGCAGAACCGGCTGGCCCCCTGCGACCCGGACGCCGAGACCGACTGGGTGCCGGGCCGCTGCCTGAGCACGGGCGCCGTCCGCTACGTGCCGGCGTCCGCCGTCTACCTGCCCTACCGGTTCCGGCCGGGCGACCGCGCCTGGTACGACCCGATCTCCACCGGCCTTGCCGCGGGCGGCAGTTACCACCACGCGGTCCACGGCGGTCTGATGGAGGCGGTGGAGCGGGACGCGACGGTGCTGTTCTGGGCGAACCGGCTCACGCTGCCCACGCTCGACCTCGACGCGCTGCCCGAGGGCCCGGCCCGTGACCTCGTCGCACGGGTGCGCGCGCAGGGGGTCTCGGTCACGGCCAAGGACCTGACCACCGACCTCGGCATCCCCGCCGTGGGCGTGCGGTTCCTCCGGCACACCGAGCGCCGCCCCGTCACCACGCACGCCGCGCGCGCCGACCTGGACCCGCAGGCGGCCCTGCTCGGGGCGCTGGAGGAGGGCTGTCTGGGCTGGGCGGGCGCCCGGCTGTGGCAGGAACACCTGGACGACGGCGAGGACATCCCCGGCCCGGACGACGTGCTGACGACCTTGAAGGAGTTCTCCCTCTACTACTGGGCGCCCGACCGGGTACGGCACCTGGCGTTCTGGGACGAGGGGCCGGTGCGGGCGCCCGCCGCCGAGCGGCCGAGCGGCGGGCACCCCGCCGACGTGGCGGAAGGCGTCCGGCGGCTGGCCCGGCGCGGCTACGAGGCGGTCGCCGTGGACATCACGCCCGTCGATGTCGCCGAGTGCGGGGTGACGGTCGTCAGAACCGTGGTGCCGGGGCTGTGCCCGATCACCCTGCGCAGCGACTTCCACCGCCGGGGCGGCCCCCGTGTGCGCGAGGCGCCGGTCGCTATGGGGGCCCGGACGACCCCGCTGACGGAGCCGGAACTGAACCCGCTGCCCTTGCCCTTCATGTGACGCGGAGGACCGCCCCGGCCGCCTTCCGCGCCCACGGAACCGGAGACACATGAACCCCGGACACATGAACCCCCCTGAACACCCGGCGCCGACGCGGCACACACCCGGCTCACACCCGCGGACACCCGACGAGATCCGTTACCGGCGCAACCCCGACCTGGTGCTCGCCTGGCAGGACGGGGCCGGCGCGGTCCTCGTCGACTGCCGCCGCTGGCGCCAGTTCACCGCCCGCGCGCCGCTGCTCTCGCTCCTGAACGTGCTCGCCGCCCCGCTCACCGCGGAACAGGCGCACACCTTGTGGCCGGGCGACGGCAAGGATCCGGGGACGACCCGGCGCCACCTGGAGCGGCTGGCGGCGGCCGGCATCATCCTCTCCTCCGCCGGCCCGGCCCCCGTCGCCCAGGGACTGACCCCGTACGAACTCGCCGCCCATGCCCGGGCCGCCCGCGGCCCCGCCCCGCACACCCAGCGGGGCAAGCCGCCCCCCGCACGCCTCCACCACCCCGAGGCCACCGGGACCACCCCGCTCACCGGCGACGACGCCTATCCCAGCCGTCCGCTGCGCACGGTGCTCTCCCAGCGGACGTGTCTGCGTACCTTCGCCCCCGCCCCGCTCCCCCTCGCCCTGCTCGACGCCTTCCTCGCCCGTGCCGCGCGCGTACGGGAACGTCTCGGTCCGCCCGAGTGGGAACAGACCCGTCGCCCCTCCCCGTCCGGCGGCGGACGGCACAGCGTCGAGGTCTACGTGCTCGCACGCGACGTCGCCGGACTCTCCCCCGGCATCCACCACTACGACCCGTTCGACCACGCGCTGCACCGGCTGTCCCCGTGGGACGAGAGCGCGGCGACCCTCCTGCGCGAGACGGCCACCGCCCCCGGATACCTGGACCAGGCGCCGCCCGTCAGCCTCTACCTCGCCTCGTGTGCCGCCCGTACCGGCTGGAAGTACGAGGGGCTCGCCCTCAGCCTCGTCTACCGCGACACGGGCTGCCTGCTGCAGACCATGTGTCTCACCGCGACCGACCTGGGCCTGGCCGCCTGCCCGACAGGTGTCATGCGCCCCACCGCCGAAGCCGCCTTCCTGGGCCCGCACCGGGACGGCCTGCTGCACGTCGGCAACCTCGCGCTGGGCCTGGTCGCCGCCGCTGCCGAGGTGTGAGCGCCGGGTGCGCCCGCGGCGGCCTTGATAGAAATGAGGCGTGGACCCGTTGGAGGACGTACTGGCCCTGCTCGGGCTGCGCGGTCACCTGTCGGCCGGGCTGCGGGCCGGTGGCCGCTGGGCCGTGCGGTTCCGGGCGCCGTCCGGGGTGAAGTTCAACGCGGTCAGGCAGGGCGCGTGTCTGCTCCAGGTCGAGGGCGTCGCGGAGCCCGTCGCGCTGAAGGAGGGCGACTGCTATCTGCTGACCCGGCCCCTCCCGTACATCCTGCGCAGTGACCCGGACGCCGTGCCGGTGGACGCGGAGTCGGTGTTCGCCACGACGGACCGCGGTCTCGCGCGGACGGGCGACGGTGATCACGACGAAGTGCTGCTGATCGGCGGGCACTTCTCCCTGAGCGAGCGCTCCCCGGCCCTCCTGCTGAACGAGCTGCCGCCGGTCGTCCACGTCCCGGCGGGGAGCGAGCACGCCGAGACCCTGCGGTGGGCGCTGGCCCAGATCAGCGAGGAACTGCTGCGCGGCAGGATGGGCTCGTCCCTGGTCGCCGAGCACCTGGCGGCGGTCATGTTCGTCCACGTCCTGCGCCTGCACCTCGCCCACTCCACGGGGACGACGGTGGGCCTCCTCGCGGGCCTGCGGGACCCGGTCGTCGCCACGGCGCTGACCTCCCTGCACGAGCGTCCCGAGCGGCCGTGGACGGTGGCCGACCTCGCCCGGGTCTGCGCGGTCTCCCGCTCGACGCTCGCCGCGCGCTTCAAGGACCTCGTCGGCCAGGGCCCGATCGACTACCTCGGCCGCTGGCGCGTGGAACTGGCCGCTCAGCGCCTGCGCCGGTCGGACGCCACGATCGCCGCCATCGCCCGCACCGTCGGGTACGGCTCCGAGAGCGCGTTCAGTACGGCGTTCAAGCGGATCACCGGCGTCCCGCCGCGTGAGTACCGCGCCCGGCGCCCGGACACCGCCACGGAATCTGGACGCTGACGAAAGCAGCCCGGTCTTTCACTTATGGATCGTCCGTCCCTCCCTGCCTACGGTGAAGGAGAAGCATCCCGAGGCGAGAAGGACCGAGCATGAACGAGCAGCATCGCGTGACCACCCCGTTCCCCTCCCACGCGACCACGCACGAGGTCATCGACGGTGTCGATCTGACCGGCCGGCGCGTCGTCGTCACGGGCGGCGGCTCGGGCATCGGCGTGGAGACGGTGCGGGCCCTCGCGGCGGCCGGCGCGGAGGTCACCATCGCCACGCGCGACCCCGCGGCGGCCGAACCCCTCGCACGCGACCTGACCCGCGTACCGGGCGGTGGCCCGGTGCGTACGGCGCCGCTCGACCTGGCGGACCTCGGGTCGGTCCGCGCCTTCGCGCGGGCATGGCAGGGGCCCCTGGACATCCTGGTGGCGAACGCGGGAGTGATGGCGCTTCCCGACCGTCGAGTGACGGCCGAAGGCTGGGAGGCGCAGCTCGCCACCAACTACCTCGGGCACTTCGCGCTGGCCGTCGGCCTGCACGCGCACCTGAAGGCGGCGGGCTCCGCCCGACTGGTCGTGGTCAGTTCCGGCGCGCACAGGGACGTCCCGTTCGACTTCGACGATCCGCACTTCGCGCGGCGCCCCTACGACCGCTGGACCGCTTATGGGCAGTCGAAGACCGCGGACGTCCTGCTCTGCGTGGGCGCCCGCGCATGGGCCGGTGACGGCATCACCGCCAACTCCCTGAACCCCGGCTGGATCAGCACCAACCTTCAGCGCCACATCGACGCCGAGACGATGCGGGCGATGGGCGCCGTCGACGAGAACGGCGAGATCATCAAGACGCCCTACTACAAGACCGCGGTCCAGGGCGCCTCGACCTCCGTCCTGCTCGCTGCCTCGCCGCTGGTGAAGGGCGTGACAGGCCGCTACTTCGAGGACAACCAGGAGGCGCCGGTCGTCTCCGGCGCCCAGGACGAGCACATCGTGGGCGGGGTGGCGGCCCACGCCCTCGACCCGGGGGCTGCCGACCGTCTGTGGGCGTACGCGAGCGGCGTCGTGGCGCGCGCAGGGGTGACGCAGGCCTGACGGCAACTCAGGCGGAGCCTGGGGCGCGCGAGTTCGCGTACTGGGCCATCGCACCGCACCGGCCTTCTTCTAGGGTCGACGGTATGA
Organism: Streptomyces sp. SGAir0957; assembly: GCF_043523415.1. Classification (NCBI taxonomy): domain Bacteria; kingdom Bacillati; phylum Actinomycetota; class Actinomycetes; order Kitasatosporales; family Streptomycetaceae; genus Streptomyces; species Streptomyces sp. SGAir0957. The sequence continues at coordinate 703,177 of NZ_CP027293.1, forward strand.
CGACCGACGCCGGGACCACCGGCCTGCTCTTCGACTCCCTCCGGGCGGACGCACTCACCGGCCCGGACCAGCTGCGCGCGCTCTACCCGCAGCCGAACCCGAACTCGATCCGCAAAGAGACCGACCGGCTGACCGCCGAGACCCGGGCGCTGATCGGCTGTTCCTCGCTGGTCTTCATAGGCAGCGCGGACACCGACGGCCGGGCGGACGTGACGCCGCGCGGCGGCCCGCCCGGGTTCGTCTCGGTGCTCGACGAGCGGACCCTGGCGATACCCGACGCCACCGGCAACAAGCGGCTCGACACCCTGCACAACGTGGTGCGGACCGGCCACGTCGGCCTGCTCTTCCTCGTCCCGGGCCGTCCGACCACGCTCCGGGTCAACGGCCGGGCCTGTGTCTCGGCACGCCAGGACCTGCTCGACCAGCTCACCCCGGTCGGGAAGCCGCCGGTCACGGCGCTCGTGGTGCGGGTCGACGAGGCGTACCCGCACTGCCCGAAGTCGCTGATGCGGGGCAACGCCTGGCGGCCCGAACGGTGGCTGCCCGCCGAGGCCCAGCCGACCAGCGCCCAGGTCACCCTGGCCCAGCTGGACCTGCCCGGCCTGACCGTCGAGCAGATCGAGGAGACCGAACGGGAATCGCTGCGCCTGCGTTACGAGTGAACGCCGCCCGCGCGCCCGGCCTCCGGCGAGTCCTGCGCGCCCTCGTCCAGGCACAACTCGCGCCGGACGTGCTCCAGCCGCCGCCGCTGTCGCCGCAGCGTGAGCGAGTTGACCAGGAACACCACCACCAGCACGAGGTTGAAGCAGGCCAATCCGTAGGCGCGGTCGCTGAACTCCAGCACGCCGGTCAGGAGCCACACCAGCGCGGCGAGCGTCATCAGGCCCCGCACCCACCTGCGCCGCTGGGTGCTGAGCGCATGGCCCTGACGTGTGGCGACGTCGATCGCGGCCGCTCGCTCCGCGGGATCGTCCGGAACCCGGCCGCGCGCGACCTGACGGCCCACCCGCAGGTACCGGGCGCCCCCCAGGCCGAACCGCGCCGCACGTTGCCGGGCCCAGCACGCCGCCACGACCACACCGGCCAGGACCAACAGGCCGTAGGCGGCGGCGAACAGTACGCCCCGCGAGACATCCATCGAACTCTCGCCGGTGACCGCGCCCACCAGGAAGCCCGCCGACGCCGACGCCACCAGCCCGACCAGGGCGAGCCGTATCGCGCCCCACCGGTCGCGCCTGCCCGACTTCCCGGCCCGTGACATGCCCGGCCCCCTTCGCCCGCTTCGTACTCGACCGGCTACCCCCGTCGGCCCCCGTCACCCGCGCTTCCGGCGAGCGCTCGCGTGCCCGGAGCGCAGCTGGTGACCAGCGAGTCGAACTGCGCGGCGGTCAGCTCCCGTGCGGCGCTCCCCCGGCGGCTGCCGTCGAGATGGGCGCAGGCACCGTCCAGCCAGGGCGCGTGCGGCTCGACCCCGACGAACGCGGCGAGCCGGGCCAGTTCCGTCCGGGGGCCGTCGAGGAGGTCCTCGTAGGAAAGTGCCGCACGCTGCTCGGCGGGCAGGGTGTCGAGGAACCGGGCTCCCTCGCCGACGAGTTCGGACCACAGGGCGCCGAAGCGCGGCAGGGGGAGGTCCCGGTCCCGGACGAGTGCGGGGTCGAAGCGCTCGTTCAGCAGCGGCGCCAGATCCGGGGGCAGGAGACGCAGGTGCTCGGGGGTCAGGTCGCCGACGTTCTCGACGCCCGTCCGTTCCCTGATCTCGCGCATCAGGGTGATGACCCGGTATCCGGGGTGGCGGCTCATGGACAGGGCGCAGTCCGGCCCGTCGCGGTGGAGATGCACGAACTTCGCGTACGGGAAGGCGGCGCGCAGCTTCGGCGCCCAGCCCGTCGAGTAGCCGGAGCGTTCGACGACGGCGCCGCGCCCGAACCGTGCGCTCAGCCACGCGAACAGCGCTTCGTGGTGCCCGGCGGCGCTCCGGGCGGGCCAGGCGACGGCCGCCGCGCGGATCTCGTCGAGGAGTCCGTCGGGGTCGTCGGTGAGGTGGGGCAGCACCATGAGGGAGAGGGCGGGGATCCCGGCGGCCTGCGCCGAGTAGCGCCCCGGGCGGCGCGTGTAGAGGAACTCCGGCATCGGCAGCCCGCTGCGGATCATGCTCGCGAAGTAGGGGGTGGGCCGGTGCAGGGCCTCCCAGAACTCCGCGCCGGTCAGCCGTCCTTCGGGGAACGCGGTGTCACCGACCGAGGCCATGTACTCGTTGAGGCTCAGCACGTCGGGGTGCGCGCGGAGGATGCGGGACAGCGCGGTGGAACCGCTGCGACCCGTTCCGATGACGAAGGTCAGGCTGGACAAGATCACTCCCTGTGGTGTCGCCGGACTTTCCTGTCACATCTTGCCCAGGACACGCACCACGCCCTACCTTACTTTCAAGTAAGTTTACTACGGGGTAAGGGGATTGCCTTGGTCGCCTATCAGACTGTGCTGGTCGGGACGGACGGCTCGGAGTCGTCGTTCGCCGCGGTCGCGAGCGCCGCCCGGCTCGCCGCGGCCTGCGGGGCCGCACTCGTGATCGCCTGCGCGTACTCCCCGATGCGCGGGGCCGAACTGTCCGAGGCGCAGGACCAGTTGGGCGCCGAGGCGTACCAGGTGGTGGGCTCCGCCCCCGCCGAGGACACGCTGCGGGTGGCGAGCGACAAGGCGCGGGCGGAGGGCGCGACGGACGTCCGCTCGGTCGCGGTGCAGGACGAGCCCGTTCCGGCGCTGGTCCGGGTCGCCCAGGAGTGCTCCGCCGATCTGGTCGTCGTCGGCAACCGCGGCCTGCGCTCGCTCGCCGGGCGCATCCTCGGCTCGGTGCCCGCGGACATCGCCAGGAAGGCCGGGCTCGACGTCTTGATCGTGCACACCACATGAGTGCGAAGGACCCGAAAGCGCAGCCGGCGGCAGGCCCGTCCGGCGCCGACGAACTGCGCGGCGTCATCGAGGAGTTGCTGCTCGGTGGCGGCCGCCTGTGGACGAGGCCGGACATCGCCGAGCGGTCGGGGGTACGGCCCGAGCGTTCGGCACAGATCTGGCGCGTGCTCGGCTTCCCGGTGGTCGACGACGACGCGCGGGTGTTCACCGACGCCGACGTCGACGCGCTCCGCGCGGGCGAACGCCTCATCGCGGCCGGGCTCATCACGGAGGAGAGCGAGACGATGATGGCCCGCGCCCTGGGCCACCATCTGTCCCGGCTCGCCGACTGGCAGATGCACACCCTCTGGAACTGGCTCGGCCACGACCAGGACTCCCCCGACGGCGAAGCCGCCCTGCTGCGGCACGCCGCGGCCCTGCTGCCGGAGCTGGAGCTGTTGCAGCGGCACGTGTGGCGCCGCCACCTCGCGGCCTCCGCGGGCCGGATGCTCGCGGACGGCTCCGCGCCGCCCCGCGAGGACACCGACGTCCGCCATCTGGCCGTGGGGTTCACCGACATGGTCGGGTACACGCGGATGACCCGCGGCCTCGACAGCGTCGCACTCGCCCGCGTCCTCGACCGGTTCGAGAGCCTGACCGGCGATGTGATCGCCGAGGGCCGCGGCAGGGTCGTCAAGACGATCGGCGACGAGGTCCTCTTCGTCTGCGAGTCGGCGTCCGAGGCCGCCGGAATCGCCCTGGAACTCACCGCGCGCGCCCAGGACGAACCGAGTCTGCCGCACCTGCGGACCGGCCTGGCCCACGGCGCTGTCCTCCACCGCTTCGGCGACGTGTACGGGGCGGCGGTCAACATCGCGGCCCGGCTCACCGCGGTGGCCCGCCCCGACACCGTGCTGGCAGACACGGCGTTCGCGGGTGAGCTGGCGGGCACGACGGCGTACGACCTGAAGGTGCTGCGCCCGGTGTCGGTGCGCGGGTACAGCAGGCTGCGGCCCGTCCTGCTGCGGCCGGCCCGCGCCCGATGACGGCGGGCAGGTGGGGCAGGTCTACCGGGCTACCTGACCGCCGAGGGGTTCGCGCCTGCGCCAGGTGAGAACGGGCTGCCCCTCCGCCTGAGCGGGCGGGCGGAGGATCAGCAGGTCACCCTCCAGCTCATAGTTGCGGCGGAGGACGAGGCCCACCCACGACGGGTCGAAACCGCACTCCACGTGGTGTGCGACACTGCGCGACTCCGGATCGAGGAGGTAGCGGCCCGCGTACGCGAGGAAACGCGGGAGGGCCGCCGGCCCGGCCGCCACCGGATCGGCCCCCGCCGGATTCCGTTCCGCCATGAGCTGGGCGGAGACGAGTCCTTGCGGCGTGTAGATGCCGAGGCCGGTCGGGTGCTCCCCGAACAGACGCTCCACCCGACCGTCGGCCGCCCGGACCTCGAAACTCACCAGGTCCCAGACGCCGACCAGCGACTCCGTCGCCGCGTGCGCCATGTCCACCACCCCTCCCGGGTCTCTTCGGGTACTCGTCCACTCGTCACGGGCTCTACGGCATCAGGCAGTTGCCGAGTTCGAGGCGTCCGGCGAAGCGGTCGCCGAGCCACTTCACCACGTCGTCCTTGGCCTGCTGGTCGGCCAGCAGGTGGTCGCCCGGGTAGAGCTTCCACTGCGTGGTGATCCCGGCGGAGCAGTATGCCCTTCGGGTCGCGTCCTCCGTCGAGGTGGGGATGACCTCCTCGAGCATGCCGCGGTACTGGAGAACGGGGAACTTGATCTCGTACCGGGCACCCGACCCCTTCCGGCCGATCCCCGTCCCGAGCTTCTGCTCGTCGACGACCTGCCCCCACGTCTTGCCGTCGGTCCCGGTCAGGGCGTAGATCTGCTCGAGCGACAGACCCCGCTCGGTGAAGTTCTCCAGCTTCTGTCCCGCGAACCCGGCGACGGTGCCCGCCAGGCACAGCGACTTGGCCCTGGCGACCGCGGAGCGGCCCGAGCTGTTGAACAGTTCATCGAAGGGCATCGCCGGGTGCGAGGCCGCGAGCCCGATCACGGCGTCGGCCAGGAACCCGGCGAAAGCGCCCCCGTTGAGCCCCTCGGCCACCACGCGCAGGTCCCCGGGAACGCCGCCCGACGCGTCACCCACGACATTGAGCTCCGGCGCGTACGAGCTTGCCAGCTGGGCGGCCCAGAGGCTGGCCGCGCCGCCCTCGGAGTAACCCCAGAGGCCGACCGGGGCCGACTGCGCGACACCGCTGCCGGGCACGCGCGACGCGGCGCGCGCGACGTCGAGCAGGGCGTGCCCCGCGTCGCCCCCGGACACGTAGGGGTGGGTCCGGCCGTCCAGGTAGCCTGCGCCGTCCGTCGCCGCGACCGCGTAACCGGCCTTGAGGAGCGCGGCGATGTTGTCACCCTCGTACATGTCCTGGTAGGCGCCGGACAGTTGCTTGGAGAAGGCGCACTGCGGACCGAGACCCAGGGTGCCGGGGTTGAAGGCGACGACCGGCCTGCTGCCGGAGCCCCGCCACGCCTCGTCGGGCACGGCGATCGTGCCGGACACGGCGACGGGGGCGCCCGCGTTGTCACGGGAGCTGTACTGCACTTTCCACGCGTGCAGGGGGATGGAGCCGGGCACATGCGGCAGGTCCGTCGCCTTGCAGACGAGGACGCTGCCCGGGGCCGCGGTGACGGCGGCGGGCGGCCGGTAGATGTCCGCGTCGGCGGCGGAGCAAGTGGCGGCCGTCGCTGCTGTCGGGGTGGGGGCGGCGGTCGCTGCTGTCGAGGTGGCGGCGGCGGTCGCTGCTGTCGGGGTGGCGGCGGCGGTCGCTGCTGTCGGGGTGGTGGCGGGTGACGCCTCGGCCGTCGTCGCGGGTGCGACGAAGGCGCCGCCCGCCAGAGCCGCGGCGAGCAGTGGGCCGAGGGCTCGCCTGCCCCGTCGTGCGACGCCCGCGCCGCGCGCTCCCGCGCGGTCGGCTCGTGATCCGCTGCCGCTCGTTCCTGGTCTGCGCACCATGTGCTCCCTGGGTCGGTGGCGAACGGCCGGGGTCGGTCGACCGTTCCGGTCACCGTGAGGCTCGCAGCGGCGACGCGAGCCCGAATAGTCAGCGGGACCACACCCTTGCCCCCTGAAACTGTGCGCGCGGCGCAACGAAGTCACGGCGCGCGGGACGGCGCAGGTGTGTGCGGAGTATTCGATGGCGCGCCCCCGCTCCCGGCTGACACGCTGCGACCATGACTCCTGGGACCGGCGGCGTGCCCGACACCAGCTGGCTGGGCCGCCCCCTCGACGCGCGCGCCCTGTTCGGCCCCGAACTCCGCTCCCTCCTGAGGACGTTGAGTGATCTGGCGCCTTCCGACTGGCGCCGGACGGCGGCCGGGCACTGGACGGTGCACGACGTCGCCGCCCACCTCCTGGGCGACTTTCACAGCCGCCTCGGTCACGGCTCCCGGGGCGGGTTCGCCGAGGGGGAGACGGTCGAGACCTTCATCCACCGCACCAACCAGGAATGGGTCGACCTGCACGCGGACGAGAGCCCCGCAGCGCTCGTCGACGCGCTGGCGGACGCGGGCACCCGGCTCGCCCGGCGGTTCGCCGCGGCCGACCTCGACGCGCCCGCCCTCGGCGTGTCCTGGGCGGGCGTCGATCCCGCACCGGCGTGGCTCGACATCGCGCGGGAGTTCACCGAGCACTGGACGCATCGCCAGCAGATCCGCCATGCGGTCGGCCTCGCCACCGACCCCGGACCGCGCGCCCTGACCCTCGTCCTCGACACCTTCATGCGGGCGCTGCCGCACACCCTCCGACATGTGTCGGCGCCGCCAGGTGTGCAGGTCCAGGTCCTGGTCGAGGGCCCGGCCGGTGGTACATGGGCGGCGACCGCGGCGAAGGGCCGGTGGTCGTTGGCCGAAGCGCCGCGTGCCCGCCCCGAGGCGGCCGTGACGCTGGACACGGAGACCGCCTGGCGCCTGGCCACGCGGGGCATCGAACCCGCTCAGGCCCTGTCCCGCGCCCGCGTACGGGGCGACCGCCGGTTCGCGGAGGCCGCGTGCCGGATCGTGTCCATCGTCCGCTGAGACGGCCCGACGGGGCGAGGTCCAACGGGGCGGGGCAGTTGGGGCGGCTACTGGGCCGGGGGCTGCTCAGGCGGGTCTGCTCAGGCGGGTCTAAGCAGACGGTCTAGGCAGGCCGGTCTACTCAGGCGGTACGAGGGAGTCGGCAAGCCGCACGGCCTCCCGTTCGCCCAGTGGTGCGTGGCCGAGCAGGAAGCGGTACCAGAAGACCCCGTAGACCTGATCCACCATCAGGTCGAGGTCGCTGTCCGGCGTCAACTCGCCCCGCTCCCGCCCGCGCGCGAGCACCTCGCGCAGTGCGGCCCGGCGCGCTTGGGTGAACTCCCGCATCAGATCGGCCAGATGGGGGTCGCGGGCGGCCTCCTGGGCCAGGGTCCGCAGGGCCGGGCCGACCGGCGCCGCCTGCGCCTCCGCGAACGTCGACGTGATGAGAGCCCGCAGATCCGCGCTCAGGGAGCCGGAGTCCGGCACGGGCACGGCTCGCTCCGCGCGGTCGGTCAGCGCGTCGAGCAGCACCGCACCCTTCGAGGGCCACCACCGGTAGAGCGTCTGCTTGCCGACACCCGCCTCCCGCGCGATGGCGTCGACGCCGACGGACGCGCCGTCCGCGTCCGCGATCAGCCGCAATGCCGTGTCGAGGACGGCCCGGCGGGCCTCTTCATTGCGGCGGCGTCCCGTGTGGGCGCGTTCGGCACTCATCACCGTCACCTGACCTTCTTCGTCGCTCGTGAACCCGAACCCCTTGACGAGACTACCGGTCTCGGCAACACTCATCTTACCGAGACCGACGGTCTCGACAAAGAGGGGAGGCGGAGAGCCTTCACGCCTTTCCGCCCACACCGACACACCCACACACCACACACCACAAGAAGAAGACGGGCTCACCATGGAAACCGCAGCACCTTCCACCACCGCTCACGCCGTCGTCATGGGCGGCAGCTCCGGCATCGGCGAAGCCACCGCCGCCCTCTTCGCCCGCGGCGGCGCCGAGGTCACGATCACCGGACGCGACCGGACGAAGCTCGACGAGGCCGCGGCCCGGATCGGCGGCAAGACGACCACGTACCGCATGGACGCCACCGCGCAGACGGACATCGAGGCGTTCTTCGCCACCACCGCCCCCATCGACCACCTGGTCATCGCGGTCAGCGGCGCGGCGGGCAGCGGCCCGTTCGCCTCGCTGGACCTGGCCGGGCTGGCACACGGCTTCGACGCGAAGTTCTGGCCCCAACTCCGCGTACTGCAGGCGGCGTTACCTCACCTGACCGAGCGCGCCTCCGTCACCTTCATCACGGCCGCCTCGGCCCGCGCCGCCTTCCCCGGCACCGCCGGCCTGGCCGCGATCAACGGTGCCCTGGAGGCGATGGTCCCCCCGCTCGCCGTCGAACTCGCCCCGCGCCGTGTCAACGCCGTCTCCCCCGGCGTCATCGACACCCCCTGGTGGAGCCGCGTCCCGGCCGCGCAGCGCGAGGAACTCTTCGCGGGTCTCGCGAAAACCACTCCCGTGGGCCGCGTCGGCGCGCCCGAGGAGGTCGCGGCGGCCATCAACTCCCTTGCCACGAACGGCTTTATCACCGGCGTGGTCCTGGACTGCACGGGCGGCGCGAACCTGGCCACGGGCCGCTGAGAGCCTGCCTGCAAACCCCCGCCTGCGCCCCGACGCCCGGCACGCAAGGCGCCTACCCCACCCGGAGCGGGCCGTCGGCCTCCTCCGCCGAGTAGGAGGAGGCGAAGGTGAAAGCCGCGGGGGTCGGCCCGCAGTGTCGTCAGCCGCTCCAGGGCCTCCTCGACGGTGGGGATGTGCCCGGCCGGGACCCACCAGAGCACCAGGTGCGCCTGCACGTGCCGGTCGAACCATTCGCGTCTGCGCCGCATCACCTCCAGGTGTCCGCTGCGGTAGGTGAAGTCCCACAGCGCCTCCTGGCTCTCCCACACCGAGAGGTTCACGACGACGTCCTCGCCCGCCGGGCGCAGACCGGTCGCGTCGTTGGCCCCGTCGGCCACGAGCCGCCACACGAAGCCGGGCGCGGCGTCGGCATCGGCGTTGATCGGGTCGAGCTGTGCGACGAACTCCGCCATGTGCGGGTCGTCGAAGGCATGGCGAAGGGTGACGACGTTCAACTCGGCCAGCTGGAAGGCGCGTCGGGGTGAGGTCATGGCGCCATCCCAGCACGGAGGCTTTTCTATGTCAATGAAGGTTGTTTTTAGAAGCGTCGTCGCCACCGGACCCTTCGAGGACCCCTCCGGACCCTTCGAGGACCCCTCCGGAGTCTTCGAGGACCACGCAGCACTCCCCCGGCCGGGCGTCCATCCGCGCCCTCACCGGACCGTCGCCGATCAGCCCTTCCAGCAGCGCCAGGTTCATGCCGCAGACGAGGGGCGGGAAGCGCTCCGCGACCACGTGGAAGGGGCAGTTGCGCATCCGCACGACGCGCAGGCCCGCGCCGTCACCCTTCCTGTCGCCCTCCGTGGCACCCTCCCCGTCGCCCGCGTCGGGGGATTCCAGGTGCGGGGCGTAGCCACGGGCGGCCAGCACATCCACTGCCTCGTGCACGTTGGCGCAGGGCCTTGCGGAGCCCCGGTCGGCCTCGCCCCGCCTGCGGGCCGTCTCGAACAGCCGGGTGTCGAGGCCCGCCTGCTCGGCGGCTTCCGCGAGCAGTTCGGCGGCGGTGCGGTAGTCGCGGGCGGGCAGCGACACGGACCGTTCGGCGCGGGCGGGCGAGTAGACCTTGGCGGGGCGGCCCGCACCGGGTCCCGTCCGGCCGGTCAGGCGGCGGCTGCCGCTGTCCAGCAGGCCGACGTCGGTGAGCTTGTCCAAGTGGTGCGCGGCCAGGGTCCGCGCCACTCCGGCCGCCTCGGCCGCCTCGTTGCGGCCCACCTCGCGGCCCTGCTCCACCACGTACTCGTACAGGCGACGGCGCACCGGATCCTGCAGGGCCGCGATCGCATCGATGTCTTCCACCCGGCCAGTGTAGGAACTCTATGAACAACCGGGGTTGGCGGTAGAGAGGTGCGACCGACGTCGCGGGCGCCGTCGCGACCTACCTGGCGGACGCCGTCGCGGGCGCTCAGGCGGGGTGGTCCGGCTGCTGCTCGGGAGGCGTGCCGCCGCCCTTGCCACCGCCCTTTCCGCCGCGGTCCGTACCGTGTGCGTGGCCGCCGTTCACCGCGGTGGGCTGTGCCGCCTTACGGGCTTCACTGTCCTGCGGCGTGCCCGCTCCCTTGTCGCTGCGCCGCAGTTCGGGCTGTTGCGGATTCGACATGGCTTCCTCCTTGCGTCACCTGCGGATCGAGACACGTATCGGTCGTGGTCCGAGACACGTGCTGCGACCCGAGTGACACCTGTGCGCCGTCCGAAACGTTCGGCGTGTGAGCACCTGGACGACGTCAGTGCCTCCCCGGGCAGCGGTGGCGTCCTACCCCTTCGGCCCGCTTCCGTCCCCGGGACCGGTGCCCGGCTGCGCCATCCGCCGGTGGGCCGCGGACTTGACCCCGTCGGGCACCACCTTCCCCGCCAGTTCCTGCGCCCTGGTCAGGAGCGAGCCGGTGACGACCTTCCGCTCGCCCTTCACGATCGCCTCGTACGCCTGCGCCGCCACCTGCGCGGGGTCGTCCTTCCTCATGGCGCCCATCCGGGTGTCGTCCGCCATGCCCGCCCTGCGGAAGAAGTCCGTCTCCGTCGGGCCCGGCATGAACGAGGTGACCGTCACGCCGGTGTCCTTCACCTCCTCCGCCAGCGCCTGGGCGAAGGACTGCACGAACGACTTGGACGCGTTGTAGACGGGCTGGAACGAGCCGGGCACCGTCGCGGCGACGGACGAGGTGAAGGCGATGCGGCCGGTGCCGCGCGCCACCATGGCCCGCAGCAGCGTCTTGGCGAGGCGGACGTTCGCGGTGACGTTCAGGTCGATGACCGCCTGGTCGTCGGCGAGGTCGGTGTCGACGAAGGCGCCGCCCTGTCCCACTCCGGCGTTGAGCACAGCCACGTCGACCGTCAGCTCGCCGAGCGCGTCGAGGAGCCGGTAGCGCCCCTCGGAGGTGCGGAGATCGGCGCGGACGACGTGTACCTCGGCGCCGCTCGCCCGCAGGTCCCGGGCCGCGGACTCGAGCCGTTCGTCCTCGGCGTTCACCACGAGGTCGTAACCGTGCCGCGCGAACTGCGCGGCCAGTGCGAGGCCGATTCCGCTGGACGCGCCGGTGATCAGGGCGAGTGGCCGTGTTTCCGTCATGGTCTACGAGTAACCGCCGCGCCCCGGGCCAAGCCCGTGAGGTGGGCGGCTTCACCCGCACCGCCGCGTCCGTGCGCGGCCGGCCGGGCGAACGGCGCGCCCTTCAGGGCCGGCCCCGCAGTTCGGGTTCCGTGGGCGGGCGGCCGGTGACGTTGGTGACCAGTTGGGTGCACAGGTCCCGGAGTTTGATGTTGCGGTGCTGGGAGGCGGAGCGCAGGATGCCGAACGCCTCGTCCGCGGTGCAGTGGCGCTGGCCCATGATGATGCCGAGCGCCTGGTCGATGACGCCGCGCGAGCGCATCGCGTGCTGCATCTGGTCGGCGAACTGCTGGGCGTCGGTGAAGCGCTGTGCCAGGGCGATCCCGCCGGTGGCCTGGGCGGCGAGGGAGCGCAGGGCGCCGAGGTCGGCGTCGGCGAGCCCGTCGGGCGGGGCGGCGTACAGGTTGAGCGCGCCCGCGGTGTCGGTGTGGGCGGCGATCGGGAGCGACAGGGACGAGCGGATGCCGCAGGAGACGGCGTAGGCCGGGTAGTCGCCCCAGCGGTGCTCGTGCAGCATGTCGTGGACGGCCACCTCCTCGCCGCTGCGCAGGGACTGCAGGCAGGGGCCGTCGTCCTGCCCGTACTGCTTCTCGTCGAGCTTCGCCGCCACGGTCCCGACGCTGACCACGGTCGTCGGCCTGCCGTGGCCTTCCAGCGTCACCCCGATGCCCTCGCAAGGGGCCAGTGCGAGGGCGGCGTCGGTCAGCGTCTGCAGGAAGTCCTCCAGCGACTCCATGTCCAGGAGCCACTGGGTGATGTGGCTGCTGTCGTACGTGCCCCGGGTGCTCATCCGCTCTCCTTTCGCCAGGTGCCGGGTGCGGGCCCACCGCCCGCGCGCTAGGCGGCGGCCCGGTCGCGGACGCGGGCACAACTGTGGTTGATCAGGCGGGAGATCTGCATCTGCGAGACGCCGATCTTCTCGGCGATACGGGCCTGCGTCATGTCCTCGAAGTAGCGCAGGTACAGGATGTGGCGTTCCCGCTCGGGCAGGGCGCGCAGCCCCGCCTTGGCGGCCTCGCGCGCGTCGATGCGGTCGTACGCGGCCTCCTCGCCGCCCAAAGTGTCGGCCAGGCTGAACGCGTCCCCCTGCTCCTGGCCGGAGGCGGTCGCGGCGTCCAGGGACAGGGCACGGTAGCTGTCGAGCGCCTCCATCCCCGCGCGTACCTCCTCCAGCGTCAGCTGCGCGCCGGCGGCGATCTCCTCCAGGGCGGGCTCACGGGTGCGGCCGGGCTGGTCGAGGATGTCCCGGCGGGCGACCCGGACCTTGTTGCGCAGTTCCTGGACCCGGCGCGGGACGCGGACGTCCCAGCCGTGGTCGCGGAAGTGGCGGCGTATCTCCCCGGTGATCGTCGGAACGGCGTACGCCTCGAAGGCGCCCTGCGCGGGGTCGTAGCGCTCGATCGCCTTCACCAGGCCCATCGCGGCGACCTGCTGGAGGTCCTCCAGGTTCTCGCCGCGGTCCTTGAACTTGACGGCGATCCGGTGGGCCATCGGCAGCCAGGCTGTCACCAGCTCTTCGACCAGCAGTTCCCGCTCTCGTCCAGCGGGCGCGGCGACCAGCCGGACGAAGGCTGCCGCGGTGTCGGGAGCGTCGGTGTGGGGACGGCGCACGGCCATCGGGTGCTCCATTCGTACGGGGTGATGTGACCGCGGGAAGCGGCACCCCGTGACGACAGGCATCCGGATCGGCCGATCCCGCAATGCGCCTGTTGTCCCAAGCACTCTGAACCCGGCTGCCCTGCGCCTCCGTCGGCAAACAACCACCGGAGGGGGAGGGCACAGCTCGCCCGCACCGCCGTGCGGTGCGCGGCGCTGTCCGCCGTATGTCGAGCATCGCCACACGTACGTGTCACCGCATCTCGGGACACGTGTGCTGTTGCGGCGCCCCGTGCGATGGGTTAGCCGTATGCCATGACCAGCAACGCTGACCTCATCCCCGCGCCGGCCGATCTGATCACCGAGGCGTGCGAGCTTCTCGAGTACGGGCGCAGCAAGGACTGCGCGGACTCCCGGTCCCTGCTCAGCGCGCTTGAGCAGGCGCGCCAGGACTACTCCGACCGACCGGCCCTGCCGCTCCCCGCCTCCTTGCTGCACCAGCTCCAGCAGACCCTGCTCACACTCTGCTTCCACGCGGGCGTGGACTTCCCGCCCGGGGAGAAGGTCGTCCGCTTCAGCCGCAGCGCCGATCACTTCCGTGTGCTGCTCCACACCACGGCGACATACGGCGCGGACACCGACTCGTACCCGGGCACGTACGTCACACCTCTGGCGTAACCCGGCAAGAGTGGGAGACTAGGTGTGGGGCCCGGCCCGTGGTCGCGGCCCCACCAGCTTGCTCGTCCCCGGTCGTCCGGAGCGCCCGCCCAGCTTGCCCGCCCCCGGTCGCCCAGACCGCCCGACCAGCTTGCGCGTCCCCGGTCGTCCGGACCGCCCGACCGGCTCAGCGCTCCGGGCCGGTGCCCGGCTCCTGATCCGGGCGGCCCGGTTCGGCGCTACCTGGCGCGCGCTTTGTCTCGTGGTCGGCGAGGACGTCCCGGGCGACGTGCTCCAAGGTCCGGTTGTCCCGGGCGCCGCGCTCGCGCAGCACCCCGAGCGCCTCCTCCGGGGAGCAGCCGAGACGCCCCATCAGGACCCAGGCCGCCTGCTCGACCATGACGGAGGGCCCGGTCCACGGCGCACTCGCCCCGGCCGTGTCGATGACGGGTCCCATGGGGCCACCGAGCATGGTCCGCGCGGCCTCGCGCATCTCCAGGGTCCGGGCCCGCATGAGGACCGCGTGCGCGCGCCGGTCCCGCGCCCATCGGCGCAGGGTCACGGCGCGGCTCCCGGCCTGGCGCCAGTACAGCCGGCTCTGCTCGGAGACACCCCACGACGACGGGGCACCCGGGGCACCCCGGGACGATGCCGGTCCGCCCGCTCCGCTCACCATCGCTCCTCCCGGGCCCCGCCGCGCTCAGGCGAGGGCGGCCTCGACGTCCGGGTAGAGGTCGATGACCCCGTCGATGCCCACGATCTGCAGGATGCGCAGCACATTGGTGCCGACCCCGGCCAGCCGCAGCCGGCCCCCGGCGTCGACGGCCCTGCGGTGTGCGCGCAGCAGGATGTTGAGGCCCGCGGAGTCCATGAAGGTCACGGCGGTCAGGTCCACGACGAGGTGCGGGACGCGGCCCGCGAGGGCCTCCACGGCGGCTTCGCGCAGCGGCGGGCCCGTCTCGTGGTCGATCTCCCCGCTCACCGAGATGACGCGGGCGTCGCCCCGGGTCGTGGTGGTGACCCTGAGGCGTCCTGCTGCTGTCCTGTCACTGATCTCCGGCACGATTTCCCCTGGGACGACTGCGGCATCGCAAGGAGACAAAGCTACCTGCTCGGGACGGCGTCACAGCAGCAGGACCAGCGCGTAGACGAGGAAGAACGCCGCGACCAGCACCACCACGGCGATGATCGCCGTCAAGGGGCCCTTCGCCCACCCCTTCGTCGGGTTGTGCGTCTCCTGGGGCCCCGCCCCCGGCATGCTGCTCTCGGCGGGCGGGGTCTCCCCCGGCGGCACGCTCCCGCCGGGTTCGATCCCCGTGGAGGTCCGGGGGTCCGGATCCGGGCTGGGGTTCGGGGTCGGTGGCTGGGAAGGGCTCATGCGTCCCGAGTTCCCACGACACGCCAGGGCTCACCTCCGGTCCCGCCACGATCCGCGGGTACGCGGCACGGTGGGCGCGGGTGTCCGCGGGCACCCGCGAGTGCACGCCGCCCGGTCCGGGCGCGGCGACGTCGTACGTGAGGAGCCCCCATGACCGCCCCCACCGCTTCCACCGGTCGAGTGGCCGTCGTCACCGGCGCGGACTCCGGCATCGGCCGGGCCACCGCCGTCCGGCTCGCCGCAACCGGGATGGACATCGGCATCACCTGGCACGGCGACCGGGAAGGCGCCGAGCGGACGGCGGAGGAGGTACGCGGTCATGGACGCCGCGCGGCCGTCGCCCGGATGGACCTGACCCGGCTGCCGGACGCCGCGACGGTGGTCGACGACCTCGCGGAGGAACTCGGCAGGCTCGACGTCCTCGTCAACAACGCCGGTACGGGCACGGCGACGCCCTACCTCGACCTGAGGCACGAGGACGTGACGCGCGTGCTCGACGTGGACCTCGTCGGCCCGTTCCTGTGCGGCCAGCACGCCGCGCGCCGCATGATCCGGCAGGGCGGCGGCGGACGCATCGTGAACGTGACCTCGGTGCACGAGCACCAGCCCCGGGTCGGCGCGGCCCCGTACTGCGCCGCCAAGGCCGGGCTCGGGCTGCTGACACAGGTGATGGCGCTGGAACTGGCGGAGCACGGCATCACCGTCAACGCCGTCGCGCCCGGCGAGATCGCCACGCCCATGACCGGCCAGGAGGACGTCGACGTGCACGGCGTGAGCCGCCCCGGCATCCCGCTGGGCCGGCCCGGTGACGCGCGGGAGATCGCCGCCGTCGTCGCGTTCCTCGCGGGCCCCGAGGCCTCGTACGTGACCGGCTCGTCCTATGTGGCCGACGGCGGGATGCTCCGGATGGGCCCGCAGGCCGGTTCCCACCTGCACAGTGACGCGTGGCGGCGCCCCTGAGAAGAGGGCCGCAATTTCTGGGAACGCGTCGGCCCCGAGCCCGAATTTTTCGGGTCGGGGCCGGTGAAGGGGCGTCGTCCGGATGAATTGCGTGGGTCCCCGGGGCTGCCTTTCCGTACGGAAAGGCTCTTCGTCCGCTCCTCGTCAGCTGCCGAATCCACCGCTGCCGAAGCTGCTGTTGTTGCCTTTGCGGTGGTCCTCGGGATCCTGCGACGCGCTCTTGTGCGTGCTCGACGTGCCGTAACCGCCCTTGAGTTCGTGCGGAAGGAGCCGGTGGCCGTCCTGCGGCACCTCATCGGGGTCGCGATACTCCTGCACCTCGCCGACGGGGCCGCCCTCGGGCAGGGTCGGCTGCTCCTCCGGGCTCGGCCGGCGCGACTCACGATTCTGAATACGGCGCCCCAGGATAAACGCGCCGATCAGGACGAGGACGACTACGACGCCCGCAATCCACATCAGCAAAGCCGCCGTCGAAGAGATGGCCAGTACCCACTCGTTTTTCTCCATGGCTGTGTTGTACCCGCCCTGCCGGAAAATTAGCTTCCGCTTACGACGTCCGGCGGCTTACTCAGCCGCTCGGTTCGTCGAAAAGCTCGGCACACACCTGCGGGAGCGGGCGTCCGGTGGCGAAGGCGCGTGCCCGCAGAAGGGCGAGTGCGTCCGGGACGGCGATGTTGCGGCGCGCGGCGAGCCGTCCCGCCGTCTGTCTCGCCCTGCCCCAGTGGGCGTCGATGACGTCGGACGGCTCCCACGGCAGGGGGTCCGCGCCCCCGAAGTGCCGTAAGGCGCGGCGCAGCAGGATGTCGGTGACGCTCCGGGCCGCCGCGAGGGCCTGCGTCATGAGCTGGTCGCCGGGGCGCAACGGGGTGTGCCGCAGCACGTCCACGGAGCCGATCGGCTTCCTGGCACCGGACGGGATCAGCGGCAGCGCCAGGACGAGGGCCACCCGGGGCAGTTCCTCGCGCATCCGGGAGCCGAAGATGGGCCACTCGGTCAGATACTCGCCCGGGTCCGCGCACACGACGGGTGTCCCGGTCTCGGAGGTCGTCATGCACGGCCCCTCCGCCGACTCGTACTGCAGCTCCTCAAGGCGCAGCGCCTCGTCCCCGCTGGCGCACAACAGCTGGCGCGCCTCGGTGTGGGTCATTCAGTGACATCGCGGCCCCGTCCATCCCGAGGCTCTCGCACATCGCCCGGCACAGCCGATGAGGCAGTCCCGCCTCGTCGCCCGCCGCCGCCCGTTCGATCGACCGCACCACACGCGCTGCTCCCATGGGCCCCGGGTGCCCCGGCCTGCGGCGGACAAAAAACCTTTGCCGCGCGGGGGCGGCTCCTGCTACGTTCCGGGCGGCCGTGCGAGAGAACGAGGAGGTGGTACCCGTGAACGCTGTATCGACATGGGTGCTCCCCTCCGGGGTCACGGTCGGGCGATAGGTCACGCCCGGGAGCGCCGCTTCACGCGCTGTCCCGAAAGGCACGACCATGGACTTCACCTCTGAGCGGCACCTCGACGACGGTGTCCTCGAACGCACCTTCACCCTCGGGGAGATCCCCGGCTTCCTGTGGACGCCCGCGTCGGCGTCCCCGCGGACGCCGGTGCCGCTGATCCTGCTCGGTCACCCGGCGCTCGGCCTGCCCGCGATGCACCCCCGCCTCGCGGCCCGCGCCCGGCGCTCCGCGGCCGACGGTTTCGCCTCCGCCGCGATCGAGCTTCCGGGCTGCGGGGAGCGGCCGCGGTGGCCCGCGGCCGAGGAGGCCCGCGCCGCACTGCGCCGGGCGCTGACGGCGGGCGAACCGGTCACCGACGAGATCATCGACGCCCTCGTCCTCCCGCTCGCCGACCGGGCGGTCCCGGAGTGGCAGAGCGCCCTCGACGCGCTCCTGTCGCTGCCGGAACTCGGCGGCCCGGTCGGATACTCGGGCGGCGTCATCTCCCTCGGCGTACGGCTCGCGGCGGTCGAACCGCGCATCGCGGCCGCCGCCCTGTTCGCGGGGAGCTTCGTGCCCCGGGCCACGTTCGACGAGGCGCGGCGGGTCACCATCCCGCTGCACGTCCTGCTGCAGTGGGACGACGAGGGCAACGACCGGCAGGCGGCCCTCGACCTCTTCGACGCCTTCGGCTCCACCGAGAAGGGGCTGCACGCCAACATGGGCGGGCACACCGGCGTCCCCCCGTACGAGGGGGACGCGGCGGCCCGGTTCTTCGCCCGGCATCTGCGCTAGGGCCGCCGCGGTCGGCGCCCCGGCCCCGGCTCAGGTCGCCGCGGTCTCGGCGGTGATCAGTTCCGTCAGCCCGCGCAGGCCGCCCTCGGTCAGGGCGCGGCGCTGACGGTCGGCCGGGGTCCCTTCCTGGAGGAGCCGGTGCACCAGTGAGGTCACCTCGCGGGTGTCGCCGGCTTCGTCCAGGGCCGGGGCGAGGTGGTCGAGCAGCATGCACAGGACGTCGCCCGCCTTGCGCGAGCGGCCGGCCGGGTCCATCAGGCGGCCGCTCAGACCGTGCCGCGCGGCGTGCCAGTTCATGGCCTGGAGGAGTTCGTGCGGGCACTCCGGGACCGGGGCGCCCGCCTCGTGCTCGCGGAGGGCGGTGGCGACGAGGGCGCGGACGAGTCCGGCGAACATGACCGCCGCGTCGGCGCGCAGCTGCACGTCGGTGCAGCGGACCTCGATGGTCGGGTAGCGCTCGGAGAGGCGTGCCTGCCAGTAGAGCTGGCCGGTGTCCCTGATGGCGCCGGTCTCCAGGAGCGCCAGGACGCGGCTGTCGTGGTCGTCGAGGGAGGTGAAGCGGGGCGGGGGTCCGCTGACGGGCCAGCGGCCGAACATCACGGTGCGCCAGCTCGCGAAGCCGGTGTCCTTGCCGTCCCAGAAGGGTGAGTTCGCGGACATGGCGACGAGGACCGGCAGCCACACCCTGACGCGGTTCAGGACGGCGACGCCGGTCTCTTTGTCGGGCACGGCCGCGTGCACGTGCGCGCCGTTGACGAGCTGCTCGGCGACGAGCTGCGGGGCCTGGTTGCGCAGGGCCAGGTAGCGGGCATGGCGCGTCACCGGTTCGGGTGTGCCCGTGCGGAAGGGCGCGACGCCGGTGGCGGCGAGGCGGCAGCCGTGCTTCTCGGCCGCCGTGCCGAGCGCGTGGCGCAGCCGCAGCAGATGACCGCCGACCTCGTCAAGCTCGGTGCAGACGGGCGTGGCGACCTCGACCTGAGCCTGCAGCAGCTCCGCCTGCACCTCGCCGTCCTGGGTCATGGGCCCGAGTCCGGCCAGCGCCCGCACCTCGTCCGCGGCCGGGACCGGGAGGCAGGTCTCCGGATCGAGCAGCAGGTACTCTTCCTCGACCCCAACCGTGATCATGGGCTACGGGTACCCGTGGACCAAAGTGATTAATCGGACATGTTCGGCCGGTGCGCCGTCCGGGATCCGTGGGGTTTTTGCCCAGATCAGGCGGGGAATCCGGGATGCCATGGACCACTCACAGGCACCCGTGCTCGAAGCGCTGACCGCGTACCACGCCGAGGGCCAGACCCCCTTCACGCCGCCCGGCCACAAGCAGGGGCGCGGTGCCGACCCCCGTGTCCGCGCGGCTCTCGGGGACGACGTGTTCCGCTCGGACATCCTCGCCTTCAGCGGCCTGGACGACCGCAGGTCCTCCAAAGGGGTGCTCGGCAAGGCCCAGGAGCTGATGGCCGACGCCGTCGGCGCCGACCACACCTTCTTCTCCACCTGCGGCAGCTCCCTCTCGGTCAAGGCAGCCATGCTGGCCGTCGCGGGCCCGTACGAGAAACTCCTGGTCGGGCGGGACGCGCACAAGTCCGTGGTCTCCGGTCTCGTCCTCGCGGGCATCGTGCCGATCTGGGTCGACCCCACGTGGGACGCGGACCTCCACCTCGCCCACCCGCCGTCGGCCGACGCCTTCCGCGCCGCACTCGCCGAGCACCCCGACGCGCGCGGTGCCCTGGTCACCACGCCGACGCCGTACGGAACCTGCTCCGACCTCGCCGCCATCGCGGAGGCCTGCCACGAGCGCGGGGTGCCGCTCATCGTCGACGAGGCGTGGGGCGCCCACCTGCCCTTCCACCCGGACCTGCCGACCTGGGCCATGGACGCGGGCGCCGACGTGTGCGTCACCTCCGTGCACAAGATGGGCTCGGGGCTCGAACAGGGCTCGGTCTTCCACCTCCAGGGCGACCTGATCGAACCCGAGGTGCTCAAGAGCCGCGAGGACCTCCTCGGCACCACCAGCCCCTCCGTACTCCTGTACGCGGCGCTCGACGGCTGGCGCCGCCAGATGGTGGAGCACGGCCGCGCGCTCTACGACGACACGCTCGCCCTCGCCGGCACGGTGCGGGCCCGCGTCGGCGACATCCAGGGCATGCACGTCCACGGCCGCGACGACTTCTGCGGGCCCGGCCGCGCGTACGACCTCGACCCGCTCCAGATCACCGTCGACATCACCGGTCTGGGCACCACGGGCTACCGGATCGCCGACCGGCTGCGCGAGCGCCACCGCGTCAACATGCACCTCTCCGACCACCGGCGCACCAGCGCCCAGCTCACCCACGCGGACGACACCGAGAGCACGGAGAAGCTGATCGCCGCGCTGCTCGACGTCGCCACCCACGCGGACGAACTGCGCCCCGCCGAGCGGATGCACGTGCCCGATCCCGCCTCGCTCCGCCTGGAGCAGGTCATGCTCCCCCGCGACGCCTACTTCGGACAGGTCGAGCAGGTGCCGTGGGAGAAGGCCGCGGGGCGCGTCACCGCGGAGATGCTCACGCCCTACCCGCCCGGCATCCCGGCCGCGCTCCCCGGCGAGCGCCTCGACCAGGACGTCCTGCGGTACCTGCGCGAGGGCGTGGACGCCGGCATGGTCGTGCCGGACGCGGCCGACACCGAGGTCAGGACGGTGCGCGTGGCGGTCGAGGACTGATTTCCACGCGGCGTCTCGCCGACGTGTCCCCCAAGGGATGCAGTACGTACCACCAACCGGCCGTTCCGGTGGCGGGGTGAATGAAGGGTGCATACAACGGGATAACGCTCATGCGCGGGGCGAGGAAGCCCGCTGGAATGGAGAAGCGAAGATGGCCACTGAGTCATATTCCGCCGAGCCCGGTACATCCGGGACCGGCGACCCCCTGGTCTCGACGCCCGTCCACTGGGGCACCGCACAAGTCGCCGCCCCACCTCCGCCCGCCGCTCCGCCGGCGCCGATGCCGCAGGGAACGCACGTCCGCCCGGTCAGCGCCCCGCCGGCGTGGGCGGCGGACGCCGGTGCGCCTCCGGTCGCCGCACCGCCGTATCCCCCGGCGCCCGGCACGGGTGTCCCTCAGGAGAGCGCGGCGCCTGCGGCGGATCAGGTGACGGCCGATCAGGTGGCGGCGGATCAGGTGGCGGCGGATCAGATGACGGCCGGGCAGATGCCCGCCGAGTACGTGTCTGCGGAGCATGTGTCGGCGGAGCATGTCTCGGCAGAGCAGGTGTCGGCGCAGCACATGTCGGCCGATCAGACGGCGGCCGATCAGATGCCCGTCGGGCCGGCGCCGGACACCTCGGACGCCGACAACGAAGCCGTGGAGCGGCTTCTGCGCATCGCCGTCGTGTCGCGGCCCCTCGACGACATCGCCGACCTGGTGTCCCGCCTGGAGCAGACGCCCGAGGGCGCACAGACCGCCGCGTCCGTCATGCGCCTCGCCGCCGTCGCCCGGCCCGTGGACGACGTCACCCGCCTCGTCGAGCTGCTCGGCCCGCCCGAGTACCCCGCCGACCACATGGACGAGGCGATCCGGCACGCCACCCAGGAGCGGCCGATCCCGGAGGTCACCCGCCTCGTCCGGCTGCTCTCGACGACCACCCACGACCCGCGCACCGGAGCCGAAGCGGTGCACACCGCCGCCACCAGCAGGTCCGTCGAGGACCTCCTCCAGCTCATCAACAGCCTGAGCGACAACGGCCGCAGCGGCGCGCCCGTGGTGGAGGCGACGCCCGTCGCCCCCGCCGAGCCGGCCGCCCCGCCCGCCGAGCCCGCGCACACCGCGGCCGAGACGGCGTCGGACGCCCCCGAAGCGCGCAAGAGGGAGCACGGCCCGGCCACTCCCCTGGTCTGGACGCGGCGCGCCGCCGGGGTGCTGATGCTGCTCTGCGCGGCGGCGCACTTCCCGATGGACTGGTCGCGTGGGTCCGCGTTCAGCGTCTCCGCGGCGATCGGCATCTCCGCCATCTGCGCCGCGGCGGGCATCGCGCTCTGCGTGAGCCGCTCGCTGTCCGTGCCCGTCGCGGCCACCCTGGTGGCCGGTGCGCTGGTCGTCGGCCACCTCGTCGACAACCGGCTGGGCTTCGACTCGCTGACGGCGGCGCTGCGCCCCGACGGTGCTCCGTCGCCGCTTCCCGCGCTGTCGGCGGTCGTCGCGGCGCTCGCCGCGCTGCTCGTCGTGGCGATGACGGTCGCGGCCCTGCGCGGCCCGGCCGCCGACCGTGCCCCGGTCGAGCGCGTCTGAGCACTACGCACCGCTGAGGCTGCCCCGGCCGCGGACGACGGATCCCCCGGACCCCGTCGCCGCACCGGGGCAGCGGCGTGTCGGTCACCGGCGTAGGTCCCGCGCCTCAGGCGCCCGTCCCTGCCGCGTGGCTAGGGTCGCTTCTCATGAACACCACGAACACCACGAACGCCACGAACGCCGTCACGAGTACCGCGGGAAGCGTCGGCCGCCGGACGGCGGACCGCGTCCGCGACACCCTGCGGCGGCTCGCCATTGAGCGGGACATGTGGGTGTCGACGGCACACCCCGACCACGGGCCGCATCACGTGCCGCTGTGGTTCCACTGGGACGGCCGAGCAGTGTGGATGTGCACCACCGCCACCTCCGCGACGGCGCGCAACATCCGCGCGGAGCCGCGCGTACACCTGGCGCTGCCGGACACCCTCGACGTCGTCCTCCTCCAGGGCGAGGCCGAGGGGTACCCGGACGACGCGGTGCCGGGCGACGCGGCGGAGGCGTTCGCGGACAAGTTCGGCTGGGATCCGCGCACGGAGGAGAGCGCATACCTGTACATACGTGTGACCCCGAGGACGGTCCGGGCTTGGCGCGGCGAGCCGGAACTCCGCGGCAGGGTCGTCATGCGCGACGGTTCGTGGGCTGCATGAGGCTCGGGGCGAGCGCCTCCCCGCGCGGTCAGGAAGGACGGCGTCGCAGAGCGTCGGCGAGGGCTGTCGTGACCAGTTTGCCGACCGCGGCCTCGGTCGGCGGGCCGGGGTCGCGGTCCGCGAAGAGGAGATGGCCACCGCCGACGAGGGACAGGGTGAGGGAGTCGATGTCGGCGTCGGCGGCGATGCGGCCGAGCGCGCGCTCCTTGGTCAGGTAGTCGCGGACCGCGGCGGTGAGCTGGGAGAGGATCGCCAAGCCACCACCACCGCCCGCGCCACCATCACGACCCCCACCACCCCCACCACCCGCGCCACCCGCGCCGCTCCCCCCAGGCAGCACCGCCCGCCGCAGGCGCAGTCGCAGCTCGTCCCGGAACGTGATGAGCGGGATGATCGCGACGACGACGGGGCTGAACAGGCCGGTCAGCGCGCCGGTGAGATTGCCGGTCACGGTGCCGGTGCCCACGGCCTCGCGCAGCGCCCGCGCCTCGGTCTCCAGCCGTGCGGCCCGGTCGAGGACGAGTTCGGCGAGGAAGGTGTCGAAGTCGGCGAAGTGCCGGTGCAGGACGCCCTTGGAGCAGGCGGCCTCCTCGGTGACGGCCCTGCTGGTCAGCCCCATCGGGCCCGCGCGCAGCAGGACGCGTTCGGCGGCGTCGAAGAGCTGCTGCCGCGCGTCGCGAAGGTGCACTCCGGTCGGCACTCGGGGTTCCTTTCGTCCGGGCTGTCGTCCGGCGCCATCGTCCTGTCCCGCGTCCGGGCCACCGTCCGGCCGCTCAATGAATGGGCGCCCGCCCATTAACAGGTGGGCACCCGCCCATTAAAGTGACCGCATGCCCACTTTACCCCGGCAGCAGCCGGAGCACCCCGAACCCGAACCCCGATCCGCACCCGCACCCACACCCGCACCCGCACCCGCACCCGCCCAGCCCCACGAAGCCCGGCTGACGGCCGAGTCCTTCGGCACCGACGCGGAGCGCTACGACGAGGCCCGCCCCGGCTACCCCGCGCAGCTCGTGGCCCGTGTCGTCGCCGCGAGCCCGGGGCCGTACGTACTCGACATCGGCTGCGGTACGGGCATCGCGGCCCGGCAGTTTCTGGCCGCCGGCTGCACCGTGCTCGGCGTCGAGCCCGACGCGCGGATGGCCGAGCGTGCGCGCGCCCACGAGGTGCGGGTCGAGGTGGCGACATTCGAAGCGTGGGAGCCCCACGGACGCGCTTTCGACGCCGTCATCGCCGCCCAGTCGTGGCACTGGGTGGATCCGGCCGTCGGTGCGGTGAAAGCCGCTCAAGTACTGCGGCCCGGCGGCTTGTTGGCCGTTTTCGGGCACGTCTTCGAGCCGCCCGCCGAGGTGGCCGAGCCGTTCGCGGCCGCCCTGCGCCGGGTGGCGCCCGACTCCCCGTTCAGCGCGCAGCCCGCACGGCGTTCGCTGGCGATGTACCAGGCCGGATACGAGAAGACCGCGGACCAGATCCGCGCGTCGGGACGGTTCGGCGCACCGGAGCAGTGGCGGTTCGACTGGGAGCGGACCTACACCCGCGACCAGTGGCTCGCTCTGCTCCCGACCACCGGCACCCTCACCAGGCTCGGCGCCGGGCAACTGGCCGAGATCCTCGACGCGGTCGGCTCCGCCATCGACGCGCTGGGAGGCCACTTCACGATGCCCTACACCACGCTGGCCACCACCGCCGTACGCGTCGGCGGGGCAGGGTCACAAGGCTGACGTAGGGACACGAAGCTGACGCAGGGACACAAGGCCGACGTCGTCACGGCTCGTCGGCGACGGCCCGCGCGGTCAGTCCAGGTGAGTGCCGAGCCGGCCGTCCGGGCACTCCCAGCGCTGATGCACATGGCCCGTGGTCGGGTCGAAGGACCTCTCGTCCAGCAGTTCCACCATCGGCTTGCCGCAGGTGGGACAGAGCGGGGGGACGTCGGCGAAGTCGGGGTTCACAGGGTTCACGGGCTTCAAGGGGTTCACGGGGTCCACGGTTCCTCCCGGATGAGTACGCGGTTGCGCGGCGATGCGCTCGGCCCCCACGACTCCAGGGTGGGCCGCGCCCCAGGTCCACGCACCCCGGGGCCCGCGGCCCCTACTCCAGTACGCCGAGCGCGGTGTCGGGCCGGCAGTGCGGGCACGCGTCGATGCCGCTGGTGAGGGAGTGCCGCGCCTGGTCCCGGGTGGCGGCGCGGGAGCGCTTGCCCGCCATGTGGCAGCCGCCGACATGGACGTAGACCGCGTGGCGGCCCTGGAGTCCGCGTTCGATGAGCCATTGCGGTGCCGGTGGCCGGGCCGCCGCTCCGCGCGCGCGTTCCGTCTCGCGCCGCTCCTCGTCCGCGATCCACCTGTTGGTGCGCGCGAGGTCCTACTCCTGGACGCGTTGGAGGAAACGCAGCAGGTCGAGGCGGGTCAGCGGCGCACGATCGGTCACACGTTCGATTCTAGTGACGTGCGTGACCTCGGCCCGAAGGGGCCCGGGAGACGGTGCGGGCCGCTCAGCCGTGCAGCGCCCGGTACGCGGCGGCCGCCCCCGGATGCAGCGCGATGCCGCCCGTGCCGATCAGGCTGCGGACGTCGAGGAACTGGGTGCCGACGGCGTTGCCGGGGACGAGGGAACCGGCGCGGCGCACCAGGAGGCGGGCGAGCGCGTCGGCCACGTCGCGGTCCAGGTCGGGGCGGCAGACGAGGAGGTTGGAGACGCCGATGGTGGCGACGCCGCCCGCCGTGCGGTAGGCGCCCTGGGGGAACGCGACCTGTTCCAGGCCCGCTCCGGCGCGGCTCTCCGCGCCCCCGAGGCGGGGCAGCAGTGCGGCCAGTGGCAGGAAGCGCAGGCCGGGCCCCTCGTCGAGGTTCTTCAGGGCGGGCAGGGGGACGCCTCCCGCGACGAGCAGGCCGTCGACGGTGCCGGCCGCCATGGCGCGGGCCGCCTCGTTCAGCGGCAGGTGGCGCACGTCGACGTCGGAGGGCGCCGACAGGCCCGCGGCGCGCAGCAGCCGTTCGCCGAACACGGCGGCGCCGGAGCCCGGGGGCCCGAGGGAGACGACGCGTCCGCGCAGGTCGGCCACGCTCCGCACGCCCGCGTCGGCGCGTACGGGGAACTGGAGGTACGTCTCGTAGACCCGGCCGATCGCCCGCAGCGGCACGGGGTGCGGGAAGACGCCGGTGCCCGCCGCGTCCTGGGCGGTGGCGGTGAGGACGAGGGCGAGGTCGGCGCGGTGGTCGCGCAGCAGCCCGATGTTGTCGACGCTGCCCGCGGTGGTGCGGACACGGCACTCCAGGCCGGGGTGTTCGGCGGTGAGCTGCTCGGCGAGCAGGTGGCCGAAGGCCTCGTAGAACGCGGTGGGTTCGCCGGTCGCCAGGCGCAGGACGGCGCTGGGGCCGTGCGTCCGGGCGGACCGGTCCCCGGCGAGCGCGCCCCCGAGGGCCACGGCGGCGGTGGTGCCGAGCGCGGCGCGCAGGGCGGTGCGGCGGTTCACCGGGCACCGTCCGCCGTGTCGGCGCTGGGCAGGATCGCCCGTGCGGACAGGCCGTGGGGTGCGGCGGGGCGCAGTTCCAGGCGGCCGCCGCGTCCGGTGAGGAGCTGCTCGGCGATGGCGAGGCCCAGGCCGGTGCCGGTGGTGCCGGTCTGCCGGCCGGAGCGCCAGAACCGTTGCGTCGCCTGGTCGCGCTCCTCGGCGTCCAGGCCGGGCCCGTCGTCGGTGACGGTGAGGGTGACCCACGCGCCCTCGGTGGCGCAGCCGAGGGTGATCCGCGCGCCCCGGCCGCCGTACTTGATGGCGTTGTCCAGGAGGACGTCGGTGATCTGGACGAGTTCGTGCTCCGTGCAGACGGCGGGGGCGGGGCCGCCCGCCCGCAGGATGAGCCGGGCTCCCGCGCGACGGGCGAGCGGTTCCCAGCGCCGGTGCTGCTGGGTCGCGACCGCCGCCGCGTCGCAGGAGACGGCGGGTCCGTCGCCGACGGTCAGTTCACCGGCGCGGTGTTCGGCGGTGGCGAGGGCCAGCATGTCGTCGAGGAGGGTCTCCAGGCGGTCGAGTTCGGTGGTGACACCGGTGTACGTGCGCTGCGCGGTGGCGGGCAGGTGGGTGTGGAGGGCGTCGACCCGGAGTCTGAGCGCTGCCATGGGGTTGCGCATCTGGTGGGAGGTGTCGGCGACGAGGCGGCGCTGCTGTTCCAGGGCGGCGGTGACGGTGCTCGCCATCCGGTTGAACCCGGTGGCGAGCTGGCGCAGCTCGGGCGGGCCCGACGCCCGGGTGTGCGCGGGCGGCAGTCCTGCGGCGAGCCGGCCCACGGCGCGGTCGAGGCGGCGCAGCGGTCGGACCACCCAGCCGGTGACCGCGCGCGCCAGGGCGGTGCAGCCGACGGCGACCAGCGCGGCGGCGCCGAGGACGGCGGCCCAGCGCCAGGCGATGTCGTGCGCGGCGGTGCGCACGGAGGCGCGCAGGACGACTGCTCCGGAGACCCGGGTGCCGGTGCCCGCGGGCTCGGCGAACATCCGGTACCCCCGTGACCAGGGGGTCAGCGAGGTCGTCGGGTGTGCGGTCTGGTTGCGCAGGGCCGCGTCGATGAGGCGGGAGACGGCGGGGTCCGCGGCGCGCATGCCGCCGGTCTCGACGACGGGTTCGTGGCCGGTGTCGGTGACGACCAGCGCCTCTCCGTACAGCTGGGTGTAGCGCCGCGCCTCGGCGGCGAGCCCGGAGACGTCGCCGGTGGTCGCGGCCTGGTCCATGAGCGCCCCGAAGCGGTCGAGGTCGGAGCTGCGGGCGAGGACCAGTTCCTGCGTGCGGTCGGACGCGGTGAAGACCAGCAGCGGCACGGCGAACGCGGCGACGGTGAGCACCACGAACGCCAGGAGCGCGGCCTGGACCCTTCTGCGCACGAGCCGGTCTCCCTCAGTCCGCCGCGTCGCCGAACCGGTAGCCGAAGCCCCGGATCGTCGTCAGCAGGTGGGGCCGGTCGAGCTTGGTGCGGAGCTGGGTGAGGTGCACGTCGAGGGAGCGGGACACGCCGTGGTGGGCGTCGCCCCACACCTCGTCGAGGACCTGTTCGCGGCTGACGGCCGTACCGGCGCGGGCGGCCAGGACCGCGAGGATGTCGAACTCCTTGGTGGTCAGCTCGACGGGGGTGCCGTCGACGGCGACCCGGCGCGCGTCGAGGTCGATCTCCACGTCGCCGGCCCGGACCTTGCGGGCGCCGGCGGCTCCGGGGGCGCCGCGCGCGGCGGAGCGGCGGGTGACGGCGTCGATGCGGGCCAGGAGTTCCGCGAGGCGGACCGGTTTGACCAGGTAGTCGTCGGCGCCGAGGCGCAGCCCGCGCACCACGGAGCGTTCGTCGCCGCGGGCGGTGAGCACCACCACCGCCATGTCGCTGACCGCGCGCAGGGAGCGCAGCACGTCGAGGCCGTCGATGTCGGGCAGGCCCAGGTCCAGGAGCAGCAGATCGGATCCGCGGTGGTAGGTCAGCACCTCCCGGCCGTGCCGGACGCGCCGGGTGACGTGCCCGTGGTCGTAGAGGACCTCGAGGAGCGCGGCGGCCACGCCGTCGTCGTCCTCGGCCAGCAGAATCTGCACCTTCACCACCTCCCATCTGCGATGTCTGTAGGGACACCGCCCGATGAATGTAGACCACACCGGTGGGCGGAGCCGTCCGGGCGCTCGGTGGAGGGGCCGAATGTTAAGGGACGGTTAGTTCGGTGTGCGGGCCGTCGGCGGGCGGCCCGGGCGGGGACGAGGCTGCAGCCGTCGACGACGACGAGCCGTACCCGTAAAAGGACACCTCACCATGATCATCGACTGTCACGGTCACTTCACGACCGCACCGCAGGCCCTCGCGGACTGGCGCGAGCGGCAGATCGCCTCGCTCACCGATCCCGCCGGCTCACCCGCCCCCGCCCGGACGGATCTGCGGATCAGCGACGACGAGCTGCGCGCGTCCGTCGAACCGAACCAGCTGCGCCTCATGGACGAGCGCGGCATCGACCTGACCGTCTTCTCGCCGCGCGCCTCGTTCATGGCGCACCACATCGGCGACTTCGCGACCTCGGCGGCCTGGGCGTCGCTCTGCAACGACCTGTGCCACCGGGTCGCCGCACTGTATCCGGACCGCTTCGCCCCGGCCGCGATGCTGCCGCAGTCCCCCGGCGTCGACCCGGCCACCTGCGTCCCCGAACTGACGCGCTGTGTCGAGGAGTTGGGCGCGGTCGCGGTGAATCTCAACCCGGATCCGTCGGGCGGCCACTGGAGCGCGCCGCCGCTCACCGACCGCTCGTGGTACCCCGTCTACGAGAAGATGGTGGAGTACGACGTCCCGGCCATGATCCACGTCAGTACGAGTGTGAACCCGGCGTTCCACACCACCGGCGCGCACTACCTCAACGCCGACACCACCGCGTTCATGCAGCTCGTCCAGGGCGACCTGTTCCGCGACTTCCCCACGCTGCGCCTGGTCATCCCGCACGGCGGCGGAGCCGTTCCGTACCACTGGGGCCGGTTCCGGGGCCTGGCGATGGCGCTGGGCAAGCCGCCCCTGGAGGAACACGTCCTCGGCAACGTCTTCTTCGACACGTGTGTGTATCACCAGCCGGGCTCCGACCTCCTCTACGACGTCGTTCCGGCGCGGAACATCCTCTTCGCGTCCGAGATGATCGGCGCCGTCCGGGACATCGACCCGTGCACCGGCCACCACTTCGACGACACGCGCCGGTACGCCGAGGCGGCACGGCTGCCCGCCGACGATCTGGCGGCGGTCCAGGAGCACAACGCCCGCGCCGTCTACCCGCGCCTCGACGCCCTCCTGAAGCGTCAGGGCCGCTGAACCACGCCCGTGAGACCCGTGAGAGATCAGCCCGGAGACCGCACCATGCACACCCCTTCCCCCAAGACGCCCGGCTGGCTGGACTGGTACCGGAACCCGTCCCGGCCCACGTTCCGGCTCCCCGCCGGTGCCGTCGACGCCCACTGTCACGTCTTCGGCCCGCAGGCCGCGTTCCCCTTCGCGCCCGAGCGCAAGTACACGCCGTGCGACGGCGGCAAGGATCAACTCTTCGCGCTGCGGGACCAGTTGGGCCTCGCCCGCAATGTGATCGTGCAGGCCACCTGTCACGGCGCGGACAACTCCGCCATGGTCGACGCGGTCCGTGCCGCGAACGGCCGAGCCCGTGGCATCGCCACCGTCCGCCCGGACATCACCGAATCCGAGTTGTTCGCCCTTGACGCGGCCGGTGTGCGCGGGGTGCGCTTCAACTTCGTACGGCGCCTCGTGGACGCGCCGCCCACCGCCGCGCTCACCACCATCGCCCGGAAGATCGCCCCGCTCGGCTGGCACATCGTCCTCTACTTCGAGAGCGCGGACCTGCCCGGCCTCGAGGACTTCTTCGGCTCGCTGCCCACCCCTCTGGTCATCGACCACATGGGCCGCCCGGACGTCACCAAGGGCGCCGACAGCCCCGAGTTCAGCCGGTTCCTGCGCTTCGTCGACCGGCACGACGTGTGGGTGAAGGTGACGTGTCCCGAACGCCTCAGCGTCACCGGACCGGCCGCGCTCGACGGCGAACGGCACCCGTACACCGACGTCGTCCCCTTCGGCCGCCGCGTCGTCGAGGAGTTCGGCGACCGGGTGCTGTGGGGGACGGACTGGCCCCACCCCAACCTCACCGACCACATGCCCGACGACGGGCTCCTCGTCGACTACCTGCCGCAGGTGGCGGTGGACGAGGAGCAGCAGCGCAGGCTCCTCGTCGACAACCCGATGCGCCTGTACTGGCCGGGCGAGGACGCCTGAGCCGTTTCCCGCCCCCGACAACCTGACGAAGGCGTCACATGTCACCCTCCAACGCACTGAACCGGATCGACAGGCTGCCCGTCTCCCGGTTCCACAAGCTCACCCTGCTCGCGGTCTCCTTCGCCTACTTCTTCGAGTTCGCGGACATCAACAGCTTCGCCACCACGGCACCCAAACTCATCGACGTGTGGGGGGTGACGGTCGACCAGGTCGCCTATGTCACGTCCCTGTCGTTCTTCGGCATGTTCATCGGCTCCGTCGTCGGCGGTGCCGTCGCCGAACGCTGGGGCCGCAAACGGGCCCTGCTGCAGACCACGTTCTTCTTCGCGTTCTTCTCGTTCGCCTCGGTCTTCTCCTGGAACCTGGTGTCCCTCGGCGTGTTCCGCGTCCTGACGTCGGCGGGCCTGTCGGCGATGACCGTCGTCGCCGTCGTCTACGTCAACGAGATGTATCCGGCGGCCGTACGCGGCAAGTACCAGGCCTACGCCATCGTCATCGGCATCTGCGGCACCCCGGTCACCAACCTCATCGCCAGCGCCGTCGTCCCGCTCAGCGACTGGTCGTGGCGCCTGGTCTACCTGTGGGGCTCGCTCGGCGTCCTGCTGATCCTGTTCACCCGGCGGCTCAAGGAATCACCCCGCTGGCTGGAGAGCCGGGGCGACCACGCCGCCGCCGACAAGGTGCTGCGGGAGATAGAGGCGCAGGTCGCGGCGGAGAAGGGGCCGCTGCCCGAACCGGCCCCGCCGGTCGAGGCGGCCGTCTTCCGGAAGGCCCCGCTGCGGCTGCTCCTGCAGAAGAAGTACCTCTACCCGACGCTGCTCCTGACGGTCCTGTGGGTCACCCAGACCATCGGCTTCTTCGGCTATTCGAGCTGGGCGCCGACGCTGCTCGCCAAGGAGGGCATGAGCGTCGAGAAGTCCGTCTTCTACGCGGCTCTCACGACCGTCGGCGCACCGCTCGGCTCGTACCTGGCCTCCCTCGTCACGGACCGCTTCGAGCGCAAGTGGTCGCTCGCCGTGTTCGGCACGGTCATCGCGGGGTGCGGGCTCCTGTACGGGCTCACGTTCAGCCCGGTCCTCATCGTCGTGTTCGGCTTCCTGGTGAACTTCTTCGAGCGCGGCTACACGGCCCTGGCGTACGCGTACTCGCCCGAACTCTTCGACACCCACGGCCGCTCCCTCGGCACGAGCGTCTCCTACGGCCTCGGGCGGCTCTCGAACGCCGCGGGGCCGCTGATCGTGGCGGCGCTCTACAGCACCCACGGGTACCGGAGCGTCTTCTACTTCATCGCCGGTACGTGGCTCGTCGGCGCCCTCGTCCTGGCGCTGTTCGGCCCGCGCACACGCCGGGCCCGCCTCGCGGCCGCCGAGGCACGGCGGGAGGAACGGGCCCAGACGGTCGGCGCCGGCTAGGACGGCGCCCCACCACCTGGCGGTCCCCGGGGTCCGCGCGTCAGGCCCGCCGAGCCGCGGGAGGCGGCTCGGCCCGCGGGGCCTCGCCGGGGCGGAGCGCGACCCGGCCGCCGCGCTCGCAGACCACCACCCGCTCCCCCAGGCCGCGCGCCCGCGTCGCGCCGATGAAGTCCACGAGCGGGGACTTCATCACCGTGTACTCCTCGTAGTGGACCGGCATCACCCAGCGGGGGTCCAGCCGCTCCGCGAACGCCGCGCCCTGGGCCCCGTCCATGGTGACGACGAAGCCGCCCGGCAGACGTGTGCCGCCGAGGTGCAGGACGGCGAGGTCCAGGTCGGGGCAGCGGCGGGCGATGGCGGCGACGACCGGGGCGAACGGCAGGGTGTCCCCCGAGATGTAGAGCCGCAGGGTCACCGGGCCGCCGACGGGGCCGAACTCCAGCAGGCTCCCCATGACAGGGGGCAGCAGCCGCTGCACGACGAGCCCGGCGTGGCGGCCCGGCAGAGCGGTGACCGCGACCTGGTGCGTGCGGCCCGCGACCGTGCGGCTCTGCCAGGTCTCCAGCGCCTCCGCCCGGGGGAAGCGGTGCAGGTGGCGCAGGCGGCGGGCCGCGTGCGGGGTGGTGAGGACCGGCAACGACCGGTCCAGGCCGCGCCGGGTGACCCGGTCCCAGTGGTCGCCGTGCAGGTGGGAGAGGACGACCGCGTCGAGGTCCGCGGGCAGGTCGTCGATGCCGAGCGCGGGTTCCCGCAGCCGTTTGGTGCTCAGGCCGTGCCCCAGATAGGCGCGCTGGCCGCGGTGGAGGAAGTTCGGGTCGGTCAGCAGGGTCACGTCGCCGTGGCGGATCAGCATCGTGGCATTGCCGATGAACTCCACGGTGACCGGCGGGGTCGTCTGCGTCGGGGGCATCATCCGTGCCTTTTCGTGTCGTGGCGGGGGCAGGGCGCACTCTCGGCCGCCGGGTTGCCCGGGACACCGACTCGAAACAACACCTATTAGGCGAAACAGGGACGAAAGTGACCGCTCGGGTGGTGCCGGAGCGATGACTCGGTCTCTCGCCGGCCGGTGGCCGACCTGCCCCACGCAGTCCCTGTCATCGCTCCGGTCCGCGCCATCGCTCCGGTCCGCCGGATCCAGCGCTGTCGCGGTGCCCGGCCCTCCCCTCCGCGGCCGGGCGGTGGGACAGCCCCGCGGAGGGGGCCCGCGGGCGTGCCGCGCGGCCGGGCGAGGCCCGTCAGGAGGCTCGCCCGGCCACCGGCTCACCCGGCTCGCCAGAGTGCGGGCACATGGGGCGGCTCCCATCCCGGCTGGGCCGTGTGTGCCTGGAGACACACATAGCCGCGCCCCGCATATGTGACCCGGTCACCCGCCCGGTAGGTGACGCCCACGGCCCAGGTGCCGCCGGGCGGGGTGGGTGTGCCGGGGCCCGGGTCCTGGGGGACGTCGAGGACGAAGTCGAAGGCCGCCTCCCGGCCGCCGCCCCCGTCCCGCACGGTCATGAGCAGCCGCGGGTCGAAGATGGTGTCGGTGTTGTTGCGCGGCTCGTTCGGGAAGTACAGCTGCGTGGTCAGGACCCGGCGGCCGGGCGCCTGCACTTTGACGTGCAGGTGCCGGGTGCGCCCCGGATACAGGCCCGGCACGATCGTGGTGAGGGTGAACGCGCCGCGGGCGTCGGTGAACTGGTGGCCGCGCAGGCGGAAGCCGGTGTTGTCGTAGGCGCCGTTGGTGTCGGCCTGCCACCAGTCGAGGAGGACGTCCGGGACGGGGAGGCAGGCGCGGCCGAAGACGTAGCCGGTCACGGTGAGCGGGGTGCCGGGCAGACCTGACTCCCGCAGGTTGGAGCGCAGCGGCGAGTTCGGTTTGAAGTAGGGCCCCTCGATCTGCTCCGGGGTGGGGTCGTCGCCGTCGTCGCACTCCGGGGTCAGCTCCGGCGTCCCGCCGCTCGTCGCCGCCGTACGGGCGAGGGCCGGGCCCGCGGCCAGGGCGGCGGGGACGGCGACCGTGGCCGCGAGCGCCGCGCGCAGCACCGTCTTGCGGCGCACGAGCCGGGGGGAGTCCGCTCCGCCGTCGGTGCCGGGATCGCCCGGGTCCGCGCCGCGTATGCCTGCTTCGTCCATGTCTCCTCCTCGTGGGGGGGTGGTGGGCACCGAAGCTAGGCGGGCGCGGGAGGTGCTTCGAGGGACTGGTGCGCACGGCTGTGGTGTTTTCGGAAGGCGCCGGGGCTCCTTCCGGTCTCGCGCCGGAAGAACCGGCCGAAGTAGGCGGGGTCGTCGAACCCGGTGCGGGCGGCGACCTGCCGTACGGACAACTCGGTGTGAGCGAGCAGTTGTTGTGCCTGGTAGACACGTGTCTCGATGAGGAGCCGGCCGGGTGGGCGGCCGGTGGCCGCACGGACCGCCTGGGTGAGGTAGCCGGGTGTGACCCCGAGCAGGTCGGCACACTCCCGCACACTCAGGGCCGCCGCCCCGGGGCGGGCGATGAGCCGCGCGAAGTCCTCGGCGACGGCGGCCGTACGGCCTTCGGCGCGCGGCACCCGGCCGGGCCGCTCGGGGGCCGGGATCCGGGCGGCGCGGACGACGAGGACGTGGAGCAGGGACCGCAGGACGCTCTCGTGTCCGGCGGCGCGTTGCCGGTGCTCGGCGGCCAGTTCGGCGATGAGCACACGGATCGAGCGGTCGTGTTCGGCGTCGAGCCCGAACCAGCAGCGGGCCCCGAGCTTCCGCAGCAGTTCGCGGTCGCCGGGGTGGTCCACCAGGAAGTCGTCGGTGAAGAGGACGAGCGACCCCTCGGGGCCCCGGCCGCCCTCCCAGTGGTGCACCTGACCGGGCAGGATCACCGCGAGCTGCGGGGGCCGCACGGGCCATCGGGCCAGGTCGACGACGTGGGCGCCGGAACCCGCGCGGACGTGCGCGATCTCGTAGAAGGTGTGCCGGTGCGGCCGGTCCCACCGGGACATCGGGCCCACCTCGTCGAAGGAGCCCGCGGCGAACGGCGGGGCGCCGGGCCGGGCCACCTCCAGGCGGTGCAGCGGCACGTCCCCGGCGCCGTGCGGCAGGCTCGGGGCTCCCGGTAGGACGGTGGTGCTGCGCATCGGTCGCGCTCCTCTCGCGGACACCGGCCGGGTCGGGCACATGCGTTCCCGTTCTGGTCTGTACCAACCCCTTGCCCGTTCCGCCGGGCCGCCGCAAGCTCCCCTCATGGAGCTGGAGTTGCGGCATCTGAAGACCATCCGGGCCATCGCGGACGCCGGCAGCCTGACCCGGGCGGCGGTGGTGCTCGGGGTCGCGCAGCCCGCCCTCAGCGCCCAGCTGAAGCGCATCGAACGCGCCCTGGGCGGGCCGCTGTTCGAGCGCGGCCGGCACGGCGTACGGACCACCGCACTCGGCGAACTGGTCCTGGAACGTACCCGGATCGTGCTGCCCGCCGTGAGCGAACTCCAGCGCGAGGCCGCCCACTTCGCCCGGACCCGGCCGGACGGGGCCCGGCAGCGGACGCGGCTGCGGCTCGGCGGGACGCACGGGCCGCTCCTCGGCGCCCTCGTCGACCGCCTCGCCGACGCGGCGCCCGCCACCACCGTCTCCACCCGCGCCTCCTGGTCGGAGCGCGCTCTCGCCACCCAGCTCACCGAGGGCAGCCTCGACTTCGTGCTCACGGGGGCGTGCGGCCTCGCCCCTCCCCCGGAGCCGCCCGAGTCGCCGCGAGTCCGCTGGGAGGAGGTCGCCGTCGACCCGGTCTTCGTGATGCTCGCCGACGGCCACCGCCTCGCCCGGGGCCGGGAGGTCGAACTGACCGCGCTGGCCGACGAGGAGTGGTCGTGCGTGCCCGGCGACGGCTGCTTCGCGGACTGCTTCACGGCGGCCTGCGCCCGGTCCGGGTTCACACCCCGGCGCATGTACGAGACGGACACCGCGTCCTGCGTCCACCTCGTGCAGGTCGGCCGGGCGGTCGGCCTGTGCCGGGCCACCTTCCCGCCGACGCCGGGGCTCACCATCCGTCCGCTCGCCGGGACGCCCCTGTCGTGGCGGCATCTCCTCGGCTGGCTCCCCACCGGGCAGCCGGCGGACACCGCGGCGACCGTACTGGCCCAGGCGCGCGAGGCACATGCGAACGCGGCGGCGCGCAGCGACAGTTACGCGCGGTGGCTCGCCCAGCGCCACCCGGAACCGGACGCCGTGGCGCACCCGGCACCGGACCTGCGCCCGCACCCCGCCGACGGTTCGGCGCCGCGCGGTCCCCGCACTCGCGGTTCCATAACGCGCGGGCAGGGGGCCGGCTGACGTCTTACGGGTCGCGACCGCTCCTCCTACGGTGTCGGCACTCCCCACAGCTCCACCGAGCAGCCACCGAATACACCGGACAGCCGCCGAATCCACCGGACAGCCGCCGATCGACCGGGCCGCCATCGGCACATCTGGCGGCCACCGGCACACCCGGCAGCCACCGGCACACCTGGCAGCCGCCGACCCACCGATCCCCAGGAGACCTCCCCATGCCCCACAGACACCTCAGGGCCACATGTGCCGCCGTCGCGGCGGCCGGCGCCCTGCTCGTTTCCGGGCTCACCGGCTCCGCGCACGCGCGACCGGCACCGTCCCCCGCCGCCTTGACGGCCGCCGAGACCCTGCGCACCGACGCGGCCCCGCCCGCCCTGCTCGCCGCGCTCCAGCGCGACCTCGGCCTCACCCGGCAGCAGGCGGGCCACCGTCTGGCCAACGAGGCCGGGGCGGGCGCCACCGCGGGCCGCCTGCGCGCCGCCGTGGGCGCGCACTTCGCGGGCGCCTGGGTGAGCGGGGCCGTGTCCGACACCCTGACCGTGGCCACGACCGAACCGGCCGACGTGTCCGTCATCCGCGCGCGGGGCGCCGACGCCGTCGTCGTGGACCACACCCTGGCCGCCCTCGACGCCGCCAAGACACGTGTCGACCGGGCTGCCGCCCGCCACGCCACCACCGGCACACCCGTCTGGTACGTCGACGTCACCGCCAACAAGCTGGTCGTCCAGGCGACCCGGGCGGACGCCGCCCGCTCCCTGCTCGCCGCGGCGGGCGTCGACGCCTCCCTCGCCCGGATCGAGCGGGCCACAGAACAGCCACGTCCGCTCTACGACCTGCGCGGCGGCGACGCCTACTACATAGGCAGCGGCAGCCGCTGCTCCATCGGCTTCCCGATCACCCGCGGCACCCAGCAGGGCTTCGCCACCGCCGGTCACTGCGGCCGGGCGGGCGCCACCACGTCCGGCTCCAACCGGGTCGCGCAGGGCACGTTCCAGGCGTCCGTCTTCCCCGGCAACGACATGGCGTGGGTCGCCACCAACGCCAACTGGACCGCGACCCCGTACGTGACCGGCTCCGGGGCGCAGGTCGCCGGGTCCACGCAGGCCACGGTCGGCTCCTCCGTGTGCCGCTCAGGGTCCACGACGGGCTGGCACTGCGGCACGGTGCAGCAGCTCAACACCAGCGTGACCTACCAGGAGGGCACCGTCTCCGGAGTCACCCGTACCTCGGTGTGCGCCGAACCGGGCGACTCCGGCGGCTCGTTCATCTCCGGCAGCCAGGCCCAGGGCGTCACCTCGGGCGGCTCCGGCAACTGCACGAGCGGCGGCACGACCTACTTCCAGCCGATCAACCCCATCCTGCAGAGCTACGGCCTCACCCTGAAGACCACCACGTCGGGCCCCGGCGACCCGGGCGAGCCCGGCGAGCCCGGCGAGCCCGGCGGCACCTGGGCGGCGGGCACCGTCTACCAGGCGGGCGCCACCGTCACGTACGGCGGCGCCACCTACCGCTGCCTCCAGGGCCACCAGGCCCAGGCGGGCTGGGAACCGCCGAACGTTCCGGCCCTGTGGCAGCGGGTGTGAGCGCTGCCCGACTCCGCACGTGCCGGTGGCCCCGCGCCCGCTCACCGCGGCCGGACCACCGGCACCGCCGGCATGAAGAACGCCGACCCGGCCGACCCGGCGCTCACCACGCGACTTTGGCCGCCACCGGCCGGTGATCGCTGCCAGTGGCGGGCAGCACCCAGGAACGCGTCGGCTCCACACCCCGTACGAGGATCTGGTCGATCCGCACCACGGGGAACCTGGCAGGCCAGCTGAACCCGAAGCCCGCGCCGGCCACGTCCTGGGCCGAGCGCAGGTGTGCGGTGAGGCCGGAGAACGCGCGGTCGGCCGTGGACCCGTTCAGGTCACCGAGCAGGACGACCCGCCCGGTCCGCTCGGTGGCGACGGCGGCACCGAGCGCCTGCGCCCCGCGGTTGCGCTGGTCCGTCCCGAAGCCGTCCCTGGGGGTGACCCGGGTGGAGGCGAAGTGGGCCACGTACACGGCGAGCGGGCCGCGGTCGGTGGTGAGCGTGGTGCGCAGCGCCCGGTTGTCGGCCGTGTCGGCTCCGCGCGGTTTCGTCGCCGCGAGCGGCCCGTGGTCCATGCCGATGTCGACCGGTTCGGTCCCCGACAGCGGGAGTGTGCTCCACAGCCCGACGGTGCCGCGCACGACGTGGTGCGGGTACGCCGTCACCAGCTCCTTCTCATACGTGTGCCGGGCCCGCGGGGTGATCTCCTCCAGGGCCAGGACGTCGGCGCCCGAGGCCGCGAGGGCGTGGGCGGTGGCGGCCGGGTCGGGGTTGTCCGCGCCGACGTTGTGGCTGACCAGGGTGAGGTCGCCGCCCGCGCGGGACCGGTCGGCGAGCAGCCCGCCGTAGAGGTTCAGCCACACCAGGGCCGGGAGGAGCAGCGCCGCCAGGGCGCACGCGGAGCGCCGCCAGAGGGCCGCCGCCAGCAGGACGGGGACGAACACGCCGCACCACGGGAGAAAGGTGTCGACCAGGCTGCCGAGGTTGCCGACGCGGTTCGGCAGGTGGGTGTGCAGCAGGAGGAACAGGGCCAGGAGGACGGCGGACGCCGCCACGATCCGGCCGCGCCTCCACGCTTCGGGGTGCAGGGGGAAGCGGGCGATCCGGCGGGCACTGCCGCGCACACGGGTGGGACTGGTGATCACGGCCGCATCCTCGGGTCCTCGGTGGGGTCGGCGTACATGGCCGGGCAGCCGTCGCGGGGGGCGGCGGCGCGCAGCTCGTAGTGCCAGGGTTCGTTCCGGTAGATCTGGCACAGCCCGTAGGCGGCGCCGTGCTCGGACAGCCAGGCGGTCGTGTCGGCGCGGCCGAGGTCGACGGCGTCGCCGGACACGTGCGGGGAGGTGGCCGCGGTCGCCACCCAGCGGGCGGCCTCGTCCTCGGAGCCGTACTCGGCGACGGCCTCGCGGAGCAGCTGGTTCTGGTAGTCGGCGGAGCGCCAGCCGCTGTTGACGCGGAAGACGGTGCCCGCTGCCCCGGCGGCCCGCGCCGCCCGGCGCAGCGCGTCGCGCAGGCCGGGGTCGAGGCGGGCCACGGCCGGGACGGCGGTGTCGAAGACGGTCGTCCCGTCGGGGACGACGCCGTCGGCCGCGTCGGGGGTGCCGTCGCGCGCCGCGCGCGAGCCGTGCGGTGAGGGTTGCGGAGGTGGCGCCGCCGTCGGGGGAGGCTGCGCGGAGGCGGCTCCCGAACGCGTTCCCACCCGGGTGAGAGCCGCGGTGCCCGCCGCGACGACGGCGACCAGGACGAGGACGACGAGCCACCACCGGGCCCGGCGCCCCGGCCGGGCGGGTGTGTGTGTCGAGGGTGGTGTGTGTGCTGGAGGCGGTGTCCGATGCATACCGTCAGTCAAGGAGCGGCCATGTTGCCGACACGTATGCGGTTTTCGA
The DNA here is from genome assembly GCF_043523415.1 of Streptomyces sp. SGAir0957. Classification (NCBI taxonomy): domain Bacteria; kingdom Bacillati; phylum Actinomycetota; class Actinomycetes; order Kitasatosporales; family Streptomycetaceae; genus Streptomyces; species Streptomyces sp. SGAir0957. The sequence goes on from NZ_CP027293.1 coordinate 743,054, forward strand.
TATGCCGCCGATACACGGCGGCTCGTAGCCTCGGTCCCATGCGTGTGCTGATCGTCGAGGACGAGCCCTACATGGCGGAGGCCATCCGTGACGGCCTGCGCCTGGAGGCGATCGCGGCCGACATCGCGCTGGACGGGGAGACGGCGCTGGAGATGCTGGACGTCAACGTGTACGACATCGCCGTCCTCGACCGCGACGTGCCGGGGCCGTCCGGTGACGAGATCGCGCGGCGCATCGTCGCCTCCGGCAGCGGGATGCCGATCCTCATGCTGACCGCCGCCGACCGGCTCGACGACAAGGCGTCCGGGTTCGAGCTGGGCGCGGACGACTACCTGACGAAACCCTTCGAGTTGCGGGAACTCGCCCTGCGGCTGCGGGCGTTGGACCGCAGGCGGGCACACAGTCGGCCGCCGGTGCGGGAGATCGCGGGGCTGCGCGTCGACCCGTTCCGCAGGGAGGTGTTCCGGGACGGCCGGTTCGTCGCGCTGACCAGGAAGCAGTTCGCGGTGCTGGAGGTCCTGGTCGGCGCCGAGGGCGGTGTCGTCAGCGCCGAGGAGCTGCTCGAACGGGCATGGGACGCGAACGCGGACCCGTTCACCAACGCCGTGCGCATCACGGTCTCCGCGCTCCGCAAGCGTCTCGGCGAGCCCTGGCTCATCGCCACGGTGCCGGGCGTCGGCTACCGCATCGAGACCCCTGCCCGTACGGGGTCCGAGGAGGTGGACCGTGGATAGGGAACCCGGGATGAGCGTGCGGCTGAAACTCACCCTCAGCTACGCCGGATTCCTCACCCTCGCCGGTGTCCTGCTGCTCGCGGCCGCCTGGGTCTTCCTGATGCGTGTGCCGCACCCCGGGCTCGTCGTCCAGCCCGGATACCGTCTGCCGATCCTGCGCGCCTTCGCTCCGATGGCGGCCGTCGTGCTGGCGTTCCTGTTGCTGTTCGGCCTGGTCGGAGGGTGGTTCCTCGCGGGCCGGATGCTCGCGCCGCTGACCCGCGTCACGGCCGCCACCCGGCTGGCCGCCACCGGTTCGCTGTCCCACCGCGTCCGGCTGCCGGGCCGCGAGGACGAGTTCCGTGAGCTGGCCGACGCCTTCGACACGATGCTCGCCCGGCTGGAGGCGCACGTCGCCGAGCAGCGCCGGTTCGCGGCCAACGCCTCCCACGAGCTGCGTACGCCGCTGGCCATCTCCAAGACGCTCCTCGACGTGGCCCGCAGCGACCCGGACCGCGACGCCGACGCACTCTTCGACCGGCTGCACACCGTCAACACCCGGGCGATCGGCCTGACCGAGGCGCTCCTGCTGCTCAGCCGCGCCGAGCAGCGGTCCTTCGCCCGCGAGCGTGTCGACCTGTCGCTCGTGGCGGAGGAGGCCGTCGAGACGCTCCTGCCCCTGGCGGAGAAGCACGGGGTCGCCATCGAGATCCACGGCGACATCAGCACGACCCAGGGCTCGCCCGCGCTGCTGCGCCAGCTGGCGTTGAACTTCGTGCACAACGCGATCGTCCACAACCTGCCCGCCGGGGGCACCGTGTGGGTCAGCACTGGGGTCCAGGCGGGCCGGGTGGTGCTGACGGTGGAGAACACCGGCGAGGTGCTCGCCCCGGCTCTCGTGGCGACACTCAGCGAACCGTTCCAGCGCGGCACCGAGCGCGTCCACACCGATCACGCCGGGGCGGGCCTCGGTCTGGCCATCGCCAAGACGATCGCCCAGGCCCACGACGGATCACTCACCCTCACACCGCGCTCCTCGGGCGGCCTGCGCATGACGGCGGAACTTCCCGCGGCCTGACGGTGTGCGCGGAGGCTCTCAGTCCGGCGGGGCCAGGGTGCGCAGGACGTCGAACTCGTTGCCCTCGGGGTCGGCCATGACCACCCAGCTCCGGCCGGGCCCCTGGCCCACGTCGACCGTGGTGGCACCGAGACCGAGGAGCCTGGTCACCTCGTCGCCGGTGCTCCTGTCGACCGGGCTGACGTCGAGGTGGAGGCGGTTCTTCACGCGCTTGCCCTCGGCCACCTGCACGAACACCAGCGTGGGCGGCATCTGGCGGGCCCGGACCTCCTCGACGGTCGGCTCCCACGATCCGATCTCGACCTTGCCCTCGCTCCGGTCGATCACCCGGAAGTCCAGGACGGCGCACCAGAAGGCCGCGAGCCGTTCCGGATCGTGGCAGTCGAGCACCAACTCCGTGAACCTGCTGGTCATCCGCTCCCCCTGTCGACGCGAGAGGAGCAGCTTACCGAGGCCGGGATCGGTCGGGGCTTGCCACGTGAAACCGATCGGTTTACTCTTCCGGCAAGAGGAAACCGATCGGTTTCCAAACAAGGCGGACGGAGCGAGTCATGACCGCGATCGAAGGCGCAGTGGTCCTGGTGACGGGCGGCGGCAGGGGCATCGGGAAGGCCCTCGTGGACGGCCTCTTCGCACGAGGGGCGAAGAAGGTGTACGCCACCGCCCGCGACCCGCGCACCATCACGGACCCGCGCGCCGTGCCGCTGGCGCTCGAAGTCACCGACCCGGCGTCCGTCGAGGCCGCCGCGCGCGAGGCGGGCGACGTGACCATCCTGATCAACAACGCGGGCGTGTCCACCAAGGCGTCCTTCCTGGACTCGCCGCTCGACGACGTACGCCGCGACTTCGAGACGAACTTCTACGGGCCGCTGCTCACCACCCGCGCCTTCGTCCCCGTCATCGAGCGCGCCGGCGGCGGACACATCCTGAACGTGCACTCCGTCCTGTCGTGGATCGGCCTGGCCGGCTCCTACAGCGCGTCGAAGGCCGCGCTCTGGTCCCAGACCAACTCGCTGCGGCTCGACCTCGCCCCGCGGGGCATCGCCGTCACCGGGCTCCACGTCGGGTACGTCGACACGGACATGACCGCGACGATCGACGCCCCGAAGTCCACCCCCGCCGACGTCGCCGCCCAGGCCCTCGACGGGATCGAGAACGGGGCCCACGAGGTGCTCGCCGACGAGCTGACCCGCCAGGTCAAGGCAGGACTCTCGGCCGACATCCCGGTCCTGTACCCGCAGCTGGCCGCCTGACCACGGCCCCGTACACCGATCGGTTTCGGATCGTCCGTACCCGGAGGTAGTGTCACTCCATGGCCACCAGCACGGACAAGGCGTCCCCGAGGGACCGGCTGCTCGACGCGGCCATGGACCTCTTCTACCGCGACGGTGTCTCCATCGGCGTCGAGGCCCTGTGCCGGGCCGCCGGAGTGTCCAAGCGCTCGATGTACCAGCTCTTCGGCGGCAAGGACGAGGTGCTCGCGGAGAGCCTGCGCAGGCGGGCACCCGAGTACCGGCGCACGTTCGGCCTGGACGAGGCGGAGGCACGGCCGCCCCGCGAGCGCATCCTCTACGTGTTCGAGCAGCTGGAGCGGGCGTCGGCGGCGGAGGGCTACCAGGGCTGCCCGTTCCTGTCGGTCCTGGTCGAGCTGAAGGACCCCGCGCACCCGGCGCGGACCGTCGCCCTGCGTGCCAAGAACAGCCTGACCGACGTCTTCCGCGCCGAGGCCGAGCGCGGCGGCGCCCGCGACCCCGAGCTGCTCGCCCGTCAGCTCACCCTGGTCTTCGACGGAGCGAGCGCGCGGGCCGGGGCGAAGGCGGAGACGTTGCGGGGCCTGGCCACGACGACGGCCGGGGCCCTGCTCGACGCGGCGGGCATGAAGTAGCGCCCAGGACCGAGCAGCGCCCCGGGTCCGCCGCCCCTCAGCCCGTTCCCGTCGTCGCCCCCACCGGCTCCCGTCGTACGACGTCCACCAGGGACTTGTCGGTGATCTTCAGCGCCGGTGAGACGGCGAGCGTCAGCGTCGACACGCTCATGAACGGGTTGAGGTGCAGCCAGCCCCAGTCCTCCAGGGCGGCGCGGACGGCGGCCGCCTGTTCGGCGACGTCACCGGCGGGGCGGGCGGAGAGCACGCCGCCGACGGGGAGCGGCATACGCGCGGCGACGGTCGCGCCCTCGCGGCCCCGGACGACCGCGACCCCTCCCCCGTCGGCCAGGACGGTGGTGGCGGCGGCCGCCATCGCCGCGCGCGACGTACCGATCGTCACAAGGTTGTGGCTGTCGTGCGCGTACGTGGAGGCGACGGCGCCCTCGGCGAGTTCGCGGCCCAGCAACGGGGCGAAGACGGCGCCCGGACGCCCGTAGCGGTTGCGGACCCGCACGATTGTGGTGCGGCCTTCCCACTCCACCTCACCGCCCCGCACGGGGAGTTCGATCTCCGCGGCCTCGGTGTAGGTGTCGCGCTGGTTGACCCGCATCGCGCGAAACGTGTGCACACCGTCGGGCAGATCCACGGGCCACCGGAACGCCTCCGCGTCCTGCGGCTCGACGTCGACGCGGCTGTCGAGGGGGACGAGGCCGGACGCGTCGTCGGTCGTCACCGGCCGGACCGGTGCGCCGTCCCGGCCCGCGATCCGGCCGCCGACGAGCACCAGGGCCGGGTCGAACGCGGCCAGCTCCCCGCGCAGCAGCACCAGGTCGGCGCGCTTGCCCGGGGAGACGACGCCCCGGTCGTGCAGGCGCAGGCGCTGGGCCGGTGTCCAGGTCAGGGCCTTCAGGACGACGTGCGGCGGGAAACCGGCGGCGACCGCGACCCGCGCGATGTGGTCGAGGTGGCCCTTGTCGACGATGTGGTCGGCGGCGAGGTCGTCGGTGACCAGGCACAGCGGCGGAAGCTGCGGCAGCGCGAGCAGAGCCTCCGCGACCTCCTCATGGAGGCACTTCTCCTGGAGCATCATCGTCATGCCGAGACGGGCCTTCTCCAGGACGACCTCGGTGCGGTTCTTGGTGTGGTCGGAGTCGACACCCGTGGCGAGATACGTGCTCAGCTCCGCACCGGTGAGGTTGGGGCAGTGCCCGTCCAGGATGGCGTCCTGGGCGCGGGCCGCGGCGGTGATGTCGTGCATCCGCCGGTCGCCGCCGACCACGGCCCGGTAGTCCATGACCTCGCCGAGCGCGATCACGCCCGGCCACCGCAGCATCTCCGCGATGTCGTCGGCGGACAGCGCGGCGCCCGCCTCCTCAAGCCCTTCCAACGCGGGCACGCACGAGGGCACGCCCCACAGCTGGGTCTGGGCGGTCTCGCGTCCGGCGTCGATCATCCAGCGCATGGCGTCGCGCCCGGCGACGTTGACGATCTCGTGCGGGTCGGCGAGGACGGTCGTCGTGCCGCGGGCGAGCGTCACCGCGGCGAACTCCTGCGGCGTGAGGAACGCGCTCTCGATGTGCATGTGCGCGTCCACGAACCCGGGGACGATCAGCATGCCGGTCGCGTCGATCTCCTCGCGCGCGTCGGCCGGGGCGCCGGGCGGAAGCACCGCGCTGATCACGTCGCCGCGTACGAGGACGTCGGCGGCGAACTCCTCACCGGTGAAGGTGGACACCACGCGCCCGCCGCGGATCCGCAGGTCGTGCTGGTCACTCATGGGGTCGTGCTCCTTGGGAAGGGTGTCGGCGCGGGCGGCGGGGACCGTCACGGGACGAGCGTGTAGAAGTAGTAGCCGAGCGGGATCATGACGATCCACAGCGGCCAGGCCACCTCGCGGACGCGGCCGCTCACGGTCTTGACCAGGACGTGCGCCGCGAGGCCGGTGGCGATGCCGGTGCCGAAGTTGCCGAAGAACAGGGTGGTCGCCACGGTAAGCGCCGCCGGAATGGCGTTGGTCGGGTCCTTGAAGTCGACGTTCTTCAGGGCGCCGAGCATGTTCAGGCCGATGTAGATGAGCACCGGGGCGGTGGCCGCCGACGGGATCAACGTGGCGAACGGGGTGACGAGCAGCAGCAGCGCGAACCCGCAGGCCGCCCAGACGGAGGCGAGCCCGGTCCTGCCGCCCGCGTCCGCTCCGGCCGAGGACTCCAGGTAGGCGGTCATCGAGGGAGCGCCGACCGCCGAGCCGCCCATCACGGAGACCGAGTCGACGAGGAAGGGGCGGCGGGCGCCGGGGATGTTGCCGTCCTTGTCGAGCAGCCCGGCCCGCCCCGAGACGGCGAGGAGTGTGCCGGTCATGGAGAAGAACTCGGAGACGAAGAAGGCGAAGATGTACGGGAAGTACTCGGGCTTGAGCGCGCCGAGGATGTCGATGTCGAACAGCAGCGGACCGGGCGAGTCGGGCGCCGCGAAGAGGCTGTCCGGCACGTCCGTCACCCCCAGCGGGATGCCGACGACGGTGACCGCGGCGATGGTGATGAGGAAGGCGCCGGGCACCTTGCGCGAGGCCAGCGCGGTGAGCAGCAGCAGGCCGCCCAGGGCGAGGAGCGCGGCGGGCTCGGACAGGTCGCCGACGGCGAGCGCGGCCTTGTCGGCGTTGCCGACGACCAGGTCGGCGTCGCGGAACCCGATGAGGGCGATGTAGAGGCCGAGGCCGCCGCTGATGGCGTATTTGAGGTTCATCGGCATCAGGCGCGTGACGAGGTCGCGGATGCCGAGCAGCGTGAGGACCAGGAAGGCGACGCCGGACCAGAACACCATGCCGAGGGCCGTGTCCCAGGGGACGTGGTCCTGGCCGACGATGGTGAACGCCACGAGGGCGACGCCGCCGAGGCCGGGTGCGACGACGAAGGGCAGGTTGGCGACGAGGCCCATGGCCAGGGTCGCCAGGGCGATCGCGATGATGACGGCCGTGGTGGCGGCGCCGTGCGGCACCCCCGCGTTGGCCAGCTGGCCCGGGACCACGACGACGGCGTACGCGGCGGCCATGAACATCGAGGCGCCGGCGACGAGCTCGGTGCGGTGGCTGCTGCCGCGCCCGCGGACGCGGAAGAGCCGCTCGACGAGGGAGGCGGGCGCCGGGGCGGCGCCGGTCTGCTCGCCGGTCGGCGGAGCGGTGGTGGACATCGGTACCTCGGCGGGAGTGAGGGGTGGTCACGGTCTCTGCAACCGGTTCCTGCAACCGGTTGCAGAGACCGGTTGCAGGTATGATGACACGGGAAAAAGCCGAAGAGAACAGGGTCCGGCCGAGATCTCGGCCACCGGACACCGCCGACACCCCGCGGGCCGTCGGCGCCTTCGGCAGGACTGCGGACTGGGGGACAGCGGTGGCGACGCTCTTGGACGTGGCACGCGCGGCAGGGGTGTCGAAGGCCACCGCCTCGCGCGCGCTGCAACGCCCCGACATGGTCGCGCAGGCCACGCGGGAGCGGGTGCGAGAAGCGGCGGACCGGCTCGGCTTCAAGGCGAACGCGGCGGCCCGCGCCCTCACCACCGGCCGCACCGGGCTCGTCGGACTGATCGTGCCGACGCTCTCCAACCCGTTCTTCGCGCCGCTGGTCATCGGTGCGCAGCAGGCGGCCGAGGACACCGAGAGCCATCTCCTCATCGCCGTGTCCGAGTACGACGCCGAGCGCGAGGCCGCCCTGGCCGACCGGCTCTCCGAGCAGGCCGACGGGCTGATCATGGTGACGCCCGTGGGCACGGACGCGGCGCTGCGCGAGCGGTCCGGGCGCCGCCCGCTCGTGCTCGTCGACCGCCAGGTGGGGCGACTCCCCGCCGTCGTCGCCGACACGGTGCCGGGACTGGCCGAACTCCTCGACCATCTCCTCGGGTTGGGCCACCGCGACATCGCCTACGTCTCCGGACCCGCCGGCTCCTGGGCGGACGAGCAGCGGCGCGCCACCCTCACCACGCGGGCCGCGGACGCGGGCGCCCGCGTCCATGTGCTCGGCCCCCTGCCGCCCACCTTCGACGCCGGGATCGAGGCGTCGGCCGCCGTGCCCGAAGCCGCCACGGCCGTCCTCGCGTACAACAGCTATCTGGCGCTCGGCCTGCTGCACGGGCTCGGTGCGGCCGGACGCCGGGTCCCGGAGGACATCAGCCTCGCGGCGGCCGACGACCTGAGCACGCTCAGCGCGACGACACCGCCGGTCACCGCGCTCGACGTACCGCTGCGCGAGGTCGGCTCGCTCGCCGTCACCCGCCTGCACGACCTGATCACCGGGCACCGCCGCACGGTCACCTCGCGCCTGCCCGCGGCGCCCGTCCTGCGGGCCTCGACGGCACCCCCACGTTCCCGCTGATCCACACCGGCTGTTCATCCTCCCTTCCGCTGCTCGCCCGCTGACCTGGCTTGCATGTGCGCGAGCGCGGGGCACCCGCTCCCGCGCCGCCACCGGGGAGGGAACACCGACATGAGCCGTTCACGAAGACTTGGCGTCCTGGCCGTCGGCGGGATGCTGGCCCTGTCGTACGCCGCGCAGACCGCACCCGCGTACGCCGCCGACGAGCCCGTCGCGACGACCCAGTTCAGCCTGATCAGGCCGACCGAGGTGCGCTACCTCTGGGCCGGCGCGTCCGGCCTGCGCTACACGCTGCCGCAGAGCTCCTCGCCGCAGGCGCTCTGGGTGGACTACGAGGGTGTCACCCCGCCCGCGCACGCGGGCCCGGACGACCTGGCCTCGGGCGCGGACGTGCTCAGCACCCGCAGCGGCAGCGTCGTGACGCAGGAGCACCACGCCACCGGCGTCACCGCCGAGGTCACCGTGCCCGCCGGGCACACCTATCTGGCCGCTGTCGGCTGGAGTGTGCTGTCCAAGGACGCGGCGGGCGCGCTGCACGTGCTGCGCGCGGGGGACGACGGCGCCACGCGGGACATACCGGTGACGGGTCTGCCGTCCGGCGCCGAGCTGACGGGCACGGTCACCGAGGGCGGCTCCGTCCGGTACCTCGCCGTGGGCCACCGCGTGGACGGCAAGGTGTCGACCGGCCTCGTCGACCTCGCGGACGGCACGTTCGGCGTATCGCTGGCGGGCTCGGAGGCGGTCCTCTTCAACGACCGCTGGCTGGTCGTCGGCAACAGCGCGCTGCGCACCGGCGCCGAGCCCGGGACGGAGCCCGTGGCGATCACCTCGTACGCGGGCTACCACCTGGCCGTCGTGGGCGACCAACTGCTCACCGGCAACCCGGAGTTCGTGCCCGCGGGCCAGCACCCCACCGTGGAGGCCACCTCCCTGGCGACCGGTGTCCGGCACACGCTGATCGACAACGCGCACGGCTCCATCGGCCCGAGTCTCGACGGCGGCGCGCTCGCGACGGGCGGCGCGGACAGCGACGACTGGTACGTCCACCGGATCACCGCCACCGCGAGCGGCGACGCCACCGCCACCCGCGTGCTGCGCGTACCCGCGGGCCGGGGGTACATCGACGGGCTGCTGCTCGCGGGCGGTGAGCTGCTGCTCCAGGGCAACCCCACCAACACCGGCGGCGTCAACACCGCCTACGCGATCCCGCTCGACCGCGACGGCAGGCCCACCGGCCGCCAGACCCTGCGCGCCGGCCTCGTCGATGTCTCGCCCTGCCTCGCCGGGGACGCGGCCTGCCCGCAGTTGGAAGCGCTCGGCGACGGCAGGCTCGCCTACCTGGCGACGGCCCCGGGCGCCTCCGAAGCGGTGTACACCACCACCGGGACCAACTCGGCCTCCACCGCGTCGACCGGCGACACCAAGGGCCGCATCGGCACCGGCACCGGCCGCTACGTCCTCTACAACGGCGGCACCGCCGGTGTGCAGAAAGTCGCGGACTTCGCCCGCGGCGCCGACGGCGCGATCGTGCTCAGCCGCACCCGTACGGCCGCGGCGATCTGGGGCCAGCTGCTGTGGACCCCGGGCACCACGCCGGGCAGCGTCGTCGGTTACCACCTGAAGACGAAGAGGAACGTGGCGACGGTCGAGACCGGCGCCCCGTGCACGCCCACCGAACTCCAGGCGGTCAACACCTGGCTGTACTGGTCCTGCGGCGGCTCCGCGGGGGTGTACGACCGCGCCACCGGCCGCAGCGTCACGGTTCCCGCCGGGCCGGTCCGGCTCGCCGACGGCTATCTGGTCCGTGAGGACCGCACCAGCCACGCGCTGCTGCTCACCGACTTCCACACGGGTACGGCGACCACGCGCACCGTGGCCGTGCTGCCCGCCTCGGACCGGAACACGGGTGGCAGCACCGGGCGTTGGGCGGTGGACCGGTTCGGCGGCAACATCGCCTACCTGACCGCCGGCTTCGGGGAGGTGGCGCTGGTCACCGCGAAGGTGCCCACCTCTCCCCTGGCTCAGATGGAGGCGCAGACCGAGGCGGGCCCGGGTCCGACGACCGGATCGCCCTGGCAGCCGGTGTGGCAGCTCAGCAAGCCCGCCACCTGGACGCTGAAGCTGTACGGCGCGAGCGGCTCCGTCGTGCGCACGCTGACCGGGGCCACCGCTGCCGCCGCCGTCCGCGCGTCCTGGGACGGAGCGGGTGACGACGGGCGCCGGGTCGCCTCGGGCACGTACACCTGGGACCTGACCGCCGAGCCCCGCGACGGTCAGGGCGCCGCCCTGTCCGTGTCCGGGACGACAAAGGTGAACTGACACCACGTCACCGCACATTCCCGGCCACGCCGCCGTATCTCGGCCACTTCGGCGAGGGCACAACAACCCTTCGCCGGTCCGGGATGTCACACCAAGCAGGAGGAAGCACTCCAAGAACAACAAGGGGGAAATATGCGATTCAACCGTTCTGTTCTCTCACTGTCCGCGGTGGCGGCTCTCGCGGCGGGCTCCACGGCCGTCCTGGCGTCACCGGCCTCCGCCGCACCCAACACCACACCGCAGAAGGTCTGCGGAAGTGCGTACAAGACCGTGAACTCCGCGGCGGTCGGATCGCTCGGGACCATCTACCTCACCTACAACAGCAGCAACGGCCGCAACTGTGTCGCCACCATCCGCTCCACCCCCGGCACCGCGGTCGACATGTCGGCGTACGTCTACGTGCCCGACACCGACCAGGGCGACTCGGACTACGGCCGCTACACCTCGTACGCGGGCCCGACCTACGTGTACGGCAAGGCCCACTGCGTGGACTGGGGCGGCAACATCAAGAACATCTACGTCTCGGTGGCCGGCTCCAACTGCGGTGCGCTGAAGGAGCAGCGGGTCACCACGGTCCGCTGACGGCGTTCCGCCCCGGCCGGGTCCAGAACCTCGGCCGGGGCGGTGTCGTGCGTGCGATCATCCAGGCATGGACGACGACCTCGAAGTGAGTGCGCTCGCGATCAACGTGAAGATCCCGGAGGCGCTCCGCTGGACGGACACCCGGCGCGGCCAGGTGTTCAGCCTCACCACTCTCAACGTCCGGCTCCTTCCGGACGGCCGTCTCGCCACGAAGGCGTACGGCAGGCCGGTCGAAGGCGGCCGGGGCGCCTACGTGTCGTTCCCCGTCCCCGACCAGCCCGAACTGGCGGCGCTGATCTCCCGAGCGGCGGGACGGGCCGGGGAGATGTGGGCCGCGCACCGCGGTGTGGGCTGATCCCGGCACACGTACCGGACGTCGGCACACCCACACTCACACCCACACCTACGCTCACACCCACACCCACGCTCACACCCACACCCACACCCAGCGCCGGGCAGCCGTTCGCCCGCCCCTCACTTGGCCCGTACCACCTGCGCGGCCAGCAACTGCGAGTCCAGCAGGGTCATGTCGGCGACGCGGTCGGCCCGGGAGTAGGCCGTCAACATGCGCTTCGTCGTGATCAGGGCCTCGGGCGCGCGACGGCCGAGGGGTCTGGTCCAGGCGGTGACGGCCCGTTCGAGGCCGTCGGCCGGGACCACCTTGTGCAGGAGGGCGATCCGGTGCGCGGTGTCGGCGTCGAACGTGTCGCAGGTCAGCATGAGTTCGCGGATCCTGGCCGCCCCGGCCTCGGAGATGAGGCGGCCCATGGCGCCGCCCCAGGCGGGGGCGAGGCCGATGCCCACCTCGGGCATACGGAAGGTGCAGGTGTCCGCGCCCGCGCGCAGGTCGCAGTAGGAGGCGAGGGCGAGGCCCGCCCCGATGACCTTGCCGTGGAGCTGGGCGATGGTGACCGCGTGCGTGTTCTCGAGCGCCTGGCACAGCCGGTGGGCCTTGTCGGCGATGCGGCGCAGGGCGGCGCCGCTCGGGTCCGTCTCCATGGCGGCCTGGAACTCGGCGCGGTCGGCGCCCAGACAGAAGTTCTCGCCCAGCGAGGAGAGCACCAGGACCCGTACGCCGGGGCGGTCGTGGAGGTCGTCCAGGACCGCCGTCAGGTCGTCGAGGACGGCGGCGCCCAGGGTGTCGTCGCCCTGCCCGTCGGGGTTCAGGCGCACGTGCAGCACCGGGCCGTCCTCCTCGACGAGGACCGCTTTGCGGGACGCCCCGGACGACCCGGCGAAGAAACGATTCAGCATTGTCATGCGAAAGCAACGTCCAAACTCAGGGGGCGCCGGAACGCCACACGGGGCGCCCAGGTCGGAGGGCGTACGAGGGTGAGCCGGGGAAGGCGCTGGACCAGGCGGCGGAGCAGGGTCTGCGCCTCCAGCCGGGCGAGCGGGGCACCGAGGCAGTAGTGGATGCCGCCGCTGAAGGCGAGGTGGGCGGGGCGGCGCAGCGGGTCGAAGCGGTGCGGGTCGAGGTGCCGGGCCGGATCGCGCTGCGCCGCCGCGACCATGAGGTGGACCATCTCGTCCTGGCGTATCTCGACGCCGCCCAGGACCGTGTCGCGGGAGGCGACCCGGCTGATGACATGGGTGGGCGGGTCGTAGCGCAGCGACTCCTCGACGAATGCGGGGACGAGATCGGGGCAGGAGGTCAGCAGCTCCCACCGCCCGGGGTGTTCGACAAGGCGCAGTGCCATCGTTGTCAGCAGCGTCGCGGTCGTCTCCAGGGCGGCCAGGACGACGAACAGGGCCAGCAGGTAGACCTGTTCGTCCGCCTCGGCGCGGTCCGGTTCGAGTGCGTCCCACGCCCGGATCCATCCGGACACGGGGTCCTCGCCCGGCCGGGCGCGCCGGCCGCGGACGAATTCCACGAAGTAGTCGCGCAGTTCGGCCGTGGCGGCGTCCGACCTGGCGAGCTGGCTGGCGGACGGCAGCAGTTCCTGCGTGAAGACCTGCTCGTGGGTGAGGGCGCGCAGCCGGGGCCAGTCCGCCGCGGGCAGTCCGAGCCAGTGCCCGACGGCCGCGACGGGCAGCTCCTCGCCGACGGCGGCGGCGAAGTCGGCCGGGCCCTCGCGCAACTGCCCGGCCAGCGAGTCGAGGAGCCGGTCGGTCACGGTCTCGACGATCCGGCCGAGGTCGGCGATGGTCGAGCGGTCGAATCCGCCGGCGGCCCGGCGTACGCGCGTGTGGTCCGGGGGGTTGAGCGCGGGAAGGGTCTTGCCCATCTCCCGCGAGGAGGGCGCGTTCCAGCGTGTGCCCGCCCCCTGCCGTTCTCGCCAGCGCGCGTCCGGTTCGAGCCACTCGCGACTTCGCAGGATCTGATCGCAGATGTCGAAGTCCGTGACGAGGGAGCCGCCCCAGGGGGCCGGGCTGACCCCGCCCCTCGCCGCGAGTTCGGCGTACAGGGGAAAGGGGTCGGCCTGTCCTTTGGCGGTTCGCAGTCGTGAGAACAGTGAGACGGCGGCCCGACGATCGTAGGGCTGGGTGGAGACAACTCCCATGGCGACGGCTCCTTCCTGAGCATCGAGCGCCATGGATACCCACAAGATCGTTGAACCATCCAATTACTTACTGTTTTCACAGAGTTACTTAAATCACTCGCCCCGGGTCCAGGAGAGGAATCGGCTGAAGAGACCCCCTTTGCGCTGCTTCGAAGCAGCGGAACCGGCGTCCACCTGGCTGTTCCGTGACAGCAGCGCATCCGAGGGCGCGGCGGCCGGCCGCGAAGCGGAACCGGAGGACGACTGCCCCATATCGCCCCCTGCAAAGGGAATCGTTCGCGGAGTGAAACGCACGGGAAGCGTCACCAGGGAGCGGCTCCACGGCGAGGGCACCCACGCGAGGGCCGCGAACGGACGGCCGAGCTCGACGTCGGGGAGCCGCTTGAGGAGCGACTCGACGGCGGTGACCGCGATCATGAACGCCGGGTCCTTGGCGGGGCAGGCGTGCGGCCCGGCCCCGAAGCCCAGGTGCGCCTTGGCGCTGAGCTGCTCGCGGTGGACGCTCAGCTTTGGGTCGGTGTTGGCCGCGGCGAAGGAGATCAGCACCGGATCGTTGGCGCGAATCGTGCGGCCGCCGAGCTCGACGTCGTGCGTCGGGTAGTGCGCCGCGTAGTTGGCGATCGGCGCGTAGTTCCACAGCGTCTGGGAGACGGCGCCCTCGACCGGGAGCCCGGCCTGCCAGTCCTCGCCCAGGTACAGCGCGGTGCTGGTGCCGATGGTCGCCGCGAGCGGCGCCGTACCGCCGGACAGCAGGGTCACGAGCTGGTGCAGGACTTCCTCGTCGCTCAGCCCGGCCGGGTGCTGCATCAGACGCGACGTCACATCGGTGCCCGGGCGGCGGTGCTTGAGGGCGATCAGCTCGCTGAGCGCGCCGGCGAGGACCTCGTCGGCGCCGGGCGTGCCCTCGAAGATGCCGCTGATGCCGGAGATGACCCGGTCACCGATCTCGGGCGGGCAGCCGAACAGCTGGCTGAAGACGAGCAGCGGCAGCGGGGCGGCGTAGGCCGCCATCAGGTCCGCCTCGCCGCCGCGCTCGGCGCTGAAGCGGCTGATCAGGTAGTCGGCGGACTGCTGCGTGAGCCGGACGAGCTGGCGCTCGTCGACCGTCGCGAGGCTGTCGGTGACGACCTGGCGCAGCCGCGCGTGCGCCGCGCCGTCGCTGAACAGCGCGTTCGGCCGGTAGCCCATCATCGGCAGGGCCGGGCTGTCGGCGGGGACGCGCCCCTCGTTGAGCGCGTTCCAGCGCCGGGAGTCGCGGACGAACGACGCGGGGTTGTGCAGGATGTGCAGGGCCGCGTCGTAGCTGGTGATCAGCTCGACCTCGACGCCAGGGGCGATGTCCACGGGCGCGCTGGGTCCGGCCGCGCGCAGGTGCGCGTAGTGCCCGTCCGGGTCGGCGCCGAACGAGGGACCGTACAGGTGGAGGTTCTCGTGCGCGGGGCAGCCCGGCGGTATGTGCGAGGTGTCTTGGGGGTGCTGCATGGCGGGGGCTCCTAGGCGAGCAGGGACATGAGGTGCTTCACGAGGGTGATGAGTGCCTGCGCCGCGGACTGCTCGTCGCGTACGTCGCACTTGACGACCGGCGTCTCGGGCGAGAGGTTCAGCGCCTCGTGCACCTCCTCGAGCGGATAGTCGACGGTGCCGTCGAAGTGGTTGACGCCGATCGCGTACGTCAGGCCGAACCGCTCCACGAGGTCGAGGACCGGGAACGACTCGTCCAGGCGCTCGGGGTCGACGAGGACCAGCGCGCCGAGGGCGCCCCGCGACAGCTCCTCCCACATCTCTTTGAACCGCTCCTGGCCGGGCGTGCCGAACAGGTAGAGGACGAGGGACTCGCTGAGGCTGAGGCGGCCGAAGTCCATGGCGACGGTCGTGGTCGTCTTGTCCGGCGTGCCCGAGAGGTCGTCGAAGCCGACGCTGGCCTCGGTGATCTCCTCCTCGGTGCGCAGCGGCTCGATCTCGGAGAGGGCGCCGATGCAGGTGGTCTTCCCGACCCCGAAGTGCCCCACTATGAGGATCTTCACCGCATGGGAGACGTCTGGATCCAGGTACAAGAAGTCACGCTCCGAATCGGTTCTTCAGGCCATTGAGGACGGCGCTGACCAGTTCCCTGTCGACCCGTTCGGCGCGCGGTATGGGCTTTCTGACGAGGATGAGGCCGCTCTCCTCCAGCTGTGCGAGGAGGATGCGCACGACACCGAGCGGCAGATGGGTGTGGCCGGCCACCTCGGCGACGGAGAGGAATCCGTCGGCGACCAGGTCGACGACCGTGCGCGCTTCCGGCGACAGTCCGCGGGCGGCGGTCCCGCCGTCGCGGGCGGCGGTCACCAGGGCGGTGTGTTCGTACTGGTGCTCAGGGGGCAGGGCGCGCCCGTTGGTGATCACGAACAGTGGCACTAACGGGGCGGTGAGCTCGGGCCCCTCGTCCGGGTCCTCAGACATCAGCGGCTCCCCCGCCGTACGCCGACTGCGCGGTCAGTTCGGGCACCACCTCGTGCAGGCGCGTGGTGAACTCCTCGATGTCGCAGTCGTGTTCCGCGGCGGCGGCCAGGAAGGCGCCGCCCCCGGCGGCGATCAGGAAGATCCAGCCGTGCGAGAACTCGATGACCGTCTGCCGCCACGCGGGCTCCTCGACGTCCCCCGCGAACTGGGCCGTGACCCGGCTGTAGGCGTGGATGCCGGTCATGGCGGCGGAGATGGTGTCCGCGAGGTCACGGGGCATGCCCGCGGTCGCCCCGATCGGGAGTCCGTCGCCGCCGAGCAGTACGGCGTGCCGGGCGCCCTGCACCTCGGCGACGGCCCGGTCCAGGGCGGGCAGCACGAACCCCGCGCTGCTCGTGGCCGACTGCCGGGCCGCGTCACCGGAACCGCCCGCCGCGCCCTCGTCCGTCGGGACGCGCGGCGCCGAGGTGAGGTTGTTGCCGAGCCGGGCCACCAGGCGGTGCATCCGGAAGGAGATCTGCTGCATGTCCACGTCGGGCTCGGCCGCCGCGGCGAGGTAGGCGCCCTGACCGGCCCCGATCAGGAAGATCCAGCCGTGCGAGAACTCGATGATCGTCTGGTTCCACTCGCCGTCCTTGGCCGGACCGGCGAAGTGGGCGGTGGCCCGGCTGAGGGACTGCATGCCGGCCATCGCGGCGGAGATGGTGCCGACGTCCTTGGCGTCCAGCCCCTCGGTCGCGCCGCGGGGCAGGCCGTCGGCGGACAGCAGGACGGCGTGGCGCGCCCGGGGCACGTTCTGCACGATGTCCTGGAGCATCCAGGACAGGTCTGCGGTCATTCGTCTTCGGACCCTTCCGCCGGGGCCGCCTCAAGGTTGCGGCCCGACATCGTTCCCCGCTGGAAGGCGCCGAGGCTGCGGCCCGAGGTGCGCGGCACCTCCGTGGCGCCCCGGGGGCCCGGCCGGCCGGCCGCGGCGTCGGTCACGCTCGTGACCGGGGACTGGCGCGCTCCGCGCTTCGGCAGACCGTGCACCGTACGCCTCGGCGCCTCGGCACGCGGTTCCGGACGCGGCTGCTCGGCCTGGACGCGCGGCTCGGGCTGGCGGATCGGGCTGACCGCCGCCTCCCTGCGCTGCGCGGGCGCGTCGTCGGCCTGCGGGGGCGTCTCCTCCATGGTCCACAGCTCCTCGGGCAGCAGGACGACGGCGCGCACGCCGCCGTACCGGGAGACTCCGGTGACGTCCACCTTGAAGCCGTACTGACGGGCGATCAGGCCGATGACGGGGAAACCGAACTTCGGCTGGTTGCCCAGCTGCGACAGGCGGGGGACATCGTTGCCGGAGAGCAGTGCGGTGGCCCGCTGCCGGTCCTCGTCGCTCATGCTGACACCGGCGTCGTCGATGACGATGCACAGGTTGTTCTGCACCCGCTGGAACGTCACCTCGATCGGGGCGTCCTGCTGGGAGAAGCTGGCAGCGTTGTCAAGCAGCTCCGCGACGGCGAGCGCCACGGGCGCGACGGCCGACGCCTTCAGCGCGAGGCCGGTCTGCTGCATGATGGCGACCCGGTTGAAGTTACGGATCTGGCCCTGGGCGCTGCGGACCACGTCGTAGACGCTGGCAGGCCGGGAGCGGCGGCCGAGCGGCGCGCCGCACATCACGGCGATGCCCTGCGCCTTGCGCGCCATCTGGGCGTTGGCGTGGTTCACGTCCAGGAGGTCGCTGAGGACGGCGTGTCCTCCGTAGCGCCGCTGGACGCCGTCGAGCAGCGTGGTCTGCTCGGCCGCGAGGCTCTGCAGGAAGCTGGCGGCGCCCTTGAGGACGGCCTTGGTGTTCTCCTCGGCTGCCTCCTTCGCCTCCAGGATGGCGCCGTCGCGCTCGTCCCAGATGCGCTGCAACTCGACGCGGGAGACGTGCAATTGGCTGTTCAGGGTGGTCAACTGCTGGCGCAGTTCCGCCTCGGTCTGCTTCTTCTTCGCCGCGAGGGCTCTACTGCGGGCGGTGAGTGCCACAACAGCGGCGATGGATATCGCGGCTATCGCAACCAGGCACCACACAAGTGCGTCTCGTGTCATGGAAACCTTTCTCGGCGCATGGCATGCAGTGAGCGACAGATGCACCTCGTCGGGGCCCACGACACGGCCCGGGGCATCGCCCGGCGGGCGAGGCACATGCGCGGGTCGCGTCGCAAGGCGGCGCGCGGGACGAGTGGATCAAGATCGCGGATGCCGGGATGCTATCACCGTGATCACGGCTCGGATCCCGTGCCGGAACGCGCTCCCGAGGGGCCACACATCCCAGTGCCGACGGGCGGCGAAACACCCTCTCGACCACGGGGAACACCCCCTCGTCCACCTCCACCACCAGGCGTGATGTCCGGTTTTCAATAGAACGTCGACGGGCGCATTAACACCTCGCCCAGTAGGTGAACACCTGGAGAATCGCCCGCGCCGCGAGGTGGCGGCGCCCGTGGGCCGCAACACCTGAGGGGATGTTTTCAGCCAGTACAAGGGCGGAAGTTGGCCAGAATCTACAGGCCTGTAGATGCGGGTGGGCGGGCGGTGCGCCACATCCCGGTACGCGGGTCCCCGAAGGATGCACGGGATCTTCACACGCGGGGCGCGGCTGGGGCGGCTGGGGCGGCGGGAGGAACCTTCCGGGTGCGGGGCGGCCGGGGGCCGCCCGGAACGGGCCGGCGCGGAGGCCACCGTATCCCGCAAGGTAAGCACCTCGGCCATCCCGCCAGGTACTCACCTCGGCCATCCCGCAAGGTACTCACCTCGCCATCTCGCAAGGTAACCACCTCGGCCGCGCGCCCCTCGCCCGGGGGGTCTGCCGTACCCCCGTACTGCTGCTGCCCCCACCCCGGACTGGGCAGCCACCCCGAGTGACCTGGTCGGCGCCGCTCCCTAGCGTGGCTCCATGCCACCCTCCCTGATCAGCGCAAGTCTGCGCAGACGTACCGGTGTCGCGGCCTTGCTGGCGGCTCTCCTCGCGCCTGTCGCCCCGGCTGCGGCACAACCGGCCGAGGCCGGGCCGCGTACCGTCTGCGGACCCCACGAAGAGCTGCGGCGGTCACTGCGCACCCTCGTCGACCGCGACCGGATCACCGGAGCAGCGGTCCTGGTCACCGACGTCGGGCCGCGCACACCCTGTGGGGCTCACGCCGAGGCCGCCGGGGCGGCGGACCGGGCCACGGGACGCCCCATGAACGCGGCCGACCACTTACGCGCGGGCAGCGTCACGAAGACGTTCACCGCGACCGTCGTCCTCCAACTCGCCGCCGAGCACCGCCTCGCGCTCGACGCGCCCGTCGACCGCTACCTGCCCGGCCTGATCCGGCGCAACGGACACGACGGCCGCCGCATCACCGTACGCCGGCTGCTCCAGCACACCAGCGGCCTGCCCGACTACCTCGAAGCCCCCGAATGGGAGCACCCCGAGCGCCTGCGGTACCGCCACTTCGAGCCGCGCGAACTCGTCGACCGCGCCCTCGACCTGCCACGCCCCGACGGTGCGTGGCACTACGCCACCACCAACTACCTTCTCGCGGGCCTGATCATCGAGAAGGTCACCGGCCGCTCCCCCGAGGCGGAGATCACGCGCCGCGTCATCCACCCCCTCGGACTGCGAGCCACGTACTGGCCCGGGGACGCCACGCGCGTCCAAGGCCCGCACTCCCGCTCCTACTTCACCGGCGACGACGGCCGTCTCGCCGACGGCACCGCCTGGAACATGAGCTTCGGCGGCGTCGGCGGCGCCCTCGTCTCCTCACCCGCCGACCTCACGACATTCGCCGCCGCGCTCCTCGGCGGCCGTCTGCTGCCCCCGGCCCAACTCGCCGAGATGCGCCGCACCGTGGCCGCCGACCCCGACCGGCTCTGGCCCGGCGCCCGTTACGGACTCGGCCTGATCGCGTCCCCGCTGCGCTGCGGCGGCCAGTGGTGGGGCCATGCGGGGACCGTGCCCGGCGGTCACCGCGCGCTGACCGCCGTCGGCCCCGGCGGACGCGCCGTCGCCGTCGCGCTCAACCAGGTACCGGACACGCTCCAGGCCGAACAGGACTTCCTCGCCGTCGTCGAGACGGCCTTCTGCGAGGACCCACCGTCCGCACACCCGACGCACCTCGCACACCCAACGCACCTCGCACACCCGACGCCCCTGACGGAAGGGACACACCAGTGACGCGCTCAACCCACTCTCCCCAAGGCCCCGCGAGAACGGCGAGTCCAGCGAGGACGGCCAGGACAGTGGCCCTCGGTCTCGCCGCCGCCGCGCTCGCCCTGACCGCGCTGCCCGCCACCGCCCCGCAGGCCCACGCCGCCGCCGACCCGCTCGCCCGCTACCACCAGCAGCGCCTCGACTGGAAGAGCTGCGTGCTCGACCCGGACGACGCGACCGGCAAGGAGCTGGAACAGGCGGGCGCCGAGTGCGCCGACGTGACCGTACCGCTCGACTACGACGCCCCTCGCGGCCGGACGATCACCGTGGCCGTCTCCCGGATCCGCGCCACCGACACCGCCCACCGCGTCGGCCCGCTGCTCCTCAACGGCGGCGGACCCGGCGGCCAGACGATCGGGGACCCGCCCTGGGTCACCAAGGCGATGAAGGACGTCGCCGCCCGCTACGACGTGGTCGGCGTCGACCCGCGCTTCGTCGGCCGCTCCACCCCGCTGGACTGCCGGTGGCCGACCGGCTCCGCCTTCCGCGGCGCGGGCGCCGACCGC
This sequence comes from Streptomyces sp. SGAir0957, assembly GCF_043523415.1. Taxonomy (NCBI): domain Bacteria; kingdom Bacillati; phylum Actinomycetota; class Actinomycetes; order Kitasatosporales; family Streptomycetaceae; genus Streptomyces; species Streptomyces sp. SGAir0957. Next base: position 763,648 of record NZ_CP027293.1, read on the forward strand.
GCCGGGTTCGACCGCATGGCGGCCTTCTCCCGCGACCTCGCCGAACGCTGCCGCCGGCACGCAGGTGACGTCCTGCCGTACGCCACCACCCGCAACACCGCACGCGACATGGACGTGGTCCGCGCCGCGCTCGGCGCGCGGCGGATCTCCTACCTCGGCTACTCGTACGGCAGTTACCTGGGCGAGGTCTACGCGAGCATGTTCCGGGGGCGCACCGACCGCGTCGTCCTGGACGGTGTCATCGACCCCGCCGCCTACGGGCCCCGGCTCCTGCGGGGCGCCGGGAAGGCCAACCGCCACGCCTTGGAGGGCTGGGCCTCCTGGGCCGCCGCCCGGGACGACACCTACGGCCTCGGCCGCACCCGGGCGGCCGTCCTGAAGTCCGTGGACCGCCTCCAGGCCGCCGCCACCCGCGCCCCGCTGCGCCTCGGCGACCACCGGGTGGACGAGCACATCCTCCCCCTCGTCCTCTTCAACGGACTCTCGCAGGACAACGACGCCGCCTACGGGGACTTCGCCCGGGGCGTCCAAGACCTGCGGCGCGCGGCGGACGGACAGCACGTCACCCCCTCGCCCTGGCTCGCCGGCGTCCTCGACTTCGAACTGACCGGCGCCAACTCCGCCTACGGCAGCGTCCAGACCGCGATCCTGTGCGGCGACGCCGCCGCACCGAGGAACCCGGAGGTGTACTGGCGCGACATACAACGGGCACGCGCGCGTGACGCGTTGTTCGGCCCCGTCACCGAGAACCTCAATCCGTGCACCTTCTGGGACCCGCCCCGCGAACGCCCGGCCACCCTCCGCGCCGACCTGCCCGCCCTCCTGGTCAACGCCACGGGCGACCCCCGCACCACCTATGACGGCGCGACGGCGGTGCGCCGGGCCTGGCCCTCCTCCCGCCTGGTCACCTTGCGCGGCGCCGACCAGCACGCGGTGTTCGGCGTCTACGGTTCCGCGTGCGCCGACGCCACGGTCAACGCCTACCTCGCCACCGGCCGGCTGCCGGCCAAGGACGTCGACTGCGACGCGCGCGAGCGGTGAGCTTTGCCAGTTGTCCTGGACAGGCGCGCACCGGGATGATCGGCGATCATGCATACCGACGAACTCAACGCCGCCGAAGGCCAGTTGTGGCGCTCCTTCGCCCGGGGCGAAGCCGTACACGTCACCCCGCGGCAGCGGGAGGGCGTACGGGCGGAGGTCGTCGCCGCGCTGCTGCTGGGCGACGGCGACGTGCCCGCCCCGGGTGAGCGCCCGGCGCTGCGCCTGACCGGTGCCAGGATCACCGGGACCCTGGACCTGCGGTTCGCCGAGATCGCCGCGCCGGTCGTCCTCGATCAGTGCCGCTTCGACGAGGTGCCGTTGCTCCGGGGCGCCAGGACCCGCGACCTGATCCTCACCGGCTGCGTCCTGCCCGGTCTGGTCGCCGACTCGGCGCAGATCGACGGCCGGCTCGTGGTGGCCCGCTCACAGCTGAGCGGGCCCCTCGTGGTGAGCCGCGCGCAGATCCACGGCGACTGGGACCTCCGCGACGCGGTGATCACCGCCCCGGGTACCGAGGCGATCTCGGCCGTCCGGCTCACCGTGGGCGGCGACGTCCTGGGCACCGACCTCGCCGTCCAGGGCGCGTTCCGCCTCTCCGGCGCCGTCGTCTCCGGCGAGCTCGACCTCGAAGGCGCCTCCCTGCGCAACCCGGGCGGCCACGCCCTCGACGCCTACCACGTCCGGACCGGCGAGGACTTCACCTGCCACCCCCGGTTCAGCGCCGAGGGCCGCGTCATCCTCTCCGGCGCCACGGTCGCGGCGGCGATCGGCTTCTGCGGGGCGCGCCTGAGCAACCCCGGTGACATCGCCCTGGAGGCCGTCGACGTCCAGATCACCCGCAACTTCGACCTCGGCGTCGGCCTCACCGTCGACGGCGGCGTCACACTCGACGGCACCCACATCGGCACGCGGCTCAGCTTCCACGACACCACGCTGAGGAACCCCCGGAACACCGCCCTCTCCCTCCGGCTGGTCCGAGCCCGCGAGACCGATCTGCGCACCCGGCGCCCGCCCGAGGGCACCGTCGACGCGGGCAACGCACACCTCGGCACCGTCTACGACACCCCGCCCACCTGGCCCGCCGACCTGCGCCTGGCCGACGCCACCTACGACGCCCTCGCCACGCCCCTGCCCGCCGTCGAACGCCTCGCCTGGCTGCGGCGCGGCACCACCGGCTACCTGCCCCAGCCCTACGAGCAACTCGCCGCCGCCTACCGGCGCCTCGGCCACGAGGACGAGGCCCGCACCGTCCTGCTCGCCAAGCAACGGCACCGCCGCTCCCTGCTCCCCCCGCTCACCCGCCTGTGGGGTTACCTCCAGGACGCCACCGTCGGCTACGGCTACCGCCCCCTGCGCGCCGGACTCTGGCTCGCGGCGCTGCTCGCCGGTGGCGCGCTCTTCTTCCACGCACATCCGCCCGCGCCGCTCGAAGCGGCGAAGGCGCCGCCCTTCAACGCGCTCGCCTACACCCTCGACCTGCTCGTGCCCCTCACCGCCTTCGGGCAGGAGACCGCCTACGCGGCGCACGGCGCCGGGCAATGGCTCGGCTACGCCCTGACCGTGGCCGGCTGGGTCCTCGCCACCACGGCCGCCACCGGCATCACCCGTGCGCTCGCCCGCCCGTGACACACGCAAGGGGAGCGGGTCACACGTGTGAGAGGGCGAACGAGATCAGGAACCCGCACACCGTCACCAGACCGATCGCCAGGTGTGCCTCCTCGAACGCCTCCGGGATCATCGTGTCCGCGACCATGGCGAGGATCGCGCCCGCCGCCACAGCCGTCACGGCGGCGATCACCGCCGGGGAGAACGCGCCGATCACCACATAGCCCAGGACGGCGGAGACCGTGCTCGCCGCCGCGATCGCCGTCCACACCCCGAACACGTATGCCTTGCCGCGCCCGGCCCGCTTCATCCCCGCCGAACTCGACAGCCCCTCGGGCACATTGCTGATGAACACCGCCGCCACGGTCACCAGGCTCACCGCCCCGCCCTGGAGCAGGCTGACGCCGATCACCGCCGACTCCGGGACCCCGTCGAGGAGCGCGCCGAGCGCCAGCGCCGTACCTGACCCGCTCTGCTCGTCCTCCCCCGGCTGCGACGGTCCCCGCCCGCTCCCCGAACGCTTGCGGTGCCGGGCGCCGCGCCGTCCGAGCCACACATTGCCCAGCGTGTAGGCACCGGCACCGGCGAGCGTGCCGATCGCGGCGGGGCCGAGGCCGCCCTTCTTGTACGCCTCGTCCACCAGCTCGAAGGAGACCGCGGACAGCAGCACCCCGGCGCCGAACGCCATCACCGTCGCGATCACCTTCTGCGGGATCCGCACCCCGTACCCGAGCACCGCCCCGACCAGCAACGCCGATCCGGCCACCAGCCCCCACAGTCCCGCCTGCACCACATGTGTCATACGACCATCGGTACCCGAACCAGGAACGCGCTCACAGTGTGCCGACAAGGACGACACCCGACGGCCACGCCGACCTCATCCGCGAACGCCTCGACGGAGCCACCGGGGCATGACCGGACCGGCCATTCGGCGGCACCCCTCAGCCGACGGCGTCCGCCCGGCGCCGTCTGAAGGCCGCGACCCGCGCCCGGTTCTGACACGTCACCGAGCAGAAGCGGCGCCGGCCCGCGGGTGACTGGTCGAGGTAGACGTCAGCGCAGTGGCCCCCGGTGCAGACGCCAATGCGGTCGAATCCGCGGTCGGCGAGGAACTGGCGCAGGGTGATCGCCGCCGCCGCGGGCAGCACCTGCTTCGCGGAGTCGACACTCCATGCCGCACCGAGGCTTCCCGAGGCTCCCGCCTCCATGGCGGGGCGCACGCCCGTATTGGTCAGCAGCCGCGTCAGCTCCCGCGCGCACGCCTCGCCGTTCTGCGCGGCGAAGACCGCGTGCAGTCGGTCCGCCGCGTCCGCGAGCGTCCGCACGGTCAGCGCGGAGTTCACGCGCGTGGGCAGACTGAGGCGGCGCGTGAGGGAGGAGACGGCCCGGTGCGGGGCGTCCGCCCTCCCGTCCCCCTGGCGCGGCAGCGCGCCCCAGCCGTTGACGAGGTCCACCAGGGCGTCGGGGGCGATTTCCGTGAAAGAGACGGCCATGGACGTCAGCGTAACGCCTTGCGGCGGGTTTACCCGTTGCGCACATGCTCCCGCATCCGTAACGTGTTGGAGGGAAATAAGGCGTTACAGCGCCGGGCGTTGCACCGACGACGCGGGAGTTGCCGTGCTTGACCTGTCCCTTCTGCCCGCCTACCTGGCCGCCGTCGCGGTCATCACCGTCGCCCCGGGGCCCGACGCCGCGTACATCGTGGCGGTGGCGCTCGAGCGTGGTCCGCGGGCCGGCCTCGTCTCCGCCACCGGCATGGCCCTGGGCATGGCGGTGCACGTGACCGCCGCCGCACTCGGGCTCGCCGTCCTGCTGCGCACCACACCTGCCGCGCTGTTGCTGGTCGAACTGGCCGGTGGCCTGTATCTCGGATGGCTGGCGGTGACCACACTCCGCACGGCCGGGGCGGCACCGACGGCGACCGCGCGACAACCGCCCACCCGTCAAGTGCTGCGCCGGGCCGTGCTCACCAACCTGCTCAACCCGAAGATCGTGCTGTTCTTCGCCGCATTCCTGCCACGCTTCACCAGCCCCGAACGCGGCCTTCTGTCACTTCAGTTGCTGTCCCTCGGGCTGATCTTCCTCGTGATGGGGCTCGTCTGGGACAGCGTCGTCGGCCTGTGCGCGGGCCGCCTTGGTCAGGGGCTGGTACGGGGGCGTCGTACGGCCCTTCTCGTGAACGTCGTCGTCGGCCTCACCTTCGCCGTCCTAGCGACCCTCTTGCTGGAGGACGCGTTGAGCAGCGTCATGTCATGAGGAGAGCGAGAGACGTGAGGGACATGACGGGGAGGGCAGGCGGAGGTCACTGGAACAGGTGCCGGTGCGCTTCGCTCCACGCCAGCTTCTCCTCCAGTTCCGGCAGATACCCGTCGGACGCCCAGGCCGCCTGCGGTTCGATCCCGGCGGCCGCCAGCCGGCGTACACGGTCGACGTTCTCGCGCTGCCGGTCGACGACCGCGTCCACGACACCCTCGGTGGACGTCAGTCCGTAGGCGGCGCAGAACCGCTCCAGGCGCCGGCGGCGGTCGGGCGGTCGCTGATACCGCAGCCAGCGGACGCACTCCGTGTCGTCCCTGAAGGGCGCGGCGAACTGCAGCGCGTAGGCGATGTCGTGCAGACGCGGGGCGGGGCGCGCGAAGTCGAAGTCGATGAGACCGACGGCGCGCCGCTCGCGCCAGACCACGTTCCAGGGACCGAAGTCACCGTGCGAGACGACGTCCCCCGCGGCGGGCTCCGCCCCTCCGGGCGCCCAGACGGCGCCGTCGGGCGGGACGAACCCCTCGGTGGCGTCGTGGTAGTCGCGCAGCAGCCGGGCGAAGGCCGTCAGGCCCTCCTCGGCCTGGACCTCGGCCCAGCCCGACGGCCCTGCCGCGCCCTCGATGTGGCTGAGGATCTCCCGGCCCCGGTCGTCGATCCCCAGGAAGCGCGGAGCGCGGGTGAAGCCCACGGCTTCGAGGTGGACGAGCAGCGCGTGCACCGTCGCGCTCCAGGGCTGCACGGGGCGGCGGACGGTGTCGCCGAGCCGTACGACCTGCCGGTGCGCGTCGTCCTGCAGTACGTCCTCGTTCGTCACGCCGAGGAGGTTATGCACCGGCACGCCGCCCGCGCACCGCGCTTTTGTCGTGCCTGGTGCCGGATCCGGCGTGCCTTGTTCCGGATCTGGCGTGCACGGTTCCGGATCTGTCGTGCCTGGAGCCGGATCAGGGATGTGTTGTCACGAGCGACAGGTCCCCCAGGCACTCGGCCGACTCCACGAGCGTCGTCGTGGCGGGGCGCGGCCGCCAGCCGAGTTGGTCACGGGCCCGGTCGTTGTGGATGACCGGCCGGGGCAGATCCTCTCCGGGCGCCTCTTGCCGGGGCGTGCGGGCGGCGAGCGGGCCGAGCCGGTCGCGCAGGACGCCGGCCAGCTCGACGAAGCTGAGCGTCGGCCCGTCCGCGACGGCCAGGTACCGGCGGCCCGCGGCCCCGGGCGCGGCCATCGCGCGCAGATGCAGGTCGGCGACGTCCCGCACGTCGACGATGCCGAAACGCGCGCGGGGCGCGACGTCCATCGCCCCGTCGAGCATCGCCTTGATCAGCTGCATGGACGAGCCGAGCGTGGTGGTGAGGGTGGGGCCGAAGATGCCCGTCGGGTTGAGGACGACGAGTTCCATGCCGCCGCCGTCGCGTTCCGCCCACTCCCAGGCGGCGCGTTCGGCGATCGCCTTCGATCGGGGATAGGGGGCGAGGCCGGGGGTGCCGGGGTCGGTCCAGTCGGCCTCGGTGAACTCGGCGCCGGGTTTGGGGGTGTAGCCGACCGCGGCGAAGGACGAGGTGAGCACGGTGCGCCGGGCGCCCGCGTCACGGGCCGCGCGCAGCACCCGCAACGTGCCCTCGCGGGCGGGCACGATCAGTTCGTCGGGGTCGTCGGGCTGGACGGCCGGGATCGGCGAGGCCACGTGGTGGACCTCCTCGCATCCGTCGAGCGCGGCGGCCCAGCCGTCGTCGGCCATCAGGTGTGCCGCGACGACCTCCAGGCCCGCGTCGTCGGCGCCGCCCCGGCGCACGGCGGCCCGCACCTCCGGCTCGCGGTCGAGCGAGCGCACCGTCGTACGGACTTCCCTGCCGGCCCGCAGCAGCGCCGCGACCAGCTGGCTTCCGAGGTATCCGGAGCCACCGGTGACCAGGACCCGGCTCATCGCGTCCCCTCCAGCCGCCGGGCCGCATCGAGGGAACGCCGGGTCGCCTCGGCCTCCGCCGCCGCGTCGCCGCGTTCCCGCGCGTCCCACAGGGCGGCTTTCTCCCGCAGGTAGGCGAGCCGGGCGTGCTGGGCGGCGATCTCCGCCTCGACGCGGTCGGCGTGCCGCAGCAGCAGGTCGCGCTGTTCGGCCGCGGCGGAGCGGCCCCGGGTCCGGTTGCCCTGGTAGGTCCGCATGTCCTCGATGCTCATGCCGACCGCCCGCAGGCAGGCCAGCGCCTGCAGTTCGTCGAGGTCCCCCTCCCCGTACCGGCGGTGCCCGCTGCGCTCGTCGCGGTCGACCGGGCCGATGAGACCGATCTCCTCGTAGTAGCGCAGGGTCGGTTCGCTGAGCCCGCTGCGCCGGGCCACGTCCTGGATGGAGAAGGCGGTTGCTGTCATGGGGCGAGCAGAACACACCTCAAGCGCTTGAAGGCAAATGTCGGGAGATGGGGGTCGAGACGGGCGGGACCGAACGTTCTCCCTCACTGGCTGGTACCGTGAAAACATGAGCGCGAGCACACCCACCGGGAGCACGTCGGAAGCGCGGTCCCGACTGCTCGACACCGCCACCAGGATCTTCTACGCGGAGGGCATCCACTCCGTCGGCGTGGACCGGATCATCGCCGAGGCCCAGGTCACCCGCGCCACGTTGTACCGGCACTTCAAGGGCAAGGAAGAGCTGATCGTCGCCTACCTCCAGCGGGCCGACGACGGTCTGCGCGCGCAGGTGGCCGCCATCCGGGCGCGGGAGCTGACGCCGGCCGACACGGTCCGGGCCGTCAGCGGCGCCATCGCCGACAGCATCCGGTCCCCCGGGTTCCGGGGATGCGCGTTCCTGAACGCGGCGGCCGAGTATCCCGACCCCGCGCACCCCGTCCACCGGGCCGTGCTCGCCCACCGGGAGTGGTTCCTGGAGACCGCCACCCAGCTCCTGACCCGGGCGGGGTGCGCGCCCGCCGACGCGACGGGGCGCCACTTCGTCATGCTCCGCGACGGCGCCATGGCCGCCGGGTGCCTCACGGACCCGGCGCCGGTGACCGAGACGTTCCTCCGCGGCGTCGAGGGCATCCTGGCCCGGGCCTCGTAGCCCCACGACGACGGCGCGGACCGGCGGCCTCCGTCGGCCGCTGCCGCCGCGGTTGTCATGCAAGCACAGGCTTGCCTATGGTGGAGTCATGGCCGATGACCTTTTCAAAGCTTTGGCCGACCCCACCCGCCGCACCCTCCTCGACGAACTCGCCGAGAGATCCGGGCAGACCCTCTTCGAGCTGTGCGCACGCCTGGCGATGAAGCACCGGCTCAGCATGTCGCGCCAGGCGATCTCCCAGCATCTGGCGGTACTGGAGGCCGCCGGGCTCGTCGAGAGCAGGCGGGAGGGGCGCTACAAGTTCCACGACCTCAACACGGCCCCTCTGCGGCGGATAACCGAGCGCTGGCCCCTCCCCGACCCCACCGGACCACGGGCCACCGAACCCCACACCACCGGACCTGACGCCACCGGACCGCACGCCACCGGACCGCAGGTCACCGCACCCCAGGCCACCGAACCCCAGGAGAACGCACCGTGAAGATCCACCTCACCAGCATCTTCGTCGACGACCAGGCGAAGGCCCTGGCCTTCTACACCGACGTCCTCGGCTTCGTGAAGAAGCACGACGTGCCCGTCGGCGAACAGGACCGATGGCTGACGGTCGTCTCCCCCGACGAGCCCGGCGGCACCGAACTCCTCCTCGAACCCGCCGGCCACCCGGCGGCCCGCACCTACCGCGACGCCCTCGTCCAGGACGGCATCCCGCTCGCCCAGTTCGCCGTCGACGACGTCCACGCCGAGTACGAGCGCCTGCGCGGCCTCGGCGTGCGCTTCACCCAGGAGCCCCTGGAGATGGGCGACGTCACCAGCGCCGTCCTGGACGACACCTGCGGCAACCTCATCCAGATCGCGACGGAACCGAAGTAGTTCACACGGCTCCGGGCCGGGAGTGGCGTTGCCGGTAGCGCGGGTCCGGTGGCCCGAAGGCCAGTTCGTTCTCGTCGAGGGCGTTGGCGATCGTCAGTCGATCTCCGGGGAAGCGGAAAGAGACGGCGAGCGATCCCTGCGCCGCATCGGGCCCGCTCCACTCGAGCAGCTCCACGTCCTGGAGTATCTGACCCCGCAGTGCGCCTAGTTCGGGGTCCGCGCCGGTCCGCCAGCGGAGGTCGAACCCCGGCCACAGAACCGGTCGGCCGGGGTCCACCGTGTTCCAGGCGATCGAGAGATCGGCGAACCTGCGGTGATTGATCTCCACCCGCTCGCCCGAGAAGTCGAGCACGACCGGGCAGTCGCGGAACCATTCGTCGTCCTCGGTGTCCCAGACCTGCCATACGCGGCTCAGCGGACGGCCGATGAGCGCGCGCAGGCGCCGGCCGTGGTCCGCCACGACCGAGGCGAGGTCACTCGACCAGCGCGGCAGGTAGCCCTCGATCCCGTAAGCGAACATGCCGGGATCCTCTCAGGGCGCCCCCGCCCGCGCGCACCCATATGGGCGACCAGCCACATCCACGTTCGAACCACGGGTCGCGGGTCGTCACGCCCGCAGCGGGCATCACCCGGGCAGCGCCAGGCACGAACCACGGCGAGGAGCCCCACATGCTGCACGGCCTCGACATCAGCGCGTACCAGCCGCCCTCCTACGCCACCGACGACCAGTCGTTCGTCTTCATCAAAGCGACCGAGGGCCGCAGCTACGCCAACCCCCATCTCGAAGCCCAGACCCGGACGGGCCGCCGCGCGAAACTGGTGGTCGGTTACTACCACTTCCTGTGGCCGGGCCGTATCCGCGCCCAGGCCCGCCACTTCCTCTCCAAGATCCCCGACACGGCGGGCGACGTGCTGGCCGTGGACTGGGAGGCCACCGGCAACGGCAGCCACGCCTCCAGCAAGGAGAAGGACTACTTCATCCGCCGGCTGAAGAAGCAACGGCCGCACCACCGCGTCGTCCTCTACACGAACCGCGACTTCTGGCTCAACGCCGACACCGCCTCCTACGCCGGAGACGGCCTGTGGATCGCCGACTACGTCACCGCAGGCGAACCCCGTATCCAGGCCGACTGGCTGTTCCACCAGTACACCTCCCACCCCCACGACAAGAACGTCGCCCACTTCCCTGATCGCGACGCGCTCCGCGGCTGGGCCGACGGCGCCTGAACCGGGCCGCACACGGTGCGGACGATTCCTGCATACGGGTGGGGGCCGCAGGGCGGGCGTGCCGTCGCACGGGCCGGGACCGTTGAGGTTCGTGCAGGTCCGTCCCGTACTCAGCGAAAGGTGCACTTTCATGCGTCGAATGAGCATTGCCCTGGCCACGGCCATCGCCGCCACCGGCCTTGCCGCTTCGGTGGCGAGCGCGGCGCCCGCCTCCCAGGACGGGCCGCCGTTCCCCTACAAGGACTGCATGGCGGCCACGAAGGCGAAGGGCGAGTCCCCGTCCCAGAGCAAGTGGCACTGTGACCAGCTGGTGAAGAAGGGCTGGGTCACCGCGCCCACCCGTTGATCACCCGGCGGCCCGGCGCGCGTCGCCGACCCGCACGGTGACCGAGCGGCCTTCCTCAGGGTCCCGCCCATCCCCGGGCCCCATGAGGAAGGCCGACGTTTTTTGTGTGCCCCGGGCGGCGGGGGCCTCTTTGTACGCCCCGGGCGGCGGACGGCGCGCTACCCATCCGGGACCATGAGGCATGCTTCCCGCTGACTGGCCCGAAGGCTGGCACCTCACCCACGACGTCGACGACTTCCTCGCCCGAGCCGGGGACTTCCTGCGTTCGCGCCCCGCTCTGCACAACACGCCGCTGACCGACATCGAGAAGCTCCGCACGGGCCCGCCCGCCGGAACCGCCGATGCCGCCGACGTCCCCGTGTTCGGCCGGCTGGAAGCGGGCGGTGAGGTGCGGGCGATCCTCTACCTCACCCCGCGCGGCCGCCTGGGCCTCACGCCCCTCTCCTTCGAGCAGGTCCACACCCTCGCCGCACACCTGGCCGCGCTGGGCCACCTCCCGGGATACGTCATCGCCGACGTGGACACCGCCGGTGCCTTCGCCGAGGCCTGGCCGCGACACACGGGGGCGGCGCCGACACGTTTCTGGTGGACACACCTCTACCGGCTCGGCACCCTCACCCCGCCCCGGCCGCTTCCCGAGGGGCGGGGGCGCGCCGCCGGCGGGACGGACCGGGAGCGGATCGTCCGCTGGTGCCGTGCGTTCTGCGTCGATGTCGGCGAGCAGGTGTCGATCGACCTGATCGACGCCGGACGCTGGGACGCGTCGCGCTTCGGCGACCGGCACTTCACCTTCTGGGAGGCCGAGGACGGCACACCCGTCGCCATGGCCGCGGCCACCTCGGTCACGGGGGGCATGGTCCGGGTGGACCCCGTCTACACCCCGGCCCACCTCCGCGGTCGCGGCTACGCGGGGGCGGTCACCGTGGAGACGAGCGGCGCCGCCCTGACTGCGGGCGCGACGGACGTCGTCCTCTTCACGGACCCGGCCAACCCGACCAGCAACGCCCTGTACCAGCGTCTCGGTTACGTCCACATCGCCGACTTCGCCGGTTACCGCTTCGACTACCCCGAACTCATGGGAGGCGGGTGGTGAGGCCCGTCGGTAGATGGCCTCCCACTGCGACCACTGGCCCAGGTGTGCCGGGCCGCGCCGGGTGCGGTGGACGCGCGGAGGAAGAACGGCGGTGAACTCGTCCGCCGGAAGCAGTGCGGCGAGTTCGGAGTGGCTGAAGAAGTGAATGTCCATGCCGGCCAGGTGCAGGCCCGCCGCGCGCATGGGGAGGTAGGGTCCCACGACGCGCTCTCCCGCGTATCCATCCGCGGAGGGTGCCACGGCCGGGCCCACCCCCTCAACGGTGTCGTGTCCGAGGGCGTCAGGTGTGAACGAAACGTGACGGGGCATGCGGATGCGCGCCCCCCGTTACAGCTCCTACCTGGAGAAGTTCATGTCTGTCAGTACCGCGGCCCCGGTCGCCGACCCGGCCTCCGAGAGATCTCAGTCCGATCGGACACAGCGGCTGCGACGTCGTATGGAGCGCCTCATCGGCGTGGCCGCGACCGAGGGGAACAAGCTGACGCCCCTGCGCAACGGCGACGAGATCTTCCCCGCCATGTTGCGGACGATCCGTGAGGCGCGGCACACGGTCGACATGATGACGTTCGTCTACTGGAAGGGCGACATAGCGCGGGAGTTCGCCCACGTCCTCGCCGAGCGTGCGCGCGCCGGTGTGCGCGTACGGCTGCTCCTGGACGCGTTCGGCAGCCGCACCATCGAGCGGGATCTGCTCGACCTGATGGACGAGGCGGGGGTCGACGTCGCCTGGTTCCGCAAGCCTCTGCTGCTGTCCCCGTTCAAGCAGAACCACCGGTGCCACCGCAAGGTGCTCGTCGTCGACGAGGTGACGGCGTTCACCGGGGGTGTCGGTATCGCCGAGGAGTGGTGCGGGGACGCGCGCGGGCCGCACGAGTGGCGTGACACGCACGTCATGGTGGAGGGTCCGGCCGTCGACGGGATCTGCGCCGCCTTCGCCCAGAACTGGGCGGAGTGCCACGACGAACTCTTCGACGAGCGCGACCGGTTCATCGAGCACGAGCCGAAGGGCGACTCCGTCGTCCAGGTGGTGCGCGGGTCGGCGAGCATCGGCTGGCAGGACATCCAGACGCTGCTGCGGGCGACGATCGAGTCCGCGGAGGAGCGGCTGCGCCTGGCCACCGCCTACTTCTCGCCCGACGACCACTTCGTCGAGCTGCTGTGCACGGCCGCGCGCCGCGGTGTTGAGGTCGAACTCCTCGTGCCGGGGCCGCACACCGACAAGCAGATCAGCCGGATCGCCGGGCGCCACCACTACCACAAGCTGCTCGAGTGCGGCGTGAGCGTACGCGAGTACCAGCGGACCATGCTGCACTGCAAGATCGTCACGGTGGACGGCACCGCGTCGCTCATCGGCTCGGCCAACCTCAACCGGCGCTCCCTCGACCACGACGAGGAAGTGATGCTCGCCGTGCTCGACCCGGAGTTCACCGCCGCCCTCGACGCGGACTACGAGAACGACGTGACCCACAGCGTGAAGGTGGACCCCGGCCGCTGGGCGAAGCGTCCGCTGGGGTTCCGCGCCGCCGAGGTCGCCACGCGCGCCGTGCAGCACTTCCTGTAGGAACCGCGGAGACCACAGACAGCACAGACACCAGAGGGACCGCGGAGACCGCGGAGACCGCGGAGACCGCGGAGACCTGCGTGCGGGTGCGCGGGTGTGCGGATCGGGGCGGGCGCGAAGGCGCCCGCCCCTCGCGTGGATCAGCTGGTGGCGCGACGGCGCCGGGCGACGACCACGGCGCCCGCGCCGAGGGCCACGGCACCGGCGGCGACGGCCGCGGCCGGCACGACGTTCGAGGAGCCCGTGGCGGCCAGGCCGCCGCTCTGCTCGTCGGCCACGCCCTGCACGGGCTTGCCGGAGGTGCCGCCCTGCGGGGCGTCCTTCGGAGCGTCGGTCTTCGGGGCGTCGGTCTTCGGGGCGTCGCCGGGCGCCGGGCGGTCCTTGTCGGGCACCTCGCCGGGCTCGGCGTCGCCCGGGGCGGGCGACTCGCTGCCCGCGGTCAGGACGGAGAAGTCGTAGCGCTTCATCGGGCCGAGCACGCACGGGTTGTAGGGGTCGCCGGCGTCGCCCGCGAGGAGCCCCCACGCCTTCATGGCCGGGGTGTTGTCGACCAGCGTGAGACGCAGGCGCAGATCGGTCGAGGCGCCGGGCTTCATCGACTCGATGGTGGTCGGGTGGTTCTCCATCTGGTCGAGCTCCTGCCACGGCGCACCGTCGCGCGACCACTGCACCGTCATGAAGTGCTGGCGGTCGTTGGTGGCGTCGAGGCGGAACATCATCAGCGGCCGCACCGTCAGGGTGCGGTCGGTGCTGTTGGCGACGGTCACCGTGAAGTCGGTGGTCGTGCCCGCGACGATCTTCTGCGGCAGGCCCTTGGCGAGGACGGTGAGGTCGTCCGTGCGCACGCACTCGCGCGCGGCCTCCAGCGCGGCGTGCGCGTTCTTCTTGTCCTCGGCGGCCTTCTTCTCCGCGTTGGTCAGCCCGTTGTACACACGGGACTCGGCGACCCTGACGTCGGTGATGGCCTCGCGCGCCTCGTCCCGTGCGGTCTCGGCGTCCCGCTCGGCGTCGGCGGCGGTCCGCGCGGCGGTGCGGGCGGTGTCGAGCTCGGCCTGGGCGGCGGGCTTGTCGGCCTCGGCCGCGGACTCCAGCTTCGCCTCGGCGGCCGTGACGGCGTCGTCCGCCGTCTTCCGGTCGTCCTTGGCGGTGGTGTACGCCTTGTCGGCGGCGAGGTACGCGGCGCGCAGCGGGTGGGTGTCGTCGTGGTCGAGGGCGTCGAACAGCGCCTTCAGCTTCTCCAGGCCCGCCTTCTTGTCGGCGGAGGCCTTCTCGTACGCCGTGTCCGCGTCCTCGGCGGCCTTCTTCAGCTCGTCGTAGGTCGGCCGGGCCGACTCGTCGGCGGCCGCGGACGTCGCGGCGAACACCGGGGCGGCGGTCAGGCAGAAGGCGGGGACGATCGCGGCGGTGGCCACGGCGAGGGAGAGGGTGCGGCGTATGTTCACGGGCAGGATCGTACGATCATGAACGACTTCCGGGCCGGTCCTTTCTGCGCCGTCCGGACCTCGGCGGGGCCGTCAAACCCAGACAGATTCGGGCAGTTGCTCTCGCCGACTGTGTTTTTTCTGTGAGGTAACCGACCTTGTCACGTGCCCGTCGCGGCGGTGAGGAGGGCGGCGGTCGCGGGGTGCGGGCCGTTGTCCGCCCATTGCAGGGGCGTCCGGCCGGTGCCGCGGTCCTCCCGCAGGTGCGGGTCCGCGCCGTGTGCCAGCAGCGCGCGTACCGCCTCGGTGTGCCCCCAGCAGGCGGCGGCGCACAACGGGGTGCCCTCCGCTCCGGCCCCCTCGCTCTCGGCGTCGGGCGGCGCGCCCGCCGCCAGGAGGAGGCGGACGATCTCCGCCTCTCCCTGCACGGCCGCCGTGTACAGGAAGGTGGTGCCTTCGCTGTCCGTCCAGGTGGGGTCCGCACCGGCCCGCAGCGCCGCCCGCGCACCGGCCGGGTCGCCCGTCCAGATGGCGTGGAAGAGGCGCCGGGTGAGCTTCTTTCGTCTGCGCTGGTTCATGGGGCGGGAGGCTAGCCGCCCCGGTGCCGTGTCAGGTCATCGACCCCACGACGACCGCCGTGCACACGAACGTCACCACGACCGTCACCACCATGGCGCACAGGGTGCCGCGCAGCCACCGTGCGAACCGGGTGTGGTGGGCTTCCTCCGCCGCGTCGACGCTCTCGGCGATGTGCTCCGTCACCATGCGGGCCACGTATATCTGCTCGTCGAGATACCACTCCTCGATGTCTCTGCGCTGCTCGTACGTGAGTCCTTCGGTGCGCTCGATGAATGCGGCGACGCGTCGGCGCGCGGAGCTGAGGCGGGCCTCCCGGTACAGGTACGCCTCGATGTCGGCCAGGCCGCGCGAGGCCTGTTCGCCGGTGTTCACGCCGTCCCCAGCGCCTCGCGCAGGACCTGGACGGCCTGGGCGACCGCCGCGGACGACGCCCGCGTCCCACGGACCGGGTCGAGCATCATGAAGTCGTGCAGGGTGGCGTTGTAGCGGACGCTGGTGGTCGGGACGCCGGCCCGGGTCAGTTTGCGGGCGTACGCCTCGCCCTCGTCGCGCAGCACGTCGTTCTCGTCGACGATGATGAACGCGGGCGGGAGCCCCCGCAGGTCCTCCAGGGTCGCGCGGAGCGGCGACGCGGTGATCTGGTTCCGCTCGTCCGGATCGGTGGTGTAGGCGTCCCAGAACCACTCCATGGCTTTGGCGGTCAGGTGCGGGCCGTGGGCGAAGGTCCGGTAGCTCTCGGTGTCCTGTCCCGCGTCGGTGACGGGGTAGTAGAGCGACTGGTGGAGGAAGGTCACGTCGCCGCGCTGCTTGGCTAGGAGGGTGAGCGCCGCGCTCATGTTGCCGCCGACCGAGTCACCGGCGACGACGAGGCGGGAACCGTCCAAGCCCTCGTCGCCGCCCTTGGTGGTGATCCACTGTGCGGTCGCGTACGCCTGCTCGACGGCGACGGGGTACTTCGCCTCCGGGGAGCGGTCGTACTCGACGAAGACCAGCGCCGCCCCGGCGCCGACGGCCAGCTCCCGCACGAGGCGGTCGTGGGTGCCCGCGTTGCCGAGGATCCAGCCGCCGCCGTGCACGAAGAGGATCACCGGCAGGACACCGGTGGTGCCGACGGGCTTGACGATGCGCACCCGCACGTCCCCGGCCCCCGCCGCGACCGTGATCCACTTCTCGTCCACGTCCGGCTTCCCGACCGGCCCGGACTGCACCTCGTCGAGCAGTCGGCGGGCGCCCTCGACCCCGAGTTCGTAGAGCAGCGGCGGCCGGGCGGTCGCGTCGGCGAACTGCTGCGCGGCCGGTTCCAGAACGATGTCGTCGTTCATGGCGTACTCCTAGGGAGGCGAACGGATCCGGGGAGGTCCCCCACACCTAGGACAGAACCTGGACCCGGTTCGTGACATGCCGGGTACGACGCTACGCGGATGCGGCCGGGGCCGCCCGAGCACATTCGGCCGGAAAGTCCGGGAGCGTGGCGCCGGACAGCGGCACGGGGCCCCGGGAACAGCGATGCGGCCCCGCGCTGTTGCACCGCCTGAGGGAGCGGCACCCAGGCAGGTCCGCCGTGCCCTCGTACCGAAACACATATGTCCGCAGGAGGACCGTTCCATGACTGACCGGCCGTTGACGCTCATGGCTGTGCACGCCCACCCCGACGACGAGGCGACCAGCACCGGTGGCGTCCTGGCGCGTTATGCGGCGGACGGTATCCGCACGGTGCTCGTGACCTGTACCGACGGCGCGTGCGGGGACGGGCCGGGAGGGGTGAAGCCGGGCGATCCCGGCCACGATCCCGCGGCCGTCGCCGCGATGCGCCGGCAGGAGCTCGAGGCGAGCTGCGAAGTCCTCAAGATCAGCGACCTGGAGATGCTCGACTACGCCGACTCCGGGATGATGGGCTGGCCGAGCAACGACGCCCCGGGCTCGTTCTGGAAGACCCCCGTGGAGGAGGGCGCGGCCCGGCTCGCGGAGCTGATGCGGCACTACCGCCCCGACGTGGTCGTCACCTACGACGAGAACGGTTTCTACGGCCACCCCGACCACATCCAGGCCCACCGCATCACGATGGCCGCGCTGGAGCTGACCGATCTGACCCCGAAGGTGTACTGGACGACCATGCCCCGCTCGGGCATGGAGCGCTTCGGCGAGATCATGCGCGAGTTCGGCGAGGACATGCCGGAGCCGGACCCCGCCGAGGCCGAGGCGATGGCGGAGATCGGCCTGCCGGACGACGAGATCACCACCTGGGTGGACACCACCGCGTTCAGCGGGCAGAAGTTCGACTCCCTCGCCGCGCACGCCAGCCAGGGCGAGAACATCTTCTTCCTCAAGATGGGCAAGGAGCGGTTCGGCGAGTTCATGGGCATCGAGACCTTCGTACGGGTCCAGGACACCACCGGTGCGCCGGTGCCCGAGAACGACCTCTTCGCCGGACTGCGCTGACCGGCCGGGCCCTCGACGGTCTTGGTGGCCGCGCGCCGCTCCCGCGCGGAGAGGCGCGCGGCCGCCGACCGGGCTTGGACGCACTCGGGGTGGCGGGTCGCGTCCCCGTCGCCGTGCCGGTGACAACGGCTCGACCCGGACGTGTGCCGGTGACAACGGCTCGACCCGGACGTGTGCCGGTGACACCTTGTCGCCTACTCTTCGTGCTACGAAGACCGCATGTGATGCCATGTGACCGCGTGTTCGTCCACTCCAGGGAGGCGATGGTGCTCGGACGGGGCACACGTCTGTTCGCGATCGCCATAGCCGCCCTCGGCATCGTGCTCATCGGCCCCAGCGCCCCGAGCGGCGCGCTCATCGCCAAGCCGCTGCCCGCCGACGCCGCCCAGGGCATCGTGCCGAACCGGGTCCTGACCTGGAACATCTGCAACCCGTGCGGGAGCGGCCAGAACATGGGCCGCGCCGCTGAGATCGCCACGTATGCGCCGCAGGTGTTCGGGTTGCAGGAGGCATGTGTCCGCGACGTCGAGAAGATCCGGGACTACCTGGAGGTCTTCTACGGTCTCGTCTACGAGGTCGAGTACGGATCGGTGCTGCGCAACTGGAACCGCTGCGGAGGTCTGCCCTGGCACGGCGGCGGGTTCGGCCAGGCCATCCTCTCCGCGGCGCCGATGAGCGACCCCGTGAACGTGGAGTACCCCGACGGCGGGACCGAGGACCGCGGGTACCTGGCCGTCACGACCAAGGTCGGCGGCCGGTCCGTCCGCGTCTTCAACACGCACTTCGCCGAGCGCAGGCAACCGGAGATCCGGGCGGGCCAGGCGCGGGTGCTCGCCGACGAGGTCGCCCGCCACGACCACACGATCGTCCTCGGCGACTTCAACGCCGTGCCGGACGCCGCCGAACTGCGCCCGCTGTGGGCGCTGGCGAAGGACGCCGATCCGGCCTGCCGCCCGTTCCCCGACGGCGGCGCCTGCGAGCCGACCACCGACTGGCAGAGCAAGTTCGACTACATCTTCCTCCGCGGCATCGCCCCGCTCACCCACCAGGTGCGCCCGAGCCCGTACTCGGACCACCATCCCCTGCACGCGGAGATCGACCCCGCGTGGTGACCGGTGCGCCGTCGGTAAGTCCCGCCCGCCTGCCCCGCCCCTGACCCCGGCTTGCTACGCTTCGGCTGCCTTCCGTGGGGGAAGCCGGTGCGAGTCCGGCGCTGTCCCGCAACGGTGTGCGTGGCCTGTTCTCGTCCGAGTCCGGGCCGCGCGAGTCCGATCACCCACGGCAGGTGTGCGACCCGTCGACCGCTCGCCGTGGACTGCGAGCAGGGACCGCCGAGGCCCTCCCGGTCCTCAGGTGCCCTGCCCGCTGTGGCCGTGGCACCGACCCGGAGGATGTGCGCCCGCTTTGCTCCGCACCGCCGCTGTCCAGGATTCCGCGGGTGTCTCCCGCGCGCGCCGAAGACACCTGCCGACCGTCCCGCTGGTCATCGGGCTCGCGCTCGTGCTGATCGCCTCGCTCGCGTGCGGGGTCGCCCTCGGCGCCGCGGGTCTGGGCTGGCGGGAGGTGGTGCGGCTGATGTGGGCCGGGCTCAGCGGCGGGGAGCTGGGCAGTGCGGACGCGGGGGCCTACACCATCGTGTGGGAGATACGTTTCCCGCGCGTCGTCCTCGCGGCCGTGGTCGGCGCGGGCCTCGCCTCGGTCGGTGTCGCCGTCCAGGCGCTGGTGCGCAACGCCCTGGCCGACCCCTTCGTGCTCGGTATCTCCTCCGGCGCCGCGGTCGGCGCCAACGCGGTCATCCTGTTCGGCGCGCTCGCCGGACTCGGCGTCTGGGCGCTCTCCTTCTCCGCCTTCCTCTCCGCGCTCGCCGCGACCCTCATCGTCTACGCGGTGGCCCGCTCACCCCTCGGACTCAGCCCCCTGCGCCTCGTCCTGACCGGCACGGCCCTCGCCTACGGGTTCCAGGCCGTCACGACCGTCATGGTCTTCGGCGCCGAACGGGGCGAGGCGGCGCGCGCGGCCATGATGTGGCTGCTCGGCAGCCTTGGCGGGGCCACCTGGCCGAAGGTGCCGCTGGTCGCCGCGACCGTGGTGGCGGGCTGGCTGTGGCTCAGGGTGCGGGCGGGCTCGCTCGACGCCCTCGCGATGGGCGACGAGACGTCGGCGGCGCTCGGCGTACCGCCCGACCGGCTGCGGCGGGAACTGTTCGTCGTGACGGCGGCCATGACCGGCACGGTCGTCGCCGTGAGCGGGGCGATCGGCTTCGTCGGCCTCATGGTGCCGCACCTCGTGCGGATGCTCGTCGGTGCCTCGCACAGCCGCGTCCTGGCCGTCGCGCCGCTCGCCGGGGCCGTGCTGCTCGTGTGGGCCGACGTGGTGTCGCGCGTGGTGCTCGCACCGACCGAACTGCCCGTGGGCGTGGTGACGGCCGCCCTCGGTGTGCCCGCGTTCCTGCTGCTCATGCGGCGCGGCGGCCACGCGCTCGCCGGGCGCTGACCCGTCCCCTGTACTGCGGTTCGTTCCCGAGGAGGAGAAACACGTGCGGCTCGACGTCGAAGGTGTGTCGGTCGAGGTGGCGGGCGTCCGGCTCGTCGACGAGGTCACGCTCGACGTGCCCGCCGGCACCTTCGTGGGCCTCGTCGGCCCCAACGGCAGTGGCAAGTCGACCCTGTTGCGGTGCGTCTACCGGGCCCGGCGCCCCGACGCCGGCCTCGTCCGCGTCGACGGCGAGGACGTGCACCGCATGAACCCGCGGGCGGCGGCGCGGCTGCTCGCCGCGCTGCCGCAGGAGTCGGCGGCGGACTTCGACTTCACGGTCACCGAGGTCGTCGCGATGGGCCGCCTCCCGCACCGCGACCGCACCGCCGCCCGCGACCGGGAACTGTGCCGGTACGCGCTGGAGCAGGCCGGGGTGGCACACCTGGCGACACGTGGCTTCCTGTCGCTCTCCGGTGGCGAGAAACAACGGGTGCTCATCGCCCGCGCGCTGACCCAGGAGCCGCGCGTCCTCGTCCTGGACGAGCCCACCAACCATCTCGACATCGCCCACCAGCTCGACGTGCTGGGCAGGGTCCGCAAGAGCGGCCCGACCGTCCTCGCCGCCCTGCACGACCTCAACCTCGCCGCCGCCCACTGCGACATGCTGCACGTCCTGCACGGCGGGCGCGTCGTCGCCTCCGGCCCGCCGGACGAGGTCCTCTCCCCCGCGCTGCTCGCCGACGTCTTCGGCGTCCGCGCGCACCGGGTCCGCCACCCGGAGACCGGCACCACCCAGTTCCTGTTCGACCAGCTCGCCCCCTGAACTCCCGCAATCCCTCGCCCCTTTGGAAGGCTCCTGTGCGCAAGCTCCTGCCCACCGCCTCGCTCGGCCTCGCCGCCGCCCTCACCCTGACCGCCTGCGGAGCGGACGTCGCGTCCGAGTCCAAGAGCGGTGACACGCGGGCGGTGACCGTCACCAACTGCGGAAAGAAGGTCACCTACGACAAGCGCCCCGAGCGGGTGGTGACCAACGACGTCGGCATCACCGAGCTGATGTTCGCGCTCGGCCTTGAGGACCGCATGGCCGGGTACGTCATGCCCGCCGACAAGGGCGCCACCGAGGACCTCCCGTACAAGGACGCGTACGACAAGGTGAAGTGGCTCGGCAAGGACCGCATCACCAAGGAGATCGCCCTCGACGCCCGCGCCGACCTCGTCTTCGCCGGCTGGAACTACGGGTTCAACGAGAACACGCTGACGCCGGACGAGCTGCACAAGGCAGGTGTCGACACGTATCTGCTCACCGAGTCCTGCCGCAACGCGGTCACCGGCACCTCGCGCGGGATCATGCCGCCGCTCGACGCGCTCTACACGGACCTCGACCACCTCGGCCGCATCTTCGGCGTCGAGGAGCGCGCCCGCAAACTGGTCGCGGAGTACAAGGCACGGATCGCCGCCGTACGGGCGAAGGCTCCCCGGGGCGCCGACAAGCCCTCGGTCTTCCTCTACGACAGCGGCCAGGACCAGCCGTTCACGTCCGGCCGCTACGCCGCGCCCGAGCAGGTCATCAGCGAGGCCGGTGGCGTCAACCTCCTGCACGACCTCAAGGATTCGTGGACGACCGTCGGCTGGGAGACCGTCGTGAAGCGGAACCCCGACGTCGTCGTCATCAACGACTACGGCACGACCAGCGCGGCGCAGAAGAAGAAGTTCCTGCTCTCCTACCCACCGCTGCGGAACGTCTCCGCGATCAAGAACAAGCGGATCTACACCCTGGACTACGCCGACCTCGTCGAGAGCCCGCGCAACCCGTCAGCCATCGAACGGCTCGGCGCGTACCTGCGCGAGCACGCCGCCGATTCCTGACACGCGCGCTCCGGGACGGACACCGGACGCGACGCGCTGCCCGGGACACCGGACGCACGCACCACGGGACACCGGTGGAATCGCCGATGCCGACAGGTCGCGCCCGCCTCGACACTGCGGTCGCAGCCCCTCGGGGACCCGCATCCACGGAGGCACCTCGTGCGCACACTCGCCCGGTTGTCCCGGCGGTCCGTCACCGCCACCGCGTTGGGGGCGCTGCTCTGCGGCGCCCTCCTCACCCTGCCCCCGTCCGCTTCCGCGGCGGCCGCGCCCCCGGCCGTCACCCTCCCGCCCGAAGGCAGCCACGGCTTCCCGTTCCTCGCCGCCGCCGAGGACCTCGGCTCGTTCGGCTACACCGAGCGGGAGTACTTCCTCTCCGGCACGGCCACCTCGTACGCCAAGTCCGGTCTGTGGACCTCGGACGGCCGCTGGAAGGTCCGCGCCTCCGGCACCGCCGACTACAGGAGCCGCCTGCTGGTGCGCCGCCCCGCCGACCCGGCGAAGTTCAACGGCACGGTGGTCGTGGAATGGCTCAACGTCAGCGGCCAGCTCGACCTCTCCCCCGACTACTGGTTCCAGCGCGACGAGCTGCTGCGCCAGGGCTACGCCTGGGTCGGCGTCTCGGCGCAGGCCGTCGGCGTCAACGGCGGCCTCGGCCAGATCAAGGGCCTGAAGGGCTGGGACCCGGCCCGCTACGGCAGCCTCGTCCACCCCGGCGACGCCTTCGCCTACGACATCTTCTCCCAGGCCGGACAGGCGCTACGGTCCCCGGACGGCCCGGACCCGCTCGGCGGCCTCCCGGTCAGGACGCTCCTCGCCGACGGGGAGTCCCAGTCGGCGGGCTTCATGACGACGTACGTCAACGCCGTCCACCCGGTGGCCAAGGTCTACGACGGCTTCATGGTGCACAGCAACAGCGCGATCGCCGCCCCGCTCAGCGGGGTGCTCGCCGACACCCTGCTGATGCCGAACCCGTCCCGGATCAGGACCGATCTGGCCGAGCCGACGTTCGTCGTACTCACCGAGACCGACGTGCCCGGCGCCGCGGCCGCCCGGCAGCCCGACACCGACAGCGTCGTGCACTGGGAGCTGGCGGGCACCGCGCACGGCGACCAGTGGGCCTACGACCTGGGCAACCCGACCGTGCGGAAGTCGGCGGGCGCGGCGGCCCCGTCGCCCGACTGCGCCGCCGGTTCGGCCCCGTTCAACGACGGCCCCGGCCACTGGGCGATGAACGCGGCGCTGCGCCACCTGGCCGGCTGGGCCGACGGCGGTCAACGGCCGCCGGGCGGCGCCCACTTGAGCACCGTCCTGCGCGACCCGGCGACCGGCCTGGCCACCGGCGGCGTCCGGCTGCCCGACGTCACCGTGCCCACCCGGACCCTCACCGGTACCCGCTCCACGACGGACAGCGGCGTCTTCTGCGGCCTGTACGGGGCCCGCGACCCGTGGAACGGCGACGCCGACCCCTGGGACCGGCACGACGAGGGCGACCCGTCCGACCCGCGCCTGCCGGCCACCCCCGAACCCGTGCTCAGCCGCCTGTACCCGACCCATGCCGACTACGTGGCCAAGGTCCGCGCCGCCGCGCGGACGTCCGTCGCCGAGGGGTACCTGCTGCCCGAGGACGCGGCGGCGATCGTCACGGCCGCGCAGAACGCGGACATCGGCGGCTGATCCGTAGCTGACCCGTAGCCCGCTCGAAGCGAACGTCCGCGCTCAGCCCCACCGCTGGCGGTCCGTCCGCCCGCAGGGGGCGGGCCGCAGTCCGTCGGTGCCGTCCTCGACGCAGGCGCCCGTCGCCGTGCCGACCAGACCCACCGACTCGTCGGGCCAGGCCTTCACCGACCACGTGCCGGACGGTGAGGTGGCGCAGCCGCCGACGCGCAGGACCGCCTCGGCGCTGTTCAGGCAGGACCCGGTGGCGTGATTGCGGATCTGGAAAGCGCCGTCGGGCAGGGCGCGGACGGTCCACCGCTGGTAGCTCAGCCCGTTGCACGGATAGGTGCGCAGTCCGTGGTCGAGGCTGTGGTCCAGGCAGTGCCCGGTGGCCCGGTTGATGAAGGGCCGCACCGCCTCGGACCGGCCGGGCCGGTCGCCGAGACCGGTCACCGCGGCGGGCCCGGCGGACTCCTGCGCCGGGTCCCGTTCGGGCATCGCGAGGAAGAGAGTGAGGAGCGCGCCGAGCACCCCGCCCGCGAGCACACCGAAGACGGTGACGGCCCAGCGCTGACGCAATGGGGCCCAGCGGCCGTCGCCGCGTACACGCTTCGGAGCCGGAGTGGGAGCCGGAACCGGGGTCGGGGCCGGGGCCGGACCCGGCTTCAGCTCGTGTTCGCCGGGTGCCCGTACCCGTACCGGCACGACAGTGCTGACCTGCGGCGTCTCCGGCCCGGACGGGCTCTGGCTCCGGTCGGCGGCCTCCCACAGCACCCGGTACTCGACCAGGTCCCCGCCCAGCGCCCGGCACAAGTCCCTGACCGTGGACCACGGCGGGACCGTACTGCCCCGCAGATAGCGCGACAGCGACGAGTCACTGATCAGCACCTCGGCCTCGAGGGACCGCAGGGTCCGCCCGGAGCGCTGCTGCAAGGACCGCAACGCGGCGCCCAACCGCTGCGCCGGAGCGACCGTCCCCTCACCCTGTCCGTCGGCCATCGGCGTGGCCCTCTCCGTGTGGCGTGACGGTGCTTCAGCGGGCCGTCCCCCGTCCCGGGATCGCGCCGTCCCAGCAGGTCGGAACGATAGGGATCCCGACATCAGCGAAGCAACCGGGACGAGCTTGCACAGCCTTTCCGGACCGCCACAAACTGCACTCATCCCGCCCCGGAAGCCCTCCTCGTGGAACACACCCGAGGCACCGGACGGCCGGGCGAACCCACCCACGAGAACCACCAAGGAGCACGCATGCACAAGCCCCTCAGGCACGCCGCCACCGCCCTCACCACGACCGTGGGGGCCCTCCTCCTGGCGGTGACGCCGGCCCACGCCGACCCGGACTGGCCCTTCCCCAACGACTGCGAGCGCCACCACTACAAGGCGTACGTGACCTGGGACGGCGAGGGCGGCATGGCCCGCTTCACCTACGACCACACCGACGGCGGGACCAAGAACTTCTACCGCAGCACCTGGGAGAACACCGGCCTGGAGATCGGCAACGGCTGGGCGAGCTGCATCAACACCCAGCAGGGGTAACCTCCGGACCGCCGCGGCCCGCCCACGGGGGAACCGGGCGGGCCGCGGCCTCAGTCGCGGGCGTTCTCATCCGAACGGATGACGGGCGAAGCGCCGGCCTCGTAACGCACCGCGAGCCGGTCGAGGCCCCGGGCGCGCAGCGATCGCCGCCAGGGGGCGGGGTCCCCGGCGTCCACGTCGAGTTCGAGCCGCGGGAACCGTTCGAGCAGCGCGCGGAGCGCGATCTCGGTCTCGGCGCGGGCCAGCGGCGCGCCCAGGCAGTAGTGGATGCCGTGCCCGAGAGCGAGGTGCCCGGCCGTGTCGCGGCCGACGTCGAAGTGGTCGGGGTCGGGGAACCGGCCGGGGTCACGGTTGGCGGCCGACAGCGAGAGCAGCACCGTCTCCCCCGCCTTCACGGTCACGCCGCCGATCGCCATGTCCTGCGTGGGGAAGCGGCGGATCGCGAGGAGCGCGGGGCCTTCGTAGCGGGCCGCCTCCTCCACGGCCGCCGGAATCCTGCTCGGGTCCTTGCGCAGCGCGGCCAGTTGCGCGGGGTGGCGGAGCAGCGCCAGGACCGCGTTGCCGATGAGCTGCACGGTGTTCTCGAACCCGGCGACCAGGATGAGGAAGGCCAGGCTCAGCAGTTCGTCCTCGGACAGCCGGCCGTCCTCCGCGTCATGGGCCGCGATCAGATCGGACAGCAGGTCGTCCTTGGGGCTGTGCCGCTTGTGCTCGATCAGCTCGACGAAGTAGGACAGCATCGCCGCGACCGCCTTCTTGCCGTCCTCGGGCCGGTCCGGGTCGGGCACGAGGAGCGCCTGCGCCCACCCGCGGAAGTCACCGCGCCGGTCCGGCGCGACACCGAGCAGCTCGCAGATGACGGCGATCGGCAGCGGTGCCGCGTAGGCGGCGATCAGGTCCGTGCTGCCGTGCGGCCCAAGGGCGTCGAGGAAGCCGTCGGCCAGTACGCGGACCGGTGCGCGCAGTCGCTCGACCCGGCCCGTGGTGAAGGCCTTGCCGACCAGGCGCCGGATACGTGTGTGGTCGGGCGGGTCCATGTTCAGCAGGTTCGCGTCGAGCGCCGGCGGCAGTCGTGAGCCGTGGTAGTTGCCGGGGAGCCCGTTCTTCTTGTCCAGCGAAAGGCGCGGATCCGCGAGCCCCGCCCGTACGTCCTCGTAACGGGTGACGATCCAGGCCGGCTGCCCGTCGGTGCCCCTGATCCGGTGCACCGGCGACGAGGTCCGCAAGGTCTCGTAGGCGCCGTACGGGTCGGTGATCAGGTCATCGGCGAGCCGACCGTCAGGAAGGTCCATACGCTCACCCTAGGTGTTCCGTCCACTCCCTCCGCGCCCAATGGATGTGCTGCGGCGGCAAGTTCGCGCGCGCGACGGGACCAACAGGAGGAGGCCCCGGTGCCTGTCGCTCAGGCCGAGGCCCCGCTGTCGACGACCAGATCGGTGCCGACCACCGCGCCGGCCGCGGGCGAGGCGAGGTAGAGCACCGCCGCCGCCACCTCCTCGACCTCCGCGACGCGGCCGAGCGGACTCTCCGACTTCATCCGCTCCGCGCGCTCCGCCTCCGTCTCGCCGGGCCGCAGCGACATCGTGGTGGCGGAGGCCCCCGGGCTGACCGCGTTGATCCGGACGCCCTGGTGGATGTGGTCGAGAGCGGCGGCGCGGGTCAGCGCGGAGACCGCCGCCTTCGAGGTGATGTACGCGGCGGCGTTCGGGATGCGCCGGTGGGCGCCCAGGTTGGAGGCGATGTTGACGATGACGCCACCGCCGCTGTCCTTCATGTGCGCGATCTCGTGCTTCATGGCCAGCCACACCCCGGTGACGTTGGTCCGCAGCACCGCCTCCCAGTCCTCCTCGCTCACGTCGCCGACGAGCCCCGCACCGCGCAGGATGCCCGCGTTGTTGACCGCGATGTCGAGTCCGCCGAGCCGGTCGACGCTCTCGCTCACGAGGCGACGCAACTGACCCGAGTCGGTGACGTCGGCGGTGACGGCGACGGCCGTACCGCCCTTTGCCCCGATGAGGCCCACCGTCTCGTCGAGGGAGGCGGCGGTGCGCCCCGCGACGACCACGCCGGCGCCCTCGGCGGCGAAGGCGAGCGCGATGGCCCGGCCGAGCCCGGATCCGGCACCGGTGACGAGGACGTTCTTGCCGACGAAGCGATGCATGGCGATGACTCCTGGAGGTTGATGGGTGGGGGCGGATGGATGGAGGCCGATGGACGCAGGCCGATGGACGCGGGTGGCCCGCCGCCTTGCTGGACTGGCGACAGCAACAGCATTTCTGAACCGATCGATCCAATATCAGGACGCAGGAAACCGACCCGGGTGGCTCGCGCCGCACGGGACGGCCGTGTCAGTCGAGGAGTGTCAACGCCTGCTCGGCCGCGTCCCGCACCCGGGCGGGATCGTCCGACGCCTTGCCGACGACACGCAGCCCCTGCAACAGGACGAGCAACATGCGGGCCAGCGCCCGCGGATCACGGTCCCGCGTCAACTCCCCCTGCACCTGCGCCCGTACGAGCGCGGAGTGCAGCGGCGTCTCGATGTGCTCCCAGCTCAGCTCGACCTTGCGCGCGGCGGCGGGGTCGTGCGGGGCGAGTTCGGCCGCGGTGTTGGTGACGAAGCAGCCGTTCAGCCGCTGGTCGGGGGCGGCCGCCTCCGCCGCGAAGCGGCGCACCAGCGCCCGCACCGCGGGCAGCGCCGGGCCCGGCTGCGACAACTCGGCGACCAGGAGCGGGTCGCGCGACTCGGCGTACCGGTCCAGCGCCTTCAGGTACAGCTCGCGTTTGGTGCCGAAGGTCGCGTACAGGCTGGCGCGGCCGATGCCGAGATGCTCGACGAGGTCCGCCACCGACGTCGCTTCGTACCCGCGCCGCCAGAACAGCTCGAGAGCCGACTGGAGCGCGGCGTCCGGATCGAATTCCTTGGTCCTGGCCACGACGGAACCCTAGAAGAATCAAGAACGATCGGTCAAGTATCTCTGTCGGTCACGACCAGGTCCGTGGACGGACGGCTTCGGTATCCGGCCCGTCCTGCGCGACATGGCCTGCGAGCTGGCAGGACACGGGTATTACGTGCTCGTCCCCAGCGTCTTCCACCGGCACGGCCCGACCCCGGTCGTCGAACTCCCCGCACACATCGGCGAAGACGAACGCACACCCGCTTCGGCGGTCTTCTCGCGGTACGGACCGCCGCGGCTCATCCCGAGCGGGTGGCCGCCGTGGCCGCGTTCCACGCCCCCGTGCACGCCGACGGTCCCGAACTCCTCGCACGGCTCAAGGCTCGGGCCCACTTCGGGCACGCCGAGGGCGACCTCACACCTGAGGCGCTCGCCGAGCTCGTTCACACGTTGGACGCGGCAGGTGTCGAGCACACCTCGGAGATCTACCCCGGCACCGTTCACGGCTTCACGATGTCCGACACCGACGCGTTCAGCGCCTCAGGGCTGCGACGTCACTGGGAGCGGCTGCTTCCCCTCCTGGACCGGAGCCTCACAGGGAACCGAGCCAAGCCGTGAGGAGCCGGTTGACCTCGTCAGGGCGTTCCTGCTGGATCCAGTGGCCGCAGCCGTCCAGGAGGTGGGAGGAGACCAGGCCGGGCAGGGTCGTGGGGTAGGCGTCGATCGCGTCGGCCATCCAGGTCGTGGACGCGTCCAGCGCACCGCCGATGAACAGGGACGGCTGCTTGACCGGGGCGCCGGCGTACGGGGCGAGGTCCTCCCAGTCGCGGTCCATCGAGCGATAGCGGTTGAACGCCCCGGTCATACCCGTACGCTCGAACTCCCCCGCGTACACGTCGAGATCCTCCTCGCTCAGCCACGCGGGCCGTCGACCGCGCGGGAAGCGGTCGCGCAGCCGTCCGCCGTCGCGGGTCACGAAGTGCGGGTCGGGCGCGTCCGGGCCCGGCATCGTGTCGGCCGACAGCGCGGCGTAGAAACCGGCGAGCCAACCCCGGACATCCGGTTCGACCTCCGCCTCCGCGCGGCCCGGCTCCTGGAAGTACGAGACGTAGAACTCCTGGTCCCCTCCCATCCGCGCGAACATCTCCGTGGGGCGCGGGCCGCCGGGAGGCGCGTAGGGGACGCTCAGCAGTCCGACCGCGCTGAAGATCTCCGGATGGAGCAGGGCGGAGGTCGCCGCGATGTTCGCACCCCAGTCGTGCCCGACGATCACCGCGGACTCCGCACCCAGGGCGCGGACGACGGCGACGTTGTCCTCGGCGAGGTCGAGCAGGCCGTACGCGTGCGGCGCCTCCGGCCTGGACGAGCGGCCGTACCCGCGTACGTCGATCGCCACGGCGCGGTATCCCGCCGCGGCGAGGGCCGGGAGCTGGTGCCGCCACGAGTACCAGGACTCGGGAAACCCGTGCACCAGCAGAACGAGCGGCCCGCTCCCCCGCTCGACCAGGTGCAGACGCCCGGCGGGCGCTTCGACGGTGCGGTGATGGAGGTCGGCGGACGGTGTACGCGGCGACATGCTCTCTCCTCGGCTCACGGGCGGGTGGGGCCTGGTGTGCCGATCATGCGGTTCGGCAGGGGCCATGCGCGAACGGGCTTGCCGGATCGGCAACCTTGTCGAGGGCCGCGTCGGTGAGGACGTCGGCGGGGTGGCCCGCGTTCGCGAGGTGGCCGTCGTGGAGCAGGAGGCAGGCGTCCGCGAGGCGTGCGGCCGTCAGGTCGTGCGTGGCCTGGACGAGGGTCACGCCGTCGGCGACGAGTTCCGCCAGGAGCGTTCCGATGACCTCTCTGGCCCGCGGATCCAGCCCCGTGGTCGGTTCGTCGAGGAGCAGCAGGTCCGATTCCTGGGCCAACCCCTGGGCGATGAGGGCACGTTGCCGCTGCCCGCCGGAGAGTTCGCCCAGCTGGCGTGCGGCCAGGTCGCCGATGCCGAGCCGGTCGAGGGCCGCGTCCACGATGGCGCGGTCGCGCCGGGTCAGCCGCCGCCAGGGGCCGCGCTCGGCCCAGCGCCCCATCGCGACCGTCTGCCGCACGGTGAGCGGCAAGGCGTCGGCGACGGCCGTGCGTTGCGGGACGAAGGCGGGCGGGCGTCCGCCGTCGTACCGGACCGTCCCTGATGTCGGGCGGATCACACCGGCGAGAACGCCGAGCAGGGTCGATTTGCCGCTGCCGTTCGGACCGACGAGCGCCGTGGCCGCCAACGCCGGTATGGCTGCCGTGAGTTGATGCAGCACCGGGCGGCCCGGGTAGCCCGCGCACAGGTCGGCGACCTGGATGCGTGGGGCGAGATCCGGGAGCGAGCGGGGTGGTGTGGCGGAAGCGGCCGGTTTGTTGAACATGATTTTCATTGTAGTGTCCTCGCCGTGGACTGGTTGACGACCCCCTTCGAAGTGACATTCGTGCAGCGCGCCCTGTGGAGCGGCATCCTCGTCTCGGCGATCTGCGCACTGGCCGGCACCTGGGTGGTGCTCAGAGGCATGGCGTTCCTCGGGGACGCCATGTCCCACGGGCTGCTGCCGGGGGTGGCGCTGGCCGCGTTGTCCGGCGGGAACCTGCTGGTCGGGGCGGTGGTGAGCGCCACCGTGATGACGGCGGGGGTCTCGGCGCTCGGCCGGGCGCGAAGGCTTTCCCAGGACACCGGGATCGGGCTGCTGTTCGTCGGCATGCTCTCGCTCGGCGTGATCATCGTGTCGCGGTCGCAGTCGTTCGCCGTGGACCTGACGGGTTTCCTCTTCGGCGACGTGCTCGCCGTCCGCGAGCAGGACCTGTGGTTGCTCGCGGGGGCCCTCCTCGCGGCGCTGGCGGTGACGCTCCTCGGCCACCGCGCCTTCCTGGCCCTGGCGTTCGACCCCCGCAAGGCCCGCACGCTCGGGTTGCGGCCGCGCCTCGCACACGCCGTGCTCCTCGGTCTGCTGGGCCTGGCGATCGTCGCGTCGTTCCACATCGTCGGAACGCTGCTCGTCCTCGGCCTGCTCATCGCCCCGCCCGCGGCGGCCCTGCCCTGGGCGCGCGGCGTGGGCGGGGTGATGGCGCTCGCGGCGGTCATCGGGGTCGCCGCGACGTTCGGCGGGCTGCTCCTGTCGTGGCACCTCGGCACCGCCGCCGGGGCAACGGTCTCGGCCCTCGCCGTGAGCCTGTTCTTCCTCTCCCACGTCGCGTCGGGGCTACGGCATCACCGTCCACGGCCGACCGCCGCCGACGCCGCCCCGCACCCGAACCCGAACCCGAACCCACACCCACACCCACACCCACACCCGCACCCGCGACCTCGACCGAACGAAATCTGAGGCGATCTTCTTGACCGTCGGAAGCAAGCACACGGTGCGGACCCGCATGGCGCGGATCCGCACCCCGAAACCACACCCTCTCCGGGCCCCCTCCGCGCTGGCCCTCGCCGCGCTCCTGGTCACCAGTTGCGCTTCCGGCGACGGTGACGGCCACGGCGGCGGCAGCGACGACGCCCGGCCGGCCGGCACCGCGACCCCGCGCCCGCACGGGTACGTGGAAGGCGCGAAGGAGGCCGCCGAGCAGCAGGCCCGGCTGATCCTGAACGAACCCGGAACCGGAGAGACCCGCGTCCTCGACCTCCTCACCGGCAAGGTGACCCGGACCGCGCGGACCAAGGGCGCGCTCCGTCTCGGTACGGACGGACGCTTCGGCTACCTGCACACGTCGCGGGCGACACATGTGCTCGACAGCGGGTCCTGGCTGGTCGACCACGGTGACCACGTCCACTACTACCGCGCCGAGATACGCGATGTCGGCGCACTCCCCGGCAAGGCCGCCGATGAGGTCCGCAGCGACGCCGCCGTGACCGCGGCCGTCGGCAAGGACGGACGCGCCGTCCTCTACGACCGCACCGCGCTGGACAAGGGCACGATCACCTCGACCCGGATTTTGCCGGGCAGCTATGAGGGCGCCGTCGTCCCGTACTCCGAACACCTCCTGGCCCTTGAACGGCCCACCGGCAAGGAGGACACGGACACGGCCGAACTCGTCGTGCTCGACCGCGACGGCGAACAGCTCGACACACCTGACGGCGCCCGCACGTGTGCGCGGCCGCAGGGCGACGCCGTCACCCGGCGCGGAGTCGTGTTCGGCTGCGCCGAAGGAGCCCTCCTCGTACAGGAGAACAGCGGGGAGAGGGGCGGGGAGAAGAGCGGGAAAGAGGGCGGGGCCTTCACCGCCGAGATGATCCCGTACCCCGGCAAGGTCCCGGCCACGGAGCGGGCCACCGTCTTCCGGCACCGCGCCGGCAGCGACACCCTCACGGCGGCGGCCGGGCCCCGGGCGGTCTGGGTCCTCGACGTCGGTGAACGGACCTGGACCCGGGTGCGCACCGGCACGGTCGTCGCCGCCAACACCGCCGGCGAAGGAGCCCCGTTGCTCGTCCTGGAGAGCGACGGAGCCCTGCACGGCTACGACATCACCACCGGCGAACAGACGGGCCGCACGAAGCAGCTGACCCGGCTCCGTACCGGCACCCGTACAGGCACAGGCACACATACAGGCACAGGTACCGGCACCGGCACACCTGTTATCGAGGTCGACCGCAGTCGCGCGTACGTCAACGACCCCCACGGTCGGCGCGTGCACGAGGTCGACTACAACGACGCGCTGCGCGTCGCGCGCTCCTTCGACCTGGACATCGAGCCGGTCCTCATGGCGGAGACCGGCCGATGAGCCGCGCGGAGGCGAGGCAGCGCGTCCGGGTGGGGGCGGCACGGCTGCGCGCCCTGGTCCTCGGCCTGCTGTCGCTGGCCGTCGTCGCCGTGTCGGCCACGGCGTGCGGTACCGGCGGCGGGCACCACCCGCGCATCGTCGTCACGACCAACATCCTCGGCGACGTCACCCGGCAGATAGCCGGGTCCGAGGCCGAGGTCACCGTGCTGATGCGGCCCAACGCCGACCCGCACTCCTTCGGTCTCTCGGCCGTGCAGGCCGCCGAGTTGGAACGCGCCGACCTCGTCGTGCACAACGGGCTCGGCCTGGAGGAGAACGTGGCGCGTCATGTGGACACCGCTCGGGAGGCGGGTGTGGCCACGTTCGCGGTGGGCGAGGCGGTCGACCCGCTCACGTTCCACGCGGGCGCGGACGGCGGGCCGCGGGACGACGCCGGACAGCCGGATCCGCACTTCTGGACGGACCCCGACCGCGTACGCAAGGCGACCGGGCTCATCGCCGACCAGGTCATCGAGCACGTCGACGGTGTCGACCGCGCCGCCATACGTGCCAACGCCGAACGCTACGACAGCCGCCTCGCGCGGCTCACCGACTGGATGGAGCGGTCCTTCGCCGCCGTACCGGAGGAACGCCGCGCCCTCGTCACCAACCACCACGTCTTCGGCTACCTCGCCGACCGCTTCGGCCTCCGCGTGATCGGCGCGGTCGTGCCCAGCGGCACCACGCTCGCCTCGCCCAGCTCCTCCGATCTGCGCTCCCTCACCCGGGCGATGGACAAGGCGGGGGTGCGGACCGTGTTCGCGGACTCCTCCCAGCCCCAACGGCTCGCCGACGTGCTGCGCGCCGAACTCGGCGGCGGGGTCCAGGTCGTCGAGCTGTACTCCGAGTCGCTGACCGCGAAGGGCGAGGGCGCGGACACGTATCTGCGGATGATGCGCGCCAACACCAGGGCGATGACCGACGGCCTCACCTGAACCGCCTCCCCCACACCCCTCGAAACCCCCTCACACGTGCCGCCCCGCGGCGCGGAAAGGAACGCACACACCCATGAACACCTCCATACGCAGGCCGAGGCGCACCGGCAGGGTCGTCACCGCCACGGCGCTCACCCTCGCCGTCGCCACCGCCCTCACCGCTTGCGGAGCGCAGGACGAGAACGACAACGCGGACGCGTCCGCGGCCCGGGTCTCGGACCCGGTCGTCGCGACCTTCGACGGCGGCCTGTACATCCTCGACGGCGAGACCCTGAAGCGGACCGGCACGATCCGGCTCGCCGGGTACAACCGCGTCAACCCCGCCGGAGACGCGGACCATGTGGTCGTCTCCACCGACAGCGGCTTCCGTGTCCTGGACGCCGCAGGTCAGAAGCTCACGGCCATCGAGTACAAGGGCGCCAAGCCCGGCCACGTCGTGCGTCACGCGGGCAAGACGGCGCTCTTCACGGACGGCACCGGCGAGGTCAACGTCTTCAACCCCGCAGACCTCGCGCACGCCGCAGACCGCAGCGGGGGGAAGAAGCCCGAAGGGCGCACGTACACCTCCGCCGAGGCGCACCACGGCGTCGCCATCGAGCTGGAGAACGGCGAACTCCTCACCACCGTCGGCACGGAGGAGAAGCGCACCGGCGCCCTCGTGCTGGACAAGAACGACAAGGTAGTCGCCCGGAACGAGTCGTGCCCCGGCGTCCACGGCGAGGCCGCGGCCAAGGACGAGGCCATCGCCGTCGGCTGCGAGGACGGCGTACTCCTCTACAAGGACGGCGAGTTCACCAAGATCGACGCCCCCGACGCCTACGGCCGCATCGGCAACCAGGCCGGCAGCGACGTCTCCCCCGTCCTGCTCGGCGACTACAAGACCGACCCGGAGGCGGAGCTGGAACGGCCCACCCGGGTGTCCCTCATCGACACCGAGCAGAAGACCCTGCGCCTCGTGGACCTCGGCACCAGCTACACGTTCAGGTCGCTGGCGCGCGGGCCGCACGGCGAGGCGCTCGTGCTCGGCACCGACGGCGCCATCCACGTCATCGACCCGGCGAGCGGCAAGAAGGTGAAGAAGATCCCGGCGGTGAGCGCCTGGCAGGAGCCGCTGGACTGGCAGCGGACCCGTCCCAACCTCTTCGTCCGCGACCGCACCGCGTACGTCTCGGAGCCCGCCGCGAAGAAGGTGCACGCCTTCGACCTGGACTCCGGTAGGAAGCTCGCCTCGGTCACCCTGCCGAAGAGCAGCAACGAGCTGTCAGGCGTCGCACCGCACTGACCACCCGCGACGGCGGCAGTCGGTCAGTGCGGGTCGCCAGCCGGTCGGTGCGGGTCGCCAACCGGTCAGTGCGGGTCGCCAGCCGGTCGGTGCGGGTCCCCGGCCCAGTACGCGGCCCGCACCTCCCCCTCGGCGAACTCCTCGCGCGGCAGCCGCAGCCCGAGGGCGTCCTCCAGGGCGTGGAAGTACACCTGGTAGGAGTCGGTGAGTTCGGGGTGGTCCAGCTCGGCGCGGCGGAGAGCACGGTTGAGGAAGTCCAGTTCACCGCCGCGCCAGTAGGGCGCGTAACCACGGTCGTACGACCCCAGCTCGATCGTGCTCATGTCGCCGTCGTCCACAAGGTGGCCGTCCCGTACGTAGTCGAAGGTGTAGATGGCTTTCGCCATGGTGGCGGACAACCGCACGTGTTCCTTGATGCCGAGTGCCGCGTACGCCTCCTTGTCGGCGAATCCACCCGGCGGTGTGTCGTGGTGCAGCAGATAGGTCCACCCGCCCGCCTCGCCGAAGCAGCAGCTCTTCCACTGGCGGTCCCAGTAGGTCCGGCCGTCGTCGGCGGCCATGAGGTCCCGCAGCCGGGTCCCGCCGGTGACCTGCGCGGGGTCCGCCCCGTACAACAGGGCCAACTGCTCGGCGTCCACGCGCTGTCCGGGCGCCGCGCGGTGGAAGGCGAGGTGCGTGTACGGTGCCTGCTCGCGCCAGGACCCGGCGATCCAGGCCAGCCCCTCCAGCGGGTCGCGCCCGCACGTCTCGGCCGCCGCGGTCTCCTCCGGGTCGCGGCCGCGGAACCGTCCGCCCCACGCCGGGTCGATCCGGTCGAGCAGTTCCGCCGCTTCCGCGAGGCTGTCGGCGCGCAGGCGCACAGCGGCCTCGGCTATCAGGTACACCACCTCGTCGAGGTCACGGGTGGCGAAACGCTCGTGGGCGCCGAGGCAGCCGTGCACCGTCCCGTCCTCGTCGAGCAGGAGGAACAGGCGGTCGTCCCCCGTCATCTCGGCACGGTCGGCCCACTCCTCCAGCTCGTCCTCCGACGCCGCGACCGGCGGCAAGGGAACGTCGGTGAGCAGGGCGTGCCGTGCGGCCGTCCGCCGCCAGGCCGCCGCGAGTGTCTGCTTGTCGATCACCATGACGCCAATGTAGGCGGCGGCACTGACAACGGGCCGTCCGGACCTGCCGGTTCGCCCTCCCCTGATACGGCACCAGCACGCCGTTAGTACTTCGCTGGTACTCGGTTGGTACTCCGCTGGTACGCCGCTAGTACGCCGCTAGTACGCCGCGACGGCCATCTCCACGAACGACCGGATGAGCGGATTGGTGTCGT
This sequence comes from Streptomyces sp. SGAir0957, assembly GCF_043523415.1. Lineage (NCBI taxonomy): Bacteria > Bacillati > Actinomycetota > Actinomycetes > Kitasatosporales > Streptomycetaceae > Streptomyces > Streptomyces sp. SGAir0957. Next base: position 799,880 of record NZ_CP027293.1, read on the forward strand.
TCTCGTTCCACGCCGCCACCACCCGGCTCGGTGCCATGTCGACGAGCGGTACGAGGGCGAACTCCGCGGGCAGATCGTGGCCGAGCGGGGCCAGGCCGACCGTGCCGTTCCAGAGCACCGCCTGGAGGCACTCCTGCACGGCCCGCACGACGGGCCCCTCGCGCGGGCTGCCCGCGTTCCAGTACGCCTGCCAGATCGGGTCGGTGCCCTTCGGGAACTGGAACCAGCGGCGTTCGCCCAGTTCGGCCAGGCGCAGTGCGCCGCGCCGGGCCAGCGGGTCGTCGGCGCGCAGGACCACGCCGACGGGGTCGTCCCGCAGGGCCCGTACGGTCAGGGCGGTCTCGTCGAACGGGGCCCTGGTCAGGGCGACGTCGACCAGATGGGCCCGCAACCCGCAGGTGGGATCGGTCAGTTCGGCGTCGCGGATGCGGATGTCGACGCCGGGGTGCCTGCGCCGGAACGCGGCGGCCAGCTTGGACACCCCCGGGTCGGTGATGTCGCCCAGGATGCCGACGGTGAGGGTCGAGGCGCCCGCCGCCGCGCTCACCCGGGCCCGGACGCGTTCGGCGTGGTCGAGCAGCGCCCGCGCCTCCTCCAGCAGGACCGTGCCGACCGGGGTGAGCGTGACGCCCGTGGGGGAACGCAGGAAGAGCGGCGCCCCGACCTCCGCCTCCAGCTGTTTGATCGCCCGGCTCAGCGGCGGCTGGCTCATGTGCAGCCGTCCCGCGGCCCGCCCGAAGTGGAGTTCTTCGGCGACGGCCAGGAAATAACGCAGGGTCCGTAGCTCCACGCTGCAACGATACCCAGGCGGTATCGAGTCGGCCAGACCGGTCTTGGACAGCGGCGGTGGCCTCGCGCTGAACTCGTGACCATGACCGAGGAAGCAGCGAAAGACCGCGGAGCGCGGCACCGGCTCGCCGTCGCCGGGTCCGTCCTGGCCCCGGGATCGACGCGATGAGCCGCTACGCGATCGAGCCCGCCGCCGACCCGTCCTGAAGCCACCCGGCCCGACCCGCACACTCCATAAGCGCTACAAGCCCTAAGACCTATAAGCCCTATAAGCCCCATACGTCCACACACCCCATACGAACGGGAACCATGAACATCGCCCACTGGATCCTCGCGGGCCCGCTCGCCCTCTTCTACCTCTACGCGGGCGCCCTGAAAGTGATCCGCAGCCGCGATCAGCTCCGGCCGATGATGGCCTGGGTCGACCGCATCCCCCTGCCGGCCGTCAGAGCGCTCGGCGTCGTCGAGGTGCTCGGCGCCGCCGGCCTGATCCTGCCGCCGCTGACGGGCATCGCGCCCGCGCTCGCGGTGGCCGCGGCCGCCGGACTCGTCGTGCTCCAGCTGGGTGCGATCGCCGTCCATCTGACCGGTGCGGACCGGCGGATCGCACTCAACGTCGCGCTGATCGTCCTGGCGGCGGCCACCCTCTGGACAGCCGCGGCCCGTTGAGACCCCCCGCCCGTCGAGACCCCCCGCCCGTCGAGACCGCCGCCTGTCGAGACCGCCGCCTGCCGAGAACACCGACTGTCACCCGTACAGCGAGCGCGCCCCCGGGCTGCCGTCCACGAACCGCTGGCCCGCCGCGATCTCCTCGCCCACCACCGACCAAGCCGTCTCGTCGTCCCGGAACGGCGACGGGTCGACCGCGCTCGTCTCGTCGGCGATCCGCTTCACCTCGCCCGCCAGGCGCTCGAACTCGGCTTCCTCGTCGCTGTCGTCGCCCCCGAAGGCGAACGTGTCGAGCAGGTGCTGAAGCCGGGAAGTGACCTGGACGAGGGAGGAGACGTCCGCGTGCAGTTCCTGCACGGTCTCCTCGTCGTCGTCGAAGGCGTACACCTTGCCGGAGTCCGGGTCGAGCGCGAGATGGGCGTTGAGCAGCCAGCCGATGACGGGCCAGGCGTCCGCGCCCTCCTCGGCGTCCTCGAAGTCCTCGGTGTCCACGAGGTCCCGCACGAGAGCCAGCCGGCCGCTGTCCCCGTCGGGCTCACGCAGCAGAAGCGTCCCGGTGGGGACACCGACGGTCTGCAGCAGACGGGCGCCCTCCGTGTCCGCCGCGGCGGGCGGGAAAGCGGTGACGGGCAAGGTCACGAGGCGGTCCTCGCCGAACAGGTCGACGAGGTCGCCGCGAGTGACGTCGAAAAGCACTGCCGCACTCCGAATTCAGCGGCGACAGGGGCGCCGCGAACTTCTAGGGGACGAATTTGTTGTCCGAGGGAGAAAGGTCCATCACCGTATCAGTGCGCCCGCCCGCGACGCCCTTCTTGTCCCACTCGTCGTGCAGCCACTTGATATAGGCGCGGTGCTCCCGGTCCTTCTTGTAGTCGCTGACGTCGGTGCCGTCGGGGAGCTTCTCGTGCTGGTCGTACTTCTGGCTGTGGGTGACATCGAGATGGTCGGGGAACACCTTCGCCAGATACTTGTCGCATTTGGGATTCTTCTGACAGGGCTCGCGTTCCGTATAGAGCTCGCTGACGAAGTCCTGGTGCCCCTTCTTGATCAGGGGGTGCCCGATGGAGCGTTCGGAGTGGGCCTTGCCGCTCGCGCCGACAAGAATGAACTTCTTGCCCTTGCCGTCGTCGTACATGGCCGAGGCGTAGTTGCCGCCCGGGACATAACCACGGCCCTCGCTGCGATTGGCGTAGCGGCCGAGCTGAGCGGCCCGGCCCAGTTCGGTCTTTCCGGGGGCGACCTTCGTCGAGGTGACCTTGTTGCCTTTGGCGCCCTTCTTGTTCTTCACCTTGCTCTGCTTCTCGCCCGTGTTGTTCCACGGGTACCAGGCCTTGTTGCCGAGGACGTCGTGCACGCCGGACTTGTCGGTGGAGGGGACCGGGCTGGTCGTGCCGTCGTGGTGCAGCTGGCGGATCGAACCGTCGTCGCTGAGCAGGTACATGGGCGTGTCACCGTCGCGCTTGACCCGCTTGACGTCGACGCGCTCGGCGTCGTCGCCGATGTCGCGGTCCTTGCGCTTCTGGTGCTTGGAGGCGGCCCTCACCCGGTCCGGGACGGTGTCGGTGACATGCTTCGTCACCTTCAGCGTCGCCTTCTCCAGGCCGTCGATCGCGCCTTCGAGGATCGCGTCGAACGACGCGGTTATCGGATCCTTGCCCTTGGTCTTGCCGAAGGAGCTGCGCCCGCTGGTGAGGTGGACGTTCGACTGACTGCCCAGGTCGCTGCCGTGCCGGGAGACCTTGCCCGCGCCGTCCTCGAACTCGAGGTGGTCGATGACGGTCCGCTTGCCCGCGCCGCCGGATCCCGAGCCCCCGGCCTCGTCGCCCGCGGACGCCAGTTGCATGCCGCCCGGCTTGTCACCGGGGTTGAAGGCGCCCTCGGCCAGATCGAGCGTCATGTCCGAGACGAGTTCGGCGAGTTTGCCGGTGACGGGCTCGGTGACCTTCGTGATCAGCGCGTCGACGATCTGGTCGACCGCTTCGTCGATGAGCCGCTTCACGATGGTGCGCATCAGCGCGATCTCACCGGCGGCGGCCGCGGCGGAGAGGCCCAGGGTGAAGGGGGCGGCGGCGAGTTCGGCGACGATGGTGCCCGCGAGGATGCCGAGTTCGACGCCCGCCTTGACCTTCAGTCCGCGGATGATCTCCCCGACGCCGTCGCAGGCGGTCGCGAACAGCCGCGCCACCTCGGGGATCTTGTCGAGGTGGCCGACCTTCACGTGCGACCAGTGCTTCTGCATGGACTCGACGGCCCAGCCCTCGGACGAGGACAGGATGCGGTTCACCGCCTTGTCCGCGTCGCCGCCATGGCCTTCGAACTTGTCGGCGAAGTCCCGCATGGACGTCGCCATCTCGAAGTAGTCGTCCTCGTCGACGTTGGGCCAGCTGACCCCGATGAGGTCGAGCGCCTCGTCGATGACGCTCGGCAGTACCAGACCCATACGTGTGCGCTCCGCTCACCATCACCTGCTGCGACACCTGCCCCCTCAGGCTAACGGTGCAGGTTGTCAGGTGCACAAGGCAGCCCCGCCGCACTACAGTTCTGTGACAAGACCCCCATGTGGCGGCAAAGACAACGGAGTTGTCACCGCGCTCGCAGCCGCACCAGCGCCTCGTCCGTCCCCACCATCAGGTCCCCCTCCGCCGCGAAGGCAAGGGCGTTGGCCTGGCTGCCGGGACGGAAGGTGCGCAGCCGGTCCTCCTCCAGGACCCGGTGCTCCACGAGGCCGTCGGCCCAGGCGACCGCGAGGACGGGGCCGCCGTCCACCGTCGTCACCGCCACCGCCACGACCGCGCAGTCGCGGGAGGCCACCGGCTCGGGCATGGGGTCCGCGTGCGGAGCCCACGCGCGTACGGTGCCGTCGACGCCGCCCGTGTACAACAGGAGGACGGTGTCGCCTTCGGCGGAGACGGGCAGGTCGGTCCCGGCGACCGCGGTGACGTGCCCTCGGTGCAGAGCGGCGGTGCGCGGCGCGGCGCCCGCGGCCACCACATGCACCGTCCCGGCGGCATCACCGAGCACCACCCGGTCCCCGGCGCCACCGGTCAGGGCGGTGACCTGCTCCCCCTGACGCTCCGTGTACTCCCGGACCGCGTCGAGGAGTTGGTCCTGCGGGGAGGGGCCGTCCTCCAGGAGGGCCGCGATCCCGCCCTGCTTCACGGCCTCGGCGGCGCGCTGCGTGTGCAGACGGCCGTGCTCGTCCAGGACGGTGACGGCGCCGTCGCCGTGCTCCGCGACGGCGCGGCCGCCGGGCGCGGAGTGCGGGAGGCGGCCGACGGCGGCGGCGCTCTCCGCGTCGAGGACCCGGACCGTGCCCTGGTGGTCGGCGACGACGAGCTGCCCCGCCAGAGGGCCGCTGCCGACCGCCGCCGAGCGGACGGGACCCGGCCACGGCGGGGTCACGTCGCCGCGCACCCGGTGCCAGACGACCGACCAGGACGCGTCCCGCGCCAGCGAGGTGAGCGCGGCGGGCAGCCGCGGGTCCCCCGCGTCGCCGAGGGCGGCGAGCAGGACCAGGGCCCGCTCGGCGGGCGGCTGCTCGCGGGTCAGGGAGATACCGGCCCGCAGCCAGGCGGCGCGCAGCCCGCCATGGTTCTCCTCGGAGCGTTCGTAGGCGGTGGTCACGCTCCAGGGGTCGGCGGCGCAGACCGACGCCGGATCGTCCAGATCGACCGGCTCCGCCGGTGCGGCGTCCTGCTTCGCGGGCGGCTCCGGGTGCTCGGCGTCCCAGGACGCGCGACGCGCCTCGTCGGTCCACTGGGGCTCGTCCAGGTCCATCCGCGCGCACGGCCCTGCGGTGAGCTGCCGCTCCCAGGACGTACCGGAGCGGACCTCGACCAGTACCCGTACATGCCCCAACGCCGCGAGTTGCAGAGCCAGTTCGGTGAGGGCGTCGGGCTCCTCGGCCGCGTGCAGATCGGGCAGCGCGATGACGGTGCGGCGCGGGTCGGCGGCGAGCCCGGCCAGCAGGGCGCCCGGAGAACCGGCCTCTGTCGACAACTGTTCGCCGAGCATCCAGGCGGTGGTCGTCACCGTCTGGCCGGGCAGCGGCACGAAGCCGTGGACGCGGCGCTCGCCGACGGTGCCGGGCCGGGTGCCGTGCCCGATCAGCCAGGCGAGCAGCCGCGACTTCCCGCAGTACTCGGAGCCGGTGACGACGGCGAGGCCGGGGGCGGCCGGGTCGCCGAGCCAGGCGAGCAGGGCGGCCGCGGCGGGCTCGCGCCCGGAAGCGGGCCGGGACCAGGGCAGGGCGGGTTCGGCGCTCATGCGTCCACCTCCACGGTTCCGTCGGCTGTCCCGCCTCGCGTCACCGCTGGTCCTGCTGGGCGGCGTGCGTGATGAGCTCCTTGAGGCCCTCCTCGCGGGACTCCGCGCTCTCCCCGTAGTCGAAGCTGTGCGTGAACTCGGCGTGCGGAAGCACCGCCTGCAGCCAGGCGGCGCAGTAGTGGCCGGGCATCATGCACGGTTCGAGCTCGCAGTAGACGCGCAGGACCTGCTCGGGCTCGACGCCGGAGGAGGAGAGCTGCTGCCACAGCTGCTCCTCGGGGTGCAGCCGGCCGGGGCCCGCCTGGGCGGTGACGATCTGCTTCGCGCCCTGCCCGTCGACGAACTCGAACGCCGACGAGAACGGAAAGTTGAGGGCGTGCCGCACGTCGTCGAGCACCCGAGACCACCAGTTCTCCCGGTCGGCGACGGCCTCCGGGTCGATCTGCCGGATCTCCTGGACCAGCGCGCCGAACGCCTCGGCCGCGGCCTGCAGCCCGTCGGACGCGGCGAGCACCGGAAGGGCGCGGTCGAGGACGGCGGCGCAGTGTGTGAAAGCGGCGATGTCCGAGTTCACGAACAGGGCGGGTTCGTCACGGCCGAGGAAAAGGGCCTGCACCGAACCGTCGGTGCGGACGCACAGGTGCGCCAGGCGGTCGGTGCCGATGCGCACCCACTCCGCCCAGTCGCCCTGCAGCGTGACCCCGCGGTGCCCGGTGAACATCCCGAGGGTGATCCCGTCGGTGTCGTCCGCCGCGATGAAGTACGGGCCGACATGCAGCGGCACGCCGACCTGCGCGAGGTGGGTGCGGGCCGACGCGGGCACGGTCCCGTACGAGGCGGGCACGCTGATGCGGCGCAGCCCCTGGGGGCCGAACTGTGCGACGGCGGGGTCCGAGGGCAGCTCGGGCATCACAGACCTTCCATGGTGACGGACTTACCGGGCTCACCCTATGCGCAGACCGAGCGCGCCCCGGAAGGGTGTGCCGAATCCGGGACGAGTGGCAGCGTCTAGGCTTCACCGGTCGGCTTCGGGCGGGGAAGGACGGACACGGACATGGACATGGACATGGACATGGACTGGATAGCGTGTGACGTCATCGCCTGCGCGGCGCTCGCGTTGATCGTGGTCGCGGCGCGCCGGACCCCGCACACAACCGGCCGAACCCGTAGAGGACACGCCCGTCACGCCGGACGGACGGACGGACGCCGGCACGGCACACGTCACGGCTTCGCGGCAGCCCCCCGTACCGCCGCTCTGGCCCGGAGTTCGTCCAGGAAGCCCGTCGCGATCAGTAGCAGCACTGCCGCTACGGCGCACCCGGCCGTCAAGGCGTTGCACCAGTCGTAGCCGCCGGTGCCCGCGACGACGGTTCCGTCGCTCAGGACGCAGTCGAAGCCCAGTGGCAGGTAGCGGGGTTCGTGGCTCGCCAGCTGGTCGAGCAGTTCGGGGGCCAGGGAGCGGCAGGGCTTCGCCGGGGCGGAGCCCGCGCCGGACTCCGCGTCGTGGGCGTCCGACTGGACCGTGCCGAGCCCGATCGCGTACACGAGCGTGGCCGCCACCGCCATCGCGGCCGCGCACCAGCGCAGCAGGTCCCTGCCCCAGTCGGGGCGGCGCCCCGGTAAGGCGACCGAGAGCAGCTTCGCCACGACCGCGATCAGCCACAGCGGCGCGGCGAGTACGGCGGCGTACATCAGGAGAACGAACAAACCTGGCTCCCTTCCGAACCGTCGACCGTCGACCGTCGACCGTCGACCGTCGACCGTCAACCGGCAGCCCTCAACCCAGCCCTCAACCCCTCGAACGCTCAGCCTCTGACCGACTCCGCGATCCGCGACGCCGCCTCTGCCGGTGTCAGCCGCGTCGTGTCGATGACCGTCGCCTCGGCGTGCAGCCAGGTGCGGCACGCCTCGGCGTAGGGCTCCAGGTAGGCGAGGCGGAACGCGGAGGGGCCCATGACCGTGTCCCCCTCGATGCGCCCGCGCAGGGTGTCCTGGTCGGCGTGGAGGACGAAGTGCCGTACGGGGATGGCGTGCTGGGCGAGGCCCGCGCTGATCTCGCGCCAGTACTCCTCGACGAGGACGGTCATGGGCATCACCAGCGTGCCGCCGGTGTAGTCGAGGACGCGGCGCGCGGTCTCGACGACCAGGGTCCGCCACGGCGGCCAGTGCTGGAAGTTGTCCGTCTCGGGCAGCCCGGGCCTGATGTCCATGAGCGTCTCGCCGACCTTCTCGGCGTCGAACACCCGCGAGCCGGGGAGCAGCCGCTGCACGAGCGCGCTGGTGGTCGTCTTGCCCGCGCCATGTGTCCCGTTGAGCCATACGATCATGCGCCGACGCTAGCGCCGCGTACGTCGCCGGCCGGTGCCGTGCGCGTCACAGAACGGGTACGACGAGCGCACCGCGACCGCCCGCGCGCAGGGTCGGTGTGTGCCCCATCCGGTGAACGGGCAAGCGGATACGCAGAAAGACGAGCAAGCATGTACGTACGAAGGAGGTTGCCGCCATGAGCGCTCCCGCCCTGCCGTTCACGGAGCGCATGACCTGTTCCCAAGCACGGGCCGAGACCAGTACGGCCGTGCTCCCCCTGTGCGAGGGCCTGCCACGCCACCAGGCGCGCCGGCTGCACGAGGACGCGCTGCTGATCGCCAGCGAACTCGCGGCCAACGCGCTGCGCCATGGCGGCGGCATCACCCGCTTCAGCGCCTGCGTCCACGCACACGTGCTGGTGGTGCAGGTCAGCGACCGCAGCGAGCGAGAGCCGCTGCTGCTTCCCCACGATCCCAGCGTGCCCGGCGGTTTCGGCTGGCTGATGGTGCGGAGCCTGGCCCGTTCGGTCACCGTCGAGCGGCACAGCACCGGCGGAAAGACGATCACCGCCGAACTGGCGCCGCCCCCTCGTCCCTGACGACACCCGACACCGGGCATCTGACATACGCGTTCCACATGTGAACACCTGAAAGGGGCCCCGGCCGTTGTGGCCGGGGCCCCTTTCAGGTGTTCACATGTGGGTCACCATCGGTACCAGCGACCCTTGCGGCCGCCACTCGCGGCGGGCCGGATCACGAAGCCGAGCAGCCACACCACGAGCACGATGACGGCGATCCACCACAGTGCCTTCAGTGCGAAGCCCGCGCCGAAGAGGATCAGAGCCAGAAGAAGAACCAGAAGCAGGGGAACCATTGTTATTACCTCCTGGCCCTCGTGTGCTCTTAACCCCTCCTTACAAACACACAAAAGTCACGTTTCTTTCACGAGGTGCGGGGCATCCGCCCGGCCGGTGGAGTGCCCCGTTCCGGTCAGGTCACACGCCGTGCACCGCACCGCGCGTTCATGAGCGCCTCACATAGCGCCTCACGTAGCGCCCGTAGCGCCTCACATGTTTACCGGGCCGCTGAGCGGCCAGGCGGATCCCCAGCACACGATGTGCAGCCCACACGATGTCTAGCCAAGGAGCGTGAACGGACATGAGCGCCGGCGAGAAGGCCAAGGCGAAGACCGAGCAGGCCGCCGGAGCGGCTGCGGCGGCGACCGGGCGCGCCACGGGCAACAAGTCCCTCGCCGCCAAGGGCCGCGCCCTGCAGACCCGGGGCGACGCCCGCGAGGCCAAGGAGAAGACCAAGGACCTGGGCAAGCACTAGCGCTCGCCCGCGTCCCAGACGTCGAGAGGGGCGGCCCCGTGCACGGGGTCGCCCCTCTCGACGTCTCGGCTGTGCCGAACTCGTTCAGTCCGCGCCGACCTCGTCCAGCCGTTCCCCGTCGTCCAGCCGTGCCGTCACCGTCACCGCGCCCCGCTCGGGCGCCCGTACGGCCAGGGTGCGGGCGGAGCGTTCGGTGTCGACCGCGCCGCTCGTCTCGATCCGGGTCACCGCGCGGCTGCCCGCGGCCAGCACGTACCAGTGGTCCTTCGGTGACTTCCAGCGGGTGGAGGCCACCACGTGCTGCCCGAACCGGCTGCACGCGGCCGTGTTCCGTGCCTGACCGGCGAGTGCGGCGGGCCGGGTGACGGACGAGGAGGGTGTGCGCAGCAGCAGGGCGACGTCTCCGGGGCCCCGCCAGGTGGAGGCGCGGGCGCAGCTCCACACCGCGTGTCCGCCGCCTTCGGGCAGGTCCTGTTCGGCGAAGTCCCAGGCGTTCACTGCGCGTACGGTGCCGCCGTCCCAGGGTCCGAGGCGGCAGGCGGTGCGCGCCCATGCGAGGAGGGCCTTGCCGCTGGTGGCCTCGCGGGGCTGGCGCGGCGGCGGGGTGCCGTGGCCCGGGAGCGGCGTGTAGGTGAGGTGGACGGGTGAGAGCCCGCCGAGGTCGGTGACGAGGAAGGTGTGGTGCTCCACGATCTTCGAGGAGGAGCGGAGCTGGAGTACGGGGCGGCGGTCGCAGTCCCCCGCGGCGGCGACGGGCACGGCGTCGGTCACGCCGTCCTTCGACACGTGCAGCTTCCCGGCCAGGGTGTCGGGCCGCATCAGGTCGCGCGTCGCCGCCTGGGTGATCCAGGGCGCCGTGAGGTAGCGGGCGGATGCGTCGGCGCGGGTCAGGACCACCGTGGCGGCCGTGGTCACGTCGGCGTCGTCGACGCGGGCCAGGGCGAGAGAGGCGCGCGTGTCGCCCTCCGCGTCGGTGTAGCGGGCGAGCCGCTCGCCGTCGCTGAGGAGGACCACGGTGGCCCCGTCGACCTCACCCGCGAACAGCAGTTGCGGTGCGCGGGGCGGGGCGTCGACCGGGGTGTACGGCGTCGCCGTGACCCGGACGGCCGCCGCGTCGGAGGAGGGCGTGTCCCAGGCGCGCAGCGCCCGTTCGAGCAGGTCCCGGTCGTCGGTCTTGTCGCCTCGTGCGGGCCACGCCGTGAAGTCGACCCGCGAGGTGTCCGCCCAGGTGTCGGCGCCGGTCCGGGCCAGCCGGTCGGGGTCAAGTACGGCGCGCCCCGCGGAGGCGGAACGGTCAGGGGTGTGCGGGACGGGGTCGTCGCCGGGGACGACGAGCGCCGCGGCCACGACGGCGGCGGCCACGACGCCGATCCCCCACGCCGTCCTTCTGCGGCGGGCGCGGCGCACCAGGTCCGTGGGCCGGGTCTGCACCAGGCAGGCGTCGAACTCCTGCGAGCGCAGCAGCGCGCCCGCGGCCGGGCCCGCCTCCCCGTCCAGGCCCGCGGCTTCGCGCAGCGCGTCGGCCGGTTCCGGGACGCCGGCGGCGCCGAGCAGCGCCTCGGTGCGCTCGTCGGAGAAACCGTCCATCGCGCGCAGGACGAACGCCGCCCTGGCTGGTGCGGAGGCGTCGGCGAGGGCCCGGCCGAGCGCGATCTCCTCGGCGCCGCCGGCCCGCGGGAACAGCCGCAGCCCCCACACGACGGGCAGGCGCGGCAGCAGGGCGCGCGGCGGTGGCAGCGCGCTCGGCCACCCCGCGGGGCGGTGCGCGACGGCGAGCGCGGCGTGCAGCACCCGTACCCGTAGCGCGTCGGCGGCGACCTCGGGACCGTCGCCCGACGTACGAGGGCCCGGCACACGAAGCTTCCGTGCGCCGGGCAGGGCGTGCTGGGCGGCCGCGTGGGCCATGAGCACCCGGCGATGGCGCGAGAGCGAGGCCGGGAAGGTGAGGTAGGCCAGGCGTACGAGGCCGGTGTACTGCTCGACGAGAGCGGATTCCGCCCGCTCGGCGGCTATCCGGGTACGGGGGGTCGGTCGGCCGGGGCGAAAGGTCGGTCGGCCGGGGCGAAGGGTCGGCATCGTCGCTGCTCCCGCGTCGAAGGAGGAGTGGGGCGGTCACCCTTCAAACGACTGGACGGGTCGACGGTCACCCGCGGTGTCCCGCGCTCCCGGTCCGGACCCCGACGAAACGGGACGTGTGCACCGGTGTGCAAGGGGCACCCGGGTGGTGAGCAGGCCTGCGTCACGCCCCCCGTTCGCGGGTCTGCCGGTGGTTCGGGCGGGCGGCACCTGTCGGGTGGTGTCCAGGGGTCGCCGCCCGCCCCCACCACGCCCTGCCACGACGCCGACGGGCTCACAGCGCCTCGGCGTCGATGGCCGTCCGCGTGGCGGGCCCGCAGACACCGAGCGGTTCCGGTACGGCCCGCGCCTGTTGCATGCGCGCCACGGCGGCGGCGACCTCCTGGTCGTAGTGGCCGTTCAACGGGCCGGTGTAGAGCCGCAGTTGCCGCAGCTTCTCCTGCAACCGCACGACCGGCCGCCCCGAACTGCCCAGCCGCAGCACCTCGGGCGCGGCTGCCGTCGGCGACGGTTCCGGGCGCTTCGACGGGGCCTGCGAACCGGTCTGCCGCGCGGGTGTCCGCGGCGTCTCGGGCGTCTTCGGTGCGGACCGCTGCGGCGCTGTCGGTTCCGGGGGCGGCGCGGGGATCTCCGGTTGCCGGGGCGGCGCGGCACGCGGCGTGTCCGGGGCCGTCGGCCGGTGCGAGGGCGCCAGGAACGCGAGGGTCGCGAAGACGAGGAGCGCGGCGGACGCGTAGCCGTACGAGGCCGGCACGGCGGCCCGGCGGCGTCCGTGCGCCGGACGGGGGCGGGCATGGCGGCGGTGGCCACGCGCCGTCGACGCCCGCGGGCCTCCGGTGGGCGCGGGACGGACGTGCTCGGAGCGTCGTGTCTCGGACCGCCACGTCTCGGACCGCTGCGTCAGGTAGGCGGAGAGTGCGGGGTACTTGTACGGGTCTGGGGCGGCTGGTTCGGGACTCACCCGGCCGAAGGTAGCCGCCGGACGGGCCGGGAAAGGGGGCTCCCGCCCTGCCTCGGTGATCTTTAAGGTTGCGTTGAGGGCCTGCTCAGGGAGGGATAACCGGGTCCGTCCGGCGCGTTCTCCGGATGGCGGGAATAGCCGGGGCGGGGCAGGGTTGATCACACCATGACCTCACAAGCGCAGACGGCATTCGGGCGGATCGGCATCTGGAGCAGCGCGCTGAGCGCGCAGCGGGCGGCCACCCCGGAGGAACGCACGGGTATCACGGAAGCGCTCGCCGAACTGGAGGCGCTCGGGTACGGCACGGTCTGGCTCGGCGGAAGCCCCTCCCCCGACGACGCGGCGGACGCGCTCGCGGCCACCCGTACGGTCACCGTGGCCACGGGCATCCTGAGCATCTGGGACCACACGGCGCAGGAGGTCACGGCGCGGCTCGCGGCCGTTCCCGCGCAGGACCGCGAGCGGTTCGTCCTCGGACTCGGCGTCAGCCACGGGCCGATGGTGAAGGGGTACACGAAGCCCTACAGCACGATGGTGGAGTACCTCGACGCGCTCGACGCCGCGGTGCCGCCCGTGCCCGGCGACCGCCGCGTCCTTGCGGCGCTCGGCCCCAAGATGCTCCGTCTCGCCGCCGACCGCGCCCTGGGAGCCCACCCCTACCTGGTCACGGCCGAGCACACGGCGCAGGCGCGGGAGGCCCTCGGCGCCGGCGCGCTGCTCGCGCCCGAGCTGTCCGTGGTGGTGGACACCGATCTCGACCGGGCCCGTAGCACCGCGCGCGCCATGCTGAGCATGTATCTGCGGCTGCCCAACTACACGGACAACCTGCTGCGCCTCGGCTTCTCCGAGAGCGACTTCGACGGCGGCGGCAGCGTCCGGCTGCTCGACGCGCTCTTCGCGCTGGGCGACACCGACCAGGTGCGCAAGCGGACGCAGGAGTACGTCGACGCGGGCGCCGACCATGTGGCGCTTCAGGTGCTCACGTCCGCCGAGGACGGGCCCGGACTGCCGCGGGCGCAGTGGCGCGCGCTGGCCGAGGCGTTCAGGGACGTGCTGTAGGTTCCGCCGCCCCGATGGCCTTCTCGAACCAGTGGTGGGCGTAGGGCTCGTCGTTGAAGGCGGGCACCGCGCGGTATCCGCTCGTGCGGTAGAGGCGCGTGGCGGCTCGCAGCGCCTTGTTGGTGTCGAGGCGTACGCGGTCGCTGCCGTGCCGGGCGGCGCGCTCCTCCAGTGCGGCGAGGAGGCGCCGGGCGAGGCCGAGGCCGCGGACCCGGGGGCTGATCCACAGCCGTTTGATCTCCGCGGGGGCGCCGGCCGGGAGCTTGAGGCCGCCGCAGCCGACGGGTTCGCCGTGCAGCCGGGCGACGAGGAACAGGCCGCGGGGCGGGCGGAGTTCGGCGGGGTCGGGCAGCAGGCTGTGCGCCGGGTCGAAGCCGTTCTCGAAGAGGTCCCCCAGTTCGTCGGCGTAGGCGCGCAGGCAGTGCGCGGCGTCCGCGTGGCCGGGGTCGAGCACTTCGAGGGAGACCACGGAGGCGGTCAGGAGGCGCTCCACCTCCGCCATCGCCGAGGTCAGCCGGGACCGCTGGCCGGCGTCGAGCGGTGCGAGGAGGTCGGTGGCGAGGGCGTCGCTCCTGGCGTCGAGTCGCGCGCGCTCCTCGCGTCCGGCGGCGGTCAGCCGGGCGGTGCGGATCCGCCGGTCGCGGGGGTGGGGCGCGACGGTGACGAGGCCGTCGCTCTCGAGCGCGCGCAGCAGCCGGCTCACGTAGCCGGAGTCGAGGCCCAGGCGGTCCCGCAGGCTGCGCACGTCGACGGCGGACGCGGCGTCATCGCCGCCGAGTTCCCACAGCAGGCGGGCCTGTCCGTAGGGGCGTACGCCGCCGAGGTAGCGGTCGTGCAGTACTCCGACGCGCTCGGCGACGGTCCGGTTGAAGCGCCGTACCTGGTCCACATGCCCGTTGCCCATCCTCTGACTTTAGTCAGAGAACGGGCGACCGGACAGCGGTGACCCTGTCTAAATGCCGCAGGAGGAAGCCGACCAGAAGCGCGAGCCCTGGCTGCCGAGGTGGGCGTGGTCGCTGTGGCCGGGGTAGCCGGGGCCGAGGATCTCGTTGAAGCCGTGGTTGCGGGCCTGCTTGACGATCTCGCAGAACGACGGGGAGCCGACGAGGTCGATGCCGCGCCCGTAGAGGTGGTTGCTGTTGGCGGCGCCGCCGACGGCGTTGTTGCAGGCGGTGGAGCGGAAGCCGCTGCTGGTGCTCAGCGGGCGGTCGCCGAGGGCGTGGCGCAGGGCCTCCAGCTTCCACATCTGCTGGAGCGCGTTGGCCTTCGCGGAGGCGGCGGAGACGGCGCCGCCGGACCAGTCGGAGTTGCAGCGGTTCATCTCCGCGTAGGTGAAGTGGACCGGCGTGCAGTCGTTGTCCTGGAGCGCGTAGAGCTTGTTGAAGGTGTTCGTGCCCGCGACGCCGTCCGCCGCCAGGCCGTACGCCTGCTGGAAGCGCGTGACCGCGGCCTTCGTGGCGGGCCCGAACTGTCCGTCGACGGCGATGACGGCGCCGTATCCGGGGTATCCGGCGACCCTGATCTGCAACTGGCGCACGTCTTCGCCGGTGGCGCCCTGGCTGAGGGTGCGGTTCCAGGTGTAACAGCCGTCGGCGTGGGCGGTGCCGGTCGTGGCCGCGGTGCCGAGGACCGTCAGTGAGGCGAGCATGACAAGCGAGAGCAGGGCGCGAAGGTGCCGTCTAAACACAGTGCCTCCCGGGTGTGGGGTGAGGTGCGGAACCCCGACACTGCCGCTCCCGCGCTACGCGCGTCAATAGGACCCGACCCGTCAGGACCGGGCCGCACACGCCGACATGGGCCCGCGCGACTGACATGCTGCCCTCATGCGCGTACTGATCGTGACAGCGGGGAGCTGGGGCGACGTGGCCCCCTACACCGGCCTCGGCGTGCGGCTGCGCGCCGCCGGGCACGACGTGGCGCTCGCGACGCATGAACGGTTCCGGACCGCGGTGACCGCGCACGGGCTCGGCTTCCGGTCCCTGCCCGTCGACCCGCGCGGCGAACTGGCGTCCGCGGGCGGTCAGGGCGTGGCCCGCGCGGTCAACCCGGCCGTGCAGATGACGCGGCTGGTCCGCATGGCGCGGGCGTTCATGCCGCGCCTGACCGCCGGGGTCCACGACGCCGTGCGCCAGGGCGCCGACGTGCTGCTCAGCTCCACCGTCACCGACCCCCTGTGCGCGGCGCTCGGCGAAGCCCTGCGTCTTCCCGCCCTCGGCGTCTACCTCCAGCCGATCCGGCCCACCACGGCGTTCGCCCCCGTCCTCACCGGCGCCCGCTCCCTCGGCCCCTACGGCAACCTGCTCGGCGGGCACGCCCTCCAGGCCGGGACCGACCGCGTCTTCGGCCCGGTCCTGCGCGATCTGCGCCGCGAACTCGGCCTTCCGAGCGGCCCGTTCGGCCGTCCGGTGCGGCCGCCGCCGGGGCGTCAGGTGCTGCACGGCTTCAGCGCGCACGTCGTGCCCCGCCCGCGCGACTGGCCCGAAGGGCACCAGGTCTGCGGGTACTGGTGGCCCGCGATCCCGCCCGGCTGGCGGCCCGAAGCGCGGCTCGTCGACTTCCTCGCCTCGGGCCCGCCGCCCGTCTTCGCCGGGTTCGGCAGCTTCGTCGCCGCCGACGCGGACCGGCTGAGCGGCCTGATCGGTTCGGCCCTGCGGCGGGCGAAGGTACGCGGCGTGGTGCAGGCGGGCTGGAGCGGCCTGCACGTCGAGAACGACGACGTGATCACGGTGCGGGAGGTGCCGCACGCGTGGCTGCTCCCCAGGACCGCCGCCGCCGTGCACCACGCCGGTGCGGGGACGACCGCCGCCGCGCTGCGCGCCGGTGTCCCGGCCGTGCCCGTCCCCGTCCAGCTCGACCAGCACTTCTGGGCCGCCCGGCTGCACGCGCTCGGCGTGGCGCCGAAGCCGGTGCGCCACCAGCGCCTCAGCGCGGGCCGCCTGGGCGACGCGATCGCCGAGGCCGTACGCGAACCCGCGCTGCGGAGCCGTGCCCGGCACGTCGCCGCACGCCTCGCCGAGGAGGACGGCGCGCGGCGGGTGCTCGACGCGGTCGAACGGCTGAGCCCGTCATGACCCGCGTGGACCCGGGCGTCGGGATACCCGTCCCCGGCCCGGGAGAGGTGTGGAACACCTCAAAGAGAACCGCCGCCCCGGCGAGTTCCTCGTGCACGATCTCATCGCCGGGGTCGTGGGGCGCTAGGACATACCGGCCGGTTGCTTCGGGCCCGTCGGGTCGTCCGGGGTGGTGTCCGAGCGCAGGTCGGAGGGGGGCGGCGGGGTGAGGCGCGGTGGGGGGAGGCGGGCCGTCAGCGGGGCGTCCTGGGCGTCCTCCGCGCGCCAGCGGCGGGTCAGCCCCATGTAGCCGAGGATCACCGAGACCATCGAAAGGATCATCAGCGGGCCGAACACCCAGGGATGTTCGGCCATCGTCATCGGCAGGTAGCGGTAGGCGAGCAGGAGCGCGGTGAAGACCGTGGCGCCGTAGGCCGCGAGGAGGACCCCTTCGCGTCGCCGTGCGCGGTCGAAGGTGCGCAGGCCCGTCTCGATGGTGAGCGTGAAGACGACTCCGGCCACGATGTCGGCCCCGTAGTGGTAGCCGAATCCGAGCGTCGCGGCGAGCGTGGCGACCAGCCAGAACGCGCCGACGTAGCGAAGGAGCAGCGGGCCTCTGCGGGAGTGCAGGAAGATCGCGGTGGACCAGGCGGTGTGCAGGCTGGGCATGCAGTTGCGCGGGGTGATGTCGTCGAACGGTATCGGGTGCGGGGCGGTGAGCGCCGGCAGCGTGTGCGGCCACAGGTTCGCCGCCGCCCAGAGGCCGCCCTCGGTGCCGTAGGCGTAGACCGGCCCGACGACCGGGAAGATCATGTAGATGCCGGGGCCGAGCAGTCCGATGACGAGGAACGTGCGCAGCAGGTGGTGGCGCGGGAAGCGGCGCGCCGTCCTCACGTGGCGCAGTTGGTACAGGGCGACGACGACCGCGCAGGCCGCGAGTTGGACGTAGACCCAGTCGAGGACGTGGGCGCCGAGCGAGCCCGTCGCCTCGACGAGCCGGCCGACCAGCCAGGAGGGTTCGCCGAGCGCGTGGTCGGCGACGGCCACGTACGGGTCGAGGACCGTGGGCTGCGTCTTCCACGTGATCATCAGCCAGGTGTCGCCGGTCTTGCGGCCCGCGAGGAGGAGCAGGGCGAGGCCGACGCCCTTGAGCAGCAGGGCGCGTTCCTCGCCCTTGCGGCGGGTGAGGGCGAGGACGCCGAAGGCGAGGGTGACGATCAGCGCCCCGTTGCCGAACATCATCTTGGCGTCGACGGCCCACCGGACGAGCCAGAAGACGACGTCGATGCCTATCGCGGCGCCGAACGCGACGGCCCGCTCCCGCCAGGTCAGGACGACCATCATCAGCGCCATGCTGACGTACAGCAGGGGCCCGGACGCCGGAGCGAAGATCAGCTCCCGGGCCCCGAGGGTGAAGGGGCCGGACTCGCCGTAGCGGCGCGCGACGATCTCCAGAGTGATGAGGAAACCGAGCGTCACGACCCCCGCCGCGCTCCACAGCAGAGTGCGGAGCCGACGCCGTGCGTCGGCCCCGCCGCTGCCGCGTCCTGCTCGCGATAGCTCACGCGTAACCGTTGATCTCAATTTTTCGCCGCTTATTCATGTGTCCGACATGTGACCAAGTCGGCTCACCCTATACGGCGACATGCAGCCCCTCCTATGGGCTTACGGGGCCCGCCCAAGGGCTCACCAGGCGCCGGGCGCCGGCGGCGGGACGACCGGGGGGCGGTCGTCGCAGGTGATCGTGTTGGGCAGCTCCCAGGCGGCGAGCCAGGGGCCCGTCGTGCCGCCGCCGTCGTTGCCGCCCCGGTCCTCGACGGTGAACTCGGAGCCGGTCGCGGGGAAGTTGAACGCCCCGCAGTTGTTGACGCCGACGGCTCCTACGTTGCGCGCGTCGACGTTCTCGAAGGACGCCGTGCCCGCCGCGCGGGCGCTGAGCACGGAGGTGCCGGTGCCGTCGACCTTGACGTCCTTGAAGTGGACGTTCTTGATCGAGTACTGGTCCTTCACCGCGTAGTCGGAGACCAGCATGATCGCGTTGTAGGTGTTGTCGAGGTAGCGGTCGCCGGTGATCCGGATGTCGGCGTCGATGTCCTTGTCCAGGGCGTAGAACCAGATGGCGCCGAGCCCGATCTTCCAGTTCAGCTCGTACGTCCCGGCCCGCACGGTCGTGTTGTCGGTGATCCGGAGGCGGCCGGTGAAGGGCTCCGCGCCGAACCGTGCCCCGATGTGCAGGGCGCTGCCCTCGCGGACCGGGTCCGCGATCAGGTTGCCGGAGACCGTGGTGTCGGCACCGCCGTACAGGGCGATGCCGTTGGCGAGGACCGGGGTCTGGACGGTGTTGCGGGCGAACGTGTTGCGGGTGTTCTGCTGTTTCTCGGCCCACATGGCGAGCGCGTCGTCGCCCGTGTTGCGCAGGAAGTTGTGTGCGACGAGGGAGTCGCTCACCCCTGTGTGGAAGTTGAGGCCGTCGGCGATCTGGTCGACGATGATGTTCCGCGTCACCCGTACGTTTCTCATGGGGCCGTCGAACCAGAGGCCGACCTTGGTGTGGTGCAGGTACAGGCCGTCGATCGTGGAGTCGCTCATGGCGCCGCCGACGGCGTTGACCTGGTCGGTGTCGATGCGCTCACGGACGTCGCCCTCGATGGCGAAGCCGGACAGATGGACATCGCGGCTGCCGCCGTCCGCCGCGCTCCTGCCGTAGAAGCCGACACCTGTGTGCACGGAGCCGTCGGTGGCGGGGGTGTCGAGGGTGACCTGGTGGCCCTTGACGGTCGTGTACCAGTTGCCCGCGCCGACGATCGTCACGTCGTCGACGATGATGTGCCGGTTGACCTGATACGTGCCCGGTGGCAGATACACCTTCAGGTGGCGGCGCTTCGCGTCGGCGACGGCCCGCTCGATCGCGGCGGCGGAGTCCCGGCGTCCGGTGGGGTCGGCTCCGTACCGCAGGACGTTGGCGGCGCGGGCCTCGATGTGCGGGGCGCCGACCAGCTCCGAGTCGAGCAGGTCGATGACCGTCCACGCGGCCTCCGTACCGGCGGGCGCGGTCAGCCGCACGGTGTCACCGGCCCGGTAGGTCCGGTCGAGGCGCACACGTGTCTCGTCGTAGAAGTGGCTCGGGCGGAACGGCTTGGCGATGACGGGGGCGGGTGTCGTCGCCGACGGCACGCAGCCGCACTCGGTGATCCACCAGTCGGGGTGCAGGAGGTCGGCCCGGGGATCGTTGCTGAAGGGGTACTGGTTGTAGAGCCACGCGTACCGCGAGGTCAGCTCCACCGGCGCCTCGCGCCTGCCGTCGACCCTCAGGTCCAGCGGGGCGGTGATGCCGCCCCCGGTGGGGCTGTCCGGGATGCTGTAGCGGACGGTGAGCGCGTTGGCGGCGCGGTCCAGGGTGAACTCGACGTACTCGCCCGGTCTCAGCTTCACCGCGGAGCGGCCCGATGCCTCCGAGGGCAGCGTGTACGCGGTGCGGTCCGGGCCGATGACGGTGCCGTTCGTGCGCGCGCTCTCCGCCTCCTGCTCGACGAAGGGCACGTCGGCGCCGCGCCCTTCGGCCAGGGTCGGGGCGAGGGCGGCGCGGGTCACGGGGGTGGGCGCCGGGGCGGAGTGGCCGGTGGCGAGGGCCGGCTGGGCCAGGGCGAGGGCGAGCACGGCCGTGGTGGCGGTCAGGGCCACGGTCGCGCGGGGTGAGTGCCACGACAGGGGGTACCACGGCATCCGGATCTCGTTTCTCTCGTCGCGCTGCGCAAGTGCCGTGACAGTAGGGCGCCTTGGCACATCGCCACAAGGTGTTCGTGCGAGATTTCCGGTACGGGTGAGCCTTGTTTGCGTTCCTCTGTCAGATTCTTGCGTCGGGTGCGCAGATCGCGTTGGGTGCGCTGACCGTGTGGGGTGCGCTCGGTTCGTGAAGGGGGAAGCCGTCCGTCCGCAGCACCCCTCCCCCGGCGTCCACGGCGAACACCTCGCACCCCGGCAGGGCCGCCGCCCACTCGACGCCCTCGCCGCCCAGCGCGAACGCCGCGGTGGCGACCGCGTCCGCCTCGGTCAGGGTGGGGGCCACGACGGTCATGCTGAGCAGGCCGGTCGCGGGGCGCCCGGTGCGGCCGTCGATGATGTGGTCGCCGCGCTCGTAGCGGGCGGAGGTGGCGACCGCGTTGTCGGTCAGGTCGAGGACGGCGCACAGTTTGTCGGCGCGTTCCGGGTGGCGCACCCCCGCGCGCCAGGGCCCGCCGGAGACGACGACGTCGCCCCCCGCGTTCAGGCAGAACCGCCGCACACCCGCCGCGCGCAACGACTGTGCGGCGCGCTGCACCGACCAGCCCTTCACCACCGCGCAGGGGTCGAAACCGCGCCCCGGCAGGCGGGTGGCGAACGCGCCGCCCGTGGCGCGCCGGTAGCGCTCGCACAGGCCGAGCACCTCCGTGAGATCCTCGCTCAGCTCGTGCGGTGCGAGGTCGCCGCGGCCGTAGGCCGACACCTCGCTGTCGGCCTTGAAGGGGCTGAACCGCGCGTCGGCCTCGCGCAGCCACGCGAAGACGGCGTCCACGGCCTCCTTGGCCACGTCATCGTCGTCGATCCGCAGCGAGACCGGGAACCCCATGACGTGCTCGACGCGGCGCACGTCAGGCGCCCCGCGCGTCGAGCGCCGCCTGAAGGGACTCCACGTAGGCGTCGCTGGTGATCGTCGCGCCGGTGACCGTGTCGACGTCCGCGCTCTGCGCCTCCAGCGTCTCGGCGACGAGCTTCGGCACGGCCGCCGCCGTCTGGGGGTGGTTGGGCTGCTGGAGCAGCTTCACCGCGGAGATCCTGTCGCCGTCGAAGGTGACCTGGACCTGGACGGGCCCCTTCTCGGTGGTGACGGTCGACCCGGTGACGACCTGGGACGAGGAGCCGGTCGAGGTGGGCGCGGGTGCCGAGGGCGCCGGGCCGGCGGGCTCCGCGACCGCCGTCGTACCGCCGATGGAGGGCTCGTAGCGCCAGACGGCGACCAGGCCCACGATGCTGAGGGCGACGACGGGTACGGCCCGGGGGATGTTTCGCTTCACGTCTGCTTCCTTGTCCGTCCTTGTCCTGGATCTCGTGCTCAGCCTCGTGCTCGGCCTCGTGGGCGCCCTCGTCAGCCGGCCAGGCTGAAGCGCTCGAAGTGGATCTGCCGCTTGGGCACACCCAGGTCGCCGAGTGTGCGCAGGACGGCGTTCATCATCGGTGGCGGCCCGCACAGGAAGACGTCCCGGTCGGCGAGGTCCGGCACGAGGCGGGCCAGTTCGCGCGGCGCGAGCCGGTCGGGGACGGGCGGGCCCGTGACGAGGTGCAGCTCGGCTCCCTTGGCGAGGGCGAGGTCGCGCAGTTCGTCGTGGAGGACGGCGTCGCGTTCGGAGGCGACGCGGTAGATGACGACGGTGTGGCCGTCCAGGTCCTCCAGGAGGGCGCGGATCGGGGTGACGCCGACGCCGCCCGCGATGAGCAGCGACTCGGTCCGCGTCCGGTGCAGGGCGGTGAAGGCACCGTAGGGCCCCTCGGCGAAGACACGTGTGCCGGGCTTCAGGCGTCGCAGGTTGGCGCTGCCCTCCCCCACCGCTTTGGCGGTCAGGCGCAGGGAGCGGCCGTCGGGCGCGGCGGAGAGCGAGAACGGGTTCGCCTGCCACCAGCGGTCCCTCGTCAGGAACCGCCACAGGAAGAACTGCCCTGCCTGGGCGGGCAGTTGGCCGAGGTCGCGGCCGGTGATGTGGACCGAGACGACGTGGTCCGACTCGGGGACGACCGCGGAGACCCGGAACCGGTGGCGCCGGTTGCGCCACAGCGGCAGCACGACGCGGCCGACGAGGACCGCGCCGAGGGCCGCGCCCCACAGCGTGTACCAGTACGCGGTCGCGGCGGACGACGACGTGAAGGTCGTGCCGACCGCGACCTGGTGCGTGAAGGCGAGGACCACGGCCACGTAGGTGTACAGGTGGATGAAGTGCCAGGTCTCGTAGGCGAGACGGCGGCGGGCCCAGCGGGCGGAGACCGCGCCGACGACGAGGATGAGGCCGAGGGCGACGACCGCGCGCAGCACACCTTCCGTCGTCCGGGCCAGGTCGACGAGTTCGGTGACGGGCCCGACGCCCGCGCCGTCCGCGTAGCCGAAGCTGATGAAGACGACGTGGGCGAGCAGCGACCACAGCAGGGCGAAGCCCGTCCAGCGGTGCAGGGCGGTCAGCCGGTCCATGCCGATGCGGCGGTCGAGCCAGGGCAGCCGGGCGACGAGGACCAGCTGGAACGCCATGATCAGCGCACTGTAGAGACCGGTGAGGCGGCCGATGACGATGAGCGCGTTGGAGGCGAAGCCCGCCTGGGCGAAGAACCAGGCGACGACGGCCGCGTTGGCGGCGAGCACCGCGTAGAGGCCCGCGCGGGCCACTACGCGGGGGCGTGTCGCCGTGGGCGGCGCGGCGGGTGACTGGACGGTCGTCACAGGACGGCAGCTCCTTGCTGATGCGGGGAGACGGGACGGTTCGAGCTTGGCCCGCGGAAGCTGTCGGGAACCTGTCGGACTGCTGACAACTCCTTATCAATGAGTCAGCTGTGTGAGCCGGGGCATACGGGCCGGCCTGCGCCATGACGCACTATGAGCGGGTGGAAAAAGTGCGCCTCCTCGTCGTCGACGACGACCCCCCGATCGCCGACCTCGTCGCGACCGTCGCCCGCTACGAGGGCTGGGACGCGGTCACCGCGCACACCGGCGAGGACGCGCTGAGACTGGCCGGCGAGTTCCGCCCGGACATCGTGGTGCTCGACCTGATGCTGCCGGGGGTGGACGGTTTCGGCGTCCTGGACCGGCTGCGCGCGGCGGGCACGATGGTGCCGGTGGTCTTCCTCACCGCGCGCGACGGCGTCGCCGACCGGGTCGCGGGGCTGACCCGGGGCGGCGACGACTACCTGGTCAAACCGTTCGCGGTGGAGGAGCTGATGGCGCGCCTGCGCACGGTGCTCCGGCGCAGCGCCGGGCCGAACCTCCAGCGGTCCGTGCTGCGGATCGGCGAGCTGTCGATGGACGAGGACACCCACGAGGTGCGCCACGGCGAGCGGTCCCTCACCCTCACGCCGACCGAGTACGAGGTGCTGCGCTTCCTGATGCGCAAGTCGCCGACGGTGATGACGAAGGCGCAGATCCTCGACCATGTGTGGGAGTACGGCTTCGGTGGGCGCTCGAACGTCGTGGAGCTGGTCGTCAGCCGTCTGCGCCGCAAGCTGGACGACGACGACAGCGGGGCGCCGCTGATCGAGACCGTGCGCGGTTTCGGCTACGTCATACGGCAGCAGGCGGGCGAGTGAGAAACGTAGGACGTGTGCGACGTGCCCGAGGTGTGCCCCAGGTGCGACGGGTGGCCGACCGGGTGCGCCGCGCGTATCGGCGGCTGCGGCTCGGCACCCGCCTCGCGCTCGGCCTCGGGGCACTCGCCCTGGTGGTGTTCGCCGTCGTCGGCACGGCCCTCACGACATACATGCGGGACTATCTGACGCACCAGCTGGACGATCAGCTCGGGCTCGCGCAGGTCGCCCAGTCCAAGAGCATCGCGGCGAACGGCACGCTCCAGGGCAAGAAGTACTACCGCTGGTACTACGCCGTGTACGACGTGTCGGGCCACACCGCCGAGCTGCGCTCACCCGAGGAACGCGGCGATCTGCCCCGCGACATCGCGCCGCTCACCTCCCTGGCCGAGAAGCAGATCACCGACCGCACCGAGGTGCTGCGCACCGTGCACCTCGACGGCAGGGGCGAGTACCGGCTGCGGGCCTGCGCGGTCTCCCCCGGGGTGGTGCTGGTGAGCGCGGCGCCGACGCGGGACATCGACGACACATTGCATCGGCTGATCGGTGTACAGGTCGTCGCCTTCGCCCTCGCGCTCGCGGCGCTGGTGGAGTCCGGCCGCCGCATGTTGCGCCGCGGCCTCAACCCGCTCAGCGACATGGCGCACACCGCGCACGGTATCGCCTCGCACGACCTGACCGAGTCCGCGGCCCGGCTGCCGATCCGCGCCGACAAGCGGGGCGGCGGCCCGGAGGTCGAGGAGTTGCGCGCGGCGTTCAACACCATGCTGGAGCACATCGACGACTCGCTCGCCGTCCGCGCCGACGCCGAACAGCGGCTGCGCCGCTTCGTCGCAGACGCCTCGCACGAACTGCGCACCCCGCTCATGTCCGTACGGGGCTACGCCGACCTCTTCCAGTACGCCGCCGCCAACGCGCCCGAGGAACGCGACAGACACCTGGCACGGCTGCGCGCCGAGGCCGCCCGCATGGGGGTGCTCCTCGACGATCTTCTGCTGCTCGCGCGGTTCGACGAGGCCGAGATGGACGCGCCGCTCCGGCTGCGGGACGCGGACCTCGTGGAACTGGTCGAGGAGGCGGCCGCCGCGTTCCGGGCCGGGCATCCCGACCGCCCGCTCATGGTGACGGTTCCGGCGCGCTCGGCCCCGCTGCGGCTGCGCGTCGACGCGGGGCGGGTCCGGCAGGTCCTCGACAACCTGCTCGCCAACGCGGCCGTGCACACACCCGCCGGAACACGTGTGTCCGTGGCGGTCGTCCGGGAGCGGGACACGGCGGTGGTGCGGATCGAGGACGCGGGCCCCGGCATCCCGCCCGCGGACCGGGCGAAGGTCTTCGACCGTTTCTACCGCGTCGACAAGGCGCGCACGCGCGAACGCGGCGGCAGCGGTCTCGGCCTCTCCGTCGCCCGCTCCCTCACCCACGCGCACGGCGGCACGCTGACCCTCACGAGCCGGCCGGGGTCGACGGTGTTCGCGGTGCGGCTGCCGGTGCCCTGACCCCGGGCGCGGCGGTCGCCGGGGACAGCGCGGCGGCGACGAGCATCAGGAGCAGCACCGGGACCATCGCGGCGCGCAGCCCGTGGTGTTCGCCGAGGAAACCGAGCGCGGGCGGGCCCGCGAGCAGCGCCACGTAGCCGATCCGGGAGGTCAGGGCGGTGCGGCCGACCGTGTCTGGGCCGGACTCGCCCGCCGCCGAGAGGGCCAGGGGGAAGCCGAGGCTGGTGCCGATCCCCCAGAGCAGCACGGAACAGCCCGCGGCGGCCGGGGAGTCCACGAAGGAGACCAGGGCGATGCCCGCGACGGTCAGCAGGGCGCCGCCGCCCAGCACGGCGGGGCGGCCGACCCGGGCGACCACGGGGCCGCCCGCGAACCGGCCCGCCGCCATCGCCGCGGCGAACCCCGCGTACACCAGGGAGCCGAGGCCCGCGGGCATGTCGTGGCCGTCGACCATCAGCAGCGGCAGCCAGTCGGTCGCGGCGCCCTCGGCCAACGTCATCCCGAGGACGACACCGCCGATCATGAGGAGCCGGGGGTCGAGGAAAAGGCGCCGCTCCTTGACCCCCGCACTGGCAGCGTCCTCGGACTGCTGGGCCGGGGACCGACTGCCGATCCCGGGCCGCAGCCCCGGCACCGCGTAGGCGAAAAGCCCTACGACGACGATCAACATGCCCGCCAGATGCCATGGCACCGGGACACCGGCCAGGGCGCCGCCCACGCCGAGCGCCGCCCCGATCACGGTGCCGAGGCTGTAACACCCGTGCAGGGCGGGCAGGACGGGGCGCCCCAGCTGCCGCTCCACATGGACGCCGTCCACATTGCTGGCGACCTCCGAGAGGCCGATGCCCGCGCCGATGAGCAGCAGACCGAAGGCGACCGCCGGGGCCGAGGCGTACGTCGTTCCGAGGGCTACGGTGGCGACGCTGGCCAGCACGAGCAGCATCCCGGCGACGATCACGGGCCGGGTCGCCCACCGCGCCACCAGCGCGCCCGCCACCAGGATGCCGAGCATCGAGCCGATCGACATGCCGAAGAGCACGAGCCCCATCTCGGCGGTCGACGCGTCGAGCCGGTCCCGCACGTCGGGCGTCCGCGTGACCCAGGTGGCCAGGGCGAGCCCGGGTATCGCGAAGCAGAGCCGGAGGGCGGCGCGGTGGCGTCGTACGAGCGGGTCCAGAGGGACGGGGTGCATGGAGCGGGCCTCCGGGGGCGGGACGGCGAACGTACGTCCGTACCCTAACCAGCCGTTCCGGCGCCCCGGTGCCGCCGCAGCCACCGGTCGAGCGCGGCGAAGTCGCTGTCCAGCAGGCCGAATCGGGGATCGACACGGTGGGCCAGGGTGTGTCCCGGCCGCCGCGCGTCGAGCCACACCTGGTCCCGGTCGCTGATCTCGTCGTCGGCCCAGGCGAACGGCCGCCCGTCGGCCCAGTCGAACAGGACGCGGGTCTTCCAGTGCACGCCGGGCACGTGACCGTCGTCGTGCGCCTCGCTGTCCGCGTCGGGCCACTCCACGACGGGCAGCTCGGGCAGGCCGAGCCACGGGGCGACGCAGTCGTTGGCCTCGGACCCCCACGTGGTCGCCCACACCAGCGTGCACGGCAGGGCCGACAGCCGTGGCCCGAGCGCCGGGTCGATCCGGTCGACAAGCGGATTCGCGACGACGCCGCGCGGCGGACGCGCGGGCCGATGAACCGGATACCCCCCGGGCATCTCCCGCGCCGTGGCCCCGAAGGGAATGAGCGGCCCATCTACATCGAGAAACAGCAGGGGCAACGCGGCACTGGTCACGCGGACAACATAGGGCGCGTGGGAAAACTCCGGGCAGCGAAGGCTATCCGGAGCGCCGCGGCGCTCGCGTGGGGCGCTGCGGCGCACTGGCGTTCGCGGTCAGGGCGTTGCCGTCCTGGTAGTGGATCGCGACGCCGCCAGGCTCCCAGAACGTGCCGCCGGCCTGCCGGGGTCGCCGGGCTCCCACTCGACCTGGATCGTCGCCGATGTGTGACACGGACCGGTGGTACGGGGTGCGAGACGACAGGTGTGAGGTGCGCGGTGCGGGACGACAATGTGCGACGTGTCGTCCGGCGCCGGTTTGTAGCATGGACGCGCATAGCAGCGAGCACGCCGGAAGGGGCGACCGTGGACGCTGGTGGCGACGCCTCCTCCCTCGACCGGGCGACGGCGGACTTCCTCGCCGTCCGCCCCCAGTTGTTCGGCATCGTCTACCGCGTGCTCGGCAGCGTCGCCGAGGCCGAGGACATCGTGCAGGACGCGTGGCTGCGCTGGCGGAAGGTCGACCGCGCGGACGTCGTCGAACCCGCCGCGTACCTGACCACGATCACCACCCGTCTCGCCATCAACTACGCCCAGTCCGCCCGCGTACGGCGCGAGACCTACGTCGGCCCGTGGCTGCCCGAACCGGTCAACACCGAGGCGGACCCGCAGATCGGGGCCGAACGGGCGGCGGCCGTCGACCTGGCCGTCCTGCTGCTCCTCGAAAAGCTGAACCCGGTGGAACGGGCCGCGTACGTGCTGCGCGAGGCGTTCGACTACCCGTATCGCAGGATCGCGGAGATCCTGGAGACCAGCGAGGCCAACACACGTCAGCTCGTGAGCCGTGCCCGCAAACACCTCACCGCGCAGCGCAAGGAACGGGTGAGCGCCGCCGACCACCGGCGCCTCCTCGAAGTGTTCCTGGACGCCGCGCGCACCGGGAATCTGGCGGTGCTCGAAGAGGTCCTCGCCACCGATGTCGTCAGCTACTCCGACGGCGGAGGGAAGCGCGGCGCGTCGAGGATCCCGGTCGTCGGCCGCGCTCACGTGTCGCGGTACCTCGTGGCGTTCGCGCCGCGCTTCTGGCCCGGGGCGCAGGTCCGGTGGACCGAGGCCAACGGCCGGCCGGCCGTCCTCGTCTCCGCCGGGGGCGACGCCGTGGCCCTGCTGTCCCTGGACATCTCCGCGCACGGCGTCGAACGCCTCATGTGGATCATGAACCCGGCCAAGCTGGCACCGTACGTGGCGTCCCTGGCGGCCTGAACTCCTCCCGTCCCGGGACAGGTGTCACACATCGAACGCGGCCCCGGTCAGTGTCGATGAACACGCGAATGATCGGGGCGATCGTGGCCGCCACCCGGAGCCCGGCCCCGCGAGGAAAGCTGGCCGAGTAGGTCCTCCCGCCCGTCCCGCCCCCTGCGCTACCCCAGTACCCCAGTACCCCAGTACCCCAGTACCTCAGTACCTCAGTACCTCAGTACCCGGAAGTACCCCCGTACCCGGAAGGAGACAGTCATGAAGATCGTCGTCATCGGCGGCACCGGCCTCATCGGCTCGAAGCTGGTCACCAAGCTTGAGGAGCAAGGCCACGAGGCGGTGCCCGCCGCGCCCAACACCGGCGTCAACACGTTGACCGGGGAGGGCCTCGCCGAGGTCCTCGAAGGCGCGGAGGTCGTCGTCGACGTGTCCAACTCGCCCTCGTTCGCGGACGACGCCGTGATGGAGTTCTTCCGCACGTCGACCGCCAACCTCCTCAGGGCCGAGGCCGACGCCGGTGTCACGCACCACGTCGCCCTGTCGGTGGTCGGCACCGAACGCCTCCAGGACAGCGGCTACTTCCGCGCCAAGCAGGCCCAGGAAGAACTGATCAAGGCGTCCGGCATCCCCTGGTCCCTCGTGCACGCCACGCAGTTCTTCGAGTTCGTCCAGGGCATCGCCGCCGAGGCGACCCACGGGGACACCGTCCGTCTCGCCCCCGCCAGGATCCGGCCCGTGTACTCGGACGACGTGGCCGCCGCCGTCTGCCGTACCGCCGTCGGCGCCCCGGTGAAGGGCGTCGTCGAGGTCACCGGCCCCGACACCTTCCGACTCGACGAGCTGGTCCGCGACGTCCTGGCCGCGCGGAAGGACCCGCGCACCGTCGTGACCGACCCCGACGCCACGTACTTCGGCGTCGCGCTGCGGGAGACGACGCTCCTGCCCGGACCCGACGCGCACGTCGGCGCCACGCGCTTCGCGGACTGGGCCGCGCGGCAGCAGGCGTGAAGCGTTGACCGACACTGTGCTCCCGAAAGGATCTGCCATGCGCCATCTGTCACGTGATCTGTCCCGTCATGTGTCCCGTCGTCTGTCCCGTCATGTGTCACGTCATCTGTCCCGTCACGTGTCACGTCACGTGTCACGTCACGTGTCACGTCACGTGTCACGTCTGGGAGTGATCGGCGCCGCGTGCGCCGCGCTCATCGTCCCCGCCGCCACCGTCACCAGCGCTCACGCGACCCCGGGCGGCCCCGGTGTCACCGCGAGACTCATCGCCAGTACCACGATCGGCGGCCGGGACTACATCCTGCGCGAGATAACCGTCCCGCCCGGTCAGGGCACCGGCTGGCACTACCACGACGGCACCCTGTACGGCTTCGTCAGACAGGGCACTCTCAGCCACTTCGACGCCACCTGTGCCTCTGACGGCGTGTACAAGAAGGGGAGTTCACTCAAGGAGCCGTCCGGCGCGGACCACGTGCATCTCGGCCAGAACCGGGGCACCACCGACGTGGTCCTCGACGTTCTCTACGTGCTGCCGCACGGCGCCCCGTTCGCGAGGGACGCCGCCAACCCGGGGTGCGACTTCGAATGACGGTGCGTCAGCGGCCGTGCGCCTAGGACAGTACGGGTGAAGCGGCCGGTGTGACGACCTGCTCGTCCAGGAAGGTGGCCAGCTCCTGGGCCTCGGCGTCGACGGCCTCCCGTTCGATGGGGGTGAAGGGGCGCAGCGGGCTGACCTGCGGGCGGCGATCGCGTACGGTCCAGGTCGCGGCGACGCGCCCGTCGACGAGGACCACGCGTTGGCCCGCGACGGACAGGCCGAGGTGGGCGTCGTCGATGATCCGGCTCCGGTCGCGGTAGCCGAGGACGGCGTTGTCGAACGCCGGCAGGAACCTCACCGGGACCGGGGTGTCCGGGTCGGGGCGCGGCGCGTCGGGCAGGTCGAGGAGGGTACGGCCGTGTTCGTCGCGGAAGGTCACGAGCTCGTCCCGGACGGCTTTGACGGCGGCCGGCAGCCCGGCAAGGCCGCACCAGGCGCGCAGGTCCGCACTGGTGGCCGGGCCGTAGGCGGCCAGGTAGCGGCGCACGAGGTGCTGTCCGACGGGGTCGGTGCCGTCGTCGTCGGGCAGGGGGTCGATCTCCCGCCCCAGCCAGGTGGCCAGGGGCAGATTGCGGACGCCCGCGGTCCGCTGCCACAGGCCGCGGGGCGGGAGTTGGGCCATGGGTACGAGGGCGGCGACGAGCAGTTCGCCGAGGGCCCGGCGGGGCGGGTCCGGCCACCGGTCGCGGACCGCCTGCACCAGTTCGCTCATGGTGCGCGGCTGACGGTCGGCCATGACCGCTCGGCCCGCGGCGGCGGCCTCGTCCAGGTCGACGCCCGCCAGTTCGCGGCGGTAGGTGCCGAGGACGCGCTGGCGCAGCATGGCGTCGTGGCGGGCCCGCCACGCGAGCGCGTCCTGGGCGCTCATGAGGTGGACGGTGCGGCGCATGAGGTGGGTGCGCACCACGGTGCGGCCGGTCAGGGCGTCGTCCAGGTGACCGGGCTCGAAGCCGGCGACCCTCGACCACAGCCCGACGAACGGCTCCTGCGGCTCCTGTGCCTGCAGACCGCACAGGTGGGTGACGGCCCCGGCCACGGAGGTGTCGGCGCGTGTGAGCAGGTGTTGGCGGGCGAGGGTGGCGCGGTTGAGGGCGCGGCTGTCGAGCACGGTCATGGGATTCTCCGGCGGTCCGGGCTCAGCCGTTGTAGGGAGCGGCGACGTCGAGGACCCACGTGACGCCGAAGCGGTCGGTCAACATGCCGTACAGCGGTGCCCATGGCGCGGGTTCCAGCGCTCGCGTGACGGCCGCCCCCTCGGCCAGCCCGCGCCAGAGGGCGGTGATCTCCTCGGCGTCGTCGCCGCGCACGGAGACGAAGAACGGGTTCTCGCCCTGATTCCAGGGGAGGTGGGACGGGACGTCGTAGGCCATGACGTGGAAGCCGTCGGCACCGGTCACCTCGCCCCACATGACCCAGTCCGCCTCGTTCTCGTTCCCGACGGCGCCCGCGTCCTTGTAGGTGACGGCGACGGTGCGCCCGCCGAAGACGGACCGGTAGAAGTCCAGTGCATCGCGGGCGTCCCCCCGGAAGTTCAGGTGCGTGGTGGTGGTGACGGACATGACGGGCTCCTTGCCTAGGTGTGCGGGCGCCTCGCGGGTGTGGTGCCTCCCGGGCGGCTCGTGTGCCACTATGACGGAGGTACAGGACAGGGTGTGTCCGCTACTCGACACCCACTGCTCGACAGCCGTTGACCGCCCGCACGCTCGCTGACCGCCCGCACACTCGCTGATCGCCGCACAGCTCCAGGAAGTCAGAAGGACACGTATGCAGAAGACGTCCTCCCGGCTGCTCGCCCTCCTCTCCCTGTTGCAGACACATCGGGACTGGTCCGGCGAACACCTCTCCGAGCGGCTCGACGTCACCCCGCGCACCGTGCGCCGCGACATCGACCGGCTGCGCGAACTCGGCTACCGGATCACGACCGTGAAGGGCCCGTCTGGCGGCTACCGGCTGGACGCGGGCACACATATGCCGCCCATGCTGTTCGACGACGGTCAGGCGGTCGCCCTGGCCGTCGCGTTGCGGACGGCGGCGGCCGACACCGTCGTCGCCGAGGACGCCGCCCGCGCCCTGGCCACCCTCCGCCAGGTCATGCCGGACCGTCTGCGCCACCGCATCGACTCGCTGCGGGTCACGGCTGTCCGGCCGCCCACCACAGCCGACACGTCCGGTGCCGCGCAGGTTGACAGCCGAATCCTGGTGGAGCTGGGTCGCGTCATCCACGCCCGCGAGGAGCTGCGCTTCGACTATGCCGCCGCGGGCGCGACGGCCGGGCCGCGCCGCGTGCAGCCCCACCATCTGGTCACCTGGTCGCACCGCTGGTACCTGGTGGCCTGGGATCTCGACCGGGAGGACTGGCGCGTCTTCCGGGCCGACCGCGTCCGGCCGCGCACCCCCACCGGCCCCCGCTTCACCCCGCGTGAACTCCCCGCCGACACCGTCTCCGCCTTCGTCATCAGCCGCTTTCGCGGCAACGACGGCAGCGCCACCGAGTGGCCCTGCCAGGGTGAGGTCATCCTCCACCTCCCGGCCGCCGAGGCCGCGCCCTTCGTTGGGGACGGCCTCGTCGAGGAGCTGGGTCCCCGGCGTTGCCGGCTCACCCTCGGCTCCTGGTCATGGACCGGACTGGCCGCCGCCATCGGCTGCTTCGACGCGGAGTTCGAGGTCGTGGGACCGCCCGAGCTGCACACGGCCTTGGCCGACCTCGCCGCCCGCTACGGCCGCGCCGCGTCCGGGTGAACGGCGGGCCCGGCCGGTGATCCGCCTGCCGCGCGTCGCCACCCCGGCGCGGCGACGAGGCACCACCCCGCCCCGGCCCCCACGACGTACCAGAACAGATCGGGCGCGTTGAACGTCGCCCCGAGCAGCGGCCGCAGAGCCGCGGGGATGCCCACGATCTGGAGCAGTTCCACGGCCCAGCTGAACCCCAGCGCGATGCCCGCGGCCACGACGGGCCGCGACCGGGGCGCCACCACGACCACCACCGCACACACCAGCACCGTGTACAGCGCGTCCCCCGCGTACTTCGCGAAGGGCCCGCCGGTCCACGACCTGATCGCCAGCCCCGCCGCGACCGTCACCACGGCGACGACCAGCCCCCACCACCGTCTGCTCATGCCCGGACCCTACGTGCCCCTGATGCCGCGGGCGTACGGGGCCCGGTCAGCCGCCCGCCTTCTTCGCCGCCGTCTTCACCGCCGCGTCGGCGTTCACGATGCCGCGGCCCAGCTTGTCCTCGTGTCCCGGGTCGGTGGCGGTGTCGCGGATGGTGGACATGACGGCGTCCGGCGCGAGGCCCCGCTGGTGCAGGAGCGCCGCGAGCGCGGAGACGTACGGCGACGCCATCGACGTACCGGAGAGCTTCCCGTACCCGGAGGTGTTCTTCAGGGACTCCTTGGTCCGGTACGTGGGCAGCGTGGACAGGATGTCGACGCCGGGCGCCGAAACCGCCTGCTGCGCGCCGAAGTTGGAGAACGAGGCGGCCTTGCCGTCCCGGTCGCTCGCCCCGACGACGAGCACGGGTGTGTCCACCTTGTAAGGCTGGGTGTTCGCGCCGTCGTTGCCCGCCGCCGCGACGACCACGGCGCCCTTGTCGTGGGCGTGCCGGATGGCCTGGTTGAGGATGCCGCCCTGGAGCAGGTTCGACATCAGCGGGCCTTCGCCGAGGGAGAGGTTGATGACGTCGGCGCCGTGATCGGCCGCCCACACGATGCCCTTGGTGATGTTCGCGTTGCTGCCCGAGCCGTCGGTCCCGAGCACCCGTACGGGCATGATCTTCGCGCCGGGCGCGCCGCCCGCGACACCCACGCCGTTGTCGGTGTGTGCGGCGGCGATGCCGGAGACATGTGTGCCGTGGCCGTTCATGTCCTTGGGCTCGTCGTCGTTGTCGACGAAGTCGTGGCCGTCGACGAGCCTGCCCTTCAGGTCGGGGTGGTCCGGGTCGGCGCCCGAGTCGACGACCGCGATCACCGTGTCCTCGCCCTTCGCCGTCTTCCACGCCTGCGGCAGCCGGATCGCGTCGAGCGCCCACTGGTCGTCCCGCATGGGGTCGGGGTCGGCCTGGTCACCGCCGCCACCGCACGCGGTGGTCACCGTCAGTGCGCCGACCGCCAGACACAGGGCGAACGAGGTACGGATACGCATACGCATGGTCCGAGCCTGATCGGCACTGGTGCGCCCCGCACGCGCAAACGGTCCGAACGTGTGGCACCGCGCCGGGGTGCGGGCCGTTCGTCACCGGTCCACCGCCACCGGCTCGGGCGCGGCGGAGCCGTCGGCGTGGCGCAGGTCGAACGCCGGTGACTCCGAGCGGATCCTCGGCAGCGCCACGAAGTTGTGCCGGGGCGGCGGGCACGAGGTGGCCCATTCCAGGGAACGCCCGTACCCCCAGGGGTCGTCGACGCCGACCGGCACCCCGTACTGCGCGGTCCGCCACACGTTGTAGAGGAACGGCAGGAAGGACATCCCGAGGACGAACGAGAAGATCGTCGAGACCGTGTTGAGCCCGGTCAGCCCCTCCACGGCGAGGTAGTCGGGGACGCGCCGCAGCATCCCTTCGGCGCCGAGCCAGTGCTGCACGAGGAACGTCCCGTGGAACCCGGCGAACAGCGTCCAGAAGGTGATCTTTCCCAGGCGTTCGTCCAGCATCTTGCCCGTGAACTTGGGCCACCAGAAGTGGAAGCCGGCGAACATGGCGAAGACGACGGTGCCGAAGACGACGTAGTGGAAGTGCGCCACCACGAAGTAGGTCTCCCCGACGTGGAAGTCGAGCGGTGGCGCCGCGAGGATCACCCCGGTCAGGCCGCCGAACGCGAAGGTGATCAGGAACCCGACCGCGTACAGCATCGGTGTCTCGAAGGACAGCGAGCCCTGCCACATCGTGCCGATCCAGTTGAAGAACTTCACCCCCGTCGGCACCGCGATCAGAAACGTCATGAAGGAGAAGAAGGGCAGCAGCACACCCCCGGTGACATACATGTGATGCGCCCACACCGTCACCGAGAGCCCCGCGATCGCGATCGTCGCGCCCACCAGGCCCGAGTAGCCGAACATCGGCTTGCGGCTGAAGACGGGGATGACCTCGGAGATGATCCCGAAGAACGGCAGCGCGATGATGTAGACCTCCGGATGTCCGAAGAACCAGAACAGGTGCTGCCAGAGCAACGCGCCACCGTTCGCCGCGTCGAAGATGTGCGCCCCGAACTTCCGGTCGGCCTCGAGGGCGAACAGCGCGGCCGCCAGCACCGGGAAGGCCAGCAGGACGAGGACGCCCGTGAGCAGCACGTTCCAGGTGAAGATCGGCATTCGGAACATGGTCATGCCGGGCGCGCGCAGGCACACGATCGTGGTGATGAAGTTGACCGCGCCGAGGATCGTGCCGAACCCGGAGAGGGCGAGCCCCATGATCCACATGTCGGCCCCGACCCCGGGTGAGTGCACGGCGTCCGAGAGCGGCGCGTACGCGAACCAGCCGAAGTCCGCCGCGCCCTGCGGCGTGAGGAAGCCGCCGACCGCGATCAGTGAACCGAGCAGATACAGCCAGTACGCGAGCATGTTCAGGCGCGGGAACGCCACGTCCGGGGCGCCGATCTGCAACGGCATGATCCAGTTCGCGAACCCGGCGAACAGCGGCGTCGCGAACATCAGCAGCATGATCGTGCCGTGCATCGTGAACGCCTGGTTGAACTGCTCGTTCGACATGATCTGCGTGCCGGGCCGGGCCAGCTCCGCCCGCATGAACAGGGCGAGGACCCCGCCCAGGCAGAAGAAGGCGAACGCGGTGACCAGGTAGAGCGTGCCGATGGTCTTGTGGTCCGTGCTGGTCAGCCACGTGACCCACCTCGAAGATCTCATGCCCCGTAGGTGTCCGGACCCGCCCCGCGCTTCACCGCACGGGCCCGTCGCACCCCACCGGAAAGATCACACAGGTCAGGTGTGAAGATCGGGGCCGTGCCGGACACCAACGCAGCATGAGCACGACCGACGACGAAGCCTTCGCGGCGGCCTACCGCGCGCACTACTGGGCGGTCAGCCGTTTCGTGGCGCGCCGACTCGACCCGGGGGCCGCCCACGAGGTCGAGGAGGTGGTCGCCGACGTCTTCTCCATAGCCTGGCGGCGCCGGGCGGAACTCCCGCCCGAGACCCCGCTGCCCTGGCTCTACGCCGTCGCCCGCAACTGCCTCGCCAACACCGTGCGGGGGCTCGGCCGGCGCCGCCGGCTCCTGGACCGCCTCACCCACCACGACAGCGCCCACCGCCGCCACGTCGTCTCCGGGCCCGACGCCGAACGGCCCGGCGCCTGGGTCCACGAGGCGCTGGCCCGGCTGAGCCCCGCCGACCAGGAGGCGCTGCGCCTCACCACCTGGGAGGAGCTGACGCTCGACGAGCTGGCCGTCGCCCTGGAGTGCGGAAAGAACGCGGCGGCGATGCGGCTGCACCGCGCCCGGCGCCGGCTGCGCGCCGAGATCGACCGGATGAACATGACCGTGACCTCAGGAGACCGCGACCGTGCCTGACCCCCTCGACGACCTCGCCCTGATGCGCCGCGCCGACCCGGTCCCGGCCGGCGACCCCCGCTACACGGACGGCCCCCTGCACCACCGTGCCGAACGCGCGCTCGGCCGCCTCCTCCACAGCGGCCGCACCCGCCGCGCCCGCCGGGCCCTGGTCCTGCGCGCCGA
This sequence comes from Streptomyces sp. SGAir0957, assembly GCF_043523415.1. NCBI lineage: Bacteria > Bacillati > Actinomycetota > Actinomycetes > Kitasatosporales > Streptomycetaceae > Streptomyces > Streptomyces sp. SGAir0957. The sequence goes on from NZ_CP027293.1 coordinate 836,514, forward strand.
GATCGCCGTGTGCGCCGTCGCCGCGCTCCTCGTACTCGCCCTGTCGTACGCGGCGGCTCCCCCGGCGAGCGCGACGGGCCAACCGCGTTCCACGCCGCGGGAGTTTGTGGGGTCGCCGGTGCATCCGGACGCGGTACGGGAGGAGAAGAGGTAGCCGAGGCGGTGGGCCATGCCCCCGCCGGCCGCCTCCCACGCTGTCGGTGGCGCCGGAGCGCCTGCACGCTCCGGCGTCACCGACGTTCCGGACGGGCCGGGCCGGCCCTTACGGGCCCGCCACCGGCGCCGTACGCGGTCAGCCCTTGACCGGATCGCTGCCCGCCTGCTTGACGAGCCGGTCCCCGACGCCGACCGACTTCCAGAGCCTGCGGTCGACGCGGATTCTCATCGACTCCCCGTCGGTCCGGCGGAGTTCGACGAAGTGGTACATGTTGGAGCCGTCGAGCATGCCCCGCGACTTGTCCTCGACGACACCTTCCCAGGCGTCGTCCCGTCCTGGCTTGTGCGATGTGACCATGAGGCGAGCCTACGAGGGGCGCGACCGGCGCGGCAGAGCGACGAGTACCGTCCTGGGCAGGACAAATGTCCTCCCGCCCCCGCACGTCGCGCCGGGCCCCATACGTCAACCCCGCTACGCCCACGGCGAAGCCGCCGCTCGCGGGCGCACACGCCGTGTTTGAGTCGCCCGATGGAGATTCTGGTTCTGGGTGGAACGGCATGGGTGGGCCGTGAGCTGTCGCGGCAGGCGCTTGCGCGCGGGCACCGGGTGACCTGCCTGGCCCGCGGGGAGAGCGGCGACGTGGCGGAGGGCGCCGCCCTCGTCGTCGCCGACCGGCGCGACCCGTCGGCGTACGAGGCCCTCGCCGACCGGGACTGGGACGCCGTGTTCGAGGTGTCCTGGCAGCCGGGGTTCGTCCGCGGGGCCCTGGCGGCGCTCGGCCCCCGGGCGGCGCACTGGTCGTACGTGTCCTCGGTCAGCGCCTACGCCACGCAGGCCCGGCCGGACGCCGACGAGTCGACACCGCTGCTTCCGGCGGCCGAACGGGACGAGGTCGACGGCGAGGAGTACGGCGAGGCCAAGGTCGCCTGCGAGCAGGCGTCGACGGCCGCACTCGGCGACCGGCTGCTCATCGCGCGCGCCGGACTGATCGGCGGCCCCGGCGACCACAGCTGCCGCACCGGCTACTGGGTCGGGCGCGCGGCTCGCGCACCGCTGGCCCCCATGCTCGTACCGGCCCCCGACGGCATCGTGACGCAGGCCGTCGACGCCCGGGACCTCGCGGCGTGGCTGCTCGACTGCGCGGAGAGGGGGACCACCGGTACGTACGACGCGGTCGGCCCGGTGCTGCCCTTCGCGGAGTGGGTCGCCCTGTCGCGCGAGATCGGCGGCCACATCGGGCCCGTCGTGGAACCCGACGCGGACTGGCTGCTCGGGCGGGAGGTCGCGCAGTTCATGGGCCCGGAGTCGCTCGCGATGTGGATGGCCGACCCCGACTGGGCCGGGTTCAGCGCCCGCACCGGCACCGCCGCCCGCGCGGCGGGCCTGCGGCACCGTCCCCGGCGCGAGATGCTGGCGGACACCTTGCGCTGGGAGCGCGAGCAGGGGCTCGACCGGCCCCGCCGCGCGGGCCTCAGCGCCGCGCGCGAACGAGAGCTGCTGGAGGCGTGGGGCGCGGAGCCGGCGGCCCGGGGGTAGGCGACGCGGGGTGAGGGAGATGGCGGCCCGGAGGCAGGCGCGGGACGAAGAAGGTGGCGGCCAGGAACAGGTGGCGGCGGCCAAGAGGTAAGTGGCGGCGGCCAGGAACAGGTGGCGGCCGCCAAGAGGTAAGTGGCGGCGGCCAGGAACAGGTGGCGGCCGCCAAGAGGTAAGTGGCGGCGGCCAGGAACAGGTGGCGGCCGCCAGGAGGTGGGCGTGGGGCGGAGGAGGAACGTATGTCGGCCGTTGTCGTCGTAGGCGCGGGGATCGTCGGTGCCTCCGTCGCCTACCACCTGGCACGTCGGGGCGTCCCGGTCACCCTGGTCGAGCGCGGGGCCGCGCCGGCCGCCGACGTCACCGGCGACTCCTTCGCCTGGATCAGCGAGGCGGGCGGCGACTGGCCCGGCGGGGCGCGGGACCTGCGGGCGTACGTCCTGGCGGACCACGGCCGCCTCGAGTCCGAGCTGCCGGACGTCGCCCTGCGCCGGACCGGCTCCCTGACCTGGGACCCGTACGACTCAGGCAGTACGGAGCCGCCCGCGCCGGGCCGGTTCCGGATCGGGCGCGACGACATCGCGGCGCTCGAACCCCACCTCCGCGATCCGCCTGAGCAGGCCCTCCACACCCCGGGTGACGTGGGCGTCGACCCGACGGCGCTGACCCGCGCCCTCGTGACGGCCGCCGCCGCGTACGGAGCGACCGTGCTCCACGACACCGCGGTGAGCGCCCTGCACCTGGCCGGCGGACGAGTGCGGGGCGTGCTGACGCCGACGGGCCACCTCGCCGCCGAGACCGTCGTCCTCACCGCCGGAACCGACATTCCGCGCCTTTGCGCACCCGTCGCGCCGGGTCTGTCCGTGCTCTCCTCCCCCGCCACCCTCGTACGGATCGGCGCCCCGCCCGGGCTGGTCAGGTCCATCGTGGCCAGGCCCGACTTCGAGGTACGGGAGGTCCGGGACGGTGAACTGTGGATGCCGCTGGCGCAGGGTCTCGGCGGCGGCGCGCCGGTCGCTTCCCCGTCGGCCGGGCGGGACGCGCTGCGCCGCCTGCGAACGGCCTTCCGCGGCGCCGAACAGTGCCGCTTCCTCGGCCAGCGCACCCGCGGGCGGCCGGTCCCGCCGAACGGGCCCGTCATCGGATACGTGGCGCCGGACCGGTCCGTCTACGTCGCCGTCATGCACTCCGCCGTCACCCTGGCGCCGACGGTCGGGCGGCTCGTCGCGGACGAACTCGTGACCGGCGCACCGGCCCGCGAGCTGCGACGCTGCCGCCCCGCCGATGCGACGGCGTAGGGGCGGGAGCGCTCGGTGCGGGGAGTTCGAGACCGCAGGAGGTGAGACCCGGTGGTCGGCGCGCCGTCCCCTCCTGTTAAGACTCGGGCGTGACGACTTCGACCGTTGCGCACAGGCCCTTCGACGCGGTGCTGTGCGACCTCGACAACGTGATCCGCTTCTACGACACCACGGAACTCGCCACTCTGGAGCGCGCGGCCGGACTGCCGCTCGGGACGACCGAGAGCGTGGCCTACGCGCCCGAGACCGATCTGCCGCTGCTGCTCGGCGCGATCACCACGGAGCAGTGGGTGGAGGCCGTCACGGACCGCCTCGCGGAGCGGGTGCCGCGCGCGCGGGCGCGGGAGTTGGCGACGGCGCTCGCGCGTGCCCCGTTCCGGGCCGACGAGGTCGTGGTCGAGCTGTTGCTCGCGGCGAAGACGCGGGTGCCGCTGGTGCTGGTCACCAACGCGACGCCGGCCCTCGAAGACGACCTGGAGACGCTGGGGCTCGCGGACTTCGCAGACCACGTCGTCAGCAGCGCCCGGGTACGGGTGGCCAAGCCGGACCCCGAGATCTACGGGATCGCGGCCCGTCGCGCCGGGGTCGCCCCGGACCGGTGCCTCTTCGTGGACGACCGGTCGGAGAACGTCGAGGCCGCGATCGCGCTCGGCATGACCGGCCTGCTCTACTGCGGCCCCGACACTCTGCGCGCCGCGCTGGCCCCGCTCCATCGCGCGCCCGCGCTGTAACCTGTGCCTGCGGTTCGCTCACCCGGTCGGCACGGTTCTCCGGGCACCCGGGGTCCCGCCCGGAAAAGGACGCGCGGGTGTGCCCGGCGTCCTGCTAGCTTGCGGGGCATGAAGCGCGCTGTGGTGACGACTACGCCGGAGAGTGTCCCGGCGCGCTGACCGATGTCGTAGTCCGAAGCCCCGGGTCGAGTGGCCCGGGGCTTCGTTCTGCGGTCGCTCGCCCGACGAGCACAGGGGAACCACCATGCACGATCACCGCAAACTCGGCCGCGAGCTGGGCCTGTTCGACACCGACCCGCTGATCGGCGCGGGCCTGCCGTACTGGCTGCCCGACGGCGCCGCCGTACGGCACACCTTGGAGGAGTACGTCCGCGGCGTCGAGCGGCGGGCCGGCTACCGCCATGTGTATTCGCCGGTGCTCGGCAAGCGGGAACTGTACGAGATCTCGGGCCACTGGGCGCACTACAGCGACGACATGTTCCCGCCGATGGAGCTCGGCGGGGAGCAGGTCGTCCTGCGGCCCAGTCTCTGCCCGCACCATGCGGTGATCTACCGCTCCCGCGCCCACAGCTACCGCGAACTACCGCTGCGCATGGCGGAGTTGGGCGGCATGTACCGCTCCGAGCTCTCCGGCGTGCTCGGTGGTCTGTCCCGGGTGCGGGCCATCCAGCTCAACGACGCGCACGTCTTCTGCACCCTGGACCAGGCCGCCGAGGAGGCGCGGGCCGCCCTCGAGCTGATCCGGCGGGCGTACGAGGCGCTCGGCATCAGCCCGGCCCGCTATCGCCTCTCCCTCCCGGGCCCCGGCGGCAAGTACGTCGCCGCGCCGGAGAAATGGCGGCGTTCGACCGCCCTGCTGACCGAAGTCCTCGACCGTTCCGGGCTCCCCTACGAGGCGGCGGAGGGCGAAGCCGCGTTCTACGGGCCCAAGATCGATGTGCAGGTCCGCGACAGCGCCGGACGGGAGTTCACCCTGTCGACCGTCCAGGTCGACTTCCATCAGCCCGAACAATTCGACCTGCACTACATCGGGGCGGACGGCGCCCGGCACCGCCCCGTCATGATCCACCGCAGCATCATCGGCAGCGTGGAACGGGCCATGGCACACCTCGTCGAACAGCACGGCGGCGCCTTCCCCGCCTGGCTCGCGCCGACCCAGCTGGCGATCCTGCCCGTGTCCGACGCCGAACTCCCGGACGCCGAGGCTCTCGCCCGGCTGTGCCTCGACCGCGGGCTGCGCGCCGAGATCGCGGGGCCGGACCGCGGGACCCTGGGCGCCCGCGTCCGCGCCGCCCGGCTCGCCCCCTATCAGGCGGTCATCGGCGCCAAGGAAGCCGCTGACCAGCAGGTCGCTCTCCGTCTGCGTGACGGACGCCGGCTCGGTCCGCGGCCGGTCGGCGAGGCCTTGGCCCGCATCTCCGCTCTCGTCGAGGCGCACAGCACCGAGCTGTGGGACGAGGACGTGGTGGCGTAGCCACGCCACCAACCTCCCGCCCTGCCGCCCCGAACGCTCCGCAGCCGTTCCGTTCGTGCCGCCCCGAACGCTCCTCAGCCGTTCCGTTCGTGCTGCCGCGCGTAGTGGCGGCGCGTCTTGGCGCGGTTGCCGCACAGGGACATCGAGCACCAGCGGCGGGCGCCGTTCTTCGAGGTGTCGTAGAAGCGCAGCGTGCAGACGGGGTTGGCGCAGCGGCGGATGCGGTCGGGGCGGTCCTCGACGAGGCGCAGGTAGGACTCGGCGGCGTGCCAGGCGGCGAGCCAGCCGGGGGTGTCCGTCTCGACGACGGTCTGCGGGCCGGCCGGGCCGAGTGCGCGGCGGATCCGCCCGTGGTCGAGCGTCGCGTTGAGCCTGCGCCGCGCGTTGTCGGGGTCGGGGTTCCCGGTGTCGACGAGCGCGGCCAGCGCGTCGCGCGTATCCAGGAGCGCGTCGAGCGTCTCGGGGTGGTCCGGGGCGATCCCCGCGAGTCCGGCCGAGGAGAGCCAGATCGCGAGCCCGCCCGGCTGCGCGAGCAGGTCGTGGGGGCCGGCGTCGTCGGTCCAGCGTGTGTTGAGCAGGTCCAGAGGCATGGGCTCGCCGAGGAGGGGGCGGGGGTCCGCGTCGGCGGCGTGGACGGGGCGTGTGCTCATTGCTGTGGGCCCTTTCGTGTCAGGAGCCATGCCATCACAGGATGCCACCCCAACCGGCTAAGCGCGTTTTGCTGGTTGCAGCTCCAGCACCCAACCAGTAATCTCGCTTTCACCGGTTAGGTGACGGCGGGCTCTCCGTCGCACCGGCCCGCGAGCCGAAAGGAAGCCGTCATGCCTTCTTCCCCCGCCCCCGCCACGCTCCGCACGGGCCACATCGGCCTCAACGTCACTGATCTCGACCGCTCCCTGGCGTTCTACTCCCGCGTCTTCGGCTTCGAGACCCTCGCCGAGGGCAAGACCGACAGCAGGCGCTGGGCCTTCCTCGGCCGGGACGGCGAGCTCGTCGTGACGCTGTGGCAGCAGAGCACGGACGGCTTCGCCACCGGCTCCGCCGGGCTGCACCACCTGTCGTTCCAGGTCGAGTCGCTCGACGACATCGCCGCCGCCGAGGCCGTGCTGCGCGAGCTGGGCGCCGAGTTCGCGCACGACGGCGTCGTCGCCCACGCCGAGGGCGCCGCGTCCGGCGGCATCTTCTTCACCGACCCCGACGGCATCCGCCTGGAGATCTACGTCCCCGAAGGCGCGGAGGGCGCTCCCGCCCCGGCCGGCACCGAGCCCACCTGCGGCTTCTTCTAGGCTGACCATGACTACCCACACGACGTACCACCGCGGCGAACTCACCGCCCAGGAACGGGCCGGTACGAGCGAGGCCGCCCGCGCCGTCTCGGCGGTCATCCGCGACCGGTTCCCGGAGGCGGCACGCCACTTCCTCGCCGAGCAGCCCATGATCGTCGTCGGTGCCACCGACCACCGCGGCGACGTCTGGGCCTCGCTCCTCACCGGCCTTCCCGGCTTCCTCACCGTCACGGGCCCGTCGACGCTGGCCGTCGCCGCCGCGCCGGTACCCGGCGATCCTCTCCACGCCGTCCTCACGGACACGGCCCGCGTCGGCCTGATCGCCCTGGACCCCGGCAGCCGACGCCGTATGCGGATCAACGGCACCGCACACCGGACGACGGACGGCATCGAGATCGAGGCGGACCAGATCTACGCCAACTGCCCCAAGTACATCCAGAAGCGGGTGGCGCGGTGGCAGCCCGGCACCACGCCGAGGCCCCCATTCACGCACACGAACTCAGCGCGGCCGACCTGGAGTTCGTCGGGCGGGCGGACACCTTCTTCGTCGCCACGGCCGATCCCGCGGGCAACGCCGACGCCTCCCACCGCGGCGGCAACCCCGGTTTCCTGACCGCCCTGAGCCCGACCCGACTGCGCTGGCCCGACTACATCGGCAACGCCATGTTCAACACCTTCGGCAACCTGGAGCTGAACCCCCGCGCCGGCCTGCTGCTGCCCGACTGGGCGACGGGCACCTTGCTCCACCTCACAGGCACCGCCACCGTGGACTGGGATCCGGGACACGCGGCTCCCCTGCCGGGCGCGCAGCGCGTCGTCGACTTCACCGTCGAGCGGGCCGTGCGCATCGCCGACACCTCCCCGCTGCGCTGGAGCGCGCCCGAGTTCTCCCGCTTCAACCCGCCGCCGCATGGGCCGTCCGCCACGTGACCCGTCCGTCACGCGACCCGTCCGTCACGCGACCCGTCCGTCACGCGACCCGTCCGTCACGCGACCCGTCCGTCACGTGATCCGTCCGTCACGTGATCCGTCCGCCGGGAGGCACTCGCAGGGGTAAACGTTGAACCAACTCGATGCTCCGATACCTGCGTTGACGCAGGCGTTGACATGACTCATGTGCTTCGGGAGCCTGTGGGGGCGCGCTTCCAACGATGTAACCAGGCTCCACCCACACCCCCACGCACGCCCCCACACGTGCCCCCACGAGGGAAGAAGCCCATGGGAATCCTCAGACGCTCCTCCGCTGCCGCCGCTCTCCTCCTGGCGGGCGCGCTCGCCGTCCCGCTCGCCCTCTCGATGCCCGACACCGCGCAGGGGGCGGCGCCCGAGCGGGAAGCGGCGCCCGAGGGGGCCGCGTCCGTGCAGGGCGCGACCGGACTGCGGGCCGCGGACCCGAGCGTGCTGCGCGTCGGCAGCACCTACGTCGCCGTCCAGTCCGCGGACGGCGGGATCGTCGTACGGCAGGCGTCGTCGCTCGACGGCCTCGCCTCCGCCGCCGCGAAGAAGGTGTGGTCGGACACCGGCGGGCTCGGGGAGGTGTGGGCGCCGGAGATCGTGCGGGACGGCGGCCGGTACTACATCTACTTCTCGGCCGGCCGCTCCGCCGCCCACCGCATGTACGTCATCAGCTCCGCCGCGCCGGACAGCGGGTACACGGCGGCGAAGAAGCTGGCGCTCCCGGACGACAAGTGGGCCATCGACGGCACCCTGTTCACGTTCCAGGGGCAGCGCTGGTTCGTCTGGTCGGGCTGGGCCGGTGACACCAACGTCGAGCAGAACCTGTACATCGCCCGCATGAGCGACCCGACGACCCCGACGGGCGGCCGGTCGATCATCTCGCAGCCGCGCGAGGGCTGGGAACGCGTCGTCGGCAATCCGTACATCAACGAGGCCCCCGAGGCGATCAAGGACCCGAACGGGCAGCTGCACATCGTCTACTCCGCCAACGGCAGCTGGAGCGACCAGTACTGCCTGGCCGACCTGCGGCTGCGGGCGGGCGGCGACCCCACGTACGTATGGGACTGGTACAAGTCGAACGGCTGCCTCTTCGGTTCGCACCGCGAGACGATGATGACCGGCTGGGACCCGACGCTGTACGTCGACGGCCCCGGCCACCACAGCTTCGTCCTGCTCGACGGCGACATCAACACGAGCCCGCCCGCCGGGCAGAAGTTCCCCTCCATGTTCCACGCCGTCGCCAAGGGAACCCCCTACTCCTGGGAGAACCGGCACTGGTACAGCGGCTCGTTCGTCTGGTGGGGCAACACCACCTACAAGCGCGCCAACGTGCCCGGCGCCGAGACCAACACCGGCTGGAGCCTCAAGTTCTTCGAGTGACCGTCACCGTCCTGAACGGTTATCAATCCGCCAGAGCGCTCGTCACCCGTCAAGACAGTGACGAGCGTTTAAGGGGTCGCCCCGCGCCTGCCCACGGCCGTACCGTGGCGCGATGGCGCAGGTGCGAATGGCGAGAGAGGCCGACATCGAGGCCGTCTCGGCGATCCGGGTCCGCGGCTGGCAGGCGGCCTACGACGGCATCGTCCCCCGGTCGTACCTGGACGCGATGACGGTCGAGGACGATGTCGCGCGGCGACGTCGGATGTTCGCCCGGCCCCGGCCGAACTCGGCGAACCTCGTGGCGGTCGGCGCCGACGGGCCGGTGGGCTGGGTCTCCTGCGGACCGGACCGGAGCGCGGCGCCCGGCACGGCGGAGGGCGAGGGGGAGAGCGAGGGCGGGGGCGAAGCCGAGGTCTATGCCCTGTACGTCGCACCGGAGTTGCTCGGTCAGGGCATCGGCGGCGACCTCCTGATCCAGGCACACCTATGGCTGAAGACGTCGGGTTTCGACACGTCGACGCTGTGGGTGCTCCGCGACAACCGGCGGGCACGCCGCTTCTACGAGCGGGCCGGATACCGGGCCGACGGCGCCACCCAAGCGGACGTCTACGACGCGGTCACGCTGGAGGAACTCCGGTACCGTCGCGCGCTGGTGTGAACTCACCGGTCCGACGTGTGAACTCACCCACCCGAGTCGCGCGACCGGAGCCGGGCATCCAGCGCTCGCGTCAACTCCCCCACGCGCCCGCCCCCTTGAGGAGCCGCCGGATAGCGCCTGAGTACGTCGACGACGACCGGCGTCGCGCGCCGCACCGCCCGCTCGACGCGGTCGGCACCGACGCCGTGATCGTCGCCCGCGCGAAGCTCGGCCGCCCTGGCCGCATGGGCAGCGGCACCGAGGATGTGTCCGACCTGCGTGGCCTTGGCCAGCGGATGCAGATAGGCGGCGGCCGCCGCGGACATCGCCGCCCACGCGGCCTCCCGGGCGGCCACCGTCTTCGCGCCCTTCGCCGCCTTGAGGGCGGCCGACGCGGTGTCCCGCAGAGCCTTTCCGCGTTCGCCGCCCCGGGCGAACTCCCAAGCGGCGTCTATCGCTTCACGCGGTCGCGCGTCGTCCGGTCGGTCCGTCTCGAACACGTCGAGCACCTCTTCGGCGCACGCCGCGGCGAATCCGGTGACCGCGCGCAGTTCCTGCTTGCTCAGGACGATCTCGTCCGCGTGTTCTGCCGTCATGGCGCCATCCTGCACGACCCGCCACGGCGGACTCCGCGCCCGGTCGGCCCGCCCGCCAGGGTCAGCCAACTGGGCCAGAGAAGATGCGCCGCAGCTCAGAACAGCTTTTTGTGTAAGGGATCCACTCCACTCGCACACAAGGAGAAAACTGTGCTGAATCGCATTGCAACCGCTCTCGCCGTCGCCACCTTCGCCGGGTTCCTGGCGGCCGGGCCCGCCATGGCCTCCGACGACGACGGCGGCTCCCGCGGCGAAGGTGTCTACTACAACGAGGGCCACGTCGCCGGCCAGTCCGCGTCCAACGTCGGTGGTCCGCTCGGCGTCACCAACCACGACATGTGGGCGGCCGGCTACGAGAACGCCGGTGGCTGGCGCTTCGAGACCGGCTACGACTGGGACAACGACTGACGAGGTCGTTCTCGAACGTAGTACTTCCTGAGCGGCTGCTCGCCCCGAACCGTCCTCACCGGCGGTCGTGGCGGCAGCCGTTCAGGCCGTCCCGAACCGACCCCCCGAACCGACCCTCCGGCCCGGCCGCCGCACGACCGGTTCAGTACTGCCCGGAGGGGTCGCCCTTCCCGGGCGGAACCGTCTCCGCGCAGACGGGGCAGCGCTTGCCGCGCTGGAGCGGCAGCTCCCAGTCGACGTCCTGTTTGAGGGCGTACGGGGAGGAGACCGGATGCGGGATCTGCCCGCCGTCGACGTCGAAGGCATGGGCGAGGGCGTCCGGCTCGACGGCCGTGACCAGGCCGCCGTCGTTCTCCGTCTCTATGGCGATCTTCCAGTGCGTCATGACCACCGAGTGCTCGCCCCGGCACGTGTGACACCTGTCGGTTCATCCCGGATGTCCTCGCGCCGGAATCCCCCGTTTCAGCCGTCGCGTACACGGTCACCCGCAGACGCACGACATCCGCGTACGTGACGAAGGGACGGCAGTACATCATGACGCGAAGATCTCGTCGGCGCCGTCGTCCGGTGATCGACGGTACGGCTCTCGTCGGCACGGTCGCCGCGTCCGCCGACTCCGTCAGGCCTGTTCCCGCTCCACCGGAAGCCACAGCTCGGCATCGGCCCGCGTCTTGTCCTGCGACCACTCGGTCCGCAGGATCTCCGGGCCCGGCCTGCTGCGGTACGGGTTCGACGGGAACCACTCCGTGAACACGTCCCGCCAGAGTTCCTGGATCGCCTGCGGAGCGGGCCCCGACGTGGTGAAGACGGCCCACGTCCCGGCCGGGACCGCGAGCACGGCGGCCTCCTCCGGGGCGTACGCCGAGGTGATGACCCCCTGGTAGTAGTCGAGGGAGGTGCCCTCGGCGCGGCTCGGGTCCAGATCGTCGCAGACCGCGACGATGCCCCGTGGCTCCTGGTCCGACAGGTCGTCCAGGCGCTCCAGGACCCGCGGGTCGATCCCGCGGACGAAATCGATGATCGCCTGGTTGGGGCCCAGGTGCACGAGCGGCACCCGGGCCTTCATCCCGACCACGGTGAAGTCCGGCCTGTCCACGACGCGATAGCGCATGCTGCTGATCCCTTCGACGATGAGACGGAAGGTGAGCCGGGGCTGCGACACGAGCGCCGTGCCCTCACGCCGGGCCTCGCCGGGACCCACCCCGTGCATGGCACGGAACGCGCGGGCGAACGCCTCGCCGGACCCGTAGCCGTAGCGCACGGCGATGTCCAGGAGCGACTCCCGTCCGGCGAGCACCTCCGCGCCCGCCACGGTGAGGCGCCTGCGCCGGACGTACTCCGACAGCGGCATCCCCGCGAGCGCGGAGAACATCCGGCGCAGGTGGTACTCCGACGTGGCCGCGATCCGGGCCAGCTCCGCCACCTCGACCCGCTGATCGAGGTGGTGCTCGAGATGGTCCAGTGCCTGGTTGAGCCGGTCCAGCATCCCCGGCCTCCTTCCTTTCGACTCGCCTCACGCTAGGCAGCGGCCACCCGCCGGGACCCGACAATCCGTGCCCGGTCCGGTCGGGTCCGCGTGGCCGCCCTGCGCCCTATGTGTCCCGCTCCGCTCCGGCGAGCGCCCTTCACCGGTCCGCGAGGGCCAACTAGGCTGAAGCGCGATCGCGTTGTTCCTCCGAGGTGCGCTTCGGCCCTTGTCCGCCGGGTGCGCACGTCCGCCACTCCGTCGCGTCACGAGGAGAGCCTCGCATGCACCAGCCGGAGATCCTTGTCCTGGACGCCGCCGGGGCCGACCGGCACGCGGAGGACGCCGAGCTGCGCTCGCGCGGTCCGGCCGCCCGGGTCGACGTCCTCGGCGTCGAGGCGTGGGCGGTGACCGACCCCGCCCTGCTCAAGCAGCTGCTCACCGACGCGCGGGTCTCCAAGGACCCACGGCAGCACTGGCCGCTGTTCCCCGACAGAATCGTCGGTGTGTGGCCGCTCGCGCTGTGGGTGGCCGTGGACAACATGTTCACCGCTTTCGGCGGCGACCACCGGCGCCTGCGGCGGCTGATCAGTCCGGCCTTCGCCGCGCGCCGCATCGCCGCGCTCGGGGCACGCGTCGAGGAGATCACCCGTACGCTGCTCGACGAGCTGGCCACCGCACCGGCCGGCGCGGTCACCGATCTGCGCGAGCGGTTCGCGTATCCGCTGCCGATCCGGGTCATCAGCGAACTCATGGGCCTGCCGGAGCCCGCGCAGCGCGACTTCCGGCGCACCGTGGACAACGTCTTCGACACCCGGCTCGACGTCGAGGAGGCCGCGGCGAACACCGAGGAGCTGTACGCGATCATGGCCGATCTGGTGGCGGCCAAGCGCGCACGGCCCGGCGACGACATGACCTCCGTCCTCATCGCGACCCGCGACGACGACGGCTCCGCACTCAGCGAGCAGGAGCTGCTCGACACGCTGCTCCTCGTGGTCAGCGCGGGCTACGAGACCACCGTCAACCTCCTCGACCAGGCCATCGCCGCGCTCCTCGCCCACCCGGAACAGCTCGCCCTCGTCCGGGACGGCAAGAGCACCTGGGCCGATGTCGTCGAGGAGACGCTGCGTTACGAGGCGCCCGTCGCCCACCTGCCGATGCGGTACGCGGTCGAGGACATCGAGCTGGCGGGGGGCCTGGTGATCCGGCGGGGCGAGGCGATCCTGGCGTCCTACGCCGCGGCGGGCCGCCACCCCGATCTGCACGGCTCCGGTGCGGACACCTTCGATGTGACGCGGATCGGCAAGAGCCATCTGGCCTTCGGCCACGGCGTGCACGTGTGTCTCGGCGCGGCCCTGGCCCGCATGGAGGCGGAGACGGCGCTGCGCGGCCTGTTCACCCGCTTCCCGGATCTCGCCCTCGCGGTCCCGGCCGGGGACCTGCGTCCGGCGGGGTCGTTCATCTCCAACGGGCACGCGGAGCTGCCGGTGATCCTGCGCCCGGGCACCGGAGGCTGACCTCGGCCGGCGGGCCGTACGCGCGGCGCCAACGCCTGTGCGCGGAAACGGTGTTGTCCCGGCCACCGGCTCGTCACGTCTCCTGTGACCGACGGTGCGAGGCGGGGCGGCGGGGTTCGGTACGGGGCGGTGCGGCTGGTGCACAGGCGCCCTACTCGTACCAGGGGCACCTGTGTTTTCATGCCGCTCATGGCTCTCAGGAGCCTCGGGAGCCGCCCCCGCACCTCCCCCACCCCGTCGAAGGAGCGTTCATGTTCCGAGCCGCATCGGCCCTCCTCCTCGCCGCCGCGCTGACCTGTACCGCGTCCGTCGCGGCAGCCGAGGCACCGGACGCCGCCGGGGAGCGGCCCGCGTCCAAGGGTTCCTGGCACACCTCGTGGGCCAACCCGCAGCACAGTCTCGCGCCGGCGCCGCTGCGCGATCAGTCCGTCCGGATGATCAGCCACCTGAGCCAGGGCGGGGACGCGCTGCGGATACGGGTGCAGAACACGCTCTCCAAGAGCCCGCTGTCCATCGGCGCGGCCACCGTCGCGGGCAGTGACGGCAAGAGCGCGGCGTTGCGGGGTGCGGCGCGGACGGTCAGGTTCGGGGGGCGCGGGGCGGTCGTGGTGCCGGCCGGGGGCGAGGTGTGGAGCGATCCGGTGCCGCTGCGGACCCGGGCCCAGGACGATGTGGCGGTGTCCCTCTCCGTGTCGGGGCAGGCGGACGCGGGCCGCCACGACTCCGCCTTCCGCACCAACTACCTGTCCGCGCCGGGCTCGGGCGACCTGACCGGGGACACGAGCGGCGCCGCGTACACCCGGACGGTCGAGTCGACCTATCTGGTCAGCGCGGTCGACGTGCGCGACAGCTCCCTCAAGGGCACCCTCGTCGCCTACGGCAGCTCCGTCGTCGACGGCACGGGGAGCACCGACTGCGGTCCCGGCTGCACCGACCTGGGCAACAACCGGCGCTGGACCGACGACCTCGCGCGCCGGATCCGCGCCGAGCTGCCCGAGGGCCGCCAGTTCGCGGTCGCCAACGCGGGCGTCATCGGCACCACCAGCTTCGCCGACTGCCCCGGCACCGGCGAAGCCTTCCGCGGCCTGGACTCCCTGGCCCGCCTGGACCGCGACGTCCTCTCCCTGCACGGCGTCAAGGCCGTGCTCTTCTACTACGGGACCAACGACCTGGCCGCCGGGTGCGACGCGGACCAGATCATCGGCAGCTACCGCGAGACCTTCGCCCGCCTCCACAAGGCCGGGATCAAGGTCTACGTCACGCCGATCACGCCGCGCCCCGGCTACACCGACGCCAACAACCGGGACCGGCAGACGGTCGGCACCTTTGTGAAGAAGTACGGGAACTGCTCCGGCACCTGCGACGGGGTCCTCGACTTCGACCAGGTTTTGAAGGACCCGGTGCGGCCCAACAGCATCGACCCGGCCTACGACACCGGGGACGGGGTCCATGTCAACGTCGCCGGTCAGCAGGCGCTCGCCGACTTCATCTCCCTGCCGACGGTGACGTCCCGGTAGACCCCGCCGTCGCGTCGAGGGCGCTGATCGCGGCCCGGACCCGTAGCGCGTCCGGGCCGCTCGTCACGTCCAGGCCGGTGATCCCGGCGGCGCGGCGCAGCCGGTAGTCGACGGTGTTGGGGTGCACGCACAGCTCCTGGGCGGTGGAGCGCCTGCTGAGTCCGCACCGCAGGTACGCGCGCACCGTGTCGAGGAGTTCGGGGCGGGTGGTCAGGGGCCGTACGAGCCGGGCCAGTTCGTCGCGCGCCGGTCCCGGCCGCATCAGCTGGTACTCGAGGAGCACGTCCGGGAGCCGGTACAGTCCCGGCGGCCGCTCCGAGGCCGCCGCCACCCGGCGTACCTCCTGGGCCAGGGTCACAGCCGCCGGGACGGCGTCGGGTGCGGCGGCCGCCGCGCCCGCCATGATGTCGACGCCCGCGACCCGCCGCATGTGGGTGAGGGCGGCGGTGACCCGCGCCCAGTCCTGCTCGGTCACCTGGTCCGGTGGGGTGCGGCAGGGGACGAGCGCGAGGCCGCCGTCACCGGACAGGGCGGTCAGAACGGTGCCGTCGATGTGCCGGTCGAGTTCGACACGTATCCGGCGCAGTTTGCGTTTGCCCGCGATGGCCGGGCTGACCCCGTCGAGCGCCTCGTCCGGGTGCGGGCCAACGGCGAGGTCCAGGACGAGGTAGCAGGACGGCACGTCGAGGCCCCAGCGGGCGGCGGTGCCCGCCGCGTCCGCGCCCTCGACCAGCGCGCTGAGCAGCGCCTGCCGCGCCGACTGCTCCTCGCCGAGTACGGCTTGGCGCTCGGCGAAGAACCCGGCCACCACGGTGACCGTCATCCGCTCCAGGAACTGCAGCACGAGGACGGTCACGGCCTGCACGTGTTCCAGGTCGTCGGCCCTGGCCTGACCGAGCATCTGTTGCAGACACTCCTGCGCGCCGACGTGGTAGGCGCGCACGACGGCCTCGACGGGCACACCTTCCTCCGCACGTTTCGCGGCCGACTGCCGTAGTGCCAGGAGTTGGTGGTCCGTGGGGAGCTGCCCGGTGCGCAGCATGGCGGCGAAGGAGCCGATGCCCTGCTCGACGACGCGGCGGATCTCTCCTCTGAGCTGCTCGGCGGGCATCGTGTCGTAGACCGGTACATGGTCGACGAGCCGTTCGAGCACGCGTCCCGCGAGGACGGGGAGGGCCTCGCTGAGGCGCTGGTGGAGGACGATCCCGTCGAAGGCGAGCGGCATCGGTGTGCCGTTGCCACGCTCCATGCGCCCGCCCTTCGTTGCACCGGTCCGGGATCGTTCCCCTGTGCGCGGTAGCAAAAGTCGCTGGCCCCGCGCGGGGGCGTCAAGGGCGTGGCGGCTGGTGTGAGGGAGGTCTCGGAGCGGATCCTCCTTTGTGACGGCTCACAAACGGTGCCCTTGATGTCTGGACGACAGCCGGGGTCCGTGGGGCGGCCGGTCCTTCAGTCTGCTGGGACACGCCACCCCACCACGCATTCGGGAGACCCCATGTCAGTGACCATGTCGTCCGCGCGCACGCTCCGCGCGGGGCTGACCTCGGCGGCCGTCTGTGCCGCCACCGTCCTCACCGTCGCGTCGGCCGCCCCGGCGCGGGCCGCGGAGGCGCCCCCGCTGCGTGAGGGGGGTGTGGCGGAGGCGCTGTGGAACTACGTGAGTTCGCCGGACGCCGTGCCGGGCGCCAACGACTGGTCGTGCAGGCCGGGCCCGGAGCACCCCGAGCCGGTCGTCCTGCTGCCGGGCACGTTCTTCAACTTCGGCGCGAACTTCGTGAAGGCGGCGCCCCGGCTGAAGAACGCCGGGTACTGCGTCTACGCGATGAACTACGGCTTCACGTCGGTCTCGTTGAACCGGATCGGCGGTCTCGGGCCGAACCGCGCGTCGGCGGCGCGACTCGACGCGTTCGTGGACAAGGTCCTCGCGTCGACGGGCGCCGGGAAGGTGAACATCGTCGGGCACTCGCTCGGCGGGAGCGTCCCGATGTGGTGGATGAAGAAGATGGACGGGGCGCGCAAGGTCGACAAGTACGTCGGCTGGGCGCCCAGTTCGCACGGTACCGACCTCAACGGCATCGTCGGCCTGGGCGAGAAGCTGAACCTCATGGGGTTCGTCACCCACCTGTCGGACGTGGGGCGGTTCCCGGGCGTCATCGAGCAGACGAACACCTCCGACTACACCCGCCAGATGTGGGCGGACGGCGACACCGTCCCGGCGGGCCCGCGCTACACGGTCGTCATGACGAAGTACGACACGGTCGTCACGCCGTACACGAGCCAGGCGCTCAAGGGAGAGAACGTCGACAACGTGGTGCTGCAGGACGCCTGCCCGACCGACCGCGCCGGGCACATGGGGCTCTTCAACGACGATCCGACGCTCCAGATCACCATGAACGCCCTGGCGGGCGGGCCGAAGGACTTCAAGCCGGACTGCCGGGGCTTCGGGCTGCAACTCCTGTGAGGGAGGCGGCGCCTGGGGCGGCATATGCGGGTGTGAGGGTGGCGGGCGCGGGCACTGGGGCGTCGAACCCCCGGCCGCGCCCCCGCGCTCCGCACCCCGAAGGAGTCCACGCCATGCTGATGGCCCACCCCGCCGTGCTCAACGACCTCGTCCAGCAGTACGAGACGCTGCAGGCCCTCAACGCCGCCGAGGGCAGCGACGCGGTCCGCCGGCGCATGGACGAGGTGGCGAACTCCCTGTGCATCGCGACCGGGACCGCCGACATCGACGCGGCCCTGATCGCCGCCCGCCACCGCCTCCCCGGCGCCCGCCCGGAGGACGACTCCCTCCTGCCGGCCTAGAGCCGACGGAAGGCGGACGGCTCAGGCCCGACCGGCCCATGACACGGTCCTACGGTCGCTCCGCGGGTCGGCGGCCCGCCACCGCGCAGGCCGCCGTCCCTCCCGGCAGGCGGTGCCGGTTGTCCGCGATCAGCCGGTAGACGCCGTGCGCGGCCCAGCTCACCGGGGGCAGCGTCAGCAGCGCGCCGAGGACCGGCCAGGCCCCGCCCGCGCTCATGAGGGCCTTGGCCACCGCCCGGGAGCCGCCGTACACCGTGCCCGCCGGTGTCACCCAGAGCGCCTCGTACCGCGCGCGCTCCTGGGTGGTGCCGAGCGCGTCCAGGTCCGCGAACTGCCAGGGGACGATCTCGCAGCGCGGGCGGACCCACCGCTCGGCGACCTTCACCGACGTGGTGCAGAAACCGCAGTCACCGTCGAAGACGAGAACGGGCTGAATCATCATGCTCCCAGCATGACGCGTCAGGCCCGCCCGCCCCGTGACCCGGTCCACGCCGAGTCGCGCAGGAGGCGAAGACCGTTGAGGCCGACGAGGACGGTCGAGCCCTCGTGCCCGGCGACACCGAGCGGCAGCGGCAGCGTGCCGATCAGGTCCCAGGCGACCAGGACGGTGATGAACACCCCCGCGACGACGAGGTTCTGCACGACCAGGCGGCGCGCCGTGCGGGCGAGGGTGACGACGGCCGGGATCGTGGCCAGTTCGTCGCGGACGACGACGGCGTCGGCGGTCTCCAGAGCGAGGTCGGAGCCGGCCTTGCCCATGGCGATGCCGGTGTGCGCGGCGGCGAGCGCCGGGGCGTCGTTGACCCCGTCGCCGACGACCAGCACCCGGCGACCCCGCGCCTCCCACGCGCGCACCGCCGCGACCTTGTCCTGCGGCAGCAGTCCGGCCCGTACGTCGGTGATGCCGACCTCGGCGGCGAGGTGGCGGGCGGCGCGTTCGTTGTCGCCGGTCAGCAGGGTCGGTGCCCGCCCTGTCAGTGCGGTGAGCGCGGCGACGGTGGCGGCGGCGTCGGGGCGCGGCCGGTCGGCGATGCCCAGGAGCCCTGCGGGTTCTCCGTCCCGGACGACGAGGATCACCGTGCGGCCCGCCTCTTCGAGGTCCTGGACGGTGTCGGTGGCGGCCGGGGCGAGCCGCGCCGGGGCGCCCACCTCGACGGTGTGCCCGTCGACGACGGCGGTGACGCCCTTGCCCGGGACGGAGGTGAAGCCGTCCGCCGCGGCGAGGGTGAGTCCGCGCTCGCGGGCCGCGCGGACGACGGCGCGGGCCAGCGGGTGTTCGCTGGGGTGCTCGGCCGCGGCGGCGAGCGCGAGGAGGCCGTCCTCGCTGAGGCCCGTGCCGGGCAGCGGCCGGACGTCGGTGACGTGCGGGGTGCCCTCGGTGAGGGTGCCGGTCTTGTCGAGGGCGACGGTGTCGACCGCGCCCAGACGCTCCATCACCACGGCGGACTTGGCGAGGACGCCGTGGCGGCCCGCGTTGGCGATGGCGGAGAGCAGCGGCGGCATGGTGGAGAGGACCACCGCGCACGGCGAGGCGACGATCATGAAGGTCATGGCGCGGAGCAGGGACGGCTGGAGTCCGGCGCCGACGGCCAGCGGGATGCCGAAGACGGCGAGGGTGGCGACGACCATGCCGAGCGAGTAGCGCTGCTCGACCTTCTCGATGAAGAGCTGGGTGGGCGCCTTCGTCCCGGAGGCCTCCTCGACCATCTTCACGATGCGGGCGATCACCGAGTCCGCCGGGTCGCGCTCGACGCGGACGCGCAGGGCGCCGGTGCCGTTGACGGTGCCCGCGAACACGTCGTCGCCGGCCCGCTTGGCCACGGGCAGCGGCTCGCCGGTGATGGTGGCCTGGTCGACGTCGCCGGTGCCGTCGAGGACCCGGCCGTCCGCGCCGATCCGCTCGCCGGGCCGTACCAGGATCGTGTCGCCGACGGCCAGGGAGTCGGTGGGCACGCTCTCCTCGCCGCCGTCGGGCAGCAGGCGGGTGGCGGTGGCCGGGGCGAGGTCGAGCAGGCCGCGCACCGAGTCGGCGGTACGGGCGGTCGCGAGCGCCTCCAGGGCGCCGGAGGTGGCGAAGATGACGATGAGGAGGGCGCCGTCGAGGACCTGCCCGATCGCGGCGGCGCCGAGGGCCGCGACGACCATCAGCAGGTCCACGTCGAGGGTCTTGTCCTTGAGCGCCTTCAGCCCTTCCAGGCCGGGCTCCCAGCCGCCGCTGACGTAGACGGCCGCGTACAGCGGGCCCCACGTCCAGGCCGGGGCGCCGAGCAGGTCGAGGGCGAGGGCGAACAGGAACAGGACCAGGGCGGCGAGCGCCCACCGCGCCTCGGGCAGCGCCAGGGCGCGGGTGCGCCTGCGCGGGGCCGTGCGGCGTGGCCCGGCGGCGGCCGGTGCGGGCCGCTGGTCGAGGACTGGAGGCATGGCGGAGCAACCCTTCGCGGGTACGGGTCGGAGGGAGGCCGGGCGGGGGCCGGCCGACGCGCACACCATACAGGAACACCTGAATAGGTCTTCACATGTCGCCGGTATGATGCCTCCATGGGCCACGGAACGGACACCGCAAGCAGCGCCACCACCCGCGAGCGCCTCGACGCCGTCGGCACCGCCGACGTCGCCGCCACCCTCCAGGCCCTCGCCACCCCCTCACGGCTGCGGATCCTCGCCCGTCTTCAGGAAGGGTCCTGCTCGGTCGGCGAGTTGGCGGAGGCCGTCGACATGGAGGCGTCGGCCTGCTCCCACCAACTGCGCCTGCTGCGCAACCTCGGCCTCGTCACCGGCGAGCGGCACGGGCGCTCGATCATCTACGCCCTCTACGACAACCACGTCGCCGAACTGCTCGACCAGGCGCTCTACCACGTGGAGCACCTGCGCATGGGCATCCGCGACACCCCCGGTGCCGCTGCCGGGTAACTTTCCTGCGGACTTGCCTGCGCATCCCCCTGCGAATTTCCCCTGCGGACTTCCCTACGGCAAGCGGTCGAGGGCGTCGCGCAGCGCGTTCTCGACGACCTCGGTCAGCGCCGGGTGGATCCACAGCGGGCCCTCGGCGATGTCGCGGGCGGTGATGCCGAGGGACATCGCGAGGACCAGCGGCTGGACGAGCGTGGCCGCCTGGGGGCCGAGCACGTGTGCGCCGAGGATCAGGCCCGTGTCCCGGTCGACGAGCACCTTGCAGAAACCCTCGGTGTCCTCGAGCGCCCACCCGTAGGCGACGTCCTCGTAGGCGCGGCGGCCCACCACATAGTCGAGGCCGCGCTCGCGCGCCTCCTGCTCAGTGACTCCGACCTGGCCGATCTGCGGGTGCGCGAAGACGGCCGAGGGGACGGCCTCGTAGGACATCTCGCGCGGCCGGTCCGGGTGGAGGAGGTTGTGGGCGACCACCTCCGCCTGGCGGTTGGCGACATGTTTGAGCGGCGGCCCGCCGTCGGTGATGTCGCCGAGCGCCCACACCCCGTCGGCGCTGGTGCGCAGTTGGGTGTCGACCTTGATGAAACCCTTGTCGTCGCAGGCGATACCCGCCGCGTCGACATGGAGCGAATCCGTGTTGGAGCGGCGCCCCACCGCGACGAGCAGGGTGTCCGCGGGGAGCCGGGTGCCGTCGTCGAGGAGGACGGTGAGATCGCCGGGGCTGCCCTCGACGCCGGTGACCTCCCGGCCGAACCGCAGGTCCCAGCGGGGCCGCACATGGTCGGTGTACGCCTGCGAGACCTCTTCGTCCTGCTCGCCGGAGAGCAGCCGTTCGCTCTTCTCCACGACGGTGACCTCGGCCCCCGCCGTGTGGAACACGTGGGCCAGCTCGGCCGCGATGTATCCGCCGCCCACCACGACCAGGCGTCCCGGCACGGACGGCATCCGCATCACGGTGTCGGAGGTCTCGTAGGGCAGCCCGGAGTCCTCGACCGGCGGCGGCACGACCGGCCGGCCGCCGCCCGCCACCAGGAACCGGTCGGCGGTCACACGTGTCTCGCCGGACTCCGTGGTGACGAGGAGCGCGCGCTCGCCGGTGAAACGTGCCCGTCCCCGGTACACCGTCACCCACGGCGTGTCGCGTCTCCCCCGCTCGCCCTCCACGGCCTGCGCGTCGAGCCTGCCGAACACCCGCTCCTGCACCTGCGGCCAGGAGAGCTCCTCCACCGGGGCCTTCACGTTGTGCCGCTCGCTGTCCCGGACCGCGTCCGCGACCTCGGCGGTGACGGACAGCATCTTGCTGGGGATGCAGCCCGCGTTGAGACAGGTGCCGCCGAAAGGGCCCTCGGAGACGATCGCCACGTCCAGATGCGCGAAGCGGTCGTCGACGACGGCGTTCCCGGAGCCCGTACCGATCACGACGAGATCATGATGTGCCATAACGCATCAGTAGCCCGCGCCGGACATTTCATACCCTTCGCCCCGCACGGGGGTTCGCGCCGTTCACGGGGACTCGCGCAGGAACAGCGCGCCGCAGGAGTGACAGAAGGGCTTCGCCTGCTCCGTCCCCCACGCCTCCGGCGGCAGTGTCGCCTCCGCGAGGTCGATCTTGTGGCCGCACATCGCGGCCGTGTCGCCGGCGCGGACCATGTGCCATTCCTTGATGGTGTCGCCGCCCGGTTCGGTCCGCTCGGCGATGATGTGGTGCTCCATGGTCTGTGCTCCTTCGCGTCGTTACGCGTGCTCGTGGTCGTTCTCGTTCTCGTTCCGGTTCTCGTGGTCCTGGTCGTGGTCGTGGTCGTGGTCGTTCAGGGTGATGACGACCTTGATGTCGTCGTCCTGTGCCGTGAAGGCCTCGGCGGCGCGCTCCAGGGGCACCCGCCGGGTGATCATCCGCTCCAGCCAGCCGCGGTCGGCGCGGGCGAGGGCGTCGGCGGCCTGCCGGTAATGGCGCAGGTTGGCGTTGACCGAGCCGACGACCGCGTCGTTCTCCAGGACCAGCTCGCGGTTGAGGGCGCCCGCGTCGACGGAGATCCGGCGGCCCTTCGGGGAGACCCCGGTGAGGCAGACGACGCCGAAGGCGGCGGTGCCCGCGATGGCCTCGAAGACGATGTGGCTCGCACCGGTGGCCTCGATGATGATGTCGGGCCGGACCGATTCGACGGCCCGCTCGATGCCGTCGCTGTGGTACTTCGCGCCGAGGTCGCCGACCAGAGCGGGCTTCGGGCCGCTGTCGACCTGGTCGAGGACGTGCACGTCGAGGCCGCGTTCCGCGCCGAGCAGCGCGGCGAGCAGCCCGATCGGGCCCGCGCCCGTCACCAGGACGCGCCGCGGGTCGAACCAGGCGCGTGCCCCGACCCGCTCCACCTGCTCCCACGCCTTGGCGACCACGGTCGTCGGCTCCATGAGCACCCCTACGCGGTCGAGCCCGGGGTCGAGCTTCACGGCGTAGTCGTGCTCGACCGTCCACACCTGGGACGCGTAGCCGTGCCGCTCCTTGATGCCGCGTTCGGTGTAGTCGCCGTTGCGGCACATGTCGAACTCGCCGTGCGCGCACGCCGGGCACGGTTCGGGGTCGGGCCGCCGCACCACCCCCACCACCAGGTCACCGGCGCTGAACCCGCTCCCCCGCGGGGCGCGGCGCACCCGGCCGAGGGACTCGTGGCCGATGACGAGCCGCTCGCTGCCGGGCGGCGCCCCGCCATAGTCGCCCGCGACGATCTCCTTGTCGGTGCCGCACACGCCGACGGCGAGTCCGTCGACGAGCAGCTCGCCGTCTGCGGGTTCCGGTTCGGGTACGTCACGAACTTCCAGCGAGTCCGGGTCGTTCGGCCGGACGGTCACCGCGCGCATGGGGCTCCTTCTCGTCATGTGTCGTCGCCTCCGGCCGCCGCCACATCGTCGTAGACCAGCAGTCCGTCGGGGCGCAGCCGCACGCCCGGTGTCGGCGGATGCGGCGTCAGGCGTCCGTCGTGCATGAGGTGGTGGGCGGGCACGTCGCGGGCCACGACGGCGAAATCGGCGATCAGCCGCCGGTGACAACGCCACCAGACCGCCTCGCCGCACATCACGGCCGTCCGCGTACGGGCGGCGTCCGCGAGGAGCCGGTCCATGGCGGCCACGAAGGCGGGGTCGCGGGTGTGGGCGGCGTAGCCCCGGAAGGAGGCGTTGCGCCAGATGACGTCCGGGGAGTCGGGCGGCGCCTTGCGGAAACCTCCCAGCGCCTTCTCCCAGCGGTAGCCGATGCCCGCCCCGGGCAGCCACTCGGCGAGGCGGTCGCGGGCGAGGTGCGGGTTGCGGCGGCTGCCGGGACCGATGCGTACGTCGACCACCGAACGCACCTCCGCGGTCCGCAGCAGCGCGACGAGGTCCTCGGGCCCCGCCGTGCCGTGTCCGAACGTCACCAGGTCGTCCGGGGTACCCGTGCTCACCTGCCGTACTCCTCGGCCGCACGGGTGCCCGCCCGGACCGGCCACCGCTCCCCCGGCCCGTACGGGGCCCGCCCGCTCCAGGGCTCGGCGATCGGGTCCCTGCGGGCCATGGCGCACCATCCATCCCAGCGCTCACGGACCGTGCGGGCCCGCGCGGCTGACGCGGTCGTACGAGTGCGGGCCCTCCCGGCGGCTCCGCTGCCCGCCCGGACGCCCGCGCTCCGCGTCCATCGGTGAACGCTCTGCGTCCATCGTTGAACACGAAGGGGACGGGCGCACCCGGCGCGGCGCCGCTCTGCGGTCTCCCGGGGCTGCGCGGCAGTCCCGGGAGACCACGAGGCTGTGGTCCCAACCTCTCCCGCACGGTATCCCGCCGCGCCGGACCGCTGGAACGCCGCGAGGCGTGGGCCTCCCCGCCGCTTCGGGAACCACCGCGAGGTAACGATTCGGGCACGACGGTGCCAGGGGAGAGTGACGTCGCCCCATGCGAGGGATGGCCGGTTCCGCGCGGTGGGACGATGGAGGCGCTTCAGCCCTGGGGGCCCACATGCGTACATCCGAGACCGACCTCGCACGATCCGCGGCGGCGCACGGTTCCGCCGCCGCCCCGTCGCCGCACACCCACCCGCGGGTGTGAGGCGCGGTGGGCACCGACGCGGGCGGGCGGTGCGGCCGGAGCCCCCGCATGGCGGTACGGCGCACGCCCGACACACCCGGCTTCTTCATGGAGTTCGCGCTGACGGGTGAGCTGGACACCGGCAGCATCCCCGTCCTCTGCGACGCGACCTCCACGGTGCTGGCCGAGGGCAGCCGCCATCTCTTCATGGACCTGTCCGCCGTCACCCGGTGCGACAACGCCACGTTCTACACGCTGCTGGGCCTGCGCAACGCCCTCCACCAGGCGGGCGGCAGCCTCACCCTCGCCAACCCCAGCCGGTGCGTCGCGGACGCCCTGTCCTACAGCGCCGTACGCGACCAGCTCCCCCTGCGCGACGTCCCCGCGTCCTCCCCGCCGTACCGCTACCCGGTCGGCGGGCCGAGTTCCCGATAGGAGAAGCGGAATCGGGAACGCCGGGGCGGCTCGCCCCGTTGGGCTTCAGGACCGCCGCTCGTCACCGCTCCACCACGCCACGGACCGAGGAGAGCCTTGCCCGAGACCTCGCATGCCGCACCCACCGTCACCGTCCCCCCTCTTCCGCCGCTCGCCACCCAGGCGGAGCGCCTCATCGAGCTCGGGGTGCACGACCTCGCGGGGTTGTCCGCCGACGAACTGCGGGCCTTCGCCGAGAGCGCGGGGCCGGGGGACGGCGGTGACGTGCTGCTCGCCGTCCACCCGGGCCGGGTGCCCGCGTCCGCCCTCGCGCCGCTGCTCCGCCGCGACGGCAGGCCGGGGTTCGTCGTCGTGGACATGGCCGACGTCGACGCGTTCGCCCCGAGCGGCGTCGAGGTGCCCGACGCGCCGCTCTACCTCGTCACCGGCGTCGACCGGGGCGACCGCCTGGCCGACTGGAGCCCCGACGAGGCGCTGCCCGCCCTGACCGGGGAGAACCGCACGCCGCTGCTCCTCACCGAAGGCATCCACTGGGTGCTCCAGCAGCCCGCCGCCCTCGAACGGAACCGCTGCTTCATGACCATCGGCTCCCGGCTGCGCAAGGCCGACGGCACCTTCGACGCCCGCACCCCGGCGATCTGGATCAGCAACGGCACGGGGCGGGACGGCCGGGAGCGGCGCGGCGCACCGAAGGTCGGCTGGTGCTGGTGGGGCAACCGGCACACCTGGCTGGGGTTCGGCTCGGCCACGGGGCGCGGATCGGGCCGGTAGCAGGTCCTACGCGTCCCCCACCTTGATCAGGATCTTGCCGTGGACGTGTCCCTCCTGGCTGAGCGCGAAGGCGTCCGCGACGCGCTCCAGGGGGAACGTCTCGGCCACGGGGACCCGGAGTTTGCCCTGATCGGCGAGGTCGGCCAGCGCGCGCAGACCCTGCGCGTCGGGGCGGGCCCACATCCACTGGCCGCCCGCCCCGATCACGTCCGGGTCGGCGATCGAGGCGTGCCGGCCGCCCTCGCGCAGGACCGCGCGCGTGGTGTCCAGGACGCCGCCGACATAGTCGACGACCACGTCGACCCCGTCCGGCGCGAGCTCCTTGATCCGGTCGGCCTCGCCGTCCCCGTAAGCGACCGGCTCGGCGCCCAGTTCGCGCAGCCGGTCGTGGTTGCTCTCCGACGCCGTGGCGATGACCCGGGCGCCGAGCGCCTTCGCGATCTGCACACCGAACGTGCCGACGCCGCCCGCCGCGTTGTGGATCAGCACCGTGTCCCCGCTGCCCGTGCCGAGCCGGGTCAGCGACTGGTACGCGGTCAGCCCGGCCAGCGGCACCCCGGCCGCCTCGCCCCAGCTCAGCGAGCGCGGCTTGGCGACCACGGCCCGCGCGGGGACCGTCACGAACTCGGCGAAGGTCCCGCCGTGCACATAGTCCTTGCGGGCGTACGCGTACACCTCGTCGCCCGCCGTGAACTCCGGGGTGTCGATGCCCACGCGCTCCACGACACCGGACACGTCCCAGCCCGGGATCACCGGAAAATACGTGTCCATCATCGCGTCGAGGCCGCCGGACATCACCTTCCAGTCGACCGGGTTCACGGCCGCGTACCGCACCCGTACGAGGACCTCGCCGGGGCCCACCTTCGGCACCGGCTGTTCGGTCAGGGACAGGACGCCGTTGTCCCCGTACTTGTCGTAGGTGATGGCCTTCATCGTGGCCTGCTCGCTCTGGTCGTTGCTGCCCATGTCTCACTCCGGACGAACGGTATGCGGACGTCATGTACGGACGTCATGGATGGACGTCATGTACGGACGTCATGGGTGGACGTTATGTGTGGAAACACTCCCGGTACCCATGTTTGCCGCAGGCAGTCGGCGGGGCCACCGCTGCCGGTGGCGCAGGCGGCGTAACCCGTTAGGAGGCACGGCGCGCACACACCGTGGCACCCGCATGTGCCAAGGGCACCTTCTACAGGCCCGCCCCGTGTTTCTCGGGGTGTCCCCGCACCGGAGGTCTTCCCGTGGTCGTCGTCATCGTCGTCGCCGTGCTCGCGCTGCTCGCGGGTCTCGCCGCCAACCGCTGGCTTCGGCCCCGGCTGATCAAGGCCGACGACGACGAGGGCATGGCCGTCAAGGACCTCGTCGGGCCCATGCTGACACTGACCGTGCTGCTGCTCGCGTTCGTCCTCGTCACGGCGTCCGGATCGTACGGAAAGGCCGAGGTCGCCTCGCGCGGTGAGGCCCGCGCCGTGGACCAGCTCGTCGAGAGCGCCGAGTACGCGCCCGCGGAGCAGCGGGCCAGGGTGCAGGCCGACGCCGTCTGCTACGCGCGGGCCGTACGCCATCAGGAATGGCCCGCGATGTCCGACGGGCACGGTTCGGCCGCGCCGAGCGTCTGGTCGACGGACCTGCGGCGCACGTTCGGCAAGGTGGAGGGCAAGCCGGTGTTCGGCATGCTGACCGCCGCCGACAACAAGCGCTCCGAGGAGCGCGACGAACGGCTCACCCAGGCGACGCCCAGCATTCCGAGCGCCATCTTCTGGTTCCTCCTCGCCACGCTGCTCGTCACGGTCATGGCGCTCGGCATCTGCCTGCCCCGCAAGAACAACCGCGGCCAGCTGATCACCCTGGCCGTGATCACAGCGCTCCTCACCACGGCCCTGTGCATCATCCGGGACGTGGACCGGCCCTTCGGCGGCATCACCTCGGTGGACCCGACCGCGATCAGCGAGACGGAACGGCAGGCCGAACGCGACTACCTCGCGCACAGCCCCGCGGCCGAGATCCCCTGCGACGCCGAGGGAGACCGCCGCACGACCAGTGCGTGAGCCCTGATCAGAGGCCGCGCCCTTGCCGCGGCGCGGTGGTAGGCACGGCGCGGGTCGGGCCGGGGGCCGTTTCGGCGCCCCGGCCCGGGTTCTTCGGACCGTGTCAGCCGGCCGCGCCCGCGGTGGCCGTCGTCCGCCACGCCCCGCTGTCGTCCTGGGCCGCCAGACCGTGGGTGGCCAGGGTCTGGAGGTGGCGGGTGACGGTGCGCGGGGTGAAGCCGACCGCCTCGCTCACCTCTTCCACCGTCCAGGCGCGTTCGGGCGCCGCCTCCCGCAGCCACGTCCAGGTGGTGTGGGTGGTCCGGTTCAGCTTGGCGACCACCTCGGCGTCGCCCCGGCCCCGCTCACCGTCGTGCTGTGCCTCGGTGGCGGGGGCCGGGACGGTCGGAGCCTGTCTGCGCTCGCTGTCCTGGGCGGGGGTCAGGTCCGCCCGGGACCGGGCCGCCGTGCGGGCCGGACCCACCGGTCGGGGCGTCCGGTTGACCGTCCGGTGCCTGCGGCCCTTCTTCTTGCTCTTCTTGCTGCCCCTCTTGACCTGCTTGCTCGTACGCGTCAATGCGTCGCCCTTCTCTTCGTCTCTCTCTTCATCGAACAGGTGTCAGACACACAGACCAACGACACAGGGGTGCGAGGGGCACGCCGCGACCCGGGGGACGCCGCACCGGAACCGCCTTTACGTACGGGGTTCCGCGTGATCAGCTGTGCGCTGCACGAAGAACACGGCCTCTGGGGAGGGGCCGAGGGGTGGGAAGGACATCACGTGTCACAGCCTGTCGAAGTCGGGGAAACGGTCCAGGCGTGCCCGCAGTGCGGGACCATCGTCCGGTGCGACGCACGTTTCACCACATGGTGTGCGGAGTGCGACTGGAACGTGGACCCGGTCGCCCCCGAGCCCGAGACGGGGCGCCTCGCCCGGGTGCGCCGCGAACTGGCCGGGCGGCACGGGAAGCGGCTGCACGCGGAGCTGACCGGTACGGGGGAACAGGTGCCCGTGGCGCGGCGGGGCGGGGCGAGCGTCGTGGCCTTCGCCGTCGCCCTGCTCGTGCACGCCGTGACCGTCGTGGTCGCCGGGTGCGGCGGCTGGCTCCTCGTCACCGGCTGGGGGCATACGGGGCGGCTGCTCGGCGCCGTCGCCCTGCTCGCCGTCGCGTGGACGCTGCGGCCGCGGTTCGGGCGTCTGCCCGAGGACGTCCCCGTCCTGCGACGGGCCACGGCGCCCGCTCTCTTCGCCCTGGTCGACGAGGTGGCGGAGGTCGTGGGAAGCCGCGGCGTCGATGTCGTCGTCCTCACCACGGATCTGAACGCCTGCGTCAGCTCCTACGGCCTGCGCGGAAAGCGCGTACTCACCCTCGGCATCCCGCTGTGGGAGGTGCTCGGGCCGCAGGAGCGGGTCGCTCTCCTCGGGCATGAGCTGGGGCACTTCAGCAACGGCGACGTACGCCACGGAGTGGTGATCGGCCAGGCCCTGCGGTCCCTGCTCACCTGGCACTACTACGTGCGGCCCACCCCGCACCCCACACCGCTCGAAGCCTGTGTGAACCTGCTGACGCTGGCGCCGCGGCTCGTCGTCACGGGTCTTCTGTACCTTCTCGACCGGGCCACACTGCGCGCCGCCCAGCGGGCCGAGTACCTGGCCGACGCCAAGGCGGCGGACGCCGCCGCCACCGACGCCGCCGTCCGCCTCATGGACGCCCTCCTCGTGCTGGCCTCCGCCGACACCATGCTGCGCCGGGAGGTGAACGCGCGGCAGGTCAAGAGCCGCTCCACGGACGCGGCGGGGCTGTGGGACCGGCTCGCCGACCACATCCGGTCGGTCCCCGGCCACGAGTACGAGCGTCTGCGGCGCGCCGGCGCCCGCCGTGGCCACTGCGCCGACTCCACGCATCCGCCGACCCACCTGCGGCGCGACATGCTCGCGGCGTCCGCGCCGCGCGACGCGGCGGTCCGCCTCTCCCCCGCCCGCGCGACGGACGTGGCCGCCGAACTCGCCCCGGGCCGCGCCCGGTTGGCCGAAGAACTCCTGCGCGACGGCATGCCGGACTGAGCGCCGGGGCACTCGTAGGCGGACGGCTTCGCAGGGAAGCCGAAGGGAGGCGGGTGCTGTGGAGATCTCCGGAATCATCACCGCGATCTTGATCGGCATCGTGATCGGGCTGCTGGGACGCCTGGCACTGCCCGGCCGTCAGCGGATCGGCATCCTGTGGACGATCGCGGTCGGCATCATCGCCGCGCTCGTCGGCACGGCCGTCGCCGGCGCCTTCGGCGTCGCGGACACCGCCGGCATCGACTGGATCGAGATCGCCATCCAGGTCGGCCTCGCCGCGGTCGGCGTGGCGGGTGTGGAGCAGCTCAAGGGCCGCCGCTGAGCCCGAGGCTCAGGCCCGTTCCAGAGTCACCAGCGGAAAGCCCCGGATCGTCTCGCCCCGGTCCACCACCTGTGTGGTGAGCCGGGGTTCGGTCATGGCGGACCGGAAGTGGGCGAGGACGTCGTCCCATCGCGGGTCGTCGCGGCCGACCGGGCGTGGCGTGCCGTCGCGGCCGATCAGGCAGGGCACCAGACCGCAGCGGCCGATGGCGCCGCCGTCGTCGTCGATCTCGACGAGCGCTACGGCGGTGATGCGGGAGGACGGGTGGAAGGGGTGGGCCGGGTCGTCGCCCGGCCGCGGGTAGAAGCCGTAGGTGCCGAACGCCGCCTCCAGGCCGGCCGGTGACACGTCGTCCAACTGCGCACCGTGCGAGCGGAGTTCGTCGGCGAAGCGCGGCATGTCGAAGACGAGGTGGCCGAGGCCGTAGAGGACGGGCGTGTCCCCGAGGAACTCGGCGCCGCGCCACAGGTGGTGATGGTGGCCGAGGA
Organism: Streptomyces sp. SGAir0957; assembly: GCF_043523415.1. NCBI lineage: Bacteria > Bacillati > Actinomycetota > Actinomycetes > Kitasatosporales > Streptomycetaceae > Streptomyces > Streptomyces sp. SGAir0957. The sequence goes on from NZ_CP027293.1 coordinate 867,328, forward strand.
CGAGGTCGGCGCCCGCGCCCGCCAGCAGCTCGGCGCAGAACCGCTCGTGCTCGGTGATCACCCACGGCCGGGTGTGGTCGCCCCAGTGCACGCTGACCACGACGAGTCCGGCCCGGTCCCGCACCGCCGTGACGGCCTTCTCGACCGCGGCCCAGTCCTGTTCGTCCAGGACGGACACCACCTTGGCGGGTACACCCGGGCAGATGTGGCCGGGCAGCGGCGCCGTGTAGCAGTCCTGGGCGCGCAGCGGCGCGACGCCCGGGGTGGCGGGGCCCGCCTGCGCGCCGACCGGGAGGACGGACGCGCAGGCCACCACCGCGATCCCGGTGCGGCCGACCGGGAGCACCGCGGGGCGCAGCGCCTCCGCGATGTTCCTTCCGGCCCCGACCGTGGTGACCCCCTGTGCCGCAAGGGCCGCCACCGTGTCCGTGAGCCCTCCGTGGCCGGCGTCCATGGCGTGGTTGTTGGCCAGGGACAGCACGTCGAAGGCGGCCAGCGGCGCGGCGTTGGCGGTCGCGACCACGGTCGAGGCGGTCATGCCGGGCGCCACGGGGTGGGTGTCGGTCAGGACGCCCTCGAAGTTGCCGAGGACCAGGTCGGCGGCGTCGAGGACGGGCCGCACCGCGTCGAGCGCCCGCTCCGGGTGCGCCCGCTCGACCAGGACGTCCCCGACCGCCGCGATGATCCGGGTGCTCATGTGCGGACGAGTGCGTCGTCGATGGCGCTCCACAGCGTGTGCCGGGCGGCGAGGGCGCGGCGTACGGTGACCGCGCACTCGGCCCATTTGTCCTGGTCGTCGGCGCAGAGGTCGATGAGCATCTGCATCGCCATCGGGGTGTGCTGCTCTCCGTCGAGGTCGATGTGGCGTACCAGGTAGTCCTTGAAGGTGGCGAGTCGGGGCTGGGCGTCCTCGATGCGCAGGACGCGTTCGAACATCTCCGGGATGAGGTCCTCGCGGCCGAAGGCGAAGGCCGCCGCCCGGGCGTGGACCGGCGCGGACTCGATGATGTCCCAGGTCTTGGCGACGAAGTCGGCGGCGGCCTGCGGCGCTTCGGCGCGCTTGAGCGCCTCGGGGACCGGGGTCCCGTTCCTGAGGCGGTCGATGAAGGAGTGGACGGGCGCGGTGTCGGCGCCCGCCTCGGCCATGCCCCGCAGGTACAGCTCGAAGTGGCTGAGGTAGCCGTCGCCGAGTTCGTCGCTCTCCTCGGTGCGGACGATGTCGTTGATGAGGCGGCGGCTGGTGGTTGGGCCTTGCGGTACCCAGGGCACGTCGACGCAGGTCAGGGCGTGTTGCAGGCTTTTGAGGAGGGACATGAAGTCCCAGACCGCGAAGACGTGGTGCTGGAGGAAGACGCGGATGCGGTCGAGCCGGTCGAGGCGGCCGTACATCCGGTGGTGCACGATCAGCCGGCGGTCTGCGTCGATGGCCCGGTGCAGGCCGGTGAGGCCGGGGTGGGTGCGGTTCCAGTGGTAGCGGTCGGACATCATGCCGGGCTCCGGTCGGGAGAGTGGTGAGGGTGGGGAAGGGTCCCGCCGCCGTTCGGGCGGCCGGGGCCGGTGAGCGCGTCGAGGCGGGAGCGGATCTCGGCGAAGGCCGGTCGCCAGCAGCCCGGGGTGTCGGTCCGTAGCCCCATGCGGGCGAGCTGGACGCGGGGCGGCTCGGTGCCGCCCGCGCGCAGGAACGCCGTGAAGTCGGCGCCGAACGACGCCGGGGCGGTCCGCCGCCGGGCGTGCAGGCCGACCGCCGCGAGCCACGCGAACGTGTAGGCGTAGTTGTAGAAGCGGCCCTGGAACAGGTGCGGGATCCGCATCCAGCCGAGGCGGTGCAGGGCGCCGGGGGCGAGGGCGGTGCCGTAGGTGGCGTGGTGCGCCGTCTCCCAGAGGTCGCCGAGCGCGGCGGCGTCGAGGATGCCGCCCCGGCCGCGCAGGTCGTACGTCGCCTGCTCGAAGGAGGTGACGAGCGCCTGGCGGAAGACGGTGGTGACGCAGCGGTCGAGCCACAGTTCGGCCGCCGCCGCCGCGCGGCGCGGGTCCGCGTCGGCCATCAGCCGGTCGAGAACGGCCAGTTCCGCGAAGCAGGCCGGTACCTCGCTGAGCGCGGTCGGCGCGTCGTAGACGAGCGCGGGCTGTTCCCGCGCGGCGAGGACGAAGGCCACGGCGTGGCCGAGTTCGTGGGCGAGGTCGAGCACGTCGGCGGGGCGTCCCTCATAGCTGACGAGGACGAAACAGGTCCGCTGGGACGGCACCGGCAGGGAGAAGGCGCGGGACACGCGGCCGGGGCGGGCGACGGTGTCGATCCGGCCCTGCGCCACGAGCTGCCGGGCGACCCGGGCCATCTCCGGGGAGACGTCCGCGAAGGCCGCGCAGACGGTCTCGACGGCCTCCGGCAGTTCCAGGGCGCCGCCGGCGTCCTTCGTCAGCGGCGCCCGCTCGTCCCAGGGCGCGAGCGCCGGTGCGCCGAGACGGTGGGCTTTGTGCCGGAACCACCGTTGCGCGAGCGGGCGTTGCCGTTCGGTCTCCGCCAGCAGGTGGTCGACCGCGGCCGGGGCCAGCTGGTTGTCGAGGTCGCTCAGGGCGCGGGGGTGGGCCGTTCCGCGCAGCCGGTCCGTGGCGAGCCGGTCGGCGACCAGGGTGTCGTAGGCGAGGGCGAGGGTCGCGGCGTGCGGTTCCAGGCCGTCGGCGAGGGTGTCGTACGCGGTGCGGCGCGTCGCCGGGTCGGGGTGGGCGATGCCGTACAGGGCGTCGTCGTACGGGGCGAGCAGCCGGTCGTGCAGGAACCCCCACGCCTGGGCGAGCGGTTCGCGGGCGGCGAGGAGCGCCTCGTCCCGCTCAGGGAGCCGTACGGCGGACGCTTCCCGCGCCGTGCGCAGCAAGTGGCGGTAGGTGGCGAGGCCGGGTGCGCCGAGCAGCCGTTCGGCGCGGGCCTCGGGCAGCGCCTGCCATTCGGTGTCGAAGAAGCGCAGGGCCTGCTCGACGGTGTCCGCCGCCGTGTCCGCTTCGAGGGCGAGCCGGGCGCCCGTCTCGCCGTACACGTCCAGGGCCTGGTGCAGCGTCGCGCAGGCGATGAGGTGCAGGAGGCCCGCGCGTGCCTCGCCGAGGTCGCGCAGGAGCCGTGCCAGCTCGCGCGGGGTGAGGGAGGCGACACGGCCGCGCCAGCGTTCGGCGCAGCCACGCGCGCGTGCCGCGACGGCCGCGCCGTCGGGCGGCGGCGCCAGGGACGTCAGGTCCCATCGCACGGCCCGCTCACCCCTCGGGCCGTGCGGCGCGCAGGGTGAACAGGAGGGGCAGTTCGCCCTCGACGTGCGCGGGGAGCCAGTACCGGCCGTCCTCGCGCCGCTCCAGGTAGGGCAGCACGGCGAACTGCGCGGAAGGGAACTCGTGCAGGAACTCCAGGCGCAGGCCCGCGTCGACGACGCCGGTCACGATCGAGCCGAGCGAGTGCGCCCAGGTGTAGCCGGACTCGGTGACGTCGTCGGACGCGTCGGTGTAGGTGCCGTGCAGTTCGTGGGCGATGGGCGCGGCGCGGTGGAAGTACGGGTAGCGCAGGACGGGTTCGCGGGCGCCGTCGTCGAAGTCCAGGGTGTGCAGCACCGGGTGGTACTCGGCCACGTACAGGACACCGCCCGGTGCGAGGAGGCGGGCGGCCGAGCGGGCCCACCGGGCGATGTCCGGCAGCCACACGACGGAGCCGAACGACACGTAGACGATGTCGAAGGAGCCGTCGAGCGTCTCGGGCAGTTCGTCGACGCGGGCGCACAGGAACCGCGCCCGCAGATCGGCCTCCTGGGCGAGAGTGCGGGCCTGGCCGACGGCGGCCGGTGAGAAGTCCACGCCGGTCACGCGGGCGCCGCGCCGTGCCCAGCTGAGGGTGTCGAGGCCGAAGTGGCACTGGAGGTGGACGAGGGAGCGCCCGGTGACGTCCCCCAGTTCGGCGGGTTCGAAGGGCTGCAGGGTGGAGCGGCCGCGCAGGAAGCCCTGGACGTCGTAATGGCCGCTGGTGACGTGGAAGCCGGTCCAGGTGTCCCAGAGGTCGCGGTTGCGGTCGAGGCAGCGGCCGGGATCCTCGGGCGCGCGCGTGCTGACGCGGGGTGTACGCATCGGGTTCGTCTCCCCCTCGATCGGTCAGGCCGCTGCCGCGGCGGGCAGGTGGGAGCAGACCGGGCAGTCGGGGCGGCGGCTCCAGCGCTCGGACTCCCTCGGTACCGCGTCGTCGAAGAACGCCTCCATCAGGCGCCCTTGCGAGGTGGAGGGGGCGATGCCGGTGGAGAGGCGGACGACCTCGGCGAGCACATGCGCGGTGTAGAGCGTGACGAGCGCGCCGAACGCCGACATGTCCTCGGGGAACCGGGGCTCGGAGCGGTGGTTGTCGGCCCATGCGGCCTTCGTGGCGTACAGCTCGGCGAGGACGGGGTCGCGCTCGGCGACGTCCGCCTTCCAGCACTCCACGCAGCCGGTGACGCCCGGGATCATCGTGTAGTAGGCGATGCGGCGGCTGTCCACTCCCCCGGTGATCAGTGTCGCGCCCGCTTCGACGCAGGCCTGGTTGATCCAGTTGACGACCTGCATCTTCGGCATGTCGACGGCGGACAGGACGAGGTCACGGCCCTCGACGACGGCGAGCGCCTCCTCGGCGCAGCCGATGTAGGTGGAGCGGGTGTCGAGCTTGAGGAGCGGGTCGTAGGCGAGGATGCGCTCGGCGGCGACCTCGATCTTCGCGCGGCCGATGTCCTCCTCGCGGTAAAGGATCTGCCGGTTGAGGTTGGACAGTTCGACGGTGTCGAAGTCGACGACCCTGATGTCGCGTACGCCGAGGCCGACGAGGTCGTACAGCAGGTGGCTGCCGACGCCGCCGAGGCCGAGGAGGACGACGCGGTAGTCGCGCATCCTGCGCTGGAGCTCGTACTTGCTGGTCTCCAGGGTGGCGTAGTTCTCCAGGAAGCCGAGATTGCGCTTCCAGCGCTCCAGGTGGTGGGCGTCGAGGCCGGGCTCGCGGCGCCGTCCTCCAGGAGTCCGGCGGCGGCGAAGTCCCGTACGGCCTGCTCCACCTCGTGCTCGGTGATGCCGGCTCCCTCGGCGCGCAGGGCCTCGCCCACCTCGGGCACGGTCCTGGTGCCGTCGAGCAGGCGGACGAACTTCGCGACGGCGCCGTTCGCGTCGGCTATCTCGATGTTCTTGCCGGGCAGCTGGATGTGGACCTGGCCAGCCACGCGGTACACCGGCAGGGTCGGCTTGATCCGTGGCTTGGTCCTGTGCGGCGGGTCCGGCTGGTTCTGGCTCATGGTGTGTCCCCCGTAAGCGGATGGTGTGGGGTGGGTGTGAGGGGCGGGCGTGCGGCCGCGGCCGCACGCCCGCGACGTTCATCAGGTGGCGACGGCGCGGCCGGCGATGCTCGTCTTGCGGGTCTTGAGGACGATCGACATGCTGTTCACCTCCCCGGCGAAGTAGTTCCGACAGGTTCCACAGTGCGGAACGCGGGCGGCGCCGGGTATTGGCACATACCCCAGGTTCTTGCCGCCGTCAGGTGTCCGCGGCGGCCCGGACGACGGCGCTGGCCAGTGCCGCGCGCGAGGGGACGCGGAGCTTGGCGAAGGCGTGCGAGAGGTGCATCTGCACGGTCTTCTCGGTGACTTTGAGGCGATGTGCGATCTGCCGGTTGGTGAGCCCTTCGCTCACCAGGGCGGCCACTTCTCCCTCGCGCCGGGTGAGCAGCTCCACGGCGCGCTCCCCCACGCCGGGACGGCCCGCGCGGCCCAGGACGCGACGCCGTTCGGTGGCCGCCGTACGGGCGAGGGCGCGGGCCCCGCACCGGGCGAACACCCGTTGTACGGCGACGAGTTCGGCGGCGGCGCGCCGGGCGTCCCCGCCGGCCGCGAGCGCGCGTGCGGCGAGCAGCCGCGCCCGGTGGGCGTCCACCACCTGCCCGGCCGCGCTCAGCCCCTCGTAGGCGGCGACCGCGCTGCCGTAGGCGCTCTCCGGGTGCCCGGCGGCGAGCAGGTGGGCGCGGGCGAGGAGGGCGAGTCCGGTGCGGCCCGGCAGGTCGAGGGGGCGGGCCGCGTCCATGGCACGCTCCGCCCAGTACGCGGCGATCTCAGCGCGCCCCGCGTCCAGGGCGGCCCGTGTGAGCAGCTCGCACCAGTCGACCCGCGACCACGGGTCGACGTCGGTGAGGCCGGTGCCGCCCGCGTCCCGCACGGCGGCGAGGCAGGCCGCGGGGTCCTGGGTGGCGAGCCGGGCCTCCGCGACGGCGTGGACGACGGACGCGCCGAACCAGCCCTCCGCGCCCGGCGCCCGCCGGTCGAGCGCCTCGTCCCCGGCGCGCAGCGCGGCCTCGTGGTCCCCGGTGGCGACGGCGATGCGGCAGAGCAGGGCGAGGGCGCCGGACCGGGCCTCCCGCGCGCCGCAGCGCACGGCGACGTCGAGGGCCTCCGTTGCGGCGGCCTCGGCCTCGCCGAGCAGGCCCGACAGCTGGGCGGCGAACGCGCGGGCCGTGAGGAGGTGTGTCAGCGCGAAGTCCCGTACGGAGCCGCGGGCCAGGGCGATCGCGCGGTCGAGGTGGCCGAGCGCGTCCCGCTGCCGCCCGAGCAGCGCCTCGCTCCAGCCGAGCCAGACGGGGGCGTCGAGCTGGCGCGTCAGGTGGCCGTCGAGCAGCCCGTCGAGGTGGGCGGCGGCGGACGCGCCGTGCGCGCGGGCCGTGGCGGTGTCCCCGGTGAGGACGCCGGTCAGGGAGAGCAGCGCGTGCGAGGCCGCCGCGCGGGGGCGGTCGCCCGACCGCTCGGCGTCCGTCAGGGCGCGACCGGCGCGGGTGGCGCAGTCGGCGGCGCGGCCGTCGGCCAGTTCGGTGCGGGCCAGCGCGAATTCGAGGATGCCCGTCGCCTCGCCGTCGGAGGCGGCGGCTCCCCGCAGGGCGCGCACGAGCAGCGAGCGTGACTCCGCGCGCCGCCCGAGGGACCGCTCGGCGAACGCGCAGGCGGCCACCGCTTCGGCATGGCGGCCCGGCGGTTCGCACGGCAGCCCTTCGAGCACGGTGTGCAGCAGGTCGCGGCTCTCCCGGAGCTGCCCCACGGCCCCGAGCAGATGGGCCAGGCGCAGCCGGAGGGTCTCCCGCTCCTGCCCGGCGTCGGCGGGGAGCAGGCGCAGCGCGGTCCGCAGCCAGCGGACCGCGCGCTCCGGTTCCGCCAGGCGGACCTGGTGCGCGGCGTCCGCCAGCACGCGTACGGCCTCCACGTCGCCCGCCCTGCCCGCGTACTCCAGGTGGCGGGCCCGCTCCGGCGGTTCCGCGCGGTCGCGGGCGAGCGCCGCGGCGACGGTGGAGTGGACGGCGACGCGCCAGCCCGGCCGGGCGCCCCGGTAGATCACGTCGCGCAGCAGCGGGTGGCGGAAGGCGAAGGTACGGGGCGCCGTGGCCGGGCGGACCAGGTCCTCCTCGACCAGTTCGTCCAGGGCTGCGAGTACGGGCAGTTCGTCGGCGCCGATCGCCTCCGCGACCAGGCCGCAGGTGAAGGAGGTGCCGATGACGGAGGCGGCGCGGGCAGCCTGCCGGGCCGTCGCGGAGACCCGTGCGAGGTCCCGGGCGACCTCGGCCTCGAAGGTGGCGCCCACGTCACCGCCGCGTGCTCCGGCGGGGGCCAGGAGTTTGAGGTAGAGCGGGTTGCCGCCGGCCGCGCGGCACAGGGCCCGCCAGTCCCCGGTCGAGGGGCCCGTGAGGCGTTCGGCCTCCTGCCGGTCGAGGCCCGCGAGGGGCCCGAGGGCGATGCGTTCCACGGCGAGGCCGCCGGTCGACGCGGTGGCGAGGAGTGCGCACAGCGGGGTGGCGCCTGCCGGTGCCGGTAGGCGAGGGCGAACAGGACGGGGGCGTTCGGCGGGTGCCGGAACAGTGCGTCGAGGGTCGCGACGCACTCCGCGCCGGCCCGTTCGAGCCCGTCGAGGAGGACGACGAGGCCGCCCGCCGGGGTGGTCGACTCGAGCCGCTGCCTGAGCCGCGACGCCTTGGCGTTCCGCGCCGCCGTCGCGCTTGCCCGGACGACCCGCGCGGCGTGGTCCGGGGTCCGGCCCGTGCGCACCGGGCAGCCCCCGGCCGCCGCCATCCGTCCGAGTTCGGCGAGCAGCCGTGTCTTGCCGATGCCCGGTTCGCCCGTGATCTCCACCGCCTGGCCCGCCCCGTCGCCGAGGCGGGCCATCGCGCGCGAGAGGACACGGCGCTCCGCCGCGCGGCCGATCAGAGGCTCCGATGTCTGCGCCACGTGCGTCCTCCCCGGATGGACGAACCGCGGGCGCCTCGCCGACTGCGGGGGCGCCCGCGCCGATACCGGGGGTACGGGGGCGGGGCGGCCCGCGTTCATCGCGCGCGCGGGGGACGAACTACCAGGTCAAAGCGGGAGTTCCGGTTCCGTGGCGGGCAGGGTGCGACGGGGCGCGGGTCAGCCCTGCAGCGTCACGTCCTGGCGGCTGACGGCGTGGAAGTGCGGCAGCGGGACGATGCCGTGCATGCGCATCTCCATGACGGTGGCCTCGATGTGGGCGACACCCGGCTTGATCTTGTCCGCGTCGGTGAGCGTGTTGACCTTGCCGCTGTTCTTCCACGTGTGCTCGGCGCCGTCGCACAGGGCGGTGGAGCCGCCGATGCCGTAGCGCGTGTTGCCGGTGCCCTGCGCGACGGAGGAGGACACGAAGGTCACGGAGGTGCTGTTGACGCAGCGGTAGGTGCCGGACAGGGTCACGGTGCCGTCCGCGGCGATCTGCCCGGTCGGGTCGACCTTGACATACTCGGACGGTTCGGCGGCCGTCGCCGCGGGAGCGGCCAGGAGTAGGGAGACACCGAGGGTCGTGCCCAGGACAGGGCGGAGCCGAGACGACATGGCACATCCTCCTAGATTTCGGGAACCTCCATTCATATCGGTCACCCGGCCTCCGGTCGCCCTGTGTCATCCCTTCGGCGGCGAGTCCGTAGCGCGTCTGACGGACTCGACCGCCTCGGGCGGTGGCTCGGGGCCTGTGTCCGGTTCTCAGCGGTGTGCCGCGATGAGCCGCTGGTACCAGCGGTAGCTGTCCTTCGGGGTGCGTTCCTGCGTGGTGTAGTCGACGCGGACGATGCCGAACCGTTTGGCGTAGCCGAGCGCCCACTCGAAGTTGTCCAGGAGCGACCAGACGTAGTAACCGCGGACGTCGACACCCTTGTCCATGGCCGCGCGGAGCGCCGCGAGGTGGTCGTGGAGGTAGGTGACGCGGTCGGCGTCGTGAACCGCGCCGTCCGCCGCGACGACATCGTGCTCGGCCGAGCCGTTCTCCGTGATGTGGACGGGCGGCAGGGCGTCGCCGTACGTGGCCTTGAGGTCGGTCAGCAGGTCCGTGAAGGACGAGGGGACGACCGGCCAGTTCATCGCGGTGCGCCGGACGTCGGGGTAGCCGGCCTCCGCGTAGCGGTTGTCGGTGGCGACGCGGGTGGCCGGGTCCGGCTCGCGGTGGGGCGCGTCGGTGACGACGATGGGGCGGTAGTAGTTGATCCCGAGGAAGTCGAGCGGCCGGCCGATGAGGTCGAGGTCTCCGTCGCGGCGGAACTCCTGGCGGGTGATCAGCTCGCCCCAGGTGTCCTCCTCGGAGGCCGGGTAGCGGCCCGCGAGGAGCGGCTCGGTCCAGACGAGGTTGTGCTGGGTGTCGGCGCGGAGCACGGCGGCGCGGTCGGCGGCCGAGTCGGTGGCGGGCACGTTCCGGTCGAGGTTGAGCGTGATGCCCGCCTCGCGCACACCGGCCGCCCGCAGCGCCTTCATCGCCAGGCCGTGGCCGACGAGCAGGTGGTGGGCGGCGGCCAGCGCGCCCGTACCCTCCTGCGCGCCGGGCGCGTGGCGGCCGACCGAGTAGCCGAGGAACGCGCTGCACCACGGCTCGTTCAGGGTGATCCAGCGCGGCACGCGGTCGCCGAGGTGCTCGGCGACGATCGCCGCGTACTCGCCGAACCGCTCGGCGGTCTCGCGCACGCGCCAGCCGCCCTTGTCCTCAAGGGCCTGCGGCAGGTCCCAGTGGTAGAGGGTGGCGGCGGGTTCGATGCCCGCCTCCAACAGCTCGTCCACCAGGCGCGAGTAGAAGTCGAGGCCCTTCTGGTTCGCGGGCCCCTGCCCCGTCGGCTGGACGCGCGGCCAGGCGATGGAGAAGCGGTACGAGTCCACGCCGAGGTCGCGCAGGAGCGCCACGTCCTCGGGGTAGCGGTGGTAGTGGTCGCAGGCCACGTCGCCGGTGTCGCCGCCGTCGGTGCGGCCGGGCGTGTGGCTGTAGGTGTCCCAGATGGACGGGCCGCGGCCGTCCTCGGTGACGGCGCCCTCGATCTGGTACGAGGCGGTGGCCGCGCCGAACACGAAGCCTTCGGGGAACACGGGCAGGTCGTTCATGGGGGAGCAGCCTTACTTGACGGATCCGCCGGTGATGCCGGCGGCGATGTACTTCTGGGCGAGGACGAGCAGCACGGCCGCGGGGATCGCGGACAGGACGGACGCGGCCATGACCGAGCCCCAGTCGCCGACGTGGGCGCCGATGTACTGGTAGATGCCGAGCGTGACGGGCTTGACGTCGTCGGTCGTGTTGAGCGTGAGCGCGAACATGAAGTCGCTCCACGCGTACAGGAAGGAGAACAGACCCGCGGTGATGAGGGAGTTGCGGCTCATCGGCAGCACGACACGGACGAACGTGCGCAGCTTGCCCGCGCCGTCGACCTCGGCCGCCTCGATGACCTCCTTGGGGATCGCCACCATGAACGAGCGCATCAGGACGATGGCGAAGGGGATGCCGAGCGAGGCGTCGGCGAGCATCAGGCCGAAGTAGGAGTTGACCAGGCCGAGATCGACGTACGCGCTGTACAGGGCGTTGGCGATGACGATGCCCGGGACCATCTGCGTGATAAGCGTGCCGAAGACGATGGCGCGGGACGCGCGCAGCCGGAACTGGGCGAGCCCGTACGCGGCGGGCGCGGCGATCGCGAGGCAGATGACGACGGCGCCGAGGGCGACGGCGAGCGAGGTGAGCAGGTGGCCGCCCTGCTCGCTGAGGGCGGAGGTGAAGCCGGACAGGTCGAGCGAGTGCGGGACGGGGTCCACTTCGAGCAGCCCGGACTCGGGCTGGAGCGCCGTGTTGATCATCCAGTAGAGCGGGAAGAGCATCACGGCCAGGATGACGACACCGGCGACGGTGGCGCCCCAGCGGCGCTTGGGCGCGGTCGTCGCGCCGGCGGTCTCGGAGACGGTCGCCATGCCGGTCACTTCCCCTCGGTGCGGTTGGCCCGCAGGTAGAACACCGCGAAGACGGCGGAGATCAGGATGAGCACGTTGCCGACGACGGCGCCCGCGCCGAAGTCGAGCTGGACGAAGGAGTTCTGGTAGGTGAGCGTGCCGAGGGTCTGCGTGGAGTCGGCGGGGCCGCCGTCGGTCAGGGCGAGGATCAGGTCGAGGATCTTCACCGTCGACATGAAGCCGAGCACGAGCACGACCGTGATCACGGGCTTGAGCAGGGGCAGCGTGATGGAGCGGAAGGTGCGCCAGGCGGAGGCGCCGTCCAGGGACGCGGCCTCGTACAGCTCCTTGGGGATCTCCTGGAGTCCGCCGTAGAGGATGACCATGTTGAACGGGATGCCGATCCAGATGTTCACCATGATCACGGAGAACAGGGCCATGCCCGGGCTGGTCAGCCAGGGGGCGCTGCCGCCGAGGCCGAGGGTGTCCAGGAAGGAGTTGAGGACGCCGGTGTCCTGGTCGAGGATGCGGCGCCACACGATGCCGGAGACGACCATGGGGACGAGCCAGGGCAGCAGGATCAGCGAGCGGAGCAGCCCGTTGAGCGGGAACCGCTTGGTGAAGAAGACGGCGAGCGCGAGCCCGATGCCGAACTGGCCGAGCAGCGAACCGAGCGTGAAGACGATGGTGTGCCACAGCGCCTTGCCGAAGAGGTCGTCGTGGAAGACCTTGCTCCAGTTGTCGGTTCCGTTGAAGGGGGACTTGCCGTCGAAGAACGTGGACGGCGAGAAGTCCTGGAAGCTCATCACGACGTTGCGCACGAGCGGGTAGCCGAAGAACAGCAGCATGAACAGGACGGCGGGGACGATGAAGCCCCACTGCGACAGCTTGCGGCGGCGCCGCGTGTCACGCGGTTTCGCGGGCGCGGCCGGGGCCGGGGCGGCGACGGGGCCGTGGTGGTGGTCGACATGATCGGTTCAGTCCCCTCAGTTCCCGCTCATGGCGCGGCTCTGCGCCTTCTTCAGGGCGGCCTCGCTGGACTGCCCGGTCAGCGCCGACTGGAAGGCGCTCTGCAGCGCAAGCGACACGGACGACCAGCGCGCGCCGACCTTCGTGGTGCGGGAGCGGGCGGTGGCCACCTGGTCGGCGAGGGCGTCGAGTTCGGGCACTTCCTTGCGCCAGAGCGCGGCGGCCTTCTCGTTGGCCGGGACCATCCAGCTGTTGCGGGCGTAGGAGATCTGCTCCTTCTCGCTCGCCATACAGCCGATGATCTTCGCGGCGGTCTTCTGGCGCGCGGTGTCACCGGTCTTCGGGACGGTCAGGACGGCGCCGCCGAGCGGGCCGACCGAGTCGTCGCCCGCCTTCGGCACGGGGATCTGGGCGATCTCCCAGTGCAGGCTCTTCTTGGTGTTGAGGGTCTCGACCTGCCACGGACCGTTGATCATCATGGCGGCGTTGCCCGCCATGAACTGGTCGTTGACGTCGGCCTGCGTCCAGTTCACGGTCGACTTGGACAGCGAGCCGTCCTTGAGGAGGCTCTTCCAGTAGTCGAGCGCCCCGGCGACCTCGGGCGTCGCGAGGTCCGTCTCGTCGCCGCCGTTGGACCACATGAACGGGGTGAACTGGAAGACGCCGTCCTCCGCGCCGCCCGCGCTCAGCGCGACGCCGTACCGCTTGCCCTGGGTGAGCTTCTTCGCGGTCTCCCGCATCTCGTCCCAGGTGGTGGGCGCGTCGAGGCCCGCCTTGTCGAGGATGTCCTTGTTGTAGAACAGGGCGAGCGTGTTCACCGTGCGCGCGGCCCCGTAGTACGTCCCCTTGTACGAGCCGAAGTCGACGATGCCCTCCGGGATGTCCTTCGTGGACAGGCCCAGGGAGCGCAGGTCGACCAGGCCGCCCGCCTCCGCGAACGTCGGCATCTCCGAGGCGTCGAACTGGATGACGTCGGGGAGCGACTTCGACGACGCCATGCGCAGCGACTTCGTCATGACCTGCGCGGCGGGCACGCTCTGCTGCTCGATGCGGATGCCGAGCCGCTTGCTGCACCGGGCGAGGGTCGCGGCGTCCCAGCCGTGGTACGAGTCGTCGGTCGAGGAGTTGAGGACGGTGTAGACGCCGTCGTCGCGCTGTGCGCCGCAGCCCGCGAGCGCCGCTCCCGCGACGAGTACGGAGACAACGGTGAGCGGGGCCGCGGCTCGTCGGGCCCGGCGGCCGGGGCGACGGCGCCTGGCGCGCCGCACGTCCGGCGGGGGAACTGCTGTCACGGTGGTTGCCCTTGCGTGGGAGGGACGGCCGGCCCCGGGCGGAACTCCGGTGTTCCGCCGAGGGTCCACGTGTCCTGGGAAAAGGGGCGCGCGGCCCGGCCACCCGGCGTTTGTTTTCTGCATTGACTAATACGCCATGGCGCGTCGAAGCGCTAGACCCTGAACCGCGCTCCTTGCCTTCTCGGCACGGTTTTTCCCCTGGAAACCCGTTGTCGAAGCGCTTCGACAATTTTTCCTCGGATGCCTTGATCTTTCGACCTCCGTACGGTCGAATGCTGGTCTGAACCGCCCTCCGCCCCCCAGGGAAGATCATGAAGTTCACCGACGGCTTCTGGCTGATGCGCGACGGGGTCGAGGCCTCGTACGCCACCGAGGTCCGCGACGTCCGCACGGACACCGGCCGCTTCACCGCATACGCATCCGTCAAGCGCGTCGAGCGCCGCGGCGACACCCTCAACTCCCCGCTGCTCACCACCGAGTGCTTCTCCCCCGCCGAGGGGGTGATCGGCGTCCGCACCACCCACTACGCGGGCAAGCGGCACCCGGGACCCGACTTCGCCCTGCCCGGCGCGGACGCCCCGGCGGGGGACGTCACCCGGGATGGCAACGTTGTCTCGCTGACCAGCGGCGCCCTGTCCGTGCGCCTCGACACGGCCGAGCCGTGGACGCTGTCCTTCCGCGACACCGACGGGCGCGAGGTCACCTCCGCCGGACGCAAGGGCACCGCCTTCTTCTCCACCGCCGAGGGCGGGCACCACATGGCCGCCCAGCTCGCGCTCGGCGTCGGCGAGCAGGTCTACGGCCTCGGCGAGCGCTTCACCCCGTTCGCCAAGAACGGCCAGAGCGTCGACATGTGGCAGGCCGACGGCGGCACCAGCAGCGAGCAGGCGTACAAGAACGTGCCGTTCAGCCTGCACCTCTCCCCCGCCGGCGCCTACGGCGTCTTCGTGAACCACCCGGGCCGGGTCAGCTACGAGATCGGCTCCGAGGCCGTCGGCCAGATGCAGTTCAGCGTCGAGGACCAGACCCTGGAGTACTACGTCGTCGCGGGCCCGACCCCGAAGGACGTGCTGCGCCGCTACACCGCGCTGACCGGCCGCCCGGCGCTGCCGCCCGCCTGGTCGTTCGGGCTGTGGCTGACGACCTCGTTCACCACGCAGTACGACGAGGAGACGGTGACGTCGTTCGTCGACGGCATGGCCGAGCGGGACATCCCGCTCAGCGTCTTCCACTTCGACTGCTTCTGGATGCGCGAGTACCAGTGGTCGGACTTCACCTGGGACCCGGACGTCTTCCCCGACCCGGTCGGCATGCTGGCCCGGCTCAAGGAGCGCGGCCTGCGGATCTCCCTGTGGATCAATCCGTACATCGCCCAGAAGTCCGCCCTCTTCGACGAGGCCGCCGCGAACGGCTACCTGGTCAGGAAGGCCGACGGCGACATCTGGCAGTGGGACCTGTGGCAGGCGGGCATGGGGCTCGTCGACTTCACCAACCCGGACGCGTGCGCCTGGTTCCAGTCGAAGCTGAAGGTCCTGCTCGACCAGGGCGTCGACTGCTTCAAGACCGACTTCGGCGAGCGCATCCCCACCGACGTGGTCTGGCACGACGGCTCCGACCCGGAGCGCATGCACAACTACTACACGCACCTGTACAACCAGGTCGTCTTCGAGCTCCTGGAGAAGGAGCGCGCCATCGGCGAGGCCGTGCTGTTCGCCCGTTCGGCGACGGCGGGCGGCCAGCAGTTCCCCGTGCACTGGGGCGGCGACTGCTTCTCCTCGTTCGGCGCCATGGCCGAGTCCCTGCGCGGCGGGCTCTCCCTGTCCCTGTCCGGCTTCGGGTTCTGGTCGCACGACATCGGCGGCTTCGAGGGCACGCCCGACCCGGCGGTCTTCAAGCGCTGGCTCGCCTTCGGGCTGCTCTCCTCCCACAGCCGCCTGCACGGCTCCAGCTCGTACCGGGTGCCGTGGGAGTTCGGCGCCGAGGCGGTCGACGTGGCCCGCGCCTTCACCAAGCTCAAGCACCGCCTCATGCCCTACCTGTACGGGGTCGCGGCCGACGCGCACGCGACGGGGGTGCCGCTGATGCGGCCGATGCTGCTGGAGTTCCCGGCCGACCCGACGAGCCGCGCCCTGGACCGCCAGTACATGCTCGGCCCCGATCTCCTCGTCGCGCCCGTCTTCTCGGCCGACGGCTCGGTCGAGTTCTACCTGCCGGAAGGCGTCTGGACCCATCTGCTCACCGGCGAGAGGGTGCAGGGCCCGGGCTGGCGGCGCGAGACCCACGGCTACGACAGCCTGCCGCTGTACGTGCGCCCCGGCGCGGTGCTCCCGCTCGGCGCGGACGAGCGGCGGCCCGACGGGGACTGGACCGAGGGGCTCACGCTGCTCGTCGCTCCGGACGCGCACGACGTGACGGTGACGGTCCCCGACCACCACGGCCGCCAGGCCGCCGCGTACCGCGTACGACGCGACGCGGACGCGGGCGGTGCCATGACGGTGGAGACGTCCGAGGGGGCCCCGGCGCCCGTTCTCAGGGAGCTGTGACGCCGGGACCGCGTCGCCGGGGAGGGGCTACCGCTTGACGTACAGGCGGTTCCCCTTCGGGCCGGTCCACTCCACGCGTACGACGCCGGGCACCGCCGCGTCGTCGACCCGGGACGGATCGGCCCAGTACCCGGCGGCCGGGTTGCGGAAGAAGGTCGCCCAGAGCTCTCCGTCCCGGTCCTTGAAGAAGTTGTTGTGCCCGGCGCCGACGCCCGCCGTCCAGCGCTCGGAGTACGGACCCTCGAAGCGGTCCGCGACGGCGACGACCACGTCGTACTGGTACTGGGTCCGCCCGGTGCCCGGGTTGTCGTAGCCGTAGCGGGGGCTGCCGTAGGCGTCGATCGACGTACGGTCCCAGGCGGCGTGCAGCAGGTAGTACTTGCCTCCGTGTCTGAACACGTAGGCGCCTTCGAGGTACGGCTCGGGTGTGTACGACTTCTGCTGGAAGAGCGGGAGGTTCGTCGCCGGTTCGATGTCCTCCATGTCCGGGCGGAACTTGGCGTACAGGTGGTTGTGCAGCACCAGCCAGGCGTCCTTGCCCTCGGTGTAGATGCTGCCGTCGATGTGGAAGTACGCGCCGGGCTTGATCCACGAAGGGCCGCCGATGAAGGACTCGCCGAACGGCTTGTCGAGGTTGCCCTCGATCAGGCGGTACGGGCCCTCGACGCCGCCCTCGCTGACCAGCACGAACGAGCCGACCTTGATCGAGTGGTCGCCCATGCACGCGACCATGTACCACTTGCCGCGGAAGTAGTGCAGCTCGGGCGCCCACGCGTTGCCGCGCTTGCCGAACTGGCCGTCGTCGTACCAGTACTCCTGCCAGGGCGCGACGACCGTGCGGCCGGGCCGGTTCTCCCCGGCGAACTCCGGCGACCACACCTTTCCGCGCTCCGCGCCGGGCCGGATCTTCGTGGTGTCGGCCAGCTTCCACGGGCCGTGCAGGGAACGGGCGGTCCATACGAAGATGCCGTCGTTCCAGGGTCCTGCCGCCGGGAGGCCCGGCACACGTGTGGTGCCGGTGGCGACATACAGGGGGCGGCCGTCGACCTGGAAGCAGTTGACATACGTGTCCCGCATCCAGACCCGGCCCAGCTCCTCGTCGCGCGGGCGGAGTTCGAGGGGCAGGACGAAGGAGTTGTCGTCGCGCGGCCACAGCTCCTCGCGGGCGTCCGCGCGACCGTACAGTTCCTGGGCCGGCCAGTTCTCGGGATAGTGCCCCCGCTTGGCCGCCTCGGGGGCGGCGGGCGCGGCCTGGGCCGTGCCGGTTGCCGCGGACAGGGCGATCGCGCCCACCGATCCCGCCACCCCCGTCATGAGCGCGCGTCGGCCGAGGGCGAGTCCGTCACCGGGTGAGGTCATCTCGGTCAGTTCTCCTTCGTCGTCTCGAACGCGGAGAGCGTCGTGTCGTAGTCCGTCTCCACGTCGTACATGGGTGTCATCCAGTGGTAGAAGTTGTCGCCGCGCGCGCGGAGCAGGTCGTACAGGCGGCGGGTCAACTCGGTCCGCACGGTGAGCGTTTCGGGGTCGTCGTAGCGGTTGTGCAGCTCGTCCGGGTCGGCTTCGAGGTCGTACAGCTCGTTGCGCGACTCCGGGTTGACCACCAGCTTGTGGCGCCGGGTGCGCAGCATCCGCTGCGGGTAGGGGAAGTGGTGACCGTGAAACTCGGCGAGGTGGTGCTCGTCCCACTCCGGCTGTTCACCGCGCGCGAGGGGCAGCAGGCTGCGGCTGTCCACGGCCGGTGCGGTGTCGCTGCCCGCCAGGTCGAGGATGGTGGCGGTGCAGTCGGTGAGCGAGACGAACTCGTCGCGCACCTGCCCCTGCGGGGCGCCGGGGACCTTGAGGAGGCCGGGGATGCGGTAGATGTCCTCGTACATCGCCGGGCCCTTGTCGTGCAGGCGGTGGGCGCCGGTGAACTCGCCGTGGTCGGCGGTGAAGAAGACCGCCGTCCGCTCGTCGAGGCCCAACTCCGTTACGGCGTCGAGTATGCGGCCGATCTGCTCGTCGATGAGGGTGACGTAACCCCAGTAGACGGCGATCAGCTTGCGCGACTCCTCCAGGGGCATCGTGTCGAAGGCCCACAGCTTGCTGTAGTTCTCCTGGACGGGGGGTTTCCCCGCGAACGTCTCGCTCATTGAGGCGGGCAGTTCGACCAGCGCCGGGTCGTACAGGTCGTAGTACGCCTCGGGCAGGATGTACGGCAGGTGGGGGCCGAAGAAGTGAGTGGCCAGGAAGAAGGGCGCGCCCTCGCCGCCGTCCTCCCGCGCGGCGAAGCGGCGCAGCATCTCGATGGTGCGGGTGGCCAGGTAGTACTCGAAGGTGGCCTCGACCGGCTGGTGGAGCCGGGCCGCGAGCAGGTTGCCCGGGCTGCCGTTGGGGGTCGTGCCGCGCACCGGGTCGGTGATGCGGTACGGGGGCAGGCCGTTCTCGTCCAGGTAGGCGAGGTAGTCGGGGTGGTCGACGGGGTTGTGCCAGCCGGCCAGGTCCGGGCCCTCGAAGCCGTAGTCGGCGGCGGTGCGCCGGACGCCGCCGTGCCATTTGCCGAGCAGGCCCAGGTGGTAGCCCTCGGAGCGCAGTTGCTCGGAGAAGGTGAACTGGCCGTCGGACAGGTCTTCCAGATACCCCACGTTCCGCTCGTAGTTGGCGAGCAGTTTGTGGCGGAAGGGCGCCGCGCCGGTGAGCAGACTGGCGCGGGCCGGGGTGCAGATCGCGGTGGGTGTGTAGAAGCTGTCGAAACGTGTGCCCTGCTCCGCGAGCCGGTCGAGATGCGGGGTCCGTGTGTGGGGGTTGCCGTACGCGCCCAGGGTGTCGACGCGGTGCTGATCGGTCATCAGGAAGAGCATGTTGTGGCGCACGGGGGCCTTTCGGGTCAGTCGGTCCGGGCATGCTCCGGCGCCGCGCCGATTTAAGTCAAGAGTGCGGACATAAATCGAGCGGGGCCGATCACGGGGGCGGACGTCGGGCGCTTCCTCACCGTAAGCGGCCGCAGGTCAACTCGGGCAGGACGGGCGGCCACTTGTGACGCCGCGTTCATATGAACAATTTGTTTCGAGTCATTGACGAAAATAGGTCGCGCTCACATGCTGTCCTCCATGCACGAACACGACGGCCCGCTGACACGTCTGCGCCGCGGCCACGAGCAAGCGGTCCTGGAGCTGCTGCGCAGACACGGCCCGCTCAGCCGCGCCGAGTTGGGCGCCCGCAGCGGCCTGTCCCGGACCACGCTGCACGACATCGTCGCGGGTCTGACCGGCAGCGGCTCGGTCGTCGCGGGCACCCCGCAGGCCGAGGTGCGCAAGCGCGGGCGGCCGGTGGAGAAGCTCAGCCTCAACCCGGCCGCCGGAGCGGCCGTCGGCATCGACTTCGCGCGCCGCGCCGTGCATGTCGCGGCGGTCAACTTCGCCCACGAGGTGATCGGTTCGGCGAGCGCGTCACATGCCGCCGATCTCTCCTGGCCGGAGCGGATCGACATCGCGGACGGGCTGCTCGCCGCCTCGGGCGCCGTCCACCTCGACGCGCTCACCGCGATCGGCGTCGGCGTGGTCGGGCCGCTCACCGACCCGGGCAGCGAGAACGCCCGGGCGCGGACCATCGACGGCCTGCCCGACCTGCTGCGCAAGCGGTTCGGTGTCCCGGTCGTCCTGGACAACAACACCCGCCTCGCGGCGCTCGCCGAAGCGGTGTGGGGCGCCGCGAGGGACAGCAGCGACGTGCTGTATCTGCGCCTGTCGCACGGCGTCGGCGGCGGCCTGGTCGTGGGCGGGGCGCTGCACCGCGGCCGCTACGGCCTGTCCGGCGAGTTCGGGCACATCACGGTCGATCCGGCGGGGCGGCCGTGCGACTGCGGCGGCACCGGCTGCCTGGAGACACGTGCCTCCCTCGACGCGGTCCTGTTCCGGTACCGGGAGGCCGGTGGCCGCGCCGACGACCTCGCCGGATTCCTGGCCGCCGCCGCGTCCGGCGAACAGTGCGCGCTCGACGTGCTCGCCCGTGTCGGCGACGACATCGGCGGCGTCCTCGCCGCCGTGTGCCACGCCGTCGGCCCGGGTGTCATCGTCGTCGGCGGCGAACTGGCCGAGGCCGGGCCCGCCCTCCTCGAACCCGTCGAACGCGCCCTGCGCCGGCAGTTGATGCCGCTGGCCCGCCGCCATGTGGACGTACGGCGGGCGACGCTCGGCGACACCGGGAGCGCGCTGGGCGGCATCGCCCTCGTTCTCCACGAATCCCCCCTGCTCTCCCACTATCCGCGGCCCGCATCCGAGGAGAACGCGTGACGTCACCGGTGAGGTACCCATGGCTGTGATCGCTCCGGTCGACAAGACCGCCACGGACGCTCCGCGGCGGCGGCCGGGCCGCTCCCGGCACCGGCCCCTGCTCCTCAACGTCGTCGCGGTCGCGGCGGGCATCGCCGTGTGGGGCGCCGTGGCCGCCCTGGGCTGGGTCGAGAACCTGCCCGCACCCACGGCGGTCGCGCGGAAGGCCGGCGACATGATCTCCGACGGCACCCTGGCCACCGACACCCTCGCCAGTCTGCGCCGGGTCCTGTTCGGCTACGCGCTCGGCGTGGTCGTGGCCGTGCCCGTCGGCTTCCTCATGGGCTGGTACCCGACCGTCCGCGCCCTGGTCGAGCCGTACATCCAGTTCTTCCGCACGATCCCGCCGCTCGCGCTCATCCCGCTGGCGGTCGTGCTGCTCGGGATCGGCGAGGTGCCGAAGATCGCGGTGATCTTCCTGGCGTCGTTCATGGCGTGCGTCCTCTCCTCCTTCCAGGGCGTCGTCGACGTCGACAAGACGCTGATCAACGCGGCCCGGGTGCTCGGCGCCCCGGACCGCACCATCTTCGCCAAGGTGGTAGTCCCCGCCTCCACCCCGTTCATCCTGGTCGGCATGCGCATCGGTCTCGGCGCGTCCTGGGCCACGGTGGTGGCCGCCGAACTCATCGGCGCGCAGGAGGGGCTGGGCTACCGGATGCAGAAGGCGTCCACCTGGTTCGAAATGGACACGATCTTCGTGTCCCTGATCACGATCGGCATCCTCGGGCTCGTCATGGACCGGCTGCTGCTGCTGGCCGAGCGACGCCTCACCGGCTGGCAGGAGCGACGATGAACAGCAAGATCAGCTTCCGTGACGTGGTGAAGACCTTCCCGCTCAAGGGCGCGACGTTCACCGCGCTCGACGGGGTCAGCCTGGACATCGCGGACCAGGAGTTCGTCACCGTCGTCGGCCCCTCGGGGTGCGGCAAGTCGACGCTGATGAGCATGGCCGCCGGGCTCCAGGAACCCGACTCGGGCAGCGTCCTGGTCGACGGCACACCGGTCACGGGACCGGGCCCCGACCGTGGCGTCATCTTCCAGCAGTACGCCCTCTTCCCCTGGCTCACCGTCCGGCAGAACGTCGAGTTCGGGCTCAAGCTCGCCTCGCTGCCCGCCGAGGAGCGGCGCCGCCGTGCCGAGCGGGCCATCGCGCTCGTCGGCCTGAGCGAGTTCGCCGACGCCCTGCCCAAGACGCTGTCCGGCGGCATGAAGCAGCGGTGCGCCATCGCCCGCGCGTACGCCGTCGACCCCCAAGTCCTGCTGATGGACGAGCCGTTCGGGGCGCTCGACGCGCTGACCCGCGTACAGCTCCAGGACCAGCTCCTCGCCACCTGGAGCCAGGAGAAGCGCACCGTCCTCTTCATCACCCACGACGTGGACGAGGCCGTCTACCTCGCCGGCCGCGTCGTCGTCATGGCCGCCGGGCCCGGCCGCGTCCACCGGGTCATCGACGTGGACCTGCCCTACCCCCGTACCGAGGAGATCCGGCTCTCCCCCGAGTTCCGGCGCATCCGCAACGAGGTGTGGACGTCCGTGTACCACCAGGAAGCACCGCCCGAAGCGGCCTGACGCCTCGCCCCCTCATCCACTCCTGAGCCCGCGCACCACCCCGAGAGGACACTCCCTCATGCCCAGAAGCACGGCCCGCCGCGTCCTCGTCGCGCTGCCCGTCGCGTTCGCGCTCTCGCTCTCCCTCGGCGCCTGCTCCGGCAGCGCCTCCGGGGACGACGGCACGGTCCGGTTCGGCTACATCGGCGACTACAACGGAGCGAGCCTCCTCGCCATCGCCGAGAAGCAGGGCCTGTGGAAGAAGGCGGGCCTGACCGCCGAGGTGAAGAGCTTCAACAACGGCCCCGTACAGATCCAGGCGCTCAGCGCGGGCGACCTCGACTACGGCTACATCGGCCCCGGCGCCATGTGGCTGCCCGCCTCCGGCAAGTCGAAGGTCATCGCCATCGACACCCTGACCTACGCGGACCGGGTGATCGGCCAGCCCGGCATCACGTCGATGAAGGACCTCAAGGGCAAGCGCGCCGGCGTGCCCGAGGGCACCTCGGGCGACATGGTCCTCAACATCGCCCTGGCGGAGGCCGGGATGGAGACGAAGGACATCGACAAGGTCAACATGGACCCGTCCACCATCGTCTCCGCCTTCTCCTCCGGCAAGATCGACGGGGCGGGCTTCTTCTATCCGGCCATCGACACCATCAAGAAGAAGGTCCCGGGCCTTACGGAAATAGCCGACACCAAGGAGACCGGGGACTCCTTCCCCACCGCGTTCGTCGCGGGCAACAAGGTGCCCGAGTCGAAGAACAGCAAGGTCGTCAAGGTGTTGCAGCAGGCCAACGACTGGCGCGCGCAGCACCCCGACGAGACCATCGCGCTGACCGCCAAGATGCTGGAGGTCACCGAGGAGCAGACGAAGGCGGACGCCTCACACGTCCAGACCCTCTCCACGAAGGAGCTGGCCGAGAAGACCAGCAGCGGCGAGGTGAACGAGTGGTTGAAGAAGCTGGGTGACTTCTTCGTCCGCAACAAGCAGCTCGACAAGAACCCCGACCCCGCCGACTACTACACGGGCGACCTCTACACGAAGACGTACGGGAAGTAGGACCGGCCACCGCGGCTACGGGTGCAGGGTCGGCCGGTAGGTCAGCTCCTGGATGTCGCGGTCCAGGGTCCGGCGCTCGATCAGTTCGAGGTCGAAGTCGGCCGCCCCCTGGAAGACGGGTTCGAGGCCGCTCCTTCCGGTGATCACCGGGAAGAGCGTCACCTGGACGCGGTCGACGAGCCCGGCGGCCATCAGCGCGCGGTTGAGCGAGAGGCTGCCGTGCGAGCGCAGCGGAACCTCCGACTTCTCCTTGAGCCGGGCGACGACGTCCACGGCGTCACCCCGCACGACAGTGGCGTCCGGCCAGTCGGGGGCCGCGTCGAGGGTGCTCGACACGATGGTCGCGGGCAGGTTCCGCATCCGGGTCACCCAGGGGTCGCGGACATCGGAGTCCTCGGTGCTCGCCGCCAGCATCCGCGTGAACAGCCGGTACGTACGCGCCCCGAACACCATGCGCTGGTCGGCCTCGTACAGGGCGAGGCGGTGGTCGAGCAGCTCGGGGCCCTGTTTCCCCCAGTAGCCGGTCCAGTCGCCGCCGGCCGCGGCGAAGCCGTCGAGGCTCGCGAAGACGTCGAACGTGTAGGTGGCGGTCATGGCGCTCTCCTCGGGTGCGACGGCGCACGGTCGGAGATACAGACCGGCCCGTACGGCGGAATTCATCGCCGTACGGGCCGCTGTGTGCCAGTGGGGGTCACTCGGCCGCGAGCAGGCCCTCGCGGAGCTTCTTCACGACGCGGGAGATCAGCCGGGAGACGTGCATCTGCGAGCAGCCCAGCTCCTCGCCGATCTCCTGCTGGGTGCGCTCGTCGACGAAGCGGAGGTGGATCAGGCGACGGTCGCGCTCGTCCAGGTCCGCGATGAGCGGGGCCAGGGAGTGGAAGTTCTCCACGAGCTCGAAGCGGTCCTCGTCGATGCCGATGAAGTCCGCGAGCAGCGTGTCCGACTCGTCGTCCTGGCCGGAGACGGCGGCGTCCAGGGAGACGCTGTTGTAGCCGTTGGACGCCTTCTGCGCCTCGGCGACCTCGGCCGGGTCGAGCTGCATCAGCTCGGCCAGCTCGGCCGTGGAGGGCGAGCGGCCGAGGCGGGTACGCAGCTCCTCGGTGGCGCGGGACAGCTCGATCCGGGCCTCCTGGAGGCGGCGCGGCACGTGCACGGCCCAGGAGGTGTCCCGGAAGAACCGCTTGATCTCGCCCGTGATGTAGGGAATGGCGAAGGAGGTGAACTCGACCTCGCGGGTCAGCTCGAACCGGTCGATCGCCTTGATCAGGCCGATGGTGCCGACCTGGACGATGTCCTCCATCTCCTGCGGGCCCCGGTGCTTGAAGCGGGAGGCCGCGTACTGCACCAGGGAGAGGTTCATCTCGATGAGCGCGTTGCGCACGTAGCTGTACTCGCTCGTGCCCTCTTCGAGCCGCGTGAGCCGGTCGAAGAAGTGGCGGCCGACCTCTCGGGCGTCCTTGGGCGCGACCGAGGCGGGGTCCGCGTACGCGCGCTCGATCAGCCGCTCCTCGACCGTGACGGCCGTGCCGGCCGTGTGCTGGAGCTGCTCCCGCTCTGCCACGCTGCTCATGTGTCCCGCCCTACCTCTGTCGATGACGACCTTGCCTCCCCGTAGGCGTCCGGCTACCCCGCCTTCCGCTCCACACACATGCTGTCAGACAACTATTTACGGAAGTACCACCGGGCGGTGGTCACGGCAGCGCCACCATGGCGGTGATCGTCTTGCCGCCGGGCTCGATCTCGACGCCGAGGCGGGAGCTGAGCCGCTGGATCACCATCCAGCCGTAGCCGCCGGGGCGTCCGCGCTCGGGCCGTGTGGTGCACGGCACAGCGTGGCTGCGGTCACTGACCCGCAGCTCCAGGGCGTCGCCGCGCAGCCGCGCGCTGAAGCTGGTGACTCCGCCGCCGTGCTGGAGCGCGTTGGACGTGAGCTCGCTGGCCACGAGCAACGCGTCGTCACGCAGGCGTCGTGCCGTGTTCAGCGGCAGACCGCAGCACACCTCCATCAACACCGAGCGGACGACGGACCGTGCCCCCGCACAGCTGGCGCGCTCTCCCTCAAGGGTCTCGGGAACGCTCATCACAGCGTGATCCTTTCTCTGCACGCGTGCAAACACTGCTCATATGTCGTCGTAAGCCCTCGCGTGCCCGCCGGTTCGAGCCCCACACTCGTCCGTCCGGGCAAAACCCGCATTTCCGCTGAGCGCGTTCACACCCGCGAAAACACCGGTGGACCAGGTGTTTCCCTGGAGGCGGGCGACACAATGCGCGGAGGCGACACGTGATGTGGCGGGCTCGGGGATCCGCCTGTCACAAGGCGGTGCTGATGTGGGAGGGTCGCAGGATGGTTCCCGACAGCCCGAGCATCGAACTCACCCAGCAGGAGCGGGTGGTCATCGTCTCGTTCCGCAACACCATCGAACTGGAGGAGCAGGACGAGGCCGGCCTCGCGCTCTCCGACGCGCGGACCGACACCAGCACCGCGGCCACCCTGCTCGACCTCGCCGATCTCACCTTCGCCGACAGCACCCTGCTCAACCTGATCCTGCGCGCGCACGCCGATCATCAGGAGCAGGCGCGGCCGTTCGTCCTGGCAGGCCCGTACCACAGCGGCGTCCAGCGGCTCTTCGAGATCACCGGGGTCACCGAGGTACTGGAGCTGGCCGGTACGCGCGACGAGGGTGTGCGGCGCGTCCAGGAACTGCTCGACATCGGCACGATGCCCCCCGACGGCCCCACTCCGTAGCCTCCCGCGGGTCGGGACCGGCCCCCGCGAGCGCGGAGGCGCAGGGTTCCCACTGCACAACCCGCGGGGGCCGATGTCACGCCAGTACCCGACATTCCGCCCCTTATGCCCCTGGGTGGGCCCGGCCCCGCGCCGGGCCGCCCGGGGGCATCCTTGTCCCACCCTTGTCTCACCCCATTCGCCGCCCTGCTCGCGCGATCACGGAACATGCCGCTTACACCTGAAGGAAGGGAAACAGAGAAAGGGAGAGAAACTGTGACCGCACCGCTCCGCCCCTTGTCCCACGGCGCGTTCGCGCTCCTCACCGCGCTCGTCTCCGCGCTCGTCATCGCGCCGCTCCCCGCGGCGCGGGCGGCCCACGCGGCAGAGCCGCCCGCGTCCGCGCCGCCCTCGCACCAGCGTGCGGCCGGCGTCGTCACGGACGTACTCGCGGGCATCAACAGGCATCGCGCGGCGGCCGGTTGCCGCCCGGTCCGCGCACAGGCCGCGCTGAACCGCTCCGCGCGGGCCCACAGCCGGGACATGGCGGGCCGCCAGCGGCTGCAGCACTCGGGCGCGAACGGGAGCAGCCCGCGGGAGCGGATGCGGGCGCACGGCTTCCGGGCCGCCTACGCCGGTGAGGCCATCGCCCGCGGCGCGGACGGCACGGGCTCGGTCGTCTCGCTGTGGATGGACAGCCCGTCGCACCACGACCTCATCCTCACGTGCCGCTTCACGCACGCGGGCGTCGGCCGGGCGGACGGTCCCGACGGGCCCTGGTGGACGCTGGATCTGGCGTCGAAGCGCTAGCTCCAGCCGGAGGGGCCGCACGTCCGGTCGGGGCGCACGTCCAGTCGGACCGCACGTCCAGTCGGACCGCACGTCCAGTCGGACCGCACGTCCGGTCGGGGCGCGTCGGCCCCCTGACCGGGAGGTGCCCGCTCCCGACACGCGTCCGGGGCCCGTGCGACACGGGCCCCGGAGGGTGCTGCCTGGCGGTGAGGGTCTCGGCCCCCGCCGCTACTTCTTCTTTCGCCGTACCAGCGCGACGACGGTCACCACCGCCACACCCGCCGCGATCAGCATCGCGCGCTTGTCCCGCACCGGCTCGGGCGCCTTGTCCTGCCACACCTGCTGGGCCTGCTCGGCCTTCGCCTTGGCCTGCGCCGTCAGCTCCGAGGCCTTCGCCGCCGTCTGCTCCTTGAGCGCGGCGGCCTTCTCCTGCGTACGAGCCTTGACGTCCGCCTTGTCCGCCAGCGCCTGGACCGTGTCGCCCAGTTCGTGCCGGGTCTGCTCGACCTGGTCGCGCAGCTCCTCGGTGCTGGTGGCGGTGGGCTCGTCGTGGGGCGGCTGCGTCATCGCTTGGCACTCTCCTTGATCTCGGCCACGTCGGCCTTCACGCTGTCGATGGTCTGCTCCGGGGTGGGGGGAGCCGCCTGGCTGAACTCCTTCTTGCCGGTCAGCGCGAGGACGGCGGTGACCACGCCGAGAACGGCCGTCACGATCAACGCCGCCGCCCAGACCGGCAACGGCACCGCGAGGGCGGCGATCGCGGTCGCGACCAGCGCCTGAAGGGTCAGGAAACCGGCGAGCCCGGCGCCGCCGAAGAGGCCCCCGCCCTTGCCGTAACGCTTGCCCTTCTCCTTCATCTCCGCCTGCGCGAGCCGCATCTCGCCTCGCACCAGCTGCGTCAACTGCTCCGAGGCGCGCTGGACCAGCTCGCCGACGGGCTCCCCGGACGTACCGGCGGACACGGACACGGAGGTGGGGCCTGGTGTGTGCCTGGCTGCTGTCTCGTCCATCCTGGGTCCTCCTTTCTGTAGCGGTGCAGTACCCCCGGCCGACCAAGTACCCCCGAAAACGCAGAATTGACACGTCTTCGCCACGTCTCCGGCACGAGCGCTCCGCGCCCCGGACGCCGGGCCTCGGCGCGGGGGTCCATCGGAGGGGTGCCAGGGTTGACCTACTGTTGGCGGGGTATCCACTGTTGTCTTTACCGCCCCGTAGCAGTGATCTGCCTTTACCGCCCCGTCGCAGTGATCACCGAGGACACGCATGGACGTCGCCGACAACGGCATGGGGAACTCCCGCGCGGCCGGAGCGCCCGACCCTTCGGGCACCCCGCTCGGCGGTTTCCGCGCGGCCGCGCTCCTCATCGACGGGGACGGTCTCATCGCCGCTGCCAACGACGCGGCGTGCACGATGTTCCGCACGAGCGCCGACCAGCTGATCGGCGAGGACGCGCACGACCTCCTGCACCGGGACGACCACGGGCAGGCCATGCCCCGTACGCGCTGCCTGCTGCGGGCGGCGCTGCTGTCCGGGAACACCCAGCACGGCGACACGGAGTGGTTCGCCCGCAAGGACGGTTCCCTCATCCGCTCGTCATGGCTCGTCACTCCTCGCGCGGAGGGAGCGGACGGAACGGAGCCGGCGGGCACCTTCGTCCTCTTCTACGCGGCACACAGCGACGAGCCGGCCGGTGCCCCGGAGCCGCTGACCGAACTGGACCGCCTTGCGCTGCTCGCCGAGACGACGACCCAGCTCACCTCGACCCTCGACGTCGGCGAGGCGCTGCACCGCCTCGCCGCCCTGACCGTGCCGCGCCTCGCGGACTGGGCGGTGATCGACCTGGTCACCGACCGGGGCGAGGTGCGGCGCGCCCTCGTGGTCGAGCGCAAGGACGACCTGTTGGCCGAGCGGGACGACCTCCAGGGCCCCATGCCGCCCGTGCCCGAGGAGTCCCCCATGCCCCTGTCGCGGGCGCTGCGCGGCGCCGCGTCGTCGCTCGCCACACCGGCCACCTACCAGGGGCCGCCCGACTCCGGCATCGCCGTCGAGCAGAGCCGCCTCTTCACGGCGACCGGGATGCACAGCGCGGCCATCGCGCCCATCCGCGGCCTGCGCGACGTGCTGGGCGCGCTGACGCTGGGCCGCTCTCGGCGCCCCGACGCGTTCACCGCGGCCGACCTGCCGCTCCTGGAGGACGTGACACGGCGCGCGGGCCTCGCGCTCGACAACGCGCGCCTGTACGAGCGTCAGCGCAAGGTCGCCGAGACCATGCAGCGCCATCTGCTGCCCCAGCTGCCGACCGTGCCCGGGGTGGAGATGTGGGCGCGCTACGTGCCCGCGCCTGACGCGTCCGCCGTCGGCGGCGACTGGTACGACGCGTTCGCCCTGGCCGACGGGGACCACGCCCTGGCCATCGGGGACGTGGTCGGGCACGACCTGGACGCCGCGGCCGGGATGGCGCAGGTCCGCAACATGCTGCGGGCGTTCGCCTGGTCCCGCGCCGGGGCGGCGCCGAGCGCGATCGTCTCCCAGCTCGACGAGGCCGTGCGGCACATCGCCGAGGCGTCCATGGCGACGATGATCCTCGCCAGGCTGGCGGTCGACGAGGACGACGGCCTGTGGCGGCTGCACTGGACGAACGCCGGGCACCCGCCGCCGCTCCTCGTCCACCACGACGGCCGGGCCCGGTTCCTCACCGACGCGCACGGCCTTCTGCTCGGCACGGGGATCACCAGGACCCGGCCCGACGCGGTCGCCGTCCTGCCACCGCGCTCCACCCTCGTCCTCTACACGGACGGCCTCGTCGAGAGCCCGCACCGCTCCATCGACCACGGCCTCGACCAGCTGCGCCGGCACGCCGCCGCCCTCGCCCGGCGCCCGCTCGACTCGTTCTGCGACGCCTTGCTCGCCGAGGTCCGCCCGGACGACAACGAGGACGATGTCGCCATGCTCGTCGTGCGCACCCCCGCGGCAGCGGACTGAGAGCGGCGGATCAGCTCTGCCGCAGTCCGTGGAAGAGCAGGTCGACGAGGCGGCGCGGGTCGTAGCGGGGGTCGGTGTCGCGCCCGACGCACAGGTTGCCGATGCCGCGCAGCAGCTCGTAGGGCTGGACGCCCGGCCTGATCTGGCCCGCGCCCTCGGCGGCTTCGAGCAGCCGGGCGCAGACGGGCAGCAGGCGGTCGAGGAAGTAGGTGTGCAGCGCGGCGAAGCGCTCGCTGTCGGACTGCAGGGCGTCGGCGAGCCCGTGCTTGGTGACCAGGAAGTCGACGAAGAGGTCGGTCCACCGGCGCAGTGCGTCGAACGGCGTCTCCGCGCTGTCGAGCAGCGCGGGACCGGCCTCGGCGCAGGCCTCGATCTGATGCTCGTAGACGGCGGTGACGAGGTCGGCCCGGGTCGGGAAGTGCCGGTAGATCGTGGCCATCCCGACGCCCGCCCGCGCCGAGATCTGCCGGATCGGCGCGTCGACGCCGGCCGTCACGAACACCTCCGCGGCGGCGCCGAGCACCGCCTCCCGGTTGCGCTGGGCGTCGGCCCGCTTGCTCCGTACGGGCGGGTCGGTGGCCATGTCGCTCTCCTTCGACGCGCGCCGCGCCCCGGGGGCAAGGGGAGCGGCGTTCCGTTTCACGGGGTCACCGTAGCGGATGCGGTCGCGCGTTGAGCCGGGCGGCCTGGCGGGTCAGGTGGTCGCGCTCCGGGAGGTTGGGTGCCGAGCGGGCGGCCTGGGCGTACAGGCGGGCGGCGGTCGCCGGGTCGCCGTCGCGTTCGTGCAGGTAGGCGGCGACGGCGGCGTAGCGGGGCAGGGTCTCGTCGAGCTCCGCGAGGGCGGCGAGGCCCGCGCGGGCGCCGTCCGCCTCGCCGACCGCGACGGCCCGGTTGAGCCGGGCCACCGGGCTGTCGGTGAGGCGGACCAGCTCGTCGTACCACTCGACGATCTGCACCCAGTCGGTCTCCTCGGCGGCCTGGGCGTCGGCGTGCAGCGCGGCGACGGCGGCCTGGGCCTGGAACTCGCCGAGCCGGTCGCGGGCGAGGGCCGCCTGCAGGAGGGCGACGCCCTCGGCGATGAGCCGGGTGTCCCACCGCCCGCGGTCCTGTTCGGCGAGGGGTACGAGCCTGCCGTCGGCGTCGGTCCGGGCCGGGCGCCGGGCGTGGTGCAGCAGCATGAGGGCGAGCAGGCCCGCGACCTCCGGGTGCCGGGTGAGCGCCGCGAGCTGCCGGGTCAGCCGGATCGCCTCGGCCGCGAGGTCGACGTCGCCCGAATAGCCCTCGTTGAAGACGAGGTAGAGCACGCGCAGCACGGTGGCGACGTCGCCGTGCCGGTCGAGCCGGACGCCGGAGACGGTCCGCTTCGCCCTGCTGATGCGCTGGGCCATGGTCGGCTCCGGCACCAGGTACGCCTGGGCGATCTGCCGCGTGGTCAGGCCGCCGACGGCGCGCAGCGTGAGCGCGACGGCCGACGCCGGGGTCAGGGAGGGGTGCGCGCACAGGAAGTACAGCTGGAGCGTGTCGTCGACCGCCTCGCCGGGCCCGGGCGCGGGCTCGGCGTCGACCCGCTCCTCCCGGCGCCGCCGCGAGCCCTCGGCGCGGGCCGCGTCGAGGAACTTCCGCCAGGCCACGGTGGTCAGCCAGCCCCTGAGGTCCCTCGGCGCGTCGTCCGCCCCTGCGCGTACGGCCTCGACGAGGGCGTCCTGCACCGCGTCCTCGGCCGCCGCGAAGCCGGCTCCGCGCCGGACGAGGACACCGATGACGGCGGGCACCAGCTCCCGCAGCAGGGACTCGTTCACTCGGTCGGGCAGTGCTCGGCGTAGAACGGGCGCAGTTCGAGCCACTCGTGGATCGGCTCGCCGCCCGCGCCCGGCGCGGCGGACAGCTCACCGGCCAGCTCGACGGCGCGCTCGTACGTCTCGACGTCGATGACCATCCACCCGGCGATCAGGTCCTTGGTCTCCGCGAACGGCCCGTCGGTGACCGGCGGCCGCCCCTCGCCGTCGTGGCGGACGAACGTGCCCTCCGGGAGGAGCGCCCGGCTCTCGACGAACTCGCCGGTCTGCTCGAGGCGCGCGGCGAACTCGTTCATGTACCGCACGTGGGCCGTGACCTCCTCCGGCTTCCACTGGTCCATCGGTACGTCGTTGACCGGCGCGGGCGCGCCCCGGTAGTGCTTCAGCAGCAGGTACTTGGCCATGGTGTTCTCCTTGCCGAGGTAGGGCCATTGTGGCCGCGGTCGCCCCTGGGACGGAGCCGCGCGCGGATTCTCGACATCACTCCGGATTCTTTTTCGCGGACGGGCGCGCACCGGCCCGCGGGCTCTGACGTTCGCCACATGGCATGTTCGAATACATGTTCGGTATCGTTCTGGGTGGGAGGTGGCTGTGATGCCCAGGACTGACGTCGAGGCGACGGTGATGCACGTACGCGTGCCCGCGGGCCTGCCGGAGCCCGCCTACCGGGAGGTGCTCGAGGCGCTCGCGGAGATCTCGCCGGTGGTGCAGGCGCTGCCGCCGGGCGCCGCCGTCGTGGAGCTGCGCGGCGCGCTGCGCTACCACGGGGTGACCGCGCTGCGCCTGGCCGAGCGGGTGCGGGTGCGGTCGCTGGCCCGGCTCTCGGTCGACCTGCGGATCGGGCTCGCCCCGACCTGGGCGGTGGCGGCCACCGCCTCCGCGCAGGCGCCCGAGCACGGCGGCATCGTCGCCGTCGCGCCCGACGAGGTCGAGGACTTCCTCGCGCCGCTGCCGGTCACCGCCCTGCACGGCGTCGGGCCCGTGCAGGCCGCCGCGCTCACCGACTACGGCGTCCACACCGTCGGCATGCTCGCCGCGCTGCCGTCTGCCACCATCCAGCGGCTGCTCGGCGGCCGACCGGGGCGCCTCGCCCACGACCGGGCCCGCGGCATCGATCCGCGCCCGGTCACCCCGAGGACGCTGCCGATGTCGGCGGCCGTACGGCACCGGTTCGAGCGGCAGGTGATGGACGGCGCCACCGTCCGCGCCCGCCTCCTGGACCTGGTCGTCGAGCTCGCCGCCACCCTGCGCACCCGCGACCAGGTCGCCCGCGGCCTCACCCTGCAGCTCGACTTCGCCGCGGGCGCCCGCTGGACCAGGACCCTGCGGCTGCCCGAGGCGTCCGCCCACGACGAGGACCTGCGCACCGCCGCCTACCGGCTCATGGACCGCGCGGGCCTGCAGCGCGGCCGACTCGTCGGGCTGCTCGTCCGCGCCGAGGACCTGGTCGCCGCGGGCGCCGCGGCCGAGCAGATCAGCCTCGACCGCGGCCGCGAGATGCGGCTGCGCGCCGAACAGGCCGTCGACCGCGCCAACGAGCGCTTCGGCCGCGGCAGCGTCGGCCCCGCCGCCCTGCTGCACAAGGCGGCGTGACGGCCATGGAGGCCGACGCCGGGCAGGCGGCGGACGACCGGCTGACGCAGCTGGAGTTCCTCAAGCGCGTCCAGGAACGCGACCTCGCCCGCACGCAGCGCTGGATCGAGGACGAGAAGCGGCGCCGCGCGGAACACGCGCGCGGCGCGGTCGCCCGCCCCGAACCGCCCGAGTGGCTCCTGGAGGTGGGCTTGACGGGGCGCGCCGCCGTCTACGTCCACACCGGCGGCTGCCACATGGCCGGCAAGCGGTCACGGCCGATCACGGCGGACCAGGCGCGCGACGCGCTGCACAACGGACCGGTCCCGGCGTGCGTCCACTGCCGCCCCGACACGGCACTCGGTGTGGGCATCAACGGTTGAGCGGTGTGGTGGGCATCAACGGTTGAGCGGTGTGGGCATCAACAGTTGAGGATCCGACCGTCCCCGGCCGACCCGTCGCCGTCCGGTCGCTCATCGCTCCCATTCGGCCGAATGGCCGCCCGTCCGTGAGGTGGGGTGCGGGATGGGCACACGTCCCCCGTACTGGTCCAGACACACGTATTCACGGACGGGACGGTTGATGGCGACCACAGGTCAGGTACGGGCGGGCACGGAGCCCCGCGGCATCCAGCTCCCCGGCATCATTCTCGGAGTGGGGCTCGGCGGGTTCGTGGACGGCATCCTGCTGCACCAGCTCCTCCAGTGGCACCACATGCTCACCAGCACAAACACCGACCGGATCGGGGTGAAGTACTACCCCGCGAACACGGTCTCCGGGCTCGAGATGAACACCGTGTGGGACGGCGTCTTCCACGTCGTGTGCTGGGTGTCGGTCATCCTCGGCCTCGGCATCCTGTAAGCGCGGGTCACCCACGACCGCCGCCGGGTGTGGACCTCACGTGTGCTGTGGGGCTGGATCCTCGTCGGCTGGGGTGTGTTCAACCTCGTCGAGGGCCTCCTCGACCACCAGATCCTCGGCATCCATCATGTGCGCGGGGGCCCGCACCAGGTGTGGTGGGACATGGCGTTCCTGCTCCTCGGTGTTCTCCTGATCGCCGGCGGCTACCTGTTGCAGCGCTCGGGGCGCCCCTTCGACCCCGACGCGGAACACACGGACGCCGAGCTCACCGCCCGGCAGGTGTGATGAACCACGACACGCACGAGCACCTGCGCGACTCCGGCGCGGGCGGCGATGTGTGGGCCGTCCTGCTGCCCGCCCTCGCCATAGCCCTGCTCGCCTGCGCCTACCTCCTCCTGACCGTACGGGCCCGCCGCTGCAACCCCGTCCAGGGCTGGAGCCACCCGCGTACCGCGGCATTCCTGACCGGGTGTCTGCTGCTCGCCGTGGCGCTGCTGCCGCCGCTGGCCCCCTTCGCCCACGGGGACTTCCGCGGACACATGGCGCAACACATGCTCGTCGGCATGTTCGCGCCGCTCGGCCTCGTCCTCGGCGCACCGGTCAGCCTGGTGCTGCGCACCCTGCCCGCGGCCCGCGCCCGCACGCTGACCGCCGTGCTGCACAGCCGCCCGGCACGCGTCGTCGCCCACCCGGTCGTCGCGCTCGTCCTGAGCACGGGCACGCTCGCGGTCCTCTACTTCACCCCGCTCTACAACGCGACGATGGACCGGCCCGTCCTGCACTGGCTGATGCACGTTCACTTCCTGCTGTCGGGCTGCCTGTTCGCGTGGGTCGTCGCGGGACCCGACCCCGCGCCCGCCAGGCCGGGGGTGCCCGCGCGGCTCGTCGTCCTCGGCGTCGCCGTCGCCGCGCACGCCACGATCTCCCAGCTCATGTACGGCGGCTTCCTCATCGACGTCCGCGCGCCGGTCGACGAGGTACAGGCCGGCGCCCAGCTCATGTACTACGGCGGCGACATCGCCGAACTGCTCCTCGCCGCGGCGCTCGTCGCGACATGGCGGCCCGAGCGCCGCCGGCGGGCACGGACCGGCGCCGTCACGGCCTGACGGTCCGGCGGCCGCCCGCCTCACTGCCGAAGCGGGCCCGGCCGGTCAGCCGGCGCCTCCACACGTGCGCTCGCACGCGCGGACGGTCGTGCGCGCGGACGCGCGGGCCGACACGTCCAGTCTCGTCGGGAAATTCGTGCGGACAAGGGGCCAAGTGGCCCGCTTTTCCGACAAACGGCAGGGTAGGGACGTACCCATGAGGACGGGACGATGAGCGACAAGACCGAAGAACACCTCCTGGACGGGCTGAGCGTCGACAACTCCCAGCCGGAGCGGCCCATACTCCTCGACGAGGACGGCCGCCCGCTGCGGACCTGGCGCGAGAACTATCCGTACACGCGAAAACTGAGGCGCGCGGAGTACGAACGGCAAAAACGCCTTCTGCAGATCGAGCTGCTCAAACTGCAGAAGTCGATCCGCGATCAGGGGCAGCGCGTCATGGTCCTCTGCGAGGGACGCGACGCGGCCGGCAAGGGCGGCACCATCAAACGCTTCACCGAGCGGCTCAACCCCCGTGGCGCGCGCGTGGTCGCCCTGGACAAGCCGACCGAGCGGGAGGCGGGCCAGTGGTACTTCCAGCGCTACGTCACGCATCTGCCGAGCGCCGGTGAGATCGTCTTCTTCGACCGCTCCTGGTACAACCGCGCGGGTGTCGAGCCCGTCATGGGCTTCTGCACCCCGCAGGAGCACCACCAGTTCCTTCAGCAGGCTCCGCGGTTCGAGAAGATGCTCACCGACGACGGCATCGTCCTCATCAAGTTCTGGTTCTCCGTCTCCCGCGCGGAGCAGCGCACACGGTTCGCGATACGGCAGGTCGACCCCGTACGCCAGTGGAAGCTCTCCCCCACCGACGTCGCCTCCCTCGACCTGTGGGACGCCTACACCAAGGCGAAGGTGGAGATGTTCCGGGCCACGGACACCGACCACGCGCCGTGGACCGTCGTGAAGACCAACGACAAGCGCCGCGGACGCCTGGAGGCCATGCGCCACCTGTTGCTGCGGTGCGACTACGAGTCCCGGGACGACGACGCGGTCGGCAAGCTGGACCCGCTCGTCGTCGGCCCCGCCGACACCCTCCTCGAATCGGGCGAGGACCCGACGGACCTGTCGCCCAGCAGGATCGCCGGTCACGTCGAGGGGAGGGGCCAGCACCCCTAGGACTGCCCCGGCCCGCCTACCCGAAGCGGGAGGGCGGGGCGCCGAAGGCGCGGGTGAAGGCCGCGGTGAACGCGGCGGGCGAGGCGTAGCCGAGCCGCCCCGCGACCGCGGTCACGCTCTCCGTCGTCAGGAGCGGCAGGCTCGCGAGGAGCCGGGCGCGGGCCCGCCAGGTCGCGGGGCTCGCGCCGGTCAGCTCGCGAAAGCGGCGGTCGAACGTGCGGGTGCTCATCGCCGCGGAGCGCGCCCACTCCGTGTTGGTGAGCGCGACGTCGGGCGCGGCCAGATAGGCACGGCACAGCGCACGGAACGGCTCGTCGCGCGGCAGGGAGATCGCGAACGGTACGGGCGCCATGCGGCGCACTTCGTGCAGGGCGAGGCGGACGAGGGTCCCGTCGCGCCCCGCGGTGTCGTAGTCAGCGCCGAGGTCGTTCGCCGCGCGGAGCAGCTCCCGCAGCAGCGGGCCGACCTCGATGACCGTGCAGGACGCGGGCCACCAGGGGACGGCGTCCGGCTCGATGTAGAGGCTCCAGGTGGTGACGCCGAGCATCCGGATCTCGTGCGGCACGCGCGCGGGGATCAGCACGGCCCGGTCGGTGGGGACCGTCCACGCGCCGTCGTCGGTCTCCACCTGCATCGCGCCGGTCGCGCCGTAGAGCAGCTGCGCCCGCCGGTGCGTGTGGCGCCGGAGCAGGAAGTCCGGCGGATAGTCGGTGCCGATGGGCAGTACGTCCACGGGCAGGTGGTCGTAGGCGTCGACGGAGACGTTGCGCACGGCGGGCAGTCTAGGCGGTGGTGGCCGAGACGCGAAGGTTCTGGTCGTGATGTCGATTGCTGGTCAGCGCGGCGGCGCGATGCAATCGAGCGGTGCCTCCCACGCAACTCTCCCTCGCCCTCCTGCTCCTCATCGGCCTCCTCGTCGGCGTCACCACCGTCCTGTTCGGTTTCGGCGGCGGCTTCGTGACCGTACCGGTGATCACCGTGGCGGACGCCGCGCTCGGCGGGGACGCGGTCCGCGTCGCCACCGCGACATCGGCCCTGGTCATGCTCGTCAACGCCGTCGTGGCCACCCTCGCCACCCGCCGCGAGGTGCTCGCCCGTCTACGCGGGCGCGCGCCGCTGTTCGTCCTGCTCGGCCTCGGCGGCGCGCTCGGCGCCGCCGCCGCACGGATCGCCCCCGGCGCCGTCCTCCGCTGGGGCTTCGTGCTCTACGTGGCGGTGACCGCGGCCGATCTGCTCGCCCGGCCGGGGTTCCTCCGGCCGGCCCCCGCTACGCCCGCCGCGCCGCGCGCCCAAGGACTGCCCACCGGCCTCGGGCTGCCGATCGGCGGGGTCGCCGCCTTCCTCGGGGTCGGCGGCAGCGTGATGACCGTGCCGCTGATGCGGCGCGCGGGCGCGCCGATGCCGGTCGCCGCCGCGCTCGCGAACCCGCTCACCCTCGTGATCGTCGCGCCCGCGCTGCTCGTCTCGCTGCTCACGCGCGGGCCCGTACCGTCCGGCGCGGGGCTCGTGGGGCTCGTGGGGTCGGTGGACGTCGTCTCGGCGCTCGCACTGCTCACCGGTTCGCTGCCGGTGGTCGTGGCGCTGCGGCGGCGCCCGCCGCACATCCCCGAGGCGGTGCACGCGGGGACGTACGTCGCCCTGCTGGTGGCGGCCGGGGCCACGGTCGCGGTCACGGGCTGAGCCGGTCACGGGCTGAGCCGGTCACGGGCCGAGCCCGCGCGCTCAGCGGGGCCTGCGGATGCGGATCGGGCCCCGGACCTCCTGCGCCGGGACGGGCTCGCCGCCCTGGGTGATCTCGACCTCGCCCGCCTCGACCAGGCGCCGGGCGGCGCGGCGCGCGGGCTCCATCAGCTCGCGCCAGCCCTCGTCCTCGCCCTCGTAGACCTCGCGTGCGGCGTCGGACGGGCAGATCGAGGAGGTGGGGGCGCGGCGGTCGAGGAGGTCGATGATGGCTCGCTCAAGGCGCCGCCGGGTCCGTGCGTCCCCAGCTTGTCCGCCGCTGTCGTCGCTCATCGTTCCAGTGTCACACCGGCGTCCGCCGGAAGCCTCGTTGTCGGACCGGACCTCGTTGCCGGACCTCGTTGTCAGTGCCTCCCCCTAGAGTGAAAACAACATTCGGGGAGCTCCTGAGGGGGAGGCGGAATCATGTCCGCACGCAGGATTCAGCAGAAGATTCAGCACAAGGTGAATCACGTCGCGCTGGTCGTGGACTGTTCGGGTTCCATGCGTCCGCACCAGAATCAACTGGTGCGGGTCGTGGACGAGTTCGTGGCCGGACTGAAGGCCGAATCGGACAGCCTCGGGCACGAGACCCGGATCAGCCTCTATTCCTTCGACCACCGCGTCGAGAATCTGGTCTGGGACATGGATGTGAAACACCTTCCGTCCATGCGCGGGCTTTACGAGGTGGTCGGTGGCGCCACCGCGCTCATCGAGGCGTCGGTGAAGTCCCTGGACGACCTGGAGCACATCTGGGAGGAATACGGGGAGCACAGTTTCCTCCAGATCGTGGTGACGGACGGCGAGGAGAACGCGTCGGGCGGCGACCGGCGCCACGACGGCGACATGCGCGTCCTCGGCCCCTGGCTCGACCGCATCACGGCGAAGATGGGCGCGCTGCCCGGCCACTGGACCTCCGCGATCCTCGTGCCGAACTCCCTGGCCAAGCGCACCGCGCAGAACTACGGCTTCCCCGCGGGCAACATCGCGATCTGGGACGCGGACTCCCAGGAGGGCGTCGAGGAGGCCATCGGCACGGTGCGCAAGGCGGCCACGAGCTTCCTGCGGGGGCGGGAGCAAGGGGTGCGCGGCACAAAGAACCTCTTCGCCGTCGGCCAGGACATATCCGTCGACGACGTGCGCGCGAGTCTCGACCCGATCCCGGCCGACAAGTACCGGCTCCTCAAAGTCGACCAGGAAATGGACATCCGCTCCTTCGTCAACTCGCATCCGGGCGTGACGTACGAGCGCGGCGCCTGCTATTACCAACTCGGCGCCCGCGTCCAGGTGCAGCCGGACAAAGAAGTCGTCGTCGTCGAGAAGGACACGGACCGCGCCTATACGGGAGACGCGGCACGCAGCCTTCTCTTCGGCACGGGGGTACGGGGAACCGTCTCGGTGAAGGCGGGAAACAATCCGAAGCTGGAGGTCTACGTCCAGAGCCGCTCGGTGAACCGGAAACTCAAGCCGAATACACGTTTGCTCATCATGCTCTGACCGTCGTGCCGGAAATGCGGAGCGGTTTACGAGGACGGCGTGAGGGCGCGCAGCCGCTGGTCCAGTTCCCGCTGGTAGAAGTCGATGAAGCCGTCGGGGTCGGGCCCGGCGTTCTGCATCACGAGCCGGTCGAACCCGGCGTCCACGAAGGGCTGCGCCACCTCGACGTAGCGGGCCGGATCGGAGCCGCACGCGAACTTGGCGAGGATGTCCTCCTTGCGGACGGTGGTCGTCGCCGCCTCGAAGTTGGCCGGGTTGGGCAGCTCGCTCATGACCTTCCAGCCTGTGACCGCCCAGCGGGAGGTGTCGAGCGCGGCCTGCGCGCCCGTGTCCTCGTCGGGGGCCCACGCCATGGGCACCTCGACGTAGCGCGGCCCGTCGCCGCCCGCCGCACGGTAGGCGTCGACGATGTCGCTCCTGTCCTCGGTCGCGAACAGCCCGTCGCCCAGTTCCGCGGCGATCCGGGCGGAGAGCGGTCCGCCGGCCGCCACCGCGATGACGGGCGCCTCCTGCGGCAGGTCGAAGACGCGGGCGTCGTCGAGGTGCAGGAACGTGCCGTGATAGGAGCGGTAGCCGCCGCTCCAGAGCAGCCGGATGATCTCCAGGGCCTCGCGCAGCAGGGTGTGCCGCTCGGGCACCGAGTTCGGGAAGCCGTGGCCGGTGACGTGCTCGTTGAGCCGTTCGCCGGAGCCGACGCCGAGGGTGAAGCGGCCGTCGGAGAGCAGCGCGAGCGTCGCGGCCGCCTGGGCGATGATCGCCGGGTGGTAGCGGACGGTCGGGCAGGTCACGCCGGTGGCGAGGCCGATGCGCTCGGTCTTCGCCGCGATCGACCCGAAGACGGTCCAGGCGAAGGGCGAGTGTCCCTGCACGTCCAGCCAAGGGTGGTAGTGGTCGCTCATCTCCACGAAGTCGAAGCCCGCCTGTTCGGCGAGGACGGCCTGGCGAACCAGTTCGTCGGGGCCGAACGCCTCCGCGGCCAGCTTGTAGCCGATCTGCACCTTGTCCTCTTTCCCGCCGAAGGTTTTCCGCCGAAGGTTTCCCGCCGAAGGCCGTGCTCCGCCGTGCTCCATGCCGGAGTCCGACCGGCCGGAAGCGTTGCATACGCTGACAAATGGGTCCGGTCCTCACGCTGCCACGCCGACGGCGGACCCGCATGTCACCGGGGTGCGTCCGGTCATGGGGACGCTCGTACGTCCGGCCGCGCGTCCGGCGATCCGTCCGGCGATACGTCCGGTCGGGTCCGCCACGTCGCACACGTACGCGTCCCGCCCGCCCCGGGCGCCCCCGTCGTCGTACGTTTCACCCCTCACCCTGCGGCAAGGCGCCGAGAGGACATGATCTTCGCGAGCGCCGCGGCGGCACACGCCACGTCGTTCGCCGGCGGACAGGAGAACCAGGTGCGGGAGAACCGCGACAACGCCGGTACGAGGGCGGAGGCGGGCCACGTGCGGCGGCGCGCGCTGTTCGCCGCGGGGGCCGCGGGCGCCGCCGCCCTGGCCGTGGGGTGCGGCACGTCCGACGCCCGGGAGAGCGGCGCGGGCTCCGCGTCGGGGACCTCGTCGAAACCGGCCGCGCCGAGTTCACGCTCCGCATCACCGCGGCCCACCCGCCGGCGACCCGAACTGCCGCGCGGCGGGCGCCAGATCTTCCCCGAGCACCGGCTCGTCGGCTACTGCGGGCTGCCCGGCGCCGCCGCCCTGGGCCGCCTCGGCACCGGCGACCTGGACGACCGCGTCTCGGAGATCGAACGGCGGGGCCGCGCCTACGCGGACGGCCGTACGGTGCTGCCCGTCCTCGAACTGCTCGCGGTCGTCGCCAACGCGAGCCCCGGACCCGACGGCATGTACCGCAGCCGCACCTCCGACGCCACGATCCGCACCTTCCACAAGGCCGCCCGCGACCACAAGGCGCTGCTCCTGCTGAACATCCAGCCGGGCCGCGCCTCCGCCCTCGACGAGGTCAAGGCGTTGCGCGCGTGGCTGGCCGAGCCGGACGTCGGCATCGCCCTCGACCCGGAGTGGGAGATGGGTCCCGGGCAGGTCCCGGGTGACAGCTACGGCCGCACGAGCGGCGCCGAACTCACCCGCATAGCCGCGTATCTCGCCTCCCTCGTGGCGGAGCACGACCTCCCGGAGAAGGTGTTCGTCTACCACCAGGTCGCCGAGTCGGTCGTCCAGGACGAGCGGCGGCTGAAGATCCCGGACGGGGTGGCCGTCGTCAAGAGCGCCGACGGGATCGGCTCGCCGCACCTCAAGCGCGAGACCTGGAAGCGGCTCGTC
The DNA here is from genome assembly GCF_043523415.1 of Streptomyces sp. SGAir0957. Lineage (NCBI taxonomy): Bacteria > Bacillati > Actinomycetota > Actinomycetes > Kitasatosporales > Streptomycetaceae > Streptomyces > Streptomyces sp. SGAir0957. The sequence continues at coordinate 908,753 of NZ_CP027293.1, forward strand.
GACACGCTCCCGCCGGGCCTGCACACCGGGTTCAAGCTGTTCTTCGAGGAGGACGCGGAGGGCGGCAGCCGCCTCATGACACCGGACGAGGTGCTGGCCCTGTCCCCGCGCCCGGGTTACGTCATGTACGAATGAGGCGCCGGTGGAGGCGGGTGACCATGGCGCACACCCCCGGCAGGAGCACCGGCGGCACCAGGAGCAGCGCCAGGCCGAGGGGCAGGACCTTCATCAGCACGCCGGTGCTCCACACGTTGCCGTCGCTGATCCGCAGCATGGCGAGCCCGGCGACATGGACGAGCGGCGCGACCGCGTACATGGCGAGGCGCACGAAGAGCACGGCCGCCGCGGTGACCAGGACGACCACGCCGAGCGCGCGCCACCGTACGCGCCGGGTCAGCACCCAGGAGCGGTACAGCGCGGCGAACGGGGTGCGGCCCCCGACGACCGTCTCGGCGGTGGCCACCACGAGGCGGGAGTACAGCAGCGGCCCGAGACACGCCATGGCGACCGGGAACAGCCAGTCCGCCCACGCCGCGTCGTCGCGTCCCGCGCGGTACCCCCACGCATAGGCGGTGAGTTCCGCGGCGCCCACCGCGGACCAGGTCAGCGCGTTGACCACGAAGGCGGCGGGCAGGCGGCGACGGCTGCGCCGCCACAACTCGCCGCTGGAGAGCGGGCGGCCGTCGCCCGCCGCGTGCGCCGCGTCGACCGCGTACGCGCCGAGCAGGGCCGAGACGACGAGGAGCGCGAGGACCGCCAGCAGCGGCGTCACGACGAAGAAGATCCTGGCCAGTTCCTCGATCGAGCCCTCGGCGTAGGCGTAGTAGGAGTCCTCGTTGGCGATGTTGCGGTCCGCGTACTCCCGGACATTGCCGAAGGTGTCCCAGGCGGCGGCGAAGCCGCCCGCCAGGATCGCGCAGCCGAGCACCGCTGTCAGGGCGGAGACCCACAGGGTGTATCCGTACAGCGCGCTCGGCCGTCGTCCGTCGTCTCGCATGGGCTGGTCCGACCTCCGCACGGTTCCGTGGTGACGGTGATCAAGACGCGGTGTGGGGCGCGCGGGGTTCCCGGGCGCGGGCTCAGGCGACGGGCGGCAGCGCCAGCCACTCCTGCCAGCTGAGGTCGCGGCCGATGTACCGCGGCTGCCGGAAGGGCCAGTCGGCGGCGATCCACCGCGGCACCAGCGCGTCGAGTGCCCGCTCCTCCGCGCTGCCCACGAGGTCGTCCACCACCCACCAGGAGATCTCCCCGTCGGCGCCCGCGCGCTCGGGCGGGTCGACGTAGACACAGCCGAGGAGCGCCGTCTCGTCCTCGTTCAGGAGGGCGTAGTTGAACGACGCGTGGGCCGCTATCTCCTTCTCGTGACGCAGCAGGTCGACGCGGTCCTCGTCGTAGGTCATGGTCTCCGCGGGCCAGCCCCAGGCGGGGCCGAAGATCTCGAACAGGCGCTCGCGCGAGCCCATGACCGCCGGGTAGTCGATCGGGGTGTCGGCCTCACGGATCGGCCGCAGGTGCAGCGCGGTGGTGGGCACGGGGACGTGGACGGGGTGGACGAAGTCGTCGGGGAGCCAGCTCATGAGGGGCGAGAGTACCGTCGGCCGCGCCGCGGGCCGACCGGTTTTACGGCCGGTCGCGGAGCGGCCCGTAACTCGTTGTGCCGGCCCCTCGTGTCACGCCCCCTCAGGTCATGTCGGCCCCTCGTGTCACGCCGGCCCCTCAGGTCATGTCGGCACCTCAGGTCAGGTCGGCACCTCGGCTCACGCCAGCACCTCATGGTTGGCCCAGGCCACCTTGTACGGGTGCCGTGCCTGCCAGTGCGCGATGACCTCGTGCAGGGCGGGCACGGCGAACGCCTTGGCGAGACTGTCCATGTCGGCCACGGCGAACCGCACCACGACGGTGGCGATCATCGCCGGGATGGCCTCCTCCCCCGCGACGGGCAGATGGCGGCGGGCCGCGAAGGATTGGACGAGGCCACTGTCGGCCATGACGCGTTCGATGTCCGCGAGGTACTGGTCAAGATCGGTGTCGGGCGGGGTCTCGTCGAAGGAGACGATCATCGTGTGCTGGATCATGTGGTCATTCTTGGCCGCTGCGCGCAGGACCGTCCAAGACCGGTCGGACATCCGGCGATAACCTGCGGGCATGGATGAGCTGGAGACCCGGGAGCTCCGTTACGTCATCGCGGTCGCCGAGGAACTGCACTTCGGGCGGGCCGCCGAGCGGCTCTCGATCGCCCAGCCTGCGCTGTCGAAGGCGATCCGGCGCGTCGAGTCCCGCCTCGGCGTCCCGCTGTTCGTCCGCTCCAGCCGGCACGTCGAGCTGACCCCGGCGGGCGAGGCGCTGCTCGAACACGGACGGCACGCGCTGAACGCGGTCGGCGCCGCCGTCCGCAGAGCCCGCGCCGCCGGGGACAGCCGGGCCCCGTTGCGACTCGTCCTGAAGCCCGGCGGCGACGCGGGCCTGCTGTCCGCGCTGCTCGCCGCGTACGCCCAGGAGCCTGCCGCGCGGCGGGTCGACATCCTGTTCAGCGGCCCGGCCGACCGGACCGACTTCCTGCGCGACGGGCGGGCCGACGTGGGCCTGCTCTACTCGCCGTTCGATGACCTGGACGGGCTCGACCACGAACCGCTGCACACCGAGGACCGGGTGGCCGTGGTCCCGGCCGGACACCGGCTCGCCGGGCCCGCGGCCGTGCGGGTCTCCGACCTGGAGGGCGAGACGCTGCCGCGCTGGCGGGGCGTCCCTGGCGTGCCCGGTGGCGGCGGGAGCGGCCCCGAGGTCGCCGACGTGGTCCAGCTCCTGCACATGATCACGACGGGGCGGATGATCGCCGTGCTGCCCCGCTCGCTGGTCGACCCGCTCCCGCCCGGTCTGGTCGCCGTGCCGGTGACCGACGCACCGGCCAGCACGCTCGTCCTCGCCTGGAACGAACGGGACCGCCGGCCCGCGGTCGCCTCCTTCGTCGCCGCCGCGCAAAGCCTTGGCGCGAGGAGCCCGGCGTGATCAGCGCCACACCCGTAGAGGCGTCCGCGCGGGATTGAGGGGCAAGATCGGGGACACTCCACCACAGGATGTGCTGCGGGGGCGGTCATTTTCACTGGGGAGTGTCAGACCGCCCCCGCACCACTCTGTCCGGGCGCGGCCGTCGAGCCGCGCGGGATGAGCGTCGGCCTCGCCACCGGGTGCGCCGGGACCCGCTCCCCCGCCAGGACGGCGTGGAGCGTGCGGGCGACGTCGGCGCCGAAGGCGTGCACGTCATGGCTCATCGCGGAGAGCGCCGGATGGGTCAGGCGGCACAGCTGCGAATCGTCCCAGGCCAGCAGGGAGAGGTCGGCGGGGACACGGAGACCCAGCTCGGCGGCGACGGAGAGCCCGGCGACCGCCATCAGGTCGTTGTCGTAGATGATCGCCGTGGGGCGGCGCGCGGCGGTGAGCAGCGAGCGGGTGGCCCTGGCGCCCGAGGCGCCGGAGAAGTCCGTGTCGAGCTGCGGTCCCCTGCCGAGCCCGAGTCCGGTCATGGTCCGGGTGAACGCGGTGCGGCGGATCACGCTGTGCCCCAACTCCGGCGCGCCGCCCACCCGGGCGATGGCGCGGTGCCCCAGCGCGGCGAGGTAGCGCACCGCTTCGCCGACGGCCGTGGCGTCGTCGGTCCAGCGGGAGAGGAACGGCCGCGTCAGGGACGGATGGCCGACGGCGACGGCCGGGATCCCGGTCCGGGCGAGGACGGGCCCGCGCGGATCGTGTTCGCGGAAGTCGACCAGGACGGAGCCCGCGATCTGCCGGGTCCGCCACCAGTGGCGTTGCAGGTCGATCTCCTCGTCCAGGGTCTTCACCAGGCGCAGCAGGACGGCGCCGCGGCGGTCCGCCTCGCGGGGGTTCGAGACGACGCTCTCCAGACCGGAGACGAACTCCATGTAGAAGGGTTCCAGGCCGAGTTGGCGCGCGGGCCGCCGGACGACGAGGCCGATCGTGCCCGCGCCCCGCCGGCCGCGCGGCCCCGCCGCACGGCGCGGACGCCAGCCCAGGGCGTCGGCGGCGGCGAGGACGCGGGCCCGGGTCGCGTCGGACAGACCCGGCTTGTCGTTGACGGCCAGGGAGACGGCGGCACGGGAGACCCCGGCGTGGGCCGCGACGTCGTGAATGGTGACCCGTTGCTCGTCCATGAGGGGTTCACCATAGACCGGTTGAGTCGGCATTGGCCCAGCTGCACGGCGCAGTGGGCAGGGAAATCCCTTGCATTACTTGCATTTTACTTAACTTGCTCAACTGCTAGACAACGATGTCGGCGGTGTGCAGAGTGTGCCGCCAGCACGGTCCTCGTCCACTCCCCCTCGGAGCCTCGACCACTCCCCCTCGGAAAGGAACCCGTCCCCATGAGCACTGCTCTGCACAGAAAACCCCTGACGCGGGCGCGCGGGCTCGCGCTGCTCGTCGCCTTCGCCCTGTCCGCTCTCGTGGCCGTGACGCTCGCCCCCGACGCGGAGGCGTTCCCCAGCCGCTCCCGGCAGCAGGTGATCGACTACCTGAAGTCCATCAGCGGCTCGAACATCGTCTCCGGGCAGCACAACAAGGAACCGGCCAGCAACCCGGGCCAGTACACCCAGCAGGTCAAGGACGTCACCGGCCAGTACCCGGGCCTGTGGGGCGGTGACCTGATGTTCAACGCCACGGACGTGGCCAACCGTCAGCGCGTGATCGACCAGGCGAAGACCGAGTGGAACAACGGCTCTCTCGTGGCTCTGACCTGGCACGTGTGCCCGCCGACCATGGGCAGCTCCTGTGCGTTCGAGGGCGGCGTCAAGTCGAGCGTCAGCGACACCCAGTTCAACCAGATCGTCACCGACGGCACGTCGCTCAACACCGCGTGGAAGCGCCGCCTCGACGAAGCGGTGCCCTACCTCAACCAGTTGAAGAGCGCGGGCGTGCCCGTTCTCTTCCGGCCGCTGCACGAGATGAACGAGACCTGGAACTGGTGGGGCCACCGCCCCGGCGCCAACGGCAGCGCGAAGCTCTACAAGATCACCCACGACTACCTCGTCGGCAAGGGCCTGTCCAACCTGATCTGGGTGTGGAACGTCCAGGACAACCCGGCGGGCGGCTGGTCGGACTACTACCCGGGGTCGAGCTACGTGGACGTCGTCTCCCTCGACGTCTGGTACAAGAGCTACCCCAGCTCGTCGGACTACTCGCAGATGCAGTCCATCGCGGCGGGCAAGCCGATCGCCCTCGCCGAGATGGGCAAGATCCCCAACGCCTCGCTGCTCGACAGCCAGACCCGCTGGGCCTACTTCATGATGTGGTCGGAGCAGCTGCGGGGGAACAACTCCAACGCGGAGCTCCAGGCCGGCTACTTCCACCCGCGCGTCCTCAACCAGGGTGAGGTGAAGCTGTAGACACCCGGCACACATGTGTGTGGCCCGTCCCCTCGGGGGCGGGCCACACACATGTGTCCGGTCGGTCAGTCGCGCCGGGCGCGCGGCGCCGCCGTCGAGGCGCGCGGTGTCAGCGACGGCATGGGCACCGGGTGGGACGTGACGGTCTTCCCCTCGATGAGGTCGAACAGCGCCCGGGTGACATCGGCGCCGAAGCCGTGCACGTCATGGCTCATCGCCGACAGGGTCGGGTGGGTGAGCCGGCACAGCTGCGAGTCGTCCCAGGCGAGCAGCGACAGCTCGTCCGGCACGGAGACACCCATCTCGGCCGCCACCCCGAGCCCGGCCACCGCCATGATGTCGTTGTCGTAGACGATCGCGGTGGGCCGCTCGGCGCGCAGCAGCAGCGAGCGGGTGGCCCGCGCTCCTTCCTCACCGGCGAAGCCGGACGCCATCTGGAGCGAACCGTCGAGCCCGAGGGACTCCAGGGTCGTGCGGAACGCCTCCTCGCGGATGGCGCTGTGGCCCAGCGCCTCGGGCCCGCCGACCCGGCCGATCCTGCGGTGGCCGAGGGCGGCGAGATAGCGGACGGCCTCGGCCATGGCGGTGGCGTCGTCCGTCCACACCGAGGGGATGCCGCCGGTCAGATCGGGGTGGCCGACGGCGACCGCCGGCATACCGAGCTCCCTGAGCGGTCCGATGCGCGGGTCGTCCTGGTCGAAGTCGACGAGGACGGACCCGCCGACCTGCCGCTCGCGCCACCACGTCTGCTGGAGTTCGATCTCCTCCTCCCTGCTGCTGACCAGGCGGAGCAGCAGGGAGCAGGAGCGCTCGGCGAGGACGGACTCGATGCCGGAGATGAACTCCATGTAGAACGGTTCGAGCCCGAGGAGCCGGGCCGGTCGGCAGATCGCCAGGCCGACCGTGTCCGTGTGCTGCCGGGAGAGGCTGCGGGCCGACGAGTTCGGCGCCCAGCCCATCTCCCGGGCCACCGCGAAGATCCGTTCCCGGGTCGCGTCGGAGAGCCCCGGTTTGTGGTTGAACGCGATGGACACCGCGCCCTTGGAGACTCCGGCGGCGGCCGCGACGTCCTTGATGGTGACGCGCTGCGTGGGTGCGCTCACGCGGGTTCCACGCAGAAGAGGGCCGCCCGGACGGTGTTGGCGCCCGCGCCCCGCGTGCCGTGCACACGGATGCGGGTGGTCTCACCGGGCAGCAGGGTGACCAGGCCGCGCTCGGCCCGGGCGTGCGGGTCGATGCGGTCGGCCTGGAGGAGCAGGTCGCGGACGAGGGTCTGGGCGGTCACCACGACGTCGACTGTATCCCGCTCCCGGCCGACGGTCTCGACGGCGATGTCGAACCGGGGCTCCGGGTAGTCGAAGTCCTTGTCGCGCGCCTCGAAGTGGAGGGCGCGCAGCCCGTCTGCGTCGGCGACGAGGTACTCCTTGGCGGAGCCGGTCGCCGGAGTGACCTCCGGCGGCACGGGCAGCCGTACGGTTTCGCGTGCTCCGGCGCTCAGGCCGACGCAGACACGGGCGGCGAGCGTGCCGTCGGCGCGCATCAGGCGCAGGGTCACGTCGCAGCTCCACGGGGTGCCGCCCTGGTTGGACAGGACGAGTTCGGGCCCCTCGGCGCCGGGCTGCACGGTGAGCAGGCGGTCGGCGTAGAGGCGGCGCAGCTCGTGGTAGAGCGGCTTGAGGCGGCCGTCACCGTCGATCGCGGCCCAGGAGCTGACCGGCCAGCAGTCGTTGATCTGCCAGACGACGGTGCCGGCGCAGCGCGGCCAGTGGGCGCGCCAGTGCTCGATGCCGGTGGCGACGGCGCGGGCCTGGATCACCTGGGTGAGGTAGTGCCAGCGGTCGAAGTCGCCCTCGGGCAGGGTGAAGTGGCGGGCGACGCCGCGGTTCAGCTTGCCGTTGCCGTCCTCGGCCTTCTGGTGGTGGAGCACGCCGGGCGAGTCGGGGGCGAGGTCCTCGCCGGGCAGGGCGCGGCGCAGGGTGGCTATGGCCGGGGGCGCCTGCCAGCCGAACTCGGAGACGAAGCGCGGCACGTCGGCGCGGTACTCGGTGAAGTCCTGCCGGTTCCACACCTCCCACGAGTGGTAGGTGCCGTGGTCGGCGTCGTTGGGGTGGTGGTCCCAGGACCCCGACCAGGGGCTGCCCGCCATGTAGGGGCGGGTGGGATCGAGTTCGGCGACGACGCGGGGCAGCAGGCCGAGGTAGTAGCCCTCGCCCCAGGAGTTCCCGGCGAGCTCCTCCTCCCAGTCCCAGTCGCGGAAGCCCCACAGGTTCTCGTTGTTGCCGTTCCAGGCGACGAGGCTGGCGTGCGGCATGAGGCGGACGACGTTGTCGCGGGCCTCGGCCTCGACCTCGCCGCGCAGCGGCTGCTCCTCGGGGTAGGCGGCGCAGGCGAAGAGGAAGTCCTGCCAGACCATGAGGCCGAGTTCGTCGCAGGTGTCGTAGAAGGCCTCGTCCTCGTAGATGCCGCCGCCCCAGACGCGGACCAGGTCGACGTGGGCGGCGGCGGTCTGTTCGAGGCGGGTGCGGTAGCGCTCCGGGGTGATGCGGGAGGGCAGGACGTCGTCGGGGATCCAGTTGACGCCGCGCACGAAGATACGTGTGCCGTTGACGACGAAGGTGAATCCGGTGCCCTCCTCGTCGGCGGAGCGGTCGATCTCGATCGTGCGGAAGCCGACGCGCCGCTGCCAGGTGTCGAGCTGCTCGCCGTCGGCGGTGAGCGTCAACTCGACCTCGTAGAGCGGCTGTTCGCCGTAGCCACGCGGCCACCACAGGTCGACGCCGGGAACGTCGAGGACGAGGGTGAGGGTGTCGCCGTCGGTCTCGGCGGTGGCCGTGACCCCGGCGACCGTGGCGTGCGCGGCGAGGTGGCGTCCGGCGCCGGTCGCGGTGCGCTCCAGGTCGACGCGGAGTTCCACGCGGCCGTCGGCGCCGTCGACGGTGACCAGCGGGCGGACCTGGGCGATCCGGGCGGTCGACCAGCGTTCGAGCCGGACCTGACGCCACATGCCGGCGGTGACGACGGTCGGGCCCCAGTCCCAGCCGAAGCTGCACGCCATCTTGCGGATGTACTGGAACGGTTCGGGATAGGCGTTGGGCCGCTCCCCCGTCAGCGCCTTGACGGCGTGCGCCTCGTCGTAGGCGGAGTCGAAGGTGACGGTCAACGGGCCGGAACGCCCCGTGACGTCGAAGCGGTAGGTACGGTGCATGTTGCGGGTGCGGCCCAACTCCGCGCCGTTTAGAGCTATATGGGCGACGGTGTCCAGGCCGTCGAAGACGAGGTCCGTGCGCTCGAAGGCGGCGCCCGCGGTCTCCTCGGCCGGCAGGTCGCGCGTGTAGGTCCAGGCACGGCGGCCCACCCAGGCGATGTACTGCTCGTTCCGCCCGATGAACGGGTCCGGAATCAGGTCGGCGGCGAGCAGGTCGGCATGGATGCAGCCGGGGACCTGGGCGGCGATGCGCGTCCCTTCGTGCTCGAGACTCCATCCCTCGCTGAGCTGGGCGGTGGCCTTCATAGGGCGACTCCAATCGGACGGACGCGGGCCCGCTTCGTATGCGACGTCCGCCAACCTAACCCCTGGTTCATTAACCGGTCTAGTCCTCGTTTAGTGCTGGGGCCACCTACATAGCGCCTGGTGAAGCGCTTGCCAGCAGCCGCTCACACCAGGACACGGTAACGATTGGGTATCGCGGCGGAAATCGAGGCTTTACCGGTTCATAGATGGCTGACATAGTGCCGTCAGCCCGCTGGGCCTGAGCCGTGACCCTTGGAAGGAGTTGGGCACATGAGGACGAAGCCGCTGAGCGCGATGGCGCTGGCCGCCGCACTGCTGACCGTCGCGGGGTGCGGCGGCGGAGGGAGCGCCTCGGGAGAGGCGGCCGAGTCTCCCTCCGACCCCGCCAAGGTGTCGGGCACCATCACGGTGCTGACCAACCGCACCGATCTCGTGCAGGACGGCACGATGAAGAAGTACGCCGCCGAGTTCAGGAAGACGTACCCCAAGGTCGACGTGAAGTTCCAGGGCATCACCGACTACGAGGGGGAGGTGAAGATCCGGATGAACACCGAGAACTACGGCGACGTCCTGCTGATCCCCGGCGCGATCGCCAAGGGCGACTACCCGAAGTTCTTCGCCCCGCTCGGCGACACCAGGGACATGGTCAAGAGGTACCGCTTCACCGGCAAGACGGACGTCGAGGGGAAGACGTACGGCATAGCCAACTTCGGGACCGCCAACGGCTTCGTCTACAACAAGGCCGTCTGGAAGAAGGCGGGCATCGAGGAGTGGCCGGCCACTCCGAAGGAGTTCCTGGACGACCTGAAGCGGGTGAAGGACAAGACCGGCGCCGCGTACTACACCAACTTCAAGGACGGCTGGCCGCTGAGCGGCGCCTGGACCAACAACGTCGGCTCGGTGACCTGCGACGGCAAGGCGTGGGACGCGCTGGCCTCGGCCGACAAGCCGTGGGCGGCCGGCAGCGAGCTGAACACCGTCGACCAGCTGCTCTACGACATCGTGCACGACAAGCTCGCGGAGAAGGACCCGACCACCACCAACTGGGAGGACTCCAAGACCCAGCTGGCCAAGGGCAGGATCAGCAGCATGATGCTCGGCTCCTGGGCGGTCAACCAGATGCGCGGCGCCGCGTCGGCCGCCGGTCAGGACCCGGACGACATCGGCTTCATGCCGTTCCCCGCGCAGAAGGACGGGAAGTTCTGCGCCACGCTCGTCTCCGACTACCAGCTCGCCGTGAACACGCACTCGGACCACAAGCCGGCCGCGCGCGCCTGGATCGACTGGTTCACCGAGAAGTCCGGTTTCGCGGCCAAGGAGGGCGGTGTCTCGGCGCTCACCTCCATCAGCTTCCCCGACGTCCTGAAGCCCTTCCAGGACAACGATGTCACGCTCATCGAGCGCTCCGAGGCGAAGACGGAGCAGGTCAACGCGATCGACGACGCCGCCGAGATCGGTCTCTCCAAGCCGGACTACCGGCAGAAGCTGATCGACCTCGCGCGCGGCGCCCAGCAGGGGTCCGTCGAGGACTACTTCGCCGACCTGGACAAGCGCTGGGCCGAGGCGGCCTCGGTCGCCGGGAACTGACCGCCGGCGCACCGCGCCACCCGCGCACGCGCACGGGGCCCGCGCTCTCGCCTGCGGGCCGGGCCCCCGTCCGCCAGTCGCTCGTCCCGCTCGTCGCGGACCACGAAAGGGCCGTCCCGCATGACCGACACCACCTCGAAAGCGCCCCCGGCACCGGGGCGGCGCGCCGCGCCCGCCCGGAGCCGCTCCCGCCGCGGCGCCCCGCCCGCCCGGTCCTGGCGCGACCATCCGCTCCGCAGGATCACCCCGTGGCTGTTCCTGCTCGCGCCGCTCGCGCTGCTGATCACGTTCACCTACGTGCCCGTGGGCAACATGATCTACTACAGCTTCACGGACTGGGACGGCGTCAGCCCCGACCGGAACTACACGGGGATCGAGAACTACACCCAGCTGTTCACGCGCCCCGAGTTGTTCCGCGTCTTCTTCGTCAGCTTCTACTACCTCGCCGCGTCCGCCGTGCAGATCGTGATCGCCCTGTACTTCGCGACGATCCTCAGCTTCGACCTGCGCTTCCGCAACTTCTTCAAGGGGATCCTCTTCTTCCCCTACCTGATCAACGGCGTCGCCATCGGCTTCGTCTTCCTCTACTTCTTCCAGGACGGCGGCACCCTCGACTCGGTCCTGTCCTGGTTCGGCGCCGGCGGCGACCACGCCTGGCTCGGCGACCCGGACTCCGCCAACACCTCGCTCGCGGGCGTCTCCGTGTGGCGGTTCACCGGCCTCAACTTCGTGCTGTTCCTCGGCGCGATCCAGTCGATCCCGGGTGAGCTGTACGAGGCCGCGCAGCTCGACGGCGCGACGCGCTGGCAGCAGTTCCGGCACATCATCGCGCCGGGCATCCGGCCGGTGCTGAGCCTCAGCGTCATCCTGGCGATCTCCGGCTCCCTCGCCGTCTTCGAGATCCCGTACATCATGACCGGCGGCGCGACCGGGACGTCGACCTTCGTCATCCAGACGGTCAAGCTCGCCTTCCAGTTCAACAAGACGGGCCTGGCCTCGGCCTGCGCCGTCGTGCTGCTCCTGATCATCCTGCTCGTCACCTGGATCCAGCGACGGCTCGTGCCCGACGACAAGGTGGACCTCGTATGACCACGCTCACCACGGACGAACGGCCCTCCCCGCGCGGCCGGTTCCGCCTCGGCACGGCGCTGAGCTACCTCTCGCTCGTCGTCGCCTCCCTCGTCGTCCTCGTCCCCCTGGTCGTCATCTTCCTGACCTCCCTGAAGACGTCGCGGGAGGTGGCCGACGGCGGCGCGCTGAGCCTGCCGCACGACTGGTTCAACCTGTCCAACTACGCCACCGCGTTCACCGACGGGCACATGCTCACGGCGTTCGGGAACACGGCGTTCATCCTGCTGTTCTCGATCACCGGGACCGTGCTGATCGGCTCCATGACGGCGTACGCCATCGACCGCTTCGAGTTCCGGTTCAAGAAGACGGTGATGGCCCTGTTCCTCGTCGCCACGCTGGTGCCGGGTGTGACGACGCAGGTCGCGACCTTCCAGGTGGTCAACAGCTTCGGCCTGGTGGACACGCGGTGGGCGCCGATCCTGCTCTACATGGGCACGGACATCGTGTCGATCTATATCTTCCTGCAGTTCATCCGGGGCATCCCGGTCTCGCTCGACGAGGCGGCCCGCCTGGACGGGGCGAACACCTTCACCATCTACCGGAAGATCATCCTGCCGCTGCTGAAGCCGGCGATCGCCACGGTCGTCATCGTCAAGGGCATCACGACGTACAACGACTTCTACATCCCGTTCCTCTACATGCCCTCCGAGGACAAGGGGACGATCTCGACGGCCTTGTTCCGCTTCAAGGGGCCGTTCGGCGCGCACTGGGAGGCGATCTCCGCGGGAGCGATCCTGGTGATCCTTCCGACCCTGCTCGTCTTCCTCTTCCTCCAGCGCTACATCTACAACGGGTTCGCGCAAGGGGCCACGAAGTAGGGCAAGGGGCGGCGCGGAAGCGGAAGTTGACCTGTGGAGTTTCCACGAACGGGTTGTGTTGAACGTGTGAGCGAATCAGGATGGGGGCGCCTTCTGCGCTTCGTGCTCCTCCCGCCCGCCCGCACCCTCCTCTTCCCGAAGGGGTTCGTCATGCCCGAAGCACTGCCCCCGCTGTGGCTCCAGGGCCGCTCCGCGGTGATCGACGCCGCGGACGCCGCCGACTGGCGCGAGGGCGTACCGGACTATCACCTCTCGCACACGGTGATGCCCGCCCAGCGCACCATCGAGCACGCGCCCGGGTCCCTCGAGGCGATCGTCGAGGGGCTCGTCCAGGTCTTCGAGATGGAGGTCTCGCACAAGCACGACCCGGCGAAGTGGGTCTCCATGGTCACCGACCGGTTCCGCACCCGGATCAACGGCGGGCCCTGGGCCGACGCCGCCGAGATCGCCGACCGTGGCAGCTACAACGTCCTGATCGGCGACAGCGTCTTCTACGGCGCCGAGGACTTCCGCTCCTCGCACCACGTCTTCCACGAGGCGTTCCCCGGCGGCTTCTACTGGGAGGTTACGGAGGTGCTCTCCGCGCCGCCGTCCATCGCGTTCAAGTGGCGCCACTGGGGCGCGTTCGAGGGCCCGTACAAGGGTTTCGAGCCGGACGGCAAGCAGGTCGAGATGTACGGGATGAGCGTGGCCCGCGTCGACGACGACCTGCGCCTGCTCGAGGTCGAGCACTTCTACGACCCGAACGCGTTCCTCGGCAAACTGACCCGGGGCTGCCCGGTGACCGGGCAGCCCTGAGTCCCGCTACCGCTCCTCGCGGCTCAGCCGGCCTGGCCACCACGCCTTCGGCCCGATGTCCCGGACGAGCGCGGGGACGAGCAGGGACCGTACGACCAGGGTGTCGAGCAGGACACCGAACGCCACGATGAACGCGATCTGCACGAGGAACGCCAGCGGGATCACGCCGAGCGCGGCGAACGTCGCGGCGAGGACCACGCCCGCCGAGGTGATCACCCCGCCGGTGGCGACGAGGGCCTTGAGGATGCCGTCGCGCACCCCGTGGGCAAGGGACTCCTCGCGGGCCCTGGACATCAGGAAGATGTTGTAGTCCACGCCGAGCGCGACGAGGAACACGAACCCGTACAGCGGCACCGACGCGTCCGTGCCCGTGAAGCCGAACACGTGCGTGAACACCAGCGAGGAGATGCCGAGGGTGGCGACGAAGTTGAGCGCGACCGTCGCCACCAGGAGCAGCGGCATCAGCAGGGAGCGCAGCAGCCCGATCAGGATGACCAGGATGATCAGCAGGACAACGGGCACGATCAGCGTCCGGTCCCGCTCCGCCGTGTGCTGGGTGTCGTACTGCTGCGCCGTGTAGCCGCCGACCAGGGCGTCGGCCCCGTCGACCGCGTGCAGCGCGGTGCGCAGACGGGCGACCGTGGCCTTGGCCGCGTCGCTGTCGGCGGGGTCGTCGAGCGTGACGTCGAGGCGGACCTTGCCGTCGACGACGCGGGCGGGGCCGCCGCCGGGCCTCCCCTGCTGGTTCAGGGTCGCCGCACTGGCCACCCCCTCGGTCTTCTCGGCCCGCTCGGTGACCTCGCGCGCGCGGTCCGCCCCGGCGATGACGACGGCCGGGTTGCCCGCGCCGCCGGGGAAGTGCTCGGCCAGGGTCGCCTGGGCCGCGACCGACGGGGCGTCGTTGACGAAGATCTCGTCGAGCGGCACGCCCTTGGAGTTCAGGGTCGGGGCGAACGCCGCGCACACGAGAAGCCCACCGAGCGCGATCGCCCAGATCTTGCGCGGCGAGGTCTTCACGGCGTGGGCGATGCGGGGCCAGGGGCCGCGACCGCCCTCCGCGCCGGCGGGCCGCGGACGGGCCGGCCAGTACGCGGCATTGCCCAGCAGCACCAGGACGGCGGGCAGGAACGTCAGCGTGCTCAGGACCGCGCAGACGATGCCGATCGCGCCGACCGGGCCGAGGGCGCGGTTGTTGGTGAGGTCGCTGAGCAGCAGGGCGAGCAGCCCGAGGGCGACGGTGGCGGCGCTCGCGACGACGGCCCCGACCGAGCGGCGCAGGGCGGCGCGCATCGCGGCGAACCGGTCGGTGCGCCCGGCGAGTTCCTCGCGGTAGCGGGCGGTCAGGAGCAGGGCGTAGTCGGTGGCCGCGCCGATCACGAGGATCGAGAGGATGCCCTGCACCTGTCCGTCGACGCGGACGACGTCGTGGTCCGCGAGGGCGTAGACGACCGCGCAGGCGACGCCGAGGGCGAAGACCGCGCCCAGGATGATCACGAAGGGCAGCAGGACGCTGCGGTAGACGAGGAGCAGGATCACCAGGACCGTGACCAGGGCGACGACGAGCAGCAGTCCGTCGATCCCGGCGAACGCGCCCGAGAGGTCGGCCTGGCTCGCGGCGGGCCCGGCGACGGCCACGGTGGTGCCCGGCGCCTTGGCGGCCGCGGCGATCCGGTCGATGGTGGGCGCGAGGTCGTCCCCGAGGTCGGGCCGGAGCTGGACGATGCCCTGGAGCGCCTTGCCGTCCTTCGAGGGGACCGCGGGCGACACCTGGCCGACCACGCCGGGGCTGCCGCGCAGCCCGGCGAGCGCGCGCGTGGCCCGCTCCCGCTGCGCGGCCGAGACGGTGCCCTCGTCGTCCGCGGTCCACACGACGATCGCGGGCACCGTCTCGTCCTGCTGAAACGCCTTCTGCGCGTCGATCACACGGGTCGACTCGGCGTTGCGCGGCAGGAACGCCGCCTGGTCGTTGGTGGAGACCTCACCGAGCTTGCCCGCGTACGGTCCGAGCGTGCCGCCGACGCCGAGCCAGACGACGAGGAGGACGAGGGGCAGGAGCCAGCGTGCCTTGCGCGACGCGCCGGCGCTCACCGGCGCTGCCGTGCCTGCTCGTCACCGGTGGCGGAGGGGGGTTCCGCCTCGGCCGCGGAGGCGGTGCCGGCGGAATCCTGCTCCTTCTGGGCCGCTTCCTCGGCGCCGACGAGGTACTCGAAGGTGCCGGTGATGGTGAGGAGGCGGTCCAGGCGCGCGGAGCGCTCGACGATCCGCAGGCCCGCGCCCAGGGTGTCGAGACGGCGGCGCAGGCCGAGGAGCGTGGACAGGCCCATGGAGTCGACACCGCTCAGAGCGGAGCAGTCCAGGCGCAGGACGCGTATGCCGGGGTGGTCCAGGAGGGCGCGTCCCGCGTGGTCGGTGAAGTACCCGCTGGTGTCGTAGTCCAGGGCCCCCTCGACCGCGAGCGTGAGCACTCCGTCACGCGGTCCGGAGGCGGTGAGATGCAGTGCGGCGTATGTGGTCATGCGGGCTGCCCGGGTCCGGGGACGGTCAGAATCTTGCGGGCCGCGGTCAGGATGCCGAGGGCGCGCGGGAAATCGTTGAGCTGGTGCAGCAGGGAGTCCAGGGCGGGCAGCAGGGACTGCGGCGGGACGCCGCGGGCCTGGAGGATGTCGGCGGTCCAGCTGACGAAGGTCCTGAAGAGCGCGGGGTCGTCGACGTAGAGCGCCGTGATCAGGTACGTGACGATGTGGTCGATGTCCTCGGCCGTGCGCTCCATCTGCAACTCGGTGTACGAGCGCATCGGCGGGAAGGCCTCTTCGACATCGGCGAGGGTCTGTTTGACCAGCCGCCGCTTCGTCTGTCTGACCAGGGTGTACTCCTGGTCGGTCAGGTGCGGCAGATCCAGGTCGGGCAGCCGGGCCGCGTCGATCGTCGGCCGCTTCAGCCCCTTCTCCAGGAGCGCGTGGGCGCTGAGCGCGTCCGGCGCCCACACCGCCTGCATCCGGCGGGCGTACTTGCCGTCCGTGCCGAACGCGGCGCCGCCCGCCATGACGGGGGTGCCGGTGGTCTGGCAGGAGCTGATCGCCGTGTGCGCCGCGGGCAGGTGCGAGGGGATCGAGGAGGACAGCAGCACCGCTTCGGGGGTGCGCTGGTGGAGGTGGGCGATCAGGTGCTCGGTGGGGACCTGTGCGCCCAGGTAGTCGACGCTCCAGCCGCGCAGGCGCAGGATCTCGGCGACCAGGCGGGCGGGCAGCGCGTGCCATTCGCCGTCCACGCACGCCACCGTGAGGCGGCCCCGGTGCGGGGCGGGCGCGGCCGCGTCGGCGATGGCGGAGATGCACCGCTCGTTGATCGCGGTGGCCGCGTGCTCCTGCGCGACCGTGATCCGGTTGGCCGCCCACTCGACGCCGACCCGCTCCTGCACCGGCGCGATCAGCTCCAGGAGCACGCGCTCCGCCGTCGCCGGTCCGTGGGCCGCGGTGCCCTCGCCCGCGGCGAAGCGCACGAGGGCGACCGCGTGCGTGTCGTCGCAGTCGATCAGCGCGCTCCACAACTGCTCGCGGAGGTCGCTGAAGGTCGGCAGCGCGGAGGTTCCCGCGCTCGTCTCACCTGTCGTCATGCTGTAAACCTGCCCCGAGTATGTCCATCCACCGCGGTGAGGTGATTGTTGCGCGGCGCGGTGATGGCCAGGAGAGCCATGTCGTCGTGCGGACCGCCGTCGATCCACCGGGATGCGATCATCTGTACGTATTCGGTGACCGCTTCGGCGGGCAGCCCGGCGCACTGGCCGAGCGCGTGGCGCAGCCGCTGTTCACCGAACATGGTGTCGCCGAGCGGACCGCCGTGCGCCTCCGTGATGCCGTCGGAGTACAGCAGGCACGTCTCCCCCGGCGCGAGGTCCACGGTCGCCGTGGTGATCTTGAGCATCTCCGTCGGCAGGGCGCCGATCAGCATGCCCATCGTGTCCGCCGCCTCGACCCGCCCGTCGCTGCGCACGATGAGCGGGGTGGGGTGCCCGGCGCTGGAGATCCGCAGGCGCACGCGGCTGCCCGCACGCTTCACCGAGGCGAGGGCGAGCGTGGCGAACCGGGTGTGGTGCGAGGTCAGCAGCGCGTTGTTGAGCAGCGTGAGCAGCCGGTGGTGGTCCGGCGCGAACGGCAGCAGCGCCTCGATCGTGTTGCGGATCTTGCCGGTGAGCACGGCGGCCTCGAGCCCCTTGCCGCACACGTCGCCGAGGACGGCGAAGGTCTCGGCGTCGTCGCTGTCGGCGGGGTAGACGTCGTAGAAGTCGCCGCCGATCCGCTCGCCCGCGGCGGCGGCCCGGTAGCGGCCGGAGAAGTCGACGCCGCGCACGCCCTCCAGGACGGGCGGCAGCAGCTCCCGCATCAGGACGTCGGTGATGTGCGACTGCTCGGCGTATATCCGGGCGGCCGACAGGGCGGCGCCCGCGCGCGCGGCGAAGAGCCGGGCGAACGCCTCCTCGGCCTCGGTGAACGCGGCCTCGCGGCTGTGGCGCATCATCACGATGGCACCGGCCGGCAGGCCGTGTCCGGGCAGGGGCACGACGACGACCGAGCCGATCTGTCCGCCGTCCGCGGCGAACTCGGCCGGGATCGCCCACGCGGGGACCTGCGCCGGGTCGATCCAGCGCGAGGGCACCGGCGGGAAGCCGAGCAGCGCCTCGGAGAGGCCGGGCAGCTCCGACGGGTCGAGGGGGATCCTCTCCTGCACCACCGGCTCCCCGGTCGTGCAGCGGGTGACGGGGTAGGTGCGCCCTGCGCGGACGCCGACGATGACCGCCGCGTCCGCGAGGTGCTGTGCGGCCATGCGGGCGGTCACCTCCATGCAGCGCTCGGCGTTCAGCGAGGCGAGAAGCTCGCTGGAGACCTCTTGCAGGACGCGCGAGCGGGTGCGCTCGCTCTCCAGCTGCTCGCGGGCGAACCGCAGATCGCCGTCGTCGACCAGCCACCAGGACACTACGCCGTCGGCGCCGCGGCTGGGAAAGGCGTCGACCGACCTGTCCCCGAGGCGGCCCGAGGCCACCGGCAGGTCGGGTCCTTCACCGGCGGCCACCGCGGCGTGCGCCCCGGCGAGCCAGGCGGGGGCGGCGTCCGCGAGCCGGGTGCCGGTGTCGAGCCCCGGGAGGAGCGCACCGGCCTGTGCATTGCGGGACAGGACGCGGCCTGCCCGGTCCACGGTGACCGTCGGGTACGGGTTACGCGGCCCCGCGGCCGTGTCGACCTCTACGCCTCGGGAGCTCATCGGCTCCGTGGAGGAAACCATCACGTGGGACCCGCTGCGCAGGTCCCCACCACCCTTCGCTGGGAATCTCTAGGACAGCAACCGCTGTTGAGGACAGTGGGCTTGCGAGAGCCCGGCATCAGCACCGACGGTCACAGTTTCCATAAGGCAACAGTTGCACGGCCAAGGGGGCCGGGGCAACCAGGCCCACTCCAACGAGGAGGCGAACCCGTGGCGAGTACCGCGAAGCGCCGCAATCATGCCTCCGCGGCGCGTCCGAACCAGTCCAGGCACACCACGAGGGCGTCGTCGTCGGCCACCGCGTTCACATGTGCGGCCAACTCCTGGAGGATCGCCCGGGGCACCGCCGACGCGGGCAGCAGGCTCGCGCGCTGGATCGCCCGCGCGAGCATACGCTCGCCGTACTCCTCGCCCGTCGCCGACAGCGCCGCGTAGACACCGTCACTGACGAAGAGCAGACGGTCACCCCGGCGAACCTCGAAATCCTGTACGACGTAGTCGGTCTCCTCGAACATGCCGAGGGGCAGCTGGGCGTCGAAGGGCACCTGCTCGACCGCCATGCCGCGCTGGCGCCACAGCTGCGGCGAACCGGCGTCCACCACCTGCACCCGGCCGGTCTCCAGGTCGAAGGAGAGCAGCAGGGTCGAGACGTACTCCTCGCCCCGGTGCTGCGCGTACAGCGCCTGGTCGGCGAGGGCCGCCTGGTCCGCGATGCCGATTCCCGCCCGGCGGGCGTTGCGCAGCGCGTTCACGGCGAGGTTGGTCAGGAGCGCCGCGCCGATCCCCTCCCCCTTGCCGTTGGTGATGGTGAGGGTGAGCGCCTCGCTGGTCACGGCCCAGTCGAAGTTGTCGCCGTGGATGGCGTACGCGGGCTCCAGCTGGGCGCCGATCGCGTACTCGGTACGGGTGCAGGACCGCCCCGGCAGGAGCTGCCACTGCATCTCGGCCGCGAGGGTCAGCCGGCTGGCGCGGCGCGCCTGGAGGTAGACGTCGGTGTCCCGGTCGGCGACGACGATCTCCCGGCCCAGGATCTCGGCGAGGGCGGTGAGCTCCTCGATCTCCTCGGGCGTGCATCTTCGTTCCGGCACGCGCACGGAGAGGATGCCGAGTCTGTCGCCGTGCACGGTCACCGGCAGGTAGAGGTCGACCGCTCCGGAGCCGCGCACGACGTGGCTGCGCGGGTCCTGGCTCTCGAACGCCCGGCCCGCCGGGGTGTCGCGGAGCGGGAGCGCCTCCGCGGTGTGCGGCAGCTCCGTCACCTGCTGCAGGACGGTGAGCCCGTAGTCGGCCATCAGCAGGTCGACGCGGAGAGCCCCGTAGTGCTCGGTCAGCGCGGCGCGCACCGCGTCGAGCAGCGCGAACGGCGCGGCGGCGCGGACAGCCTTTTCCACAGCGAGGAAATTCTTCACAGCAGCCTTCTTCAGAGGGTCGAGCCGGCTGCCGAGCGGGAAAACGCTCCGCACCTACGAGCCGAGCGGGAACGCAGAAGCACAGTAACGATTGCCATGGGGCAACTGTTGACGAAGTGTATCCCCCGCGCCGCCCTCCGGGCGGGCGAGGTCAGGCGATGGCTTCGGAGGATCCTCCGGCTTCGCCCGGCACCGGACCCGGAGCGATGTGCGCCGCCGCGGCGTTCTGGAACTGTTCGAGGCCCTCGGCCAGCGTGCGCAGGTGGGCCGGGGACATGGACTGCAGGACCGCCTCGATCTCCCGCGCCCGCGAAGCCCGGAAATCGTCGAGGACGGCCGCACCGCGCCGACTCAGGCGCAGCACCACCTCGCGGCGGCTCGTCGCACTGGTCAGCCGCTCCACCAGACCCGCGGCCTCCAGGCGGTCGCACAGGCGGCTCACCGAGGAAGGACGGGACCCGAGCGCCTCGCCGAGGGCCCGCTGGTTGACGCCCTGCTGCTCCTCGATCACGGTGAGGGCCCGGAACTGCGACGGCGGGAGCGGTCCCGCCAAAGTGGCCTCCTGCCCGCGCCCCCACAGCACGTCGAGGAGTTCGGAGACCCGGCAGGCGGTCTGGGCCACGTGTTCAGCGCTGCGGAAGGGCAGACTCCGGGGCATGTCCCAGCACCCTCCCGTCCGAAAGTGGGGTCGACGGTCCACGAGCCTACAGGGCCCGACCCGGCCTCGTCTCGGGCCGGGTACGGGCGGCGTTCGTCACACCCGCGCGCCGCGGGCGGCGATCGCGCGCGCCAGATACGGGGCCGTGGCGCTCCGCTTCGACCGGGCGATCTTCGCGGGCGGCCCCGTGGCGATCACCCGGCCGCCCGCGTCGCCGCCGCCGGGCCCGAGGTCGACGACCCAGTCCGCCGAGGCGATCGTGGGCAGGTCGTGCTCGACCAGGACGACCGTGTTGCCCGCGTCGACGAGCCGGTGCAGCTGGCGCAGCAGGAGTGCGATGTCGGCGGGGTGCAGCCCCGCGGTCGGCTCGTCGAGCAGGTAGAGCGCGTGGCCGCGGCGGGCCCGCTGCAGTTCGGTGGCGAGCTTGATGCGCTGGGCCTCGCCGCCGCTGAGTTCGGTGGCGGGCTGCCCGAGGCGCAGGTATCCGAGGCCGACGTCGCGCAGCGTCTCCAGGCTGCGCGCGGCGCCCGGCACGTCGGCGAGGAAGTCGGCCGCCACGTCGACGGACATCGCGAGCACGTCCGCGATGTTCTTTCCCCGGTAGGTGACGTCGAGCGTCTCGGCGTCGTACCGCGTGCCCCCGCAGGTCGGGCAGGGCGCGTAGGTGCCGGGCAGGAACAGCAGCTCGACGGCGACGAACCCCTCGCCCTGGCAGGTCCCGCACCGGCCCTCGGGCACGTTGAAGGAGAACCGCCCGGCCGTGTACCCGCGGGCGACGGCCTCGTCCGTCGCCGCGTACAGCTTGCGCACCGCGTCGAACATGCCGGTGTACGTGGCCAGGTTGGAGCGGGGCGTACGGCCGATGGGCCGCTGGTCGACGAGGACGAGCCGGTCGAACGCCTCCACCCCGCAGACCTCGCCCACCTCGCCCTCGGCCACCACGGGGTCGTCCTCCTCGGGCGCCAGGGCGAGATGCTCCCGAACGACGTCGGCGAGGACCTGGGTGACCAGTGTCGACTTCCCCGAACCCGACACCCCGGTGACCGCCGTGAGCACGCACAGGGGGACGGCCACGGACACGTCGTGCAGGTTGTGCCGGGAGACGTCCGCGAGGCGCAGCCAGCCTTGCGGTGTGCGCGGACTGTGCTCGAACGGCTCCGCGCGGCCGAACAGGTGGCGGCTCGTCGCCGACTCCTCGACCTGTTCGAGGCCGGGCACCGGACCACTGTAGAGGACGCGGCCGCCGCCCTCGCCCGCCCCCGGGCCGATGTCGACGACCCAGTCCGCCCGGCGGACGACGTCCATGTCGTGCTCCACGACGAACAGCGAGTTGCCCGCGGCCTTCAGCCGCTCCAGGACGTCGAGCAGGGGCTCCGCGTCCGCCGGGTGCAGGCCCGCCGACGGCTCGTCGAGCACGTACACCACGCCGAAGAGGCCCGAGCGCAGCTGGGTGGCGATGCGCAGGCGCTGGGCCTCGCCCGGTGACAGGGTCGTGGAGCGGCGGCCGAGGCTGAGATAGCCCAGGCCGAGGTCGAGCAGGACCCGCACGCGCGCGACGACGTCGGCGCAGATCCGCACCGCCACCTCGGTCCGCTCCCCTGACCCTGCGTCCTCCGTGGCGGCCGCGGCGTCGGACATCTCGGCGACGGGGCGCAACAGCTTGACCAGGTCGTGCAGGGGCAGCGCGTTCATGGCGGCGATGCTGTGCCCGGCGAACGTCACCGCGAGCGCCTCGGGTCTGAGCCCGCTCCCCTCGCACTCCGGGCACGGCACACCGCGGACGAACCGCAGCGCCCGCTCCCGCATCCGCTCGCTCTTGGAGTCGGCGAGGACGTGCATGACGTGGCTGCGCGCGCTCCAGAACTTGCCGTAGTAGCCGTAGTCGACGCGGCCCTCCTCCGGCTCGATGAGGACGGAGGGCTGTTCGTCCGTGTAGAGGAGCCAGTCGCGGTCCTTCTTGCGGAGTCTGCGCCACGGCTTGTCGATGTCGATGCCCAGGCCGCTCACGATGGAGCGCAGGTTCGCCCCCTGCCAGGCGCCCGGCCAGGCGGCGATCGCGCCGTCGCGGATGCTGAGCGACGGATCGGGGACGAGCAGGTCCTCGGCCACGTCGTGCACGACGCCGAGCCCGTGGCAGTTGGGGCAGGCGCCCGCCGCCGTGTTGGGCGAGAACGCCTCCGCCTCCAGGCGTTCGACGCCCTTCGGATAGCTCCCGGCGCGCGAGTACAGCATGCGCAGGAGGTTGGAGAGGGTGGTCAGGGTGCCGACGGTCGAGCGGGAGCTGGGGGCGCCGCGCCGCTGCTGGAGCGCCACGGCGGGCGGAAGGCCGGTGATCTCCTGCACGTGCGGCGCGCCGACCTGCTGCAGCAGCCTGCGGGCGTACGGCGCGACGGACTCGAAGTACCGGCGCTGCGCCTCGGCGTAGAGCGTGCCGAAGGCGAGCGAGGACTTGCCCGAACCGGATACTCCGGTGAAGGCGACCATGGCGTCGCGCGGCACGTCGACGTCCACGGTGCGCAGATTGTGCTCGCTCGCGCCGCGTACGTGGACGAACCCGTCGGAGGTGGTGCCTTCCATGCGCTCTACCTGTCCGGGAGGGTGTGGTCGGCGAGGCCGCCCCGGCCCAGCGGGCCGGTCTGGTCCAGGGTCCGGCCGGCCGCGAGGCGGGCGTAGTGCGCGCGGGCGCGGCGGCTGATGACGGGCGGCAGGAATCCGCGCCCCAGCTGGGCGAGGCGCACCCATCCCGGCGCGTAGACCGCCACTTTGCGCTGCTCCACGGCGCGGACGAGCCGCTCGGCGACCGGGCCTGGGGCCATCACCCTGCGGGCGGGCGGCGGCAGCATGGAGCGCATGTCGCTGAGTGCGGGGTGGTCGTCGGCGTCACGGATCATGTCGGTGTCGACCCAGTTGAGGTAGGCGATGCCGACCGCGACGCCGCGGTGCGCGGTCTCGGCCCGCAGGGCGTGCGCGAACGCCTCCGCTCCCGCCTTGGAGGCGCAGTACGCGCTCATCATGGGGACGGCGCCGATGGAGGCGAGCGACGCCACCTGCAGGTAGTAGCCGCGGGTGTGCAGCAGATCGGGCAGGAAGGTCTGGGCGGTGAAGGCGCTGCCGGTGAGGTTCACGTCGATGACCCGGCGCCAGGATTCCGGGTCGGCCGTGCGCAGCGGCCCGGCCTCCGCGACGCCCGCGTTGGCGACGACGGCGGACGGCCGCCCGAGCCGGGTCCGCACCGTGTGCGCCGCGGATTGCAGCGCCCCGGTATCGGTGATGTCCGTCGCCAGGGTCAGCGAGGGCGTCGCCAGAGTGTCCGCCACCCGGTCGAGCGGCCCCTTCTCGTGGCCGATGAGAGCGACCCGGGCGCCCCGGTCGGCCAGTGCACGGGCGACGTCGGCGCCGATGCCCCGCGCGGCCCCGGTCACGACGACCGTCCGGCCGGTCAGCGGGCTGTCGCTCATGAGCGCTTGCGCCCCGTACGGTCCCGGCCCGCGAGCAGCCGCTGGGCCGCGGCGAGCGGGGCCGGCGCGTGGCGGCGCAGCGCGGCGCGGGCCGCGTTGGCGCCGGGGGCGCCGTGGACGCCGCCGCCGGGGTGGGCGCCCGCCGAGGCGAGGAACAGTCCTGGCACGGGGGTCTCCGCGCGGCCGGTCCCCGGCGCGGGACGGAAGACGAGCTGCTGGTGCATGGCGGCGGTGCCGCCGTTGATGGCGCCGCCGTGCAGGTTGCTGTCGAGGGACTGCAGGGTGGGCGGCGCGAGGATGCGGCGGGCCCGGATCCGGTCGCGGAAGCCGGGGGCGAAGCGCTCGACCTGCCGCTCGACCCGGTCGGCCATGACCTCCTGCTCGCGCGGGTCCCAGGAGCCGGTCAGGTTCTCGTCGCCCGCGTCGCCGCGGATGTGCTGCGGGATGTGCGTGTAGGCCCAGGCCGACTCGGTCCCGTCCGGCGAGCGTGAGGCGTCGGAGGTGGTCATCTGGCCGAAGAGCAGGAACGGCTTGCCGGGCACCTGGCCCATGGCGATCTGCGCGGCGAACGCGGTGAGTTCGTCGACGCCGTCGGCGAGGTGGACGGTGCCCGCGTGCGCGGCCTCCGGCGCCTCCCACGGCACCGGGCCGTCGAGCGCCCAGTCCACCTTGAAGGTGGCGAAGTCCCACTGGAAGCGGCGCAGGTCGTCGGCGAGCTGGGCCGGCAGGTGCTCGGCCGCGACCAGGCCCCCGTACAGCGTGGGTACGGAGACGTCGGCGAGGACGGCGCGGGAGGCGGGCACGGCCTCGCCGTCGGCGGTGCGCACGCCGACGGCCCGCCGGCCGCGCACGACGACCTCCGTGACCTTGCGGCCGCACTGCACGGTGCCGCCGCGCGATTCGAGGCGTGCGACCAGGGCCCGTACGAGTTCGCCGGAGCCGCCGACCGGGACGGGGAAGCCGTAGGTCTGGCCCAGCATCGCCATGAGCCAGCCGAAGCCGCCGCTGCCGGCCGCCTCGGGCGCGAGGTCGGCGTGGAGCGCGTTGCCCGCGAGGAGGATGCGGCCGCCCTCGCCGGTGAACTCCTCCTCGCCGAGGCGGCGGGCGGGGAGCACCAGCGAACGGGCGAGGCGCAGACCGCCCGCCGAGCGGAGCCGGTAGGCGAGCTTCGCGCCCGCCTTGACCGGCGGGAACGGGGTGAACAGCGCGTTCAGGATGTCCGGCCTGACGTCCTCCCACACGTCGTGCAGGCGGTGCCAGGCGTCACCGTCCCCCGGGGAGAACTTCTCCAGGGAGTCGGCCGTGACCTCGACCCTGCGGTTGAGGACCGCGCACCGGCCGTCGGTCAGCGGGTGCGCGAGCACGCTGGGCGCGTGGCTCCAGCGCAGCCCGTGCTCGTCGAGGCGGAGCCCCTTCAGGACCGGGGAGGCGGCGGCGAGCGGGTAGAAGGAGCTGAACAGGTCGCTGACGAACTCCGGGTCGACGCCGCGGTCGTGGCGGACCGCGCCGCCCGGCTCCGGCTGCTCCTCCAGGACGGTCACGGCCCACCCGGCGTCCGCGAGGACGTTGGCGGCCACCAGGCCGTTGGGTCCGGCCCCGATCACCACGGCGTCAGGCACGGTGCGCCCCGCTCGCCCGGTACCGCGCGGCGTCCCCCGCGGTCTTCGGGTGCGCCTGCTCCTCCTCGCAGACCTGGGCCAGTCGGGCGAGCATCGCGCGGTGGCGCAGCTGTATCACGGCTTCCACCCCGAAGTTGTGCAGGGCGCCCGCCGCACCGGCCAGCGGGTGTTCGTCTACCATCACCAGACAGTCCTCGCCCCACGGCCGCAGCTGCAGGGAGATCCGGGCCGTGCCCAGCGGGCCGGCCTTCGCCTCCAGTTCGAGGAGGGCGCCCTCCTCGCAGTACCGGACGACCGTCTCGTTGGTCAGGTGGACGGGGCCGAGCTGCACCTCGTACCGCAGGCTCGCGCCGACCTCCGGCCACTGCCCGCGGACCGGCTCGGACGACGCCGTGCCGACCACCCAGTCCGCGTACTTGGTGCCGTCCGCGAGGACGGCCCAGACCGCCGCCGGGGTCGCCTTGATCACTCGTTGCCGCCGCGCCATTCCGCCTCCCGCGTTCCTTGGTTCCGTACGTTCCGTGCGCGCGGGACGTTCCGTGCGCGCGGGGCGGTCAGTCCGGCCAGACGCCGGTCAGCTTCTTCGTCGTCCGCGCGCCACCCCGGACGACGGCCGCCCGCACGACGGCGAAGATCGCACCCTGGAGAGCGGCGGCCAGCAGGATCTCGCGCCACTGGCGCTCCTCGTCGGTGGCGTCGGGCGCGTCGTCGTCGTGCCCGAGCCGCTTCCAGACCTGCCCGAAGACGGCGCCGCTGACCGCACCCGCCGCCATCCCGAGGCCGATGCCGAACGGTTTGTAGGCGATCTTGATCATGTTCATTGCTGCCTCCGCATCCTTGTCGCTCATACTGCGGCCGGGCGCCGCGAACGGCATGTCCGCCGTGTCGTCCGGCCGCCCCCACCGCGTGCCCCGTCCCGGTGCCTTGGAACGTGAGTGACCTTGGGCTCAGCGCTGTTGGTGCTCCGCGCGGTAGTGCTCGTCGATCCGCGCGCGGTAGCCCGGGTCGGTGACGCGCATGTCCCGGTCGAACCGGGGGGCCGCCTTGATCAGGTCGCGCGGGCGGGCGACGTACAGGGTGCGGTCCGCCTCGTCGACGCGGGCGATGACCCAGCGCGGCAGCAGCACCTTCTTGCTGAGGAGCGGGCCGCCCGTGTCGACGACGAGGTGGTTCGGGGCCACCTCCGCGGAGTAGGCGTCGACCGTGCCGATCGAGCCGTCGCTCGCCTCGACGGCGTAGCCGAGGAGGTCCGCGTGGGTCAGGTGGGAGCCGGTGGGCTCGGTGGGGCTGAGGGGCGCCGCGGTGGCCTGCGCGTGGCCCTGGTCGTACGCGGCGTGCGCGTGACCGGGGTCGTAGGAGGTCTGCGCGTGACCGGGGTCGTACGTGGTCTGCGCGTGGCTGGGGTCATAGGGGTGGACAACTCTGTCGGTCATCACAGCGGTCCTTTCCGCTCGGCTCGTTCTGCCTCCCCACATGTCCCGGCCGTCTGCGCCGAAACGTCCCCCGGCGGGTGACAACGCCGCTCTCGAAGGGGCCAGTTGACCGCCCCCTCCCGACCGTTGCGGGACCTTCACATCGCGGGGTCCGTGAAGGCGTGAAGGCCGGGCAACCGGCAGGTGACGCTGCGGGGAGGACGCCGCTGATGCTGATAGTCGCTGTCGCACTGCTGCCCGTCATGGGGCTGCTGCTGCTCTGCATGGACCGGATAGAGGACCGCCTGCGCGGTGACGCCCGGCCACCGGCGGGCCGCCACCGGGGCCGCCATCTCCGGCTCGTCACCGGTCACGCCCGTGACGGCCGCCGCGAGGAGCCGGTCACCGCCCACCGCCGCGGCCGGGCGGCATGACCTCACGCCCGGAGACGGCCATGAGCAGGGACAGGGCCGTGCCGGTGACCTCCGACGCCCCGTCACCGACCGACAGGTCCGTGTCCGTCGCCGTGAGCCGGACGCGGGACGTGAGCTGTCCGGCGCCGCCGAACGCCTCCGGGGTGCGCGCGAGGAGACGCAGCGACCTGGCCACGGCCTCCGGCTGATACGTGTGTGTCAGGCCGAGCGGCCTGCGGATGTCCTCACCGTGGACGACCTCCTCGACGAGCCGGGTGTCGAGCGGGGCCGGTGGCGTCGAGGTGCGTGCCGCCACCTCGCGCAGCCGCGCCAGTGTTTCCCGAGGTGTGGCCCCGCGCTCACGCCGCACTCCGCGCTCGTTGAGCCGGTCGAAGTCGAACCGCGCCCGCGCGAGGCCGACGACGAAACGTGTGCGGGTGGTGAGCGCCGTGTCGACCAGATGGGCGACCACGTCGTGCACGGACCACCCCGCGCACAGCGAGGGCGTCTCCCACTGCGCGGCGTCGAGCCCCGTCAGGTCGTCGACGAGGGCAGCGCGCTCGGCGTGCACCATCCGCCAGACTTCGCTCCTCATGTCCGTGTCCCGCACGACTGCCTCCCGCTCGCCCTTGTCCCGCTCACACCAGCGTCACACCTGTCACGAGGGGAGACCTCCGGAGCGGGGCGAACTCATCGGAATCCGGGGCCCGTTCCAGTGGCATAATCGCCACCACCTCATCCCGCGCGCGTTGGAGTCACGTATGACGGCACAGTCCTCCGCAGGTCGTATCGACACGAGCAAGCCCCACCCGGCACGGGTCTACGACTGGCTGCTCGGCGGCAAGGACAACTACCCCGTCGACCAGGCGGTGGCGGAGAAGCTGCCCGCCGAGGCGCGGCTCAACGCCATGCGCAACCGGGCGTTCATGCACCGCGCGGCGGCCTGGCTGGCGCACCAAAGCATCGATCAGTACCTCGACATCGGCACGGGCATCCCGACCAAGCCGAATCTGCACCAGATCGTGCAGGGCATCGTGCCGACGGCACGGATCGCGTACGCCGACAACGACCCGATCGTGCTGCGCCACGCGGAGGCGCTCCTCGTCAGCGACCCGGCGGGGGCCACCGACTACCTGGAGGCGGACGTCCGCGAGCCCGCGGTCATCCTGGAGCACGCGCGCAGGTTCCTGGACTTCGAGCGGCCGATCGCCCTGTCGATGATCGCCCTCATGCACTTCATCACCGACGAGCAGGACCCCTACGGCCTGACCCGCAAGCTCGTCGAGGCGCTGCCCCCGGGCAGTTACCTGATGTTCTCGCACGGCACCACCGACGAGCACCCGCACCTGGTGAAGTCGGTGACGACGACCTACCGCGAGGGCGAGATCCCGCTGCGGATGCGGACGCGCGAGGAGATCGAGCCGTTCTTCGAGGGCCTGGAGCTGGTGGAGCCCGGCCTGGTCACCGCCACCAAGTGGTACAAGGACACACCCGCTCCGCGCGAGGAGCTGTCCGGCTTCTACGTGGCCGTGGCCCGCGTCCCGTAGCGCGCGGCACACCACAGGTCGGGGCCCGGACGGCGTAGGACCGCCGTCCGGGCCCCGTCATGTGTTCACGCGGTGCCGAGGGCCGTCCGCAGGGTGGCGACGGCCTGACCGATCGCGGCCTCGGCCGCGTGCGTTTCGCGCAGCGCGTTCAGCATGACGAAGTCGTGGATGACGCCCTGGTAGCGCACGGCGGTGACGGGGACACCGGCCTCGCGGAGCTTGTTGGCGTAGGCCTCGCCCTCGTCGCGCAGCACGTCGGCCTCACCGGTGATGACCAGGGCCGGGGGCAGGTCCTTGAGCTGCTCGACGGTGGCGCGCAGCGGGGAGGCGGTGATCTCGGCGCGCTGCTTCTCGTCGGTCGTGTACTGGTCCCAGAACCACTGCATGCCGTCGCGGCGCAGGAAGTAGCCCTCGGCGAACTGGTGGTAGGACGGCGTGTCGAACGAGGCGTCGGTGACCGGGTAGAACAGCACCTGCTGCACCAGGGGGACGTCACCGCGCTCCTTGGCCATGAGGGTCAGCGCCGCGGACATGTTGCCGCCGACGGAGTCGCCGGCCACGGCGACGCGGCCGGTGTCGAAGCCGTTGTCGGCGCCCTCCCGGACGACCCACTGGGCGACGGTGTAGATCTGCTCGATGGCCACCGGGTAGCGGGCCTCGGGCGACAGGTCGTACTCGGGGAAGACGACGGCCGCGCGGGCGCCGACGGCGAGTTCGCGCACGAGACGGTCGTGCGTGTGGGCGTTGCCGAAGACCCAGCCCGCGCCGTGGACGTAGACGATCACCGGCAGGGTCGCCGGGGCGTCGAGCGGCCGGACGACGCGGACGCGGACCGATCCGGTGGGGCCGCCCTCGACGGTGACCCACTCCTCGGCGATCTCCGGCTTGTCGATCTCCCCGGACTGCACCTCGTCGACGGTCTTGCGGCCCTCGACGGGGCCGAGGTCGAAGAGGTAGGGCGGATTGGCGGTGGCCTCGGCGAACGCGGCGGCGGCGGGTTCGAGGACCGGGGGCGTGACGGACGCGGCGGACGCGACGGGCTCGGACATCTGGATGCTCCTCACGATCGTGCCGGCGGCCTGGGCGGCCGCCCGGCGACGAGAGAAACGTACCGCTCGATTCAGTCGCGCACAACTGAATCGAGCGGTATACGATCGCGAGCGGCCGGAATGGTAGGGTGAGCGGTTGCCGAGAATCCGACGTAAGGACCGCAGCGTGGACGACGCCGCGGAGCCCAAGGGCTCCCTCCTCCTCCAGGACCAGTTGTGCTTCGCCCTGTACGCCGCCTCGCGCTCCGTCGTCGCGCGGTACCGACCGCTGCTCGACGCGCTGGAACTCACCTATCCGCAGTACCTGGTCATGCTGGTGCTCTGGGACCAACAGACGGCGTCCGTACGGGAGTTGGGCACCGCGTTGCAACTGGAGTCCAGCACCCTCTCGCCGCTCCTCAAGCGCCTCGAGAGCGCCGGCCTGATCCGCCGGCGGCGGCGCACGGACGACGAGCGCTCGGTCTCCATCACCCTCACCGACACCGGCGCGAGGCTGCGGGAGAAGGCCGAGGCCGTCCCGCTCGCCATCGGCGAGGCGATGGGCCTGACGCCCGAACAGGACGCCACGGCGAAGCAGTTGCTCCGGCTGCTCACCGCCAACGTCAACCGGGCCTGACGACTTTCCGGATACCTGTCTGTCGTTCCGCTGCGTCGATACGATGGGGCACGGCCGCACATGCCCTTCGGTGGGGGTCTCTGAGCGCTCGGGCCCGACGGGGGTGTGTCGTGAAGTCACCGACCGATCCCTGGCAGGCACTGACCGACCCCGACCCCGACGGCGCCGGTGTCGGCGTCGGCTGGCAGTTCCGGCGGCCGGGCCTGGCGCTGCGGGCCGGCCCGTTCGGTCTCGTCGCCCTGATCGCGGTGGTCAGCGCCCTGGTGCCGGGCGCGGGCTTCGAGTCCTGGCCGGTCTACCTGTCCAGCGTCGCCCTCCTCGTCCTGTGCGCGGGCACCTTCCTGCTGCCGTGGCGGCGGCTGCCCGCCTGGACGCCGGTCCTGGTGCCGCTGCTCTACACCGCTTCCGTCCTCCAGCTGATCCTGGCCTCGGGCACGGTCGCCGGGCTCGGCCTCGTGCTCCTCGTCCCGCTGATCTGGTCGGCGCTGTTCCACCGCCGCTGGGAGACGGGGTGCGTAGTGGTGGCGGTCGTGGCCGTCCAGGCCGCGTCGTCGGTCGCGCAGGACACGCCCGCCGCCGTGACCGGCAGACGCGTCGTGCTCTGGGGCGTCCTCAGCCTGCTGATCGCGGTGGCCGCGCACGGTCTGCGGGACCGGATCAACGCGTCCCTCGTGGCCAACGCGGCGCTCCAGGCCGAGGTGCGCGAACTCTCCCTGGCCCGTGAGCGGGACCGGATCGCCGCCGACCTCAGGGAGAGCGTCGTCCGCAGGATCTTCGAGGCCGGGCTCAGCCTGCACAGCACGGCCGCGATGATCGGCGAGGGCCCCGCGCACACCCGGCTGATGCGCGGGGTCGACGAACTCGACGGGGTCATCCGCGCCCTGCGCGAGAGCGTCTTCGACCTCAACGAGAACGAGGACCCGGAGCCTCCCGGCCCCGAGAAGCGCTGAACGTCAGCGCTTCAGCTGCCCGTCCAGCCACGCGAGCACCTCGGGGGTCACCGGGTCCGTGATGTCCGCGTACTCCTCGTGCTTCTTCAGGAACTTCGCCACGTACGGGCACACCGGCACGATGCGCAGCCCCGCACGGCGCACGTCGTCCAGCGCCTCACGTACGAGGATCGAGGCGAGGCCCTGTCCCGCGTAGGCGTCGTCGATCTCGGTGTGGAAGAAGACCCGCCGGTCCTCGCGGTCGCGGTACGCGGTGAACCCGGCGGTGGCACCGTCGACCTGGATCGCGTAGCGGTGCCGGGCGTCGACGCGCTCGACGGTGGGGGTCGACGGGGTGGTGGGCTCGGTCATGCGGGGCCTCTCGGTGCCGGGCGGGTGCGTGCGCGGGTGTTCACAGGCCGCGGGCCGGTGACGCTCCACAGCGCAGAGCGTACTTGGCTGCTTCCACGCGCCGGCGAGACCTACCGCCTGTAGCGCCGGGTCCCGTCCTCGGCCGACAACGACTCGACGACCCGCAGGGCATCCCCGCAGGCGAGCGTGGTGGGTGCGGCGGGGGACGCCGTCCACGCCGCATGGCAGAGCGCCCGCAGCGCGTCGAGCGCGCTGCCCGATCCCGTCAGTGAAAGCCCCGTCGCCGAACTCCGCCGCGCGGTCCACCCGTTGCACCGCGCGCCCCCGTCGACCGTCTCGGTGGCGGGGTGGGCGCGGAGCAGACCCGTACGCAAGTCGTCGGCGATGTACGTGGGGCGTTCGTGCGGCGCCGCCGCGACGAGATCCGCCGGGGAGGTGACTCCGGTGAGGACCAGCAGCGTGTCGCAGTCGTTGTGGTGGCCCGCCGCGATGTCCGTGTCGAGGCGGTCGCCGACGTACAGGGGCCGGGCGGCTCCGGTACGGCTGAGGGCCAGCCGGTGGATCGGCGGGAACGGCTTCCCGGCGACGAACGGGGCGCGGCCCGTGCTGGTGCGCAGCAGGTCGATGGCGGCTCCGTTGCCGGGGGCCGCTCCCCGGTCGGTCGGGATCGTGGGGTCCGGGTTGGTCGCGTACCAGGCGGCTCCCGCGTCGATCGCGTGGCAGGCTTCCGTGAAGCGGCTGAAGGGCATGTCGGGTCCGCCGAACCCCTGGGCGACGGCCTCGGGCTCGTCGTCGGCGGAGTCGACGACGCTCACGCGTGCTTCGCGCAGCGCCGCGACCAGCCCTTCGCCTCCCACGACGAGGACGCGGGCCCCTTCCCCGTGGCGTGCGGCGATCACGGCGGCCACGGCCTGGGAGGAGGTGACGATGTCCGCTTCCGCCGCGGCGACGTCGTACCGGCGCAGCTTCTCGGCGACCTCCCCCGGGGTGCGCAGGGCGTTGTTGGTGAGGAACGCCAGGCGCATGCCGTCGGCGCGTGCGGCAGCGACCGCGCGGGCCGCGCCGTCGACCGGCCGCGAACCGAGGTAGAGGACTCCGTCGAGGTCGAGGAAGGCCCAGTCGTGGGCGCGGGCCGGCGCCTCCGAGGGCGGCAGCGGGCGCCGGTGGCGTACGGGGGCCGCGTCGGGCGGGGTCATCGGTCCTCTTCGTTGAAGCGGTCGAGGTCGGACCATGCCTCGTCGGGGATCTCGGTCCGGAAGTGGTCGAGGTTGTCGGTGACTTCCCGCGGGCTCTTGCAGCCGACGAGGACGCTGGCGATCTGGTGGTGGCGCAGCGGGTACTGGAGGGCGGCGGCCCGCAATGACACGTGGTGGTCCTCGCAGATCCTGGCGAGCGCGCGGGCGCGGGCGACCTTGTCCTCGGGCGCGTCGTCGTACTCGTAGTGGGCGTCGTCGGGGTCGGCGAGCAGGCCGGAGTTGTAGGGCCCGCCCACGACGACGGACACGCCGCGCTCCTCGCACAGCGGCAGCAGCTTGCGGGCGGCGGGCTGTTCGAGGAGCGTGTAGCGGCCGGCGCAGAGGATGACGTCGAGGTCGAGGTTCTCGACCATGCGCAGAAGGAAGTCGTCGCGGTTGAGGCCGAAGCCGATGGCCTTGAGCATGCCCTGGGAGCGGAGGTCGTCG
This sequence comes from Streptomyces sp. SGAir0957, assembly GCF_043523415.1. NCBI lineage: Bacteria > Bacillati > Actinomycetota > Actinomycetes > Kitasatosporales > Streptomycetaceae > Streptomyces > Streptomyces sp. SGAir0957. The sequence continues at coordinate 942,414 of NZ_CP027293.1, forward strand.
AGGGTCTCGAAGACCTCGTGGGCGGTGCGGTCGTCGAAGACGGTGTCCTCCTCCTGCTCGTAGAAGTCGCAGTCGTGGCAGTAGACGATGTCGACGTGGTCGGTGCCGAGGCGTTCGAGGGAGCCCTCCAGTCCGCGTGTGAGTCCGTCGCGGGACCAGTCCCAGGTGAAGGCGTACGGGGTGCTGCCCTCGAACATGGCGTCGGGCTCCCGTTGGCGGCCGTTGGGGAGTTTCTCCAGCCGCCTGCCGACCTTGGTGGACAGGGCGAAGCGGCCCCGGTCGGCGCCGCGCAGGGCGTCGCCGTAGCGGAGTTCGGCGAGGCCGGTGCCGTAGAAGGGGGCCACGTCCAGGTAGCGCACGCCGTGGTCGAGCGCGGTGCGGACGGTGGCGACGGCCTGGTCGTGGCCGACGGGTTCGTAGAGGCCGGCCAGGGCGACACCGCCCAGGCCGAGGACGCCGATCTCGACGTCCTGCCGGATGAGCCGGCTGGTGTCCGTGTGTTTCATGCGTTGTTCGCCTCCTGAGAGGAACGGGACGGATGTGAGATGCCGGTGACGTGACCGAGGTCAGGACCCGGCGCGTGGGGGCGGCACGGCGGAGAAGTCCCGCAGCCGGGTGTGCAGTTCCTCCAGGTCCTCGTCGCGGGCGAGCGCGCCGAGCAGCGCCGCCCGCTCCTGCCACGCGCCCCGGTGGCGGCGGGCGGCCAGGCTCTCCTCGCCGGCCTGGAGGAGCCGGCTCGTCCAGGTGAGGTAGGGGTGACGGGTGTCGGCGGGCAGTGCGGCGATGTGCTCAAGGCGGCACAGCAGCCCGGACAGGTGTGCCACGTCGACATGTGCGCCGCGGCCGGTCACGGCGTTCGCCAGGGCGTCGCGCAGTCCGGCGTCGGCGACGCCGAGGGACCCCTCGTAGTGCATGCGGTCGAGCCGCGCCAGCACGCGGGCGGCCCGGCCGCGTACGGAGTTCTCGGCCTCGTCGCGGACGGTGTGCAGCCGGGCGAGACGTTCCTCGATGAAGGGGCCGTGGAAGCCCGTGTCGGCGTCCTTGTGGTGCAGGGCGCTGCCGATGCCGACGGCGTCGACACCGGTGTGGACGACCTCGGCGAGGGTGTCGAAGCTGATACCTGCCGACATGTAGGTCAGCAGCCCCGCGGTATGTGCCTCGTGCACCAGGGTGGCCGCGTCGCGGTGGCCCAGTTGGACGATGACGGGGTCGCTCGGCTGGGAGTCGTCGGCGCCGTCCCAGGCCACCTTGGCGAAGCCGCCGAGCCTGGTCAGTTCGATCGCCAGCCGTCCGAGGGCGAGCCGGTCCGTGACCCGGGCCGGGGCGTCCTTGTCGCGGTCGTCGGTGAACGGGTCGTTGAGGTTGAAGGCGGCGGCGAGGACGTGCCGGTGCGGGTCCATGAGGGTGTCGGCGGCCACCGCGCGCATGAAACGGACCGTCTGACGTGCCGTCATGTGTTCCATGGAGATCTTGCATTCCGCGACACCTGCCTGGAACAGGGTGGAACAGGTGGCGGCCATGAAGCGCACCGACTTCACCAGGGACAGGTCGAAGTCGCTCTCGAACATGGGGCGTCCGACATACACGGAGACTGGCGCGGACACCCCGGTGTGCAGGCGCACCCGCGCGATCGTCCGCACCGAGGGCAGCCGGTAGGGCTCGCACGCCTCACGGTCCTCGCTCTCCGCGCGCTCGATGTGCTCGATGTGGACGACGGTTCCGTCGAGGTAGGGGGTGCACAGGGTGCTGCCGAGGACATGGCCTTCGCCGGGGTCCGTGAGCGACAGGAGCGTCTGATGGGAGCCCCGGGACACCCCATGCCACGAACTCCCCGTCGATCCGCTCCCTTTGGTCCAGCAGGAGGTAGGCGAACTGCACGGCGACCTGCTCGCCCCGGGTCGGCGGCCGGCCCTCGGCCCTGACCGCCGCGAGGAGCCGGGACACGGCACGCAGGTACTTCGGTGCCGACGCCGGTGCCAAGCCCGGGTCCCACGCCCGCTCCGGCGGCCCCAGCAGGATCCGCACATGGTCGTCGTCCACGGTCAGCCGGGCCAGCCCCGGCCCCTCGGAAAAGACGTTCTCCTGTTCCGGAAGGCCGCGCAGGAAAGCCCGCAACTCTTCCCATTGGGCGGTGATGTCCGTGCCGGAATCGGCGCATTGCCGCGCGCAGCGTCTGCTGCGCTCGGCGAGATCCGCGTGGTGCGGGAACTCGGCGGTCAGGATGTCGGCCTGTTCGTGGATCCGTCGCGCCAGATCGTCCAGCGCGCGCCCCTCGGGCAGTTCGTATCCGTGGTCCTGGTGGTAGTCACCGTCGTGCGCGGACGCCTGTCGTTTCTTTTCCCGGGCCCAGACCCGCACGACGTGGTCCTTGACGAGGGCGAGGGCGACGCGGCGCAAAGCGCCCGCGTCGGCGATGAATTGGGTGGGGGGTGTGGTCGTCGTGGTCGTATGGCCCGCGGTAGGTGCGGCGCCGTCTGAACGAGTCACCTTGCCATTCACGGAGTACGGGTTGCGCGGTCGGCCGGGGCCAGTCATCCGTTCACCCGGACGGCCTAGCGACTTCCCTCGTACGTTGGACATTCCGCGTGCTGCGCGCTTGGAATGTCCTTTCTCGGCAACTCCATGCCAACCCCACGTTTTCCAGTTCGAGTTGAGGAGAAGCCGTGTACGAAGTCGTTGTCTCCTTCACCGTCGAGAACGACCACCGTGACGCGTTCCGCGACGCCGCCGTGCGGGCCCGGGAGCGGATTCTGGAGACGGAGCCCGGCACCGAGAGGTTCGACGTGGTCGCGGACGAATGGAATCCGAGCCGCTTCTACGTCCTTGAGGCCTACGCGGACGAACGGGCCTTCCGCACGCATGTCGAGGCCCCGCCCGCCAAAGAGTTCCTGGCCGAGGTGCAGCGTTATGCCGCGGGCCCGGATTTCGTCCTGCGAGGTTCGACCTCGCATTAGGGAGTCGCGGTGACGGCAGACCGCGAGCGCTTGCTCGAAGGTATCGCGGGGTGCGTCTTCGACCTCGACGGCACCTTGACCAAAACGGAGATCCAGCACCGGCGGGCCTGGCAGGAGGCGATCAACTCCGCCTTCGACGACCCGGATCTTTTCACCGCCGCCGACTATCACGAACTCGACGGCCTCGCGCCTCTCGCCGCGGCCGCCGCATTCTTCGAGCGGCGCGGTATAAGCGTCCCGGAAGGCTCGGACGACGACACCCAGGACCGGGCCACCTTGCGCGCGATCGTCGCACGCAAAAGAGACATGTACCGCTCCATGCTCACCGCCGAAGGGGCCGAGGCTTATCCCGGTTCCCTGCGGCTCCTCTCCCACCTGCGGACCAGAGGAATACCGCTGGCGGTGGTGTCCGCGAGTTCCTCGTGCCGGGACGTGCTGCGGCTCGCCGGACTGAGCGACTTCTTCCCGGTCGTGCTCGACGGCCCCGAGATCACCCGCGCACACCTCGCGGGCAAACCCGCTCCCGACAGCTTCCTCGCCGCGGCGGAGCGCATCGGCGTACACGCACGGCATTGCGCCGTCTTCGAGGACGCGCCCAGCGGAGTCCAGGCGGCCGTCGGCGGCGGGTTCCGCACCGTGGTGGCCGTGCACCGCTCCGGCTCCGCGCACCATCTGACCCGCGAGAACCCGGACGTTCTCGTCTGCGACCTCGCCCAACTACTCTGACGGACACACCATGATCCACAGAGCCGCCGGACATCCCTCCGGCCCCTCGGCCCCCACCCCTCAACCTGCCCCCGCCTACGGCATGTCCAGCATCCGGCCGTGGCTCTGGGAGTTCCGCGCCGACCCCGGCGCCCCGGAACAGGCCGCCCGGCACGCCACCCTGTGCACGCTGGGCAACGGCGTGTTCGCCGTCCGCGGCGCCACCGCCACCGACGACCACTGCGCCCCCTGTTACCCGGGCACCTACGCGGCCGGCGTCTACAACGTCGCCCAGGCCGTCATCGAGGGCGACCACGTCGACATGGAAGCCGTCGTCCGCCTGCCCAACTGGCTGCCCCTGGTCCTCCACCACCGCGAAGCCGACGGGCGGCGGGGAGAGGCGCTCGCCCCCGGCCCGCACTGCGCCGTACGGGACGAACGCTTCGTCCTCGACCTCCGCCACGGCATCCTGCACCATCACCGCGCGCTGCTCGACACCTCGGGGCGGCGCACACGTATCCACGAACAACGTGTCGTCCACGCCGCACACGCCTCCTTGGCGCTGCAGAAGGTGACCGTCCACGCGGAGAACTGGAGCGGCCCCCTGACCGCGACGGCCACCATCGACGCACAGGTGAGCAACACACAGGTCGGACGGTATGTGGACACCCAGCACCTCGCCGGGGTCACCGCCGCCGCACCCCAGGCCCGCACCGCATGGCTGACCTGCCACACCACGCAGTCGCTCATCGGCATCGCCCTCGCCTGCACCCTGCTCCCGGCAAACCGCCGCGCCACCGCCCCGGCCGCCCCCGGCGCCCGTCTGGCCCATGCGGCATCCGCGCGCCTCGACGGCGAGGTCACCCCCGACAGCCCCCTCACCGTGTGGAAGGTGACCGCGCTGCGGTGCGACCGCTCCTCCTCCATGGAGGAGCTTCGCGGCCAGGTCCTGGCCGACCTGGCCCTCCCGGCCGCTTGCGAGCACCTCCTGGCCGCGCACAGCCGGTCCTGGCACCGGCAATGGGCCACGAGCCCCCTGCCGCCCCGCCTCGACCACGCCGAGGTGCTCCGCCTCTACCGCTTCCACCTGCACCAGGTCGTCGGCACAGCCGGACAGGCGCGGGACGCCGGAATCCCCGCGCGCGGCCTGCACGGCGAGGAGTACCAGGGCCGCGTCTTCTGGGACGAGGCCCCGGCGATCGCCTGGCTGTCGCGCACCTTCCCGGCGGCGGCGCGTGCGGCCCTCGACTACCGGCACCGCCGGCTGGCGGCCGCGACCCGGGAGGCCCGGCGGCACGGCAGCGGCGGCGCCCGCTACCCCTGGCAGAGCGGTGCCGGCGGCGACGAGGTCACCGTTCCCTGGGTGCGCAACCCCCTGACCGGCCACTGGCAGCGCGACCACACCGCCCTGCAGCAACATGTCGGCGCCGCTCTCGCGCACAGCATCCTGCGGTACGCCCGGCACAGCGGGGACCTCGAATACCTGCACACCAAGGGCGCGGCGATGATCTTCCAGATCGCGCAGTTCTACACGACGGCCAGCACCCGCGACCCGCACACGGACCGCCATCACCTGCGGAGCGTCATCGGCCCCGACGAGTTCCACGACAGGCTCCCGGACAGCGGCGAACCCGGCGTCGACGACAACGCCTACACCAACATCGCGGCCGCCAGCACCCTCGAACTCGCCGCCCGGCTCTGGCACCGGCTCCCCGGCCACCGCCGCGAGGACGTCCAGGAGACCACGGGCCTCGGCCACGCCCAGGCGGAGGCCTGGGAGCACGTCTCCCGCCGGATGTTCGTCCCCCACCACGACGGCGTCATCTCACAGTTCGCCCGCTACGACGGCCTCCGCCGGATCAGCCTGGACCAACTCGCCGACCGCTACGGTCGCGACCTCGGCCGCCTGGACCGGCTGATGGAGGAGGACGGCGACCACCCGCGCAACTACCAGCTCGCCAAGCAGGCCGACACCTTGATGCTGGCCACCGTCCTCGGCACCGAACGCACCCTCGCCGTCCTCGCCCGCCTCGGCTACGACCGCACCCCCGGCACCTGGCTCCGCACCGTGGAGCACTACCTCCGCCGCACGGTGCACGGCTCCACGCTCTCCCCGGCCGCCCACGCCGTGGCCCTGCGCCAGATCAACCACCCCGAGGCCGCCCACTACTACGCCCGCGCCCTGCGCACCGATCTCCTGCCGGGCCAGCGCACCGAGTACGGCATCCACCTGGGCGCCATGAGCACGATGCTCGACCTGGCCACGACCACCGCGGAGGCGGCACATGTGCCGGAACAGAACCGCCGTGACAGGTGAACCAGGTCAGCGACTGTTCCTGCGCGGCTTCAGGGGCACGTTCGGCAGCTCAGGAGCGGGCAGCGGATCCCCGTCGTACCCCTTCACCTCACCGAAGCGCCGCCCTTGCGCCCAGTCCTGGCGCGCCTGCGCGATGTCCTGCGTCGACCGTCCGATGAAGTTCCACCACATCACGATCTCCTCGCCGAACGGCGGTCCGCCCAGGACGATCAGGCGGGCCGTGGCGTCCGTCTCGTTGGTGAGGGTCAGGGTCGTGGTGCCCGGGGCGAGGTAGCCGAGCGCCGCGCGCTCCAGTGACGTGCCGGACAGGGTGACCGTGCCCTGGTCGACGAGGACGCCGTGTTCGAAGGAGCTGTCGACGTCGAGGGTGACGGTCGCGTGCGGGGCCAGGAGGAGTTCGGCGCCGAGCAGGGGGGTGAAGGTGTGGACCGGTGAGGTCGCGCCGGCCAGGGTGCCGAGAAAGACCCGGGCCTCGGCGCCGTCGAGGGGGACGGGCTCGGGCACGTGGTGCTGGAAGTCGCGGTCGGTGTGGCGGTGCGCGTCGGGCAGCGCCACCCACAGCTGGACGCCGTGCAGGACGGTGGTGTCCGGGGTGGAGACCTCGGAGTGGGCGATGCCGTGGCCGCCGGTCATGAGGTTGAGCTCGCCGGGGCGGACCATGGCGTGGTTGCCCATGCTGTCCCGGTGCTCGATCTCGCCGGTGAAGAGCCAGCTGACGGTCTGCAGGCCGGTGTGGGGGTGCGGCGCGACATCCATGCCGCCGGTGCGCGCCACGTCGTCGGGGCCGTAGTGGTCGACGAAGCACCAGGCCCCGATCAGCGTGCGGGCCCGCTGCGGCAGCGTCCGCCGGACCGGCATCGCGCGCGGGCCGCCCAGCGGCACGTCCCGGGCGGTGAGCACCTCTACGGTGTCGCTCATCCCTGCCCCTCCTACCCCGAGTGTTCTCAGTGGTCTCATGTGTTCTCAAGTATTTTGAGATTCAACAACTATGGTCGATCATAAGGCCCGGCGCACCGCGAGGCGAGCCCGGCCGCGCGACGGCCCCCGAAGGAGACCGAGTTGAGCGACCGCAGCGACCGCAGCGACCACACCGACCGCAGCACCCCCACCGACCACCACAGCGACCTCACACGTGTCTACATCGACAAGCAGAGCCCCAAGGCGTACCAGGCCCTCGTACAGACGTCGGAGGCCGTCCGGGCGACCGCCGCCGACGCCGGGCTCGACCGGCTCCTCGTCGAGCTCATCAATCTACGCGTCTCCCAGCTGAACGGCTGCGCCTACTGCCTCGACGTGCACACACGGGCCGCTCTTCGCGCGGGTGAGTCCACCCGGCGCCTCGGCACGCTCGCCGCATGGCGCGACACCGAACTGTTCACGGACCGGGAGCGGGCCGCGCTCGCGCTCGCCGAGGCCACCACGCACCCCGCGGACGCCGCGGCTCAGGAGAGCGCCTATGCGGCGGCCCGCGCCCGCCTCACCGAGGACGAGATCTCCGCGGTGATATGGGTGGCCGTCACGATCAACGCGTTCAACCGGGTCTCCGTCCTCAGCAAGCATCCGGTGCGCGCCGCGAAGAGCTGACCCTCACGCCCACTCCGCCGCACACCGCAGCAGCCGGCCGATCTCGGGGTGGAACACCTGGTGATGCCCGCCCATGGGCATGTCGTCGCAGCGGATCACGTCGGACACGTCCACGTTCAGATAGGGCGCCTGCCGGCCGTCCTGCTCCGGCGCCTCCTCCAGGTCGACCGGCGGGGGCCCGTCGACCCCCTGGATGCCGTCGAAGCCGAGCGCGCCCCACTTGCGCGCGGTCGTCGCCAGTTCGCTGGAGTCGCCGATCATCTGGGCCGACAGCGGGTAGAGCACGCCGAGGTGGGAATCGAGGTGCGAGAACGTGCAGAGCAGCGGGCCCTGCACGAGGCGCCGGCGGCTCCACAGCGCGCCGTGCCCCGACACCTGCTGCGGCAGGCTGTCGGCGAAGGCGAAGTGGGACATCTCGCCCTGCAGGAAGGTGAGGGAGGACAGGGTGACGGGGTCCGCGCCGCTCTCCTCCAGGCCGCGCAGCGCGAACCCGGCGAGGCGGGCGCCGAGCCCGTGCCCGACGAGGTGCAGCCGTACATCGCTGCCCCGCACCAGCATCGGCAGGCAGGGGCCGAGGCCCGCCTGCCCGATCAACCCGGCCCTGCGGCGCAGGACATGGCGGACGACCTGACGGAAGAGTTCGCGCGCGCCCGTCCACAGTTCGGCGAAGTCCGCCGAGCGGGCCGTCTCCCCCACCGGGCCGCCCGAGGCGACCGTGCCGGCCCGGTTCACCCGGTCGCTGAGCGGGCGCGCGGGGCGCGGTCCCGCGGACCGGGTCTCCACGAGCGTCCCCTCCTCGGACACCTCGGACGTCTTGGCGCCCTTCTCGTGGTGCGCGGGCTCCCCCGCCTCTAGCGTCAGGGCGCGGCGCAGGTCCCGCAGCGCACCCGCGAACTCCGCGCACACCGTCCGGGTGTCCTCGAACAACATGAGGGGGTCGGCCTGGGGCAGCACCTCGCCCTCCGTGTCGGCGGCGAACTCGGCGACCGGGTCCTGCAACGGAATCTCCGCGAGGCGGCGCAGCGCGGAGCCGAAGTCGTCGAAGGCCAGCCCGCGTTCGGGCCGCTCGTTCAGCAGGGCGACGATTTCGTTCAAAGGGCCTTCGCTGTCCGGGAGTTGGCGGCGCAGGTCGTCGGCCGTGGCGTCGGTGACACCCGCCTCGTCGCCGTCCTGTCCGGCGAGGCCGGGTGCGCCCTCGTCCCTGAAACACAACGACGGCCAGCGCACACCCAGGAATCCCACCTCATGTGTCGCGCCGTCCCACGCCTCGGTGAGCAACTGCCGGAACGCCGCGTCGGTGGCTTCGGCGGCCTCCTTGTCGTTGTGGACCCCGTGCACCACCACGTACAGGTCACGTACGTCACTCCCCCGGACCTCCTCGCACACACTTTCCACGTCAGCGGGCTCGAACTGGGCCCGGCTGCCGAAGTGCAGGGCCCCGAAGTCATGGAAAGCGGTGGGCTGCGACATGGCTCACTCCCTGAGAAACCGCCTGAGGTGCGGCGGACCGGGGCGACGGGCCCTGCGCCCGTCGCACGAGGCACTCCCCATGCCCGCCGCGCCTGTGCACACGTGCCTCGCACCGCGATGTACGGCGTTTCTACGTCATGCGGTAGGCACTGTCCTAGACTCGGTCAATCATCAGGGCCTCAGCCGTATCCGCTCATCGCCGGACCAGTGAACCCAGGAGCTACTCGTGACGGATCCCAAGCCCGGTAACCCGAACGTCAAGGCGCAGTACGCGGCCCAGGTCGCCGCCGACCTCGAGCGCAACGCCAAGGAGCAGGAGGAGATCGGCACCGAACTGGAGACCTTGCAGGCCAAGTTGCAGGCGCTCCAGGAGGACCAGGCGATCCTGGTCAGCATGCAGCAGGCGCTCGGCGCCGAGGAGGCCGCCGCCGCGGTGGCCAAGCCGCAGCGCCGCAAGTCCGCTGCGGGCACAGGTGCGAAGAGCGCCGCGCCCAAGCGCAAGCAGCCGCGCGCCACGAAGACCGCGTCCGCGAAGACGACGTCCGCCAAGGCCGCCCCCTCCGCGAAGGCCCCGTCCGCCAAGGCGACGTCCGAGAAGGCGACGTCCGAGAAGGCGACGTCCGAGAAGGCGACGTCCACCAAGGCCACTTCGCCGGCGCGCCCCGCGCGCAAGGCGTCGGCGAGTGCGCAGCCGACGCTGGTCACCCTCGTACAGGAGTACCTCAAGGAGCAGAAGGAGCCGCGTTCGGCGGCGGAGCTGGCCGACGCGCTCGCCGCGGCGCACCCGGAGCGCACGTTCAAGAAGCCCGTCGTGCGCACCACGGTCGAGGGGCTGGTCGCCAAGGGCCTCGCCCAGCGCAGCAAGCAGGGTTCGTCGGTCTTCTACAGCACGCCGGAGCAGGCGAAGTCGCCCGAGCCCGCGGCCGAGTAGGGCCGGTTGTGCCCGGCGGCCTCCTGCCGGGGCCGCCTCCACTACCCTGACAAGGTGCAGCCGGCGGACGCCGCGCCGCCGGGGGAGCACCGAGGAAAGCGTGTGCGGAGATGGGTTCCACAGTGCGGGAGCTGCTGGCGGGTCTGCACGCGGCGACGAGCGACGAGGACCGCCGGTCGTGGGCCGAGGCGTCCGCGCGGGCGCTCGGCCTCGGCGGCATCGCCGTCACCTTCGGTCAGGAGCTGGTGTGGTTCAGCGATGCGACCAGCGCCCGCATCGAGGACCTCCAGTTCATCCTCGGTCAGGGCCCGAGCCGGCTCTTCCGCAAGGACGAGACGGAGGTACACGAAGTGCCCGACCTGGGGCGGCTGCTGACCCGCCAGTGGCCGCAGTTCGCCGCCGAGGCCGAGGAACTGGGCATCGCGGCGCTGTTCATCTGGCCGGTCCGGATCGGGGCCGTCCAGGTCGGCACGATGACGGGCTACCGGCGCGCGCAGGGCCCGCTCACGGCGCTGCAGTCCACCAACGGCCGGCTGGTCGCGGACGCGCTGGCGCAACAGGTCCTCAACCGCTGGCCCAAGCCCGGCGACAGCGGCGCCGTCCCCGGCCTCGCGGGGACGGTGGGCCTGCACCGGGCCGAGGTGCACCAGGCGACCGGGGTGCTCAGCGAGCGCCTCGGGGTTCCGCTGGCCGAGGCGCTGGACCGGTTGCGCGCCCAGGCCTACGCGTCGGGCGAGTCCCTGTCCGAGACCGCCCACGGCATCATCCAGCGGGAACTGCCGCCCGATCCGAACTGATCCGGCCGACCGTGCCGGGCACGTTCCGCGCGGCAGTCAAGGAGTAGACGCATGAGCAGGGAACAACACATCGCCAGGACCTTCGTGGAGCTGGCCGACACCTTGGTGGAGGACTTCGACGTCATCGACTTCCTGCACCAGATGACCGTCCGCTGCCAGGAGCTCCTGGACGTCACCGACGCCGCGGTCCTCCTGGCCCACCCGGGCGCGCATCTGCACAGCCCCGCCCCGTGCGACCCCAGCCCCGCCCTGCAGCGGGTGCTCGACGTCGCCTGCGCCGAGGGCCCGGCCGTGGAGGCCCACCGCACCGCCCGGGCGGTCACCGCGCCGGGCCCGGCCGGGGCGGACGCGCACCGGACCGAGTTCGACCGGGTCCGCGCCGACGCCGGGTACACGCTCGCCACCGCACTGCCGATGCGGCTGCGCCAGGACAACCTCGGGGCCCTCCTCCTGCTGCGCACCGGGGACCGGCCGCTGAGGGCCGACGACCTCGCCCTGGCGCAGGCGCTCGCCGACGCCGCCACCATCGGGCTGCTCCAGGCGCGCGTCATCCGCGAGCAGCACACGGTCAACGAGCAGCTGCACACCGCCCTGCAGACCCGCATCGTCATCGAGCAGGCCAAGGGCATCCTCGCGGCCCGCAGCGGCATCACCCTCAACCAGGCGTTCGAGGCGCTGCGGCGGCACGCCCGGCACCACCGCGTCCTGCTCAACGAGGTGGCCCGGGAGGTCATCGAGAACGGGCTGACGCCCGCCCCCGTCACATCGGAGTGAGCCAGACCGCCGCCAGCGGCGGCAGGCGCAGCGTGAGGGAGGCGGGGAAGCCGTTGTACGGCTCGGGCTCCGGCCGCACCGGCTCGGCGTTGCGGACGTCGCTGCCGCCGTACCGCGTCGCGTCGGTGTTGAGGATCTCCCGCCAGGAACCCGCGGCGGGCGGCACGCCGAGCCGGTAGTTCTCGCGCACCACCGGGGAGAAGTTCACCACCGCGAGCAGCGGGGTGCCGTCGGCGGCGTGCCGGACGAACGCGAAGACGTTGTCCTCGGCCGCGTCGGCCGTGCTCCACCGGAACCCCTCGGGGCGCGTGTCCTGCTCCCACAGCGCGGGGTGCGACACGTACAGCCGGTTGAGGTCGCCGACGAGCCGCTGGACCCCGCGGTGGTCACCGGCGGCCGGGTTGCTCTCGTCGAGAACCCACCACTGCGGCCCCTCGTCCTCGACCCACTCGGCGCCCTGCGCGAACTCCTGGCCCATGAAGAGGAGCTGTTTGCCGGGGTGGGCCCACATGTGGGCGAGGTAGGCGCGGTGGTTGGCGCGCCGCTGCCACCAGTCGCCCGGCATCTTCGACACCAGGGCCTGCTTGCCGTGCACCACCTCGTCGTGCGAGATCGGCAGCACGTAGTTCTCGCTGTAGGCGTACACCATCGAGAAGGTCATCTCGTTGTGGTGGTACTTGCGGTGCACGGGTTCGTGCGCGACGTATTCGAGCGAGTCGTGCATCCAGCCCATGTTCCATTTGAGGCCGAAGCCGAGCCCGCCGAAGCCGTCGGGGCCGGTCTCGTGGGTGGCCCGGGTGACACCGTTCCAGGCGGTGGACTCCTCGGCGATGGTGACGACACCCGGGACGCGCCGGTACAGGGTGGCGTTCATCTCCTGGAGGAAGGCGACCGCGTCGAGGTTCTCCCGGCCGCCGAACTCGTTGGGGGCCCACTGCCCTTCCTCGCGCGAGTAGTCGAGGTAGAGCATGGAGGCGACGGCGTCGACGCGGAGCCCGTCGATGTGGAACTCCTCGCACCAGTACAGGGCGTTGGCGACGAGGAAGTTGCGGACCTCCTTGCGGCCGTAGTCGAAGACGAGCGTGCCCCAGTCGGGGTGGGCCGAGCGGCGCGGGTCCTCGTGCTCGTACAGGTGGCGGCCGTCGAACTCGGCGAGCGCCCACTCGTCGCGCGGGAAGTGCGCGGGCACCCAGTCGAGGATGACGCCGATACCGGCCTGGTGGAGGGTGTCGACGAGGTACTTGAAGTCGTCGGGGCCGCCGAGCCGGGCGGTCGGTGCGTAGAAGCCGGTGACCTGGTAGCCCCAGGAGCCGCCGAAGGGGTGCTCGGCGACCGGCATCAGCTCGACATGGGTGAAGCCGAGCGCCGACACGTATTCCGTCAGTTCGTGGGCGAGGCGACGGTAGGTGGCCCCGGGTTTCCAGGAGCCGAGGTGCACCTCGTAGACGGACATGGGGGCGGTGTGCACCGGGCGGTCCGCGCGGTGGCGCAGCCATGTCCCGTCGCCCCACTCGTAGTCGCTGTCGCACACGATCGACGCCGTCGCCGGGGGCACCTCCGTGCGCCGGGCCATCGGGTCGGCCCGCTCCAGGCGCTGCCCGTCGGGGCCGGTCAGCTCGTACTTGTACGTGGCGCCGGGGCCGATCCCGGGGACGAACAGCTCCCACACGCCCGAGGAGCCGAGGGAGCGCATGGGCAGGGCGGTGCCGTCCCAGTGGTTGAAGTCGCCGCGGACACGGACGCCGCGCGCGTTCGGCGCCCAGACGGTGAAACGTGTGCCGAGGACGCCGCCGCGTTCGAGCACATGTGAGCCGAGGGCCGTCCAGAGTTCCTCGTGGCGCCCCTCGGCGATGAGGTGCAGGTCGAGGTCGCCGAGGGCGGGCGGGAAGCTGTAGGGGTCCGCCGTCTCGACGACGCCGTCGGGGTAGGTCACGCGCAGCCGGTAGGGCGCGTGGCCCTGGCCGGGGATCCGGCCCGCGAACAGGCCGTCGCCCTCGTCGTGCAGGTCCCGCACCCGTGCGCCGATGACCACGGACACGTGTGTCGCGTGCGGGCGCAGAGCGCGCACGGCGAGCCCGCCGCGCACGGGGTGGGCACCGAGCACGGAGTGCGGGTCGTGATGGGCGCCGCAGAGGAGCCGGGCGCGTACGTCGTCGTCGAGAGGGGCGAGCGGGGCGGTGCCGGGCACCCGGTCCACCGGCTCGGCGACCGGCTCGTCGAGCGACGTGACCGGCCGCACCGGGTCCACCGGCGCTGCCGGATCCACCGCGACAGTCGGGGCGACCGGGTCGACCGGGTCGACCGGTTCCAGGGCTACGGGATCGGCGACGGACATGTCAGGCCTCCTGGACGGGACGTCGGTCGGACATGTGCGGGGCGCCGGTGCCCGCGGTGCCGCCCGCGCACAGGCGGGCCACCGCGTTCATCGGGACCGAGAGCAGTTCGGGGCGGTACACCGACTCGTAGACCACCTCGTAGACGGCGCGGTCCGCCTCGTGCGCGCGGAGCGCGGCGGGGACGGCGCGCGGGTCGAAGCCGCCCGACTCGCCGTATCCGGCGCAGAAGGCGTCCCGGCACAGGTCGGCCCAGCGGGGGTGGAACTCCCCGCCGGAGCGGGCGGCGTAGTCGAAGGAGCGGAGCATCCCGGCGACGTCCGCGATCGGCGAGCGGTCGGCGCGGCGCTCGGGGACGGGCTTGGCGGGCTCGCCCTCGAAGTCGACGATGTGCCAGCGGCCGTGGGCCTTCAGGACCTGGCCCAGGTGGAAGTCGCCGTGGGTGCGCTGGAGCGGCGCGTCGCCGCCCTCGGTGACGACCGCGGTGTAGACGTCCTGGAGGTCGGGCACGTACGGGCGCAGCTCGGGGACGCTCGCGGCGGCGCGCAGCAGCCGGTGCGTCATCGCGTCGGCGAGCCCCGCCGCCTGGTCCGCGGGCCGCGAGTCGCTCGGGAACGCCTTGGCGAGGGCCACGTGCAGCTCACCCGTGATCCTGCCCAGTTCGCGCGCCTCGTCGGTGAAGCCCGTGCGGCGGCGGCTGGATTCCAGGGCCAGTGTCCAGCCGTCCGTCGACTCGGTGAGGAACGGCTGCACCATGCCGAGCGTCGACCAGAACGGGGCCTCCGTCTGGAACCAGCCGATCGGCGCGGGGACCTGGGTGAAGCCGTGCCGGGCGAGCGCTCCGGTGACCTCCAGGTCGGGGTTGATGCCGGGCTGGATGTGGCGGAACAGTTTCAGGATGAGTTCGTCGCCGTAGACGATCGAGGTGTTGGACTGCTCCACGTCGAGGACGCGCGGGGTCAGTCCGCACGGCACCGAGGTGCGCGGCAGCGACTCGAAGCGCAGATGCCCCGCGGAGCCGCCCCTGCGCAGCCGTTCGAGGAGCACGATCGCGGCGCGGTGGTCATGGACGGCGTCGTAGACCATGAGCCGCTCGCCGGGCCGCGCCTCGACCTCACCGATCATGTGCGGGCTCATGCGCGGCGGCACGTGCGTCGCCACGCCGAGGAGGACCTGATAGTGCGCGCCGTCCGCCGCGCCCCGCTGGTCGACGCGGACCAGGAGGTGGTAGCAGTCGGTCGTCAGCGCTGTCGCGGCGGCCACCGAGACACCCGTGACATCACGGCCTTGCCCGGTGAACCATCGCTGGCGGGGGAGCCAGCGCGCCAGGAGCGCCGCGAGGGAGGAGGCGGGCACCTGGGCGGGACCGACGGCCGTATCGGACAGCAGAGGCGAAGTCATGGATCAGGTCCAATCGTGGTGTGCCATGCGGGGCGTCATGCTGGTGCCCCGCAGCCGGAACCAGTAGAAGCCGTGTCCCGCCAGGGTCAGGAGATAGGGCAGTTCTCCGATCGCGGGGAAGCGGACGTTGCCGATCAGTTCGACCGGGTGGCGTCCGTCGTAGGCCCGGAGGTCGAGCTCGGTGGGCTGGGCGAAGCGCGAGAAGTTGTGCACGCACAGCACGAGGTCGTCCTTGTACTCGCGCAGGAAGGCGAGCACGGCCGGGTTGGAGGAGGAGAGTTCGGTGTAGGAGCCGAGGCCGAACGCCGGGTTCTGCTTGCGGACCTCGATCATGCGGCGCGTCCAGTGCAGCAGTGAGGACGGCGACGCCATCTGCGCCTCGACGTTGGTGACCTGGTAGCCGTAGACCGGGTCCATGATGGTCGGCAGGGAGAGGCGGCCGGGGTCGCTGGAGGAGAAGCCGGCGTTGCGGTCGGGGGTCCACTGCATGGGGGTGCGTACCGAGTCGCGGTCGCCGAGCCAGATGTTGTCGCCCATGCCGATCTCGTCGCCGTAGTACAGGATCGGCGAGCCGGGGAGTGACATCAGCAGCGCGGTGAACAGCTCGATCTGGTTGCGGTCGTTGTCGAGCAGGGGCGCGAGGCGGCGGCGGATCCCGATGTTCGCCCGCATCCGCGGCTCTTTCGCGTACTCCGCGTACATGTAGTCGCGCTCTTCGTCGCTGACCATCTCCAGGGTCAGCTCGTCGTGGTTGCGCAGGAAGATGCCCCACTGGCAGCCCGACGGGATGGCCGGGGTCTTGGCGAGGATCTCGGAGATCGGTTCGGCGGACTCGCGGCGGACCGCCATGAAGATGCGCGGCATCACCGGGAAGTGGAACGCCATATGGCATTCGTCGCCGCCCGACGCGAAGTCACCGAAGTAGTCGACGACGTCCTCGGGCCACTGGTTCGCCTCGGCGAGGAGCACCACGTCCGGGTAGTTGGCGTCGATCTCCTTGCGGACCCGCTTGAGGAACTCGTGGGAGGCGGGCAGGTTCTCGCAGTCGGTGCCGTCCTCCGCGTAGAGGTAGGGCACCGCGTCGAGGCGGAACCCGTCGATGCCCAGGTCGAGCCAGAACCGCAGCGCGGCGATCATCTCCTCCTGCACCGCCGCGTTCTCGAAGTTGAGGTCCGGCTGGTGGGAGAAGAAGCGGTGCCAGAAGTACTGCTTGCGGACCGGGTCGAAGGTCCAGTTGGAGACCTCGGTGTCGACGAAGATGATCCGCGCGTCCTCGTACTTCTTGTCGTCGTCGGACCAGACGTAGTAGTCGCCGTAGGGTCCTTCCGGGTCGCTGCGCGACTGCTGGAACCACTCGTGCTGATCGCTCGTGTGGTTCATGACGAAGTCGACGATGACGCGCATGCCCCGCTGGTGGGCGGCGTCCACGAACTCGACGAAGTCCGCGAGGTCCCCGAACTCGGGGAGCGTGACGATGTAGTTCGCCACGTCGTAGCCGCCGTCCCGCAGGGGGCTCGTGTAGAACGGCGGCAGCCACAGGCAGTCCACGCCCAGCCATTGCAGATAGTCCAGCTTGGACGTGATGCCCTTCAGGTCACCGACGCCGTCGCCGTTGCTGTCGCAGAAGGAGCGGACGAGCACCTCGTAGAAGACGGCGCGCTTGAACCACTCGGGGTCGGGTGACTTGGTGGGCAGGTACGAGGACTGTGCGGCCTGCGCCATGTCGTCCGTGGACATTCGGGTCTGCCTCCGAGGACGCGGATGAGGTGAGGTGAGGTGATCGGGCGGTTCGGCCGGCGCGGTCTCAGCCGACGGTGAAGACGTGGGCCGGCGACTCCCCCGGCACGAGGCGCACGTAGTTGCTCGCTCCCCAGGTGTAGGTGGCACCGGTGAGCTCGTCCCGTACGGGGAACGGGGCGTCGCCGCCGTCGTTCAGCCGCGCGAGGTCGAGGCGGACCGTCGCCTCCTGAGTGTGGTGCGGGTCCAGGTTGACCACCACCAGGACCGTGTTCGGGCCACTGCGTTTGGAGTACACGATCACGGCCTCGTTGTCGGCGTGATGGAAGTGCACGTCGCGCAGCCCGCGCAGCGCCGGGTTGCGGCGCCGGATGTCGTTCAGCGCGGTGATCAGCGGGGCGATGGTGCGCCCCTCGCGCTCGGCCGCCGCCCAGTCCCGCGGGCGCAGTTCGTACTTCTCGGAGTGCAGGTACTCCTCGCTGCCGGGGCGCAGCGGGGTGTTCTCGCAGAGTTCGTAACCGCTGTAGACACCCCAGGCGGGCGAGAGGGTCGCGGCGAGGACGGCGCGCAGTTCGAACGCGGGACGGCCGCCGTGCTGCAGGAACTCGTGCAGGATGTCCGGGGTGTTGACGAAGAAGTTGGGCCGCATCGCGGCGGCCGACTCCCCCGCGAGCTCCCGCACGTACCGGGTGAGCTCCTCCTTGGTGTTGCGCCAGGTGAAGTACGTGTAGGACTGCTGGAAGCCCGCCTCGGCCAGGGACCGCATCATCGCCGGACGGGTGAACGCCTCGGCCAGGAAGACGACGTCGGGGTCGGTGCGGCCGATCTCCGTGATGATCTGCTCCCAGAACGCGACCGGCTTCGTGTGCGGGTTGTCGACGCGGAAGATGCGCACTCCGTGCGCCATCCAGTGGCGGAGCACCCGCACCGTCTCCGCGACCAGGCCGGGCAGGTCGCGGTCGAAGGCGATCGGGTAGATGTCCTGGTACTTCTTCGGCGGGTTCTCCGCGTAGGCGATCGTGCCGTCGGGGCGGTGGTGGAACCACTCCGGGTGCTTCTCCACCCAGGGGTGGTCCGGTGAGCACTGGAGGGCGAAGTCGAGCGCGACCTCCAGGCCCTCACCGCGGGCCCGCGCCACGAACGCGTCGAAGTCGTCGAGGGTGCCGAGGTCGGGGTGGATCGCGTCGTGCCCGCCCTCCGCGGAGCCGACGGCCCAGGGCACGCCGACGTCGTGCGGGCCGGGGGTCAGGCTGTTGTCCGGCCCTTTGCGGTGGGTGGTGCCGATGGGGTGGACCGGCGGCAGGTAGACGACGTCGAAGCCCATCGCCGCGATGGCGGGCAGACGGCGCGCGGCCGTGGCGAAGGTGCCGCTGACCGGCGCGGAGCCCGGCTCGACGACGGCGCCCTCCGAGCGCGGGAAGAACTCGTACCAGGCGCCGTACAGGGCGCGTTCGCGCTCCACGAGAAGGGGCAGCGGCGGGCTCTCGGTGAGCCGGTGCAGCAGCGGGTGGGCCGCGAGGACCGCGCACACCTCGGGCGCCGTGGCCGCGGCGAGCCGCTCGGCGTCGTCCCGCGCGCCGTCCGCCAGGACGCGGATCGCCTCGAACAACGTACGCCTGGCCGCCTCGTCGGCGACCCGGCCGAGGGCGCGCTCCAGGTGCTCGGCGCCCTCTTCGAGGGTGATGTCGCTGTCCACGCCGGCGGGCACCTTTATGGCGGCGTCGCGCTG
Source organism: Streptomyces sp. SGAir0957 (assembly GCF_043523415.1). NCBI lineage: Bacteria > Bacillati > Actinomycetota > Actinomycetes > Kitasatosporales > Streptomycetaceae > Streptomyces > Streptomyces sp. SGAir0957. The sequence continues at coordinate 961,146 of NZ_CP027293.1, forward strand.
CCAGGCGGCGACCGGGTCGACATGCGCCTGCACGCAGTAGCTCCACCTGCCGGTGGAGGTGGGGGTGACCTGGGCGCTCCACCGGTCCTCGCCCGGGACCAGTTCGCGCATCGGGGCACAGTCGACGGTGCGTCCTTCCGGGTCGCGCAGGACGGCGTGCGCCCGTACGACGGCGGACCCCTCGGCGAACACCAGGGCCGTGACCGGGAAAGACTCACCGACGACGGCCTTCGCCATGCCGCGGCCGCCCCCGACCCGGGGGCGCACGTCCTCGATCTGCACGGGAACCAGCTGTGCCCTGTTCGTCATCGCTCTCACCTCCAGTGCTCTGCTCGGCGGTCGGACTCGTGCGGTCGGCTCCGTCGTCCGCCGTCCGTCCCGCCCGGGGGACGGACGGCGCGCACATGGCGCTCGGCCGTGGACGCCGCCTCGCGGCCGCATCGCTCGCCGGTCGCGGCGCACAGCGCCTCGACGGCCAGCTCGAACCGCGCGCGGACCCTCGCGTCTGTGGGAGCCGCCAGGAAACGCCGCTCCCACCACCGGTATCGCTTCAGCTGTCCCTCGATCTCCTCGCCGACCTGTGATGCGTCCATGGCATCCGTCGACCTCCTGGAATCCATGGAGACATGACTCCACGGGTTGCCGAACATGCACGGAGTGAGAGCGGACCGTCACTCAGGGCCGCTCCCCACCATGGTGCGGGGTGATCGGCGATCCGTCCTGTTGAGCGCAGCGTGATGGGCCGGTCACGCTCGTGTTGCACCAATGGAGTATGCGGTTGACGCTGGTCCTGACTCCCGAGCGAGCAGAGCTCACGCGACGTGCGCACGGGAAGTCGTCGCGTCCAGGCGTGAGTCACGCGGTGAGGAGCACGAACCATGAACCGGACAGAGCCCCGCTACTACCACGTCGAGGTGGAGTCCTCGCCGGAGCGCGTCGCGCAGATGCAGCGCGTCGTCGCGGCCCACCTCCGCTACTGGGGGCTGCAGAAGCTGGTGACGTCGGCGACCCGCGGGGTCGGTCTGCTGCTGCACGCGGCCGCCGAAGGGCCGGTCGAGCGCGTGGAGATCGAGACGTGGTGGACCGGCCAGCATCTGATCACCGCGGTGTCGCACCACGACGCCTCCGAGGCCGAGCGGCCCGAGGACCCGGAGTCCCACCTGCTGGAAATAGCGACATTGAGCGACGGCTGGGGCAGCTGCACGACGAACAGCCGGCGCATCATCTGGTTCTCCCTGCGCAAGTCCGACCACGACCGTGAGCCGCTCGCCGGCAAGGAACCCGCGCCGTGGTCCAGTGAGGCGCTGACCTTGCCGCAGACCCCGGTGGCGCCCGGGAGCGCGGTGCGCGAGATCGCCCGCGCCCTGGAGAGCGCGCCCGCCGGAACCGCCTCGTGACGGGCCGGGGGAAGAACTCCGGGGACGGGGGCGTCCAGGCGGGACGTCCCTACCCGCTCGGCGCCACCTATGACGGCCACGGCACGAACTTCGCTTTGTTCAGCGCGGTCGCCGACCAGGTCGACCTGGTCCTCCTCGACGAGGACGGCGGCGAACGGACGGTGACGCTGCCCGAGGTCGACGGCAGCGTGTGGCACGGCTACCTGCCGGACGTCGGCCCGCGCCGACGGTACGGCTACCGCGTGCACGGCCCGTGGGAGCCCAGCTCGGGACACCGCTGCGACTCCTCGGCGTTCCTCCTCGACCCCTACGCCCTCGCCGTGCACGAGCAGCCGAAGCGCGAGGGCGAGGCCGGGCACGGGCTGTGCGGGGTCGTCGTCGACCGCTCCTTCGACTGGGGCGACGACAAGCCGCCGTCGTACTCGTACACCGACTCGGTCATCTACGAGGCACACGTACGGGGGCTCTCCCGCACCCATCCGGGGGTGCCCGAGGAGTTGCGCGGCACCTACGCGGGGCTCGCGCACCCGGCCGTCGTCGAGCACCTGAAGTCCCTTGGCGTGACCGCGGTCGAGCTGATGCCGGTGCACCAGTTCCTCCAGGACGGGTTCCTGCTCGACCAGGGCCTCTCCAACTACTGGGGCTACAACACGATCGGCTTCTTCGCGCCGCACCACGAGTACGCCGCCCGGGGCACGCTCGGCGAACAGGTCACCGAGTTCAAGCAGATGGTGAAGGACCTGCACGCCGCCGGGCTCGAAGTAATCCTCGACGTGGTCTACAACCACACGGCCGAGGGCAACGAGAACGGGCCGACGCTCTCCTTCCGCGGCATCGACAACGCCTCGTACTACCGCCTGTCCGACGAGGACTTCAGCCGCTACTACGACACCACGGGCACCGGCAACAGCCTGCTCGTGCGCCACCCGAACGTCCTCCAGCTCATCATGGACTCCCTGCGGTACTGGGTCACCGAATGCCATGTCGACGGCTTCCGCTTCGACCTGGCGGCGACCCTGGCCCGCCAGTTCCACGAGGTGGACCGGCTGTCCGCGTTCTTCGACGTCATCCAGCAGGACCCGGTGATCAGCCGCGTCAAGCTGATCGCGGAGCCGTGGGACCTCGGCGACGGCGGCTACCAGGTCGGCAACTTCCCCCCGCTGTGGTCCGAGTGGAACGGCAAGTACCGCGACTGCGTACGCGACTTCTGGCGCACCACCGACCACTCCCTGCCGGAGTTCGCCTCCCGCCTCACCGGCTCCGCCGACCTGTACGAGCACGAAGGGCGCCGGCCGCGCGCGAGCGTCAACTTCATCACCGCGCACGACGGGTTCACCCTGCGCGACCTGGTCTCGTACAACGACAAGCACAACGACGCCAACGGCGAGGACAACCAGGACGGCGAGAGCCACAACCGGTCCTGGAACTGCGGCGCCGAGGGCCCCACGAAGGACCCGGCGGTCCAGGAACTGCGCGCCCGCCAGCAGCGCAACTTCCTGACCACGCTGATGCTGTCGCAGGGCATCCCGATGCTGAGCCACGGCGACGAGCTGAGCCGCACCCAGGACGGCAACAACAACGCCTACTGCCAGGACAACGAGCTGAGCTGGATCGACTGGGACCTCGGCGAGGAGGAGCGGGAGCTGCTCGGCTTCACCCGGGAGCTGATCGCCCTGCGCAAGGCCCATCCGGTGCTGCGCCGCCGCCACTTCTTCGAGGGCGTCCCGCAGCAGGACGGGCACCTTCCCGACCTGGTCTGGCTGCGGCCGGACGCCGCCGAGATGACCCCGAAGGACTGGGGCCGGCCGGACGCGCACGCGATCGGCGTGTTCCTGAACGGCGACGAGATCTCGGCACCGGCGTCACGCAACCGTACGGCCGTCGACGACTCCTTCCTGCTGCTGTTCAACGGCTTCTGGGAGCCGATGGAGTTCGTGCTGCCCGCGGCCTGCTTCGGGACGCGCTGGACCACGCTCATCGACACCGCCGAACCGAACGGCGCGGCCGACGAGCGGGAGCACAAGGCGGGGACCTCGCTGCTCGTGACGGAGCGGAGCCTGGTCGTGCTGTCCCGCCCACCGGGCGAGACCGAGGGCAGGCGCAAGCGCCGGTAGCTCACACCTGTTCACACATATGCCGTCACCGGGACACCCGTTCCGGTGACGGCATCGGTTTTGCAACGATGCATTGACGGGACGGCATCCGAGGCACAAAGATCGACGGGCACGTATGACAACGTTGTCGCACGAGAGGATCGCGATGCGAGCGTGGAAACGCCTGTCCACCGCCTTCTTGGTCATCGCCACCATGGCCACCGCCACCGCCACCACGACCGGCGTCGCGAGCGCGCACGAGCAGGGGCCGCAGTTCGCCAAGGACCCCACCACCCTGGTCGACACGTCGATCGGCAACAACGGTGACGGCACCACGTTCCCGGGCGCCACGACCCCGTTCGGCATGGTGCAGCTCAGCCCCGACACCCAGCTGAACAAGTACGCGTCCTACGACTACGCGCAGGACACCATCCTCGGCTTCAGCCACACCCACCTGTCGGGCGTCGGCTGCCAGACGATGGGCAACATCCGGTTCATGCCGACCACGGGCGCGGTCACCTCGTCCGACCCGGCCCGGTACGCCGCCAAGTTCAGCCACGCCGACGAGGACCGGTCGCCCGGCTACTACGGCGTGACGTTCGACAACGGCATCGAGGCCGAGCTGAGCGCCACCCAGCGCACCGGCCAGCACCGCTACACCTTCCCCGCCTCCTCCGCCGCGCAGAACGTGCTCATCGAGGCCGGCGAGAGCAACGGCAGCACCTACGCCGGCGACATCAAGGTCGTCGGGAACGACACCGTCGAGGGCTGGGTCCAGGGCGGCAACTTCTGCGGGGAGACCGGCAAGGAGCGCTACCGCGTCTACTTCAGCGCGAAGTTCGACCGGACGTTCAAGACGTTCGGCACGTGGACGGACTCCACGCTCACCCCTGGACAGCGCGAGGCGTCGCGCGGCAGCAAGCGCGCCGGTGCCTGGCTGTCGTTCGACCCGGCCAAGGGCGACCGCGTCGGCTCCTCGGTGGGGCTCTCCTACACCTCGGTCGACGGGGCGCGGCTCAACCGCAAGGCGGAGCAGCCCCGTTCGTTCGACAAGGCGCGCTCTAGCGCACATGACACCTGGCGGGACGAGCTGAACCGGATGCGGGTGGCCGGTGGCTCCACCGCCGACCAGCGCACGTACTACAGCGCGCTCTACCACTCGCTCCTGCACCCCTCGATAGGTTCCGACGTCGACAACCGCTACCGCGGCTTCGACGACAAGGTGCACCGGGCGGACGCGCCGTACTACCAGATGTTCTCCCTGTGGGACACCTACCGTTCGCAGAACCAGTTGGTCGCGTTGCTCGAACCGGACAGGGCCACGGACATGGCCAAGTCGGTCCTGCGGATCTACGAGGACGGCGGCTGGCTGCCGCGCTGGGGGCTCGGCGGCGGTGAGACCAACGTGATGAGCGGCGACCCCGTCACCCCGTGGGTCGTCGATCTGTACCACCGCGGTCTGCTCGACAAGCGCACGTCGGCCAAGCTGTTCGACGCACTGTGGAAGAACGCCAACGAGGTCCCCGCCGACCAGTCGCTCTTCCGCGGCCGCGACGGCAATCCGACCTACGTGAAGAACGGCTTCGTCGGCTACCAGAACCTGCCGGGCTACAAGTTCGGCGACAGCCGTCAGGCGGGCTCGGCGACTCTCGAGTACGCGCTCGCCGACTGCTCCCTGTCCACGATGGCGTCGGGCCTCGGCCACCAGGACAAGGCGGCGACGCTCGCCGCGCGCTGCGACAACTTCGCCACGTTGTGGGACACCTCCGTCACGTCGCAGGGCTTCACCGGGTTCCCGGTCACGAGGAACGCCGACGGCAGCGTCGCCGGTGACCCCGACCCGACCCAGTCCGGCGCCTTCCACGAGGGCACCGCCTGGCAGTACCAGTGGCTCGCGCAGCAGGACCCGAAGACCCTCTTCGGCCTGATGGGTGGTCAGAAGAGCGCCGAGCAGCGGCTCGACACGTTCTTCGACCTGCCGACCGTGCTCACCGACCCGGCGAAGGCCGCCTCGGAGTCCTGGGTGACGGGCGCCTACGACTACCACAACAACTTCGCCTTCAACCCGAACAACGAGCCCGACTTCCACGCGCCGTGGATGTACGCGTGGACCGGCTCCCCGTGGAAGACCTCGGCGGTGCTGCGCGCGCTGCGGACGCTCTACACCGACGACGCGTACGGCATGCCCGGCAATGACGACCTCGGCTCGACGTCGTCGCTGCTCGTCTTCGCCATGGCGGGCGTCTTCGAGGCGCAGCCCGGCTCGGCGAACTACATCGTCTCGGCGCCCATGTTCGACAAGGTCGAGATCCGGCCCGCGCACGGCCGCCGCATCACCGTCGAGGCGCCGGGCGCCGACGCCTCGAAGCAGCAGTACGTGTCCTCGGTGCGGACCGGCAAGGGCGCGCTGCGCCAGAGCTGGCTCTCGCACAAGGACCTGCTCCGCTCCGGCACGATCAAGGTCGGGCTCTCGGAGCGGCCGACGAACTGGGGCACCGGAACGGCGCCGCCCGCGCTGGCGTCCCGGCACTGAGCGGGAGCGAGTGCGGCCCTCCCCTCGTGGGGCCGCACTCGCCGCCCCGGGATCGGCGGACCCGCGTCCACTCAAGTGGGGAATGCTCCCCGTTTACCGACCAGACGATAACATCTCCTCCGGGGAATACTCCCCAGTTCCTGGCACGACCTCCGGAGGACGACGATGACTGACGGCGCAGACCGCGGAGCGGCTCCGCGCCGGCGCGACGCGCGCCGCAATCGCGAGCTGCTGACCGAGGCGGCCCGCGAGGTCTTCCGCGAGCAGGGCCTCGAGGCACCCCTCGACGTCATCGCGCGCAGGGCCGGGGTCGGCAACGCGACGCTGTACCGCCACTTCCCGACCCGCGTCGCCCTCGTCGACGCCGTCTTCCACGAGCCGCTGGCCGACACGATGACCGCGGGCGAGGAGGCCCGCCGCGCCGCCGACGCGTGGGCGGGGCTGACCGCCTACCTCGACGCCGTCTTCACCGTCCTCGCCTCCGACCGCGGCACCAACGACCTCATGACGACGCCGCTGCGGGGCGTCGAGGCGCTGGAGGCCGTGCACGCGCACAACCGCCGCACCCTGGAACTCCTCCTCGAACGCGGCCGCGAGCAGGGCACCGTACGCCCCGACCTCACCCCCGAGGACGTCCTCTTCGCCCTGGCCGCCCTCGGCCGGGCCGTCCCGGCGCTGTCGGCCGCGACCTCAACCGAGGCGTGGCGCCGCCCACTCGCCCTGTTCCTGGACGGCCTGCGCGCCGCGCCCGCCACGCCGCCCCTCCCCTCCCCGGCTCTCACCCCTGAACAACTGGGCGCTGTGCTCGGCGAACTGGGGCCGCATCGAGCGCCGAGCGCGTAGGCGAAATCCGGCCGCAGTCGGCCCCGTACGGGAATTGGCGCGTCCGAAGCGTTGACGTGTTCCTGGCGAGTGCGTAAAAACTGCCCTTACAACGATGTAAGAACGCGCTGCACGCCCCTGTCGCAGCGCCGCACGCCCCGGCACACCTTCGGCACCCCTTCACGGATCCACCCGGCCGCGCCCCGCGACACGAGGAGCTCCGATGCGCCATCAGCCCGTCCCCCTCCGCTCGTCCACCCGCCGCAGACCGGCGCGCCACGCGCTCGGCGTCCTGCTCTCCACCCTCGCCCTGCTCCTGGGCGGCGCCACCGCCCTGGCCCCCGCCACGCAGGCGGCGCCCACCGCCTGGACCCCCAAACCGGCGCCGATGACCACGCCGTGGACCGATCAGGTCTCCCAGAACAATCCGCTCCCCGAATATCCGAGACCCCAGCTGACCAGGCCCGACTGGGCGAACCTCAACGGCATCTGGGACTTCGCCGTCACCTCGGCGAGCGCCGGGCAGCCGGCGTCGTTCACCGAGCAGATCCGGGTCCCGTTCGTCGCGGAGTCCGCGCTCTCCGGCATCCAGCGCAAGATCACCCAGAATGACAAGCTCTGGTACAAGCGCACCTTCACCGTGCCGTCCAACTGGAACGGCCGCCGGGTCCAGCTCAACTTCGGCGCCAGCGACTGGCGTACGACGGTGTGGGTCAACGGGCAGCAGGCGGGCGCCGTGCACAGCGGCGGCTACGACGCCTTCGGCTACGACATCACCCCCCTGCTCAACGGCGGTACGAACACCCTCGTGGTCTCCGTCTTCGACCCGACACAGACCGGCGGCCAGGCCGTCGGCAAGCAGCGCATCAACGATGTGACGCCGCACCCCGGTGGCGGCATCTTCTACACCGCCGCCTCCGGGATCTGGCAGACCGTGTGGCTGGAACCGACCGCCCCGGCCCACATCACCCGCCTCGACATGGTGCCGAACCTGTCCGACTCGACCCTCCGCGTCACCGTCCGGGGCGACGGGGTCAGCGGCCAGAGCGCCCGCGTCACCGTCAGCTCCGGCGGCACGACCGTGGGCACGGCGACCGGCGCGGTCGGCTCGCAGCTGTCGGTGCGCATCACCAGCCCGCGTCTGTGGTCGCCGGACGATCCGTTCCTGTACGACGTGAAGGCCGAACTCGTCTCCGGCTCCGCCGTGGTCGACGGCGTCGGCTCGTACGCCGGTATGCGCTCGATCTCGCGCGGCACGGTCGACGGCAAGCAACGACTCCTGCTCAACGGCCAGTTCGTGTTCCAGACCGGCACCCTCGACCAGGGGTACTGGCCCGACGGGATCTACACCGCGCCCACCGACGAGGCCCTCAAGTACGACCTCCAGAAGCACAAGGACCTCGGCTTCAACATGGTCCGCAAGCACATCAAGGTCGAGCCGCAGCGCTGGTTCTACTGGGCCGACCGGCTCGGGCTCCTCGTCTGGCAGGACATGCCCGCCATGGACACCCGCACCCCGGACTCCGCCGCCCGCACCCAGTGGGAGGCCGAGTTCGACCAGATCATCGACGAGCACCGCAGCTCGCCCTCGCTCGTCATGTGGGTCGACGAGAACGAGGGCTGGGGCCAGTACGACCAGGCCCGCATCGCCGACAAGGTGAAGGCGGCCGACCCCTCCCGCCTCGTCGACAACATGAGCGGCATCAACTGCTGCGGCGCGGTCGACGGCGGCAACGGTGACGTCATCGACCACCACAACTACGTGGGACCGGGGGTCACCCGCCCGTCGTCGACCCGTGCCGCCGTCCTCGGTGAGTTCGGCGGGCTCGGGCTCCGGGTGTCCGGGCACGAGTGGTCGCCGGGCAACGGGTTCTCGTACGAGGACCAGGCCGACGCGGCCCACCTGAACAACCGGTTCATCGGCCTCATCGACGCGCTGCGCCTCCAGCAGATGCCGACCGGCCTCTCCGCCTCCGTCTACACGGAGATCACGGACGTCGAGAACGAGGTCAACGGCCTCCTGACCTACAACCGGCAGGTGACCAAGGTCGACCAGGCCCGGGTCAAGGCGGCGAACCAGGCCCTGATCAACGCCTCCAGGAGCCCGGCGGCACCGGTCACGCTGCCCACCGGGTACAGGTCGCTGCGCGTCACCACGCCCGGCTACACCGACCGCTACATCCGGCACAAGGACGCGCTCGCGTACACGGAGGTCGTCAACAGCTCCAGCAGCGACCTGCTGAAGAACGACGCCACCTGGCGCGTCGTGCCCGGCCTCGCGGACAGCGCCTGCTACTCCTTCGAGTCCCGCAACTATCCGGGCGAGTACCTGCGCCACCGCGAGTTCCGGGTGCACCGGGAGGCCGGTGACGGCTCGGCGCTGTTCCGCGCGGACGCCACCTTCTGCGCCGTGCAGGGGCAAGGCGGGGTCCGGCTGATGGCCCAGAACTATCCGGGCCAGTACCTGCGGCACTACAACGCCGAGCTCTATCTCGCCGTCCCCGGCGGTTCGCGGGCCGCGGACAACCCGGGCCTGTTCACCGAGGACACGACATGGGCGGTGGAGGCGCCGTGGGCACCTTGACGCGCTGACGGCCCCGCCCTTCGCTGACGGCCCCGCCCTTCGCGGGCGGGGCCGTTCCCCGTGTTCGGCCGCGGGGTGGTGCGGCCGGAGGTGTCGGCCACCGCGAGCCGCCTCACCCTCCGGGGTGTCGGCGGCGGCAGCGGGGGCACCCGGACGATCACCCTCCACTACGCCACGGCGGAGCCCCCGGTCTCCTTCGCCCCGACCGCCGGGCGGAGCCGGTGCGGCGGGTCCGCTGGCGCTGCGGACCCCCGCACCACAAGGTGGAGGCAACAGCGAGACCGAGCGAGGGAGTGGTCGTGGACGCGGTGCCCGACGAGGGGATGCGCTGCCTGGTGACCGGGGCGAGCGGCTACATCGGCGGCCGGCTCGTGCCCGAGCTGCTGGACGCGGGGCACAAGGTGCGCTGCCTGGCCCGCACCCCCGCCAAACTGCGCGATCATCCCTGGGCCGAGGACGTGGAGATCGTGCGCGGCGACGTCATGGACGCCGCCTCCGTCGGGGAGGCGCTGACCGGCGTCGACGTCGCCTACTACCTGGTGCACGCCCTCGGCACCGGCGACTCCTTCGAGCAGACCGACCGCAAGGCCGCGCGGATCTTCGCCGAGCAGGCCCGCGAGGCCGGGGTGAAGCGCATCGTCTACCTCGGCGGCCTCACCCCGGCGGGCGTCCCCGAGCACGAGCTCTCCCCGCACCTGCGCTCGCGCGCCGAGGTCGGGCACATCCTGCTCGACTCGGGGGTGCCGACGACCGTCCTGCGGGCCGCTGTCATCATCGGCTCGGGCTCGGCGTCCTTCGAGATGCTGCGCTACCTGACCGAGCGGCTCCCGGTGATGGTGACGCCGAGCTGGGTGCGGACCCGGATCCAGCCGATCGCCGTGCGCGACGTGCTGCGCACCCTCGTCGGCAGCGCCACCATGCCCCCGGACGTCAACCGCGCCTTCGACATCGGCGGCCCCGACGTCCTCACCTACCGCGCCATGATGGTCCGGTACGCGGCCGAAGCCCGGCTGCCCAAACGGCTCCTGCTCCCGGTGCCCATGCTCACCCCGCGCCTGTCCAGCCACTGGGTCGGCCTGGTGACGCCCGTGCCCGCGTCCATCGCCCGGCCGCTGTGCGAATCGCTGCGCCACGAGGTGGTCTGCCACGAACACGACATCGCCCGGTACGTGCCGGACCCGCCGAGCGGGCTCATCCCCTTCGACGAGGCCGTGACGCTCGCGCTGCGCCGCGTCCAGCAGGCGGCGGTCTCCACGCGCTGGTCGTCGGCCTCCTACCCCGGCGCGCCCAGCGATCCGCTGCCCACCGACCCGGACTGGGCGGGCGGCTCCCTCTACACGGACGAGCGGGAGCGCGAGGTGAACGCCGACGCGGGGCGGCTCTGGGACGTCGTCGAGGGCATCGGCGGCGAGCACGGCTGGTACTCCCTGCCGGTGGCCTGGTCCGTGCGCGGCTGGCTCGACCGGGCGATGGGCGGCGTGGGCCTGCGGCGCGGGCGGCGCGACGCGGCCCGGCTCCGCGTCGGCGACTCCCTGGACTTCTGGCGCGTCGAGGAGATCGAATCCGGGCGGCTGCTCCGGCTGCGCGCCGAGATGCGGCTGCCGGGACTCGCCTGGCTGGAGCTGTCCGTGGAACCCCTGGGGGACGGCCGCTCCCGCTACCGCCAGCGTGCTCTGTTCCACCCCCACGGCCTGGCGGGACAGGCGTACTGGTGGAGCGTGGCGCCCTTTCACGCCGTGGTCTTCGGCGGGATGGCCCGCAACATCGCGCGCGCCGCCGAGCGAGGTGCAGGCCGCCCCTGACACCGCCGGACCGCACACCGGAAAATCTGTTCCCCTCCGGACCCATCCACCCGCGCCCCGGCTCCGTATTACCACCGCACCCGTGATCGCATGGGGCACGCCCACAGAGCTCGGAGGTCTGCGAACGTGAAGGAAGCCGTCCACATCGGGCCCCCGCCGGAGGCGGGGCCCAGCCTTGAGGAACTCATGGCCGATGTGGCGAAGGGAGACAAAGACGCCTTCTCCTCCGTGTACGACGCCGTGGCCGGTTCGGTCCTGGGCGTCGTGCGCGGCGTCCTGCGCGACCGCGCCCAGTCGGAGGAGGTCGCCCAGGAGGTGCTCGTCGAGGTGTGGGGCAACGCGGCCCGCTACCGCACCGACCGCGGCACCGTCATCAACTGGGTGCTCACCCTCGCCCACCGCCGCGCCATCGACCGGGTCCGCTCGGTGGAGGCCGCCGTCGCGCGGGACCACAAGGCGGCGCTGCTCGACCGCACCCCCGAGTTCGACGAGGTGACCGAGGCGGTCGAGAACCGTCTGGAGGCCGAGCAGCTGCGGCGCTGTCTGCGTACGCTGACGGAACTCCAGCGCCAGTCCGTGTCGTTGGCGTATTACCGCGGCCTCACCTACAGCCAGGTCGCCGAACTCCTCGCCGTGCCGCTCGGCACGGTCAAGACCCGACTGCGCGACGGGTTGATCCGCCTGCGCGACTGCCTGGGGGTGAGTGCGTGAACACCGCCGATCTGCACACGCTGACCGGGGCCTACGCGCTGCACGCGCTCGACCCGGAGGAGCAGGCCGCGTTCGAGCGGCACCTCGACGCGTGCCCGGCCTGCGCCCAGGAGGTGCGGGAGCTGTCGGCGACGGCGGCCCGGCTCGGGCGCGCGGTCACCATCGTTCCGCCGGACGGGTTCAAGGAGTCGGTCCTGCGGCGCATCGACGGCGTCCGCCAGGAGCCGCCGCGCACCGCCGCGGCCACGGCCGTCCCCGCCGCCGTGCGGCGCGGCCGGCGGCTGTCCCGGTGGGCGCTCGCCGCCTGCCTCGCCGCGGTCGCCGCGCTCGGCGGGACGACCGTGTGGCAGCACCAGGAGGCCGAGGACGCCCGGCAGGAGGCGCGCGCGGCGCAGCGGGCCACGGACCAGGTGGCCGACGTCCTCGCGGCGCCCGACGCCAGGACGCGGACGGCACGCCTCGCGGGCGGCGCGAGCGGTACCGTCGTCGTGTCGCAGGAGCGCGACAAGGCCGTGTTCGTGGCGGCGTCCATGGCGCGGCCGCCGGGCGGCAAGGTGTATCAGCTGTGGTTCGACGACGGTGGCACGATGCGTTCGGCGGGGCTCATGGACCCCGGGCGCAGCGCGCAGAGCGTTCTCATGGCCGGTTCGGTCGGCAAGGCGACCGGTATGGGCATCACGGTGGAACCGGCGGGCGGCTCGAAGGAGCCGACCTCGGCGCCGGTGGCGCTGATGCCGCTGCCCGCCTGATCCGCGCGACCGCGAGAGCCCGAAAGGGTGTCGTCCGTGACCCTTCGGGTCGCGAAACCAATCCAAGTGGCCCGCGGGGACGGATTCCGGGACATGGACGACACCACATCACCACCGCTCTCCCGTCTCGCACGTGTGTCCCTGGGCGCGCTGAGCGGTCTGCTCGCCGGATACGCGGCGATCGCCGTCGCCGAACTGGTCGCCGCCGCCGTCCGCCCGGAGTCCGGGCCGGTCGTCGCGGTCGGCGGCGCGGCGATCGACCGGACACCGCCGGCGGTGAAGGACTGGGCGATCCGCCAGTTCGGCACGGACGACAAGCTCGTGCTGCAACTCGGCATCCTCGCCGTGCTGACCCTGCTGGCCCTCGCCCTCGGCGTCGTCGCGACCCGGAGGCGGCGGGCCGGCGCGGCCGGAGTCCTGGTGTTCGGTGTCGTCGGCGCGCTGGCGGCCGTGACCCGGCCCGACTCGACGAGCTTCACGGACGCCCTGCCCTCCGTCGTCGGGGCGGTGGCGGGCGCCGCTCTGCTGTACTGGCTGGCGGGGCGGCTGACGGCGCAGCGCGAGACGGCCGGGCCCGACGAGACGGGCTGGGACCGTCGCGGCTTCCTGATCGCCGCCACGGCCGCCGCCGTGGCGTCGACCGGCGCGGGCGCCGCGGGCCGGGCCCTCAGCGGGTCCCGCGGCAAGTCCGCCGTCGCCTCCCGCAACAGCGTCGTCCTGCCCGCCCCCGCGTCGAAGGCCGCCGCCGTGCCGCGCGGGGCGGCGCTGCGGATCGGCGGCGTCAGCCCGTTCATGACGCCGAACGGCGACTTCTACCGCGTCGACACCGCCCTGACCGTGCCGAAGGTCGACGCCGACAGCTGGCGCCTGCGCATCCACGGCAAGGGGGTCACCCGCGAACGCACGCTGTCCTTCGCCGAGTTGCTGCGGATGCCGCTCGTCGAGCGCGACATCACCCTCACCTGTGTCTCCAACGAGGTCGGCGGCCCCTACGTGGGCAACGCCCGCTGGATCGGGGTCCGTCTGGCCGACCTGCTCCGGCAGTGCGGGGTGAAGCCGCCGTCCGAGGGCGGCCCCGCCGATCAGCTCGTGGCCCGCTCCGTCGACGGCATGACCATCGGCAGCCCCGTCGACGACGTGATGGACGGGCGTGACGCGCTGCTCGCCGTCGGCATGAACGGGGAGCCCCTCCCCTTCGCCCACGGCTTCCCCGTCCGCATGGTCGTCCCCGGCCTGTACGGCTACGTGTCCGCCTGCAAGTGGATCCAGGACATCGAGCTGACCACCTTCGACGCCTACGACCCCTACTGGGTCCAGCGGGACTGGGCGCGGCGGGCGCCCATCAAGACCGAGTCGCGGATCGACACGCCGAAGCCCTTCGCCCGGCCGAAGTCGGGCGCCGTGATGGTGGCGGGGGTGGCGTGGGCCCAGCACCGGGGCATCGACAAGGTCGAGGTGCGCGTCGACGACGGGCCCTGGGAAGAGGCGCGCCTGGCCGCCGAGGACACCCGTGACACCTGGCGCCAGTGGTCGTACGCGTGGCAGGCCACGAAGGGCGGCCACACGCTGACGGTCCGGGCCACCGACCGCACGGGCGAGACGCAGACGGAGAAGCGCGTGCCGACCATTCCCGACGGCGCTTCCGGGTGGCATTCGGTCGTCGTCACGGTCGACTGACCAGGGCGTTTCCCGCCGGTCCGCGTCACCTTCGCGCAGCCGATGTCACTCGTCCGGGGAATCCGCGAAAGATCCACCAATCCGCCCGGCGATCAGGTCCGGATTCCCCACGACGAAGGCAGATCGCCTTTGCGAACCAGCTAGTTGCACGAACTCGTCGAGGAGTTGCCATGCGTACCGGAATCCGTCGTATCGCCGTAGCCGTGACCGTCAGCGCCGTCCTGCCCCTGGCCCTGACCGCCTGCTCGGACAGCGACTCCAAGGACAAGGCGTCGGACAGCGCCTCCGCCGGCTCCTCCAAGGGATCGGACATGGCCAGCCCGTCCGACTCCGACTCCATGGGGTCGATGTCGGAGCCGTTCGGCCCGGCCTGTTCGTCGGTGCCGAAGGACGGCGCCGGCTCGTTCGACGGCATGGCCCAGGACCCCGTCGCCACCGCCGCCTCGAACAACCCCGCGCTGTCGACGCTGGTCACCGCCGTGAAGAAGGCGGGCCTCGTCGACACCCTCAACAACGCGAAGGACATCACCGTCTTCGCGCCCACCAACGACGCCTTCGCCAAGATCCCGAAGGCCGACCTGGACAAGGTCCTCAACGACAAGGCCATGCTCACCAAGGTCCTGACCTACCACGTCGTGGGCCAGAAGCTGGCGCCGAAGGACCTGGAGAAGGGCTCGTTCGAGACGCTGGAGAAGTCCAAGCTGACGACCTCGGGCTCGGGCGAGTCCTACAAGGTCAACGACTCGGCGAACGTGGTCTGCGGCAACGTCAAGACCGCCAACGCCAACGTCTACATCATCGACTCGGTGCTCATGCCGAAGAGCTGAGGCCGGGCCCGCTCCCTCAGTCGGCGTCCCTGCCGAGCACGCGGTGGACGGCCTGGCGCGCCTCGTAGAAATCCGAGTCCGAGACGTCCGGGTCGTCCTCCACCTCGTTCAGCCAGTCCTCCATGTCCTCGGGCTGCCACAGGTCGAGGCCCTGGGGGACGGCGAGCGTCGTCGTCCTGGCCCGCAGTTCCTCCACCGCCACGACGTCCTGGACACTGCGCGTGCTCACCTCGGTCACCGCGCCACTCCTTCCGGTCTGCAAAGGGCAACGGACGGGCGACCTTGCCAGACAGACCCCGGGTGTGTCCAAGACGACGCCCGTCCGTCACGGCGTGAGAACGCTCACCCTCCCCCGCAGCTCGGCGGAGAACACGTCGGCGGCCTGCTCCAGGGCCGCCGCGGACGCGGGCGCGATGACCGTGCGGTCGCCCTCGACGGTGATGTCCTTGTCCAGGGTGAACCAGCCGGGCACGATGTGCGCCGCCCCCATCGAGGTCAGGACGGGGCGCAGCGCGTAGTCGATGGCCAGGACGTGCGCGACGCTGCCGCCGGTGGCGAGCGGCAGCACCGTCTTCCCGGCGAGGGCGTACTGCGGGAGCAGGTCGAGCAGCGCCTTGAGCAGCCCGCTGTACGCCGCCTTGTAGACGGGTGTGCCGATGACGATCCCGTCGGCGCGGGCGAACCGCTCCGCGGCGTCGATGATCGCCGGGTGGCCGAAGTCGGCCCGCAGGAGCGCGTCGGCGGGCAGGTCACGGACGTCGAGCGGGCTCACGTCGTGGCCGCTCGCGACGAGCCGGGCGTCGATGTGGCGCAGGAGGCGGCCGGTGCGTGAGGTGGCTGACGGGCTTCCGGAGACGGTGAGGACTGCGGCCATGGGTGAACCTTTCGGGTGCGGTGCGGCGTTCGGTTGACCAGGAGGTGGACCGAGAGGTGGACCATGCGGGGGCCTGCGGGGACCATGCGGTGGACCGGACGGCCGGGGCGGCGCTTACCAGGAACTCGTCCGTACGGTGACGATCGGCGTGAGTCCGCCCCGCAGTGCCTCCAGGAACGTGACGATCTCGGCGGCCACCGAGCGGTGCTGCTGGTCGTTGAGGACGTCGTGCCGTGCGCCGCGGACGACGGCGAGGCGGGCACGCGGCAGGGTCTTCGCGAGCCCGGTGAGCGCGTCGTGGTCGGCGAGCGGGTCGCTCTCGCCGACGAGCAGCAGGCGGGGCAGGTCGGAGGTGCCCGCGTGGGCCGCGTCGAGAAGGGCCTCCGGCACGGGTGCGTCGAGGGCGCCGCGCCGCACTTGCCCGTCGTCGGTGAGGACGCCGCGGTGCGTGGGGCACGTCGTCCGTACGTCGAGTTCCTCCTCCCAGGTGGTGCCGGTGGCGGCGGCGCCGTTCCCGGGCAGACCGGCGAGCACGAGGGCGTCGGGGCGCGGCCCCGGGACGCTTTCCTCGCCGCCGAACAGGGCGGCGAGCGCGGCGGCGCCCGTGTCGGAGCCGATGAGAACGAGCGGGCGCGCGGGGTCGTCCTCGGGGACGGCCCCCGCGATCCGGGCACGGAGGGCGTCGAGGGCCGCGGGGAGGAGGTCGCCGTCCGCTTCCGCCGCGTCGACCACGCGGACCCGGTAGGCGTCGGCGGCGAGGCGCTTGCCGAGCCGGCGGTAGGCGGCCCGGGTCTCGCCCCGGCCGGGCACCACGACGACGGTGCCGCGGGTGAGCAGCCCCTCGGGCACGGGGTGCTCGTCGTACGCGGCCGAGGAGGGGGGCGCGACAGTGGCGGCGGGCGCGGCGGGCTTCTGGTGGCTCATGCGGTCTCTCCCACGGGGACGGTGTGGCGGTTGGCCGGGATCGGCAGGCCGAGGTTGCCGCGCAGGGTGTCGGCCTCGTACGCGGTGCGGAACAGGTCGCGCTTCTGGAGGATCGGCACGACGCCGTCGACGAACAGCTCCAGCTCCTCCTCGGTGCGGAAGGCGAGGTTGATGCCGTCGAAGGTGCCGGCGTCGAACCACTCCTCGATGCGGTCGGCGACGGTCTCAGGCGCTCCGACGAACGGCGAACGCCGGAACTCGGCCAGTGACTGCGCCACTTGACGCAGCGTCAGCCCTTCTTCCTGCGCCCGCTCGATGATCTTCGCGGCTCCCGTGCGCCCGCCCTTCTCGGCGAGGTGCGCGACGTCGGGGAACGGCGCGTCCAGGTCGTGCGCGCTGAAGTCGTACGCGCCGAAGGACCGGCCGAGCAGGGCGAGGTGGCGGTCGAAGTCGTTGTCCTCCTCGAAGATCTCCCGCTCGCGGCGGCGCGCGGCCTCGTCGGTCGACGCCACGACCGGGCCGCCGTGGATGAAGATCTTGATGTGCTCGGGGTCGCGGCCGTACGCGGCGGTGCGGCGCTTGATGTCGGCGTAGTACTCCCGCGCCTGCTGGAGCGGGCCGCCGGGTGCGTAGATGCCTTCGGCGACGCGTGCGGCGAGGTCGCGGCCCTCCTCGGAGACACCGGCCTGGAAGATGACCGGCTGTCCTTGCGGCGAGCGGGAGATGTTCAGCGGTCCGGCGACCTTGAAGTGCTCGCCCTCGTGGTCGAGCGCGTGGAGCTTGGCCGGGTCGAGGAAGACGTTGCGCTCGGCGTCGGCGGGGAACGCGTCGTCCTCGTAGGAGTCCCACAGGCCCTGGGCGACCTGTACGAACTCCAGGGCGCGCCCGTAGCGCGTCGCGTAGTCGAGGTGTTCGTCGAGGCCGTAGTTCCTGGAGGTGCCGGTGTCGAAGCTGGTGACGACGTTCCAGCCGGCGCGGCCGCCGCTGATGTGGTCGAGGGAGGCGAAGCGGCGGGCGAGGTTGAACGGTGAGTTGTACGTGGAGCTGGCCGTGCCGACCAGGCCGATGTGGCGGGTGTGGGTGGCGACGGCGGACAGCAGGGTGAGGGGTTCGAGCCGGTTCAGGTAGTGCGAGGGGTAGGTCGCGTTGATGAACTGGCTGTCGACGATGAACAGCGCGTCGAAGAGCGCGTGTTCGGCCGCCTGTGCCTGCCGGATGTAGTAGCCGATGTCGATGCTGGCGTTCTTGGCGACGCGCGGGTCCTTCCACAGTCCGTGCTGGCCGGGGCCGCCGACGCCGTAGGGGTGCAGCGCGAGGTGGATCTTCTTGCGGGACATGTGTGTTCCTGTCTGTGTGAGGGACTACGTGTGCAGCAGGGCGCGCAGCGCGTCCCGTTCGGCGCGGTCGGCCGGGGCGCCGTGCAGGGTCGGGGCGGAGCCGAGCAGGAGGCGGGTGTACGGGTGCCGGGGTGCGTCGACGAGGGCGCGGGCGGCGCCGGTCTCGACGAGTTCGCCCCGGTACAGGACGGCGATGCGGTCGGCGACCCCGGCGACGGAGCCGAGGTCGTGGGAGATGAGGACGAGCGCCGTGCCCTCGGCGCGCAGCTCCTTGAGGATCTCCAGGATCTGGACGCGGTTGGCGGAGTCGAGGGCGCTGACGGGTTCGTCGAGGAGGACGACGCGCGGCCGGGTGACCAGCGCCCGCGCCACGGCGACGCGTTGGCGCTGGCCGCCGGAGAGTTCGCCGGGCAGCCGCCCGAGCAGGTCCTCGGTGAGGCGGACCCGGTCGAGGAACTCCCTGACCCGGTCGGCCGCCTCGGCGCGTGCGACGCCCCGCACGAGGAGGGGTTCGCCGAGCGAGTCCTCGACGGTGAGGTCCGGGTCGAGGCTGCGCAGCGGGTCCTGGAAGACGTACTGGACGACCCCGCTCCTGCGCAGCTCGCGCCACTGCCGGCGGCCGAAGGAGCTGACGTCCGCTCCCCCGACGGTGATCGAGCCGCGCGTCGCCGGGACCAGGCCGAGGACGGCACGGGCGAGGGTGGACTTGCCGGAGCCGGTCTCGCCGATGAGGCCGACGGTCTCGCCCGGCGCGACGCTCAGCGAGACGCCGTGCAAGGCCTGGCGGCGGCGTCGGCGGTGCCCGTAGTGCACGTCGAGGCCGGTGATCCGCAAGACCGGTTCCCGGGCCCTCTCGTCGGCGCTCACACGTCCTCCTTCGCTTCGGTGGCCGACGGCTTGCGGAACCGGTCCAGGCCGTAGCTCTCGTGCTCGGCGATCAGCAGCCGCGTGTAGGCGTGGCGCGGCGCGTGCAGGACCGTGCGGGTCGGTCCGTGTTCGACGACCTCGCCCTGGCGCATGACCAGCACCTCGTCGCAGAGCTGGGCGACGACGGCGAGGTCGTGGGAGACGACGACGAGCGCGAGCCCGTCCCGGGTGCGCAGGTCGGCGAGGAGATCGAGGATCTCGGCCTGCACGGTGACGTCGAGGGCGGTGGTGGCCTCGTCGGCGATGAGGACGCGCGGCCGCGCCGCGATGGCGGCGGCGATGAGGACGCGTTGCAACATGCCGCCGGAGAGTTCGTACGGGTACTGGCCGTGGACGAGTTCGGGGTCGCGCAGGTGGACCGCGCGCAGCAGCTCGACGGCGCGTGCGCGGGCCTCGCGGCGCTTGAGCCCCAGCTTCACCCGCAGCACTTCGGCGAGTTGGGCGCCGACGCGGATCGAGGGGTTGAGGTAGGAGGCGGGGTCCTGGAAGACCGCGCTGATGGTGGTGCCCCGCAGTGCGGTCCACCGCGCCTGCGTGAGGGTGGCGATGTCGGTGCCCGCGATCTCGACGGAGCCGCCGGTGATCTCGAAGTGCGGGGGCAGGATGCCGAGGGCGGCGCGGCAGGTGAGGGTCTTGCCGCTGCCGGACTCGCCGACGATGCCGACGGTCTTGCCCGGGGTCAGCTCGAAGCTCACCCCGCGCACGATCTCGCGTCCGCCGGCGAGGTCGCTGACGCGCAGGTCGCGTACGCGGAGCACGGGCGGCGCGGGGTCGTCCTGCCGCGACGGGGGCGCGGCGACCGGCTCCGCGAGGGTCTTCTGGCTCATCGGGCACCTCCGGCGGGGGTGGGCTCGGCGCGGTGGGCGCGGGCCTTGCGGTGGTTGACGAGGGCGCGTCCCGACTCCCCGGAGACGTCCCGGACGGCGTCGGCGAGCAGATTGGCGGCCCAGACCGTCACCATGATCAGCAGGGCGGGGGCGACGGGTGCCCACGGCTGGTGGCTGAGGTAGGCGAGGTCGGAGGCGAGCAGTCCGCCCCAGGTCGGGGCCGGTGGCTGGACGCCGATCCCGAGGAAGGTGAGGGAGGAGACGATGACGAAACCGACGCCGATGGTCTGCGCGAGGGCGACCGCGAGCGGCGGCAGCACCTTCGTCCACACATGGCGGCGGACGATCCAGCCGAGCGAGGCGCCGGAGACGAGCGCCGCTTCGACGTACTGCGAGCGGGCGACGGTGAGGGTCGCGGCGCGGGCCACCCGGTAGAACAGCGGCGAGACGAGGACGCCGGTGACGAGCATGGCCTGGGTGATGCCGTTGCCGAGCAGGGCGATGACGGCGACGGCGAACAGCAGGAACGGCAGGGCGACCAGGGTGTCGGTCAGCCGCAGGGTGACCCACTCGAAGGCGCGGCCGAGGTAGACCGACAGGATGCCGGGGACGGCGCCCACCACCAGCGCGGTGACGGCGACTTCGAGGGAGCCGAGGACGCTGACGCGGGAGCCGTCGAGGAGGCGGCTGAACGTGTCGCGGCCGAGGTAGTCGGTGCCGAGCCAGTGCGCGGACGAGGCGTCGGCGAGGGTGTGCGTGCTGGTGGCGAGGGGGTCCTGCGGGGCGAGCAGCGGGCCGAGGACCGCGAGCAGGGCGACGACGGTGAGGAGGGTGACGGCGATCCGTCCGGAGGTCAGGCTGAGGACGCGGCGCACCACGGTTCACACTCCCCTCTGCGAGGCCGGGGTCACCCGGGCCAGGACGAGGTTGACGATCAGGTTGAAGGTGACGACCAGGACGATCGACACGACGAGGACGCCTTGCACGGCGGGTACGTCCCCGGACTGGGCGGCGTCGTTGGCGAACCGCCCGAACCCTTGCAGGCCGAAGATCCACTCGGTGACGACGGAGGCGCCGACGAGCGCTGGGAACTTCAGGCCGAGCGTGGCCAGCGTCGGGCCGAGGCCGTTGCGCAGGACGTGGCCGAAGAAGATCCGGCGCGGACCGAGGCCCCGGACGACCGCTCCGGTCACGTAGTTCTCGCTGTACGCGGCGATGAGGCTGGTGCGCAACTGCCGGGCCACGTCCGCGATGACGTCGAAGCTGAGGGCGAGCGCGGGCAGGGTGATGTGGGCGAGCCACGGTCCGACGCCCTGGGCGGCGGGTACGTACCCGGCGGACGGGAACAGGTGGAGCCCCACCGCGAACACGGCGACCAGGACGATGCCGACGACGAACGCGGGCATCACCGAGATGACGGTGACGAAGCCGGTGACGGCCCGGTCGATCCAGGTGGTGCGGCGCAGCGCGGCGAGCGTGCCGAGGGCGAAGCCGACGACGACCCCGATCAGGAGGGCGAACGTCGCGATGGACAGGCTGACGCCGAGTCCGACGCCGATGAGGGTGGAGATGTCGGCGCCGTTGGTCCAGCTGGTGCCGAGGTCGCCGTGGAGGATGCCGTTGAACCAGTCCCCGTACTGGACGAGGAAGGGCCGGTCGAGCCCCCACTCGGCCTCGACGCGGGCGACGGCCTCCGGGGTCGCCTCCTCGCCCAGCTGGATGCGCGCCGGGCTGAGTCCGCTGAGCGAGCGCAGGGCGAACGTGACGAACGTGGCGACCAGGAAGACGGGCACGAAGAGGGCGACCGAGCGGCCGAGCGCGGCGAGGACGCGGCCCAGGGCGTGCCGGGTCCGGGAGCGCGCGGCCGTCACTTGGCGCCGCCGATGGTGACGCCGGTCCAGTCGATGTGGGCCGGGTTCGCGGGCAGCTTCGAGATCGTCTTGCTCTTGGCGATGAGGTTGGGCTGGGAGTAGGTGAAGACGAGCGCCTTGCTCTCGAGCCCGGCCCGGGTCGCCGCCTGCAAGGTCTCGGCGTAGTCGGCGGCGTCGAGCGGCGTCTTGCGGACCTTGGCGATGGCGGCCTCGAAGCCGTCGGGCTCGTAGGGCGAGGAGAGGTTGAGCGGGCCGTTCGGGCCGAAGTGGGCGGTGAGCGTCTGCGCGGCGGAGTCGCGCCCTGTCGTCGAGTACAGGGAGAAGGTGAGGTCCTTGGCGAAGAACGGCGTCGCCCAGTTCTTGTCTATCTTGATGTCGACGGTGATGCCGGCCTTCGCGAGCTGCGACTGGACGATCTCGGCCTGCGGGTCCTCGGCGGGGATGACCAGCTTCAGCTTGAGGTCGCCCGGCTTGTACCCCGCCTCGGCCAGGAGCTTCTTCGCCTTCGCCACGTCGTGCGGGTAGGCGTTCGCGGACCGCGGGTCATAGGCGACGTAGCCCTTGGGGAAGGGCTGGTCGGTGGTCTCGCCGTAGCCGAAGGTGAGCTTGTCGACGAACTCCTGGCGGTCGACCGCGTAGCGGACGGCGTCGACGACCTTGTCGTTGTCGAACGGCTTCTTGTTGATGTTCAGGCTGATGTTGGAGGCGTTGAAGCCGGGCTGCACGAAGACGTCGAGACCGGCCTTCTTCGCGGCGGACGCCTGACTCGGTTCGATGTCGGCGAAGTTGTAGACGCCGGTCTGGAGGCCGGAGATGACGGTGGCGGCGTCGGGCGCCGAGGTCAGTTCGACGGTGTCGATGTGGATGTGCTCGGCGTCCCAGTAGTCCGGGTTCTTCTTCAGGACCGCCTTGGTGCCGGGGACGATCTGGGTGACGGTGAACGGCCCGGCGCCGACCGGGTTCTGGTCCAGCTTCGCCGGGGACTTCGCCGCCTTGGGGCTGGCGATCTGCAGGACGCGCTGACCGAACAACTGCGGTATCTGGTAGTCGACTTGGTTGAGGTGGACCACCGCGTCCAACCCCTTGGCCTCCACCGACTCGATCGACGTGAGGTCGCCGAAGAGGGCGGAGTTCTTCTGTTTCTTGGCCCGCTCGATCGCGGCCTTCACGGCGGCGCCGTTCACCGGTTCGCCGTCGCTGAACCTCAGCCCCGCGCGCAGATGGAAGGTGATCTCGTCGCCCTTGGCGTTGTACTCCCAGCTCTTGGCGAGGTCGGGCACCGCGTCGCCCTTCTCGTCGGTGCGCGTCAACGAGGCGTACACGAGGGCGAGTTCGCGGAACTGGGCGCCACTGCCGCCGACGACGGGGTCCCAGTGGGTCGGGAAGTAGGAGGAGGTCCACTTCAGGGCGGAGCCCCCGCCCGCCGACGCGGCGTCGCCGCCGCAGGCGCTGAGCGCCGGTACGAGGAGGGCGGCCAGGCCGGTCACGAGACCTGCGGTACGCAGCCGGGCGGCGGGGCGGACAAGGCCGGCGGGGCGACGGGGCGTGCGGCGTCCGGACATGGTTCTCTTTCGTCGATGGCCCACGGAGGCGTGGGCGGGCGGCGGCACCCCGGGAACCGGCACGGACGCGGGCCGGCACGCACGGACATGCGGGCACGGCGGAACGGGGCGCGAGCGTCAGCGGGTCACGGGACGGACCGGGAAGCGGGACATCACTGCTGCGGAGTCAGCACTACCGCGGAGTGAGGGAGCGGCGGCGCGGCGGGAGTTGCGCACGGCCTGTGCGTCGCGCGGGCAGCGCGGAGACGAGGGACTCGGTCGGTCAGCGACAGAGAGCGCTGCACGTGCGCCGCAGGTCCACGTAGCGGCACACCACACCGGGGTGCGTCGTAAGCATGTGCCACATCCTGGGGCCGCTCATCGGCCCCTGTCAATGGACACCAAAAGGTGTCTCATTCGGCGGACGGACTTTCCTCGCTGGTCACGGCCGCGCCGGACGGGTCGCCCGCTGCTTGCGGGTAGGCGTGGATGCCGCCCACCCGCTCCTCCGGCCGCAACCAGAGCGGGCCGCCCGCCGTGTCGTGGCGCACCGCCCCGGGCGGCGGCCACGGCCCGGTCGCCAGCGCCTCGATCTCGGGCCCGGTCAGGGTCGCCCAGCGCCGCAGCGCCTCGGCCGCGGGCAGCCTCGGCGGGACCTCCGGCAGCAGGCCGGGGCACAACTCCTCGACGGCCGCCGCGTACTCCTCGTAGGGGCGCCAGCCGGGGACGACCCGATGGCCGTGCGGCGTTCGGAACAGCAACGTCGGCATGGCGTAACGGAGTTGGCCGTCATGCGTCTCCTTGGCCGCGCCCGGATGCGGCGAGTCGGAGTCGACCCGGAGCGCCTCGGGGAGCGGCCTACGCGCCTCGGCATGGTCGGCCCGCACCCGCTCGCGTACGGCGTCGGAGGTGGCGTCGGCGCGCAGCCGGTCCGGGTCGATACCGGGCAGCGTCTCCACGGCGAACAGGGCGCTGTCGAGGGAGGCGGGCGGGTGGCCGTGCAGGAACATGACCTCGCGCAGCCGTCGCAGCACCCGGTCGCCGACGTCGCTCCCCTGCTCCTCGGCCGCCTTGGCCACGCAGGACGCGTCCCACGAACTGTCGGGCACGTGGAACATGACGGCGGGGCGCGGCGCCCCCGTGTGGGCGCTGATCCGCTCCACGTAGCCGTTGTACCAGCGGACCTCCGCCTGCGGATCGGGCGGCTGGTCATCGTCGTCGTCGAACAGGATGCCGTGGACGCGGCGCCAGCGGGCCCGTCCGTCGAGGGCGGCCCGCAACCGGCGGAACGTGGGCTCCGAACCCCAGGCCCACGGGCAGAACGGGTCGGTGTACTCGACGACTTCGAGCTCCGGCGCGCCGGACGCGGACGTCACGCGGCGCTCCTGTCCGGCCGCGGCTCGACGGCGGCCCCGGCCGGGAGCAGCGAGGCGAGCGTGACCCCGGCCAGGACCGCCGACGCGTCGGCCTCGATACGGCGGTACACGTCGGGCAGACCGGCGGCGGCGCCCGGATAGTCCAGGCCGTCCAGCGGCGCGCCGCGCAGGGTGAGCAGGTCACCGTCGACGGCGCGCGCGACATCGAGGAGGGTGATCTCCCCGGCGCGGCGGCCGAGCCAGTAGCCGCCCTCGCAGCCGCGCTGGCTGCGCACGAGGCCCGCCTTGCGCAACTCGCCCACCACGGACTTCAGGAAACGGAACGGGACCCCTTGCGAGGAGGCGATGGCCTCACAGGTCAGCGGGTGTTCGGGGGCGCGGGCCAGCTCCAGGAGCGCGCGCGTGGCGTAGTCCGCCTTCGCGGAGATATGCATGCGCCCATCATGCCTGAACCATCGGCCGCGCCACGGCGCTTCGCCCTCCCCCGCTCCTTTGTTGCGGGAACATTGCCGCAGGTGAGAGCCAATGGACACCTCTTGACATCCTTTTCGCGGGCGCTCTAGCGTCCGGGCCATGAGCGATCCGCTGACCACCCCCGGCGAAGGTTTCCACCCCCACCTCCCTGACGCGCCGGACGCCTCGGCGGCCCCGCTGCGGAGCCGTCTGCACCACATCCGCGCCGACGCCCTGGACGGCGACACGGCGCAGACGGGCGGCATGCGCCGCTTCGCCGCCGTCAGCGGGCGGGCCGTCGGCTCGGAGAAGCTGTGGATGGGCCAGACCCACGTCGCCCCCTCGACGTCATCGTCCGACCACCACCACGGCGAGTCCGAGACCGCCATCTACGTCGTCAGCGGGCACCCCGAGTTCGTGTTCCTCGAGGACACCGGCGGGGGCGAGCGGGAGATCCGGCTGCGCACCTCGCCGGGCGACTACATCTTCGTACCGCCGTACGTGCCGCACCGCGAGGAGAACCCGGACCCCTCCGACGAGGCCGTCGTCGTCATCGCGCGCAGCACGCAGGAGGCGATCGTGGTGAACCTGCCGAAGCTGCACGCGCTGCCGCCCCAGGACCTCTGAGCACCACCCGGCCGCGCCCCCGGATTCACTCCTTCGGCCCCCGCGACGCCGTCCCCGGCGGGCGCGCGTCCCCCGTCCGGCCGACGCTCTCCTTACGACACGACCGAAATCGACGTAGGTGAGAGTGGTGGCGATGGCGATGCGCACACGGGCGTTGGCGTCGGAGTTCCTCGGGACTCTGCTTCTGGTCTTCTTCGCCGTGGGCTGCGCGGTCCTGGGGGTCGAGTTCATCGGCACCCTCGGTATCGCGCTCGCCTTCGGCTTCGTGCTGCTCGCCCTGGCCTACGCGCTCGGGCCGATCTCCGGGTGCCACGTCAATCCGGCGGTGACGCTCGGCATGTTGTGCGCCCGCCGCATCGACGTGGCCACGGCGATCGGCTACTGGATCGCGCAGTTCGTCGGCGGTATCGCCGGCGCGGCCCTGCTCTACCTTCTCGCCAAGCAGGTGCCCGGCTTCCAGCCCGACGGTGCCTTCGGCAGCAACGGCTACGGGGACCGGTCCGCCGTGCACATCAACACCGGCGGCGCCTTCCTCGCCGAGGTCGTCCTGACCTTCCTCCTCGTGTTCGTGGTGCTCGGGGTGACGCACCGGGTCGCGGTCGTCGGCTTCGACGGCCTTCCGATCGGCATCGCCCTCGCCGTCATCCACCTCATCGGCATCCCGCTGACCGGTACGTCGGTGAACCCGGCGCGCAGTCTCGGACCGGCCCTGTTCGCCGGCGGTTCCGCCCTGTCGCAGCTGTGGCTGTTCATCGTCGCGCCCCTGGTCGGCGGTCTCCTCGCGGCGCTCGTCCACCATGTGACGCATCCGGCGGGCGAGGACCGTCTGATCGCCGACGAGGTGGCGGCGGCCTGACGGTCCGTCACTCGATCAGTTCGGCCACCATCCCGGCGAACTCGTCGGGGGTGGCGAGGCGGACACCGAGGGACTCGGCCTTCGCGCGCTTGGAGCCCGCGCCCTCGCCCGCGACGACCAGGCTGGTGTTCTTGGAGACGCTGCCCGAGGACTTGCCGCCGGCCCGCTCGATCAGCTCGTTCATCTGGTTGCGGGAGAGGTCCGCGAGGGGGCCGGTCATCGCGCCGGTGACGACGACCTTCATCCCGGCCAGCGGTCCCGCGCCCTCCTCGGACTCCTCCCCGGGCGGCGGGGGCGGCGTGGCGCCCGGCTCCGTCATGGTGAGCCCGGCGGCCGTGAGCCGGTCGATCTGCCCGCTCAGCTCGGCGAGTTCGGCGACGATGACCGGCGCCTTCTCCGCGCCGATCCCCTCGACCCGCTGCATCGCCTCCGCGTCGGCGGCTCTGATGAGGTCCATCGTGGCGAAGTACCGGGCGATGCGGCGCGACATGGAGCGCCCCGTGCCGCGGATGCCGAGCGCGCACAGGACCCGCGAGAGCGGCTGCCGCTTGGCGGCCTCCAGGGCGGCCATCAGCTTGTCGGTGCTCGTCTCGCCCATGCGGTCCAGGGCGAGCAGCTGCTCCCGGGTCAGCCGGTCGAAGAGATCGGGCAGGCTCTCCACGAGCCCCGCCTCGACCAGTTGCACCACCCGGGTGTGGCCCAGTCCCTCGATGTCGAGCTGGTCGCGCCCGGCCGCGTAACTGATCGAGGCGACGAGATAGCAGTTGCGGCCGCGCTCGCACCGCCAGCGCTGCTCGCTGGTGTCGATGCCGGAGCCGCACTGCGGGCACTCGGCGGGGAAGGCGATCTCCTGCTCCTCGCCGGTGCGCAGATGGGCGACGGGGGCCTCGATGCGGGGGATGATGTCGCCCGCCTTGTAGACCATGACGTGATCGCCGAGGCGCAGGTCGCGGCGGGTGATGTCGGCCGGGTTGTGCAGGGTGGCGTAGGTGACGGTGGAGCCGTCGATCTCCACGGGCTCCAGGACCGCGCGCGGGGCGATGATGCCGGTCCGCCCCACGTTCCACTCCACGCCGACCAGCTTGGTGATCTTCTCGACGGCCGGGAGCTTGAAGGCGACGGCCCAGCGCGGCGCCCGTGTACCGGTGCCCGCCGCCTGCTGGTCGGCGGCGAGATCGGCCTTGACGACGATCCCGTCGATACCGAAGGGCAGCTCGGCGCGGAGCGCGGCGATCTCCTTCACCCGCGCGAGGACCTCCTCGACCGTGGCGACGACGACCCCCGCGACGCGCGTACTGGCGGGCGTGTTGATGCCGTACCCGGCCGCACGGTCCATGAGCGCGCCGTGCGCCGCCCCGGTCAGCTCCGCGGTGAGCGCCTCGCCCGTGCCGGGCAGCGGGAGCAGCCCGTAGCAGAAGAACGTCATCGGCACCTTGTACGCCCGGTCCTTGGCGCGCAGGGTGCCCGCCGCCGCGTTGCGCGGGTTCGCGAACGGGTCGCCGCCGTGCTCCGTGCGCGCCTCGTTGGCGTACTCGAACTGCGCGGTCGTCATCAGCACTTCGCCGCGCACCTCGACCGTGACCGGCTCGGGGAGTTCGGCGGGCAGGCCCTCGATGGTGCCGACGGCGTGCGAGACGTCCTCTCCCGCGGTGCCGTCGCCCCGGGTGATCAGGCGGGCGAGGCGGCCGTCCTCGTAGCGGGCGGCGATGGCGAGCCCGTCGAGCTTCGGCTGCACGTTCCACGACGCCACCTCGCGGCCGATGCGGCGCGTGAGCGAGGCGGTCCAGGCGGTGAACTCCTCGTCCGAGAACACATTGTCCAGGCTCAGCATGGGCACCGTGTGCGGCACGTCCCCCTCGACCGCGCCGCCCGCGACCTTCCCGGAGGGCGAATCGGGAAGCACCTGGTCCGGGTGCGCGTCCTCGTAGGCGGTGATCGCGCGCACGAGCCGGTCGTAGGCGTCGTCGTCGAGGCGCGAGGTGCCGCCCTCGTAGTACGCGGCGGCAGCCGTCGTGGCCTCCTCGACGGCCTGGGCGTAGGCGGCGGCGTCGGTGAACGCGGGCAGCGCGGAAGGAACGGCAGAAGTCGTCGTCATGCCCTCCATCCTGCCGCCCACCACTGACAATGCCGCTCGGACGCTACGGTGACGGACGCCCGCACATGATCACGACCCGGCACACGGTCACGCCCCGGCACACGACCACGACCCCGCACACGACCACGACCACGACCACGACAGGAACGGACGCCGCCCCGCCATGCACGAGATCACCGTCCAGCGCGATGTCCCCTACACCGGCGCCGACGACGGCCCCCCTCAGCGCCTCGACGTCTACGCGCCCGCCGCCGACGGGCCCGTCCCGGTGGTGCTGCTGTGGCACGGGCTCGGACCGGACGAGAAGGACGTGATGGGCGCGCTCGCGGAGCGGATCGCCCGGGAGGGGCTGCTCGTGCTCGTGCCCGACTGGCGCCCCGACGCGCCGGACGGCGGCCGCTCCCACCTTCTCGCGTCCCTCGCCCACGCGCGTGAGCACGCCGCCGCCCTGGGCGGCGACCCGGAACGTCTCCTCCTGGCCGGCTGGTCGGCCGGGGCCGGGGCGGCCGTCAGCGTCGCCCTGCACCCCGAGGCGGTGGCGGGGTGGCGGCCCGCGGCCGTGGTCGCCGTGGCGGGCCGCTACGACGTGCCCGCCCGCACCACGGGCCGCCCGCCCCTCGACAGCCTCACCGGGACGGCCGCGCCCGACGGGCCCGCCGTCCCCGTGCGGCTCGTGCACGGCGACGCCGACGAGCAGGTCCCGGCCGAGCGCTCACGGGAGCTGCTGCGAGCCCTCCGGGAACGGCGCCGGGACGCCGCTCTCACGGTGCTGCCGGACACCGACCACGCGGGCGTCGTCATGGCCGCCTACGACCCGGCGCTCGGGAAGTGCCGCCCCTCCTCCTCCCCCGAGGCCACCCGCGCGGGGCATCGGGTGGCCGCCCTCTGCGCGAATACTTTCCGGAGTTCGGACCGGTGGGTGTGACAGCGGGCGAACGGGGGTAGGACGGAGCAGGGCGCGATCCGATCTTGGAGAGCGGCCACATCATTCCAGCTCGCCCGGGTTCGGGCGTGAGAAGAAGGACAGCAGTATGGCCAGCGGCACCGTGAAGTGGTTCAACTCCGAAAAGGGCTTCGGCTTCATCGAGCAGAGCGGGGGCGGCCCCGACGTGTTCGCCCACTACAGCAACATCGCCGGCAACGGCTACCGCGAGCTCGTCGAGGGTGAGACCGTCACCTTCGACATCACGCAGGGCCAGAAGGGCCCGCAGGCGGAGAACATCGTCCGCGGCTGAGCCATCACGGCGTGACGCACCCGGCGGGGCGGTGAAGACTTCGGTCGTCACCGCCCCGCCGGTCGTTCCTCACCGCCCCGGCCGTCCCCTCACACCGCGAGGACGCGGATCGAGGGGTGCTGGACGGTGTTCAGATAGAGCTTCTCGCGGGTGTTCTCCTGCTCCAGCTCCAGGACCAGGCGGTAGCGGTACATGCCGGGCCTGGCGGTGCTCAGGATGGTGCCGGCCCAGTAGTAGTACACCGGGGTGAACTTGTCGCGCATACGGTCCGGTGCTCCGTAGATCTTCAGCTCGGTGAATATCTTGCGCTCGGCCACGTCCTCCTCGTCCCCGGACTCCGTGTCGAGGAAGACGATGCTGTTGATCTTCGGCATGGGCGGCCAGGTGTTGTCGAGCCGCTTCTCCATGTCGACGGGGCGGATGATCCAGTTCAGGACCTGCCCCTGCTTGCAGACCGTCTGCAGATGATGGGTGCCCTGGCCGTCGCCGCCGATGCTGTTGTCCACCATCCACATGGAGTCCTCGAGCGAACCGGTCGCCGCCGCCCGTTCCATGTCGATCAGGGTGACGATGTTGAGCTGGACCGAGTTCAGCTGGCCCGGGTTCTGCTTCTGTTCGAGATTGCCGCTGGTGCGCGGGGCTGTGCTCGTACTCATGGCTCCTCCTGGGCTAGCCGACGAGGCTCGGGGACAGCGGGGTGGTGAGCGCCTCGTCCCGGGAACCGACCTTGAACTTGACCTGGTACGGGACCGCGCCCGTGGTGTTCTTCTTCACCGTCCCGATCCAGTACGCGACGTCGGTGCCCGGGTAGACCCTGCGCTCGGGCTCGATCAGCTCGGGGTCGACGATGATGCCGTCGATGGCGAGGTACGCCTCGCACTCCAGGGCGAGCACGCCCCACAGGAGCTGGTCTCCGGCGCGGACGCGGGTGCGCAGCTCCTCGGTGCCGAACCCGGTGGAGCCACCGGCCTTGTTGGTGTCGTAGAAGTACAGGTTGCCGTGGAGGGAACCGGTGGCGAGGGCGCCCACGGCGTCCACCACCGCGGTGATGGAGATGGGGCGCTTGCCGACGCTGGTCTCCAGCCTCTTTTTGGTGGTCATCTGCCGCTCCTTCGCTAGGCGGTGGTGTCCTGCGGACCGGAGCCCGGCGTGAACGCGGACCCCCGGCCGGACGGCGGGATGGGCAGCAGGCCGAGGCCCGCCCCCGTGAAGCCGTTGACCTTGGGCTGGGTGGTGACCTTGAGCTTGGACTCGCAGACCATGTTCACCGGCTCCCAGAGCGTCTCGCCGCCCCGCTGCACCAGCTTGTGGAGCTGGATGCGCATCGAGTAGGCGTACGTGCCGGGCCGGGAGGAGTCGACGGTGGCGGACCAGTACCAGCCGTCGGTGACCAGGTCGGGAGAGCCGTACTCGGCCGGATACATGATCTTCTCGTCGACGGCCTGGCCGTAGATGTCGGTGATCACCGGACCGGGGTAGCTGTAGGCGCCCGCGGTGGCGTCGGAGACGACCTCACCGGTGACGTCGAGGACCTTCTGGCCCGAGAGGCGGCCCCTGGTGCGCCGGGTCGTCTTGACCCGGGTGCCCACGGTCTGCCGGATCTTGCGCAGGTCGGCCGCCGGGTCCGCGCTGAGCGCGCCGGGCTTGGCCGTGAGGTCGTCCAGTTCCGCGAGCGCCTCGCTGTCGCTCTGCCGGGCGCGGTCGGCCTCGTAGCCGCGCGGCACCGTCGGCGGGATGGACCCCAGGCTGTAGGGCAGCCAGTTGAGCACCTGCTCGGTGGCCTGGGAGCCGTCGCGCCAGTAGGCGCCGTGGATGGCGGTGACGAGATCGCCGGTGCCCTGTCCTTCCGAGCCGTGCAGCTTCATGTTGTCGAAGAGATATGTGTTGCCCTGCAAGGTGTTGGTCTCCAGGGCATTTCCGATGTCCACGAGCACGATGATCGCCAGCTGTTGAGCCATGCTTCACCTCGTCGTTCTGGTTGGTCGCCGGTGGGCCGGTCCCCCGTGAGCCGCTCGCCCCCGCTCACACCCCCATGAGGGCCGGTGAGTCGACGTGGAGCACGCTGTGCGCGCCTTCGTACATCTGCAGTTCCAGGCGGTACTTGTGGGGCGTGCCCGGCGACAGGGACGGCGGGACCATGCCCGCCCAGTGCGCCAGGTCGAGCGTGTCGCCGTCGCTCTCGGACATGCGCTCGCCCGGCACCGCCTCGTCGCCGTTCTGCCCGAGGAAGGTGATGCTCTTGATCTCGACCGGCGTCTGCAGGTCGACGGCGAGGACGGTCCACTGCACGACCTGGCCGGGGCGGACGGCGGTGCACAGGTACGGCGTGCCCTGGCCGGTGCTGTCGTGGTCGCTGTTGTCCATCATGCAGAGCTTGCCGTTGAGCAGGGTCCCTCCGGAGAGGGCGCCGATGACGTCGACCACGGCGATGATGTTGACCTGCGGTTTGTATGCCACTCGTTCCTCCTGCGGGGTGTCTGGGGTGCGGGAACGGACTCTCGGGTGACGGCCTCTCAGGCGTGGTCGCGGACCAGCGGCACCTTGCCGACCGCCGTGCGCTCGATGTCGGGCGAGTGGCGGGGCACGAACCTGACCTTGAGCCGGTAGCCGGTCTTCGCGATGGAGGCCGGGTTGGCCTCGCCGTCGTTGAACAGCGACAGGGAGCGCGGCAGTGCGGTGACGAGCACCTTGTGCAGCCCCTCCGCGCCGAGCAGGGAGTCGACGCGGTAGGTCAGGCCGAGTACGTCGTCGACGGCCGCGTACAGGGTGAGGGTGCGCTTCTCGCGGTGGTTGGCGAACTGGATCTCGTGGGCCGACTGGTCCAGGTCGACGACGCCGGCCTCCTTCAGCTCGTCGCGCAGCGCGCCGTAGGCGCGGACCGCGGAGTACTGGCTGTCGTTGAGGTGCAGGATGTCCCCGGTCCGGCCGGCGAACTCGAACTGCGGCGCCCTGGGCCCGGCCGGCCCGTCCAGGCGCGGCCTGCGGATCATGCGGTCGCCGAGCTTGAGCCGCAGCAGGGGCGCCTCGTGGGCGTGCAGCCGGGTGACGACCAGTTCGCCCTCCTCGCCCTCGGGCACCCAGTACCCGGCCTCGTCGACGATCTCGATGAAGTGCAGGCCCGGTACGGCGGTCAGGGCGGGGCTCTCCTCGTCCAGCTGGAGTCCGATGGTCTCGGCCTGGGTGGCGGCGAAGTAGCTGAGGATCGCCAGGTTCGGGTAGAGCGCCTTGAGTTCGGCCCGGTTGCGCTGGGCGAGGACGCCGCTGCCGTACAGCGCGACGCGGAAGCTCTCCCTGGCCTGCCGGCTCATGCCCGCGCCCAGCTCGGCGAGGATGGCGATGCCCGCCGAGATGCCCATGAGCGCCTTCGGGCCGCGGTAGGAGAAGAGGTGCTCGAGGACGGGGGCGGTGACGGGCCCCGCGCCGATGTAGTTGACGCCCGGCACGCTCTGCAGCACCCCGCCGACCATGGTGCCGCTGCTCCACATCTGGTAGTCGGCGAGCGTGGTGAGGAGCCACTTGGGGTCGCCGCCCGCGAGGTGTCCCGCGAGCTGGTAGGCGCCCAGGAAGCGGCCGGCGATCTCGTAGGTGTCGCGCAGCTCGCGCAGCGAGTAGACGACCTCCAGCGGTTTGCCGGTGGTGGTGCCGCCGCTGGCGACGACCTCGAACCCGCCGCCGCCGTGCGGGACGACGAGCCCTTCCCTGCCGCCCATGAAGAAGTCGCGCTGGGTCTCCTTGTCGGAGAGGGGGATGTGCTGCCACTCCTTGTAGTCCTCGGGCGGCCTGATCACCCCGGCGGCGTCCAGGCGGGCGCGCCAGAGCGGGTTGAGCCGGATCGTGTGGATCATCTGCTGCAGCCGGCGCAGCACGAGGGCGTCCTGGATCTGGTGGGAGATCTCGCTGTACGGCAGCCCGCAGAGCCGTTCGCATTCGCGCATCTTCTCGGCGAAGGGCGGAAGAAGCGTCACCGCTTCGGGGCTCTGTGGCGCCAGTTCCGCGTCCGGGATGAGCCAGTCGACCATGGCTTGGACGTCGGCGGGGGGCGTCGTGGCCGTATACAAATCCGTCACTGTGCCTTTCCTGCCTTTCGTATCTCGTCGAGCAACATATGGAAGTGCCCGGTGGTTATCTGATGGTTCATCATGACCACGCGGAGGGCGGCCACCCCGTCCACGTCGACTTTCGAGATGAAGAATTGCCCGCGGTGTTTGATCCGATCCCTTATCTGTACCTGGAAATCGGACACCTCGTCCTCGCCGATCCATTCCGGCCGGTAACGGAAGCAGATGATATTCGCCTCGGGCCGGTGCACGGTCTCGAAGTCCGGCTCTTCCTCCAGGATGGCGTGAACGTACCTCGTCAACCGGCAGAGATATTCGATCTTCTCGGCGAAGAGGGCGGGGCCGTACATCGCCCAGAGCACCCACAGGCCCATGATCATGGGGCGCTTCGTGCATTCGAAGTTCTTGTCGCCGTTGTCGAGTTCGGTGTACACGGACGGCTGGGCGTCGAATACGTAGCTCGCGGTCTGCCGGAATGCGTCGCGGCTGCGTTCCCGGTCCCGGTAGAAAAGCAGCGTGCACGGCGCGGGCACGAACATCATCTTGTGCGCGTCCCAGGCGAGGGAGTCGGCCTGTTCGATGCCGCGCAGTTTGTGGCGCAGGGTGTCCGAGACGAGCAGGCTCGCGCCGTGGGCGCCGTCCACGTGGAGCCACAGATCGCGTTCCCGGGCGACGGCGGCCAGTTCGTCGAGCGGGTCGAAGGCGCCGACCGGCGTCGTGCCCGCGGACGCGACCAGGCAGAACACGTGCAGGCCCTGCCGGGCGGCCTCGTCGAGGGCGGGGCGGACCCGGGCGACGTCGATGCGGCGCTCGGCGTCCAGCGGGAGCCGCACGACGCGGTCCTCGCCGATGCCGAGGATGCCGGCGGCCCGCGCGACGCTGTAGTGCACGTCGGCGCCGACCGCGACGGCGGGCCGCGCCGAATCCCCGAGCGCTGAGCTGCCCCGCCCCCAGATCCCGGGAAAAGCCCTGTTCCGGGCGGTGAGCAGGGCGGTCAGGTTGGCGAGGGAACCGCCGGAGGTGGTCAGCATGGCGAAGGTGCCGGGCGGATAGCCGATGAACTTGTTCAGCTCGTCGGCCATGATCCGCTCGACGACGTTGGGCAGCTGGGCCGCCTCGTAGAAGGACGAGGGCTGGTTCACGACGGAGCCGACGAAGTCGATCACCCCGGAGAGCGGGACGACGCCGGAGAACTGGCGGCCCATGTAGCCCGGCGAGTGCACCTGGATGCCGGTCCTGAGGTAGAGGTCGACGATCTCCGCGAGCCGTGCCTCGTCGAACGCGGCGGGCCGCTCGCGCTCCTTGGTCATCAGCGCCCTCGCCGCCCGGGTCAGCTGGGCGGGTTCGACGAGTTCGAGGCCGCGGATGGAGAGATCGGCCAGATGCTTCTCCAGTTTGGCGAGAACGGATTCGGCATTTTCCCGGAACAGTTGTACGTCGAATGCCTCGATCAACAATCCACTGTGCAACGATTCCGCCACAGGGGCCTCCCTCGCACATTCCCTACCGTCCGCCTGATGGTTCAGAGCGCAACGAAACCAGTCGACCTAGGAGCAGTGAGCGGCACCACCGTAGATCCCCGCGACACGGAAATATACAATTCGCCTTCTACTATCTTGATTTGGCCCGATCACCTCGCAGAACCGATGAGTAGTTCTGTCATGAACGCGTCCGCATCAGGTGCCGTATTCAGGCAAGGCGAATTACGGATTCCGCCGCATATGACAGCGGAACCCGCAGGCGGCCGTACCGCAGTGGAGCGCAAGCCGGACTCGGCAAGAGGACGTTTCCTGCCAACGGGGCGCCGGACGGGCGGTCGGCGCGGGACGCGCCGCGCGATCACGCTTCACAGATTCCTGCACGCTTTTCCGGCCATGAACAATGGCCCGTCGGACAACTTTTCGAAATTCAAGCGCTTGCATAAGGAAGGGCCCCGGCGAAGTTCGCCGGGGCCCGCGCGCTGATGAGAAGTCAGCCCATGACCTAAACGTGTCCCGCATCTGTCGCAGCCGCAAAGTCCGGACGGCCGAGCGGTGTCTTCGTACGGACCGCGCCGACCCATTCGGCGGTCGAGGCGACGAACGCGAAGAACGACTGAAGGACCACGAGCACGGTGTGGTGGATCTGCGCGGCCGACAGCGTGCCCGTCCGGTTGGACAGCGGCAGGGTGCCGGTGGCGTCCGCGAGCACCTCGACCTGGTAGCCGCGGTGCACGGCGTCACGGGTGGTCGACTCGTCGCAGGTCTGCGTCATGTAGCCGACGATGGTGAGCGTGTCGACGCCCTCGCGCCGCAGCCACGCGTCGAGGTCGGTGCCGGCGAAGGACGACGGCAGCGTCTTCTCCACGAGGTGGTCGTGCGGCCGGGACGCCACCACGTCGTGCAGGGCGAACCCGTGCGAGCCACGCGCGAACATCGGCGAACCCGCCGGGGCCGCGTGCTGCACGACCACGACGGGGACGCCCTCCGCGGCGGCGGTGTCCATGGCCACGGCGATGTTGCCGAGGCTCTCCTGGAGCGCGGGGAAGGCGATCGGCATGCCGCCCGTCACGTACTCGTTCTGGACGTCGATGACCAACAGGGCACGTTTCATGGTGCCGGTTCCTTTCTGTCCTTCGGTGCTGGTGGTTGATCTCATCGGGGCGCCCCCGTCGCCCGCACGAACGCCTCGAACAGCGCCTGCTGCGCCGGGTCGTGCACGGCGGTGTGCTCCGGGTGCCACTGCACACCGGCGAACCAGGCGCGGCGGTGCGGGAGTTCGAGCGCCTCGCGGGTGCCGTCGGCCGCCTGCGCGCTGACCTTGAGGCCCGCGCCCACCCGGTCCACCCGGCGGTGGTGCAGGCAGGAG
Source organism: Streptomyces sp. SGAir0957 (assembly GCF_043523415.1). Classification (NCBI taxonomy): domain Bacteria; kingdom Bacillati; phylum Actinomycetota; class Actinomycetes; order Kitasatosporales; family Streptomycetaceae; genus Streptomyces; species Streptomyces sp. SGAir0957. The sequence continues at coordinate 998,189 of NZ_CP027293.1, forward strand.
GCGGTCACCACCTGGGCCCCCATGCTCAGTTCGAGGAGCGTCGCGGGTTCGACGGAGATCTGGTGGACGAGGTTGTGGTGCTCGCGGCGCCAGCCCGCGAGGTGCTCCTGCAACGTACCGCCGAGCGCCACGTTGACGGCCTGGAGACCGCGGCAGATGGCCAGAAGTGGCAGTTCGGTGCGGAGCACGTGGTGGGCCAGGGCCAGGTCGAATCCGTCCTGCTCGGCGTCGGCGTCGTAGGTGGTGCCATGCGTCCTGGCGTCCCCGTAGCGGCCCGCCGCCAGTTCGCCGCCGCCCGGCAGCAGGACACCGTCGAAGCGCGTCAAACGGTCGGCGACGAGCGCGGGGTCGCAGCTGCCGTTCGGGGCGTGCGGATGGAGCGTCACGGGCTCGCCGCCCGCCCGCCAGACGGCTTCGACCAGTGCGCGCCCGACGACCTCGGCGGCGTACCGCAGCGCGGACGTGGAGACGGCGAAGCGGGCGGGGATGGCGATGAGGGGACGGGCAGGGGGGACGGGACGGGTCACGGGCATTCCTCGGGGAGTTCGGTGCAGGGGGTGTCAGGTCACGGGCGGTCCTCCGGGTGGGCGGAGCGCGCGGGCCCGGGCGGGCCCGGGCGCAGGAGGTGGGCGGCGGCGCCCAGGAGCCAGACCGCGGGGACGGCCAGGGCGAGCCAGGTGGCGGTGGTGCGGTCGCCGCCGATGAGGGTGGTGAGGTTGGCCAGGACGAGCCAGATCGCCCCGGCGATGCCGAGGGCCCCGAGGGCGGGCGCGACGGCGGTGTGCCACGGGCGCCGGTCCAGGCGGGCGCGGCGGAAGAAGACGACGACGGAGACGGACGTCAGGAAGTACAGGAGCATGATCGCGAGGACGGCGACGCCGCTGAACCAGGAGAACAGCGTCACGACCGGGTCCTTGTGCGCCAGGGCGAAGGGGACGACGAGGAGCACCGCGACGGCCGTCTGGACGACGCCCGCGACCCAGGGCGCGCCGCGCCGGTTGAGGCCGCTCAGCGCGTGCGGGAGGCGGCGCTCGCGGCCCAGGGCGAACAGGTAGCGGTTGGCGGAGTTGTGGAAGGCGAGGATGCCGGCGAAGAGGGAGGTGGCGAGCAGGACGGGCAGCAGGTCGCCCGCCCAGGAGCCGAAGAGGTCCTCGATGGGCTTGAAGACGAACGCCGACGCGTCACCGCTCTCCAGGGCGCCGGCCGCGGCTCCGGCGGCGTGCGAGGCGCCGTGGGCGGAGATCACCATCCAGGAGGTGAGGGCGAAGAATCCGGTGATCAGCGTGATGGAGAGATAGGTGGCGCGGGGCACGGTCCGGGCCGGTTCGCGGGCCTCCTCGCCGTAGATTGCGGTGGCCTCGAAGCCGAACATGGAGGCGACGGCGAACATCATGGCCACCCCGGGCGCGCCGTCGAGTGCGGCGGACGGCGAGAAGCTCTCGGTGATGCCGAGCCCTTCGGGGCCGCCGCCCCGCACCAGGGTGACGAGGGCGAACGCCAGCAGGATGCTGGTCTCGGCGACCACGAACACGGCGAGGACGCGCGCGCCCATGTCGATCCCCGCGACCCCGAGCAGCTGCACCACCGCCATGGTGAGCAGGGCCCACACCCACCACGGCCGGTCCAGGCCGGTGTGCGTGTCGAGGAGGTGGGAGACGGTCGCTCCGTACAGCCCGTACATCGCCGCCTGGATCGTGCAGTACGCGAAGAGCGCGACGGCGGCACTGCCCGTGCCCGCGGCCCGGCCGAGCCCGGTGCCGATGTACGTGTAGAACGCGCCGGGGTCGACCACGTAGCGGCTCATCGCGACGAAGCCGACGGAGAAGAGCAGGACGACGGCGCCCGCGGCGACGTAGGCGGCCGGGACGCCCGGCCCGTTGCCGAGCGCGACGGAGAGCGGGACGGCGCCCGCGATGCCGGTCAGCGGGGCCTGCGCGGACAGGACGAGGAAGAGGACGCCGACGACACCGAGGGCGTCGCGCCGCAGACGGCGCTCGGTGACGGGGCGTTGCGGGGTCTGGGCCGACATCCCGGCTCCTCGGTGGTCGGTGGGGCACCGGACACGACCGGAAGTTCGTTTGGTGCCAAACAACATAGGTGAGCCGTCCGATGGGGTCAATCCCCGTCGTTCCGCGCGGAGTTGGGCAGAAGGGCTTGCCGGGAGCCCGCGGAGTTCCTACGGTCGAGCTACCGTTTGGCATCAAACAAGTGGTGTCCGAGGAGGCAGCGGTGAGCGCACACGACCCCACTCAGCTCCGCCGGCACACCGAGCGGCTCCAGGAGGCGGGCATCGACGTGGTCCGGGTCGTCTACCCCGACCTGCTCGGCACCGACCGCGCCCGCGACGTGCTGCTCGACCATCTGCCGACGGCCTGCGCGCACGGGCTCGCGTTCTGCCGCGCCGTCTACCACACCACCCCGCGCGGCGACGTGGTCCCGGTCGCCGGCGGCCTCGACGCGGGCCTGCCCGACATGGTCGTCCGGCCCGACCTCGAAACCCTCGCCCCGCTGCCCTGGGAGCCGGGCGTGGCCTCCTGTCTGGGCGACGTCACCGACGCGCGGACCGGGGCGCCCGCCGCCGAGTCGCCGCGCGACCTGCTGCGCACGGTCCTCGCGCGCTGCGCGGAGCACGGCCTCGCCCCGGTGGCCGGGCCCGAGCTGGAGTACTTCCTGTGCGAGCCGGAGCCCGGAGTCGCCGACGGCTGGCGCCGCTACTCCACGGCCACCGGCATCGTCTACACGGCCGGGCTGCGCGCCGACCCGGACAACCACCTGCTGCGCGTCCTGCGCCCGCTGCGCGATCTCGGCATCGGGGTCACCACCGGGAACCACGAGTTCGACGGGGCGCAGTTCGAGATCAACCTGCGCCACTCCGCGGCCCTCGACGCCGCCGACCGGGCGTTCCGTCTCAAGTCCGCCGTCAAGGAACTCGCCCGCAAGGAGGGCAGGCTCGCCACCTTCATGGCCAAGCCCTTCAACGACGCGGGCGGTTCCGGTTTCCACCTCCACCTGTCGTCCGCCGGCGGCGACGGCGGCAACACCTTCGACGGCCCGGCGGACGCGTACGGCCTCTCGGACACCGCGCGCCACGCCGTCGCCGGGCTGCTCGCGCACGCCCCGGCGCTGGCCGCCCTGCTCAACCCCACCGTCAACTCCTACAAGCGGTTCGGGCCCGACACCCTCGCGCCCTGGCTGATCGACTGGGGGCTCGACAACCGCAGCGCCATGGTCCGCGTGCCGCCCGAGCGCGGCGCGGGCGCCCGCCTCGAACTCCGGCTCGGGGACGCCTCCGCCAACCCGTACCTGCTGATCGCGGGCGCGTGCGCGGCCGCCCTGCTCGGCGTCGTCGACGCGGCCGAACCGCCCGCGCCCCTGGAGGGCTACGGGTACGACACCGCGCGGGCGGCGCTGCTTCCGATGAGCCTGCCCGCCGCGCTCGACGCCCTGGAGGCGGACACCGGCCTCACCCACCTCCTCGGCAAGGACTTCACCGCCGCCTACCTCACCTACAAGCGCGACGAGGTGGCCCGCTTCCAGCAGCACGTCACGGACTGGGAGTTCGCCGAGTACGCCGACCACCTGTGATCCCCATGTGCACGTTCCGCGGACCCAAGGAGAGCCCTCGATGACGGCACCCGCCCAGGTCGAGCCGCTGCCTCTCGACGCGGTCGACCTCACCGACCTCGACCGCTTCACCGACGGCAGCGCGCCCTGGCGCATGTTCCACACCCTGCGCCACGAGGACCCGGTGCACTGGCAGCCCGAGGAGGCGCCCAACTCCGGCTTCTGGGCGGTGACCCGGCACGCCGACATCGTCGCCGTCGACCGGGACCCGGAGACCTTCACCTCGACACGGTTCGTCAACCTCGAAGAGGTCGACGACGACCAGATCGCCAAGCGCGCCTCCATCCTGGAGCTCGACGGCGTCCGCCACCGCGCCCTGCGCGCCCTGCTGCAACGGCAGTTCGGGCACAGCGTCATCAGCCGCTACACCGACTTCCTGCGTGGCCTGACCGCCCGCACCCTGGACGCGGCGCTCCCCCTGAAGGACTTCGACTTCGTCACCCATGTCGCCGCCGACTTCCCCATCAACGTCCTCGCCCGGCTCCTCGACGTACCGCCCGAGGACAACCGGCAGCTCATCGACTGGGGCAACCGGCTCATCGGCAACACCGACCCCGACTACGCCGACGTCCTCCTCTCCGACCCGGACAGCGAGCGCTACCGCGACCTGCCCTTCCGCTCCCCCGCCGCCACCGAGGTCTTCGCGTACGGGCGTGAACTGGCCCGGGAGCGCCACGGCAAGGACGGCGACGACCTGGTCTCCCGGCTCGTCAACCAGACCCCGCGCGACGGTGTGCCGCTCTCCGCGCAGGACTTCGACAACTACTTCCTGCTCCTGGTCGTCGCGGGCAACGAGACGACGCGCCACGCCATCAGCCACTCCATGCTGGCCCTCACCGAACACCCCGACCAGCTCGACCTGCTGCGCCGCGACCCCGCGCTGATCCCGGCCGCCGTCGAGGAGTTCCTGCGCTGGGCCTCCCCCGTCTACCACTTCCGCCGCACCGCGACCCGCGACACCGAACTCGGGGGCCGGCGCATCAAGGAGGGCGACAAGGTCGTCATGTGGTACGCCTCCGGCAACCGCGACGAGGACGTGTTCCCGGACCCCTACGCGTTCGACGTGCGGCGCACCCCGAACGATCACGTCACCTTCGGCAAGACCAGCCCGCACCTGTGCCTGGGCAACCTCCTGGCCCGTACCGAGATCCGCATCATGTTCGAGGAGCTGATCCCGCGCCTCGCCGACGTGCGCCTCAGCGGTCCGGTCCGCCGGGTCCGCTCCAACTTCGTCAATGGAGTCAAAGAGCTGCCCGTGACGGTGACGCCCACCTGACCGCCCTGGATGCGCGGCCCGTGACGGGGGCGGGCCGCGCGGGGACGCCCCCGTATGATGCGGTGCTCAACGAACCGACTCGCGACAGGAGCGCCCGTGCCCAGCCAGCGGTCCATCAGCCAGGCGGAGCGGCTCGCCGAGGCCAAACTCGGCGGCATCCCCGTCCGGCGGGAGCAGATGGCGGCCGTGGCCAACATCTACCGCGCCGCGTCCGCCGTCCGCCAGCACCTGGAGAACTCCGTGCTGCGCGGCTCGGACCTGACCTGGACCGGCTTCGTGGTCCTGTGGGTCGTCTGGGTGTGGGGCGAGTCCGAGACCCGGCACGTCGCCGAGGAGGCCGGCATCTCCAAGGGGACCCTGACCGGCGTCTCCCGCACCCTCGAATCACGCGGGCTGCTGCGCCGCACCGGGCATCCGAGCGACGGGCGGCTCGTGCTGCTCGGCCTCACCGATGAGGGCGAGGAGTTCATGCGCGAGGTGTTCCCCGCGTTCAACGAGGAGGAGGCCTTCGTCACCTCCCGGCTGAGCGACGCCGAGTGCCGCGGCCTCGCCGACGGCCTGCGGCGCGTCGTGCAGCAGGTCGAGGAGGAGGGCGAGGACCGGCGCCGGACCCTGCTCAACGGCGCCGCCCCCCCCCCGCCGCAGCGGCCGCAGGGCCCGGGGCTGAACCCAGCGGTCCGCGCGCGGGGCCCGCGCACACGAGCGGTGCGAGGAGCAAGGCGGCGGGACGGTGTGCGAGGAGCAGGGCGGCGGGACGGTGTGCGAGGAGCAGGGCGGCGGGACGGTGCGGCACCGGAACAGGACACCGCCACATGGCGGAGGCCGACTGGCCCCGCGCGCCTGCCGCGCCGATCGTGTTCGACACCGCCCCCGCCCGTACGTCGACGAAGACCCGGCCCCCGCGTCACCGCAGACCCCGCCCGGACAGAAGGCATGACGCCCATGGACGCAGCCTCCACCAGACGCGACGCGCGCGCACGCCTGGAGCTGCGGGCGATCCACGCGCTGCTCGACTCCCAGCGGCGGCGCATCCAGGCCTACACCGAACTGCAGCGGCCCTTCGCGCGCGCGTGCGACAGCGCCCCGGCCCCGCCGGCGGACCCCTCCACCCCGTCCGGGCAGGAGGTGCTCGACGCGTTCCCGCTGCCCGCACTGCTCGTCGCGCCCGTCGTCGGCCCCGACGGCGAGATCCGTGACGTCTTCTACCTCGGGCAGAACGCCGCCTCCCGCGCCTACGGGGCGAGCCGGCTGCCGGACGCGCGGCTGCCGCGCTGGGCGGGCCCGCTCTCCCTGTTCGAGCACTTTCCGGCGCTCGCGGACACGGCGGTTCCCGCGATGCTGGCCCGCGCCCGCCGCGACCGCGCGCCGCAGGGGCCCGAGACGGTGGAGTGGCTGGTCAGCACGGCCGCGGGCCCGGTACGGATCAACGACGAGGTGCGGGTCGCCCCGTGCGGCGACCATCTGCTGCTCACCTGGGAGCGCGGGCACCGCCCGCGGATGGCCGAGGCGGCCCAGGAACTGGTGCTGACCTGCTGGGCGGAGTGGAACCTCGGGGACCTGCACGTCGAACCGTCCCTCGGCTTCCGCGACGTGCTCGGGCTCACCGGCTGCGCCTCCGTGCCGACCCTCTACGACCTGGCGGGACTCGTCACCCCGGACAGCCTGCCCCGGCTCTACCAGACGCTGTACGACGTCATCCTGCGCAAGCGCAAGACCGAGTGCGAGCTGCGGTTCGCCGGGTCGGGGGCGCGGGTGTTCCGGATGGTCGCCGAGCCGGTGCGGATCGCTCCCGGCAGCCTGGTGTGGGCGGTGCGGGCGGTCCTCATCGACGTCACCGCCGAACGGCGGCGGCGGGAGAGCGCGGAGAGCGCCGCGCGCGAGGCCCACCGCCAGCTCGAACGCGTGGAGGCCGTCACGGAGGTCGCCGACGTCCTGCGCGACGTCGTCCTGCCGCACTTCCAGGACGAACTCGCCGCGTTCGGGCTCGACGCGGCGGCGGTGTACCGGCCCGACGCGCGCGAGGCCCGGGTCGGCGGCGACTGGTACAAGGCCCGCAAGACACCCGACGGGCATCCGCTGATCGCCCTCGGCGACGCGCGCGGGCACGGCCTCGAGGCGGCCACGCTCATGGCCAAACTCCGCTACGCGCTCGCCGGGCTCGCCTACACCGAACAGCCCGTGGAGCGCCTCACGCACTGGCTCAACGAGGTGGCCTGCGCCGACGGCACCGAGTCCACCGCCACCGCGATCATCGCCCGCTACCACCCCGAGCGCACCCTGCTGCGCTGGACCTGCGCCGGGCATCCGCGCCCCGTCCTGCTGCGGGACGGCCGCGCCGAACAGCTGCCGGACCCCGACGGCGGCCCGGGGCTCACGCTCGGCGTCCTGTGCGACACGGAGTACACCGCCGCGACCGCCACCCTGCGGGTCGGCGACATCGTGCTGATGTACTCGGACGGGCTGACCGAGCGCCGGGACTCCGACCCCGATCTGGACACCCGGCGGCTGCTCGACGCCGCGGAGGAGTGCCTGGCCGAGGCGGCGCCGCCGGCCGGCCACGCCGCGCTGCAGGACTTCGCGGAGCGGCTCGTCACCCGGCTCGACGGGCCGCACCGCACGGACGACGCGACGCTGCTCGCGCTGCGCCGGATCGACACGGGCTGACGGGCTGACGGGCTGACCCCTCACCCCGCCCTGGTCTCTGCCGTCTCCCGCGTCAGGCGGCCGGGCCTCCGCTGCCGCTGCCGCTGGGCGCGCTGCTCAGGTCGACGACGCAGAACACGTTGCCGTCGGGGTCGGCGAGGACGACGAAGTCGGGGTCGGGCGGGTACTCCCAGTCGACGGTCCGGGCGCCGAGCCCCACGAGCCGCTCGACCTCCGCCCGCTGCTCCTCGGCCGAGTCCGTGAACAGGTCCAGGTGGAGCCGGGGGCGGGGTTCGGCGGGCGACGCGCTGACCATGAGGGCCAGGGCGCGTCCGGAACCGTCGGCGTGGTGGAGGGTCCGCCAGGTGTCGCTCGCCCACTCCCCGGTGTCGACCACGGGCAGCGCCCGCGTCCAGAAGGCCAGCGCGCGGGGCAGGTCCGTGACGCCGATGACGGGATATCCGAGTCGCAACATGCGGGGAGCCTACGGGGCCGGGGCCCTCACCGGGCGTCGGGCTGCGGGGAGTCGAGGGAGTCGTTGCGGGTCTCGTAGATGGCGGTCACCTGCACCAGCTGTTCCTCGCTCAGGCCGCGCAGGAGGTCCTTGTCGGTGAGGAGCTCCTCCCGCTCGGCGACCAGTTGCGCGAGGCGCTCCGCGTCGGGGGCCGCTGCGTCCCGGTGCCGGCCGATCCGCTCGTCGTAGCGCGCCAGCAGGCTGTCAAGGGCGCCCTCGGCCCGCGCGAGGGCGGGCGGCAGCTCTTCTTCGTAGGTCACATCCATGTGATCCATCATCACCGGCCGGGCGCCGGACGGCCGCGCACGTCCGACATGCGGCGTATGCGGCGAGCCGGTTCAATGAGGTGCGTGCGCGCCGCCCGTACAGCTGTGCGAGATGCGGCGTGCTGTCCCCCACCACCCGCCGACCGGCGAGGAGAACATCGTGCCCATCTGCAACACCCGTGACGGTGTCGAGATCTTCTACAAGGACTGGGGAAGCGGCCGTCCGGTCGTGTTCATCCACGGCTGGCCGCTCAACGGAGACGCCTGGCAGGACCAGCTGAAGGCGGTCGCCGACGCGGGGTTCCGCGGCATCGCGCACGACCGCCGGGGCCACGGACGCTCCACCCCGGTGTTCGACGGCTACGACTTCGACACCTTCGCCGACGACCTGAACGACCTCCTCACCGGCCTCGACCTGCGGGACGTCACCCTGGTGGCACACTCCATGGGCGGCGGCGAACTCGCCCGCTACATCGGGCGCCACGGCACGTCCCGGATCAGGTCGGCGGTGCTGCTGTCGGCGATCCCGCCGCTCATGGTCCAGGGCCCGGACAACCCGGAGGGCGTCCCCGCGAGCGTCTTCGACGACCTCAAGGCCGGCATCCTGAACGAGCGCTCACAGTTCTGGAAGGACACCGCCGTCGGCTTCTTCTCCGCGAACCGGCCGGACAACAAGGTCACCGAAGGCAACAAGGACGCCTTCTGGTACATGGCGATGGCCGAGACCATCGAGGGCGGCGTCGCCTGCGTGGACGCCTTCGCGTACACCGACTTCCACGACGACCTGCGGAAGTTCGACATCCCGCTCCTGGTGGTGCACGGCGACGACGACCAGGTCGTCCCCCTCGACGCCACCGGTCGCAAGACCGCCGAGCTGGTGCCCGGCGCGCAGCTCAAGGTCTACGAGGGCGGCTCCCACGGCATCGCGCTCGTGCCCGGCGACAAGGAGAAGTTCAACAAGGACCTCATCGAGTTCCTCGGGTCCTGAACGAGCCGCGCCCGCCCCTAGGACCGGCTCTCAACCGGCGTGCGCCTTCTGCCGGTTCCTGCGGCGCGCCTTCAGCAGGGCGGCGCGTTCGGTCTCGGACGTGCCGCCCCAGACCCCGGTCGTCTGCTTCGTGTCCAGGGCCCACTCCAGGCACTCGGACATCACCGGGCACCGGTGGCAGATCTCCTTCGCGTCGTGCTCGTCCTGCAGCGCGGGGCCGCTGCCGCCGACGGGGAAGAACAGCTCCGGGTCCTCCCAGACGCACGCCGCCCTGTTCAGCCACGCCATCTCGTCCATCTCGCGCCTCCTCATGGGTGTCGGAAGCAGCGCGGGTACCCACAACCTCAGCGACAACAACCGCTCCAGCCCAGGCAATCGGCGGCCGGTCCCCTCAACCCTGGTCGGGGAAGGCGACCTCGTCGCCGGTGACGATCCGGGCGCCCATGTTCCTGCGCATCATCTCCAGCGCGGAGTCGGCCAGTTGCGGGTGGATGTGGGCGACGGCGTCGGAGACCACGGTGACGTCCAGGTGCCGGATGTGGGCGTCGAGCGCCGAGTACAGCACACATTGCTCGGTGACCTGGCCGGTCAGGACGACCTCGCGCACACCCAGCTCCCACAGCAGATACGTCAGCGGCGTCTCGTAGAAGATCGAGTGCCGCGCCTTCAGGACGAACAAGGCCTCGTCGTCCGGCCGGAGCGGCTCGACCAGCTCCGCGTGCGGCCCGGCGAGCGCCGCGTCGACGAGGGCGCCCTGGTGGGAGCGCCACTGCCCGAAGTTGTCGTTGACGTAGATCACGGGCACGTCCTTCTCGCGCGCCGAGTGGATCAGGTCGGCCACCACCGGCACGATCTTGCGCGCCGAGGGCAGGAGCGCGTCCGCGTCCGGATGGTCGTACGTGTTGATCATGTCGATGACGATCAGGGCGCACGTCCGCCGTTCCGTGGCTTCTCCGGACATCACACGTACCTTCTTTCGTTGCGCAGCGGCTCTACCAGGCTGGACACACATGTGACACCTGCGCCACACGGCCCCCTGTGCCGACGGTCGCCCCGGGTACCCCCGTGCCGCCCGGGGGATGCACGGCGCCGCGCAGCACATGCGTCGCCCATCGGCGCAGGTCACGATGGAGAAGGCGCGGAAAAGGGTGAGTGCCGCTGAAATGTGTGGGAACGCGTGGAGGGCGGACCCGCCGGGCCCGCCACCGCATCCGTCCGACGACGCCCGCCGACACGGTTCTGGAGCACTGATGACTACGGCCGACCCCGACGCCCCGGTCCTGACCGCCGACGAACTGCGCGAGGTGGACGCCCACTGGCGCGCCGCCAACTACCTGGCCGTCGGCCAGATCTATCTGATGTCCAATCCGCTGCTGCGCGAGCCGCTCCGTCCCGAGCACGTGAAGCCGCGCCTGCTCGGCCACTGGGGCACCTCCCCCGGCCTCAACCTCGTCTACACCCACCTGAACCGGGTGATCAAGAAACGTGACCTGGAGGCGCTCTGCGTGTGGGGCCCGGGGCACGGCGGCCCGGCGGTGCTCGCGGGTTCCTGGCTCGAGGGCAGCTACAGCGAGATCTATCCGGACGTGACGCGCGACGCGTCGGGCATGGCCCGCCTCTTCAAGCAGTTCTCCTTCCCCGGCGGGGTCCCCAGCCATGTGGCGCCGGAGGTGCCGGGCTCCATCCACGAGGGCGGCGAGCTGGGCTACTCCCTCGCGCACGCCTACGGCGCCGCCTTCGACCACCCGAACCTGCTCGTCGCCTGTGTCGTCGGCGACGGCGAGGCGGAGACGGGCCCGCTGGCCGCGTCCTGGCACTCGGGCCGCTTCCTCGACCCCGTGAACGACGGCGCCGTCCTGCCGATCCTGCACCTCAACGGCTACAAGATCGCCAACCCGACGGTCCTCGCCCGGATGCCGCACGACGAGCTGGACGCCCTCCTGCGCGGCTACGGCCACCTCCCCCTCTACGTGGAGGGCGACGACCCCGAGCGGATCCACCAGGACCTGGCCCGCACCCTGGACCAGGCGATCGACCTCATCACCGACCACCAGCGCGCGGCCAGGACCGGCGAGGCGACGCAGCCCGTCCGCTGGCCCATGATCGTGCTGCGCACCCCCAAGGGCTGGACCGGCCCCGCCGAGGTCGACGGCAAGCCCGTGGAGAACACCTGGCGCGCCCACCAGGTCCCGCTGCCCGAGGTCCGCGAGAACCCGGAGCACCTCGCCCAGCTGGAGGGCTGGCTGCGCTCGTACCGGCCGGACGAGCTCTTCGACGAGGACGGCCGCCCCGGCGACGCGGTGCTCGCCTGTGTCCCGCAGGGCACGCGCCGCCTCGGCTCGACGACGTACGCCAACGGCGGTCTGCGGCTGCGGAGCCTGCCGCTGCCGCCGCTCGACGACTTCGCCGTGCCCGTCGAGAAGCCCGGCGCCACCCTGCACTCCCCCACCGGACTCCTCGGCGAGTATCTGGAACGCCTCATGGCGGACACGGCGCGGGAGAGGAACTTCCGGCTCGTCGGCCCCGACGAGACGGCCTCCAACCGCCTGCAGGCCGTCTACGGGGCGAGCGGCAAGACCTGGCAGGAGGGGCTGCTGCCGGTCGACGAGAACCTGGACCGGCACGGCCGCGTCATGGAGGTGCTCTCGGAGCACATGTGCCAGGGCTGGCTGGAGGGGTATCTCCTCACCGGCCGGCACGGGCTCTTCTCCTGCTACGAGGCGTTCGTGCACATCGTCGACTCGATGGTCAACCAGCACATCAAGTGGCTGAAGACGTCCCGGGAGCTGCCGTGGCGGGCGCCCGTCGCCTCGCTCAACTACCTGCTCAGCTCACACGTGTGGCGCCAGGACCACAACGGTTTCTCGCACCAGGACCCGGGCTTCATCGACCATGTGCTCAACAAGAGCCCGCAGGTCGTCCAGGTGTTCCTGCCGCCGGACGCCAACACCCTGCTCACGGTGGCCGAGTCCGCGCTGACCAGCCGCGACCACGTCAACGTCATCGTCGCGGGCAAGAACCCGGGACCCGACTGGCTCCCCCTCGACCAGGCGCGCGCCCACGTCGCGCGCGGCGCCGGGGTCTGGGACTGGGCGGGCACGGAGAGCGGCGAGGGCCCCGACGTGGTGCTCGGCTGCGCGGGCGACATCCCGACGCAGGAGATCCTCGCCGCGGCCGGACTCCTCCGCCGCCACCTGCCCGACCTGGCCGTACGGGTCGTGAACGTCGTCGACATGACGACGCTCCTGCCGGCCACGGAGCACCCCAACGGCATGCGGGACGCCGAGTACGAGGGCCTGTTCACCGCCGACAAGCCGGTCATCTTCGGCTACCACGGCTATCCGTGGCTCATCCACCGCCTCACCTACAAGCGGGCGGGCCACGACAACCTGCACGTCCGCGGCTACAAGGAGTCCGGCACCACGACCACCCCGTTCGACATGGTCGTCCGCAACGACCTGGACCGCTACCGCCTGGTCATGGACGTCATCGACCGGGTGCCCGGACTCTCCGTCAAGGCGGCGGCGGTCCGGCAGAGGATGGCCGACGCCCGCACCCGGCACCACCGCTGGATCCAGGAGCACGGCACCGACCTGCCCGAGGTCCTGGAGTGGCAGTGGCCGGGCTGAGCGGCGACGGCCCGGTGCCCGGGCGGCGCGGCCGGTCGGAGACGGTCGAGGAGCGGGCCGACCGGCAGTGGGCGGAGATCATCCAGGAGCTGCGGGTCGCCCTGACCGGTGTGCAGATCCTCTTCGGGTTCCTGCTCACCGTGGTGTTCACGCCGCGCTTCCCGCAGCTGTCCGACACCGACCGCACCGTCTACATCATCACGGTGCTCCTCGGTTCGGCGGCGACGGGCGCCCTGATCGGGCCCGTCGCCATCCACCGGCAGGTGGCGGGGCGGCGGATCAAACCGCAGGCGGTGCTGTGGTCCTCCCGGCTGACCTTCGTCGGTCTGGTGCTGCTGCTGTGCACGCTGACGTCGGCGCTGCTCCTGATCCTGCGCGTGGCGATGCGCGACCCGATCGTCCCGGTGCTCGTGGCGGCGGTGCTCGCCTGGTACCTGCTGTGCTGGTTCGTCCTCCCGGCCTGGGCGCGCAGACAGCACACCGAGGAAGAGAACCCGTGATCCCCGCCCGACACCCGATACCTGACACCTGACACCAGACACCAGACACCTGACACCAGACACCTGACACCTGAACCCCGACACCTGACACCCGACACTCGACACTCGACATGGAGGTGACATCGTGCAGATCGGCTACACGATGATGACCGAGCAGGCCGGCCCCCGGGACCTGGTGCGGCACGTCGTGGCGGCGGAGGAGGCGGGTTTCGACTTCTCCGTCACGTCCGACCACTACTCCCCCTGGCTGGCCGAACAAGGGCACTCCCCGTACGCCTGGGCCGTGCTCGGCGCCGCCGCGCAGGCGACCTCGCGCATCCCGCTCATGACGTACGTGACCTGCCCGACCACCCGCTACCACCCGGCCGTGGTCGCGCAGAAGGCCGCCACGCTGCAACTGCTGTCCGAGGGCCGGTTCCGGCTCGGGCTCGGCTCGGGCGAGAACCTCAACGAGCACGTCGTGGGCGGCGGCTGGCCCGCGCCCGGTGTGCGACTGGAGAAGTTCGAGGAGGCCGTCGGCATCATCCGGGCGCTGTTCGAGGGCAGGGAACTCACTCATCGCGGGCGCCACTTCGAGGTCGACCGGGCCCGCCTGTGGGACCTGCCCGACACCTCGCCCCCGATCGGTGTCGCCGTCTCGGGGCCGGTCTCCTGCGCACTCGCGGGCCGCGTCGCGGACCTGGTCATCGCCACCGAGCCGCGCGGCGACCTGCTCGACGCCTTCGACCGCGCGGGCGGCGCGGGAAAGCCCCGCGTCGGCCAGCTCCCCATCTGTTACGACCCCGACCGGGACGCCGCGGTCAAGCGGGCCCACGAGCAGTTCCGCTGGTTCGCGGGCGGCTGGCGGGTCAACGCCGAGCTGCCGCACCCGGTCTCGTTCGCCGGGGCGACCGAGCTGGTGTCCCCCGAGGACGTCGCCAAGTCGATCCCGTGCGGCGACGACGTCGCGGAGTTCGTCGAGGCGCTGCGGCCCTTCGCCGACGCGGGGTTCACCGAGGTCGCCCTCGTCCAGATCGGCGGCGACCACCAGGACTCCTTCTTCCCCTGGGCACAGAACGAACTGCTTCCCGCCCTGCGCGAAGCCCTGTGACCCGTCCCCCTCACGCACCCCCGACCCCCCACTCATCCACTCGTTCCAGGAGGTCTTCATGACCGGCACCACCGACGCCGACCACACGCTCGTCACCGTGAACCTGAGCAACTGCGCGGAGCGGGACGCCCAGCGCGTCCTGTCCTACCTCGGCTCGGTCTTCCCCGACCGCGCGCCCACGGACAGCGGGCCCGGCACGGACAGCGAGCCCACCACGGTGTGGACCGCGCAGCTCGACGTGAGCGCGGGCTCCTCCGCCTCGGGCACCTCGGGCACCTCGGGCAAGAACGCCGAGCCGATCGAGGGCGACGTCACCGTCGACGCCCAGGGCGTGCCGCACGAGGTGAACGCCGTCCGCAAGGTCCTCGCGGAGGCCTACGAGGTCAAGGACGCCGGTTCGGCCTCCGGCGACCAGGAGCTCGACAGCCAGTTCACGCTCTCCCCGCGCTGACACACACGGTCGCCACGGTCACCGGGCCCGCCGCTCACGCTCCTCCAGGCGTGCGCGCTGCGGGCCCACCGTGTATTTCGGGTCCTCGGCCGAGGCGACGCCCGCCTGGAAGATGCCGAAGCGGGTGCAGGCCGAGCCCGCGAGGAGAGCGAGGCCCGAGGCGATCGCGGTCGGCCGGCCGCGTCCGAGGAGGGCCGCGCCGGCCGCGCCCGTGAGGGTGAGCGCCTGCGCGGTGCGAAGGAGCGTGCCCGCCCTGCCCTGCCGGTAGGTCTCGGCGACGGGGCCGAGCCGCCGCTCGGCCGCCCTCATGGCCGCGGTGTCCGCGAGCGCCGCGACGGCGGCGGCGCAGCGCGCGGGCGCGTTCTCGTGGAGCGGCGCGACGACGAGCGCCATGCCGGAGGCCGCCGCCGTCGCCGACGCCGTGAAGAGATAGGGCAGTTCGCGGTGGGCCCCGTGCCACGCGGGCACGGCGGTGTCGGCCGCGAGGACCGCGGTGTACGAGGCGACCATCGGCCCGAGGAGCGCGGCCGCGCCGGTGGCCACGGCGCCCGCCCGGGGCAGGCGGCCGGTGACGGCGCTGGCCGCGGCGGCTCCGGCGGCGGGCCCGTAGGCGCTGAGCAGCCAGGACCCCATGCTCATCGGGGACGTGGGCTTGAAGACGCGGAGCATGTTCACGAACCGGGACGGGCGGCCCAGGTCGTGGACGAGGGCCGCCGCCGACAGGGAGATCGCGGCGAGCGAGGAGACCTTCAGCGTGGTGGCGGTGTGCTTGCGGCCGGTGCACTGGGCCCCCGCCGCGAGGACCGAGCCCGCCCCGGCGAGACCGCCGAGGAAGAAGTACCCGGCGATGTCGCGCGCCTCCCACGACGGCGGCTTGATGACGGGGCGACCGTAGTACGAGTCGAAGTCCGCCTTCGGCACCATGAGCTGCTCGCCCTTGCGGCCTTTACGGCCCTTGCCGTTCTTACCACCCTTGCCGTTCTTGCCGTTGGTGCCGTTGGTGCCGCCTGTGGGTCCGGGGCCCGCCGCGCGGTCGTCCCGCGTCGTCATCGCTGCCTCCCGGCCGCCAGCGCGAAGGACGCCGCGACGCCGCCGAGCAGGGCGAGCGCCGCCCCGCCCGCGTGCTTCCACATCGTCGGCAGGTCCCGGGTGGTGACGACGGGGTCCGGTGGCAGCCCGTACACCTCGGGGCGGTCCAGGAGCAGGAAGAACGCCCCGTCGCCGCCGACACCGTCCTCGGGGTCGTTGCCGTACAGGTGCGCCTCCGCGACGCCCGCCCTCTGCAGTTCGTCGACGCGCAGGGCCGCCCGTTCGCGCAGCTCGTCGAGCGGGCCGAACTGGATGGAGTCCGTCGGGCACGCCTTCGCGCACGCCGGTTCCTGGCCCGCGCCGAGCCGGTCGTAGCACATGGTGCACTTGAAGACACGGCCGTCGGTGGGGCGCTGCTCGATGACGCCGTAGGGGCAGGCGGGCACGCAGTAGCCGCAGCCGTTGCACACGTCCTCCTGGACGACGACGGTGCCGAACTCGGTGCGGAACAGGGCACCCGTCGGGCACACGTCGAGACATGCGGCATGGGTGCAGTGTTTGCACACGTCGGAGGACATGAGCCAGCGCATGTCGGAGCCGGTCTTCTGCTGCCCGGAGGCGATCGACACGTCGTCGGCGAGGGGCAGTTGGGTACGGCCCTCCGGCGCGGGCTGCTCGATGAACGCGACATGGCGCCAGGTGGAGGCGCCGAGCCCCTGTGTGTTGTCGTACGACATACCTGACAGCGACAGGCCGTCCTCGGGGATGGCGTTCCACTCCTTGCACGCCACCTCGCACGCCTTGCAGCCGATGCACACGGACGTGTCGGTGAAGAACCCCATCCGCTCCTGATCCGTGCCCTGGCTCGTGTCCTGCCCCGTGATCTGGCTCGTGTCCTGGCTCATGCGCGGGTCTCCGTCCCGGTGGTGTCCGTGATGCCCGCACGGCGTCGGTACGCGGCGACCAGGCGCGGCAGTTCGGGCCCGCGGGGGCGGCGGCCCGGCCGGATGTCGGCGGTGAGCGCCTTGTCCTCCTGGATGTGCGCGTTGGGGTCGAGCGTGATGGCCATGAGTTCGTTGGCGGCGTCGCCGGTGACCACGCCGTTGGGCCCCCAGTGGAAGGGCAGACCGATCTGGTGGACGGTGCGGCCCTGCACGGTCAGCGGCCTGATGCGGTCGGTGACCATGACGCGCGCCTCGATGGCGTTGCGCGCGGTGACGATGGTGGCCCATCCGCCGTGCTCCAGGGAGCGTTCGGCGGCGAGCTGCGGGGACAGTTCGCAGAACAGCTCGGGCTGCAGCTCGGACAGGTAGGGGGACCAGCGGCTCATGCCGCCCGCCGTGAAGTGCTCGGTGAGCCGGTGGGTGGTGAGGATGTACGGGTAGACGCCGGCGCCGGGCTCGTTCCCGCTCGGGTGGTAGCGGTTGCCCTCGTGCGGCATCGCCTTGCGGACCGGGGAGCGCGGGGTGCTCGGATAGAGGGCGTTGGTGAACGGCGAGTCCTGCGGCTCGTAGTGCGCGGGCAGCGGGCCGTCCTCCAGGCCCGCGGGCGCGTACAGCCAGCCCTTGCCGTCGGCCTGCATGATGAACGGGTCGTCGCCGCGCAGCGCGTCGGGTCCGCTCGAGTCGTCCTCGGGCACGTAGTCGGGGGCGCGGTCGGGGATGAAGTCGGGGATGTCGTAGCCGGTCCAGCGCCCCGCCTCGGCGGAGGCCCGGTTGTAGAGGATGCGCCGGTTGGCGGGCCAGGCCCAGGCCCATTCGGCGGCCACCCAGTCCTGCTCCTGCCCCGGCTTCTTGCGGGCGGCCTGGTTGACGCCGTCGGCGTAGACGCCGCAGTAGATCCAGCAGCCGCAGCTGGTCGAGCCGTCGTCCTTCAGCTCCGTGTACGCGGAGAGCGGGGCGCCGTCGGGGCCGTGGCCGTTGATCTCGGCGAGCACGGTGGCGGCGACCGGCTCCTCCAGGGGCCCGTCGACGGGGTAGTCCCAGGCGAGGTCGCGCACCGGGCGGTCCATCGGGTCGGTGGAGTGGGCCAGGCGCTCCTTGATGCGCCGGCCCAGGTGGTACATGAACCACAGGTCGCTGCGCGCGTCCCCGTCGGGTTCGACGGCGGCGTGGTGCCACTGCACCCACCGGTTGGTGTTGGTGAACGAGCCGGACTTCTCGGTGTGCGCGGCGGCGGGGAAGAAGAAGACCTCGGTGCCGATGTCCTCGGTGCGCAGCTCCCCGGTCTCGATCTCGGGACCGTCCTGCCACCAGGTGGCGGACTCGATGAGGGAGAAGTCGCGGACGACGAGCCAGTCGAGGTTCGCCATGCCGAGGCGCTGCAAGCGGGTGTTGGCCGAGCCGACGGCGGGGTTCTCGCCCATCAGGAAGTAGCCCTTGCACTCGCCGTCGAGCTGCGACATCACCGTCTCGTAGGTGGCGTGCGAGCCGGTGAGGCGCGGCAGGTGGTCGAAGCAGAAGTCGTTGTCCGCGGTGGCCGCGTCCCCGTAGTAGGCCTTCAGCAGGCTCACGAAGTAGGACCGCATCTCGGCCCAGAAGCCCTTCTCGGTGCGGGACGTCGCGATGAAGTTCTCCAGGCTCATCTCCTTGTGCGCGTGCGGCATCGGGAGGTAGCCGGGGAGCAGGTTGTAGAGGGTGGGGATGTCGCTGGAGCCCTGGATGGAGGCGTGGCCGCGCAGCGCCTGGATGCCGCCGCCGGGCCGTCCGATGTTGCCGAGGAGCAGTTGGAGGATGGAGGCGGCGCGGATGTTCTGGGAGCCGGTGGAGTGCTGGGTCCAGCCGACCGCGTAGACGAGGCAACTGGTGCGGTCGCGGCCGGAGTTGGCGGTGAGCGCGTCGCACACCCGGAGAAACGTGTCGCGCGGGACGCCGCACACCTCCTCGACCATCTCGGGGGTGTAGCGGGCGAAGTGCCGCTTCAGCACCTGGTACACGCAGCGCGGGTGTTGCAGCGTGGGGTCGGTGGGGGCGTCGGGCCGGGTGCGGGCGCCGCCGGAGCCATGGGTCTCGGAGCGGCCCGCGGAGCCGATGCGGTCCTCGTACTGCCGGTCGACGTCGCCGGTCGGCTGCTGCACCTGGGCGCCCTCGTACTGCCAGCTGTGCGGGTCGTACTTCGGCTTGTCCTCGTCGAGCCCGGAGAAGACGCCGTCGAGGTCCTCGGTGTCCTGGAAGTCCTCGCTGACCAGCGTCGCCGCGTTGGTGTAGTTCAGGACGTACTCGCGGAAGTCCTTCTCCTCGGTGAGGACGTGGTGGATGATGCCGCCGATGAACGCGATGTCGCTGCCCGCCCGCAGCGGTACATGGAGGTCGGCGAGGGCGCTCGTCCGGGTGAAGCGGGGGTCCACGTGGATGATGGTCGCGCCGCGCGCCTTGGCCTCCATCACCCACTGGAAGCCGACCGGGTGGGCCTCGGCGTAGTTGGAGCCCTGGATGACGATGCAGTCGGAGTGCTGCTGGTCCTGCATGAAGGTGGTGGCGCCGCCGCGGCCGAACGAGGTGCCGAGCCCGGAGACGGTGGAGCTGTGGCAGACGCGCGCCTGGTTCTCCACCTGGACGACGCCGAGGCCGGTCAGCAACTTTTTGATCAGGTAGTTCTCTTCGTTGTCGAGCGTGGCGCCGCCGAGGCTCGCGATGCCCATGGTGCGGTTGGTGCGGACGCCGTCCTTCTCCCACTCCCAGGTCTCGCGCCGGGTGCGGATCACCCGTTCGGCCACCATGTCCATGGCGGTGTCGAGGTCGAGCGGTTCCCAGTCGGTGCCGTGCGGGCGCCGGTAGAGCACCTGGTGGTGGCGGGCCGGTCCGGTGGTCAGCTGGAGCGTCGCGGAGCCCTTGGGGCAGAGCCGCCCGCGGCTGACCGGGGACGCCGGGTCGCCCTCGATCTGGACGACCTTCTCGTCCTTGACGTACACCTGCTGGCCGCAGCCGACGGCGCAGTACGGGCAGACGGACTGCGTCACCCGGTCGGCGCTGTCGGTGCGGGGCCGCAGGTTCGCCGTGTGCCGCGACTTGGCGGCGCTCCCCCGGCCGAGTGGGTCGTCACCGGTCAACTGCCGGTAGACGGGCCAGCCACGGAATCGGTCGGTGACACCCATGCGGACTCCTAGGCGGGGGGGCGGGGTTCAGGCCGGTGACTCGTCGGGGTCGGGGTGCTCCGGATGCACGGTGTCCGAGCCTTCGGCTCCGCGCCGCCGTGTGCCCGCCTCGTCCGTGTCGGGGACGTCGTCACCGCGCTCCGCGGGCAGGTCGAGCGCGTCGTCGCCCTCGCCGGCCTGCTGGTCCGGCAGATCCCTGGGGACGGGTGCCTCGTTCCGGTCGTCGAGCCGATGATCAGTCACAGCAGCCTCCATTGTTCGTCACCCGGCAGGGGTCCGCACGCGCAGCGCGGACGCGCACCGGGTACCTGCCCGGCCGGGGCCGAAACGTCACAAGATCCTCGACGCCGTCACCCCCTCGATAGACTCCGGGTGTGTCAGCCATGGACGAGCTCCGTCGCAGCAAATACATCAGCCTCACGACGTACCGGAAGGACGGGACACCGGTCCCGACACCTGTCTGGCATGTGGTGCGTGACGAGCACACGTTGCTCGTGGTCACACCCGCCGACTCCTGGAAGGTGAAGCGGCTGCGCAACAACAGCGCGGTGACGGTGACCGTGTGCGACCTGCGCGGCCGCACCGCCCCGGACGCCACCCCCGTCACCGGCACCGCCCGCCTGCTCGACGAGGCGGGTACCGAGGACGCGCAGGCGCTGCTCGCCAAGAGATACGTGCTCTCCCGGATCGGCAACGGGTTCCTCAAGCTCCTGCGTATCCGCAAGAAGCCGAACATCGGGATCGCCGTCACCGTGTGAGGAACTAGGCCAAGGGAGCTACTGGAGCTACTGACCGACCCTGCCGTCGACGCATTCGCGCAGCAGGTCGGCGTGCCCGCAGTGGCGGGCGTACTCCTCGACGCGGTGGACGAGGAGGCTGCGGACCGAGATGCCGTCCTTGCCGAGGCGTTCGCCGAGGTCGGGGTGGGCGGCGAAGGCCGCGTCGGTCGCCGCCTGCTCCCGCTCCAGGTCGGCGAAGGCGGCGTCCACGACGGCCGGTTCGGGAACGGCGTCGTCGAAGTCGGCGTCGCGCCGCCCGTACAGCTTGGGGAGCGCATCCTCGTCGGCGATCCAGTTGCGCCAGTCGCGCTCCACCTCGGCGAGGTGGCGGACGAGGCCGAGCAGCGACATCGTGGAGGGCGGTACCGAACGGCGGGCTAGCTGCTCCGCGTCCAGGCCGTCGCACTTCATGCGGAGGGTCGCGCGGTAGCCGGAGAGGTAGTCCTCAAGGGTGGCGAGTTCGCCCTCGGGCTCGGGCCCGTCGCTGTCGCGCGGGTCGTCCTGCGGGTCCACCCACATGTCGGGGTACGTGGTCGCGCGGGTCCATCGTGCGGGTTGGTCAGTCATGGGGGCCATGGTCGGCCTCGGGGCCGAGGGCCCGCCACTCGTTTACGCGAGGGGGCTTCGCCGCCGGCGTGGACAGCGGGGCGTCGGACACGCCGGCGACGAAGGTTCGGCGGAGGGCCGGGATCAGCCCTGCTTGATGACGAACTGCGATCCGGGCTCGGTCAGGATGTCGCCCTGCGCCGAGTTGGTGATGGTCACGCCCTTGAGCGTGGCGCTGCCGCGCGCGCCGGACATGGCCAGGATGCCGGAGCCGTTGTTCGACTTGTCGATGGTGACGTTGCTGATCTGCACATCGGGCATCTCACCACCACCCGTCTTGAACTGGATGCCGTCATACGTGGAGTCACGTATGTCGGTGTCGCGGATCGTGACGCCCGGGATGGGCTGACCTTGCGCGAACAGGGTGATCGCGCCGAACTCCTGGTCCTCGTTCCAGAAGGCTCCGCCGGTGCGGTACAGGCCGTTGTTGGCGATCAGGGTCGAGCCGGTGAAGGGCAGCGGGTCGTGGTCGGTGGCGAGCATGATCCCGGGGTAGTTCATGGTGTCCGAGATCAGGTTGTTCTCGATGGTGTTGCCGTAGCCGCCGTAGACCGCGATGCCGTTGGCCCGCCAGGGCAGCTGGACGGTGTTGTTGCGGAAGTGGTTGTCGTGGCCGACGTCGACGGATGTGTCCTTGACGTACTTGCTGGCCCAGACGGCCATGGCGTCGTCGCCGGTGTTGCGGAACGTGGAGTTGTAGACGGTCGAGTTGCGGGTGCCGTTGGCGAAGTTGACGCCGTCGGCATAGGTGTCGCGGATCCGGACGCCGTTGAACTCGACGCCGTCGCCGGGGCCCCACAGCTCGGGGATGTTGGAGTAGTCGCGGCCGACCCAGGCGGCCACGTTGGCGTGCTCGATCCACACGTTGGTGATTTTGGTGTTCTTGCCGAAGCGGCCGTTGAGCGCGACGCCGCCCTCCGCGTTGCCGTCACCGCCCCGGATGGTGCCGGAGCCGAAGATGGCGATGTCGGAGATCTTGGTGTTGTCGTCGATGTCGAAGCCGAAGTTGCCCTCGTGGGGGTGGTTGATGCCGCCCGCGTCCTGCGGCGCGATGAGGGAGTACAGCTGCGAGTGCCACATGCCGGCGCCCTTGACGGTGACGTCGCGGATGCCGACCTGGTTGTACTGGCCCCGGTTGAGCGGGTCGTCGGTGAGGATCTTCTTCTCCTGGCGCCACTGGCCCGCCGGGATCCACACGCACGGGATCTGTCCGGCCTGGTCGGCGGTGACGGCGCGCTGGATGGCGTCGGCGTCGTCGATGCCGTCGTTGGGCACGGCCCCGTACTGGGTGATGGAGACGCAGTCGGACGGCTTCGTGGCCGGGGCGGCGACCTGCTCCAGGTCGATCAGGTCGACGATGTAGAAGGCGGCCGTGTCCCCGCTGTCGCGCTGGAGGCGGAACGTGGTGCCCTCGGGGTAGGTGTCGGTGAGCAGCGCGTGGGCCTCGTCGAACAGGCGCCGGGCGTCGCCGCCGGGCCGGTTGGTGAGCCCCTCCGGGTCGTCGGTGGTGCCGTAGAGCCAGCTGTGCTTGGACGACAGGTTGAGCTTGCGGACGAAGGTGCCATTGGCGTAGAGGCTGAGGGTCGCCTCCTGGCCGCCGCCCGACGCGGAGTCGGGGATCGAGTTGCGGACGACGAGGGAGTTGGTCGGCGTCGTCGAGGTGAACTCCACGTACTGACCGGTGGAGTTGAGCCGGACCGACTTGCGGCCCGAGGACTCGGTGGCGAAGTTGGTGTGGCCGAAGGTGCGCTTGGCGTCCGCCGTCAGGACGGTGCCGTTGGTCCTGCCGTCCTCGGCCTCGTACTCGGTGTAGGGCACGGCGGCGCCGCGTCCGACGACGAGGGTGCGGGCGTAGGTGTTGTTGTTCTCGTTGGTCTCGGTGACCTTGTTCGTGGCGTCGGCGGTCGCGGTGAGCGCGGCGCCGCCGTTGGTGGCGGTCCAGGTGCCGCCGAGGGCGACGGTGGTCGAGGCACCGGCGGCGACGGCGTCGGTGGTGCCGGTCAGGGTGGTGCCGCCGACGGTGAGCTGGGTGACGGTGCCGGCCGCCGCCTGGCTCGTGCCCCGGTTGTGCACGGTGACGCCGAAGGAGACCTTAGCGCCGACGGCGGGGTTGGCCGGGTTGGAGGTGATGCCGGTGACCTCCAGGTCGGGGCCCGGCGCCTGGGCGACGACGAGCTTGGAGTCGGCGTTGCGGCTGTTGTTGGTGTTGTCCAGTTCGGCGACGGCGTCCGTCGGGTCCACGACGGCGGAGACGGTGTAGCTGCCCGTCGGGTGGGTGCCGACCTTGACGGGGACCTTCGCCGAGGCGCCCGCGGCGAGGGCGCCGACGGACGCGCTGCCCGCGACGGTGCCTTCGAGGCTGACGTCGACCGTGGTGGCGGGGGACGCGGCGGTCCCGGCGTTGCGGACGGTCGCCTCGACGGTGACCGCGTCCGCCTCGGACGGGGAGGTGGGCGACCAGGTCAGCCCGGTGACGGTCAGGTCGGGGGCGGGGGCCGCCGCGCCGACGACCTCGAACTCGGCGATCTGGCCGCCGCCCGCCCCGGTGTTCCCGGAGAACTGCAGGCGTACGTCGGCGTAGCGGCCGGAGACCGGGATCGTGACCGTGTTCTTGTTGGTGGCCGGGTTGAAGGTGTACTGGGCGCTCGCCTTCAGGGACGTGAAGTCGGTGGCGCCCGCCTTGCGGCCGAGGACCTGGAGGGTCTGGGTGCGGGTGCCCCAGGCGGCGTTCGGGTTGAGCTTGAGGACGACGCCGCTGAGGTCCGCGTCGGCGCCGAGCTTCGCGGTCAGGGAGGAGGACTGACCGCTCGCCTCCCAGTACGTGTCGGTGCTGCCGTCGTTGGCGTTGGCCGCGACGTAGTTCTGGGTGACGGAGGTCGCCTCGATCGGCTTGCGCAGGGCGAGGTTGGTCCCGGCGGGCGGCTCCTGCGGGTCCTCTCCCCCGCCCTCGGGGCTGCCGAGGACCTCGACCTCGGACAACTGGGCGGCGTTCCAGCCGGAGTTGTCACCGACCTGCACCCGGACGTACCGGGTCTCGGCGGTGACGCCGACGGCCACGCTGTTGCCGGAGCCGGGTGCGAAGCTCCGCTTCGCGGCGGCCGACAGGGTGCTGAAGGTGCCCCCGTCGGCGCTGCCCTGCACCGCGACGGTCTCGGTGCGGGCCTCCCAGGACGCGGGCAGCTTGAGCACGACGCCGCTGACGTCGACCGTGCGGCCGAGGTCGATCTGCACCCACTGCGGGAACGAGCCGGTCGGCCCTTCCCAGTACGTGGCCTGGCTGCCGTCGGTCACATTGCTCGCGGGGTAGCCGTCATGCGCCCCGCCGGTCGTGACCGGCCTGCCGAGTGCCACGTTCTCGTCCGCCGCCGCGGCCTGGGCCGTGGCCGGCACCAGACCGACGGTCAGCAGCCCCGCCGTCACCGTCCCGGCGAGCCATCGCCATCTATGACGTGCCCCTGACATATGCGTCATGACGCTCCCGTCGTCCAAGTATTGAGTTGCTCTGTTAATTTTTTGCGTTCAATCGCTGCACAGATTCGCGGTACGAGTAAGGGCTGTCAACGGTTACGACATATTTTGCTGATGCCGGGGCGCGGACGGTGCGCGGCGCAGGCTCTAGAGGCTCGGCGCCCGCGAGGCAAGGAGAACAAGGTCACACGTGCCCCACCTGCTGCCCGGGCGCCGGTCTGCCCTAGCATCCCGACCATGACGGTCCTGCCTGACGACGGGCTTTCCCTCGCCGCCGAGTTCCCTGACGCGACACATGAGCAGTGGCAGCACCTGGTCGCGGGTGTGCTGCGCAAGTCGGGCAAGGAAGTCACGGCCGCCGAGGCGGAAGACGCCCTGTCCACCGCGTTGGAGGACGGGCTGCGCGCCCGCCCCTTGTATACGGCCGACGACACCGCGGCCCCCGCCGGGCTGCCCGGATTCGCGCCGTTCGTACGGGGCGGCCGGGCCGAGGGCAACACCGTCGGCGGCTGGGACGTGCGCCAGCGGCACACGGTCGCCGACTCCGGCGGGCTCCTCGCCGACCTGGAGAACGGCGTCACCTCCCTGTGGCTGACGACCGGGGACGACACCCTCTTCCCCGTCTCCGCGCTGCCCGGGGCGCTCGACGGCGTCCTGCTCGACCTGGCCCCCGTCGTGCTCGACGCGGGCGCCGAAGTCGGCGCCGCCGCCCGCGCGTTGCTGGCGCTGTACGAGGAGAAGGGCGTCGCCCCCGACGCCGTCCGCGGCAACCTGGGCGCCGACCCGCTCGGCCACGAGGCCCGCACCGGGGAGTCGTACGACACCGCGCCCGTACGGGACCTCGCCCGGCTGTGCGCCGAGCGGTACCCGGGGCTGCGCGCGCTCACCGTGGACGCGCTGCCGTACCACGAGGCCGGTGCCTCGGCCGCGCAGGAGCTCGGCTGCTCCCTCGCCACCGGCGTCGCCTACCTGCGCGAGCTGACCGACGCGGGCCTGAGCGTCGAACAGGCCCTCGCGCAACTGGAGTTCCGCTACGCCGCCGGGGCCGACCAGTTCCTCACCATCGCCACCTTCCGCGCCGCCCGCCGCCTGTGGGCGCGCGTCGCCGAGGCGTGCGGGGCGCCGGGCTCGGGCGCGCAGCTCCAGCACGCCGTGACCTCGCCGGTGATGATGACGCGCCGCGACCCGTGGGTGAACATGCTGCGCACGACGATCGCGACGCTGGCCGCCGGGGTGGGCGGCGCCGACGCGGTGACGGTGCTCCCCTTCGACCACGCGCTCGGTCTGCCCGACGCGTTCGCCCGGCGCATCGCCCGCAACACCTCCGGCATCCTCATCGAGGAGTCGCACCTCGCCCGCGTCATCGACCCGGCGGGCGGCTCCTGGTACGTGGAGCGGCTCACCGACGAACTCGCGCGCGCGGCCTGGGAGTTCTTCCAGGAGATCGAGCGGGCGGGCGGCCAGGCCGCCGCCCTGCGCTCAGGGCTGGTCCACGACCGGCTCGCCGCCACCTGGGCCGCGCGGAGCAAGAGGCTCGCCACCCGCCGCGAACCGGTCACCGGGGTCAGCGAGTTCCCGCACCTGGCCGAGAAGCCGGTGATGCGCGAGCCGGTGCCCGCGCCCGCGTCCGGGGGTCTGCCCCGGGTGCGCAGGGACGAGGCGTTCGAGGAGCTGCGGGCCCGCTCCGACACCCATCTCGCCGAGACCGGGGCCCGGCCGCGGGTGTATCTCGCCGCGCTCGGCTCGGCCTCCGCGCACACCGCCCGCCTCACCTTCGCGGCCAACCTGTTCCAGGCGGGCGGCGTCGAGGCCGTCACCGAGGGCGGGTTCGCGGAGAGCGGCGCGCGGGACGTGTGCCTGTGCTCCAACGACGCGGTCTACGAGGAGCAGGCCGAGGCCGCCGTGCGGGAGCTGCGGGCGGCCGGTGCCCGGCACGTGTTCCTCGCGGGCCGCCCGCACACGTATGCCGGAGTCGACACCTACGTCTACGCGGGCTGTGACGCCGTGGACGTGCTCACCGCCACGCTCGACCGTTTGGGAGTCTCCTCATGACCGGCCCCCGTATCCCGGACTTCTCCGCGATCGACCTCGGCACCCCGGCGCCCGACACCGGGACCGACGAGTGGAGCGCCGCCGTGAAGGGCGCCGCCGACGGCGCCGACCTGCTGTGGGAGACCCCCGAGGGCATCCCGGTCAAGCCGCTCTACACCGGTGACGACCTCGCGGGCCTCGACTTCCTGCGCACCTATCCGGGCACGGCCCCGTACCTGCGCGGCCCGTACCCGACGATGTACGTGAACCAGCCCTGGACGATCCGGCAGTACGCGGGTTTCTCCACGGCCGAGGAGTCCAACGCCTTCTACCGGCGCAACCTCGCGGCGGGCCAGAAGGGCCTGTCGGTCGCCTTCGACCTGCCGACCCACCGCGGCTACGACAGCGACCACCCGCGGGTCACCGGCGACGTCGGCATGGCGGGGGTCGCCATCGACTCGATCTACGACATGCGCCAGCTCTTCGACGGCATCCCGCTGGACCGGATGTCGGTGTCGATGACGATGAACGGCGCCGTCCTTCCCGTCCTCGCGCTCTACATCGTGGCGGCCGAGGAACAGGGCGTACCGCCCGAGAAGCTGGCCGGGACCATCCAGAACGACATCCTCAAGGAGTTCATGGTCCGCAACACCTACATCTATCCGCCGAAGCCGTCGATGCGGATCATCTCCGACATCTTCGCCTTCACCTCGCAGCGGATGCCGCGCTACAACTCCATCTCCATCTCCGGCTACCACATCCAGGAGGCGGGCGCGACGGCCGACCTGGAGCTGGCGTACACGCTGGCCGACGGGGTCGAGTACATCCGGGCGGGGCGCGAGGCGGGCCTCGACGTGGACGCGTTCGCACCGCGCCTGTCGTTCTTCTGGGCGATCGGCATGAACTTCTTCATGGAGATCGCGAAGCTCCGCGCGGCCCGCCTGCTGTGGGCGAAGCTGGTCAAGCAGTTCGACCCGCGGAACAGCAAGTCCCTCTCCCTGCGCACCCATTCGCAGACGTCGGGCTGGTCGCTGACGGCGCAGGACGTGTTCAACAACGTCACCCGTACCTGTGTCGAGGCGATGGCGGCGACCCAGGGTCACACCCAGTCCCTGCACACCAACGCGCTGGACGAGGCGCTCGCCCTGCCGACCGACTTCTCCGCGCGCATCGCCCGCAACACCCAGCTCCTGCTCCAGCAGGAGTCCGGCACGGCACGGGTCATCGACCCGTGGGGCGGCAGCGCGTACGTGGAGAAGCTGACCTACGACCTCGCGCGCCGCGCCTGGCAGCACATCCAGGAGGTGGAGCAGGCGGGCGGCATGGCCAAGGCCATCGACGCGGGCATCCCCAAGCTCCGCATCGAGGAGGCCGCGGCCCGCACCCAGGCCCGTATCGACTCCGGGCGGCAGCCGGTCATCGGCGTCAACAAGTACCGGGTCGACTCCGACGAGCAGATCGACGTGCTCAAGGTCGACAACTCCTCCGTGCGCGCCCAGCAGATCGCCAAGCTGCGCCGCCTGCGCGAGGAGCGCGACGAAACCGCCTGCCAGGACGCGCTCACCGCGCTCACCCGCGCCGCCGGCGGCGAGGGCAACCTCCTCGAACTGGCCGTGCGCGCGGCCCGCGCGAAGGCGACCGTCGGCGAGATCTCCGACGCCCTGGAGAAGGTGTACGGGCGTCACGCCGGGCAGATCCGTACGATCTCCGGCGTGTACCGCAACGAAGCAGGTGAGTCCGGGGCCGTGGAGCGCACACGGAGCCGTGTCGAGGAGTTCGCCGAGGCCGAGGGGCGCCGGCCGCGCATCCTCGTCGCCAAGATGGGCCAGGACGGGCACGACCGCGGCCAGAAGGTGATCGCCACCGCCTTCGCCGACCTGGGCTTCGACGTCGACGTCGGCCCGCTGTTCCAGACCCCGGGCGAGGTCGCGCGGCAGGCCGTCGAGGCGGACGTGCACATCGTCGGGGTGTCCTCGCTCGCCGCCGGTCACCTCACCCTCGTACCGGCGCTGCGCGAGGCGCTCGCCGAGGAGGGGCGCGAGGACATCATGGTCGTGGTCGGCGGGGTGATCCCGCCGCAGGACGTGGCGACCCTCCGGGAGATGGGCGCCGCCGCCGTGTTCCCGCCCGGCACCGTCATCCCGGACGCCGCCCACGACCTGGTGGAACGCCTCGCGGCCGACCTCGGGCACGACGACCTGTGAGCCGGTGACGTCCATGGCCATCGACCTCGACACGTATGTCAAAGGTGTGCTCGACGGGAAGCGGGCGGTCGTCGCCCGCGCGATCACTCTCGTCGAGTCCACCCGGCCCCAGCACCGGGCGCTGGCGCAGGCGCTGCTGACCGAGCTGCTTCCGCACAGCGGGCGGGCGCGGCGCATCGGTGTGAGCGGCGTGCCGGGTGTCGGCAAGTCGACGTTCATCGACGCCTTCGGCACGATGCTGACCGGGCTCGGGCACCGGGTGGCCGTCCTCGCGGTCGACCCGTCGTCCAGCAGGACCGGCGGGTCGATCCTCGGCGACAAGACGCGGATGGAGCGGCTCGCCGTCGACCCGGCGGCGTTCGTGCGCCCCTCCCCCACCGCCGGGACGCTCGGCGGCGTCGCGAAGGCCACCCGCGAGTCGATCGTCGTGATGGAGGCCGCCGGGTACGACGTGGTGCTCGTGGAGACGGTCGGCGTCGGACAGTCCGAGACGGCCGTCGCCAACATGGTCGACTCGTTCCTGCTGCTCACACTGGCGCGGACGGGCGACCAGTTGCAGGGCATCAAGAAGGGCGTCCTGGAACTGGCCGACGTGGTCAGCGTCAACAAGGCCGACGGGCCGCACGAGCGCGACGCCCGCGCCGCCGCGCGGGAACTCTCGGGCGCCCTGCGCCTCATGCACGGCAAGGACGCCTTCTGGACGCCGCCCGTGCTCAGTTGCAGCGCCCGCGAGTCGACCGGCCTGGACACGGTCTGGGAGCGGCTCGAACAGCACCGGGCGCTGCTCGACTCCACGGGACGGCTCGCGGAGCGGCGCAGGGAGCAGCAGGTCGACTGGGCCTGGACGATGGTCCGCGACGAGCTGCTCGGCAGCCTGCGCGCGGACCCGGCGGTGCGGTCGCTCGCGCCCGGCCTGGAGCGGCAGGTGCGGGACGGGGAACTGACCGCCACGCTGGCCGCCGAACGCATCCTGGCCGCCTTCAGGAGCGGCTGACCTCTCGTTCGACAGCGGCTGGGCCGCAGGTCGCTCTGTGTTACTGTCAGCCGTTTGCGCGGTCGACCGGGCCTTCCTGTGACGTCCCCGGTACGTTCCTCAGACGGAAGGCTCCCCATGAACGTCTCCTTCGCCGACCTCGGCCTGCCCGCCGATGTGCTGCGCACGCTCGGCGAGCGGGGGGTGAGCGAGCCGTTCCCGATCCAGGCGGCCACGATCCCCGACGCGCTCGCCGGCCGTGACGTCCTGGGGCGCGGGCGCACCGGCTCCGGCAAGACGCTCGCCTTCGGCCTGCCGCTGCTCGTGCGCACGGCCGGGCGGCGGGCCGAGGCGAAGCAGCCGCTCGCGCTCGTCCTCGTACCGACGCGCGAGCTGGCGCAGCAGGTGACGGAGGCGCTCGCGCCGTACGCCCGGGCGCTGCGGCTGCGGATGGCCACGGTCGTGGGCGGTATGTCGATCGGTCGACAAGTCGCCGAGCTGCGGGACGGGGCCGAGGTCGTCGTCGCCACCCCGGGCCGGTTGCACGACCTGATCGAGCGCAAGGCGTGCCGCCTGGGCCGGGTGCGGATCACCGTCCTCGACGAGGCGGACCAGATGTGCGACATGGGGTTCCTTCCGCAGGTCACCGAGGCGCTGGACCAGGTGCACGCCGACGGTCAGCGCATGTTGTTCTCGGCGACCCTGGACCGCGACGTCGAGCGGCTGGTCGGCGACTATCTGCACTCCCCCGTCGAGCACAGCGCCGATCCGTCGACGAGCGCGGTCACGACGATGGACCACCACGTCCTTGTCGTGCACGGGCCCGACCGCTGGGCCGTGACGACCGAGATCGCCGCCCGTGACGGCCGCGTCCTGCTGTTCCTGGACACCAAGCACGGCGTCGACCAGCTCACCCGGCATCTGCGGGCCAGCGGCGTGGACGCGGCCGGGCTGCACAGCGGCAAGTCGCAGCCGCAGCGGACGCGGACCCTCGCGCAGTTCAAGAGCGGCCAGGTGCCCGTCCTCGTGGCCACCAATGTCGCGGCGCGCGGCCTGCACATCGACGACCTCGACCTCGTCGTGAACGTCGACCCGCCCACCGACCCCAAGGACTATCTGCACCGCGCGGGGCGTACGGCACGCGCCGGCGAGTCCGGCCGGGTCGTCACTCTGGTCCTCTCCGGGCAGCGCCGCGAGCTGAGCGCGGTCATGGCCGAGGCGGGGGTCGAGGCGAAGGTCAGCAAGGTCCGCTCGGGCGAGGCCGAGCTGAGCCGGATCACCGGGGCGAAGGCACCGGCGGGCAAGCCGCTCGACGGCGGCACCGAGACCGCGAGGACGAACACCAACAAGCCCTTCCGGGGCATCGGCACCAGCAAGGACACCTCCGCGCGCGGCACCTCCCGCAAGTCCGCCGAGGCCCGCAAGCTCGCCGAGGCGCGCAAGGCGGCCCGGGTGCGGCGCGGGCGCTGAGATCCGGGGGCGGGGCCCGTTCCCGGTGCGTGGCGTGATCAGCGTATTAGGCTGTTGCGACCTTGAGGCACGCCGGAACGACCACCCGGAGGCAGCTCATGACGCAGGACAAGTCCGTCGCGGACAGCTCCGCACCGCACTCGGCCCGGATCTGGAACTACTGGCTCGGCGGCAAGGACTGCTACGAGGTCGACCGCGAGGTGGGCGACGCCATCCAGGCGGTCAACCCCGAGATCGTGCACGTGGCACGGGCGCAGCGGGCGTTTCTCGCGCGGGCCGTCTCCTACCTCGTCCAGGACGCGGGCATCGCGCAGTTCCTCGACATCGGTACGGGGCTGCCGACCATCGACAACACGCATGACGTCGCCCAGCGCCACGATCCGGGCGCCCGGATCGTCTACGTGGACCACGACCCGGTCGTCCTGCGGCACGCCGAGGCGCTCCTGACGAGTACGCCGCAGGGGGCGACGGACTACATCGAGGCCGATCTGCGCGACCCGGCGAACATCCTGCGCCAGGCGGCCCACACCCTGGACTTCGACCGGCCGGTCGCGCTGATGCTGCTCGGCGTCGTCGCCCATGTCACCGACGATCATGCCTACACCCTTGTCGAGGAGTTGAAGGCGGCGCTGCCCGGCGGCAGTCACCTCGTCCTGTGCGACAGCACGGCGGAGTATCACCCCGAGGCGACCCGGGCGATGGTCGAGCAGTGGAACAACACCAGTGACAATCCGCGGGTCAACCGAAGCCCGGGGCAGATCGCCCGGTTCTTCGACGGGTTCACCCTCGTCGAGCCCGGGCTGGCCTCCGTCTCGCAGTGGCGGGCCGCGGTGACCGGCGCCGGGGCCCCGGCGCCGGTCAGCAGCTACGGCGGCGTCGGCCGCAAGCCGTAGCGGCCCGCTTCAGGCGCGTACGCCGAGCCCTCGCAGGAGCATCGGCAGCGAGGCGTGCAGTTCTCGCTGCCAGTACGCCCAGGTGTGCGTTCCCGCGCCGTAGAAGTGGGTGGTCAGACGGCGGGCGCCGAGGCGGTGCAGTGCGTCGGCGAGGGCGTGGTTCTGCCGGTCGAAGTCGGCTTCGAGGGCGTCGGTGGCGCCCGGCTCGTCCAGCGGGCCGGCGGTGCCGTCGCCGCACGAGAGGTAGACGGGCAGCGACGTGAGGCGCCGGGCCAGGTGGTACGGGTCGTGGGCGGCCCAGACGGCGCGCTGTGCGACCGGGTCGCCCCACACCTTGCGCGGGTCGTCGCCCTGGCCCGCGAAGAAGCCCATGATGCGCTGCACGGACTCGTCGTTCAGGAGCGGGTGCGCGGAGCCGGAGTAGGCCGCGGCCGCCCGGAACATGCCCGGGTGCCGGGCGGCGTACAGGAGCGCGCCTTGGCCGCCCATGGACAGGCCCGCGACGACGCGGCGGGCGCCCGCGCCCCAGTCGCTCTCCAGGAGGCGGCGCAGCTCCCGGGTGTGGAAGGTCTCCCAGGCGGGGGCGGAGCCCTTCCCGTAGTTCCACCAGTCGCTGTACCAGCCGTTCCAGCCGGCCTCCGGCATGACGACGAGGACGTCGCGCAGGCTCTCGATCGCGGCGACGTCGGTCGCGTGCGTCCATGACGTGTAGTCACCGCAGCAGCCGTGCAGCAGCCAGAGCGTCGGCCAGTGCCTGCGGTGGTCCTCCGGGTTCCAGCCGTCGGGCGTGAGCAGGCGGACCTTGACGGTGCGGTCGCCGAGGGCGGCGGAGCGGACGGACAGGTCCACCTGCCGTTCGGCGACCTGGGTGACCGCGACGACCTCGGCGCCGCCCCGGTCCTTCGCGGCGACGGCGGGCGCGTGCGGCAGGAGGGTGCACAGCAGGGCGGCGAGGACGAGCAGCAGGGATCTGGAGCGGCGGATCGTGGCGGCGTTCATGGCGGCTCCTGTCGGGGGTCAGGTGCGTGGGGCGCGGTCCGGGGTGATCAGCAGCGCGTCGCCGACCGGGCGTTCGCCGGTGGCGTCCGACGGTTCGTTGACGACGCGGCCGTCGGCGACCATCGTCGTGGAGCCGCCGCCGTCGAGGTTGACCGCGTCGCGCAGGCCGAGCGCCCGCGCGACGGCGGCGCTCTCCGGGATGCTCAGGCCGAGCGCGTCGGTGCCGCGTCCGTCGGCGGTGACGAGCACGGTCCTGCCGTGGGCGTCGACCCCGGCGAGGGTGCGCGGGTTCCGCTTGTGGACCCAGCCGTAGTAGAAGCTCGGATTGTCCGGCTGCACCATGCCGTCGGCGGCGGGGGTGGTGTGGAGGCGGCCGTCGCGGACGAGTTCGGGGCCGCCGTTGAGGACGCTGATGCCGCGGGTGGCGACCGGGCGGCCCCGGCCGTCGCGCAGGCCGCTGTCGACGCGCAGCCGCCGTCCGGCCTCGGCGAGGGCCTTGAGCCGGTCCGCCTCCTTGCCGGTGGCCTGGACGGAGCTGCCGCCGGCGGGCAGCGTGCCGCCGCGCGGGGTGCGCACGTCGAGGACGCGGCCGTGGCGGTCGAGGACGGCCTCGACGCCCTCGCCCCGCGGGGTGCGCGCACCGAACTCGGGTGTGAAGGCGACGAGTTCGTCCGGGTCGGTGCAGGTCGCGTCGTGCAGCGGCCGGGAGGTGGGGCTGTCGTCGGCCGTGCCGCCACAGTTTCGGATCAGTCCCGGGACGCGGTCGACGCCGTCGAGCGCGAGGGTCCCGCCCCCGCCCGTGACGGTGCCGCGCCAGGTGAACCGCTCGACGCGGGTGCCGCGTGCGGAGTCCCGGACCACGAGGCCGGGGCGGCCGTTCACCGCCTCGCTCAGCAGACGGCCGTCGTAGACCCCGGCCCCGGCCGGGTCGCCCGGGGCGCCCGCCTTCGGGTCGAGGACGAAGAAACCGGCGTTGACCCCGGCGCTCGCCCCGGCCGCCGCGGCGAGGGCGCTGGTCGTCTCGCGCCGCTCCAGGTCGGGCCCGTACGACGCCTTGAGCGCGCCGCGGAACGTGTGCGGGTCGATGGTGAGCACGTCGATCCGCCACGGCCCGCGGTCGCCGGGGTCCCCGTCCCAGCCGGTGTACGTGGCGGAGCCGGTGTACCCGGCGGCGACCAGGCGGGCGCGCTCGGCCACCGCCCCGGCCTGCGAGGGCAGGCGGCCGACCCGGACCCGCCAGCCGAGCGGGCCGCCGGGGTGGTCGGTGACCGCCGGGGTGACGACCTCCTCGGCACGCGCGTCGAAGCCCTCGGCCCGCAGCCGGGCGGTGAGTTCGGCGGCGCTGGCCCGGTCCTTCAGGGCGGCCGGGGGCGCGTCGGGGTCGGGGGACGTGGCGCCGCCCGGGATGGACATCTCGACCGTCCACGCGAGCGCGGGCGCCTCGGCGCCGCGCACGATCCGGGTCAGGGTGACGCCCGGCTGGAGCGTGCGCGTGGTGCGGGTCTCGGTCAGACCGGCGGCGCCGAGCGGGAGGCCGTGCCGCGGCGCGGCGGGCGCCGGGGCCGTGCCCGCGCCGAGTACCGCGACGACCGACAGTGCCGCGCCCGCGCCGAACCATCTCCTGTGCACGAATCCCCCAGGGAACACCGCTCGACGGACGTCACGAAAGTCCCCGCAACGGTGCGGGTGGTCGAGACCGGCAGTCAAGGCATGTACACGCAATTCATGCGGGCGACGGGCGCCGGTCCCCGCGCGGTCGCCTACCCGGCCGGCGGTGCCGTGCTCTTGCGCACGACCAGGCTCGTCGCCAGTTCGAGCCGCGTCGTCACGGGCTCGCGCACACGGAGCCGCATCAGCATCTGCACCGCCTCCTCGGCCATCTGCCGCAGCGGCTGGTGCACGGTGGTCAGGGCGGGGCTCGACCACTGGGCCAGGGGCACGTCGTCGTAGCCGACGATCGACAGGTCCTCGGGGACGCGCAGGCCGCGCAGGCGGGCGGCCTCCAGGGCGCCGAGCGCCTGGAGGTCGCTGCCCGCGAAGATGGCGGTCGGCGGATCGTCCAGGTCGAGCAGGTCGACGGCGCGCTCGCGGCCGCCCTCGACGTGGAAGTCGCCGTAGCGCACGAGCGCGGGGTCGGCGGGGAGCCCCGCCATGCTGAGCGCCGAGCGGTAGCCGTCGAGCCGGGCCAGGGAGCAGAGCATGTCGCCGGGCCCGGTGATGATGCCGATGCGGCGGTGGCCGAGTTCGATGAGGTGCCGGGTGGCGACCAGGCCGCCGTTCCAGTTGGCCGAGCCGACGGAGGGCACGTCCGGGTCGGGGTCGCCCGCCGGGTCGACGATGACGAACGGGATGGAGCGCGAGCGCAGCCGCTGCTTGACCTCGGTGGGCAGCGCGGAGAAGACCAGGACGACGCCGCGCGGCCTGCGCTGGAGCACCCCCTCGATCCACTCGGGGCCCGGCGCCTGCCGCGTACCGCTCTCGGTCAGGACCACGCTCGCCTGGTGCGCCTTGGCGACCTTCTCCACACCGCGGATCAGCTCGAGGGCCCAGACGCTCTCCAGCTCGTGGAAGACCAGCTCGATGAGCGGGGCCTCGCGGGCGGCGCGGGTCGTGCGCCGGTAGGCGTGCTCCTCCAGGAGGCGCTCCACCTTGACGCGGGTCTGCCCCGCGACGTCCTGGCGCCCGTTGAGCACTTTCGAAACTGTCGAAATGGAGACCCCCGCCTCCTGGGCCACTTGCGCCAGGGTGATGCGGCCCAGCTCTTCGTCCTCTCGCATGGTGAGGAGCATAAGGCACCGCCAACTTCCCCCGCCTCGTAACGCTTTGATAACTCGCCGACGCGGGGTTGACCCCTCTATGGGCTACACCTAGCGTCCCGGCGTGTGAACTTTCGGCGCCGAGGCCGAAAGAGTTTCGAGAGGCGAAACCATGACTCCACGCGTACGGTTGCCGAGAACTGTCGTCGCCGGCGGTGCCGCTCTGACCCTGCTGCTCACCCTCGCCGGGTGCGGCGGCTCCGACTCGGTCGGTGACGGTGACGGGAAGATTCACGTCCTGGTCTACGGGGACTCGGCCAACAAGGTCGAGAAGCAGCTGATCGCCGACTTCAACAAGAAGTCCGACGTCAAGGCGGTCCTCGACACCATCCCCGGCGCCGACTACCAGGCCAAGCTGCAGACGATCATCAGCAGCAAGCAGGCCCCCGACGTCTTCTTCAACTGGGGCGGCGGCTCCATCAAGCCGTTCGTCGACGCCGGTCTGCTGCTCCCCCTCGACGACTTCATCGCCAAGGACCCGAAGCTCAAGTCGAACTTCCTGCCCTCGGTCTTCAACAGCGCCGTGGTCGACGGCAAGCCGTACGGCGTCCCGATGCGCGGCACCCAGCCGGTGCTGCTCTTCCACAACAAGAAGGTCCTCGACAAGGCGGGCGTCACCCCGCCGAAGACCTGGGACGAACTGCTCTCGACGGTCAAGGAGCTGAAGGCCGAGGGCGTCACGCCGATCGCCCTCGGCGGCGGCGACCAGTGGCCGACGCTCATGTGGTTCGAGTACCTCTACGACCGCATCGCCGGACCCGGCCTCTTCGACAAGGCGCTCAAGGGCGACAAGTCGGCCTGGGAGAGCGCCGACAGCAAGAAGGCGCTCTCGATGATCCGCGAGCTGGTCGACGCCGGGGCCTTCGGCACGAACTACGACTCGGTGAAGTTCACCGACCAGGGCTCGCCCACCCTGCTCGCCACCGGCAAGGCCGGCTTCGAACTGATGGGCTCCTGGGAGTACTCGACCCAGCAGGAGGCGCACCCGGACTTCGCCAAGAAGGACTTCGGCTACACCGCGTTCCCGACCGTCGGCGGCGGCAAGGGCGAGGCGGACAACCTCGTCGGCAACACCAACAACTTCTACTCGGTGCTGAAGAAGACGAAGCACCCCGAGGCCGTCGCCGAGTTCCTGAAGCTGCAGTACAGCGAGGAGTTCGTGAAGGCCCACCTCGGCATCGGCAACCTGCCGACCACGACCAACACCGCCGACCACCTGGACGAGGCCACGAGCCCCGAGTACGCCAAGTTCCAGTACGACCTGGTGAAGAAGGCGCCGTCCTTCCAGCTGTCGTGGGACCAGGCCTATCCGCAGTCCGCGTCGACCGCCATGCACCAGGCCGTGCAGCAGTTCTTCAACGGCTCCATCGACGAGGACGGCTTCGTCAAGGCGATGCAGGCCCTGCCCACGTCATGACCAGCGAACTGACCAGCGACCTCCGCACCGGACGGCGCCCCGCCCGCACCGGCGGGGGCGCCCCCGCGGCGCCCCCGCGCCGGGACAGGGGCCACGGCGCCGGGGTGGGCCGGCCCGGCGTCGGCTGGGCCGTCCCCGCCGCCGTCTTCTTCGGCCTGTTCGCCCTCGTCCCGCTCCTCCTGGTCGCCGTCCTCTCCTTCACCAGCTGGAACGGGCTGACCGACCCGGAGTTCACCGGGCTCGACAACTGGCGCAAGATCTTCGACGATCCGGTGCTGCTCAAGAGCCTCTGGCTCAGCGTGCTGCTCACCGTGCTCGGCGTCGTCGTCCAGACACCGCTCAGCCTCCTCCTCGGCGTCTGGGCGGCGGGCCACCAGCGCAACCGGGCCGTCCTGTCCGCCATCTACTTCGTGCCGCTGCTCCTGTCCGCCGCCGCCGTGTCCGTCCTGTGGCGCGCGGTGCTCGACCCGAACTTCGGCGTACCGGCGCAGGCCACCTGGCTGTTCGGCGACGGCAACCTCTTCGGCCACCAGGCCAGCGCCATCGGCGTCCTGGTCTTCGTCAGCACCTGGCAGTTCACCCCGCTGCACACGCTGATCTACCAGGGCGCGGCCCGCGCGGTGCCGCCGGTGCTCTACCAGGCGGCACAGATCGACGGCGCGGGCACGGTGCGCCAGTTCTTCCACATCACCCTGCCGCAGCTGCGCAACAGCATCATCACCTCGATGATCCTGATGGTGGTCGGCGGCCTCACCACGTTCGACACGGTGCTGATCCTCACCCAGGGCGGCCCCGGCACGGACACCACCATCAGCGCGTACTACATGTACCAAAAGGCGTTCAAGAGCTTCGACTACGGCGCGGCTTCCGCGGTCGGCCTCCTCCTGGTCCTCGTCGCCACGCTCGTCTCGCTCGTCATGGTGCGGCTGTCCGGCTACGACAAGATGCGCAGCCAGATGGAGGGCCTGTGACGACCGTCCCCACGACGAAGACGCGGGCGCCGGGCCGCCGCGAGCGGCCCAACGTCCTCGCCGGATTCGGCTCGCTGGTCTGGCTGTTCCTGGTCGGGCTCCCGCTGTACGTGATGCTGGTGGCCACGTTCCAGTCGCGCTCCGACTACGGTGCGAACGGGCCGTTGTCCCTGCCCCACCACTTCACGTTCGACAACTACACCGCCAATTTCAGCAGCGGTTTCGGGCAGTACTTCTTCAACACGTTCGTCGTCACGGTCTGCGTGGTCGGCATCGTGCTCCTGCTCGTGCCGCCGCTCGCGTACGCCATCGTGCGCGGCACGGGCCGGCTGACCGGCGGGGTGTTCCGGCTGTTCCTGCTCGGCCTCGCGATCCCCGCGCAGGCCGTCATCGTGCCCATGTTCTACGTGATCAGCGAGGCCGGGCTCTACGACAACCTCATCGGTGTCATCCTGCCGACGGCCGCGTTCGCCATGCCCGTGTGCACGTTGATCCTGACCGGCGCCATGCGGGACATCACGCCCGAGCTGTACGAGGCCATGACGATGGACGGCGCGACACCGTGGCGGATCTTCTTCCGCCTCGTCCTCCCGCTGTCCCGCAGCGGCCTGTCGACCATCACCGTGTACTCCGCGCTCCAGGCGTGGAACGGCTTCCTGTTCCCGCTGGTGCTCACGCAGTCCGCGGACACCAAGGTCATCACCATGGGTCTCTACGACTTCCAGACCGAGCACGGTGTCGACATCCCGGGCCTGCTCTCCGCGGTCGTGCTGTCCATGCTCCCCATCCTGATCGTCTACCTGTTCGCCCGTCGCGCCCTGGTCCAGGGGCTGATGGGAGTCGGAGGAAAGTGACCGACCACATGACCCGAGCGGCCCGAGAACCCGGCCCGTCCGCCACCCCGCTGTGGCGCGACCCGAGCGCCGCCCCGGGAGACCGGGCCGACGCCCTGCTCGCCGAGATGACCCTCGAAGAGAAGATCGCCCAGCTCTACGGCGTCTGGGTGGGCGCCTCCGCGGAGGGCGGCGACGTCGCCCCGCACCAGCACGACATGGAGGAGCCGGTCGACCTCGACGAACTCCTCCCGCACGGGCTCGGCCAGCTGACCCGGCCGTTCGGGTCCGCGCCCGTCGACCCGGCGCTCGGCGCGCTCTCCCTCGCCCGCACCCAGCGCCGCATCGCGGCCGCGGGCCGGTTCTCCATCCCGGCCCTCGCCCACGAGGAGTGCCTCGCCGGATTCGCCGCCTGGGGCGCGACCGCCTACCCGGTGCCGCTCTCCTGGGGCGCCACCTTCGACCCGGACCTCGTACGGGAGATGGCGGCGGCGATCGGCCGCGACATGCGCTCGGTCGGCGTCCACCAGGGGCTCGCCCCGGTCCTCGACGTCATACGCGACGTCCGCTGGGGCCGCGTCGAGGAGACGATCGGCGAGGACCCCTACCTCGTCGGCACCGTCGCCACCGCCTACGTCCAGGGCCTGGAGTCGGCGGGCGTCGTCGCCACCCTGAAGCACTTCGCCGGGTACGCGGCGTCCCGGGCCGGGCGCAACCTCGCGCCGGTCTCGATGGGGCCGCGCGAGTTCGCGGACGTGGTGCTCGCGCCGTTCGAGATGGCCGTGCGGGAGAGCGGCGTGCGGTCGGTGATGCACGCCTACACCGACACCGACGGTATGCCCTCCGCCGCCGACGAGCGGCTCCTGACCGGGCTGCTCCGCGACACCTGGGGCTTCACCGGTACGGTCGTCGCCGACTACTTCGCCGTCGCGTTCCTCCAGACCCTGCACGGCGTCGCCGGGTCGCTCGGCGATGCGGCCGGTACGGCGCTCACGGCCGGTGTCGACGTGGAGCTCCCGACCGTCAAGGCGTTCGGCGAACCGCTGCGCAAGGCGATCGCCGACGGGCTCGTGCCCGAGGCGCTGGTGGACCGCGCGGCCCGCCGGGTCCTCGCGCAGAAGGCCGAGCTGGGCCTGCTCGACCCGGACTGGGACCCGTCCCCCGCGGCCCTCACCGGCGCGGCGGCCGAGCAGGCGCGCGGGACGGTCGACCTCGACACCGAGGGCAACCGCGAGCTGGCCCGCCGGGTCGCCGAGGAGGCCGTGGTCCTCCTGACCAACGACGGCACACTCCCCCTCGCCCCGCCCCCGGCACGTCGCATCGCCGTGATCGGCCCGCTCGCGGACGTGCCCACGGCGGTCCTCGGCTGCTACTCCTTCCCCGTGCACGTCGGCAGCCGTACGCCCGACAAGCCGCTCGGCATCGAACTGCCCACGCTGCGCGAGGCGTTGGCGGCGGAGTTCCCGCAGAGCGAGATCGTCTCGGCCCCGGGGCTCGACGCCGTGGACGCCGGACGCGGGGACGGTTTCGCCGCCGCCGTCGAACTCGCGCGCGGCGCCGACGTGGTCGTCACCGCGCTCGGCGACCGTGCCGGACTCTTCGGGCGCGGCACCAGCGGCGAAGGCTGCGACGTCGCCTCGCTCACCCTGCCCGGCGCACAGCAGGAGCTGCTCGACGCGCTCCTGGACACCGGCACCCCCGTGGTCGCGACCCTGCTCGCGGGCCGCCCCTACGTCCTCGGCCGGGCGGTGGAGGAGGCCGCCGCCGTCGTGCAGACCTTCTTCCCCGGCGAGGAGGGCACGCGCGCGATCGCCGGCGTCCTCAGCGGCCGGGTGCGCCCGTCGGGACGGCTGCCGGTCGGTGTGCCGCGGCAGTCCGGGGCGCAGCCCGCCACATATCTCGCGGCGCGGCTCGGGCACGCCTCGGAGGTGTCGAACCTGGACCCGGGCCCGGCCTTCGGCTTCGGGCACGGGCTCACGTACACGACGTTCGCGTGGACGGACCTGGAGGTGCCCGCGCAAGTGGCGCCCACCGACGGGGAGTTCGAGCTGGCGTGCACGGTCCGCAACACCGGCGCGCGGCCCGGCACCGAAGTCGTGCAGCTGTACCTGCACGACCCCGTCGCCTCGGTCGTGCAGCCGGTCCAGCGGCTCATCGGCTACGTGCGCCTCGACGAACTGGCGCCGGGCGAGGCGGTCCGGGTCCGCGCGCGGATCCCCGCGGACCTGGCCTCGTTCACCGGCCGGGCGGGGCGGCGCGTCGTCGAGCCCGGCGATCTGGAACTGCGCCTGAGCGCGTCGAGCACGCGCCCCCTGCTGACGGCGCGGGTGACGCTGACCGGGGCGGTACGGGAGGTCGACCACGGGCGGGAGCTGCACGCGCGGCTCACGGCGGAGCGGCTGCCCGGGGCCTGACCCCCGACACGTGTGCCCCGGCCCCGAACCGGCCGGGGCACACGTGTGTGCAGGGCTCGGTCACCGGGGGCGTTCGCGCTCCTCCACGTAGCGGGCGAGGTGCGCGAGCGCCATCCGGGTGCCCGTCTCGTTGTCGGCGGGGGGAACGGCGTCCGGGACGCCCGTGTGCACGAGGAGTACGTCGGTGCCGCCGCCGGCCGGGGTCAGGGTGGTGGTGAGCGTCATGGTGGTGCGCAGCGCGGGGTCGCCGGTCTCGAAGACGGACTCCTCGACGACCAGTTCGTCCGCGACGAGCCGGACGAAGGTGCCGGAGTAGGTGTCGGTGTGCGCGTCCGACTTCCCGGTGCCCGTCGCGGTGTCGTAGGTGAGCGAGATGCGGAACCGGCCGCCCTCGCGCGCCTCGAAGGTGTGGACATGGCCGCGCATCCCGTCCGGCGTCCGCCACACGGCGACCGCCTCGGCGTCGACGAGCGCCCGGTAGACGGCGGCGGGCGGGGCGGTGACGTGCCAGGACATCCGCGTCTCGTACATGGCCCAAGGCTAGCCGCGTCAGTACCGCTCCGCCGTGCCCAGATACTGCTCGGCGAACGCGGCGGCGGCGTGGCGCGAGGTGAACAGGCGGCGCAGCCGGGCCAGTGTGGTGCCCGTGCGGAACGGGTCGCCCGTGGCCGTGCCGTGGTACAGCTCCGAGAGCCACTGCGAGAACTCCTGGTAGTCCCAGACGCGGCGCAGGCAGGACCGGGAGTACCCCTCCAGCAGGTCGTCGGCGTCCGGCCTGCCGTGGAAGCGGGCGGTGAGGGCGTCGCCGAGGCGGAAGGCGTCGTGCAGGGCCAGGTTCATGCCCTTCGCGGCGATCGGGGCCACCAGGTGCGCGGCGTCCCCGGCGAGGAAGAGGCGGCCGTGGCGCATCGGTTCGACCACGTAGTCGTGCATGTCGAGGACGCGCTTCTCGATGAGCGGACCCTCGACGAGGGGCGCGGCGCCGTCCGCCGCGAGCCGCCGGTGCAGCTGGTCCCAGACGCGCTCATCGGACCAGCGGTCCGGATCGTCGCCGGGCGGGCACTGGAGGTAGTAGCGGGTCATCTCGGGGCCGCGCGGCATCTGGCCGGCGAACCCGTCGGGGTGCATGCCGAACAGCACGCGGTCCGCCGAGGGCGGCGCCTGCGCGAGCAGCGCCAGCCAGCCGATGCCGTAGTCGTGGCGGGCGACGCGGACCCGGCCCGCGGGCAGCGCGCCGCGGCTCGCTCCGCGCGCGCCGTCGCACCCGGCGACGACGTCACAGCGCAGGACGGTGCGGCGGCCCGTGTCGGGGCAGGTGTACGCGACCGAGGGGTGGTCGGTGTCGATGTCGTGCGGCCGGACGTCGCGGGCGGCGAAGCGGATGTCGCCGCCGCGCACGTCGGCGTACTCACGCACGAGGTCGGTGACCAGGAGGGGTTGCGGGTAGACGAAGTGGTGACTGCCCGTCAGTTCACCGTAGGAGAAGGGGTGGCGCTCCCCCTCGAAGCGGAACTCGCAGGCGGTGTGGCGCTCCGCGCGGGCGAGCAGGTTCGCGGCGAGGCCGCGCCGGTCGAGGGCGCGCACCGCCCACTCCTCGATGACTCCGGCCCGCGGCCGCCGCTCGATGAAGGCGCGGGTCTCGCACTCCAGGACCACGCAGTCGATGCCGGCCGCGCGCAGGATGTTGCCGACGGTGAGCCCGGCCGGGCCGGCTCCCACGATCACGGCCGGTACGTGCTCCTCGTGGCTCTCGTGGCTCTCGGAGGGGGTCACGCGGTCATTATGGCGACGTTCCCGCTCCGCGCCAGACCCTTGGCTCAGGGGGTGTCCCCCTGCCAGAGGAAGCGGCGCCGGTCGGTGTCCAGGGGCCCGTACAGGGCGCGGCCGCCCGGTCCGAACGCGCCCAGCTCGGTCGGCAGGGCGATCGCGGCGGACCCCCGCCCGGCGGACCGGTCCGTGACGTCCAGGAGGAGCCCGTCCAGCGGGCCGCCGATCAATTGCGCGTAGGTACGGCCGGGCCGGGGGCCCGCGTCCTCGTGGTCCGCGCCGTACACCCTGCCGCGCAGGAACTCCTGTTCGTCCATACCCCCACCCTCGCAGCCGCCACTGACAACGGCCGGTCGGACGGACTGCCGGTCGGGCGGACTGACGGTCGGGCAGACTGCCGCCATGAGCCAGATCGAACAGAAGAATGACCTGCTTTTCTATCTGCAGCAGGCCCGTGACGCCCTGCTGTGGAAGCTCGAAGGGCTGTCGGAGTACGACCTCCGGCGGCCCCTGACCTCGACGGGCACGAACCTGCTCGGCCTGGTCAAGCACGTGACCATGGTGGAGCTCGGCTACCTCTGCGTGACGTTCGGCAGGCCCCACGAC
This sequence comes from Streptomyces sp. SGAir0957, assembly GCF_043523415.1. Lineage (NCBI taxonomy): Bacteria > Bacillati > Actinomycetota > Actinomycetes > Kitasatosporales > Streptomycetaceae > Streptomyces > Streptomyces sp. SGAir0957. The sequence continues at coordinate 1,042,539 of NZ_CP027293.1, forward strand.
GTGCCGATGCCGGACCCGGAGGAGGACTCGTACGCCACCGCCGACGAGTCGCGCGAGCTGATCGTGGAGCACTACCGGCGGGCGTGGACCCATGCCGACGCCTCGGTGCGCGAGCTGCCGCTCGACACGGTCGGCTCGGTGCCGTGGTGGGAGGAGGGGAAGCGGGAGGTGACGCTCCATCACGTCCTGGTCCGGGTGCTCGGTGACACCCAGCGCCACGCCGGGCACGCGGACATCCTGCGGGAGAACCTGGACGGGGCGGTGGGCTGGCGCGAGGACAACGACAGCCTGCCATCGCGGGACCCGGCGTTCTGGCGCGCCTACCGCGACCGGCTCCAGAACCTGGCCGAACAGGTCCGGGACCGCTAGCGGGGTCAGCCCTCGCGGTGGCGGAGCAGCAGCATCGCCGCGTCGTCGTGCAGCGGCCCCTTCGCGTGGTCGACGAGGTCGGTGCGCAGGCGCTCGATGGCGGCCTCCGCGTCGGGGTCCTTGAGCAGGGCGACGCGGTCGGCGAGCGGATAGAAGTCCCCGGCGCCGTCGCGCGCCTCGCTCACCCCGTCCGTGTAGAGGAGGAGCTGGTCGCCGGGGGCGAAGTCGACGGAGTACGGGGCGGGCCGCTCCCCGCCCTCCACGCCAATCCCGAGCGGCAGCGCGTACGCGGGCGGTTCCGGGAAGAGGGTGGAGCCGTCGGCGCGGACGATCAGCGGGGCGGGGTGGCCGAAGTTGAGGAACGTGACGTGGCGGCCGCCCGCCGGGATCTCGACGAGGAGGGCGCTGACGAACCGCTCGCCCTCCAGCTCCCGGTCGACGGCGCGCGCCAACCGCCGCCCCAGCCCTTCCAGTTCGGGTTCGTCGTGGGCGGCTTCGCGGAAGGCGCCGAGGACGAGCGCCGCCGTCTCCACCGCTTCGAGGCCTTTGCCCTGTACGTCGCCGATGAGGGCCCGCGTCGCACCGGCGGCGGCCACGACCTCGTACAGGTCGCCGCCGATGCGGGCCTGGGCGACGGCCGAGGTGTAGGAGACGGCGACGCGCAGTTCGCCCGCGACGCGGGGCACGGGCCGCAGCAGGACGCGCTGGGCGACCTCGGCGATGGAGCGGACACTGGCCAGTTCGGCGTCGCGCCGCTCCCGCAGCGCGACGGCGAGCAGGCCCGCCGCGGTGACGCCCGCGATGCTGATCGAGGCGATGTAGAGGCGTCGTTTGCCGAGTTCGCCGTCGCAGGCGGCGAGCAGGACGCAGAGCAGGACGGCGAGGACGCCGATGCGGGCGGTGCGCCGCTTGGTGCCGACGAGGCCCGCGAAGGCCGGGCCGAGCGACATCAGAGGGAGCAGCCCGAACCCGGCGGGGGTCCCCATCTCGACGAGGGCCACCAGCACCATCACGCAGTACGGCAGGGCCGGCAGCACCCGCCCGTCACGGCTCGTCGGCACGTTCATCGCATCGCTCCCCCGCCCGGTCGCCTGGTCAGTCGCTTCCGTCGGTTCCTGAGCGTATGCGTGTTTTCTTGGGGCTTGATGAGTCTCGCGCGATGTCGTTATCCGATCGCAGTGCGGAGTGTTCGGCAGGCCGTTCCGGCCCTGCGACCGAGGGCGTACCCGTCAAGGGCGTACCCGCTCCGACGGCGGCTTGACCGCGCGCGCCGCCGAGTGCAGTGACTTCAGCGCGACGAGGAGGATCCCGATGTCGTCGAGGTAGATGGGGTCGGGAAGCAGGTCGACCGGGGAGATCGTGTAGATCACGGCGGTCCAGAACAGGGCCTTGCTGCGCAGCGGGATCCCCGCGTCCAGCAGCAGCTTGCGCGCCTGGAAGACACGTACGAGGAGGTAGAGCGCGGCCACCAGCATCACCACGGCCGCCACCGTGGCGACGACGAACCACGTTTTGCCGTCCATCAGTCGTCCACCCCTGTCCCGGTTCCGCCTCGGACACCCGCGCTCACGGCAGGATGGAGTCCACGTACCCGCCGTCGACCCGGACCGCACCTCCGGTGGTCGCCGAAGCCTGCTCGGAGCTGAGGTAGACGACCATGTTGGCGATCTCCTCGGGCTCGATCAGGCGCTGGAGCAGCGACTGCGGGCGGTGCTCGCGCATGAAGGCCCGCTGTGCCTCGTCCCAGGGCAGGTCCCGGTCGACGAGTTCGTACACGAAGTCCTCGACGCCGCCGGTGTGGGTGGGGCCCGCGAGGACCGAGTTCACCGTGACACCGGTGCCCGCGGCCCGCTTGGCGAAGCCGCGGCTCACGGAGAGCAGGGCCGTCTTGGACATGCCGTAGTGGATCATCTCGGCGGGGACCACGACGGCCGAGTCGCTGGCGATGTACTGCACCCGGCCCCAGCCGCGCTCCATCATGCCGGGCAGGAACATGCGGGTGAGGCGGACGCCCGCGAGGACGTTGACCTCGAAGTAGCGCCGCCACTCGTCGTCGCTGATCTCAAGGGGTTCGGCGGAGCCGAAGATGCCGAGGTTGTTGACGAGGATGTCGGTCTCCGGGAGCGCCTCGGCGACACTGCGGGCGCCGTCCTCGGTGGCGAGGTCCGCGACGACCGGCACCAGGTCGGCGCCGGGCACCCGCGCGGCGAGTTCGGCGATCGCCTCCTCCACCCGGCCGGCCGAACGGCCGTTGACGCCGACACGCGCCCCGGCCCGCGCGAGGCCCGTGGCGATGGCCGCGCCGATGCCCTGCGTGGAGCCGGTGACGAGGGCGGTGCGCCCCTTGAGATCGATCTGCATGTTCCGTGTCCTTTGTTCCGTGTCCTTTGCGGGGGCCGCGGGGACGGGCGAGGATGGGGACCGAGGGGGCGCAACCGAGCCGAGGAGGCCGACGCCGTGCTCATCATCGCCGCGATGGTCCTGGGCGCGCTCAGCGTGGTCTGCGTGGGTGTCATCGCCCGCCGGTGCGCGACGGACGACATCACCCTCGGCCCGCCGGTGCTCGCGCTCGTGGCGGCCTTCACCTCGGTCGCGCTGATGCTGACCGCCACCGCGTACGGGCACTGAGCCGCCCGGAGCGGGTCAGAGCCGGCCGGCGTCCTCGTCCTCGTCGACCACGTGCACCGCGGCCTCCTCGGCCGACGCGGCGCCGCCGTCGATGCCGACGTCCTCGGCCAGTATGTCCTTCTCGGCGTCCTCGTGGGCGCCCTCGTCGGGGGCCAGGAGGCGGCCCGCCCGGTCGTCGCCGACCTCGTCGTCGAGGGGCTCGCCCTCGCCGCCCTCCAGGTCGCCGATCTCGTCGTCCTCCTCCTCGCCGGACTCCAGGGCCTCGTACGCGTCGACGACGGGGTCCGGGCGCTCCTCGGCGAGGCGCTCGTCGAGGGTCTCGCCCTCGCGCTGCTCGGCGGCCGTGGTGCCCTTGTGGTCGACGCCGAGCGGGCGCTCGGGCGGCGAGTAGCCCTCGTCGTGCGGGTCGACGCCGCGGTCCGTCAGGGTGTCCTCCGCCTCCAGGGCGCCTTCGTCGTCGCGCGCCTCCGGCTCATCGCTCGGCTGGTAGACCTCGTCGCCCATGAGCGCGTCGTCGTTCCCGTCGGTCATGCCGTGTCACCTCGTCTCTCTTCGCCCCGCAGGGGCACGTGCCCCGTTCCGGTCACGTAACCAGCCTGCGCCAGGTCACGCATGTCGGCCGCTTATCCGCTCATCCGGGGCGCAATCACCTCACGTCACATGAGGCTCAGAGTTCGTGCGGCACTACGACGACCTGCACCTCGTCCTCGTAGACGACGCGCCCCGGGTCGGCCGAGACCGCCCGGCGCCAGGCGACGCCGTGCGCGTCGAGGATCTCCAGATAGCCGGGGAGCCGCGCGAAGAGATGCGTGGCCGCCGGTTTGAACCAGGCGGCGGCTCCCGGGTTGACCGCCGGGTCGTAGACGGTCGGGTCGACGGTGGAGGGGTCGGTGTACGCGGTGTCGTACCAGGCGTTGTTCGCACGCCGGAAGCGCTCCTGCTCCGGGGTGAGCCGGCCGGCCCGGCCGAGGTTGTTGACCAGGCCGAACACGCCCTTGTGGTGGCCGTGTTCGTCGGGCGTGGCCGCTTCGTAGCGCGCGTACTCGGTCGTCATCGGGCGATCTTTTCACGTCCATCTCATTGACAGGCTCATGCAAGGTGGGGAAATTGGCTGAGCCACTCGACCAATCCGGAGTCGCCGATGTCCGCAGAGCTGCTCTCCATCCTCGTCCTGGCCGTCATCTTCGCCATCGCCACCACCCGCTCCGTCAACATGGGAGCCCTCGCCTTCGCCGCCGCGTTCGCCGTGGGCGGGCTCGCCGCCGACCTCGACGCGGACGCCGTGTTCGCGGGGTTCCCCGGAGACCTGTTCGTGGTCCTCGCCGGGGTCACGTACCTGTTCGCCATTGCCCGCGCCAACGGCACGACCGAGTGGCTGGTCCACGCCTCGGTCCGCATGGTGGGCGGCCGGGTCGCGCTCATCCCGTGGGTCATGTTCGCCGTGACCGCCGCGCTCACCGCGATCGGCGCGGTCAGTCCGGGGGCGGTGGCGATCGTGGCACCGCTCGCGCTCGGCTTCGCCGCGCAGTACGGGATCAGCCCGCTGCTCATGGGGATCATGGTGGTGCACGGGGCGCAGGCGGGCGGTTTCTCGCCGACCAGCGTCTACGGCTCGACGGTGAACAGCATCGTCGACCGCGAGCACCTGCCCGGCAACGAGGGCGCCCTCTTCCTCGCCAGCCTCGTCGTGAACACGGTCGTCGCGGGCATCGTGTACGTGGTCCTGATGCGGCGCGGCGGCGTCCCGGCGCGGGTGCCGGGGCGGGTCGCGGTGGCAGTGGCGGTGGGCGGGTCCGGTGACCCCGGCGAGCCCGGCGATTCCAGGGGCCCTGCTGGCTCCGGGGGCTCCGGGGGCTCCGGGGGCTCCGGGGGCTCCGGGGGCTCCGGGGGCTCCGGGGGCTCCGGGGGCTCCGGGGAGATGGTCGCGGAGGTCGGACCGGTCGCGCCCGGTGAGGTGCCGGCGCTCCCCGATGCCCCGCGTCTGGACGGGCCCCGGATCGCCACCCTCACGGGTCTTGTCGCGCTGGTCGTCGGCGCGCTCGTGTTCGACCTCGATGTCGGTCTGACGGCCATCACGATCGCGGTGGTGCTCAGCGTCGTGTGGCCCGCGACGAGCAGGACGGCGGTCGCCGACATCTCCTGGACCACCGTCTTCCTGATCTGCGGCGTCCTCACCTATGTCGGCGTGCTCGACGAGATGGGCACGATCAAGTGGGCCGGGGAGGGCGTCGGCGGCATCGGGGCCCCGCTGCTCGCGGCGCTGCTGCTCTGCTACATCGGCGCCATCGTCTCCGCGTTCGCCTCGTCCGTCGGCATCATGGGCGCGCTGATCCCACTGGCGGTGCCGTTCCTCGCGGCGGGCGAGGTCGGCGCGGTGGGCATGGTCGCGGCGCTCGCCGTCTCGGCGACGGTGGTCGACGTCAGCCCGTTCTCCACCAACGGGGCGCTGGTCCTCGCCAACGCGGAGGACGTCGACCGGGACCGGTTCTTCCGGCAGCTGATGCTCTACGGCGCCGGGGTCGTCGTCGTGGCCCCGGCGGCGGTGTGGCTGGCGTTCGTGGTGCCGGGCCTCGGCTGAGCCACGGCCGCCGGGACGCCGACGTCAGATCCGGGCGCCCGCCCCCAGGTCGACATCGTGGCGGACCGTCCCCGAGGGCCCCGTGACGGTGACGAGTTCGGCGCGCGGCGGGTGGTGGGAGGCGGAGACCACCAGGGTGTGCGTACCCGGGGGCAGCGCCTCCACGACGTACCGTCCGGCCGTGACCGGCGACTTGGCGAGGCGCTTGCCGCGGGCGCTGATGACCGTGACCCAGGCGGGGCAGCCGTCGGGGTGCGCGGCACAGTGGACGCCGCCCTCGACGCGGGCGGCGCCGGTACGGGCGGGCTCGCGGTGCCGCGGTTCGCTCCAGGCGGCCATGACGGAGCCGGTGCGCCGCTGCATCGGGGTGAGCGGGGGCTGCGCGGTGCGGCCTTCGGCGGCGACGGGGAGGCCGGCCTGTTCGGCGTAGGCGGCCATGGTCTCGTCGAGGGCGTCGAGCTCGCGCAGCGCGGTGGCCAGGCGCCGGGCGCGGGGGCCGGGTGCGGCGGGGGCGAGTTCGGCCTCCAGTTCGCGCACGAGCGGGCTGATACGACGCCAGACGCCGGTGCCTGTGCAGGAGGTGCCTGTGCAGGCGCCTGCACTGGTGCAGGTGCTGGTACCAGCACCTGCACCTGTACCTGTTCCGGCACCCGCTCCCGCACCCGCACCCGCTTCCACACCCACACCCACACCCACACCCTCCGCCTCGCCGCTCGCGAAGAACCGGTCCAGTTCCTTGAGCGACGCGGTCAGGGTGGTGGTGATCAGCCGGGCGCGTTCGGCGAGCCGCGGGGCCAGGTCCACGTCGATGTCGGCGGCGACGGCGAGCGCCCTGGCGTGTCCGGTCGCGGTGGCCAGGAGCGCGGCGCGGTGCTCGGCGGCGGGCCCGCGCACGCCGAGCGGCATCCGCACGAGGGGGCGGACGACGCTCCGCACCTGGCTGAGGGCGGCGTCCACGGCGCGGGCGGCGCCGCGCAGGCGGACCGGCTCGTCCGGCCGGGACCAGCGCTGTTCGACCTGGATGACGACTTGGGCGAGCGCGTCGACGTAGCCGCGTTCGGCCTCCTTGACGACGGTGCGGCGCGACAGCGGGAAGATCAGGGCGGCGCAGGCGGTGGCGACGAGTACGCCGATGCCGTTGTCGAGGAGCCGCTCGCCGAGCAGGTGGTTCATGCCGCTGTCGGGCGTGGTCAGGGCGTAGAGCTGGACGAGCGCGACGACGAGGCCGACGACCCAGCAGGCGTAGGCGCGCTGCATGCCCCAGGCGCCGAAGGTGAGTCCGGCGACGATGACGGCGAGGGTGGCGTAGACGTGGTCGCGGCCGATGAGGTGCAGGACGACGATGCCGAGGACGGCTCCGACGGCGGTGCCGACCATGCGGTGGCCGAACTTGCGCAGGCGTTCGTGGGTGGTGTTGGTGCCGAACAGCGTGATCATGACGCCGACCAGGCCCCAGTAGAAGCGGTGCGGGTCGATGGCGTCGGCGATCGGGCAGACGACGGCGGCGGCCACGGCGGCGTGCGCGGGGACGCGGATGAAGGGGACGACACGGCGCCAGCCGGTCTCGGAGCCCGCGGCGAGGACGCGCCGCGCGGGGCCCGCCGAGCCGGGCAGCCGGTCGTTCTCCAGGGCGACGGTCGGCTGGAAGGGGACGTCCGCGGCGCTGGTGGAGGTGGTGTGGCCGAGGGTGAGCCAGTTGCGCAGCGAGTCGGCGAGCGTGTCCAGGAGGTGGCCGATGCGGCGGGTCAGCACGGCGGCCTCGACGTGGTCGGCCGGTGCGGCGGGGTCCCGCAGGACCGCCTCGGCCCCGTCCTGGATGCGGGCGGCGACCGGGCGGAGCCCCTCCGCCTGGCCGAGCGGGGTGTCGCGGGCCAGGACGAGGCCGACGGCGAGGGCTTCGCGCAGCGGCTCGGGGACGGGGCGGCGGGTCAGTTCGGTGGTGGCCTGGCCGATGCCGCGCAGGGCGAGTTCGGCGTCGAAGAGGTGGCGGTGCAGGAGTTCCGCGGCGGCCGGGTCGGCGGCGACCTCGGGCTGGGCGAGGCGGCCGTCGATGGTGACGGTGGTGATGTTCAGGCGGCGCAGGGCGCGGTCCATGCGGCGTACCGCGCGCTCGGGGTCGGCGTCGGGGTCGAGCGCGTCGACGGCGGCGTCGGCGACCCGGCGGGCCTCCACGACGAAGGCGCGCTGCGTACGGAGCAGGTCCTCGCGGGGCATCGGGTAGCAGAGCAGGAGGCGGGTCGCGAGGACGGCGGCGGCGGAGACCAGGGCGACGGTGAACGCCTTGCCGACGAGCGCGGCGGGGATGCCCGCGAGCATGCCGACCATCAGGCCGTTGAACAGCATCATGCCGGTGAGCAGGGCCATCGGGCCGAAGCGCGCGAGGAAGAAGGTCAGCGCGAGGGCGCTGATCATGAGGACCATCTGCGCGGTGCGCTGCCCGTTCAGGCTCGCGCACAGCCACAGGACGGCGCTGTACGGGAACGGCATCCACAGGATGGCGCGGGCGAGCCGGTCCCAGGTGTTCTCGGCGACGGCGAACGCGCTCATCAGGCCCATCATCCCGGCGACCATCATGCCGATCATGTCCGGGATGTGGAGCGCCCCGGCCATGACGTGGCCGACGGCGAGGGAGGTGACCATGGCGACGAGGGAGCGCCAGCCCGCCTGGAGCTGGCCGAGCCCCGGGTCGGCCGCGAGCACCCAGTCCCACCCTCTGCGGGGGCCCGCGACCCGGCGGGGGGCGAGGTCGGCCGCGGCCGTGCGCGGGGTGGGGACGGCGGTCTCCGGCAGTGTGTCCGGGGTGGTCAACTGGCCTCCGATTCCATGGAGTTCACAAGGACGGCGATGGCTTCCCGCGCGGTGCGGACCGCGCGCTCCGAGTCGTCGATGCCGCCGTCGAGGGCGGTGAGCAGGGCCTGCGCCATGCGCCGGCGGCCCCGTTCGAGCAGGTCGCGGCCTGCGGACGTGAGCGAGGTCCGCACCGCGCGCCGGTCGTCGGGGCAGCGCTGCCGCTCGACGAGACCGGCCTCTTCGAGCTTCTGCAGGATCACGGTGACCCGGGGCTGTGCCATGCCGGTCGCGGCCGCGAGTTCGGTCACCCGGCGCGGGCCCGCATCGAGTGCGTCGAGCAGGGCGACCTGGCTGCGGGTGAGCCCGTAGTCCCCGGCCCGGAAGAGGGTCTGGGTGAGGTGTCCGATCCCGCGCAGCAGGCCGCGGGCGGCGCCCTCGATGCGCAGCGCTCCGGCGGGCTCCGAGGATAGATGCATATAGAAATTATATACATGCCACATACAAACACTTCACGCGGGGCACGGCCGCCCGTGACGGAGGACCGACCACTCCCCCGGCCGCCCGCGCGGTGGGAGAATCCCGGCGTGGACGGAGGGATCCTCGAACGGGATCTCGAACTGGACCGGCTGGCACGCGCCGTGCGCGACGCCACGTCCGGTACGGGCTCCGTCGTGCTCGTCCTCGGAGAGGCCGGGATAGGCAAGTCGTCCCTGGTACGGGCGGTACCCGGGGTACTGCCGCCCGGCGCGCGATTCCTGGTCGGCCAGTGCGACGACCTGGCCACGGGCCGCCCCCTCGGTCCCCTGCGCGACCTCGTCGGCAGCGTCGGCGCCGAGCTGGCGCGGGCGCTGCGCGACGCGAGCGACCGGCACCGGGTCCACGAGGCGCTCCGTGCCGAGCTGGCCGGCGCCCCCCACCCCGCCGTCCTCGTCGTCGAGGACGTGCACTGGGCCGACGAGGCGTCCCTGGACGCCCTGCGCTATCTGGTGCGCCGCGTCGAGAAGCTGCCCGCCGTGCTCGTCCTCACCTACCGCGACGACCAGCTCGGCCGCGGCCATCCGCTCCGCCAGCTCCTCGGGCTCGTGTCCGGGGCGGCCCGGGTCCACCGGCTGCCGCTGGCCCCGCTCTCGCCCGACGCGGTCCGTGTCCTGAGCGCGGCGGCCGACCTCGATCCGGCGCACGTCTACACGGTGACGTCGGGCAATCCGTTCTTCGTCGCCGAGGTGATCGCGGCGGGCGACACGGGCGACGTGCCGCCGACCGTCGTCGACGCGGTACTGGCCCGGCTGCGCGGCCTCACCGACGCCACCAGGGACGCGCTTGAACAGCTGGCGGTGGTGCCCTCGGCGGTGGAGCGGCCGCTCGTGGACACCCTGCTGGCCCGGGGCGACGAGGCGCTCGCGGCGGCCGAGCAGGCCGGGCTGCTCGTCGTGGCCGTGGACCGGGTGGCGTTCCGGCACGAGATCATCCGGCGCGCGATCGCCGACTCGCTGCCCGCGGCGCGGCGCATCGCGCTCGACCGGGCCGTGCTCGCCGCCCTCACCGCCGCCCCCGGCGCCGACCCGTCCCGCATCGTGCACCACGCGGCGGCGGCCGGGGACGCCGAGGCGGTGACCCGGTTCGGGCCGGGGGCCGCCCGGGACGCCACGCGGGCGGGCGCGCACCGCGAGGCCGCCGCCCATCTGCGGCTCGTCCTGCGCCACCGGCACCGTTTCGGCCCGGCCGAACGGGCCGAGCTTTTCGAGCAGTTCGCCGTGGAGAGCTACACCATCGGGGACTCGGAGGCCGCCGTCGGCGCGCAGGGCGACGCGGTGGCGCTCCGCCGCGACCTCGGCGACCTGCGGGCGCTCGGCGCGGATCTGCGCTGGCTGTCGCGCATCCACTGGTGGGCGGGGGACGCGGCCGCCGCGGAGGCCGCCGCCCGCGAGGCGCTCACCGTGCTCGAACAGGCCGGTGACGAGCGGCTCCTCGCGCTCGCCCTCAGCAACACCGCGCAACTGCGGATGCTGGCCGACGAGTACGCGCAGGCCGTCGAGTACGGCGAGCGGGCCATGGCGCTCGCCCGCGCCGTCGACGACAAGGCGATCCTCACGCACGCGCTCAACAATGTCGGCAGCGCCCGCTGGCGCTCGGGCGACCCGTCCGGGCAGCGGCAGCTGGAGGAGAGCCTGCGGGTGGCGCTTGCCGCCGGTGAGGTCGACCACGCGTGCCGCGCCTACGCGAACATCGTCTGGTTCCTCCTGGACGACCTGCGCCTCGCCGACGCCGACCGCTTCCTGACGCCCGCGATCGAGCTGGCCGACCGCGCCGAGCACCTGGGCTTCCTCACCTACTTCGAGGTCGAGCGGGCGCTGCACCGGTTCGCCGCGGGCGACTGGGGAGCGGCCGAACGATTCGCGCTGCTCGGCACCGATGTGTTCCCGCCCGCCCGCTGCCCCGCGCTCACCGTCCTCGCCCGCATCCGGATCCGGCGCGGCACACCCGGCGGCGACGACCTGCTCGACAAGGCGTGGCGGATCGCGGTCGGCACCCGGGAGCTCCAGCGGACGGCGCCGGTGGCGGCGGCCCGCGCGGAGGCCGCCTGGCTGCGCGGCGACCCGGCGGGCGTCGTCGCCGCCGTCGAACCGGTCCGCGCCCACGCGCGGGAGCTGCCCGCCCCGCCGCACCTGCCCGAACTCGGCTACTGGCTGACCAAAGCGGGCCGGAGCGTCGCACCGAGCCGCTCCGGACACCCGTTCGCGCTCCAGGCGGCGGGCCAGTGGGACAAGGCGGCCCGGCTCTGGCAGGAGGCCGGGTGCCCGTACGAACATGCGGCGGCCCTCGCCGAGAGCCCGGACCCGGCGGACAAGCTGAGCGCGCTCGCCGCCCTGGACGCGCTCGGCGCGCTGCCGCTCGCCCGCCGGATCAGGGCCGAGCTGCGCGGACTCGGGGTGCGGCACGTGCCGCGCGGCCCGCACGCGGCGACGCGCCGCAATCCGGCGGGCCTCACGGCACGCCAGCTCCAGGTCGTGCGGTTCCTGGCGGACGGGCTCACCAACCAGGAGATCGCGGACCGGCTCGTCGTCTCCGTCCGCACGGTCGACAACCACGTCCGCGCGATCCTGGAGAAGCTCGGCGCGCCCACCCGGCAGCGGGCCGCCGCGCGCGCCCGGGAACTCGGACTGCTCGACGCGGACAGAACATAGGTAGCCGGACAGCTAAAGGTGAGTGCCCGGCGCGCATACCGGAACCCGCTCCACGCCCGTAGAACGGGCGCACCACACTCATTCGTCTCCGGGGGGCCCGCATGACCATCACACCTGCCCAGGCGGCAGCGCGCGAACTCACCGCTTTCGGCGGGCGGTTGATCGGCCCGCAGGACGCGGCGTACGGCGAGGCGCGCAGCGTCTACAACGCCATGATCGACCGGCGTCCGGCGCTCGTGGCGCGCTGCGCCGACGCGGATGACGTCGCCCGCGTCATCGGCTTCGCCCGCCGCCACGGCCTTCCGCTCGCCGTGCGCGGCGGGGGCCACCACGGCGCGGGGCTCGGCACCTGCGACGGCGGGGTCGTCGCGGACCTGTCGCCGATGAACACGGTCGAGGTCGACGCCGCCGCCCGCACCGTACGCGTCGGCGGCGGCGCCACCTGGGGCCCGGTCGACGCGGCCACGCACGAGCACGGCCTCGCCACGCCCAGCGGCATCATCTCCACCACCGGCGTCGGCGGGCTCACGCTCGGCGGCGGCCTCGGCCACCTCACCCGCCGCTTCGGTCTGACCGTCGACAACATCCTGGCCGCGGAGGTCGTCCTCGCCGACGGCACCCGGGTGCGCGCGGACGCCGAGGAGAACACCGACCTGTTCTGGGCGCTGCGGGGCGGCGGCGGCAACTTCGGCGTCGTCACCTCGTTCACGTTCCGCCTGCACGAGCTGGCCACGGTCGTCGCGGGCCCCACCTTCTGGCCCGCCGAGCAGGGCGCCGAAGTCCTGGCCGCCTACCGGGACTTCATCCCGTCCGCGCCCCGCGACGCAGGCGGCTTCTTCATGTTCGCGACCGTGCCGCCCGCGCCGCCCTTCCCCGAGGAACTGCGTCTGCGCAAGGTGTGCGCCGTCGTCTGGTGCCACACCCACGACGACCCGGAGGCGGCGGCCCGTGCGATGGCCCCGCTCCTCGACGCGCTCCCCGAACCGCTGTTGCACGCCGTCGCCCCGATGCCGCACCCGGCGCTCCAGTCGATGTTCGACGGGCTCTACCCGCCCGGCGACCAGTGGTACTGGCGGGCGGACTTCGTGCGGGACATCCCCGACGAGGCGGTGGCGCTGCACGCCAAGTTCGGGGCCGAGGTGCCGACCGCGCAGTCCACGATGCACCTGTATCCGATCGACGGCGCCGTGCACGACCGCGCCGCGTCCGACACCGCCTTCGCCTACCGGGGCTCCCGGTGGGCGAGCGTCTTCGCGGGCGTCGACCCGGACCCGGCCAACGCAGGGCTGATCAAGCGCTGGACGGTCGACTACTTCGAGGCGCTGCACCCGTTCTCGGCGGGCGGCGCCTACGTGAACATGATGATGGACGAGGGGCAGGAGCGCGTGCGGGCCGGTTATCAGGGCAACTACGCGCGGCTCGCCCGGGTGAAGGCGGCGCTCGACCCGGAGAACGTGTTCCGCCTCAACCAGAACATCGAGCCGGACCCGGGTCCCGGCGCCTGACCGGACCGGTGCGGCCCCGCATCCGACCGGACCGGTGCGGCCCCGTCCCCGACCGGACGGGTTCGGCCGTCGACGCGCCGGGCGGGGCCGGGGACCGTAGCGTGGCCGCATGTGCTGGAGCGCGACGGCCGACCTCGTGGCGGGGAGCGCGATCACCGCGGTGGGGATCGCCTGTGTGGCCCGCGCCGCCCGCGTCCGGCCGCGCGCCCTGCCGCTCGCGGCGCTCCCGCTGCTGCTCGGCGCGCACCAGATCATCGAGGCGGTGATCTGGAACGACAGCGGCGGCCGCGGCCCCGCCGTCCTCGCCTGGGCGGTGATCGCCCTGCCGCTGCTTCCGCTCTGGGTCCCGGCGGGCGTGCTGTGCGTGGCGCGGCCACGGGCCCGTCGGCGGCTGTGGCCCCTGCTCGCGTGCGGGGCCGTGACCTCCGCGGCCCTCGCGTACGTGCTGGCCACGAGAACCGTCACGGCCACCGTGCGCGGCCATACCATGGCCTACGCGATCGGCCTGCCGCACGCGGGACTGCTCGTCGCCGGCTACCTCCTGGCCACGATCGGCTCCCTGCTCCTGTCCGGCGAGAAGGGTCTGATGCTGCTCGGCGGCCTGGTCGGGGCCGCCGCCGCGGTGTGCACGGCGCTGTGGCGCTGGGAGTTCGTGTCGACGTGGTGCGCGGCGGCGGCGGTGTGCTCCGTGGTGCTGTACGCGTGGACACGCAAGGCGGCACCGGCACCGGCCGAGAGCTGACCCCTCCCCTCGACACCCCCTCGATTCCCCCCCGACACCCACTCGATGACGGGCCCATTGCTATAGATGTGCGCGAGAGTTAGAGTCTCTAACGGAAGCAAGCGCCAGTAGCGCCCACGAGGGGACCATCATGACCAGCACTCCCGCCCTGCACGTCGTCCTCGGCTCCGGCCCGGCCGGAACCGCTCTCGCCGAGGAGCTGGCGCGCCGCGGGCACCCCGTCCGGCTCGTCGACCGCAAGGGCGAGGGGCCCGGGCCGGCGGGCGTCGAGCGGTTCGCCGCCGACGTCGGCACGGCCCAGGGGGCACGGGCCGCCGTGGCCGGGGCCGCCGTCGCGTACCACTGCGTCAACGTCGCCTATCACCTCCAGGTCGACGCCATGCCGCGCTTCCAGGAGGCCGTCCTCGGCGCCGTCGAGGAGAGCGGGGCGCGCCTCGTCGTGCTCGACACGCTGTACCCGTACGGCGAGACCGGCGGCGCCGTCATGACCGAGGACTCGCCCTGGAACGCCACGTCCCGCAAGGGCCGGATGCGCGCGGACCTCGACGAGAAGTACCTGGCGGCGCACCGCGCGGGGCGCGCCCGGGTGGTGCTCGGCCGCTCCGCCGACTTCTTCGGGCCCGGCGTCCTGAACTCGACGCTCGGCGGCGCCGTCTTCCCGGCCGCGCTGGGCGGCGGCGAGATCCCGGCGTTCGGCGACATCGACCTGCCGCACAGCTACACCTACATCGGCGATGTCGCCGCCGGGCTCGCCACCCTCGGCGAACGCCCCGACGGCGACGGCCGCGTCTGGCACCTGCCGACCGCTCCCGCCCTGCCCACCCGCGAGACCCTGGCGATGGTGGAGCGGCGCACGGGCCGGCCGACGGCCCTCACGGTCGTGGCGGAGCCGCGCCCGTTCGGCCCGTTCGACGAGGTGTTCATGGCCGAGTACGCCGAGATGTTCTACCAGCACACCGAGGCGCAGATCATGGACTCGTCGGCGTTCGAGCACCGCTTCGGTGTCCGCCCGACGCCCCTCGCGGAGGCGCTGGACGCGACCCTCGCCTGGTACCGGGACACGCTCGGGGTCAGCGCTTGATCTCCTTGATCTTCAGCATGCGCGTGATGACCTTGTCCAGCTCCGCGTCGTCGAAGACCTTCTTCCAGTCGTCGCGGACGATCGACTCACGGCCGTAGTCCATCGCGATGAGGCAGGCGTCGGAGAACGGGTTGGAGCCCTTCAGCGTGTTGGCGAGGGCGACCTGGGTGTGGCCGAGGAGCATCGCGCGGGCCGCCTTCTCGGGGACGCCGACGGTGTGCACGGTCTCGTGCAGCGCCTCGGTGAGCAGCGCGCCGACCATGCAGGCGATGGTCTCGACGAGCGTCGGCTCCAGCACGGCGAGCTGCTTGACGGTGACCCAGTGGACGTCGACGACGGGCGCGTACATGACGCGGATGACGGCCTCGGCGAGCTCCTGCCTGCCCGCGTCCCCGCCCTCGTACGCCGCGACGACCTCCTGCGGCGCGGCGATGCCGCCGAAGGTGTCCTGCCACTCCTCCTTGGTGGTGCGCTCCAGGAAGACGGACGGGTGGCAGGGGTGCGCGCAGGCGTAGTGCACGTCGTCGCGGGCGAAGAGCAGGCCCGCGTACGCGGCGGCCGGGTCGAGGGTGAGGACGACGGCGCCCGGCTTCATCAGCGGGACCAGTTCCTCGGAGACGGTGCCGAGGACGATGTCCGGCACCGCGAGGATCACGACGTCGGCCTCCTTGGCGGCGACGCCGGAATCGGTGAGGTCGCGGCCGAGGGAGCGGATCAGCTCCTGTCCCTTCGGGGACGCCTCGCTGAACAGGACCCGGAAGTCGCTGTCGACCAGGTTGTTGGAGACACGCTGGCCCATCTTGCCCGCGGCCCCGATGACGGCGACTGTCTTGTTCTCGGTGGCCATGGTCATTCGCTCCTCAGAGGGGTGTGCGGAAGGGTGTTGCTCAGGGGGGTGTTGCTCAGAAGGGTGGTGATGCTGTGCCGCGTCCACTGGTGTTCGAGCCGGGCGGTGGCGTCGAAGCCCTCGTCCTGCCACGGGAGCCAGTGCTCCACGATCTGGTGGAGGCCGCGCTCGTCGGGCCGGACCGCGGCGATCATGGCGTCGTAGTCGAGCAGGCCCGTACCGAGCGGGCAGCCCGCGTAGGTGAAGCCGACCCAGCCGTCGCGGCGGGTGAAGGCGAAGTCCTTGACGTGGATGTTCACCACGTGGGGGGCGGTCGCCGCCACCACGTCGGCGGGGCGTTCGAGGCGTGCCACGCTGTTGCCGGGGTCGAGGACGACACCGAGGTGTGGGGTGTCGACACCCTTGACGACGGCGAGGAGGTCGTCGGTGGACACCTGCTCATAGGTCTCCAGGCCGAGGGTCACACCTGCCGACACATATGCGGGCAGCGCCTGCCGCAACAGGGTGACGGCCTCGTCGACGGACGGCCGGTGGTCGGCCGTGTTCATCATCGAGCGGACGAGGGTCACGTCCAGTTGCCGCGCCATGTCCAGGTACTTCGCCAGATGTGCGGGGCCAACGCCCCGTGTGCCGAGTTCCAGGCGCAGGCCCAGGTCGCGCGCGGCGTCCCGGACGTCGGCGAGGCGGGCGGCGTCGTAGGTCTCGATGTCCGGGTAGTCGCAGATCTGGAAGACCTGACCGCCCAGCTCCTTGGTGTCGACGAGCATGTCGAGCAGGGAGAGCGGCTTGGGCGCGCGCCCGGAGATCCGCCAGAAGTAGGCGTAGGTGCTGATGCCGTACGCCATCACGCCACCGCCGTACGGGGGGTGAGCGCCTCGACCTCGTCGAGGATCGCCGCGACCGCCGCCGGGTCATGCGCGAAGCGGCCCAGGAAGAGTCCGCCCGCGGCGCCGCCGAGGCGGGTGAGCAGTCCGGGTCCGGCGCTGCCGCCGTAGATGACGGCCGAACCGGCGTGCTGGGGGCGGGAGTCGAGCCACTCCCCCAGCGCCGCGCACACCGTGGTGATGTGCTCGGGCGAGGCGGGTTCGGGTGCGCCGATGGCCCATTGCGGCTCGTAGGCGAGGACGACCTTGCCGCGCATGCCGTAGAGGAGGCGGGCGGCCTCGGCGACGGTGCGGCGCGCGGCCTCGGCCGGGTCGACCGGGTCGAGTTCGCCGACGCACAGGACCGGGGTGAGCCCGCTGCGCAGGGCGGCGGCGGTCTTCGCGGCGACGACCGTGTCCCCCTCGCCGTAGAGGCGGCGGCGCTCGGCGTGGCCGACCTCGGCGTAGCGGCAGCCGATCTCCTTCAGGTACGGGCCCGACACCTCGCCCGTGTACGCGCCGACGTCCTCCGTGGCGACGTCCTGGGCGCCGACGTCGACGCCGCTTCGCGCGAGGATCCCCGCCACGGGCACGATCGCGGGGAAGGCGGGGAGTACGAAGAGCCGGGCCGCGCCGCTGGTGACGGCGGGGTGCCGGTCGGCCAGCTGGACTATCCGCCGCGCCCAGTTGAGGGTCTCGTGGTGGCCGAAGTACATCTTCAGGCTCACCCCGAGCAGGACGGGGCCGGACATCAGGCGGCCGCCTCGGAGTCGTTCCCGGACTCGTTCTCGTAGTCGCTCATGAGGCGGACCTTCGCGGCGGACGGCGAGGAGGCATCGAAGCGGTAGGTCAGCCACTCGGCGGCGAGGCGGCGCGCCAGTTCGAGGCCGACGACGCGCTGGCCGAAGGTGAGGACCTGCGCGTTGTTGGAGAGCACCGCGCGCTCCACGGAGAAGGAGTCGTGGGCGGTGACGGCGCGGACGCCCTTGACCTTGTTGGCGGCGATGGCGACGCCGAGTCCGGTGCCGCAGACGAGGAGCGCCCGGTCGGCCTCGCCGCGCGCGACCAGTTCGGCGGCGGCGATGGCGACCTTGGGGTAGGCGGTGTGCCCGTCGGCGTCCACGCCGACGTCGGTGACGGAGGAGACCAGGCCGCTCGCCTCCAGGTCGGCCTTCAGGGCTTCCTTGTACTGGAATCCGGCGTCGTCGCAGCCGACGACGATCCGCAGCTTCTCACTCATGTCGCGTGTCCTTAGCGGGAGTTACTTGCAGGGGGTGAGGGCGCCGTGCACGGCGCGGACGATGAGGGCGAGGGAGTGCGCGCCCGCGTCGGGGGTGCCCAGCGACTTCTCGGCGTGCGGCCGTGCGCGGCCCATGCGGGGCAGCAGGTCGGCGGTGGCGCGGGCGGCGCGCTCGGCCTCGTCGGCCGCCTCGGACCAGGCCGTGGGGAGGTCGGCGCCTTCGGAGACCCGCCGGCCGAGCGTCTCGGCGAAGGGCACGAGGACGTCCACCATCGTCTTGTCGCCGACCTCGGCGCCGCCGGTCCTGCGGACGTCGTCGGACGCCTTCAGGACTCCGTGGGCGACGGACGCCGGGGTCGGCCGTCCGGTGTCGCCGAGCGCGTCGGCGAGGGCGCGCAGGACGATGCCCCACAGCGCGCCCGAGGTGCCACCCGCCTTGTCGGCCCAGGCGTCACCGGCGGCGGTCAGGAGCGTACGGGCGCCTGCTCCCGCCTCGTCGGCCTCGCGTGCGGCGGCGTGGGCGGCGCCGGCGCCGCGCCGCATACCGATGCCGTGGTCGCCGTCCCCGGCGACGGCGTCGATGCGGCCGAGTTCGTCGGCGTGCGTGTCGACGGTCTCGGCGAGCACACGCAGGGCGTCCAGGGCGGTGGCGGCGGCCCGGCGGGACTCCGCGCTCGCCTCCTCGTGAGGCGCGGCGTCGGGCTCAGAGGCGGCCGCCTCCTCCTCGGGGGCGAGGGCCGTGGCCGGGACGGCGCCCTTGCGGTAGGCGGGCGTGTCGGCCGGGGCGGTCCACAGGGGTTCGAGGGTGGCGTCGAGCCAGGTCAGGGTGAGGGAGACACCGGCCATGTCGAAGCTGGTGACGAGTTCGCCGACCTCGGGGTCGACGGCCTGTACGCCCGCCTCGGCGAGGAGCTGGGCCACGCGCCGGTAGACGACGAAGAGCTCCTCGTACTTGACGGAGCCGAGGCCGTTGAGGATGACGGCGGCGCGCTGCCCGTCCGGGGTGTCGACACCCTCGGGGAGTTCCTTCAGGAGGGCCGAGACGAGGAGTTCGGCGGCCTCGTCGGCGGTGGGGACGGCGGCTTCGCCGATGCCGGGTTCGCCGTGGATGCCGAGGCCGACGGCCATCCGGTCCTCGGGGACGGAGAAGAGGGGGTGGTCGGCGCCGGGCAGGGTGCAGCCGGAGAAGGCGATGCCGAAGGAGCGGGTGCGGGCGCCCGCGCGGGCGGCGACGTCGGCCACCTCGTCCAGGCCGAGGCCCTGTTCGGCGGCGGCCGCGGCGGCCTTGAAGACGGGCAGGTCGCCCGCGATCCCGCGGCGCTTGTGGGCCTCCTCGGGGGCGGCGCTGGAGAGGTCGTCGGTGACGGCGAAGGTGCGGGTGGGGACGCCGTCGGCGGTGAGGCGTTCGGCGGCCTGGCCGAAGTGGAGGACGTCGCCCGCGTAGTTGCCGTAGAGGAGGAGGACACCGCCGCCGGACTCGGCGGCCCGCGCGACGCCCCGTATCTGCTGGGCGGAGGGCGAGGCGAAGACGTTGCCGACGGCGGCGCCGTGCGCGAGGCCCTGGCCGACCAGGCCGGAGAAGGCCGGGTAGTGCCCGGAGCCGCCGCCGATGACGACGGCGACCTGGCCCGGGGTCTTCCCGGTGGCCCGCACCACGCCGCCGGGCACGGGCCGCACCCAGCGGCGGTGGGCGGCGGCGAACCCTTCGAGGGCTTCGTCGGCGAAGGCGGCGGGGTCGTTGAACAGGCGGGTCATCGCTGGTTCTCCGCGGGGGTCGTGGCGGTGGACGGGGACGGGGGTGTGCGGGCGGCGAGCCAGATCATCAGCGCGGCGGAGAGCAGCATGAAGGCGCCGACGAGGTAGAGCGGCACGTAGTAGGCGCCGGTCCAGTCCTTGAGCCAGCCGGTGACGTAGCTGGAGGCGAACCCGGCGATGTTGCCCGCCGTGTTGATCAGGGCGATGCCCGCTGCCGCCGCCGCGCCCGTGAGGAAGCGGGAGGGGACGGCCCAGAAGACCGGCAGCGCGGCGAAGATCGAGCAGGCGGTGACGGTGATGACGGCGACGGTGGCGGCGGGCGAGCCCATGGAGAGGGCGAGCGGGATGGTGACACCGCCGACGATCGCGGGTCCTGCCACGTGCCAGGTGCGGGTGCCGTGCCGGGTGGCGTGCCGGGTCCAGAAGAAGAGGACGACGGCGGCGGGCAGGTACGGGATCGCGGTGATCCACGCCTTGTCCATGACGCTGAACGTGGTGTCGTACTGGTCCTGGAAGCCGTTGATGATGGTCGGCAGGAAGAACGCGAGCGCGTAGAGCCCGTAGACGAAGCCGAAGTAGACGACGGCGAGGATCCACACGCGGGTGTTGGTGAACGCCGACCTCAGATCGCCCTTGGCGTGGCCGCCCTCGTGGCCGGTCTTCCCGGCGTTCTCGGCGGCCAGCTCCTTGGTGAGCCAGTCGCGCTCGTCCGGCGTCAGCCACTTGGCGTCGGCGGGGCGGTCGATCAGGTAGAACCAGGCGATGACGCCGAGCAGGATCGCCGGGATCGACACGAACAGGAACATCACGCGCCAGCCCTCGAGCCCGAACAGGCCGTGGTGGCCGATCAGCCAGCCCGCGAGCGGGGCGCCGAAGACCGTGGTCAGCGGCTGGGCGAGGTAGAAGAGGCCGAGGATCTTCGTGCGGTGGCGGCTCGGCACCCACTGGCTCAGGAAGAGGATCGCGCCGGGGAAGAACCCGGCCTCGGCGACGCCGAGCAGGAAGCGCAGGGTGTAGAGGCCGCCGCTGCTGTTCACCCAGGTGAAGAGGAGCGACACGATGCCCCAGGTGACCATGATCCGGGCCAGCCAGCGGCGGGCGCCGAAGCGGTGCAGCGCCATGTTGCTCGGGACTTCGAGCACGATGTAGCCGAGGAAGAAGATCCCGGAGGCGAAGCCGAACTGGGCGGCGGTCAGGGCCAGGTCCTGGCCCATCCCGTTGGGCTCGGCGAACGACACCGCGGTGCGGTCCAGATAGTTCACGAAGAACATCAGGGCCACGAACGGGACGAGACGGATCGAGATCTTCTTGATCGCCGACGTCTCGACGGCTGGTCTCGTCTCCGTCGTCACGGGCGGCGCGGTGCTGGCAGGCATGGCGACTCCTCGGCTCGCCGGACAGCTCTGTCCGGACTTGGGTCACTCTCGGCGCACACGGCGGGCGGCAGGGGCTGTCCACGCCGGTGGGGGCCGATCTGCGTGTCACGCTATGCCTGATTCTCAAATTGGTCACCAATTTACCAATGTGGCGAGCGTCGCACTGGTGACTGCCGGTTGAACCCTTGACAAAACCGGTCACCAGGGACGACGCGCGAGGGGCGGGCGGCCGTCTGGTCTACTGGTGACCGTGACCAGTCAGCCCGCCTCCGCCACGCCCGGTGACCAGCCCGACCTCGCCCAACTCCTGCGCCCCGTCGTGCGCGAGTCCTCGGTGAGCGAGGTCGCCAAGCGCCTCCTCGACCACCTCTCCGCGGGCAACATCCGGCCCGGCACCCGGCTGCCCGCCGAGCGCCAGCTCGCCGAGGCGCTCGGCGTCGCCCGCTCCAGCGTCCGCGGCGCGCTGTCCGCGCTCGACGTGCTCGGCATCATCGAGATCCGCCCCGGCTCGGGCTCGTACGTGCGCGAGGGCACCTCGGAGTTCCTGCCGCGCGCCATCAACTGGGGCCTCATGCTGGGCCAGCGCCGGACGAAGGACCTGGTCGAGGTCCGCACCTACATGGAGGGCGTGTCGGCGCGGCTCGCCGCCGAGCGGGCGACGGACGGGGACGTGGCGCGCCTGGAGGAACACCTGCGGCACATGCGGGAGGCGGGCAGCGACGTCAAGGCGTTCATCGACGCCGACATCGCCT
Organism: Streptomyces sp. SGAir0957; assembly: GCF_043523415.1. Classification (NCBI taxonomy): domain Bacteria; kingdom Bacillati; phylum Actinomycetota; class Actinomycetes; order Kitasatosporales; family Streptomycetaceae; genus Streptomyces; species Streptomyces sp. SGAir0957. The sequence goes on from NZ_CP027293.1 coordinate 1,064,250, forward strand.
TCCACCTGGAGTGCGCGAGCATCGCGCGCAACACCGTCCTGAGCGACATCCTGCACTCCATCCGGGCGCTGCTCCAGGTGTGGATGGAGCGCGTCAGCGACATCGAGGGCACGGTCAGCGGCACCCTGTGCGAGCACGACGCCGTGCTCAAGGCCATCCGCGACCGGGACCCGGAGGGCGCGGACCGGGCGATGGCCGAACACATGCGGATGGCGAGCGCGCGGCTGCGCGAGTCGGTCGAGGACGGGTCCCGGCCGGGCGCTAGCTGAAGGTGCGACGGTACGCCTGCGGGCTCACGCCCGTCGTGCGCTTGAAGCGGTCGCGGAACGCGGTCGGCGAACCGAAGCCGACCTGCGCCGCGATCCGCTCCACGGGGTGCCCGGTCGTCTCGAGCAGGTGCTGGGCCTGCCGGATGCGGGCCCGGTGCAGCCACTGCAGCGGCGTGGTGCCGGTCTGTTCGCGGAAACGGCGCATGAGCGTACGTGTACTGACGCCGGCGCGGGCGGCGATGTCGGCGAGGGTCAGATCGCTGTCCAGGTGATCCCGGAGCCAGTCGAGCAACGGCTCGAAGGAGGCGCCCCGCGGCGCGGGGGCCGGCGTGTGGTCGTGGACGATGAACTGCGCCTGGCCGCCCTCCCGTTCGAGCGGCATGACGGAGAGCCGGGCCGCGTCGGCGGCCACCGCCGAACCGTAGTCACGGCGGATCATGTGCAGGCACAGATCGAGCCCGGCGGCGGCGCCCGCCGAGGTGAGGATCTGCCCGTTGTCGACATAGAGCACGTCGGCGTCGACCTCGACCTTCGGGTACGTGGCGGCGAGCAGGTCCGCCGCGATCCAGTGTGTCGTCGCCCGCAGCCCGTCCAGGAGCCCGGTGGCGGCGAGCGGGAAGGTGCCCGCGCAGATGGAGGCGATACGGGTGCCGTGCGCGGCCGCGTCCCCGAGGGCCTCGCGGACGGCCGGTGACAGCGGGGCGGTCGGCGCCGAGGTGCCGGGCACGATGATGGTGTCCGCGCCCTTCAGACCGTCGAGCCCCCGGTGCGCGCGGAGCGTGAACGTGCCCGCGTCCACCTCCTCCCGCTCGGCGCACACCCGGACCTGGTACCCGGGCCTGCCGTCCGGGAGCCGGGTACGGCTGAAGACCTCGATCGGGGTGGACAGGTCGAAGGGGATCACGTGGTCAAGGGCGAGGACGGCGACGATGTGCATGGCGAGAACATAGCGCGGCGCCGGGAAACGGACACCTCCCTGTACAGCTGTCAGCAGCGGAAAGGTGCCCCTGTCATGGCTGGCGCTATCCCGTTGACACTCGGCGATAATGCCACTGGGAGAGGTGTCCGCCACTGCATAGCGTCGGTGTCGAGCCCGGCGCGGACCGGGCCCCTCGCACCCACGGAGGAACCTCTCCCATGCACGTCCAGATCGTCCTCTTCGACGGATTCGATCCCCTCGATGTCGTCGCCCCGTTCGAGGTCCTGCACGCGGGCGGCGCCGCGTCCGGTGGCGCCGTCGGCGTGGAGCTGGTCTCCGCCGAGGGGCCGCGCGAGGTGGTCGGCGGCGCCGGCGGGCTCGCGCTGCGGGCGACGGGCACGCTCAGCCCGGAGCGCGCCGGGGTCGTCCTCGTGCCCGGCGCGGCGGGGCCGCTGGAGGAGACCGGCGGGGCGGAGCCCAGCATCCCCGTCCTGCTGGGCCGCACCCTGACCACGGGGCTGCCCGCGCTGCTCGGGGCCGCGATGAAGAACCCCGAGGTCACGACCGCCTCCGTCTGCGGCGGGTCGCTCGTCCTTGCCCTCGCCGGGCTCATCGGGGGCCGCCATGCCACCACGCACCATCTGGGCCTGGACCAGCTCGACGAAGCCGGCGTCCACGCGGTGCACGCCCGGGTCGTCGACGACGGCGACCTCGTCACCGGCGCGGGCGTCACCTCCGGGCTCGACCTGGCCCTGTATCTCCTCGAACGCGAGGTGGGTCCCCAAGTGGCGCTCGCGGTCGAGGAGTTGTTCGCCTACGAGCGGCGCGGCACGGTGTGGCGCGCGGCGGGCCTGGGCGCGGGCCACTGACCATGACGAAGTTCCTGCTCAGCCTGCACGTCATCGCCGCTGTCCTGACCGTGGGGCCGGTCACCGTCGCCGCGAGCATGTTCCCGAGGACCTGGCGGCAGGCGCTCGCGTCGCCGGGCGAGGCCGAACCGGTGTCGACACTGGGGACGCTGCACCGCATCTGCCGGGTGTACGCCGGGATCGGCGTCGCCGTACCGCTCTTCGGGTTCGCGACGGCGAGCAGCATGGGGGTGCTCGGCAGCGCGTGGCTGATCGCCTCGATCGTGCTGACGGCCGCGGCGGCCGCCGTCCTCGCGCTGCTGATCCTGCCCGCGCAGGAGACGGCGCTCGACGCGGCGCGGCAGCCCGAGGCGCCGCCGCTCCCCCGTGGCACGGCCCAACTGGCCGCTCTCACCGGGGTGTTCAATCTGTTGTGGGCCACGGTCACCATCCTGATGATCGTCCGTCCCGGCTCGACCACGGGGGCGTGATCGTGCGGCCGACACCTCCGAGCCCCCTGCGGCCCCTTCGTCTCGCGGCACGCGCCGAACTCGCCTCCCTGATCCTGCTTTTGACGAATCTCGTCACCGTCCACCTTCCGGCCCTCTCGTCCGTCCTCGGGCCCGCGCACGGCTTCGCGTACCTCTTCGTCATCGGGGCCACCTGGCGGCTGCGGCGGGCGGACGGCGCCACCAAGGCGTACGCGCTGGTCCCCGGGGTCGGTGGGCTCTTGGCCGAGCGGCGGCTGGCCGCGACCGTTCCCGCCGCGACCGGTTGAACACGGCCGCGACCGGTTGAACACCTGACGAACACTCGGCGAAGCCCGGCGGCAGGGCCCGCCGCCGCGCCCGGCGGGTCCGTACCGTCGCTTCATGAGCTGGCTGGAGATCTGTCTCACCGCCGCGGGGCTGCTGCTCGGTGCCGTCTCCATCGTGACGCCGTTCGTCGCGGACCGGCGGGCGCGGCGCAGCAGGCGGATCGGGTTCCGCAAGCAGATGGACATCGCGATAGGGCACAACGGTCAGGTCGGCGGCGTCGATCCGCGGCTCGGCCTGTTCAACGACCTGCCCGCGATGCGGGACGCGACGCTCGTGCTCCTGCGGATCGAGAACGACGGCTCGCGCCACATCGAGGAGTCGGACTACATCGACCCGTCGACGCAGTACGGGCTCACCGCCGAGTTCCCGGGCCGGCGCGTCCAGGCGCAGGACGTCACGCTGCCCGGGGAACACGCCAACCTGATGGGCTACTTCGAGAACCAGCCGGGGCTGCTCGTCGCCGGACCCAGCACCCTGCGCATCCCGCGCGTACCGCTGAAGCCGGGCGCGCACTACAAGATCCTGGTGCTTCTCACCGGGGGCCGGGAGGGCGGCCGGGTCACCGTCACCGGCGACCTCAAGGACGGCACCCTCCACGAGAACCACAGCCTCACCCCGGACGAGAAGCCGCCGGTGTTCAGCAGGCGGGCCCGCTGGACGACGGTCGGGCTCGGCCTCGCGCTGATCGCGGCGGCCACGCTGCCGCTGCTCGTGCCGCCGCCGCTGCCGGACGACTGCGCGACCGGGTCGCTGCGCCTGACGGGGTCGACGGCGTTCGCGCCGGTCATGGCCGAGCTGGCCGCCACGTACCGGGAGCACTGCGACGACCGGCCGCGGATCACGGTGAGCGCGCACGGCAGCCGCGCCGGGGTCCGTGAACTGGCCCTGTCCGGCGGCGGGACGGACGACGAGGGGGCGACCGTCGTCGCGTTCTCGGACGGACCGCGCCCCGCGAGCTACCGGCGGCTCGGCGAGAGCCGCGTCGCCGTGTCCCTGTTCACGCTGGTCGTCCACGACGACGTACGCCTGACGGACCTGTCCGTGGCCGACGTGCGGCGCCTCTACCGCGGCGAGATCCGCGACTGGCGCCGGCTCGGCGGCCCCGACCTGCCCGTCGTCCTCGTCAGCCGCACCTCCGGGTCCGGCACCCGCAGCGCGCTCGCCGCCCGGGTCCTCGCGGGCGCCGACGAACCGCCCGCCTCGTCCGACGACTGCGTGACGCGCACGGCCCGCGCCGCGCCCATGCTGCGTTGCGAGCTCGACTCGACGGAGCAGGTCCTCGACACGGTGGCCCGCACCCCGGGCGCCATCGGCTACAGCGAACTGCGCGCCGCGTCACCCCCGGACGCGCCGGGCGGGCTGCACCCGGTCACGCTCGACGGCCGCACGCCCGACCCGGACCGGCTCTCCGAGGGCGGCTATCCGTACCGCGAGATCGAGTACGCGTACACCTACGGCCGCCCGCCCGCGAACTCGCTGGCGTCCAGCTTCCTCGCGTACGCCGTCGACGACGGGACCGGCAAGGGCGTGGTCGCCGCCCACGGCCATCTGCCGTGCGGGACGCCGGTGGGGCTCCGGGTGTGCGGGGGGAGCCAGGTGCTGCCTCAATCACCGCTCTTGGGGTAACGGACGAACAGGATGCCGTGGACCTCGCCGTGCGGGGCGGCGTAGCGGTGCGGGGCGTCGGCGCGCCAGTGCGCGTGGCCGCCCGGGCCGACCGCCTGCGGGGCGTCGGGCAGGCCGACGACGGCCGTACCGGAGAGGACCATCAGGCTCTCCGTGGTGCGCGCGACGTGTGCCGTCGAATCCTGGGTCGCGCCGTCGGCGATGGTGACGCGGAAGACGTCGGTGGCGGCTTCGGCGTCCTCGTACCGCTCAAGGAGTACGGCGGTGACGGCGCTTCCGGAGACGCCGCCCGCGCCCTCGCGCACGCCCGGCGGCGGATCGTCCAGGACGGCGGAGAGCGGGCTGTCCAGGGCGGTGGTCAGGGCGTACAGCGTCTCCAGGGTGGGGTTGCGCAGGCCGCTCTCCAGCTCGGAGAGGGTGCCTTTGCCCACGCCCGAGCGGCGGGCCAGCTCCGACAGGGACAGGCCGCGCTCCTGGCGCAGCGCCTTGAGCCTGCGCCCCACTTCGTCGTGGAGACCCATCGCTGTGCCCCTCCGGCCTTTTTGGTTGACGGTTCGACATCGACCTCCCTAGTGTTCCACATACAGAACGTTCCATTTATGGAACGCCCGGAGCGCATGGAAGTGGATGCCCGATGTCCCGCCCCTCACCCCCGTCCCTCCTCACCCGCGTACGCGCCCTCGCCCCGCCCTCGGCGGTGGCGGCGGGACTGATCGCCGTCACCGTCGGCGTGACCAGCTCGGCGGCGCTCGTCTTCACGGCGGCGCGGGCCGCGGGGGCGGACGCGCGGGAGATCTCGTCGTGGATGCTCGCGCTCGGCATCGGCCTCGCCGTGACGTGCGCCGGGCTCTCGCTGCGGTTCCGGGCGCCCGTGGTGACCGCCTGGTCGACGCCGGGCGCGGCGCTCCTCGCCACCGGGCTCAGCGGGGTGTCGATGGGGAAGGCGGTCGGGGCGTTCGTCTTCAGCGCGGTGCTGATCCTGGTCAGCGGGGTCACCGGATGGTTCGCCCGCGTCATGGACCGGATCCCCGTGCCGCTCGCGGCGGCGCTGCTCGCGGGCGTGCTGCTGCAGTTCGGCACGGGCCTCTTCACGGAGATGGACGGCTCCTTCGCCGTGGCGTTCCCCATGTTCGTCCTGTACCTCCTCGCGCGGCGCCTGCTCCCCCGGTACGCGGTGCTGCTCGCCCTGGGCGGCGGCGTCGTGGCGTCCGCCCTGACCGGGGGCTGGCACCTGGACCGGCTCCATCTCTCCCTGGCGCACCCGGTGTTCACGGCACCGGAGTTCGACTGGAAGGTGCTGATCAGCGTCGGCGTCCCGCTCTTCGTGGTCACGATGGCTTCGCAGAACCTGCCGGGCGTCGCGGTCCTGCGCGGCTCCGGGTACGACGTCCCCGTCTCACCGCTGCTGACGTGGACCGGCGCGGTGCAGGCGGTGCTCGCCCCGTTCGGCGCGTTCGGCATCAACCTCGCGGCGATCACGGCCGCGATCTGCACGGGCGAGGAGGCCCACCCGGACCGCGAACGCCGCTACCTGGCCGCTGTCTGGGCCGGCGTCTTCTACCTCTGCGTCGGTCTGCTCGGCGCCACCGTGGCCTCGCTGCTCGTCGCGATGCCGCACGCCCTCGTCCTGGCCATCGCGGGCATCGGCCTCCTCGCCACCATCGAGGCGTCCCTGGCCTCCGCCGTCTCCGACCCGGCGTCCCGCGAGGCCGCGGTGGTCACGTTCCTGGCGACGGCCTCCGGCGTGACGCTCCTGGGAATCGGCTCGGCGTTCTGGGGGCTGCTTGCCGGTGTCCTGACGAGCGCGGTCGCCACCCTGAGCCGCCGCGACCGCCGAAAGGGGGCCCCCGCCGCCCCGGCGCCCGACGCACCCGGGGCGCCCGCGCGAACGGAGGCCTGAGGCACGGCGGGGCGTTCCCCCGGTCACCTCGTGCCGACCCCGGTCACCTCGTGCCGGCCCCGGCCGCCGCACACACCTGCGCGAACCGCCGCGTGAACTCCCCCCACGCCGCGATCATCGCCCCCTCGTCCGCCACCGCCCGCGCGTGCAGCGCCTCCCGGTCCATGCCCCGCGCCGCGAGCCGGTCCCGGTCCCACGTCGCGATGCGGGACGCCTCCGCCTCCGGGTGGAACTGGACGCCCCAGGCCCGCGCGCCGACCCGGAACGCCTGGTGCGGGCATGCCTCGCTGGACGCCAGCCACACCGCGCCCGGCGGGAGTTCGGTGATCGCGTCCACGTGGCGTTCGATCGCCGGGACCGTGTCGCCCAGACCGTGCAGCAGCGTGTCCCCCGCCGCCTCCGGGCGCAGCCGGATCGGCGTGCTGCCGTACTCGGGCCGGCCGTGTTCGGCGCGTACGGCGCCGCCCGCCACCCGCGCAAGCAGCTGCCCGCCGAGACAGATGCCGAGGAAGGGGGTGGCGTCGGCGAGCGCCTGCCGCGCCAGGGCGCGGGTGGCGGGGAGCCAGGGGGCGCGGGCGTCGTCGTCGGGCAGGTAGCCGCCCCCGAGCACGACCAGCGGGCGTCCGCCGAGCACGGCGGGCAGGTCCTCACCCGCGTACGGGTGCAGGACCCGCACGTCGAGGCCCGCCTCGCGCAGCCAGGTCCCGACCCGGCCGGGGCCGCCGCCCGGGGTGTGCTGAACCATCAGGACCGGCATGTGACCGTGCACGTCCACCGACATGTGCGACTCCCTCTCCTTCTCTCCCGGCGCAGGAGATCAGGGCCCGGCGCGCCCCGTCAACCACCGGCCGCACCCGTAGGGTGAGACGCATGTCCCACCCCTCAGACGCCGCAGCCGTCGCAGCACGTCGCACCGGTCGCCGGGCCGTCGCGGAGCGCCGCCGGTCCGTCCAGCTCAGCGAGGTCACGCTCGACGACGGACGGGTCGTGATGGTCAAGCGGGCCGACAGCGACGGCACCCCGGGCGCGCTCCGCGCCGAGGCGGCGGGGTTGCGCTGGCTCGCCGCCGCGCACGCCGTCGCCGTACCCGAGGTGCACGGGCCGGACGACGGCGCCGACGACGGCGCCGACGACGGGTGGCTGGTCCTCGACCGGGTGGCCGAGGGGCGGGCGACCGCCGACGGCGCGCGACGGTTCGGGCGGGATCTCGCCGTGCTGCACGCCACGGGCGCCCCCGAGTTCGGCGCCCCGCCGCCCGGCGGCCCGACGGACGCGGCCATCGGTCTCGCCCCGATGCGCAACGTCCCCGGCGAGGAGTGGCCGCGCTGGTACGCCGAGCACCGCGTCCTCCCCTACGTACGGCTCGCGGTCGACGGCGGCACCCTCACGCCCGCCGAGTCCCGCACCATCGAGCAGGTTCTCGACCGGCTCCCCGCCCTGGCCGGCCCCGCCGAACCGCCCGCCCGGCTCCACGGCGACCTGTGGAACGGCAATGTGCTGTGGGGCCCGGACGGCGCCGCGTGGCTCATCGACCCCGCCGCGCATGGCGGTCATCGCGAGACCGACCTCGCGATGCTGCACCTGTTCGGCGCCCCGCACCTGGACCGGATCGTCGACGGCTACCAGGAGGCGGCGCCGCTCGCGGACGGCTGGCGCGACCGCGTCCCGCTGCACCAGCTCTTCCCGCTGCTCGTGCACACCGTCCTCTTCGGGCGCGGGTACGCCGAGCAGTCCCTGACCGCCGCCCGGCGGCAACTGGCGCGCTATCACGCATCAACCGGCGTCCCAGGACTATGAACTGACGGCCCGTCAGGTTACGCTCCGGCGCATGACTTCCACGGTGGTCTGGGGCACCGGGAACGTGGGCCGCGCGGCGATCCGGGCCGTCGACGCCCACCCCGGGCTCGAACTCTCCGGCGTGCTCGTGCACGACCCCGCCAAGGACGGCCGCGACGCGGGCGACCTGGCCGGTCTCGGCCGCGCCCTCGGTGTCACCGCGACGACCGACGTCGACGCGGTGCTCGCGGCCCGGCCAGGCGCCGTCCTCTACGCCGCCTCCGGCGATCTGCGCCCCGACGAGGCCCTCGCCGACATCTGCCGCGCCCTGCGCACCGGCGCGGTCGTCGTCAGCCCGGCCCTCTACCCCCTCTACGACCACCGGAGCGCGCCGCCGGAGTTCACCGACCCGGTGCACGCCGCGATCGAGGCGGGCGGCGGCTCCCTGTTCGTCTCCGGCGTCGACCCCGGCTGGGCCAACGACGTACTGCCCCTCCTCGTCAGCGGCCTCGGCACCCGCGTCGACGTGCTGCGCTGCCAGGAGATCTTCGACTACTCGACCTACGACCAGCCGGACGCGGTCCGCGATCTCGTCGGCATGGGCCATCCCATGGAGTACGAGCCGCTGATGCTCGCCGAGACGATCCCCACCATGGTGTGGGGCGGGCAGCTGCGCCTCATGGCCCGCGCGCTCGGCGTCGAACTCGACGAGATACGAGAGACGTTGGAGCGGCGTCCCCTGGAAGCCGATGTGACGACCGCCGCCATGGGCGACTTCGCGGCGGGCACCCAGGGCGCGGTCCGCTTCGAGGTGCAGGGGATCGTGGACGGCGAGGTCCGCATCGTCGTCGAGCACGTGACCCGCATCCACCCCTCGTGCGCCCCGGACTGGCCGCTGCCGCCCGGCGGCGGGGCGGGCGCGCACCGCGTCGTCGTGGAGGGCCGCCCGCGCATCGAGGTCACCGTGCAGGCCACCGACGAGGGCGGCAACCACGCGGCGGGCGGCAACGCGACCGCCGTGGGACGCCTCGTCGGCGCGATCGGCTGGCTCGTGGAACAGCCGCCCGGCCTCTACGACGCCCTCGACGTGCCCGTATCCCCCGCCACCGGCCGACTCGGGAGGAAGCAGCCATGAGGATCGACATCCCCGACGGCGAGGAACCGATCCCGTACGTGTGGGGCGAGATGGTGCCCGGGATCGGGCCCGCGGCGGCCCAGTTCTCGATGGCCGTCTACGACCACTCCTCCCTCGGCCTGCGCGAGTTCGAGGCGGCCCGGCTGCGCGTCGCCCAGCTCAACGGCTGTCTGTTCTGCCTGGACTGGCGCACCGAGCGGGACGGCGAGAAGGTCGAGGCGTCCTTCGCCGACGCGGTGGAGGAGTGGCGGACCACCGCCGCCTTCGACGAGCGGACGCGGCTCGCCGCCGAGTACGCGGAGCGGTACACCCTCGACCACCACGGGCTCGACGACGCGTTCTGGCAGCGGATGACCGGCCAGTACAGCCAGGCGGAGATCGTGGAGCTGAGCATGGCCATCGGATCGTGGCTGGCGTTCGGCCGCCTCAACCACGTGCTCGGCCTCGACACTGTGTGCGCCCTGCCCGAGCCCGGCTGAGGGGTCGGGCAGGGCGCGGCCGTCACAGATCAGCGGAGATGATCTTCTCGATGTTGCGCTCGGCGAGCGCCGTGATCGTCACGAACGGGTTGACGCTGGTATTGCCCGGGATCAGCGCGCCGTCGATGACGTAGAGGCCCGGATAGCCGTACAGGCGGCCGTAGTTGTCGGTCGCCTTGCCGAGAACGGCGCCGCCCAGCGGGTGGTACGTGAGGTGGTCGCCCCAGATCTTGTAGACCCCGAAGAGGTCCGTGCGGTAGATCGTGCCCTCCTTGGCGTTGATCTTGTCGAAGATGGTCTTGGCCGCGTTGATCCCGGGTTGCTTCCACGCGGTCTGCCAGTTCAGGTCGACGCCGCCGGTCGACGGGTTGTACGTGAACTGCGCGCGGTTCGGGTTCTTGGTGATGGACAGATAGAACGACGCGTAGGTCTCGATGCCCGTCGGCAGCGGGGCGACCTCGGCGAAGGCGCCGCCCGCCGCCCAGTTGTCGATGCCGGCGGTCGGGATGGACGCCTGGAGCGAACCGGTCGGGTCCCACAGGTGGTTGGCGCGGCCGCACATCACGTTGCCGTTGTCGCCCCAGCCCTTGCCGATCTCGCCGTTGAGCGCGGGCAGCGCGCCGGTCGCCTTCAGCTTGGTGAGGAGCTTGCTCGTGCCTACGCTGCCCGCCGCGAAGAAGACACGGTCCGCGGTGATCTCCTTCGTGGCCGCGACGGCCCCGGTGGTGGAGAGCTGCTCGATGCGCACGGTGTAGCCGCCGCCGGAGGCCGGGGTGACCGAAGTGACCTTGTGCAGAGGGGAGATGGTGACCCTTCCCGTGGCCTTGGCGCGCGGGAGGTAGGTCTTCTGGAGCGACTTCTTGCCGTAGTTGTTGCCGTACAGGATCTCCCCGGCCAGCGCCGATTTCGGCGCCGTGCCCGCCTGCTCCTGCTTCATGTAGTCCCAGTCGTACACGTCGGGCACGAACACGAACGGGAAGTTCGAGCGCTGGGCGTGCTTGCGGCCGACGCGCGCGTACTGGTAGCACTCGGCGGTCTCGAACCAGTCCGGGTCGATGGTGGTGACGCCGAGCCCGGCGTTGGCGCGCGGGTAGTACGTGCCGTACATCTCGTTCGCGTCGACGGTCGGGAGGATGGCGCCGAAGTTCTCCCGCTTCGGCGTGACGGCCATGCCGCCGTTGACCAGTGAGCCGCCGCCGACGCCGCGCCCCTGGTAGACGGTGATGCCCGCGAAGTCCTCGGCGTCGAGGATGCCGGTGTACTTCGGCACGTCCTTGTCGATGGGGAAGCCGAGGAAGTTGCTCAGGGGCTGCTTCGTTCTGGTTCTCAGCCAGAACGACCGGTGGTCGGGGCTGGTCGTGTTGGCGAAGATCTTGCCATCCGAGCCCGGGGTGTCCCAGGCCATGCCCATCTCCACCATCCGCACATCGACGCCCGCCTCGGCGAGCCGCAGCGCGGCGACGGATCCGCCGTACCCGGTGCCGATGACGAGGGCGGGGATACGGGCGCCGTCGGCGACGGCGGAGGTGGCGCCGCGCTCCGCGGCGGCGGCGTGCCCGCTCAGCGCCACGGCGCCGAGAACAGAACCTGTTCCTGCGAGGAAGCCGCGGCGCGAGATTCCGTTGCGGGCCACTTCAGGACGGGTCGAGTCATTCATTCTGGGTTCCTCACTCTCGACGGAATGGGAACGAGTTCTACTGTTGATCGCGACACAAGTCGATGCATACCAATAGGTAACGTTCCGTGCGTTGCGCCGACACAACGACGGAGCGGCGTGGCGATCACCTCGCCACGCCGCTCCGTGCGGTCCCGGGGTCCCGCCCCGCCCGGGTCAGGGCTTGCGCGCCACCACCGCGTAGATCCCGCTGGACTCGGCCCGCGGCGCCGGCTCCGCGCGGTACCACTCGGGCGCCGTCACCAGACCGGGCTCCACGGGGTCGAGGCCCTCCAGGAACCGGGCCACCCCGTCGCGCGTACGGAAGCCGAGCTTGATGCCGCCCTTCGCGTACTCGGCGGTCACCTGGTCCGAGAGCTCGGGGAAGATGTCGGAGGAGGCGTGCGAGAGGACGAGGTGGCTGCCGGAGGGCAGGGCGTCGACGAGCGTGGAGACGATGTCGTAGGGGTGCTGCTCGTCGGAGATGAAGTGCATGAGCGCGATCAGCGACAGCGCGATCGGCCGGTCGAAGTCGAGGATCGTGCGGGCGTGCTCCAGGATCGCCTTCGGATCGCGCACGTCGGCCTGGATGTAGTCGGTCCTGCCCTCGGGGGTGGAGACGAGGAGCGCCTCCGCGTGCCGCAGCACGATGGGGTCGTTGTCCGTGTAGACGACCTTCGCGGCGGGGACGACCCGCTGCACTATCTGGTGCAGGTTCGGCGCGGTCGGGATACCGGTGCCGACGTCCAGGAACTGGTCGACGCCCTCGGAGGCGAGCCAGGCCGCCGCCCGGTGCATGAACTCCCGGTTCTGCCGCGCCGCGTCCCGCGCCTCGGGCGGCAGGTGCGATCCGACGGCCTCGTCGACGGGGTAGTTGTCCTTGCCGCCGAGCAGCCAGTCGTAGACCCGTGCGGGGTGCGCCTGGCTGGTGTCGATCTTCGGCCGGGGGGCGGATGCCGTCATGGGCGGACTCCATCGTCGCGAGGGCGGGACAAGGCGGATGACCTTGGGCTCAGTCTGCCATGTCAACTACGCGGGTCGATCCCGGCGTTGGGGGTTCACCGCCAGTACGGTGCCGACAGCGGACCGTACACCGACCGCATCGGAACCCTCGCTGAAAGGACCCGCCGTGCGCGACTGGCGACAGGAACTCGGCCTCGAACCGCACGAGGAAGGGGGTCACTTCCGGCTCATCTACTCGGCCCCGCAGGAGATGGAGACCGCGCACGGCCCTCGCCCCTCGGCCACCTCCATCTACTACCTCCTCGACGCGGCACAGCCCAGCGGCCTGCTGCACCGCAACCGCAGCGACATCCTGCACTTCCTGATCGACGGCGGCCCGCTGGAGTACGTCACCGTCGACCCGGAGGGCACGCTCGCCCGCACCGTCCTCGGCGCCGACGCCGCACGCTTCCTGCTCGTGCCCGGCGGCTGGTGGAAGGCGTCCCACCTGATCGACGGCGCCGGGCACGGCCTGGTGGCGGAGGTCGTGACACCCGGGTTCGACTACGCCGACCACGAGTTCGCCCGGCCCGGCCTCCTGGACGAACTCCCGCACCTGGCGGCTGAGTTGCGGGAGTTCGTACGCCGCCCGTAGGCGTTCAGCCGAGGGTGCGGACGGGGCTCCCCGCGAGGTACGCCTCGATGTCCTCGACCGCGCCCTGGAAGTACCCGTCGTAGTTGCGGCGGGTGACATAGCCGAGGTGGGGCAGGCCGAGGAAGTTCGGGGCCGTGCGCAGCGGGTCGTCCAGGGGCAGGGGCTCGGTCTCGAAGACGTCGCTGCCCGCACCGGCGATCCAGCCCTCGCGCAGGGCTCGTACCAGCGCCTCCTGGTCGACGATCGCCGCGCGCGAGGTGTTCACCAGATAGGCGGTGGGGCGCATCCGGCGCAGTTCCGCCGCGCCGACGAGGCCCCGGGTCCGCTCGCTCAGCACGAGGTGCACGGAGACGAAGTCGCTGGTGGCGAGCAGCTCCTCCTTGGAGGCGGCGAGCGTGACCCCGACCTCGGCGGCGCGCTCCGCGGTCAGATTCCGGCTCCAGGCGGCGACGTCCATCCCGAACGCGGCGCCGACCCGCGCCACCCGGGCGCCGATCTTGCCGAGCCCGAGCAGGCCGAGGCGGCGGCCGTGCAGGTCGGCGCCGAGCGTGGACTGCCAGGGGCCGCCCGAGCGCAGGTTGTCGTTCTCGGTGACGACACCGCGCGCCAGGCCGAGGAGGAGGGCCCAGGTCAGCTCGACGGGCGGTTCCGAGCCGCTCGGCGTTCCGCAGACGGTGACTCCGTGCGCGGCCGCGGCGCCCAGGTCGATGGAGGCGTTGCGCATTCCCGAGGTGATCAGCAGGCGCAGCTTGGGCAGCCGGGCGAACAACTCGGCCGGGAACGGGGTCCGTTCCCGCATCACGATCAAGATCTCGCAGTCACCGATCGCCTCGACGAGCGCGTCGTGCGCGGTGAGGTGGTCGTGGAGGAAGCGGACGTCGACGCGGTCCGCGAGGCGCGCCCAGTCGGCGCTTCCACGGGCGACGTCCTGAAAATCGTCGAGTACGGCACAACGCAACATGCGCACCAGTATCACCCCGCGAATACAGGGGTTCGCGGACTTGGTCCGTACACATGCCTTGACGTGCCTTCGTCACCTCTCTTAAATCAACTCTTGAAGTCAAGGAACCGGGCACACCCCCACTGCCTTCACTTGTCTTCAGCTGTCCTCACTATTCGGCGCGCCCCGGACAGGCGCGATCCCCCTACCCGAAGTGATGTGATCCTCCATGCGCATACCTCTGCGCCACAAGCTTCCCCTGGCCGCCGCCGCGCTCCTGTGTCTGGGCGCCGCCGCCCTGCCGTCGGCGCACGCCGCCGAGACCGGCGCCGCCGCGGTCACCTTCGCCGACGAGTTCGACGGGCCCGCGGGCTCGGCGGTCGACGGGTCGAAGTGGCAGATCGAGACCGGCGACAACGTCAACAACCACGAGCGGCAGTACTACACGGCGGGCAACAGCAACGCGGCGCTCGACGGCCAGGGCCATCTGGTCATCACCGCCCGCAAGGAGAACCCGGCCAACTACCAGTGCTGGTACGGCACCTGCGAGTACACCTCCGCCCGCCTGAACACCTCGGGCAAGTTCTCGACGACGCACGGCCACGTCGAGGCGCGGATGAAGATCCCGCGCGGGCAGGGCATGTGGCCGGCGTTCTGGATGCTCGGCGACGACATCGGCTCGGCGGGCTGGCCCAACTCGGGCGAGATCGACATCATGGAGAACGTCGGCTTCGAGCCGAACACCGTGCACGGCACGATCCACGGGCCCGGCTACTCCGGCTCGGGCGGCATCGGCGCGGGCTACTCGCTCCCCGGCGGCCAGGCGTTCGCGGACGACTTCCACACGTTCGCCGTCGACTGGTCCCCGAACTCCATCAAGTGGTCGGTGGACGGCACCGTCTACCAGACGCGGACGCCCGCCGACGTCGGCGGCAACCAGTGGGTCTTCGAGAAGCCGTTCTTCGTCATCCTGAACCTGGCGGTCGGCGGCTACTGGCCGGGCGACCCGGACGGCAACACGCAGTTCCCGAACCAACTGGTCGTGGACTACGTGCGGGTCTCCAGCTGACCGCTCGGCCCCGCCCGACCGCCTCCCTACGAGGGCGGCCGGGCGGGGCCGTGGCATGTCTCAGGCCGACGTGCGGCACTCCGGGTGACCCCACCCGTCGGGGTTCTTGGCGATCTCCTCGCCCGCGGCGTACGAGCGTCCGCAGCGGCAGCGGCCGGGGAACTTGGCCTTGAGCGTGCGCGACGAGCCGCTCGACGCGCCCTTCCTGGCGGTGGCGGCCCGGGTCGAGCCGCCGGACGACGCCTTGCCCGCCGCCTTCTTCGTCGACGGCGCCGAGGGCGGCGGCACGGGCGAGCCGAGGGCGCTGCCCGCGTCCTGCTGCTGGATCGCGGCCTGGCTGGCGGCGCGGTCGGCGAAGTCGTTGAGCGGATCGCCGTCGACCTGGTGCGCGGGCACGTACTTGAACTCGACCTTGCGGCCTTCGAGCAGCGCGTCGATCCGGGCGACCAGCTCCTGGTTGGCGACGGGCTTGCCGGAGGCGGTCTTCCA
The DNA here is from genome assembly GCF_043523415.1 of Streptomyces sp. SGAir0957. NCBI lineage: Bacteria > Bacillati > Actinomycetota > Actinomycetes > Kitasatosporales > Streptomycetaceae > Streptomyces > Streptomyces sp. SGAir0957. Next base: position 1,079,769 of record NZ_CP027293.1, read on the forward strand.
GCCCTTGCGCTTCCAGCCGGGCAGCCACGTCGTGACGGCCTTCATCGCGTACTGCGAGTCCATCCGGACCTCGAGCTCGACCTCGCGGCCGACGGTGGTCAACAGCCGCTCCAACGCCGTGAGTTCGGCGACGTTGTTCGTCGCCGTGCCCAGCGCGCCGGCCTCCCACTGGACGGGCCGCTCGTCACCGTCCGCGACGACGTACGCCCATCCCGCGGGTCCGGGGTTTCCTTTCGACGCGCCGTCACACGCGGCGATCACACGTTCTGCCATGCCCCGATCATGCCAGGGTCTTCGCCCGATCGAGGATTGCTGACGTGTCCACGCCGAACGGGAGCGTGCCGAAGGCCACACCCCAGTCGCGGTCGAGCCGGGAGGCGCAGAACGCGTCCGCGACGGCGGGCGCCCCGTGCCGGACGAGGAGGGAGCCCTGGAAGACGAGGGCGAGCGTCTCCACGAGGCGGCGGGCGCGGAACTGGAGGGCGTCGGGGTCGCCGCCGAGCGAGGCCAGCTCCTTGCGCAGGCGGGCGGTGGCCTCGTCGAGCCGCCGGTCGGCACCGGCCGCGAGGTCGACCTCCGCGAAATACGCCTCGACGGTCGCGGGCTGCCGGGCCATGGCGCGCAGCACGTCGAGCGCGGCGACGTTGCCCGAGCCCTCCCAGATCGAGGGCAGCGGCGCCTCCCGGTACAGGCGCGGCAGGCCGGAGTCCTCCACGTAGCCGTTGCCGCCGAGGCACTCCAGGGCCTCGGCGGCGTGCGCGGGGGCGCGCTTGCACACCCAGTACTTGGTGACGGCGAGGGCGAGGCGGCGCAGGTGGTCCTCGGAGTCGTCGCCGCGCGCGGAGCGGTCGACGGCGCCCGCGAGACGCAGGGCGGCGACGGTGGCCGCCTCCGCCTCGACGGCCAGGTCGGCGAGGACGTTGGTCATCAGCGGCTGCTCGATGAGCCGGGCCCCGAAGGCGCTGCGGTGCGTGGCATGGTGCACGGCCTGGACGAGGCCCTGACGCATCCCGGAGGCGGAGCTGACCGCGCAGTCGAGGCGGGTCATGTTGACCATCTTGATGATCGTGGCGACGCCCCGGCCCTCCTCGCCGACGAGGGTGCCGAGCGCGCCCTCGTACTCGATCTCGGAGGAGGCGTTCGAGCGGTTGCCGAGTTTGTCCTTGAGGCGCTGGAGCCGGATCGCGTTGCGGGTCCCGTCGGGCAGGACGCGCGGGACCAGGAAGCAGGAGAGGCCGCCGGGCGCCTGGGCGAGGGCGAGGAAGACGTCCGACATGGGCGCGGACGTGAACCACTTGTGGCCGGTCAGCGCGTACTGGCCCGCCTCCCCCGTCGGCACCGCGCGCGTGGTGCCCGCGCGGACGTCGGAGCCGCCCTGCTTCTCCGTCATCGACATCCCGGCGATGATCCCGCGCTTGCCGGTGGGCTCGCGCAGCCCGAAGTCGTAGACGGTGGAGGTGAGCAACGGCTCGTACACGGAGGCCAGTTGAGGTGACGTACGCAGGGCGGGGACGGCCGCGTACGTCATGGAGACCGGGCAGAGGTGGCCCGGGTCCGCCTGCCCCCAGACATAGACCTTGGCGGCGCGGGCGACATGGGCGCCGGGGCGGTCGTCGGCCCAGGGCGCGGCGTGCAGACCGCGCTCCACGGCGACGGTCATCAGCCGGTGCCAGTACGGGTGGAACTCGACCTCGTCGACGCGGTGGCCGTAGCGGTCGTGGGTGTGCAGCACGGGGTGGTTCCGCTCGGCGAGGCGCCCCCACTCCTGCGCCTCCTGCGAACCGGCGAGGAGGCCGAGGTCGTGCAGCTCGGGCTCGGCCCAGGCGGCGCCCTCGCGGCGCAGCGCCTCCAGGAGGGCGGGGTCGGCGGCGACGTCGTGCCCTGTCAGCGGCGGTACCTGGTTGGTGACTTCGTGCGTGGCGGCGGCACGGGTGGCCGGCTGCGTGGCTTCATGCGGGGTCGGCATCGACGGCTCCTGGGGTTCCGAGGGCTCGCAGGGTGAAGGTCAGCAGGGCGGGGACGGCGTCCGGGCCCCGCTCCGGGTCCGAGAGCGGGCCGATGAGCGCCTCGGCGCCCGCGCCGACCAGCGCGGCGGCCGTCACCTGGGCGTCCTGCGGCGGCAGCCGGCCGGTCCGTACGCCGTCGGCGATGTGCTCGGCGAACACGTCGCGGAACGCGCGCCGGAACACGAGGCGCTCGGCGTCCACCGCCGGGTCGACGGGCTCGGCGAGCAGCGCGTACGCCAGGCGCGGCGCCTTCAGGGCGCGGCGGGCGAAGGTCTCCACGACGGCGACGACCCGCTCGGCCGGGGTCCCCGCGGGCCGGGCCGCCGCCTCCCGTACGGCGGCCACCTCACGGGTGACGACGCGCCGGAACAGCTCGACGGACAGGTCGGCCTTGCTGGGGAAGTGCCGGTACACGCTGCCGGTGGCGATGCCCGCGCGTGCGGCGACGGCGGACATGGAGCAGCCCGCGTACCCGTGCTCGGCGAGCAGCGCGGTGGCCGCGTCGAGGACGGTGGCGCGCTGGGCGTCGATACGGGCCTGCACGGCGGGGGTTCGTCGGTAGGGCACGTCAAGGAGTGAAGCACTGATTCATTGCTTCAACAAGGGGCGTGGCACGGGAGGGCCCTGCCGGTTCCGGGCTCAGTCCGTCAGGTCGATCCGGACGGTCAGGAGCCCGGTGCCGAAGGCGCGGACGGCGGCGCTGTTGTAGCGCGGCAGGGTTTTCAGGCGGGCGCGGGTGTCGTCCTCCGGGAGCAGGTGCGCGGTGCCGTGGTGCCAGTGGCCGCGCAGCCGGACCCGGACGTTCGGGTCGGCCTGGATGTTGCGCACGTACTGCGAGGCGAACCCGAACTCGGAGACCAGCCAGAACGAGTCGCCGACACGGCGCCCGCCGACCGGGGTGCGCCGGGCCAGGCCCGAGGTGCGGCCGGTGGTCTCGATGATCACCTGCCCCGGCATCCGGAGCGACAGCGGGTTGGCGACCCGGCGCTGGAACGTCGTGACGAGGCGGTGTCTGGTCTCCTGGGCACGCGACATGGCCGCACTGTAACGGGGGTCGTCCCCCGCACGGACCGGCCGGGTGCCCCGATGGCGCGGGGCGGGCACGGTCGGCGATCGTCGTTCTCCTCGGAACCGGACACGGGAAGACGAAGCCCCGGCCGTGACGGGGGACCACGGCCGGGGCGGCTGGGAGGTGGACACGGATGGCGGTCGCCTCTCGGCGGGGGGCTCCGCAGGGCTTCAGCCGAACGATCTTCCCTGCGGGCGATAGGTGAGGCCCGGGGACACTGTTCCATCCGCGTCCACGGTGGGTTCAACGGGTGAATGGCCGGAGTTGTTCCCCGCCCCTCCGGCCGGGGGCGTGAGGTGGGTCACGGTCCGTGAGACCCCGCTCACCAGGGCGGACGGCCGTCCCGGACGGGCGTCCGGCGCGCCGTAGAGTGCTCCGGTGATCTTCGCCCCGTTTTCGCGTCTTTCCGCTCGCCGACTCTCCGCGATGTGTTGCGCCCTGGCCGCCGCCGCTGCGCTGTCCGCCTGCTCGTCGTCGTCATCCCCGTCCCCGTCTTCAGCCTCGTCCTCGGCCTCGTCCTCGTCCCAGGAGCCCGAGGGGCGTCCGTCGGCGCGCGTCGAGCGGCCCGCCGCCGACATGGAGTTCGACTACCAGATCGGCGGGCCCTACGCGCCGCCGTCCGGGGTGCGGGCCGTGTCCCGCGACCGGAGCGCGGCACCGGCGAAGGGGCTCTACAACGTCTGCTACGTCAACGCGTTCCAGGCCCAGCCCGACGCGCTGAAGTGGTGGCGGAGCAACCACCCCGACCTGCTGCTTCGCGACGAGGACGGCGACCTCGTCATCGACGAGGACTGGGACGAGGCGCTCCTCGACATCTCCACGGCGGACAAGCGGGCCCGGCTCGCGAAGATCGTCGGGCCGTGGATCGACGGTTGCGCGGACGACGGCTACCAGGCCGTCGAACCCGACAACCTCGACTCCTACGAACGCTCCGACGGCCTCCTCGCGCCCGCCGACGCCGTCGCCTTCGGCAAGCTGATCGCCGACCGCGCGCACGGCGCCGGACTCGCCGCGGGGCAGAAGAACACGGCCGACCTCCTGCCGAAGCACGCCGCCATGGGGTTCGACTTCGCGGTGGCCGAGGAGTGCGCGCGCTACGACGAATGCGGCGCCTACGCGGACGCGTACGACGACCGGGTCTTCGTCATCGAGTACCGGGCCGCCGACTTCACCCGCGCCTGCCGTACGTGGGGCGACCGGCTGTCCATCGTGGAGCGCGACCTCGACGTCGTGCCCGCGGGCGCCGACGGATACGTACGCAAGTCCTGCTGAGGCAGGCCCCGTCAGGGGGTCGGGGAGGCCGGGCCGAGCGCGTCCAGGCGGCGCTGGATCGCCTCCAGCGCGCCGGGGCGGCAGCCCGGGACCTGCCGGCGCAACGCGGCCAGCGCGGCGGCCCGGTCCTTCGCGCGGGCCGGGTCGGCGATCTGCTCCCACTGGTGGTGGGCCCGGTCGACGGCCGCCTCCACGTCCTCGTCGCCCCCCGCCTCACCGCGGGCGAGCCGCGCCTGCGCCACCGCCGTCCACAACTCGCAGCTGCGCGGCGGATCCTGCGCGAGCCGGGCCAGATCCGCCCGCACCTCCAGCCAGTGGATGGCCTCGGGCGAGCCGACGCCGTGCGCCCGCAACGCCTCGCTCTCCCACATCGCCGCTATGGCAGCGGCCTCACCGTGCCGCCCGGCTTGGGCGGCGGCGAGCAGCACGGGGTGCGGATCCCCTCCGGCCATGGCCGGTCCCCCGGCCGGGGCGGGGTGCGCTGTGGCAGCGGGGGTGGGGGTGGGGGTGGGGGTGGGGGTGGGGGCTTGCGCGGGTGGGGTCGGCGCAGGCGCGGTCGGCTGGGCCGGTGGAGCCGAGGTGGGCTGCGCCGGCAGGGCCGAGGCGGGCTGCGCCGGAGCCGCCGGGGTGGGCGTGATCGGCGCCGACCGGCCGGGCCGCACCGGAGCGACGGTGCCGGTCGGGTGCGGCACGGAGCGACCGGGCCCCGCCGGAGCCGCCGGGGTGGGCGCGTCCGGCGCAGGTTGCCCGGCCGTCGCCGCGACCGGCGGAGCCGGCTGGTCCTGGGTCAGGAAGAGTGCGTTCGGTGGGCCCGCGTGCAGGGCGATCGCCTCGTGGAGGCGGGCCCGGGTGGGGCGTTCGCCGGTGCGCCAGATGTCGGCGTAGGACTTGAGGTAGTCGGGCGCGGCGAGGGTGCGGCGGGGCGGGGGCGGGCAGACGCGCCCGTACAGGCGCACCCCGTGCCCGAGGCCGAGTCCCCCGGTGCGGACATGGTCCCAGGCGGCCGCGTCGGCGACGAGGTCGACGGTCACGGTCGTGGTGTGCGGGCGGCGCAGCGCGAGTTCGCCGGTGAGCCAGTGCCAGGGCAGGGCGGTGTAGCGCAGGGTGGACGGGGTGGTGCGGGCCAGCGCGAAGTGGAGCAGGCGCTGGCGGTGGTCGAGGTGGAGCTGCCCGACGATGTAGAGGTGGAGCGGTCCGGGCAGCGTCGCGGCCGTGCGGAGGCGGGTGAGGACCGCCTGCGGGTCGAGCGGGTCGGCGAGTTCGACGACGGTGGCCGCCGCCGTGCCGGTCAGGGCGCTCGGCGGGACCGCCGCGAGCGCCGGCAGCACGGCGGCCGCGTCGATGAGGCATCCCTTGCCCGCGGGCGCGGCCGCGAGCAGCAGCGCCGTCCCCGGCTCGGTGGGATGTTCCTCGTGGGTGCCTTGCGCGTTGATCACACCAGCACCGTAACCGCTGTCCGGCGCGGGCCGCGCCCCGCTCAGCCGGTCGCGGCCCCTTCGGGGTCGGCGCGCAGCTTCGGGGCCGGCGCGCGGCGCCGCGTACAGCCGGTCGTGCGCGGCGCCCATGGCCGGGGGCGCGGCCGGGCGGGCGACCGCGTCGCTCGCGCTTGAATCTCCCGTGGGGGGAGTTCCTACGGTACGGCCGCACGTGTCGAGAACTCGTCCACGGAAGGGCACACCCATCATGACGGCATATGTGCTGGTGTCAGGGGGCTACACGGCGGGCTGGATCTGGCGGGACGTCGCGGCGGCGCTGCGCGCGGACGGGCACCAGGTGTACCCGGCGACGCTGACCGGGCTCGGCGACCGGCGCCATCTCGCCTCCCGCGCGACCGACTTGGACACACACATCGAGGATCTGGTGCAGCTCGTCGACCATGTGGACGAGCCCGAGGTCGTCCTCGTCGGGCACTGCTACGGCATCCACCCGGCGCTGGGTGCCGCCTCGCGCCGCCCGGAGCGGATCGCGCGCCTCGTCTACCTCGACGCGGGGCTGCCCGGTGCCGGGGACAGCGCCATGGACCTGGTGACGGCGGAGGTACGGGAGTATCTGCTCGCGCGGGCGGCCGCGGAGGGCGACGGGGTGCGGGTGCCGCCGCCCGAGCTGTCGGAGCGGGCCATCTGGGGCGACGTACAGGACCTCGGGCCCGCCGAGCGCGAGCGGCTCATTGGCTTCGCGGCCCCGATGCCCCTCGGCGTCCTGACGCAGCCGCTGCGGATGGAGTCGGCGCTGCCGCCCGAACTGCCGACGACCGGGATCTTCTGCACGCTCGGCGGCGGCCCGGGGATCGCGACGATCGCCTCGCTGGCGGCGACGGGCGATCCGCGGTTCGCCGTCCTGGCCCGGCCGACCGTCGGCTACTTCGAGCTGGCGACCGGCCACTGGCCGATGCTGTCCGCCCCGGCGGAGGTGGCGAAGGTGCTGGTGCGGGCCGCGGCGGACGAGGGCGAGCGGATTGCGCCCGGGGCGCCGCCGGCCGTCTGAACGTGCGAACCGCCCGCCGGGCCACGAAGCTGAGAGGCATGGACAGAGCGGACGAAGTGAACGCCTACCCCTCGGTCGTCGTGCACGCGGCGCAGCCCGGCGGGCGCCGGGTCGCCATTCACGGCGAGGTCGCCGGGCTCGCGACCTCGCGCGCGGACGTCGTGGAGCTGCTGCGCCGCGCCGGACTCGCCGACACGCCCCTCGACGACCCGGACGTCATCGAGTGGCGCGGCGGCGGCAGCGCGGTCTGGCCCGCCCTGACGAGCAGCCCGGACGACGGCATCTAGGGCGTCACGGGAAGCCGTTCACCGGTAACCGGTGGTGTCGGCGGGCTTTCCCGTGTCCTGGACCTCGACGACGTAGCGCCAGGCGTCGGGGCTGCTGCCGTCGAGGTCGGTGAAGCCGTAGACCTGGGCGAGGCCGCCGCTGGAGTGCGAGGTGCCGTTGAAGCGGGCCACGTCCGGGTCGGCGGCCAGGGCGGCGACCGCGCGGCCGACGTAGCGCGGCGTCTCGGAGATCGCGAAGTGCGGTTCGGCCTCGAGGGCGTCGCGCCAGGTCTCCTCGGTGACGCCGAACGCGTCGAGCATGATCTCCGAGCGCATCCAGCCCGGGGTGAGGGCGACGGCGGTGGCGCCGCGCGGGCCGAGTTCGTGGCCGAGGGAGAAGGCCATGCGCAGGACGGCGCTCTTCGCCAGGTCGTAGAAGAAGGAGTTGCGGTAGTTCGCGGCGTTGTACTCGGCGGTGCCGTCGGTCATCTCCACGACGAGGCCGCCCGGCCTGCGCAGCAGCAGCGGCAGCGCGAAGTGGCTGGTGATCGCGTGGGTCTCGACGGCGAGGCGGTGCAGTCTGAGGCCGTCGTCGAGGTCGTGCTCCCAGACCGGCTTGGACCAGGCGAAGAGGTGTTCCCCGCCCCAGATGTCGTTGACGAGGAGATCGAGACGGCCCTGTTCGGTGTCGATCCGCTCGACGAGGGCGCGGACCCGGTCCGGCTCCAGGTGGTCGGTGGGGACGGCGATGCCGCGCCCGCCCGCCGCCGTGACGAGGTCCGCGGTGTCCTCGATGGTCTCGGCGCGGTCGTACTCGGAGCGTTGTGCGCGGGTCGTGCGGCCGGTGACGTAGACGGTGGCGCCGGCCGCGCCCAGTTCCACGGCGATGCCGCGGCCCGCGCCGCGCGTGGCCCCGGCGACCAGCGCGACCTTGCCGTCGAGTGGTGTCCGCCCGCCGTCGGGGCCCTGGTGCCGGGTGTCCTGCTGGGGTGAGTGGTTCACGTCGCTCTCCTGGTGCTCTCCGCGTCGTCCTGCGTGTACGCGTCGAGCATCCCCGCGAATCCGGACATCTTCTGTCCGGCTTATCGCCGAGGCGGGCCGTTCGGGGACGGCCCGCCGCAACGGTGCGGGTCAGGCGGCGCGCCGGGAGCGCGAGCCGTGGCGGCGCACGATGTCCGCGTACCGGTGCCCGCTGCCCTTGATGGTGCGCTTCTGCGTCGCGTAGTCGACGTGGACGAGGCCGAACCGCTTGTCGTAGCCGTACGCCCACTCGAAGTTGTCGAGCAGGGACCAGGCGAAGTACCCGGCGAGCGGGGCGCCCTTGCGGACGGCGCGGGCGCAGGCCGCGATGTGGTTGACGAGGTACTCCTCGCGCTCCGGGTCGTCGACCGTGCCGTCGGGGCGGACGACGTCCGGGTAGGCCGAGCCGTTCTCGGTGATGTACAGCTTGCGGGCGCCGTACTCGTGGGTGAGGCGCAGGAGCAGCGACTCGATGCCGTTCGCGTCGACCTCCCAGTCCATGCCGGTGCGGGGGACGCCGAGGCGGCGCACCGCGTCCGCGTACGGGGCGGGGCCCGCCGGGTGGTCGGCGATGGCGGACGGGAAGTAGTAGTTGAGGCCCAGCCAGTCGAGGGGCTCTGCGATGGTCTTCAAGTCGCCCGGCTTCTCGGGGAGTTCGACCCCGTAGACCTCGAGCATGTCGGCGGGGAAGCCGCGGCCGTGCACCGGGTCGAGCCACCAGCGGTTGGCGTGGCCGTCCATGCGACGGGTCGCGGCGATGTCCTCGGGGCGGTCGGTGGCGGGTTCGACGTAGGCGAGGTTGTTGACGATGCCGACCTCGGCGTCCGGGACGGCGGCGCGGATCGCCTGCGTGGCGAGGCCGTGGCCGAGGAGAAGGTGGTAGGAGGTCTGGACGGCGGCGGTCAGGTCGGTCCAGCCGGGGGCCATGCGGCCTTCGAGGTGGCCGATCCACGCCGAGCACAGCGGTTCGTTGAGCGGCGTCCAGTGCTTGACGCGGTCACCGAGGCGCTCGGCGACGACGGCCGCGTAGGCGGCGAAGTGCTCGGCGGTCTCGCGGGCGGGCCAGCCGCCGCGGTCCTGGAGCACCTGCGGCAGGTCCCAGTGGTAGAGGGTGACGGAGGGGGTGATGCCCTCCGCGAGCAGCGCGTCGATGATCTCGTCGTAGAAGTCGAGGCCCTTGGCGTTGACGGCGCCGTCGCCGCCCGGCATCACGCGCGGCCAGGCGACGGAGAGCCGGTAGGCATTGGTGCCCAGTTCGCGCATGAGGCCGATGTCGTCGCGCCAGCGGTGGTAGTGGTCGCAGGCGACGTCGCCGTGGTCGTCGTTGTCGACCTTGCCGGGGGTGTGCGAGAAGGTGTCCCAGATGGAGGGCGAGCGGCCGTCCTCGGCGACGGCGCCCTCGATCTGGTACGCGGACGTGGCCGTGCCCCACAGGAAGTCGTGCGGGAAGGCGGCAAGGTCAAGGGGGTCGGACACGGGGTTCCTTTCAAAAGGAGTCACAAGAAGTCACAGCGGAACGCGCTCACTTGACGGCGCCGGCGGTCAGGCCGGTGACGAGGTAGCGCTGGAGGAGCAGGAAGCCGGCGACGACGGGCACGCTGACCACGAGGGACGCGGCCATGATCTGGTTCCAGTACACGTCGTTGAGGTTGGCGTAGGCGCCGAGGCCGACCGAGAGGGTGCGGGTGGTGTCGTTGGTCATGACGGAGGCGAACAGGACCTCGCCCCAGGCGGTCATGAAGGAGTAGACGGCGACCGCGACGATGCCGGGGATGGCGGCGGGCACGATGATCCGGAACAGCGCGCCGAGCGGTCCGCAGCCGTCGACGAGGGCGGCCTCGTCGAGGTCGCGCGGCACCGACTCGAAGTACCCGATCAGCATCCAGATCGAGAACGGCAGCGTGAACGTCATGTAGGTGAGGATCAGTCCGCCGCGCGAGCCGAACAGGGCGATCCCGGTGGCGTTGCCGATGTTCACGTAGATGAGGAACAGCGGCAGCAGGAAGAGGATGCCGGGCAGCATCTGCGTCGACAGGACGGTCACGGTGAAGACGCGCTTGCCGCGGAAGCGGTAGCGGCTGACCGCGTAGGCGGCGAAGACGGCGATGATGACGGAGCAGACCGTCGCCGCGCCCGCCACGATCACCGAGTTCATGAAGTACTTGGCGAGCGGGACCGTCGACCAGATGTCGATGTAGGGGCGGATCGTCAGCCCGCTCGGGATCCAGCGGAACTCGCCCTGCACGTCCTGGAGCGGCTTGAGCGAGCTGGACACCATGACGAACACGGGGAGCAGCACGAAGCCCGCGAGCAGCGTCAGGAAGATCCGGCGGGACCACACGAAGGAGCGCGGCGCCGCCATCGGCGACCGGTGCCGCGCTGGGGCGGCGAGCTGGGTGTCAGACATCGGCGGTCTTCCTTCCCCGCGAGGTGAGCGCCAGGTACACGCCCGTCACGACGAGCAGGAACAGCAGGAGCAGGACGGACATGGCGGAGCCGGTGCCGAAGTTCCAGGTGACGAACGACGACTGGTAGATGTGCACCGAGATGAGGTCCGCGGCCTCGGGCGCCGCCTTGCCGAACATCACGTACGGCGTGTTGAAGTCGTTGAACGTCCACAGGAACAGGACGAGGACGAGGACCTGGTTGACCGGGCGCAGCGAGGGCAGGGTGATGCGGCGCAGCTGCTGCCACAGGCCCGCGCCGTCGAGGGCGGCGGCCTCGTACATCTCCTTCGGGATGTTCTGCAGTCCGGCCATCACGATGAGGAAGGCGAACGGCCAGCCCTTCCACACGGAGACGGTGAGCAGCGCGTAGAAGCTGTTGTCGCCGATGAGCCAGAACGAGGGCTTGTCGGTGACGCCGAGCTGGTCGTGCAGGACGTGGTTCACCAGGCCGTTGTCGTGCTGGAACATGAAGACCCAGGTGATGACGGCGGCGTAGACGGGCAGCGCGTACGGGATGAGGAAGAGGGCGCGCAGGATGCCGCGGCCCTTGAACGTCTCCTGCATGTAGATCGCGGCGGCCGTGCCGATGGCCCAGCACAGGCCGACGGACAGGACGGTGAACAGGCAGGTGACGAAGAAGGAGTGGAGCAGCGCCTGGCCGACGGGGGCGTCGAAGTCGACGGCGATCTTGAAGTTGTCGAGGCCCGACCAGGGGGCGGTGCCCCAGTCGCGGATGTAGAACTGCGTGAGCTCGCGGAAGCTCATCACGATGCCGATGACCATCGGGATGAGGTGGACGAGGAGTTCGAGGGCCAGGGCCGGCAGGAGGAGCAGGTACGGCAGGCCGATCCGGCGGATCCGCCCGGGGCGGCGGCTCTTGCCGCGCGCCGCCCCGGGGGAGTTCTTGCCGGGGGCCCGCCCCTCCCCCGCCTCGGTGGCGGGGGTGGTGGCGGTCGTGGTCATGAGGTTCTCCGCACTCACTTGTTCGGCATCGACTGCTGTGCCTTGCTCAGCGCGGCCTTCACGGACTCCGTGGTGACCGGCTTGCCGGCGGCGGCGTCCGCGAAGAGCTCCTTCACGGCCGTGCCGACGGCGGTCTCGAACTGCGACTCGTCGGCGACCTGCGGCAGCGGGGCCGCGCTCTTGGCGAGGGTGTCCTTGAGGACGGCGGTGGCCTGCGCGTTGAACGCCGGGTCGGACTGGGCGTCCTTGACCGGCGGGATGGAGCCGTAGGTCTTGTTGAGGAGCGTGGACTCCTCGGTGCTGGTCATGAACTTCACGAACTTCGCGGCGCCGTCGAGGTTCTTGGTGTTCTTGAAGACGGCGATGTTGATGCCGGCGACCATGGAGTTCACGGACTGGCCCTGACCGGGGGCGCCGGACTGGACGGGCGCGGGCACGACGCCGTAGTCGCTGTCCTTCATGCCCTGCGACTTGAAGGTGGAGGCGGCGGCCTGCCACAGGACCATCGCGGTCTTGTTCTTGGAGAAGTCGCTCAGGGACTGGTTCTGCGCGTACTCGGCGTTGCCGGGCGCGATGATCTTGTCCTTGGCCATCAGGTCGACATACTGCTTGACGGCCGCGACGGCGCCGTCCGAGGTGAAGTCCGGCTTGCCGTCGGCGGTGAACCAGTCGGCGCCGCGCTGCTTGGCGAGGACGAAGACCTGGTGGATGTTGTTGGAGAGGTTGGAGCCCTCGGCGGCGAGGCCCCACTTGCCGTCCTTGGAGATCTTCTTGCCCGCGGCGACGATCTCGTCCCAGGTCGTCGGGGGCTTGGCGATCCCCGCGTCCTTGAACATCTTCTTGTTGTAGTAGAGCGCGTACGACATCGAGTACAGCGGGACCGCGGCCGGGTCCTTGCCCTGGGCGCCGGCCGAGCCGAGCGCGGACTCGACGAAGCGGTCCTTGCCGCCGATCTTCTCGAAGTTCTTCGCGTCCCAGGGCAGCAGCGCGCCGCTGGCCTGGAGGGAGGCGCTCCAGGTGTTGCCGATGTTGAGGACGTCGGGGCCCTGTCCCGAGGTGGTCGCGGTGAGGATCCGGTTGAGCAGGTCCGACCACGGGATGACTTCGAGCTTGACCTTGATGCCGGTCTGCTTCTCGAACTTGTCGAGCTCGGGCTGGAGGACCTTCTTGTCCACCGAGATGCTCGCGCCCTGGTTCGACGCCCAGTACGTCAGCGTCTTCGGGGAGTCGTTGGACCCGCCGCCCGAGGACGAGCCGCCGCCGCAGGCGGTCGCGGCGAGGGCGAGCGAGAGGGTGGCAGCGCCGACGGCTGCGGCTCGGATTCTGCTCATGGCTCCAGGTGTCCCTTATCCGGAGGAACCCCGACAGGCTTCAAGTAGTGAACGCCCTCAGGGCTTAATTTAGGCTGTGAGTTAAGCCGCACAAGAAGAGGGCGTCAAGAGATCGGACACGGGTATCTTGCGCGAGGCGGGGGTTGTTGGCGTCCCCAGGGCGCAGGGAGAGGGAGATCATGGCCGGGCGGAACGGGCGTACGGTGCACGACCTGCGGCGCGAGAATCGCGCGGCCCTTTTGCAACAGTTGTATTTCGATGGTCCGCTGAGCCGGTACGAGCTGGGCCCGGCCACCGGGCTGAGTTCAGGTTCCGTCAGCAATGTGGTGGCCGAGCTGGCCGCCGAGGGGCTGGTGGAGGAGGCGGGCAGCGTCGAGTCCGACGGCGGCAGGCCGCGCACGCTGCTGCGGATCGCGCCGGACTGCGGGCTGCTCATCGGCGTGGACGTCGGCGAGAACCTGGTCCGCGTCGAGCTGTTCGACCTCGTCCTGACCGAACTGGCGCGCGTGGAACTGCCGTTGGCCGAGCGCGACCGCTACGACGTCGACCTCGTCGTGGGTCACATCCGCGACGGCATCGCCGAGGTCCTGGCGGCGGCGGACGCCGACCCCGGGCAGCTGCTCGGCGTGGGCGTCGGCGTGCCCGGCATCGTGGCGCGCGAGCCGGAGCGCGGGGCCGTCGTGCACGGCCAGACCATCGGCTGGCCCGAGGTCCCGCTGGAGCAACTGCTCCGCGAAACCTCTCAACTCCCGCCGGAAGTACCGTACTTCATCGACAACGGAGCCAAGACGCTCGGCCAGGCCGAGATGTGGTTCGGCGCCGGACGCGGCGCGGGCAGCGCGGTCGTCGTCCTCTTCGGCTCGGGCGTCGGCGCGTGCGTCGTCGCCGAGGACGGGGCGGAGGGCCGGGCCGTCGAGTGGGGACACCTGACCGTACGGGTACGGGGACGGCGCTGCCGCTGCGGGGCGCTCGGCTGCCTGGAGGCGTACGCGGGGGCGCAGGCGCTCGTCGAACGGTGGCGGGAGGCGGGCGGGGCGCCGAGCGGGGACGGCGGGGAGGAGGCGGCGCTCACGGAGCTCCTGGAGACGGCGTACGGGGGCGAGGAGGCCGGCCCCGGGGGCCCCGATCGCCACTTCGGCCCCGGCGACCTGGGCACACGCCCCGGTCTCGGCGACCCAGGAACGCATCCCGGCTCCGGCGCTCCCACCCCACATCCAGGCCCCGGCGCTCCCGCCCCACATCCAGGCCCCGGTGCTCCCGCCCCACACCCCGGCCCCGGCGACCCCGCCACACACCCCGGCCCCGGTGACCCCGCCCCACACCCCGGCCCCGGTGACCCCGACGCGGGCCCTACCCCTGGAGCCCCCTCCCCCCTGGAGCGGGCCCTCGCGCTCTCCGTCCTGGAGGAGACCGCCGAGTACCTGGGGGCCGGGCTCTCCGACCTGATCAATCTCTTCCAGCCCGAGCGCATCCTGATCGGCGGCTGGGCGGGGCTGCGGCTCGGTCCCCGGTTCCTGGACTCGGTGCGCCGCCACATCGGCACGTACGCCCTGCACTACCCGGTCGGCCGGGTCGGCGTCGAGCTGGGCCGCCTCGGCCCGGACGCGGTGACGGTCGGCGCGGCCACGCTCCCCCTCGCGGGGTTCTTCGCACGCGGCGGCCGGCGCGCGGAACCCGCCCCGACGCAGGAACTCCCCGGATGGCGACGGGCGTTGGTGGCACGGCACGGGGTGCGAGGGCGGGTCCAGGCGGCGGGTCGGGGGGTGGGGCAGGAGGTGCCGAGGTAACTCGCTCGGCACACCCGCACCCCGCGTGTTTTCATGAGGCCGTGCGAGAGACGAACGACAGCCAGGAGAGTTCCGGTCCACGGGTCAGAGTGCGGGTGGCGGAGGATCTGCCCGCCTGCGTCACCGTGCTGCGGGCGGTGCACGAGCAGGACCGGTACCCCACCAGGTGGCCGGCCGACCCCGCGGGCTGGCTGGCCCACGCCGCGGACGACACGAGCTGGGTCGCCCACCGGGACGGGCGGGTCCTCGGGCATGTGCTGCTCGTCCGGCCCGACGGAAGCGACGTGGCGCCCGGCCTGGTGCCGGACGCGGCGACGGCCGTCGTCAGCCGGCTGTTCGTCGACCCCGCCGCGCGGGGGCAGCGGATCGGCGCGCTGCTTCTCGACGCGGCCGCGCGCGAGGCCCGGCGGCGCGGGGCGCGCGCCGTCCTCGACGTCGTCACCACCGACACCGCGGCCATCGCCCTGTACGAGCGGCTGGGCTGGGAGTTCCTCGCCGAGGGACGGCAGGAGTGGGGCCCGGCCGATCTGGTCGACGTGCGGTGTTACGCGGCACCACCCGCCTGACCGGCCCGAGCCGCGGACCTCCCGCGGGCGGCTGCGACGCCGGCCCCTCGGGCAGACCCGGAACGCCGTACGGACGGGGAGTGGCTCGTCGGGGGTACGGCTCACGCTCTGCGTCTCCGCCCCTGATCACTGGGGCGCAGGGCCGTCCGGATGCGCGACACCGACCATCCGGGATACCCTCTTATGTCCGCATTTCCGCGGGGATCGGTTCCGCCCCGCACCACGAACTGGGGGCTCCGATGCGCGCATGGACCCGTCTCGTCACGGCGGCCGCGGTCGCC
Organism: Streptomyces sp. SGAir0957; assembly: GCF_043523415.1. Taxonomy (NCBI): domain Bacteria; kingdom Bacillati; phylum Actinomycetota; class Actinomycetes; order Kitasatosporales; family Streptomycetaceae; genus Streptomyces; species Streptomyces sp. SGAir0957. The sequence goes on from NZ_CP027293.1 coordinate 1,095,261, forward strand.
GTGGCCGCCCTCGCCGCCCCGGTGGCCGCCTCGTCGGGCGCCTCGGCCGCGGCGCTCCCCCGCTGCGCGGAGAAGGACCTGACCCTGCGCGCCGCGCCGTCCGACGACAGCGACGGCGTGCTGAAGCTGAGCCTGCGCAACGACGCGGCGCGGGACTGCCTCGTCGACCGCGTCCCGACCGTCACCTACGCCGACCTCGACGGCGCCGCGCTGCCGGTGCCGACCGTGCCGCACGCGGGGCGCACCCTCGCCGCGCACACCACCGTGTACGCGGCGGTCCGCTCCCTGTCGGACTCGAAGGACGCCGAGGACGGGGCCCGCACCGTGCTCTCCGTGCACGTGGTCACCGTCCCCGAGCACGACGGGCGGACGTTCCAGGCGCTGAAGCTGGGTGCCCCGGCCGGGGTGCGCGTATACGAGCCGGTGACGACGCTGTGGCAGTCGTCGGCCCACCGCGCGGAGACGGTCCTGGAGGAACAGACGACCGGCCGGGGCATGTTCGCCGCCTAGTTCCCGGGCCGCGCCCTCATCCCTTCTGCTCCACCCGCACCCAGTCCACCTCCGCCTGGACGCCGCCGCGCGCGATGGCGTCCACGCTGGACTGCGGCAGCCCCCAGTAGGGCTGGGTGACCTTGTTCCAGCCGGCCGGGTAGGCGCCGCCGAGCGCGAGGTTGAGGATCAGGTACTGGTTGTGGCCGAACACCCACTGGCCGCGGGTCGACTCCAGCTTGGTGCGGGTGGTGCGCTGCACGAGCTGGTCGTCGACCGTGAAACGCAGTTCGGTGGGGGTCCACTCGACGCCATAGGTGTGCCACTGGTCGGCGCGGCCCCCGTTCGGATAGTGCTGCTGGGCGCCGATGTTGCCGTCGGCGGAGTAGCCGGGGCCGTGCAGCGCGGAGCTGGTCCAGTCCGCGTAGCCGATGTTCTCCATGATGTCGGTCTCGCCCGAGGCGGGCCAGGAGACGGACGGGTCGTCGACGTCACTGCCGAGCAGCCAGAACGCGGGCCAGAAACCGTCCCCGACCGGCAGCTTCATCCGTGCGCTGACCTTGCCGTAGGTGAAGTCGAGCTTGGTGTGGGTGTCGATGCGGCCGGAGGTGAAGTCGTAGGTGGTGCCGCCCGCCTGGGTGCAGCCCTTGCAGTACTTGGCGGCGAGGACCAGGTTGCCGTTCTGGGTGCGGATGGTGTCGGTGGAGTCGACGTACGCCTGCGACTCGCCGTTGACCGGGCCCATCTCCTGCCCGGTCCGCACCACGCGCCACTTGGAGCGGTCGAGCGAGGAGCTGGTGAAGTCGTCGAAGAACGTCGTGCGGTACGTGCCGGACTGCTCGCCCGGCAGCGCCGGGTACGCGGCGTTCGCGCTGCCGCCGGTCCCCCACACCTCGAACTCGTAGAGGGAGTAACCGAACTGGGCGGTGGACGGCGCCGGGTTGTAGAACGAGCGGCGCTCCTTGCCGAGCATCCGCACGTAGCGGCCGGTGGCGGGTGAGGGCAGCCGGACCGTGTCGCGGCGGCCGACCGCGTCGCCCGGCGACTTGACGTCGGCGCGGCGCGCGGCGACCTCACTCGCGCTCGGGCGGTACACGGTGCGCCAGGTCCGGTTGTCGTCGGAGATCTGGACCTCGTAGTCGACGGCGTACGCGGCCTCCCAGTACAGCTCGACGGTGTCGACGGTGGAGGTGGCGCCGAGGTCGACGGAGACCCAGCGGTCGGCGTTCCAGTCGCTGGACCAGCGGCTCTGGTCGGCCTTGAGGTCGGCGGGTCTGCCGCCGTCGGTGACGAACGCCGGTGAGTTGCCCGCGTGCTGGTAGTAGTTGCTGAAGGCGGGGTGGTGCAGGGCGAGGTTGGTGCGGGTGGTGGAGGCCGGGGCCGGGGCGCCGCCGTAGACCTTGAACGAGAAGAGAGAGTACCCGTACGGCGTCGCGCGCTCGATGCCGCGCATACGGACGTAGCGGCCCGTCACCTCCTGGGGATACGTGTGCGCGGTGACGCTGCCACCGGTGCCCGCGTCCTCGGTGTAGAACGGCTGCCAGTCGCTGCCGTTCCTGGAAACCTCCAGCACGTATCTCTTGCCGTACGCGGCCTCCCAGTCGAGGGTGACGCGGTCGATGCGCAGGGTCGAACCGAGGTCGACGCGCAGCCAGGCGCCGTCGGAGAAGTCGCTGCTCCACCGGGTGCCGGCGTTGCCGTCGACGGCGGCGCCCGGGGCGAGGGAGCCGTTCTCGCTGCCCGACGCCGTGGCGGAGGCCGGGTTCGCCGCGTAGGCGGCGGCGGCCAGGTCGGTGTTCCAGTCGGCCGCCGCCGCGGCCGAGGCGGTGGCGCGCGGGGCGGCGGTGGTCGGGGGTGCGACATACGCGGACCAGGCGGTGAGGGTCGCGAGGACCGCGGTGGTGCTGAGCAGCAGGAGGGGGCGACGCATGTGTCTCTCCTTCGAAGCCGTGCCGGACGGGGCGGAAGGAGAGCGCTCCGGGCGGAACGTATGGGCGCGCCTCCCGACTGTCAAGGAGCGGACGCATTCCGTCACTTCCTGAAACGCCAACTGCCCGTTGTGCGCGCTATGTTGCGTGTGCACCCCGCGATCTCTCCGAACTTCGGTCACAACTCTTGACGCCCGCGTCTCACACCTGAAACATGCCTGGCCAGGAGAGCGCTCCCACACCCCCACTCGTTCACTTCATGAACCAGGAGAGCCGCGTGTCCGACCTCCCCCCACGCCACGCACGCACCACCCGCCCCACCCGCCGCACGGTCCTCGGCGCGGCGGCCGCCGTCGCCGCGACGGTGCCCGTGCTCGGGACCGCCGTCGCCTCCGCGAAGGAGTCGGCGCCCCGCAAGGCGGCCGCCGCCGGCGGCGGCGATCTCGGCCCCAACGTGATCGTCTTCGACCCCTCGACCCCCGGCATCCAGTCCAAGCTCGACGAGATCTTCAAGCAGCAGGAGTCCGCCCAGTTCGGCGCGGGCCGCTACGCGCTGCTGTTCAAGCCGGGCACCTACAACGGGCTCAACGCGCAGCTCGGCTTCTACACCTCGATAGCGGGCCTCGGCCTCTCCCCCGACGACACGACCATCAACGGCGACGTGACGGTCGACGCGGGCTGGTTCAACGGCAACGCCACGCAGAACTTCTGGCGCAGCGCGGAGAACCTCGCGCTCGTCCCGGTCAACGGCACCAACCGGTGGGCGGTCGCGCAAGCCGCGCCGTTCCGCCGGATGCACGTACGGGGCGGGCTCAACCTGGCGCCCGACGGCTACGGCTGGGCCAGCGGCGGCTACATCGCCGACAGCCGGATCGACGGCAAGGTCGCCCCGTACTCGCAGCAGCAGTGGTACACCCGTGACTCGTCCGTCGGCGGCTGGGAGAACGCCGTCTGGAACATGGTGTTCTCCGGCGTCGAGGGCGCGCCCGCGCAGAGCTTCCCCGACCCGCCCTACACCACGCTCGACACGACGCCGGTCTCCCGCGAGAAGCCGTTCCTCTACCTCGATGGCGCGGACTACAAGGTGTTCGTGCCCGAGAAGCGGACGGGCGCGCGCGGCGTGAGCTGGGGCAACGGCACCCCGCGCGGCACCTCGGTACCGCTCGACCAGTTCTACGTGGCGAAGCCCGGCGACAGCGCGGCCACGATCAACGCGGCGCTCTCCGACGGCCTGCACCTGCTCCTGACCCCCGGCGTCTACCACGTGGACGCCCCGATCCAGGTGGACCACGCGGGCACGGTCGTCCTCGGCCTCGGCTACGCCACGCTCATCCCGGACGGCGGGGCCACCGCGGTCAAGGTCGCCGACGTGGATGGGGTGCGGCTCGCCGGGTTCCTGATCGACGCGGGCACGACCAACTCCGAGACGTTGCTCGAAGTCGGCCCGCAGGGCGCGTCCGCGGACCACTCGGCGGACCCGATCACCGTGCAGGACGTGTTCGTGCGGATCGGCGGCGCGGGCGCGGGCAAGGCGACCACCAGCATGGTGATCAACGCGCGGCACACGATCGTCGACCACACCTGGGTGTGGCGCGCCGACCACGGCGAGGGCGTCGGCTGGGAGACCAACCGCGCCGACTACGGCGTCGTCGTCAACGGCGCCGACGTGCTCGCCACCGGCCTGTTCGTCGAGCACTTCAACAAGTACGACGTGCAGTGGAACGGCGAGCGCGGACGCACGATCTTCTACCAGAACGAGAAGGCGTACGACGCCCCGAACCAGGCCGCGATCCAGAACGGCTCGGTCAAGGGCTTCGCCGCCTACAAGGTCGCCGACAACGTGACCACGCACGAGGGCTGGGGGCTCGGCTCCTACTGCAACTACACGTCGGACTCGACGATCCAGCAGGGGCACGGCTTCGCCGCGCCGAACACCTCAGGCGTGAAGTTCCACGGCCTGCTCGTGGTCTCGCTCGGCGGCAAGGGCCAGTACGACCACGTCATCAACGACATCGGGTCCGCCACGTCCGGCGATTCCACGGTGCCGTCGACGGTGGTGTCATACCCCTGACATCCGCTCCTCCGTACGGGGGCGGGCCGCGCCGATGAGCGACTCGTCGTGGACCCGGGCGCCGGGCAGCCGGTGCCGGGCCGCGACGAGCGCGGTGTCGATGTCGCGGGTGCCGGTGGCCACGCAGAGCGTGTACGAGATGTCGTCGAGGCGGCGGCGCGCCTCGGGGCCGCCCTCCCCGGCGTCGAGCGCGCTGAGCGTCTCGTACTCACGGACGAGATCGGCCAGCAGAGCGGGGTGGGCCAGCAGCATCGTCGGGGCTCCTTGTCGTCGCGGACGCCGCGGATGTCACGGGGTCGCCTGGCCCGTGTGCCCTGCCGATTCGGCCGCAAACAGCCGAAATGATCGCACCGGCAGGACGGTTCGGAACGGTCGGCAGGCGGCGGTGCACCACGTGCGACGGCGCCCCGGCCGCCCTCGGGACCTTCGCACACGCCCTAGGACGGCGCGGCGGTGACCGGTTCCACCGCGAGGAGTGAGGCGTCGTCCTGGAGCCGGCCCCCGGCATGGTGGAGCAGGTCGGCGGCGAGCGCCGCCGTGAACGCGGCGAGCGGGACCCGGCCCAGCTCGGCGGCGCGTTCGGCGAGGGGGTAGAAGGCGCCCGCGGCGTCGCGGGCCTCGGAGACACCGTCCGTGTGCAGCAGCATCCGGTCCCACGCCGTGTGGGGCACGGGCTGGGCCGCGCACCAGCCGTGCGCGAGGTCGAGCAGCCCGAGCGGGGGCGCGGGCGCGGGCACCGCGGCCGGAACGGCACCGCCGCCGCGCAGCAGCAAGGGCGGCGGGTGGCCGCAGCAGACCAGTTCGGCCGAGCCGTCAGGAGCTACGGAGACGAGGGTGGCGGTGACGAACCGGTCGGGTTCGTCGGAGTGGGCGACCAGGGCGTGCAGCCGGACCGCGAGGACCTCCAACGACCGCTGCCTGTGCGCGAGTTCGCGCCAGACGGTGAGCACGGAGTCGGCGGTGCGGGACAGTTCGGGGCCCTTGCCCATGACATCCCCGATGAGCAGCCGGGTGCCGAACGGAGTGGCGACGGCGCCGTACACATCGCCGCCCACGCCCCCGGGGCCGGCGCCCGTGGTGACCCGGCACGCGCTCACACTCAGGGTGCCGACCGTCTCCGGGATCGGGCTTGTCGTACGCGGACGGGTGGTCATGAGTGCCTTCCTGGGCGGCCACGGCAGCGGTTGGGGCCGCGGTGATCACGAGGGGTGCCGGGAAGTGTAGTCAGCCGGGTGCCGTGTGTGACGTCTTCCCCGGAAGTGCGTACAGCATGTGCCTGCGGCATCCGGAATGTGCCTGCGGCATGTGGCCCGTGGCGCGGACCCGACCGCGGGAGAGCAGTGTCCCACCTCCGCCGCTCTCGTGCGGGGTGATCCGGTGAAGCCGTCGGATGCGGGGCGGAACGCCTCTACCGTGGCGGGACAAGACGCGTCGTCCCGTTCCGGCGCCGATCGCACCGCACGAAGTGAGACCGCACATGAACCGCAGCCCGGGCCGGAGCACGTGGGGCGAACTGCCCGCGGAGACCACCAGTTTCGTCGGACGGCGACGCGAACTGGCGCGGCTGGGCGACGTTCTCGGGCGGGCCCGCCTGGTGACGGTGACGGGGCCCGGCGGGGTCGGCAAGACCCGGACCGCGGTGCGCGCCGCGTACGAACTGCGCCCCACCTTCCCCTCCGGGGTGCAGCTGGTGGAGCTGTCCGCGCTGAGCGACCCCGCGCTGCTCGCGAACACCGTCGCCGCGGCGCTGGACCTGCCCGAGCAGACGGCCCGCCCGCCGATCGAGGTGATCGCGGAGTATCTGGCGGAGCGGGAGCTGCTGTTGCTGCTCGACACGTGTGAGCACCTGGTCGACGCGTGTGCGCTGCTCTGCGACGAACTCCTGCGCGCCGCACCGGGGTTGCGCGTTCTGGCGACCAGCAGGCAGCCGCTCGACGTGGCCGGCGAGCACGTCCTCGCCCTCGGGCCGCTGAGCGTGCCCGAGGCGGACGCCGCGGGTCCCGGGCGGGCGAGCGAGGCCCTCGACCTGTTCGCGGACCGGGCGTCGGCGGCCGTGCCCGGCTTCACCGTCGACGAGGGCAACCGGGCCGACGCGCTGGCCCTGTGCCGCCGCCTCGACGGCATCCCCCTCGCCATCGAGCTGGCGGTGTCCCGGCTGCGGGCGCTCTCCCTCGGCGAGGTGCTCGCCCGGCTCGACGACCGCTTCCGCCTCCTGACGGGCGGGCGGCGCACCTCGGTACCGCGCCACCAGACGCTGCGGACCGCGATCGGCTGGAGCCACGACCTGTCGACCGCGCCGGAGCGGCTGCTGTGGGCCCGCGTCTCCGTGTTCGCGGGCGAGTTCAGCCTCCAGGCGGCGGAGGCGGTGTGCGCCGACCCGGTCGAGCGCGCGGGCCCCGTGCCCGGCGTCGCGCTGCCCGTGGAGGAGGTGCTGATCGCGCTCATCGGCCTGGTCGAGAAGTCCGTCGTGATCCGCGTGGAGACGCCCGAGGGCACCCGCTACCGCCTCCTCGACACGATCCGCGAATTCGGCGCCGAGCGGCTGTCGGCCCTCGGCGGGGAGGAAACGGTCCGGCGACGCCACCTCGCCTACTTCGCGGAGGCGGCCCGCTCCTTCGACGAGGAGTGGACGGGCGACGCGCAGGTCCCGCTGCTCCGGGCCCTGGCGCGCGACCGGGCCGACGTCCGGGCCGCCCTGGAGCACTGCGTGTCCTCGCCCCGGCTGCACGGGCAGGGGCTGCGGATGGCGACGGCCCTGTGGGGCTACTGGCACACCACGGGCCTGCTGACCGAGGGCCGTTACTGGCTGCGCCGCACCCTGGACGGATGCCGCGACGAGACGCCCGTACGCGTCAAGGCGCTCTGGCTGAGCAGCTGGTACATGGACCTCCAGGGCGAACGAGGCGGCAACGAGGAGCTGCTGAAGGAGGCCGAGGCGATCGCCGAGCGCATCGACGACCAGGCCGGCGCGGCGTGGACGCTCTCGTTCCAGGCGCACCGCCGCTACTTCTCCGGCCTCATGGACGGCTGCGTCGAGGACTTCGGCGAGGCGCGCGAGCGCATGGCCGCGCTCGGCGACGACACCGGCCTGATGATGATCGGCTTCTACGGCGGCTTCATGCTCGTCCTCTCCGGCGACCACGAGCGGGGCATCGCCTGGTGTGACGACTCGCTCGCGCGCAGCGCCGCGCACCCCGGCGAGCAGTGGGCGCGCGGCTGGGCGCTGTGGGTCAAGAGCGTCGGCCTGTGGCTGCGCGGCGACCACGAGGAGGCCGTCGCCTGCTCGCGGGAGGGACTGCGCAGCAAGGCGGTGCTGCACGACCTGATGGGCATCGCGCACTGCCTGGAGGGGCTCGCCTGGTACGCGGCGCGGGTGCGCCGCTTCGACCGGGTCGCCGCGCTCCAGGGCGCGGCGGACGCGTTGTGGCGGCGGTCGGCGAAGGAGGCGCGGTTCGGCATCCCGGTGCTGCACGAACTGCACGCGGAGGCGGCCGCGCAGGCCCGCTCCGCGCTGGGCGACGAGGGCTGCCGCGACGCCTTCGCCGAGGGCGGTCTGCTGCCGCTGGACGCGGTGGTGGAGCTGGCGCTCACCGTCGGGCCGGGGGCCGCCACGGCCGCGGGCTCCCCGGCCTGCGGCCCCGCCGACGCGCTCACGCCCCGGGAGCGGCAGGTGTCCGCCCTCGTCGGTGACGGCCTGACGAACCGGGAGGTCGCCGCCGAGCTGGCGGTCTCGAAACGGACCGTCGATTCCCATGTGGAGCACATCCTCACCAAGCTCGGTTTCACCTCCCGTGCCCAGATCGCGGCGCTGCGCGCGCCCGGGGCGCCGGACGCCGTCATTCCGCCGTCCCAGGTGTGACGAACCAGGTCATGGCGGAGGCCGCAGCCGCTACGGTGAGACCAAGGGACATGCACCCGAGGTCCCGCGGAGGCCGGATGGGCGACGAAGCTGCACGGGGGCCCGGGCCGCTGCCGAGGCTGCGGCTCGACGAACTGCTCGAAGAACTCCAGGTCCGCATCGATGCCGTGCGCGGCACCCGCGACCGCCTCCAGGGCCTCCTGGAAGCGGTCCTGTCGGTCGGCCAGGAGCTGAACCTCTCGCAGGTGCTGCGGCGCATCGTCGAGGCGGCGGTGGTGCTCGTCGACGCGGAGTACGGCGCCCTCGGCGTGATCGGCGAGGACCGGCTCAAGCTGTCGCAGTTCCTGCCGGTCGGCATCGACGCGGAGTTGCAGGCCAGGATCGGCGACCTGCCCTCCGGGCACGGCCTGCTCGGCGAACTGATCCGCCACCCCGAGCCGCTGCGCCTGCCCGAGCTGGCCGACCACCCGGCGTCCTCGGGGTTCCCGCCGCACCATCCGCCGATGCACACCTTCGTCGGCGTCCCCATCCGGGTCCGCGACGACGTGTTCGGCAATTTGTACCTCACGCAGAAGCGCGGCGGCATGGACTTCGACGACGAGGACGTGGCGGTGCTGCAGACCCTCGGCGCCGCCGCGGGCGTCGCGATCGAGAACGCCCGCCTGTACGAGGAGGTGCAACTGCGCGAGCGCTGGCTGTCGTTGAGCGCCGAGTTCACCGGGAGCCTGCTGTCGGGCGCGGCGGAGATACCGGTCCTGCGGCTCATGGTGGAGCGGGCGCGCGAGATCGCGGCCGCCGACCTCGGCATGGTGGCGCTCGTCATCCCCGGCACCGAGAACCTGCACGAGACGCTCGCCCTCGGCGAGCACTCCGAGCCGCACCACGACGTGACGGTGCCCCGCAAGGGCACCTTCGCGGGCGCCGCCCTCGCCGCCGGCGAACTGGTCACCTCGGACGACGTGCGCAAGGACCCGCGGATCACCTACCAGCCGGGCCGCTGGGACGGGCTCGGCCCCGCCGTCGCCGTCCCGATCGGCACGCCCGAGACGGTGCGCGGGGTCCTGACGCTCGCCCGCCGGGCGGAGCGGCAGCGCTTCTCGGCCGCCGAACTCGTGCCGCTGGTCGGCTTCGCCGGGCAGGCCGCGCTCGCCCTGGAGCTGGCGGAGCGCCGCCGCGACGCGGAGCAGATGAGCCTCCTGGAGGACCGTGACCGGATCGCCCGGGACCTGCACGACCTGGCGATCCAGCGGCTGTTCGCGACCGGGATGACGCTGCAGAGCGCGCAGCGGTTCGTGCAGCACCCGGAGGCCGCCGAGCGCCTGATGCGGGCGGTGGACGATCTCGACACCACCATCAAGATCATCCGTTCCACCATCTTCGGCCTGCGCGAACAGGAGACCCCGCCGTCGGGGACCGGTCTGCGGATCCGGACGGTGCGGGCCGTCGAGGACGCGGCGCGGGTCCTCGGCTTCACCCCGGCCCTGCGCATGGAGGGCCTGATCGACGTGGACGTGCCCACGGCCATCGCCGACGACGCGGTGGCGGTGCTCGGCGAGGCGCTGACGAACGTGGCACGGCACGCGCGCGCCTCCAAGGCGGAGGTGGCGCTCCTCGTCCGCGGCCGGGCCCTCACCCTGATCGTGGAGGACGACGGCGTCGGCGTCCCGGACGTGGCGGACGAGCACCGCAGCGGCCTGGCCAACATGGCGGCGCGCGCCCGTGGCCGAGGCGGCACGCTGACCCTCGCCCGGCCGGAGGGCAACGGCACCCGTCTGGAGTGGTACGTGCCGCTGCGCAAGGAAGGCTGACCGCCAAGGCCTGCCGGGTGTCACTGCGGGCGCGGGGGCAGCCTGCTGGCCATCACCGCCGCCTGGATGCGCCGCTCCACGCCGAGTTTGGCGAGGAGCCGCGAGATGTTGTTCTTCACGGTCTTCTCGGACAGGAAGAGGCGCAGGCCGATCTGCCGGTTGGTGAGCCCCTCCCCCACGAGCGCGAGGATGTCCCGCTCCCGCTCGGTGAGATCGGCGATCCGGTGGTCCGCCGAGGCGTCCACGCCGCCCTGCCCCGCGTCGTAGGACTCGGGTCCGCGCAGGCTGCGCATCAGCCGGGCCGTCGTCGCCGGGTCGAGCATGGACTGCCCGGAGGCGACGGTCCGTACGGCGGAGACCAGATCGGAGCCCTTGATCTGCTTCAGCACATACCCGGCCGCGCCCGCCATGATGGCGTCGAGCAGCGCGTCGTCGTCGTCGAACGAGGTCAGCATCAGACAGCTCAACCCGGGCAGCAGGCCGCGCAGTTCACGGCAGACGGTGATGCCGTCCCCGTCCGGGAGGCGGACGTCGAGCACGGCGACGTCCGGGCGGAGCGCGGGCCCCCTGACGAGGGCCTGTGCGGCGGTGGCGGCCTCCCCGACGACCTCCATGTCGGGTTCGGCGCCGAGCAGGTCCCGCAGCCCGCGGCGGACCACCTCGTGGTCGTCGAGGAGCAGGATCCGGATGGGACGGTCCGCGGAGAAACCGGATGGCTCGGGCATGGATCCCCCTCGGCTGTGGTGTCCCTAGATCCTGAAGGCCGACCGGGGTGATCCGCCAGGGCCGAACGGCCCCGAACGACTCCGGACGGCCCTGCCGCCGGGGACCGTCAGGCGGCGTCGTACCCGTAGGGGATCTCGGGAACGTAGAGGTCGAGGAGGCGGGAGCGGGTGACGCTGAGGCGGTGGGCGAGGACCTGGCCGACCCACTGGGCGACGAACGAGCCCAGCCCCGGGTCGGAGGCGCACATCAGACGCACGGTGAACGCGTCGAACTCGTCGGCGCGCACCGGGGTCTCGGCCTGCGCCCCGAGCTGCCACACGTAGGGCGGGAACAGCCAGGACCAGCCGATCAGCTCGCCGCGGCCGAGCGACTCGATGACCGGGGCCCGCCGGCCCGGCACCCGCACGTCCAGGGCGACGCTGCCGCTGCGCAGGATCCAGAAGCGGTCCGCGCGTGCGCCCTCGTCGAAGAGCCTGGCGTTCTGCGGGAAGGTGACCTCACGGGCGATGCGCATCAGCCGGCCGCGGTGTTCCTCGGGCAGGGTCTGGCTCATGCGCGGGGCCATGGTGGTCATGAGCTGCCTCCTTCCGGGGGCGCGCCACGACGGCCGGGAACACTTCCCTCCGGTAACCGCCCGCCCGGGCCGCGTGGGTCGGCGTCCTGCCCGGGCGGCGGTCGTCGCACTGGCCGGACCGCCGTCGTGCGATACCTCGACGATCGCCGCCCGCGCCCCCCTTCGGCGAGGGGCCGAACGGCCCCGGCCAGGGGGCCTGTCGGATCGGACGGCAGGCCCGACATTCGTACAAGACGGGGCGGTACGGACCTGCGCACCATCGGGCGCATGACGGTCCACGAGAAGGAACACGGCGGCGAAGTCCGGCACGGGATGCACGTCGTACGGGACGGCTCACCCGGGGCGCCGCCCCTGCTGCTCATCCACGGTTCGGGCGCCGCGGGCGCCTGCTGGGACCCGATGGTCCCGGCGCTCGCCCGACGCCACCACGTCGTCCGGGTCGACCTGCCGGGGTGCGGGCACTCCCCGCCCGCGCGGTCCTACGCGGTGCCCGCCCAGGCGGGCCGGGTGGCGGCGCTCCTCGACACGCTCGGGCTGCGCGGTGTCCCCGTGGCCGGCCACTCCAGCGGCGGGTACGTCGCCACGGCGCTGGCCGAACTCCGCCCCGACCTGGTGCGTTCGCTCACGTTGATCAGTACGGGGCCGGGCATGGCGGCCCTCTCCCCACAGCCGCCGCTCCTGCGGCTCCTGCTCGGGCCGCCGCTCGGGCGGCTGCTCTGGGCGCTGCGGTCGGACGGGTGGATCCGGGGCGGGATCAGGGCGACGACGGCGGCCCCGGTGGACGTGCCGGAGGACCTGGTCGCCGGGGTGCGCGGGATAGCGTACGGCGCCTTCCGCGCGGTGCTGCGGGAGAACACCGCGTACATCGTCGAGCGGACCGTGCCCGAGCGGCTCGCCGCGCTCGCGGGCCGTGTGCCGGTCCTGGTCGTCTTCGGCGCGGCCGATCCGCGCTGGGACCCGGGATCGGCGCGCCAGTACGCGGCGGTGCCCGGGGCGCGGATCGAGATGCTGCCCGGGGTCGGTCACATCCCGCTGCTCGAAGCGCCCGGGGCGACCGGCGAACTGTTGCTCGCGTTCGCGGCGTCGGGCGCCGACGCGTCCTAGGCTGGACCGTATGCCGGTGACAGGAAGCGCGCCGCCCGACTGGGGGTCCGTGACCATCGCGGTGCCGCGCCCGGCCCAGCGGCTGCCCGGGGTCAGCATGGCCGGGTTCCGGCAGCGGGTGCCCGCGCCGCTGGACATCGCGATGGTCGCGCACCCGTCGGTCACCCTCCTCCTCGACCTGAGCGACGGGGACGGCATCGTCTACGACGCCCGGGGGCACCGGGAGCGCGGCAGCGCCGTCATCGGGCTCCTGCCGGGCGAACTGCGGGCGGCCGGCCGGGTCGGCGCCTGCCTCCAGATCCGCCTGGAGCCGGCCGTGGCGGCGGCGGTGCTCGGCGCGCCGGGCGAGCTGAGCGGCGCGATCGTGCCGCTCGCCGACGTGTGGGGCCGTGCGGCGGAGCGGGCCGAGGAGCGGCTGCGCGCCGCGGCGTCCTGGGACGAACGGTTCGCGGTCGCCGGGGAGTTGCTCCGGCCGCCGCAGGCCCGGCGCCGGGTCGACCCCGAGGTCGCCCACTGCTGGCGCCGCCTGCTCCGCACCCGGGGCCGGGTCCGGGTCGACGGCCTCGCGGACGAGGTCGGCTGGGACCGCAAACGCCTGACGGCACGTTTCGGCGCGCAGCTCGGCATCGCCCCCAAACGCGCCGCCCGTCTCGTCCGCTTCGACCGCGCCGCCCACCTCCTCGCGGCGGGCCGTGCCCCGGCCGCGGTCGCGGCGGACAGCGGCTACGTGGACCAGTCCCATCTGCACCGCGAGGTACGGGACTTCACGGGCCTCACCCCGGCGGGGGTGGCGTCGGCCCCGTGGCTCCAGGTCGACGACGTGGCGTGGCCCGACACGGCGGAGCCCGAGAGAGTCTAGGCGTGCCGCCGCCCCCAGACCGGCTCCACCCGGCTCCACTCCCGTTCCCACGCGGCCAGGCGGCGGCGGTCGAGGGCCGCGCGCAGCACGAGGCGGGTGACGAGGGCGAGGCCCGCGGTGGCCGCGGCGACCAGGAAGCCCGCGGCGAGGGTGTGCGACCAGACGTCGTCGCCGCCCCAGGGCGCCGCGGTGACCGCACCGCGCCGGTCCAGCCAGACCGTCGTGGCGTCGCCGCGTTCGAGCCCGGCCGTGACAGGGGCGACGGCGGTGACCGTACGGCCCTCCGCGTCGGTCCAGCGGACCGCGACCGGGTAGGTGACCGTCGTCTGGACGCCCGTGGCGGCGGGGACGTAGTCCGGGGCGTCCTCGATCAGCCGGGCCCGCTGCGGCTGCCGGGACTGCTGCTGCGCACGGGCATGGTCCAGGGCGTCCTCGTGGGCCGCCCAGCCGCCGGCCGCGCCCGCGGCGGGCGCCACCAGGACGGCGAACACCGCGAGGAGCAGCGCCGCCCAGGCCTCGAACACGTCCGACCTGCGGCGCAGCGGGTTGTCCCGCGCTGCCCGACGACTCGGCCTGCGCATGCTCATGGCGGCCTCCTCGCTCCACGCTCGCGCGCGCCCCCGGGCGCGGGACAGGGGCCGAACGACCCCGGATCCAGGGCCGGTCCGCCTCTCCCGGGGCGGACGACGGGGGTGGCAGGGTCCGGAACGCGCCCGGCGCACGCGCCTTGCCGTGCATCCGGTTCCCGGAACGGGCACGCGTGACCGCTCTCTTGCGTGGAACCCGCGACGGAGCCCGGAATTCCATGCCCGCTGCCTTCGGGAGGTTCCGTCATGGTCCATATGCGTGTCCTGACCGTCGGGACGGACGGTTCACGCGAGAGTCTGGACGCCGCCGACTGGGCGGCCCGCGAGGCCCTGCGACGCGGCCTGCCGCTGCGGCTGCTGCACGCCGACAGCGGTGACCGCCTCGCGCCGCCACCCCCGGACGTGGACCTGCCGGGGCGCGGCGTGCTCGACCGGATGGCGCTCCAACTGGGCTACCAGCATCCGGCGTTGGAGATCGTGGCGCGCCGCCGTCCCGCGCCGCCGGTCACCGCGCTGCTCGAGGCGGTCACCGAATCCGAGACGCTCGTCCTCGGCTCGCGCGGCTTCACCGGGTACCCCGGGTTCCTCGTCGGCCCGGTGGCGCTTGCCGTGACGGCGCGCGCGGACCGGCCGGTCGTCCTCGTACGGGCGGGCGGGCTCCCGCGGGACGAGCGGGCGCCGGACGGGGACGGGTACCTGCCGGTGGTCGTCGGCCTGGACGTGACGCGGCCCGCGGACGAGGTGCTGTCCTACGCGTTCGAGGCGGCGGCCCTGCGCGGCACGGAGCTGCACGCGCTGCACGCCTGGACGCTGCCGCCGCTCGGCGCCGGGACGCCGGGCACGGCGGCGCAGCCGGGTGACGCGGCGCGCCAGGAGTCGCTGCGCCGTGCCGCGCTGGCGAGCGCGCTGAAGGTGTGGCAGGCGAAGTATCCGGAGGTGCCCGTGGTGCGGCGCCTCCTCTACGGGCAGCCGGGCCACCATCTCCTGAAGGCGTCGACCGGGGCGAGCCTGACGGTGATCGGGCGCGACGCGGACGCGGCCGAACTGGGCCGCACGGCACACTCGGTGGTGCACCATGTGACCAGTCCGGTGGCCGTGGTCCCGCACACGTGAGGCGCGGACGCCCGGCCTTTCCCGACCGAGAGGCAGCCCGCGTCCATGACTTCGTTCCGCCCCGCCCCCGCCTGGCTGTCCGACGCCGTGTTCTACCAGATCTACCCGCAGTCGTTCGCGGACTCGAACGGGGACGGGATCGGGGACTTCGGCGGCATCACCGAGCGGCTCGACCATCTGTCCTGGCTCGGGGTCGACACGGTCTGGATCAACCCGTGCTTCGCCTCCCCCTTCCGCGACGCGGGCTACGACGTCGCCGACTACTTCACGCTCGCGCCCCGCTACGGCACCGACGACGATCTGGCCGCCCTCGTGGACCTCGCCGGGCGGCGCGGCATCCGGGTCCTGCTCGACCTGGTCGCCGGGCACACCTCCGACCGGCACCCGTGGTTCCGCGCGTCCGCGGACGATCCCGGCGACCACCGCTACATCTGGAGCGCGGACGGCGTCCCCGACGGTTTCGTGCGCTCGCCCGGGTCCCGGCCCGGCGGCTACCTGCCGAACTTCTTCGACTCGCAGCCCGCCCTCAACTTCGGCTACGCGCGCGAGGACCCGGCCGAGCCCTGGCGCCTCCCGGTCGACGCCGACGGCCCGCGCGCCAACCGGGAGGCGCTGCGCGCCGTCATGGACCACTGGCTGCGGCGCGGGGTGTCCGGGTTCCGGGTCGACATGGCGGCGTCCCTGGTGAAGGACGACCCGGACAAGCGGGCCACGGCCCTGATCTGGACGGAGCTGCGGCACTGGCTCGATGGGGCCCACCCCGACGCCGTACTGCTCTCCGAGTGGGGCGATCCGCGGGTGTCGGTGCCGGCCGGGTTCCACGCCGACTTCTTCCTCCAGTTCGGCGGCCCGACGGACGGCCTGGCGATGCGCTCGCTGTGGAACAACGGGGCGGGCACACGGAACGAGGCGTGGGCGCCGCTCGACTGCTTCTTCGACGCGTCGGGGCTCGGCTCGCCCCGCCCGTTCGTCGAGGCGTGGCGCGCGGCGGACACCGCGCTCGGCGACACCGGTTTCGTCTCCCTGCCCACGTCCAACCACGACTTCTCCCGCCTCAACTGCGGCCCGCGCACGGCCGAGCAGCTCCCGGCGGCGTTCGCCTTCCAGCTGACCTGGCCCACCCTGCCCGCGATCTACTACGGCGACGAGATCGGGATGCGGTACGTGCCGGGCCTGCCCGACACCGAGGGCAGCGTCCTCGGGCCGTACTACAACCGGGCGGGTTCCCGTACGCCGATGCAGTGGGACGACGGGCCGGGGGCGGGGTTCTCCACCGCGCCCGAGGAGCGGTTCTACCTGCCGCTCGACCCGGACCCCGGGCGTCCGTCGGTCGCCGCGCAACGGGCCGACGAGGGCTCGCTGCTCCACCTCGTGCGCCGGCTCGTCCGCCTGCGCACCACCACCCCGGCGCTCGGCGCCCGCTCCCCCGTCGAGGTGCTGCACGAGGGGCATCCGTTCGTCTACCTGCGCGGGGAGCAGTTCCTCGTCGTGGTGAACCCGGCCGCGGAGCGGCGGAGCTGGGCCGCGGCCGAGCCCGGGCGCCTCGCCGGGGCGCGGCCCGTGGAGGTGTCCGGGGTGAGGGTGTCCGAGGACGGCGCGGCCGTCGAGGCGGACGGGTTCGGGTACGGCGTCCTCGCCCTGACGACGGACTGAGACATGTGGTCACGGCGGCGGCGTGCGGGACGGCCCGAACCCGTGACCGGATGTCACCATCACGCAAACTGGCCGCAATCTTTTGCGCTAATCTTGCGCACATGACGCGCAGACTTGCTCAGGTGGCGAAGAAGGTCGGAGTCAGTGAGGCCACGGTCAGCCGGGTGCTCAACAACAAACCCGGCGTCTCGGAGGCCACGCGACAAGCGGTACTCACCGCACTCGACGTACTCGGCTACGAGCGGCCGACCCAGCTGCGCGGGGAGCGCGCCCGTCTGGTCGGCCTGGTCCTGCCGGAGCTGCAGAACCCGATCTTCCCCGCCTTCGCGGAAGTGATCGGCGGCGCCCTCGCCCAGCAGGGCCTCACACCGGTCCTGTGCACCCAGACCAAGGGCGGCGTCTCCGAGGCGGACTACGTGGAGCTGCTCCTCCAGCAGCAGGTCTCCGGGGTGGTGTTCGCCGGTGGTCTGTTCGCGCAGGCGGGCGCCGAGCACGGGCACTACCAGCGCCTCGCGGAGCGCAACGTCCCGGTGGTCCTGGTCAACGCCTCCATCGAGCGGCTCGGCTTCCCGCGGGTGGCCTGTGACGACGCGGTCGCCGTCGAGCAGGCGTGGCGCCATCTGGCCTCGCTCGGCCACGAGCGGATCGGCCTCGTCCTCGGCCCCGAGGACCACATGCCCTCGCGCCGCAAGCTCACCGCGGCCCGCGCCGTCGCCCGCGCCACCGGCGGCAAACTCCCGGACGACGCCATCGAACGCGCCATGTTCTCCCTCGAGGGCGGGCACGCGGCGACGACCCGACTCCTGGAGCGCGGCATCACCGGCATCATCTGCGCCAGCGACCCGCTCGCGCTCGGCGCCGTGCGCGCCGCCCGCCGGGCCGGGCTCTCGGTGCCGCGGGACGTGTCGGTGGTCGGCTACGACGACTCGGCGTTCATGAACTGCACGGAGCCGCCGCTGACGACGGAGCGCCAGCCGATCGAGGCGATGGGGCGTGCCGCGGTCGAACTCCTCGTGGCACAGATCCAGGGCGGCGCCGTGCCGGCGGGCGAGCTGCTCTTCGAGCCCGAGCTGGTGGTGCGGGGGTCGACGGCGCCGCCGCCCGCCGGGTGATGGCGCGATCAAGCGCAACCCGACGCAAGAACCGGACGCCACGGGTCCGCCGTACGACGGCGGGCCCGTGACGCGTACCGAGGGCTGACTTCAACCTGTTCATTTTTTGCGGAGTACGCGCGACATCTTGCGGAGATCCGTCGACGGTGCTTGAGTGTGGCACGCCCCCGGCACGCACCTCCCCGTGCAGCCAGTGCCGTGGGCCTCCACGTTCCTGCCTGCATCAGGCTCAGGCCCGAAGGGGACTCAACCGATGAGAAGCACCACCTGGTCACGTCCAGTACGCCGCACGTCCGCGGTCGCCGTCGCCACCGCCCTCGCCCTGGGCTCGCTCGCCGCTTGCGGCACCAGCAGCAGCTCCGACGACGGCGGTTCGGGCGGCACCGGGTCGAAGGCCGACATCAGCGCACCGCTCGACCCGAAGACCAAGGTCACGCTGACCATCGACTGTATGCCACCGAAGAACAAGGCGGCGGAGCTGAAGGAGTGGAAGGAGGACGTCGAGGAGTTCAACAAGAAGTACCCGAACGTCACGATCGACGGTAAGTCGACCGCGGGCCAGTGCGAGGAGCCGGCCCGGTTCACCGCCGCCCTCAAGGCGAAGTCGCAGCCCGACGTCTTCTACACCTACTTCACCGACCTCCAGCAGGTCCTGGACAACAACGGCGCCGAGGACATCACGGCGTACGTCACCCCCAAGACCGTTCCGGCGATCGACTCCATCGACCCGAACGTGATGAACGCCCTGAAGAAGGACGGCAAGCTCTACGGCCTGCCGACCAGCAACTACACCATGGGCCTGCTCATCAACCGCAAGCTGTTCAAGCAGGCCGGGCTCGACCCCAACAAGCCGCCGACGACCTGGGACGAGGTCCGCACCGCGGCCAAGAAGATAGCCGGGCTCGGCAACGGCATCGCCGGGTACGGCGAGTACAGCGCGGAGAACACCGGCGGCTGGCACTTCGCGGCGGCCCAGTACAGCCTCGGCGGCGACATGGTCACGGCCGACGGCAAGAAGGCCGCGTTCAACGACGCCACCGGCAAGCAGGTCGTCCAGCAGCTGCACGACATGCGCTGGACCGATGACAGCATGGGCAAGACGCAGCTGCTCAAGTGGGGCGACCTGCAGAAGCAGATCGCCTCCGACAAGCTCGGCATGTTCCTCGCCGCGCCCGACGACGTGACGTACATGGTCCAGCAGCTCGGCGCCGAGTACGAGAACTTCGGCATGGGGCCGATCCCCGGCGGCAAGGCGACGCTGTTCGGCGGCAACGACTACATGATCAAGAAGGGCTCGTCGCCCGACAAGATCAAGGCGGCCATCGCCTGGCTGAACTTCAAGACGCTCACCCCCGGCAAGGGCCAGTTCCAGTGGGAGCGCACGAAGGCCGACAAGCTGCCCGTCGGCCTGCCGCAGCCCAACTTCTTCACCGGTGACATCAAGGCGCAGGACCTCAAGTCCCGTACCGACAACGCCACCATGCCCGTCGAGAACTTCAAGGCGTTCATGGACAACCCGGTGCCCGGCAAGGCCGAGCCGCCGAAGGCGCAGGAGATCTACAAGGTTCTCGACAACGTCATGTCGGGCGTCCTCACCAACAAGAACGCCGACGTCGACAAGCTCCTGTCCACCGCCGAGCAGCAGGTCAACCAGGTGCTGGCCAACCAGTAGGAGCCCGACCACCAGGCTCTCGCCCCACCGGTACCTGTGATCCGAGGAGTGACCATGTCGGCCCCGACGCTGCCCGCGAAGTCCCAGCAGGCCGCACCGCCCGCCAAGCGCCAACTCAGCACCCCGAGCGGTTCGCTGGCGCGCGCCGTGAGACGCAATCTGACCGCTCACGGCTTCCTGATCGGCGCGGTGCTCTGCTTCTCCTTCTTCTCCTGGTATCCCATGGTCAGGGAGTTCGTCCTGGCCTTCCAGAAGACGAAGGACGGCCGCACCACCTGGGCCGGCTGGTCCAACCTCACGTACGTCTTCAACGACCCGGCCTTCGGGCAGGCCTGGCGCAACACCCTGCTCTACACCGCGCTCGCCCTGGTCCTCGGCTTCGCCGTCCCGTTCTTCGTGGCGGTCCTGCTCAACGAGTTCCGGCACGGCCAGGGCTATCTGCGGATGCTCGTCTACCTGCCGGTGATGCTCCCGCCGGTCGCCTCTGTCCTGCTCTTCAAGTACTTCTACGACCCCGGCTACGGCCTCTTCAACCGCATCCTCGGGATCTTCGGCATCCCCGAACAGCAATGGCTGCAATCCACCGACACCGCGATGCTCTCCGTCGTCATCGCGGCGACGTGGATGAACATGGGCGG
The DNA here is from genome assembly GCF_043523415.1 of Streptomyces sp. SGAir0957. Classification (NCBI taxonomy): domain Bacteria; kingdom Bacillati; phylum Actinomycetota; class Actinomycetes; order Kitasatosporales; family Streptomycetaceae; genus Streptomyces; species Streptomyces sp. SGAir0957. The sequence goes on from NZ_CP027293.1 coordinate 1,115,454, forward strand.
CGCCACCCTCATCTACCTCGCCTCGCTCCAGGGCATCCCCGGCGAGCTGTACGAGGCGGCGGAGCTGGACGGCGCGGGCCTGTGGCGCAAGATCTGGCACGTGACGATCCCGCAGACGCGGCTGATCCTCTCGCTGATGTTCCTCATGCAGATCATCGCGACGATGCAGGTCTTCACCGAGCCGTTCCTGCTGACCAACGGCGCGGGCCCGGAGGGCTCCACCACCACCGTCGTCTACCTCATCTACCAGTACGCCTTCAACTTCAACAACTACGGCGGCGCGGCGGCCCTCGGCCTCCTCCTGCTCGTCCTGCTCGCGGCCTTCTCCGCGGTGTACGTCCGCCTCAGCCGTTCGCAGGACGACTGAGCGTCGAAGGAGTTGGGATCTCACCGACATGGCTACCGACACGATGCGCCCCCGCACCCTGATCTCGCCGGCCCAGCTCGGCCGGCGCCGCGGGAGGATTCTCTACTGGACCGTCTTCGGCGTGACGATGGGCCTCTTCACGCTGGTCTTCCTCGGCCCGCTGTACTGGATGGTCACCGGCGGCCTCAAGACCACCGCGGAGATCGTCCAGTCCCCGCCGACCCTTGTCCCGCACAGCTCGCACCCCGGCAACTACAAGGACGCCTGGCAGGTCATGGACCTGGCCAAGCTCCTCTTCAACACCCTCTACTACGCGTTCGGCGCGCTCGCCTTCCAGCTCGTCCTGGACGTCGCCGCCGCGTACTCCCTCTCCAAACTCCGGCCGGTCTTCGGCAACGTCGTCCTCGGCATGATGCTGGCGACGCTGATGATCCCGGCGACCGTCCTCGTCGTCCCGCAGTACCTGACCGTGCTCGACGTGCCGATCTTCGAGCGGAACCTCCTCAACAGCCCGTGGGCGATCTGGCTGCCGTCCGTCACCAACGCGTTCAACATCTTCCTGCTCAAGCGGTTCTTCGACTCGATCCCGCAGGAACTCCTCGACGCGGCCTCCATCGACGGCGCCTCCCCCATGCGCACCCTGCGCTCCATCGTGCTGCCGATCTCCCGGCCGATCCTCGGCGTCGTCTCCATCTTCGCGGTGGTCGGCGTGTGGAAGGACTTCCTCTGGCCGATGCTGACGCTGCCCGACCCGGCCAAGCAGACCCTGAACGTCGGGATCTACTCGCTGTCCAACGGCGTCCCGCAGAACCAGCTGATCGCCGCCCTCACCATCGCCTCGGTGCCGACGCTGATCCTCTTCCTGCTCTTCCAGCGCAACATCATGGGCGGCCTGACCGCCGGCGGCCTCAAAGGCTGATCCCGGCCCGCCCGCACTGCCCACTCTCTGTCGTGTGCCGCCGCGTACCCCCGCACCGGGGCGCGGCGCGCACCGCCCTGCCCGAAAGGACCCCTCGTGGCCGACGACTGGTGGCGTTCCGCAGCCATCTATCAGGTGTACGTCCGCAGCTTCGCCGACGGTGACGGCGACGGGACGGGAGACCTCGCCGGGGTCAGAGCACGCCTGCCCTACCTGGCCGAACTCGGCGTCGACGCCATCTGGTTCACACCGTGGTACCGCTCCCCCCTCGCCGACGGCGGCTACGACGTCGCCGACTACCGTGTGATCGACCCGGCGTTCGGCACCCTCGCCGAGGCCGAGAAGCTGATCGCGGAGGCCCGGGACCTGGGCATCCGCACCATCGTCGACATCGTGCCCAACCACGTCTCCGACCAGCACCCTTGGTTCCGGGCGGCGCTCGCGGCGGGCCCCGGCAGCCCCGAGCGGGAGCTGTTCCACTTCCGGCCGGGCCGCGGTGAGAACGGCGAGCTGCCGCCCAACAACTGGCCCTCGCAGTTCTCCGGCGAGACCTGGACCCGGGTGCCCGACGGCGAGTGGTACCTGCACCTGTTCACCGCCCAGCAGCCGGACCTCAACTGGGCGCACCCGGCCGTGCGCCAGGAGCACGAGGACGTGCTCAGGTTCTGGTTCCAGCGCGGCGCGGCCGGCGTCCGCATCGACTCCGCCGCCCTCCTCGCCAAGGACCCGGCCCTCGCCGACGCCGCCGACGGCGACGAGACCGGGTACGTGGACCGCGACGAGCTCCACGACATCTACCGCTCCTGGCGCGCCGTCGCCGACGAGTACGACGGCGTCCTGATCGGCGAGCTGTGGGTGCCCGACCCCGAGCGGTTCGCCCGCTACCTGCGCCCCGACGAGCTGCACACCGCCTTCAACTTCGACTTCATGTCCCGCTCCTGGGACGCGGCCGAGCTGCGGGCCTCCATCGACAACACCCTCGCCTACCACGCGCCGGTCGGCGCGCCCGCGACCTGGGTCCTGTGCAACCACGACGTGACCCGCACCGTCACCCGCTACGGCCGCGAGGACACCCGTTTCGACTTCGCGGCCAAGCGGTTCGGCACCCCGACGGACCTCAGCCGCGGCCTGCGCCGCGCCCGCGCCGCCGCCCTGCTCTCGCTCGCCCTGCCGGGCTCCGTATACCTGTACCAGGGTGAGGAGCTGGGCCTGCCCGAGGTGGAGGTGGCGCGCGACCGCATCGAGGACCCGATGCACTTCCGCTCCGGCGGCGTCGACCCGGGGCGCGACGGGTGCCGGGTGCCGCTGCCGTGGGCCGCGCGAGGAGTGTCATGCGGCTTCGGGAACGCGGGCGAGCCGTGGCTGCCGCAGCCGGACGACTGGGGCACGTACTCCGTCGAGAACCAGGACGCGGACCCCGCCTCGATGCTGGCGCTGTACCGCGCGGCGCTGCGGCTGCGCGCCGCCGAGCCGGGGTTCGGGGGCCTGGACCTGACCTGGCTCCCCGCCCCCGACGGCGCACTGGCGTTCGCCCGCGAGGACGGCCTTGTCTGCGTCGTGAATCTCGGCGCCGCCGAGCCGGTGCAACTGCCGTCGTACGAGCGGCTGTTGCTGTCGAGCGACGCCCTCGACGCGGACGGCCGTTTGCCGAGCGACACCGCGGTGTGGCTCCGCACGGCTCCCCGGGCGACTTCGCAGGCGTAGCCTTCCCTACGTCGTTCGATCTCCCGCGCCTCGGCGCACGGTCGAACACGTCTACGCCGCTTCCTACGCCCCTCCCGGCCGTCAGTTCGACTGCGGCGGCCGGGAGGGGCGTTCCGAAGGACAACGACATATGCCAGAAGCACCACCGCATCGTGTATGGCGAAATGCCTTACGGGGCGACGCGGCCTGTGCCACAGTCGTAGACGGTCCTCCCGTTCGCCGTGGCCCTCGGCGCCTGCATCGGAGTTCGTCATGTCTCCCCATGTCTTCGCGGACCGCCCCACCGGCCAGCCGCCGGAGCGTGGCACGGTCGACGCGCTGATCTCGCAGACGCGTCGGCTGCTCGGTGACGTCGACGCGGTGCGCCGTGAGACCCCGGGCCCCGTCGACGGCGAGGCGGACGCCGAGTTCCGCTGGCAGCGCGCCCTGTACGAGCTGGCGGTGCACCAACTCAGCGATCTGGACCGGCACTTGGCCCAGCTGCGCGAGGGCCCCGCGCTCCGGCCCGCCCCCGACGAGCGGCGGCACGGCTCCCTGGTCGACCGGGTCGGCAGCGCCGAGTGGAACCTGCTGACCGACGAGGTCACCTGGTCCGACGAGCTGTACGGAATCCTCGGCCGCGACCGGTCCGCCCCCGCCCTGACCCTCGACGAGCTGCCGGCGCTCGTGCACCGCGACGACCAGCCGCGACTGACCGCGATGGTCACGGACTGCCTCATCGACGGCAAGTCGATCGACGGGCAGTTCCGCGTCGTGCGCCCGGACGGTTCCGCGCGCACGGTGCACATGATGGGCGAGCCCGTGCTCGACGCCGACGGCTCGACCGCCTCGATGTGGGCGGTCGTGCGCGACGTCAGCGCACTGCGCCGCAGCCAGCGCGCGGTGAGCGAGACCCGTGACTCGCTCCAGCGCCAGCGGCACATCGCGCAGACCGAGCACCGGCTCGCGGTCGAGCTGCAGGAAGCCGTGCTGCCGCCGTGGCGTGGCTCCCTGCGGCTCCCGCACGGACTCGACGTGGCCGCCCGCTACCTCCCCTCCCCCGTCGGCGGCCTCGTCGGCGGCGACTGGTACGACGTCCTCGAACTACCGGACCAGCAGGCCCTGTTGTCCGTCGGCGATCTCTCCGGGCACGGCGTCGCCGCCGCCTCGGGCATGGCGACGCTGCTCGGCACGGTCCGCGGCATGGCGGTCTGCGGCACCGCCCCGGACGAGATCCTCGCCCGGCTCAACCACCTCCTCCTCGCTTCCCCGGGCCCCTCCCTGGCCAGCGCCCTGTGCTGCCGGTACGACCCGGCGGCCCGCACACTGGCGTGGGCGCAGGCGGGACACCCCGCCCCGCTGCTCTTCCGTGACGGGTCGGGGCGTGCGCTCACGCCGCCCGAAGGCGCGCTCCTCGGAGCAGCCTCCGGCGCCCGCTACGGGCACGCGGGCGCGACACTGCGCCCCGGTGACGTCCTGCTCCTGCACACCGCCGGACTCGTACCCCAGCACAACGGGGACATCGCCGCGGAACGACTGCTCGCGCTCGCGCCCGAACTGGCCACGGCCCCCAGCGCACAGGCGTGCGTGGACGTGGTCGTGGACGAGCTGGGCACGGGTGAGCGTGAGGACGACGCCTGCGTCCTGGTCGCCCGGATCGGCCGCTGAGAACGCTTCAGGCCCGGGCTCGCCTCACCGACGGCTTCGACGGCTTCGGCAGGGCCAGTTTGATCTCCGTACGCAGGTCCTCGATCTTCGGATAGCCGGCGAACTGGCCGGTGAGCCGGTACATCTCACGCAGCCGGTCCCAGGTGCGATGGGACGAGTTCGACCCCATCGACGACAGGGCGAGGCGCGCGTACCGGTCCGCCTGTTCGGGGTCGTCGGCGATGAAGCAGGCCGACGCCATGGACAGATGGTCGAAGATCTTCGAGCGGTCACGGCCGCCCGCGCGGAGCGCGAGGGCCTCCTTGGCGTGGCGTTGCGCGATGATCGCGGCGCCCGGTTCGTGCTCGGCGAGGGTGCGGTAGGCGAGGGCCTGCATACCGTGCAGGTCCGCCTCGTCGAACATCTGCATCCAGGTCGGCGGCGCCACGTCGCCCCGGTCGGAGACGAAGAGGTCCTCCGCCTCGCCGAGGGTGCGGCGCATGGCCTGGCCCTTGCCGAGCGACGCCTGTGCCCAGGCCTCGATCGTGTAGAGCATGGCCTTGGTGCGGGGCAGCACCTCGTCGCCCGAGCCGGACTTGGCGAGCTTCATCAGGTCGAGCGCCTCGTCGGGGGCGCCCAGGTGGATCTTCTGGCGGGCGGCCCGGGAGAGGGCTTCGCCCGCTCTCGGCCGGTCGCCGCCCTCGCGCGCGGCATGCGCGGCGATGACGAAGTACTTCTGGGCCGTGGGTTCGAGGCCGACGTCGTGGGACATCCAGCCCGCGAGGACGGCGAGGTTGGCGGCGACGCCCCACAGGCGCCGCTGCAGATGGACAGGGTGTCGGTAGGAGAGCATCCCGCCGACCTCGTTGAGCTGGCCGACGACCGCCTTGCGCTGCAACCCGCCGCCGCGGGATGCGTCCCAGGCCCGGAACACCTCGACCGAGCGCTCCAGCTCCTCGATCTCCTGCGACCCGATGGGGGCGGCCTCGTAGCGGTCGAACCCAGCGGGGTCGGCGTGCAGGGGATCGTGGGAGACAGGGGCGTCGGCCGCGAGGACCGGGTCGGTGTGCAGCCAGTCGTGCATGGCGCTGCTGAGTGCGGAACCTGCGGCGAGCGCGGCACCCGCGCCCACCAAGCCGCGTCGGTTGAGCATGAGGTCCATTCCCGTGAATTCGGTGAGGACCGCGGCTGTCCGCTCGGGCGCCCAAGGCACTCCGTCGGGGCCCTGTTGCTCCGGGCCCTGCCGTCTTCCTGCGCGCCCGCGTCGGACGAGACCGAGATCCTCGATGGTCACGACACGGCCGAGTCGCTCGGTGAACAGCGCCGCCAGCACCCGCGGTACGGGATCGCGCGGGATCTCTCCCATGTCGATCCAGCGCCGCACCCGCGAGGTGTCCGTCGCCAGCTGGGGGTGGCCCATGGCCGCCGCCTGCCGGTTGACGAGCCGCGCGAGTTCGCCCTTGGACCAGCCGGCCAGGCCGAACAGGTCACTCAGGCGGGTGTTGGGTTGTCCGTTCACGTGAGCCCCCAGGTTCTCGGCTGCAATCGACAGTAGCCCTCTGTCAGTTGCTGAGCGACTATTCGCCAGGGTTCGCCAGGGTGCGCCAGCTGTTGGGCTCCTGCCCCTGGGGTGTCAGGTAGGAATGCGCCACCCCGACCCGGTCGACGCAGGGGCATTCCCCAGGGTGTACCGGTCGGCCGGGCCGGGGCAGCGCACGCAACTCGTCGGCACGCGAAGGGATCTGTCTCGCCCATGTACGCAGCATCGTCCTCCGTGTCCGCTCCGCCCCGGTCGCCCCGTCCCCTCCGTCCGGTGGTGCCCGGCAGCGGCCCGTACCTCGACCCCGCGCGGCCCGCGGGCCCGGCGCTCGGTGGCGTCGGCCGACCGCGTCGCGCCCCGGGGCTCGGCACACCACCGCTCAGCGGGAGACTCGACTTGTCCGGCCCCCAGGGCGCCCAGTTGCGCACGGCGATCGCCACCGTGCACCGGATCTGCCCGGAGTTCCATCCGGTCCAGGTGCTGCGGCGCAGCCCCCGCTCCGTCCTGCTCGTCGGAACGACCGGGCGCAGCACCGCCGTGGCCAAGTGTTTACTGGACCACTCCCCTGCGTGGGCCGCGCGGGTCAGGCACGAAATAGCCGCATACCGCTCGTTCGTCCGACACCGGCCGCCGGTGCGGGTGCCGCGTCTCATCGCGGCGGACCCGGACAACGGCACGCTGGTGATCGAGCGGATGCCCGGCCGGGTGGCGGCCCTGCAGCGCCACCCGGCCGAGGCTCCGCCCCGGGCGGACATCCGCGCCACGCTCGGCGCGATCTGCCGGCTCAACCAGTGGCGGCCCCCGGCGGGCACGTTCGACGCGCCCCTGGACTACGCGGAGCGGATCAACAAGTTCCACGATCTGGGTCTGCTGACCGACCGTGACATGGGCGACCTGCAAAAACTGCTGCACGGCATCGCCCACACGGCGGGCCGCGGCGGCATGGGCCAGTTCTGTCACGGCGACGCCCTGCTCTCCAACATCCTGCTCTCGCCCGCCGGTCCTGTGCTCGTGGACTGGGAGCACGCGGGCTGGTACCTGCCGGGATACGACCTGGCGACGCTGTGGGCGGTCCTCGGTGACGCCCCGGTGGCGCGCCGGCAGATCAGCCAGCTCGCGCAGTCCGGCGGCCCCGCCTCGCGCGATGCGTTCCTGGTCAATCTGATGCTGATCCTGACCAGGGAGATCCGTACGTACGAGACGGCCGTGCAGCGTTCGCTGCGCGAGCAGACCCCGGCGGCACCGGGACCGGCCCACCCCGGTGCTGCGCCGTCCGGCGAGGAGCAGCGGTTGTTGCTGCGCCGCCTGCACGACGACTGCAACATGGCCCGCAAAGCGGTCCGCGCGGCGGTCGGCACTCGCTGACGGGGACGTGGTTCCGCGGCGCGCCGGAGAGAGTGGCGCACCGCGGATCTTCGTCGTTCCGGGGCCGGACACGCACCGGCCCAACTTCCCGCCTCTCCCTGTGCATTGGTCTACTCCGGTGACGCGTCGCAGGCGGCGTTCCGGCGCCCCTGGGATGATTGACTGTTCGGTGGTGAGCCGATACCACTGGTGCGACCACCAGCGCTTCCAGGAGGCACCGTTGCACCGGTCCACCCGTTCCACCTCCGGCAGACGTCCCCGTACGGCGGTCCGGGCGGCGGGCACGCTCGCCACCGCGGCCCTGCTCCTTCCGCTGCTCGGCGCGGCACCGCCCGGGGCGGCGGGGAACGACACGCAGGCCGGGCTGCAAGGGGCGTTCGCCGCGGCGGCGGCCGAGTACCGGGTGCCGCAGAGCGTGCTGCTCGGCGTCTCGTACCTGCAGTCGCGGTGGGACGCGCACGACGGCGCGCCGAGTGTGACCGGCGGCTACGGCCCCATGCACCTCACCGACGCGCGCACCGCGATCGCGGACACCCTCGCGCACGACCACGCGGAGGGCGACGCGCGCGGCGACGACTCCCGCGACCCGCTCAAGGCCTCCCGGGCCGTGCCGCTCGACAACCAACTCCCGCTCCGACTGCGGACACTGCCGCGCGCCGCCGAGCTGACGGGGCTGCCCGCCGAGCGGCTGCGCAGCGACTCCGCGGCCAATGTGCGCGGTGGTGCCGCGCTGCTGGCCGCCGCGCAGAAGCGCCTCGGCAAGCCGCTGAGCGACACCCCGGCCGACTGGTACGGGGCGGTCGCCGCGTTCTCCGGCGCCGACGACAAGGCGACCGCGGCCACGTACGCCAACGATGTCTTCGCGGTGATCCGCGACGGCGAGCGGCGCACGACGGACGACGGTCAGCGGGTGACGCTCGCCGCCGATCCGGGGGCGAAGCCGCAGGCCGCGCAGTTGGAGTCCATGGGCCTGCGCCGCACGGACGCCTCGGAGACCGAGTGCCCGCGGACGGTGTCGTGCGAGTGGATCCCGGCGCCGTACGAGGAGTTCGGCGACGGCGACTACGGCAACCACGACCTGGCGGACCGGCCCAACGACCAGAGCATCGACTACATCGTCATCCATGACACGGAGGCGACGTGGGAGCAGACGCTCAAGCTGGTCCAGGACCCGACCTACCTGGCCTGGCACTACTCGCTGCGCTCGACCGACGGGCACATCGTGCAGTCCATCAAGGCGAAGGACGTCGGCTGGCACGCGGGCAACTGGTACGTGAACGCCAAGTCGATCGGCCTGGAGCACGAAGGTTTCCTCGCGCAGCCCGACTCCTGGTACACGGAGGAGATGTACCGCTCCTCGGCGCGCCTGGTGCGCTACCTGTCCAAGAAGTACGACATCCCGCTGGACCGGCAGCACATCCTCGGCCATGACACGGTGCCGGGCCCGACGGCGTCGACCATCCCCTCGATGCACACCGACCCCGGCCCGTACTGGGACTGGGCGCACTACTTCGCGCTGATGGGCAAGCCCTTCCACCCGTCGGCGGGGCCGCGCGGCGGGGCTGTCACCATTCGGCCCGACTTCGCGGCGAACCAGCCGGAGTTCACCGGCTGCACGAAGGCGGGCGAGCCGTGCGCGCCGCACGGCTCCAGCGCGGTGCGCGTCTACACGGCGCCGAGCGAGGACGCGCCGCTCGTCAAGGACATCGGGCTGCGGCCGGGCGGCCAGGAGTCGACGATCGACGTGAACGACATGGCGTCACGGGTGTCGACGGGCCAGCAGTACGCGGTCGCCGACCGTCAGGGCGACTGGACGGCGATCTGGTACCTCGGCCAGAAGGCGTGGTTCAAGAACCCGCGCAAGCAGCCGACCGCCGTCGACGCCAAGGCGCTCGTCGTCACGCCGAAGGAGGGCACGAGCGAGATCCCGGTGTACGGGCGGGCCTACCCGGAGGCGTCCGCGTACCCGGCCGGGATGACGCCGCAGGCGATCTCCCCACTGCCCTACAAGCTCCTCGCCGGGCAGCGCTATGTGAGCGGCGGGCGGATCACGGGTGAGTACTTCTACTCCCCCACGTTCGACACGTCGACGCACAAGGTGGTCAAGGGCAAGGACGTGTACTACGAGATCCAGTTCGCGCACCGGGTCGCGTACGTGCGGGCGGCGGACGTCCAGGTGGTGTCGTCGAAGGTGTCGTGACGCCCACGGCCACCCAGGAGAAAGGGCCCGGATCCGCGCGGGAGCGGATCCGGGCCCTTGTCGCTCACGGGGTCACGCCTGCTGGAACAGCTCCGCGGGCAGCGGCTTGAGCAGCGCGTACAGGTCGTCCGTGATCGGACGGTCCCAGGACGCGATGGTCACCAGGACATTGTCGCTGCGGTCGAACTGGACGCAGGAGATCCGCGTCTCGGAGAGCTTGAGGCGCCGCACGATCAGCAGGTTGTCGCCCTGCATCACCGGGACGTCCTCGACGCCGGTGACCGTGACCTCCTCCTCGTTCTCCAGCGCGATGAGGAGCTGGGCGACCTCGAAGGGGATCTCGCCCTCGGCGGTGTCACGGGCCGGGGAGCCCTCGGGCAGATTGCCGATGATCATCGCGGGGCCGCGGCCGCCGAACAGGTCGTAGCGCAGGAACACGCCCTGGCAGCTGCCGTCGGGGGCGGGCAGCAGACCCGCGCCGAGATTGCCCGGCCAGTCGCCCGGATCCATGGCCAGGACGTCGAAGTCGGGGCCCGCGGGGGTCGCTGCGCGGCGGCGGAGGAAGGACATGCCGTCCATCGTACGTCGCGCGCGCCGCGATACCCGCCTCGGGGTTTGGCAACCGAATGATCGGGCCGGGACGACAGGGGCGGGCGCGGAGCGCTGCCGCGGGAGGCGCGGGGGGAGGCTGTTTCCGGGCGCGGAGGGCGGCTGGACCCGGGCGCGGAGGGTGGCCGTTCGGGGGCGGGAGGGCAGCTCTGTTGCCGGGCGCGGAGGGTGGCTGTTCCCGGGCGCGGAGGGTGGCCGTTCGGGGGCGGGAGGGCGGCTCTGTTCCCGGGCGCGGAGGGTGGCCGTTCGGGGGCGGGAGGGTGGCCGTTCGCGGGCGGGAGGGCGGCTCTGTACCCGGGCGCGGAAGGTGGCCGTTCGCGGGCGGGAGGGCGGCTCTGTTTCCGGGCGCGGAAGGTGGCCGTTTTGGGGGCCGTGGGCCGCCGTCTCACGCGCCCAGCGCTGCCGCCAGGCCCGTCTGGTCTGTGCCGATCTTGCGGTAGACGGCCGACAGGAGGCGGATCACGGTCTGCTCGGCGAGGTGCAGCTCGGCGGCTGTCTCGGCGGGGCGGAGGCCGCGCGCGGCGCAGCCCGCCGCCGCGCGTTCGCGTGAGGTGAGCGCGTCCGTCGCCGGGCTGCGCAGGGGCCGGGGCCGCAGCCCCGCGGCGGCGAGTTCGTCGCGGGCCCGCTCGGCGAGGCCGTCGGCGCCGCAGGTGGCCGCCGCCTCCAGGCCCCGGTAGAGCTGGTCGGCGGCGTCGGTTCCGTGGCCCGCGCGGCGCTGCTCCGTGCCGAGGGCGACGAGCGAGCAGGCCAGCTCGTACCCGGCGGGTGAGCGTTCGAGGTGGGTGACGGACTCCTCCAGGAGCTTGCCGCGCGCCGCGCCCGTGGAGACCTCGGCGGCGGCGCGCAGCGCCTGCCCGATCGCGGAGGGAGCGCCGAAGTGCCGGGCGCGTTCGACCGCGTCCTGGGCGGTGGCGAGGGCGCGGCCCGGGGCGTCGTGCGCCTCGGCGCGGGCGAGGTGCAGCTGCCAGGGGCACCAGGCCGGGTTGCGCATGCCGCGCGGGTCGAGCCGGCGCCCGGCGGCGGCCAGCTCGGTGGCGGCGTCCTTGGTGCGGCCGAGGGCGAGGAGGAGTTCCCCGTGGACGGTCTGCGCGTCGGGGAAGACGACGGCGGCGGGGAACGGCTGTCCGAAGGAGTACGTCTCCGCGACCGTGCGGGCCTCCTGGACGCGACCGCGCGCGAGCAGCACCTCGACGAGGGTGCCGACGGCGTACCAGTGGGCGGGCGTGCCGGGTCCGACGCGCCCGGCGAGGCGCAGGCCCGCACGGGCGAAGTCCTCGGCCTCGGCGAGCCGGCCGCGCCGGAAGCGGACGTAACCGAGCAGGGTGTACGCGAAGGAGAGGTGTGCGCCGCGCCAGCCCGCGTGCTCGAAGTCGGCGATGCCCTCGACGAAGAGCTCCTCGGTGCGCCCCGGCCGGTCGGCGTAGAGGAAGGACAGGGCGACGAGGGCGGGCACCTCGAAACCGCGGTCCTCGTCGGCGGCCCAGCGCAGGCCGCCCGCGAGGGCGCGTTCGGCGTGGTGGACGACGGTGGTGGCGGGTTCGCCGCGCAGGGTGGCGTCCCAGGTGCGCAGGCCGATGATGTAGCGCTCGGTGAGGTCGCGCCCGGTCAGCCGGTCGGCGAGTTTGGTGAGGCGCCGGGAGCGGGCCGGGGAGTCGGGTTCGTCGGCGCGGAAGGCGTCCCACATGAACTGTTCGGCCTGCATGCGAAGGCGGACGCGGGGGTCCGTGGTGCGCCGCATCTCCCGGGCGAGGGTCTCCGAGGCCTCGGCGAGCCGGTCGCTGTGGGCCAGGACCTGGGAGAGCCGGTAGACGATGCCCTGGCGCAGGGCCGGGTCGGCGATCGGCTCCTCCAGGGCGGCGCGCAGATGGTTGACGGTGGTCGCGGGCTCGGTGAGCAGGGAGGCGCTGCCGAGTTCGTAGAGGACGACGGCGCGGTCCTCGAAGGGCGGGGGTTCGCGCAGCGCGCGGGCCAGATAGCGGCGGGCGGCGTCGGGGGCGCCCGCGCGGACGGTCTCGCGGGCGGCGGAGCGCAGCTGATGGACGACCCAGCCGTCGCCGTCGGGATGGGTCTCCAGGAGGTGGCGGGCGGCGGCGGACGGGCCGAGTCCCGCGTTGACCAGGGTCCAGGCGGCCTGGCCGTGCAGGGCGACGCGAATGCCGCTGGGGATGGCGCGGTAGACGGCGGTGGCGATCAGCGGGTGGACGAACTCCAGGGTGTCGACGCCGGTGAGGATGCGCGCGGTGCGGAGCCGGTCGGCGGCGTCGGCGGCCTCCTCGGCGCCGAGCCCCGCGACCCCCGCGGCGAGTTCGGGGCCGATCTCGGTGCCGAGGACGGCGCAGGCCCAGGCGAAGCGGACGGTGGAGGTACCGAGGCGTTCGAGGCGGGCGACGAGTCCGCTGCCCTTGACGGCGGCGGCCAGGTCGCGCAGCAGGTGCGCGGCGGTCTCGGTCGGGGCGAGGCCCCGGTCGTGCACCTTCGCGGTCAGTTCGACGGCGACGAAGGGGTTGCCGGCGGTGACGGCCCAGCACTCGCGGCAGAACGCGTCGTCGGCGTGGGCGCCGACGGACTCGCGGACCATGAGGGCGATGGCGGGCGCGCTGAGCGGTTCGAGGCCGAGGGGGCGGCGGCCCGCGCGGTCCGGCAGGCCGCGCAACGCCTCGGCGTGCTCGGGGAGTTCCTCGGGCCGGTAGGCGACGACGAGGAGCAGCGGCAGCTCCTCGGCGCGCGGCGCGAACGCGGCGAGCCAGCTCAGGGACTCCGGGTCGGCCCAGTGCGCGTCGTCGAGGACGAGGACCATCGGGGCGCGGTCCACGGCGAGGTGGGTGAGCACCCAGTCGAGCCCGTCGCGCAGGCCCTGCGGGTCGGGCGGCGCCCCGTCGGCGGTGGCGCACAGGCCGAGGGCGGGGCCGACGATGGCGTACCAGCTGCCGAGCCGGGAGCGGAGTTCCGCCTCCGGCACCCCGGCGAGCTGGGGCTGTACGAGCTGGCGTGCCACGTGGAAGGCGACGCCCTGTTCCTGGTCGCCGCCGCGGGCGTGGAGGACGGTGCAGCCTTTGGCGGCGGCGCGCCGACGGACCTCGGCCAGGAGGGAGGTCTTGCCGAGGCCCGCGGGCGCGGCGACGGCGAGCAGTGCGCCGTGCGGCCGCTCGGGCGCCTCGACGCCGCCGGGGCGGAGCCCGGTCAGTTCGTCGAGCGCCTCGTCCACGACGGCGAGTTCGCTTTCGCGTTCGAGCAGGGGGCGCCTGCCCCAGCCGCCGCGCTGCTGCACCATGCGCTCAGCGTACGCCGGACCGTCCCCTGCGGAGCGTCATGTGCCCTTCTGTGCGCGGGAGTTGACGGTCGCTAGGTGACGCTCGTGATGGCGGGCCACGCGGGCCCGGTTCCCGCAGGACGGCTTGCACCACTCCTGCCGCGGGTGCTCCTTGAGGAAGTACCGCACGCAGCGGGGCGCGTGGCAGGCGCGCAGCCGCTGCCGGTCTGCGCTCGCGAGGAAGGCGAGTGCGGCACGGGCGAGCGCGGAGACGAGCAGGTCGGCGTCGGACGCCCCGCCGCTGACGACCGTGTCCCGCACGGCCGGCGCGGCGCCGTCGCCGTCGGGCCAGCTCAGCACGGGGGCGGTGGCCACGCGCGCGGCCGCCTCGTTCAGCCGGGCCACGGCATCGGCGACCGGCAGCAGCCGCTGTGCGTCGGCGGGGCTCGGCTCCCCCGGCCGCACGGCGCGCGCGAACAGGGCGCGCACGGCCTCCCGCACGGCGCGAACCTCCCCCACCCCCGCCTCGTCACCGGCGAATCCCGCGTCCAGCGGCAGCGCGGCGGCATGGGCGTGGACCCAGGCGCCGACCCCCTCGGCCGTGCGAAGGTCGTCGACGACACCCCCGTTGCCGTCGTGCCGGATGGTGAGGACGAGGTCGAGAACGAGCCGGGTACGGTCGGGCCCCGCCGGGCTGAGGTCAGACATGCGGCTAATGATAGGTTCCGCGTCAACCATTAAGGGTGTCCGGGAACGCCGGAGGGGGCTCATGGACGGTGACGGCACGCTCTCGTACTGGCGGGCAGGTCTGGACTCCGTACCGGACGAGGTGTGGCACCACCCCGCCCTGCGGACCCTGCTCCTGCCCGACAACCACCTCACGCACCTCCCGGACCGCATCGGCACCCTGACCGCGCTCCACACCCTGGACCTCGGTCACAACCGGCTGACGACGGTGCCGGACACCCTCGGCGACCTCACGGGGCTGGCCCGTTTCCTCTACCTGCACGACAACGACCTGACCGAGCTGCCGGACAGCCTCGGCCGACTGGACCGGCTCGCGTACCTGAACGTCGGCGAGAACCGGCTGACAGCGCTGCCGGACGCGCTGGGCGCGATGAGCGCCCTCGTGGAGCTGCGCGCGCAGCACAACCACCTGACCGCACTGCCCGACGGCATCGGCGGCCTCACCGCGCTGCGCGAACTGTGGTTGCGCGGCAACAGGCTGACGGCGCTTCCCGGTTCCGTGCGCCACCTGCGCGCGCTGCGGGAGCTGGACCTGCGGGAGAACTCCTTCGACGCCGTCCCCGAAGCGGTGCGCGGGCTTCCGCTGCTGCGGAAGCTGGACCTGCGGAGCAACCGGTTGCGGGAGGTGCCCGGCTGGGTCGGGGAGTTGTCTGCTCTGGAGAAGCTCGATCTGCGCTGGAACGACGGCCTACGTGTCGCGCCCGGCCTGCTCGACGAGCTGACCGGGCGCGGGTGTGTCGTGCTGCGCTGAGGCGCCGCTCGAAGACGCGAACGAGGGGCTCTCAGTCCTTGTCGGCGGGCGCGGCAGCGGGCGGCACGATCGCGACCGGGCTCGCGGCGTGCAGCAGGACCGCCTGGGTGACCGAGCCGAGGATCGGCGCGGGGCGGGTGAAGCGGCGGCGGTGGCGGCCGACCACGACGAGGTCGGCGTCGCGCGAGTTGGCCACGAGATGCCCCGCCGCGTCCCCGGGCGCCACGTAGAGGTCGACCTCGACGTCGGGCTGGGCCTTGCGCCGTGCGGCGACGGCGGCCTCCGCCAGGTGCAGGGTCTCCTGCTCGGCGGCCTCCTGGTCGACGGTGGTCGGCGCGAAGTCGCCGAACGCGGACCAGGCGAGCACCGGCCACGGATAGGCGGCGACGATCTGGAGCCGCGCGCCGCTGCGCGCCGCGTGGTCGAAGGCGAAGCCGAGCACGGTGTCGTCCGGGTCGTCCGTCTGCAGGCCCACGACGACGCGCGGCCCCGGCGGCACGGGCGTGTCGCCGTGCACCGCGCGGCCCGGCGGCGGCACGACGACGACGGGGCAGTGCGCGTCGCGGGCGGCGGCCACCCCGTTCGAGCCGAGCAGCAGGCTCGCGAACCCGCCGCGCCCGCGCGAGCCGAGCACCAGGAGCTGGGCCTCCCTGCTCATCTCGGGCAGCACGGCGGCGGGCAGCCCGTCGCGGCTGATGAACTCCAGGGGCGGCAGCCCCTCCCGGCCCTCCAGCGCCTTGCGCACGTCCCCGATGACCCGGTCGTCGGCGGGTTCGTCGGGCCCGGCGACGAGCACGTCCGCCTGGAGTTGGGGCGCGTACTGCCGCACATGCACGATGCGCAGTTCGACCCCGCGCCTGGCCGCCTCGGCGAGCGCCCACTCCAGGGCGCGCCTGCTGTCGTCGGACCCGTCGACCGCGGCGACGACGGGCAGGGGGTGCGGCGTACTCATGACTTCTTCGCCTCCGACACGCACGGGGGCACGCGGACCGTGCCCTCATTGACCAGCTGTTCCTCTGTCCAGGCTCGCGCACACGAGCGCCGCGGGACAGGGCCGAAGGTCGCGTGTCGGAAACCGGGGCGGATGCACCGCGGGCGACCGCGGGACGCCTCCTACGTCAGATCGAACTCGCCCTCCCGGGCGCCGAGCACGAACGCACCCCACTCGTCCGGTGTGAAGATCAGCGACGGGCTCTGCGGGCTGCCGCTGTTGCGCATCGCGATGAACCCCTCCACGAAGGCGATCTGGACATCGCCCGCTCCCCGGCTGCTGGAGCGCCAGTCCGCATTGCTCAGATCAAGGTCCGGCTTGTCCCATCCCGCGAACGGGTGCTGGTCGATGGTGCTCTCGGCCACGTCCGTGCTCCTCCCGGTTCGTCGTCCGTGCGCCAGCCTAGCGATCGGTGCCTACGGCGGACAGGCCGCGAAGGCGGCGATCGTTCACCGGGTGGGCGGCTCGGCGCCGACCAGCCACATGGCGAAGAACTGCGAGCCGCCTCCGTAGGCGTGCCCGAGGACCTTGCGGGCGCCGTCGACCTGGTGCTCCCCGGCCTGACCGCGGACCTGGAGGGCCGCCTCGGCGAAGCGGATCATGCCGGAGGCGCCGATGGGATTGGTGGACAGGACACCGCCCGACATGTTGACGGGCAGGTCGCCGTCGAGTGCGGTGACGCCCGCCTCGGTGAGCTTCCAGCCCTCGCCCTCGTCGGCGAAGCCCAGGTTCTCCAGCCACATCGGCTCGTACCAGGAGAACGGCACGTACATCTCGACGGCGTCGATCTCCCGGCGCGGGTCCGCGATGCCCGCCTGCCGGTACACGTCGGCCGCGCAGTCCTTGCCGGCCTGCGGGGAGACGAAGTCCTTGCCCGCGAAGAGGGTCGGCTCGCTGCGCATGGCGCCGCCGAGCAGCCAGGCGGGCGGCCTCGGCGAACGCGCCGCTCCGGCCCGGTCGGTGAGGATCATCGCGCAGGCCCCGTCGGAGGACGGGCACGTCTCGGAGTACCGGATCGGGTCCCACAGCATGGGCGACGCCTGGACCTTCGCCAGGGTGAGGTCGTGTTCGTGGAGGTGGGCGTACGGGTTCTTCAGGGCGTTGCGCCGGTCCTTGTACGCGACGAGGGAGCCGACGGTGTCGGGCGCGCCGGTGCGCCGCATGTAGGCACGTACGTGCGGGGCGAAGAACCCGCCCGCCCCGGCGAGCAGCGGTTGCTGGAAGGGGATGGGGAGGGAGAGCCCCCACATGGCGTTGGATTCCGACTGCTTTTCGAAGGCGAGGGTGAGGACGGTGCCGTGGACGCGGCCCGCGACGAGGTTGGTGGCGACGAGCGCGGTCGAGCCGCCGACGGACCCGGCGGTGTGAACGCGCAGCATGGGCTTGCCGACGGCGCCGAGCGCGTCGGCGAGGTACAGCTCCGGCATCATGACGCCCTCGAAGAAGTCGGGCGCCTTGCCGATGACGACGGCGTCGATGTCGGCCCAGGTCAGCTCGGCGTCGTCCAGGGCACGGCGCGCCGCCTCGCGCACGAGACCGGCGATGGAGACGTCACGGCGGGCGGCGACGTGCTTGGTCTGCCCGACCCCGACGACGGCCACGGGCTCCTTGCCGGTGCGGCTGCTGCTCATCGCGGCCCCTCCCCTTCGACAGCTTCGCGCGCTTCGAGTACGGCGACGAGGTTCTGCTGGAGGCAGGGCCCCGAGGTGGCGTGGGCGAGCGCCCGACGGGACGCGCCGCGGTGGATACGGGCGGCCGCCTCACCGATCCGGATGAGCCCGGCCGCCATGACCGGGTTGGCGGCGAGAGCGCCGCCGGACGGATTGACGAGGACGTCGTCACCGAGCCGCAGCGCCCGGCGCAGGACGACCTCCTGCGAGGTGAAGGGGGCATGCAGCTCGGCGGTGTCGAGAGGATGGTCCGCGGGTTCGAAGGCCCCGGCGTTCTCGGCGGCGAGCCGCGTCGACGGGGAGTCGGTGAGGTCGCGCACGCCGAGACTGTGCGCCTCGATGCGGTGATCGATGCCGCGGATCCAGGCGGGCCGCTCGCACAGTTCACGGGCCCGCTCCCCGGCGGCGAGGACCACGGCGGCGGCGCCGTCCCCGATCGGCGGGCAGTCGCCGGTGCGCAACGGATGGACGAGATGGTCGCCGTGCGCCACGTCGGGGCCGCGGAGCTGGGCGTGCGGATTGCCCGCGGCGGCCTCGCGGCTGCGGGCGGCGACCCCGGCCAGGGCGGGCTCGTCGGTGTGGCCCGCGTCGATGAGCGCCTGCGCCTGCAAGGCGGCGAGGGCGACGGAATCGGGCCACAGCGGTGCCACGTAGTACGGGTCGAGCTGGCGCGTCAGCACGTCCCGCACCGAACCCGGCGACGACTTCCCGTAGGAGTACACGAGCGCGGTGTCGGCGTCCCCGGTCAGCAGCTTCGTCCACGCCTCGTACAGCGCCCACGCCCCGTCCATCTCGACGTGCGACTCGGAGATCGGCGGCCACGCGCCGACACCGTCCAGCGCCATCGTGAACGAGAACGCGCGCCCCGCGAGGTAGTCGCTCGACCCCGAGCAGGTGAACCCGATGTCACTCGTCCTCAACCCCGTCGCGTCGAGCACCTCGTGCAGGACCGGCATCAGCATCTCCACCTCCGACTGCTCGTCGGAGGTGCGCCGGTGGTCGGTCTGCCCGAAGGCGACCACGGCGATGTCCCTGATCGGCGGTCGCCGCATTCAGATCAGCTCCTTGTACGCGTCGTAGTCCGCGTCCGGCTCACCGGTCGGCCGGTAATGGTCCGGATACCGCCCGCCCTCCGCCCACACGGGTTCGACCCGCAGACCCATGCGCACCTCGTCGTACCGGATGCCGGCGATGCGGCCGTGCAGGGCGAGGTCGGCGCCGTCCAGGGCGATGTGCGCGTAGACGTAGGGCAGTTCGATGTCGAGGTTCTTCGCCTTGACGTTGACGATGCAGAACGTGGTGACCGTGCCGGCCGGGCCGACCTCCACCTGCTCCGTCGTGGCGATGCCGCACGTGGGGCAGGCGCCGCGGGGCGGGACGTAGACCTTGCGGCAGGCAGGGCAGCGCTCCCCCACGGTGCGGTTGTCGGCGAGGGCGTTGATGTAGCGGCTCTGGGCCGCGCCCGGACTGTAGATGTAGTCGAGGCGGGCGGGGGCGACGATGCCGGTGACCCTGTCCTCCGTAGCGCCGCCGAACCTGCCGGTGTGCGTACGGGGTGGGAGGGCGGGGCCGGGTCCGGTGTCGTCCGGCTCGAAACAGGCGATGTCGGTGATCGCGCCCGTGCGGTCCCCGTCCGGGGCCCAGCGGATACGGACCCGCATCCCCGTACGGACGGCCTCCGGCCCCGGGGCGTCCAGAACGTGCAGCAGGGCGGTGTCCGCGCCGTCGAGCCTCACCAGCACCCAGGCGAAGGGGGTGCCCAGGGGCTGGCCCCTGCGGGGCTCCGGGTTCCAGGCCCAGGTGGTGACCGTGCCGGTGGTACCGACCTCCACGAGGTCGCGGAGTTCGTCCGCGGTGACGGGGTCGTACTCGACCGGCGGAACGAGGACGCTGCCGCTCTTTGTGCGGGCTCCCAGGCATGCCTTGTGTTTCAGGCCGGTCAGGAAAGCGCTCTGGACCGGGCCCAGGGAGCGGGTGAAGGGGAACTCCACGATCAGCGCTGCGCGCAGCACGTCTGGGGGGCCGGGTTCTTCATCGGGGCTCCTTCGGGGTTCGGGGGGGGTGGGGGGGGCGACGCGGCTGCTGTTTCGTCGCGGGTGCACGTTGCGTCGTGGTTGCTCGCGCTGTTCCCCGCGTGTCCGGTTCTGGGGTGGCGGCGGAGCCGCATGTTTCAGGGGCGCGGGGAACTGCGCGACCAGCCACGACGCGTCCGCACCCGGGTACCGGGCCGGCGGGGCGGACGCAGAGCCGGGCCGAAGCGGCTCCGGGTTGCTCACTCCCGCCGAAACCGTGGCACGCGCCGCTCCGCGAACGCCCGAGCCCCCTCCTTCGCATCGGCCGTGTCGAAAACCGGCCACCCGCGCTTCAGCTCCGCGGCGAGCCCCTCCGCCTCCGGAACCCCCGCGTTCTCGTACACGGACGCTTTCACCGCCTCGACGGCCAGCGGCCCACACGCGTTGACGCGTTCGGCGATCTCCAGCGCCGCGTCCAGCGCCGTACCGTCCGGGACGACGCGCCCGATCAACCCGATCGCGGCCGCTTCCGGCGCCGGGTAGGGGCGCCCCGTAAGCAGCATCTCCAGCGCGTGCGTGCGGGGGATCTGCCGCGGCAGCCGCACCGTCGAGCCGCCGATCGGGAACAGCCCCCGCACCACCTCGAACAGCCCGAACGTCGCCGACTCCCCCGCGACCCGGATGTCCGTACCCTGGAGGATCTCCGTGCCGCCCGCGACGCAATACCCCTCCACGGCGGCGATCACGGGCTTGCGCGGCCGGTGATGGCGCAGCATCGCCTTCCAGTGCAGGTCGGGGTCGGCGCGAAGCCGGTCGCGGTACTGCTCGCCCGCCATGCCGCCGCCGGCGAGCGCCTTGAGGTCCATGCCCGCGCAGAACGTCCCGCCGGCCCCGGTGAGCACGATCGAGCGGACGGAGTCGTCCGCGTCGGCCGCGAGCCAGCCGTCGTACAAGCCGACGAGCATCGGCAGGGACAAGGCGTTCCTGGCCTCGGGCCGGTTGAGTGTGAGTACGAGCGTGGCGCCTTCGCGCCGCACGTCGAGATGTTCGGTCCCGTCCATGGCTGACCTCCTGTCGGCGGCGCCGTAACGCCCCTGGGACCAGAACAGGTTGCAGGAGGGGGCGAGCCAGTTCAAGAGTTTTCTGACACTCAGTCAGATTGTTTCCGCGAGGCCCCTTCCCCCTTCTCCGCGTCTCTGCTCTAGTGACGGCCACCGAGACGGTGCGACGGTCAGGAGGAGCGGTGGAGTACAACCTTGCCGACCTGTTCGAGTCGGTCGTCGACGTGGTTCCCGACCGCGAGGCGCTCGTCCACCTCGACCATCCCGGTACGGGCGCGGAGCGCAGACTGACGTACGCGGAACTCGACGCCGCCGCCAACCGGGTCGCCCATCACCTCATCGACAGCGGTGTGCGGCCCGGCGAACATCTCGGCCTGCACCTCTACAACGGCGTCGAGTACCTGCAGACGGTGCTCGGCTGCCTGAAGGCGCGCGTCGTCCCCGTCAACGTCAACTACCGGTACGTGGAGGAGGAACTGGTCTACCTCTACCGCGACGCCGATCTCGTCGCGCTCGTCTTCGACGCCGAGTTCACCGAGCGCGTCGCGGCCGCCCTGCCCCGCACGGAGAAGCTGCGGCATCTCTTACGGGTGGGGCGGGCGGGGGCCCCGGCGCCCGCTGCGCACCCCCTCGAAGCCGTCGACTTCGCCGAGGCGGTCGCGGGCGCGCCGGACGGGCGCGGGTTCGGGCCGCGTTCGGCCGACGACCAGTTCATCATCTACACCGGCGGCACCACGGGCATGCCGAAGGGTGTGATGTGGCGCCAGGAGGATCTGTTCTTCTCGGGGCTCGGAGGCGGCGCGCCGACCGGTGAGCCGGTCACGCGCCCCGAGGAGCTCGCCGAGCGGGTGGCGGCGGGAGGTGCCGGCATCACGTTCTTCCCCACGCCTCCGCTGATGCACGGCACCTCCACCCTCACCGCGTTCATCGGTTTCCATTTCGGCCAGCGGGTCGTCGTCCACCGCAAGTTCGTGCCGGAGGAGGTGCTGCGCACGATCGAGAAGGAGCAGGTGACGAGCGTGTCGCTGGTCGGCGACGCGATGCTGCGCCCGCTCATCGACGCGCTGAGCGGGCCGCTGAAGGGGACGGACTGCTCGTCGCTGTTCAGCGTCTCGTCGTCGGGGGCGATCATGTCGGACACGGTCCGCGCGCAGTTCCAGGCGCTGGTGCCGCATGTGACGCTGCTCAACAACTTCGGCTCCTCGGAGTCCGGCTTCAACGGCACGGCGACGGACGACTCCGGGGCGGGCCAGGGGTTCCGCCTCCGCGTCAACGCCCGTACGCAGGTCGTCGATCTGGCCACGTACGAGCCGGTCGCCGTCGGCGAGGTGGGCCGGATCGCGCAGCGCGGCCACGTCCCCCTCGGCTACTACAACGACCCGAAGAAAACGGCCGAGACCTTCTTCCAGAAGGGCGACGAGCGCTGGGTGCTGCTCGGGGACATGGCCACGGTCGACGAGGAGGGCATCGTCACCGTCCTCGGCCGCGGCTCGCAATGCATCAACACGGGCGGCGAGAAGGTCTATCCGGAAGAGGTCGAGCAGGCGCTCAAGTCCCATCCGGACGTCTACGACGCCCTGGTCGCCGGGGTCCCCGACGCGAAGTGGGGCAACCACGTGGCCGCCGTCGTCCAGCTCAGGACCGGCGCCCCCGCCCTCTCCCTGGACGCCGTCCAGACCCACTGCCGCACCCACCTCGCGGGCTACAAGATCCCCCGCCAACTGGTCCTGACCGACACCATCCAACGCTCCCCGAGCGGCAAGGCGGACTACCGCTGGGCGCGCGCGACGGCCGCCGCCGCATCCGGCTGACCGCCTTCGCGGAGCGCGCGGCACCGGCCGGTCGGTGCGGCGCGCACGTCCGCGCCGAGGGCGTCGTGCGCGCGCCCTAATCCGGTTGCCGGACGCCGGGTCCGCTGGTGGAGTGGGTGGGTGGATCTTGAGGTGGTGCTGGAGCTGTTCGACCGGCAGTTGCGGCGCGGGGCGCGGGCCGAGGAGCCGGGGGCCCGGGTCGAGCGGGTGGGGGACGTCGTGCGGCATGTCGCGCCGGGCGGTGGGTGGACCGGGGTGCTCTGGTTGGACCTGGACGCGGACAGCGCGGACGCCGCGATCGGTGCGCAGGCCGCCTTCTTCCGCGCGGCGGGCGTCGAGGCGGAGTGGAAGGCGTACGGGCACGATCTGCCCGGCGATCTGGGCGCGCGGCTGACGGCCGCCGGGTTCGTGGCCGAGGAGCCGGAGACGCTGCTCGTGGCGGAGACGGCCGGGCTCGCGCTGGACGTGGAGCCGCCGGAGGGGATCACGCTGCTGCCCGTCACCGAGGAGGCCCACGTCGAGCTGGTCGAACGCGTCCACGCGCGGGCCTTCGACAGCGGGCGCTCCTCGATCGGGCACCAGGTGCGGCAACAGCTCGCGCACGCCCCGGGAACCGTGCCGGCCGTGGTGGCGCTGCACGGCGCCGAACCGGTCGGCGCCGCGCGCCTCGAACTCCACGCGGGCACGGACTTCGCGAGCCTGTGGGGCGGCGGCACCGTCCCCGGGTGGCGGGGGCGCGGCGTCTACCGGGCGCTCGTGGCGTTCCGGGCGCGGATCGCCGCCGCGCGCGGATTCACGTATGTGCAGGTCGACGCCACCGCATACAGCAGGCCCATCCTGGAGCGGCTCGGCTTCGCGGCGCTGGGGACGACGACCCCGTATGTGCTGAAGCCCTAACCGGCCAGGAACTCCGCCACTCGCTCCACGAAGAACTTCTCGTCGTCCAGCCAGGGGTAGTGCGCCGCGCCCGGCTGCACCTCGACGCGTCCGCGCGGGTAGCACTTGGCGGCGCGGTGGACGAGTTCGGGGCGCGGGCCGCCGTCCAGTTCGCCCGCGAGGAGCAGCACCGGGGCATGGAGGCGGGACAGGGCGGCGCGGGTCGCGGCCGGGTCGTAGGCGCCCTCGGCGGCGTAGAGCGCTTCGGCGCGTTCGTTGGTCTGGGCGTCGGTGCGGGCCGCGTGGGCTTGGGCGCGCTCGTCCCAGCGCCCGTAGAAGAAGGCGTCGTAGAGGGAGTAGTCGGCGTCGTCCCGGCCGGCCAGGAATTTCTCGTACTCGGCGTGGGCTGCCTCGAACCAGGGTTCGTGGCGCCGGAGTTGGGCGGCGGCGCGCCGGTCGTCGGGGCCGGCGCGCAGGCCGAGCGCCCATTGCGCGGAGGTGACGAGGACGAGCCGGCGATCCGTTCGAGGTGGCGGGCGGCGTGCAGGACGGCGAGGTTGCAGCCCGCCGAGTGGGCGAGGACGTCCATGCGGTCGAGGTTGAGGTGGGCGCGGAGCGCCTCGACGTCGGCGACCTGCCGGTCGCAGCGGTAGGTCGACTCGTCGGCCGGGACCGCGGACGCGCCGGTACCGCGGAGGTCGAGGAGGTACAGGGTGCGGTGGGCGGTGAGGCCGCCGAGGTCACCGAGGTACTCGGAGGCGCGCATCGGGCCGCCGGGCAGACACACGAGGGGCGGGCCCGAGCCCCGTACGTGACAGGCCAGTTCGGTGCCGTCCGGCGCGGTGAACGTGAACATGGCGTGATCATCACAGCCGGGCGCCCGCGCGGGCAATGCCGCCTGTCCGGCCGTGTCTCATCTCTTGACGTGAAGGGCTTCGCCTTGAATTACTGACGCACAGCAGGTCAACCGAATGATCGGTCGGTAGCTGGCGGCGAAGTACGAGTGCGGGAGTGCGGTCGATGACGTCGACGACGACGCGGTGGTGGGACGAGGGCGAGCGCCTGGGCGCGGACGCGTTGCGGGCGCTCCAGCTGGAGCGGCTGCGGGCGACGCTGAGCCGGGTGTACGAAAGGGTGCCGTTCTACCGGGACGCCTTCGACAGGGCGGGTGTGCGCCCGCAGGACTGCGCCTCGCTCGCGGATCTGGCGCGTTTTCCGCTCACGACCAAGGCGGACCTGCGGGACAACTACCCGTTCGGGATGTTCGCCGTGGACCAGGCCGAGGTGCGGCGGCTGCACGCGTCGAGCGGGACGACGGGGCAGCCCACGGTCGTCGGGTACACCGAGGACGATCTGTCGATGTGGGCCGACATGGTGGCGCGCGCGATCCGCGCGGCGGGCGGCAGGCCGGGGCACAAGGTGCACGTGGCGTACGGGTACGGCCTGTTCACGGGCGGGCTCGGCGCGCACTACGGCGCGGAGCGGCTCGGCTGCACGGTGATCCCGGCGTCCGGCGGCATGACCGCGCGCCAGGTCCGGCTGATCCAGGACCTGCGGCCCGAGATCATCATGGTGACGCCGTCGTACATGCTGACCCTCCTCGACGAGTTCGAGCGCCAGGGCGTCGATCCGCGCTCCACGTCCTTGCGGGTCGGTGTGTTCGGCGCGGAGCCGTGGACCGAGGCCATGCGGCGGGAGATCGAGGAGCGGTGCGGGATCGACGCCGTGGACATCTACGGGCTCTCCGAGGTCGTGGGCCCGGGGGTCGCGCAGGAGTGCGTGGAGACGAAGGACGGGCTGCACATCTGGGAGGACCACTTCTATCCGGAGATCGTCGACCCGTTCACCGGTGAGGTGCTGCCCGACGGTGCGGAGGGCGAGCTGGTCTTCACCTCCCTCACCAAGCAGGCGATGCCGGTGATCCGGTACCGGACGCGGGATCTGACGCGGCTCCTTCCGGGGACGGCGCGGCCCGCGTTCCGCCGCATGGAGAAGATCACCGGGCGCAGCGACGACATGGTGATCCTGCGCGGGGTGAACCTGTTCCCGACGCAGGTCGAGGAGGTCGTGCTGCGCACCCCCGGTGTCGCCCCGCACTTCCAGCTCCGCCTCACCAGGGAGGGGCGGATGGACGCGCTGACGGTGCGCGCGGAGGCCCGGCCCGACGCGACGCCGGACGAGCGGGAGGCGGCGGCGCGGACCATCGCCGCGCGGATGAAGGACGGGGTCGGGGTGAGCGTGGCCGTCGAGATCGTCGACCCGGAGACGCTGGAGCGCTCGGTCGGCAAGATCAAGCGGATCGTGGATCTCCGGAACCACCCGTAGGGTTCACAGCGGGTCGTTCAGGGTGGGTCATTCAGAGCGCGTCGTTCAGAGCGGATCATTCAGAGCGCGTCGTTCACAGCACGTCGGTGACAGCACGTCGGTGACAGCACGCCGGTCACAGCACGCCGGTCACAGCACGTCTCTCAGCTCCCGCTTGAGGATCTTCCCGCTCGCGTTGCGCGGCAGCTCGTCCACGAAGACGATCCGTTTGGGCGCCTTGAAGTGGGCGAGCTTCTCGCGCGCGTGGGCGAGGAGTTCCTCCTCGGTGACGGCGATGCCCCGCGCCCGGACGACGACCGCCGTCACCGCCTCGATCCACCGCTCGTCCGGCAGCCCGATCACGGCCGCCTCGGCGACGGCCGGATGCGTGTAGAGCGCGTCCTCGACCTGGCGGGAGGCGACGAGCACACCACCGGAGTTGATGACGTCCTTCACCCGGTCGACGACGGTGAAGTAGCCCTCGGCGTCGCGCACCGCCAGGTCACCGGAGCGGAACCAGCCGTCCCGGAAGGCCTGCGCGGTCTCCTCGGGCTTGTCCCAGTAGCCGTCGCACAGTTGCGGGGAGCGGTAGACGACCTCGCCGGGCGTGCCGTCGGGCACCTCCTCGCCGTCCTCGTCGACGACCTTCGCCTCGACGAACAGGACGGGCCGCCCGCAGGAGTCCATCCGCCCCTCGTGCTCGCCCGGCCCGAGCACGGTCGCGAGCGGGCCGATCTCGCTCTGCCCGAAACAGTTGTAGAAGGCGA
This sequence comes from Streptomyces sp. SGAir0957, assembly GCF_043523415.1. NCBI lineage: Bacteria > Bacillati > Actinomycetota > Actinomycetes > Kitasatosporales > Streptomycetaceae > Streptomyces > Streptomyces sp. SGAir0957. The sequence goes on from NZ_CP027293.1 coordinate 1,142,024, forward strand.
GGCCGGGGAGGCGTTCGCGCAGCCGCTCCAGGACGGGCACCGGCATGATCGACGCGCCGTAGTAGGCCTTGCGCAGGCCGCCGAGGTCGCGGGTCGCGAAGTCCGGGTGCCGGGACAGGCCGATCCACACGGTGGGCGGCGCGAAGAGGCTGTCGGCCTCGCCCGCCTCCACGAGATCGAGGATCCGGGCGGCGTCGGGCGCGTCGAGGAGTGTGCTGGTGGCGCCGACCGCGAGGTACGGCAGCAGGAACACGTGCATCTGCGCCGAGTGGTACAGCGGCAGCGCGTGCACCGGCCGGTCCGTGTCCTTGAGGTCGAGCGCGTGGATCGCGCTGACGTACTCGTGGACGAGGGCCCGGTGGGACATCCGGGCACCCTTCGGCAGGGCCGTCGTGCCGGAGGTGTAGAGGAGTTGCGCGAGGTCGTCGGCGCCGGGCTGTGCACCGTCGTGGGGCGCGGCGCCCGGCAGCCGGGCGAGGAGGGAGTCGTCGGCGTCGCGCAGCGCCAGCGTCGGCACGTCCTGCGGGAGCCGGTCCGCGAGGTCCGGGTCGGTGAGCACGAGCGCGCTGCCGGACTGCCCGACGATGTAGGCGAGGTCGTCGCCGGTCAGGTTCTGGTTGACGGGGACGTGCACGAGGCCCGCGCGGGCGCAGGCCAGGAAACCGATGAGGTAGGCGTCGGAGTTGTGCCCGTAGGCGCCGACCCGGTCGCCGGGCGCGAGGTCCAGGCCGCGCAGGACGCCGGCCGCGCGCGAGACCGCGTCGTCGAGTTCCCCGTACGTCCATGAGCGCGGCCCGTAGCGCAGGGCGACCCGCGCCGGGGTGCGGCGGGCGCTGCGCCGCAGCACTCCGTCCACGGTGCTGACTGCCGCTGCGGACGCCGGTGACCTCGTCATGGCGTGATCCTCTGCGCCCGGGACCGCCGGGTCAAGACACGTGCACGGCGGGTGCGGCGCATGGGCACAGCAGGTACGGGCGCGTCCGTGCAGCCCCCTCGGCAGGTGACATACCGCTTGGTACGCTCAGCCGCTCCTGCCCGCGACACCCGTTGGGAGCACGATGCGCATTCGTCCGAGACCACGGCGCCGCACGGTCGCCGGGATCGCCTTGCTGACCGCGTTCGTCACCACGGCCGCGCTTCCGTCGGCCGCGGCCGGGCGGCACGGGCACGAGCGCCCGCACGGCGGCGGCCTGTCCGCCACCGTCCGCTACACCGAGTACGGCATTCCGCACATCGTCGCCAAGGACTACACGAACCTGGGCTTCGGCACCGGCTGGGCGCAGGCCGCCGACCAGGTGTGCACCCTCGCCGACGGGTTCCTCACCGTACGGGGCGAGCGTTCGCGCTGGTTCGGACCGGACGCGGCGCCCGACGGCTCGCTCTCCTCGGCCACCGAGAACCTCGCCAGCGACCTTTACTTCCGTGGCGTACGCGAGGCGCGCACCGTGGAGAAACTGCTCGCCACGCCCGCTCCGGCCGGGCCCAGCAGGGATGTCGAGGACGCGATGCGCGGCTGGGCCGCCGGATACAACGCGTGGCTGAGGCAGAACCGCGTCACCGACCCGGCGTGCAAGGGCGCCGCGTGGGTGAAGCCGGTGACGACGCTCGACGTGGCGGCGCGCGGGTTCGCGATATCGGTGCTCGGCGGGCAGGGGCGCGGGGTCGACGGGATCACGGCCGCGCAACCACCGACGGCCGGCGGGCGGGCGAGCGCGACGCCGCCCGAGGAACAGCCGACCCGACGACAACTGGCCGACGCAGCGCGGGAGTTGTTCGCACAGGACGGTTCCGACATGGGATCGAACGCCGTCGCCTTCAGCGGGGCCACGACCGCGAACGGGCGCGGGCTCCTGCTCGGCAACCCGCACTACCCCTGGCAGGGCGGTCGCCGCTTCTGGCAGTCGCAGCAGACGATCCCCGGTGAACTGGACGTCATGGGCGGCTCGTTGCTCGGCACCACCACGATCTCCATCGGGCACAACTCCCGTGTCGCGTGGAGCCACACGGTCGCGACCGGCGTCACCTTCAACCTGCACCAGCTGACCCTCGACCCGTCCGACCCCACCGCGTACGTGGTCGACGGGAAACGGGAGAAGATGGTGCAGCGGCGCGTGACGGTCCCCGTGCGGGACGGCGCGGACGTGACCCGCACGCAGTGGTGGACCCGGTACGGCCCCGTCGTCACCTCGCTCGGCGCGCAACTCCCGCTGCCCTGGACGGCGACGACCGCGTACGCGCTCAACGACCCCAACGCGGTCAACATGCGGGCCTCCGACACCGCGCTCGGCTTCAGCAAGGCGCGCTCGACGGACGACGTACTGCGGGCGCTGCGCCGCACCCAGGGCATCCCGTGGGTGAACACGATCGCCGCCGACTCCCAGGGCCACTCCCTCTTCACGCAGTCGCAGGTCCTGCCGCGGATCACGGACGATCTGGCGGCGCGCTGCTCGACGCCGCTCGGCAAGGCCACGTACCCGGCCTCCGGCGTCGCGGTGCTCGACGGTTCGCGCGGGGACTGCGCGCTCGGCCGGGACAAGGACGCGGTGCAGCCGGGGATCTTCGGCCCGTCGAAGATGCCGGTCCTCAAGGACGCTCCCTACGCGGAGAACTCCAACGACAGCGCCTGGCTGGCCAACGCGGACCGGCCGCTGACCGGGTACGAGCGGATCTTCGGCACGGTCGGCACGCAGCGCTCCATGCGGACGCGCGGCGCGATCGAGGACGTGACGGCGATGGCGGACCAGGGCGGTCTGCGCGTCGCAGACCTCCAACAGCAGCAGTTCACCGACCGGGTACCGGCCGGTGACCTGACGGCGGCGGACACGGCGAAGGCGTGCGCGGCGCTGCCGGGCGGCAAGGCGACGGGGAGTGACGGCCAGGCCGTCGACGTGTCCCGTGCCTGCGGGGTCCTGGCGCGCTGGGACCGCACCATGGACACCGGCAGCCGGGGCGCGCTGCTCTTCGACCGGTTCTGGCGGAAGCTGACGGCGGCGGTCCCGGCGGCCACGCTGTGGAAAGTGCCCTTCTCCGCCGCCGACCCGGTACGCACACCGAACACGCTCGACACCGCGCAGCCCGGGTTCGCGACCGCGCTCGCCGACACGGTCACCGAACTGCGGGACGCGGGCATCGCCCTGGACGCGCGGCTCGGCGAGCACCAGGTCGTGGTGCGCGGCGGCGACCGGATCCCGGTGCACGGCGGCACCGAGTCGCTCGGCGTCTGGAACAAGGTCGAGCCGGTCTGGGACGCGCGGGGCGGCGGCTACACCGAGGTGGCCCACGGCTCCAGCTACATCCAGGCCGTGGGCTGGGACGGCGGCCACTGCCCTGTGGCCCGCACCCTCCTCACCTACTCCCAGTCCTCGAACCCGAACTCCCCGCACTACGCCGACCAGACCCACCTCTACGCGCGGAAGAAGTGGGTCACGGAACGCTTCTGCGAACAGGACATCCTGCGCTCACCCGCGCTGAAGGTGGTGCGGGTGCGCGGATAGGGGTCACAGCGGCCGCGTTCTCCCCTCCCAGTACGGGTCCCGCAGGCGGCGTTTGTAGAGCTTGCCGTTGGGGTCGCGGGGCATCGTCTCGACGAAGTCGACGCTCTTGGGGCGTTTGTAGCCCGCTAGGTGTGCCTCGCAGTGGGCGAGGATGTCGGACGCGAGGGCGTCGTCGGCCGTATGGCCGTCGGCGACCTCGACGACGGCCTTGACCTCCTCGCCCCAGTCGTCGTGCGGGATGCCGAACGCGGCCGCGTCGGCGACGGCGGGGTGGGTCAGGAGCGCGGACTCGATCTCGGCGGGGTAGATGTTCACACCCCCGGAGATGATCATGTCGATCTTCCGGTCGCGGAGGAAGAGATAGCCGTCCTCGTCGAGCACGCCGAGGTCGCCGACGGTGAAGAAGTCGCCGATGCGGTTCTTCCTCGTCTTGCCCTCGTCCTTGTGGTAAGCGAAACCGCCGGTCCTCATCTGCATGTAGACGGTGCCGAGCCGGCCGGCGGGCAGCCGGTTCCCGTCGTCGTCGAAGACGGCCAGCTCGCTGATGGGCCACGCCTTGCCGACCGTCCCCGGCTTCTTCAGCCACTCCTCGGCGGTCGCGAACGTGCCGCCGCCCTCGCTCGCCGCGTAGTACTCCTCCACGCACGTGCCCCACCAGTCGATCATCGCGCGTTTGACGTGGTCGGGGCAGGGCGCCGCGCCATGGATGGCGTGCCGCATGGACGACACGTCGTACCGGTCCTTCACCTCCTGCGGCAGCGCGAGGAGGCGGTGGAACTGGGTCGGGACCATGTGTGTGTGCGTGCAGCGATACGTGTCGATGGCGCGGAGCATTCCCTCCGGGGTCCACTTGTCCATCAGGACGACCGGGTGGCCGATGTTCAGCGCCGCGCCCGCGAACTGGAGCACCGCCGTGTGGTAGAGCGGCGAGCACACCAGGTGCACGTTGCCTTCGAAGGGCTTGATCCCGAAGATTCCGAGGAACCCGCCGAGGTACGCCTCCTCGGGGAGCTTGTTCTGGAGGGGGCGCCTGATGCCGCGCGGGCGGCCCGTCGTGCCGGACGTGTAGTTCATGACCCAGCCGAGGGTGCGGTCCTGCGGGGGTGACTCCGGCTGCCCTTCGAGGAGTTCGGCGTACGGCCGGAAAGTCTCGATGCCGTGGTCGCCGCTGGCGACGAGGTAGCGGTGGGTCGGGGGGAGGTTCGCCTCGTCGGCGGCGGTACGGGCCTGCTCCGCGAAGCGTTCGTGGGCGATCAGGACCTTCGCGCCCGAGTCCGCGACGATCCAGGCGATCTCCGGGCCCACGAGGTGGTGGTTGACCGGGACCAGGTAGAAGCCGGCCTGGGAGGCGGCGAGGTAGGCGGTGAAGAACTCGACGCCGTTCGGGAGGACGACGGCGAACACGTCTCCCTTCTTCAGGCCGGCCCGGCGCAGGCCGTGCGCCATTTGGTTCGCGGCGGCGTGCAGGCGTCCCGCGGACCAGGTGTCCGCGTCCGGGGTGGCGAGGATCGGGCGATCCGGGTTCGCGGCGGCCTGGGCCCAGAAACCGTTCGGCGGGGGTGCGTCTGGCATGGGGCTCCTCTCTGGGGCGGGGTGCGGGGTGCGGGGTGCGGGGTGCGGGGTCTGTCCGTTGCCGGGTGCACGTCTCGTCGTGGCTGGTCGCGCAGTTCCCCGCGCCCCTGAGATGCGCACTCCGTGCGACATCTCCCAGCGGGCGCGCCCCCAACGGCAGAGGCGTCGCGGCGCAGCCGCACGCCCCAGGGGCGCGGGGAACTGCGCGACCAGCCACGACGGTGGGACGCATGACGGAGATCCGAGGCGTCGCGGCGCAGCCGCAAGCCCGAGGGGCGCGGGGAACTGCGCGACCAGCCACGACGGTGGGACGCATGACGACGATCCGAGGCGTCGCGGCGCAGCCGCAAGCCCGAGGGGCGCGGGGAACTGCGCGACCAGCCACAACGGTGGGACGCATGGCGGGGAGCCGGGGGGACCCGTACCGCACGCCAGCGCGCCCACCCCCTACGCCGCCCCGGCGATCCGGTTCAGGCGGCCGATCGCCTCCTCGAACCCCCGGGTCAACTCGTCGAAGACAACCCGCACGCTGCGCTCCGAGTTCATCCGCCCCACGATCTGCCCCACAGGAGTCCCGAGCAACGGCTCGACCTCGTACTTCTGTATCCGGGACACGGCCTCGGCGACCAGCAGCCCCTGCAAGGGCATGGGCAGGGTCCCGGGCCCGGCGGGGTCGTCCCAGGCGTCCGTCCACTCCGTGCGCAACTGCCGCGCCGGTTTCCCGGTGAGCGCGCGCGAGCGCACCGTGTCGCCGGAGCCCGCTGCGAGGAGTTTGCGGGTCAGGGCGGGTGAGCTGAGGTCCGCCTCGGTGGTGGTCAGCCAGACGGAGCCGAGCCACACCCCTTGCGCGCCGAGCGCGAACGCCGCCGCGGCCTGCTGCCCGCTCCCGATGCCGCCGGCCGCGAGGACGGGCAGGGGCGCGACCGCCTCGACCGCCTCGGGGGTGAGCACCATGGACGCGATCTCGCCGGTGTGGCCCCCGGCCTCGTAGCCCTGGGCGACGACGATGTCGATCCCCGCGGCGGCGTGTTTGCGGGCGTGGTGCGCGCTGCCCGCGAGCGCGGCGACGAGGACGTCGTGGTCGTGGGCGCGGGCGATGACGTCGGCCGGGGGTGAGCCGAGCGCGTTGGCGAGGAGTGTGATCGGGTAGTCGAAGGCGACGTCGAGCTGGCCGCGGGCGACCTGTTCCATCCAGCCGGTGATGCGCCAGCCGGCCGCCTCGCCCTCGGCGAGTTCGGGCACGCCGTGTTTGGCGAGCGTGTCCCGGACGAACTGCCGGTGGCCTTCGGGGATCATCGCCTCGACGTCGGCCTCGGTGACGCCTTCGACCTTTTTCGCGGGCATGACGACGTCGAGCCCGTAGGGGCGGCCGTCGGCGTGCGCGTGCAGCCAGTCGAGGTCGCGGGTGAGGTCGTCGGGGGCCGTGTAGCGGACGGCGCCGAGGACGCCGAGGCCGCCGGCCCTGCTGATGGCGGCGGCCACCGCGGGGAACGGGGTGAAGCCGAAGACGGCGTGTTCGATCCCCAGTCTGTTGCTCAGCTCCGTCTGCATGCGCGCAGGATGCCGCAGCGGGCCGGACGACGGAAGAGCTTTTCTGATGCAGCGTCAGATTCTTCGCGATCCGTGTACGAGCCGCGTACGCGATTCGCGGTGGTTGACACGAGGCAGTACTGACATGAAAGTTTCACCCGTCCAAGGAGATCCCGAAAGATACTTTCAGGAGGCTGCTCATGAACGCACCGGACCGGGACAGATCGCGGGGCGGCCTCACCCGGCGCCAACTGGGCGGACTGGGAATCGCCTTGGGCGGCGCGCTCGCCCTCGCCCCTTTCCCGGCGGGGCCCGCGGCGGCGGCGACGGAGGCGGGGGCACCCCACCGCCCCACCCTGCGCCACGGCTCCCCCGAACGCGCGGGCCTGCTCGCCGGTCACCTGCGGCAACTGGTCGCCGACGCGGAGAAGTTCCTCGGCCCCTCCCCCAAGCACCCGTGGTACGCGGGCGCCGTACTGCTCGCGGGGCGCGGCGGCACGGTCGCCCTGCACCAGCCGATCGGCAAGGCGGTGCGTTACGCGCGCTACGACGACGCGACCGACACCGGTGTCGAGTTCCCGGCCGACCAGCAGATCGACATGGCGGAGGACACCGTCTTCGACCTGGCGTCCGTCTCGAAGCTGTTCACGTCGATCCTCGCCGTGCAGGAGATCGAGCGCGGCCACCTGGAGCTGGAGGGCAAGGTCGCCTCCTACCTGCCCGACTTCGCGGGCGCGGGCAAGCAGGACGTGACCGTCCGGCAGCTCCTCACCCATACCTCCGGATTCCGTTCCTGGATCCCGCTCTACAAGGAGCCCACGCGCGAGGGACAGCTCAGGCTGATCTGGAACGAGGCGCCGCTCAACCCGCCCGGCACCGTCTACCTCTACTCCGACCTCAACCTCATCTCGCTCCAGCTGGTTCTGGAGAAGCTCACCGGCAAGAGCCTCGACGTCCTCCTGCGCGAGCGGATCACCCGGCCGCTCGGCATGGACCGCACCCGCTACAACCCGCCCGCGTCCTGGAAGCCGGGGATCGCGGCGACGGAGGACGAGCGGGCGCCCTGGTCGGGCCTTGAACGCGGGCTGGTGTGGGGCGAGGTGCACGACGAGAACGCGTTCGGTCTCGGCGGCGTCGCGGGCCACGCGGGCGTGTTCTCCAGCGCCTGGGACCTCGCGGTCCTCGGCCGGACGCTCCTGAACGGAGGGGTGTACGGCAGCGCCCGCATCCTCTCCGAGAAGTCGGTGGAACTGATGTTCACCGACTTCAACACGGCCTTCCCCGGCGATGAGCACGGCCTCGGCTTCGAGCTCTACCAGCACTGGTACATGGGCGCGATGGCGACTCCGCGCACCGCCGGGCACACCGGGTTCACCGGCACCTCGATCGTCCTCGACCCGACGACCGACTCGTTCCTCATCGTCCTCGGCAACTCCGTGCATCCCGTGCGCAGTTGGCGGTCCGGCTCCGCACCCCGGGTCGCCGCGGGCAATCACCTCGCGCGGGCGGTCGCGGTCCGCCCCGCGCACGGGCGCACCGCCTGGTTCTCCGGCATGACGAGCGCGGCCACGGCCACGCTGACCTTGCCCGACCTGCGTCTGACCTCCGCCGACGCCCGCCTGACCTGCTCCCTGTGGTGGGACACCGAACCGCGCTCCGACCTGCTCTTCCTGGAGGCCTCGACGGACGGCGGCGCCACCTGGGCACCGCTCCCCTTCACCACCGACGGCGCGGACGCCCACCCGAAGGGCACGGCCGACGGCTGGGCGGGCCGCGCCTGGCACCGCCTCACCGCGGACCTCGGCGGCTTCGCCTCCGCCTCCACGCGCGTGCGATGGCGGTACACGACGGACCAGTTGTACGTCGGGCGCGGCGTCTACGTGGACGGCGTACGGGTCACCGACGGCCGCCGGGCGGTCGCCTTCGACGAGGCGCGCCCGGCCGACGCCTCCCGGATCGAGGCGGTCGGCTGGACGTCCTCCAAGGACTAAGGACTAGGGACTGGGGACTGGGGAGCGCCGCGCCGGGGTTCAGCGGCCGAGCACCGCCATCGCGGCGTTGTGCCCGGCGATGCCGCTGACCCCGCCGCCGCGCACCGCGCCCGCGCCGCACAGCAGCACGTTCGCGTGGCCGGTCTCCACACCCCAGCGGCCCGCGCCGTCCCCCTCCCCGTCCCGCGCGTACGGGAAGGACAGGTCGCCGTGGAAGATGTGGCCGCCGGGGAGGCGCAGGTCGCGTTCGAGGTCGAGCGGGGTCTTCGCCTCGATGCAGGGGCGGCCTTCGGCGTCCTCGGCGAGGCAGTCGGCGAGCGGTTCGGCGAGGTGGGCGTCGAGCTGGGCCAGGGTCGCGGTCAGAAGGGCGGCGCGGGCGGCCTCGTTGTTTTCGGTGAACAGGCGCGCCGGGGTGTGCAGGCCGAAGAGGGTGAGGGTCTGGTAGCCGCGTGCGGCGAGCTCGGGTCCGAGGATCGTCGGGTCGGTCAGGGAGTGGCAGTAGATCTCCGAGGGCGGCGCGGTGGGCAGCGCCCCGGCGGCCGCCTCCGCGTACGCCGTCGCGAGTTCCTCGTACCCCTCGGCGATGTGGAACGTCCCCGCGAACGCCTCGCGCGGGTCGACGGACGTGTCCTTGAGCCGCGGCAGCCGCTTGAGCAGCATGTTCACCTTGAGCTGGGCGCCCTCGGCGGGGGCGGGCGCGGGGGTGTCGAGGAGGCGGGCGAGGTCCTGCGGGGAGACGTTGACGAGGACGTGCGAGGCGGCGACCGTGCCTTCCCCGTCCGCCGTCCGGTACGTGACCTCCGCGCGTCGGCCGTCCGTCTCGACGCGGGTCGCCTCGTGTCCGGTGACGAGGTGCGCGCCCGCCGCGCGGGCCGTGGCGGCGAGGGCGTCGGTGAGCGCGCCCATGCCGCCGACGGGCACGTCCCAGTCGCCGGTGCCGTTGCCGATCACGTGGTAGAGGAAACAGCGGTTCTGGGCGAGCGACGGGTCGTGGGCGTCGGCGAAGGTGCCGATCAGCGCGTCCGTGAGGACGATGCCGCGCACCAGGTCGTCCGAGAAGCGCTCCTCGATGCCGACGCCGATCGGCTCCTCGAACAGCAGCCGCCACGCCGCGTCGTCGCCGACGCGCTCGCGCAGGGCGGCGCGGCTCGGCAGGGGTTCGGTGAGGGTGGGGAAGACCCGTTCGGCGACGTGCCGCGTCAGCTCGTAGAAACCGCTCCACGTCTCGTACGTATGCTCGCCGCCCGTGAGGCGGGCGAACGCCTCGCGCGTACGGTCCTGACCGCCGCCGACCAGGAGCCCGGTCGGACGCCCGGCGCGGACGGTCGGCGTGTACGAGGAGACGGTGCGCCGCCGCACGGCGAAGTCGAGCCCGAGGTCGTCGACGATCTTCTTCGGCAGGAGGCTGACGAGGTAGGAGTAGCGGGAGAGGCGGGCGTCCACGCCGGTGAAGGGGCGGGTGGAGACGGCGGCGCCGCCGGTCGCGCCGAGCCGTTCGAGCACGGCGACGGTGCGGCCCGCGCGGGCCAGGTAGGCGGCGGCGACGAGACCGTTGTGGCCCCCGCCGACGATGACGACGTCGTACGCGGTGTGCTGCTGATCGAGCTGGTCCAAGACGGGCCCCTCTGTTCCCGGGCGGGGCCCGTGCGCTCAGCCGCGCGGCCGTCCCCGCTGGCGCAACGCGGCGACTCGACGGTACAGCTCCGCCGCCTCCGCGCCCCGGCCCAATTGCTCCAGACACTGCGCCTCGTCGTTGCGGCTGGCCAGTGTGTCGGGGTGGGTCGCGCCGAGGACCCGTTCGCGGGCGGCGGCCACGCTCCGGTACTCGGCGAGCGCGTCCTGCCAGCGCCCCAGCCAGCCGAGCCCGACCGCGACCTCCCGGCGGCTGATGAGGGTGTCCAGGTGGTCGGGGCCGAGGACGCGCTCGCGGATCGCGCACACGTCGCGGGCCTCGGCGAGCGCCTCCTCCCAGCGGGAGAGGCGGCCGAGGTTGACGCCGAGGCCGTGCCGGGCGCGCAGGGTCTCCGGGTCGGTGGGGCCGCTGACCCGGACGCGGTCGTCGACCAGGTCGCGGTAGAGGGTGAGCGCCTCCGCGCTGCGGCCGAGCCGCCCCAAACCGATGCCGGCCTCGTAGCGCGCGGCGAGGGTGTCCGGATGGTCGGGGCCGAGCGCCCGCGCCCGGGCCCGCGCCACCTCGCGGTAGACCTCCAGCGCCTCGCTCCAGCGCCCCAACTTGCCGAGCGTGTAGCCGACTTCGCAGCGGGTGACGAGCGTGTCCGGATGGTCGGGGCCGAGGACGCGGGCGCGCGCGTCGACGACCTCCTTCGCCATGCGGTACGAGTCTCCCGGGCGGCCGAGACGGCTGAGGTTGAAGGCGAGGTTGTGGCGGCAGCGCAGGGTGTCGGGGTGGTCGGCGCCCATCACCCGCTCGCGGGCGGCGAGGACGGACGTGTACGCCTGGTGCGCCTCCAAGTGGCGGCCCAGCTTGCCGAGGACGTACGCCACCTCCTGGCGGGCGCCGAGGGTGTCGGGGTGGTCGGGGCCGAGGACGCGCTCGCGGCCCTCGGCGACGTGCCGGTAGGTGCGCAGCGCGTCGGCGGCGCGGCCGGTGCGGCTCAGCGCGAAGGCGGTCTCGTAGTGGCTGGCGAGGGTGTCGGGGTGGTCGGGGCCGAGGGCGTGCTCGCGTTCGGCGGCGACCGCGCGGTGGACCTCGCCGGCCTCGGTCCAGCGGCCGAGCCGGCCGAGGCTGAGGCCCGCGTTGTGCCGGGAGAGGAGGGTGGCGAGCAACTCCGGCGCGGGCGTGGGCCGTTCGACGGCCGGGGGTCCGGTGGCGCCGGGTCCGGTGGTGGGGCGTCCGGTGGTGGGGCGCGGGATCCACTCGCCGGAGAGCCCGGCCGCCGGATCGGGCGGGCCCGCGCGCGGCCCCGCGCCGGCGGTGGCCTTGTGGCCCGTGGTCATGCCGCGGGTCCACGAGGGCAGCCTCGGCTCGCGCGAGAGGGGCTGTCCGGTGACGACCTGGGTGTCCGGGTGCGGGAGGACCCGCGGGGTGCGCACGGTGGGCACGTACGCGCCGCGCGCGGTGCGTCCGGTGGCGATGCGGCGGCCCAGCTCGCGCGCGTCGGGCGGGCGTTGCTCGGGTTTCTTGGCGAGCAGGTCGAGGATGATCCGCTCGACGTAGGCGGGCAGGTCCGGGCGGTGCCTGCGCGGCGGCGCGGGCGGGGTGTCGCGGTGGCCGACGAGCACGGCCCAGGCGTCGTCCAGGTCGAACGGGGGCGCGCCGGTGGCCATCTCGTAGAGCACGCAGCCGAGCGAGTAGAGGTCGCTGCGCTGGTCGACCTGGGCGCCGCCGATCTGCTCGGGCGACATGTAGTGCGGGGTGCCCATGGCGATGCCGGTGCCGGTGAGGCGGGCGCTGAAGCCGATGTCGGCGCCGAGCCGGGCGATGCCGAAGTCGCAGATCTTCACCGTGCCGTCGGCGAGGCGCACGATGTTGGCGGGTTTCAGGTCCCGGTGCACGATGCCTTGTTCGTGCGTGTAGGCGAGGGCGGCGGCGATCTGTTCGGCCATGTCGACGACGTCGTCGACGGGCAGCGGGTGGTGCCGGTTGTCCTCCAGGAGCTGGCTCAGGTTCCTGCCTTCCAACAGCTCCATCACCAGGTACAGGAGCCCCTCGTACTCGCCGAAGTCGTGGACGACGGTGATGCCGCGGTGCTGGAGCGCCGCCGCGACCCGCGCCTCCCGGCGGAAGCGCTCCCGCAGCACCCGGGTGAAGGCCGGGTCCCGCTGGGGCGCCAGCGGCTTGAGGCATTTGACGGCGACGTGCCGGCCGAGCGATTCGTCGCGGGCGCGCCACACCTCGCCCATTCCGCCCCGGCCGATCAGGTCGAGCAGCCGGTACCGCCCGTGGATCAGGGTGTCGTTCCCGCTCTGCCCCGGCTTTGACATGTCCCGCTGTCGCCCCCGTCACCTCGCCCCGCGCTCCCCCGTTCCAGTATGGCCACGGGGGTGCCGACTTTGTACGGGGCCGGGCGGGTGTGGGGGCCCAGTCGAGCCATGGCCCGCAGGATGTGTTTCGGGGGCAGCTGCCAGCGCAGGCGTGCGGGGACGGCGCGCAGCGCGGTGCCGGTGGCGCGCAGGCGCCGGGTGACGACGGCGGGGGCGGGGGCGGGCCGCCCGTACAGCTCGTGGGCGAAGGGCGGCAGCGAGGCGTAGGCGAGGTTGGCGACGCGCCGCCACAGCAGGTCGCGGGCCGGGACGAGGAAGGGGTTCGTGGGCGGGCGTCGCAGGAAGTCGTCGACGACGCGGGCATCGGGACCGGCGGCGAGATCGGGCCGCACGGAGGCGAAGTAGTCCGCCAGCTCCCCGCGACTGGCGGGCACTTCGGCCGGATCGAGACCGACGAGGCGGGCGCTGGTGCGGTGTTCGGCCAGATAGCGGTCGGCCTGGGAGTCGGTGAGCGGGAAGCCGGAGCGCCGGGCGGTGTGGAGGTAGGAGTCGATCTCGGCGCAGTGCACCCAGAGCAGCAGCGCGGGTTCGTCGACGCCGTAGCGTTCCCCGGTCTCCGGGTCGGTGGCCGACACCATGCGGTGGATCTTGCGGACCCGCGCGCCCGCTTTCTCGGCCGCCTCCGTGGTCCCGTACGTCGTCGTGCCGACGAAGCCCGCGGTGCGCATGAGGCGGCCCCACGCGTCGCGCCGGAAGTCGGAGTTCTGCAGGACGCCGCGCACGGCGCGCGGGTGCAGCGCCTGGAGGTACAGGGCGCGGATGCCCGCCACCCACATCATGGGGTCGGCGTGCAGGTGCCAGGTCACCGAGTCGGGGCCGAAGAGCCCCGGGTCCGCCGTGCTCGTCCCCGTCACTCGCGCCTCCTGATCGTGGCCGTCACTCCGGCAAGTGTGCGGGACGGCGCGGGTTCAGCGGCGTACCCGTGGCATCCCGAGCCCGATCCAGGAGATGATCTCGCGCTGGATCTCGTTATTGCCGCCGCCGAAGGTGAAGATGACGGCCGAGCGGTAGCCGCGCTCCAGTTCCCCGTGGAGGACCGCCCCGGCGCTGCCCTCCTTCAGGGCGCCCGCCGCCCCGACGACCTCCATCAGCCAGGCGTACGCGTCGCGGCGCGCCTCGGAGCCGTAGACCTTGACGGCGGAGGCGTCCTGCGGGGTGAGGGTGGACTCCTGGAGGGCGCTCACCATCTGCCAGTTGAGGAGTTTCATGGCGTCCAGCCTGGTGTGGGTCCGGGCGAGGCGTTTCCTGACCCAGCCGAGGTCGATGACGCGGCGGCCGTCGGCGAGCTTGGTCTCCATGGCCCAGCGCTGGACGTCGTGGAGGGCGCGGATCGCCATGGTGCCGTGGGCGGCGAGGGTGACGCGTTCGTGGTTGAGCTGGTTGGTGATCAGGCGCCAGCCCTTGTTCTCCTCGCCGACGCGGCGCGAGACGGGGACGCGGATGTTCTCGTAGTAGCTCGCGGTGGTGTCGTGCGAGGCGAGCGTGGTGATGAGGGTGCAGGAGTAGCCGGGGTCGGAGGTCGGCACGAGCAGCATGGTGATGCCCTTGTGCGCCGGGGCCTGCGGGTCGGTGCGGACGGCGAGCCAGACCCAGTCGGCGGTGTCGCCGTTGGTGGTCCAGATCTTCTGCCCGTTCACGACGTAGGTGTCGCCCTCGCGGACGGCGCGGGTCCGCAGGGCGGCGAGGTCGGTGCCGGCGTCCGGTTCGCTGTAGCCGATGGCGAAGTCGAGTTCGCCGGAGAGGATCTTCGGAAGGAAGAACTCCTTCTGCTCGTCCGTGCCGAACTGCATGATCGTCGGGCCGACGGTGTTGAGCGCCATGAGCGGCAGCGGGACGCCCGCCTGGGCCGCCTCGTCGAAGAAGACGAACTGCTCGACGGGGGTGAGACCGCGTCCGCCGTACTCCTCGGGCCAGCCGACCCCGAGCCAGCCGTCGGCGCCGAGGCGGCGCACGGTCTCCCGGTAGAAGCGCTTCTGAGCGGCGGGTTCGGCGTAGCGGGCGTAGGCGTGGTCGGGGACGAGATCGGCGAAGTAGGCGCGCAGCTCGGTGCGCAGCTGCTGTTGCTCGGGCGTGTAGGCGAGGTGCACGGCCCCTCCTGGCGGTCGACCGGTCGGCGTCGGCGCACACAGTAGAACCCGTTCCAGAAATAGGGAATGCCCGGTAGAGCTCGGGTTCAGCCCAGCACGGCGAGGAAGTCGGTGCACGCGCGTGCGCACGCGCGGCACTGTTCGGCGCACTCCGCGCCGTCCGGGACGCCGTCGCAGGCGTGCGCGCACTCCAGGGCGACCGCCCGGCACCACTCGACCTGGAGCCGCAGCCCGTACTCGTCCTGGTGCGTCTCCTCGGAGAGCAGCCGGCAGGTCGCGTCGCAGACCTCGACGCAGAGCAGCAGCGAGCGCCGCAGGTCGTGCCGCTGCCCCTCGCGCTCGGCGTCCATGACCGAGGGGCGCCGGACGGGGCCGCCCTGCAACGGAGGGGCGAGCGGGCCCGGCTCGAGGAAGCTGACGCGCAGGGCGCTGGCGCGGGCGCACTCGGTGCAGGCCTGGGCGCAGGCGAAGCGGCTCTCGAGGAAGCGCACCAGGGCGTCCTTCGGCGGTTCGGTCATCAGGGCGTGATCTGCGGCCTCGGTGGTCTCGGCGCGGGGGTGCGACTGCTTCGCCAGGGGGGTCACCGGCCCGGCTCCTTTCGGGAAACGTCTGCGTCCGCGCCGGGTAGCCGGATCGCCGGGGGCCAAACCGGCTCGACGGCGCGAGACCCCCTAATTCCTTTGCGACGGGCGGCGCACGGGGGTACTTTCGGCGCGCCTTTCACGCCCGCGCGCCCCCAGCGTGCGTCCACCTTTCCTCCCCCTGGAGCGCTCTTGTCCCACGTGTCGCAGGTACGGGCCCGGCCGACACCGCTCGTCGACCCGCACGCCACCGCCGGTACGCGCCGCCTCGCCTGGCTGGCGCAGGACGCGGACGGCAACCCGGTCGGCTCGGCGTTCCTGCGCCTCTTCGACCGCGACGGGCAGCGGCACCTCGCCGAGCTGACGCTCCGGGTCCATCCGGCCGGGCGGCGCGCGGGGATCGGCACGGAACTGCTCGCGGCGGCGGTCGAGGCGGCCCGCGCCGACGGCCGCCGCTCGCTGCTCGCCGGTGCCGACGACGACTCCCCCGGCGAAGTCTTCCTGACGGCACGGAAGTTCCGGCGGGTGCTGCGGCTCACGTACACGCGCCTGGTCCTGGCCGAAGCCGACCTCCCGGCCCTCACGGCGACGGCCCAACACCCCTGCCCGGGTTACCGGTTGACGGAATGGGACGGCACGGTCCCCGACGGCCTGGCGGAGTCCTTCACCGCCGCGCGCCGGGCCATGGACGACATGCCGATGGACGACGCCGACCACGGCCGCGTCGACTGGGACGTGGAGCGGGTCCGGGCCGTCGCCGCCGCCGTCGCGGACCGCGGCGACCTGCTGCACACGGTCGCCGCCCTCGACGAGCGCGACGGTTCGGTCGCCGCCTTCACCGAGCTGGTCGTGCCGGGCTCCCGTGAGGGCGACGCCCAGCACTACGGCACCGGTGTGCTCCCCCGGCACCGCGGCAGGGGGCTCGCCCGCTGGATGAAGGCCGACCAGATCCTGCGGGTACGCGCACGCCACCCGGGCCTGACGGGTCTCGTCACGGACACCGCGGACAGCAACCGCCCGATGCGCGCCGTGAACGACGCGCTCGGTTACGTACCGACGCATCGCTCGTGCCAGTACCAGCTGGACCTGTGACATCGGGCCGCGAGGGTCCTTCGCGCTGGTCCACGGGGTTTACGGGGCGGGGGCGCCGGTTATCGGGGACGGGGTACGGCGCGCGGTCACGGCCCGCCGGTCCCCGGCCCGCCGAGGCCGCCGCACATCCTTGGTAACCACCCTTCACACCCTGTGAGTTGACACGTGAGCGAGACCGAGAAGTCCGGCGAGCAGGAGGACCGCAAGACCCGGCTGACGGTGCTTGTGGCGCTCGCCGCGAATCTGCTCATCGCCGTCGCCAAGGCGGTCGGCGGCGTCATCGCGGCCTCGCCCGCCCTGCTCTCGGAGGCGGCCCACTCCGTGGCCGACAGCCTCAACGAGGTCTTCCTCCTCGCGGCGCTGCACCGCAGCCGCCGCCCCGCGGACCGCCAGCACCCGTTCGGCTACGGCAAGGAGCGGTTCTTCTGGTCGCTGCTCGCTGCCGTGGGCATCTTCGTGATGGGCGGCTGCTTCTCCTTCTTCCAGGGCTTCGAAGCGCTGACGGGCCCGAACACCACGGAGTCCCACAGCGGCTACACGGCCGGGCTCGTCGTCCTCGGCGTCGCCCTCCTCGCCGAGGGCGCCTCCCTGATCCGCGCGATCCTCCAGGTCCGCGCCCAGCCCGGCAAGGGCATCGGCTCCGACCCGGCGCTGCGCACGGTCCTCGCCGAGGACAGCACGGCCGTGCTCGGCGTGCTCCTCGCCGCCGGCGGCATGGTCCTGCACATGGTCACCGGCAACGTCGTCTGGGAGGGCTCGGCGTCCCTCGCGATCGGCGCGCTCCTGGTCTACGTGGCCTTCGGGCTCGGCAAGAGCGCCCGCGAGCAGCTGATCGGCGAGGCCGTCGACCCCGAGCTGCGCGAGGGCATCCTCGGACTCCTGCAGGAGCAGCCGGAGATCGACTACGTGGCGGCGCTGCACACCATGCAGCTGGGCATGGACTCCACGCTCGTCGCGGCCCGCATCGACCTGACGCCCGGCATCGACAGCGAGCACCTGGAGCTGGTCAGCGAGCGCATCAAGAAGTCGATCCAGGAGACCTGGCCGACGGCGGACCAGGTCTTCCTCGACGTGGTCGACATACCGCAGCGCGTACGCGAGTGAACAGCGGAGGCCGGTGGTGACGGATACCGGTGCCGACACCGAAGGCCGACGATTCGGACATGGGTTCAGGGGTACTCGCGGAGCGACGGACGGCGAGACCGGGGAGGTCCGATGAGCCACGTGGAAGCGGCGGTGCTGGTCTTCGACTGCGCGGAGCCGGAAGAACTGTGCGAGTTCTACCGGGTGCTCCTCGACGGGGAGGTCCAGCCGCCCGACGGTGGCGACCGGATCGAGCTGGTCGGCGCGAACGGCACACACCTCGCGTTCCGCCGCGACCTCAACGCCGCCCCCGCGAGCTGGCCGCGCCCCGACGACTCCCAGCAGGCGCATCTGGACCTGCTGGTGGCGCCGGAGCACCTGGACGCCGTGGAGCGGCAGGTCGTCGGGCTCGACGCCCGTCCGCTGGAGACCCGCGGCAATGGCGGCCGTACGGCTTCGCGGCTGTACGCCGACCCCGCCGGGCACCCGTTCTCGCTGCGCAACGCACGGCAGCCGGCGAAGCCGAAGGCGAGTTGACCGCACACCGGCTCACGCCCGGTCATATGCCGTGACCGCGATCGGATGCACCCGGTCTCCCGCGGGCCGTCCGTTGTCCAGCCGTCTACAGGCCGCATCAGATCCTTTCTGTCCGAAAAGAGGTTCCCCCATGAGCACCCGGCCGCGCGCCCCCCACCCCGAAGAGACCAAACACGAGGTCAGGGGAGCTGTGCGCACGTGCCGCCCGGCCCGCCGCGAGGGCCGCGACACCGTCGAGCCCGAGTCCGAGCGGGAGACCGACTGGAATCTGGTGCGCGGAGAGGATTGAAGGCCCCTTCCGCCGCGCGCGTACGGGCATATGCTGTCGGTGCCGACGAGGGGAGGCACCCGGCGATGCCCACCGCTGCACGGCCCAAAATCCTGGTCGTCGACGACCGCGAGGACACGCTCTTCGCGATGGAGAGCGCCCTCGCCCCGCTCCGTTACCCGCTCGACCGCGCCAGCACGGGTGACGACGCCCTGAAGGCGGTCCTGCGCGGCGGCATAGCGGTGGTCCTCCTCGACGTGCTGATGCCCGACGTCAGCGGGTTCGAGGTGGCCCACTACATGACGCGCCTGGAACAGACGCAGGACATCCCGATCATGATGATCACGGGCGCGGGCCAGGACCCCGCGCTCGCCGTCAAGGCCTTCGAACTCGGGGTCGCCGACTACGTCGTCAAACCGGTGGAACCGTGGGTGATGCGGACGAAGGTCCGCTATCTGTACGAGACGAGCCTGCGCATCCGTGCCCTGCGGGAGCGTCTGCGGATGCATGAGGGCGAGGACGAGGGCGGCTCCGCTCCCCCGGCCCCCCGCTTTGAGGACCGCCCACTGCCGCGACCGGCCTGATCGCGCCCGAGAGCACCTCGGGTGTCGATGCTCACACCCGCCCCGGACCGCACCCTTCCCATGTGGTTGTAGTGTACAACTTGTCTGAGAGTTGTATAAGCCAACCTGTTCGATGCGCCCCATGGAGGTCCTGCTCATGCCCGCCGATCAGCGAGCGGCGCTGCGCCACGTCCTGACCCACCTGCTGACCCCGCTCCTGATGTGCGTCGGCATGGGCCTCGCCTACCTCGGCGCGTTCGCCGCGCCGGAGCCGCACCATCTGCCGGTGGCCGTCGTCGGCGCGGGGCCGGAGGCGAAGGTCTTCGCGCAGACCGTGGAGGACAAGGCGGGCGACGCCCTCGACGTGCGGACGCTCGCCACCCGCGACGCGGCGGTCGACCAGCTCAGGACGCGGCACATCGACGGCGCGTACGTCCTGGGCGGGAAGGCGCCCGAGCTGATCGTGGCCTCGGCCGGGTCCGACACCACCGTCTCCGTCGTCCAGAAGATCTTCACGCCGGTCGCAGCGCGGCAGGGCGCACCGCTCAAGGTCACCGATGTGGCGCCGACCGTCTCCGACGACCCGACGGGGCAGGGCCTGTTCTTCCTGCTCGTCGCGGTGAGCATCGGCTCGTACGCGTCGGTGGCCGTCCTCGGCGGTGCGGGCGCCGCGCTGCGGATGCGGACACGGGCGCTCCTCGCGGTCGGCGTCTCCGCGGTGGTCGGCCTGCTGGGGGCCGCCTTCGCCGGGCCCGTCTTCCACCTCGCCCACACCCACCTGTGGGGCGTGTGGGGCATGGCCTGGCTGTACTCCGCGGGCATCCTGCTGATCGGTGTCGGCCTGCACACGTTCCTCAAGCGCTGGACGACGCTCGCCGTCATGGTGCTGTTCGTGATGCTCAACTTCACCAGCTCCGGCGGGGTCTTCCGCCCCGAGCTGCAGAACGGCTTCTTCGCCTCCCTGCACGCCTTCTGGAACGGCGCGGGATTCGTCGAGGGCGCCCGCAGCCTCCTCTACTTCGACCAGTACGGCCTGGGTCGACATGTATGGACGCTGGTGGCGTGGCTCGCCGTGGGAGCGGTCGCGATCGGGGTCGCGGGCGTCGCCGAGCGGCGGCGGAGGCGGGCGCTCGTACCTGCGGCGCCGGAGGGCGTGGAGGAGGAACTGGAGGAGGCCGTGGGCGTCTGACCCGCGCCCCTGACGGCTCCCGCGCAGGCCCCTGAAGTGACGGCTCCCGCTCAAGCCCCTGAAGGCTTCCTGGCGGCACTGTGCCCCGCGCTCGTCCTGAGCGCGGGGCACAGTGCCGCCAGGCCGGGGTCTCACACGCCGTGCGGCACCTTCTTCGCCCGGCTCCGGAGGAGAAACGCCTCGACGATCTCGACGACGCCCATCGCCACCAGCCAGCAGCCGCCGACCAGGGTGAGGACGGCGACGGACTCGAACGGCGACACGATGAGCACGATGCCCGCCATCGCGCTGACGATCCCGAGGAAGACCTGCCAGCCGCGCGCGGGCATCCCCGGATCGGACGCGGCCGCCGCGGTCTGCGTGATCCCGCGGAACAGCCAGCCGATGCCGATCCACAGGGCGAGCAGCAGGATCGACTGCATGGCGCCGCGGAAGCAGAACAGGCCGAGCAGGACGGAGACGGCGCCGCTGATGAACGCCATGACGCGCAGCCCCGTCGTCACATGCGTGCCGAACGCCGTGACCAGCTGGAAGACGCCGCTGACCACGAGGTAGACGCCGAAGAGGACGCCCGCGGCCCACAAGGAGGCGCCCGGCCAGGCGAGGACCAGCACGCCGAGGATCAGGGCGGCGACGCCGGCGAGGAGGACCGCCTGCCACGCGGCGGAGGCGAGTCTGCCGAGCGGACCCTCGGGACGGCGCGTTCGCTCGTCCTCGGCGCGGTGGCTGCGGTGCGGACTCTGCGGTTCGTGCGGTGCTTGGGTCATGTCCGACTGTTCGCACCGAGGTGCGGCACATGCCAGCGGGACTGGGCCGAACGAGTGAACGGGTGAGCGACGGTGCACGGCCCGCGACGGCTCGACCGCTCACGCGGCCAGGCACACCGTGCCCCGGCCGTCGCCACCGCGCGCGCCGCCCGCCGCCGTCGTCGTCGAGCCGAGCGACGTGACGGCGGTGACGGCGGTGACGGCGGTGACGGAGACCGGGCGGCGGCGGTGCGCGGCCCGCGCCAACTCGCCCTGCGCGAGCGCCAGGAGGTCGACGAGGCCGAGGCCTAGCGCGCCCGCGGCGGCGGCGAGCATCTCCGAGGACGCCTCCTTGCGGCCCCGCTCCACCTCGGAGAGGTAGGCCATGGAGATCCCCGCGACGTCGGCCACGTCCTGCAAGGTCCGCCCCTGGGCCCGGCGCCCGCGGCGCAGCACGTCTCCGACGACATGCCGCCACAGCGGCTCCTGAGCGCGGACGGGACGGGGCCTGGGGGTCTCCTGTGTGCTCATCGGCCCAGGTTAAGGCGGGCGCCCCGGACGGCGAACGGGCTTCGCCCAGGGCGATATCGGCGCCCCGGCCCCGGCCCCGGCGGCGTCAGCAGGCCTGCGGGCGTTCCCAGTCGCACGGACCCGAGGGGTACGCGTGCGCGTCGTGCTCCTTCAGGGCCAGGCTCACCAGGCTGAGGAGCAGTTCGACGTCCGTGTCGCACTCCAGGAGCACGGTGATCCAGGAGGCGCCCGGCTGGACGCGGATGGCGCTGCTGTGCCGCAGTTGCGGCAGCAGCCGCTCGACCGCCGTCGACGTGAGATACAGATCTGCGCAGTCGTCGGCGTGGAAATGGACGAGTTCGTGGCCCTCAGCGCCGAAAGCGTGCCCAACCGAGCACCGGGGCGGGCCACTTACCAGGTGCGGCCATGTCCCGAGTTCGGTCATGGCGCGCTGGGCCGCGGTCATGCCTCCATCCTTGCGCACGCTTCACCTGGAGGACCAGCCCCGGCAACCGTCGCGTACCCGGTCGCGTACCTATGAGCCCTTCTCCGCGGTCGCCCTGCGACGCTCCAGCACATCCAGGACGCGCCTGCCCCAGCGCAGGTACTCCTGCTCGAGGGCGATGCCGCCGAGCAGGGTCAGGTACGGGCCGACCCGCTCACCCTCCGCGAGGAACGTGTCCTCGTCGAGATCGCCGAGCAGGTGTCCGCGCACGCGCTCGTAGCGGGCGAGCTTGCCGTGCGCCCAGGCCATGCGCTCCTCCACGTGGGCGCGCACCGCGTCGAGGTCGCCGACGTCGGCGGCCTGCACCTTCACCATCAGTTCGTCGCGCATCGCCATCGGCTTCGGCTGCCGCGCCGTGAACGCGGCCAGATCCGCCCGGCCCGTCCGCGAGAGCGTGAACATCCGCTTGTTGGGCCTGCGTTCCTGCGGCATGACGCGCGCGTCGACCAGTCCCTCCGCGGCCAGCCGGTCCAGCTCGCGGTAGAGCTGCTGGGGCGTCGCGGCCCAGAAGTTCGACACCGAGACATCGAAGATCTTCGCCAGGTCGTACCCGGACGCCTCGCCCTCCAACAGGGCGGCCAGGACGGCGTACTTGAGAGACATGTGGACACCCTACAGCCCGGCGATTATTCTCATCCGCACCTAGTCAACTAATTGCTTAATCCGTGCCTATGAGGTGCCCATGGGGTGCCTATGAGGTGCCTATGAGAGATGAGGTGGGAGCCGTGCACGCCTTCCGTGCCGCCGTGGAGAAGGGCGACCTGTCGGCCGTCGAGGACCTGCTGGCCGAGGACGTGGTCTTCACCAGCCCCGTCGTGTTCAAGCCCTACCCGGGCAAGGCGATCACCGCCGCCATCCTGCGCGGCGTCACCCGGGTCCTGGAGGACTTCCGCTACGTCCGCGAGTTCGGCAGCCAGGACGGACGCGACCACGCGCTGGTCTTCGAGGCGCGGGTCGGCGACCGGACGATCACCGGTTGCGACTTCCTGCACGTGAACGAGGACGGGCTCATCGACGACCTCATGGTGATGGTCCGGCCGCTCTCCGGGGCGCAGGCGCTGGCGGCGGCGATGGGAGCACAGTTCGGCCGGATCGAGGAGGAGGCCGCCGGGGCCTGAGAGGCCCCGGGGGTGGAGGGCTAAGGGCGCTCTGCGGCCAGCCGCTGCACCTCGGCGTAGGTGGGCAGGGCCGGGGAAGTGTCCGCGGGGCGGCCGTCCCGGACGGCCGTCGCCGTCGTCACCGCCGCCGCCAGGGCCTGGCGGTAGAGGAGCGAGCCGAGGCTGACCCGGCGGACGCCGAGCGCGCCGAGTTCGGCGAGCGAGGGGCCGGCCGGGCTGTAGAGGATGTTCAGCGGTGTCGCGCAAGCCGCCGCGAGGCCGGCGATCCGCTCCGGGTCCGACAGGCCGGGCACGAACACCCCGTCCGCGCCCGCCCGTTCGTAGGCGGCGAGGCGCGCCCGGGTCTCCGTCTTGTCGCGGTCCAGCCAGTACGTGTCGGTGCGCGCGTTCACGAACAGCCCGGGCACGGCGGACTTCACGGCGGCGATCTTCTCGGCGTGCAGCTCCGCGGGGGCGAGGGTGCCGTCGGCGCGGCCGTCCTCCAGGTTGATGCCCGCGGCGCCCGCCTCGTACAGCGTGCGGGCGAGCCCCGCGACGTCCTGGGCGTCGTCGCCGAAACCGCCCTCGGCGTCGACGGTGAACAGGAATCCGCCCTTGCCGAGGACGCGGGCCAGGGCCACCGTCGCGTCGAGGGTGGCCTCCGCCCCGTCCGGCAGCCCGGCGGCGGCGGCGACACCGAGGCTGGTGGTGCCGACGGCCTCGAAGCCCTGCGCCGCGAGGGCGGCGGCGGAGGCGTGGTCCCAGGCGTTGGGCAGCAGCAGCGGGGCGGACCGGTGGTGGAGGCGGGCGAAGGAAGTCTGCGGCGTCATGGCTGTGACAATAGGACCGGAACGGTTCGGCCCCGCCCGGAACGTGCCCGTGTACGTGCCCTCTCCGCACAGATCTTCAGCGCAGGTCGTCGTCGCCGATCGGGTCGCACAGCTCGAACAGGACTTCCCCGGACTCGGCGCCGGCGTGGACACCCGCGTGGATCGCGCGCGCGGGGCGCACCGTGGCCCCGACCCACACCATGTGCGGCGCCGTGCCCACGATCCGGCACGGCACGACGAAGTCCTCGGGGAAGCGCACCAGCGCCTCGTTGCGCGCGACCCCGGAGCCGCGGTGGACGACCCGTGTCTGCACGACGATGCCCGGACCCGCGCTGACCTGCGTCGTCAGGTCGCTCGACGCGCAGACCGGACACAGCAGCCGCCGGAACGACGTGGTGCCGCACCATCGGCACCGCTGGTGGGCGAAGCCCGTCGTGCCGGCCTCGTCCGCCGGCGTCATGAGGCCGGCGCCGCCGGCCCCGGACATCCCGGTTGTCGCTGACATCACTCGGTCTCCCCGCGCTCGTCCGCCGCGCCGGGCTGCCGCCGCGACGCCTTCGCAGCGTATGACACTCAGTGCCGCCCGTAAAGACACCAAGTACCTTTCGAACGGCCCCGAAGCGGGCGTCAGTCGTCCCTCAAGGCCGATTCCACCTGCTGGATGACGCGCCACATGGGAGCCCCCTTGGCGGCGACCATGACCACGACCTCCTCCTCCTCGCCCCCGGCCGCGACCGGGGGCGCGGGTTGCGCCGGCGCCTCGCCCCACACCTGCCGCACGAGGCCGAGGGCGTGGTCCACGGCCGCCTCGGCGTCGCCCTCGCCACCCGAACGCAGCCAGGTGCGCAGCCCGTTGTTGTGCGCGGCGACCACCGACGCCGCCACGACCTCGGCGCGCAGCGCGCCGTCCGGGGTGTCGGCCCAGCGCCCGCCGAGATAACCGGCGAGGGTGCGCTCGTAGCGCCGGACGACGGAGAGCTCGTAGGTGCGCAGACCGGGCACCTCGCGGGTCAACCGGTAGCGCTGGACGGAGAATTCGGGGTTCGCGGCGTACATCCGCAGGACGAGACGCGCGGCCCCGCACACCACCTCGACGGCGTCCCGGTCCGGGCGCGCGGCGGCGAGGTACGCGGTCATGTCGGCCAGGCAGCTCTCGTGGTCCGGGAAGACGGCGTCCTCCTTGGACGGGAAGTACCGGAAGAACGAGCGCCGCCCGACCCCGGCCCGCGCCACGATGTCGTCCACGGTCGTCCGCTCGAACCCGCGCTCCAGGTACAGCTGGAACGCCGCCTCGGCCAGCACCTCCCGCATGGGTGCCTTCTTCTGTGACCCGTTGGCCCCGCGCGCCTCGCTCATGCCGGGAACGTAACACCGCGCGGACCCTTTTGGCA
Organism: Streptomyces sp. SGAir0957; assembly: GCF_043523415.1. Lineage (NCBI taxonomy): Bacteria > Bacillati > Actinomycetota > Actinomycetes > Kitasatosporales > Streptomycetaceae > Streptomyces > Streptomyces sp. SGAir0957. The sequence continues at coordinate 1,167,095 of NZ_CP027293.1, forward strand.
CTACGTACCTTTACAGAGGGAACTGAGTACCATACGTTGGCGGTCGTACGAGTATGTGGATGTCCTGCGCGCGAGGAGAGCCGGCGTGAGTCTGAGGATCGTTGTCACCGTGAAGTACGTGCCCGACGCCACCGGCGACCGGCACTTCGCCGATGACCTGACCGTCGACCGTGATGACGTGGACGGGCTGCTCTCGGAGCTGGACGAGTACGCGGTGGAGCAGGCGCTGCAGATCTCGGAAAACTATGAGGGCGCGGACGACGACGTGGAGATCACTGTTCTGACCGTGGGTCCGGAGGACGCCAAGGACGCGCTGCGCAAGGCGCTGTCGATGGGCGCGGACAAGGCGATCCACGTCGAGGACGACGACCTGCACGGCACGGACGCGCTTGGCACCTCGCTGGTGCTGGCCAAGGCGATCGAGAAGGCCGGCTACGACCTGGTGGTCTCCGGCATGGCCTCGACCGACGGCACGATGGGCATCGTGCCCGCGCTGGTGGCCGAGCGGCTGGGTGTGCCGCAGGTGACGCTGCTGTCGGAGGTCGCGGTCGAGGGCGGTGTCGTCAAGGGGCGCCGTGACGGTGACACCGCTTCCGAGCAGCTGGAGGCCTCGCTGCCGGCGGTGGTGTCGGTGACCGACCAGTCCGGTGAGGCGCGTTACCCCTCGTTCAAGGGGATCATGGCGGCGAAGAAGAAGCCGGTGGAGTCCTGGGACCTGTCCGACCTGGACATCGAGGCCGAGGAGGTCGGTCTCGAGGGTGCCTGGACGAAGGTCGAGTCGGCGGCCGAGCGTCCGGCGCGGACCGCGGGCACGATCGTGCGGGACGAGGGTGAGGGCGGCAAGCAGCTCGCCGAGTTCCTCGCGGGCCAGAAGTTCCTCTAGGACCAGAAGTTCACTCGGTTTCATTCAAGGAGTACGGATTCATGGCTGAAGTTCTGGTCTACGTCGACCACGTGGACGGTGCCGTCCGCAAGCCCACCCTGGAGCTGCTGACGCTGGCCCGCCGGATCGGCGAGCCGGTCGCGGTGGCGCTGGGCAGCGGTGCCGGTGACACCGCCGCCGCCCTGGCCGAGCACGGGGCGACCCGGGTGCTCACCCACGAGGCCGCCGAGTACGCCGACTACCTGGTGGTGCCGAAGGTGGAGGCGCTGCAGGCCGCCGTCGCCGCGGTCTCCCCGGCCGCGGTGCTGGTGCCGTCCTCGGCGGAGGGCAAGGAGATCGCCGCGCGTCTGGCGCTGCGGATCAAGTCGGGCATCATCACCGACGCCGTCGACCTGGAGGCCGGCGCGGAGGGCCCGGTGGCGACCCAGTCGGTGTTCGCCGCGTCCTACACCACCAAGTCCCGGATCTCGACCGGCACCCCGGTGATCACCGTGAAGCCGAACAGCGCGGCCGTCGAGGCGGCCCCGGCGGCCGGTGCGGTCGAGGCGCTCGAGGTGTCCTTCTCGCAGGCCGCGACCGGTACGAAGGTCACCGGCCGGACCCCGCGCGAGTCGACCGGGCGTCCGGACCTGACCGAGGCCGCGATCGTGGTCTCCGGCGGCCGGGGCGTGAACGGCGCGGAGAACTTCGCGCTGATCGAGGCGCTCGCCGACTCTCTCGGCGCGGCCGTGGGCGCCTCCCGCGCCGCGGTGGACGCGGGCTGGTACCCGCACTCCAACCAGGTCGGCCAGACCGGCAAGAGTGTCTCGCCGCAGCTGTACATCGCCAACGGCATCTCCGGCGCGATCCAGCACCGGGCCGGTATGCAGACCTCGAAGACGATCGTCGCGGTGAACAAGGACGCCGAGGCCCCGATCTTCGACCTGGTCGACTACGGCGTCGTCGGCGACCTCTTCGACGTCGTCCCGCAACTCACCGACGAGGTCAGGACCCGCAAGGGCTGACCGGTCTCAGCGCTCCTGGGCGCGTCGGCGCAGGTAGTACCCGGCCGCGCCCAGGGAGCCCGCGACCAGCGCTCCGCCGAGGACGAGCTGGGCCGTGTCGAGGCGGCCCAGCGAACCACCGTCGCCCGCGCGTACGCCGTGCAGTTCGGTGGAGCCTCGGGCCGACACGGTGAGGAGCTGGCGTACAACGGTGCCGCCGCTCTCGCAGTCCACCGTGACCGGGTACGTTCCCGGGCGCGCCCCGGACGGCACCTGGAACCGACCGGCCAGATCGCCCTCGTGGGTTCCGGCCCGCAAGGGGAAGTCACCGGCGCCGAGGCTGTTCGCGTCGCCGGTCGCGCGTTCGTCCTCGCCGCACTCGGTCGTGTTCGCGGTGACGGTGGCACCGGGTCCGGCGTCGGCGGGGGTCAGCTCCAAGGCGCCCGGGCCCTCCTCCCCCGCCCAGGCGGGCCCGCACACCGGAAGGGCGAGCGTGAGCAGCGCCGCGGTGGCGACAGCGGTGGCGGGCCAGGACGTGGTGCGGCGCATGAGGGGCCCCTCGGGCGGTGTGGCCACGGACGGTGTTCCCGGCCGAGCCAACCCCCTCGCGGCGCGCGCCGCCCGTCGGGGCGTCGAGGCGGGTGAAGGGCGGCGCGCCCACGAGTGACCCCGCGTGCGGTGTCAGGTCCGGGCGGGCTCAGAGGTGGCCGTGCGAGCGGTGTGCGTCGACCAGGGCCGTACGGGCCGACTCCAGCCGGTGCGCCATCACCTCGGCCACGCCGTGCAGCAGGGTCATGCCCAGGGCGGGTTCCAGGTCGCAGAGGGCGCGCACGGGCCCGGCGTCGAACTCGTAGGCGCGCACCGGGCTGAACGCCTCGGCGCCGAAGTCCCACTCGTAGGGCGGGAAGAGCCAGGACCAGCCGAGCAGGTCGCCGGGCCCGAGCGGGTCGATGGGCAGGGTCGTGCGGTCGGAGACCCGTACGTCGAGGGTGACCATGCCCGTCCTGATGATCCAGAACCGGTCGGCGCGGTCCCCCTCGTCGAAGATGCGGGTGTCCTGGGCGAACGAGACCTCCGTGGCCAGGGCCATCAGCCGGTCGCGATACGCACGCGGAAGCCGGTTCAGCAGTCGTGTCCGAGCCGTCATGGCGCCACACCTCCACCGTCGTGTCTCTCCAGCGTACGTACGCGGCGCTCGTTGCCGAGGGGGCGGACCGTCGCCCGAAAAGGCTAGTTCCCTCACCCGTTCGGCGCATCTGGACCAGGTGGCGTAAGCGGAGCGCGACGCGGCGGTGACGCTTCTACGTTTCCGGCATGGCGACATTCCTCGGCTTTGCGACGTCCGGGCTGCTCGCGGCGGTCACCGTCGGTGCGGTCGCCGGGCCCGCCCCGGCCCATACCCTCACCCCGACCCAGCCCCTCACCCTGGCGCACGACCCCGCACCGGCCCATGGCCCGGCGCCGGCCCATGCCCCCGCTCCCGCGCCGCCCGCCGCGCCGTCCCTGTCCGCGCTGTCCTGGGAGGTCATGGACGCGGACACGGGCGACGTCCTCGCGGCGAAGGCGCCGCACCGTCATCTGCCGCCCGCGAGCACGCTGAAGACCCTGTTCGCGGTGGCGCTCCTGCCGAAGCTGCGCCAGGACGCCGTGCACAGGGCCACGTACACGGATCTGGCCGAGGTCGCGGCGGGCAGCAGCCTGGTCGGGGTCGACGAGGGCAGCCGGTACACGGTCGCGGACCTGTGGCGCGGGGTGTTCCTCAGCTCGGGCAACGACGCCGTGCACACCCTCGCGCACATGAACGGCGGGGTGGCGCGCACCCTCGCCGAGATGCAGGACACCGCGCGCCGGATCGGGGCCCGCGACACACAGGTGCGGTCGCCGGACGGTTTCGACACCCCCGGGCAGTACTCGTCGGCGCACGATCTCGCGCTCATCGCCAAGGAAGGGTTCAAGAACCGGGACTTCCGGCGCTACATGGGGACCAAGTGGGCCCAGTTCCCGGCGTCCGGCGGCCCGAAGGCGTTCGGCATCCAGAACACGAACCGGCTCCTGGTGGGCTCGCACGGGGTGACGCCGTACGCGGGGCTCATCGGCGTCAAGAACGGCTACACGTCGCAGGCCGGGAGCACTCTCGTGAGCGCCGCGAGCCGCAAGGGCCGCACGATCCTGGTGACGGTGATGAATCCGCAGCAGGGCACGTTCAACGCGGTCTACGAGGAGAGCCGGTCGCTGCTCGACTGGGGTTTCGTCGCCGCGCCGCTGCGGCATGTGCACGGGGCGGGCCCGCAACACATGGATCCGCACGCGAAGCAACGCCCGGAAGGCGTGCGCAAGTTGACCGCGTCGGCCGTCGCCGCCGCCGCGCCCACCGCCACGCCGGGGCCGTCCGACGCCGGTCCTGGGCTGACCCGGCACCTCGGCGCGGCGGGCGCGCTGTTCGCCCTGTGCTGCGCGCCCCTGCTCGTCCGCGCGCACCTGTTGCGGAAGCGGCGGCGCGCACCGCGCTGAGCGGGCCGCGGCGCCGTTTCCCCGGCCCTCGACCCGCTCATGTCAGCCGCGGTGGGCGCTCAGCGGTGGACGTTGACCTTCACGACCGGGGAGGTGGCGCCGCCGCCGACGATGCGCAGGGAGTTCTGGCCGATCAGGCCGAGCTTGACGCGCAGGTTGTAGGCGCCCCTGCGGTTGGTGGTCATGGTGATGGGCAGCGACACCCAGCGCTTGTTCTTGCCCTGCATCTGCTGCAGCGTCACGCGGGTGCCCGCGCGCAGGTGCTGCGTGGTGCCGTAGACGCGGAACTGCTGCCACGCCCGTACGCTGCCGACGGTCGCCTTCGCGCTGATCGACGGGCGCGCGGCCTGGACCGCGGAGGCGGGCGGGGCGGAGATCGCTGCGGACGCGGGGCCGGCCAGCACCGCCAGGGCGGAGAGGGCGGCGGCGGACGCGTACTTCATGCGGTTCATGTGATTCAACTCGCTGTTCTCGTGCGGCGGTTGCCGGAGTTGCGGAAGTTGTGGGCGCCGTGGGGCGCGCTCAAAACATATGCAAATCGGGAAGTCCGCCCGCGACTGCAACACGCGTAACCCGGCAAATGCCCGGTGCATTCCGTCCGGAGCGTCCCTCGTTCGGCCCTACGAAATGGTCGGCGGGAAATGCCGCGCTTAGCGTCTGAGGGGTCACCCATTCCCCGGAGGACTCGCATGCGCCCCCTGCCGTCCCGCACGTCGCGCCGCATATCGGCGCTGTCGTCCGCAGTCGTCTCACTGGCCGCGATCGGCCTGGTCACCCCCGTCGCCGTGGCGGACGACGGCGGCACGGAGCCGAACGTCACGTCCTTCGGTTTCACCGTCACGCCGAGCACGGTGTCGGCCGGCGGCACCGTCACTCTCCAGGCCACGGAATGCGACGTCCCCACGGTGCGGGTGACGGCCCCCGTTTTCGACGACACCGAACTCAATGAGGGGCATTCCGCCACCGCGCAGGTATATCCCGACGCCAAACCCGGCGCACAGTACGACGTCACTTTCGACTGCGACGGCGAAAAGGGCACGACGACCCTCACCATCGCGACGGGCGACAGCCATTCCTCCACCGGCACGGACCACGGCGTGAAGGCCGGCGTCGGCGGCGGTGCGGGCGGCACGGACCCGGCCCTCATCGCGGGCGGCGCCGCACTGATCGCCGGCGCGATGGGCGCGGCCTACTTCCACCTGCGCAGGCGCGACACCGGCTCCGAGCGCTGACGCGGCCGTCAGTCGTGCGGGGCCGCGCCGGTCACCCGGTGGTCCGCGTGGCTGAGGGACTCCATGACCAGGCGGCGCAGATGGCCGTCGGTGAGGCGGTAGTGGATGTGGCGGCCGTCCCTGCGCGCCTCGACCAGGCCCGCGAGGCGCAGTTTCGCCAGATGCTGGCTGACGGCCGTGCGCGAGGCCGTGACGCGTTCGGCCAGTGAGCCGACGTCCGACTCCTCCAGCGCGAGCAACCACAACAGGTGCAGCCGGGTGGCGTCCGACAGGAGCGCGAACACCCGCGTGGCCTCGGCGAGTCGGGCGCCGTCCGGCTCGCGCAGATGGGCGCCCGGCGCGGCGGGGAGCGGGTCGCGGGGAGGCATGGGGTCAGGGTAGGCGACGGAAGGAGCGGCACGCGTCCGCCAAACACGTGCACGCGTCCGCCAAACATGTGCACAGGTGCGCACATGTGCGCGTAGGCTGAGGCTCCGCGCGCTCCGTCACCGCCTGTTCCCCTCTCCCGGATGAGGCCGCCGCATGCTCGCCGTACTGCGTCACCGCACCTACCGCCGTCTCTTCGCCGCGCAGGTCGTCGCCCTCGTCGGGACGGGTCTGGCCACCGTCGCGCTCGGGCTGCTCGCGTACGACCTGGCCGGGGCCGACGCGGGCGCCGTCCTCGGGACCGCCCTGGCCGTCAAGATGACGGCGTATGTCGCGGTGGCCCCGGTCGTCGGGGCGTTCGCCGACCGGCTGCCGCGCCGGGCGCTGCTCGTGGGTGCGGATCTGGTGCGGGCCGGGGTCGCGGCGGCGCTGCCCTTCGTGGACCGGGTCGGGCAGGTGTACGTGCTGGTGTTCGTGCTGCAATCGGCGTCGGCGGTGTTCACCCCCGCTTTCCAGGCCCTCGTTCCGGAGGTGCTGCCGGACGCGCGCGCCTACACGCGGGCACTGTCGCTGGCGCGGCTCGCGTACGACATGGAGAGCCTGTTCAGCCCCGCGCTCGCCGCCGCGCTGCTCTCCGTGCTCAGCTACAACCGGCTGTTCCTCGGCACCATGGCCGGGTTCCTCGTCTCCGCCGCGCTCGTCGTCTCCGTCGCCCTGCCGCGCGCGGCGTCCGCTCCGGGCTCCTCCGGTGCGCGCCGCGCGACATCCGGTGTCCGGCTGTTCCTGACCGTTCCCGCGCTGCGGTCACTGCTCGCCCTCAACCTCGCCGTGGCCGCCGCGAGCGCCATGGTGACGGTCAACACCGTCGTGTACGTACGGGAGTTCCTCGGCCTATCCGCCGCCCTGGTGCCGGTGGCGCTCGGCGCGTACGGGGACGGGTCCATGGTCGTCGCTCTCGCGCTGCCGCGCCTCCTGGAACGGGTCGGCGACCGGACGGTGATGCTGCGCGGGGCGCTGCTGCTGGCCGCCGTGTTCGTGGCGCTCGGCGCCGTCACCGTGGCGGGGGGCGGTGCCTGGCAGGCGGCCGGGCTGCTCGTGACGTGGTGCGCGTTCGGCGCCGCCGGGTCGATGGTGCTGACGCCGACCGGGCGTCTGGTGCGGCGGGCGGCGCCCGAGCGGGCGCGCACGGCCGCGTTCGCCGCGCAGTTCTCCCTGTCGCACGCGTGCTGGCTGCTCACGTATCCGCTGGCCGGTGTCGTCGGCGCGGCGGCCGGGCTGGCGTGGGCGGTGCTCGTCCTCGGGACGGTGACGCTGGGGGCGGCGGTCCTGGCGGTGCGGTTGTGGCCGGCGGGCGGCGCGGAGATCGGGGCCGTGCGGGCCCGCGAGGGCGTCGGGCCGGACCCCGGGCAGACCGGGCCGGTGCACGATCACATCGGCCTCGACCCGGACCATCCGCATCTGCGGGGCGCGGTGCGGGTCGCGAACGGCTGGCGGCACAGCCACCGGCAGGCGCTGGACGGACTGCATCCGGCGCGGCCGTGACACGGGTGCGGGGATGGGCGGCTCAGCCGGGTCCCTCGAAGTGGCGGGCCGGCGGCTGGAGGTGAACCAGCTCCGCGGGGGTCAACAGGGTCCTACGGAGTCGCGGCGCGGCGCCTGGCGGTTCGTCAGCTCGGCGCGAGGCAAGATGATCGCGGGAGCCGGTCCGCCCCCGGCTCGTCCGTGCGGCTCGGCGGCCGGGAGCCGACGCGCATGGCCGGCCATCGCGGCCCGGCGGCGGGCGTCGTCCTGCACCCCCGGAACGGGGTGCTCGGCTTCGGCCCGCCGCAGGGCGTGGCGCGGGTCGCACGCGAAGCGGCTCGGTTCCCGTCGGCGCGGGGCCATGGGAGCGGCCGCCGTCAGACGCGGCCTCCGGTGAGCCGGGTCAGCGGGCCGTGGTTGCTCCGCTCGGCGCGGCGGCCGGCCGCGTAGGAGGCCACGGTCAGGGCGGTCGCCCCGGCGGTGGCGCCCGCGGCGATCAGCTTGCGGTTCTTCAGGACCGTCCACGCCGTGGTGGCGACGGACGCCACCTGCGTGGCCGCGGTCGTCACGCCTTCGCGCGCCGTGTTCAGGGCGGCGCCCGTGGTCAGCGCGGCGCGGCCGGCGGCCTGGCCCGCACCGGTCGCGGCGCGCGCGGTGCCGGAGCCCGCCGATTCGGCGGCGCGGCCGGCCTTGGCGCCCGCGGACTCCGCCTTCGAGGCGGTGCCGGTCGCGGCCTTGGTGGCCGTCTTGGCCGCCGTCTTGGCCTTGTTCTGCGTACCGCTCTGGGTGCCGTTGTCGTTGTCGTTGCTGTCTCGTTGAGTAGCCATGGTCTGCGGTTTGCCGCAATCCGCTCGCACAAACAGACGACCGCGCACCATGTCAATCCTCAGCCGCGCGCGAGGAGTTCGAGCGTGTCGATGACCCGGTTCGAGAAGCCCCACTCGTTGTCGTACCAGGCGACGACCTTGATGTGGCGGCCGTCGACACGGGTCAGCTCGGAGTCGAAGACGGCCGACGCGGGGTTGCCCGTGATGTCGGAGGAGACGAGCGCGTCCTCCGAGTACTCGAGGATTCCGGCCAACGCGCCCTGCGCGGCGCTCCGGTAGGCGGCGAGCACGTCCTCGCGCGTCACGTCGCGCTCGACCGTGGTGTTGAGTTCGACGATCGAGCCGACGGGGACCGGCACCCGGATCGAGTCGCCCGAGAGCTTCCCGTCGAGGTTGGGCAGGACGCGGCCGATCGCCTTGGCGGCGCCCGTGGTCGTCGGGGCGATGTTGACGGCGGCGGCGCGGGCGCGGCGGGCGTCGCGGTGCGGGCCGTCCTGGAGGTTCTGCTCCTGGGTATAGGCGTGCACCGTCGTCATGAACCCGTGCTCGATGCCCGCGAGTTCGTCGAGGACGGCGGCGAGCGGGGCGAGCGCGTTGGTCGTGCAGGAGGCGTTCGAGACGACCGTGTGCAGTTCCGGGTCGTACGCGTCGGTGTTGACGCCGTACGCGAGCGTGACGTCGGCGCCGTCCGAGGGCGCGGAGACGAGCACCTTGCGCGCGCCCGCGTCGAGGTGCGCGCGGGCGGCCTTGGCGGAGGTGAAGCGGCCGGTCGACTCCAGGACGAGGTCCACGTCGAGGTCGGCCCACGGGAGGTCGGCGGGCTCGCGCTCGGCGAGGACCTTGATGCGGTGGCCGTCGACCACGAGCGTGTCGCCGTCGACGCCGACGGGGCGGCCGAGGCGGCCCGCCGTCGAGTCGAAGGCGAGCAGCCGCGCGAGGGCGGCGGGCTCGGTGAGGTCGTTGACGGCGACGACTTCGAGGCCGCTGTCGCGTTCGAGCAGCGCGCGCAGCACGTTGCGTCCGATGCGGCCGAATCCGTTGATGGCGATACGGGTCATGAGGTGAGGTCCCTTCTCTCCCTGCCGTGGGTGCGCCTCAAGGCTCGCGCGCGGCGGACGCCGCTGACAGCGGCACGATCGCCATGGTCCGCAAGGATCTCGCCAGGCGGCGCCCGGGGGTCACTCCCCCTTGGCGAAGGTGCGCCGGTACTCGCTCGGCGTGGTCCCGAGGATGCGCTGGAAGTGCAGGCGCAGGTTGGCGCCGGTGCCGAGGCCGACGTCGGCGGCGATCTGCTCGACCCCGCGCTGCGACCGTTCGAGCAGTTCGCGGGCGACGTCGATCCGGGCCCGCATCACCCACTGCATGGGCGTGTAGCCGGTGACGTCGACGAAGCGGCGCGAGAAGGTGCGCGGCGACACGGCGGCGTGCGCGGCGAGCGCCTCCAGGGTGAGTGGTTCGCCGAGGCGGCGCAGGGCCCATTCCCGGGTCGCGGCGAACCGTTCCCCGAGCGGCTCGGGCACGCTCCTCGGCACGTACTGGGCCTGACCGCCGCTGCGGTAGGGGGCCGCGACGAGGCGCCGGGCGGCGTGGTTGGCGGCGGCCACGCCGAGGTCGCCGCGCAGGATGTGCAGGCACAGGTCGATGCCGGAGGCGGCGCCGGCGGAGGTCAGTACGGAGCCCTCGTCGACGAACAGCACGTTCTCGTCGACCCGCACCCGGGGGTGCCTGGCCGCGAGCGCCTTGGTGTAGTGCCAGTGCGTGGTGGCCCGGCGCCCGTCGAGCAGCCCGGTCGCGGCGAGCGTGAAGGCGCCGGTGGAGATGGCGGCGAGCCGCGCTCCCCGCGCGTGCGCGCCGCCCAGCGCGTCGACGACGGCCGCGGGCGGATCGTCCCGGTCGGGGAACCGGTATCCGGGCACGAACACGACATCGGCCCACTCCAGCGCCTCGAGCCCGTGCTCCACGACGTACGAGAGACCGTCCCCGCCGGTCACGGGCCCCGGCGCGGCTCCGCACACCCGCACCTCGTACGGCATGCTCGCCCGCGTGGTGAACACCTGCGCCGGAATCCCGACGTCGAGCGGTTTCGCCCCTTCGCTGACGAGTACGGCGACGCGGTGCGGGCGGGGCGAGGGGGGTGGGGGCACGGGGTCGAGGGTACGCGGAGTGATCTTCGCCGGGGCTGCGGCACACCCGTGGCAGCACCGCGGCACACCCGACAGAGCACCGCGGCACACCCGCCAAGACCCTGCGGCACACCCGCCAAGGCCCGTACGGTCGGCGCCGGTTGTTCGTGACAGGTGGATATGCGTGGCCGCGTTTGCTGGGTAAGGTCAAGAAGTCACCGTCCGGCTGTGGGGGCAGCCTGGGTCCGTCGACGGTGATGTGTGCGGGGGAGGTTGTTCCTACATGAGTCGTCGCTCCACGGGTGTCGTCGGCGTCTGGGCCGAGATGCAGCGGCAGCAGCAGCGCCAGTCCGAGGCCGAGGCGAGGCAGCGCAGGCTGGAGGCGCAGCAGGCGCGCGCCTATCAGCGCCGGGTCGCGCAGAGCCACCGCGAGTACCGGCAGGCGGAGGCGCACCGGCGTACGGAGGAACTCGACGCGCACGTCGCCTCGTTACAAGGATTGCTGGCCGCCGGGTGTCTGGCCCCCGCGTTCCGCGCGGAGTCACTGCTGCGCGGCGAGGAGATCGAGCCGTTCGCGCCGGGGCCCCTCGCGCACCCCGTACCCGTGCCGGACCCCGCGCTGTACCAGGCGCACACCGGCTGGACGGCGAACCGGCGCGCGCAGGCACAGGCGGAGGCGCACGCGCGCTACGAGCACGACCTGCGCGTGGCGCAGGCGGCCGAGGCCCGGCGGCGGCGGGATCTCGCGGCGTACCGCGAGCAGTACGACGCGTGGGCGGGCGCCCGGCTGGCCGAGGTGCGGCGACACAACGCGGGGGTCGCGGCGGTCGTCGAGGGCGTCCGCCGCCGGGAGCCGGAGGCCGTCGTCGAGTACTTCTCGGCCGCGCTCTACTCCTCCACCGCCTGGCCGGACGGGTTCCCCCGCCGGGTCGCGGCGGCGTACGACGCGGCCGCGGGCCAGCTGGTCCTGGACTGGGAACTGCCCGGCTACGCCGTCGTCCCGGAGGCGAAGGCGGTGCGGTACGTGGCCTCCCTCGACCAGGACAAGGAGAGCCCGCGCCCGGTCACGCAGCGGCGGGCGCTGTACCGGGAGGTCGTCGCGCAGTGCGTGCTGCTCGCGCTGCACGACCTGTTCTCCGCCGACGGCCTCGGCGCCCTGGACTCGGTCGCGCTGAACGGGTTCGTCGACGACCACGACCCGGTGACCGGCAGGCCCGGGCAGATCGTGCTGGCCACCGTGATGGCCACCCGAGCGGATTTCGAGGGCCTGCATCTCGCGCAGGTCGACCCGGTCAGCTGCCTCGCCGACGGACTGCGCGGTCAACTCTCGGCCCGCCCGGACCAGTTGACGGCCGTGCGGCCCGCGCGCCGCCCGGACGAGGTCGGCAACCGGGTGGTCAGCCACGGCGGTGACAGCGAACCCGATCTGTACGCGATGGACCCGGTCGCCTTCGAGGCGCTCGTCGCCGAACTGTTCCGGGCGATGGGGATGCAGGCGGTCACGACGCAGCGGTCGAACGACGGGGGCGTGGACGTCGACGCGCTCGACCCCGCCCCGATCCGCGGCGGCAAGATCGTCGTCCAGGTGAAGCGGTACCGCGCCACGGTGCCGCCGACCGCCGTGCGCGATCTGTTCGGCACCGTGCAGGACGCCGGGGCCAACAAGGGCGTTCTCGTGACGACGTCGAAGTTCGGTCCCGGCTCCCACACCTTCGCCAACGGCAAGCCGCTGGAGCTGATCTCCGGCGAGGAACTCGTCGACCTGCTGCACCGGCACGGCCTGCGCGGTCGCCTCGGCCCACGGGACGCGCCCGTCCCCGACGAGCCGACGATGTTCCTGCCGAGCCCGCAGCTGCCGCCCGACTACAACGTGCTCGGGATGTCCTGGGCGGGTGCGGTGGCCCTGGACGTCTGCGCCCTCGTCTGCGCGGGGACCCGCGTCCTGAGCGACGACCACTTCGTCTTCTACAACAACCCGAGCACCCCGGACGGTTCGGTCCAGGAGATCCCGCCGGACGGCCGCGACAAGGCCGCGCTCCGCGTCTCCTTCGACAGCCTGCCGTCCGAGGCGGACCGCCTCGTCCTCGTCGCCGCCGTCGACCCCGCGGTCGACCCGGCCGCCGACCTGGCCGGGTTCTCCGACGCCCGCATCCGCCTCCTCGACCCGCGCATGAGCGAGCTGGGCGAACTCGACGTCTCCGACGGCCGCCCCGGCGAGACGGCGCTCGTCCTCGGCTCGTTCCGCCACCGGCCCAACGGCGACTGGGACTTCGTCCTCGGCGGCAAGGGCTACCCGGGCGGCCTCGAAGAGCTGCTGCGGGACTACGGGATCGAAGTGGACTAGGGCCCTGCCTTCGTCAGGACTAGGGCCTGTATTCGTCAGGACTAGGCGGGACTAGGGCCTGCCTGTATTCGTCAGGACCATGGCCTGTCCGTGTCAGGACTCGTCCATCCGTCGCTTGTCCTGCTCGTCCCACGCGCGCGTGTCCCTCGGCTCGACATAGGGCTCCGCCTCCGGCGGATGGCCGCCCGCGACGGCGCGCTGGCGCGCGGTCTCCGCGTCGAACTCCAGGCCGAGGAGGATCGCCAGGTTGGTGACCCACAGCCAGACCAGGAAGACGATGACTCCGGCCATCGTCCCGTAGGTCTTGTTGTACGAGGCGAAGTTCGCGACGTAGAAGGCGAACGCGGCGGAGGCGACCATCCAGACCACCAGGGCGAGCACACTGCCCGGCGTGATCCACCGGAAGCCCTTGACCTTGGCGTTCGGCGTGGCCCAGTACAGGATCGCGATCATGATGGTGACCAGGAGGACGAGGACGGGCCACTTGGCGATCGACCACACCGTGAGCGCGGTGTCGCCGATGCCCAGCATGTCGCCCGCCTGCCGCGCCACCCCGCCGGTGAAGACCACGATCAGGGCGCTGGCCACGGCCAGGATCATCAGGACCACGGTCACGCCGACACGTACGGGCAGGACCTTCCACACGGGCCGGCCCTCGGGCATGTCGTAGACGGCGTTGGCGGAGCGGATGAAGGCCGCGACGTAGCCGGAGGCCGACCACACTGCCAGGAGCAGGCCGATGACGGCGACCAGCGAACCCGTGCCCGCGTTGCCCTGCAACTGCTGCACCGCGTCGGTGATGATGTTCCGCACCGAGCCGGGCGCCAGCTGCCGCAGGTTGTCGAGCACCTTGTCGGTGGTGGACTTGCCCGCGATGCCGAGGAGCGAGACGAGGACGAGGAGCGCGGGGAACAGCGCGAGGACCCCGTAGTAGGTCAGTGCGGCGGCCCGGTCGGTGAGCTCGTCGTCCTTGAACTCGCGCAGGCTGCCTTTGAGCACCGCCATCCAGGACCGTTTGGGCAGGTCGGTGGGGGTGTCGGGGGCGCGCCGCTCCACTTGCTCGGACGGGCCGAAACCCTCCGCGCCGGCGTTCGCGCCGCTGTACTCGTCGTGCTCGTCACCGAGATCAGTTCGCTTGCCCATGGACTGCGGGTAACCACTTCGTCCGTGAACACGCCCGCCGATCGGGTGACGTGCCGCATCCTGAGCTCTGTCCTGGCCGGACCCGGTCAGGACGAGGCCGCGACGCCTCCGCCGAGGGCGATGAACAACCAGCCCGTCAGCAGCTCCCAGCGGCGGCGGACCGCGGGGCGGGCGAGCAGGGCCCGCAGCCGCGCGGCGAACGCCACCAGGACGCACCAGTAGACGAGGCCGACGGCGATGTCCACGGTGCCGAGGAAGAGGATCTGCCGGGTCGTCGACCCGCCGCCGTGCACGAACTGCGGCAGGACGCTGAGGAAGAAGAGCGCCGCCTTCGGGTTGAGCACGTTGGTCAGGAATCCCTCGGTGAAGCCGGCCCGACGGCCGCCGGGGCGCGAGGTGCGGGAGGGGCGGTCCGGGTGGGGCTCCGCCGTCCTGCGCGCGGTGAGCAGCGCCCGTACGCCGAGGTAGATCAGATAGGCGGCGCCGAGCAGCTTGACGGCCTGGAAGACCATGGCCGAGCGCGCCGCGATCACGGAGAGACCGGCGACGGCGGCGCCCATGTGCACGCAGAGGCCGCTCTGCGCCCCGAGCGCCGCCGCCCGCCCCTTCGCGGAGTTCTCGGCGGCGCACCGTACGACGACGAGGAAGTCGGGGCCCGGCACGAGATAGGCCACCATGACCACGCCGAGGAAACCCAGCAGGTCCACCGAGATCATGCGGTCTCCTCACCGTGTGGGGCGGGGGTCAGCGCGGCAGCAGGGGGCCCAGCGGTCCGAGGTCGATGTTGAGGTCCTCGGGCTTCAGGTCGTAGCGTTCGCGCAGCTCCTCCATCCGGTCCTCGAGCAGCATCAACGTAAGGCCGATGCGGTCCTCCTGCTCCTCGGACAGGTCCCCGGTGTCGAACCGGCGCAGGGCCTGCCGCTCCATCAGCTGCCGCAGCAGCTCCACGATGGTCAGGACGAGCTTCATCAGGTCCCGTTCCACCGTGTCGGGCTCGATCTGGATGCGCCCGCGCGCCTTCTCGACCTGCTTCTCTTCTGGGCTGGCCTGCTTCTCCTCCGGGTGGGCGGGCTTCTCCTCCGGGTGGGCGGGTGCCGGGCTGTCGTCGTACGTGCTCACAGCATGTCCTCGAACGGGGAAGGGACGTTCTCGTTGACCGAGCTGATCAGTGCGTTCAGGTCGATGCGCACCAGGTCGACGTCGGCGATGCGCAGCGTGACGTCGCCCGCGAGGACCACTCCCCCGGCGAGCAGCCGGTCGAGGAGGTCCACGAGGGCGACCTCACGGCGTTCGATGACGGTCATGACGCACCTCCCACCGACGGCTCGGCCGGATCCTCGCGCTCCTCGGGCGGGGTGGAGAAGGAGTACGCGGCCCAGGGCCCGGTCAGTTCCACGCGCAGGCCGGGCTGTCCGTCCTTGGTCGCGTCGACGAGTTCCACGAAGGCCTCCGACTCCGAACGGTCGACAAGGTAGGCCCCGTTGAGGACATTGCGCCCCGAGCTCTTGGCGAGCTCCGGGTTCTGCGGCGGGTGGACCCGGGTCTCCGCGCTGCGCTCCGCGAGCCGGTCGTGCAGCTCCTGCGCGAAGGTCTCGGCCGTGCGCCAGATCTGGTCGCGGCCCTCGCGTTCGGCGCGGCGCCGGCGCAGGTAGTCGCGGCCGGAACCGGCGCCGAGGGCCTGCGCGGAGATCCGCTCGCGGCGCCCGGAGGCCGCGTCGGCGGCGGGCGCGCCGGTCTCCTTCGGCTGGTCCTCGACGAAGACCTTCACACCCCACTCGACCCGGTCCCTGATGCGCGCGAGCGACGTGCGGAAACGCTCCTGCTCCGCCTCCAGCATGGCGCGGACGCCGCTGTCGTCGCGGAACACGGTCGCGAGGCGCAGCGGCAGCGGGCTGGTGAGCGAGGCGAGCGCCGCGATGACGCCCTGGTGGGCGCGGGCGGTGCCGGCGAGCCAGTCGAGGTTCTCCAGGTTGCGCCGCAGCGCGCCCTCCGAGAACTCCTCGGCCGGCACATGGCTGACGACGGCGGTCAGGCCGGCGTGCTCGATCAGGCGCGGCGCGGCCCCGCCGACGCCGGACAGGTCCGCCGCCAACGGGGCTTCGAGAGCGCCGCACACCGCGTAGACGTACCGCAGTTCACTCATCGCGCGGCTCCTCCTGCTCATTCATCACGCGGTTCCTTCTGCCGGGACGAGGGGGCCTCGTCGAGCGCCTCGGACGTGCCGCCGCCCTCCAGGGCGGCGATGCGCTCGCGCAACTCGGCGTTCTCCCGGGCGAGTTCCTTGCGGCGGGCGCCGGACGACAGGGCGGGGTCGTCCTCCCACCAGTCGATGCCCATCTCCTTCGCCTTGTCGATGGAGGCGACGATCAGCCGCAGCTTGATCGTGAGCAGCTCGATGTCGAGCAGGTTGATGCGGATGTCACCCGCGATCACAATGCCCTTGTCGAGCACCCGCTCCAGGATGTCGGCCAGATTGGCCCCCGAACTCCCCCCGCCGAGGGGGGAATCGGGGAACCGGCTCGCGGTAGTCATCAACGGCTCCGGGCTGCTGCGTGCTCACGCCGGCCGGACTTCTCGTCGGACTCCTCGTCGTCCTCGTCGGCCGGCTCGTCCTCGTCGAGGTACTCGGCCTCCTCGGCCTCTTCCTCCGGCTCCTCGTCGGCGTACTCGGCGTCCTCTTCCGGGGCCTCGTCCGCGTACTCGGCGTCCTCGTCGGCGTACTCGCCGTCGTCGGCCTCGGCCTCGGCCTCGGGGTCCTCGTCGGCCGGCTCGTCCTCGTCGAGGTACTCGGCGTCCTCGGCCTCTTCCTCCGGCTCCTCGTCGGCCTCGTCGGCGTACTCGCCCTCGTCGGCGTCCTCCGGCTCGGAGTACTCCTCCTCGTCGTCGTACGCGTCCTCGGCCTGCGCGTCCTCGCCCTGCTCCTGCTCGTCCTGGTCCTGCCCGTCCTGGTCCTGGGAGCGTTCCTCTTCCTCCGCCGCCACCGCGTCGTCGTGGCTGCGGACGACCTCGCCGTCGCGGATCTCGCCGCGCCAGCCGTCCGTCGCCTCGCCCTTGATGGTGATGAAGCGCGCGAAGTTCTTCAGGTCGAGGCGGGCGCGGCGGCCCTGGGCACGCCAGATGTTGCCCGTCTTCTCGAAGAGGCCCTTCGGGTAGTACTCGATGACAAGGAGCACCCGGGTGAGGTTCTCGCCCAGTTCGTGGAAGGTGATGACACCCTTCGTGGTGCCCTTGGCGCCTTCGGAGCTCCAGCTGATGCGCTGGTCCGGCACCTGTTCGGTGGTGTGCGCCTTCCAGCTGCGGCTCGACCAGAAGATCTTCATCTGCCAGTCGGAGGTCACGTCGTCCGCGCGGTTGGCGTTCTTGACGCCGCGCGCGAAGGTGGAGAACTCCTGGTACTGGGTCCACTGGTCGTAGGCGGTGCGCAGGTCGACGCCGACGTCGATGCTCTCCAGGATGACGGTCGGCTTCTGCCCGCCGCCGGACTTGGACTTGCCCTTGCCGCCCTTGCCGAAGAGGCCCTTCACCCCCTCGACCACGTTGTCCTTGAGGTGTCCGGCGCCGGTCTCGACGGCCGCGCGGACGGGGCCTTTGCCCTCGGCGAGCTTGCGGCCGCCGTTGAGGGCCATCTTGGCGAAGCCGGGGCTGTTGCCCTCGGCTATGTCGTTGAGCTTGCCCGTGGTCTGGCCGAGCTTGCGGCCGACCCCGGTCAGCAGGTGCGTCGCCTTGGCGGCGAGGTAGTCCTGCGCCTCGGCCTTCAGGCGGTCGGCCGCCTCGCTGCGGGCGAGGTCCTTGAGCGGGTTCGTCCCGGACTGCTCAGCCATTGCTGCGGCCTCCCTTCGAGGCGGTGCGCGAGGACCGGCGGGCGGTCCCGGCGGTCTTCTTGGCCGCGCCGGACGTCCCGGACGAGGCCGTCTTCTTCGCGGTCTTCTTGGCGGCGGTGCCGCGCGAACGGCCGCCCTGGTCCGCCTTGCGGCGGCCGGACGAACCCGACGAAGCCGACGAGCCCGAGCCGGACGACGTGGACTTCTTGGCCGGGGCGCGCTTGCGGGGCGCCGGGCGCTCCTCCTTCTGCTCGGGCGCGTCCTGCTCGTCCCGCTCGTCGCGGTCCTCGTCCTCGCGGCCCTCGTCGGCGCGGTCCTCGGCGTCCCGCTCCTCGTCACCGCCGCCGCCACCGCCCTGGAGGCGGTCGCGGACACCGGCCGTGCTGCTGTGCAGCCGGTTGGCCAGGCCCTCCATCTGCCGTTCGAGGATGGCTCCGGTGGCGGCCTTGCCGACGCCCCGGAAGTCGTCGCGCAGCTGTCCGCCGAGCTCCTGGAACTGAGGGTTCTTGTCCAACTGGGTACGGACCAGGTCCATGACCGCCTTGGGACTGAGCTGGAGCTTCTTGCCGGCGACCATGGTGCCGACGGCGAAGGCCAGCTTCATCTTCTTGGTACGTCCGAGGACGTACCCGGCGCCTACCGCGAGGCCGACTGCTGTTCGGTTCATGGTGTGTGTCCGTTCCTGCACGTAAGGCTTCACGCGCCTAGAGGTGACGCCCGAAGGGGTGTTGCGGCGTCACGCGCCTGTCTGTCTGTTCCGGCTGGCCTCCAGCCGGTCGAGGAGTTCGTCCTCCATCCGGTCGAACGTCTCCTCGTCGATCTCGCCCGCCTCCAACTGCTTCTCCAGGGCGGCTAGTTGCGCCTGGATCGCCGAAGGGTCGTAGTACTCGCTCTCCGCCTGCGCGACCACCTGGTCGAGGACCCACATGGAGCCCCGTACGGGTGCGAGCGGCAGCAGGAGCACCTGGCTCAGCAGCCCCACGGGGGTCTCACCCCGAGGTGACGGAGGTCGCGGGCGTCTCCTCCACGAAGCTGTAGGGCGGCAGCGGGCCGTTGACACGGAAGACGAGGTGCGGGGAGGACTGCCGGATCTCCTCGATGGCGCCGAGGAGGTTCTCGGAGGAACCGCGGTCGACGAGGAAGGAGAGGTTGCTGATCCAGCCCGTGGACTCGGGCCCCTCGCTGACGGCGTCCGCCCGCGGTTCGAGGGTCGCGCGGACCATCGCGCCGTCGTGCGCCTCGCGCGCCTGCACGGCCTTGGCGACGGCCTCGCCGAGCTGGAGCTTGTCCTCGTGACTGCCGCCGCCGGCGTCACGGTTGCGCAGGGCCAGGGCGCGCACGTCGTCGTTCTCCGCCATGACGGTGCGCAGCACGGCCTCTTCCTCGTGCTGGACCTTGACGTTGTACTCGACGCGGTCGCGCAGTGCGGCGAGCCGCTCCTGGTAGTGCGCCACCCGCTCCTCCAGGGCGGTCGCGACCGCGGCGTCGTCCTCGGCGACGCTGCCGAAGCGCATGGGCAGCACGGTGCCGCCGCCGCCCGCCTCGGACAGGACGTTCTGGTGGGCGAGGAGGTCGCGCCGCTTGGGCCGGAGGTTGTCGGGCGCGTCGCTGACGATCGCGGCCAGGCCGCCGCCCTTGACGATGCGGACGGTCAGCGCGGGGGCTCCGATGCCCTCCATGCCATCGGGCAGGCTCGGGTGGTCGGCGTCGGCGATGCCGTAGACGTACGTGCTCACTCCTGCTCCTCCTTACGGCGGCTCGTCGAGCTGCGGCGCCGGCTCGGGGCCTTGTTCTCCTCGCGGGCCTGCGAGAAGGCGTCGGATATGGTCTCGGCCGCACCGGAGAGCGCGCCCTTGGTCTTGCCGTGGGCGCCGGACTCCATCGTGTCGCCGATGATGTCCGTGAGGCCGGACGGCTTCTTGCTGCCGGTCTCCAGGTCGAGGCGGTTGCAGGCCTCGGCGAAGCGCAGATACGTGTCCACGCTGGCGACCACGACGCGAATGTCGATCTTCAGGATCTCGATGCCGACCAGCGAGACGCGGACGAACGCGTCGATCACCAGGCCGCGGTCGAGGACCAGCTCGAGGACGTCGTAGAGACCACTGGTCCCGCCGCCTCCGCCGCCCTGCTGGGTCGTTGCGACTGTCATGTGCGATTCCTCCCTGTCATGCGCTTCTCGGGGTGTCCGCCGGTCAGCGGCGGTCGTCGGAGCGGCCGCGCTCGTAGCGCCTGACGCGCCGGTAGCCGGTGAGGATCCCCTCGTGATCCAGGGCGACCTCGTAAGTGGCGAGCAGGCTCATCGTGTCGGGCACCCTGGACAGCTCCAGGACCTCGACCTCGAGCACCCACCCCTCGTCGGTGGCGCGGAACGAGGCGACCGAGTCGACCTCCTTGCCGGTCAGCTCCGTCAGCTGGTCCCGCGCCTCGCGCAGCGCCTCGGTGGGCCGCAGGCGCTTGGGGCGCTGCGGGCGCTCGGGCGCGGCGCGCTTGCGCGTCCGTGTTCCGGTGCCGCTGCCGCCGCTCTTCTTGGCGGTTTCCCTGGAAGTGCCGTCGGACTCTTCGTTCGCGGCTTCAGATGTGTTGTTGGATGTATTCGATGTGTTGGTCATAGCGATCTCCACCCCGCGTGCCCGCGAATCCCTGGCCAAACCTTCACAGTTCGCTCGATTTTTCTGGACCGTTCACCGGGTGCGTTCCGCGTCCCCCGGCCTCGCCGACCGAATGCCCCGCAACCACCGTGTTACGACTCACAGTTGGCTGCCGGATCGTCAACTGACATGCGCGTCGCGCCACTTGGCGCCCAGATCCGTCTTGTCGATCATGGAACGCACCGGCCGGGGCACACGTCGATCAAGGAATAGGCGACGACACGCAGGAGATCCCGTGCCGATACGGAAGACAAGGCGCACCGCGGCCCGACCCCAGGCGGCGGGCCACCCGCAGACCGCGGCCCCGGCCCGGCTCTCCGGGCCCCTCGTCGCGCTCGCTCTGATCGGCGCCCTGATCTGCGCCGTCGTTCTGCTCTTCCTGCGCTTCGCCGCGTGGGCCGGCGCGCACCCGCTCGCCGCCGTGCTCCTGGCCCTGCTCGCCGTCCCCGTCCTCTATGTCCTGTTCCGCGCCATGCCGCGCACCCGCGAACTGCGCCGTGCCGCACGGGCGGGCGCGGCCCAGGCCGACCGTGAGCTGGCCGAGACGGCACTGGCCGCGGACGTCACGGTCATTCCGCCGCAGGACCGTGACACCGTCCGGCTGCGCACCGACACGGTCGCCGCTCCCCCGCAGGACGGCCGGACCGCCGTCCTTCCGGACCTCGCGCCCGACTTCTCGGCGCTCGACCCCTACGAGTTCGAGACGGCCGTGGCGGCGCTGTGCGAGCGCGACGGGTGCACGGACGTCCAGGTCGTCGGCGGCGCGGGCGATCTGGGCGCCGACGTCCTCGCCACCGCGCCCGACGGCCGCCGCGTCGTCGTGCAGTGCAAGCAGTACGGGCCGACGAACAAGGTCGGCTCCCAGGACCTCCAGCGCTTCGGCGGCACCTGCTGGTCGGTGCACGGGGCGCAGCTCGCGGTGGTGGTGACGACCAGTGAGTTCACGGCGCCCGCCATCGAGTACGCCGAGGGCTGCTGCATCCGCTGCGTCGACGGCGAGGAGCTCCAGGCCTGGGCGGACGGCTCGGGACCGACCCCGTGGGGCCCGACGCCGGTGTGGACGGGAGCCGAGCAGGCCGAGCAGGTCGAGCAGGCCGGGTAGGTCGAGCAGGCCGGGGAGAGCGGATGGACCGGGGAGAGCCGGGCAGGCCGGGCAGGTCTGAATTCCCGTGCGGCGGACATCCGGACCCCATGCCAGAACAGCGGAGCCCCGCGCCGGAACAGCGGACCGAGAACGATCAGCCGGAGGCCTTCGGCCCCTCCCCCGAGGTGGAGGAGGCCGCCCCCGACAAGCCCACCGACCTGTCCGGGCACGCCTGGGGCCAGGTGCTGCGGCACAGTCTGCGCGAGTTCCAGAAGGAGGAGCTGACGGACCGGGCCGCGGGCCTGACGTACTACGCCGTCCTCTCCCTCTTCCCCGCTCTCCTCGTCCTGGTGGCGCTGCTCGGCGTGGTCGGCGAGTCCGCCACCCAGAAGGTGCTCGACAATGTGGAGAAGCTCGCTCCGGGCGCCGCGCGCGAGATCCTCACCAACGCGGTCGAGCAGTTGCAGGGGCGCGCGGGCACCGGCTCGGTCATGGCCGTCGTCGGCATCCTCCTCGCCGTGTGGTCGGCCTCCGGCTACGTGGGCGCGTTCATGCGGACGGCCAACCAGATCTACCACGTGCCCGAGGGGCGCCCGCTGTGGAAGCTGCTGCCGCTGCGCCTCGGCATCACCCTGGCGCTGATGCTGCTCGCCACCCTGAGCGCGCTCGTCGTCGTCTTCACCGGTGGCATAGCGCGGCGCGTCGGGTCCGTGTTCGGGGTCGGGGACACCGCGCTGACCGTGTGGTCCATCGCCAAGTGGCCGCTGCTCGCGCTGCTGCTGGTGCTGATGATCGCCCTGCTGTACTGGGCCGCTCCCAACGTGAAGGGGCGCGGCTGGCTCTGGGTCACCCCGGGCGGTTTCCTCGCCCTCCTCGTCTGGCTGGTGGCCTCGGCGGGGTTCACGCTGTACGCGGCCGGGTTCGCCTCCTACAACAAGACCTACGGCACCATGGCCGGCGTCATCGTCTTCCTCGTATGGCTGTGGCTGTCCAGTCTGGCGATCCTGCTCGGGCTCGAGTTCGACGCGGAGATCGCACGTCAGCGGGCCATCAGCGGCGGTCACTCCAGCGACGAGGAGCTGTTCGTCGAGCCGCGGGACACCAGCGCCTGGGACGAGGACGACGTGCAGCAGGTGCAGCCGCCCGTGTCCCGCCCCGATCAGGGGGTAACCGCTCCATAGGTCCCCGTAGTCAACTCCATAGGTTCCCGTAGTCAACCGACCGTCAACGGAGGCGTCATGGCCGGCATTCTCAATCGGATCAAGGAGTACAGCCGCTCTCCGCAGGGGCAGCGGACCATCGCGTCGGCGCGGCGCGCGGCGGCCGACCCGCGCAAGCGGGAGCAGGCCCGTCGTCTGCTCGGCAAGCTGCGCCGCCGCTGATCCCACACGTCTGATCAAAAAGTTGCGCTGCTCACAGGAGTGAGTGGCGTCGGCGGGCGGATCGGGGGCACTCGGGTGCCGCCGCACCGGGCGGCGCACCCGAGCCGATATGCGAGGACCGCAGATGACGACCCGTAGCCCGCACCGATCCCTCGTCGGCCTCGGCCGGACCGGCCTCATACCCGCGCTCCCCGGATTCGACGCGGACGCGGGCGCCGAGCTCGAAGCCGCCTGCTGCTCCGTCTGGTTCGTGTCGCGCAGCACGGAACACGAGGTCACCTGTGTGACGCAGGCCGCGCGAGCCGGCGCGGCCTGAGGAGGCATGTCCGGGCGAATCCCGGGCAGTTGATGTTCCGTCGACCCCACCGGACAACAGAACAGGGAGCGTTTCGTGCTGAATCCCGACCCGATGTTCATCCGGACCCTTCTGAGCCGCTACGCAGACATACAGCTGCGCTTCTCGGAGCGTCCGACGCAGGAACTGCAGTGGCAGCTCGACGATGTCACCTACACGCTCTGCGTCAGCACCGGGACCCGGACGGTCCACGACGCGCTCATGGCGGCGGACGCCGTCCTGGAGCGCGCGGCGGCCGAGCGCTCCGGCGACGAGTCACAGGCGGCCTGAACCACCCGGTGCGGCGGGCAGCCGCAGTTCGGCGGTGACCGTCTTGCCACCGTCCTCCACATCCACCGTGACGCGCGAGCTGAGCCGCTGCACCACCATCCAGCCGTATCCGCCCGGCGCCCCCGGCCCCGCGTGGGTGCGGCGCGGCACCTGCGTACTGCGGTCGCTCACCCCCATCCAGAGGGCGTCACCGCTCAGGCCCGCGTGGAAGGCGGTCGTCCCGCCCGCGTGCCGGATCGCGTTGGACGTCAGCTCGGTCGCCACGAGGAGCGCGTCGTCGTGCAGGCGTCGCGCCTCCTCCAGCGGAAGCCCGCAGCAGACCTCAAGGAGGGTCCAGCTGACCTCCGCCCGTGCCTGCGCACACGTCGTGCGCATAGGGGCGGGTGTCCCGGGAGCACTCATCAAGACGTGATCCTCTCTCTGTACACGTGCAAAGACTGCACTTCGTCGCTGTTGCCGTTCCGCTTGCTTCCGCTCCATTCCGCTTGCCCAGCGCCGCTATCCGCACACCCGCGCGGCCGGGCCACTCCTACGGGTCGTGTTCACACCCGTGAAAACCCGCTCGACCTGGTGTTTTGCGCGAGAGACGGGTATCGAGGAACACAGCCGTCCCGTTCCGGAACGGTCGGGGCATATGACAAGGTCGGGACATGGTCAGTAACAGCGAGAGCATCGAACTCACCCTGCGGGAGCGGGTGGCGGTCGTCACGTTGCGCCATGAGATCGACCTGGAGGACGTGGCCGACGTCACCGACGTCTTCCGGCGCGCGTGCACCGAACCCCTGGCCGACGCCACCCTGCTCGACCTGAGCGGGCTCGGCTTCGCCGACAGCACCCTGCTCAACCTGATCCTGCGCGCGAAGGCCGAGCACGACGAGGCGGACCGGCCCTTCGTGCCGGCGGTCGCCGCGGGCAGCGCCGTGGAGCGGCTGTTCGACATCACCGGTGTCGCCGACGTCCTGGGTCCGGCCGGCTCCTACGAGGAGGCGCTGCGGCGCATCAAGGCGCTCACCCCCTGAGCGCCCCGCGAGCCTCAGCGCCTGCCTGCCTGAACGCCCGCCTGCCTGAACGCCCGGTCGGCTTGATCGTCCTACGGACGGGTAACAGAGCGGCATGTCCACCGAAATGCCCACACCCCCGAGCGGCTACGTGCAGCCCGCCGTCGACGTCCCCGCGCTCACCGCGCTCCTCGACGGCGAGTACGCCGAGGTCCGCGATCTGGTCCGCGCCAACCTGGCCACCTACGCCTCCGTGCTGGAGGAGGCCGAGACGCTCGGCATCGACGCGTACCGCGAACGCGTCCGCGAGCTCGTCGTCGAGATGGCCGCCACGGGCCAGACCGGGATGGGCTTCCCGAAGGAGTACGGGGGCGGTGGCTCCGTCGGCGCCTCGATCGCCGCGTTCGAGACGCTCGCGTTCGGCGATCTGTCGGTCCTCGTCAAGGTGGGCGTGCAGTTCGGCCTCTTCGGCGGCGCCGTCCTGCAGCTCGGCACGGAGCGCCACCACGAGGCCTACCTCCCGGACATCGTCACCGGGAAGCTGATGGGCTGCTTCGCGATGACGGAGAGCGGCCACGGCTCCAACGTCCAGGCGCTCGGCACCACCGCCGTCTACGACCCCGCGACCCAGGAGTTCGTCCTCACCACCCCGGACGACGCGGCGCGCAAGGACTACATCGGCAACGCCGCCCGCCACGCCGAACTCGCGGTCGTCTTCGCCCAGCTGGAGGTGGCCGGCGAGGCCCACGGCGTGCACGCCTTCCTCGTCCCGGTCCGGGTCGGCGGCGAGCCCGCGCCGGGCGTCCGCATCGAGGACGACGGCCGCAAGATGGGGCTCAACGGCGTCGACAACGGCCGGATCTGGTTCGACGGCGTACGGGTGCCGCGCGAGGCCCTGCTCAACCGGTTCGCCGACGTCACGCCCGACGGCGTCTACGAGAGCGGCATCGAGAACCCGGGCCGCCGCTTCTTCACCATGCTGGGCACGCTCGTCCAGGGCCGGGTCAGCGTCGGCGGCGGGGCGATCAACGCGTCGAAGGTCGCGCTCGCCATCGCCGTCAGGTACGCGGAGCGGCGCCGCCAGTTCAAGGCCGCCTCCGACCAGGAGGAGCAGGTCCTCCTCGACTACGGGCTGCACCAGCGCCGCCTGCTGCCGCTCCTCGCCCGCACCTACGCGCTGCACTTCGCGCAGGACGTCGTCCGTACACAGCTGCACGACGTGTTCTCCGGCATCACCGACGACGAGCGGAGCAGGCGGGAGCTGGAGTCCCGGGCCGCGGGCACCAAGGCGCTCGGCACCTGGCACGCGACCCGGGTGATCCAGGAGTGCCGCGAGGCGTGCGGTGGCGCGGGCTACCTCGCCGTCAACCGGTTCGCCGCGCTCAAGGCCGACAGCGACATCTTCACGACGTTCGAGGGCGACAACCACGTCCTGCTCCAGCTCGTCGCGAAGGGCCTGCTCACGGGCTACGCGCACGAGTTCGGGGACATGGACCAGCTGGAGACGGTCCGCTACGTGGCGGGGCTCGCCGTGGAGACCGTGATCGAGAAGACCTCCGCGCACAAACTCCTCGAACGCGTACGTGACCTGCTGCCCGGCGGCGACGCCTGGGACCAGGAGGCGGGGCTGCTCGACTCCGAGTACCACCTCGCCATGCTGCGCTTCCGCGAGGAGCACATGCTGGCGGGCGCGGCCCGCCGCCTCAAGCGCGGCATGGCCGGCGAGGCGAGCCCCGGCACGGTCTTCTCCCAGGTGCAGGACCATGTCATCGCGGTGGCCCACGCCCATGTGGAGCGACTGGTCCTGGAGGCGTTCGTCGAGAAGCTGCACACCCTTCCCGACGGTGACGACAAGGTGGCGCTCGGCCTCCTGTGCGACCTCTTCGCCCTGACGACGATCGAGTCGGACCGGGCCTGGTTCATGGAGCACGGCCGTCTGACCGGCCAGCGCTCCAAGGCCATCACCCGCGAGATCAACGACCTCTGCCGCAAGCTCCGCCCCCTGGCCCTCGACCTGGTCGACGCGTGGGGCGTCCCACCGGAGATGCTGCGGGCGCCGGACCTGGTGGGGCCCGCCGCTCAGTCCAGGTAGTGCGCCCGACCCTCGTCGTCCAGGCCGACCGCGCCCTCGCCCTCCGGGATGAGGCAGAACTCGTTGCCCTCGGGGTCGGACATGACCAGGAAGCCGGCGTCGTCGTACGCGTGCAGGCGCCGGCCGCCTAGGGCCTCGATGCGGGACTGTTCCGCCAGGGGGTCGGGGCAGCCCAGGTCGAGGTGGAGGCGGTTCTTGCCCGGCCGGGGCGCGGCGCCCCGCTGGATGCCGACGCCCAGGCCGTTCTCGCGGCGCAGCCATACGTAGGGGCCGGTGCGGCCCACGATCGGCCGCTCCAGCACCTCGGACCAGAAGGCGGCGAGGCGTTCGGGGTCGGCGGCGTCGATGATGAGGCAGTTGATCTGTAGGCCCGCCATGGCCGTCACCCGGCTCCGGGCAGGGAGACCGCGAGCACGCCGTCCTCCTCGATCCGTGTCTCGAAGCACGGCTGCGGCGCGGTCGCGGGTCCCCGCTCCACGGAGCCGTCGGCGAGCCGGAAGACGCTGCCGTGCCAGGGGCACGTCACGCAGCCGTCGTCGATCCGCCCGTCGGACAGCGGGCCCGAGAGGTGGCTGCACCGGTCGGCGAGGACGTCGACCGTGCCGCCCTCGCCGCGCACCACCAGCAGGGGTACCTCGCCGAGCATCCAGCGCGCGGGCTTGCCGGGGGTCAGTTCGGCGACCTTGCGCAGCCGGTGCCAGCCGGGCTCGATCAGGTGCGGCACGGGCTCCGCCTTGTTGGCGCCCGCTCCCTGCCGGTAGGCGAGGTGGCCGCCGATGAAGCCGCCGACGCCCGCGCAGGCGAGTCCGGCGAGGCCGAGCGCCCTGCCGCGCACGGGGTGGCGTCCGCGGGCGAGGAACGAGGCGCCGTACAGCGTGACGGCGGTGGCGTTGGCGGCGGCGTGCACGAGCCCCGTGCGCATCTGCTGCTCGTGCTGCTCGGCCCAGTCGGCCCACCCCGCGAGGGCGGCGGGCAGCGCCGTCACCGTGCCCAGGCCGACCAGGAGCCGGGCGGGGCGGCGGGCGCCGGGTACGTAGTCGAGGACGGCAGGACGACAGCCAGGCGCCCATGGGCAGCTGCACCATCAGCGGGTGGAGCGGATGGCCCATCGGGCGGCCGTGGAGCACGTCGCGGAGCGCGCCGAGCGGCAGCGCCCGTACGGCCTTCTGCACGGGTGTGACGACGCGGTCCAGGGATTCGGCGTTCTCGACCTTGTCGAGCGCGTCGAGACAGGAGCGGAGCAGGCGCGGCACGCGGACGCTCAGGGGCACGGTCGGCGTCCGGGCGCCGGGGGCAGTGGTCATGGCTGGCGATTCTCCCGTCGGGTGCGCGTCAAACGTCGTAGGCCGGGGGCGGCGGACGGCGCGTGCACCGCAACGGTCCACACATGTGCACACGTGAGACACATGAGAGAGGGCGTGACCGGTGACCGGTCACGCCCTCTCTCATGCGGGTGCCCACGGGGCGGGCGCCGCGCGCGGCGTCACGCCGACTTGGCGGCGGCCTCCTTCTCGCTGGTGGCCCCGGCCGTGGTGAGCGTGCCGCCCGCCGTCTCCAGGTGTGCGCGCACGAACCACTGGAACTGCTCCAGGTCGCGCAGCTGCTCGATGAGCAGGTCCTCGGTGGCGGGGTCGATCTCCCCGACCGTCTTGATCGCCTTGCGCAGGTCCTCGACGAGGCCCGTGTAGACGAGGTCGAGGGCGCCGAGGTGGGCGATCGCGTCGGCGCGGCCGACGCTGTAGTCCTCCCACTTGCGGGCGGCGACGAGCGCGCCGGGCGTGCCCTGGGCGACACCGCCGAGGGCGGCGAGGCGCTCGGCCACGTCGTCGGCCATGTCACGGACGCGGTCGACCTGCGGGTCGAGCATCTCGTGCACGGCGATGAAGTGCGGGCCGACCACGTTCCAGTGGACGTGCTTCAGCGTCAGGTGCAGGTCGTTCAGGCTGTGCAGCCGCTCCTGCAGGACCTCGATGACCGAGGCTGCGTCCTTCACCGTGATGCCAGGGACGGTGTAGCGGGGGGTGGTGGTCTTGGAAGTCAACGTCCAGCCTCCTGTCTCATACCGGTTTGTGCTGTTTCGGTACCCCGTTTCTCCGGCTTAACCCCACCCTTTCGGTGAACCGCCCCCGGTCTGCCGACAGACCGGGGGCGAATGGGGGCCTGAGCGGCCGGGGCTGCCGGACGGATCAGTCGTTGGTCAGCAGACCGGCGCGCAGCTTGGTGAGCACGCGCGAGATCAGCCGCGACACATGCATCTGGGAGTAGCCCAGGGCGTCGGCGATCTGCTGCTGGGTCTGCTCCTCGACGAAGCGCAGATGGATGATCGTGCGCTCACGGTCGTCGAGGTCCGCGATGAGCGGGGCCAGCGAGTGGAAGTTCTCGACGAGCTCGAAGCGGTCCTCGTCGAAGCCGATGAAGTCGGCCAGCATCGTGTCGGACTCGTCGTCCTTGCCGCTGACGGCCGCGTCGAGGGACACGCTGTTGTAGCCGTTGGAGGCCATCTGGGCCTGGGCGACCTCGGCGGGCTCCAGCTGCATCAACTCGGCCAGCTCCGCGGTGGAGGGCGAGCGGCCCAGCCGTGTGCGCAGCTCCTCGGTGGCCCGGGACAGTTCGAGCCGGGCCTCCTGGAGCCGTCGCGGTACGTGCACGGCCCATGACGTGTCGCGGAAGAATCGTTTGATCTCGCCGGTGATGTAGGGCACCGCGAACGAGGTGAACTCCACCTCGCGGGTCAGCTCGAACCGGTCGATCGCCTTGATCAGACCGATGGTGCCGACCTGGACGATGTCCTCCATCTCCTGCTGGCCGCGGTGGCGGAAGCGCGAGGCCGCGTACCGCACGAGCGACAGGTTCATCTCGATGAGGCAGTTGCGCACGTAGCTGTACTCGCGCGTGCCCTCCTCCAGCTCGGCGAGCCGGTCGAAGAACCTTCTGCCGACCTCCCGCGCGTCCTTGGGCGCGAGCGACGTCGGGTCCGCATAGGCGCGCTGGATCAGAGCCTCCTCGGCCGCCGAGGCCGGTGCCAGGCCCTGGTCCTGCGCCGTCACGGTGATCATGTGTCCGCCCCTTCTTGTGTGTGTCGCCGGGCCGCATGTGCGGTACCGGCACACCTCTCTTCGCTGCACATGCATATTTCTACTCATGTGCCGGCGAATCCTTGCGGACCCCCGGAGGTGTCGGTGGGTGTGTCAGTGGTCCGTGTCAGTGGTTTCCGTGCGCACTGGCCGAGGCGCCGCCGAACAGTCGCGCGACGGCCCGGAAGGGAAGCGTGACGACGGTGGCGATGGCGCCACCGATCGAACGCAGTACATCAGCGATGGCCTTGAGCATGACGGTCTCCTCTCCTGGTGCCGAGCCCGGAGGGGCACGGGGCTCCGTGCCGTCCGGACGGTCACTGCACTGGGTGTCCTGACGACGCCTTCTCAAACACGCCGGCCTCAGGTCACCCGCACATCGCTCACCCGCACACCACGCTCAGCACACCCGCGCGCACAATGCGGCCACCGGCGCCCGGACTTAAGGTGGCCCCAGATTGGTGGCCCGGCCATCGGGTACTGGCGGCAGCGGCCCCATCCCCCCTTGAGACCTGGGAGTGACCTCCATGCCCGCATCCCTGCACGGCCTGTCCGCCGTGGTCACCGGCGGCTCGCGCGGCCTGGGCCTGCTCATCGCCGACGAGCTGGTGCGGCGCGGCTGCACCGTCACGCTCGCGGCCCGGGACGCGGCCGAGCTGAAGCGCGCCGCCGAGCTGCTCCAGCAGCGGCGGCCCGGCGCGGCCGTGCGCACCACCGTGACCGACGTACGGGACCGGGAGAGCGTCGCCGACCTGTTCCGGGACGCGGCGGAGGCGTGCGGGAGCGTGGACGTGGTCGTCGCCAACGCGGGCATCATCCAGGTCGCCCCGGCGGAGGCCGTCGGCAAGGCCGGCTTCGACGACGCGATGAGCACCATCTTCGAGGGCGCCCTGCACACGAGCCTCGAAGCCCTCCCCCACCTGCGCGAGAGTCGGGCGGGCGGCAGGCTCGCGCTGATCGGCTCGGTGGGCGGGCTGCTCGCCGTGCCGCATCTGCTGCCGTACTCCTGCGCCAAGGCCGCCGTCGGCGCGCTGGCCGAGGGGCTGCACGTGGAGGCCGCGCGGGACGGTGTCTCGGTGACCGCCGTGCACCCCGGTCTCATGCGGACCGGCTCGCATCTGCACGCCGTGTTCGGCGGTGACCGGCGGCGCGAGTTCGCGTGGTTCTCCGCCCTGGCGGGGACCCCGCTCGTCTCGATGGACGCGCGGCGCGCCGCCGACCGCATCGTCACCGCCGTGGAGCGCCGCCGCGTCCGCCTCGTGCTCACCCCGGCGGCGATCGCCGCCGACAAGGTGCACGGGCTCGCCCCGGCGCTGACGGCGCGGCTCAGCCACGCGGTCGACACGTTCCTGCCCACGGCGGACGGCGAGCCCGGACTGCGGCCGGGGATCGACGTCGAGCCGGCGGCCCCACGCACCCTCGGCGAGCGGCTGCGCGCCCTGGGCAGCGCCCTGAACGACCGGGCGGCCCGCGCGAACAACGAGCGACGCCGGACCGCACAGGAACGGTTGCAGTCGTAACGCGCCGACCACGTACGACACACCTGCTCCACCCCTCGGTCACATACCTGGCGGCATACGTGTCGCCCTGTCCCGAAGGAGTCACCATGACGCACGACCACGACAAGACGACGCACGACGACGGCGGGCGCGACGCTTCCCGCCCCGCCCGGACCGCGACCGACGAGGTCCTGGACGAGATCGAGGACGCGGAGACGGACCCGCTGCGGGACGACGACGAGGCCGCGCACCGCGGCGAGGGCGCCGACGCCACCTCGCCCAACGTCCACGCGCAGGAGGATGTGCGGGGCGAGTGACGGGCGGGGCCGGGGCGTATGCCCTGTGACCCCTGTGCGCCCATGTGTCCGTATGAAGCACACGTGCATGAAATGTGCGGGGCGGGACACTCGGGGAACGAGTTGCTTTAACAAAAAGGAGCCTCTCGGAAATGATCACTCCTCACCCGCAGATCCTGCGTGCGCTGCTGTCCCGCTACGCGACGGCGCGCGTCCAACTGGTCGAGAACGACACTCTCGCGAACCGGCGTCTCCTGGAGGACGTCGCCTACACCCTGTGTGTCACCACCGGTACCCGCGAGATCGAGGACGCTCTCGCCACGGCCGAACGCTTCCTGACCGCCGTGCCGGCGGACGCGGCGGTCGCCGGCACGGCGGCCGGCCAGGAGCAGGCCGATCAGACGTTGGTCGCCTGAGCCCTGACGGCCGGCTGACCGAGCCGGCCGGGCCGGCTTCCTGATCAGCTTTCTGAGTGGCAAGGAACAACACACCTATGACGGACAGCATGTTGGCGCCCGCGTCGGCGAACGGCGACGAACCGGTCGAAGAGGCCCGGGACGGTGTCGCGCCGGACGAGGCGAGGCGGGAGAGTGCCGCCGGGTTCGCCTCGGTGGTCGATCTCATGGACCGGGGCACGCTGGAGTTCCCCCTCCCCGGTTCCGGGCGCACCGCCGAACGGCTCGCCGCCCTGCAGTCCGTCGCCGAGGACGATCTCTGTCTGGCGCGCCTGGTCGAGGGGCACGTGGACGCCCTCGCCATCCTCGCCGAACTCGACGGCCCCACACCCCGGTCCGGCCAGCGCTGGGGCGTGTGGGCCGCCGAACCCCCCGGCACCACGCTCGAGGCCGTGCGCTCCGGCGACGGCTGGGTCCTCGACGGGCTCAAGCCGTACTGCTCGGGCGCGCGGAGCTGCACCCACGCCCTCGTCACGGCGCGGACGGCGGAAGGCCGGCGGCTCTTCGCCGTCGCCGTCGACCCGGACACCTGTGTGCCGGTGAAGGGCACCTGGCAGGCGGTGGGCATGGCGGGCAGTGACACACCCGACGTCCGCTTCCACCAGGTTCCGGCCGTCGCCGTCGGGGATGTCGGGTCCTATGTGCGCAGGCCCGGTTTCGAGCACGGCGGCATCGGCGTCGCCGCCTGCTGGTACGGCGGCGCGGTCGCCGTCGCCCGCACCCTGCGCGACGCCGCCGCCCGGCGCCCCGAACCGCACACCGACGCCCATCTCGGCGCCGTCGACATACAGCTGCACGCGGCGGGCGCGGTCCTGCGCCAGGCCGCGGCCGAGATCGACGCCGACCCCTTCGACCGGCGGGGCGAGGCCCGCGTACGGGCCATGCGGGTGCGTGCCTTCGTGGAGTCCGTGTGCGCCGAGGTCCTCACCCGGGTCGGCCGGGCCACCGGCGCGGGCCCCCTCTGCCACGACCTGCGCCACGCGCGCGCCGTCGCGGACCTGACCGTCTACACACGCCAGCACCACGGCGAACGCGACCTCGCGGCGCTCGGCGCCCTCCTGGCACGCCCCGAGGAGTCCGCGTGACCCGCCCCGCGATATCCGACGACCACCAGGACGCGCCCGCGAACGCCATCCAGGCCCCCGGCACCGACGAGGCCCTCTGGCGCGCCTGGGGCGGATGGGACGCGATGCCGGCCGCGCGGCTGCCGGAGAGCGGGCACGTCGTGGTGGTGGCCGCCCACCCGGACGACGAGGTGCTCGGCCTCGGCGGCGCGATGGCGCTCCTGGCAGCGCGCGGGGTGCGACTGACCGTCGTCTCCCTCACCGACGGCGAGGGTTCGCACCCCGACAGCCAGGTCGTGACACCCGCGTCCCTGGCCCGGCTGCGCGCCGACGAACTGCGTGCCGCCCTCGCCGAACTCGGCGCCGGTGAGGCCGGGATCGTCAGGCTCGGCGTGCCGGACACCGGCGTCGCCGACCACGAGGAACAGCTCGCCGACGCCCTCGCCCCCTTGCTGCGCGGCGCCGACCTGGTCGCCGCGCCCTGGACCGGCGACGTGCACAGCGACCACGAGGCGGCGGGCCGCGCCGCCCGCACCGCCGCGCGGCGCACGGGCACACCCTGCTCCCTCTACCCGGTCTGGATGTGGCACTGGGCGCGGCCGGACGACGAGAGGGTGCCGTGGCACGCCGCCCGGCGTATCGAACTGCCGCCGCACGTGCGGGAGTTGAAGCGAGCGGCGATCGACCGGTTCACCACCCAGATCCACCCGCTGGGACCGGGCCCGGGGGACGCGGCGGTGCTGCCGCCCGAGGAGCTCGCCCATCATCTGCGCCCGACGGAGGTCCTGTTCCAGTGAGCACCCCGCCCTCGTACTTCGAGGACATGTACCGCGGCGCGGCCGACCCCTGGCACCTGGCCGAGCGCTGGTACGAGCGGCGCAAGTACGACCTCACGCTCGCCGCGCTGCCCCGCCCCCGCTACCGCCGCGCCTTCGAACCGGCCTGCTCCGTCGGCGAGTTGACCGTGCGCCTGGCCGATCGCTGCGACACGCTGCTCGCCTGCGACCGCGTACCGTCCGCGGTCGACACGGCGGCCCGCCGCACCGCAGGGCTGCCGCACGTCGAGGTCCGCCACCTCACGCTGCCCGGCCAGTGGCCCACCGGCACCTTCGACCTCGTCGTCCTGTCCGAGCTGCTGTACTACTTCGACCGCGCCGAACTCGACCTCGTGCTCAAGCACGCCGTCGACGCCCTCGAACCGGGCGGCACCCTCGTCACCGTCCACTGGAACCACCCGGTCGCGGAACACCTCTACGCGGGCGACGAACTCGCCCGCGTCCTCGGCGCGGTCCCGGAGCTCGCGCTCGCCTCCGACCACCGCGAACCGGACTTCGTCCTGCAGACCTTCGGGCGGCGCGGGGCCGACGGCACGCCGCCCCCCTCCCCCGCCGCCGCGGAAGGCCTGGTGTGAGGCCGCGTGCCCTCGCCGTCCTCGTCCCCGCGCACAACGAGGAGGCGCTGCTCCCCGGCGCCCTGGACGCGATCCGCGCCGCCGCGCGCCACCCCGCCCTGCGGCGGGTCCGGGTGCTCACCGTAGTCACCGCCGACACCTGCTCCGACGGCACGGCCGCGGCGGCGCTCCGCGCGGGCGCCCAGACGGTGCGGATCGTGAGCGGCAACGTGGGGGTGGCCCGCGCGGTCGCGGCCGAGCGCGCCCTGGAGATCCTGAACGGCCCGGCGGGCGTCTGGTTCGCCTCGACCGACGCGGACAGCACCGTGCCGCCCCGCTGGCTCGCCTTCCAGTACGCGCGCGCCGTCGAGGGCTGGGACGCGGTCGTCGGCACCGTCGACGTCAAGCGGTGGCCGCAGCCCGTCCCCGGACTCGCCGAACGGCACCTGCTCCAGTACACGGCGACCCGTCCGGCGCGCGGGCCCTGGCACCACCCGCACGTGCACGGCGCGAACCTCGGCGTCTGCGCCGACGCGTACACCGCCGTCGGCGGCTTCCCGCCCGTGCCGGTGAGCGAGGACCACGGCCTCGTCGACGCGCTCACCGCCACCGGACACCGGGTCCTTCGCACCGCCGACTGCCCGGTCGCCACCTCCGGCCGCCTCACCCCGCGCGCACACGGCGGCTTCGGCGACCACCTCGCCGGGCTCGCCCTGGAGGACAGCCCCACGGGCTGACGGCCGGCGCCCGGCCGGCCCCGGTCAGTCCGGCTGCGGGCACCACTCGAACATGAGGATCGTCGCATCGTCCCGCAGCCGGTGCTCCTCGGCCTCGAGCAGCGCGTGGATGAGGCGGCGCAGCGTCTCCGCGGGCGGTTCGCCCGAGGCCGCGGCCCTGATGACGTAGTCGGCGAACGTGGCGAGACCCATCTGGCCGCCGTCCGCGCTGCGCGCCTCGGTCACCCCGTCGGTGTACATCAGCACCCGGTCGCCCGGTTCGAGAGCGGCCTCGTGCACATGACGCCGTACGGAGGACAGGACGGCGGGCAGCCCCATGGGCGGCTCCGGGTCCCGGTCGAGGGCGTGCCGGACCAGGCGCCCGTCACGGATGAGCAGCGGTGGCGGGTGCCCGCAGTTGATCCAGCTCAGACGGCCCGTCGCCAGGTCGAGCCGGGCGAAGATCGCGGTGCAGAACTTGTCGGGCAGCCACCGGGACAGCGCCGCGTCGACGCAGTCGACGAGATCGTGCAGATCGGCCCCGACGCGCCGGGCGTTGCGGGCGGCGGCGAGCGCGAGCACCGCGACGAGCCCCGACGCCAGATCGTGCCCGACCGCGTCCAGGACCCCGGTGTGCAGCGCGGTGTCGGTCAGATCGTGCTCGAAGGCGTCGCCGCCCAGCTGGTAGGCGGGCTCCAGGACCGCGGTGGACAGGGCGCGGGGGCAGCCGATGGTGCGCGGCGGCAGATAGGCGCGGAGCATCTCCGCGGGCAGCGTCATGGCGTCGGTCCGCGCGGTGCGGGCGAAGGAGTCCTCGTAGGCCCGCTTCGACGTGATCATCAGGGCGCACAGCGCCGCGAGCGTCCGGCCCCGGCGCAGCGCCTCCGGGTCGAGGGAGGGCGCGGTCACCCCGAGGACGCCGAGCCGCTCCGCCCCGTCCACCAGCGGCAGCCAGGCCACCATGCCGCCGTGGTGGTGCTCGTCCACGCGCAGGGACTGGGTGCGGTAGCTCCAGCCCGCGAGGGAGCCGTCGATCGGCAGGGCGGGCACCGTCGCGTTGAGCGGGGTGAGCCGGCGCTGCTGGAGGTCGGCCAGGTAGACCACCGCGTTCGCGAGCCCCAGCGCCTTCGCGCTGCCCGCCACGGAAGTCGCCAGGTCGAGGGGCAGGTTGGCGGGGTCGGCGAGGAATTCGCCCAGGGCGCCGTCCGCCGACTCAGGAACCACGCCCCGCTCCTCTCCGCCGCACCGTCCCGCGGGCGTCGCCGCCCCCTGGCAGTCTCACACCCCCCGGCACCGGGCGCCTGCGCGCGGCTCCGCGCTGGGCTCTCCGTGTGGCTCTCCCAAGATGCGCCGCGCGTCACATTGACAACACTGGGAGTCATGGCAGAGCAACGTTCAGCACGGGCCGCGGCCTCCTCGACGGCGACCCGGAAGAGATCCGCGCCCGCGCGGGGTCCCGCCCATGCCGCCCGTACGGCCTGCCGGACCCTGCAGGAGCTGATCGGCCACCGCACCGAGGGCGTCTCGGCGGTCCAGCGCTCGGACGACGGCGGCTGGTACGTGGTCGTGGACGTCCTCGAAGTGGCCCGTATCCCGGACACGACGAGCCTGCTCGCCTCCTACGAGGTGCTGCTCGACGCGGACGGCGAACTCCAGGAGTACCGCCGGGTCCGCCGGTACCGGCGGGGCGCCGCCGACGAGTGACGCCAGCCCGTACGCCACCCCGTCCACGGAAGGACCGCGATGACCAGCACGACCTATGCCGACGAGATCGCCCCCTGCCCGCCGCGCGCCGGCACGCTCTACGACGTCCTGGAACTCATCCTCGACCGGGGCATGGTGATCGACGTCTTCGTGCGGGTCTCCCTCGTCGGCATCGAGATCCTGAAGATCGACGCCCGCATAGTCGTGGCGAGTGTGGACACGTATCTCCGCTTCGCTGAGGCGTGCAACCGCCTCGACCTCGAACGGGACTCGGGCTCCACCACCGTCCCCGAACTCATCGGCGGCGGCGCCGCGAAGAAGATCGGCAAGCGGAAGGTGCGCAACGCCGCCGAGTCCGTCGGCGACACCGTCCGCAAGGTGGTCGGCGGCGGCAGCGGCCACTCCGACGACGAGGACGACGGAGACCACGCGGACGACGGCGACGACAGGGACACCAGGGACGACTCGGGCGACGAGCAGGAGGAGCGCCCGAGGAAGCGCCGGGCCCCCGCACGCGGCGGCAGCAGGTCCGGCAGTGGCAGCGGCACGACTCGACGGCGCAGGGCGGAAGCATGACGCAACGGAACGGGACGACCGGAGCGGCCGGGCGGAAGGGTGAGCCCCGGCCGGCAGGACGGACGAGGCCGACGCCCGGGGCCCGGTCGACCGGGAAAGGCGAGTCGGGTGCGGTCGGCGAAACGGGTGGTTCCCTGTACGTCTACGCCGTCGTCCCCGCCGGGACCCGGCTGCCCGTCGGCGCGGCCGGGGTCGGCGATCCGCCCGCCGCGCCGTACACCCTCCGCGAGGGCGCGCTCGACGCGGTCGTCAGCGCCGCGCCCGCCCGGCTGCGGGCCCGGCGCCGCGACCTGATGGCCCACCAGAATCTGCTGACGGCGCTCGCCGAGAGCGGCCCCGTCCTGCCGATGCGCTTCGGCGCCGTGGCACCCGCCGAGGACGCCCTGCGCACGCAGCTCGGCGCGGCGGAGGCCGAACACCTCACCACGCTCGAACGGCTCGCCGGACATGTCGAGATCAACGTCAAGGCGCTGCCCGCCGACGACGCCCTCGCCGCGCTCGTCGCCGGTGAGCCGACCGTACGACGGCTGCGCGACGCGGCCCGCCGACGCCCCGGCTACGAGGCCGACGTACGCCTGGGCGAAGCCGTCGCCGCCGCTCTGGCCCGCCGCGCGGCCGACGCCGGACGGCAGGCGCTGCACGGCCTCGCCTCGATGGCCCGCGCGGTGACCACGGGGCCCGACGTGCCGGGATGCGCGCTCAACGTGTCGTTCCTGGTGGCCCGTTCGGACACCGAGCGGTTCCGCGCGGCCGCCGAACGGTTCGCCGCCGCACACCGCGACCACGTCGAACTCCGCCTCGCCGGGCCGCTCCCCTGCTACAGCTTCGTCGGCACCGGGGCCTGACGATGGGCCTCATCTCCGGCGTGCTGCTGCTCCCCCTCGCCCCGGCGCGCGGCGTCGTCTGGGTCGCCGAACGGCTCCGGGACGCCGCCGAGCGCGAGCTGTACGACCCCGGGGTGATCCGCGCGCAGCTCGCCCTGCTCAACCAGGAGCTGGACGAAGGGTTCATCTCCCTCTCCGAGTTCGAGGCGCGCGAGGAGCGGCTGCTCGACCGGCTGTACGCCGCGCAGACCCGTCCGGCACCGACCAGTCCGGCCCCAACCAGTCCGGCCCCGTCCGGTCCGGCGCCAACAAACAGAAGGTGACAACGCATGGACGACCAGAGCAAAGTGGCGCTCGCCACCGCCGTGGTGGGCGGGTACGTACTGGGCCGGACCAAGAAGGGCCGGCTGGCTCTGACCGTCGCGACCTATCTGGCGGGGCGCCGGTTCGCCCTCGACCCCCGTCAGCTGGCCGCCCAGGGCATGCGCAAGCTCAGCGAGACGCCCCAGTTCGCGGAGTTGCAGGACCAGTTGCGCGGTGAGGTCCTCGGCGCGGGCCGCCAGGCCCTGACCGCCGCCGCCAACCGCGGCATGAACTCCCTCGCGGACGCGATCGGCGATCGGACGGCCCGCCTGACCGGCTCGCAGGAGGCCGGGAACGACGAGGACGAGGACGACGGCTACGAGGACGCGGACGAGTACGACGACGAGGCCGAGGACGAGGACGCGGAGGACGACGCCGGGGACGACCGGGGGCACCGGCAGCGGTCCGACTCCGGCGAGGACGACGACGAAGACGAAGACGCGTACGACGACGAGGACCAGGACCAGGACGGCGAAGAGGACGACGAGGACGGCTTCGACGACGCCGAGGACGCGTACGACGACGAGGACGAGCCCCGAGGGGAGGACGACGAGGAGGAAGAGGACGACGACGGCTACGAGCAGGACGAGGACGACGAGGACAGCGAGGACGACGGGCCCGAGGAGGACGCCCCCGCCCCGCGCCCCCGCCGCAAGCGGGCCCCCGCCGCCCCCGCCAAGCGCGGCGGGACACCGCACCGCGACGCCCCTTCGAAGCGCACGTCCGCCGCGCCCCGGAAGTCCCCCGCCAAGCGGCCGTCCCGCGCCAAGAAGTCCGCCCCGGCGAGGAGGCCCGGCTCGTCGGAGAAGTCGGGCTCCTCGGAGAAGCCGGCGCCGGCCAAGAAGTCCGCCCCGGCGAAGAAGTCACCACCCGCGAAGAAGGCCCCACCGGCCAAGAAGGCGCCACCGGCCAAGAAGGCGCCACCGGCACCGGCGAAAAAGTCACCACCGGCGAAAAAGGCAGCCCCGGCGGCGAAGAAGACCGCCGCGCAGAAGTCGGCTCCCGCCAAGAAGTCCGCTCCGGCGAAAAAGTCCGCCCCGGCGAAGAAGACCAGCCCCGCGAAGAAGTCCGCGCCCTCCAAGAAATCGGCACCCTCCAAGAAAGCGGCGCCCGCCAAGAAGTCGGCACCCGCGAAGAAGGCGGCCCCGGCCAAAAAGTCGGCTCCCGCCAAGAAGTCCGCCGCGAAGAAGACGGCCCCGGCGAAGAAGTCGGCCACCAAGAAATCCGCCGCGAAGAAGTCGGCGTCAGCCAACCGCGCACCCTCCAAGCGCGCCGATCGGCGGAGGTAACCCGTCATGGCACAGAACGACAGGGACGAGTCCGGCGGGCCCGAGGACTCCGGGCTCGGACGGCTCAAGGACGAGCTGACGAAGTTCGCCGGCGCCCAGATGCAGCAGTTGACCGAGAAGGCGGGCGACAAACTCACCGGCCTGACCGACAAGTTGAGCGACGCGGCCGACAACCCGGGTTCGCTGGCGTCCATCGGCTCCCGTGTGCTCCAGGGCGAGTCGCCGGTCAAGGCGTTCGTCTCGGACAAGGCGAAGGGCGCCAAGGACACGGTGGTGGACAAGGCGAAGCAGGCCTTCGGGGGCGGCGGCGGTGGCGGCGGTGGCGGTGGCGGCCGCAAGTCCGGCGACAGCAAGGCCATGAACATCGTCGAGGTCCTGGACGTCGGCGTGCCGCTGCGCACCGCCTACAACGCCTGGACGGAGTACGACCAGTTCAGCGGCTTCACCAAGGGCGTGCGCTCCGTGTCGAAGAGCGACGAGACGGAGAGCGACTGGAAGGTCAAGATCGGCCCGTCCTCGCGCAGCTTCAAGGCCACGGTGCAGGAGCAGATCCCGGACGACCGGATCGTCTGGACCTCCGAGGGCGCGAAGGGCAGTACACGCGGCGCGGTCAGCTTCCATGAACTGGCCCCGACACTGACGCGGATCGTCCTGGTCGTCGAGTACTACCCGGCCGGTTTCTTCGAGAAGACGGGCAACCTGTGGCGCGTCCAGGGCCGCCGTATGCGCCTGGACTTCAAGCACTTCGCGCGCTACGTCACGCTCACGGAGGAGGAGCCGGAGGGCTGGCGCGGCGAGATCCGCGACGGCGAGGTCGTCCTCTCCCACGAGGACGCCGTCGAACAGGAGGAGCAGGAGGAGCAAGAGAACGGCGAGAACCAGGACGACGACGAGGGCTACGAGGACGACGAGGACGAGCCCGAAGAGGACGAGGACGAGGAAGACGGCCAGGACGACGACGAGGCCGAGAACGAAGACCAGGAAGACCAGGAAGACGAGGACGAGGACGACGGCGAAGACAGCGAGGACGACGACGAGGACGAGGACGAATGGGAGGACCCGCCCAAACGCCCGAGCCGTAAGCGCCGCACAGGAGCGTCCAGGTGACCGACCTCGACCACCGGCACGACCTGTCCCCGGTGCCCGGCCCTCCGAGCACCAACCTCGCCGACATCCTGGAGCGCGTGCTCGACAAGGGCATCGTCATCGCCGGGGACATCAAGATCGACCTCCTCGACATCGAGCTGCTCACGATCCGGCTCCGGCTCTTCGTCGCCTCCGTCGACACCGCGAAGAAGGCGGGCATCGACTGGTGGGAGACCGACCCGGCGCTCAGCTCGCACGCGGCCCGCGACGCGCTGCGCGACGAGAACCGTGAGCTGCGCGCCCGGCTGGAGGCGCTGGAGGGCGGAGAAGGAGAAGAGGACAGAGAAGAAGAGGAGCACGACCGCACATGACACACCCCGCCTCCGCCGACACCACCTACGTGTTCGCCGTGTGCCGCCCGACGAGAGCCGTCGGCGCGGCCGATTTCTCCGGCCTCGCGGGGATGCCGGGCGGCGGACCGGTGCGGCTGCTGACGTCCGGTGCGCTGGCGGCCGTCGTCCAGTCGGTGCCGGCCGCCGACTTCACCGACGACGTGTGGCAGGTCCGCCTCGCGGACCCCGCTGAGCTGGAGCGGTACGCGCGGGCCCACCACGAGGTGGTGTCCGCGGTGGCCGCGCACGGCGCGACGGTGCCGCTGCCGCTCGCCACGCTGTACCTCGACGACGAACGGGCCCGCGCCGTCCTCGATGACGAGGGCGCGCGCTTCCACCAGGCGTTGAAGCGCGTCGCGCACCACTCGGAGTGGGGCGTGAAGGTGTTCGGGACCGCGCCGTCACCGGAGCGCCGGACCCCGGTCGTGGCCGCGCCCGCCTCCACGGGTGCCCGGACGCCGGGCGCCGGACTCGCCTACCTGAACCGCAAGCGCACTCTGCACGAGCGCAGGGAGCGCGGCAGGGAGGAGGCGCTCGGGGTCGCGGAGGCGGTCGACGCCGAGCTGCGTTCGCTCGCCGCCGCGTCCCGCCGGCTGCGGACGCACGGTGCGGCGCTGGTGGGCGAGCGGCGTGTGCACGTGCTCAATGCCACGTATCTCGTCGCGGAGGACCGGGTGGACGAACTCCGGGAGAAGATCGGGGTGTTGCGTGAGCGGACCGGCGCGCAGATCGAGCTGTCGGGGCCCTGGGTCCCGTACTCCTTCGTCGGTGAGGTGTGAGCGTGGAGCGGGAGGTGGTGCCCTGGGACACGCCGGAACCGTTGAGCGGGCCCATCGGGGTGCCGCTCGTCGACCTGCTCGACCGGGTCCTCGCGACCGGGGTGGTGG
Organism: Streptomyces sp. SGAir0957; assembly: GCF_043523415.1. NCBI lineage: Bacteria > Bacillati > Actinomycetota > Actinomycetes > Kitasatosporales > Streptomycetaceae > Streptomyces > Streptomyces sp. SGAir0957. Next base: position 1,209,293 of record NZ_CP027293.1, read on the forward strand.
TCAGCGGGGATCTCGTCATCGCCATCGCGGACGTGCCGCTCGTACGGCTCTCGCTGCACGCGCTGTTGTCGTCGGTGAGTGAGCGCGTGCCCGCGCCGTGGGCGGACGGGGGCCCGCTGTGACGGACGGCGCGCGGGTCGAACTCGACTCCGAGAAGGTGGGCCGGGATCTGGTGGCGCTGGTGCTGACCGTGGTCGAGCTGGTGCGGCAGCTGATGGAGCGGCAGGCGATCCGCCGCGTCGAGCAGGGCGGTCTGAGCGACGAGAAGGTCGAGGAGATCGGCACGACGCTGATGCTGCTCGACCAGCGGATGCAGGAGCTGTGCGAGCAGCACGGGCTGAGCCCGGAGGATCTCAATCTGGACCTCGGGCCGCTCGGCTCGCTCCTCCCCCGCGACTGAGCGTCACTCGAATGGCAGCTCGCGCCGGGTGGGCGCACAGTGAGGAAGGGGACCTCACGGGCGGGCTCCTCCGTCCGTGCCGGCGACTCACTGTGAGGCGGCCATGTCCGACATCGGAACCGGGACCGGCAACACGACGACAGCGGGCGCGCACCGCAAGAGCGCGCAGAGCAGCGGCACGCGCGGTACGACGACCATCGCCGACAGTGTGGTGGCCACCATCGCCGGCGTGGCGATCCGGGAGACGGAGGGTGTCCGCTCCGTCGGCAAGGGCGCGTCCAAGGCGCTGGGTGCGGTCTCGAACCGGATGCCCGGCTCCTCCTCGTCCCCCGGCCGCTCCGTGAAGGCGGAGGTGGACGAGGAGGAGGTGACGATCTCGGTCGACGTCGAGGTCGAGTACGGACTGCCGATCCACGAGCTGGCGAAGGACATCCGCCGCCGTGCCGTCGAGGCGGTCGAGACGATGACCGGCCTTGAGGTGACCGAGGTGGACATCAACGTCTTCGACGTACATGTACCGGACGACGATGATGACGACGACGCTGGCAGTGGGGGCGGCAGCGGCGCCGGTACGCGTCTGCGCTGAGGTCGGGCGGCGGGGCGGTCAGGCGGCGGCCTGCCCGCTCGCGTGGGCCCGTACCTGGGCGCAACTGCGGTTGATGAGGCGGGAGACGTGCATCTGGGAGATGCCGACCTTCTCGGCTATCCCGGCCTGGGTCATGTCCTCGAAGTAGCGCAGGTAGAGGATGGTGCGCTCGCGTTCGGGCAGGGCCCGCAGCCCCTCCTTGGCGGCTTCGCGGTCGGTGATGACGTCGAAGCCGCTCTCCGTGTGGCCCAGGGTGTCCACGAGGCTGAGCCCGTCGCCGTCGCTCGCGGATCCAGCGGCCTCGGCGTCGAGCGAGAGGGAGCGGTAGCTCTCCAGGGCCTCCATGCCGTCGCGGACCTCGTCGAGGGTGAGGCCGGCCTGCGCGGCGATCTCCTCCATGCCCGCCTCACCGGCGTGACCGGGCTTGTCCATGACCTCGCGGCGTGCGACGCGGACCTTGTTGCGCAAGTCCTGCACCCGGCGGGGCACGCGTACGTCCCAGGTGTGGTCGCGGAAGTGGCGGCGCAGTTCGCCGGTGATGGTGGGCACCGCGTAGGACTCGAAGGCGCCGCGGCCGGGCTCGTAGCGGTCGACGGCCTTGACCAGGCCCATGGCGGCGACCTGCCGGAGGTCGTCCATGTTCTCGCCCCGGTTGCGGAACTTGGCGGCGAGGCGGTGGGCCATGGGCAGCCATGCCTCCACCAACTCCTGGAGGAGCAGGTCGCGTTCGGGTCCGTGGGGAGCGGTGGCGAGGCGGTGGAAGGCCTCGGTGGTCTCGGGCGCGTCGTCGTGCAGGCGGCGTACGGCCATGCGGATGTCCTCCTGTCGCTGCTTCCGGGTGAAGTGACCGTGAGGAAGCAGCGGGACCGGCATCCGGGCACAGCGCCCCTCACAGAGGCCTGTGGTCCCAAGCACTCACGCCCACTTGCCCGAGGCCCCGGCGGGCAAACAAGGGCGGCCGCCATCGATTTCGGGAGCCTGAGATCATGGCGGGATGGACATCCTCCACAGGAACAACGTCACCGTGACCGGGAACCCGGAGGGGCCCGCCGTGGTCCTCGCGCACGGCTTCGGGTGTGACCAGAACATGTGGCGGCTGACCGTGCCCGCGCTGGAGCGCGACCACCGGGTGGTCCTCTTCGACTACGTGGGGGCGGGCCGCTCGGACCTGTCCGCGTTCTCGGCGGAGCGCTACGGCTCGCTCGAGGGGTACGCGCGCGATGTGGTGGAGGTGTGCGAACGGCTCGACCTGCGCGACGCGGTGTTCGTCGGCCACTCGGTCAGCTCGATGATCGGTGTGCTGGCCGCGAAGCGCGCCCCCGGGCGGATCGGGGCGCTCGTGATGGTCGCGCCCTCCCCCCGCTACATCGACGACGAGGGGTACCGGGGCGGGTTCAGCGAGGGCGACATCGAGGAGCTGTTGGAGTCCCTGGAGGCCAACTACCTGGGCTGGTCGGCGACGATGGCCCCGCTCATCATGGCCAACCCGGACCGTCCGGAGCTGGGCGAGGAGCTGCGCAACAGCTTCTGCGCCACCGACCCGGAGATGGCGCGGGTCTTCGCCCGGACCACGTTCCTCTCGGACGCCCGCGAGGACCTGAAGGACATCCGCGTGCCGACGCTCATCCTCGAGTGCGCCCAGGACGCCATCGCGCCGCGCGAGGTCGGCGCCTATGTGCACGACGCGATCCCGGGGTCGCGGCTCGTCACGCTCGACGCGACCGGGCACTGTCCGCACCTGTCCGCGCCGGAAGCCACCAACGCGGCGCTCACCTCGTTCCTCGGGGGGCCGCGATGATGTGCCGCACCGGTGCGGGCGCCGAGGGACCGGACGGCGCGGCGGCCGCGGCGGTCAGCTTCGCCGCGCTCCTGGAGGACAGCCCAGAGGACCTGTACGACCACGCGCCCTGCGGCTACCTCTCCACGCTGATGGACGGCACCGTCGTCAAGGTCAACGACACCCTCCTCGGCTGGCTGGGCCTGGACCGGGAGGCGGTCGTCGGGCGGCTGAGCTTCGCGGACCTGCTGACGGTGGGCGGCAAGCTGTACCACGAGACGCACTTCGCGCCGCTGCTGAAGATGCAGGGCGAGATCAGCGGCGTGGCCCTTGAGCTGCGGCGGGACGACGGCTCCCGGCTGCCCGCGCTGGTCTCCGCGGTGGTCAAGCACGGCTCGACGGGGACACCGCTGCTGACCCGCCTCACCGTCTTCGACGCCACCGACCGCCGGGCCTACGAGACGGAGCTGCTGCGCGCCCGCAAAGCCGCCGAGGAGGCCGCGCACCAGGCCCGTGCCGACCGGGCCCGTCTCCAGCAGGCGCTCGCCGTCCTGCAGCAGTCGCTGCTGCCCGCGTCGCTGCCGGAGATCCCGGGGATGGAGGCGGCCGCCTACTACCACACGGCCTCCGCGGACCGGCTCGGCGGCGACTTCTACGACGTCTTCCCGCTGGACGGGGAGCGCTTCGCGTTCTTCCTCGGTGACGTGTGCGGCAAGGGCCCCGAGGCGGCCGCGGTCACCTCGCTGACCCGGTACACGCTGCGCGCGGCCGCGATGCACGACGCCGATCCGGTGGCCGCGCTGACCACGCTCAACCAGGTCCTCTTCGACCGTTATTCGGGGGTCGACCCGCGGTTCTGCACCGCGATCCTCGGCATCCTGGAACCCGGCCCCGGGGCCGGTCACGTCACGGTCCGGCTGGCCTCGGGCGGCCATCCGCCGGCGCTGGTCCTGCGCTCCACCGGCTCGGCCGACTATCTGCCCACCCCGGGCGGTCTGCTCGTGGGCGCCCTGCCCGCCCCGCGTTTCGCCGCCGCCACCACCACGCTCGGCCCCGGCGACACCCTGCTGCTCTACACCGACGGCGTGCTCGAGGCCCGGACCGGCCCCGACCGCTCGTCCCTCTTCGGCGACGACGCCCTGCGCGCCTTCGCCGCCGCGCACGCGGGCCCCGCCGAGTCCGTCATAGCCGCGCTGAGCGGCCTCCTGAGCGGCCTCGGCGAAGGGCTCGACGACGACACCGCCCTGCTCGCCCTGGGCGTGCCCATCACCGCCGCTGTCCCGAAGGGCACGCCATGAACCCGCTGAAGATCACCGTCCGGGAGAGCGCCACCGGGCCCGTCCTCGAGGTCGTCGGCGACCTCGACCACGACAGCTCCCCCACCCTGCGCACCTATCTGCCCACCGTCGCCCTGCGGCCGGGTTCGCTCTTCGTCCTGGACCTCGCCGGGATGCCGTTCTGCGACTCCAGCGGCATCAGCGCCCTGATCGCCGCGCGCAACCACGCCGAGGCCGCGGGCGCCGGCATCGCGCTGGCCGGCGTCCCGGCCAACACGCTGCGCATCCTGCGCATCGTCGGCCTGGACCAGGTGTTCGCGCTCCATCCGGACGCCGCGAGCGCGACCCGCGCCGCCTCCTGAGAGCTCGCCCGGTGCCTCAGGAGGCGCCCGTGCCCTCAGGAGTACGGGGCGAACGGGCTCGGGTCGACGGCGAACATCCCGTCGAACGGGCTGTCCAGCTGGTGGATGAGGAGCACCGTGAAGGTGATGAGCGCGGAGAGGCCCATCACCATCACGACATGACTGAAGCTGCGCTTCACGCCGAACATGAACATGAACGCGATGGTGAGGACACCGCCGACGATCAGGCCGAGCCAGATCACGGGTGACAGTTTCTCGTCCGCGTCGGACTCCCGGCCGCGGCGCGCCTCGCTGAGGGTGCTCAGCTGCGCCAGCGTCTCCTGCCCGGTGGCCTGCTGGGCGGGGGTGGCGTTCGCGGGGACCTGACCGGTGGCGCGCACCTCGTTCAGGATCCGCCAGCCGGTGGTGCCGAGGGACGCCTGCCCGGCCATCGCGGGCCACTCGTCCTCGGTGACGTGCCGCATGTACGTCTCGATCTCGCCGCGCATCCGGCCGGCCTGCTCGGCGGGCAGGCCCGCGGCGAGGAGGTGGATCTGGTGCGCGGCGCTCGCCTCGGTGGCCGTGTGCCCCTCGGCGCTGGAGTGCGTGTCCCAGACGGAGACGAGGGCGAGGCCGAGGACGAGCGCGTACAGGACGCCGACCATCATCGAGATGTACTCGGCGACGTCCTCGCGGGGTTCGTCGTCGGGGCCGAGCGGCCAGAAGCGGTGTTTGACCAGGACGACCGCCCCGGCGAGCAGGGCGACGCCGAGGACGATGGCGAGGGTTTCGATCATCGGTGGGTCCCGGTTCGTGGGGCGGTCAGAGTCTGCGGGAGCCGAAGACGGCGGCCGCGATGGCTGCGGGCAGCAGGATGAGGAAGAGGGCGGAGAGCACGCCCAGGTCGGTGGGGGTGTGGTCCTCGCGCATGAAGCGGCCGAGCAGTGAGCGCTGCGACGGCGTCGTGCTCGGGACGTCTCTGGGGACCTGGTCGGGCTGCTCGGCGGGCGGTTCGGCGGGGGGCTTGGCGGGCGGCCTGACCGGCTTGGCAGGTGGCTTGGCGGGCGGCTTGGCGGGCGGTTTCCCGGGCCGGTCGGCAGGCGGCGGCAGCGCGCCCGGGGGCCGGCCAGCCGCGTTCGGTGCGACGCCTCCGGGCGGCATCCCGCCGGGCACCGTCCCCGGGGGTACCGCGGGCACGCCGGGGGCGAGGCCCGGCGCCGCCATCCCCCGCCCGGCCGTGCCTTGTGCCGCCAGACCCGGTTCCGCCATGCCCGGTGCCTCGCCGCCCGGGGGCACCCCCGGTGCGAGCGGCAGGGCGGGCAGCCCGCCCGCGGGCGGCGCGGCCGGCGGTCCGAGGACCGGGCCCTGGCCGGGCACCACGGGCGCCCCGGGCGTCGCGGGCGCGGGTTTCGGCGGCCGGGGTTTCCCCGGCGCCGCGGGGGTCGCCGGGGCCGGGGCGCGGAGCGTGAAGCGGGCCGCCGCGCGGGCGGTGAGCAGCGGGGCCGGAACCGGTCCGCCACGCGGGTCGAGCGTGCGGATGCGGTCGCTGCCGTCGGCCCGTCCCCGGCTCTGGTACGTGCCGGGCGGGCGCCGCACCACGGCGGTGCACGTCGCTCTCGCCCTGGCTCTGAGGTGGGCGACGACGGGCGGTCCGCCCGGGCAGCCGATCCGGTCGGGGGCGAGCACCGGGTCGGTGAGCCGGACGCCGTGGACGGTCCGGTTGCCGGTGTTGGTGACGGTGTAGCGGACCTCGGCCCGCCGGGGCCCGGTGGCGCGCGCCGTCTCGGTCAGGGTCAGTCCCGAGCCGACCCCGGCGTAGCCGGACCGCGCGCTGGCCTGCACGAGGGCGCGCAGCCTCGCCTGGCCCGCCGCCCGTACGTCGCCGATCCAGTTCCCGGGGCGCGCGGTGCCGGTGGCCGTGCAGCGCGCCGAGTGCAGCCCGACGAGGAGCGGCACGCGGCCGGTGGCGCCCGGGCAGTGGATGGTGACGCCCGGCAGCGCGGGGTCCCGCAGGCGGACGTCGTGCAGGTCGGCGCCGCCCCGGTTGACCAGGCGGTAGGACTTGACGACGGTGTCGCCGACGCGGATGCCGGGGCGGACGGCGCCGACGCCGGGCCGGGTGTTCACGGTGACGGTGAGGGCGAGCCCGCGCGTTCCGGCGCCGTCCGCGCCCGCGGGCCCCGCGGACCAGCAGCTCCCGGCGAGCAGGAAGCAGGCCAGCAGCCATCGCGCCGCCCGCCGCGGCCGCCGCCCCCTCGCACCTTCTGCTCCGATCATCACACCGGCATGCTGCGCACGGATCCGGGCGGCCGCACGGCCCCCGCGCGCCCACACGCCCGGTGTTTCACCCGAGCAGCGGCAGCGGCCCTGCCGCACGGCGCCGCGACGGTTCTACTGCTTGCAGGTGACGGGTCAGGCGCCGCGCGCCCCGCGCGGTCCCGCCGGAACACATCGGAGTGAGGTGGCGGGATGACGGCCAAAACCGTCGACACCCTGGGCGAACGGCGGCCCGTACGGCAGGAGCGGGCGGAGACCGACGCGGAGCTGCTCCTCGCGGCCTCGGTGCTGCTCGCGGACGCCGCGCTCGCGGCCCGGCGGACCGGCGCGGAGCTGACCGCCGCCGCCGGGAGCTGGCGGGTCGGCCTGCAGGCGCTGCGCCGCCCCGCGTGGGCGTTCGGCACCGCGCTGTCGGCGCTGCGCGCGCTGACGGATCCGGGCGGCCTCGGCATCGCCGCCAACGGGGGCATGGTCGGCGAGACGGTCCGCTCCCTCGGCGCCGTGGCCCGCCGCAGGCCCGCCGCCGTGGCGATGGCGGTGGACGCGTTCGCGCTGCGCATCGAGGCGGCCGCCCGCGAGCACCCGAACCTGGCGGCGCCCCTCGCCAAGCGGCTCACGGACGCAGTCGTCGCGGGCCGCAGGGTCGAAGTGGTGCGCGCCGCACGGGACTTGGTGGAGCTGTTCGGCGTCACCCGCACCCTCACCACGATCAGCCCCGTGATCATGGAGCTGCTCGCGCTCGGCGGCCTGCTCGACGAGAACCCGACCAACGACAGCTTCGCGTGGGTGACCCTGGCGGGCGGCGTGCCCACCACCGACCCGCTGTTCGGGCTGCCCGCCGGGCTCATCCGGCACCTCAACCCGGGCGCGGGCCGCGCCGAGCGGACCGAGCCCGACGCGATGCTCTCCCGCGTCCTCGCCCGCTCCGGCAACGACATCGTGCGCTACATCGACGACATCTCCGCCCTCGGCAACCACGGGCTGGCCCTGCTGCGCCGCGTCGCCTGCACGGACGGCACCGAGCGCCATATCGTGCTCCTGCCGGGCACCAGCTTCGGGCGCCTGAGCAACTCCACCCCGCAGGACCTCGTCGGCGCCTTCGACGCGCTCCTTCGCACCGACACCACGTACAGCAGGTCGGCGAAGCGGATGCTGCTGCGGGCGGGCGTGCCCGAGGGCGCGGAGCTGATGATCGTCGGGCACAGCCTCGGCGGCATCACCGCCATGAACCTCGCCTGCGACCTGGACTTCGTCTCCCGGTACCGGCTGACGCACGTGGTGACCGTCGGCTCCCCCATCGACACCAAGCGGCCCGCCGACCCGACGACCCGGGTGATCAGCCTCGTCAACCAGCACGACGTGATCCCGGGCCTGGACGGGCGCGGGCCCGCCTCCGCCAACGACATCCCCGAGAGCTGGGTCGAGCTGTCCTGGCTGGACGAGACGTACGACTATCCGCTCTCGCACGCCCCGCAGGCGTACGCGGACACCCTGCGCGCCGGCGAGGTCCCGCATCGCGGCCGGGTCAACGAGCTGATCACCCGCTACGACGGCGAGATCGTCGGCAACCAGCCCTATCTGCTGCGCGACAAGTGACGCAGGCCCGCACCCCTACGAAAGTGACCGGCGCATGACCGCCACCGACACCACCCCGACCGCTCCCCGACCGCCGGCGACGGCCTGGCCGCTGGAGAACGCGCTGATCAGCGCCGCCCTCGCGGCCCAGCGCATCTCCTGGATCGACGCTCCCGCGCGCGCCCTCGGCCTCAAGCCGTTCACCCGGCAGCAGCTCACCCGGCAGGCCCTGGCGGCCCTGCGGCGCACCAAGTCCGGCCGGCCGACGCGGCTGCGCACCGCGTTCGGCACGTTCCTGATGCCGCTCACCGCGGACGACGCCACGAGCCTCGTCCGCCGGGCCGACGAGGCCGGGGCGCGCTCCACCGTCACCGCGCTGACCGCCGAGGGCCGCCGCCTGCGGCTCACCCCGCACACCACGCTGCCCGTCACCCCCGACGCGCTGCACGCCCAAGTGCGCACGGCGGCGCAGGAGACGGCCGCCGCCCTCGTCGCCGCGCGCCGCGCGGACGGCGGCCTCGACCGCGCCGACTGGCGCGACCGCACCGCGCGGCTCGCCCGGCAGCTCGTCCTCGGTGCGGAGGGCGCCGAGGACGCGCTGGTCAGCGGCATCCTGGAGGCCGTCACGCGGGCTGAGGACAGCACCGAGTACGCCGACCGCGTCGCGGCCCTGCGCCGCCGGCTCGACCCGTACGTGCACGGGGAGCACCCGGGGCCGCTCACCGCCGGCCTCGCCGAGGATGCCCGGGACGCGGTGGTCGAGCACGCCCTGGAGGTCTGCACCCGCGCCCTCGCCGACACGGCGGCACAGGCCCTGGCGCTGCTGACGGTGGAGCCCGGACCGGCCACGGACGACCGCGCCGAGCGGGCGGTGGGCGAGGCGCTGCGCCGCTATCCGCCGCTGGCCGCCACGGTGCACACGGTGACCGCGCCGTTCACCTGGCACGGCGTGGCCGTCGAGGCGGGCACCGATCTGCTGTGCGCGACCGCCTGGCTGCGCGACCTGGACGAGGCGCGGGGGCACGGCGACGGCGGCCCGTCGGCATCGTTGTGCGCGGCGCCCGCACCCTGCGCGGCGGCCGAACTCGGCGCGTTCGCCGCCGCCGAACTGGTCCGCGCCCTCACCCTGCACGCCACTGCGGTCGTCCTCGCCCCGCGCCTCGACGGCGCCGCGCTCCCGGCCGACCTGCCCGCCGCGTCGCTCCGCCTCGCGCTCACGGACGCCGAGCACACACCCGGCGCCGCGGGGGCACGGCCCGTGTCCGACGGGTACGCGCCGCCGGAGGCGGGCCAGAGTCCGGCCCGCTACGCCACACTCGTCGCGGCCGGGGCGCGCGGCCTGGAGCAGCACGCCCGCAAGCTCGCCGAGTGCGCGCGCCTGGACGGCTGGAACCACGACGCGTTCGGCGAGCACTGCCGGATGACACTGCTCGCGCACGCCGAGCGGTGCGCGCGTGCGGCGGCCGACGCGCGGCGCGCCGCCGACTGGCTGGCCGGCTGAGCACCGGTCACCAGAAGGGCGATGCACGTCGCTCGCGGTCCCGGTCGACCATGGACTGGACCGTGCACCAGACCTCGTCGCAGAGCCGCCGCGCGGCCGTCGAGCGGGCGGCGTAGGACGCGGCGGCGGCCGGCGCGGGGATCGGTTCGCCGACGGTGACACGCCATTTCGCCGGGAACGGCAGCGGCGTGGTCAGCGGGAAGTACGGCAGGCCGAACCGGCGGGCAAGCGCCCGTACCTCACCGAGCTTCGGACAGGACTCCTCGGCGCCCACGACCGAGACGGGCACGACCGGCGCCCCGGTCCGTACGGCGGTGGCCGCGAACCCCGGGTTGAAGGGCCGCAGCCGGTAGCGCTCGGAGAACGGTTTGCCGACCCCGTCCAGCCCCTCGGGGAAGACGGCGACGAGGTGTCCGGCGGCCAGCCGGTCCCGGCCGAGCGTCGGATCGTCGCTGAAAGCCTCGTGGCGGCGGGCGTACGCGGCGAGCGGCGGAAGGCGGAAGACGAGCGCGGAGGCGTAGACGTGCACCGGCCGGCCGAGCGCCCGGTGCAGCAGCTTGTGCAGGACGAAGGCGTCAAGGCCGACGGCGCCCGAGTGGTTGGCGACGAGGAGCGCGGGTCCGGCGCGTGGCACATGGTCCAGGCCCGACACCTCGGTGCGGAAGTAGGCGTCGGCCAGCCAGCCGAAGAGGCCGTCGAGCAGTTCGGTGGCGGTCTCGTCCAGCGCGTTCGGCGGCGCCGCGTTCGCTTCGGTCACGAGATCCCACTTTCTGCTGAACATGGGGAACCGCAAGCCTAAAGATGCCATTGCGGTGGTCTCTCTCCCTTGCGCCCGATCTCCGGGCACTGTTGTAGGAAAGGCCAGGCCCGCCATGAGTACCTCCGCCTCACCCACGACCGCGGAACTGATCACCGGCCTGCTCGTCGGCCGGTTCGACGTCGACCCGGCCGCCGTCCGCCCCGACGCGCGGATGACCGAGCTGCTCGCCGACTCGCTGATGGTCGTCGAGATGGCGATCACGCTCAAGGACGAGCTGGGCGTCGGCGTCTCCGAGGACGAGCTGCGGGAGCTGACGTTCGCCGAGTTCTCGGCGCGCGTCGACGCGCACCGCGCCGCATGACGCGGGACACCGCCGTCACGGTGACCGGCGTCGGCCTGGTCACCGCGGCGGGGCCGGACGCCCCGAGCACCTGGGCGGCGGTCCGCGAGGGCCGCGCGACCGCCGCGCCCGACCCCGAACTGCGGGGCCTGCCCGTCTCGCTGACGTGCCGTGTGCCGGACGTGGCGGGGCTGCGGCCGCGGGTACCGGGCGCGGCGCACCTCGACCCGTGCGCGCGCATGGGCCTCGCCGCCGTCGCGGAGGCGCTGGACGCGGCGAAGCTCGACCCGGCGCAGTGGGACGGGGACCGCGTCGCCGTCGTCACCGGCTGCTCCGTCGGCGGGGCGGGCAGCCTGCGGACCGCCGCCGGGCGGCTCGCCGCCGACGGGCCCGGCAGCGTCTCTCCGTACTTCCTGACGGGCTATCTGCCCAACATGGTGTGCGGCGCGCTCGCCCAGCACTTCGGCGCGACCGGCCCGACGCTGAACGTCGCGACCGCCTGCGCCTCGGGGGCCACCGCCGTCGGTACCGCCCGCGACCTGCTCGCCTCCGGGCAGTGCGACATCGCCGTGGTCTGCGGCGCGGACGCGGCCGTCACGCCGCTCATGGTCACCGGCTTCTCGCAGCTGCGAGCGCTGTCCGACACGGGCTCGCGCCCCTTCGACGCGGCCCGCGACGGCTTCGTCATCGCCGAGGGCGCGGGCGCCCTGATCCTGGAGCGGTCCGCGCATGCGGCGGCCCGCTCGGCGCCCCGGCTCGCCCGGCTCATCGGGTACGGGGCGACCAGCGACGCGCACCACCTGGTGGCCCCGCACCCCGGGGGACGGCACGCGGAGCGGGCCCTGCGGGCGGCGCTCACCGAGGCGGGGCTCGCCCCGGGCGAGGTCGGCCACGTCAACGCCCACGGCACCTCCACGCCGCGCGGCGACGCGGTGGAGGCGGCCGTCCTGGCCCGCGTTCTCCCGCACCGGCCGCCCGTCACCTCCGCGAAGGGGACGCTCGGCCACACCCTCGGCGCGGCCGGCGCGATCGAGGCCGCGCTCACCGTCCTGGCCCTGGACGCCGGCCTCGTCCCGCCGACCGCGGGCCTGAGCGACCTCGACCCGGCGTGCGCCGTCGACGTGGTCAACGGGGCCGCGCGGCCGGTGTCCTCCCCGTACGCCGTCAGCAACTCCTTCGGTTTCGGCGGGCACAACGCGGTGCTTGTCCTGGCCCGGGATTGAACAGACGGTCGATACTGGCGTCGGACCAGCACGCGCGGGCCGCTCCGCGTGTGCCAAGCCTTGCCCACGTCACCCGGAGGCACCCGTGAAAATGTTGATCAATGTGGCCGAGTCCGTCGTAGCCGACGCGTTGCGCGGGATGGCGGCGGCCCACCCGGAGCTGACCGTGGACGTCGAGAACCGGGTCATCGTGCGCCGGGACGCGCCGGTCAGCGGGAAGGTGGCGCTCGTGTCCGGTGGCGGCTCCGGGCACGAGCCGCTGCACGGCGGGTTCGTGGGCCCCGGGATGCTCTCCGCGGCCTGTCCCGGTGAGGTGTTCACGTCGCCGGTGCCGGACCAGATGGTGCGGGCCGCCGCGGCCGTGGACAGCGGCGCGGGCGTCCTGTTCATCGTGAAGAACTACACCGGTGACGTGCTCAACTTCGACATGGCGGCCGAACTCGCCGAGGACGAGGGCATCCAGGTCGCCAAGGTGCTCGTGAACGACGACATCGCGGTCGTCGACAGCCTCTACACCGCCGGGCGGCGCGGCACCGGCGCGACCCTGTTCGTCGAGAAGATCGCGGGCGCCGCCGCCGAGGAGGGGCAGCCCCTGGAGCGGGTCGAGGCGCTGGCCCGGCAGGTCAACGAGAGCTCGCGGAGTCTCGGGGTGGCGCTGAGCGCGTGCACCACCCCCGCGAAGGGCTCCCCGACCTTCGATCTACCGCCCGGCGAACTGGAGTTGGGCATCGGCATCCACGGCGAGCCGGGGCGCGAGCGGCGCCCCATGATGACGTCCGGGGAGATCGCGGACTTCGCCGTCGACGCCATCCTGGAGGACCTCGACCCGACCAGCCCCGTGCTCGTGCTCGTCAACGGCATGGGCGCGACGCCCCTGCTGGAGCTGTACGGGTTCAACGCCGAGGTGCAGCGGGTGCTCGGCGAGCGCGGGGTGCCCGTCGCCCGCACCCTCGTCGGCAACTACGTCACCTCCCTCGACATGGCGGGCGCCTCCGTCACCCTGTGCCAGGCCGACGAGGAGCTGCTGCGCCTGTGGGACGCGCCGGTCAGCACGGCGGGCCTGCGCTGGGGCATGTGACCGCCCGTACCTCTCGCCCCCTACCTCTCACGCAAGGAGACCCTGTGCTCGACGCCGACTTCTTCCGGCGCTGGATGGCGGCGACCGCCGCCGCCGTGGACCGCGAGGCCGCCCGCCTCACCGACCTCGACTCCCCGATCGGCGACGCCGACCACGGCAGCAACCTGCAGCGCGGCTTCACCGCCGTGCGGGCCACGCTCGACAAGGACGCGCCCGACACGCCCGGAGCCGTACTCGCGCTCGCCGGACGGCAGTTGATCTCGACGGTCGGCGGCGCGTCGGGCCCTCTGTACGGGACCCTGCTGCGCCGCACCGGCAAGGCGCTCGGCGACGCGGCCGAGGTCACCGAGGCCGACTTCGCGCGGGCGCTGCGCGCCGGGGTGGACGCGGTGGCCGCGCTCGGCGGGGCCGCGCCGGGCGACAAGACGATGCTGGACGCCCTGGTCCCGGCGGTGGACGCGCTCGACGGCGGTGACTTCGGCGCGGCGCGGACCGCCGCCGAGCACGGCGCGGAGGCGACGACGCCGCTCCAGGCCCGCAAGGGCCGGGCGAGCTACCTGGGCGAGCGCAGCATCGGGCACCAGGATCCCGGGGCCACGTCGTCGGCGCTGCTGATCGGCGCGCTGGCCGAGACCGCGGAGGCCGCCGCGTGAGCGCCCCCGACAAGCCGGTCGGCGTCGTCCTCGTGTCGCACAGTCAGGAGGTCGCGGAGTCCGTGGCACGCCTGGCGGCCGGGCTCGCCGGGGGCGGCGCCGTCGCGCCCGTGGCCCCGGCGGGCGGCACGGAGGACGGCGGTCTCGGGACGAGCGCGGAGCGGATCTCGGCGGCCGCGGCCGAGGTCGACCGCGGCTCGGGCGTCGCGGTCCTCGTCGACCTGGGCAGCGCGGTGCTCACCGTGAAGGCGCTGCTCGCCGAGGGCGACGAACTGCCCGAGCACACCCGCCTGGTGGACGCCCCGTTCGTGGAGGGCGCGGTGGCCGCCGTGGTCTCGGCGTCGGCGGGGGCGGACCTGGAGGCGGTGGTGGCGTCGGCGCAGGAGGCCTACACGTATCGCAAGCAGTAAGTACTGCAAGAGGCAGGCTCCTGCCCCTTGATGGGGACGCGTCACTCGTGCCATACAGGTTCCGTACAGGTCTGTACCAATGTGGTCCGAGCGGAAGGCATTGCCCGTGCGACGCGTCCCCCCACGCCCTCTGCTCCCCCGCGCGGCCTGCGCCGCCGCGCTGCTCACGGTCCTCACCGGCTGCGGGCCGTTCGCGGACGACGACGCCGGGGCCGACGGGCCCGCCCTGACCGCGCCGGTCGGCGTCACCGCGCAGGCGGGCAGCGCCACCTCCGTGCACGTCATGTGGAACCGGCCCGTGAGCACCACGGACCTCACCGGGTACGAGGTGTACCGCGGCTCGGTGCGCGTCAAGGAGCTGACCGCTCAGCAGCACATGGTGGACGTCACCGGCCTGCGCGCGAAGACCCGCTACGTCTTCACGGTCCGGGCCCGCGGCAAGGACGGCGCCCTCGGGCCGGTGAGCCGCCGGGTCAGCGTCAGGACCCCGGCCGCCGTCGCCGCCGACCGGTCCGAGCCGGGCCGCCCCGAGGGGTTGCGCGGGCAGGTGGACGGCGGCCGGGCGGTGTCCCTGACATGGCGCCGGGCGACGGACGACAAGGGCGTCGTCTCGTACGACGTCTACCAGGGCACCACGAAGATCCACAGCGTCGACGGGACCCAGACCCGGGCCCTGCTCACCGGGTTGCGGCCGGGCACGGCCTACCGGTTCAGCGTGCGGGCGCGGGACGCCGCCGACAATGTCTCCCCCGCGAGCGACACCGTGCGGCTGACCACCGCGCAGGGCAAGGACGAGGGGCCCGGGACCGCGCCGGCGGACTTCCGCGCCGCGACGCGGCGCGCGGAAGGCGCGTACTACATCGACCTGAAGTGGACGCCGCCGAAGACCGGCGGCGAGGTCCCGGCGTACCAGGTGTACCTCGACGGGGAGCAGGCGACGACCGTGATGTGGGGCGAGAGCGCGCCGCAGGGCGGGTCCGCGTACAGCTTCTACATCGGCAAGGAGGCGGGCGCCCGGCACCGGGTGAAGCTGCGCGCGCAGCTCCCCGACGGGACGTGGGGCGCGTTCTCCCCGGAGCGGACGGTGACCACCGCCGGATAGCGGGCGGCGGGGCCGGACGGCGGAGCCCGTCACCTGCCCGGCGGCGGTGCGCATGCGGCCGCCCGCGTCCGCGCGGTTGGCTGGGCGTCATGCGCACCGCCCCG
This sequence comes from Streptomyces sp. SGAir0957, assembly GCF_043523415.1. Taxonomy (NCBI): domain Bacteria; kingdom Bacillati; phylum Actinomycetota; class Actinomycetes; order Kitasatosporales; family Streptomycetaceae; genus Streptomyces; species Streptomyces sp. SGAir0957. Next base: position 1,224,697 of record NZ_CP027293.1, read on the forward strand.
CTCACCGTCCGCCGTACCCTCGCCGTCGCGGCGCTGACCGCGCTGCCCTGGACGCTCGCCGCCCCGGCCACCGCGTCCGGCGAGGGCGTCGAGGTGCACGCCGACGGTTCGACGGTGACGGCCGCTACGGACTCCTGCCCGCTCGACGGCACCGCCGTGCTCCTCTCCTCGGGCCGGGCCGACGCCACGCAGGGGCGGCGGACCCCGCTCCGCGCGGGCGAGGCGGCCTGGCGGAACCTGCGCACGGGCCTGTACCAGGTGGTGATCGTCTGCCCCGACGGGACGACCCAGGGCCCCGTCCCGGTGATCGTGTCGGCGACCCCCGCCGCCTCGCCCGCCGCCTCCGCCCCGCCCTCCGCCGCGGCTCCCGCCACCCCGTCGGCCCCCGCCACGGCCGCCGCCTCGCCCTCCGCCACACCGCACCCGGTCGGCGGTGTACGGGGCGGGCTCGGCGGCGCCCTCAAGGACCCCCTGCCGTTCCGGTACGCGGTGGGCGGCGCGCTGCTCATCACCGCCGTCGCGGGCGGCGCCCGGTACCTGCGCCGCCGGTAGCCCCGCCCCGCGCGAGCGCCGGGGCCCTCTTGTGGGCGCGGCACACCCCGGCTTACCGTCCCCGGAGCCGAGTGATCGTCCGCGAACATCCGTGGGGGCAGCGTGAGTTCAGGTCCGGTGGGGGTCGCCGTCGTCGGGGCGGGCGTGATCAGCAAGGAGTACCTCACCACCCTGTCCGGGTTTCCGGACGTACGGGTCCTCGCCGTCGCCGATCTCGACGTGCGCCGCGCCGAGGCCGCGGCAAGCGCCCACGGCATACCGGTCGCCGGGGACGTGGCCACCGTCCTCGCCGTGCCCGAAGTCGAGATCGTCGTCAATCTGACGGTCCCGGCCGCGCACGTCGAGGTCGCGCGGGCGGCGCTCCGCGCGGGCAGGCACGTGTACGGCGAGAAGCCGGTCGCGCTGGACCCCGGCGAGGGCGAGAAGCTGCTCGCGGAGGCGTCCGAGCGGGGGCTGCTCGTGGGCAGCGCGCCCGACACGTTCCTCGGCGCGGGGTTGCAGTCCGCGCTGCGGGCCGTCGAGGCGGGGCACATCGGGGCGCCGGTGGCCGCGTCGTCGGCGCTGCGCAGCCTGGGCCCCGAGCGCTGGCACCCGGACCCGGCGTTCTTCTACCAGCCGGGCGCCGGGCCGCTGTTCGACCTCGGCCCGTACTACCTGACGGCCCTGGTCGCGCTGTTCGGCGGCGTGGAGCGGGTCGCGGCGTCGGTGCGGCGGGCCCGTGACATCCGCTCGGCCGGTGCGGGAGCGACGGGCGGGCGGACGTTCCCGGTCGCCGTGCCCACCCACGTCTCGGCGCTGCTCGACTTCGCCGCCGGGCCCACCGCGACGTCCGTGTTCAGCTGGGACTCGGCGCACCCGCACATCCACTTCGAGATAGTGGGCACCGAGGGCACGCTGGCCGTCCCCGACCCCAACACGTTCGGCGGGCCGCTGCGGCTGCGCGCCAACGACGCGTCCGACTGGGCCGAACTGCCGGTGCGCGGGCGCACGGACGGCCGCGGTCTGGGCGTCGTCGACATGGCGCGGGCGATCCGCTCGGGTTCCGCGCCACGGGCCTCAGGGGCGCTCGCGCTGCATGTGCTGCGGACGATGGCGGCGGTGGAGGACTCGGCGTCCCGCGCGGCGTTCGCACGCGTCCCCCAGCAGGAGGTGCGGCCCGCGCCGCTCCCGGCGGACTGGGACCCGACCAGTGCGACCCTGTGAGGTCAGGGGCGCGCCAGATCGGCCAGGGTCCGCTCCAGCCACTCCACCCAGAACGTCTCCAGATCGATCCCGGCGCGCAGCACCGCGTGCTGCAGACGGTCCGGGATCGCGTCCTTCTCGGGCGGGAAGTCCCGCTTGTCGATCTCCCGGTACATCTCCAGCCGCTCACGGTGCAGGGTGAGATGGCGGCGCAGCTCGGTGTCCAACCCGGCCGTGCCGACCACCGCGGCGGAGCGCAGTCGCAGCGGGAGGGGGTCCCGCATGTTCCTGGGGTCCTGCGGCGTCGCCGTCCAGCGGGCCAGTTCGTCGCGGCCCTCGGGCAGGACCTCGTACTCCTTCTTCTGGCCGCGCGCGGGGACCGGTGCGGGCAGGACGCGGATCAGCCCTTCGCGCTCCAGCCGGCCCAGCTCACGGTAGATCTGCTGATGCGTGGACGACCAGAAGTAGCCGAACGACTTGTCGAAGCGGCGGGTCAGTTCGAGCCCCGACGACGGCTTTTCGAGGAGAGCCGTGAGGATCGCGTGCGGCAGTGACATGGCGCAAGCCTAGGTGCAAGTGGGTGGTCACGCGGCCGGCGGGCCCGGCCACGTGACCACCCGGTCCGGGGGGCTCAGAGGGCCGCGGCCACTTCCGTGCCCTGCTTGATGGCGCGCTTGGCGTCCAGTTCGGCGGCGACGTCGGCGCCGCCGATCAGGTGCGGGGTGCGGCCCGCGGCGACGAGGTCGTCGTAGAGGGAGCGCTCCGGCTCCTGCCCCGCGCAGAGGACCACCGTGTCGACGGGGATCAGCGTGGGCTCGCCGTCGAGGGTGACGTGCAGGCCCGCGTCGTCGATCCGGTCGTAGGAGGCGCCCGCGATCATCGTGACGCCGCGGTGGCGCAGCTCGGTGCGGTGGATCCAGCCGGTGGTCTTGCCGAGGCCCGCGCCGACCTTGGAGGTCTTGCGCTGGACGAGGTGGACCTGGCGGGGCGGCGCGGGCCGCTCGGGGCGGGTGAGGCCGCCGCGGTCCGCGTAGTCCATGTCGACGCCCCAGAGCCGGAAGTAGGTGGCCGGGTCCTGGCTCGCCTTCTCGCCGCCGTCGGTGAGGTACTCGGCGACGTCGAAGCCGATGCCGCCCGCGCCGATGACGGCGACGCGGTCGCCGACGGGCGCGCCGTCGCGCAGCACGTCGAGGTAGCCGACGACGCTGGGGTGGTCGACGCCGTCGATGGCCGGGGTGCGCGGCCCGACCCCGGTGGCGACGACGATCTCGTCGTAGGTGTCGAGGTCGGCGGCGCTCACCCGCGTGCCCAGCTCGACGCGCACCCCGTGCTCGTCCAGCCGCGTGCGGAAGTAGCGGAGCGTCTCGTCGAACTCCTCCTTGCCGGGGATGCGGCGCGCGACGTTGAGCTGGCCGCCGATCTCGGCGGCGCCGTCGTAGAGGGTGACGTCGTGGCCGCGCTCGGCGGCGGTGACAGCGCAGGCGAGCCCGGCCGGTCCGGCGCCGACGACGGCGACGCGCTTGCGCAGCCGGGTCGGCGAGAGGACGAGCTCGGTCTCGTGGCAGGCGCGCGGGTTGACCAGACAGGAAGTGATCTTGCCGCTGAAGGTGTGGTCGAGGCAGGCCTGGTTGCAGCCGATGCAGGTGTTGATCGCCTCGGAGCGGCCCGCGGCTGCCTTGTTCACGAAGTCGGGGTCGGCGAGCATCGGCCGCGCGAGGGAGACCATGTCGGCGGCGCCGTCGGCGAGCAACTCCTCGGCCAGTTCCGGGGTGTTGATGCGGTTGGTGGTCACGAGGGGCACGGACACCTCGCCCATGACCTTCTTGGTGACCCAGGTGTAGGCGCCGCGCGGCACGGACGTCGCGATGGTCGGGATACGGGCCTCGTGCCAGCCGATGCCGGTGTTGATGATCGTGGCGCCGGCCGCCTCGATCTCCTTGGCCAGGTGCACGACCTCTTCGAGGGTCGAGCCGCCGGGCACCAGGTCCAGCATGGAGAGCCGGTAGATGACGATGAAGTCGGCGCCGACGCGCTCGCGCACGCGCCGCACGATCTCGACGGGGAAGCGGATGCGGTTCTCGTAGGAGCCGCCCCAGCGGTCGGTGCGCCGGTTGGTCGGGGCGGCGATGAACTCGTTGATGAGGTAGCCCTCGGAGCCCATCACCTCGACGCCGTCGTAGCCCGCCGCCTTGGCGAGTCCGGCTGCGCGCGCGAAGTCCTCGATGGTCTGCTCGACCTCGGCGTCGCTCAGCTCGTTCGGCACGAAGGGGCTGATGGGCGCCTGGAGCGGGCTCGGCGCGACGAGGTTCTCGTGGTAGGCGTAGCGGCCGAAGTGCAGGATCTGCATCGCGATCCTGCCGCCCGCCGCGTGCACGGCGTCGGTGACCTCGCGGTGCTGCTCCGCCTCCGCCTCGGTGGTGAGCTTGGCGCCGCCGTCGTAGGGGCGCCCCGCCTCGTTGGGGGCGATACCGCCGGTGACCATGAGGCCGACGCCGCCGCGGGCACGGGTGGCGTAGAACTCGGCCATGCGGGCGAAGCCGTTCTCCGCCTCCTCGAGACCGACGTGCATCGAGCCCATCAGGACGCGGTTGGGCAGGGTGGTGAAGCCCAGGTCGAGCGGGGCGAGCAGGTGCGGGTAACGGGTCATGGGGCCCTCCGAGCGCGGCGAACGTCGTCACTGTTGTAGACGACGCCACCACTCTTTTGCAACAAGTTGCATAAGAGAGCTGCGCCACGGAAGGCGACCCTTACCCGACTTCTCCGCCGGCCCCCCACTCGTCAGCGATCACTCGTCACCGATCACTCGTCGTGATCACTCGTCGGCGACCTCGGCCACCCACCCGATCGGCAGCTCCTCGCCGTCGACGGTCACCGCCTCCACCGTGCGCGTGCGCGGGTCGATGTCGGCCTGCACCCCCTCGCCCGCGTACCGCGGATAACCGGACGCGCCCTCCTCGCCCGTGGCGGTCACCTGCACGGACCGCAGCGGGTCGCCGTGGTCCGGGCGGCCCTGCGCGTCGGCGATCTGCGGCTTGAGGACGACGGTGTACCGGGTGGGCGCTTCGGGCGTCTCACTGATGTGGCTCATGCTCCGGAGGCTAATGCGCGGGGCGGGGCCGCGCCCGCCGTCGGCTCCGGGCCGGCGATGGGGTTGTAGAGTGCAACCAGCGCCCAGCGCGTGAGCGTCTGAAAGGAACCGCACGTGGCAGACCCCGACCGCTCCGCCGACCGCGCGTCGGCCGTGGAGACCATCCAGCGGGAGCTGACGTCCTTCGCCCGGCGGGCCCGCGCGACGGCGGCCCGGATGCACCCCGAACTGTCCCTCGTCTCGTTCACCCTGCTCAGCCATCTCGACGAGCAGGGGGGCTGCCGCGCCACCGATCTCGCCGCGCACTACGCCCTCGACAAGTCCACCGTCAGCCGGCAGGTCGCGGCCCTGGAGCGGGCCGGGCTCGTCATGCGCCGCGTCGACCCGGAGGACCACCGCGTCCAGGTCCTGCTCCCGACGCCCGCGGGCGCGGAGATCCTGGAGCAGGTGACCGTCAGCCGCCGGAAGATGTTCGGCGAGCGCCTCGCGGACTGGCCCGAGCGGGACCTCGCGCAGTTCGCCGCGTACCTCACGCGCTACAACGAGGCCTCGCGCGAGGACTGAACGCCCGGAACCGGGACCGCGCGACCCTGGATCCGGGCCCCGGGCCCCGGACTTCGGACTTCGGACCCGATGAACTCCTAGACCTGCGCGACGAGTTCGGGTACCCGCGCCGCGCGGAAGCGGGTCCTGCGGCGCAGCTCGAAGCCGAGCGACTCGTAGAGCCGGATCGCCGTCGTGTTGTGCTCGCCGGTGTGCAGGAACGGGGTCTCGCCGCGCTCCCTGATCCCGGCGGCGACGGCCCGGACGAGCCGCCCGGCGAGCCCCTGGCCGCGCTGACCCGCGTCCGTGCACACGGCGCTGATCTCGGTCCAGCCCGGCGGGTGCAGCCGCTCCCCCGCCATCGCCACGAGGACACCGCCGCGCCGGATGCCGAGGTAGGTGCCCAGCTCGATGGTGCGCGGCAGGAACGGTCCCGGGCGGGTACGGGCGACGAGGTCGAGCATCTCCGGCACGTCGGCCGGGGTCATCCGGACCGCCTCGGGGTCGTGCGCCGCGTCCACCGTCACGTCGACGAGCTGCACGCCCGCGATGTCCTGCGTCAGCTCCCAGCCGTCGGGCAGGTCGCGGGTCGTGCCCGGCAGCGGCACCTCCGCGTCGGGCCCCGCGAACGCGGCGAGGTCCGTCCAGTCCGCGGGCCCCGGGTCGTCGGGCATCGCCAGCCAGGGCGAGACGTCGAGGGGATAGCGCAGGACCCGGCCGCGCCGCTCGGCGAAACGGGCGTGCGGCCCGGTGAGCGCCGCGTACGCCGGATTGTCGAGCGGGTGCGGCCCACCGTTCCCCGCCCCGAGCCCCTCGTATGTCTGCGTCCCGGTCATCCGGACCCTTCTCCCACGCCTCGGCCCTCGCCTTACCGAGCCATGAAACCCCCAGGTCAGGACCGACATTCCCGAACACACACGGTGTTCATGAGGTCGCAACGTGTTCACACGTGCGCAACACATCCGTGGGCGTCGCGGCGCGGGTCCGCGTTGCCGGGCGGCGCGCGGTGTTGGCATGCTGGCGCGATGCCGTCCACGCCACTGACCGACCACGTCGAGGCCCTGCTCGCCGACGAGGCCCCGCTGCCGATCGTCGCCGCGGGCGACCCCGTCCTGCGCCGCCCCGCCGAGCCGTACGACGGCCAGCTCTCCGACGCGCTCCTCGCCCGCCTGATCGAGGCGATGCGGCGCACGATGCACGCGGCGCCCGGCGTCGGGCTCGCCGCGCCGCAGATCGGCCTGGCGCTGCGGATCGCGGTGATCGAGGACCCGGCGACGGTGCCGGAGGAGGTCCGCACCGCGCGCGGCCGCACCCCGCAGCCGTTCCGGGTACTGGTCAATCCGGTCTACGAGGACGCGGGCGGACGCGACGTGGCGTTCTACGAGGGGTGCCTGAGCGTGCCGGGGTACCAGGCGGTGGTCGCCCGGCACGAGCGGGTGCGGCTGCGCGCCCTCGACGAGCGGGGGCGCGCGGTCGACGAGGAGGTCACCGGCTGGCCCGCGCGGATCGTGCAGCACGAGACGGACCACCTGAACGGCACGCTCTACCTGGACCGCGCCGAGCCCCGCTCCCTCTCCTCGACGCTCACGCAGGAGGCCGTGGAGCGGTGGGCGCAGCCCACGCCGCACCGCGCCGCGCGGGAGCTGGGCTTCACGCTGCCGGACGAGGGCTGAGGGGCGGCGGTCAGCGGAAGTCCGGCATCTGCCCCTTGGCGGCGGTGACGTCGATGACGGTGAACGCCGCGCCCTGCGGGTCGGCGACCGCCGCGAACCGGCCGAAGGGGCTGTCCACCGGCCCGAAGTGCAGCGTGCCGCCGAGGCGCCGCACGGTGTCGAGCGCCGCGTCGCAGTCCGCGACGACGAAGTACACGTTGACGTAGGACGGCACCTGTTCGGGGAACGCGTCGGTCATCTTCATGCGGCCCAGGGCCGGGTGGCCGCCGAGCTGCCAGACGTGGAAGTCGACGTGCTCGTCCTCGACCTTCTTCACCTCGTACGGGAAGACGGCGGTGAAGAACGCGTCGGTCTTCGCGGCGTCCCGGGTGTTGACCTCGGCCCAGCAGAACGCGCCGGGCTCGTTGACCGTCTCGAACCCCTCGTGCCGGTCGGGCTGCCAGACGCTGAAGGAGCAGCCCGCCGGGTCCTGCGCGGTGACCATCGTGCCGAAGTCGCCGACCCGCATGGGCTCCATCGCGAGGACGCCGCCGGCCTCCTTGATCCGCTCGGCGGTGGCCGCGACGTCCGAAGCGGCGAAGTACAGGTTCCAGGCGGGCCGGATCTCCTCCCCGCCGGGCATCTGCGGCATGAGGGCGGCGACCCGCTTGCCCGCCGCGGTCTTCGCCTGCGTGTAGTCGCCGAACTCCTCGGCGCCCGTGTCGTAGGACCAGCCGAACAGCTCGGCGTAGAAGGCCTTCGCCGCCTCCAGGTCCGGGTACATGGCATCGGCCCAGACGGGCGCGCCCTCAGGTGGTGCGGGCATGACTCGGACCCCTTCCCTCGGCCGGGTCCGCCGGGGCCGCGCGACGGCGGACCGGCGCCTTGGAGCTCCACGCTAGGCCGGTAGCACCCCCTCCGCCATCCGCGCGGAGGAACACGGAAAAGTCGCGTCACGTCTCTTGACTGCGCCGGGCAGGCACCCTCACAGTGCTCGTTAATGCGCATTAGTAATGCGCATTAGCAGTGCCCATTAGCAGTGCGTCAACGGCAGCGTGAGCGAAGGAGCGGCGGGCGTGGAGCAACCGAGGAAGCGGGCGAAGCCGGGGCGCAACCCGGCGCCCGCGGGCCGTACGTCGCGCCCCCGGCAGGCGGAGGTGGCGCGGCTCGCGGGGGTCTCGCAGGCGACGGTGTCCCTGGTCCTGTCGGCGCGCGCCGACGGCAAGGGGCCGGTCATCTCCGAGGAGACCCGGCAGCGGGTCCTCGACGCGGCCCGCGACCTCGGCTACGTCCCCGACCCGGCCGCCCGGCGTCTCGCCGCCGCCCGCAACAACCTGCTCGGCGTCTTCAGCTTCACGGCGACGTTCCCGACCGATGTGCAGCACTCCTACTACCCGTTCCTGGTGGGCGTGGAGCGGGAGGCGGCGGCGCGCGGCTACGACCTGGTCCTCTTCACCGGGTCGAGCACCGGCGGCGCGGGCGCCACGGGTCCGGACGCGCTCGGCCGCGTCCGCCTGGCCGACGGGTGTCTCTTCCTCGGCCGCCACGTTCCGCGCGCCGAGCTGAAACGGCTCGTCGCCGACGGCTTCCCGGTGGTGCACCTGGGCCGCCGCGAGGAGCTGGAGGGGCTCGCCTGGGTCGGCGCCGACTATGTGAGCGCCAGCCGCCAGGTCATCGCCCACCTCGCCGGTCTGGGCCACCGCCGCATCGTCCTCGTACGGGAGGACGACGACGCCCCCGCCTCCGCCGACCGCCAGCGGGGCTTCCTCGACGGGCTCGCGGAGGCGGGCCTGGCGGACGGGGCCGGTGCCGTGCTGCGGTGCGCGGACCCGGCGCGGGAGATCACGGCGGAGCGGGTGCGGGCCCTCGTCGACGCGGGCGTGACGGCGTTCGTCGCCGAGGAGACCGACACCGGCGCCGCGTGGCGGGCGCTGAGCGCGGCCGTCCGGAAGGCGGGGCTCGCCTGCCCGCGGGACGTCTCGCTCGGGCTGCTCGGGGACCCGCCCGCGGACCTGGCCGGGGAGCCGGTGCCGATGGGCTTCGACATCCCCCGGCACCGGCTCGGCGCGGCGGCCGTACGGCTGCTCGCCGCGCTGGTGGCGGGCGAGGAGGCGGAGGAGCCGCTGGTGGCGTGCGAGTTCCGGAGCGGAAGGACCGCGGGGCCGCGCACATGATCCGACACCTCAGCACCTGAACAACTGATCAACAGCTCAGCACCTGAACACCCCATCAACAGCTCAGCACCTGAACACCCCGCCGACACCCCAGCACCTTGACCAACCCGGTTTAGCCGCACGGCGGTTCACGTACGTACGAGCACAGGGAGCACAGTGATATCCGAACCGGACATCCTCATCGTCGGCGGCGGACTCGGCGGGGTCGCCGCCGCCCTCGCCGCCTGCCGCGCGGGCCGGCGGGTCGTCCTGACCGAGGAGACCGACTGGATCGGCGGCCAGCTCACCTCGCAGGCGGTGCCGCCGGACGAGCATCCGTGGGTGGAGCGGTTCGGCACCACGGCGTCCTACCGGGCGCTGCGCGAGGGCATCCGCTCCTACTACCGGCAGTGGTATCCGCTGCGCGGGGAGGCGCTGGCCCTCACGGACCTCAATCCGGGCGCGGGGCGCGTCAGCAAGCTGTGCCACGAGCCGCGGGTGGCGCTCGCCGTCCTGGAGGCGATGCTCGCCCCGCACCGGGTGTCCGGGCTGCTGACCGTCCTGACCGAGCACCGGGCGGTCTCCGCCGAGGCCGACAACGATGTCGTCACCGCGGTCACCGTCCGCGACCTGCGCTCCGGGGCCGAGCGCACCTTCGCCGCCCGCTACGTCGTCGACGCCACGGAGACCGGGGAACTCCTCCCGCTCGCGGACGTGGAGCACGCGAGCGGGGCTGAGGCGTACGGCGAGTTCCTGGAACCGCACGCGCCCGCCGAGGCCGACCCCGGCAACCAGCAGGGCATCACCGTCTGCTTCGCGCTCTCGCACCACGCGGGCCAGGACCACACGATCGACCGGCCCGAGGACTACGCCTTCTGGCGCTCTTACCGGCCGGACTTCTGGCCGGGCCCGCTGCTCGGCTTCGAGGCGCCCGACCCGCGCACCCTCGAACCGGTGCCGCGCACCTTCGAGCCGAACCCGGAGCTGGACCCGCTCGCCGTCAGCGCCGACCAGAGCGCGGACGCCGGGGACAAGGAGCTGTGGGGGTTCCGCCGCATCCTGGCCCGCAAGATGCACCGGGCGGGCGCCTTCGACTCGGACGTCACGCTCGTCAACTGGCCGCTGAACGACTACTGGCTGAAGCCGTACATCGGCCAGGAGGAGGAAGCGCTGCGCGAGGCACGGCAGTTGTCGCTCTCCGTCCTGTACTGGCTGCAGACCGAGGCCCCGCGGGCCGACGGCGGCACCGGCTTCCCCGGCCTGCGCATCCGCCCCGACGTGACGGGGACGGCGGACGGCCTCGCCAAGGCGGCGTACGTGCGTGAGTCGCGCCGCATCAAGGCGGTGACGACGATCGTGGAGCAGGACGTCGCCATCGACGTGGTCGGCCCCTACGGCAGGACCCGCTACCGCGACGCGGTCGGCGTCGGCGGCTACCGCATCGACCTGCACCCCTCCACGGGCGGCGACTCCTACGTCGACATCGGCTCCGTGCCGTTCGAGATCCCGCTGGGCGCGCTCGTGCCCCGGCGTGTGCGCAACCTGCTGCCCGCCGGCAAGAACATCGGCACCACGCACATCACCAACGGCTGCTACCGGCTGCACCCCGTCGAGTGGAACATCGGCGAGGCCGCGGGCGCCCTCGCCGCCCACTGCCTCGACGAGGGCCTGGAGCCCGCGCAGGTGCAGGCCGAGGAGAAGCGGTTCGAGGAGTTCGGGCGGGTCCTGGACCGGGCGGGCGTGCAGCGGCACTGGCCCGACGTGCGCGGCTACTGACCGGCCCGCCCCCCTTCGTACAAGGCAGTCCCCAGCACCGTACGCACGTCAACAGCACCGTACGCACGTCAACGCACAAGGAGGTGCCCTGACATGAACCCTGACCGTCGCGTCCGCGTCGGCATCGACGTGGGCGGCACGTTCACCGACGCCGTGGCGGTCGACGCCGCGACGCTCGCCCTCGTGGGCCAGGTGAAGGTGCCCACGAGCCACCACCACGAGGACGGTGTCGCGCACGGCATCGTCGCGGCCCTCGAACGGCTCCTGGACCAGGTCGGCCGCACCGCCGCCGACGTCACCTTCCTGGCGCACGGCACGACACAGGCCACGAACGCGCTGCTCGAAGGCGATGTGGCGAAGGTCGGTCTGATCGGGGTCGGCGGCGGCGCGGGCGCGCTGTTCACGCGCCGGCTCGCCTCCCTCGGCACGCTCGAACTCACCCCGGGCAGACGCCTTCCCGTGGCCTACGCGCATGTGGCCGACCCGTTCGACGCCGATGCCGTGCGCGCGGCCGTGGACCACGTCGTGGCGGAGGGCGCCCAGGTCGTCGTCGCCACCGAGCCGTTCGCCGTGGACCGGCCCGAGGGCGAGCGGGCCGTGCTCGAAGCGGCCAGGGCCACCGGGCTGCCCGTGGCGGCGGCGCACGAGATCACCTCCCTGTACGGGCTGCGGAAGCGGACCAGGACCGCCGTCGTGAACGCGGCGATCCTGCCCCGGATGCTGGCGACGGCCGACCTCGTCGACGCGTCCATCACCAAGGCGGGTGTCACGGCGCCGCTGATGGTGATGCGCTGCGACGGCGGTGTCATGTCCCTCGACGAGATGCGGCGCCGCCCGCTGCTCACGGTTCTGTCGGGCCCGGCGGCCGGTGTCGCGGGCGCGCTCATGCAGGAGCGGATCAGCGAGGGCGTGTTCCTGGAGACGGGCGGTACGTCGACCGACATCAGCGTGGTGCGGCGCGGCAAGGTGACGGTGCGGCACGCGACGATCCTCGGCAGGTCCTCCTACCTCAACGCGCTCGACGTACGGACCGTCGGTGTCGGCGGCGGCTCCATGGTGCGGATCTCCGGTGGCCGGGTCGTCGGGGTCGGGCCGCGCAGCGCGCACATCGCGGGCCTGCCGTACGCGTGCTTCGCCACGCCCGACGACCTGCGGGACGCGCGGCTCGCGACGGTGCGCCCGATGGACGGCGACCCGGCCGATCACGTGGTGCTCGACGCAGCGGGCGGCCGGTTCGCGGTGACGCTGACGTGCGCCGCCAACGCGCTCGGCCGCGTCCCCGAGGGCGACTTCGCCCGCTGCGACCAGGAGGTGGCGCGGGCAGCGATGGCCCCGCTCGCCGCCGCCCTCGGCACGGAGGTGGCCGGTGCGGCGCGGGCCGTCCTCGACGCGGGGACGGCGCGGGTGAGGTCGGTCGTGGACACGATGATCAAGGACTACCGGCTCGACCGCGACACGGCCGTCCTGGTCGGCGGGGGCGGCGGGGCGGCCTCGGTCACCCCGCACCTGGCCGCCGGCGCCGGGCTCGAAGGGCGTATCGCCCGGCACAGCGAGGTGATCAGCCCGGTCGGTGTGGCCCTCGCCCTCGTCCGCGAACAGGTCGAACGGATCGTCCCCGGCGCCACCCAGGAGCAGATCCTCGCGGTCCGCGCGGAGGCCGAGCGGGCGGTGGTCGCCCAGGGCGCGGCGGCCGACGGCGTAGAGGTGGAGGTGACCGTCGACCCGCAGACCAGCACCGTACGGGCGGTCGCCACCGGCGCCACCGAACTGCGCACCCAGGACAGGTCCCACCGCGCCGACGACGCGGAGCGGCTGCGGGCCGCCGCGAGCAGCCTGAAGGCCCGCGAGGAGCGGGTCGACGTCCTCGCGGGCACGGACGCGTACACGGTGTACGGCACGGAGGTGCGCCGGAGACTGCGTGCGGACCGGCGCCCCGTACGGGTCGTGGACGCCGACGGCGTGGTGCGGCTCGGGGTGGCCGACGCGCGGGTCGAGACGACGACGGTCGGCGCGGCGGGCGAGACGCTCGCGGCGCTGGTGCGGGACGCCACGACGTACGGCGACGGCGGCGTCCGGGCCCCCGCGGTACGGCTCCTGGTGGGCGGCCGGATCGCCGACCTGTCCGGTGTCCTGGAACCGGAGGCGCTGCTCGCCCTGGCGCGCGGCGAACTGCGCGCCCGGGGCGCCGAGGAGCCGGTGGTCGCGGTCGTGGAGTCCCGCGCATGAGCGACGACCACGATCTGGAGCTGGCGGTACGGCTCCTCGCGGGTACGCCCACGCACGAGGCGCGGGATCCGCTGACGCTGCGTCAGTGGGCGCTGGCCGCGCAGGACTTCGGGGCGCGGATGACACCCGGTCCGGTCTCCGTCCGCGTCGTCGAGCGTGACGGCGGACTCGCCGCCGGGCTCCTCGCCCGCTACCGGTCCCGGCCGCCGGTCGTCGAGGTCTACGTCGACACCGTCGCCCGCGCCGAGCGGCTCATCGACGAGCGGGGCTGGCGCCACTGGTTCCCCGAGGGCTCCGTACGGGCCGCCGCCCTGGCCCATGAACAGGCGCACGCCTGGCTGCACCGGGCCCCCGTGCGGGCCGCGTTCAAGCGGGCGCTCGGCCACACGGCGCTGCGCGTCGGACGGCACCGCGTGTACGCCCATGTGGCGGGCGCCGACGAACTCGCGGCGCACGCCTACGCCCGCGCCGCCTGCGGCCTCGGCCGCAGCCCCCTGCTGCTCACGGAGGCGCTGGCGGCCGCCGCGTACCCGGTGCCTGCCGTGCCCTCCGTGCCTGCCGTGCCCTCCGATGTGCCTTCCGATGTGCCCTCCGAAAGCGAGAAGTGACCCATGGGTGTCGTCATCCTGCTCGTCATGGCGGCGGGAGTCGCCGCCATGCTCAGCCGCAAGCTGCCCACCGCGTTCGCGCTCGTACTGCTCGCCGTCGTCATCGCGTTCGTCTCGGGCGCGCCGCTGACCGGCGAGAACAGTGTGCTCGACACGGTGCTCCAGGAGGGCGCGCCCGCGCTCGCCGCGACGATGATCGCCATTCTGCTCGGCTCGTGGCTCGGCAAGCTCCTGGAGGAGACCGGTATCGCGGGCACCCTCGTCCGCAAGATCGTCGAGTTCGGCGGCGACCGGCCGGTGGTCGTCGCGCTCGGTGTCCTCGCGGTGTCCGCGCTGGTCGGCACGGTGACGGGCTCGGCGCCCGCGGCGATGCTCGCCGGGCTCATCGGCATCCCCGCGATGATCGCGGTCGGCATCCCTAAGGTGACGGCCGCGGGCACGATCCTGATGGGCATCGCGGTCGGCATCCCCTTCGAGCTGCCGGTGTGGCAGTTCTTCTCCACCGCCCTCGAACTGCCCGTCGACACGGTGCGCGGCTTCATGGTCAAGCTGTTCCCGTTCGCGCTGGTCGCGGCGGTCGCGTACGTCCTGGTGGAGTCGCGGCGGCGGGGCGTGGAGCACACCTGGTCGCTGAAGTCGGTGCAGGAGAAGCCGCCGGGCGCGCGGAACCGCCGTCAGCTCCTCGGCGACGCCCCCTGGTACGCGCTGCTCACCCCGGTGGTCCCGCTCGTCCTGGCGCTCGGCCTCGAACTGGCCATCATCCCCTCGCTCCTCGCGGGTGTGCTCTACGCCCTCGTGACGACCACGCGGCCGCGCGACATGAACCGGCGGCTGCTGCGCACCCTGTACGGCGGCTTCGAGGTGGCGGCCCCGCCCCTCACTTTGTTCGTCGCGATCGGCGTGCTGCTCGCCGCGGTGAAGCTGCCCGGCGCGGTCGACGCGCTCGAACCGCTCGTCAAGGCGGTCAGTCCGCAGAACGCGGTCCTGTTCGTCCTCGTCTTCACCCTCCTCGTGCCGCTGTGCCTGTACCGGGGCCCGCTGAACGTCTTCGGCCTCGGCGCGGGCATCGCCGGCGTCCTCATCGCCACCGGCATCTACCCGGCCGTCGCCGTCCTCGGCATGGCCACCTCGTACAACCAGGTCTTCGGCGTCGCCGACCCGACCAGCACCCAGACGGTGTGGAGCGCGCAGTACGCGGGCGTCTCCCCGCAGCAGGTGATGGTCAGGACGCTGCCCTATGTGTGGGCGGTGGCGCTGGGCGGCCTGTGCGTCACGGCCGCGACCTGCCTCTGATCCCGCACCGCACGATCACCGACCCCAGGAGCCTGTCATGCATGAGCCGCAGTCCGGCCTCGACCGTCGTACGTTCCTGCGCGCCACCGCCGTCTCGGGCGCCGCGCTCGCCGTCGGCGGCGTCCCGGCCCCGTCCGCGTCGGCCGCCCCCGGCGGCTTCCCGGACTACACCTACGTCCGTACGCTGCTCACGCCGGACCAGCTGAAGTACAACCCGACGGGCGAGATCATCTTCCCGACGATGCGCGGCGTCTACGACAAGCTGGCGTCACCGCTCGGCCGCTACTACCTCTACTACGCGCCGCACGACGCGCCCGGCGGCATCTGCCTCGCGTACGGCGACTCCCTCGAAGGCCCCTTCACCGAGTACCCGGCGAACCCGATCGTGTCGAACAAGTGGGACCCGCACTACTCGGTCAGCCACGTCTCCTCGCCGCACGTGCTGTGGCGGGACGACCTGAAGGAGTTCTGGCTGTACTTCCACGGCGAGAACACCACGACGCGGCTCGCCCGCTCCAAGGACGGCGTCCACTTCACCTACGACAAGGTCGTCCTGTCGACGTCGATGATGCCGTCCGGCACGACGGAGACGTCCTACGCCCGCGTCTTCCTGCACGACCTGCCCGCGCGCGGGGCGCACTACGTGATGCTGTTCATGCTGAACAACACGAGCAACCACCGGGACATCTGCTGGGGCTGGTCGGCCGACGGGCGGTCCTGGACGTTCGACCAGACGCCGCTCGTGCGCCACTCCGACGTCGGCGCGGTGAACGTCGGCGGGCCGCACCTGCTCACCCGAGGCGGCTCCGCGTACGTCGTCTACAACAAGGACAAGGAGAGCGGCGGCGACCTCATGATCACCGAGGTGGGCGCGGACTTCTCGCTCCGCAAGCACCTGGGCGTCTTCTACGACTCCCGTTCCGGGGCACCGGAGAACGGCCGCGCCGCCGCCCCCTCGTTCGGCACGATGGGCGGGGTGCCGTACATGGTGTACGAGGCGGGCGAGCGGCTGTCCGGGGCGATCGCGGTGGCGCGGGGGTAGCGGCGCTCACGCCTGCGCGAGCTGGGGCTCCGGGAGCGGGGCGGGGGCGGCCTCGGGCTGCCACCGCCTGGTGGTGCGGGCGTATTCGTAGATCACGGAGCCCATGGCGAGCAGGAGCAGCGGGCCGAAGAGCCAGCGGTGCTCGGCCATCTGCAGCGGCAGGTAGCGGTAGGCCGCCAGGAGCAGGGCGAAGACGGCCGTGCCGTGGCAGATCAGGCGGACGGCGTCGGCGTCCCAGCCGCGCTCGAACGCCCGCATGGCCGCCTCGATGGTGAGGGCGAAGACGACACCGGCGACGAGGTCCACGCCGTAGTGGTAGCCGAAGCCGAGGGTCGCGGTGAGCGTGGCGACGAGCCAGAAGGTGCCGGCGTACCGCAGCCAGCGGGCCCCCTTGCGGGAGTGGATGAAGATCGTGACGGCCCAGGCGGTGTGCAGGCTGGGCATGCAGTTGCGCGGGGTGATGCCGTCGAACGGGACGGGGTGCGGGGCGGCGATCGCCGTCGCCGTGTGGGGCCACAGCTCGGCGACGGCCCATTGTCCGCCGTCGGCGCCGTAGGCGAAGACCGGGCCGACCACCGGGAAGATCATGTAGATGGCGGGGCCGACCAGGCCGATGACCAGGAAGGTCCGCACGAGGTGGTGGCCCGGGAAGCGGCGCTCGGTCCCCACGTGGCGCAGCTGGTACAGGGCGATGATGGCCGCCGCGAGCGGGAGCTGCCCGTAGACGGCGTGCAGGATGCCCTCGCCGACCGGGCCCGTCGCGTCGACGAACTGCCCGACGAGCCAGGACGGGTTGCCGAGGGCGTGGTCGGCGGTGGCCACGTACGGGTCGAGGACGTTCGGGCGCTCCTTGGACGTGATGAGCAGCCAGGTGTCGCCGGTCTTGTGCCCGGCGATGAGGAGGAGGCCGAGGCCGGCGCCCTTGAGGAGCAGGGTCCGCTCGGCTCCCGTGCGGCGGGTGACGGCGAGTACGGCGCAGCCGATGATCACCCACAGCGCGCCGTTGCCGAACTCGACGCGGGCGCCCGCCAGCCACCGGACGAGGAGGAGGACGAGGTCGATGCCGACGGCGGCGCCGACCGCGATGAACCGCTGCCGCCAGGTGAGCACCACCAGCATCAGCGCCATTCCGGCGTAGAGCAGCGGCCCCGACTCGGGAGCGAAGATCACTTCGCGTGCCTGGTGGGTGATCGGGCCCGCCATGCCGTAGCGGCGGGCGGCGATCTCCAGGGCGACGAGGAAGACGAGGGTCGCCGCCCCCGCCGCGCCCCACAGCAGGACCCGCGGCCGCTGCCACCAGGACGGCGAGGTGGTGTCTTCGGGGCGCGAGGATATGTGCGGGGTGCTCGTGTTCACGTAACTGGCCGTCTGGTGAGAGGTGGCTTGGCGTCGCCTGTGCGACCGATCATGTTATCCGAGCGGTTCAGTGGCCCCCGCCGAGCGTGCCGCTGAGGGTTTTGTGCAGGTCGGCGCTGGGTGCGTTGAGGCCGACGATCTCGACGCTCTTGCCGCGCTGGGCGTACTTGGTCTCGATGGCGTCGAGCGCCGCGACCGAGGAGGCGTCCCAGATGTGGGTCGCGGAGAGGTCGATGACGACCTTGTCCGGATCGGCCGCGTAGTCGAACTGTGTCACCAGGTCGTTGGACGAGGCGAAGAACAGCTCGCCGGTGACCGCGTAGACGATCCGGTCGCCGTCCGGGTCGCGGACCGGGGTGACCTGGGCGAGGTGGGCGACGCGGCGGGCGAAGATCACCATGGCGGTGACCGAGCCGACGACCACGCCGACGGCGAGGTTGGACGTGGCGACCACGAGGGCGACGGTGATCACCATGACGGCGATCTCGCCCGCGGGCATCCGCTTCAGCGTCCTCGGCGCGACGGAGTGCCAGTCGAACGTCGCGAAGCAGACCATCACCATCACCGCGACGAGCGCGGCCATCGGGATGTCGGAGACGACCGGGCCGAAGACGACGCAGAGCACCATCAGGAAGACGCCCGCGAGGAAGGTGGAGAGCCGGGTCCGCGCCCCGGAGACCCGTACGTTGATCATCGTCTGGCCGATCATGGCGCAGCCGCCCATGCCGCCGAAGAACCCGGTGACGATGTTGGCGATGCCCTGCCCGATCGACTCGCGGGTCTTGTTGGAGCGGGTGTCGGTGATGTCGTCGACGAGCTGCGCGGTCATCAGCGACTCCATGAGCCCGACGAGCGCCATGGCGAGCGCGTACGGGGCGACGGTGGTCAGCGTGGACAGGGTGAACGGCACGTCGGGCAGGCCCGGCACCGGCAGCGAGGAGGGCAGCTCGCCCTTGTCGCCGACGGTCGGCACGGAGATCCCGGCGGCGACGGTGATCACGGTGAGGACGACGATCGAGACGAGCGGCGCCGGGACCACCTTGGTGACCTTGGGGAAGAACACCATGAGCAGCAGACCGCCGACGATCAGCGGATAGACGGCCCAGGGCACGTCGCGCATCTCCGGGACCTGCGCCATGAAGATCAGGATGGCGAGGGCGTTGACGAACCCGACCATCACCGAGCGCGGCACGAACCGCATCAGCTTCGCGACGCCGAGTGCGCCGAGCACGATCTGGAAGACCCCGGCGAGGATCACGGCCGCGACGAGGTAGCCGAAGCCGTGCTCACGGTTGAGCGGCGCGATCACCAGGGCGACGGCGCCGGTGGCGGCGGAGATCATCGCGCGCCGCCCGCCGACGACCGAGATCGTCACGGCCATGGTGAACGCGGCGAAGAGGCCGATCGCCGGGTCGACGCCCGCGATGATGGAGAAGGAGATCGCCTCGGGGATCAGCGCGAGCCCGACGACGAGACCGGCGAGCACCTCGGTGCGCCACACCTTCGGGTCGGAGAGCCAGTCGGGCTTGAGGGCGCGCAGGCGCGCGGCGGCAACGGCGGAGGACAAGGGAAGCGGCTACCCGTCGGGTCGGGCACGCCCGGCGACAGCGGGGCGTGCGGGAAGAGCACAGAACTCTACCCTAACGTTAGAGTAGGGTTCGGGCGAACACGACGAGGAGAGGCAGGCGCGTGAGCGGCGGGCACATGCAGATCGGCGAGGTCGCCGCACGGACCGAGCTGTCCCTGCGCACCATCCGGCACTACGAGGAAACCGGCCTGGTCATCCCCTCCGCCCGCTCCCGGGGCGGCTTCCGGCTCTACACCGAGGACGACGTCGCCCGGCTCATGGTGATCCGCCGCATGAAACCGCTCGGCTTCGCCCTCGACGAGATGCGCGACCTCCTCGCGGTCACCGACCGGCTCGACGCCGCCGACGGCCCCACCGGCGCCGAGCACGAGCAACTGCTCGCCCGCGTAAGGGAGTTCGAGCGGGCGACCCTGGACCGGATCGCGGACCTGCGCACCCAGCTGGCCCGCGCCGAGGAGTTCGCGGGGACACTGGCCCGTTTCCACCGCTCACCCGGGGCGGCCGAGCCGTGCCGGGACGGGGAGGCGCGTTAGTCTGCCCAGGTGCAGACAGGCTCGTGGGAGAAGACCGGTGCCCCGTACGAGGCCGTCCTCATCGCGTCGTCCGCGGGCGGCGTCCAGGGTCTCGGCATCCTCCTGCGCGGCCTCGACCCCGCGCTACCGGTGCCGGTCCTGATCGCCCAGCACCTCAACCGGGCCCGCGAGACGAGCATCGTCGCCATCCTGTCCCGCGTCACCCCCCTCGGGGTCAAGCTCGCCGAGGACGGGGAGCGCCCGCGCCCCGCGACGATCCACATCGCCCCGCCCGACCGGCACCTGTGTGTGCGCGGCGACGGCACGCTCGCCCTCACCCGCGAGGAGCGGGTCAACTTCGCCCGCCCCGCCGCCGACCCGCTCTTCGAGTCGGCGGCCGAGGCGCTCGGGCCGCTCGTCGGCTGCGTCCTCACGGGTTCCGACAGCGACGGCGCGCGCGGCATCGAGGCGGTCAAGGCGCGCGGCGGGACGGTCCTGGTGCAGGACCCGCAGACCGCCGACTTCCTCGGCATGCCGAAGTCCGCCATCGGCACGGGCAAGGTCGATCACGTCCTCACCCTGGAGGAGATGGGGCCGGCCATCAACCGCCTGACGCACCGCCCCACCCGCCGTCACCGGTGAGGATGGCCCTGGTCGGGGTCGTCCCCGGGGGTCTGCCAGGTGGTGCCGCGCTGCGCCTCCGCGCCCTCGACGGGCGTCCCCGGCGCGGGCCTGCTGGGCTGGGTCCTGCGGGCCGCGCGGCGGCGCCCGCTGATGAACATGGCGAGCAGGCCGAGGACCACGACGAGGCCGACGACGATGAACACGAGTGAGCCACCGCCCTCGGCGGCCAGAACGATTCGGCTGTGAGTGTGCATGCCGCTCCTGTACCCCGTTCCGCGCCGAAACCGCACACCGACGTTGATCGTTTCGTGTGGCCGCCGCCGGGAAACGGGCGCAGGGTGATCACCATGGACGTACGTGATGAGGCCCAGCGGTGACGGCCCCGGCCGGCTCGTCCACCGGCGCGGCGCAAGGCGGCGGGCTGAAGAAGACCCTGACGACACCGCTGCTCTACTTCTTCATCCTCGGGGACGTGCTCGGGGCGGGCGTCTACGTCCTCGTCGGGCAGGTCGCCGCCAAATCGGGCGGCGCCGTGTGGGTGCCGCTCGTCCTCGCGCTCCTGCTGTCCCTGCTCACGGCCGCCTCGTACGCCGAACTGGCCACCAAGTACCCGAGGGCCGGGGGCGCCTCGCACTACACGACGCTCGCCTACGGTCCCTTCGCCGGGTTCCTCGCGGGGTTCTGCATGCTGGCCGCCGGGATCGTCTCGGTGGCCGCGCTGGCCCGGGGGTTCGCCGGTGACTATCTGACGGCCTTCGTCAGCCTGCCCGTCGTCCTGGTGGCCGCCGTCTTCCTGTGCGCCCTCGCGCTGCTCAACGCGCGCGGGATCAGCGAGTCCACCCGTGCCAACGTCGCCGCGACCGTCATCGAGGTGGGCGGCCTGCTCCTCGTGGTCGCCCTCGGCGTGGTCCTCTTCGTGCGCGGGGACGGTGACGCGGGACGGCTCGTCCAACTCGGTACCCCCGGGACGGGCGCCGCCGCCGGTGTCCTGAGCGCGACCGTGCTCGCCTACTACTCCTTCGTCGGCTTCGAGACCTCCGTCAACGTCGCCGAGGAGACCCGCGATCCGCGCCGTTCCTATCCGCGCGCGCTCTTCGGCGCCCTGATCACGGCGGGCGCCGTCTACGCCCTCGTCGGGATCGTCGCCTCGGCCGCCGTCCCCACCGACACCCTCGCCCACTCCAGCGGGCCGCTGCTCGAAGTGGTGAAGGAGGCGGGCGGGGTGCCGCCGAAGCTGTTCAGCGCCATCGCGCTCGTCGCCGTCGCCAACGGCGCGCTGCTCACCGGCATCATGAGTTCACGGCTCGCCTTCGGCATGGCGCGGGACGGCCTGCTGCCGCGCGTCCTCACCCAGGTCCTGCCCGGCCGCGGCACCCCCTGGGTCGCGATCGCCGTCACGACGCTGCTGTCCTTCCTCCTCGCCCTCACCGGCGACGTGGAGACCCTCGCCTCCACGCTCGTCCTGCTGCTGCTCGTGGTGTTCTTCCTCGTCAACACGGCCGTGCTCGTGCTGCGCCGCGAAACCTCGACGCCGCCGCACTTTCGCGCGTGGACGGTGATCCCCGTCCTCGGCGCCGCCTCCTGCGTGGTCCTGGCCACGCGGATCGAGGGCGAGGTGTGGCTCCGGGGCCTGATCGTCCTGGCGGTCGGCGTGGTCCTGGGGTGTGTCGCGGCCCTGCACCGGCGCCGGGCGAAAGCTAACTGAACAGCCCCGTGCGATACGTACGGATTCGGGTACCCCTGTTCCGTTCGCCCCACGACGGCCGCCTCCGCACCACACGCGCGGCGCAATCGAAGGAGAGACTGAGATGGACGACGGCCACCCCTTCCGGGACGCGGCGGAGAAGGTCAAGGAGACCGTGACCGGCGCGACGGCCCCCGAAGGCCCGGAGGACGGCGTCCCCGGCAAGCCCGGCGTCGAGTCGCCGACGCTCGCCGAGCCCACCGAGCCCCGCGCGCCCCTGCCGCCCAAAGCCGACCAGAGCGGTCCCCGGCCGACCAGCCCCACCGGCGCGCCGTCCCGCGACAGCCAGGACGCCGTCGCCCAGCAGGACGCGTTCCTCACCACCGCGCAGGGCGACCGCCTCTACGACACGGACCACTCGCTGAAGGCGGGCCCGCGCGGCCCTGTCCTCCTCCAGGACCACCACCTCCGGGAGAAGATCACCCACTTCGACCACGAGCGGATCCCGGAGCGGGTCGTCCACGCGCGCGGCGCCGCCGCCCACGGGGTGTTCAAGGGGTACGGCAACGCGGCGAACGTCACCAAGGCCGCGTTCCTCGGCAAGGACGTCGAGACCGATGTCTTCGTCCGGTTCTCCACCGTCCTCGGCTCGCGCGGCTCGGCGGACACGGTCCGTGACACCCGCGGCTTCGCGACGAAGTTCTACACCTCCGAGGGCACCTTCGACCTCGTCGGCAACAACATCCCGGTCTTCTTCATCCAGGACGCCATCAAGTTCCCGGACATCATCCACGCGGGCAAGCCGCACCCGGACCGGGAGATCCCGCAGGCGCAGAGCGCGCACGACACGTTCTGGGACTTCGTCACCCTGCACACCGAGGCCACGCACCACACGCTGTGGAACATGTCCGACCGGGGCATCCCCCGCTCCTACCGGATGATGGAGGGCTTCGGCGTCCACACGTTCCGCCTGGAGAACGCGGCCGGTGAGACGACGCTGGTGAAGTTCCACTGGAAGCCGAAGCTCGGCGTGCACTCCCTCGTCTGGGAGGAGGCACAGATCGCGGGCGGCGTCGACCCCGACTTCCACCGCCGCGACCTCGCCGACGCGATCGAGGCGGGCGCCCACCCGCAGTGGGAGCTGGGCATCCAGACCTTCCCCGACACCCCCGAGCAGACCTTCGAGGGCATCGACCTGCTCGACTCGACGAAGATCGTGCCGGAGGAGCTGGCCCCGGTGCAGCCGATCGGCCTGCTCACCCTCGACCGCAACCCCTCCAACTACTTCGCCGAGACCGAGCAGGTCGCCTTCCACCTCGGCCACCTCGTCCCCGGCATCGACGTCACCGACGACCCGCTGTTCCAGGGCCGCCTCTTCTCCTACCTGGACACCCAGATCAGCCGGCTCGGCGGCCCCAACTTCGGCCAGCTGCCCATCAACCGGCCGCACGCCCCCGTCAACGACATGCTCCGCGACGGCATGCACCAGACGGCCGTGCACCGCGGCGTCGCCCCGTACCACCCCAACTCGCTCGACGGGGGCTGCCCGTTCCTGGCGGGCGCGGCCGACGGAGCCGACATCGAGGTCCCGGCCGCACTGCCCGCGTCCCGCAAGGTCCGGGAGGCGCCCGCCTCCTACGACGACCACTTCAGCCAGGCCCGGCTGTTCTGGCTGAGCATGACACCGCCCGAGCGCGAACACATCGTCAACGCCTACTCCTTCGAGCTCGGCAAGTGCTACGAGCAGGCCGTCAAGGAGCGCGGCCTGCAGGTCCTCGCCAACATCGACGCGGAGCTGTGCGCGCAGGTCGCCGCCTCGCTCGGGCTGCCCGCGCCCGCGCCGACCGAGCCGCTGCGGGACCCGCGGCCGAGCCCCGCGCTCTCCCAGATCGGCCAGGAGTGGCCGACGGACGGCCGGCTCATCGGCATCGTGACCGACGGGACGGGCGACCTCGACGGGGTGCGTGCGGTCCGCCGGACCCTGCTCGACGGCGGGATGGTGCCGCTCGTCATCGCTCCGGCGGGCGGCAAGCTCGACGCGGACGGCGACCCCGTCACGGTCCAGCGGACGTTCGCCACGGCCCGCTCCATCGAGTTCGACGCGCTCCTCGTGGTCGGGGTGCCCGCCGCGGGCGCCGACGCCATCCCGGCGCGGGACGCCAAGGCGGACAGCGCCACCGCCGACCTCGACCCGCGCGTGCGGCTCCTCCTGGAGGAGGCGTACCGCCACGGCAAGGCCATCGGCGGCTGGGCGGGCGCCGAGCAGACCATCGAGGCCGCGGGCCTGCCCACCACCGACCCCGGCATCGTGCTCGGCGACAGCGGCCCCGCCGTCCTCACCCGGATGAAGGAACTGCTCGCCAAGCACCGCGTCTGGGAGCGGTTCGGCACCACAGTGTGACACCAGCGCCATGACAGGGGCCGGGCCCCGCGGATCGCGTTCCGCGGGGCCCGGCCCCTGTGCGCTGCGTGCCGTGGCGCCTCAGCGGCCGACGGCCTTCGCCAGCTGCTCCTTGTTCATGGAGGACCGGCCCTCGACGTTCTTCTTCTTCGCCTCTTCGTACAGCTGGTCCCTCGTCGGCCCCTGGGCCCCCTGGTGGGAGCGCTCGCCGCCGCGCTGCGGCGCGGACTTCTTGTCCCGGGTCGAGACCTTGCTCGCCTGCTTCGACTCGCCGGAGCGGGCCCGCTCCTTGTTCACCGTGCGGGCCGCGATCTCCTTCGCGCGCCCCTCGGAGGTGCCGTGCTTCTCCGCGCCCTCCTTGATGTGCTCGTACTGGCGCTCACGCTTCGGGCTGGAACCTCGGGGCATGGATGTTCTCCTTCCGGACCGGGCGCGGCACTCTCGTCCGCCCCGCTCTGCGATGACCTCCGCGTACCCTCCGGCGGGTGTCCCACCCGGGCCCGGATTACTCCCATCCCACGTGGGGCGCGGCGAAGGTGCGAGCGGGCGGTGACCGAAAGGATGAGCCTGAGGGCGCCCGGCGGGCCGCCAGTGTCTAATGGAGGGGGTCCGGGCAGCCGTGGGCGGGGCGCCGGTGACCGGGACAAGGGCGGGGGCCTCCTTCGACCTCGGAACGGTACGCACATGAGCAGCGAGAACACACCCGTGAGCGAGACCCCGGCCAGCAGGTCGGTGTTCGGCGCCCCCTGCTGGGTCAGCCTTTCCACGTACGACCTGCGGGTCGCGGAGGACTTCTACAGCACCGTGCTCGGCTGGGAGTGGCACACCGGGGCGATGGGCGAGCAGTACCGCTTCGCGAGCGTCAACGGGGTGCCGGTGGCGGGTGTGTCCGAGGCCAAGAGCATGGGGCAGACGTCCGTCGCCTGGACCCCGTTCTTCGCCGCGTCCAGCGCCAACGAGACGGTGGCCCGCAGCCATGAGCGCGGCGGGACCACGGCGGTCGGGCCGATCTCCTTCCCGCCCGGCCGTGCCGCGCTGCTCGCCGACCGCGACGGGGCGGTCTTCGGCATCTGGGAGGGCGCGCTGGTCGCGGGCTGGGAGGAGTGGCGCCGCGCCGCCCCCGCCTTCGTGGCGCTCTACACCCGCAACGCGTTCGACGCGGCGATCTTCTACGGCGAGGTGCTCGGCTGGGCCTCCGACGCCCCCAACTCCTGCGACGTGCAGTACGAGGACGAGGAGGTCGTGCTGCGCAGCCGGGGCGACATCGTGGCCCGTATCCACTCCGGGGCGGTGGAGGCCGCGCCCGACCCGTCGATCCGCCCGCGCTGGCAGGTGCACTTCTCGGTCCCCGACGTCCAGGCGTGCGCCGAGGCGGCCCGCGCCCGGGGCGGCAGCGTCCTGCGGATGGCCGAGGACGGCACGGAGGCGGTGCTGTGCGACCCCGACGGGGCACGGTTCGCCGTCAACGTGGACTGGCGTCCGGCCCGCTGAGCCGGGCCGCGGGCGCCTGCGCCGGCGCCGGCGCCCAGGCGGTGGCCTGGACCGCGCTGACGCGGTCCCGGGATGCGGCTTGGCGCCGGCCGGGGTGCCATGAGGGGAAGCGGCACCGAGTGGAGCAGGAAGGGGATCCGCGCATGGCGCGTCCGGTGTGGAGCGGCACGCTGACCTTCGGTCTCGTGTCCTTGCCCGTACAGATGTACACCGCCACGGAGAACCACACCGTGCGGTTCCACCAGGTGCAGCGCGGGACCAGCGACCGCGTGCGCAACAAGCGGGTGAACGAGCGGACCGGCGAGGAGGTGCCGCTCGACGAGGTGGTCAAGGCGTTCGACGACGGCGACCAGTACGTGATGGTCGAGCCGGACGAGCTGGACGACATCGCGCCCGGCCGCTCCAAGTCGCTGGAGATCACGGGCTTCGTGGACCTGGAGGACGTCGAGCCGGTCTTCTTCGACAAGACGTACTACCTCGGCCCGAAGGGCGAGCAGTACACGAAGGTCTACGCACTCCTGGAGAAGGCGCTCGCGGAGGCGGGCCGGGCCGGGATCGCCACGTTCGTCATGCGCAACCACCAGTACCTGGTCGCGGTGAAGGCGGAGGCGGGGCTGCTGACCCTGCACACGCTGCACTGGGCCGACGAGATCCGCGACCCGCGCCGCGAGATCGACAACCTGCCGGGCCGCACGAAGGTCACCGACCGCGAGCTGAAGATGGCCCGGCAGCTCGTCGACACGCTCGGCATGGAGTGGAAGCCCGAGGACTTCCACGACACGTATCAGGAGCAGGTGAACGCGCTCATCGAGGCCAAGCGGAGCGGCAAGACGGTGGAGAAGGCGGAGCCGCCGGCCGAGTCGACCAATGTGGTCGACCTGATGGACGCGCTGCGGGCGAGCGTCGACCGGGCGAAGAAGCCCAAGAGGCCCGGCAAGTCGGCCAAGCCCGCCAAGCCAGCCAAGTCCGCCAAGTCCGCCAAGTCCGCCAAGTCGACCGGATCGACCGGGTCCGGCAAGTCCGCGCAGCGCGGCACATCCACGAAGGGCGGCGGCAAGAGCGGTCGTTCGTCCGCCAGGGCGGAGCTGGACGGGCTGACCAAGGCCGAGCTGTACCGTCGCGCCACCGACGCCGGCGTCCCGGGCCGCTCCGCCATGACCCGGGACGAACTCGTCGAGGCGCTGACGCGGCAGCGGGAGGAGGCGGCGTAGGGCCGCGCCGCGTCAGGACAGCTTCTCCAGGCGCCGTGCGGCCGCCGCCACCCCGCTGCCGTGGCGGCCGAGCCCCGCCCACGGGTCGGTGTCCAGACGGTCGCCGAGGTCGGCCACCGTCCAGCGGCGCGCGGTCAGTCCGGGCTCGTCCAGCTCGTCCCAGCCGAGCGGCGCGGCCACCGGGGCGCCCGGCCGGGACCTGACGGCGAACGGGGCGACGACGGTCTGGGCGTAGCCGTTGCGGGCGACGTCCAGGTAGAGCCGGCCCTTGCGGGCGTCCTTGCGGGGCTCGACCGTCAGCTCCTCCGGGTGGCGCGCGGCGAGTTCCCGGGCGGCGGCACGGGCGAACGCGAGGACGTCGTCGGCGTCGTCGCGCCGGTTGAGCGGCACCACGACGTGCAGGCCGCGCGAGCCCGTGGTCATCAGGCCCGAGGAGAGTTCCAGCTCGTCGAGCAGTTCGCGCAGCTGGTGCGCGGCGCGGCGCACCGGCTCGAAGTCGTCGGCGGGCGGGTCGAGGTCGAAGACCAGCCGGTCGGGGTGGCGGGGCCGGTCGGCGCGGCTGAGCCAGCGGTGCGGGGTGATGCACGCCTGGCTCGCGAGGTAGACCAGCGTGGCGGCGTCGTCGCCGACCACATGGGTCACCTCGCCGCCCTCCTTGGGCACCGACGCGCGATGGATCCAGTCGGGGAAGTAGTCGCCGACCTCCTTCTGGTAGAAGCGCTGCCCGTCGATCCCGTCCGGCATCCGCTCCAGCATGAGGGGCCGGCCGCGCAGCTCGGGCACCATCCGCGGGGCGACCCGGCGGTAGTGCTCGACGAGGTCGGCCTTGGTGATGCCGTCCTGCGGGAACAGCTCCTTGTCGGGCCGCTTCATCGTGATCGTGCGGCGGCCGATCCGTAGTTCGGCGTCGGAACTCACGTGACCGTCTCCTTCCCACTGGTTCCCCCGGGCGCCCGCCGGTCTACGGGAGCGGTGTGCCCCCGGTGGCGTTCATGATCTCGGCGGTGATGTAGCTCGCGTGCTCCGAGGCGAGGAACACGTACGCGGGCGCCATCTCCGCGGGCTGCGCCGGGCGGCCGAGCGGCGCCTGTTTGCCGAACTCCTCGGTGTCGGGGAGCGTCGCGGGGATGAGCGGGGTCCACACCGGTCCGGGCGCGACCGCGTTGACCCGGATGCCCTTCTCGGCCAGCATCTGCGCGAGGCCCTGCGTGAAGGTGACGATGGCGCCCTTGGTCGTGGCGTAGTCGAGCAGCTGGGGGCTCGGCTTGTACGCCTGCACCGAGGTGGTGTTGATGATGGAGCCGCCCTCGGGGATGTGCGGCACGGCCATCTTGGACAGCCAGAACATGCCGTACAGGTTGGTGCGCACGACGCGGTCGAACTGCTCGGTCGTGATGTCCTCGATGCCGCCCGGCTGCGCCATCTGGTAGGCCGCGTTGTTGACCAGGACGTCGATCCGGCCGAACTCGGCGACGGCCCGCTCGACGAGCCGCCGGCACTGCTCCTCCTCGCGGATGTCGCACTCCACGGGCACGGCCCTGCGCCCCGCCTCCTCCACCAGGCGCGCCGTCTCCTTGGCGTCCTCCGCCTCCTCGGGCAGGTGGGTGAAGAGGACATCGGCGCCTTCGCGGGCGTAGGCGAGCACGACGGCGCGGCCGATCCCGGAGTCGCCGCCGGTGACGACCGCGGCCCGGTCGCGCAGCAGGCCGCTGCCCCGGTAGGAGTCCTCGCCGTGGTCGGGGCGCGGGTCCATCTCCCTGCCGGTGCCCGGGTGTTCCTGGTCCTGCTGCGGGAAGTCCGGCCGCGGGTGCTTCGTCGTGGGGTCCTGCGGGGTGCCGCCCATCGGGTGGTGTTCCTTTCGTGCGCGCTGTCCGGTCCGAGCGGTGCGCGACCGCGCGTCCCACCCCTGCTCGCCGGGGCCGACCTGCGCGAACGCACCCATCTCAGGACATCGGGTGTCCCGTGGGGCCCGGTCCCACACCTCGCGTACGCCCACCCGCGCGAAGGCCGCCCGGCCGGGCCGTCAGCGGAGGCGGTCGCGGCAGGGCGGTGCGAGACTGCCCGGGGAGTCGTCCGCGCGGGCCGAGCAAGGAGTGATGAGGTGACGGCACCCGAGGCCACGAGCACGGGGGACAGCGCCCTCGGCGAGTTCCTGGCCGATCCGCGCAACCTGCCCCTCGACCTGACCACCACGGTCGCCCGCTGCTCCAAGGCGCTCGGTCTGCAGGGCGCCGTGATCTACCTCGCCGATCTGCAGCAGCGCCAGCTGGCCCCGCTGAACGAGGTGGCGCCGACCCTGCCCATCGACGGTTCACTGGCCGGCTGGACCTACCGCACGGAGTCCCTGCGCGTGGAGGAGTCCGACCTCGGCGGGATGACGGCCTGGCTGCCGCTGGTGGACGGGGCCGAGCGGATCGGTGTCCTCGCCGTGCGCTCCCCCGCCCTCGACCCGCTCGTCCTGCGGCGCGGACGGACCCTGGCCCATCTGTGCGCCATGATGATCACCTCGAAGCGGGCGTTCAAGGACACCTACGTCCGCAGGGCCCGGACCAAGCCCATGCAACTGCCCGCCGAGATGCTGCGCGCCTATCTGCCGCCCCGCACGATCGGTACGACGCACGCCGTGTCGACCGCCGTCATGGAACCGGCCTACGAGGTCGGGGGCGACGCCTTCGACCACGCGCTGACCGAGACGACGCTGCACGCCGGGATCATGGACGCCATGGGGCACGACCTGGCGTCGGGCCTGACGACGGTGGTCTCCCTCGCCGCCTGCCGCAACGCCCGGCGTACCGGCGCCGACCTGCCCGACCTGGTGCAGTCCGTGGACGCGGCCCTGACGCAGTGGCTGCCCGACCAGTTCTGCACCGCGATCCTCGCCCAGCTCGACCTCGCGACCGGCGGCCTGCGCTGGGTCAACTGCGGGCATCCCGCGCCGCTCCTCCTCCGCGACGACCGGCTGGTGCCCGCCGCGATGGAGCGCGACGCCGACCCGCCCCTGGGCCTTCCGGCCTCCCTCGCGGCCACCCCGCGCCGGGTGCACGAGATCGACCTGGAGCCCGGCGACCGGGTCCTGATGTACACCGACGGCGTCACCGAGGCGCGCACGCGAGGCGGCGGCGAACTCGGCCTCGACCGGTTCGCCGAGTACGTCATCCGGGCCACCGCCGCGGGCGAGCTGGCGGCGGAGACGCTGCGCCGCCTCATCCACTCCGTCGTCGACTCCCAGGACAACCGGCTGCGCGACGACGCGACCATCGTCATGTTCGAGTGGCGTCCGGCGGCCCGCTGAACGGCGGGACGAAAGTCCCGGTACGCGTCCGTCCCGGCGGGCACAACGGAGGGAGCAAAAGGCGATGAAACAGGGAGAAAAAGACATGGCCATGCTGCTTCCCACCGCTTCCGAGCTGCGCCGGGCGCTGATCCGCCACGACGAGACCTGCGGCGACGACGAGCGCCGGTCCACGCCGGAGACGGCCCGCGCCCGCGAGGACAGCGCCTACACGCTGTGCGTCCTCACCGGGACGCACGGCGTGGCGGAAGCGCGGCGAGCGGCCCACGCCCTGCTGCGCCCGCGCCCCGCCCGGGTCGCGGACCTGACGCCCGTACCGGGCGGCGTCCGCACGGCGCCCGCCGCGTAGCTCCGCCGCGTCGGGGCCGGTCTCAGGAGGCCGCGGGGTCGCGGTCGGAGGCCGGCCAATAGTAGGGCATGTCGTCGGGGACGTCGGGGAAGACCGGGGCGTAGATCTCCGGCGCCTTGCGCAGCAGCGCCGACTGGTGGCTGCGGTGGAAGGCGGGCTCGCCCAGCCAGGGCGGCAGTTCCCCGGCGGCGGCGAGCTGTTCCTGTGCGCGGACGGGGACGCCGGGGTGGTGCCGGGTGAAGTCGGTGATCATGGTGGTGGCGCAGGTGTCGGCCCGGCCCTCGGCGACCCAGGCCGCGCACATGTCCAGGCCGTAGCGGACGAGGGCCTCGTCGTAGCCGATCCACATGCGGACGGCGGGGTGGTTGCGCCATCCGTAGCCGGGCACGGTGAGACCGCGCAGCACCTGGAGCGCCTCGACCCGCTGCTTGCCCAGGCGGGCGCGGTCCAGGACGGCGGCGGACCGGGTGAACTCGGGGTACGGGAGAAAGGTCTGCACGCCGCATGACTACCGCGCCGCGCCTGTTCCCATTCGGGTGTCAGCGCAGATGGCGGCTGGTGTCGCCGACGAGGCGGATGTGCACGCGCCGTTCGGTGAAGTGCCACGCGCCGTCCCCGCGGGCGAACCGGTCGTGGTAGCGGCCCGCCGCGACCGCCCGCAGTGCCGGCCCGTCCACCGCCTGGAAGACGGTGACGTACGAGCGGGCGGTGGCGGTGCCGGTCGCCTCGTCGGCGTCGACGACGAGGTTGGTCGTGACGTGATGGGTGCGCGGGGTGCCGTCGGGATATACGACGAGGGTGTCGCGGAACATCTGCTCGACGGCGGCCGCGCCGCTGAAGGTGGCGCCGCTGCCGACGAAGTCGGCGTCCGCGAAGAGCCGGCCGAGCCCAGCGAAGTCGCCGTCGTCCACGAGTTCCGCGTAGGTGGCGATCAGATGCGCGACGGCGTGGTGGGCGGTGCAGTCAGGGGTCGGCAGGAGCGTGGCCTCTCTCGTGGAGCGGTGCGGCGTCGGTGTGTCCCCCTACCGTGACGCATCGTCCCCGTGGTCCGTGGCCGCGTCCGCAAGACCCGCGATGACCGCCGCGGGCGTGGGCTCACCCGTTCCGTCCCAGCTCCATGCCTCGGGGTCGACCGGGTCGACGTCGGCGGTGTCCCCGCGGGCGGCCCTGGCCTCGATGCGGGCGATCACGGCGGACAGCTGGCTCTGCACGCTCTTGGGCAGGGCGCGGTCGCCCGCGGTGGAGTCGACCAGGTGCTGGGCGACCAGGTGCAGCTTCATGTTGGTGCGCTGGGACACGTCGACCAGCGCCTCCCAGGCGTCGTGGGGGCTGATGCCGAACGCGGCCACGAGGACGCCGCGGGCCATGTCGATGGTGCCGCGGCTCCGCATCGCCCGCCGCAGCTGCGAGACCTCCCGGCCCAGATCCGCGTGGTGTCCGTCGGCCTCCTCGCCGGACGGGTCCGCCGCGTGGGGGTCGACGCTCAGGAAGACGTTGACGGCCGAGCAGCCGCAGGTCTCGACGCGGCTCAGGTCGAGGCCGACGCTGCCGTCCGAGGCGAGCAGCAGGGGCCGCAGGACGCTGTTCAGCCCCTGGTCCTCGTGCAGGTGAAGGTCGCCGCGCACGCTGACGACCATCTGCTCACCGTCCCAGTGGTGGAAGAGCGTGAGCCCGGTCAGCCGGTGAGCACCGGCCTGGGGGGACGGATCGGCGCAGGTGGCGGCCGCCCCGCTCCCGGGCTGTGCAGACTCTGGCATGGCCTCTCCCTCACTGCGGCCCGGCGGTCCGCTCTCAGATTCCCGCCCTGCGGCAACATACGTCAAGCGATACCTGAAACGAAGTTCAGGGGTTCTAAGTCACGAACCCATGGGCCTACGATTCGCCTATGGATGGAGTGCCGGAACCGCACGCTGGATGGACGTTCATCACCAATCACGCACGGGTGCTGGCCGTTATCGCCGACGATCAGAACGCACGGATCCGCGACATCGCCGCGCATTGCAGACTGACCGAGCGGGCCGTCCAGAAGATCATCGCGGACCTGGAGGCCAGCAGCTTCCTCTCCCACACGCGCGAGGGCCGGGGCAACGCCTACCGCATCACGCCGGGCAAGACCCTGCGCCACCCCGCCGAGGCCGAGGCGGGCCTGACCGTCGCCTCCCTCCTCGCCCTGCTGGCCCAGGACGAGGCGCACCGCGCGGACCTGCACCGCCCCGAGCGGCGGGAGAGCGCCGACCAGGGCTGAGAGCGGCTCAGGCGCCCGGCAGGAAGAGGCAGAACGGGTGGCCGTGCGGGTCCCGCAGCACGCGTACGCCGTCCTGCGGCTGATGGTCCTCGAGCGTCGCGCCGAGCGCGCGGGCACGCTCCGTCTCCGCCCGCAGATCCTCGACCTCCAGATCGAGGTGGGCCTGCATCTGCTGGGTACCGGGGGCCTGCGGCCACACCGGGGGCGTGTGGTCCGCCTCCAGCTGGAAGCTGAGGCTGGGCCGCTCCTTCTCCGGGGCGCGCAGCCGGACCCACTCGGGTGAGCGGACCACTTCCTCCCAGCCGAGGAGGGCGCGGTAGAAGTCGGCCAGGGCGGGCGGATCGGGCGTACCGAGGACGAAGGCACCGAGCGTCGCTGTCATGGCCCTACGGTTTCCCATGGCGCCCCTTCTTACGCGCCCGCCCCACCGCCCTCTCACCGGAACGGACGGACCCGACATGAGCAGCACGCCCGGCGGCGAGAGCCGCGACGCCCGCTTCGAGCGCGGCATGGAAGTGTTGAACGAGGTCAACGCCGAGGTCGGCCCCCGGCTTGTCGAGTCGCTCGCGGACGTCAGCCCCGAACTCGCGCACCAGATCGTGGCCTGGGGGTTCGGGGAGATCTACCGGCGCCCCGCCCTGCCGCCGCGCGACCGGCAGCTGGTGACGCTCGGCATCCTGACCGCCCTCGGCGGCTGCGAGGCCCAGCTGGAGGTGCATGTGCACACCTCGCTCAATGCGGGCCTCACACCGGAGCAGATCGTGGAGACGCTGTTGCACGCGGCCGGCTACTGCGGCTTCCCGAAAGCGCTGAACGCCACCGCCGTGGCGAAGAAGGTGTTCGCCGAGCGCGGCCTGCTCCCGGTCACGCCCGACTGACGCCTCCCAGGACCCGGGCCACCACTGCACGCGCGTGCCGACGCTCTACAGCGGCACTCGCCGCGTCCCAACACCGGCCGCGAACCGGCGCTCGTAGAGCCGCAGGACGCCGCTGCGCGCGGGGTACTCGGCGCGCCGGACGAAGTCGCGCCGCAGGATGCCGTCCTTCATCCGCTCCGTCTCGCCCCACGGGGTCCAGCCTTGGCGCAGGGCGCGGGAGTCCACGACCACCCACACCCGGTCCACCCTCCGCAGCCTGCGCTCCAGCGTCGCCGCGTCGGTCTCCTCGCCGTACAACTGGCCCGCCCGCGCGCCGCTGCGGGCCAGCGCGACGTCGTACGGGTGCTTGAAGTCGGCGGGGTACGCGGCCTCGGCGCGGCGGGCGCCCGGCGACGGCAGGAACAGCAGCGCGCCGCCCGGCTCCAGCTCGCGCGCGGCCAGGACCGCGAGGCCGGTCAGGTCGTCGGAGCGGGCGTGCGGCCCGCGTTCGTGCGCGTACACCGGCAGTTGCGCGGCGAACGCGACCCCGGCGAGGGCGGCGCCGCCCGCCGCGAGGAAGCCGCGCGCCCCGGGGGTACGGGAGCTACGCCCGGCGGGCAGCAGGCGCACGACGCGGTCCGCGCCCGCGGCGGCGAGCAGGGGCACCCCGGCCAGACAGAACAGGACGTAGCGGTCGTAGTAGAGCGGTTCGTACCGGGACACGCCGAGCAGGAGCGCGGGCGGCACCACCGCAAGGGGCAGCGCCACCGCGCGCAGCGACACACGCCCCGGATGCGGCGTCCGCGCGCACGCCCCCAGCAGCGCGAGCGCGAGGACCACCGCGCAGACCCCCTCGGCGGGACCGGCGAACGCCTCGACCAGCCCCCGCACCTGGTCGCGGCCGGGCTTGGCGAGCCAGCCGACCTGGGCGCTCTGGGTCCGCGAGAGGTGGACGAGCGGCACCAGCGACACCAGGACACACGCCGCCGCCGCCAGCCACGCCCGCCACACCCTCCAGGGCGCCCGCGCCCAGCACAGGGTGCACGCGTGGGCCGCGAGGACGAGCACCGACAGCTCGTGCAGCCATGCCGTACCGGCGGCCGACAGGGCGTACAGGAGCCAGCGTCGGCGGCCCCCGCCTTGCACGGCGCCGACGAGGGCGACGGTGGCGGCGAGCGCCCCGGCTGCGACTAGGGCGTAGGACCGGCCCTCCTGCGCATAGCGGCCGACGAAGGGGGTGACCGCGTAGAGCAGCCCGGCCCACAGGCCCACGCGCGGGCGGGCGAGGCGGGCGCCGATGAGGCCCACCAGACCGGCCGCCACGGTGGCGCCGAGGACCGAGGGCAGGCGCAGCAGCGTCTCGCCGGGGCAGGGGGCGAGGACGAAGTGCATCAGCGTGTAGTAGAGGCCGTGCACGGCGTCGATGTGCGACACCAGGTGGCCGATCTGCGGCAGGGAGCGGTGCGCCATCTGCAGGGTGACGCCCTCGTCGCCCCAGACCGCGTCCCGGTCGAGCCCCCACAGGCCGAGGGCGGCCATCACCAGGGCGGGCAGGGCCACGGCGGTCAGGGTGGCGAGCGCTTCGTGGCGTGGGCCCGTGCGCCGGGACTCGGGTGCGGGAGCGGGATCGTTGTGCACGAGGGTGACGGCCACCGGCTCATTGTGGAAACGCCGCTTCGCCGCGTGTGACGCCACGCGCGGCGGGTCACCCGAAACGCCCAGCCCCGCGCGGCGACCGCGCCCGGTGCCCACCCGGGCCCGCGCCCCGGGATGCACGCGGCGCCCGTACGCCCGACCGTGGGGGCATGGACAAACCGATCACCGTCTACCAGCCGTCGACCTCGGGCGGCCGCCGGGTCCGTGTGGACGGCGAGATCCTCGGACTCGCCCATGACGTGCGCGACGTCGCCGAGTTGCTGCGGCGGGCCGGGCTCGACATGGACGAGACCGACGTGGAGTCGTCGGCCCTCATCGACTGGCGCGGGGGCGGACCGGGCACCTGGCCCTCCCCCTGGTAGCGGCGGTGGGCGGCTATCCGTAGGAGAGGTTGGAGCAGAGATCCTCGTCGGCCGAGCGGGCGTCGTCGGCGACGCCGGAGGGGACGCTCGTGGGGGCCGGGGAGGCGGCCGCCGGTGGTTCGGCGCCGGTGTAGTCCGACCCCAGGACGACGGCGACGCCCGCAGTACTTACTGTGCGCAGTTCGGCGCCGGGGAAGAGTCGGGCGACCGCGGCGGCATCGGCCTCGCGCCCGGCGCCGTACTCGATGGCGGTGGTGGTGTGGTCCTGCGCCTTGGCGTTGCCGGTGCTGGTGACGGTGAAGTCGTGGCCGGCCAGCGTCTTGGCGGCGGCGGAGGCCAGGCCCTTGGTCGTGGTGCCGTTGTAGACGGCGACGGCCACGCCCGCGCCGGAGACCTTCGTGGCCTCCTGCGGAGCGGGCGAGGCGGAAGCTTTCTGCCCGCCCTTCTCGTCCTGCCCGTCCTTCTTGCCGCCCGCGTCCTTGCCGTCGAGGGTGCGGTCGTTCTTGAGGGCGGCCCACAGCGCGTCGGCGTCGGGCTGCACGATGGCGACGCGGCTGCCCTCGTAGCGCCACGGGACGGTGACGAACTTGGTGTTGTGCAGGTCCACGTTCTTCAGGCTCATCGCGAACTTGAGCAGCTTGTCCGCCGAGCCGAGGCCGGGGTCGACGGTCATGGACTCGGTGGCGGCGTCGGCCAGCGGCAGCAGCTTGGTGGGCGTGAACCCGTCGTCCTTGATCTTCTTGATGAGGCTGGAGAC
This sequence comes from Streptomyces sp. SGAir0957, assembly GCF_043523415.1. Taxonomy (NCBI): domain Bacteria; kingdom Bacillati; phylum Actinomycetota; class Actinomycetes; order Kitasatosporales; family Streptomycetaceae; genus Streptomyces; species Streptomyces sp. SGAir0957. The sequence continues at coordinate 1,261,197 of NZ_CP027293.1, forward strand.
GAACGCCTGCTGGCGCTTGATGCGGCCGATGTCGGAGCCGTCGCCGATGCCGTGCCGGAGGCGGACGTAGTCCAAAGCCTGCTGCCCGGCGACCTCCTGCTCGCCCTTCTTGAAGATGAGCTTGCCGCGGGTGGGGCGCTTGGGGTTGAGGTCGTTCTGGTAGACGTCGTTCGGGACGCAGACCTTCACCCCGTTGACCACCTCGGTCAGTTGCGAGAAGCCCTTGAAGTCGACGACGACCGTGTGGTCGACGCGGAGCCCCGTCAACTTCTCGATGGTGTTCTGGGTGCACGCCGGGTTGCCCTCGGCGGTCTCGCCCGTCGAGTAGGCGGCGTTGAACATCGTGTTGGTCCGCGTCTCGCTCCATGATCCGTCGGGGAGCTTGCACGGCGGGATGGTGACCAGGCTGTCGCGCGGGACGGAGACACCCACCGCGTGCTGGTGATCCGCGTAGACGTGCAGCAGGAACGCGGTGTCGGAGCGGCCGATGTCGTCCTTGTCGCCGCCGCCCAGTTCGCTGTTGCCGCCGGTGCGCGCGTCCGTGCCGATGACGAGGACGTTCTCGCCCTTGGACGCCTCGGCGTCGGGCCGGTTCTTGGAGACGCCGTCGCCGGAGAACGTGTCGATGTTGCCGTTGAACCGCAGGTACAGCCAGCCGGCGCCGGCGCCCAGGAGGACGAGGAACGACAGGCCTATGGCGAGGCCGACGCGCAGCTTGCTGCGGCGTCGCTTGCGGCGGCGCCCGTCGCGACGGGGCGCTTCGCCCGGCGCTGTCCGCCCCTTGTGGCGGCTGCGCCCGGTCGGCGCCTCGGGAGTCTGCGTCATCGACGTGCCCTCATCCTCTGCGTCCCTCTGTCGGTCCGAAGGGTTGTACGGTTGCGCAATGTAGCAAGTAATGCTGAGGATGCGGTACCTGCGTCGTGCGGGCACCTCGCCCCGGGGAGCGACCTCGGCACGTCGGCGCGGCACTCCATGTCAGCGAAGACGCACCCTCATGTCAACGAAAGGGAAGGCCCACCATGTTCCGCAACGCACTGGAGCCCTGGCATCTGCTCATCCTGGGGCTCGTCATCATCCTGGTCTTCGGCTCGAAGAAACTCCCGGACACCGCCCGCTCCCTGGGCAAGTCCCTGCGCATCCTCAAGAGCGAGACCAGGGCCATGAAGGAGGAGGAGAGCTGAGCAGCCGCAGCGCCCCGGCGTACATCGCGAGGACGGCGGCGAGCAGCAGGTAGTACAGGACGGGCAGGCCCGTCATCCCGAGGAGGGGCCCCGCCGGGGTCAGCGGGAGCAGGACGCCGATGACCGCGAGCACGGTGGCGGCCCAGCGCACGGGGCCCGGGGCGCGGCCCTCGGCCGCGCGGCGGCCGGTGCGCAGCAGGAGCATGACGAGCGCCTGGGTCAGCAGGTTCTCGGTGAACCAGCCCCCATGGAAGGCGGACTCGTCGCGCGGGCCGAGAGCGCCCGGCAGACACAGGGCGAGCACCGCGAAGGTGGCGAGGTCCGCGAGGGCGCCGAGCGCGCCGAACCCGGTGATGAAGCGCAGGAAGGCGCGCGGCCGCAGGACGGTCGGGCGGCGCAGCGCGGCCGGGTCGGGGCGGTCGTGGGCGAGGGCGAGCTGCGCCCCGTCGAAGCACAGGTTCTGCACGAGGACCTGCGCGGGCAGCATCGGCAGGAACGGCAGCAGGAGCGCGGCCACCAGCATCGCGATCACGTTGCCGAGGTTGCTGGAGAGCGTGATGCGCAGGTACGAGGCGATGTTGGCGCTGCTGTGCCGGCCCGCGACGACGGCGTGCTCGATGGCCGTGAGGTCCTTGCCCGCGAGGACGACGTCGGCGCTCTCGCGGGCCACGTCGACGCCGTCGCGGGGGCAGATGCCGACGTCGGCGGCGTGCAGGGCGGGCAGGTCGTTGACGCCGTCGCCGAGGTAGCCGGTGGTGCGGCCGCTCGCGCGCAGGGCCGCGACGACGCGGGCCTTGTCCTCGGGGGTGCAGCGGGCGAAGACGGTCGTACGGGCCGCGAGCGCGCCGAGCCGCTCTTCGCCGAGGTCCTTGATCCGCTCGCCCGGGACGGGCTCACCCGGGTCGATGCCCAGGTCGCGGCAGACGCGGGCGGCGGTCGCCGGGTCGTCGCCGGTCACCACCTTGACCTCGACGCCCCGCGCGGCGAGGGCGCGAACGGCGTCCCGCGCGGTGTCGGCCGGGGCGTCGTGGAAGGCGACGAAGCCGCGGAAGGTCAGCCCGCGCTCGTCGGCGGGCGTGTACGCGCGCGTGCGCGCGGTGCGGCGCGAGGTGGCGACGGCCAGGAGGCGGACGCCGTCGCCCGCGCGGTCGGCGGCCCGGCGCAGCAGCTCGGTCCGCTCGTCGGCGTCGAGGGCGCAGCGCTCCAGGACGTCGGGGACCGCGCCCTTCACGGCGAGGGTGTGGGTGCCGAGGGCGCCGGGTTCCCGTACGACGGCGGTGGCCAGGCGGCGTACCGGGTCGAAGGGGAGCGCGTCGACGCCGTCGCAGGCCTCCCAGTCCGCGGGCCCGGTGGCCGCCAGGAGCGCCTCGTCGAGCGGGTCGGGGTCGGCGGGCCCCGCGGTCTGGAGCGTCCACCAGGCGGAGACGCCCGCCCAGTGCAGGGCCTCGGCGTCGGTCCGGGCGGGGTCCACGACGGGGCGGTCCTGGGTGAGGGTGCCGGTCTTGTCGACGCACAGGACGTCGACGGCGCCGAGGTCGTGCAGGGCGGGCAGCCGCCGGACGATCACGCCATGGGCGCGGGCGAGCAGGGCCGCGCCGCGCGCCAGGCACGTGGTGACGATGACCGGCAGCATCTCCGGAGTGAGCCCGACGGCGACGGCGACCGCGAACGGGAGGGTCTCCAGGCCCCGGCCGCGCAGCGCCGCGTCGGCCATGAGGACCAGCGGCGGAGTGAGCAGCATGAAGCGGATCAGCACCCAGGAGATGCCGTGCACGGAGCGGTCGAAGGCGCTCGGCGCGCTCCGGCGCCCCGCCGTGCGCACGGCGGCGAAGCGGGTGTCGGCACCGGTCGCCACGACGATCCCGGTGGCCGCGCCGGAGGCCACGCTGCTGCCCTGGAAGAGCAGGTGCCCGCTGTCCCCCGCGCCGGGAAGGTCCGCCGGCCGCTTGGACACGGGCGCGGACTCACCGGTCAGGGCTGCCTGGTGCACGGTCAGGCCGCGCGCCCTGAGCAGCCGTACGTCGGCGGGGACCAGGTCGCCGGGGGCGAGGCGGATCACGTCGCCGGGGACGAGGTCGTCGACGGGGATCTCGCGGACCCGGGGCGCGGCGTCGGGCGCGGTGCGGCGCTGCACGCTCGCGGTGGTGGCGACGAGTCCGCGCAGGCGGTCCATGGAGCGGTCCGCGCGGTGCTCACCCTGCGCGCGCAGCGCACAGCTGACGGCGACCAGGGCGAGGATCACACAGGCGGTGCCCCACGCCGCGACGAGGGCGGAGACGAGGCCCAGGGTGAACAGGACGGCGGTGAACGGATCGCGCAGGCTGCGCCACAGGCGGGCGGCCCGGGACGGCGGACGGTTGCGGGGCAGGGCGTTCGAGCCGTGCCGGGCGAGGCGCTCCCCCGCCTCCGCCTCGGTGAGCCCGCGCGGCGAGCCGTCCAGGGCGCGCAGCACCTGCAGCGCGGACAGATCGCCCGGGGCGGGGCTCAGGGCGGGCGCCTCGGTGGTGCGGGGGACGGCGGGGTCGTGGAGGGACACGGGGTCTTTCAGGTGCCGGTGCCGCGCAGCCGGCGGACGGTCGCGTCGGCCTGTTCGGCCTGCTCGGCGCGTTCGGTGAGCTGGCCGACCATGAGGCGGACCACGGTCACGATGTCCGGGTCGTCGACGTAGTAGACCTGGCGGCGGCCCTCGCGGCGGGCCCGGACGAGACCGGCGAGCTTGAGTTTGGACAGGTGCTGGCTCACGGCGGGCAGCGCGCCGCCGACCCGCTCGGCGAGCCCGGTCACATCGCACTCGCCCTCGGCGAGGGCCCACATCATGTGCAGCCGCGTGGGGGCGGCGAGCAGCCCGAACGCCTCGGCCGCACGGTCGAGGACCTCGGCGGAGGGATCGCTGTAACCGGCCTCGGCCGACCCTCCTGCACCTGCCGCCACTGTGGTTCTCCGTCCCTTCCGCGCTGACCGACGCCCCAGTTTAGAGCCTGGGTCCGACACTGACGGAAGGCATGGTTCCGGGCACGAGGGCGTGCTCGGTGACGTGACCGAAGGCGCGGAAGCCGAGGCGCCGGTAGACGGGTTCGCCCTCGGCCGAGGCCTGGAGGACGGCGAGCGGATGACCGTTCCTGCGGGCCGTGTGCAGGGCGGCGAGCGTCATGGCGCCGCCGTAGCCGCGGCGGCGGTGGGCGGTCAGCGTGCTGATGTTGAAGATCCCGGCGACGTCGGCGTGCAGGAAGACCTCGGCCGTGCTGACCGGGCGGCCGTCCGCGTATCCGACCAGGAGGCGGGCTGGGCAGTCCGCGGCCAGTGCCCGCGGTGCGACGAGCTCGAAGAAGCGGCGGACCGTCGCGGCGGGCGGCTCCCAGTTCGCGGCGAGGACGGCGGCGTAGTCGCGCAGCCGCTCCGGTGTCGTCACGGGGTGGATGTCCAGGCCGGTCACATAGGGCTGCGGCAGGCTGTCGGTCAGCCCGGCCCACATCGCCGTCCCGATCTGGGCGGGCGGCAGACCGGCGGACGCCAGCCGGGCCGACAGGTCGGGCGGGGTCGAGGCGGGCCCCACCCACCAGGTGAAGGGGCGGCCAGTGGCGGCCAGGGCGGCGGTCGTCGCCGTGATCCGCGCGGGTGCGGTGTCGGGGGTGAAGCGGGCCCCGGCGACGATGTTGAAGGTGTCGTCGTCGAGGCCGCTGTCCGCGACCACGAGGTCGTCGGTCTCGGTGACCGTCGCGCCGGGGAGGCCGCGGTGCAGGTGGGCGGCGTGCTCGGCGAGGTTCCGCTCGGCCCGGCCCGCCAGGTCGGTCATGTCACAGGTGTCCTGCTGCGCGCTCATAGTGGTCGATCACATCACACCCGGACGAATCGCCCACGCGTTTTCCGGGTGCGGAGGTATGAACGGGGTGGTGTGTGAGGGCCGGTCCGGCCCTCACACGTGTGACCCGCCGTCAGCAGCTCAGGTTGGCGCCGGGGTCGACGCCGAGGATCTGCGCGAACTTCTGGTAGTTGTCGATCCGGCTCTGGACCTGGCCGGGGTTGCCGCCGTTGCACTCGATGCTGCCGTTGATGCTGCGGATGGTCTCCCCGAAACCGGAGCCGTTGACCATGGCGTTGTGCGGCGTCATGGTGCCGGGGCCGGTCTGGGTGTTCCAGTACCAGAGGCCGGTCTTCCAGGCGACCGCCGCGTCGTTCTGGACGAGGTCGGGGTTGTTGAGGAGGTCGATGCCGAGGGCGTCGCCCGCCGCCTTGTAGTTGAAGTTCCAGCTGAGCTGGATCGGCCCGCGCCCGTAGTACTTGTCGTTGCCCGCGGGGCAGCCGTAGGACTGCGAGGTGTCGCAGTAGTGCGGGTAGTTGGCGGTGTTCTGCTCGACGACGTAGACGAGGCCGCCGGTTTCGTGGCCGACGTTGGCGAGGAAGGCGGCGGCCTCCTGCTTCTTCACCGTGTCGCTGCCGGAGTTGGCGAAGCCCGGGTAGGCGCCGAGGGCGGCGTTCAGGCCCTCGTACGTGTAGAAGCTGTTGCGGCCCGGGAACATCTGGTCGAACTGGGCCTGGCTGACCACGAAGTCCGCCTGGGCGTCGGCCTTCTCGGCGGAGGCGGGGGCGGCCAGGGTGAAGCCGAGGGTGGCGGCGGACGCGGTGGCGGTCAGCAGGGCGAGGATGCGGCGGCGCATGAAGCGCTCCTGTTCGGTGCGGTGGTGGGGGGTTGCGGGGCGCCGCGGGCCGGACGCGTGGGGGCGCGCCGTGGGGGGGTGGCTCGCGGCGCCACCGGTCGTGAGCGCGGGTCAGCCGCCGACGTTCACGTCGATGCAGGCGTAGAACGCGTTCGTCGTGTCCGCGACGTTCCAGACGGCGAGCACCTTCTGCTTGCCGGTCAGCGAGCCGAAGTCGACCTGGTGGGTGACGGTCGCGCCCGGCTTGGCACCGTTGTCGTTGAACTCGGCGATCTCCTGGCCGCCCACGAAGTACTGCCAGGTGCTGGTCGCGTGCTGCGCGGTCAGCTTCCACTGGAACGTGGCGTTCTTCGGGACGGAGGTGGCGACCCAGCCCTTGGAGTCGTCGTCGAGCTCGGCGAACCGGCTGTTGCCGCCGCTGCAGCTCGTCAGCCCCTTCGGGCCCTCGACGCTCTGCGGCTCGTAGGTGATGTCCCCGCAGGACACCGTGCCCGCCGCGCACTGGGCCTGGCGGCTCGGCGGGGTGTTGATGTAGCCGTGAGCGCTCGCCGAGGAGGCGGGAAGGGTGAGGGCGAGGGCCGGGGCCAGGGCCGCGCCGATGAGCGCAGCGGTCTTCCTTCTGGCGTTCATGTGTACTTCCTTCACTCAGGTCTTCCTGGCAGCGCGCGAGATGTGGGGGCGCGCGGTCAGGTCGGCCTCTCGTGGGTGGGGCCAAGAGGCGCGAAGGGACAGGGGAACAGCACGCGTACGTGAACGCAGCGCGAATTCCCGTAAGCGGAACGGCCGTTACTGCTTGGCCTAGACCATACAAGCGGCCGTGCCCCTGTCAAGAGACCCGTGCGGACGAGCGCCCGGCGCCCGGACATGGCGAAGACCTCCGCGTGGTGGTAGTCCACCGCCACACCACGTGGAGGTCTCCGGGTCATGGGAGGGCCCGCCAGGGGCCCCGGCACGCCGCTCTAGACGCGGCTCCCGCCGGCGTCCAGGCTCAGGGCGCGCACGAAGGCGTCCTCGGTCTCCGTGCTGAAGAAGCCCTTGATGCCGCGCAGGAGTTGCAGCGCGGTACGCACCTTCGCGGGCAGCGGCGTCGGCATCCCCTCGGCCGCCACCGCGTGCTGGGCGGGGGCGGTCCGTGCCGCCTCCAGATGGGCGTGCGCCAGATGGAGTTCACCGGTGACGGTGTGCCGCACCGCGCACGTCACGTCGTAGGACGCGCTGCGCGAGAGCGCGAGGAGCGACTGGACCCCCGACGTCTCCGCGTCGTCGTGGACCGCGGCGCTCAGATGACCGCCCGCCCGGTCCAGGATCTTCGCTATGGCGGACAGCCGCCCCGCCTCCAGCACTGCCTGAGATGCCATGCCGATTCCTTTCATCACCCCGTCCACCGGACCCGTGTCACCACGGTTATGACCAGGGTCCGACGGGAGCGAACCTCTTCGCGGGGGCGCACAGCACGCGCAGAGAGAGGGCGCGAAGCGCCTGGGCGGCGGTTGAGGCACGGGGCGGCGCACACCGTCGCGTCAGTGGTGCGGCGGCGCGGCGGGGGGTGGTGGTGCGACCGGCTGTGGCGGCACCACCGGCATGTCGGGGCGGGTGTCGTGCACGACCCGGGCGAGGTGGAACTCGTACTCGAAGGTCTGGGTCAGCCCCTCGGCGAGGACGAGGTAGCCGTCGCCGTGCTCGTAGACGGTGCGGCGCTGCAGGTTGGCCGGGTGTCTCGGCGCGAAGGCGAGGACATGGCGGCGCAGTGCGTCGTGCGCCTCCGCGCGCGTGCCGCTCACGTGCCCCGCGGGCCGGGTCACCATCCGCACCCCGCCGAGCCCGCCGCCCAGGCACGTCATCATCAGGCCCCAGGTGCCCCTGGTCGCGTCGTCCGTCACCGCTCCCCCGTACGTCGATCGGTCAGCGAACTGTGCCATAAGCGCGCACGCGCCCGTGCGCGCCCCCTGTGCGAGACTCGTGGGGTGAAACGGCTTGAGCTGGACGATCTCGTGCGCCTGCGGCGGGCCAGGGACCGGATGGACCGGGACTACGCCGAGCCGCTCGACGTGACGGCGCTCGCGCGGATCGCGCTCATGTCCCCGGGCCACTTCTCCCGCAGCTTCCGCGCCGCGTACGGGGAGACGCCGTACGGCTACCTGATGACGCGCCGCATCGAGCGGGCGAAGGCGCTGCTGCGCCGCGGCGACCTCACGGTGACCGAGGTGTGCTTCGAGGTGGGATGCACCTCGCTCGGCTCGTTCAGCTCGCGCTTCACCGAGCTGGTCGGGGAGACGCCGAGCGCGTACCGGGCGCGCGTCCATGACGACGCGCTCGCGGTCCCGGCGTGCATCACGAAGATCCACACCAGGCCGGTCAGGAACGGCGGGGCGGGCCCCGCGCCTCGCTCCTGAGGCAGCCCAGGGCCGGGCCCGGGGCGGGCGGCGCACGGTTCGCCCCGCCCTTTCCCGGGGAGGAACCCTCCATGCCGGACCGGACACCGTCGACGCACGCCGTCATCGTGGGAGTGGAGCGCTACGACGGCGGCGCCGACTGGGACCTCGACGGCCCCGTGCGCGACGCCGTCGGACATGCGCGACGCCTGCTGAAGGCAGGGGTGGCCCCCGAGCGGATCACCCTGCTCCTCTCCCCCGCCCCGCACAACGAGGGGCTCGCCCGGGCGACGGGGCTCACGGTCCGCGAGGCCGGACGGGAGGACGTGCACCGCGCCCTGTTCCGCGAACTGCCGCGCGAAAGCGGTGAGTTGCTGTTCCTCGCCTGGTCCGGGCACGGGCTCGTGGACACCGACGGGCACCGCCGCCTGCTGTACGCCGACGCCACCGGCCACGACCTGCGCAGCCTGGACCTCGACGCGGCGCTCGCCGCCTGGCGCTCCGACCTCGTCCCGGCCTTCCCGCACCAGCTGTGGCTGCTCGACGCCTGCCAGCTGTTCGCGGACCCGGCCCGCCTCGACGGCGCCCTCGCGCCCGACCCCGTCCCCGTACGGCCCCTGCGGGAACGGCCGGGCCAGCACGCCTTGTTCGCGTGCGCGCCGGGCCAGTCCGCGCGGGGCGGCCGCACCGGCGGACCCGGCGTCTTCACCGCCGCCGTGCACGAGGTGTGGGACGAGGAGGGCTCCGGAGGCGGCTGGTTCGCCGATCCGCGCGGGTTCACCGAGCGGCTGCGGGAGCGGGTCGTGGCGCGCGGCGGCGGCGCGCAGAGCCCCACCTACTTCTGGCACTCCGGGCCCGAGGGGCAGGGCGAGCAGTGGCGACGGCCCGCCGGGACGGGGGCCGCGCCGACGCGGGCCGAGCGCCGGGAGCTGGTGGTGGCGCTGGAGCGGGTACCGGCGATGCGGGAGCCGGAGGCGCGGGCGCGGGTGATCCGGCAGCTGCCGTCCGAGATCGCCGCGAGCGTGCCCCAGTCGACGATCACCAGGCCCGCCCTGCTCGACCTCGTCGACACGTGCCTGGAGTTTCCCGGGGGCCTCGATGAGCTGTGCGCGGCCGTCGAGATGGTCGACGCGGGGACGCGCGCGTACAACGAATTCTCGGCCAGAGCACGCGAGTTGTCCGGAAAGGATGTCTGAGACACGGGGTTCCCGAGCATGAGTGCAGGGGACATGATGAAGCACAGGGGTCGGCGTCGGCGTCACCGGCGGCCCGGACGCCGGGAGGGCAAGGGCACCATGGATCACGCCGACACTGCGGTCGAGTCGGAGCTTGTGGACCTCGGGGGATGGACGCTTGAGCAGCTACGCGCGCATACCGGTGCCGAACGGGCGCTGGGCAAACGACGTCTTCTGCGCAAGCTCGACGACCCCGACGTCAACTTCGGTGGCGAGGAGAGTTGAGCCGCCCTTAGACACGCCGGGCGGGAGGCCGGGGCCGGACGATGTCCGCTGAGCCCGTGCGCCCCGCCGCCCCGCTGCGGCGACACGGGTTCTCCGAGGCCGACTTCGACGCCCTGGCCGGCGGTGGCGGCAGCTCCCGCGTGTTGCAAGGCTTGTGGCAGGCCGAGCGCAGCCACCGCCTCCTCATGATCGACCTCTTCCTCGACCTGCTGCGCGACAGCCCCTGGCTGGTCGGCCCCCTCGACCCGGCGGACGAGCCGTGGCGCCTGCTCGTCGAGGCGGACCGCTGCGCGCACGACACGGTCGAGGAGCTGCTCATGGCGCCCGAGACCGGCCTGTGGCTCGGTGGCGCCCTGCGCACCCTGCGCGGCACCGCGCCGCCGGCTTCCGCGCCACTCTGGGTGGAGACCGGGCACTTCCACGCCCTGGCCGCGGCGGCGGCCCTGCGCACCGGCGCCGCGTTCACGCTCGGGGTGCCCGCGCGGCACGGCACGGTGTCGCTGCCCGGCGTCGGCCGCGCCGTCGTGCCCGGCGGCGCTCCGTGGGGCAGGGCCCGCGTCACGGCCGGGGCGGCCGAGGTCACCGTCGAGGTCGAGGGGCGGACGGTCCGGGTCGCGGCCCCGTACACGGCGCCGGGCCCCGGCTGGGAACCGGCCCGCCGGATCACGCTCGTCTCGCCGGGCGCCCCCCGCCCCGTCCTCCTCGACGATCTCGGCCCGCACCGCATCGTGCCGACCGCCGGTGGGCGGCCGCCGGGACGGCTGTCCCCGGAGGAGGCGGAGCGCTGGACCGAGCTGCTGCACGAGGCCGCTCCCCTGCTCGCGTCGGCCGACGCGCAGTCCGCCACAGATGTCGGGGTGCTCCTGCGCAGCCTCGAACCGGTGGAGCGCAAGGGCGGCGAACGTCTGCCGAGCGCCACGGCGGGGGACGGCGCCGGACGGCTGGCCGCCGCCCGGCCGCCGGACGCGGAGCAGCTCGCCGCGGTCCTCGCGCACGAGATCCAGCACACCAAGCTGAGCATGCTCATGCACCTGTACCAGCTGTACGAGCCCGACGACACCACCCTGTTCTACACGCCCTGGCGCGACGAGCCACGGCCGCTGCGCGGGCTGCTCCAGGGCGTCTACGCGTTCACGGCGGTGACCCGTTTCTGGCGCGGCCGCGCCCTCTCCCCCGTACGCGACCACGCCCCGGCCCGTTTCGAGTACGCCCTGTGGCGCCGTCAACTGCTGCGTGTGCTCGGAGACTTGGAGACGCATAAAGGGCTGACCGAACTCGGCCGGCGGCTGGTGCGACGGCTCGCGGAGAACGTGGCGGAAGGGGAGCATCCGGCGCGGTTCGACCCGGTGGACGCGATGGCGCGGGACGCCGCCGACCACCACACGATGAGCTGGCGGCTGCACCACCTGAAGCCCGACCCCGCCACGGTGGCCGCGCTCGCCGACGCCTGGCCCGCTCCGCTCACCCCGATGCCGGCCGCCGCCGCCCGGCTGTGCCCGGACAGCGAGGTGCCGCGCCTGGATGTCGTGGCCGCGCTGTACCGCTCGCGTCTGGCCGGGTCCGACGGTCCGGCGGCCAAGCCGCCCTGCGGCACCCGCCCGGCCCACACCCTGCACGTGGACGGGGACGCGGCGGGAGCGGTGGGGGCCGCCGTCGCCGCGCTGGTGAGCGGCGGCGCCGAGCGGTCCTCGTGGGCGGATCTCCTGCTGGCCCTGCGCGCGGAGGGAGCCGGGGCGCCCGGCCGTGTCGCGCGCGAGCAGCCGGAGCTGGCGCGGGCCGTGCACCGCGCCCTGGGCCGCCGCGACGGGGCGGGGCCGGGCCCCGTCGCGTTCGTCACCTGGCTCGACGGGCTCGCGCCCGCTCTCTGAAAGCCCGCCCGGCCTGGCTCGACGGGCTCGCGCCCGCCCTCTGAGAGCCCGGCCGGCGTCGGCTAGATCGGCATCGGGTCGATGTCGCAGTTGGCCCGGCGCGAGGCCACCGCGTCGGCGAAGGCGGGGTGTTGCTCGCCGAGGACCCGGCCGATCCCCTGGACAGCTGCCTGGCGCAGCTCCTCGGACTCCGTGAGGCGGCCCAGCGCCCGCAGGTCCTGGGAAAGGTTGCTGGTCAGCACGAGGACGGTCGGGTGGTCCGCGCCCAGGATGTCCTCGGCCGCCGCCAGGGTCGCCTCGTCCAGGGCGAGGGCCCCGGCCGTGTCACCCTGCGCGAACAGGTCGCTGGCCAGGTTGATCCGGCACACCAGGGTGTCGGGGTGCCCCTCGCCCAGCAGAGCCGAACACCGCGCAAGGGCCGACTCGTTGAGCGCGCGGGCCTCGTCCACCTTGCCGAGGAGCCGGTAGGTGATGGCGAGGTTCATCTCGGCTTCCAGGGTGTGCGGGTGGTCCGCGCCGAAGACCTGCGCGAACAGGTCGCGTGTCGCCTCGCCGAGCTTCATCGAGTCGGTCAGTTCACCGGACTGGCGCAGGTCGACCGAGAGGTTGAGGGAGGCGACGAGGGAGTCCGGGTGCTCGGGCCCGTAGCGGCCGATCAGCTCCTTGCGGGAGCGCCGGGTCAGCTCGGCGGCCTCCGCGTGATGCCCCGCCTTGCGCAGGGAGACCCCGAGCCGGGCCACATTGCGCAAGGTGTTGGGGTGGTTGGCGCCGATCCGCAGCCGGTAGCGCTCCGTGATGTCCTCGAAGAGCCGGACCGCCTCGATGTACTCGCCCAGCTCACGGCGGTCCAGCGCGACGCTGGACTCGGTGAGCATGCTGGACAGCGAGTCCTCGCCGTACATCTGCGTCTTGCGCTGCCAGGTCTGCCGGTCCAGTTCGAGGGCGCCGCGGAAGTCGCCGTTGACGCGCAGGCTCACGCCGAGGTTGTGGGCGTGCATCAGCGTCTCGGGGTCGTCGTCGCCGTAGGCCCGCACGGCGCGCTCGTGGACCTCCGCGTTGATCTCGCGGGCGGTGGGGAACTTGCCGCCTGCGCGGCTGTCGGAGGCGGCGAGGCCGCGTACGCGCAGGAACTCGTCGTCGACGTCGGAGCCGGGCCGGGCCTCCAGAACGGCGAGCATCCGGCGGCTGAGGGCGGCGGCCTCGCCGAACCGGCCGAGCACCCACAGCACGTACCGCAGGTGGCGGCCGAGCTGCAGGGTCTGCCGGTCGTCCTCGCCGTGCAGCTCGGTCCAGGCGTCGTAGGCGCGCTGGGAGAAGTCCCGCGATCCCTCGTGATCGCCCCAGTAGTAGAGGTACTCGGCCACGGCGTGGACCATCTGCCGCACGTGGCGCGAGGGCGAGCGCATCGCGTCGGAGACGACGACGTGCGGGTACAGCTCGCCGAACCGCGCCCAGTGCGAGGGGTCCTGCGGGTCGCGCGGAGTGGCGGCGGCGAGCAGCAGGTGCGCCCCGTGCTGCATCCTCTCGCGCTGCTCCTGCGACATACGGGCGTTGAGCACGGCCTGGACCAGACGGTGCATCTGGATCGAGTTGGTGCGGTGGTCGATCTTGGCGAGGGAGTATCGGTTGATCTCGCGGATGGCGCGGCCCAGGCGCAGCGGATCGGTCAGCGAGCGGTCCAGGTCGGGCGCGATCGGCTCGACGGGGGCGCCGGAGAAGAGCGAGCGCGCGATCGGCTCCGGGGCGAAGTACGAGCACACTTGGAGCAGTTGGAGAGCCGCGGAGTTCTTGCCCTCCAGGTGGTCGAGCGAGACGTTCCAGGCGGTGGCCACGGTCTGTTCGTACTGGGTGGGCGGGGACACCGCCATCAGCTCGGCCCGCTTCTCCTCGAAGAGGCGCAGGTATTCCTCGGCGGGCATCCCCGTCTCGGCGCGCCAGGCCGAAGCCTGCTCGACGGCGAGCGGCAAGTCGCCGAGGACGGACGCGAGTTGGTCGGCCTCGGCCTCGGGCAGGTCCGGGTTGCGGCGCTGGAGGAGCTGGATGGATTCGGCGCGCTTGAAGACGTCGACCTCGAGCGGGTGGGCGAGGGTGTTCCACTGCGGGTTGCGCGAGGTGACGAGGATGGCTCCCGCGGAGCCGCCGCCCGAGGTGAGCGGGAAGTAGCTCTGCACCGATTCGGGGCTCTCCGCATTGTCGAAGACGAGGAGCCAATTGGCGTAGGGAACACCCGTTCGCAGCGCCTCCAGGACAGCGGGAACGGCGGTGCTCGCCTCGGCGGTGACCGGCAGGTTCAGTCGCAGCGCGAGTTCGACGAGGGCCTGCGCGATCTGGGTGGGGCGCTCGGCGGGGATCCACCACACGACGTCGTAGCGGTCGGCGTTGCGGTAGACGTACTCCAGCGCGAGCTGCGACTTCCCGACGCCGCCCATGCCGTGCAGGGTGTGCGGCAGCACGGCGGTCGGGCCCTCGCCCAGGTCCGCCTCCAGGCGTAGCAGAAGGTCGTCGCGGCCGGTGAAGACCAGGTTGCGCGGCGGCATGTTGCCGAGGATCGCGGGGCGGACCGCGCGCGTCTGCGGCGCGGCGCCCGCCGGCCCCTCCCAGGCGGGGGTGGCGGGGGCGGCGGTCCCGGGGACGACCGTGGTCACTGGCGTGCCTCCTTGGTGCGGGCCGGGCGCACCCGGTCCCCGGCCGCCGGTTTCGGCGGACGCGGACTGCGGGGGATACGGGGGATCGGTGCGACGCGGACTTTCGAGCGAATTGTCTTGACTCATTCTGCCTTGCGATGATTCGTCCGATATCACTCCGCCACGCTCCCCAGCGTCCGTCGGTGGTGCCGTTCTTGTGTGGGCCGCGATCAGCTGCCCCAGCCGTCGCGCCCTCGGCAGGTGTTCTCCCGCGAGCACGCTCAGGACCGCGTGCTCGACCGCCCGGAAGCGCGCGTTCTCCGCCGTCACTTCCGGTTCGGGCTCCTGGCCCCGCCCTTCGTAGTGGGCGAGCAGCTCACGGGCCGCGCCGCTGCGGGAGGCGAGCACTTCCGCCGCCCGGCGCGAGGCCTGCAAGGTGGTGCGCTTCGTCCCGGCGGCGAGCAGCTCCTCGCGCACGCCCGGCCGGAACACGTACGCGCTCTCGTCCCCCGGGACCGCCTCGACCAGGCCGCTCATCAGCAGCTCCGCCAGGTGCACGGGCTCCGACTCGGGCAGCATCGCGCGCTGCACGGCGGCGATCACGGGAAGATCCAGCTGCACGGCGGCAAGGCGCACGGCCAGCTCGAAGCCCTCCGCCGAGGCCCACACGCGGAACTGGGCGACCTGCTCGGCCGCCGAGGCGTCCCGGGGCGCCGGCTCGGGTTCCACGGGGCCCGCGCCCGGCCGCACCATCAGGGCGGCGACCTCGGTCCAGCGCGGCTGCTCCCCGGCCACGAACCGGGCCCAGGGCGACAGCCACTCCCCCGACACCTCCAGGACGGGCACCGGCAGCGCGCGCGCCCGGCGCAACGGCACCGCCCACGCGTCCGCCCCGTAGGGCTGCGCGGGCTCCCAGTCCACGGCCTCGCCCGCGGCCCCGCGCCCTGACAGGTGCAGCCGGACCCGTTCGGGCCGCAGGCCGGTGCGGTGCCAGAGGCGCTGCGGCAGGGTGCTCAGGACGGCGAGCGGCTGATGTCTGGCCCACAGGGCGAGCGCGGTGTGCACGGCCCCGCTGCGCCAGGCGGCGGCGACACCGTCGGTGAGGACGAGGACGATCCGCCGGCCCGACTGGTCGACGAGGCTGCGCACCGGCTGGGTGGCGCCGCGCCGTCCGGGGGCGCGCAGCACGACGCCGCCGGTGGCGTCGGTGTCGAGGCGGCGCAGCACGATGTCGCGGAATCCGCCGTAGCGGCGCAACACGGCGGCGAGCCGGTCGGCGGTGGCCCGCCAGACCGCCATCTGGGGGGCGCTGTCGACGACGAGGACGACGTCCCAGCGCGCCTCGGGCGAGGGCCGCATGGCCGGGGGCAGCCAGGGCGCCTCGGCGAACTGCTCCCCCGTGCGCTCCTCGTCGACCTCCTCGGCGGGCGAGGTCCTGCGGATCTGCCGCAGGGGCCGTAACGCGCGCCCCAGGTTCCTGGCCGAGGGCCCGCGCCGTCGCCGCACGCGCGCGGAACGCCTCCTGCGCGGCGCCGCGCCGGGATCGCCGGTTCCGGACGCCTCCTGCTCCTCGCGCGGCGCCGGCCGGGCCTCCGCGACCGGGGGGTGGCGGCACACCGGAGTCCAGCACCGCTTCGCGCCCGGGTTCTTGTCCGGGTCCGGCGACGTCCGGCGCCGGCCGCTCGGGGGTCCGCGGCGGCTCCGGCGGCGGCGCGGGCCGCTGCGCGGCGGGCGGCGGCGCGGACTCCTTGTGCGGGTCGAGGAGTTCGGGGTGGTGCTCGGCCATCCACAGCGCGTCCGCCACCTCCCACCAGCGCAGCTCGCCCACGGACAGGCGTGCGGGGTCGGAGGGCGGACGCGGGCCGCGCGCGTCCGGCCCCCGGCCCTCGGGAGCGGGCGGGCCTTCAGTCACCGATCTCTGCCCCGTCGGCCCTCAGCGAGTGCCAGATGGCGCGCAGGACCGCTTGCCATTCGGCGTCGTCGCCGTGCTCGTAGGTGTAGGCGCCCGAGGTCGCCAGATGTGCCGCGTTCAGCAGCATGTCGGCGGCCAGACCGTCGGTGCGCTCGCTGCGGGACGTGAAGTCCTGGATCAACTGGGAGTGCATGTCACCGAGTCGGTCGGAGAAGTGGGCGGAGAGCAGTTCGCCCAAGCCTTCCGCATCGGGGTCCGGCATGTCCAAACGCAGACAGCGGCGCAAAAACGCCTCGGGGAACTCCTGTTCCCCGTTGGAGGTCATGATCACGACCGGAAACGCGCGCGTGTGAACGATGCCGTCCGTGATCTGAGCGGTTCCCCGCGGATCGGCGGTGTGCACGGTGACCTGGGGTTGTTTTTTGCTGACCCGGACCAGCGGGGGCACGGCGTACCGGCCGTCCTCGAACAGTGAGAGCAGGTCGTGCGGCAGGTCCACGTCACACTTGTCGATCTCGTCGATGAGCAGCACGCGCGGGATGCGGTGCGGGAGCAACGCCGTCCCCAGGGGCCCCAGCTGCACGAACTCCCCTACATCGTCGACAAGTTCAGCCGCCGCGCTCGTCGGCTTCCCCTCGTCAACCGGCCGTTCGTCCGCCGACCGCTGTTGCTGTTGCTGTTGCTGTTGCTGTTGCTGTTGCTGTTGCGCCAGGTACCACGCCTGACCTGCCTGCGCCCTGCCGATCACGTCGTACTCGAACAGGCCGGAGGTGAGGGTGGTGCGGCTGGTGACCGGCCACTGCAGGACCCGGCCGAGCTGCAGCTCGCGGGCGATGCGGAAGGCGAGGGCCGATTTGCCGACGCCGGGGCGGCCCGTGACCAGGAGCGGGCGGCGCAGCAGGAGCGCCGCGTTCACCAGGCGCACCTCGTCCGGCGGGGGTGTGCGCGGCGCGTCGGCCGGGCCGAGCCTGCGGTCCGCCTCGTCCTCGTCCGGCGGCTCGGGCTGGACCGGCCCCCCGTCGAAACTGCGCCAGCGCGGCCCCTCGGGCCAGTCGCGCTCCTCGTACGGTCCCTGCGGACGCGGGGCTCCGCTGCCCCGGTACGGCAGTCCGTTCGTCTCCTGCGCGTTCACTCGGTACCCCCTACGAAGGCGGCGGGGGCGCATGCGTCACCGTCGAGGAGCTGCTGCGGATCGTCCCAGACCACGCCCAGTTGCTGGATCAACGCCTTGTCGCGCACGTCCGCGGTCCCCGCCGCCGCGTCGCTCCTCCACTGTCGGGCAGCGGCGGGAAGGTTCGCCAGACCCTCACCGGCCAACAACTCCTTCACAAGACCCCGGAAACCCTCGGCGGCCTCGGCCGCGTCGGACGTTCCGGCCGCGTCGGGTGCCCGGTGGAAGATCACCACCGGCACGCCGAGGTCCAGGCCGAGCCGCAGCTCGCGCGCGCCCGTGCCGTCACCGGCCCGCGGAGTGTCGCTGAGGACCATGCAGACCACCCCCTCCTCCTTGCCGACCCGGGCATCCAGCAGTGCGAGGTGCTCGGGGTCCGGCCGGCCCTCCGGGTCGCACCAGTGGGCGCGCCCGCGGGCCGGGTCGCTCCTGAAGCGCGTCCACCGTCTGCGCCAGGCGTGGTGCAGATCGCGCCGCTGCATCCGTTCGAGGCTGTGCACGTACACCCACGGGTACTTGCTCAACAGCGGGTTGGAATGCCCGAGGCGGGGATTCCGGTCCCACCATTCGACGGGTTCCGTGAGCAACTCCGCCGGCAGGAAGAATTCCAGGACCACGTTCTCGTCCCGAGACTGCCACAGCTCGGCCGTCGCGGACAGGAGGTCGGCGACGGCGTACGGGAGCCTGCCCCGTGGCACGGGTTCGACGGGGTCGCAGTCCTCCCGGTGCAGTCTTACGGATTCGGCGTAGCGGACGCGGGACGAGATCCGGTAGTGCGCCTCGTGCCTCCCTTGCCGGGCGACCTGTGCGTCCGAGGGCCGCAGGTCCGGGACGACCTTGATGAACAGGCGTATGACCGGTACGCGCGGCTCGCCCAGCGCGTCGGCTCCCGTCGCCGTGGCGGGCTCCGGGCGGCTCCGCGCGGCCGGGTCGGGGCGCCCGGTGAGTCGCGCGCGCAGGGCCCGCAACCCCTGCGCCCCCTCGCTCGCGTCCCACTCCTGGGCGAAGTGGTCGTTCCACGCGCGTATCTCACCGATCACGTGCGCGGCCTCGCCGCGCAGCATCAGGTGCTCCAGGAGGACCATGCTGGGTTCGAGACCGCCGACCGGGGCGTTGTGGCAGGCCAGATGGGTGAAGGCGTGCCAGGCCGTACGGCAATATCGGGGCAGCCGTACGCGGTCCTGGGTGGCGGCGGCGACGAGGGTGGGCAGTTCGGGCAGGGCGAGGTCGAGCCCTTCGCGCAGGGCGGTCCAGTCGCGGCCGCGGTAGACGTCGAGGGCGTGCCACTCGTCGAGCAGCGGCCGCAGCCGTCCGGCGACGGCGGGGGCCACGAACTCGGTTGCCTCCACGAGCCGTTCGAGCCCGTCCTCCTCGACGCGGCTGCAGTGCCGGATCGCCTCGGCGAACGCCTGCCGTGCGGTGCGGAACCCCTCCAGGTCGAGGTCGGGGAACTCGTCGGCCAGTTCACGGGCCCACTGCAGGCGGCCGCGTTCGTCGGCGAGCGGGGTGGAGGCGGCGAGCGCCTCGACCATCTCGCGCAGCATCCGCTGCCGCTCCTGCCGCTCTCCTGTGCCCCGCGGCACGTGCGCCCCCCGGGCACTGCGTCCCATCTGGCGTCACCCGGGGAGTTCTTGGGCGAGCACCTCGTACAGGTGCCGGTTGGTCCAGTAGGCGCTGTGGGCGGCCGACACCGGCTGCCCGTTGTCCACCTCGATGTCGCGCACGCCGGGCCCGAAGACGTCCGCGCCGACGAAGGAGAGCAGGTCGCGCCGGTCGTAGATGTTGAGCCAGCGCGGGAAGCGGGCCGGGAGCCCGGTGCCGTACGGGCGTGAGGGGAGCGCGTCCAGTTCGTAGAGGACCGGGGCCTGGGAGCCGACGGTCACCAGCTGGGCCACGTCGGGCGGGTCGCCGGCCGCGCCGCCCGCGAGGAGGTCGAAGGCGACGATGCCGCCGAGGCTGTGCCCGAGCAGCACGACCGGGGGCGCGAGCTGCCGGGCGAGGTCGGCCACGTAGGCGCGGACGGCCTCGCCGCGGACGAGGTAGCTGAGGATGTCCCCGGCGAAGCCGAGGGAGCGCTCGCTGATGCGGCTGCGGCGGCCCACGACGAACCGGGAGCCGCCCGCCCGTTCCAGGAGGCGGGCGGTGGCGCCGAGCGCCCGGCCGATCCCGTCCGCCAGCCCGCGCTCCTCGCCGCCGAGGTGGTCGACGACGGCGGCGACCATGGCGTCCCGCGCGTCGGCGGGGACCGCGCCGGGGCCGCCGGGGTGCCCGGCGAGGGCGCGGGCGGTGAGCGCGCGGGCGGTCAGCCGGGCGAGGCCCGCCGCGCCGGCGCCGTCCGCCGCGTCGCAGGCGCGCCGGAAGACGTCGGAGGCGAGCAGCGCGCTCACGTCGGCGGCCAGGCCGGCGTCGAGGCCGGCCGCCCGCCACGCCGCGCGCACGGCGGGTGCCTCGACGAGTTCCCGCGTCCAGGCCCACAGCTGTCGTCCCGCGGGCAG
The DNA here is from genome assembly GCF_043523415.1 of Streptomyces sp. SGAir0957. NCBI lineage: Bacteria > Bacillati > Actinomycetota > Actinomycetes > Kitasatosporales > Streptomycetaceae > Streptomyces > Streptomyces sp. SGAir0957. The sequence goes on from NZ_CP027293.1 coordinate 1,280,935, forward strand.
CGCGCCCGGCAGGAAGGGGGCGGTCGTCTGCTGTCCGGCCAGCGCGAACAGGTGCAGTTCCGCGGCCGGGTCGACGTAGAGGAGGGCCCAGCGGGCGCGCTCCTCGTCGCGCGGGCGCGGCGCGGGCGCCGGCTGCCCGGGTACGTACCCCGGGATGGACGCGCCGTCGGCCCGCAGGTAGGCGCCGAGCGCGGAGCCCCAGTCGCACTCCGCCACGCTCACGTCGGGCCGCACTGCGGCCAGGCCCGCGCGGACCGCCCGCAACGCCTCCGCGTAGCCCGGCGCGCGCACCCCTGTGCCGTGGATGAACAGCACGCTCGTCAATCGTCCTCCGCGAACTCCCCCGCAAGCCACGGAAAGTGAGGCTCACTCAGTTCCGCATCGTACCGCCGCGCGGGGTCCGCCGAACAGCCGTTGATCAGCCTCCCCGGCGCTCAACCTCCGCTGCTCTCGCGCACCTTGAGTTCGTGGCCCACGACGTGGTCCTGGAGCGCGTCGGCCGCCGGGGCCTCGATGCGGTCCAGGAGGAGGGCGACGGCGGCCCGTGCGATCTCCCGCTTGTCCGGGGCGACGGTGGTGAGGCTCGGGACGCTGAACCGGGACGCCTCGATGTCGTCGAAGCCGACCACGTCGAGATCCTTGGGGACGGCGCGGCCCCGCTCGTGCAGGGCGCGCAGCGCGCCGAGGGCGAGGTGGTCGTTGAGGCAGAGCAGGGCGTCGGGTTCGTCCCCCGCGTCGACGAGGGCGGCGGCGGCCCGCGCCCCGTCCCGCCAGTGGTAGGCGTCCACCGGTACCACCAGGGCGCTGTCGAAGGGGATCCCGGCCTCCTTCAGCGCTTCGCGGTAGCCGTCGGTGCGCAGCCGGTCGGTGCCCTGGCGCCCGCGCACCCGGCCGCCGATGACGGCGATCCGGCGCCGCCCCCGGGCAAGGAGGTGTTCGGTGGCCTCGCGCGCCGCCCGTACGTTGTCGACGGCGACGTGGTCCGTGGTGCCCTCGGCGGGGCGCTCGCCGAGCAGGACGACCGGGAGCGCGCGGTCGCGGGTGGCGAGGTCGCGGGGGTGCAGGGCGAGCGGGCTGAGGATGACGCCGTCGGTGAAGCGGGCGTCGAAGCCGTGCAGCGCGGCCAGCTCGCGCTCGCGGACGCCGCCGGTCTGGTGCAGGAGGACGGTCTGGCCGCGCTTGTCGGCCTCGGTCATGACGTGCTTGGCCAGCTCGGAGAAGTAGGCGACGTCCAGCTCGGGCACGGCCAGGGTGATCATGCCGGTGCGGCCCTGGCGGAGCTGGCGTCCGGCGATGTTGACGCGGTAGCCGAGGGCGTCGATCGCCTCCCGCACCACTTCACGGGTGCGGTCGGAGACGTGCTCGTAGTCGTTGATCACGTTGGAGACGGTCTTGGGCGAGACGCCCGCGTACTCCGCCACGTCCTTGATCCTGGGTCTGGCCGCCACGCTGTTCATTCCTTCCGTCTGCCACCCGCGATCGTATCGAGCATCACGAATCGGTTTCGGGCCGGATCTGGCACCGCCCCGGATATTTACAACGATGTAATCGCCATGGTGCCATGAGCCCCGCACGACAGCAGCAGCCCCCGGAGGCAAGGAGCACCATGCCCGTCCCGCACCACCAGGACCTGCCGCGGCCCGAGTACCCGAGGCCGCAGTTCGCCCGTGAGGCCTGGCTCAATCTCAACGGTGAGTGGCAGTTCGAGATCGACCGCGCCGACACCGGGCTCGAACGCGGTCTGCGCGAGCGCGACCTCAGCGGGCGGATCACCGTGCCGTTCTGCCCCGAGTCGGAGCTGTCCGGGATCGGCGACACCGACTTCCTGGAGGCCGTCTGGTACCGCAGGACCGTGACCGTGCCGGCCGAGTGGACCGACTCCCGGGTGCTCCTGCACTTCGGGGCCGTCGACCACGACACCACCGTGTGGGCCGACGGCGTGGAGGTGGCGCGGCACCGCGGCGGCTTCACCCCGTTCACCGCCGACCTGGGCGAGATCGCCGCGCCGGGGCGCGAGGTGACGCTCGTCGTGCGGGCCCGGGACACCCGGCACGGCCCGCAGGCCCGCGGCAAGCAGGCCACCTGGTACGCCAACACGCACTGCCACTACACCCGGACCACCGGCATCTGGCAGACGGTGTGGCTGGAGCCGGTGCCGCGCACCGTCGCCCTGAAGCGCCCGCGCATCACGCCCGACCTGGCCTCCGGCTCCTTCTTCCTGGAGCTGCCGCTGACCGGGAAGGCGCCGGGCCACCGGGTCCGCGCGACCCTCTCCAACGAGCGGGGCACGGTCGTCACCGCCGAGGCCCGCGCCGACCTCGACCTCACTCCGCGCCTGGCCCTCGCCGTGCCCGCCGACCGGCAGCGCGTGTGGTCGCCCGAGGACCCGCACCTGTACGACCTCACCTTCGAGGTCCTCGACGCGCAGGGCGGGGTGGTGGACGAGGTGCGGTCCTACGCGGGTCTGCGCTCCGTCTCCATCGACGGCAAGCGGCTCCTCCTCAACGGCGAGCCCGTCTTCCAGCGGCTCGTCCTCGACCAGGGCTACTACCCGGACGGCCTGATGACCGCGCCGAGCGACGCCGCCCTCGTCCGCGACATCGAGCTGGGTCTGGCCGCCGGGTTCAACGGGGCGCGCCTGCACCAGAAGGTCTTCGAGGAGCGGTTCCTGTACCACGCGGACCGGCTCGGCTACCTGGTGTGGGGCGAGTTCGGCGACTGGGGCTGCGAGGTCGGCGTCCGCGACGACAACCAGCGGCCCGACGCCTCCTACGTCACCCAGTGGCTGGAGGCCGTGGAGCGCGACTACTCGCACCCCTCGATCATCGGCTGGTGCCCGCTCAACGAGACGTACCAGCACCTGCACGACCGCATCACCCAGCTCGACGACGTCACGCAGGCGATGTTCCTCGCCACCAAGCAGGCCGACGGCACCCGCCCGGTCATCGACGCCTCCGGCTACGCGCACCGGGTGCCGCACACCGACGTGTACGACTCGCACTGCTACGAGCAGGACCCCGCCGAGTTCGCCAAGATCATGGACGGTCTCGCCGAGGACAAGCCCTATGTGAACGCCGGTCCCGACGGGCGTCCGTGGTCCGTGCCGTACGCCGGGCAGCCGTACTTCTGCAGCGAGTTCGGCGGCATCTGGTGGGACGCGCAGGCCGCCGCCGAGGTGTCGGGCGAGGCCCGCGACGAGTCGTGGGGCTATGGCGAACGGCCGCGCAGCGCCGGGGAGTTCGTGGAGCGGTTCGTCGGTCTGACGGGCGTGCTGCTCGCCGATCCGGACATGTTCGGCTACTGCTACACGCAGCTCACGGACGTCTTCCAGGAGCGCAACGGCGTCTACGGCTTCGACCGCACCGAGAAGGTCGACACGAAGCTGCTGCGCGACGCCCAGCTCCGCCCCTCGGCCTTCGAGGGCCCGCGCTGATTCCGTCGTACCCGTTGTTTACATCGATGTATGTTCCGAGGTGACGGCGGCGGCCGAATGACGCCGCCGCCGTCGCCCGGGGAAGGAGCCAGATGACCGGCACACCCGCACCCGTCGGTCGCCCCGCACTCACCAGACGACGCGCGCTGACGGCCGCGCTCGCCGCCGGGGCGACGGTCCTCGGCGCCGGAGCGCTCAGTGGCTGCGGCAGCGCGCTGGCGGCCGACGAGTCGACCGTCCGCCTGTGGGACCTGTTCAGCGGGGCCGACGGCGGCCTGCTCAACGACATGGTGAAGAAGGCGGGGCCCGACATGCCGGGCACCCGCATCGAACGCACCGTCCTGGAGTGGGGCACCCCCTATTACACGAAGCTCGCCATGGCCTCGGCGGGCGGACGCGGCCCCGATGTCGCGGTCTCGCACATGTCGCGGCTGGCCGGTTACGCGCCCACCGGGCTCGTCGACCCGTGGGACCTGAGCCTCCTGGCCGAGTACGGCGTGCGGCGCGAGGACTTCACCGACGCGGTGTGGTCCCGTACGCAGTACGAGGGGAAGACGTACGCGATCCCGCTCGACACCCACCCGTTCATCGTGTTCTTCCACCCGGAGCCGGTGAAGAAGGCGGGGCTGCTCACGGCGGACGGCACGCTGGACGCCGACGCGTTCTCCTCGCCGGACGCATTCCTCGCGGCGAGCAAGGAGCTGGCGAAGGCGTCCGGGAAGCAGGGTGTCGCCTTCGGCTACGTCACCGACACCGCGCAGGGCTGGCGGCTCTTCTACGGCCTCTACAAGCAGACCGGCGGTGTCTTCGAGGTGCCGCAGGGCGGCCCGGCCAAGGTGGACGTGGACCGGATGGCCGAGGTCATCGCGTTCATGGCCAAGCTGGTCGACGGCCGTGTGAACCCCAAGCGGCTCGACTACGCGGCGGGCATGGCGGCCTTCAACAACAAGCAGACCGCGATGATCCTCTCCGGTGAATGGGAGCTGGGCACGTTCCGCGGCGCGGACAAGAACGTCGGCGCCGCCCCGTTCCCCACCGTCTTCGGCACCCCGGCCGTCTACGCCGACTCGCACTCCTTCGTGCTCCCGCACCACCCGAGCCCCGACGCCGAGCACCGGCGCCGTACGCACCGCGCGGTGGCCGCGCTCCTGAAGGCCGGACAGATCTGGGGCACGGCGGGCCACATCCCCGCCTATGTGCCGGTCACCAAGACCGAGGAGTACGCGAAGCTGCTGCCTCAGGCGCACTACAAGGCGGCCGCCGACCATGTCGTCCTCGACCCGGCGGCCTGGTTCGCCGGAGCCGGGTCCGACTTCCAGAACGCCATGTCGCAGGTGCTCCAGCAGGCCCTGCTCGACGGTCTCGCCCCCGACCGTGCGGCGCGCGCGATGGTGCGGCGCCTCGACACGTTCCTCGCCAAGCCCAGCCCGGCCTGATCCGCCGCCACCCCTAGGAGGCACAACGATGTCCTCTTCTCCCCACGCCTCGCCCCGGCCAGGGGCGCCCGCGGTGCGCCGGCTGCTTCCCCCCGGCCTGCTCTTCGCGCTGCCCTTCCTCGTCCTGTTCGCCGTGTTCATGATCTGGCCGCTCGGCCAGGGCCTGTGGATGTCCCTGACGGACCGGGCACTGTCCGCGCACACGCCCTCCTTCATCGGCGTCGACAACTTCACCGAGGCGTTCCAGGACGCCGAGATGTGGAAGGCGCTCTGGCACACGGTCCTCTTCACCCTCATCTCGACGGTCCCGCTGGTCGTGGTCGCGCTCGGGATGGCGCTGCTCGTCCACACCGGGGTGCCGGGCCAGTGGGTGTGGCGGCTCGCGTTCTTCGCCCCGTATCTGCTCCCCGTCGGCGTGGTCGGCCTGCTGTGGATCTGGCTGTACCAGCCCGACCTCGGCCTCTACAACCACCTCCTGGACAAGCTGGGCCTAGGCCAAGTCGCCTGGCTGAGCGACGAGTCGGTGGCCATCTGGGCCATCGCCCTCGCGACCCTGTGGTGGACGGTCGGCTTCAACTTCCTGCTGTACCTGGCCGCGCTCCAGTCGATCCCCGACCACCTCTACGAGGCCGCGGCGATCGACGGCGCGGGGGCGTGGCGGCGCCTGTTCTCGATCACGCTGCCGCAGCTGAGCCGGATCACCGTGGTGATCACCGTGCTCCAGCTCCTGGCGTCCCTGAAGGTCTTCGACCAGGTCTATCTGCTCACCAAGGGCGGCCCGAACAACTCGACGCGGCCCATCGTGGAGTACGTCTACGACGTCGGCTTCACCGGCTACCGGCTCGGTTACGCCTCGGCGATCAGCTACATCTTCTTCGCCCTCGTCGTCCTCGCCTCCGCCGCTCAGTTCTTCGCACTCCGCAGCCGGGAGAAGTGACCATGACCGCAACCGACGCACCGGCCCGTACGACCGCCAAGCCGCACGGGCGCAGGCCGGTCACGCCACCGAGACCGCCCCGGCGCACCGAGCGCTCGCGCACGAACCTGACGCTCGGCGAGAGCCGCGTCGCCCGCGTGCTCGCGCTCGCCGTGCTCACGATCGGCGCGCTGATCTGGCTGCTGCCGATGGCGTGGGCGCTCCTCACGGCGTTCAAGACCGAGCAGGACGCGAGCGATCCGCTGGCCTGGTTCTGGCCGGAGCACGGGTTCACGTTCGACGGGTTCAGCGCCGTGTGGGAGCGCGGCGACCTGCCGCTGTGGATGCTGAACAGCCTTCTCATCTCGGCCGCCGTCACCGTGATCACGGTGCTCGTCTCCGCGATGGCCGGCTACGCGTTCTCGCGCACGGTGTTCGCCGGGCGCCGCTGGCTGTTCGTGCTGACGATCGCGGCGGTCCTCGTGCCGCCGCAGATCCTGATCGTGCCGTGGTTCCAGCAGATGCTGACGCTGCACCTGCTCGACACGTACGCGGCGGTGATCCTGCCGCAGACGGTCGCGCCCGTGATGGTGTTCATCCTGAAGAAGCACTTCGACTCGCTGCCGAAGGAGTTGGAGGAGGCCGCCCGGATCGACGGCGCCGGGCACTGGCGGATCTTCTGGTCGGTGCTGCTCCCGCTGTCGCGGCCGATGCTCGCCGCCGTCGCGATCTTCGTGTTCATCGGCGCCTGGAACAACTTCCTGTGGCCGTTCGTGTCGACCTCCGACCCGTCCTTGATGACGCTGCCCGTCGGCATCACCACGGTGAAGGACGCGTACGGCATCCAGTACGCGCAGTCGATGGCGTCGGCCGTGCTCGCCGCGCTGCCGCTCGTCGTGGTCTTCCTCTTCTTCCAGCGGCACATCGTGAAGTCGGTGGCGACCACCGGCCTCGGCGGCCAGTGAGGTGACCCGCAACTCCTCGGCACGGGCGCCCCGTTGACAGCCCCGCGCCCCTTCCCTACCGTCCTGAAAGCCGTGAGACTTACATCGATGTAAGGAGCCGCTCATGCGCACCCGGCCCCGTACTGCTCTGGTCACCGCACTTCTGGCGCTGCTCGTCGGACTGGTCTGCGCGCCGCAGGCCGGCGCGGCGAGACAGGCGCCCGAAGCGGCGGCGGCTGCCTCGGGTACCTTCCGGAACCCGCTGAACACCGGACCCGACCCGTTCCTGGCCTACGCGAACGGGGCCTACCACCTCACCACCACGCAAGGCGACAGCATCAAGATGTGGCGCTCGCCGTCCCTGGCCACGCTGCTCGACGCCGATCCGATCACGGTGTGGACGGACACCAACGCCTCGCGCAACCAGCACATCTGGGCGCCGGAGTTCTACCGCTTCAACTCCCGCTGGTACCTCTACTACACCGCCGACGACGGCACCGACGACCATCACCGCCTGTTCGTCCTGGAGTCGGACCGGGACGATCCGGCGGGCCCGTACCACTTCAAGGCGAAGCTCGCCCCGCCCAACCACGGAGACGACTTCGCCATCGACCCGGGCATCCTCCAGCACAACGGCAAGCTCTACCTCGCGTACAGCGGCATCAACCCGTACCAGCACAACGGGCTGAACATCGCGCCGATGTCGAACCCGTACACCGTCTCCGGCGACGCGGTCGCGATCAACGCGGCCGGGGGCTGCCCCGAGGTCCGCGAAGGCCCCGAGTTCCTCAACCGCAACGGGCGTACGTGGATGACGTACTCCACGTGTGACACCGGCAAGCCCGACTACCAGGTCTGGCAGCTGTCCCTGGCCAATGGCGCCGACCCGCTCGTGCCGGGGAACTGGGTGCAGCGCTCGGGGCCCGTCTTCTCCCGCGCGGACGACCGCGGCGTCTTCGGCCCCGGCCACCACGCGTTCTTCAAGTCCCCCGACGGCACCCAGGACTGGCTGATCTACCACGCCAAGACGACGTCGGTGAACACCTACTCCAACCGCACGACCCGCGCCCAGAAGATCTCCTGGAACGCGGACGGCAGCCCGAACCTCGGGGTGCCGCTCGCGATGGGCGCGACCCAGGACCTGCCCTCCGGCGACCCCGGTTCGGGCAACTACTGGATCAACGACGACGGCCGCTCCAGCGGCGCCGGATCGGTCGCGTACACCGGCACCTGGAACTCCGGGACCGGCTGCGCCGCCCAGTGCTTCTGGAGCGACGACCACTGGAGCGACCGGGCGGGCAACACCGCCACGTTCACCTTCACCGGCACCCGGATCGCACTGCTCTCGGTGCGTGACACCGGCAACGGGATCGCGGGGATCAGCGTCGACGGCGGCCCCGAGCAGCGGGTCGACCTCTACAGCGCGATCCGCACCGGGGAGACGCTCCAGTACCTCAGCCCGCGCCTCGCGCGCGGCACGCACACGCTGAAGGTGCGGGTGACGGGTGAGCGGAACGCGTCGTCCGGCGCCGCGTTCGTCAGCGTGGACCGGGCCGAGGTCTACACGGACTGAATGCTTGTCCTTCCATGTCCACTCGCTCGGACACCCGAGCGAGTGGACAACCGTTTGAGGGGATGCGCCGCACACCCGTCACCCCGGGCCCGGCACGCCAGTTGAGGTCCGTGTACGCGCCCCGGCGACGCCGGGTGTGCGCGTCCTGAGCGGCGGCCACGGCACTGTGCGGGTGTGTTCGACGTGGCCGCCGCTTACAAGAGGCCGCGGGGCTCAGCCCCGCGCGGGCTCCAGCTCCCGGTCCTCGTCACCGGCCGACGGGGCCTGCGCCAGGGACTGCCGCAGCTTCTCGCCCTCGACGTCGACGTTCGGCAGCGCCTTGTCCAGCCAGCGCGGCAGCCACCACGCGGCCTTGCCGAGCAGCGCCATGACCGCGGGCACGATCGCCATGCGGACCACGAACGCGTCGAAGAGCACGGCGACGGCGAGGCCGAAGCCCATCATCTTGATCATGTCGTTGTCCTCCATGATGAAGCCGGAGAAGACGCTGATCATGATGATCGCGGCGGCGCCGACGACCCGGCCGCCGTGCCGGAACCCGGTCACGATCGCCTCGCCGGGCCGCGCCCCGTGGACGTACGCCTCGCGCATCCGGGTCACGAGGAAGACCTCGTAGTCCATGGCCAGGCCGAAGACCACGCCGATCAGGAAGATCGGCATCATCGACATGATCGGGCCCGGCTGGTCGACGCCGACCAGGTCCGCGAGCCAGCCCCACTGGAAGACCGCGACCACGGCGCCGAGCGCCGCCGCCACCGACAGGAGGAAGCCGAGCGCCGCCTTCAGCGGGACGAGGACCGAGCGGAACACCAGCATCAGGAGCAGGAACGCCAGGCCGACGACGAGCAGCAGGTACGGCACGAGCGCGTCGTTGAGGGTCTGCGAGAAGTCGATCGTCATGGCCGTCTGGCCGGTGACCAGGACGTCCGAGTCCGTCTCCGCGCCCCAGCCCCCGGCCTCGGAGCGGATCTCCTTGACCAGTTCCTCCGTCTTGTGGTCGCTCGGACCGGTGGACGGGACGACGGACATGATGGCGGTGTCACCCGCCTCGTTGACCTGCGCGGGGGCGACCGCGGCGACCCCGTCGACCTTGGCGAGCGAGGCGCCCACCGACTTGGCGGCCGCCGCCGCGCCCTTGCCGTCGACGGTCACCATCAGCGGGCCGTTAAACCCGGCGCCGAACGACTCGGACAGCATGTCGTACGCCTTGCGCTGCGTGCTGTCCGGCGCGGAGGTGCCCTCGTCGGGCAGGCCGAGTTCGAGGCTCGTGGCCGGGACGGCGACGGTACCGAGGCCGATGACGGCGACGAGCAGGACGGTCAGCGGACGGCGCATCACGAAGCGGGACCAGCGGGTGCCCAGGTTCGGCCTGCCCTCGGGCGTGTCCGGCGAGGAGGCCGCGGCCGTGCGGTCCTTGCGGCGAAGGACCTTCTTGCCCGCGAAGCCGAGCAGCGCCGGGATCATGGTGAGCGCGATGACGACGGAGACGGCGACGGTCGCCGCCGCGGCCAGCCCCATCTTCGTCAGGAGCGGGATGTTCACGACGGACAGGCCCGCGAGAGCGACGATCACGGTGAGCCCGGCGAAGACGACCGCGGACCCGGCCGTGCCGACCGCGCGGCCCGCGGCTTCCTCGCGTTCGCGTCCTTCGGCTATCTCGGCGCGGTAGCGGCTCACGATGAACAGGGCGTAGTCGATGCCGACCGCGAGACCGATCATCGTCGCGAGCGTGGACGTGGTGCTGGACAGTTCGAGGACGCTGCCGAGCGCCGTGATCCCGGAGATGCCGATACCGACGCCGATGATGGCGGTGAGCAGCGGCATGCCCGCCGCGACCAGCGAACCGAAGGTGATGAGCAGGACGACGGCGGAGATCGCGATGCCGATCAGCTCGGCGCTGCCGCCCATCTCCTGCTCGGCCTCGACGGCGTCACCGCCTGCCTCGACGGTGAAGCCCTCGGCGCGGGCGTCGTCGATGGCCTTGGTCAGCGCCTCGTGCGACGCGTCCGTCAGCTCGGTCGAGGGGACCTTGTAGGAGACGGAGGCGTAGGCGGTCGAGCCGTCCTTGCTGACGGCGTTCGCCTTGAACGGGTCGGCGACCGAGGAGACCTCCTCGCCCTTGCCGAGCGCGGTCACCAGCTTTCCGACGTCGGCCTTGGGCGCCGGGTCGGTCAGCTTCTCGCCCTTCGGGGCGCGGATGACGACACGGGCGGTCGCCCCCTCGGCGCCGGCCGCCGGGAACTTCTCGTCGAGCAGGTCGAAGGCCTTCTGCGCCTCCGTGCCCGGCATCGCGAACGTGTCGGCGGGCGGCGCGGGCGCGAACGACGCCCCGACTCCGATCCCGACGAGGAGCAGCAGCCACAACGGCACCACGAAGAAGCGGCGCCGGAAGGACAGCCGCCCGAGCTTGTACAAGAACGTAGCCACGGCGAAGAGGGCTCCCGTCGGGGTCGTGAGGCAGGATCGGCTTCCATCGTCTCCGCCGTCCCGGGCCGCCGGGTAAGCCTCTGAGCCGGAGTACGGGCCCACGTTCGCGGTAGCGGCCGACGGCGTGTGTCATACCCGGGGAGGAGTGATGTGTGGTGTGTGTAGAACCCCGGGAGCAGCCTTGTGTACACCCCACACCCCGCAGACGCAGGCAGGACACGTGTCAGTCCGGTACCTGCCTCCAGGTAGCTGCTTTGACATACCTATGAACTCATACCTATCTTGGCCTGATGCCCACCTCCCGTGCCGCCCGCCAGGACGTCGACCGCGTGGCCTCCGCGCTCGCGGTGTCCCTGCCGACGCTGCACCGGACCCTCGACCGCCGGATCCTCGGGGACTTCCCGCACGACCGGCTGCCCGAGGCGCAGATCGCGCTGCTCCGCCTCGTGGCGGAGCGGGACGGCATCACCGTGCGCGAGGCGGCGCACGAACTGCTGATGCAGCCGAACAACGTCAGCGCGCTCGTCTCCCAGCTCACACGCTCCGGGCTGCTCGAACGGCGCGGTGACCCGGCCGACCGGCGTGTGGCCCATCTGCACACCACCGCCGTGGCCCGGGAGCGGATCGCCGAGGCCGAGGGGATCGCCCGGCGCCACCTCGCCGCGGCGCTGCGCCGTCTGACCGGCGGCGAGCTGGACGCGCTCGGCTCCGCCCTCGGCGCGCTGAACTCGCTCGACACGTCGCTGCGGCCGACCGCGGGCTGACGCCCGCCGGTCCGCCGCGCACGCGCCCTGCTCCCGTCACACCTGTGCCGGGGCGGGGCGCTTTCCGTGCCCACCGGCACCCTCACGTATTCACACCCCCGTCCCAGACAAGGCACACGTATGTCCTCCCCCTCTGTCGCCCCCTCCGCCGCCCAGGTGTCCGCGCCGCCGGACCCGGCCCCGTCGGGGCGGCGCGCCAACCCCTGGCTGACACTGATCGCCGTCGCCTTCGGCCTGTTCATGGTCGGGCTCGACGGTTCCGTCGTCTCCATCGCGAACCCGGCGATCGGCCGCGACCTGAACGCCTCCACCGCGGGCCTGCAATGGGTGACCAACTCCTACCTGCTGGCGCTCGCCGCCGCGCTGATCCTCGGCGGCAAGCTCGGTGACCGGTTCGGCCGGCGCACCGTGTACCTCGTCGGCGTCGCGGGCTTCACCGTGGCGTCGGTCGCCATCGGTCTGTCCGGGTCGATCGAGCTCGTCATCACGTTCCGCGCCGCGCAGGGCTTCTTCGGCGCGCTGCTCATGCCGAACACGCTCGGCCTGCTGCGCGCGGTCTTCCCGCCGCGCAAGTTCGGCATGGCCGTCGGCATCTGGGCCATGGTCTCCTCGGTGTCCACGGCGCTCGGCCCGATCGTGGGCGGCCTGCTCGTCGAGCACGTCAACTGGGAGTCCGTCTTCTACATCAACGCGCCCGTCGGCGTCCTCGCGATCGTCGTGAGCGCGCTGGTGCTGCCGCAGAGCAGGAACACGGCGGCGGCGGGGGAGAAGTTCGACGTCGCCGGTGTCGTGCTGCTCGCGCTCGGCATGCTGGTCGTGGTGTTCGGCGTGGTCAAGGGCGAGACGTGGGGCTGGAGTTCGGCGGGCACGCTCGGCGCGATCGCCGCCGGTGTGGTGCTGCTCGTCGTGTTCGGCGCGCATGAGTCCCGGGTCGCGCACCCGCTGCTCCCGATGCGCCTGTTCCGCAGCCCGGCGGTGACCGTCGGCACGATCGTCACCGCGCTGAACTTCTTCGTCCTGCTCGGCGGCATCTTCTTCGTCATGCTGTACCTGCAGAACGTGCGCGGGTTCTCCCCCGTCGAGGCCGGTGTCCGCACGCTGCCGCTGAGCCTCGCGTCCGTCGTCGCCTCACCGCTGGGCGCGGCGCTCACCGACCGGTTCGGGCCGCGCCTGACGATGCCGCTCGGCATGGTGCTCCAGGGCGCGGCGTCGTTCCTGATGCTGACCTGGTCGGCGGAGTCCGGGTACGGGGCGCTGTGGCCGCCGTTCGTCGCGCTGGGTCTCGGTGTCGGCATGGTGATGTCGGCGTCGTCCGCCGCGATCGTGGGCAACGCGCCGGTCGAGGACGCGGGCGTGGCCGGCGGCCTCCAGGCGACCGCGCTCCAGGTGGGCGGCGCGCTCGGCACGTCCGTCCTCGTGTCGCTGATCAGCAGCCGGGTCGGCTCGACGCTCGGTACGGAGCTGACCTCGGCGGGCGTTCCCGAGCGGGCCGCCGGGCAGCTCGCGGAGGCGAAGGACGCGGTGGCGATGGGCGCGGCGCCCGTCTCGGAGTCGATGCCCGCGCAGCTGAAGGCGGCGGTCGTCGAGGGCAGCCACGCGGCGTTCATGTCCGGCGTGCACCTGGCGGTCCTGGTGATGGGTGTGCTGTGCGCGCTCGGCGCGGTGGCGTCGGCGGCGGTGCTGCGCACGCGGGGCGCGGCCGTCCGGCACTGAGGATCGGAGCGGTGCTCTGAGAGAGCAGTGCTCTGTGGGAGCAGTGCTCTCGGAGCACCGCCCGCACAGAGCACCGCTCTCGAAGCACCGCCCCCGAAGAGCACAAAGAGCACCGCTCTCTCAGAGCTGTTCCCGTACCCAGCGCGGATCCGGGTTGGTGTGCGGGCGGTCCGCGACGAAGACGGTCGGCACCGTCTCGTTGCCGTCGTTGACCGCCCGCACGGCCGCCGCGCCCGCCGGGTCGCGCCAGATGTTCACCCAGTGCAACTGGCGTGCCCTGCGCCCGAGTCGGAGGCGGAGCCGCAGGCAGTACGTGCAGCCGGGGCGCCAGTCGACGACGGGCCGCCCGTCGGCCGCGCCGCGCCGTCGCGCCTCGTCGGAGCCGACCGACCTCGGGAAGATCAGCGGCGAGAACACCGCCGCGAGGGCGAGGAACACCAGCGCGTACGCCACGGCCCGCCCGGCGTCTCCCCGCAGAGCCGGGCCGATCGCGGCGAGGGCGCCGCAGAGCACCAGAACGGTCGGCAGGATCAAGGCGCGCGTCATGATCCGCAGACTACTCGGCGGCCACGACTACGCGGCGGCCACCGGCCGGTCCGTGGCCCGGGGCGCGGCCTGCGGCGCCTTGCGCAGCGACGCGATGCCGATGAACACCATCGAGAAGAGCCCGGTCAGGGCGAAGACGGTGAACCCCCGATCGCCGTTGCCGGAGGCGAGGAGCCGGCCGCCGAGCCAGGGTCCGAAGACGGCGCCGAAGCGGCCCATGCCGGAGGTCCAGCCGACCGCCGTGGCCCGGCTCTCGGGCGCGGAGCGGATCGACACCGTCGCGTAGATCATGGTCTGGGCGCTGTTGAGGAAGACCCCGGCGAGGAAGACCACCACGAAGGTGAGCGCGAGCGCCATGTGAATGCTCAGCAGGTAGACGCTGACCGCGGTGAGCAGGAACCAGATCGCCGAGATGCGCGGGGCGCCGAAGCGGTCGGAGGCGCGGCCCGCGACGAGCATCCCGATGATGCCGCCCAGGTTGAAGACGACGACGAACTGGAGCGAGGAGCCCAGCTCGTAGCCCTCGGCGCGCATCAGCGTGGGCAGCCAGGTCGCGACGCCGTAGACGAGGAGCAGCCCGCCGAACGAGGCCAGCCAGTACAGCAGCGTCTGCACCCACTGGTGGGCGCGGAACAGGTCGCTCAGCGCGTCCCAGCGGCCCGCACCCTGCGCCCGCCGCGCCTTCACGGCGGGCAGTTCCACGTCGTACGTGGTGGAGAGCCGCTGGGCCTCCTCGGTGCGGCCCCGCGCGACGAGGAAGCTCAGGGACTCCGGCATGACCTTGGCGATGACCGGCACGAACAGCAGCGGGACGACGCAGAACCAGAACGCGGCGCGCCAGCCGAGGGGTTCGACCACCCAGGTCGCCACGTACGCGGAGAGGATGCCGCCCGCGTGGTGCGCGGTCATCAGGCCGCCGACGATCAGGGCGCCGCGTCCGCGCGGCGCGTAGTCGCAGACCATCGTGATCGCGGTGGGGAGCAGACCGCCGAGCCCGAGACCGGCGAGGGTGCGGCCGAGGCCGAACGTCGTGACGTCCGGGGCGAGCGCGCACAGTCCGGAGGCGAGGGAGAAGACGGTGACGCAGCCGACCATCATCTTCTTGCGGCCGATCCGGTCGGAGACCGTGCCCGCGGTGAGGGCGCCTATCAACATGCCGAAGGTGGCGTAGCTGCCCAGGTCGCCGGCCCGGTCCGGGTCGAGGCCGAGCGCCTTCGACTCCAGCATGTGCGGCAGCACGGAGCCGTAGATGAACATGTCGAGGCCGTCGAAGAGGACGGCGAGCCAGCACAGGGCGAAGACGAGCCGGGCCATGCGCATGCCGCGGCGGACGGGTGGGTGCGGAACGGAGGAGGACATCGTTGTTTCCTCTCGGGGCCGATCGGGGCCGATCGGGGCCGATCGGAAGGGGCCGATACAGATCTCCGCGGACCAGGTGGATCAGGCGGCCAGGCGGATCAGGCGGTCCGGGCGGGTGGGACGGGTCGGACCGTCTCGACGGGCGGCGTGCCGTGCGTGTGGAACGACTGGATCGTCTTGAGGCCCCAGGCCTGGCCCTTGGCCCGCTCCGCCTCGGTCCAGGTGATCAGCGGCCAGTCGGGCGCGAGGACGAGGCGCGTGAGCGGGTTGCACAGTTCGACGCGGTTGCCGCCGGGCTCGTAGACGTAGAGGAAGAACGTCTGCTGGATGGCGTGCTTGTGCGGGCCCGTCTCGATGAAGACGCCGGAGTCGATGGCGAGGTCGGCGGCGCGGAGGATGTCCTCGCGGGTGTCGGCGGCGAAGGCGATGTGGTGCAGGCGGCCCGCGCTGCCGGTCCAGTCCTCGGTGTAGACGACGTCGTACGACTTGTCGGTGAAGGTCAGCCAGCGTGCCGCGACGCGTCCGGTGTCGAGGCGGATCTGTTCGGTGGGCCGGGCGCCGAGCACGTTCTGCTGCCACTCGGCGTTGGTGAGGACGTCGGCGGCGAGGAAGTTGACGTGGTCCAGGCGGCGTACGCCGACGCCCTTGTCGGGTTTGGCCTGCGGCTGGTTCTTCAGGGCGGGCTTCAGCTCGTCGGGCGCCTGGTAGTGCTCGCTCTCCCAGTACAGGGCGTGTTCGTGGCCGTCGGGGTCGGTGGTGACGTACAGCTTGCCGAGGCCGGGTTCGTCCTCGACCCACCGCCCTGTGCCGCCCGCCGCCTCGAGTGCCCGCACCCGGCGCCGGAGCGCCTCCTCGCTGGAGGTGCGCAGGGCGAGCCGGCCGAGTCCGGGACGGTCGCGGGCGGTGAGGACGAGGCTGTGGTGCTCGTAGTCGTCGAAGGTCCGCAGATAGACCGTGTCCCCGTGCTCGCCGTCGACGGTGAGGCCGAGGAAGTCGGTGAAGAAGGCGACGCTGGCGTCCAGGTCCGGGGTGAAGAGCTGGGCATGGCCGATGTGGGCGATGTCGCCGAGCGGCGGAGTCATCGGGGACCTCCTGACGGGGGCGCGGTGGCGGGGCGGGGGAAGACGGCGCCGTCGAAGATCTTGCGGGCGGTGCGGACGACGGCGGTGCGGCGGGCGCGCGGCAGCCCGTCGGGCCCGGCGGTGAGGCTGCTCTCGATGTCGGTGAAGCCGGTGGGGTGCTCGATGCGCACCCGGTCCGTGGCGGGGGGCCGGACGACGTTCGCGGCGACGCCCTGGTCCAGGAGCAGCCCGGCGGCCACGCTCGCGGCGCCGAGGACGCCGATCGAGGTGTGGCAGCGTACGGGGATGAAGGTGCGGGTGGTGACGGCGCCGCCGTGCCGGGGCGGGGCGAGCAGGGTCACCTTGGGCACGGTGGTCGCGGAGACGTCGCCGAGGCCCATCAATTCCCCTGCCGCGTAACGCAGTTGCCGCACCCGCTCCGCCAGCTCCGCGTTCGCCTCCAGCTCCTCCGGCTCCTCGTATCCGGTGACGCCGAGGGACCTGGCGTCGACGAGGACGGTCGGCATCCCGTTGTCCACGCACGTCACCTCGGTGCCGCCGACGGTGTCGCGGACGTGCCCGGTGGGCAGCAACGGCGCGCCGCCGGGCGGGAAGTCGACGACGACCGGGGCGGCGGTGCCGGGGACGCCGGAGATCTCCGTGTCGCCGTCGTAGGCGACGCGCCCGCCTGGGGTCGGGAACGTCGCCGTGGCGAGGTCCCCGGAGTTGACCATGCGGATGCGGACCGAGGTCTCGTCGGACGCGGGGGTGACCAGTCCGCGTTCGACGGCGAACGGTCCGACGCCCGCGAGCAGGTTCCCGCAGTTCTGCCGGTCGGACACCTCGGACTTGTCGACGTCGACCTGGAGGAAGAGGTAGTCGACGTCGGCCGTCCCGGGGTCGGCCGCGGGGGCGACGACCGCGACCTTGCTGGTCAGGGGGTGGGCGCCGCCGAGGCCGTCGATCTGGCGCGGGTCGGGGCTGCCCATGATCCGCAGCAGCAGGTCGTCACGGGCGGCCGGTTCGGCGGGGAGGTCGTCGGCCAGGAAGTAGGCGCCCTTGGAGGTGCCGCCGCGCATGAGCATGCAGCGCACCTCGCCGGGCGCGGTCACGAGGCGTCCCCGGTGTGCTCGTCGTAGGTGCGGTACTCGACGCCGAGATCGGCCAGCGTCTTGCGCAACCCGTATCGGTCGAGGCCGAGTTGGCCCTCCAGGAAGGCGGCGCGGGTGGCGGCCTCCTTCTCCTCGCGGGCCTGCGACGCCCGGGCGGCTTCGGCCGCTTCCTCGCGGGGGACGACCACGACCCCGTCGTCGTCGGCGACGATCACGTCGCCGGGCCGGATGATCTCGCCGCCGATCACGACGGGGACGTTCACGCTGCCGCCGGTCGCCTTGACGGTGCCTTGCGCGGACACGGCCGCCGACCAGGCGGGAAAGCCCATCTCGCGCAGTTCGGCGGTGTCACGGATGCCCGCGTTCGTGACGATGCCGCGTACCCCGCGCTGCTGGAGGGCGGTGGCGAACAGCTCGCCGAACATGCCGTCCGTGGACGGCGAGGTGGTGGTGACGACAAGGAGGTCGCCCTCGCCGCACTGCTCGACCGCCGCGTGGATCATGAGGTTGTCGCCGGGCCAGGACAGCACCGTGACGGCGGTCCCGGCGACCCGTGTGTCCTGCTGGTTGGGGCGCAGGTGGCTGCCGAGGAGGCCGGTGCGGCCCCTCGCCTCGTGGACGGTGGCGACGCCGTACCGGGCAAGATCCTCGACCTCCTCGCGGGTGGCCTTGGGCGGGTTGGTGACGATGACGCCGGGCATCAGGCGAGCTCCTTCGCGATCTGCGGGTACGGGCGCATGTACGCCTCGGCCAGGGTGTGGTGGGCGAGGCCGAGGTTCGGGCCCGCGTTCCGCCTGAGCTGCACGCCCCGGCGCACGGCCAGGTCGGTGTAGTAGTCCCAGAGGTGCCGCTGCGCGGCCAGGCACTCCATGGCGCGGCGCTTGGTCTCCCACACCTCGGTGATGTCGAGCAGCACCTCGGGCCGGAAACCGCTCATCTCCGGCTGGTGCGGCTCGAAGCAGAAGACGGGCGGCGCGCCGATGATCTCGCCCTCGCCGGGATAGCCGATGGCCTGCGCGAGGACGCGCGCCTCCAGGGCCATGCGGTGCGCCGCCGGGTGGTCGCCGTTGTACGGGTCCTCGGCGGGGTGGGTCAGGACGACGTCCGGCTGGGTCTCGCGGTAGACCGTGACGAGCCGGTCGGTCAGTTCGGCGGTGGGCACGAGGGGGTAGTCGCCGGCGTCGAAGAAGCGGATGGCGGCGCCGAGTTCGGCGGCGGCGCGCTCGGCCTCGTCGCGGCGCAGCGCCTTGATCTCGTCGAGCTTCTTCCCCTCGCGCCAGGCCTTCGCGGACTCGCCGCGCTCGCCGAACGTGAGGCACGCGAGGGTGACCTTCTCGCCCCGGGAGGCGGCCAGGGCGATGGCGCCACCGGCCCGCCACACGAAGTCCCCCGCGTGGGCGGTGATCACCAGTGTGGAGCGTGGAGGGGCGGCGGGCGGGATGCCTCGGGTCATGCTGCGTCTCCTTGACTGCGAGGAAGGCGCCCGCCCTTGGCGGCGTCAGCCGGCGCGCAAGGCGTCGATCACGCTGCCGAGGTGGGCGCGGACGGCCCGTTCGGCCGCCTCGGGGTCCCTGGCGCGGATCGCCTCGATCATCGCCAGGTGCTCACTCAAGGACTGCTGCGGACGCCCCGGGCGCAGCGCCAACTGGAAGCGGTGGCGCACCAGTTGGGCGTTGAGCCGTTCCAGGAGGCCGAGGGCCGTGTACTGGCCGGAGATCTCCCGGATGCGGGCGTGCAGGTCGTGGTTGAGGTCGGAGTAGGAGAGCGGATCACCGTCGGCGACCGCCTTGGACATGGCCTCGCCCAGCGCGGTCAGCTCGTCGAGTTGCGCGTCGGTGGCGTCCCTCGCCGCTTTGGCCGCGCACAGCCCTTCGAGCGCCATCCGGCACTCCGTGATCTCCACGGCCTCCTCGACCGTGACCACGCGCACCCGTGATCCGCGGTTGCGGACCCGCTCGACCAGACCTTCGGCGGCGAGGTCGAGCAGCGCCGCCCTGATGCTGGCGCGGGTGACGTCGTACTGCTCGGCGAGTTCGTTCTCCACCAGCCGCTGGGCCGGCGCCATCTCGCCGCGCGCGATCGCCTGCCTGAGCCGGTCCAGCGCGTACTGCTTGGCCTGCTCTCCGGAGCCTGGACGGGCGTCCTTCGGCATCTGCCCTCCCTGAGTGAGTGCGTGTCGACGCTAAATCTAGGCCAACAAGATTGTCAACAATCTTGTTGGCAGAAAGCGGTCGACAGTCGGGAGCAGTCCCCTACGGTTGCTTCAGGGGCGGCTCGCCCCACTCCGCCTCCAGCGCGGACCGCAGCGCCGTGACCGCCTCCGCGCCGATCCGTTCGGCGAGCCGCTTCTCCAGGCGGTCGAGGGCGTGGCGGGCCCGCTCGTGGGCGCGGCGCCCCTCGGCCGTGCGGCGGATCAGCCGCTGCCGGGCCGAGGATGGGTGCGGCACCTGCTCCAGCAGCCCGGCGGCGACGAGCGCGTGCACGGCCTGGTGCACCGTCTGCCGGGTCACGCCCATGCGCCGCGCCAGCTCGGCGACGGTGGTGCCGTCCTCGTCGAGCTGTGCGAAGAGCTGCACCTGCGGCGGCGTCACCGCGGGCCCGCCGTCGCCGCCCACCTCGGCGAGCAGCCCCTCCTCGAACCAGCGCCGGGCCTCGCCGAGCAGCTGCGGCAGATCACGCCGGTCACGCCGGACCCCGGTCATCGTCTTGCCTTCTTCCTCATCCAAATGTCAGGCTACCTGACGTACATCGTCAGGCGACCTGACAAAGCGCAGATCGGCACGTGAAGGTGGGCCCCACATGACCATCGAGTTCGCGACACGCTACCGGGACGCGTCCCGCATCCCGCCCGAGCCGGGCAAGCCCTACGTCATCGAGAAGGGCGAGGGCGACCGGGCCCACCTCTTCGGCGACCTGATCACCGTCTACGCGGGCGGCGAGCAGACCGAGAACACCTTCAACTTCTTCACCTGCGAAGGCCCCAAGGGCGACATCATCCCGGCCCACCTGCACGCCGACACCTACGAGGTCTTCTACGTCACGCACGGCGCGGTCCGCCTCTTCGTCGAGGACACCGACGGCGCACAGACCGAACGCCTCCTCACCCCGGGCGACTTCGGCTTCGTGCCCAAGAACTGCCCGCACGCCTACCGCATGGAGCGCCACCACACGCAGATCGTCGGCGTCGCCGCCGGACCCGGCGGCACCTTCGAGCGGTTCTTCGAGAGCCTCGGCACCCCGGCCGAGGAACACGGCCTGCCGCACCGGCCGTTCGTCCCGGAGCCGCACCGGTTCGCCGCCGTGCCCCAGGAGTACGACGTCCGCTTCCTGCCCGGCCAGCAGTGGCGGACCTCGTGACACCGGCCGGCCTGCGGGCGCTGATCGCCGCCCCGCACCCGGACGTCGCACCGCTGCCCCCGGCGGCCGGGCGCGCGGCCGGCGTACGGGTGCTGCGCGGTGTCCCGCACGGGGTGGTGGAGGGTGGCCGCCCGCTGGAGCTCGACCTGTGGCTGCCCGCGCCGGCGGCCGAACGCCCCGCTCCCCTCGTCCTCTTCCTGCACGGCGGTGCGTGGCGACGCGGCCGCCGGGACGACATGGGGGTGCGCACCCGGTCCTGGGAGCCGGGCCCGTTCGAGCGGATCGCGGCAACCGGGCTCGCCGTCGCCTGCGTCGACTACCGGCTGAGCGGCGAGGCGGTGTTCCCCGCGCAACTGGACGACGTGCGGGCGGCGTTGCGCTGGCTGGGCGTGCGGGCGCGGGAGCTGGGCATCGACCCGGAGCGGGTCGTGGTGTGGGGCGAGTCCGCGGGCGGCCATCTGGCGTCGCTGCTCGCGCTCACGCACCCGGAGCCGCCGCTAGCGGGGGCCGTCGTCTGGTACGGCCCGTCGGACCTGGAGACGCCGCGGCCGCCCTTCGACCCGGCCGATCCGTCGTCGATGGAGGCGCTCCTGCTCGGCGCCGCGCCCGCGACCGTCCCGGAGCGCGCTTCCGCTGCGAGCCCCGTCCGCCGCGCCCACGCGGGCGCGCCCCCGTTCCTCGTCGTGCACGGCGACGCCGACACCATGGTGCCCTGCGGACACGGCCGGGATCTGGCGCGGGCGCTGCGGGCGGCCGGGGCGGACGCCGAGCTGCGCATCGTGCCCGGGGCGGAGCACGGCTGGGTCGGCGTCGGGGAGGCGGAGGTCGCGGAGATCTTCCGGGCGTCGCTGGGGTTCGTGCGCGCGACCGCATGATCCTCGTCTCTGTACCGGGCACGAAAGTGCTGGCAGATTGGGGTGCGCCAGAGGAAACGCGACCCGATACCCCCGATGACGAGGTGTGCGCATGAGCCCGCAGTTCGGCGACTACCAGTACGAGATCTACCTCGACGGACTGCGGGGCGTCGTGCCCACCATGCCGATGGAGTACGACGCCCTCGCGGCGCGGGCGCGGGCGGCGCTGCCCGAGTCCGTGTGGTCGTACGTGGCCGGGGGCGCGGGCGACGAGCACACCCAGCGGGCCAACGTCGAGGCGTTCCGGCGGTACGGGCTGATGCCGCGCATGATGGTCGGCGCGGCCCGGCGGGACCTGTCGGTCGACCTGTTCGGCCTGCGCCTGCCGTCGCCCCTCTTCATGGCGCCGGTCGGCGTGATCGGGCTGTGCGCGCAGGACGGGCACGGGGATCTGGCGACGGCGCGGGCCGCCGCGCGCACGGGCGTTCCGATGGTCGCCTCGACCCTGTCGGTGGACCCGATGGAGGACGTGGCCGCCGAGTTCGGTGACACGCCCGGCTTCTTCCAGCTCTACACGCCGACCGACCGGGAGCTCGCCGAGAGCCTCGTCAAGCGGGCCGAGGCGGCGGGGTACAAGGGCATCGTCGTCACGCTCGACACGTTCATCACCGGCTGGCGCCCGCGCGACCTGTCCACGTCCAACTTCCCGCAGCTGCGCGGCCACTGCCTCGCCAACTACACCTCGGACCCGCGCTTTCGCGCACTGGTCCCCGGCACCGACCCGATGGACACCGTCTCCACCTGGGTCGGCCTCTTCGGCAACCCGCTCACCTGGGACGACCTGCCCTGGCTGCGCTCCCTCACGGACCTGCCGCTGCTCCTCAAGGGCATCTGCCATCCGGAGGACGTACGCCGGGCCCGGGACGGCGGCGTCGACGGGATCTACTGCTCCAACCACGGCGGCCGGCAGGCCAACGGCGGCCTGCCCGCGCTCGACGCCCTCCCCGGCGTCGTCGAGGCCGCCGACGGCCTCCCGGTCCTCTTCGACTCCGGCATCCGCTCCGGCACGGACGTCGTCAAGGCGCTGGCGCTCGGCGCGACGGCGGTCGGCGTCGGACGCCCGTACGCGTACGGGCTCGCCGTCGGCGGGGAGGACGGCCTGGTCCACGTCCTGCGGACGCTGCTTGCGGAGGCGGACCTGCTGATGGCCGTGGACGGATATCCGACGCTCGCGGACCTGACGCCGCGGACGCTGGTCAGGGTTGCGGGGGCCTGACGGCCTCGGGTCGCGGCGTCAGCCGTCCTCCCGCAGCGCCGCGAGGAGTCGCGTCGCTGCGGGCCAGCTGAAGTCGCCGGGGGCGAACCGTACGCCCATCCCCTTCAAACGGCGCACGCTGTCCTGGTAGGCCGGGTGGCGGGCCAGTTGTCCGTTCACGCAGGGGGCGACGGCGACGGGGATGCCCGCGCCGTACGCCTCGCAGAGGGTCGCCACGGCCAGGGTGTCGGCGATGCCCGCCGCCCACTTGTTGACCGTGTTGAACGTGGCGGGCGCGGCCAGGATCGCGTCGGCCGGCGGGAACGGGCGCGGCGTCGCGGGCGACCGCCAGGCGGACCGCACCGGACGCCCGGTCCGCTCCTCGGCGTCGGCCCGGTCGAAGAAGCCGCCGAGCGCGGTCGGCGTCGCGATCACGCCGACCTCCCAGCCCGTGGCCCGCGCCTCCCCGATCAGCGCGCCGACCCCGTCGGCGGCCCCGGCCGCGCTGACGACGACGTACAGGAACGGCTCAGCCATGGTGCGCCCCCTCGATCAGCGCGGCGAGGCACTCCGCGGCCTTGCGCAGCCCCGCGTCGTCCGGGGTGACGGGTTCGTCGAGGTAGGTGTCGCGGCGCAGCTCCAGCATCAGGGCGTGGACGCGGGGGTCCTTGCCGTAGTGGCGCAGGGGCACGTAGACCCCGGCGAAGGGGGTGTCGAGGCCGTGCCCGCCGAGCGGCGCGAACGCCTCGCGGGCCAGGGCGACCAGCGCCTCCGGAGTGTGGAAGGGGTCCGTGCCCAGGCAGACGGCGGGGCGCGGGTCCGTGCCGTGCAGTTCGTAGGGCAGGGCCCGGCTCGGATAGGAGTGGACGTCGATGATCACGGCCCGGCCCGTCGCGGCGAGGCGGTCCTCGACGGCCCGGGTCATCGCCTCCGCGTAGGGGTGGAAGTACGTGGCGAGGAGGTCGGCCTCGTCGGCGGGCGGCTCGGGGCGCAGGGGCGCGCGCCGCGTGGTGCGGGTGTAGACGGCGCCCATGCCGACGGCCCGCATCTCCTCCCGTTCGTCGGGGAACCGCTCGGGGTCGACGACGAGCCGCGACCGCTCGTTGACGAACCGCCACGGGGTCACGGCGGCGGCGCGCGCGGCGTGCGCGGCGATGTCCTGGGTGCGGGCGTCGGTGATGAGGTCCAGCTCGCGCTCCAGGGCGGCGTCGTCGAGCAGGATGCCGGCGCGGACATCGGCCGGGACGGTACGGGAGCCGTGCGGGACGTGGAGGAGGACGGGCGAGGCGGGATCACCGGGCAGGAGCCGGTGGGCGGGACGGTCCATGGCCCTACTCTCCCCCGTCCTCCGGGCGGCGTCAGAATCCGGGGTCGCAGCAACCGTCCTTCCTCATGTGGCGGCTCACCTCCAGCCAGTGGTCGTCGTGGGCGCCCGGGGTGAGCGGCTCGAAGGCGCCGACGAGGTCGGCCTGGCGGAACAGGAGTCCGCCGCGCAGGACTTCGGCCGTCCGGACCAGGTCGTCGAAGTCGGTGAACGGGTCGCCGTCGACGAGGGTGAGGTCGGCGAGTTTTCCCTCCTCGACGGTGCCGAGGTCGGCGTCCGCGCCGAAGACGCGGGCGGGCAGGACGGTCGCGGTGCGCAGCGCCTCGGCCGGGGTGAGGCCGCCGCGGTGCAGGGCGCGCAGCGCGAGATGCAGGTGCAGGCCGACCGGGACGAGGGGCTGGTCGGTGCCCAGGGCGACCAGTCCCCCGTCGGCGAGGACGCGCCGGTAGGTGTCGGTTTCCCGGCGCAGGGTGGCGAGTTGCGCATCCGTGGGCGGGGCCGCCGCCAGCTGGTCCACGACGACCGTGTCCCACGGCGGCATCAGCGTCGTGACGCGCGGGTCGTCCGCGAGGGCGGGGTCGGCGCCGAGCAGCGGCGCCGCCGTGAACGGCGTCGCGACGAGGTGGAAGCCCGCCCGGGTGTAGATCTCCCGCACGTCCTCGCAGGACCGGCCGCCCGCCGTCGTGGCGTGCCCGAACTCCAGGCGCTGCGTCGCCTGCAGATGGGTCGTCAGATCCTGGCCGAGCTGGACGCCGGGCGTGCACAGGTGGCTTCCGCTGCGCACCCCGAGCCGTTCGTGCGCGAAGCGCGCCGCCTCCTCCATCACCCAGCCCGGCGCCCGTACGTAGGTCTTCACGAAGTCCCAGTCGAGCGCGGCGGCCCGGTCGAGGGAGCGGCGCAGGCCCGCGCGGGTGCGGTGGGCGCGGCACATGCTGTACGCGACGCGGGCCCCGTCAAGGAGTTCGCCGGTGGCGAGGAGGCGGGGTCCGGCGAGCGCCCCGGCGTTCACCGCTTCCCGGACGCGGGCCTGTTCGTAGGCGAATCCGCCGAGGGAGACCGCGGTGGTGATGCCGTAGGCGAGTTGCAGGACGGTCTGACGGCCGCCGTAGGTGGACTGCCAGGGATGGGTGTGGGCGTCCCACAGGCCCGGCAGGACCGTCCGGTCGGAGGCGTCGATCCGGTGCGCGGCGGGGCGCCGGGCGCCCGCGCGGTGCGGGGCCACGCCGACGATCCGGCCACGCTCGATCGTGAGGTCGACGTCGTCGCGGACGGCGCCCCCCGTCCCGTCCCAGAGGCGGCCCGCGTGCACCACGGTGTCGGCGGGGCGCGGGCGGCGCTGGTCGAGCGGGACGCGGACGGTACGGGCGATGCCGCGCTCCACGTCCAGGAGGCGGAGCCGCCCCGCCGACAGGTAGAGCAGGCGGCGGCCGTCGGCGGCCCAGCTCGGATGGTCCGCGGCCTCCTCGGTGATCTGGCGGGGCGGCCCGTCCGGGGTGCCGTCGGGGCGGACGGGCAGCAGCCACAGCGCGGACTCGACGACGACGGCCATGGTGCGGCCTCCGGGGGACCAGACGGGCCCGGAGTCGTACCGGTCGGCGAGCGACACGTGCGGGGCGACCGGGTGCAGCACGGCCGTGCCGGTGGTGGTGTCGACGACGCGGATGAGGTTGTAGCCCTCGCGGAAGCGCTGGTTGAGGCGGTTGCGGTCGCACAGGGCGACATAGCGGCCGTCGGGCGACCAGGAGGGCCGGCCGGGCAGTCCGCCGCCGCCGAGCGGTGCGGCGAGGACCCGGTCGGTGCCCGCCGCGAGGTCGCGGACCACGAGGTTCCCCGACATGTCGAGGCAGGCGAGGCGGGTGCCGTCCGGCGACAGCGCCGGAAAGACCCGGCCGCCCTCCGCCAGGACGGTCTCCTCGCCGGTGGTGAGGGAGTGGCGGCGCACGGCGAAGAGGCCCGCGCGGTCGTCCGCGTAGACGACGGCGTCGCCCTCGGGGGTCCAGGCGGGGGCGAGGAGGTAGCGCGTCACGGGCGCCCGGACGATGCGGCGGGGCGCCTTGCCGCCCGAAGTGGCAGCCACATAAAGGGAGTTGAGGGCGGCGAAGGCGACCGAGCGGCCGTCGGGAGAGAGCGCGGGCAGGTGCGGGGCGCGCACCGGGTGCACTCCCCCGGCCTCGACGTCGTAGCGCTTGACGCGGTAGCGCGGCCGGTCGACGGTGTGGCGGGCGAGGAAGGGGATGCGTTCGGCGTCCCCGGGCGCGTCGGGGCGCACGATGCGGAACGTGCCGTCGACCGTGAGCAGCAGCGTGTCGTCCCCGGTCCAGCGCGGCGGCACGGGCGCCAGGTCACCGCCGACATCGACCGGTTTCCCGTCGACCACGAGGGTGCAGCCGGCGGCGGGTGCCGGGGTGGTGCGGAGGTGGGCGAGGCGGCCGCGCGGCGACAGCGCCGGGGTCATGACCTGGGCGCCCGAGTCGTCCACGCGCTCGACGACGACGGGCCCGGTGCCGTCCGCGCCGACGGAGGCGATGGTCGAGGCCCGCAAGGCGGCTCCGGCGGCGGGTACGACACCGCGGACGAAGAGGACCCGGGCCCCGTCCGGCGACCAGGCGGGGTCGAAGTCCTCCCACGCGCCGCCCTGCCCGGGTCCCGACTGGCCGGGCAGACCGGTCAGCCGCGTCAGGCTCCCGTCCCGTACGTCGACGATCCAGACGCGGTACGGGCTCCCGGCGACCGGATCGCCCCCGCGCTCGGAGGCGAACGCGACCCGGGTGCCGTCCGGCGACCAGGCGGGCCCGCGATCGTCCCAGGGCCCGTCGGTGAGCTGCCGCGGCGCGGACCCGTCGGCGTCGAGCAGCCAGAGATGGAACCCGCCGCCCCGGTACGCGCAGACGACGATCCGCTCCCCGTCCGGGCTGAACTGCGGCCTGGTGGGCTCCAGTCCGGGTGTCGTGAGCGCGGTCGCGGCGCCGCCGTCGCGCGGGACCGACCACAGGACGTTCTGGACCTCCGCGACGAGCCGGTCACCGGACGGGGAGAGGGTCGCGGCGCCGTTGGTGGCCTCGGTGAACGACAGCACGGCGGGCCGCGCGCCGACCGCCGCGAGCGACGGCAGTTCGAGCACACCGCCCCCGGCGACGGCGCCCGCCGCGACGGTGCCGCTCTGGAGGAAACGGCGGCGCGAGAGGGCGGAACCGGTGAGGCGGGGCGTGTCCATGGGGCTCCCAGGGCGCAGAGGGGGGGTGCGGGACCGGACGATGCGCGGGACGTAGAGGGGACTGAGAGCAACATAGGGGTCGCAGCGGCGGAGGGGGATGCCCCGCGCGGGGACGGCCGGATCCTTGCGACCACCCGGCACGAGTCCGGGAAGGCCCCGGTTGAGCCCCGCCCGAGCCCCGGCCGAGCCCCCGCCGAGCCCGGGGAATATGCCGCACGCACCCCGGGTTGACGCCCCCGAACGACGAGGAGGCAATCGTGGAGCAGAAGTACTACACGCACGGGACGGCCGCCGAGCGGTGGGAGCGGGCGCGGATGTTCTTCGACGCGAAGGAGTACACCAAGGCCGCCCACATCCTGGACGGGCTGGTCGAGGAGGCTCCCGAGCAGGTCGGTCCGCGACTGCTGCTCGCCCGCTCCTACTACCACTCGGCCCAGCTGCGGCGCGCCGAGGACCAGCTGCGGATCGTCGTCGAGCGCGACCCCGTCGAGCACTACGCCCGCCTGATGCTCGGCCGGACGCTCGAGCGCCAGGGCCGGGACGCGGAGGCGTCTCCGCACCTGCGGATGGCGTCGGCCCTCGCGGGTGACTTCCCGCAGGACTGAGCCGGTCCGGACCCGCGCCACAGGAGCCGCAGCTCACCGCGTACACCGCTGTGAGCTGCGGCTCCTCCCATGAGGCCGCCCGGCCGCTCGGTTAGCCTGGTCGGACGATGAACCGCACCGAGCCGACCACCCCCGCCCCCGCCCAGCGCATGAGCACGCCCTGGGGCGAGCCGCACCTCACCCGCTTCCCCGCGGACCCCCGCGACCCCCTGCGCGCCTGGGACGCCGCCGACTCCTATCTGCTGAAGCACCTGGCCGAGAGCGGCACCGGGCTGTCCGGCGCGGTCGTGGTGGTCGGCGACCGGTGGGGCGCGCTCGGCACGGCCCTCAGCGAGGCCGAGGGCTGCACGCCGACGCTGATCTCGGACTCGTACCTGGGGCAGCGGGCGACGGAGGAGAACCTGGCCCGCGCGGGAGCCGCCCCCGGCGGGACCCGGCTGCTCACCACTCAGGACACCCCGCCGGACCGCGTGGACGTCCTGCTCGTCCGCGTACCGAAGAGCCTGGCGCTCCTGGAGGACCAGCTGCACCGGCTGCGGCCCGCCCTGCACGAGGGCACCGTGGTCGTCGGCACCGGCATGGTCAAGGAGATCCACACCTCGACGCTGAACCTCTTCGAGCGGATCATCGGCCCGACCCGCACCTCCCTCGCCGAGAAGAAGGCGCGGCTCATCTTCAGCACACCGGACCCGACCACCCTCTCGCCCGGCCCCGATCCCTGGCCGCGCTCGTACCGACTCCCCGACGACGTCGGCGTGTTGGCGGGACGTACGGTCGTCAACCACGCGGGCGTGTTCTGCGCCGAGCGCCTGGACATCGGGACCCGGTTCTTCCTCCAGCACCTTCCGGCGGCCACCGGCGCCGCCCGGATCGTCGACCTGGGGTGCGGCAACGGCGTCGTCGGGACGAGCGCCGCGCTCACCGCCCCGGGCGCGGAGATCCTGTTCACCGACGAGTCGCACCAGGCCGTGGCGTCGGCCGAGGCGACGTACGCGCACAACTGCGCCGACCGCCCCGGCAAGGCCGTCTTCCGCGTCGGCGACGGTCTCGCGGACGTGCCCCGCGCGAGCGTGGACCTCGTCCTCAACAACCCGCCCTTCCACTCGCACCAGGCGACGACGGACGCGACGGCGTGGCGCATGTTCCGCCAGGCCCACGCGGCGCTGCGCCCCGGCGGCGAACTGTGGGTCGTCGGCAACCGGCACCTCGGCTACCACCTGAAGCTGCGGCGCCTGTTCGGCAGCTGTGAACTCGTCGCGAGCGACCCGAAGTTCGTGGTCCTGCGGGCGGTGAGGCGCGAGGACACCCGCGCGCGGGGGGCCCGGCGCGGCTGATCCGCCGCGCCGCCATGACGGATCCACCGTGCCGACGCGGCCGGTCTCCCGAGCCGACGCATCCCCGTGCTTGCTGGAACGAATCCCTCCGGGCGACGATGCCCCTATGAAGGGTGATCTTTTCGCGAGTGAGTACATGGTGCAGGCCGCTGTCGCGCCCGGCATGACCGTCCAGAACGCCAAGTCGATCCGTTACGTGGTCAACGGCGAGATGCTGGCCCGCCAGGGATCGATGATCGCCTACCGGGGGAATCTGCAGTTCGAACGGAAGGGCCAGGGCGTCGGCGGCATGCTGAAGCGGGCCGTCACCGGAGAGGGCCTGGCCCTGATGAAGGTGACGGGCCAGGGCGAGGCGTGGTTCGCGCAGGAAGCGCAGAACGTCTTCGTCGTCGACATCGAGCCCGGCGACGTCTTCACCGTCAACGGCCGCAACGTCCTGTGCTTCGACGCCACCCTGTCCTACGAGATCAAGACGGTGAAGGGCGCCGGCATGACCGGCGGCGGCCTGTTCAACAGCGTCTTCACCGGCCACGGCAAGCTCGGCCTGGTCTGCGAGGGCAACCCGCTCGTCCTGCCCGTCTCCCCGCAGCAGCCGGTCTACGTCGACACGGACGCGGTGGTCGGCTGGAGCGCCAACCTGCGCACCTCCCTGCACCGCTCCCAGTCCGTCGGCTCGATGCTGCGCGGCGGCTCCGGCGAGGCGGTGCAACTCATGCTGGAGGGCGAGGGGTTCGTGGTGGTCCGCCCGAGCGAGGCCACCGCGCAGAAGCCGCAGCAGCACTGAGGGGCTGACGAGAACAATGTGCTGACGCGGCGTGCGCTGCGGAACGGACCTGCGGGCCGGGTTCGCACGCGCGCTGCGGGTCCGGCTACGTCCCCGACGCCCCGCCGCCCTGGGCGCGCGTCGTCACGATCGGCTGAGGAGTGCCGGGGACCGTCACCTGCCTAGCTGCTCTGGTCCCGGTACGTCTCGAGGAGCCGCAGCCACACCTCGCTCACCGTCGGGTACGCGGGGACCGCGTGCCACAGCCGGTCGATGGGGACCTCGCCCGCGACGGCGATCGTCGCCGAGTGGATGAGTTCGCCGACGCCGGGGCCGACGAAGGTGACGCCGAGGAGGATCTCCCGGTCGAGGTCGACGATCATGCGGGCGCGGCCGGTGTAGCCGTCGGCGTACAGGCCCGCCCCGGCGACGCCCGCCATGTCGTAGTCGACGGCGCGGACACGGTGGCCCGCCTGTTCGGCCTCGGCGAGGGTGAGGCCGGCGCTGGCCGCCTCCGGGTCGGTGAAGACGACCTGGGGGACGGCGGAGATGTCGGCGGTGGCGACATGGGCGCCCCAGCGGTCGGTCTCCAGGAGCGGCACCCCGGCGGCCCGCGCGGTGATGGCGGCGCCCGCGATACGGGCCTGGTACTTGCCCTGGTGGGTGAGGAGGGCGCGGTGGTTGGCGTCGCCGACGGCGTAGAGCCAGTCGTGGCCCTTCACGCGCAGGGTGTCGTCGACCTCCAGCCAAGAGCCGGGCTTCAGGTCCACCGTGTCCAGGCCGATGTCCTCGGTGCGCGGGGCGCGGCCGGTGGCGAAGAGGATCTCGTCGGCCTCGAGGGTGGAGTCGTCGTCGAGGGTGACGGTGACCGTGGCGCCCTGGCGGTGCACGGCCTTCACGGAGACGCCCGTACGGACGTCAGCGCCCGCCTCGCGCAGCGCGTCCGAGACCAGCTCACTGGCGAACGGCTCCATCCGGTTCAGCAGGCCGTCGCCGCGTACGAGCAGGGTGACCTGGGAGCCGAGCGCCTGCCAGGCCGTGGCCATCTCGGTGGCGACGACGCCGCCGCCGACCACGACGAGGCGGCCGGGCGCGTGGTCGGCGCTGGTGGCCTCGCGGCTGGTCCAGGGCTTGGCGTCGGCGAGGCCCGGCAGGTCGGGCAGGGCGGCGCGGGTGCCGGTGCACACGGCGACGGCGTGCCGGGCCACCAGCGTGGTGACCGTGCCGTCGTCGGCGGTGACCGTGACACGGCGGGGTCCGGCGAGGCGGCCGTGGCCGCGGTAGAGGTCGACGCCGATGGACTCCAGCCAGCCGACCTGGCCGTCGTCCTTCCAGTGGGAGGTGAAGTAGTCGCGGTGGGCGAGCACGGCGGTGGTGTCGAGGGGGCCCTGCACCGACTGGCGCAGCCCCGGTACGCGGCGGGCGTCCGCGCGGGCGATCACGGGGCGCAGCAGGGCCTTGCTGGGCATGCAGGCCCAGTACGAGCACTCGCCGCCCACGAGTTCGCTCTCCACGATCGCGGCGCTCAGCCCGCCCGCTCGTGCCCGGTCCGCGACATTTTCGCCGACCGGTCCCGCTCCCACCACAACAACGTCGTACTCGATAGCTTCCGTCATACCCGTCAGTGTGACCGCAGGTGTGCCGGTGGGCCACATGGGTACGCGCGCGGAATACGTCCGTGTCACGGATCGTTGTGCCCAGCGGCTTTGCCCCTTGCGGCTTCGCCCCGAAATCCAGGAAGCAGGAAGAGGGAACACACCATGAGCAGCACCACCGTGGAGCTGACCAAGGACAACTTCGATCAGATGGTCACGGAGAACGAGTTCGTGCTGATCGACTTCTGGGCGTCCTGGTGCGGTCCGTGCAAGCAGTTCGCCCCGGTCTACGAGAAGTCGGCCGAGGCCAACCCCGACCTCGTCTTCGGCAAGGTCGACACGGAGGCGCAGCCCGAGCTGGCCGCCGCCTTCGGCATCCAGTCGATCCCCACGCTGATGATCGTCCGTGACCAGGTGGCCGTGTTCGCCCAGCCCGGCGCGCTGCCGCAGGAGGCTCTGGACGACGTGATCGGCCAGGCCCGCCGGCTCGACATGGACGAGGTCCGCAAGTCCGTCGCCGAGCAGCAGGCACAGGCGCAGGCGCAGGAAGGACAGCAGCCCGAGCAGGGCTGAGGCCCCTCGCGCGAGGAAAGGGGGCGGTCGCCGGGGGCGGCCGCCCCCTTTCCCGTGCGGTGCGCGGGGTACCGGCGTCGCCGCCGCCGACCTGGCGGACCAGGTCCGCGACTCACGTGGAGGGGACCAGGTCCGCGACTCAACTGGAGTCGCGGGGTACCGCCGTCGCGCCGAGCACCTGGCGCACCTCCGGCCGGGCCGCCGGGTCGCGCACGAGGCCGTCCACCAGGTCGGCCAGCTCCTCGCCCGACGGCAGGGCGATCCGTACGGTGCTGAGGCGGGGCCGCAGCAGGCGGCCGAGCATCAGGTCGTCGGCGCCGATGACGGCGACGTCGCCTGGGATGTCGGCGCCGGCGTCCTGGAGTGCGCGCATGAGCAGCATCGCGTACTCGTCGTTGTAGGCGAACACGGCGCGCAGGCCCAGGTCGCGCAGGTGGGCGGCGACGCGGGCCGCGTCCTCCTCCTCGTACGCGAGCGGCAGGGGCACGGCGTCCGCGCCGCTGTCCTGGACGCCCGCGAGGCGGGGCAGGGCGAAGGTGCCGAGGCCCTGTTCGCGGGGCATGACGACGCCGGTCCTGGTGTGGCCGCGGGCCAGCAGGTGGGCACCGGCGGCGCGGCCCACCTCCCGGTGGTCCATGATCAGCGCGTGGGCGCCCTCGACGGGTTCGGGGCCGAGCGTGATGACGGCCCGCGCACCCGACCGGCGCAGCAGGTCGACGCCGCCCGCGCCCATCCCGGCCGGGGCGAGCACGGCGACCGGGCGCAGCTCGGCCCAGGCGCGGGCCGCTTCCTCGCCGCCGAGGCCGACGCTCCCGTACTGCACCACGGTGTAGTCGAGGCGGCTGAGCGCCCATTGCAGCGCGTTGAGGAAGCCGCTGTAGAGCGGGCCGACGGGGACGTCGGGGGTCGGCATCAGGACGATGCGGCTGTGCCCGGCGCGCAGGCTGCGGGCGGCGGCGTGCGGGACGTAGCCGAGTTCCTTGGCGGCCTCGTGGACGCGGCGGCGGGTGGGTTCGCTGATGCGGACGGCGCTGGTGTTGTTCAGCACGTAGCTGACGGTGGCGCGGGAGACCCCGGCCAGGCGCGCGACGTCGGCGCTGGTCGGCACGGTGCCCCGGGCGGGCCTGACCGGGGCGGTGGGGTCGGCGGGGCCGGTGGCGCCGAGGGCGGTGGCGGGGCCGGGGGCGTCAGCGGGCGGGGACGGCGGGACGGGTTGCTGCTCGGGTATCTGCACCATGACCCCCGGCATCCTTCCAGACGGGTCCGAGGGCCATACAGCTGCCTACGGCCTAGGGCGTCGCCAGTGTCTTCCACAGTTCGGGCTGCTCGAAGCCCAGCGCCCAGAGCACCGTGTGGGCCACCTTGTGCTTGCGCAGAACGGGCAGGTGGGCGGCGGTGCCGCGGGCGTCCTGGTACCAGACGACGCGCTTCGTCCCACCGTCCTTGTAGGTGAAGTGCGGGGTGCGGGAGTCCGGGTCGAGCGCGTAGGGCGCCTTGACCTTGCGGCGCAGCGCCTCGGCCTCTCTCGTCGTCACGGCCTTCGCCCGCGCCTTGCTGCCGACGGCCCAGTCCCACCCGTACGCCGGGAGCCCCAACTCCAGCTTGGCGGGCGGCACTTCGGCCGTCGCCCGGGTCAGGATCTCGTCGTACCAGGAGGGTGAGGCCAGCGGGCCCGGTGCGCCTTGGGCGTGGTGCAGGTTGTACGCCATGATGCGCAGCCGGTCGGCGGCGGCGCCGAGCTTCTTGTAGTCCCAGACACGGCCGCTGATGCGGGTCTTGGGGGTGACGGTGACGAAGCACTGCTTGCGCAGGGCGTGCAGCCGCGCGCACAGGTCGGTGACGAAGGCGGCGTAGCCGTCGCGGACGGCCGCGTACGTGGCGTCCGGGGTCGGCGCGATGGTCTCGTAGTCGAGGTCGAGGCCGTCGTAGTCCCGGCCGCGGACGACGGCGAGCAGCGCCTTGACGTGGGCCGCGCGCTGGTCGGGGTGGGTCAGGACGGCCGCCAGGGCGCCGGGCTTCACCGCGTCGTTGACGGTCGGGACGACCTGGACGCCCTTGGCGCGCAGGCCGTCGACGACGCGCCGCTCCCCCGCGCCCGGGTAGCCGTCGACGCGGGTCGCCGATTTCATCGCGTACCAGAAGGGGCTGACGGTGCGCAGCTGCGCGGCGTGGGCGAGCGCGTCCTTGTGGGCGGCGTCCTGGTCCCAGTAGGGCAGCCAGGCGGAGACGGTGCGCGGGGGCGGCGCCGCAGGCGCGGGGGCGGCGGCGCTCAGGGTGAGCAGTACGCCCAGAACGCCCAGGACGGAGGCCATGCCTCGGGATAAGTGTCGTGCCATGAGGTGAGCCTCCGGGGCGTCCGGCGCACCCGCCGCGCGGATTGCGCCGTCCAGGCTCTAACGTGACCCGCGTGACTGCCTTCACGGATGACAACGCCACAGAAGAGAACCCCGGCCGCCACGGCTCGACGGCCACGGTCGAGGCCGATCCGCGCCAGGTCGGGCGGGTGCGGACCGAGTACGCGCCCGAGCACGACGGCGACCCGGACCCGGGCGAGATCGTCTGGACGTGGGTGCCCTACGAAGAGAACGACGGGCGCGGCAAGGACCGGCCGGTCCTCGTGGTGGCGCGGGAGGCGGCAGGCACACTGCTCGCCGTGCAGCTGTCCAGCAAGCGCCACGACGCCGACCGCGAATGGGTCGCGATCGGCGCGGGGCCGTGGGACCGCAGCGGCCGGGATTCGTGGGTGAACGTCGACCGGGTGCTGCGCGTGCACGAGCGCGGGATGCGGCGCGAGGCGTGCGCCCTGGACCGGGGCCGCTTCAACCTGGTCGTGCTCCGGCTGCGGGAGCGCTACGGCTGGAACTGATCCCTCCCCGTCCACGTCCGCGTCTCCGAGGCTTTACCGGCAGCGCGCCGGGGCACTCTTGTGCGGACCGCCGCGAGCGTCTTGGGTGGTACGACCGCCGCCCGGGACGGCTCCGCGCCGGACCGACATGACGGCATGGCCGCCACCGGCGACCATGGAGTCCACGAGGACTGGAGGCCCGACATGGGTGAGGGAGACTGTACGGCGCTCGGTGAGCTGATCACCGAGGCCGGCACCGAGGCTCTGGTTCAGGGCATCTGTTTCAAGACGGGACCGCCCCGCACGGTGGGTGTGGAGCTGGAGTGGATCGTCCACGAGCCGCGCCGGCCGCGGCTCCCGATACCTCCCGAACGGCTCGACGCGGCGTATGCCGCACTGCGCGCCCTGCCGCTGCGCTCGGCGCTCACCGTGGAACCCGGCGGCCAGCTGGAGCTCAGCTCGCTCCCCGCCGCCTCGCTGATGGAATGTGTCTCGGCCATGCGGGCCGATCTGACCGCCGTCCGCGCCGCGCTCCGCGGCCACGGACTCGTCCTGTCCGGCCAC
Organism: Streptomyces sp. SGAir0957; assembly: GCF_043523415.1. NCBI lineage: Bacteria > Bacillati > Actinomycetota > Actinomycetes > Kitasatosporales > Streptomycetaceae > Streptomyces > Streptomyces sp. SGAir0957. The sequence goes on from NZ_CP027293.1 coordinate 1,316,502, forward strand.
GGCACCGATCCGTGGCGTCCTCCGCGACGCGTCCTGCGTCAGCCCCGCTACGACGCCCTGGAGGCGTCCCTCGACCGTGCGGGTCCCGCCGGCCGGTCCATGATGTGCTCGTCCGCCTCGGTGCAGGTGTGCCTGGACGCGGGGTACGAGGAGCCGGGCCCGCTGGGCTTCGGCAGGCGCTGGCGCCTGGCGCATCTGCTCGGGCCCGTCCTCGTCGCCGCGTTCGCCAACTCACCGCTTTTGTCCGGGCGTTCGACGGGCTGGCGCTCCACGCGGCAGCTGCTGTGGGACCGCATCGCGGTGGGCCGCTCCGGCGCGCCGCCGCTGGACGGTGAGCCGCGCGCGACGTGGGCGCGGCACGTCCTGGACGCGCCGGTGATGTGCGTGCGCACGGACAGCGGCCCGTGGCACGTCCCGGAGGCGATGTCGTTCCGGGAGTGGACCCGGGGCGCGGGGCCGCGGCCACCGACCCGTGCCGACCTCGACTACCACCTCACCACCCTGTTCCCGCCGGTGCGGCCGCGCGGGCACCTCGAACTGCGGATGATCGACGCGCAGCCGGGCGACGACGGGTGGATCCTGCCCCTCGCCGTCACGACGGCGCTGTTCGACGATCCGCAGGCGGCCGAGACCGCGTACCGGGCCGTCAAACCGCTCGCCGAGCGGGCCGGCGCGACTCCGGCGCCGCACAATCCGCTGTGGCGGGACGCGGCCAGAGTGGGCCTCGCCGACCCCGAGCTGCGTGAGGCGGCCACGGCCTGCTTCACGACGGCCCTTGACGCGCTGCCCAGACTCGGCGCGGACGCCCGCGTACTGGAGGCGGTCGCGGATTTCACGCACCGCCAGGTCGTGCGCGGCCGATGTCCCGCCGACGACGTGCTCGATCCGCTTCCTGAACCCGCTCCGGGGAGGTCCGTCCGCTCATGACCATCGAGGAGAACGTCACCACGGATCCGGAGGCGTTGCGCCGTCGCGCGGCGGACGCGCTCCTGACCGCGCGCCGCCGCACCACACTCCTGACCAGTTGCGTGGAGGAGCCCGAACTCACCGCGCAGCACTCACCGTTGATGTCACCGCTGGTGTGGGACCTCGCGCACATCGGCAACCAGGAGGAGCAGTGGCTGCTGCGGGCGGTCGCGGGCCGCGAGGCGATGCGGCCCGAGATCGACCCGCTGTACGACGCCTTCGAGCACCCGCGCTCCGAGCGACCGCGACTGCCGCTGCTCAAGCCGCGGGAGGCGCGCGGTTACGCGGCCGAGGTGCGCGGCCGGGCGCTCGACATCCTGGGCGGTGCGTCGTTCGAGGCGGACGGCGCGGAGCGGCTGACCCGGTCGGGCTTCGCCTTCGGGATGATCGCCCAGCACGAGCAGCAGCACGACGAGACCATGCTGATCACGCACCAGCTGCGGACCGGCGCCGCCGCGCTCACCGCGCCCGACCCGGAACGTACGGCCGAGCCGTTCGACGGCCCGGCCGAGGTCCTCGTCCCGGGCGGCCCGTTCACCATGGGCACGACGGCCGAACCCTGGGCGCTCGACAATGAGCGGCCCGCGCACGCCCGCATCGTCCCGGCCTTCCACATCGACACGACCCCGGTGACGAACGGCGCCTACCTGGAGTTCATCGCCGACGGCGGCTACCGCGACCCCCGCTGGTGGGACCCGGCCGGCTGGGCGATGGTCCAGGAGGGCGGTTTCGAGGCGCCCCGGTTCTGGCGGCGCGAGGCGGGCCAGTGGCTGCGCCGCCGGTTCGGGGTGACGGAGGTCGTCCCCGCCGACGAGCCCGTCCTGCACGTCAGCTGGTACGAGGCCGACGCCTACGCCCGCTGGGCGGGGCGCCGCCTGCCGAGCGAGGAGGAGTGGGAGAAGGCGGCCCGCTTCGACCCCGCGACGGGCCGCTCCCTGCGCTATCCGTGGGGCGACACCGACCCGACGCCGGAGCGCGCCAACCTCGGCCAGCGCCATCTGCGCCCGGCCCCGGCGGGCAGCTACCCGCTCGGCGCCTCCCCGCTCGGCGTACGGCAGTTGATCGGCGACGTGTGGGAGTGGACGGCGAGCGACTTCCTGCCCTACCCCGGCTTCGTCGCCTACCCCTACCGCGAGTACTCGGAGGTGTTCTTCGGCCCTGGCCACAAGGTGCTGCGCGGCGGCTCGTTCGCGGTCGACGCGGTGGCGTGCCGGGGCACGTTCCGCAACTGGGACCTGCCGGTGCGGCGGCAGATCTTCGCGGGCTTCCGCACCGCCCGCGACGCCGCGCACCGGGAGGCCGTCTGATGTGCCGCCACCTGGCCTATCTCGGACCGCCCGTCGCGCTCGGCGAGGTGCTCGACGCGCCGCCGCACAGCCTGTTCCAGCAGTCCTGGGCGCCGCGCAGACAGCGGCACGGCACGGTCAACGCGGACGGGTTCGGCGTCGGCTGGTACGCGGACGGCGACCCGGTGCCCGCCCGCTACCGCCGGGCCGGGCCCATCTGGGCCGATCCGTCCTACGCGGACCTGGCCCGCGTGGTCCGCTCGGGCGCGCTGCTCGCGGCGGTCAGGGACGCCACCGTCCCGGGCGCCGACCAGGAGGCCGCGGCGGCGCCGTACGCCTCGGGACCGTGGCTGTTCAGCCACAACGGCGCGGTGCCCGGCTGGCCGCGCTCCCTGACGTCGCTGGTCTCCGCGCTGCCCGCCGCCGATCTGCTGTCCATGGAGGCCCGCTGCGACGCGGCGTTCCTGTGGGCCCTCGTCCTGCACCGGCTGCGCGACGGCGCCCGCGAGACCGGTGTGGCGCAGGCCCTGGCCGACACCGTCCTCGACGTCGCCGAGGTCACGCCGAACGCCCGCCTCAACCTCCTGCTCTGTGACGGCGAGACGATCGCCGCGACCGCCTGGGGCGACACCCTCTGGTACCTCTCCGAGCCGGGGCGGCGCACCGTCGTCGCCTCGGAGCCGTACGACGACGACCCGCGCTGGACCGAGGTGCCCGACCGCACGCTGCTCGCGGCGAGCCGCACCGACGTCCTCCTGACCCCGCTCAAGGAGCCTCCCGCGTGAGCCCGTACGCACTGACCCGCACTCTTCCCGAGGACGCCACCGACGCCGCGCTGCGCGCCGACGTCCTGAACGGCCTGACCGGCACCCCCAAGACGCTGCCGCCGAAGTGGTTCTACGACGCACGCGGCAGCGACCTGTTCGACGAGATCACCACCCTGCCCGAGTACTACCCGACCCGCGCCGAGCGCGAGATCCTCCTCGCGCGCGCACCGGAGATCGCGGCGGCGACGGGGGCGCGGACCCTGGTCGAGCTGGGTTCGGGCTCCTCCGACAAGACCCGCCACCTCCTCGACTCGTTCACGGAGCTGACGCACTACGTGCCGGTGGACGTGAGCGAGAGCGCGCTGCGGGGCGCGGCGAAGCTGCTGCTCACCGAGCACCCGTCGCTCGCCATCCACGCCCTGGTCGCGGACTTCACACGCGCACTGGCGCTGCCGGAGACACCCGGCCCGCGCCTCGTCGCGTTCTTCGGCGGCACCATCGGCAACCTGCTGCCCGAGGAGCGCGCCGCGTTCCTGACGTCCGTACGGGGTCTGCTCTCCCCCGGCGACTTCTTCCTGCTGGGCACGGATCTGGTCAAGGACGAGGCGACGCTCGTCGCCGCCTACGACGACGCGGCGGGCGTCACCGCGGCGTTCGACAAGAACGTGCTGAGCGTGGTCAACCGCGAACTCGGCGCCGACTTCGACCTCGACGCGTACCGGCACGTGGCCGTGTGGGACGCCGAGCGCGAGTGGATCGAGATGCGGCTGCGCTCGACCGTCACGCAGACCGTGAAGATCCCCGCCCTCGATCTCGCGGTGACCTTCGCGGCGGGCGAGGAGCTGCGCACGGAGGTGTCGGCGAAGTTCCGGCGCGAAGGCGTGAGAAGCGAACTGGCCGCAGCGGACCTTGAGTTGACGCGGTGGTGGACGGACACGGAGGGCAGGTTCGCCCTGTCGCTGAGCACCGTGCCGTCCACCTGAGAGGTCTGCGGCCCCGGGGTCACACGCCGCTGTCGTCGAGGCGGCGGGTGATCTCCCGGGCGGCGCTCTTCGCCTCGGTGGCCGGGTCCGCCCCGGACAGGACCCGGGACATGTAGGACTTGATGGGGTTGTCGGCGGCCTCCACGTTGGCCCAGAGCGGTGACGCGGGGGTCGCCTTGCCGTGCGCGGCGCCGACCGCCATCGCGGCGACGCCCGGCTCGCCGCTGACGGCGTCGGCCAGGGTCGTCTTGTTCGGCACGTAGTTCATGGTCTTGGCGAGGTCGGTGTTCCACTTCTCGCCCGCCAGGGCCTTCACGACCTCCACCGCGCCGGACCGGTCGTCGGTGTTGCCCGGCACGACGAGGTCCGAGCCGCCGGTGAAGACGGCGCCCGCCCGCGCGGCCGTCCTGCCGGGGATCGGGAAGTAGCCGAGCCTGCCCTTCAGCTCCGGGTTCTTGTCGACGATCTGCTGGGCGGCGCCGGGGACCGAGATGATCTGGGCGATGTCGCCCTTCGCGAACTGGTCGGCCTGGGAGGGGTGTTCCTCGTCGGCGTCCTTCGGTCCGTCGCCGAGCGCCTGGAGCCGCTCGTAGAAGTCCATGGCGCGCAGCGCGGCCGGTGAGTCGAGGGCGCCGGTCCAGGTGCCGCCCGATTCGTGGGCCAGTTCGCCGCCCTCGTCCCAGATGAATCCGGAGAGGCTGTACCAGTCCTGTCCGGCGAGGTAGATGCCCTGGGTTCCGCCGGTGCTCAGGCGGCTCGTCACGTCCAGCCACTCGTCGCGGGTCTTCGGCGGCTTCTTCACGCCGGCCTGCTCGAAGAGGTCCTTGTTGTAGATGACGACGCGGTTGGCGGCGTACCAGGGGATGCCGAACTGGCGGGAGTTGTCGACGCCGGGTTCGGCGAGGCCGGGCAGCCAGTCCTGCATGCCGAGGTCGCGGGCGGACTCCAGGGACAGGTCGGTCAGGCCGCCCTGGTCGATGTACTGCGGGACCTGGGTGTTGCCGACCTCGATGACGTCGGGGGCGTCGTCGCCGCCCTTGTCGCTCTTCAGGGCGGCGGAGACCTTCTCGCCGATCCCGGTCCACTCCTGGACGCGGACGTCGAGGCGGAGGTCGGTGTGCTCGGTTTCGAACTGCTTGGTGAAGCGCTCGACGAAGGCGTCCGACGCGCTGTTGCGCATCAGCCACACGGTGACCGTGCGCCGCTCGGGGCCGCCGCCCGGCAGGACGCCGCACGCGGTGACGAGTGTGCCGGTCACGACGACGAGGGAACAGAGGGACAGCGCGCCACGACGGGATCTCACGGGGGGTCACTTTCTGCCTGCGAACAGGTCGGATCGCCCGACGTGGGGGGAGGAGCAGTCAGCTCGTACGGGTATGTGGCTGGATTTTGGTATGTACCAATGAGGCGGTCAAGGGTTACCGGAAAGTAAGTCGCGGTCCGGCGGAAGCCGTGCGTCCGGCCCGCCCGCTCTCCGCCCCCTCGCGCGCGCGGGCACCCTGGGGCACGGTGGAACCATGTCGAATCACACCTACCGCGTCACCGAGATCGTCGGCACCTCCCACGAGGGTGTCGACCAGGCGATCCGCAACGGGATCGCGCGCGCCTCACAGACGCTGCGCAACCTCGACTGGTTCGAGGTCACGCAGGTCCGCGGCCAGATCGTCGACGGCGACGTCGAGCACTACCAGGTGGGCCTCAAGGTGGGCTTCCGCCTGGACGGCGACGTCTGAGGCCGCCCGCCGGCCGCTCAGGTCCGCCCCTCGCGCTCCTGGGCGTCCTTCAGCGCCGCCGACGTGCTCGCCCAGCGGGCCCGCACGACGCGGAACCCGGCGCGCTCCGCCTCGTCGCAGACCAGTTCGTCGTCGTCGACGAGCATGCGCACGGTGCGGCCGCGCGCAAGGCGGCGCAACACGTCCAGCTTGGTGCGGCGGGCGGGCCTGCGGTCGTCGTCGCGCCGCATCTTCAGCGTCGCGGCCGGCAACCCCTGGGCGGCCAGCCACGCCTCGGTGTCGGCACGGCACCGCTCGGGGCGCCCCGTCAGGTAGACGATCTCGCACTCGCGGGCGCTGTCGAGGACCATGGCGACGCCCTGCGCGAGCGGCGGATCGGCGGGCGCCGCGGCGAAGAACGCGTCCCAGTCTCGCGGCCTGCGCTCCAGGAACCGCTGCCGGTGGGCGGTGTCGGCGAGCGTGTTGTCCAGATCGAAGACGGCCAGCGGCCGCGCGTCCCGGGTCATGACGGCACCCTATGGCGCGCGACCGGGAATCCCTGCGGAGCCACCGTGTTGGAACGAACGTGACCACCGTGATCGAGTCGACCCGCTTCTCCGTCCTGGACCGCTCCCGCGTCCGGGAGGGCGCAACCGCCCCGCAGGCGCTGCGCGACACCGTCGCGCTCGCCCAGGACCTGGAGCGCCTCGGCTACCACCGCCTGTGGGTCGCCGAGCATCACGGCGTGCCCGGGGTCGCGGGCTCCGCCCCGACCGTCCTCGCGGCGGCCGTCGCGGCGGCGACCCGCACGCTCCGCGTCGGCACCGGCGGCGTGATGCTGCCCAACCACCGGCCGCTCGTCGTCGCCGAGCAGTTCGGGGTCCTGGAGTCCCTGTTCCCCGGGCGGATCGACATGGGGCTCGGCCGCTCCGTCGGGTTCACGGACGGCGTCCGCAAGGCGCTGGGCCGCGAGAAGGACGCCGCCGACGCGGAGGGCTTCGCCGAGCAGCTCGACGAACTGCTCGCCTTCTTCACCGGCACGTCCCCGACCCACGCCCACGCCCGCCCGAGCGAGGGCCTGGCCGTGCCGCCGTACCTCCTGGCCATGGGCGAGGGCGCCTCGATCGCGGCCCGCGCCGGCCTGCCCATGGTCATCGGCGACCTCCGCGACCGGGAGCGGATGCTGCGCGGCATCGACCGCTACCGCGCCGGGTTCCGCCCCTCGCCCTGGGCCGCGGAACCGTACGTCGTGATCTCCGGGACGGTCGCCGTCGCGGGCAGCGAACCGGAGGCCCGGCGCCTGCTGATCCCCGAGGCGTGGTCGATGGCGTACTCCCGCACCCACGGCACCTTCCCGCCGCTGCCGCCCGCCGAGCGCGTCACCGGCCTGGAGATGACCGCCAAGGAGCGCGAGCTGTACGAGTCGGGGCTGCGCGGCCACATCGCGGGCACCGAGCAGCAGGTCGCGGACGAGCTGGAGCGCGTCATCAAGGAGAGCGGCGCGCAGGAGGTCCTGGTCACGACCAGTACGTACGACCGCGAGGATCTGCTGGAGTCCTACCGGCGGCTCGCGCGGGTCGCGCGCCTGAGTCCGGCGCAGCCCTCGTCCGGCCCGTGATCGTGGGCGCGGGCGGGCCGGATATTCTGGGGACATGCCGCCAGCCGCCCGCCGTACAGCACGCCAGACAGACCTGCTCGAACGGTTGGTGACGCTCCTCGTCGCGGAGGGGTTCGCCTCCTTCACCCTCGACGACCTGGCGGAGCGCCTGCGCTGCTCGAAGACGACGCTGTACCAGCTCGCGCGGAGCAAGCAGGGCCTGGTGCGCGAGGCGGTGAAGCACTACTTCAAGAACGCGACGGCCGCGGTCGAGAAGCAGGTCGCCGACACCACGGCCCCGGCCGAGCGGGTCGTCGTGTACCTGACGGCGGTGGCGGAGCAACTGCGGCCGCTGTCCCGGCGGTTCCTCGACGACATGGCCGAGTTCGACGCCACACGCGAGGTCTACGAGGCCAACACGCGCCTCGCCGCCGACCGCATCCGGCAGCTCATCACCGAGGGCGTCACCGCGGGCGCCTTCCGCGAGGTGCACGCGGCGTTCGTGGGCGAGGTCGCCGCCGCCACCATGCAGGCGATCCAGCGCGGCGAGGTCACCCACCGCACCGGGCTCAGCGACTCCGAGGCCTACGCCGAGCTGGCCTCGCTCATCGTCCACGCCGTCGCTTCCTGACGCGGTTCCCGGCGCACGGGCGGGGCGGTCAGCGCGCCCGGCGCGGCCTTGGCGAGGGCGCGGCTGATGACGAGGCGCTGGATCTGGTTGGTGCCCTCGAAGATCTGCATGACCTTGGCCTCGCGCAGGTAGCGCTCGACCGGGTACCGGCTCGACCAGCCGTCGGCGCCCAGGAGGTCCACGGCGCCGCCGGTGACCTTCATGGCCTGGTCGGTGGCGACCAGCTTGGCGATGGACGCCTCCTGCCCGAAGGGGAGGCCCTGGTCCTTGCGGCGGGCGGCGGCGAGCGTGGTGGCGCGGGCGGCGGCGACCGACGCGGCGAGGTCGGCGAGGGCGAAGGCCGGGCCCTGCTGGGCGATGAGCGGCTGCCCGGCGAACTCGTGGCCGCGGGTGTAGGCGACCGCCTCGTCCAGGGCCGCCTGGGCGAGGCCGGTGGCGACGGCGGCGATGCCCATGCGGCCGCAGTCGAGCGCGGCGAGGGCGATCTGCAGGCCCTGGCCCTCGCGGCCGATGCGCCGCTCGACGGGGATGCGGACGTTCTCGAAGCGCATCGCCGCCGTGGCGGAGCCGGTGAGGCCCATCTTCCGCTCGGGCGGGTCGGCGCTCAGGCCCGGCGTGGTGGCGGGGACGAGGAAGCAGGAGATGCCGTGCGAGCGGTCGTCGGAGGTGCGGGCCATCACCGTGTAGAAGTCGGCGTGGCCGCCGTGCGTCGTCCAGGCCTTCACGCCGTTCAGCACATAGTGGTCGCCGTCGAGGACCGCGCGGGTGCGCATGGCGGCCGGGTCGGAGCCCGCCTCGGGCTCGGACAGGCAGTAGGCGCCGAGGAGGTCGCCGCCGAGCATGTCGGGCAGCCAGCGGCGGCGCTGCTGCTCGGTGCCGTAGACGGCGAGCGGGAAGCAGGACATGGCGTGCACGGAGACGCCGACACCGACGCTCGCCCAGGCGGACGCCACCTCTTCGAGGGCCTGGAGGTACACCTCGTAGCTCTGGCCGCCGCCCCCGTACTCCCTGCCGTAGGCCAGGCCGAGCAGTCCGGCGCGGCCGAGGGCGCGGAAGGCGTCGCGGGGAAAGGCGCTCGCGGCCTCGGCCTCGGCGGCATACGGCGTGAGCGCATCGGCGGCCAGTTCCCGGACGCGGCCGATCAGCTCGACGGCGTCGGGGCCGGGCAACGCACGGTCAGCGGGCATGGCCTCTCCCTCGTCTCGATGATACGGAGAATAGCACCGCAGTATCAATAGCGGTACTGGAGTCCGGCTTCGGCGACGCCGCGTCCGGACTCCGGAGTGCGGCGGCCTAGAATCGTGTGATTTGCCCGCCTCCCTTGTGCCGCCCCGGCACAAGCGCCCCCTCCGCACCTCAGGAGCCGCCCCCATGTCGCTGCCGCCGTCCCCGTCCGACCCGCGCCACGACGGCTTCGTCCGGGTCCGCGGGGCCCGCGAGCACAACCTCAGGGGCGTCGACGTGGATGTCCCCCGCGACGTCCTCGCGGTCTTCACGGGGGTGTCGGGCTCGGGCAAGTCGTCGCTCGCGTTCGGCACGATCTACGCGGAGGCGCAGCGCCGCTACTTCGAGTCGGTCGCCCCGTACGCGCGCCGCCTCATCCACCAGGTCGGCGCCCCGAAGGTGGGCGCGATCAGCGGGCTGCCCCCGGCGGTGTCGCTCCAGCAGAGCCGCTCCGCGCCCACGTCCCGCTCCTCCGTCGGCACGCTCACCACGCTCTCCAACTCCCTGCGGATGCTGTTCTCGCGGGCCGGCGCCTACCCGCCGGGCGCGGAGCGGCTCGACTCCGACGCCTTCTCCCCCAACACGGCCGCCGGCGCCTGCCCGCACTGCCACGGACTCGGCAAGGTGCACCGCACGACCGAGGAACTTCTGGTCCCCGACCCGTCCCTGTCGATCCGGGAGGGCGCGATCGCCGCGTGGCCGGGCGCCTGGCAGGGCAAGAACCTGCGCGACGTCCTCGACGCCCTCGGGTACGACGTGGACCGCCCCTGGCGCGACCTGGCCCAGGAGGACCGCGACTGGATCCTGTTCACCGACGAGCAGCCGGTGGTCACCGTGCACCCCGTACGGGACGCGGACCGCATCCAGCGCCCGTACCAGGGCACCTACATGAGCGCCAACCGGTACGTGCTGAAGACGTTCGCCGACTCCAAGTCCCAGGCGCTGCGCGCGAAGGCGGAGACGTTCCTGCGCAGCGAGGCGTGCCCGGTGTGCGGCGGCGCGCGGCTGCGGGCGGAGGCGCTCGCCGTGACGTTCGGCGGCCGGACCATCGCGGACCTTGCCCGCCTGCCGCTGACGGAGCTCGCGGAGATCCTGGCGGCGCACGAGAGCGACTCCGAGACGGCGCGGGTGCTCACCGACGACCTGCGGGCCCGCATCGCCACCATCACCGAGCTGGGCCTCGGCTACCTGAGCCCCGACCGCCCGACGCCCACCCTCTCCTCCGGGGAGCTGCAACGCCTGCGCCTGGCCACGCAGTTGCGGTCGGGCCTGTTCGGCGTCGTGTACGTGCTCGACGAACCGTCCGCCGGACTGCACCCGGCCGACACCGAATCCCTCCTGACCGTCCTCGACCGGCTGAAGGAAGCGGGCAACTCCGTCTTCGTCGTCGAGCACCAGCTCGACGTCATGCGGCACGCGGACTGGCTCGTCGACGTCGGGCCGCTGGCCGGGGAGCACGGCGGGCAGGTGCTGCACAGCGGCCCGGTGGAAGAGCTGCGCGGGGTGGAGACCTCGGCGACCGCCCGCTACCTGTTCGACGACGGGCCCCGCGCCGGGCGCCGGGTGCGTGAGCCGCGCGGCCGGCTGAAGGTCGGCCCGGTCACCCGGCACAACCTGCGCGGTGTGACGGCCGAACTGCCGGTGGGCGCGTTCACGGCCGTCACCGGGGTCTCCGGGTCCGGCAAGTCGACGCTGCTCGGCGCGATCACCGAGGACCTTCCGGGCGTCGGCCGGCTCGTGGTCGTCGACCAGAAGCCGATCGGCCGCACCCCGCGCTCCAACCTGGCCACGTACACCGGCCTCTTCGACATCGTCCGCAAGGTGTTCGCGAGCACCGCCGAGGCGAAGGAGCGCGGCTACGGCGTCGGCCGCTTCTCCTTCAACGTCGCGGGCGGCCGCTGCGAGACCTGCCAGGGCGAGGGCTTCGTCAGCGTCGAACTCCTCTTCCTGCCGAGCACGTACGCGCCGTGCCCGGACTGCGGCGGCGCGCGCTACAACCCGCAAACCCTGGAGGTGACGTACCGGGGACGGAACATCGCCGAGGTGCTCGACCTGACCGTGGAGTCCGCCGCCGCGTTCTTCGCCGACGACGACGCGGCCAAGGCGGTCCTGCGCTCCCTGCACACCCTGCTCGACGTGGGCCTCGGCTACCTGCGGCTCGGCCAGCCCGCCACCGAGCTGTCCGGCGGCGAGGCCCAGCGCATCAAGCTGGCGAGCGAGCTGCAGCGAGTGCGCCGCGGCCACACCCTCTACCTCCTCGACGAGCCGACCACCGGGCTGCACCCGGCCGACGTGGAGGTACTGCTCCGCCAGTTGCACGGGCTCGTCGACGCGGGGCACTCCGTGGTGGTCGTGGAGCACGACATGGCGGTGGTCGCCGGGGCGGACTGGGTGGTCGACATGGGGCCCGGCGGGGGCCATGCCGGCGGGCGGGTGGTGGCCGCGGGGCCGCCCGCGGTGGTGGCGGCCGATCCCGTCAGCCGCACGGCCCCCTACCTTCAGCGTCTGCTGGGTGGCTGAGCCTTTTCGACTGCGGGTGCGTCGTGGCTGGTCGCGCGGTTCCCCGCGCCCCCGGGCGGGCGGAGCTTTCCCTTGGCCAGTTTCCCCGTGGGGGTGCGCGGGAGGGCGGGCACGAAGTCCACCTGCCTCGGCACCTTGTAGCTCGCTATGCGGGCACGTACGTACGCGGTTAGGTCAGCGGCCAACTGCGCTCCAGGGCTTGCCCCTTCGGCCGGCTGGACATACGCCCGTACCGCCTCCCCCATCTCCTCGTCCGGCACCCCGACGACCGCGACGTCGGCGACGGCCGGGTGCAGGACCAGGCAGTCCTCGATCTCCTGCGGGTAGATGTTGACGCCGCCGGAGATGATCGTGAAGGCCCGGCGGTCGGTGAGGAAGAGGTAGCCGTCCTCGTCGACGTGGCCGATGTCGCCCGTCGTCGTCCAGTGGGGGTGGACGGGGTGCTGCGCCTCGCGGGTGCGGTCGTCGTCGTGGTGGTAGCGGAACGGCAGCTCGTCCCGCTCGAAGTAGACGATGCCGGTCTCCCCCGGCGCCAGCACCTTCCCTTCCTCGTCGCAGATCCGCAGCTCACCGAGGAGCCCGGCGCGGCCCACGGAGCCGGGTCTGCGCAGCCACTCCTCGGGGCCGATGAAGGTGATGCCGTTGCCCTCGGTCGCGGCGTAGTACTCGTACAGGACGGGTCCCCACCAGTCCATCATCCGCCGCTTCACCTCGACGGGACACGGCGCGGCCGCGTGGACGGCGACCTTCAGCGACGCGGTGTCGTAGCGCTCGCGCACCACCTCGGGCAGCTTGAGCATGCGCACGAACATCGTCGGCACCCACTGGCTGTGGGTGACGCGGTGGCGCTCGATCGCCGCCAGCGCGCCCTCCGCGTCGAAGGACTCCATGAGGACGACCGTGCCGCCCGTCGCGGTGACCGTGTGGCAGAACCGCAGCGGCGCCGCGTGGTAGAGCGGCGCCGGGCAGAGGTAGACGCTGTCCTCGCCGAAGCCGTACATGGGCTGGAAGAGCAGTTGGTACGTGGAGGGGTCGGTGCGGATGTCGCCCTCGGGCAGTGCCGGCCGAACCCCTTTGGGGCGGCCCGTCGTACCGGACGAGTAGAGCATGTCGGTGCCGCGCGGCTGGTGCGCGGGCGGTTCGGGCGAGGCGGCGGCGAGGGCGGCGTCGTACGTCCCGTCGTCGAAGCCGAGCCGGTGTGTCACCTCGGGCGCCAACTCCGCGACGGCTATGGCCAGTTCGCCGAGTGTGCCGTCGGCGACGATCAGTGCGGTGGCGCCGCAGTCCCGCACGATGTATGCGGCTTCCCCGGCGGTCAGATGGTGGTTGACGGCGGTGAGGTAGAGGCCCGAGCGGACCGCCGCCCAGTACACCTCCATCACCCGCGGGTCGTTGTCGGACAGCAGGGCGAGATGGTCGCCTCTGCGCAGCCCGGCCGTGCGCAGATGGTCGGCGAGGCGCAGGGAGTTCTCCTCCAGCGCGCCGTAGGTGAGGGTGTGTGCGCCGTCCGCCGTGACGACGGCCGGCCTGGCTCGGTCGTACGCTCCCGGGTACATGACGGCGACGGTACCGCCCCGGCATGACGCTACGTCAGATGTGTGCGGCCCGGACCTGTGCGACGGCCCGATGGATGACGGGACCGGGAGAGCACCGGCTCCCGGCCCCGCCCACCCCGCGCTGTTCGCGGGACGCTGTCAGTGACTCAGCGGCTGACCTTGCGGTTCGCGCGCAGCCACTCCTTGTTCATGCTGGTGATGGAGAACAGCGGGATGCCCTTCGGGCAGGCCGTCGCGCACTCGCCGGTGAGCGTGCAGCCGCCGAAGCCCTCCTCGTCCATCTGCGCCACCATGTCCAGGACGCGGGTCTCGCGCTCGGGCGCGCCCTGCGGGAGGACGTTCAGGTGGTTGATCTTGGCGGAGGTGAAGAGCATGGCCGCGCCGTTCGGGCAGGCGGCCACGCAGGCGCCGCAGCCGATGCACTCGGCGTTCTCGAAGGCGAAGTCCGCGTCCGGCTTGGGCACCGGGGTGGAGTGGGCCTCCGGGGCGGCGCCGGTCGGGGCGGTGATGTAGCCGCCGGACTGAATGATCCGGTCGAAGGCCGAGCGGTCGACGACGAGGTCCTTGATGACGGGGAACGCGGAGGCGCGCCACGGCTCGATGTCGATCGTGTCGCCGTCCTTGAAGGACCGCATGTGGAGCTGGCAGGTGGTGGTGCGCTCCGGGCCGTGCGCGTCGCCGTTGATGACGAGCGAGCAGGCGCCGCAGATGCCCTCGCGGCAGTCGTGGTCGAAGGCGACGGGGTCCTCGCCCTTGACGATGAGTTCCTCGTTGAGGGTGTCGAGCATCTCCAGGAACGACATGTCCTGGGAGATCCCGTCCACCTCGTACGTGGACATGGCGCCTTCGGCACCGGCGTTCTTCTGGCGCCAGACGCGCAGGGTGAGCTTCATGCGTAGCTCCGCTGAGTGGGGTGGACGTACTCGAAGACGAGGTCTTCCTTGTGCAGGGCGGGGGCCGCCCCGGTGCCGGTGAACTCCCAGGCGGCGGCGTAGGAGAACTCCTCGTCGCGGCGTTCGGCCTCGCCGTCCGGGGTCTGCGACTCCTCGCGGAAGTGGCCGCCGCAGGACTCGGCGCGGTGCAGGGCGTCGAGGCACATCAGCTCGGCCAGCTCGATGTAGTCGACGATGCGGTTGGCCTTCTCCAGGGACTGGTTGAACTCCTCGCCGGTGCCCGGCACCTTGATGCGGCGCCAGAACTCCTCGCGGATCTGCGGGATGCGCTCAAGGGCCTTGCGCAGACCGGTCTCGGTGCGGGCCATGCCGCAGAACTCCCACATGAGTTCGCCGAGTTCGCGGTGGAAGGAGTCCGGGGTGCGGTCCCCGTCGACGGCGAGCAGCTTCGCGAGCCGCTCCTCGGTCTCGCGCACCACCTCGACGGTCGCGGGGTGCGCGGCGTCCACGTTCTCGGTGTGCGGGTTCTTGGCGAGGTAGTCGTTGATGGTGGCGGGGAGGACGAAGTAGCCGTCGGCGAGCCCCTGCATCAGCGCGGAGGCGCCGAGCCGGTTGGCACCGTGGTCGGAGAAGTTGGCCTCACCGATGGCGAAGAGCCCCGGGACGGTGGTCTGAAGGTCGTAATCGACCCACAGGCCGCCCATCGTGTAGTGCACGGCCGGGTAGATCCGCATGGGCACCTTGTACGGATCCTCGTCGGTGATCCGCTGGTACATGTCGAAGAGGTTGCCGTACTTCGTCTCGACGGCCTTGCGGCCCAGGCGCTGGATGGCGTCGGCGAAGTCGAGGTAGACACCCTGCCCGCCGGGCCCGACGCCCCTCCCCTCATCACACACGTTCTTCGCGGCGCGGGAGGCGATGTCGCGGGGCACGAGGTTGCCGAAGGACGGGTAGATGCGCTCCAGGTAGTAGTCGCGCTCGTCCTCGGGGATCTTGTTGGCCGGACGGTCGTCGCCCTTGGCCTTCGGCACCCAGATCCGCCCGTCGTTGCGCAGCGACTCGCTCATCAGCGTCAGCTTCGACTGGTGGTCGCCGGTGCGCGGGATGCAGGTGGGGTGGATCTGCGTGAAGCAGGGGTTGGCGAAATAGGCGCCGCGCCGGTGCGCCCGCCAGACGGCGGTCGCGTTGGAGTTCATCGCGTTGGTGGAGAGGTAGAAGACGTTGCCGTAGCCGCCGGAGGCGAGGACGACGGCGTCCGCGAAGTATGTGTCGATCTTCCCGGTGACGAGGTCACGGGCGACGATGCCGCGCGCCTTCCCGTCGACGATGATCAGGTCGAGCATCTCGGTACGGGGATGCAGCTCGATGTTCCCCGCGGCGACCTGGCGGCTGAGCGCCTGGTAGGCGCCGAGCAGCAGCTGCTGCCCCGTCTGGCCGCGGGCGTAGAAGGTGCGCGACACCTGGACGCCGCCGAAGGACCGGGTGTCGAGGAGACCGCCGTACTCGCGGGCGAACGGCACGCCCTGCGCCACGCACTGGTCGATGATCTCGACGGAGATCTGGGCGAGCCGGTGCACGTTCGACTCGCGGGCGCGGAAGTCGCCGCCCTTGACCGTGTCGTAGAAGAGGCGGTGCACGGAGTCGCCGTCGTTGCGGTAGTTCTTCGCGGCGTTGATACCGCCCTGCGCGGCGATCGAGTGCGCGCGGCGCGGCGAGTCCTGGTAGCAGAACTGGACGACGTGGTACCCCTGCTCGGCGAGCGTGGCCCCCGCGCTGCCGCCGGCGAGCCCCGTCCCGACGACGATGACGGTGTGCTTGCGCCGGTTCGCGGGGTTGACCAGCTTGGCCTCGAAGCGGCGGGTGTCCCAGCGCTCGGCGACGGGCCCGGTGGGGGCTTTGGTGTCGACGATCGGCTCGCCGGTCGAGTAGTCGGTGTAGGCGCTCATGTCGTTCCTCAGCTCACCAATCCGGTCATGACGCCCACGGGCACGGCGATGAAGCCGAGGGTGAGCAGTACGGCGAGGACGTTGCCGATCGTCTTCAGGACGCGGTCACGGGTCCGGCTGCCGACACCGAGAGTCTGCGCGGCGCTCCAGAACCCGTGCTGGACGTGGAGTCCGAGGGCGAGCATCGCGACGATGTAGATGACGTTCCCGTACCAGGTCGAGAACGTGTCGATGATGTTCTGGTACGGGTGCAGGTGCTCGTACCCGTCCGGGTGCACGGTGCCCGTCGTCAGGTCCAGGATGTGCCAGACGATGAACAGGCCGAGGATGACGCCGCCCCAGCGCATGGTGCGGGTGGCGTAGCTCGCGCCGGGCTTCTTGTGCACGTACTTGCTGGGGCGCGCCTTGATGTCGCGGCGGCTCAGCTGGTACGCGGAGGTCGCGTGGGCCACGACGGCGACGACGAGCACGATGCGCACGAGCCACAGGCCCCACTCGTAGTGGAGGACCGGCTCGCCCATGGTGCGCAGCCAGTGGGCGTAGTGGTTGATCTCCCCGGGACCGAAGAAGATCTTGAGGTTGCCGATCATGTGCGCGACCAGGTACAGCAGCATCACGATGCCGCTGACAGCCATCACGGTCTTCTTGCCGAGAGAGCTGTCCCAGAGCGTGCGCGTCATGGACGGTCGTCGGTCCGTCCGCGTTGCCAGAGCCATGGCACCAGACGGTAGGCGGGCGGAGGCCGATCGGTCCAAGACATTGAGCAGCTCATTTCCATAGGCATTGCCTATGTAGGGAACTATCGTGGTGTACATGCAGTTCCAGCAGCTCCAGTACTTCGTCGCGGTGGCGGAGACGCGGCACTTCACGCACGCGGCGGAACTGGTCCATGTGGCCCAGCCGTCGCTGTCCCAGCAGATCCGGGCCCTCGAACGGGAACTGGGCGCCGACCTCTTCCACCGCGCCCGGGGCAACATCACGCTCACCGACGCCGGTGAGGCGCTGCTGCCGCTCGCCCGGCGGATCCTCGCGGACGCGGACACCGCGCGCTACGAGGTCCAGGAACTGGCGCAGCTGCGGCGCGGGCGGGTCCGGCTCGGGGCCACCCCGTCCCTGTGCACGGGCCTCCTCCCGGACGTCCTCCGCGCCTTCCACGACCGCTACCCCGGCATCCAGCTGCTCATCGAGGAAGGCGGCTCGCACGACCTCGTACGGGAGCTGGCGCGCGGGGCGGTGGATCTGGCCCTCGTCGTGCTTCCGCTGCCGGCGCCCGCGCCCGCGCTGACGACGGTGGAGCTGTTGCGGGAGGAGCTGGTGGTGGTCTCCTCGCCGAGCGCGCCCCGGCCGGGCCGGGGGCGGAAGTCGGTCCGCGTCTGCGACCTGGAGGGCGAGCGGCTCGTCATGTTCCGGCACGGGTACGACCTGCGGGAACTTACGGTCGCGGCGTGCCGGGCGGAAGGGTTCGAGCCGGATTTCGCGGTGGAGGGGGGTGAGATGGACGCGGTCCTGGGGTTTGTCCGGGCCGGGCTCGGGGTCGCGGTGGTTCCGCACATGGTCGCGCTGCGAGCGGGGCTCGACCTCCACGTCACGCCGCTGGCCCGGCCCGGCCTGCACCGGACGATCGCGCTGGCCCATCGCACCGATGTGGCTCCGCCTCGGGCGGCACGTGAGCTGCAGCGGATGCTTGTGGAGCGGGGCGGGTCCTAGCGCGGGACCGCACCGTCCGTCGCCGGGTGCACGCCGCGTCGTGGTTGCTCGCGCAGTTCCCCGCGCCCCTGAGATGCGCACTGCGTGCGCCATCTCAGCGCCCCAGGGGCGCGGGGAACTGCGCGACCGGCCACGACGGCGGGACGTGTGGCGACGACCCAGGGCATCGCGGCGAAGCCGCATGCTCAGGGGCGCGGGGAACTGCGCGACCGGCCACGACGTACCCGCACCCGGCACCCGATCCGCGGCGGCTAGCCGGTGGCGTCGGCGAGTGCCAGCTCGTGGAGCCGGTCCGGCGGGCCAGGGCGGGCGTAGTACCAGCCCTGGGCCGTGTCGCACCCCAGCTCCCGCAACTGCTCGGCCTGAGCCCCCGTCTCGACCCCCTCCACCGTGACCGCCAGATCAAGGCTGTGGGCCAGCGAGACGATGCCCTCGACGATCTTCAGGTCCACCGGATCCGCCGGGAACTGCTGCATGCCCTGCGTGAAGGACCGGTCGAGCTTGAGCACGTTCACCGGCAGCCGCCGCAGGTTCGCCAGGTTCGAGTACCCCGTACCGAAGTCGTCGAGGGCTATGTCGACCCCCATCTCCGAGAGGCGACGCAGCGGCTTCAAGAGGTCGTCGTCCGCCCCGATGAGCGCCGACTCCGTCACCTCCAGGCACAACGCCCCGGGCGCGAGCCCGGACCGTTCGAGGATGTCGACCGTGTCGGAGACGAGCCCGGGGTGGGTGAGCTGCATCGGGGAGAGGTTCACGTTGATGCGGAGCGGCCCCGCGTCGACGTGGCGCTGCTGCCAGGCGCGGGCCTGGCGTACGGACTCCTCCAGGACCCACCGCCCGAGCGGCACGATGAGCCCGGTGTGTTCGGCGAGCGGGATGAACCGGTCGGGCCCGAGGACCCCGTGCTGCGGATGGCGCCACCGTACGAGCGCCTCGGCGCCGCGCACGCTGCCGTCGCCGAGGTGGACGAGCGGCTGGTACTCGATGAAGAACTCGCCGCGGTCGAGCGCGGCGGGCAGCGCGGTGGTGAGGCCGTGCCGGGTGATGGCGCGGGCGTCGGCCTCGGGGTCGGCGAGCTCGTAGCGGTTGCCGCCCGCGGACTTGGCCCGGTACATGGTGATGTCGGCGCTGCGGAGCACTTCCGCGGGGCTGCGGTCGCCGACGGGGCCTTCGACGATGCCGATGGAGCCGCGCACGGTCAGCTCGCGGTTGTCGATGCGGATCGGGGTGGCGAGCGCTCCCATGATGCGGTCGGCGAGCTCGTCGACCTCGGCCTCGGTGTCGCGCCCTGTGGTGAGGGCCACGAACTCGTCGCCGCCGAGCCGGGCGACCATCTCGCCGGGGGCGGTGGCGCAGGCCTGGAGCCGGTCGGCGACCTCGACGAGGAGCCGGTCGCCGACCGCGTGGCCGAGGCTGTCGTTGATGGTCTTGAAGCCGTCGAGGTCGAGGTAGCAGAGGCCGAAGCGCATGCCTTCGCCCGCGCCGAGCACCTTCTCCAGGCGTTCGAAGAACAGGGTGCGGTTGGGCAGGCCGGTGAGCGCGTCGTGCGTGGCCTCGTAGCGGAGCCGGAGGTTGAGCAGGCGGCGCTCGGTGGTGTCCTCCAGGAGCGCCAGCTGGTACTGGGGCACGCCGTCGGCGTCGCGGAGCAGGGAGACCGTGAGGTTGGTCCACAGGGCCGTGCCGTCGGGGCGGTGGAACGCCTTCTCGACGCGGTAGTGCTCGCGGTCGCCGCGCACCAGCTCGTGGTAGAGGTGCCAGACCTGGGGGGCGTCGTCGGGGTGGGTCCACTCGGCGACGTTGCGCCCGCGCAGCATGCCCTCGGCGCCGCCGAACATCCGGACGAGGGCGTCGTTGACCTCCAGGACGGTGCCGTCGAGGGAGGCGATGCTGATGCCGATGGCGGCGCCGTGGAAGACGGCGCGGAACCGGGCCTCGCTGGCGTGCAGCGCCTCGGCGACGGCGCTGCGGGCGTTGAGCGCGGCCACCGAGATGGCCTCCTGCTCGGCGAGCGTCCGCTCCCGCAGCGCGGCGGCGAAGCCCGCGGCGACGGTGTGCTGGAGGCGGGCGCAGCGGGCCCGCAGGTCGTCCTCGCGCTCGGCGGTGCGCGCCTCTTCGCCGCAGTAGAGGACGAGGTACGCGTCGACGACGTCGAGGGTGCGGCTGAGCGCCTCGGGGTCGGTGCAGTGCACGTCGACGAGGGCCGCGCCGACGGCCTGGCCCTGTGCGGCGTCCAGGGCCCGTGCGGCGAGCACGTCGCGCATCGTGCGGGCGAGCGGCACGAGTACCTGCTCGAACTCCGGCCTGGTCAGCGAGGTCGCCGTCACCGGGTAGATGGCCCGGCTCCAGATGGTGGCGAACCTGCGCAGTCTGTCCTCCGGTCCACCCGGCTCTGTGCTCACGGCTTGCGCCCCACTCCCACATAGCCCGCGAAGGTGAACGGGTCCTCGTCCTCGGGCGCGGTCTGTGGCCGCCACACCGGCATGGGCACGATGCCCGGCTCGACCACCTCGTACCCCTGGAAGAACCGTTCGATCTCCTCGCGGCCGCGCATGATGAGCGGGTTGCGGACGTCGTCGCGGTAGACGTCGACCGCCCCGCCGGCCTGTTCCTCGGGTATCGGCATGCCTTCGTAGGTGGCGTGCGTGACGATCAGCATGGAGCCCGGGGCGAGCGCCTCACCGAGTGCGGCGACCGCCCCGTACGGGTCGTCGGCGTCCTCGATGAAGTGCAGGACGGCGACGAGGAGGAGCGCCACGGGGCGCTCCAGGTCGAGCAGTCCTGTGACGTCGGGGCTGCGCAGGATATCGCGCGGCTTGCGCAGGTCGGCGGCGACGACGGCGGTGTCCGGGTTGCCGTCGAGGACGGCCCGGCTGTGGGCGACGGCGACCGGGTCGTGGTCGACGTAGACCACGCGGGCGCCGGGGCTCGCCCGCTGCGCCACCTCGTGGACGTTGCCGAAGGTCGGGATGCCGGAGCCGATGTCGAGGAACTGGGTGATGCCCTCGTCGACGGCGTACCGCACGGCGCGCCGCATGAACGCCCGGTTCGCCTGCATGATCTTCGGCAGGCCCGGCAGGAACTCCATGGCCCTGCGGGCGGCCTCCCGGTCGACCTCGAAGTTGTGCGAACCGCCCAGGTAGTAGTCGTAGATCCGGGACACGCTGGGCACCGAGATGTCGATGCCCTGCGGGGCCCAGGCAGGACGCTCCATCACTCTCTCCAAGGCGTAGGCGTGCCGGTGTTCGAGCAGAGGCTACTGATCAGCCGCCAAAGGTACGAGCCAAAACGGAAATTGACCATCCGTTCTCGGTCACTGCCTGCGGCACGTGCCATGAGAGGAGGCTCCGAAACCACCCCGAAACCGCCTCTTTCCCGAACGAGAAGAGGCCGGTCCGTTCCCGGCGCACGACCTTCTCATGGCCGTACGGGGAACGGACCGGCCTCGACCGGTTCTCCAGCGTCCTACTGGGCGGGGCGGCCCACCGGCTTGCCGTCGGGCGCGGCCGCGTACCAGGTGCCGCCCACGCCCTGCCCGTTGGTGTCACCGGGCTTCTTGTCGCCGGAGAAGGTGTACACGGGCCAGCAGTTCAGCGTCTGCTGCTGGGTGCCGTCGGGCCGGTCGAAGGTCATGTAGCCCTTGAGCGGAATGTTCTCGGTGTCGTTCTTGGCGACGGGTGCAACGGCCGGCCACTTCTTCGCGCAGGCGCCGACGCAGTTGGACTTGATCGGCCAGGCCGAGTCCTTCAGGAAGCGGTAGACGGTCATCCCGTTCTTGTCGACGACGATCTCGCCGAGCTTCGGGTCCTTGCGGGTGGACAGGCCCGCGAGGTCGGCGGGTTGCGCGGCGGCGGCCGGGCTCGCCTTCTTGCCGTCGGGCGCGGCGGCGTACCAGGTGCCGCCCACGCCCTGGCCCTTGGCGTCGCCGGGTGCGGTGTCCATGGCGTAGCGGTACATCGGCCAGCCGTCGACGGTCAGCTGTTTCGTGCCGTCGGCCGCGGTGACCTCGCCGATCAGGGCGTCGTCGACGCCGGGCGCGGCCTTCGCGCCGCTCGCCGGAACCGCCGGCCACGCCTTGAGGCAGGTGGCGTCGCAGTTCGACTTGGGCGGCTGCGCCGTGTCCTTGTCGAAGCGGTAGAGCGTGAACCCGGCGCTGTCCGTGACGACCTTGCCGAGCTTCTTGCTGTCCCACACGGCCAGCTGCCCGGCGGCCTTGGCCTTGGGCGCGGCGGCCGCGCCGGCCCCCTCCTTGCCCGACGAGCCGTACCCGTCGGACCCGTAGCCGTCCGAGCCGTAACCGCCCTGCGCCGGGGCGGCGTTGCCCACGTTCTGTCCGTTCGCGGTTCCGTCGGCCTTGTCCTGACCGCACGCCGTCGTCAGCGCGAGCAGGGCAGCGGCTGTCGCTACGAGCGAGGCGTTCCGCCAGGAGGTCTTCATCGTCAACTCCCGTGTGTTGCTGGGGTGTTGTGGGGGCCCGGCCGGGTCCGCACATGGCCCTAGGTACGGGCGGGGACGGTGGGTGCGTTCAACGCGGGCCCAGAATTCTCGCGCGGCGGGTCCGACGGCCGCGCTCACACGGACGAGGGACAGGGCAGGGCGCAAACCTCGAACGCAACCGATCCGCCCGTTCGGGGCATTGCGGGGCGCATACGGCGTGCCGTCCCGCGCGGCTGCTCATCATCTCGTCGTGCATCGAACCCAGCGGGCCAGGTCCGCCCTGCTCACCCGAGTCCTCGCGGTGGTGGCCGCCGCCTGGCTCTGCGGCGCGCCGGCCGGGGCCGCGACCGCTCTCGCCCCGGCCGACAGCTGCGCGTGGGCCTCGGTCGACGGCGGGGCGAGCGGCGGCGTCGCGGTCGCGGGCTCCGACGTCGACTGCAGCGCGGGGCCCAGTACGCCCCCGCCGAAGCCGACCCCGAAGCCGCCCCCGCCGAAACCGGCGCCGCCGCCGCCCGCTCCCCCGCCCGAGCCGGCTCCGCCGCCACCGCCGGCCCCCGCTCCGCCCCCGCCGCCGACGCACGCCGCGCCCGCGCGGCCCGCTCCCCCGCCGCCACCCGCGCCGAAGCCCCCACCCAGGCCGGACCCGAAGCCGACACCGACACCGACACCGACACCGACACCGACACCCAAGCCGACCCCGGAACCGGACCCGAAGCCGAAGGCCGTCCATTACCCCGCCTACCGGCCCACGGTGCACCGCGCGCCGCCTCGTGGCGGGCCGTCCCTCGTCACGCTCACCCTGCTCATCACCGCGCCCGCGATCCTCGCGGTCGCCGCGCTGCGCCCCCGCTGACCCTGTGTGGAGATTCGATGTCGGAATGGCTTGTTCTCGCCCTCGCGATGATCGCCGTGTGCGGGGTCGTGCTCGTCGTCCAGGTGCTGCAACAACGGAGAATCGGTGAGGACGACGATCCGTCCGAGACCCCGGACGTCATCGAGTACATGACGATGATGATCGGCGTGGTCTACGCGATCGTTCTCGGCCTGGCCATCGCGGGTGCCTGGGAGGCGCGCAGCGCGGCCGAGGACCACGTGCGCAACGAGGCGCAGGCGCTGCACGAGATCCATGAGCGGGTCCGCGTCTACCCCGACGGTGTCCGCGACCGGATCCGGGCGGATGTCGACACCTATGTCAGCCATGTCGTGACCACCGAGTGGCATGCGATGCGGTCCAAGGGCGAGCTGACGGACAAGGGCACCGAGCTGTTCGACAAGGTGCGCCACGACGTCACGGACTTCGAGCCCGAGAACGACTTCCAGGCCCAGGCCTACCAGCCGCTCCTGGACCAGGTGACGGCGGCGGACGACGCGCGCAACGCCCGCGCGGACTCGACCGGGGCGACGATGCCGGGCGTCGTCTGGTTCGGCCTGATCGCCGGCGGCCTGGTGACCATCGGCATGATCTTCGCGCTGCAGATCCGGCGTACGCGCCGCGAGATCGTCCTGGCCGGCCTCTTCTCGTCCTTGATCGCGTTCCTGCTCTTCCTCATCTGGGACTTCGACGCCCCCTACAGCCGTGGCGCGGCGGCCACCGCGGAACCGTTCCTGATGCTCTTCCCGGGGGCCCACTGACCCCCGGGGAGCCGGGGCGTCCCCCGTTCGCCCGACAAATCTCGCGCCCATTTGGGGCAATCCATAGGGTTTCGACCATCGAGGTGCTTGTCCCCAGCGGACGGAAACGGTCCGCGGCTGCCCCTTGTGGACCCGGAGGAACCCCATGCACGCGATACGCGCCGCTTCCGCCGCCGTGCTCGGCCTCACCGCGCTCACCCTCGCCGCGCCGTCCGCCGCGGCGGGGGACGACCGCCAGTTCGACGTCAGCGCCTCGCCGACCACGATCTCGGCGGGCGGCCAGGTGCTGCTCACGCAGGACGGCTGCCCCGGCAAGACCACGGTGAGCGCCGGGATCTTCGACACGGTGAAGCTGGGCGGCGGAAGCGGTTCGAAATCGGTCACCGTCGACTGGGACGCCAAGCAGGGCGCCATGTACTCCGTGACGTTCTCCTGCGAGGGCCGCCCCGACCGGTCCGTGGACCTCACCATCGCGGGCGGCAAGCCCGACGAGCCCACGCACCAGCCCGCAGACCACGGCGTCCACGCGGGTGCCGGCGGCAGCGTCGGCGGTTTCGACCTGCGCGAGATCGGCCTCGGCGCGGCCCTGCTCACCGGCGCGTTCGGCACCGCCTACTACTTCGCGCGCCGCCGCACCGGCGACGACAAGGGCTGACGGCACCCACGCGCCCGTACGGCTGCGCCCGTCGGCCCCTGCCCGTCACCGTCTGCCCTCCGCGCGGCGGCGCAGGCAGAACGCGCCACCGCCGATCAGACCGGAGGCGACGAGGGCGCCGCCGATCGCCATGTCGGTGGGGGTGGCCTCCGGGCGGCGCGCGCCGTCGGAGTCGTCACTGTCACGGCCGTGCCGGACGTGCTCGCGCGGCTCGGACGCGACAGACGCGGCAGACGCGGCAGACGCGGCAGACGCGACGGACGCGACGGACGCGACGGACGCGACGGGGGCGGCCAGGGTGAACGCGACGGCGGCGACGGCGGACACCGCCAGGACACGGGTGCGGCGCATGTGGATCCTCCACGGGAAAGCGAACCCGGGCGACGGCCACGGGGACGGGGCGAGTACAGCTCCAGCGAACAGTTGTCAGACGCACCATCAGACGGCGTTCCCGGTCCCGCATTTCGGGGCTGGGCCGGATGGCGCACCGGCCCTGGCCCGCGCCGCCGCGCCGCCACGCTCGCAAGCGCCACGCTCGGAAGGGGATGAGCCGATGTCCGACACAGGGACCGACGAGGAGACGGAGCGGCCCCGGGGGCGTGCGCCGTGGGGCGTCCTCGCCCTGGTGCTGCTCGCCGGTCTCGCGCTGATCCGCAACGGCTCGGGCGAGACCGACACCGGGCCGCCGCAACCCGCGTCGGCCGCCGCCGCGGAGGCGCACACGGCGGCACGGGACGCGCCGGCGGCCGCGGAGGCGCTGCCGTTCTCGCCCGCCGAGCGCGTCCGGGTCCCGGCGATACAGGTGGACGCGCCGATCACACAGGTCGGGCTCGACGCGGACGGCTGGGTGGACGCGCCGCCGCCCGAGGACCCGAACCTGGCGGGCTGGTTCACCGGGGCGGTCTCCCCCGGCGAGAAGGGCACCTCGGTCGTCGTCGGCCACGTCGACAACCAGCAGGGCCCCGCCGTCTTCTACGGCCTCGGCTCCCTGAAGAAGGGCAACCACGTCGAGGTCGCGCGCGAGGACGGCAGCACCGCCGTCTTCGAGGTCTACGGGATCGAGGTGTTCGACAAGGCGCACTTCCCGGGACGGAAGGTCTACGGGTCCAAGGGCGTACCGGAGTTGCGGGTCATCACCTGCGGCGGCGGCTACTCGAAGCAGCACGGCTACGACGGCAACGTGGTGGTCTTCGCCCGCCTGGTCTCCGCGCGCTGACCCCGGGCCGATCCGGAAGGCGCCCCGCCGCTTACCTCACCGGGTGTTTCCGTTAGCCTCTGCGCGTGACCGATCAGCAGCCACACCAGTTCGAGCGGGGCACCGACGGGCCCAAGGTGATCGTGGTCGGGGTCGACGGCTCCGACTCCTCCTTCCGCGCCGCCGCGTACGCCGGAGGGCTGGCCCGGCGCCAGCGTGCGCTGCTCGCCGTCGTCTACGTGCAGCCCGTCCTCGCGGGCGGTGCCGCGCTCGGCGTCCCCGTCGCCGAGACGACCGACGAGATCGCCGAGAGCCTCATCGCGGAGATCCGCGAGGCCACCGAGCGGGTCAAGGACATATACGACGTGCGCTGGGAGTTCCACACCTTCCGGGGCGACCCGTTCAACGGCCTGGTCACCGCCGCGGACGAGCTCAAGGCGGACGCGGTCGTCGTCGGCGCCTCCGAGCAGGCCGGTCACCGCATCGTCGGCTCGGTCGCGATCCGTCTGGTGAAGGCGGGGCGCTGGCCGGTCACGGTCGTGCCATAACGGGCCAGTACGCGGGAGCGCGCGGCGTCTTCCGTCACCGCCGTCGCGGGGGCATCATGATCGGCCGTCAGCCGTCGTGTCCGCGAAGAGGTGAGCTCATGGCCGTTCCCCCACGTCCGCGCATGGGACAGGGCGTGCTGCGCCGCAAACCCATCGAACAGATCGAGGACACCGAGGGCGGGGCGGGCGGCTCGCAGCTCACCCGCTCGCTCGGCCTGTGGCAGCTCACCGCGATCGGCGTCGGCGGCATCATCGGGGCGGGCATCTTCACGCTCGCGGGAACGGTCGCCAACGGCACCGCGGGGCCCGCCGTCCTGATCTCCTTCCTCATCGCGGGCGTCGCCAGCGCGGCGGCCGCCCTCTCCTACGCCGAGTTCGCGGGCCTCATCCCGAAGGCCGGATCGGCGTACACCTACGGCTACGCGGTCCTCGGCGAGCTGGCGGGCTGGTTCATCGGCTGGGACCTGCTCCTGGAGTACACGGCGATCGTCGCGGTCGTCGCCATCGGCATCTCGGGGTACTTCAGCTTCCTGCTCGGTGAGATGGGGCTCGACCTGCCGAAGTGGATGCTGGGCGCGCCCGGCACCGGCGACGGCCACAAGGTCGACCTGTTCGCCGCCGTACTGTGCCTGCTCATCGCCTACCTGCTGACCCTGGGCATCCGCAACGCGGCCCGCTTCGAGACGGTCGTCGTCGTCCTCAAGGTGCTCGTGGTCCTGCTCGTCATCGGTGTGGGCGTCTTCCACATCAACACGGGGAACTACACGCCGTTCTTCCCGTTCGGGGTGAGCGGCGCGTTCACGGGTGCGGCGACCGTGTTCTTCGCTGTCTTCGGCTACGACGCCATGTCGACGGCGGCGGAGGAGTCCAAGGACGCGCAGCGCCACATGCCGAAGGCGATCCTCTACTCGCTCGCCATCTCGATGGTGCTCTACGTCCTCGCCTGCCTGGTCCTGACCGGTATGCAGAACTACAAGGACATCGACCCGGAGAGCGGGTTCTCGACGGCGTTCAAGGCGGCCGGCCTCAGCGGGCTCGCGGACGTGATCGCGGTGGGCGCCATCATCGGCATCCTCACCGTCATGTTCACCTTCATGCTGGGTGTCACACGTGTCTGGTTCTCCATGTCCCGCGACGGGCTGCTGCCGAAGTGGTTCGCGAAGACACACCCGACGCGGCACGTGCCCACACGTGTGACGTGGATCGTCGGTGTCGCGTCGGCCGCCATCGCGGGTTTCCTCCCCATCGGCGAGGCGGCCGAACTGACCAACATCGGCATCCTGTTGGCGTTCGTCGTGGTCTGCGTCGCGGTGATCGTGCTCCGCTACCGCCAGCCGGACCTGCCCCGCACGTTCCGCACCCCGGGCATGCCGCTCGTACCCGCGCTGGGCGTGGTCTTCTCGATCTGGCTGATCACGTTCCTGCAGTGGCAAACCTGGGTGCGGTTCGCCGTGTGGTTCCTGATCGGCCTGGTCGTCTACTTCGGCTACTCGTACAAGAGGTCGGAACTGGCGCGCGCCACGGAACGGCCGGACGACAGGGCCTAGCCGCGTCCTGATCGCCGGCGGCGGCCGTCATGGGCGTCGATGACGATGTGGTGCAGGGCGAGGGGCATGCGCGTCAGTGTGCCTTCAAGGCCCCCCGCACGGTTGTTACTTGCTCATCGTCAGGCCGTCCTCGGCGGCGTCCCGGCTCAGGACGACGCGGCGGATTCTGTCCCGCAGGGCTCGTACGTCACGGCCCGCTCCCCGGGCCAGGGCGTCGTTCAGGTTCACGACGCGGTCGGTGCGCAGGTCGAAGCGCATCGGGACGAACTCCGCCTTCGTCACCCGCCAGCGCTCGCCGGGGCGGGCCGGGCGGGTGAAGGTGAAGCGGCCGATCGTGCCCAGGTTGCCCCGGACGTCCACGGCGCCCTCGGGGTCGTACATCTCGCCCGCGATCTGGTCGCCCATGCCGTAGACGATCCAGACGCCGTTGACCTTCTCGTAGGCCTGCGGGACGTGGGCGTGGGTGCCCAGGATCAGGTCGATGTCGGGGCGGCCGTGCGTGCGGGAGGCGGTGAGTTCCCTGCCCAGGGCCAGTTGCTGCGCGTTCGGCTCGTCCTGCCATTCGGTGCCCCAGTGGACGGAGACGACGACCACGTCGGCGCCTGCCCGCCGGGCGGCTCGGGCGTCGGCGACGATCCGCCCGCGGTCGATCAGGTTGACCGTCCAGGGGCGGCCCGGCGGCTGGGCGTAGCCGTTCGTGTCGTAGGTGTACGCGAGCTGGGCGACCTCGGCCCCGCCCGCGCGCAGCCTCGCCGGGCCGCGCCCCTCGGCCTCCGTCCGGCCCGAGCCCGCGTGCGCGATCCCGGCGCGGTCGAGCGCGCCGAGGGTGCGGGCGACTCCGGCGGTGCCCGCGTCGAGGGTGTGGTTGGAGGCGGTGGAACAGGAGTCGTAGCCGGTGGCGCGCAGGCCCGCGGCGACCTGCGGCGGGGACTTGAACGCCGGGTAGCCGCTGTAGTCGCCGCGCGCCCCGTACACCGTCTCCATGTGGCAGATCGCCAGGTCGGCCGGGGCGACGACCGACCTGGCGCCCGCGAGCATGGGGCGGAAGTCGTAGCCGCGCCCTTCCGCGTCGGCGCGGGCCCGCCGGATGATCGAGGTGTGCGGCAGGACGTCGCCGGACGCGGCCAGGGTGAAGCCCCGCTCGGGTGGCGCGGGGGCCACGCCCGGGGTGCGGGGCGGGGTGGCCGGCGGGGCGGCGCAGGCGGCGCCGAGGGCGAGCAGCGCGGCCAGGCACGCTCCGGCCGTCCTGCGCGTACTCCGTGTCATGGGTCTGACCTTTCGGGGGGGGCGGGGCCCGGCCGCGGGCGCGCCCCGGGTGCTTCGTCGCCGTACGTATCTAGGGAGAGGAGTAAGGGCGGACACAAGCACCCGTACCGGGCACCTCCCCGGAACGGGTGGTGCCGCGCTGCGCCACCCGGCCCGTTCACCGCACCGTTCGTCGACGGCATCGACCGCCTGCCGCAGAGCCGCGCGTGCCCTCTGGGCGGGACCGGCGGCCTGCGCTGGCATACGCGCATGACGACGGCGCTCACGACACCCACGACCCCTGAGGAGGACCTCGCGCAGGTCCAGCGGGAGCACGGCGGACCGCTGTTCTCGTTCCTGCTGCGGCTGTGCGACGGGGACCGCCAGCGCGCGGAGGACCTGGTCCAGGAGACGTACGTACGGGCCTGGCAGCATCCGGAGGCGCTCGACTCGCGCTACGGGTCGGTGCGGCCCTGGCTCTTCACGGTCGGGCGGCGCCTCGCCATCGACGCCCGCCGCGCCCGGCTCGCCCGGCCCGCCGAGGTCGGCGACGCCGTCCTGGACAGCGCACGGGTCTGCGCCGACCACGCGGAGCGGTCCGCCGCCGCGCTCGACGTGCGCGAGGCGGTGGCGACGCTCAGCCCCGAGCACCGGGCCGTGCTCCTGGAGGTCTACTTCAAGGGCGCCAGCGTCGCGGAGGCCGCGGGAGCGCTCGGCATCCCCCCGGGTACCGTGAAGTCCCGCGCGTACTACGCGTTGCGCGCGCTGCGCAGGGTGCTTCCGGGATACGCGCCTGACCTGCGGTGAAACTGTGGGTCGGGTCAAGTATCGGTAAAGCGCCTTGCCCGGCGCGGTGTTTCCTCGGTTGAGTAATCCGCTGTCCTCCCCGGCGAGTTGGACGAGTTGCACGGGTGGGGCCCGGGGGCCGGCGAAGCGCACGGACCGGAGGAAGGCAGGAAGGGATGTTGCACGAGAGCCAGGGCGGTGCCTCGGGCGCCGACGGCGGGGAACTCGACGTTCCCATGGCGTGGTTGTACGCCGAGTACATCGCGGACGAACTGTTGCGTACCGGGGATCTGATGCCCCCCACGTCCTTCGAGTTCCGGGCCGGGCGCGACGCGCTCGCCCTGACGATCTTCCTGTCCGACTCGGACGACGAACTGTCCGGGATCCGGGTGGTGTCGCAGCTGGACACGTGGTCGTCGCTGACCGCGTACGACCAGCCGTGGCAGGAGTGGGTCCGGGAGCGGTTCGCCGAGCGGGACCGGCAGTGCGCGGCGGGCTCCCCCTCCGCCGACCTGGAGCTGGCCACCGCCGCGTGGCGCTGGCTGGAGGAGACCGAACTGCTCGCGCCCGATCTCGACGCCGTACCGGTGCCGGAGGAGGAGGACGGGCCGAAGGTGTGGACCCCGGCCTGGCAACTGGGGCTGCCGCTCGGGCACTTGGCCATCCACCTGTTCTGACCCCGGGCGCCTTCAGGGCGCGTACACGCCCGCCCGGTACTTCGGGATGCGGATCGTGATCTTCGTGCCCGCGCCGATGCCCGTCTCGATGACCAGGCCGTAGGCGTCGCCGAAGACCTGGCGCAGGCGTTCGTCGACGTTCGACAGGCCGATGCCGTGCGAGGCGCCGCCCTCGCCGCGCAGGATCGCCCGCAGCTCGTCGGGGTCCATGCCGACGCCGTCGTCCTCGATGACCACCTCGGCCTCGGCGCCCGCGTCCTTCGCCCCGATCGTGATGCGGCTGTTCGTCACGGCGCCCTCCAGGCCGTGCTTCACCGCGTTCTCCACGAGGGGCTGCAGGCACAGGAACGGGAGCGTGACCGGGAGGACCTCCGGGGCTATCTGCAGCGTTACGGAGAGACGGTCGCCGAAGCGGGCGCGGACCAGGGCCAGATACTGGTCGATGGAGTGGAGTTCGTCGGCCAGCGTCGTGAACTCGCCGTGGCGGCGGAACGAGTACCGGGTGAAGTCGGCGAACTCCAGGAGCAGTTCGCGGGCGCGCTCCGGGTCCGTCCGGACGAACGAGGCGATCGCCGCGAGCGAGTTGAAGATGAAGTGCGGGGAGATCTGCGCCCGCAGCGCCTTGATCTCGGCCTCGATCAGACGGGTGCGGGAGCGGTCCAGTTCGGCGAGTTCGAGCTGGACGGAGACCCAGCGGGCCACCTCGTCCGTGGCCCGCGCGAGCACGGCGGACTCGCGGGGCGCGTAGGCGACGACCGCGCCGAGGACCCGGCCGTCCGCCACCACCGGGGCGGCCACCGCCCAGCGGAGCGTGCAGTCGAGGTCGTCGCAGCCGCAGTCGAACGCGACGGAGCGGCCTCCGGCCAGGGCGGGGGCGATGTGCGGCATGACGTGGTCGGTGTGCGGGTGCTCGGCGGCGCCGTCCCACGCCAGGACCGTCGAGCGGTTGGTGACGGCGAGGGCGTCCGTGCCGAGGAGCGTGCGCAGGCGGCGGGCGGACTTGCGGGCCGTTTCCTCCGTGAGGCCCGCGCGGAGCGCCGGGGCCGCCAGGGAGGCGGTGTGCAGGGTTTCGAAGGTGGCGCGTTCCACGGGGGTGCCCACGTCGCTGCGGCCTGCCGGATGGGCGGTGCGTCTGCCGACGGTGAAGCCGGCCGCGAGGAGGAGGGGGCAGAGGGCCAGGAGGGCGGCTGTGACAGTGCCGGTCACCGGGCGTGGCCTTCCGTCGAGGGAGGTGTGGTGGGTTCGCTGGTGCGGGTCGTGTCGGGTTGCTCGCGCCGTTCCCCGCGCCCCTGGGGGGCACCGCCCACTCCTCGTTGCTCGCGCCCTCTCAGCTCTCCTGACCACAGCGATTCAGGGAGGTGCAGGCGGGTCATCGTCGCTGTCGTGTGGGGTGGGATCGTGTGCGGGGTGGCCAGGGAGACCAGGATCATCGTCAGGAAGCCGACCGGGACCGACCAGAGGGCCGGCCAGGCCAGGAGCGTGTGGAGCCAGCCGTCCGTGGCCGCGCCCGCGACCGTCGACGTCACCGCGACGAACGCCGAGCCGCCGCCCAGGAACAGCCCGGCCAGGGCACCCGGCGGGGTCAGGCCGCGCCACCAGATGCCGAGGATCAGCAGGGGGCAGAAGGAGGACGCCGAGACCGCGAACGCCATGCCGACCGCGTCCGCCACCGGCACCCCGTCCACCAGGAGCGCCCCGGCCAGCGGCACCGCCATCGCCAGCGCCACCGCGAGCCGGAAATGGCGCACCCCGCGCCGTACTCCGCGCCTCGGCAGCACGTCCTGGCTGACCACACCGGCCACCGCCATCGTCAGACCGGACGCCGTCGACAGGAACGCGGCGAACGCGCCGCCCGCCACCAGCGCGCCCAGCAGGTCGCCCGCCACGCCGTCCACCACCAGGCCCGGCAGCAGCAGCACGGTCGCGTCCGCGTCGTGGGTGGCGGCGAGGCCGGGCGCGTAGAGGCGGCCCAGCCAGCCGTAGAGGGGAGGCAGCAGGTAGAACGCGCCGATCAGGGCGAGGACCACCACCGTCGTGCGGCGGGCCGCGCGGCCGTTGGGGCTCGTGTAGAAGCGGACCACGACGTGCGGAAGCCCCATCGTGCCGAGGAACGTGGCGACGATCAGCCCGTACGTGGCGTAGAGCGGATGGTCGGCGCGGCTGGTGGCGAGGGGCTGGCCCGCGCCGACGCCCGCCGAGGGCAGGTCGGCCGGGACCACGCCGCCCGGCGCACCGCTCCCCCGCCAGACGAGGAGCAGGAAGAACGCCGGGACGAGCAGCGCCGTCAGCTTCAGCCAGTACTGGAACGCCTGCACGAAGGTGATCGAGCGCATGCCGCCCGCCGCCACCGCGAGCACGACCACGGCGGCGACCAGCGCGCCCCCGAACCAGCGCGGCGCCCCCGTCAGGATCTGCAGGGTCAGGCCCGCGCCCTGGAGCTGCGGCACCAGGTACAGCCAGCCCGCTCCGACGACGAACACGCTGACCACGCGGCGCACCTGCCGCGACTCCAGGCGGCCCTCGGCGAAGTCGGGCAGCGTGTACGCGCCCGAGCGGCGCAGCGGGGCCGCGACGAAGACGAGGAGGACGAGGTAGCCCGCCGTGTAGCCGACGGGGTACCAGAGCATGTCGGGCCCGTGCACCAGGAGCAGGCCCGCGATGCCGAGGAAGGACGCCGCGGAGAGGTACTCGCCGCTGATCGCCGCCGCGTTGAGCCGGGGTCCGACGGTGCGCGAGGCCACGTAGAAGTCGGAGGTCGTACGGGAGATGCGCAGGCCGAAGCCGCCGATGAGGACGGTGGCGAGGACGACGACGGCCACCGCGGGGATCGCGTACGCCTCGTTCACGGCGCTCCGCCGTCGCGGCCGCGCACGAGGTCGGCGAAGTCGCGTTCGTTGCGCTCGGCCCGGCGCACGTACCACCAGGCGATGAGCACGAGGAAGGGGTAGCAGCCGACGCCGAGGACCAGCCATTGGACGGCCGTGCTGCGCAGGGCGTCGAAGATGAGGGGCAGGACCGCCACGGGCAGCGCCAGGACCGCGAACGCCGCCGTCGCCGCGCGCAGCTGGCCGCGCATCAACGACCGTACGTAGGCCGCGCCGAGCGGGGTCTGTTCGTCGATCTCGCCCTGGGTGCGCAGCCCGGGCGGACCGGTCGCGCCGTGCACGGTGCGCGGCTCGCCGGTCACCACCTGCCGCCGTGGTTCGGACACGGGCGGAGTGTAGGCAGGCGCGGCGCGCCGAAGGAAGGGGTGCGCAGGTCAGCCGGTGGCCCGGCGCATCAGCAGCTCCCGTACGCGGCTGGCGTGGCGGCGGCTCACCGCTATCTCGGCGGTGCCGACGCGCAGGGTCATGCCGGTGCCGTCGAGGCGGAGTTCGTCGATGCGGTGCAGGGAGACGAGGTGGCTGCGGTGGACGCGGACGAAGCCGAGCGGCTGCCAGCGCTCCTCGAGGGTGCTCAGCGGGATACGGACCAGGTGGCCGGCGCCGTCCGTGGTGTGCAGGCGGGCGTAGTCGCCCTGGGCCTCGGCGTACGTGATGTCGGAGACGGCCACGAGGCGGGTCACGCCGCCGAGTTCGACGGGGATGCGGTCGGCGACGGTGGCCGGGGGCGGGGCGCTGGCCACGCGTTCGGCGACGCGGCGGAGGGCTTCGGCGAGGCGCTCCCTGCGGACCGGTTTGAGCAGGTAGTCGACGGCCTTGAGGTCGAAGGCCTGGACGGCGAAGTCCTCGTGGGCGGTGACGAAGACGACGAGCGGCGGGCGTGCGAACCCGGCGAGGAGGCGGGCCACGTCGAGCCCCGTCAGGCCCGCCATCTGGATGTCGAGGAAGAGGACGTCGACGGCGTCGTCGCCGCCGGGCCCCTCCTCCAGGGCGCGGCCGATGCGGCGCAGCGCCTCGGTGGCGTCGGTGGCGCCCTCGGCGGTGCGCACGCGCGGGTCGGCGCGCAGGAGGTAGAGGAGTTCGGCGAGGGCGGGTTCCTCGTCGTCGACGGCCAGTACGCGCAACATGCGGCGGAGTGTAACCGGGTGCTCGCCGGGCGGTCGCTTGAGTGATTCGGGCGTCGGGTGCGTACCGGTGGGCGAGAGCGGGAGGAACGCATGAGGTCCCTGGAACGGCATCGCGACGCCGGCGCCTACGCGCTGGGGGTCCTGGACGCGGCGGACCGGTTCCGCTTCGAGGACCATCTCGCCGAGTGCGGGACGTGTGCGGCGCGCCTGCGTGAACTCGGGCCCGCCGCGAGCGTGCTCGACGTGTACGCGCGGGCGACGCCGCGCTGTGTGGAGCTGTTCGCGCGCCCGGCGCCGACCCTGGTGGAGCGGGCCGTGGACCGGCTCGCGGCGCTGCATCGCCGGACGCGCCGGCGGTTGTGGGGCGCGGCCGTGGCGGCGGTGCTGCTGCTCGGCGCGGCGGGGCAGGGCGCGGCGCTGCTCTCCGAGGGCGCGGGTGAGGGTCCGGCGCCTCTGACCCTGCGCGGCCGCGATCCGTCGAGCGGGGTCGCCGCCACGCTCACCGCGCGGGAGCGCGGCTGGGGCTCGCAGGTCGCCCTGGACATCAGCGACCCGGACGGGCCCCGCGTCTGCGAACTGGTGGCGGTGGGCCGCGACGGCTCCGAGCAGACGGTGGCGAGCTGGACGGTGCGGGGCGGGGGCCGGGTGGAGGTCCAGGGCGGCGCGGCGGACCGCCCCGGCGAGATCCGGAGGTTCGAGGTGCGGGCCGCGGGCGGGGGCCGGTTGCTGGCGTTGCCGGTGGCTGACTGAGGCGGCCCGGACGCGTGCCACGAGAACCGGGCCGCCTACTTCAACAGCCGTGACAAGCGCCGGTCGGCCAGGGGCTTGCCGCCCGTCTGGCACGTCGGGCAGTACTGGAGGGAGCTGTCGCTGAAGCTGACCTCGCGGATGGTGTCACCGCAGACGGGGCAGGGTTCGCCGGTGCGGCCGTGGACGCGCAGGCCCGTCTTCTTCTCGGCCTTGAGGCGGCCGGCCGCGACGCCGCGGGAGCGTTCCACGGCGTCCTTGAGGGTGGCGCGCAGCGCCTCGTACAGGGTGTGGACGTCCTCGGGGGTGAGGGCCGCCGTCTGCTTGAAGGGGGACATCCGGGCCACGTGCAGGATCTCGTCGCTGTACGCGTTGCCGACGCCCGCGATGAGGCTCTGGTCGCGCAGGGCGCCCTTGATCTGGCGGCGTACACCGCCGAGCAGCCCGGCGAACGTGGCCTCGTCGAAGTCGTCGGCGAGGGGGTCGGGGCCGAGGCGGGCGACGCCGGGGACGTCGGCGGGGTCCGCGACGACGTAGACGGCCAGGCCCTTTTTCGTGCCGGCCTCCGTGAGGTCGAAGCCCTCCCCCGTCTCCAGGGCGACGCGCAGCGCCAGCGGGCCCTTGCCGGGCTTGGGCGGTCCGTCGGGCAGCCGGTCGCGCCAGTGCAGCCAGCCCGCGCGGGCCAGATGCGTGACGAGGTGGAGGCCGCCCGTGTCGATGTCGAGGAACTTGCCGTGCCGGGCCACGGAGGTCACGGTGCGGCGTTCGAGGGCCATGGGCGGAGGGTCGTACGTCTTCAGGACGTTGATGGCGACCGGCAGGACGCGGGTGATCTCGTGCCCCACCAGATGGTCGCTGAGGAAGTCCGTCAACGCTTCGACCTCGGGCAATTCCGGCATACGTCCAAGAG
This sequence comes from Streptomyces sp. SGAir0957, assembly GCF_043523415.1. Classification (NCBI taxonomy): domain Bacteria; kingdom Bacillati; phylum Actinomycetota; class Actinomycetes; order Kitasatosporales; family Streptomycetaceae; genus Streptomyces; species Streptomyces sp. SGAir0957. Next base: position 1,352,675 of record NZ_CP027293.1, read on the forward strand.
TGCCACGGCGGACGCCGGCGGGCCCGGCCGGAGATTCCGACCGGGCCCGCCGTACCGCCGGAGGGAGGCGTCAGTGGCGCGGGCCCTGGCCCGGGCCGGACTTGCCGTCGCGCGGCATGCCCTTGCGGTCGGTCTTCTCGGGGGTGTCGTACACGATCCGCTCCTTGCGGACGGTGTCGGAGACCTCGTCCGTCTCGGTGACCTTCTCGGTCTCCAGGCGGACGCGCTCGACCGGGACCGTCTCCTTGCTGACGACGGCCCGCTCCTCGTGGAGCGTCACCTCGGTCTCGGCCTCGCCGATGTCGGCCCGCCGCACGTCGCCCTCGCGGATGGGCTCGCGGACGACGCGGACCTCCTCGTGGGAGACCGGCACGGACGTGGTGACGTCCTCCGTCTCGACGACCTTGCGCAGGTGGGCCTGGCCCACCTCGTGCTCCTCGGTGCCGACACGCAGCCGCTCCTCGGAGCGGATCATCTCGTCCTTGCGGTCCATGTCGGCGCCGGAGCGCATGGCGGGCTCACGCTGCCCGGCACCCGCACCCGCACCCGCGGCGGCCGCGTGGCGCCCGTGGTGCTCGTCGCCGCGCATGTTCGTGCCCGTTCCGGCACCGGCGGCCGTACCGGCGGCGGCGTCGCCCCGCATACCGGTGCGCCCGGTGTTCGTCGGGGCGGCGGACGGCGAGGAGAGGCCGTAGTGGCGGTACAGCTCCTGCTTCTCGTCCTGGTCGAGGTGCTGGTCGGCATCGACGCGGGGCGCGTCCTTGACCGCCTCCTTGGTGTACGCCACCTTCAGCTGGTCCTCCGCGCGGCTGGCACCCGCCAGCGGCACGAAGCTCTCCTTCATGCCGAAGAGGCCGGTCTTCACCGTCACCCAGTCGGCGCGGCCCGTGGCGTCGTCGAGATAGACCCGCTCAACGCTGCCGATCTTCTCTCCCGTGCGGTCGTACGCCGTGAGTCCCACGAGGGCATCGGGGGTGTTGAAGGTCTCGCCCTGCGTCATGCGTGATCACTCCCTCCGGGAACATGGGGGCGAACGGAGGTCGCCGCTTCGACCATGTGCCTCGTCTCCATGGCGCGGCCTCGTCCGCTCGTGTGCAACAAGGGGCATCACTGCGGGTAGCCGAACGGAGCAGCGGGACGGGCGTCGGCGGTGCGGCAGCGGGGGTGTGGCCCCGCACACGGGCATTTCACGGATTACGCCATACGGGTGACACCCGGGCGGGCATGACGAACTCGCACCACACACACTTGCCGCCACCGCGCGCCTCGACGCCCCACACGTCGGCGAGCCGGTCGACGAGGAGGAGGCCGCGTCCGGACACGCCCGCGTCACCGGCGTCGCGGCGGCGGGGCAGGGCGCTGGAGGTGTCCTCCACGTCGACGCGGAGCCTGCGCTCGGGGCCGGTCAGCACGCGCAGGGTGATCACGGCCGGGCCCTCGGTGTGCATGAGGGCGTTGGTGACGAGTTCGTCGGCGACGAGTTCGATCTCGTCGGCGCTGTCCCGTGCGCCCCAGGCGCGGACGGCGGCGCGGATCATGTGCCGGGCCGCCCGCAGCGCCTCCGGGTCGCCGGGCGGCACGTGCTCGGTGAGGCGGCTGCCGCTGAGCGGGGTGTCCTCCTCGCGGCGGCGCAGCAGGAGCAGGGCCACGTCGTCCTCGCCGCCGCCGTCGGCGACGGAGGCGCACAGCCGGTCGGCGAGCTGGTCGACGTCGGCGGGCCCGGTGGCGATGAGCGCGGTGAGGGCGTCGAGGCCGTCGTCGAGGTCGGCGCCCGGCTGTTCGACGAGGCCGTCGGTGCAGAGCAACAGGGTCTGTCCGGGGTCGAGTTCGGCGGTGGTGACCGGGTAGGCGAGGCGGCCGAACTCGGCGGACAGGCCGAGCGGCAGGCCGCCGTCGACGGGCAGTCTGCGGCAGGTCCCGTCGGTCAGGCGGAGCAGCGGGTCGAGGTGTCCGGCGCGGACGATCTGGACGACGCCGGTCGACAGGTCGGCCTCCGCGTACAGGCAGGTCGCGAAGCGCTGGGTGTCGAGTTCGTGCAGGAAGACCGAGGCGCGGGCCATGACGGTGGCGGGGGTGTGGCCCTCGGCGGCGTAGGCGCGCAGGACGATGCGGAGCTGGCCCATGACGGCGGCGGCGTGCGGGTCGTGGCCCTGGACGTCGCCGATGACGACGCCGACACGGCCGCCGGGCAGCGGGATGACGTCGTACCAGTCGCCGCCGATGTCGCGGCCGAGTGCGTGCCCGGAGGCGGCCCGATAACGAACGGCGATGTCGGCGCCGGGCACGGCCGGGATGGTGCGCGGCAGCATCGCCTGCTGGAGGTGCTGGGCGAGGTCCTTCTCCTGCTCGTAGAACATGGCGCGCTGGAGGCTCTGCGCGATGCTGCTGCCGAGGGCCACGAGCACGTTGCGTTCGGACTGCGTGAAGCCCTGGCGGTCGTGGTAGAGCAGGCCGACGGCGCCGATGGGGCGGGCCTGCGCGATGAGCGGCAGGTAGGCGGCCGAGCGGATGTTCAGGTGCGTGATGTGCGGCCACAGGACCGGGAAGGACGCGGCGAAGTCCTCAGGCGACTCGATGAAGCGCGGCTTGAGGGTGCGCACGACCTCGCCCATCGGGTACGGGTCGTCGACGCGGGTGACGTGCGTGCCGGGCACGAAGCTGCCCGCGGGCCCTTCGGCGACGAGGTGGATGCGGCCGGCGCGGAGCAGGCCCATGACGAAGCTGGTCGCGCCGAGGTGTTCGATGCCGTGCGTCTCGCGCAGCACGTCGATGACCTCGGTGACGGTGCGGGCGTGGGCGAGGGCGGCGGTGGTGGACTGCACGACGCTGGTCTCGCGCCGCCGCAGCGCCTCGCGGGCCGCCCGTTCGCGCTGGACGGTGGCGTCGTTCAGCTCGTCGGTGGCGTCGCGCACGATGCCGACGATGCGGCGCGGGCGGCCGCTGTCGTCGCGGCGGATGTACCCGCGCGTGTGGGTCCAGCGCAGCTCCCCCGCGCGCGTGCGGATGCGGAAGTACGCGCCGTAGTTCTCCTCGCCGCTCTTGAGCGCCTGGGCGACGAGCGCGTCGAGGCGGCCCCCTTCACCGGGCGGGACACGGGCGCCGAGGCTCTCCGGGCGGCCGTCGTACTCCTCGGGGCTGATGTCGAAGACGACGTGCGCGTTGCTGTCCATGTGCATGAGCCCGGAGTCGAGGTCCCACTCGAAGCCGCCCATGCGCAGGCTGCGCCCGTACGCCTCCAGGAATCCGCGCGGGTGGTCCTCCGCTCCCTCCCCGGACTCCACACCGTCCCCGTCACCCGCGTCCATGCAGCCCACGCTAGGCCGGGCCCCGGAGAGCCGCATGCGGGGCGCGGGCGGCGCGGCGCACACTGAGGGGCGTGAACTGGTTCGGTGACGGGGAGTACTGGCTGAGCCGCCTGGTCTTCCAGCGCGGGCTCGCCGCGGTCTATCTGACCGCGTTCGTCGGGGCCGCGCTGCAGTTCCGCGCCCTGATCGGGGAGCGCGGCATGCAGCCGGTGCCGCGGTTCCTGGCGCGGGTCCCGTGGCGGCGGGCGCCGACGCTGTTCCGGCTGCACTACTCGGACCGGTTCTTCGCGGGGTGTGCCTGGGCCGGGGCCGCGCTCGCCGTGGCGCTGCTCGCGGGCGCGGACGGGCTGCTGCCGCTGTGGGCCGCGATGCTCCTCTGGCTGGCGCCCTGGGCGCTGTATCTGTCGATCGTGAACGTCGGCCAGACCTGGTACGGCTTCGGCTGGGAGTCCCTGCTCCTGGAGACCGGCTTCCTCGCGGTGTTCCTGGGGAACGACGAGGTGGCGCCGCCGGTCCTCGTCCTGTTCCTGCTGCGCTGGCTGCTGTTCCGCCTGGAGTTCGGCGCGGGGCTGATCAAGTGGCGCGGCGACGCCTGCTGGCGGAAGCTGACCTGCCTGTACTTCCACCACGAGACGCAGCCGATGCCGGGACCGCTGACCTGGTTCTTCCACCGCCTGCCGCGCCCGGTGCACCGGGTGGAGGCGGCGGCGAACCATGTCACCCAGCTCGTCGTGCCGTTCCTCCTCTTCACGCCGCAGCCGATCGCGACCGTCGCGGCCGCCATCATGATCGTCACGCAGCTGTGGCTGATCCTGTCCGGCAACTTCGCCTGGCTGAACTGGCTGACGGTGGTGATCGCCGCCGCCGCGCTCGACCTCACCCCGCTGCACACGCCGCCCGACCTGCCGAAGGCTCCCCTCTGGTACGAGGTCCTCGTACTCGCCCTCACCGTCCTGGTCGCCGTGCTCAGCCGGCGCCCCGCCCGCAATCTGCTCTCCCGCCGCCAGTCCATGAACCGCTCCTACGACTCCCTGCACCTCGTCAACGCGTACGGGGCCTTCGGCACGGTCGGCCGGGTCCGGCAGGAGCTGGTGATCGAGGGCACGGCGGACACGACACCCCGGACCGACTCGGACTGGCGGGCCTACGAGTTCAAGGGCAAGCCGGGCGATCCGCGCCGCCTCCCGCGCCAGTTCGCCCCCTACCATCTGCGGCTCGACTGGATGATGTGGTTCGCCGCGCTGTCCCCCGCGTACGCCGGGCCGTGGTTCGACGGGCTCGTGGAGCGCCTCCTCGAAGGCGACCGGGACACGCTCCGCCTGCTGCGCCACTGCCCCTTCCCCGACGCGCCGCCCGCCCACATCCGGGTCCTGGTGTACCGCTACCGCTTCTCGACGTGGCGCGAGCTGCGGGCGACGGGGGCGTGGTGGGAGCGGACCTATGTACGGGAGTTCCTGGCGCCGACCCGGCTGAGGTAGACGCGCCGGGCGGTCCCGGCGAACACGTCGCGGTCGGCGCGGACCTTGGTGTGCAGGGCGACTCTCACGCGCGCTCCTTCTGTTCGGGGGTGGGGGCGTCGGGGTCGAGGAGGTGGCGGGCGCGGGCGTCGGCCCAGAAGCCGTCCGGCACCGGGGTCTCGAACTGCTGCACCGTGTCCAGGACTTCGGCCGCCGAGCGGGTGCCGACCAGGACCCCCGTGACGGCGGGATGGCCGAACGGGAAGGCGAGCGCGGCGGCCCGCAGGGTCGTGCCGTGCCGTTCGGCCAGCTCTTTCAGCTTCAGCGCCTTGCGGACCATGACGGGCGCGGCGAGCGTGTAGTCGAAGGTGCCACCTTGGCGCGGGTCGGCGAGGAGGCCCGAGTTGAAGACGCCGCCGATGACGACGGAGACGCCGCGCGCGGCCGCCGCGGGCAGCAGCCGGGGCAGGGCGCCCTGGTCGAGGAGGCTGTAGCGGCCCGCGCACAGGACCACGTCGACGTCGGTGTCGCCGACGAACCGGGTCAGCATCCGCGCCTGGTTCATGCCCGCGCCGACGGCGCCGACGAGCCCTTCGCCGCGCAGCCGCTCCAGCTCGGGGCAGGCCTCACCGAACGCCTGCCGCGCGTGGTGGTCCGGGTCGTGCAGGTAGACGACGTCGATCTTGTCGACGCCGAGCCGGCCGAGGCTCTCCTCGATGGAGCGGCGCACCCCGTCCGCGCTGAAGTCCCACACGCGGCGGTGTGTGGCGGGCACGGCGAATCCGTCGGCCAGGTCGTCGCCGCCGCCCTCGTACGGTTCCAGGCGGCGGCCGACCTTGGTGGACAGGGTGTACGAGCCGGTGGGGCGGGAGCGCAGGAACTCGCCGAGACGGCGCTCCGAGAGGCCGATGCCGTAGTGCGGGGCGGTGTCGAAGTAGCGGATCCCGGCGTCCCAGGCGGCGTCGAGCGCCTCGTACGCCTCGTCGTCGCGGACCGGGGTGAACAGGTTGCCGATGCCCGCAGCGCCGAAGCCGAGCGCGGTGACCGGGACGTCGCTCCGGCCCAGGGTGCGGGTCCGCATCGGCGTCACTGTCCCGCGGGCCGCGGGCGCAGGCCCTGCATGCCGCCGTCGACGGCGAGGGAGGTGCCGGTGGTCGCGCCGGAGAGCGGGCTCGCCAGATAGGCGACGGCGCCCGCGACCTCGTCGGCGCAGACGAGCCGTCCGGTAGGCTGCCGTGCTTCGAGGGCGGCGCGTTCGGCGGCCGGGTCGTCGGCCTTGTCGAGGAGCCGCCCGATCCAGGGCGTGTCCGCCGTGCCCGGGTTGACGCAGTTGACGCGGATGCCCTCGCGGACGTGGTCGGCGGCCATGGCGAGCGTCAGGGAGTACACGGCGCCCTTCGACGCGGAGTACAGGGCGCGCTGCGGCAGTCCGGCGGTGGCGGCGATGGAGCAGGTGTGGACGATCGCGGCGTGGGCGGAATCCCGCAGCGCGGGCAGGGCGGCGCGGGCCACGCGCACCATGCCGACGACGTTGACGTCCAGGACGCGGTGCCATTCGGCGTCGTCGTTGTCGGCGACGGTGCCCTGGGCGCCGATGCCCGCGTTGTTGACCAGGACGTCGAGCCCGCCGAGGTCGCCGATGGCGGCGGCCACCGCGGCCCGTACGCTCACGTCGTCGGTGACGTCGGCGGCGTATCCGCGCAGCGGCTTGTCCACGGCGGAGATGTCGCGGTCGAGGACGGCGACGTCGGCGCCGCGCGCGAGGAGCAGTTCGGCGGTGGCGCGGCCGATGCCGGAGGCGCCGCCGGTGACGAGCGCCTTGAGCCCGGCGAAGTCCTGAACACGGGTCATGCTGTGGCTCCGTTCGTGTGGGGCGGTTCGGGCGCGGCCAGGTCCTTCGACCAGAACGCGCCGTCCGGACAGGTGAACTCGGCGATGGACTCCGGGCGCATGGTGGCGGAGAAGCCGGGTGCGGTCGGGGCCGTGTAGTGACCTTCGCGCAGGACGACCGGGTCGAGGAAGTGGTCGTGCAGATGGTCGACGTACTCGATGACACGGTCCTCTGTCGTCCCCGTCAGGGCGACGTAGTCGAACATCGACAGGTGCTGGACCAGCTCGCACAGGCCCACACCGCCCGCGTGCGGGCAGACGGGGACGCCGAACTTCGCGGCGAGCAGCAGGATCGCCAGGTTCTCGTTGACGCCGCCGACGCGGGCGGCGTCGATCTGGAGGACGTCGAGGGCGCCGGCCTGGAGGAGCTGCTTGAACACGACGCGGTTCTGGACGTGTTCGCCGGTGGCGACCCTGACCGGGGCGACGGCCGCGCGGATCGCGGCGTGGCCGAGGATGTCGTCGGGGCTCGTGGGCTCCTCGATCCAGTAGGGGTCGAACGGTGCGAGGGCGTTCGTCCACCGGATCGCCTCGTCGACGTTCCAGCGCTGGTTGGCGTCGACGGCCAGCCGGATGCCGGGGCCGACGGCCTCGCGGGCGGTGCGGCAGCGCCGGACGTCGTCGGCGAGGTCCGCGCCGACCTTCAGCTTGATCTGGGTGAAGCCGTCGGCGACGGCGCGGCGGGCGAGGCGGGTGAGCTTCTCGTCGGAGTAGCCGAGCCAGCCGGGCGAGGTGGCGTAGGCGGGGTAGCCGCGCTCCAGGAGGCGGGCGGTGCGCTCGGCGGCGCCCGCCCGGCCCTCCTCCAGCATCCGCAGGGCCTCCTCCGGGGTGAGGACGTCCGCGATGTACCGGAAGTCGATCTGCCGGACGAGCCAGGCGGGCTCCGCCTCGGCGAGCAGCCGCCACACCGGTTTCCCGGCGCGCTTGGCCGCGAGGTCCCAGGCCGCGTTGACGACGGCGCCGATCGCCATGTGCATCACGCCCTTCTCCGGTCCCAGCCAGCGGAGTTGACTGTCGCCGATCAGGTCGCGGCTGAGGGAGCCCGGGTCGGCGCACAGGGCGTCGACGGAGCGGCCGACGAGGTACGGGACGAGCGCACGGATCGCGGCGACCTGGACGTCGTTGCCGCGGCCGATGGTGAACGCGAAGCCGTGCCCCTCGTGCCCGTCGGCGGCGTCCGTGCGCAGCACGACGTAGGCGGCGGAGTAGTCGGGGTCGGGGTTCATGGCGTCGGATCCGTCCAGCTCCCGGGAGGTCGGGAACCGGATGTCATAGGTGTCGACCGCGGTGACGCGCGGGGTGGTTGCGGACACGTGATGCCTTTCGGGCGGGGCCGGTGGGCCTCGGATCGGTCCTGGGCGCGGCCGGTGGTGACGCGGATCAGTCCTGGGCGTGGCCGGTGGTGACGCGGGCGATCATCAGGGCGGGCAGGGTCCGGACGACGCCGAGCAGAAGCACGCCGGTCGGCACGCCGAACATGGTGCCCTTGCCGCAGGGGCGCGGGGAACGGCGCGACCAGCCACGACGGGAGGCCCGCTCTCAGGGGCGCGGGTGCACCTCGTGTGACGCCGCGACCAGCGCCCGCAGCATCAGCTCCAAGGCGACCTCGAACGAACTCCCGCCCATCAACGGCAAGTGCCCCCGCACGGCGGCAACCTCGGGGTACTCCCCCGCGGACAGCCCCGCGTACACCCCGCCCCACGCCAGATCATCCGCCCCGCGCCGCTCCACGGGCAGAGCCATCTGCGCGGCGTCGAGGGCGGCATGACCCAGCACCGTGTCGATGAACGCCGCGTAGTAGCGCACGGCCGACGCCCCGTCGAACCCCGCCCGCCGCAACAGCCCGAGCCCCGTGTCGACCGCCCGGAACTCGTTGAGCCGCCGCGTGACGCGGTACGCCGCGAGCGCCGCGACCCGGGGGTGGCGCCGGTACCCCGCGTGGACCCGCCGCCCCATCTCCCGCAGCGCGTCGTCCCACGCCATTCCGCCCGGTTCGAACCCCGCCTGCGCCTCGCCGATGATCCGGTCCGCGAGGGCGAGGAGGAGGTCGTCGGTGTGGTGGAAGTACCGGTAGAGGGCGCTCGGATCGCAGCCGAGCGCCGCGCCGAGCCGCCGCACGCTGAGCGCTTCCGCCCCGTGCTGTTCGACGAGCCGCAGCGCGCAGTCGACGATCACGTCCTCGGACAGCACCACCCCGGACTTGGTGGGCCGACGACGCCGCCGCTCCTGCGGAACACGTCCTTCCGTCATCCGTCCGCTCCCTCCCTCGGTGACGCGACCCCTTATGTCAACACCATTGACGCACCACTGACAACCCCGGTTTGATCGCAGCCTCCTCGCCCCACCCCTCACCCTTCCGGCCACAGGAGCCTGCCCATGAGAAGCGCACCCAGAAGCGAACCTCCAGGTCTGCGCCGTTCCCTCGGTGTCGTCGACGGAGTCGCCATCGCCGCGTCGAGCACCGCCGCGACCACGAGCATCGGCATCGGGATGGGCACGCTCGCGGCGACGGTCGGCCTCCAGGCGCCGGCCGTGCTGCTGATCGCGTTCCTGCCGATCCTGGGCATCGCGACGGCGTACGCGCGGCTGAACCGGGACGAGCCGAACATGGGCAGCGGTTATGTGTGGGTCGCCTCGTCGCTCGGCCCGTGGCTCGGTTTCCTCACCGGCTGGGTCACCCTCGTCGGCACCGTGATCTTCATGGCGTACACGAGCGCGGTGACCGGCTCGGTCTTCCTCCAGTTCGCCGACAAGGCCCATCTGCACACCCTGTTCGGCCTCGGCCTCGACCCGAACTCGACCGCACTGAGCACGGTCGTCGGGCTCCTCGTCCTCGCCGCCGTCACCGTCACGGCGGTCACCGGCGTCCGCAAGGCGACCCGGCTCCAGGCGTGGCTGCTCGTCTTCGAGTACGCGGTGCTGCTCGGGTTCTGCGGCTGGTGTCTGGTCACCGGGGCGCACGGCTTCCAGTGGTCATGGCTGAACCCCTTCGCCGTGCACGACGGCACGGCGTTCGCGCAGGGCCTCGTCCTCGCCGTGTTCTTCTTCTGGGGCTGGGACGCCGCGTTCAGCGTCACCGAGGAGACGAAGGACGTCCGGGACGTGGGCCGCGGCGGCTTCATCGCCCTGTTCACGATGCTCGCCCTGTTCCTGTACGGGTCGATGGCCTTCCAGCGCGAGATGTCCCTGCCCGAACTGATCGAGCAGGGTCCGACGGCGCTCACGTACCTCGGGGCGAAGCTGGCGGACGAACCGGTCGCCAGTCTGCCGCTGCTCGCGCTGCTGTTCTCGGCGGTGGCGTCCTTGCAGTCGAGCGTGATCCCGACGGCGCGCGGCCTGTACGCGATGGGCCGGGACCGCACGATGGGCCGCGTGTGGACACGCGTCAGCCCCCGGTACGGCTCCCCCGCGCTCGGCACGGTGCTCGTCATCGCCGTCGCGGCGGCGGTCGCGCTCCTCGCCCTCGCCATCCCGAAGCTGAACGAGATGATCCTGGCGGCGGTGAACTCGATCGGTCTGACCGTCGCCCTGTACTACGGCCTGACGGCGCTGGCCTGCGCGGTCAGGTTCCGCACGGCGCTGCGCGGCTCTCCGGGCGAGGCGTTGCGCGCGGTCGTCGCGCCGGGCCTGAGCGCGCTCGTCCTGCTCGGCGTCGGCGTCTATCTGGCCCGGGACTACGCGACGATGACCGACCATTTCGCCCTCGGCCCGGACAACGGCTGGTTCATGCTGTCCGTGCCGGTGGCCGTCCTCGTCTCCGGTCTCGTGATGGCGGCAGTCGCCAAGTACCGGCGCCGCTCCCCGTACTTCACGACCCGGCGTGGCACCGACGCCGACGCCGTCCCGCCGCCGACCGCGCTCGAAGCGCCGTAGCACCCCACCACCCCAAGGAGTCACCGCACATGTCCGACACCCGCTCCACCGGCCCCGCCGACCTCGTCCTCACCGGCGGCCCCGTCCACACCGGCTCCCCCGCCCGGTCCCGCGCCACCTCCGTCGCCGTGCGCGGCGAGCGCGTCGTCGCCGTCGGCCACGACGAGGTACGGGAGCTGATCGGGCCGCGGACCGAAGTCGTCGACCTGGCGGGCAGGTTGCTGATCCCCGGGTTCCAGGACGCGCACGCGCATCCGGTCGGCGGCGGGCTCGAACTCGGGCAGTGCGATCTCAGCGGGGCGACGACGCCCGCCGAGTACCGGGAGCGGATCGCCGCGTACGCGGGGCGCCACCCGGAGCTGGAGTGGATCACCGGGGGCGGCTGGGCGATGGAGGCGTTCCCCGGCGGGCTGCCGACCGCCGCCGAGCTGGACGCGCTCGTGCCGGACCGTCCGGTGTACCTCGTCAACCGAGATCATCACGGGGCGTGGGTCAACTCCGTGGCCCTGCGCCGCGCGGGGATCGACGCCCGGACGCCCGACCCGGGCGACGGCCGTATCGAGCGCGACGCCGCCGGCGCGCCCACCGGCATGTTGCAGGAGGGCGCCGCCAATCTGGTCGCCGCCCTGCTGCCGCCGCTGACCCGGGAGGAGCGGATCGCCGGTCTGCTGCGCGCCCAGGAGCTGCTGCACTCGCTCGGCATCACCGCCTGGCAGGACGCGCTGCTCGGCTCGCACGCCAACCTCACCGACCCCACGGACGCCTACCTGGCGTGCGCGGACGACGGCCGGCTGACCGCGCGCGTGGTGGGCGCCCTGTGGTGGGACCGGGCGCGCGGCACCGAGCAGATCGAGGAGCTGCTCGCGCGGCGCGAGGCGGGCACGCGCGGGCGGCTGCGCTCGACGACGGTGAAGATCATGCAGGACGGGGTCGCCGAGAACGGCACGGCCGCGCTGCTTAACCCCTACCTCGACGCGTGCGGCTGCCGCACCGACAACAGCGGCATCAGCTTCGTCGAGCCCCGCGACCTGAGGACGTACGTCACCGCGCTCGACGCCCACGGGTTCCAGGTGCACTTCCACGCGCTCGGCGACCGTGCCGTGCGCGAGGCGCTCGACGCGGTGGAGGCGGCGCGGCGGGCCAACGGCTGGACCGACACCCGGCCGCACCTCGCCCATCTCCAGGTCGTGCACCCGGACGACATCCCCCGGTTCCGGGCGCTCGGCGCGACCGCCAACATCCAGCCGCTGTGGGCCGCGCACGAGCCGCAGATGGACGAGCTGACCGTCCCGTTCCTGGGCGAGGAGCGGGCGGCGCGGCAGTATCCGTTCGCGGCGCTGCTGCGGTCGGGCGCGACCCTCGCGGCGGGCAGCGACTGGCCGGTGAGCAGCCCGGACCCGCTGCAGGGCATCCACGTCGCGGTGAACAGGGTGGCCCCGGACGCGCCCGCCGGGACGCCGGTGTTCCTGCCCGGACAGCGGATCGGCCTCCATGACGCGCTCGCGGCGTACACGGCGGGCAGCGCGTACGTGAACGGTCTGGACGCGGAGACCGGGACCATCGCCCCGGGCCGCCTGGCGGACCTGGCGGTCCTGGACCGGGACCCGTTCGCGGGCCCGGCGGAGGAGATCGGGGCGACAAAGGTGGAGCAGACGTTCGTCGGCGGCCGGCGGGTGTTCGGCCGCTGAACCGGTGGCGTCAGGCGTCGGCCGCGCACCGGAAACCGCAGTTCCCGCTGCTCGAATCCGGGGTGTTGGCGGTGCGGGCGGCGACCCGGTAGCGGTTGCAGTACGAGTCGTGGCACAGGTACGAGCCGCCGCGCATGACGCGGTTCCCGCCCACCGCCGGGCCCTTCGGGTCGGTGGCGGGGGCAGCGTCGTGGGTCGCCGTGAAGCGGTCGGCGACCCACTCCCACACGTTGCCGACGACGTTGTGCAGGCCGTAGGCGTTGGGCCGGTAGGCGTCGACCGGGGCGGTGCCGACGTGCCCGTCCTCGCCGGTGTTGACGCGGGGGAACTCGCCCTGCCAGATGTTGCAGCGCCAGTGGCCGCGCGGGGTCAGCTCGTCGCCCCACGGGTAGCGGGCCTGTTCGAGGCCGCCGCGCGCCGCGTACTCCCACTCGGCCTCGGTCGGCAGCCGCTTGCCCGCCCAGGCCGCGTACGTGCTCGCGTCGTCCCAGCTCACATGGGTGACGGGGTGGCGGGCCCGGTCGCCGACGCCGGAGCCGGGGCCCTCGGGCGCCCGCCAGGTCGCGCCCTCGACGCCGCGCCACCACGGGGTGCCGGCCGGGGCCTGCGTCGCCCGGACCAGCTCGGGGGCGAGGAACCCGGCGAAGACGTACGACCAGCCGAACCGCTCGGCGGCGGTGACGTACCCCGTCTCCTTCACGAAGGTGGCGAACTGGGCGTTGGTGACGGCGTGTTCGTCGATGCGGAACGCGGCGACGGTGACCTCCCTGACCGGCCCCTCGCCGTCGCCCGGGTTGGCCCGCTCGTCCTCGTTGCCCATGAGGAAGGTGCCGCCGGGCAGCGTGACCATGCCCTTGCCGAGCGGCTTGGCGCGCCTGGGCGCGGGCGGGAGGACCACCGGCGCGGCCGGACCGGCTCCGCGCGGCGCCGCGCAGCACGCGGACACGGTCGGCTCCTGCGCGGTCATCTGTGCCTCCTGCGCGAAACGGGGTGGTGCGAACCGATCTTCGCACGGGGCGGCAGGGGGTTCGGGCCGGGGTGAGGGCAGACGTGTGCCCGCACCCCGAGGCAGGGCTCGGGATACGGGCGGACGGCCGGACGGGCCGCGGGGTTCAGTCGACGCTGGGCAGGATGTGCGGCTCGGCGAGGTCGTCCTCGTACCCGGCGAGACGGATCGGGGCCGAGCGGGCCCAGACGTCGAGACTGCCGAGCTTCTCCGGCAGGCGGCGGCCGACGCGCTCCGTACGTTCCTTCGGGCGCTGTTCGTGGTTCGTCTTCTCTGGTGTCACCGCGCACTCCTCATGTGTCGGGTAACCCGCTCCGGCGTGACCGGCCCAGCGTCGCGCTGGGCACCGGACGCCCGATCGGGCTTGGGTAGAGGGCCAGTTCGGGCGCGGTGGCGCCGGTTGCCGCTGGTGGGATCGACCGTGGTGGCCGGCCTCTCCCCGGGCGGTTCCGTGGGTACGGGTGGAACCCACTTGCAGTAACCGTCCGGCTACAGAGTAACCAAATGAGCGAGGGTCCGCTCGATGGGGCTGAAACCCGTGCGTCCCGCAGAGGTCGCCGGGTGTTCATTCAGCCACGTGGGGGCGGGCCGCGCGAGCGGTTTTCGGGCCGCTTAGGTGTTTTCTCAGTAGTCCGGGGCGGGCCGGTCCGTGGTGATGGTGCGTCCCGGCCCGTCGGTGGGCTGCGCCGACGGGCGGGACGTCGCGTCCGGCGAGCCCGTGGGCTGGGCGGGGGCCGGGTCCCGCGGGGCCTGCCCGTCCGGCGGGGGCGGACCCGACGGGCTGGCGGTGGCGGCGCCCGCGGCCTCGTCGGCGATCGCGTCGAAGTCCACGTCGCCGGTGTTCTCCAGCATGGTGATGTGGTCCAGGACCGTCTGGTTGGCGTCGGTGGCCAGGTCCCGTACGAGACTGTTGCGCGTGGTGTGCCGGACCTGGGCGACGAGCGCGAACACCTTGCCGTGCGAGTCCCGGAGCAGATTGGCGAACTTGCGCTCGTAGTCCTTGCCGCTCGCCGCGGACATCTCCCGGAGCCAGCCCTGCTGCTGCGCGGACGGCTGGTTCGGCAGTTCGACGCCGAGCCGCGCGGCCACCGAGCGGACCCGCTGGTCGAGGTCGGTGTGGCCGATGACGAGGTGGTCCCCCGCGTCGCGGATCGCCTGCGTCGGGGCGCGCTCCATCGCCTGCTGCCCCGCCGGGATCTCCCAGAGCCCGGCGAGCCTGACCTTGACGAGGAAGTCCCGGTCCGTCGCCGACAGCGGGCCCCACTGGGTGGACACGGTGCCCGCCGCCAGGTTGGCCTGGCCGGTTCCCGACCGGTCGGCGTACGACCAGATCGGGAACGCCAGGGCGCCGAGGGTGGCGACCAGGGCGGCGAGGATGAGGGTGGTGCCGTTCACGCGACGCAAGCGGTCCTCCTGGTGACCGACGTCGGCCCGCCCGTACGGTGCCCGTACGACGAGCCGGTGGCTGGTACGGGAAGATACGCGCGGGGCGGCCGGGATGTTCAGCCCCGCGGCGCAAGAAGGACCGTTAACGCCCCGTTGACCGTCGCGTCGACTGCCGGTCCGCTGCGCATGGCCTCCCCCTGGTCTCCTTCCGGACAGACGCACGGGCAGCGCAGGAGCTTCGGGAGGAGTCGTCCATGGACCGCGGGGAACGCGTCGGACCGCGCACCGTCGAGGAGCTGATGGCGGCGCTGCACGCCTGCCGGGGCGCGTGGGACACCCCGGACCGCAGCGGCGACCCGGTCGACCTGCACGACCACGCGCTGCAGACCGCGGCGCTGCTCAGGCGCGGCCGGCCCAGCGACAAGGAGTTGCAGGTCGCGGGGCTTGTGCACGATCTGGGCCATCTGCTGTACCCGGGAGACGACGCCGGGCACGCGGACCGGGGCGCCGACGCGGTGCGCGGGCTGCTCGGGGAGCGGGTGGCGCGCCTGGTGCGACTGCACGTCCCCGCGAAGCGCTACCTGAGCGCGCTCGAACCGGGCCGCGGCCTGTCGGCGCAGAGCGCCCGGACCCTCGCCGCGCAGGGCGGCCCGATGTCGGCGCGCGAGATCGCCGCGTTCGAGGCGGACCCGCTGGCCGAGGACGCGGTGACCCTGCGCCAGGCGGACGACGCGGGCAAGGTGGTGGGTTTGGACGCGGGGGTCATGGAGGACTGGCGCCCGGTGCTGGAGCTGGTCGCGGCGCGGCACGCGGCTGCCGTGCACAGCGGCTGAGCGGACGCCGGCCCGGCCGGGCGGCGGACGGCGTTCGGGTGCGGGCCGCCTCGCCGGCCGGCGAGGCGGGCGCCGTCCGCCGCCGGCTCCGCTACCACTTGCCGGGTTCGTAGTCCTTCAGGAAGACGCCGTACACGTCGTCGCCCGCCTCGCCGCGGACGACCGGGTCGTAGACGCGGGCGGCGCCGTCGATCAGGTCGAGCGGGGCGTGGAAGCCCTCCTCGGCGAGGCGCAGCTTGTCGTAGTGCGGGCGCTCGTCGGTGATCCAGCCGGTGTCGACGGAGGTCATGAGGATGCCGTCGCTCTGGAACATCTCCTGGGCGCTGGTGCGGGTCACCATGTTCATCGCGGCCTTGGCGGCGTTGGTGTTCGGGTGGCCCGCGCCCTTGTAGCCGCGGCCGAAGACGCCCTCCATCGCGGAGACGTTGACGACGTAGGCGCGCCCGCTCGACGCCTTCTTCGCGGCGTCGGCCATGGCCGGGCGCAGGGCGCTGATCAGGATGAACGGCGACGTGTAGTTGCACAGCTGGGTCTCGAGCAGCTCGACCGGGGAGATCTGGTCGATGGTCTGCACCCAGGTGTTGGAGTCGACGACGTCGGGGACGAGGCCGCCCGCGTCGATCGCGGTGCCGGCCAGGTGCCGCTCGACGCTCGCGTTGCCCGCGACGAGCGCCAGGTCGGCGACCTTCTGCGCGTCGAGGCCGCTGGTGCCGATCGGCAGGGCCGCTATGCCGTCGACCGCGCCGGAGTTGAAGGCGCCGATGACGGAGTGGGCGGGCAGTTCACCGGCGGGCAGCGGCGCGCTCTCGCCGTCGACCAGGGCGGCGTAGGCGGAGGGCAGGCGGCGCACGGTCTGCGTGGCGTTGTTGATGAGGATGTCGAGCGGGCCCTGCGCGGCGAGGCGCTCGGCCAGCTCGACGGACTGCGCCGGGTCGCGCAGGTCGATGCCGACGACCTCCAGGCGGTGGATCCAGTCCGCGGAGTCCTCCATCGCCTTGAAGCGGCGGATGGCGTCCTTGGGGAAGCGCGTCGTGATCGTCGTGTGCGCGCCGTCCCGCAGCAGGCGCAGCGCGATGTACATGCCGATCTTGGCGCGGCCGCCGGTGAGCAGGGCCCGCTTGCCGGTGAGGTCGGTGCGGGCGTCGCGCTTGGTCCGGTTCAGGCGGGCGCAGTCCGGACAGAGCTGGTGGTAGAAGTAGTCGACCTCGACGTACCGCTTCTTGCAGGTGTAGCAGGAGCGCGGGCGCTGGAGGATCCCCGCGAGGGTGCCCTCCTCGGTGCGGGACTGGGGCAGCAGGCCCTCGGTCTCGTCGTCGATGCGCTGCGCGGAGCCCGTCGCGGTCGCCTCGGTGACGGCCTTGTCGTGGGCGGTCTTGGCGGCGCGGCGCTCCTGGCGGCGGCGCTGCTTCACGGTCCGGTAGATCCCGGCGGTGGCGCGCCGCACGGCGATCGCGTCGGGGTGGTCCACGTCGAGCCGGTCCAGCTCGTCGAGCACGCTGAGGCAGACGGCGAGCCGCTCGGGGTCGATGCCCGGACCGGGGTTCTCCCCGGAGAGGTCAGAGGCCCCCGGGGCCTGGTTGTCGTCTGTCACCGTCATCGCCGCTGCCGTTTCTGGAGTGGATCCCGGGCGCCGCGCGGGGTCCGCGCTCGCTGCCGAGAACTATGAAAGCGAAATTTTACAAACGCCCCGGTCCAGTCTCCAAACCCGTACGGTTCGCTCCCCTCCTACGGAGCACAGGCGGCGGTCAGCGCGCGCAGCTCCTCCGTCACGGCGCGGGCCAGCGTCGCCAGGTCCGGGACGGCCCGTGCGTCGGCCACGAGCCCGTAGTGGACGCGCCCCCGGTACGTCGAGACCGCGACGGCCAGGGACTGGCCCTGGGCGAGCGGCGCCAGCGGGAAGACCTCGGTGAGGGGGCAGCCGCCGAGCCGCAGGCCGAGGCTGGGCAGCGGCACGCTGGTGACGAGCAGGTCGAAGAGGAGGCGCGCGTTCTGCCCGACGAACGAGCCGCCGAGCCGGTGCCCGAGGGGCGGCACGTGGTCGGCGAGCAGGGCGACGGCCCCGGCGCCCCGGTTCGGCCCGGAATTCTTGCGCCGGTCCATGGCGGTCCGTACGACGCGCAGCCGCGCCCGGGGGTCGGGCTCGGCGACCGGCAGGCGCAGGAGGTAGCCGGAGAGCCGGTTGCCCTGCGGGTGGGCGGTGCGCGGGCGGCGCCGCGAGACGGGGATCAGGGCGCGCGGTTCGACGCCCTCGCTGCCGTCGCCGCGCTCGTCGAGCCAGCGCCGCACGGCCCCGGCGACGATCGCGATGAGGACGTCGTTGACGGTGCCGCCCGCGCTCTTGCGGATCCGGTGCACGTCGTCGAGGTCGAGGACGACGCCCGCGGTGGCCCGCTCGCCGCTGGCCCGGGAGGTCAGCGCGGGCGAGGTGTGCACGCCCCAGGTGGCGCGGGCCACGGAGGCGCCGATCGAGACGGCCTGTGTGGTGCTGGTCACCAGGGAGCGGACGTGGCCGGGGTAGCGGCGCGGGTCGAGATCGCCGAGGGTGAGGTCGCGCAGGCCGGGGAAGGGCAGGCGCAGGCCGCGCCGGGGCGCGGGCTCCTCCTTCGGCGCCCGTGCGGCGGGCAGGTCCACGGGGTCCATGACGGCGGCGGCGAGCGTCAGCGCGCGCAGTCCGTCGGCGAGGGCGTGGTGGAACTTGAAGAGCACGGCGAAGGACGCGCCGTCCGCCGAAGGCAGGACGTGCGCCTCCCACGGGGGCCGGGCCCGGTCGAGCGGCCGCTGCATCAGCGCGCCCGCGGCGGCGTGGAAGTCGGCGACGGGCTCCGCGATCCGCACGTGGTCCAGCGGGTCGAAGCTCGTGACTTCCACGCGCGCGGCGCCGCCCACGGGCACCAGTACGCCCGCTATGCGCATCCGCAGACCCGGCACTCCGGCGGCGCGCGCGGCGAGGAGTTCGTACGCGTGGCGGGCGGCGCCCGGCCCGTCGGCCTCGAAGACGCCCAACGCGCCCAGGTGCATGGGGTGTTCGGCGGTCTCGATGTTCCAGAAGGCAAGGTCGAGAGGGGCGAGCAGGTCCGGTGCTGTGGCAGTCATGGAGTGCTCTCGCGTCGACGACGGGGGAAGACATCAGGGGTCGAGAAGGGCACAGTCAATCGCCCGCCGCCGATTACGGTCAAGTACGATCTAGGCACGCACAGTTAACAACAAGTTAAGACCCGCCTCTCCGTGAACTCTCCGGGAAAGGCGGGTCTCCTGTGACTCCTGGTGCGTGTCTAGTACGTCACTTCAGCGCGGGCGGCGCGGCGTCCGCACCGGTCCCCCACGCCGAGGGCGCGCTGCCCACCGTGAACGACAGATCGCGCAGGCCGCGCAGGTCCTCGGTGGTCAGATACGTCTTGCCGTACGCGGCCCCGTTCGTGCGGGCCGACTGGATGTACCGGTCGGTGCCGGACGTGCCCGGCGCCCGTACCGTCAGCTTCCCCTTCGGGTAGTAGCGGCGGTCCAGGGTGAGGTCGACACGCTCGAAGACGGGCGTCGACAGGCCCCAGGTGTCGGTGCCGGGCTGCACCGGGAAGATGCCGATGGACGACAGGACGTTCCAGGCGGACATGGTGCCGAGGTCGTCGTTGCCGGTCATGCCGGTCGGGCCGTCGGTGAACAGGGTCAGCGCGGCGTGCACCACGTCGGTGGTCTTCCACGGCTGGCCGGTGGAGAGGTAGGTGTACGGGGCGATGAGGTCGGGCTCGTTCTGCGGGTTGTACTTGTCCGCGTTGTAGTAGTCGTACGGCCCGTTGACCCACACCTCGCGGGCGGTCTTCGCCGGGTCGGCGACGAGCTGGTCGTAGGCGAAGAAGGAGTCGAGGCGCTTGTTCGCCGCGTCCGTGCCGCCGATCAGGGAGACCATGCCGGGCAGGTCCTGCGGCACGAGCCACTGGTACTGCCAGGACGTGCCCTCGTGGAAGCCCTCGCTCTGCGCGGGGTCGGCGGGCCCGGTGAAGGCGCCGGAGGCGTCGCGCGCCCGGAAGAAACCGGTCGAGCTGTCGAAGATCTTGCGGTAGTTCTGCGCCCGCTCGGCGTACCGCTTCGCGTCGGCCTTGTGGCCCAGCTCCTTCGCCATCTGACCGAGCATGGCGTCGGACAGGGCGTACTCCAGGGTGGCCGAGGCCCCGTGGTCGTAGTCGGAGTCGCCGGGCTTCACGTGCGCGCGGCCCTTGATGTACGGGGCGAAGCCGTCGGCCAGGTACTCCTTGTTGGCCTCGCGGCCCACGGGCGCGGAATCGGCCGGCGGCACGCCGTCGGCGTTCTTCTTCAGCGCGCGGTACGCGTCCTCCTCGTGCCCCTTGAGCAGGCCCTGCTGGTAGGCGTTGGTGAGGAACGGGGTGACCGGGTCACCGGTCATGATGTTCGTCTCGACCGTGCCGTAGCCCCACTTGGGCAGCCAGCCGCTGTCCTTGTCGATCTGGATGACCGACAGGGCCATGTCCCGCGACTCGCGCGGCGCGAGCAGCGCCAGGAGCTGCGCCTGGGTGCGGTAGGTGTCCCAGAGCGACCAGTTCTGGTAGTACGTGTACCCCTTGGCACGGTGGATCTTCTGGTCCCAGCCGGTGTACCGGCCGTCCACGTCGCTGCCGACGTTCGGCGCGAGGAACGAGCGGTACAGCGAGGAGTAGAAGGTGCGGCGCAGGGTCTCGCCGCCGCCCTTCGCCTGGACGTCGCCGAGCCGGTCCTCCCACGCTGCGGTCGCGGCGCGGTGGACCTTGTCGAAGGAACGGCCGCCCTCCGCGCGGAGGTTGAGGGCCGCGCCCTTGGCGTCCACGTAGGAGATGGCGGTGGTCGCCTCGACGGTGCGGTCCTTGCTCGTGTCGAACCGCACGTAGGCGCCGTTGCGCTCGGCGTCCGCGGCGGAGGACCTGGAGCCCGCGGTGACGGTGTCGCCCTTCCAGGTGCCGGACGTCTTGAAGGGGCGGTCGAACTTGGTGATCGTGTAGACCGTGTACGGCTTGGTGTCCTGGCAGAAGCCGCTGCCCGTGATGGCGGTGCGCACGGTGCGGCTGTCGAGGATCTCGACCTTGGTGTGCACGGACTTGTGCAGGGACTGGCCCGCGTTGATGAGGACGTTGGCCTTGTCGGTGGCCGGGAAGGTGTAGCGCTGGACGCCGGTGCGCGGGGTGGCGCTCAGTTCGGCGCCGATCCCGGTCTTGAGGCCGACCTTGTAGTAGCCGGGCGAGGCCGTCTCGTCGTCGTGGCTGAACTCGGCCGCGTACTTCGCGTAGTCCGTGCTCGTGATGTCCCCGGTCGTGGGCAGCACGGGCAGGTCGCCGCCGAGCCCGCAGCCGACACCGGAGATGTGGACGGTCGAGAAGCCGCGGATGTGGTTCTCGGAGTAGTCGTAGCCGGTGTTGTGCCCGGTGTCGGGCGAGAACTGGACCATGCCGAACGGGACGGCGGCACCGGGGTAGGTGTTGCCCTCGTTCTCGGTGCCGATGAAGGTGTTGACCAGGTCCGTGAGCCGGCCGGAGTCGTGGGCCGCGGCCTGCGCCACCGGCGCGCCGAGCCCGGTCCCGAGCAGGACGGCGGCTCCGAGCACGCCCACCGCGAGGCGGGCGGCCCTGCGGCCGGTTCTGCGGACTGTCGTGCGGGTTGTCATCCTCAGCCTTTCGACAACGTTGTCAACGGGCGCGCTCATTCTTCGTGCGTCCCGGGGGTCCGTCAAGACGTCAGCCGCCACAGGTGGTCATCCGTCCCGTTGTCGGCGAACTGCACCACTTGGGCGCTGTTGGCCGTGGACATCCCGTCGACGCCGAGCACCTTGCCGCTGTGCTCGTTGCGCAGCAGGAACCAGCCGTCGCCCTGCTCGACACGGGTCCACAGCAGGTCGGGGCGCCCGTCGTCCTCGTACTGGACGGCCCAGGCGCTGTCGGCGGTGGAGCTGCCCTTGACGGACAGGTACTTGCCGCTCTGGCCGTTGCGGAGACGGAGCCTGCCGCCGCCCGCGTCGACCAGCTGCCAGGCATGGTCGCCGGTCCCGGAGTTGTCGAACTGGACGACCCGCGCGTCATTGTCCGTGGACATGGAGTCGACGGCGAGGACCTTGCCGCTGTGCTTGTTCTGGACGCGGTGGTACGGGGCCTCGGGCGTCCAGGGCTCACCGTCCGGGGCCGCCGTCGGGAAGGACGTGACGCGCAGCCGCGCCGCGCCCATCGGCACGAGCGTCACCGTCTCCACGGCCGCCCGGCTGCGGGCCGGGCTCTGCTGGAGCGGCGCCACGACGTGCTCCTCGTCCGCGATCCACTCCGGCAGCCGGCGGGCCCGCGCGGTGAGCGTGACGGGCGTGGAGTCCGGGGTGAACGGGTTGCCGGGCAGCGGCCCCGGCCTGCGGTGCGGGGTGGGTGTGCTGCCGGGCACGAGGCCGTAGTTCCAGGCGGAGGCGGCGTGCACGTCGTACTCGGGGAAGGCGTCGTCGCCCCCGGTCCGTACGTACTTCTCGGTGATCTTCAGGGAGTAGGTGAGCGGCCCGTGGTCGACGCTGACGCTGTCGTGGTTGCGGGCCCAGGTGCGCAGGGTGGTGCGCTGCGGCAGGCGCAGGGTGACGCGGTCGCCGGTGCGCCAGGTGCGGCGGACCTCGGCGAAGGACGGGCCGGAACCGGCGTCGACCGTGCGGCCGTTGACCGCGAGCCGCGGCTTCTCGCACCAGCCCGGCACGCGCAGCCGCAGCGGGAACTCGACCGGCCGGTCCGCGCGGACGGTCAGCGTGATCGTCTCGTCGAACGGGTAGTCCGTCTCCTCGGTGATGGTCACCGGGACGGAACCCTCGCCCACCTCGGCCCGCACCTCGCACGCGGAGTACAGGGCGGCGGCGAGCCCGCCGTCCGGGGTGGCCAGCCACAGCTCCTCGTTGAAGTAGGGCCAGCCCATGCCGTAGTTGTGCGGGCAGCAGCGGTACTGGTCGACGCCCGGTTGGAACGACTGCATGGCGAAGCCGTTCTGGAACTGGCCGTTCGTCTTGCGGGCGTTGTCGAGGTCGACGCCGTTGGCGCTGGTGACGTAGTGGATGCCCTTGCCCTGCGGGTCGAGGGACGCGGGCAGCATGTTGAAGGCGAGGTCCTCGCAGCGGTCGGCCCACACGGGGTCGCCGGTGAGCCGGGTGAGCAGCTCGTGGCTGGCCATGAACTCGACGATGCCGCAGGTCTCGAACCCCTGCCGTGGATCACCGAAGCCGGGCCGGTAGTTCTCGTCGCCCGCGATGCCGCCGCCCGCGAACTGCCCGTACTCGGCGATCACCTGGTCGTAGGTGCGGTACGTGGCCCGCACCAGGTCGTCGGCGCCGCTCGTCGCCCACTGCGCGTACTGGGCGGGTTCGCGGAAGCCCTGGGCGATGTTGACGTTGTGCGGGGTGGGCAGCGGGCCCGTCCAGTCGGCGCCGTAGCGGTGCATCTTCTCGACGAGGCTCACGAGGAACGCCTCCCCCGTGCGGTCGTACAGCCAGCGCGCGGTGTCGATGCCGTCGCCCCAGCGCACGGAGACCCAGCTGGTGTCGAAGGCGCCCTTGCCCTGGGCCTCCATGTAGCGCAGGAAGCGGGTCAGGAACGGCACGATCCGGGCGTCGTGCGTGTACTCCTCGTAGGTGCGCAGCGCCATGAGGAGCGGCAGGAACGGCCAGAAGTCGGGGCCGCCGTTGAGCGAGGTGCGCAGGGCGCGCGGGCCGAAGAAGCCGTCCGCCTCCTGGGTGGCGAGGACGGCGTCGATCCAGCGCTTGCTCGTCCTCAGGGCCGCGGCGTCCCGGGTCGCGATGGCGAGCGGCACGAACCCGCGCAGCCAGTACGGGAGTTCCTCCCAGCCGCCGAGTTCGGGGTGGACCCAGCCGCTGGTGTCCGGCTTCAGGAAGTGGGACTTCTCCTCGTAGCGGCCGCAGAGCCCGGCGAGCTGGAGCCTGAGCTGTTCGGCGAGCCAGCCGCGGGCGGTGATGGAGCCGACGGGGAGGCGGGTGAAGGCGTCGGGGGCGACGGCGGTCCCGGCCGCGCTCGCGGCCCCGAAGGAAGGGACTCCGAACACCGTCGCCGCCGCGGCCACGGTGGTGCCCTGCAGTACGCCACGTCGTGTCACGGTCATCTGCTTGCTCCTCACGGGGGTGGATGGAGCCAGGAGGGCCAAGGGGAGGGGCGGGACCGGCAGTCGCCGGGCCCGCCCCGAAGCGCCTGAGGGATCAGGCGCAGTTCTGCACGGTCGCCTGCGAGGCGTCCTTGATCAGCTTCACCTGTGCGTCGTGCACCCGCTTCACGTCCGGCTTCACGACCCTGCGGTCGTAGGTGACGAGCCCGTTCAGCTCGCCCTCCACGTCGGAGATCTGCGTGTAGACGGCGCCGTTGCCGCCCTTGCAGGCCAGGGCGTGCACCTCGTCGAGCTTGGTGAGGTAGTCGTCCGTGTACGTCGCCGGGTCCACGTCGACGTAGGACTGCTGGACCGACCAGGCGTGGCCCGGTACGGCGAGGCCGAGGCCGCCGTACTCGCCCGCGACCAGGGCGCGCTTGCCGTCCGGGTTCGGGGGCAGCGCCGGGCTCGGGTAGCCGTGCTCGTCGAGGATGTCGCCGGTGCCGCCGTCACGGCCGAGGTTGATGCCGGACATCGAGTTGATGAGACGGGTCGGGTCCCAGGCCTTGGCCTGGTCGGCGAGGCGCGCCTCGTCGTACTGGCCCCAGCCCTCGTTGAGGGTGACCCACATGATGACCGACGGGTGGTTGGCGTGCTGGTCGATCATGATCTTCATCTCGCGCTCGAACTCGGCGCGGGCGGCCGTCGAGGGGTTCACCCCGGCCGTCATCGCCGGCATGTCCTGCCAGACCAGGAGGCCGAGCTTGTCGGCCCAGTAGAACCAGCGGTCGGGCTCGACCTTGATGTGCTTGCGGACCGAGTTGAAGCCCATCTCCTTGTGCATCTTCAGGTCGTACGCGAGCGCCTCGTCACTCGGCGCCGTGTGCAGACCGTCCGGCCAGTAGCCCTGGTCGAGGGTGGCCATCATGAAGGTGGGCTTGCCGTTGAGGACGGTGCGCGGCGTGCCGTTCACGTTCTCGACGGAGATGGAGCGCATCCCGAAGTAGCTGCCGACGCGGTCCTTGCCGACGCTCACCTTGAGGTCGTAGAGGAACGGGTCGTCCGGGGTCCACAGGTGCGGCTTGCTCAGCTTGAGGGTGAGCTTCTTGCCGGAGACACCGGTGACGGTGCCGACCTTGCGCTTGCCCTCGTACGCGGTGGCGGTGACGGGGAGACCCGCCTTCACGCCGGTCGTCTCGACGGCGAGGCTGCTGGTCCTGACGTCCGGGGTCAGCTTCAGGTCGGTGACGCTGTCCTTGGCGACCGGCTCCATCCATACCGTCTGCCAGATGCCGGACGACGGGGTGTACCAGATGCCGGACGGGTCGAGGCGCTGCTTGCCGAGCGGCGGGTTCTCGCCGTTCGCGGCGTCGGTCGGGTCGTAGACGCCGACGATCAGCTCCTGGGTGCGGCCCGGCTTCAGCGCGTCGGTGATGTCGGCGCTGAACTTGTCGTAGCCGCCCTTGTGGTCCGCGACCTTCTTGCCGTTGACGTAGACCTCGGACTTCCAGTCCACGGCGCCGAAGTTCAGCTGGAGCCGCTGGTCCTTGCCGACCTTCCAGTTCTTGGGGACCGTGAAGGTGCGGCGGTACCACATGCGGTCCTCGTGGCGCTCGATCCCGGAGAGCTGGGACTCGACCGGGTAGGGCACGAGGATCTTCTCGCCGAGCTTCTTGCCGGTCGGGACGGGGTCGCCGTCCTTGGCGCCGGCGAACTCCCAGGTCCCGTTCAGGTTCTGCCAGTCCGAGCGGGTGAGCTGGGGCCGCGGGTACTCGCGGTGGGCGTTGTCCGGGGTGACCTTGTCGCCCCACTTGGTGGACAGCTGGTACGTCGAGTGGTTCGGGCCGCTGGACCAGAACGAGCCGACGGCCTTGCCGTCGCCGCCGGTCAGACCACCCTTGCCGTCGTAGGTGACGTCGGCGAGGCCAGGTGCGTCACCGTCCTTGTTGCCGACGACGGGCTCGGTGAGGTTCACGAGCAGCGTCCGCGAGTTCTTCTTGTCCGCCTTGACGCTCTTGAGCGGCCACTTCGCGCCGCCGATCACCGCGGTGAGGTGGTCGTCGACCTCGCTCGGCACGGCGTTGAGCTTCTGCGCGAAGTCAAGCTTCAGGGTGCGGCCGTCGCCGAGCACGGTGGTGCCGATGGCGCCGTCGTACGCCCAGTCGTCCGGGATGCGGAACGCGGAGGACGGGATCGCCTCCTTCTGCCCGCCCGGCTCGGTCCAGCGCACGTGCAGGTTGGACCCGCCGTAGTGCTCGAAGTACTCGACCTTGAAGTTCACCGCCTGCCCGGCGGTCAACTGGACGGCCTGGGAGGTCTGTTCCTTGTCCCAGTCGTCGACCCAGTGGTCGATGACGAGCTTGTCGTCGACCCAGAGGCGGAAGCCGTTGTCGCCGGTGATGGAAAACGTTGTCAGGCCGGTCTTCTCCGGCACCAGCTTTCCGGTCCAGCGGACGTTCACGTCGTCATTGCGGCCCGTCGCCGACTGGAGCCTGGACTCCAGGCTGCCGAAGTCGAGCTGCGGATCGAAACCGGTGGCCTTCAACTCGTCGAAGTCGAAGGCTCCCGGGGCGGATTGGGTGTAGTACTCGCCTTTGAGCCCGTGCGGCACGGCCGGTTCGTCCGCGGCCGTGGCGGACGGTGCCACGGTGAGTGCGGTGAGACCGAGCGCCGCGGTGAGCAGCGGAGCCAGATGGCGGCCCTGTCGTCTGAGGGTTCTGGTGCGCAACGTTCCTCCAGTGCGGGACGCGTCCGGTGGAACACGTCGAGGAAGGGTGGCGGCTCGCCGTTCCAGTCGGTACAACTCGTCTGTACAACGTTGGAAGGAACGGCAGTTGGCATGACAGCACGCATTCCGCTGTGCTGTCCAGGGGCATGACACGCGCATCCGGTGAGCGGGTGCGCCGAGCCGAAGGAGATTCCGTGCGGGTGAGCCTCAAGGATGTCGCGGAGCGCGCGGGCGTCTCGATCAAGACCGTCTCGAACGTGGTGAACAACTACCAGCACGTCACACCGGCGATGCGGGCCCGCGTCCAGTCCGCCATCGACGAGCTCGGCTACCGGCCCAATCTCACCGCCCGCAACCTGCGCAAAGGGCGTACGGGGATCATCGCGCTCGCCGTGCCCGAGCTGGGCAACCCGTACTTCGCGGAGCTCGCGGGCGCCGTGATCGACGCGGCCGCAGAGCACGACGTGACCGTGCTGCTCGACCACACCCGGGGCGACCGTGAGCAGGAGGTCCTGGTCAGTCAGGGCTTCCGGGCCCGGGTGATCGACGGGCTGATCCTGAGCCCCCTGGAACTGGAGGCGGAGGACCTGCGCGGCCGGGACGACGACGTGCCGCTCGTGCTGCTCGGCGAGCGCGAGTACGCCCTGCCCTACGACCACATCGCCATCGACAACGTCGCGGCGGCCCGGACCGCCGTGCGGCATCTCATCAGCCGGGGCCGCACCCGCATCGCGTACCTGGGCGAACGCACCGATTCGGCCAATCAGCCGGCGCATCTGCGGCTCGCGGGCTGGCGCGCCGAGCTGACCGAGGCGGGGCTTCCGGCACCGGACGCGCAGGTCGGGGCGACGGGCGGCTGGGACCGGGGCGACGGGGCCGAGGCGATGGCGCGGATGCTGGACGCGGGGGTGCGGCCCGATGCCGTCTTCGCCTACAACGACCTGGTCGCGATCGGCGCGATGCGCGTGCTGCACGAGCGGGGTCTGCGGGTGCCGTGGGACGTGGCGGTGGTCGGTTTCGACGACATCGCGGAGGGCAGGTTCGGGGCGGTGACACTGACCACGATCTCCCCGGACAAGCAGGCCATCGCCCGGCTGGCGGTGCGGTCGCTGCTCAGCCGTCTGGAGCATCCCGAGCAGCGCTCGGGGCGTGAACTCGCGGCCGCATACCGGCTGATAGAGCGGGAAAGCACCCTGGGGCGGCGCTGACCCTCCGGGCCGGCTTTCGGCGGGCGCCCGGAGACGAGTAGCTGTGAAAAGCCTTTACAGCACCCTTCCAACGATGTAAAAACCTCCCCTGTACCGCCGTTCCACCGGTCGAACACTCCTACCCCGTCAGCGCGTTCACGCGCCGGGCCGTGCCGTTTTGGGGACCACCACATGACGCAGACCGCACGCTTTCGCCGCACCTCCTCCCGGGCCCTGCTCGCCGCCGGCCTCGTCGCGAGCCTCGCGCTCGCCACCGGATGCGCCAAGTCCGAGGACGACAAATCCGGCTCGGACGCTTCGAGTTCCAGCGCGCAGGACGAGAACGCCGGGCAGGAGGTCGCCTCCTCCGGGGGTGGCCAGACCTGTGACATAGCGGCCTACGGCGGCAAGAAGCTCGACCTCAAGGGCGCCACCGTCGGTTTCTCGCAGTCCGAGAAGGAGGCCAACCCGTTCCGCATCGCGGAGACCGCCTCCATCAAGGCCGAGGCCGACAAGCGCGGCATCAAGCTGCTCACGGCCAACGCCCAGTCGCAGTTCTCCAAGCAGATCAGTGACGTCCAGGACCTCATCGCGAAGGGCGCCGACCTGCTGGTCATCGCGCCGCTCAACTCCGACGGCTGGGAGCCCGTGCTGCGCGCGGCGGGCGCCAAGCACATCCCGATCGTCACCGTCGACCGCAAGATCAACGCGACGGCCTGCAAGGACTACGTGTCCTTCATCGGCTCGGACTTCGTGGAGCAGGGCAAGCGCGCCGCGGACCAGATGATCGAGGCGACCGGCGGCAAGGGCACCGTCGCGATCCTGCTCGGCGCCGCGGGCAACAACGTGACCACCGAGCGCACCAAGGGCTTCGAGGACCAGATCAAGGCGAAGGCCCCGGGTCTGAAGATCGTCTTCAAGCAGACCGGTGAGTTCGCCCGCGAGAAGGGCCAGCAGGTCACCGAGCAGCTCATCCAGT
Source organism: Streptomyces sp. SGAir0957 (assembly GCF_043523415.1). Lineage (NCBI taxonomy): Bacteria > Bacillati > Actinomycetota > Actinomycetes > Kitasatosporales > Streptomycetaceae > Streptomyces > Streptomyces sp. SGAir0957. The sequence goes on from NZ_CP027293.1 coordinate 1,381,095, forward strand.
CCAAGCCCGACATCACCGGCATCTACGCCGAGAACGACGAGATGGGCCTGGGCGCCGTCAACGCGCTCAAGAGCGCCGGCAAGAAGGCGGGCGCCGTCAAGATCGTCACGGTCGACGGCACGCGCAACGCGGTCCAGGGCATCGTCGACGGCTGGATCTCCGGCGTCATCGAGTCCAACCCGCGCTTCGGCCCGCTCGCCTTCCAGACCCTGGACTCCTTCACCAAGGGCGACAAGGTCGGCCAGGACATCGTCATCAAGGACAGCGCGTACACCGAGTCCAACGCCAAGACGGATCTGAACAAGGCGTTCTGATGCTGTCGGCAAAGAATCTCAGCAAGACGTTTCCCGGCGTGCGCGCACTCGACGGTGTCGACTTCACCGCGCGCGCCGGGGAGGTGCACGCCCTCATCGGGGAGAACGGGGCGGGCAAGTCCACGCTCATCAAGGTCCTCACCGGCGTGTACCAGCCCGACCCGGCCGCCGAAGCGGGCGGCTCCACCCTCACCTACGACGGCCGCGAGGTCAGTTTCTCGACGCCGCTCGAAGCACAGCACGCGGGGATCTCCACCATCTACCAGGAGGTCAACCTCGTCCCCCTGATGAGCGTGGCCCGCAACCTGTTCCTGGGCCGCGAACCCCGCACCAAGCTGGGCCTGATCGACTTCCGGCGCATGCACCGGGAGGCGGACGCGGCCCTGCGCGACCTCGGCGTCCGGGTCGACGTGCAGCGCCCGCTGCGCGAACTCGGCATCGGGGCCCAGCAGATGGTGGCGCTTGCCCGCGCGGTCTCGGTCGACGCGAAGGTCGTCATCATGGACGAGCCGACGTCGTCGCTCGAACCGCGCGAGGTGCAGACGCTCTTCGGGGTGATCCGGATGCTGCGCGAGCGCGGCATCGCGGTCGTCTACGTCAGCCACCGCCTCGACGAGCTGTACGCGGTCTGCGACGCCGTCACCGTGCTCCGCGACGGCAAGCTCGTGCACACCGGAAAACTCGCCGACCTGGACCGGCTCCGCCTCGTCTCGCTCATGCTGGGCCGCGACATCGGCGACGTGCAGGACGAGGGCCTGACGAAGTTCTCCGGCGAGCACGACACGGCGGCCGAGCCCATCCTGCGCGCGCAGGACCTCTCCGTCCAGCACCAGTTGCACGGGGTGTCCCTCGACATCAGGCCCGGGGAGGTCGTCGGTCTCGGCGGGCTCCTCGGCTCGGGGCGCAGCGAGACCGCGAAGGCGATCGCGGGCGCGCTGCCGACGGACGGCGGCCGGGTCACGGTGGCCGGCGCCCAGGTGCGGACCGGCTCCACGCCCGCCGCGATCCGCGCCGGCATCAGCCTGCTGCCCGAGGACCGCAAGGCCGAGGGGATCGTGCCCGGCCTGTCGGTGCGCGAGAACATCGCGCTCGCCGCGCTGCCGACCCTGTCCCGCTTCGGCCTCGTCGACGAGGGCCGCATCGACCGCATCGTCGACACCTTCGTCAAGCGGCTCCGCATCAAGTCGGCGGGCCCGCACCAGAAGGTCGGCGAGCTGTCGGGCGGCAACCAGCAGAAGGTGCTGCTCGCGCGCTGGCTCGCGATGAACCCGAAGGTGCTGCTCCTCGACGAGCCGACCCGTGGCATCGATGTCGGCGCCAAGGCCGAGGTGCAGAAACTCATCGACGAACTGGCCGACGACGGCCTCGCCGTCCTGCTGATCTCCTCCGACACGGAGGAGCTGATCGAGGGCTCGGACCGGGTCGTCGTCCTGAAGGACGGCGCCGTGGTCGCGGAGCTGACCGGTGACGGGGTCACGGAGGACCGACTGATGCGTGCCATCGCCGCGACACCCGCTGGAGGGCCGAGCGTTGACTGACCTGTCCCTCGGCAGGGCCGGCGTCGACCGCGCCCGGCTGATGCGCCTGCTCCAGGAGTACGGCGTCTACGCGGGCGTCGCCGTCCTGCTCCTGGCCAACATCGCCTTCACCCCGCACTTCCTGTCGGCGGAGAACTTCCGTACGCAGGCCGTGCAGGTGGCGCCCGTCCTGATCGTGGCGCTCGGCATGGCGCTCGCCATCGGCACCGAGGGCGTCGACCTGTCGGTCGGCTCGGTGATGGCGCTCGCCACCTCCCTCATCTCCCTCTACCTCGGGTACGGGGTGTGGATCGCGCTGATCGCCGCGCTCATCGGCGGCGCCCTGGTCGGCGTCGCGAACGGCGCCCTGATCGCGTTCATCGGCGTCCAGCCCATCGTCGCCACGCTGGCGCTGATGGTCGCGGGCCGGGGTCTCGCGCTCGTCCTGCTGCCGCAGCTCAAGGATGTCCGCGACCCGGGTCTGCGCTCGCTCGGTACCGGCGACGTGCTCGGCATCCCGTACCTGGTCCTGATCGCGGCGGCGCTCGCCCTGCTCGTCGCCTTCGTGGTGCGGCGCACGACGTTCGGCCGTCAGCTCCTCGCGATCGGTGACAGCCGCCCGGCGGCGAAGCTCGCGGGCCTGCCGGTGCGCCGGGTACTCATCCTGGTCTACGTCGTGTCGGGCGTGCTCGCCGCGACCGCCGGCGTCCTCGCGACCGCCCGCCTCACGGCGAGCGACCCGACCTCGCTCGGCAACCTGATGGAACTCTCCGCGATCACCGCCGTCGTGGTCGGCGGCACGCCGCTCACCGGCGGCCGGGTCCGCATCGGCGGCACCGTCGCGGGCGCGGTCCTCATCCAGCTCCTGACGGCCACGCTCATCAAGCACGACCTGCCGCCGTCGTGGACGCAGATCGCCCAGGCCGTGGTGATCGTGCTCGCCGTCTACGCGGCCAGGGAACGGGGGAAGCGATGACGATGACGAAAGTCGAAGCGGCACAACCGGCCGAGGCCGCGCAGGACGAGGCGCTCGGCGCGACGCGCGGGGAACGCCTGAGCGCGCTCGCCCAACAGCACGGCGCGCTGGTCACGTTGGTGATCGCGGTGATCGCCGCGTCGCTCTCCTTCGACACGTTCCTGACCGGCGACAACCTGGAGAACATGGCCCTGTCGTCCGCGTTCCTCGCGATCGTGGCGCTCGGCATGACCTTCGTGATCATCACGGGCGGCATCGACCTGTCGGTCGGTTCGCTGTTCGCCCTCGGCGGCGTGCTCGCGGCCTGGGGTTCGCGGTACGGGACGATCGTGGCACTGCTGCTGCCCCTTGCGGTATGCGGCCTGATCGGGCTGGTCAACGGCCTGCTCATCGCCCGTTCCCGGCTCGCCCCCTTCATCGTCACCCTCGCGGCGATGCTCGGCGCGCGCGGCATCCTCCTCGCCATCACCGACGAGGGCTCGGAGACGTACCTCGTCGACAAGTCGACGGTGTTCGCCTCGCTCGGCCAGGAGAAGCTGTTCGGGATCGGCCTGCCGGTCTGGATCACGCTGGCCCTGTTCGTGCTCGGCGCGGTGGTGCTCCGCCGCACGCGCTTCGGACAGTACGTGTACGCCGTCGGCGGCAACGAGGACGCGGCGGCCCTGATGGGCGCGCCGGTCGCCCGCACGAAGATCGGCGTCTACACGCTGTCCGGCCTGTGCGCGGGCCTGGCGGGCGCGCTGAACGCGGCCTGGCTGGTGTCGGGCGTGACCATCCTCGGCTCGGGCATGGAGCTGGAGGCGATCTCGGCGGTCGTCATCGGCGGCACCCTGCTGACGGGCGGCTTCGGCTTCATCAGCGGCTCGCTCGTGGGCGTCCTCCTCCTGAAGGTCATCCAGAACGTGATCAACCAGATCGGTTCGCTCGACTCCGCCTATCAGCAGGTGGTCAGCGGGGCGTTCCTGGCGGTCGTGGTGATCGCGCAGACGTGGCTGGGGCGGCGGCGCCGGGTGCTGTGACGGGCATACGTGTGCCGTAGCGGTGAGACGGGTGCGGGCGGCCGGAATCCGGCCGCCCGCACCCGCGTCGGCACACCGTGTCAGTGCACCGCCTGGCCCTTGCCGAGGGCGATCACGCCGTTCTTCGAGACGGTGTAGAGCTCCGCGTCCCGCTGCGGGTTGACGCCGATCGTCGCCCCGGCCGGGACCTCCACGTTCTTGTCGAGGACGGCGCCGCGGACCACGGCGCCGCGGCCTATGCGCACGTTGTCGTGCAGGACCGAGCTCTGGACGACCGCGCCGTCCTCGACCGTCACCCCCGGGGACAGGACGGAGCCGGTGACCTGGCCGCGGATGACGCATCCCGGGCTGACGATCGACTCGCTCGCGATGCCCGCCGCGCAGAACTTCGCGGGCGGCAACTGCCCCGAGTGCGTGTAGATCGGCCAGCGCCGGTTGTCGAGGTTGAACATCGGCTCGTCCGAGATGAGGTCCATGTGGGCCTCGTAGTACGAGTCGAGGGTGCCGACGTCCCGCCAGTAGCCGTGGTCCCGCTCGGTCTCGCCGGGGACGTGGTTGGCGTCGAAGTCGTAGACCTGGGCGACGCCGCGCTCGGTGAGCATCGGCAGGATCGAACCGCCCATGTCGTGCGCCGAGTCGTCGTCCTCGGCGTCCTGGAGCAGCGCGTCGACGAGCGTCTTCGTCGTGAAGAGGTAGTTGCCCATGGAGGCGAACACCTCGTTCGCGCTCCCCGGCAGCGCCGGCGGGTTCGTCGGCTTCTCCAGGAACGCCTCGACACGTGTGCTGTCGCGGGCAGGTGTGATGACGCCGAACGACGGGGCCTGCGCGCGCGGCACACGTATGCCCGCGACGGTGACGCCCGCGCCGGACTCGATGTGCTGCGTGAGCATCTGGCGCGGGTCCATCCGGTACACGTGGTCCGCGCCGAACACCGCGATGAAATCGGGCTGTTCGTCGTGGACGAGGTTGAGGGACTGCAGGATCGCGTCGGCGCTGCCGGAGTACCAGCGGGGCCCGAGGCGCTGCTGGGCCGGGACCGGGGTCACGTAGTTGCCGAGCAGGCTCGACATCCGCCAGGTCGTGGTGACGTGCCGGTCGAGCGAATGCGACTTGTACTGCGTCAGGACGCAGATCCGCAGGATGTCGCCGTTGACCAGGTTCGACAGGGCGAAGTCGACGAGCCGGTAGGTGCCGCCGAAGACGACGGCGGGCTTCGCCCGGTCCGCGGTCAGCGGCATCAGCCGCTTCCCCTCCCCTCCCGCCAGTACGATGCCGAGCACCGAAGGACCACCGCGCATGACCGCCCCCTCCATGTTGTGGCGACTCAGAGTTGTGGCGTCTCCGCCCTGTGGCGTCTCAGCCGTACGGCGTCTCAGGCGCCGTCGAGGATCTCCCCGTACACCTCGACCGTGCGCCGGGCGATCGCGGCCCAGCCGAACTCGGCCGCCGCCCGCTCCCGGCCCGCCTCGCCCATGCGGCGTGCCGCGCCGGGGTCGCCGACCACCTCGTTCACGACGCGGGCCAGGCCCGCCTCGAACGCGTCGGGGTCGGCCTCCGCGTACGGCACGAGCAGCCCGTTCTCCCCGTCCGCGACGACCTCCGGGATGCCGCCGACCCGGGAGGCGACGACCGCTGTGCCGCAGGCCATCGCCTCCAGGTTGACGATGCCGAGCGGCTCGTAGACGGAGGGGCAGACGAACACGGCGGCGTGCGTGAGGAGTTGGACGACCTCGGCGCGCGGCAGCATCGACGGGATCCAGTGCACGCCGTCGCGGGTCCGCTTCAGCTCCTCCACCAGCTCGCGGAACTCCCGCCCGATCTCCGGTGTGTCGGGGGCTCCCGCGCACAGCACGAGTTGCGCGTCGGGCGTGAACTCCCGCGCGGCGCGCAGCAGATGAGGCACACCCTTCTGACGGGTGATACGGCCGACGAAGATGACGTACGGGCGGCTCGGATCGATGCCGTAGCGGGTCAGCACGTCGGTGCCGGGGTCGGCGTGGTACAGCGACACGTCGATGCCGTTGTGCACGACGCGCACGCGCTTGGGTTCGAGCGCCGGGTAGCAGGCGAGGATGTCGTCGCGCATCGCCCGGGACACCGCGATGACGCCGTCCGCCGCCTCGATCGCCGTACGTTCGGCCCAGGCCGACAGCGCGTAGCCGCCGCCGAGCTGCTCGGCCTTCCAGGGGCGCAGCGGCTCCAGGGAGTGCGCGGTCATCACGTGCGGGATGCCCAGGTGCAGGGCGGCCAGATGGCCCGCGAGGTTGGTGTACCAGGTGTGCGAGTGGACCAGTTCGCGGCCTTCGAGGGCGGCGGCCATGGAGAGGTCCACGGAGAGGGTGCGCAGCGCGTCGTTGGCGCCGTCGAGCGCGGGCCAGGCGCGATGGCGGCGCACGCCGTCGCCGGAGCCCTCGCCCCAGGTGTGCACGTCGAGATCGACGAGCGGTCGCAGCTCCCTCGCGAGGAACTCGACGTGGACTCCAGCGCCGCCATAGACGTCCGGCGGATACTCCCTGCTGAGCAGTCCCACTCGCACGCGCGGGCCCCCGTCTCCGGTCGTTCTTGCACAGGCTCTCGGGTCGGTCGTGCTCGCTTTCGATCTCATGGTCACCCATGGACGGCCCGCGCGGAAGAGTGCCGACGTCGTAGGCCGCGGCCTCCTGAGCCGCCCCTGGTGCCACCCGTCCTGGGGATGACTCAGGAGGCGGCGTACTCCATCGGCAGTAGGACCCAATGCGTGCTCAGGTCGGACGACAGAAGGGGCGGCGGCGAGAGATCGTGGAGAGTATGAGAACCGACCACGCGCCGCACCGCACCCCGGGGGGCACCGGATGAGTGCCCTCGCGCTGGCCGTGCTGCTGTCCCTGGTCTCGGCGGTCGCCTACGCGGGCGGCGCGATCGTGCAGGAGCGGGTCGCCCAGACGACGCCCGAGTCGGCGTACGCTCCGCTGCGCAGGCCCGCCTGGTGGGGCGCGGGTGCCCTGAACGGCACGGGCGCGCTGCTGCACGTCGTCGCCCTCGCCTTCGGTCCGCTGAGCCTGGTGCAGCCGCTGGGCGCGCTGACGATCGTGCTCGCGCTGCCGATGGCGGCCCTGTTCGTACGGCGCCGGGCCGGGGCCACCGCGTGGCGCGGGGCGATCATGGCGACGGTCGGGCTCGCGGGCCTGCTCGCGCTGACGGGGTCGGCCTCCGAGGACTCGCTCGACGGGGCGGAGCGCCTGCTCGTGGGGCTCGCGACGGCCGGCGGCGTCCTGGTCCTGATGATGTCGGCGCGGGCCGCGCACCGGCACCCGGTGGTGCGTGCGGTGCTGCTCGCGGTCGCGGCGGGCAGCGCGTTCGGCATGGCGTCGGTGTTCACGAAGTCCGTGACGGTGGACTGGTCGGGCGAACCGTTCGAGCAGCTCACGACGCTGCTGGCGATCGCGGCACTCGCCACGGCCGGCATGCTGCTCTCCCAGGCGTCCTACCGGGGCGCGGGCCTCGCGGCGCCGCTGGCGACCGCGACGGTCGTCAACCCGGTGGTGGCGGCGGCCGTCGGGCTCACCCTGTTCGGGGAGACGTTCCGGCACGGCACGATCGGCACCGTGCTCGCCCTGGGCTGCGGCGTCGTGGCCGCGGGCGGCCTGATCCTGCTGACGACCGAGCGCATCGGCCGGGAGAGCGGCACGGCGCACGTCATCGCCCAGCACACGCCGACGGTGCCGGACAGCCCGGCGGGCCTGGAGTCCATGCCGGGGCGGCCCGAGGCGTCGGGCGGCGAGTCGGCGGACCGGAACGTCAGATCCTGACCCCGTGGGCCCGCAGGTACGCCAGCGGGTCGATGTCGCTGCCGAAGCCGGGCCCCGTCCGCATCTCGAAGTGCAGATGCGGGCCCGTGCTGTTGCCCGTGGACCCGGAGCGGGCGATGCGCTGGCCCTCCACGACGCCCTGCCCGGCCCGGACCGAGAGCGCCGACAGGTGCGCGTACTGGCTGTAGCGGCCGTCGGCGTGCCGGATCACCACCTGGTAGCCGTACGAGCCGCCCCAGCCCGCCGAGACGACGCTGCCCGCGGCGACGGCCTTGACGGAGGTGCCGGTGGGCACGGCGAAGTCCACGCCCGTGTGATAGCCCTTCGACCAGGAGGACCCGGCCGCGTGGTACGGGGTGCCGATGCCCGCGCTCACCGGGGCGACGACGCCGTGCGCGGCGGGCCGCGCCGCCTCCGTCTTCTTGGGCCGGGGCTGGGCCTGCCGGGGCGCGGCCTTCTTGACCTCGGTCTTCTTCGGTTCGGTCTTCTCGGGTTCGGCCTTCCTCGGCTGCGTCTGCCGCGGCTGGGGCTTCTGGTGCCGCTCGGCCTTCTTCTGCGGCTGCGGGGCCTTCTTCGGTTCGGCCGCGGGCTTGTCGGCCTTCGGCGCGCTCTTCGTGGACCCGCCCGGCATCGAGAGCCGCTGACCGGGCAGGATCAGGTCGGGGTCGGCGCCGATCGTCGTCCGGTTGGCCGAGTAGAGCCGCGACCAGCCACCGGCGACCCGGCGGGTCTCGGCGATGCCGGAGAGCGTGTCGCCGCTGATGACCGTGTACATCTCGGCCCGTCCGGCGGTGGACTGCGGGGTCACCTCCGGCTTCACGTCCTTGACCGTGCGCACGGGGGGCCCGCTCTGCGGCCGTACGCTCTCGGTCGTGACGGCGGCCTCTGCTGTGCGGCTCAGCCCCGCGCGCTGCCCGCACACCGGCCAGGCGCCGGGGCCCTGCCCCTTGAGGACCTTCTCGGCCACCGCGACCTGCTGGTCCTTGGTGGCGAGGTCGGCGCGGGCCGCGTAGACCGTGCCGCCGTACGCGGCCCAGGTGGAGCCGGTGAACTGGAGGCCGCCGTAGTAGCCGTTCCCGTTGTTGATGCTCCAGTTGCCGCTGGACTCGCACGCGGCGACCTTGTTCCAGGTGTGCATGTCCGCGGCCTGCGCGGTGCCGGCGCCGATGAGCGGGATCGCCATTCCGGCGCCGCCGACCGTGACGGTGAGCGACGCCCGGTTGACCCGGCTCGGCTGGTACCGGCGGTGCCGGCCGCGTAACGCCATGGAAGCCCCCTCTGTCACCTGCCGCACAGGCATACGTTGAAGCGGCAAATTAGCCGCCCCCGCGCCGCGGTGACAAGAGTGCCGGAACCCTCCTTGGCCGCTTTCAGCCCCTCAAGTGGCCAGGAAGCCACTGCAGTTGCACGGCTTGCTGGAAGGGTCCGCCGCCCTCGTGGTCGTTGAACGCGTAGACCTCCATGGAGCGCTCCGTGCCTGCCCAGTGGTTGTGCGCCGCGAACACGGTCGACGGCGGGCAGGTCAGATCCTCCAGGGCCACGGAGAACAGTCCGGGCGCGGTGGCGCGCGCCGCGAAATTCATGCCGTCGAAGTACGAGAGCGTCCGGAACACGCGCTCGTCCGCGCCGATGTGTGCCTTCAGATAGAGGGCGATCTCGCGGTACGGGTGCCGCTCCGTGAGCGTGGCCGCGCGCCCGAAGTGGCACAGGAACGGCACGTCGGGCGCGGCCGCCTTCAGGTCCGGCACGAGCCCGGCGACCGCGATGGTGATGCCGCCGCCCTGGCTGCCGCCCGTCACGGCGGTCCGGGAGGCGTCGACCAGCGGGTGCGAGCGGGCGGCCTCGACGGCGCGCACGGCGTCGGTGTAGACCCGCCGGTAGTAGTACGTGTCCGGGTCCTGGATGCCGCGTGTCATGAACCCGGAGGCGGCCGGATCGCTGCCGACCGGGTCCGGGGTGTCGCCGACGCTGTGGCCGCTGCCCTGGCCGCGGGTGTCCATCACGAAGTGCGCGAACCCGGCGGCGGCCCACGTGAGGTGGGTGTGCGGCAGGCCCCGGCCGCCGCCGTAGCCGATGTACTCGACGACGACCGGGAGCGGCTCGGTGGCGTTCGCGGGCAGGATCAGCCAGCCCTTCACGGGATGCCCGGCGAAGCCCGCGTACGTAACGTCGAAGATGTCGACCGCCGTGAGCGGGGTGTCGACCGGCGCGAACCGCGCGTCGAGGTCGTGGTCCCTGGCCTCTGCCAGGGTCTTCTCCCAGAAGGCGGCGAAGTCGTCGGGGGCCGTCAACGGTGGCTTGTAGGCGCGCAGTTCGTCGAGCGGCAGGTCGAAATGAGGCACGCGCGGCTCCTGCATCGTAGAGAGTGCGGAAGGCAAGGCTACGCCGTAGCGTTCGACAACTGAACAAGATCTTTCAATTTCCGACTCCAGGAGCGACAGGCATGAGCACTACAGCCCAGATCGGTGTCACCGGGCTCGCTGTCATGGGGCGCAACCTCGCCCGCAACTTCGCGCGGAACGGGTACACGGTCGCGCTGCACAACCGCACGGCGTCCCGTACGCACCAGCTGGTGGAGGAGTTCGGCGAGGAGGGCATCTTCGTGCCGACCGAGTCGGCGGAGGACTTCGTCGCCGCGCTCGAACGCCCGCGGCGCCTGGTCGTCATGGTGAAGGCGGGCGAGCCGACGGACGCGGTGATCAAGGAGTTCGCGCCGCTGCTCGAACCCGGCGACATGATCGTCGACGGTGGCAACGCGCACTTCGCCGACACCCGGCGCCGCGAGAAGGAGCTGCGCGAACAGGGCATCCACTTCGTCGGCACCGGCGTCTCCGGCGGCGAGGAGGGCGCTCTGCACGGGCCGAGCATCATGCCCGGCGGCAGCGTCGAGTCGTACAAGTCGCTCGGCCCGATGCTGGAGAAGATCTCCGCCAAGGCGAAGGACGGCGCCCCGTGCGTGACGCACGTCGGCCCGGACGGCGCGGGCCACTTCGTGAAGATGGTGCACAACGGCATCGAGTACGCCGACATGCAGCTCATCGGCGAGGCGTACCAGCTGCTGCGCGACGTCGCCGGGTACTCCCCCGCGCAGATCGCCGACATCTTCCGCACCTGGAACACCGGGCGTCTCGACTCCTACCTCATCGAGATCACGGCGGAGGTCCTGTCCCACGTCGACGCCGCGACGGGCAAGCCGTTCGTGGACGTCGTCCAGGACCAGGCCGAACAGAAGGGCACGGGCCGCTGGACGGTCCAGATCGCGCTCGACCTCGGGGTCCCCGTCTCCGGCATCGCGGAGGCGGTGTTCGCCCGCTCCCTGTCCGGCCACGCGGACCTGCGCGCCGCGTCGCGCGACCTTGCCGGTCCGTCGGCCCGGGCGCTGAGCGAGTCGGAGGCGGGCGCCTTCGCCGACAAGGTCGAGCAGGCCCTGTACGCCTCGAAGATCGTCTCGTACACGCAGGGCTTCCACGAGATCGCCGCGGGCAGCGAACAGTACGACTGGAACATCGACTCGGGCGACGTGGCCCGCATCTGGCGCGGCGGCTGCATCATCCGCGCGGCCTTCCTCGACCGCATCACCGCCGCCTACGAGGCCGAGCCCGGCCTCGTCTCGCTGCTCTCCGACAAGGGCTTCGCCGACGAGATCGCGGCGGCCCAGGACGACTGGCGCGCCGTCCTGGTCGCCGCGACCACCGAGGGCGTACCCACCCCCGGCTTCGCCGCCGCGCTCGCGTACTACGACGCGCTGCGCGCCGAACGCCTCCCGGCCGCCCTCACCCAGGGCCAGCGGGACTACTTCGGCGCCCACACGTACCGCAGGACGGACCGGGAGGGCTCGTTCCACACGCTGTGGGGCGGCGACCGGTCGGAGGTCGACGCCTGATCCTCAGCGGTTCGCCGGGGTCAGACGGGTGACGGCTCCGGCTCCGGCGGCGTCGGGTCGGGGTCGGGACCCGGGCCCGGCGACGGCGGGGCGGGCGGGGGCTGCGGCGTCGGGAACGGGCCGGGCGACGGCGGGGCCGGATCCGGCACGTCCGGCCCGGGACCGGGCACCGGTGTCGGATTCGGCGGCACCGGATCGGGGCCGGGCACCGGGCTCGGCGGAACGGGGTCGGGGAACGGCTGGGTCATCGCACTGCCTCCATCGGTTCGGAGGGGATCGTTGTCCACTGTCTCCCGCCCCGCGTGCCCACGCCTGCCGGGCTCACGCGTGCGGCTGGACGGGGTGGGCCGGTTGGCGGCCCACGCGGGGTGCCGCCGGCCGCCGTCGCGGGTGCTGCCGACCCGCCGTGCGCCCGTGAAGAACGCGGTCGCCCGCCGCGCGCGGGATGTCCTCCGCCCCGTACGAAGGTCATCGGTCGCTCGTGCGCGCGGCGGTGGCCGTTCGCGCGGGGGGCCGGGTCAGACAGCCGTGCGGGTGAGGCGGACGACCGGGATGTCCCGGTCGGTCTTCTTCTGGTACTCCGCGTAGTTCGGGAACAGCTCGACCAGGGAGTTCCAGACCCGCGCCTTCTCCTCGGCGGAGAGCGTCTCCGCTCGGGCGGTGAAGCGCTCCGTCTCCACCCGCAGCCGGACGTCCGGCTCGTCCTGGAGGTTCAGGTACCACTGCGGATGCTTGTCGGAGCCGCCGTACGAGGCGACGATCAGGTAGTCGTCGCCGTCCCGCCCGTAGATGAGGACGGTCCGCCGCCACTGCCCGGACTTGCGCCCCTTGTAGTCGAGCAGCAGGCACGGGACGCCCTGGATGGTGGTGCCCTTCGTGCCGCCTGACTCCTCGTACGTACGGGCCTGGTCCGCGACCCACCCCGTGGGGCTGATGGCGACCTCGTGGTCCTGGTCGGTCATACCGGCTCCTCTCGCTCGACGCATGCGGTACTGCGCGCCAACTGTGCTCAAGCTAAGCCCTTTTGGCGGCCACGCATTCCAGGGCGGCGGCGTCGAGTCCGAGTCCGGGGCTGGAGAGGACGGGGATGGCGGTGACGCGGGCACGGTCGGCGGCGTCGGCCATGGAGGCCTGCGCGAGCACGACGGCGTCCGTGCCCGTATCCGCGACGGAGTCGATCGTGGCCGCGACCCGCTCCAGGTAACCGTCCCGGTCCCCGGCGAGGAACCGCTCCCAGGCCCCCTCCACGTACAGCGTGCGCACGTCGACGGCGCGCCCGGCACGCGCGGCCTCCTCCTCGACGAGGGCGACGGTCGGCCCGAACGTGCTGCGCACCGTGGCGACGACGGTGATCCGGGCCCCCGTCGCGACCGCCCGCGCGGCCATCGGCCGGTCCACGCGGAGCACCGGAACGCCGCCGAGCACGGGCGCAAGACCCTCGGCGACGGCGCCGATGCTGGAACAGGTGCACAGCACGGCGTGCGCGCCGTCCCGAGCCGCCCCCTCCAGGAGCGCGAGCACGTCGCCGGCGACGGACTCGGGCCCGCTCTCCCCCGCCCGCACCAGCAGGTCCTCGCGTACGACGTGGCGCAAGGCGAGGCCGGGGTGAGCGGCGTCGCGCAGGGCGTCGAAGACGGGGATGTGCGCGGGTGAGGTGTGGAGCAGGGCGAGGATCATGCCCGGCACCCTAGCGACGGCGGCGGAGCGGTCCGGGGTTCACCACTTCTCGGGGTCGGCGGCAAGGGCCTCCCTGGCCGCCTCCACCAGGTCCTCCGGCGCGGCCGGGGCCTCCCCCGGGTGCCGCTCGGCCCACCGCGCGACGAACGAGCACAGCGGCACGACGGCCAGACTCTCGCGGGCCGCCATCGCGTACAGCTCGCGGGCGAGGGACCCGGCGATGCCCTTGCCCTCGTGGGCGGGCTCGACCACGGTGTGCACGGCGACGAGGGCGCCGCGTGAGCCGTGGTCGAGGACGAAGTACTGGATACGGCCGACGGTCTCCCCGTCCAGCCGGGCCGACAGAAGGCCCCGTTCGCGGTCGTCGCGGATGTCGATGTCGCTCACGGGGCGCTCCTCGCTGGGCTGACTGCGCTGATCAGGCGGGTACGGAGTGCGGGCTCCGCTCGGTGTCCCCGCCGGGGGCCGGTTCCGACGGGTCGGCGCCGAGCGCCACGATCTTGTTGTCCCGGTCGACGTGCACGACCTTGGGCCGCAGCGACCGCGCCTCGGCGTCGTCGACCTGAGCGTAACTGATGATGATCACGAGGTCGCCGGGGTGCACGAGGTGGGCGGCGGCCCCGTTGATCCCGATGACACCGGAGCCGCGCTCCCCCTCGATCACGTACGTCTCCAGCCGCGCCCCGTTGTCGATGTCGACGATGTGGACGAGCTCCCCGGGCAGCAGGTCGGCGGCGTCCAGCAGATCGGCGTCGATGGTGACCGAGCCGACGTAGTGCAGGTCGGCCTGGGTGACGGTGGCGCGGTGAATTTTGGACTTGAACATGGTGCGCAGCATGTCGGACTCCCGAAAGACGGCTCCCTGCCTGCGTTTTTGCAGGTCAAGGGCGGTCCCGACAGCTTACAACGCGGCGCGTCGCCGGGGACTGTTCGCTGGCTCACTCCGGGACTCCGGCCGCCCCTTCGCGCGGCTATTTCTTGAGCCTGCGGCTCCCTGCGTGCCAGTCCTCCGTCTTGCCCGTCGCCTGCGCGGTGACACCGAACGACGCGAGCTGCGGACGCTCGCGCAGGCTGCGCTTGAGTTCGGCGAAGCCGGGGAAGCGGGCGAGGCCGATGACGTGGTCCCAGAGGACGCCCGCCTGCTCCTCGTCGGGCAGCCGGCTGATCACGGGGCCGAAGAACGCGACGCCCCCGGGCGGCTCGAAGTGCACGATCGGCGTGCCGACGTCCTTGCCCGTCAGGGACAGCGCCTCGTCGGACTCGGCCTGGATCCCCGCATCACGGCTCGCGTCGTCGAGGGCGCCGACGAGCGAGGCCGGCAGACCGGCTTCGGCGAGGGCATCGGCGGCGAGGGCCGGGTCGGCCTGCCACCCCGGAGCCCGGCCCTCGTCGGGTCCGGCCTCCATGATGCGCGCGCCGAGCGCCGCGTAGAGCGGGCCGACCGCTGCGCGCCCATGCGCCTCCCGGGCCGCCGAAGCCATGCGGAGGAGCCGCAGGCCGGCGGCGTGCTGGGCCTCGTACTCCGGGGGGAAGTGGGTGTCGTAGTCGAGGTGCGCGTTGATGAGGCGCAGGGAGATGAACCGCCAGTCGACGGTGTAGTCGCGCTGCGTCTGGACGATGCGGACCCACTTGCTCGTCATCCACGCGAAGGGACAGACGGGATCGAAGTAGAAGTTGATGTCAGTAGACAAAGGTCTGCCACCCCTTCACGTAGTTGATGAACCGCTCACTCAGTCCTCCCGCTCGCAGATACTGCGCCGTCACGGGGAGTTTCGCGCTCTCGTACAGCGGATCGGCCCTCACTCGCCGCGGGAAATCACGCTGGAGGATGCCGGCCCGGCCGATCAGCACGAAGTCACAGCCCTCCTCCAGCGCGGAACTCTCCCTCCTGGACGATCTGCGCGGAGTCCCGCAGGGCCAGGTCGAGGTAGTCGATCAGCTCCCGGGCGAGGACGTCGGCGACGATCTCGCGCAGTTCCGCCAGGCGCAGGCCGTAGCGTTCGACGGACAGACGCCAGCCGATCTGGAAGTCGGGGCCGCACGCCGCGCGGATCCCCTCGATCACCTCGAGGGTGAGGCGGGCGCGGTTCTCGGTGCTCCCGCCGTATCTGTCCGTGCGGTCGTTGAGCATCGGTGACAGGAACTCCGACAGGATCCAGCCGAACGCGCCGTGCACGGAGACACCGTCGAACCCGGCGCGCTCGGCCCTCACGGCGGCCGCGACGAAGCTGTCGCGGACTCCTTCGACCTGTTCCGTCGAGAGCGCTTTGATACCCGGGACCGTGGCACCGGAAGCCGGTGCGGGGACGCCTCCCAGTTCGGGGCGGGCGCGGTGGCCGGCGTGATGCAGCTGCACCGCCGAAAGGCCCCCTCCCTCGCGTACCGAAGCGGCTATCTCGGTCAGGCCGGGGAGGTGTTCCTCACCGTGGATGCCCAGTTGGCGGTCGAACGCTATGCCGGTGGCCTCGACGGTGGCGGCGCAGGTCTGGAGCAAGGCCCAGTCGCCCTGCGCGAGTTGCCTGAACCACTCCTGGTCGAAGGTGGACGCGGTACCGTCCCGCTCGCTCTGCTGATTGGTGAGCGGCGCCAGCATGAAGCGGTTTCGCATGGCCGGGCCGTGCGCGAGGGTGAGCGGTTCGAACAGATCAGAGACTGACATCGAAACTCCTGGAGGGCGCGGCCGGAGGCTGACGAGGCCCGCTCCGGCGGCCGCCCGCGACTTTCACGGGGGCGGCCGCCGGAAACCGGCCGGGCGTGCGGTCGGCCGGAACGCGGTGGCGTCGGAAGGCCGGAACTTAGAAGGTGAGGACCCGGTAGCCGGACTCCACCAGCTCGCGGATGCTCGCGACCCCCGGGGTGCCCGGCGCCTGGTTCTGGCCGATCTGCTTGATCCCCTCGTCCTCGATGCCCTTGTTCGCGCCGAAGACGGTGGTGCAGCCGGACGAGGCCACCGTGGCGACCTGCTCCTTCACGGCCGTGTACAGCTCGTGGGCGGGGTGGCCCGGGTCGGCGAGGACGGCGGGCCAGCGGGTGCCGGTCCCCTGGAAGAGGACCAGGGCCTCGCTGTCCCCCTGGGCGAACTCCCAGGCGGTGGCGAGGGCGTCGAAGACGCGCCCCAGCGCCTCGTCGCTGCCGGTCGACGGGTCGGACAGAACCACGACTGCGGTCTTGCTGCTCATCTCGGATGCTCCTCGAGGGGGAGCCCCGGGTTTCCTAGTCCTGCTCGGCCGCCAGCAGGCCCGGCATCAGGGCGACGGCTTCCGCGAACGGTTCGGTGTCACCCAGCACGCGGGCCAGCGCCAACGCCCCCTCAATCCGCGGGAAGACGTCCTTGGCGGCGCGCAGCGCGTCCTCGGGGCGCCGGCCCGCGCGGCGCGCGGTCTCGGCCATCGCCTCGATCCACTCCTGGGCGAGCGAGCGGGCGTGTTCGCGGACCTTTTTGGGGGCGCCTGCCAGCGTCATCGTGTCGAGGACGCACGACAATGTCCCCGCACCGTAGAAATCGCTGAGCCGGCGAGCGGTCTCGGCCGTGCCCCGCGCGATGTCGGTGTCCGTCCTCATCGGCTCCAGGATCCACAGGAAGCGCTCGCCCACCTTGGTGAGCACCGCTTCCGCGATCCCTTCTTTGCCCGCGGGGTACCGGTGGTAGAGGCTTGCCCGTTGCAGCCCCGAGACCGCCGAGAGGTCGCCGAGAGGTCGCCGATCAGGGCTCCCTCGAAGCCTTTCTCCCGGAACACGGGCATGAGCAGGTCGAGCAGGTGAGCCTCGTCGACGGAGTCGGACGACGCGGCGGTGGGCTACGTCGCGGTGGCGGCGCGCAGGCCGCCCAGGACCGCGAAGCGGGTGCCGGTGCCCTCCGGGGCGGCGGCCATGCCGCCCAGGACGTGACCGCACCGCAGCAGGCACCAGCCGGGGCGCAGCACGATGTCGAAGCCTTCGCGGTGGTCGAGCGGGCCGGGCAGGAGGCGGCTGGCCTCCGCCCACGCGTCGGCGAACGGCAGGTCCACGTGGGCGTCGGCGTACAGCGTCGTGTTGAGCGCCCGCGCCAGGACGCGCAGGCGGCGCACGGGGTCGAGTGCGGTGACGGGCCAGTCGGTCATCGTGCTCACGCCCTTCGGCATCGGACGGTGTGGTCCAAGAACCTGTCTGCAAGCCCCCGTGGCCCGAGGCAGTGCCTCAGGTGGATTGATAGAGGGGGCGCTGGCGGCCGATACTCCTCGGCCGCCGGGAAAGGGCGGGAATTGCCTCGGGAATCTTCACCCTGCTGATAGGGTTCGTTGCGGCGTGTATCGAGAGGTATTCGCCGTCAACGGGGGCATCGACGGGGGTCGATATCGTGGAGCGAAGGTCTCCTCACGATGGCGGGACCCGCGAATTCGACACAAACGCAGATCTTGCACAAGCGGACAACGCAGATCATGTGGAACATGCGGCATCGGATTTCGCGGACACGGATTTTTCTTCAGTTGCGCGCAGCCCATTCGTGCATCCCCACATGAGGGCCACGGAGGCGCTGTGACGGAAGCGGAGAGGGTGTACGCGACGGACCGGGACCCGGAGGTCCTGGCCGGTCTGGTGGAGGGCGCGCAGCGCGGCGACCTCCTGGCGATGGACGAGCTGCTCGGCGTGCTCGAACCGTACGTGGGCCGCATCTGCGGCCCCGTCGCGCTGCAGGACGGGCCGGACGCGGCGCAGGAGGCGCTCATCGCCGTCTTCTGCAGCATCCGGCAGCTCAAGTCCCCCGCCGCGCTGTTCGGCTGGGTGCGGGTGATCGCGGCGCGGGAGGCGGTGAAGTTCGCCAAGCGCCGCCAGGGGCGGCCGACCGTGCCGGTGGAGTTCGAGGACCGGGCGCTCCCCGGGGACACGCTCCTCGCCTCCGACATCGCCGACGCCCTGGGGCGGCTCGCGCCGGAGCACCGCGTGGTGCTGACGCTGCGGCACGTGGAGGGGCTCAGCGAGCTGGAGGTCGCCGAGGTGCTGGGGATACCGGTCGGGACCGTGCGGTCACGGCTGTTCCGGGCACGGCAGTCCTTCCGGACCGCCTGGGACTGACCGGGCCGCGAGGCGTCGCGCGAGCCGGTCGAGGAGCCGGCTCGCGCACCGTTCGGCCGCGGGGCCGCCCAACTCTCCGGCCGGTTCCGCGCCCGGGACACGGGGGCTGGTGAAGACGGCGACCGTGCAGCCGGTCCCGTCCGGCACGGCGGCCACTCCGCTCACCAGCGCCTTGCTCTGCAGCAGGCACCACCCCGGGCGCAGCACCACCTCGAAGCGCTCGCGGCGGCCGAGGGCGCCGGCCGCCTCCCCCGTGAGACGCCCGCCGTCGCCGCCCCCGGGCGCGGAGGTGAGCGTGAAGGAGCGCACCTCCGGCAGCAGGTGCGGGAGTTCGCGCTCCAGGTCTGAGACGACCGACCACAGGGTGTCGAAGGGGACGTCGAAGTGACGCTCGGCGTAGGCGGGACGGGCGGCGGCCGACGCCAGTACCCGCAGTCTTCGCAGCGGGTCGAGATCGGCTGTCGGCCAGCCGTCACGCGCGGCACCCGTCATGATTCCGTCCCCCTCTGTGTCGTGTGCACGAGATTCGCACCCTCATGGTGAGCGGTCAAGCCCAGGCAAAAAACTTCCGGTAATTCCGAACGCTGCCGCCCCATGCTTCACGCGCATTCACTTCATGCCGCACTCCGCGCCGATCAGAATTCCGAAATTTTCCCCGGCCGCGGTGGAGTGTGCACGCGCCGCGGCGGCTCTTATTCCCTGTCGGCCTTTGATTACCGGAAAGGAGTGCGTCGTCGTGAGCTGGGAGACGAAACCCGACGCGGACGCCGCCGCCGCGCTCGGTGAGGCGATCCGCGCCCGGTTGGCACAGCACCTCGGGCTCCGCGCCGTCGAGACGGTCGCCGCGGTCACCGATGCCGAGGACGGCACGGGAGGGCAGGCCGTCGCCGCGGCCGGTGCGCCGCCAGTGCCGAACTGATGGGCACCGGCGCGTTCCACTCCGCCGCCGACGGGGCCGGGGCGCCGGTCCCCGCCGAGGACGCCGCGGATCCGGACACGGGCGGGCGACGGCTCCGGGTCTGCGTCGTCGGGGCCGGGCCGCGCGGCCTCAGCGTCCTCGAGCGGCTGTGCGCCGACGCCCGTACACATGCCGCCGGGGTCGCCGTGACCGTGCACGTCGTCGATCCGGACCGGCCGGGGCCCGGCCGCGTCTGGCGCACCGGACAGTCCCGCCACCTGCTGATGAACACGGTCGCCTCGCAGGTCACCCTGTTCACGGACCAGAGCGTGGAAATGGCCGGGGAGATCGCGCCCGGCCCGAGTCTGTACGAGTGGGCCCGGCACCTGGCGTCCCCGGCGTACGCGGGCCCCGTCGACGAGGACGTACGGGCGCAGGCGCGGGCGCTGACCCCGGACTCGTATCCGACCCGCGCCTTCTACGGCCACTACCTGGAGTGGGTGTTCCGGCGTGTGGTGCGGGGCGCGCCGCCCGGCGTGCGGGTCGTCGTCCACCGGCGGCGCGCCGTCCGGCTCCAGGACGGTCCCGGCGGGCTGCAGAGCGTCACCCTCGCCGACGGCACCCGGATCGGTGACCTCGACGCGGTCGTCCTCGCCCAGGGGCATCTGCCGTTGCGCGCCGACCCGGCGCAGAGCCGGTTCGCGGGGTTCGCCGCGCGGCACGGCCTCGTCTACCTGCCGCCCGCCAACCCGGCCGACCTCGATCTGCGGGCGATACTCCCCCGCTCCCCCGTCCTGCTGCGGGGGCTCGGCCTCAACTTCTTCGACCACGTGGCGCTGTTCACCGTCGGCCGCGGCGGTGTCTTCGAGCGGGACGCCGCCACCGGCCGCCTCGGCTACCGGCCCTCCGGCCAGGAGCCCGTCCTGTACGCGGGGTCCCGGCGCGGCGTCCCGTACCACGCGCGCGGCCACAACCAGAAGGGCGCGCACGGCCGGCACCGCCCCCTCCTGCTGACCCCCGCGAAACTGGCCGAGCTGCGGCGCGCCGCGGACCGGCGCGGCCTCGACTTCACGCGCGACCTGTGGCCGCTGATCGCCAAGGAGGTCGAGACGGTCTATTACGTGGCCCTGCTCACCCGCGGCGGGAGCGCGCGGGCCGCCCGCCGGTTCACCGCACGCACCCTGAGCACGCCCTGGCGTTCGCCCCAGGAGGCCGCGCTGCTCGCCGAGTTCGGGATCGCCGAGAGCGAGCGGTGGGACTGGCAGCGCGTCCAACGCCCTTACGGGGAGGAGGGCTTCCCCACCCCGGTCGCCCACCGGGCCTGGCTGCTGCGCACGCTCCGCCGCGACCTCGCCGAGGCGGCGGCCGGGAACGTGGACAGCCCGCTGAAGGCGGCCCTCGACGTACTGCGCGACCTGCGCAACGAGATCCGGCTCGTCGTCGACCACGGCGGTCTCGCGGGCCGCTCGCACCGCGACGACCTGCGGCGCTGGTACACCCCGCTCAACGCGTTCCTGTCCATCGGGCCGCCGCCGCAACGCGTCGAGGAGATGATCGCGCTCGTCGAGGCCGGGGTGCTGCATCTGATCGGCCCGGGTATGACCGTGCGCGCCGACGAGCGGGAGGGGGTCTTCGTCGCCGAGTCCGCCGACGTGCCGGGGCACCGGGTCGCGGCGACCGGCCTCGTGGAGGCCCGGCTCCCCGAGCCCGACCTGCGGCGCACCGCGGACCCCCTGCTCCGCCATCTCCTGGCGACCGGCCAGTGCAGGCCGTACGTGATCCGCGACGCCGAACACGGGGACTACGAGACCGGCGGCCTCGCGGTGACCGGCCGCCCCTACCGCGTGATCACCGCCGCCGGCACGCCCCACCCGCGCCGCTTCGCCTACGGCGTCCCCACCGAGTCGGTGCACTGGGTGACGGCCGCCGGCATCCGCCCGGGCGTGAACTCGGTAACCCTGGGCGACTCCGACGCGATAGCGCTGGCCGCTCTGGCTCTGGGGTCCACCTCTGCGGGGCCGGATACGGCGGCGCCGGGCACGTCGGCGCGGGGCGCGGCGGGGTCACCCACGTCGGCGCCGGGCACCGCGGCAACGGGCATGGCAGCGCCGGGTGCTACGGGGTCGCCCCCGTCGGCACCGGCCACGTCGGCACCGGCCACGTCGGCACCGGGCACCACGGCGCCGGGCACCGCGGCGCCGGTCTCGTCTACGTCGGCCACCTCGACGCCCGGTACTGCGGCAGCAACCACCTCAGCGCCCACCAGCTCGGCGCCCGACACGGCCGCACCGACCACACCCACGCCGGGCACGTCGTCGGCGTCGGCGTCGGCCACCCCGGTGCCCGGCACGGCGGCGTCCACCATCTCGGCCCTGGCCACCTCGCCCCCGCCCAGCCCGGCGTCAGCCGCCCCCGCCCCCGAGAGGAACACCTCATGAGCGAGTTCGTTCCGCCTGCCCGCGCCCTCCCACCGGTGGAGCTGACGGACGCCGGGCTCTTCTCCCCCGTGCGGGCCGGTACCCCGGCCGAGGGTGCGACCTCCGACGTCGCGTTCCTTCAGGCCATGCTCGACGCGGAGGCGGGGCTGGCGCGGGCGCAGGCGCGGCTCGGCACCGTGCCCGCGCCTGCGGCCGCGCTGATCACCGACACCGCGCGGGCCGAACGCTTCGACCTGCGGGAGGTGGCGCTGCGGGCCCGCGCGGCGGCCAACCCGGTCGTCGCCCTGGTGGGCATGGTCGCCGAGGCCGTAGGGCGCGCCGACCCGGAGGCCGCGCATTACGTGCATCAGGGTTCGACCAGCCAGGACGTGCTCGACACCGCCCTGATGCTGGTCGGCGCGCGGACCGCCGATCTCGTCCTGGGCGATCTGGACCGGGTGGCGGCCGCCCTGGCCCGCCTTGCGGAGGTCCACCGCGCGACCCCGATGGCCGCCAGGACGCTGGGGCAGCACGCGGTGCCGACCACGTTCGGGCTGAAGGCGGCGGGCTGGCTGCACGCCGTCCTGGACGCCCGGGAGCGGCTCGGCCGGGTCCGCGCGGGAGGTCTGCCGGTGCAACTCGGCGGCGCGGCGGGCACGTTGGCCGGGTATGTCACGTACGCCCGTCTGTACGGGCCGGACGAGGCGGCGGTCGGCGACTACGCCCGGAGTCTGTCCGCCGCCTTCGCCGATGAGCTGGGCCTCGATGACTCCGGCGTCCCCTGGCACACCGTCCGTACGCCGCTCGCCGACCTCGCCGCCGCGCTCTCCCTCACGGCCGCCGGGCTCGGTACCTTCGCGGCCGACGTCCAGCTCCTGTCCCGTACCGAGTGCGCGGAGGTCTCCGAGCCGGGTGCGGCGGGGCGGGGCGCCTCGTCCGCCATGCCGCACAAGCGGAACCCTGCGCTGGCCGCCCTGATCCGCTCCGCCAGCTTCCAGGTGCCGGGGCTCGTGGCGGGGCTCGCCCAGGCGGCGGTCGTCGACGACGAGCGGCCCGCGGGCGCCTGGCACGCCGAGTGGGAGCCGTTGCGGGCGTGTCTGCGCCTTGTCGGCGGCGCCGCGCACACGGCCGCGGAACTCGCCGAGGGGCTTGTGGTCCACCCCGGGCGGATGTACGCCAACCTCGACCTCACCCACGGCCTGGTGGTGTCCGAGCGGCTCGCCGCACTGCTGTCGCCCGCGCTGGGCCGCAGCGCCGCGAAGGGTCTGGTCTCCCGGGCGTCCGCGCGGGCGGCCGGGGAGGGCCGGCACCTCGCGGACGTCCTCGCCGAGGCCCCCGAACTCGCCGGCCGCCACGACGCACGGCAGTTGCGGGCCTGGTGCGATCCGGCCGACTACACGGGCGCGGCAGGCGAGTTGGTCGATCTGGTCCTCGCCCGCCACCGCGCGGCCGGACGGATCCGGCCCCCGACACGAGAAGGGGCGTGATCGCGAGGAGTATGCCGGCGCCCTTTCCGCTCTCTATCCGTGAACCCTCTTTCTGGAGGAAGCATGACCATGCTCCGCCCACCGGGCGCACTGCGCTGGTGGACCCTCGCAGTCGTGTCCGTCGGCACGTTCATGCTCATGCTCGACCTGAGCGTCGTCGCCGTGGCGCTCCCCGGTATCCGCGGTGATCTGCACGCGAGTTTCAGCGAGATGCAGTGGGTGTTCGACGCCTACGCGCTGACCCTCGCCGCCTTCCTCGTCATCTCCGGCTCGATCGCCGACCGGCGGGGCCGCAAGGTCGTGTTCGTCGTCGGCCTCGTCGTCTTCACCGTCGCCTCGCTGGCCTGCGGTCTCGCGGGCTCCATCGAGGTGCTCAACATCAGCAGGGGTGTGCAGGGCGTCGGCGCGGCGATCATGTTCGCGGTGGGGCCCGCGCTGCTCGGGCACGAGTTCCACGGCAAGGAGCGGGCCGCCGCGTTCAGCGTCTTCGGCGCCGCGGTCGGTATCGCCGCCGCCACGGGGCCGCTCATCGGCGGCGCCCTGACCAGCGGGCCCGGCTGGCGCTGGATCTTCTTCCTGAACGTGCCGGTCGGCATCGCCACCCTGCTGGTCGCCGTGCGGCGGCTGCGCGAGTCGCGGCTGGCACACAGCGCCGCCCCGGACTTCGCGGGGATGGCCGTGTTCACCGTCGCGCTCGCCGCGCTCGTCCTGGCGATCGTGCGGGGCAACACCGACGGCTGGTTCTCGGGGAGCAACATCGCGCTGTACGCCGTCGCGGCCGTCGGCCTGGTCGTCTTCCTGGTCCTGGCGCGGGCCCGCGGCGAGAACGCGATGATGGACCTGCGGATGTTCCGCAACCGGACCTTCGTCGCGCTGTGCGCGGTGACCTTCCTCGCCAACGCCGCCGGACTCCCGGCGATCTTCATCGAGACCTCGTACCTGCAAAGCGTCCTCGGCAACTCGGCCTGGGAAGCGGGTCTGCGGTTCCTGCCGCTGTCCCTCGGCATGTTCGTCTTCGGCGCGGTGACCGGCGCGCTGACGAACAAGGTGCCCTTCCGGATCATCATGGGCGTCTCACAACTGGCCCTCGCCGGCGCGCTGCTGCTCACCCACCGCAGCGGCCCCGGCGACTCGTGGACGGCGCTGCTGCCCAGCCTGCTCGTGACCGGCGCGGCGTTCGGCCTCTTCCAGCCGACGAGGGCGGCGCTCGCCATCGGGGTCGCCGAACCCGCGAAGGCGGGGGTGGCGTCCGGGATCAACGAGACGTTCCAGCAGGTCGGGGTCGCGCTCGGGATCGCGGTCGCCGGGGCGTTCTTCGAGAACCGGGTGGCCGACACCTTCGCCCGCTCCGACGCCGCCGCGAGCATCGGCGACAAGAGCCACGAGGTCGCGTCGGCGATCAGCGCGGGCGCCATCGAACCCGCCGCGCGCTCGGCGGGCCCGGCCCTGCGCGACCAGGTCCTGGTGGACGGGCGCGCGGCGTTCACCGAGGGGTTCCACCAGGCCATGACCCTGTGCGCGGCCCTCGCCTTCGCCGCCGCGGTCATCGCGTTCGGCTTCCTGCGCCAGAAGGACCTGCACGAGAGCGCCCTCACCGGCGTACCGCCCGACCTGCCCGACGAGGACGCCGCCGCGGACGAGCGCGGCAGCACCGGCACCCACAGCCTTTCCTGACGCTCCATCAGGCATTTCCTGACGCTCCATCAGCACCAGACCGTCCATCCACGTGCACCACGTTCTCTGGGGGAACCCCGCATGAAGCACCAGGGCATATCCGAGCGCGTCGACCTGCCGATCGACCGCATCCCGACCCGCTGGTACAACGTGATTCCGGATCTGCCCCGGATTCCGGACCGCTACATCGACAACGCCACCGGGAAGCCGGTGACGCAGGAGTGGCTCGAGCGGCTCTTCGTCAAGGCGATGGCCGCGCAGGAGAGCTCCCTCGAACGCTGGATCAAGATCCCCGAGCCGGTGCGCGACGCGTACAAGCTGTGGCGCCCCACCCCGCTGGTGCGCGCCGTCGCCCTGGAGCGGGAGCTGGACACCCCGGCGCAGATCTGGTTCAAGTACGAGGCGACCTCGCCGACCGGCAGCCACAAGCTCAACTCGGCCATCGCACAGGCCTATTACGCCAAGCGGGACGGTCACACCCGGCTCGTCACCGACACCGGCGCGGGCCAGTGGGGCAGCGCCCTCGCGCTCGCCTGCCAGTTGATGGGCATCGACCTGACCGTCTTCATGGTGCGGGCCAGCTACCACCAGAAGCCCTACCGCCGCCACCTGATCGAGACCTACGGCGCCACGGTCCTGCCCAGCCCCGGCGACACCACGGCCTTCGGCCGCAAGCTGCTCGCCGAGGACCCGAACCACCCGGGCAGCGAGGCCACCGCCGTCAGCGAGGCGCTGGAACTCGTCGACGCGGACCCGGGCACCCGGCTCGCCGTCGGCGCCTTCTCCAACCACTGCCTGCTGCACCACACCGTCATCGGCCAGGAGCTGCGCGAGCAGCTCGCCCTGATCGGCCGCAGCCCCGACTACCTGATCGCGTCCGTGGGCTGCGGCTCCAACCTGGGCGGCTTCGCGATGCCGTTCCTGGAGGACAAGCTGAACGGCGCGGACATCGAGATCCTCGCCGCCGAGCCCGAGGCGTGCGCGCCGCTCACGCACGGCGAGTACCGCCTCGACTGGGCCGACGCGGGCGGTCGCGGGCCCGGCGTCTACACGTACACGCTCGGCCACGACTTCGTGCCGCCGCCCATCCACGCGGGCGGCCTGCGCTACCACGGCTGCGCACCCCTGGTCGGACTCATGCGCCACGAGGGCCTCCTTGAGGCAGCCGCCTATCCGCAGACGCAGGTGTTCGACGCCGCGACGACCTTCGCGCGGCTCCAGGGCTATCTGCCCGCGCCCGAGAGCGCGCACGCGATCCGCGCGGTCATCGACAAGGCCCTGGAGTGCCGGCGCACGGGGCGCGAGGCCACCATCGTCTTCAACTACAGCGGCCACGGCCTGCTCGACCTGGAGGCGTACGGCCGGTACAACGCGGGCCTGCTGCGCGACGTCGAGGAGGAGGACTTCTCCGCCCCGAGCCTCGCCCCCGTACTGCAGGGGCGGGCGTCATGATCTCCTACACCCAGTACATCGACGGCAAGGACGTGGAGGGGCAGCGCTGGACGTACGTCGTGCGCGCCTCCGCGCTCCTTCGCGACGTCGACAGCGCCTTCAACCTCAAGCGGGGCCTGGAGCTGGGCCGCACCACGGAAGTCACCGACGACGTCGTCGCGCGCTGCGCCGTCGGCACCGTCGCCGACAGCGACCGCGCCCTGGAGGCGGCCCGCCGGGCGAGCCGCGCCTACCGGCTGCTCCCGCAGGAGACCCGCAGCCGGATCATGCTGGAGTTCAACGAGGCCCTGACCGCCCGCGCCGACGAGCTGATCGACCTCCTGATCGCCGAGGGCCACCCGCGCCGCCTCGCCCAGTGGGAGGTCAGCGGGATGCTGCGGGGCACCGACGAGGCGACGATCCGCTGGTACGAGAGCCAGCTGCGGCAGTCCTTCGAGGTGGAGGGCAAACAGCTCGAACTCGTCCGCAAGCCGGACGGTGTCGTCTGTGTCAACCCGCCGCAGAACGCGGCCGGTTCGAACTCGACGATGGCCGTGTTCGCGCTGCTCGTCGGCAACGCGGTCGTCGTGAAGGCGCCGCGTTCGTCGCCGCTCGGCGTGATGTTCGTCTTCCGTGACGTGCTCGCCCCGATCCTGGAGCGGCACGGCGCCCCGCCCGGCACCCTCAACGTGGTCTGCGGCAACGCGGGCGGCATCCTGCGCTCCTGGGTCACCAGCCCGCTCGTCGACGACATCCTGTTCTTCGGCGACAGCGAGGCGGGGCTCAAACTCGGCGAGGAGTGCCTGTCCCACGGCAAGAAGGCGATCCTCGAACTCGCGGGCAACGACGGCTTCGTCGTCTGGCGCGACGCCGACCTCGACGCCGCCGCCCGCGCCCTGGAGGAGTGCTTCTACGGCTCCAGCCAGATCTGCATGGTCCCCAAGTACGCGGTCCTGCACCCGGAGATCGCCGAGGAGTTCACCGAGATCTTCCTCAAACGCGTCCGCACGCTGCGGCCCGGCTATCCCGAGGACCCGGAGACGCTGCTCAGCCCCGTCCTGAAGGTCGACAAGTTC
This sequence comes from Streptomyces sp. SGAir0957, assembly GCF_043523415.1. Lineage (NCBI taxonomy): Bacteria > Bacillati > Actinomycetota > Actinomycetes > Kitasatosporales > Streptomycetaceae > Streptomyces > Streptomyces sp. SGAir0957. The sequence continues at coordinate 1,408,304 of NZ_CP027293.1, forward strand.
TTCGACTTCATCGCCGAGGCCCGCGAGGCCGGCGGCGCGGTGCTGTGCGGCGGCAACCGGGTGGACGTGGACGGCGAACCGTCGACGCGCGGCATGTTCTGCGAGCCGACCGTGGTCCGCGTCGACGGCCTGGAGCGGGCGGGCGGCCTCTCGATCGTCCGGGAGGAGACGTTCTTCCCGCTCCTGCCCCTGGTCGTGCCCGAGGCCGCGCCGGACGAGCAGCTCTTCGAGCGGGTCGTCGACTTCGTGAACGACAACCTCTACGGGCTGCGCAACTCGATGTGGACCGGCGACCCCGACCTGGCCCGGCACTTCGCCGAGAGCGCCACCAACGGCGGGACGCTGAAGATCAACGACTCGCACATCGGCTTCAACTCGGTGCTGTCCACGCACGGCGGCACCGGCCGCACCGGCGGCCCCTACGGCGAACTGAACTACGCCGGGCTTCGCACCTCCCACCTGCAAGGCATCTCGTGGGGCGACGGTGATCCGAGGCCGCTTGACCCGCGGGTCCTCGCCGCGGGAGAAAGGGCACAGGGCTGACTCCATGGCCGTCAACGGCTCGACCACCACGGGCGGCCCCACGGCCGTCGAACGCTTCGACGTCATCATCGTGGGCGCCCGCTGCGCCGGCTCGCCGCTCGCCACGCTGCTCGCGCGCGCCGGGCTGAAGGTGGCCGTGCTGGAGCAGGCGACCTTTCCCCGGCCCACCCTCTCCTCGCACCTCCTCGAGGCGGACGGGCTGAAGTTCCTCGACCGGCTCGGCGTGCTCGGGCCGGTCGAGCGGACCGGGGTGCGGTTCATGAAGCACACCGACACCCGGCTCGGCGACTTCCGGGTCCGCACCCGCTTCCCGCTGGCCTTCGACGACCTCGGCGGCGCCGCGTTCCTCCAGCGCCACCTCCTCGACGCGATCCTCGCCGACGAGGCCGCCGCGTCCGGCGCGGACCTGCGGATGGGCACCCGGGTCGTCGAAATCCTGTGGCACCGGGGGCGGGTGTGCGGGGTGCGCGCCGAACGCAAGGGCGTCACGACACGGCTGCACGCGCCGCTGGTCGTCGGCGCGGACGGCCGCGCCTCGACCGTCGCCTACGCGTGCGGCTCGCACAAGTACAACGTCAACCCCAACCAGCGCTCCTACTACTTCACCTTCTTCGAGAACGCCGACCCCGCCTACGACGACCTGTTCGTCTTCCACCGCTGGGGCGACCGCATGGTGTGGGCCGGCCCCGCCGACAACGGCCTGTACCTGTGCGGCGTCTCGCCCGAGGAGCACGAACGGGAGTACTTCCGCGGCGAGACCGAGGCCGGGCTCTGGGCCCATCTGCGGGCGTGCGAGCCCACCGCGGCCGCGCTCGACGGGGCCCGGATCGCGCAGAAGATCTCCGGCATCGTCAAGTTCGACGGCTACCTCCGCCAGGCCTCCGGGCCGGGCTGGGTCCTCGTCGGCGACGCGGGGCACTTCAAGGACCCGGCGGCCGGGCGCGGCATCGGCGACGCGTTCCTCCAGGTCGAGGCGCTCGTCCCGGCGATCGTCGGCGCCCTCGACGGTACGGCCCGGGGCGGCGCCGACGAGGCGATGCGCCGCTGGGGCGTGTGGCGCGACCGCCGCTTCGAGGGCCACTACTGGCTCGCGACGATCCTCGGCGAGGCGGGGCCGCTGCCCGGCGCCGTCCCCGAGGCGCTGCGGCGGCTCGACGAACGCGGGCGGCTCGACCGGTTCTTCGACCTCTACGCGCACCGCTCGGACTACTACGACGTGTTCCCGCTGCGCGACATGGGCCTGGCGACCGCGCGCCGCTTCCTGTCCGGCGCGCAGCCGCGCGGGCCGCTGCTCAAGGAGACGCTCGGGCTCCTCGCCCGGGAGCCGCGCCGCCGGTGGATCAACCGCCGCCCGGCGTTCGCCACGTCCGACCTGACGGCCCCGCCGGCCGCCCGTACCCCACGCACCACCCATGAGGACCGGAGGGAGACCGCGGATGCGGCACATAACGGATGAGCCCCGGGCGGAGGCCGACATCGTCGTCGTCGGGGCCGGTCTCGCCGGACTGACCGCCGCCCGCGAACTGACGTCGGCGGGGTGGACCGTACGCGTCCTGGAGGCCCGTGACCGGGTCGGCGGCCGGCTCAAGGGTCTCGACCTGGGCGACGGGAAGACGGCCGACCTCGGCGGCGAGTACTTCGGCGACAAGAGCACGCTGATCGCGGAGACCGGCCGCTCGCTGGGGGTGCGCGGCTTCCGGACGTACGACGAGGGGCGCCGCCTCAGCTTCGTGGGCGGCCGCCGCCACGCGTACTCCGGCCTGTTCCCGTGGAAGCTCGCGCCGACCACGCTCGCCGACTTCGGGCAGGCCGTGCTGCGCGTCGAGCGGCTCGCGCGGACCGTCCCGCCGGAGGCGCCGTGGCAGGCGCCGCACGCGAAGGAGCTGGACAGCCAGACGTTCTGGTCCTGGTGCCGCCGCAATGTGGCGACGCCGACGGCCCGGGAGTTCCTGGCGATGGTGACGGAGGCGGCGTACTGCGCATCGCCCGCCGACCTGTCGATGCTGCACGTCCTGTACTACGCCAACGCCTCGGGCGGGTTCCGCTACCTCCTGGAGATCAGCCGCGGTATCCAGCGCTACCGCTTCGAGGGCGGCGCGCACAGCATCCCGGAGAAGCTCGCGCAGGGCCTGACGGACGAGATCCGGCTCGGCGCGGTCGTCCGCCGGATCGAGCAGCGCGCCGACTCGGTGACGGTCTCGGGGGCCGGCTTCACGGTTCGGGCCCGCTGGGTGATCGTCGCCGTCCCGCTGACCCTCACGGGCCGTATCGAATACGCGCCCGCCCTGCCCGGCTACCGCGACCAGCTCACCCAGCGGATGCCCGCCGGGGCCGCGCTCAAGTGCCTGGCGGTCTACGACGAGCCGTTCTGGCGCGCCGACGGGTTCAGCGGGCAGGTGACCACGAGCGACGGCCCGTTCCGGGTGGCCCTGGACACGTCGCCGCCCGACGGGAGGCCGGGCGTGCTCTCCGCGTTCGTCACGGGCTCGGCGGCGCGCCGCCTGACGCGCCTCGCCGCACCGGAACGCCGTACGGCCGTCCTCGGCGCCCTGGCCCGCGCCCTGGGCCCGCGCGCCGCCCGCCCCGCCGACTTCGTCGAACAGAATTGGCTCGACGAGGAGTTCACCCGGGGCTGCTACCACGGCTTCGCCCCGCCCGGCGTCTACACGTCGTACGGCCCCGCCCTGCGCGCCCCCATCGGCCGCATCCACTGGGCGGGCACCGAGACGGGCGTCCACCAGATGGGCTCGATGGGCGGCGCGGTCGACTCGGGCGTCCGGGCGGCGCGGGAGGTCTTCGCCCGCGCGGTGGGCGACCGGGACCCGCGGGTGGCGATCCTGGGGATGGTGGGCCGTGGCTGACCGTGCCACGCCCCCGGGCGCCCTCCTCGTCGTCGGCGGCTACGGGCTCGTCGGCGCGCAAGCGGCGCGGCTGCTGCGGCAGCGTGATCCGGGGCTGCGGTTGCTCATCGGCGGCCGCCACCCGGAGCGGGCCGCGGAGTTCGCCCGGTCGATCGGGGCGCGGGCCGTCGCCGTCGACGTCGGGCGGCCCGCGCCGCTCGGCGCGCTGGACGAGCGGCCCGCCGCGGTGCTCGGGGTCGTCAGCGACGGGTGGGGGCACCTCGTCGCCGACGCGATGCGGCGCGGCGTCCCGGTCGCGGACATCCACCGGGCCGGGCACGCCGACGTCCTGGACGTGTGCGTGGGCGCGGCCCGCGCACGGCCCACGGCGGCCGTGCTCCTCGCGGGCAGCTGGTTCGGCGGGCTCGCCGCGCTCATGGCCGCCGCGACGGTGGGGGAACTCGGGGGCGCCGCCGACCGGGTGGACCTCACCGTGCTCGCCTCGTCGGACGACCGGGTGGGCCCCGACTCCTGGGGCTTCGCCGAGCGGCTCGCCTGGCCCTTCCACCCGATGCGCGACGGCCGCCGGGTCCCCGCGCAGCCCATGACGGACCCGCGCCCGGCGCGGTGCGCGGACGGCGCCGTACGGCCCGCCGCGCTGATCGGCACCCTGGAGCAGACGACGCTGCCGGTCACGCTCGGCGTGCCGACGGTCCAGACGCGGCTCGCGTTGCAGAGCCCCGCGTCGCTGCGCGCCCTGGTCGCCCTGAAACGGTCCGGGACGCTGCGCGCCCTCGCCCGGCCCGCCCTGCACGGCGTCCGCTCCGCGCTCCTGGAGCGGCCGGGCGCCGGGGACTTCGCCGGGCTCACGGTCACCGCGCGCGGCTCGGGGCGCGGCGTCGCCGTCGACCTCCTCGACCCGCGCGGCCAGGCGCATCTCAGCGCCGTGGGCGCGGCCCTGGCCGCCGAGCGGGTCCTCGGCGCCGCTCTGCCGCCCGGCGTCTCCTACCCGGAGCAGTCGGCGCACCCCAAGGCCGACTTCGACCTGCTGCGCCAGGCCCTCGTCCAGGTCCGCACGACCGGCTTCACCCACGCACCCTGACCCCGCCCACGAAAGGAACCGCACATGATGGACAAGAAGCCGGCCGACGGCCGGACCGCCGCCCTGCTCCTGGCCGCCCTGCGCACCGTCGGCGGCGCCGCCTTCCTCGCCCCGACGCTCGGCACGAAGAACTTCGGCATCAAGGACGACGCCGAAGGCGTCTACCTGGTGCGGCTGTTCGCGGCCCGCAACCTCGCCGTGGCCGGCGGCCTGCTGCTCAGCAAGGGCCCGGCGCGGCGCCTGTGGTTCCAGGCGGGCGCCGTCTGCGACGCGCTTGACACGGCCGCCGGGCTCGACGCGCTGCGCACCGGCAAGAAGGCGTCGGGGGCGGCGGTGCACACCCTCGCCGCGCTGACCGCCACCGCGATCGGTGTGGCCGGTGCCCGCTCCGCGCGCGGGGAGAGCGGACGGTGAGCGAGCGGGTCTGCGTCATCGGGGCGGGCGCCGCGGGCATCGCCATGGCCCGCGCCCTGGTCGTGCGCGGCATCCCGTTCGACTGCTACGAGCGCGGCCCGGCGATCGGCGGCCTGTGGCGCTTCCCCCCGGACCCGTCGGCCGGTGACCGCGGTTGTGCCTACGCCTCCTTGCACGCGAACACGTCGAAGACGGTCATGCAGTACCCGAGCTTCCCGATGCCGGACGACTGCCCGGACTACCCCCACCACACCGAGGTGGCCCGCTACCTGGACGCCTACGCCGACCACCACGGCCTGCGCGAGCACATCCGCTTCGGCACCGAGGTGACCCGCGCCGCGCCCGCCCCGGACAGCGGCTGGGACGTGACGCTCGCCGACGGCTCCGCGCACCGCTACCGCGCCGTCCTCGTCGCCTCCGGGGGCCGCCACGGCGAGCCCGTGCACGGCCGGTTCGAGGGGAAGTTCACCGGCGAGCAACTGCACTCCATGGAGTACCGCGGCCCCTACGGCTTCGCCGGGAAGCGGGTCGTCGTCCTCGGTCTCGGGGCGACCGCCGCCGACATCGCCACGGAGGTGTCGCGGGTCGCCGAGACGACGTACCTGTCCGTGCGCACGGGGCACTACGTCGTCCCCAAGATCCTCGAAGGGCGGCCCATCGACCGGCTCTCGCCGCTGATGCGGCGGCTCTCCGTCGAACAGCGGCGTCCCCTGGTGAAGTTGATGCTCAAGCTGGTCCACGGGGACATGACCGATTACGGGCTGCCCGCGCCCCCGTACAAGGTGGGTCAGGGCCCGTTCGTGGCCAGCAGCGAGTTGCTCCCGGCGATCGTGCACGGGCGGATCACGCCCCGGCCGGTGGTCGTCTCCGCCGAGGAGCGCACGCTGCGCTTCGCCGACGGGAGCAGCGCGGAGGCGGACGCGGTCATCCACTGCACGGGGTACCGGATCGCCGTCCCGTTCCTCGACCGGGAACACGTCGGCGACGGCGACGACGCGCCCCCGCTCTACCACCAGGTCGTGCCCCCGCAGACCGAGGGCCTGTACTTCATCGGCCTGCTGCACTCGATGACCGCGCTCATGCCGCTCGCCGAGGCGCAGTCCGAATGGGTCGGTGACCTGCTCACCGGCGCGGTCCGGCTCCCGTCGCGCGAGCGGATGTGGGCCAGGGTCCGCCAGGAGCGGCGCCGCCAGGACAAACGCTTCTACGACTCCTCCGGGCACCTCCTGGTGGACCCGCACGAGTACGAACGCCTCATGAAGGCCGAACGCACCGCTGAACGCACCTCCTGACGCACCTCCTGACGCACCTCCCAACGCGCCTACCAACGCACCTCCCAACGCGCCGAACCCGCGAGGAAGGACTGACCAGTCATGCCCCACATCCCGAGCTCCGGGGGGCCCGGCGCGCAGCCGGGCCGCCCCGTCCGGCGCACCACCTTCGGCAAGGTGCTGCGCGGCCAGTTCGAGCCGCGCCGCGTCGCCCTGAACAAGCCGGTCAACGTCGGTCTGATGGCCGAGCTGGCCGCCGAGCGGCACGGGCCCGTCCCGATCCACCTCGACAGGCCCTTCGCCTGGGACCCGCAGCAGCGCACCGAGACGGACTACGTCGAATTCGCCCGGCTCGTCGAGCAGTTCTCCGCCGTGCTCGCGGCGGCGGGGGTGCGCCGCTGGGACCGCGTCGTCATCCTCAAGACCCCCAACTACGATGTGCAGGCGCTCGCCTGGGCCGCCGCCCGGATCGGCGCGATCCCCGCGCTGCTCTCCGCGGGCCTGGACCCCGACATCCTGAACGTCCTCCTGGAGCGCCTCCAGGCCCGGTATCTGATCACCGACGCGCGGACGGCCGCGTACGCGCGTCTGGACCGGGCCCGCCTCGACGCGCTCGGCATCCGGGCGATCGCCGACATCGACGGCGGTGTCCCCGTCGAGGACCTGTGGGGCGCGGCGGTGCCCGCACCGGCGCCGCTCAAGGACGAGGACCCCATGATGATCACGCACACGTCGAGCACGACGGGCGTGTCGAAGCTGGCGGAGACGTCCGCGCGGGCGGTGTCGTTCTCCGCGTTCCTGGAGTCCGTCTTCCCGTTCGTGCACGGCGGCAACGAGCTGTTCGCCAGCGCCATCTCCCATGTGCACGTGCGCGGGGCGATCACCCAGCAGGCCGCGTTCTCGCGCGGCACCCCGCTGCTCGGCATCGGCCGCGCCGACGACGAGACGATGCTCCGGCTGCTGCGCGAGCACCGGCCGACGATCCTGGAGGCGCACCCGAACGCCTACGTCGGCTGGGAGCGGCTCATCGACGACCCGGCGCGGCCGTTCGCCGGGGTCCGCGTCTTCATCAACACCTTCGACGCCATCCACCCGCGCACCGTGCGCCGCTTCCTGAACGCCTCGACGCGCACGATGCCGGTGTGGTGGCAGTGCTACGGCATGACCGAGACCCAGGCGGTCTCCGTACGCCCGTACACGCGGCGCTCCGCGGCCCGGCTCGGCGAGCGGGACTCGCGCAGCGTCGGCTGGGAGATCCCCGGCGTGCGCGCCCGCATCGCCGATCCGGACACCGGGAAGCGGCGCGGCTCGCAGTCCGAGCCGGGGATGATCCAGGCCCGTACGCGCGCACGGGCGCTCTCGTTCGTCGGCGCCCCGGAGAAGTTCTCCGAGCGGCGCCACGGCCGGTGGTTCGACACCGGGGACTGGGGGCGCCGGGGCCGCTGGGGGCAGTTGGAGATCCTGGACCGGGTCGCCGACCGCATCGACGGCGTGGACAGCTGCCTGTGGCTGGAGGACGTGCTCATGACGCGGATCCCCGACGCCGAGGAGATCGTCGTCGTGCCGGACGGGGAGGGCCGTCCGGTGCCGGTGGTGTGCATGCGCGACGGCAAGGCCCTCGACCCTGTCGCATGGAAGACCGCCGCGGCCGGCCTGACCGGGCTCGGCGCGCCCTTCGAGGTCTCGCCGCAGGAGCTGCGCAGGACCGCGACGGTCAAGGCCCGGCGCTACCTCCTCACCGAGATGATCAAGAACGGCCGCCCCGCTCCCCTGCCCGCCGAGGTCGTCCTGCGCGACGGCGCCTGAGCCCGTACGAAAGGCGTCAACCGATGCACGAAGTACCCCGGTTCCCCGTGTACGACCGGCCCGCGCTGATGTCGCTGCACCTCGCCGAGGCCTCCCCCGTCCAGGCGCTGAGGGCGGTGCGCTCGGCGCCCGGTCCGGCCGAGCTCCAGGGGCTGCGCTACGCGCAGACCTGGCTGACGAGCCCGCTGCGCGCCGGCGCCCTGCCCTCGGCCAAGGTCACCGGGGTGGCCCTGATCGCGGCCTGGGACGACGAGCGGTCCCTCGACCGGTATCTGGGGCATCCGAGCGCGCGCGTCTACCGGGAGGGATGGAACGCCCGCTGCGAGATCGTGCGCACCGTGGGCGCCTGGCCCGGACTGCCCGATCTGCCGCGCCAGGAGAAGCCGACCGACGACGACCCGGTCGCCGTCCTCACCATGGCGCGGATACGGCTGCACCGCTGGGGCCCGTTCGCCGCGGCCGCCGGGCCCGCCGAGCGCGAGGCCCGGCGCCATCCGGCGTTCCTGGCCGGAACCTCCCTGTTGCGCCCGCCCGGAAGCGTCGCCACGCTCTCCCTGTGGCGCACCGCCCGCGAGATGCGCCAGTACACCGTCGGTTCCTGTCCCGGCGGCCACGCGGAGGCGATGAGGAAGCACCAGGAGAAGGAGTTCCACCACGAGACCATGTTCGTGCGGTTGCGCCCCTACGCGAGCGAGGGGCGCTGGGGCGGGCGGGACCCGCTCGGCCGCACCGGACCCGCGGTGAAGGGGTAGGCCGCGGGAGGAGGAGCAGGAGCGCCATGGCGACGCACACGGCCGAACTGCCGTCCGGGACCCTCGTCTACGAGGACACCGGAGGGGAGGGCCCGGTCCTCGTCCTGCTGCACGGGCTGCTGATGGACGCCACGCTGTGGACGGACGTCGTCGGCGAACTGCGCGCCGATCACCGCTGCGTGGTGCCCGTCCTTCCGCTCGGCGCGCACACCCTGGCCATGCCCGAGGACGCCGACCTCTCGCCGCGCGGGCTCGCGCGGCTCGTCGCCGAGTTCCTCGACCACCTCGGCCTCAGGGACGTGACGCTGGTCGGCAACGACACCGGCGGCGCCCTCGTGCAGCTCATGCTCGGCGGACTCGACGACCGGCTCGGCGCGATCGTCCTCGTCTCCTGCGACGCCTACGACAACTTCCCGCCAGGGCTGACCGGGAGGACCGTCGTCCGCACGGGCAAGCTGCCGCCCGCGTTGTTCGGCGCGTTCATGCAGCAGCTGCGCCTCAAACCGGCCCGCCGCCTGCCGTTCGCGTTCGGGCGGCTGACCAAGCGCGGCGACGCCGTGACCGCCGCCTGGCTGCGCCCCGTCCTGAAGCTGCCGCCGGTCCGCCGCGACACGGTCAAGGTGCTGCGCGGCATCTCCGCCCACCGCACGGCCCTCACCGAGGCCGCCGCGCGGCTGCCCTCCTTCGACCGGCCCGCCCTGGTCGTCTGGGCGAAGGACGACCGCGTCATGCCTCCGGCGCACGGGCGGCGCCTGGCCGGGGCCCTGCCCCAGGGGCGGCTCGTGGAGGTGCCGGACTCCTACACGCTGGTGCCGCTCGACCAGCCCGCCGCGCTGGCCCGCGCCCTGCGGGAGTTCACCCACGCCTGAGCGGTGTCACGGCCCGTTCAGAGCGGCTGCGCCGTCGAACGGCCCAGGTACCAGACCGGGCCCGGGTCCGGCACGGGCAGCGGCTCGAAGCCGAGGCGGTCGTAGAACGCCCTGGCGGCGGTGTTCGCCTGGAGCATGCACAGATGGACGCCGGGGACGCCCGCCCGGCGCAGGGCGTCGAGGAGCGTGCGCATCAGGGCGCGGCCGTGTCCCTTGCCCTGCCACGGCGGCAGCAGGTCGATGTGCAGGTGGGCGGGGAAGTCCCGCAGCTCCGCGCGGACCATGCGCTCCGGGGTGTGCAGGAGGACCGCCATCTCCTCGGCCGGTGTGCCCGGCTCACCGGGCGGGGCCGGGTAGCGCTCCCCCGCCTTCGGCAGCCACTCGGCGCGGAACCGCTTGACGAACGTCTCCGTGTCCGGCACGCCCAGGACGTAACCGACCGCCTGCCCGGCCCCGTCGTCCAGGACGAACGCGCATTCCGGGGCCAGTTCCACATACGGGTAGGCGAAGAGCGTCGGGAGCACGTCGGGGTCCGGGTACAGGGACGACGCGTCGGCGCCGGCGTCCGCCGTGCGCACACAGATGTCCGCCAGGGCCGCGCGGTCGGAGGGCCGGTAGGGGCGGATGAAGGGGGCCTGGGGCGTGGCTGTCATGCCGGGCATGATTCCAGCGGTGGGAGCGCTCCCGCAGGTGTTTTCCCGCCCTCCCGGCTCCTTCCCGCCCTCTCGACCCTGCGAGGTCAGAGACCGAGCCGCGCCACCACGTCGGTCAGCGCCTCGCCCAGCGGCAGGGCGACCCGGTGCGTGGCCAGCGCGTCGCCGCGGCCCGCGCCCTGGTTGACGATCAGGACCGGGATGTCCGCCTGAGCCGCCTGGCGGACGAAGCGCAGGCCCGACATGACCGTGAGCGAGGAGCCGAGGACCAGGACGGACGAGGCCGCCGCCACGAGGGCGCGGCAGGCCGCGACCCGGTCCTGCGGCACGTTCTCGCCGAAGAAGACCACGTCCGGCTTGAGCACCCCGCCGCAGACGTGGCAGGGGACGAGCTGGAACTCCCGGACCGCCTCGTCGGGCAGCTCCACATCGCCGTCCGGGTTCACGCGGGCCGCCGCCGCGTGCCGCTCGGCCGCCTCCTCGAACGCCGGGTTGGCCGCGCGCAGGCGCCGGTCGAGGGCGTCGCGGTCGCTGAGGTCGCCGCAGTCGAGGCAGATCACCCGGCGCAGGCTGCCGTGCAGCTCGACGACGTCCGCGAGGCCCGCCGCCTGCTGGAGCCCGTCCACGTTCTGCGTGATCACGCCCGTGACGAGCCCGGCCCCGGCGAGCGTCGCGACGGCCCGGTGCCCGGTGTTCGGCCGCGCCCGTGTCATGGCCCGGTAGCCCACCTGGCTGCGCGCCCAGTAGCGCCGCCGCGCCCACGCGTCGGCCGTGAACTCCTGGTACGTCATCGGGGTGTGGCGGCGCAGCGAACCGTGCTCCCCGCGGTAGTCCGGGATGCCCGACTCGGTGGAGAGGCCCGCGCCGCTCAGCACGAGGACGCCACCCGCCCGCAGGGCGTCGGCGACGGGCGCGAGGTCGGTCGAGGCCGGGGGCAGTCCTTCGACGGGTTCCCAGGTCAGCGTGGGGCGGGTGCGCATGACCGCCAGCTTAGGGCCTGACGCCGATCCCCCGCCCGGCGCACGTGATCGCGGCCGGACCGGGTACGGGTAGGACAGAAAGACGTTCGACGTGCCGGACACGGCCACGCACCACGAGAGGTCACCCATGATCGCCGCAGAGAACATCCGGGACTGGCGCGGACACGACGTGGTGGACGAGGAGGGTCACAAGATCGGCACCCTCGAGTCCGTCTACGTCGACACCGTCTCCGACGCGCCCTTCTTCGTCACCGTCACCGTCGGCCTGCCCACCAGGAAGCGTCTCGTCTTCGCGCCGCTGATGGGGGCGACGGTGGGCCCGGGGCACCTCAAGCTCAACTACGGCAAGGACCAGGTCAAGGACGCCCCGTCGATCGACACCGACGGCGAGCTGCTCGCCGACCAGGAGTGGGCCGTCTTCGACCACTACAAGCTGCCGTTCGAGCCGGGCGCGCGCGGCGAACGGCGGCTCGCGCGCCGCTGACGTGAGCGCGGGGCACGTCGCCCGCCCCGGGTGACGTGCCGCGGCCGGGCCGGTCGCACGGTGGCGGGCACGAAGGTGTCCCGCCGCGAGAGGACCGCGTCATGGCGATCGTCCGTGCCGTCCCGCCGTTCATCGGGCGCGTCCTCCAGCAGCTCGTGCACGTCAACCTGCTCGACATGGCGACCCGGCTCGCGGCGCAGGCGTTCCTCGCCGCGCTGCCGATGCTCATCGCCGTGGCGTCGTTCTGCCCGCAGCCGGTGCGGCGCGAGCTGCTGCGCTCGATGCACAGCCTGGCCGGCACGAAAGGGCCCTTCGTCGCCCAGGCGACGCAGCTGACCGACGGCGGGGACAGCACCCTGCACAACTGGGGCGCCGTGGGCCTCCTGGTCGCCCTCCTCTCCGCCACGTCCTTCACCCGCGCCCTGCAACGGCTGTGCGAGCGCGCCTGGCATCTGCCGCGGGCGGCCGTCCGGCTCACGGCCTGGCGGTGGGCGATCTGGCTGCTCGCGTGGATCGGGCTGCTGCTCGCGCAGGGCGCGGTGCACCATGCGTTCGGTCTCGGCCCCGGTCTCGGCATCGCGTTGCAGTGGCTGACGGCGACGCTGATCTGCTGGTGGACGCAGCACCTGCTGCTCGTCGGCCGCGTGCCCTGGCCGCCGCTGCTGCCGGGCGCGGTCCTCGCCGGGGTGGGCGTGGTCGGCCTCACCCTGGTCTCGCAGCTCTATCTGCCGCGCGCCCTGCGCATGAGCATGGACCGGTACGGGACGCTCGGCTCGGTGTTCACGCTGCTGTCCTGGCTCATCGTGTACTTCACGGTCCTGGTGTTCGCCATCGCGGTGGGCCGCACCCTCGCCCAGGAGGAGTTCCTGCGCCACCGGCTCGGCGGCGTGGAAGCGGACGCGGACATGGACACGGTGCCGGCGCCCTCACGCTGACGTCGCGATCACCCGTCCGCCGCGGACCGCCTCGGCGAGCGCCCGGTGGTCCCGCTCGTTCTGGTCCGCGTAGGACTCCGCGAACCGCGCGAGGGCCTTGTCGAAGGTGTCGGAGCGGCCCAGGTAGGCGGAGATCGCGATGCGGTCGCCGGAGCGCGCGTGCGCGCGGGCGAGGGTGGCGCCGCACGTGCGGCCGAAGAGGGCCATGACGTCGGGCGCCATGAGTTCGGCCTGCGGGATGGCCTTCCAGTCGCGCAACTGCCGGACGTAGAAGTCGCGTTGCAGTCCGTCGAACCCCTCGACGCGCTCCCATCCCAGGAACATGTCGCCGGCCGCCTGCATCAGGCGCTGTCCGGCGACGACGCGTTCCCCCTGGTTGTCGTGGAGGCTCGGGCCCGCGGCCGGTTCCAGGACCGAGCGCTGCGCCTCCTTCGCCTGGAGCAGCAGCGGGTCGTCGTTGTCCCGGCCGAGCAGGAGGACGATCCAGCACCGGGTTCCGACGCTGCCGACGCCGACGACCTTGCGGGCCATGTCGACCACCCGGTACTGGGCGAGCAGCGCCTGCCGGTCGGCGGGCAGCGTGCGCGCGTACCGCTCGATGAGTTCGCGCAGCTGCTCCTCCAGGTGCTTGCGCTCGACGTCCGGCAGGAACTCGTCCAGGGGTGTGATCAGCGGCGGGTCGGGGGCGAGGCGCAGCGCGTCGTCGACCGTGTACGCCAGCTTGGACAGTGCCTGGAGGTGGTCGCGGGTGCGGGCCTTGTCGAGGGCGCGGGACATCCTGCGGCGGGTGGACGCGTCGAGCCGTTCGGAGAGGGTGGCGAACAGTTCCTGTGCCTCGATGCGCGCGTACCAGACGTCGAGAGTGCGCATCGCGGCGAAGCTCGCCATCGACGTGCGGTACGCGGCGACGGTGGCCCGCACCACGCGGGCGCGCTCCACGTCCCGGAAGCCGTTGCCGCGCCCGGCGATCACCAGGGACGCGGCGAGGCGTTTGACGTCCCACTCCCAGGGGCCCGGGAGGGTCTCGTCGAAGTCGTTGACGTCGAACATCAGGCGCCGCTCCGGCGAGGCGAGCAGACGGAAGTTCAACAGGTGGGCGTCGCCGCACAGTTGGGCCCGCAGTCCGGTCGCAGGGGTGGCGGCCGCGAGGTCCGCGGCCATGATCGCCGCGGCGCCGCGGTAGAAGCGGAACGGGGACTCCAGCATCCGCCCGTAGCGGATCGGGACGAGGTCGGAGACCCTGCTCGCCGACTGCCGTTCGAGGATGCCGACGGGGTCGGGGCGGTCCGCCGACGGTGTGTACTCGGCGTGGGCGGAGCGGCGTACGCGGGCGCGGGCCGCCCTGCCCAGGTCCGCCCGTTCGCGCGGGCTCCCGTCGCGCGGCGGCATCCCCTCGGGGGACGTGGTGTCGGTCATGGCGGGCTCCTTCCCGGTGCGGGAACTGTGCGCCGGGCGACGCGGCCACGGCGTCACCCCGCCGGTGTGAGCCGCCGCGCGGATCCCCTTCCAGGGGTGAGGACCCGGGGTGCGCGGAGGTCACAGACTCCCGTCCATGGAACCGATGACGCGGACACCGGCCGACGCGCTGCGCGGACAACGATGGCTGGCGCGCGCCTCGCTGGCCGCCGCGTCGGCCGCGGTCGTCGTGCTCGGCGTGTTCGCGGGCCTGAAGACCTTCGCGCTGCTCGCGGTGGGGATCGCGGGGCTCCTGGTGACGGTCGCCGCCGTCTGGTGGGTCGTCAGCCGGCGCGGGGTGACCCGGTATCTGGCCGTGCTGCTCGCGCTCGCCGCGCCCGTCTGGGTCCTGGTGACGTTCACCAGGGCGCGGCTCACCTGGGTCGTCCTCGTCTCGTGCGCGCTGTGGCTCCTGGCGGCGGGGGCGGGGCGCGCGGCGCTCGCCCGGCGCACCGCCCCGGCGCCGGTGGAGGAGCGCCCGGCGCCGGTGTTCCACCGCGCCGTCCTGATCATGAACCCGCGCTCCGGCGGCGGGAAGGTCCGCCGGTTCACCCTGCCGGAGCGGGCCGAGGCGCTCGGCGCCCGGGTGGTGCTCCTGGAGGGGCCCGGCGAGACGGACGTGTCGGCGCTGGCACGCGCGTGCGCGCGGGACGGCGCGGATCTGCTCGGTGTCGCGGGCGGCGACGGCACACAGGCGCTGGTCGCCGAGGTGGCGGCCGACCTCGATCTGCCGTTCCTGGTGATCCCGGCGGGCACCCGCAACCACTTCGCCCTCGATCTCGGCCTGGACCGCGACGACCCGGCGAAGGCCCTGGACGCCCTGCGCGACGGCAGGGAGCTGCGGGTGGATCTCGGATTCGCGGCGGGGCGCCCGTTCGTCAACAACGTGTCGTTCGGGGCGTACGCCGAGGTCGTGCAGAGCCCCGCGTACCGCGACGGCAAGACGCGCACCACGCTCGGGCTGCTGCCGGACCTCCTCATGGGCCACAAGGGGGCCCGCCTCACGGCGCGGGCGGGCCGGCAGACCTTCGCCGACCCGCAGGCGCTCCTCGTCAGCAGCAACCCGTACGGGGAACGGGACATCGCCGGGCTCGGCCGCCGCACCCGCCTCGACACCGGGGTGCTCGGCTGCGTCGGGGTCCGGGTGACGAGCGCCGCGCAGGCGACCGGGCTGCTGCGCGGCAGCCGGGCCACGGGCCTGCACCGGACGACGGCCGCCACGGTACGCGTCGACGCCGACCAGGACACGGTCCCGGCCGGTATCGACGGCGAGGCGGTGCGGCTGCCCGTACCGGTCCGGTGCGAGATCCGGCCGGGGGCGCTGCGGGTCCTCGTGCCCCGGCAGCGGCCGGGCGCCTACCGGGAGCGTCCCGCGCTCGACTGGCGCGTGATCGGCCGCCTCGGCCTGACCAGCCGGAGCTGATCCCGGGAAGAGGCGCTATGCCCCGTACACCTTGTGGGCCACGCGGTGCCCGTACATCGCCAGGGACCAGATCACCAGGACGTCGAGCGCGATGATGATGGCCGACCACACCGGCTGGTACGGGGTGAAGAAGAAGTTCTGCATCGCGCTGAACATGGCGACCAGGATGCCGATGGTGCGGGCCCAGACGCGCCCCGCGAAGAGGTTGAGGGCCGCCAGGAGGACGAGGAAGCCCGTGCCCAGTTCGATCCAGCCGCGCGCGTTGACGTCGAAGTCGAAGGCGTAGTCGCTCTGTTGCTGGTAGTAGTTCTCGCCGAGGATCGCGGAGAGGCCCGCGATCGTGTGGTACGCGCCGACGATCACCAGGAGGCACACGGCGAAGACGACTCCGCCGAGGGCTACCGGGTTGACCTGCGGCTCCGGTTCCTGTGCGCCGGGGCGGGGTTGTTGCCGCGAGCTCGGGTCCGCCATCCCGCACCTCCTCCTGTTCTGGGTGGGTCCGGAGCATCCCGCCGTCCGGGGACGGCACCGTCACCCGCATGAGGTGATGTCGGCCGGGTCCGGCGGCGGGAGGGTGCGGACGGTGGCCGAGCCGTCGCACAGGAGGTGTCGCCATGGGCGACTTCGAGATCCGGGTACGCGGCAGGATCGGCGAGGCCTTCCGTTCGGCGTTCGGGGAGCTGACGGTGGTGCTGCGGCCCGCCGAGACGGTGCTGCTCGGCTCGGGCCTCGACCAGGCCGCCCTCTACGCGATCCTCGACCGGATCCAGTCCCTCGGGCTCGAACTCCTGGAGGTCAGGCGGCTGCCCGCCACCCCGCACTGACACGTCACAGCAGTTCCAGCTCGCGGGCCCTGCGGACCGCCGCCGAGCGGCGGGTCACGGCGAGTTTCCGGTAGACGCTCTTCAGGTGGGTCTTCACCGTGTTCACCGAGAGGTACAGCTCCGTCGCGATCTCCTCGGTGGTCATCATCTGGGCGAGGCGCGCGAGCACGTCGCGTTCGCGGGCGCTCAGCTGCTCGGTGGGGGCCGGGCGGCCGCCGGTGTGGTCGGGGGTCGCGGTCACGGCGATCCGGCCGTGCCGGGACGCGCCGAGGACGGCGGCGCAGGCGGGGCCGACCGCCCGCAGGACCGGGCGCGGCAGGCGTGAGCCGCGCGTCAGGTCGTCGGCGGTCGTCGCCGGGCTGCCCTGCTCCAGGGCGGTCGCGAGGCTCGCCGCCACGGCCCGCAGCTCGGCGAGGAAGACGTCGGGGCGGCCGCGCAGCACGGCGTCGGCGCGCGCCAGTTCGTGCCGGGCGCGGCCCGGTCCGCCGCGGGCCAGTTCGACCCAGGCCCGTACGAGGTGCAGCGTCGCCTGCGAGCGTTCGGCGGCGCTCCAGCTGGGCAGGGGCGGCTGGGTGGCGTGCGCGGCGAGTTCGTCGGCGGCGCGGAACCGCCCCCGGACCGCTTCGAGCAGCGCGAGTTCGACGAGGCAGTCCCGGCGCAGGGCGCCGTTCCCGGCGGCGCCCGCGGCCTTGAGCGCGCCCGTGAGGAGCGCCTCGGCGCCTTTGAGGTTGCCGGTCTGCACCTCGCGGCTGCCCCGCACCGACAGGGTGAGGGCGGCGATCTCGGGGTGCTGGGCGAGCAGGGCGTGCGGGAGCAGCGGCATGACCTCCTCGGCGTCCAGGGCGGCGGCGTGCGCCTGGGCGAGGTCGCGGGAGCGCAGCCGGTCCATGCGGATCATGGCGTGGGCGCAGCGGCTGCGGGCGGCGCGTTCGTGCTGCTCGGGCGGGAGTTCGGCGAGCAGCCGGTGCGCGCGGTCCAGGTGGCGGCGGCAGGCGGGGTCGTCGCCGCGCAGGCGGGCGACGGCGGCGGCGAGCAGCGCGGGTTCGGGGCTGTCGCCCGCCGGTTCCTCGGGGAGGCCGCGGACGAGTTCGGCGGGCAGCCGTTCGCGGGTGAGGCCGAGGACCTGGCCGATGGCGAGGCGGCGGACGACGAGGGCGCCCGCGGGTTCCCAGTCGTCGGCGGCGAGCAGATGGCGGACGGCGTCGGCGAGGTGGCCGTGGGCGTCGAGCCAGCCGGCGGCGCGGCGGTGCAGCGGGGCGACAAGGCCAGGGGACTCGTGGCGCAGCCGCATCCGCAGCACGTCGGCGAACATCTGGTGGCAGCGGTACCAGCCCTGGCCCTCGGGCTGCAGGAAGGAGTTCTCGCGGACGAGGTCGGCGAAGTGGCGGCCCACGTCCTCGCCCGCGATCTCGACGGCCAGTTCGGCGTTGAGCCGGTCAAGGACGCTCGTCATGAGCAGCAGGCGGCGCATACCGGGCGGTTGCAGGTCCAGGACCTCCTCGACGAGGTAGCTGGCGATCGCCTCGTCGTCCCCGGCGAAGTCGGCGACGAAGCGCTCGGGTTCACGCCGCTTCTCCATGGACATCGCGGCGAGCCGGAGCCCGGCCGCCCAGCCGTCGGTGCGCCGGCGAAGGACGCTGACGGTCTGCCGGGGCACGTCGACGCCGTGCTGGGCGAGGAGGGCCGCGGTCTCGCGGTCGTCGAACGCGAGGTCGGCGGTGCGCAGTTCGGTGACCTCGCTGGTCAGACGGTTCCGGCGGAGGTGCAGGGGCGGATCGCGGCGGGCGAGGACGACCAGGCGCAGGACGCCGGGCGCGTGCCGCAGCAGGCTGCCGACGCCGTCGGCGAGCGGGGAGCCGGGGGCGGGCTGGAAGTCGTCGAGGACGAGCACGACGGGCTCCGCCCGCTTGTTGAGGGCGGCGGCGAGCGCGGCCACGAGCAGGGGGCCCTCGCCGGTCGCGACGGCCTCGGGCACCTCCACGCCCGCGTCGTGCAGCGCCCCGGTCACCCGGGGCCAGAACACGCCGGGCTGTTCGGTGGGTCCGTCGCAGGTCACCCAGGCGACGGGCCCCGGCGGCGGCCGGGTGTGCGCCCACTCCAGGGCGACGGCCGTCTTGCCCGCGCCGACGGGGCCGAGGACCACGGTCAGCGGCCCGCGTACCCCCCGGGCGAGGCGGTCGGTCAGGCGGGGGCGCGGCACGAGCCAGCTGGGCAGGGCCGGGACGGTCGGCGCCGGCGGCGGCGCGGGAGCGGCCCGCGGTGGGCGGGAGCGGGGCTGGGCCTGCTGGGCCATCACGGCACCTCGCTTCGGGGCACGGTGGTGCGGCTCAGGGCCCGGCTGGACAGATGCGTGCCGCGGTCGCGGGGCCCGGCAGGACGGCCTGCGGCGGCGCTCGCCCCGCTCGGGGACCGGGAACAGCACGGGCGGCCGGGTGCGACCCGCCCCGGATGTGGGATGCCGCGGGGACGGGTGCCAGGCCAGTGTGGGCCGGGGGCGCGCGGGTGGCGCACGCGGCGGCGCCATCTCACCCGGGTGAAGTTGCGGGGTGAGACGGCGCGTTGCGGGGGGGCGCGGTTCCGGCCCCCCGGCGGGTGCTCAGGCCGAGTGCAGGGCCGCGACCAGTTCTTCCTCGCGGTCCTTGGTGAGCGAGGTGCGGATCACGGTGGGGTTGAAGGGGCGCACGGCCTCCCGGACGCGGTCGGGGGTGGAGCGGCGTACGAGGGCGAAGACGGCGGCGCGGCCGGGTTCCAGGGTGGCCGCGGTCTCCTTGACGAACGCGTCGTTGATGCCGATGTCGGTGAGCTTGCCCGCGACGGCGCCGGTCGCCGCGCCGACGGCCGCGCCGAACACCGGCATCAGGAAGAGCAGCCCGAACAGCGAGCCCCACAGGGCGCCGCCCGCCGCGCCGGTCGCCGTGGTGTTGTACGTCTGGTGGATGTGGAGTTTGCCGTCCATGGTGCGCCAGGCGAGCGCGGCGTCCTCCAGGTCGAGCAGTTCCTGCTTGGACAGGTCCTTGGCGAGCCGCAGCACGCTCTCCGCCTTCTCCTTGTCCGAGAATCCGAGCACGACGAGATCGGCCATCAGGTACTCCTCCGGTGGTTGCGTGGCGTGTTGTCCGGCGGGGACGCGGGCGCGGCGGGTTCGCCGAGCCGCTCGGCCGCCGCCGCGATCTCCAGCGCCACGGGGGCGAGCGCCTCCTCGGTGAGGAAACCCTCGGCCACGGGCACCCCGCCCGCGTCGCGGATCGCCGTGCGCAGGTACTTCGCCCAGACGTGCTCCAGGAGGACGAAGGCCGCGGCCGTGCCCGGGTCGAGCGATTCCGCCATCTCCTTGACCTCGTCGAGCGACAGGCCGAAGGCGTTGCCCTCGACGAGGCTCGGGTACGCCTCCTGCGCCTCGCGCACCGCCTCGCGGGAGATGCCGAGCAGCGCGGCCACCGTCTCCCCCATGCCCTCGGCCTGGTAGTCCAGGGTGAACAGGCCGCCGCCCGGCTCGCGGCGGACGAAGAGCATGTCGAGGACGCGGATCTGCGCGTTCGCCTCGAGGATCGCCAGCTCTTCGATGATCCGGCCCTCGAACTTGGCGTCGGGCCCGAACTCGACCGTCAGGAGCTGCACCGGTCCGATCGCAGCCATCGTGCCTCCCTTCCACGGAAAACCGCCTCCGTCACGGCTGTCATCACAGCGCCCGCGCCCGCCCTGCCGCGTCACCCGCCGCAGGTGAGGGAGGGCCGCCCGGACGCGGCGACGGTGGGGGCCGGAGGTGGCGCCATGTCCCCAGAGCAGACTCCGGACCCCGGGCGGACACCGGATCCGCAGGACCGCGCCGAGCTGGAGCGGCTGCGCGCCGAGGTCGCCGAGTTGCGCGCCCGCGCCGGCAGCGAGAAGCGGCGCGGGGCGCGGACGCTCGCGGTGCGCCGCATGGTCGCGGCGGTCCTCATCGCCCTGGTCGCCGTCGTGTCGGTCACCTCGGTGGTCGGGGTGTGGGGCGCGCGGACGACGCTGAACACGGACCGCTGGATCGCCGCCGTGGGCCCGCTCCCCGAGGACCCCGACGTCAACAAGGCGGTCTCCACGTATCTCGCCGACGAGATCTTCGACCAACTGGATGTGCAACGGAAGCTGGCCGAGGCGCTGCCGCCCCGCGCGACGTTCCTCGCCGGTCCGGTGACCGGTGCCGTCCACGACTACATGCGGGAGTCGATCTCCAAGCTCATCGCGACGGACCAGTTCCAGACGGTGTGGCGGGCCACCAACCGGTTCGCGCACGAGCGGATCGTCTCGATCCTCGACAAGAGCAACAAGAACGTGCAGGTGAAGGGCGACACCGTCACCCTGAACCTGCTCCCGATGGTCAACAACCTCCTCAACTCCCTGGAACGGGAACTCCCCTCGATCTTCGACAAGAAGATCGACCTGCCCACCCTGACCTCCGGCGAGATCCCGCCCGGCCTGCACGAGCGCATCGAGAACGCGCTCGGCGTCCAGCTCCCCGAGAACTTCGCCCAGATCCGCCTCTACGACCGCCACGAACTGGGCCAGCTCCAGCAAGCCGTCCTCGTCTTCAAGAAGGGCCTGATCGGCCTGCTGATCGCGGTGCCGGTGCTTCTCGCGCTCGCGCTGTGGGCCTCGCCCAACCGCCGCCGCACCGTCCTCCAGCTCGGCCTCTGGATGGTGGTGTCGGTGACGGTCCTGTCGACCGTGCTGCGCGCCGTCCGCGAGCAGCTGCTCGACCAGATGCCGGAGGGCGTCTACCGCGACGGGCTCCGCGCCGCACTCTGGACGATCTTCACGACCCTGCGCGACCGGGGCGACCAACTGCTCTGGCTCGGCGTCGTCCTCGCCGTCGTCGCCTACCTCGTCGGTCCCGGACGGCTGCCGGTCTGGCTGCGCCGGCAGACGGCCCAGGGGGCGCGCGCCGCCGGGCAGTACGCGGCGAAGGCCGGCGAGCGGATCGGCAAGGACAAGGCGCTGCGCCCGTGGACGGCCCGCCACGCCGACGTGCTGCGGGTGGGCGGCGCCGTCGTCGCCGTCGTCGTGGCGCTCGCGCTGTCCTCGTGGACGGCCCTGTTCGTGGTGGGTGCGCTGCTCGCCGCGTACGAGATCGCGGTCACGCTCCTGGCCCGCACGGACGAGGGCGCGAGGACCCGTACGGACGACCGGACGGGCGGCTCACCCCCGGGAGGTGAGGCGGCCCCCGGGGCCCCCGCGAAGACTGGCGCATCCGGCTGACCGAGGCAGGGAGAGCGCGGATGAACACGCAGGCGCAGGGCGCGAAGATCGGGCCGACGGCCGACGGGAACGCGCGGGCACGTCTGTGGGGCCCGTACCTGAGCGAGCGCCAGTGGGGCACGGTCCGTGAGGACTACAGTCCGGGCGGCGACGCGTGGTCGTACTTCCCGCACGACCACGCGCGCTCGCGCGCGTACCGGTGGGGCGAGGACGGGCTCGGCGGCATCTGCGACGAGAAGCAGCGACTGTGCCTGGCGCTCGCCCTGTGGAACGGCCACGACCCGATCCTCAAGGAGCGCGCGTTCGGCCTGACCAACGGCGAGGGCAACCACGGCGAGGACGTCAAGGAGTACTACTTCTACCTCGACAGCACCCCCAGCCACTCCTACCTGCGCTACCTGTACAAGTACCCGCAGGCCGCCTACCCCTACGACGACCTGCTCGCCGTCAACCGCTCGCGCGGGCGGCAGGAGTTCGAGTACGAGCTGCTCGACACCGGCATCTTCGACGACGACGCGTACTTCGACGTGACGGTCGAGTACGCCAAGGCCGACCACGACGACATCCTGATGCGGATCACCGTCGAGAACCGGGGCCCGCGCGAGGCGGCGCTGCACGTCCTGCCGACGCTGTGGTTCCGCAACACCTGGTCCTGGGGGGACCACCACGCCGACGACGCCAAGCCGCGCCTGTGGGCGGTCGAGAGTCCGAGCCGCACGAGCGGCGTCCGCGTCGACCACCCCGAGCTCGGCTCCTACGACCTGCGGTGCGCGGGCGCGCCCCGGGTCCTGTTCACCGAGAACGAGACGCACAACGAGCGCCTGTTCGGCACACCGAGCGCCTCCCCGTACGTGAAGGACGGCATCGGCCGCTACATCGTCGAGGGCGACGGCACGGCCGTGAACCCGGCCCGCGAGGGCACCAAGGCGGCGGCCCACTACTCCCTCGTGGTCGCCCCGGGAGGGTCCGAGACGGTGCGGCTGCGGCTCGGGCCGGCCGGCGGCAAGCTGTCCGTGGGCCGCGGTTTCGAGTCGGTGTTCAAGCAGCGCGTCGCCGAGGCCGACGCGTTCTACCGGGAGCTGACGCCGCCCCGGGCGAGCGAGGACGAGGCGCGGGTCCTTCGCCAGGCCGTGGCGGGGCTGCTGTGGTCCAAGCAGTACTACGCCTTCGACCTGGAGACGTGGCTCGCCGAGCACGATCTCTCGCCCTGGAGCCTGCCGCGTCCCGGCATCCGCAACCGCGAGTGGTTCCACATGGTCAACGACGACATCGTCTCGATGCCGGACAAGTGGGAGTACCCGTGGTACGCCGCCTGGGACCTCGCGTTCCACACGGTGGCGTTCTCGGTCGTCGACCTGGACTTCGCCAAGCAGCAGCTCGAACTCCTGCTGCGCGACTCCTACTTGCACCCCAACGGCCAGATCCCGGCCTACGAGTGGAACTTCGGCGACGTGAACCCGCCGGTGCACGCCTGGGCCGCCTACTTCGTCTACATGATGGAGGAGCGGAACACCGGCCACGGCGACCACGCGTTCCTGGAGCGCACCTTCCAGAAGCTGCTCACCAACTTCACCTGGTGGGTCAACCGCAAGGACCCCTCGGGCCGCAACGTCTTCCAGGGCGGCTTCCTCGGCCTGGACAACATCGGCGTCTTCGACCGCAGCGCTCCCCTGCCGACCGGCGGCACCCTGGAGCAGGCCGACGGCACCGCCTGGATGGCGCTCTACTGCCAGTCCATGCTCCAGATCGCCCTGGAACTGGTGCCGCACAACGAGGCGTACGAGGAACTGGTCCTGAAGTTCGTCGAGCACTATCTGTGGATCGCCGCGTCGATGGACCGCATCGGCGACCTCGGCGACGAGCTGTGGGACGAGGAGGACGGCTTCTTCTACGACGTCCTCCGCCTCCCCGACGGCCAGGCCGTGCGCCTGAAGATCCGCTCCATGGTGGGCCTGCTCCCGCTCTGCGCCTCGACCGTCTTCCAGCCCGACCAGCTCGCCCGCCTCTCCGGCCTCGGCGAACGCCTCCAGCGGTTCGCCACCCGCCACCCCTCGCTGTCCGTGACGCTGACCGCGGCGACGGCCGGCAAGGCGGGCGGGCCCCGGCTGCTCTCCGTCCTGGACGAGAAGAAGCTCGTCCGGGTCCTCGGCCACGTCCTGTCGCAGGACGAGTTCCTCTCCCCCTACGGCATCAGGGCGCTCTCGCGCCATCACGCCGAGCACCCGTACAGGTTCTGGGTGCAGGGCCAGGAGTTCGGGGTCGGTTATCTGCCTGCGGAGTCCGACTCGGGCATGTTCGGCGGCAACTCCAACTGGCGCGGCCCGGTCTGGCTGCCGATGAACACGCTGCTCGTCCGGGCGCTGCTCAACCTCTACAGCTTCTACGGCGACGACCTCACCGTCGAATGCCCCACCGGGTCGGGCGTGCACATGAACCTCTACGAGGTCGCGAAGGAGATCAGCACCCGCCTCACCCGCATCTTCCTGCGCGACGAGGACGGGCACCGGCCGGTCTACGGCGGCCAGGCGAAGTTCCGCGACGACCCGCACTGGCGCGACCTGATCAGCTTCTACGAGTATTTCCACGGGGACAACGGCGCCGGTCTCGGCGCCTCCCACCAGACCGGCTGGACGGGCCTGATCGCCCCGCTCATGCAGCTCTTCGGCAGGCTGGGTCCCGAAGACTTCCGCTCCGGCACGGCGAGGAGGCAGAGCCGATGACCGCACTGCCCGCGCAACCCGTCATCCACGAGATCAACACCCGCGTGTGGCTGCGCGAGACCGGGCTCAGGACCGGCCGCCCCGCGACCCTGGCCGACGTGCCGAAGAACGTGTGGGACGAGATCACCCCGGCCGGCGTCGACGCCGTGTGGCTGATGGGCGTGTGGGAGCGCAGCCCGCTCGGCCGCTCCATCGCCCTGGCCGACCCGGCGCTGCGCACGGCGTTCGCCTCGGCCGTCCCCGGCATCGGCGAGGAGGACATCGCCGGATCGCCGTACTGCATCCGGCGGTACGTGGCCGACGAGGCGCTCGGCGGCCCGGCCGGGATCGCCGCCGCCCGCTCCGCCCTGCACGACCGGGGCGTCGGCCTGCTGCTCGACTACGTGCCGAACCATGTCGCCCCGGACAGCCCGTGGGTCGCCGAGCACCCCGAGTACTTCGTGCGCGGCGACGCGGCGGACGTGCGGCGCGATCCGGCGGCCTTCCTCGACACGGGCCGCTCCGTGCTGGCCCGGGGGCGCGACCCGTTCTTCGCGCCATGGCCCGACGTCGTCCAGCTCAACGCGTTCGCCCCGGAGCTGCGGCAGGCGACGGCGGACACCCTCAAGGAGATCGGCGACGCCTGCGACGGCGTCCGCTGCGACATGGCGATGCTCCTGCTCAACGACGTCTTCGCCCGGACCTGGGGCGAGCGCGCGGGCGCCGTGCCCGACCGGGACTTCTGGACGCGGGTCATCGGCGAGGTGCGCCAGCGGCATCCCGCGATGGTCTTCGCGGCGGAGGCCTACTGGGACCTGGAGTACGCCCTCCAGGAGCAGGGCTTCGACTTCTGCTACGACAAGCGGCTCTACGACCGGCTGCTGCACGAGAGCGCCGCGTCCGTGCTCGGGCACCTGCAGGCCGACGAGCGCTACCAGCGCCGGCTCGTCCGCTTCCTGGAGAACCACGACGAGCCGCGCGCCGCGCAGACCCTCCCGCCGGACAAGGAGCGCGCGGCGGCCGTGCTCATCGCGACGCTGCCCGGCGCGACGCTCTGGCACGAGGGGCAGTTCACGGGGCGCCGGGTGCACCTGCCGGTGTTCCTCGACCGCCGCCCCGACGAAACGCCGGACAACGCGCTGCGCTCCTTCCACGAGCAGCTGCTCGCGCGGGTGCACCGCAGCGGGATGCGGACCGGCGGCTGGCGGCTCCTGGAGTGCGCGGGCTGGCCCGACAACCGCTCCGCCGACGACCTGATCGCCTCCTGCTGGACGGGCGACGCGGGCCACTTCCTGACCGTGGTGAACCTCTCCGGGCATCCGGCGCAGGCCCGCATCCCGCTGCCGTGGCAGGAACTCGGCCCCGACACCTGGGAGTTGACGGAGCTGCTCTCCGCCGCCGACCACTACGGACGCTCCGGCGCGGAGCTGCTCTCCAGCGGCCTCTACGTCGACCTGCCGCCATGGGGCACGCACATGTTCTCGGTGGAGCCCAGCGGTCGCTAGGTCTCCCACCGGGCGCCGCTGGAGGCCCGGTAGGCGGCGACCGCCGCCTCCAGCGTCGGGTGGAAGCGGCCCGGGGCGAAGGTGCGGGTCAGGCCGTAGCGCTCGATCTTGCGGCGGGCCGGGTCCTTCAGCTCGGCGAAGACGAGGGTGACGCCGCGCTCCTGGAGCGCGGCGTCCAGCTCCTCCAGGATGTCCGCGGCCGTCGTGTCCACGTCGGTGACCGGCTCGGCCGCGAGGACCACCCAGCGCGGCGGCGGGGTCGCCCGCGCGGCGTGCAGCACCCTGTCTCGGAACGTCTTGGCGTTGGCGAAGAACAGGGGCGCATCGAAGCGGAGGATCACCAGGCCCGGCAGGTGTTCGGCGCTCGGGTGGGAGCGCACGTCGTGGAAGCCCTCCAGGCCCGGCACCCGGCCCAGCTCGGTGCTGTAGGGCCACCAGGCGCGCCGGAACACGTTCAGGATGGACAGGCCGACGGCGACGGCGATGCCCTGCAACACGCCGAGCAGGGCGACGCCGAGGAACGCGGCGATGGACAGGCAGCACTCCGCCTTGCGCTGGCGCCACAGCCTCCTCGTACCCGGCAGGTCGGCGAGGGACAGGGAGGCGGTGATGACGACGGCGGCGAGCGCGGGCTGCGGCAGGTCGCGGAAGAGGCCGGGCAGCAGGACCAGCATGAGGAGGATGAGGGCGGCGCCGACGACGCCGGTCACCTGGCTCTTGGCGCCCGCCCGTTCGGCGACGGCGGTGCGCGAGCCGCTGGTGCTGACGGGGAAGCCCTGGAAGAGTCCGGCGGCGGCGTTGGCGGTACCGATGGCGATCATCTCGTCGTTGCCGCGGACCTCCTGGCCGGTGCGGGCGGCGAACGCGGAGGCGTTGGAGATGGTGTCGGCCAGGGAGACGAGGGCGATGCCGAGCGCGCCGGCGCACAGCGGGCCGACGTCGTCCCACCCGATGTGCGGGACCGTGAACGGCGGCAGCCCCTCGGGGAGCCGGCCGACGGTACGGACACCGTGCTCGTCGAGGTCGAAGGCGAGGGACGCGGTGACGGCGAGGACGACCATGACGAGCACGGCGGGCACCTTGGGCAGCCATCGCTGCAACAACAGGATCAGGGCGATGCAGCCGAGGCCCACCGTGACCGCGGCCGGGACGGTCTCCCCGTCGCCGAGCGCGTCGGCGAAGGCGCCGATCTCGTCGACGAGCCCGTCCGCGTCGGTCGAGAAGCCGAACAGCTTGGGCAGTTGCCCGATGAGGATGGTCAGGGCGAGCCCGTTCATGTAGCCGATCATGGTCGGTTTGGAGATCAGGTCGGCGACGAACCCGAGCCGCGCGACGCCCGCGAGAAGCGTGATGCCGCCGACCATCAGGGCCAGGACGGAGGCGAGCGCGACGGCCCGGTCCGGGTCGCCGCCGGCCGCGACCAGCGGGACCACCGTGGCGGCGATCATCGGCCCGAGCGAGGAGTCCGGGCCGAGGACGAGGATGCGGGACGGGCCGACGACCGCGTACGCGAGGAGGCAGAGCACGGAGGTGTAGAGCCCGGTGATCGGCGGAAGCCCGGCCAGCTCCGCGTACGCCATGCCCTGCGGCACGAGCAGGGTGCTCAGGACGATGCCCGCGACCACGTCCTTGACCAGCCACGCCCGCCGGTACTCCCGCAGGGCGCGTACGCCGGGCGGTGTCCACGCCATAGGCCTCACCCGGCGAGCCGGCGGCGGGCGAGCAGCTTGCCCAGCTCCCACAGGCCGAGCAGGGCGAGCGGGGGCAGCAGGGCCCAGCCGAACTGGCCGAGGTGCAGGGGTGTCGTGTCGAGGAGCCGGTTGAAGACGTCGGTCTGGATGACGAGGACGGCGAGCAGGAACTCGCCGAAGACGGTCCAGTTGAGCTGCTTGCTGTCGAAGGTGTCGACGGTCAGGGCGGTCGCCGTCTGGTTGCGGCACTCCAGCGCGGCCACGATCAGGCAGAGCGCGAACGCGGTGAAGGCGATGGAGTTGCCGATCTGCGCGCTGTCGTAGCGGGCCTTGCCGAGTTCGAGCAGGGCGAGCAGCGAGGCGGCGATCACGACGCCGACGAGGCCGACGGTGAGCATGAGGCCGCCGGTCATGACGGGTTCGCCGCGCGGGCGCGGGCGGCGGTCCATGAGCCCGGCGCTGATCCGGTCGAAGCCGAGCGAGAACCCGAAGGCGGCGTTGACGAAGAAGTGGATCCAGAGCACCTGGGCGGGTGTGAACGGTTCGCCGTCCGCGATGTCGAAGAGGGTGGCGCCGAGGAAGGTGAGCACGAAGACGACGAGGAGGACCAGGACGAACCGGATGTACTTGGTGAGGTTGTCGTAGATCTTCCGGCCCTGCTCGACGGCGTGCACGATCGTGGCGAAGTTGTCGTCGGAGAGGATCATGCGTCCGGCGTTCTTGGCGACCTCGGTGCCCGAGCCCATGGCGATGCCGATGTCGGCGGCCTTGATGGCGGGCGCGTCGTTGACGCCGTCGCCGGTCATGGCGACCACGTCGCCCTTCTCCTTGAGCACCTCGGCGAGCAGCACCTTGTGCTCGGGCGCGACGCGGCCGACGACACCGATCCGGTCGATGCGGGCGAGCCGCTCCTCGGCGGAGAGGGCGGCGAAGTCGGCGCCGAGGATCGCCTCGCCCTCGATCCCGACCTGCTCGGCGACGGCCGCGCCGGTCACCACGTCGTCGCCGGTCACCATGCGGACGCGGATGTGGGCGGCCTGCGCGGCGGCCACGGCGGCCCGGGACTCCTCGCGGGGCGGGTCGACCATGCCGACGAGGCTGGTGACGCTCAGGTCCCTCACCAGGGCGAGCAGATCGCCGTCCGGGGCGAAGAGCGCCGGGTCGATGTCGCGGGTGGCGGCGGCCATCACCCGGCGGCCCGCACGGCTGATGCGCTCGATCTCGTCCTGGGTGCGGGCGCGCAGCGCGTCGTCGAAGGGGACGGTCTCGCCCGCGGACAGGGCGGTCGTGGTGCGCGCCAGGACGGCCGGCGCCGCGCCTTTCACGAAGCAGCGCACGACGGTACCGCCCCGGGCGTCACGGGCCGTGTGGAAGGTCGCCATCAGCTTGTACGCCGGGTCGAACGGCAGGGTGGCCAGGCGCGGCAGCCGCTCCCGGGTGGCGGCGACGTCGAGACCCGCCTTGTGGCCGAGGACGAGCAGGGCCCCTTCGGTGGGGTCGCCGACGACGCGCCCGTCGACGAGCGCCGCGTCGCTGGCGACGAGGTAGGGCAGGATCGCGTCCTCGATGCTCGCCGTGGACCCGGCGGCGTGGTGGACGCGGCCCTCCAGGGAGTAGCCGGTGCCGGAGACCGTGTACCGGTCGTAGGGGTCGACGACCTCGACGACGGTCATCTGGTTCATGGTGAGCGTGCCGGTCTTGTCGGAGTTGATCGCCGAGGTGAAGCCGAGCGTCTCCACCGACGGGAGGTCCTTGACGATGGCGTGCCTGCGGGCGAGGTCGAGGCCGCCGAGGGAGAGGATGGTCTGCGTGACGGTGGGCAGCGCCTCGGGCACGGCCGCGATGGCGAGCGAGACGGCGCTGACGAAGAGCGCGTCCCACGCCTCGTCGCGCGAGCGCCCCAGGGCGAACATCACGACCATGGTCAGTCCGGCGGCGCCGACGATCCACAGGGTCAGCCGGTTCAGCTCGGTGGTCAGCGGCGACGGCTCGGGCCTGGTCGTGGTCAACATGCCGGAGATACGGCCGAGTTCGGTGGCGGAGCCGGTGGCGGTGACGACGAGGACGGCGCTGCCGTGCGTGACCGGCGTCGTCATGAACGCCATGTCCGTCTGGTCGGCGGGCCCGAGCCCGTCCCCCGGTACGGGCTCGGCGTCCTTCGCGGCGGGCACGCTCTCCCCGGTGAGCGCGGACTCGTCGATCTGCAGGGCGCTGGCGCTCAACAGGCGCCCGTCGGCGGGTACTTCGTCACCCGCCGCGAGGAGCACGATGTCGCCGACGACGACCTCCTCGGCCGGGATCTCGGCCTCGGTGCCGTCGCGGCGCACGCGAGCGGTGGCCTTCGTCATCTCCTTGAGGGCGTTCATGGCGCTCTCCGCCTTGCCCTCCTGGCGGAGCCCGATGACCGCGTTGACGACGGTCAGGACGAGCAGCACGACCGCCGTCCCCCATTCCTGGACGGCGAGCGACACCACGGCGGAGGCGAGCAGGATCAGCTGCATGTACGAGGTGTACTGGCCGAGGAAGCGGGACAGGGCGGACCTGGTGCGTTCCCGGGGCAGCGCGTTGGGCCCGTCCTCGCGCAGCCGCGTGGCCGCCGCGGCGGAGCTGAGACCCGTGGCCGGGTCGACCCCGAGCTCCCCGGCCACGGTCTCGGCGGGCCGCGCGTACCAGACGCGGGCCTCGGCTTGTGCGGTCATCGCGGCGCCTCCTGCTCCAGCCTCTTCCTCTCGCGGGCGAGGGCGGCGCGGCTCTTGTCGTCGATCTCCGGGTACCGCGGGTCGATGGTGATGAGGGTGTGGGCGAGGACGGCCGCGGCGCAGATGCGCGCGAACCACTTGCGGTCGGCGGGCACGACATACCAGGGTGCCCAGGGCGTGCTGGTCGCGGAGAGCATCTCGGCGAACGCGTCCTGGTAGGCGTCCCAGAACCCGCGTTCGCGGACGTCGGCGGCGGAGAACTTCCAGTTGCGGTCGGGGACGTCGATGCGCTTGAGGAAGCGGACGCGCTGCTCCTCCTTGGAGAGGTTCAGGAAGAGTTTGACGACGTGGAAGCCGTTCTCGGTGAGGTAGCGCTCCCAGTCGTTGATCTGGCGGTAACGGCGCTGCCAGATCTTCTTGTCCGACGTCTCACCCGGCAGCCCCTGCCTGGTCAGGTGTTCGGGGTGCACCCGGACGACGAGGACCTCCTCGTAGTGGGAGCGGTTGAAGATGCCGATCTCGCCGCGGCGCGGGAGGCGGCCGACGTAGCGCCAGAGGTAGTCGTGGCTCAGCTCGTCGGTGGAGGGCACCTTGAACCCGGCCACCCGCACGCCTTGCGGGTTGACGCCGCTCATCACGTGCCGGATGGTGCCGTCCTTGCCGCCCGCGTCCAGGGCCTGGAGGCACAGCAGGACGCCGTGGCTGCCGTCGGCCGCGAGGCGCCGCTGGTACTCGGCGAGCAGCGTGACCCCGGCGCGCAGCAGCTCCTCGCCGGCCTTCTTGTTCTTGACGCCCGCTCTGTACGCGGGGTCGAAGTCCTTGGCCAGGCGCACCCGGGTGCCGGGCTCCACCCGTAGCGGCGCGATGAACTCGGCTATCCGCCCGGCCCTCTCGTCCGTCGTCCGTGCCGGTCCCTCGCGCATGTGTCACCTCGCCTGATCGCCTGGTCAAGGAGTGGGGGGTGGGGTTCGGGCGGGCGGGTCAGTAGAGCGTGTCCCGCCGTACGACGCAGAGCGCCCAGATGATGAACCCGTTCAGGGCGATCAGGGTCAGGGACCAGAACGGGTAGTACGGGACGGAGAGGAAGTTGGCGATGATCAGCAGCCCCGCGAGGGTGACCCCGAGGACGCGGGCCCACTTGACGGCGGCGAAGAGGCCGAGGCTCACGGCGATGGCGACCGCGCCGATCAGCATGTGGATCCAGCCCCACGCCGTCAGGTCGAACTGGAAGACGTAGTCACGCGTCGTCAGGAAGACGTTGTCCTTCAGGACGCCCATGAGACCGCGGCAGAAGCCCAGGACCCCGGAGATGAACAGCATCACCGCCGCGAAGACGGTCAGCCCGCCCGCCGCGGCCTCCTTGGCGCTGGTGCGGTGGTGCGGGGTCGTCGAGGTGGCCATGACAGGACCTCCGTGCTTGTGGAGGGTGCCCGATGCACCGCTGCGGAACGAGTGTTGCTCCCGGCGGGCCCCCGCGGTCGTCACCCTCCGAGGGTGACGACCGGACGCGGGGCCGCCACGACCCTGGCGGTCGCCCGGCCCCCCGACCCCGGAGGCAAGCCGATGACCCTGCCGTCCCGTCAGAGCGGAGCCGGTGCCCCGCGCGCGTGGCCGCGCCGCATCCTCGCGCCGCTGGCCCTCGCGCAGTTCATCTGCAGCTTCGCCGGGTCGAACATGAACGTGATGATCAAGGACATCAGCGAGGACCTGGACACCACGGTCCAGGGTGTACAAACCGCGATCACCTTGTTCCTGCTGGTCATGGCCGCGCTGATGATCCCCGGCGGCATCCTCACCGAGCGCTACGGCCGCAAGCGCTGCCTCGTCGCCGGCCTCCTGATCTACGGGGTCGGCGCCCTGCTCAGCGCGGCCGCCCCCGGACTCGGCGTCCTCATCCTGGGCAACTCGATCCTCGAAGGTGTCGGCACGGCGCTGCTCATCCCACCCGTCTACATCCTCACCACCCTGCTGTTCACCGAAGTCTCCGACCGGGCCCGCGCGTTCGGCGCGATCATGGCGATGGGCGGGATCGGGGCGGCGGCGGGACCGCTGATCGGCGGCCTCATCACCTCGGCGATCAGCTGGCGGGCGTCGTTCGTCTTCCAGGCGGCGGTCATCGTCGTCATCATCGTGCTGACCCGCAACCTGGAGGACCCGCTGCCCGCCGACCCGGGCTGCCCCTTCGACACGGTCGGCGCGGTGCTCTCGGCGACCGGCCTGGTCCTGGTCGTCACCGGCATCCTGGCCACGGACGACAACGGCTGGCTGGCGCTCGGTCTGCTGGCCGTCGGCGTCCTGATCCTGGTGGCGTTCTTCGGGTGGGTCCGCTCGCGGGAGCGCAAGGGCCGCACGGCGCTCCTGCCGACGTCCCTGTTCCGCAACCGCACCTCGAACCTCGGCCTCATCACCCAGCACGTGCAGTGGCTGGTGCTGATGGGCGTCTCGTTCGTGGCGGCCACGTACCTGCAGGTCGTACGGGGCTACGACGCGATCAGCACCGGGGTCATCTTCACCGCGTCCACCGTGGGCCTCCTCGCCTCCTCGCTCGGCGCGGAACGCTTCGCGAAGCGGCGGGCGCAGCGCACGCTCGTCATGGCGGGCTTCATCACGACCGTCGGCGGCATCGGCGTCCTGCTCGCCCTGGCCGACGTCACCAACAAGGCGTGGGCGTTCACCCCGGGCCTGCTCCTGATCGGCCTGGGCCTCGGCGTGATGCTGACGCCGTCCGTGAACGTCGTCCAGTCCGCCTTCCCCGACGACCTCCAGGGCGAGATCTCCGGCCTCTCCCGCTCGGTCTCCAACCTCGGCTCCTCGCTCGGCACCGCGGTGGCCGGCACGATCCTGGTCGCCGATCCGGCGGTGGGCCCGTACATGACGGCGCTGGTCGTCCTCGGCGTGATCGGCCTGGGCGGTCTCACGGCGGGGGCGATGCTGCCGCGCGGCGGGCCCCGGGACGCGGCGGCGCCTCAGCGCCCGTCGTAACGCACGCCGCTGCGGACGATCAGGTCGGGCACCGAAGCGCGTCGCCCGCTGAACGGCGCCCAGAGCAGCCCGAGCGGGAACGAGACGCTCAGCGCGGCCCGCACCAGGCAGCGCGCCGCCCCGAGCCGCCGCCCCGCACGGTCCCCCACCCGCACCCCCATCAGCCGGCCGCCGACCGTCTGCCCGGTGGTGGTCCACGCCCCGCCGAGATAGCACACGGAGAACACCCACCCGAGCACCCCCGCCAGCCACCCGGAGGCCTGTGGCACCCTGAACGGCGGCCCGGTGACGAGCAACAGCGCGCAGCCGACGCCCAGTTGCACGGTGACGGCGGTCAGGGCGACCACGAGCGTGTCGACGATCCCGGCGACCCCGCGCGACACGATCCCGGCGAGATCCGTCCCGGGGACGGGCGCGGGTGGCCGGGCCCGGCGCGGCCTGCCGACGCTCACGGGGGTCCCCCGTTCCGCCGCGGGACGCGTCCGCCGGGCCCGCCGAGGTGACCGGCCGGGGCCCCGCCGCGCGCCCGCCCCACCGGCGGCCCGGCCCGCACCGCCCGGGGCCCCGTCGGCCCCGCCCTCACGCCGGTCCGCCGTCGCGCCCGAACGCGCGGTCCGCCAGGCGGTTCACGGCGCGGTCGCCGCGTCTGCCCAGGACGCGGATGGCCGCCCCCGTGTCGGCGGCCATCCCGCCACCGGTCTCCCGCACGATCCGGCCGAGATCGATCTCCCGCAGCACGTCACGGGTGAGGCCGACGAGGTCGATCCGGGCGATGACCCGGGCGACGTCCACGCGGTCGGCGACCCGGTCCACGTCGACGCGGTCGGCGACGCCCGCCACGTCGATCCGGGCCGCGACCCGGTCGACATCGACTTGATCGGCGATCCGGTCCACGTCCACGCGGGCCACGACCCGCGCCACATCGACCCGGTCGGCGACGCGGTCCACATCCACCCGGTCGGCGACCCGCTCCACGTCCACCCGGTCCGCGACCCGGTTCACCTGCACACGATCGGCGACCCGGTTCACGTCCACCCGGTCGGCGATCCGGTTCACGTCCACGCGCGCGGCGACCCGGTTCACGTCCACGCGGGCCACGACCGCGTCGAGGTCGATCCGGTCGAGCACCGAGCCGACCACCACCCGTACGGCCGCGCTCGCGACCCGGTCGGCGGCGCTCAGCGCGCACCGCGCCGGCCACGTCATGAGGGCCGTCCACCCGTACCCGTCCGCGTCATGTCCCAGCCTCATCACCAGACCGCAGCAGCCGTTCGGGCGCGGGGCATCCTCCGTCGCGGGTGAGCCGGTGCGGAGGCGGCAACTCCGGTGCGCGGCGGCCGAGTTCGGGCACGCGGCTCTCCCGGAGCACGGCGAACGCCAGCCCGTGGCGGTGCGCCAGGACGCGGGCCAGGCTGAGCGCGCTGAGACCGCCGGGGCCGAGGCTCCCCACGCGCCGCAGGTCGAGGAGGACGGCCGTGCCGCCGGGGCGGATGACCCCGTGCAGCAGGCGTCCGAGGGACGCCTCGGCGCCGGGGCCGAACTCCGCCCGCAATTCGATCACCAGGCATCCGGCGACGTACCGGACGGCGACCGGTGACGGGCGGTCCGGGGGCCGTGCGGTCCGCAGGCGGCGCAGGCGCGGCGCGGGCGTCCATGCCATGGTGGCCCCCCTCGAGAGCCTGTCGTCGAACACGAACCGAGCGGCGGACGCACACAGTGGCGCCCTGGCCGGAGGGCGGGCAGGGGCCGTTCGGCCCTCACCCGCGGGGCCGGTCGGCCCCGCTCCCCCGGGGTGCGGCGCGTACAGCAACCGCCGTACCGCCCTGGTCGGCGATCCCAGGGTTTTCACCGTGGCCCGCGAGGCCGCCCGGGTCCATCTTGGAGACACGGAAGCGCACGGGGCTTTCGACCGCGGGGGGATCTACGGGGGTCTCAACGGGGGACAATCGGGGGACGGGGGTGCCCATCAGGGCACCCCCGCTGTTCTGTGCGGGGACAGGACCGCGGTCTCACACCTCGTTGAACTGGCTGAGCAGCCGCACCAGTTGCGCCCTGCGGTGCACCCCGTCCAGCTTCCGGTAGATGTTGCCCAGGTGGAACTCGACCGTCTTGACGCTGAGGAAGAGCTGTTCGGCCGCCTCGTGGTTGGTGACACCCCGGCCGACCGCGAGAGCGACGCGCAGCTCCTGCGGGGTGAGGCCGTCGAGCGGGGCGGGGCCCGTACGGACCTGGTCGCCGCCGGCCGCGTGCAGTTCGGCCGCCGCCCGCGCCGCCCACCCGGCCGCCCCGAGCCGCTCGAACGTGGCGAGCCCGCGCCGCAGCCAGCGCCGCGCCTCACCGCCCCGCCCCTGGCGCCGCAGCAGCTCTCCCCGCGTGAACTCGGTGCGCCCGCGCTCGAACGGGGCCCCCACCTCCCCGAGATGGAGCAGCGCCCGGTCCAGGTGGCGCTCGGCGTCGCCGGGTTCGAGCATGGCCCGGCAGCGGGCGGCGGCCGCCGCGGCGATGGGGCGGTGCCCGCGCCCGGCCTCGTGCTCCAGGACGCGCAGCACGTCGTACGCCTCGTCGGTGCGGTGGAGGTGGGCGTAGGCGTCGGCGAGGTCGGCGGCCCAGGAGAGGTAGAGGCCGTCGCCGCGGCCGTTGGCGACGGAGAAGTCCCGGACGTTCTCCAGGTGGCGGGCGGCTTCCTCGTGGCGGCCGAGGCCGAGTTCGAGGAGGCCGAGGGCGCCGTGCGCGCGGGCCGCGTCCATGGGCAGGTCGGCGGCGGCGGCGAGCGCGGCGGCCTGGGCGCCGTGGCGGCGGCAGTCGGTCTCGCGGTGGAGGGCGGCCTCGGCCTTGGCCTGCGCGGCGAGGGCGCGGCACACCTCGATGACGCGTCCGGTGTCCTCGCCGAGCCGCGCGGACTCGTCGGCGTGGGCGAGCGCGGAGGTCCACTGCCCGCGCCAGAACTCGACGACCGACAGGGTGCCGAGGAGGTGCGCGAGGAGTCCGACGGTGCTGGCGGCGCGCGCGGCGTGCACGGCCCGGTCGAGCAGTGCCTGCCCCTCGTCCAGTTCCTCGGCCGCGAGGTAGCAGAGGCCGCCGACGCCGGAGACCGGGTACGGGAAGGCCAGGTCCGGTTCGGCGAGCGGTTTCTCTAGTTCGTGGAGCAGGGCGCGGCCGTCCTCCGCGTCGCCGCCGAGGAGCTGGACGAGGGCGTGCAGCAGGCGTACGGGCAGGGCGGCGGGGGCGTCGGTGAAGGCTTCGACGATGCGCATGGACGCGTCGGAGGCGGCGCGGGCCGCGGTGAGGTCGCCGATGGCGAGTTCGGTGAGGGTGACACCGCCGAGCATGACGGCGGCGAGCCCCGGGTCGACGCCGCGCGCCTCGTCGACGGCGGCCCGCAGCTCCTCGCTCGCGCGGGCGGGCCGGCCCCGTTGGATGTCGACGTAGCAGAGCAGTTGGCGCGCGTCGAGGCGGGTGCGCGGCCGGGTGGCGTGGCCGAGGGCGCGGTCGAGGAGCCCGGCGGCCTCGTCGAGCGAACCGGCGGCCTGGGCGGCCCGTGCGGCGGACAGCAGGCGGCCCGCCTTGCGCTCGCCCTCCGGGGTGAAGCGGGCGGCGTGCGCGTAGAGGCGGGCGGCGAGCGGGAAGGTGAGGCCCGCGGGTCCGGCGGAGGCGGCGCGTTCGAGGGTGGCGGCGACCTGTTCGTCGGGGTCGGCGCCGGACTCGGCGAGGTGCCAGGCGTACCGCTCCAGGGCGGTGGGGGCCTGGGCGTCCTGGAGGGCGCGGGCGACGGCGCGGTGGGCGCGCCAGCGGCGGACGGCGCTCGCCCCGTGGTAGACGCCGGAGCGGACGAGCGGGTGGCGGAAGACGTACGCGCCTTCTTCGACGGTCACGAGGCCCGCGCGCTCGGCGGGTTCGAGCGCGGCGTACGTCAGCCCCTGGTCGCGCAGGACGCGCTCGGTGCCGGCGAGGGGGCGCGGGCCGAGGACGGCGAGCAGCAGCATGGCGTCCTGGGTCCTGACGGGCAGCCGGGCGATGGCGCTGTGGAAGGTGCGGGCGAGCATCTCGCCGATGGGCAGCGGCTCCCCGGGGTCGGGCCGGTGGCCGCCGCGCGCGAGCAGCGCGGGCAGCTCGACGAGGGCGAGGGGGTTGCCGCGCGCTTCGGACAGGAGCCAGGTGATGTCGTGCGGGGAGAGCGGTTCGTCGGCGACCAGGGCGCGCGCCGCGTCGGGGTCGAGTCCGCGCAGGGTGAGGGTCTCGACGGGGGCGAGCCGGGAGGCGGCCTCGTCGGTGTCGCGGGTCGCGAAGAGGGCGACGACCCCTTCGCGGCCGAGCCTGCGCGTGGCGAAGGCGAGCGAGTCCAGGGAGTAGGGGTCGAGCCATTGCGCGTCGTCGACGACGACGAGGACGGGCCCGGACTCGCTGACCGCGCCGAGCAGGCTGAGCGTGCCCGCGGCGACGGCGAACCGGTCCTGGGCGACCGCCGGGCCGAGTGCGAGGGCGCCGGTGAGGGCCGCCGCCTGCCGGCCCGGGATGCGCTTCAGATGGTCGGTGACCGGCCGGAACAGATCGGCGAGGCCCACGTAGGGCAGTTGGGACTCGCTCTCGATGCCGTGGGTGCGCAGCACGGTCAGGTCACCGGCGACCGACTCGGCGTAGCGGAGCAGGCTGCTCTTGCCGATACCGGCCTCGCCGCGGATGACAAGGGCAGTGCTCCGGCCCGTACGGGCGTCGTCGATCAGGTCGGCGATCCGTGCGCACTCCGCTGTACGGCCCAGCAGCATGGACTCAGGGTAACCGCGGTACCGGCCGGGTCCCATAGGCCAACTCGGCCGAACTGCGCGGGAGTTCAGGCTGCCTCCGGGGTCGTCTCGTCCGCCGCGAACTGGGTGCGGTACAGCTCCGCGTAACGGCCTCCGGCGGCGAGCAGGGCGGTGTGGGTGCCGCGTTCCACGATGTGGCCGTCCTCCACGACGAGGATCTGGTCGGCGGAGCGGATCGTGGAGAGGCGGTGGGCGATGACGATGGCGGTGCGGTCGGTGAGAGCCTCGGTCAGGGCCTCCTGGACGGCTGCCTCCGAGGTGTTGTCGAGGTGGGCGGTGGCCTCGTCGAGGATGACGACGCGCTGGCGGGCGAGGAGGAGGCGGGCGATGGTCATGCGCTGGCGTTCGCCGCCGGAGAGCCGGTAGCCGCGCTCGCCGACGACCGTGTCGAGCCCGTCCGGCAGGTCCTGTACGAGGGCGTCGAGGCGGGCGCGGCGCAGGACGTCCCACAGTTCGTCCTCGTCGGCGCCCGGCCGGGCGAGGAGCAGGTTGGCGCGGACCGTGTCGTGGAAGAGGTGGCCGTCCTGGGTGACCATGCCGAGCGCTCCGCGCAAGGCGGGGGCGCTCAGGTCGCGTACGTCGACGCCGCCGATGCGTACGGCGCCCGCGTCGGTGTCGTAGAGGCGGGGCAGGAGTTGCGCGATGGTCGACTTGCCCGCGCCGGAGGAGCCGACGAGGGCGATCGTCTGGCCCGGTTCGGCGCGGAAGCTGACGCCGTGCAGGACCTCGGCGCCGCCGCGGGTGTCGAGCGTGGCGACCTCTTCGAGCGAGGCGAGGGAGACCTTGTCGGCGGAGGGGTAGCCGAAGCGGACGTCGTCGAACTCGACGGCCACGGGGCCTTCCGGCACGTCGCGGGCGTCGGGTTTCTCGTCGATCAGCGGCTTGAGGTCGAGCACCTCGAAGACCCGCTCGAAGCTGACGAGGGCGCTCATGACCTCGACGCGGGCCCCGGCGAGCGAGGTCAGCGGCGCGTACAGGCGGGTGAGGAGCAGGGCGAGGGAGACGACGGCGCCCGCTTCGAGGGTGCCGTCGAGGGCGTAGTAGCCGCCGAGCCCGTAGACGAGCGCGAGGGCCAGGGCCGAGACCAGGGTCAGCGCGGTGATGAACGCGGACTGCGCCATGGCCGTCCGCACCCCGATGTCGCGCACCCGGCGGGCCCTGGCGGCGAACTCGGCGGACTCCTCCTCGGGCCGGCCGAAGAGCTTCACCAGGGTGGCGCCGGGCGCGGAGAACCGCTCGGTCATCCGTGTGCCCATGGCCGCATTGTGGGCGGCGGCCTCGCGCTGGAGGCGGGCCATGCGGCTGCCCATGCGGCGCGCGGGCAGCACGAAGACGGGGAGCAGGAGCAGGGCGAGAAGGGTGATCTGCCAGGACAGGGTGAGCATGACGGCCAGGGTCAGGAGCAAGGTGACAATGTTGCCGACGACCCCTGACAGGGTGTTGCTGAAGGCGCGCTGGGCGCCGATCACGTCGTTGTTGAGACGGCTGACGAGCGCGCCCGTACGGGTACGTGTGAAGAACGCGACCGGCATCCGCTGCACATGGTCGAAGACAGCGGTCCGCAGATCCAGGATGAGCCCCTCGCCGAGGTTGGCGGAGAGCCAGCGGGCGAGCAGGCCGATGCCCGCCTCGGCGAGCGCGATGACGGCGATGAGTACGGCGAGCCGGATCACCTCGCCCTGCTCCTTGCCGCCCACGATCGCGTCGACGACGTGCCCGGCGAGCACGGGCGTCGCCACGGCGAGCAGCGCCCCGACCACGCTGAGCAGCACGAACTGGAGGATGCGGCGCCGGTGCGGCCGGGCGAACCCGGCGATCCTGCGTAGGGTCTCGCGGGCGAAGGGCCGTTTGTCCGGGCCGCCGTTCTGGGCGTTCATGACGCTGTGGAGCTGCGTCCAGGCTGTGGTTTCCATGCTCATGCGGACGACAGTAGGACCTCAACCAATCTTGAGGTCAAGGAATCGGGGACGGTGCCGGGGGGTGGGGCCCGGGAGGCGGGCCGTGGCAGGATGCGCGCATGTCGTCCGTCCGCGTGGAACGCCGAGGTCACGTCACCACCGTCGTCCTGGACCGCCCGGAGGCGCGGAACGCGGTCGACGGGCCGACCGCCGCGCAACTGGCCGACGCTTTCCGGGGGTTCGAGGCCGACGACACGGCCCGGGTGGCGGTGCTGTGGGGTGCGGGCGGCACGTTCTGCGCGGGCGCCGACCTCAAGGCCGTCGGCACGGAACACGGCAACAAAGTCACCCGGGAAGGTGACGGACCGATGGGCCCGACACGGCTGCGCCTGACGAAACCGGTGATCGCCGCCGTCAGCGGCCACGCCGTCGCGGGCGGCCTCGAACTCGCGCTCTGGTGCGACCTGCGGGTCGTCGAGGAGGACGCCGTGTTCGGCGTGTTCTGCCGCCGCTGGGGCGTCCCCCTGATCGACGGCGGCACGGTGCGGCTGCCCCGCCTGATCGGCGAGAGCCGCGCCATGGACCTGATCCTCACCGGCCGCCCCGTCCCCGCGCAGGAGGCGTACGAGATCGGCCTCGCCAACCGCCTGGTCCCGCCGGGCCGCGCCCGCGCCGCGGCCGAGGCGCTCGCCGCCCAACTGGCCGCGTTCCCGCAGGCGTGCCTGCGCAGCGACCGGGCGTCCGTGCGCGAACAGGGCGGGACGGACGAGGAGACCGCGATGCGGGCGGAACTCGCGCACGGGGCGGGTGTCCTGGCGGAGGGCATCGAGGGCGCGGGGCGTTTCGCGGCGGGCGAAGGACGGCACGGCGCTTTCGGCGGGGCCGGGCCCCAGGAGTCCCGGCCGAGCGCGAGCCCGCGCGGGACGGGCGGCGGACCGGACCGCTGACCAGGGCCGCGCGACTCCAACGGCGCGACGGCGCCGCTGTCCGTGGCCGGTGCTGCCGGGCGACGACCCCGTCGGGCCCGACCGGCAGCACGGACGGGCCGGGCGCCGCCCCGGGCGCGGCGGCATCCTTCCCCGATCACACCCCGCGCCCCACGCCCGCCTGGCAGGATGACCGGACGCACGCTCGAACGGACCTCGCCGACCCGACCCGGGAGTCGCCCCATGACCGACACGTCCCCCGCCACGCCCACCATCGACACCAGCAAGGCGCACCCCGCCCGGGTGTACGACTGGTTCCTCGGCGGCAAGGACAACTACCCGGTCGACGAGGAGCTCGGGCGGCAGATCACGGCGATGGAGCCGACGGCCAAGTACGGGGCACGGCACAACCGCTGGTTCATGCAACGGGCGACGCGGATGCTGGCGGCGCGGCTCGGGGTGCGCCAGTTCCTCGACATCGGGACGGGCATACCGACCGAGCCGAACCTGCACCGCGTCGCGCAGACCGCGGCGCCCGAGGCGTCCGTCGTCTACGTGGACAACGACCCGATCGTCCTCGCCCACGCGGCGGCGCTGCTGCGCGGCACTCCGGAGGGCGTGACGCGCTACCTCCAGGCCGACGCCCGCGACCCCGGCGAGATTTTGCGCCTGGCCGGCGAGATCCTGGACCTGGACCGCCCGGTCGCGCTCTCGCTCATCGCGCTCCTGCACTTCATCCCCGACGAACAGGGGGCGTACGACATCACCCGTACGCTGGTGGACGCGCTGCCGTCGGGCAGTTACCTGGTGCTGTCGCAACTGGCGTCGGATTACGACCCCGAGCGCACGAAGGACGCCGTGGCGATGTACGCGGCGGGCGGGGTGACGCTCGTGCCCCGCTCGCGCGAGGAGATGGAGAAGTTCTTCACGGGCCTGGAACTGCTCGACCCGGGCGTCGTCTGGCTCCCGGACTGGCACCCTGAGCTGGCCGTCGACGAGGAGCGGGACGGCACACCCGTACCGCTGTACGCGGGGGTGGCGCGCAAGCCGTGAGGCGGGACGTGCACGGATCCGGTAAGGGTTGCCCGACATGGCGAACATCACACATGGCGATGCCCACGTGACGGAACGGAGCGCGTAGACGCAAGGATCGCCTACCCTCGTTCACATGTCCTCCACTCCCACCCCGCGTTCCGCCCGTTCCGCCGATGTGGTCAATCAGCAGATCCGCGACCTGTGGGCCCGCACGGGCGGCCAGTTGACCGCCGAGGACAGGGCGGAATACGAGGCGCTCGTCACGGAGTGGGCGACGGTGGCCGGTGAAGGACTCGTGCAGAGGGCGTGACCCCGGCGCGGATCCGGACCGAGGTTCAGGACTGCGGCCTGCTGCCGTGATTCGCGGCGTGCTTGCGGCGGGCCTTCTTCTTACGGCGACGCTTCGAGGACATGGACGCCTCCCGTGGTTGAGGTCGCGACTTCCTGGGTGGACATACAGGGCGTACAGGACATAACGCCCGTGTAACACCTTTCCACAGGTGAGGCCGGACCGCGACGCCGACGGATCGCCTAGCGGTCCCGCACGACCCCGGCCGCCCTCGCCGCCCGCAACCACTCCGGGAACTCCCCCATCAGCCGGTCGTAGAGCACACCGTCGGGGATCAGCCTGGGATCTTTGCCCGCGGGGAAGAAACCGGCGTTGTCGACCACCCGCTTGTGCGGCACCGGCAGCTCGTCGAGCTTGCGCAGGAACCGGAACTCGTCGTTGCCGTAGCCGATGAACTGCCAGAAGAGCGGCAGCCCGGACGCCTTGCACAGGGTCTGCTCGGCGGCCCGCCGCGAGTCCGGCGAGCCGTCGGTCTGGAAGATCACGAAGGCGGGGGCGTCGACCTCGGCGTCGAGGTAGTGATCGATGAC
Organism: Streptomyces sp. SGAir0957; assembly: GCF_043523415.1. Classification (NCBI taxonomy): domain Bacteria; kingdom Bacillati; phylum Actinomycetota; class Actinomycetes; order Kitasatosporales; family Streptomycetaceae; genus Streptomyces; species Streptomyces sp. SGAir0957. The sequence goes on from NZ_CP027293.1 coordinate 1,451,003, forward strand.
GGCGTCCATCGCGGCGGCATAGTTCGTGGTGCCCATGTGCCCATGGCTCTCGTGCAGCGCCGCGATGCGCCCCGCGTAGTCGTCGAGGCCGAGGTCGACGGCAGGATAGGCGTCCGTGTCGAAGAAGACGGTGGGGACGATGCCGTCGTCGTCCAGGTGCACGGACAGCGCCAGCGCCTGCTCGGCGAGGTGCTGCATGCTGCCGTCCTTGTAGTACCGCCTCATGCTCCCGGACCGGTCGAGCACGAGGTAGACAGCCGCCTCCTGCCCCGCGAGCCCGTGCTTGCCCAGGGAGACGGCGGCGGTCTTGGCCAGGCTGACGAGTCCGGCGGGTACGTGCTCGACGTTGATCGGCATACGGGTTCCCTCCCTGCGCGGTGATGTGATCGATGACGATCGACGGGGGCGCAGGGTTGCAGGGCCGCCGCGGTTTCCTACTCCGGCGGCGTAGGCGTGTCGTGGCTGCGGTACATCGCCTGGACGTCCAGTTCCAGCTTGACCGTGGGGCCGACCACGGCGATGCCCCGGGCCAGCATGGTGCGCCAGTTCAGGGTGTAGTCCTCGCGGTGGAGTTCCGCCGTGGCGAGGGCCGCGCAGCGGAGTTCCTCGGCGTAGCCGCCGTTGACGACGCCGAGGTAGTTGGTGTCGAGGTCGACCGTGCGGCTGACGCCGTGCATGGTGAGGGCGCCCTGGAGGGTCCACTTGGAGCCGCCCCGGTACAGGAAGCGGTCGGAGGAGAAGTGGATGTAGGGGTAGTTCTCGACGTCCAGGAAGTCGGCGGAGCGCAGGTGGTTGTCGCGGGTGTTGTTGCCCGTGTCGATCGACGCCGCGTCGATGCGGACCTCCACCCGGGAGTCCGCCATGTCGGGTGCGACGTGGATGCCGCCCTCGAACCGGGTGAAACGGCCGTGGACATGGGCCATGCCGACGTGCTTGGCGATGAACCGGATCGCGGTGTGCGGCGGGTCGAAGAGCCAGGTCCCGGTGCCGGGGAGCTCCGGGGCGCGGCCGGGGTGGAGCTGGACCGAGGTGAGGGGGGCGGTCGTGCCGGCGACGACGTCGATGGTCTGCTGGTGCGGCTGCAGCCCCTCCGCCGCGAGCAGGACGCCGTAGCGGCCCGGCCGCAGCGTGAGGAAGACCAGGCCGTACGGGTCCGTCGTGGCCTTTGCCGCGACCTGCCCGGTGCTGGTGTTCGTGACGGTGACCTCGGCGCCCGGCATCGGCTGCCCGAGCGGGTCCGCGACCTCGCAGTGGAAGGCGCCCGCGCCCGCCGGTACGGGGTGCGCGAGACCGGCTCCCCGCGCCGCGGTACGGGCCCGTTTGCGGCGGAACAGGGCGAGGGGCATGAGAGGGCCTTCCGGGGCGGTACGTGATCTTTCGTCGTCACCTTGCCATGACCCTGACCGGCGCAAATGAGGCGGAATCCCGTATTCCGCTCGCCTGTGCCCGCCGTTTCACAACATCTCCTCAAACGGGGCTTCAGCACCGGCGCGGCCGGGCCCGGGAGCGATCCCGCTCAACCGCACCTTCCGTCACCTCCCGTACTGCGCGGACCTATTGCGCAACAGCTCTGCGTAATTTTCGTGCGGGCGGACTTCCCAAGGCCACGGGGTTATGCAACAGTCCTGCGCATTGAGGTCGCTGGGCCGGCCCGGAAGGAAGACACGCCATGACGGTGCACGACAGGGCCCGCGGGCACGACCTCGCGGCGCTGCGCGGTCTCAACACCGCCGTGGTGCTGCGGGCGTTGCGGCGCGAGAGCCCGCAGACCGTCAGCACCCTCGCCACCAGCACCGGACTCTCCCGGCCGACCGTCGAGGCGCTCGTGGAGGAGCTGGCCGGGCAGGGCTGGATCGCCGAGACGGACGTTCCGGCGGCCGGGCGGGCACCGGGGCGGCCCGCGCGCCGGTTCCGGTTCCGCGCCGAGGCCGGGCACGTCATCGGCGTCGACATCGGTCTGCGCAAGCTGGTGCTGCTGCTCGCGCGGCTCGACGGCGAGGTCGTCGCCCGGCACCGCGAGGAGTTCCCCGCCGACCTGCCGGGCGCCGACCGCATCGAGCTGCTGCGCACCAGGCTGCGGCGGTTCCTCACCGACCAGGGGCTCGGCCCGGACGACGTGTGGTCGGTGGGCGTCGGCGTGCCCGGCATGGTCGACGACACCGGGCGGATCCTGTCGGTGGTCGTCCCCGACTGGACCGACCTGGACCTCGCGCGGCGCCTCGCGGACGACGTCCCGTGCCGCGTCTTCGTGGAGAACGACGTGAACCTCGCCGTCCTCGCCGAGCACTGGCGGGGCGCCGCGATGCTCGCCGACGACGTGGCCTGTGTCCTCGTCGGGCGGCGGATCTCCTGCGGCGTGATGATCGACGGCAAGCTGCACCGGGGCCGCCGCGGCGGCGCGGGCGAGCTGGGCATCCTGCCCCAACTCGGCCTGGAGGAAGCCGGGAAGGTCCTCGCCTGGGACGGTGCGCGGCGCGACGGCGAGTCCGGCTCGGACGCCCTCGCGCGGGCCGTGCGCGCCGGCGACCCCGGAGCGGTCGACGTCCTCGACCGCTACCTCGCCGGGGTCGCCCCCGGGATCGCGGCGCTGGTCCTCGCCCTCGACCCCGAGCTGCTTGTCCTCTCCGGCGCGCTCGCCCCCGTCGGGCCCCCGCTCGGCCCGCTGCTCACCGGGCATCTGCGCCCGCTGACCCTGCACGTGCCGCGGATCGCGGTCAGCACGCTCGGCCGCGAGGGCGTGGCCCTGGGCGCGGTGCGCCGCGCACTGGACGCGGTCGAGGCACAACTCCCCCACACGGCGGCCCCGCTGCGACCATCACCGGCCGCCAGGCCCTGAACCCAGACAGCTCAGCGGAACGGCTCCACCGACCGAACTCCATCGACCGAACTCCATCGACCGGACTCCATCGAAACGACTCCATCGACCCGACCGGAGACGCGTATGCGCAGGAGAACGCTGATCGCCGGTGCGCTCGCGGCGACCCCGATCGTCGCGGGCTGCAGCGGCGGCGGCACGACGCCCGACAGCACCGCGGCAGGAGGCCGCACGGCTCTCTCGTACGGCATCTGGGACCCCGCGCAGGCGCCGGGCATGGAAGCGATCATCAAGGAGTTCGAGCGGGCCAATCCCGGGATCACCGTGGAGATCCAGCTCACGCCCTGGTCCTCGTACTGGACGACGCTGCGCACCTCGATGCGCGGCGGCACCGCCCCGGACGTGTTCTGGATGAACGCGGTGAACATCCAGCTCTACGCGTCCAACGGCGTCCTGGAACCACTGAGCGCACACATATCGAGGGACGGCACACCCGTCGGCAAACACCCGAAGGCGCTCGTCGACATCTACGCCTACGAGGGCACGCAGTACGGGCTCCCGAAGGACTTCGACACCGTCGGCCTCTGGTACAACAAGGCGCTCTTCGACAAGGCGGGTGTGGCGTACCCGGACGAGAGCTGGACCTGGGACGACGTACGGGACGCGGCGCGAGAGCTGACCGATCCGAAGACGCGGGTGTACGGGATCGCCGCCGAGATGGACCGGCAGGCCAAGTTCTACCCGACGATGTTCGGCGCGGGCGGCTATGTGCTGCGCGACGGACGCTCCGGGTTCGCCGACGCGCGCTCCCTCGAAGGGCTGCGGTTCTGGACGGACCTGGTGGACCGGGGCTGGTCGCCGCCGCAGAGCGCCATGTCGGAGGTGCGGGCCCGCAACCTGTACCTCTCCGAGCAGGTCGCGATGAACTACGACCTGTCCGCGATGGCGTCGTTCATGTACGCGGCGCCCGCCATCAAGGACCACGGCGGCGTCACCGTGCTGCCCAAGGGCCGCGAGCGGGCCACGGTGATCCACGGCCTCGCCAATGTCATCAGCGCCAAGTCCGCCAAGAAGGAGGCGGCGTGGAAGTTCGTCGACTTCATGGCGCGGCGCGAGGCGGCGGAGATCCAGGCCAAGGGCGGCATCACGATCTCCTCGTACGAGGGGACGCAGGACGCCTGGCTGAAGTCGATGCCGGAGTTCGGCCTCAAGTGCTTCATCGACATGCTCGACTACGCGGTGCCGTACCCGAGTTCCCGCAACACGGCCGTCTGGGAGGACCAGGAGTATCTGCTCCTCGGCGCCCCGTTCAGCGGCAAGGGCGGCGTCGAAGAGGCGGCGCGCACGCTCGCGAAACAGATGGACCGGGCCCTCGACGAGGAGGACAAGTGATGGCCGTGTTCCCGTCGACGGCCGCCGCCGAGGCGGACGGCCGGATCAGGAAACCCCGCACCAAGGCCGGCCCCGAAGGGTCAACGAGAGGCCCCAACTCCCGTACGCAGAAAGCCGCGTACCTCTTCATAGCGCCGATAGGCATCGGCTTCCTGGTGTTCTACATCTGGCCGCTGATCCAGACGTTCGGCTTCAGCTTCACGCACTTCGGCCCGTTCGGCGGCAACACGTGGACCGGCGGCGACAACTACGCGCGCGTCGTCGGCGACGTCACGGTGTGGCGCGCCCTCGGCAACACGCTCCTGTACGGGGCGATCGGCCTGATCACGCTGCCGCTCTCGATCGTGGTGGCGGCGCTCCTGAACCGGCGCGGGCTGCGCGGCGTCGGCGTCTACCGGGCCCTGTACTTCATCCCGTTCGTCACGCTCCCGGTCGCCGTCGGCCTCGTCTGGAACTGGCTCTACAACGGCAACTTCGGCCTCCTGAACGAGATCCTGTCCTGGTTCGGCGTCTCCCGGCACTTCTGGGCCTCGGACCCGTCGACCGCGCTGTGGGCCATCGGCCTGGTCTCGGTGTGGCAGAGCGTCGGCTACTACCTGATCATCTTCATCGCGGGGATCAAGGGGATTCCGCAGGACTACTACGAGGCGGCCGAGCTGGACGGGGCGGGGCCCGTGCGCCGCTTCCTCACCATCACGCTGCCGCTGCTCAGCCCGAGCATCTTCTTCGCCGCGGTCATCTGTGTGATCAACTCGCTCCAGATGTTCGACCTCATCTACGTGATGATGTCCCCGACGAACCCGGCGCTCGGCTCCACCCAGTCGGTGGTCAGCCTCTTCTACCAGTGGGCGTTCCAGCAGAACAACCAGGGCGCGGCGGCCGCGCTCGCGTTCCTCCTGATGCTGCTCACGGCGGCGCTGACCCTGCTCCAGTTCCGCCTCCAGAAGAAGTGGGTGCACTATGCGTGACCGCCTGCGCGGACCGAACGGCGGCTCGATCGCCACGCACGCCCTGCTCTCCCTCGGCGCGCTCGTCATGGTCTTCCCGTTCCTGTGGCAGCTCCTGACCGCGCTCAAGACGCTGCCGGAGGCCGTGCACGTACCGACGACGTTCTTCCCGGAGCGGTGGAACTGGGCGGCGTTCCACGACGTGTTCACCGCGATGCCGTACGGGGAGATGCTCGGCAACAGCCTCATCAACACGGTCGGGCGGACCGTGGGCCAGCTGGTGTTCTGCTCGCTGGCCGCGTACGCCTTCGCCCGGATGCGGTTCCGCGGCAGGAACGTACTGTTCGCGCTGTTCCTGTCGGTCCTTCTCGTCCCGTCGTCGCTGCTCATCCTTCCGCAGTACGACATCATCCAGCGGCTCGGCCTGCTGAACTCGCCGCCCGCACTGTTCCTGCCGGGCATGTTCAGCGCGTTCGGCACGTTCATGCTCCGCCAGTTCTTCCTCTCCCTGCCGCGCGAACTGGAGGAGGCGGCACGGATCGACGGCGCGGGCCCGTTCCGGATCTTCTGGTCGATCATGCTGCCGCTGATCCGGCCTGCGCTCGCCGCGCTCGCCGTCATCACGGCGATGTGGTCCTGGAACGACCTGCTGTGGCCGCTGGTCGTGAACACCGACCCGGCGAAGATGCCGATCAGCGCGGGACTGACCTCCCTGGAGGGCCAGTTCGAGACCAACTACCCGGTCATGATGGCCGGTTCGCTGATCGCGAGCCTGCCGATGATCCTGCTCTACCTCTTCCTCCAGCGCCACTTCGTGCAGGGCATCGCCCAGAGCGGCACGAAGGGCTGAGCACACCGAAGAATCCCCTCCTGGAAAGGACCTCCATGGCACGCCTCGACGTGGGCCTGATCGGCGCGGGCGGTATCGCCCGCGCCCATCTGCCCGCCTGGACGGAGCTGGGCGCACGCGTCACGATCCTGTCCACCGACGGCCACGCGGAGAAACTGGCGGCACAGTACGCCGCGTTCGACGTGACGGCCGTGCACAGCCTGGCCGAACTCCTCGAGCGCAGCACCGTCGTGGACGTCTGCACCCCGACCTTCACCCACCGGCACCTGACCCTCGAAGCGATCGCGGCGGGCAAGCACGTCGTGTGCGAGAAGCCGCTCGCGCTGACCGTCGCCGAGGCGCGGGAGATGACGGACGCCGCCGAGGCCGCCGGAGTAATGCTGTTCCCGGCGCACGTCGTGCGGTACTTCCCCGCCTACGAGGCGCTCGCGCAGTCCGTGGCGGCGGGGCGCGTCGGCCCGCCCGCCGTCCTGCGGTTCAGCCGCTCGGGCCGCTACCCGGTGTGGGCGCCGTGGTTCAGCGACCCGGCGCTCTCCGGCGGCATCCTCGTCGACCAGATGATCCACGACCTCGACTTCGCCCGGCTGCTCGCGGGCGAGGTCGTCCGCGTCCACGCGCGGGTCCGCGGCCGCCAGGAGCCCGGCGCGGTCGACGGGGACGTGGCGACCGGCACCGCCGTCCTCACGCACGCGTCCGGCGCGATCAGCCACGTACTCGGCGTGTGGGGGCTGCCGGACCTGCCCTTCCGTACGACGTTCCGGGTGGCAGGTCCCGGCGGCGTCCTGGAGCACGACTCGACGGCCCACACCGGTTTCCGGGTCCTCGCCCAGGGCGCGCGGGCGCTCGGCGAGGGCATCCCCGGCAGCCCGATGACGGAGAGCCCCTACCTGACGGAGCTGCGCGAGTTCGCGGCCGCCGTCGCGGGCGGGCCCCCGCCCCGGGTGTCGGCGCGCGACGGCGTCGAGGCGGTCCGCATCGCGGCCGCGGCGGCCGAGTCCGCCCGCACCGGAAAGCCCGTCGCACCCCACGCCATCGAGGGAGCCGCACTGTGAAGGACCTGAAAGTCGGCGTGCTGTCGTTCGCCCATGTCCACGCGGGCGGCTTCGCGCGCCTGCTCGCCGCGATGGACGGGGTACAGGTCCTGGCGGCCGACCCCGAGACGGACCTGGCGGCGCCGGGCGAGGTCCGCGGCAAGGACTTCGCGGCCCAGCTCGGCGTGGACTACGTCGACACGTACGAGGAGGTGTTCGCCTGGGGCCCGGACAAGGTGGTGGTCTGCTCCGAGAACGTCCGGCACCGCCCGCTGGTCGAACTCGCCGCCGCGCACGGCGTGGACGTGCTGTGCGAGAAACCCCTCGCCACCACGGTGGAGGACGGCGCGGCCATGGTCGAGGCGTGCCGGGCTGCCGGGGTGCGGCTCGCGGTGGCGCACCCGGTGCGGTTCAGCCCCGCCTACCTCGCCGTACGGGAGGCGGTGCGGAACGGGACGGCGGGCGAGGTGCTCGCGGTGTCCGGCGCCAACAACGGCTACATGCCGGGCGCGCGCCGCCGCTGGTTCGCCGACCCGGTACTCGCGGGCGGCGGCGCCCTGATGGACCACACGGTCCACATCGCGGACCTCCTGGACGACCTGTTCGACGCCTCCCCCGTCACCTCTGTCTACGCCCAGACCAACAACGTCCTGTACGCGGACGACGAGGACGTCCCGGTCGAGACGGCGGGCCTGCTCACCCTCACGTACGCGAACGGCGCCGTCGCCACCATCGACTGCTCCTGGAGCCAGCCGCAGCACCACCCGGCGTGGGGCGGCCTCGCGATGCAGGTGATCGGCGACCGGGCGACCCTGGAGATGGACGCCTTCGACCAGAAACTGCACGGCTTCAGCGAGGCGTCGCGCTCCGGCATCGAACTCCCTTACGGCGTCGATCTGGACGCGCTGATGCTCCGCGCCTTCCTGTACGGCGACGACACCGGCCCGATCGGGGTCACGGACGGCGAGGCCGGGCTGCGCGCGCTGCGGACCGTGACCGCCGCGTACGAGTCGGCACGGGAGGGGCGCACGGTGACCGTGGGGTAGCGGAGGCGTCCCCCGAGCCGGCGGACAGGGAGCAGACGGAGGGCGGACGGGGGCTCACGGGAGTGCGGACGGGGGGCGGATCGGGCGGGTGGCGCCGGGCGGGTCCCGAGTGCGGCAGGATGTCCCGGCGTGCGGTGCCGCGCGCGCCGCACCCGCCCCACCCCCTACCGAGCGAGAACACGTGACCAGACATCACATAGCCGCCGTCTCCCCCGCGTTGTGCCCGGGAGGTGCCCGGTGACCCGCGGACTCGAACTCCACGACCTGATCATCGCCGGGGTCGCCCTCGTCGCCGGCCTCCTGGCAGGACTGCTCCTCAAGATCCTGCTGCGCTGGCTCGGCGAGCGGGCGAAGCGGACGCGCTGGAGCGGCGACGACGTGCTCGTCGACGCGCTGCGCACCCTCGTCCCGTGGGCCGCCGTCGCCGCGGGCGGTGCGGTGGCCGCCGCGGCGCTGCCGCTGACCACGCGCACCGGCCGCACCGTGAACATGACGCTGACGGCGTTCCTCATCGTCGCGGCGACGCTCACCGCCGCGCGGATCGTCACCGGGCTCGTCCGTGCGGTGGCGCAGTCCCGCGCGGCGGTCGCCGGATCGGCGACGATCTTCGTGAACATCACGCGGGTCGTGGTCCTCGCGATGGGCTTCCTGGTCGTCCTGCAGACGCTCGGGATCTCCATCGCCCCGCTGCTCACCGCCCTCGGCGTCGGCGGTCTCGCGGTGGCGCTGGCCCTCCAGGACACCCTCGCCAACCTCTTCGCGGGCGTGCACATCCTCGCCTCGAAGACGGTCCAGCCCGGCGACTACATCAAGCTGAGCAGCGGTGAGGAGGGCTACGTCGTCGACATCAACTGGCGCAACACCGTGGTCCGCGAGCTCTCCAACAACCTCGTGATCATCCCGAACACGAAGCTGTCGGGCACGAACATGACCAACTTCAGCCGTCCCGAGCAGGACATGACGCTGCTGGTGCAGGCGGGCGTCGGCTACGACAGCGACCTGGAGCACGTCGAGCAGGTGACGATCGAGGTCGTCGCCGAGGTCATGAAGGACGTCGAGGGCGCGCTGCCGGAGCACGAACCGGCCGTCCGCTTCCACACGTTCGGCGACTCGCGGATCAGCTTCACGGTGATCCTCGGCGTCGGCGAGTTCAGCGACCAGTACCGGATCAAGCACGAGTTCATCAAGCGCCTGCACCGCCGCTTCCGCGACGAGGGCATCCGCATCCCGGCACCGACCCGGACGGTGGCCCTGGCCCAGGGCAGCCCGCCGGTGGTCATCCCGCACCAGCGGGACGCGTCGGAGCTGCCCCTGCACTAGGGCGTGTCGTATCACTGACCCATGTGCGACGCTCTGTTCAAGGAGGAGAACGGCTTGTCCCCGGCACCGCTGACCGCCTTGCCGGGGACGAGTGGGACGCGTCGACGGCGGCCTGGCGGGCGGCCCACCCGGGGTGAGCGGACCCCGCGCGGGTCTTCGGGAACGACTGTGGGGCCGGTGCGGATCTCTCCGCTCCGGCCCCACAACCTGCGACTTCTCAAAGTCGGGACGACAGGATTTGAACCTGCGACCCCTTGACCCCCAGTCAAGTGCGCTACCAAGCTGCGCCACGTCCCGATGTCGGCTGCTGTCCGGTTCAGTCCCGTCCGGCGGCGACAGACAGAACAATACCCCAAGGCCACGGGTGGTTTGAAACCGATTCCGCGGGCGCCGCGCGACGTGCGCGAGAATCGGCCCATGAGCACTTCGCAGAGCGGTGACCGGGACCGGGACGACGAGGGCCGGGCGCGCAACGCCCGCCCCCGCGACGGCCTCGGCCGCCCCCTCCCCTACGGCTCCCCCGGCGTCGACCGCCAGCCGGAGGGGGTCGTGCGCACGCCCGCCGAGACCGTCACGGAGGCGCAGGCCCTGCTCGACGCGGGCCGCCCGTTCCACGCCCACGAGGTCTTCGAGGACGCCTGGAAGTCCGGCCCGCCCGCCGAACGCGCCCTGTGGCGGGCGATGGCCCAGCTGGCGGTCGGCCTCACCCACGCGGCCCGAGGCAACGCGAAGGGCGGCGCCCGCCTGCTCCGCAGGGGCGCGGAGGGCCTGGAGACCTGGGACGGCGAGGCCCCGGGGGACCTGGACACGGCGGCGGTGGTCGACTGGGCGCGCCACCTGGCGACCCAGGTGGACGGGGGCACCCCGGTGGAGGCGTCCGCCTCCGCACCCCGGCTGCGGGGAGCCGCCTAGGGGCGCGGGGAACGGCGCGGGCAACCACAGACAAGCGGCACCCGCCACCGGAGAATCACCCCCTCGGCGCCAGGCCGTCACCGATCCGGCCGCAACGGACATGCGCCCGGCCCCGCCCCGACGGACCCTGCAAAGGTGACGACCACCCCAGAGACCCAGGCCCCGCCCTACCTGGACAAGCGCCGCCGCAACATCGTCTTCGCCACGATCGTCCTCGGCATGCTCCTCGCCGCCCTGGACCAGACGATCGTCGGCACCGCCCTGCCCACGATCGTCGCGGATCTGGGCGGCGCGGCGCACATGTCGTGGGTGGTGACGGCGTACCTGCTCGCGGAGACGGTCGCCACGGTGCTCGTCGGCAAGTTCGGTGACCTGTTCGGGCGCAAGGTGGTCTTCCAGGTCTCGGCGATCGTCTTCATCACGGGCTCGTTCCTGTGCGGCCTCGCGGGCAACATGACGCTGCTGATCGCATGGCGGGCGATGCAGGGGATCGGCGCCGGCGGCCTCATGGTGACCGCGATGGCGCTGATCGCGGACGTCATCCCGCTGCGGGAGCGCGGCAAGTACCAGGGCGCGATCGGGGCCGTCTTCGGGGTGGCCACGGTGATCGGCCCGCTCCTCGGCGGCCTGTTCACGGACCATCTGACCTGGCGCTGGGCGTTCTACGTCAACGTACCGATCGCGATCGTCGTGGTGATCGCGGCGGCCCGCACGATCCCGGTGGTGAAGTCGGCGACGCGGCCGGTCATCGACTATCTGGGCATCGCCCTCGTCGCGATCGGCGCGAGCGCGCTCATCCTCGCGACGAGCTGGGGCGGCAACGAGTACGCGTGGGGCTCGCCGACGATCATCGGCCTGTTCGCGGGCGGCATCGTCGCGCTCGCCCTGTTCTGCTGGGTGGAGACGCGGGCGGCGGAGCCGATGCTGCCGATGCGCCTGTTCGCCAACCCGGTCTTCACGGTCTGCTCGATCCTCAGCTTCGTCGTGGGCTTCGCGATGCTGGGCGCGATGACGTTCCTGCCGACCTACCTGCAGTACGTGGACGGGGACTCGGCGACGATCTCCGGGGTGCGGACGCTGCCCATGGTGATCGGCCTGCTGATCGCGTCGATCTTCTCCGGCAACGTCGTCAGCAAGACCGGCAAGTACCGGCTCTTCCCGATCGTCGGCTCGCTCGTCATGGCGCTCGGCCTGTACCTCCTGTCGCTGATGGGCCGCTCCTCGGGCGTCTGGCTGGAGTCGCTCTACATGTTCGTGCTCGGTGTCGGCATCGGCCTGTGCATGCAGGTCCTGACGATCGCCGTACAGAACACCGTGGACTACGCGGACCTGGGCACGGCGACCTCCGGCGTCACCTTCTTCCGTACGCTCGGCAGCTCCTTCGGGACGGCCGTCTTCGGGACGATCTACGCCAACACGCTCAAGCCCAACCTGTCGGACGGGGTGGCGGAGGCGGCCCGCGCCGGGTCCGGGGTCGATCCGGCGACGCTCGCGAAGGCCGCACAGAGTCCGGGCGGCGTACACGCGCTGCCGGACGCGGCGCGGACCCCGATCGTCGACGCGTACGCGGACTCGCTGCACACGGTGTTCCTGTGGACGGTGCCGGTGGCGCTGATCGGGTTCCTGGTGGCGCTGTTCCTCAAGCAGGTGCAGCTGCGCGACAGCGCGCGGATGGGCTCCTCCGACATGGGCGAGGGCTTCGCGCAGCCGACCACCGGGGACAAGTCGCACCTGCTGGAGCGGACCGTCGGCACCATCGTGAAGACGACCGACCTGGAGACCGCCCGGCGGATCCTCAATGCGTCCGACACCCGGCTCGACGTCGCGGGCGCCTGGGCGGTCATGCAGGTGGAGTTCTTCACGCGGATGGTGGGGCACGCCAGCCTCGGGATGATCGCGGCGCGCCGCATGTTGCCGCCCGAGGTCCTGGTGCCGGTCTTCCAGCGCATGGTCGACGAGGGCTATCTGTCCCGTACGGGCGTGTACTTCTCGCACACGGCGGCGGGGCGCCGCGAGGCCGGAGTGATCAATCAGGCGTGGGGCGAGTGGCTGGCCGACAAGGTCGAGGCGGACCTGGGCCGGCCCGCCGACGAGGACCTGCGCGCGGCGGTCGACACGATCGCGAAGCGGCTGCTCGCGGAGGACCTGCAACAGGGGCTCCCGAACCAGCCGGGCTCGGACCGCACGCTCAGCCCGACGTAGACCTGATCAACACCGATCAACGCGATCAACGCAGCAGGAGCTGCAGGCCGCCCACGACCGTCGCCGCGATCACCAACCGCTCGAAGAGAAGTTGGTTGATGCGGTTCACGGCCCACTTGCCGAGCAGGGCGCCGGGCACGACGAACGCCACGAGAGCCGCGTCGAGCAGCAGCGAGCGTCCGTCGATGAGTCCCAGGCCGACGCTGAAGGGCACCTTCGCGGAGTTCACGATGAGGAAGAACCACGCGGACGTGCCGAGGAAGCCCAGCTTCCGGAAGCCCGCCGAGAGCAGGTACATCGACATGACGGGGCCGCCCGCGTTGGCGACCATCGTCGTGAAGCCGCCGAGGACGCCGTACGAGCCCGCTTTGACGCGGGCCGCGCGGGTGGCCGTCTCCTCGGCCCCGGGCGGCTCGGGCGCCTCGGCCTTGCGGCGCCGCCACAGCGTGACGCCGGCCATCAGGAGCAGGATCGCCCCGATGGAGGTGCGCACGGCCCCGTCGTCGGCGAGGGCGAGGAACGCCGTGCCGAGCACCACTCCCCCGGCGACGGCCGGGAAGAGCCGCCACAGTGTCGGCCAGTGGGCGTGGCGCCGGTAGGTGAGCACGGCGAGCACGTCGCCGAAGATCAGGATCGGCAGGAGGACGCCGGTGGAGGCGCGGGCGGGCAGGATCGCCGCGAAGACGGCGAGGCTGACCGTGTTGGCGCCGCTGACGGCGGTCTTGGAGAAGCCGACGAGCAGCGCCGCGGCGGCCAGGGCGGTGAACCCCCAGGCGGTGACCCCGAAAATGTCGTGCATAGCGGGTCGATGCTAGACCCATTGATCATGGACCGGCCAGATCGCTCTACCGGCCCGCGTACGCCGTCCGCAGCTCGCGCTTGAGGATCTTCATGCTGGGGCCGAGCGGCAGCTGGTCCGTGAACTCGACGCGGCGCGGGTACTTGTGTTTGCCGAGGTGCTCCTTGGACCAGGCGGTGACCTCGGCCGCGTCGAGGGCGGCGCCGGGCTTCGGGACGATGACGGCGCAGATCTCCTCGCCGTGCACGGCGTCGGGGAGGCCGATGACGGCGGCGTGGCCGACGCCCGGGTGGCGCATCAGGACCTCCTCGACCTCGCGCGGGTACACGTTGTAGCCGCCGCGGATGATGATGTCCTTCTTGCGGTCGACGATGCGCAGGTAGCCGTCGGCGTCCTTGGTGCCGAGGTCGCCGGTGCGGAACCAGCCGTCGACGAGGGCCTCGGCGGTCGCCTCGGGGCGGCCCAGGTAGCCGGTGAAGACGCAGTGGCCGCGGACGACGACCTCGCCCAGCTCGTCCGTCGGGAGCAGCTCGATCCGGTCCTCGACCTCGGCCCGCGCGATCTCGACGTCGACGCCCCACAGGGGCTGTCCGATGGTGCCGGGCCGTGCGCCGAAGATCGGCTGGTTCGCGGCGGCGGCCGGGGACGTCTCCGAGAGGCCGTAGCCCTCGTGGACGGTCGCGCCGAACGCCTTCTCGAAGCCCTCCAGGACCGCGACGGGCAGTGAGGCGCCGCCCGATATGCAGATCTTGAGCCGCGGCAGCTCCTCCGCGTCCGGCGCCGCCGCGAGGAGGTTCACGTACATCGTCGGGACGCCGTGGAAGGTGTTGACGTTCTCGGCGGCCATCAGCTCGATCGCGCGGTCCGCGTGGAAGCGCGGCAGGAGGACGAGGGTGGCGCCCGCGCGCCAGGTCGCGTTCAGGGAGACGGTCTGGCCGAAGGCGTGGAAGAGCGGCAGCGCTCCGAGGGCGATGTCGTCGGCGCGCACGTCGTTGGCGTCGAAGGCGCTGACCGTCGCGTTCATCACGAGGTTGAGGTGGCTCAGCTCGGCGCCCTTGGGGACGCCCGTGGTGCCGCTGGTGTAGAAGATGACGGCCGGGTCGTCGGCCTCACGGGTGACGTAGGACGCCAACGGCTCGGCCGCGTCGGTCAGTTGCTCCAGTTCGCCGACCGCGGTGAGCTGCACCATCCGTACGCCCGTCGCCTCCGCGGCGGCCGCGCCGACGGCGGCCTGCGCCGGGTGGCACAGGAGCAGCGTCGCCCCGCTGTCGTCCAGGACGTGCCGCACCTCCTCCGCCGACAGGAGCAGATGTACGGGGACGACGACCGCGCCCGCCGCGAGCGCCGCGTAGTAGGCGCGCGGGAACTCGGCCGTGTTCGGCGCCATCAGGGCGACCCGGTCCCCCGGCCGGACGCCGAGGCCGACCAGTGCGGCGGCCTGCTTGCGGGCCTGGAGCCACAACTGCGCGAAGGTGAAGCGCTGTTCGCCCTCCACGAGGCCGATCTTGTCGGGGCGGCGGCGGGCGGACTCGGCGAGGATCGCGGCGAGGGAGAGGGTTGCCATGGCGGGTGGTGCTCCGTTCGGTGCTGACTTCTGGTGCGGCTCTGGACCAGGTCGCTGCGGCGCCTTCCGGCGGCGCCGCCGTTTCACGTTCAGCCGCGCTCGACGAGGACCGCGCTGCCCTGGCCGACGCCGACGCACATGGTGGCGAGGCCGCGGGCGGCGCCGGTGCGGCGCAGGCGGTGCAGCAGGGTGGTGAGGATGCGAGCGCCCGAGCAGCCGAGGGGGTGCCCGAGGGCGATGGCGCCGCCGGTGGGGTTGACCAGGTCGGGGTCGATGCCGAGGCCGTCGACGCAGGCGAGGGCCTGCGCGGCGAACGCCTCGTTGAACTCGGCCTCCTCGATGTCACCGAGGGACCAGCCGACGCGGCCGAGCGCCTTCTGGGTGGCGGGGACCGGGCCGATGCCCATGACGTCGGGGTGGACGCCGGCGGAGGCGCCCGCGACGTAGCGACCGAGGGAGTCGAGGCCCAGGTCGTTCAGGGCTTCCTCGCTGACGAGGAGGAGGCCCGCGGCGCCGTCGTTCATCGGCGAGGCGTTGCCGGCGGTGACCGAGCCGCCCTTGCGGAAGACGGGCTTGAGGCCGCCGAGCTTCTCCAGGGAGGTGTCGGGGCGGATGCACTCGTCGGCGTCGACGACCACGCCGTCGGGCCGGGTCACGGGCAGGATCTCGGCGTCGAAGAGGCCGTCCTCGCGGGCGGCGGCGGCCCGCTGATGGCTGCGGAGCGCGAAGGCGTCCTGCCGCTCGCGCGTGATGCCGTACCGGCCGGCGACCTCTTCCGCCGTCTCGCCCATCGCGAGGACGCCGTGCAGGTCCTTCATCGCGGGGTTGACCAGGCGCCAGCCGAGACGCGTGTCGTACGTCTGCATCTGGTGCGGCAGCGCCTCGTCGGGGCGGGGCAGCACGAAGGGGGCGCGGCTCATGGACTCGGAGCCGCCCGCGAGGACGATGTCGGCCTCACCGGCGGCGATGGTGCGGGCCGCCGTGGTGACGGCCTCCATGCCGGAGGCGCAGAGCCGGTTGACGGTGGCGCCGGGCACGGACTCGGGCAGGCCGGCGAGGAGGGCGGCCATGCGGGCGACGTTCCGGTTGTCCTCGCCGGCCTGGTTGGCGGCGCCCCAGTAGATGTCGTCGATGCGGGCCGGGTCGAGCGCGGGCACGTCCGCGAGCACGCCGCGCACCACGGCGGCCGCGAGGTCGTCGGGCCGGATCGTGGAGAGCGCCCCGCGCAGTTTCCCGATGGGGGTGCGGCGGGCGGCGGCGAAGTGGACGGAACGCACGGTCAGCTCCCAGGGCCAGGGCCAGCGGTTAATTAGCACTGCTAGTTTTGGACTATAGACCCGGCGCGGGGCGACTGGGAAGAGCGACCCCCGGCGATCATCCGGTGATCAAACAGGGACATGCCGTGATCAAAAAGATGGGTCCGGTTCCGGATCTCAGGGCTGACCCTGATGTACGGGCCACGGGCCCCGCCTACATTGGTGGTCCGGCACCGCTCCGCGGACGACGACGGGGGACCACGGGGGAAAATCGGGGGACGACGTCGTCTCCGGAGCGGACAGCCGGAACCTCGCACGTGTCTGTACGCGGCTGAGCTGGGGGGCTCAGCCGCGCAGATACGGGCAGGGAACGCGCGGAGATCAGCCGCGCAGATACGTGAGGACCGCCATGACGCGGCGGTGTTCGAGGAGGTCGGGCTCCAGGCCCAGCTTGCCGAAGATGTTGCGGACGTGCGTCTCGACGGTCTTGCCGCCGATGACAAGGCGCTGCGCGATGGCCTCGTTCGAACGGCCCTCGGCCATCAGCGTCAGGACATCGCGCTCACGCCCGGTCAGCTCCTCCAGCGGGCCCGCCGTCCGCGGCGCGTTCATCAGCCGGGCCACCACCAGCGGGTCGAGCACGGTCTCGCCCGCGGCCACCCGCTTCAGCGCGCTGTGCAGCTCGTCGACGTCGGCTACCCGCTCCTTGAGCAGATAGCCGAACCCCTCGGGCCGCTCGGCCAGCGCCCGCACGGTCGACGTGGTCTCCACGTACTGGGAGAGGAGCAGCACCCCGGTGCCCGGATGGGCGGCACGGATCGCGGCGGCCGCGACCAGACCCTCGTCGGTGTGGGTCGGCGGCATCCGGATGTCGAGCAGCACGGCGTCCGGCGCGTGCACGGCGACGAGCGCGAGCAGCGGCCCGGTGTCCGCGCACGCGGCGGCGACCTCGATCCCCTCGTCGGTGAGGAGCCGCACGATCCCCTGCCGGAGGAGCGCCGAGTCCTCGGCCACGATCACCCGCACGGAAGCTCCGCCCTGATCCGGGTCCCGCCGCCCGCGGGACTGTCTATGTGCAGCACGCCGTCGACGGCGGCGAGCCGGTCGGCGAGGCCCCGAAGGCCCGTGCCGCGTGTGGTGTCGACCCCGCCGACCCCGTCGTCGACGGTCTCCACGACGAGCCGCCCGTCCTGATGCCGGGCCGAGACGCTGACGGCGCGGGCCCCCGCGTGCTTGGCCGCGTTCGACAGCGCCTCGCAGACGGTGAAGTAGGCGGTGGTCTCGACGAGGGAGTCGTACCGGCGCGGCTCGGCCGCGACCACCACCGGCAGCGTCGCCTCCTTCGCGAGCGCGGAGAGCGCGGGCCCGAGCCCCTCGCGGGTGAGGACGGCCGGATGGATGCCCTGGGCGATACCGCGCAACTCCTCGATGGCGAGCCGCAGACTCGACTCGGCCTCATCGGCGGCGGCCCGCAGCGCCTCGTCCGGATGGTCCGCGAGGCCGCGCCGCACGCGCCGCACCGACATCAGGGCGAAGACGAGCCGGGCCTGCGCCCCGTCGTGCAGGTTGCGTTCGAGGCGGCCGCGCTCGGCGTCGGCGGCCTGGACGATACGGCTGGCGACGTCCTTGGCGCGGGTCCGCAGCCACACGTTCTCCAGAGCGAGCCGCAGCGCGGCGGCGACGGATTCGAGCAGCTCCGGATCCTCCTGCAGGGCCGGATCATGGTGCAGCAGCGCGAGCGGCCGCCCGTCGGCGGCCCGCACCAGGGTGCGCCCCGGCCCCTCCGGGCCGATCTCCCCGCCGACCCCGTCCACGTACGCCCGCCGCTCCTCGCGCCACAGCCCGAGCCGCAGCGTCGGATCGCCGAGGACGCGGACGAGCGCCTCGCGCACCTTGGACGGATCGGGGTCGGTGCCGACGTCGATGACGAGCCCGCTGACCTCCGCCCGCTGCAGATGCATGCGCAGCAGACCGGCGAGGAAGGCGAACGGGACGGCGACCTGAGCCAGGTCGGAGAGCAGATAGACGGCCTGCTCGGCGACGGAACCGACCTCGCCGAACCACGGCACGACATAGAACAGCATGTCCCACATCAGGAACACGACGGCGATGCCGATGCCGATCCACGCGGGCAGCAGCGCCCGCCTGCGCGCGGCCGACGCATGACGCCAGCGCAGGACGATGGCGACGGCCGCCACCACCGAGATCGCCCACCCCGCCGCGTGGTAGACGGCGTCAAAGGCGTCGAACGCGCCGTGCCACGACGGTACGAAGATGAGGTTCGGCCCGCAGGAACGGCAGTCCAGATAGGTCGCCCCGGTGTCGACCGCCGGGTCGAACATCAGCGTGCGCAGCAGACCGCCGACGGCGACCAGCGCGTACGCGGACCGCACCAGACGCCGGGTCAGAACGGTCGTGAGCCGTCCCTCCGGAAACGAGAGAACCAGGTGCAGCAGCACCGCCATGTTCAGCGCTTCCCACCACGCGCCGAACGTGAAGAGCACGGGCACCGCGGTCCCCTGAAGGTTCCCGAAGAACCAGGTGATGCCCTCCACCACCATGAGCCGCCCGGTGTTGTTCGCGGGCCTGCGCCGCCACGCCATCATCCCGGCGACCACATACGCCCAGCCCACCGCGAGGTCCCGCACCAGATCCCCCGCGGACGCGCCCGCGCGCGCGTACGCCCACGACCCCGCCGCCCCCGACACGACAGCGACCCCGGCGGCCCCGGTCAGGCGCAGCCGAACCGCCCGCTTCCCCTGACTGTCCACGCGCCACACCGTAAGCCATTCGGGTGCGCCTGGTGCAACGCGTTCGTAGGGTGGAGCGGGCGAGGGAGTGCGGGACAGGGGGCTGGGCCGGTGGGGTCACGAAGGTTGCTGTCGTTCGCGGACGCGCTGGAGTTGCTGGGGGTGGATTCTGCGCGGGTCGCTGCGCTGGATCGGGCGTTGGGCGGGGTGTTGAACGTTGCCACGGGTGGGGTGAGCGGGACCGTGCTCGGCATGGTCTCCGGGCGCGGCCGGATCGTCGGGGCGGGCCGGGACGCGGTGCGCGGGCTCGGCGAGCGTCTCGGGCGTGCGACGGCGCGGGCCGAGCGGACGGATGTGTTGCGGGCGGCGCACACGGTGATCGTGGTGGTGGCGTGGTTCGAGGTGCTCGGGGAGGCGCGGCTGCCGTTCTCGCTGGACGAGGTGGAGCTGACGCGGGAGGAGCAGGTGCGGATCGCGCGGGTGGCGTCGGGGGACGGTTCTCACCTCGCCGGCCAGGGGCACACGCTGCTCACCGTCGTAGCGCCGATCCCCAGGCCGGACGTTCCGCCCGAGGAGACCCGTGGCCTTCTGGGCGCCTACTACACCGCCATGGCGGACACCTTCAACGACTTCCTGCAAGGACTGGCCGGGATCGACCGCCTTCCGCACCGGCAGCGTGCTGAAGCCGTGGCGCAGCTGCTGCAGCTGCCCGAAGCGGCGATCACCCGGTACGAGGAGATGTACGCCCAACTTGTCTTGCAGGCGCCGGAGTTCGCGCTCTGGACGACCCAGATCGAGCACCAAGCCACCCGCAACCAGGTGCGCCTCGCGCTCTCCGGCATCGACACCCTTCTCGCGCGCACCGCCCACACGCTCACGCCTCCCGTCGACATCGCCGCCGCCCTCGACCGCGCCCACCTCGCCGACCTCGGCCACCCCGTCCTGGACGCGACGAGCGCACCGGAGGGGTTCAGGGTCCCCGCGCTCGCGGACATGTACCTGGACCCGGATTTCCGGGTCGCGGCGCCCGGACGGCAGGGGAATCCGGCGGACGAGTACTGGTGGGAGCAGCTCGACGTCCGCCAGGACCTGACGCACTACCTCGCCGGGGCGCTGACCGGCCCGGCGCTCACCGAGGCCCCGCTCCTCGTCCTCGGCCAGCCGGGGGCGGGCAAGTCCGTGCTGACCAGGGTGCTGGCCGCGCGGCTGCCCGCCGCCGGGTTCCTGCCCGTCCGGGTCCCGCTGCGCGACGTTCGCGCCGAGGACGAGTTGCAGGACCAGATCGAGCAGGCGATCCGCGCGGTCACGGGAGAGCGCACGACGTGGCCCGACCTGGTGCGCGCGGCGGGCGGCGCCACGCCCGTACTGCTCCTGGACGGCTTCGACGAGTTGCTCCAGACGACCGGCGTCCACCACACCGACTTCCTGGTGCGCGTCGCCCGTTTCCAGCAGCGCGAGGCCGAGCAGGGCCGCACTGTCCTCGCGTTGGTGACCAGCCGGACCGCGGTCGCCGACCGGGCCCGGCACCCGGAGGGCATGGTGGCCCTGCGCCTGGAACCGTTCCGGCCGGAGCAGATCGAGCGGTGGCTGGCCATCTGGAACGCGGCCAACGCCTCCGGCGGGCGCCCGCTCTCGTGGGAGACGGTCGACCGCCACCGCGAGCTGGCCGAGCAGCCGCTGCTGCTGACGATGCTCGCGCTGCACGACGCCACCGACGGGAGGCTCCGCGGCGAGAGCGGCGAGCCGCTCGCCGTCACCGAGCTGTACGAGGAGCTCCTGTCGACGTTCGCGCGGCGTGAGGTGACGAAGACGAGCCCGGGGGCCGTGCCCGACGCCGTGCTGGACACGCGGGTGGAGCAGGAGTTGCAGCGCCTGTCCCTCGTCGCCTTCGCCCAGCTCAACTGCGGGCGCCAGTGGGTGTCGTCGGACGAGCTCGACGCGGACCTCGTGTCCCTGCTCGGCCGGCGGGCGACGCAGGACACCGGGTTCCGCACGCCGCTGGACGCGGCGGAGGTCGCCCTCGGCCGGTTCTTCTTCGTGCAGCGGGCGCAGTCGCTGCGGGACGGGCGCGTCCTCGCGACGTACGAGTTCCTGCACGCCACGTTCGGCGAGTACCTGACCGTCCGTCTGGCGCTGCGGCTCCTTGCCGATCTGCTGCCGGCCCGGCCCTCGGCGTTCTCGCTCGCCGACGGCCGGATCGACGACGACCTGGCCTACGCGCTGCTGTCGTACGCGCCGTTGTCGTCCCGGCAGATGATGCGCTTCGCCAAGGAGTTGGTGGGGCGGATGCCGGTCGCGGAACGGGAGCGGCTGGCCGCCCGTCTCGTCGAGGTTCTGCGGGTCCACGAGGCCCGTACGACCGACCAGTATCCGTCCTACCGTCCGGCCGCGCTGCGCACGGCGGCACGGCACGGTCTCTACGGTGCCAACCTGGTGTTGCTGACGGTCGTCCTGCGCGGACGGATCTCCGTGGCCGAGCTGTTCCCCCACGTCGGTGACCCCGTCCACATCTGGCACCGGCACGGCATGTTGTGGCGTTCGTCGATGGACGAGGAGCAGTGGACCGACTTCGCCCTCACCTTCACCCCTCTGCGCGGCTGGGACGAGAACGGCGGGCGGGCGCTGACGGTCACGCTGCGCGAGGGGGTGCTGCGCCCGCCCCAGCCGGTCGACGCGAACTGGATGTTCGGCTATCCGCGCGGACACGGCGGTGAGGTGTGGCAGCGGTCGTACTGGGACGAGCTGTGGCACAAGGCCGCGATCACGGGGGCGACGCCGGACTCGATCCTGCGGCTCGCGCTGGAACCGGTGATCGGCAATCTGGGCCCGGCCCTGACGACGTTCGTCCCCGTCGAGGGCGAGCGCGCCTCCTCCCTGGCGCACGACCTGCTGGTGCTCCTGCTCGACGACACGACGAAGCTGACCGACGACGAACTGACGGCGCTCTACGAACGGGCCGTGCGGGGCCTCGGTCTGATGCCGCACGGGTGGGACAACTTCGGCCGCGTCGTGCAGGCGCTGCTCACCGCCCACGAACGGGACAAGTACCGGCTCGGCGACAGTGTGCGGACCATGCTCAGGAACCAGATCCTCGGCCGCGTCGATCGGTTTTCCTGAGCGGGTCGTCCCGCACCGTCCCCTCCCGGATCAGCGCAAGCACCCGGCTGCGCAACCCCACGAACCTCTCGTCCGCCCGCGTCGCCAACTGATCACGCTCCACCGGCAGATCGACGTCCACTTCCGCCCGCACCACCGTCGGCGACCCGCTCAGCACCAGCACCCGCTCCCCCAGATACACCGCCTCGTCGATGTCGTGCGTGACGAACAGCACCGTCATCCCCCGCCCCCGCCACAACCCCCGCACCAGATCCTCGAGCTCCGCCCGCGTCTGCGCGTCCACCGCCGCGAACGGCTCGTCCATCAGCAGGATCTCGGGCTCGTAGGCCAACGCCCGTGCGATGGCGACGCGTTGCTGCATGCCGCCGGAGAGTTCCCAGGGGTAGGCGCGGCCGACGTCACCGAGGCCGACCGCGGCCAGGGCGTCGGCGACCCGTGCGCGCCGGGCCGTGCGCGACAGCGTCCGGCGCTGTCGCAGTGGCAGCTCCACGTTGGCCGCGACCCGCATCCACGGGAACAGGCTCCGCCCGTACTCCTGGAAGACGACGGCGAGCCCGGGGCGCGGTCCCGTCACCGGGGAGCCGTCCAGGGTCACCGTGCCGTCCGTCGGGCGGAGCAGGCCCGCCACGCATTTCAACAGGGTCGTCTTGCCACACCCGGACGGGCCGACGACGCACACCAGCTCGCCCTCCGGCACCCGGAACGTCAGGTCCCGCAGCGCCTCCGCACTCCGGTGACCGGACCCCTCGTAGACCTTCCGCAACCCTTTGACCTCAAGCACCGCCGCTCCCCGTCCTCCGTCGTGCGCCGCGTGAGCCGTAATACCAGGCGAGCGCCCGCCGCTCCACGAGGGTGAACAGGAGCGCGAGGGCGACGCCGAGCAGGCCGAGGACGAGGATGCCGGTCCACATCTCCGGGATGGCGAAGCCGCGCTGGAACTGGACGACGGCGTAGCCCAGGCCGTTGCTGGCGGCGAACATCTCGCTGATGACCATGAGGATGACGCCGATGGAGAGGGCCTGGCGCAGGCCGGTGAAGATCTGCGGGCTCGCCGAGGGGAGGACGAGGGAGCGCAGGCGGGCCGCGCCCCGCACGCCGTACGCGCGAGCCGTCTCCGCCGCGACCGGGTCGACCGCCCGCACCCCCGCCACCGTGTTGAGCAGGACCGGCCAGACGCAGCCGGACGCGATGACGGCGATCTTCATCGTGTCGCCGATGCCCGCGAAGAGCATGATGACGGGGACGAGGACGGGCGGCGGCACGGCGCGCAGGAACTCCAGGGCGGGTTCGCAGACGGCGCGTGCCGTGCGGGAGAGGCCGATGCCGATGCCGAGGACGACGCCCGCGAGCGCCGCCGACGCGTAGCCGGCCGCGAGCCGCAGCAGGCTGGGGACGACGTCGGCGCGGATGCGGTCCGCCGTCCACACGTCGCCGAAGCGGGAGAGGATCGTGCGCAGCGGCGGCGCGTAGACGCTCGTGCTGGAGGCGGAGGCCAGCCACCAGACGGCGACGAGGAGGCAGGGCAGGGCGAGGGTGAGGAGGACAGTGCGCAGGGTTCGTACGATCATGCGGGGACCTCCGCGCGTACCGACGGGTGCCAGGCCAGCGCACGCCGCTCCACCAGCCGCGCCCCCGTGTTGATCAATACGCCGAGGCAGCCGGTGACCACGATCGACGCGTACATCTCCGGTACCGCCTGCGAGGTCTGCGCGACGGCGATACGGGTGCCGAGGCCGGGCGCTCCGATGACGAGTTCGGCCGTGATGGCGAGGATCAGGGCGACGGCGGCGGCGAGCCGTATGCCCGTCATCACGTACGGCAGGGCCGTGGGCCACACGACGTGCCGGACGCGGGCCCAGGTGCCGAGGCCGAAGGCGCGGGCGGTGTCGTCGGCGACGGGGTCGACGTCGCGGACGCCGTACAGGACCTGCACGAGGACCGGCCAGAACGAGGCGTAGACGACGAGGAGCAGCACCGAGCGCAGCTCCGTGCCGTAGAGCAGGACGGCCAGCGGGATGAGCGCGACGGAGGGGATCGGGCGCAGGAACTCGATGGTGGAGGCCGTGAACGCGCGCAGGTGCGGGACCGTCGCGATGACCACTCCGGCGATGATTCCGGCGACGCTCGCCAGGGCGAGGCCGGCCGCCCAGCCGGTGAGGGTGTCGCCGAGGGCCGTCCAGAAGGCGGGATCGGTGAGTTCGTCGCCGAGAGCCTTCATGGTGGTGGTGAAGGGCGGGAAGTAGGCGTTGTCGACGACACCGGTGCGCGCCACCGTTTCCCACAGTGCCGCGCACGCGAGCAGTCCCAGGGCGCCGAGGATCACGGAAGGAGCGCGTTCAGGTCCGGGGCCTTTCTGAACTGGCCGTCCTGCTCGCCCAGTTCGGCCAGTTTCTCGATCGACGCGCGGTTGGCGGTCCCTGGCCAGCGCGGCAGGATCAGTTCGCCGCGGAGCGAGGCGGGGATCTTGGTGTAGGTGGTGAGGATGGCGCGGACCTCGTCGGGGTGCGTGTCAGCGTAGGCGAGGGACTCCTTGGTCGCGGCCGTGAACCGTTCGACGATGTCGGGGTGGTTCTTGGCGTACGTGGTCGAGGTGAAGTACATCGCGACGGTGAGGTCGGGCGCGGTGTCGGTGAAGTTGGAGGCGATGACGCGGCCGCCCTCCGCCTTGACGGTGGCGAGGGCGGGCTCGACGACCTGGGCCGCGTCGATCTGGTCGCCGGCCAGGGCGGCGGGCATCTGGTCGAACGCCATCTCGACGAACTTCACCTTCGACGGGTCGCCGCCCGCCTTGCGGACGGACTCGCGGACCGTGGTGTCGTTGATGTTCTTGAGCGTATTGACGGCGACCGTCCTGCCCTCGAGGTCCTTCGCCGTCTTGAGGGGGCTGCCCTTCTTGACGACGACGGCGCCGAAGTCGGCACCCGGCTTGCCGGTGGAGTTCACGCCGTTGACGACGGCCTCGACGGGGACGCCGTTCGACTGGGCGATCATCAGCGACATCACGTTGGAGAAGCCGAACTGGGTCTGCCCGCTGACGACCGAGGGCACGATCGCCGCGCCGCCCTGCGCCGTGGACAGGGCGAGCCGGAGCTTCCGCTTCTTGTAGAAGCCCTTCTGCTGGCCGAGGTAGACCGGCGCGACGTCGAGGATCGGGATGACGCCGAGCTTCACCGTCGTCTCCCCCGCCGCGTTCGTGGGCGAGCGCGAGCCGCTGGTGCCGGAGTCGGAGCCGGATCCGCAGGCCGCCGCGGTCGTGAGCAGGGCCACGGTGGCGAGCGCGGTGCACGTGCGACGGGTGCGAGACATGGATCCCCCCTGGGACTCAGCGGGAACATAGAGCCCGCGCCCCAAGGGGTCAATCCCGTTGACCGGCACAGGAGTTGACAGTTCGCGCAGCGTACCCGCAGAGAGCCGCCGAGCTGACTGATGCGCCGGTCAGTATCGCAATACACGCCTCAGCACGGGTTTTATGGGGCCTGGTGTTGAGTTCTTCTCAATACGTGGTTAGGGTCGGGCACCGTGGAAACCACCGACACCGCTGCCCAGGTCCGCGAGGTCATCGCCGCCGCGGGCGTCAGTCAGCGCGAGTTCGCGCGCCGCATCGTCATGGATCCGTCGAAGCTGTCCCGCTCGCTGAGCGGCTCCCGCCGCTTCACCGCCGCCGAGCTGGCGCGGATCGCCGACGAGGGGCGCGTCGACGTCGGGCGGCTGCTCGGCACCCGGCCGCTGCCGGAGCCGGAGCCGACGGCCGCCGTCCCCGTCGAGGGCGGACGGCCGTTGCAGATCGTCCGCGAGACGGTCCGGCTGATCGCCGAGCACGGTTTCCACGCGGTGCGGGTCGCGGACATCGCCCGCGCCTGCGCCACCAGCACCGCCGCGATCCACTACCACTTCCCCGGCCGCGCCGACCTCCTCGAGGCCGCCGTGCGCTGGTGCATGGACGAGGACACCGCACGCCGCGCCGCCCGGCTCGCCTCGGCGGACGACGCGGTCGCGGAGCTGGCCCAGCTGATCGAGCTCCAGACGCCGCGCACCGCGCAGCAGCGCCGCCAGTGGGCGGTCTGGCTCGACCTGTGGGCGGAGGCGGCGCGCTCCACGGCGGTGGGCCGGCTGCACGCCGAGTACTACCGGCAGTGGCGCGAGACCGTCGCCGACGTCGTACGGAGAGGGGTCGCGCAGGGCGTGTTCCGCGCGGCGGCCGACCCGGAGGCGGCGGCACTGACCCTGACCGCGCTCATCGACGGCCTGGCGACCCAGGTCCTGGCATCGGGCACCCCCCACATCTCCCCCGACGCCATGCAGACAGCACTGGAGACACACGTAGGAACGGCGCTGCTGAAAGCACCGTAAGGGGCGCGGGGAACGGCGCGAGCAACCACGTGATCCCGCACCCGCGCACCACACACATGCCCGACGGCGACCAGGCCACATGGGAGGCCCCACCATGCCCATCACCGAGAACGTCATCATCACCTGCGCCCTGACCGGCGCGGGCGACACCGTCCGCAAAAGCCCCCACGTCCCGGTCACCCCGGAACAGATAGCCCAGAACGCGGTGCAGGCCGCCGAGGCCGGCGCCGCCGTCGTCCACATCCACGTACGCGACCCGGAGACGGGCGCCCCGTCCCGCGATCCGAAGCTGTACCGGGAGGTCGTCGAACGCGTCAAGGAGACCGGCACCGACGTCGTCATCAACCTCACCGCGGGCATGGGCGGCGACCTGGTCATCGACCCCGAGAACCCGCTGACCCACCTGCCCGGCACCGACCTCGTCGGCGGGCTCGAACGGCTGCCGCACGTCGAGGACCTGCTCCCCGACATCTGCACGCTCGACTGCGGCTCCCTCAACTTCGGCGACGGCTCGAACCTCTACGTCTCCACGCCCGACATGCTCCGCACCGGCGCCCGCCGCATCCAGGAGCTGGGCGTCCGCCCCGAGCTGGAGATCTTCGACACGGGCCAGCTGTGGTTCGCCAAGCAGCTTCTCGCGGAGGGGCTGCTCGACGATCCGACCGTCTTCCAGCTGTGCATGGGCGTCCCGTGGGGCGCCCCGGCCGACCCGGGCGTGCTCCAGTCGATGGTCACCATGCTCCCGGAGGGCGCCCGTTGGGCGAGTTTCGCGCTCGGGCGGATGCAGATGCCGTGGGTGGCGCAGTCGATCCTGCTCGGCGGCCACGTCCGCGTGGGCCTGGAGGACAACCTGTACCTCGGCAAGGGCAACAAGGCGACCAACGCCCAGCTCGTGGAGCGGGCGGTGACGATCACCGAGTCGCTGGGCGCGCGCGTCGCGACCCCGGACGAGGCCCGTGAACTCCTCGGCCTGCGCCCCCGGAAGGAGAACCGCTGATGAGCCTGGTAGCTCCCGAAGAGGTGCGCCGTGTCGCCTGTGTCGGCGCCGGTGTCATCGGCGGCGGCTGGGTCGCCCACTTCCTGGCCCGCGGCTACGACGTCACGGCGTGGGACCCGGCGCCCGACGCCGAGGCGAGGCTGCGCCGCCTGGTGGACGCGGCCTGGCCCGCGCTCATCCAGCTCGGGCTCGCGCAGGGCGCGTCCCGCGACCGCCTGACGGTGGCCCCGACGCTCGAACTGGCCGTCGCCGACGCCCAGTTCATTCAGGAGAGCGCGCCCGAGAAGCTCGACCTCAAGCGCGACCTCCTGGCCCGTCTGGACGCGGCGACCCCGCCCGGCGTCGTCATCGCCTCCTCCACGTCGGGCTACCCGATGACAGACATGCAGACCACGGCCGCGGACGCGTCACGCCTGGTCGTCGGGCACCCTTTCAACCCGCCCTATCTGATCCCGCTCGTCGAGGTCGTCGGCGGCGAGCGCACCGACGCGGCGGCCGTCGCCTGGGCCTCCCGGTTCTACGAGGCGGCGGGCAAGTCGGTCATCACCATGGACCGCGAGGTGCCCGGCTTCATCGCGAACCGGCTGCAAGAAGCCTTGTGGCGCGAGGCGTTGCACATGGTCGCCAACGGCGAGGCGACGGTCCGCGACATCGACGCCTCCATCACCGAGGGCCCTGGCCTGCGGTGGGCCGTCATGGGCCCGATGCTGACGTTCGCGCTCGCGGGCGGTGAGGGCGGCATGGCGCACATGCTGGACCACTTCGGCCCCTCCCTGAAGGCACCGTGGACCCGCCTCGACGCGCCCGAACTCGACAAGGCGCTCTACGACGCGGTGGTCGCCGGCTGCGACGACGCCGCGGACGGCCGCACCATCGCCGACCTCGTGGCCGAACGCGACCGGGGCGTCATCGACGTCCTGCGCGCGACAGGCCGCCTGGGCGGGAAGGAGGGGCCCCGGTGATCCCCCTCCTGCACCGGACGGTCCGCCCCGAGTGGATCGACTACAACGGCCACATGAGCGAGGCGTTCTACGTCCTCGCCTTCGGCCACGCCACGGACGCGATGATGATCGAGACGGGCCTGCACTCCGCGTACCGCGAGTCGACCGGCTGCTCCCTCTACACGGTCGAGTCCCACATCCGCTTCCTGCGCGACGTACCCGAGGGCGCCCATCTCGCCCTCCGCACAAGGGTGTTGGGCGCCGCCGCGAAGAAGGCGCGCTTCACGCACGAGATGTACGTGGTCGATGACGCGTCCGGCGCGCCGGGCCCGGACGCGGCGCCGGTGGCGACGACGGAGCTGCTCGCGGTCCACGTCGACCAGCAGGCGGGCCGGGCGGCCCCGTTCCCGGACGCGATCCGCGAACGGTTCGCCGAACTGACGGAACCGGCGCCCGAGTGGGCGGGCCGGTCGATCGCGGCGGTGGGCTGAGCGCGGCGTGTGCGCCGGGCGCGGAGTGTGCGCGGCGCGCCGAGTGTGTCCGGGGCGCGGCTGGCCGTCGCCGCGCCCCGGGAACCGGCGTGCTCTAACGCGCCCCGGAACCGGCGTGCCCTAATACGGCCGGTCCCCCGCGATGGCGACGCGCTCCGCGACCCGGCGCGCTTCGCCGTAGTCCGCGACGGCGTAGTGCTGCGTGGCCCGGTTGTCCCAGAACGCGATGTCGCCCGCCTGCCAGCGGAAGCGGACCTGGAACTCGGGGACGTGCGCCTGCTGGAAGAGGAGCCGCAGCAGCCGGTCGCTCTCGGCGCGTTCGAGGCCGACGATGCGGGTGGTGAAGGAGGTGTTGACGAAGAGCATCCGCCGGCCGGTCTCGGGGTGGCGCCGGACGACCGGGTGGTGCACGGGCGGGAACGCGTCCTGCCAGCGGGCGAGACGCTCGGGCCCGTAGAAGCGGCGGAAGCCGGGCAGGAAGTCGTGTTCGGCGACGGCTCCGTCGATGCGGGTCTTCACGTCGTCGGGGATGTTGTCGTAGGCGGCCGCCATGTCGGCCCATATGGTGTCGCCGCCGGACGGCGGGACCTCGCGCAGTTGCAGCACCGCGCCCATGGCGGGCCGTGCGCGGAAGGTGACGTCGGTGTGCCACACGTTCTCGAACGACGGCGTGCCCCCGGCGCTCTTGTCGAACCGTACGACGTCGTCGCTGTCGCCGCGTTCGAGGAGCGGATTGGTCTCCAACTCCCCCCAGTTGCGAGCGAATTGGCGCTGGCTGTCGCTGCTGAGGTGCTGGCCGCGGAAGAACAGCACCTTCCATTCGAGCAGGGCCCGGTTCAGGTCCTCGCGCAGCGCGTCGGTGAGCGGGCGCGAGAGGTCGAGGCCGCGGATCTCGGCGCCGATCGTGGCCGCCTGCGGGACGACCTCGAACAGCTCGTACGGGCGCTCGCGCCATCCGTCGGGCGTGCGGCGCAGCAGGCGGCGGCCCTCGTAGAGGCCGTCGGCGGGGATGAGCGCGGGGCGCAGCTGGGCGGTTGCGGGGGTTTCTGGGGAAATTTCCGTCACGGACATGGGCACTCTCCGGTGGGCGCGCGGTGATCGCGTCCTCGCGCGGCGTGGCAAGGATCGCGAGGGTGAGCCGTACGGGCGCGGCCCGTGGAGGAAGGCAGAGGGGCCTGCGGAACGTACGGAGAGGAAAGCGGCGAGGGACCTGCGTCCGCTACAAGCCGCTGCGCGCGCAACCACATCGGTCCGGCGCGGTGGCCGTTCCGAAAGCGTGGGCGCGATAGGTGAACATACCCTTATCCTGCGCCGTGAATGATCTTCGCGTCAATAGCGCGCCGCCCCCGCGTTCGGCGGGGGCGGCGTCCGGCGTGCGGTTCAGGCCACCGGGACGGGGACCGGGAAGGTCGGGTACTCCACGCCCGAGACGTGCTGGACGACGCGGATCACCTGGCACGAGTAGCCGAACTCGTTGTCGTACCAGAGGTAGAGGATCGCGTTGTCGCCGTCGACCTTGGTCGCGCCCGCGTCGACGATCGAGGCGTGGCGCGAGCCGATGAAGTCGCTGGAGACGGCGTCGGGGGCGGTGGTGAAGTCGATCTGCCGCTTGAGCGGTGAGGTCAGCGAGACCTGGCGCAGGTAGTCGAGGACCTCCTCGCGGGTGGCCTCGCGGCCGAGGCGCAGGCTGAGGATGGCGATCGAGACGTCGGGCACGGGCACGCGGATCGAGCTGCCGGTGATCGGCGCTTCGAGGTCGGGCAGCGCCTTGGCGACGGCGGAGGCGGCGCCGGTCTCGGTGATGACCATGTTGAGCGGCGCGGAGCGGCCCCGGCGGTCGGCCTTGTGGTAGTTGTCGAGCAGGTTCTGGTCGTTGGTGAACGAGTGGACCGTCTCGACGTGGCCGCGCAGGACCCCGTACTCGTCGGCCATCGCCTTGAGCGGCGGCACGATCGCGTTGGTGGTGCAGGAGGCGCAGGACAGGATCTGCTCGTCCGGCTTGATCATGTCGTGGTTGACGCCGTGCACGATGTTGGGCACGTCGCCCTTGCCGGGGGCGGTCAGGACGACCTTGTCGATACCGGGGCGCAGGTGCTGCGAGAGGCCCTCGCGGTCGCGCCACTTGCCGGTGTTGTCGATGAGGATCGCGTCGCGGATGCCGTAGGCGGTGTAGTCGATCTCCGACGGGTCGTTCGCGTGGATCACCTTGATGGCATTGCCGTTGGCGTTGATCGTGCTGTTCGCCTCGTCAACGGTGATCGTGCCCTGGAACTGGCCGTGGATGGAGTCGCGGCGCAGCAGCGAGGCGCGCTTCACGAGGTCCTCGCCGGCCCGGTCGCCACCGCCGCGCACGACGATGGCGCGCAGCCGCAGGCCGTTGCCCGAGCCCGCCTTCTCGATGAGGAGGCGGGCGACGAGGCGGCCGATCCGGCCGAAGCCGTAGAGGACGACGTCGCGTCCGGCGCCGCGCTCCGCCTTGTTCGCGCCCATGGCACCGGCGACGGCCTCGGCGGTGAACTCCTCGACGGAGAGCCCGCGTTCGTCACCCCGGTACGTCGTCGCGAGCATGCCGATGTCGATCTGCGACGGGCCCAGGTCGAGGCCGGCCAGGGCGTGCAGGAACGGCATCGTCTCGGTGACCGAGAGCTCGGCGCCGGCTATCTGCCGGGCGAATCGGTGGGTCTTGAGAATGCTCACCACCGACTTGTTCACCAAGGAGCGGCTGTGCAGCAGGACGTTCACGTCCCGCTCCCTGTGCAGCTTCCCGATGATCGGGATCATCGACTCCGCGGTCTCCTCGCGGTGCTTCCAATTGGTGAACGAGTCGTCATTGACAGTCACGTGCGTCTCTTTCGAGCTAGGCGGCGCTCATATGCTAACCCGCCCGCTCAGCGGCGCTCCGGCGCCCCCTTGAACGGTCCGCCGGCGCCGAACGCCCGCTCCGCGAACCGCTCGCCCATGCGGCGGTGGGCGGCGGCGTCGGGGTGGATGTCGTCGGGCAGCGGCAGCTCGGCGTGGTCGTCCTCGCCGTACAGGGCGCGGCCGTCGAGGTAGTGCAGGTGCGGGTCGTCGGCCGCGCGCTGCTCGACGATGCGGGCCAGCTCCGCGCGGATGATGTTCAGGGTGAGCTTGCCCTGGGCGCGTTCGGCGGGGTCACCCATGGCCCGGAACTTGAGCTGTCCGCTGTCGGCGAGCAACTGCATGTCCGGGGCGGCGGGGCCCGGGGTGTCCTCGTGGATGGGGCACAGGATGGGCGAGACGACGAGCAGCGGCGTCGTCGGGTGGCCTTCCCTGATGGTGTCGAGGAAGCCGTGCACGGCCGGGCCGAAGATGCGCAGCCTCATGCCGTCGTAGTTGACGATGTTGATCCCGACCTTGACGCTGATCAGGTCGGCGGGGGTGTCCCGGATGGTGCGGGCGGTGAACGGGTCCAGCATGGCACTGCCGCCGAACCCGAGGTTGATCAGGTGGGCGTCGGCGAGCGCCGCCGCGCGGGCGGGCCAGATCGTGGTGGGGCTCGCGGCGTTGGAGCCGTGGCTGATGGAGCTGCCGTGGTGCAGCCACACCGGGCGGCCGCGGTCCTCCGCGGGCTCGACGGGGGCGTCGGTGCGCAGGGCGAGGAGTTCGGTGGTCTCGTCGTGCGGGAGCCAGATCTCGACGTCCTTGTCGGTGTCGGGGAGGTCGTCGAAGCGCAGGGTGCCGGGCGGGCCCGGGGTGCTCTCGAAGGTCCCGGCGGCCATGTCGATGGTCATGGTGTCGCCGCCGGAGACGCTGCCCTGCCGGGCGAGCCGCCCGTCGACCAGGAGATCGTAGATCCCGTCGGGCCTGCCCGGCAGGCCGGTGTAGGCGCGCTTGGTGGGCAGGGTGTCCAGCTCGATGACGGTGGCGCGGCTGCGGAAGGCGATCCGGACGCCGGACGGCTGGGCCTCGACCATGGCCAGCTGGCCGTCGCTGTTCTGGGCGCGGGCCCAGGCGGGCAGCCGGTGCGGGAGGAGGCCGCGCTCGGTGCGCTCGAGGTCGATCGCACCGTGGACGAGGGCGGGGGTGAGCGGGGTGGTGACCCAGGGGGTGTCGGTACTCAAGACGTCGATGCCTTCTTTCCGTGCTCTGCGTGCTCTACGTGCTCCGGGCCCTGCTCAGGACTCTTGTGCCGGCCAGTTCCGCAACAGCGCGTCGAGCGCGTCCAGCGTCCGCTGCCATGTCACGTCCGTGTCCGGTGCGCTGTGGCTGAAGCTGCCGCCCATCTCCAGGCTCACGTAGCCGTGGAAGACGCTGCCGAGGAGGCGGACGGCGTGGGTCTGGTCGGGCTCGGTCAGGTCGTAGCCGCGCAGCAGGGCGCGGGTCATCTGCGAGTGCCGGGGCCCTGCGCTGGCCGCGGCCGATTCGGGGTCGAGGCGGAACTGGGAGGCGGCGTAGCGGCCGGGGTGGTCGCGGGCGTAGTCCCGGTAGACGTTGCCGAGGGCGCTGAGCGCGTCCTTGCCCGCCCGGCCGGCCAGCGCGTCGGCGGCGCGGTCGGCCATCTCCGCCAGGGCGATCATGGCGATCCGGGTCTTGAGGTCATGTGAATTCTTCACATGCGAGTACAGGCTCGCGACCTTGACGTCGAACCGGCGGGCCAGCGCCGAGACGGTGACGTGCTCGAACCCCACCTCGTCGGCCAGCTCGGCTCCGGCTCGCGCCAGCCGCTCCGTATTCAGCCCCGCGCGCACCATGCCCGTATGTCCTCCGTCTCGGCCCTTAAGCATCGACCCATGAGCATTATGCATTTGCCTAAAACCTTTAGGCAAATTAGCCTCGCTGTTATGAAGCCACTGACTGACCGGGAGATCCGTTCCGCCTTCGTGAACTGCACCAAGGGCGAGGCGACCCGGATGAACATCCCGCGCGATCTGGCCGAGCGCCCCTGGGACGACCTGGACTACTTCGGCTGGCGGGACCCGCAGGCCCCCGACCGCGCCTACCTCGTCGCCGAGATCGACGGCCGCCTGCGAGGGGTCGCGCTGCGCGCCTCGCACGCGGGGGCGTCGCAGACGCGGCGCAGCATGTGCTCGTTCTGCGTGACCACGCACACCGGGGGCGTCTCGCTGATGGTCGCGCCCAAGGCGGGGAAGGCCGGGAAGCAGGGCAACTCGGTGGGCGCGTACATCTGCAGCGACCTCGCCTGCTCGCTGTACGTGCGCGGCAAGAAGGACGCGGGCATGGGTTCGCGGCTGCACGAGACGCTGACGGTGGAGGAGAAGGCCGAGCGCACCATGGCGAACCTGGCGACGTTCGTCGCGAAGGTCACCGCGTAGGGCCGACCCGGCAACCCTGGGCTCCCTCGCGACCACTAGGGGCGGGACCGGCACCGGCCGGTCCGCGACGAGCCGAGACGATCCGGGAGACCAGGGATGAGCCGACCCACAGCTCCGCGCCCCCTCGCACTGCGCCTGTCCGCCACACTGACCGCCGCGGCCCTCGCCGCCGGCGCCGGGGTGGCCCTGTCCATGCCGGAGGCCGCCGCCGCGGCGGCCGGCGCCACCGGCTACGCGGCCCAGAACGGCGGGACGACCGGTGGCGCGGGCGGCGCCACCGTGCGGGCCACCACGGGCACCCAGATCCACCAGGCGCTGTGCGGGCGCGCCGCCGACGACACCCCGATCACGATCCAGGTCGAGGGCACGATCAACCACGGCAACACGAGCAAGGTGTCCGGCGACAGCTGCAACACCGCCGCCGGGGTGATCGAGCTGAAGCAGATCAAGAACGTCACGATCGTCGGGGTCGGCGGCGGCGCCGTCTTCGATCAACTCGGCATCCACATCAGGGAGTCGAGCAACATCATCATCCAGAACGTGACGGTCAGGAACGTCAAGAAGTCGGGCTCCCCCACGTCCAACGGCGGCGACGCCATCGGCATGGAGAAGGACGTCCGCAACGTCTGGGTGGACCATGTCTCCCTCGCCGCGTCCGGCGGCGAGGACGAGGGCTTCGACGGCCTCTTCGACATGAAGAACAACACGCAGTACGTGACGCTGTCCTACAGCACGCTGCGCAACTCCGGCCGCGGCGGCCTGATCGGCTCCAGCGAGAGCGACCTGTCCAACGGCAACGTCACGTTCCACCACAACCTGTACGAGAACCTGGACTCGCGCGCGCCCTTGCTGCGCGGCGGCACGGCGCACATCTACAACAACTCGTACACGAGCCTGAACGAGTCCGGCATCAACTCGCGGGCGGGCGCGAAGGCCAAGGTGGAGAACAACTACTTCAAGAACTCCAAGGACGTCCTGGGCACCTTCTACACCGACGCCAAGGGCTACTGGCAGACCAGCGGCAATGTCCTGGACAACGTGACATGGTCGGCGCCCGGGGACGAGAACAACCCGGCGGGCCCCGCCATGCAGTCGACCACCACCGTCTCGGTCCCGTACTCCTACACGCTCGACAAGGCGAGCTGTGTGCCGTCGATCGTCAGCCGCACGGCGGGCGCGAACACCGGCCTGAAGGTGTCCGACGGCAGCTGCTAGTACGGTCCGCCGATCACGGACGCGCCACGCACAGCTCGGCCCCGCCCGCCCGGACCCCCTCCGCGGCGGCCTCGGTCAGCGACGCGTCCGTGATCACCGTGTCGAACGCCGACAGCGGCGCGACCCGGTACTTGCCGAACGTGCCGAACTTCGCCGAGCCCGCGACGAGGACCGACGCGGCCGCCGCCTCCATGGCCGCCTGCTTGACCTCGACCTTGGGCTCGGAGGGGGTGGTGACCCCGCGCAGCAGGTCCCAGGAGCTGGTGCTGATGAAGGCGAAGTCGAGGGCGAGCTGGCGCAGTGTGGCGGCGGCGAGCCGGCCCACGCTGGAGCGGTTGTCGACGTCGACCTGGCCGCCGATGTGCACCAGCTCCAGGTGCGGGGCGGCCATCAGGCGGTCGACGGTGGTGAAGTCGTTGGTCACCACCGTCAGGGAGTTCACGCGGGCGAGCGCGGGGACCATGGCGAGCAGGGTCGTGCCCGCGTCCAGGTAGACGGTCATGCCCTCCTGGACGAGTTCGGCGGCCCGCGCCGCCATGGCCTCCTTCTCGGCCTTGTGGACCAGGGTCTTGTCCTGGAAGCTCGGCTCGCTGCTGACATGGCTGGCGATCCGGACACCGCCGGGGACGGAGAAGACCAGGCCCTGGCGCTCCAGTTCGGCGATGTCCCGGCGGACCGTCATGTGGGAGACGCCGAAGAGCTGGGTGATCTGCTGGACGCTCAGCACCCCTTCCCTGCGCAGGTGCCGCAGGAGTTGCTCGCGCCGCTGGTCGGGGATGAGCGGCAGGGGCTCCTGAGCGGTCATCGCCGCTCTCCTCTCTTCCGTGTCCGTCGCGCGCGGCGTCCGACGTCTCGTTCGTACTGTCGTACGCGACGGTAGCCGATGATCTTCTTTGCGGGCCGCGCCCTCAGCCGCCCACGAACGTGCTGAGCAGCAGGACTCCGCCGAGGCTGAGCAGCGACTGGAGGGACAGCATCAGCGTCCAGGTGCGGAACGTCTGGGAGACGGACAGCTGGAAGTACTCCTTGAAGAGCCAGAACCCGGAGTCGTTCACGTGCGACAGCATCACGGCGCCGGACGCGGTGGCGAGCACCATCAGCTCCGGGGAGACACCCGGGTAGGCGGTGAGCAGCGGGGCGACGATGCCGGTGGCCGCGGCGGTGGCGACGGTGGCGGAGCCGAGGCAGATGCGCAGCAGTGCGGCGACGACCCAGGCCAGGAGCAGCGGCGGCACCGACCAGTCCACCGCGTAATCCGAGATGATCTTGTCTATGCCGGTCGCGGTCAGCATGGCCTTGAGGCCGCCGCCCGCGCCCAGGATCAGCACGATCGCGCCGACCGGGCCGAGCCCCTTGCCCGCCATCTTCTGGAGCTGCCCGAGGCCGAACCCGGAGCGGACGCCGAGCGCGAAGAAGGCGAACACGACGGCTGCGAGCAGGGACAGGACCGAGGAGTCGCACGCCTCGAAGAAGTAGTACGGCAGCGTGCCCTTGGCGGTGTTGGACGTGCCGACCGTGCCGATGAGCATGAGGACCGGCGGCAGCAGCACGGTGATGAGGGCGAGCGTGAAGGAGACGGGGCGCCGCTGGTTGTCCGGGGCCGGGTCGGCCTGTGGCACGGGGCCGCGGTCCAGGTCGGGCGCGGGGCCGAACCACCGCGAGGCGACCTTCGTGAGCAGCGGCCCGGTGATGATCGCCAGCGGGATGCCGATGAGGAGCCCGTACAGGATCGTCAGGCCGGTGTTGGCGTCGTACGCGGAGACGGCGAGCGTCGGCGAGGGGTGCGGGGGCAGCAGGCCGTGCGAGACGTACAGGCCCGCGGCCATCGGCAGACCGACGTAGAGCAGGTGGGTGCCGGTGCGCTTGGCGACGGCGTACACCAGCGGGACGAGCATGACGAAGCTGACGTCGAACAGGTGCGGCATGCCGATGAGGAGCGCCGCCGCGGTGATCGCGGTCGGGATCCAGACGACGGGCCGTGAGCCGATGAAGACCGTCGCGATGCGGTCGGCGCCGCCCGATCCGAGCAGGATGCCGCCGAGGAGTGTGCCGAGACCGATGGTCGGGCCACTGCTGGCGAGGGCGCTGCCGAAGCCGTCCTGGAAGTGCTCGACGGTGGCGCCCGGCGCGATCCCGGCGGCGAGGCCGAGGCCGAGCGCGGAGAGCGTCAGGGCGAGGAACGGGTGCAGCTTGAACTTCGTGATCAGTACGACGAGGACGACGACGGCCGCCGCGCCGAGAAGCAGGTGCTGGACGTCGGTACTCACTTGGTCACCACCGGACGGGCCGCGCGGCCGGCCGCCCACGCCTGGGCGAGGCCGGCGTCGGCGTCGGCGAGGTCGCCGAGCCGGATGAGTTCACCGGCCGCCACGGGGCGGGCCAGTGTCGTGTGGGCGGCGAGGTAGAGCGGGGCGACGTCGCCCGGCGCGTCCTCGTCGCGGAGCAGGACGGCCTGCACGCCGGTGACGTCGTGGTGGTGGCCGCCCATGTCGAGGACGGTTCCGGCGGGCAGGTCCTGGCGGGCCCGGCCCGCGAGGACCGCGTGGCCGCGCGGGTCGGTGCCGCCGGAGGGGCGGTGGTGGCGGACGGCGGAGAGCAGCGAGACCGGCGTCTCGACGCCCATCAGGTGGTACGGGAGGTAGACGGCGGCGTACTTGCCGTCGCGGCTGACGACGTGGCCCTTGCCGCGCAGGGTCTCCCAGGTCTCCGGGTCGCCGGTGCGGACGACGACGAAGACGCCGCCCGCGAACGACGCCTCGCCGGGCAGGCGCAGCGCGCTGAACACGTCCACGGCACCGGGCCGGTGCAGCACGCCGCCGTCCTCGCGCGGGCGGTAGATGTCGGCCAGCTCGGCGATGCGCGCGACCGGGTAGTGCAGCCGCTCGGTGTCGGGCTTGAAGCCGGTGTTGGTGGCGACGACGGCCATCTCGCAGTAGTCGGCGGTCGCGCCGACGGGCAGCGCGGAGACGCTACGCGCGCGTGCCGCGAGGGTTTCGGCCACGTCGTCACCGAGGTCGAGCAGGTCGCCGAGGCCCGGCGCGTCGACGGTGGTGTCGAGCTGCGTGACCGTCCCCTTCTCCGGGTCGAGCACGAGGTCGTACTCGCTGGACTTGCCGATCGCGACGATGTCGAGGCCGAGCAGTTCGGCCCAGGTCACCAGGCCGATGAGGTTGGCGGGCTGGTCGCCGTCGGCGGTCGTGTAGACGAGCCCCGACCGCTCGGCCAGCTCGGCGAGGTGCAGTCCGGCGACGGAGTCGACCTCCTTGCTGACCATGGCGACGTGCCGCCCGGCGAGCAGCGCGTCCTTCGCCATGGCGTAACCGTGCACGGGGCTGCCCGTCGCCTCGACGAGGATGTCCCAGGGCGCGGCGGTGAGCAGGGCGCCGTCGGCCACGAGCGCGAGGTGCCCGTCCCGTGCGGCGCGCTCCACCTCGGCGGCGTCCGCGCACTCTCTCACCTGGGCGTCCTCGTAGCCGAGGTCACCCAGCATCGCGCGCAGCCTCGGCAGGTCCCGGTCGCACAGCACGGCCGGGCGGAGCGCCGGGATGCGGAGCGTCTGGGCAAGAAGAGTCCGGGCGAAGCCGCCGC
This sequence comes from Streptomyces sp. SGAir0957, assembly GCF_043523415.1. Classification (NCBI taxonomy): domain Bacteria; kingdom Bacillati; phylum Actinomycetota; class Actinomycetes; order Kitasatosporales; family Streptomycetaceae; genus Streptomyces; species Streptomyces sp. SGAir0957. The sequence continues at coordinate 1,489,880 of NZ_CP027293.1, forward strand.
CGGCGCCGGACAGTGCGTAGCGCACCGGTCCGGCGTCGGCGCTGGCGAACAGATGGTGCAGGTTCATGGGCTCTCCTCATTGAGCGCGGTGGCTGGAAACACTCCGCCGGTTAACAACATGTACCAGGCGTTCTCATCTGAGTAAAGCTTGTTAACATAACTTCACACGTTGCCGTGGGCGACGGAACACACCACGACTCAAGGGAGGTCCGATGCCACTGCTCGGAGCCATCGCCGACGACTTCACCGGTGCCACCGATCTCGCCACGGCGCTCGTCGCGCGCGGCTTCCGGACGGTGGTGGCCGTCGGCGCCGAGGGCCTGACGTCCGACGCTGCCGCGGCGCGGGAGGTCGGCGAGGCCGACGCCGTGGTCGTCGCGCTGAAGTCCCGCACCGCGCCGGTCGAGGAGGCCGTCGGGACGTCCCTGGCCGCGCTCCGCGCGCTACGGGACGCCGACTGCCGGAGCTTCTACTTCAAGTACTGCTCGACGTTCGACTCGACGCCGCGCGGGAACATCGGCCCGGTCACGGACGCGCTCCTGGACGCGCTCGGCGAGACGGCGACGGTCGTCGTCCCGTCGTTTCCCGCCACGGGCCGCACGGTCTACAAGGCCCGCCTCTTCGTCCACGACGAACTGCTCGCCGAGTCCCCCATGCGTCACCACCCGCTGACCCCGATGCGCGACTCCCACGTCGTACGCCTCCTGGAGCCGCAGACCCGCCGTCCGGTGCGGGCGATCGGCCTGGACACGGTGCGAGCGGGCGCGGAGGCCCTCCGCACGGCGCTCGCCGCACCGGAGCACGCCGACGCCCTCACCGTCGTCGACGCCACCGAGGACCGGGACCTGCGCACCATCTCCGCCGCGACCTCGTCGATGCGCCTGGTGACGGGCGCGGCGGGGCTCGCCCTGGGCCTGACCGGGCCGCACGAGGGCACCGCGCGCGCCGCCGCGGCCTCCGCGCCCGGCGCTTTCGGGGCGGTCCTCGCGGGAAGCGCGTCGTCGGCGACCCGCGCGCAGGTCGCCCATGGACGCGAGCGCCTCCCCCACCGCAAGCTCGACGTGGCGGCGCTCCGGTCGGATCCGGCGGCGACCGTCGCCGACCTGGTGGACTTCGCCCGCGCCTGCTGGCGGCAGGACCCCGCGCGCCCGCCCCTCCTCTACGCCGTCGGCTCCCTGGACGACCTGGAGCACGACACGCCCGAGGGCGCGACCCCCGCCGCAGAACTGATCGAACAGGCCCTGGCCGCGTGCGCCGTCGGCCTCGTACGAGCGGGAGCGCGCCGCCTCCTGATCGCGGGCGGGGAGACCTCCGGCGCCGTCACCACCGCCCTCGGCGCCCGCACGCTGAGCATCGGCGCGCAGATCGCCCCCGGCGTCGCCTGGGCCCGCACGCACCTCACCGTGGACGGCGCGACCGAGGCCGTCGACCTGGCCCTCAAGTCCGGCAACTTCGGCGACACGACCATCTTCACGACGGCCTGGGACGCACTCGCATGAGCACCATGACCCCTCACGATCTCGCTGCGGCCGGCGCCCACCTGGCCTCCCTCGGACTCAGCCCCGGCTCCTCCGGAAACCTGAGCATCCGCGAGCGGGACCGCATCCTGATCACCCCGACCGGCGCGGACCTGGCCGCGATAGACGCGGACGCCTTGACGGTCCTCGCCCTCGACGGCACCCACCTGGACGGCCCCCGCCCGTCCAAGGAGTTCCCCCTGCACACCGCGTTCTACCGGCGCGACCCGTCGACCCGCGCCGTGATCCACCTCCACTCCCGCCACGCGGCCGCGCAGTCCTGCCGCCCCGCCTGGTCGGAACGCAGCGCCCTCCCCCCGCTGACCCCGTACTTCGTGATGCGGGTGGGCCAGACCCCGCTCCTCCCCTACGCCCCGCCCGGCGACGCGCAACAGGCGGCGGACCTGGAGCAACTGCCGTTCCCCTTCCGCGCCGCGCTCCTCCAGAACCACGGCCCGGTGACGGCGGGCCCGTCCCTGGAGGCGGCCATCGCGGCGGCGGTCGAACTGGAGGAGACATCGGCGCTCCTCCTCACGCTCGGAGACCTGCCGGCGCGGGTGCTCACGCGGGAGGAGGCACGGGCGATGGCGGAGAAGTACGGGATGCCGTGGTCGGGCTAGACGGAAGGGAGCCGCACTTCGGCCCAGACGGTCTTGGCGTACGCGTCATGAACGGTGCAGCCCCAGCGGCCCGCATGGGCCGCGACCAACAGGAGCCCTCGGCCCGATGTGCCGTCGGCTGACGGGGGCACAGTCAGCGACGGCGCCGCATCGGGTCGGGTGTCGGCCACCTCGACGCGGAACACGTGGGGCAGCAGACGGAGCGTCAGACGGAAGTTGCGCCCCGGGAGACAGCCGTGGGCGACGGCGTTGGACGCCAGCTCGGCCGTGACGACGGCCACCGCGTGCGCGGTCTCCGAGCCGTGCGGTACATCGCACCAGTCGTTCAGTTGCTGCACGGCGAGCGTACGGGCCAGTCGGGCGCCGCGTCGGGTACTGCTGAGCAGCAGCCTGAACTCGGCGGGGGCGGCGGGGGCTGAGGTGGTGGCCTGTTGTTTCACGGGCCCAGAGTGAGCGGCCGCGAGCGGCACCGGCCAGGTACGACGCCCGTACCGGTGGGCCGCGTACGGCGCTTGCGCCCTTGCCTGTACGGGTGTTGTACGGCTTCTGTACGGGCCCGGCCCCGTGTCCACGCACGACGGACCCGCGTTGGACCATGCCCGACGGAAGGGTGTGAAGGCGATGCGGGACACGCAGAAGGACCGTGCGGTGAGGACGCGGGAGGAGAGTGACCTGCCGGGCGCGTGGTCGGCGTACGGCGCGCTGCTTCAACACCTGCGCAAGCGCGCCGGAATGAGGCAGCAGGAGCTCGGCGACATCATCGGCTACTCGCCGGAACAGGTCGCCTCCGTCGAACAGGGGCGCCGTCCGGCGAAGGCCGCGTTCACGAGGGCGGCGGACCGGGCGCTGGAGGCGCGGGGTTCGCTTGAGGCCCTCCAGGACGAGGTGGACCGGGGGAAGCTGCCGCGGTTCTTCCGCAACTTCGCGCTGATCGAGGCGGAGGTGGTGAGCCGCTTCTCGTACGATCCGCTGCTGGTGCCTGGGTTGTTGCAGACGGAGGGGTATGCGCGGGCGATTTTCGCCGAGCACTGTCCGCCGTTGAGCGCGGAGATCATCGACCAGCACACGGAGGCGCGGCTCTTTCGGCAGAAGTTGCTGAGCCGCGTGCCGTACGCGGAGTTGTCGTTCACCATCAGCGAGGAAGCTCTGCGCAACCCCCTGGGTAACTCCGGCGTGATGCGCGAGCAGTGGCAACATCTCCTGGCCATGGGCGCGTTGCGCAACATCGAGGTGCAGGTCATGCCAGCTGCCACCGGCTTCCACTGTGGTCTGGACGGCCCGTTCGTGACACTGGAGACCAGGGAGCACCAACACCTCGGGTATATCGAGTCTCAGGAAGTCGGATGCGTAGTTCAAGATCCGGCGGATGTCAGCGCCTTCGGATTGCGCTATGGCAAGCTGCGCTCGCAGGCTTTGAACAGCGACCAGTCTGCGCGGCTCATCGAACGACTGGTAGGAGAGACATGAGCGTCGAGCAAGTATCCGAGGACATGCACGCGCTGCGCTGGTTCAAGAGCAGCTACAGCGGGTCGGGCGGCGGCGACTGCGTCGAGGTCGCCGCCGGACCCGACGCCGTCTACGTACGGGACTCCAAGGCCGCGGGCAACGGCCCCGTACTACGAGTCGGCCGCCTCCAGTGGGCCGCATTCGTGGCGCTGCCGCGCCCTTGAGGGCGCGGCAGCGCTGGTGATCAGCGGGTGCGGTGGAAGGCGACCGTGTAGGTGCGGGTGGTCGCGCCGTTCGCCGAGGTGTTCGTGAGGGTGCGGGCCGTGAGGCGGGTCCCCTTCGACGACACGATGGCGCTGCCCTCGCGGACCTTTACCCGCGCCCCGGGCGCCGCCGCCACCGCGCCGACCACTGGGAGACGTCCGTTCTCGGGCCGGTCCACGACGTACGTCGAGACGTCCGGGTCGAAGCCGTCGAGCGCGGCGCCGCCGAGGGTGATGGCGGAGGCGTCGGCGACGCTCGCCTTTGTCGCGTCGGCGACGTTGGTGACCCTGACCGTCCCGTCGGCGGCGACGGTGATGTCCGCCGCCATGGCCGCCGCGAGGTTGATCCGCTGCCAGCTCGCCTTGCCGTCGGCAGTGAGGTCGAGCGGGGAGCCGGAGTCCGTCGCGGTCTGTTCCAGGATCTGGGTGCGCTGGGCGGTGGTGAGGTCCGGGAAGGCCGTGATGAGCAGCGCCGCCGCGTCGGACGGGGTCTTGAGGGGCTGCCCGGCCTTGCTGACCCGGGAGAAGCCGTAGCTGAGGCGCCGGGTGTACGTGTCGAGGTGCTGGGCCGTGCTCTGCCCCGCGTACGGGTCGCCCGCGCAGGCGGTGAGCGTGGCGCCGTAGCTCTGCTTCTCGCACCGCGCGAGCAGCACGTTCTCCATCTCCGTGTGGGCCTGTGTCAGGAGCTTCGCGAAGTCCGGGTCGGCCCAGCGGTGCGCCACCGTGGCCTGGGCGCCGATGCGGCCGCCCATGACGTCCAGCGGGTAGTGGAAGCCGAGGATCAGCCGGTTGTTCCCGTACTCAGAGGTCCGAGCGAGGATCGACGGGGCCAGCTCAGGGAGGAGCGTGGCTAGGACGGTGCCCGCCTCGTAGCCGCTGTAGGTGTGGCCGCTGGGGTAGGAACCGCTGGTGGCGAGCCCGGCGTACGAGCCGTCCTGCGACTCGTAGATCCGGCCGCCGTCCCCGACGAACCCGAGCCGCACGTACGGGCGCAGGTAGTTGTAGTGCTCCTTGGCCGCGTCGTGGGTGTCGAGGTTCTTGGTGACGCGGGAGAACAGGGCGCTGGTCTTGGGCAGGTCGCCGCCCTTGAGGGCGTCGAGGTAGAGCCCGCCGAGGCGGGAGCCCAGGCCGTCGGCCATGGTCTGCGTCGCGCTGTTGGTGGCGTCGACCTCCGCGCGGTCGACCTCCTTCTGTGTCGCCGCGTTGTTGACGCCGACGACGATCTTGTCGTTCTCGGCGGTCGGCGAGGCGCCCTCGGGCAGCTTGGCGTTGGCGGCCAGGGTGTCGGCCTTGAGGTCGCCGAAGCCGCTGAGCAGGTCGGTGAAGTAGTCGCTCCCGTCGTCGGTCTCGGGCCAGGCGTCCGAGGGGTACGTCGCGTTCAGAACGTCGTCGGGGAAGGGGGACGGTTCGTACGCCGTCGCAGCGGCCTTGGATGCCGCCGGTGTTATCGATGACGTGCCTGCCAGCGTCACCGCCTCCACCGTCGCCGCGTGCGCCTTCGCCGTGCTCCGGCCGCCGACCGTGAGCAGCGCCGTGCGGGTGCCGCCGGGTACGTGCGCCGTCGTGCCGTCGTCGAGCGTCACCGTGTAGCCGAGGACGGGGAACCCGCCGTCACCGGCGGGACGCCAGTCCACCCGGACCCGCTTGCCCTCGGTGACGACACCCGTCACATGCGGCGTCTGCGGGCGGCTGTCGCCGACGACGACGGGCCGTGTGGCGGTGCTCGCGGCCGAGGCGCCGCGGGCGTTCACCGCGCGGACCCGCGCCGTGTACGACGTACGGGACTTCAGCGCGGTGAACGTCACGCTTCTGCTGTCGGGGTCGTGGACCGTCAGCTGGTGGCCGCCGCTGAGAGAGATCTCGTAGCCGGTGACGGGTGAGCCGCCGTCGTCCTTCGGGGCGGACCACGCGACCTTCACGGCCGTTGTGCCGGAGGCGGTCGCCGAGACCGCGTCGGGCGCAGTAGGTACTGTCGTGCGCTTCAGCTTGAGCGTGGCAAGGGCGCGGTCGAGGGTTTCGTACCGTGCGGTGAGCGTCTTGTCCGTCGCCTTGTCGTCCGCGAGGGCGGTCTTCGCCTGGGTGAGCGCGGCGGTGAACTTCGTCCAGGACGCGTCCGTGTATCGGCCCTTGTCGAGCGCCGAGGCGGTGGTGACCAGGTTCTCCAGGTGCAGCCTGGGCAGCGGGCTCAGTTGCTTGGCGGCCAGCGTGAGGCTCCGGGTCCGCGTGTCCGCTTCGAGCTGCGTCACATCATCGGCAGTCAACACGGCTCGTGCGGCGTCGAGTTCGCGCTGGAACACCGCGAAGTCGATGGCACCGTAGCGGTCCGCGTCGCCGGACAGTCCCTCGTAGCTCTCGACGGCCTTGCGCAGGGCGGTCAGGTCCGTCACCGCCGGTGCCTGGACCCGGCTGAAGGTGATCCGCCCCAGGTTCGCGACGTAGGGGTGCGAGGCGTCCGCCCGCGTCGTCAGCCGCAGATGCACGGAGTGCTTGCCGGTGACCGACTTCGGCAGGGTCAGGCCGGTCGTCCCGCCCGCCGACCACGAGGAGCCGGTGACAGGGAGGGGGACGGTCGCGTACGGGGTTCCCGGCGCGTCCTTGTCGAAGCCGTCGAGGTAGATCTCGACGGCCGAACCGGTGCCGCAGCGCGCCGAGTTGTTGACATAGGTGAAGGTGACGGTGTTCTTCGCCTGGCTGCCGAAGTCGATGTCGCCGTAGTCGAGCCAGGCCCCGTTATACGTACCACCCAGGGAAGTGGTGGACCCGGCGCCGCTCCAGGTGGCCGCCTCGCTCTTGAGGCCGCCGCCGCTGTTCGCCTTCCAGGCCGTGGCGTCGAAGGCGACCGGGGTGTCGGCGCTCCGCGTCAGGGTCAGCGAGTAGACGTTGGCGACGTAGGGCTGGGCGTCGGTCTGCGTGCTGGAGACGAAGGCCGCGTACACGTCCTGGCCGCCGGAGAAGACGCCCGGGTCGAGCGTGACGCTCGTACTGGCCACGGTCCCCCAGCCCGAACCGGTGTAGTCGAGCGGGATGTCGGCGACGGCGGGGCCGTCCTTCCTGCCGAGGCGCAGTTCGATGTGCGAGTCCGATGCCGCGCGGGAGCGGGGCTTGTCGTAGCTGACGGTCACGGTGTCGGCCCCGTCGCCGAGGGCCGTGTTCTGCCACTCGGCCCAGGCGCCGTTCGTCACGTTCTCGAAGATGCCGCCGGACAGCTTCAGGGCGGACGAACCGCCGCCGGTACCGGTCGTGGTGGGCGCGGTCAGCGTGGCGAGCGTGGTGGTCCCGCCGGCCGACGGGGCGTCGTACGGCGAGAACTGGAACCAGTCGAAGTTCGACACCCACTGCCGGCCCGACGGGGCGTGGAAGACCATCGTCGCGCGGCCCGCGTCGAGCAAGGCCTGCGCATTGCCGAGAGCCGCCTGGACGGTCGTGTAGTTCGACCAGGCGCCGGTGCCGGGGAGCTCGACCGTGGCGACGACGGGCCCGTCCTTGTCGCCCGCGTGGACGGTGACACCGCTCGGCGCGGCTCCCGCGTCCTGCGAGTTGGCGTAACGGACGGAGACGCTGCGCGGGGTGACACCGCCGAAGTCGAGGCCGCTGAACTGCTCCCAGGACCCTTCGGTGACACCTCCGAGGTCGCCGTCCGAGTAGTACGCCTCCTTGACCAGGCTCGGCCCCTCCATCGCGTCCGGGTCCTCGGCCTGGAGGACGGCGTAGCCGCCCTCGTCGAGGGTGAGCGCGTCGGCGGCGGACCGCAGGGCGTCGAGCGCGCCCATGAGCGTGCCGGTGGTGGAGGCGGGGTCGGCGAGGACGGTGCGGGCGCGTTCGAGCGCGGCGCGGAACAGGCCGTACGAGCCGTCGGAGTAGTTGCCGGGACGCACCAGGAGGGCGTCGTCGACGAGGGACGTGAGGGCCGCCCGCTGCACCGCCGCGGCGGAGATGACGAGCGGGTCGGTCACGGATATGCCCGCGCCGGTCACGGTGGACGCCGGGACCTTGTGGGCGAAGGCGGCGTCGCGGAAGGTCAGGCCGAACCGTACGTCGGTCCGCGTCCAGCCCTCCAGCGTGAGCGTCGCCTTGCGCGACCCGGCGACGCGGAGGTCCGCCGTGACCCCGGCCGGAAGGCCGGTGACGGTGGCCGCCCCTTCGCGGGTCAGGCTGGTGCCCTTGCGCGCGGAGAACGCGGCCTTGCCGCTCAACGTCAGTTCAATACGGCCGTCCACCTTGCCGCTCGCGGCGGTGGCGACGGTGTCCGGGCGGGCGGAGAGCACGGTCGTGCCCTTGTCCATGTCACCGCCACCGTTGCCGGGGGCGCCCGTGTCGGTGTTCAGCGAGTACGCGGGCGCGGTGTCCTTGCCCCAGGCGGACGGCTTGGGCCCCATGGTGAAGTCGAGGGTGCCGCCGCCGATGATCTGCGCGTAGTCGAGCCAGGTGTTGCCGAAACGCTTGCCGTTGTACGCAGCACGCTGGACGTAGTAGTTGTCCGCCGAGACACCGTCCGCCCGCACCGTGAACTTCTTGCCGTTGGCGTAGGTGATCGTCGTGGAGTCGAAGAACGGGCTGCCGATCTGGAACTGGCTCGATCCGGCCGTCACCGGGAACAGCCCGAGGGCGGCGGCGACGAACATGGTCGACATGGTGCCCGCGTCATTGTCCATGGTCGGCAGGAAGCCGTCCGGGGCCGGCTTGTAGACCTTGGTCTTCACCGGCGGCCGGAACTCACCGCCCGAGCTGGGGGCCTCGCCCGTGGAGCCGGTCGCGATGTACCGGTTCCAGGTCTCGCCGGTGTAGATGGAGCGGACCCACTTCTGCGTCAGGCTCGGCTCGCCGACGTAGTTGAAGAGGTAGGGGGCCTGGAGGTCGATCTCGTTGGCGTTGGAGTGCAGCATGGCCGAGCCGTCGTCGGCGCCTGCGTCCTCGCCGAACATGTGCAGGACCGCGGCCCTGCCCGCCTTGTCGCCGCCCATCGCCTCGATGAGGCCGCCCATGTCGTAGGCGTCGTACCAGTGGTACTGCCACAGGGTGCCCTGGTAGAGCTTGGCCTCCTCGAACTTCTCGTAGTCGACGCCCGTCCAGTTCCCGTCGCCGTCGCGCGGGGTGAGCAGTCCGACCTCCGTGCCGTCCTTCGCCGTCCAGGCGCCGTCCTTCACGAGGTGGTCGATCGCCATGGTCGCCTGCTCGCGCAGCTCCTTGGCGTCCGCGTCCTTGCCGAGCGCGTCGGCGACGATCGCGAGGGCCCACTGGTCGTAGCCGCGCTGCACGGTCGTGCCCGGGTCGCCCGCGATGTACCCCTGCCGCAGCTGCTCGCCCGTGTAGTACCCGGCGTAGGACTTCAGCGCGGGGTACGCCTCGTCGAGCCGGTCGAAGCCGTCGTACCCCTTCGAGAGCGCGTCCGCGATGACGACGGGCAGCCGCTCCCAGCGGACGGTCGGCACCGAGTGCGTGAGGCTGCCGAGACTCTTGCCCGCGGTGCGGGTGTCGGCGAAGAGGATGATCGCCGACTGCACCATGTCGCGGTAGGCGGCCGGGTCGATGTACGCCTCGACCGAGAACTTGCGGAAGTCGTCCCAGGAGGACCAACCGTCGTAGTACGTGTAACCGTTGGCCTTGTGCACCGCCCCGTCGGCGCCGCGGTAGGTCCCGCTGGTGCTCGTGGCGTTCACCGGCAGCGCGTACATGCGGTACAGGTGCGTGTAGAAGAGCTTGGTCAACGTCGCGTCCGGGTCGGCCTTCCTGGAGGCCTGTACGGCGACGGCGCCGAGGGTGCGGTTCCATTCGGCCTTGGTACGCGCGCGTGCCTGGTCGAAGGTGAGGTCGCCGACCTCGTTCGCCTGGTCGGTCGCGGCCTGCTCGGCGCTGATCGGCGACAAGGTGACGCGCAGCTCGATGTCGTCCCGGTCGGCCGCGTCGAAGGCGAGGACGGCGCCGGTGTCGGTGCCGTCCTGCACGGTCGCCCCGCTCAACTGCCCCTTGTCGCCCCAGGTGCGCAGCGAGGTCACCGGGACGTTCGTGGTGGCGTAGTAGTACATCCGGTACGCGGCGCCGTTGAACGAACCGGCGATGATGCCGCTGATCGCGGTCGTCCCGTCCGCCCGCTTCTTCGCGTCCAGGGTGGCGCGGGTGCGGCTGGTGAAGTTGTTGGCCAGGTCGAGCACGAGCTTCGGCTCGGACCCGGCGGGGAAGCGGTACCGCTCAAGCGCCGTCCGCGTCGTCGCCGTCATCTCGGCGTCGATGGTCCCGGCGGGCGAACCGAGCCCCACCCGGTAGTGGCCGGGCGTGGCCGTCTCGTCGTCGTGGCTGTACGCATGCGCGTAGCCGCTGGTCGCGGGGCGGCTGTCGTACGTCGTGGAGGTCGGCACGACGAGGAGGTCGCCGCCGCCGCCCGAGCCGCCGACCCCGTCGAGGTTCGTGGCCGTGAACCCGGCGATGTGGTCCTCGTCGTGGTCGTAGCCGCTGTGGTTGCGGTTCGGCGTCGTCATCGGGTTGACCTTGGCGAGGCCGTGCGGGGCCTGGGCGCCCGGCAGGTCGTTGCCGTCGTCACCGGCGGTCGACACGAAGGGGTCGACGAGCCTCGTGTAGTCCGTGCCACCCGACGGACCGGCGGTCGAGCCGGCGGACTCGGCCGCGACGGGCGACGCGGCGGGCGACGCGACGGCCGTACCGCCACCGGCCGTCAGCGCGGCAAGGCCGAGCGCCCCGGCGAGCAGCGCGGCGAGGGCGGCGCGCGGCCTTCTGCGGTGCATGCGTCCAGCGGGTCCTGCGGGTCTCATGGGCACGGACTTCTCCAGCGTCGCGGTACACGCGCCCACATGAACCGCCGTGACAACGTTGTCGGACGGCGGCCGGGTGTGCGCACTCGGGATCATCAGATACGGGGAATTCGTACAACGCGCGAACGGCATCCGTACAGAGGGTGCGCAGCAAAAGGATCGGGGGCGCAAGGCGGCTTGGGCGTGTTTCGAAAGTCCCGTCGTCCGCCCGAAACTCGCCCTAGTGTCCCCGGAACGCCTCCTCCAGCCACCATGCGCCGCGCTCCCGCACCACCTTCGCGTCCACGAGGAGCGGCGTGGTGCGCGGGCCCGCCACCCAGTCCTCGACGGCCTTGAGGTCGGCCGGTGTCCGTACGGTGACGGCCTCGAAGCCGTAGCCCCGGGCCACGGCCGCGATGTCGGTGTCCCCGAACTCGACAATGCCGAGCGGGAATCCGTCCGGTCCGAAGTGGTGCACCTCCGCGCCGTACGCGTCGTCGTTGTAGACGATGACGACCATGGGGAGGCCGAGCCGTCGCACCGTGTCGAGTTCGACGGCGCTCATCAGGGCCCCGCCGTCCCCGAGCGCGGCCACCGCGAGCCGGTCCGGGCGGGCGAGCGCGGCGCCGACGGCGGTGGCGAGGCCGAGGCCGACGGACTGGAACGCCTGCGTGAAGCAGAGGCCCTGTTCGTCGGGGACGGACAGGTACATGGTCGGGTAGCCCATGAAGTTGCCCGAGTCGACACCGATCACGCGCTCGGCCGGGAGGAGGGCGTCGAGGGCGATGCTGAGCGTGCGCGGGTCGATGCGGTCGCGGGTGCCGGTGTCCTCGTACGGGAGGTCGCGCCAGCGAAGGCGTGACGTGAGGGCGAAGGCGGTGGTGGGTGTCCGGTGGCCGAGGGCATCGTGGTCCCCGAGCGCGGCAAGCGTCCGCTCCGCCGTCGTGAGCACGTCGCCGGTGACTCCGAGGGCGACGGGCCGGTTGACGCCGAGCGCCTCCGGATCGTCGTCGACCTGGACGAGCGTCGTGTCGGCGCCGACGAGCCGCCCGTGCCGGGTGGTCCACATGGTCAGCGAGCAGCCCCAGCCGACCAGCACGTCGGCTCCTTGCAGCAGTTCGGCGGCGAGCGGCGACGCGAAGCCGCCCGCCACGTCGAGCGACCACGGGTTGCCCTCGAACAGGCCGCGGGCCACGGCCGACGTGGCGAGCAGCGCGCCGCACCGCTCGGCGAGCGCCTCCATGGCGGCACGACAGCCCGCGCCACGTGCGCCGCGCCCCGCGAGGAAGACCGGGCGCTCCGCGCGCGCGAGGAGGGCGGCCAGCGCCTCCACGTCGGCGTCGGCGGGCCGGACGGCGGGGCGCGGCGAGGGCGGTTTCACGGCCGCCAGGGCCCGGTCGGCGTCCGGCGCGTCCTCGGCCTGCACGTCGAGCGGCAGGTTGAGTACGACCGTACGGCGCTCCCGGACAGCGGTGCGCACGGCGGCGCACGCCTGCGCGACGGCGTCCCGCGCGGACGTCACACGGGCCACCTCGGCACCGAGCGCCCGCGCCAACGCGGCTTGGTCGACGGCGAAGTTGGAGCGCGGCCGTGACGCCTCCGCCGCGACCACGACGAGCGGGGTGCGGCTCTTGGCCGCCTCGCCGATGCCGGTGAGGGCGTTGGTGTACCCGCACCCCTGGTGCACGCTGACGGCCGCGACCTCGCCCCGCACCCTGCTGTAGGCGTCGGCCATGGTCGCGGCGCCGCCCTCGTGCCGGGTCGCGACGAAGCGCGCGCCGGCCGCCACCATCGCGTTGGTGACATGGAAGTTGCCCGACCCGACGACGCCGAAGACCTGCCCGACGCCCGACGCGACCAGGGCCCGTCCGACCGCCTCCGCCACCTTCACGGCTACTGCCTCCCGGTCCGCTCGACAAGGGCGAGCACGCGCGCGGGAGCCCCGGAACCGCTGACGATGGGCAGGGGCCCGGTGAGGAGAACGGCACCGGTCGGCGGCAGCCGGTGGAGGTTCCGCAACTGCGTGAGCCCGTACTTGCCGCTGCCCATCAGGTACGAGTGGCAGGGGAACGGCGGCTCGAAGCCGTGCGCCCGGCCCGCGTCGGTGCCCACCGTCTCCACGCCGAGCCCGATGACCGGGGTGCGTTCCGCCACCCAGCGGGCGCACTCGGCGGACAGGCCGGGCGTGTGGGGGCCGTTCTCGTCGGCGTTGAGGAACGGCTCCTGCGCGTGCGACCTGCTGCTCCAACCCGTCCGCAGCAGCAGCCAGCCTCCGTCGGGCAGCGCGCCGTGCCGCCGCTCCCACGCCTGGAGATCCGCCACCTCGACGAGGAAGTCGGGGTCCTTGGCGGCCTCGTCGGAGAAGTCGGCGACCACGACAGGGGCGACGAGCCGGCCGGCCGGGACCGATGCGATGTCCGCGCCCTCCTTGCCGGTGACCCAGTGGTTGGGCGCGTCGAAGTGGGTGCCGGTGTGCTCGCCGGTGCGGAAGTTGTTCCAGTACCAGGCGGGCCCGCGCTCGTCGTACCGGCTGATCTCCTCCAGCTCGAACCGGGCGGTCTGCCCGAACTCGGGGGGCAGTTCGAGGACTGGTGTGCCGGAGGACAAGGGGGCGGTGAGATCGACGATCTCGATCGCGCCGTTGTGCAGCGCGGCCACTAGGGCGGTGAGGAGGGAGGGTGCGGAGGGCTCGGCGGATGCGGCGGGCTTGGCAGGCGGTGTCGGCGGCTCGGGCATGTGCGCATCTTGACGGCGGGGGTGCGGTTCACGCCACCGCGGGCGCTCACCTTGTTGCAAGGACCCGCCATATACGAAGCGCCCTATGGCGATCAATGTGGTCAACCTGGTAGGCAGGTTGACGTGACGTTACGCCAGGTAAGGACCAGAACGCGTGAGGTTGCCGTCGCCACAGCCGTGCTCGCGGTGCTGCTGACGGCGTGCGGCGACTCCGACTCGGACAGCGCGGCCGGGTCGGGCGGCACCGACCATGTCACCGTCGCCGCACTGCCGTTGACGGACTCCGCGGCGCTCTACATCGCCCGCGACCGCGGCCTCTTCGAGAAGGAGGGGCTCGACGTCACCATCCAGCCCGTCCAGCAGAGCCTCCAGGCGCTGCCCGCGCTCACAAAAGGGCAGGTCGATGTCATCGCCAGCGCGAACTACGTGACCTTCCTCCAGGCACACGAGAAAGGCACCCTCGACGTACGCATCCTGGCGGAGGGTGTACGGACTGCTCCCCACATGATGGATGTACTGGTGCCCAAGGACTCCGGCATCAAGACCGCGGCCGATCTGGAGGGCAAGAAAGTCGCGGTCAACATCCTCAACAACATCCAGACATTGACGCTCAACGCAATTCTTGACAAGAAAGGTGCAGGGCGGCCCGATTACCGGCAGATCGCCTTTCCCCAGATGGGGCCCGCTCTTGAACGGGGTCAGGTGGACGCCGTGCACGCGGTCGAACCGTTCGACAGCGCGATCCAGGACGACCTCGGGGCGCGGGTCCTGGTGGACGGCGGATCCGCTCCCGTCGAGGCGCTGCCCATCAGCGGCTACGTCACCACGGCGCAGTACGTGAAGCAGCACGCGGACACCGCCGCCAAGTTCCGGCGCGCGATCGAGGCCGCGTCCAGGATCGCGGCCCGGGACCCGGCGGCCGTGCGCGGGGAGCTGCCGAAGTACACGAAGGTCACGGCGGCGCAGGCCAGGACGATGGGGCTGCCCGCGTACCCGGCGACGGCGGACCCGGCGCAGCTGCGACGCCTCGTCGACCTGATGCGGGAGCAGAAGCTGCTGGAGAAGAACATCGCCCCGTCCACGTTGCTGGTGAAGTGAGCGGGGAAGGCCGCCGTCCGTGAGTCGACGCGGCCGCCGGGACATCGGGCTCGGCCTCCTCGGCGTGCTGCTCGCCCTCGCCGTGTGCGAGGCGGTGCCGCGGGCCGGACTCGTGCGGCGCAGCTACCTCCCGCCCGCGTCCGAGGTCGTGGCGCGGGCCGCCGAGTTGGCCGGGGACCCGGCGTTCCTCGACGGGGTCGCCCAGACGGTGCGCTGCTGGGCGCTGGGGCTGGCCCTGGCCTGCGCGATCGCCGTCCCGGCGGGGCTGCTGCTCGGCAGCGTGCGGGTCGTCGACGCGGCGGTGCGGGCGATCGTCGAGTTCCTGCGGCCCATGCCGTCCGTGGCGTTGATCCCGCTGGTGTCGCTGCTCCTCGGCTCGGGCGCGGAGACGGAGGTCGCGCTGGTCACGTACGCCTCGGTGTGGCCCATCCTCTTCAACACCATGTACGGGCTCGGCGAGAGCGACCCCCTCGCCAAGGAGACGCTGCGCGCCTTCGGCTTCGGCCGGCTCTCCGTGCTCCTGCGCGTGGAGCTGGCGGGCGCGGCCCCGTTCATCGCTGCCGGTATCCGCATCTCGGCCGCTGTCGCCCTCATCGTGGCCGTCGCCACGGAACTCCTCTCCGGCTTCGGCCAGGGCCTCGGCATCTTCATCGCCCAGTCCCAACTCGCCACGGACGGCACGCGGGACGTACTGGCGGGAGTGGTCTGGGCCGGCACCCTCGGCCTGGTCATCAACGGGGTGCTGGTGGGGGCGGAGGGGGCGCTGTTCCCTTGGACGGCTGAGCGGCGGGGTCAGCGGCGGGGGCGGGAGGCGGCGCACGGTTCCGCGCGGGTTCCCGTGGCCCGGGGAACGGCGGCGGTTCCGGCGGGCGCCGGCGCGGGAGGGGCCGCGGCGATCGCTCCGGCCGAAGGCAGCGCGGGACGGGACGCGGCGATCGCTCCGGTCGATGACGGCCCCGGACGGGCCACTGCGAAGGCTGCCGCAGAGGAGAGTCGGCCCGCGCCTTGTGCGGCGAAGTTTGCTGCGGTCGACATCCGACCCACCCAAGCAACGGCGCCCCGCACAGCAGGCACCCCCGCGAGCCCCGCATCGGCACCCCGCACAACAGACACCCCCGCGAGCCCCGCATCAGCACCCCGCACAACAGGCACCCCCAAGAACCCCGCATCAGCACCCCGCACAACAGACACCCCCAAGAACCCCGCAACGGCGCCCAAGTCCCCCACCACACCCACCGCCCTCCTCCGCTGGCCCGTGCTCCTCCTCGCCCTGGGCGCCTGGGAACTCGCTGCACGCGCGCGTGGATCCGTGTTCTTTCCTGCCCCGTCGGCGATCGGGCGGCACGCCCATGCGTTGTGGTTCTCCGGGCCCGTGGAGCACCTGTTCCTCACCGGCGCCGCGCTCGACGCCATCGGGCCGAGTCTCGGGCGGATGGCGGCCGGGTTCCTGATCGCCGCTGTCGTCGGGGTCGCGCTCGGGGTCGCCGTCGGGCGCTCCCGCCGGGCGTACGCGCTGTGCGACCCGGTGTTGCAGTTCGCGCGGGCCGTGCCACCACCCGCGCTAGTCCCCGTCTTCGTCGTGGTCCTGGACTTCGGTACGCCGATGCAGGTCGCGTCGATCGTGTTCAGCGCCGTATGGCCCGTGTTGATCAACACGGCGGAAGGTGCCCGCACCATTGATCCCCTCCGCCTGGAGGTCGCCGACGTCCTGCGGCTCACCCGGGCCGAACGGCTCCGGTACGTGATCGTGCCCTCGGCCCTGCCCAAGATCTTCGCGGGGCTGCGGCTGAGCCTCTCGCTCGCGTTGATCCTGATGGTCTTCTCGGAGCTGCTGCCCGGCACGGAGAACGGCATCGGCTTCACCCTCACCGACGCCCAGTCCCGCTCGGACCTGCCCACGGTATGGGCGGCGCTGGCCCTGCTCGGCGTCCTCGGCTACCTGCTCAACACCGGGCTGCTGGCGATCGAGCGACGCCTGTTGGCCCCAGGAAGGACGGCATGACGCACCACGAGATCAGCGACACCGACCACGGCAGCACCACCGTCCGCGAAGCCTTCGTCTCCTGGCTCCGCGACACCGGCATGACCACCGTCTTCGGCAACCCCGGCTCCACGGAACTCCGTATGTTCCGCGACTGGCCCGACGACTTCCGCTACGTCCTCGGTCTCCAGGAGTCCACGGCCGTGGCCATGGCCGCGGGGCACTCCCTGGGCACGGGCCGCGCCGCCTTCGTCAGCCTGCACTCCGCGGGCGGTGTCGGGCACGCCCTGGGCGCCGTCTTCAACGCCTACCGGGACCGCGTGCCGCTGGTGATCGTCGCCGGGCAACAGGCCCGCTCACTCCTGCGGTTGCGCCCATTCCTCGGCGCCGACGAACCGGCACAGTTCCCGCGCCCGTACGTCAAGTTCGCCCGGCAGCCCGACCGCGCCGCCGACGTCCCGGCCGTTCTCGCCGAGGCGCACCGGGTGGCGATGACGCATCCGCGCGGGCCGGTGTTCGTCTCCGTACCGGAGGACGACTGGGACCGGCCGGCCGAACCGGTCGCGCCCCGGGCCGTGCACACCCGGTTCACCGCCGACCCGGACGCGCTGGCCGCACTCGCCGCCCGCCTCGACGCCTGCGCACGCCCCGCCCTGGTCGTCGGGCCGGGCGTGGAGGACGAGGGGGCGCTGCCCGAGGCGCTGGCGCTGGCCGAGCGGATCCGTGCCGGGGTGTGGATCAGCCCGTTGTCCGGCCGTTCGGGCTTTCCCGAGTCGCACCCGCTGTTCCAGGGGTTCCTGCCCCCGGTGGCGGGCCGCCTTGCCGCGCGGCTGGCCCCGTACGACGTGGTGGTGGCGCTCGGGACGCCCGTGTTCACGTACCACGTGCCGGACGACAGCCCGCCCCTGGCGCCGGGCACGGAACTCTTCCACCTCGACTGCGACCCGGCCCAGGCGGCATGGCTGCCGATCGGTACGAGCCTGGTCACGACCCTGCGGCCGGCCCTCACCCGGCTCCTGGCGACGGTCGGCGCCTCGGACCGCGAACCGCCGAAACCCCGCACACCGCCCACCACCGCCCCGCTCTCCGGGGACCGCCTCACGCCCGAACTGGTCCTCGACGAGCTGCGCCGCCGTCTCCCCCGCGGCCGTGTCCTTGTCGAGGAGGCACCGAGCCACCGCGACGCGCTCCACGCGCGCGTGCCCATCGATCAGCCCGGCGGCTTTCTCACCACGGGCAGTGGCGCTCTCGGCTGGGGGCTGCCGCTCGCGGTCGGCCGGGCGCTCGCCGACATGCGGCGCGTGGTGTGCGTCCTCGGCGACGGATCGGCGCTCTACTCGGTGCAGGCGCTGTGGACGGCGGCCCGCCACCGCGCCCCCGTCACCTTCGTGATCCTCGACAACGGCGGCTACGGCGCGGTCAGCGCCCTGGGCCGCCGCATCGGCGTCGCACCGGTCCCGGGCACGGACATCGGCGGCATCGAGTTCGCGCGGCTCGCGGAGGCGTTCGGCTGCGCCTCCGACCACGCCGACCGGCCGGAGGACCTCGCCGGGGCCCTGGACCGCGCGGTGACGCGGCTCGGGGACGACGACGGCCCGCACCTGCTCCACCTGCGCGTCACCGGCGCCGACGGCGTGCTGTACGAGCCCTGGGCCGAGTGAGGTCGCCCCATGCTCAGCCTCGACTCCGTGAGCCAGTACTACGGCGATCACCACGTGCTCCACGACGTGTCCCTGACCGTCCCGGACGGCCAACTCCTGTGCGTCGTCGGGCCGTCCGGCTGCGGCAAGTCCACCCTGCTGCGCACCATCGCCGGGCTGCTGCCCGCGCGCGCGGGCACGGTCACCGTCGACGGCACGCCCGTCACCGGCGTCCCGGCGCGGCTCGCCGTCGTCTTCCAGGATTACGGCCGCTCCCTCCTCCCGTGGCTGACCGTCCGCGACAACGTGGCGCTGCCGCTGCGCCGCCAGGGCCTGCGCCGCGCCGAACGACGCGAGGAGGCGGAGCGCATCCTGGACCGGGTCGGCCTGGGCGCCGCCGCCCGCCGCCACCCCTGGCAGCTCTCCGGCGGCATGCAGCAGCGGGTCGCCATCGCCCGCGCGCTGGTCGTCCGCCCGTCGCTGCTGCTCATGGACGAACCGTTCGGATCGCTCGACGCGCAGGCGCGCGAGGACCTGGAGGACCTCCTCCTCGACGTCCACCGCGGCGAGGGCACGACGATCGTCTTCGTCACGCACGACATCGACGAGAGCGTCTACGTCGGTGACCGCGTCGTCGTCCTCTCCCCCGGCCCGGGCTCCCGCGTCGCCCTCGATCTGCCCGTCGAACTCCCCCTGGAACGCGACCAGATCGTGACGCGCGGCCTGCCCGAGTTCGTGGCGTTGCGGGCGGAGGTGGGACAGGCGGTACGGACCCGAAATGGCCCAGCCATGCCATAGCCGATTGGCCCCACGTGCCGGGCCATTCCCCTCCTACGCTGCACCCATGCCCATGCCCTCGCCCTCGCCCATGCCCACGCCACAGCCCACGACCACCACCAAGACCCGCGTCGACTTCTACTTCGATCCTGCCTGCCCCTTCGCCTGGATCACCTCGCGCTGGCTCCTCGAGGTCGAACCGCTGCGCGACCTCGACGTCCGCTTCCACGTCATGAGCCTCTACCTCCACAACGAGGGCAACGATCTGCCCGCCTGGTACCGCGACCTCGTCGACCGCTCCCTGGGCCTCGTCCGCATCGCCGTGGCCGCCGCGCACCACACCTCACCCGACGTGCTGCGCGGCCTCTACACCGCCCTCGGCACACGTATCCACACCCAGGGCGAGCAGGACTTCGACGCCGTCGCCGCCGATGCCCTCGCCGAACTCGGCCTCCCGGCGTCCCTCGCGGACGCGGCCCGCACGACCGACCTCGATGACGCCCTGCGCCGCAGCCACGACGCGGGCAAGGATCCGGCCTCGGACAGCTACGTCGGCACACCCACCCTGCGCATCGACGGCACGGCCTTCTTCGGCCCGGTGCTCAACAGCATCCCGCGCGGCGAGGAAGCGGCCCGGCTCTTCGACGCCGTACGCACGCTCGCGAAGCACCCGGACTTCTTCGAGCTCAAGCGGGAACGGACCGGAAACCTCCGCTTCGACTGAGGAGCGCGATCAGGACAGTCCTGATCAACCCTGACCACACCATGGACAACTGCCGTGTCCCGTCGTTACGTTCAGCGGCGGCTGACAACGATGTCGAGTATCGCCGTCCAGCACGAGGTCGAGCGACGAGGACGAGCGACGAGGTCGAGCAACGAGGTCGAGATCCGAGCGCGCCGGCCGCGCGCGGGGGAACGGAGATCATCGATGGTGACACGGCGAGGTCTGCTGCGGACGGGCGGCGCGGTGCTCGCGGCGGGCGGGCTCGGACTGTCCCTGCCGCCCCACCAAGCGGCCGGCGCGCCTCTCACGGCCGGGGCACCGAACGGGACCGGGGCTCCGAACCGGGCCGGGGCACCGAGCGGGACCGGCCGTCTCCTCCCCTCCTTCGGCCGCCCCAAGAAGCTCGACGTGGCCGACGTCAGCGCGCTGAACGGCCATGACCAGTTGCTGCTGACGACCCTCCAGGGCGTCGTCAACCGCCGTGCGCCCCGCCTCTACTTCAGCTTCGACACCGGCGACACCGACCTGCGCTGGCTGCCCGGCACCGGCGCGGCCGTCACCCACCACGACCGCGCGCTCGCCCTCCTCGACCGCTACCGCGACGAGGTGCGCGGTGCTGTGTTGATCGACCCGGACGTGCCCGACTCCGTCAACGTCGCGACGACCCTGGCCGGTCTCACGGACGCGGTGGCTGCCACCGCGGAGCAGGCAGCCGCGTACGGGCTGCGCACGGTGTCGGACCTGCGCGGCCGCTTCGACCCCGACGACGTCCCGGCCACGTACCGCTGGCAGCTGGAGCACCTGTTCCCGCGCTGCGCCCGCACGCTGGTGGCCGGTCTGCCGCCCGTGCGCACCGTGCGCGTCCCGGGAGTGAAGTGGCGCGAGGTCGCGCGGGAGACGACGCGCGTGCGCGACAGCTCCAACCGCCGGGTGCGTGCCCTGGACCTGAGCCCGGAGCTGACCGGCGACGACCCGGTGGACGCGGTCTACCTGCGGTTCCAGGACTCCTTCGGCGACGACGGCTGGGGCGCGTCCGTGGGCTCCGTGGTCGTCAAGGCCGACGACGGGGCGGAGATCGCCCGTTTCACGCCGGGCACCGAGGCCGAGTCCCCGTTCCTCTTCGACGGCCTGAACTCGTCGATCGGCGGCGACTCCAACCGGTTCGGCGACGGCAGCGGCGGCTACTTCGTCTACCGCTTCCCGGTCCCCGCCGGCACGAGACGCCTTGTCGCCGAGATCGATCTGTGGAACCAGTTCCTCGTCACCGCCACCACCACGGCCCCCACCCGCGTCGAACCGTTCCCCCACTTCCGCGACTACGTGGTCGCGAGCAAGGCCATGGTGGTGTGGCTGCCGCCCGCGGGCGACACGGGTGACCTGCTCGACGAGACGCTGAGCCGTTACGCGCCGACCACCCCGTACACCGGCTGGTTCCCCAACGACGTGGCCGGGGAGTGGGGCGGCGTCGACCGCGCCTCACGGCACGGCATCGAGGTCGTCGCCACGGACTTCTACATGAACGCGACGGTCCACGCGGGCGCCCCCGCCCGGATCTCCGGCCGTGTGCGTACGCGGCCGAAGGCGAGACTCCGCAACGGCGTCTACGTCACGTTCACCGTCGGCGAGGGCGACAACGCGCAGTACTGCCAGCGCCGTATGCGGGACATCTGGGACGACCCGGCGCGCGGCTCCGTCCCCGTCAACTGGACCGTCAGCCCTCTCCTCGCCGACCTCGGCCCCGCGCTCCTCGCCCACTACCAGCGCACCGCCACCGCGAACGACCTCCTCGTCTGCGGCCCGTCCGGCGCCGGTTACGCCTACCCCGCGTCCTGGCCCGCGGAGCACCTGGCCGCCTACACCGAACTCACCGGCCGCTACCTGCGCCGCACCGGCATGGACCTCGTCTACGCCTACAACCCGCGCAACACGGCGGGCGACGGCTGGCTCCCCTTCGACGAACGCGTCGTCACCTCGTACGCGCGTCACACGCCCCTGCGCGGCATCATCCAGTCCTGGGAGACCGGCGACCTCCTGACCCGCACCGGCGGCATCCCGGTGATCGGCAACTTCTACCCGCAGGGCAAGGGCACGGAGTTCCGCGACGCGCTCCTGCGCCATGTCGAGGGCCGGGACCCGTCCGCCCCTCTCTTCATCGCGGCGGCGATCAACGCGTGGGACTGGACGCCGACCGACATCGCTACGGTGGCGGGCCTCCTTGCGGACCCGTTCGAGGTGGTGCGCGGCGACGTGTTCTTCGACCTGCTGCGGAGGTCGTGACGCGGGGCCGGTGAATGATCCTGCCGGGGTGTCACGGGCCGGGCCCGACTCCGTCCATCAGAACCAATGCAGGCAATGCGGAGCCCGCTCCGTGCGGAACAAGGCGTCCGCGCGCCCGGCGGCCTCCGCGTGGTGGGCCTCGACGTGGCCCGCGCGGACCAGCGTGGTCGGTGTCACGCCTCCCAGGTAGAGGGAGCCCAAGTCGCCTACGTGCAGGGACAGATCGGGCCGCTCGGCCGTGGGGACGCAGATCGCCTCGCCGTCGCGCACGGTCAGGCAGTACCGGGTGTGCTCCGCGAGGAACGGGTCCCGGACGTCCAGGACGAGTTCGCCGTCCGTGGTCCAGCCGCGGGCCGCCATGGCGCGCGGGATGTCGAGGAGGCGTACCCAGAGCCAGTCGTGGGGGCCGCCGACCTCACCCGCACGCAGGTCGGCGAGTTGCCAGCGCAGCGGGTGGTCGGGCGGGACGTGGCGGAAGACGACCTGGGAGACCAGGTCGTGTCCGAGCGCGAAACGGGCCAGGGCCGTGAAGGCCGCGTCGTCGGTGGTGACGGTCTCGTCGACCGTCAGCGTCGTGGGGTCGCCGCCGATGGAGTAGGCGGCGTAGCCGTCCGCCACCCCGTCCGCGTCCCGGTGCACGGCGACATAGCGCGGCGTCCGCGCCACCGGCGGCTGTCCCGCGCCCAGGTCCCACCAGCGGTGCGGCCGGGACAGCGCGCCGGGCTGGGCTCGGCGGTACCGGTCGTAGACCTCTTCGAGCAGTTCCTCGCAGTCGGAACGCGGCAGCACCTCGACCGACCCGGTGTCGTCCGTCGCCGCACGCGCGCGTGGCGCCGCGAACTCCGCGCGGTGGCGCGACACCGTCACGGGAGCGGTGAACGTCGCGGGGCCGTACCCGAACCTGCCGTAGATCCGCGCCTCGGAGGCCAGCAGCACCGAGAGGAACTCGCCCCGAGCTCGTACGTCGGCGAGCTGACGCCGCATCAGCGCGCTGAGCACACCGCGCCGCCGGTGCGAGGGCACGACGCCGACCCCGGTGACACCGGCGACGGGAGTGAGCGCCCCGCCAGGCAGCGTCAGGTCGAAGGAGTACGCGGCCGCTGTGCCGACGGGCCGCCCGTCCGCCCCGAGGGCCAGTAGCCCGCGCTCCATCTCCAGCGCCGACCACCAGCGTCCGCCGTCCGCGACCGGGGTCTCCGGGAACTTCCCGAATGCCGTGTGGAGCGTATTGACGAAGACGTCAAGGTCGTCGTCGGTGGTGGAGCGTATGTCCATCGTTGCTTCAGCTCCTTCTCCGCCTCTGCGAGGCATCAAGTATTGACGCGCGTGTGGACGCATTGACGCGTGATGCACAACGCACAACGCATGACTCATGACGCCCGAGGCATGACTCATGACGCCCGGCGCATGGCGCGTCCAGGTCGTCGCGGGACCCCGTCGTCAAGGCCCCAGCGTCACCGCTCCACGGAAGCCTTCCGGTCCGACCGTCGCCATCGCGTCGAGCGCCGCGTCGGGGACCGGCAGCAGATGCGCGTCGACCCAGGTGTCCCCCGTCGCCGCGTTCACCCAGGGGTCCTCGATGACGACGGCTC
Organism: Streptomyces sp. SGAir0957; assembly: GCF_043523415.1. Taxonomy (NCBI): domain Bacteria; kingdom Bacillati; phylum Actinomycetota; class Actinomycetes; order Kitasatosporales; family Streptomycetaceae; genus Streptomyces; species Streptomyces sp. SGAir0957. The sequence goes on from NZ_CP027293.1 coordinate 1,513,294, forward strand.
CGGGTACGACGCCATGGCAGAGCACCCAGTGCGGTACGTCGAAGCCCTGCATCTCGGCGAGGGAGAGGAGGAGCAGCACATGTGCGCGCCCGCCGTCGAGCGTCTCCCGGACCGTGCTCAGGGCGAGGCGGTCCGGATCGACCGGGATCCCGGCGTGTTCCGCCTCCGTACGGGAGGCGCGTTGCAGTACGGCGCGCCATTCCCGGTCCGCCTCCTGGAGGTGGTCGAGCATGACCGGGCGGTCCGTGTCGAGGTGGACCGTGACGGGGGTCGCGGGCCAGGCGCGGCGCAGGGCGACGCCGAGGCCGACGGGCTCGCAGGCGTTGAAGTTGGTGGCGTCGCGCCACAGGGTCAGCTCGGCCTGCCGGTCGAGCGCCTCCGGCGGCAGCGTCCCGGCGTGCGCCTGGGCGACGAGGGCGGTGACGGCGCCGCAGGTGAAGTGGGTGGTCTGCCCGTAGTACGGGGGCTCGGTGGGGGCCGGGGTCGTGGCGTCGTGCAGCCAGCGCACGTACGCCGCCGCCGGGCCCTTCGCCGCCTGCGACTGCGACAGCGGGGTTTCCAGGGGTGTGAAGCCGGCGGTGGTGGCCTCCTCGTGACTCGCCGTCCAGCCCTCCCACTTGAGCTGCGCAAGGCCGCGCCGACGGGCCTCGGCCTCCACGGCCCGCACTGCCGCCGGTACGTCACCGACGGCGTCGACGATCTTCAGATACGCCGTGCCCGGCCGCGCCGTCACGAGCGCGGCGGCCGACCAGTCCTCGTCCGTCCCGTCGGCCACCGCCACCAGGTGCGGGGCGTGGGCGGAGCGGTCGACCGCGCGCCAGCGGTCGAGTACCGCGGCGTCCGCGAGCCGCGCCAGTCGGCGCGGCAGGGCGTCGGCCTCGTAGCGGACAACGTGCCTGATCATGTTCCGGACCTCCTCATCACCCACACGAAGTACGGCGCCCCCACCAGCGCGATCATCAGCCCCGCCGGTACCTGCGCGGGCGCCACGACCGTGCGGCCCAGCGCGTCCGCCACGCACACGAGGACTCCGCCGAGCAGCACCGAGACCGGGATCGCGCGGGCGTGGCGCGTTCCGACCAGGGAGCGGGCGAGGTGCGGGGCGACGAGGCCCACGAAGCCGACGACGCCCACGGCGATGACGCTGAACGCGGCGAGGACGGCGGCGATCGCGAGGGCCGCGAAGCGGGTGCGTCCCACGCGGACGCCGACGATGCGCGGGGTGTCCTCGTCGACGGCGAGCAGGTCGAGCCGGTCGCGCAGGAACAGCAGGACGGGCAGGGCGAGCGCCAGGGCGACGGCGACCGGGACGACGTCGGGGAAGGTGCGCCCGTACGTCGTGCCGGAGAGCCACGTGAAGATGCGGGGCGTGTCGTACGGGTCGGCGCGCAGGAGCAGGAAGGTGGTGACCGCGCTGAGGCCGTAGCCCATGCCGATGCCGATGAGGACGAAGCGATCCGGCAGGAACCCGCCGCGCCAGGACAGCAGGGCGATGACGGCGAACGAGGCGAGACCGGCGGCGATGGCGACCATGACGAGCACGGGCTGTCCGCCGCCGAGACCCGACGTGGCGACGGCCGCCGCCCCGAGCCCCGCGCCCGCCGTGATGCCGAGGACACCCGGTTCGGCCAGCGGGTTGCGCACCGAGCCCTGGACGACGCACCCGGCGAGGCCGAGCGCCGCGCCCGCGAGGACCGCGGCGGTCACGCGCGGGACGCGGTCGTCGAGCGCCTGGCCGATCAGGTCGGGGGCCGCCCCCTGGGCCCACAGCACGACGTCCCCCGAGCGCAGCCACAGGCTTCCGGCGAGGACGCCGACGACGGCGGCGACCGCGAGCAGGACCGTCGCGCCGGACGTGACGAGGAGGAAGGCACGGCGGGAGCGGACGGCGACCCGCGCGCGTGGGGGCTGTCGCAGCCGGCCCGTGTCGCGCAGCCGCAGGGCGAGGACGACGATGACGACGGCGCCGAGCAGTGCGGTCGGGACGCCGGTGGGAATCGACGCCGCTCCGTCGGCGCCCTGGATCGCGCGCAGGGTCGCGTCCGCGAGGAGGACGAGGAGCGCGCCGAGGAGTCCGGCCACCGGCACCAGGTACAGGTGGCGGCGGAGTGCGCCGACGCGGCCCGCGAGGAGGCGGGCCAGGACGGGCGCGCCGAGGCCGACGAAGCCGATCGGGCCCGCGAGGGTCACCGCCGTGCTGGTCAGGAGCACCGCGCAGAGGACGGCGGTCACACGGGTGGACCGGATGGGCACGCCCAGGGTCGCGGCGGTGTCGTCGCCGAGGTTCATCACGTCGAGGCGGCGGGACAGCGCGAGGGCCACGCCGAGGATCACGATGACGAGCGGGACGGCACGCATCGACGCGTCGATGTTCAGCTGCGCGAGCGAGCCGCTGCCCCAGGCGTAGAGGCCGGTGGTGTTCTTGCTGAAGAGGATGAGGAGCATCCCGGTGGCCGCGTCGAGCGCCATCGCCGTCGCCGATCCGGCGAGGATGAGGCGGGTGCCCGCCGTCCCGGCGGCCCGTCCGGCGAGGAGCAGGACGAGCGCCGCGGCGACGAGGCCGCCCGCGAAGGCGACGGCGCCCGACGCCCACAACGGGACGGAGAGGCCGAACGCGGCGACGAGGGTGAGCGTGAAGTAGGCGCCCGCCGTGACCGCGAGGGTGTCGGGCGAGGCGAGCGTGTTGTGCGTGACGGACTGGAGCAGCGTGCCGGCGCAGCCGAGGGCGAAGCCGACCGCGACGCCCGCGAACAGGCGCGGCAGGCGGGAGCCCGTCAGGATCTCGCCGACCGGCGCCCCGTCCGCCTCCCCGTGTCCTCCGGCGAGGTGACGGATCAGGTCGCCGACGCCGACGCCGACGCCCGACGTGCCTTGCGTCAGGTGCCACAGGCCGACCAGGACGGTCGCGAGGACGAGGGCGCCGAGGACGGCCGCCCCGGCGAGGCCGCCGCCCGCGCGCGCGGCGCGTGGCAGCGGCCCGCCGTCGGTCACCGCCGCTGTGCGTACGGTGCTCACTGCTTGGCGCTCACTTCTCTTCACTCACTTTTCTTCACTCACTTCTTGTCGCTTACTTCTTGTCGCTTACTTCTTGTCGGTCACTTCTTGTCGAGCACGTCGACGTACGCGTCGATCGCCTGCGCGCACGAGCGCGGGCCGCCCGCGCCCCACACGCGCGCGGGGAACGCGTGGGCGCGGCCTTCCTCGACGGCCGGGAGCTTCTTCCAGATGGGGTTCTTGGCGAGCGCGGCGACGTACCCGCCCGCGCCTTCGTCGTTCGCGTAGAAGAGGTTGGCGTCGCCGACGGCGGTGAGGCCCTCGACGTCGGTCTGCGCGAGGCCGTAGGAGGGGTCGACGCCGCCGTCGCCGTGCTTCTTGTTGACGTCGTTGGTCCAGGCCGGGTTCATGCCGAGTTCCTTGCCTATCTCGGTGAACAGGGCGCCGTCGCTGTAGGGGCGGACGGTGAGGTTGCCGCCTTCGAGCCAGCCGTCGAAGAAGAGGAAGTCCTTGGTGGGCAGGTCGGCGTCGGTGACCTGCTGCTTGGCGGTGGCGAGGTGGTCGTCGAACTCCTTGAGCACTTGGTCGGCCCGTTCGGTGCGGCCCGTCGCCTTGCCGATCATGCTGAAGACGTTCCGCATGTTGCCGATCGGGTCCTTCGGATCGGCGCCCTTGGTGGCCATGACGGGGACGCCGCGCTTCTCCAGCTTCTTGATCATGTCGTCCTTGGCGTCGAACGCCTCGACGACGATGAGGTCCGGCTCGGCCGCGTAGAGGGTGTCGAGGTCGGGCTCCTCGCGGGTGCCGATGTCGGTGACGCCCTGGGGCAGCTTCTCCGCGCTGACCCAGGTGCGGTACCCCTTGGCGTCGGAGACGGCGGTGGGGGTGACGCACAACGTCAGCGCGTCCTCGACCTGCTGCCATTCGAGGACGGCGATGCGCTTGGCGGGCTTGTCGAGCTTCACGGTGCGGCCGACGCCGTCCTTGAAGGAGACCGGCTGCGTCGAGGTGGCCGTGGTGTCCGAGGCACAGTCCTTCGACGCGGGTGACGCGCTCGCGTCGGCGCCGCCGCCTGAGGTCGCTTTGTCGACATCGGTCGTGCCGCAGGCAGCCGCGGTGAGCAGGGCGATACCGGTGGCGGCGGAGGCCGTCAGGCGACGGGCGCGGGTACGCGTACGCGCACGGTTCATCGGGGTCTTCTTTCTCAAGGGCAAGAACGTGCCGGGAGGGGAGGGTGGGGTTCAGGAGAGGTGGCGGCCGACCGGGTCGATGCGGACGCGGCCCGTCCGCGGGTCGGCGCTCACCTCGACCCGGATGTCGTAGACCTCGCCGATGTTCTCGGCGGTGAGGACCTCGGCGGGCGGGCCCGCCGCGTGGACCCGGCCTGCCCGCATGAGGACGAGCGTGTCGGCGACGCGGGACGCCTGGTCGAGGTCGTGCAGCACGATCCCGACCGCGAGGCCGTGCGTCCCGACGAGATCGCGTACGAGATCGAGCGTCTCGAACTGGTAGCGCAGGTCGAGGTGGTTGGTGGGCTCGTCGAGGAGGACGACGCCGGTCTCCTGGGCGAGGCAGGCCGCGAGCCAGACCCGCTGCATCTCGCCGCCGGACAACTCCCCCACCTGCCGCCCCGCCATGTCCCGTACGCCGGTGACGCCCATGGCGCGCTCGACGGCGGCCCGGTCCTCGGCGGTGGGCCCGGCGAAGCCGCGCCGGTAGGGATGGCGGCCGAACGCGACGACCTCCGCGACCGTCAGCCCCTGCGGCGCGGGCCGCGACTGGGAGAAGAGGGTCACCTCGCGGGCGAACCGGCGGGGGCTCAGCAGCGCCGCGTCCTGGGCGGACGCGTCGCCGGGCGCGCCGAGGGTGACCCGGCCACCGTCCACCCGGTGCAGCCGGGACAGCGCGCGCAGGAGCGTGGACTTCCCGCTGCCGTTCGGTCCTACGAGGGCGGTGGCGCGCCCGGGTTCCAGGGCGAGCGAGACGCCGTGCACGACCGGGCTGCCGCCGTGGCGGAGCACGAGGTCGTGCCCGTGGAGCGCCTGCCGCGAGGGGCTTGTGAGCATGAGGGGGTCCGGACGATCGCAGGGTCGGGGAAGCGGCACCCCGCAACAACTAAGGGTTACCTAACTCGAAGAAGGCTATATTCCGCTTGCCACGTCGACAATCAGGAGTTCTCGCCACGCGATACGGAATTCCGGACATCCCCGGGTACGCCGGTCGCGGCGAAGAACGCGCCCGGCGTCACCCCGGTGACCCGCCGGAACGCGGCGATGAAGGAGCTGGGCTGCGCATAGCCGAGCACCTCGGAGATGGTCGTCACCTCGAACCCCTCGGAGAGGAGCAGCAGCGCCCGGTGCACCCGGAGCAGTTGCCGCCACTGCGCGAAGGAGAGCCCGGTCGCCTGCCGGAAGGCGCGGGTGATCGTCCGGTCGCTGGTGCCGAGGTGCCGCGCCCACTCCTCCAGGGACCGGCTGTCGGCGGGGTCGTCGAGCAGCGCTTCGGCGATCGCGTCTATCCGGGGGTCGCCCGGCAACTGGAGCGCGAACTGCCGCTCCGACGGCTCGATGACGTCGAAGACGACCGCCTCCGCGCGGGCCCTGGCGTCCGCGTCCAGGTCCGTACGGGACAGATGGGTCAGCAGTGACTCCAGGAGCGGCGTCATCGCGATCGACTTGGGTTCCTCGAAGGCGACCGGTGTCCGCTCCGGGGCGAAGAAGGCGTCCGAGAACTCCGCCCCCGCCGTCGCCCGCCCCGCGTGCACCACTCCGGCGGGCATCCACAGGCCGTGCCCCTCGACCACGGTGAGCACGCGGTCGCCGACGCGGGACGTCAGCGTGCCGCCACGCACCCAGACCAGCTCGTGCAGGGGGTGCGAGTGCGGCGACCACTCCGTGGGGTCCCGCACGACACGGAACCCCGCGAGGATGGCACCGGCGGACCCGGCCCCCCGCTCGGGAACCGCCTCGGCCCGCCGCACGACGGTGCCGGTCTCCCGACGCCACATCCCGGGGGTCGCGTCACCTCGGGACGTTCGCACCATGGTGCGTAGTTTATCCGGGGTGGTGAGCGCATCGTCCGAGGTGGTGAGCGCATCGTCCGGGGTGGTGAGCGCGCCCGGCACAGCCCTCGCGCGCGGCCCAGCCCCCCGCACGCGGGGACCGCCGCCGCTGTCATCACTCCGTCCCGGGTTGTCACAGTCATGCCATAGCTCTCGCACGCCTCCTGTCCACTGTCAGTGCCGCTCGCTACGGTTTCTTCTGGGCATCACGAGCACGACGGCGAAGGGATGCACGGGGGATGGGCTACACGATTCCGGGCTGGCTCGACGACGTCCTGGACTTCATCGGGATCAACTTCCCGAACGTCGACGAGGACGACTACCGCGAAATGGCCACGGCGATGCGGGAGTTCGCCGACAAGTTCGAAGGGCACGGCGGCGACGCGCACAAGGCGTTCTCGCGCATCCTGTCGTCGTCCGAGGGCTGGGCCGTCGACTCGATGGAGAAGCACTGGGGCCAGATCAAGGCGAGCCATCTGGAGAAACTCCCGGAACTGGCAAGGCTGTTCGCCGACGCGTGCGACGTGCTCGCCGACATCGTCTTCGGGATGAAGACCAAGGCCGAGATCGAACTGGGCGTGATGGCCGCCTCGGTGGGCATCTCGGCCGGCCTGGCGGTGGTCACCGGTGGGCTCTCCGCACTGATCGGCGCCGCCGAGGTCGCCGCGATGCGGCAGCTCGTCAAGCGGATCATCGACGAGGCCGTGGACCGGATCGTCGACGAGGTGCTCGCCAAGATCACTGAACCGATCAACGCCAAGCTGGAGGCGATGGTCGAGGACATGGTGCTCGACCTCGCCGAGGGCGCGTTCAGCACACAGGGCGGCGGGGGCGACGGCAAGGGCGGCGGGCACGGCGGGATGAATCTCGCATCGGCCAGCGGCGTCAGCGGCTCCGGGGCCAAGGTCACGCACATCGACCATGTCGAGTTCGAGGACGGCGCCGGAAAGGTCTCGACGCACGGCAAGGAACTGCACCTCAATGCCACGACGCATCTGACGAAGGCCAAGAACGCCTTCGGGAAAAGCAAGGGAAAGGACCCGTTCACCCAGGCTTTCGACAGCGTTCTCCACGGTGCGCTGAACGGCTCGGAAAAAGCGCTCGTCAAAATATCGAAACACATCACCGAAACCCTTCCCGACCACGTCAAGGCGGCGTCCAAGGTCCACAAGGACAAGGATCACGACGTTAAGGACAAGGTCAATAAGATCGAGTCCAAAAGCGGCGCCGACGCGGAACAGCGGACATATCTCCTGCATTCCGACGGGTCGATACAGCGCCTCCACGCGGACGGCACCACAGGAAAGCTCGACGATCACGACCGGATGCGGCTCGACGGGATCGCCCGGCCGGACGACACCTTCTACATCCCGAAGACGGACAAGGAGAAGGCGGACTTCCACGCCGACAGCGAGCACAAGAAGCGGGTCGTCTCCCAGAAGGTCTCCCCCTACGGGTACGACCTCGCGGAGGCCACCCACGCGGCGCGCAAGTCCCGGGGCGACGACAAGGGCACCAACTACGCCGCCGGCCGGTACTTCGACCAGGAGGGCCGGGAATCCGTGCTGGTCGGCTACAGCAACAAGCTCGGGCACTCCGAGCGGATGATCGGCCGCCCGCTGATCCACGCGGGGCTGCAGGACGGCCTCACCGAAGTGTTCAGTTCACGCGAGCCCTGTCAGAAGAACCCCGTGTGCGCGCGATGGCTGAGCTACCACTTCGGCGACAACCTCCAGGTGACGCACGCGGCCGACTACTACGACGAGAAGGGGAAGACGACGAACAAGGAACACATCGCTTACGTCAACAACCTGAAGAAGATTCTTCACCTCTGACCGTGCCAATTCCCCTCACCTACCTGAAATCACCGTGTTGTAGGATGTGCCAGTGAACTTCTCCGTGACGCCGACAGCAATGGTCGAAGCCTACGGCCTGGAAAACGTGGTCTTCTTTCCGCAATACGCGGACGCGGCCGTGGAGCCGAAATCCGGCAGCCTGCTGAGTCTGGTGGGGCTGCCGCATTCCGACGTCTTCTCTTCACGTATCGACCCGGAGGACCCGTACGATCCCGGACTCGACCCGGTGGCCCTCGGCAGCCGCTTCGACCATTACGGATTCCCGTGCCCGGCGGAGAGCCGCTCGTGGTGGATGCTGGGGAATCTGTTCACGTCGCTCATCGCGTTCGACCCGCAGTCCGGGAAGGTGTACGCGTTCCCCGAAGGCGAAGAGGGCTACATCCTGCTGCACCGGGACGTCGAGTCCCTGCTCTTCGCGTTGATCGAGTTCCGCAGGCTCGAGGTCGACCACGACGAGGAGACGCTGGAGCCCGAGGAGCTGAGCGAGCGGTTCAAGCGCGTCGTCGGAGAGTTCGACCCCACGCCGTTCGCCGACGAGGACTCCCAGTGGAACCTGTCGCTGCAGGAGCTGGAGGACGGGATGTGGTGACCCGCACCCACGCGCGGGTCACCATCCGCTGAAGCCGCTCCCGGCCACCGGGCCACTCCGCTGAAGCCGCGTCGGGCCGCGTGTTCAGGCGGCCCGCTCCGACAGGAACGACTCCCAGGTCCGGTCGCCGTGGACGGCCCGCGCCGACGCCAGGTTCACGCCGTCGCGGTAGGCGCGACCGGCCTTGCCCGGCATCCGCATCCCGAGGACCGGGCGCCTGCGCCCGGCGGCGGTCAAGTAGGAGCGCACCACGTCGTCCATCGTGTACACCTTCGGCCCGGCCAACTCGGCGACGAGACCGGCCGGTTCGCCGAGGGCCAGCTCGACCAGGCGCTGCGCGACGTCGCGGACGTCGACCGGCTCAAGACGCATCCCGGGCGCCGGGACGAAGGGCAGCTTGGCCATCTTGGCGACCATCTCGTGCACCAGGTCGTGGAACTGGGCGGCCCGCAGCATCGTCCACGCGATGCCCGAGCCGGTGATCGCCTCCTCCGCCGCGCGCTGCGTCGCGAACCAGGCCATCGGCATCCGGTCGGCGCCGATCACCGAGATGTGCACGAGGTGCCGCACCCCCGCCTCCCGGGCCGCGGCGACCAGGTGCGCGGCCACCTTGTCGTCGCCCTTGGCGCCACCGGCAAGGTGCAGCACCGTGTCCACCCCGTCCAGCGCGGCGGCGACGCCTTCACCGGTCGCGAGGTCGCCGGTGACGTGGGTGATCCCCTCGGTGTCCGCGTGTGCGCCGCGGCTGAGCACCCGCAGGGGGCGGCCGGGCGCCGCCGCACGCAGCAGCGGCAGCACATGGCGGCCGAGCGTTCCGGTGCCGCCGGTGATCAGGATCGTCGCGTCAACAGTCATGATGTACCCCTTAGTTGATCGTTCGTGTGGCGTGCGGGCTTCGGTTCCGCTGCTCTGACACGCCGCCGTGGGGGGATGTGACCGATGCACGAAAAAAATCTTGGAGCGAATCTTCGGGCCGAGGTCTTCGAGGCCCACCGCCCGCACCTGCGCGCCGTCGCCCACCGGATGCTCGGCTCCCTCGCGGAGGCCGACGACGCGGTGCAGGAGACCTGGCTGCGCGCCAGTGCCGCCGAGGTCGGCGAGGTGCGGAACATCGGCGGCTGGCTGACCACCATCACCACCCGGACCTGCCTGAACGCCCTCCGCTCCCGGGCCGCGCGCCGCGAGGAGGACCTGCCCACCGCGCACGGGAGCGACCGCCCGGACGGCGGCCCCACCCCCGAGCAGGAGGTGGAGGCCGCCGACGCGGTGGGCATCGCGCTCCTCGTCGTACTCGACACGCTCACGCCCGACGAACGGCTCGCCTTCGTCCTGCACGACCTCTTCGCCCTCCCCTTCGACGAGATCGCCGCGACCCTGGAGCGCACCCCCGCCGCCGCCCGCCAGCTCGCCAGCCGTGCGCGGCGCCGGGTCCGTGGCACCGCCCCGGCCGCCCCGGACTCCTCCCGCCAGAAGCAGGCCGTCACCGCGTTCCTGGCGGCGACCCGCACCGGCGACTTCGAGGCGCTCGTCGCCCTGCTCCACCCGGACGTCGTCCTCACCGCCGACCCGGCCGTGATCCCGACGCCGGAACCGGTCGTCGTCCTCGGCGCGCACACGGTCGCCAAGGGCGCGATGGCCGCCACCGGACGCGCCCGGTTCACCGGCACGGCTTTGCTGGACGGCGCGTACGGCCTGGCCATGGCCCCGCACGGCCGGCTGCGTCTCGTCCTCACCTTCACCCTCCACCCCGACAGCGGCCTGATCACCGCGGTCGACGTGATCGCGGAGGCGGAGCGGCTGGGGGCGGTGGAGGTGGCGGTGGCCTGAGGGAGTACGGAAGGCACCGGGGGCGGGGGGCGGCCCGAGGGAGTCAGGCTGCCCCGGGCGCGGGCGCGGCGGCGGTCCGACGGAGCCAGGATGCCTCGGGGCGGGGCTCCGATACAGACCGTTCTCCTCACCCTTCGCTAACCTGACCCCATGACCCAGAGCACAAAAGGGACCGGCACCTCCGAAGCGCGGACGCGGCTGCTCACCACGGCCACCAGGATCTTCTACACGGAGGGGATCCACTCCGTCGGCGTCGACCGGATCATCGCGGAGGCGCAGGTCACGCGGGCCACGCTCTACCGCCACTTCAAGGGCAAGGAAGACCTCGTCCTGGCCTACCTCGACCTCGCGGACCGGGAGCTGCGGGCACAGGCCGAGGCCGCTCAGGCGGGCGCGGAGTCGGCGGCCGACAAGGTCCGGGCCGTCTGCCGGACCATCACCGCGGGCATCCAGTCGCCCGGCTTCCGGGGCTGCGCGTTCCTCAACGCGGCGGCGGAGTACCCCGACCGGGACCACCCGGTGCACCGGGCCGTCCTGGCGCACCGCCAGTGGTTCCTGGACACCGTCACGGAACTGCTGTCCCACACCGGCACGACACCGGCCGAACCGGCGGGCCGCCACCTGGTCATGCTCCGGGACGGTGCGATGGCCTCCGGCTGCCTGTCCGACCCCGTACTGGTGTCGGAGACCTTCCTGGACGGGGTGGAAGGGATCCTGCGGGCGCGCGCCGCCGCCTGATCCCCGCCCGGCCACCGCAGGTCATACCCGTCAGCAGACGGATTCCGTCGCGGTGCGCAGCGCCCGGCGGTGCAGCCCGTCGAGGTGTTCCCGCGCGGCGCCCGTCGCACCGGCCAGGGCGAGCCGCACCGTGCAGGCGACGGGCTGCTCGCGCACCCGCTCCGTCTCCTTGAGCTCGTGGAGCAGGGCGGTGGTCAGCCGGTCCAGCCGTTCCCGGATCCGGGCGAGGTCGGGGCGCGTGGTGGGGGCCTCGTCGGGGTGCGCGGCCCAGCGGTCGTACAGGCCCCGCTGCACGACCTTGCTCGCGGTGATCTGGTCGCGGAAGAAGTCGGTCGCCGCGTCGGGGTCCACCCCGGCCTCGGCCGCCTCCTGCCGGACCTGCGCCAGGACTTGCTCTTCCCGTACCGGGTCCTCGATGGGGGAATCGGTGCCGTACTTGGACGCCGCCACGTCGTCGCTCACGAGGAGCCGCTCGATGACCAGGCCGGCCAGCGGGCCGAGCGACCCGGCGGCCCCGGCCGTCGTCGTCGCCGCCGTACGCGGCTGCGGGCCGGAATCAGCGCTCAGGTGGCTGTCGGCAGCGGCCGCCTGAGAGGCCGTCAGCACTCCGACGGCGACGAGCGATCCGGCGATCACGGCACAACGGTGGGTTCCTCGGCGCAGGTTCAACGGTCTGCCTCACTTTCGGTACGAGCGGGGTGCGGAGTCCGGAGCGGGGTGCGGAGTCCAGGGCGTAATGCCTGCGTTCGGGGCGTGGTGCCGGCGTTCGGGGCGTGGTGCCGGCGTTCGGGGCGTGGTGCCTGCGTTCGGGGCGTGGTGCCGGAGGTGGAGATCACCGGTTCTCCTTGGCCGCCCGCCCCAGCCGCAGCGCCGAGATGAGGAAGAAGATGCCGCCCGGAACCGCGTAGCCGACCGCGCTGGAGAGGGTGGGCTCGGCCGCGCCGGCCGACGCGACGAACGAGGCTCCGGCCAGGACCGAGATGCCGCCGCTGAGAATCATCGGCCACTGTCCGCCCATCGCGCGGCGCGGCACGGCGACGATCAGCTGGACGAGGCCGGACAGGATGGCCCAGGCACCCCACACGCGCAGGACCGCCGGGATACCGGACGCGGCCGCGATCGCGACGCCGACCGCCGCGGCGAGGCTGACCGCCATGTTCACGTAGAGCACCGTGGGTGATCCGGTGGCGCGCGACGACCTCGCGTCGACGATGGCGGCGCCCACGTCGAACAGCGGGTACAGCACGAGCAGTACGGCCGCGACGGGGCTGATCCTCTCGGCCATGGTGAACATCACCAGCGCCCACACGATGGCGAAGCCGAACCGGACGAAGTACAGCCGGCGCAGGGCGGCGGCCGGGTTGGTGACGCCGGGCGAAGCGGTGAGGGTGGTCATGACGACCCCTTTCGGAGGGCTTTCGGAGGAGAGGAGGACGGCGGGACGGCGTGGACCACAACCCCGCAAGAACGAACGTTCTGTACCCTCAGATTGGCAAGCCGGCCGGCGCCTGTCAAGACCGATCGTTCTATCCACTCCGAGAACGCGCACGACACACCCCTGGACTCCCCCACACCCAGCACCGAAAATGCCCGGAAATAAGGCCATTGAGCGCAGGGCCGTCGAGCGATGAGGCATCCGGGGGGAAGATGCAGATCATCGAAGTCACCGGGTACGCCGTCCGATCCGCCGTGCTCACGATGAAGAGGACGGGGACGCCGCTCGAATTCGTGATCTTCCCGATGCTGCACGTGGCATCGCCGACGTTCTACGCGCAGGTGCGCGGCCGACTCGCGCGGTGCGACCTCATCGTCATGGAGGGGATCCGCGGCAAGTCGGCCGGAGTGAGCACCCTGACGCTCGCCTACCGCTTCGCCCCGCGGCTCCGGCGCAACGGCCTCCAGGAGCAGACTGACGCGCTGATACTGCCGAAGTCCGTACCGGTCGTGCGCCCGGACGTGACCGCGCAGGAGGCGATGGCGGACCTACGGGCGCTGCCCCGGTCGACGTACCTGCTGCTCATGGCCTCGGCCCCGGTCCTCGGCCTGGTGTTCGCGCTACGCGGCCCGCGCGCGTTCCTCGACGAGGACCTGGCCGTCGACGACCTGCCGTCGACGCTGCGCGCGGAGATGCTGGCCGACAGCCCCGTGGAACGCGCGATCACCGCCCGGCGCGACGAGCGGCTGCTCGACGCACTGGGCGGAATCCTCGCCGACCACGCCGACGAGCCGTTCCGGGTGGCCGTCGTGTACGGGGCGGGTCATGTCCCGGCGCTGGTATCGGGGTTGCAGCAGCGCTACGGCTACCGGGCGCGCGCGGCGGAGTGGCTCACGGTGCTCGTGCCGGAGTAGCGGGCCGGAGTAGCGGGCCGGAGTAGCGGGCCGGAGTAGCGGGCCGGACGGTGCGTGCGCGGCAATACCTGTGCTGGTCGCCTGGCTCAGGCACCGCGGCAGCGCAGTGGCTGTCAGGGCCTCGCGCGGTGCACGCTGACCGCGTAACCGCCGCCGTCGTACGGAGCCGCGTCCCAGGTGGCGAACCGGTCCACGGGGGTGAGGCCGGCCGCCGCGCAGTGGGCGTCGTACTCGCTCAGCGTGATGCTCGGCGGCACCGGCAGATGCGCCGCGTCCAGGCCGAACCCCGCGACCAGCAGGCCGCCAGGGCGGAGGGCCGCGGCGAGGCGTGCGACCACCGTGGCCTCCGTGCCGGGCGCGAGCAGCGGCATGACGTTGCCCGCGGCGACGACGAGGTCGAAGTCCGGGGCGGTGCCGAGTGCCGCTGGGCCGAACGCGGCGAGATCGACCTGGAAGAAGGGCAGGTGCGGCGCCCGTTCCCGCGCCACGTCCAGCATCGAGGCGTCCAGGTCGATCCCCACGCAGTCGTACCCGAGCTCCGCCAGCCGGATCATGACCCGCCCGGTGCCGCAGCCGGCGTCGAGGATCCGCGCCCCCTCGGGTACCAGGGCCGCGCAGAACGCGGCTTCGCCGTGCACGTCCTTCCCGCTTGTGCGCAGCGCGTCGAAACGGGCGGCGTACTCCGCCCCGGATGTCCCACCGGTCAATTCCTGCCAACGACTCATGGTGATCGACTATAGGTCGCCGGGGCGGAGACGATCAGGAGGCGACGAAGCGGGCGATCTGTCCGAGCACGACGGTGTCCGCGAGGTACCCGATGTGGGTCTGGCAGAGCACGTTGTTGTTGGTCGCGCCGCTGAGCCGGGTGCTCGTGTACGGGAGGATGATGCCGTCGCACGCCGAGTACCAGGTGGCGTACTTGGTCGAGCCGGGCGTCTCGTCCCCCGCGGAGATCCGGGCGATGAACGACGACCCGGGGTACATCTGCTGGCAGGTCGTGTAGATCAGACAGGCGCCCGCGTAGGTGGTGCCGTGGTTGGCGCCCGCGATCGAGGCGAGGTGGCTGACGCTGGTGTCGCCGCCGAGGACCTTCAGGTAGTACTGGCTGACCAGGCCGCCCATCGAGTGGTTGACGATGGCGACCTTGCTCGCGCCCGTCCGTGCCTTGACGTTGTCGACGTAGGTGGCGAGGCCCTGGGCGTTGGTGATGTTGTTGCCGTACGAGTTGTACTCGTAGGCGAAGAGGTTGGCGCTGGACCAGCCGTTGGCGCGGAAGACGCTCATGGCGGTGACCCAGTTGGCGGCGCTGCCGGTGTAGCCGTGCACGAAGACGACCGGCGTGCTGGTGGACAGCGGCTGCGCGGCGACGGTGCGCGCGGGCGCCCTGTCGGCCTCGGCGGCACCGGCCGTGGTGGCCGGGGAGAAGAGACCGAACGCGACGGCCGCGGCCGCCAGTACGCCGAGCAGCCGGCGGGGGGAACGACGGGATGCGGAGCTCATGGAGCCCTCCTGTCGGGGTGGGGGTACCTGTCCCGGCCAGGTTCGTGGCGCGGAGCCCGCACGCCATCGGCGAAATCACCGGTGTCGACGGCGAGTTGAGGCATGCGGGGCCGCTCGCACGTTCAGGCTTGCAGTATCCCCGTCGCGGCCACCTCCGCGTACCAGCGGGCGCTGGCCTTCGGGGTGCGGGTGCCGGTCGGGTAGTCGACGTGGACCATGCCGAACCGCTTGCTGTACCCGTAGCCCCACTCGAAGTTGTCCAGGAGGGACCACAGGAAGTAGCCGCGGACGTCCGCGCCGGCGGAGACGGCACGGTGCACGGCGGCCAGGTGGTCGCGGACGTAGGCGATGCGCCGCGGGTCCTCGACGTCGCCCTCGGGGTTCGCGTAGTCGTGGAAGGCGGCGCCGTTCTCGGTGACCATCAGCGGCAGGCCGGGGTGGTCGCGGTCGAGGCGGAGCAGCAGTTCCTCCAGGCCCGTGGCGTCGATGGTCCAGCCCATCGCGGTCCGGTCGCCGGGTGTGGGGTGGAAGGCGACGCGGTCCGCGCCCACCCAGGGGCTGTGGGCGCTGGCGCCGTGGCCGTCGTTGCCGTGGGCCCGGTCGCCCTCGGAGACCAGGGTCGGCGAGTAGTAGTTGACGCCGAGGAAGTCAAGGGGCTGGTGGATCTCGGTCAGGTCGCCGTCGTGGACGAAGGACCAGTCGGTCAGCGGCGCGGTGTCCTTCAGCAGGCCCTCGGGGTACTCGCCGCGCAGCATCGGGCCGGTGAAGACCCGGTTGGCCAGCGCGTCGATGCGCCGGGCGGCGTCCGTGTCCCCGGGCGCGCCGGTGAGCGGGCGCACGTGGTGCACGTTGAGCGTCACCGACACCTCGGCGGACGGGCGCAGCCCCGAGCGGAGCGCCTGGACGGCGAGGCCGTGGCCGAGGTTGAGGTGGTGGGCGGCGCGCAGGGCGGCGACCGGCTCGGTGCGGCCCGGCGCGTGCACACCGGACGCGTAGCCGAGGAAGGCGCTGCACCATGGCTCGTTGAGGGTGGTCCAGGTGTCGATGTGGTCGCGCAGGCCCTCGGCGGCGAGGGCCGCGTAGTCGGCGAACCGCCGGGCGGTCTCGCGGGCGGGCCAGCCGCCCAGGTCCTCCAGCTCCTGCGGAAGGTCCCAGTGGTAGAGCGTGGCGACCGGCTTGATGCCCTTCTCGCGCAGCGCGTCGGCCAGGCGCCGGTAGAAGTCGAGGCCCTTCTGCAGGGCCGGGCCGCGGCCGGTCGGCTGGATCCGGGGCCAGGCGAGCGAGAAGCGGTACGCCTTGACGCCCAGGCCGGCCATGATGTCGACGTCCTCGGCCCAGCGGTGGTAGTGGTCGCAGGCGATGTCGCCGGTGTCGCCGTTGAGGACCTTGCCGGGGGTGTGCGCGTAGGTGTCCCAGATGGACGGGGTGCGGCCGTCCTCCCGTGCGGCGCCCTCGATCTGGTACGAGGCGGTCGCCGTGCCCCACAGGAAGTCGGCGGGGAACGTGAGCGCGGATGACATGAAGGCTCCTCAGGAGAACTGGCGGTGGGAGTAGGGACGTTGATGCCCGGTGTCGGGGTCAGCCCTTGACGGCGCCCTGCATGATGCCGCCGACGATCTGGCGGCCGAAGACCACGAACATGGCAAGCAGCGGCAGGGTGCCGAGCAGGGCGCCCGCCATGATCAGGGACTGGTCGCGGACGTAACCGGCGCTCAGCTGGGTGAGCGCGACCGGCACGGTCGGGTTGGTCATGTCCAGGGCGATGAACGGCCAGAAGAAGTCGTTCCAGGCGTGCACGAACGTGATCATGAAGATGACGGCCATGGGCGCACGGGCGATCGGCATCACGATGGACCAGAAGATGCGCAGCGAGTGCGCGCCGTCGACACGGCCCGCCTCCACCAGCTCGTCGGGCAGCGCCTCGGCGAAGTACTGCCGCATGAAGAACACGCCGACCGCGCTGACCAGCGTCGGGAAGATGACCGACGGCAGCTGCTGCCCCCAGCCGAGGTCGCTCATCATCATGAACAGCGGGACCACGCCGAGCTGCGGCGGCACCATCATCGTGCCGATGACGATCATGAGGAGGGCGTTGCGGCCCTTGAAGCGGAGCTTGGCGAAGGCGAACCCGGCCAGGGTCGCGAACAGCACGGTGGACAGCGCGATGGTGCCGGCGACGATGAGCGAGTTCATCATCGCCTTGCCCATCGCGGCCTCGGTCCAGGCGCGCGAAAGGTTCTTGAAGAGGTTCGGCCCCGGCAGGAACGGCGGCGGGGACTGCGAGATCCGGTTGCTGTCCGTGGACGCCGCGACCAGCGTCCAGTAGAGCGGGAAGATGGAGACCAGGGCGGTGAACCCGAGCAGGATGTAGGCGAGCGGCCCCGCGTGGTGCTGGCGGCCCGCGCCCTGCCTCAGCCGCCTGGGGCGGGCCGGGGCGGAACCCGCGACCTTGGTGCGCCCCCGCGTGCCGGAGCGGACCGGAGCGGTGTCGGTGGTCATGGCGTAACTCCCCGGTCAGTGCGTGCGGTTGCGCAGGCGCGTGATGACGCGCTGCAGGACGAAGACGAGGACGAGCATCAGGAACATCGCCCACGCCACGGTGGCCGCCCGGCCCATCTGGTAGTTCTTCCAGCCCTCTTCGTAGAGCAGCAGGCCGAGCGTCTGGTACTGGTTGTCGATGCCGCCGGTGACGCCGTTGGGGCCCTGGCCGAAGATGAGCGGTTCACCGAAGAGCTGCGTGGCGCCGATCGTCGACAGGACGATGGTGAAGACGATCGTCGCCTTGATGCCGGGGACCGTGACGGTGCGGAACTGCTGCCAGCGGCTGGCCCCGTCGATGGCGGCGGCCTCGTACCGCTCCAGTGGCACGGCCTGCATGGCGGCCAGGTAGAGCAGGGCGTTGTAGCCGGTCCAGCGCCAGATCACGATGGCGGAGATCGCGGTCTGGGAGGCGCCGGTGGAGTTCTCCCAGTCGACCGGGTCGAGGCCCACGAGGCCGAGCACCCAGTTGATCATGCCGAAGTCGCGCTCGAACAGCATCGTGAAGACGAGTGCCGCGGCACCGACCGAGGTGGCGTACGGGGTGATGGCGGCGACCCGGAAGAAGGTCGAGCCCCGCATCCGGTAGTTGAGCAGATGCGCCAGGCCGAGCGCCATGAGCAGCTGCGGAACCGTGGAGATCACGCCGATGGTGATGGTGTTGCGGACCGCGTTCCAGAACCGCCCGTCGCCGAAGAGCGCCGTGTAGTTGCCGAGGCCCTCCCAGTGCATGACGTCGAACGTGGACAGTTCGACCTGGTGCAGGGAGATCCAGGCGGTGTAGATCAGCGGGTAGAAACTGAACGCCGCGAAGATGACGAAGAACGGCGCGATGAACGCGTACGGCGCACCCTTCACGTCGAGGCGGTGCAGCAGCGGAACCTTCGAACGGGCCTTGCCGAGACCGTCGGGCCTCACGGGCGAGCCGGGCGTCGGGGGCGGCTCGGCCGGCGAGCCGAGCGTGGTGGAGGCGGCCACCGGGGGTCCTTCCGTCGGACGTGCGGGGTGAGCGGGGCGGGCGGGGTGAGCGGCGCGGGCGGGGTGAGCGGCGCGGGCGGGGTGAGCGGCGCGGGCGGGGCGCGCGGGTCCGGGCGGCGGGGACCCCGCCCGCACCCGCCCGCACCCGCCCGGTGCCGTACGCGGCTAGTTGACGGCCTTCTTGACGCGCTCGTCGGTGGTCTTCCACGCCTTGTCCGGAGCCGTGCCGTTCTCGACCAGCTGCAGCCCCTGCGAGAAGGCGTCCTTGATGGTGCCGTCCTTGCGGCCGAGCACCTGCTCGGCGGGGATCTCGTTGGCCGCGGCCCCGAAGATCTGGCCCGTCGGGGCGCCGGAGAAGTACTCCGCCTCGGCCTGCTTCACCTTCGGGTCATCGAGCGCGGTCTTGGAGGACGGGAAATTGCCCAGCTTCTCGAAGAGGTAGGCCTGCTGCTCGGGGGCGGTCAGCCAGGCCACGAGCTTCTTGGCCTCGTCCTTCACCGGGCTCTTCTCGGTGACCCCGAGGAAGGAGCCGCCCCAGTTGGCGCCCTTGGGGGCCTTCGCGACGTCCCACTTGCCCTTGTTGGCGTCACCGGCCTTGTCGCTGATGTGCGCGAGCATCCAGGCCGGGCAGACCGTGGAGGCGAAGGTGCCGTTGGCGAGGCCCGGGTCCCAGCCCGGCTGGAACTGCGGCAGCCTGGCGGTCAGGTGCTTCTGGGCGGCCTCGGAGGCCAGGTTCCAGGCGTCCTTGACGGCCGGGTTGGTCTGGTAGATCAGCTCGCCGGACTTGTCGTAGTACTGCTCGGAGTTGCCGTAGACCATGGCGTTGAACAGGCCGGAGGCCGAGTCCAGGAACGAGACCTTCTTGTCCTTGTTGCCCTTGGCGAACTTCTCGCCGGTCTCCACGTACTTGGCCCAGTCCCCCGCCCACAGCTTGCCGACCTCCTCGCGATCGGTGGGCAGCCCGGCCTTCTCGAACAGGTCCCTGCGGTAGCAGACCGCCATCGGGCCGATGTCCGTGCCGAGGCCGAGGACCTTGCCGTCCTTCGTGGTGATCTGGGCCTGCTTCCACGGCTGGAAGTGGTCGGTGCCCTGCACGCCCTTGAAGTCGGCGAACTTGTCGGCCTGCGTCTCGGTTATCTCCTTCGCCCGGCCGATCTCGATGCCCTGGACGTCCTTGAGACCGGAGCCGCTGGCGAGGTGGGTCTGCAGGGCGGTGTAGTACGTCTGCTCGTCACCGGCCGCCTCGACCTTGACGGTGACGTCCGGGTTCTCCTTCTCGTACTTCTCGATCAGGCCGGTCTCCTTGAAGCCCATCACGCCGTACAGGCCCATGGTGATGGTGACCTTGCCGTCCTTGACGCCGCCCCCGGTGGCGCTCGACCCCTCGCCACCGCAGCCGGCGAGCAGGGCTGCCGCCGCCGTACAGGCCAGCATGGCTGTCACTCTTGTACGCAATTTCCGCTCGACCTTGAGCATGAACGTCCCTCCTGAGACGGCGCCGACGCACCCGGTGGCGCGAGTCGGCCCGGCATCCGGCCGCCCGCGAAAAAAGAGGTCAAGTCCCCAGCTCGCAGCGGGTGTTGTGAAGGCGCGCGAACAGAGTTCACGGTCTCCGGTGGACCTGCCGATGAGTTGGTGGGAACGTGCCCACTAGATGAGGGAAGACTGTAGGCGCCTCAACTCCCGTGTCAAGAAGTCGAAACGAGGTCGTTGCACGGCTCGCCGGCGCCGAAAACTTTCGAAGACTCCGCGCGGAAGGCGCTCGGAGAGCGGAGCCGACGGAGCGACTGGCAGAATGCGCAGGCCAAGAGGGCCGGACGCCCGACGGGGCGGCCCTGGGGGGCGAAGGGAAGGATCCGGGACGATGAGCGGCGACAGCACACGAGAGGGTCCGGGCCGGGAGCGGGCCGGGAACCGGGACCAACGGGCGAAAAGCCGTGAGCCGCGCGGCGACGGCCGACGGCAGGGCACACGCCAGGAACGCGATCCGGGCAAGGTGCCCGGCGCCCGGCCGACCATCAAGACCGTGGCGGCGCGGGCCGGGGTCGGCCGCACCACCGTCTCCCGCGTGGTGAACGGATCGGAGCTGGTCAGCGCGAAGGCACGGGAGGCCGTGCTCAACGCCATCGCGGAACTGGGCTACGTCCCCAACTCGGTCGCCCGCGGCCTGGTCACCAGCCGCACCAACGCCGTCGCCCTGGTCATCCCCGAGTCGGAGAGCCGGCTCGGCTCGGAGCCCTACTTCTCGGCGGTGATCCGCGGAGTGAGCGCCGCGCTCGCCGACACCCGCACCCAACTCCAGCTCATGCTCGTCCGCGACCAGGGCGAACGCGACCAGCTCAGCCAGTCCGTCGCCGAACGCCGGGTCGACGGCGTCCTGCTGGTCTCCATCCACGAACACGACGCCCTGCCGGGCCTGTTGGAGTCCGCGGGGCTGCCGACCGTCCTCGCGGGCCGACGCCGCGAGGACGACCCGCTCAGCTACGTCTGCGCCGACAACCGCGGCGGGGCCGCCACCGCCGTACGCCACCTCCTGGAACGCGGCCGGCGCCGCATCGCGACCGTCGCGGGCCCGCAGGACATGGAAGTGGGCCGCAGCCGCCTGCTCGGCTGCCGCGAAGCACTCGCCGAGGCCGGGATACCCGCCCGGGACCACCTGGTCGAGATCGGGGACTTCACCGAGGAAGGAGCCCGCGCGGCCATGCGTTCGCTACTTGAACGCGCCCCCGACCTGGACGCGGTGTTCGCCGCCTCCGACCTGATGGCCGCGGGCATCCTGCTCGAACTGCGCGCGCAGGGCCGACGGGTACCGGAGGACATCGCGGTCGTCGGCTTCGAGGACTCCTCCCTCGCCCGCCACACGAACCCGCCGCTCACCACGGTCCGCCAGCCCACGGAGGAGATCGGCCGCACGATCGCGCGCACCCTCCTGTCCGAGATCCAGAACCCGGCTCTGCCGCGCACCCGCCTCGTCCTCGACACGGAGCTGGTGGTGCGCGAATCGTCGTGACCGCATCAGACGACCCGGTCCGACGGTTGGGGCGCCGGGTCATAGGCGGTGTCGCGTACGACGTTCCTCAGGCGTACCGCGGCCGTGAGCATGTCCTGGTGGGTGGTGTAGAGGGCGTTGACGCCGAAGCGCAGCAGGTCGGGGGCGCGCATGTCGGCGATCACGCCCTGAGCCGCGAGGGCCTGCACCAGGCCGTAGGCGTGCGGGTGGCGGAGGGAGACCTGGCTGCCCCGGCGCGCCGGGTCGGACGGTGTCACCGGCTCGAAGCCCAGAGGAGCCAGCAGCGCGTCGGCGCAGCGCAGGAAGAAGCTCGTCAGGGAGAGGCTCTTGGCCCGGACCTCGGTGAGGTCCACGCCGTCGAACGCGGTGAGGGCCGCTTCGAGCGCGAGCAGGGACAGGATCGGCGGGGTGCCGATGCGGGCCCGGGCGATGCCCGGCGCCGGGGCGTAGTCGGGGCTCATCGCGAACGGGTCGGCGTGGCCGGTCCAGCCGGTCAGTGGCGTCCTGAGCGCCTCGTGGTGGCGGCGGGCCGCGTACAGGAACGCGGGGGCGCCCGGCCCTCCGGACAGGAACTTGTAGCCGCAGCCGACGGCCAGGTCCACGCCGAGGTCGTCGACGCCCACCGGGAACGCGCCGGCGGCATGGCACAGGTCCCACAGGACGAGCGCGCCCGCGCGGTGCGCGGCGTCGGTCACGGCCCGCATGTCGTACAGCTCGCCGGTGCGGAAGTCGACGGGCGAGTAGCTGACGACGGCGACCCGGTGGCCCTCGGACGCGAGGAATCGGTCGAGGTCGGCCGGGGCTACGTGCCTGACCTCCAGGTTCTCGCGGCGGGCGACCGCGTCGGCCAGGTAGCGGTCCGTCGGGAAGTGGCCCGGGTCGGTGACGAGGAGCGGGCGGTCCGGGCGCAGCGCGGCGGCGGCGCCGAGCGCGCTGAACAGCTGCACGCTCGTCGAGTCGCCCGCGACCGTCTGTCCGGCGTCGGCGCCGATGAGGCGGCCGATGGCGTCGCCCACCCTGAGGGGCGCGTCCCACCAGCCGTGCTCGTTCCAGGACCTGATCAGGCCGGTCCCCCACTGGCGGTGGACGACGTCGGTGAGGACCGGCGGCACCGCGGCGGGCAGCGGGCCCAGCGAGTTGCCGTCGAGGTAGACCACTCCCTCGGGGAGGAGGAAGCGGTCCCGGAGAGGGGCCAGCGGGTCGTCGGCGTCGAGCTTCGCGGCCTCGGACTTCACCGTCCCGAACTGCGCGGCCTCGGACTTCGCGGTCTCGGACTTCGCGGTCTCGTCGCCGATCGTGGCGGCTCCGGTCGTCACCGTCGCACCTCTTTCCTGTGGGCCGCCGCCATCTCCCGGAGGGTGTCGGCGACCGCGCGGGCGCCGGGCGCTCCCGGCTCGATGAGCGTGTAGTGGCCGGTGCCGGGCAGCACGATCGTCCGCAGGTCGTGGTGCACGGCCGCGTAGTCGCTGAACTGGGTGAGCGGCACCTCCTCGTCGACGGCGCCGTGCAGGAGCACGGTGGGCACCCCGGTGGTGCCCGCGCCGCGCAGCAGCGTGAGCGGGTCGACCGCGTTCATGCGCTCCGCGAACACGTCCTCGCCGCCCAGGAGTTGGACGGCGGCGCCCTTGCTCAGATCGTCGCGCCGGGTCGCCGCGAGGTCGGTCAGCGGGGCGAGCGCGAGGACGCTCGTCGGCAGGTCGCTGGTGGTGTGCCAGGGCGAGTCGGCGGGCAGCAGTCCCCGGGCCGCGCACCACAGGGCGAGGTGGCCGCCGGAGCAGTGGCCGGCGAGGACGTACGGACGTCCTTGCGGCAGGGTGTCCACGATCCGCGCGATGTCGTCGAACGTCTCCGGGTAGCCGCCCGCGCCGCCCGACCTGCGGAATCCGGGGAGCAGGACGTCGAAGCCCTGCTGGGAGAGGTAGGCCGCGAACGGGGTGAGGTGCATCCGGTCGTAGCGCCAGTATCCGCCGTGCAGGAGGATCACCAGCGGGGCGTCGGGGTCGTCGGACGGCCAGGCGTCGTAGACCTGGTGGGGATGGTCCCCGTAGCGGCCGTGCGACGGTGCCAGGACCGGCTTCAGGCTCAGGACCCGCCGCTCCTCCTCGGCCGCGAACGCGGAGATCGTCCTCTCGGTCCCCGTATCGGTCCGCGTATCAGCCCCCGTCTCGGTCCTCGTATCAGCCCTCGTATCGGTCCTCGTCGTCTCAGAGCTCACTGCGCACCTCCCACAGCTCGGGGAAGACCGGGCGGGAGGCGCGCCGCTCCAGCCAGGCCAGGCCGGAGGAGCCGGCGCTGCCGGGCTTGGCGCCCATGGCACGGCGTACGACCATGACGTGGTCGAAGCGCCAGCGCGCCACCAGTTCGGCGATGTCGGTGAGGTGCTCGCCCAGGGCCAGCAGCTCGTGGCGGGGTGCGGCGTAGATCTCGCGCCACGCCTCGACGACCCCGGGGTCCGACGCGTACGGGGCGGTCACGTCCCGCTCCACGACGTGCTCCGGGACGGGCAGTCCCCGCCGGTGCAGGAAGCGCAGCACCTCGTCGTAGAGGGAGGTCGCGCGATAGGTCTCGGCCAGCGCCTCGTGGACCGAGGAGTCGCCGCGGTGGCCGTGCAGGAGCCCGGCGTTCTTCTGGCCGAGGAGGAACTCCATGTGCCGGTACATGGCCGACTGGAAGCCCGACGCCCTGCCGAACGCCTCCCGGAATCCGTTGAACTGCGCGGGGGTCAGCGCGGCGATGGGCTTCCAGGAGGCGTTGAGCGCGGTCAGGGCGCGGCCGCTGCGGATGAGCGCGTCCGTCGCGGCGTCGAGGTCGTCCTTGGCGAACGCCTCCCGGGCCGCCTGCCACTCGTGCACGACGAGCGTGAACCACAACTCCATCACCTGCGTGGTGACGAGGAAACCCATCTCGTCCGCCGCCTCGGTCAGCGGCTGCTGGAGCGAGTTCAGCACGGACGCGTGCACGTATTCGTCGTAGGGGCTCGGGCCCTGGAAGGGCCGGGTCAAGGTCGAGTCCGCGGCCGGCTCGGCGAGGGCGGACGTGCTGTCGGTCATGGCTCTCCTTGTGCGGCGGAGCGGCGGAACGGCGGTGCGTGGGTGCGGTGTTCCGGTGTTCCGGTGTTCCGGTGTTCCGGTGTTCCGGTGTGCGGACCGCGTTCTCAGACGCCGATGTGGACGCCGCCCGAGGCGTCCATCCACTGGCCGGTCACCCAGCGGGCGTCGTCGCTCGCCACGAACGACACGACGTCGGCGATGTCCGCGGGCTGGCCGAGGCGGCCGAAGACGGAGGCGTCCGAGTAGCGCTGCCGGATCTCCGGGATGCTGAGGGTGGGGTTGATCTCCGTCTCGGTGAAGCCGGGCGCGACGCTGTTCACCGTGATGCCGCGCGGGCCCAGCTCGGTGGCGAGGCTGAGGGTGAGGTAGTCCAGGGCGGCCTTGGTCATGGTGTAGGCGACGATCGCGGGGAAGCCGACCCGGGTGGCCACCGAGGAGATGTTCACGATCCGGCCGCCGTCGCGCAGCCGGTCGAGACCGCGCTGGACGATGAAGAAGGGCGCCTTCGTGTTGATCGCGAAGACCCGGTCGTAGTCCTCCTCGGTCACGTGCGCGATGGTGCGCGGGACCGTGATCCCCGCGTTGTTGACGAGGATGTCCAGACCGGTCTCCAGGCCGGGTCCGGGGTCCTGCGCGGCCAGGGCCCGGTCGAAGGCCTCCCACAGGGTGGCGGCGTCGCCGTCCACGCCCAGCTCGGCCCGGACGGCGAACGCGCGGCCGCCCTCGGCGTCGATCTCCTTGACCGTCCGCTCGGCCGCCGCCTGATCGTGTCCGTAGTGGACCGCGACCAAGGCGCCCTCGCGGGCCAGGCGCCGGCTGATGGCCCGGCCGATGCCGCGGCTGCCGCCGGTGACCAGCGCGGTCTTGCCCTCGTGCCGCATGTCGGTGGTCAACTTCATCTCCTAGTGAGTACGGATGTCGGGTTCGGGGGTGTGGCTACGGGGGACGGTCACGCGTCGAAGTCGAGCGTGACCTCGGCGGTGCGTGGCCTGGCGCGGCAGACGAGCGTGTAGCCCGCCGCCAGCTCCTCGGCGTCGAGGGCGTACTGCCCGCCGTCGAGGGCCACTTCACCGGTCAGGACTTTGGCGCGACATGTGCCGCACACGCCCTCGCGGCAGGCGTACGGCACGTCGGGGTGCGCCCGCAGCAGCGCGTCGAGGAGCACGTCCTCGCGCGGCTCCGCGGTGACGGCGGCGCGGCGTCCACCGAACAGGGCGGTGATGCGGGTGGGCTGCGCGCCGGGCGGCGGGGTGCCGGGGGGCGTCTCCCGCTCCGTGTCCTGCCGAGTCCCGGGAGCGGTGGTGAACGTCTCCGAGCGGACCGCCGCCGGGTCGGCGCCCCACGCGATCAGCGCCTGCCGCACCTCGGTGACCAGCCCGTCCGGACCGCACAGCGCGAACGTCGTGCCGGGGCCGGGACGGGCGTCCAGCGCGGCGAGCAGCCGTGGCAGTTTCGCGGTGTCGACGCGCCCGCTGACCAGTTCGCTGCCGCGGTCCTCGCGGGTGAGGACGTGCAGCGCGGTGAACCGGTCGACGAACGCGTCCTTCAGCTCGGCGAGTTCGTCCGCCAGCAGGGCGGTCGCGGTCGTGGGCACCGCGTGGACCAGGGAGACCCGGCAGGCGGGGTCCTCGCGCAGCACGGCCGCCGCCATCGTGATCAGCGGGGTGATGCCGGAGCCGCCCGCGACGAGCACGTGGTGCGCGCCGGGCAGGTCCGGCAGGGCGAACGTGCCGCCCGGCGGGGCGAGTTCGAGGGTGTCGCCGGGTGCCAGGGTGGTCGTGGCGTAGGCGCCGTAACCGTCGGCGGTGCCCCGTTTGATGACCAGGCGGAAGGCGTCCGGGTCGCCGGGCGGCGGGCACACCGAGTAGCTGCGGCGCAGTTCGTGCCCGGCGCGGCGGTGCCGGACCACGACATGGTCGCCGGGCCGGTGGGCGAAGATGTCCCGCAGGTCGTCAGGGACGTGCAGAGTCACCGCGACCGCCTCCTCGGTCAGCCGGCGCACGTCGGTGACGGTCAGCCGGTGCCAGCCCGTGCGCCGGACCCGGAGTGTCCCGGCTTCGGAAGCACTCGCGCCTGTGTCCGGCGTGGCATCCGAAGTGGCAAAGGTGTCCAAGGTGTCCATGGGGGGCCTCACACCGTGCTCATGTGCGGGAACGTCTCCCGGCACGCCGTGCAGCGCAGCACCGACTGGCAGCGGGTCGCGCCGAAGGGGCTGTGCGGTCGGGTGGCCCGCGATCCGCAGTGCGGGCACGGCACGCCGCCGAGTTCGACCAGGACGGGACCGCCCGGCCCGGTGGCGTCGGCATCGGCGCGGGCGGGGGCCGAGACGGGCGGTGCGATGCCGTGCGCCGCCAGCTTCTCCCGCCCGGCCGGGGTGATGCGCTCCGTCGTCCACGGCGGTGACAGCACCTGCCGTACGCGCCCGTCGGGGTGGCCGCAGGCGGCGAGGGCGTCCTCGACGGCGGAGGTGATGGCGGGCAGGGCGGGGCAGCCCAGGAACGTCGGGGTGATCTGCACCTCCAGCACTCCGTCGGCGTCCGGCGCCACGGAGTGGACGACGCCGAGGTCGCCGAGGCCGATCATCGGCAGCTCCGGGTCGGGCAGGGCCTCGACCCGCGCCCGGACCTCCTCGGTGGAGCGGCGACGGGCGCTCACCACGTACCTCCCGGAAACTGGCGCCGTACCGACTGCAGTTCGGCGACGAGCGGGCCGAACTCCTCGGTGTGCAGGCCGGTGCGCCCGCCGCGGGCCTCCCAGCGGGGCGCCGGGACGGTGAGTCCGGCGCGGGCGACGACCTCGCCGACCCGTCGCTCCCACACCGGGCGCGACGGGGCCGGCGAGGGCACCGTTCCGGCCGTGACGAGGCGGCGCACCAGGTCGTCCTCGTCGAACAGTTCGGCGGTGTAGGGCCATACCCGGTCCAGGCCCGCCTGCATGCGCCGGGCGCTCTCCGGGGTGCCGAGGCCGAGGCGCCGCGTCCAGTCGTCGGCGTGCCGGCGGTGGAAGGCGACCTCCTTCGCCGCCCGCGCGCCGAACCCGGCGAGGTCGGGGTCCGCGCAGGCGGCCAGCGCCTCGTAGTGCAGGACCGCGTAGTGCGTGTAGGCGAGCTGACGGGCGACGGTCGCCGCGAAGTCCCCGTTCGGCAGCTCCGTCAGAAGGGCGTTGGTGAACTCGCGGTCCGCGCGGGTGAAGGCGTAGTCGTCCTCGGTGCGGCCGGTCCCGTCGAGCCCGCCGGCCCGGGTGTACAGGGTCCGGGCGTGGCCGACCAGGTCGAGGGCGATGTTGGACAGCGCCAGATCCTCCTCGATCGTCGGCGCCCGCGTGATCCACTGGCACAGCCGCTGGCCGAGGACGAGCGCGTCGTCGCCGAGGCGCAGCAGATGCGCCGCGAGGTCGGGGTCCGGGCCGGTGCGGACGGTCTCCGCGGCCGTCGCCGTGTCACTGGTCGTGGTCACCGTCGGGCCCCTTCTCGTTCGGTCCGGTCAGCGGGGCGTACTGCTCCGGGTACCGGTACGGCTTGTGGCGGGCGTTGCCGAAGTAGGGGTCGCGCTCGTCCGGGGACACCGCGTGCACGGCGTCCGAGCGGACCACCCACAGGGACAGCGGGTCGCCCCGGCGGACGTAGAGGTCGCGGGCGCGGCCGAGCGCCATGTCCGCGTCGTCGGCCCGGACCGATCCCATGTGCTGGTGCGACAGGCCCCGGCGGGGCCGCAGGAAGACCTCCCAGGACGCGGGCGCGCCCTCTCGCTCCGCGCCCGTACTCGTGCCCGTAGTCATGCCCGTGGTCGTGCCGGTACTCGTACCTGTGCCTCTACGTGTGCTGCTCATGCGGGCTCCTCCGTGCAGCCGTCGGCGTCCTCCCGGGCGGCGTACGCGGCCGACGCCTCCCGCACCCACGCGCCGTCCTCGTGCGCGGCGCGCCGGTGCGTGATCCGCTGCCGGGCCCAGTGCGTGTCGTCGCCGAGCGCGTCGCGGTAGGTCTCCCAGTCGACCGGGGTGAAGTCGTAGTGGCCGCGCTCCTCGTTCCAGCGGATCGCCGGGTCCGGCAGGGTCAGTCCGAGCCGTTCGGCCTGCGGGACGACGCTGTCGACGAAGCGTCCGCGCAGCTCGTCGTTGGTGTGGCGCTTGATGCCCCAGGCGATGGCGCGGCGGGAGACGGCGGCGCCGAGCGCGGCGGTGCGGGCGTCGGCGCCGCCGGCCTCGGTGTCCGGCGGGCCGAACATCAGCGCCACGGCCGGCAGCCACCAGCGGTCCACCGCGTCCTGCGCCATCCGCTTCTGCTCCGGTGTCCCCTCGCACAGCGCGCGCATCAGGTCGTAGCCCTGCCGTACGTGGAAGGCCTCCTCCTGGCAGACGCGGCGCATCGCGCGGGCGTACGGGCCGTAGGAAGTGCGGCACAGCGGGGCCTGGTTGATGACGGCGGCGCCGTCCGTCAGCCAGGCGATGGCACCGGTGTCCGCCCAGGTCAGGGCGGGGTGGTTGAAGGTCGCCGCGAAACGCTGCTGGCCCCGGTGGAGGGCGTCGAGGAGTTCGGCGCGGTCCACGCCGAGGGTCTCGGCCGCGGAGTACAGGTACAGGCCGTGGCCCGCCTCGTCCTGCACCTTGGCGATCAGCACCGACTTGCGGTGCAGGGACGGCGCCCGGGTCAGCCAGGCGCCCTCCGGCTGCATGCCGATGATCTCGGAGTGCGCGTGCTGGGCGATCTGGCGGAGCAGCATCCGGCGGTAGCCGTCGGGCGTCCAGTCACGCGGCTCGATCGTCTCACCGGCGGCGATGAGGGCGTCGAAGTGGGCGAGCAACTCGTCCTGGGAGGCGGATGACCCGTCCTGGCGGGCGGTGGGCTCGTCCCGCTGGGCAGCGCGCGGCGGTGCGACGACCGTCGAGGTCTCCGGCGCGCTCATGCCGCACCACTTGCGAGACCGTGGCCGCCCATGGCACCCGGGCCGCCCACAACCCCCGCGGCCGGCCCGGGCCACCGGCCGGCCGGACCCCGTACGCACTGCCTGGGCACTCGCATCACTCCCTCAGCCTCGGCGTCGACGCCGCCCGCACGGGCGGCCACGCCGCCACGGACCACGAGCGAGCCGCGTGGCGGAACCTCCGTCCGGAAAGAGGACGGGGGCGGGCCCCGCTATCCCCACCCGCGCACAACGGCCGCGTGACAAAGGTCACGCCCCACCCGAGGGAATGTGACGCGCCCCGCGCCCCTCTGCTTCGGGTGACACATCAGGCCCGCAGGGCGGCAGGCGTGCCGCAGCGAAAGGGGATCTCATGAGCACCATCAGGGAGTTGCTGGTCGAACTCACCGGTACCGCCGAGTACGCCGACCCCGGCGCCATCGGTGACGACGTCGACCTCGCCGCGAGCGGTATCGACTCCGGTGACCTGGTGCGTCTCGTCCTGCTCGTCGAGCAGCGGCTCGGGGTCGAGATCAGCGCCGAGGACATGGAGGAGCTGCGTTCGATCGCCGACTACGAGCGGTTCGTGGCCGGGCGGTCCGTCGCCGGTGCCACCGGCGGTGCGTGATGTGGCTGACCCAGCTGCTCGAACGCAACCGCCAGTGCTTCCCCGACCGGACCGCGCTGGTCGACGAGGAGCGCAGCGTCACCTGGGCCGAGTTCCACGACCGTACGGCGGAACTCGCGCGCGGCCTGGCGGAGTTGGGGATCGGGCACGGTGACCGGGTCGCCGTGCTGTCCAAGGACCGGATCGAGGTCCTGGAGAGCTACTTCGCGCTCGCCCGGCTCGGCGCGCTGTTCGTGCCCCTGAACCACAGCCTGACCGTGCCCGAGGTGGCCGGGATCGTCGAGCGGGTCGGCGCGGCCGCCGTCATCGGCGAGTCCGAACTGCTCGACCGGCACACGACGCTCCCGGCGTCGGTACGGATCCGCCTTGCCCTCGACAAGCCCGAGTTCGAGGCGCTCGGCACGGTCGCGGCGGAGCGGGAGCTGCCCGTCGTGGCGGACACCGACCCGATCGCCGTGCTGCACACCTCGGCCACCACGGGGCAGGCCAAGGGGGTCACCGTCGACTCCGGCTCGTTCCGGGCCATCGCGCTCGGCTGGCTGGTCATGGCCCGCCCCACCGACGACATCGTCATGGTCAACTGCTGCCCGCTGTACCACGGCAGCATGGTGGTCTCCCTGACCTACCTGGCCGCCGGCGCCACGGTGGTGCTGATGCCCGGCTTCACCCCGCAGCGCGCCCTCGCCGCGGTGGAGCGGCACGGCGCCACGCACATGTGGCTGGTCCCGCAGATGCTGCGCTTCATGCTCCAGGCGAAGGGCTCGCACAGCACGGACCTGTCCTCGCTGCGGGAGATCCTCTACGGCGCCGCCCCGATGCCCCTCGACGTGTACGAGGAGGCGGTGGGGCGGCTCGGCTGCGGTTTCCGCCAGGTCTACGGCATGACCGAGGTCGGCGGCCCGTTCGTCACCCTCGGCCCCGACGAGCACCCCGTCCCCGGCGACGTCACCGCGCGCATCCCCTGCGGACGCGTGGTGCCCGGCATGTCCGCCCGCGCGGTGGACGGGGCCGGACGGGAGCTGCCGCGCGGGGAGATCGGCGAGATGGTCGTGCGCGGGCCCGGCCTCATGCAGGGGTACTGGAACGATCCGGCGGCCACCGAGGAGATCTTCCTCGACGGCTGGGTCAAGACCGGTGACCTCGGCTTCATGGACGAGGAGGGCCGCATCCACCTCGTGGACCGCAGCAAGGACCTCATCATCCGGGCCGGGCAGAACGTCTACCCCTCGGAGATCGAACGCGCCCTGATGAGCCATCCGGCCGTTCGCGACGCCGCGGTCGTCGGTATGCCCGACGCGGACTACGGCGAGGTGCCGCTGGCGTACGTCGTGGTGGAGGAGGGGACCGGCACCGGGACGACCGTACTGCTGCGCCACACCGCCGAGTCGCTCGCGCCCTACAAGCGTCCGCGACGCATCGAGTTCATCGAGCAGGTGCCGCGCAACCCCGCCGGGAAGATCATCAAGAAGCTGCTGCGGGCCTGAGGCCGTGCCCGCGCACGCGCAGCGGGGTGGGCCGTCGGTGGCGACGGCCCACCCGGCACAGGACCGGCCGCGGCCAAGGCTCCTCGCGGAGCTCGACCGGCTGCGGCCGCTGTGCGCGGCGGCCGGGCTCGGTCTCGGCGTCGCCCTCACCGCGGATCCGCTGTCGCTCCCCGCGGGACCCGCCGAAGAGGCGGCCGCGGCGGAGATGCCGCCGCACCGGCGCCGCGAGTTCCTGGCGGGCCGGCTGGCCGCCCGGCGTGCCCTGCGCTCGGTGGGACTCGACTGCGGCGAGATTCCGCGGGCGGGCCGGCTCCCGCTGTTCCCGCCCGGACGGGCGGCGTCGATCTCGCACAGCGCGGGCGTCGCGGTCGCCGTGGCCCGCGCGCCGGGCCGGGACACCCCGCTCGGCTGCGACGTGGAACTGCGCCCGCTGCCCGACGGCGCGGCGCGGCTGGTGCTCCGCGCCGACGAGGAGGCGCTGCTGCGCGGTGGCGCGTGGTCGGTGACGGCGCTGTTCTCGGCGAAGGAGGCCGCGTGGAAGGCGCTGCTCCGGTCCGGCGATGCGGGGGCGAGGGGTCTGCGCGATCTGCGGGCCGAACCGTGCGGCGACGCTCTGCGCGTCGCGCTGCGCACGGCCCCGGCCCGCGCCGTGCACGTCCGCGTGGCCCCGGTCGGGCCGGGCGTCTTCAGCTGCGTGACGTCCACCTGACGTAACACAGGTATGGGGTGGCCTGCGGGGGCGCCGGTGACACCCCCGCAGCCCATCGCCGCGTCACTCCCGTGCGCCCACCAGGACCGCCATGTTGCCCGCCGGGTGCCGGTTGTCGTGGATGAGCTGGTGGGCCAGGCCGATCTCGTCGAAGGCGAACGTGCGGGACAGGCACGGGTCGATGACGCCCTGGTCGATGAGGCGGGTGATCTCGCGGGCCTCGCGGGCGCTCGCGACGTGGGAGCCCTGGAGGCGCTTCTGCCGCATCCACAGGAAGCGCAGGTCCACGTCGCCGTTGTAGCCGGTGGTGCCGCCGCAGATGACGACCATGCCCCCGTTGTCGCACATGTACATGGACGTGGGGATGGTGTCGGCGCCGGAGTGTTCGAGGACGATGCGCGGAGCCCGGCGCTCGCCGAGCACCTCCCAGAACCGGCGCCCGAACGCGCGCGCCCCCTTCAGCCAGCGGCCCATCGCCTCCTCGTCGGAGGTGTCGGGGAGGCGGCCCCAGTGGTCGAACTCGCGCCGGTCGATCCAGCCCTTGGCGCCGAGCCGCACGCAGTACTCGCCGCGCTCCTCGCTGGAGACGACGGCGACCGGGATGCCGCCGACGTGCTTCACGAGCTGGATGGCGATGCAGCCGAGGCCGCCCGCGCCGCCCCAGACAAGTACGGGGTCGCCGGGCCTGACCGTGTGCGGGTCCCAGCCGAAGAGCTGGCGGTAGGCGGTCGCGGCGGTGGCCATGTAGCAGGCGGACGCGGCCCAGGACAGCTGCTTCGGCTTCGGGTGCAGCATGTAGTCGTCGACGACCGCGAACTGCGCGAAGGAGCCGTAGTTCTCCTCGTACCCCCACACGCGCTGCGAGGTGGAGAAGGCGGGGTCGGCGCCGAGGCGGATGTCCTCGGCGGCCTCGTCCCACCGGCTGGCGAGGACGACGACCTCGTCGCCGAGGCGCACGCTGCGGACGTCCTCGCCGACGGCCCACACCACGCCGGACAGGTCGGAGCCGCCGATGTGGAAGTCCTCGGTGGCGCCCGCCTTCTGGCGCGCGGCGATGACGTCGAGCGGCTCACCGAGCGCCGCCCACACGTTGTTGTAGTTGACGCCGGCCGCCATCACCTTGACGAGCACCTGTCCGCGGCCGACGGCCGGGACGTCGACGACCTCGGTGCGGAAGGCGTCGACGGGCTGCCCGTAGCGCTCCTGACGGATGAGGGAGGCGTACATCTGCTTGGGCGCGGTGCCGAGGGGCGGGGCGTCGCCGAGTTCGTACAGGTTCTGGGTCGCGGTCGCGTGCACGGGGGGCCCTTCGTAACGGGGACGGGAGACGGGGCGCAATGAAGAAGGAAGAGTTCAGGCGGGGTCGGTCGGCCGCAGCGCCTTCGCGACGGCCGCGCCGATCCGGGCGATGGGGTCGGGCTCGGTCATCTCGTAGTGGCCGCAGGGCACGCGGTGGTCGTGGAGGGCGCCGTCGACGTGCGGGCGCCAGGCGTCGGCCTTGCCCGGCATGACCGCGAGGTCCCCGGTACCGTCCGCCTCCTCCTCGGCGCTGAAGAACAGCACGTCCCCCTGGTAGACGCCGGGGGCGAACTGCGGGGCGATGCGCAGGTTGTTGCGCATGACCTCGGCGATGGCGGCGGCCTCGGCGCGGGTGACGGGGGAACTCGCCTGGTCCGCCGTGACCGCCGCGTCGATGCGGTCCAGTACGGCGTCGACGTCCGGCAGGTCCGCGCCCGGCTCGACGGGCAGCCCCGCCACCCGCGTCAGGAGGGCCGCCACCTGCCGTTCGGCGGCGTCGGGGTCGTGGGCGGTGCCGTGCGGCTGGGGCGCGTCGAGCATCGCGAGCAGCTCCACCCGCTCCCCCTGTTCCTGCAGCGCGCAGGCCATCGCGTGGGCGACGAATCCGCCGTAGGACCAGCCGAGCAGCCGGTACGGGCCGTGCGGCTGCACTTCGCGGACGAGCCCGACGTAGTGGGCGACCATGGCGGCGGCGTCCGTGGCCGGCGGCCGGGTGCCGTCGAGCCCGGCGGCCTGGATGCCGTACACGGGCTGCTCACCGCCCAGATGGGGCAGCAGTCCTGTGTAGCGCCAGGAGACGCCCGCGCCGGGGTGGACGCAGAACAGCGGCGCGGCGCTCCCCTCCGTGCGCAGCGGCAGGAGCGGACCCAGCGCGGCCGTCCCGGGGTGCGCGGAGTCGGCGCCGGTGTCGTCGGCGGCCGCGAGGACCCCCGCCACGGTGGGCGCGGCGAGCAGGGTCGCGGCGGGCACGTCGAGCACCCCGGCGCTGCGGAGCTGGCCGGCGAGGAGGACGGCGCGCATGGAGTCGCCGCCGAGGTCGAAGAAGTTGTCGTTGACGCCGATCCCGCCGATGCCGAGGGTCTCCTCCCACAGCCGGGTGACGGCCTCTTCGCGGTCGGTGCGCGGGGGCACGTGCTCGGTGGTCAGGCGGGGGCGCTGCGCCAGACCCGTACCGGGTGCCGCCGTGGCGGAGGTGTCCGTCGCGTCCGGGTCGGTACGGGCGCCGGGCGCGTCGATCCAGTGGCGGTGCCGTTCGAAGGCGTACGGGGGCAGGGGTACGCGCCCGGGGTCGCCCGGGACCGGGGGCAGCGCGGTGTCGACGCCCGCGCTCCACAGGCGGCCGAGCGCCTCGGTGAGGACGAAGCCGTCCGGGGCGTCGGCCTTGGCGTGGCGCATGGTCGTCACCGTGACGGGAGTGTGCTCGGCGAGCTGGGCGGCGGCGAGCTTGGTCATGGTGTCGCCGGGGCCGATCTCCACGAGGACGGGGGCCATGCGCTCCCACAGGGACGTGACGCCGTCGGTGAAGCGGACGGTGCGGCGCGTGTGGTCGAGCCAGTGCTCGACCGAGGTGGCCTGGGCGTCGGTGACCCAGGTGCCGGTGACGTTGGTGACGTACGGGATGCGCGGGGGGCGTAGGGTGAGGGTGCGCAGGTGGCTCTCGAACGTGCCAAGGACCGGGTCCAGGACGTGGGAGTGGGCCGCGGCGGGGATGCGCAGCCGCCGGAACGGGAGGTCCCTGCGGGTCAGTTCGGCCTCGAAGCGGGCGACCGCGTCGGCGTGCCCGGCGACGGTGCAGGCGGCGGGCCCGTTGACCGCGGCGAGGGACAGGTCGTCGTCGAGGAGCGGCAGCAGCTCCTCGACCGGCGCCGCGACGCCGGTCGTCGCGCCGCCCGCCGAGGCGATGAGCCGGATCCGCTCGGTGACCAGGGGCAGCATGGCGTCGAGGTCCATGACCCCGGCGAGGCAGGCGGCGGTGTACTCGCCGAGCGAGTGCCCGATGAGCGCGTCGGGGCGGACCCCGGCCTCCATGAGGGTGCGGGCGAGCGCGTACTCGGTCGCCACGAGGCCCGCGAACAGGGCGGTGCTGTCGGGCTTCGGGTCGTCGAAGAGGGTGGTGCGCAGGTCGGTGTCGAGGACGGGCCGCAGGATGCGCGCGCATTCGTCGACGATGTCGCGGTAGACGGTGTGGTCGCGGTAGAGCTCCGCTCCCATGCCGGGGTACTGGGTGCCGCCGCCCGGCAGCAGGAACGCCACCCGGGCGGGTTCGCCGGTCAGGGCCGGGGTGGCGGGCGCGGCGGTGCGCAGCGCGGCCAGCGCCTCGTCGCGGGAGGCGGCGGTCACGGTGAGGCGGTGGGGCAGCGCGGGCCGGTCCGTGCGCAGGGAGTGGGCGACGTCGTCCAGGCGCAGGCCGGGGTGGTGGTCGAGGTGGCGGGCGAGGGCGTCGGCCTGACCGCGCAGCGCACCGGCTGTCCGCGCTGAGAGCGGGAGGACCAGGCGGTGGTCCTCCTCGGGCGGACGGGG
Organism: Streptomyces sp. SGAir0957; assembly: GCF_043523415.1. NCBI lineage: Bacteria > Bacillati > Actinomycetota > Actinomycetes > Kitasatosporales > Streptomycetaceae > Streptomyces > Streptomyces sp. SGAir0957. Next base: position 1,549,322 of record NZ_CP027293.1, read on the forward strand.
CGGGGCGGGCGCGGCGGGCGGTGCCTCCTCCAGGATGACGTGCGCGTTGGTGCCGCCGATGCCGAAGGCGCTGACGGCGGCCCGGCGTGGCTGGTCCCCGGCCGCCCAGTCCTCCAGGGCGGTGGGCACCCGGAACGGCCCGGCGGCGAAGTCGATCAGCGGGTTGGCCTCGTCGAAGTGCAGGTTCGGCGGGATCTGCCGGTGTTCCAGGGCCAGGACGGCCTTGATGAGCCCGGCGATGCCGGCGGCGGCCCCGAGGTGGCCGATGTTGGTCTTCACCGAGCCCAGGGCGCAGAACCCGGTGTCGTCCGTGCTCTGCCGGAACGCCTCGGTCAGCGCGGAGACCTCGATGGGGTCGCCGAGCTTGGTGGCGGTGCCGTGCGCCTCGACGAGGCCGATGCTGCGCGCGTCGAGCACCGCCTGTGCCTGGGCGGCGAGGATCACCTCGGTCTGCCCGGCCGAACTGGGCGCGCTGAAGCCGACCTTGCGGCGCCCGTCGTTGTTGACGGCGCTGCCGCGGATGACGGCCCGGATGCGGTCGCCGTCGGCGAGGGCGTCCTCCAGGCGCTTGAGGACGACCGCCCCCACGCCGTCGCCGGAGGAGGTGCCGGCCGCGTCGGCGGCGAAGGCGCGGCAGTGGCCGTCGGGCGAGAAGGGGCCGTCGGGTACGTGCCGGTAGCCGAGCGGCGCCGAGGGGTTGAGGGAGACGGCGGCGGCGAGCGCGGTGTCGCACCGGTAGTCGAGGAGGTCCTGGCAGGCGGTGTGCACGGCGACGAGCGCGGTGGAGCAGGCCGTCTGGAGGGACACGCTGGGGCCGGTCAGGCCCAGCTCGTAGGAGACGCGGGTGGCGAGGGTGCCGAGGGAGTTCGCGGTGGCCGCGTGCACGAGCGCCACCGATCCCGGCTGCCCGGCGAAGCGCGGGTGGACGTGGCCCGGGTAGTAGCGGCTGTCACCGCTGCCCGCGTACACGCCGACCGTGCCGGCCGCCTCCCCGGCGGCCGGGCCGAGGCATCCGGCGTTCTCCAGCGCCTGGTAGGCCGTCTCCAGGAGCAGCCGCTGCTGCGGATCGACGACGGCGGCCTCGGCGGGGCTGTAGCCGAAGAACCCGGAGTCGAAGCGGTCGATGCCCTCGACGACGGACGCCATGCGGATCAGGGACGGGTCGTCGAGGTCGGCCGGGTCGCCGCCCGCGGCGAGGAACTCCTCGTCCGTGACGGGCCGCACCGACTCGCGGCCCGCCGCCAGGTTGTCCCAGAAGGCGTCCAGGTCGTCGGCGCCGGGGAAGCGCCCCGCCATGCCGATGACGGCGACGGCGGGTGCCTCCTCGTCGTAGTCGTCCTGTCCCTCCTGCGGGACGGGGGTCTCACGCATGCCCTCGGTCCTTCCCGTGCCGGGCGGCGCGGCGGGCCCGTGCCGCGCGCTGCCGCTGTGCCTTTTCCTTGGCCTTCTCCAGACCGCTCGGCCCGGGTTCCGCGGGTCCGTGCCGCTGCGCCGGCTCGTCGGCCGTCGCGCCGGTCCCCGCACCGGTCGCCGTGTCCGTCCCGGCCTCCATCAGGGTCGACAGGTGCCGGGCGAGGTCGCGGACGGTGGGGTGGGCGAACAGGTCGACGACGGTGAGTTCGCAGCCGAACTCCTTGGTGATCGCGCTCTGGGCGGTGACCAGGAGCAGGGAGTTGCCGCCGAGGTCGAAGAAGTTCTCGTCCCGGCCCACCCGGTCGCAGCCGAGGACGCCGCACCACAGGCGGGCCAGTTCGCTCTCCAGGCGCCGCAGCCGCTCCCCCGTGTCCGGTCCGGCCTGCTGGGCGGCGCTGCCCGCCGAACGCAGCACCCAGGTGTCGCCGAGTCCGGCGGCCCGTGCGGCGTCGGCCGCCGCGCCGTACAGGGCGCCCAGGTCGGTGCCCTCCTCCAGGGCGACCCGCGCGGCAGGGCGGCGCACCTGCCGGGCCTCGCCCACGACGTGGCTGCGCACCCAGGGGGCGCCGCGGTCGGCGCCGATCAGGAGGTGCGGCTCGTCCAGGGTGCGGGCCAGGTCGAAGGAGCGCAGCGCGGCGGTGGTGTCGAGGACCCGGTAGCCGCGGGCCTCGCCGAGAGCGGCGAGTCCGTAGCCGCGGCTCATGCCGCGCTCGTTCCACAGGCTCCACGCCAGGCTCTGCGCGGGCAGGCCGTGGGCGCGGCGGTGCAGGGCGAGGGCGTCGAGGAAGGCGTTGGCGGCGGCGTACGAGGCGTTCATGGCGCCGCCGAACCAGCCGTTGACGGAGGAGAAGGTGGTGAAGGAGGTCACCGGGTGGTCGGCGGCGACGCGGTGCAGCGTCCACGCGCCGCCCACCTTCGCCTCGATCGCACGCTGCCAGGACGCGGGGTCGAGGTCCCGTGCGGGCCGCTCGTCGCGGACTCCGGCGAGGTGCAGCACCGAGGTGAGGGGCGCGCCCCACGCCTCGACGGCCTCGTTCACGGCGGCCCGCACCTGGGCGTCGTCGGTGATGTCGGCGCACGCGTAGCGGACCTCGCCGAGGGCGCGCAGGCGGCGCAGCGCCTCGATGCGCTCGGCCACGGGGCCGCCCTCGGCAAGGCGCTGCGGCCAGTTGTCCTCGCCGGGCAGCGCGGTGCGGCCGAGCAGCAGCAGACGGGTGCCTGGCGTCTTCAGCAGATGTGCCGCGACCTCACTGCCGACGCCACCGAGACCCCCGCTGACCAGGGTGAACCCGTCGCCTGTGGCGGGCAGTTCGGCGCGCGGCGGCTCGTCGGGCAGCGGGGCCAGGCGGCGTACGTACCGCTGCCCGCCGCGCCAGGCGACCTCGGCGTCGGCCGCCGTGTCCGCCGTCCCGGCCGCCTCCGCCAGCAGGACGGCTACGGGCTCCGCGGTGGCGGCCGGGTCGAGGTCGAGGTGCACGCCGCGCAGCCAGGTGAACTCCTCCCCCAGCGACTTCAGCAGGGCGCCGGCCATGGCGTGCGCCGGGGCGGCGTCGTCGCCGGGCTCCACGGCCTGGGCGCCCGCCGTCACGTACAGCAGGCCGACGGGGCGCTGCTGTCCGGGCCGGGCGGCGAGGGCGCGGGCGAGCGCGAGGAGGGAGCCGGGGCCGGTGTCGTCCAGGGGCGCCGTCGCGGTGCGGTTCAGGTGCAGGACGGTGTCGACCGGCCGCCCGTCGGCGTGCAACTGCCGCAGCAGCGCCGCGTGATCGGTGTCGTCGGCGGTCCTGACCTGGTAGCGTGCCGCGTCGATCCGCTCGTACGCCGCTCCTTCGGTGACCACGGTGCACAGTCCGCCGTCCGCCCGCACGGCCTCCGCGATCTGCCGCGCGAGGTCGTGTGCGTGCGGGTCGCCGCCCGCCAGGACGAGGGTGTGCCGTCCGGCGGCGCTCGCGCGCGGGCGGTGCCGCCCGGCCCGCTGCCACACCGGGCGCAGGAACCAGTCGGGCAGCGTGGCGGCGGTGCCCATCAGCAGCTGGGCCGCGCGGACCGCCTCGTCGAAGTCGCCCGCCTCGAAGCTCTTGCGCAGCTTGGTGCGCTGGATCTTGCCGATCTCGGTCTTCGGGATCGCGTCCTCGGCGACCGGGACGAGGAAGGCGGGGCTGACGCCGACCTCACGGGTCACCTTGCCCGCGATGCGACGCATCGCGGCGGCCGGGTCCTGGTCCGGGGCGAGGTGGAAGAAGAGCGCGAGTTCGTCGGTGGTGGCCGAGGGGTCGGAGCGCACGGCGACGGCCGCCGTGAAGCTCCGTACGACACAGGGCAGTTCCTCGACGCAGGCCTCGATCTCGTGGCTGTAGTGGTTGACGCCGTTGACGATGATGACGTCCTTGGCGCGGCCGGTGATGTACAGCTCGCCGTCGCGCAGGAACGCCAGGTCGCCGGTGTCGAACCAGCCGTCGTCGGTGAACGCCTCGGCGTTGGCCGCCGCGTTGTCGTGGTAGCCGCTGGTCACGGAGGCGCCGCGGACCTGGAACCGGCCGACGGCGCCCTCGTCGAGCAGCGTGCCGTCCTCGCCGACGACGCGCATGGCGAACCCCGGGTAGGGGCGGCCGCAGCTGACGAACGACGCGTCGGGGCCGTCCGGTTCGCCGGGCAGCACGGCGTCCGTGACCACCGAGCAGGTCTCGGACATGCCCCAGCCGGGGTGCATCACGTCCTGCGGCAGCCCGAACGGTTTCAGCGTGTGCAGGAAGCGGCGCGCGGCGGACGCCACGACGACCTCACCGGCGTTCATGACCAGCCGCATCGGCGACAGGTCCCAGCTGCGGTCGCGGAAGTGCTCGGCCTGCTCGGCGAGGAGGCCGAAGGCGAAGTTGGGCGCCCAGGTGACGGTGGTCCCGTGCCGGTCGGCGAGGTCCATCCAGCGCGTCGGGTCCTCAAGGATCCAGGAGGTCGGCGCGTGGATCTGGCGGCAGCCGAGATAGACGTCGCGCAGGTGGAACATCACCACGCCGGTGACATGGTCGAGCGGGATCCAGTTGAGCGTGGTGTCGTGCTCGTCGAGCCCGTTGAGCTGCGCGGTCGCGGCCGACCGGGTCAGCACCGCGTGGTGGCTCTGGCGCACGGCCTTGGGCAGGCCCGTGCTGCCCGAGGTCATCAGCATCAGCAGGAGGTCGTCCGGGCGGGCCTCGTACCAGTCGCGGTCCTCCGGCGCCTCGCGCAGCGCGTCGGCCGTCGTCAGCCGCAGACCGGACCACTCCTGCCGGGCGGCGAGGTCGCGCAGGTCCGCCTCCCGGCCCGGGGAGCACACGATCCAGGGCCGGCCGAGCATCTTCCAGATGCCCTCCAGCTTGGCCAGCGCCGCCGAGGGGACGCCGTACGAGGTGGGCACGGTCAGGGGTACGGCGACGAAGCCGCCGAGGATGCAGCCCCACAGCGCGGCGAGGAAGTCCTCGCTGGCGTCGCACTGGAGGATGACCTGGTCACCGGGGCGCAGCCCGGCCCGGCGCAGTCCGCCGAGGACCCGGGACGCCTCCGTGATCAGCGACGCGTAGTCGCGCCGGTGCTCGCTGCCGTCGGCGTGGACGTGCACGACCTCGCCGTCCGGCCGCTCCGCCGCGCGGACCAGGGCCTGCGCCCAGCCGGGCACCGACGGCCCGACGAGTGCGGGGCCTTCGCTCAGCGCCGGGACCGGGGCCGCGGAGGACGCGGTCCCGACCGGCGTTTCCGTCAGCTCGGCGGCGCCCGTGCGGCGCGGGGTGCCGACGTGGCGGCGGCCCAGCTCCCCGGGGATGTCCTCCACCGTGACGTCGGCCGCGGTGACGCCGGGGAGAGCGGCGAGGCGCTCGCGCCAGGCGTCGGCGGCCGTGCGGTCGACGAGGGGCAGGGCGTGCAGGGCGTCGGCGTCGACGGCACCGTCGGGGGTGCGGGGCAGGACGGCGACCGCCGTGACGCGGACCGGGGTCTTCCCGTCGCCGCTCGTACGCCGCTCCCCGCTCAGGAGTTGTTCGACACGCTCGGCCGCCTCCGCCCGGCCCGGCACGACGTACAGGCGCAGGGGTCCGCCGTCGTTCCCGGGTGCGGGCAGGGCGACCGCGTCGCGGATGCCGGGGACGGACAGGGCGGTGCGCTCCACCTTGAGCGCGTCGCCGGCGGAGGCGTCGGTGTCCGTCGCGGGGTTCGTGGTGCGCGGCGGGAGCGCCGGGAGCGCGTGGACACGGACGTCCGGGTCGGCGCACACGGCCGCGAGCACCTCGTGCAGTGCGTGCGCGAACGCCTCGGCCGTCGCGGCGTCGTACAGGTCGGTCGCGTACTCGACGTGCAGGTCGAGGCCGTCGGGCGCGCCCCCGTCGTCGTACCGTTCGAGGACGTCGACGAAGAGGTCGAACTTGGCGGTGCCGGTGGCGGTGGGCCGCAGCGGAAGCTCCTGCCCGTCGAGGCGCAGCACTGCCCGCTCGTTGTTCTGCAGGGCCAGCATGACCTGGAAGAGCGGGTGCCGGGCCGGGTGGCGGGGCGGGTTCAGCTCCTCCACCAGCCGGTCGAAGGGCAGGTCCTGGTGGTCGAGGGCGCGCAGGTCGTGCGCGCGCACCTGGGCGACGAGGTCGCGGAACGCGGGGTCGCCGGCGGTGTCGGCGCGCAGCACCAGCGTATTGGTGAGCAGGCCGATCACGTCGTCCAGGGCGGGTTCGGAGCGGCCCGCGACCGGGGTGCCGACGACGATGTCCTCGCCCGCGCCGCACCGGTCGAGCAGGGCGCTGACCGCCGCGTGCAGCACCATGAACAGGCTGGCGTTCTGCCGGTCCGCGAGCCGCAGCAGACCCTCGTGCAGTGCGGCGTCCACCACCGCCGTGACGTGGGCGCCGCCGCCGCGCGGGGACGCCGGGCGCGGCCGGTCGCCGGGCAGGGTGCACTCCTGCGGCAGGCCCGCGAGCGTCTCACGCCAGTACGCGGTCAGCCGCTCCAGGCGCCCGGGGCCCTCCGGTTCGGGCGCGAGGAGGGCGCGCTGCCACACGGCGTGGTCCGCGTACTGCACCGGCAACGCGTCCCAGGCGGGCGCCCGGCCCGCGCGACGCGCCTCGTACGCGGTGCTCAGATCGTCGGCGAAGGGGCGGAGGGACCAGCCGTCGGCGGCGCTGTGGTGCAGGACGAGCAGCAGGGTGCGCTCGGGCCCCGAGCCGAACAGGGCCGCCGCGAGCGGGCCTTCGCGGGTCAGGTCGAAGCGGTGCCGCGCGGCGGCGACGACCTGGGTGCCGACCTCCTCGGTCGGGCAGTCCACGCACCGCAGCGCGGGCCGCAGTTCCCCCGGCGGCAGGATGCGCTGGTGGGGCACTCCGTCGTGCTCGGCGAACAGGGTCCGCAGGATCTCGTGCCGGTCGGTGACGTCGCCGAGGGCCGCCCGCAGCGCCTCCGCGTCGACGGGCGCCCGCAGCGGCACGACGAGCGGGATGTTGTACGTGGCGGCCCCGTCGTCGAGCCGGTTCAGGAACCACATGCGTTCCTGCGCGAAGGAGAGCGGCAGGCGCTCCGGCCGCACGACGTCACCGAGCGCGGGCAGCGGACGGACCGTGTCGCCCTGCGCGGTGAGCCGCTCGGCGAGCACGGCCGGCGTCGGCCCGTCGAACAGCGCGGTGATGGGCACCTCGGTCCCCGTCTCCGCGCGCAGCCGGGCCAGGAACCGGGTCGCGGAGAGGGAGTCGCCGCCCAGGTCGAAGAAGTTGGCGTCGACGCCGACGGTGTCACGGGGCAGCCGCAGGACGTCCTCGAACAGCCGGCAGAGCAGGGCTTGGCGGGGTGTGGTGGGACGGGCACCGGCCGACGCCGCCGTCGCGGCGAAGTCCGGCGCGGGCAGAGCGTCCACGTCGAGCTTGCCGTTGGCGGTCAGGGGCAGGGCCTCCACGGGGACGCAGGCGGCCGGGACCATGTGCTCGGGGAGGTGGGCGGCTACGTGGGCGCGGAGGTCGGCGGGGTGGGGGGCCGGGTTCCCGGGGTGCGGGGCCGCGTTCACGGGTTGGGGTGCCGCGTTCCCGGGGTGCGGGGCCGGGTTCCCTGCCGGGACCGTGTAGGCGACGAGTTGCCGCGCGCCGTTGTCGGCGCGGCGGACGACGACAGCGGCCCGTGCGACCTGCGGATGCTGGGCGAGCACGGCCTCGATCTCGCCCGGCTCGATACGGAAACCGCGCAACTGCACCTGCGCGTCGGCCCGCCCGAGGTATTCGAGGGTGCCGTCGGCGCGGCGCCGCGCCAGATCGCCGGAGCGGTACATGCGAGTGCCGGGCTCCCCGAAGGGGTCGTCGAGGAAGCGTTCGGCGGTGAGGTCGGGCCGGTTCAGATATCCGGCGGCCACCCCGGGCCCTGCCACGTACATCTCGCCGGTGGCGCCCGTCGGCACCGGCCGCCCCGCCGCGTCGAGGAGGTACACGCGCAGATCCGCGAGCGGCGTGCCGACGACACTGCCCCGGCGGGGGTCGTCCAGGTCGGCGCGGGTGAGGCGGTGGTGCGTGACGTGCACGGTGGTCTCGGTGATGCCGTACATGTTGACCAGCGCCGGGCGGTCGAGCCCGTACCGGTCGACCCACGGGCGCAGCCGCTCGGGCCGCAGCGCCTCCCCGCCGAAGACGACGTAGCGCAGCGATCCGCTTCCGGCGGACAACTCCTGTTCGGTCAACTCCTGGCCTGCCAACTCCTGGTCGGCGTCGATGAGTTGCTCGAACGCGGACGGCGTCTGGTTGAGGACGGTGACACCCTCGCTGCGCAGCAACCCCAGAAAGTCCCGGGGCGAGCGGCTGACGGCGTACGGCACGACGACCAGGCGGCCGCCGTGCAGTAGCGCGCCCCAGATCTCCCATACGGAGAAGTCGAAGGCGTAGGAGTGGAAGAGCGTCCAGACGTCGTCGGCACCGAAGTCGAAGGGCTGGGCGGCGGCGGTGGTCGTGGCGGCCGTGCTCGTTGCGGCGGTGCTCGTGGCGGCCGTAGTCGTGGCGGCCGTGCCCGTGGCGGTGAAGAGGCGGACGACGTTCGCGTGCGGGACCGGTACGCCCTTGGGGCGCCCCGTCGAACCGGAGGTGTGGATGATGTACGCGATGTCGGAGGGGCGACGTGGGCCACCGCGCTCGGCGTCGGTCAGGCCGTTCGCTGGCCGCCGGGCGAGGTCCCGCTGAACCTTCGGGTCACGGGGGGACACCGTGGGGACATCGGCGGCGAACGGCATGTCGGTACGGTCGGCATCGGTGACGAGAAGAACCGGCCGCGCGTCCTCGACAACCAGCCGCAGTCGCTCCGCCGGGTGGCCGGTGTCCAGCGGCAGATAGGCGGCGCCCGTCTTCAGCACGGCGAGCAGCGCGGGCAGCAGCCTGAGGTCCCGGCGCATCGCGAGGGCCACCACCCGGCCGGGCCCGGCGCCCTGTTCGACGAGCAGGCGGGCCAGTTGGTTGGCCTCGGCGTCGAGCTCGGCGTAGGTGAGGCTCTCGCCGTCGCAGGTGACGGCGGTCCGCTGCGGTGCTTCGGCGGCGCGCTGCTCGAACAGCTCGGAGAGGGTGTCGGTGACGGGGGAGGTCTGAGCGGACGAGTCGTGCGGGTGCTCCCCCGGCAACAGCAGATCCAGATCCCGCAAGGACGAGGTCGGCTCAGCGGCGACCAGTCGGCGCAGAAGCAACTGGAACCGATCACGGTGGAGGGCGAGTTCGTCCTCCTCGTACAGCGCCGGGTTGGCGTCGAAGGCCAGCCACAGCCCACCGGACTCCGTCCCGGGCCTGACGGAGATCTGCAGGTCGTCGACGGCACCGCCGGACAGATGGTGCCAGGTGGCGGAGTGCCCGCCGAAGTCCAGGGACTCGGTGAACGGCACGATGTTGAGGACCGGCCCGTACATCCGGCGGCCGGTGCCGAGCAGGCCGAGGTCGCGGCGCAGGAACTCGCCCCGGTAACGCTGGTGCTCGCGCAGCGCCTTCAGCTCGTCGGCGACGGTACGCGCGAGTTCCCGCACGGACGCGCCGGGGGCGGCGGGCACGCGCAGCGGCAGGACGTCGGAGGCGGTGCCGGGGGTGCGCAGCGCGGCGCTGCCGAGCCGGCTCATGGTGGCCAGGCCCAGGACCAGGTCCTCGGCGCCGGTCATCCGGTGCAGGAAAGCGAGGACGGCGGTGGCGAGGAGGTCGGTGCGCGAGACGCCGAGGCGGGCGGCGGCCGCGGCCAGCTCCTCGGTCTCGGCGGGTGACAGCTCCGCGGTGCGGCGCAGGAACGGGGCGACCGGCGCGGCCGTGCGCCGGGTGAGCCGGGCGGGCTCGGGCAGCCCGTCCAGCCGCTCGGCCCAGTGGGCGCGGTCGCGCTCGTAGCGCTCGGATGCGAGGTAGGCGGCCTCGTCGGCCCGGAGCCGGTCGACGGGGGCGAAGATGGTCGGGGCGGGCTGCTCCCCGGAGGCCAGCGCGTTGTAGGTGTCGGCGAGCCGTCGCCCGACGAGCTTGTAGCTGTAACCGTCGAGCAGAATGTGATGGGCCCGCAGGAACCAGATGTGCCGGTCGGGCGCGAGTGTCAGCAAGGCGTGCGAGAACAGCGGCCCCTTGTCGATGTCCACGGGGGCCGCGAGGTCCGCCCGGATCCATTCCCAGGCGGCGTTCTCGGGATCGTCCGCGCCGCTGACGTCGATACGGTGCAATGCCCAGTCGTCGAGTCCCGGTTCCCCCTGCCGGCACCGGGGTCCGTCGTCCGTGTCGGAGAAACGCAGGGCGAACGTGTCGGCTTCGCCGACGGTGCGTCGCAGCGCGTTCTCGAACAGGCCGGCATCGACGGGCCCGGATATTTCCACGGCTTCGCCGGTGTTGTAGGCGGCGCTGTCCGGGGAAAGCCGCTGCGCGTACCAGAGCCCTTCCTGGGCTCCGGTGAGCGACCGGGCTCCGCGGAGCGGCTGGTCCTGGGTGAACGGCTGGTCCTGGGTCAACGGCTGGTCCTGGGTGAACGGCCGGTCCTGGTTCAACGGCTGGTCCTGGGTCAACGGTCGACGATCGTCCTCGTGCAGTGACATGGCACATCCCTCACGCGGCAAGCCGTGATCACACGGTTCGGGGAACATCCGGCCCGGTCGGACGGGGATCGCCGGTCCGACCGGACGCGGCCGGCGCACGGAGGGGGGAGGGCCGCACGCCGAGGGCATGAAGGTCCGGATCACGCACCCCACCACCGGTTCTGACGGTTCACCACGCTGATTCACCGGCCGGGCCACGGTCAAGGCGGACCGGCCCGTCGGCAATGACTTCAGTGAATTCCCTAAAGCGGGCGTACCGGCGCGTACCGGCGTGTCGGTATGTCTGCCGACGGGCGACTCTAGGGAAATCACGCGATGTGCGGCCCGGACAATGCTGAGAGGTTGATCCGGCGCTTGCCGCCGTTGCACTGTCGTGGCGAAGCCGCATTCCTGACCACCCGATCGGATCTCCGACTGCCCGGTCGGCGCGGTGGATTCGACTCCCTATCTGCCTGCCCCCTCCTTATCCCTCCTTATCCCTCCTTATCCCTCCTGAAAGCGCGGACGCGGAAAACGATGGACGAGATGATGACTGACGGCTCGAACGGTTCGGGTGACCTGAGTGGTCCGAACGGATCGGAACGCGCCCTGTGTCCGGCCGAGGCGCTGTACGTGGGCCAGCGCAGCAGAGCGGTGCTCTCCTGCGCCCTGCGCGGAAGGGTCGACGTCGAGGCCCTGTCGGCCGCGTTCGACGCCATCACGGCCGCGCATCCGACACTGCGCTCACGGATCGCGCCCGGCGGCCCGTCGGGGTACGTGCTGCGGCTGCTCACGGAGGAGGAGAGGCCCCGGCTGCTCACGCGTACCGGCGACCTCGCGGACGCCTACGCGGCGGAGCTGAACGCCGCGCTGCCGGTCGGGGGCCCGCTGACCCGCGCGGTGCTGGTCAGCGCGCCGGAAGGGGATGACCACCTGTTCGTCCTGGTGGTGGACCACACGATCACGGACGGACACAGCAGCATCACGCTGCACAACAGCCTCTGGGACGGCTACCGGAACCTGGTGTCGGAGGGGGTCTCGACGACCGGCTCCACGGAAGAGGAAGAGGACGAAGACCTCGCATGGCCCCGCCCCGTGAGCGAGTTGCTCCCGCACGCCGACGAGGCGGACACGGCCAAGTACCTCGAACAGCGCGTCGAGCAGGCAGCGGCGCACCAGGTGAACCTCGTCCCGTACGACGTACCGCGCCCGACGGCCGAGCAGCCCGCCCCTGAGGGCCACATCGAGACCCGTCGGCTGACGCTGAGCCTGGAGGAAACGGCCCGGCTCCGCCAGGTGGCCCGCCGGGCCGGCGTCTCCGTGCACGGGCTGGTGAGCGCGGCGGTCGTGCGCGCGGCCCGCCTCCGCGTGGACGGCGACGGCGACGCCCCCCGCGTGCTGGGCTGTCTCTCACCCGTGGACCTGCGTTCGCGGCTGACCCCGCCGGTGCCGGCCTCCGTGATGGTGGCCGCGGTGGCCACCCACCTGCAGACGGTGGAGATCTCCCCCGAGACGGATCCGCTGACGCTGGCGCGCACCCTGCACACCCGCCTGACGGACGCGATCGACAACGGTGACCACGTCAAGGAGCTCCGGATCATGCCGGAGATCCCCCGTCACCCGACGCTGCAACTGAGCACGGTGATCGTGACGAACATGGGCGTGGTCCCCGGCCCCCGCCTCCCCGAGGACCTGCGCGCGACCGACGTCCGCCTCGTCCCGGCCCGCGAGAACTACTTCCCGCAGGCGGGCCGCAGCCCCGTGATGGCGTGCGTGGTCTCGTTCGAGGGCCGCCTGGCCGTCGAGTTCCCGCACTTCACGTCCTGCTTCAGCGCGTCGTTCATGGGGTCGTTCCGCGACGACGTCCGGGAGGGGTTGCTCGCGTTCGCGGCGAACGCGGACGCGGACACCGACCCCGTACCGGCGACCGCGGGCAGAGCCGAAGCGCCCTGAACCGCACCGAGCTGCACCGGACCAGTCCGGACCGGACCGGCCCAAACCGAACCAGTCCGGACCGGTCCGCACCACACCACACCGCACCGCACCGCACCGCACCGCACCGCACCGCACCGAGCGGCACCCACCTCGCCACACCTGCCCCACCGGGCTTCCCTGAGGAGCGCTCCCGCGAAATGAACACCGTCAGCGACATCCCCACTCTCCCGGCGCTGCTCAGGCGTGCCCAGGCGGGTGACGAGCGTGCGATGAACAGCCTGCTCGCCGACATCGCCCCGTATGTCGCCCGCATCTGCCGGTCCATCACCCACGACGACGGGGCCGACGCCGCGCAGGAGGCCCTTCTGGCGATCTACCGCGGCCTGGGATCACTGCGCGAACCGGCGGCGTTCTACGGCTGGGTGCGCTCGGTGACGGTCCGCGAGGCCGTCCGCACCGCGAAACGACGCGGCGCGGAGACGGCGTACTCGCAGGTGGAGGTCGGCCGGGCGACGAACCCCCTGGACGCCGTGCACATCAGCGACGTCCTGGACCGCCTGTCCGCACCGCACCGCCAGGTCCTCACCCTGCGCGTGTACGGCCTGAACGAGGAGGAAATGGCCGAGACCCTCTCCCTCCCGGTCGGCACAGTCCGCTCCCGCCTGCACCGCGCCCGCCGCCGCTTCCAGGAGGCGTGGCAGCCTTCGGCGGCGTAAGAACCCCCGTGCCGGCCCCGGCGCGAAGCGACTTGCCCCTCACCCGCACGTCAAGGGTTACCGTCCGGACACCGCACACCCCAACGGTCTCCGGAGGTCACCCATGCCCGCACCGTCCACCGGCCGAGAGGTACGACTGGCCGCCATCCCCTCGGCGCTCCCGGGCCCAGAACACTTCCGGGTCACCGAGACCCCGATCCCGAGCCCGGTAGCCGGCCAACTACTCGTACGGAACACACACTTCCTGGTGTTCGCGGGGCTGCGCACACTGATCTCCCGCGAAGCCGAGGGCTTCCCGTTCCCACCACTGAAGCCGGGCGACCCACTGTTCGGCCCCGCACTGGGCGAGGTGGTGGCAACGGGCCCAGGCGTCGCGAGCATCCCGGTCGGAACCCTCGTCACCCACCTGCTCGGCTGGCGCGAGTACGCGGTCGTCGACGCAGGCGCCGTAGGGGTCGTCCCCGCCGACCACCCCAGCCCCGTGGCACTGTTGTCCACGGCTTCCGCGGCGTACGGGGCGCTGACCCGGCTCACACGGTTGCAGGCGGGCGAAACCGTCCTGGTCACAGGCGCTGCGGGCGGAGTCGGCACATTGGCCGGTCAGGTGGCACGACTGCTCGGTGCGGGACGAGTGGTGGGCACGACGCGCACCCCCGCCAAGGCGGAGCGACTACGCCAGGAACTGGGTTACGACGCCGTGGTGACACCGGAACCGGGACAGGCGCCGGGGTCGTCGGTACCGCTTCGAGACCGACTCGCCGAGGCCGCCCCGGACGGTTATGACGTGATCATCGACAACGTCGGCGGCGAACAGCTGACCGCGGCGCTGGAGGTGACACGGCGCGGCGCCCGGGTGGGCATCGTCGGCGCGCTGTCGGGTCAGTTCGACCCCGCGCTTCCCGGCGGCGTCTCACCGGCCGCGATCGACACGTTCCTCCTCGTCAAACGCTCCGTGTCGCTGCTCGGCTACCAGACGGTCGATCACCCCGGGGTGGAGGAGGAGTGGCGCGACCGGTTCACGGACTGGCTCCGCGCGGGCGACATCGTCTACCCGTGCGTGACGCTGCCGGGCATCGAACGGGCTCCGCAGGCGTTGCAGGAACTGCACGAGGGACGACACTTCGGAACCCTGGTAGTGAGCATCTGACAGTCGCCCCGCACCCCCACGACGAGGGAGGCTCGCATGCGCATCGGAGACGCGGCGGCAGCCGCCGGAACCACCCCGCGAGCCTTGCGCTTCTACGAGGAACGGGGCCTCCTCCCGCCCCCACGCCGCACGGCGACAGGCCAACGGGACTACTCCGCACAGGACTTGACCCGAGTCCGCGTGGTCCGGCAACTACTCTCACTCGGCCTGACCGTGGCGGACGTGCAGGCCTGCGCCGACCGCATCGACCTCCTCATCGCCCACCCCGACCGCACCTGCACGGCCCCCGTACCCGGCTCCGCCCCAGGCATCGTCCAGCAGCGAGTCGACGCCCTGAACGCAGAAATCTCCCGCCTCACCGCCTTGCGGGACAGACTGCTACGTCAACTCCCGGAGCCGGCCGAAGCCGAAATCTCCTGACCGAGATGCGGCCGGATCTGCTGGAGTCGGCAGAGCTCAGACGTCAGCAGCATCGCCGGGCACCACCACACCTGTGTCCGTCACCCCCAGCCGCGCCTGCTCCTCCTCCACGATCCGGCGAGCCAGCTCGGTGTCCGACACGTCGACCGCGTCCGGGGTCGCCTCGGCGACGGCGCTGCGCCGGGCGTACGCGTCGAACAGCCGGGTCTTGGCCGCCAGGATCTTCACCAGCCGCTCGTCCACGCCTCCAGTGGCCAGCAGCCGGTACACGCGGACCGCTCTGACCTGGCCCATCCGGTGCACCCGGGCCACCGCCTGGTGTTCGAGGGTCGGTTTGATCTGCGGTTCGCAGAGGACGACGACGGAGGCGGCCTGCATGTTGAGACCGACCCCGGCCGCCTGGATCTGGGCGAGGAGCACGGCAGGTCCGGCCGCGTCCGTGAAGTCGTCGACGATCCGCTGCCGTCGCGCGGCCGGGACGCTCCCGTCGAGCGGACCAAGAACGGCGAGGCCGGACTCCGCCGACGTGAGCGCCGGCTCGACCGCCCCCAGGACGTCCCTGAAGTAGGAGAAGACCACCGTCTTCTGCCCGTTCTCCCCCGCCTCCCGGACGATCTCGCGCAACCTGTCCAGCTTGGCCGACTTCTCGGGGCACATGTACGCGGCCCTGCGCATCGCCATGAAGTTTCCGGCGCGGACGGCCTCGCGGTAGGCGTCCTCGTCGGACGCGCTCAGCTCCTCCCACTCGTCGGTCTGCTGCAGGCTCGGCAGCTCCGTGAGCACGTCCACCTGATTGCGCCGCAGATAGACCGGGGCGACGGCCTTGCGGAACGCCACCGACCCGGCCGCGGCGTCGCCCTGGGCGAGTGAGTCGGCGAGATCGCGGTGGACCATCCCGACCAGGTTGCGGAACTCGGCGACCCGGTTCTCCATCGGCGTCCCCGTCATGAAGAGCACACGCTCGCAGCGCTCGGCCCACTGGGCCACCGCTTGCGACCGTTTGGCCGCCGGGTTCTTCACGACGTGCGCCTCGTCGACGACGAGCAGCCCCACCTCACCGCCGCCCGGCACCGGAAATCCGCGCAGCGCCTCGAACGTCGTCACTCCGACCCCGCCGCGCCCCTTCCAGTCGGCGAACGCGTCATGCCGCTCGGGGCCATGCAGCACCCGCACCGGCAACGCGCCGCGGGCCTCGATCTCCCGCACCCAGTTGACCAGGACACTCGCCGGGCAGACGACCAGAAAGTGGCTCTGCCCCTCGGCCGCCAAGTGCGTGAGCACCGCGATCGCCTGGATGGTCTTACCGAGGCCCATCTCGTCGCCGAGTATCACTTTTCGCTGGGCGAGCACGAACCGCGCACCGAACGCCTGATAGCCGCGCAAGGAGACCCGCAGACGGGTGTCGTCGAGCTGCTGGCGCCGGACGCGCTCGGTGACCTCCTCCGGCAGGAACCCCTGAGCGGCAGCCACATCAGGCGGCCGCCCGGAGACGTCGGCGAGCACGCTGTAGTACTCGGTGGAGCGCAGCTCGAAGTCCACCCAGGCGGCGGCCTCGGACGCGGGGCCACGCAGCAGGTCCACCGAGGCCTGAGCCAACTCCTCCGGCACCCCGGCCCGCTCGGCCTCCCCCACCAACGCGCGGATCTCATCGACGGCGGCCAGGGCACGCGCCCGCTTGTCCCGCCCCGCCAGCAACATCCTGAGCTGCCCGGCGGCCGGTGCCGCCTCGACCAACAGCGGATTGAGCCGACCGGACAACGCCGTGGCGCGCTCCACCGCATGCCGGGCCCCAGGGCCCGCTTCGACCAGGACGGACAGGGCCCGCACCAGCGCCGTGGTCCGCGGCTCCGGCCGGTCCACGTCGAGGTGGACGGCCACGGTCTCCTCCACCGCATCCGCCAGCCGGCGCGCCGCGGCGAGCATCCGGTCGACGGTGCGCTGCCCCACCCCGGGAATCTGCCGCAGCCGGTACGCCCCCGCGGCAAGCACCGCACCCACCGTGCTCAGGCCACTCTGCTCCACGCCACCCAGCCGCAACCGCCCCTCGGTGACATCCTGGAGCCGCGCAACGGGGATCGCGTCCAACTCCCGCTCGACCACCGCCTCGTACAGCGGCCGCAACGCCGCCGACACCGCCTCCGCCGCGGCACCATGATCGGCGACCACCGCCCGCGCCGCCTCGCACAGCCTCGTCCCCCGCGCGAGGACCTCCCGCTCGCCACGCCCCACGTCTTCCGCCCCCGTCCTCCCCGGATCCCCCGCATCCTCCCACCGCCCACCGACAACGCGGCGCGATCGGCGCGGCGCTTCCTCGGTAACGTGACCATGTGCGGCATGGGCGTCCATGCCGCCGGTCGGTCCGTGCCCGGGCCCAGCGGAAAGTGACGAGGCGACGATGAGTGAACGGACAAAGCCCGAGGTCGACGTCCCGGAGGGTGCCGCCCCTACCGAGCTGACCGTCCGGGACCTGATCGTCGGCGACGGGCCCGAGGTGAAACCCGGCATGGTGGTCAAGGTCCACTACGTCGGAGTCACCTGGGAGTCCGGCAAGGAATTCGACGCGTCCTGGGACCGGGGCGAGTTGTTCAAATTCGCATTGGGCGGCGGCCGGGTCATCAAAGGCTGGGACCGAGGAGTGAAGGGGATGAGAGTCGGCGGCCGGCGCGAGATCATCGTCCCCCCACGCCTCGGCTACGGCAACCAGTCACCCTCACCACTGATCCCACCGGGCTCGACCCTGCTCTTCGTGGTGGACCTGCTGGACTCGTACTCCGGGACAGCCGGGTGGAGCAACGCCTAGTCCCTTTCTGACGGCTCTTGTTCGCCACGGCGCGCGCCGACCTCGCCACCCGCGCCGGAGTGGACGGTCTGTCGTCGAGCGTGCTCGTCGCGGGGCCGGGCAGTACCGTCAGTCCCGGGCACCGGGGATACGGTAGACGGCGCGTCCTCGGCGGCCCGGAATCTTCTCCAGCACCTCCTGCTCGCTCAGCGTGCGTAGCAGCGCGCGAGCCCGCTTCTCATCGAGGTCCCACCCGTAGCTGTTCACGGTGTCGATGACGCGGGCCGGGTCCCACTCTCCGGCCTCGGCGATCACCCGGCTCTCCAGCGCCTCCACCTGCGTGAGCCGCGTCTGATTGCGTGGCCGGCCGTGCCGTTCCAGCAGCTCGTACAGTTTGGCCGCGCCCATCTTCGCGGCGATGCCCAGGGCGTCCCGGTCAACGGCGCCGGTCTCGTCCACCGCCACGATGGCCTTCTCCCGCGCTTCCCCGAGGCGTCCCATGAGGTCGGTCAGGGCAGCGATGTCGCGCCACAGTTCATGGGGCCGCGCCTGCGCGGGAAGCAACGCCTCACCGCAGAGCGCGGCAGCCACCACTCGGGCGAGCTGGTCGGACGAGAGCACAACGTGCTCCCGGCTTCCGTCGTCCCCGTAGGTCAGATCGATACGTGTTGCCACAATGTCTCCTTCTCTCCGAACCAGAGACGAGGTTACATCTGCCGCATGGCGGCGCGCCACCACTTGGACAGCTCGGAAAGCCGGGCATGCCGCGGCGATTCGGAACGGAATCCAGCCGCAACCCCCACGAAACCCTCCGCCCCACCGTGCTTCGTACACTCGGCGTACGGGTCCCGGGCAACGGGGTCGCGCGCCTGCGGGCAACCGCTCACGGGGAGAACGGACTTGGCGCATCGTTCTGAGCCGCGGTCGGTCGCGTGGGCGCCGCGAGGGGGCGGCACGCTCGCCTTTTCCACCGTCCACGGCTACCGCCGCGCCTACCGGATCACCGGGGAAGGACCCGCCGTGCTGCTCGTCCACGGCGTCGGTGCGACCTCCGCGCACTGGGAAGACTGCATCGCAGCCCTCGCGCGCCGGCACACCGTTCTCGCTCCCGACCTGCTCGGGCACGGTGACTCGGCGAAGCCGCGCGCCGACTACTCGGTCGCCGCGTACGCGAACGGCCTCCGTGACCTGCTGGGCGTCCTCGGCATCGACCGCGTCACCGTCGTCGGGCACTCCTTCGGCGGCGGGGTCGCCATGCAGTTCGCCTACCAGTTCCCCGAGCGCGTCGACCGACTCGTCCTCGTCTCGACGGGCGGGGTCGGACGCCAGGTCACTCCCATCCTGCGGGCCGCGACGCTGCCTGGTGCGGGGCTCGCGCTGGGCCTGCTGAAGGTGCCCGGGGCGCGGTGGCAGATCGGCGCGTTCATCAGCGCCCTCCGGCTCCTGGACACCGGGCTCGGTGTGGACGCGGCCGACCTCGTGAACGTGGTCGACGCCCTGCCCGACCAGAGCTCCCGCGCCGCCTTCACACGGACGCTGCGGGCCGTCGTCGACTGGCGCGGCCAAGTGGTCACCATGCTGGACCGCTGCTATCTGACGCAGGGCATACCCACCTTCCTCATCTGGGGTGACCGCGACAGCGTGCTGCCCGTGGCACACGCCCACCTCGCGCACCAGGCGATGCCCGGCAGCCGCCTTGAGATCTTCTCCGGCGCCGGGCACTTCCCGCACCACGCCGACCCCGCACGGTTCGTCCGGGTCCTGGAGGACTTCATCGCCACCACCGCTCCCAGCGACTGGAGCGTCGAGCAGTGGCGCGAACTGCTTCGCGCGGGACGCCCGGACCCGGAGGAGAAGCACGCGCGCGCCGTGGCACGCGCGTACAGCGAGGCCGGTGAACGCAGCGCGACGTAACGCGCGTTCGGGCCTCGTCAGGCGCGGACGCGGAGCCCGCGCTCGTCACGCCAAGGCGCGGATCGCCTCCATGGTCCGGTCGACGCTGAGGGTTCCATTCGCGCAGTCGCGCAGTAGGGCCGTCACCCGCTCGTCCTGGTATTCGCGCAGAGGCGCGGGTGGGGCCTCGGAGGCTGCGGCTCGGGCGATGTCGTCGCGGGTCAGGAGGTAGTCCGCCAGGGCGGCGCAGGAACGGTGCTGGAAGATGATGTCCGGCTTGATCGGGACGCCGAGGGCCGTCCCGGCGCGGCGGGCGAGACGCACGTAGATGATGGAGTTGAGGCCGAGCTGCCGGAACGACGCGTCCTCGTCGAAGTCCAGCGCCTCGTCGCCGATCTCCGGCTGGAGGATCTCGCGCTTGATGCGCTCGATCAGGTCTCGGCGTGGGTCGGGCGGCGCGAGCTCTCGCGCGGCGGTGATCCGGTCGATGAGCGAGGTCAGCACCTTCGATCCACCCAGTTCCGTGAAGGCCGACACGCCCGCGTCCCGCAGATAGGTGATGCAGTCGGACCAGCGGACGGGGTGGGTGATCTGCTCGGCCAGCAGGTCGCGGACTTGCTGGGCATCGGGGCCGAAAGGTCGGCCGGTCACGTTGGAGACGACCGGTGTCCGCAGTTCGCCCACGTCGACTGTGGCCAGCAGGGAGCGGAAGCGCTCGGCGGCGGGGGCCATCGCCGGTGCGTGGAAGGGGCCGCTGACGCGGATGGGGACGAAGCCCCGGACACCCTCCACCTTCTCGAAGACCGGCTTGATGCGCGCCAGTTCCTCCCGGCTGCCGGAGAGCACGAACTGTTCAGGTGCGTTGTAGTTGGCGATGACGACGGTAGGGGCACCGTGGCGCTTCAGGATCTCCTCGACGGTCCGCGCGGAGACGCCGACGACCGCGGCCATCGCACCGCCGGTGACTTGGCTCATCAGTTCCCCGCGGCGTCGCACCAGCGTCAGGCCCGTCTCGAAGTCGAAGGCGCCGGCCGCGAGCAGTGCGCTGTACTCGCCGAGGCTGTGGCCCGCGAAGAAGTCCGCGGGGGGCAGGTCCTCCCGCGCCGCCGCCCAGTGCAGCGCGTTGACGACGTAGATCGCGGGCTGCGCGTACACGGTCTCGGACAGCCGTCGTTCCGGGTTGTCCAGGCACAGCTCTTCGATCGAGTATCCGAGCACCTGGTCGGCGCGGTCACGCAGGTCGGGGAACCTTCCGAACAGGCCGCGTCCCATCCCCTTCTTCTGGGTGCCCTGTCCCGGGAACACGTAGCAGCGCATCAGATCCTTTCGCCTGCGAGGTCGAGTCCGGCGGGCGGCGTCGGCCACTCGGGAAGCTCGACGATCCGGACCACGGCGCACGTCCAGGTGAAGCCGGCGCCGACACCGAGCAACATGCAGAGGCCGCCGACGTCCACGGCGCGCTCCCGCACGAGGTGGTCGAGTCCGGCGATCTGGTCCCCCGCGCCGAGGTGGCCGACGGTGCGGCCCCAGGACCAGGTCGTGCGGTCGAGGTCGATGTCGAGTGCGGCGAGGACCTCGCGCTGCAGCACGATGCGTCCGAAGTGCGGAACCACGAACCGGGCGACGTCGCTCAGACGGATGCCCGCGTCGCGCAGGGCTCGCTCGACGCAGTCGCTGAGTCCGGCGCGGAACCGGCGGGTGAACTCGTCGAGCTCCACGTCTCCCAGGTACTGCAGTTTGCGCAGCCGCAGGTCGATGGGGAGCGCGGGGTCGTGGTGGGGCGTGAAGGGCGCGTCGCCACGGTGCAGGCGCTCAAGGGTGGGGTCCGACACCGTGGAGGTGCTCAGCACCTGGGCGAACCCGGACCTCTTGCTGAGCACCATCGCCGACGCGCCGTCGCCGGGGACGATGCCGATGTCACTGTTCCAGCGGTCGATCGCGGGCGGGCTCACCTTGTCGGCGGTGGTCACGAGGGCCGCCACGTCGTCGGTGGCCGCGAGGGAGCGCGCCGCGATGTCCAACGCGGTCATGCAGCCGTTGGAAGCGTTCTTGACCTCGAAGGCGAGCGCCGAACGGTCCCCGAGCACTTCGCGGTGGATGTAGGAAGCCGTCGGGTACAGCTCGAGGCCCTGGAAGTACACGCAGGCGTGCAGCAGCAGCGCGACGTCCTCGGCCCGGTGCCCCGACCTTTCCAGAGCGTTTCTGGCAGCGGCCACCGCCATCTCGGGCGGAGCTTCGTCCGTGGCCTCGCAGACCGACTCGAGCTGCGTGTCCTCGGCGTCCTGGGCGTCGAACCGGCCGTCGGAGACGGCTTGTTCGACCTTGGTCGCCGGGGGCAGGTAGGTGGCGGTACCCGCGATGAACAGGGCCTCTGTCTTCACTTCTCGTTCCCTCTCAGGGTGGTGGCGTCGCGGAGGAGGAGCCCGACGATCGCGTCGGCGGTGGGGTGGTCGAACACCAGGGTGGCGGGCAGCGTGGTGTTCAGCCGCTTGGCGAGGCGCTTGCGCAACTGGACCATGGTGAGCGAGTCGATCCCGAGGGAACGCAGTGCCTTGTCGGCCGGCACGCTGTCGGGTCCGGGCAGGCCGAGTACGTCGGCGGCCTCGCTGCGGACGAGGTCGAGCAGCAGAGCCGCTCGTTCGGCCTCGGAAGCGTCCGCCATCCGCATGTCGAACGACTCCGAGGTTTCGGCAACCTCGGCTCGGCGGCGCCCTGTTGATGTGCGCCGCAGCATGTCGCGCAGCAAGGGAGGCGCTTCCGCGTCGCCGAGTGCGTGTCGCAGCGATGCCAGTTCCAGGCGCACGGGCAGCAGCTGGGGCTCGGGCCGAGCCAGCGCGACGTCCAGGGCGTGCAGGCCCTCGGCCAGGGTCAGGGCACCGATCCCCTGCCGCCGCAGCCGTCCCAGCTCGGCCTTGCCGAGGTGGGCGGTCATGCCCACTCCGGCCTGTTCCCAGAGCCCGAAGGCGAGGCTGAGTCCGGGCAGACCCCGCTTGCGCCGGTTGGCCGCCAGGGCGTCGAGCGTCGCGTTCGCGGCGGCGTACCCGCTCTGTCCCGCGGTGCCCAGCGTTCCGGCCGCCGAGGAGAAGAGGACGAACGCGGCCAGGTCGAGGCGCTCGGTCAACTCGTCCAGCGCACGCGCGCCCTGGACCTTGGGGGCCATCACCCGGTGCAGCCGCTCCGCGGTGAAGCCCTCCACCAGGCCGTCGTCGAGCACCCCGGCGAGGTGGAACACGGCCGTGAGGGGATGGCGCGGGTCGATCCCGTCCAGCACGGCGGCCACCGCGGCCCGGTCCGCGACGTCGCCCGCGACCAGGTCCACTCGTTCGGCGCCCGCGGCTTCGAGCTTCCTCGCGAACGATCCGGCTTCGGGGGCGTTGCCGCCGCGCCGCGACAGCAGCACGAGCCGCCTCGCTCCGTGCGCGCGGACCAGGTGCGCGGCGAGCGCGCCGCCGAGCTCGCCGAGGCCGCCGGTGATCAGCACGGTGCCGTCCGGGTCGAGGGCGCGGGGCAAGGTCAGCACGGTTTTGTGCGCGGCATTCTGCCGCGCGTGGCGCAGGGCGTACGGGGCGTCGCGTACGTCGAAGGCGGTGAACGCCGCCTTGTCCTGCCTGTTGTCCTGCCTGTTGTCCTGCCTCTTGTCCTGCCTCTCGTCCTGACTCTTGTCCTGCCTCTCGTCCTGACTCTTGTCCTGCCTCTCGTCCTGCCTCTCGTCCTGCCTCTCGTCCTGCCTCGTATCGTTCGCGTCGTGGGGGGAAGGAGCAGCAGCCGCCTGCGCGAAGGTGAGGTTGGCGGGCATCGGCCTGAGGGTGGCACCGTTCACGCTGATCTGATCGCCGAGCGCCGCTGCCGCACTGCCCATGACCCGGTCACCCGCGTGCAGGGAGGTGACGCCGCTGCCGACCTCCCTGACGATCCCCGCGAACTCCAGGTCTTGTGCGTGCCCCGGGCTCATCCCGGCGGCGCGCACCTCGACGCGGACCTCCCGCGGGCCGATCGGCTCCGGCACGCCCTCGTCGTACGTGGCGGCAACGACGTCCAGCTGATCGTCTTCCCGCCGACGCACGTGCCAGCTGCCTTCGTCCGGCAGGACGAGCGCGTCGACCTCGCCGACGGTCGGCCTCGCCCGTGGCACGTGGGCGGTCTCGCCGCGCAGCAGGCACTCCGGCTCGCCGCCGGTTGCGAGCACGCGCGCCAGGAGCCGGAAGTCCGGGGTACCGGAATCGAGGTCGATGAGGCGCAGGGCGCGCTCGGGCTGTTCCGTGCGGGCTGTGCGCACCATGCCCCACACCGCGGCATCGGCCCAATCGCGCACCTGGTCGGCGGGGTTCGAGGACACGGAGTCACGGGTGATCCAGACGAGTTCCGCGCCCTGGAGGCGGGCATCGCCGAGGCACAACTGAAGCGTCCGCAGCGCTTCGGCGGCGCTGCGTTCCGCGCCGTACGACCGCGCGGACGCGCCGCCAGGCAGCGCGAACAGCAGCCGCCGAGGCGTGTCCGCCCGGACATCGAGCCGCTTCACGAGCGCGTCCAGGTCGGGTACGACATCGGCGCCGAGCCCCGCGCCCAACTCCGCGTCGCCCACCACGAGGGTGCCCGCTAGGTCGGGGTTCTCGGCCATGGGCTGTACGGGTTCGAAGCCGACGCGGTAGAGGTGCTCGGCGAACGGGTGTCCGCGACGTCTGCCGCGCTGGAACTGGAGCCTGCCGATCCGGGCCACCGGGTGGCCTGCCGGATCGGCCAGCCAGACGGTGGCCGGGGCGAGGCCCTCGTCCGCGCCGGGCTCGAACGACACGCGTACAGTCAGTTCTCTGCCTGCCGCACGGAACAGCTCGACGTCCGACCAGATGAACGGGACGAGCGGCCCGGGAGCCGCGCCCGCCTCCATCAGCCCGGCGACGACGACTTGGAGTGCCGCGTCGAACAGTGCCGGATGCAGGTCGTGGCCGGCTGGATGCTGAACGTGTCCGGAAGGGGCCAGCGCGTGCCCGGCCGGGTCCAGCGTGTCCGGAAGGGAGACCCGCCCGTAGTAGACGCCGTCGCGGCAGGCGAGTTCGCGCAGTCCTCGGAAGGCCGGGCCGTAGTCGAGCCCGTTGGCGAGGGCTCGTCCGTAGAAGGCTTCGATGTCGAGCGTCCGGGCCTCGGGCACCGGCCAGTTCTCGGTGTCCTGCGGTGGCGTCGTGGCATCGACGCGTGCGCGGGTCACGCACTCTCCGGTCACGTGCTGCTGCCAGCTCAGCGGCTCGTCCGTGTCCTCGGGTTGACTGTAGAACGCGAAGGGGCGCCGCCCGTGCGCGTCCGGATCACCGACGGTGGCCTGGATGCGCAGAGCGCGGCCCGGAAGAAGGACGACCGGCTCAATCAGCGTCAGGTCTGCCACGGAGTCGGCACCCGCGGTCCGGGCGGCGAACAGCGTGGCGTCGATCAAGCCCGCGCCCGGCACGTAGACCTGCCCGCCGACGACGTGATCGGCCAGCCACGGGGACGCGTCCAGCGACAGCTGGCCGGTGAACAGGTGACCGCCGCCGCCCGCGAGAGCCGTGATTGCGCCGAACCACGGGTAGCGGTGCGCGGACTGACGGTCTGTCAGCGCGGCGGGGGCGGCCGGAAGCTCGCCGAGCCAGAAGCGTTGGCGTTGGAACGCGTACGTCGGGACGTCGACCTTGCGGGCGCCGTACGACCCGAGGACTCGCTCCCAGTCCAGAGGGAAGCCCTGCTCGAACAACGTGGCGGCCTCGCGCCAGAGCTGGTCCAGCCCGCCCGATCCACCCTCGGCGGGCGGGCCGAGCTCGACGAAGACTCCGAAGCCGTCGCCGCGCAGCCGCTCCAGGGCGCGGTCGAGCATGAATGGCTCCTGCTCCGGCTCCGATCCCGGTCCCGGTCCCGGCTCTGATTCGCGAGCACGACGGGCGATGGCTCGGGCGCCGTCCTCCAGGCTCAACGCCCCGCTCACCACCGCAGCGGCAACGTCGCCGTGCACGTCGCCCACCACCGCCGCCGGCTCCACACCCCAGCTGCGCCACAGCGCCGCATGTCCGAGGTAGGTCGCGAAGAGCGTGCACGGCAGCACATCCGGACTGTTCACGTCCTCCTCGCCGCGCAGCACCTTCAGCACGGACCAGCCGGTCAACGGCGAGAGGACCGCGTCGCACTCCGCCACGGTGTCGCGGAAGACCGCGCTCTGCTCAAGGAGTTCCCGGCTCGCCCCTGGCGGCTGCGCGTCCTGACCGTCGAAGTCCTGACCGCCGCATACGAAGGCGACCTTCCCCCGCGCCGTGCCGGAGCCGGGCTCGACCCCGCTCAGGGCTTCGGCGGCATCGGTGGCGTTGCCCGCGAAGATCACGGCGCGCGCGTCGAAGTGCGTCCGGCCGACGGCGGAGGTGTAGGCGATGTCCCGCATCGACGCGGTGGGCCGCTCGCGCAGCCACTCGGCCCAGTGCCGGGCCTGTGCGCGCAGGGCGGTCGCGTCGGTGCCCGAGATCACCAAAGGGTGGACGAGAGCGTCGCCGGGCTGGTCCGCGATGACGGTCGCCCGTGCGGTCGCCGGTGCCGCCGCGGGTGCGGTCGCCGGTGCAGTCGCTGGTGCGGTCGCCGATGCGGTCGCCGGTGCTTCTTCGATGATGACGTGCGTGTTCGTGCCGCTGATGCCGAAGGAGCTGATGCCTGCGCGCCGCACCCGCCGTGTCCGCGGCCACTGCCTCGGCTCCCGCAGCAGCGCCAGTTCGCCGCCGGTCCAGTTGATCCGGGCGTTCGGCTTCTCCGCGTGGAGCGTGCGGGGCAGCCGCTCGTGCTGCAGGGCCAGCACCATCTTGATGACGCCGATGACGCCGGAGGCCGCCTGGGCGTGGCCGATGTTGGACTTGGCCGATCCCAGGTGCAGGGGCCGCAGGCGGCCCGAGAACACCGCGGAAAGGGCGCCGGCCTCGATGGGGTCGCCGAGCACCGTGCCCGTGGCGTGCGCTTCGACGGCGTCGATGTCGGCCGGGGTCAGTCCCCCGTCGGCCAGGGCACTGCGCAGCACACGCTGCTGCGCGAGCCCGTTCGGCGCGGTGAGCCCCTGGCCGCGCCCGTCCTGGTTCATGGCGGTGCCCCGCACCACGGCCAGTACATGGTCACCGTCGCGCCTCGCGTCCGAGAGGCGCTTCAGCACCAGGACGCCGCAGCCTTCCGCCCAGCTCGTCCCGTCGGCGTCGTCGGCGAAGCTCTTGCAACGGCCGTCGGCCGCCAGCCCGTTGAGACGGCTGAACTCGACGAAGATCTGCGGGGTGCTCATCACGGTCACTCCGCCGGCGAGCGCCAGATCGCATTCGCCGCTGCGCAGGGCCTCGCACGCGAGGCGCAAGGCCACGAGCGACGAACTGCACGCGGTGTCGACGGTGAGCGCAGGCCCGGACAGGCCGAGGGTGTAGGCCACGCGCCCGGAGATCAGGCTCGACCCGTTGCCGGTGATCTTGTAGCCGTCGCTGCTCCCGACGTCCCAGCGCCGGGCGACGTCGTAGTCCGAACTCATCGCGCCGAGATAGACGCCCGTGTTGCTGCCCTCCAGGGACGCGGCGGGCAGATTGGCCCGCTCGAACGCCTCCCACACGACTTCCAGGACGAGCCGCTGCTGCGGGTCCAGGGACAGCGCCTCACGCGGGCTGAGCCCGAAGAAGGCCGCGTCGAAGTCCTCGACATCGCGTACGAAGCCTCCCTTGCGCGCGAAGCGCCTGCCGGTGGCGTCGCGCTCCGTGTCCTCGAGCGTGCTGAGATCCCACCCGTCCCAGCGCCGTGGGAACGGGCCCGAGGCTTCGCGGCCGTCGGCGAGCAGGTCCCAGAACGCTTCGGGCGTGTCGATCCCGTCCGGGAGGCGGCAGGCCATGGAGACGATCACGACGGGGTCGTCGTCGTCCAATTGCCGTGGCACGGCCGCGACTTCGGTCGAGACGTCCGGGGCCTCGTCCTGCGTGTCGGCGTGTGCCTCGTCCTGCGCGTTGGCGTGTGCCTCGTCCTGAGCCTCGTCCCGCGCCTCGGCGTGCGTCAGCAGCAGTGCCGCGATCGCTTGCGGTGTGGGGTAGTCGAAGGCGAGCACGGTGGGCAGCGCGACCCGTGTCCGTGCGCTGAGCCGGTTGCGCAGCTCGACCACCATGAGGGAGTCGAAGCCCTGGTCGCGCAGCGTCGTGTCGGGGCGCACGCCGTCCGCGGGCCGGCCGAGCAAGGCCGCGGCCTCCTCCGTGACGAGTGCGATCAGCGATCCCAGGCGCTCGGCTTCGGGCAACGCCCTGACGTCCTCGCGCCATGAAGCACGGGTGACGGCCGGGATCGCGTCGTCGTGCTCGTCCAGCCAGTAGCTGCGGTGCTCGAACGCATACGTCGGAAGGTCCACACTGTGCGGATCGGAGGCCGGGTCAGAGGTCGAGAAAACTCGCCTCCAGGGGATCGGGACCCCTTGGACGTGCAACTCCGCCAACGCCCGCAGCGCCTGTTCGAGCCCGCCGTGACCGCGCCGCAGGCTGCCCACCACGACGGCCGACCCGTCGGCTTCCGTCCCCTGCGCCAGGGCGATCTGGAGCACCGGATGCGGACTCACCTCGACGAAGGTCCCGAACCCGTCCGCGCGCAGGCGTTCAAGGGCGCGATCGAAGCGCACCGGCTCGCGCAGGTTGCGGCACCAGTAGTCCGCGTCGAGCTGCGGCCCGGCTGCTCGCTGTCCCGTCACGCTCGAATAGAAGGCGATCCCCGTCTCCGCGGGGGCGACGTCCGTGAGCTGCTCGCGCAGCGCGGGCAGCAGCGCGTCCATGTGCGGGCTGTGCGACGCGTAGTCCACGTCCACGCGCTGGCAGTACGCGCCGGTGGCCTCCATCTGCGCGAGGAAGCGGTCCACCGCCCCGGCGTCTCCGGCCACGACGGTCGACCGCGCGGTGTTCACCACGGCGACGGACAGCGCTTCGCCGTAGGGCGCCAGTTGCTCGAGGACTTCGCCGACCGGGCGCTCCACGA
This sequence comes from Streptomyces sp. SGAir0957, assembly GCF_043523415.1. Taxonomy (NCBI): domain Bacteria; kingdom Bacillati; phylum Actinomycetota; class Actinomycetes; order Kitasatosporales; family Streptomycetaceae; genus Streptomyces; species Streptomyces sp. SGAir0957. The sequence goes on from NZ_CP027293.1 coordinate 1,577,590, forward strand.
GCCCCATCGCCCCGTCCGGCGCGTGTTCGTGCACTGCCCGGGCGCGCAACGCCACGATGCGAGCGCCGTCCGCCAGGCTCAGCGCCCCGCTGACGACCGCCGCGGCCACCTCACCCTGGCTGTGGCCGACGACCGCCGAGGGCTCGACGCCCCAGGCTCGCCACATCGCGGCGAGACCGACGTACATCGCGAACAACGCCGGCTGCACCACGTCCGTGCGCGCGAAGGACGGCGCGGGACCGTCCTGTCCACGCACCACCTCGGCGACCGAGAACCCGGTGTACGGGGCGAGGGCGTCGTCGCAGGCCGTCACCGCCTCGCGGAACGCGTCGTTCTGCTCCCACAGCGACCGGCCCATCCCCCACCACTGGGCGCCCTGGCCGGGGAAGACGAACGCGACGCGACCGCGACCGCGACCGCGACCGCGACCGGCAGTCTCGCCCGTCACCACCGCGTCGTGGCTCTCGTCCGCGGCGAGCGCCCGCAGACCGGCCACCGCCTCGTCCGTCGTTGTGGCGATCACCACGCCGCGCGAGGGGTGCTGCGTGCGTGTCGTCGCCAGCGAGTAGGCGACGTCGGACAGCCTCGCCCCGGGCGACTGCCCCAGGTCGGGCGACTGCCCGAGGTCATGTGACCGCCCGAGGTCGGGCGACTGCCTGCGGTCGGGCGACTGTCCGAGGTGGCCCGCAAGGCGTGCGGCGTTGCGTGCGAGCGCGTGCCGGTTCGTGCCGGACACCGGCAGGCAGACCGGACCGCCGCCCGCATCCGGCATGTCCGGTACCGGCGCGGCCGCGGGCGCCTCGCCGACGGCGACATGCGCGTTGGTTCCGCCGTATCCGAAACTGCTCACTCCCGCGAACCGCGGCCCGGCCGGCCACGCGGCTGCCTCGGTGACCACGTCCAGACGTGCGGCGGGGAAGTCGATGCGCGGGTTCGGCGTGCGGAAGTGCAGGCTCGGCGGGATGACGCCATGGTGGACCGCGAGCGCGACCTTGACGAGCCCGAGCACACCGGCCGCCGGTTCGAGATGGCCGAAGTTCGTCTTCGCCGAGCCGATGCGCAGCGGCACGGGCCGGTCGGGCCCGAACACGGTGCCGAGCGCGCCCGCCTCCGTCACGTCGCCCAGGGGCGTGCCCGTACCGTGTGCCTCGACGTACGCCACCGCACCCGGCGCGACCCCGGCGTTCTCCCACGCCGAGCGCAGCACCTCTGTCTGCGCCTCGTGGCTGGGGGCGGTCAGCCCGTCCGTCGCACCGTCGTTGTTGACGGCGCTGCCGTGCACCAGCGCGTAGACGCGGTCACCGTCGGCCAGCGCGTCGGACAGCCGGCGCAGCACGACCACGGCGCAGCCCTCGCCCCGGGCGTAGCCGTCGCCGTCGCCGTCGAAGGCCCGGGAGAGGCCGGCGGGGCTCTGCGTGCCGAGCTTCGTCATGGCGACCGAGGTGTTCGGGTGCAGCATCAGGTTGACGCCGCCGGCGAGTGCGAAGTCCGACTCTCCGGAGCGCAGGCTCTGCACGGCGAGGTGCACCGCGACCAAGGAGGAGCTCGACGCGGTCGCCACGGCCATCGCGGGGCCGCGCAGCCCCAGCGCGTAGGCGATGCGGGACGGGATCACCGAGTTGTCCCAGCCGATGGCCGAGTGCGCGTGGATCGCCTCGGCCGCACCCTGCGTGAACAGCGGATACTCCTGCCACATCCCGCCGAGGAAGACACCGGTGCGCGTGCCCGCGAGACTCGCCGTGGAACGCCGCGCGTCCTCGACGGCGGCGCACGCCACCTCCAAGGCGATCCGCTGCTGCGGGTCCATCTGCCGTGCCTCGGCCGGTGGGATGCCGAAGTGCTCCGCGTCGAATCCCGTCACGTCGTCGAGGAATCCGCCCCGGCGGTTCGCCGCCCGGCCGGACGCCTCCGCCTCGGCCCACGCGGTGGCGTTCCACCGGTCGGCCGGTACCTCACGCACCGCGTCGACGCCGCCGAGCAGTGCCTGCCAGAGTGCGGCCGGGTCCTCGATCCGCGCCGGCAGTCGGCAACCGATGCCGACGATCGCCACCGGTTCGTGGCGCCCGTACGTCCGGGCGGCGGTCTGGTCAGCCACGGGAAGCCCCGATCTCGTCGGACGCGTAGAGCGCCAGGCATGTCTCCTCGATCGCGGCGAGCGGACCCGCGTCGTTGAGAATCGTCATGTGGTTCGCTGCGTCGATCTCCACCAGGCGAAGGCCCGGCAGTTCGCGCTCCCAGTCCTGCCGGTAGTTCACGTGGTCGAGGGTGAAGGTCTCGCCGACGACCTGGAAGTAGGGTTCGATCTCGCCCAGGAAGAGCCCGCGCCGGTTGCGGAAGTAGGTGCACAGCACGGCTTCCGGCCGTGGCAGCGGCCTGATGGTGTGCTCGCCGAGCCGGTAGGCGAGCTGGATCGCGATGTTGCGCCTGATGAACCGCGCGATCTGGGCGGGTCTCATGGCGAGCCCGCGCCCGGCCGCCAGGTCCGCGAGCCGCAGGACGAACGCGTCCTCGTCCGGGCCCTCCGCGTCCTCGTCCGGGCCCTCCGCGATCTCGTCCAGGTCCGCCGCGACCTCGTCCCGGTGGACGAGCCGGGCACGCAAGACCGCCGGGTCCTTCTCCCCCGCAGGCCAGAGCAGCGAATTGACGACTTGCAGAGCCGCGCTCCGCGCCGACTGGAACCCGTTCGCGTTCGACTTCGCCAGGCCGGTCTCGTCCGGCGAGTCCACCATCGTCAGCGAGGCCACGTCCTGGCCCCGCGCCTGCAACAGCCGGGTCACCTCATAGGCGACGATGCCGCCGAGGCAGAATCCGCCGATGTCGTACGGTCCCTCCGGCTGTACCGCGCGAATGATCTCGGTGTAGTACTCGGCCATGGCCGTGACGCCCTCGACCGGCGCATCCTCGGACAGCAGGCCACGCGCCTGGATGCCGTAGAACGGGCGGTCGATCCGCTCGGCGATCGTGCGGTACGACTCGACGCCGGCGAGGGCGCCGTGGATCCAGAACACCGGCCTGCCCTCGGTCACGCCGTTGAGGCGCACCAGCTCCGGGGCCAGGGGACGCGCGTGCGCACGCGTGGAGCGGACCCCCGCCTCGGACAACCTCGCGACGATGTCGTTCAACGTGTCGTGCGGCTGCCACCATTCGGGCCGGAAACCCGGGAACTTACTGCTGATCCGGCCCAACGTCGCTACCAGGAGTAGGGAGTTGAGACCGTAGTCGGCGAGCGGCCTCGTGCCGTCGATCTCGTGGCGCGACAGGCCGAGCACCGAGGCGACGAGGTCGGCGACGAAGTCTTCGCCGTCCTGGGGGCCGACGACGGTGTCCGCGGCCTGATCCGGCTCCTGATCCGACCGCGGCTTCTGATCCGACCGCGGCGCCTGATCCGACCGCGGCGCCTGCTCGGCGAAGCACGTCAGCCGTGCGAAGGGATATCCGGGCAGCGGGATCCGCCTGCGCCGGGCGTCGCGATGCAGCAGGTCCCAGTCCGTGAACGCGCCCGCGACCCAGTCTTCCGCCACCTGGTCGAGCCGCGGGGGTATCCCATCGCCCTTGGCACCGGCAGCGGGATCGACGCCCTCGGCGAACACCACGCGGGCGAGCATGTCCGGGTCGCCGTCGAGCCAACCGCCCAGAACGCGGGCGGCGTCGTCGGTGCTCCGCGCCACGAACGCCAGGCGGCAGCTCATGGCTTCCCGGCCGACCTGCAGCGTGTACGCGATGTCGGCCCACGCGCGCGGATCCGCTTCGGCAAGCCGGTCGATCAGCCGGGACGCCCGCCGGCGCAAAGCATCGACGCTCTGCGCCGAGAGCACCAGGACCTGCGCGCCCGCGTTGCCGTCCCGATTCGCGGGGGCGATGTGCTGCTCCAGCACCACATGCGCGTTCACGCCGCCGATCCCGAAGCTGTGCATGCCCGCGCGGCGCGGCAGCGGCCGGCCGGCGTCGTCGGTGCGCTCGGGCCACGGCAGGTTCCGCGCGGCGACGCGCAGCCGCGTCCCCGTGAGGGAGAGGTCGCGGTGCAGCCGCCCGAAGCCCGGGAGCGCCGGGATCACGCCGTGCCGCATCGCCTGCGCGGTCTTCACCAGCGCGGCCAGTCCGGAGACGACCTCCGTGTGCCCGATACAGGGCTTCACGTTGCCCAGATACGTCACGTCCTCGCTGTCGTCCTCGCCGCGGAGTCCGCCGCCGAGCGCCGCCAGCTCCGCGCTGTCCGCCAGAAGCGAGCTCATGCCGTGGGTCTCGACGTAGTCCACGGCGCCCGGATCGATCCCGGCGTCGGCGAAGGCGTGCGCGACGGCGGCCTTCATGCCCCTGATGTTCGGTGCCGTGAAGGACACGCCCTTGCCGCCGTGGGCCACGCCGGTGCCGCGCACGACGCAGTGGACGAAGTCCCCGTCCTCCAGAGCCCGGCGCAGTGGTTTGATCAGTACGGCGGCGACGCCCTCGCCGCGCGCCGTACCGTCGGCGTCCTCCTGGAACGGCCGGACGTCGCCGCGCGGGCTGAGCATCCCCGCGGCCCGCATCCCGCCGAACCCCGCGGGCGACATCACCAGGTTCACCCCGCCGACGAGCGCCTGCTCGCACTCGCCGTCGCGGATCGACCGGATCGCCCGGTGCAGGGCCACGAACGAGGACGAGCACGTCGTGTCGTACTGCTCGCTGGGACCGTTGAGGTCGAGCAGGTACGAGATCCGGTTGGGCACCATCGCGGGCGACGGCAGGCTCATCAGGTCCGTCGCCGCGGGCCGGTACTCGCTCTGCGTCGTGGCGACGAACACGCCCGTCGGCCGGTTCCGCAACTCGGCCGGGCGGTAGCCCGCGTCCTCGACGGCGTTCCACGACGTCATCAACAGCAGGCGCAGCTCCGGCGTCACCTGGCGCGCCTCGGTCATCGACATGCGGAAGAAGAGCGGGTCGAATTCATGCACGCCGTCGAGGAATCCGCCGCGCAGCGCGGCTGCCTCGTCGCCGTAGGACGCCCAGTCCGCACGCTTCTCCGGCGGCGCGGTGATGCAGCGTCTGCCTTGCTCGACGATCCGCCAGAACGCGTCGACGTCGTCGGCCCCGGGGAAACGTGCGGACATGCCGATGACCGCCATGCCGTCGAGCGCGGTCTCGTCGGGCGCCGCCCCATCGAGCGCCGCCTCGTCGAGCGCGGCCTTGTCGAGCGCCGCCTTGTCGAGCGCGGTCTCGTCGAGCTCAGGCTGAGACATATCCCGCAGCTCCTCGGCGTACTCGGAGACGATGAACTCGCCGAGTTCGGCCAGGGTGTTGTGCTCGAACAGCACAGTGATGTCGAGGTCGATGCCGAGTGTCCCGCCGAGGGTGCGGGCCACGTTCACCGCGAAGATCGAGTCGAGCCCGTAGTTCGAGAAGGGCTCGGCCCGCCCGATCCTCGTCCGCGGGATGTCCAACGCCTCTGCCAGCACATCGCGCGCGACCGCCTCGACGTGGGCGCGCAGACGGTCTCCGGGCTCGTTCCCGGCGCTGTGATCGGCCACGGCCCGCACCGGATTCTCGCGCACCGGCGCCACCTGGGCCACCTGGGCCACCTGCGCGACCTGCGCGACCTGCGCGACCTGCGGCGCGGATGGGCGCGGCACGGCCGTCGTCCGCCGTACGACGCCGTCGCTCTCGGCCACGATGATCTGCTGTCCCAGATCCTCGGCATCCTGCGCGGGCAAGGCGATCGCGCGGAATCCCTCCTGCGTCAGGACGTGCCGCCAGTGCGCCGGGGAGAGCAACGGGCTGCCCTGGATACGCAGGTGCGGGTCCTCGTAGCGCCACCATCCGTCGAGGAGGCCGAACGAGAACTGGCTGAGCAGGTTGTTCGCGGTCAGCTCGTTCAGGACCAGCAGCCCGCCGGGCTTGAGGAGCGCCTTGGCGTTGCGCAGGGTGTGGCGGATGTCCCGGGTGGCATGAAGGACGTTGGCGGCGACCACGGCGTCGTACCCGCCGAGGGTGCGGCCCTGATCCGCGACCGGACGCTCGATGTCAAGGAGTTCGCAGGTCAGATAGGGGTTGTCCGCGCCGAAGGAACGCTCCGCGTGGTGCAGGAAGGCCCTTGATATGTCGGTGTAGCAGTACTCGCGCACGTCGAGGCGCGCGGACCGCAGCGCGTCCAGGACGACGGTGCTCGTGGCACCCGTGCCCGCGCCGATCTCCAGGATCCGTGCGGCATCCGCCGTCCGGGCTCGTGCCCGCCGCCGCAGCCGCGTCACCAAGTCGGTGGCCAGCACCTGGTTGAAGAACGCCGACGCCGGGTTGGTCGCGTAGGCGTTCTGCACCAGCTCAAGGGATCCCCCGGGGAACATGACCTCGGTGGCCGGACGCCGTCCGGTGAGAATGTCGGGGAAGGCCCGCAAGGTGGTCTCCACCAGCAGGTGGGTGGCCGCGAGGTCGGGATTCCCCTGCCATGCGGGCTTCTCCGTCTCCCACTCGCGCCACAGCTGCTCGATCGGCCGGTCCCGCGTGGCATCGTCGAGCAGGATCCTGCCGTCCCGCCGATCGACGTAGCCGGCCGCTTCGAAGACGCGCAGGCACTCGTCGAACCAGGCGTCGTATCCAGCTGCGAGGCCCGCCGACTCCCGTGCGGCCTGCGGAGTCTGCCCTGACTCACCGAACGCGCCGAGCGCGTACAGATGGGACCAGAGGAAGTCGAGCAGCAGCTGCTTCATCATCAGCTCCTTCCGAAGGCCGCGATCAGATCGCGAGTGTGGTCAGCTCTGCGGTGCGGGCGCGCAGTCGCTCCAGTTCGCCGTCCGGTGGCACGGCGTCCGGTGGCACGGCGTCCGGTGGCACGGCGTCCGGTGGCACGGTCGTGGGGAGGGTGACTTCGTCGTCGCCCAGAACGATGCCCCGGTTGTTGAGCGCGGGGCTGAACTTCATCACCGTCAGCCTGCCGACCGGCGCTGCGCAGAGCCGTTCGATCGCCGCCGTCAGCTCGTCCGCCTGGATGAGCGGCGCCTGCGCTCCGACCACCGCGTCCCGCTCGCCCTCGGCGGGTGCGTTGTTGAAGCAGTAGCCCAGGTTCAGCACCTTGCCGACAGCGCCGTAGCGGCGTCGCACCGTCAGCGCGAAGGAATCGAGGAACGTGCAGGCGGCCGCGTAATTCGCCTGCTTGATGGCCTTGAGATAGGAGTTGATCGACGACAGGAACAAGGCGAAGTCGAGCGAGTCACCGCCGAACACCTGCATGCACCGGACGCTCGCGTCGACCTTGCCGCGCAGCACGTCCTCGAACTGCGCCTCGCTCATCCGGGCCAGGCTCGCCCCCGAGAACACGAGACCCGAGTGGATGACGCCGTGCACCGCGCCGAACCGCCGTACGATCTCGTCCTTCGCCGCGCGCAGGGACGCGAGGTCGGTGGCGTCGCACCGCAGGTACAGCGGCGCGGGCCCGTCCGCGCCGGCCGCCTGCGCGCGAGCGGCCTCGATGCGCGCGTCCTGCGGCCTGCGCCCGAGCCACACCACCTGAGCGCGGTACCGGCGGATCAAGTAAGCGCTGATGGCCGTGCCGAGGGCGCCCGCCCCGCCGATGACGACGTAGGTGCCGCCCTGCCGCAACCGGGACGACGTCGGCGCGGCCGGCTGGACAGGCAGCAACCGCTGCTCGTGCCATCGGCCGTCGCGGCGGATGCGCAGGTTGCCGTCCGGGTCCGCGGGCAGGTCGAGCACCGCGGCGAGGGAGGGCGCGTCGTAGTCCTCGACGTCCGCCACCCGCACCCGCCAGTTCGGGTACTCCTTCGCGGTCGACCCCGCCAGGCCGGCGACACCGGCGTGCGCCGGGTCGACGGCCTCGGCCTCGGCCTCATGGACGGGGTGCGCCCGCTCGGTGATCAGGCTGAGGCCCAGCGGGCGATCGCCGTACCCCGCGGCCAGAAGTGCTTTCACCGTGCGGAAGGCATGCAGCGAGCCGCTGGACTGGCCCTCGACGACGCTGTCGGCGGACCGGTCGTCCACGGCGCTGGGCGCCACCCAGATCAGATGGTCCAGTTCCGGGACCGACCGGAGGGCCTCCTCCAGGTCGTCGTACGTATTCCGCGCCGGGTCCGCGAGGATGTGCGCGCCGGGGCAGCGTGCGAGGAGAACGTCCCGCGCCTGCCCTGGGGGCGCGATGATGCCCACTGATGCGGAACTCTGCGGCTGCGTAGCGGAATTCAGCGGCCATGTCGCGGAGTCCGTCTGCTGAAGGGGGTCCCACACCGGCAGCAGCGTGACGACACCTTCCACCGCCGGGGCCGGCGTCTGCTCGGCTCGGGCCCGACGGCCTGCGATGCCTCGCAGACGCAGGCACACCGTGCCGTCGTCGGTCGCGAGGTCGATGTCGATCCGGTCCGCGCCGCGCGCGTCCTCGGCGCGGTGGACCAGGGCCCACATCGTGGTCGCGCCGGGGGCGAGGACTTCGGCCGACTTGATGGTGAACACCAACCCGACCTGACCGTCGCCGTCGCCCTCGCCGTCGCCGTCGCCGTCGCCGTCGAGCAGTCGCATGCACTGCATCGCCGAGTCCACCAGCGCCGGGTGCGGGACGGGGTCGTCCATGGTTTCTGACGCTGCGTCGGGCAGCCGCAATTCGGCGAAGACCGCGTCGTCACGCCGATGCACCGCCACGACCCCCTGGAACGTAGGGCCGTAGGCGATACCGCGCTCACGCCACTCGGCGTAGAACCGCGAGGGGTCGAATGCGGTGGGTCGGTGGTCCCGAAGCAGCGCGGGCAGGTCGAGCGCCTGCGCGGCTGTCGGCTCGGTGGCGGACACCTCGCCCTGGCAGTGGAGAACGGGCTCGTCTCCGGCGGACTCCGTCGAGGACACCGTGAAGCGAGTGACGTCGCCCTCCGCGCGAAGAGCCACCCGCAGTGCGCGCGGCACGCCCGAAACCGCGAGGGGGCGCAGGAAGACGACGTCGTCCAGGCGCACCGCGTCGCTCGCGATCCCCCTCGTGGTCCGCCTCGTGGTCCGCCTCGTGGTCCGCCTCGTGGTCCGCCTCGCCGCTGCGGCGGCCCACTGCAGATACATGGCCCCCGGGGCGATCCTGGTTCCCTGTACCTGGTGTTCTCGCAGGTAGAACTCGTCGCCGGTGAGGACTGCCCCGTCGTGTTGCGGTCCGTCGTTCTGTGGCCCGTCATGCTGCGGCCCGTTGTCCACCTCCGCGCGGACCGGCAGCGCATAGCGTTCCCGCTCGAAGGGGTAGCCCGGCAGCGGAACACGACGGTAGCGACGGTCGCGGAACAACTCGGCGAACTCCGGTGCCTCACCGTCGAGGAACTGTTGGGCCAGTCCCCGCAACCTGGAGTCCGCGCTCTGCGCCGGAATGTCCTGCCCGGCGAGCCAGGCAGCGCAGTGGTGCTCCAGTTCCGCGAGGTCCCGGACCACGCGCGCCCATCGGTGCCGCAGGTGCCTGCGGCCGAGCAGGAGTGTGTGGCTCACCTCGCCGACGTCGAGGTCCGGGTGCTCGTGGCAGTGGCGCGCGAGCCGGTCCACCTGTTCGCGCAAGGCGTGCTCCGTCGCCGCGGACAACGCGATCAACCGGGCCCCGCCTTGTCCGCTCCGCGGCGGCGCGGACGGCTGCGAGCCCTGCTCGATGACGGCGTGGGCGTTGGTTCCGCTCGCGCCGAGCGACGTGACCGCGGCGCGCCGCTTGCCGCCTTCCGGCGCGTCCCACCGCCTCGGCTCCGTGTGGACGAAGAACGGGCTGCCGGCCAACGTGACACTGGAGTTGGTCTCCGTGTGGTGCGGCAGACCGGGGATCACCCCATGCCTCATCGCAAGCAGTGCCTTGATGACGCCGATCACGCCGGCCGCGGCCTGCGCGTGGCCGATGGAGGCCTTCGTCGAACCGAGCGAGCAGAACCGCTCGGCGTCCGTGAAGCCGCGGAACGCGCGATCGAGCGCCCGGAACTCCACCGGGTCGCCGAGCTTGGTTCCGGTGCCGTGCGCCTCGACAAGACCGATCCCCGCGGGGTCGATGCCGAAATCCTGGTAGATCTGCCGGATCAGCCGTTCCTGCGAGGTCCCGTTCGGCGCGACGATCCCGTTCGTGGTGCCGTTGTGGTTGATCCCGATGCCACGGATCACGCCGTGGATGTGGTCGCCGTCCGCCTCGGCGTCCGAGAGCCGTTTGAGGATCAGGGCACCGACCCCTTCGGCGGGCACGAATCCGTCGGCCGCCTGGTCGAACGACCGGGACCGGCCCGTCGGGGAGAGCATCCCGGCCCGCGACGCCGCCAGATACAGCCGCGGCGAGTTCTGGACGTAGACCCCGCCCGCGATCGCCGTGGAGACCTCGCCCGCCCACAGCGCCTGGCACGCCAGGTAGAGGGAGACGAGTGAGCTGGAGCATGCGGTGTCGACCGCGATCGCCGGTCCGTGCAGGTCCAGGTAGTACGCGATGCGGGACGGCACGAGCGAGTTCATGTTGCCCCACAGCGCCTGGCCCGGGTAGTCGGCCGGCCCCGTCATGTCCAGGTAGTCGCCCGCGGCGCAGCCCACGTAGATGCCGCACCGGTCGCGGTCGAGCGACTCCCCCACGTGGCCCGCGTCCTCGAGCGCCCGCCACGCTTCTTGGAGGAACAGCCGCTGCTGCGGCTCCATGTAGACGGCCTCCGCGCCGGAGATCCCGAAGAAGAGCGGGTCGAACTCGTCGACGCCGTCCAGGAGACCGCCGTCCAGGCACACGCTGCCCAGCGACGCGAGGTCCCAGCGGGACACCTTCGAGACGGCGTCCCGGCCGGAGGACAACAGGTTCCAGAACGCGTCGACATCCCGGGCGCCCGGGAACCGGCCGCTCATCCCGACGATCGCGACGGGCTCCCGGCCATCGCCGCCCGAGGTCTCGGCCGGCGCGGTCGTCCCGGTCGTCACGGTCGTCCCCGTCGTCCCCGTCGTCTCGGTCGTCTCGGTCGTCTCGGTCGTCTCGGTCGTCTCGGTCGTCTCGGTCTGCGCCAGCGTCTCACTCGACGCGATCGGTACGGTCGATGCGATCGGCACGGCCGTCTCGATCGGCACGGCCGTCTCGATCGGCGCGGCCACGATGGCAGCGCCTTCCTCCTCGACGATGAAACGCGTCAGCCGCCTGATCGACGGGTTCTCGAACAGCACGCTCGGATCAAGGTCGGTGCCCAGCGACTCGTTGAGCCGGTGCACCAGGGAGACGCCGGTGAGCGAGTCAAGTCCGTAGTCGGCGAAAGGCTTGTCGGCAGCAAGCTCGTCCGCGGTCAGTTTCAGCGTCTCGGCGAGGATCCGCTCGACGGCCGCGCGGACGTGCTCCTCGGTCGAACCGGGCGCGGCAGGCCGCGGATCCCGGCGCGGAACGGGCGAACCGGCACGCGCAAGGAGCACCTGCTGCCCCAGGTCGCGGGCGGGCTCCGCCAGCAGTTCGACCGTGTCGAACCCGCACTCCCGCAGCACTTCGCGCCACGAGTCCGAGGACAGCGCCGGTCCGCCCTGGATGCGCCGTCCGTCCGTGGGCCGCCACCAGCCTTCGAGGAGCCCGAAGGTCAGGTGTGACCACCAGTCGTTCCGGGCGAGTTCGTTGAGTACGAGGGCTCCGCCGGGCCGCAGCAGCGCTCTGGCGTGACGCACCGCCTGCACGATGTCCTTGGTGGCGTGCAGGACATTGTTGGCGATGACGATGTCGTAGTGGCCCGCGGCAAGTCCCTGAGCGCCGGGTTCCCGCTCCACGTCGAAGGTCGTGAAGGACACGTACGGCACCTGCCCGGCGAACCGCCGCTCCGCGTCGATCAGGAACGCCTTCGAAACGTCCGTGTAGCGGTATTCAGCGAGGTACTCAGCGAGATCGCGGCCCGCCAGTCGGGCGAAGACGCGCTCACTGGTGCTGCCGGTGCCCGCTCCGATCTCCAGCAGCCGGACCCCGTCGCGGCGGCGGGCGGCCACCTCCGCGCGCACCGCGCCGGCCGTCACGTCGTTGAAGTAGTCGGCCGTCGCGTTCCCCCGGTACACCGGTTCGACCAGCTCGAACGAGCCGCCGGGGAACATGACCGCCGTGGCCTTCGTCCGCCCGGACAGGATCGCGGGCAGGGCGTCGATCATGCGCTCGGTCAGGCCGGTCTTGGCCGCCAGCTCCGGATCGTCGGCATGGGTGTCCTTCCACGCGCGCCAAGCGCGCCACGCTTGTTCGAGGTCCGGCGCAGCCTTCCTGGGCGCGACGAACTCGCCTTCGCGCACGAGTTCTCCGTGGCTCAGCAGCACGGTCACCGTCCGGTCGAGCCACTGCGCGAAGGAAGGCGTGACCCCTTGCCCGATCAAGTCGCGCCGAACGGGCACGTCGAACAGGCCCGCCGCCACGAGCTGTGCGAGCACCAGCGGGCGCGAGAGGCCGTCCATCTCGTCCGTAGCGGTCATGCGACCGGACAGAAACGCTTCGACGCCCGCGGGCCCGGCCGCGGCCACGAGCAACGATGCCGCGTCGAGCGCGTCGAGCGGGTCGGCGGCCCGGGAACCCGACACCGGTACGGACACCGGTACGGACACGGGCACGGACACCGGTACGGGCACCGGCACCCGTACCGAGCCCGACCCCGACACCGACACAGACCCCGCCTCGGCAGTCGGCCAGAACCGTTTCCCAGCAAACGGATACGTCGGCAGGCTCACCCGCACCGGCGGGTTCGCCCCGTGGCAGGCGTGCCAATCGACGTCGACGCCGTTGACCCACAGGGGCGCGACCTTCTCCCACTCCCCGCGTTCGAGCCACCCCGCGACCAGATCTCGCAGCTCCCCGGGGCGATCGAAGAGGCCGAGCAACTCGTCCTCGGGCCGTCGGGCCGTACCTTCGAACACCGCTCCGCGCGCCCCGCGCTCGACGTACTCCTGAAGGGTTGCGATCAGCCCGCCGACGTCGCTCGCGACGAAGACGACTCGCTCGGCCATCGCCCGCCGCCCGACCTGCAGCGTGTACGCGAGCGGCGCGAGCGACGCCAGATCGCCGTGTGCGTCCCGGTATCCCGGCAGGAACTCCAGAAGCTGCCGCGCGAGGACGCCGAGCCGCTCCTTGTCGCGGGCCGAGAGGACCACCGCCTGGGGCCCGGGGCGTCCGGTGGCCCGCGCACCGGTCGGCGCCTGTTCCAGTACCGCGTGCGCGTTGGTGCCGCCGATCCCGAAGGAGCTCAGTCCCGCCCGTGCGGGCTCGTCGCCGTTCAGCGGCAGGTTCCTGTCGGCCACGAAGAACGGCGACTCGTCCCAGTCGATCTCCGAGCTGGACACGTCGCAGTGCAGGGTCCGCGGAACCTCGCCGTGCTGCAGGGCCAAGGCCACCTTGATGAGGCCGGCCATGCCCGCGGCCGCGTCCAGGTGGCCGATGTTGCTCTTGACCGAGCCGATGCCGCAGTACTGGCTGCGTGCCGTGTAGTGCCGGTACGCCTCGGTCAGAGCGGCGACCTCGATGGGATCGCCGAGTCGCGTGCCCGTGCCGTGCGCTTCGACGTAGCTGATCGTCGACGGGTCCGTGCCCGCCTTGTCCAGCGCCTTGCGGATCACCTCGGTCTGGCCGCGCACACCGGGCGCGTAGAACCCTGCTTTGTCGCCGCCGTCATTGTTCACCGCGACGCCGCGGATCAGGCAGTAGATGTGGTCGCCGGCGGCGATCGCCTCGTCGGCGCGTTTGAGGACGACCACGCCGACACCTTCACCGCCGGACATGCCGTCGGCGCCGTCGGCGAAGGCGCGGCTGCGCCCGTCGCTGGAGAAGTTCAGGCCCGGCTGGTGCACGTAGCCCAGTTCCCCCGCGGAGAACAGGCTGGCCGCGCCGACGATCGCCTGGTCGGCATCGCCGGCCAGGAGCCCCTGACAAGCGACGTGCACCGCGCTCAGCGCCGAGGAGCAGTTGGTGCTCACCGCCATGCTGGGGCCATGCAGGCCAAGCTTCGTGGAGATCATCGTGGGCACCGTGCCGCCTTGCGCGAACAGCCACGCGGCGTAGGTCTCGGAGCTGGCCAGGACCCGCGGGCCCGACGCGTTCGCCATCAGAGCCGGGAGCAGGGCCTGGTAGAAGTTCGTGCTCGTGGACGTGGTGACGCTGGTCCCGGGAACGTCCTCCGGGCGGTACCCGGCGTCCTCAAGCGCCTGCCACGCGTGCTGCAACAGCAAGCGCGCCTGTGGGTCCATGAACTCGGCGTCGCGCGGGGAGATGTCGAAGAACGCCGCGTCGAACTCCGCCCTGCCGTCCACGACCGACCGCTGCGGCACGTATCCGGGCCGGGTGATCAGCTCCTCCGGCACGCCGAGCGCGCGCAGTTCCTCGGCCGACCATGACGTGCCGCCGCTGCGTCCTTCCACGAGCGCGGACCAGAACGCGCGGTGGTCCATGGCGCCCGGGAACCGGCAGGACATGCCGATCACCGCGATCGAGTCGGCGAGCGAGGCGTCGTCGGCTGCCGGAGTGGTACGGCGCGGAGCAGGGTGACGCAGGGGCTCGGCCGACTGCTGCAAGGGCTCGACCGGCTGCGCCGCGGGTGCCTGCGCCGCGGGTGCCTGCGCCGCGGGTGGTTGCTCAGCGGGCAGCAGCCCCGTCAGGTGCCGGGCCATCGCCGCGACGGACGGGTGCGCGAAAAGGCTGGTGGGGCGCAGCGAGCAGCCGAACTCGCGGTTGATCCGCGCCATCGCTTCGATGGCCGCGAACGAGTCCCCGCCGATGTCGAAGAAGCCCGCGGCACGATCGATGTCGCGCGAGCCGAGCACCTCTTCGAAGATCCCGCGCACGGTGCGCTCGATGTCCAGCGCGGCCACCGGGCTGTCCTCGACGGGGCTCTCGGCGGCCGGGCTGTCGGCAGCCCGGCTCTCACCGGCCCGGCTCTCGGCGGCCGGGGTCGGCACCGTCCGGGCGGCCTCGGCCAGCCTCGCCCGGTCGACCTTGCCGTGCGGCGTGAGCGGAAAGGCGTCCAGGGCCACGAACGCGGCGGGCACCATGTAGGCGGGGAGGGTCTTGGCGAGTTCCGCGCGCAGCAGGGCAGCGTCGACAGGCGCGTCCCCGCCCCCGTTCCTGCCGCCATCCCCGTCCCCGTGTCCGTCCCCATTCCCGGTGTAATAGGCCGTGAGCCTGTCCGACAGGCCGACACGCTCCAGCAGGACGACGCTTCGGCCGATCTCCGGACGGGCGTCGAGCACCGCCTCGATCTCGCCGAGTTCGATGCGATGGCCGCGCAGTTTGACCTGGTTGTCCATCCGGCCCAGGACGACGATCTCGCCGTTCGGCAGTCGGCGCGCGAGGTCGCCGGTCCGGTACAGCCGTCCGGGCGCGAACGGGTTGTCGAGGAAGCGCTCGGCCGTCAGCTCCGGCTTGCGGTGGTAACCCAGGGCGACCCCGTCGCCCGCGATGTGCAGCTCGCCGGTCACGCCGACAGGCAGGGGACTCAGGTTCTGGTCGAGGATGTACAGCTGGGTGTTGGCGATGGGGCTGCCGATGGACACCGGCTCCTCACGGCGCAGCCGCTTGGCCGCGGACCAGATGGTCGTCTCCGTGGGCCCGTACAGGTTCCAGGCCTCGCCGCGCGCCACAAGGTGGTTCTTCAGGCCGTCGGACAACGCCTCGCCGCCACACAGCACCTTGACGCCTTCGGTGTTCCGCCACCCGACGCGCACCAGCATGGCCCAGGTCGCCGGAGTGGCCTGCATGATGGTGGGTCGCCAGTCGGCGACCTTGTCGGCCAGCAAGGTGGCATCGGCGGCCGTGGCCGCGTCACAGACGCAGACCTGCCCGCCGGTGATCAGCGGGAGGTACAGCTCCAAGGCTGCGATGTCGAAGCTGTGCGTGGTGAGGGCCAACAGCCGGTCGTGGGACGTCACGCCCAGCGTGTGCGCCATGGCGAGCAGGAAGTTGGTCAGCGCCGCGTGCGGAACCACGACGCCCTTGGGCTTCCCCGTGCTGCCCGAGGTGTAGATGACGTAGGCGGCCCGAGGTGTCGAGACTCGCGAATCCGGCGCACCGGCGACCGACTGCGAGTCCGGCGCATCGCCGACCGACTGCGAGTCCGGCGCACCAGCGTCCGACTGCGAGTCCAGCGCACCGCCGACCGTCCCCCCACCCCCTGCCCATGTCCGGGCACCCTCCTCGTCCTGGCGGTCTGTCGGATACAGCCTCGCCTTCCCCTCCCCCATGGCGGCGAGCCTGTCCGCCACCACCCCCGCATGGCAGAGGACGAGTCGTGCCCCGCTGTCCTCGACCATGTAGGCGAGGCGTTCGGTCGGCAGCCGGCTGTCCAGGGGCAGGTAGACCGCGCCGAGCTTCATGACGGCGAGGAGGGCCACGACAAGGTCGGGCGACCGTTCGTAGCAGACCCCGACGACGTCCCCGGGCCCGACGCCTTGCCGCGGCAGCGCCTGCGCCAGCGCCGTGCTGCGGTCAGCGAGTTGGCGATAGGTGAGAGTCCGCTCCCCGCAGGTGACCGCCGGGGCATCCGGGTTCGCCTCCGCCTGCTCCGCGAAGAGGTCCCAGCACGTCCGATGCGCGGGAAAGTCGACCTGGGTGCGGTTCCATGCCTCGACGACGAAGCGCCGTTCCTCGTCACCGAGCAGATTCAGTTCACCTATCGGCGACTGCCCGTCCGAGGCGAGGATGCCGTCCACCAGGGTGGCGAAGTGTTCCGCCATGCGCGCGACGGCGTCGGCCGAGAAGGCGTCGGGGTGGTATTTCCAGTTCACCAGGAACCCGTCACCGGGAGCCACGTCCACCGTGAGGTCGTACTCCCCCAGCTGGTACAGCCCGTCGACGAGCTCGAACTCCGTCTCGCCGGTGGCGCGGGCCCGCTCGCCCAGATATCCGGAAAGAGCAGAATCCTGATAGTTGTACACGACCTGATAAAGAGGCGACCGCGGATTCTCGCCCCGGGCACCGAGATCGTCCACGATCCGGTGGAACGGGTAGGCCCCGTGCTCAAGCACGTCGAGCACCGTGGACCGCACGCGCCGGGCGAACGAAAGGAATTCCTCGGAGGCGTTCGGCCTGCTCCGGACGGGCAGCGTGTTCACGAAGCAGCCGACAATGGAATCGAATTGCTCCGTCGGGCGCCCGGCCACCGGCATCCCGATGACGAGGTCCTCGTTTCCGGTGTACCGGTGCAGCAAGGTCAGGAAGGCCGTCAGGAAGAAGATCCCCGGGCTGATGGCGTGCGAAGCGGTGAAGGCCGCGATGGCGGCGGCCTGCTCGTTCGACAGCCGACTGGTGTGCACCTCGCCCACGTGGGGCGCGTCCGGCTCCAGGGCCACCTGCGAGGGTAACCCCGTGAGGACGCCCGCGCCGGCCAGCTCCCGCGCCCAGAACGCGCGGTCCTCCTCGGCGCGCTCACCGGCGCGTTCACCGGCGAGCAAGTCCCGTTCCCACGCGACGAACTCCCCGAACGAGGCGGAGCCCACCTCCAACGGCACATCCTGCCCCTCGGCCCGCGCCCGGTACGAACTGAGCAGCGTGTCGACGACGAGACGCCCCGACACTCCATCGATCACGAGGTGATGGACGACCAGCAGAACGTACGCCTCGGACGCGGAGCGACGCAGGACAGTCAGCCTGGTCAAGGGAGCCCCGGCCACGTCGAACGGCCGCCGAGCCCTCTCCCTCAAAAAGTCCAGCACTCGATCGGACGGGATATCGGAAATATCCACGTCCTCGACGAAGAAACCGTCCGCATCTCCGTGGGACAGACGCGGCCCGTCCTTCGTGTCGCGCACCGTGGCCGAGAGAAGCGGATGCCGGGAAAGCGTGTCGCGGAACGCGGTCTGAAGCGCCTCGGTATCCACGTCCGAAAACGCAAAGCCCACCGGAACGTTGTACGCGTACGTATCCGGTTCCAATTGGGCGAGCGCCCACAATCCGCGCTGCCCTTCGGACAATGGGATGTCCAGGCGCCTGCCGAGTTCACCCAGGGCCTGCGTCGTCGATATCTCACCGTCGGCATACATGCGAGCGAGCGCGCGAAGGCTCATGCCGGACTCCTTCCTGCCACACCGCTTTGACATGGCGCCACGTCAGAAGAGCGCGGAAGAACGGAAGGAGCCTGCTCAGGCGCACACGAAGCGGGCTTCGCATGGCCGACCAAACCCACTCGTGCCCCCCGACCACGACAGTTCCTTGAGCATCATGGTCGAACACCGCACCCCTGTACAGGCCGCGTCCCAGGGGGCTGGCACGCGGAACCACGACGCGGGCCACGCCCCCAAATACCCTTCGCGGCGCAGCATTTGAGGCAGACCCCAGCCACCCTCCGCCGAGGATCAACAGTCACTCGGCGCACGCCCCGACACCAAGGGAGTCAGCGCCGCCCTCCATCGACACCCCGGCCTTACCCACCCCCTACGCAGGCGTTCTACCCTGATCACATGCCAGAGCCCGAAGGCGTGATACGAGCAGTCAGCGACCTCCACATCTCCTACGCCGAGAACCGGTCGGTGGTGTCCGAGCTGAAGCCGACGTCGCCCGACGACTGGCTGATCGTCGCGGGCGACGTGGGTGAACTGATGGCGGACATCGAGTGGGCCCTGACTCTGCTGCGAGAGCGCTTCGCACGGGTGATCTGGGTTCCCGGCAACCACGAACTGTGGACCGTCAAGCAGGAGACCAGCCCGCTGCGCGGAGTGCGCCGCTACGAAGCGCTGGTGGAGCTCTGCCGCCGCCTCGACGTGCTCACCCCCGAGGACCCCTACCCGGTGTGGCACGGCGCGGGCGGCCCGGTACGCATCGCGCCCCTCTTCCTGCTCTACGACTACACATTCCTGGCCCCGGGCACCACGACGCGCGAGGAATCCCTGGAGAAGGCCTACGAGGCCGGGATCGTGTGCACCGACGAGTTCTTCCTCCACCCGGACCCCTACCCGAGCCGCCAGGACTGGTGCGCGGCGCGCATTGAGGAGAGCGAGCGGCGACTGACGGAGGTCAGCGGCCCCGGCCAGCCACCACTGCTCCTGGTCAACCACTGGCCCCTGGTGCGCCGGCCCACCGAGGTGATGACCTACCAGGAGTTCGCGCAGTGGTGCGGAACCGTGCGCACGGCCGACTGGCACACCCGCTTCGACGTACGGTCCGTCGTGTACGGGCATCTGCACATCCCCCGCAGCACCGTCTACGACGGCGTGCCCTTCGATGAAGTGTCCCTCGGATACCCCCGGGAATGGCGCCGCTTCGGACTCCGCTCCGACCTGGCCCGGCAGATCCTGCCCCGGAGAACGGCCACGTCCGCCACCGCGTGACCGAGAGCGCCGGCACCACACCGGGCCTCGTCCTCGCGGGGCTCGGGCGGCCGTCGAATCGCCCGCGCGGGACCGCGCTCTTGGCTACGCTGGCCGACGGCCGTGATCGATCGAGAGCTGGGGGGGGCTGGATCGTGTACGCATCGGTGACCGCGCAGGGCCCGCAGACCGCGGACGAACTCCGTTCGCTGCACGAGTGGTTGAGACAGGTACAGGAACTGCGAGGCACGGTCGGCCGCCGTGAGAGCCCGCCACCCCCGGGGGCGCTCGGGCCGGTGCTCGAAGCCCTCACCGTGGCTCTCGGACCGGCCGGTGCGGTGACCGCGTTCGGCACCACCGTGGTGGCCTGGCTGCGGCTGCGGCGATCCGGGGTGCGCATCAAGGTGACGCGTGCCGACGGCGCGTCGGTGGAGCTCGCCGCAGAGAACCTGGCCAAGCTCGACGCCGTCGCGCTCGCGCAACAGGTGGCCCACGTGGTCACCTTGCTCAACGAGACACAGAACAATACGGAGCTTCCGCCGGCCGATGACTGATCTGTCCGGTTCCGGTGTACGGGTCCTGCTGCTGGCCACCGCCGCACACGACGGCCCCGACCTACCGGCCGTGCCCGCGGTGGAGAGCAGTTTCGAAGCGTTGCGAAACGCCCTGCGCGAGCGGTGCGGTGTGCGGGACGGTGCGCTGCACGCGGTGCTGAATCCGCCGGACGCCCAGACCATGGCGATCGCCGTCACCGAGGCGGCCCAGCAGGCGGGCACCGTGCTGCTGGTCTACTTCATCGGCCACGGCCTGCTCGGGCCCGACGACGAACTGTATCTGGCCGCCAGCGGCACCGGCCGGCTCGTCCCGGGCATGGCCGACCATCAGGCACTGTCGTTCTCCTCGCTCCGGCAGGCGCTCGCGGTCAGCCCCGCCTCGTCCGTGGTCGTGGTGCTCGACTGCTGCTTCTCCGGATGGGCGTCCCTGAGCGGCGGCGGGCCGGTTGCGCCGGCGTTCGCCCTCGCCCCCGCGCACGGCCTGTATCTCATCGGCTCCGCGGAACAGTTGGCGCTGGCCCCACCGGGCGCCGACCGCACCGCCTTCACCGGAGCGTTCTTGGAACTCCTGGAGGACGGCGATCCGCGCGGTCCGCACCAGCTGACCCTGGACTCGGTCTACGACACGGTCTTCCAGAAGCTGCGCGACCAGAACCGGCCCTGGCCCCGGCGGCAGGCGGGTGACCGCTCAGGGAACCTCGTGATCGCGCCCAACCCGGCGGCGCCGGCCGCGCCCCGGCCGCAGGGACCGCGGGACCCCGCGCCCGGCCGGTGCCCCTACCCGGGCCTCGACGCGTTCGGGACCGACGACGCCGATGTGTTCTTCGGGCGCGAGCAGATGACCGGCCGGCTGCTCCCGACGGTCGCGGAGGCGTGTGCCGCCGACGCGGCCGCGCCCGGTCTGCTGGCCCTGGTCGGAGCGTCGGGTTCGGGTAAGACCTCCCTGCTCAACGCCGGTCTGCTGGCCGCTGTCCGGGCCCGGGGCCTGCCCGGTCTGCCCGGCTCCGAGGGCTGGCCGTGCGTACGCCTGACGCCCGGCAGCAACCCGCTCCGCCGCCTGGCCGGGCAGCTCGACGCCGCACCCCAGGACGGCGCCGACCGGCTGCGGGCCGATCCCGGTCACGCACGTGCGCTGATCGCCCGGATGCTGGCCGACCGGCCCGGCGCGCGCCTGATCATCCTCGTCGACCAACTGGAGGAACTGTTCACTCTCTGCCCGGACGCGGCGGAACGCACCGCGTTCCTGCGGGCCGTGACCGCCGCCGCGGGCGGGGACGGAGAAGCCCCGCCGCGGACACTGGCGGTCCTCGCGCTGCGGGCGGACTTCTACGGCCGGGCCGCCGAACACCCGGAGTTGCTGACCGTGTTGCGCGAACGCCAGGTGCTGGTCGAGCCCATGACCCCCAAGGAACTGCTGGCCTGCATCGAACGGCCCGCGGGAGCCGTCGGCCTTGTCCTCGACGACGGGCTGGCGGATGTCATGCTGCACGAGCTCGGCGCCTCCAGCGACGGCCGGCCGGCCGCCGGGGCGCTGCCGCTGCTCTCCCACGCCCTGTGGGCGACGTGGTGGGAGTGCGCCGGAGCACGGCTCACTGTCGCCGGGTACCGCGCCACCGGCGGGATCGCACGGGCGATCGCGACCACCGCCGAACAGGTCTACGGCTCGCTGGACGAAGCGGGCCGCAAAGCCGTCCGCCGTATGCTGCCCCGGCTCGTGCGGGTCGGCGAGGACGCGAGCGACACCGCCCGGCCGGTGGAACGCGCCGAGCTGCTGCACGGCCTCGCGAATCCCGGCGCCGCGCAGCAGGCGATCGACCGGTTCGCCGAGGCCCGTTTGCTCACGCTGGATCGCGACACCGTCCGCATCAGCCATGAGGCACTGCTCCGCGAATGGCCTGACCTGCGTAAATGGCTCAATGCCGACCGCGACTCGCTGCACGCCGTCCAGCAGCTCACCGACGACGCGCTGGCCTGGGAGCGCTCGGGGCGTGACGCGTCCCTGCTGTACCGGGGCACGCGGCTGGCCGCCATGCGGGCCCGCGCGGAGCAGGCCCCGTCGGGCACCGCGGGGCTGCCGCCGTCCGCGCGGGCCTTTCTTGCCACCGCCGACCGTACGGTCCGGCGACAGCTTTGGCAGCGCAGGGCGGTGAGCATCGTGCTCGTGCTGCTGACCGTGGCCGCGGGGATCGCCGCGAGGACGGCGATGAGCAACGCGGACGCCGCCGCCGCGCAGGAGAGGCATGTCCGCGCGCAGCACGCCCTCGCACTGTCGCGGCAACTCGCCTCCCAGAGCCTGGTCGTCGAACGGTCGGACCCGCTGCGGGCGAGGCGGCTGGCCGTCGCCGCCTGGCATGTGTCACGGACCGACCAGGCCGGTACGGCGATGAGCACACTGCTGACCGGGCAACAGCAGGACGGCATGCTCATCGGGCACGACACAGAGGTCGAAGCGCTGGCGTTCAACCCGGCGGGCACCCTGCTGGCCAGCGTCGACGGGCTCCAGTTGCGCCTGTGGAACCCGGCGACGGGACAGCAGGTCGGCGCCCCCGTCACACAGGGCTTCGACGGCCTGACGAACGCCGTCGCCTTCAGCCCGGACGGCAGGTCGCTGGCCACTGCCAGCAACGACGGAACGGTGCAGTTGTTCGACACCGCGACGCACCACCGGGTTCGACGGGCCGTGCGGGAGCGCGGCGCAGATTCCGCCGGAGGCAGGGCGGCGGTGGCGTTCAGCCCGGACGGGTCCCTCCTGGCCAGCACCCATGGCGCCACGGTGCTGCTGTGGGACACCCACGACCTGCGGCAGGTCGGGGCCCCGATCAAAGCCGCCGCCAAGGACGGCATGGCCACCTCCGTCGTCTTCGCCCCCCGCGGCCGGACGCTGGTCACGGCCGCCAAGGACGGCACCGTCCGCTTCTGGGACCCCGCGACCCACCGCGAGACAGGCACCGCGATCACCGCCACCAAGGACCGGCTGTTCGGGGTGGTCGGGCTGGCGTTCAACCCCAAGGGCACCCTGCTGGCCACGGCGTGCGGCGACGGCACGGCGCGGCTGTGGGACCCGGTCACGCAGCGCGCCGTCGGCCGCCCCTTCGTCGCACAACCCGACGGCAGCAAAGTGAGCGCGGCCGTCTTCAGCGCGAGCGGAAAATCGCTGATCACCCTCAGCAACGGCGTCGTGCGGCTGTGGTCCGTCGCCACCGGGCACGATCTGGGCCGCGCCATCCCGCTGCCGGATGCGGGCTCGGCCACCGGTCTCGCGCTCGACCCGGCGGGCACGGTACTGGCCGTCGCGGGGGGAGACAACACGGTCCGGCTCTTCAACCCCGCCACTCGCAAGCCGCTCGGCGCGCCCGTCACCGCGGCCTCCTTCGGTTACCAGGGGACCGCGGTGGCCTTCGACCCGGCCGGCACGGTCCTGGCCACCGGCGACAGCAAGGGCACCGTGCGGCTGTGGGACCCGAGGACGCAACAGCCCCGCGGCGACCCTTTCGAGGCGACCACCGAGTACGCGGTGAACGCGCTGACGTTCAGCCCGGACGGCCGGCTTCTGGTCACCGCGGGCCAGGACGGCACCGTGGGATTCTGGGACCCGGTCACCCGGCGCAAGTCCGGGCGTTTCCTCAGGATCCCCGCCACGTACGGCACGCAGGGGGTCTACAACGCCGTCGAGGTCGCGTTCAACCCCAAGGGCACCGTCCTGGCCACCGGGAACGGGGACGGCACGGTCCGCCTCTGGGACTCCAGGACCCGCGAACAGATCGGCCGCCCGATCGTCGCGAACCCGTTCTCCGCCGAGACGCCGAGGTACAGCGCGGTGCACGACCTGGCGTTCAGCCCGGACGGCACGGTCCTCGCCACCGCGGGCGCGGACGGCGTGGTGCGGCTGTGGAACACGGCCACGCGGCGACAGGTCGGCGCGGACATCCGGCACGGCAGCGGGGCCTCCGCGCACGACGCACATGATCTCGCCTTCACGGCGGACGGACGCGCCCTGGCCACCGCGGGCGAGGACGGCACGGTGCGCCTGTGGAACCCGTCCACACAGCGGCAGACCGGCCGCCCTCTCACCATGCCCGTACCGAAGTCGGACCGCCAGGTCGACGCGGTGGCCTTCAGCCCGGACGGATCCCTCCTTGTCACTGTCTCGGGAGGCCAGACCGTCCGGTTCTGGAACCCGAGGACGCGCCACGAGGTCGGCCTCCCCATCCCCGTCACCACGTCCGGACAGGTGTGGGACATGGCGGTCAGCCCGGACGGCCACACACTTGCGACAGTGCAGAACTCCGGCACCGCGCAGCTGTGGCGCATTGATCAATGGACCGACCCCTACCGGACGCTGTGCGCGGAAGCCGGGCCGATCACGCAGGAGGACTGGACGAAGTACGCGCCGGGCGAGCCGCTGCCGTACGTCTGCACCTGACGCCTGGGGCCGCGCGGCGGCGCGGCGGCGCGGCGGCGCGGCGGCGCGGCGGCGCGGCGGCGCGGTGCGGCGGTGGGGCGGCGCGGCGGTGGGGCGGCGCGGTGCGGCGGTGGGGCGGCGCGGTGCGGCGGCTGCGGCACAATCAGGAGTTGTGGTGACGCACCCGGTACCGCCGCTCGTCCCCACCGTTCCCCGGCGACCGCGGCGGAAGCGGACGCCGGTGTGCACGGCCTCGATGTTCTCGGCCCGGAGGGAGACGGAGCGTGTTCTCGCGGTTCACCGCATGGATCTGGCACGGACTGCGCGGGAGCCTCAAGTGGCGCGTGCTGTGGCTGAGCCATGCCACATTCATGGTCGGTGTCACGGGCATCGTGCGTGACGAGCGGCAGCGCGTGCTGCTGCTCCGGCACCGCATGTGGTCGAAGAGCCATCCGTGGGGGCTCCCCACCGGCTTCGCGGTCAAGGGCGAGGAGTTCGGCGACACAGTCGTACGGGAGGTACGCGAAGAGACCGGCCTCGACGTGGCCGTCGGCCGCCTGGTGCGACTGAACAGTGGCTTCAAGCTGCGTCTCGAGGTGGCCTACGAGGCCCGCCTCACCGGTGGAACCCTGCGCATCGACCCTTTCGAGATCCTCGAGGCCGGATGGTTCGCGGTCCACGAGTTGCCCGACGGTCTGCTGGAGAGCCATCACCGTCTGATCGCGGAGACCAGGGCGAACTTCTCGCAGGCTCCGAAGCGCTGACCTCCGGCGGAGACTGGCACCGCGGCATCGAAGTTGAGCGGCATGGAAGTTGAGCGGCCCGGCCGCGGCCGCCAACCCCGTCAGCCACATACGTATCGGCTGCGGCGTTTCGGCCAAGCCCTTCCTCGGCGAGACCTGTGCGCCCCAAGGATGCATGCACCGGTAACGGAGTCGTTCCCTGTTCCCGTACGGAACTCGCCGCGTCCGAAACACGCGTGTTCGAAGCGGGCTGCCGGGTCGTTGACCCCGGCATCATCGCCACCGCAACGCGCGCAGACGCAGAGGCAGTTGCGCACCGAGAAGATCAGGAACCCTGCACCTCCTCCCCGACGGAGCCATGCCATGACGCCGGTCAGCACCCTCACCCACCAGCTGTCGCGGAGCGGGCACCAGCCCCTACCGGCGACATACAGCGGGGGCGGCCTCCGCCGCACAGCACGCCCGCATGCGGAGCGGACGGCATGAGCGAACCGACGCACGCCCCAGGCGATGACGTTCCGCGACCCCGCACGGCCACAGCGGCCGGCACCACCGCGTCGCAACCGCGAGACGCCTCCCCCTCCTCGCCCGCTTCCGACTCCCAGATGCGCTACGTCGACCTGACCGGAAGCCGGGAAGCGGCCGGTCGCTCGATCCGGATGCGGGACATGGCCCGACGACTGCCGCAGCTGGTACGCCGCTCCCTGAGCCTCGCCTGGCGCGTCGACCGACGCGCCACCGCCGGCCTCCTGCTGTGCCAGACGATCACCGGCGTGACGCAGGCCCTGGGGCTGGTCGCCATCTCCGGCACCTTGACGGCCCTCCTGCGCGACGGAGACGTCTACGCCCGGCTCCTCGCGGCGTGGCCCTCCATCGCCCTGCTGGCCGGAGCCGCCGCCGTGCGGGCGCTCCTTGGCATCACCGTCAACTGGCTGTCCTCCCGGGTGGGCCCGCTGATGGCCCGCGAGGCCGAGCTGATGCTGCTCACCGGCTGCGCCGAGGTCGAGCTGTCCGCCTACGACGACCCCGACTTCAACCGCGACCGCGAAGCCGCGGACCGCGGCGCCCAGGTCACCGGCGACCTGATCAACGAGGGCCAGGACCTGATCGCCTCGGCCGCCGCCTTCCTCGCCGGGGCGATCGTCCTGGCCGGTGTGCACTGGGTCCTGCTGCCCCTCCTCGTCGCGGCCAGCCTGCCGCAGGCCCTGGCCCAGGTCAGCGCCGCGCGCGTCCGGTACCTGGCCAACCTCCGCAGCAACGGCGACAACCGGATGCTGTCCGTCCTGCGCTGGCACATCTACACCAAGGACGCCGCCGACCAGATCCGCGCCGGCACCATGGCCGACTTCCTGTCCGGCCGGTACCGGCACACCGTCGCCCGGATCAACCGCGAGGACCGGGCCGCGGCCGACCAAGGGGCCCGCATGTCCCTGATCGGCGCGGTCTGCGGCGGCCTGGGCTCGACGGTGGTGTGGGCTGCGGTCGTGTGGCTGCTCGCGACCGGCCGCATCACCGTCGGACACGCGGGCACGGCGGTTTTCGCGCTCCAGACGGTCGGCATGTCGGTCCGCGGTCTGGTGGCCGTCGGCGCCCGCGCCGTGCGGACCGGGCTGTACATGGACGACTGGACCGGCTTCCTCGAGAAGGCCGGAGGCTTTCGCATGCGCAGGGGGCCGCACCGGCCCACAGCTCCCTCAGTGATCGAGGTCAAGTCGCTCACGCACCGCTACGCGGGACAGGACGGCGACGCGCTGTCCGACGTCTGCCTCACCTTGCGGCGCGGTGAGGTCACCGCGCTGGTGGGCTTCAACGGCTCGGGCAAGTCGACTCTGTCGAAGCTGGTCAGCGGTCTCTACCTGCCCACCGCCGGACAGGTGCTCTGGGACGGCGTCCCCACCGGTGACTGCGACCCGCAGGCGCTGTGGAAGCAGGTCGCCCTGGTGCCGCAGGACTACGCGCACTGGCCGCTGACCGTGCGCGAGAACGTGACCCAGGGACAGCCCACCGCAGGCGGCGACGCGGCGGTCCACGAGGCGTGCGAGGCGGCCGACGCCGACGAGGTCGTCGACAAGCTCGGCGACGGCCTGGACACCCTCCTGGCCCGCGAGTGGCTCAACGGCAAGGAACTCAGCGGCGGCCAATGGCAACGCATCGCCCTGGCCAGGGCGTTCTTCCGGCAAGCCGGACTACTGGTCCTCGACGAGCCGACGGCAAACCTCGATCCCCGCGCCGAGTACCGCATCTTCAAGCGCCTGCGCGCACTCGCCCAGGACCGGACGGTGCTGCTGGTGACCCACCGCATCACCAACGTGGCCGTCGCCGACCGCATCGTCGTCCTCGACGAAGGCCGCATCGTCCAGGAGGGCACCTACGCCCAGCTCTCCAAACGGCCCGGCCGGTTCCAGCAACTGCTGTCCTACCAGATCACCTCCGAGCCGGACGGCGACAAGCACGAGGCCCCCGCGTGAGCGACGCAGTGCGGGCGTCAGACTCCGACCAGCGTGCACGCACCCGTACGGTCGTGCCTACCTTCCTGCCTGCCTGCCTGCCGCTGGAGTACTGGGTACGAACTCCCTTTCTGCGTAACGCTGGTGGCCTATCACGGAGCCAGCGTGCAATCCCTGTCCTGCACAGCGATCTTCGAACTGTCTCCAGCGCCCACCTCCGCGACATCCAGGCCCTGCTCCCGCTGATGCGCGGCATCCCGCACACCCGCTCCCGCTACGGGCCCGGGCGCCACTGCCCGGCAAACTCCACGCGGACAGCGGAAAGCGGACAGCGGACAGAAACGGGGACAGGGGACAGGGGCTATACCGTCGGCACCTTCGCGGCTGGCTGCACCGTCGACAGTTCGGGCCGCGCATCGCCCCGAGCGAGAGCACACAGACAAGGGGACAGTGGGTTCCCGCTCCCGCTCCCCCGCCCCCCGGAAGCGGCCGGACAACAGAAAAGGGCTGCTCGAAAATAGCCCTCCAACTGCGACGTTCGATAGTTCAAACTTGTCGGGACGACAGTATGTGAACCAGCGACCCCTCGCCCCTAGCGGTGCGGTCGTCCTTCCGCGTGAGTTCCGGCGAACGTGGGGGCCCGTCGCCGACGTCCACCCGACACACGGCACAGCCTGCGGAACGCCGCGTCTGCTGCACGCCGTCTGCGGCTCCCGCCGACCTCAGTGCCACTCCACGTCACACCGCCACAGTCAGTCCTCGATGAGCGGCCGGGTGGGTGACAGAAACGGGTCAAGTCGCATTGTCACCTCGCCGCGAGCCAGCACCCGCACCCTGAATGCGCCCGGCCCCGGCGGCGCTGAAAGGTCGTCCGAGCGCTCGTACAAAAGGCCCCATGCACCGGGGAAGCGCTCTGCAATGAAGGCGACCAGAGTGTCAAGTTCTTCGGCCTCGTCGCGCCTGCGATTGGCCAGCCCGTCCACACGCACGAACCACTCCCCGTTGTAGGCGCGCAGGGCGGCCTCTCCCGTGGACCAGTCGATCGCCTCGATCCTCGTTCGCAGTGCGGCGAGGCCCTCGTCCAGAGTTCCGGTGTCGGCCTCCTCCGGTGACTCCGCGATGCCGAACCAGCCGTGAAACTCGTACATGACCCTCTTTCGATTCGTTCCGGCCCGTCACAAGGGGCTGATGTCGATGACGGGCTCGATGCCGTAGCGCCGGCCGTAGTCTTTGAGCTTGTTGAGAACCTCCGGGGTCGGTTCGCCCTACCAGGCCAAAGCGACGTTCGAACGGGCGATAGAGTCCGGTCGCACCCCGTACTTCCACTTCGACCGGACTGCTTGGTTCGGTGCCATGGTGGTCGAGGACCGAGCCAGGGGGTGAGGGCCGTGTAAGGTGCCCGGCGGCAAGCCGGGTGCGGTGGCCCGGGCCGACCTCGACTCCCACGAGATCGCCAACAAAGTCACGGCATAGAGCCTTCCGGCAGCGTCGTAGGAGTAATTCCACTGTCCTGCCGTCCAGCGAGACGGCCGGCAGACCGAGGAAGTCCTCGGGGCGCAGGCCCGCCTTCCGCACGATGCCGAAGGCGTACCGAAGGACCTCCAACGCCTTGATCGCCCGTCGGTTCAGCGTGCCGCGCTCGTATGCTGCGCGTCGTACGGCCTCGGCCGCGTCCGGGCCGAGCACAGCGGCCAACTCCGTCGCGCCGAGCGCGAGCAGTACGTACTCGGCAAGGCCTTGAACGGTTCCGTTGAGGGCAACGGCCAGCCGCTGCGCCTTGTCCCAGTCGGCCGCGGGCCCGGAGACTGCCGCACTTCCTGTCGGCCAGGCCGCCACCACCGTCTGTTCCTCACTCCCGGGCAGCCCCGTCGACAGACCCGATGCCGGCGACGCGCCGGACAGCGCACCGTTCCCGGCTCCAGCGGCGACCCGGCCGATCTCCGCCGATGTCATCGCAGCTGGTGTAACGGGTGCGGACGCGGTCGCAGCGCCCGAGTCCGCCGTGGGGCCCGCGGTCGCCGGCGCCGGGTCCGTGCCCTCCGCAAGCACAGAGGCGGTGGGCGCCACCGCACCCCCCGAGGGTAGCCACCGGCCGCCGCGGCGAACAACGCGTCT
Organism: Streptomyces sp. SGAir0957; assembly: GCF_043523415.1. NCBI lineage: Bacteria > Bacillati > Actinomycetota > Actinomycetes > Kitasatosporales > Streptomycetaceae > Streptomyces > Streptomyces sp. SGAir0957. Next base: position 1,607,027 of record NZ_CP027293.1, read on the forward strand.
CACCCGCGACGCGCGGGCCTCAGGGCTTCAGGGCTTCAGGGCCGCGTCGGCGGCGCGGGAGGCGCGGGCCGCGCTCCGAGGTTGAGCGAACCCACCGATCCGGCCTGGATCACCGGCCCTTGCTGCACCCCGCCGCTGATCGTGTTGTGGACGTCAACCACTTCACGCCCCGCGGGGTACGGGAGTTCGTTCAGGACCGCCCGCAGTTCCGCCGCGGCGGCCGGGTCGGCGAGCAGCCTGCGTCGCAGGCGGGTGCGCCACTCGGCCTCGACATCGGCGGCGACCTGTTCGTCCCCCGCCTGCGCCGCGGCCGTCAACTCCTCTCTCGAATAATCCAGTTGACGTTCCACCTCGGCCTCTGCCGCGCCGCCGCGACGGAAGAAGGCGACGATGCGGCCCCGTACGTTTCCCCAGGAATCCATCGCCATCTGCTGCACGACCGCCGTGGCCCCCGAGGCGGCCAGCGCCATCAACTCCGCTTCCATGGCACCCCCTTCGAAGCAGTTCGGAAGGTCACCGTAGCGGCGGACGGCACCGCTCGCGCCCAGTCCCACCGAACATCGCGCCCTGTCCCGCCGAACGACGTGGCGCGCGTCTCAGGCGGCGCGCTCGCTCAGGAACGACTCCCAGGTGCGGCCCCGTGCGCGGCACGCACCGCGGACGTCGCCCGGTTCGAGGCGCATCCCGGGCGCCGGGACGAAGGGCAGCTTGGCCATCTTGGCGACCATCTGGTGCACCAGGTCGTGAAACTGGGCGGCCCGCAGCATCGTCCACGGGATCCCCGAATCGGTGATCGCCCCCTCCGCCGCCCGCTGCGTCGCGAACCAGGCCACCAGCATCCGGTCCGCGCCGATCACCGAGATGTGCACGAGATGCCGGACCCCGGCGTCGCGGGCCGCCGCGACCATGTGCGCGGCGACCACGTCATCGCCCTTGGCGCCACCGGCGAGGTGAGAACGCTGTCGACCTCGACCTCGGCCACCGCGGCCGCGACGCCTTCGCCGGTCATCAGTTCGCCGGTGACGTAGGAGACGCCCTCGGCGTCCGGCCGCTCGCCGCGGCTCAGCACGCGCACCGGGTGCTCCGGTGTCGCCTTGCGCAGCAGCGGCAGCACGTGTAGGCCGAGCGTTCCCGTACGCCGGTGACCAGGATCGTCGCGTCAACAGTCATGATGTCTGCCTCGGTTGATCGTCGTGGTGTGGCGAGCGCGTTCGGTCCTGCTGCTCTGACACGCCGCCGTGGGGGAAGTGACAGATGGACGAGAAGAATCCTGGAACGGGTCTCGGGGCCGCGGAGTTCGAGGCCCACCGCCCGCACCTGCGCGCGGTCGCCCACCGCATGCTCGGCTCGTTGGCGGAGGCCGACGACGCCGTGCAGGAGACCTGGCTGCGCGCGTCCGCGGCCGATGTCCGCAAGATGGTGAACGTCGGCCGGGATGCTGGTACGGCAGCCCGCCTTGGCCGGCGTGGTCAGTGCGCAGGCGAGCAGATCGCCCCACTCACGTACCGGGCGATCACAGCGAGTTCCGCACGAACGTCATGTGCTGCACATTTCCCACCCGATTCCAGACCGCGTGATTGCCCGTGGTGACCACGCCCCGGGCCCGGTCGTGCAGCCATCGCTCCCCCGCGCTCGCGCCCACCCCCCGGAACTCCGCGAGACGGGTGAGGCAGCGGGCGGCCTCCCGGTTGGCGTCGTCGTGCTGCTTGCCGAGCGGGACTTTAACCAGGTGATAGGAGCGGGGGCTCGTGTAGCGCAGGATGCCCCAGGACGGGCCTCCTTCGCGTGAGGTCGGAGTCTGGGCGACGTACGTGGCGGGGTGGATGCCGTAGTCGCCGTGATGCAGGCCGGCAAGGTACGGGCGCTCGCTGTGCCGTATCTCGTCCCATACCTCCCAGTCCGCACGGGGCTCCTCAACCGGATGTCCCTCCAGGAAGTCGTCGGGCGGGTCGGGGAAGCCGCCCGACATCACGACTACAGCGCGCCATGGAGCGAGCGGGACCAGCACATCCAGGGCGCGCAGCGCCTCTTTGGCCGCATCGGGGCGGTCGGACAGCACGGCGCCGAGGTCGAGGAAGAGATCGGCGGACAGGCCGTCGGGAAGCCGGTCGAGCAGTGCGTCGAGGTCCGCGGCCGCGCGATCCTTCCACTCGCCGGGAAGGCGTACGCGGACACCGAGTCCGCTCCGGCTCCTGCGGGCAACGGCGAGGGCGAGGGCCTGCTGTTCGGCGGGGTGGCCGGGACCGGTGACCGGCCGCAAATTGCGGTGGTCCCACCACTCGGGCGGCAGGGTCCTGGCCAGCACCGCGGCTTGGGCCTCGTCGGCGAACGGCGCGTCCAGCCAGGCCCGCCCGCCGCCCTGCGCCGCGGTCACGTGGCCGACGTCCTTCGCGATCGCCTCGGCCAGGGGTTTCGGCAACATGCCGGGCCGCGGAGGCAGCGTCCACAACGGAGCGACTCGGCGCTGCACGTCCGGCGTCAACGCGCGGTAGGCGGCGGTCGCGTGCTGTCGTGTCGGCAGCACCGGGACATACAGCGGTACGGACATGGCGTTCCCCCTCGGCGCTGTCCGTGTACGGCACTTTGCTTCAGGGTGAAACCATTGGCGAATAGCGGAAAGGGCGCGAATCGGCCACCGGTCGACGTGTCGTCGAGGGTGTCGATGCCGAGGCACCCGGTCGGCAGGCACTCTGCAAGGTTTCCGCAAGGCTCGGGCAAGCCTTCTGTCCACCCCTCAAGGGCAGACGTTCCCGCGGACTGGCCCACTTCGGGCCTCGAGACAACGGGGGTGACTTGCCATGTCGGCATTGGGCAAGAAAGTTGATCCGGCGGACGACGAACGCGAGTGGTCGACCTTGGCCCAGCGCAAGACAGTGCTGGCCATCGTGCACACTCTCACCTACGGGAAGCGGCTGGCTGACGTTCTGTCCCTACTGGAGGCCGATTTCAGGCTCCAAGTGGTATTCACCGCGCCTCCGCACGTGTTCGGCGACGAGGTCCCCCGCTTCCTCCAAGGGCTGGGCGGCGCTGTGCTGCCCTGGGACGAGGCGCTGGCGATGTCCTTCGACCTGGCTCTGGCAGCCGGACCGCGCGGTGTGGAGAGGATCTCCGCTCCGCTGATCACGCTGCCGCACGGGGCCGGGTATCTGAAGCGTCTGGTGAAGGCGGAGCATCCGGGGATCGCGGGACTGCGCAGGCAGGACCTCATGCCCGGCGGCCGTCTGCCCGCGGCCGTGGTCGTGCCGCACCATGCCGAACTGGACGAGCTGGAACGGCTCTGCCCCGAGGTGACGCCGCTGGCTCATGTGGTCGGCGATCCGGCGCACGACCGCATCGCGGCGAGCCTGACCTTGCGCGCCGAGTACCGCCGGGCGCTCGGCCTGGCGCACGGTGAGAAGCTGGTGGTCGTCGCGTCGACCTGGGGCCCGTCCTCCTCCTTCGGAAGGTTCGAGGCACTGCTGCCCAGACTTATGGCCGAATTGCCCGCCGGACTCTTCCGGACCGTCCTCCTCGTGCATCCCAACGTCTGGTCGGGGCACGGCTCCTGGCAGGTGAGAGCGTGGCTCGCCCGATGTGTCCGTATGGGCATCACACTCGTGCCGCCCGAGGCGGACTGGCGCAGCGTGTTGATCGCGGCGGACTGGATCATCGGTGACCATGGCTCGGTCACACTGTACGGGACGTTGACCGGGGCACCGATTCTGCTCGCCAGTTCGCCCGAGCGCGAGATCAACCCTGCCTCCCCTGCCGCCGCGCTCGCCGCGACGGCACCGGCGCTGTCACTGACCCACTCCCTGGCCGGTCAACTTCGTTACGCGGCGGACGAGTACAGCCACGCGGAGTACGCGGCGATCGTCTCCCGCATCACATCGGAACCCGGCCGTTTCAACCGGAACATGCGCCGGCTCATGTACCGCGTGCTCGGCCTCGGCCAACCGGCTCATGAGCCGGAGACCGTCCCGCTGCCCAGGCCGCCGGCGCTGGACGCCTGGGCGCCGGACCGACGGCAGGTGTCGACGTGAAGCACGACGCGAAGCGCTTCGTCTCGGTCTGCTCGCCCGCGCCTCGGTGCCCACCAAGGGGCGGCTTCGTGGTCCGGATCCATACGGGCAGACGCATCCATGACGTGCTGGCTCGGGTCGGCCCTGCCTGCCCCGGCGCCGACGAGCATTTCGCCGTCGACTCCGACGTGTGCGCCGATCCGCAATGGGTGGAGTGTGCCGATGTCCTGCATGGCCGGTACCCCCGCCCACCGGCCGAGGCAGTGGGCCGGCTGACGGACATGGTGGCGGCTCATCCGTCGTGCCGGGTGGCCGCCGTGCCGTTGGTCGGCGGCGGCTGGGCCGTGAGCGACGGGACGAACGTGCTGTCGGCCCGCCAAGTGGCGGCAAACCAACCCTTGGTGGCTTCGTGCCTCCATGGCTGGCTCGCCGCCGGCCGCACACTGCGCGACATCACGGACCTACGTGTGCTGAGGTGTGGTTCTAGACCCTGAGCCGACGCGCGTCGGCCGGACTGGTCACCTCGTACAAGGCGAGGGCCCGGGCGTGGAACTCCTCGGCGGCCGCGTCCTCGCCCCGTTCTCTCGCGGTGTCACCGAGCATCTCCAGGGTGCGGGCCTGCCAGTGGGCGGCACCGGAGGCGGTGAACACCGCGAGAGCCTCGTTCATGTGGCCCGTGCCCGTGCCGGGGTCACCGGCCAGCGCATGTGCTCGCCCCAGGAACGCGCGGGCACGAGCGGCGTCGTGCAGGTCGGCCACGGTCAAGAGGCCCTCCCGGGCTTGGGAGAAGTACGCGCCGGCTCGCCGCGGGTCGTGCTCCGCGAGAGCGATCTCGCCGAGCAGGATACGGGTGAGGGCGACACCTCTGGCATAACCGCACTCCTGCCAGATCGCGACGGCCTGACGCAGGTGCCGACCGGCCTCCGCGAGGCGGCCCTGGTCGATGCCGCAGCCGCCCAGACCGAGCAATGCCTGACCTTCGTCTCTCCGGTCACCCGCGGTACGGGCCGCCGTGAGGGACGTGGTGTACCACTGGGCGGCCTCCGCGGTCAGACCGGCGGCGCTCAAGCCGATGGCACCGGAGTTGAGCATCTGCCGCTCGGCCTCACGATTCTCGTCGGCGCGGGCCGCCTCCAAGCCGATACGGTGCGCCTCTATCCACAGGTCGTAGTGGCGCAGCCGGAGGAACAACGGCCACATGGCGTCCGTGAGCTGCCATGCCGTGGTGTTCCATCCGCGCTCGACCGCCAGGCGGAGTACGGCCATCAGGTTCGTGCGTTGGGCGTCGAGCCAGGCCAGGGCGGTGCGGTCGTCGTCGAAGGGCGGCGGGAGCGGAGACGGACAGGCGTAGGTACGTGGCAAGGTGAACTGGTGCGGGGTGATGCGGCGCTGAGCCTCGCTGGCGGACTGCAAGTATCGATCGGCAGTGCGGCGCAGCACGCGGTCGCGGGTCTCTTCGGTCTCCGTAATGTTCGCCCGCTCTCGTGCGTGGACCCGCACCAGGTCGTGGAGGCGAAAGGTGTCCGGCCCGATGTTCTCCAGCAGGTTGGCCTCCACGAGTTCCTCCAGACGGCGTGCCGCCCAGTCCAGCGGCTGCGCGCAGGATGCGGCCGCCGTGTACGAGTCGAAAGCAGGGAGCGGCAAAAGCCCGAGGGCCCGGTACATACCCGCGGCATCCGGACCGAGTACGGCATACGACGCGTCCAGAGCCATTCGCACGGTGGCTTCCCCCTCGATTTCCAGCGCGGCCAGTCGGCCGCTGTCCGGTGTGAGTGCGTCGGCCAGCGCGGACACCGGCTGGCCTGGCCGCGCGGCCAGCCGGGCGGAGGCGAGGCAGACCGCCAGCGGAAGCCCGTCGCACAGGGAGACGACCCGGCGGACCTCGGGCAGTTCACCCGCTACGCGGTCCTCGCCCGCGGCACGAACGAAGAGTTCGACCCCGGCGGCCGGGCCGAGGGGCCGTACGGTGTGGAACTGCGCTCCGTCCATGCGCAGCCCCGTCAGCCGGCGCCGGCTCGTCACCACGACGAGTCCGCCCGGGCCGCTCGGTAACAACGGCCGGATCTGTGCCGCGGTGAACGCGTTGTCCAGCATGACGGATACCCGCAGATCAGCGGTGACGGACCGCCACAGCGACGCCTGCTCCGCGAGGTCGGTGGGTACGGCGCGGACGCCGAAGGCCCGCAGGAAACGCGCCAAGATCTCGCCCGGCTGAGCCGGCCCGGCGAGCGTATGCCCACGAAGTTCGGCATACAGCTGCCCGTCCCGGAAGTCGGATGCCCGCCCTCGCAGCCAGCGGGAGACCAGGGTGGTCTTGCCGACGCCGGCCGGGCCGGTGACGGCGATCAACGGCCGCCGCTCCATGGCGTTCCCGTCGGTGTCGAGCAGTCGGTCCAAAGCGGCGAGTTCCTGAATGCGATCCGTGAAGTGAGCTGGTACGGGCAGAAGTTGGCGCGGAGTGGGCGGCGCCTCTGGGGACTGGATGTGAATGCCGCCGTGAATATCGCGCGCCTGAACCGTGGGGCCGTACAAACGGGCCAGGCCCCCGATCATGTTGCCTGACGCTCTCGCGCGGCCGTCCTCCCACGTTCCGCTCATTCCGCCCCGGCCCCCTGTTCCCGCCTGTGTTCCCCGGCTGTCTGACGACTGGGGCCTACCCAGAGCGGATGCCCCGTTGCCGGCGCTCGTCCAGTTTCGGTCAGCCCGTTGCCGCGCCTGGAAAGACCCACAGTTTGCTGTCATGCTCAACAGTCCATGACAGCCCATGTGCCCCTGCTCGTTGGAAATGGCGAACCAACGGGAGATCATGTTGGAATTTCAGGTACTGGGCCCGGTATGTCTCCGGGTAGACGATCAACGGGTGGAACTGGGCTCGGACAAAGAGCGAATTCTGCTGACCGCTCTGGCTGTGGACGCGGGCCGTCCAATCTCCATGGGCAGTCTTACCGAGCGGCTCTGGGACGAGGAGCCGCCGCCGCACGCCCGCGAGAATGTGCATTCCTATGTCTCGCGGCTTCGCCGGCGCCTCAGGCTCGCCGAGCCATCCGCACCGCAGGCGGCTCGCATCGCCGGACGGGCGCACACCTACACGTTGGAGGTCTCCCGCGAGGCCGTCGACTGGCACCGGTTCCAGCACCTCGTCGCGCAAGCCGGCGCCGTCACGTCGAAAGGAGACGACGCGCGGACGGTCCTCTTCCTCGAGCGCGCCGAACGGTTGTGGCGGGGCGAGGCGCTCTCAGGGTTACCCGGGCTGTGGGCCGAGACCATGCGCAGGACGATGGCGGAAAACCGGCTCGGCGCCACCGTGTCCCGTACTGCCGCCCTGCTGAGGCTCGGCCGCTTCTCGGAGGCGAGCGCCGAGCTGTCCGCTCTGGTCGACCGGCATCCGGGGGACGAGACCCTGGCCGGCCAGTTGATGCTGGCGTACTACGGCAACGACCGCTACACCGAGGCGCTGCGGGTCCATCAGGAGACCCGCCGACTGCTGAACACGCAGTACGGCTCCGGACCAGGCGCCGAGCTGAATCGCATACACCGGGGAATCCTCGAGCGCCGACCGGTCGCCGAGCTGACCGGCGGCACGGCACCGGCGCCGTCGTCGTCCCCTCGCACTCCCGCTGCGTATCCGCCGCGGAATCTGCCGCATCAGCTGCCGCTGATCGGCCGTCGGACCGAGTTGCGAGCGCTCAGCGCGGCGGTCGATGCCGCGCCGGAGAGCTGCGCCGTGGTCAGCCTGCGCTCCGTCAGTGCGTTCAGCGGCATGGCCGGGGTCGGCAAAACCGCCGTGGCGGTACACGGAGCACATCGGCTCGCCCAGCAGTTTCCGGACGCGCAGCTGTACCTGGATCTACGCGGCCACTCACCCGTGGGTGGCCCCCTTGATCCCGGGGCGGCCCTGGCCACGCTCCTGCGCCTGCTCGGCGTGGCCGCCGAGGCCATTCCCGTAGAGCTGGAGGGCCGTACCTCACTGTGGCGAACCCTGCTCGCCGAGCGCCGCGCCGTCATCGTCCTCGACGACGCCGTCAGCGCCGATCAAGTACGTCCCCTGCTGCCTGGGGGCTCGCCCTCGCTGACGATCATCACCAGCCGTCGCCATCTCACCGGTCTGCCGCATGCCCGGCACATCGCGCTCGACGTGCTGCCGACCGACGACGCCATCGCTCTGTTCCGCACCTTCGCGGGTGAGGAGCGCACTCAGGACACTCAGGAAGTCGCCCGCATCGTCCGCCTGTGCGGCAATCTGCCGCTCGCGATCGAACTGGTGGCGAGCCGATTCCACACGCACCCCTCGTGGACACCCAGCACGCTCACCGAGCGCCTGGCCCGCACTGGACGCCGGCTCGGTGAGATCAGGGACGCCGAACAAGAAGTCGTTATCAGGGCATTCGACCTGACCTATCGAACCCTGACAGAGCAGCAGCGCACCGCCTTCCGCAGACTCAGCCTGTGCCCCGGAGCGGACATCACCCGGGAGTCGGCCGCCGCCGCTCTCGGCCTCACACCGCCGGCAGCGGAGATGATGCTGGAGTCGCTGCTCGCCTGCCATCTCCTGCGGGAGCCGACCCCGGACCGCTACCAGTACCACGATCTGCTGCGCGAGTACGGCCGCGACAGGTGCCGCACGGAAGACACCGACGCGGAGCGCACCGAGGTCCTTCGTCGCCTGACGGACTTCTACTCGATCGCCGCCGACCACGCCGACAGGCTCGCCCATCCTCACCGCATCCAGCTCGGCCCACCCCGGGACTGCTCTCCGGAAACCCTGCCCGACTGGCCCGACGTCGAGGCGGCTGTGGCCTGGCTGACCGCCGAACGCGTGAACCTTCTCTCTGTGGAGCACCAGGCCCGCCTCGACGGCGACACAGAGGCCGCCGCCCACCTCGCCTACTCCATGGCCGGTTTCCTCATCGAACAGTGCCACTGGAGCGAGGCCCGGACCATCCTCCAAGCGGCTGACTCCCACTGGACGCGCTCCGGCGACCGGGCAGCGCTGTGCCGCGTGCTGTTTCATCTCAGCGCGGCGCACACGAGCACCGCGTGCTACCCCCAAGCCGCCGAGACAGGTGAACGCGCCCTGCGCATAGCCCGGGAGATCTCCGACTCGGCGGCCGAGGCCGAGTCACTTCGGACGCTTGGCGCGCTGAACTGGCATCTCGGCAAAAATCAGGCCGCACTCGTCCTTTTTCAGAAAGCGTTCGCGATCGTCGCCGTATCGGGCGATCCTCTGGCCGGCGCGCGGCAGCACAACAACATCGCGGTGACCCTCTTGTTCCTCGGAGAACACGAGCGTGCCGCGGAGCACTTCCGAAGATCGCTCGCTGGATTCACAGAGGCCGGGGACCAGGCGGCGATGGGCAAATCGCTCAACAACATCGGCGATCTCTACTTGCGTACCGGCGAACCGGAGTCGGCTCGCCATTCATTCGAGAAAGCGCTCGCCCTGCTGGAACACGCGGGGAATCGCTACGACCGCGCCACGGTTCGGTGCAGCCTCGCCGATGCCTTCACCGAGTTGGGCGAAACGGATACCGCGCTTCCGTTCTACCGGGACTCGCTCCGCGAATTCCGCGCGATCGGAGACCTGAGGAGTCAGGCGGACACGCTGATAGGCATCGGCGAATCTCACCGCAGGAGCGGGGAACCGGAAGCAGCCGTACGACATCTCCTCGCCGCCCTCGACATCGCCCGCCCGATCGGCGCGGCCTACCAAGAGGCGCGGGCCCTGCGCCGTCTGGGCGAGGCCCATCTCGACGCGGGGCGGCCGACCGCGGCGGACGAGTGCCTGCGGGCGGCCATCTCGGTTGCAGAGCGCACGCACAACGCGGATGAGAAGGCAGAGGCGATCAAGGCCCTGACCAGCCTGCAAGCGACTTTCAACTACCATTGCTAGCAAGCGAGTTGATGTTTGTGGAGTGATCCACTCGTAGCATAGGCTGCCGATGTCCGCGATCATCGGAACCGGAAGGCAGTACTACGACGTGCGCACCATCAAACGCCAAACCATGAGGGCCGCTACCATCGCCACCTTGGCCCTTCTTGGCGTGAGCGCTTCAAGCGCCTCGGCTGCCGATCTCACGTCGGCTCCGCGCATCGGAACCAACGGCTGCATACTGATGAAGGCGCCCGTGTAACGGGGCAGCCGAGGAGCCGGGGTGGCGGGCAGTCCGCCACCCTGCCTGAGAGACTTTTCCCCGCGGGCGAGCGGGCAACTGAAGAGTATGCAGTACCCCGACCGCGAACACCCCGTGCTTTGTGCGGTACTGAAGCACGTCAGTGGTTTCTGGAGACCGTCACAGAGCTGCTGGCCAAGACCGGTGGGGCACCGGCCGAACCCGCGGGCCGCCATCTAGTGTTGGCGGCGCTGCCGGTGTAGCCGTGGACGAAGACGACCGGCGTGCTGGTGGACAGCGGCTGCGCGGCGGACCGCTCGGTCGCGGCCGGTGCGGCGGCTCCGGTGTCGGTGGCGTCTGCCGCCGTGGCCGAGGAGAAGAAGGTGAACGCTGCGGCGGTGGCCACGAGCACGCCGAATAGCCGACGCGGGGAACGACGGGATGCGGACCTCCTGTCGGGGTGGGGTAGCTGTCCCGACCAGAGTCATGGCGCCGGGCCCGGACGTCGCGACGGGTGAAGGGAGCCTGTGCACGATTGGTCTCGCGGGCCGGGTGACTGGCGTCGTCCAGTCGTCCCGGCGTCTTGCGCAGCCGGGCGGACTCCGCGTCGACCTGGAGCCCCCAGCCCGTGTTCCGCTCGAACCACTCGCGCAGCTCGGTGGCGTGGCGGCGCACCAACCGGAAGTCGTCCGCGTACCCGCCGTGGGCAAGGAGCAGGGGCCGCTTGAGCAGGGCGCGGGCGGCACGGCGCAGTTCCGCGTCGCGCTGCCCGTCGAGTACTTCAGCAAGTGGTGTGCTCATCGTCCGCGCACCTCCGTCAGGTCGACGATCCGCACGCGGTGGTCGGGGCCTCGCAGGGTGCCGTGCGAGGTACGGACCTCTGCGAGGGTGTCGCCGGGCAGCAGCGCGAGCCTGATCTCCATTGAGCCGTCGTTGCTGGTGGCGACGGTCCGTGTCGTCCCGGGCCGCCAGGTCGCGAGGGCGTCACCGAGCAGTTGCAGAAACAGTCCGAACGCCACCGGGTCGAGTTCCCCGAGCTCCGACAGACGTGTCTCCCCGTCGGTGACGAGCCGCTCGCGGGCCGCCGAGATCTCAGCGCTCTGGCGCGCCGCGATCTCCGCGAGCCGGCGGCGCCCGGCCGACCGGTCCGCGACGCGGCGGGGTTTGCCGCGCCGCTCGTAACTTCCGGTGCGCCGCAACTGCGGGCTGATCCGCAAGGGTGCGGCGTCCGCCCAGGGGGTGGCGGGTGGCACCGGGGTGGCGTCGCGCACGGCGAGCGTATCGGCGTCGATGGTCAGGTGCCGGGCCGGATACAGTCCGAAGGCGACGCGCCACAAGCGATGCCGCTCATCGTCGCCGTCCGCTTCGGCGAACCAACGGGCCAGCGTCCGAAAATCAGCGGATCGATCCGACCGCCCACTGCGCCGGTCATTCAACACCCGTACTACAGCCAGCAGTTGAGGAATGGCACCGAGAGCCCGACCGCGCAACAGCCGCGCCTGCGCCTCGCGGCCCTCCCCGGAACGGAACCAGGCCCCAAGCCCCGACCAGCGCCCGCGCCACTGCTCAAGGGCAGCTTTCTCCGCATATTCCGCCTCACCGGGCGAGGCGTCGGCGGCCTCGCGTGCGGCGGCGATGCGCAGCAACGGCTCCACGCACTCATCGAGTTCGGTGATCAGCCGGGCGATGCGTCCGCCCAAAGTGATCAGGTCCTGGATGAACCGCTCCAGATACTGGATCAGCCGGTCCTTGTAGGTGAGGAAGTCGTCGACCTCGATGTCGTGCAGATCAATGGTGCGCTGCAACGACCCCATGAACGCGCGCGCATTTTCCGCGAGTGCGGCGAACCGGCTGCTCAACGCATCGAGCGCGAGATGCACCTTGGCCGGGTCCGGCACGTCCTCGGCCGCGAGGACCAGCAGCGCCCGCAACTGCGTGACGATGTCGTGCAGCGCCACAGCCTGCAGCGCACCACGCCGCCCGAGCGCGTCCCCGTACACGGAGAGCGCCTCCTCGGCGGCCTCACCCGCCTTGGTGAGCTGATAGATGAAGCGCTTGCGATAGAAGTCCGCGACCGCCGTGACCCGTGCGGTGTCCGGGTCGGCCCGCAGGTTCCCCCACCCGACCAGCGCGTCCAGCGCCTTGCCGACAGCCTCGGCGTCGCCGGGCCGCCGCTCCGGCGAAAGCGCCGCGTACACGTCCTCGGGCCGCAGATGCACAGCGAACCGCTCCTTGGCCGCGAGGAATTCCGCCATGATGTCCCGGTAGAGAGCGGAGTGCGGAACGGTCAGGTGGGTGAAGGGCGTAAAGGGCGAGAGGGACGTGGGGTCAGGCGCGTCCCGGCCGCTGTCCGAGAATGTCATCGCGGTTCATTCTTCCTGATCAACGCCGCCTCCAGGGGCGGTTTCACGTACTGCGGGCGACGACACGGAGCGACTCGTCGCCTCACCCTCCACCGGGATCGCTGCTCGGACCAGCGCCACCATCTCGTCGACGCGGCACTCGGACGCCCGCGCGCCCGGTGCGCGGCCTGCACTGGCAGGTACTAGATTCCGGAGGCCGTTGGCAGCCCCCGCTCGAGTCCGGAGCTGGACACCCATCCTGGACAGCTCAGCCCGGCCGGCATCTACCGGTGCTGCTCAAGACCCAAGAGGTCGGAGCACCCCTGCGCGTTGCAGTTCCACCATGTGCTCCGCCGCGCGCCGCGGGGCTTCGCCGCCTCGAACCAGCACCCCCGCCTCGATATTGCGGCGCACAGCCGACTCGGTCAGATTGGCGCTGCCCAGGAACAGCACCCGCCGGTCCGCCACCGCGAGCTTGGCATGCTGACGTGAGTACGCGGGCGCGGAGGGGCCTCGTACCCAGTGCCAGAGTCGCAGGCCGGGTACCGACGCGAACGCGTCGGCCGGTTCCCGGCCCGAGAGGAGACCGCCCGCCCCTGCCAGCGTTTCGACCACCATGTGCGTCGTCACACCTCGGCCGACGGCCTCGGTGAGAGCTCGTGTCAATGCCGGATACGGGCGGGCCGCGTACGTCATGGCCAGCAATTCGTCCTGTGCCTCTGCGATGACGTCGATGAGCACCTGGGCGGTGGCCCGGACCGGTACGGCCGGTGTGGCGGGACCACTCCACACCGTACGGACCTGGACCTCGTCCCGGGCACGCAGCGTGGCGGCAACGTAGCCACGTACGTAGGCGGCGGCCTCGGTGAAGGACACCTCCTCCGCCTCCAGGGCGTCGTACAGTTCCACGACGGCCTCGCCGACCGCGGGTGTCGCCAGTTCGGCCAGGACCCTCTCCCTTCGGCGGCGCTGTGCCAGCAGGCCGGCGAGGTCCTTGCTGCGCGAGAGGCCGAGGACGGCGACCGCGGCCTCGGCCGCGGCCTCGAACTGTGGCCTGCTCACGGCAGCAGACCGACCGGTATCAGTACCTGGTCCTTGTCTCCCGAGAGCGGTACGAGGAAGCGGCGGTCCAGGAACCGGTTGCCCCGCTCGCACGTGGTCTCCGACACGAAGAGGCAGACATGGCAGGCGGCTCCGTGGAGGTAGTCCGCCGGGTCGCGCGGCAGGCGCTCCGAGCACAGCGGGTCGGCCGAGCAGTGGCCGGCGTCCACCAGGCAACGGCGGAGGATGCGTTCGAATTCGCGCTCCTCGGCCAGGGACACCAGGCCCCCGAGGGTGCCTTCGGAGTCCGGGACGGCGGTGTAGATGAGGATGCCCGTTCTCGGGTCCTGCTCGTCCCCCGCGTAGATGCGCTCGGCGAGCGACGCCGAGTTGTAACCGCATTCCAGGGCGATCGTGCGAATGAGCAGGTGGGAGAGTGTGTGCAAGGCGATGTACCGTGCTCCGGGCCAGCCGTAGTAGGGGTCGAAGTCGCTGGTCTTGCGGTCCGACCTCCGGTTCACGCGGAACCGGGCGAAGGCTTCCCTGTGCGCCTCCATCTGTGGTGACTTCTCCACTCGGGCAGCCCAGTCGGCCATGAGGTCGTCCCGCACCCGCAGGAAGATGCCCTCGCCGCGGACCTCGCTGGCCGGTACCCAGGTCTGCGCGCCGCGGGACAGGTCCACACGAGTGGCGATCTCGGGTGATTCGGGATCGGGGGCGTCGAGCCGGGTGAACCCGATCAGAGCACGTGCTTCGCGCAGCCGCTCGACCTGGCGGATGTCGGCGAACAGTTCCCCGAGCGTGGGTGGTACGGGCACCTGTCTCAGGGCGAAGTCGTCGCTGGGCGTGGGGACGGGGCCGGAGAGCGCGTCCCACTCGGGCCCGAAGAGGTCGGCCTGGACGTCGGGGGCCGAAGGGGCCGGCGCGGCCGACCCTTCCTTGCGAGCTGCGATGGCGGCGACGACCGCGTCGGCGTCGAACTCCTTGAGGAAGCCGAACTTCGGGATGCTCGCCATGAAGTCGTACTGGCCGCGTTCCGCGATGACCTGTAGATCGGGCCAGTGGTCCTCGAGGAGTTTTTCGATGTCACCGCCCTGTCCCTTGGGCAGGGCCAGGGCGCTGAGCGTGAGCGGGAACCACTGGTTGGACGCGCCCGCCACCATGAGGACCGGGGCCTGGTCGCAGCCATTAGCCGCGTACGTGCCCAGGTGCGGGTGGCGTCCGCGGCACCTCGGAAGGTGACGGCGGCCCCGCTCGCCCATCGCCTCGCGGATGTTGCGCTTCTCGCCGCACGCGACGCATTCGATGGTCACGTTGGCGGCCTGGTTGCCGCCATGGTCCTTCATCCGCAGTTTGGGGCGCTCCGCTTTGGTGCAGCTCTGCCCGTGGTGGACATATGGCGTGTACGGGAACTCGTCGAGGTGGCCGACGGTGCAGACGAGAGTGAAGCGGGCCGCCACGGCGAGAGGCTTGCCCTTCTTGCAGTCGTGGACGAACTTCGCCTCGTGCGGAGTCCGGGGGTTGGAGTTGAGGAAGGTGAACTCATTCGAATCCACGGCTGCCAGGACGTTGCAGGCGGTGCAGCGCAGCCACTGGGGGAAGGGTGTGACAGGTACCCCGACGCCCTGTGCGGCCCAGCCCTTGGGGTCGGTGTCGCCGCCCTCCAGCCAGGGAGCCGCCCGCAGCTGCTCGATCTGTCCGCGCCCGTAGCGCTGGAGGGACCTGTTCACGGCGGCGCGCAACCGGGGTTCATCGATGTCGTAGCCGGTGATGCCCCCGTAGCTCCAGGATTCGAGTCCCTTGATGAGGACCGAGAAGTTCGGCAGGTCGACCAGGGAGCCGATGCCGGCGGTGAACATGAGGTGGCTGGGGCGGACGGCGCCGACCCTGCGATTGCCGTTGACGCTCATCGCTGTCCCTTTCCGCTCCTGGCCGGGCCGGCGTCGGTGGTTCCGTATTCGTCGCTGTCCACGATGGCCGTCAGTTCGGGGTCGGCACCGGCGTCGGGGCCGGTCGCGCCGAAGTTCCAGTCCGGTCCGCTCCCTGACGACTCCTCCAGGAACGCACCGCCGCCGGGGAACAGCAGGTTGATCTCGTTCTCCGTCTCACGCATCGACATGCCGACGGTCAGTTCGGTCCACCGGGAACCGTCCGCCCTGTGCAGGAGCCCGTCGACGACCGTCTTCTTGTGCTTCTCCTTGCGGTAACCGAGAGACGCGGTGCTGTCGTCCCGTTTGCGCCGCCATTCGTCCTTGAGCCGGTCCAGGCGTTCGCTCACATACTGGCGGGGCCGGTCGCCTCCCACCCGTTCGGCTCTTTCCAGGAGTCGGCGCTCGACTTCCTGGGCGACTGGTCCGTCGAGGTCGACCCGGGAAGCGTCCAGGTTGCGGGAGGTGTCATGGGCCGCCTGTCGCAGCGCGGCGACATAGGTGGCTGTCACGCCGCGGTCGAGGGCGCGACGGGTGAACGGGGTGACGGAAAGTGCTTCGACCCGGCGGTAGAACGTGGCGTGGTAGTGCTCGAAGTCCTCGTAGTGGGCGAGGTCGCGCGGGCGTGACCAGTTGTAGAGGGTGACGACGAGGCCGGGGCGCTCGGCGTCACGGCCGACGCGGGACGATGCCTGGATGTACTCGGCGGTGTTCTTGGGCTGTCCGACCACCAGCATGAGGCCGAAGCGGGAGACGTCGACGCCGACTTGCAGCATGGAGGTGGCCAGGACGACATCGACGGCCTGTTTCGCGGTCGGCGTCATGGCGGCGCGGGGAACGCGCTTCTCCTTCGCGGCGACCGCGTACTCGCGCAGGAAGGAACGGCGCCGCTCGGAGGTGTCGCGCTCGGAGTCGAACTCGGTCTCCAGACGCTTGAGGGCGGCGCCGATGTCGGCCGAGGAGATGCGCGAGGTCAGTTCCTGGACGCTGAGCATGCCGGCGCGGCTCACGATGCGGTCCGACAGTGTGTCCTGGCCTCTGCGGCTGCCGTTGGAGCGGACGCGGGTGGTGATGTCGTCGTCCATGTAGCGCCGCATGCCCGCCAGTTCACGGGTGGCGTTGAAGTAGCCGACCAGCGTCATATACGGGTCCGCAGGTCTGCCGTAGTCGTCGAAGAGCTGTTGCCCTGCCAGGAGCAGGATCTCGGCGACGCGGATCTCGGCTGCCTTCAGGCGGGTGCCGTGCGCGCACACACCCAGATAGCGTCGGCCGGGGTTCTCGCGGCTCAACTCCACCTGGCGGGAGAAGAAGGTGTCGCCGACGTCGAGCACCTGCGGCGGGAAGACGGCCACCTTGCGGCCGAAGACACCGAGCACCTGGTCGGCGGCGCGCTTGGTGGTCGCGGTGGAGGCGACGATCTTCGGCCCCACTTCGTGGCGGAGTCCTTCGGCGTCGGTGACGCTCCAGGTGCACAGTTGGTCGACGGCCGACTCGAAGAGGCCGACGACGGTGCCGAGCGCGCCGGATATCAGGTGGAGCTCGTCCTGGATGATGAGGTCCGGGGGACGGAGCCGGGTGACCGGCTGTGCGGTGACGCCGGGCAGGTCGCCCTTGGCGTTGTGCCGGCTTCCGCAGCCCGTCTTGGCGTCGAGGTCCTCGTGCCGGTAACCGTGTCTGGGACAGAGCTCGGTCACCCGGCCGAACAGCAGACCGGCGTACCCGTTCCAGGGGAGCTGGGCGAACTTGTCCACGGTGGCGATCAGCAGCGCCGGGGCCAGTCGGTAGATCTCCTCGTCGACGGTGAGGACGGGTATGCCCTCGCCGGGCGATTCCCGGCGAGAGAACGGGCAGCGGTCCTCGCCCTCCCCTCGCGGGCAGTACAGCACGACGCGGCGCCGTCCCTCGTCGTACTCCATGTGGGAACGGGCCGTCAGTCCGCTGCCGCACCAGGGGCAGGTGAGGACCTGGAGGACGCGTGCGTGCTTGTCGCTCGCGCTCTCCTTGGCGTCCGCGATCTGTTCCTTGGCCTCGTCGAACCAGTTCGGCGAAACCGCGGTTCCCACCCAGAGACCGATACGGAACGGCGTGGCACCCCAGCGGACGTCCCGTGCGTACCCCTCACGGCGCAGCACCTCGCAGGCGCTGACCAGGGCGGCGGCCCGCTGGAACTGCTGGGCGGTCAGCAACCGCAGGGTGTAGCGCATGAGGACACCCACGCCCGCGTCGCCGCTGCGCGCCTCCGTCCCCGAACCGATGGTGCCCTGCAGCCGTCGCAGCGCGAAGGTGTAGGCGGCGAGGCCGAGGTACGCCTCGGTCTTGCCGCCACCGGTCGGGAAGAAGAGCAGGTCGACGAGGGCTTCGCGGCCGGTGCCGCGGTGCGGGTGTCCGGGCCGGGTGAGGGAGTCGAGGTTCAGCAGGACGAAGGCGAGCTGGAACGGCCGCCAACTCGCCGCCTTCTTGCCCCTGGCGTGGACCTCGTCGTACGCGTCCCGGTAGGAGTCGCGGTCGTCCTCGCGGCCGGTCCGGGCGGTGGCGATGGCGGTGTTGCGGCGCTGGAGCGCCATGGCTCGATTGGCGAACCGGAAGGCCTCCAGAGCCGTGTCGTCGGCCACGATCAGGTCGATGCCGAACGTGACGCGGTCGCAGATCTCCAGCGCCTGCTCGATGGCGGTCTCCGCGGATTCACGGAGGTCGTCCGGGAGCGTGCGCGCCTTGTGCCGCTGTTGTTCGAGCCACGCAGCGTATCCGTCGGCGAGCGGGGCCAGCGCGGTGGCGAGTTCGTTCCTGCGGGCGGGGACCGCCATCTCGGCCAGTTCGTCCATGCCGAGTTCGAGCCCGCGGAGCAGTTCCTGCTCCGCCAGGGACGGGGCGGTGGTGGCGGGGACGTCGTACTCGGGAAGCCAACTGGTGGTGAGCCGGTGCGCGTTGCGCTCTCCGTCGCGCACGTGGGCGTGCACGGCGACGTTGCGGCCCTTGGCGTGGCTGAGGCTGTCCCGGTAGAGGAGGCGTAGACGCCGATCCTCTGCGTCTTCCGGTACGGTGCCGCGGGCTGCGGGCCCGAGCGGATCGTCGACGGGCAGAAACACCGCGGCCTGATCGTCCGGGAAAGCGGTCACATCGATCTCGGTCTGGAAGAGCCAGTGGGCGTCACGCGCCTCGCTGCTGTCCGGCTGCTTGTTCACCAGGGCCAGTTCGACGACCCTGAGATCTTCCGCGCCGGTCGGCCCGGCGTGCTGCCGTACGCGCGCATCGAGGACGACGGTGTCGCCTTCGAGCGGAAGAACTTTCTCGGTCTCGCCGGTCACGTCGATGTCCACCGGACGTGTGACCGGCTCGCGGGACCAGACTCGACGCATCGTCGCCCGGTCGGTGGCCTTCTCGGACTGGGTGTAGCGCCCCCAGCGGACATGGGCGCTAAGCGTGCCGACGGACGCGGGGACCGTGAACGACAGGCCCATGGACGACGCCCAGATACGACCGGCGGCCTGCGGGGTGAGCCGGTCCTGGGGCGCGGCGTCGTCGCCCTCCTGCTCGTCGCCCGAGTCGCCGTCCGCGCTCTGAGCTGCCGCGAGGGCGAGGTCGTCCTTGGTGACTGCCTGCGGCTGCGGCCCGAGCATGCCGACCAGGTAACGGTCGCGCGGCCCGGAGGAGGCGCTCGGCAGGGTCTCGATCTCACCGTCCCAGGGGCCCAGCAGATCGCGGCGGATGTAGGCGACGAGCCCGTCCCGCACGGTGTACGAGTCGCCGGCACGGAACGTCTGGGGCACTTCTTCGAGTGGATGCGGAACATCGGCCTGGGCAGGCTTGGCCGGCATGCGGTGGGTCCTCTCGGACAGATCCGGTGGAGCACGAACGGTGATCGGGCGATCGAGGGTCGAACGTACGACAGCACAATAAATTGTTGACTCAGTTCACACAAGAAGTTCGCCGAGCTGGTCGCTCCGGACGCACCGCCTCTCTAGGCTTGCCCCGACCGCCGTTCACACGTGATCCGAGGACCCCATGCCCCGACTCGCCCTCTCCGACGACTTCGTCGCGGACCTCATATCGCTGCAGAGACCCGTGCAGAAGGAGGTCAATGACACCATCCAGAGGTTCCGAAGCATGACTGTCCCTCAACTGCACGCCAGCAAAGGGATACATCTGGAGAAGCTGGAGCGGGCGCGCGATCCACGGATCCGCACCATACGTGTCACGAAGGTCTATCGCGGTGTGCTTCTCTCCCCCGACGACGGCAGCGAGCTGTTCACCCTGCTCCGCGTCGCCCCCCACGATGAAGCGATCAACTGGGCCTGCAAACGCGCCTATTCGGTCAACGGCGCCACCGGCGGTCTCGAGGTACGCAACGTCGAAGCGCTCGAGCAGATGGAGACGTACTTCGAGACGAAGGCGGTCAGCACCCCCGCCCGTCTCTTCGAGAAGCACTCCGACACCGTGCTGCGCGACCTCGGCATCGACGACCAGGTGCTGCGTCTGGCCCGGGTCTGCGTCACGGCCGACGATCTGACGGTCATGGCGCCGCCGATGATGCCCGAGGACCAGTACGAAGTGCTGTGGTTCCTCGCGGACGGCAACTCCCCCGAGGACGTCTGGGAGCAGCTGATCGCTTCGCGGGGCCAGACCGTGCGTACGGCGGAGGAACGGCCGGCGATCACCCTCAGCGAGGCGATTCTCAATACGCCCGACCGCATCGTCGAGGTGACAGGACCCGGCGAGCTGGAGCGCATCCTCACCGAGGACTTCACCCGCTGGCGGATCTTCCTCCACCCCGCACAGCGCCGGTACGCCTACCACCCGGGCTTCAACGGGCCCGCTCAGGTCACCGGCGGCCCGGGGACAGGGAAGACGGTCGTCGCCCTGCACCGCGTACGCCATCTGCTGCGCACCGGCCGTGACGGGGACCGCGTTCTGCTGACCACCTTCACGAACGCCATGGCCTCCACCCTTCGGGACAACCTGGCGCTGTTGCTCGGCGACGCCGACGCCCACCTCCTTGAGCGGGTCGACGTCACGACGGTGGACTCGCTCGCCTCCCGCGTCGTCCGGGAAGCACGGGGCAGGGCGACGAAGCCACTGTCGGCCTCCGCGGAGAAGAGCGCCTGGACGCGGGCCGTCGCACGCGAGGAACTGCCGTGGACCGAGCAGTTCCTGTCCCTGGAGTTCCGCAATGTCGTTCTCGCCCAGGGGCTTCGCACCCCGGAGGAGTACCTGCGCTGCGTGCGACGAGGACGCGGCACCCAGGTGGGCCGGGTGCAGCGGGCCCGGCTGTGGCGTGTGATGGAACGGTTCGCCGCGGACGTCGCCTCGCGTGACTCGGCGACGTACACGCAACTGTGCGACCGGGCCGCGCGCATTCTGGCCGACGGCGAGCCGCGCTATCGCCATGTCGTGGTGGACGAGGCGCAGGACCTCCACCCGGCCCAATGGCGGGTGTTGCGCGCCTGCGTGGCGTCCCAGTCCGACGACATGTTCCTCGTCGGCGACCCTCATCAGCGCATCTACGACTCCCGGGTCTCGCTGAGCTCACTCGGCATCAACGTCAGGGGGCGTACCTCCCGGTTGCGTCTCAACTACCGCAGCACGGAGGAGATCCTGCGCTGGTCCGCGTCCCTGCTCGACGGCCAGAGTGTGGGACGGCTCGGTGAGGACGACGAGCAGGACGGCGGCCGGGACTCGTTGCGCGGCTACCGCTCCCAGCTGCACGGCCGCGTCCCGACGGCGCACGGGTACACCAGTCAGGATGACGAACTTCGGGCCCTGGTCCAGCAGGTGCGGACCTGGATCGACGAGGATGGCGTCAAGCCCTCCGAGGTGGCCGTGTGCGCCCGGTTCAACACGATGGTCGACGCGGTCATCACGCGCCTGCGCCGGGAACGCGTTCCGGCGGTCGCGGTGAAGGACGACCCGGGCCCGGAGGCGTCGGGCGTACGGGTGGCCACCATGCACGCCATGAAGGGTCTCGAGTTCCGCTGCGTGGCTGTCGTCGGCGTCACCGCGGCCGTCCTCCCGTTCGCCCCGCACATGACGCCGGTCGAGGTCGACCCCGTGCAGCACCAGTCGGACCTCCTGGCCGAACACTGCCTGCTGTTCGTGGCGTGCACCCGGGCCCGCGACGCGCTGGCGCTGTCGTGGAGCGGTGAGCGCAGCCGCATGCTGGACCCCGTCGTCGGCTGAGACGCGCGATCCCCGTCGCCCCGGACCGGAAGCCGGTCCGGGGCGACGGGGCTTGTGGCGGACGTGGCAGCTTCCTCCCTGCCGCGGGGATCAGACCCGGATCTCCCGGACGACGACCGTGCGGGTCCTGCCCTGAGAAGCGTCGTACGAGATCTCACGCCCCGGCGGCTGCCACATGAGCGCGTGGCCCAACGGGGACGACGGCGAGATGATGTCCGCCTCGTCGGTGGGCAGTTCGGCGACCGTGTACAGGGTGCCGTCGTCGGTCTGTCCGTCGAGATCGAGGGCCAGCAGGGCCCCGGGGATCACGACCTTAGGCGCGTCCGTTCCGCCTTCGACATGAGTGGAGTCGAGGAACGTGCGCAGGAAGGCGAGGCGCTTCGTACGACGGTCCCGCCGGTCGGCCTGCGTCCTGCGGAGGAAGGCCAGGTTGGCCGGGTCGACGCCGTCGGGTGTCTCGTCGGGTGCGTCGATGGCGAGCTGCAGTTGCTGGATCTCGTGGACCAGCCGCTGGAAGGCCGCTGCGGGGATCTGCTGCACGGGCAGCGGGCTGTGCCGGGCCCGGGCGGGTTCCGGCGTCTTGTGCGGCGTGGACACGGACGCCGGGTCCTTCGCCCGTGTCGGGACGGCCTCGTCGGCATACGCCCGCACGTTCGTGCCTGGCTCCTGGGCCGGGTGCCCCGGGTGACCGTCCTCCTGAACGCCGGTCCGTACCGTCTCCGGCCACGTCTCCTCCCCCGGAGCCATGGGCTCCTCCTGCACCTTCGGCTTCTCGGGGAGCGGCTCGATGCCCAGCCGGTCGAGCTCCGCCCAGAGCGGCGCGAGTGCCTGTTCGCGGTCGAGGTGGAACCGGCTTCCGCGGATGCGGACGAAGGTCCAGTCGACCCGCTCCAGGTCGCGCTGGCGGGCAGCCGCCGTCGACGCGTCCTCCCCGTCGGCGAAGGAGTCACCGTCGCAGGCGACGGCGAGCCGCCGGGTCCCGCCCTCGACGACCAGGTCGATCGCGTGCCGTCCGACCCGGTAGCCCGGCCGTACCCGGTAGCCCCGTCCGACCAGCTCCAGGTACACCTTCTGCTGGAAGAGGCTGTCGAAGGCCTCGTGCCGTACGTCCGGCAGCACGTCGCCCTCGACCGCGACGGTGTCGTCCTCCGTGGGCCGGGTGAGGTGATCGAGCCACTGCCGCCGCAGGTCGTTCTCGTGGAACTGTTCCGGGCGCGCGCTGTGGAACAGCCACAGCTGGTCCTGGGCGCGCGAGGCGGCGACGTTGATGCGCTGCTCGTACGTCTTGCCGGTGAAGCCTCCCGGGACGGTCCCGGCGGCGGTACTGGCCGAGTTGACGCAGGAGACGAACATGACATGGCGCTCGTCGCCCTGGAAGTCCTCCGCGTCGCCGACCCTGATGCGCCGCTCCTCGCGTTGTTCGTAGTCGAGCCGTTCGGCGAGCAGGTTCTCCAGTTCCGCCAGGTGGCCCTTGGCGGCACGGAGGCTGATGACGCTCATGGTCTTCCCGTCGTAGGCGGGATCGGCGCAGCAGCGCACGACCGCGTCGACGAGGGCCTCGGCCTCGGCGATGTTGACCAGCCGGGTGTTGGTGCCGAGCGCCTCTCCGTCCTCGACATGGACGGTGCGGACCGGGGGCAGGCGGTCGGCGCCGTACTGCCTCAGCGGTTGCAGCCGGTTGTTGTAGCAGAGCTCGTTGGAGAAGGAGATGATCTCCGGCATGCACCGGAAGTGCTCCTTGAGCATGAGCGTGCCACGGCCGGCGGAGAGCGCCTCGGTCAGGTCGAAGAAACTCGACTCGGGGCCGAAGAGGCTGCGCACGTCCGGTTCGAGGGCGGTGAGCAGCCGGTCCCTCAGGTGGAAGTACTCGTCCTGCTTGAGGCCCACGTTGGAGGGGCTGACCTGCTTGCTGTCACCGACGACCACCATGCGGTCGGCGAGCCAGCTCAGCAGCATGGCCTCCAGACCGGACTGGCTGGCCTCGTCGACGATGACGACGTCGAACATGCCGGGCTGGTCCATGGGCACGGTCTCCGCCACCGCGTGGAGCGGCATGATCCAGGCTGGTACGGCCGACTGCGCCTTGCGCAGGGCGGCCTGTGCGTCACGCCGGTAGCGGTGCTGGTACTTGCCCTTGATACGGCGCGCGGCCTGCTGGTATGCGCTGAGCGCGCGGGACTGGTCGCCGGTGAGCAGTCCGAGGCAGCGGTGCCAGGCCCGGGCGGCGGCGAGTCGCGCGAGCATGATGCGCGCCTCGTCGTCGGCCTCCGTCAGCCGTGCGCGCAGGGTGCGCTCGGCGTCCGGGTCGGTGAGCCGCTCCATGCGGTCCCGCCACGCCGACCAGGCCCAAGCCTTCGGAAGGAGCGGCAACCAGGCGTCCCAGGTGTTGTCCTCCGGGGACTGGGTGATCCGCTCGGCGAGCGACGGGAAAACCTCTTGTACGCGGTTAAGCGCGGCGTGCTGTTCGGCGCGCAGCCGGGCGGCTTCCCGGACCTCGGTCATCTCCTGGCTGAATTCGCGGTAGCCGTCCGGGTTCTGCGCCTGGACGGCGTCGAGCGCACGCATGACGGCGGATGAGACACCGGGCCGCTCGCTCCAGGCGCGCAGCAGTTCCTCGGTGTCCGTGATGGCCCTGCGGGACTTCTCGGCGGCGCGCAGCGTGGTGGCCGCTCGCAGCACGGCTCGTACGGCGTTCTCGACGGCCGGATCGTGCCAGGTGGCGACGGTGAGCTGCGGTGAGGTGGCCGCCGCGGCCTGCACGTCGGTGCGGGCGGAGGTGACGGAGAGGAGCGCGTCGAGAGCCTCGGCCTCCTGCCGCAAGCGGGCGAGTCGCGGACCATGGCCCTGCCAGGGGGTGGCAACGCTCCCCCACTCGGACTCGACCTGTGCCAGGCGGAGTTCGAGCTGGACACGCGCGAGCACGACGGCCGCGGTGGCGGGGTCCTCCGGTGTCCGTCCGTCCACCCGGACGGAGTCCACGAAGGCGCCGACGGCCTTGGACAGCTTGGAACGTATCCCGAGCGGTCCGCGCAGCTTCTGCCCTTGGACGAGCCCGTCGTGCAGTGCGGTGGCCTGGCTGAGCGCGGTGGCCGGGTCGCACTGTTCCAGGCCGCTGACCATCGCCGTGCCCAGGGTTGCGAGTGAGGCGTCCACGGCCGCGAGGGCGTCGGTGACCGCCGCCTGCCGGCTGCGAGCCTGCCAGTCCTGCCCCGCGGTGACCTCCCGCAGAAGTTCCGTCGCCCACGGCCCCGCCGCCGCGGCGAGCGAAGCGGCACGGGCGCGGGCGGCGGCAAAGGCGTCGAGAGCGGCCGAGAGCCGCTGCCGCTCGTCCTCCCCGAGGCCTCGTACCGCCGTGTCGTACTCGCCGCCCAGCGGGTCCTGCCGCACCGCCGCGTGTGCTTCTTCGGCGGAGTGCACGACGAGGACGGCGTCTTCGAAGTCTCTCGGGTCAGGCAGGTCGGAGGACCCGGGCACCTCGGCCGCGAGAGCCCGCAGGTGCGGGGTGAACGCCCGCGTGGTGTGCAGGAGGCGCAGGGCGTCGTCGGCACTCAGCGCGGGCTGCTCCTGCGGGACCGGACCGAGCCAGTCGTACGTCGCCGCCTCGGAGGTGAGGCGCTCGGCGATCTCCTGCAGGCTGCCGCTGTAGTCGCCGATCTCCGCCTCGAAGCGGCGGGTCTCCTGCTCCCGCAGGACGGCGAGATCCCGCAGCATGGCCTGCTGGGCGGAGCGTGCCCGGGCGAGCCGCGCCTGGAGCTTGCGGATGTCCTGGTCGGAGGCGCTCGGGTCGTAACCGGCGTACTCGCCGAGGATGCGCTGCACGGACGCCTCCAGCTCGCGCTGGGCGGCGGCGCCGTCCTCGGTGCGGCTCACGCACAGGTCACGGACGGACTCGGGCAGCTTGTCCCGCAGTACGCGCAGGGCACGTGAGGTGTGGCTGGTGATGAGGACGCGCTTGCCCTGTGCGAGGAGGTCCGTCACCAGGTTGGCGATCGTGTGCGTCTTGCCGGTGCCAGGCGGGCCCTGCACCACGACGAGGCGGTTGCCGCGCAGCCGTTCCGCGATGGTGCGCTGCTCCTCGTTGGCGGGCAGTGCGAAGTACATCTCGCCGCTGTCGGTCTCCGAGCCGTCGTCCTCGGCCGCCGCGCGGTCGGCGGCGGTCAGCGCCCCGTCGCGGCCCGCGATGTAGGCGAGCAGCTCGGTGGGGGGTGTACCGGCGTCGACCTGTCGGGCGATGGCCTTGAGAGCGTCCATCGTGGACCGCCGGTCGCGTTCCCGCAGCACAAGGGCCGGTGTGAGGCCGACCTGCGGAACGTCGAGGGTACGCGGCGTGATCCGCTCCACCGTCGGCGAATAACTCCCGGCGCTGTGGGCGGCGTTGACCCAGCTGCGCAGGGCCGTGTGGAGGGCTTCCAGGTGTGCGGGGTCGGTGACGTCCGACGCGCCTTCCAGAACCTCGATGATCTGCTCGCGGACCGGGCCGGGAACGTGCTGGGCCCCTTCCAGCATGCCTTCTTCGAGTTCGCACCCGACTCCGGTCGGGTCGGGTGCGGCGGTAAGAGTACCCGTGGACGGGTCGAGTCGGAGGGTGGCCCGGTGGGTTACCAGGTGCCGTTCGACGCGCTGGCCGCTGGTGGTCTGCCAGGTCAGCCGGCCCAGTCCGAGGACGAGTTCGTACGCCTCGCCCAGGTTCGCGGCGTCCTCATGGATCTTGTGCAGGCGGTCGTAGAGCTTGACCAAGGGGTCGATCGCCCGCCGTCGCTCCGCCCATGCCAGCCACTCCTGCTGCCACCCGGCGTACAGCGTCTCGATCTTCTCCCGCTTCGGGTGCTCGTCCAGCTCGTGGTACGTCTTCTCCAGCGGGATGCCCTCGGACCAGTCCGGGTAGTCGGGCTCGATGCGTCGGCGCAGGTGCGGGGCGTGCGTCTGCTTGAAGTCCCGGATCCGGGACTCGTCCACCCAGGGGGCGAGCAGCGACGCGGGGTGCGGGGGCTCCTCACGATCGGGGCGTGCGACGCTCAGCCACGCCGGATCATCGGTGGCCAACGCCTCATCGAGCATCACCTGGACGCCCGTGGTGTGAGGCAGTTCCTCGAACCACACGGCGCCGGCGGCGCCGTCGAGCGTGCGGACGGGCCGCGCCTTCGACTCCTCGGCCTCGGCAAGGAACCGGAAGATCTGGCGGACGCGCGCGGCGTCGGTCTCGTCGGCGGACGGCTGGTCCTCTCGCGCGGGCGTGCGGGGTCGTCCGTGACCGGTCGACTGCCCCAGGCCGGTCGGCTGTGCGGGCACGGCACCGAGAGCCGCTCCTCGATCACCCACGGACTCGGGTTCCGTGGAGGTGAACAAGGAGTCTTGATGCTCGCCGAAGAGCGCCGCTTGGTCCGGGAGCGGCACGGCCGGAGCGGACGGAACGGACGAGGCTTGCCGTGCTTGTGCGAGGGCCGCGCGGGGATCCGTGACGCTGGTCGCGGCGGTGGCGTCGGGCGCGGCAGCCACGCCCGTGGTGAAGGTGACGCTCTCCCGCTCGTGCCCGCCCCGGAACCGCACCTCGATGTCCAGGTCCCCGGCGCTACCGGCCGGAATGCTGTAGGCCCACGTCACGGCGGTCCTCCGGCCCTTGGCCAGGGTGCCTTCGAGCTCGTCGTCGAGGACTTCGGTCTTGTAGTCCTGCACCTGACGGGCCGTCTTGCCGTACGGTCCGCCGCGCACCAGGAGACCTATGCCCTCCAGATCCATGGGGCGGCCGGTGCCGTTGCTCAGATGGAGAGTGCAGCGTACGAGGTCGTCACCCTGTCGGTACCCGTACGAGTCCTCGGGGTCGACCAGCTCGTACGGGACCACTTCGTCGACGCGCACGTGCAGCCCGTCGCCGTAGTGATGGACGGAACCTACCGGTTGCACGCCGTTGCCCGGATCGCTCATACGCTGACTCACACGCCACCCCACCCGCTGCTGAGGGCCACATGGTGGCCACCCTGTGAAATCCCCGCCCCGGCCATACCGGGCACGATCGCCGGCGGCCTCCCCTGGCGCACCAGCGTGGCGTGTGAACTGAGCACACGCGCAACCGAGAGTAGCAGCAGCATCGCATATGCCACACGGCACGGAGTCCGCCCGTGTCCCACGCTCAGCACTAAGCACGATAGCGCAGAAACTTGTTGGTTGACTAAGTTCACAATTGGCTTCACTCTCGTATGTGCATCACACCCGAGTCGCCGGAACGCCGGACCGGCAAGCTCCTGCGCCGGTCACCCAACGGGACGATGCACAGGATCGCTGCACAACCGGGCTTCAAGCAGCCACACAAGCAGGCTTGACAAGGTTTCGAAGCCCATCAAGACCAACTACCGTCTGTTGCAGACGCGTTCATCGCGACAGGCATCCTGTCCCGGAACCACGCCGACGGACAGACCGGCAATACCTGCGCACCATCAGGGGGAAAGGAAGCGCATGCGCGCCCAGGAGATCACCTTCCTGAAGCTCGTCCAAGGGGAGAAGCAGTTCCAGGTACCGCTGTACCAGCGCACGTACAGCTGGGGCAGGGAACAGCTGAAGCGACTCTGGGAGGACATCGGCGAACTCGTCGACCAGCATCTCGCCGGGGAGACCGTTGCCCCGCACTTCCTCGGCTCGGTGGTACTGGCCCCCGGCCAGATCCAGGCCGGCGGTGTGCAGCGGTGGCTCGTCGTGGACGGACAGCAGCGGCTGACCACGCTGATGCTCGCGTTCACCGCCCTGCGCGACCACCTCAAGGACGCGGGGCACGAGCGCGGTGTGGCCAGAGCACACCGTCAGGTGCTGGTGAACGAGTTCCAGGAGGGCCTCGACCACTACCGCCTGCTTCCCACCCAAGCCGACCGCGAGGCGTTCATCGCGTGTGTCCAGTCCCGGGCCGAGGCCGGCGGGAGCGACAACATCGGCGCGGCCTACCGCTTCTTCCGGGGCGCGCTCGCCGAGGGCCAGGAGACCGGCGGCGCGAACTGGATCAGCACCGTCGAGACCGTCCTGAAGGACCTGCTCTCGATCGTGGAGATCACCGCCGAGTCCGGTGACAACGTCTACCGCATCTTTGAGTCGATCAACA
This sequence comes from Streptomyces sp. SGAir0957, assembly GCF_043523415.1. Classification (NCBI taxonomy): domain Bacteria; kingdom Bacillati; phylum Actinomycetota; class Actinomycetes; order Kitasatosporales; family Streptomycetaceae; genus Streptomyces; species Streptomyces sp. SGAir0957. Next base: position 1,635,707 of record NZ_CP027293.1, read on the forward strand.
ACACGGGCGTCGGGCTCAGCCAGAGCGACCTGCTGCGCAACTACGTGTTCATGCTCCTGCCCAAGCGTGGCGAGCGCGTCTACGACGAGTTGTGGCTTCCCATGCAGCAGAGCCTCGGCCCCAAGAACCTCGAACTGCTGGTCTGGCTGGACCTGATCGTCCGCGGCCACAGCAAGACCAAGCAGAGCGAGATCTACCGGGAGCAGCAGAAGCGGCTCCAGCCGCTGGCCAACGACGAGGAGGCGTTGCAGCGCGAGATCGAGCAACTGGCCGAGCGCGGCAGGCGGTTCCTCCACATCATCGAGCCGCACCGCGCCTCCTCCCCCGCACTGCGCGCGGTACTGGAGCGCCTCGCGGCCTGGGGTGGTCAGACCCACTACCCGCTCGCCCTGCACCTGCTCGATCAAGTGGACGCCGGACACACCACGCCCGAGGACGCGGCGCAGGCCCTGCTGTACGTCGAGTCGTACTTAGTCCGGCGTCTCATCTGCCAGACACCGACCACCGGCCTCAACCGGATCTTCATGGAGGCCCCGAAGGAGCTGGAGACCGACCGCCCGGCGGCCGAGGCGGTCCGGCGGTTCCTGTCCGGCCGACGCCGACGGTGGCCCAGCGACGAGGAGCTGCGCGAGGCGGTCCGCAGCAAGCCGTTCTACTGGAGCGGCCGCCCTCCGCAGCGCGGCTACATCCTTCGCCGCCTGGAGGAGAGCTACCGCTCCACCGAGCCCGTCGACTTCGCCAAGGCCTCCCTCAGCGTCGAGCACGTCCTCCCGCAGCGCCCGGCCCCGCAGTGGTTCGAACTGCTCGCTGACGAGACAGAGCCGAACCAGACACCGCAGGAACTGCACGACTCGCTGGTACACACCCTCGGCAACCTGACGCTGACCGGCGACAACTCCAAGCTCTCCAACCACCCCTTCCAGCGCAAGCAGCAGATCCTCGAGTCCAGTGCCCTGCGTATGAACCTGGAGATCGCCTCGGCGGAACGCTGGGGCAAGGCGGAGATCCTGGCACGAGCCGACCGGCTGACGGAGCGCGCCGTAGAACTGTGGCCCGGCCCGATCGGCGGTGTGAAGCCGACCGGCGAGGAGTGGCCCGGCTGGGCCGAACTGCGGGCGGCTCTGGTTGTGATGCCCAGCGGTACCTGGACGTCGTACGGCGATGTCGCCGAACTGATCGGCAGCCACCCGGTGCCCGTCGGCACCTACCTGGGCTCCAACTCGTCCGTCATCGGCGCCTACCGGGTCCTGACCTCGGAGGGCAAGGTATCTCCCTCCTTCCGCTGGCCGGACGGCGTGGACCGGCAGCCACCGAAGGAATTGCTGCTGAGCGAGGGAGTGAGGTTCGACGCCGCGGGCCGGGCAGACCGCGCACAGCGCCTGACCGCCCCCGAACTGGCCACCCTGTTGGGCAAGGATGTGGCCCAACAAGTCACACATGATCCGCTTCCGGCCGAGGAGGACACGGCGGCCGCCGAGCGCTTCCGTACGCAGCTGCAGGAACACGCACCGGAGACCGTCGCCGGAGTGAAGGCGGCACTCGACTACTGGCGCGCCCAGGGCGGCCATGTCACCTACGGCCGGAACGAGGAGACGAGCTGCTTCCCCAAACTGGACGCCGGCACGAGCGAACGCCCCCATGTGCTGTGGCCCTTCGGCATCTACCCCGTGAGCGGAACGGTCGAGGTCGTCTTCGAGTACCTCAAGACCCGCACCCCCTTCGACGACACGGAACAGCGCCGCGAGCTGCTGCGCCGCCTCAACAAGATCGACGGCATCGACCTGCCCGAGGCCAAGCTGGAACTCCGCCCGTCGTTCCCCGCCCGGGCCTTCGCGGAGCATGCTGACGAGATCTGCGGGGTGCTGGACTGGTTCGTGCATACGGCTGCGCTGGATCTGGCGCGGAGGCAGTGAGGACGCCGGAACTCACCGAGCTCCGTTCGCTTCACTTATCGTGCCGCCCTGGCGCCAGGTGACCTGACGTCGTTAGGAAGCGTCACGGCACTTCGTAGCGTACAAGCGCCCTGGCGGAGGGCTCACCGCTGCGCCGTGCGTACGTCATGCGCTCGCGGACCTCGCTCAGGGTGCGGGGGCGGTACCCGGGTCCGCCACAGCAGCTTTTGTGGAAGCGGACGCCCGCGTTCAGCAGCACGGACAGCGTCCGCCAGGCCGCGGTGTCCCGGCGGCGGGGTGCAGCGAAGGCAGAACCCACGTGGATCAGTGGCCGCGCGCAGCGGGGGCAGCTCCGCTGCCTGTCCCTGTCGTAGGGCTGCTTGTACGAAGCCCGGCAGGGCAGGCAGACGAAGGAGGTCTTCCCGGATGGCATGGGGCCAGGTTAAGGACCGTCGGCTCGGAACTCGACATGATTTCGTCCGCTCCCAGTGCCGGGGCGGCGCCTCTTCGCCCCCGCCCCGGCGTGCGGGTCGGGCACTGGCGCCGGGCCTTTCTACGAGGGGAGGTTCGGGTTGAGCCAGACGGCGACGCCACCGTGGTGGGAGCAAGTGCCCCGGCGGTGCGCGGAGTAGCTGTAGCTACCGTCGTTGCATTGCGCGGAGGCGCCGGCCGGGGCCTGCGGCGAGTCGTCGGAGCCGCTGCCGCCGGAGCTGTCGTCGCTGGAACCGCCACTGCTGGAGCCGCGGTCGTCCGGACCGGAGCTGTCGGAGGCGCTGCCTGAATCGTCGGAGTGACTGTCGTCCTCGCTGTCGGCCCCCAAGGTCGAGGAGCCGTCCGCGTAAGGGTCGTCGGTGTAATCGATGACCGGATGCGACGACTCGTCCTCTCCCGCGGTCGGGTCGTCGCAGCTCTCGCCCTCGCTGACATCCACCGTGTCGAACGTGAGCGTCTCGTCGACGCTGACCGACTCCCCCGCGCCGGGTGTCTGCGAGCAGACTTCCCAGTTGCGGTCCCAGAACTGCTGTCGCCCTTGCCCGGTGGCGTCGGTGGAGTCCAAGTTGTACAAGCCATCGGCCTGAGCCGCGTCCTGCGCCTCCTGAAGGCCCATTCCGACGTAGTCGCCGAGCGTTACGGTCTCGGTCGTGTCCTCGATCACGGAGGACGAGGACGAGGACGAGCTGGAGGGCGAATCACCGCCGTCGTCGTTGATCAACGCGCCGCAGCCGCCGATGAGCAGCAGAGCGGCCAGAATGATGCCGCAGCCTACTCTGGTGTTCTTCTTGTCCTCAGGAGTAGGCGCGGGTCTTCTGTTCTGGGCCATACGAGTCCCCCTCTTTCACTGGTGCACGCTCCCCTGCGTGCACACGTTTTCGTCCCCGGTCGCGAACCAGCACGCAGCCGAAACCGGAAGGACTGCAGTGGCATTGCGATCGTTCCGCTCGACCTTCGTTGTTCACGAGGCAAGCGGCATACACCTGCTACAGAGCCGCATCCCCCGAGCTGTGACCGACGGGCACCTCGTCCCCGCGGTCGTGGCCTTCCCAGCTCGACGGGGGCTGTCCGAAGATCTTGCGTGCGGTCCTGATCGTCAGTCGCCCGAAGACATGATTTCCGCCGGCACCGAGCGCGGCACCCACACCAAGCGGTACTTGCTTGCCCAACACCAGGATTCCCTGCTTGGTCCCGTACTTGGTGATGAACCGCGGGCCCAGCAACTTGTTGGCCCGGTTGATTGCGTTCATGGGGATCGCACTGACGATCCGCCGCGCCCAGTAGGGGCCGCTGTGCCCGACGACTTTGTCCAGAGCCGTCACCGCGCCGTCGCCGAGGAGAACGGTCAGGACCAGCAGCTTGCGTCGCTCGACATCTTCAGGGTGCATGCCGTGAACCTCGGCCAACGACAACGTGTAGAGCACTGACGCTTCGGTGAAGAGCATGACATCAGCCAGAGCAGTCGGGATCGCGGCACCGGGCACGATCCCTGCCGCGCCGGATGCCCCTCCGGATGCGGTGATGCCGGCGAGGTAAGCACGGTCCAGTCGACGGATCAACTCCTGTGGCCCGTCGTCGGGATGTACGCGCCGCAGGCGCTCGACGTTCTTCTCCGCCAGCGGCTGCTGGACAACCAACGCCTTGTCGAGAACCCGCTGGATCAGGCTCTTGGCGTCATCGGCCTTGCTCATGGGAATTCGTTCCTCTCTGATCGCAAGCGCCTAGCCAGCGATGCGGCGGCATACAGGCACTGCTCGCACCGGGACTCAACAAATGGGTGCGTACATGGGACTTCGCTATGGGCAGCCCGGATCGGCCCTCGACCTACCGGTGGCTGGCGACGCGAACATGACCAGTATGCAGACTGTGCACTGAGTTCACAAGCAATTTGACCGCGTCACGCGGACATGAGCAGCCGGTCCCGCTCGCTTCCCTTCGCCTGCCGGACGCTCCCGTTTCGTGACGTTCCCGATCCAGTTCACGCCGTCCTCTCCGGACGTCAGCCGTAGGCTGTTGCGGGAGAGCAAGGGGAGGCGGGGAGACGATGACTGACGACCGCAAGAGAATCGTTCCGGTATGGACGCTGGCGACCGGTGATGTCCGGGTGCCCGCGCTGGCCGGGGACGAGCCGATGACGGCTGAGCGCTTGATGGAACTGCGCGGCGTGCTGGCCGCTCTGGCCGACGAGCCGATCGCCACACTTGAGATGCATCCGCTGCCCGACAAGCTCGACCGCGGCCGAGGTATCCCGCTCGACGCCGCGAGCCCCTTGGCGCAGCATCTGTCGCAGCTCATCACCCAGTCAGCGCGAACCTCCTCCGAGGCCGCTACGGCGACCGCTGCCGGCGAAGCCCTGTACCGCATGGTGGTTCCGGCGAAGGTCGCCACCCAGATGTGTCAGGGCGTTGTTTGCTCAATGGGAGCGAAGGGGATGGCCGGTGCCATCCGAGGCCCGATCGTGGATGCGACGTCGCGCAGGATCGTGGCCGGTGCGACGTTCGTGCCGGTCAGCAAAGCGGCGGCAGCAGGCGCAGCCGGCGGGGCCGGTGCGACAGCAGGCGTCGCGGTCGCCGGCAGCGCGGCGCTCACCGTCGCCGCGCCGCTCGTGCTCATGGCCGTGGCGGTGGGGGTGAGCGCGCACGCCGACTCCCAGCGCCAGCAGGCCATCGAGCACATCACAGAGCTGCTGGAGCAACTGCAGGAGCAGAAGCTCGAGGAAGAGCGCAACGACCTCGACGCCTGCCGCGACGCCATCGACAAGGCCACTGCCCTCCTCCTCGACCAGGGCAAGCTCGGAGTCTCTCTGGGACTGGACTCGGCAGTGCACGCCATCGGCAAGGCGCTGAGGGCCGCTGACCGCCGCCTCGCCAAGTGGCAGAGCGCGCTCGATGAGCTGCCCGACGGCAAGCCCGTCGAGATCGCCACGCTGACCAAGTCGTTCCCCGGCGTCGACGACGAGGGCGGCGAGTTCCGTGCCCACCTCGAACTGGCCACCTTGGCCATCGCGCTGAAGCGGCGGGTCAACGTCCTGCAAGCCGTCGAGCACGCCCAGACCGACTCTGGCAACCTGTTCGAGAACTTCACCCGCGCGCTCAGGACCGACCAACAGCGCGTCGACAAACTGGAGTCGGACATCGCCGGTGTCCTCGTACGCCTGTCGACGCTGGAGCTGGCACGCCCGCAAGGCCGGCGCCCCGTCTTCACGACCGGTGAAGTCGATCGCCTGTTGCGCACGGCATACCGGATCCGCAAGCTGGCGGACGGCGTCACGGTTGACAAACGCCCGACGGACGTGGCGATCGACATCGCCCGCGACAAGGACGGATCAGTGGTCGTGTTCCCCGCGCTGGCCGCATAGACGCGGGCACGCTCGCACTCACTGAGTGAGTGGTACGGGGTCGCCGCCCGGGCAGTAGCCGCCGGGATGCCGCCCCACGAGGATCAGCAGGCCAGTGAGCCCGACGCGCCGGGCTCACTGGCACCTGTGGAGAGCGAGATCTGCTTGACCTTGCCGGTGTAGTCCCCCACGGCTCCGTCCTCGGTCGCTCCGTCGGAGTAGTAGACGGCGGAGGCCCAAGGTTCCGCGTCCTTCTCCAGCCTCTCCATCAGCCCTTCCATCGTCGCCGTACGGAAGTCGATGTGCAGGCAGTCACCACCCAGGTAGGACCAGTCGGGGTTGGTGCCCTTCTTTGGGTCCGTCGGCGACGCGTCGGACGGGAGCAGGGCGAGCGCGGCCTTCCGCGCCCGGTCCTCGTCGACCGGGGCTGAGAAGACGACGTCCACATTGATGAGGTGTCCCTTCAGGGACGCGGCGCTTGGAAGCGTGGCGCAGACGACCTCGTCCCTCGCCAGACGGTAGGCCACCGGTTCACCGACGGGCATCCCTGTCTGTGCCGCGCACGCCTTGGACCACGAGACACGCGGATAGCGTCCATCCCACCAGGTCAGCGGCGAGGCGAGTCCCCGGCCGCCGAGGTCGTCCCGGGACGTCGCCTTGAGGGTCTGCTCGGGAAGAGGGGCATCCTTGAACGGTGCGACGTGGGGGCAGAACTCCGTCCGCAGGAAGTCGGCCATAGCGGCGGCCTGTTCCTCGGTCGCGCCATTCGCCTCGTCCGCGTACCGGATGCCCTTCCACGTCCGGTAGCCGACGGCCACGTTGCGGCAGGTGTCGACGATGGTGTCCCTCGTCGTGGTGTACGGGATCAGCGGCTGGGAGTGCGCGGGCGTTTGCCCGGGGCGCACTTCCACGGGTGAGTACCGCTCCCTGAACAGGGGGTGGGCCACCGCGTAACTCTCCTTGGTGAAAAGCCAGTTCAACCACGAGGAGTACACGATGGCCCTGTCCCAGTCTGAGCTGATACGGCTGCTTGAGTCACTACGCTCGACCGATGGAATCGAGCTGATCCGCGCCATCGCCGAGCGGATGGTGCAGGAGCTGATCGAGGCCGAAGCGACCGCTCACATCGGCGCGGAGTGGAACGAGCACACGCCGACGCGGACCAACCTCCGCAACGGGCACCGCGAGAAGGTGCTGACCACGCTGGCCGGTGACCTGGATTTGGAGATCCCCAAGGTCCGCACCGGCAGCTTCTTCCCGTCACTGCTGGAACGCCGGCGCCGCATCGATCAGGCCCTTTACGCCGTGATCATGGAGGCATACGTGCACGGCGTCTCCACCCGCAGCGTCGATGACCTGGTCAAAGCACTGGGCGGGGACAGCGGCATCTCGAAGTCGGCAGTCTCGCGGATCTGCGCGGCGCTGGACGAGCCGTTGACCGCGTTCCGCACCCGCCCGCTGGACCATGTCCGCTTCCCCTACGTCTACCTGGACGCGACCTATTGCAAGGCGCGGGTCAACCACCAGATCGTCTCGCGGGCCGTCGTGGTCGCCACCGGCATCACCGAGGACGGCAATCGCGAGGTCCTCGGGTTGATGGTCGGCGACAGCGAGAGCGAGGCGTTCTGGAAAGAGTTCCTGCGCTCGCTGCGTGAACGTGGCCTGTCCGGGGTCCGCCTGGTCGTCACCGACCAGCACTCGGGCCTGGTCGCCGCGGTCCGCAAGGTCATGCTCGGTGCCGCCTGGCAGCGTTGTCGTGTCCATTTCCTGCGCAACGTCTTCAGCGTGATCGACCGGGACTCCGGCGAGATGGTCGCCGCGACGATCCGCACGATCTTCACCCAGCCCACCGCCGACCTCGTGCGCACCCAGCTCGATACCGTCGCCGACATGCTCGGCACCCAGTTTCCCAAGGTCAGGGCCATGCTGCTGGACGCGAAGGAGGACCTGACCGCGTTCGCGGACTTCCCGCCCCGGCACTGGAAGAAGATCCAGTCGACGAACCCGCTGGAGCGGATCAACCGGGAGATCAAGCGCAGGACCGACGTCGTCCAGGTCTTCCCCAACGACGACGCCCTGCTGCGGCTGGTCACCGCCGTGCTCTTCGAGATGCACGACGAATGGATCGCCTTCCCCCGCCGCTACCTCCCCGAAGGCAGCATGGACGAGCTCTACCGTGAACTCCCCGAAAGCGCCCCCGCACTACCCGACACCCCGAACAAGCCAGCCAGTTGATCGCTTACACCACGACGAGGGGCACCATCGTGTCGACCTGGACGACCGCCAGCCGACGACGGTCCTCCATACCGGTCTCGACGCCCTCTCCGAGACCGTAGTTGTTGGCATCGCCGACCTCGCCGAGCCGATTGACCAAAGCGTCGCCGATGCCCGCGGCGGTCAGGGCGTCCTCCATGGAGGTGTCGTCCCCGGCCACCGCGTCCGTCGACTCGGAATCCGAGTCCGACTCGTCGACCGATTCGTAGTCCGGCACAGTCGTCTCCGTCTCCGTCACGTCCTCCGGGACGGCGGAAGCGCGCGGGGCGGAAGCTTCGGTATCGCTTGCGCAACCTCCGACGGCCAGCGCGGCGACGACGAGCAGGGCGGTGCCGACGGCACGGCGGATTCGGGGCATGGAACAACTCCGTATGAGGTGAACAGGTGCGGTAGGTCGGGGGGTTGACCCGGGTCATGCGCGGTGGTTCCGAGTTTCGGACGTGGAGACGACGACGGTGGCATCACGGCTGTGTGCGGACCGCACCAGAGGTTCCGAGGGCGGCGCTCATGGCGGAAGCAGCGCTCACTTCGGCTTCTTTTCCCGCCTCTTCCTCGGCTTCCTCTGCGGCTGGACGTCACCGACTCCGGGCAGGCCGCGTGCGCCCTGCAACGGATCGCCCGCCTTCTCGCCCCGCCGCGTTTTCTTCGCTCGCGTCGACTGCTTCGCTGCTGCGGTCTTCTTGGCGTCAGGCGCCGCCTTGGCACGCGGGCTCTGTCTCGGTTTCGGCTTCGGCTTGCGCTTGAGCCCGTCCGTCGAACTGTCAAGCCAGGAGCGGGTGGTGGCCATCTCCGTGACCAGCTGGGTGCGCTGCGGTTCCGGCAGCCTCGTCAGCGCCTCCGCCGCCCGTGCCATGAGAGCGGCGGCGCGCTTCGGCGTGCGTCCCCGCCGCGCTGCGCGCAGAGCATGCCGAATCTCCGTGTCGCGATACAAGGGAACACCGGAGATCGCGCGTGCGTCCGACGTCGGCCGGACCGCCGCGGAGCGTCGAACCGGCCCACCCGTGACATGGACGATGGTCTGGTGCTGAGCGGGTTCCGCGCTCTGCTGCACGACGAGGTGACCGTCCGGGGTGAGCGGCAGCCGCGGTGGGGCCATACGGGCCGGTACGCCGTGCACGGCGAACGCCCGGTCCGCCTCGCGCTGGCACCAGCGTTTGAGTACCGCCGCCGTCGCCGGAGACCCACAGCCGACAGCCGCGACCACCTCTCCCACGTAGGCCGGTGGGTCGCCCTCCGCCGTCCTGATCAGCGCCGACAACAGGGGGCTTCCCTCGCGGCCGGTCTGTTCCACGGCGTCGAGCAGACCGACGCGGTCCGGGAGGGACAGCGCGAGCAGGTCGCTGCCGACGGTTCGGGCCAGCGCCTCCCACGTGGGCCGGGTCCGCAATCTCGCGGCGCTCAATAGCGCGTCCTTCAGCGCGAGCACTTGCTCCTCGCGGGACCGCCGCGCGGGCGCCGGCTCGCTCCTGGCTCCCGCCTCAGCGGCTGAACCGGTACGCGAACGTGGTCGCGGCTCCACTCCAGGGATCCATAGCCCCTCAGGAGTCATCGCACAGGCGTCGAGCGGCACCCAGTCGGTGCTGCGCCGGGGGTCCTCCGCCCTGAGCCGGATGCGCCGTACCGCACCGTGCGTCGCGAAGCGGAAGCGGTAGAGGTAGCCGTACTCGTCGTACAGCTCTTCCATGGTCTCCGAGTGCGCCGCTCCCGGGCCGAAGACCCAGTCGAGGGTGACCGAGTCACCGGCGAGCCGCCGGCGAGTTCGGTGCCACTCCGCATGCGCGAGTCTGCTGAACTGGAACCGCACATGCTGCCGAGCCGCCCCTGTTCGGAAGTCGACGGCGTCACCGGGACCCGATCCGAGGTTGCGCGAGGTGGTACGTCCCTTCAGCCTGCTACGTCCCGCCCACGCGGCGAGGTCGTCCTTGATGAAGAGGTGATCCGCGCTGGCCGCACCGGTGGCCGTACGGTGACAGGAGGTGTGGGGCCGGTGGGCGAAGTGGCAGACCTTGTCGCGGTACAGGCGGTCCGACAGCTCGTTGCCGCATCCACCGAGCTGGGTGCCGCACCAGTAGGTGTAGGCGGGGTGGCGGCGTCGCCAGCGGGTCAGTTCGTCCGCGTCCGTCGGCAGGATGATCGCGCGTCCGGAGTTCCGGCCGCCGATCACCGCAGTCTGGACGAGTCTGCCGTCGAAGCCGTTCATACGCTCCCCCCGAGCTACGCGCGCCTGCTGGGAGGGCGGGCATCGGCTGATCGTCAGCAGTATGCGTTTCGTGCACTGAGTTCACAAGGGGCATGTCCGCTTCCAGCGTTCGGACCGCAAGCAGATGCGCGGTGGCATAGGTTCGGCGGTCGTCGGGTTCCGAGACCGGGAGGGCACATGCAGAAGGGCACGCTGGAGTACGAAGAGGCGCTGGACGCCGTGATCGAGATCCTGCGTTCGCGGGCACGGCAGGGCGCGGCACCCATTTCTTACGGCGATCTGAGCAGTGAGCTGGCACAGCTCGGTCATCATGTCCCGCCCCACGAGGGCCCCATGCCGTACCTCCTGGAGGACGCCTCGGTCCGGGAGAGCCCGGACGGATCGCTTCCCCTCATGTCGGCCCTCGTGGTGTTGAAGGACACCGGCTGGCCGTCCGGCGGCTTCTTCAAACTGGCCCGGCGCGCACTGTACAAGCGACCGGGCGACGACGTAGTGCTGTGGACACGGGAGATCGAGCGGCTGGCGGAGCACTACGCCGGTCGCTGACGGTTGTTCCTGTCGTCGGCGGGACGGCGGCGGCTTGGTCCGGCCCGACCCGACCTGGTCCGGCCCGTCTTGTCCCGTCCCGGACGAGGGGCGAGTATCACGTCCCCGTAGCGCTGAGGAGCACCTCCGCCCAGACGGTCTTCGTGTACGCGTCGTGGACCGTGCGTCCCCAACGGTCGGCGTATGCCTGGACGAGGAGCAGTCCGCGGCCGGAGGTTTCGTCGTCGGTGGCGGTCTCGGCGATGACGGGCGGCGGGAGGCGTTCGGGGCGGGTGTCGGTCACCTCGACGCGGAAGCCGGAGGCCAGGAGCCGCAGCGTCAGACGGAAGTCCCTGCCGGGGAGGCTGCCGTGACGGACGGCGTTCGAAGCCAGCTCGGCGGTGACGAGGGCGACGGCGCGGGCGGGGTCGGACTCGTACGGGAGGCCCGTCCACTCGGTGAACTGCTGGACGGCGAGGTGGCGGGCGAGGCGGGCACCACGTCTGCTACCGCTGAGGCACAGGGTCAATTGGCGCGCGGATGCCAGGGACGGCTTCGTCCCGCTGGTGAGTCGCTGGTGGGTCACGGTGTCAGCGTGACCGGGTGGACGACCCGCTAACCAGGCATGACGGCCGTACACCGCCCTTGTTGTGCGGAGTTGGCGGGCGACTGCGGGCTTGGTTGTACGGGGCTTGTACGGGCGTTGTACGGGTCCGGCGCGTGTCCCCGTTCCCGCAAGCCGCGTTGGACACGGACCGGTTGCAAGCGAGGCCGTGGCGGGGCGTGGAGCGGGAAGGGCGTGGACTGGTGAGGACAGTACGGGACGCACGGGAGACGCGGACTGGGCGGGGCACAAAGACCAAGGACGAGGCATTTGATCTGCCGGGCGCCTGGTCGGCGTACGGGGTGCTGTTGCAGCACTTGCGGAAGCGGGCCGGGCTGAGCCAGCAGGAACTTGGGGAGGCAATCGGTTACTCGCTGGAGCAGGTCGCGTCGGTCGAGCAGGGGCGACGACCGGCGAAGGTGGCGTTCACTGCGGCGGCGGAACGGGCGTTGGAGGCGGGCGGGGTGCTGGAGGCGCTTCAGGGGGAGGTGGATCGGGCAAAGTTGCCAAGGTTCTTCAGAAACTTCGCGCTGATCGAGGCGGAGGCAGTGAGCCGGTTCGACTATGAGCCCCTGCTGATCCCTGGGTTGTTGCAGACAGAGGCGTACTCGCGAGTCCTGTTCTCCGGACACTGCCCGCCCCTGAGCGAGGAGATCATCGATCAGCACACGGAAGCGCGACTGGGCCGGCAGAAGCTACTGACGCGAGTGCCGCTCGCGGAGCTGTCGTTCATCATCGGTGAGGAGGCGCTGCGAAATCCAGTGGGAGGCAGCGAGGTCTTGCGTGGACAATGGCAACACCTGCTGCAAGTAGGAGCGTTGCGGAACGTAGAAGTCCAGATCATGCCTGCCGCAAGCGGGTTCCACTCCGGTCTGAACGGTTCGTTCGTGGCGCTGCAGACCAAGGAGCACCGGCAGCTCGGCTACATCGAGTCTCAAGAAGTCGGGTGCGTCATCCATCATCCCGCAGAGGTCAGTGCTCTCGGGCTGCGGTATGGCAAGCTGCGATCGCAGGCTCTGAACGGCGGCGAGTCTGCGCGGCTCATCGAACGGTTGGTGGGAGAGACATGAGTATGGAGCAGGTATCCGAGAACGTGGACGAGCTGCACTGGTTCAAGAGCAGCTACAGCGGCTCGGGAGGCGGCAACTGCGTGGAGGTGGCCGCCGGCCTGGACGCCATGTACGTACGGGACTCGAAGGTCATGGATGGCGGGCCGGTGCTGCGGGTCGGCCGGGACGAGTGGGCAGCGTTCGTGGCACTCAGCATGGAGTAGGGCCGAGTACGGCTCCAGAGCGGAACAACGGGCTCGTTGACGTCACTTGAGGTGACGTCAACGAGCCCGTTGTCATGCCGACGGCTCAGAACAGGGCGCCCTCAGCGCCCTCACCGAAATCCGACCCACCTCGCGCGGCAAGCTGCTCCTTGCGCTTCCGGATGGCTTCGGGCGATGGCGCGGGCAGGTCAGGGTGCTTCTCCCGTGCCTTCTTCTCGGTCACGCCCTTGTGCAACCCGAGGTGAACCTCGTCGGCGTATGCCTGGTGATTCATCTGACGTAGGCGGTCGATAATCTCGGTTCGGGCAAGGAGGCCGATGGTGTAGCGGGTGCCCTGGTCAGTCTCATGGAAGCCGTGGTCAAGGGAGACCGTTTCGTGAGTCGGGTCTACGGGTCCAGACTCGCCCAGAAGGTCATGCCAGCCGTATGCCTCAACGGCAGCTTTGTCAATCTCCTCATGAATCCGTCGCAACTCGACGATGTCTTCGCTATTGCATTCAGGATCATGCACGAGGTTGTAGGTGTCAGTAAGACCCACACTGCGAGCCATCATCACACGCCGACGATAGGAATCCAAGCGCATCCCCGCATCCCTGAGTCGACTCGAAAGCCTAGGGAGGGAAAGCGTTTCGAAGACGTCAGTCGGGCTGTAGTTGATTCTCGTCTCCAGCGTCGATGTGCGGTCGAGAGTCCACCAGAAGTGCAGCGTACTGCTAAGAACGGCAAGAAGGGCCATATCGTCCGATGCAAATACGCTTAGTCTGTGCGTAAACACAGCCCCCGTCGGCACCATAACCGGCATAACAGCCTTGCTGACGATGGTGATCACGATGCAGCGGTCCAGAGACGCCAGCGCTCTCACCATCCCGGGTCGTTTATCCGCATAATGCCAATAACGCTGCGGAAGTGGTTTGCGTAGGGCAAACTCTCCACTCTTTGTACGCTTCTGCCTCTCAGGCTTAACATCATTCACGACCTTAGCGAAAGCCCGCGGATACTCTGCAGCCTTCAATTCCGACCAATCATGAAAGTTGATCACCCAGCGCTCAGCCGAGTGCTCCGGGTGCCCGTTGACATCCTGGCCATTGAGGTACGGAAAGAGAACTTCAGAGTACCTCTCGTCTTCCGCGATCCACTGCCGCGCCTCACTTTCCGTGACAGTGAACCCAATGCCTAGAACGTAAGAACCGATGAACGACTGACCACCGTTTCGATCAAGCACTTCCGCCCAAGATGATTCTCGAGTCGCCGGGTTCAGAGAGGTTGAGATACCATTCAACACCGCTTCTCGCCCGAGCACGACCGAAGCATCCATCCCGATATCACTTTTAGTGGTCCATACGGCGCAGTACTCAAGGACCGCCGAAGCGGATGGCCAAGGAGCACTCTTCACGGCTCTGCGGATCGTTACACCAGACGCAACGATCTGGTCCAGGCCGACTTCACGCGAATCACCCTGGGCCAGGGTATTCGTAGCGATCAATCCAGTCTGCCCAGATACGTTCACCAGCTCGTGCGCCCGAAGCTCAAAATAGGCCACAAGATCAGCACTTCCGCGCCTGCGAGAAGCGAGGAATTCCACGATGCACTCTCTGTAGTTCTCTCCCAGAGCACCGGTAATTTTCTTCCCACCCAGAAAAGGTGGATTTCCTACAATCGCATCAAACCCACCCCCCAGTGTGAACACCTCCGGAAACACCAACGGCCAATGCACCGGCCGCCGCTCCAACGCCCCCTCCGGCAGCTCGGCCCCCAGCCACTCCTCCGCCGTAGCCCGAGCCTCCCGTACCACCTCGGAGTCGTCCTCGACCCCGTCCTCCATGATCCGTTGCACGATCAACGCAGCCCGAGGGAACAGGTCCCGAACCCGCTCCCCACCCTCCTCCTCGTACCAGAGCACCCGCCCTGAAGCGCCCGTAGCGATCGCTGCCCCGGCGATGAGGTCGCCCACCAGCCGCAGTCGCCGCGAATGTCGATTGACCTCGTCAAGGCGCTCCCGCTTTCGCCTGAGAGCCATCAGGTCGACGCCCTTAATCGCGGTAATCGCCAGGCGTTCGTGCGTCAGTTGGTCCACCAACTGCCGTGCCTGCTCCGCCAGGATGTCGGCCTGCTGCGTCGGTTTCATGTGGACGCCCTGGATCTGTTCCATGCTGTGCACACCCAGCAACGAGTCGCCGCACACCAACCGGTCGTCCAGGAACGTGAACGGGCGGCCCGGGTCCATCGACACCAACCACAGCGACAGCTTGGCCATCTCCACGGCCATGGGGTTGATGTCGACGCCGTAGAGGCAGTGCTCGATGATCTCGCGTCGCGCCTCGATGACTGCCGGGTCTTGCTCGGAGTCCGCCGCAATGGCCGCCCCTGTGGCGTGCCGGACTCGGTGGGCATCAGCGTCCACCGTGAACTTGCCAGCCTTCGCCTCAAGCAGGCGGTCACCTAGGTAACGGCACGCCGCCACCAGGAACGCCGCCGAGCCCATCGCGATATCCGCAACCTTCAACGCCTTGATTTCATCTTCGGACTTCAGCCGCCACTCCCCCGTGTCCGCCGTCTGGAGCGGCCCCGGCTCGTACACCAGCGGCTCCAGCGCGTGCAGCACGACCTCCTCCGCCAGGAAGCGGGGCGTGTAGTGCGTGCCCGTGTTCTTTCTGAGGGACGACTCCGTGACGTACAGTGCGCCGTTCGGGATGACCGTCGGTAGGCCTCGCAGATCATCGCGGAGGATGCCGACGAAGGGCAGCAGTCGTTCCGTCAGCGCAGCGTCCTTCGTCACCGCGTTCAGACGGCGGCGGCCCTCCGCCGCGCCCTCCGCGCCCGACGCGGCCAGCTTCTTCTCCAACTGGCCCACCGTCGCCGGGGGCTTCGGGTCCTTCCACTTCTCGTGGATGGACTGCGCGAGCGTCTTCAACGAGCCGCCGGCCTTCGCCGCAAGTGACTCCAACTCCCGTAGCGGCACCTCGTGTTCCAGGCCCTCGGGGCCGATCAGCCCCACCATGTGCTCGGTCGCCCGGCGTCCGTCGAAGGAGAGCAGGCCCTCGTACACGTAACCGATCTGCTCGACGTCCAGCGCGCGAAAGCTGAGCGTGCGGACCTCGCGGTCCTTGCCCTTGCCGACGCGGACCTCCTGCACCGCCTGGAGCATGTGCAGGACCGTGCGGTCGTCGATCGGCAGGAGCGGGGTCGTGCGCTCCAGCCACGGGTACTTCTCCGGGTCGAAGATCGAGCCGTCGTACGCCGGGAGGTGGAAGCCCGAGCCCGAGTGGTCCACTCCCCCGTGCACGGCGTGGAAGAGGGCTATGAGGCGGTGCCATGCCGACGTCGTGTGCTCCAGTGACGTCTCGCCCTCCTCGTCCGCCCGTGCCTTCAGTTCGTCGCGCAGGAAACGGGCCGAGTACGATCGGGCGTAGATCTCGTTGTCCGCCGGGAGCAGACCTCGTTCCTCGGCGAAGAGGAGGAAGACAACCCGCATCATGACCGCCACCGCGCCGCGGTAGACCTCGCTCGCGGGTACGCCCGACGCGTGCAGGCCCGGCGCCCCGTGCTCGATCGCGCGTACGTCCGCCCGGCCGATGGCGTCCACGAGGAGTTCGACGGCCTGGCGGACCTGGACGCCCAGCGCCTCGGTGACGTCCTCGCCCGCTGCGAGGCTCGCCTTGAGCAGGCCGACCAGCGTCTCGGCCTCGTCGTACTCGAAGAAGCGGCGGCGGCGCAGCAGGGAGACGAACGCGCGGACCACATTGCGTTCGGCCGCCTCGTTCCAGCCTATGGAGTCGAAGACGGCCGTCGTGGTGACACCGCCCACCGGGGCCCATACCAGGCACCACCAGCGGCCGTCGGTGACGAGGCCGAGCGGTACGCCGTGGTGGCGCAGGAGGCGGGCCAGGCGGTCGGCGGGGGCCGCCGCCCAGTCGCCGCCACCGCCCGGGCGGGCGGTGGGCGCGGTGCCGGCCGGGACCGTCATGCCGAGCAGCCGCACCCGCTTGGTGGCAGCCTCGACGCTGGGTTCGGTTGCCAGGTCGGTGCCCGGGTCGGCCAGCGCGAAGTCGGGTCGGACCTCCGTGTTGTGCTCGGCGACGCGCAGAGTGAGGCGGTCCAGGCCGTGGTGCTCGGAGCCCCCTACTCGTAACGTCAGGGCGTCGTTCCAGCCCAGCAGGCGGCCCAGGACGTACGCCACCCACTCGTCGCGCCCGGCGACGGTGTCCGTCTGCCAGTCGGCGTGGCGGGCGCGCAGCCGGGCGCGCTCGTCCTTCTCCAGGGTGTCGAGCTGGGGCCAGGCCCGCAGCAGGACGGGCATGGTCAGGAAGGGGCCGGAGACCTCGGTGAGGTCCAGCCACTCCTGGTGCTGCCGGCGGCCGTCGGCGGCCTGGGCCTTGGCGGCGGCTACTCCACGGCTCATGGGGCGGCGGGGGCTCATCGGCGGGCTTCCTTTGCGGGGATCACGAAGACGACTGCGGCGGGGAAGAGGTGCGAGCGGGGTTCGCGGTATCGGGCGGCGATGGCTGCGAGTTCGCGCTCGCGCTCGGCGGGGAGGCCTTCGAGGCGTTCCCGCCAGCGGCGGCGGTCGTCCTCGAACTGGCGGCGTTCGTGACCGGTCAGCTCGTGGGTGGAGAGGAGGGCGAGTTGTTCGCCCTCGCCGTCGCCCTCCTCCTTGAGCTTGGTCCGCAGGGTGGCCTCGAAGCGGTCGAGGGTGGCGGTGATGCGGCGCTCCTCCTCGGCCCGGCGGTCGGCGAGGCGGCTCTCCAGCTGGCGGCCGAGTTCGGCGGCGCGGGCCTCGAGGGACCGGTAGAGCGGGTCGCGGAGGCGCGGCCAGGCCTCGGTGAGTTCCCCGCGCAGGTGCGGGGCGGCCTCGGTGCCGTCGGTGAGCGCCTGGGACAGGACCCTGCCCTGTTCGCCGACCGACTCCCAGCGGCGGAAGCGGCCCGTGTCGCCGAACCAGCCGCCCGCGTACAGGACTTCCTCGTGCAGGCGGGTGCCGTCGGTGCCGACGAGGACGTAACGGGCGTAGGCGGAGACCAGGGTGGTGGTGAGCGCCGGGTCGTCGGAGACGACAGCGGTGACGCGGTGCAGGCCGACCGAGTCCGCGTTCCAGACGGCGGCGGTGAGCAGGCGCGTCGAGAGCGCGACGAGCGGGTGCTTGAGGTGCGCGAGGACCACGTCGTCACGGCCGTGGGCGGCGACCGCCGGGGAGAAGGTGAGCGGGCGCTGCTCACCCTCGCGGAGCTTGTGGGCGAGGCCGCGCGTCGCTCGTTCCCAGCTTCCGGAGAGGGGCTGTACGTCGAACAGGTCGCCCGGCTCGAAGCCCTCGGCGTGCGCGGGCAGGAGGGCGGGCTGGTGGTCGAGATCCAGGGCCGTGTCGACGACGCGCTTGACGTTCGCAGGTGTCAGACCAAGGGCGGCGACCGTGTCCTCGTACTGGTCGGCGAGTCTTCTGGTCTGCGCGGTGACGTTCTGTTCGGGGGCGACCTCGCCGCCGGTGCGGCGGCCCTTGATGGGTCGGGGCTTGGCGTTCTCGATGTCGACGGGCGCCGTGTCACCCGTCATGCGGCGCTGTACGGCGTCGGCGAGGACGGCGTTGACGGAGCCGAGGTCGTGCTCCATGCGCGCGACCTTCTTGGCCACGCGGGAGAGGAACTCGAGGTCGGCCTCGTAGGAGCCCGCCTGCGCCTCCTGCCATCCGGAGCCGATGAAGTGGGTTATCTCCGGGTCCCGCTTCTGGCCCCAGCGGTCGATGCGGCCTATTCGCTGCTCGAGCTTGTTGGGGTTGAAGGGTATGTCGTAGTTGATCAGGCAGTGGCAGTGGTTCTGGAGGTCGATGCCCTCGCCGGCGGCGTCGGTCGCGAGCAGGATGCGGACCTTGCCCTCGGGGAGGGAGGGGTCCGCCTGGAAGCCGAGGCGGATGCGCTCGCGCTCCTCGGTGGGCAGGCCGCCGTGCAGGCGCTCGACGCGGCCTCCGTCGGTCAGCTTCTCCTGTTGGAGGAGGTCATGGAGCCATTCCTGGGTGTCGCGGTACTCGGTGAAGACGACGACCCGCTCGTCCGTCCACTTCTTGCCGTCGGGGCGGCATACGGCCTTGAGTGCGCGGATGAAGGCCTCGGCCTTGGAGTCGGGGGCGGCCTCATGGGTGAGGGCCCAGCGCTCCATCTCCTGAAGCAGGTCGAGTTCCCGGCCGTCCTCGGCGGGGGTGAGGGAGGTGGAGCGGGTGAGGGCATCGTCCTCCGCGTCGACCAAGCCGGTGTCGTCGAGGTCGGCGACCAGGTCGGCGAACTCCTCCAGCCACTCGGGGACCTCGGCGGCGGCCGAGCGTCCGCCACGGCCCGGTCCGGTGTCCTCCAGGTGGGAGAGGTAGACCTGGACGGTGTGGAGGAAGGCCGCCGGGGAGGAGAAGAGTCGTTTCTTCAGGAGCAGGGTGACCAGGTCGGCGGCACGGCGGCCGCCACGGGCCTTCGGCGTGAGTTTCTGGCGGCGCTGTTCCGCGAACGACCCGAGCAGCTGGTGGATCTCGCGCTCCTGCGGCGTGTATTTCACGGGGAGTTCGAGGGTCCTGCGGGTACGGAAGCGCGGTGTGCCGTCGGCGTTGGTGACGGTGGACTTCAGGCGCCGTACGACGGTGTCCCTGAGCGCTTCCTTGTCGGGGTCGACGCCGCGGGCGAAGCGCTGGTCGTCGATGAGTTCGAGGAGGGCCGTGTACGACTCGGGATAGCCGTTGTGCGGGGTGGCGGAGAGGAAGAGCCGGTGCTCGAAGTGCGGGACGAGGCGCCGGAGCAGCTTGGTCTGCTGGGAGTCGACGGCGTAGACCTGCTTGGGCGCGGCGGGCGCGACGTGATGGGCCTCGTCGAGGACGAGCAGGTCGAAGAAGCGCTTGTGCTCACCGTCGGAGCTCTCCTCGGGGGAACCGATGACCTCGTCGAGGAGGCGCTGGGCCTTCTGGCCACGCAGCCAGGGCAGGGAGACGATGGTGAGCGGGTGGACGCGGAAGGGGTTGGCGGCCGTGCCGTGGGTGCGGCGCAGGCGGGCGCAGTGCTCGGAGTCGACGATGGTGAACTCCAGGCCGAACTTCTCGGCCATTTCGTCACGCCACTTGAGCGTGAGGCCGGCCGGGCAGACGACCATGGTGCGCCGGGCCCGGCCGCGCAGCATCAGCTCCTGGACGACGAGACCGGCCTCGATGGTCTTGCCGAGGCCCACGTCGTCGGCGAGAAGGAGGTTGACGCGGGGGGCGCCGACGGCGCGCGAGACCGGTTCCAGCTGGTACGGCTCGACGGCGACGCCTGAGCGGAACGGCGCCTGGAGCGTCTTGCCGTCGGCCGACGCCACGGCGGACCAGCGAACGGCGTCGAGGAACGCCGCAAGGCGGTTCGGTGAGTCGTACTGGCCGGACGAGGCGTCGGGGAGCGAGCCCGCGGGCAGCACGCGGCGGCCGGGCTCGACCTCCCAGATGACGGAGAGGGTGTCGCCGAAGCGGCCGTCGGCGACGGACTGGAGGTGGATGAGGGTGGCACGTCCGCGCCCCTCGTCACCGTCGGCGGCCGGGGACGGCTCGACGCGGGCGACGACCCAGGACTGGCCGCGCACCTCGACGAGGTTGCCCTCCTCGGGGAGTCGTTCCGCCCTCGCCCACTCGGTCTGGCGCTGAACTGCTGACGTCATGGGCGTTGTCCCCCTCGATGACTCCGCTGCCGCCCGTAGACAGTCGCCTGTCTCCCCACCGGTACGACGCCAACGGAGATTAACATCGCAGCTGGGACTGTGAACAGAGCTCACAAGCCATTTGTGGTGACGGATTTGACGACCACTCAAGTCATGCGGTTGAGCCGCTCAAGCAGGGAACGACTGCGTCCGCGCCGGACGTCGTTCACCGGCCGGTTCCCTTCCTCGTCGTCGGCCAGGCGCCGCAACAGCTCGGCTGCGGGGTACCGTTGACCTGTGCGGACCAGGAGGACAGCGATCTCGTACCGCGTGTCCAGCACAGAGGGGTCATCCGGTTCGAGCAGGCTGCGCTGTTCGGCCAGGACCGATCTCAGCTCTTCCAGCGCCTCGCGGCTACGGCCGAGTGCGCCGGTGCACAGGGCGGCACCGACCCGGGCGGCGAGGCGATCGGCGCGGCCGAGGCCCGGGGCCGCAATGAACTCCTCGTACTCCCGCAGGGCTTGGGCCGGATGCCCCGCCCGAAGCAAAGCGGCCATCTCCGCGAGGCGCGGGTGCGCGAAAGCCGTCGGGACGCTCGTGCCGGACGGTGACCGCACCTGCGTCCGCGTCGGGGACCAGGCCGCGAGCAGTGCGGCCACCTCTTCCGCGGACGCCGGCCGGTCCTCCGGTCTCTTCTCCAGCAGCGCCTCTACGAGCTCGCGCAGGCCGTCCGGGACTTCGGGGCGGCGCTCGGTGAGCGGGGGCACCGGCTCGCTCGCGTGCCGGTGATACAGCATGAAGGGGCTCGCGTCGGTGAACGGCGGTGTCCCGGCGAGCAGTTCGTACAGGACGCAGCCGAGTGAGTAGAGGTCGCTCGCGGGCACGGTCTTGCCGACCGCCTGCTCGGGAGCCATGTAGACGACGGTTCCGGGGGTCGCGTTGGCTGCGGTGAAGCGGGTCTCGCCGGGCCGAGGTTCCAGGGCGGCGGCGACACCGAAGTCGAGGACCTTCACCTCACCGTCCGGCGTGATCATCAAGTTGGACGGCTTGAGGTCACGGTGCACCACGCCCTCGCCATGGGCGTAGGCCAGTACATCGGCTACGCGCCACGTGACGTCCGCCGCACGCTCGACGGGCAGGGGGCCGTCACTCGCGAGGACGGCGTCCAGCGCACGTCCCGGCACGAGGTCCATGACGAGGTACAGGTCGCCCTCATGACTGCCGTGATCGTGGACGGTGGGGATACCGGGGTGCTTCAGGCGGCTGGTGAGACGCGCCTCCCGCAGGAACCGGCGCTCCAGCGTGCCGAGTTCGGCTGCGAGGCCACGGGGCGGGAGCAGCTTGACTGCCACATCTCTGCCCTGGTCACGGTCGTACGCCGCCCAGACGACCCCCATACCGCCCCGGCCCAACTCACGCGTTAACTCGTACCGTCCAAGGCTTCGTCGCATCGCGCCCGCCCCCAAGTCCCGGCGCCCGCGGCGCCCGTCACCACCCCTGCGGCCGGGAGTGGCGCAACGCCTCCGGCCGACGCGATCATCCTCTCACTGTTCACACGGGTTTCGGCCCCTGCGGCACGACGAAGGGCCTGCGGGGATCCTCGGCCAGGGACCGGCGGACGGCCGTCTCGGGCGCCGGAGCGGGAAGGTAGGGGGCGAGCGCCGCGTACACCTCGGCGGCGGAGGCGGGCCGGTCCTCCGGGCGCTTCGCGAGCAGGGCGGTCAGCAGGTCCTGGAGACCACGGGGAACGCGGACGCCCGTGTCGGAGACGAGGGGCGGGGTCGCGCCCAGGTGGTACGAGGCCAGGAGCGCGGGTTGGTCGGTGGCGAAGGGAGCGCTGCCCGTGAGCATGTGGTGCAGCAGGCAGCCCACGGCGTAGAGGTCACTGCGTCCGTCGAGCGGATCGCGGGCCGCGAGCAGTTCGGGCGACGCGCAAAGGATGTTGCCGATGCTCTCGCCCGTCATCGTGAGGCGCGGGTCGGTGTCGCTCAGCAGCTTCACCAGTCCGAAGTCGAGGATCTTGACGATGCCGTCCCGCCGCACCATGACGTTCTGCGTCTTCAGATCGCGGTGCACGAGGCCCGCCGCGTGGACCGTGGACAGCCCGGCACACAGCTGCGCGGCGACGGCTGCCGCCGTGGGTACGTCGAACCGCTCACCCTCCTGCTGATCGAAGAGATGCTCCAGCGTGGCGCCCTCGATGAGTTCCATGACCAGGCAGCAGGTGTCGTCCGTGATCGACGCGTCGAAGACCGTGGTGATGTTGGGATGGTCGAGGCGTGCGGCGGCCCGCGCCTCCCGCTGGAAACGCGCCAGCGCCTCCTTGCGGCTCTGCGGGACGGCCAGCAGCTCCGCGGCGACCGTCTTCACTGCCACGGGCCGGTCCAGATCCAGGTCACATCCCTGCCACACCTGCCCCATCACACCTCGGCCCAGCACCGACCGAAGCTGGTATCGATCGCGCAGCACCACGCCCGACGCGAATTCCAGCATTTCCCCTGCCCTCCACAATCCCCACACAGTCGGCGCACACTCTTCCTGTGAACTCAGTCAAAGAGCGTAGTAGCCTTTCGGGGAGCAGGCCGCTGGGACGCCGAGAACTCGGCCGGCCGAGCACCTCGGAGGCCGTTCGATGAGCACACCCAACGCCGTACCCGTCAGCCTCGCCGAGATCGCCAGGATCGCGGGCGTGGGGCGCGCGGCGGTGAGCAACTGGCGCCGCCGCCACGACTCGTTCCCCACCCGCATCGGGGGCACCGACGTCAGCCCCCAGTTCTCCCTGTCCGATGTCGAGCGATGGCTCAGGGAGAACGGCAAGCTCAAGGACGTCTGCGGCCTAGAACTGCTCTGGCCGCGCATCGAGGCACTGGGCAGCCGGGAGGAGTCGGGCCTGGCCGTCGCCGAGGCGGCCCGCCTGATGCGCGCTCCCCGCGCCAAGAGGTCGGCCTTCGACCTCTCCTCCGAGGCAGTGGAGCTGGCACGTGAAGCGGCACGGCTGGGGCGCGCCGAAGGCCCTCGCCCGACCTTCGAGTTCCTCCTGCAACGCTGGCTAGAGACCCATGTGCGGCAGCTCAGCACCACGCCACCCCCGCTGGCCTCGCTGATGGCCCGGATCGCCCTCACCCTCCGGCTCGGTGAGGACGACAGCGGCCTCATGGTCCTCGACCCCGCCTGCGGCACGGGACACCTGCAGGCGGCAGCGGCTGAGGAGTACGAAGGGGCGGGCCTGACCCTGCTGGGGTGCGAACGGGACCCGGCACTCGCCGCCCTCGCCGCTGCCCGCCTGGGCTTCGTGACCGAGCGACGGGACATCCGTACGGAGACGGCCACGGCCGACGCGCTGCGCGACAACCCGTTCGCCGGGCGACGTGCCGACATCGCCCTGTGCAACCCACCGTTCAACGAGCGCGACTGGGGCTACGAGGAACTCGCCACCGACCAGCGCTGGACACACGGACTTCCGCCGAGGACGGAGCCGGAGCTGGCCTGGGTGCAGCACGTGCTGTCCCACCTCGGCCCGGGGGGCACGGCCGTCGTCGTGCTCCCGCCCGCCGTCGCCTCACGCAAAGCCGGTCGGCGCATTCGCGGCTCCCTGCTGCGGACCGGGGTGCTGCGAGCGGTCGTCGCCCTCCCGCCCGGCAGCGCACAGCCGCACAGCGTGTCCCTCCAGCTGTGGGTCCTGCGGGCGGCTCCGGCTTCCGCCACGTCCGCTCCCCCGATCCAGGACGCGCTCCTGGTGGACGCCACGCGCTTCGCCCGGCCCGGCGCACGCGAGCCAGGACCCGATTGGGATGCCCTCGGCTCGTTCGTCATGTCCGCCGTGGAGCTTCTCGACCGCCCGGACGACGACCTACCGGAGAGCGCCGTACGCGTCCCGCTGCTCGACCTGTTGGACGACGAGGTGGATGTCACGCCTGGGCGCCACGTTGCCACTGGTGCGGAGCCCTCCGGCACGGAACTCGCCGCCGTCGGCGTCGAGATGTCGGCCTCTCTGACAGACCTCGAAAGGCACTTGCGGTACCTCTCCAAGCTGTCCTTCGAAGCGGAGGAACCGCACCCTACGACCACGGTCGGCGACCTCGTCAAAGCGGGTGTCCTGACGTTGCGCGCCGGCCAGCAGCCGCCGGACACCGCCACCGCGCCCGGCGCCGACGCAGTCCCCCTGCTCTCCATCCCCGACCTGCTGGCGGACGGTGCCCCCAGCGGACTGATCCCCCGCGAAGCGGCACAGGCCGTCGTCGAGGACGGAGACGTCGTGGTCGCGGGTGTCGTGCGGGCCTTCAAGGCGTGGGTCCACACAGGGCCACCGATGGCCCTGGGTCCTCAGCTCTACGCTCTCCGGGTGGATCCCGAGAAGTCTCACGCCGACTTTCTCGCCGGCTGCCTGTGCGCGCCCGCGAACGGACGTCAGGCAGGCACCCACGCATCCAGCTCGTCCCGGGTCGACATTCGGCGCCTTCAGGTGCTTCAGCTGCCCCTGGAGAAGCAAATGACCTATGCCGAGACCTTCCGCCGTCTCGGCGCCATGGAGACGCTCCTGGCTCGGGTCGCCGACCAAGGCAAGGGCCTCGTGAGCGGAGTGAGCGATCGACTGGCGGCGGGCGGGTTGCTCGCCTGAGGGACCCGACGTCGGCACCCGCCACGCGGTCGCTGGGGCGGCCGGTACCCGGTTAGGGTCTATGCCGACCGTTTCCCACCGCGAGAGGTATCCCGATGTCTGAGTCCGTCCCGGACCCGTCCGTCGCTCACTTCGGTCCGGACGGGATGCGCCGCTTCAGCGTGCCCGGTGCACACAGCGGTCGCCTGCCGGAGGACGCACTGCGCGTGCTGGCGGGCACGGGCGTGCCTCTGCATGTCGCCCCGTACTTCACTGCTGCGGCAGAGACGGACGGGTCCACCCTTGGCATGTACGCGGGGCATCATGGCGTCTCGGGGCTGGGCAATGACCCGGCTGACTGGCTCCGTCTGGGGACGGACGGGCTGGCGCATGTGTGCGTACGGCCCGACGGGGCGTTGCAGGCCGTGTTTCTCGGTGACGAAGAGCCCGACATGTACGTCAGCTCCAGCGTCGAGTCTTTCTCTCATTCCCTGGCGGTGCTGGACCGCCGCCGGGCGGAACTTGCCGCGTCGACGAGTATGCCCGCGGCGGCAGCCGTGTTCCGCGAGCTCGATGCCGAGCTTCGCCGGATCGACCCGGTCGCGTTCGAGTTTCGCGAGAGTTGGTGGCCGCGGGTTGTCGAGGACATCGGCCACACCACGAGTTTCGGCTTTATGGCGACGTTCGAGTACACGGACGCCAACGGCAACAAGCACCTCGTGTCGGAGGCCACCGGTGTAGGGCGTCCTCACCCCGAGGAAGTCGTGTGGCAACAGCTTTCGGCTCAGGGGGTTGAGCCGGCGCAGGTGCTGCGCGTGCACTGCGACCTTCAGCCTTGCAAGATGCCCGGCCACTACTGCGCTGTCTGGATGCAACGCCTCCTACCACAAGCGGAGTTCACGCACCGATTCGACTACGGCACCGATGCACAAAGTCGTGAACAGGGACTCATGAGCCTGATGAAATATGTGGCCGAGCAGGCGGGCAGCGAATGAGCGACGCGGTATGGGAGCGGCCTCCCGCCGGGCGGGAGCCGGCGGGTGCTGCGTTGCTGTCGTGGATGGCAGATCCGCAGGCACCGCGCCTGTGCACGGTCACGGGAGGCGCGGGGACCGGTAAGTCACAACTACTGGCCTGGCTGATCGCACATGGAACGCGGCCAGGCACGCCGGTGAACCGGCGCGTTCACGGCTTCGTACCTCTGACTGGTCAGACAGCGCTGACGACGTCGTTGATGCTGGCGCAACAGTTGTCGATCGCAGCCCGTACACCGGGCGAACTTGTGGCGGCGTTGAGTGATGATGCGCGCCGCACATTGATTGTGCTGCCGGATCTGCACGCCGCCGACTCCTTGAAAGAGGTGACCGAACTGGTTCAGCGGTTGCTGGAGTTGGATCAGGTTCGGCTGATCGTGGAGTGTCGCAGCGATACCGCACCGCAGCTGGGGGCGCGCCCCGCGGCCGTCATGAACCTGGACGACCCGCAGTGGACGGACACGGCGCGGCACAGCGCGTGGGCTGCAAGCCAGGCGCGTCAGCCGATAACCGCCGACCAGGCGCAGCAGGCCTCCGCCCCAGTGGGAGCAGTGGATCTGAGCGACCCGGCTGCCGTCTGTGCTGCTGCGGAGCCCTGGTCCGTCACCGCGCGCTACGAGCGATCCGGGGAGGCGCATGGCGGCCTACGTGCGGCCTGGCTGCGTGCCGGAGCGTCGCTGATCCGGGACCAGGAACCGACCGACCGGGCCTTGGTGTTGCATGCGGCGCTCGGAGATGACGCCGATCCCCGGCTGGAAGGGGAACTTTCCGCTCTCGCCGGTGACGCTGCCTGGCGCGTGCGCTGGAGCCGTGTCCGCGGTGACTTCACTCCCCCGTGGCCGGGGCCCGCTCGAGCGCTGGCCGCGGGCCGCGGGCATCTGTCAGGAGCGCTCGTGGTCGCGGACCACCAGGACACCGTGCGCCTGCTCAAGGGCGCGGATGCCACTGCGGTCGGCCGTCTTCCACAACCGGTGGCGCAGCCACGCGCTGTCGCGGTGCGGCCGGATGGAACCGCGCTGTTGCTGGACGTGCATGGCCATCTGCACGTCCAGCGCGGTGTGTCGGCGCCCAAGCCCACCGGGATCGCCGCGCTCCTGGACACTGAGCCCTCGTTGGAAGAACGGCTCCTGGACGCGGTCGGCAACCGCCTCAAGGGCGTGCCGGCCACCGCGTTGGCGTGCTGCGAGACGGTGATTGCCGTGGGCGATACCGAGGGGGCGGTCCTCGGTTTCTTCGCCGAGGAAGGGGGGTGGTCGCCGCGGAGCGTCCCGTTGCACGAAGGCGCCGTCACTGCCCTAGCCGTGGTGGACCTCCCAGATGCGCATGCCGATGCCGCCGTGCCGTTGCTGTACAGCGGCGGCGCGGACGGGCGCGTTCGGGCCTGGCGGACGGACGCCGAGCCGCTGCCGACAGCCGTGGCAGCACGTCGCGCGCCGGTGACCTCGCTGGCCGTCGGCCATACCGATGTGGGCCTGGCACTGGCTATCGGCTGGTCCGACGGGCTGGTCGAACACCGCTTCCTGGAGACGGCCGCGGTGCGGACCTTCCGGCCCGGTGCGTCCGTATCCGCACTTGCGTTGCTGTCCGATGGTGGCCTGGTCGTGGGAACGGACGAGGCTCTGCTCTGCCTGCAGGCCGTATAGACCTCGTCGAGCGGGAGTCGGCATGTCACAGTCACGCCATAGCCGCCAGTGACCCCTTGCGTCCCAGCCAGCACTGCTCGTTAAAATTTTCGAGCATCGTGTCTGTGCGCAGAGGGGGCTACGGGGGATGGGCTACACGATTCCGGGCTGGCTGGACGAGGTCCTGGAGTTCATCGGGATCAACTTCCCGAACGTGGACGAGGACGACTACCGCGAAATGGCAACCGCCATGCGGGAGTTCGCCGAGCAATTCGAAGGGCACGGCGGTGACGCTCATAAGGCGTTCTCGCGCATTCTGTCCTCCTCCGAGGGCTGGGCCGTCGATTCGATGGAGAAGCACTGGACCCAGGTCAAGGGCAGTCATCTGGAAAAACTTCCCGAGCTGGCCCGGCTGTTCGCGGACGCCTGCGATGTCCTCGCCGACATCATCTTCGGGATGAAGACCAAGGCCGAGATCGAACTCGCGGTCATGGCCGGGTCCGTGGGCGTGTCCATGGGGCTCGCTGTGGTCACCGGCGGCCTGTCCGCGCTGATCGGCGCGGCCGAGATCACGGCGATGCGGCAGGTCGTGAAGCGGATCATCGACGAGGCCGTGGACCGGATCGTCGACGAGGTCATCGCCAAGATCACCGAGCCGATCAACGCCAAGCTCGAATCCATGGTCGAGGACATGGTTCTCGACCTGGCCGAAGGAGCGTTCCATATGCCGGCCGACACGGGCGGCGGCAAGAGCGGCCACGGCGGCATGCAGCTCGCCTCGGCCGACGGCGCCGGCAGCTCGGGCGGTTCGAAGAAGCGCACCTACATCGACCACATCGAGTTCGAGGACGGCGCCGACAAGGTCGCCGGTCACGGCACGCACCTCAAAGGGACCTCCACACACCTGTCGAAGGCCCGGGGCGCCTTCGGCCGGAGCAAGGGCCGCGACCCCTTCACCAACGTCTTCGACCCGGTCCTGCACGGTGGGCTCAAAGGCGCCGAGAAGGCCCTGAACAAGATCGGCGACCACATCGCGGAATCCATACCCAAGCGGGTGAAGGGTGCCTCGGCCCTGCACAAGGGCAAAGACCACGAGGTCCGCGACCGCGCCAACCAGGTCAAGACGGACGCCGCCAAGACCGACGGCCCCAAGCGGGACGTGCCGATGTACCTGCTCAACACCAGCGGCCACGTGGACCGCCTGCACGCCGACGGCACCCGGACCAGGGTCACCGGCCAGGAAGCGGATCTGCCGGACATCGTCGGCGGGGACGGCAAGGTGTGGCGCTACCGCTCGACGGACAAGGGCAGCAATCCCTATCCGGTGGACACCAAGGAGGAGGACAACGCTGTCGAGTCCCGGCGGCTGGATCCGGATGAGACGCACCCACTCGCGGAAGCCACCCAGCTGGCCCGCTACGCGAAGGGCGACTACGCGAACGGCAACTACGCGGCCGTGCACTACACGGACTCCAACGGCAACCCGTTCATCCTGGTCGGGCACAGCCAAGGCGTCCACTCCGAGCGGACGATCGGCTATCCGATTCTCAGAGACGGCAATCCAGCAGGTGTGGGCGACCTCTACACCGAGCGAGAACCCTGCCAAGCAGCCAGTTCATGGTGTGACAAGTGGATCGGCGAGCACTTCGGCTCGGAGCTGGAGGTCACACACTCGCACAGCTATGACCAGACACTCGACGAGAACGGCAAACAGGACCGCAAAAAGGACGTCGAGCACACAGCCTTCAAGGACAACCTGAAAGAATGGCATCGTCAGCACGGTCTGAGTGCCGGAATGATGACGGAATCGGACGGTGCGGCCATGGAGGCCGCGAGGAAGCGCAAGTGAGGCGAGCGAGTGCTCTTCAACGTTGACCATGACACGCTGGCAGACATCAGCCTCGTCGAGGATGTCACCCGCCTGTCCGAGGCGACGGCCCGGCAGTACGGCTTCGACGGCGAGACGCAGGACTTTCTCACCCGCGTGGGACTACCCAGCGCCGAAGAGTACGAGATCGGCTTCTACCTGCCCCAGGAGTTCGATGCGGACTTCGTCTGGAACTGCACGGCCAAGGCCGCCGAGGGTTGGAAGGCCCCGGAGGGCGTCGAGACCGTCGTCAAGATCGGCAATTTCCCGATTAACGCGGTCACGCTCGACCCGCGCACAGGCACGGTCTACCAGTACACCGAGGGCGGCATGCAGGCCATCGCCATCCACCAGGACATCTCCTCCCTCATGCAGACGACGGCCCTGTTCCTGGACTACATCGGCTCCTACGACGCCGGGGACGAAGACCCGGAGTACGCTGACGCCCGCCGCCAGCAGGAGGTGGAGGCACTGATGGCCCGCATCCGTGAGGTGGATCCCCTCCCCTTCGCTCACGAGTACAGCGAGTGGGTCGAGCTCTTCGACAATTTGCAAGGCGGCATGTACACGTAACGCCACATCGTCGCCTTTGGCACGCTCGGCCGGCCTGCTGAGAACTGGGCCCTATCGCCGTTCATTTCGGTGACCCGAGCTCTCACGGTCGGCAACCTCAACGGCCGGCAGGGGGCACCTAGCACAGCCGGATGCCTCGCCGGTCGGAGGCAGAGCCCGAGCGATACGACGCGGAATGAGGGACCCTGCAACGGTGCTGGGAAGGACCGACTGGGCAGTCCTGGAACATGCCATGGAAGCAGCGGACGACGCCCTCGAGATGCTGCTCGGTCTTCTGGACTCAGCCCGATTCGCAAGGTCCCGTTCGCTGGGCTATCTGAGCCAGCAGTGGCGCCGGTCTGCGTCCCAGGCGGCAGCGAACCTGATTCTTTGGCGCAAGTGCAATCACCGAGGACTTGTTGGGTCGCCGCGCTACAACTTCGCGTCCCACGCTCCCCCGTCACTGCCCGGGCGTCACTGCTTGGCCTCGCCGGACGAGAACTCGTTACTCTCGGCCCGCGTACGGACCGTGCGCCAGAACTCGAGCGCCGCGTACTCCATCCCCAGGCACGTCCGCGACGCGACATACCCCGCCGTCATCGACGAGATCCTCTCTCCAGCCAGGATCCTTACTGTGCTCACCGCCGTCCGCACGCAACGCGTGAACTCCATCATGGAACGCCGGGTTCGCAGCCTGCGTCGTGAACTCCTCGACCGCTCCCTGCTCTGGAACGTGGCCCACCTGGGGCGAGCGCTCCGCGAGTACGAACAGCATTATGACCATCACCGCACCCACCGCACACTTCAGGCCGCCGCACCTCTGCGGATTGTGCCGCAACCGCTCAACTCACCACAGATCGAGCATCTACCTGTATGGACACGATTAGGGGCACGTACAGGCCCCACTGCCATTCGATCGGGTCGTAAAGCGGCTTCGCAGGTACCATCTCACTCTCGACGCGCAGGGCGTCAGCACGCCGAATCACTCCTGGTCGCGTTAAGCACCTCCCCACATCGCACAGCAACCGCTCCCGAGAACCGGCATACCACCCACCCGAAATCGGAACTGCGGTCAAAACTTCGCACGCCCCCATAACCCGGATCCCAGTCATGCTGTCACTGCTCCCGACCCCACTCCCACTGGGAGCAACCCCTACCAGCAGCAAGAGCGTCAGCGCATAACCGAAACCCCACCCAGATGACGGGGAGCCACAGGTCACAAACCGGGCACGGATGTGAACACGCGCGCAAGGAATCGAATATGTGCGCATCGGCCCGAGTGGGAGCAAACAGACAAGGGGACGGAGAGAGCCCGCTCCCACTCGCCGCACTCCCACTGGGAGCGTGGGAGGAACAGAAAAAGGGCCGTTCGA
The DNA here is from genome assembly GCF_043523415.1 of Streptomyces sp. SGAir0957. Lineage (NCBI taxonomy): Bacteria > Bacillati > Actinomycetota > Actinomycetes > Kitasatosporales > Streptomycetaceae > Streptomyces > Streptomyces sp. SGAir0957. Next base: position 1,666,978 of record NZ_CP027293.1, read on the forward strand.
AAACGGCCCTTCACCTGCGACGTTCGATCGTTCGAACTAGTCGGGACGACAGGATTTGAACCTGCGACCCCTTGACCCCCAGTCAAGTGCGCTACCAAGCTGCGCCACGTCCCGATACCCGCTGACCTGGGCTTTCCCCCTGGCCGAACGTGCACAGAAACCATACCGCACTCGGGGCTGTGGTCGTGCATCCCTGGGGGTGAGCCCGCGCTGGCAGGTAGCCGGGCCGGTCAGCGGGCCCCCGGACCCGCCGGGCGTGCCGGGGCCGGGGCCGGGGTGGGGAGGGAGGTGTGCAGGGGACGGGTGTCCGCTCGGAGGAGGTTTCTGATCGGGGGGATCGTCAGGAGGGCTGTCGCGCAGGCCGCCGTCACTATGCCGCCGGTGAGCAGGACCTGATGGGTGCCGAACGTGTTCGCCGCCGGGCCCGCGAGTGCCTGGCCCACCGGGGCCATCGCCAGGGAGCCCGCTACGTCGTAGGCGTGAATGCGGTTGAGGACGTCGTGGGGGACCTGGGTCTGGACGCTGGTGGCCCACATCACGCCCCAGAACGACATCCCCGCGCCCGCCACCGCGCACCCCGCCATCATTCCCGGCACGCCGAGGCCCGCGCCGACCGATGCCGGGAACAGGGCGAAGCCGAACAGCGCCACGGAGCCGGCGCGGAGCATGTGGCGGGGGCGCAGGCGCAGCGCGATGAGGCCGCCGACCACGGTGCCGGCGCCCAGTGCCGAGTTGACCAGGCCGTACGCGCGCGGCCCGTACTCCTGCGTGACCTGCGTGGCCACCAGCGGGACCGCCGGGCCCGACGCGCCGATCATCAGGACGCACCACACCGCGATCACGCCCCACAGCCATGGCCGCGAACGGAACTCCTGCCAGCCCTGGGTCAGGTCCGCGCGGAAGCCCGCGCGGGGCGCCGAGGCGTCGTCGGGGGGCGGCTGCGGCAGGCGCAGGAGGAGCAGGCAGAGTGCGCTCAAGGCGTACGTGGCCGCGTGCGCCGCGAAGACCAGACCCGGGGACGCGAACGCCACGAGGAGGCCCGCCACCGCGGGGCCCGCCAGCTGGGAGCCGGACTCCGCGACGCGGATCGCTCCGTTCGCCGCCTGTACGTCGTTCGCCAAGCGGGGCACCGTGCTGGCGACGCCGGGCTGGAAGAGTGCCGAGGCCGCGCCGTTCAGGGCGCCTATGACGCATATCTGCCACAGCACCACGTGGCCCGTGAAGAACATCGCCGCGGCCAGGGACTGGGTGACCAGGCGGGTCGCGTCGGCGCCGATCATCAGCCAACGCGTGCTGAAGCGGTCCGCGAAGACGCCGCCGAACACGACGAGCCCGGCGAAGCAGGCCACGGACGCCGCCATCGCCAAGCCGACCGCGCCCGCGCCGTACCCGTACTGCAACAGACCTGCGGCCAGCGCCACCGGCAGCATCGTGTCGCCCAGTTTGGCCACGGCCCGCGCCGTGAAGAACAGGCCGAAGTCTCGTGACCACATGCCTCGGGAGCGGAGTGGTGGGGTGGTGTGGTTGACGGCCGGGTTCGGGTTTCTCGCGAGGGGCGGGGCCTCGGTGTCTTCGGGGCCGCACCGGTTTCGCGCGGCCCGGGTGTCCGCGGGTTCCCGCGCCTCGCCCTCCCCTGCCGGCTCGCCGTCTCTCGCGTCCGCCCCGGCCATGCCCCTCCGCCCCTGCTCCGCTCGCGGCCCCGGTCACCCTCGTCCACGCGGTGTCCGCCGCTCGGGGCGGATCATGTCATGCACACCCGCTTCGCCCCTACGGAGTTTCAGTCCATGGGCGGCACGCCCAACTCCGGGTGCGCGTCGAGGAGTCGGGGCGGGGCCGCCTGGCGCCAGGAGTCGGTGAGGATGGCTCGTAGCTCGTCCGTGTCGTCGAGGGCGGCCAGCCGGGCGCGGACCCAGGCGGAGTACGCCTCGTGCTCCGCGACCCAGAATTTGTCCGGCTCCGCCAGGACCAGCTCGTCGCGCTCCGCCTTCGGGCAGCGCACGGCGATCGACGTCTCCTCCTCGGGCAGCGTGATGAACATCTTCCCCGCTACCCGGAAGGTCGGCATCGACCAGGCGATCTTCTCCGTCGTCTCCGGCAGGGACAGGGCAATGGTGCGTACATCCTCGGCGTCCGGCATGGAAAGCACCGTAGCCAAGGCCACTGACATCAGCGCCCGCACCAGCACCTACATCAGCAGCGGCAGCGGCCAGCCGGTAGGCACCCGGGCCGGGCCGGGTGCCTGGCCGCAACCCTCACAGCACCCGCTTGTCCAGCCACCCCAGCAGATCCGCCTGGACCTCGTCCCGGTTCGTCTCGTTCAGGATCTCGTGGCGGGCGCCCTCGTAGCCGCGCCAGGTCAGGTCCGTGACGCCGGCGTAGCGGAAGTCCTCCAGGAGTTCGTGGACGAGGGTCATGCGCTGGTTGCAGGGGTCCTCGGTGCCCACCGCCACGTGGATGGGGAGGTCGGCGGGGATGCGGGCCAGGTTCGCCGGGTCGTTGATGCGGCGGACGGCGCGGACCCAGTCGAGGGTGAGGCCCGTGGCGAACGGGAAGCCGCAGCGCTCGTCGGCCACGTACGCGTCGACCTCGGCCTCGTCCCGCGACAGCCATTCGAAGCCGGTGCGCTGCGGGTACGGGTCGTTGAAGGAGGCGAAGAGGTCGGTGACGTAGGAGGAGGGGGCGGCGCGGCCCGCGCGGGCGACTTCCTCCTCCAAAGCCGCGATCGAGCCCTCGTTGTCCGCGCCGGGCAGCGAGCGGAAGGTGCCGGAGAGGATCAGGCCGACCAGGTCATCCGCGTGCCGCTGCGCGTACTCGCGGGCGAGGAGCGAGCCGAGGCTGTGGCCGAGCAGGACGAAGGGGACGTCCGGGTTGAGGGCTCGCACCTGGTCGCCGATGGCCTTGAGGTCCTCGACGATCGCGACCCACGCGTCGACCGTGCCGGGTTCGGCGTCGTCCGTCACGCCGAAACCGCCCGTGCTGGCCGCCGTGGCGCCGTGGCCGCGGTGGTCGGAGGCGATGACGCCGTAGCCGTGCGCGGTCAGAAAGCGGGCGAAACGGTCGTAGCGCAGGCCGTGCTCTGCGGCGCCGTGCGCGATCTGCACGAACGCGCGCGGCCTGGCCCCCTCGGGCAGCCAGGTGTACGTGGCCACGGTCGCGCCGTCGCCGGTGCTCAGTGCGCTGGTCGTGTACGCGGGGTCGGTCATAGGGCGGCTCCTGCTCACTGATCACTGATGCGGGTCGTTGGTTGCGGGGCACCGTCACGGGCGCGGGTCAGAGGTGACTGCCACGGCTCATCGTTCGCCGATGACGCGTACGTTTCCCGTACACACGGGTTCCACGCCCGCCCGGATCCTCACCCGGTCCCGGCCCGCCCATCCCGCCGACCCGCCGTTCGACCAGCCGTTCGACCAGCCGTATCGGGCTGGATCGGCTGTCTTGGGTGCTTGTAGAAGACCGTGGTCGGGCGCAGCGTCCCCGCCGGGTCGGCCGCGTAGTCGGGGATGACGCCCGCCTGTGTCCAGCCCGCCCCGCGGTAGAGCGCCTCGGCCGGGCTGCCCGTCTCCGTGTCGAGGACGAGCAGGAAGATGTCCTCCTCGGCGGCCGTCTCCTCCACGGCGGCGAGGAGTGCGCGGGCCAGTCCTCTGCCGCGCGCCGAGTCGTGCACCATGAGCTTGGTGATCTCGGCCCGGTGGCGGCCGGTGGCCTTGTCGCTGCGGGCGAGGGAGATCGTGCCGACGCAGCGGCCCGTGGTCTCGTCCAGGGCGGCCCACACCGTCAGGTCGCCTCGCTCGACGGCGGGCGTGCGGTCGCGCCACCAGGCGGTGGCCGCGCTCGGGGTCAGTCCGCCGAAGAAGCCGAGGGAGCTGCCTCCGTTCACCGTGTCGGCCAGCAGTGCGCCCAGGTCCTCCGCGTACGACGCGAACCGGGCGGCCTCCAGCCGGACGATCTCCGGGCCGGACGGAGCGGGCGGAGCGGGCGGGTCAGACGGAGCGGGCGGAGTGGGCGGGCCAGACGGAGTGGGCGGGCCAGACGGAGCGGGCGGGCCAGACGGAGCGGGCGGGACAGGCGGGGTGGGCGGCGTCGCGGTCATGGGCGCACCACCACCAGTCCGTACCGCACGCCTTCCGGCCCCGGGCAGTGGAAGTGTGTCGGGCCCCACACCCGGAAGCGCAGGCAGTCCCCCGTGGTGAGGGTGTGCGTCGTGCCCTGCACCGTCAGGTCGAGGCGGCCGTCCAGGACCCATACGTGTTGTTCCAGGCCGGGGACGGGCGGGCGGTCGTAGGCGATGTCGGCGTACGGCTCCAGATGGCCTTCGACCAGTTCCGCGCGCAGGCCGGCCAGCGGCGGGGAGACCGAGCGGCGGACGAAGCCGCTCGCGTCGTCACGCCACACGGGCTGCTCGGCGGCGCGGATCACCTGCGCGGGGGCCGATTCGACCTCGCTGAGCAACTGCGACATGGTGCGGCCGTACACGGCGCAGAGGCGGTTGAGGAGGGCGGCGGTCGGGCTGATCTCGGCGCGTTCGGCGCGGGACAGGGTGGAGCGGCTCACCCCGCTGCGGTCCGCCAACTCGCCGAGCGACCAGCCGTGTTCGGCCCGGAGTTCGGCGAGGCGGGCGCCAAGCCGTGTGTCGACGGGGTCCGCCTCCTCCAGTCCGGACGGAGGGGAAGATGCGCCATCCGAGATCACCGCTCTCTCACGTCTCACATTCGGCACGGTATCCCAGATATGAAACGTTGACCATGAGGAAGACCCGACTCGACCACGCCCGGCGGGCATCTGACGGACCGAACGCCCACAGGTCACTCCGTCCTCTCAGCCCCCGCCGCCTCCCCTCAGCCCCCCGCCGCCTCCCCCAGCGCCCCCAGCACCGGCCTGATCAGCGGATGCGCCTCCGCCCCGTGCCGCACCGCCGCGAACACCTTCCGCGTGGGCGCCACCCCCTCGATCGGGCGGACGACCACCTCACTGAGGTCCATGCCGACCAGCGCCGAGCGCGGGACGAGGGCCACGCCCGCGCCCGCCGAAGCGAGGGCGACGACCGCGCGGAAGTCGTCGGACGAGTGCTCGAACTGCGGGGAGAATCCGGCGTGTTCGCAGGCCAGGACGACCACGTCGTGGCAGGGGTTGCCGGGGTAGGGGCCGATCCAGGTGTCCTTCGCCAGTTCGGCGACCGGGACGAGCGGGACGCGGTCGGGGTCGGCGAGGCGGTGGGCGACCGGGAGCACCGCGTCGAAGGGCTCCGCGTACAGGGGCACCCGCGTGATCCGGTCGTCGTCGGCTCCGGGGGCGCCCCGGTACTCGACGGCGACCGCCACATCGATCCGGCGGTCGAGCAGCATCGGCAGGCTCGCGTCGCCTTCGGCGTCCTGGACGCGGACGCGGATGCCGGGCGCGGAGTGCGCGAGGCGGGCCAGGGCCGGGCCGACGACCAGGCCGATCCCCGTCGCGAAGGAGGCGAGCGTCACCGTGCCCGCCTCCCCCGCGCTGTAGGCGGCCAGCTCCGCCTCGGCGCGCTCCAGCTGGGCGAGGACCGCGTTGGTGTGCGTGAGCAGGATCTCGCCCGCGGAGGTGAGCCGGACGCCGCGCGCGCCGCGCTCGACCAGCTTGTGCCCCGTCTCCTGTTCGAGGGCGGTGAGCTGCTGGGAGACGGCTGACGGGGTGAGGTACAGCGCGGCGGCAGCCGCCGTCACCGTGCGGTGGTCGGCCACCGCTCGCAGGATGTGCAGCCGCCGCGCTTCGATCATGCCCTGATTATCCCAAACTGGTCAGAGCCCCCGTGACCGGGCGAACCGAAGCCCGGACCCGGCCCACTGCGCCCAGGGACTCAGCCCAGCTCCGCCCGTGCCGCCACGAACGCGTCGACCGCCCGGTTCACGTCCTCCGTCGAGTGCGCCGCCGAGAGCTGGACGCGGATACGGGCCTGGCCCTGCGGCACGACCGGGTACGAGAAGCCGATGACGTAGACGCCGCGCTCCAGGAGCAGCTCGGCCATCCGGGCCGCCACCGCCGCGTCGCCGATCATGACGGGGGCGATCGCGTGGTCGCCGGGCAGGATGTCGAAGCCCTCCGCCGTCATCCTGCTGCGGAACAGCTTGGTGTTGGCGGCGAGGCGTTCGCGCAGGTCACCGGCGGATTCCAGGAGGTCGAGGACCTTCAGGGACGCGGCGGCGATGACGGGGGCGAGGCTGTTGGAGAAGAGGTACGGGCGCGAGCGCTGGCGCAGCAGGGCGACGATCTCGGCGCGGGCCGCGACATAGCCGCCGGACGCCCCGCCGAGCGCCTTGCCGAGGGTGCCGGTGATGATGTCGACGCGGTCCATGACGCCGTGCAGCTCGGGCGTGCCGCGGCCGCCGGGGCCGACGAAGCCGACGGCGTGCGAGTCGTCGACCATGACCATGGCGCCGTGGCGCTCGGCGAGGTCGCAGATGTCGGCGAGCGGTGCCACGTAGCCGTCCATGGAGAAGACGCCGTCGGTGACGATGAGCTTGCGCCGGGCGCCCGCCTCGTCGGCCGCCTTGAGCTGGGCTTCGAGGTCGGCCATGTCGCGGTTGGCGTAGCGGAAGCGCTTGGCCTTGCTGAGCCGGATGCCGTCGATGATCGAGGCGTGGTTGAGGGCGTCGGAGATCACCGCGTCCTCGGCGCCGAGGAGGGTCTCGAAGACGCCGCCGTTGGCGTCGAAGCAGGAGGAGTAGAGGATCGTGTCCTCCTGGCCGAGGAACGCGGACAGCCGCGCCTCCAGCTCCTTGTGCACCTCCTGCGTGCCGCAGATGAAGCGGACGGAGGCCATGCCGTAGCCCCAGCGGTCGAGCGCGGCGTGACCGGCCGCGATGACCTCGGGGTGGTCGGCGAGGCCGAGGTAGTTGTTGGCGCAGAAGTTCAGCACCTCACCGGGGCGGCCCCCGGCCGTCACGCCGACGGTGGCGGACTGCGGAGTGCCGATGACCCGCTCGGGCTTGTGCAGGCCCGCGGCGACGATCTCGTCGAGGGTGGCCTGGAGGTCTGCGCGTACGTTGTCGAACATGCCGTGAGTCCTTACGTTCTCGGAATCCCTGCGGGTCAGGGTGTTCAGACGGTCCAGTCGAGGATGACCTTGCCGCCACGGCCGCTCGCCGCGTCGTCGAAGGCCGCGTCGAACTCGGTGTACGCGTAGCGTCCGGTGATCACCGGGGCGAGGTCGAGGCCGCCTTCGAGGAGGACCGACATCGCGTACCAGGTCTCGAACATCTCCCGGCCGTAGATGCCCTTGATGGTGATCATCGAGGTGACGATCCGGGCCCAGTCGACGGCGAACTCCTGCGCGGGCAGGCCGAGCATGGCGATCTTGCCGCCGTGGGTCATGTTGGCCAGCATGTCGCGCATCGCGACCGGGTTGCCGGACATCTCCAGGCCGACGTCGAAGCCCTCGCGCAGGCCGAGCGTGCGCTGGCCGTCGGCGATGGTGGACCCCGCGACGTTCAGGGCGAGGCTGACACCGATCTTGCGGGCCAGCTCCAGACGCTCCTCGCTGACGTCGGTGACCACGACGTTGCGGGCGCCCGCGTGCTTGGCGACCGCGGCCGCCATCAGGCCGATCGGCCCGGCGCCCGTGATCAGGACGTCCTCGCCGACGAGCGGGAAGGAGAGGGCGGTGTGCACGGCGTTGCCGAACGGGTCGAAGATCGCGGCGACGTCGAGGTCGACGGGGACGCGGTGCACCCACACGTTCGAGGCGGGCAGCGCGACGTACTCGGCGAACGCGCCGTCGCGGCCGACCCCGAGGCCGACCGTCGCCCGGCACAGGTGACGCCGCCCGGCGAGACAGTTGCGGCACTTGCCGCACACGAGGTGGCCCTCGCCGCTGACCGTGTCGCCGACCGCGATGTCGGCGACGTCACGGCCGGTCTCCACGACCTCGCCGACGAACTCGTGGCCGAGGACGAGCGGCGCGCTGACGGCCGACTGCGCCCACCCGTCCCAGCTGCGGATGTGCAGGTCGGTGCCGCAGATCCCGGTCCGCTTGACCTTGATCAGTACGTCGCCGGGGCCGACGGACGGCTCCGGCACGTCCATCAAGCGTAGTCCCGGTTCGGCCTTCTCCTTGACCAGTGCCTTCAACGGCTCGGCTCCTGTCGTGGCGTCGTACCGCACGCGGGCACGGCGAAGCCGCCCGCCACCTGCGGAAGGTACGAAAAAAGTCTGGGGCGGCGGTCGATCCGACCGTCACCCCAGACTCTCGCGTACCGCGCCGCCCCAGGTCCATCGAGGTTTTCTTAACCGGCGCCGCAGCTTTCCTACAGGCCGCTTTCCTACAGGCCGCCGGCGTTTCCCGGCCTACCCGGGCCCCAGCAGATGTCCCCGCCCCCGCACCACCTCCATCAACTCACCGGCCAGCGCCTTGATCGTCGTAAGACCGGCCCTCCCCCACGCGCGCGGGGCCGTGTCCACCACGCACACGGTGCCGAGCGCGAGGCCGGTGGAGGCGTCGAGCAGCGGGGCGCCCAGGTAGGAGCGGATGCCTATCTCGTCGACGACGGGGTTGCCCGCGAACCTCGGGTAGTCGCAGACGTCCTCCAGGACGAGCGCCTTGCGCCGCACCACGACGTGCGGGCAGTACCCGTGGTCCCGCGCCATGTAGCGGCCCGATCCCGCGGCGGTGGACTCGGCCGCCGCCGCGCCGAGTTGGCCGCCGCGCCGGACGCCGTCGGGTGTGTGCAGGCCCGCGAAGAACTGGCGGTTCTCGTCGATGAAGTTGACCATCGCGTACGGCGCCCCGGTCACGCCGGCGAGCCGGTCCGCGAACGCGTCGAAGTACGGTTCGGGGCGCAGCCCCAGATCGAGGCGGCGCAGGAGGACCGACCGCTCGGCGCCCTCCCGGTCGACCGGGGTCAGCAGGAGGCGCCGGGTCGCGTCATAGGTCATGCGGCCGCTCCCCGCTCCGCGCACCTCACGTGCGGGCCCCCGCGGGCGCGGCGTGGGCGAGGAGATGGCGGACCAGGGTGAGCAGCGTCTGGATGCCGGAGCTGGAGATGCGCGCGTCGCAGCGGACGACGGGCACCCCGGGGTCGAGGTCGATGGCGGCCCGTACCTCTTCGGGTTCGTAGCGGTAGCCGCCGTCGAACTCGTTGACCGCGACGATGAAGCCCATGCCGCGCTCCTCGAAGAAGTCGACGGCGGCGAAGCAGTCCTCAAGGCGGCGGGTGTCGGCGAGGATGACCGCGCCGAGGGCGCCCTCGGACAGCTCGTCCCACATGAACCAGAACCGTTCCTGTCCCGGGGTGCCGAAGAGGTACAGGACGTGTTCGGGGTCGAGGGTGATGCGGCCGAAGTCCATGGCGACGGTCGTCTCGACCTTGTTCTCGATGCCGTCGAGGTTGTCGGTCGCGGCGCTGACGGTGGTGAGCAGCTCTTCGGTGCTGAGCGGAGCGATCTCGCTGACCGCGCCGACGAAAGTCGTCTTGCCGACCCCGAAGCCGCCCGCGACCAAGATCTTCAGTGCGGTGGGGAAGGGGTCAGAGCTGTCGTCGTAGTCCATCGAGCACTGCCTCCAGTAGGGACCGGTCAGTGGGGTTGTCGTGGAACGTGGGGGGTTTGGTGGTGAGCGCACCGCAGTCGACGAGGTCGGAGAGGACGACCTTGGTGACGGCCGCGGGGAGGCCGAGGTGGCCGGCGATCTCCGCGACGGAGGTGGGGTGCGCGCACAGGTCGAGCGCCTGGCTGTGCTCGGGCCCCAGGTAGCCGAGGGGGGTCGCCCCGGTGGCCATGACCAGGGACAGGAGGTCCATCGAGGTGCTCGGCCTGGTGCGCCCGTCGCTGACGGTGTACGGGCGTACGAGGCGGCCTGCCGCACCGTCGAGCCAGGGCCCGTCCTGCGGGGCCGTCACCCTCAATTCCTCATCGCCGTGGGCTCGGCCGCGGGCTGGCGGGGCGCGGTCACGAGGTAGGGGCGCACGCTCTTGACGAGCATGGCCATCTCGTAGCCGAGGACGGCGGCGTCGGCCTCGCGGCCCGCGAGCACCGCGAGGCAGGTGCCGGACCCGGCGGTCGACACGAACAGGAGGGTCGAGTCGAGTTCGACCACCACCTGCCGTACGTCGCCGCCGTCACCGAAGCGCACTCCGGCGCTGCGGCCGAGCGAGTAGAGCCCCGAGGCGAGGGCCGCCATGTGGTCGGCGCTGTCGGCGTCGAGTCCGTGGACGGACTTGACGAGGCCGTCGGAGGAGAGGAGCACGGCGCTGTTGGTGTGGGGAACGCGCTGGACGAGGCCGCTCATCAGCCAGTCGAGATCGGACACATGACCCGTCGGCACATCGCTCGCCATGGGGGATCGACTCCTTGGTGGACTGCTCGGTGTGGTGCTGGTCGTGGGGGCGGACGGGGCTGCCCGGCGGGGCCGCCCGCGCGTCGGTCATCCGGCGCCACCGTCCCCGGTGTTCCCGTCGGCCCCGGTGCCCGGCCGTGGCGGCTCGCGGGGTTCCGCCTTCTCCGCGAGGGTGATCCCCCGCTGGAACGCGGCCATGAGCCCGGGGTCGTGCCCGGCCGGCGCCTCGTCGTCCTGGCGCGGTGCCGGGCCGCCGCGCAACTGCGGGGCCAGGTGTTCCTGGGCTCTGCGCCTGGGCAGCCGGGGGCGCTCGATGGTGCCGCGCACCGGACCGGTGCCCGGGGCGGGCAGCGCCGTCGAGTGCTCGGCCACGGTCTGCCGCTCCTCGGGGCGGATGCCGGGCACGGCGTCGGCGGGGGTGGCGCGCGGGCCGCCCGCGTGGCGCTGCGGCAGGGGGGCCGCGCCGGGTGGGGCGGGCGGCAACTGCTGGGGCGGGTGCGGGTGTTCGGAGCGTTCCGGGTGGGGCCGCGGCGCGGGCGGCGCGTGGTGCGGCATGGCCGTGACGTTCCCGTGCGGCGCCGACGTGGCGGGCGCGTGGGAGGGCGGCGCCCCGTGCGTGGCGGGCCCGTGCGAGGGCGGCGCGGCCGGGACCATGCCGGAGGGCGCGAGCGTACCGGAGGGCGCGGCCCCGGCCGGGAGCACGCTGTCGGCGGTCGCGGCTGCGGCGGCCCGGCGCACGTGGGGCGTCTGTTCCTCCTGGTCCATGCCGAGCAGCCCCTGCGGCAGCACGAGGACGGCCTGCACTCCCCCGTAGATGTTGGACTGCAGCCGTACGGTGATGCCGTGGCGCCGGGCGAGCTGCGAGACCACGAAGAGGCCGATGCGGCCGTCCTGGAGCAGGCTCGACACGTTGACCTGGTCGGGGTCGGCGAGCAGCGCGTTCATCTTGTTCTGTTCGGTGAGCGGCATACCGAGCCCCCGGTCCTCGACCTCGATGGCGAGTCCGGAGGTGACGAGGTTGGCGCGGAGCAGGACCTGGGTGTGCGGGGCGGAGAACACCGTCGCGTTCTCGACGAGTTCGGCGAGCAGGTGGATGCAGTCGGCTACGGCGTGCCCGCGCAGGGTGCCGTCGATCGGCGGCACGAGTTTGACCCGGGAGTACTGCTCGACCTCGGCGATGGCGGAGCGCATCACCTCCGTCATGGAGACGGGGTGGCTCCACTGGCGGCGGGAGACGGCGCCGCCGAGCACGGCGAGGTTCTCGGCGTGGCGCCGGATGCGGGTGGCGAGGTGGTCGACGTGGAAGAGGCCCTTGAGCAGGTCGGGGTCCTCGACGTCGTTCTCCAGGTCGTCGAGGATGGAGATCTCGCGGTGCACCAGGGACTGCAGGCGGCGGGCGAGGTTCACGAAGACCTCGACCTTCTGCTGGCTGCCCGCCTGGCTGGAGAGCTGGGTGGCCTGGACGACGGCGGTGACGGCGACGTCCTGGGCGCGGGCCAGGTCGGCGGAGAGCTGCTCGATGTCGTCGGCTCCGGCGGGCGGCGTCTTGACGGGGCGGCGCGGCGGCGGCCCCTCCCCCTTGCGCAACTGTTCGACGAGGGTGCGCAGTTCGCTCTGGCCGCGGGCGGTGGTGCGGCGCAGCACGAGGATCCGGTCGCGGACGGTGGCGGCGGCGCGCTCGGCGGCGAAGGCCGCGATGGCGATGCCCGCGACCGTGACGACGCAGGCTCCGCCGAGCACCGCCCACAGGGCGAGGCCGGGCCGCACCCCGCTGGAGCGGACGGCGAAGAGGACGGCCGCGCTCGCGGCGAGCGCCACCGCGAGGGGCGGCAGGACGGCGAGACGCAGCAGCTGGGGCCGTATGTGGGTCTCGGCGGGGCGGGGCGCGGCCCGCCCCGCCGGCCTGCCGTGCCGGCCGCCTTCGCGACGTTCCGCTCGGGCGGCAGGCTGGCGGAGCTGAGACATACGGGGTCCTCGTCCTCGGTTCCCTCGGGGTCTGGGCAGGCCGGAGCGGCGGCAGGAAAGATCGACCGGGCGTCGCGCGGCGAGCACTCACGGTAGTCGGCAACGCCACACGTGCGGTGGGCAGTTGCCAAACTCCGGCGGCCGAGGTCCCGCTCTGGTATGAGCGTTCGCACGGCAGAACGAATATGCCGACGGGGACGGGAAGGACAACGCCCCGGCCGTCAGGGACGGCCGGGGCGTTCAACGAGGGGGTTGGTCAGCGGTCGCCCGCGAGGTCCAGTTCGGCGGGGGCCGGACCGTCCTCCTTCGGCTTCGCCGCCGCGCGGCTCCAGTGCCGGGCGACGGGCTCGGACACGCCGCGCCACCACGCGTCGGTCGGCAGCGTCCCGCCGGGCTCGAACGGTTCGCCCGGCCGCGGGGTGGCGAGCGCCTGCCCGGCGTCCTCGGCGACGTCCATGGACCACTCGCCGGGCTCGGCCCACGCGTGCGGCGCCAGGTTGAACGTGCCCCAGTGGATCGGCATGAGCACGCCGTGCGGCCGCCCACCCTGGAGGTCGAGGTGGGCGCGCAGGCCCTCCTCGGGGGTCATGTGGATGTCGGGCCAGAACTCCGCGTAGGCGCCGACCTGGATCATCGTCACGTCGAACGGGCCGTGGGCCGCGCCGATGTCCTTGAAGCCCTGGAAGTAGCCGGTGTCACCGCTGTGGAAGACCTGGTGCTCCGGCCCGGCCGCGACCCAGGAGGCCCACAGGGTGTGCTGCGGGTTGCGCAGGCCGCGGCCGCAGAAGTGGCGGGCGGGCGTGGCCGTCAGGGTCACGTCGCCGACCTGCGTCGACTCGTGCCAGTCCAGCTCGCGCAGCCGGTCCGCCGGGACACCCCAGTGCTCCAGGTGCGCGCCGACGCCGAGCGGCACGGCGAAGACGGTGTCCGTCCCCGCGAGCGCCTTGATGGAGGGCATGTCGAGGTGGTCGTAGTGGTCGTGCGAGATGACGACCGCGTCGACCGGGCCGAGCGCCTGGAGGGGCAGCGGCGCCGGGTGCAGCCGCTTGGGCCCGGCGAAGGGGAACGGGGAGCAGCGCTCGCCCCACACCGGGTCGAAGAGCACCCGTACGCCGTCGATCTCCACCAGGACGCTGGAGTGGCCCATCCAGGTCACGCGCAGGCCGCTCGCGGAGGGCTTCGCCAGGTCGGCGAGGGTGGTGGCGTGGACGGGGACGGTGCCCGTCGGGGCGCGCCTGGCCCGCTCCTCCTTCTGGAAGTAGACCTTCGCGAAGTCGAGCATCGAACCGTCGGGCCGGGTCCGTGTGCCCTCCGGGTTCTGGAACTGCCCGTCGGCGAAATTCGGCGACCTGCGGATCCGCGCCAGGCGCGCTCCCGTGGCCTCGGCGCCGAAGCTTGCGGGCTGCAGCGAGCGCAGCCCGGGAGTCAGGGAACGTGGCACAGCGCCTCCCGTTGATCGATCAGGGTCGTTCCATTATGTGCCGAGGGCACGGAGGTCAGGAGGCGGACTCCAGATGCGCCTTGATGAGGTGCGGGTCCACGAAGCCCTTGGCCGTCACCCGGTCCCCGGAGGACTCCCCGCGCAGCCTGCGCCCGATCCACGGCACGAGGAACTCGCGCGCCCAGTGGATGTCGTCGCGCCGCACCGCGAACGTGCCGCGCGGCGGGAGCAGCGGCCACGCCTGCTCCGGGTCGGCGGGCACGTCGAGGCCGAGCGCCTGGGCGGCGCGCAGGGCGACGCGGGTGTGGCCCTCGGCGGAGAGGTGGAGGCGGTCCTCGTCCCAGGCCCTGCGGTCCTGGACGGACTTCAGGGACCACAGGTCGAGGACGGGGCAGCCGTGGCGGTCGGCGATGGCGCGCACGTGCATGTTGTACGTGGCGATCTTGCCGCGCAGGTGCTTGAGGACGGCCACGTCACGGGTGTCGAAGCCGGTGGCGACCATGACGGTCCCGGCGGCCTCGGACAGCCGGACCACGGCCTTCTCGAACCGCTCGGCGACGTCGTCGGGGTCGGTGCCCGGCCGGATGATGTCGTTGCCGCCCGCGACGAGGGTGACGAGGTCGGGGGCGAGCTCGACGGCCTTCGGGATCTGGTCCGCGACGATCTGGTCGAGGAGTTTGCCGCGCACGGCGAGGTTCGCGTACTGGAAGGTGTCCTCGGGGACGCGGTCGTCGAGGAGGACGGCGAGCCGGTCCGCCCAGCCGACGAAGCTCCCGTCGGGGCCGGGGTCACCGACGCCCTCGGTGAAGCTGTCCCCCACGGCCGCGAAGGACCGAATCGTTCCGCCGATCGTCGCGCCGACCGTTCCGCTGATCGTCGCGCTGACCGTTCCGCCGCTGAGTGCTCTCGATTCGTTTGCCACGACCACACATCTTTCACCTTCGGATGTGACCTACGCGATCGTAACCAGGGGTTGACGAGGGGTGAGAAAACACACTCGGCGCCCGGGGAATAACCCGGGCGCCGGATGTGAGCGGTCTCGCAGGGGGTGTCAGATGCCGACGCCGTGCCCGCGCAGGTACGCCAGCGGGTCCACGTCGGAGCCGTAGTTCGGGGACGTACGGATCTCGAAGTGCAGGTGCGGCCCGGTGACGTTGCCGGTCGAGCCGGACAGGCCGATCTGCTGGCCGCCGGTCACGCTCTGGCCGGCGGAGACGCCGAGGGACGACATGTGGGCGTACTGCGAGTATCGGCCGTCGGCGTGCTGGATGACGACCTCGTTGCCGTACGCGCCGTCCCAGCCGGCGGAGACGACGGTGCCCGGGCCGACGGCCTTGATGGCGGTGCCGGTGGGCACGACGAAGTCGGTGCCGGTGTGGTAGCCGCTGGACCACATCGAGCCGGAGGCGTGGTAGGCCGTGCCGGTGGAGCCGTCGACGGGCTTGACCCAGCCGGAGCTGTTGGCGGTCGTGCTCGTGGCGGCGGTGGTGGAGGCCTTCTGCCCGGCGCCGTCCAGCGTGAGCTTCATGCCGGGCTTGATGCGGTTCGCGTCCGAGCCGACGACCTTCTTGTTCGCCTCGTAGAGCTTCTTCCAGCCGCCGTCGACCTTCTGCGCGGCGGCGATCTTCGAGAGCGTGTCACCGGACTTGACCGTGTAGGTCTGCGCGGTGGTGTCGCCGGACGCCGCGTGGGCGCCGGTGGCGCCGATCAGCGGCAGGGCGAGCGCGGCCCCGCCGGCCGAGACGACGGCGGCGGCGCGGGTGATGCGCTGGGTCTTCGAGCGACGGTGCTTTCCCTGAGCGGGCATGCCGTTTTCCTCTCCGTCGCCTACGAGGTGAGCTGTCGGGTTCGGGCTGGAGCTGCCCGGCCGCGCCCGCCGTAGCGGGACACGACTTCACCCCTAGCCGCATGAGGGATATCCCTGGCGGCGTTGTGCCTGTGGGTCCCCCGCTCCTGCCGTCACGGGTCGTTGTACGGGAATCCGGGCGGCGGCAGGATTAGGCGTTCCGTCCGGAGTGAATGGTGACCGTAATGCAGTGGCAAAGGCGGCGACAAACAGCGAATTCACCGAAGGGCCCGCTTTCTTGATCGTCCGGGGGCTTTGCGTGTCACCCAGCGTCAATGGCCGACCTTTTCCGCCGTTGCGCCGCTTGGGAATTCCGGAGAATGCAAAGCCGGGTGATCGCCACGGACGGTCACGGTTATGAGGCTGCTCACCCTCCCGGCCAGGGGGCCCCGCGAAGGGCGTGTCGTATCGTCGGACGCGCGCCCGCTGACACGAGCAACGCGGGCGATCCGACCCGGGAGGAGCCCCCGTGACGCAGCACGCCCCGTCCACCGAGCCCGAGCTGACCGGAGTGCGCAACTTCCGTGACGTGGGCGGCCTTCCGACCGTGGACGGGCGGCGCGTACGCCCGGGCGTGCTCTACCGCAGCGGCCACCTCGCACATGCCACCGCCGAGGACGCCGCGTTCCTCGCCGGGCTCGGCCTGCACACGGTCTTCGACTTCCGCAACGCCGCGGACCAGCGCCTCGACGGCGCCGACGTGGAACTGCCCGGCGTGCGCAATGTGAACCTGCCGCTGACCGACCCGGCGGACGGCGCGGAGTTCTGGCGGATGGTGCGCGACGGGGACATAGAGCAGCTGCGCTCCCTCCTCTCCGAGGGCCGCGCGGCGAACCGCATGATCACGTCGTACCGGGCGATCATCTCCGAGCGCACCGCCGAGCACAGCCGCGTCCTGCACGCGCTCGCCGAGGACAGCGTGCCCGCACTCATGCACTGCGCGGCGGGCAAGGACCGGGCGGGCCTGTCGATCGCGGTGACGCTGCTCGCCGTCGGCGTGGAGCGGGACGCCATCGAGGCGGACTACCTGGAGTCGAACGCGAAGCACCGCCGCTACAAGGTGCGGCGCAGCGGCACCACCGCCGACACCTACTCCCCCGAGGTCATGGAGCTGCTCAGCCCGCTCTTCGACGCCCGCGCGGACTATCTGCGCGCGGCGTTCGAGACCATCGAGGAGACCTGGGGCACCACGGACCGCTACTTCGAGGAAGGGCTCGGGTTCGCCGCGGCCGACCGCGACCGGCTGCGCGAGCGCCTCCTCGACTGAGAGCCCGTCTCCGGGACCGGGCGGCGGCCCCTACTGGTTCGCGCCCAGCGTGAACAGCATGTAGATGAAGGCGGCCAGGGCGTGCCCGGCGAAGACGTAGACGAGGACCCGCACCCAGATGCCGCGGGGCAGCTTGTCCTCGATGTTCCGGTTCTCACTCATGTCAGACCTCTCGGGTCGGGCCGGCCGCCGGGCCGAGGCACAGCGCGGCGGTGGGGCTCTGCAACAGGGTGTGGACGAAGAGCAGCTCGGCCCCGCCCCGGTCCGCGGCGGCGATCCGGTGCGGGGTGAGCGAGTCGAAGTGGGCGCTGTCGCCGGGTTCGAGCCGGTAGGACGTGTCGCCGAGGCGCAGCTGGATCCGGCCTTCGAGGGCGTAGAGCCACTCCTCGCCGGGGTGGACGCGGACGATGTCGCCCTGCGATCCGTAGGGCACGTGGACCCGCAGGGCCTGCATGCCGCGGCCCGGGGAGCCGGCCTGGAAGTAGGTCCAGCCGCCGGCCTCGGTCGCCTCCATGGCGTCGGCGCGGACGACGGCGTCGCGGTCGGCCGGGGTCTCGCCGAGGAGTTCGGAGACCGTCGTACCGTAGATACGGGCGAGCGCGAGCAGCATCGGCAGTGATGGCTGACGCTGCCCCGTCTCCAGGCGGGACAGATGGGCCGGTGAGAGCCCGGCCGAGCGGGCGGCGGCCTCCAGGGTGAGGGAGGCGCGGCGGCGCAGGGCGCGCAGCTGGGGCGCTACGGCGGGCAGCTCGGCGGGGGCCGGAGCCTCCTCCGGCAGGGCAGGGCTCATATCCTTGATTACGCCAGAGCCCTGCCCGAGAGGCAAATTTATTGCCTCAGAGACAAACCGCGAGGACGAACCGCAGGGTCACCGGTTGGCGACCGCCTGCTTGATCAGCGTCCGGCCGAAGTCCCACATCAGCCCGCCGCCGCTGTGCGCGTCGTCCATCACGGCCGTGAACGCCTCGACGAAGCGGTCGACGTCGGCCTCGTCGATCACCAGCGGCGGGATCAGCTTGATGACCTCCAGGTGGTCGCCGGAGACCTGCGTGAGGATGCGGTGCTTCTGGAGCAGCGGCACGACGACCATCTGCGCGAACAGGCCCTTGCGGGCGGCCTGGAGCATGGCCCAGCGGCTGCGCAGCTTGAGCGACTTGGGCCGCCCGAACTCGATGCCGATCATGAGGCCGCGCCCGCGGACGTCGCTCAGCAGCTCGTACCGGTCGATCAGCGCGGTGAGGCGCGAGGCGAGCAGTTCGCCCATCACGCGCGCGTGGGCGACCGTCTCCTCGTCCTCCATGACGGAGAGGACGGCGAGCCCGGCGGCCATGGCCTGCGCGTTGGCGCCGAAGCTCGCCGAGTGGACGAGGACGCGGTCCATGGACGAGTAGACCTTCTTGAAGATCCAGTCCTTGCCGATGGTCGCGCCGACGGGCACGTAGCCGCCGGAGAGCGCCTTGGCCACGCAGACGAGGTCGGGTTCGACGCCGTCCTCGTGCTGGTAGGCGTAGAAGTCGCCGGTGCGGCCGAGCCCCGTCTGCACCTCGTCGGCGATGAGCAGTGCCTTGTGCTTGTGGAGCAGCTCCTGCGCGGCGCGCAGATAGCCGGGCGGCGCCTCGTGCACGCCCTTGCCCTGGATCGGCTCGACGATGAGCCCGGCGACGTCGCCCTTCCTCAGCTCTTTGGCCAGCGCGTCGAGATCGCCGAGGGGTACGGCCGTGTCGGGCAGCAGCGGGGCGAATCCGTCGCGGAAGCCGTCCTCGCCGTTGACCGAGAGCGAGCCCGTGGTCAGGCCGTGGAAGGCGTGCGCGCAGTACAGGACGCGGGGCTTGCCGGTGGCGTAGCGGGCGAACTTGAGCGCGGTCTCGACCGCCTCGGTGCCGCTGTTGCCGAAGAAGACGCGGTCCAGGTGCGGGCTGTGGGTGAGCAGCTTCTCGGCGAGCAGGCCGGGCAGCGGCTGGCAGTCGAAGCGGGTGAGGTCGGCGAGCGAGGCGTCGAGGACGTCGTGCAGCGCCTTGCGCACGACCGGGTGGTGGCGGCCGAGGCCCATGACGCCGAACCCGGCGAGCATGTCCAGGTAGTCGTTGCCGTCCGCGTCCCAGAAGTGCGCGCCCTCGGCCCGCTCGTAGACCTTGTCGAAGCCGATGGTGTGGAGCATCTTCGGCAGCTGGTGGTTGAGGTGCCTGGTGTGCAGCTCGTACCGTTCGCCGCCGCGCTCGGCGAGGAGCTTGCCGAGGTCGAACTCCTTGGTCATACGTGGTTCTCCTTGCCGACCTTCTCGGACGCGCCGATGTCTTTGCTGGCTTTCAGGCTCGTACTGATCCGCCCGGCGATCTCCACGGGCGTCAGGCCGATGTCGGCGAGCACCTCGCCCCGTTTCGCGTGGCCCAGGAACTGCTCGGGTATGCCGAACCTCCGTACGGGCACGTCGATGTCGGCGTCGCCGAGCGCGAGCGCGACGGCCGAACCGACGCCCGCCGCGCGGGAGTTGTCCTCGACGACGGCGACGAGGTCGTGCGCGGCGGCGAGCGGCGCGAGGTCCGGGTCGACGGGTTTGACCCAGCGCGGGTCGACGACGGTGCAGGGGATGCCGCGCGCTTCGAGGAGTTCGGCGGCGCGGAGGCAGACCGGGGCCATGACGCCGACGGAGACGAGCAGTACGCGCGCGTGCTCGGCCCGGTGCAGGACGTCGATGCCGCCGAACCGGTCGGCGGCCGGGATCGGCGCGCCGACGGACTCCTTGGGGAAGCGCAGCAGGGTCGGGGCGTCGTCGACGGCGACCGCTTCGCGCAGTTGCGCGCGGAGCTGGTCGGCGTCGCGCGGCGCGGCGATCCGCAGCCCGGGGACGACCTGGAGCACGGACATATCCCACATGCCGTTGTGCGAGGCGCCGTCGACGCCGGTCACGCCGGCCCGGTCGAGGACGAAGGTGACGCCGCAGCGGTGCAGGGCGACGTCCATGAGGAGCTGGTCGAAGGCGCGGTTGAGGAAGGTCGCGTAGACGGCGACCACCGGGTGCAGGCCGCCGGTCGCGAGCCCGGCGGCGGAGACGGCGGCGTGCTGTTCGGCGATCCCGACGTCCCAGACGCGGCCGGGGAACTCCTCCGCGAACTTCGTCAGGCCCACCGGGTGCAGCATGGCGGCGGTGATCGCGACGACGTCCTCGCGCTCCCTGCCGATCTTCGCGATCTCCTCGCCGAAGACCGAGGTCCACGACGGGCCGTTGGACGGGGCGAGCGGTTCGCAGGTCAGGGGGTCCATGACGCCGACGGTGTGGAAGCGGTCGGCCTCGTCGGCGAGCGCGGGCTCGTAACCGCGCCCCTTCTCGGTCAGGCAGTGCACGAGGACAGGCCCGTGGAAGCGCTTGGCACGGCGCAGCGCGGACTCCATCGCCCCCACGTCGTGCCCGTCGATCGGCCCCACGTACTTCAGGCCGAGGTCCTCGAACATGCCCTGCGGCGCGAACGCGTCCTTGAACCCCTTCTTCGCGCCGTGCAGCGACTCGTACACCGTGGGCCCGACCACCGGGGTGCGCAGGAGGACGTCCTTGCCCCAGGCCAGGACCTTCTCGTAGCCGTCGGTGGTGCGCAGGGTGGCCAGGTGGTTGGCGAGGCCGCCGATCGTGGGCGCGTAGGAGCGTTCGTTGTCGTTGACGACGATGATCAGCGGGCGGTCCTTGGCGGCCGCGATGTTGTTCAGCGCCTCCCAGGCCATGCCGCCGGTGAGGGCGCCGTCGCCGATGACGGCGACGACGTGGCCGCGCTCCCCCTGCACCTGGCGCGCCTTGGCCAGGCCGTCGGCCCAGCCGAGCGCGGTGGAGGCGTGACTGTTCTCGACGATGTCGTGCTCGGACTCCTCGCGCGAGGGATAGCCGGAGAGGCCGCCCTTTCCGCGCAGCTTGGAGAAGTCCTGGCGGCCTGTCAGGAGTTTGTGCACGTAGCTCTGGTGGCCGGTGTCCCAGACCAGCTTGTCGACGGGCGACTCGAAGACCCGGTGCAGGGCGATGGTCAGCTCCACCACGCCCAGGTTGGGTCCGAGGTGGCCGCCGGTCCTGGCGACCGCGTGGACCAGGAACTCCCTGATCTCCGTCGCCAGTTCGCCGAGCTCCTCCTCGCTCAGCGCCTTCAGGTCGCGCGGCCCCCGGATGGTTTCCAGAATCGTCACGTTCGAGCCCCCTTCCCGTTCCGAATGCACGGATTCAGCTCACGGTGACGCCGGGCGTACCCGACGCGACGCCGTCCCGCTCCATCTGCTCGGCGATCTTCATCGCCTCTTCGATCAGCGTCTCCACGATCTTCGACTCGGGCACGACCTTGACGACCTCGCCCTTGACGAAGATCTGCCCCTTGCCGTTGCCGGAGGCGACGCCGAGATCCGCCTCGCGGGCCTCCCCGGGGCCGTTCACCACGCACCCCATGACGGCGACGCGCAGCGGCACCTCCATGCCGTCGAGCCCTGCGGTGACCTCGTCGGCCAGCTTGTACACGTCGACCTGCGCCCGTCCGCACGACGGGCAGGAGACGATCTCCAGGCGCCGCTGCCGCAGGCCGAGCGATTCCAGGATCTGGATGCCGACCTTCACCTCCTCGGCGGGCGGCGCGGACAGCGAGACGCGGATGGTGTCACCGATGCCCTCGGAGAGCAACGCCCCGAACGCGACAGCCGACTTGATCGTGCCCTGGAACGCCGGGCCCGCCTCCGTCACACCGAGGTGCAGCGGGTAGTCGCAGGCGGCGGCGAGCTGCCGGTAGGCGTTGACCATGACCACGGGGTCGTTGTGCTTCACCGAGATCTTGATGTCGCCGAAGCCGTGCTCCTCGAAGAGGGACGCCTCCCACAGCGCCGACTCCACGAGCGCCTCCGGGGTCGCCCTGCCGTACTTCGTGAGGAGCCGCGCGTCGAGCGAGCCCGCGTTGACCCCGATCCGGATCGGCGTGCCCGCGTCGGAGGCGGCCCGCGCGATCTGCTTGACCTGGTCGTCGAACTTCTTGATGTTGCCGGGGTTCACGCGCACCGCCGCGCACCCCGCGTCGATGGCCGCGAACACGTACTTCGGCTGGAAGTGGATGTCCGCGATCACGGGGATCTGCGACTTCCGCGCGATCGTCGCGAGCGCGTCCGCGTCGTCCTGCGTGGGGCACGCGACCCGCACGATCTGACAGCCGGACGCGGTCAGCTCGGCGATCTGCTGGAGCGTGGCCCCGATGTCCGAGGTCCGCGTCGTCGTCATCGACTGCACGGACACCGGCGCGCCGCCTCCCACGGCCACCGGTCCGACCTGGATCCGGCGGCTCACGCGCCGCTCGGCCAGGGGCCGGACCGGTACCTCGGGGAGGCCCAGTGAGACAGGCTCTCCGGAACTCATGGCGTCGTCAGCCCCGGTTCCCTGCGACGGTCTCGGTCATCGCCCGCAGGGACTCCTTCAGGGAGCCCATGGTGGCGAGGACGGCCGTCGGCTCGTAGCCGCAGTGCGCCATGCAGTTGGCGCAGCGCGGGTCCTTGCCGCGCCCGTACGCCTCCCAGTCGGTCTTCTCGATCAGCTCCCGGTACGTCGGCACGTAGCCGTCGCTCATCAGGTAGCAGGGCTTCTGCCAGCCGAACAGGGAGTAGTTCGGGATCGCCCACGCCGTGCAGGGGAAGTCGACCTTGCCCTCCAGGAAGTCGAGGAACAGGGGCGAGTGGTTGAGCCGCCAGCGCCGCCGGTTGCCGCCCGCGAACGCCTTCTTGAACAGCTCGCGGGTCTGCGTGACGCCGAGGAAGTGCTCCTGGTCGGGGGCCTTCTCGTAGGCGTAGGCGGGCGAGATCATCATCTCGTCGACGGCGAGGTCGTCGTTGAGGTAGTTCATCACCTCGATGATGTTCTGCGGGGTGTCGTTGTTGAAGAAGGTCGAGTTCGTGGTGACCCGGAAGCCGCGCTTCTTGGCCTCCTTGATCGCCTCGACCGCCTCGTCGAAGACGCCTTCCTTGGCGACCGACTCGTCGTGGCGCTCGCGCATGCCGTCGATGTGCACGGTGAACGCGAAGAACGGCGACGGCGTGAACTTGTCCATCTTCTTGCGCAGCAGCATCGCGTTGGTGCACAGGAAGACGTACTTCTTCTTGGCCACCAGCTGGCGCACGATCTCGTCGATCTGCGGGTGCATCAGCGGCTCGCCGCCGGCGATGGACACCATCGGCGCACCGGACTCCAGGACGGCGCCCACGGCCTGGGCCACGGGCATGCGCTGTTTCAGCACACCCGCCGGGTGCTGGATCTTTCCGCACCCCTCGCACGCGAGGTTGCAGGCGTAGAGCGGCTCCAGTTCGACAATCAGCGGGAACTTGTCCCGCCTGCGGATCTTCTGTTCAGCGAGATACGTCGCAACCTTGATGGACTGGCGGAGCGGCATGGCCATCTGGCTCACCTCCGAGGGAGCAGCAAAGAACGGTGCCATTCGAAAAAAGCAGGAAGGACGGAACGAAGCACACGGAAGGCCGACAGACCACCGCGCAGCGTGCCGATCCGGACAAGTTCATGTTCTGGAGCGTCGACGACCACCCGGACGGCCGCAACCGGACGTCCGTCGCATCCGGTCGCCGCCGTGGCCGCGCGCAGCGTCGCCGCGGACTCCATGTCGACGGCGATCGCGCCGGTGGCGAGCAGGGCGCCCCGCTCGTGACCGCGGATCACGTGGTCGGAGCCGAGCAGCGGGCCGGTGTGCACCGTCCGCCCCGGCACCGCTTTGACCAGCTCTTTCACCAGGAGATCCGGGGCCACGCACAGGGTCCGCCCGTGCGCGTCGCGGGTCTCGTCGGCCACGACCAGGTCACCGGGGTGCATGCCGGGCGCGAGCCCGGCACAGAAGCCGGTGGCGACCACGGCGGCGTCGCGCAGCGCGTCGCCCTCCAGGGCGCGGGTCATGGACCGTTCGGCGGCCTTGGGGCCCATGCCGGTGCGGAGCAGGGTCATGGGCGTATCGGCCCCGCGGCGGCCGCCGGTGCGCAGGGCGACGCGCTCGATGCCGAGCGCGCAGGCGACGAGCAGCGGCGTTGCCCCGGTGTCCCTGGTCATCCGCTCCCCTTGACCGCGCCCGCGGTCCGGTCGGCGAACGGCTCACCGTGGACGTACCGGCCGAGCGCCGTCAGCGGGAAGACGTGCCGGTACAGGTGGTAGTTGATCGAGAAGTCCCAGGGGAAGCCGGTGCCGGTGAAGTGCGGCTCGTCCCAGGTGCCGTCCTCGGTCTGGGTGGAGGTGAGGAAGGCGACGCCCCGCTCGACGGCCCTGGAGTCCCGCTCCCCCGCCGCGAGCAGCGCGAGGAGCGCCCAGGCGGTCTGCGAGGCGGTGGAGGTGCCGCGGCCCTTCCAGTCCTCGTAGCGGTAGGAGCGCAGGTCCTCGCCCCAGCCGCCGTCGTCGTTCTGGACGGATTCCAGCCAGGTGACGGCGCGGCGGATCGCGGGGTGCGTGGTGGGCAGCCCGGCCGCGGTGAGCGCGGGGACCACCGACCCGGTGCCGTACACGTAGTTGACGCCCCAGCGGCCGAACCAGGCGCCGTTCGCCTCCTGTTCGGCGAGGAGCCAGTCGATGCCGCGCCGGGTGCGCGGGTCGTCGCTCTCGCCCTCGACGGCGAGCATCTCGACGACGTGCCCGGTGACGTCGGCCGACGGCGGATCGATGACCTCGCCGAAGTCGCAGAACGGGAGCCGGTTGGGGAACGGGCTGGTGTTGTCGACGTCGAAGGCGGCCCACGCCCCGTTCCTCGACTGCATCCCGACGCTCCAGCGCACACCGCGCCTGACGGCCTTCTCGACCCGCGCCTTGTCGGGGTGGTCCACCCGGCGCAGGGCGAGGACGACCTCGGCGGTGTCGTCGATGTCGGGGTAGTTGTCGTTCTCGAACTCGAACGCCCAGCCGCCCGACTCCAGATGGGGCCGGCGCACGGACCAGTCGCCGGGCCGGTCGATCTGCTCGTCCAGCATCCAGGTCGCGGCCTTGACGAGGCTCGGGTGGTCGGCGGGCAGCCCGGCGTCGGCGAGCGCGATGGTGGCGAGGCACGTGTCCCACACCGGGGACTGACACGCCTCGATCATGCGGGCCCCGTCCTCGCGCCACACGGCGAACCGGTCGAGGGAGGCCAACCCGGCCTTCAGCACCGGGTGTTCGAGGTCGTAGCCGAGCAGGTGCAGGGCGATCACGGAGTAGACGGCGGGCGGCTGGATCCCGCCCCAGCAGCCGTCGTTCTCCTGCCGCTCGATGATCCAGCGGGCCGCGGTGTTGATCGCGGACGTGCGCAGCCGCTTGAGGGCGACCTTGCGGTAGCCGTGCATGATCTTGTCGAGCCGCTGGAACGCGCCGTCCCAACTCGCCACCGGGGCAAGCCGCTTGGCGGGGTTCGGGTCGTCCGGGTCGGTGTGCAGCTCGTCGAGGGGGAACGGCGCGGGCCGCACCGGGCGCTTCGCGGACACGATGGTGAGCGGCACGATGGTCTGCCGCGCCCAGCATCCGAAGTCGTAGATGTTGAGCGGCATCCACTTCGGGAAGTAGATGAGCTCCGGCGGCAGTTCGGGGAGGTCGTCCCACTTCCACCAGCCGAACAGGGCGAGCCAGATCCGGGTGAAGACGCGGCTCGCGGCGATCCCCCCGCGCTCGCGGACCCACGCGGAGGCGCGCGCCATGTGCGGGGCGTCGGGGGCGTCCCCGGCGAGGCGCAGGGCCACGTACGCCTCGATGGTGGCGGAGAGGTCGCCGGGTCCGCCGTAGAAGGTGGCCCAGGTGCCGTCCTCGCGCTGCTCCCCACGGATGAAGAGGGCGGCGGCGTCGGTGGTGGCCTTGTCGCGGACCCCGATGAACTGGCGAAGCAGCAGGTCCTCGGCGTCCATCGTCACGTTGGTCTCGAGGTCGCCCTTCCACCAGCCCTGGGCGTCCTGCCGGGCGAGCAGGAAGTCCGTGGCGCGCTGTATGGCTCGGTCGGCGGCGTTTCGTGCCCCGGTCGCCTCGGGGGTGGTGTCGGTCAGGTGGGCAGTGGTGGCCGAGGTCGCTGCGGGAGCTACGGCTCCGGTGCTTCCGTCGGTCGTCGCTGTCATGGCTATCCCTTCGTGCAGTGGTTCTTCTCTGCTGGGTAACCGTCGGCCGATGCCCTGGAGGGACACCGGCCGGCGACGCGAGTCATATGCGGCCGATAATGATCATCTCTTTCGTACGACGACGAAGTCGGCGAGCGCCGCGAACTGGGCGCGCACCTGGTCGGGCATCTGGACGGTGTCCAGGGCTTCGAGGGCGACGGTGTGCTGGCGCCGCGCCTCCTCGGTGGTCCACTCGCGCCCGCCGGCCTCCTCGATGAGGGCGGCGCGGGCGGCGAACTCCGCCTCGGAGAAGGTGTCGAAGTCGCTGTTCTTGGCGTCGGCGGCGAGGAGTTCGCCGAGCCGCTCGGAGGCCGGGCCGCCCGCGGCGAGCGCGGCGACGACCGGCAGCGACTTCTTGCGCTGGCGCAGGTCGCTCCAGGTCTGCTTGCCGGTGGACTCCGGGTCGCCCCAGATGCCGAGCAGGTCGTCGACGGCCTGGAAGGCGAGGCCCAGGTGGTAGCCGTACTTCTCCAGGGCGTCGGCGTCCTTGTCGTTCGCGCCGCCGAGGACGGCGCCGATGGAGGAGGCGCAGGCGAGCAGGGCGCCCGTCTTGTTGCCCTCCATCTCCAGGCACTCCTCGACGGTGACGCGCTCGCGGTGCTCGTAGGAGATGTCCTGCGCCTGGCCGTCGATGAGGGCGCGGCTGGCGGTGGTGAGGCGGCGTGTGGCGCGGCCCGCGTCGACGGAGGCCAGCTCCAGGAGCACCTCGTTGGCCAGGGCGAACAGGGCGTCGCCGACCAGGATGGCCTGGGCGGGCCCGTGCACCTTCCACACGGTGTCGCGGTGGCGGCGCTGCTCGTCGCCGTCCATGAGGTCGTCGTGCAGCAGCGAGAAGTTGTGCACGAGCTCGACGGCCACCGCGCCGGGCACGCCGACCTCGGGAGCGGCGCCCGCGGCCTGCGCGGAGAGCACGGCGAGCGCGGGGCGCACGGCCTTGCCGCCGTCACCGTCCGCGGGGTTGCCGGCCGCGTCGATCCAGCCGAAGTGGTAGGCGGCGACGGTGTCCATGGGCGGCGCGAGGCGGCCCACGGCCTTCTTGAGCACCGGACCGGCCAGGGTGCGGCCGCGCTCCAGAAGGGCGGTCACGTCCACCGCGTCGGCAGCCGTATTGGCCGAGGGCACAGGTGGCACAGTTTCTCCTTGGTTAACCGATGTCGGCGTTGTCGCCGGGGCAGGTGCTGCCGGGGCGGGGTCGATGCTCACGCCGCCTCCCGGAACAGATGGCCGCGGGGGCGGTCCAGCGCGGCGAGGGCCGCGTCGGCGGCGCCGGCTCCGCTGCGGACGGCGCCCTCCATGGTCGCGGGCCACCCGGTGGCGGTCCACGCGCCGGCCAGGTAGAGGCCGGGGGCATTGGTGCGGGCCGGGGGCCGCAGGGCGCCGACGCCGGGGGTCGGCGCGAAGGTGGCCGTCCGCTCCCGGGTGACGAAGAAGTCGTGCACCTTGGCGCCGCGCGCGGCGGGCAGCAGCCGCTCCAGCTCGGGCAGGTAACGCTCGCGCAGCACGGCGACGGGCTCGTCGATGTCGTCCTGCGCGGCCGACTGGGAGACGGCCAGATACTGCCCCTCGGTCACCCCGGAGGCGTCCGTGCGGTCGAAGACCCACTGGACCGGGGAGCCGAGCGCGGTGAAGAAGGGCTGTTTGAGGACCTTGCGGTCGTAGACGACGTGCAGGTTGAGGATGGGCGCGGTGCCGATCTTCAACAGCCGTCCGGCGTCGTCGAGCGCGCCCTCGGGCAGCAGGTCATGCGCCTCGCGCTGCGGTACGGCGAGTACGACGGTGTCGGCGGTGAGAGTCTGGCCGGATCCGTCCGGTCCTTCGGGAACCTCCACGCGCCAACGGCCGTTCTCCGTACGGGAGATGGAGGTGGCGCGTGTACGGAGTGCGGTACGGACTCCCGCGGAGTCGAGCGCCTTGCGGGCCAGGGTGTCGTGGAGTTCCCCGAGGGGCACGCGGGCCCAGCCGATGTCGGCGGCGCCCGGATCGGAGAGCAGCCCGGTCTTGAACACCATCGCGGCCAGGCCGAGGGAGGACTCCCCCGCGACCGCGTTCAGGGTGGCCACCCCGATGAGGTCCCACAGCGCCTCGATCGCGCGCGGCGACTGACCGTGCCGGGCCAGCCAGGAGCCGAAGTCCTGCTCGTCGAGCGCGGGGTCGGCGGGGTCCAGGCTCTTGAGGGCGAGGGCCGCGCGGCCGACACTCGCGCGCTCGGCCAGGGACAGGTGCGGGTACAGCGCGAGGCTCCTGGCCAGGTGGAGCGGTACGGGCAGCGCGGTGCGGCGCAGGCGGCCGAGCCGGTTCGTTTCGGCGTCGAGCACCGGCACGTCGAGACGTTCCTGCAGGGGCGCGAGTGACGTGGCGGAGATGCGGTCGAGGAACCAGCGGTAGGCGGTGCAGCAGCGCAGGTACACGTGCTGGCCGTTGTCGACGGTGAGGTCGCCGCGCTTGAAGGAGAAGGCGAGGCCGCCGAGGCGGGGCCGCCCTTCGAGGAGCGTGACGTCCATGCCGCCGTCGGCGAGCGAGAGCGCGGCGGTGACCCCTGCGAGCCCGCCGCCGATCACCACCGCGGCGGGCCCGCGTCGGGGCCCGGCCGGGTCCGCGTCGCGCGCTTCCGGTGCCGTGTCGGCGCTGCTCATGCGCGCTCTCCCTCGATGCTGTCGATGGTGCGTACGGCCAGGGTGCGGCGGGGGTCGACGGGTGTGGCGAACGCCGGGCAGGCCGTTGCATGCAGGGACGCCGCGCCGTGGTGGAGGGTTGCCCGCCACTTGGCCGCGGAGCCGACGAAGGACACCGCAATGCCCATCAGACGCGCCTCCTGGACGAGGCGCGGGAGACGGTGCGCGCGTCGAGCCCCGACAGGCCGCGCACGGCGACGTACGCCTTCTCGTGCCCGGGCAGGGAGACGCGGCCGCGAAGGACGGCCTCGGGTTCCCGCTCGATGCGGTCGAGCAGGCGCCGGTAGATCCCGGCCATGGCGGCGACGCAGGCCCCGGAGCGCCGGTCGAGCATCGGCAGGAGCCGGTACCCCTCGGCGAAGAGCGCGCGGGCCCGGCGGACCTCGAAGTGCACGAGCCCGGTGAAGTCCGAACCGGCGGGCGGCAGCGGCCCGTTGAACCCGGCGGAGCAGCCGAACTTGGCCAGGTCCTCCGCGGGCAGGTAGGTGCGGCCGTCGGCGGCGTCCTCGCGCAGGTCCCGGAGGATGTTGGTCAGCTGGAGCGCGAGCCCGAGCGTGTCGGCGTACTCGGGCGCCCGGTCGGCCTCGCGCGCCCCGGGTTCGGTGCCGAAGACGCCGAGGGAGACCCGGCCGATGGCGCCGGCGACGCACCGGCAGTACACCTTCAGGTCGTCCCAGGTCTCGTAGGTCTCGCCGCGCAGGTCCATCAGGACGCCGTCGATCAGCTCGTCGAGCCCGCCGAGCGGGATCGGGAAGCGCTGCGCGGCGTGCGCGAGCGCGACGGCCACCGGATCGGTGTCGTCCTCCTCGACCTTGCCGTCACGGACCCGGCCGAGCAGCGTCCGGGTCTCCTCCAGGCGCAACGCCTTGACGTCGGGCGCGAGCGCGCCGTCGCCGATGTCGTCGACGCGGCGCGAGAACGCGTACACCGCCGACATGGCGCGCCGCTTGGCGGCCGGGAGCAGCCGGATGCCATAGGCGAAGTTGCGGGCCTGCTGCCCTGTGACGGTCTCGCAGTAGCTGTATGCGGCGAGCACCGGTGCCGACACGTGCTGGTCAGACTCCACGGCTTTGCTCACCCCTCTCCTCGCAGAGTCGCTCCCACCTCGCGCAGCAGCTGGAGCTTGGTGGGCTTGGGCGGTCCGGTTAGGACGTCGTACGAAACGGCGGTGATCGCGTGGACCGCCGCCTTCCCCCCACCCACGAACCCGGCCAGCAGCAGCTTCAGTCTGCCGTGGACGCTACCCACCAGGGGGGTGCCTTCATTCAGGAGCCGGAGGGCGCGTTCCGCTTCGAACGCGACCAGCGCGCGCACCGATGCGCCCGTGGTCGCGGCGGCGAGATCCGACTCCTGGACGTGGAACTTTTTCATGTCTTCGGCGGGGAGGTAGATGCGGTCGCGCCCCAGGTCCTCGGCGACGTCCTGCAGATGTTCGACGATCTGCAGGCCGGTGCAGACCGCGTCCGAGCGGCGGATGCGCTCGGGGGTCGCGGTGCCGGTGAGGGCGAGGACGAGGCGGCCGACCGGGTTGGCCGACAGTTCGCAGTACGCGACCAGGTCGTCGTAGGTCTCGTACCGGCTGACGAGCTGGTCCTGGCGGTTGGCCTGGATGAGCCGGACGAACGGCTCGGGGGTGAGCGAGCGGCGCCGGACGGTGGGCTGGAGCGCGGCCAGGAGCGGGTGGCGGGGCGTCGCGTCGAAGACCCGGTGCAGGTCGGCCTCGAAGGCGTCGAGCATCTCCAGGCGGTCGTCCGCCCGTTCGGGTGACACGCCGAGCAGACGGGCGTCCGCGCCGCCCGGGGCGAGGTCGCCGTCGCCGATGTCGTCGACCAGGCGTGCGAATCCGTAGACCGCCATCAGGTCGTCGCGCCAGGCGCGCGGCAGGAAGAACGGGGCCACCGGGAAGTTCTCGTGGGCCGCCTTGTCGAGGGTGGCGCTCGCCGGGCTCTTCGGGGCCTCCGGGCGCACACGGGAGGGTGCGCTCACCGGGCGCGGTCCGTCTCCGGAACGACGGCGAAAGCCTCGTGGACCTGGAGAGTTTCCGTAGCCATTGCCGTCACGTCTCCCGTTCTACACTGCGGACCTAATACATCCTATTTCGGACACGCCGCCCAATAAGACCCGGTACAGCTTACGTTGTACAACGATGGCCGCCACGGCGGGGTGTTCCGCACCTCACAACAACACACCGATGGACGTCAAGATTCCTTGCAGCCAAGGAAGTTGACCGATCGTTGACCGAGATCGACGCCGTCATGACCAATTAATTGGTAGTTACAGACATATCAGAGGCCCCGCCCGGACGGATCCGGTGGGGCCTCCTATGACGCGGCCGGGAAGGCGGGCGGTTACCTGCCCGTGAACTTCTCGTACTCCTTCAGTACCTCCGCCGTCGGACCGTCCATACGCAGCTCTCCGCGCTCCAGCCAGAGGACCCGGTCGCAGGTGTCGCGGATGGACTTGTTGTTGTGGCTGACCAGGAAGACGGTGCCCGCGTGCTTGCGCAGCTCGCGGATGCGCGCCTCGGAGCGCTTCTGGAAGGAGCGGTCACCGGTGGCCAGGGCCTCGTCGATCATCAGGACGTCGTGGTCCTTGGCGGCGGCGATCGAGAAGCGCAGCCGGGCCGCCATGCCGGAGGAGTAGGTGCGCATCGGCAGGGTGATGAAGTCGCCCTTCTCGTTGATCCCCGAGAAGTCGACGATCGACTGGTAGCGCTCCTTGATCTCCTCGCGGGACATGCCCATCGCCAGGCCGCCGAGGATGACGTTGCGCTCGCCCGTCAGGTCGTTCATCAGGGCCGCGTTCACGCCGAGCAGCGAGGGCTGGCCGTCGGTGTAGACCTTGCCCTGCTCGGCGGGGAGCAGACCCGCGATGGCGCGCAGCAGCGTCGACTTGCCCGAGCCGTTGGAGCCGATGAGGCCGACGGCCTCGCCCCGGTAGGAGGTGAAGGAGACGCCGCGCACGGCGTGCACCTTGCGCACGCCCCGCTCGTCGCCGCGCTTGAGTATGCGGCTCAGCGCCGAGGTGGCGCTGCCCTTGCCGGTCCTGGTGCCGTTGACCCGGTACACGATGTGCAGGTCGTCCGCGATGACCGTGGGCACCCGGGCCCCGGTCGCCTTGTCGAGTTCAGCCACGGCCGTACCGCTCCTCCGACTTCCAGAAGTAGATGAAGCCCACGACCCCGATCACGACCGCCCAGCCGGCCGCGAAGGGCCACACGTGCGGGGGCAGGTACTCGGTCCCGTAGCCGTCGATCATGGCGAACCTGATCAGGTCCATGTAGAGCGAGGCGGGGTTCCACTGCAGGACGTCGGCGAGCCAGCCGGGCGCGTCCTTGTCCGCGAGCATCGCGGGGATGCTGAACATGACGCCGGAGGCGTACATCCAGGTCCGCATGACGAAGGGCATCAGCTGCGCCAGGTCGGGCGTCTTGCTGCCGGCCCTGGCGAAGATCAGCGCGAGGCCGGTGTTGAAGACGAACTGCAGGACAAGGGCGGGCAGCACGAGCAGCCAGGACAGGGACGGGTAGATCCCGAAGCCCACCATGACGAGGACGAGCACGATCATCGAGAAGAGCAGCTGCTGGAGCTGTTGCAGCGCGAACGAGATCGGCAGCGACGCCCGCGGGAAGTGCAGCGCCCGCACCAGGCCCAGGTTCCCGGAGATCGCCCGTACACCGGCCATGACCGAGCTCTGCGTGAAGGTGAAGACGAAGACGCCGGTCACTAGGAAGGGCACGTAGATGTCGTGCGGGATGCCCTTCCGGGCGCCGAGCAGCAGGCCGAAGATGAAGAAGTAGACCGCGGCGTTCAGGAGCGGCGTCGCCACCTGCCAGACCTGGCCGAGCTTGGCCTGGCTGTACTGGGCGGTGAGCTTCGCCTGGGAGAAGGCGATGATGAAGTGGCGCCTGCTCCACAGCTGTCGTACGTACTCGAACAGGCCGGGGCGGGCTCCGCTGACGGACAAGCCGTACTTGGCGGCGAGCTCGGCCGGGGAGAGCCCGTCGTCGGGCGACGGGGCCGCGGTCACCGCGACCGGCTCGTCATGCGTTGTCTCACTCACAAGGGGAACTTTCGTCTTCAAAAGCACAGCCTGGTCGGGCGGGGGGAAGAGCTGCGGCCCGCGTTGCGCCGCATGCTCTCAGACTCGAGCTTGTCAGATGACAGGTGGCCGGCCCAGTCGGGTCAGCCGCCACACCGTACGCCACTTCATGGGACGCCTGGGGCCGCAGGGCGACGTCCAGCCCTCCTTGAACCCGCCGAACCACGCCTTGAGGGCGGGGCCCGAGGGGCGGCGGACGAGGGTGAGGAGCAGCCACACGCCGAGGTACACGGGGACCAGGGGCGCGGGCAGGTTGCGGCGGGCGAGCCAGACGCGGTTGCGGGCCACCATGCGGTGGTAGACCGCGTGCCGGGAGGGCGCCGTGGTCGGGTGGTTCAGGACCATGTCGGCGCGGTAGTCGATCATCCAGCCCGCGTCGAGGGCCCGCCACGCGAGGTCGGTCTCCTCGTGGGCGTAGAAGAAGGACTCGGGCAGCGGGCCGACCTCCGCGATCACCCGCGTACGCACGGCGTTGGCACCGCCCAGGAACGTGGTCACCCGCGAGGAGCGCATCGGGTCGGCGGCGCGCAGCCTGGGCACGTGGCGGCGCTGGGTCTCGCCGGTGTCCGGGTCGGCGATGCGGAAGCTGATGATGCCGAGCTTCGGGTCGGCGGCGAACGCCTCGCGGCACAGCTCGGCCGTGTCGGTCAGCGGCAGGAGGCCGTCGTCGTCGAGGAAGAGCAGGATGTCGACGTCGGACCCGGAGGGGCCGAACGCCTCGATGCCGACGTTGCGCCCGCCCGGGATGCCGAGGTTCTCGGGCAGCTCCACGGTCCGTACGCCCGCGGGGACGTCCGGGACCGGTGAGCCGTTGCCGACCACGACCACCTCGACCGGGTCGCCGTCCTGCTTGGCGACCGAGTCGAGGAGGGCGCGCAGCTCGGCGGGGCGGTTGCCCATGGTGATGATCACCGCGCCGACCCTGGCGGGCCCTGCCTGCCGCTTGGGGGTGCTCACTTCAGCCTGCTCGACGCGAGGATGGACACGAGGTGCAGCAGCGTCTGCAGGAGCGCGATGCCCGCGAGGACGGCCACGCCGAGGCGGGTGAAGAACAGGTCGCCCCGGATCTGGTCCACGATCGCGAGGACCAGGATCAGCAGGCTCGCCTCGATGCCGAGGATGAGCCGGTGGAACTTGAGCGCGGACGCGGCCCGGCGGGCGAGCGCCATGCCGGAGGCGCGGATCTCGGAGGCGGCCTCCTTGACCTGCTCCTTGCCGCTCTGCGCGCGGGCCACGGCGACGAGGTCGGTCTCGGCCTTGATGAGGATGGCGCCGAGCGCGGCGAGCGTGCCGAGGAAGGCCCACAGCCAGTCGATCCGGCCCGTGCCGAACAGGTCGGCGGCGCGCAGGCCGAAGCCGACGAGGACGGCGGCGTCGGTGAGGTACGCGCCGACCCGGTCCATCCAGACGCCGGTCAGCGAGTACTGCTTGCGCCAGCGGGCGATCTCGCCGTCGACGCAGTCGAGCAGCAGGTACAGCTGGACCGCGACGACGGCGAGGACGGCGCCCCAGATGCCCGGCACGAGCAGGGCGGGGGCCGCGAGGACGCCGCAGACGGTCATCAGGTAGGTCAACTGGTTGGGCGTGACCTTGGTGTTCACCAGGTGGCGGTCTATGCGCAGCGAGATCTCGCGCATGTAGAGCCGTCCGCCCCAGTGCTCGCCGCTGCGTCGGTCCTTCACCCCGGCGGGGTGGACGACCGGGCGGAGCTCAGCTACCGATGGCTTGTGCATAGTCGGCGTATGCGTCCCTGATCTGGTCGGTGGTGAGGTCGAGGTGTTCGAGGATCGTGTAGCGGCCGGGCCGGGTCTGCGGAGCGAACTCCACGACCTTGACGAACTCCTCCACCGTGAAGCCGATCTCCTCGGGCAGCACGGGCAGGCCGTGGCGGCGCAGCACGGAGGCCATGTGGCGGGACTCCTCGCGGGCACCGCGCAGGTGCATCGCGAAGGCCGCGCCGAGGCCGCACTGCTCGCCGTGGCTGGCGGCGCGCTTGGGGTAGAGGAGGTCGAAGGCGTGGTTGATCTCGTGGCAGGCGCCGGAGGCGGGCCGCGAGTCACCGGAGATCGACATGGCGATGCCGGTCAGCACGAGCCCTTCGGCGAGGACCTGGAGGAAGCCGTCGTCGCCGACGCCGCCGGGGTGGCGCAGGACGGCCTCGCCGGCCTGGCGGGCCATGGCGGCCGCGAGGCCGTCGATGTCCTCGCCGCGCTCGCGCGCGGCCAGCTCCCAGTCCCGGATAGCGGAGATGTTCGACACGGCGTCGCCGATGCCGGAGCGCACGAAACGGACGGGCGCCTCCCGGATGACGTCGAGGTCGATGACGACCGCGATGGGGTTCGGCACGCCGTACGAGCCGCGGCCCGCGTCGTTGTCGAGGGTCGCCACGGGCGAGCAGAGGCCGTCGTGCGACAGGTTCGTCGCGACGGCGACCAGCGGCAGGCCCACGCGCGCCGCGGCGAACTTCCCGCAGTCGATGATCTTGCCGCCGCCGAGGCCGACGATGGCGTCGTAGCGGCCGGCCTTCTTGACGTCGTCGGCGAGCTGCACGGCGTCGTCGAGGGTGCCGCCGCCGACCTCGAACCAGTCGGCGCGGGGCAGCGAGGGCTCCAGGCGGGCGCGCAGGGCTGCGCCCGAGCCACCGCTGATCGCGATGGCCAGGCGCCCCGTGGACGACGAGATCCTCTGGTCGGCGAGGACCCCGGCCAGGTCGTTGAGCGCCCCCGGCCGGATGTCGACGACGACCGGCGAGGGAATCAGCCTCGTCAGTACTGGCACGCGATCTCCCGGGCCTTGGCGAGGTCGTCGTGGTTGTCGATCTCGACCCACTTCACGTCGCCGATGGGGGCGACGTCGACCTTGAAGCCACGGTTGACGAGCTCCTGGTAGCCGTCCTCGTAGTAGAGCTGCGGGTCGCGCTCGTAGGTGGCCTTGAGGGCGTCGGCCAGCTCGTCGGCGGCCTCGCCCTCGATGAGGGTGACACCGATGTACTCGCCGGTCGCCTCGGCCGGGTCCATCAGCTTCGTGATCTTCTGGACGCCCTTGGCGGGGTCGACGACGACCTTCATCTCCTCCTCGCCGAGGTCCTTGACCGTGTCGAGGGCGAGGATGATCTTCTTGCCGTCGCCGCGGGCGGCGAGCAGCGTCTTCTCCACGGAGACGGGGTGCACGGTGTCGCCGTTGGCGAGGATCACCGAGTGCTTGATGGCGTCACGGCCGCACCACAGCGAGTAGGCGTTGTTCCACTTCTCGGCGATGTCGTTCTCGATGAGCGTCAGCTTCAGGCCGTACTTCTCCTCCAGGGCGGCCTTGCGCTCGGCGACGACCTCCTTGCGGTAGCCGACGATGATGCCGACCTCCTCGAGGCCGATCTCGGCGAAGTTCTTGAGGGTGAGGTCGAGGACGGAGAGCTCGTTCTCGGTTCCCTCGCCCGCGACGGGCACGAGCGCCTTGGGGAGCGTCTCGGTGTAGGGGCGAAGCCGGCTGCCGGCGCCGGCGGCCAGGACGAGGCCGATCATGCGGGTTCTCCTTCATCGTGTACGGCGGGCGCCCCACGTCGGGCGGAGGCGACCCAGAAGCGGATGCTCTCGGCGAGCACCACGAGTGCCACGACCACGGCGAGCACCGTGAGCGCGAGCGTGAAATCTGTCGGTGTGAGCAGCGTGGCCAGCAAGGTGACCAGGAGGGTCCTGCCGTCGTGCCCGCCGATGGCCTGCGTGAGCCGGCGCGGGGGCGCTCCTGTGCCGCCGCGGATGCGGTACACCGTGTCGTAGTGATGGTAGGCGACCGCCGCCACCAGCCCGAATGCCGCGGGAAGCGCCCCCTGCACGTCCGCCTTGGCGGCGATCAGGAGGACGGTTCCGTACTCGGCGGCGCGGAAGATCGGCGGGACCAGCCAGTCCAGCGGGCCGGTGAGCGGTCCGGAGACGGCGAGGGAGGACAGGAGCGCGTAGGCGCAGGCCGCTCCGAAGTAGTCCCAGTTCCCGTAGTCGGAGACGGCCACGTCGCTGACGAGGAGAGCGGCGGCGACGGCGGCGAGCAGCGGAGCCGCGTAGCCCCCGCCGCGCAGCTTGCGGATGGTGGCGCCGTCGAGGAGACCGGTGTCGGCCAGGTCGGCGAGGGCCTGGGCGGCGCGCGGGGTGCGCCGCGCCTTGCGGGTCAGCGAGCGCAGGACGCGACCGGCCGTGGTGTAGCAGGCGGCGAGGGCGCAGCCGGCGAGCAGGACGACGAAGGTGATGCGGGGCGTGGTCACCGCTGTGAGGACCGCGATCAGCGCCCAGCGTTCGCCGATCGGCAGGACTATCATCCGGCGCACCCAGACCGTCCAGCCGACGCTGTCGAGCTTGTCGGAGAGGGCGGCGGTGGGGCTGGTGTTGGCGGTCGCGTCGTGGTTCGCCTCGTTGAAGGAGAAGTCGACGACATGGCGGCAGGTCTGGAGGACCATCGCGCCGAGCGCCAGGGCCCATACGTCGTCGCCGGTCGCGTTCGCGGCGCCGAGCGCGAGGCCCGCGTAGTAGGCGTACTCCTTGGCGCGGTCGAAGGTCGCGTCGAGCCAGGCGCCGAGCGTCGAGTACTGCAGCGAGTAGCGGGCGAGCTGCCCGTCGGTGCAGTCCAGGACGAAGGAGAAGAGCAGCAGCACACCGGCGGCGACGAAACCGGGCCTGGTGCCGGTCGCCGCGCAGCCCGCCGCGATCAGGGCGACGAGCAGCGAGGCGGTGGTGACCTGGTTCGGGGTGAGACCGCGCCGCGCGCACCAGCGCGCGATGTAGCGGGAGTAGGGGCTGATGCAGTACGTGGTGAAGAAGCCGTCCCGCGCCTTGACCGCCGTACGCAGCCGGATCGCCTCGTCGTCGACGGCGGCGACGGCCTGCCGGGCCTCGTTGCGGGCCTGCGGGTCGGCGGGGACGGCGGCGACGAGTTCACCGAGTTCGGGGCGGTGCACGTCGGTGCCGGCCGCCTCCAGGCTCTTGGCCACGGCGTCGGGGGCGACCCCGGTCTCCTCGACCGCGTGCCGCAGTGCCTGGCGGCTCTCCGGCTTCGCGGTGACGGCGCCGGGGATCGCGGACGCGGTGAAGCGGGGGTCGGTGAGGCCGAGGCGCAGGGCGTGGACGTGGCCCACGAAGCCCGCGTCGACGACCGCGACCCGCTGGTCGCCGGGGACGCCGGCGAGCGCCGCTTCGGCGCCGGCCGGGTCCGGGGCGAGTCGAACGTCGAAGCCGAGTGCCCGCAGATCGCCCTCCAGGGACGACCCGGGAACCGGCTGACCGGTGACAATGGCGGTCGACAGACGAACTCACTCCTTGGGTGCCGACGCGAGCGCGCCGGGCTCATGCACGATGGAGGCGCCCAAGGCCCCAGGGTGGCCGGGCGGCATGTCGGCAGAGGCTATCGGATGGAGCCAAGCGGCCGTTCACCGCCTGTTCACGCCCCGATCGGCCGCTGTCCCACGCGGACTGCTCGGTCCAGGCCGCCCGTGCATCATTGACGATCAAGGCCCCGTGCCACAAACCCGCCTTCCGCGGTGTCCCGCTTAGGGTGGTGCGTCATGACATGGCTGATCACCGGCGGAGCCGGATACATCGGGGCACATGTGGCGCGGGCCATGACGGCCGCCGGGGAGCGCGTCGTCGTCCTGGACAACGTGGTGTCGGGGGTGCCCGACCGGCTGCCCGCGGAGATCCCCCTCGTGCGGGGGTCGGCCTACGACGCCGACCTGGTGCGCCGGGCCTGCGCCGAGCACGGGGTGAGCGGGGTCGTGCACCTCGCCGCGCACAAGCAGGTCGGCGAGTCGGTCGAGCGGCCCGAGCCGTACTACCGGGACAACGTGGGCGGGCTCGCCACGCTCCTGGAGACGGTCGCGGAGGCGGGCGTGCGCCGCTTCGTCTTCTCCTCGTCCGCGGCGGTCTACGGCAATCCGGACATCCCCACCGCCGACCTCATCACCGAGTCGACGCCGTGCGCCCCTGTGAACCCGTACGGCGAGACGAAGCTCGCGGGCGAGTGGCTGGTGCGGGCGGCCGGGCACGCGCACGGGATGGCGACGGTCTGCCTGCGCTACTTCAACGTGGCGGGCGCGAGCGAGCCGCACCTCGCCGACATCGGCGTCTACAACGTGATCCCGATGGTCTTCGACCGGCTGACCCGGGGCGAGGCCCCGCGGATCTTCGGCGACGACTATCCGACGCCGGACGGCACGTGCGTACGCGACTACATCCACGTCGCCGACCTCGCCGAGGCGCACCTCGCGGCGGCCCGCAGGCTGGCGCGGCCGGACGCGGGCGGCGACCTCACCCTCAACATCGGCACCGGCCACGGCGTCTCCGTGCGCGAGCTGGTCGACATGATCGCGGACGTCTCCGGGGACCGCACGCCCGCCGTCGTCGAGCCGCGCCGCCCGGGGGACGCGCCGCGCGCGGTCGGCTCCTCGGCGCTCGCCGAGAAGGAGCTGGGCTGGACGGCCACGCGCCCGGTGCGCGAGATGGTCGAGTCGGCCTGGGCCGGCTGGTGCCTGCGCCACCCGGAGGCGTCCGGCGCGTGAGGATCGCGCCGCCCTGACCCGCGTCCGCGACCGCCCCGACAGCGGCCACGTTTACGCAGGTCAGAGCGGCGCCGGGGCGAATGACAACGGTGTTCACTGCAGTGTTTGCGGACACCCCGTCCCCGTAGTTCACTGTGATCGCCGCCCATGACCGGGGCGGTGCGGCGGACCGATACGGAGGGCGGTTTCCATGGGGGCCGGACACGACCACGGGCACAGCCACGGGCCGACGACCGGCACGGCCGCGGCCGCGCACAAGGGGCGGCTGCGCATCGCGCTGTCGATCACGCTGACCGTGATGGTGGTGGAGATCGTCGGCGGTGTCCTGGCCGACTCCCTCGCCCTGATCGCCGACGCCGCGCACATGGCGACGGACGCGCTCGGCCTCGCGATGGCCCTGCTCGCCATCCACTTCGCGGGCCGCCCGGCCAGCGAGCAGCGCACCTTCGGCTACGCGCGCGCCGAGATCCTCGCCGCGCTCGCCAACTGCCTGCTCCTGCTCGGCGTCGGCGGCTACGTCCTGTACGAGGCGATCCAGCGCTTCATGGAACCGGCGCAGACGGCGGGCGGCCTGACGATCGTCTACGGCCTCATCGGCCTGGTCGCGAACATGATCTCGCTGTCCCTGCTCGTCAAGGGCCAGCAGGAGAGCCTGAACGTGCGGGGCGCCTTCCTGGAGGTGGCGGCCGACGCGCTCGGCTCGCTCGCGGTGCTGATCTCGGCCGTCGTCATCCTGACCACCGGCTGGCAGGCGGCCGACCCGATCGCCTCCCTCGTCATCGGCCTCATGATCGTCCCGCGGACGGTGAAGCTGCTGCGCGAGACGTTGAACGTGCTGCTCGAGGCGGCCCCCAAGGGCGTCGACATGGCGCAGGTGCGCCGCCACGTCCTGGCGTTGCCCGGCGTCGAGGACGTCCACGACCTGCACGCGTGGACGATCACCTCGGGCATGCCGGTGCTCTCCGCGCACGTGGTCGTCAGCCAGGACGTGCTCAGCACGATCGGCAACGAGAAGATGCTGCACGAGCTGCAGGGCTGCCTCGGTGACCACTTCGACGTCGAGCACTGCACCTTCCAGCTGGAGCCCAGCGGGCACGCGGAGCACGAGGCGCGGCTCTGCCACTGACCGGGCGAGCCGCCCGGACGTCAACGCGGCCGGGGCGAACTCCCTCGTACGGATAACGCGTTCGACCTCGTCCCGCCCGGCCGCACCGTGGGCGGGACTTCCGGGACGTGGTGGAGTCGGGGACTGTCCGCCGCGTACGGCAGACTTGGAACCCGAGGACCGAAGCGAAGGATGCGTATGCCGACCACACCTGCCACCGCGGCGAAAAGCTCGTCGAACGGCACCGGAGAAGAGATCTTGCTGGAACTCGTCGACGAGGACGGCAGGACGATCGGCACCGCGGAGAAGCTGGCGGCACACCAGCCCCCCGGCCGGTTGCACCGGGCGTTCTCGGTGTTCCTCTTCGACGAGCAGGGGCGGCTGCTGCTCCAGCAGCGGGCGCTCGGCAAGTACCACTCCCCCGGCGTCTGGTCGAACACCTGCTGCGGGCACCCGTACCCGGGCGAGGCCCCGTTCGCCGCGGCCGCCCGGCGCACCTTCGAGGAGCTGGGCGTCTCGCCGTCGCTGATGGCGGAGGCCGGCACGGTGCGCTACAACCACCCCGACCCCGAGTCGGGCCTGGTGGAGCAGGAGTTCAACCACCTGTTCGTCGGGATGGTGCAGGCACCGCTCGCCCCCGACGCGGAGGAGGTCGGGGCGACGGCGTTCGTGACCGCGGAGGAGCTGGCCGCGCGGCACGCCGCCGACCCGTTCTCGTCGTGGTTCATGACCGTGCTCGACGCGGCGCGCCCCGCCGTCCGCGAGCTGACGGGCCCGTCGGCGGGCTGGTAGCGCTCAGCGCGGGGGCGCGGGCTTGAGGGGCAGGGCGGCCCAGATCACCTTGCCCCCGTTCGCGGTGTGCTCGACGTCGCAGACGCCGCCCGCCTCCGCCGTGATCTCCCGGACGAGCAGCAGGCCGCGCCCGCCGGTCTGGCCGCTGGTGGCCTCGAGGGCGGTCGGGCGGTAGGGGTGGTCGTCCTCCACGGAGACCCGGACCCACTCCGCGCCGACGGCGACCTCCACCGCCAGCATGGGCGAGAGCAGGGCCGCGTGCTTCACCGCGTTGGTGACGAGCTCGGAGACGATCACAAGGAGCCCGTGCACCAGATCGTCGCCCGCGGGCACGCCCTGGCGCGCGAGCAGTTCCCGCACCGCCCGGCGGGCCTGCGGCACCGAGGCGTCGACCGCCTGGGCGGTGAACCGCCAGACCCCCTCGTACGGCAGCGGCCCGCCCGCCGCGTAGCCGGGAGGTGCTCCGTCACTGTCCTGAGGGAGTGCGCGGGCCCCCGACCCGTCGTCACTCATCGTCCGGTCGCCGCCTCTGCGCTCGATTGTCACCACGCTTCGAGTGTTGGCAACGGGCAGGTCCGGACCGGAGAACTGACCAGAACTGGGCGATTATCGGCGCATTTTGGCTGCTGCCGTGCCACCGGGTCGGTTGAGCGACTGATCTTGTCTCTGTTGTTCGACTTTTGGAGACTTCTTCAGCTTGTTGTACGAGGTTCACGGTGCGTGTCCGCCCCGCGGAGGCGCCGGATAGCATCCGGCCCATGGCCCAGCTCACGCACACCGTCTCCGACGGCATCGCCACCGTCGTCATCGACCACCCCGCCAAGCGGAACGCGATGACCGACCCGATGTGGGCCGCCCTGCCGCCGCTGCTCACCGCTCTCGCGGCGGACCCCGCCGTCCGGGTCCTGGTCCTGACCGGCGCCGGTGACACCTTCTGCGCGGGGGCCGACATCTCCACGCTCGCCTCGGGCGCGGGCGCCGCGCAGCACCTGGCGGGCGCGGCGGAGGAGGCGCTCGCCGCGTTCCCCAAGCCGACCCTCGCGGTGATCCGCGGCTTCTGCGTGGGCGGCGGCTGCCAGCTGGCGGCCGCGTGCGATCTGCGGTTCGCCGCCGAGGACGCCCGGTTCGGGGTGACCCCGGCCAAGCTCGGCATCGTCTACCCGGCGTCGTCGACCCGGCGCCTGGCCGCGCTCGTCGGCCCGGCGACCGCCAAGTACCTCCTCTTCTCGGGCGAGTTGATCGGCACCGAGCGAGCCCTGCGCACCGGTCTGCTCGACGAGGTCCTGCCCGCGGCCGGGCTTGACGCGCGCGTCGAGGAGTTCACGCAGGTGCTCGCCGGGCGCTCGCAGCTCACCCAGGCCGCGGCCAAGGAGTTCGCGGCGGGCCGCACCGACCGGGACGCGTACTGGGCCGGGCAGGCGCGCGGCAGCGGCGACACCGCGGAGGGCGTCGCCGCGTTCCTGGAGCGCAGGGCGCCGCGGTTCGCGTGGACGGTGCCGGCCGGGTCCGGTGCGC
This sequence comes from Streptomyces sp. SGAir0957, assembly GCF_043523415.1. Lineage (NCBI taxonomy): Bacteria > Bacillati > Actinomycetota > Actinomycetes > Kitasatosporales > Streptomycetaceae > Streptomyces > Streptomyces sp. SGAir0957. The sequence continues at coordinate 1,709,619 of NZ_CP027293.1, forward strand.
CGGCCCCGTCCGTCACGTCCGTCACGTCAGGGTGAAGCGGCTCTTCGTGCGGAACTCCTCGACGAGGTGCGCGGGCGCCTTGTGCGGTGCGCCCGCGTCGTAGGGCGGCTGCGGGTCGTACTCGGTCAGCAGCTGCACGGCCTGCGCGTGGTCGTCGCCCGCGATCCTGCCGAGCAGGGTCAGGCCCATGTCGATGCCGGACGACACCCCGGCGGCGGTCACGTACTTGCCCTCGATGACGACGCGCTCGCCGGTCGGCCGCGCGCCGAACTCCGCCAGGGCGTCGAGCGCCAGCCAGTGCGAGGTGGCGCGCCGCCCCTTGAGCAGGCCCGCCGCGGCGAGCAGCAGGGAGCCGGTGCAGACCGAGGTCGTCCAGGCGCTGGTCGCGTCGGCGGCGCGCAGCCAGTCGAGGAGGGGCCCGTTCGCCATCTGGTCGCTCTGCCCGGGGCCGCCGGGGACGACGACGATGTCGGGGTGCGGCACCTGGGCGAGCGTCCTGTCCGCGACGAGGGCGAGGGCGCCCGTGTCGCTGCGGACGGGCCCGCTCTCCTCGGCGACGAAGACCAGCTCCGCGTCCGGGAGGCGGCCGAGCGTCTCGTAGGGCCCGACGGCGTCGAGCGCGGTGAACCGGTCGTACAGGACTACGGCGATCTGCACGGTGTTCCTCTCGGAGTGGGCGGTACGGGTCAGCGGGCGGGGGCGTGGAAGCGGCGGCGGTACTCCGCCGGCGGTGTGCCCAGGGTCTTGAGGAAGGCGCGGCGCATGGCCTCGGGCGTGCGGTAGCCGCTGGCGCGGGCGACCTCCTCGACACCGTCGGAGGTGTCCTCCAGGAGGCGGCGGGCGTGTTCGACGCGGACGCGTTCCACGTAGCGGCCGGGCGTGAGGCCCGTCTCCGTGCGGAAGGCGCGGGCGAAGTGGCGGGGCGAGAGGCGGGCGCGGGCCGCCATCGACTCGACGGACAGGTCGGCCCCCGGGTGCTCGGTGATCCAGCGCTGGACCTCCCGCAGGGGGTCCCGGCGGGCCGTCTGGGCGGCGAGCTGGGCACTGAACTGGGCCTGATTGCCCGGGCGGCGCAGGAACACCACCAGGTGGCGGGCGACGGTCAGCGCGGCGTCCCGGCCGTGGTCCTCCTCGACGAGCGCGAGGGCGAGGTCGATGCCCGCGGTGACACCCGCCGAGGTGGCCACGTTCCCGTCGCGTACGTAGATGGGGTCCGGGTCGACGTCGACCTCGGGGTGGTCGCGGGCGAGGAGGTCGCAGGAGGCCCAGTGCGTCGTGGCCCTGCGGCCGTCGAGCAGGCCCGCGCGGGCGAGGAGAAGCGCGCCCGTACACACGGAGACGATGCGTTCGGCGTCCGGCGCGTGCGCCCGCAGCCACTCGATCAGACGGGGATCGGGGCGGCGCGTGCCCTGTCCGCCGGGGACCAGGAGCGTGTCCGGGCGCGGGGCGTCGGCGAGGGCGTGGTCGGGGACCAGGGTCAGCCCGCTCGACGTGCGGACGGGGGCGCCGTCGAGCGAGGCCGTGCGGACGCGGTATCCGGCGGTGTCGGGCCCGAGGGCGAGCGTGGCACCCGCGAAGACCTCCACGGGACCCGTGACGTCCAGGCTCTGCACGGCGTCGTAGAGGAGCACGAGCACGGTGTGCCCGGTGCGGGGTGGCGGCGGCTCGGTCGGTGGCATGTCCCTCATTCTTCGGCGCCCGCGCGCATGGCCACAATGACGAATAGCCCTCCTTTCCTGCCATCGGCGGCCCACGGGATTCCCACCGCGTACCAACCGGTCGGTAACATGTGGGCATGAGCCCTGACCCGCGCGCCGCCCGCCGCTGCCACAACATGCTGAACTCGCTGCACTCGACGCTCTACTTCTCGCCCGATCTGAACACGGAGCTGGCCAAGGAAGGCATCGAGGACCGCAGCGCCGCCTACTTCGCGGCCCGCTCCGCCGCCATGGGGGCCGTCGGCGCCGGAACGGTGACCTCCACCTTCTACAACTTCAAGCACGAACTCGTCGCCCGGCACGTGCCCGCCGTCTGGCAGGTCGCGTCCCCCGAGACGGTCCTCGCCGCACGCGCGCGTGCCGTCGACTCCACCCTGCGCCGCCTGCTCGGTGACGAGGCGGTCGCCTCCCCCGAGATGGCCGAGGCCGCGACGCTCGCCCTGCGCGCCGCCGAGGCCTGCACACGGCACGCCCGCCCCCTGTACGCCGCCCACGCCGACCTGCCGGTTCCCGAGGAGCCGCACCTCGCGTTGTGGCACGCGACGGCGCTGCTGCGCGAGTACCGAGGCGACGGGCACCTCGCCGCGCTGATCGCCGCCGAGCTCGACCCGGTGGAAGCCCTTGTCAGCCATGTCGCGACCGGCAAGGGCATGGCGCCGAAGTGGATCCTCGCCACGCGCGGCTGGACCCCGGAGGAGTTCGCCCAGGGCGCCGAGCGGCTGCGCGCGCGGGGTCTGCTCACCCAGGACGAGGAGCTGACGCTCACCGAGGAGGGCGCGGAGCTGCGCAAGGCCCTGGAGGCGCGCACGGACGCCCTCGACCGGGCCCCGTACGCGCACCTCGGCGAGGAGGGCGTGGCACGCCTGACCGAGCTCGCCACCGTGTTCGCCGGTGCGGCGTTCACCAACGGGGCGTTCCCGGCCGACCTGATCGGCAAGACCGCCTGAGCGCGGGACCGCCTGATCGGCAAGACCGCCTGAGCGCGGGACCGCCTGATCGGCAGGACCGCCCGAGCGACGGCTCGGAAGCGCGCCGGGCCCGCCCTTGATCCCCCGTTTCCGGCGTCACCTGCCACAATTGCCGCGCAACCTCAGTCGACATAGGCGGTACGGGATCGTGGCGACACCCACTGTTGGGTCCATCGAAGGCAGGATTGCCGAGGAACTCGGCGTACGGGAGCGGCAGGTGAAGGCCGCCGTCGAGCTCCTTGACGGCGGCTCGACGGTGCCCTTCATCGCCCGCTACCGCAAGGAGGCGACGGAGTCCCTCGACGACGCCCAGCTGCGCACCCTGGAGGAGCGCCTGCGGTACCTGCGCGAGCTGGAGGAGCGGCGCGCGTCGATCCTGGAGTCCGTGCGCGAGCAGGGCAAGCTCACCGAGGACCTTGAGGCGCGGATCCGGGCCGCCGACACCAAGGCGCGCCTGGAGGACATCTACCTGCCGTTCAAGCCGAAGCGGCGCACGAAGGCGCAGATCGCGCGCGAGGCGGGCCTCGAACCGCTGGCGGACGGGCTGTTCGACGACCCGTCGGTGGAGCCCCTCGCCGCCGCCGCGGCGTTCGTCGACGCCGACAAGGGCGTCGCCGATCCGCAGGCCGCGCTCGACGGCGCCCGCGCGATCCTCACCGAGCGGTTCTCCGAGGACGCCGACCTCATCGGCGAGCTGCGCGAGCGCATGTGGACGCGCGGGCGCCTCGCCGCGAAGGTGAAGTCCGGCAAGGAGGAGGCGGGCGCCAAGTTCGCCGACTACTTCGACTTCGCCGAACCCTTCAAGGAGCTGCCCTCGCACCGCGTCCTCGCGATGCTGCGCGGCGAGAAGGAGGACGTGCTCGAACTCGTCCTGGAGCCCGAGGGGCCCGTCGAGGAGGGCCCGTCCTCCTACGAGCCGATCATCGCCGGCCGGTTCGGCATCCGGAATCAGGGGCGCCCCGCCGACAAGTGGCTCGCGGACACGGTCCGCTGGGCCTGGCGCACCCGCATCCTGGTGCACCTCGGCATCGACCTGCGCCTGCGCCTGCGGACGGCCGCCGAGGACGAGGCCGTCAAGGTCTTCGCGGCGAACCTGCGCGACCTGCTGCTCGCCGCCCCCGCGGGCACGCGTGCGACGCTGGGCCTCGATCCCGGTTTCCGTACGGGCGTGAAGGTCGCCGTCGTCGACGCGACGGGCAAGGTCGTGGCGACCGACGTCATCCACCCGCACGTCCCGGCCAACCGCTGGGACGAGGCGATCGCCAAGCTCGCGCGGCTCTCCAAGGAGCACGCGGTCGACCTGATCGCGATCGGCAACGGCACGGCGTCCCGCGAGACCGACAAGCTCGCCGGTGAACTCATCACCAAGCACCCGGAGTTGCAGCTCACCAAGGTGATGGTGAGCGAGGCCGGCGCCTCGGTGTACTCGGCGTCGGCGTTCGCGTCGCAGGAGCTGCCCGACATGGACGTGTCGCTGCGCGGCGCCGTCTCCATCGCCCGGCGCCTCCAGGACCCGCTCGCCGAGCTGGTGAAGATCGACCCCAAGTCGATCGGCGTCGGCCAGTACCAGCACGACCTGTCCGAGGTGAAGCTCTCGCGCTCCCTGGACGCGGTGGTCGAGGACTGTGTGAACGGGGTCGGGGTGGACGTCAACACCGCCTCCGCCCCGCTGCTCGCGCGCGTGTCCGGCATCGGCGCGGGCCTCGCGGAGAACATCGTGGCGCACCGCGACGCCAACGGCCCGTTCTCCAACCGCAAGGGCCTCAAGGACGTCGCCCGGCTCGGCCCGAAGGCGTACGAGCAGTGCGCGGGCTTCCTGCGCATCCGCGGGGGCGACGACCCGCTGGACTCCTCGGCCGTGCACCCGGAGGCGTACCCGCTGGTGCGGCGCATGGCGAAGTCGACGGGCGGCCAGGTCGGGTCGCTGATCGGCGACGCGGGGACGCTGCGCTCGCTCAGGCCGGCGGACTACGTGGACGACACGTTCGGGCTTCCGACCGTGACGGACATCCTGAAGGAGCTGGAGAAGCCGGGGCGCGACCCGCGGCCCGCCTTCAAGACGGCCACCTTCAAGGAGGGCGTCGAGAAGATCGGCGACCTGGAGTCCGGGATGATCCTGGAGGGTGTCGTGACGAACGTCGCCGCGTTCGGGGCGTTCATCGACATCGGCGTCCACCAGGACGGGCTCGCGCACGTGTCGGCCCTGTCCCGTACGTTCGTGAAGGACCCGCGCGACGTCGTGAAGCCCGGGGACATCGTCAAGGTGAAGGTGCTGGACGTCGACGTGCCGCGCAAGCGGATCTCGCTGACGCTGCGTCTGGACGATGAGAAGGTGTCCGGCGCGGAGCGGGGTGAGCGCGGGGCGCGGCAGCGGCCGCCGCAGCAGAAGTCCCGGCAGAACCGGGGTGCCTCCGGCGGTCAGGGTGGGGGCAAGGGGCGGCCCGCTCCCGCACCCGCCAACTCGGCGATGTTGGATGCGCTGCGCAAGGCCGGCCTGGCCTGAGCGCCGTCGTAGTGACGGGAAGTGGGGAACTGTGCGCCGGTTCGTGGCTGGTCGCGCAGTTCCCCGCGCCCCTGGGGGGCTGGAACCTTCCCGCGTCGACTAGAGAGTCGTCACTTTTCCTGCGTCGACCTCGATGCGCCTCGTCGTGTGAACCGCGTTGAGCATTCTGCGGTCGTGCGTCACCAGGAGCAGCGTGCCCTTGTACGAGTCCAGGGCGGACTCCAGCTGCTCGATGGCGGGCAGGTCGAGGTGGTTGGTCGGCTCGTCCAGGACCAGGAGGTTGACGCCCTTGCCCTGGAGGAGGGCGAGGGCCGCGCGGGTGCGTTCGCCGGGTGAGAGGGTCGCGGCCGGGCGCAGGACGTGGTCCGCCTTCAGGCCGAACTTGGCGAGCAGCGTGCGGACCTCGGCCGGTTCCGTCTCGGGGACGGCCGCGCAGAACGCGTCCAGGAGCGACTCCGGGCCGTGGAACAGGGCGCGGGCCTGGTCGACCTCGCCGACCACGACGCCGGAGCCGAGCGTCGCGTGCCCCGAGTCGAGCGGGATGCGGCCGAGGAGGGCGCCGAGCAGGGTCGACTTGCCCGAGCCGTTGACGCCGGTGATCGCGATGCGGTCGGCCCAGTCGACCTGGAGCGTCACCGGGCCGAAGTGGAAGTCGCCGCGCCGCAGTTCGGCGTCCCTGAGCGAGGCGACGACCGATCCGGAGCGCGGGGCCGCCGCGATCTCCATACGCAGCTCCCACTCCTTGCGGGGCTCGTCGACCACGTCGAGGCGCTCGATCATGCGCTGCGTCTGCCGCGCCTTGGCGGCCTGTTTCTCGCTCGCCTCGCTGCGGAACTTGCGGCCGATCTTGTCGTTGTCGGTCGCCTTGCGCCGCGCGTTCTTGACGCCCTTGTCCATCCAGGAGCGCTGCATCTGGGCGCGGCCTTCGAGCGCGGAGCGCTTGTCGGCGTACTCCTCGAACTCCTCGCGGGCGTGGCGCCGGGCGACGTCGCGCTCCTCCAGGTAGGCGTCGTAGCCGCCGCCGTAGAGGTTGATCTGCTGCTGGGCGAGGTCGAGCTCCAGGACCTTGGTGACGGTACGGGTGAGGAACTCGCGGTCGTGGCTGACGACGACGGTGCCCGCGCGCAGGCCGCGCACGAACGTCTCCAGGCGCTCCAGGCCCGCGAGGTCGAGGTCGTTGGTCGGCTCGTCCAGGAGGAAGACGTCGTAGCGGGAGAGGAGGAGGGAGGCGAGGCCCGCGCGGGCCGCCTGGCCGCCGGAGAGCGACGTCATCGGCTGGTCGAGGCCCACGGTCAGGCCGAGCTGCCCGGCGACCTCCTCGGCGCGCTCGTCGAGGTCGGCGCCGCCGAGGTTCAGCCAGCGCTCCAGGCTGGTGGCGTACGCGTCGTCGGCGCCGGGGGCCTCGGCGACGAGGGCCTGGGTGGCCTCGTCCATGGTGCGCTGGGCCTCGTCGACGCCGGTGCGCCGGGCGAGGAACTGCCGGACGGTCTCGCCTGGCCTGCGCTCCGGCTCCTGCGGCAGGTGGCCGACGGTCGCGGTCGGCGGGGACAGGCGCAGCTCGCCCTCCTCGGGGGCGGCGAGCCCGGCGAGGAGGCGCAGGAGCGTGGACTTGCCGGCGCCGTTGGCACCGACGAGCCCGATCACGTCACCGGGCGCGACGACGAGATCGAGCCCGGCGAACAGGGCACGGTCCCCGTGTCCGGCGGCAAGGTTCTTGGCTACGAGGGTGGCAGTCATCAGGGCTGTGATCCTAATAGGGCGCCGGGCGGGGGTCGCGGGGCACTCCGTCACCGCCCGCCTCCGTCGCCGGCGCCGGGCCCAAGGTCACCGCCCCACCGGGGTCAGTGTTTGCCGATCGGGTCCCCTTCCGTCTCCGGGCCGTCCCCCGGGCCGATCGTGATCTCGAAGTCGCCGCCGTACTTCTCGTGGCCCGCGACGACGGCCGCCTCGACCACTTCCAGGCCCATGTCGCCGCGGACGATGAGCGGGTCGCGGCGCAGGTCGCGCATGAGGGCGACGCACATGCCGATCATCACGAGGGTGAAGGGCGCGGCGACGAGGATGGTGAGGTTCTGCAGGCCGGTCAGCGCGTTGCCGGAGCCGTCGCCGATGAGGAGCATGACGGCGGCGACCGCGCCGGTCACCACACCCCAGAAGACGACGACGAACCGGCCGGGTTCGAGCGCGCCCTTCTGGGAGAGCGTGCCCATGACGATGGAGGCCGCGTCGGCGCCGGAGACGAAGAAGATGCCGACGAGGATCATCACCAGGAGGCTGGTGGCCGTGGCGATGGGGAACTCGTTCAGGAGGCCGAAGAGTTGCGCCTCCTGGGTGGTGGCGCCGGTGAGCTGGCCGTGCTCCTTCATCTTCATCGCGGAACCGCCGAAGATCGCGAACCAGAGCAGGCTGACGGTGGACGGGACGAGGATGACGCCGCCGACGAACTGGCGGATGGTGCGGCCGCGGCTGATGCGCGCGATGAACATGCCGACGAAGGGCGTCCAGGAGATCCACCAGGCCCAGTAGAAGACCGTCCAGCTGCCGAGCCAGTCGGCGACGCCCTTGCCGCTGGAGGCCTCGGTGCGGCCGATGAGCTGGGGCAGGTCGCCGAGGTAGGCGCCGATGGAGGTGGGGAGGAGGTCGAGGACGATGATGGTCGGCCCCGCGATGAAGACGAACACGGCCAGGATGAGCGCGAGCACCATGTTGGTGTTCGACAGCCACTGGATGCCCTTCTCCACCCCGGAGACGGCGGACGCCACGAACGCCACGGTCAGCACGGCGATGATGGAGACGAGCAGCCCGGTGCCCGCCTTGTCCATCCAGTCCAGTTCCTCGAAGCCGGAGCCGATCTGCAGCGCGCCGAGCCCGAGCGAGGCCGCCGAGCCGAAGAGCGTGGCGAAGATCGCGATGATGTCGATGACCCGGCCCCACGCGCCGTGCGCGTGCTTCTCGCCGATGAGCGGCACGAAGACGGAGGAGATCGTCTGCCGCCTGCGCCGCCGGAACGTGCTGTAGGCGATGGCGAGCCCGACGACCGCGTAGATCGCCCACGGGTGCAGCGTCCAGTGGAACAGGGTCGTCGCCATGGCGGTCTCCATGGCGTTCGCGGCGTCGGCCGGGTCGGTGCCGGGCGGCGGTGTCGTGAAGTGCGCCAGCGGCTCGCTCACACCGTAGAACATGAGACCGATGCCCATGCCGGCGCTGAACATCATGGCGACCCAGGAGACGGTGCGGAACTCCGGCTCCTCGCCCTCCTTGCCCAGCGTGATCTTCCCGTAGCGGCTGATCGCCAGCCACAGCGCGAAGACGACGAAGCCGGTGGCGGCGAGCATGAACGCCCAGCCGCCGTTGTGGATCAGGCCGTTGAGGGCGCTGGTGGAGACGGACTCCAGGTTGTCGGTCGCGACGGAGCCCCAGACCACGAAGGCCAGGGTGAGCACGGCGGTGACGCCGAACACGATCCGGTCGGTGGCGGGGCTCCGGCCGCCTGTCGCGTCCTCGCCGGGGGCGGACGCGTCGGAAGCGGACGCATCGGGAGCGGACGCATCGGTGGGGGGTTTCTGCGGAGTTGACACCCTTCAGGACCTACCACATCCGACGCGTCCCACACCCGATCATCAGGTGTTCAACACTTGGTGTCGGGCGCCCCCTCCGTCACGTGGTACGGCGCCCGTGCGTCGAGGAACAGCGCCGCGAGGGCCCGCTGGGACTGGCGCAGCGGCACATACGCCCCGTCGCCCGTGCGCCGTACGGTGATGCCGTGCAGGGCCAACTCGTCCTTGTACTCGGCGTACTGGCCCTGGCTGAGCCGGTAGCCGCAGGGCGGGTCCTGGATGATCTCGGCGGGTTCGGCCGGGTCGTTGTCGGCGCCGCCCACGTAGACGGGGCCGGTGTCGCGGAACCCGGCGAGGCGGGCGGCGTCCGTCGCCGCCGCGATCCGCACGGCCCGCTCACCCGTGAAGCGGAACAAGCCCCTCAAGGCGTGCAGTTGCGAGTCGCGGCGGCGCCGGTTGTTGAGCGAATCGTCGGCCTCCTCGGCGGGGGTGCCCGGGTCGACGCGGCTCTCGATGAGCAGGCCGAGCGCGTGCTTGATGCCGGACATGTTGCGCAGGATGCGCTCCTGTCCGTCACCGGCGGTCTGCTTGACCGGCTCCCCGGTGACCGGGTCGGTCCAGATGCCGTACGTGCCCGTGGAGTGCCCGGCGGCGTTGGCGGCGGGCCGGACGTAGTCCAGGGAGAGCGTCTCGGCCTCGTCGTGGACCCGGGCGTTCGTGTTCAGGTTGCGCGGCCAGAGGTCGAAGAGGTCCTTGTCGTAGTACTCGGGGGTGGCCCCGTACTCGTGCAGGTCGTAGACGACGTTCGGCCTGTGGTCGCGCAGGACGGCCGCCATCGCGCGCGCCTCGGCGGTCCGCAGGGCGATGTGGTCGCGGTTGATGTCGACGCCGTCGGAGTTGCCCCGGGTGTCGGCGGCGCGCCCGTCGGGGTTGGCGGTGGGCACGACGAGGAGCGTCGTGCGGGCGAGGAAGCGCTGGGTCGCCTTGTCCTTCGCGTACGCCAGGTCGCGGATCTGGGTGAGGCACGCCTCGCGCCCGGACGGTTCGTCGCCGTGCTGGCTGCAGATCAGCAGCACGGTGGTGGGGGCGTGCCGGGCGCCGACCCGGACGAGCTGCAGCGGGCGGCCCTGCTTCGTCGTGCCGATCCGGTCCACGGAGACCTGCGCGGACGCCTTGTCGACGGTGGCGAGGAGCCGCTGTTCCTCGTCCTGGCTCGTCCAGCGGGCGCCGTGCGTCCGCTCGAAGCCGGTGCGTGGCAGCGTGCCGGTGGCCAGCGCGGGGGTCGACGCCACGAGCGGCGCGGAGAGCGCCGCCAGGGCGGTGGCCAGGGCCAGGGTGCGCTTGCGGGACGTCATCGCTCGCTGCCTCCCGGGACCGGACGGTCCTGCCGGAACGGGCTGAGGCCCTCGGCGCCGGTCGCGTGCGCAGCGGCGTGGTGCGTCCCCGCGGTGGCCGCCGCGAACGCCTTGGCGCCGCCGACGACGGGGACACTGGCCGCGGTCCGCGCCAGGTCGACGGTGAGCGTCGGCTTGGTCGACGGAGGGTCGATGAGGTCCTTGTCGGTCCCGGCGACGATCAGTGCGAGCCGGTGGCCCTTGGGCACGATGTGGTCGCTCGCGGCGAGCTGGATCGTGAGCGTGTACTTCTTGCCGGGGGTCAGCGGGCGGCCCTTGTCCGGGTTCGCGTAGGTGCCGAGGTCGGCCCAGCCGCGGCTGAAGACCGTCGCGTCGACGTCGGCTGTCTTCGCCTGGGTGTTCTTGAAGCAGGAGCTGTCGCCGGTCGTGCTCGCGCCCCAGCAGCTGCGGTCGGTGAGCGTCGTGATGCCCTCACCCGCGCCCGCGTAGTCGCGGATCGTGGCCGGGCCGAGGTCGACGAGGACGGCGCTCAGGTGCGCGCTGGTGGTGGTCGGGGTCGCGGTGACCGTCACCTTGGAGGAGCCGGACAGGCGCAGGTCCTTGCCGAGCGGGCGGCTGACGAACCCGGCCTTCTCCGGCGTGGAGGTGTCGATCCGCGCGGCCCAGTCGGTCTCGCTCAGCGCCGGGTCGTCGGTGAACGTCTCGGTGCCGCGGCCCGCCGCGAGGCCGAGGGTGCCGACGCCGGGCGCACCGCCCTTCGCCGGACGCAGGGCGGTCGTGGCGGCCCCGCGCGCGGGCCACACCTGGTCGGTGCTCCAGCGGTCGGGGGCGCGCTCGATGTCGGCCATGGGCTCGCGGTCGACGCCGTTGTCGTAGCCGAGGAGTTCGTGGTCGAACCAGCGGTGCAGGGTGTCGACCCAGACGTCGCGGCGGAAGTCGAACGGGTCGACGTGGCCGGTCTGCGACAGCCAGATCTTGCGGTCGACGCCGTTCTTGGCGAGGGCGTCCCACCACTGGCCGAAGTGCTTGGCGCGGACGTTGAGGTCCTGCATACCGTGGACGACGAAGACGCTGGCCTTCACCTTGTGCGCGTCCTTGACGTAGTCGCGCTCCTCCCACAGCCGGGTCCAGTCGCCGCTGCGGGGCGCTTCGTCGACAAGTCGCTGCTGCACGGCGGCGCAGCGGGCGCGCGCCTCGGGGCTCTCCACGTAGTCGGACAGCCACTCGGGGCCCGAGTCGTAGAGCGGGGCGCCCTGCTGGAAGTAGTAGTCGTACCAGGACGAGATCGCGCTGATCGGGACGATCGTCTCCAGGCCCTTCACGCCGGTCGCGGCGACGCCGTTGGCGATGGTGCCGTCGTAGCTCTTGCCGATCATGCCGGTGCGGCCGTTGGTCCAGGACGCCTCGGCGCGTTCGCCGCCGGTACGGCTCGCGTAGCCCTCGGCGCGGCCGTTCAGCCAGTCGACGACGGCCTTGGCGGACTGCACGTCGGAGCGTCCGCCCACGTCGACGCAGCCGTCGGAGCGGTTGGTACCGGCGAGGTCGACGGCGACGAAGGCGTAGCCGCGGGGCACGAAGTAGTTGTCGTAGTAGAGCGGCATCTGAACGACATTGCCGTTCGCGTCGTACGTCTTCAGCTGCGACTCGTTGCCGCGCCCGCAGCAGGAGTAGTACGGGCTGGCGTCCATGATCACGGGGACCTTGCGGCCCTGCGCTGCGGCCTCGCGCGGGCGGACGATGTCGACGGCGACCCGGTCCGTCCTGCCGTCGCCGTCCCCGTCGACGCGGGTGTCGACCCAGACGGACTCGCGGATCGCGTTCTCGTACGAGTAGACCGGCTGCGACTCACGGGGAGCGGGCGCGGCCGCACGGGCGGCGCCGGGGACGACGAGAACGGCGAGCAGTGCGGCGACCGCCGCGGCTGCGTACGTTCTCCAGAGCTGAGGGGTGCGTCTGGCAGGTATCGGCATGGCGCGGAAGGTACACGGGTCAACTCCCGCGCGACAGGGGGCCGTACGCATGGATGACAGGCGCGTGGGACAGAGAGGCGCATGTCGGCCGAATGGCGATCGTGTGACAGCGGGGGCCATGGACATGACCGGGGCGGAAGGTGCTGAATAGGCTCGCGGACGAGATCGAACTCGGCCTGCCCGACGAGATCAAGTCTTGGCCCGACCCGACGACTTGGAGCTTTCGTGTACCGCAGACTCATCGCCCCCGGCGCGCTCGCGGCCTCCCTCGTGCTGGCGATCCCGGCATCGGCGGCGGACTTCCGGCCGGGCGCCGCGGGCATCGGCGACCCCTACTACCCGACGTACGGCAACGGCGGCTACGACGTCTCCCACTACGACCTGCGCCTGAAGTACCAGCCGGGGACGGACCTCCTGGAGGGCACGGCGACCATCCTCGCCTCCTCCACGCAGGACCTCTCCCGGTTCGACCTCGACTTCGGGCTGACCGCGAGCGAGGTCCGGGTCAACGGCAAGAAGGCGACGTTCACGAAGTCGGGCGTGCAGGAGCTGGAGGTGACGCCCGCCGCCGGGCTGCCCAAGGGCACGCCGTTCACGGTCGTCGTGAAGTACGCGGGCACACCGTCCGAGGTGCAACTGTGGGGCTTCACGTCCTGGCAGCGGACCCCGGACGGCGGCGTCGCCGCCAACGAGCCGGAGGCGGCCGCCTGGTGGTTCCCGTCCAACGACCACCCGCGCGACAAGGCCACGTACGACGTGTCGGTCGCCGTCCCCGACGGCACCCAGGCGATCTCCAACGGCACCCTCCAGTCGCAGAGCTCCAAGCTCGGCTGGACCCGGTTCAACTGGCGCTCCAGCAAGCCGCAGGCCACGTATCTCGCGACGCTCGCGGTCGGCAAGTTCGACATCACGACGGACACGACGGCGGACGGTCTGCCGGTCGTCAACGCGTACAGCAAGGACCTCGGCGCGAACGAGGGCGCCGCGAAGGCCAGCGTCGAGCGGACCACCGAGGTCGCCGAATGGCTGGAGACGGTCTTCGGGAAGTACCCCTTCGAGGCGCTCGGCGGGTACGTCCCGAACGTCCCCTCGTCCTTCGCCCTGGAGACGCAGACGCGGCCCTTCTACTCACCGAAGCAGTTCGCCAACGGGTCGAACGTCTCCGTCGTCGTCCACGAGCTGGCCCACCAGTGGTACGGCGACAGCGTCTCCGTCGACAACTGGAAGGACATCTGGATCAACGAGGGCTTCGCCCGCTACAGCCAGTGGCTCTGGTCCGAGAAGGAGGGCGAGGGCACGGCCCGGGAACTGGCCGACTACGTGTACGCGCAGCACCCTGCGGACGACCCGTTCTGGCAGGTCAAGCCGGGTGATCCGGGGGCGGAGAACCAGTTCGCGAGCGCCGTGTACGACCGGGGGGCCGTGGCGATACAGGCGCTGCGCAATGCCGTCGGGGAGAAGAAGTTCTTCAAGATCTTGAAGGGGTGGCCGACGGTGCACGCGTACGGCAACGCGAGTGTCTCCGACTTCGTGCAGTACGCGGAGAAGGTCTCCGGTAAGCCGCTGGCGGGGTTGTTCGACACGTGGCTGTACCAGCCGGTGAAGCCGTCCGCTGCCGCGGTGGGTGCGGTGTCGGCGCCGGAGCGGCCCAAGTCCTGGAAGAAGATCGCCGCCACGAACGGGGTGCATGCGGAGCACTGAGCGACCTGCAGGTGCGTGGGGGCTGGTCGCGCAGTTCCCCGCGCCCCTGAAGCATGCGGCTTCGCCGCAGCCCCAGGGCCCCTGAGATGGCGCACGGACCGGTCATGGCAGACGGGTCGCCGTCCTCGCCCGGCGGGCGAGTGGGAGGTAGCGGAGGCGTTCCGGGAGGCGCGGGGCGACCCATCGGACCAGCACCGCGAACCGGCGCAGGCGGCGTTCCTGACGCGGGGTCCACGGGAGGCCCACCGCCTCCCGGGCCTCAGGCGGCAGCAGCCCCGTCGCGAGGAACGCCATGGCCCGCGTGAGCACAGGCCGCAGGACGGGCCACAGCAGACGCAGGACGGGACGGCCCGGCGGCGGCGGAACCGCGCGGTCCCGGGCGGTCAGCTCGTCGACCACCGCGTTCCGCCCGACCTCTTGATCGAGCACCTTGCGGTAGTACGGCCAGAACTCCGCGACGCTCTGCGGCATGTCCCGGTCGTGGATGCCGAGGACGCGGCCGACCATGAGCCACTCCGCGTAGAACCGTTCGTCCTCGCCGGGCGTGAAGGGCCGGGCGAAGTAGCGCCGGGCGTAGCGGGCGACGGGGTAGCCGGTGGCGTGGACCCAGGCGTAGTAGGCCGGGGTCAGCGCGTGGTAGCGGCGTCCGTGCGGGTCCGTGCCCTGGACGGCGCGGTGGAGGCGGCGCAGTCTGCGGCCCTCGGCGGCGGCCTCCTCGCCCCCGTAGATCCACAGCAGCACCGAGGTGAGCGAGCGCTGTCCGCGGCCCCAGGGGTCGGTGCGGAACACGGAGTGGTCGTCGACTCCGGCGCCGACGGCGGGGTGCGCGACCTGGAGCACGAACGCGGCGGGCAGCGCCAGCAGCGCGCGGATCTCACCGGCGGTCTCCCAGAGGATGCCGCCCACGGGGGGCGGCGGCGGATCCGGGTCGTGCAGCTTCATGGGGTGTCCTGCGGGGCGTACGGGGCCGGTGGTGCGTGTACGTCCCAGTGTGCGCCCCCGCCGGACGGGCCGGCACGCCGCCCCCGGGAGCGGCCCCCGCACGCCGCACGCGGGAGCGGCCCCCGTACGCGTCAGATTTCCCCGCCGTACCGCTTCGCCAGGTCCGACGCGAGTTCGGCCACGCACGTGCACAGGTCCGTCACCGCCGCCGTGTGGGCGGTGCCGGGCGGCGTGTGGTGCGGGGGGACGACCTGGGCCCGCAGGTGGGGCGGGGGCGGCGGTGGAGCGGCCGGTTCGGGTGCCGGGGGCCGGGGGCGGCGGCGGACCGAGGTGAGAAGCGCCGTCGCCAAGGTGGCCGCGAAGACCGCCAGTTGCCCCGACCTGAGATGAACGTCCCACGGAACCAGCGCCATGCCTGTGTCCTACCCGATGGGCACACCGGCGACGCCAGGCGCCGTCACGCGCCCCCGGGCGTCTTGCGCGTCGCCTCGGGGGCCGCCTCGCGGGCGATGCGGCGGCGGGCGGCGAACCAGCCGACGACCAGCAGGAGCGCGACGATCGGGACGAGGGAGAGCGTCTTGCGGCCGGTCTCGGCGTCGTTCCACATGAGGCCGAGGACGAGGAGCAGGAAGGCGATGGTGACGATCTCGGTGACCGGGGACCAGGGCAGCCGGAACTTCGGGCGCTCCACGAGACCCGCCTTGGCCCGGCGGACGAACGCCAGGTGCGCGACCATGATCATGACCCAGGTGCCGATGATGCCGATCGAGGAGATCTCGATGACGATCTCGAAGGCGTCGTGCGGGAGCAGGTAGTTCAGGCCGACGCCCAGGACGCCGACGCCCGCGGTGAGCAGGATGCCGCCGTAGGGGACCTGGCTGCGGTTCATGCGGGCGGTGAACTTGGGCGCGGAGCCCGACATCGCCATGGAGCGCAGGATGCGGCCCGTGGAGTAGAGGCCGGAGTTGAGCGAGGACATGGCGGCGGTCAGCACGACCAGGTTCATGATGTCGCCGATGCCGCCGATGCCCAGCTTGCTGAAGAGGGTGACGAAGGGGCTCTCGTTCGAGGTGTACGACGTCGCCGGGAGCAGCAGCGCGAGCACGAGGATCGAGCCGCAGTAGAACAGGGCGACGCGCCACATGATCGAGTTCACCGCGCGCGGGACGACCTTCTGCGGCTCGGCGGTCTCACCGGCGGCGACGCCGACCAGTTCGAGGGCGGCGTACGCGAAGACGACGCCCTGCATGACGAGGACCACCGACATGAAGCCGCTCGGCATCAGACCGCCATGATCCGTGATCATGCTGATGCCCGGTGTCCGGCCGTCGACCGGGTGCTGCGTGGCGAGCAGGAAGACGCCCACGAGCAGGAACACCACCAGCGTGGCCACCTTGATGATCGCGAACCAGAACTCCATCT
The DNA here is from genome assembly GCF_043523415.1 of Streptomyces sp. SGAir0957. NCBI lineage: Bacteria > Bacillati > Actinomycetota > Actinomycetes > Kitasatosporales > Streptomycetaceae > Streptomyces > Streptomyces sp. SGAir0957. Next base: position 1,725,755 of record NZ_CP027293.1, read on the forward strand.
CGCCGAAGTACTTCACCGAGACGAGGTTCACGGAGAGCACGACCGCGAGGGCGATCAGGGCGAGCACCCACTGCGGGATCGAGGTGAAGGCGGACCAGTACTGGGTGTAGAGCGCGATCGCGGTGATGTCCGCGATGCCGGTCATCGACCAGTTCAGGAAGTACATCCAGCCGGCGACGTAGGCGCCCTTCTCGCCGAGGAACTCGCGCGCGTACGACACGAACGAACCGGACGAGGGCCGGTACACGACCATCTCGCCGAGGGCGCGCACCACCAGGTACGCGAAGACTCCGCAGACCAGGTACGCGAAGACGAGGGCGGGGCCCGCCGAGTGGAGGCGGCCGCCCGCGCCCAGGAAGAGTCCGGTGCCGATCGCGCCACCGATCGCGATCATGTTGACGTGGCGGGCCTTGAGGTCCTTGCTGTAACCGGCGTCGCCCGCGTCGGCGGGCGTCCGGGACGCATCCGTGGGGGATGCGTCCACGGCCGTGTTCACGGCGTCCTTGCTCACGTGGGGGTGTCCACTCTGTGGTGCCCGGCGACAGGAAGCCGGCCGGGGTCCGGATGTACTGAGAGCGGCCCGTCGCACCCCTGACAGTGCACGGACCGACGGTGCACCTTCCCCCAGAGATCACTATGGATGCGGTGGTACAGATCACATAGCGGTTCTTCTCACAACCAGGTAAGGGATCGCGCGGAGCACTTTCACAACAGTGGTGTGTCAGCAATACTGTTGAACCCGATCGACCCGAGGCGGACATGACCACCGACATCACGACGGACACCGAGGACATCGAGGACGCCGAGGCGGCCTCCTCCCCCACGCTGACCGTCGACGAACTGGCCGCGCGCGCGGGCGTCACCGTCCGCACGATCCGCTTCTACAGCACGCGCGGACTGCTGCCGCCGCCGGTGATCGGCGCGCGCCGGGTCGGGCACTACGGGCAGGACCATCTGTCGCGGCTCGCGCTGATCGAGGAGTTGCAGCACCAGGGCATGACGCTCGCCGCGATCGAGCGCTACCTGGAGCAGCTGCCGCCCGACCTGAGCGCCCACGACCTGGCCATCCACCGCGCGGTGGTGGCGAGCTGGGCGCCGGACACGGCGGAGGACATGGACCTCGCCGAACTGGAGCGCCGGGCGGGCCGCGCCCTGTCCGGGACCGACCTCGACCGGCTCTCCGCCATGGGTGTCATCACGTACGAGGAGGACGCCGACGTCTACCGCGTGGACCTGGGCCTCCTCCGCCTCGGCGTGCAGCTGCTCGGCGTACCGATCGCGCACGAGACGATCCTCGCCGCGCGCACCGTCCTCCTGGAGCACACCCGGCAGGCGGCGCACGAGCTGTCGCGGCTGTTCCGGGACGAGGTGTGGGGCCCCTACCGGGAGCAGGAGTCGGACCCGGAGCACCTGGCGGCGATGAAGTCCCTGTCGGCTCATATGCAGCCGATGGTGGTGCAGGCCCTGGTGACGGCGTTCCAGCGGTCGCTGAAGGAGGAGCTGCGGGAGGCGTTCCGCGCCGAGGGCTGAACGCCTCCTGAGCTGAACGCCCCCCGAGCTGAACGCCTCCCGCATGAAGCGGGTCAGTCCTTGAAGGTCTCCCCGCGCTCCGCCTTCTCCACGAGCAGCGCGGGCGGCAGGAACCGGTCGCCGTAGCGCTCGGCCAGCTCGCGCGCGCGGGCGACGAATCCGGTGAGGCCGCCCTCGTAGCCGTTGATGTACTGCAGGACGCCGCCGGTCCAGCCGGGGAAGCCGATGCCGAAGATGGAGCCGATGTTGGCGTCGGCGACCGAGGTCAGGACGCCCTCCTCCAGGAGGCGCACGGTGTCGAGCGCCTCCGAGAAGAGCATGCGCTCCCGCATGTCCTCGAACGGGATCTCCGCGCCCGGCTTCGTGAAGTGCTCGCGCAGGCCCGGCCAGAGCCCGGCGCGCTTGCCGTCCTCGCCGTACTCGTAGAAGCCCGCGCCGCCGCTGCGTCCGGGGCGGCCGAACTCGTCGACCATGCGGTCGATGACGCCCTCGGCGGGGTGCGCGGCCCACTCGCCGCCCGCCTCGACGATCGCGGCCTTGGTCTCGTTGCGGATCTTGCGCGGCAGGGTCAGCGTCAGCTCGTCCATCAGGGACAGCACCTTGGCCGGGTAGCCGGCCTGCCCGGCGGCCTGCTCGACGGAGGCGGGCTCGATGCCCTCGCCGACCATGGCGACGCCCTCGTTGATGAAGTGGCCGATGACCCGCGACGTGAAGAAGCCGCGCGAGTCGTTGACGACGATCGGCGTCTTGTTGATCTGCCGTACGAGGTCGAACGCGCGGGCAAGCGCCTCGTCCCCGGTCTGCTCGCCCTTGATGATCTCGACGAGCGGCATCTTGTCGACCGGCGAGAAGAAGTGCAGACCGATGAAGTGCGAGCGGCGCTCGACGCCCTCGGCGAGGAGGCTGATCGGCAGGGTCGAGGTGTTGGAGCAGAGCAGGGCGTCGCCGTCGACGACGTGCTGGATCTCCTGGAACACCTTGTGCTTGAGCGACGGGTCCTCGAAGACGGCCTCGATGACCGCGTCGCAGCCGGCGAGCGCCCGCGGGTCGGCGGTCGGGGTGATGCGGGCGAGCAGGGCGTTCGCCTTCTCCTGGGTGGTACGGCCGCGCTTCACCGCCTTCTCGCACAGCTTCTCGGAGTAGCTCTTGCCCTTGGCCGCCGCCTCGTCGGAGACGTCCTTGAGGACGACGTCGATGCCCGCGCGGGCGCACGAGTAGGCGATGCCCGCGCCCATCATCCCGGCGCCGAGCACGGCGACCTTGCGCACCTTGCGGTGCTCGATGCCCTTCGGGCGGTTGGCTCCGCTGTTGACGGCCTGGAGGTCGAAGAAGAACGCCTGGATCATGTTCTTCGCGGTCTGGCCCGTGACCAGCTCGGTGAAGTAGCGGGCCTCGATGGTCAGGGCCGTCTCGAAGTCGACCTGGGAGCCCTCGACGGCCGCCGCCAGGATGTTGCGCGGGGCCGGGTACGGGGCGCCGTTCAGCTGCTTCTTGAGGTTGGCCGGGAACGCGGGGAGGTTCGCCGCGAACTTGGGGTTGGCCGGGGTGCCGCCCGGGATGCGGTAACCCGGCTTGTCCCAGGGCTGCTGCGACTCGGGGTGCGCGTCGATGAAGGCGCGGGCCTTCTCGATCATCTCCTCGGGGGTCGCGGCGACCTCGTGGACCAGGCCGTTCTCCAGGGCGCGCCGCGGGGTGTACTGGGTGCCCTGGAGGAGCACCTTCAGGAGGGCGTCGGCGATGCCCATGAGGCGGACGGTACGGGTGACGCCGCCGCCGGCCGGGAGCAGGCCCAGGGTGACCTCGGGGAGGCCGATCTTGGAGCCCGGCGCGTCCAGGGCCACCCGGTGGTGGCTGGCCAGGGCGATCTCGTAGCCGCCGCCCAGGGCCGCGCCGTTGATCGCCGCGACGACCGGCTTGCCGAGGGTCTCGATGCGGCGCAGCGAGTTCTTGATGCCGAGCCCGGTCTCGAAGACGGCCTGCGCGTCCTGCGGCCCCGCCTTCATCATGTCCTTCAGGTCGCCGCCCGCGAAGAACGTCTTCTTGGCGGAGGTGTAGATGATGCCGCGGATCGAGTCCCGCTCGGCCTCCGCGCGGTCCGCGATGGCGGCGATGGAGTCCTTGAACGCCTGGTTCATGGTGTTCGCGGACTGGTTCGGGTCGTCGAGGACGAGGGTGACGATGCCGGTGTCGTCCTGCTGCCAGTGGATGGTCGTGCTCTGGGTCATGACTGGGTCTCCCATGGGGGGCGTATGTGTGTGGCGGGCGGGCGGTTGGTGGGCCCGGGGGGCGGAGTCCGGGGTGGGTGGTGGTGTCTCGTCGCCGGGTGCGGTCGCGTCGTGGCTGGTCGCGCAGTTCCCCGCGCCCCTGAAGCTTGCGGCTCCGCCGCAGCTCCATCAGGGCGCGGCCCCTGAGATGGCGCACGGAGTGCGCATCTCGGGGGCGCGGGGAACTGCGCGCTCAGCCACGACGGCGGTGCGGCGAAAAGACCGCTGGACCTCGACGGCGGTGCGGCGACAGGACCGCGGGAACACGACGGCGGTGCGGTCACAGGACCACGGGACCGGCGCACGCTCAGCCGTGCCGAGCCACTCCGCCCCACCCCGGCAAGGACCCCGCTACACCCGCTCCACAATCGTGGCGATCCCCATCCCACCCCCGACGCACAACGTCGCCAGCCCGTATCGGAGATCCCGCCGCTCCAGCTCATCGACCAGCGAGCCCAGGATCATCGCCCCGGTCGCCCCCAGCGGATGCCCGAGCGCGATCGCCCCGCCGTTCACGTTGACCTTGTCGAGCGACAGCCCCATGTCCCGTACGAAGCGGAGCACGACCGCCGCGAAGGCCTCGTTGATCTCGACGAGGTCGATGTCGTCGATGGTCAGCCCCGCCTTGGCGAGCGCCTTGCGGGTCGCGGGCGCGGGCCCGGTGAGCATGATGGTGGGCTCGGAGCCGGAGACGGCGACGGAGACGACGCGGGCGCGCGGCGTCAGGCCGTACCGTTCCCCGATCTCGCGGGAGCCGATGGCGACGAGCGACGCACCGTCGACGATGCCGGAGGAGTTGCCCGCGTGGTGGACGTGGTCGATCTTCTCTACCCAGTGGTACTTCTGGAGGGCGACCGCGTCGAACCCGCCGAGGTCGCCGATGTCCTTGAAGGACGGCTTGAGCTTGGCGAGCGAGTCGGCCGTCGTCCCCGGCCGCGGGAACTCGTCGCGGTCGAGGACGGTCAGGCCGCTGCGGTCCTTGACCGGGACCACCGACCGGTCGAAGCGCCCGTCCTTGATCGCGGCGGCGGCCCGCTCCTGGGAGAGCGCCGCGTACTCGTCCACGTCGCGCCGCGAGAACCCCTCGACGGTGGCGATGAGGTCGGCGCCGATGCCCTGCGGCACGAACCCGGTCTCGTAGTTGGTCATCGGGTCGGCGAACCAGGCGCCGCCGTCGGAGGCCATCGGGACGCGTGACATCGACTCGACGCCACCGGCGAGGACGAGGTCCTCCCAGCCGGAGCGGACCTTCATCGCGGCCAGGTTGACGGCTTCGAGGCCCGACGCGCAGAAGCGGTTCTCCTGGACCCCGGCGACCGTGTCGGGCAGCCCGGCCGCGATGGCGGCGATACGGGCGATGTCGGAGCCCTGGTCGCCGACGGGGCCGACGACGCCGAGCACGATGTCGTCGATCGCGGCGGGGTCGAGGCCGGGGAAGCGGGCCCGGATCTCGTGGATGAGCCCGACGACGAGGTCGATCGGCTTGGTGCCGTGCAGGGAGCCGGTGGCCTTGCCCCGCCCGCGCGGGGTGCGGATCGCGTCGTAGACGTACGCGTCAGTGGTCACGGAAGTGCCTTTCGGAGCGACAAGGGACGACAGGGAACGAGGGGGTCAGGACAGCAGCGAGCGGCCGATGATCTCCTTCATGATCTCGGTCGTGCCGCCGTAGATGGTCTGGATGCGCCCGTCGGTGAACGCCTTCGCGACGCGGTACTCGGTCATGTACCCGTATCCGCCGTGGAGTTGGAGGCAGCGGTCCGCGACACGCTTCTGGAGTTCGGTCGCCCACCACTTGGCCATGGAGGCGTGCACGGCGTCGAGCGTGCCGGCCGCGTGGTCCTCGATGCAGCGGTCGAGGAAGGTGCGGGTGACGGCGCACTCGGTGGCCATCTCGGCTATCTCGAACCGGATGTGCTGGAGCTTGGCGAGCGGGCGTCCGAAGGCCTCGCGCTCCTTGACGTATGTCGTGGTGATCTCCAGGAGGTGCTCGGCGGCGGCGATGGCGGCGACGGCGATGCCCATGCGCTCCTGGGCGAGGTTGGTCATGAGGTGGAGGAACGCGCCGTTGAGCTCGCCGAGCAGATTCTCCTTCGGCACCCGCACGTCGTCGAAGAACAGCTCCGCCGTGTCCTGCGCCTTCTGGCCGATCTTGTCGAGGTTGCGGCCGCGCGTGAAGCCGTCCATGCCGCGTTCGACGACGAGCAGGGACAGGCCGTGCGCGCCGCCGTCCTGCGTGGTCTTGGCGACGACGATGACGAGGTCGGCGAGGATGCCGTTGGAGATGAAGGTCTTCGAGCCGTTGAGCAGCCAGTGGTCGCCCTTGTCCTCGGCCGTGGTGCGGATGGCCTGGAGGTCGGAGCCCGCGCCGGGCTCGGTCATCGCGATGGCGGTGATCGTCGAGCCGTCGCAGAACCCGGGCAGCCAGCGCCGCTTCTGCTCGTCGGTGGCGAGGGAGGTCAGGTACGGGCCGATGATGTCGTTGTGCAGGCCGACGGCGAGCCCGGCGGCGCCCGCGCGCGTGAACTCCTCGGCGAGGACGGCGCTGTAGCGGAAGTCGGCGTTGCCGCCGCCCCCGTACTCCTCGGGGACGGCGAGGCCGAGCAGCCCCTGGCGGCCGGCGGCGAGCCATGCCTCGCGCGCGACGATGCCGTCCTTCTCCCACTGCTCGTAGTGCGGGGTCACCTCCTTGGCGAGGAAGGTGCGGACGGTCTCGCGGAACGCCTCGTGCTCGGCGCTGAACAGGCGTCGCTCCATGCTCGCGATCAACTGCCTTTCCTAGAAGTGCCAGAAGTGCCAGAAGTGCCAGAGGTGCTAGAAGTGCCAGAGGTGCCAGAAGTGCCAGGCGTGTGGATCAGGTCCGGTACGTCCCAGTCGCGGGCCACCTCCGCCGTGTGGCCACCCGGCATGGCCGGGCCCGTGCGGACGGCGGTCGGCGTGGCCGAGAAGCGCGGCGCAGGCGCGGGCTGGGTGATGCCGTCGTGGTCGACGAAGGTCGCGCGGGCGGCGAGGTGGGGGTGGTCCGGGGCTTCGCGCAGGGACAGGACGGGCGCCGCGCAGGCGTCGGAGGACGCGAAGACCTCCGCCCATTCGTCCCGCGTGCGCTGCTTGAAGCGGGCGGCGACGGCGGCGCGCAGTTCGTCCCAGCGGGCCAGGTCGCCGCGTGCGGGCGCGACCTCGGTGAGGCCCATGAGCCGCATGAACTCGTCGTAGAAGCGCTGTTCGAGGGCGCCGACCGCCATGTACTGGCCGTCGGCGGTCTCGTAGGTGCCGTAGAAGGGGCAGCCGCCGTCGAGAAGGTTGGCGCCGCGCCGGTCCTGCCAGCCGCCCGCCGCGAGCATGCCGTGGATCATCGCGGCGAGGTGCGAGGTGCCGTCGACGATCGCGGCGTCCACGACCTGTCCGGCGCCGCTCGCGCGGGCGTGATGGAGGGCGGCGAGGACGCCGACGACGAGGTAGAGGGCGCCGCCCGCGTAGTCCCCGACGAGGTTGGCGGGGACGGTCGGCGGCTCGTCGGGTCTGCCGATCATGCCGAGGGCGCCGGTCACCGCGATGTATCCGATGTCGTGCCCGGCGCGCTGGGCGAGCGGCCCGTCCTGGCCCCAGCCGGTCATCCGGCCGTAGACGAGCTTCGGGTTGCGGGCCCGGCAGGCGTCCGGGCCGACGCCGAGGCGCTCGGTGACGCCGGGCCGGTAGCCCTCGATGAGGATGTCGGCGCGCTCGGCGAGGCGCAGCACCGTCTCGACGCCGTCCGCGCTCTTCAGGTCGACGATCACCGAGCGCTTGTTGCGGTTGGTGACGTCGTACGCGGGATCGATCGCGAGGCCCGCGCCGCCGGGTCTGTCCACCCGTACGACATCGGCGCCGAGGTCGGCCAGGAGCATCGCGGCGAACGGTCCCGGGCCGATCCCGGCGAGTTCGACCACGCGCACCCCGGCGAGCGGGCCGCCGCCGGTCTCCGTGCCTGCCACTGCCATCCGGCTACGCTCCCAGTCTGTGACACAACTGATGTAACACCAGTGATGCTATGAAGCCGCCCCGGTCAGCACAACCCCCCAGCGAGCAAGCGCTCAGTCAATTTGCGGTGCACCCGGGCCCGGCCCCGCGCCCGGGCGGCGCGCACGCTAGCCTCGCCCCCACCACCGGCAGCAGCACGGGCGTACGCGAGAGCTTGGTAAGGGGTGTCATGAACAGGTCTGACAGCGCCGGCACGTCCGGGCGCCGGGCGGACAGGGGCACGGACAGGGCGTACGACGTGGTCCTGTTCGGCGCGACCGGCTTCGTGGGGGTGCTGACCGCCGAGTACCTCGCGGCCCATGCCCCGGAGGGGCTGCGCTGGGCGATCGCCGGCCGCGACCTGGGCAGGCTGGAGCGGCTGCGCGAGCGGCTCACCGGCATCGATCCCGCCTGCGCGGTCCTCCCCCTGGAGCGCGCGGACGTGGCCGACGCGGCCTCCCTGCGCGAACTCGCCTCCCGCGCGCGCGTGGTCGCCACGACCGTGGGCCCGTACCTGAAGTACGGGGAGGGGCTGGTGGCGGCGTGCGCCGAGGCGGGCACCGACTACGTGGACCTCACGGGTGAGCCCGAGTTCGTGGACAGCATGTACGTGCGGCACGACGCACGCGCGCGGGAGACGGGCGCCCGCCTGGTGCACGCCTGCGGCTTCGACTCCATCCCGCACGACCTGGGCGCGTATTTCACGGTACGGCAGTTGCCGGAGGGCGTGCCGCTGCGGGTCGACGGTTTCGTGTGGACGAACGCCACGCTCTCGGGCGGCACGTTCGCGACCGCGCTGAACCAGTTCGGGCGCGCGCGGCAGATGCTCGCCGCGCAGCAGGACCGGCGCCGCCACGAGCCGCGGCTCGTCGGGCGCACCGCGTACGCGCCGACGGGGGCGCCCCGGTTCGCCAGGGAGGTCGGGGCCTGGGCGCTGCCGCTGCCGACGATCGACCCGCGCGTGGTGCAGCGCTCCGCGCGGGCGCTGGAGCGCTACGGCCCGGACTTCCGCTACCGGCACTACGCGGCGATCCGGACGCTGCCGTTCGCGGTGGGCGGTGTCGCCGTCACCGGGGCCTTGTTCGCCGCGGCCCAGGTGGCACCCGTACGGCGCTGGCTGGGCGGCCGCCTGCTCCCCGGCGACGGTCCTGACGAGGCGCGCCGCGCCAAGAGCCGGTTCTCGGTGCGGTTCGTGGGCGAGGGCGGCGGGCGCCGGGTCTACACGGAGGTGTCCGGCGGCGACCCCGGCTACGGGGAGACGGCGAAGATGCTGGCGGAGTCCGCGATGTGACTGGCCCAGGACGAACTCCCGGCGACGGCGGGCCAGGTGACCACGGCGGTGGCGATGGGCGACGCCCTGATCGACCGTCTCCAGAAGGCGGGGCTCACGTTCCGGGTGGCCGCGCGGCGGTGAACCGCGCTCACACCCCCGTGCGGCCGAGCAGCGCGTCCCGGCAGAGCCGGTCGGCCTTGCGGGTCGTCTCGGGGAGGCGGCGGGCGGGGGTGAGGGCGAGCGTGTGCGCGCAGGCGTTCGCCAGGGAGACGCGGTGGCCGACGGAGACGTACACCGGTTTCACCCCGTCGCGGGTGCGCAGGGCCCGGCCGACCTCCTCGTCCCCGTCGAGCAGTGCGGCGGCGCTCCCCCGTGCGGGGCCCAACTCCGCGTGCGTGAAGGCGAACGGGTTCTTCGCGACGCCGATCGTGGGAAGCCCGGTGACGACGCCCAGGTGGCTCGCGAGGCCGAAGCGGCGCGGGTGGGCGAGCCCGTAGCCGTCGCAGACGACGAGGCCGGGGTCGGTGCGCAGCGCCTCCAGGGCGCCGAGGACGGCCGGTATCTCGCGGAACGCCAACAGGCCCGGCACGTAGGGGAAGGCGACGCGCCCGACGGAGGTGGCCTCCTCGACCACGTCGAGCGTGGCGGCGTCCAGGACGACGGCGGCCGCGGCCACGACGTCCCGTGCGTCGTCGTAGGCGACGTCGATCCCCGTGACGGTGCCCGTCCCCGGTTGCGGCCCCGGCTCGTCCAGGACGACGCGGTCGCGCAGCGCGTCCTGGACCGCGCGCGCCGCCGCCTCGTCCGCCGGCCGGTCGTCGGGCACCCCCGTGATCATCCGCATCGGGCCACCCTATGAGTCACCGGGCCGCCCTAGGAGTCACCGGGCCACCCTAGGTGCCAACGGGCCACCCAGGGAGTCAACGGGGCCGCCCCGAGAGTTCAGGGCTTCTCCCACGTCTGCGGCTTCCACAGGCCCGCGCGGCGCAAAGACTGCGGGCAGTGCAGGTAGATGTCGTCGATGTCGAGGAGCAGCGCGAGGGTGGGGCGCTGTCCCTTGACCGCCATGGCGTCGAAGAAGGGCGCGTCGGTGAGGATGCGGGCCCGCCCGTTGACGCGCAGGACCTCGGTGGCGCCGGGTATCAGGAACAGCAGGCCCGCGTGCGGGTTCTCCAGGATGTTGTGGAAGCTGTCGCCGCGCCGGTTCCCCGGCCGGTCGGGGAGGGCGAGCGTGGTGTCGTCAACGATGTGGACGAAGCCGGGGCCGTCCCCGCGCGGCGACACGTCGCAGTTGCCGCGGGCGTCCGCCGTGGAGAGCAGGCAGAACGGGGAGCGGGCGATGATGTCGCGGTCCATCTCGGCGAGGCGGGGGTGGACCTTGTCGATGACGATGGGGTGCGGCTCGCCGAGGATCTCGCGCAGCCGGTCCGCGGAGTCCAGTTCCACGTAGCCGGTGTCCGTGGTGTGCAGCAAGCCAACTCCAGGTAGTTCGTGCGGGCCTGCGGCGTCGGCCGCGGGATGCCCGCCACAGTAGTTGCCGCGTGAACATTATCTGATGTTAGGTTAGCCTCACCTAATGCCTGGAACCTCGCGTTCCGGTGCCGGCCGCCGCGCGGCCGACCAGCGAACACGGAACGGAACCAGTGCGAGCCAGCAAGGCAGGACGAAGAACGGGGCGGTTGCTCCTCGGACTCGGCGGGGTCGCCCTCGTCCTCGTGGCCGCCGTGGCCCTCAGCCTCGGCGTCGGCTCGGGGCACGTGCCGCTCCCCGATGTCGTGGACGGCCTCTTCCATCCGGACCGCGGTGTCCGCGCGCAGCTGATCGTGCGCGAGGTCCGGATGCCGCGCACGGCGGCCGGGCTCCTCGCGGGCCTCGCGCTCGGCCTCGCGGGCACCGTCATGCAGGGCATCGCCCGCAACCCCCTCGCCGACCCCGGCCTGTTGGGCGTCAACGCCGGAGCCTCCGTCTTCGTCGTCTTCGCCATCAGCGTGCTCGCCCTGACCGAGCCGCGGCAGTACATCTGGTTCGGCTTCCTCGGCGCGTGCCTGGCCGCCGTCCTCGTCTACGGGATCGGCAGCCTCGGCCGCGAGGGCGCGACGCCGGTGAAGCTGGCCCTGTCCGGGGCCGCTGTCGCCGCCGCGCTCTCCGCCCTGACCAGCGCGATGCTCCTCACCGACAGCAGGACCTTCGACCAGTTCCGGTTCTGGCAGGTCGGCTCCCTCAGCGGACGCGAGGGCGGCGTGCTGTGGCAGGCGCTGCCCTTCATCGCCGTCGGCGCGGTCCTGGCCCTCGCGCTCGGCCCGCAGCTCAACACCCTCGCCCTCGGCGACGACACGGCCCGCGGGCTCGGCCAGCGGATCGCCCTGGCGCGGCTCGGCGCGGCGGCGTGCGTCGTCCTGCTGTGCGGGGCCGCCACGGTCGTCGCGGGCCCGATCGCCTTCGTGGGCCTGGCCGTTCCGCACGCCGCGCGGCTGATCACCGGGCCCGACTACCGGTGGATCCTCCCGTTCAGCGCCCTGCTGGCGCCCGCCGCGCTGCTGCTCGCCGATGTCGTCGGGCGGCTGATCGCGCGGCCCGGCGAGGTCCAGGTCGGCGTCATGACGGCCGCCCTCGGCGCGGTCCCGTTCGTGATGCTCGTACGGCGCAGAAAGACGGTGGAGCTGTGAGCGGCGGCGCGGTACCGGCCGGAGCGGTGGCCCGGGTCGCCGCCGTACGACGCCGGGGACGCGCCCGGTTCGCCGCGGTCGGCGGGGCCTTGCTCCTGGCCGCGTTCGCCGCCCTGTGCGCGACGCTGAGCTTCGGCGACTACACGGTCCCGGTGCCCGACGTCCTCGCCACCCTGCTCGGCGGCGGCGACGGCGGAGCGCGGTTCGTCGTCCTCGAACTGCGCCTGCCGCGCGCCCTCCTGGCGCTGCTCGTCGGCTGCTGCTTCGGGCTGTCGGGCGCGGTGTTCCAGACCCTGCTGCGCAATCCGCTGGCGAGCCCCGACGTGATCGGGGTGAGTTCGGGCGCGGGCGCCGCCGTCGTCCTGGCGGGCGGGCTCGCCGGGCTGAGCGGCACGCCGCTGTCGTTCGTGGCGCTCGCCGGTTCCCTGGCCACGGGCGCGGCGGTGTATCTGCTCGCCTGGCGCAAGGGCGTGAGCGGATACCGGCTCGTCCTCATCGGCCTGGGCATCGGAACCGGCCTGTCGAGCGTGATCTCGTACCAGATGACCCGGTCCGACGTCACCGAGGCGCAGACCGCGTTCCTGTGGCTGGCGGGCAGTCTCAACGGGCGCTCCTGGCCGCACTTCTGGCCGCTGCTCGTCGGCGCCGCCCTGCTCGTACCGCTGACCGTTCTGGCCGCGCGGGCGCTGCCCGCGCTGCAACTCGGCGACGACACGGCGGGCGGGCTCGGCGCGCGCGTCGAACGGGACCGGCTCGCGCTGCTCGCCTGCGCCACCGCCCTCGCGGGCGTCGCCACGGCCGCCGCCGGGCCCGTCGGCTTCGTCGCCTTCGTGTCGCCGCCCATCGCGCGCCGCCTGGTCCCCGGCCAGGGCGCGGCGCTGCTGCCGTCGGCGGCGACGGGCGCGCTGCTCGTCATCGTCGCCGACTTCGCCGGACAGCACCTGATCCCGGGCACCCAGCTGCCGGTCGGCATCGTCACGAGCGTGATCGGCGCCCCGTACCTGCTGTGGCTGCTCGCCCGCTCCAACCGCGCGGGCCAGGGCGGCTGACGTGCACATACCTCCCCTGTCCCCCGACCGTGCCCCTGTCCCCCGACCGTGCCCCGAGGAGAACCCCGTGACGTCCGCGCACACTCTGGGAGCCCGCGGGCTCGCACTCGGTTACGGCGAGCGCCGCATCGTCTCCGACCTCGACGTCGACATCCCGGCCGGGCGGATCACCGTCGTCGTCGGGCCCAACGCCTGCGGCAAGTCGACCCTGCTGCGCTCGATGGCGCGACTGCTCGCCCCGACCGCGGGCACCGTGCTCCTCGACGGGCGCAGCGTGCACGAGATGTCCACCAAGGAGGTGGCCGCGGTGCTCGGCGTGCTGCCGCAGACGCCGGTCGCCCCCGAGTCGATCACCGTCGCCGATCTGGTCGGCCGGGGCCGCTACCCGCACCAGGGCTGGTTCCGGCGGTGGACGCCCGCCGACGACGAGGCCGTGGCCACCGCCCTGCACGCCACCGACGTCCTCGACCTCGCCGAACGCTCCCTCGACGAACTCTCCGGCGGCCAGCGCCAGCGCGTCTGGATCGCGATGGCCCTGGCCCAGGAGACGGACGTGCTGCTGCTCGACGAGCCGACGACCTACCTCGACATCAGCCACCAGCTCGACGTCCTGGACCTGCTGACCGACCTGAACCGGGAGCGCGGCGTCACGCTCGTCGTGGTCCTGCACGACCTCAACCTCGCCTGCCGCTACGCCGATCACCTCATCGCGATGAAGGACGGCCGGATCGTCGCCGAGGGCGCGCCCTCGGAGATCGTCGACGAGTCCCTCGTCGCGGAGGTGTTCGGGCTGCGCAGCGCCGTCGTCCCCGACCCGGCGTCCGGCACCCCGCTCATCGTCCCCATGGGGCGCCACCACGTCGGCGCCACGCACCCGCACCCGCACCACTAGTACAACCAGTCGGAAGAGAGCACCCTCATGTCCTCCCCCACCACCCTCCGCTCCGGCCGCCGCCGGTTCCTCGTCGGCGCCGTCGCCCTCGCGCTCGCCGGCTCGCTCGCGGCCTGCGGCTCAGGATCGGCCGACGACAAGGACGACAGCGCCGGCCCGGCGGCGTCCGGCGCGTTCCCCGCGAAGGTCTCCACGAAGTTCGGCACGGTCACGGTGAAGGACCGTCCGAAGCGCGTCGTCGCGCTCGGCTGGGGCGACGCCGAGACCGCGCTCGCACTCGGCGTGCAGCCCGTCGCGGCGAGCGACTGGCTGGCGTTCGGCGGCGAGGGCGTCGGCCCCTGGGCCGAGGGGAAGTACGACAAGGCGCCGCAGAAGATCGGCACCCTGGAGCCCGAGTACGAGAAGATCGCGGCGCTCGACCCGGACCTCATCCTCGACACCAAGGCGAGCGGCGACCGGACGCGCTACGAGACGCTCAGCAAGATCGCGCCGACCGTCGGGGTCCCGGAGGGCGGCGACCAGTACAAGATCTCCTGGGAGAAGCAGACCACGATGGTCGCGCAGGCGCTCGGGGTGCCCGAGAAGGGCGAGAAGCTGATCGCGGACACGGAGAAGCAGTTCGCCGACGCCGCCGCCGCGCACCCCGGGTTCAAGGGGAAGACCATCACGGTCGGCTCCCGTACGGCGTCGACCTGGGGCGCCTACGTGCACGGCACGGGGCGTCTCGACTTCGTCGAGCGGCTCGGCTTCACCAACAACCCGGCGGTGGAGAAGAAGGCGGGCAAGGCGTTCTCGGTGCCGGTGTCGGAGGAGAACCTCCAGATGCTCGACGCCGACCTGATGGTGATGGCGCCGATCGGCACGACGGCGAAGAAGATCACCTCGGACCCGCTGTTCGCCTCGATCCCGGCCGCGAAGAAGGGCCACGCGGTGGTCTTCGACGACAAGAACCTCAGCTCGGCGTTTGCCACCGACTCGGTGCTCTCCGTGCGGTACGCGCTCGAGCACGTGGTGCCGCTGTTCGCGGACGCCGTGGAGAAGTAGCCCCGGCTGAAACAGCCCTCCCGAAGGGGCCCTCCCTGAAGGAGCCCTGGACGAAGCGGCTCCCCACGGCCCGGCGGCCGCCGCCCGCACCGGTGCGGGCGGCGGCCCGGCTACTTCACTCCGCGCCCCAGGCGTGCCACGCGCCCCTTCTCCCCCGCCGCCCAGCAGGCGCCGTCGCGCACGCAGTCGACGGTGTCGTACGAGCCCGGGTCCACCGTGCGCCAGGTGCGGCCCGCGTCCGTGGTGAGGTCGGTGCCGGTCGGGCCGACGGCGAGCGCGGCCGTGCGGCTGTGCGGGAGCCAGGCGACGCCGGAGCGGTACGCGGGCGGCGGGCGGTCCGACGGGGTCCAGGTGCGGCCCGCGTCGCCGGTGACCGCGGCGGCGCGCGGCGAGGGGTGGCCCGCGGTGTAGTCGCCGCCCACCGCGATGCCGTGCGCCCGGTCGCGGAAGGCGAGGCCGAAGACGCCGCGGGCCGGGTCGCCCGCGGGGACCGGGGCGTCGGTCACCGTCCAGTTCAGGCCACGATCGCGGGAGTGCAGGATCCGGGCGCTCGCGCCGCCCCCGGTGGCGAGCCAGACGTCCTTCGGGCCGGACGCGACGAGGCACTGCCCGGACGCGGCGAACCCGGCCTCCCCCGGCTGCGCGGGCGGCATCCCGGCACTGGGCAGTACGCGCCAGGACCGGCCGCCGTCCCGGGTCGACAGGATGCGGAACTTCCCGTCGACCGGGTCGCTCATCGCGAGCCCGGAGCGGCGGTCGAAGAAGGTGACGCAGTCGTAGAACGCCTTCGGGTCCGGGTTGCGGAACGACTCCGTCCAGCTCGCGCCGCCGTCGTCGGTGCGGTAGATCCGGGACGCCTCGCCCTCGCCGATGGCCAGGACCACGGCACGGCGGGCGTCGAACGCCTCGATGTCGCGGAACTCCAGCGCCTCGTCGGCCGCACCGGGCGGCGCCACCCGCTTCCAGTGCGCGCCGCCGTCCGTGGTGCGCAGCACGGTGCCCTTCGACCCGGCGACCCAGGCGGTGGACCGGTCGACGGCGGCGAGGCCGCGGAACCGGGCGTCGGTGTGCGTGTCCTTCAGCTGCCATTGCGGGGCCGTCGCACGGGCCGCGGCGGGGTGCGGCGCGGCGCCGAGCGCGAGCGTCGCGGTCAGCCCCGCGACAGCCGCCGCCCTGCTCAGGACCCCCACGTGCCCGACCAGCCTGCTCAGCCCCGGAATTCCCGTGACTCTCCGTATGCCCACACGCCTCAGATCCGTCATGGCGCGGGGAGCGTAGTCCACCATCCGGGTGGCGTCCAGATCACTCTGATTGAAATCGGTGACAGAGGTCACTCGTCTTTCGTCCGGCTTCAGGTGCACGGAGTTACCCGTTCCGCCGTCTCTTCAAGTGAGGCCGTCCGTCCGTCGTAGTCCGTGCAGTCGTCCCTAGGAGCAGGCGTTGTCCACCCTCATCGAGCAGGCCGTCGAGGCCCGAATCGTCGCCGCCGCACCCCGCATGGCCAGCATCCCCGCGACCCTCGGCTACGACGCGCGCGACCCGTTCGCCGTGCGCATGTCGTTCCCGGCCGCCGCCACCCTCGAAGGCGTCGACGTCTGCTGGACGTTCGCCCGTGAACTGCTCGCCACGGGCGTCCGCGAGCCCGCGGGCCTCGGTGACGTGCGCGTGCGGCCGTACGGGTACGACCGCACGGTCCTGGAGTTCCACGCCATGGAGGGCACGGCGATCGTGCACATCCGCACCGGCGAACTGGAGCGCTTCCTCTCCGCGACGAAGACGCTGGTCCCGGTCGGCGAGGAGTCCCAGCACGTGGACGTGGACAGCGACCTGGCGGAGCTGCTGCGGCAGGCGTGAGCGCGTCGGACGCCCGGCGGAACACCGGATGAACCGCGTGCATCATGCAGGGAGATGTGGTGACAGGCGCGGCGGCAGGTGTCAGGATGCGGTGAATCAGGCGTCCGGGGGGACGCGCGTGTGTTCGGCGGGGGCTGCATGGTGCGTGGGGGACGGGACGGACGCGGGGCGAGAGCCGCGCCACCACCCGCCGCGCTGATCGCGGTCGGCATCGTTCTGCTGCTGACCTCGGCCGCCCTGCTCCTGCGGCCCGAGGACGGCCTGCTCGAACGAGGGACCGGCCCGCTCGGCGGCCGGGGCGTCCTGGTGGTCGGACTCGTCGCGGTGTGGGCGCTGACCCTCACCGCCTGCATGAAGCGGTTGCGCGGCCGGATCCGAACGGACAGGACGGCGGTGCACCCCGCCGAGGAACGTCTGCGGCAGGCGGCGCTGCCGCTGCTGATGGCCGGGCCGCTGCTGCTCGGCGTACTCGCCCTGGTGCTGCACCGCTTCGCCCGGAGCCCCTCCCACGCCCGCCCGGCCCCGGTGCCGAGCGCCCCTCCGCTCCCGTCGGGGATCACGGGCAGCCCACCGGCGAACAGCGAGCATTCCGGCCCTTCCTGGCCGCTGTACGTCCTCCTCTGCCTGGCCGCCCTCGCCGCGGCGACGGTGCTCGTGATCGTCCTCGTACGGCTGCTGCGCGGCCGGCACCCCGTGCTGACCCGGCCCGCCGCCACGACCGCCGAGGACGACGACGCCGAGCGGGACCGTGAACTGCTGCTGTCCGCCGTGCGGTCCGGGCACCGGGCGCTGGCCGACGGCACGGACGCGCGGGCCGCCGTGATCGCCTGCTACGCCGCCATGGAGGAGGCGCTCGCCGCCTCCGGCGTGGCCCGGCGCGCCTCCGACAGCCCCGCCGACCTGCTCGCCCGCGCCGCCCGCGCGGGCCTCGCGACCGGCCCGGCGGCGCCCCGCCTCACCGGCCTCTTCCAGGAGGCCCGCTACTCCTCGCACCCCATGGACGACACCCGGCGGGTGGCCGCCGCCGACGCCCTGGAGGAGATCGCCGGACAGCTCCGCGACCGGGAGGTGGCGGCGGGATGACCCGGCCCCTCACCGTCCACCGGCTCCTGGCGCTGCTCGGCGCCGTGGCCGGCTCCGCCGTCCTCCTGGTGTGGCTCGTCGACGGGCCCGTCGCGGCCGGCGCCGTCGTCACCGTGCTCGTCGTCGCCGGGCTCGCCGTCGCCCGGTACGTCGCCGGGGCGGGCTCCCTCGACTCCGGGTGGCGCGACGACGTACGGCTGCTGCGCGCCCGGGAACCCGGCATGGGCGAGTGGCGGAGCAACGTACGCACGGCCGTCAGCCCCGACGGCGCCCTCTACTACCGCGCCGTGCTCCGGCCCGAGCTGCGCCGCCTGTTCGCCGCCGCGCTCGCCGAGCACCACCACGTCTCGCTCGACCACCAGCCCGAGCGCGCCGCCGCACTCGTCGGCACGGACCTGTGGCCGTGGCTCGGGCCCGCGACGCCCGCCACCGGGCCCGACGGCGACGTGCCCGTCGAGGTGCTGCGCCGCCTGGCCGACCGCCTCGACGCGCTCAGCACACCCCGTACCCCGCCCACCCGCACCGCTCGGCCCGCCGGATGAGGACACACGACGTGACGCCACCTTCAACACCCCCCTCCCTGACGTCCCGGCAGGCCGGTGAGCAGGCGGCCGCCGTGCTGCGCGAGGTCGGGCGCGCCGTCGTGGGCAAGGCCGACGCCCTCGAACTCGTGATGCTCGGCGTCCTCGCCGGCGGCCACGTGCTCGTCGAGGACCTGCCGGGGCTCGGCAAGACGCTGCTCGCCCGCTCGTTCGCGACCACGCTCGGCCTCGACTTCCGGCGGATCCAGTTCACCCCCGACCTGCTGCCGTCGGACGTCACCGGGGCGTCCCTGTACGACCAGCGGACCGGCGCGATGGTGTTCCACCCCGGCCCCGTCTTCACCCACCTCCTGCTCGCCGACGAGATCAACCGGACGCCGCCCAAGACACAGGCCGCCCTCCTGGAGGCGATGGCCGAGTCCCAGGTGACGGTGGACGGGGCCACGCGCCCGCTGGCCGACCCCTTCATGGTCATCGCCACCGCCAACCCGGTGGAGTACGAGGGGACGTACTCACTGCCCGAGGCGCAGCTCGACCGCTTCCGGCTACGGGTCCGGATGGGATACCTGGCCGCCCACGAGGAACAGTCCATGCTGCGGGCGCGGGTCGACCGGGCCGCGCCCGAGGCCGTCCTCGACCACCTCGCCTCCCCCGCCGACGTGGTGGCATGGCGGGCCGCCGTGGAGCGCGTCGAGATCGACGACGACCTCCTCGCCTACGCCGTCGCGCTCGTCGGCGCCACGGGGGAGCACCCCCAGATCAGCATCGGCGCCTCGCCGCGCGGCGGGCTCGCGCTCGTCCAGCTCGCGCGGGCGCGGGCCGTCCTGGAAGGGCGGGACTTCGTCGTCCCGGAGGACGTGAAGTCCCTGGCCGTGCCCGCGCTCGCGCACCGGGTGTCCTTGCGGCCCGAGCTGTGGGTGCGCGAGGTCTCCACCGACGAGGTGCTCCGGGAGATCGTCGACAGCGTCGGGACGCCCTCGACGCGGCGGACGGCCGCCGTCCCGTCATGACGCCGACACCGGCCCCGTCCCCGACCCAGCCCCCGGCCGGGCCCCGGTCCACCGCCTCCGTGCTGCGCGCCCTCGACGGCCGTACCGAGCCCGCCCGGCCGCCCGCGCCGCCGCCCGCCGGGCCGCGCCTCGGCGAACGGGCGCTGCGGCTCCTCACCGTCGCCGTCGTCGCCCTCGGCGCGGCACTGCTCACCGGGAGACCGGTGCTGCTCGCGCTCGCCGCCGCGCCGCTGGTGCTGCTCGCGCTGTCGCTGCCGCAGGCGTACGCGCGCCGCGTCGAGACCTCGGTGACGGTCACGCCGCGCCGCTGCTTCGAGGGCGACACCGTCACCGTCCGGATCGCCGTCGCCCACGACGGCGGCGCCGTCCGCCTCGACCCGGGCGTCACCCTCGGCCCCGGGCTGCGGCTCGACGAGGTGGCGGCCGGCCGGTCCGCCGTCGTCCTGCGGTACACGGCGTCGCTGTGGGGTCGCTGGTCGCTCGGCCCCGTCGACCTCGACGTGTACGACGCCGGCGGCACCGTACGCCGCGGTGTCCGCGTCGACGTGCCGGACGTCTCGGTGTTCCCGCACGCCGCGCAGTCCCGGTTCACGCCGATCCCGGTGCGGCTCCCGCAGCGGCTCGGCGAGCACACGTCCGCGCAGACCGGCGAAGGCGTCGAGGTCATCGGCGTACGGGCATGGGAGCCGGGAGAGCGGCAGCGGCGCATCCACTGGCCGTCCACGACCCGGCGGTCCGCCGTGCACCTGCACCGGTTCGCGGCGGAACGGGCCGCCGACACCGTCCTTCTCCTCGACGCGTTCGGCGACCTCGTCGACCCCGCGACCGGCGTCTCCTCGCTCGACGAGACGGTCCGCGCCGCCGCCGGGCTCGCCCGCGCCTACCTGCGCACGCACGACCGCGTCGGTGTCGTCTCCACCGGCGGTACGACGCGGTGGCTGCGGCCCGCGACCGGTGACGCGGCGTTCTACCGCATCGTCGAGAGCGTCCTCGACGTCCGCAAGGACCGGCGGTTCGACGCGCCGGGGCTGGAACGCGTACCGCCGCCCGCCCTGCCCGAAGGCGCGCTCGTGTACGTGTTCACGCCGCTGAGCGACGGCCGGGTGCTCAAGGTGTTGCGGGACCTGGAGGCGCGCGGGCGCCGCCCCGTCGTCGTCGAGATCCCCTGCGGGGACCCTCCGGTACGGGACGGGGATGTGGCGGCCGAGATCGGGGTGCGGCTGTGGCGGGCGGAACGGGACGCCATGCGGTTCGCCCTGCGGGACAGCGGGGTCCCCGTGCTGCGGCACTCCGCAGGGGAGCCGCTGGACCTGGCGCTCGCGCCGCTCCTCGCGGGGCGGGTCGGAGGGCGGCCGCGATGACTTCGAAGCGGCGGCAGTTGGTCGCGCTCGGAGTACGGACGCTGCCCGTGCGGGTGCTCGGGGTGGCCCTCGTGGTGGTCGCCGTTCGGCCCTGGGAGACGGTGCACGGGCTGTCACGGGCCGTGCCCTTCTGGGCCGTCGTGCTGTTCGCGGCGTGGGCGGCGCCCGGGGTGGACCGGCGTCCGACCGCGGCGTCCCCGCGCCGGCTGGACCAAGTGGCCCGGCATCGTACGACGCTGCTCGCGGCCGTGGCGGTGTCGCTCGCGGCGGTCGGGGGCGGGGTGTCCGGGTGGCAGGGGCTGTGCGCGGCGGTGCTGCTGGTCGGGTACCTCGTCGCCAGTGATCCGTGGTCCACGGGGGTACGGGGCAGCGGGCTGGACGGCGGGTGTGGGGCGAGGCGGGGGCGGCGGTTGTGGGGGCCGGGGTGGTGTGGAGCGCGGGGTCCTCCGGAGGGGTCGGGAGTGGGCGGGTCGTGGCGGTGGGGGTTCTGGTGGTGGGGGGCGTTCTGGTGGGGGGCGTTCTGGTGGCGGGCGGGGTGTGGGCGGTGAGCCGGCTCGCCGGGGACGGGTCTCGTCGTGGCTGATGGCGTCGCCGAGTGGGCGGGTGCCGGTCTCGTCGGGGCTGAGCGCGCAGTTCCCCGTGCCCCTGGGCGGCGTTGTGCGCGAGCCGGTTCAGCACGACCCGGGGCGCTCGGGCGGAGTGGGGGCGCCGGGTGGGCGGGGGCCTGTCTCGTCGGGGCTGGGCGCGCAGTTCCTCGCGCCCCTGGCAGCGTTGTCCTGGTGGCCCGTTAATCGGTTGACGGCGCGCTGGGGGGTTTCTAGCGTGTATCGCGGTTCTGTTGTCGTCGATCGGAGTAGGACGTTGCTCGTCTGAGGTCCTGAGACACCGCGCATGTCACGCCGCGCACGTTGCTTCCGCACGTGCTCTTCGCCGCGTCCATGTCGTCGTGCGAGACCTCGGCATCATCGAGCCCGAGCCGTCCTCCCCGCGCCGCCGCAGGCCCTTTTCCTGGCCGTGGCCGCCCGCGGTGTCTCGAACGCGTTGCATCCGTCACCGTTCGCACCGAGCAACCGCGAGGCCCGTATGTCCATGCCCCATCACCCCCACACCCACGGCCACGGCCACGGCCCCGTCTCCGTCGCCGTCAGCGGTCTCTCCTACTCCTGGCCGGACGGCACCGGCGTCTTCGACGGGCTCCAGGTCTCCTTCGGCCCCGGGCGCACCGGGCTCATCGGCGTCAACGGGTCCGGCAAGTCGACCCTGTTGAAGCTCATCGCCGGAGAACTGACGCCGCTCGACGGCACCGTGCGCGTGTCCGGCGAGATCGGCTACCTGCCGCAGAACGTCACCCTGGACACCGCGGTCCGCGTCGACGAGACGCTCGGCATCGCCGGGACCCGCGCCGCGCTGCACGCCATCGAGGCCGGTGACGTGCGCGAGGAGCACTTCACCGTCGTCGGCGACGACTGGGACGTGGAGGAGCGCGCCCTCGCCACCCTCGGCGAACTCGGCCTCGGCCACATCGGCCTGGACCGCACCATCGGCGAGGTGTCCGGCGGCGAGTCGGTGCTGCTGCGGCTCGCCGCACTCCTGCTGGCCCGGCCCGACGTGCTGCTTCTCGACGAGCCGACCAACAACCTGGACCTGTACGCGCGCCGGCGCCTGTACGCCGCCGTCGAACGGTGGTCCGGCGTCCTCGTCCTGGTCAGTCATGACCGTGAACTCCTCGACCGCGTCGACCAGATCGCCGATCTGCGCGGCGGCGAGGTCGTCTGGTACGGCGGGAACTTCTCCGCGTACGAGGACGCCCTCGCCGTCGAGCAGGACGCGGCCGAGCGGATGGTGCGCGTCGCCGAGTCCGAGCTGAGGAAGCAGAAGCGCGAACTGTCCGACGCCCACATGAAGCTGGCCCGGCGCAAGCGGTACGGGCAGAAGATGTGGGACAGCAAGCGCGAGCCGAAGATCGTCATGGGTGCGCGCAAGCGGGCCGCCCAGGTCTCGGCGGGCAAGCAGCGCATCATGCATGAGGAGAGGCTCCACGAGGCGAAGGAGCGGCTCGACGAGGCGGTGGACGCGGTGCGGGACGACGACGAGATCCGCGTCGACATGCCCTTCACCGCCGTCCCGCCCGGCCGTTCCGTACTCACCCTGCGCGATCTGCGGTGGGCCCACGGGGCGTCCGTGCGGGGCGAGTTCGAGCTGCGCGGTCCCGAACGCATCGCCCTCATCGGGCGCAACGGCGCGGGCAAGACGACGCTGCTGCGTACCGTCGCGGGTGAGCTGGCACCGCTGGAGGGCGAGGCGACGGCGCGGGTGCCGCTGCATTTCCTGCCGCAGCGGCTCGACGTGCTCGACGACGGCCTGAGCGTCGCGGAGAACGTGGCCCGGTTCGCGCCGGACGCCACCCACAACCGGATCCGGGCCCGTCTCGCCCGCTTCCTGTTCAAGGGCGCGCGCGCCGACCAGCTCGCCGCGACCCTGTCCGGCGGCGAACGCTTCCGAGCGACCCTGGCCGCGCTGATGCTCTCCGAGCCGGCACCCCAGCTCCTCATGCTCGACGAGCCGACCAACAACCTGGACATGGCGAGCGTGCGACAGCTGACGTCGGCCCTGGAGTCGTACGAGGGCGCGCTGATCGTGGCCGGCCACGACCTGCCGTTCCTGCGGTCGATCGGAGTGACCCGCTGGCTCCTGCTCGACGGGACCCTCAGGGACACCGAGGCTCCGGCGGACCACCCGGGGCGCGCCGTGTGACGTGCCTCTCACTCCGGCTCCTGGGGCTCCGGATGTGACGTCGGCCCTTTATCGAGCGCTTAACCTACGGCAACGTAACCTACGACACCGTAAGTATTACCGCTCGCTGTACCTCCGTCCCCCAGGAGCCCCCGTGACCGTGATCTCTCCCCGCCTCGGCTCGTCGACCACATGGACCGACGCCCGCCTCCTGCACGCGCTGGAGGAAGTGGTCGAGACGGAGCTGAACCGGCACCTGAAGGTCGCCAAGGACTGGATGCCGCACGAGTACGTGCCGTGGTCCGACGCCCGTAACTTCCCCGGCTTCTTCGAGGACGGCCAGGCCTGGGAGAAGGAGCAGTCGCAGGTCACGGAGATCGGCCGGACCGCGCTGATCGTCAATCTGCTGACGGAGGACAACCTCCCCAGCTACCACCACGAGATCGCCTCGCTGTTCGGCCGTGACGGCGCCTGGGGCACGTGGGTGCACCGCTGGACGGCGGAGGAGGGCCGGCACGGCATCGTCATGCGCGACTACCTGCTCGCGTCGCGCGCCGTCGACCCGGACAAGCTCGAGAACTTCCGTATGGCGCACATGAGCGAGGGCTTCGAGTCGGACAACCGGCACTCGATGCTGCACTCGGTCGCCTACGTCGCGTTCCAGGAGCTGGCGACCCGCATCTCGCACCGCAACACCGGGCACCAGTCCGGCGACCCGGTCTGCGACCGGATGCTGGCGCGCATCGCCACGGACGAGAACCTGCACATGGTCTTCTACCGGAACCTGCTGAAGGCCGCGTTCGAGCTCGCCCCCGACCTGACGATGCGCGCCGTGCGCGACGTCGTCGTGGGCTTCCGGATGCCGGGGCACGGCATCCCCGGCTTCGAGCGGGCGGCGGCGCAGATGGCCATCGGCGAGGTCTACAACCTGCGCATCCACCACGACGACGTGCTCCAGCCCGTGCTGCGCTTCCTCAAGGTCATGGAGATCGATGGGCTCGGCCCCGAGGGTCTCCAGGCCCAGGAGGAGCTGGGCCTGTTCATGAACGGGCTCGACGGCGAGGCCGCCAAGTTCGACGAGAAGCTGGCGGCCCGCAAGGCCCGGCTCGCCGCACGGGCCGCCAACGCCTGACCCCTGCGCCGCCCCGCCTCTCCCGCCCCGCCTCTACCGTTCCGACTCGGCCGCCTTCTTCAGGTCGCCGAGCCACGCTTCGAGGCCGTCGCCGAGGATCCGGGTCGCCGCGGGCACGTCCGCGTCGACCTGGGGCCCCGTGTGCGTCTCCTCCGTGCGCACGAGCACCCCGCCCTTGACCCGGGTGAAGTTCCAGACGTGGACGCCGTCGATGTGCAGCCCCTCGCCGACGGCCGGGCCCGTCCAGCGGATGCAGCTCCCCCGCTCCATCTGCCGGACGGTCGAGGTGATGTCCAGACTGGTGGCCGGGGTCGCCGGATTGGGCGGCACCGGCGTCGTCCACCGGAACGCGGAGCCCGGCCGGAACGGGCCGTGATCGAGCCGCGCCACGCTCTCCACGTGCGGCTGCCACGACGGCCACCGCTCCACGTCCGTCTGCAGCTTCCATATGGTGCGCAGCGGGGCGTGGATCACGGCGGCGGTGCGGTAGCGGACGCGGGCGTCGGGGTCGACGCTCCTGCCGTGGCAGGTGAGCGAGTGCGGGCTCGCGGCCTCGGCGGGCGGGGCGGTGGCGCCGAGGACCGCGACGGCGAGCGGCACGGCGGTCAGGGCGGTGGCGCGCAGGGCTGTGCGACTGAGTACGGGCATGACTCCCCCTGGGGTCCGGGGTGGGCCCTAGCGGGACTCACCCTCGTTACAGGCTCTAACGGAGATTAGTTCTACCCTGCCGCTCCGCAGGCGTCAATAACGTTCGTGATACCTTCTAACGCAAGGGTATCCCTGAACGGAGGCGATCGCGGCCATGGCGGAACCACAGACCCCGCGCGAGCGGTACCGCGCCCAGGTACGCGCGGAGATCAAGCAGCACGCCTGGGAGCAGATCGCGACCGCCGGCGCCTCCGCGCTCTCCCTCAACGCGATCGCCAAGCAGATGGGCATGAGCGGCCCCGCGCTCTACCGCTACTTCGCGGGCCGCGACGAGCTGATCACCGAGCTGATCAGGGACGCGTACCGGAGCCTCGCCGACACGTTCCGCGCGACCGAGAAGGACGTCGCCGCCCTCGCGCGCGCCCTGCGCGGCTGGGCCCTCGCGGACCCGCACCGCTACTTCCTGGTCTACGGCACACCCGTACCGGGGTATCACGCGCCCGACGACATCACCGTCATCGCCTCGGAGATCATGGCGCCGCTGCTCGACGCCTGCGCGGCGCTGACCTATGACGACGCGGCGGCGCCCTTCGACCGGCACATCGAGAAGCACCGGCAATGGGCGGACGGGCACTGCGCACCGCCCGCGGCCCTGCACCGGGCGCTGTCCGTGTGGACGCGGCTGCACGGTGTCCTGTCACTGGAGGCGGCCGGGCACTTCACGGGGATGGGCTTCGACCCCGGGCTCCTCTTCGAAGCCGAACTCGACAGCCTGCTCGGCTAGCCGAGGCCCGCCGCGATCGCGCGGCGCACCGCGTCCGCCCGGTCCCTGATGCCCGCCTTGGCGAACAGGTTGTTGATGTGCGTCTTCACCGTGGCCTCGCTGATGAACAGCTTCTCGGCGATGGCCCGGTTGGGCAGGCCCTGGCCGATGAGGGTGAGGACCTCGCGCTCGCGGGGGGTGAGGTCGGCGGGCAGCGCCGCCTGGTCCGGCGCCGCCGGGCGGGTCGTCCTGACCGTGGCGAGGAGCCGGTCCTGGACCTCGCGGTCGAGCACGGACTGCCCGGCGGCGGCCGCCCGGATGGCCCGGACGATGTCCTGGCGTCCGGCGTTCTTCGTGAGGTAGCCGCGGGCGCCCGCGCTCAGCGCGGCGAGGATCGAGTCGTCGTCGGCGAAGGTGGTCAGCACCACCACCGCGACCTCCGGATGCTCCTCGCTCAGCCGCCGGGTCGCCTCGGTGCCGTCCATGACCGGCATACGCAGGTCCATGAGGACCACGTCCACCTGGCCCGCCCCGGCGACCGCGGCGAGGACCTCGGTGCCGTCGGCGGCGGCCGCGACCACCTCGATGCCGTCGGTGAGGCCGAGCACCGCGGCGAGCGGCTCCCGTACGGCGGCCTGGTCGTCGGCGACGACCACCCTCAACTGCCCACCGGGCACACCCTGTTCCGTCACGTCGCTTCCGCTCACTCCGGGATCACCGCCTCCACCTGCCAGCCGCCCTGGTCCGGTCCCTCGACGACAGGGCCCGCCGTGATGGTGCCACCCAGCAGGGCGACGCGCTCGCGCATACCGATCAGCCCCATGCCGCTGCCGCCCCCCGCGACGCCCGCACGGGTCGCGGGGCCGTTGCGGACGCGCAGCGTGGTCGACGCGGCGGCGAACGCCAGCTCCACCCGGACCGCGCCGCCCGGCGCGTACCGGGCGGCGTTGGTGAGCGCCTCCTGCGCGATCCGCAGCAGATTCTGGACGACGCGGGCGGGCACGTCACGGACGGTTCCGGTGACGGTCAGCGCGTCGCGGTGGCCGGAGGACTCGACCATCGCGGTCAGGCTCTCGACGAGCGGCAGGGCGTCCTCGCGCAGGGCGTGCACCGTCCACTGCGCCTGTTTCAGACTCTCCTTGACCATGCTGTGCGCCTTGTCGTTGGCCTCGCGGACCCGGTCCAGGTCGCCGGTGTCGAGGAGCGCGTCGGCGAGTTCGAGCTGCATGTTGATCCCGGCGAGCGAGTGCGCGAGGACGTCGTGCACGTCGCGGGCGATGCGACCGCGCTCGGTGAGGACGGCGGTACGGGCCTCGGCGCGCGCCGCGCGTTCGGCGGACTCGGCCGCGTCGATCGCCGCCCGGATCGCCCGATTGCGGCTGCGGTTGACGACGCCGATCACGACGGGGACGCCGGTCACGAGCCCGACGACGTACGGCAGTTCGTGGTAGCCGGGGCCGAGCCGGAAGAACAGGACGCCGCCGCACAGCAGACTGCACGCCAGCGCGAGGAGCAGGGCCGGTCTGATCTCCAGGCGGTAACCGGCGTGCCCGGCGAGGAAGAAGGCGAAGAGGTGGGCCGTGCCGGTGGAGCTGACGCCGATGAGCGCGGCCGCCGCGACGATGCCGAGCGACAGCCAGACCAGGGCGAGCCGCGGGGACACCTTGGTCTCGGGCAGCCGACGGGCGAGCAGGGCCAGGCAGTTGACGACGAAGAGGGCGGTGACCGCGAGGCCGCGCCCGGTGAACCCCATGGGCCGGATGGTCAGGGCCCCGGCGACGATGACCGCGAGGGTCGCGACCCACTGCGTACGGGTGTCCTGGCCGGGGAGCGACCACGCGCCCGCCGCCCGGGAGCGGGCTGCCCCGGACGGCGGATCGGACTCGGTTGCGGGCACGGCCAGACCATAACGCATGGTCAGCGGGTGTGGTCGAGGACGGGCGCGGCCGGTGCGACCGTTTCGGCGACCCCCACGGTCCGGCTCCGTACGGCCCGGCTCCGTACGGTCCGGCTCCGCAGGAAGATCGTGGCGAGGCGCGTGACCACCTCGGTGAGCGCCATCAGGACGAACGCGGCGACCCACGCCTGATCACTGGTGATGTGGTGGGTGACGCTGAAGCGGGCAACGGTGTCGGCGCCGCCGTGCTCGGTCCACAGCTGGAACCCCATCCGGGCGCCCATGCCGAGCACCCACAGGGTCGCCGAGACCGCCCCGGCCTTGATCAGCAGGTGCTCGCCCGAGGTCCGGATCCGGGTGTGGATCCCGCCGGCGACGCCGAGCGCCGCGCCGACCGCCACCAGGGCGCCGATCAGGACGAGGTCGTTGCCGCCGGTGGGGACGGTGTCGAGGTAGGAGTGGGCCACGAAGGCCACGATGCCCAGCGGGAGCAGGAAGGACCTGAGGTCGAGGCGGCCTTCGCGGAGCTGGCGGAAGACGATGAGGAGGAGCGCGATGTCGGTGAGCCACTCGGTCGTTGTCATGTGCCCAAGCCTGCTGCGGCAAGGCCTCCGACGCCTGGACCCATGGGTGGAACCCCGGGTGGAGATGGCGCCCGTAAGTACCTAGCCGAGCCGCCCGCGCGGTGCCACGGTGCGGGCAGGAGGTGGGCTCCATGGCGCAGACGCACGAGTGGATGTTCTACGAGGTCATGTGGCGCAGCTGGGCCGGGCGCGCCCAGGTGCCGTACCCGGTGCCGTGGTGGGCGCAAGCGGCGATGCGGCGCTGGAGCGACGACTTCGACGCGGGGACGTACGACTCCAAGGAGGCGGCGTTCGCCTCGAACGCGCTGTACCGGTACTGGGGCATGGTCGGGGTGAAGGACCACCGGCAGGAGTCCCTGATCGGGCAGGCCGGGGAGATCGAGCCGGTCTACGACAAGTACTGCCTGTCGTTCTTCCTCTTCGACCCGGCGACGGGCGCGCTGCACCTGCCGCAGCTGACGGACGGCGGGACGGTGGAGCAGCGTGTGGAGGCCCCGCATCTGCCGGTCGTCCTGACGCGGTTCCGTACGGCGGACGGGGTCGAGTTCGTGCAGCGGACGTTCGCGGTGCCGGTCGGGGCGCGGCAGCGGGACGCCGTGGTGACGCGCCTGACCGTGGGCTCGCCGACGGGCCGGGCGCGCGAGGGCCTGCTGTGCGCGGCGGTGATGCCGGCCGGGCCGAGCGGCTTCCAGCGCCACGACCGCAACGGGCGGCAGATCACCGACCGCCGCCTCACGTTCCTGCGGTACCTGCCCGGTGAGGGGCGGGTCGAGACGAACAGCGGCTGGGGCCCGGTCTTCGACACGGCGCCCGACGCGTACGGGGTGTACGGCAACACGGAGTTCAGCACCGACCCGGACCAGTACGTGCGGCACAGCCCGTTCCACGACCTGGTGACGGCGGGGAAGCTGAACGGGGCGCTGGAGGCGCAGGACCAGGTCGCCGGGTTGTGCAGCGCCGTCTTCACCTGGCCGTACCGGGTGGTCGAGGACGAACTCCTCGAGATCGACGTACGGCTGCCCGTCGATCTCTACAGCGGCTCCGACGATCTCGCCGAGCTGCGCGCGACACCGGCCGACGAACTGGAGGGCAACAACCGGGACTTCTGGTCGGAGAAGCTGCTCCGGCAGGGCGTGCAGCCCGAACTGCCGCGCCCGGTCGCGCACTTGGCCGACCTGTTCCGCCAGGCGCGGTCCCAGCTGCTCGTCCTCTCCGACCTCGGGGAGATCCATCCGGGCCCGACCGTGTACGACTCGTTCTGGATCCGGGACTCGTCGGTGGAGGCGACGGCGTGCTCCCTCGCCGGCGACACGGCGCTCGCCGGGCACCAGCTCGGCACGCACTACCCGCTGCGGTTCAACCGGGGCGGCGGGCGGATCGGGCCGTGCGCCGAGTACGGGTTCTACGGCGGCCCGCACGAGAGGGACGACCGCGAGTGGGACAGCAACGGGCAGGCCCTCTGGGCGCTCGGCCGCTTCGACCGCACCTCCGGGCGGGCCGCCGCGTTCGGCGCCAGGCTCTACGCCCCGTACGTGCTCGACGGCGCGCGCTGGCTGCGGGACAACCGGGACGGCTACGGGCTGCTGCACAGCGGCTGGAGCGCGGAGCACTTGGGCGAGCGGGACAAGCCGCACTACTGGGACGACCTGTGGGGCCTGGCCGGTCTCTACGAGGCGGCGCGGCTCGCGGAGCGGATCGGCGCGCCCGAGGCGGGTGAGCTGTGGGGCGCCTTCGACGACCTGAAGGCGGCCACCGCCGCGTCGATGCGCTGGGTCCTCGCCGAGCAGCGGCGGCGCGGCGCCTGGGAGACGTACCTGCCGACGGGCCCCGGCGACGTCGGCCGGCTCGACTCGACGATGATCGGCGCGGCGGCCTACTTCCACCCGCTGCGCCTGCACATGGGCAACAAGCTCGGCGACGACATCGACGTGGCCGCCCGCCACACCCTGGACACGCTGTACGCGCACTTCGTGACGGGCGGCTTCCGGCACGAGGCGGCGTGGAACGCGTACGGGCCGTATCTGACCATGCAGCTCGCGCACGCCTATCTGCTCGCCGGGAATCCGGGGCGCGCCGACGAGCTGCTCGGCTGGGTGGTGGACGCGGCGTTCCCGCACACGCAGGGCCGCACGGTGGCGCCCGGCGCGTGGAACGAGCAGCACGCGTTCCCGATCGCGTCGGACTTCGCCGAGGTGCCGGCCCTGCACTGGTACATGGGCGACATCCCGCACGGCTGGGCCGCCGCCGAGTATCTGCTGCTGCTCCGCGACATCCTGTTCTTCGAGGCGGACGAGGACCGCGACCCGCATCTCTACATCGCCCCGGGTGTGCGCCCGCACTGGCTGCGGGACGCGCAGCCGGTCGCGGTCGAGAACGCCCCGACCCTGTTCGGCCGGCCCTTCGGCTACCGCCTCACCCATGAGGCGGCGGCGAAGCGGGTCCGTGTCCGGATCGGCTCCGCGCCGCACGGTGTGCGCTTCGTCTACCCGTGCCGCTTCGGCCCGGTGCGCTCCGCGGTCGCGGACGGCCGGAACCTGGACGTCGGGGGCTTCGGCGACGATGTGCACGTACCCGCGGGCACCCGGGAGTTCACGGTGACCTACGGCTGAGGCGGGGTGCGCCGGAGGTGGTGGCGCTCCTTCTCGGACAGGCCGCCCCAGACGCCGAAGCGCTCGTCGTGGCTGAGGGCGTACTCCAGGCAGGCGGGACGGATCTCGCACATCCGGCAGATCAGCTTGGCCTCACGGACGGAGCTGCCCGGCTCGGGGAAGAAGAAGTCCCCGCCGGTCTGGGCGCACAGGGCCTGCTCCTGCCAGGCGGGAGCCGTGGGGGTGAGAGTCGTGTTCGCGTACATGGTGACGAGGGTGCCGCCCGGCGAAAAACGCGGGATCAACGAACGATCAACGCGGCTCGCCGGGCGGCCTGCCGGTCACCCGGACTATGTCTGGTTCGGGTCGCCCTTGATCACCGCGAACGCGGCCCCGTGCGGATCGGTGAGCGTGGCGATCCGGCCCACCCCGGCCACGCCGGCCGGCGCGGAGCGCACCGTACCGCCGAGCCTCTGGGCCGCGGCCGCCGCCGCGTCGACGTCCGGTACATGGATGTACGGCGTCCAGTGCGGGTCGGGCGTCTCCTCACCCGGCTCGGTGTCCATCGGGGCGATGCCGCCGAACATCCCGTTCTCGTCCGTGTCCGCCGGGTTGACCGTGGTGTACGAGCCGCCCGGGAACTCCACGTCGAACGTGCCCCAGCCGAGGACCGCCGGGTAGAACTCCTTCGCGGCGGCGACGTCGGTGGTGTGCAGCTCCACCCAGTTCAGCCCGCCGTCCCGCGTCACGTGCTCGAAGCCCTGGTGCCGCCGGGGCTGCCAGATGCCGAACGCCGCGCCCGCCGGGTCGGCGAGGATCGCCATGCGGCCCTGGTCCAGGACGTCCATCGGCTGCAGGTACACCGTGGCGCCCGCCTGCTCGGCGGCCTTGACCACCGCGTCCGCGTCCGCCGCGCGGAAGTACACGGTCCAGCCCGGGGCGCCCTGGTCCGCGGTGACGGTCATCGCTCCCGCCACCGTCCTCCCGTCGTGCGTGAACATCCCGTATCCGCCGGTCTCGGCGCCGCCCGGGCGGAACCGCCAGCCGAGGACGCCACCGTAGAAGGCGGTCGAGGCGTCCAGGTCGGGGGTGGCGAGGTCCAGCCAGTTCGGCGCGCCGTTCACGGAGTCCGTCGTGATCATGTTGGTGCCCTCCTCGTCGAGGGATTTTCCTTCGGGTTTCTCTCCGACCGCCGAGTCTTGCACCGCCCACTGACAATCCCCCCGCACGCCGCTGACCAGGCAAGGTACGGACCAATGCCCTCCAGGCTCCTCCACGTTCAATCCTTGAACGGACTCAACCGCCGGGAGCGCTCCCTGTCATAAGTCTTGACGACCGCAATCCCGCTCGCCACAGTGGGCCTCCCCCACAGTTCACCCCCCACATCACAGGAGTGCGATCGTGATATCGCGCAGGATGTTCCTCGCCGGCGCCGGAGCGACCGTCGCCACGGCCGCCGCCTCTCTCTCCTACCCCGCCTGGACCGCGGGCGCCGCGCCCGCCACCTGCGAACTGGCCCTCGTCAACAAGTCGTTGCCCGGCACCGTCCGCGCCTACGTCACCGGCCACGAGCAGTCCACCGGCAACTGGGTGCTGCTGCGCGCCGACGGCAGCGTCTACCGGCCCACCTCGCCGAGCGCCCCGCAGACCCCGCTGCCCGTGGACTGCGCCATCCCGCTGAACGGGGCGGGCGCCGGACCCAAGGTGGTGACGCTGCCTCAGATGTTCGGCGCGCGCGTCTACTTCGTCCGCGACAACACCCTCGACTTCTTCCTGAACCCGGGCCCCGGCCTCGTCGAACCGGCGTTCGCGACGCCGACCGACAAGAACTACAACAAGACCTGGTCGTTCTGCGAGTTCACCTTCAACACGCAGCAGCTGTACGCCAACATCAGCTACGTCGACCTCGTGACGGCCCTGCCCATCGGGCTGACCCTGGAGGGCGACGCCACCCACACCGTCGCACCGCTGCCGGACGGCGCCGTGGAGAAGATCGCCGCCGACCTCACCGCGCAGGCCGCGAAGGACGGTCAGCCCTGGGACAAGCTCGTCATCAGGGGCGGCGACGGCAAGGTCCTGCGCGTCATCTCCCCGCAGAACCTGATGGCGCCCTACTTCGACCGCCCCGACCAGATGCCGTTCCGCGACGTGTGGAACAGCTACATCGACCGGGTCTGGGACAAGTACCGCTCCACCGACCTCAAGATCGACCTCCAGGGCGGGCGCGGCGTCTTCACCGGCCGGGTCAGCGGCGACACCCTCACCTTCAACGGCGGCCACACCTTCACCAAGCCGTCCTCGAAGGACATCTTCACCTGCAACCACGGCCCGTTCACCAACAACCCGGCCGACTCCGACGACAAGAAGGCGCTGCTCGCCCGTCTCGCCGCCGGATTCAACCGCAGCATCATGCTCACCCACCCCACCCAGCCCAACGGGGCGGGCACCGGCGACTACTACAAGGACGCCACGACCAACCACTGGTCGCGGATCGTCCACGCCAACTCCCCGATCGGCTACGCGTTCCCGTACGACGACGTGCGCCCCGACGGCCAGCCGGACGTGTCGGGCGCGGCGAACGACGGGAACCCGCGCCGCTTCACGGTGAGCGTCGGCTCCTGACCCACGTCACCTCGCGGCGTCCTCGCGGATCAGGTCGACGGCCTTCTCCGCGAGGGCGACCGTGGGCGCGTGGGTGTGCCCGCGCGTGATGCGCGGCATGACGGAGGCGTCGACGACGCGCAGCGCCTCCGTGCCGCGGACCCGCAGCCGGGGATCGGTGACCGAGCCGGCGTCGGCGCCCATCCGGCAGGTGCCGACGGGGTGGTACAGGGTCTCGGCGCCGCCCCGGACGGCGCGGGCGAGCGCCTCGTCGTCGACGACACCCGGGTACGTGGCCATCGGCGCCGAGCCGAAGGCCCGCAGCGCGTCGTCCGCGAGCAGCTCCTCGGCCCGGCGGACGCCCGCGACGAGCGTCCGCAGGTCCTCGCCGCCGGGGTCGGAGAGGTATGCGGGGTCGATGCCCGGCCGTGCGTCGGCCCCCGTCGGCGTGATGCGGCCGGTGCTGCGCGGCTGGAGCAGGACGACGCCGACGGTGATCCCGTGTTCGGTGGGCGCGGTGAGCCCGTGGTTGACGAAGGGAACGGGCGCGAAGACCAACTCCACGTCCGGCGCCGCCAGTTCGGGCCTGGTCCTGATGAAGGCGACGGCCTCCCCCACGTTCGAGGTGAGGGGGCCGCGACCGCCCAGCAGGAAACGGGCGAGGTTGGCCGGGGTGTCGGCGCCGGTGAGCGAGACCGGGCGCGGGCAGCGGACGGTGACCGCGTAGGAGAGGTGGTCCTGGAGGTGCCGGCCCACGTCCGGTGAGGCGACGCGGGTGTCGATCCCGGCGGCGGCGAGCGTCTCCGGGTCCCCGATCCCGGCCTGCTGCAACAGTTGCGGGGAACCGATGGCACCGGCGGCGAGGATCACCTCGCGGGTCGCGCGCAGCGTCCCGGCGGGGGTGCCCTCCGCGACGACCCCGGCGGCGCGGACGCCGTCGAAGTCGATACGGGTGACGCGGGCGCCGGTGTAGATGTCGAGGTTGCGGCGGCGGGCCGCGGGCCCGAGGTACCCGTCGGCGGCGCTCCAGCGGCGCCCGCGCCGCTGATTGACGGGCGTGGCGGCGAACCCGCTGTTGTCGCCCCGGTTCAGCTCCTCCAGCTCCGTCAGTCCCTGAGCCCGGCAGGCGGCGAGGAAGGCGGAGGTGGTGGGGTTGGGCTGCCGCAGCGGCGCGATGTGCAGAGGCCCGTCGGCGCCGTACGCGGACCCCTCGCCCCTGGGTCCGCTCCACCGCTCGGCGCGCCGGAAGTACCGCTCGAACCGGTCGTAGGCCCACTCGGGCCCGGCGGCCTCGCCCCAGGCGTCGAAGTCGTCGCGGTGCCCGCGCACCCACATCATGGCGTTGAGGGAGGAGGACCCGCCGAGTGTGCGCCCGCGCGGCCAGTACAACCGCCGCCCGTCGAGCGCGGGTTGCTTGCTGGTGGTGTAGTCCCAGTCGTACGCCGTCCTGAACATCTTCGGGAACGCGGCCGGGATCCGGATCTCCGGTTTGCGGTCGCGCGGCCCGGCCTCCACGAGCGCGACCCGCACCCCCGGATCCGCGCTCAGCCGCCCCGCGAGCACACACCCGGCGGACCCGGCCCCGACGATGACGTAGTCGTACGTACGATCCTTGCTCAACTCGACTCCCTCGGCGACGCGTCGGCCCGTACACGTACTACCGAGGGTCTACACCCACACCCCGCCCGAGCGCACCCACGCGTCCCCGCCCCCGAGCCGCAGGGCGCGCGGAGCCGCCTAGTGATGCGGGTCGTCATAGGCCGGGATCGAACCGTCCGCCTTCTTCACCAGGAACAACCCCGCCATCCCCATGTCCGAGTGGCTCTGCACATGGCAGTGGTACATCCAGGCGCCCGCGCCGACGCCCTCGCCCGCGATGATCTGGAACCCGAAGGAGTCCGCCGGGCCGCAGATCTTGTTGTCCAGGACCTGGGTCGGGTCGTCGGGCCCGGTCAGCATGCCGGTGCGGTTGTCGGCCCAGCGGTGCCCGTGCATGTGGAACGTGTGGTAGTACTCGCCGTGCGTGATCATGACGATCTCGACCCGGTCGCCGACCGTCGCCTCGAAGGTGGGCGCCTCGTGCATCCCCTTGTTGTTGATCGTCATGTCGTTGAAGACGATGGTGAACGTCTTGCCGGGGTCGGGCAGGATGTCGCCCTTGCGGCGCACGATCACCGGCCCGTAGAGCCCCTTGCGGATGCCGCCGGTGCCGTGATCCGTGCCGACGACGTGGTCGTGGTAGTGCCAGTACCCCGCCGAACCCGGCCGCCACGTACCGTCCTTGCGGCGGCCCGGGGCGTGCGTCCGCCAGGTGTAGGTGCGGCTGCCGCCGGGCTCGACGTGGCTGCGGTTCATCCGCGTACCGTCGCTGGAGATCTCGTAGTCCATGCCGTGCACGTGCAGGCTCGCGTCGACGTCGGTGAGGTTGTGGAACTCGATGTGGGCCGTGTCGCCCTCGTTGAGTTCGATCAGGGGGCCCGGGATCGACGCCTTGCCCTTCTCGAAGCCGTAGCCGAGCTGGCCGTCCGCGAGCTTCTCCGCATACAGGGTGAGGCGGCGTACCTCGCCGCCCGCGGGGGCGGTGCGGGGCGGGGTGTCCGCGCCCGCCGCGGGCGGGGCCGAAGCCGCTATCGACAACGATGTCACACCCGCCGTCGCCGCCACCGCGCCACCGATCAGCATCCGGCGGCTCAGCGCGCGCCTGTCCTGGTCGGTCGCACGGTTCGGCTCGGTCACCCGGTTCGGATCGTGCCGTTCGTCGCGGTCTGTCGTCACAGCCAACTCCCCACCCTCGTACGGGCCTTCTCGTCGCAGTGAGCGTCGCGCTTCGCACGGTAGCCAGCTGATCTTCGTTTATCCACACTCAGGACAAAGTTTGTGGAATCCCGGTCATACCTATTGGCGAACCGCGCAAAGAGGTCTAGCTTTCACCGCGCTGTCCGTGTCCTATGAGGAGTGGGTGAGCACATGCGGCGGTTACCGCATCAGAAGCCGTTGCCCGTACGGGAGTTCAGAGCGAGCAGGAGCAGACGCGGCCGCCTGTGGGCGGTCGGGGTCGCGGCGGGCGCGCTCGGCGCCGGGCTGCTGAGCGGACCCACCGCCAGCGCGTACCAGGACCCGAGCCCGTCCGTGACAACGATGTCCATCAAATCGCCGCCCGGCGCCGCGTCCCCGCGCGTGCTCGTCTTCTACGGCTCCGCGGCCGGCGGCGACGAGTCGCCCACGGTCAACGCGGGCATCGAGGCGATCGAGAAGATCGGCCAGTCCGGTTCGGCGGGCCAGCAGTTCACGATCACGGCGACGGACGACGCCTCCGTGTTCACGAACGAGAAGAAGCTGGGCCGGTTCAACTCCATCGTCTTCCTGACCGGGGGCGGTGACATCCTCGATCCCGACCAGGAAGCCGGCCTCGAGGCTTATATGGAGGCCGGGGGCGGGTTCGTCGGCATCCATGACGCCGCCCGCGCCGAGCCGTACTCGGACTGGTTCACCGGTCTGATCGGGGCCCGGCCCGCCGCCTCCTCGCCGACCGCCGTGCAGCGCGCGACCGTCGAGGTCGGCGACCGGCAGAACCCGGCGACGAAGAGCCTGCCGGTGCAGTGGAAGCGCCCCGACCAGTGGCTGAACTGGGTGAAGAACCCGTCGGGCGACGTGCACACGGTCGCCCGGGTCAACGAGTCCACGTACAAGCCGGGCGACAGCGCGAACGGCGCCGACCACCCCGTCTCATGGTGCCGTGACTACGACGGCGGGCGCTCCTTCTACACCGGGATGGGCGGCACCGTCTCCTCGTACGACGAGGCGGACTTCCGCGACCACCTGCGCGGGGCGCTGCTTTGGACGTCGCGGATCGTGCGCGCCGACTGCAAGGCCGCGATCAACGCCAACTACAAGGCCGAGCGGCTGACCCAGCCCAACCAGGCCGGGCAGAACGACCAGATCGGCGAGCCGCACGGGCTGGTCACCGCTCCCGACGGGCGGATCTTCTACATCGGCCGCGGCGGCGCCGACTCCTCGCAGCCGGTGATCACCGACTGGAACAACCCCGACGTCGGCAAGGGCACCGGGCAGATCCACGTCTACGACCCGAAGACCAAGAAGGTGACGCTCGCGGGCGCTCTCACCATCTTCGGCAACAAGGGCGGCGGCGACGAGCTCGTCAAGGTCGAGGAGGGGCTCCTCGGCATCGAGCTGGACCCGAGGTTCGAGCAGAACGGGTGGGTGTACCTGCACTACACGCCGCACTCGCAGCTCGACCGCGACAAGCACATGGCCGAGCGGCGGGTCTCCCGGTTCACCTTCGACCTCGCCACGAACAAGCTGGACATGGGCAGCGAGAAGGTGCTGCTCAAGTGGCCGGTCCAGGTGCACAGCTGCTGCCACGCGGGCGGCGGGATGGCCTGGGACTCCAAGGGCAACCTCTACATCGCGACCGGTGACAACAACTCCTCGCAGTTCAGCGACGGGTACTCGGGCAACAACCCGCAGCCGAACTACAAGGGCGTCTCCTTCGCCGACGCGCGGCGCACCGCCGGCAACACCAACAACCTCAACGGCAAGATCCTGCGCATCCACCCCGAGGCCGACGGCACGTACACCCTGCCGGAGGGGAACCTCTTCACCGGCAAGGAGAGCGCCGAGGGCGGCGGCAAGACGCGCGGCGAGATCTATGTGATGGGCGTCCGCAACCCGGCGCGCATCTCCGTCGACAAGATGACCGACACGCTCTACGCGGGCTGGGTCGGCCCGGACGCCGGTGAGCCGTCGACGACCTGGGGCCCGGCCAAGTACGACCAGTTCGCCGTCATCACCAAGGCCTCCAACCGCGGCTGGCCGTACTGCATGGGCAACAAGCAGCCCTACCGCGACCGCAATCTGCCGGACCCGACGAAGCCGCTCGGCTGGTACGACTGCGCCCACCCGAAGAACGAGTCGCCGAACAACGACGGCCTCGTCAACCTGCCGCCGGTCACCGGCAACAACATCTGGTACTCGCCGCAGGGCGGCGCCCCGGACTTCCCGCGCGACGCCAACGGCGTCCCGTCGTACAAGCAGTCCGAGGCCAAGTACCTGCTTCCGTGGCTCAAGGGCGGCGGCCAGGCGGCCATGGACGGCCCGGTCTACCGCTACGACGCGTCGATCCCGAACGCCGACAAGTGGCCGAGCTACTGGGACGGCAAGTGGTTCGTCGGCGACTTCTACGACGCCGACCAGCCGCGCAACGCCGTTCTCACCGATCCGAAGACGCACGGGGACGGGTCGGTCCCGGTCCACTCCGAGTCGTTGAAGAAGATCATTCCGATCGGCAACGACGGCATCAAGAACCTCATGGACTGGAAGTTCGGTCCCGACGGTGCTCTCTACGTCCTCGACTACGGGCGCGGCTTCTTCACCTCCGACTCCAAGTCGGCGCTGTGGAAGGTCACGTACACCGGTGGCGAGGCGACTCCGGCCGCCAACCAGCTGGTCGGGAAGGGCTGATCCTCATGCGAAATAGACCTCGACCTCCGCGCGGACACCGGTTGCTGACCGCTCTGCTCGCCGCCGTCCTCATGTGTCTCGGGCTCGGCGCGCTGCCCGCCGCGACCGCGGCCCCCGCGCCCGAAGCGGCGGCCGACCAGGTGCTGACCTGGACGGCCGGTGACGACATCACGAAGTACGCGTCGGCGCCGACGACGGCGGTCGCCGGCAAGGCGACGATCGTCTTCGAGAACAGCGCGGCGACGGGCAACACCACGGGGATGCCGCACACGCTGACCTTCGACGTGTCGGACCCCGAGTACAACAACGACGTACCGCTCAACATCCTGGCCAACCCGGCCGACGACCAGGGCGGCAAGCACACCGCCGAGGTCACCCTCTCCCCCGGCACGTACCGCTACCACTGCACGATCCCGGGCCACCTCTCCATGCAGGGTGTCCTGGTGGTGACGGACGGCGGCGGCGGTGACGACACGACCGCCCCGGAGACCTCGGCGAAGGCCGAGGGGCAGACCAACGCGGACGGCGCGTTCGTCGGCTCCGCCTCCGTCTCGGTCACCGCGACCGACGCGGGCTCCGGCGTCGACAGGATCGAGTACGCGCTCGACGGCGGCGCGTACACGCCCTACACCGCCCCGGTCGTCGTCGACCAGGTCGGCGCGCACACCCTGACGTACAAGGCGACCGACAAGGCGGGCAACACCGCCGAGGAGAAGTCCCTCGACTTCACGGTGGTCGCCCCGGACACGAACGACACGACGGCGCCGGAGACCTCGGCGACCGTGACCGGTGACAAGGACGCATCCGGCGCCTACGTCGGCATGGCCACGGTGACGGTCTCCGCGTCGGACACCGGCTCCGGGGTCAACACGGTCGAGTACGCGGTCGGTGCCGACGGCGCCTGGCAGCCGTACACCGCGCCGGTCATGGTCCACGACCCGGGCACGTACAAGGTGCGCTACCGGGCCACGGACAAGGCGGGCAACCAGGCGGCCGAGAAGTCCGTCGACTTCGCGGTCGTGGCGCCGCCCGCCCAGGACACGACGGCGCCGACGGTGTCGCTCTCCGTCGCCGGGGACAAGAACTCCGACGGCGCGTACATCAACAACGCGAAGCTGACCGTGACGGCGACGGACGACGACTCCGGCGTCGACAAGATCGAGTACTCGCTCGACGGCGGACCCTACCTCGCCTACACCGCCCCCGTGGTGGTGGACCGGGTCGGCGCGCACTCCGTCTCCTACCGGGCGAGCGACAAGGCCGGGAACGCCTCGCAGGCCCAGCTCTTCGTCTTCGCGGTCGCCTCGGGCGGCGGCGTCCCCGCGCCCAACTGCCCGGAGTACGACGAGCGGACGACGGTGTTCGTCGGCACGACCGACACGGGCATCCCGAACCGCGTCACCAACAACCGCTGCCGCATCGGTGAGTTGATCGAGGACGAGAAGGACTGGTCGTCGCACGCGCTGTTCGTCAAGCACGTGAAGACGGTCACCGACAAGCTCCTCAAGGACGGCGCGATCGACCAGCGCGAGTACAACAAGATCAACAAGGCGGCGAAGCAGTCGGACATCGGCAAGCCCGGCCAGACCGACGGCTACACCAAGATCCTTGACGGCTCGCGGGAGCAGTTCGCGAAGTGGGAGCAGGTCGGCGGCGGCAAGTTCAACCTCAACGCCGACGGGTCCATCACCAGCGACACCACGGTGGACGGCATGGGCATGCTCTGGTTCCCGCAGCGCAAGTACGCGAACTACTCGCTGAAGCTCCAGTGGCGCGACGACGCCCCGGGCACGGGCAACGCCAACGGCGGTGTCTTCGTCCGCTTCCCGTGGGTGCACGACCACCCCGAGGAGCCGAACCCGGAGTGGGTCGCCATCAAGTACGGGCACGAGATCCAGGCCCTCGACCGTCCCGACGGCGACATGTACAAGACCGGTTCGGTCTACGGCTTCGACCGGGTCGGCCTCGCGGGCGCGGGCGTCACCCAGAAGGGCACGTGGAACGATTACGAGGTCAAGGTGGTCGACCAGCACTTCTCGATCTACCGCAACGGTGCGCTGATCAACGAGTTCGACAACACCGGCGGCCAGGTCTTCGAGCCGCCGCGCGCCGACGACCCGGGCACCGACGGCCGGCGCTACTCCTCCGGCTACATCGGGCTCCAGGTGCACAGCACGTCGGACGTCATCTCCTACCGGGACGTCCGGGTGAAGGAACTGCCGTAACGGTTGAGTGAGTGGGTCGAGCCGGGTCAGTCCTCGTGTCTGGCCCGGCTCGGCTGTACGCGCTTCGGCTCGCCCGGCATCTTCGGGTACTCGGGCGGGTACGGCAGGTCGCCGTGGCCGCGCTCCCGCTCGTCCTCGTTGGCGAGTTCGAGGAGCGCCTCCAGCGAGTGGTGCTCGTCGTCCATCCCCGCGTGCAGGTCCCCGACCTCGGCGAAGCGCTGGGGCATGGTGGAGATGTCGAAGTCGCGCGGCTCGGCGTCGCCGAGTTCGTCCCAGGTCAGCGGGGCGGAGACGGGCGCGTGCGGGCGGGCGCGGACCGAGTAGGCGGAGGCGATGGTGCGGTCGCGGGCCGTCTGGTTGTAGTCCACGAAGATCTTCTCGCCGCGCTCCTCCTTCCACCAGGCGGTGGTCACGGCCTTCGGCATACGGCGCTCCAGCTCCCGGCCGACCGCGATGGCGGCGCGGCGCACCTGGGTGAAGGTCCAGCGCGGCTCGATCGGCACGAAGACGTGCAGGCCCCGGCCGCCGGAGGTCTTGGGCCAGCCGCGCAGGCCGCCGAACTCGTCGAGCACGGCGCGCAGTTCCCGGGCGGCGGTGACGGCGTCGGCGTAGTCGGTGCCGGGCTGCGGGTCGAGGTCGATCCGGAGTTCGTCCGGGTGGTCGAGGTCGCCGCGCCGCACCGGCCACGGGTGGAAGGTGAGGGTGCCGTACTGGGCGGCCCACAGCACGGCGCCGACCTCGGTGGGGCACATCTCGGCGGCGTT
Organism: Streptomyces sp. SGAir0957; assembly: GCF_043523415.1. Classification (NCBI taxonomy): domain Bacteria; kingdom Bacillati; phylum Actinomycetota; class Actinomycetes; order Kitasatosporales; family Streptomycetaceae; genus Streptomyces; species Streptomyces sp. SGAir0957. The sequence continues at coordinate 1,767,732 of NZ_CP027293.1, forward strand.
GCGCCCGGACGGGAATTCGATGGTGGCGGTCGGGGTCCAGTCGGGCAGGTTCTTCGGGGCCCGCTTCTGGTAGAAGGACTCGCCGGTGACGCCCTCCGGGTAGCGCTCCAGGGTGGTGGGCCGGTCGCGCAGGGCGCGCAGAATACCGTCGCCGACCGACAGGAAGTACTGCGCGACGTCCAGTTTCGTGTACCCCGACGAGCCGCCCTCGGGGAAGTACACCTTGTCGGGGCTGGACAGCCGCACCGTCCGCCCGCCCGCTTCCAGCTCCACTGCCGCGCCCTTGCTGCCCATGGACCCACGCTAGGCGGAAGGAACGTACCGCGCATACCGGACGTAAATCGCTCATATCGCAGCAAGCAGGCATCAGGGACAGAATCGGCGGCATGGATCTTCCCGTCATGCCGCCGGTCCGCCCGATGCTCGCCAAGTCCGCCGCCAAGCTGCCCGCCGGGATGCACTATGAGGCGAAGTGGGACGGCTTCCGGGCGATCGTCTTCCGCGACGGCCCGGAGATCGAGCTGGGCAGCCGCTCCACCAAGTCGCTGACCAGGTACTTTCCCGAACTGGTGGCGGCGCTCGCCGAGCGGCTCCCGGAGCGCTGCGTACTGGACGGGGAGATCGTCGTCGCCCGGGAAGGGCGGCTCGACTTCGACGCGCTCAGCGAGCGGATCCACCCGGCGGCGTCCCGCGTGAAGACCCTCTCGGAGCGCACCCCGGCGTCCTTCGTGGCCTTCGACGTCCTCGCCCTCGGCGACGAAGCCCTGCTCGACGCCCCGCTGACCGAGCGCAGGCGGCGTCTGGAGGAGGCCCTCGCGGACGCGTCGGCCCCGCTGCACGTGGCGCCCGCCACGACCGACACCGACCTCGCCGGGCGCTGGTTCGACCAGTTCGAGGGCGCGGGGCTCGACGGCATCGTCGCCAAACCCCTCGACCTGCGCTACCGCCCGGACGAACGCGCCATGATCAAGGTCAAGCACGAGCGGACGGCGGACTGCGTCGTCGCCGGGTACCGCTTCCACAAGAGCGGCCCCGTCGTCGGCTCCCTGCTCCTCGGCCTCTACGACGACGCGGGCACGCTCCAGCACGTCGGGGTCTGCGCCGCGTTCACGATGAAGCGCCGCACGGAGCTGATCGCCGAGCTGGAGCCGCTGCGCCTGGACTCCGCCGCCGACCACCCCTGGGCCGCGTGGACCGAGGACGCGGCGCACGAGGCGTCCCGGATGCCGGGCGCGCCGAGCCGCTGGACCGGCAAGAAGGACATGTCGTGGGTGGCGCTGCGCCCCGAGCGGGTCGCCGAGGTGGCGTACGACCACATGGAGAACGGGGCGCGGTTCCGGCACACCGCCCGCTTCCGGCGCTGGCGCCCGGACCGGACCGCCGAGAGCTGTACGTACGCACAGCTGGAGGAGCCGGTGAAGTTCGACCTGGCGGAGGTGCTGCGCTGACCTTGGCCGGTTCGCGGGCCTTGCGACGGCCCCCGCGCGGGTATGCAGGGGCCGTGGACGCGAACAGGATGGCGCGGCGCGGATTCGTCGCCGGTGCGCTCGGGATGGTCGTGGCGGCGTGCGAGCCGGTGACGCCGTCCGACGGGAACGGCCCCTCGGCGGCGCGCGACTCTCCGCTCCTCGCGGTGAAGATCGACAATGTGGGCGCGGCCCGCCCGCAGACCGGCGTCGAGCACGCCGACATCGTCTACGTGGAGCAGGTAGAGGGCGGCCTGAGCCGCCTGATGGCGGTGTTCGGCTCGACCCTCCCGGACGTGATCGGGCCGGTGCGCAGCGCGCGCGAGACCGATCTGGAGCTGCTGCGCCAGTTCGGCGACCCGACGCTCGCCTACTCGGGGGCGCAGGGCAGGCTCCGGCCGCTGATCGACGCGGCGCCGCTGCGGGCGAGGCCGGCGGGCGGCGCGAGCGGCGCCGCGTACTTCCGGGGCAGCGAGAAGCCCGCCCCGCACAACCTCTTCCTGCGCCCGGCGAAGCTCGGCCGGCTCGCGACGGGGACGAACGCGGGGGACGCGGCGGGGTTCCGGTTCGCGGCGCGGGTGCCCGGGGGCGGGCGGCCCGAGACGGCGCGGACGGTGCGTTTCCCCTCGGCCCGGTTCGCCTTCGACTGGTCGGCGTCGCGGCGGAGGTGGCTGGTGAGCATGGACGGGCGTGCGGCGGTGACGTCGGGCGGGACGCGGCTCTCCGCGGCGACGGCCGTCGTGCAGTACGTCGACGTCGAGGACTCCCGCTTCCACGACAAGTTCGGCGCCGCCTCCCCGCTGTCGCGCACGGTCGGCTCGGGGCGGGCCGTCGTCCTGCGGGACGGGCGGGCCTACGAGGCGCGCTGGCAGCGGCCGACGGCGACGGACGGCACGGAGTTCACGGCGGACGGGCAGCCGCTGGCGTTCGCGCCGGGCCCCGTGTGGGTGGTGTTCGCGAAGCGGTAGCCCGGGTGGGCCGAGGCCCTACGGCCGGCTCTCCGCCGGGTTGCGCAGGTCCTCCGCCGCGTCGGCGACGCGCTGGATCAGGTCGAGGAACAGCGCCTGCTCGGCGCCGCTGAGCGGCGCCAGGAACACCTGGTTCATCCGCGCGGTGCGCACGGTCAGCTTCTTGTGCGTGCGCAGGCCCTGCGGGGTCAGCCGCAGCAGCCAGCGGCGCCCGTCGTCCGGGTCCCGCTCCTTCGCCAGCAGGTCGCGCCGGGTGAGGCGGCTGATCACCTCGGCGATCGTGGACCGGTCGAGGCCGACGCGCTCGCCGACCGTGCGCTGGTCGAGGCCCGGCTCGGCGACGAGGGCGTTGAGGACCGCGAACTGCGGCGAGGTGATCTCCTCCGAGACCATCGTGTTCCACAGCAGGTGGTGCGCCTGCTGGAGTCGCCGGGCGAGGTGCCCGGGGTGGGTGGTCAGGTCCACCGCGGCCATCTGGGTCCTCCGCATTGTGTGGGTGTACTGAGCGATCTTAGACCCTTGACGGGCTGGTGGGGCGATGGCAACGTGTGGGCCACTTGCCGAAATGCTCAGTGCGCTGAGCATTTTCGGACCCCTTTCAGAGACAGCTCCCCCTCCAGAGACAGGCCCTGACATGGACAAGGTGATGGCCACCGCCGCGCGGGCGGTCGCCGACGTCGGGGACGGCGCGTCCCTGGCCGTCGGCGGCTTCGGGCTCAGCGGCGTGCCGACCGTACTGATCTCCGCCCTGCACGAGCGCGGCACCACCGGCCTCTCCGTGGTGTCGAACAACTGCGGCGCCATGGAGTCGGGCCTCGCCGTCCTGCTCTCGGCGGGCCGCATCGCCCGGGTCACCGGCTCCTACATCGGGGCGAACAAGGAGTTCGCCCGGCAGTACCTGGCCGGGGAGATCGAGGTCGAGATGATCCCGCAGGGCACCCTCGCGGAGCGGCTGCGCGCGGGCGGCGCGGGGATCCCCGCGTTCTACACCCCGGCCGGGGTCGGCACGCAGGTCGCGGACGGCGGACTGCCCTGGCGCTACGACGGCGCGGGCGGGGTCGCGAAGGCGTCGCCGCCCAAGGAGGTGCGGGAGTTCGACGGCACCGCGTACGTCCTGGAGCGCGCCATCCGCACCGACTTCGCCCTCGTACGGGCCGCGAAGGGCGACCGGCACGGGAACCTCGTCTTCACCAAGTCGGCCCGGAACTTCAACCCCCTCGCCGCGACGGCCGGAAAGGTCACCATCGCCGAGGTGGAGGAGCTGGTGGAGCCGGGCGAGATCGACCCGGACGCGGTGCATCTGCCGGGCGTCTTCGTGCAGCGGGTCGTCGCGCTCACCCCTGAGCAGGCCGCCGACAAGCGGATCGAGAAGCGAACGGTGAGTGGCTGAGCATGGCGTGGACACGGGAGCAGATGGCCGCACGCGCGGCGCGTGAACTGCGCGACGGACAGTACGTGAACCTGGGCATCGGCCTGCCCACCCTCATCCCCAGCTACCTGCCCGGCGACGTGGAGGTGGTCCTGGAGTCGGAGAACGGCATCCTCGGCACCGGCCCCTACCCGGCCGAGGACGCCGTCGACCCGGACCTGATCAACGCGGGCAAGGAGACGGTCACCGTCCTGCCGGGCGCCTCGTTCTTCGACTCGGCGCTCTCCTTCGGGATGATCCGCGGCGGCCACATCGACGTCGCCGTGCTCGGCGCCATGCAGGTCTCCGCCCGCGGCGATCTCGCCAACTGGGCGGTGCCCGGCAAGATGATCACGGGGATCGGCGGCGCGATGGACCTCGTGCACGGCGCCCGCACCGTCCTCGTCACCATGACCCACACGGCGAAGGACGGCTCCCCGAAGCTCGTCGAGGAGTGCACGCTGCCGCTGACCGGCAAGGGCTGCGTCGACCGGGTCATCACCGACCTCGCGGTGCTCGACGTGACCGGACACGGCCTGGAACTGGTCGAGTTGGCGCCCGGCGTCGGCGCCGACGAACTGCTCGCGAAGACGGCGGCGCCGGTCCGCGTCCCGGAAGACCTCGGAGAACGGCAGAAGAGGGAACGGTAGAAGACCCATGGCACTCACCCAGCACGCCATCGACACGGAGATCGCGGCCGCGCACGCCGCCTACGAGAAGCGGATCGCCGAGGGCGCGCCCGTCGAGCACCATCCGCGCCGCGACTACGCCCCGTACCGCTCCTCCGTCCTGCGCCACCCGAAGCAGCCGCTCGTCGCCATCGACCTGTCGAAGGACCCGGAATCGGTGGAGCTGGCGTCGCCCGCCTTCGGCGAACGCGACATCACCGAGACCGACAGCGACCTGACCCGGCAGCACACCGGCGAACCCCTCGGCGAGCGCATCACCGTCGAGGGACGCCTCCTCGACCGCGCCGGGCGCCCGGTCCGGGGCCAGCTCGTCGAGGTATGGCAGGCCAACTCCGCCGGCCGCTACGCCCACCAGCGCGAACAGCACGACGCGCCGCTCGACCCGAACTTCACCGGCGTCGGACGCACCCTGACCGACGCCGAGGGGCGCTACCGCTTCACCACGATCCAGCCCGGCCCCTACCCGTGGGGCCAGCACGTCAACGCCTGGCGCCCGGCCCACATCCACTTCTCCCTCTTCGGCACGGCGTTCACCCAGCGGCTCGTCACGCAGATGTACTTCCCCGCCGACCCGCTGTTCCCGTACGACCCGATCATCCAGTCCGTCACCGACGACTCCGCGCGGCAGCGCCTCGTCGCGACGTACGACCACGACCTGTCCGTGCCGGAGTTCTCGATGGGCTACCACTGGGACATCGTGCTCGACGGGCCGTCCGCCACCTGGATCGAAGAAGGGCGCTGACAAGGCATGACGAAGATCGACACGAGCGGCGCGGAGAGCGTGCCGCCGACTCCGTCGCACACGGTCGGGCCGTTCTACGGATACGCGCTGCCGTTCCCCGGCGGCGGGGACATCGCGCCCGTCGGGCACCCGGACACGGTCACCGTGCAGGGGTACGTGTACGACGGCGCGGGCAAGCCGGTGCCGGACGCGTTCCTGGAGGTGTGGGGCGCCGACCCCGCCGGGCGGATCTCCCAGGTCGACGGTTCGATGCGGCGCGACCCCGCGAGCGGCGGTCACCTCGGGCGCAACGGCGTCGAGTTCACCGGCTGGGGCCGCGTCCAGACCGACGCAGGCGGGCACTGGTACGCGCGCACCCTGCGGCCCGGCGCGCGGGGCGCGGGCGCGCCGTACCTCAGCGTCTGCGTGTTCGCGCGCGGCCTGCTCGTCCATCTCTTCACCCGGATCTATCTGCCCGGTGACGACGCGGCACTCGCCGCCGACCCGCTGCTGTCGCAACTGGACGGCGCGCGGCGCGACACGCTGATCGCGCGGGAGGAGCCGGGCGGCACGTACCGTTTCGACCTCCGCCTTCAGGGCGAGGGCGAGACGGTCTTCCTGGAGTTCACGTGACCCTGTTCGACCCCGGCACGGAGGACGCGCCCACCGAGCGCACGACCTCCGAAACGGCGTTCCTGCAAGCCTTGTTGGACGCGGAGGCGGGCCTGACGCGGGCCCAGGCGTCGCTCGGGCTCGCGCCGGTCGAGGCGGCCGACGCGGTGACCGCGGCGGCGACGGCGGCCTCGTTCGACGTACGCGACCTCGCCCGGCGGGCCCGCACCGGCGGCAACCCGGTGATCCCGCTGGCCGCCGACCTGACAGCGGCGGTCCCTCCGGAACACGGGCCGTACGTGCACCGGGGCGCGACCAGCCAGGACATCCTGGACACGGCGCTCATGCTGGTCGCGGCGCGCAGCCTGGACGAGATCCTGGCCGAGCTCGACCGCGTCGCCGCCGCGCTGTCCCGCCACGCCGCCGCCCACCGGGACACCGTCATGGCAGGGCGCACCCTCACCCAGCACGCCGTGCCGACGACGTTCGGCCTCAAGGCGGCCGGATGGCGGGCGCTGGTCCTGGACGCGCGGGACCGGCTGCGCACGGTGGGCGCGGGCCTGCCGGTGCAACTGGGCGGAGCGGCGGGCACGTTGGCGGCGTTCGAGGCGTACGGCGCCGAAGAGCCGCTGGAGCTGGTCCCGGCCTACGCGCGTGAACTCGGCCTGACGGCGCCCGCGTTGCCGTGGCACGTGCTGCGCGCGCCGGTGGCGGATCTGGCCGGGGCGCTGGCGTTCACGGCGGGCGCGCTCGGCAAGCTCGCCGTCGACGTCACGACCCTGTCCCGCACCGAGATCGGCGAACTGGCCGAGGGCGCGGGCGGCGGGTCGTCCGCGATGCCGCACAAGGCCAACCCGGTCCGCTCCACGCTGATCGCGGCGGCGGCCCGGCGCGCGCCCGCGCTCGCGGCGACCCTGTTCGGGTCGATGGCGGCGGAGGACGAACGGCCCGCCGGCGCCTGGCACGCCGAGTGGACGACCCTGCGCGAACTGCTGCGGCTGACCGGCGGGGCGGCCCGCGACGCGGCCGAACTGACGGCTGACCTGGTGGTCCGCGCCGACGCCATGCGCGCCCATCTGACCCTGACGCACGGCGCGATCGTCTCCGAGCGTCTGTCGGCGGAGCTGGCGCCGGTGCTCGGCCGGACCCGCGCCAAGGAACTCCTGGCCGAGGCGGCGCGCCGGGCCGCGACGGAGAACCGCCCCCTCGCCGACCTGCTGTCCGAAGAACCGGCCCTGAGGACAGTGGACCTGGCCGCGCTCACGGACCCGGAGCGCTATGTCGGGGCGGCCCCGCACCTGGTGGACCGGGCGCTGCGGCGGCAGTGACCGACCGAGCACCGCGCACCTTCCGGACCCGCCGGCCCCGAACGACGACCCGGCCTCACCCACTGGAGCACCCTCATGGCTTCCCCCCTCCTCCATCACCGCGTCGAGGGTTCGCCCTCCGCTCCCCCGCTGCTCCTCGGCCCGTCGCTCGGGACCTCGCTCGCGCTCTGGGACCAGGTCGCGCCCGAGCTGTCGAGCCGGCACCGGGTCGTAGGGTGGGATCTGCCGGGGCACGGGCGGTCCGATCCCGGGCTGATCGAGGCGGGGGCCACCGTCGGTGATCTCGCCGGGCTCGTGCTCGCACTCGCCGACTCGCTCGGGATCGAGCGGTTCGCGTACGCGGGGGTCTCCCTCGGCGGCGCCGTCGGCATGCATCTCGCCGTGCACCACCCGGAGCGCGTCGGCAGTCTCGCCGTGCTGTGCTCGTCCGCCCACTTCGGTGGCGCCGAGGCGTGGCGCGAGCGGGCCGCCCACGTGCGGGAGAACGGGATCGGCCAGATCGCCGAGTCCGCCCCGGCGCGGTGGTTCACGCCCGGCTTCCGCGTCGAGCGGCTCGTGCGGGACAACCAGGACGCCGATCCGGCCGCGTACGCCGCGTGCTGTGACGCGCTCGCCGCGTTCGACCTGCGGGAGCGGCTGTCGGACATCGCCGCGCCTACGCTGGTCGTCGCCGGGCGGGAGGACCCCGCGACGCCGCCCGCGCACGCCCGGGAGATCGCGGACGCCGTGCCCGGCGCCGAACTCGTCGAGCTGGCCGGGGCCTCGCACCTTGCCGTCGCGGAGCGGCCGGAGGCCGTGGTCGGGCTGTTGCGCACGCACCTCGGGCAGCGCGCCACGCGCGGGACGGAGGTGCGCCGCGAGGTCCTCGGGGATGCGCACGTCGACCGGGCGCAGGCGCGGCAGACGCCGTTCACCGCCCGGTTCCAGGACTTCATCTCCCGGTACGCGTGGGGCGAGATCTGGACCGACCCGACCCTGTCGCGGCGCGAGCGCAGCATGGTGACCCTCACCGCGCTCGTCGCCCACGGGCACCTCGACGAGCTGGCCCTGCACGTACGGGCGGCGCGCCGCAACGGCCTCACCCCCGACGAGATCGGCGCCCTGCTCCTGCAGTGCGCCGTCTACGTGGGGGTGCCCGCCGCCAATTCCGCCTTCGCCGTCGCCCAGCGGGTGCTGGAGGAGGACGCGGGCGGGAGCCGCTAGCGCAGGCCCCGGCCCGTCTCCAGGACCTCCCTCGCCCTCGCCGCCAGACCGTCCGCCCCGCACGAACGGGCAAGCGTCAGGCCGCGGTTGAGCTCCGAGAGCGAACGCGCCGCCATGCCGTACTCGACCCGGGCCAGGGCGTGCTCGTAGGCGCAGGGCGACGCCTCGAGGTAGGTGACCGCCTTCGCGTACAGGGTGAGCTGGCGCTGGCCCGTCTCCAGGGCCGCCGCGCAGCGCAGCGCCTCTCCTATCGCCGTGTCCGTGCCGAACCGCTCGGCCTGCACGCGGGCCTCCGTGACGAGTTCGGCGGCGCGGTGCGGGTCGGTGGGGGCGAGGGCGCGGGCCAGGTCGCAGGCCCACGGCGCCATGATGGTGTTGTGTCCGCCGCGGGCGATGGCGGCCTTCGCGGCGGTCTCCAGCTCGTTGACGCCCTCCTCGACGCGGCCGGTCGCGAGGAGGAGCCGGCCGCGGACCGAGTGCGCGTCGGGCAGCACGATCGTCGACGGGTAGGGCGGCCCGAACGAGTAGCGTTCGGCGATCGCCTGCGCCTCGTCCGCCTTGCCGCGGGCGAGCAGTGTCTCGATGAGCATGCACGCCGCGTCCCAGTGCATGGGGAGGCCGTGCCCGACCCGGTCGGCGAGGCGCAGCGACTCGCGCAGGAACGCCTCGGCGTCGGTGAGCCGGCCGCGCCTGCGGTGCACGTAGCCGACGAAGGCGTGGGCGAGGGAGAGGTGGCCGCCGCTCCAGCCGGCCGACTCGTACTCGCGGACGGCGCCGGTGAACAGGGACTCGGCGCGGTCGAGCCGGTCGGCGAAGAGGTAGGCGCTGCCGAGCATGGTGAGGACCTCGAAGCCCCACTCGGAGTCGAGCCAGCCGAGTCCGGGCGCGAGGCGCCGGTTGACCAGGGCGCGGTCGCAGCGCTCTATGACCTCCTCCGCGTTCTCCCCGCGGGTCATGGCGTCGAAGGCGCGCAGGATGAGCAGCACGCGCTCCGCGTTGTCCCGCCCCGCGAGCTGGTCGGCGATCAGGGCGAGGCTGCGGGAGCGGCCCGGGGAGTCCTCCTCGCCCGCGTGGATGCCTTCCCACATGAAGTGGACGGCTTGCAGGCGCAGCCGGGCCGGGCCCGGTTCGAGGAGGTCGGCCTCGGCGTCGATGACGCGCAGCGCCTCTTCGAGCTGGTCGTTGTGGACCAGGGCCTGGGAGAGGCGGCAGACCGCGTCGACGCGCTGGTCGCCGACGAGGCCGGGCGTCGTGTCGAGCGCGGCGTCCAGGTGCCGGATGGTGGTGGCGGGCGACGTGAGCAGGGTGGCGCAGCCCAGCTCGTAGTGGAGGTGCGGGCGGATCTCGGGCAGCGGCGGCTCCAGGAGGGCGCGCTCCAGGCAGCGCCGCGCGGCGTCGGGCGCGCCGACGGCGAGGTGTTCGCGGGCGGCGGCGCGCATCTGCTCGACGAGTTCCGGGTCGTCGTCCGGGTGCACTTCGAGCAGGTGGCGGGAGGCGGCGGCGGGTCCGTGCCCGGACGCGGTGACGGCCCAGGCGGCCTGGCCGTGCATGGCGGTGCGGGTGGCGGGCGGGATCGCGTCGTAGACGGCGGTGGCGATGAGCGGGTGGACGAACTCCAGCGCGTTCTCGGTGCCGTAGACGGAGTCGGTGAGGATGCGGGCGGCACGCAGCCGTTCGGCACAGCGGCCGGCCTGCTCGGGGTTGAGCCCGGCGAGCAGCGCGGCGAGTCCGGCGTCGATGCGGGTGCCGAGGATGGCGGCGGCCCAGGCGAACCTGGTCGCCTCGATGCCGAGCCCTTCGAGGCGGGCGACGAGGCCGCGGCCGCGCGCCGACTTGTTGAGCGCGCGCAGCTGCCCCGCCGAGTCCTCCTCGGGGCGCAGATCGCTGTCCTGCACCTTGGCGAGCAGTTCGACGGTCTCGTACGGGTTGCCGCCGGTGACCGCCCACACCTCGCGGCAGAACGGGTCGTCGGCGTGGTCGCCGAGCGTGGCCCGGGTCAGTCCGGCGGTGGCGTCGGGGGTGAGGGCGCGCAGTTGGGCGGTGCCGGGGCGGGCGGCGTCGGCGACCGCCCGCAGGCAGGCGGCCGCCGCCTCGTTCTCCGGGTCGCGCTGGGCGACGACGAGGAGGACCGGCAGGTCGTCGAGGCGCTCGGCGAACGCGGCCAGCCACTCCAGGGTCTCCAGGTCGGCCCAGTGCGCGTCGTCGATGAGGATGACCAGCGGCCAGTGCAGTCGGGCCAGGCGGGAGACGGCGGCGACGAGGCCGTCGCGCACGCCCTGCGGGTCGGCCTGGCGGCCGGTGGGTTCGGCTATGCCGAGGGCGGGGCCCGCGATGTCGTACCAGTCGCCGAAGTACTCGCGGGTCTCCTCGTCGGAGAGCGCGAGCAGCGCGGGCTGCAGGAGTTGGCGGACGACGTTGAACGGGACGGAGGTGACCGTCTCGCCGCCGCGGGCGGACCACACGGTGGCGCGGCCCTCCGCTATCTCGCGGACCCGGCCGAGCAGGGCCGTCTTGCCGATCCCGGCCTCGCCCCGGTAGACGACGAGGCTGCCCGAGGACGCGGCGTCCGCGCACAGGTCGTCCAACGCCCCGAGGGCCACGCCGAGTTCGGACTCCCGCTCGTACAGCGGCGGGCCGGCGGAGGCGGCGTCGGTGTGCCGTCCCTGAGTCATCCCCGCACCCTCCTGGTGTTCGTGCACGCCGATCGATCGATGTGCTGGTCACGAGAGTAATGCGCGACGCCGCGCCGTGGTGGGGGGTCGGGGAGCCCGGCGGGATTTGGCCGGACCTGGCGCATCCGCCGGGTTGACAGGTTTCGGTCGGTAACGGAACCGGCAACGATTCCGACCGCTTCGGGGACCCTCTCATGTCCTTTTCAGGCACGCCTCATACTGTTCCGTTCATGACGTCGCAGACTCCCGCAGGCTGGTACCCCGACCCCGGCCAGGTTCCCGAAGGGCCGCGCACCGAACGCTGGTGGGACGGCGGCCGCTGGACGGACCAGACCCGGCCCGCCACGGCCCCGCCGCCGCTCCCGCAGACCGCCCCCGGGACGTTTCCGGCATACGGCAACTATCCCGGCTATCCACAGCAGTTGCCGCCGAAGCCGCGCAACCGGGCGCGCGTCGCGATCGCCGCCGGTGTCGCGGTCGTCGTGCTCGCCGGCGTCGTCGGCGGGGTCTACGCGCTCGCCTCGGGCGACGGCGGCGGCAAGAGCGGCTCGGTGGGCGCCGCCTCCGAGCAGCCGCGCGGCCCCAAGGGCCGCGAGGACGGTCCCGGCGGCGGCAACGGCGGCGACGAGCCGTCCCCCGAGGGACCCGGCTCCACACAGCCGCCGCTCGACGAGGGCTACGCCACCGACGTCGTGAACGGCATCGCGCTGCCCGTCCTCGACGGCTGGACCGGCAGCGACGGCGCGGGCGGGGCGGGCGTGCAGACCGGCCCGTACAAGTGCCCCGACGACGTGCAGCAGACCTGCGTGAAGGGCGGCGCCTCCGTTGCGTCCGCCAAGAGCCTCAAGCTCGACGGGGCGACGGCCGAGGCCGCGGCCAAGGAGGACATCCTGGAGAACTCCAAGGTGTCCTACGGCGGCAAGGTCTACGGCGGCATCGTCCAGCACGACGAGCTGCTCTCCGAGAAGGTCACCGTCGCCGGGCAGCAGGGCTACCGGGTCCGCTGGAACGTGGACACCAAGTCGAGGATCGACGCCTGGGTGGAGTCGGTCGTCTTCCCCTCGCCCTCCGACGCCAAGACGCTTCTCGTCGTCCGCATAGGCGTCGACATCCCGCGCACGAAGAAGGAGGAGGCCGCCGGGCCGGACAACACCTCCATCGACAAGCTCCTCAAGGGCATCAAGAAGGCCGAGGTCACCGGCGGGGGCGGCGTGGGCGGGGGCGACGGCAAGGACGTCTGAGCCCCGCTCCCCTGCCACCGGAAGGCACGGGAAGGCACGGGAAGGCACCGGAAGGCACGGCAAGACCCGGGCCGGAACGACCTGGGGCCGGGCGGGTTCCTCTCCGCTCATGGAGGAAACCGCCCGGCCCGGGGGTGCGCGCCGCCCCCGTCCCCACGGTGCGGCGCGGGCAGACCGCCGGTCGGTCATCCCTGCGACCGGCGGCCTCCCGTATCAGGTGGCCCGCTCCGCCGGAGCGGTCAGGCCGAGCCCTGGAATCAGCACGTGCTCGACGAAGCCGACCAGGTAGTCGGCGTCCGCGTCGCGCCCTTCCAGGAAAGGGCGGCTGCGCATGACTCCGAAGAGCTGCGCGGCCACATAAGGCAGTGCGGGATGGTCGGCGGCGATCTCGCCCCGCGCCACGGCCCGCTCGATCATGGCGTCGATCGAGGCCAGCTCCGGCTCGACCAGCGCCTCCCGCAGCGCGCCCTTCAGCTCGCCGTCCTGGCGCACCGCGTGCCCGAGGGCCTGCAGCAGCGCCGTGTCCGGCAGGGACTGCGCCGCCGCGTTGCGTGCGGCGGCGACGAGGTCGCCGGCAAGGCTGCCGGTGTCCGACGCCGAGAACTTCGTACAGCGTCCGGCTCGCAGCGCGGCGGCCACGAGCTGCGGCTTTGTCCTCCACTGACGGTACAGCGTCGACTTGCTGCAGCACGCCTGGGCCGCCACGCCCTCCATCGTCAACGCGTCATAGCCGTTCCTGCGCAGCTGGTCCAGGACCGCGTCGTAGAACTCCTGCGCGCGCTCGGGAGTGATCTTCGATCGGCGCGAGGCGGTCGGCACTGTCGCGGTGGCCGGGTCTCGCTCCGTCATGGCTCCCCACTCCTGACTGCTGGCTCTGCGGTGCGTGCCGGCCGGCGCCGACGGGTGTCGATGAGATCACACAGACTATCGATACGCCAGTGTACCGGTACGCGCACGTTTCGGTACACTGGCGTATCGGTACCAAATCGTTTCGGTACACTCGCGTATCGGTACAGAGGCGTATCGGTACAGTGGCGTGTCGATGAGACGGACGCCTCGGCGTTTACCGCATCGCCCTGAGCGCACCCAGAGACTCAGAAGCACCCACCGCACCACCCGCACCACCCAGTCGTCACGAAAAGGGGCCGGGGGATGGATTCCCTTACCGAGCCTGTCGAACCGGAGCCGGACAGCCGATCTGCCCGACCGCCCCTGGTCCGCGAGCTCCTACTCGTCGTAGGACTTTTCCTCGTCTACAAGTTCGGCCGAGGCCTGGCCAACGGTCACACCGCCGAGGCGTTCCGCAACGCCCACGACGTGTGGGACGCCGAGCGGGCCCTGCGCCTGCCCGGCGAGGGCGCCGTCCAGAGCGCGCTGCTGCACGGCGACGCCCTCGTGCACATCGCCAACACGTACTACGCGACCGTGCACTTTCCGGCCACCATCGCCCTCCTCGTCTTCCTGTACCTGCGCCGCCCGCGCCACTACGTGTGGACCCGGCGCGTGCTCGCCGTCCTCACCGCCGCGGCCCTCGTGCTCCACCTCGGCTTCCCGCTGGCCCCGCCACGGATGCTGCACGCCGCGCACCTCATCGACACCGCCCAGGTCTACGGCCCCTCCGTGTACGCGGCGAAGCCGTCCACCGACACCCTGGCCAACCAGTTCGCGGCCATGCCGTCGCTGCACTTCGGCTGGGCGCTGATGGTCGCCATCGGCCTGATCGTCGCCACCAGGTCGCGGTGGCGCTGGCTGTGGCTGCTGCACCCGCTCCTCACGCTGCTCGTGGTCGTCGGCACCGCCAACCACTACTGGCTCGACGCGATCGTGGCCGCCGGGCTGCTCGGCATCGCCCTCGCGGTGGTCCGCATGCCCCACACCGTCGGCGCTCCCGCCGCGATCCGCCGCCATCTGCTGCCCGCCCCCTCGGCCGCCGCGGCAGCGGCCGCGGTCCGGGCCGGCGGCGCGTCGGACCCCGCACCCTGGACGACCGCCGCCTTCCGTACGCCGCCGGACTCGCTGTCCGCCTCGGACGTACTGGATCACCTGCCCCTGCGGATTCCGCTCAAGGTCTCCCCCACGCCGGGATCGACCTCCGCGGCGACCGCCCCGCAGCCCGTCACGACCGGGGCCGGACGATGACCGCCACCCTCCTCGCGGTCGCCCTCTCGCTGGTCTCCGCCGTCGCCTACGCCGCCGCCGCGGTCGCCCAGGAACGGCTCGCCGCCCGCACCACCCAGGGCGGAGCCGGCCTTCTGCGGCTCCTCGGCACCGGCTCCTGGTGGGGGACGGTCGTCCTCAACGCCGGGGCCGCGCTGCTCCACGTCGCCGCGCTCAAGTACGGGCCGCTCACCCTGGTGCAGCCGCTCGGCGCGCTCACACTCGTCGCGGCCGTGCCCCTCGGCGCGCGCATCGCCGGGCGGCACGTCACCGCCATCGAATGGCGGGGCACGGCCCTGACCCTGGCCGGACTCGCCGCACTGCTCGTCACCGCGTCGGGTCCCGCGCCCGACGACACGCTCACGCTGCCCGAGGCGCTCGTGGTGGCCGGGGCCACCGCCGCGCTCATCGGCGCCCTCTCGCGGCGCGGCGCCAAGCCCGGGCTGCGGCACGCGACCGCCTCCGGCGTCGCCTCGGGGGTCGCCTCCGCGCTGACCCAGACCGTCACCGTCGCGGCCACCGACCGGACAGGGCCGTTGCTCGCCCCGCAGGTCATCGTGGTCGCGCTGCTCGTCGCGGCGTTCGCCGCCGGCGGGCTTCTCCTGTCCCAGACCGCGTACCAGGGCGGGCTCGGCGCCCCGCTCGCCATGGTGACGCTGGCCAATCCGGTGGCCGCCGCGGTCATCGGCCTCTCGCTGCTCGGCGAGCGTTTGCAGGGCGGGGTCGCGGGGTTCGCGCTTGCGGGTGCGGGGGCGGTGCTCGCGGCTCGGGGGGTCGTGCTGTTGACGCGGTCTCCGGGGCGGGGGGCCGGGGTGGGTGCGGGGGGTGCGGCTGGTGCGGCTGTGGTCTCTCTGCCTGCCGTGCCGGCGCAGAGTGATCCCGAGGCGCTCAGCCTGCGCGCCTCCTGACGGCCCGGTTGGCCGCTGCCCCGGGGCGCTCTGGGTGCGCCGTCGGTCGTGTGGTGGGGCGGGGCCGCGCCGGGGTACCTCCTCGGCCGGATAGGCCTCATCCCCCACGGTCCGCCATAGGCGCGTCATCCTGGACTGCATTCCCGCGGAGTCCTGCGGGGGCACCCCGACACGTCCCCTCCCGTAGCAACGCGAGTGCACCCCGGTGGCCCGCCCAGTCACCGACCAAGGCCCACCCCACCCCGCCCCGCCTTGGGCAATCTGCCGCCTGGGGCGGCAGGGTGGGCAAGGCGGCACCCCAGCGCCGGGGCAGCGTGCATACAGGCCCGTACGAGGACTCGTCGGCCTGCGCCGGGACACTGCGAGAGAAAGGCCGTGCGAGAACCCCGCGCTCAGGCCGAGCGCCAGGGCACCGCGCGAGCAGGGCCGCGCTAGAACCTCAGGGGGCGGCCTCCTGCTAGGGCGGTGTGGGAAGAGGGCCTTGATAGGGGGCCGGGTCAGCCGAGGCCTCGGGAATCTTGTTTCAGGGCCGTGTCCACCGTCAGGGCCGTCGCCACCACCAGGCTGAGCAGCGGCTCGGGAAGCTGGAAGTGGATCTGCAGGACGTAGTTGTCCGCGGTCGTGAACATCGTCTTGGCGAGGCCCTCCCACGTCTTCGTGATGCGGGCGACCTCCTGATCCGCGTGGTCGACGATCGCGAAGTTCCAGGCCCGCCAGTTCTCCGCCTTGATGGCGCCGACCTGCTGCCCGTTCACGTTCATCGCGAAGTTGATCTTCCCGATCACGTTCTGCTGGACGATCTCGCCGACCGGCGAACCGTCCGGGCGCTCCACGATCACCCGCGACTTCATGAACTTCGCGGGACGCGTGAGCACGAGCTGCGGCTGGCCGTACGCGTCCCGGATCTCCAGCTTGTGCGTCATGAACTGGTCGACGCTGGAGACGAAGCGGAGCGCCTTCTTGAGGCTGGACTGGCCGATCTCGGTGACGGAGCCGAGGACGTTGCCGTTCTGGTCCATGACGCTGTACTCGTTGGTCAGCTCGATGAGCTTGGCCTTCTGGTTCACCACCAGGACCGGTTCGGTGAACAGGGAGCCGCCGCCCTGCGCGGTCGGCGCGACCCCGGCCTGCTGCCGGACCTGCCGTTGCACCGCCTGCGGCTGCGGCGGCTGCGGCTGCGGCTGCGGGGGTACCTGGGGCTGCTGGGCCGCGGGGGCCTGGGCGTGCGTGTGCTCGGTCCACTGGGAACCGTCCCAATAGCGCAGCGACTGGGGAGCGCCCTGCGGGTCCGGGTACCACCCTGCAGGGGTGTTCGATTGCGTCGTCACCGGGGCACCGTATCGCGGCTCCCTGTGCCCCGCGGTGACGAGGGGCACAGGGAGCCGGCGGAGATCAGGCGGTCGCGATGCGCGGGTCGCTCACGCCCACCTGCCCGTTCTCCACGTGTCCGGCGAAGCGCCGCAGGTATCCGGCGTTGCCCTCGACCACGATCTTCAGGTCGTACCAGCGCTTGGTGGCGCGCAGGTCGACGGTCTGCCGCGCGGTGGCACCGGCCCGCACGGTGTACGTCTGCGGCTGGCCGCCGTAGGCGTTGGTGACCGTGATGTGGACGTCGGCCGTGGTGGGGTTGCGGAGGGTGAGCGCGAGGTTGCCGCTCGCGCCGTCGTGCCGGGCGGTGATCTCCGGCTCCGCGACCTTGTTGTTGCCCTGGAAGGAGCGCAGGAATCCGTTCGGGCCGTGCACCGTCAGGTCGTACTTGCCGCCGGAGTAGACGGAGTTCCAGCTGTCGGAGAGCGACTTCGCCGCCTCCGTCGTGTACGTCCACGGGCCGTCGCCGCGGCTCTGGGAGCGCACCTGGAAAGCAGCGCCCTTCTTGTCGCCGCCGCTGAACGTCAGCTTGTACTTGCCCGTCGACAGGTCCTGCGCGCCGTCCACGTAGGGCGCGTACGGGAGGGGGCGGCTGGGCCGTGAACCCTTCTCCTGTTTGGGGACCGCGCCCTGGGCGGGCGGCTTCGGCACGTAGCTGGTGTGGCGGTCGCGGTCCGGCGGCTCGTAGGCCGTCGTGTCGGGCAGCTCCGCCGGGTCGGTGACCGTGAGGGAGAAGTCGAAGGCGGAGGTCAGATCGCCGCAGATGGAGCGGCGCCACGGCGAGATGTTGGTCTCCTCGACCCCGAAGCGGCGCTCCATGAAGCGGATGATCGAGGTGTGGTCGAAGGTCTCCGAGCAGACGTAGCCGCCGGTCGACCAGGGGGAGACCACCAGCATCGGGACGCGCTGGCCGAGGCCGTACGGGCCCGCCGCGCGGGTGCCGCCGGGGTAGTAGTCGAGCTTCGTGTCGACGGTCGAGAGTCCCTGGCCGGCCGAGGCCGGCGGGTACGGGGGCACGACGTGGTCGAAGTAGCCGTCGTTCTCGTCGTACGTGATGAACAGGGCCGTCTTGCTCCACACCGCCGGGTTGGAGGTGAGGGCGTCCAGGACCTGGGAGATGTACCAGGCGCCGTAGTTGGCGGGCCAGTTGGGGTGCTCGGAGAACGCCTCGGGCGCCGCTATCCAGGAGATCTTCGGCAGCTTCCCGGCCTTCACGTCGGCCCGGAGTATGTCGAAGTAACCGTCGCCCGCCTTGGCGTTCGTGCCGGTGCGGGCCTTCTCGTAGAGGGGGTCGCCGGGCTTGGCGCCCCGGTAGGTGTTGAAGTAGAGGAGCGAGTTGTCGCCGTAGTTGCCGCGGTAGGCGTCGTTGATCCAGCCCCAGCCGCCGGCCGCGTCGAGGCCGTCGCCGATGTCCTGGTACACCTTCCAGGAGATCCCCGCCTTCTCCAGGCGTTCGGCGTACGTGGTCCAGCCGTAGCCCGCTTCCTCGTTGCCGAGGACCGGGCCGCCGCCGGTGCCGTCGTTGCCGACGTGGCCGGTGAGCATGTAATAGCGGTTCGGGTCGGTCGCGCCGATGAACGAGCAGTGGTAGTCGTCGCAGACCGTGAACTTGTCCGCGAGCGCGTAGTGGAACGGAATGTCCTGGCGGGTGAGATGGGCCATCGTGCCCGTGCCCTTGGCCGCGATCCAGTTGTCGTACGCGCCCTTGTTGAAGGCGCTGTGGCCGCCCGCCCAGTCGTGGTCGAGCCCGGCGATGAAGCGCATGCCCAGGTCGTCGGCGTCCGGGTGGTACGGGAGCGTCTCCTTGCCCGCGCTCGACTGGTACCACACCGGTTTGCCGCTGGGCAGCGTCACCGGACGCGGGTCGCCGAAGCCGCGGACGCCCTTCATCGTCCCGAAGTAGTGGTCGAAGGAGCGGTTCTCCTGCATCAGCACCACGATGTGCTCGATGTCCTCGACGGTGCCGGTGCGGCGCGCCGCCGGGATGGCGGCGGCCCGGTCGATGGATCCGGACAGCGCCGTGAAGGCGGCGGTGCCGCCGGCGATCTGCAGGAAGCGGCGCCGATTCAGTTCGGTCATGGGTGTGGGGGTCTCCGTTGCCTCGGGAAGGGGGTCCGTGTGCGATGAGGGGCAACGGGGAGTGTTCAAGATGAACCCGGGTGAGCGAAAGGGGGCCGAAGTGACGGTCGCGCAAAATGTGGGCGACCCGGCAGCCTCAGCGAACGCCCTCCCACAGCTCCCGCTCCGCCCCGCGGGGGTCGGACTCCGTCCCCGGCACTGTGTCGAAGATCATCGTCGTGCGGTCCGCCTCCGGGTCGTACGCCGGCCAGCCCGGGTCGCCGGTCGCCGCGAAGGACACCCATGCCGCGTGCATCTCGCGGGCCAGCTCGTGCGGGGCCTTTCCGCCGGTCAGCGCGGAGTAGTCGGGGTCGTCGGGGAGGTCGAAGACGAAGGGGAGTTCGAGGGCGTGGCAGGCGCCCAGGGCGCCCTCGTACTGCGGGGAGCGCCAGGCGAACTCGTAGAGGTGGGTGCCGGGGACCGACTCGGCCAGGCGGATCGCGGGGACGCGCCAGAACCAGTCGGTGACGAGCGTGTCGAGGAGTTCGCCGGGGGTGGCGCCGGGGCGGGTCGCGCGGTAGCCGGCCAGGTCGACGCCGTAGGCGGCCGCGGAGCGTTCGACGCGGCGCTCGGAGATCGTGTCGAAGCGGCCCGTCGGCGCCATGTACAGGCGGTTCTCCTCGCGGTTGGAGCCGACGAGGAGGTCGACGCCGAGGTCGGGTCCCGGCAGGCGGAGGCCGGGTGCCACCGGTTCGAAGACCATGCCGTTGAGCGCCGCGTCGCCCCATACGGCCGGGTCGGGGCGGCTAGCGAAGTCCGCCCGCAGCACGGCCTGCGCGTCGATGAGTTCGGGCAGCGGGACCGCCGCGAACGCCTCCGCCGTATGGTCGACGCCCAGGTGTGCCGCCATGCGCTCGCCGATGCGGCGCGCCGTGTCCGGGCCGATGAAGTGGTGGCAGGCCCCGCTCTGCAGCACCGCCCGCCGGAACAGGCCCCGGGCGCGCGGCTCCGCGAGGAGCTGGCCGATCGCCACGCCGCCCGCCGACTCGCCGAACACGGTGACGCGGTCCGGGTCGCCGCCGAACCCCGCGATGTTGTCCCGCACCCACTCCAGGGCGGCGATCTGGTCGAGGAGGCCGCGGTTGTCGGGGGCGCCCGGCAGGTGCAGGAAGCCGTCCGTGCCGAGGCGGTAGTTGACGCCGACGAAGACGACGCCGTCGCGGGCGAAGGTGTGGCCGCGGTAGCCCGAGGAGTTCGCCGAGCCGTTGGAGAAGGCGCCGCCGTGCAGCCACACCAGCACCGGCAGCCGCGCCCCTGGACCCGGCTCCGGGGTCCAGATGTTGAGGTTGAGGCAGTCCTCGCCCGGCATGGACGTGTCCGGGATGAGCGCGTCGAAGGGCGGCGCGTACGGGGCCTTCGGCGCGGTCGGGCCGTACCCGGTGGCGTCGTGGACCCCGGTCCGGGGCTCGGCGGGCGCGGGTGCGGCGAACCGGCGCGGTCCGAACGGCGCGGCGGCGTAGGGCACGCCGAGGAAGGCGGTGACGCCGTGCTCGGTGCGGCCGCGTACGGCGCCCTGCCGGGTGGTGCACTCGGGTGACGCGTCGGTCATGGGCGGACTCCCTCACAGAGGACGGCTACGGGTGGCGCGGGGTGACGGCAGCACCCCTTCCGTACCTTGTCACCCCCCGCCCCGTAAAGATCACACCCCCCGCCTCACACCGGCGTCGGCGTCGGCGTCGGCGTGCGGCTCAGTTCCTCGCCCGCCAGCCACTCCGCCACCGCCCGCCCGATGGGCTGTCCCGTCTCGATCTCCACGAAGCCGAACTGGCCGGACTGGTTGCACTCCAGGAACCACCAGATGCCGTCCGTGTCCTCGGCGAAGTCGAAGGCCCCGTAGGCGAGTTGGGCTCGCTTCAGATAGGCGTGCACCGCCTCCGCCACCCGTCTCGGCACGCTCACCGGCCGCCAGGGCTCCGCGCCGGGGTCGAACCGTACGTCCACCACGGCGTCCCCGGTGTCGGCCGCGGCGGCCGCCCGCGCCGCGAACAGCCGGTCCCCGACGCACGTGAGGCGGATGTCGGCGACCTTGCGCACCCGGCGCTGCAGCAGCGTCGGACCGTGCGCGACGTCCCCGAAGTCCTCGTCGGGCCGCACCCGCGTCGTCGGCACGGCGAGGGCGCCGTCGCCCGGGTGCGCGCCGGAGACCGGCTTCACGACGAGGTCGGGGTAGCGCTCGGCGAACTCCTTGGCGACCCGGGGGAACGTCGTGATGAGCGTCGCGGGCACCGGGAGCCCGCACTCCCGCGCGAGCCACAGCTGCCACGGCTTGTGCCGTGCCTGGCTCGCGGCGTCAGGGTGGTTCATCCAGCGCGCGTCGGTGCAGCGCAGCATCCCGTACAGCGCCTGCGACGCCTCCTCGGTGAGCCAGGGGGAGGCGGCGCCGGCCCGGGAGGCCGGCACGCCGGGTCTGCGCACCCAGACGGAGCGCAGACCGCCCATGCTGACGACGCGTCCGGCGACGGACAGGTGACCGTGGAACACGCCGTGCGCGTACTCCCCCGAGACGTCGACGCCGCCGGGCAGTTCGGCCGGGTCGAGCCGCAGCACCGGGATTCCCCGGGCGTTCAATTCGACGACCGCCATGTCGGCCGTCACATCCTGTTCACTCGTCAGGATCAGCACCGTCATTTCGGGCGGCCGTTCAGTCGTCGAAATGGGTTTTGGATCCCGCGGTGGAGGTGGTCGCGGCGCATTCTCGCAACACTGCGTAGTCGCGTGCGGCCACTCCGCCGTCGGCCAGCACGTTCAACTGCAGTGCGGAGTCATATGTGTACACCGCGCTGACCTCGGTCTCTCGCGTGGGGCGAGCGTAGTTCAGAGCGAACGGTCGCATGAGTACTCCTAGTTGGGGGGCGCACCAAGTCAAGCGCATGGTGACTCTCCGGCGTCACACTCCCGAGGAATTTCTCGGATTCTCTGTGTAGAACGCATCACACCTGCGGAGGGGTTGCTTCCAGTGCGGAGGAGGGCGACACGGTGTCAGACATGCAAAAGAGGCGGCCTTTCGACCGCCTCTTCCCGACTACCGCCTTTACAAGCCTTTACACGTCCTTTCGGCGTCCTCCACCAGAGAGGTAGGCGAGGCCGGAGTGGGCGGAGAGATAGCCGTCCATCAGGCGGTTCGCCACCGTCACCGAGTCCACAAGAGGGTGCAGGGCGAACGCCTTGACGGCCGTTTCGCGGGACCCGGACTCGGCCGCGGCGAGCACTTCGCGCTCCACGGCCTTCACCGCGGTGACAAGTCCCGCAGCGTGCGGCGGCAGCGGATCGACGGCCACGGGGTGGGCGCCGTTGCCGTCGACGAGGCAGGGCACCTCGATGACGGCGTCCGCGTCGAGCCCCGCGAGGGTGCGCCGGTTGCGGACATTCAGGATGAGTGTGGCACGTTCGTCCCGGGCGATGGCCCGCATCAGGGCAAGGGCGACTTTCTCGTATCCGCCGGACTCCTCCAGGTCCGCGGCGTCCCGCTCCCCCGCGCCCGATGCCTCCCGGTTGTGCGCCATGTACGTGGCTTCGCGCTCGGCGCGGGTGCGGTCCCAGGCGGCGTAGGACGGATCGGCGTAGAACGCGGACTGCTGTGCGGCGAGGAACGCGCCGCGCGTGCGCACCGCCTCCCGGTAGGTGCGGACCGTCTCACGGTTGAAGTAGTAGTAGTGCAGGTATTCGTTGGGGATCGCGCCGATCGAGCGGAGCCAGTCCGTGCCGAAGAGCCGGCCCTCCTCGAAGGAGCCGAGCAGTTTGTCGTCGGCGAGCAGGCGCGGCAGTTCGTCCCGTCCGCTCACGCGCAGGCCGCGCAGCCAGCCGAGATGATTCAGACCCACGTAGTCGGCCCAGGCGTCGGCCGGGTCCGCGCCGAGCACGCGGGCGACGCGCCGGGCGAGGCCCACGGGTGAGTCGCAGATGCCGATGACGCGGTCGCCGAGGATCCGGGACATGGCCTCGGTGACCAGGCCCGCCGGGTTGGTGAAGTTGATGACCCAGGCGTCCGGGGCCACGTCGCGCACGCGGCGCGCGATGTGCGTCGCCACCGGCACCGTCCGCAGCCCGTACGCGATGCCGCCCGCGCCGACCGTCTCCTGCCCGAGGACGCCCTCGGCGAGCGCGACCCGCTCGTCGGCGGCGCGGCCCTCCAGGCCGCCGACGCGGATCGCCGAGAAGACGAAGTCGGCGCCGTGCAGCGCCTCGTCGAGGTCGGTCGTCGCGTGCACGGCGGGCGCGTCGGGCACGCCGGTGGCTTGTTCTCGCAGTACTCCGGTGATGGCGCGCAGCCGGTCCGGGTCGACGTCGTGCAGCGTGACCTGGGTGACCCTGCCTGGCGCGTGGTCGGCGAGCAGCGCGCCGTACACGAGGGGCACCCGGAATCCGCCACCGCCGAGAATCGTCAGCCTCATGGCGCGATCGTAGGGCAGCCTTGTCCCCGACCTGATCTTCGACCGGCGGAGGCCCCCCATGAAACTCCCCACGCGTCTTCCCGCGCCGCGGCGCACCAGACGCCGACTGCTCACGCTCGCCGCGCTGACCGGCGCGCTCACCCTGGGCGCGGGCGCCGCGTCCGCCACGGCCGCGCCGTCCTGGACCGAGACCGGCACGTCGTCCGTCAACTCCCTCACCGGCGGCCAGGGTCTCGCCACGCGCGCCGACGGTTCGCTCGTGACGCGCGGGCTCGCCTTGATCCCGCTCGCCCTGCGCATAGCCGGCTGGTCGCACGTCGGCGACCCGGACGTGGCGGGCGGCTACACCTTCGACGCGTACCAGGGCGGCGACGACGCGACGAAGAAGATGTTCGCGGCGACCGCCCCCGACGGCACCCGCACCACCTACGAGCACACGCTCGACCAGGGCGAGTTGCTCAACAACTCCTTCGCGGCGGTGGCGCCCGACGGGCAGTGGCTGGTGGCGGGCGAATGGGGCGCCATGCAGCGGCTCCAGGTCTTCCCGACGCCGGTCCTGAACAAGTCGGCGCCCGCGCCCGGCGCCAACCTCCCGCAGGCCGGGCAGATCACCCTCGACCGAAGCGTCGAGAACATCCAGGGCTGCGACTTCACCGACGCCACGCATCTGCTGTGCTCCTCCGACAACGCCACGAAGGAGGTCCTGGAGGTCGCGCTGGAGCGCCCGCTGGACGGCAAGCCCGTCACGGGCCGCGTCTCGTCCCTGTTCGCCATCCCGCAGCGCAGCATCTGTTCGGGCTCCTTCGAGGCGGAGGGCATCGACTACGACGCCGCGCGCGCCACCCTCCGCGTCGCGATCGTGCCGCCGGCGCCGTGCCTGGTGGCGACGACGGTGATCTCGTACAGGAAGTCCTGATCCGCGCACCGGTGAAGTGTGGGGCGGTGGGGTTCGGGGGATGGTCGCGATCATGACAGATCGCACGACCCCGTCCCCGCCGCCCGCCCCCGACGCACGGACCACCGCCGCTCCCCCGCGCCGCCCCGCCCGCCAGCTCCTCGCCGCCTCCGTCGGCAACGCCGTCGAGTGGTACGACTGGTACGCGTACACCTTCCTGGCGACCTACATCGCCGACCAGGTCTTTCCCGAGAGCGCGGACAACTCGCTGGTCCCGCTTCTCTCCACGTTCGCCGTCTTCGCGGTCGGGTTCTTCATGCGGCCGGTGGGCGGGCTGCTCATGGGGGCGGTCGCCGACCGGCACGGGCGGCGCGCCGCGCTCACGGTGACGATCCTGTCGATGGGCGGCAGCAGCCTGCTGGTGGGGCTCACGCCGACGTACGCGGCCGTGGGCGTCCTCGCGCCGGTCGTCCTCGTGCTCGCCCGGCTGCTGCAAGGGCTCTCCGTGGGCGGGGAGTTCGCCGCCTCCACCACCTTCCTGGTCGAGTCGGCCGGGCCGGGGCGCCGCGGCCTGTTCTCCTCCTTCCAGTACGTGTCGACGTCCCTCGGGCAGCTGGCGGCGTCCGGCATCGCCGCGCTCCTCGTGACCCTCCTCGACGACGGCCAGATGGACGGCTGGGGCTGGCGCGTGCCGTTCCTCGTGGGGGCGCTGCTCAGCCTCGTCGGGTTCTGGATCCGGCAGGGCGCGCAGGAGACCCGGAGCCAGGACCTCGCCACGCCGGAGGCGCGCCCGGGGCTCTTCGACGCGCTGCGCCACCACCCGCGCGAATCGCTGCTGATCTGCGGCATCACGGCGGGCGGCACCCTCGCGTACTACACGTGGACCTCGTACCTGCCGACGTACGCGGAGCTGAACACGGACATCACCAAGTCCGACGCGCTGCTCGCCGGCACCGTCTCGCTGGCGTTCTTCGCGCTGCTCCAGCCGGTCGGCGGCCTGCTCTCGGACCGATTCGGCCGCAAGCCGCCGCTCCTCTTCTTCGGTATCGGGTTCGCCCTCCTGAGCGTGCCGCTGCTGCACTCCCTGACGGGTTCGTTCGCCTCGTTGCTGTTCGCGCAGTGCGCGGGCATGGTGCTGCTCACCGGGTTCACGTCGATCTCGGCGGCGGTCAACGCGGAGATCTTCCCGGCGCGGGTCAGGGCGGCCGGGATCGGGTTCCCGTACTCGCTGACGGTCGCTCTGTTCGGCGGCACGGCCCCGTACGTGGGCACGCTCTTCAAGGAGTGGGGGCACAGCGGCCTGTTCCCCTGGTACGTGGCCGTGCTGTGCCTGGTGTCGTCGGCGGTGTACCTGCGGCTGCCGGAGAGCGCGCACCGTCGATTGGAGCGCTGACCCTTGTCGGGGCCTCGGCGGCTGACTACCCTCCGGTGATCCGTTCGAAGCGCTTCGACGGCGCCTGCGTGCGCCCGGAAGCGCCCCCGGAATCGCCGCATCAACGCCTCAGAGACGCCCTAGAGAGGTACCGCATGACAGGCGGACACCCCGTTCTCCCCGGCTTCCACCCCGACCCCACGATCTGCCGCGTGGGCGACGACTACTACCTCGCGTGCTCCAGCTTCGAGTACGTCCCCGGCATCCCCCTCTTCCACAGCCGCGACCTGCGGAACTGGACGCGGATCGGCAACGTCCTCGACCGGCCGGAGCAGTTGCGGCTGCCCGTGGAGTCGCCGTCGTCCGGCGGGATCTACGCGCCCACGCTGCGCCACCACGACGGCCGGTTCTGGCTGATCGTCACCAACGTCAGCGACGGCGGCAACTTCCTGGTCACCGCCACCGACCCGGCCGGACCCTGGTCGGACCCCGTCCCGCTGCCCGACGTCCACGGCATCGACCCCGACCTGGCCTGGGACGACGACGGCGCCTGCTACTGCACGGTCGCCGGGGTCTCCCAGTTCCGCATCGACCCGTACACGGGCAAGACGCTCGGCGAGCCGCGCCGCGTCTGGTCCGGCACGCCCGGCGCCAAGGCCCCGGAGGCCCCGCACCTCTACCGCGTCGGCGACTTCTGGTATCTGCTCATCGCGGAGGGCGGCACCGAGCGTGGCCACGGGGTGTCGGTCGCGCGGGGTCCGGCGCCGACGGGCCCGTTCGAGCCGTGCCCCGGCAATCCGGTCCTGACGCACCGCTCCACCGACGACCCCGTGCAGAACACCGGCCACGCCGATCTCGTCCGGGCGCCGGACGGTGCGTGGTGGATGGTGTTCCTCGGGGTGCGTCCGCGCGGCGGTTCACCGGGGTGGCACGTGCTGGGCCGGGAGACGTTCCTCGCGCCGGTGACATGGGAGGACGGCTGGCCGGTGGTGGGGGCCCTCGTCAGCGGCTCCGAGACACCCCCGGCCACGTACCGGGACGACTTCACGAGCGCCGCGCTCGCCCCCGAGTGGATCTCGCCGCGCGCCCGTCCCACCACGCACGTCACCACGCGTG
Source organism: Streptomyces sp. SGAir0957 (assembly GCF_043523415.1). Lineage (NCBI taxonomy): Bacteria > Bacillati > Actinomycetota > Actinomycetes > Kitasatosporales > Streptomycetaceae > Streptomyces > Streptomyces sp. SGAir0957. The sequence continues at coordinate 1,794,365 of NZ_CP027293.1, forward strand.
AGCCGCCCGGGCGGCTCACGCTGCGCGCCGCCGGGGCCTCGCTCGACGAGCCCGACGTCACCTTCGTCGGACGGCGGCAGGAGGATCTGACGTGCCGCGTCCGCACCCGGGTCGACGCGGCGCGGGGGTGCGGCGGTCTCGCGGTGCGCCTCGACGAGCGGCACCACTACGAGATCGAGGCCGACGCGGAGGAAGTACGCGTCGTCGCCCGGATCGGCCCGGCCCGCACCGTGCTCGCCGCACGTCCCGCGACCGGGCAGCCGCTCGTCCTCGGTGTCGAGATCGCCGAGACGGTGACGCCCGACGACGCCCGCACCGGCCCCGACACGCTGACCTTCGGGGTCGAGGAGGCGGACAGCACGTTCACCGCGCTCGCCGCGCTCGACGGCCGGTATCTGTCGACCGAGGTGGCGGGCGGGTTCACCGGCCGCGTCATCGGCCTGTACGCCGCGGCCGGCACCGTGCACGTCGACTGGTTCGCGTACGAGGGAGCGCGCCGCCCTACAACTCCCTGACGGTAGCGGGGCGTTCGTTCCCCTCGACCCTCACAGCCCCGCCGTCCTCGTCCCGGCGCACCCGGTACGAGGCGGCGGGCGCCGCGCCCGCGCCCGCCCGGTGGTCCGGGACCGTCACCGTCACGTCCCGCACCCCCGGCGCCACGAGCAGCGTCAGTCCGTCGAGCCAGTCCCCGTCCGGGCGGCGGTCGTCCGCGCCCATCGGGACGACCGCGCCCGGGCGCACGTACAGCGGCAGGCTGTCGAAGCCGTGCGTCTCGCGGCGCCATCCGGGGCCCTGTACCCGCTCCCCCGTCAGGAGGTGGGTCCACACGCCCTCGGGCAGGTAGTACTCGACGTCGCCCTCCGCCGAGAAGACCGGGGCCACGAGCAGGTCGGGGCCGAGCATGTACTGGCGGTCGAGGGTGCGGCAGGCCGGGTCGCCGGGGAAGTCGAGCAGCATCGGGCGCATCACCGGGACACCGGTGCGGTGCGCCTCGACGGCGGCCCCGTACAGGTAGGGCATGAGGCGGTGCTTGAGCTTGGTGAACGTGCGGGCCACCTCGACCGCCTCCGCCCCGAACTCCCACGGCACCCGGTACGAGACGTTGCCGTGCAGGCGGCTGTGGGAGGAGAGGAGGCCGAAGGCGAGCCAGCGTTTGAAGACGGCCGGGTCGGGGGTGCCCTCGAAGCCGCCGATGTCGTGCGACCAGAACCCGAAGCCGGACAGGGAGAGCGAGAGGCCGCCGCGCAGCGACTCGGCCATGGCGCCGAACGAGGCGAAGCAGTCGCCGCCCCAGTGCACGGGGAACTGCTGGCCGCCGACGGTCGCCGAGCGGGCGAAGACGACGGCCTCGCCCGTGCCGCGTTCCTTCCGCAGCAGGTCGAAGACGGTGCGGTTGTAGAGCTGGGCGTAGTAGTTGTGCATGCGGGCGGGGTCGGAGCCGTCGTGCCAGACGACGTCCGTCGGGACGCGTTCGCCGAAGTCCGTCTTGAAGGTGTCGACGCCCTGGTCGAGCAGGACCTTCAGCTTCGACTGGAACCAGGCGCACGCGGCCGGGTCGGTGAAGTCGACGAGGGCCATGCCGGGCTGCCACAGGTCCCACTGCCAGATGTCCCCGTCGGGGCGCCGCACCAGGAAACCCTGGTCCGCCGCCTCCGCGAAGAGAGGGGACTTCTGCGCGATGTAGGGGTTGATCCACATGCTGATGCGCAGGCCGCGCGCCTTCAGCCGGCGCACCATGCCCACCGGGTCGGGGAAGACCTCCGGGTCCCAGGCGAAGTCCGACCACTGGTACTCGCGCATCCAGAAGCAGTCGAAGTGGAAGACGCTGAGCGGGATGTCGCGCTCGGCCATGCCGTCGACGAACGACGTGACCGTCTTCTCGTCGTACTCGGTGCAGAAGGACGTCGTCAGCCACAGGCCGAACGACCAGGCGGGCGGCAGCGCCGGGCGGCCGGTCAGCGCGGTGTAGCGGCGCAGCACGTCCTTCGGGGCCGGGCCCGCGACGACGTAGAACTCGACCGACTGGTCCTCGACGCTGAACTGGAGCTGCCCGACGGACTCCGAGCCGATCTCGTAGCTGACCCGCCCGGGGTGGTTGACGAGGACGCCGTAACCGAGGGAGGAGAGGTGGAAGGGGATGTTCTTGTAGGCCAGTTCGCTGCTGGTGCCGCCGTCGGCCTGCCAGATGTCGACGCTCTGGCCGTTCTTCACGAACGGGGTGAAGCGTTCGCCGAGGCCGTAGATCTGCTCGCCGATGCCGAGCGCGAGCTGGGTGACCATGTGGTGGGCGCCGTCGGGGGTCGTCGCGAAGGCGGTGCCCTTGCCCTCGATCCCGGTGAGGCGGCGCCCGGTCGCGGTGTCGTGGAAGTCCAGGCCCCAGCCCGCCGCCGTGTCCAGGCGCACGCCGAGCGGGCCCGAGGTCAGCTCGGTGACGGTGCCGTCGCGGGTGACGCGCGCGCCGCCGCCCCCGCCCTCGCCCTCGTCCTCGCCTGCGAGGAGTGCGAAGTCGGGGCCGCGGTGGCGCCTGCCCGCGTGGTGGGTGACGCGGACGCCGATGACTCCCTCGGCGGGTGAGAAGCAGTCGACCGTGATCAGCGGCTGGTTGAGCGTGTCGCCCCGGCCCCGCACGTGCCGGACGGCGACGTACGCGGTGAACCGGTCCGCCTCCGCCTCGACGTCGCGGACCTCGGTGGCGTAGGCGGCGCGGACCCCTTCGCGCATCAGCCAGAAACCGTCGGTGAACTTCATGTGGTGGTCCCCCGTGGGATGAAGGCGATCCTGGCCAGGCGGACGGTGCCGCGCAGCCGGACGCGCAGGTCGCGCACGCCGGTCGCGGTGAAGTCGGCGTGCAGGGTGACGTAGTCGTACGGGCCCGCGGTCGCCGGGACCGTGACCACGCGTCCCTCGTCGAGCTCGACGGTCCCCTCGCCGCTGACCTCCAGGCGCGCACCGGACACTCCGTCGGCTCCGAAGTCGCAGTAGAAGTAGTGAAGTTCGGCCCTTTCGGCGACCGCCGTCACCGCGTCGCCGGACGTCTTCGCGCGGTCGACGATCTCGGTGCCGTGCTGCTCGTCGTAGGACGCCGCGTCGAGACCGTCCGTGTGCACGGGGCGCGGCGCCGGTGCGTCCCCCTCCACGGTCAGCTGCGTCGTGTGCCGGATGTCCTCGCTGGAGGCGCCGACGAGGAGTTCGTACGTGCCGGCCGTGACGCTCCACCGGTCGCGGGCCACGTCGTGGTGGCCGAGGTCGGTGAGCGGCACGGTGAAGGTGACGCGCTCGGATCCGCCCGCGGCGAGGGTGAGCCTGCGGTGCGCGAGGAGCTGGCGGCGCGGGCGCGGGACCGGCATGTCGAGCGGGCGGACGTAGAGCTGCGCCACCTCGTCGGCGGTGCGGGCTCCGGTGTTGGTGACGGTGAAGGTGAATTCGAGGGTGTCGTCGCCGCGTGACACGAAGGGCGCGTCGTAGGCGAACGAGCTGTAGGACAGGCCGTGGCCGAACGGGTAGAGGGGCGTGCCCTCGAAGTAGAGGTAGGTCTGGCGGGAGCCGATGACGTCGTAGTCGAGCAGGTCGGGCAGGTCGGTGTCGGCGGCGTACCAGGTCTGCGGGAGGCGTCCGGCGGGGCTGACGTCGCCCGCGAGGACCCGGGCGAGGGCGCGGCCCGCCGCCTGGCCGCCGTGGGCGGTCCACAGCAGGGCGGGCAGCGCGGCGTGGGCGTCGGGGACGGCGTACGGGTAGGCGGAGACCAGCGCGAGGACGGTACGGGGGTTCGCGGCGTGGGCCGCCCGCCACAGCCGTTCCTGGTGCGGCGGCAGGGCGAGGGTCGTGCGGTCCTCGGTCTCGCGGCCGTTGATGTGCGGGTCGTTGCCCGCGACGACGATCACCACGTCCGCCTCGGCGGCGGCCCTGGCCACGGCTTCTTCGCCGCGCTCGACGAAGTCGACGCCGAAGACGGTGCCCTCGTCGGCAACCCGCACGCCGTCGGCGGCGACAGAGACGTACCGACCCGTTCCCGCGTGCCGCAGGAGGTGACCGTCCCCGTGGGGTTCGAGCGCGTACGTCTCCTGGACGATCCAGCCTCCGGGCTGTTCGGCGGAGGCGCGCACGTGGCCGTCGTCCGCGACCGAGAGGTAGCGGCCGTCCGGTGCGCGCAGGGTGAGGACGCCGTCGCCCCAGTCGGCCAGGGCGAACTCCGTGCCCGCGTCGCGGGACGTGGTGAGCGGCGGCAGGTCCGTGCGGCCGGCGAGGAGGGCGGGGTCGAGCGCCGCCTGCGCGCCTGCCGTCCCCGCTCCCCCGGGCGCGTCGGGCACCCGCAGCCATCCCGCCTCGCAGCGCAGCCGCACCCGGTCGACGCCCTCCGCGAAGGTGACGCGGTCCGCGGCGAACCGCTCGTGCAGCCCGTCGAGCGGAGTGGAGCGGTGGATCAGGGCGCCGCTGTACCAGTCCAGCTTGGACTCGTCGGCGAGGAGGCCGACCAGGGCGATCCTGGCACCCTCGGGCAGCGGCAGCAGGCCGTCGTTCTTGAGCAGCACGATCGCCTGCTCGGCCGCTTCCCGGGCGAGGGCCCGATGCGCCTCGGTGTCGAAGTCCCGCACGTCCGCGAAGGGGTCGGTGTCCTCGAACTCGCCGAGCCGGGCCCGTACGTCGAGCTGGCGGCGGACGGCCGTGTCGATGTCGGACTCGGTGATCAGTCCCTGGTCGTGGGCGCGGCGCAGGCGTCCGACGATCGTCGAGGGGTCCGTGCCGTGGTCGGTGAAGCTGTCGACGCCCGCGACGAGGGCGGCGGCGGTCGCCTCCTCGTGGGTGGCGAAGTAGTGCTCGGAGTCGACGAGGTTGCTGGGCGCGCCCGCGTCCGAGCAGACGAGGAGCGCCTGGTCGGTCCAGCTCCGCAAGTGCGCGCGCAGGTACGGCGAGACGTGGTTGGGGCGGCCGTTGACGAGGTTGTAGGCGGGCATGACACCGGCCACGGCGCCTGCCTCGACGGGCCGCCGGAAGGCCCTGAGGTCGTACTCGTGCAGGACGCGGGGGCGTACGGAGGAGTTCGTCGTGTCCCGGCGGGTCTCGTTGTTGTGGGCGAGCCAGTGCTTGAGGACGGGGGCGGTGCGCCAGTAGGCGGGGTGGGTGCCGCGCAGGCCGCGGGTGTAGGCGGTGGCGATGGCGGCGGTGAGGTGCGGGTCCTCGGAGTAGCCCTCCTCGTTCCTGCCCCACAGCGGGTGGCGCAGCAGGTTGACGGTGGGCGCCCACACGTTGAGGCCGACGCGGTCGTCCCGGGCGCGCATCGCGCGGACCTCGGCGGAGACGGCGTCGCCGACGCGGCGCACGAGGTCGTCGTTCCAGGTCGCGCCGAGGCCGACGGCCTGCGGGAAGACGGTGGCAGGACCCATCCACGCGACGCCGTGCAGTGCTTCCTGCCCGGTGCGGAACGCGGCGAGGCCCACCCGCTCGACGGCGGGCGTGAACTGGTGCAGGAGCGCGATGCGTTCGTCGAGCGTCAGCGTCGTCAGGAGATCGTCGACGCGCTTGTCCGCGGGGGCGGTGGCCTCGGGGCGGAGCGGGGGATTGTCGGTCACGGACGGGTCCCTTGGCAGAGAAGCGGAAAAGGTGGCAGAGGGATCTTCGAAGCGCTTCGATGCTCCGTACTCGCCTGAGGAAGTGTCAAGAGCCGTGCGGAGAAAGTCGGGTGAGGAATTCCGTGCACCAATCTTGTGACCCCGGAAACGTTCCCTTAGCCTCGCTGCAACATCGAAGCGCTTCGACAAAATTCGTCGCGTTCCTTGAAGGGTTGCCGCAATGACGCCGAACTCGCCTTCCGCCGCCTCCGCTCCCAGCCGGAGGAGTTTCCTCGCCTCCAGCGCCCTGGCCGCCGCTGTCGTGGCCGGCGGGGCGCCACTGCTCACGGCCTGCGGCGGGACGGACAAGAAGGACCGGGAGGGCACCACCTCGGGCAAGGCCGCCGACAAGCTGCTGCCGACCTTCGTCGCCAGCAAGTTCGCCGACCCCGACCTGCCGTCGAAGAACGGTTCGGCCGCCGGGTACACCGGCAAGGTCACCCTGGCGTCCCTGGCCGCCTCGGTCCCGGAGAAGCTCGGCACCGGCACACCCGTCAAGATCATGTCCCCGTTCTGGGGCTCTCCGCCGAAGAGCGACTGCGCCTACTACAAGGCGCTCGACACGGCGGCCGGCACCAAGGTCACCTGGCAGAACCAGGACGGCAACACCTACGGCCAGAAGCTCGGCGCGGTCCTCGCCTCCAGCTCCCTCCCCGACATGGTCGTGGTGCCGAGCTGGGAGCTGGTCGGCAAGATCTCCAACGCGGTCACCGCGAAGTTCATGGACCTCGGCCCGTATCTGGCGGGCGACAAGGTGAAGAAGTACCCGAACCTCGCCGCGATCCCCTCCGACTCCTGGCGCATGGGCATCTTCGGCGGCGCGCTGCGCGGCATCCCGATGCCGACCGCCGCCGCGACGTTCAACATCGCGTACTACAGGAAGGACGTCTTCGACAAGAAGGGCTACGAGGTCCCCACCTCGACGGACACCTTCCTGAGCTGGGCGAAGGAGGCGACCAGCGCCAAGGCGAAGGTGTACGCCTGCGGTGACATGTCCTGGACCGCGTTCAACATCTTCGGGGTGCGGCCCTCCGGCTCGCTCGGCTGGCACATCGGGGACGACGGCAAGCTGACGTACCGCATCGAGCAGCCCGAGTACCTCGAAGCGCTGGAGTGGACCCGCAAGCTGTTCGACGCGGGCGTCGTCCACCCCGACGACAAGGCCCGCTCCGGCGACGCGGGGCAGCGCTTCGGCGCGGGCCAGATCCTCATGTACAACATGGACATGTCCGCCTGGTACGGCAAGACCGCCGAACAGGCCGCGTCCAACCCGGAGTTCGCGATGGACGCGATGGACATCTTCGGCCCCGACGGCGGCGATCCACAGCTGTGGGCGTCCCAGCCCGCCAACATCTGGTCGCTGATCCGCAAGGGCGCCTCCAAGGAGACCGTCGAGAACGCGCTCGCCGCCGCCAACTTCGCCGCCGCCCCGTACGGCACGAAGGAGCGCATCCTCGTCGACTACGGCACCGAGGGCACCCACTACACGGTCAAGGACGGCGTCCCGGTCAAGACCGACCAGGGCAACCAGGAGGTCATCAACGCCTGGGTGATGCTCGCCGCCCCCGCCCCCTACTTCGCGCACCCCGACTACCCGGACATCGCGCGCAAGCAGGTCGAGTGGGAGCAGCGGATGGGCGCCTTCATGAAGAAGACGTCCACCTACGGCATGAACATCGTCGAGCCGACCCGCTACGCCAACCTCTCCAGCCAGTTCGAGCAGCTGGAGATCGACTTCGTACGCGGCAACAAGAAGCTCTCCGACGTACAGCAGTCCATCTCCACCTGGAAGTCCTCCGGCGGCGACAAGTTGCGCGACTGGTACAAGAAGCTCATCGACGAGAACGGCAGCGGCAACTGATGTCCCTCACCGCCGGGAGCAGGCCCGACGGGACCCGTCCGCCCACGGCCGTCGAGGAGCCGGCGGCCGCGGTCGCCGCCACGGCGGCCAAGGCACAGGTCCCGCCGAAGGCGGCGAAGAAGGCGGGCCGGATCCCGTGGCGCGTCCGGCTGCGCCGCGACCGCACGCTGATCCTGATGACGCTGCCCGCCCTCGCCCTGCTCCTGCTCTTCAACTACGTCCCGCTGCTCGGCAATGTCGTCGCGTTCCAGGACTACGACCCCTACGCCGCGAGCAACGGCGTCACCGCGATCTTCCACAGCCCCTGGCTCGGCGTGGAGCAGTTCTCGCGCCTGGTGGACGACCCGCTGTTCTGGGACGCCACGAAGAACACGGTCGTGCTCTTCCTCCTCCAGCTCGTGCTGTTCTTCCCGGTCCCCATCGCGCTCGCGCTGCTCATCAACAGCGTGATCCGGCCCCGGGTCCGGGCCGTCGCCCAGGCGATCATGTATCTGCCGCACTTCTTCTCGTGGGTGCTCGTCGTCACCGTCTTCCAGCAGGTCTTCGGCGGGGCGGGCATCATCGCGCAGACGATGGAGAAGCACGGCTGGGGCGGCTTCGACCTGATGACGAACGCCGACTTCTTCAAGTTCCTGGTCACCGCCCAGTCCGTGTGGAAGGACGCGGGCTGGGGGATCATCGTCTTCCTCGCCGCCCTCGCGGCCGTCTCCACCGACCTGTACGAGGCCGCCGCCATGGACGGCGCGGGCCGCTGGCGCCGCATGTGGCACGTGACGCTGCCCGCGCTGCGCCCGGTCATCGCGCTCCTCCTCGTCCTGCGGGTCGGGGACGCGCTCAGCGTCGGCTTCGAGCAGTTCCTGCTCCAGCGCGACGCGGTCGGCGTCGGCGTCAGCGAAGTGCTCGACACCTACGTGTGGAACATGGGCATCCAGAACGGCGACTTCAGCTACGCGGCGGCGGTCGGCCTGGTCAAGGGCGTGATCGGGGTCTGCCTCGTGCTCGCCGCGAACAAGTTCGCTCATCTGCTCGGTGAGCAGGGGGTGTACAAGAAGTGAGCCTGAACACGCAGCTGATCCGCAGCCTGCAAGCGCCGCCCCGCCCCGTGTGGGAGGAGCCGCCCAGCAGGGCCGGCCTGACGGCGAAGGGCGGCTTCCTCGTCCTGTGCTGCCTGGCCGTGCTCGCCCCGCTGTGGATCGTCGTCGTCACCAGCCTCTCCCCCAAGCCGGTGATCGACCGGGCGGGCGGCCTCGTGGTCGTCCCCGAGGGCATCACCTTCGTCAACTACACGGAGCTGCTCGGCGGCGGCCAGGTCAGCCGGGCGATCCTGGTCTCGGTCGGCGTCACGCTCGTCGGCACCGTCTTCTCCATGGCGGTGTCGGTCCTCGCGGCGTACGGGCTGTCGCGGCCCGGCAGCCTGGGCCACCGCGTCCTCCTGATGGCGCTGATGGCGACGATGTTCTTCGGTGCCGGGCTCATCCCGACGTACCTGCTGGTGCAGTCGCTCGGCCTGACCGACACCTATCTGTCGCTGATCCTGCCGAGCGCGGTCAGCGTCTTCAACATCCTCGTCCTGCGGGGCTTCTTCATGGGCATCTCCCCGGAGCTGACCGAGTCCGCGCGCATCGACGGAGCGGGCGACCTGCGCATCCTGCTGACGATCATCATGCCGCTCTCGCGCGCCGTCCTCGCCGTCATCTCGCTGTTCTACGCGGTCGGCTACTGGAGCGCCTGGTTCAACGCGTCGATCTACCTGAGCGACCAGGACATGATGCCGCTCCAGAACGTGCTCATCCAGCTCGTGCAGAAGAACACGGCGGCGCCGACCGGCCTCCAGCAGGCGGTGCGCACCGGCGAACTCTCCACGCTCGGACTTCAGATGGCCGTGATGGTGCTCGCGCTGATCCCGGTCGCGGTGGCGTCGCCGTTCGTCCAGCGCCACTTCAAGAAGGGGATGCTGACGGGGGCGGTGAAGGGGTGAGCATCGCTGCTTCGACCATCGCGCACGAAGGCCGCCTGCTGTTCGGCGGCGACTACAACCCCGAGCAGTGGCCCGAAGAGGTGTGGGCCGAGGACATGACCCTGATGAAGGAGGCGGGCGTCACCTCCGTCACGGTCGGCGTCTTCTCCTGGGCGAAGCTCGAACCCCGGCCAGGAGCGCGGGAGTTCGACTGGCTCGACCGCCTCATGGACCTGCTGCACACGCACGGCATCGGCGTCGTCCTCGCCACCCCGACCGCGTCCCCGCCGCCCTGGCTCGGCCGGCTCCACCCCGAGACACTGCCGCGCGACGAGGACGGGCACACGGTGTGGTGGGGCTCCCGCCAGCAGTTCTCGCACTCCTCCAGCGTCTACCGCCGCTACGCCGCCGCGATCACCGAGGACCTCGCGATCCGGTACGGGCACCACCCCGCGCTGCGCATGTGGCACATCAACAACGAGTACTGCACGTTCGACTTCGGCGACGAAGCGGCCCGCGCCTTCCGCGACTGGCTGCGCGCCAGGTACCGCACGCTCGACGCGCTGAACGAGGCGTGGGGCACGGCGTTCTGGAGCCAGCACGCCGACACCTGGGCGGACGTGATCCCGCCGCGCCGCGCGCAGTACACCCGTAATCCGGCGCAGCTCCTCGACTTCCGCCGCTTCACCTCGGACGCGCTCATGGAGTGCTACGTGGCCGAACGCGACCTCGTACGCCGCCACTCCCCCGCGCACATCCCGGTCACGACCAACTTCATGCCCCTCTGGGTGGGGCAGAACGGCTGGGCGTGGGCGGAGCGGGAGGACGTCGTCTCGGTCGACGTCTATCCCGATCCGCGCGATCCGCTGGGCGGGCAGTACAACGCGATGATCGCCGACATGACGCGCGGCCAGGCCCGCGGCCCCTGGATGGTCATGGAGCAGGCGGCGGGCCCGGTGAACTGGCGCGAGGTCAACCACCCCAAGCCGCCCGGGCTCAACCGCCTCTGGTCGCTCCAGGCCGTGGCGCGCGGCGCGGACGCCGTCCACTACTTCCAGTGGCGGCAGTCCCGGCAGGGCGCCGAGAAGTTCCACTCGGGGATGGTCGGGCACGCGGGCGCCGAGGGGCGGGCGTTCGCCGAGGTCAAGCGGATCGGCGCCGAGCTGGCCCGGCTCGGCGTGGCGGGCGCGCACGAGCGGTCCGGCATCGCCGTCCTGCACGACTGGCACGCCTGGTGGGCGGGTGACCAGGAGGGCCGGCCGTCGAAGCGGGTCGCGTACGAGGAGGTCGTACGGGCCTGGCACCGGGCGCTCTGGGAGGCGCACCTCACCGCCGACTTCGCGCACCCCGAGCACGACCTGTCCGCGTACCGCGTCGTCGTCGTGCCGCAGCTCTACCTCTGCACGGACGCGGCGATCGACAACCTCGTGGCGTACGCGCGCGGCGGCGGGACGCTCGTGTGCGGGTTCTTCACCGGGATCGCCGACGCCGACGACCGCGTACGGAGCGGCGGCATGGACGCCCGGCTGCGCGAGCTGTTCGGCATCCGCACACTGCACGAGTGGTGGCCGCTCGACGAGGACGAGAGCGTGGACTGCGGGGAGTTCACCGGCACGCTCTGGTCCGAGGAGCTGACGGCCGCCGAGGACGCCGACGTGGTGGCCGCCTATCGCGGTGGCGACCTCGACGGGCTCCCCGCCGTCCTGCGCCGGGGCCACGCCTGGTACCTCTCCACCCTCCCCGAACCTCCGGCGCTGCGCGCGCTCCTCGCGGAGATCGCCGCCGGAGCGGGCGTACGGCCTCCACTGTCCGGCCTCCCCGCAGGGGTGGAGGCCGTACGCCGGGGCGGGCTGCTGTTCCTGCTGCACCACGGGCGCGGCGAGACGGTCGTGCCGCTGCCGGACGGCGCCGTGTACCGGGACGTGCTGAGCGGTACCGAGCACGAGGGGTGCGTGCGGCTCGGCCGGTTCGGCGTGGCCGTGCTCGACGTGCTCGTGCGCGACGAGGACGAGGCGGTGCTCGTGCGCGAGGACGAGGCGGCGCCCGAGCGCGAGGAGCGGGGGCCCGGTGCCGCCTGAGCATCCGCACGGGACCTGGGAGCCGGTGCCCGCCGCACGCTGGGAGGACGCCTTCCTCAGCGGCAACGGCCACCATGGCGCCCTGGTCTTCGGCGACCCGCACGACGACCGGGTGATCGTCACGCAGCACACCCTCGTCCGCCCGGACGGCGCGGGACCGCAGCCGGGCCCGCCCGCCCTGGCCGACCGGCTGCCCGCCCTCCAGGACAGCCTGCTCGCCGGGGACGTGGACGCCGCCGAGCGGTTCACGGACGGGCGCGCGCTGCGCTGGGTGCGGCCGTTCCATCCGGCGTTCCAGGTCGGATTCGTACGGGACAGCGTGGAGTGGCGGGGCTACCGCCGCTCCGTCGACTTCGCGACGGGGGTCGCGGACGCCCGGTGCGGCGGCTGGCACAGCCGGGTCTTCGTCTCCCGCTCGGACGACGTGGTCGTGCAGTACGTGACCGGGCCGGGGCTCGACGGTGAGCTGTGGCTGGATCACCGGCTCGCCGGGGTGCCGGACGGGCTCGGTGTCGGCCGCGCGGTCGTCCTGACGTCGCACGGCGCCCAGCTGACGGTGCGCTGCCGCTACCCCGACAGTGACCTGGCGTACACCGGGGTCACTCTGGCGCTCGTCCACGCCGGGCACGGATCGGTGGGCGTCAAGGGGCTGCGCGTCACCGGTGCGACCGGGCTGCTGCTGCTCACGCGGGTGCACCGGCACACCGGCGAGCTGGACGCCGCCACCGAGGCCGCCGGCCTTGCGGCGCTGGTGACCGGCGACCCGGCGGTGACGTACGCGGACCTCCTCGCCCGGCACGAGGAGCTCCACCGCACCGCGTACGAGCGGGTGGCGTTCGACCTGAACGCGCCGCCCGCCGAGCGCGGCCTGCCGGGCAGCGCCCTCCTTGAGCGCCCGGACAGCCACGCCCTCCTGGAGCGCCTGTTCGCGGCGGGCCGCTACCACCTGCTCAGCTCATCGGGCGCGCTGCCGCCCCGCCTGACCGGACTGTGGACCGGAGCGTGGGACACGGCGTGGTCGGGCGCGTTCACCACGGACGCCAACCTGAACCTCCAGACGGCGTCCGCCGTCACCTGCGCGCTGCCGGAGACCACCGACGCCCAAGGGGCGCTGATCCGCGCCCAGTTGGCGCACTGGCGGGACAACGCCCGGGAGATCTTCGGCGCGCGCGGCATCGTCGCGCCCGCCCACACCGACGGCGAGTCCGGACACGCCTACCACTTCCAGCGGGAGTGGCCGATGCACCTGTGGACGGCGGGCGCCGACTGGCTGCTGACGCCGCTGGTCGAACAGGCGGAGACGAGCGGCGACCGGCCCGCGTGGCTGGCCGCCGCGCTCGCCGAGGTCGCCGTCTTCTACGAGGACTTCCTCCGCCGTACCGGTCCCGACGGGCGCGTCGTCGTCGTGCCGTCGTACTCGCCCGAGAACCGTCCGGCGAACGCGAGCTGGGGCACCCTCAACGCCACGATGGACATCGCGGCGGCCCGGCACGCCCTGCGCACCGCCGCCGCCTGGCACCCGGGCCCCGACGCCGACCGCTGGAACGCCCTCGCCGGCCGGCTGCCCGACTACCGGATCAACGCGGACGGCGCGCTCGCCGAATGGGCCTGGCCCGGCCTCGACGACAGCTACGACCACCGCCATCTCAGCCACCTCTACCCGGTGTGGCCGCACCACGAGATCAACCCGTACGAGACCCCCGCGTGGGCGAAGGCCGCGCACCGTGCGCTCGAACTGCGCAGCGCCGAGAACGACTCGGCGCACGGCCACCTCCATCACGCCCTCATCGCGGCCCGGCTGCGCGATCCGGCCCGGGTCGGTGACGCGCTGCGCCACGTCCTGACCGGCGACTACTTCCACCGCTCCCTGATGAGCGCGCACTATCCGCGCCGCGACGTCTACAACGCGGACGCCGCGCACACCCTGCCCGCCCTGCTCACCGAGGCACTGCTCCAGTCCACGCCCGACCGGCTCGTCCTGCTGCCCGCGCTGCCCGACGGGTGGCGGCGCGGCTCGGCGTCCGGCCTGCGCACGCGATTCGGCGCCCGCGTCGACCTGGCCTGGAACGGGGCCACCTGTACGGCCGCGATCCGCCCCGGCCGGGACGCGGACGTGGCCCTCATGACGCCCGTCGGCGGACCCGGGCGGCTGCGCCTGACCGCGGGCGAGGAACAACAACTCACCTGCAGCACGCGGTAGTTCCGGCACCTCCCCCCACCCACCATGGAAGGGAACACCATGCCCCGCACCCCGCACCCCACCTCCGTACGCCGTCGCACCCTGCTCGGCGCCGCAGTCGCCGCGTCGGCCGCGCTCGCCCTCGCCGCCGCCCCCGCGCAGGCGCTGGTCTGGTCGTCGTCCGACCAATGGGGCACCTACACGACCTCCGACGGCTACATCCTGTACAACAACATCTGGGGCTCCGGCGCGGGCGCCCAGTCGATCTGGGCCAACTCCTCGTCCAACTGGGGTGTCTGGGCGAACCACCCGAACACGGGCGGCATCAAGTCCTACCCGAACGCCAAGAAGATCGTGAACAAGCCGATCACCTCCCTGTCCTCGCTCACCAGCGGCTACAACGTGACGGTGCCGTCGTCGGGCGCGTACAACACGTCGTACGACATCTGGGACAGCGACTACGACTACGAGGTCATGCTCTGGGTCAACCACAACGGGGCCGTCGGCCCGCTCGGCACCTCGCAGGGGAACGTGACGCTCGGCGGGCACACCTGGACCGTCTACAAGGGGAACAACGGCGCCAACGAGGTGTTCTCGTTCCTGCGCACCTCCGACTCGTCCTCCGGCACGGTGAACATCCTGCCGATCCTGAAGTGGATCAAGGACACCAAGGGGTGGTGGGGCAACGAGACGATCGGGGACGTCCAGTTCGGCTACGAGATCACCTCGTCCTCCGGCGGCCTGGACTTCCGGACCAACAGCTTCAAGGTCTCCAGCAGCTGACTCCGCCCGGCGCGGACGGACGCGCGGCTCAGGTGCCGGCCGGGGCCTGGGCCGCGCTCTCGCGCAGGGTCAGCTCCGGCTCCAGGAGCACGACCTCCTCGTCCGAGCCGCGCCCCTCGATCCGCGCGATGACCTGCTCGACCGCGCGCCGCCCCATCTCCTGCGCGGGCACCGCGACCGCGGTCAGCGGCACCGAGGCGTGCGCCGCGACCTGTTCGGGGCAGACGGCGACGACCGACACGTCCTCGGGCACGGCGCGGCCCGACTGGCGCAGGAGCGCGAGCAGCGGGTCGGTGGCCGCCTCGTTCTGCACGACGAAGGCGGTGGTGTTCGGGCGCTCGTCGAAGACACGGGAGAGCGTCGCCGACACGGCGGCGTACGAGCCTTCGCAGGGGCGGTGCAGCAGGCGCAGGCCGAGGTCGCGGCTGCGCTCGCGCAGGCCGGTCAGGGTCCGCTCGGCGAACCCGGTACGCCGCTCGTAGACGGCGGCGGCCTCGCCGATGACGGCGACCTCGCGGTGGCCGAGGTCGGCCAGGTGCTGGGCGCAGACGGCGCCTGCGGCGGCGAAGTCCAGGTCGACGCAGGTCAGTCCGGTGGTGTCGGACGGCAGGCCGATGAGGACGGCGGGGCGGGGCGCGGAGCGCAGGAGCGGCAGCCGCTCGTCGTCCAGCTCGACATCCATGACGATCATGGCGTCGGCGAGGGCGCTGCCCTCTATGCGGCGCACCGCCTGGGCGCCCTCCTCGCCGGTGAGCAGCAGGATGTCGTAGCCGTGGGCGCGGGCGGCGGTGGCGACGGCCATGGCGATCTCCATCATCACCGGCACGTACATGTCGGTGCGCAGCGGCACCATCAGGGCGATGATGTTCGACTTGCTGCTGGCCAGGGCCCGCGCGCCCGCGTTCGGGTGGTAGCCGAGCGTGCGGACGCTGGTCTCGACGCGCTCCCGGGTGGCGGCGGAGATGGAGCGCTTGCCGCTGAGGACGTAGCTCACGGTGCTGGCGGAGACTCCGGCGTGCCGGGCGACCTCTGCGAGCGTGACCATGTGGTTCTCCTGAGCCGTGACGAGGGGCGCCGGTGCGGACCACTCCGACGGGGACGGGCTGCCGTGGGGTGTTCGGCCTACCGACCCTATGGCGGCGGCGGGGACCTGTCCAGAACGGCATCGAAGCGCTTCGACAGCCGTGGGCCGGGGCCGGGTCAGGCCAGTTCGCCGAGGACCTCCCAGGTCCGTACGCGCGAGTCGTCGCCGTCGGCCTCGGTGCCGCTGACGACCACGTCGGTGGCGCCCGCGTCCCGGTAACGGCGCACCGCCTCGGTGAGCGCCTTCTCGTCGCCGACGACGGCGAGGTCACTGGGGTGCCGATGGCCGGACAGCTCCACGACGCGGGCGCAGGACGGGATCCGCGCGCAGAACGACAGCCGCTCGTACACCGCGGGGCGCACCGCGTCCGCGTCCCCGGTGACGACGCCGGGCACGATGTGCTCCTCCAGGGCGCGCGGGCCCGCGAGGTAGGGCAGGATCCCGTCGGCGAGCCTGCCGCTGACCCGCAGCGTGTCGGGCCGCGGCGCGGTGGGCCCGGACGGAGGCGGCGGCGCGCCTACCGTCCCCCGTATGACCACACGCGCGCGGCTCTCTCTTCTTCTGCTCGCCGGGGCCTCCGGCGCCGTGGACGCGCTGGCGTTCACCGCGCTCGGCACCGTCTTCGCCGGAGTGATGACCGGGAACCTCGTGCTGCTCGGCGTGGCGTTCGGGGACGTGGCCGGGGGCGGGGCCGGGCACGGGGAAGGGGTGGCCGGGCCGTTGTACGCGCTCGCCGGGTACGTCGTCGGGGCGGTGCTCGTGGCGCGCGGGTGCCGGGGACCGGCCCCTCGGGACCCGTGGCGGGGCCGCGTCGTGGCCTGTCTCGCGGCGCAGACCGTACTGCTCGCGGGCGTCGCGGTCGCGGGCGCGGTGTGCGACGGGCGGCCCGGCGCCGCGTGGCGGACCGTGCTGCTGCTGACCGCCGCGCTCGCGATGGGCGGCCAGTCGGCGGCGATGGTCGCGGCCGGTGCCGCGCCCACCACGTACTTCACCGGGACCCTCACCACGCTCGTCACCGGGTTCACGGACGGTTCGCGGCGCGGGGCCGGGCAGCTCTGGGTCGTCGCCCGGCTCGTCGCGGTCGTCTGCGGGGCCGCCTGCGCGGTGGCCCTGCACGCGCGTACGCCGTCGTGGGGGTTCGCGCCACCGGCCGTTCTGTCGGCCGCCGCGGTGGTGTGCCAGAAACCTGCACAGCGAGTGCGCAGAGCAGTCACGGGGGAACACAAAAATCCATCGCGCGTCGCGGACGAGGAAACCCATTGATGCGCGAGTGTCCATTTTGCTGAAAGTGGCACCGCTCTCCTCGCAATTCCTTCCGTGAAGGTTGTGAAGGGAATGGCGCCGGTCGGTGAATGGTCCTGCACCAGGCGGTAATTGACCGCGCACATCCCCTCTCACCGGGGACCTTCCGATTAGCTGTGCGATGCGTCGACGTGCTTTGATCCTCCGCACCGCAGGACCTCACGGATTCGCCTCCACCGATTCCGTGCAGCGTTCCCGCGTTTATCGCGATACCCGAATACCCACTGAGAAGGGCGGCTCTCCTCATGAGCAACACCCCCCAGGTCCAGACCCTCGAGATCTCCGACGCCGAGCTGGACAACGTCTCCGGCGGCCTCGTCGGCGGCGTTGCCGCCAACGTGACCGGCACCGTCGACTCGATCGCCCCGGTCTCGGGCGTCGTCGCGGGCGTCACCGGCACCGTCGAGGGCCTGACGGGCGTCAACGTCGGCGCCGTCACGGGTCTGGCCACCGGTCTGGTCGCCGGCCTCTGAGCCGGATCCACCACGGATCACGCCGCCGCCACCTGACGGGCGGCGGCTCCAAGGCCCCGGGACCTCACGGTCCCGGGGCTTTCGGGCTACGTAAGGGAAACATCGCGTGCAGTTCCGCCAACAGGCCCTCAGCAAGCTGCAGTCACCGGAGGAGCTCGATCTGCCGGTGCGCCTCGCGCGGCCGCAGGGGGTGCTCGCCCTGGCCGTGACCGTCGTCGTCATGGCCGCGTCCTGCGTGTGGGCCGTCACCGGCTCGGTGGACTCGACGCTCAGGGCGAGCGGGATCCTCACGTACGGGCAGGGCAGCTACGTCCTCCAGACCCCGGTCACCGGGCAGGTCACGGGCGTGTACGTGAAGGAGGGGCAGCGGGTCGGCAAGGACGCCCCGCTGCTCAGGGTGCGTACGGAGCAGGGGAACCGGGTCGTGCGCGCCATCGACGCGGGGCGCGTCACCGCGCTCGTCGCCCGCATCGGCTCCGTCGTCACCACGGGCGCCGACGTCGCGACCCTGGAGCGGACCACGTCCGTGCGCGACCCGCTGCTCGCCATGGTCTACGTGCCCGCGACCGGCGCGGCGAACGTGCCCGCGAACGCCGCCGTCGATCTCACCGTGCCCGCCGCCCAGAGCTACGGCGTGCTGCGCGGCAAGGTGAAGGCGGTCGGCCGCGCCGCCCAGACCCGGCGCCAGGTCACCGACTTCCTCGGCGACGGCGAGCTGGCCGGACAGTTCACGAAGGGCGGCGCCCGCGTGCCCGTGCTCGTCCAGCTCACCAAGGACGCGCACACGAAGTCCGGCTACGCCTGGTCGACGGAGGACGGGCCGCCCTACCCGCTCACCTCCATGACGCTCGCCTCCGCCGCCGTGCACCTCGCCGAGCAGCGCCCGATGGATTGGCTGCTGCCATGAGCGCCACCTCGCTGCCGCCCGCGAGCCACCGCCCCGACCGCCGTCGCGCCCGCTCCGCTCCCCCGCCGCCCAGGCGCCGCAGGACCGTGCGCACCCCGACCGTGCTGCAGATGGAGGCCGTCGAGTGCGGCGCCGCCGCGCTCGGCATGGTCCTCGCCCACCACGGCCGCCACGTCCCGCTGGAGGAGCTGCGCATCGCGTGCGGCGTCTCGCGGGACGGATCGCGCGCCAGCAATCTGCTGAAGGCGGCGCGCAGTTACGGCATGACCGCCAAGGGCATGCAGATGGAGACGGCGGCCCTCGCCGACGTACAGGGCCCGGCGATCCTCTTCTGGGAGTTCAACCACTACGTCGTCTACGACGGCATGGGCCGCCGCTTCGGACGGCGCGGCGTCCACATCAACGACCCCGACAAGGGGCGCAGGTTCGTCGCAATGGAGGACTTCGACACCAGCTTCACCGGGGTCGTCCTGGTGATGGAGCCGGGCGACGGCTTCCGGACGGGCGGGCGCCGCCCCGGTGTCCTGAAGGCCCTTCCCGGACGGCTTCGCGGCACGACCGGCACCATGCTCGCCGCGCTCCTCGCGAGCCTGCTCCTCGTCGCCGTGGGCGCGGCGGTGCCCGCGCTCAGCAAGACGTACATCGACCTGTTCCTGATCGGCGACCAGACCTCGCTGCTCGGCGCGCTGTTCGCGTCGATGGCCGCCATGGTGGCCCTGACCGGTGTCCTGACCTGGCTGCAACAGGCGAACCTGCTGCGCGGCCGCATCATCTCCTCGACGCTGAGCAGCGCCCGCTTCTTCCGCCACCTGCTGCGGCTGCCGGTCACGTTCTTCGCCCAGCGCAGCCCCGCCGACCTCGTGCAGCGGCTCCAGTCCAACGACGCGGTCGCCGAGACGCTGGCCCGCGACCTCACCGCCGCCGGGGTCGACGGCGTCGTGGTGCTCCTGTACGCCGCGCTGCTGTGGACCTACGACCCGCAGCTGACCCTGGTCGGTGTCGGCATCGCGCTGCTCAACGTGGTGGCGATGCGGATCGTCGTCCGGCTGCGCGCGACCCGTACCCAGAAGCTGCGGGCGGACTCGGCGCGGCTGACCAACACCTCGTACACCGGGCTCCAGCTCATCGAGACGATGAAGGCGACCGGCGGCGAGAACGGGTACTTCCGGCGCTGGGCCGGGCAACACGCGACGACCCTGGAGGAGCAGCAGCGGCTCGGCGTGCCGAGCGCGTGGCTCGGGATCGTCGCGCCGACGCTCGCCACGCTCAACAGTGCGCTGATCCTGTGGATCGGCGGTCTGCGGGCGGTCGAGGGGCATCTGTCCGTGGGTCTGCTCGTCGCCTTCCAGGCGCTCGTCGCCCGGTTCACCGCGCCGATCACCCGGCTCAACGGCGTCGCGGGCCGCATCCAGGACTTCGCCGCCGACGTCGCCCGCCTGAAGGACGTGGAAAACTTCCCCGTCGACAGCCTGTACGCGCGCCCGGAGGCGGTGGCGAGCACGCGCCGCCTGAAGGGGCACGTCGAGCTGGACGGCATCACGTTCGGGTACAGCCCGCTCGACAAGCCGCTCCTGTCCGGGTTCTCGCTGACGGTCGGGCCCGGTCAGCAGGTGGCGCTCGTCGGCGGGTCCGGCAGCGGCAAGTCGACCGTCTCCCGGCTGATCTCCGGTCTGTACACGCCCTGGGAGGGCGTCATCCGGATCGACGACCGGCGCCTCGACGACATTCCGCGCGGCGCGCTCGCCGCGTCCGTGTCCTTCGTCGACCAGGACGTCTTCCTCTTCGAGGGCACGGTGCGCGACAACGTGGCGCTGTGGGACCCGTCGATCTCCGACGAGGCGGTCGCCGACGCGCTGCGCGACGCCTGCCTGTACGACGTGGTGGCGCGGCGGCCCGGCGGCCTGCACAGCCGCGTCGAGCAGGACGGCCGCAACTTCTCCGGCGGGCAGCGCCAGCGCCTGGAGATCGCGCGGGCGCTCGTGCGACGCCCCAGCATCCTCGTCCTGGACGAGGTGACGAGCGCGCTCGACGCCGAGACCGAACAGATCGTGATGGACAACATCCGGCGGCGCGGCTGCGCGTGCGTCGTCATCGCGCACCGTCTGAGCACCGTGCGCGACAGCGACGAGATCGTGGTCCTCGACCACGGCCAGGTCGTCGAACGGGGCCGCCACGAACATCTGGTGGCGGCGGGCGGGCCCTACGCCGAGCTGGTCAGGGAGCACTGAAGTGACGTACACATCGACGGAGTCCGCCCCGTACGCGGCCTCGGACCAGGTCGTCGCGGCGTTCGGCGGGCTCGGCACCCCGGTCGACTGCGCGGGCCTGCGCAGCCTGTCGCTCGAAGGGCCGCAGGTGCTGTGGCTCGTCGTGGACGGCGCGCTCGACCTGTTCGCCGTGGACGCCCACGCGCAGGGGCACTGGCACTTCCTGGGCCGCCTCGAACCGGGCACGCTGCTGCTCGGCCCGGTCGAGGGCACCCAGCACACCCTGGTCGGACGGCCCCTCGCGGGCTGCGCCCTGCGCCGGATCGCGCTGCGCGAGCTGCCGTACACCCCGGCCGCGCACGACGGCACGTACGACGTGGCGTGGAGCCTGTTGGAGGAGGCGTTCGCGCTCGGGGTCGGGCGCGGTCAGCGGGTGCTCTTCGAGGCGCCGCTCAGCGGGCGGGCCGGGCACTCCGACGACGACTTCACCGGCGACGACGACGTGCTCTGGCCGCAACTCGCGCCCGGCAGTGTGCAGTACGGGTCCGCGTACGCCGCCGACGCGGCAGCCGATCTGCTGATGGACGGCGCGCTGTGGCAGCGGATGGTCAACCAGCAGTACCGGCTCCTCGCCACCCTCGACCGCTGGATCGAGCGCATGGAGAGCGCGCACGAGGACCGGGCTGCGGCCGGGATCCGCGCGGGCGAGGCCGTCCGCGAACAGGCCGACCGCACGCTGCTCGCCTCCATCGGTCCGCGCGGGCGGCGCGGGCGCACCACACAGAGCGGCGTCGACGCGACGTACGCGGCGTGCAAGGTGGTGGCGGACGCGGCCGGGATCCGGCTCGCCGAGCCGGGCCGCGGCGGCGCGGTCAGCGACCGGATCGACCCGGTCGAGCAGGTCGCGGTGGCCTCCCGGATCCGGACCCGTCCGGTACGGCTCGCCGGGAACTGGTGGCGGCAGGACATGGGCCCCCTCGTCGGGTTCCGGGCCGCGTCCGGGGCGCCGGTCGCCCTGCTGTGGCGGCGCGGCGGCTACGAGGCCGTGCACCCCTCCGCCGAGCGCGGCGGCACCCGGATCGACGAGGACACCGCGGAGGACTTCGAGGAGCGGGCCGTCATGCTGTACCGGCCGCTGCCCGAGGAGAGGCTGACGCCCTGGCGGCTTGCCCGGTTCAGCCTGCGCGCCGCCGCGTCCGACGTACGCAGGCTGTTGCTCGCGGGTCTGGTGACGGTCGGGCTCGGCGCGCTGGTCCCGGTCGCGACGGGCCATGTGCTCGGCACGTACGTGCCCAACGCGCAGACGAGCCTCATCACGCAGGTGTCCCTCGCCGTCGTGATCACCAGCCTCGTCTCCGCCGTCTTCATGCTGCTGCAGAACGTCACCGTGCTGCGGGTCGAGGGACGCGTCGAGAGTGTGCTCCAACCCGCTGTCTGGGACCGGCTGCTTCGGCTGCCGACCCGCTTCTTCGCGTCCCGCTCCACCGGCGAACTGGCGAGCGCGGCCATGGGCATCAGCGCGATCCGCCGGCTCCTGTCCGGGGTCGGCCCGGTGGCCGTGCAGTCGGTGACCATCGGCGCGATGAACCTCGTCCTGCTGCTCCTCTACAGCGTGCCGCTCGCGCTCGCCGCGCTCGGCATGCTGGTGGTCGTCGCCCTCGTCTTCCTCACCCTCGGCCTGTGGGAGCTGCGCTGGCAGCGGCGGCTCGTGGAGCTCGGCAACAAGCTCAACAACCGCGCCTACCAGACCTTGCGCGGGCTGCCGAAGCTGCGGGTCGCCGGGGCGGAGAGCTTCGCGTACGCGGCCTGGGCGAAGGAGTTCGCGCGCAGCCGCGACCTGCACCGCCGCGCGGGCCGCATCAAGAACGCGACGACGGTCCTCAACGCCGTCTACCTGCCGCTGTGCTCACTGGTGATGTTCATGCTGCTCGCGGGCCCGGCCCGGGGCAGCATGTCGGCGGCGTCCTTCCTCACCTTCAACACGGCGGTGACGATGCTGCTCACCTCCGTGACGCAGCTGACGGGCGCGC
The DNA here is from genome assembly GCF_043523415.1 of Streptomyces sp. SGAir0957. Lineage (NCBI taxonomy): Bacteria > Bacillati > Actinomycetota > Actinomycetes > Kitasatosporales > Streptomycetaceae > Streptomyces > Streptomyces sp. SGAir0957. The sequence goes on from NZ_CP027293.1 coordinate 1,816,832, forward strand.
TCATCTCGGCCGCCGCCGTGCTGCCCATGTACGAGCAGATCAAGCCCGTCCTCGACGCCGAGCCGGAGGTGCGCGGCACCGCGACCCAGCCCGGCGAGCTGACCGGCGCCCTGGAGGCCCGCGACCTCTCCTTCCGCTACACCGACGACGGGCCGCTCGTCCTGGACGGCGTGTCGCTCGCGATCCGGCCCGGCGAGTTCGTGGCCGTCGTCGGCGAGAGCGGCTGCGGCAAGTCGACCCTGCTCCGCCTCCTCATCGGCTTCGACGCGCCCACGTCCGGCAGCGTCCTCTACGACGGCCAGGACCTCGCCGCGCTCGACCAGGCGGCGGTGCGGCGCCAGTGCGGGGTCGTCCTGCAGAACGCGCAGCCGCTGACCGGCTCGATCCTCGACTGCATCTGCGGCGCCGAGTCGTTCACGCAGGAGGAGGCCATGGCGGCGGCCGAGATGGCGGGGCTAGCCGAGGACATCAAGCGGATGCCGATGGGCCTGCACACGATGATCTCCGGAGGCGGGGCGATCTCCGGCGGGCAGCGGCAGCGGCTGATGATCGCGCAGGCCCTGATCCGCCGCCCGCGCCTGCTCTTCTTCGACGAGGCGACGAGCGCGCTCGACAACGAGACCCAGCGCATCGTCATCGACAGCACGCGCGCCCTGCACGCCACCCGCGTCGTCATCGCGCACCGCCTGTCCACGGTCCTCGACGCGGACCGGGTGATCGTCATGTCGGCGGGGCGCGTCGTCCAGCAGGGCGCGCCCGCCGAACTCCTCGCCGACACCGGCGGGCGCCTGCACGAGCTGGTGCGGCGGCAACTGGCGTGACGGACGGGGCGCCGGCAGCCTGCGGGCGGGGCGGGGCGCGCAGGACGTGAGTGCGGGGACCGGGACAGGGAGCACCCCGAGCGGTTACGCTCACTATGAGTGAACTCGCTTACGTTCGGGTGGTGTTGATGCTGCGTCGGGGGATCAGCGGTGACACGGTGGGTGACAGGCCGAGGGACAGGTCGGGGGACGGGCGCGCGGGCCCGAAGCGGGATCTGCGCAGCCGCCCGTTCCCGGTGGTGGCGGGCGGCACGCCGCAGGCCAGGCGCGAGGCGCTCCTGGCGATCCGCGCGTGGGCGGAGCAGGAGGCCGAGGACGCCGTCGACTGGTATCTGCGCGACCGGCGGCTCAAGCGGCGCGGCTCGCGCCTCATCCGCGGCCTGACGATCCTCCTGGCCATAGCGGGGACGGCCGTCCCGCTCGCGGGCTCCCTCGACCAGGGCCCGCCGCAGGCGCTCGGGTACGTGCTGCTCGCGCTTGCCGCGGGCTGCAAGGGCTTCGACCACTTCTTCGGGCTCTCCGCCGCCTGGATGCGGGACATGGCGGCGGCGCAGGCGCTGCGCACGAAGCTCAGCGAGTTCCGGCTCGCCTGGTCGCGCGAGGAGCTGCGGGCGGGCCCCGCGGCGGACGGCATCACCGCCGAGGACCTGGAGCATCGCATGGACCTGATCACCGCGCTGGTGGCGGCCGTGCACAGCCAGGTCGAGGGCGAGACGGCGGGCTGGCTGACCGAGTTCGCCGCGAGCGAGCAGCAGTTGCGGGACCAGACGGCGGTTCCCGGGCCCGCGCCCGCGCCGCGCTGAGGTTCGGGAGGGACGGCCCGGTCGACGACGGGGCTCGTTCACGAGCATGGGGCTCTGGGGCCCGACTACGGGGGCGGGGAGCATGGGGCGGATCTTTACGGTGGTGGCGCCGGACGGCGTGCAGCGGGACGTGGCGGTGACGGCCGCCGGGGACACCCCGGTCCGGGCCGTCGCGGAGGCGCTCGGCCATGTGTGCGGGCTGCCGGAGGTGACGCGGCTCGCGCTGCGCGGCGCGCAGGGCACGTCGGGTCCGGAGAACGTGGCGCTGGACGCGCCGCTCGACGAGTCGCCGCTGCGGGACGGCTGCACGCTCTGGCTGCACCGGCCTCCGGCCCCGCCGACGGCCGCCGGGCCCGACTTCACGGCCCTGCCGCAGGACCTGCTCACCGCGGGCGGCGACGGCACCCTCATGTTCCGCAGGCCGCCCCGGGTGTTCCCGGCCGGGCCGCCGGTCGAACCGGGCAGGCCGGGCCGGTTCCGGCTGCGCCGCGCCGCGAAGCGGGCCCGCGAACAGCTGCGGGCGCAGACCGCGTACCTGGTGCCCGGCCCCGCCGACATCCTGGCCGGGGCCTACGGCGAGACGGCCCGCCTGTGGGAGCGCCGGGTGGGCGACAGCGACCATCTGCGGCTGCGCGTCGGCGTCAACAGCGTCGGGGCCTACCCCGTCCCCGTCGCCGTCGACCTGCCGGGCACGGGCGTCCTCGGCATCGCGGGGACCACCCCCGTGACCCGCCGCATCGGGGCGTGGCTGGTCGCGCAGGTGGCGTTGTTGCACAGCCCGGCCGACGTGGGGGTGCGGGTGTTCACGACGCCCGCCGGGTCGGCCGACTGGCGGTTCGCCCGCTGGCTGCCGGGCCTGCGCTCGTACGACGGGGAGAGCCGGCCGCGGATCAGCACCGACTACGCCGGCCACCTGCGGCAGGTCTCCGAGGCGCTGACGACGCTGCGCGAGCGGCAGAGCAGGCCGCTGCCGACGGCCGACGGCTCCCGGCGCCATCTGGTGCTCGTCCTCGACGGGGCCCGCCCGCTCATCTCGCTGCCCGGGGTGCCGCAGTTGCTGCGCGAGGGCCCGGCCGCCGGGATCTTCACCGTATGCCTGGCGCCGGACGTGCGGTCGCTGCCGCAGCAGTGCGCGGCGGTGATCGAGGCCGAGCAACTCCCGCCGCGCTCCCCGGACTCGACGGCCTTCACCCTGTACGCGGCGGGCGGCACCGACCTGACGGGCATCGCCGACACCGTCTCCGACGACTGGCTGGACCGGACGGCCCGCGCCGTCGCCCCGCTGCGCGACGCCTCCGCCGACGATCTGCGCCCGCGTCCGCACCGCCTCCTGGACCTGCTCGGCCTGGGCACGCCCGATCCGCAGGAGATCGTGGCGCGCTGGGAGGCGTCGCCGCGCGGCACGGAGGCGCTGATCGGCCGGTCCACGCCCACCCCGGTCGCCCTCGATCTGCTGCGGGACGGCCCGCACGCCCTGGTCGCGGGCACCACCGGGTCCGGCAAGACGGAGTTCCTCTGCACCTGGATCGCCTCGCTGGCGGTGGCGAACCGGCCGGACGAGATGACGTTCATGCTCGTCGACCACAAGGGCGGCGCCGCCTTCGGCGACCTGGCCCGCCTCCCCCACACGGTGGCGGTCGTCAACGATGTGGGGCCGGGGCTCGGCGAGCGTGTCCTCGACGGCCTCGGCGCCGAACTGCGCCGCCGCGAACGCCGGTTGTTCGAGGCCCAGGTGAAGGACATCCACGAGTACGCGGACCTGCGCGACCGGGGCCGGGGCGGGACGGAGCCGGCTCCGCCGCCGCTGCCCCGGCTCGTCATCGTCATGGACGAGTTCGCCTCGCTCGCCCGCGAGGACGCCGACTTCCTGTCAGGCCTGATCGACATCGCCCGGCGCGGCCGCTCCCTCGGCATCCACCTGGTCTGCGCCACCCAGCGCCCGTCGGGCGTGGTCAGCGCGGAGATCCGCGCCCTGACCAACCTGCGGGTCGCCCTGCGCCTCCTCGACCCGGGCGAGAGCATGGACGTCATCGACGCGCCGGACGCCGCCCAGCTGAGCACGTCGTCGCCCGGTATCGCCCTGATCAGGACCGGCACCTTCGACCCGCTGCTCGTCCAGACCGCCCGCGTCGGCGGCCTGCACCGGCCGGCGGGCCGCGAGGCGGTCGTCGTCCGGGAGATCACGCCCTACGGGTCCCAGCCGCGCACCCCGCTGACCGTGCGGGCCGAACCCGACTCGGTCGGCACGACGGATCTCGCGCTGCTGGTGGACGCTCTGTGCGAGGCGACCGAACTGCTCGCCGTCGAACCGCCGCCCACCCCGCTGCCACCGCCGCTCAAGGAGGTCCTGCCGCTCACCGACATCCGGCCGCCCTCGCGCGGCCGGGGCCTCGCGCCCCTCGCGTTCGGCCTGGAGGACGCGCCGGAGGAGCAGACGCAGCGCCCGGCCATCCTCGACCTGGCGCGCGACGGCAACCTGCGGATCGTGGGGGCGCCCCGCACCGGCCGCTCCCAGTTCCTGCGCACCCTCGCGGCGGCGGTCGCCCGCCAGCACAGCACGGCCGACATCCACGTGTACGGGATCGACTGCGGCGACGGCGCGCTCCAGGCGCTCACCGAACTCCCGCACTGCGGCACCGTCGTGCACCTGGGCCGCCCCGACCACATGGTGCGGCTGCTCGGCATGTTGACCGCCACCGTGCGCAGGCGTCAGGAGCTGCTCTCGCACGGCGGCTTCGCGGACATCGGCGCGCAGCGCCAGTCCGTCGCGGGACCGCGCCGGATGCACTACCTCCTCGTCCTCCTCGACGGCTGGGAGGAGTTCCTGACCAGCATGGGCTCCACCGACGGCGGCGGCGCCGTCGACGATCTGTACGCGGTGCTGCGCGGCGGCCCGCAGGTCGGCGTGTGCACGGTCCTGGCGGGCGGCGCCCAGATCCTCAGCACGCGGCGCCTGGTCTCGCTGACCGAGCGCCTCCTCGTCCTGCGCCTTCCCGCCCCCGACTGGTACGCCAACGTGGGGCTCCCCCGGCGGCGCTTCCCCGAGGTGCAGCCCGCCGGGCGGGCGCTGAGCGCGGAGAGCGGGCGGCTGCTGCAGATCGCGACGCTGCCGGGGCCCACGACACGGCAGGGCCAGACCGACGCGCTCGCCCGGTACGCGGCCGAGGCGCGCGCCCGCGACACCGACGTCCAGGGCAGCCAGCGCCCGTTCCGCATCGAGGATCTGCCGCTGGTGGCCGACCAGTTCCACGTGGGGACGGGCAAGGGCCGCCCGGTGGGGCGTGAGGCGGAGCTGGCCTGGCTGCGCGACCGGCACGCCACCGGCGCCTCGGTCGCCCTGCTCGGACCGCGCAGGGCGGGCAAGACGTGGGTGCTCGAAGAGCTGTGGCGGCGGCTGCGCGCGGACGGCGCCACCGCCGTCCAGCCGATCCTGGTGCTCCCCTCCAGCGGGCAGGTCGAGACCCCGGACGCCCTCGCCCACCTCCTGGACCGCCGGCTCTCCGGGCCCGGCGCCGCCCAGCGGCTCATCAACAAGGTGGGCCGGCGCTCGGGCTCCGACCGGATGGCGTTCCTCCTCGACGAGATCGGCCGGCTCGTCCACTACGACCCCGGTGTCGTCTCGTGGCTGCGCGACCTCGGGCAGGCCGGGGCCTGGTTCGTCTACACCGGCACCGAGAAGGACTGGCACCGGGTGGTGCGCTGGGCGCTGACCGCGCCGGGTTCGAGCTTCGGCAACGACGTGAACGCGCGGGTCCTCGGCCCGCTCGACCACCAGGCCGCCCTGAAGTTCCTCACCGGCACCGCGGAGAACCTGGGCGTGAACATCGCCCCGGACCGCACCGGGCAGGCCGTTCTCGACCTCGTCGGCACCTGGCCCTTCTACCTCCAGGTCGTCGGCGACGCCCTGGTCCGCGCCGCGCAGGACAACGAGGTCCGCCCGCTCTCCGACGACCAGGCCCTCGCCGACCTCGTCGAGCAGCGCCTCGTCGTGGAGTGGGACCACCACTTCCGGGCGCGCTGGGAGGAGATCGGCCCCGCCGGGCGCGCGGCGCTCCTCGCCGACCCCGGCGCCGTCCCGGTCGACCCGGCCCGCGCCCAGCGCAACGACCTGCGGGAGGTGGGCCTGCTCGGCCTCAACAACCGGTGGCTGGCCGACCGGCCGTTCCTCGACTGGGTCGGCCACAGCGAGAGTGCGCTGCGCGACGAGGAGTCCCGGCCGTGACCCGTCCATCCGCCGCCCTGCCCCAGTCCTGACCAGCCTCCCCGGGAATGACGACCATGAGCGACTTCTGGCCCAGCCAGGCCTACCGCCACGACCTCGACATCCGCTTCGCCGACGGCGCCGTCCCGGCGTGGGCGCGCCCGCTGGTGGAGGGCCGGCCGCCGAACAGCACCGCGTGGGTGGCGGTCATGGCGCGGCGGGCCGGGAAGAGCTGGCTCGCGCAGGCCGCCGAGCGGGCGGGGGCGGCCCCGGGCGGGGCGCGCCGTATCGATCTGCGCTCCGGCGAGGCGGCGGTCCGCCGGGCGGGGCTCGGCTGCCTGCTCGGCCGGCGTTCGGCCCCGGCGCCCGCCCCGGGCTCGGTGCTGTTCGTGGACGAGCCCGCGCTGTCCGCGCCGGGGCGGCCGGGCCATGGGGTGGACCCGGCCGTGCTCGCCGCCGGGCTCGCCCAGGTGCGGGAGGCGGGCATCGTCCCCGTCGTCCTCGCGACCCCGGCCGAGCACGAGCTGCTCGGGCCCTACCTGGGCGCCGACCACCCCAAGGACGTCGTCCGGCCGCCCGTGCTGTCGGCCGGGGAGTGTGCGCGGATGGCGGCGCGCGCCCCGGACTGGGCGCCGGGTGTGGTGGAGCTGCTCCGCGACTCCTTCCCGGGCTGGCTCCAGACCCCGTTCCTCCTCGAACTCGCGCTGTACGTGTCCGAGTTGGAGCCGGAGCTGCGCACGGACGCCGAAGCCCTCGACCGGGCGGCGAGCGACGCGGCCGTGGAGCGGCACGCCTACATCGACCAGTGGTTCCACGACGGGACCTCGGCGGCGGGGCGCGCGTCGCTGCGCGCCCACCGCTGGCGCGGCTCGGGGCTGACCGTCTCCGAACCCGAGGGGCGGGCCGAGACCCGGGCCGAGCAGCCGCGCTCCGGCGCCGCGGACCCGGCCGCCGACCCGGTCCTCGCCCGCCACCTGCCCGAGGTGCTCCGCGTCCACCACGTCTCCGACCTGCACCACGGCGGCAGCCTGCGCTCCAACGTCGACGCCAAGGACGTCACCGAGGCGGGCCGCAGGCTGGCCGATCTCGCGGGCGCGGGATCCCCGATGGACAGCTATCTGGAGCATCTGCGCCGCCTCGGCGAACTCGGCCGGGCACCGCACCTGCTGCTCGTCACCGGCGATCTCGTCAACCGGCCGCACGACGCGTTCGGCACCGTCGCGCTCAACTGGCTGCGCAAGGCGGGCAAGAGCCTCGCCGACCACCCGGACCTGCGCCCGGACGATCCCCGCATCCTGCTCGTCGGCGGCAACCACGACGTGTCGTGGGACCTCACCCTCGATCCCCGGCCCGGGGCGCGGCACGAGTGGTTCGCGCGGACCTTCGCCGAGTTCCCCCACCCGGACCTGCACGAGCCCCGCCAGGACCGCAGGCGCCTGTACGTGCGCTACCCGGAGGCGGGGCTTCGGATCGCGCTGCTCGGCTCCGCCGAGTCGGGCGGCGAGGCGGCCCACGACGAGGACCGCGGCAAGCTGGAGGCGGCGCAGGAGGAGTTCGCCACCGCGCTCGACGAGACCGAACTCGCCTCGCTGATACTGGACTTCGAGCGGATCGACCCCGGGGTCGTCTCCCGCGCCGTCCTCGACCGGCTCGCCCCCGACCCGGGCTGGACCACGCTCGCCGCCCTGCACCACCCGCTCTCCCCGGTGCCCGCGGTGGAGATCGCCCCGTACTCGGGGGTGGTCAACGCGGGGCAGGCCAAGCGGGCGCTGGCCGCCGCCGAGACGTCCCTGGTCCTGCACGGCCATACGCATCTGGGGTTCCTGGCCGCCGAGCGGCTGCTCGGCGGGGAGCAGGAGTGGACGACGCGGATCGCCGGGGCGCCCGCGCTCGGCAGCCGCGAGACGGATGAGCACAACGGGTACAACGAGGTGTTCGTGGCCCGCGAGGGCGACGCGCACACGCTCGCCGTGCGCACGGTCCGCCTCGCGGGCGGCCAGTGGGTGGCGGACCGGGCGATCGCCTTCCGGCCGGGCGCCCCGGCCGAACTCCCCCTGTCCGAGCTGTGCCGGGACTGACCGCGGGGCTTGCGGAATTCACAGGTCAGCGCAGGTCCCCGAACTCGCTGAGCACGTTGTCCGGCGTGAGCGCGTTCACGTAGTGGCCGGGTCCGTGGTCCTCGAAGGAGTACTTGAACGGGAGGGAGCGGGTCAGGGCGAGCCGCGCCGCGAAGAACGCCAGCGGCGCGACGACGGCGAGCCCCGCGAGGCTGTCCATCTGCGGGTAGGTCGGCGCCGGTTCGCGGCGTTCGACCCAGCCGTGCTCCTGGACCGAGCGCGGGACCGCCGCGAGGCGGCGAAGCCGGTGCACGGGGCTGACCCCGGCGAGCAGGTCGCCCGGGAGCGAGACGGCCTCGGCCGCCACGTCGGCCGCCGCCCCGAACGCGGCGTCCAGACCGGTGCGCTCCTTGCGGAAGTGGAACTCGCGGCCGAACGGGGCGTACGGGCCGACGGGGCGCGGCGGCAGGGCGGGCACCACGTCGTGGTCGTAGATGTAGCGCAGGAGCCGGTCGCGCAGCAGGTGGGTGCCGTTGACGTCGGTGGCGCGCTCGCAGGCGCGGGCGAGTTCGGGGCCGCCGAGCATGGGCTGGCCGAAGGTGTAGACGGCGCGCAGACAGCGGGCGATGCGGGCGTAGCGCGGTTCGTGGACGAGGGTGACCGCCATGAGGGCCGCCATGGCCGCGCCGAGGCTGTGCCCCGTGATGTAGAGCGCTTCGAGGCCGCCGCCCCGTGTGCCGTCCTCGCGCGGGTCGAGGGACTCGCCGCGCACGGCCCGGTCGAGGGCCTCCAGGACCAGGTGGCGGGTGGCGCGCATGTTGCGGTAGAAGCCCGCGTGCACGGGGTGGCGGACGCCGTCGAGGTCGACGCGGAGGGTGTCGGGGTGCACGTCGGCGTCGGTGAGGATGGAGATGATGTCCTCGGGCTGGGTGCCTCGATAGCAGAGGATCGCGACGCGGCGGTCCTTGTCCTGGATCAGGTAGGCGGCGGAGGAGATGTAGAGCGCGTCGACGCGCTGGACGAAGACGCGGCAGCGGTTCTCCTCCAGGCCGAGCCGGGTCGCCATCATCGCGACGGTGGCGGGGTCGGCGCCCTGGTCGAATCCGGCGTAGGCGTACGCCGACAGCGTCGCGAAGGCGTGCGGAAGGACGCCGTCCGGGTCGGGGTGCCCCTTGTCGTCGAGGAGCCGTGCCGGCAGGTCGGGGTAGACGGGAAAGGTCGCCCGGCCCCCTTCGACGAAGGTCGGTTCCTTGAAGGGGCGCAGCTCGGCGAAGGTCGGTCCGTGCTCGGTCATGTCCCGCATGAAGGGCCTCCCTGGACGGGCTGCCGAGCACACCACCGGGACGACACGCCGTCAAGGCGTCGCTGACCGGCCACCGCCGGGGCGCCCTGGAGGGGCGAGTGAGGAGCGGGCGGCGCACGGTACGGGGTCACGGCGGGGGCCGCCGGGGCGCTCGGCCCTGACATGCCCAAACCCCCTCATACGTACGGGAGTTCGTGCGAGCGGCCGATGTCGGGACATGGCGGGAAGCGGCGCTGCGGTCCATGTCACGGCGCCGATAGCGTCACTGGCCCTTCCTCCTTCTTCCTCCGTCATGTACCAGGTACGACCTCCGGCGCGACCGACGACGCACAGCACACGACAGGGACGGCAACCCATGGCCGAGACCGAACGTCACACACCGTACGAGTCGGCACAGTACGAGCGGTACGAGGGCGGCAGCCCCGAGGCGGAGCGCCTCGTGTTCGAACGCCTCGCCCGCGAGATCATGGCGGTGCAGGTCGCGAACCGGCGGGCCGTTGGCGCCCCGGGCCATGAGCGGACCTTCCACGCGAAGGCCGCGCTCGGTGTGGAGAACGCCCGCCTGCGGTTCGCCGACGACCTCCCGGCCGCGCTGCGCGGCGGCTTCGCCCAGCCGGGCGCGGACTATCCGGCGACGGTCCGGCTCTCCAACGCCAGCGGGATGCGCGGCCCCGACGGAGCGCCCGATCTGCACGGGATCGCCGTGCGCGTCCAGGTGACGGGTGACGAGAGCCACGACCTGCTCGCGACGAGCTTCCCCGTCTCGCACGCGAGCAACGCCCGCGAGTTCGTGGCGTTCGCCAAGGCGATGGCCGGCGCGCGCACCCCGTTGCAGAAGGCGTTCGGCCTGTTCGTGAGGTTGCCGCTGGCGGTGGGGCTCTCCACCGCGGCCCGGATGCGGCGCAACGTCCAGGCGGCGACCCGGCAGAAGGTCACCAGCCTGGCGCGCGAGACCTACTGGAGCCGGGGCGCGCTGCTGTGGGCGGAGGCGGGCCCGGTCCGCTATCTGTTCCGGCCCGCGGCGACCGGCGGCGGCGCACCGCACCCGGACCGGAGCGACCCGGACTTCCTGCGCAAGGAGCTGGGGCAGCGGCTGTCCCGCGACGACGTCGCCTTCGACCTGTGCGTGCAGCGCTACGTGGACGAGCGGCGCACGCCCGTCGAGGACGCGGCCGTCGAGTGGGAGGACGCGATCACGCCGCCGATCGTGGTGGCCCGGCTGACGATCCCCCGGCAGGACATCACGACGGCCGAGGCGGGGTCGGCGGCGCGGCGCGTCGAAGGGCTGTCGTTCAACCCGTGGTTCACGACGGACGACTTCCGTCCCCTCGGCAACATCAACCGGGCCCGCAAGGCCGCCTACCAGGCGAGCAGCGCCCAGCGGCACGACCTCCGGTTCACCACGACGGAGCCGGTCAGGAACCGTGTCCTGGACGTGCCGTTCGCGTTCGCCTTCCGCGTCCTGAACCGGGCCGTGCCCTGGCACCGGCTGCCGGTCGACGCGAGCCTGCTCAACCTCGTCTTCCTGCGCAAGGTGCTCCGCCGCCTCAACCTGATCGACACGGACGTGCCCGAGGCGCCGCCGAAGGCCGTGCCCGTGCCGGTCCCCGTCGACGAGCGGCTGCGCACCTCACGCTCGTACGACGGGACCTATAACGATCTGTCGGCGCCGAAGATGGGCGCGGTCGGCGCGGCGTTCGGCCGCAACCTGAAGCCGCGGTACCGGCCCGACCTCTTCGACACCCCGAACCCGGTGACGGTCAGCCGTCAGCTGCTGACCCGGGAGAGCTTCGTACCGGCGACGTCCCTGAACATCCTGGCGGCGGCCTGGATCCAGTTCCAGGTGCACGACTGGGTCAACCACCGGCGCTACCCGGAGGGCGGCAGGACGGTCGAGGTGCCGCTGCCGCCGGGCGGGGGCACGTGGACGAACACGCCGGGCGGGCCGCAGGAGAGCGTGATGCGGTTCGCCGAGAACGAGGGCATCGAGGTGCCCGGCGACCAGCCGCCCGTCCTCTTCGGGAACACCGCCTCGCACTGGTGGGACGGGTCCGAGGTGTACGGCGGCGACGAGACGACCGCGCGGCAGCTGCGCGAGCCGGAGGGCGGCGCCAGGCTCCTGCTCGACGGCGGGCACATCCCGATCGACCGGGGCGGCATCCCGATCACCGGGTTCAAGGACAACTGGTGGATGGGGCTCAGCGCCATGCACACGCTGTTCGCCCGTGAGCACAACGCGGTGTGCGACGCGCTGCGCGCCGAGTACCCGTCGATGAGCGAGGACCGGATCTACCACACGGCCCGGCTGGTCGTCTCCGCGCTCATCGCGAAGATCCACACGGTGGAGTGGACCCCGGCGATCCTCGCGACGAAGGCGATCGACATCGGCCTGCGCACCAACTGGGAGGGCCCGCCGAGGAACTGGCTGAACCAGCTCGGCCTGTGGCTCCTGGAGGCGCACTCCCTCACCGGCATCCCGAAGACGCTGCCCGACCACCACGGGGCGCCGTACTCGCTGACCGAGGACTTCGTCACCGTCTACCGGATGCATCCGCTCATCCCCGACGACTACGAGCTGCGCGAGTTCCACTTCGGGCAGCGCCTGGAGACCGTCGGCTTCCACGACATCCAGGGCGCGGCGGCGGAGAGCCAGATCCGCAAGACGGGCCTCGCGAACACGCTCTACTCGTTCGGTATCGCGCACCCGGGCGCGATCACCCTGCACAACTACCCGAAGTCGCTGCAGCAGTTCCAGCGCGACGGCGAGATCATCGACCTCTCGGTCGTCGACCTGGTGCGCACCCGCAGGCGCGGGGTGCCGCGCTACAACGACTTCCGGGCGGGCCTGCACAAGCAGCGCATCCAGCGCTTCGAGGACCTCACCCGCGAGCCGGAGACCCTCGCCCGCCTCAAGGAGGTGTACCGGACGGTCGACGAGATCGACACGGTCGTCGGCCTGTTCGCGGAGAACCCGCCGACCGGCTTCGGCTTCTCGGACACAGCGTTCCGCATCTTCATCCTGATGGCGACGCGCCGGCTGCAGAGCGACCGGTTCCTCACCGTCGACTACCGTCCGGAGATCTACACCCCGCTCGGCATGGACTGGGTGGAGAAGGGCGGCATGAAGTCCGTCGTCCTGCGGCACTGCCCGGACCTCGCGTCCCTGCTGCCGCGCGAGGCCAGCGCGTTCGCGCCGTGGCGTCCGGTGTCACCGGTCGCCGGCGGCGACAACGGTGGCGGTGGAGGCACCGATGACGCCGGCTGACGGCAACGCGGGCAGCCGGGGCCTCGACGACCTCCTCTCCCGCCCGTTCCTCCAGACGGTCTGGCGGCGCCGCACCCACCGGGTCTCCCGGGGCGCGTCGGTGCCCGCCGGGTCGATGAGCTACCGGTCCCCGCACGAGGCGCGGCCGCTGACCGAGCTGGAGGAGGCGGTGCTGATCGCGGTCACCGGCTCCACCGGCCTGACCATGCCGGACCGCCCCTTCGAGGACCCGCGCGACGGCAAGCCCATCATGGCCAAGCCGAACCTGACCATGACGGGCCGCACGGCGGGCAGCCCCGACAACGCGCAGGGCACGTACTTCTTCCTGATCAACGACAGCGGCACGTACTTCCTGCGCAAGCTCGACCCGGCCCCGCACGAACCGTTCGACGCGCAGACTCTGATCGAGCGCGCCCGGCGGACGAAGGTGCGGATCCTCGACCACCGCCTCGACGTGGCCGAGGGCCTGCGCGACTTCCCGGCCTACCTGGACTCCAACCGCTTCCTGTCCAATCTGCCGGGCACGACCGTGCTCTTCCCGGTCGTCGACCTCTCCCACCAGTACATCAACGCGCTGATGTACCTGCTCACCCAGCCGGACGGGGCGCGGCCCACCTTCGTCGACGACCGGAACCTCTACCGTCCGGCGGGCGTGAAGAAGTGGATGGACAACGGGTTCCTGAACAAGGACCTGAAACTCCCCCTGGGCGCGCTCGGCCCGCTGCGCACCCAGATCGAGGCGGACCTCCTCCTGCAGAACGTGATGCTGACGGCGGAGGCGATGGGCCTCGGCGCCTGGATCCACGCCTCGGTCAACCCGCAGATCGCGCTCGGCGACCCGAAGTTCAGCAAGGTGTACGGCCGGATGCTCGGCTTCACGTTCGTCACGCCGCGCTGGCGCCTGGCGGACCTGTGGCGCTGGCACGTGCCCCTGCCCAAGTACGCCACGCTGCGCTCGCACCCGGTCGGCCTGACCGACCCGGCGACCGGCGAACCGCTGATCGCCGCCGCCTGCCCGCCCGCCCACGCCTCGATGTCGGACGCGGTGGACGCGGTCGTCGAGTCGAAGTTCGGCACCGGCGGCACCTACGCCGACAAGGACGTCTTCACCCGCATCTACAAGGAGGACTACGGCCAGCACTACCTCGCCGAGGCCAGCGAGTACGACGAGCGGGTCATCGACTGCGCCCGCGACGTCTGCACGTACATCCTGTCGACGCACCGCCGCTTCCCCGCGCACACGGACGCCATCCACGTGCCCGGGATCTGGCTCCAGGCGCACCACGTGGAGGGCGAGTACTACGAGCGCTTCTTCACCAACGGGCTGACCGACGCGCACCGGGCGCACGACACCCTCTGGGACGGTGAGGCGATGAGTTAGGAGAGGTCCGGGAGTCACCCCTCATGTCCTGCCACGCGCCACCGCTCGCCCTGGAGGGTGACCCCGATGCCCGAGACCTCCACCGCTCTGCACGATGTCCTGGAGCCGCACGTCACGAAGGGTCCGGTGCCGGGAGCCGTGGGCCTGGTGGCCCGCGGCGACCGGGCCGAGGTCGCGGTCGTCGGCCACGCGGACGCCGAGGGGACGGTGCCGCTCGCCCGTGACTCGCTCTTCCGCCTCGCCTCGATCAGCAAACCGGTCGTCGCGGCGGCCGTGATGATCCTGGTGGACGAGGGCCGCCTCACCCTCGACGCGCCGATCGGGCGCTGGCTGCCCGAACTGGCCGACCCGGTGGTCGTACGGGACCCGGCGGGCCCGGCCGGTGACGTCGTGCCGGCGAGACGGCCGATCACGGTGGAGGACGTGCTGACGTCCCGCGCGGGCTGGGGCTTCCCCACCGACTTCACCCTGCCCGCCGTGCAGCCGGTCTTCGCGCTGACGGACCCGCACGACCCGCAGCACGCGCCCGGCCCCGACACCTGGCTGGCGGCGCTCGCCCGCGTCCCGCTCCTCCACCAGCCCGGCGAGGCGTGGCTCTACAACACCTGCTCCGACCTCCAGGGCCTCCTGATCGCCCGGGTCACGGGGCAGCCCCTGCCGGACTTCCTCGCCGAGCGGATCTTCGAGCCGCTCGGGATGCGCGACACCGGTTTCGCGGTCCCCGCCGCGAAGCGCTCGCGCTTCACCAGCTGTTACGTACCCACGGCCGACGGGGGTGCCGAGCGCGTCGACACCCCCGACGGCCGGTGGAGCAGTCCGCCCGCGTTCCCCTCCGGCGCGGGCGGGCTCGTCTCCACCGCCGACGACTGGTGGGCGTTCGCCCGGATGCTCCTCGCGGACGGCGCCCCCGTGCTCTCGCCCGAGTCGGTACGCCTGATGACGACCGACCACCTCACGGCGGCCCAGCGCACCGACAGCGACCTGTTCACGCTCGGCTCGGGCTGGGGCTACGGCGGCTCCGTCGACGTCGAACGCCGCGACCCGTGGAACGTGCCGGGCCGCTACGGCTGGGTCGGCGGCACCGGTACGGCCGCCCATCTGACCCCGTCGACCGGCACGGTGACGATCCTGCTGACCCAGCTCTCCCTCACCGGCCCGTCACCGCTGCCGCCGCTCATGCGGGACTTCTGGGCGTACGCGGCTCAGGGGTGAGCACCCGGGCCCGGCACTCCCCCGGCGTCCCCCACGCGTCGCGCAGCGCCCGCGCCTTCATCAGCCACAGGCTGAGCTCGAACTCGGCGGTGTAGCCGATGGCGCCGTGCAGTTGCAGCGCGGTACGGGCCGCCGCGTACGCCGCCTCGCCCGCGGCCACCTTGGCGGCGGCGAGGTCCGCGGGGCGCATGGTCACCGCCGCCCCGAACACGAGCGGCCGGGCGAACTCCAGGCCGATCAGGGTGTCGGCGAGCCGGTGCTTGACCGCCTGGAACGCCCCGATCGCCACCCCGAACTGCGTCCGCCGCCGCACATGCGCCACGGTCCGGTCGAGCAGCGCCCGCCCGACGCCGAGGGCCTGCGCGGCGGTGGCGAGCCGGGCGAAGGCCTGCGCGTGCGCGGCGGCGTCCCGCACGGCCGGGCCCGCGGCCGGCCGCTCACCGCCCGGCAGCGGCCGGGCGTACCGGCGGGCCGGATCGAGACCGGGCCGGACGGGGCCGTGGCCGGGGGCGAGGCGCAGGGTCCAGGGGTCGCCGCCCTCCACGACAAGGAGCCGGCCGGCGGCGTCCGGGTCCAGGACGTACGGGCCGCTCCCGGGGAGGCCGAGCGTGACCATGGCGTCCGCCTCCCCGGGGACGCGGAGGCGGCCGCACAGGGCTGCCGCCGCCAGCGATTCGACGTATGGCCCCGGCACCGCGTGGCGGCCCAGCTGCTCGCAGGCCAGTGCCAGTTCGACGGGGTACGGGTCAGGCGCCGCGAGCGCGAACACCCCGAGTCCGGCGATCCGGCGCCACAGGGTGCGGCCGGGTGCGAAGTCGCCCTCGGCCCAGGCGCGGGCCGCCCCGGGCACGTCCGACTTGCCGAGCAGCGCGTCGAGCGTCCGGCCGAACTCGCGCTGCTCGGCGTCGAGGAGGAACCGCATCAGCGCCGCCCCTTCGGCAGGCCGAGCAGGCGCTCGGCGATGAGATCGCGCTGGATCTCGTTGGTCCCGGCGTAGAGGGGCCCCGCGAGGGAGAAGACGTACCCCTCGGACCAGGGACTGTCCGCCAAGTCACGCTCCGGGCCGCTGAGTTCGAGGGCGGTCTCGTGCAACGCCACGTCGAACTCCGACCAGAACACCTTGTTCATGCTGGACTCCGCCCCGACGTCCTGCCCTTCCATGGCGCGGGAGGCGTGCGCCCAGGTGAACAACTCGTAGGCGCGGGCCCCGATCACGGCGTCGGCGACGCGGTCGCGCAGCGCGGTGTCGCCCGTCGCCCGCCACTGGTGCGCCAACGTGGCCGCGCTCGCGAGGAACCGGCCCGGGGAGCGCAGCGTCAGGCCCCGTTCGCTGCCGGTCGCGGACATGGCGATGCGCCAGCCCTGCCCCGGCTCCCCGATGACGTCGGCGTCGGGCACGAACACGTCGTCGAGGAAGAGTTCCGCGAAGGCCGGTTTGCCGTCGAGGCGCGGGATCGGCCGGACGGTGGCGCCGGGCGCGCGCAGGTCGAACATGAGGTAGGTGAGGCCGCGATGGGGCTTGTCGGTGCGCGCCGTGGCGGGGTCGCTGCGGAACAGGCCGAAGGCGCGGTCGGCGAAGGGCGCGCGCGAGGACCATGTCTTCTGCCCGTTGAGCACCCAACCACCCTGGACACGGGCAGCGGTTGAGCGCAGGGAGGCGAGGTCGGACCCCGCCTCCGGTTCGGACCAGGCCTGCGCCCAGACCGTCTCCCCGCTCGCCATGGACGGCAGCACCCGGTCGCGCTGCTCCTCGGTGCCGTAGTCGAACAGGGTCGGCGCGAGGAGGTTGATGCCGTTCTGGGTGACGCGCCCGGGGGCCCCTGCCGCGTAGTACGCCTCCTCGAAGAGCAGCCACCGTACGAGCCCCGCGCCCCGGCCCCCGTACCGCTCGGGCCAGGAGACGACGGACCAGCGGTCGGCGGCCAGTTCGCGCTCCCAGGCGCGGTGCGCGGCGAACCCCTCCTCGGTCTCCAGGGAGGGCAGCGGCTCGTCCGGGACGTGTGCGGCGAGCCAGTCGCGCGCCTGCGCCCGGAACGCCGCGTCGTCGGCGTCGATCGTCAGGTCCATCGGACTCGCGCCCCCTTTTCACCTAACAACTGTTTGGTAGATTAGCCGTCAGCGCCGACATCCGTCGACACCCGGAGGTACGCGTATGAGCCCGCCGCCCCCGTACGAGCCCGGCCACCATCTCCTCGCCGGCCGCACCGCCGTGATCACCGCGGCGGCGGGCGCGGGCATCGGCGGCGCCACCGCCCGCCGCTTCCTCGAAGAGGGCGCGCGCGTCGTCGTCGGGGACGCGCACGCGCGGCGGACCGCCGAGACCGTCGAGGCGCTGGCGAAGGAGTTCGGCGCCGACCGCGTGACCGGCATCCCGTGCGACGTCACCGACGAGGACCAGGTGCAAGCCCTGTTCGCGCTGGCCGACGCGGCCCACGGCGGCCTCGACATCGTCGTGAACAACGCGGGCCTCGGCGGCACCGCCGCGCTGACCGAGATGACGGACGAGCAGTGGGCGAAGGTCGTCGACACGACGCTGACCGGCACGTTCCGCTGCACGCGTACGGCATTGCGGCTGATGAAGGCGGCGGGCCGCGGCGGCGTCATCGTCAACAACGCCTCCGTGCTCGGCTGGCGGGCGCAGGCCGGGCAGGCGCACTACGCCGCCGCCAAGGCCGGGGTGATGGCGCTGACGCGCTGCGCCTCCGTCGAGGCGGCCGAGCACGGCATCCGGGTCAACGCGGTGTCGCCGAGCCTCGCCATGCACCCGCATCTGGCGAAGGTGACCTCGCCGGAGCTGCTCGGCGAACTGACCTCGCGCGAGGCGTTCGGCCGGTACGCCGAGCCGTGGGAGGTGGCCAACGTGATCGTGTTCCTGGCCAGCGGCTACTCCTCGTACCTGACGGGCGAGGTGCTCTCCGTCAGCGACCGGCACGCATAGCCGACCCCCAGAGACCCAAAGCCCCAGAGACCCTGAGCCCCGTGAGACCGGAATGGAGTCGATCATGCCCGAGGCGTACATCGTGGACGCCGTGCGCACCCCGGTGGGCCGGCGCAGGGGCGGCCTGTCCGCCGTGCACCCCGCCGACCTGGGCGCGCATGTACTGACCGCGCTCATGCGGCGCACCGGCGTCGACCCGGCCGCCGTGGAGGACGTCGTGTTCGGCTGCCTCGACGCGGTCGGGCCGCAGGCCGGTGACATCGCCCGCACGTCGTGGCTGGCGGCCGGGCTGCCGCAGGAGGTGCCGGGCGTGACGATCGACCGGCAGTGCGGCTCCTCGCAGCAGGCGGTGCACTTCGCGGCGCAGGGCGTGCTCTCCGGCACCCAGGACCTGGTGGTCGCGGGCGGCACGCAGAACATGTCGATGGTGCCGATCGCGTTCGCGTCCCGGCTGGCGGCCGAGCCGCTCGGGCTGACGCAGGGCCCGTTCGCGGGCAGCGAGGGCTGGCGGGCCCGCTACGGCACACAGCCCGTCAACCAGTTCCACGGCGCGCAGCTCATCGCCGAGAAGTGGTCGATCTCCCGGCGGGCCATGGAGGAGTGGTCGCTCCGCTCGCACCAGCGGGCGGTCCGCGCCGTCGACGAGGGCCGGTTCACCCGCGAGACGGTCCCGTACGGCGGCGTCACCGCCGACGAGGGCCCGCGCCGCGACACGACCCTGGAGAAGATGGCGGCGCTCACCCCCGTCCTGGAGGGCGGCACGATCACGGCGGCCTGTTCCTCGCAGGTGTCGGACGGCGCGGCCGCGATGCTGCTCGCCTCCGAGCGGGCGGTGCGCGAGCACGGCCTGACGCCCCGGGCCCGCGTCCACCATCTCTCCGTACGCGGCGAGGACCCGATCCGCATGTTGTCCGCGCCCATCCCGGCGACGGCGTACGCGCTGAAGAAGACCGGTCTGTCGCTCGACGCCATCGACCTCGTGGAGATCAACGAGGCGTTCGCCCCGGTCGTCCTCGCCTGGCTGAAGGAGACCGGCGCCGACCCGGCGAAGGTCAATGTCAACGGCGGCGCGATCGCCCTCGGCCACCCCCTGGGCGCGACCGGGGTACGCCTGATGACGACGCTGCTGCACGAACTGGAGCGCACGGGCGGCCGGTTCGGGCTCCAGACGATGTGCGAGGGCGGCGGCCAGGCGAACGTGACGATCATCGAGCGTCTGTAGGCAGCGGGGCCGCCCCGAGCCTCGCCAGCGTCTCCTCCGCCTCCGCCATGATCCGGTCCACCAGCTCCTGGCACGACGGCAGGTCGTCGATGACGCCCGCGACCTGCCCGGACGCCATGACACCGCCACGCGGGTCCCCGTCGACCATCGCGGACTTGAGCATCATCGGCGTGTTGGCCGCGAGCAGCACCTGGCTCCAGGTCAGCTCCTTGCCGTGCCGCATCGCGCGCCCGTCGCGGACCATCCGCGCCCAGCTCACCCCGGACACCTTGCGGAACGCGGCCGCGTGGCGCACCGCCCGCAACAGCGCGGCGGGCCGCCCCGCGCGTTCGAGCCCGGCGACGAGTTCGCTGCGCAACATGCGGTGCGGCAGCCCGTCGACGGCGGTGGTGACGGTGATGTCCTGCACACCGGCCGCGAGATAGCGGGCCTTCACCACGTCCGGCACGGTCGAGTCGGAGGTGAGAAGGAAGCGGGTGCCCATGGCGATCCCGGCGGCACCGTGGGCGAGCGCCGCGACGAGCCCGCGCCCGTCGCGGAACCCACCGGCGGCGATCACGGGAATGTCGACGGCGTCGACGACCTGGGGCAGCAGCACGGTCGTCGCCACGTCCCCCGTGTGCCCGCCGCCCTCGCCGCCCTGGACGACGACGGCGTCGGCGCCCCACGCCGCGACCTTCTCGGCGTGCCGGCGCGCCCCGACGGACGGGATGACGACGACCCCCGCGTCCTTCAGCTCCGCGATCAGCTCACGGGACGGCGCGAGCGCGAACGAGGCCACCCTCACGCCTTCGTCGACGATGACGCGCACCCGCTCCCGCGCGTCCCCGGCGTCGGCCCGCAGATTGACCCCGAAGGGCCGGTCGGTCCGGGCCTTCACCTCCCGTACGGCGGCGCGGAGCCGGGACGTCGTCATGGTCGCGGAGGCGAGGAACCCGAGCGCCCCGGCCTCGGCGGAGGCGGAGACGAGCCGGGGCCCGGCGACCCAGCCCATGCCGGTCTGCACGAGCGGGTGGCGCACGCCGGTGAGGTCGGTGAGGGCGGTCCGCAGGACGGGGGCGCCGCTCACGCGGGCACCTCGCGGTGGCGGAGCCCGTCCGGGTCCAGCTCCTCCCGGATCAGTCGCAGCTCCTCGGCGGTCGGCTCCCGGGTGTACGGGATCTCGTCGGGCAGCGCCGGCGCGAACCCGGTCGCCTCGCGCACCTGGGCGACCGTGACCCCGGGGTGCAGCGACGCGAGCCGCATCGTGCGGTCCGGGGTGGCGAAGTCGAGCACGGCCAGGTCGGTGACGACGCGCCGCAGCTGGTGGAAGCGGGTCGCGGAGGGTCCGGCCGCGGCGGCACGGTCGTGGCCGACCCCGCTCACCATGTCGACCTTGTCCACGAAGACCCGGCGCGAGTGTTTCGCCACCCAGTAACTCACCGGATTGTTGAGCGTGTTGACCGGGCCGCCGCGCACCCCGAGGAGCTGGCGGGCCGGGCGGTGCCAGTCGCCGATGCAGGAGATGTTCTGGTTGCCGGACCGGTCGAGCTGGCTCGCGCCCATCATCACGTGCCGCCGCCCGCTCGCCACCAGCTCCAGGTGCTGGCGGTAGGGCAGCCAGCCCTCGCACTCCCCGTCGGGCCCGATCAGCATGGCCTCGCCGTCGGTGAGGAGCAGGTCGGGGGCGAACGTACGCCGCGCGAGGCGCGCCCCGATGCCGGGGATCAGCCCCATCGGGCTCGCCAGCAGCTCGCCGTCGCCGCGCCACGCCTCGGCGCAGGCGATCACGCAGTGGTCGGCGCGGGTGGCCGTCGGGGCGCCGGGCTCACTCGGGTCGCTCATCGGGGTTCCCCCTCCCGCTCCTGCCGCCACGCCTCGACGGCGGCCTGGTACTCCTGCTCGTCCCCGGCCAGGAAGCGCGCCCGGAACTCCTCGAAGGGCGTGGTCGCGTACAGCTTCTGGAACGCCTCGTCGCGGCCGTGGTCGGGCGCGCAGGACGTGAAGTGCGCCCCGTTCGGCGCCTCGACGACGCCGGTGACGCGGTGCCGTTTGACGAGGAGCGACTGCGGGGGCCCGCCCTTGGCGAGTTCGGCGCTGTCCACGATCCGCTCGCAGGAGAGGTACGCGGCGTCTGCGGCCGAGCAGAAGAGGTCGTCGAAGTACGGGTCCGGGCCGAGGTACTGGCCGTTGCCGCGCCGGTCGGCGCGGTTCAGGTGGACGAGAGCCGCGTCCAGGCGCAGGGCGGGCATCGCGACGAACGTCTCCCCGTCCTCGTACGGCGACGTGACCGTCCGCAGGCCGGGGTTGACGCGCAGGACGTCCGAGCCGAGCCCCGCGCGCACGGGCAGGAACGGCAGCCGGTTCGCGGCGGCGCGCAGCCCCCACATGAACATGGCCTCGTCGATCTCTGTCAGCTCGATACGGCCCTGCTCGCGGGCGGCGCGGAAGTGCGGTTCGAGGGGGATGGAGTCGAGGGTGGCGAACGGCGCGACCAGCTTGCGGATCTTCCCGGCGGCGGCGAGCAGGCCCACGTCGGGGCCGCCGTAGGAGACGACGGTGAGGTCGGTGACGTCGCTGCGCAGGAGGGCCCGCACGAGTGCCATGGGTTTGCGGCGCGAGCCCCAGCCGCCGATGCCGAGCGTCATGCCGCTGCGCAGCCGCCCGGCCACGTCGTCGGCGGAGAGGGTCTTGTCGGGGGCGCTCACTTCGCCTCCCCGGGAGCGGTGCCGAATGCGGCGCGGACCCGGTCGGCGACGCCGCTGAGGTTCGCCTCGAAGGTGAAACCCTGCTCGTAGCGGTAGCTGCGGCGCACGTCCACGGGGTCGATGCCGTTGAGCGCGGCTTTGGCGAGCCGCAGGAGGTAGCCGTCCTTGCGGGCGATCTCACCGGCCAACCCCATTGCTTGCGCGCGTAGTTGTGCGCGGGGGACGACCTTCCACACCGACCCGTGCGCGTGCAGCTCGGCGGCGGTGACGGTGCGCGAGGTGTAGTAGAGGGCGCGCATCAGGTGCTGCGGGACCAGGCGGGCCAGGTGGGTGGCGGCGCCGAGCGCGCCCCGGTCCAGCTCGGGCAGGCCGAAGGTGGCGTCGTCGCTGGCGACGATCGCGTCGGCGTTCCCGACGAGCCCGACCCCGCCGCCCAGGCAGAACCCGTGCACGGCGGCGACGACCGGCACCTCGCACTCGTACACGGCGGCGAAGGCGGCGGCGCAGCCCCGGTTCGCGCCGATCAGCGCGGTGTGGCCGCTGTCGCGCTGCATCTCCTTGAGGTCGACCCCGGCGTTGAAGCCTCGGCCGGTGGCGGTGAGCAGGACGCAGCGCACGTCGGGGTCGCGGCCCGCCGCGCGGACGGTGTCGGCGAGGTCGTACCAGCCCTGTACGGGCAGGGCGTTGACCGGGGCGTAGTCGACGTCGACGACGGCGACGGCCCGCGCGGGGGGCGAGGAACCGGCGTACGAGGCGTATGACAGAGAGACGGGCATGAGCGGCACCGCCACCTTCCGACCTAACATTTGTTAGGTGGAAGGTAGCAGCGAAGCCGCACACGGAACAGAAGGGCGCCTCGGCGGGCGGACTTCAGTGGGCCGACCTCAGTGGGCCGACCTCAGTGGGCGGACGGGTCGCGTTCGGACTCGTGCCAGCCGGCGTGCAGCGCCTGGTACTCCTCCACGGTCGCCTTCGGCACGTACGAGCCGGGCCCGTACATCGCCTTGGCGAGCCGCGCGCGGACCCGCTGGCGCACGGTGAACTTCCGCGCCACCCCGTTCTCGTCGACCCGCGGCCCCAGCTCGTAGGGTGCGGGCTGCTCGTGCAGGTTCAACTTGTACAACTCGGCGCGGCTGAGCGGTTCGTGGACCTCGATGTACTCGCCGTGCGGCAGCCGTTTGATCGTGCCGGACTCACGGCCGTGCAGGGACTTCTCGCGGTCACGGCGCTGGAGCCCGTTGCAGATCCGCTTGGTGACGAAGAACGCGAGCACGGGCACGACGAAGAAGCCGATCCGCACCGCCCACGTGATGGCGTTGATGGACAGATGGAAGCGCAGCGCCACGATGTCGTTGCCCCCTCCGATCAGGAGAACGCCGTACAGCGACAGCCAGGCGACACCGAGCCCTGTGCGCACGGGACGGTTGCGCGGGCGCTCGGCGATGTGATGCTCGCGCCGGTCGTGGGTGACCCACGCCTCCACGAACGGATAGACCGCGATCAGGGTCATGACCAGGGGGAACAGCATGAACGGAATGAAGACGCCCAGCTGTAACGTGTGCCCCCAGACGTTGATCTCCCATCCCGGCATCACCCGGATCAGGCCCTCGGAGAAGCCGAGGTACCAGTCGGGCTGGGCGCCGGTCGTCACGAGGTGTGTCTGGTACGGCCCGAAGGCCCAGACGGGGTTGATCGTGGCGATCGCGCCCATGAACGCCAGGAGCCCGAAGACGAGGAAGAAGAAACCGCCGGCCTTCGCCACGTAGATCGGCAGGAAGGGCGCGCCCACCACGTTCCGCTCCGTGCGTCCCGGGCCCGCGAACTGGGTGTGCTTGTGGTAGAAGACCAGGATCAGATGGGCCACGACCAGGCCGAGCATGATGCCGGGCAGCAGCAGGATGTGGACCGGATAGAGCCGGGCGATGAAGTCCTCGCCGGGGAACTGGCCGCCGAAGAGGAAGAACGACAGATACGTGCCGACGATCGGCACCGACAGGATCGCGCCCTGCGAGAAGCGGAGCCCGGTGCCGGAGAGCAGGTCGTCGGGGAGCGAGTAGCCGGTCAGGCCCGTGACGATGCCGAGCATCAGCAGCGTCCAGCCGAACAGCCAGTTGACCTCGCGGGGCTTGCGGAACGCGCCCGTGAAGAAGACCCGCATCATGTGGCAGAGCATCGCCGCGACGAAGACGAGCGCGGCCCAGTGGTGCATCTGCCGGATGAGCAGCCCGCCGCGCACCTCCATGCTGATGTCGACCGTCGACTCGTACGCCCGCGTCATGAGGATGCCCTTGAGCGGTTCGTACGAGCCGTTGTAGACGACCTCGGCGTTGCTCGGCTCGAAGAAGAACGTCAGATAGGTGCCGGTGAGGATGAGGATGATGAAGCTGTAGAGGCAGATCTCGCCGAACATGAAGGACCAGTGGTCCGGGAAGATCTTGCGCATCTGGGACTTGGCGAGCTGGTAGATCCCGAGACGGCCGTCGGCCCAGTCGGCGAGGCGCTCCCCCTTGCCCGGGGGGTTCGCACGCCGCCCTTCGCCGCCGTCCCTGTCGCCGTCGCTGCCATCGCTGCCGTCGCTCATGCGACTCCCCCTCGAAGCCCGGTGAGGCGCGGACAGGGTCTCAGGGTAGAGCGCGGGCGGTGCGGCGGACAGGGGGCGGCGCGGGGTCACATCACTCGCTCTCCCCCGCGGCGCGACGTCACATCACTCGCTCTCCCCCGCCCTGTCGCCGCGCTCCGCCAGCCGCTCCATGGCGTCCTCCACGGTCCGCGTGTGCGCCCAGGCGGCCTTGACCGCCGCGTCCGGGTCGCGGCGCGCGATCGCGTCGGCCAGGTCGTCGTGGGCGGAGGCGCCCGGCAGCTCGGGGGTCCAGTCCGGGACGAGCGTCTCGATGCTGTGCCGCACCGACGCCGTGATGCTCTCGTAGAGATCGGTCATCAGCGGATTGCCGCTCGCCGCGACGACCGCCCGGTGGAACTCCAGGTCCCGGTCCACGAACGCGACCACGTCCCCGCGCTCGTCGGCACGGCGCCGCGCGAGCAGCGCCGACAGGATGCGGGCCAGGTCCTCCTCGCCGCGATGCAGGGCGGCGGCGGGCGCGGCCTCCCGCTCCAGGGCCAGGCGGACCTGGAGCACATGCCTCAACTCGGCCCGGCGCAGGCGCCGTTGCAGAGCGGCGTTGAGGTCGCTGGCGGCACGGACGTACGTGCCGTCGCCGCGCCGCGCCTCCAGGAGCCCCGTGTGGCATAGCGCGCGGACCGCCTCCCGCACCGTGTTCCGCCCGACCCCGAACACCTCGACGAGCTGCCCCTCGGCGGGCAGGCGGTGCCCCACGGGCCAGTCGCCGCGCTCGATGCGCTGCTCGATGCGGTGGATGGTCTGCTGGACGAGGGTGGGGTGCAAGGCGGGGCCTTTCTTATGGAGGCGTGGCTTCAAATATCCCATATCTGTGCGCGGTGCGCCGCGCTCATGGCCGCGCTGGAGCGGGGCTACACCCGGCGTGAGGCGGGGCTACGCGCCCCGACGGTCGCCCCGATGGCCCGAAACATGGGATGTTACGTTGGACGCATGCCGCACAGTGCCGACCCTTCGACCCCTGCTCCGACCCCTGCTCCGACTCCAGCCCCGACCCAGGCCCCGCCCGTCGGCGCGGCCGCGGCCGCGCCGCCCCCACCCCTGCCCGTGGCGGGCGCGCTGCTCGCGGCGGGCATCCTGCTCATCGCCATGAACCTGCGGCCGGGCGTGGTGTCGGTCTCCCCCGAACTCGACACGATCCGCGGCGCGACGGGCCTGAGCGGTTCACTCGCCGGGCTCCTCACCACACTGCCGATCCTGTGCTTCGGACTCCTCGCCCCCTTCGCGGCGAAGCTGTCCCGGCGGATCGGGATGACGCGGGCGCTCGGCGTCATGATGGCGCTGCTCACGGCGGGCATCGCGGTGCGCCTGGCCCCCGGGCTGCCCGCGCTCTTCGCGGGAACGGTGCTGCTCGGCGCGGCGATCTCCCTGTCGAACGTGCTCGTGCCCAGCGTCATCAAGCGCCACTTCCAGCACCGTACGGGCCTGATGATGGGTCTGTACTCCGTGGCCCTGTTCTGCGGCGCGGCCCTCGCGGCCGGGGTGACGGTGCCGCTCGGCGACGCCCTCGGGCTCGGCTGGCGCGGGGCGATCGGGGTGTGGGCGGTGCTCTCTGCGCTGGCGTTCGTGGTGTGGCTGCCGCAGTTGCGCCGCTCGGACGCGCCGACCGCGGTCGCCGGGGACGCGGCCGTCGCCCGTACCCCGCTGCGGCACTCCCGCCTCGCCTGGCAGATCACTCTCCTCATGGGGCTCCAGTCCCTGGAGTACTACGCGTGCGCGGCGTGGATCCCCGCGATGCTGACCGACCAGGGCATGTCGTCGGCGCAGGCCGGCTGGATGCTGTCCCTGATGAGCCTGGTGGGGATCGCCGGTTCGCTCGCCTTCACGGCGCTCGTCGGACGGTCCCGGAACCAGGTGGCGTTCGCGCTCACCGGCACGGTGCTGTTCCTCGTCTCGCTGATCGGCCTGATAGTGGCGCCCGTCGGCGGGGCGTACGCGTGGATGCTCATGCAGGGTTTCGGCTCAGGACTGCTCATCAGCACGGCACTCGCGGTGATCGTGCTCCGCTCCCCGGACGCGGCGCGGGCCGCCGAGATGTCCGGAATGGCGCAGGGGGTCGGGTACTTGCTGGCGGCGGCGGGCCCGTTCCTCCTCGGCGCGCTGCACGACGCGACCGGGGGCTGGACGGTTCCGTTGGCGCTGCTCGCGGTGGTGTGCGTGCCGATGGGGATCGCGGGCGTCGGGGCGGGACGGGCCCGGCAGTTGGCGCGATGAGCCGGTGACCGATCCCGGGGGCACGGGCGCGGGGAGATAGGCTTTCGCGGCAGGTGGTCCACAAGGGACCGCAGAAGGCGCGAGTGAAGGCGAATCGCCTCAGTTCCGGGGGTCTGCCGATGATGTGCGACGTGGGGGCACGGATGACTGTTCCGCAGATGCCGTCGCGGGCTACGACCCGTGGGGTGCGGTGAGTTCGATGAACCCGGTGGAGAACAACGCGGAGACGGCGTCGGCCTCGGCAGCGGATTCGGCCCTGTACCGACTGATCGACCTGGCCCCGGCCCCGGCCGCGCTGGACGCCCCGGGACCGGACCAGCCCGCTCACAGCTCCGGGGAGTCGGCCGCGAGCTCCGGTGCCGGGCAGGGCAAGACCCCGTTGCCGGTACGCCGGCGCGATGTGTCCCGGCCCAACCCCGGCACCGTGCGCCGCACCCGGACCCCGAAGCCTCCGCACTCCCCCGCCCCGGCCGGCTCCACCGCGACCCCGCCGGACACGAACCCGACCGGCCCCACCTCCAACTCGCCGGACACGAGCCCGGCAGGCCCCGCCTCCAACTCGCCGGACAGGGGCCCGACCGGCCCCACTCCCAACTCGCCGGACAGGGGCCCGGCCGGTCCCACCGCGACCCCGCCGGACACGGCCCTGCCCGCACCCACCGCACAGCCCGCCGCCCCGGCCGCACCCACCGCACAGCCCGCCGCCCCGGCCCCCGTACCGCCGGCCCGCGCCACTCCCCCGGAGCCGACCGTGACCGTGTCCACCGGCCCCGCTTCCGCCCCGGTGCCACCGGTCCAGGACGCCGTCCCGCAGCAACCGCCCCGGGCCGGCGTGACCGCGCCCCCGCCCGTCATCGACACGACCCCCCGGCCCCTCCCGGGGTACGAGTCCGTCGGCGCCCCGGCCGTGACCGACACTCCTCCCGCGCCGCAGGCACCCCGCACCACCGTCACCGCGCCGCCCCCGCCCCCGGCCGGGGCCCCGCTCCCGCCTTCGGCCCCGCCCGTGGTCCCCGCGCAGCAGACGAACACCGCCCCGGTCCTGCGCCCGCGCCCCGGTACGGAGCTCGCCTTTCCCGCCCCCGAGCCCGTCCTCACCGTCGATCCGCGTCTCGCGCAGGCGAGCGGGAAGCCGCAGCACGGGGACTCCGTGGCGCGGCGGTCCGGGCAGTCGTTGCGCCGGATGGCCAGGCCCTCGGCGCAGGCCGGGGGTGAAGAGGGGCCCTGGGTACGGGAGTTGCAGCACCCGGTGACGACGGGCCGGGTCGTCGCGGTCACCTCGATCCGGGGCGGGGTCGGCAAGACGACGACCGCCGCGCTGGTCGCCCGCACCTTGCAACGCGTCCGCCAGGACCCCGTACTCGCCCTGGAGGCGGACGCCGCGCTCGGCACGCTCGCGGTGCGCCTGGGTGCCCAGTCGGTGCGCTGGTCGGCCGGCGAACTGGCCCGGATCCTGACCCCGTCGATGCATCTCCTCGACATCACCGGCTACTTGGTACCGCTCCCGGACGGCGGCTGGCTGCTCCCCGCGAGCCAGGGCCGGGTGGGCCCCCCGCTCGACGTCCCCACCTACCGGAGCGTCACGCTCGGCCTGCGCCGCCACTTCGCGATGACGGTCGTCGACTGCGAGACGCTGCCGGGCGACGTCGCCCGGACGGCGATGGACACGGCACACGCCCGTATCGTCGTCGCCCCGATGACCGCGGAGGGCGTCGGCGGCACCCGCGTCGTCCTGGACTGGCTCGGCAACCTGCCGCACTCCACGCTGCCGACCACCGTCGTGGCGCTCACCTCGGGCGCCCCGGACCAGAACCTGGACCTGGCGGCGGCCACCGCGCACATCCGGGAGACGGGCGTCGGCGTCGTCCACCTGCCCTACGACCGGCATCTCGCGGCGGGCGGCCCGATCCACACGGACCTGCTCGCCGCGGCGACCCGGCGGGCGGCCGCCCAGCTCGCGGCCGAGGCCGTGCAGCGGGCGGTCCGCAGGTGAACGGGCGGGCGCCGGACGGGGCTCAGCAGCCCCGCGCGTCGTAGGCGAACGTCACCTTCGTCCGCTCGTCCGCCGCTCTGACCTCGTCGTAGACGGAGGGGCGGACGCGGTACCAGACGTCGTCCCGGTCGGACCGGCCGCCGACGTCGTCGAGCTCGACGCACCAGCGTTCCCTGCGGACGACACGGGTGTACGACTCGGTGCCCCGGCGCACCTTCGTGCAGTTCTGGTACTTCTCGGTCGTGTACCAGGTCTTCGTCTTGCCGTTGCTCCGCTTGGAGTGCTTGACCTCGCGGCTGTCGCTCACACAGTTCCTGACCATGCGCGGCCGGGTGTCCCTGACGGTCTGCGGCGTGACGTGCCGCACCGAGTCGCGGACCCCGGTGACCGTCTCGGGTTCGCTGTCGCCGCCGCACGCCGCGAGCACGGCTGTGAGCACGGCCGTGAGCACCAGTATCGATCCGGCCGACGCCGGCCTTCGCCTCCAGGACACGGTTCCCCCCATGTGTACATGCCATTGAAGACCGGCAGCCTAGCCGATCACGTCCCGCTCACCGCGCGGGCCGAGCGCCGGGCTCCGCCCGCGTGCCAGGTCATGATGCGGACACGTCGAGCGCGCTGATCCCGAACGCCCCTTCCCGCGTGCCGGGCGCTCCGCTCACGAGGTCGAGCCGGACGCCGCTGCCGCGTACCGCGTCGAAGGTGATGACGGTCGGTTCACCGGAGACGGTCGCCCACGCGACGTCGGCGTCCGGCACGGTGACGTCCCCCACCGACACGGTGACCGCCTCGGGCAGCGTGTGCCGATCGTCGACCGTGAAGGAGACCTCGACCCGGCCGATGGTCCGCTCCTCCTCGAACGTCACGGAGACCCAGTCGCGCGGCCGGGCCCCGTCGAACGCGGGCAGCAGGGCGGTGGCGGCCTTCTGGAAGGCGTTGGACCACCGGGTGGCCGGGTCGCCGTCGAGCATGGCGGCGGGCAGGGTGTCCGTGGCGCCCGAGTAACTGGCGTCCGCGAGAGGGTACGTGGGTGATCCGGGCCCCGGGTCCGGAGCGAACGGCGCCACGGGGGTCACCGGCGACCCGGCCGGGCCGGTCACCCGCACGGAGACCTTCCCCGCGCGCAGCCCCTCCGCCCGCGCGGTGACCGTGAGCGCGCCCGGCTTCGTGCCCGAGCGGACGATCGCGAGGGCGAGGCCGTGGAAGGCGGTGCGGGTGCGGGCCTGGTAGCGCTCGGCGCTCTCCTGCCGCCCGTTGTCGACCCCGGCCAGCGAGCCGCCCGTGACGGCGAACTCGATGAGGTGCCCGGCGCCGGGCACGACCGTCCCGCGCGCGTCGACGATCTCGGCGGTCACGAACGCGAGCGCCCGCCCGTCCGCCGCGACCGTCTTCCGGTCGGCCGTGAGCCGTATCGCGTGCGGCTTCCCCGCGGTGCGCAGGACGTCGGTGGCGACGGTCTTCCCGTTCCGCCGCGCGACCGCCTTCAGTTCACCGGCCGCGAACGGCACCTTCCACGTCAGATGCAGTTTGCCCGCGCTGCCGTTCGGGCTGGTGTAGCTGCCGGGGTAGGCGCCCGAGGTGACGGTCTTGTCGTCGCCCGTGGCCTCCGTGGTCTCCAGGTAGGCGCGGCCGTCGAGCGTCGTCTTCCGGTCGAAGGCACGCACGCCGAGCGAGCGGCCGTCGAGGTACAGCTCGACCTCGGCGACGTTCGCGTACGCCCACACCTCCACCTCCTCGCCCGGCTCGTGCGTCGTCCAGTCCATCGGCAGCAGGTGCACCATCGGCTCGTCGGTCCACTGGCTGCGGAAGAGGTGGTACATGTCCTTCGGGAACCCTGCCGTGTCGACCGCGCCGAAGAAGGACGCCTTCACCGGGAACACGTCGTACGGGGTCGGTTCGCCGATGTAGTCGATGCCGGACCACAGGAACTCGCCCGCGAAGAACCGCCGGTCGCGGTCCTTCTTCAGGCCGTACTCGCCGCTCATCGTCCACGAGGCGAGGTTGTTGTCGTAGCTGGAGGTGGCGCGCCTGCCGGGGGTGTGGTTCTCGCCGGTGTTGAGGTGCTGCGGCTCCTGGTAGGTGCCCCGGCTCGACGTCTCCGAGGACGACTCCGACTCGAAGAGGAACAGGTGCGGGTAGCGGGCGTGCAGCGCGTCGACGGAGGCGGCGGTGTTGTAGTTCAGGCCGAGGCCGTCCAGCTTCGCCAGGATCAGGTCGGCGGGCGATCCGGCGGCGGGCAGCGAGCGGTACTTGTCGGAGCCGATGACGACGGGCCGCGTCGTGTCCAGGGCCTTGATGTCATCGACGAGGCGCTGGGCGATGGCGATGCCCTCGGTGCGGGTCGAGTCGGGGATCTCGTTGCCGATCGACCACATGAGGACGGCGGGTGAGTTGCGGGCGGCGCGGACCATCTCGGCGATGTCGGCGTCGCTGTGCGCGTCGAAGAAGCGGCCGTAGTCGTAGGTGTTCTTGCCGGTGCGCCAGCAGTCGAACGCCTCGACCAGCATGATGAGGCCGAGGTCCTCGCAGGCGGCGATCACCTCCGGCGCGGGCGGGTTGTGGGAGGTGCGCAGGGCGTTGACGCCCATGCTCTTCATGATGCTCAACTGGCGTCGCACGGCGTCGGGTTGGACGGCCGCGCCGAGGGCGCCGAGGTCGTGGTGGAGGTCGACGCCCTTGATCTTCAGGTGGGCGCCGTTGAGGGAGAGGCCCCGCTCCGGGTCGAACACGGCGTGCCGGATGCCGAAGCGGGTGCGGTACGTGTCGACGGTGCGGCCGTCCACGCGGAGAGCGGTGACGAGGGTGTACTGGTGGCCCGGGGTCTCGACGGACCACAACCGCGGTGCCCGCACCCGCAGTTCGTGATGGGCCTCCCGGGCGCCCCCGACCCCTTTCAGCACGGATTCCGTCCGCGCGACGCGCCGCCCCCCGGGGTCGCGGACGGTGGAGACGACGGTGACGTCCTGCGCGGTGTCCGCCTCGTTCGCCACCGTCGTACGGACGTCGACCGTCGCGTACCCCTGGGCGAGGGTGGCGGCCAGGCCGGGCGTCGTGACGCACGTGCCCCAGCGCTCGACGTGCACCGGTTCGGTGACGACGAGGCGGGCGTGGCGGTAGATGCCGCTGCCGGAGTACCAGCGGCTGCTGGGCAGCCGGTTGCGGACCTGGACGGCGAGGACGTCGGGCGTGCGGCCGTCCGTGTGCACGAGGCCGGTGATGTCGTGGGCGAAGCCGGTGTAGCCGTAGGGGTGGTTGCCGACGAGCCGGCCGTTCACGTACACGTCGGAGTCCATGTAGACGCCGTCGAACTCGACGGAGATCCGCTTGCCCCCCCAGCCGCGCGGCAGCGTGAACGTGGTGCGGTACCAGCCGAGTCCGCCCGGCAGGAAGCCGGTGCCGCTGGTCGTGTTGTGGTCGGTGGTCGGGGTCTGCTCGATGCTCCAGTCGTGCGGGACGGCGACCGTGCGCCACCGCGAGTCGTCGAACCCGGGCTGCTCGGCGCCGTCGTACGCGCCGGTCGGGTCGGTGATGCCGCCCGGGTCGACGAGCGCGAAGCGCCAGTCGTCGGTCAGCTCGGCGGTGCGGCGCCCGACCGCCCCGGCGCGTCCGGCCGCGTGGTCGGCGGCGTGCGCGGTGGCGGGGGCGGCGAGCGCTCCGGCCGCGGAGGTGGCCGCGCCTGCGGCCAGCACGGTTCTACGGGTGACAGGCATGAGCGAGACCCCTCCAGAGCGAACAGGTTCCACCAGAAAGCAACTGGCGTGCGGAAGGGATCCTTCGACTCCGAACAGGTTTTAGTCAAGGGCCTTGCGGAAGTCCCTGGGGTGCCACGCCCGCCGCGCCGCCGGCATCGGCACCGGCATTGGCATTGGCACCCGCACCCGCACCCGCACCGGCACCGGCACCGGTGAGGCTTCGCGCCACCGCGGAGAGGCTCTTCGTCACGGCGCGGGCGAGCAGCAGATGGCCGCGGTCGCCCGGATGCACCCCGTCCACCAGGTGTTCGGCGGTGAGCAGGGCGCCGCCGGGCAGCAGGGCGAGCTGCTTGTCACCGTGCCCGGCGGCGTCGCGGGCCGCGCGCTCGACCGCGTCCCGCAGCTCCGCGTGCGTGGCGCCGAGTGCGTTCGGCGCCGTCTCGGCGTCCGGGCGGAGCACCGGGGAGAGCACGAGCAGCGGGGCCTGCGGGTGGCCCGCGCGGACGACGGCCAGGAACGCGCGCGCCGTCTCGTACAGCAGCGGGACCGGATGGGGCGTACGGGCCCAGCAGTTGGTGCCGAAGGCGACGGTCAGCAGATCCGCGTCGAGCGCGGCGATCTGCTGCGCGGACGCGACCTCGCCCCGCGCCGCTCCCGCGTACCCGAGGTTCACGTCCTCGACGCCCAGCATCCGCGCGGCCACGGACGGCCAGGCGAAGTGCGGCCGGGTCGCGGCCCGTCCCTCGACGAGCGAATCGCCGTAGACGAGCCAGCGCGGGCGGCGCGGGGCGGGCGCGAGCGTGCCGCCACCGAGCGCCCGTACCTCCCGCAGCAACGGCCGTACCCCTTGCGGAAGTTGCACGGTGTAGGTGCCGTCGGGGCGCGGCAGCGGAAGCCGTGCGACGTGCGCGCCCGGGGTGGTCCGCGCCCGTACGTCCACGCCCCCGATCACGGTGAACACGGCCGGCACGTCCCGGTCGGGGTCCGCCTCCGCCGGGGCGCACGGCTCGTAGACGACCTCGACCGCCGTGACGCCGTGCGCCGTGAACTCCAGGCGGACCCCGGCCGGCGTCCTGGCCCGTTCCCAGGTGTCCCCGGGCAGCCGGTCCCGGTCGGCGGGGTCGGCCCGTACGGGCCTGCCGTCCGGCGCCCACCAGGCGGCGCCACGCACGTACTCCCTCATCGCGCACCCCCAGGGTTCGGATAGGGGAACTCCACCCCGGCGCCCCCGTCCCCGACAAGGGTGTGTCCGGTCACGTGCGGGGAAGGGCACGGCGAGGCCACCCTGACGCCGCATCAGGAGGGGAAGCGCCGCCGTCCGGGGGTGCGGCCAACCGGAATGTCCGGGTTGCGGATAGCGTTGGCGGAGGTGAGAACGGCGGCGGGTACGGGATGCCCGCGGCGGCGAGAAGCCGCGGACCCGGAACGGCCTTGGCGGTGAAACGCCGAGGAGCGGCGACGGCCCCCGCCAGAGAAACGCCGTGGACTCCGAACGTCCGCGGCAGCGGAAAGGCGGCGCACAGTGCACGGCGAGTACAAGATCCCCGGCGGCAAGCTCGTCGTCGCGGATGTCGAGGTGGCGGACGGCCTCCTGCGCGACGTCCGCGTGGCGGGCGACTTCTTCCTGGAGCCGGACGACGCGCTCCTGGCGATCAACGCCGCGCTCGAGGGTGCCCCCGCCGACGCCGACCACGCGGCGCTCGCGGCGCGCGTCGAGGCGGCGCTGCCGCCCGGCACCGTCATGCTCGGCCTGACCACCGAGGGTGTCGCCACGGCCGTGCGGCGTGCGCTCGCCCAGGCCACCGACTGGCGCGACTACGACTGGCAGCTCATCCACGACGCCCCGCAGTCCCCCGTCCTGCACATGGCGCTGGACGAGGTGATGGTGGAGGAGGTCGCGCTCGGGCGCCGCCCGCCGACCCTGCGCGTGTGGGAGTGGGACCGCCCCGCCGTGATCATCGGCAGCTTCCAGTCCCTGCGCAACGAGGTGGACGCCGAGGGCGTCGACCGGCACGGCGTCACCGTCGTACGGCGGATCTCCGGCGGCGGCGCGATGTTCGCCGAGCCGAAGTCCACGATCACGTACTCGCTCGCCGTCCCCGAGTCCCTCGTCTCGGGCCTGTCCTTCCAGGACTCGTACGCCTACCTCGACGACTGGGTGCTGGAAGCCCTCGGCGACATGGGCATCAAGGCGTGGTACCAGCCGCTCAACGACATCGCGACCGACATCGGCAAGGTCGCGGGCGCCGCGCAGAAGCGCGTCGTGGCGGGTCAGGGCGCGGTCCTGCACCACGTGACCATGTCCTACGACATCGACGCCGACAAGATGGTCGAGGTGCTCCGCATCGGCAAGGAGAAGCTCTCCGACAAGGGCACGAAGAGCGCGAAGAAGCGCGTCGACCCCCTGCGCCGGCAGACGGGGCTGCCGCGCGAGGAGGTCATCACCCGCATGATCGACTCCTTCCGCGCCCGCTACGGGCTCTCCGACGACCGGGTGACGGAGTCGGAGATGGCCCGCGCGGAGGAACTGGTGCGGACGAAGTTCGGCACGCCGCAGTGGACGGCGCGGGTGCCGTAGAGGTCGCTCCAGGGCACCGGCGTCAGTGCAGCTCGATGTCCCCGGCACGCGTCGGTACGGCGTCGAGCGCGGCCAGCGTCGCCCCGTCGAGGACGATCGCGCCGGCCTCGACGTTGGCCCGCAGGTGCTCCGGGTCGGCGGTGCCCGGGATGAGCAGCACGTTCGGGGCGTGGTGGAGCAGCCAGGCGAGGCCGGTCTGGGCCGGGGTGCCGCCCAGTGTCCGCGCGGCTTCGACGACGGCGGGCTCGTCGGTCACCTTCGGCATACCCGGGAAGGCGCTGCCGAGCGGGAAGTACGGCACCCAGGCGATGGCCTCGTCGACGCAGAGCCGCAGCATGTCCTCGTCGCCGCGCGCCACGAGACTGTAGGCGTTCTGCACGCAGGCGACGCCCACGGGGAGGGCCTGGCGCAGCTGGTCGGCGGTGACGTTGCTGACGCCGATCGCGCCGATCTTGCCCGCGTCGCGCAGGTCGGTGAGGACGGCGAGCTGGTCGTCCATGTCGACGAGCTGGTCCCCCTCGGCGCGCAGCCCGGGGCCGGTGTCGGCGCGGCGCAGGTTGACCAGCGGGATCCGGTCGAGGCCGAGGCTCTTGAGGTTGTCCTCGACCTGGGCCCGCAG
Source organism: Streptomyces sp. SGAir0957 (assembly GCF_043523415.1). Taxonomy (NCBI): domain Bacteria; kingdom Bacillati; phylum Actinomycetota; class Actinomycetes; order Kitasatosporales; family Streptomycetaceae; genus Streptomyces; species Streptomyces sp. SGAir0957. The sequence continues at coordinate 1,852,453 of NZ_CP027293.1, forward strand.
TTGCTCGGGCCGCTGGGCGAGGCGGAGCGGGAGGGGCCCGTCGTGGGCGGGTTCGGCGCCGACCTTGCTGACGACGAAGGCGTCGTCCTCGGGGCGCAGCGCCTCGGCGATGACCTCGTTGACGAAGCCGTGCCCGTAGAACTGGGCGGTGTCGATGTGGTCGATGCCGAGTTCGACGGCGCGGCGCAGCAGTGCGACGGCGGCGGCGCGGTCGTCGCGAAGCCGTTCGAGCTGCATGGCGCCGAAGCCGATGCGGGAGACGGTGCGCCCGGCGAGCGCGCCGGGGCCGCCGGCGCGACGGGCGCCGCCGGCGGTGAACTGGTCGGAGCGGTCGCTTGCACTGGAAGCAGGAGATGACATGACGGTTCCGCCCTCGTGCGACGATGGGGTAAACGGAGGGACTCCGTTATTGCGACCGTACCACTAACCGGAGGGCCTCCGTTTTGACCGCGCCTGATTCCGCCGCACCCGGCCAGTCCGGGGCCCCCGAGCGCACACCCGGCCGGTCCGGGCCCCCGAGCGACGGCCGGCCCGCGCCGATGCCCGCCGCAACCGCGACAAGCTCCTCGCCGCCGCCCGCGCCGCGTTCACCGCGTCGGGCGGAGCCGCTCCCCTCGACGCCATCGCCCGCGAGGCGGGGGTCGGTATCGGCACGCTCTACCGCCACTTCCCCACGCGCGAGGCGCTCGTCGAGGCCCTGTACGCGGCCGAGCTCGACGCCGTCGTCGACAGCGCGCCGGCGCTCCTCGCCGAGCTCCCGCCGGAGGCCGCGCTGCGTGCCTGGGTCGAGCGGTACGCCGCTTTCTGCGCGGCCAAGCGCGGCATGTCGGACACCCTGCGGGCGGGCTGGGCCGCGGGCACCATCGCGACCCCGGCCACCCGGGAGCGGATCACCGCGGCGATCGCGCTGATCCTCGACGCCGGGGTACGGGCGGGCACCCTGCGGGCAGACGTGGAGGCCGGGGAGATCACGCTGATGCTCCTCGGCGTCTTCCTCTCCACCACGGCGGTCAACTGCCCGGAGAAGACGGCCCGGTTGCAGGATCTGGTGGTGGACGTGCTGCGCCCCGCGTCGACCTGACCGAGGGCGCGTTCCAAGAATCTGGAAAGGGGCGGCAACCTTCGGGGCGTCGGCGGCAACCACCGGGCGAGCCACTCATCGGAAACTCCAGGCCCCCAGAAGGAGACGTTCCATGACTGATCCTCGCCCGACCCGTCGCTTACGCCCCGGGCGCGCCTCTCACTCCCCTCAAGCCTCCCGCACCTCTCCCTCGTCTCACACCTCTCCCTCGTCTCGCATCTCTCTCTCGTCTCGCACGTCCCGGTCGGCGAGAGTCGCGGCCCTGGCCGGCGCCCTGGGCACGGCCGTGGCGGCGGTCCTCGCCTTTCCCGGCCCGGCCTCGGCACACGGCGTGGCGCTGACGCCAGGTTCCCGCACCTACCTCTGCTACAAGGACCTGCTCGCGCACTCCTCGACCCAGATGCCGGCCAACCCCGCCTGCAAGGCGGCGGTGCAGTCGGCGGGCACCACCCCGCTCTACAACTGGTTCGCGGTGCTCGACTCGAACGCGGGCGGGCGCGGCCAGGGCTACGTCGCCGACGGCAAACTGTGCAGCGCGGGCGACCGCAGCCCGTACAACTTCTCCGCCTACAACGCGGCCCGTACCGACTGGCCCGTGACCCATCTGACGGCGGGCGCCACGATCCAGGTGAAGTACAGCAACTGGGCGCACCACCCGGGCTCGTTCCGGGTCTACGTCACCAAGCAGGGCTTCGACGCGACGCAGCCGCTGCGCTGGGCCGACCTGGAGCAGGTGCAGACGATCACGAACCCGCCCAGCAGCGGCGGTCCGGGCACGGAAGCGGGCCACTACTACTGGAACCTGCAGCTGCCGCAGCGCACCGGCCGCCACATGATGTTCGTCCAGTGGGTCCGCTCCGACAGCCAGGAGAACTTCTTCTCCTGCTCGGACCTGGTCTTCGACGGCGGCAACGGCGAGGTCACCGGACTGTCCAGCGCCGCGAAGGCGATCACCGCGGCGGTCCCGGCCGCGGCGCACGCGGACCATACGGCGCATCACGGGGCGGCGAAGACGGCGACCGAGGCGACGGATGTGACCGGTGTGGTCGATGCATCCGGGGCGACCGACGTGACCGACACGGCCGACGTGACCGATACGGCCGACGTGACCGCCGCGTCGGAGAAGAACGCCGCGTCCACCCTCAACCAGGCCGCCACCCTCGCGGCCACCAGCGCGGTCGCCCTGCTCGGCGGCACGGTCCTCCACCTGCGCCTGCGCAAGCCCCGCACCGACGACCGCTGACCCCTGCCAACGCGTCCTGATCACGCAGAAATCCCCAGGTCAACCATGCGACCTGGGGATTTCTGTACTGCGCTGGTGTCCGAGGGGGGACTTGAACCCCCACGCCCGATAAAGGGCACTAGCACCTCAAGCTAGCGCGTCTGCCATTCCGCCACCCGGACAAGGTGTCTGTCGTTCGCGGCGTGTTCCCCGCGGCGACATGGACAACAATACCAAGGTTTCGGAGTGCCTTTCACCTGCGTATCCGCCCCACGTGACCAGCGGGTTTACCTCTGCACGAGGAGTGACGGGGCCGTCACCCGGGCAGCAGCCGGTACTCGGCGAAGTTCCCCGGCGGCCGCTCCCCCGCCGGGCCCCGGGTGACCGCCCGCACCAGCAGCTCGCCGCCGACGAAGGCGCCGCGCCAGGACGCCCCGAACCCGCCGAACAGCTCGTCCCGGTCGCCGCGCGAGCGGGGCGTGCCGTGGCCGGTCTTGAAGGCGCGGATCTGCGGGGCGAGCCGCGCGTACGTGGCCTCGTCGTCGGTGGAGAGGGTCGCCACCAGCGCGCCGTTCGAGGCGTTCATGGCGGCGAGCAGCTCCGCCTCGGTGTCGACCAGGACGATCGTGTCGACGGGGCCGAAGGGTTCGGCGTGGTGGAGCGGTGACGACGGGGGCGGGCCGAGGAGGGTGACGGGGTGGACGTACGCGCTGGTGTCCTGGCCCGGCAGGAAGCGGCCGGGGTCGGGGGCGGCGCGGTACACGGGCACGGCGCCGCGGTCGACGGCCTCGGCGACCTGGTCCGTCAGTTCCTTCGCCTTGGCCGCGTGGATGAGCGGGCCGAAGTCGAGGTCCGGGTACGGGTCCCCCGGATCGGCCACGGCCAGCGGATGTCCGACGCGCAGAGTACGAACGGCGGGCAGGTACGCGGCGAGGAACGCGTCGAAGGCGTCGCGCTGCACGACGAAGCGCGGGTAGGCGGTGCAGCGCTGCTTGCCGTAGTCGAAGAGCTTGGGGATGGTCGCGGTCAGCTTCGGCCAGTCGGTGAAGTTCCAGATGCCCCAGGTGTTGAGTCCCTCCTGTTCGAGGATGTGGCGTTTGCCGAGGTCGGCGACGTCCGTGGCGACGCGGGCGCCGGTGTCGCGCCCGCCGACGAAGGACACGCAGCCGATCTCGGGCGCGCGGACGAGCGCCTGGGAGAGCTGCCCGCCGCTGCCGCTGACGAGCGTGACCGGGACGCCTTCGCGGGCGGCGAGGGCGCAGGCCAGGGTGAGGCAGGAGACACCGCCGTCGGTCGGGGCCTTGGCGATGACCGCGTTCCCTGCCAGTGCTTGGACCAGCAGGGAGTGAACGAGCACGCTCATCGGATAGTTCCAGCTGGCGATGTTGGAGACCGGGCCGGTCAGCGGGGTGCGGTCGCCGAGCATGGCGTCGATGCCGTCGACGTACCAGCGCACGCCGTCGACGGCCCGGTCCACGTCGGCCAGGGCGAGCCGCCACGGTTTGCCGATCTCCCAGACGAGGAGCAGCGCGAGCAGGTCGCGGTGGTGCGCGAGGGCGTCGAGGGTCGCGGCGACGCGGGCGCGCCGCTCGGCGAGGGGGACGTGGCGCCAGGCCCGGTGCTGGTCGAGCGAGGCGCGTACGGCCCGGTGGGCGGTGGCCGCGTCGAGGCGCGGCGGACCGGCGACGGGGCCGCCGTCGACGGGGGTGGTGGCGGGCAGCGGGCTGCCGTCGGCGTGCCAGGCGGCGTTCCAGAGGTTGAGGACGCGGTCGTCGCGGAAGGCCTCGGGGGCGACGGTGCGGCAGCGCTGCCAGACCTCGTCCCAGGAGGTGCCTGCCTTGAGGGTGGATGCCATGGTGGGGTCTCCGCTCACGGTGCGCGGTTCGGGCGGGTCGGGGCGAGGTGCGGTTCGGGCGGGGCGGGGTGTGGGTCATGGGCGTCCGTGCGCGCTGCGCGTGTTGCCGCCCTGGGCGAGCTGTTCCAGGACCAGCCGTGCCGTCGTGGTCGGGGTCGACCCCACGCGTACGCCGACGGCCTCCAGGGCTTCCTTCTTCGCCCGCGCCGTACCGGACGAACCGGAGACGATGGCGCCCGCGTGACCCATGGTCCGCCCCTCGGGCGCGGTGAATCCGGCGATGTAGGCGACGACGGGTTTCGTGACGTGGTCGCGGATGTACGCGGCGGCCCGCTCCTCGGCGTCGCCGCCGATCTCCCCGATGAGGACGACGAGGTCGGTGTCGGGGTCGGCCTCGAAGGCGGCGAGGCAGTCGATGTGCGTGGTGCCGATGACGGGGTCGCCGCCGATGCCGACGCAGGTGGAGAAGCCGATGTCGCGCAGTTCGTGCATGAGCTGGTAGGTGAGCGTGCCGGACTTGGAGACGAGTCCGATCCGGCCGGGCTCGGTGATGTCGGCGGGGATGATGCCCGCGTTGGACCGGCCCGGCGTGATCAGGCCCGGGCAGTTGGGGCCGATGATCCGCGTGCCCGTGCGGCGCGCGTGGGCGTGGAAGGCGACGGCGTCGTGCACGGGGATGCCCTCCGTGATGACGACGGCGAGCGGCACGCGCGCGTCGGCGGCCTCGATGACGGCGGCCTTGGCGAAGGCGGGCGGGACGAAGACGACGGTGGTGTCGGCGCCGGTGGCCTCGACGGCGTCGCGGACGGTGCCGAAGACGGGGACGGTGCGGTCGTCGAAGTCGACGCTGCGGCCCGCCTTGCGGGGGTTGACGCCGCCGACCACGTCGGTCCCCGCGTCGATCATGCGGCGGGTGTGCCTCATGCCCTCGGCGCCCGTCATGCCCTGGACGAGGACCTTGCTCTCCTTGGTGAGGTAGATGGCCATGTCCCGGCTCCCTATACGGCGTTGGCGTCGGCGGTGAGGGCGAGGCGCGCGGCCCGCCGGGCGGCGTCGTCCATCGTGGTGGCCTGCCGGACGAGCGGGTGGGCCCGTTCGTCCAGGAGGGCGCGGCCCCGTGCGGCGTTGTTGCCGTCGAGCCGGACGACGATCGGCTTGGTCGGCCGCACCCTGTCGAGCGCGCGCACGATGCCGTCGGCGACGGCGTCGCAGGCGGTGATGCCGCCGAAGACGTTGACGAGGACGGACCGCACGGACGGGTCGGCGAGGACGACGTCCAGCCCGTCGGCCATGACGCGGGCGGAGGCGCCGCCACCGATGTCGAGGAAGTTGGCGGGCCGGGCGCCGCAGGCGGCGACGACGTCGAGCGTCGACATGACGAGCCCCGCGCCGTTCCCGATGACGCCGACCTCGCCGTCCAGCTTCACGTAGGTGAGCCCCTTGGCCGCCGCTTCGGCCTCCTGCGGATCGTCGTACGCCGTCCCCTGCGCGCCCCAACGTGTCTGTCGGAAGCGGGCGTTGTTGTCGAGAGTGACCTTGCCGTCAAGAGCGAGGATCTGTCCTTGCGCGGTGCGGACGAGCGGGTTCACCTCGACGAGGACGGCGTCCTCCCGGGTCAGGACGGACCAGAGGCGGACGAGGACGTCGACGCATTGCGCGGGGAGTCCGGCCGTCTCGGCGATGCGGGCGGCCACCGCCGGGGTGACGCCCTGGACCGGGTCGACAGGAACCCGCGCGACCGCTTCGGGCCGGGCCGCCGCGACCTCCTCGATCTCCATGCCGCCCTCGGCGGAGGCGACGGCGAGGAAGGTGCCGGCCGCGCGGTCGAGGACGTAGGAGACGTAGAACTCGGCTTCTATGTCGACGGGTTGAGCGAGCATGACCGTGCGCACGGTGTGGCCCTTGATGTCCATGCCGAGGATGTCGCGTGCCGCCTCCTCCGCGGCGGCCGGGTCGGTGGCGAGCCTGACGCCGCCCGCCTTGCCGCGGCCGCCCGTGCGTACCTGCGCCTTGACGACGGCCCGGCCGCCGAGCCGGCGCGCGATCCGCCGCGCCTCCCCGGGGGAGTCGGTGACGTCCGCTCGCGGGACCAAGATGCCGTGTTCCGCGAAGAGTTCCCTCGCCTGATGCTCGTACAGGTCCATTCCGGCTCCTGACTCGAAAGTGCCGCACGCCCCCTGGACACCGTTCATCGAATGCGGGATAACAAGGTTCATACAGTATTCGTCGACTGTATGCAATCTACGAAACCCCTCAGCGCTCCCCCTACGAAGGGACGGGACTTCGTCATGCCCCAGTCCGACGCGGACAAGGACCACGGCCAGGAACAGATCTCCGGCGGGCATCTGGTCGCCAAGGCGCTCAAGGCCGAGGGGGTGGAAGTCATCTACACCCTGTGCGGCGGCCACATCATCGACATCTACGACGGCTGCGTCGACGAAGGCATCGAAGTCGTCGACGTACGCCACGAACAGGTCGCCGCGCACGCCGCGGACGGCCACGCGCGCGTGACGGGCAAACCCGGCTGCGCCGTCGTGACGGCCGGACCCGGCACCACCGACGCCGTCACCGGAGTCGCCAACGCGCTGCGCGCCGAGTCACCGATGCTGCTCATCGGCGGCCAAGGGGCCCACACCCAGCACAAGATGGGCTCTCTCCAGGACCTGCCGCACGTGGACATGATGGCGCCGATCACCAAGTTCGCCGCGACGGTGCCGGACACCGCGCGCGCGGCCGACATGGTCTCCATGGCGTTCCGCGAGTGCTACCACGGGGCGCCCGGGCCCTCCTTCCTGGAGATACCGCGCGACGTGCTCGACGCGAAGGTGCCGGTGGACAAGGCGCGCGTGCCGAAGGCCGGCCACTACCGGGCGTCCACCCGGTCCGCCGGGGACCCGGAGTCCGTCGAGAAACTCGCCGACCTGCTCGTGCACGCCGAGAAGCCCGCGATCCTGCTCGGCAGCCAGGTGTGGACGACCCGCGGCACCGCCGCCGCCATCGACCTCGTCCGCACCCTGAACGTGCCCGCCTACATGAACGGCGCGGGCCGCGGCACCCTGCCGCCCGGCGATCCGCACCACTTCCAGCTGTCGCGCCGCTACGCCTTCTCCAACGCCGACCTCATCATCATCGTCGGCACACCCTTCGACTTCCGTATGGGCTACGGAAAGCGCCTCTCCCCCGACGCGACCGTCGTGCAGATCGACCTCGACTACCGCACCGTCGGCAAGAACCGCGACATCGACCTCGGCATCGTCGGCGACGCGGGGCTCATCCTGAAGTCCGTCACCGAGGCCGCCTCCGGGCGGCTCAACGGGGGCGCCGCCAAGCGCAAGGAGTGGCTCGACGAGCTGCGCGCCGCCGAGCAGACCGCGATCGGGAAGCGGCTGCCGAGCCTGCGCTCCGACGCCTCCCCCATCCACCCCTACCGGCTCGTCGGCGAGATCAACGACTTCCTCACCGAGGACTCGCTCTACATCGGCGACGGCGGCGACATCGTCACCTTCTCCGGGCAGGTCGTGCAGCCCAAGGCGCCCGGCCACTGGATGGACCCGGGCCCGCTCGGCACGCTCGGCGTCGGCATCCCCTTCGTCCTGGCCGCCAAGAAGGCACGGCCCGACAAGGAGGTCGTCGCGCTCTTCGGCGACGGCGCGTTCTCCCTGACCGGCTGGGACTTCGAGACACTGGTCCGCTACGACCTGCCGTTCGTCGGGATCGTCGGCAACAACTCCTCGATGAACCAGATCAGGTACGGCCAGAAGGCGAAGTACGGTGCCGCGCGCGAGCGCGTGGGCAACACCCTCGGCGACGTCCCCTACGACCAGTTCGCCCGCATCCTCGGCGGCCATGGCGAGGAGGTCCGCGACCCCGCCGACATCGGCCCGGCGCTGCGCCGCGCGCGCGAGTCCGGCAAACCGTCCCTGATCAACGTGTGGGTCGACCCGGACGCGTACGCCCCCGGAACCATGAACCAGACCATGTACAAGTGAGGTGAGTCCCTCGTGACCAAGGCTCTCGAAGGCATCCGCGTCCTCGACATGACCCACGTCCAGTCGGGGCCCTCCGCCACCCAGCTCCTCGCATGGCTCGGCGCCGACGTCGTCAAACTGGAGGCCCCCACCGGGGACATCACCCGCAAACAGCTGCGGGACATCCCCGACGTCGACTCCCTGTACTTCACCATGCTCAACTGCAACAAGCGGAGCATCACCCTCAACACCAAGACCGAACGCGGCAAGGAGCTGCTCACCGCACTGATCCGCCGCTCCGACGTCATGGTCGAGAACTTCGGTCCCGGCGCCGTGGACCGCATGGGCTTCACCTGGGAGCGCATCCAGGAGATCAACCCGCGGATCGTGTACGCGTCCATCAAGGGCTTCGGCGAGGGCCCGTACACCAACTTCAAGGCGTACGAGGTCGTCGCCCAGGCGATGGGCGGGTCCATGGCGACCACCGGCTTCGAGGACGGGCCGCCGCTCGCCACAGGCGCCCAGATCGGCGACTCCGGGACCGGCGTCCACGCGGTGGCCGGCATCCTCGCCGCCCTGCTGCAGCGCGAGCGCACCGGGCGCGGGCAGCGCGTGAACGTGGCCATGCAGCACGCCGTGCTCAACCTGTGCCGCGTCAAACTCCGCGACCAGCAACGCCTGGCGCACGGCCCGCTCGCCGAGTACCCGAACGAGGACTTCGGCGACGAGGTGCCGCGCTCGGGGAACGCCTCGGGCGGCGGACAGCCCGGCTGGGCCGTGAAGTGCGCGCCTGGTGGCCCGAACGACTACGTCTACGTGATCGTGCAGCCGGTCGGCTGGCAGCCGCTGACCGACCTCATCGGGCGGCCCGAACTGGCGGCCGACCCCGAGTGGGCGACCCCCGAGGCCCGCCTGCCGAAGCTCAGCAAGATGTTCCAGCTGATCGAGGAGTGGTCCGCGACGCTGCCCAAGTGGGAGGTCCTGGAGAGGCTCAACGCGCACAACATCCCGTGCGGCCCGATCCTCTCCACCAAGGAGATCATCGAGGACGCCTCGCTCGTCGCCAACGAGATGGTCGTCGAGGTGGCGCACCCGCAGCGGGGCTCCTTCACGACCGTCGGCTCCCCGCTCAAGCTCTCCGACTCCCCCGTCGACGTGACCGCCTCCCCGCTCCTCGGCGAGCACAACGAAGAGGTCTACGTCCGTGAACTGGAGCTCAATGACGAAGAGTTGCGCCTGCTCAAGTCGAACGGGGTGATCTGATTGCTGGCCGAGGACCGGAAACCGACGGTACGCGCGCTGCTGGACGCCGTACGGGCCGAGGGCCGCACCGCGCTCACCGCGCCGGAGGGCAAGGTGATCGCCGACGCGTACGGGATCGCCGTCCCCGGCGAAGCCCTCGCCACCGACGTCGACGAAGCGGTGGCGGCCGCGGCACGCTTCGGCAAGCCCGTCGTGCTCAAGATCGTCTCTCCCGACATCCTGCACAAGACCGACGCGGGCGGGGTCGTCGTCGGGGTGGAGGGCGCGGCGGACATACGCGCCGCGTTCCACCGGATCATCGACAACGCGCGCGCGTACGCGCCGGACGCGCGGATCGAAGGCGTACAGGTGCAGGAGCTGCTGCCGACGGGCGGCGCGGCGCGGGAGGTCATCGTCGGGGCGGTCACCGATCCGACGTTCGGCAAGGTCGTCGCCTTCGGGCTCGGCGGTGTCCTTGTGGAGGTCCTGAAGGACGTCACCTTCCGGCTCGCCCCGGTCGACGCCGGCGAAGCGGCCGGCATGCTCGACTCCATCCGGGCGGCCGAGGTGCTGCGCAGGGTGCGGGGCGCGCGCGGGGTCGACCGGTGGGCGGTGGCCGAGCAGATCCGGCGGGTGTCGCAGCTGGTCACGGACTTTCCCGAGATCGCGGAGGTCGACCTCAACCCGGTGATCGCCACGCCCGAGGGAGCGGTCGCCGCCGACATCCGCGTCCTCCTCGCCGAAGGAGCGCCGAAGCCCCGGCGCACGTACACGCGCGAGGAGATCCTCACGACGATGCGGCGGCTCATGCAGCCGCGCTCGGTCGCCGTGATCGGCGCCTCCAACGAGGCGGGCAAGATCGGCAACTCCGTGATGCGCAACCTGATCGACGGCGGCTTCTCCGGCGAGATCCATCCGGTGAACCCCAAGGCCGACGACATTCTGGGCCGCAAGGCGTACAAGAGCGTCACGGACGTGCCCGGCGACGTGGACGTGGCGGTCTTCGCGATCCCCGCGAAGTTCGTCGCGGCGGCCCTGGAGGAGGTCGGGCGCAAGGGCGTCCCGAACGCGGTGCTCATCCCCTCCGGCTTCGCCGAGACCGGCGAACAGGCGCTCCAGGACGAGATCGTGGCCATCGGCGAGCGGCACGGGGTGCGACTGCTCGGGCCGAACATCTACGGCTACTACGCGACCTGGCACGACCTGTGCGCCACGTTCTGCACGCCCTACGACGTGAAGGGCGGCGTCGCCCTCACCTCGCAGTCCGGCGGCATCGGCATGGCCATCCTGGGCTTCGCGCGCACCACCGGGACCGGTGTCTCGGCGATCGTGGGGCTCGGCAACAAGTCGGACCTGGACGAGGACGACCTGCTGACCTGGTTCGGCGAGGACCCGCACACCCGGTGCATCGCCATGCACCTGGAGGACCTCAAGGACGGGCGGGCCTTCGTGGAGGCCGCCCGCGCGACCGTGCAGAAGAAGCCCGTCGTCGTCCTGAAGGCGGGGCGGACGGCCGCGGGCGCGCGGGCCGCCGGATCGCACACGGGCGCCCTCGCGGGCGACGACGCCGTCTACGACGACATTCTGCGGCAGGCCGGGGTCATCAGGGCCCCGGGCCTGAACGACATGCTGGAGTACGCGCGGGCGCTGCCCGTGCTGCCCACCCCGCGGGGCGACAACGTCGTGATCATCACCGGCGCGGGCGGCTCCGGTGTGCTGCTCTCCGACGCGGTCACGGACAACGGGTTGCGCCTCATGGAGATCCCGCCCGACCTGGACGCGGCCTTCCGGCGGTTCATCCCGCCCTTCGGGGCCGCTGGCAACCCCGTCGACATCACCGGGGGCGAGCCGCCGTCGACGTACGAGGCGACGATCCGGCTCGGCCTGGAGGACCCGCGCGTTCACGCGCTCGTGCTCGGCTACTGGCACACCATCGTCACCCCTCCCATGGTCTTCGCAGAGGTAACGGCCCGCGTGGTGCGGGAGTTCCAGGAGCGCGGCATCGAGAAGCCGGTCGTCGCGTCGCTGGCCGGGGACGTCGAGGTCGAGGAAGCGTGCCGCTACCTCTTCGAGCGCGGCGTGGTGGCGTACCCGTACACGACCGAGAAGCCGGTGGCGGTCCTCGGCGCCAAGTACCGGTGGGCGCGCGCGGCCGGGCTGTTGGGGGGGCGGTCGATGAGGTGACCTCCGGCGGGTCCGGCCGACGGTGCGCGCCGGCCGGACCCAGGTCCCGTGCGCACACGAAAGCGACTGGACAGGGGGCGCTGGCCAAGTCTTTCGACGCAAGGGGTGCGACCGTCATGACGACCACCGAGCTGCCCGCCGCCGTTCCCTACCGGGAGGTGGCGGACGTCAACGGCCGGGTGTACCGCGTTGGCGAGAGCGACATCGACATCATGGGGCGCAAGCGCAAGTGGATGGTGATCCTGCCCTGGGTGGGCATGATGGGGATCTCCTCCGCCGAGTACGCGTTCGCGTCCGCCGAGGACACGCTGCACACCGCGCACGACTGGAACAGCCTGCACATCTTCTGGATGATGACCGTCTGGGTGTTCTTCCAGGCGGCCGTCGCCTTCCCCGCGGGCAGGCTCCGCGAGAGCGGCCGCCTTCCGGCCCGCTGGGCGATGATGATCGGCGCCGCGGGCACCTTCATGGGGTACCTGTCGCTCGCTCTGGCGCCGCACGTCGTCCTCGCCTACATCGGCTTCAGCGTCCTGAGCGGCATGGGCGCGGGCATGGTGTACGCCACCTGCGTCAACATGGTGGGCAAGTGGTATCCGGAGCGCAGGGGCGGCAAGACCGGCTTCGTGAACGGCGGCTTCGCCTACGGCTCCGTGCCGTTCGTCTTCCTGTTCACCGGCTACATGGACCTGACGAACTTCCGCTGGGTGCTGCTCTCGGTGGGCGTACTGCTCGCCGCGATGGTGGCGACCGCCGGCTACTTCTTCAAGGACCCGCCGAAGAACTGGTGGCCCCCGCACATCGACCCGCTGAACCCGCCGAAGGACTCACGCGCGCGTAGGTCCCTGGAGAAGAACCCCCCGGCCGTCAAGCAGTACACCCCCATGGAGGCGTGGAGGACCGGCCGGGTGGCGCTCATGTGGTTCTGTCTGGCATGCACGTCCGGCGTGAACATCTTCGGAATCGCCTTCCAGGTCGACATCGGTGAGGAGGCGGGCTTCGCCGGCGGGATCGTCGCCACGGCCATGTCGCTCAAGGCGATCGTCAACGGCACCGGGCGCGGCGTCATCGGCTGGCTCTCCGACCGCTACGGCCGCAAACAGTGTCTGCTCGCGGTCTGCGCCATTCTGGGCGCCGCCCAGTTCGGCATCCTGTTCTCCGCCGAGGCCGGGAACCTTCCCCTGTTCCTCGTGTTCTCCGCGGTGTCCGGCTTCGGCGGCGGCGCCATCTTCCCGATGTTCGCCGCGCTGACCGCCGACTATTTCGGCGAGAACAACAATGCCACCAACTACGGGATGGTCTACAGCTCCAAGCTCGTCTCCGGACTCGGCGCGGGCATGGGCGCCCTCGTCGTGAGCGCCTGGGGGCACTCCGGCGCCTTCATCCTGGCGGGCTGCATCTCGTTCTTCGCCGGTTTCATCGCGCTCTTCCTGTCCCCGCCCGGCAGGCGCAAGCCCCGGGACATCCGACCCAATCCGCAACCGCTCGGTGAGGAGATGGCTTGATATGACGGCGGAGCCCATCGCCGCAGGCAATACCGCACCTGCACCCGGCACGAGATACCGAGAGATCACCGACGAGAACGGCCGCGTCTACCGCGTCGGCGAGACGGACCACGACATCCTCGGCCATTCACGGAAACTCATGGTGTATCTGCCATGGGTCGCGATGATGGCCATCAGCGTCTCCGAGTACGCGTACGGTTCGGCGGAGGACACCCTGTCCAGCGCCCATGGATGGACACAGTCGAACACCTTCTGGATCCTGAGCGTCTGGGTGTTCTTCCAGGCGGGCATCGCCTTCCCGGCCGGCTGGCTGCGGGAGAAGGGGATCCTCACGGCGAAGAGGGCGACCATGAGCGGCGCCTTCATGTGCATGCTGGGATTCCTCGCGCTCAGCCATTTCGGCAATGTATGGCTGGCGATCCTCGGATTCGGTGTCGTCGGCGGCCTGGGCTCCGGCCTCGTCTACGCGACCTGTATCAACATGGTCGGCAAATGGTTCCCCGAACGCAAGGGCGGCAGGACCGGATTCGTCAACGGCGGATTCGCCTACGGGTCACTGCCGTTCATCTTCATCTTCAACTATGGCTTCGACACGTCGAACTACCACCGGGTGCTCGACATGATCGGTGCGTACGTCCTGGTCGTCGTACTCGTCTGTGCCTTCTTCTTCCGGGACCCGCCAAAGAACTGGTGGCCCGCGGAGGTCGATACGCCGGCGAGGCCGGGCTCGGGGAAGAACGAGCGGAGTTTGGCGAAGAATCCGCCCGCGGTACGGCAGTTCACGCCCAAGGAGGCCATCAGGACCGGGATGCTGCCGCTGATGTGGCTCAGTCTGGTACTGACGGCCGGAGTCTCCATCTTCGGTATCTCCTTCCAGGTGGACTTCGCCAAGGAAGTCGGATTCGGCCCCCTGGTCGCGGCGTCCTCGATGGGCGTCATGGCCGTCATCAACGGCGTCGGACGCGCGGTCGTCGGCTGGATGTCGGACCTCCTGGGCCGAAAGCCCAGCCTCGTCTTCGTCATCGTCGTCCTCGGCCTCGCGCAGTTCGGCGTGATCTGGGCGGGCGACATCCGCAGCGAATGGCTGTTCCTGTCCTTCGCGTTCCTGTCGGGGTTCGGCGGCGGCGCCTTCTATCCGATGTTCGCGGCGCTGACCCCGGACTACTTCGGCGAGAACTACAACGCGACCAACTACGGGCTCGTCTACAGCGGCAAACTCGTCAGCGGCCTCTTCGGCGGCGGGCTCGGCTCGATGGTGGTCGCCGCATGGGGCTACAACGGGGCGTACGCGCTGGCCGGCGGTGTCTCCATGGTGGCGGCCGCGGTCGCGCTGCTGCTGCGCCAGCCGGGCCGGGAAAGGGGCGCCGCCGCGCAGTAAGTACTGGTGGGAGGCGTAGTACGTACTCGTGGGACGCGCAGTACGTACTGGTGGGGATTGAGAGGGGCCCGGCTCGACGGCCGGGCCCCTCTCATGTCCGCTCGCTCAGGTCCCCCGCGGTCAGCGCTTCTTGTGCAGGGCCGCCAGGTTGTCGTAGCCGATCTTGGCGTACTTCAGGGACTGGCCGAGATCCGTGGAGCTGGGCGCGTTGTCCTGCTCGACCATGGGGTTGCGGTAGTTCTTCTCGCCGACCCGGCTGAAGAAGGTGCGGTAGTCGAGCACGCCCTCACCGAAGACGCCCATGTCGTAGCCTTCGCCGCTCGTCTCGTTGCGCGTGCCGTCCTTGGCGTGGAACAGCGGGTAGCGCTTGTTGTGGCGGACGACGAGCCCGGCCGGGTCGAAGATCTTCTCCCGCTGCGAGCCGTCGTGGGCGGTGTAGGTGTGGAACTTGTACTGGGCGACGTGGGCCCAGAAGACGTCCATTTCCAGCCAGACCGTCTTCGGGTCGGTGACCTTGAGGAAGTACTCCAGCTTGCGGATGCCGGAACTGCGGGTCGGGCGGCCCTGGGCGTCCAGCGGGCCGCCGTCGAGCAGGAAGCCGTACGCCGCGTCGTGGTTGTGGGTGTAGAGCTTGATGCCGGCCTTGCGGGCGATGTCACCGAGCGCGTTCCACTTGTCGGCCGCGACGTCCCAGTCCACCTTGTAGGAGCTGTTGGTCGGGTCGCCGCCGGTGCCCATGTGGGCCATGCCGAGGATGTTGGCGATCTCCAGATGCTTCTTGAACGTGTCGAGGTCGGCTGTGCTGAGCGGCCAGGACGACGGGATGAAGCCGTGGTTGCCCTGTGCGCGCAGGCCGTACTCGTCGAGCCAGGAACGCAGCAGCTTGGCGCCCGCGACGGATTCCAGGTTGGCGCCGCCGGGGGCGTTGGCGTGCTGGCCGTAGCCGGCGAACTCGACCTGCTTGTACCCGTAGCGGGCCAGTTCCTTGAAGACTTCCCGGAAGCCGGAGGGAAGGTCGGTGGAGAGCGGGTCGCGGCCGGTCGCGTCGCGGACGGTGTAGAGGATGATGCCGCGCTTGTTCGCCGGCACGAGATCGCCTCCGTGGCCGTGGTCGTGCCCGTGGTCGTGACCGTGCCCGTGCCCGTGACCGGGGTGCGGCTGGGCGAAGGCGGGTGAGGCGCCGAAGACGGGCGCGGCGATCGCACCCGCGGCGACGGCGGTGCAGGTGCTGAGGAAGCGGCGGCGGTTGACACCGAGACGCTGTCTGAGGGCCTCGTCGGCGGGGGTGTCCTGGAAGTCGGTCACGGGTGCCTCTCTTCGACGTGCGGGTGATGGTCGTCGGGCGGGTGCTGCGGCTCGTGCTGGTGGTGCGGTTCTGGCCGGTGCTTTTCGTGACGGTGGTGCGGTTCTGGCCGGTGCTGGTCGACGTGCGGGTGAAAGTCGGCGGAACCACTGGCGCGTTGTCAGTGGCGCGTGCTTCACTCTCTGTAATCGGTCCTTGTCAGGGCCGGGCGGATATCGGATGGCGCCGAGGGCTGTCTCAGCCCAGACCGGCCAGTTCGAGCAGCAGCGATTTCACTTGGGTGGCCGGGACCCGGCCGGGAAGTGCGTGGGGGGTGGAGCTGATGATGAGCGGACCTTCGTCGTCGCTCGCGGGGAGGCGGCCGTGGCTGCCGCGAATAGGTGAGGCGTCCAGCGGCACGACCGCCATGCGGTAGCGCATGCCGAGTTTCTTGCGGGCGAGCGCGGTCGCGGCCTTGACCTTGACGTAGGGGTCGAGGGGGTCCATGAAGAGTTCGACCGGGTCGTAGCCGGGTTTGCGGTGGATCTCGACGAGCTGCGCGAAGTCGGGGGCGCGGGCGTCGTCGAGCCAGTAGTAGTACGTGAACCAGGCGTCGGGCTCCGCGATCGCGACGAGTTCACCGGCGCGCGGGTGGTCGAGGTGGTGATCCTTCTTGCCCTGGTCGTCGAGGAGTTGCTCGATGCCGGGCAGGCCGGCGAGGGCGGCGCGGGTCGCGTCGAGGTCCTCGGGGCGGCGCACGTAGACGTGGGCGATCTGGTGGTCGGCGACGGCGAAGGCGCGGGACGCCATCGGGTCGAGGTACTCCATGCCGTCCTGCGTGTGCACTTCGAGGAGGCCGGCGCGGCGCAGGGCGCGGTTGATGTCGACGGGCCGGTCCGCGCGGGTGACGCCGTACTCGGACAGGGCGACGACGGTGCGTCCCTCGGCCCTGGCGTCGTCGAGGAGCGGGGCGAGGGCCGTGTCGAGTTCGGCGGCGGCCCGGTGGGAGCGGGGGTCGTCGGGGCCGAAGCGCTGCAGGTCGTAGTCGAGATGGGGGAGGTAGCACAGGGTCAGGTCGGGGTGGCGGGTGGCCATGACGTGGCGGGTGGCGTCGATGATCCACTGGCTGGAGACGATGTCGGCGCCCGGACCCCAGAAGTGGAAGAGGGGGAACGTGCCGAGTTTGTCTGTGAGTTCGTCGTGCAGGGCCGGGGGCCGGGTGTAGCAGTCGGGTTCTTTGCGGCCGTCGGCGTAGTAGACGGGGCGGGGGGTGATGGTGATGTCGGTGTCGGCGCCCATGGCGTACCACCAGCAGATGTTGGCGACGGTGTAGCCGGGGTGGGCGCGGCGGGCGGCGTCCCAGAGCTTGTCGCCGGAGACGAGGCCGTTGTGCTGGCGCCACAGGAGGACGTCGCCGAGTTCGCGGAAGTACCAGCCGTTGCCGACGATGCCGTGCTCGGAGGGCATGGTGCCGGTCAGGAACGTGGACTGGGCGGCACAGGTGACGGCGGGCAGAACGGTGCCGAGGGGCGCGCGGGAGCCGGACTGGCCGAGCGCTTTGAGGTGCGGCATGTGGTCGAGGAGACGGGGGGTGAGGCCGACGACGTCCAGGACGAGGAGCGGGGTGGGGCGGGTGTCCGTCATGGCAGCTCCTTGAGGCCGAGGTCGGTCAACAGATCGCGGGCGAGGGCGAGTTCGGCGGCGATGCCGTCGGCGAGCTGCGTGCGGGCCCGTGGACGCAGCTCGGGCGGGAGCGCCTGCCAGGTGTACGTCTCCACCTCAAGGTGCTGGGTGAGCGGGCGCGCTCCGCCGACGAGGCGGGCCAGTGTGGCCTTGAGGACGGGCAGCGTGGAGGTGAGCGGGGCGGCGGGGGCCGCGTGCAGGGGGACGTGGAAGTGGGCGCGCCAGGGAGCGGCGTCCGGCAGGGCGGTGCCGTCGAGGGCGGGGCCGAGGTCGTCGGTGCCGTGCAGGGTGCCGGCGGTGACGGTGCGGGTCTGGTGCAGGAAGCGGGGTTCGTCGAAGGCGGCGAGCGCCTCGCGGACTTCGGGGAGATGGGGGTGTTCGGCGTGCAGGGCTGCGGAGAGCTGCGATTTGACGACGGGGACATGGGCGGCGGCGAGGCCGTCGAGCGCGGTGTCCGGGTCCTCGAAGGAGGTGGCGAGGTGACAGGTGTCGAGGCACAGGCCGATGCGGTCGGGGCGGGCGACGGCGGTGAGCGGGGCGATGGCGTCGGCGGTGGTCTCGACGGTGCAGCCCGGTTCGGGCTCCAGGCCCACGCGGACCGATTTCCCGGTCAGCTCCTCCAGGGCGTCGAGGCGCTCGGCGAGCGTGACCAGGGCGGCGCGGGCGGTGTCGGCGCGCTGGGCGTCGTAAGCGGTGCGCCAGGCGAGCGGCAGCGTGGAGACGGTGCCGTCGGTGACGTCGGCGGGGAGCAGCGTGGCGAGGAGGCGGGCCAGGTCGCTGGTGTGGGCGAGGCGCTCGGGGTCGGCCCAGTCGGGCTTGTAGACGCGGTACTTGACCTCTTCGGCGCCGAACCCTTCGTAGGGGAAGCCGTTGAGGGTGACGACCTCGAGGCCGCGCCGGTCGAGCTCCGCGCGCAGGCCCCGCAGGGCCGCCGGGTCGGTGATCAGGGTGCGGGCGGCGTTCTTCGCGAGCCAGAGGCCGATGCCGAGGCGGTCGCGGCCGAGGCGTCTGCGGACGGGTTCGCAGTGGTCGCGGAGTTGCGCGAGGACGCCGTCGAGGGTCTCGGCCGGGTGGACGTTGGTGCAGTACGCGAGGTGGACGGTGGAGCCGTCGGGGTGGCGGAAGCGCATACGTCACGCCCCTCCGCGCAGGATGGAGTTGCCCTCGTGGGTCGCCTCCGGCGGGGTGACCGCGTCGAGCTGGAGGCGGCCGCTCAGCCCGTAGAAGGCGACCGGGTTGCGCCACAGGACCTGGTCGACGTCGTCCTCGGTGAACCCGGCGACGAGCATCGCGTCGGCGACCTTGCGGGTCTTGAGCGGATCGCTCTTGCCCCAGTCGGCGGCCGAGTTGACGAGCACCTTCTCGCTTCCGTAGAGGCGCAGGATCTCGACCATGCGGTCCTCGTCCATCTTGGTGTCGGGATAGACGGAGAAGCCGAGCCAGCAGCCGGCGTCCTTGGCCTCCTTGACGGTGGTCTCGTTGAGGTGGTCGACGAGGACGTGCTCGACGGGGAGCGCGGACTCGCGGACGACGTCCAGGGTGCGGCGCAGGCCGGCGAGTTTGTCCCGGTGCGGGGTGTGGACGAGCGCGGGCAGTTCGTGGTCGGCGGCGAGCTGCAGCTGGGCGGTGAGCGCGTCGTCCTCGGCGGGGGTCATCGAGTCGTAGCCGATCTCGCCGACGGCGACCACGTTGTCCTTGACCAGGTAGCGCGGCAGGGCGTCGAGGACGGGGGTGCAGCGCGGGTCGTTCGCCTCTTTGGGGTTGAGGGCGATCGTGCAGTGGTGGGCGATGCCGTACTGGGCGGCGCGGAAGGGCTCCCAGCCGAGCAGGGCGTCGAAGTAGTCGAAGAAGGAGGCGGGCGAGGTGCGGGGCTGTCCCAGCCAGAAGGACGGCTCGACGAGGGCGCGGACCCCGGCCGCGTACATGGCCTGGTAGTCGTCGGTGGTGCGCGAGGTCATGTGGATGTGGGGGTCGAAGATGCGCATCAGGACTCCTTCTTCGCGGGGGCCGTCAGGCTCAGCACGCGGTGCAGGTCCTCGGGTACGGGGCGGCCGGCGGCGGTGCGCTCCTGGGCGAAGTCGCCGAGCATCCGGGCGAGTTCGGCGTCACCCGCCGCGCGGCGCGACAGGTCGGCGACGGCGTCGACGGGCACGCCGGTGAACAGGCACTTCAGGACGGCGTGGCGCCAGTCGTGGGCGGGCAGGTGCTCGGCGGCGTACGGGCCGACGGCGGCGGCGACGAGCCGGGTGTCGTTGGTGCGCAGGGCGTCCTCGGTGAGCGGCAGCCCTTCCGGCCCCGGTACGAGGTGGGGCAGGGCCGTCAGGACGGCGCGGCGTTCGGCGGCACTGCCCTGCGCGTACACACGGGTGAGGGTGTCGACGTCGGCGCGGGCCGCGTGCAGGAGCAGCACGCGGGCGGTGTCGGCGTGGTCCGCGCCGGTGCGGCGGCCCGCCTCCGCGAACCGCAGCTCCCACACGGGCGGGGCCTTCTCGTCGCGGGGGCCGGAGTGGGCGGCCGCCTCGGCGAGTGCCTGGTCGAGCCAGGCGCGGGCGGCCCCCGTCAGGGCGTTGTCGAGGCCGGCGCGGAGCGCGGCGACGGTGGCGGAGTCGGTCGTCATGCCCGGCCTCCTCGTGCGGCTGCTCCTGCGGCTGCTGCTTCTGCCGCTGTGGAGCGCGCTGCCGTTCTCAGGAACCGGATCGCCTCGGCGGCGAGCTGGGGGCCCGCGTGGGAGTGCCGGGGCAGTTCGACCACGGTCAGGCCCTGGTAGCCGGTGGCGGCGAGGGCGTCCAGGACCGGCGGGAAGTCGATCTCGCCCTCTCCGAACGGGAGGTGCTCGTGGACGCCGCGCCGCATGTCCTCGATCTGCACGTGCCGCAGCCAGGGCGCCGCCGCGCGGACGCAGTCGGCCGGCGAGTCGTTCTCCAGGCACTGGCAGTGGCCGATGTCGAGGGTGAGGCCGAGCGCGTCGGGGCTGCCCAGGGCGTGGCGCAGCCGGTGGAAGTCGGCGAGCGTCGCCAGGAGGTGGCCGGGCTCGGGCTCGATGGCGAGCGGGACACCTGCGGTGGTGGCGGCGTCCAGGACCGGGCCGAGTTCGTCCGCGAGCAGCTTCCAGGCGGTGTCCGGGTCCGTGCCGTCGGGGGTGATGCCGCTGAAGCAGTGCACCGCGTGGGCGCCCAGGTCGGCGGCGACGTGGACGGCGCGGATCAGCAGCCGGGCGCGGGCCTGACGGGCGTCTGGATCGGGGTCGAGGAGGGAGGGGCCGTGTTTGCGGCGCGGATCGAGGACGTAGCGGGCGCCTGTCTCGACGGTGGCCGTCAGCTGGTACCGCTCCAGGAGCCGGGCGACCTGGCGGGTGCGTTCCCCGAGGTCGGGGGTGAGCGGGTCCAGGTGCATGTGGTCGAGGGTGAGGCCCACCCCGTCGTAGCCGAGGTCGCAGAGGAGGGCGAGGGCGTCGTCGAGGCGGAGGTCGGTGAGGCCGTTGGTGCCGTAGCCCCAGCGGAGGTCGCCGCGCTCGGCGGTGTCGGGGGCAAGGCTCGGAGCGCCGCTTCGGGTGAGCCGAGGCGTTCGGGGGTTCATGTGACGCTCACCTTCTTCGCGAAGCGGCGGGCCAAGGGGGCGAGGGCGGCGGTGGCCAGAGCCGTTCGGGGGGCACCCGCGCGAGCCGCCAGAGCGGCCTGGAGCGGGATCATGGCGCGGATCCCGGCGCCGACGGCGCGCTGGGTCAAGGGCGGGGACGGATTGAGGAGGGCGTGCAGGAGGGGGCGTGCCGCGGTGGCGGCGTACGCGGCGGGACCCGGCAGGCCGAGGGGGGCTGCGGCTCCTCGGCCCGCCGGGAGCTTGAGAAGGTGCCTGGTCAGGAGGGCGGTGGTGGCCAGGGCCGCGGCGGGGGCGGCGGGGGCGCCACCGGTCGTCTCGTTGCGGGAGACGGTGGTGACGGCGGCCGTGTGGGCCCCCAGGGTGAGAGCGGCGGGAAGCGCCGCGCTCAGCGCGCCCGAAGCGGGGCCCCGCCCGCGGGTGGCCCCCAGGACGGGCCGTCTCGCGCCGGTGGCACCCGGCGACGGGAGGGCACGCACAAGCCCGAGCGCCGCCGTGGGGAGCGCCGCGCTCAGCGCGCTCAAAGTGGGGCCCCGTGACGGCGTGGCCCCACCGGCGGCCGAGCCCGCGCCCGGGCCCACCTCACCGGGGCCGGAG
Organism: Streptomyces sp. SGAir0957; assembly: GCF_043523415.1. Classification (NCBI taxonomy): domain Bacteria; kingdom Bacillati; phylum Actinomycetota; class Actinomycetes; order Kitasatosporales; family Streptomycetaceae; genus Streptomyces; species Streptomyces sp. SGAir0957. The sequence goes on from NZ_CP027293.1 coordinate 1,874,041, forward strand.
CCGGAGCCGGGCCCGGGGCCGGAGGCCGTCGCTCCCAGGAGTACGTCCAGGGCTCGGGCCGCGCCCATCGCCGCCGGGCCGGCCGGGGTTCGTTTCAGGCCCAGGTCGTACGCCCAGACCGTCGCCGCGAGCGCCGCGCTCAGGGTTCCCGGGGTGCGGCCCGCGCGGAAGGCCAGGGCGATGCCCGCCGCCGTGAACGCGGCCGCTGCCGTCAGGGCCGCCGTGGGGTGGACGCGGCCCGACGGGATCGGGCGGTGGGGGCGGTCGAGGGCGTCCTCGGCGCGGTCGGCCCAGTCGTTGAGGGCCATCCCCGCCTCGTACAGGCACAGAGAGGAGCCGATGGCGAGGAAGGTGCCGCGGCCGGGGCGGGCACCGGTCGCCGCCGCGCCCGCGAGGGCGTCGCCGGGGACGGTGAAGAGGGCGGGAAGGCGCAGGAGTTCGGCCCAGGCACGTCGTCGGCCGCCGCTCACTCGGGGTCCCGCAGCCGCTGGGCGAAGTCCACCAGCGCGGCGAACTGTTCGCCGAGTGCCGAGGAGGCGTCGCCGTCCGGGTCCTTGAAGTAGAAGCCGAGTTCCGGGCGCGGGCCGGTGAGGCCGAGGTCGGCGGCGCGGAGGAGCAGCCGGGCGAGGTCGAGGACGAGGGGCGCGGCGAGCGCGGAGTCACAGCCCTGCCAGGTGGTCTGGAGGACCATGCGGGCGCCGAGGAAGCCGTCGAAGGCGATGTGGTCCCAGGCGGTCTTCCAGTCGCCGAGCGCGGGCACGTCGTCGATGTGGACCTGGCCCTCGGGGGCGCCGCCGAGGGTGTCGGCGAGGACGCGTTCCTTGCCGGCGTTCTTGGCGGCGGCCGCGGCGGGGTCGGCGAGGGCGGCGCCGTCGCCGCCGCCGAGCAGGTTGGTGCCGGACCAGGCGCGGACGGCGAGGGCGCGCTGCAGGAACATCGGGCCGAGCACGGAGCGCAGGAGGGTCTGGCCGGTCTTGCCGTCGCGGCCCGCGTAGGGGACGGAGGCGGCGGACGCCTCGGATGCCAGGGAGGGGTGGTTCAGGCCCGTGGAGGGAGTGAAGTTGACGTAGGGGCAGCCCGCGCGGAGTGCGGCGGCGGCGTAGAGGGAGCTGGCCGGGAGGGCGTCGCCGTCGGCCGGGGCGGGTTCCGTCGAGGCGACGTTGACGACGACGGCGCCCGCGAGGCCCTGGGTGCGGATGAAATCCCGTATGTCGGTGGCGAAGGTGGTGATCAGCTCGTCCTGGGTGCGGTCGTCGTCGCGGCCGGGCAGCGGACCGCCGGGCTTGATCTCCCGGTCGGCCGCGACCAGTTCGGCGGCGATCGCGGAGGGCAGGCCGTGCGGCAGGACGCCGCCCGCGGCGAGGTGTTCGGCGCGTTTGGGCAGCGGGCAGTCGTCGGTGTCGTGGCCACCGAAGACGAGGGAGGACAACGTTGGCAGGCCGGCGTCCGCGAAGGGGGCGGTCTCGGTGACCATGCCGGTCGGCGGGTGCAGGCCCGCGGCGACGGCGGCGCATCCCGCGACGGCGGTCGTGGCGACGGAGCCGCGGGCTCCGACGAGCCATACGCCGTAGCGCGGAGCGGGTGCCGTGGAGGGCGCGGAGGAAGAGGAGGAGGGGGAGGGGGTCGGGGAGGTGAGAGGAGCGGCGGGGGACGGTTCGGCGGACATGGGCAGCCTCCTTGTCGAACACGAACCGGGGTCGTACATGAACTGGGGGCGTACACAAATTGGGGGCGTTCTCGACCCGAGATCGTTCTCGAACTGGGGTCGTACTTGAACCGAGGGGGGCGTACATGAACTGGGGACGTTCATCGAGCGGGGTCGTACGTGGTGCGAGTGCGAGCGATGGCGGTGCCCGCCGGGTGCGCATGCGCGCCCGGGACGGGCATGCCTGGTGCCGGAGCCGGCCAGGGCGCTCGCACCCCGGCCGGGTCACTTGGTGGGGACGGCGGGCGGAGGTCCGGCGTCCTCCGCCCACCGCCGTTCTGGTCGCCCGGACCGGGCTGTCCGTACTGGCCCGAGCCGGACGGTTCAGGCGGTCCTCACTCGCCCGAGCCGGGCAGTTCCTTCAGCTGGATGTCGCGGAAGGAGACATGGTCGGCGTCGCCGTGGTTCTGGATGCCGATGTAGCCGTCCGTCAGGGAGCGCTCGGGGTTCTTGTTGGTGAAGTCGTTGATCTTGACTCCGTTGAGGAACACCTGGAGGCGTTCGCCCTGGACCTTGATCTCGTAGGAGTTCCACTGGCCCGGCGGGCGCAGCACCTGGTCGCGGGCCTTGATGTTGGCGGCCTTGAAGGTGTAGATCGAGCCGGTGGTGCGGTCGACGGCGTCGGTGGCGTCGATCTGGACCTCGTAGCCCTTGCCCACCGCGGACCAGGGGTCGTCGGAGGCGGGGAAGCCCACGAAGACACCGGAGTTGTCGTCACCCTGCATCTTCCAGTCGAGCTTGAGGGAGTACGACTTCAGCTCCTTGGCCTGGTACCAGAGGAGGCCCATGCCGCCCTCGGAGTTGAGGGTGCCGTCCTTGATGGAGAACTTGCCGGGGCCTGCCTGCTTCCAGCCGTCGAGGGACTGGCCGTTGAAGATCGACCGGTAGCCCTTGTTCGGCTTGCAGTCCGCCTTGGCCTGGCCGGCGGCGTACTTCAGGCCGCCGAGCAGGTGGGTGCGGAAGGCGTCGTCCGCGTAGGACTCCTTGGTGTGGCCGAGTCCGGTGTAGAAGGAGCGGCCGCCGCCGTAGCTCTGGCACCAGGCGATCGGGTGGTCGCCCTTCATGTTCCCGCCCTGGTACGTCGTCTCGTCGAGGGTGGCGAGGACGTGCACCTTGTCGCGCGGGTTGGTGCGGTAGTTGTACAGCTCGTCGGTGCGCTCCCAGGCCTTGCCGAGGTGGGCGGTGGCCGGGTTGGCGGTGTCCTCGACGCGCACGGTGGCCTTCTGGATGGCCGGGTGCGAGTCGAAGTAGGCGCCGACGAGGCCGCCGTAGTACGACCAGTCGTACTCGGTGTCGGCCGCGGCGTGGACGCCCATGTAGCCGCCGCCGTTCGCGATGAAGCCCTCGAACGCCTTCTGCTGGGCGTCGTTCAGGACGTCACCCGTGGTCGACATGAAGACGACCGCGTCGTAGCGGGCGAGGTTGTTGGTGGTGAACTGGGCGGCGGACTCGGTGGCGTCGACCGTGATGTTGCTGGTGGCACCCAGTTCCTTCAGTGCCGCGATGCCCTCGGGGATCGCGTCGTGGCGGAAGCCGCCCGTCTTGGAGAAGACGAGGACCCGCTTGGCGCCCTTCACAGGGGGGTCGTTGCTGATCTCGAAGTCGTCGACGTCGTAGAGCGCGCCGTCACCGCCCTTGAACACGAGGTACAGGTCGGTGGTCTTCTTCGGGACGTTGCGCAGGGGCACGTCGACGTTCTGGAACGTCTCCCAGCCGCCGGTGACGGGGACCGTCGTGGAGCCGAGCAGGGTGCCCGTCGCAGAGCCGGCGCGGACCTCCAGGAAGCCGCCCGCGCCGCCGGAGGAGATCCGGGCGGTGAGCTTCTTGGCCCCGGTGAGGTTGTAGGGGGTGAAGGAGATCCAGTCGCCGTCGTCGATGTCGCCGACGGTGCGGCCGCCGTTGGCCTGGGTCTTGTCCTGCAGCGTGATGCCCTGCTGCGCGGTGTAGTGCTCGGCCTGGCGGTGGCGCGGCTGGAGCTGGACCTGGTCGTGCGTGGTCAGCGCGGCCTGGCCGCCCCCGCCGCCGTCGGTGTACTCGGCGTCGAGCACGCCGTAGATGTTGGCGTTGGGGTCGTGCTCGGCGTCGGCGGGCGCGGTGATGGTGCCTTCGCAGCCGTTGGCCGAGGTGATGGCGTGGGCGTGGTTGTCGTGGCCGAGGAGGTAGCGCACGGTGACCTTGGAGCAGTCGATCGTGCCGTCCTCCGGGTCACTGACCGCGACCTTGAAGGGGATGGTGTCGCCGAACTTGAACAGCGCACCGTTCGGCGGGTTCTGGAACTTCACCGAGGGGGCGGTGTTGCCGACGACGATGCGGACGCTGGCGGTCCCGGTGCGGCCGGTGCCGTCGTCACCGGTGACCGTCACCACGTACGTGCCGTCCTTGCGGTACGTGTGGCTGGGGTTCGCTCCCGTGCCCGTCGTGCCGTCGCCGAAGTCCCAGGTGTACGTGATCGGGTCGTCGTCGGCTTCGGTGCCGGTCGCCGTGAAGGTGGTGCGCAGGGGCGACTGGCCGGACGTCTTGGACGCCTTCGCCTCGACGATCGGGGAGTGGCCGCCGACGGCGCTCTCGATGCGGTACAGCGCCGAGTGCTCGTCGCCGCCGAACCAGGAGAGGCCGTAGTCGAGGACGTAGAGGGCGCCGTCGGGGCCGAAGGCGCTGTCCATGACCTGGGTGCCGGACCACGGGAAGTCGTTGATCTTCGAGACGTTCCCGGAGCCGTCCTGCTCGATCCGCTTGATCCACTGGCGGCCGAACTCGGTGGCGAAGAAGTCGCCGTCGTACTCCTCGGGGAACTTCACCGGAGAGTCGAGGTCGGCGTCGTAGCGGTAGACCGGGCCCGCCATCGGCGACTCGGAGCCGGAGCCGAACTCGGGCACGGAGGCGTTGTCGTACGGGATCCAGGCGGGCTGGGCCGGCGGCAGGTCCGTGAGACCGGTGTTGTTCGGCGACGTGTTCTTGGGCGCGTCGCAGTCGAACGTGGCGCCGGAGACCTTCGTGCCGAAGTCGTAGTCGACGTAGGCGTCGTTGGCGCCGGTGCAGTACGGCCAGCCGAAGTTGGCGGCCTTGGTGACCTTGGCGAACTCGACCTGTCCGGCCGGACCGCGCTTGGGGTCGGCGGCGCCGGCGTCCGGACCGTAGTCACCCACGTAGACGGTGCCGGTCGGCTTGTCGACGCTGATGCGGAACGGGTTGCGGAAGCCCATCGCGTAGATCTCGGGGCGGGTCTTCTCGGTGCCCGGCGCGAAGAGGTTGCCCTCGGGGATGTCGTACGAGCCGTCGTCCTTGACTTTGATGCGCAGGACCTTGCCGCGCAGATCGTTGGTGTTGCCCGAGCTGCGCTGCGCGTCGAAGGCCGGGTTGCGGTCGGCGCGCTCGTCCAGCGGGCTGTAGCCGTCGGAGGCGAAGGGGTTGGTGTCGTCGCCGGTCGACAGGTACAGGTTGCCGTCGGCGTCGAAGTCGATGTCGCCGCCGACATGGCAGCAGGTGCCGCGCGAGGTCTTGACCTCGAGGATGTTCTTCTCGCTCGCCTTGTCGAGGGTGCCGTCCTCCTTGAGGACGAAGCGGGCGAGCCGGTTCACGCCGTCGAACGGGGCGAAGTCGGCGGCGGTGCCGTTCTCCGGGGCGTCACCGGCCGGGGTGTTCAGCGGCGGCGCGTAGTAGAGGTAGATGAACCGGTTGTCCTTGAAGCCCGGGTCGACGCCGACGCCCTGGAGGCCCTCCTCGTCGTGGTCGTACACGTCGAGCGTGCCGGCGACGGAGGTGGAGCCGCCCTCGTCGGTCAGGCGCAGCGTGCCGTCGCGGGAGGTGTGCAGGACGCTGCGGTCCGGCAGCACGGCGAGGGACATCGGTTCGCCGGTCTCGTCCGCGCCCTTGGCGAGGGTGACCTGCTGGAAGTCGGAGTCGGCGGCGGGCGATTCCGGGTGGTCCGGGTGCGCGACGGCGGTGCCGGGCACGAGCGCGAGCGAGGAGCCGACCAGGACGGAGCCGGTGAGCAGGGCGATCGTGGTGCGGAGTCTGGAGCGCCGGGTGGTGGTGCCGTTGCGGTTTCTGCTTCTGCTGCTGTGCACGAAAGTCCCTCCGGGAACGGGGTGTGCCGTACGGAATGGGTGCGGAGACGTGCGGTGGGGGCGCCGGGGTGCGCCGTCACCCCGGAGGTGTGTGACACGGACGTTAACTCTGTTTGTCCGAGCCGAACACCCCTAGCGTCACAACTGGTTGAGCTTTTTCCCAGTGCAGGACAAAGGCGTTCGGCCCGTCGGACAAACGAGCCGCGAAGGGGCTCCGGATCAGCTGTTGAACGCCGCGTCGAACGACGCGCTCGGCGGCTCGAAGTCCAGCTTCCGCAGATGGCTCAGCGCCTCGGGAGCGCCCTGGAGGCGGTCCATGCCCGCGTCCTCCCACTCCACCGAGATCGGCCCCTGGTAGTCGATCGAGCGGAGCATCCGGAAGACGTCCTCCCAGGGCACGTCCCCGTGACCGGCGGAGACGAAGTCCCAGCCGCGGCGCGGGTCGCCCCACGGCAGATGGGAGCCGAGGCGCCCGTTGCGGCCGTCGAGGCGGCGCCGGGCCTCCTTGCAGTCGACGTGGTAGATCCGGTCCCGGAAGTCCCACAGGAAGCCGACCGGGTCGAGGTCCTGCCACACGAAGTGCGACGGGTCGAAGTTGAGGCCGAACGCCGGGCGGTGGTCCACGGCCTCAAGGGCCTTGTGCGTCGTCCAGTAGTCGTATGCGATCTCGCTCGGGTGCACCTCGTGGGCGAAGCGCACGCCCTCCGCGTCGAACACGTCGAGGATCGGGTTCCAGCGCGTCGCGAAGTCCTGGTAGCCGCGCTCGATCATCGACTCGGGGGCCGGCGGGAACATGGCGACCAGGTGCCAGATCGAGGAACCCGTGAAGCCGATGACGGTGTCGACGCCGAAGGCCGCCGCCGCGCGGGCCGTGTCCTTGATCTCGGCGGCGGCGCGCTGCCGCACCCCCTCCCCGTCGCCGTCGCCCCAGATACGGGCGGGCAGGATCGCCTCGTGCCGCTCGTCGATGATGGCGTCGCAGACGGCCTGGCCGACCAGGTGGTTGGAGATGGCGAAGCACTTGAGGCCGTACTTGTCGAGCAGCGCGTGGCGCGAGTCGAGGTAGCCCGGGTCCGCGAGGGCCTTGTCGACCTCGAAGTGGTCGCCCCAGCAGGCGAGTTCGAGGCCGTCGTAGCCGAAGTCGCGGGCATGGCGGCAGACCTCTTCGAGCGGGAGATCCGCCCATTGGCCGGTGAACAGGGTGAACTGGCGTGGCACGGTCGTCAAGCCTCCTAAGCCTGGACGAGGTCAAGCTGGACGAGGTCAAACCTGGACGAGGTCAAACCTGGACGAGGGTGTAGACGGAGTTCTTGGCCGCGCTCTCCTCGACCGCCGCGAGGACGCGCTGCACCTGGAGGCCGTCGGCGAACGACGGGGCGGGCACGGCGCGCTCCGCGACGGCGTGGACGAGGTCGCGGGCCTGGTGCACGAAGGTGTGCTCGTAGCCGAGGCCGTGGCCCGGCGGCCACCACGCCTCCAGGTAGGGGTGTTCGGGTTCGGTGACGAGGATGCGGCGGAAGCCGGCGCTGGCGCTCGGCTCGGTCTGGTCGTGGAAGGACAGCTCGTTCAGGCGCTCCAGGTCGAAGGCGAGGGAGCCGCGCTCGCCGTTCAGCTCGACCTTCAGGGCGTTCTTGCGGCCCGTCGCGAAGCGGGTCGCCTCGAAGGAGGCGAGGGCGCCGGAGGCGAAGCGGCCGGTGAAGACGGCCGCGTCGTCGACGGTGACCTGCCCGAACCGCCCTCCCCCGGTCCCGGAGAGCCCGGACGACGAGCCCTCCACCAAAGGCCGCTCCCGTACGAACGTCTCCGTGAGCGCCGAGACGCCCGCGACCGGCTCGCCCGCCACGTACTGCGCGAGGTCGACGGCGTGCGCGCCGAGGTCGCCGAGTGCGCCGGAGCCCGCGTACGGCTTCTGCAGCCGCCAGGTCAGCGGGAACGCCGGGTCGACGAGCCAGTCCTGGAGGTAGCTGACGCGGACGTGGCGCAGGGTGCCGATGCGGCCCTCCGCGACCATGCGGCGGGCGAGGGCGATGGCGGGCACGCGCCGGTAGTTGAAGCCCGTCATCGCCACCTGCCCGCGCGAGGCCGCCAGTTCGGCGACCTCCGTCATGGCCTCCGCCTCGTCGACGGAGTTGGCGAGGGGCTTCTCGCACAGCACGTGCTTGCCCGCCTCCAGCGCCGCGACGGCGATCTCGGCGTGGCTGTCGCCGGGGGTGCAGATGTCGACGAGGTCGACGTCGTCCCGCTCGATCAGCGCCCGCCAGTCGGTCTCGGCGGCGGCCCAGCCGAGCCGGTCGGCGGCGGCGCGCACGGCGGAGCCGTCACGGCCGCAGACCGCGGCGAGCCGGGGGGTGAGCGGCAGGTCGAAGACCCGGCCCACGGTGCGCCACCCCTGCGAGTGGGCGGCGCCCATGAACGCGTAGCCGACCATGCCGACCCCCAGGACCGGCTTCACCTCGCCGGCCCCGTCCTCGCCGTCGTCGCCGCCCGTAACCCGAGCCGTCGTACCCGTGCTGCTGCCTGCCATGCGGAAGTCCTCCTGGTCCACGCGGTGATCGCCCGATGCCTCGTGCCGGCGCCCGTCACTTGAATCCGGTGGACATGTACTTGCCGACGTTCTCCTTGTCGACGACGGCGGAGAACAGGGTCACGTGGGCGGGGATCTCGAACTCGGCCATGCCGCTGATGCCCTTGCCCTGGCCGAGCGCGCGGGCCAGGTCGATGGCGGACGCGGCCATGGTCGGCGGATAGAGGACGGTGGCCTTCAGGACGCTGTCGTCGGCCTCGATGGCCTGCATCGCGGAGAGGGCGCCCGCGCCGCCGACCATCAGGAAGTCGTCGCGGCCCGCCTGCTTGATGGCGCGCAGGGCGCCGACGCCCTGGTCGTCGTCGTGGTTCCACATGGCGTCGAAGCTCTTCTGCGCCTGGAGGAGCTGGGCCATCTTGGCCTGGCCCGACTCGACGGTGAAGTCGGCGGCCTGGCGGGCGACCTTCTCGATGTTCGGGTAGTTCTTCAGGGCGTCGTCGAAGCCCTGCGTGCGCTGCTTGGTCAGTTCGAGGTTGTCGATCCCGGCCAGCTCGATGACCTTGGCGTTCTTCTTGTCCTTGAGCTTCTCGCCGATGTAGTTGCCGGCGCTCAGGCCCATGCCGTAGTTGTCGCCGCCGACCCAGCAGCGGTAGGCCTGCGGCGTGTTGAAGATGCGGTCGAGGTTGACGACGGGGATCCCGGCGCGCATCGCCTTGAGGCCGACCCGGGTGAGCGCCTTGCCGTCGGCGGGCAGGATGACGAGGACGTCGACCTTCTTGTTGATGAGGGTCTCGACCTGGCCGATCTGCGCGGCCGTGTCGTTCGAGCCCTCGGTGGCCTCGAGGGTGACGTCGGAGTACTTCTTCGCCCGTTCCTTGGCGTTCTCGTTGATGGCGTTGAGCCAGCCGTGGTCGGCCTGCGGTCCGGCGAAGCCGATGGTCACCTGCTTGCCGGGCTTGTCGTCGGCGACCGGCTGGTCGGCGGCCTTGCTGCTGTCGCCCTTGTCGCTGGGCTCGTTGCTGGTGCAGGCCGTGAGCAGACCGCCTGCGGTGACGGCTGCTGCCGCGCCGAACAGGAGTCCTCTGCGGCTCGTGGTCTCTGGCATGGCGTCGTCCCTTCCCGGGGCTGAACGGGGGTGAGCGGGGCTGAGCGGGCTGAGCGGGCTGAGCGGGGCTGAGAGGTCAGGAATGCGTGTTCGCGGTGCGTCGCTGGACCAGGACCGCGGCGACGATGATCGCGCCCTTGGCGATCTCCTGGACGTCGCTCTGGAGGTTGTTCAGCGCGAAGATGTTGGTGATGGTGGTGAAGATCAGGACACCGAGGACGGAGCCGACGATGGTGCCGCGGCCGCCGGTGAGGAGGGTGCCGCCGATGATGGCGGCGGCGATGGCGTCGAGCTCGTACAGGTTGCCGTTGGTGTTCTGGCCGGACCCGGCGAGGACGATGAGCAGGAACGCGGCGATGCCGCAGCACAGGCCCGACAGCAGGTAGAGGTAGAGCCGCTGGCGGCGTACGTCGATGCCGGCGAGCCGGGCGGCCTCCGCGTTGCCGCCGACGGCGACCGAGCGGCGGCCGAAGGTGGTGCGGTTGAGGACCAGCCAGCCGATGATCGTGACCGCGGCGAAGACGAGGACGAGCGGCGGGATTCCGAGGACGTAGGCGTCGCGCTCCCCCAGCTTCAGGACGCTGTCGACGGTGACCACCTGGGTCTTGCCGTCGGTGATCTGCTCGGCGAGACCGCGCCCGGAGGCGAGCATCGCGAGGGTGGCGATGAACGGGACCATGCCGCCGTAGGCGATGAGGACACCGTTGACGAGGCCGCAGCCGACGCCGACGACGACCGCGGTGAACAGGATGCCGATGAACCCGTACTCCTGGGTGGCGACCGTGGTCGCCCAGCAGCTGGCGAGCGCGACGATCGCGCCGACGGAGAGGTCGATGCCGCCGGAGATGATGACGAAGGTCATGCCGACGGTGACGACGCCGATGACGGACGCCTGGACCAGGATCAGCTGGACGTTGTCGGTGTCCAGGAACGAGTCGGGCTGGGTGATGCCGCCGACGACGATCAGGGCGGCGAGGACGCCGAGCAAGGACAGCGTCCGTACGTCGAGGCGCAGGGTCTTCAGGGCGCTGGACGGTGAGGCCGGCGCGGTCTTGGGCTCCGCCGGGCGGGCGGGTGAGGCGGGCTGCGTCATGGCGCCGGGGTCCCTTCTGGTCGGGTTCGTCTGTGGGGCGGGGCGGATGCGGCGAGCTGCGTCATCGCGCCGGTGTTCCTTCCATCACCAGGTCCAGGACCCGGTGTTCCGTCAGTTCCGCCGCCGGGGCCTCGTGGACGACGCGGCCCTCGCGCAGGACGAGGACGCGGTCGGCGAGGCCGAGGACCTCGGGGACCTCGCTGGAGACGAGGAGCACGGCGAGCCCTTCGTCGGCGAGGCGGCGGATGACCGCGTACAGCTCGGCGCGGGCGCCGACGTCGACGCCGCGGGTCGGCTCGTCCAGGAGCAGCACCTTGCAGCCGCGCAGGAGCCAGCGGGCCAGGACGGCCTTCTGCTGGTTGCCGCCGGAGAGGGTGCGGACGGGGACGGCCGGGTTGTCGGGGCGCAGGGAGAGTTCGCGGGTGACCTTGTGCGCGGCCTCGTTCTCCCGGCCCCGGTCGACCCAACCCCCGTAGGAGAAGCGGGACATGGAGGAGACGGAGACGTTGCGGGTGACGGACTCCAGCATCAGCAGGCCCTGCGCCTTGCGCTCCTCGGGGGCGAGTCCGAGCCCGGCCCGGACCGCCGCGCGGACGCTTCCGGGGCGCAGGGTCCGCCCTTCGACCGTGACGTGGCCGGTCGTCGGTTTCCGGGCGCCGTAGATCGTCTCCAGGATCTCGGAGCGGCCGGAGCCGACGAGTCCGGCGAGGCCGACGATCTCGCCGGAGCGCAGGGTGAGGTCGAGTGGCTCGAACTCGCCGTCGCGGGACAGGTTCTCGGCGTGCAGAACCGGTTCTGCAGAAGTCGAGGGCGCGGCACCGGACGACGGCCGCTCCGGGAAGACGTACTCGACGTTGCGGCCCGTCATCAGCGCCACCACGTCGCGCGTCGGCGTGTCCTTGGCGGGCAGTCCGCCGGCCACGGCACGGCCGTCCTTGAGGACGGTGACGCGGTCGCCGATGCGGCGGATCTCCTCCAGACGGTGCGAGATGTAGACGACGGCGACGCCGTCGGCGGTGAGGCTCTCGACGATGCGGAAGAGATTGTCGACCTCGTCGGGGTCGAGGGCGGCGGACGGCTCGTCCATGACGATGAGGCGGACGTCGTGGGAGAGGGCGCGGGCCATCGAGACGATCTGCTGCCCGGCGGCGGACAGGTCGCCGACGAGCGTGCCCGGGTCGATCTCCCCGTGGCCAAGTCGCTTGAGCAGAGCGGCAGTTGTTGCTCTGGCGTCCTTGCCACGGACCACGAATCCGGCCGAGGTCGGTTCGTGTCCGAGGAAGACGTTCTCGGCCACCGACAGTCCTTCTACGAGGTCGAGCTCCTGGTAGATGGTGGCGATGCCGAGGCGCATCGCGGCGATCGGCGAGCGCAGGGTGACCTGCTCGGAGCGCCAGGTGATGGACCCCTCGTCGGGCTGGTGGGCGCCGGCGAGGACCTTGATGAGGGTGGACTTGCCCGCACCGTTCTGGCCGAGGAGGCAGTGCACCTCACCCGCCTGGACCTCTAGGTCCACGCCGTCGAGGGCGCGTACGCCGGGGAACGACTTGGTGATGCCGGACATCGTGAGCAGCGGTGGTTCTGGTGCCGAAAGTGCCATGGCGGTTCCCCTAGCAGCGGGTGCGGGCCGGTTTCAGGGCAGGGCAGAGCAGGGCGCTGTGCTGAGTGGAGTGACGTGAAATGAAGTGGCGCGAAAGGCAGTGACGTGAAAGGAAGTCGCGTGCTGTGAAGTGAAGTGGAGGAATCTTCGAGGAAGGCTGACGGGTGTTACGCGGGTGAGAAGAGGTGGTCGCTGATGAGGCGGGCGCCGCCGATGACCCCTGCGGCCTGGCCCAGCTCGCCCAGGACGATGGGCAGATTGCCGGTCGCGAGCGGCAGCGACTGGCGGTAGACCTGGGTGCGCAGGGCGGCGAGGAGTGTGTGGCCGAGGCCGGTGACACCGCCGCCGATGACGACCAGGCCCGGGTTGAAGAAGGAGACGAGGGACGCGATGACCTGGCCGGTGCGGTTGCCGCCGTCGCGGATGAGGTCGAGGGCGGTGCCGTCACCGGCCGCGGCGGCGACCGCCACGTCGGCGGCGCTGAGCTTTCCGGCCGACTCCAGGAGTCCGGCCAGCTCGGGCGAGCGGCCGTCGCGGGCGGCTTCCTCGGCGTCGCGGGCGAGCGCCGCGCCGCTGAAGTAGGCCTCCAGGCAGCCCTTGTTGCCGCAGGCGCACTGCCTTCCGTCGGGCTCGACCTGGATGTGGCCGATGTCGCCGGCCGATCCGGTGGTGCCCCGGTAGACCTCGCCGCCGACGACGATGCCGCAGCCGATGCCGGTGCCGATCTTGACGCAGAGGAAGTCGCGCGCGGAGCGGGCGACGCCCGCGTGCTGCTCCCCCACGGCCATCAGGTTCACGTCGTTGTCGACCATGACCGGGCAGCCGAGGTCCTGGCTGAGCGCCTCGCGGACCGGGAAGCCGTCCCAGCCGGGCATGATCGGCGGGGCGACCGGGACGCCTTCGGGGAAGCGGACCGGGCCCGGCACGCCGATGCCCGCCCCGTCGAACCCTTCGGCGAGTCCGGACGCCCGCAACTTGGCCGCCATGGCGAGTACTTGCTCGAAGACCGCGACCGGGCCCTCGCGTACGTCCATGGGCTGGGTGATGTGCCCGAGCACCTCCAGCTCAGCGTTGGTGACCGCGACGTCGACCGAGGTCGCGCCGATGTCGACACCGAGGAAGCGGAGTTCGGGGGCGAGCCGGATGTTGTGGGACCGGCGGCCGCCGCGCGAGGCGGCGAGTCCGTCGGCGACCACGAGTCCGGTCTCCAGGAGGCGGTCCACCTCGACGGCCAGCTTGGAGCGGGACAGGTCGATCTGGTCGCCGAGCTGAGCGCGGGAGTTGGGCCCTCCGTCGCGCAGCAGCCGCAGCAGGCGCGCCTGGTGCGCGTTCGCGGGTCGAGCCGTCATGCGTCTCACGTGCCCCTCCCCGCCTCTTCGGGCTCCGGTACTTTCGCCGTTCTTTCGATGGGGAACGTAGCAGTGCCTGCCGGGTGTGGGAAGAAGTTGCGCAGGAATTACCCATGACTTTCTCCAGTCACAGGACAAAGATGGATGCGCGGGTGAGTACGGGGAGGGCTGCGGGGGTCGGGGCGCGCCGGGGTGTTCAGTCCTGGTTGCGGTGGTGGTACGTCTCGCGGGTGTGTTCCGTGTGCGTCCGCATGACGGCCGTGGCCCGGGACTCGTCGCGGGCCGAGATCGCCGCGATGAGTTCGCGGTGCTCGATCCAGGACTGCTTGCCGCGCTGGCGGGCGACGGGCTGGTAGTACCAGCGGACGCGGGCGTCGACCTGCCCGGCGAGTTCGGCCAGGACCACGTTGCCCGCGAGCTCCATGACCTTGCGGTGGAACTCGGCGTTCGTCGCGACGACCAGGTCCACGTCCCCGTCGGCGACGGCCTGCTCGCCCTTGGCGCAGAGCTCTTCCAGGGCGGTGATGCCGGTCTTGCCCGCGTTGGCGGCGGCGAGCCGGGCGGCCTCGGCCTCCAGGAGCGTGCGGACGGTGAGGAGTTGGTCGGCCTCCTCCTCCGTCGGCTCGTGCACGAACGCGCCCTGCGCCGGGCGCAGGTCCACCCACCCCTCGGTGTTCAGGCGCTGGAGCGCCTCGCGCACCGGCTGGCGCGAGACCCCGAGATGTCCGGCCAGCTCGCTCTCGACGAGGTGCTGGCCCGGCTGGAGGGCGCGGGTCGTGATCAGGGAGAGCAGCGCCTCGTAGACGCGCTCGCGCAGCGGCCCGGGGCGTTCGAGCTTGGGCACCGCCCCCTGCGGCAGTCCTGTGGACAACATCGCGGTCCCCCTCGTGGGCTTCGATCGTCGCGGCTGCGATTGTCTTTGGAATACAGTTTACCGAGCACAATCACCACCACCAGGGGCAGTTGGCCTCGTCACACCCCGGGCCGCCGCGGCCGGCCGCTCACGGGCAGCGCACGACCTGCCCCGCGTACGAGAGATTGCCGCCGAAACCGAAGAGGAGCGCGGGCGCCCCGCTGCGCACCTCGCCGCGCTCGATCAGCTTGGACAGCGCCATGGGCACGCTCGCGGCGGAGGTGTTGCCGGAGTCGACGACGTCCCGGGCGACGACCGCGTTCACCGCTCCGATCTTCTCCGCGAGGGGTTCGATGATGCGCAGGTTGGCCTGGTGCAGGACGACGGCGGCGAGGTCGGCCGGGGCGAGGCCCGCCTTCTCGCACGCCTGCCTGGCGAGCGGCGGCAGTTGCCGGGTCGCCCAGCGGTAGACGGACTGGCCCTCCTGGGAGAAGCGCGCGGGCTCGCCCTCGATACGGACGGCGTTGCCCATCTCCGGGACCGAGCCCCACAGGACGGGGCCGATGCCGGGCTCCTCGCCGTCGGCGCAGGGTTCGATCACCACGGCGCCCGCGCCGTCGCCGACGAGGACGCAGGTGGAGCGGTCGGTCCAGTCGGTGACGGCGGACATCTTGTCCGCGCCGATGACGAGGGCGCGGGTGGCGGCGCCCGCGCGCAGGGTGTGGTCGGCGGTGGCGAGGGCGTGGGTGAACCCGGCGCAGACGACGTTCAGGTCGAGCGCGGCCGGGGAGGGGACGCCGAGCCGCTGGGCGACGCGGGCCGCCATGTTCGGGGAGCGGTCGACGGCGGTGGAGGTGGCGACGACCACCAGGTCGATGGCGTCGGCGGTCAGGCCCGCCGCGGCCAGCGCCTTCGCGGCGGCGTGCGCGGCCAGCTCGTCGACCGGCTCGTCGGGCCCCGCGATGTGCCGGGTGCGGATGCCGACACGGGAGCGGATCCACTCGTCGTCGGTGTCGACCATGCCCGCCAGATCCTCGTTCGTGAGGATTCCGGCGGGCTGATAGTGGCCGATGCCGACGATGCGCGAACCGTTCATGGAGTGCCCCTCGTATGCCTGGTCGTGTGCCCGGATCGCGCCAGGCGCGAGCCGCGGACGTATCAGTCTGCTCAGCGACCGGTGAGTACGAGGTGAGGTAAAGCACAGGATTGCGCGGGCTGGGTTGGAGAGTTCCTGAGAGTACCGACCGGTCAGCCTGTGAACAGCTGTGTCGCCTTTTGCACCAGTTCGTACAGTCCGTAGGCGAGCGGCAGGCCCACCCACAGCCAGGCGAAGGCGATGAGACCGCGCCGCCTAGGCGGGCTGCTGGCGGTCGCGGTCGTGCTCGGCGGTGTCATCGGAGGACTCCTCGGGAGCGTCGGGGGCGGGGACGTGGTGGCGGGGGTGGACGGGCCGGATGAGTTCGTTGGCGACGAAGCCGACGACGAGCAGCCCGATCATGATGACGAAGGAGACGCCGTACAGCGACGGGCCGTGCTTCCCGGCGCTCTCCTGGCTGTCGGAGACCCAGTTGACGATGAGCGGGCCGAGGACACCGGCGAGCGACCAGGCCGTGAGCAGCCGGCCGTGGATGGCGCCGACCTGGTACGTGCCGAACAGGTCCTTCAGGTAGGCGGGCGCGGTCGCGAAGCCGCCCCCGTAGAAGGAGAGGATCACCAGCGCGCACAGGACGAACAGGGGCTTGGAGGCGTCGCCGTAGAGGGCGATGAGGAGGTACATCACGGCGCCCACGCCGAGGTAGAGGCGGTAGACGTTCTTGCGGCCCATGAGGTCGGAGGCGGAGGACCAGCCGATGCGGCCCGCCATGTTGGCGGCGGAGAGCAGGGCGACGAATCCGGCCGCCGCGCTCGCGGTCACCGGGGTGCTGGAGTCCTGGAAGAAGTCCGTGATCATCGGCGCGGCCTTCTCCAGGATGCCGATGCCCGCGGTCACGTTCATGCACAGGACGAGCCACAGGCACCAGAACTGCGGGGTGCGGATGGCCTGCTTCGCCGACACCTGCGGGCCGGTGGGGGTCGCCGCCCGCGCGGTTCCCCGCTCCCCTGCCCGTACCTCCTTGCCCGGCACGCGCACGAGGAGGACGCCCAGCGTCATGAAGACCGCGTAGACCAGGCCGTGCACGAGGAACGCGAGGGCGATGCCGTCGCTGTCCGTGCCGAACGCGTCCAGCATCTCCGCGCTCCACGGCGACGCGATGAGCGCGCCGCCGCCGAAGCCCATGATCGCGATGCCGGTCGCCATGCCGGGCCGGTCGGGGAACCACTTGATCAGGGTGGAGACCGGGGAGATGTAGCCGATGCCGAGCCCGATGCCGCCGACGAAGCCGTAGCCGAGCACGATCAGCCAGTACTGCTCGGTGGCGGCGCCGAGCGCGGAGAGCAGGAAGCCCGAGGAGAAGCAGACGAGGGCGACGGTCATCGCCCAGCGCGGGCCGTTGCGTTCGACGAGCGTGCCGCCGAACGCGGCGGACAGGCCGAGCATCACGATGCCGAGCTGGAACGGGAGCGCGCTCTGCGTGCCGCTCAGGCCGAGGGCGGATTCGAGGGGTGGTTTGAAGACGCTCCAGGCGTACGCCTGGCCGATGGAGAGATGGACCGAGAGGGCGGCGGGCGGTACGAGCCAGCGGCTCCAGCCGGGGGGTGCGACGGGGGGCCTCATGATCGAGAACGGTAGGCAGGCGCGGGGGCGTTGGGAAGAGGTCGGAGCACAGCCGCACGAAATCCGTCGACGGTATGCGGTTCAACTCCCTTGTCGGCCCAACTTCCATACTGTAGACAATATTCAACCGACAGTCTCCGCTCCACGCACCAGACAGGTTCCGCTTCGCACCCTCGACCGGACGGAGCACGCCAGTGAAAGTCGCAGTCCTCGGCGCCGGAGCGATCGGCGCCTACGTCGGAGCCGCGCTGCACCGCGCCGACGCCGACGTCCATCTCGTCGCCCGCGGGCCGCACCTGGCGGCCATCCGGCGCAGCGGTGTCCGGGTCCTCAGCGCGCGCGGCGACTTCACCGCGCGAACCCACGCCACCGACGACCCCGCCGAGATCGGGCCCGTCGACCATGTCTTCCTCGGTCTGAAGGCGCATTCGTACGCGGCGTGCGGGCCGCTGATCGAGCCGCTCCTGCACGACCGTACGGCGGTGGTCGCGGCGCAGAACGGCATCCCCTGGTGGTACTTCCACGGGCACGGCGGCCCGCACGACGGCCACCGCCTCGAAAGCGTCGACCCGGGCGGCACGGTGAGCGCGGTCCTCGCGCCGGAGCGGGCCGTCGGCTGCGTCGTCTACGCGGCGACGGAGCTGTCGGCGCCCGGAGTCGTCCGCCATCTGGAGGGGACGCGGTTCTCCGTCGGGGAGCCGGACCGTACGGTGTCGGCGCGCTGCACCGCGTTCAGCGACGCCATGCGGGCGGGCGGCCTGAAGTGCCCCGTCGAGCCCGACCTGCGCGCCGACATCTGGATCAAGCTGCTCGGCAACATCTCCTTCAACCCGATCAGCGCCCTCGTGCGCGCGACGATGCGACAGATGTGCCGGCACGGCGGGACCCGCCGCGTCATCGAGATCATGATGGCCGAGACGCTCGCCGTCGCCGCCTCGCTCGGCTGCACCCCCGACATCTCCGTGCAGCGGCGACTGGCCGGCGCCGAGCGGGTCGGCGACCACCGCACCTCCACGCTGCAGGACCTGGAGCGCGGAAAGCCCCTGGAACTGGACGTGCTGCTGGCCGCGGTGGTGGAGCTCGCGGACATCACCGGTGTCGAGGTGCCCACCCTGCGCACCGTGCACGCCCTCACGGATCTGCTCGCCGACGGCATGAGGAGGGACGCCGCATGACATCGCGGAGGAAGCCGCCGAGGAGCTACACCCGGCTCACCCACCCCCTCGTGCGCGAGACACCCGGCGACCGCACGTCGCCGCTGCGGCGGGCCAGTTGGGACGAGGCCCTCACCCTGGCCGCCGACGGGTTCCGGCACACCCGCGAGACACATGGTCCGGACGCCTTCGCGATGCTGTCCTGCGCCCGCGCCACCAACGAGATGAACTTCGTGGCGCAGAAGTTCACCCGTGTCGTCATGGGCACCAACAACGTGGACTCCTGCAACCGTACGTGTCACGCGCCGAGCGTCGCCGGTCTCTCGGCGGTGTTCGGCTCGGGCGGCGGCACCTCCTCGTACGAGGAGGTCGAGCACACCGACCTCATCGTGATGTGGGGCTCCAACGCCCGCTACGCGCACCCGATCTTCTTCCAGCACGTACTGCGGGGGATACGGAACGGGGCGCGGATGTACGCCGTCGACCCCCGCCGCACCTCGACCGCCGAGTGGGCGGAGAGCTGGCTCGGCCCGAACGTCGGCACCGACATCCCGCTCGCGCACGCCGTCGCCCGGGAGATCATCGCGGCGGGTCTGCACAACAAGGCGTTCGTGGAGCGGGCGACCAGCGGGTTCGAGGAGTTCAGGGCGCTCGTCGAACCGTGGACGCTGTCGCTCGCGGAGAAGGTGACCGGTGTCCCCGCCGCCGCCGTCCGCGATCTCGCGCACACCTACGCACGCGCCGAACGCGCGCAACTGTGCTGGACGCTGGGCATCACCGAGCACCACAACGGCACCGACAACGTCCGGGCGCTCATCAACCTCGCCCTGCTCACCGGCCACGTCGGCCGGTACGGCGCCGGGGTGCAGCCGCTGCGCGGGCAGAACAACGTGCAGGGCGGCGGCGACATGGGCGCCATCCCCAACCGGCTCCCCGGCTTCCAGGACCTCCTCGACGACGGCCACCGGACCAAGTTCGAGCAGGCGTGGGACACGGTGCTCCCCGCGCGGTACGGGATGACGCTCACCGACATGTTCGAGGCGATGGAGCACGGGCGGCTGCGCGCCGTGTACTGCATCGGCGAGAACCCGGCGCAGTCCGAGGCCGACAGCGAGCAGGCCGTGCGCCGGCTCGCCGCCCTCGACCACCTCGTCGTGCAGGACATCTTCCTGACCAGGACCGCCGAACTGGCCGACGTCGTACTGCCCGCGACGGCCGCGTGGGCGGAGACCGAGGGCACGACCACCAACAGCGAACGCCGCGTCCAGCGCGTACGGGCCGCGCTCACCCCGCCCGGCGAGGCCCGCGAGGACATCGACATCCTCTGCGACCTGGCCACCCGCCTCGGCCACGACTGGAAGTACGCGGACGCCGAGGCCGTCTGGAACGAGTTGCGCGCCCTGTCGCCGGATCACTTCGGCATGACGTACGACCGTCTGGCACAGCACCAAGGGCTGCAATGGCCCTGCCCCGACGTGGACGTGCTGCCCTCCTCCTATCTGCACGGGCGGCTGTGGGACACCGACCCGGTGCGGCGCGGGCGGCGCGCCCCGTTCGGGCTGGTCGAGCACGATCCGCCGGTCGACCTGACCGACGAGGCGTTCCCGATCCGGCTGACGACCGGGCGCCGCCTCGACTCCTACAACACCGGGGTGCAGAGCGGCGGTTTCGCCTCGCCGCTGCGCCGCGGCGAGTACGTCGAGCTGTGCCCGGAGGACGCCGAGCGGTACGGGGTCGTGGTCGGTGAGGAGGTACGTGTCTCCTCACGGCGCGGGGTGGTCACCGCGCCGGTCTGGGTCGATCCGGGGCTCCGCCCCGGGCTCGCCTTCATGACCATGCACTTTCCCGACGAGGTGGACACCAACGCGCTGACGATCGAGGCGAACTGCCCGATCGCCGGGACGGCGGAGTTCAAGGCGTCGGCGATACGTATCGAGAAGCTGAACCAGCTGCACGTGTGAGCAGCGGTGTGAGCGGCGGGAAGGGGCTGGGTGCACGTGGATCTGCGCTTCGGTGACAGCGAACCCACGGCCGAGGAGCGGGCGGCCGTCGACGCGCTGCTCGGGCCGCCCGAGTCCGCGTGGGAGGGGGCCGGCGACCGGTCCGACGCGGATCTGCGGTGGGCGCGGGGCGGGCGGGCCCTTGTGCGGGAGCGGCGGGATCTGCTGCTTCCGGGGTTGCACGCGGTCAACGACCGGGTCGGGTGGATCAGCCCGGGCGCGCTCGGCTATCTGTGCCGGCGGCTGACCGTGCCGCCTGCGGAGGCGTACGGGGTGGCCACGTTCTACTCCATGTTCTCCTTGCGGGAGCGGGCCGCGACGGTGGTGCATGTGTGTACGGATCTGGCGTGTGCGCGAGTCTCGGGTCCGGATATGTGTGGCTCGGCGCGGGAGCGGTTCGGGCCTGATGTGTATGTGGCCGAGTCGGCGTGTCTGGGATTGTGTGAGCGGGCGCCCGCCGCGCTGCTGGTGCGGGCCGGGTCTTCCGCGTCGGCCGTGCCGCTCGCGCCGTTGCGGGGCTCCGCCCCGGACCCCGCTCCTCAATCGCCGGAGGGGCTGAAGTCGGGGCTGCATTCGTCGCCGGATGCGCCGGCCTACGCGGCGGAGCCGATACTGCTGCGCCGCATCGGAGTCGTCGACCCCGCCTCCCTCGACTCCTATCGCGCCGCCGGCGGCTACTCCGCCCTCCGGCGCGCCTTCGCCCTCGGGCCCGCCGCCGTCATCCAGGAAGTGACCGACGCCGGGCTCGTCGGGCGGGGCGGGGCCGCCTTCCCCACCGGGCGGAAGTGGCAGGGCACCGCCGCGCAGCCGGATCAGCCGCACTACCTCGTGTGCAACGCCGACGAGTCCGAGCCCGGCACCTTCAAGGACCGCGTCCTGCTGGAAGGTGACCCGTACGCGCTGGTCGAGGCCATGACCATCGCGGCGTACGCGGTCGGGGCCCGGCGCGGCTTCCTCTATCTGCGCGGCGAGTATCCGCTCGCGCTCGCCCGGATGAGCCATGCCGTCGAGGAGGCGCGGGCGCGCGGGTTCCTGGGGCCCGACATCCTCGGGCAGGGGTTCTCCTTCGACATCGAGATTCGGCGCGGCGCGGGCGCCTACATCTGCGGGGAGGAGACCGCGCTGTTCAACTCGATCGAGGGGTACCGGGGCGAGCCGCGTTCCAAGCCGCCGTTCCCCGTCGAGAAGGGCCTGTTCGGCAAGCCGACCGCCGCCAACAACGTCGAGACGCTCGTCAATGTGCTGCCCATCCTGACCATGGGCGCGCAGGCGTACGCGGCCATCGGCACCGGGCGGTCCACCGGGCCCAAGCTGTTCTGCGTCTCCGGCGCCGTGGACCGGCCCGGGGTCTACGAGCTGCCCTTCGGCGCCACCCTCGGCGACCTCCTTGCCCTCGCCGGAACCCCGAACCCGCTCCGCGCGATCCTCCTCGGCGGCGCCGCGGGCGGCTTCGTGCGCCCCGACGAACTGGACATCCCGCTCACCTTCGAGGGCACCCGCGCCGCGGGCACCACGCTCGGCTCCGGGGTGGTCATGGCCCTCGACGACGCGGTGCCGCTCCCCCGCGTGCTGCTGCGCATCGCCCAGTTCTTCCGCGAGGAGTCCTGCGGGCAGTGCGTGCCGTGCCGGGTGGGGACGGTGCGGCAGCAGGAGGCGCTGCACCGGATCGCCGAGAAGAAGGGCATCGCCGCCGACGACGACATCGCCCTGCTGCGCGAGGTGGGCCGCACCATGCAGGACGCCTCGATCTGCGGTCTCGGCCAGACCGCCTGGAACGCCATCGAGTCCGCCATCGACCGCCTGGGGGTCTACGCGTCATGACCGTCACCGAGCTGGGTATCCCGCGTCGCCTCCTGGAGTTCACGCTCGACGGGGAGCCGGTCCGCGCGCCCGAGGGGTCCACGCTCCTCGACGCGTGCCGCGCCGCCGGGAAGGACGTACCGACCCTGTGCCAGGGAGACACCCTCACGCCGAAGAACGCCTGCCGGGTGTGTGTCGTGGAGGTGGAGGGGGCGCGCACGCTCGTACCCGCGTGTTCCCGGAAGGCCGAGCCGGGGATGGAGGTGCGCACCGACACCGAGCGGACCCGGCACAGCCGCAAGGTCGTCCTCGAACTCCTCGCGTCGTCGGTCGACCTGTCGACGACTCCGCAGGTCGCAAGCTGGCTCAAGGAGTACGGGGCGCAGCCCGACCGGTTCGGCCCGGACGCCGAGCGGCTCGGTGAGGAGCCCCGGATCGACAACGACCTCTACGTGCGCGACTACGGCAAATGCATCCTCTGCTACAAGTGTGTCGACGCCTGTGGCGACCAGTGGCAGAACACCTTCGCGATCTCGGTCGCCGGGCGCGGTTTCGACGCACGTATCGCGGTGGAGCAGGACGCGCCGCTCACCGAGTCGGCATGTGTGTACTGCGGCAACTGCATCGAGGTGTGTCCGACGGGAGCGTTGTCGTTCAAGTCGGAGTTCGACATGCGTGCGGCGGGTACCTGGAACGAGTCGGCACAGTCGGAGACCGTGACGGTGTGCGCCTACTGCGGAGTCGGCTGCAACCTCACGCTCCATGTGCAGGACAATGAGATCGTGAAGGTCACGTCGCCGCACGACAATCCGGTGACGCACGGCAACCTCTGCATCAAGGGCCGCTTCGGCTACCAGCACGTACAGAACCGGGACTGATCAGGACATGGGACGAGTCACCGAACGGCGCAAGGTGCTTCGCATCCGGGACGGACGTGTCTCGACCCGGCCGGACACCCTCGTCGCCGAGGAACCCCTGGAGATCCGGCTGAACGGCAAGCCGCTCGCCATCACCATGCGCACCCCCGGCGACGACTTCGCGCTCGCCGCCGGTTTCCTGGTGAGCGAGGGCGTGCTCGGCGCCGCCGACGAGCTGCTGAACATCGTCTACTGCGCGGGCGCCACCCAGGACGGTTCGAACACGTACAACGTGGTGGACGTGCGCACGGCGCCCGGGGTGGTCCTGCCCGACATCACGCTGGAGCGCAACGTCTACACCACCTCCTCCTGCGGGCTGTGCGGCAAGGCGAGCCTCGACGCGGTGCGCACCACGGCCCGCTTCCCGATCGCCGACACTCCCCCGCTGCGGCTCACCCCCGAGCTGCTCTCCTCGCTCCCCGACCGGCTGCGCGAGGCCCAGCGGGTCTTCGACCGTACGGGTGGCCTGCACGCGGCGGCCCTCTTCGACGAGGAGGGCACCCTCGTCGACATAAGGGAGGACGTGGGGCGGCACAACGCGGTGGACAAGCTCGTCGGGCGCGCCCTGCAGAGCGGGGACCTGCCGCTGTCGCGGTCCGTCCTCATGGTCTCCGGGCGGGCCTCGTTCGAGCTGGCGCAGAAGGCCGTCATGGCGGGCATCCCGGTGCTCGCGGCGGTGTCGGCGCCCTCGTCGCTCGCCGTCGACCTCGCCGCCGAGACCGGCCTCACCCTGATCGGCTTCCTGCGGGGCGCCTCCATGAACGTGTACGCGGGTGAGGACCGGCTCGTGCTGCACGAGGCGGCGACGGCCGCCTCGCCGCGGCAGGGCTGAGCCCGCTCCCCGCGGCACGTCGGCGGGGCCCGGGACCGGCGGGGAGCGCCCCCTGCGCCGGCCGGGCCCCTCCGGTATGCCCGCAGCGGTGGCCCCGGGGTTCCGTTCCTGAAGGAGGCGCCTGTTCCGGAGCCCGGCCGGGGTGAGCCGGGGGTGCGCGGTTCTTGTGGGGTGTCGGGGCACGCCAGTAGCGTCTTTGGCGCATACGTTGGACGTGGGATGTCTGCTTTATAACCCTGTGGCGGTATGACCTGAAGGGTGGGTCGCGTCATGCGACGTAACTTCGTGCGCGCACGTCTGAGATCGCCGAGATCGCTGGTGGCGGCCGCGGCCGCGGCCGCGGCCATAGCTGTCGCGGCGGCACTCCCGGCCACCACCGCGACGGCGGCCGAGCCCCAACCCCCGTTCGAGCAACAGGTGTTGTTCAAGGCGTCGCAGGACCCCGGCTACGCCTGCTATCGCATCCCGGCCGTCGTACGGACGGTCAAGGGCACCCTCCTCGCCTTCGCCGAGGGCCGCACGCACGACTGCTCCGACGCCGGTGACATAGATGTCGTCGTCAAACGGTCCGAGGACGGCGGCCGTACGTGGTCACCGCTCCAGGTCGTCAACGAGGGCGCCGGAGACACCCACGGCAACCCGGCCCCGGTCGTCGACCGCCGGACCGGCCGCATCCTCCTCGCCGAGACCTACAACACGGGCCTGCCCGGCGGCGGGAACTGCCCCGTCCCGTGCGACCGCACCCCGCACCTCCAGTACAGCGACGACGACGGCCGCACCTGGTCCGCGCCGCGCGACCTGAGCGACGAACTGCTGCCGCCCGAGTTCAACTCCTGGTACGCGACCGGGCCCGTGCACGGCATCCAGCTCACCAAGGGCCGCCACCGCGGACGCCTCGTCTTCACGGTCAACGCCGAGACGTGGGACGGCAGCCGCGTCACCGCCAACCACGCCACGCTCGTGATCAGCGATGACCACGGCGAACACTGGCGGATCGGCGCGAAGGACACCTGGCCGATACCGCCGGCGGGCACCTGGCGTCAGAAGCCGTCCGAGATGACGCTCGCCGAACTCCCCGACGGCACGGTCTACGTCAGCGGACGCGAGCAGGACGGCACCGACCTCGGCCACCGCACGCACACCGTGAGCCGGGACGGCGGCGCCTCCTTCGCCCGCCCCTTCACCGCGCTGCCCGACCTGTACGCGCCGCAGGTGCAGTGCTCGATCCTGCCCGTCGGAAAGGGCGGCCGGCAGCTGCTGCTCGGCTGCCCCGGCGACCCCGACCGGCGCCGCACCATGACGATCCGCTCCTCCTACGACGGCGGCCGCACCTGGGACAGCTTCGACCGCTCCACCGTCGTGACCACGGACTGGTCCGGCTACTCGGACCTGGTGCAGGCCGACCGGGACCACGTCGGCCTCCTGTACGAGGGCGGCGCCGTCGACGCGCGCGACGAGATCCGCTTCGCGCGGTTCACACTCGACTGGCTGAAGGAGCGGCGCGGGCCCGATCCGACGACGCTCGACCAGGCGCCCGGCGCACGCCCGGCAGCCGTCCTCGGCGGGGCGACGGTGACCGACGGGGCGGTCGGCCGGGCGCTCTCCTTCGACGGGGTCGACGACGCGGTGCGGCTGCCCTACCGGCACTCGCTGACCCTGGACGACCGCGACTTCGTCGCCTCCGTGCGGTTCCGGTACACCGCCACCAGCGGGGAGCAGCCGTTCCTGTGGATGGGCGGCACAGGGTCGACGCAGCCGCAGGTGTGGCTGCGGGGAGAGCCGGCCTCGAACCGGATCATCGGGTTGATGACCGCGCGCGACGGGGCGGGTCCTGCGCGGAGTGTGTCGGTGAGCAGTAGCTCCGCGTACAACGACGGGGCCTGGCATCAGGCCGAACTCCGGCGCTCGGAGGGTGGGTTCACGCTCAGCGTCGACGGTGTCGTGGTGAGGAGCGCCGCCGCCGTGCCCGGGTCCGTCAGCCGGAACTCGCCGTTCGGGGTGCATGTGGGGCAGCGGATGGACAGCCGGGCGTTCTTCGCCGGGGCCCTCGACGATGTGCGGGTCACCTCCGGTGGGAGGCCTGTTCTCTGGTTGCCGCTGGATCGTGTCGGCTCGGGGGGTTAGCGTCGCGATGTGTGAGGGGTGGTGGGGAATCGTCGGCGGCCCACGGCCGGTTCCGGCCGGTCGCGCGGTTCCCCGCGCCCCTGATCGGGCTGGTGCTCGCTCTTGTCTGCGGCTTCGTGGTGTGGGTCGCCCTCGTCGAGCACGGCGGGGGCGGCGCCTCGTGCGGCGCTCGTTCCGTGGTCGGCTGGACGGCCGATGACCAGCTGACCGAGCGGTGGGAACGGTACGGGGACGACAACTCCCGCGGTGACGACTGGACCGGTGGGGACGGGACGCACTCCGTCGCGCTGCCCGACGGGCGCGTGCTGTGGTTGTTCTCCGACACGTATCTCGGGCCCGTCCATCCGCCGCCCAACCTCGCGGGACAGCCGCACTCCTGGCGGGACGCCAATGCGCCGATGGTGCGGAACTCGGCCGTGCTGATGGGGCGTTCGGGGCGGATCGAGCGGACCCTCGCCGCACCGCTGTTTCCCGACACGGGGGCCGGCGAGTGGCGGTGGCCCGTCGCGGCGCGGGTGGAACCGCGGTCGCCGGGCGCGCAGGAGCAGGTCGTACGGGTGCTGCTGTGGACGCGGACCGCCGGGACCGGGCCCTACATCTACGGGGTGCCCACGGCGACCGAGGTGGCCACCCTCACCCTGCCCGACCTGCGGCTCGACTCCCTGACGCAGGTGCTCGACCAGCGGCAGGTGCCCGACCCGGCCCGGCGTGTGCTCTACGGGACGACCATGGTCGACGACGGGGAGTGGACCTACGTGTTCGGCGGTGACGACGGGCAGGCGCCCGTGCGCCGCGCCTACGTCGCCCGGGTCGAGCGCGGGCAGCTCGGCTCACCGCGGGACTGGCGGTACTGGGACGGTGAACGCTGGCGGGCCGGGGCGCCGGGCACGCCCGTGCTCGGGGACGGGCGGCGGCGCGGGGTGGGCAGCGCGTTCGGGGTGGTGCGGGACGCGGGGACGTACGTCCTGTTCACCATGGCCGCGGGCACCGCCGGACTGTCCACGGTCACCTCGTACTGGGCCTGCTCCCCCACCGGGCCCTGGCACGGGCCCGCGAAGGGGTTCACGGCGCCGCTGCCGGACGGAACCGTCGCCGCGTACAACCCGCAGGCGCACCAGGCCGTGAGCGGGAGCGGGCGGCTCGTGCTCAGCTACGACGTCAACTGGCTCGACGCGGCGCCCGCCACCGCCCAGGCGCACCTCAGCCGGAACGTGGCGCTGTACCGGCCGCGGTTCGTGTCCCTCCGGCTCGGCTGAGCGAGGGCGCCTCGCCCGGTTCCTCCGGGTCCTTCGCGCGGCGCTTGGCGATCACCGCGCACACCATCAGCTGCATCTGGTGGAAGAGCATCAGCGGCAGCACCGCGAGCGAGGCGTGCGCGCCGAACAGCACGCTCGCCATCGGCAGCCCCGACGCGAGGGACTTCTTCGAACCGGCGAACTGGATCGCGATCCGGTCCGCCCGGTCGAAGCCGAGCGCCTTCGCGCCGTACCAGGTCGCCGCCAGCATCACCGCGAGCAGCACGGCCTCGACGGCGAGCAGGCCCGCCAGGCGGACGGCGCTGACCTGGTGCCAGATGCCCTGCACCATGCCCTCGCTGAACGCCGTGTAGACGACGAGGAGGATCGAGCCCCGGTCCACGTAGCCGAGGACCTTCTTGTGGCGGGCGATGAAGGCGCCGACCCAGCGGCGCAGCAGCTGGCCCGCGACGAACGGCACGAGCAGTTGCAGCACGATCTTCACGAGCGAGTCGGCCGAGAAGCCGCCGCCGCTGTTGCCGAGCAGCGCCGCCGCGAGCAGCGGGGTGAGGACGATGCCGGCGAGGGAGGAGAAGGAGCCCGCGCAGATCGCCGCCGGGACGTTGCCGCGCGCGATCGAGGTGAACGCGATCGACGACTGGATGGTGGAGGGGACGAGGGTGAGGAAGAGCAGGCCCTCGTAGAGGTTCCTCGGGAGCAGTACCGGGACCAGGCCGCGCGCCGCCAGACCGAGCAGCGGGAACGCCACGAACGTGCAGGCCAGAACCGTGACGTGGAGCCGCCAGTGGCGCAGTCCGTCCATCGCCTCCCGGGTCGAGAGTCTCGCCCCGTAGAGGAAGAAGAGGAAGGCGACCGCCCCCGTCGAGGCGCCCGAGGCGACATCGGCGGCGGTGCCGCGGGCCGGAAGGAGCGCGGCGATCCCCACGGTCCCGATCAACGCCAGGATGTACGGGTCGATCGGCATCCAGCGCGGCCAGTGCAGGCGTTTCATTGATTCCTAGCTCTCGGTTCAGGTCGTGCCCTCTTCATGGTCCTCCCTTCCACCGTGATCGGGAATCCCGTACACCACTCTGACTGTGATCGCCGTCCGTGATGACCGGGGTAGGGTCGGGGGATGTACGAACCCGCGCAGTTGAGGACGTTTCTCGCCGTCGCGCAGACGCTCAGCTTCACGCAGGCCGCGCGGCGGCTCGGGGTACGGCAGTCCACGGTCAGCCAGCATGTGCGGCGCCTCGAGGACGCGGCGGGGCGCACCCTCTTCACCCGGGACACGCACTCCGTCGAACTGACCGAGGACGGGGAGGCGATGCTCGGGTTCGCGCGGCGCATCCTGGAGGTGCACGAGCAGGCCGCCGCGTTCTTCACCGGGACGCGGTTGCGGGGGCGGCTGCGGTTCGGGGCGTCCGAGGACTTCGTCCTGACCCGGCTCACCGAGATCCTGGAGTCCTTCCGGCACGAGCATCCCGAGGTCGATCTGGAGCTGACCGTCGAACTGTCCGGGACGTTGCACGAGCAGCTCGACGCCGGGAAGCTCGACCTCGTCCTCGCCAAGCGGCGGCCCGAGGATCCGCGCGGGGAGTCCGTGTGGCACGACCGGATGGTGTGGATCGGCTCCGAGCGGCTGCGGCTCGATCCGGAACGGCCCGTGCCGCTCATCGTCTATCCGCCGCCCGGGATCTCGCGGGCGATGGCGCTCGAAGCGCTGGAGCGGCATGGGCGGGCCTGGCGCATCGCCTGTACGAGCGGGTCGCTGAACGGGCTGATCGCGGCGGCGCGGGCCGGGCTCGGGGTCATGGCACATGCGCGGGGGCTCGTGCCGCCGGGGCTCGTACGGGTCCCTGACCGGGGGTTGCCGGAGTTGGGGGAGGTCGATTTCGTGCTGCTCCACGGTTCCGCGGGGCGGGGGCGGGACCTGGGTGGGCCCGCGGTGGCGCTGGCGCAGGCCATCCTGGCGGGCGGGGACCGACTCCATCGGGGGGTCCGGTAGCAGCCACGCGACCCTGGCGGGGCTGGTAGCGTCGCCGCCGGGTCGTAGGTGGAACCTGGCGTTCCGGTGCGTAGGGCGTCGTCGCGCGCCGGTGACCTCTCCGTACAGATTCCGTGGAGAGTGGTGAAGAGGGCCGGGAGATTACGCCACCGAAACTTACTCGGGCGTAAGAATTCTGTCCCGGCCCTCCCCATGTGGCCGCATTTACCCGGCTGACCTGTGCCTATTCCGTGTGCCTCCGGCACCTCGGCACCCCTCCCGCCGGAGGCCGCGGTCGGGTACCGTCACCGACGCTGTGCGGAGCGCCACAAGGAGCAACTTTGCGCGAGTTCACCAATCCCGCTCTGGCGACGGCGCCGCCGGTGGGCGGCCTGGCCGACGCCGTGTTCGATCACGCCCTGGAGGACCCCTCACACATCGCGTTCGGCCGCAAGGACAAGGAGGGCCGGTGGCACGACGTCACCTCCGGCCAGTTCCGTGACGAGGTGCTCGCCCTGGCCAAGGGGCTGCTCGCGCAGGGCATCCGGTTCGGCGACCGCGTCGCGATCATGTCCCCCACGCGGTACGAGTGGACGCTGTTCGACTTCGCGCTGTGGACCGTGGGCGCCCAGGTCGTCCCGATCTACCCCACCTCCTCCGCCGAGCAGGTCTTCTGGATGCTCTACGACGCCCAGGTGACGGCCGCCGTGGTGGAGCACGAGGACCACGCGATGACCATCGCCACGGTCATCGACCGCCTCCCCCACCTGCGGCGCCTGTGGCAGCTCGACGCCGACGCGGTCGGCGAGGTGTCGGCGTCGGGCGCCCACCTCGACGACGAGACGGTGCACCGGCACCGCCGCGCGGTCACCCCGGACTCGACGGCCACCATCATCTACACGTCCGGCACGACGGGCCGCCCCAAGGGCTGTGTGATCTCGCACGCCAACTTCATGTTCGAGGCGGACACGATGGTCGCCCGCTGGGAGCCGGTCTTCGCCTCCAAGCGCGACAGCGTCGCCTCCACCTTGCTGTTCCTGCCCCTCGCGCACGTCTTCGGGCGGATGGTGCAGATCGCCGCCGTGCGGGGCGGGGTCAAGATGGGACACCAGCCGCGCCTCAACGCGGCGGCCCTGCTCCCCGACCTCCAGGCGTTCCGGCCCACGTTCATCCTCGCGGTGCCGTACATCTTCGAGAAGGTCTTCAACGCCGCCCGCAGGAAGGCGGAGAAGGAAGGCAAGTCCGGCCCGTTCGACAAGGCCGTGGAGTGCGCCGTGAAGTACGCGGACGCGCTGGAGGCGAAGGCGTTCGGCACCGGCCCGGGACCGTCGGCGTCCCTGCGCATGCAGCACTCCCTCTTCGACAAGCTCGTCTACTCCAAGGTGCGCGAGGCGATGGGCGGCCGGGTCCGCCAGGCGATGTCGGGCGGCTCCGGCATGGACCGCCGCCTCGGCCTGTTCTTCGCGGGCGCGGGCGTCGCGATCTACGAGGGCTACGGCCTGACGGAGTCGACCGCCGCCGCGGCCGCGAACCCGCCCGAGCAGACCCGCTACGGCACGGTCGGCAAGGCCATCCCCGGCATGACGGTGCACATCGCCGACGACGGCGAGATCTGGCTGTACGGCGCCAACATCTTCCAGGGCTACCTCAACGACCCGAAGGCGACGGACGCCGCGCTGCACGACGGCTGGCTGGCCACCGGTGACCTGGGCGCCCTCGACGAGGACGGCTACCTGACCATCACCGGCCGCAAGAAGGAGATCATCGTGACCTCCGGCGGCAAGAGCGTCTCGCCGCAGCAGCTGGAGGAGCGGGTCCGGGACCATCCCTTGGTCTCGCAGTGCATCGTCGTCGGCAACGACCGGCCCTACATCGCCGCGCTCGTCACCCTCGACGCCGAGGCCGTCGAGCACTGGCTGGGTATGCGCGGCAAGCAGCTGATGACCCCCACCGAGCTGGTCCGCGACGGCGATGTGGAGATGGAGGTGCGGCGGGCGGTGGTCGCCGCGAACACGCTCGTCTCGCAGGCGGAGTCGATCCGCACGTTCCGCATACTGGCCCATCCGTTCACCGAGGAGCACGGCCTCCTCACCCCGTCGCTCAAGCTGAAGCGCAAGTCGATCGAGACGGCGTACGCGGCGGAGATCGACGCGCTGTACCGCGCCTGACGCCCGGCGAACTCCGGCGGTGAGCCGCGCCGATGAGCGGGTACGGGGATGCCTGCCCGGGGAGAGCGCCCGGGTACGGAACCCGCCCCCTGATCATGATCAACGGAATGCGCTCGCGCCCCCGATCGTTGATCATGGGGAGCACCAACCGACGACTTAAGGATCGACACCTCGTGAGCAAGGTCCCCCCGATCACCCTGAACAACGGCGTCGAGATGCCGCAGCTCGGCTTCGGCGTGTGGCAGGTGCCGGACGACGAGGCCGAGAAGGCCGTGTCGACGGCCCTGGAGGCCGGGTACCGCAGCATCGACACCGCGGCCGTCTACGGCAACGAGGAGGGTACGGGCCGGGCCATCGCCGCGTCCGGCCTGAGCCGCGACGAGCTCTTCGTCACGACCAAGCTCTGGAACTCCGAGCAGGGCCACGACTCCACGCTGCGCGCCTTCGACGCCTCGCTCGAGAAGCTGGGCCTCGACCACGTGGACCTGTACCTGATCCACTGGCCGCTCCCCTCCAAGGACCTGTACGTGGAGACGTTCAAGGCGTTCGAGGAGATCTACGAGAGCGGCCGGGCCCGCGCGATCGGCGTCTCGAACTTCCTGCCCGAGCACCTGGACCGGCTGATCGCCGAGACGTCCGTCGTCCCGGCCGTCAACCAGATCGAGCTGCACCCGCACCTCCAGCAGCACGTCTCGCGCGAGATCCACGCGGAGCGCGGCATCGCCACCGAGGCGTGGTCGCCGCTCGGCCAGGGCAAGGGCCTTCTGGAGGTCCCGGCGATCGTGGCGATCGCGCAGAAGCACGGCCGTACGCCCGCGCAGGTCGTCCTGCGCTGGCACGTCCAGCTCGGCAATGTCGTCATCCCGAAGTCCGTGACCCCGTCGCGGATCAAGGAGAACATCGACGTGTTCGGCTTCGAGCTGGACACCGAGGACCTGGGCGCGATCAGCGCGCTCAACGAGGACCGGCGGCTCGGCGCGGACCCGGCCGAGTTCGACCTGGTCTGAGCCGGACGAGCGGTGCCGCCGGGGCCCGGGACCGCATGTCCCGGGCCCCGGCGGGCCGTTGACGCCGCGCCTACAGCGCGGGGTAGGCGTTCTTCATCAGCTCCTGGAACTGGGCGGAGAACCACTTCCCGGAGAGCGGCGCGTTGGGCAGCGCGCCGGACATGTTGTTGTTGTTGCGCGGGTTGCCCGTGTACGTCGGGTCGCACATGCGGTCGAAGCCCTTGCCCTCGTCGTTGTCGATGGCGGAGCTCGAACCGTCGGACTCGCCCGGCGGCTTCATCCACACGTACGCGTCGATCCCGGCGGCCGGGTCGGCCTTCGGTCGCTCACCGAGGCCGGCCCCGGACTGGTTGCACCAGTTGCCGAGGTGGATACGGCGGTCGATGCGGCCGCCGTCGACGTAGGTGTCGACGGTGGTCTTCGCGCCCGGACCCGCGGGCCTGGCCGAACCGCCCCAGCCGTTGCGGGAGGTGTCGATCAGCATGCCGAGGTTCGAGTCGAAGCCGAGCGAGACCAGCTTGTCGCGCATGGCCTGGGCGTAGGTCAGCTCGTCGGTGTAGCGGTTCCAGTCGACCCACTTGGACTGGCGGACCGAGACGCCGTTGACGGAGTCGTTGATGGAGAAGTTGGTCTCCTTCAGGGCGCTGTAGTTGGCCGTGTTCACGATGAAGCCGTGGACGTCGGACAGCTTGGCGCCGTTGCTGGTGGCGGTCGTCTTGAAGAGTTCCGCGGAGGGGCCGAAGTTGTCGTCCCAGCCGAGCCAGCCGTGGTGCCCCGCGTCGATGTAGTTGTAGACGTTGGGGATGTCGCCCAGCTTGTCGAGGGCGTAGCCGACGCCCTTCTGGTAGTTGCCGTTGGCCTTCATCACGTCGCAGTTGGGCGTGGCGGTCGGGCGCCCGCTGACGTTGGTGAGGAGGTTGGGCAGCGAGTCGATCTCGATCGTGGTGACGATGCGCAGGCCCGCGTACTTGGAGTCCTTGAGGATCGCGGCGATCGGGTCGATGAACTCGCTCTTGTACCGGTCGATCTCGGTCGGGCCGAGTTCACCGTTGGAGGCGAGGGCCGAGCAGTCGCGGCCGGGGAGGTCGTACACGACCAGCTGGACGACTTCCTCGCCGCTGCCCTTCTGGGTGAGGGCCGCGTCGAGGTGGTCGCGCAGGCCCATGCCGCCGTTCACGCCGTTGATCGCGGCGATGCGGTCGAGCCAGACGCCCGTCGGCTGGTTGGAGATCCGTGTGCCGCCGGGCTCGGCGGCGGCCTGCCGCGACCACTCGGGGTTCACGTACACCTTGGCGCCGGCGTACGGGTTGTTGACGCGGCCGGTCGGATCCGTCGGGTCGGTCGGGTCCGTGGGGTCCGTCGGGTCGGTCGGGTCGGTCGGGTCCGTGGCGCCGTTGCAGGTGACGCCGTTCAGCTTGAACGTGGTGGGCGCCGCGTTGGTGCCGCTGTAGGAGCCGTTGAAGCCGAAGGAGGCGGAGGCGCCGGTGGCCAGGGAGCCGTTGTAGGACAGGCTCTTGGCGCTGACGGCGGCGCCGGACTGGGTGATGTTCGCGTTCCAGCCGCTGGTGACCTTCTGGTTGCCGGCGTAGGACCAGGTGACGTCCCAACTGCTGACCGCCGCGCCGTTGTTGGTGACGGTGACGGCGGTGGTGAAGCCGCTGTCCCACTGGTTCTGCACCTTGTAGTCGACGCTGCAGCCCGCGGCGGCGGCGGCTTCGGCGGGCGCCGCGACGGCGCTGCCCGCACAGGCGGCGCCGGTGAGGGCGAGGGCGGTGAGCACGGCGGTACCGGCTCGCGATCTGATACGGCTCATGGTGTGCGGTGTCCCTTTCCTGGGGGGTGCCCCGGGGTGTCGGTGTCCCCTGGGGGTGAGGTGGTGCGGATCGGGCGTGCGCTGCTCGGCTCGGCTCGGACCACGGGTGATCGTCGGGGCCGAGGGGTGGTCGCCGCGGGGCGCGCGGAGGTTGCCGGACGCCCCGGGGAAACTGCGATCAGTGCGCGCGAGCAGTCGCGCCGACGCCGCGGACACGGCGCTGAGAGGGGTGGTGAGAGGGGTGGTGAGAGGGGTGGTGCATGAGCGACTCCTCGCAGCTCGGCCACGACCGGCACAGGCCGGCGCGACAACTGATGGAACCGCTCCCACTGGTTGCTGGAGGACTGTAGAGAAGGAACTGCCGTCAAGCAACAGAGGAGTTACGAATTCTTGCTGTCGAATTAATTCGACTCTTCAAGCCTCTTGACCCCCTTATGCCGCGTCCCCATCCTTGGGAGCGCTCCCACTGGTTCACAGGTTGTGACGCCCACATCACAGCCGCACCTCTTTGACCCCCCGCCTCCCCCGAACCGCAAGGAGGAACCAGTCCATGCCCAAGAGACGGGCCCGGCGGCTGTGGACCGCTGTCGCGGCCACCCTGGCTTTACCGCTCGCCACACTGGTAGCACTCCCAACCGCCGCCGACGCGGCGGCGGTTGCGTGCAGCGTCGACTACAAGACCAACGACTGGGGCTCCGGCTTCACCGCCGAGCTGACGATCACCAACCGCGGCGCCGACGCGATCGACGGCTGGAGCCTCACCTACAGCTACGCCGGGAACCAGAAGCTCTCCAACGGCTGGAACGCCGCCTGGTCGCAGTCCGGGAAAACGATCACCGCGAAAAACCTCTCGTACAATTCCAAGATCGCCCCAGGGGCCGCCACCAGCGCGGGCGCGCAATTCACGTACAGCGGCTCGAATGCGGCGCCGACCGATTTCGCGATCAACGGCACGGTCTGCGCGGGCGCCCATCAGCCGCCGGTCACCGTGCTCACCAGCCCGAAGGCCGGCGCGGTCTACTCGGCGGGCGACGCCGTCCCGCTCGCCGCCACCGCCGCCGCGGCCGACGGGGCGAGCATCGGCAAGGTCGAGTTCTACGACGACACGACACTCCTCGGCACGGACACGTCCGCCCCGTACGAGCTGTCGACGTCCTCACTGGCCTCCGGCACGCACTCCCTGTACGCGAAGGCGTACGACAGTCTGGGCGCGTCCGGTGAGTCGACGCCGGTCGGCATCACGGTCGCGGCGGGCCCCGCCGTGGTCGCCTCGCCGTCCCAACTCGGCGTCCAGCAGGGCAAGTCGGGCACGTTCGACGTCAAGCTGTCGACGCAACCCTCCGCCGGCGTCACGGTCTCGACGGCCCGCGCGAGCGGCAACACCGGCCTGTCCGTCTCCTCGGGCGCCAGCCTGACCTTCACCCCGTCGAACTGGAACACGGCGCAGAAGGTGACGATCGCGGCCGACGCGACGGGCACGGGCGCGGCGACCTTCTCCGTGAGCGCCCCGGGGCACTCCAAGGCCACGGTCACGGTGACCCAGCTCGCCGCCTCCAAGACGTACGACGCCCGCTTCCTCGACCTCTACGGGAAGATCACCAACCCGGCGAACGGCTACTTCTCGCCGGAGGGCGTCCCGTACCACTCGGTGGAGACGCTGATCGTCGAGGCGCCCGACCACGGCCATGAGACGACGTCGGAGGCGTACAGCTACCTGCTCTGGCTCCAGGCGATGTACGGCAAGGTCACCGGCGACTGGTCCAAGTTCAACGGGGCCTGGTCGATCATGGAGAAGTACATGATCCCCACCCACGCCGACCAGCCGACGAACTCCTTCTACAACGCCTCCAAGCCCGCGACCTACGCGCCCGAGCACGACCTGCCGTCCCAGTACCCGGCCAAGCTCGACCCGTCGGTCTCCGTCGGCAGCGACCCGATCGCGGGCGAGCTGAAGAGCGCGTACGGCACGGACGACATCTACGGCATGCACTGGCTCCAGGACGTCGACAACGTATACGGCTACGGCAACGAGCCCGGCAAATGCGAGGCGGGCCCGACCGCGACCGGACCGTCCTACATCAACACCTTCCAGCGCGGCGCGCAGGAATCGGTGTGGGAGACGGTGCCGCAGCCGACCTGTGACCAGTTCAAGTACGGCGGCAAGAACGGCTACCTGGACCTGTTCACCGGCGACTCGTCCTACGCCAAGCAGTGGAAGTTCACC
Source organism: Streptomyces sp. SGAir0957 (assembly GCF_043523415.1). NCBI lineage: Bacteria > Bacillati > Actinomycetota > Actinomycetes > Kitasatosporales > Streptomycetaceae > Streptomyces > Streptomyces sp. SGAir0957. The sequence goes on from NZ_CP027293.1 coordinate 1,910,314, forward strand.
AACGCCCCGGACGCCGACGCGCGGGCCGTGCAGGCCGCGTACTGGGCGGACATCTGGGCCAAGCAGCAGGGCAAGAGCGCCGACGTCTCCGCGACCGTCGGCAAGGCCGCCAAGATGGGCGACTACCTGCGCTACTCGATGTACGACAAGTACTTCAAGAAGGTCGGCAACTGCACCGGTCCGACCACCTGCCCCGCGGGCACCGGCAAGGACGCCTCGCACTACCTGATGTCCTGGTACTACGCGTGGGGCGGCGCCACCGACACTTCGGCGGGCTGGGCCTGGCGCATCGGCTCCAGCCACACGCACGGCGGCTACCAGAACCCGCTCGCCGCGTACGCCCTCTCCTCGGTGGCGGACCTGAAGCCCAAGTCGGCGACGGGACAGGCGGACTGGGCGAAATCCCTCGACCGGCAGCTGGAGTTCTACCGCTGGCTGCAGTCGGACGAGGGTGCCATCGCGGGCGGCGCGACCAACAGCTGGGGCGGCAGCTACAGCACCCCGCCGTCCGGCACGCCGACCTTCTACGGCATGTACTACGACGAGGCGCCGGTCTACCACGACCCGCCGTCGAACCAGTGGTTCGGCTTCCAGGCGTGGTCGATGGAGCGCGTCGCCGAGTACTACCAGCAGACGGGCGACGCCGACGCGAAGGTGGTCCTGGACAAGTGGGTGAAGTGGGCCCTGTCCAAGACGACCGTCAACCCCGACGGCACGTTCCGGATCCCGTCGACGCTCCAGTGGTCGGGCAAGCCGGACACCTGGAACGCGTCGAGTCCGGGGGCCAACAGCGGCCTGCACGTCACGGTCGCCGACTACACGAACGACGTCGGTGTCGCCGCGGCCTACGCCAAGACCCTGACGTACTACGCCGCCAAGTCCGGTGACACGCAGGCGAAGTCGGTCGCGAAGGCGCTCCTCGACGGCATGTGGGCGAACAACCAGGACGCCCTCGGCATCGCCGTGCCCGAGACCCGGGCCGACTACAGCCGGTTCGGCGACCCGGTCTACGTGCCGAGCGGCTGGACGGGCACCATGCCGAACGGCGACGCCATCAACTCCTCGTCGACCTTCTCCTCGCTGCGCTCCTTCTACAAGAGCGACCCCAACTGGTCGAAGGTCGAGGCCTACCTGGCGGGCGGCGCGGCACCGACGTTCACGTACCACCGATTCTGGGCCCAGGCGGACATCGCGCTCGCCATGGGCTCGTACGCGGAGCTGCTCGAATAGACGCCCCGCCGGCGACGGCTCCGCGTAAGTCGGGCCGGGCGGTCCCCCTCCCCGGGGCCCGCCCGGCCCTCACCCTGCTCCCCCTCCCGCTCCCCTCCCTGGAGACCTCATGCGCAGACCCCGCTTGCCCCTGGCAGGCGTACTGGCTCTCGTGGCGGGCCTGTTGACGACGACGGGCGCGGCCACGGCGGCCGAAGCGCCTGCCGCACCCCGCACGTCCCTGGCCGCCGACACGTACACCTGGAAGAACGCCCGGATCGACGGGGGCGGCTTCGTCCCCGGCATCGTCTTCAACCGCGCCGAGAAGAACCTCGCGTACGCCCGTACCGACATCGGCGGCGCCTACCGCTGGGATCAGGCGACGAAGTCCTGGACCCCGCTGCTCGACTCGGTCGGCTGGGACGACTGGGGCCACACCGGCGTCGCCTCCCTCGCCACCGACTCCGTCGACCCGGACAAGGTGTACGCGGCCGTCGGCACCTACACCAACGACTGGGACCCCGGGAGCGGCGCGATCCTGCGCTCCGCCGACCGCGGCGCGACCTGGAAGAAGACGGACCTGCCCTTCAAGCTCGGCGGCAACATGCCGGGCCGCGGCATGGGCGAACGCCTCGCGATCGACCCGCACGACAACAAGGTCCTCTACCTGGGCGCGCCGAGCGGCAAGGGGCTGTGGCGCTCGACGGACGCGGGCGTGACATGGTCACAGGTCACGGCGTTCCCGAACCCCGGCACGTACCGGCAGGACCCGTCCGACACGTCGGGCTACGCGTCCGATCTCCAGGGCGTGGTGTGGGTGACGTTCGACGAGTCGACGGGCACGGGCACGTCCCGCACGCAGACGATCTACGCGGGCGTGGCGGACAAGGACAACGCGGTCTACCGCTCGACGGACGCGGGCGCGACGTGGCAGCGCGTCGCCGGGCAGCCCACCGGCTACCTCCCCCACAAGGGCGTTCTGGACGCGCAGAACGGCTACCTCTACCTCGCGTACAGCGACACGGGCGGCCCGTACGACGGCGCGAAGGGCCAGGTCTGGCGGTACGCGACGAAGACCGGCGAGTGGAAGAACATCAGCCCGGCCGCCGAGGCGGACACGTACTACGGCTTCAGCGGCCTGACGCTCGACCGGCAGCACCCCGGCACGGTGATGGTCTCCGGTTACAGCTCCTGGTGGCCGGACACGTTGATCTTCCGCTCCCGCGACAGCGGCGGTACGTGGACGAAGGCATGGGACTACACCGCGTACCCGGAGCGCGCGAACCGCTACACGATGGACGTCTCCTCGGTCCCCTGGCTGACGTGGGGCGCGAACCCGACACCGCCCGAGCAGACACCCAAGCTCGGCTGGATGACGGAGGCCCTCGAGATCGACCCGTTCGACTCGAACCGGATGATGTACGGGACGGGCGCGACGATCTACGGGACGGAGAACCTGGGCGCGTGGGACACGGGCACCACGGGCGGCGTCACCATCAAACCGATGGTGAAGGGCCTGGAGGAGACGGCGGTCAACGACCTCGCGTCCCCGCCCTCCGGCGCACCGCTGCTCAGCGCGCTCGGTGACATCGGCGGCTTCCGCCACACGGACCTGACGAAGGTTCCGCCGATGATGTACACCAGCCCGAACTTCACGACGTCGACGAGCCTGGACTTCGCCGAGGCACGGCCGGACGCGGTCGTTCGCGTCGGCAACGTCGACTCGGGGGCGCACATCGCCTTCTCCTCCGACAACGGTGCGAACTGGTACGCGGGAACCGACCCGTCCGGCGTCACGGGCGGCGGCACGGTGGCGGTGTCGGCGGACGGCGGCCGGTACGTGTGGAGCCCGGAGGGCGCGGGGGTCCAGACGGGTACGGGTTCGTCGTGGACGGCGTCGAGCGGTGTACCGGCGGGCGCGGTGGTGGAATCGGACCGGGCGGACGCGAAGACCTTCTACGCATTCAAGTCGGGTACTTTCTACGCGAGTTCGGACGGCGGATCGACCTTCACGGCGAAGGCGTCGAGCGGGCTGCCGACGGACGGCCCGGTCCGGTTCAAGGCGGTGCCGGGCGCGAAGGGGGACATCTGGCTGGCCGGCGGTTCGACGCAGGGCGCGTACGGGCTGTGGCACTCGAAGGACGGCGGCGCCACGTTCACCAAGGTGTCGAACGTCGACCAGGCCGACACGATCGGCTTCGGCAAGGCGGCGCCGGGCGCGACCTACCAGACCCTGTTCACCAGCGCGAAGATCGGCGGCGTCCGCGGCATCTTCCGCTCCACAGACGCGGGCGCCACCTGGACCCGGATCAACGACGACGCCCACCAGTGGGGCTGGACGGGCGCCGCGATCACGGGCGACCCGCGCGTCTACGGCCGGGTGTACGTCGCCACGAACGGGCGGGGAGTCATCTACGGGGACACGGCGGGCACCCCGACGGACCCGGGCGACGGGGGCTCCGGCGATGCCGCGTGCAAGGTCACGTACAAGGTGACCAATGAATGGCCGGGCGGCTTCCAGGCGGACGTGACGCTGACGAACACGGGCCCCACGACCTGGGACGGCTGGTCCCTGACCTGGTCCTTCCCCGACGGGCAGAAGCTGAGCCAGGCGTGGAACGCGGAGGCGAGCCAGTCGGGGTCGACGGTGACGGCCAAGAACGTGACCTGGAACGGCAAGGTGGCCCCGGGCGCCTCGGCGGCGTTCGGCTTCACGGGCACCAAGACCTCGGCGAACGGGACGCCGGGGGCGTTCTCGGTGGGCGGGAAGGGGTGCGCGAAGGGCTGACGACCGAACCGTCGACCGGCCGGGCGGTGGAGCGCGGCCACCCGGCCGCGCCCGTGACGACGCCCGCCGCCTGCGACAGCTCGGGCATCGGCTCGGGCACCGGCTCGGGCATCGCCTCCAGCCCGTACCGCACCGATCCACACCCTCCGGGACGTGGCGCCCGGCCGGTCTCCTCGCCGTCGTCCTCGCACGCCCGCTCTCACGCCATCTGCCGCAGGTCGCGCAGGGCGTCCTCGGCCCGCGCGTGGACGCTGCCGGTCCGCGCGCCCGCGCCGATCCGGAGGCGGGACTCCAGGCCGTCGGGCCGCATGGCCATGTGGCCGTAGCGTACGGAGAACCGGACCAGTCCGGCCGGCTTCTCCGCCTGCGTACGACCCGCTTCCACGTCCAGCCTCACCTCGCAGCCCGCGCCGTCGGCGTGGGCCGCGAGGATCTCGTCCGCCGCGCCGACGATCGGCGTCAGTGCCTCGCCCAGCGGTCCCCGCGGTATGGCGATCGACCGCCGGGCGGTCTCGGCCCCGCTGCCGCGCAGACCGGTCAGGGTCAGGCACAGACTCCGGGCGCTGTAGATCCCGTGGTGGTGCAGGACGTACACGGCGGTCAGCGCGGCCTGCACGGCCCCGACCACCGTCGACCGGCCGGGCTCCGCCGGTTTCACGTCCCAGGCGTGCTCGGTCTCGCGCAGTCTGCGCGGGGCGATCCCCGTGATCAGGTTCTCGACGCCCTCCAGCGCGCTGTCCCCCACGTGCCAGGAACCGCCCAGCCCGAAGCAGAGCAGTTGTCCCTCCTCGGCCACGGCGAGCACGGAGTCGCTCTGCGTGACGCCGACCGGGAAGAGGGCGGTCCGGAGCGTGGCCGACAGGCGGCCCAGCCGGGCGAGCTGGAACCTGGCCTTCTCCGGGTCGAGGGAAAACCCGGCCGCCGCCACTTCCCTGCCCGGTCCGGTGGGGTGGTGACCGAGACCGTAGAACTCGCTCAGGAAGGACTTGGCGGCGGGGAAGACCGTGAATGTCGTTCCGTAGCCCTCTGCCATCGCGCCCAGGCGCAGGGCCGCGCGCATCGCCACCCGTTCGACGTCACGGCCCGCGGTCCAGCCGATCCGCTCCGCGGGCCGGTGGTGCGGGGTCACGCTTCCATCAGCTCGATGCCCAGCCGCTCCATCAGGGCGGTGCACGTACGGCAGGGCTCGGCCGGGCGTCCGTGCTCCGGGTCGCCCGCCGGGCGCACCTTCCTCGCCACCAGGGCGGACCCGGCGAAATGCGGCAGCGCCTCGTCGAGGGTCGTGCTCCGCCCGTCCGCGTGCATCTGGTCGAGGCCCCAGAACTGGTCGGAGATCAGCGCGGATTCGGCGCAGTAGCCGAGGAACGGTTCCCGCTCTGCCGCGGGGAGCTGCGCGAAGAATTCCGTGATCGCGGGGTGCAGATCGGGTTCGACGCCCGGGTCGATATCGGTCTGACTGAAGATCTGCCCGTTCACCAGAAGGGACGCGGCGGTCATGGGTACGTGCTCAGACATAGTAATCCTCCGCGTCCTCGAGCGGGTACCCGCGCGAATAGCTCATCAGCGCCGAGTACTTCTCATCGCCGAGAAAGTATGCACCGGTGTGATGCAGGTAGAAGAACCGCCCCGCCTCGTCCATCAGGACCGTGCCACCGTCGTACGTGTCGTGCGCGACGGGGAAGACCCGCTTCCCCAGCCCGTCGGCGACTTCCTGCACATCCTCCGCTGCTTCCCGGTACATGAGGCGGGGGTTGAATTCCACCCTGTCGTTGGTGGATGCGTGGCGGGGCGCCACGAGTCCGACGTGTTCACGCACGAATGCAAGCGCGGGTTCGATCACTTCGAGACTGCCACCGTCGTCCCGGAAGTCCTGGAGCACGTCCGCCACCTCGGCGGCCGCGAGGTCGTCGCACCGACGCCCTGGATACCACCCGGCCTCCGACAGCCAGGCATCCACTTCCTCGGGCGATTTCAGAATGGGCACAGTTTCCATCCTCTTTCGTTCAAACAGCCGTGACGTTGATGAGTGGCAGCATGACCTCGCAGGAGGGGCACGGCTTCTTGTACTCCCCGTGGCTCAGGTAACCGGGCCTGTTCGGGTTCATGTCGCCGATCTGGCGCGTATGCACCTGCGCCCCGTCCATGACGCGCCTGATGTCCTCGGCGCTGCGTATCTCAACACCGTCGCGCTCCGCTATGGCATGCAATCTGTCGGAGATCAGCGCAACTTCCGTGCACTGTCCGTGTCCGGTCCCCGTCAGCTCGCCCCGACTCTCCAGTCGGCGTTGCACGTCGTCCAGCACATCTCGCAGGGCCGGATGCGTATCGAGTCGCTGCTGCGGTTCCGGGTTCTGCGGATTCGCCTTCAGCTTCGTCACACTGGAGTGTCCCGTCAGCACACCGTCGTGCAGGAGCGCTCCGGAACAACCCTGTTTGATCCTGGCCCGGCCCAACACGGGCTGTCCGTCGGGCCCGTTCGACGCCTTCCGTGCCTCGTCCGCCACGTTCTTGGCCTCATCGACCAGCGCACGGCGCTGCGCCTCCGGGTCGAGGTGATCCACCTGCATCGCATCACGCCGGTAGTGTCGCATCTGACCAGCGCTTCTGCCGTGCCAGCCCGGCTGCGGGTCCATCCGGCGAGGGCCGTCGTCGTCGCCCCGTCCACTGCCGCCGCCGTTACCCCCGCCGCCTCCGCCACCGCCGCCGCCGGCTCCTTCGCGCCCTTCCGGCTTGGTCACGTCGATGGCGTCGGTCCGGGTACGGACCTTGTGGTCGGTCGTCTTCTGGTGCCGGGACGCCGCCTTCACGCGCTGCGGGATCTCGTCCGTGACGTGCTTGGCGGTGCGGGTGACGGACTTGGTCGCGGCGTCGAGCGCCTTCTCCAGGGCGTGGTCGAACGTGGCGGTGAACCCGTCCCGGCCCTTGGTCCGGCCGAAGGCGCCCTTGGCCTTGCCGAGGTGGACGTGCGCGTTCCCGCCAAGGTCCACGCCGTGGAGCGACACCTTGCCCGCGCCGTCCTCGAACTCGACGTGGTCGATAAGGGTCCGCTTGCCCGCACCACCGCCACCGCCACCGCCACCGCCACCCCCGCCCGCGGACGCGAGGTTCATGCCGCCCCCGCCGTCGGGGTGGAACGCCCCCTCGGCCAGGTCGAGCGCTTTGTCGATCGCGAGTTCTTCCAGCTTCGCCGTGACGGGCTCCGCCAGCTTGGCCGCGATCTCCGCGACGATCTCCTCGATCGCCTCTTTGACCAGGCGTTTCACGATCTGCCGCATCAGTACGATCTCGCCTGCGGCGGCAGCGGCCGAGATGCCGAGCGTCACCCCGGACGCGGCGAGTTCGGCGACGATCGTGCCGGCGAGGACGCCGAGTTCGATCGTCGCCTTCGTCTTCATCGCGATGATGATCTCGGCGATCCGGTCGCACACGAACGCGAACGTCCGCGCCACGTCCGGAATTTTCTCCAGATGGCCGGCCTTCACATGCGACCAGTGTTTTTCCATGGAGTCGACCGCCCAGCCCTCCGACGAGCTGAGGATCCGCGTGAACGCCTTGTGCGCGTCCGCTCCGTGGCCCTCGAACTTCTCCGCGAACTCGCGGAGAGAGTCGGCCATGTCCGTGTAGTCGTCCTCGTCGACGTTCGGCCAGTCGACGCCCGCAAGGTCGAGCGCCCTGTCGACGATGTCGGGCAGCACTATGCCCATGCCCCGTGATCCCCCGTGGTGTTGATGTCGTTGCGGTCGTTGTCGGCGCGGTGAGTGACAGCCGACAGCGGTGATCAACTAGACACCTTGGGCCCACGGGGTATCAACCGGAGCAGCCGTCTCAGTACAGAGTTGCGACAAAACCGGTCCCCGCCGTCTCAGGGCGTGTTGATCGTAGGACGTGGCGCCGTCGCCATGCCCGCGCCGAGGTGGAAGCTCGGGTGCGGTGGCTGGTTGTAGGCCGTGTTCTGCCAGGCCAGGGACGTGCGGTACTGGGTGTCGTGGAGGAGGGTGGTGATGCGGGTGGAGGTTTCCAGGGGGGTCGAGTAGACGCGCAGGGCCGTGTTGTCGGTGGTCGGCCAGACGACTTCCTCGCGCCAGTCGCCGAGGATGTCGCCCGCGAGGGACGGCGTCGCCTTCGTGCCGTTGTTGGAGTGGACGCCGGATGCGGTGAGGAGGCGGGTGTCGGCGGACGTGCCGTACTTGTCGATGCGGGTGGCGTCGAGGAGTTCGCGGGTGGTGTCGCCGTCCCACCAGGAGAGGAAGTTCGTGGAGGACGGCTTGCGGGAGGAGACCACCGCGCCCTTGGGGTTGCGGATGCCGGACTCGGCCGACGACCAGGATTCGGCGCCCGCGCTGCCGGACCAGATGTCGCCGGAGACACCGCGTCCGTTGTCGCCGTTGGCGGCCGTGGACCAGATGACGGCTCCCGTCCTCGCGTCGGCCATGTACGACGATGGTTTCGAGCCGTCCTCGTCGACCTTGAACTCCTCCAGACCCGCCCGGGACGGGTCGAGGTCGCCGACGTGCATCGCGTCGCCGTGGCCGTTCTTCGTGGTCCACAGCGCCGCGCCGTTGTCGTCTACCGCCATCGCGCCGTAGACGATCTCGTCCTTGCCGTCGCCGTCGACGTCCGCGACGGACAGCTGGTGGTTGCCCTGACCGTCGTAGCCCTTGCCGCTGTTCGTAGAGGAGTTCGTGTCGAACGTCCAGCGGCGGGTGAACGCCCCGTTGCGCCAGTCCCAGGCCGCGATCACCGACCGCGTGTAGTAGCCGCGCGCCATGATGAGGGAGGGGCGGGCGCCGTCGAGGTAGGCCGTGCCCGCGAGGAAGCGGTCGACGCGGTTGCCGTACGAGTCGCCCCACGAGGAGACGGTGCCGCGCGCGGGGACGTAGTCGACGGTGCCCATCGCGGCGCCGGTCTGCCCGTTGAACATCGTCAGGTATTCGGGGCCGGAGAGGACGTAGCCGCTGGAGTTGCGGTGGTCGGCGGAGGAGTTGCCGATGACGTTTCCTCTGCCGTCGACCGTGCCGTCCGCCGTCTTCATGGCGACCTCGGCCTTGCCGTCGCCGTCGTAGTCGTACACCTGGAACTGGGTGTAGTGCGCGCCCGAGCGGATGTTGCGGCCCAGGTCGACACGGAACAGGCGGGTGCCGTCGAGTTTCACGGCGTCGACGATGGTGTTGCCGGTGTAGCCGGACTGGGAGTTGTCCTTGGCGTTGGTGGGCTGCCATTTGAGGACGAATTCGAGGACGCCGTCGCCGTCGAGGTCGCCGACGGAGGCGTCGTTGGCCTCGTAGGTGTAGGCGACGCCGTCGGGGGTGGTGCCGCCCGCGGGCGGTGAGAGCGGTACGTCCTTGTAGCCGGCCCGGAACTGGATCGCGTGCGGCGAGTCGGCCTGCTCGGTGCCGTTCACGACCGCGCGGACGGTGTAGTCGGCGGAGTTCGGGGCGCCGGAGTGGAAGTAGTTGGTGGAGCCGGTCACCGGGGTCGAGTTCACCTTCGTACCGGCGCGGTAGACGTTGAAGGAGACGGTGTCCGGGTCGGTGCCGAGCCAGCGCCAGCTGATCAGGTTTCCGGCGTCGGTGTGCACGCTGACCAGGCCGCGGTCGAGCTTCTCGGCCTGCCGGGCGGTGGCGGCGGCGGCGTTGTCGCCGGGCAGGAAGGTCAGTCCGGCGGCGACGAGGGCGACGGCCGCGGTGGTGACCGGCAGTGGGCCGCGGCGTCTGCGGTGGGGGCGGGTTGTGGGCATGTGGGGGCTCCTGGGGATCGGACCTCGTGAAGGGCTCACCTTCCGTCAGTTGCCGCGCGCCGTCGTTCAGTTGCCGGTCGTGGGCCGTGGATCCGAGGTGGCGCGAGCCGCAGAGGAGCCGTGTGTGCGGGGCGGCTTGACTTCGTGTGCGCTTCAACGCGTTGACTCCCGTCCGACAGCCCGGCCCGCACCCGGGTCAGAAGTGAAGGAGCCCCGTATGAAGTACCGCACCATCGGCACCGACCCGGCCACCCGGCGCGAGGTCAGCGTGCTCAGTCTGGGTGCCATGCTGTTCGGCACGGTGACCGAGGAGAAGACGGCGTTCGCGATCCTCGACCGCTATGTGGAGGCGGGCGGCACGTTCGTCGACACGTCGGACAACTACGCGTTCTGGCAGACCGGCAGCGTCGGCGGGGAGAGCGAGACCGTGCTCGGCAACTGGCGGCGCAGCCGTGGCATCGGCGACGAGATCGTCGTCGCCACCAAGCTGGGCGCGGCGCCGCTCGCCCCCGGCACCGGGTTCGTCGACAACGCCGAGGGGCTCTCCGCGGCGGCGATCCGCACCGCGGTCGCGGGCAGCACGGCCCGCCTGGGCATGGAGCGGCTCGATCTGCTCTACGCCCACATCCCCGACCCGAAGGTGGAACTCGCCGAGACGGTGCGGGAGTTCGGGGCGCTCGTGGCCGAGGGGACGGTCGGGCTGCTCGGTGTCTCCAACCACTGGGCGTGGCAGGTGGAGCGGGCCCGCGCGATCGCCCGCGCCGAAGGGCTCGCCGGGTACGAGGTGCTCCAGTACCAGCACAGCTACCTGCGGCACCGTATCGACACCCCCAGCCCGCTCTCCCCGGACGGCGAGCTCGGCACCGCCGACGGCAACCTGCTCAGCATGGTCCGCGCCGAGGAGGACCTCACCCTCGTCGCCTACTCCCCGCTGCTGGGCGGCGCCTACGTCCGGGACGACAAGCCGCTCAGCGCCGGACACGACCATGGCAGCACCCGGCCCCGGCTCGCGGCGCTGCGGGAGGTGGCGAAGTCGTCCGGCGCGACCGTCAACCAGGTCGTCCTGGCGTGGATGATCGGGCATCGGGTCCCGGCCATTCCGCTCGTCGGCGCCTCCTCCGTCGCCCAGATCGAGGAGAGCCTGGCCGCCGTCGACCTGGAGCTGACGGCGGAGGAGCGGGCCCGCCTCGACGCGGTGTGACGCCGCACGGCAGGGGGTCAGCGTTCGCGGCGGTAGGCCAGCACCGTGTACGTGGGGTCGGGGCGCGGGACGTCCTGGTCCGGCAGGCGTTCCAGGCGCCGGGCCAGTTCCTCGCCGCCCGCCGCGTAGACCCGCCCGGCCCGCACCTCCCGCGCGACGCGGGCCGGGGCGCGGCCCTGCCCGTGGCCCACGAACGTCGCCCGGCCGCAGAGGCGCAGGCCGTGGACGGCCGCGTGGGAGGTGATCAGGTCGGCGGCGTCGGCGGGAGGGTGCGGGCGGTAGGGCTCGACCAGGGCGCAGAGGTCGCTGCCGACCAGGTGCGCGGCGTTCTTGTCGACGGTCGTGAGGTAGACGCCGCCGGGGCGCAGCACGCGGGCCGCCTCGGCGACGACGGGTGCCGCGTCGGCGAGGAGGTGCAGCAGCCAGACCGAGGCGACCACGTCGAACCGGGCTTCTGCGAAGGGCAGTTGACGGCAGTCGGCCCGCACGACCCGGCCCGCCAGGCGCGGCGCCGCCGCCCGCAGCATCCCGTCGGCCAGGTCCACGCCGAACGGGCGCAGGCCGGGCCGGGCCAGGCGGCGGGTCACGATGCCGGTGCCGCAGGCCAGGTCCAGAAGGGAGCACGCGTCGTCCGGGACGAGCCCGAGCACGGCCTGCGCCGCGGCTCGCGCGCGGGGCTCCCCGCCACGGCTGGCGTCGTACTGTGCGGCTTCCGCGTCGTAGTCGAGCACGGACACAACCGTACCGAGGGGGTGGGCGTCAGTTCGCGCCATGGGCCGGCGCCAACGCCTCGACGCGCTCGGCGAGTTCGAAGTCCTTCGCCGTCACCGCGCCGCCCGCGTCGTGCGTGTGCACGGCGAGGGTCACCGTGTGGTAGCCGAGGGTCAGGTCGGAGTGGTGGTCCAGCTCCTCCTGGACCTGGGCGATGTGCACGACGAGGCCCGTCGCCGCGAAGTGGCTCGGCAGACGGTACTCACGGGTGATGCGGTCACCGTCGAGCGACCAGCCGGGGAGTTCGGCGAGGCGGTCCTCGATGTCCTTCTGGGAGAGCGGTTCGGTAGGCATGGCCCCAGCGTGCCACCCGCAGCGGGTTACGGTCTCCCCATGACGACTGCGACGCGCAAAAACGCTTCCGAGGTGGGCCGTCTGCTGCGCGGCTGGCGCGAGCAGCGCCGGGTCAGCCAGCTGGAGCTGGCGTTGCGCGCCGACTCCTCCGCGCGGCACATCAGTTTCGTGGAGACGGGCCGTTCGCGCCCGAGCGAGGAGTTGATCCTGCGCCTCGCCGAGCACCTGGACGTCCCGATGCGGGAGCGCAACGCGCTGCTGCTCGCGGCGGGTTACGCGCCCCGGTTCAGCCAGACGTCGCTCGACGACCCGTCGATGGGCGCGCTGCGGGACGGTCTGGAGCGGCTGCTGCGCGGCTACGAGCCGTACCCGGCGCTGATCGTCGACGCGACGTACAACGTGGTCGCCACCAATCGCGGGCTCGCCGCCCTGATGGCGTCGCTCCCCGCGGAGCTGCTCGCCGAGCAGCCGCTGAACGCGATGCGGCTGACCCTGCACCCGGAGGGCCTCGCGCCCCGGATCAGGAATCTGCGCGAGTGGCGCGGGCACCTGCTCGCGCAGATGGAGCGGCAGATCGCGCTGGCCCGCTCGGAGGAGCTGCGGGCGCTGTACGAGGAGGTCGCGGCGTACCCGGTGCCGGCGGACGCGCCGGGGCACGTGCCGGACGAGGCGGTGCCGTACTTCGCGCTGCCGATGGTGATCGAGCACGACGGGCACGTGCTGTCGTTCGTGTCGTCGATCTCGACGTTCAACACGCCGATGGACGTGACCGTCGCGGAGCTGGCCATCGAGACACTGCTCCCGGCCGACCCGGCGACCGTCAAGTACCTTCAGTCCGAGGTGGGCTGAGCCCCGGAGCCGCCCCATGGCGGGGGCCGTACGGGTGACGCCCCGGACGGCGGCCCGCCCCCGGCGCTCCACCCGTACGGCGGCCCGCCCCCCGCGCTCCACCCGTACGGCCCCCGCCGGAAGGTGGCCCGTGCCCCCGGCCCCTAGCGTGCACCAGACGGCACTGCGAGGGAGCACACACGGTGACAGACACGACGCACCGCCCGCCCGAGCCGGACGCCGCGCTGTTGCGGGCCGGGCGGTTCTTCCGGCGGGGGACCGCCTCCGACGACCTGCACAGTGTGCGGATCAAGGGCGGCCGGGACGGGGACGTCTTCTACCGCGACCGGTGGAGCCACGACAAGGTCGTGAACTCGACGCACGGGGTGAACTGCACGGGGTCGTGCCGCTGGAAGGTGTACGTCAAGGACGGCATCATCACGTGGGAGACCCAGCAGACCGACTACCCGAGCGTGGGCCCGGACCGCCCGGAGTACGAGCCGCGCGGCTGCCCGCGCGGCGCGGCGTTCTCCTGGTACACGTACTCCCCCACCCGGGTCCGCTACCCGTACATCCGGGGCCTGCTCCTGGAGATGTACCGGGAGGCCAAGGCGCGGCTGCGCGATCCGGTGCTCGCCTGGGCCGACATCCAGAACGACCCCGAGCGGCGCAGGCGGTACCAACAGGCGCGCGGCAAGGGCGGGTTGGTGCGGGCCACGTGGGACGAGGCGGTCGAGATCGTCGCCGCCGCGCACGTCCACACGATCAAGACGTACGGGCCCGACCGCGTCGCCGGTTTCTCGCCGATCCCCGCGATGTCGATGGTGTCGCACGCCGCCGGGGCCCGGTTCATGTCGCTGATCGGCGCGCCGATGCTGTCGTTCTACGACTGGTACGCCGATCTGCCGGTGGCGTCGCCGCAGGTCTTCGGCGACCAGACGGACGTGCCGGAGTCGGGCGACTGGTGGGACGCCGCGTATCTGATGATGTGGGGCTCCAATGTTCCCGTCACCCGGACGCCGGACGCGCACTGGATGGCCGAGGCGCGCTATCGCGGCCAGAAGGTCGTGGTCGTGGCGCCGGACTACGCGGACAACGCGAAGTTCGCCGACGAGTGGCTGCACCCGCACCCCGGCACGGACGGCGCGCTCGCCTTCGCGATGGGGCACGTGATCCTCAAGGAGTTCTTCGTCGAGCGGCGGACCCCGTTCTTCACGGACTACGTCAAGAAGTTCACGGATCTGCCGTTCCTCGTGACTCTGGAGGAGCGGGACGGCGGCTATGTCCCGTCGAAGTTCCTGCGCGCATCCGACCTCGGGCAGGGCGGTGAGGGCGCGGAGTGGAAGACGGTCGTGCTCGACGAGGCGACCGGGCGGGCCGCCGTGCCCAACGGTTCCCTCGGCTTCCGCTGGACCGAGTCGGGGAAAGGCAGGTGGAATCTCCAACTGGAGGACATCGAGCCGCAGTTGAGTCTGTACGGTGCCGACGTCGCCACCGGCGTGCCCGTGCTCCTGCCCCGCTTCGACACCGACGGCGGCGCGCACGGGCAGGGGCGTGGTGAGGTCGTCCGGCGCGGGGTTCCGGCGACGCGGCTCGGCGGGCAGGACGGGCCGCTGGTCACCACCGTCTTCGATCTGGTGCTCGCCCAGTACGGGGTGGGCCGCGCGGGGCTGCCGGGTGCGTGGGCGTCCTCGTACGACGACGCGGACGCGGTCGGCACCCCCGCCTGGCAGGAGATCCACACCTCCGTACCGGCCGCGAAGTGCGTCAAGATCGCGCGCGAGTTCGCGACGACCGCCGAGAAGTCGCGCGGGCGCTGCATGATCCTGATGGGCGCCGGGACCAACCACTGGTTCCACTCCGAGACGATCTACCGCAGCTTCCTCTCCCTGCTCCAGCTCACCGGCTGCCAGGGCAGGAACGGTGGCGGCTGGGCGCACTACGTGGGGCAGGAGAAGTGCCGTCCGGTGACCGGGTGGGCCTCGCTGGCCTCCGCGAACGACTGGTCGCGCCCGCCCCGGCAGATGATCGGCACGGCGTACTGGTTCACCAACACCGACCAGTGGCGCTACGACCGGTTCGGCGCGGACGTCCTCGCCTCGCCGCTCGGCAAGGGCGCCTTCCGGGGGATGACGGGCGCCGACTGTCTCGCGCTCTCGGCGCGGACGGGGTGGATGCCGTCGTACCCGACGTTCGACCGCAGCTCCCTCGACCTCGGTGAGCAGGATGTCCGAGCCACGGTGGACGAGCTGAAGGCGGGGACGCTCAAGTTCGCCGTCGAGGACCCCGACGCGCCCGAGAACTGGCCGCGCGTCCTCACCCTCTGGCGCGCCAATCTGCTCGGCTCCTCCGCGAAGGGCGCCGAGTACTTCACCAAGCACCTGTTGGGCACGCACTCCTCCCTCCGGGCCCAGGAGGCGGCGCCGGAGGAGCGGCCGACCACCGTGACCTGGCGCGACGAGGCGCCCGAGGGCAAGCTCGACCTGCTCCTCTCGCTGGACTTCCGGCAGACCTCGTCCACCCTTCTCTCGGACGTCGTGCTGCCCGCCGCGACCTGGTACGAGAAGCACGACCTGTCCTCCACGGACATGCACCCCTATGTGCACTCGTTCTCGCCCGCCGTGGACCCGCCGTGGCAGGCGCGGACCGACTTCGACACGTTCAAGGCGCTCGCGAACAGGCTCAGCGAGCTGGCCGTCGATCACCTGGGCGTGCGCAAGGACCTGGTGGCGGCGCCGCTCCAGCACGACACCCCCGGGGAGATCGCGCAGCCGGGCGGGGTCGTCCTGGACTGGCGCAAGGGCGAGTGCGAGCCGGTGCCGGGCAGGACGATGCCGAACCTCGTCGTCGTGGAACGGGACTACACCGCGATCGGCGCCAAGTTCGGCGCGCTCGGTCCGCTGGTCGAGAAGCTGGGTCTGCCCGCGAAGGGCATCGCCCTCAAACCCGACCAGGAGGTCGCCGAGCTGCGCGAGCGCAATGGCGTCGTGCGCGGCGGGCCCGCCGACGGACGGCCCCTGCTCGACACGGCGGTCAAGGCGGCCAACACCATCCTCGCCCTGTCCGGGACGACCAACGGCCGCCTCGCCACCCAGGGCTTCCACACGCTCGAAGCCCGTACCGGCCAGGAGATGGCGCACCTCGCCGCCGAGCACGAGGGCAAACGGGTGACGTACGCGGACACGGTGGCGGCGCCCGTGCCGTTGATCACGTCGCCCGAGTGGTCGGGCAGCGAGGCGGGCGGGCGGCGGTACACGGCGTTCACGCTCAACACCGAGCACGCCAAGCCGTGGCACACGCTCACCGGGCGCCAGCACTTCTTCATCGACCACGACTGGATGCACGAACTCGGCGAGGCGCTGCCCGTCTACCGGCCGCCGCTCGACATGAACCGCCTCTTCGGCGAGCCGCGCCTCGGCCCGGACGGGGAGAAGGAGGTGACCGTCCGCTACCTCACCCCGCACAACAAGTGGTCCATCCACTCCGAGTACCAGGACAACCTGTTCATGCTGGCGCTCTCGCGCGGCGGCCAGTCGATCTGGATGGCGCCGCAGGACGCCGACGCCATCGGCGTGAAGGACAACGACTGGATCGAGGCGGTCAACCGCAACGGCGTCGTCGTCGCCCGCGCGATCGTCTCGCACCGTATGCCGGCCGGCACGGTCTACATGCACCACGCGCAGGAGCGCACCGTCAACGTCCCCAAGGCCGAGGCCAGTGGCAAGCGCGGCGGCATCCACAACTCGCTCACCCGGCTCATCCTCAAGCCGTCGCACCTCATCGGCGGTTACGCCCAGCTCTCCTGGGCGTTCAACTACTTCGGCCCGACGGGCAACCAGCGCGACGAAGTCACCGTCATCCGGCGCCGCTCGCAGAAGGTGGAGTACTGACCCCATGCCCCGTGACGAAGTCACCATCGGACGCTGTATGGCTCAGATCGCGATGGTCATGAACCTCGACAAGTGCATCGGCTGCCACACCTGCTCGGTCACCTGCAAGCAGGCGTGGACCAACCGCAACGGCATGGAGTACGTCTGGTTCAACAACGTCGAGACCCGCCCGGGCCAGGGCTATCCACGCCGCTACGAGGACCAGGAGAAGTGGCGCGGCGGCTGGGAGCTGAACAAGCGGGGCGCCCTGAAGCTGAAGAACGGCGGCCGGTTCAAGAAGCTCGCGGGCATCTTCTCCAACCCGAAGCTGCCCGAGATGAAGGACTACTACGAGCCCTGGACGTACGACTACAAGAACCTGACCGAGGCGCCGCTCGGCGACGACTACCCGGTGGCGGAGCCGCGCTCGCAGATCTCCGGCAAGCCGATGAAGATCGAGTGGTCCTCGAACTGGGACGACAACCTCGGCGGCGCCCCGCAGTACGGCGACCTCGACCCGATGGTGGAGAAGACCCGGCAGCAGGCCGCCGAGAAGGTGAAGTTCGCCTTCGAGGAGACCTTCATGTTCTACCTGCCGCGCATCTGCGAACACTGCCTGAACCCGTCCTGCGTCGCCTCGTGCCCGTCGGGCGCGATGTACAAGCGCGCGGAGGACGGCATCGTCCTCGTCGACCAGGACCAGTGCCGGGGCTGGCGGATGTGCGTGACGGGATGCCCGTACAAGAAGGTGTACTTCAACCACCGCACCGGCAAGGCCGAGAAGTGCACCATGTGCTACCCGCGCATCGAGGTGGGCCTGCCCACCGTCTGCTCCGAGACATGCGTGGGGCGCCTGCGCTACCTCGGCGTCATCCTCTACGACGCCGACAAGGTGACGGCGGCGGCGCAGACCAAGGACGACACCGCGCTGTACGAGGCGCAGCTCGATGTCTTCCTCGACCCGCACGACCCGGACGTGCAGCGGGCCGCCGAGGAGGCCGGCATCCCGTACGACTGGATGGAGGCGGCGCGCCGCTCCCCGGTGCACGCGCTCATCAGCAAGTACAAGGTGGCGCTCCCGCTGCATCCGGAGTACCGGACGATGCCGATGGTCTGGTACATCCCGCCGCTCTCCCCCGTCGTGGACGCACTCAACGAGACCGGGCACGACGGCGAGGACCACGCCAACCTCTTCGGCGCGATCGACACCCTGCGCATCCCCCTCGCCTACCTGGCGGAGATCTTCACCGCCGGTGACATCGGCCCCGTCCGCGCCTCCCTGGAGAAGCTGGCGGCCATGCGCTCGCACATGCGGGCCATCAACCTCGGCGACCAGCCGGACACGTCCGTCGCGGCGTCGGTCGGCATGGAGGCGCACGAGATCGAGGAGATGTACCGGCTGCTCGCCATCGCCAAGTACGAGGAGCGGTACGTCATCCCGACGGCCGCCGTCGGTGACGCCCAGCGCCTGGAGGAGTCGGCGCTGCCGGACTCCTGCAGCCTCGACCACGCGGACGGGCCCGGCATGGGCGGCGAGGGCCCCTTCGGCGGCGACTCCGGGAACACCATGGCGGGCGGACGTAAGCTGCTGCCGGTCGTCTCCTTCGAGAACTTCCACCTCACCAAGCGCCGCCAGACCGCCGACGACCCGAAGGAGAGCCCGTGACGCCCCCCTCCGCACTCCTCCACCAGGCGGCGGCGCTCTGCCTCACGTACCCGGACGAGGAGCTGTACGAGCGGCTTCCGCTGGTCCGGGCGGCGGCGCAGCAGCTCGCCCCCTTCGTCGACCACGCCGAGAGCACCGCTCTTCAGGACCTGGCCGCCCACTACGTCCAGGTCTTCGACTTCAAGAACCGGCACAGCCTGTACCTGACCTGGTGGCGCGACGGGGACACCCGGCGGCGCGGCATGTCCCTGGTCCGGTTCAAGGAGGTCTACCGGGAGCACGGCATGGAGTTCACCGGCGAGGAGCTGCCGGACTTCCTGCCCGCGGTCCTGGAGTTCTCGGCGCAGGCCGGTCCGTTCCTCCTGGAGGAGCACCGCAGCGGCCTCGAACTCCTGCGCCTCGCCCTGACCGAGCACGGCACCCCGTACGCGGCCGTTCTCGACGCCGTCTGCGCCTCGCTGCCAGGGCCCTCCCCCAAGGACCGCGCCGAGGCGCTCGCGCTCGCCCGCTCGGGCCCGCCGCGCGAGGACGTCGGCCTGGAGCCCTTCGGTGACCTGGGGGGCCGCGAATCCCTGCCGCTGTTCGTGAAGGAGCGCGCCCGGTGACCACGCTGATCTGGGGCGCGCTGCCCTACATCGCCTTCGTCCTGCTGGCCGCGGGCACGATCTGGCGGTTCCGCTACGACAAGTTCGGCTGGACGACGCGCTCCTCGCAGATCTACGAGTCCAAGCTTCTGAACATCGCCTCGCCGGTCTTCCACTACGGCATCCTGTTCGTCCTCGCGGGCCACGTCATCGGCCTGTTCATCCCGATGTCGTGGACGAACGCGGTGCACGTCAGCGAGCACTCCTACCATCTGCTGTCGCTGATCGGCGGCACCCTCGCGGGCGTCCTCGCCGTCGTCGGCATCTTCCTGCTGATCTACCGGCGCCGTACGAAGGCGCCGGTCTTCCTCGCGACGACCCGCAACGACAAGCTCATGTACGTCGTGCTGCTCGCCTCCCTCGTCCTCGGCATGGTCGCCAAGCTGTCGCACTCCTCGGGCGACGGCTACAACTACCGGGAGACCATCGGCCCCTGGGCCCGCAGCCTGTTCACGCTGAGCCCGGACATCTCGCGGATGGAGGGGGTGCCCGTGCTCTACCAGATCCATGCGGTAGTGGGCATGTCACTCATCGCGCTGGTACCGTTCACCCGGCTCGTGCATATGTTCAGCGCGCCGCTGCAGTACCTGTTCCGGCCCTACGTGGTCTATCGCAGCCGCGACCCGCGGCGCCTGACCGCGCGACCGGAGCGACGGGGGTGGGAGCGCACCGGCTCATAGCCGCTGCACGAAGAGAACGGCACGTGGGGAGACGTGTGACGTGAGTGAACGACGGCCCGCCCCCACCGTGGGCCAGGTGGTACTCGGGCGGCGCCTGCGCGACCTCAGGGAGGCCGCGGGGCTCAAACGCGACGAGGCCGCCAAGGCCCTGCGCGTCACCGGCGCCACCATCCGCCGCATGGAGACCGCCGAGGTCGCCCTGAAGATCCCGTACGTCCAGATGCTCCTGGAGCTGTACGAGGTCCCCGAGCGCGAGATAGAGGCGTTCGTGGCGCTCGCCGAGGAGGCGAACCTGCCCGGCTGGTGGCAGCGGTTCCACGACGTGCTGCCCGACTGGTTCAGCCTCTACGTCAGCCTGGAGGGCGCGGCGGAGATGATCCGCGCCTACGAACCGCACTTCGTGCCGGGGCTGCTGCAGACCGAGGCGTACGCGCGGGCCGTCTTCGACGCGGGCACGGTCGGCCGCTCCAAGCCCGACGAGATAGACCGGCACGTCTCCCTGCGCCTCGCCCGCCAGTCCCTGCTCACCCGCGAGGACGCCCCGCACCTGTGGGTCGTCATGGACGAGACGGCGCTGCGCCGCCCGCCAGGCGGCCCCGACGTGCTCCGCGACCAGCTGGACCACCTCCTCGAAGTGGCCCGGCTCCCGCACGTCACGCTCCAGATAGCCGAGTTCGCGAGCGGGCCGCACCCGGGCACGTTCGGCCCGTTCACCCTGTTCCGCTTCCCCGTGCGCGAACTGCCCGACATGGTCTACAGCGAGTACATCACCGGGGCCCTGTACCTGGACTCGCGGGACGAGGTGGGCATGCATCTGGAGGTGCTCGACCACCTGGTGGCGCAGGCGGCGAGCGCGGAGCGGACGCTCGAACTGATGGCGGAGTGGCGGGAGCGGCTCGGCCCCGCGGAGGAGTGACAGGGGGTCATGAAGAGGCGCCGGTGCCCTTGTCACCGCCCTTCTCGCCCTTCTCGTCGTCCACGATCTCGGCGTCCACCACGTCCTCGTGCGGCTCCTCACGGGGCACGTCCTGCGCCGCGCCGCCTCCGCTCTGCGCGTCCTGGTACATCGCCTGGCCCACCTTCTGGCTGACGGTGGCCAGTTTGCGTACGCCTTCGCGCAGGGCGTGCGTGTCCGGCGGATCGGCGGCGAGCGTCGTCCGCAACTCGGCGACGGCCGCGTCCACCTCCGCGCGGATCCCGGACGGGACCCGCTCCTCGTTCTCCCGCAGGAACCGCTCCGTCTGGTAGACGAGCTGCTCCGCCTCGTTGCGCGCCTCGGCGGCCTCGCGGCGGGCGCGGTCCTCCTCGGCGTGCGCCTCGGCCTCCCGCATCATCCGGTCGATCTCGTCCTTGGGCAGGGCGGAGCCGCCGGTCACCGTCATCTTCTGCTCGCGCCCCGTCGCCATGTCCTTGGCCGACACGTGCATGATCCCGTCGGCGTCGATGTCGAAGGTGACCTCGATCTGCGGGACGCCGCGCGGCGCGGGCGGCAGGCCCGTCAGGTCGAAGACGCCGAGCTTCTTGTTGTAGGCGGCGATGTCCCGTTCGCCCTGGAAGACCTGGATGCCGACGGAGGGCTGGTTGTCGGTGGCGGTGGTGAAGGTCTCCGAACGCCGCGTCGGGATCGTCGTGTTGCGCTCGATGAGCTTGGTCATGACGCCGCCCTTGGTCTCGATGCCGAGGGACAGCGGCGTCACGTCGAGCAGCAGCACGTCCTTGACGTCGCCGCGGATGACGCCCGCCTGGAGAGCCGCGCCCATCGCGACCACCTCGTCGGGGTTGACGCCCTTGTGCGGGTCCTTGCCGGTCAGCTCCCGTACGAGGTCGGTGACGGCGGGCATCCGCGTCGAGCCGCCGACGAGGATGACGTGGTCGACGGCCGACAGGTCCACGCCCGCGTCCTGCACGGCCTGGTGGAACGGCTTCTTGCAGCGGTCGAGGAGGTCGGCGGTCAGCTCCTGGAACTGGGCGCGTGTCAGCTTCTCGTCGAGGTGCAGGGGGCCTTGGGCGGACGCGGTGATGTAGGGCAGGTTGACCGTCGTCTCGCTCGACGACGACAGTTCGATCTTCGCCTTCTCCGCGGCCTCGCGCAGCCGCTGCACGGCCATCTTGTCGGCGGCGAGATCGATGCCGTGGCCGTTCCTGAACTGCTTCACCAGGTAGTCGACGACGCGCTGGTCCCAGTCGTCGCCGCCGAGCCGGGTGTCGCCGTTGGTCGCCTTGACCTCGATGACGCCGTCGCCGATCTCCAGGAGCGAGACGTCGAAGGTGCCGCCGCCCAGGTCGAAGACGAGGACGGTCTGTTCCTCGCCCTTGTCCAGGCCGTACGCGAGCGCGGCGGCCGTCGGCTCGTTGATGATGCGCAGCACCTTCAGGCCCGCGATCTCGCCGGCCTCCTTGGTGGCCTGGCGCTGTGCGTCGTCGAAGTAGGCGGGCACGGTGATCACGGCGTCGGTGACGTCCTCGCCGAGGTAGGACTCGGCGTCGCGCTTGAGTTTCTGCAGGACGCGGGCGGCGAGTTCCTGCGCGCTGTAGCGGGCGCCGTCGATGGTGCCGCTGTCGGGGAAGTGCCAGTTCCCGTCGCCCATGTGGCGTTTCACGGAGCGCGCGGTGCGCTCGACGTTGGTGACGGCCTGCCGCTTGGCGACCTCGCCGACCAGGACCTCCTTGTTCTTCGCGAAGGCGACGACGGAGGGGGTCGTGCGCGCGCCCTCCGCGTTGGCGACGACGGTGGGCTCACCGCCCTCCAGTACGGCCACCACCGAGTTCGTCGTACCGAGATCGATCCCGACCGCACGCGCCATGACGCGTCCCCTCTCGCCGCTCGCATCCCATGGAAGCAGGCCCGCTCAGTCATCAAGCACAAATCTTGAGCGGGCCCGCGTCAAGGGGACGAACGGCGACGGGGCGGCGGTCAGGCCAGCTCGGCCGTCAGCGTGATCTCCGTACCGGTCAGCGCCTGGCTCACCGGGCAGTTCTTCTTGGCGTCCTCGGCCGCCGCGACGAAGGCCTGCTCGTCCATGCCGGGCACGCTGCCCCGGACGGTGAGGTGGATGCCCTTGATGCCCTCGCCGGGCTGGAACGTCACGTCCGCGGAGGTCTCCAGCCTGGTGGGCGGGGTGCCCGCGCCGGCCAGGCCGTGCGAGAGCGCCATGGAGAAGCAGGACGAGTGCGCCGCCGCGATCAGCTCCTCCGGGCTCGTCTTGCCGTTGGCCTGCTCGGCGCGCGAGGGCCACGACACCGGCTGCTCGCCGATGCCGGACGAGTCGAAGGTGACGACGCCGTTGCCCTCGAGCAGGTTGCCTTCCCACACGGTGTGTGCGGTGCGCGTGGTTGCCACGATGTTTCCCTTCCGTACGGCCCCCGGACGGGACCGTTCCCGATTGTCTCCGGCCCCCATCCGACCACATCCGCCCCCGCTGTACGGGGAGGACCGCGCCACTGGCCAATGGCCGGAATACGCGCTGGGCAAACCGGAGCGACGGTGACACTTTGGCCCACCCGACCAGGGGAATCCGCACGGGGGTTCGCAGGGGGTTAGACCAATGCGCATGATCTATTCAGAGCGCGGTCCGTCACCGCTGGAGACCGGGAAGCCCGGCGCGGCCGACCGCGACTCGACGTTCGGCTGGTGGGGTGCGTTCAGCATCCAGAAGTTCGTGAACCAGAACCCGCTCTCGCACACGCACGAGGACGCCACCGGCTGGCTGGCGTACCTCCAGCAGTTCTACGACCGCAACTTCTGGTTCGCGGACGCGGGTGCGCAGGTGTGGGCGTACGAGGAGACGTACGACAACTGGCAGGACCGGTACGGGATGGACGCCGTCGTCGCCGTGTACCACTCGGGCCACGGCGGCATGGACGGCAACGGGGTGTTCTTCGCGCCGCTCGGCGCGAAGTGGGACAACCGCTCGGACGCGGTCTCCAACCGGATGGCGTTCGGCAACGAGCGGGCCAACTACGTGTTCTGGTCGACGTGCAACTCGCTGCGCGTCCTCGACGGGCACTCCCCGATCCGCACATGGGCGGGGCCCAACCTCGGCTCCCGGATGATCTTCGGATTCGAGACGACGAGCATCGACAGCGGCGACTACGGCAAGAAGTTCTGGGAGAAGTGGCGGGCCGGGCAGACGTACTGCGACGCGTGGCTCAACGCGAGCTGGGACATCTACCACGGGCAGGCCCCCTCCGTCGCCGCGACGGGCGCCACCCAGGCCGAGGCGACCAACCGTCTCAACCAGGAGCGGAACTTCTTCCGCGAGCACGTCTCCGACGCCTGGTACGCCTGGCGCTGGTACTACGCCCGCGAGGGCCTGCGCGACCCGATGACGCAGGCACCGGCCGAGCCGAAGATCGTGCAGCTCGCGCCGCGCCAGCCCGGCCAGGAGCTGACCCAGCTCGGGCAGCTCGCGCACTTCCCGCAGGCCGCGCTGCAAGAGGTGCATGTGGAGCGGCAGGGCGTGCTGAGCGCGAACTCGGGCGACAAGTACGTGTCGACGGCGCCGGGTGCGGTGCGCTGGGTGAAGCTGGCCGACGCCAACCACCGCAACACCGAGCAGCTGCCGACCGACCGCGCGGTGGAGCTGGCCCGCGCCTTCGTCGAGCAGCACGGCGACGCGACGGGCGGCGCCGAACTGGTCGTCGAGGGCGTGCACGACCTGATGCAGAACAGCGGCAAGAAGGACGGCTCGCAGATCGGTGAGCCGGTGTCGTTGCAGACGCACGTCACGTTCCGGCAGGTCTTCGGCGGCGTACCGGTGATCACGCCGGGCCGCGGCGAGTTCCGCGTGGCGCTGGACAACGACGGCACCGTCGTCCAGGCGACCCTGTCGACGCGGCAGCCGACCGGCGACGTCCGCACCCCGAGCTCGGCGGTCGCCCCGCCGTCCGGCAAGGGCAAGCAGGCCCTCGCGTCGCCCGGCTCGCGCGACCCGCGCCAGGCGCTCGACGAGGCGCAGCAGCGGCGCATCGCGCACCTGACGGCGATGGCGTCCGACAGTGAGCGCTCGGCCGCCGACATCGAGGCGCAGCTGGAGGTCAGGGACGTCCCCGGCACGCTCGAGGTCGGCTACGAGATCGAGGGCAACGAGGCCTATCCGGCCGCCCGCAAGCTGATCGAGCTGGGCTCGCGGGACAGCATGTTCAAGAAGCTGCGCTGGGTGGTCGCGCCCCTGGCCAGGTGACCGACGGGGGTCAGGGGGTGGCGGTCCGCTTCTTGCGGGCCGCCATCCACGCGTAGACGAGGACGCCGGCGAACAGGAACAGCACGCCCTGGTAGACGGCCGCGTATCCGGCGCCGCCGACCAGCCACATGGAGAAGCCGAACGCGGCGACCGCGAGGACCATGTCCCGGGCCAGGCGCGAACGGTTGACGCGGTCGCCCTGACCGGACAGCAGGAAGTAGATCTGCGCGGCGGTGGCGAGCAGGTACGGCACGGTCGCGGTGAACGTCGTGACGAGCACGAGTGTCTCGAAGACGCCCGTCGAACCCGCCGTGTAGTTGTAGACCGTGAGCAGCGAGGCGAGGACGACGGCCACGACGACGCCGACCGTCGGCACCCCGCGCCGCTTCTTCGCGAACGCCTGCGGGAACAGGCCGTCGCGGGCCGCGGCGTACGGGGTCTGGGCGCTGAGCAGTGTCCAGCCGTTGAGCGCGCCGACCATGGAGACGAGTGCGGCGACGGCGACGGCGGTGCCGCCCCAGGTGCCGCCGAACATCGCGTTGACGGCGTCGGAGAACGGGGCGGTGGAGTCGACCAGCCGGTCGTGCGCGACGGTGCCGAACACCGAGACCGTGCCGAGGAGGTAGAGCAGCGCGGCGAGCCCGGTGCCGAGGACGGTGGCGCGGCCGACGTTGCGCTGCGGGTCGCGGACCTCGCCCGCGCTGACGGACGCGGACTCGACGCCGAGGTAGCTGAAGAGCAGGATCGCGGCGGACGCGGAGACGGCGCCGAGCGCGGAGTCGTCCGTCGCGCGGAACGGGCCGAGGTTGTCGGCGTGGAAGAAGAACAGGCCGCCGACGGCGACGAGCAGTAGCGGCGCGAACTTCAGCACGGTGGAGATCAGCTGCACCGCGCCGACGTACCGGGTGCCCGCGAGGTTGGCGAGCGCGGGCAGCCACTGGCAGCTCAGGGCCGCGACGATCGTCCAGAACGTGGAGCCGTGGATCGGGAGCAGCACGTCGAGGTAGCCGACGGCGGCGACGGCGAGCGCCGCGTTGGAGACCCAGGTGGTGATCCAGTACGACCAGGCGGCCAGGAACCCGGCGAAGTCACCGAAGGCCTCACGGGCGTAGACGTACGGGCCACCTGTTTGCGGATGCCGATGCGCCAGGCGGCCGAAGACGAGGGCGAGCGCGATGGCGCCGACCGTCAGGACGCCGAAGGCGACGAGGCTGACCGTGCCGTACGGGGCGACGGAGGCGGGGAGCAGGAAGATGCCCCCGCCGATGATGTTGCCCATGACCAGGGCGGTGGCGATGGGGAGACCGAACCTGCGGGCGTGCCTGCTGTCCTGGTCGTCGTCCCTGGCCGGAGCCGTCTGCGGTGCGGGCCCGGTGTCGTGCATGGGGTGGTGCGCCTCTCGGAAGTGCTGACGCCACCGCGGGATCGCCGGGCGGCACTCCATGGTCGGTCGCGGGGGCGGCGCGCTCCAAATCAGGCGGATTCATCCCGCGGCTCGGGGGGTGCCGCGACAAAAGATGCGACTTCGGGGGCTTGCGAAAGCGAATTCTCCACCGGCACCTGCGGCCCGTGCTCCTCGCGCAGCCAGCGCCGCAGCACCTTGTGGACCTGTTCGGCGCCGACGAGTTCGCCGCCGCCCGGCACCGGGTCGGACAGCTCCGCCGGGGAGAGCAGGAAGGGGCGGCTCTGGGCGCCGCCGAGCCCGCCGTGCGAGCCGATCTGCTCCTCGAAGGCGAGCACCTCCCCGTCCACCGGGTCGTACATGGAGTTGACCATGATGTCGGCGGTGTGCGGGAAGGAGTCGGTGCGGCGCACGGCGGCCGCGGCGCCGGGCCCGAAGTCGGCGAGCGGGCCCCGCCCGTCGGCCAGCTCGGCGAGGGTCACCTGGGCGCCGCGCGCGCCGAGGACGACGGCGCCGTGCTCCTCGCTGCGGACCAGGAGGAAGCCGATGCCGGGGTGGTTGGCGAGGGTCGGCAGGAGCGCCGGGTGGCGGGCGTCGATCTCCTCCTTGCTCATCCGGTGGGGCACGTCGGGGAAGGAGACGAGGCCAAGGTTGCCGGAGGCGAGGACGATCGGCTCGTGCTGCTTGCCCCTGGGCGCGGACTCCCCGTCCTTCTCCTCGACGGGGCGGCGCAGCGCGGCCCGGACGGCGGAGCGGGCCTCGGCGCCGCTGTGGGTGCGCCGGGCCTTGCGCGGCACGGGAAGGCCGCAGCCCGCGCGCACGAGGTCCTGGAGGGTCAGCCCGTAGCGGGCCTGGAACGTCTCGCCGGGGCTCTGCCCGTGGTCGGACAGGAGGACGATGCGGTACGGGCGCGGCGCGTGCTCGACGACCTTCACGATCAGCGCGAGGGAGCGGTCGAGCCGTTCGAGGACCTTGCGGGCGTCGCGGCTGAAGGGTCCCGAGTGGTGGGCGACCTCGTCGTAGGCGACGAGGTCGGCGTAGACGGCGGTGCGCCCGGCGAGGACGTCGCCGATGACGGCGGCGACGACGACGTCCCGTTCGACGACGGTCGCGAAGGCGCGGATGAACGGGTAGAGCCCGCCGCGCCCGACGCGGGGGCGCTCGCGGCGGATCCGGGCGCGCACGGACTGGCCGATCTCGCGGCCGACCTCGGCGCAGAAGGAGAGGGCGGT
This sequence comes from Streptomyces sp. SGAir0957, assembly GCF_043523415.1. Taxonomy (NCBI): domain Bacteria; kingdom Bacillati; phylum Actinomycetota; class Actinomycetes; order Kitasatosporales; family Streptomycetaceae; genus Streptomyces; species Streptomyces sp. SGAir0957. Next base: position 1,937,818 of record NZ_CP027293.1, read on the forward strand.
GCGCACGGCGTTGGCGGGGTCGCAGAAGTAGGCGAAGTAGCCGGCCCGCGAGCGGTTCTCCTTGCCGCGCCGTGCGGCCACGGACAGGACGAGGGCGACCTCTTCGGCGCTGCCGCTGAAGAGGTTGCCGCGGCTGGCGCCGTCGACGGTGAGGAGTCCGCCGTCCCCGGTGCGCTCTATGGCGCGGCGCTGGAGTTCGGCGGCGCTGGTGGGCCGGTTGGAGACCTGGATCTCGCCGGTGTCCTTCTCGTACCAGCGGAAGGCGGGGACGTCGTGGTTGGAGCCGTGCAGGATGCCGAGCTGGCTGGCGCCGGTCTGGCTGGACCAGTCGGTGCGCCAGGGGGTGAGGCGGTGCTGTCCGTCGCGCAGCCAGGCGGCGACGGTGGGCATCACGTCGTCGCGGGCGGCGCGGACGAGCAGTTCGTGGCCGACGCCGTCGAGCTGGAGGAAGACGGTGCCGGGCGCGGGCGGTCCCGATGCGGCCGCCTCGTCCTCGACGGCCGCGCGGCGTCTTCGGTCGGCGAGCCGGTACAGGCGCCGCCGGTAGGCGTCGTCGTCCCGGACGGCCAGGGCGCCGCCGGTCGCGGAGGCCACGGCGGACATCACCGCGGCGACCAGGACGGCGGTCTCCGGGCCGACCTCGCCCCGGTTGTCCGGGATGAGGTGCAGGGCGAACAGGAGCAGGGCCCCGTTCAGGAAGAACACGGCGAGGGCGAGGACGAGCGCCGGGACGAGGAGCAGGGCGCGGACGAGGAGCGGCCAGACCAGTGCGGAGAGGAGGCCGAAGGCGCCCGCGCCGAGGGCGGCCGTGGTGGCGATGTGGCTGGCGCTGTCGCCGGTGTCCGACTGGAGCTGGAAGTCCGGCAGGATCCCCGCCATGATCAGCATGGTCAGGGTGGACGCCGCCCAGACCGTGAGCGAGCGCCATGCGGTGCTCGCCGCGCGCCTCCATCGGCCTGCGGCCACGTCCCTGGCTCCCCTCGCCCCTGTGCTGCTGTGCGCTGACTGTCGTAGGCCAGGGTTTCATACGATTTGGACGGCTCCGCGAACGGCTCCGTCAGGCGCTTTCCTTGATCACGGGCAGCGCCCGTCAGCAGCCGTCGTACCCCGCCGTCGGCATCGAAAGCCTGCGGTGCACCCGCGCCTTCATCTCCGTGTCGTACGAGGGCTCCGCGAACCCCGCCGTCTCCAGGCGGACGCCGCGCCGCGCGCACTCCGCGGAGAACGCGTCGACCGAGCGGAGCGCGGCCCGCAGGACGCGGTCGCTGGGGGCGACGAAGACGTCGATCTGTCCCGCGTCCACGTCCGACCAGAGGATGTCGTGGTCGGGGCGGACCCCGTGCACGAGCAGCTCGCGGGTGACGACGTAGCCGCGCTCGGCGGCCCAGCGGGCGCACATGGCGTGCTGGCTGCGCGAGTCCACGAGGAACGGGTCGGCGTCCAGCTCCTCCAGCGGGATCAGGCTGGCGATCGCCGCGACCCGCACCGCGCCGCCGGCCTCGTCGGGTGCGCCCATGGTGTCCCCCTCACCTCAGCTTTCGGCTCGACCCTACTCCTGCACGTACGCTCAAGGCAGTCGCACGTAAGGAGGCAACGGGTGCCGGTGGAGATCACCTGGTGGGGGCACGCCACCTGCACGGTGGAGGACTCGGGCACGAGAGTGCTCACCGATCCGCTGTTCGCCCGGCGCCTGGCGCATCTGCGGCGCCGCCGCGGGGCCCCGCCGCCGCCGAGCGCCGCGCGCGCCGATGTGGTGCTCGTCTCCCATCTGCACGCCGACCATCTGCATCTGCCCTCGCTCGGCAGGCTCGCGCCCGGCACCCGGGTGCTGGTGCCGCGCGGCGCGGCGCGTTCCGTGCCGGGGCTGCGGCGGCTGCGGTCGCTGGAGATCACCGAGGTCGAGCCGGGCGCCGTCGTCGAGGCGGGCGGGGTCTCGATACGGGTGGTGCACGCCGCGCACGACGGGCGGCGCCTTCCGGTGGGGCCGCAGCGCTCCCCCGCGCTCGGCTACGTGATCAGCGGCGAGGCCCGTACGTACTTCGCGGGCGACACCGGGCTCTTCGACGACATGGCCGACGTCGTCGGGGACGTCGACGTCGCGCTGCTCCCGGTCGGCGGGTGGGGGCCGCACCTCGGGCCGCACCACCTCGACGCGGCGCGCGCCGCCGAGGCGCTGGCCCGCATCGCGCCGCGCAGCGCGGTGCCGGTGCACTACGGGACGTACTGGCCGATCGGGATGGACGCGGTGCGCCCGCACGAGTTCCACACGCCGGGCGAGGAGTTCGTGCGGCAGGCGGCGCTGCGGGCGCCCGAGGTGTCGGTGCATCGGCTGGCGCACGGCGAGAGCGTCCGCCCGGAGGTGGCCAGATGACGTTCGCCGCCGTCGCCGGGGTGGTGCCGACCGAGACGACCCAGCAGGTCGCCGGCTATCCGACGCTGTTCCTGCTCGTCGTCCTCGGCGCGCTGGTGCCGGTCATTCCGACGGGCGCCCTCGTCAGCTCGGCGGCGGTCGTGGCGTTCCACCAGACCGCGCCGTTCTCGCTGCTTCTCCTGTTCGGGGTGGCCTCGCTCGCCGCGTTCCTCGGGGACATCGCCCTGTACTGGCTGGGGCGGCGCGGCATGCACTCCAAGAACGGTTCGCGCTGGCTGGAGGCGATCCGCTCACGGGCCCCGCAGGAGCGGCTCGAACAGGCGCAGGACAAGCTCGCGGACCACGGCGTGATGGTCCTCGTGCTCTCCCGTCTGGTGCCCGCCGGGCGCATCCCGGTGATGCTGGCGTGCCTGATGGCGAAGATGCCGCTGCGCCGGTTCGCCCGGGGCGACATACCGGCGTGCCTGGCCTGGGCGGTGACGTACCAGATCATCGGAATCCTGGGCGGTTCCCTGTTCAAGGAGCCGTGGCAGGGCGTCGTGGCGGCGATCGTCCTGACGGTGGCCATCAGCGCGACACCGGCACTGTGGCGCAAAGTAAGACGCCTGGCAGGCAGCCAGCACGCCTGATGCCGAACCCCGCGGGGCGCGGGGAACGGCGCGCCCGGCCACGACGGCGGGGCAGCCGTATCCGGTGCAGAGGTCCGGCGTCAGCCGGGCAGGACGCGCGACGCCCCGATCGGGAGATCCCAGAGGGCGTCGCGCGGCAGCCCCGCCCGGTCCCAAGCAGCCCGCAGCCGCGAAATCGGCTCCATGACCGGCTCGGCGGACAGCAGGAAGGTGCCCCAGTGCATGGGCGCCATCCGCCGCGCCCCCACGTCCCGCGCGGCCCGCACCGCCTCCTCCGGGTCGCAGTGCACGTCCCGCAGCCACCAGCGCGGGGCGTACGCGCCGATCGGCAGGAGCGCCAGGTCGATGCCGGGGTGGCGGCGGCCGATCTCGGCGAACCAGCGGCCGTACCCGGTGTCGCCCGCGAAGTAGACGCGCTGCCCGTCCGCGTCGGTGAGGACCCAGCCGCCCCACAGGGTGCGGCAGGTGTCCGTGAGGGAGCGCTTGGACCAGTGGTGCGCGGGCACGAAGTCGAAGCGGACGCCGTGGAGTTCGGCCGCCTCCCACCAGTCGAGTTCGGTGACGCGGGTGAAGCGGCGCCGGGCGAACCAGCGGCCGAGCCCCGCCGGGACGAACACCGGGGTGGTGCGCGGCAGGCGCCTGAGCGTGGGCCAGTCCAGATGGTCGTAGTGGTTGTGGCTGATGACGACGGCGTCGACGGGCGGCAGCGCGCTCCAGGCGACGCCGACCGGGGTGATCCGGGCCGGGGTGCCGAGGATCCTGCGGGACCACACGGGGTCGGTGAGCACGGTGAGGCCGCCGATCCGGACGACCCAGCTGGCGTGCCCGGCCCAGGTGACGGCGACGGTACGGGCGTCGACCGGGGGCAGCGGGCCCGGCGCGAACGGCAGGTGCGGGATGTCGGCGAGCCCGTCCTTGCGGGGCCGCAGCGCGCCTTCACGGGCGAACCGGGCGAAGGCCCGCAGGCCCGGCAGCGGTGCGGTCAGGCGGTCGGCGAACGAGCGGGGCCAGCGGCGCGGCGGCGCCTCGACGGCGCTTCCCCCGCCGAGCGGCCGCGGCTCGACGAGGGGCCGGGCGGCCCCGCCGGCATCGCTCCGCCGCTCCGTCGCCGGTTCGGACGCCTGGGTCATCGCTCGCTCTCCCGTCCCTCGCCGTACAGCTCGTCGAGCACCGCCGTGACCTTGTTCACCTGCATCTCCACGTGCGGCAGTCGCAGGGGCTCCCGTGCGGTGAGGGACGCCGTGCGCTCGTCCGGGGTTGTTCCGAGGAGCGGCCCGGTGGACAGGCGTACGCGCAGCGCGGCCGGGTCGTCGCCGAAGCGGTGGCCGCCCGGCGCCGCCATGCCGAGGCGCTCGGTGAGGAAGTCCTCCAGGTCCTGGCTGTCGGCGACGCCCCGCTCCGCGAGCGCGGGCCGCAGCGGGTCCAGGTCGACGTAGAGGTGGCGCCCCGCGCGCGGCGGCAGCGCCAGGCCGCCCCCGGCGAGCACGGCGCGGTGCGCGGCGGTGGCGAGAGCGCCGTGCAGCGCGACGGCGAGGGCGCGGTGGGCGGTGACGTCCTCCGGTTCGCCCAGCACGTACGTGGCCGCCGCCGCGACCGGGGCCGCGAGCACGGCGCCGGTCGCCGTGAGGAAGTCCAGGACGCGGTCGGCGAGGCGCTCGCCGTGCGCGGTCGGCGCGAACCGGGCGCAGGCGGCGGGCAGGGCGGGCGGCAGATGGCCCCCGGCGAGGTCGGTGACGACGGTGACCAGGTCGGGGTACATCTCGGCGGGGCTGAACAGGACGGTGTCCGTGCCCGGGGGCCCCGGGTGCACGGTGTCGCGCCAGGTCTCGTCGCCGACCACGTGCAGCCCTTCGCTCGCCGCGGCCTCCACCGCCTCGTGCAGCACCTCGGGCGGCGGCACGGTCCCGGTCGGGTCGTCGGCGACGGACAGGACGAGCAGCCGTGGATCGCCGCCCTCGGCCCGGACCCGGCGGACGGTCTCCAGGAGGGCGTACGAGTCGGGGACGCCGCCGCACTCGACGGGCGTCGGCACCGGGAACACCTGCCGGCCGAGAAGCCGGGCCTGCGGCGCCCACCACGCCGGACAGGGCCGCGGGACGAGGACGTCGCCGCCGGCGGCCGCGGTCAGGGCGAGCAGCAGCGGCGCGCCGCCCGGCGCCGCGACGACCCGCCCGTGCCCGGCGCCGAGCCCACGGCGCTCCCAGTAGCCGCGGGCCGCGTCGAGCAGCGCGGGCGCCCCGCCGGGCGGTTCGGGGTGCGGGCGGCCCGCCGCGCCCGCGACGACGCCCGCCACCTCGGGGAGGACGGGCAGCCCCGGCTCGGGCATGACGGGATTGAACCGCACCGGTCCACGCCCCGCGGGGCCGGCGCCGCGCGCTCTGTCCTTCGGGGCGGTCCGGGCCGTGGGGTCCGATGGCCGCATGCTGCCTCCGTGCCGTGTGTCGCCACCGCGCCCGTCGCGAGGGCGCTGCCCCCAGCGTCACATCCAGATGGGTGTCCGCGCGCGGCGTACCTCTCCCCCGCGCGTACCCGAAGGGGCGGTCGCGCGGTCATGGGGCGGGTGCGGGCGTTGCGCCGCACGGGTGACACAGGCCGGGGCGAAGGCCGGTCTCAGTGCGTCAGCGCGGCGAACTCCCGCTCCAGGCCGCGCCCCCGGCGTTCGACCACGGCCGCGGCCACCTCGGCCAGTTTGCGGTTGGTGGCCTGCGAGATGCGGCGCAGGACGGCGAACGCCTCGTCCGCGTCGCAGACCAGTACGTGCATGACGATGCCGCACGCCTGGTCGACGACGGGGCGGCTGCGCAGGGCGGCGCCCAGCTGGTCGAGTTCGGTCAGGGCCGCCTGGTAGGAGCGGTCGCGGGCCAGGCTGGTCGCGGCCAGGTCACCGAGGGCGCGGACCGGGCCGCGCGGGGCGTCCCGCAGCGTGCCGGGGCGGAAGCTGTAGAGGCTGAGGGTGACGGTGAGACCGCCGCTGCGGAACGGGATGGTCACGCTGGAGCGCACCCCGGTGTCGAGCGCCAGGGCCCGGTAGCGCGGCCACCGCTCGTCGACCAGGAGATCCGCGGCGTCGACGGGCCTGCCCTCCGCCTCGGCGGCCGGGATCGGCCCCTCGCCGGACGACAGCTGCACGGTCACGAGGGCGGTGAGGTCGGGGTGGGTCGCGGCGGACGGCCGCTCCCCGCCGCCGTCGGACGCCGTGGCCACCGCGCCGCAGCAGTCGGACATGCAGGTCGCCGCGCCCTCGGCGAGTTCGGCGAGCCTGCGGACGGACAGCCGGGACGACTGGGGATCCGGCAAGGGCTGTCGCATGAGCACACGCCTCCTCCCACTACCTACCGCGCTTTCCCCGGGCCTGTCCCGGAAAACAGACGTGCGGGATAGGTTCACGGCATGTCGCGGATGGAGGACTTCGGTGACTTCGGTGAGGAACTCTCGGACTTCGTACGCCGCGTCGCGGAGCTGAAGGCGGCCCGCGCCCGCCCCGCGGAAGAACTGCCCGCCGTGCTCGACGCCGCCCTCTTCGAACTCGACCACGCCGTACGCCGCCTGGGGGCCCGGCAGCGGGACCCGGCGGCCGGGGGCGGCACGAGCCGCGCGGCGGCCGCCGACCGGCAGGAGCAGCAGTTGCTGCGCGCCGTCTTCCAGCGGCTGCCGCAGGCGGTGGCCCTCGTCGACCGGGAGTCGGTGGTGCGCCGCCTGAACTTCGCCGCGACGACGCTCACCGGGGTCCGCGCCGGTTACGCGACGGGCCGCCCGCTGACCGGGTTCCTGGCCCACGCCGACCGGGCGGCGTTCCGCTCGCAGATCGCGGCGGTGGCCAGGGGCGAGGGCGACCGGGGTCTGACCGTGCACCTCCAGCAGAGCCCGCAGGCGGCGATCCGGACCACGCTGACGGGCCTGCGGCCGGGCAGTGAGCGGCACACCACCGTGCTCGTCCTGCTCCAGCCCGAGGGCGACGACCCGCCGGTGCCGCCCGCTCCCCCGGGCGCGGGTGCCGTCCCCGACCTCGCGGAGGCGACGCGTCACACGGCGCTGCTCGACCTCGTGGACCTGATGGCCCGGGAGCTGATCGGCGCGCCCGCCGACGACCCGGACGAGGCTTTGCGCCGCGCCGCCCGGACGCTCTACGGGCGGTTCGCGGACTGGGTGATAGCGGACCGGGGCGCCGCCCACGTCGTCCGTACGGCCGTGCTCGGCGCCGACGCGGACGCGCTCCGCGACATCGCCGCCCAGGACCCGGCCGCGAGCCCCCTCGTCGTCGAGGCGGCGCGCGGCGGCTCACCGGCGCTGCTGGTGCGCCCGGAGGACCCGGGGGCGCTCGGCGAGGACGCGTCCGGCGCGCCGGTCCTGGTCCGCGCGGACGTCACGTCGCTGCTGTGCGTGCCGCTGATCCCCGCGCCCGGCGAACCGGTCCAGGGTGTGCTGACCCTGTGCCGGTCGGCGGGGCGGCCCGCGTTCTCCATGGCGGAGGCGCGGGCCGTGGACGTGATGTCCCGTCACATCGCGCTGACGCTGCGCCGATGACCGGTGCGCGGGCAGCTCACGCCGCGTCGGCGAGCACCTCGTCCCGCAGCCGGTCGCAGCAGCGCGAGATGAGGCGCGACACGTGCATCTGCGAGATGCCGAGCTGTTCGGCGATGCGGCTCTGCGTCATGTCGCCGAAGAACCGCATGTAGAGGATCTGCCGCTCCCGCTCCGGCAGCGCGGCGATCCGCGGCTTGACGGCCTCGCGGTCGATGACCGTGTCGAGGGCCGGGTCGGCGCCGCCGAGCGCGTCGGAGAGGGAGTAGCCGTCGTCGCTGCCGGGCAGCTCCGCGTCGAGGGAGAGGGCGGTGAAGCTCTCCAGGGCCTCCAGGCCCGTCGCCACCTCGTCCTCGGTCAGGTCGGCGAGCTCGGCGATCTCCGGGACGGTCGGGGCGCGGCCCGCGAGTTTCCCGGCCAGCTCCTGCTGCGCGAACCGGACCCGGTTGCGCAGGTCCTGCACGCGGCGCGGCACGTGCAGGGTCCACATGTGGTCACGGAAGTGGCGCTTGATCTCGCCGGTGACGGTGGGCACGGCGTAGCTCTCGAAGGCGTTGCCGCGCGCGGGGTCGTAGCGGTCGACGGCCTTGACGAGACCCATCGCGGCGACCTGGCGCAGGTCGTCGTAGGACTCGCCGCGGTTGCGGAAGCGGCCCGCGAGCCGCTCCGCCATGGGCAGCCAGGCCTCGACGACGCCGTGCCTGAGCTGGTCCCGGTCGGGTCCGTCGGGCATGTCGGACAGTTTCGCGAACGCTTCGGCCGTGTCGGGCGCGTCGTCATGCGGATGGCGTCGGCCGGACTTCACCGGGTTCACGGGTGCGCTGGTGGGCGTACGCATGGATCGCAACTCCCCTGGAAGTGCTTTGGGGTTCGGTGGTCACCGAGGGAGAGAGTCGCGAACGTCACTGCACGGCCACGGACACACCCGGGGTCGATACCGAGCGGTATCTCTCCCACGGACGTGCCTCCAGTCCGAAGCACTCACCTACGCCTGCCCTCCAATCGAGGGAGCAAACGCATAACCCTCCGACCGAGGGGTACTGCGCCGGGTGCCGTGTGCCCGGCGCAGTCGTCCCGGGCCCGTCCGAGGGCAGGAAGGCCCACAGCCATGGCCGATCTGGTGCGGGAAGTCATGAGGCCGGGAGCGGCTGCGGTACGCCCGGAGGCCTCGCTCGTCGAGGCGGCCCAGCTGATGCGGGCGCAGGACATCGGCGACGTCCTGGTCGCGGAGGGCGGCCGCATCCTGGGGGTGCTCACGGACCGGGACATCACGGTGCGCGCGGTGGCCGAGGGCGCGGACCCGCTGACGGTCAGCGCCCACGCGGTGTGCACCCCGGCGACGGTCGTCGTGGGCCCGGAGACGGTGGTGAGCGCCGCGGCGGCGCTCATGCGCCGGCACGCGGTGCGGCGCCTGGCCGTGGTGGAGGGGGGCCGCGCGGTGGGGATCGTCCGCATGACCGATCTGCTGCCGCCGTTCCCGCCGCGCGGTGCGGGGCCCGGCCGCCGCACGGAACCGGGGGCCGGCCCGGGCCCGGCGGGGTGACGCCGGGCCGACGGGCCCGGCGCGGGGTCTGGGCGGGATCCGGGCCCGTGGGCTTGGTCCGGCCCGGCGGGGTAGTGCCGGGCCGGATGGCCGCCGGAATCCGTCACGGTCTGGGCTCAGGGGACGGCACGTACCCGAAGCCGGCGACCGGCCCCCGGCGACGGTGCGACAGTAGGCCCGCCGCCCCCGCGCCCACGATCCGCGGAGCGCGCTCGCTGTCCGGATTGCGCGGCGTACGTCAGGGCGGGGGTTCGCGGAGGGTCCGGGAGGGGGTCGTGCCGTATTTGGCGCGGTACTGCTCGGCGAACCGGCCGAGGTGGCCGAAGCCCCAGCGGAACGCGATCTCGCTGACGGTGGTGGTGCGCGGGTCGGCGGCGCGGAGCTCCTCGTGCACCCGCTCCAGGCGGACGGTGCGCAGATAGGCCATCGGCGGCACGCCCACGTAGCGGGCGAAGGTCTCCTGGAGGCGGCGGACGCCGACCCGTGCCTCGGCGGCGAGTTCGGCGGTGGTGAAGGGGTGTTCGGGGCGCTCGCGCATGGCGTCCATGGCGCGTTTCACGGGGCTCGGGCGCAGATGCGGGGCGGGCCGGTCGAGCTGCTCGCGGTAGGGGTGGTCGGCGGCGAGGAGGAGGCCGTTGAGGACGGCGTCCCGCAACGGCTCGGCGACCAGCGGGTGTTCGAGCAGCCCGGCCGTCCCGTGCAGGTCGTCGAGGAGTACGCGCACGAGCCGCGCCCAGGTCCTGCCGGGGCCGCGGGTCAGGTCGAGTTCGGGGCCGAGCGGGACGGGGCCGCGCGGCACCCGCCCCGTCAGCTCCTCGATCCGGCGCTCCAGGAGCTCCCGCTCCACCTTCAGGGCGATGATCCGTCCGCTGCCGGCCCAGCGGTCGACGACGGTCGACCCGACGGGCTGGAACAGGGCGGCCCGCCCTTGCGTCGTGATGCGTTCGGGCCCGCCGGCCTGGTGCCAGGACATCGGGTCGCCGACGGGGATGTTGACGTGGTACGTGCCCAGCTCCCCGCAGCTGACCCGGACGTCGGCGCCGCAGGCGAGGTCGCCGACGGTGATGCCGCCGAGTTCGAGCACCTCGAAGGCGGCCCCGAACCGTTCCGGCGCCGCGAGGACGTCCAGCTGATTGGTGTAGAAGGCCCCTTTGATCGCCTCCATGGCCTGATCGACGTCGCCCGTACGGAAGGACGTCCTCACCACCGCGTCTCCTCATGCCTCGGCACCGCTCGTCGTACGCGCCCGACTACGCAGCGTACGGTGAGGGTGGCGAGGGAGCACAGACGGCCTCGGCTACCGCGCCCGGTCCACCCGGCGCTCGTCCCAGACCGGCTCCTGGGTCTCGCGGACCTTGCCGTCCGTGCCGAAGACCAGGTAGCGGTCGAAGGCGCGGGAGAACCAGCGGTCGTGGGTGACGGCGAGGACCGTGCCGTCGAAGGACTCCAGGCCCTCCTGGAGCGCTTCGGCGGATTCGAGGTCGAGGTTGTCGGTGGGCTCGTCGAGCAGCAGGGCGGTGGCGCCCTCCAGTTCGAGGAGCAGGATCTGGAAGCGGGCCTGCTGGCCGCCCGAGAGGCGCTCGAACTTCTGCTCGGCCTGCGCGGTCAGCTCGTAGCGGCGCAGCAGGGACGACGCGGCGCCGCGGTCCTTGGCGTGGTCGCGCCACAGGATGTCGAGCAGGGTGCGGCCCTGCAGCTCGGGGTGGGCGTGGGTCTGGGCGAAGTGGCCGGGGACGACGCGGGCGCCGAGCTTCCAGTTCCCGGTGTGCGCCACGGACTCGTCCCCGGCGAGCAGGCGCAGGAAGTGCGACTTGCCCGAGCCGTTCGAGCCGAGGACCGCGACCCGCTCCCCGTAGAAGACCTCCAGGTCGAAGGGTTTCATAAGGCCGGTGAGTTCGAGGTTCGCGCAGGTGACGGCCCGGATGCCGGTCCTGCCGCCCTTGAGCCGCATCGTGATGTCCTGCTCGCGCGGCGGCTCCGGCGGCGGCCCGGCCTCCTCGAACTTGCGCAGCCTGGTCTGCGCGGCGGCGTACCGGGACGCCATCTCGTGGCTGACGGAGGCGGCCTGGCGCAGGTTGACCACGAGCTTCTTCAGCTGGGCGTGCTTTTCGTCCCAGCGGCGGCGCAGCTCCTCGAAGCGGGCGAAGCGCTCGCGCCGGGCCTCGTGGTAGGTGGCGAAGCCGCCGCCGTGCACCCAGGCGTCTGCGCCGCCGGGGCCCGGCTCGACGCTGACGATCTTCTCGGCGGAGCGGGCGAGCAGCTCGCGGTCGTGGGAGACGAAGAGGACGGTCTTGCGGGTCTCGCGGAGCTTCTCCTCCAGCCAGCGCTTGCCGGGCACGTCGAGGTAGTTGTCCGGCTCGTCGAGGAGGAGGACCTCGTCGTGGCCGCGCAGGAGCGCTTCGAGGACGAGCCGCTTCTGCTCACCGCCGGAGAGGGTGCGCACCTCGCGGAACTGCGCCTTGTCGTAGGGGACGCCGAGCGCGGCCATGGTGCACATGTCCCACAGCGTCTCCGCCTCGTAGCCCTGTGCCTCGGCCCAGTCGGAGAGCGCCTGCGCGTACGCCATCTGCGCGGCCTCGTCGTCGACGGTCATGATCGCGTGCTCGGCCTTGTCGACGGCCTTCGCGGCCTCCTGGATGCGCGGCGACGCCACCGAGACGAGGAGATCGCGGACGGTCGTCTCGTCGCGCACGGAGCCGACGAACTGGCGCATCACACCGAGCCCGCCGCCGACCGTGACGGAGCCGCCGTGCGGCTGGAGCTCACCGGAGATCAGCCGCAGGAGGGTCGTCTTGCCCGCCCCGTTCGGTCCGACCAGGGCGACGACCGCGCCCTCGCCGACGCGGAACGAGACGTCACCGAGCAGCGCCCGCCCGTCCGGCAAGTAGTACTCGAGGTGCGCGGCTTCCAGATGTCCCATGGTTGCGCATTGTGGACGGCTGTGCGGGTGACGGGCAAACGAATAGGGCGTGCGCGCCTGGGTGCGGGGCCCGCCCCGGGGTAGTCGTCGTGGCATGTGTGCCGACTTCGACATCTCCAAGCTGCCGAGAGCCACGGAGGAAGCGCCGCGACCGGGCCCCTCCCTGCGCGGCCGCCTCGCCTCCCTCGACATGCGCCTGTTCGAGACCGCCGCCGAGCGCCGCTGGCCCGGCGCCGAGCGGGTCCTGCCCGCGCTGAGCAAGGCCGCCAACCACGGCGTGCTGTGGTTCGGCGTGGGCGCGGCGCTCGCGGCGACCGGCTCGCCGCGCGCCCGCCGGGCCGCCCTGCGCGGAGTCGCCTCCCTCGCGGTGGCGTCCGCCACGATCAACACGATCGGCAAGCGGTCGGTGCGCAGGTCGCGGCCGGCGCTGGACGCGGTGCCGATAGTGCGCAGGCTGAAGCGGCAGCCGTTCACGACGTCGTTCCCGTCGGGCCACTCGGCCTCGGCGGCGGCGTTCGCGACGGGTGTGGCCCTGGAGTCGCGCGGCTGGGGCGCGGTCGTCGCCCCGGTGGCGTTCTCGGTGGCCGCCTCCCGCGTCTACACGGGCGCCCACTTCCCCGGCGACGTGATCGCGGGCGCGGCGCTCGGGGTGGGCGCCGCCTTCGCCGTACGGGGTCTGGTGCCGACCCGCGACCAGATGCCGTCCCCGGGGCGCCCGCTCGTGGAGGACGTGCCCGCGCTGCCCGACGGCGAGGGCCTGGTCATGGTGGTGAACACGCAGGCGGGCACGCCGGAGCGGGTGAAGGTGCTGCGGGACGCGCTGCCGCTCGCCGAGTTCGTGGAGTGCGAGGGCGCCGAGATCCCGGATGCCCTGGAGAAGGCGGCGAAGGGCGCCCGCGCGCTCGGCATCTCGGGCGGCGACGGCTCGGTGAACACGGCCGCGCAGGTGGCGCTCAAGCACGACCTGCCGCTCGCCGTGCTGCCCGGGGGCACCCTCAACCACTTCGCGTATGACCTCGGCATCGAGGACGCGGGGGATCTCGTGCGGGCCGTCGTGGGCGGTGACGCGGTCGCCGTCGACGTGGGCCGGTTCCGCTCGGACAAGGCCTCCGGGATCTTCCTCAACACGTTCAGCCTCGGCGTCTACCCGGAGCTGGTGCGCGAGCGCGAACGCTGGTCGGGCCGGATCGGCGGCCGCCTGGCCGATGTCGTGGGTGCCGTGCACGTCCTGCGCCGCGACCACCCGCTCGAGGTCCACGTACATGGCGAGAAGCGCCCGCTGTGGCTCCTGTTCGCCGGGAACTGCACCTACCGGCGGATGGGCCTGACGGCCGGCCGCCGCGCGAACCTGGCCGACGGCCTCCTCGACGTCCGCACCGTCAGCGCCGGACGCCTGCCGAGCGTGCGGCTGCTCGCGGCGGCCCTGTCGGGGCCGCTCTCCCGCTCCCCGTTCCACTCCGCGACCCGGCTCACCAAGCTGCACGTGGACGGCATCTCGCCGGGCACGCCGCTCGCGTTCGACGGTGAAGTCATCGAGTGCGGGCGGGAGTTGACGGTGGACAAGCAGCACGAGGCGCTGCGCGTGTACCGCCCGCTGAGCATACTGTGACGCACCGTCGTCCACATACCAAGACGGATATCTCACGATCCGGCTGCGCGGCGTACGTTGACCATGTCGCCCGGGGCGGTCGCTCCGGGCGCGTCGTCGCACCGTGAAGGGATCGGGTCATGTCGCCGTCGCAGGAGACCGCCGTCTACACCCACGGCCACCACGAGTCCGTGCTGCGTTCGCACACCTGGCGCACCGCCGCCAACTCGGCGGGCTACCTGCTCGGCTCGCTCAAGCCGCACATGAAAATCCTGGACATCGGCTGCGGCCCCGGCACGATCACCGCCGACCTGGCCGCACTGGTCCCTGACGGCCACGTCACCGGCGCCGACCACGCGCCCGGCATCCTGGACCAGGCGCGGGCCACGGCCGCCGAACGGGGCGTGGGCAACGTCGACTTCACGACGGCCGACGTGCACGCCCTGGACTGGCCCGACGACACGTTCTGCGTCGTGCACGCACACCAGGTGCTGCAACACGTCGGCGACCCCGTCCAGGCGCTGCGCGAGATGCGGCGCGTCACCAGGCCGGGCGGCATCATCGCCGTACGCGACTCCGACTACGCGGCGATGACCTGGTACCCGCGGTCGCCGGGCATGACCGACTGGCTGGATCTGTACCGCCGCGTCGCCCGCGCCAACGGCGGTGAGCCGGACGCCGGGCGCCACCTGAAGTCATGGGCCCTGGAGGCCGGGTTCGCCGCTGAGGACATCACCGCCACCGCCGGCACGTGGTGCTACGCGACACCGGACGAGATCGCCTGGTGGAGCGGCCTGTGGGCGGACCGCACCGTCGCCTCCGCCTACGCGGACCGGGCCACGGGCGGCGGCCACGCGACCCCCGCGCAGCTGACGGCGGTCTCCGAGGCGTGGCGGGAATGGGGCGCGCGGGAGGACGCGTGGTTCGCGGTGCTGCACGGGGAGATCCTGTGCCGCAAAACCGCTGCCGCGGCCTGACCCCGAGATGCGCGGAGCGGGACTTCTCCGGTGAAGTCCCGCTCCGTCGCGCGGGGTCAGCGGCGAGCGCCGCCGGCCGCTGCCGGGCGCCGGTCCTCGTACTCGTCGTCCGGTTCGGCCTCGTCCTCGGCCTCGTCCTCGTACGCGTCGTCGTACTCGGACTCGGCTTCGTCCTCGGCGCCGTCGGGGTCCTCGCCCTCGTCGGCGGTGTCCTCGTACTCCGGCTCCTCGTCCTCGCCGGTGTACTCCTCCTCGTACGCGTCGTCGCCGGCCTTCTCCCGGAGCTCGTGCTCCTGTCCCTCCTCCTGGCCCTCCTCCTGTTCTTGTCGCTGTTCCTCTTCGAGGGCGTCCTCGTGGGACAGGACCACCTCGCCGTCGCGGATCTCGCCGCGCCAGCCGTCGGACGCCTCGCCGCGGATGGTCACGAAGCGGGCGAAGTGCTTGAGGTCCAGGCGGGCGCGGCGGCCCTGGGCGCGCCAGATGTTGCCCGTCTTCTCGAACAGGCCCTTCGGGTAGTACTCGATGATCAGCAGGACCCGGGTCAGGCGGTCGGCCAGGGGGTGGAAGGTGACGACGCCCTTCGTCGTGCCCTTGGCGCCCTCGGAGGTCCACTGGATCCGGTCGTCGGGGAGCTGCTCGGTGGTGCGCGCCTTCCAGCTGCGGTTGGACCAGAAGACCTTGAGCTGCCAGTCGGAGGTGGTGTCGTCGGCGCGGTTGGCGTTCTTGACGCCCTTGGCGAAGGTGGAGAACTCCTGGTACTGCGTCCACTGGTCGTACGCCGTGCGCAGGTCCACGCCGACGTCGATGAACTCCATGATCACCGTGGGCTTCTTGCCCGCGCCGCCCTTGCGCTTCCCCTTGCCGCCGAGGCTCTTGAACGCCCCGACGGCCTTGTCCTTGAGGCGGCCCGCGCCCAGCTCCACCGCGGCGCGCACCGGGCTCTTGCCCTCGGCGATCTTGCGGCCGCCGTCGAGCGCGAGCTTGGCGAAGCCGGGGCTGTTGCCCTCGGCGATGTCGGTGAGCCTGACCGTGGTCTCGCCCAGTTTGCGGCCCACGCCGACGAGCACGCGTTCGGCCTGCGCCGCGAGGTAGTGCTGGAACTCCGCCTTGAGCTGGTCGACGGCCTGGCTCTGCGCTATGCCGCCGAGCGCCTTCGTGGGGTTCGGGGAGTCAGCCACGGCCGCCGGCCCCCTTCGCGCCGCGCGAGGCGGTGCGGGTCGCGCCGCTCGCGGTCTTCCTGGCCGCGGTCGTCTTCTTGGCGGCCGTCTTGCCCGCCGCCGTCTTTCCGGCGGCGGCGGTCTTGCGGGCCGGGGCCTTCTTCGCGGTGCGCGGGGAGGTGCGGGCCCGCCCGTTCGACGAGGACTTCTCCTCGCGCGGGGCGCCCTCGTCGCGGTCGTCGCGGTCGTCCCGCTCGTCGCGCTCGTTCCGCTCGTTCCGCTCGTCCCTCTCGTCCTGTTCCTCTTCCTGCTGCTCCTCGCGGCGCCCCGGCACGAGGCCGCCCGTCACCTTCTCCCCCGCGTCCCGCACGTCGTCCGTGTCGGGGGCGACCCCGGCGATGCGGTCCTGGACGCCCTGGGTGCGCTGGTGCAGCCGTCCGGCCAGGCCGTTGATCTGGCGCTCCACGAGGGCGCCGGTCGCGGCCGTGCCGACGCCGCGCAGATCCTGGCGCAGCTGGTCGCCGATCTCCTTGAACTGCGGGTTCTTGTCGAGCTGCGTGGTGACGAGCTCGCCAAGCGCGCGCGGGCTCAGCTTCAGCCGCTTGCCCGCGACCATCGTGCCGACGGCGAACGCCAGCTTCATCTTCTTCGTACGTCCGAGGACGTATCCGGCCCCTACCGCGAGGCCGAGAGCTGCTCGGTTCACTTGCCCCTCCTGAGATGTGCCGGTCTGCCTGGTCTCATTCCGTGCCGACCGGTGCCGAAGGACCCGGCTCCACGAAGCTGTACGGCGGGAGCGGCCCGTTGACCCGGAGTTCCAACTGCGGGTGGTCGCGGCGGACGGTGTCGACGGCCGCGAGGAAGTGTTCGGACGACGCGCGGTCGACGAGGAACGAGACGTTGGCGAGCCAGCCCGTGCCGGCCGGTCCGGCGGAGACCGCGTCGGCCGACGGTTCGAGGAGCCGTTGCAGCTCCACTGCGTCCCGCGCCTCGCGCGCCTGCACGGCGGCCACCACCATCTCACCGAGCCGCAGCTTCTCCTCGTGACTGCCGCCGCCCGCCTGCTGGTTGGCCTCGGCGAGGGTGCGGACCTCGGGGCTCTCGGACATCACCCGGTGCAGGACGGCCTCTTCGTCGTGCTGCGCCTTGACGTTGTACTCGACCTTGCCGTCGAGCGCCCGCAGCCGTTCCCCGTAGTGGTCGGCGCGTTCGGCGAGGACGGCCGCGACGGCCTCGTCGTCCGGCGCGAGACTGCCGAACCGCAGAGGGAGGACGGGGCCGCCCGCACCCGCCTCGGCGAGCACGTTCTGGTGGGCGAGCAGGTCGCGCCGCTTGGGCCGCAGCCCGTCGGGGGCGTCGCTGACGAGCGCGGTGAGCGGGCCCGCCCCGACGAGCCTGACCTTGCGGGCCGGGTCGCCGATGCCCTCCATGCCGTCCGGCAGCGAGGGGTGGCCCGTGGCGGCGATGCCGTAGATGTACGTGCCGGTCATGCCTGCTCCTTCCGGCGGCGGGTGCTCGCGGACCGGCCTTCCTCACGCGCCTGGCCGAAGGCATCCGACAGGGTCTCGGCGGCGCCGGACAGCGCGCCCTTCGCCTTGCTGCGACCGCTGTCCGACGCGTCGTCCGATCCGCCCATGAGGTCGGGGAGGCCGGGGCTGCGGTGCGGGCCCGCCTCCAGGTCGAGGCGGTTGCAGGCCTCGGCGAAGCGCAGGTAGGTGTCGACGCTGGCGACCACGACCCGGATGTCGATCTTCAGGATCTCGATGCCGACCAGCGAGACCCGGACGAACGCGTCGATGACGAGCCCGCGGTCAAGCACGAGTTCGAGTACGTCGTACAGGCCGCTGGTGCCGCCTCCGCCGCCTGATTGCTGTGCAGGGACCACGGTCATGGGGAGCCGCCCTCCTCGGACTGGTTCGGTTCGCGCTCGGTCGCGGTACCGGCCGCCGTGGTCCGCGGCGTGCGGGTGCACGGTCCTGACACGGCGACGGGCCGGCCGCCGCCCGGTCGGGGCGCGGTCCGGCCCGCCCCGCACATCGCGGCGCGCCACGACGGCCTCGGCATCCGAGTCACCGCTCAGGTCCTGGGCAAACCTCAACTCCCGTCGTGCGTAAGGGTTTTACTCACGCTCCGGGAAATGCGTCGGTTCAGGGCGTGATGTCCTGCTCGACGAGGAGGGCGACGGCGGCGGTGATGCTCGCCGCGTCGATCCCCGCGACCCGCAGCTGCTCCTCCGGCTTCGCCGAACCGGGCATCTCACGGACCGCGAGCCGGACCAGCCGCGGCGTCGGGACACCGTCGTCGAACGCCTCGGCCACCGCGTCGCCGAGGCCGCCCTCCGAACGGTGGTCCTCGACGGTGATCAGGCAGCCGGTGTCGCGCGCCGCGTCGCGCAAGGTGGTGCGGTCGACGGGCTTCACCGAGTACAGGTCGACGACGCGGACGGCGATGCCCGCGCCCGCCAGCTCGTCGGCCGCGCGCAGCGCCTCGTGCACGGTGACGCCCGCGGCGACGAGCGTCACCCGATCCTCCCCGCTGGAACGCAGCACCTTGCTGCCGCCGACGGGGAACTCCTCGTCCGCCGAGTAGATCACCGGCGACTTCCCGCGCGACGTGCGCAGATAGCGGATGCCGCTCAGGTCGGCCATGGCGGCGACGAGCCGCGCCGTCTGGTTGGCGTCGCACGGGTAGAGGACCGTCGCACCGTGCACGGCCCGGAACATCGCCAGGTCCTCCAGGCCCATCTGGGAGGGCCCGTCCTCACCGATGGCGACACCGGCGTGCGAACCGGCCAGGTTGAGCCCGGCGCCGCTGACCGCGGCCATCCGGACGAAGTCATGGGCGCGGGTCAGGAACGCGGCGAACGTGGACGCCCACGGCTGCCAGCCGCGCGCCGCCATCCCGACGCTCGTCGCGACGAGCTGCTGCTCGGCGATGTAGCACTCGAAGTACCGCTCGGGGTGCTCCTTCGCGAAGTACTCGGCGCGGGTGGAGTCGCCGACCTCGCCGTCCAGGGCGACGACGTCGCCGCGGGCGGTGCCGAGCGCGGTCAGCGCCGAGCCGTAGGCGTCCCGGGTGGCGGCCTCGTCGCCCGTCTCGTAGCGGGGCAGGTCGAGGTGGCCGTTCTGCACGGAGTGCAGGGCGCGGGCGGCGGGCGGCGCGGCGACCTCGACGCGGACGCCCCGGTCGCCGCCCAGCTCGGCGATGGCGTCCCGCGCGTCGGGCAGCGGCTTGCCGTGCATGCCCTCGCGGTCCTCGACGGCGGCGACGCCCCGGCCCTTGAAGGTGCGGGCGATGATCGCGGTGGGCTGGCCGACGGTGTCACGGGCCTCGGCGTAGGCACGGTCGATGGCGGCCACGTCATGTCCGTCAATCTCGATCGTGTGCCAGCCGAACGCCTGGAAGCGGCGGGCGTACGCGTCGAGGTCGTGGCCGTGGCGGGTGGGTCCGCGCTGGCCGAGCCGGTTGACGTCGACGGTCACGGTCAGGTTGTCCAGGTGCTCGAACCCGGCGTGCTCGGCGGCCTCCCAGATCGAGCCCTCGGCGAGTTCGCTGTCGCCGCACAGGACGTGCACGCGGTAGTCGATCCGGTCCAGCCGCTTGCCCGCGAGGGCGATGCCGACACCGACGGGCAGGCCCTGCCCGAGCGATCCGGTGGCCGTCTCCACCCACGGCAGGCGCTGCGGGGTCGGATGCCCTTCGAGGCGGCTGCCGAGGGTGCGGAAGGTGAGCAGTTCGGCGTCGTCGATGGCGCCGGCCGCCTTGTACGCGGCGTAGAGCAGCGGTGAGGCGTGGCCCTTGGACAGGATGAAACGGTCGTTGCCGGGGTGGGCCGGGCGGGCGAAGTCGTAGCGGAAGTGGTGGGCGAAGAGCACGGCCACCAGGTCGGCGGCCGACATCGACGAGGTCGGATGCCCGGACTGGGCGGCGTCCGCCGCGCGCACGGCGTCGACCCGCAGCTGTTGGGCGAGGTCATGGAGTTCGGTCTCGGTGAGCGTGGGCATGGGGGTGGTGCCTCCTTAAGGCGATGCTTCGGGCGGTTACGGGGCGGTGGGGGCGGCGCCCGGGGTGCGGGCCAGCTCAGGCGAGGCCGTGTCAAGAGGGACGGAGCCGGAGCGGACGAGGCCGAGCTGGACGGCCTGGCGGGGCAGGATCGCGTCGAGGAGCCAGTCCGCCGCGACACGGATCCGGTTCCCGGGCAGTGCGGCCAGGTGGTAGCCGCGGGTGACGGCGCCCGCGAGCGGTCCGGCCAGCGGTACGCCGAGCGGGTCGGCGGCGGCCTGGGCGCCGCCGAGGTCGACGACGAAGCCGAGATCCTTGTGCCGGTAGGCGCGCCGCATGCCCCGGCCGAGGGACGCGGCCACGTTGAGCCCGGCCGTCCTGCCCTGCCGCCAGGCGTGCTGCGCCGTCATCGGGGCGGACGTGCCGGGTTTCTCCAGGTCGGGTACGGCGGCCGCGTCGCCGCACGCGTACACCTCTTCGTGTCCGGGGACGGCGAGGAACGGGTCGACGAGCAGCCGCCCGCGCTCCATCGGCAGCCCCAGGCGCTCGACGAGGGGGTCGGGGCGGACACCGACGCACCACACGAGGGTGCGGCAGGGAACGAACTCGCCGTCACTCAAGCGCACCCCTTCTCTCGTCGCCTCCTGGACGGACGTGCCGGTGCGCACCTCCACGCCGCGCTCCCGCAACACCCTGCCCGAGGTGCGGGAGAGCCGCGCGTCGAGCTCCGGCAGGACGCGTGGCGCGATGTCGACGAGCAGCCAGCGGGTCCGGGCCCGGCCGCGCGCGAGCGAGTCGGTGAGGAGCTGCCCCTGCGCGGCGACCTCGGTCCCGGTGTAGCCCGCGCCGACCACGACGCACGTGCGGCGGGCCCGCGCCTCCGCCGGGTCGGACGCGGCCGCGGCCAGCTCGGTCTGCCGGGTCACGTGGTCCCGCAGGTACAGCGCCTCGGGCAGGCCGCGGAAGCCGTGCGCGTGCTCGGCGACGCCGGGCACCGGAAGGAGCTTGTTGACGCTGCCGACGGCGAGCACCAGCCGGTCGTAGCGCAGGGTGGAGCGCTGCCCCTCGGGGCCGGTGCAGTGAACGGTCCGCTCCGCTAGGTCCACCGCGCCGGCCTCGCCGAGGACGAGCCGCACCCGGGGCGGCAGCGTCCCGGGCAGCGACACGGTGACCCGGCGCGGCTCCAGGCTGCCCGCGGCGACCTGGGGCAGCAGCGGCAGGTACAGGAAGTAGTCGGTGGGGTTGAGCACGGTGACGTCGAACGGGTGCCCGCTGCCGCGCGCGGTCCGGGCCAGGGTGCGAGCGGCCCGGTACCCGGCGAACCCGGCACCGACGATCAGTACATGCGGTCGGCTCACGGTCTCCTCCCGAGTCCCGAGTCCCGAGGACATGGTGGGTGGAGCTTCCCGCGTCCCCCGGGTCACCGGCAGCCAAACAGGGGCGTTCTACGCTCCGCGGACTACGTGCGCGCGGCGAGCGGCCAGAAGTGATCACGCTTCGCCGCGGCGTCAACTAGGCTCGTCCGCATGGAGATCCTGGGCACTACGCTGCGCATCTGCGTCGAGGACCTGGAGTCCTCCGTGACCTTCTACGAACAGCTCACCGGCAGCACGGCGATGCGCTTCGAGCGCGGCGGGGTCGCGGTCGCCGCCGTCGGCTGCTTCCTGCTGATGAGCGGCCCCGAGCAGGAGCTCGAGGTGCTGCGCAAGGTGTCGGCCACGATCGCCGTCCGGGACGTGGACGAGGCCCAGGCGGTCCTCACGACGGCGGGCGCGAAGGTCGTCGCGGGCCCGGTCCCCACCCCGGCGGGGCGCAACCTCATCGCGCTGCACCCCGACGGCGCCATCTTCGAGTACGTGGACCGGCAGGTGGCCGCCGAGTCCTAGGGCCTGTCTTCAAAATCCCGTCGTCGCCCGGAGGGCGGCCCCGCGGCGTCTGGTGCGTGCTCTCGGCGTGCCGGGTGCAAGGCCTCGTACTGGACGTACTTGGCCTTGTGCCCGGTGCGGCGAGAGTGCGTGCCAGGCGTCGCGGGGCAGACGGGATTTTGAAGACAGGCCCTAGGGCGTGTCGTCGGACTCCGCCGGGTCGGCGGGTCCTGGGCGCATCCGGAAGGCGTAGCGGGCGGGCACCGGCTCGCCCGGCGCGACGCGCTGCCACGTCTCCCCGAGCACTTCGGCCCCTTCGCGCAGGTCGGCGACTTCGAAGCCCTCCTCGAAGATCTCCCGCGCGCCCGCCACGTCGCCCTCCGCCAGCAGGAGTTGCGCCTCGATCAGGCGGAACCGCCCGCGCGCCCGCGTCGCCGCGTGCAGCCCGTCCCAGACCCGCCGCGCCTGTGCGGGGCGTCCCGCCGCGAGCAGCGCCTCGATCGCCTCGCGGCCGAGCGCGGCCGTCACCGTCACCCACGCCTCGCCCGCGTCCCGCCGCTCCGCGCACAGGTCGTCGAAGGCCTCGGCGTACCGGTCGGCGGCCCGCTCCAGATGGCCGTCGGTCGCGTCGGCCACCGCGAGGCAGCGCAGGAACGGCCAGTCGGACGCGGCGAGTTCGAGGCCGCGCTCCCAGCTGCGCACGGCCTGCGCCCGGTCCCCCGCGTGCCACTGCGCGACCCCGAGGTGGTACTCGGACAGCGGCCGGGCGGGCGCCGTCTCCAGCATGTCCCGCCAGGCGGGGGCGGTCAGCGAGGGGCCGGGCGCGCCGACCCGGCGCGGTTCTGGGAAGACGCCGGTCTCGAGCAGCTCCCGCCAGGGCGCCTGCGCCTCGCCGAGCGTCGACGCGTCGAACGGGGTGCCGGCCAATTTCCATCCTGTCCGCAGGAGTTCCAGCGCGCCCCACCCGGATCCCACGGCGAGCCGCTGCCCCGGCTCGGAGTCGGCGTGCGGCCGCCACGCCTCGTACGCGGCCTCGACGCGGGCGCGCGGCAGCGCCTGTTCGAGCCGCACCTCGACCTCGTCGACCGCCGCGTCCCAGTCGTCCGCCGCGTGCACGGTCGCCGCGTCGGCCGCCAGCGGCCCGTACGCCTCCAGCCAGCTGATCTCCCCCTCCGCCTCCAGACGTACGTGCTCCAGCTGGGTGCGCGCGAGGCCCGCCTGGATCTCCGCGTACCCCTCGGTGCCGGGCTCGGTCAGCCACTCCTGCCAGCGGCGGCCCGCGCTGCCGCTGCCCCACAGGAACAGCTTCCGGCCGCGCAGCACCTCGGTCGACGTGTGGACGAGCCCGTGCCCTGCGTCGTCGAGGGCGGTGATCCAGCGGCGCCGCCCGTCCTCGATCTCGTAGAAGTAGTCGGCGGGGAACTCGCTGTTCAGGGGGTACGTGCGGTCGGTGCCGCCGTGCTCGGGCACGGGGACGCGGCGCAGGGCCCGCTCGTAGCCGAAGTGCCAGGCCTCGCGCGCGGGCGCGAGGACCCGGCGCTGTTCGGGCACGGCGATGTTCGACCACCAGTACACGGGTGCGGGCTTCTCGTGGGGGTTGCGGACGCGGACGCCCGCGTAGAGGAAGTCGGAGCCCTCCGGCAGCCACAGGTCGACCTGGAACGGCAGGTCGCGCAGGCGCTCCCACTCCCACAGGCGCACCATCTCGGTGCCGTCGGGCGCGGTGACGCGGGCGGCGTGCAGGGGCGCGCAGGACAGGGTGGAGTGGCCGGTGGCGCCGATGTTCCACTCGATGCCGCCGGAGAACCAGGCGCCGTTGAGCGCGAAGGCGGCGGGCTGGAACACGGGGTTGCGGTGGAGGAGTTCACGCCCGGTCGGCTTGTGGAACAGGGACGCGATCCGGCCGCCGAGCCCGGGCAGGACGGTCACTTTCAGCCGGTCGTTCTCGATGACGACGGTGTCGAGGTCGAGCGGCGCGCGGTCGCGCCCGTACCCGTCGCGGATCCGCACGGGAAGCAGACTGCGCAGCGGCTCGTAGCCGAGCTGGCGGGCCATGTCGAGGGGCAGGCCCTCCTTGAAGCGCTCGTCCGGCTCATGCGCCTGGTGCACATCGGCGAGGGGCCGCAGCGGCGGCAGCGGGTTGACCGGGCCGAGTGCCGCGCCCGGCAGCGTCAGTACCTCACGGCGGACGACGGTCATGGCTGCCTCCCGGTGTCACGGGGCGCGGCCCGCCCCCGATGACCATGGAACATGGTCGACGGCGAGCTGACCAGGGGCCGCCCCGGTCAGGATTGCGCAAAAGCGGCGCCGGTCCCGGCGGCGGTCATCTCCGTGGTGAGCGCCCAGCGCTCGTGGTCGCGCCAGGCCCCGTCGACGTGGAGGAAGTCCGGGGAGAAGCCTTCGAGGCGGAAACCGGCGCGCCGGGCCAGCGCGATGGAGGCGGCGTTGCCGGGCTGCACGTTGATCTCCAGCCGGTGCAGCGCGAGGGCCCCGAACGCGTACCGGACGACCAGGCCGAGCCCCTCCGTCATCAGCCCGCGCCCGGCGACGTGCGCGAAGGCGCCGTAGCCGAGGGCGCCGCTGCGGAAGCCGCCCTGGACGATGTTGTTGATGTTGATGAACCCGGCGATGGTGTCCCCGCCGTCCGGCACGTCACGCTCGCACACCAGGAAGCCGTGCTTGGTGGGGTCGTCGACGAGCCGCCCCGCGTACGCGGCGAACGCCTCCGCCGTCAGCGGCGGGAAGAGCCAGGGCCGGTGCAGTTCCTGGCTCTCGCGGGCCCGCGCGGTGAACTCGCCCGCGTCGGCGCGAGCGATGTGCCGCAGCGCGACACGGGGACCTTGGGCGAGGTGAGCGGCCATCCGGCCACCCTACGCAGACGTACGCGGACGGAGGCGATGCACGCGGACGTACGCGATGTACGCGATGTACCCGATGTATGCGGATGGAGGCGATGTACGCGGGTGCACGCGGGGCCGTCCTACTTGCGTCTTCTGGCGACGGCGTAGCCCCCGCAGATGGCGCCGATGACGGCGACCGTCAGAAGCGCCCCCCAGAGCGGCATCGTGACCTCGGGGACGAGCAGCCGGATCTTCACCTCGCGGGTGTTCTCGAAGATGAAGACCAGGACGAGGACGGCCAGGACCAGGACGGCGATCCTGGCAGGGGTGAACGTGCCGGAGCCGCCGCTCTTGTCGGAGCTCACGCTGTCCTTGGGGCTCATCACGGACCCTTCCGTCGCTGCCTCTCCGCCCAGCATGGGCGGGGAGCGGGTGATCGCGCAGCGGCCGGGGCCCGTACGGGTGACAGCGGGGCGGGCTACGGGGCCACCACGGGCAGCTCCACGGTGCCGGTGTCCTCAGGGGCGCTGACGACGGTGACGGGCTTGATCCCCTTGTTGCCGCCGTACGCGTCGTCGCTCGCGGCGATCACGAACTGGATGCGGTGCCCCTTCTCGTAGCGGTGCACGATGCCGGGGAGCGTGACGGTGAAGGGGCGCGTGACGTCCGGGACACGGACCGGGGCGACGAGGCGGTGCACGAGCGTCTTCGAGCCGTCCGGCGCGACGTCGTACAGCTTCGCGAAGAGGACGAGCTTGTCGGCGGCGTCGGCGGAGTGCTGCACGCGCTCGGTCCTCGGCGAGACCACGTCCAGGGTCGCCTTCGGGGCGCCCACGACATCGGTCGCCGAGGCCAGCGGCTGCGTGGTCCAGTCGAGGTAGGTGCCACGGGTGTCGCGGGGCGCGGAGTCCGACAGTCCGATGAGACCGGCGAGGGAGGACTCGGAGTGGCTGGTGGGGATCGGCCAGTTGCGGTAGGTGCGGCTGCCCCGCGCGACCTTCGCCTTGTCGTCGACGAGTTTCCCGTCCCCGGACAGGTACAGCTTCCGCGACAGGGCGGGGACGGCGGACGCGGTGGCGTACGTCGCGTCCGGGTCGTCGATCCAGTCGCGGTAGTAGGCGAAGGCGGGCCCGGTGTCGACGCCCTTGTCCTGATGGAGGTAGCGGTCGAACCAGGCGAGGATCCGCCGGCCGACGTAGCTGGTCTCCAGGTTCCCCTGCGACAGGTTCAGCTCACCGCTCGCGGGGTCGGTGAGGCCGCCGCTGTGCCCCCAGGACTGCCAGATCATCTTGGCGGTGGTGCCCTGGGCGCGGAGGGTCTCGTAACTCGCCCTGGCCTCGTTCAGGTTGAACAGGCTGTCGGCCTGCCCCTGCACGAGCAGCGTCGGCGCCTTCACGTCCTTCAGGTACGAGACCGGGGACACGGAGCGGGCGTAGGTGAGCAGCGCGCGGGTCTTGTCGGCCGGGTAGCGGCCCGAGTTGAGGGTGCGGATCGTCTCGCAGGCGTCGTCGACGAAGTGCAGGCAGCCGAGCCGGTTGACGCGGGACGGGTCCAGCGAGGGTTCAAGCAGCGGCTGTCCCTCGCCCATCAGGTAGAACCCGTTGGTCCACTGCCACTTGAAGACGCCGGGGACGTCGCGCTCCGCGGCGTTCTGCGGGTCGAGCGAGTAGGCCAGGTCGTTCCAGGTGATCAGCGGGACCAGCGCGTCCACCCGGTGGTCGACGGCGGCCGTCGCCATCTGGATCGCGCCGCCGTACGAACCGCCGATCATGCCGACGCGCGGGTCGCCCTTCCTGTCGGCGCTCACGTAGTCGATCGTCGTGCCGTCATCCGCGGCGCGGGTGCCGGCGAGGAAGTCGACCAGGGCGGAGGCGGCCCTGCCGTCGATCCGGGGGTCGTCCAGGGAGATGAGGCAGCCCGACGTGCCGAACCCCAGGCCGGAATAGGCGAGTCCGACGTAGCCGCGCTGCGCGAAGGCCTTGCCGGTGGCGTCGGTGGAACCGTCCGACTTGGAGCCGCCGAAGCCGTTGGTGGTGAGGACGGCGGGGGCGGGGTGTTGGGCGTCGACGCCGGCGGGGCGGTAGAGGTCGGCGTCGACGGTGCATCGGCGGCCGCCGGTGGTGAGGGTGAATGTGAGCGGGGTGACGGTGTAGGCGCCGAGTGCGCTCGTCGTGGCCGTGGTCGCGGCCGAGGCCGTGGTGGGGGTGGTGAGAGCGAGGGGGAGGGCCAGTGCCGCCGCGCCTAGGGTGCTGAGGACTCTGGGGACGGCTCGGGACACGTTGGCCTCCACGCGGGTTGTACCGACCGGTAAGTTTGCGGCGTGGTCATCGTGTGACACGTGTCAGGGGGCGGTCAATGGGCGTGCGCGGTGTTTTCTCCCCGGGTGGCCCATTCGCCGTAGACCCAAGCGGGTTCGCGGGGCGCGGCTTTCGTCGTGGTCGCTGTTCCCCGCGCCGCACGGGCTGAAGGAGGCGCGACGAAGCCGCATGTCTCCAGGGGCGCGGGGAACTGCGCGAGCAACCACGACGGCGCGGCGGAGGCGACTCGACATCACCCGGCAGACGCGCCCACCAAGGGGCGCGAGGAACTGCGCGATCAGCCACGACGGGGCCGCGGTCGGGAACCGGCATCACTCGGCAGACGCGCCCGCTAGGGGGCGCGGGGAACTGCGCGACCAGCCACGACGGGGGCGCGGTCGGGAACCGGCATTGCTCGGCGGACGCGTCGCCCGGGGCGCGGGGCGGCACGCCGAAAGCCGCGCCCGCGCACCGCGCAGGGTCACCTCAGCGCCGGCTCGTCCAGCGTCAGCGTCACCGCCCCGGCATCCAGCCGCCCCGCCACCCCCAAGGGCACCGTCAGCGAACCCTCCCCGTGCCCGAACCCGAACTCCTCGACCACCGGCACCCCGAGCCCCCCGAGTCGATCCCTCAGCACCCCGCGGAGCGGCTCGCACTGGGCCCAGGAGCCGAGGACGATCCCGGCGACGCCGTCCAGCCATCCGGCCCGCAGCAATTGCGTGAGGTAGCGATCGACCCGGTACGCCTCTTCCCCCACGTCCTCCAGGCAGAGCAACCCGCCCCGCGCGGACCCCCGCGCCCCCCGTACCCCGAGGTCCGCCGCGAGCAGCGAGAGGCACCCGCCCAGCGTGACGCCCCGCGCGACCCCGGGCACCAGGACGCCCGCGCCCTCCGCGCCCCGGATCACCTGGACGGACTCCGGCGCGAACAGCGTGGCCCGCAGGTGCTCCTGCGCCCGCGCGTTCTTCAGGAAGTCCGCCGCCGCGACCATCGGCCCGTGCAGGGTGGAGACACCGACCCGCACCGCGAACGCCTCGTGCAGCGCGGTGATGTCGCTGTATCCGACGAACACCTTGGGCCGGGCCTCGCGCATCGCGGCCCAGTCGAGCAGTTCGACGATGCGCTGGGCCCCGTAGCCGCCCCGCGCGCACAGCACCGCGTCGATGCCGGGGTCGCACCAGGCCCGCTGGAGGTCGGCCGCCCGGTCCGCGTCCGTCCCGGCCAGGTAGTCGAGGTCCGGGTGCGCCTCCAGGACGTGCGGCAGCACGACCGGTTCCAGGTCCCAGCCCCGCAGAAGGTCGAGCCCCGCCTGCAGCCGGTCCTCGGGACGGGCCCGCTCGGCGCGACGACGGCGACCCGGGCCCCGGGGGCGAGACGCGGGGGACGGACCAACGACGCGGCAGCCGTCACTTGGTGAGCTCCAGCGTGGGGATTCCGGCCACGTCGAGGCGGAACACCTGCGCGTACAGGGAGAGTTCGGCCTCCAGCGCCCGCACCATCGTGTCGGCCCGCCGGAACCCGTGCCCCTCCCCCTCGAAGGCGATGTAGGCGTGCGGCACGCGCCGCCCCTCGCTCTCGACCTGTTCGAGGAAACGCTCGCACTGCGCGGGCGGGCAGATCACGTCGTCGAGGCCCTGGAGGAGCAGGAACGGCGCGGTGAGCCGGTCCGCGTGTTCGGACGGGGAGCGTTCGGCGTAGCGCGCGGGGACCTCGGCGAGCGGGCCGACGAGGGTCTCCAGGTACTGCGACTCGAAGTCGTGGGTCTCGCCGCTGCCCCAGGCGGTCAGGTCGAGGATCGGGTAGATCACCGTCCCGCACGCGTAGACGTCCGTGCTGGTCAAAGACGCCGCGCTGGTCCAGCCGCCCGCGCTGCCGCCACGGATCGCGAGCCGGTCGCGGTCGGCGGTGCCTTCGGCGGCGAGGGCGAGGGCGACGGCCGCGCAGTCCTCGACGTCGACGACGCCCCACTGTTCGCGCAGCCGGTTGCGGTACTCCCGGCCGTAGCCGGTGGAGCCGCCGTAGTTGACCTCGGCGACGCCGATGCCGCGCGACGTGAAGTAGGCGATCTCCAGGTCGAGGACGAGCGGGGAGTGGCCGGTGGGGCCGCCGTGCGCCCACACGACGTACGGGGGCAGTTCGTCGTCGGGCGCGGCGTGCGTGGGGCTGTGCGGCGGGTAGATGTGGGCGTGCACGGAGCGGCCGTCGGGCCCCTCGAAGGTGCGGATCTGCGGTTCGGGGTAGTACGCCGGGTCGACGGGGTCCCGGTGCGCGGCGCCGATGACGCGGGCGCGCCCGGTGGCGGTGTCGAGTTCGACGACCTCGGGCGCGGTGCGCGGGCTGGCGGCGACGCCGACGACGCGGCTGCCGTGCACGGCGAGCGAGGAGGACCATTCGGTCCAGGGGCCCGCGGTGTCGACGACCTCGCCGGTCTCGGGGTCGAGGACGCCGAGCGCGGTGGCGCCGACCCCGTGCACGACGGCGACGAGGCCGGCCTCCAGCGGCTTGAACCAGCTGAGGCCGATCTTCCACAGCGGCCCGCCGAACTCCTCGTCGCGCGGGCACAGCGGCCGGGCCGCGCCGAGGCCGTCACCGGTCACGTCGAGCCGGTACAGGTTCCACCAGCCGCTCGCGTCGCCGGAGTAGAGGAGCGTCCCGTCGGCCGCCCATTCGACCTGGCAGATCGACTCCTCGGGTCCACCGGCCACGGTCCGCGCCGGGCCGAAGGTGCCCTCCTCCGTCACGTCCGCGACCAGCAGCTCCGTACCGTCCCAGGGCATCCGCGGATGGTCCCAGGCGATCCACGCCGCACGTCGGCCGTCCGGGGAGAGCCGGGCGCCGGTGACGAACCGGTGGGCGTCGTCGCTCAGTTCGCGGACCGCCGTGCGGTCCTCGGCGGCCGAGCCGTCGAGCGGGACGGCGGCGACCACGCGCCGCACGTCGGTCGGGCCCTCGCCGGTGAACTCCTCCAGGACACACCACAGCTCGCCCCGGTCGGGGTGGAGCTGCGGGTCGGCCCAGCGCAGTCCGTCGCCGACGGCGCGGAGCGGGGTCAGCGGGCGCGGCTCAGCGCCCGGCGCCTCGGGCTCGTACGCGTAGAGGCGCTGGTCGGCGAAGTTCACGAAGACCAGGAGCGGGCCCTCGGGGCGGTCCGCGCCGGCCCAGGGGCGGCCGCCGTACTCGATGACGCGGCTGCGCACGTTCCACGGCGCGGGCAGGACGGACTCCTCCGTGCCGTCGGGCCTGCGGCGCACGAGGGCGCGGCGGCCCGCCTCGGTGGGCCGTGGCTCGGTCCACCAGGCTTCGTCGCCGATGAACCCCACGTACTCCGGCCTGCCGTCGTGCGCCGCGGCCAGCGCGGCGTCGATCGGCGACGGCCATGAGCCGTGGCCCTGCGTCTGCACCATGTCGTTCCCGCCCCCCATTTACTCCGGACCCTCCATATTCTTCGTGTCCTCCGTCTTTTCCTAGTGCGTCGCGTGGGTCGGGGCCGTGCCTATGCCGAGCGCAAGAACCGGTCCAGGACCCGCACGCCGAAGTGCAGCGCCTCGACCGGCACCCGCTCGTCGACGCCGTGGAAGAGCGCCTGGTAGTCGAAGCCCTCGGGGAGCTTGAGCGGGGCGAAGCCGTAGCCGGTGATGCCGAGCCGGGAGAACTGCTTGGCGTCGGTGCCGCCCGACATGCAGTACGGGACGGTGTGTCCCTCGGGCGCGAACTCCTCGACGGCGGCCCGCATCTTGGCGAAGGTCGGCGAGTCGACGGGCGCCTGGAGCGCGACCTCGCGGTGGTGGAACTCCCAGTCCACGTCGGGCCCTGTGAGCTGGTCGAGGGCGGCGCGGAACTCGTCCTCGGCGCCGGGCAGGAACCGCCCGTCGACATGGGCGACGGCCTCGCCTGGGATCACGTTGACCTTGTAACCGGCGTGGAACATCGTCGGGTTGGTGCTGTTGCGGACGGTCGCCTCGACGAGCTTCGCGGCCGGACCGAGCTTGCCGAGCAGCGCGTCGACGTCGAAGTCCGGCGCGTGCGCGTCGGCCTCGATGCCGTACAGGGCGGCGAGTTCGCCGAGGGCCGCGCGGACGGTGGGCGTGAGGCGGACGGGCCACTCGTGGGCGCCGATGCGGGTGACGGCGGCGGCGAGGCGCGTCACCGCGTTCGCCCGGTTGACCTTGGAGCCGTGGCCCGCCTTGCCGCGCGCGGTGAGCTTGAGCCAGCCGGTGCCGCGCTCGCCCGCGCCGATCGGGTAGATCTGCTTGCCCGCGCCGTCGTGGAAGGTGTAGGCCCCGGACTCGCTGATGCCCTCGGTGCAGCCTTCGAAGAGGTCGGCGTGCTGGTCGGCGAGGAAGCCCGAGCCGTCCTCGGCGCTGGCCTCCTCGTCGGCGGTGAAGGCGATGACGATGTCGCGCCGGGGCCGGAATCCGACGCGGGCCCAGTGCCGGACGGTCGCGAGGATCATCGCGTCCATGTTCTTCATGTCGACGGCGCCGCGGCCCCACACGACGCCGTCGACGACGTCGCCGGAGAAGGGGTGCACGCTCCAGTCGGCGGCCTCGGCCGGTACGACGTCCAGGTGGCCGTGGACCAGGAGGGCGTCGGCGGAGGTGTCGGTGCCGGGGATGCGCGCCACCACATTGCCGCGGCCCGGGGTGCGCTCCAGGATCGTCGGCTCCAGGCCCGCCTCGGAGAGCAGGGCCGCCGCGTACTCGGCGGCGGGGCGCTCCTTGCAGTCGCCGCCGCCGCGGTTGGTCGTGTCGATCCGGATCAGCTCGGAGGTGAAGGTGACGACTTCGTCGAGCGCCTTCTCGTCGATGTCGATCGTCGGAAGGTGCTGCTCAGCCATACTGTTCCTCCACCGCGGCCGAGGCGATCGTGGTGACCGCCTTGAAGGTGCGGATGCCTTCGTACATGGTCTCGTGGGTGTACGCGATCCTGCGTTCGCCGACGCGCTCGACGCCGGGGACGACGGTCGACGCCATGGCGAGGTGCTCGGCGTCGAACTCGACCTCGACGGTGAACGGGCCGCCCCGCATCGGCTCGTACCGGACGGCGAGCGACGCGGCGTCCTGGGCGGCGGCCCGGATGTCGGCGGCCGTGCGCGCGGGGGTGCGGCACACCGCCGCGTACCGGGAGACGTGGTCCTTGACGGCGACCTTGCGGGCCTCGGGCGCGTAGCCGAGGGCGTCGTCGCAGGCGTGGTCGTCGCCGGTGACGAGGACGACGGGGACGCCGTACTCGGCGACCACGTGCGCGTTGAGCAGGCCCTCGCTGGCCCGGACGTCGTTGACCCACACGCCGGTGATCTGGTTGGCCAGGTAGGTGTGGGCGAGGACGCCCTCCATGCCCGCGCCCGCGTGGTAGCCGATG
Source organism: Streptomyces sp. SGAir0957 (assembly GCF_043523415.1). NCBI lineage: Bacteria > Bacillati > Actinomycetota > Actinomycetes > Kitasatosporales > Streptomycetaceae > Streptomyces > Streptomyces sp. SGAir0957. Next base: position 1,969,889 of record NZ_CP027293.1, read on the forward strand.
AACGCGATGCCGTCGACGTCGCCATGCTGGACGCCCTCGACCATCGAGAGCGACTTGTGGCGCCCGGTGAGCATCTCGGTGCGGTCGTCGAGCTGCTCAAGGAGCAGGTTGCGCATCGTCCAGTGCGCCTCGTTGACGAGGACCTCGTCGGCGCCGCCGTCGAAGAAGCCGAGCACCGCCGCGTTCACGTCCGAGGTGAACATCGACCGGCAGCGCTCCCACTGCGGGGTGCCTGGCAGGACGTCGGCCGGCCAGGTCACGCCCGTGGCGCCCTCCATGTCGGCGCTGATGAGGATCTTCATGAGCAGCACCGTACGCGGATCGGGCCACCCCTCACCAGGCCTGTGGATAACTCCCTGAAACTCTCAAGGGTCTAGACCAATATCGCCGCGGCGCCGGGCTCTGATCAGGCGTTCAGCATCCGCACCAGCGCGTCGACGAGCGCTCCGTGCCAACAGGCGTAGTCGTGGCCGCCGTTGAACTCGTCCAGCGTGATCCGGTGCCCCGCCGGGGCCAGCGCGTCGTACAGCGCGCGGCTGTAACCGACCATCGGACCCTCGTGCAGACCCACGTCGAGGTGCACCGTCAGATCGCGGGACGCCTCCTGCGCGTACCGCCGTACGAGCCACGGCACGCCGACGACCGGCGTCTGCGGCACCCCGCCCTCGGCCGAGAGCCCCGGGTGCCACCACAGGGACGCCGACTGCGCGAGGACGTTGCCGAACCGCTCGGGGCGCACGAGCCCCGCGTACAAAGCGGTGAGCCCGCCGAGGCTCTGTCCGGCGACGACGGTGCGGCGCGGGTCGGTGGTGAGGGGCCAGCGGCCCGCCGCCCAGGGCAGGACGTCGTCGGCGAGGAAGGTGACGTAGGAGTCGCGGGCGCTCATCTCGCGCCAGCGGGTGGGTCCGTCGACGGAGTCGGGGGCGAGGACGATCAGCGGCGGCAGGGTGCCGTCGGCGATCAGGACGTCGAGGGAGTCCTGCAGGCCCATGCCGCCCAGCCACATGTCGCCGTCGCCGAGCACGACGACGGGCAGGTCGCGGTGGTCGCGGCCGGGCGGCAGGTAGACCCAGACGTCGCGGGCGGCGCCGAGGGCCGGGCTCTCGACCCGGTGCCGCTCGACCCGGCCGGGCTCCCCCGCGCGCGCGGGGCGCTCCCAGCGCTGCCCGGGCGCGTCGGGCAGGGCGAAGACGGAGCAGTCGGGGCCGCCCCAGCGGGAGGGGATCGTGCGCGGGTTGAGCGGATCGGGGCCCGCGTACCGCTGGAGGGTCCGCAGGAACGTCTGGAGCAGCGCCGGGTCGGCGGGCGGGGCGCCGGTCGAGACGTCGGCGGCGATGCGGTAGGCACCGCGGTGGTCGGCGCGCAGGCGCAGACCGAGGTGCCAGATGTCGGTGTCGGGGACGTGGTGGAGCAGGGCGTCGGCGAGGCGCGTGCGGTCGACGAGGCGGTTGCTGAAGAGCAGGACGTGCCGGGTCGCCCGGTTGCCGCGGTAGAGGAACGTGAGGGTGCGGTGGCCGGGTTCGCCCTCGATCGGCTCGACGAGCGGGGCGCCGAGCCCGCGCACGTCGTCCCAGAACGCGGCGGCGATCGCGTCGCGCCGCGCGCCGTGCACCCCGCCCAGGTCGTCGAGCAGCCGCGCGACGCGCGCGCCGACGGCCGGGCGGGGGCGGACGGCCTCGGCCACCCAGGAGAGATCGGACGAGACTACAGGCGTTCGCATCGCCCCACCGCTTCCTGACGCAAGGATTAGTTAGCTAAGCCTAAGCTAACCTACGCACCCCGCGCCGAACGCTCACTCGGCGCCGCTCGCTCAGTACCGGTCGCTCGGCGCCGCCCGCTCAGTGCCGGTCGCCCCGCCCCACCACCAGCCACCTCGACGGCAACTCGATCCGGTTCCCGTCGGCCGTGTACTCCGTGGTCAGCAGCGGCAGCTCGCCCGAGGCCAGCACCGTGAGGCCCGCCGCCATGACGTACCCGGGCACGGCGGCGTCGGCGACCTCGCCCGGGGCCAGGCCGTGCGCGAAGACCGGGGCCAGCTTGGGCGGCGGCCCCGCCGGGTGGCGCGCGAGCCCGCGCAGGATCGCCCCGGCGCGCTCCGCCGGCTCGACGACGAAGGCGCGCCCGCGCTCGCCGGTCAGCACGGCCACCGCGTCGACGAGCGGCTGGCGGTCCGCGGGCTCGCACTGGTGCAGGACGCCGCGCATGTAGACGTTGACGTCCCCCAACTCGGCGTGCAGAGCCGCCACCTGCTCCGCGTTCGTGGCGTCCAGCTGCCGGAAGTCGGCCTGTTCCGCGGGGTCCGCGTGCCGGGCGCGGTCGAGCGCGGCGGCGGACAGGTCGGCGCCGATCACCCTGCGGTAGCGGTCGGCGAGGAAGCGGGTCTGGGTGCCGTTGCCGCACCCGAGGTCCACCAGGGGCAGCCCCGCCTGGGCCAACTCCGGCTCGAAGAGCGCCAGATGCAGCCCCACGGTGAGGGCCGGTTCGGCGTCCCAGAAGACGGCACCGGGCTCCCCCGGGGCGTCCTCCCAGAACCCTTCCCACGCCGTTCTGTAGCGCTCGGTCACGCTCATGACTGCTCCCCCAGGTGCGCCCGCGGACTCCGCCGAACTACCAGCCCGGTCTACCGCGCCGGGGTGCGCCTCACAAGCCCGGTCGCGTGGCCAGCTCGCACCAGACCGTCTTGCCCGTCGCCGTCCGGCTCGCGCCCCATCCGCGCGCGAGGTGTGCGACGAGCCGCAAGCCCCGGCCGTACTCGTCGCCGGGGCCCGCGCCGCACAGCGTCGGCAGCGTGGGGTCGGTGTCCTCCACCTCGCACAGCAGCGTGCCGGAGCGTACGAGGCGCAGCCGCACACGGCCGCCACGGGCATGTCGTACGGCGTTGGTGACGAGCTCGCCGACCAGGAGTTCGGCCGCGTACGCGATGCTCGTCAGCCCCCACCGGGCGAGCTGGGCGCGGACGAGCGCGCGGGCGCGCGGCACCTCGGCCGCCTCCTGGCCGAGCTCCCACTGGGCGACGTCCTCGGTCTCGATGCCGCCCATGCGGACCATGAGAAGTGCCACGTCGTCCTTGCGGCCGCCGCGTCCGGCGAGGGAGCGGATGATGGTGTCGCAGGCGTCGTCCATGGAGGCGGCGGGGTGGGCGGCCGACTCGCAGAGTGTCGCGAGTCCCACGCCGATGTCCTCGCCGCGCACCTCGACCAGGCCGTCCGTGCACATCACGAGGCGGTCGCCGGGTGCGACGGGCAGGCGCACGGACTCGAACGGCACGCCGCCCACGCCGATGGGGGCGCCGGTCGGCAGGTCGAGGAGTTCGCTGCGGCCGTCGGCGGCGCGCACGATCACCGGCGGGATGTGTCCGGCGTTGGCCAGGTGCAGCGCGCCGGCGATGGGGTCGTAGACCGCGTAGAGGCAGGTGGCGAGGTAGTGCTCGCCGAGGCGCTGGGCCAGGTCGCACAGGTTGCGCAGGAGCTGGGCCGGGGGCAGGTCGAGGGCGGCCATGGTCTGCACGGCGGTGCGCAACTGGCCCATCATCGCCGCCGAGTTGAGCCCGTGCCCCATCACGTCGCCGACGACGAGGGCGGTGCGCGCGCCCGGCAGTTTGATCGAGTCGAACCAGTCGCCGCCGACCCGGCCGAGCAGGGTGCCGGGCAGATAGCGGGTGGCGATGTCGCAGCCCGGCATGTGCGGTTCGATGTGCGGCAGCATGCTGTCCTGGAGCGTCTCGGCGACGGCCTCCTGGTAGGTGTACATCCGCGCGTTGTCGAGCACGAGGCCTGCGCGGGCCGCGAGCTCGGCGCCGGTGACGCGGTCCATGTCGTTGAAGAGCGGCCGCTCCTGGTGGCGCAGCAGGATCATGAACCCGAGGACGACGTTCCGCGCCTTCAGCGGGACGACGAGCATGGAGCGGTGGGTGATCAGCGGGCGGATGTCGCGCTTCTCGAACTGCGAGGCGATCCCGTTGCCCATCTCCTCCGAGATGTACGGGACGAGGACCGGCTCCCCGGTCGTCATGCACTGGAAGAACGGGGTGTGCGCCGGGAACGGCATCGACTCGCCGACCGGCACCACGTCGTCCCAGCGGCCCGGCTCGTCGGTGTGCTCGACGGCGACGCGGTGCCACATCGTCGTCTCGTCGGGCGGCCCCTCCGGGAACCCCTCGCCCGCGACGACCTGTTCCCGCAGATAGGTCCCGGCGACGTCGGTGAAGCGGGGTACGACCGCCTTGCTGACCTCGACGATGGTGCGGGAGAGATCGAGGGACGAACCGATGCGCCCGCTCACCTCGTTGAGGAACTCCAGGCGCTCGCGCACCGCCACGTACTCGAGGTCCTCGGCGTCCTCCGCGTCGTCCGCCTCCTTGGCGTCCTGGGCGTCCTCGGCGTCCTCGGGCGAGGTGCGCGGGGACGGCACCCCGGCCGCCGCCGCGCGGGCCGCCTCCGCGCGCCGCGCCTTGCGCTCGGTGCGCCGGGAGACGCCCCAGTCGGCGGTGACGGGGACGCGGTCGTGCTGACTGAACTCCAGGACCGGGTAGCCGAGTTCGAGGACCTGGGAGACGATGCGGGCGCTCTCCCGCACGCTCATGCTGGGCAGGATCTCGGGCAGCCCGCGCGCCAGCTCGTCGGCGGCGGGGAAGTCGGTGTGCAGGGCGAACCCGGGGGCGATCCGCTCCCCCGCCACGGGCCTCCCCGTGCCGTCCGGGCCCGTGTCGAAGCTCAGTTTCCGCGCGTCGGCGGCGAGCACGAGCAGCCGCTCGGGCCCCGGGCCGACCAGCGGGTACGCCCACCACAGGACGTCGATGCGGTCGCGCGGCCCGGCGCTGGTGTCGAGCCGGGCCCGCCCCGCCGCCGGGTAGGCGGTCCGCCCGCCGAGCGTCTCCTCCAGGTCGGGCCCCAGCTCGTCGTCGTACACGCCGAACGCGCCCCGCGCCGGGATGTCATGCTCCTGCGGCAGCGCCCCCGACACGGGCAGCAGGTCGGCCGCGGGCCGCCCCACCGCGTCGTGCCGGCCGGGGCCGAAGAGGCGGCGGGCGCCCGTGCTCCAGTGCGAGACGCGGCCCGCCTGGTCGACGACGACCACGGCCAGCGGGACGCGGCCCTGTGGGGAACGACCGGTGTCCGCCATCGCCGCCTCCTTCCCTCCGGCACGCCGAAGGGGGTGCGTACCGCCTGCTTCCACGGTACGCGCGGCCGTTCAACACCCGCCTGCTTACCGGGGAATTGGGGCGGGACCCTTGACAGGCACCGGGCCGCCGTCAGTCCTCGTGACCCAGCTGCAGATCGCGCTCCGTACGGCCGCCCCCGGCGACCTGGAGGACCGTCGCCACCGGCGGGTAGCCCGCCGCGATGACCGTGTACTCGCCCGACGACAGGTCGACGAAGCGGAACGTGCCGTCGGCGCCGGTCGTCAGCGTGTCGACCACGTTGCCCGCCGCGTCGAGCAGCGTGACCCGGGCCTCCTCCACCGGCCGCCCGCCCCCGGCGCGCACGGTGCCGCGCAGCACCGCGCCGCCCGCCAGCTCCACGTCCTGCCGCGTCTCGCGCGAGGCCATCACGGTGACGGGCAGCGCCGCCGGGCGGAACGCGGGGGCGCTCGCCGCGAGGGTGTACTCCCCCGCCACCAACTCGGTGATGACGTAGGCGCCTTCGCGCCCGCTGCGGGTGGTCGACACGACCTCGCCGTGCACATTGGTCAGGGTGACGATCGCGTCCCGTACGGGCGTGCCGTCGGCGGTGAGGACGGACCCGGCGAGGCGGCCCGCGCCGCCGAGCACCACGTCCAGGTCGACGGGGCGCTCGCCGACGGTGACCGTCACGGCCTGCGGCTGGTGCCCGCCCGCCGCCGCGATGAGCACGTAGCTGCCCGCGCCGGGGGTCGAGAGCGCGTACCGGCCGTCGTCACCGCTGGCGCCGCGCCCGATCTGGGTGCCGCCGACGTCGATGAGGTGAGCGCGGCGCGCGGCACGGCGGTGCCGTCGGAGTGCCGGACCGTGCCGCAGACGGGGACCCCGGCGGCGTAGGGACCGCGCTCCTGCGCCTGCACGGCGGAGGGCACGGGGACGGGGACGGTCGGGTCGACGTGGTTCTCGGCGGGGGCGGTGCTGGACAACAGAGGTGTCTCCTTGATGAAGAAGGCGAGGATCAGGCCCAGGACGAGGACCGGCACCAGGTAGAGGAAGATGCGCGGCATCGCGTCCGCGTACGCCTGGATGTACGGGGTGCGCAGCGCCTCGGGCAGCGCGTGCACGAGCTGCGGGGTGATCGATTCGGCGTCGGTCCCGGCGGGCATCCCGGCGCCGCCGCCCTCCGGGAGCCGGTCGGCGAGGGCGTCGGCGAGCCGGCCCGCGAAGAGGGTGCCGAAGATCGCGGCGCCGACGCTGCCGCCGATCTGCCGGAAGTAGTTGTTGGCGCTGGTGGCGGTGCCGAGGTCGCTCGGGCGGACCGCGTTCTGCACGGCGAGGACGAGGACCGGCATGATCAGGCCGATGCCCGCGCCGAGGATCGCCATGTAGACGCTGTACTCGAGGCGCGGGGTGTCGACCTCCAGGCGTGACAGGAGGTACATGCCGAGGCTGGAGAGGGCGCCGCCGAGGACCGGGTAGAGCTTGTAGCGGCCGGTGTGGCTGATGAGCTGGCCGGACAGGATGGAGGCGCCGACGACGCCGCCCATCATGGGGAGCATGAGGAGCCCGGACTCGGTGGCGGTGGCGCCGTCGACCATCTGCAGGAACGTCGGCAGGTAGCTGGCCGCGCCGAACAGGGCGACGCCGACGACCATGCCGACGAACCCGCTGAGGTTGAAGACGGAGTCGCGGAACAGCCGCAGCGGGATGAGGGGTTCGGCCGCGTACTTCTCGGCGACCACGAACAGCGCGGCGGAGACGACCGCCCCGGCGCCGAGGCCGATGATGACCCGGTCGCCCCACGCGTACTCCGTGCCGCCCCAGCTGGTCAGCAGGACGAGGCAGGTCGAGGCCGAGGCGAGCAGCAAGGCGCCGAGGACGTCCAGCTTGGGCTTCTTCGTCGGCTTGGGGAGCTTCAGGACGACGGCCGTGACGGCGAGGGTGAGCAGGCCGAAGGGGACGTTGAAGTAGAAGCACCAGCGCCACGAGAGGTGGTCGGTGAAGTAGCCGCCGAGCAGCGGTCCCGCGACCGAGGCGAGGCCGAACGCGGCGCCGATCAGGCCCATGTACCGGCCGCGCTCGCGGGGCGGCACGATGTCGCCGATGATCGCCTGCACGCCGATCATCAGGCCGCCCGCGCCGACGCCCTGGACGGCGCGGAAGGCGATGAGCTGGTCCATGCTCTGCGCCCGGCCCGCGAGCGCGGAGCCGATGACGAAGACGACGATGGCGAACTGGAAGACGCCCTTGCGGCCGAAGAGGTCGCCGAGCTTGCCGTAGATCGGCAGGCCGATGGTGGAGGTCAGCAGGTAGGCGGTGATCGCCCAGGACATCTTGTCGAGGCCGTGCAGCTCACCGACGATCTTCGGGAGCGCGGTGGCGACGATCATCTGCTCCAGGGCGGCGAGCAGCAGCGCCAGCATCAGGCCGACGAAGACCATCCGCACCCGGCGCGGGCTCAGCGCGTCCTCGGCCGACTGCCGCTCCACGGCCGCCTGTTCGACCACCGGGGCGGCGGCGACCGGAGCCGACTCCGCGATGCCGCCCGGTTCTTCCCGCTCCCGCACGGGGTCGGTCACCAGCGTCGTCGTGCCCACGTACTGCTCCCCTCGTCGCCCTTGCGCCGCCCATTTCTCGCATTACGCGACAACGGGGGGCAAGCGCGACGAGGCGCACGTCAGAGGCGCTCGAACGACGAATGCGCCGGTCGGAGCCCTACGGCGTACAACGGGCGCGAAACGAAAACCACTCGAAACGGTGAGCGGCAGATCATTGTTCGCCCCCTCTTCGAAACGCCGGTCCCGAAGAGGGGGACGGCGTCACTTCTCCACTTCGGCGGCGAGCTTGGCGAGCACGGCGTCGTAGATGCGGCCGAGCCCCTTGGGGGCGAACGTCTTCTCGAAGAAGCCGCCGATGCCGCCCGCCCCGTTCCACACCGTGGTGACGACGACGCGCGAGCGGTCCTCGCCGGCCGGGGTGACGCGCCAGGTCGTCACCATCGAGGAGTTGCGGTCCTTCTCGACCAGTTCGCCGTCGGTGGGCTCGGTGACGTCGAGCAGGCAGTCGCGGACGCGCTTGCTGGTGGCCTGGAGCTTCCAGTGCACGACGGTGCCCTCGCCGTCGCCGCCCTCGCGCACCTCGTACTCGCTGAAGTGCTCGGGCAGCAGCTTGGGGCGGGTGCCGCTGTAGTCGGCGAGGGCGTCGAAGACGTCGTCGGGCTTGGCGGCGACGACGCGTTCCGTGGTGGCCTCGACCTGCGCCATGGCTTTTCCTCCAGCACTTGTTTCCTGTGGGCCGCCCAAGCCAACCACCCCCCGCGCGGGCCGCCCAAACCGGGGTGCTCACAGGGCCGGGACACGTCCGCACGATCAAGGGAACATGTGTTCTATTGTGGGGCGCGGGGGCAGCACAGCACCAGCGGGGGCAGCACTATCGGAGGAGGCGGCATGCGCTGGGAGAACCTCACGGACGACCGGGCCGAACACGGCCGGGCGCCCGACGCCGCGCTGTTCGGCGCCGAGACGGTCACGACCCGCACCCTCGACACCCCCGAGTTCCGCGGCGTGACCTTCCACGAGATCCGGGCCCGCTCGATCGTGAACCGGGTGCCGGGCGCGTCCCGGATGCCGTTCGAATGGACGGTCAATCCGTACCGGGGCTGCACGCACGCGTGCGTCTACTGCTTCGCCCGCAACACCCACCGCTACCTCGACCTGGACACGGGGCTCGGCTTCGACAGCCAGATCGTGGTGAAGGTGAACGCGCCCGAGCTGCTCCGCCACCACCTCGGCTCGCGCCGCTGGCCCGGCGACCACATCGCGATGGGCACCAACGTCGACTGCTACCAGCGGGCCGAGGGCCGCTACCGGCTGATGCCCGGCATCATCGAGGCGCTGCGCGACCACGCCAACCCGTTCTCGATCCTGACCAAGGGCACGCTGATCCTGCGCGACCTCGACCTGCTGCGGCAGGCCGCCGAGGTGACCGACGTCGGGGTCTCGGTCTCCGTCGGCTTCGTCGACCAGGAGCTGTGGCGCACCGTCGAGCCGGGCACGCCCGCGCCCGAGCGCCGCCTCGACGTCGTCCGCGCCCTCGCCGACACCGGGATCGGCTGCGGGGTGCTCATGGCGCCGGTGATCCCCTTCCTCGGCGACCGCCCCGAGCAGCTGCGGGCGACCGTACGGGCCGTCGCCAAGGCCGGCGCGACCTCGGTGACACCGCTCGTGCTGCATCTGCGCCCCGGCGCCCGCGAGTGGTTCATGGCCTGGCTCGCGCGGCACCACCCCTCCCTCGTACGCCGTTACGAGCGGCTGTACGCGGAGGGCGCGTACGCCCCCAAGTGGTACCAGCGCAGGCTGACGCGGCAGGTGCACGAGTTGGCCGAGGAGTACGGGATCGGGCCCTCGCGCCCCGGTCTGCCCCGGCGCGTCCGCGCACCGGAGCCGGTGGCGGCCCACGGCCCGGCCGGGCCGACGCAGCTGACCCTGCTCTGAGCGCCTGTCCGCGCGCCGTTCTCGCGCACGCCACGCCGTGATGTGCCACGCGATCGGGTCAACTTCGCGCCGAACGGATATCGCGGCCCGGCGATCAAGGAAACATGCCGCACGTGAAGACACGCACAGTCGCTCTGTGCGGCATCGCCGCGCTCGCCGCCTCCGCTCTCGTCCCGGCGGCCACCGCCGAGGCGGGCCCCCGCGCCGCCGCCCTCACCTGGAAGAAGTGCGCGACGAAGGAGTACCCGACGCTGCAATGCGCGTCGTTGCGGGTACCGCTCGACCACGCGCGCGTGCGGGGGCGCCAGATCACCCTCGCCCTGTCACGCGTCCCGCACACCGCGAAGACGTCACAAGGGCCGCTTTTGGTGAACCCGGGCGGCCCAGGCGGCAGCGGGCTCCAGCTCGCCGGGTTCGTGGCGGCGGGCCTGCCGAAGTCGGTCGCCGCGCAGTACGACGTCATCGGGTTCGACCCGCGCGGCGTCGGCAGGAGCAAACCGGCGCTCGACTGCTCGCCGGGCTACTTCAAGCCCGTACGCCCGCAGAGCGTGCCGAAGACCCAGGCGGTCGAGCGGGCCCAGCTGAAGCGGGCCGAGGGCTTCGCGCGCGCGTGCGGCAAGAAGTACGCGGACGTCCTGCCGTTCCTGGACACGGGCAGCACCGTGCGCGACATGGACGCGATCCGGGCCGCGCTCGGCGCCAAGAAGCTGAACTACTTCGGCTACTCGTACGGCACCTACCTCGGCGCGGTGTACGCGCGGTCCTACCCCGACCGGGTCCGGCGCTTCGTCCTCGACTCGGTCGTCGACCCCACGGGCGTCTGGTACAAGGACAACCTGCGCCAGGACGTCGCCTTCAACGACCGCCACCAGGACTTCCTCGCCTGGGTCGCCAAGAACGACGCGACCTACAAGCTCGGCAAGGACCCGGCGAAGGTCGGGGCCCAGTGGTACGCGATGCGGGACGCGCTCGCGAAGAAGCCCGCGGGCAAGAAGGTCGGCGCGGGCGAGCTGGAGGACACCTTCCTGCCCGGCGGCTACTTCGACGGCTACTGGCCCTACCTGGCCGACGCGTTCTCCGCGTACGTGAAGCGGAAGGACCCGGACCCGCTCGTCGAGGCCTACGACACCTTCGCGGCGATCGACGCCGAGGGGGACAACGGCTACAGCGTGTACACGGCCGTCCAGTGCCGCGACGCGCCCTGGCCGCGCGACTGGCGGCAGTGGCGCGCGGACCAGACCCGGACACACGCGAAGGCGCCGTTCTCCACCTGGAACAACGCCTGGTACAACGCGCCGTGCGCGTTCTGGCCGACGGCGACGCTCACCCCGCCCGACGTCACGAACCTGACGCTGCCGCCGGTCCTGCTCTTCCAGGCGACGGACGACGCGGCGACCCCGTACCGGGGCGGCGTCACCATGCACCGCCTCCTCGGCGGATCGAGCCTCGTCGTCGAGCGGGGCGGCGGCAACCACGGGATCACGCTCAGCGGGAACGCCTGCCTCGACAAGCACCTGTCGGCGTACCTCGCCTCGGGAAAGGTGCCGCGCGGCACCGGTGACGTCGACGCGGTGTGCCAGAAGCAGCCGGACCCGAAACCGCTGGGCACGAAGGCGGCCGCCTCGCCCGAGGCCCCGAGGTCGAAGGGGTCGGTCCTGCACGGGATGCTCGGCTTCCGGGGCTGAGAGCGCTCAGCCCTGCGGTAAGCGGGCCAGGGCCGCCGCCGCCGCCATCGCCAGGCGCGGGTGCGTCGCCGCCTCCGTGAGGACCTCGCGGGCGCGCGGGTCCGCGAGGCTGCCGAGCCCCTCCACGCAGGCCAGCGCCACCTTGCGGTACGGGTCGTGCGGGGCCAGGCGGCGGCGGAGCGTCGTGATCAGGGCCGGGGCCGACTCGGGCGCTCTCAGCTGGGTGAGCAGACGGACCGGGTGGAGGGCGTAGGCGACGCGCAGTTCGTTGGTGGCGAGGGCCGCCGCCGCGCGGGCGGTGCGCGGGTCGCGCAGGGCGGCCAGCGCCTGTGCCGCGGCGGCGCAGCGTTCCGGATCGCGGTGGTTCAGGAGCAGGACGAGGGACTCGAAGGCACGGCTGTCACCGGCCATGCCCAGCCGGTAGGCGGCCAACTCGCGAGCCCAGAGAGGCTGTTGCGGCGCGGTGAGCACCGCGGCCAGCTCCTCCGGGTCACGCGTGGCGGCCAGTTGATCGAAGGCGGGCGTCCCGCCGGATTCCTTCCGGATGCGTTCCGTCACCGTTCGCGACTCTTCGTCCATGAAGTCGAGGGTAGACGCGGGGGGTCTGCGGCGACGTAGATCACAGCGACTGGGCAACGACGAGGGCTGGCGCGCTCGTTACCCACTGGTTAATCTCATCTGAGCGGGGCACACTTCCCGCAGTACCACTCAGGGCGGCCTGGTGACGCAGCCGCCGCGAGTGCGGTCGGTTCGGTACGCGCTACCGACGCAATCCAGCACGACCTGGCTCCGGGACAGGGCCGGTCGCATCTCCCGTGCGCAGCGGTGCAGTTGGCACGGCACACCACCCTCACCTCTGGAGTTCCCGGATGGACGCTCCCCTGTCCCGCATCTCTACCGTGGCCGTCGTCGGCCTGGGCACCATGGGCACCGGCATCGCCGAGGTCCTCGCCCGCGCCGGCCGCGAGGTCATCGGCATCGACATCAGCGAGGCCGCCGCAGCGCAGGCGGTCGTGGCCCTGGAAGGTTCGACGGCGCGTGCGGTGCGCCGCGAGCACCTCACCGGGCAGGAGCGGGCGGAACTGCTCGCCCGGTTCCGTACGTTCACCGATCTGCGGGCCGCGGCCGACGCCGACCTGGTGATCGAGGTCGCCCCGGAGTCGTACGAGATCAAGCAGCAGATCTTCCGCGCGCTCGACGACATCGTGCGTCCCGGGACCATCCTCGCGACGGGCACCAACGCGCTGTCGGTGACCCGGCTCGCCGCCGACTCCGCGCGGCCCGAGCGCGTCATCGGGCTGCACTTCTTCAACCCGGCCCCGGCGATGAAGCTCGTCGAGGTGGTGTCCAGCGTGCTGACCGCGCCGGTCGCCGTCGCCGCCGTCACCGACCTCGCGCTCGAACTGGGCAAGGAGCCCGTCGCGGTGGGCGACCGGCCGGGTTTCGTCGCCGACGGGCTGCTGTTCGGCTACCTCAACCAGGCCGCCGCGATGTACGAGGCCAAGTACGCCTCCCGCGAGGACATCGACGCCGCGATGAAGCTCGGGTGCGGCCTGCCGATGGGTCCGCTCGCGCTGCTCGACCTGATCGGCGTCGACACGGCGCGCACCGTCCTGGACGCCATGTATGCGGAGTCGCACGACCGGCTGCACGCGCCCGCGCCCGTCCTCAAGCAGCTCAGCGAGGCGGGCCTGACCGGGCGCAAGGCGGGCCGCGGCTTCTACACGTACGAGGAGCCGGGCAGCCCGGTCGTCGTGCCGGACGCCCTGACCCCGTCGGACGGCGCGACCGCCGGACCGACCCGCACCGTCCGCTCCGTCGGCGTCGCGGGCTCGGGCACGATGGCGTCCGGGATCGCCGAGGTCTTCGCGAAGGCGGGCTACGACGTCGTCCTCGCCGCCCGCAGCGAGGAGAAGGCGGAGAAGGCCAGGGCGCGGATCGGGAAGTCCCTCTCGCGCTCGGTCGCCAAGGGCCGGATGACGGCGGAGGCCGCGGACCGGACACTGGCCCGCATCACGCCCGCGGGGACCTACGACGCGTTCGCCGACGTCGATCTGGCCCTGGAGGCCGTCGCCGAGGACCTGGAGATCAAGCGGCAGCTGTTCGCCGTCTTCGACAAGGTCTGCAAGCCCGGCGCGATCCTCGCCACCACGACCTCGTCGCTGCCCGTCGTCGCCCTCGCCCGCGCCACCGCGCGCCCGCAGGACGTGATCGGCATGCACTTCTTCAACCCGGCCCCGGCGATGAAGCTGGTCGAGGTCGTGCGGACCGTCCTGACCACGGACGACGTGCACGCCACCGTTCGCGGCCTGACCGTCGCCATCCGCAAGCACCCGGTGGACTGCGGGGACCGCGCCGGTTTCATCGTGAACGCTCTGCTGTTCCCGTACCTGAACAACGCGGTCAAGATGGTGCAGGAGCACTACGCCACGCTCGACGACATCGACGCCGCGATGAAGCTCGGCGGCGGCTATCCGATGGGCCCGTTCGAACTCCTCGACGTGGTCGGCCTGGACGTCTCCCTCGCCATCGAGAAGGTGCTGCACCGCGAGTTCCGCGACCCGGGCCTCGCCCCGGCGCCCCTGCTCGAACACCTGGTGGCCGCGGGCTGCCTCGGCCGCAAGACGGGACGTGGCTTCCGCGAATATGCCCGGCGCTGAGCCGGACCCCGGGACCGGAAACGGGTGGGGCGGGCTGCTCGGAGCCTCGGGCGGCCCGCTCACCGGGGAGCCTTTTGGAACGTACATGCAGTACGTTCGGTCCATGCCCAAGGCCGACCAGTCCTCCCGTACCCCCGCTACGACCGACGCCCCGGAGAGCGCCGCCGGCAACCGGGCGGCCGCCCAGCGGCTCAAGATGCGCCGTGAGCTGGCGGCCGCGGCGATGGAGCTCTTCGCCACGAAGGGGTACGAGGCGACGACGGTCGACGAGATCGCCGCGCAGGCGGGCGTCGCGCGCCGCACCTTCTTCCGCCACTTCCGTTCGAAGGAAGAGGCGATCTTCCCGGACCACGACGACACCCTGGTCCGCGCCGAGGCGGTCCTGAACGCGGCGCCGCCCCTGGAGCACCCGCTGGACACCGTCTGCCGGGGCATCAAGGAAGTCATGAAGATGTACGCGGGGGCGCCCGCGGTGGCCGTGGCCCGCTATCAACTGACCCGCGAGGTGCCGACGCTGCGCCAGGCCGAGATCGCCTCGGTCTCCCGCTACGAGCGGCTTTTCACCCGCTATCTGCTCGGCCACTTCGACGAGCAGGCGCACCACGACGGCAACGACGACCCGCTGCTCGCCGAGGTCGCCGCCTCCGCCGTCGTCACCGCCCACAACCACGTCCTGCGCCGCTGGCTGCGGGCGGGCGGCCAGGGCGACGTGGAGGCGCAGCTGGACCACGCCTTCGCCATCGTGCGCCGCACGTTCGGCAGCGGCATCGGGGCGGGCCGCACCCCCGCCGCTCCCCCGGCAGCGCAGGTGTCGCACTCGGGCGAGGTCCTCGTGACGGTGGCGCGCACGGACGCGCCGCTCCCGGAGGTCATGCGCACCATCGAGGAAGCCCTCAGGAACCGCTAGAGCAACCCTGTACGAGCAAGGCCCCTGACCTGGCACGGAGTGCCACGTCAGGGGCCTTCTGCATGCCCGCCGCGACCGGCACCGGACGCCACTGATCGATCATCGATCCCTCTACGCGGCGGTAACCAGCCCCTGACCTCGAATGATCGATCATCGCTCACCTGTTGCTCAAACATGACACCTGAGCGAAATTTGTGGCACGGAGTGCCTTGCCAGCTGTCACGGTGTGCCATACGTTGAAGGAAGTCCGGGCGGCCGGCGTGCAGAGAACTTCCGTACGCCGGCTGTCCCCGCACACCACGACCGACGTGGCGTGCGCGCCCGGACGCCTGCGTCACAGGCACCCTTCCGCGCCACACCAAGCGCTGCCACGCACCACCCCGCCGAACCGACGGCACGCACCACCCCTCATCCGCAGCCACACCACCCCGACTCAGCGTTTCCCTCGACGCTCACCGCCGGAGGCACCACCGTGAAGGAAATCCTGGACGCGATTCAGTCGCAGACCGCCACGTCTGCCGACTTCGCCGCCCTGCCGCTGCCCGACTCGTACCGCGCGATCACCGTGCACAAGGACGAGGCGGAGATGTTCGCCGGGCTCGACTCCCGCGAGAAGGACCCGCGCAAGTCGATCCACCTGGACGAGGTGCCGGTGCCCGAACTCGGCCCCGGCGAGGCCCTCGTGGCCGTCATGGCCTCCTCGGTCAACTACAACTCGGTGTGGACCTCGATCTTCGAGCCGGTCTCCACGTTCAGCTTCCTGGAGCGCTACGGCCGCCTCAGCGAGCTGACCAAGCGCCACGACCTGCCGTACCACATCATCGGCTCCGACCTCGCGGGCGTCGTCCTGCGCACCGGGCCCGGCGTGAACGCCTGGAACCCCGGTGACGAGGTCGTCGCGCACTGCCTCTCCGTCGAACTGGAGTCCTCCGACGGCCACAACGACACGATGCTCGACCCCGAGCAGCGCATCTGGGGCTTCGAGACGAACTTCGGCGGCCTGGCCGAGATAGCGCTCGTCAAGTCCAACCAGCTGATGCCGAAGCCGGACCACCTCAGCTGGGAGGAGGCGGCGGCGCCCGGCCTGGTGAACTCCACGGCCTACCGGCAGCTGGTGTCGCGCAACGGCGCCGGCATGAAGCAGGGCGACAACGTCCTGATCTGGGGCGCCAGCGGCGGACTCGGCTCCTACGCCACGCAGTTCGCGCTCGCGGGCGGCGCCAACCCGATCTGCGTCGTCTCCAGCGAGCAGAAGGCCGACATCTGCCGGAAGATGGGCGCCGAGGCGATCATCGACCGCAACGCCGAGGGCTACAAGTTCTGGAAGGACGAGCGCACCCAGGACCCGAAGGAGTGGAAGCGCTTCGGCAAACGCATCCGCGAGTTCACCGGCGGCGAGGACATCGACATCGTCTTCGAGCACCCGGGCCGCGAGACCTTCGGCGCCTCGGTCTACGTCACCCGCAAGGGCGGCACGATCACCACCTGCGCCTCCACGTCGGGCTACATGCACGAGTACGACAACCGCTACCTGTGGATGTCGCTGAAGCGGATCATCGGCTCGCACTTCGCCAACTACCGCGAGGCGTGGGAGGCCAACCGCCTGATCGCCAAGGGCAAGATCCACCCGACGCTCTCCAAGACCTACGCCCTGGAGGACACCGGCCAGGCCGCGTACGACGTGCACCGCAACCTCCACCAGGGCAAGGTCGGCGTCCTCGCGCTCGCGCCCAAGGAGGGTCTCGGCGTGCGCGACCACGACAAGCGCGCCCGGCACATCGACGCGATCAACCGCTTCCGCAACGTCTGAGACCGGGAGGGCATGGGCTCATGACTGAGCGTCAGAAAGATCGTCCGTGGTTGATGCGCACGTACGCCGGCCACTCCACGGCCGAGGCGTCCAACGAGCTGTACCGGCGCAACCTCGCCAAGGGGCAGACGGGTCTGTCGGTCGCCTTCGACCTGCCGACCCAGACCGGCTACGACCCGGACCACATCCTCGCCCGCGGCGAGGTCGGCCGGGTCGGGGTGCCGGTCTCGCACCTCGGTGACATGCGGCGGCTCTTCCAGGACATCCCCCTGGACCGGATGAACACCTCGATGACCATCAACGCCACGGCGATGTGGCTTCTGGCGCTCTACCAGGTCGTCGCCGAGGAGCAGGGCCTCGACATCGCGGCCCTGCAGGGCACGACGCAGAACGACATCGTCAAGGAGTACCTGTCCCGGGGGACGCATGTCTTCCCGCCGGGCCCGTCCCTCCGCCTGACGACCGACATGATCGCCTACACGGTCTCCCACATCCCCAAGTGGAACCCGATCAACATCTGCTCGTACCACCTCCAGGAGGCGGGGGCCACACCGGTCCAGGAGATCGCGTACGCGATGTCCACCGCCATCGCCGTTCTCGATGCCGTACGCGACTCAGGGCAGGTCCCCGCCGAGAAGTTCGGGGACGTCGTGGCCCGGATCTCCTTCTTCGTGAACGCGGGCGTCCGCTTCATCGAGGAGATGTGCAAGATGCGGGCGTTCGGGCGGATCTGGGACCAGATCACGCGCGAGCGGTACGGCATCGAGAACGCGAAGCAGCGCCGCTTCCGCTACGGCGTCCAGGTCAACTCGCTCGGCCTCACCGAAGCGCAGCCGGAGAACAACGTCCAGCGGATCGTGCTCGAAATGCTGGCCGTGACGCTGTCGAAGGACGCACGCGCGCGTGCCGTCCAACTGCCCGCCTGGAACGAGGCGCTCGGCCTCCCCCGGCCCTGGGACCAGCAGTGGTCGCTCCGCATCCAGCAGGTCCTCGCCCACGAGAGCGACCTCCTGGAGTACGAGGACATCTTCGCGGGCTCCCACGTCATCGAGAAGAAGGTCGACGCGCTGGTCGCCGAGTCCCTCGCCGAGATCGACCGGATCCAGGAGATGGGCGGCGCGATGGCCGCCGTCGAGTCGGGCTACCTCAAGTCCCGGCTCGTCGCCTCGCACGCGGAGCGCCGGGCGCGGATCGAGGGCGGCGAGGAGAAGATCGTCGGCGTCAACATCTACGAGTCGACCGAGCCGAACCCGCTCACCGCCGACCTGGACGCCGCGATCATGACCGTCGACCACCAGGTGGAGGCGCGGGTCGTCCGGGCCATCGGCGAATGGCGCGCCACACGCCAGGAGTCGACCGACCGCCAGGGCCTGGGCGACCCGTTCCACTACCCGACCACCCAGCAGGCCATCGAGCGCCTGAAGGAGGCCGCCGCCGGCACCGAGAACCTCATGGAGGCCACGCTCGAATGCGCCCGCGCCGGGGTCACGACCGGCGAGTGGTCCGAGGCCCTGCGCGAGGTGTTCGGCGAGTTCCGGGCGCCGACCGGGGTCTCGTCCGCGCCGGTCGCGGTCGCCGCCGAGGAGGGCACACCGCTCGCCCAGGTCCGCGAGAAGGTCCGCCGTACAGGGGACGAGCTGGGCGGCAAGCTGCGCCTCCTCGTCGGCAAGCCGGGCCTCGACGGGCACTCCAACGGGGCCGAGCAGATCGCCGTCCGGGCCCGCGACGCCGGGTTCGAGGTGGTCTACCAGGGCATCCGGCTCACCCCCGAGCAGATCGTGTCCGCCGCGCTCGCCGAGGACGTGCACTGCGTCGGCCTGTCGATCCTGTCCGGGTCGCACGCCGAACTGGTGCCGGACGTGCTCGTCCGGCTGCGCGAGGCGGGCGCCACCGACGTCCCCGTCATCGTCGGCGGCATCATTCCGAACGCCGACGCCGAGGAGCTGAGGCGGGCGGGTGTCGCCGCCGTCTTCACCCCCAAGGACTTCGGCATCACGGAGATCATCGGCCGTATCGTCGACGAGATCCGGCTAGCGAACAAGCTCGACCCACTGGAGGTCCCCGCATGACACAGGTCAACCGTCTCCGCCCGCGCCGCTCGTGCCTGGCCGTCCCGGGCTCGAACCCGCGCTTCCTGGAGAAGGCCCAGGGCCTCCCCGCCGACCAGGTCTTCCTCGACCTGGAGGACGCCTGCGCGCCGCTCGCCAAGCCGGAGGCCCGGCACACCATCGTCAAGTTCCTCAACGAGGGCGACTGGACGGGCAAGACGCGCGTCGTGCGGGTCAACGACTGGACGACCGAGTGGACCTACCGCGACGTCGTGACCGTCGTCGAGGGCGCGGGCCCCAACCTCGACTGCATCATGCTGCCGAAGGTCCAGACGGCCGACCAGGTCGTCGCCCTGGACCTGCTGCTCACGCAGATCGAGAAGACGATGGGCTTCGAGGTCGGCAAGATCGGCATCGAGGCGCAGATCGAGAACGCGCGCGGCCTGAACAACGTCAACGCCATCGCCGAGGCGTCCCCGCGCATCGAGACGATCATCTTCGGCCCGGCCGACTTCATGGCGTCGATCAACATGAAGTCCCTGGTCGTCGGCGAGCAGCCGCCCGGCTACGGCGCCGACGCCTACCACTACATCCTGATGAAGATCCTGATGGCGGCCCGCGCCAACGACCTCCAGGCGATCGACGGCCCCTACCTCCAGATCAAGAACGTGGACGGGTTCCGCGAGGTCGCGGGCCGCGCCGCCGCCCTCGGCTTCGACGGCAAGTGGGTGCTCCACCCCGGCCAGGTCGAGGCGGCCAACGAGGTCTTCTCCCCCTCGCAGGAGGACTACGACCACGCCGAGCTGATCCTGGACGCGTACGAGTACTACACGTCCGAGGCGGGCGGGAAGAAGGGCTCGGCGATGCTCGGCGACGAGATGATCGACGAGGCGAGCCGGAAGATGGCGCTGGTCATCTCCGGTAAGGGCCGTGCGGCCGGCATGCGCCGCACGTCGAAGTTCGAGGCCCCGGAGGCGTAAGACACCATGCAATTCGGCCGCACCTACGAAGAGTTCACCGTCGGGGACGTCTACAAGCACTGGCCCGGGAAGACGGTCACCGAGTACGACGACCACCTCTTCTGCCTGCTGACGATGAACCACCACCCGCTCCACATGGACGCCAACTACGCGGAGAGCACGACGGACTTCGGCAAGAACGTCGTCGTCGGCAACTACATCTACTCCCTGCTGCTCGGCATGTCCGTCCCGGACGTCTCCGGCAAGGCGATCGCCAACCTGGAGGTGGAGTCGCTCAAGCACGTGGCGCCGACCTTCCACGGCGACACGATCTACGGCGAGACGACCGTCCTCGACAAGACCCCGTCGAAGTCCAAGAGCGACCGCGGGATCGTGTACGTCGAGACCAGGGGCTACAAGCAGGACTCCACGCTCGTCTGCGTCTTCCGCCGCAAGGTGATGGTGCCCACCGAGACGTACATCAAGGAGCGCGGCGGCGAACAGCCCGGCCGCCCCGAGCTCAAGTCCCAGGAGAAGTGATGAGCCGACTCGCCCAGACCCACGGCCTGAACGACGTGCAGCGGGAGATTCTCTCCACGGTGCGGGACTTCGTGGACAAGGAGATCATCCCGGTCGCGACCGAGCTCGAGCACCGCGACGAGTACCCGCAGGAGATCGTCGACGGGCTCAAGGAGCTGGGCCTGTTCGGGCTCATGATCCCGGAGGAGTACGGGGGGCTCGGCGAGTCGCTGCTCACGTACGCGCTGTGCGTGGAGGAGATAGCGCGCGGCTGGATGTCGGTCTCCGGCATCATCAACACGCACTTCATCGTGGCGTACATGCTCAAGCAGCACGGCACGCAGGAGCAGAAGGAGTACTTCCTGCCGCGGATGGCGCTCGGCGAGGTGCGCGGCGCGTTCTCGATGTCCGAGCCGGCGCTCGGCTCCGATGTGTCGGCCATCACGTCCAAGGCGGTCAAGGACGGCGACGAGTACGTCCTGAACGGTCAGAAGATGTGGCTGACCAACGGCGGAACGTCAACACTTGTGGCGGTTCTCACTCGGAGTGATGAAGGTCATGCCGAAGGAACGGCGCCGCACAAGTCGATGACGACCTTCCTCGTCGAGAAGGAACCCGGATTCGGTGAGGTCCGCCCCGGCCTCACCATCCCCGGGAAGATCGACAAGATGGGTTACAAGGGCGTCGACACCACCGAATTGATCATGGACGGGCTACGCATTCCAGCCAATCGTGTACTTGGCGGACAGACCGGCCGAGGGTTTTACCAAATGATGGACGGAGTCGAGGTCGGACGCGTGAATGTGGCGGCCCGTGGTTGCGGTGTCGCACAGCGTGCTTTCGAACTCGGCGTCTCCTATGCCCAGCAACGTCACACTTTCGGCAAGCCGATCGCCCAGCATCAGGCCATCCAGTTCAAGTTGGCCGAGATGGCCACCAAGGTCGAGGCCGCCCATGCGATGATGGTGAACGCGGCACGCAAAAAGGACTCCGGGGAACGAAACGACCTCGAAGCAGGAATGGCCAAGTACCTGGCCTCCGAATACTGCAAAGAAGTCGTGGAGGACGCGTTCCGTATCCACGGTGGGTACGGGTTCTCCAAGGAGTACGAGATCGAGCGTCTGTACCGCGAGGCGCCGATGCTGCTGATCGGTGAAGGTACCGCCGAAATCCAGAAAATGATCATTGGTCGTCGACTGCTCGAGGAGTATCGCGCCCAGGGCTGAGCCTGGCGAGATGTCCTAGTTCGGGGTGTTTTCTTCGCAACGAAGATCACACCCCGTCAGCACTCTTCAGCCGTCGACTCGGCTTCCTGGCTTGCCCAGTTGTGGCTCGCAACCGATAGCATTCCTCGGAAAAGCCGCCGTCCCCCCGTAACCAGCGCGGCCTCATCCGCTACGAAGGTCATCCATGCCCCACAGCCAAACCTCTGCACCTCGCGACGGCTTCCCCGGTGGTCGCCTTGCGCGCGGAGCATCGCCGTGGCTTCTCCCGACCGTGGCCACGGCCGCACTGAGCCTGGCCCGTTCGCGCCGTTCGAAGAACGCGGCGGCGCTCGCCGTACCGGCCACCGCTCTGGCGGCCGGCATGCTCTGGTTCTTCCGCGACCCCGAGCGCGAGATCGCCGAGGGCCGGGTCATCTCGCCCGCCGACGGCGTGGTGCAGAGCATCATGCCGTGGAAGGACGGCCGCACCCGCGTCGCGATCTTCATGAGCCCGCTGAACGTGCACGTCAACCGCGCTCCCCTCGCGGGCACCGTGACCTCCGTCGAACACATCCCGGGCGGATTCGTCCCGGCGTTCAACAAGGAGAGCGAGAACAACGAGCGCGTCGTCTGGCACTTCGACACCGAACTCGGTGACATCGAGATGATCCAGATCGCCGGCGCCGTCGCCCGCCGCATCGTGCCCTACATCCCGCGCGGCACCAAGGTCGAGCAGGGCGAGCGGATCGGTCTCATCCGGTTCGGCTCGCGCGTCGACATCTACCTGCCCGAGGGCGTCGAGGTGGACGTGGAGGTCGGCCAGAAGACCGTGGCAGGGGTGACTCGAATTGACCGTGACTGATCCAGAGACCCAGGCAGGCTGGGTGCCCGTGAGCGACGACGCGGCCGACGACGCGGAGGAGATGCCGCTCTCGCTGCGTCTGTCGATAGCGGACACCCTCACCCTCGGCAACGCCACGTGCGGCTTCATGGCGGTCTACTTCACGACGACCGGCATCCTGATCCCGCACATCCAGGGCAGCAACGACTCCGGCATGGCCCGGCACTCCGCCGCCACCGCCGTGATCCTCATGCTCGCCGCCGCGATCTTCGACCTGTTCGACGGTCTGGTGGCCCGCAAGCTGCGCTCCTCGCCGATGGGCGCCGAGCTGGACAACCTCTCGGACCTCATCAGCTTCGGGCTCGCGCCCGCGTACTTCGTGCTCGTGTACGGCATGGTCGCCGACGACGCGCACCAGAGAGTCGCGGCGGTGGGGGCCATCGTGGTGCTGCTCGCGGTGGTGCTGCGGCTCGCGCGGTTCTCGTGCGTGACCGTGAAGGACGGCACGTTCCAGGGGATGCCGTCGCCGTTCGGGGCGCTGACCGTCGTCTCCATCGTGCTGCTCGAGCTGCCGTTCGTGGCCACGCTCCTCGCCATCATCGGTACGGCGTGGCTCATGGTCAGCCGGGTCGAGTACCCGAAGCCGCGGGGGCGCCTCGCGGTGGCCATGCTGTCCTGGATCGTGCTCAGCATGGGGCTCCTCGCGGCCTGGGCGTTCGACGCGCCCGGCGGGCAGCTGCTGCTCCAGACCGGCTGTGCGCTGCAGCTCGTTCTCGGGGCCGTCATTCCGCTGTTCGCCACGGCGCGGCGGGTGAACAACTTCCGGGACAACCGGCGTGAGGCGCGGGCCCAGTCCTGACGCTCCGCCGAACGTGAAAAGGGTGGGCCCGAGCCGATGCGGCTCGGGCCCACCCTTTTGCGCCTGCGCGCCGTAGGGGTGGGTGCCGGGGGGACGGGTGCGGGTCGCGTCGTGACCGGGCGCGCAGGTCCCCGCGCCCCTGGGCGGCGTGGCGAGGGGCCCGAGCCTTCATGGCTCGGGCCCCTCGTGGTTCGCGCCTACCCGCCGTAGCGGCATGTCTCGTCTCGCGGGCCGCCTCGTCGTGGTTGCTCGCGCAGTTCCCCGCGCCCCCTACGGGGCTATCCGGCGCTCTGCGCGTACGTCTTCGCCTCCGCGGCCTCGCCGGGCTGCTTGACCACCTTCAGGCCGCCCACCGCCGCCTTGTCGGGCTGGAGGATGACGGACTTGTGGGAGGACGGGGCCTTGGGGTCGGTGAAGTCCTGGTCGACGCCGAAGCCCATGTCGTAGCCGCTCAGGGAGAGCAGCGCCTTGTCGACGCTCTCGCGGGTCAGGTCCTTCGACTCGCACGCCTTCTTCAGTGCCTCGCCGAAGACGCCGGCGGCGGTCCAGCCCGCCACGACGCCGTTGTCCAGGCCGTCCTTCGGGTACGCCTTCTTGTACTCCTCGACCAGCTTCTTCGCCTCCGGCGTGTCCGCGCCGATGGGGAGGGACGGGGACGCCACGTAGTAGTTGGCCAGCAGGGCCGGGGCCGCCTGGGTGCCGAGCAGCTGCGGGGCGTACGCCGAGTTGTTGCCGATGACCGGGACCATCAGCTTCGCCGCGGCCGCCACGCCGACCAGGGAGGCCGCCTGGCGGGGGCCCGCGCTGATCACGACGGCCTTGACGCCCGCCTTCTTCAGGGCGGCGACCTGCGCGGTCATGTCGTTGTCGGTGGGCTTGATCTTCTGCTCGACGACGGTCAGGCCCGCTTCCTCCGCCATGAACCGCGAGCCCTTGAGCGCGCTCTCGCCGTAGTCGCCCTCGAAGTAGACGTGGCCGAGCTTGTCGCCCTTCTTCAGCCCCTTCTCCTTCATCAGGAAGTCGATCGCGTTGATCGTCTCGATGTCGTAGGTGGAGCCGATGACGCGGACGTACGGGCTGCCGAGGAGGTTCGAGGACCATGCCTGCGGGAGGACCAGGGCCTTGTCGGTGTCGATGCGCTTCTCGACCGCCGCGACGAACGGCGAGCCGATGAACTGCGTGAAGCCGAGGACCTTCGGTGACAGCTCCGTATAGCCGGCGACGGCCTTCTGCGGGTCGTAGCCGTGGTCGCGGACGGTCAGCTTCAGCTGGTAGCCGCAGATGCCGCCGTCGGCGTTGACCTGCTTGACGTAGAGCTGCTGGGCCTGGGTGACGCTCTTGCCGAGGGTCGCGTAGACGCCGGTCATGTCGGTGAGGACGCCGAGGTCGATGGTCTTGCCCGAGATGCCCTGGCCGGTCTTCACTCCGCCCGCGCTCTGCTTCTCGTCCCCTCCCCCGTCCTCGGCCTTGGAGCTGCACGCGGCGGTGAGCGCGAGCAGCGCGGCCACGGTGGTCACCGTGAGCGTGCGGGTGGGGCGGGTACGGGCGGTCATGATTCCTCCTGAGGGTGTTTACGGGTCCGTCGGGCCAGTTGCACCAGACCGCCCGGTAGGAACAGGACCACTGCCACCACGGCGGCGCCGTAGAGGTAGCGGGCCGCCTCGCCCGGGGCGACGCCGCCGGTGCCGGGGGCCGAGACGAGGGGCAGGGCGTCGCTGTAGCGGGTGAGGATCTGCGGGAGCAGGGAGACGAACGCGGCGCCCACGACCGCGCCCGCGACCGAGCCCAGGCCGCCGATGACGATCATCGCGAGGTACTCCAGGGACAGCGTGATGCCGAAGTAGTCCGGGACCGTCCGCTGGAAGACGAGGGCGAGGAGGACTCCGGCCAGGCCCGCGTACATCGAGGACAGGACGAAGACGGCGCCCCGGTAGCGGGCGACGGGGACGCCGAGGACGCCCGCGGCGATGCGGTGGTCGCGGATGGCGTTCATGGCGCGGCCGGGCCGTCCCCGGAGCACGCCGCGGGCGAACAGGCCGCAGCCGAGCGTGAGGAGCAGTCCGAGGTACCAGAGCTTCTCGGCGGAGCCGAAGGGAACGCTGGCGACCGTGAGCGGCGTGTCGTCGAAGGTGAGGCCGAACAGGCTCATCGCGGGGACGTCGCGGCCGTTGGCGCCGCCGGTCAGGTCCTCGGCGTTGAACAGGACGTGCTGCCCGATGAAGATCAGCGCGAGGGTCGCGATACCGAGGTACGCGCCCTTGAGGCGGCCCGCGATGGGGCTGAACAGGCCGCCCGCGACCCCGGCGACGAGGACCGCGAGGACGGCGGCGAGCCACGGGGGGAGCCCGAGCCCGTTGAGGTCCTCGCCGCGCTCCCCCGCGAAGACGCAGTACCCGTAGGCGCCGACCGCGAGGAAGAAGGCGTGGCCCATGGAGAGCTGTCCGGTGGCGCCGGTGAGCAGGTTCAGGCCGATCGCGCCGATCGCGGCGGCCATCGCGAAGAGGCCCGCCTGGAGCCAGAACCGGTCGAGGTAGAAGGGCAGGGCGAGGAGGAGCAGGGCGCAGAGGGCGGCGGCCCAGCCGCTGCGGCGGGTGAGGCGCGAGCGGGCCGGGGCGGCGCGCTCCGGGCGGTCCGCGGTCTTCGTGGCGGCGAGGGTGTCAGACACGGGCCAGCTCCTTCGTGCCGAAGAGGCCGGAGGGCCGCAGCAGGAGAATCACGGTCATCACGAGGTAGGGCGCGAGGTCGCCGAGGCCGCGGCCCATGAAGGCCAGCTCGCTCTGGTAGCCGGTGGCGAGGGACTCGGTGACGCCGACGACGAGGCCGCCGACGAGCGCGCCCGTGGTCGAGTCCAGGCCACCGAGGATCGCGGCGGGGAACGCCTTCAGGGCGGCGAGCGAGGTGGCCCGTTCCAGGCCGGGCGTCGGGAACACGCACAGGAACAGCGCGGCGACGGCGGCGAGCCCGCCCGCCACGGCCCACGCGCCGAGCGACACCCGGTGCAGGCGTACGCCCATCAGCGCGGCCGTCTCCCCGCTCTCGGCGGCGGCGCGCATGGCGACGCCCCACGACGTGTAGCGGAAGACGAGCAGGAACGCGGTGATGAGCAGTGCGGCGGTGACGAACGCGGCGATGCGGGTGTGCGCGATCGACACGCCGCCGACGGTCAGCACGGCGTCGCCCCACGGGTCGCCCATCGACAGTACGTCGGTGCCGAGGCGGCGGGTGAGTTCGGTGGTCAGGAGGATGTCGACGCCGATGGTGACGATGGCGAGGACCGACTGGTCGTGCCCCCTGTAGCGGCGCATCACGAGGAACTCGACGGCGGCGCCGACCACGGCCGCGGCGGCGATGCCGACGCCGAGCGCGGGCCAGAAACCGATGTCGTCGTGGAGCGTGGCCGTGACGTAGCCGCCCGCGAGGAGCAGCGAGGCGTGGGCGAAGTTCACGACCTCCGTGGCGCGGAAGATGACGACGAAGCCGAGGGCGATGAGCGCGTACACGGAGCCCATGGAGAGCCCGTTGAGGAGGAGTTCGAGGAAGGTGGTCACGCGCCGGCCTCCTCGTCTTCCCGCTGGTCCCGGTCGGCGGCGGGTGCGCCCAGGTACGCCTGGATCACCGCCGGATCGTTCTGGACGCGCTCCGGTGGTCCGCCGGCGATCCGGCGGCCGAAGTCGAGGACGGTGACCTCGTCGGCGAGGCGCATGACGACTCCCATGTCGTGTTCGACCAGGACGATGGAGATCCCGAGGCTGTCGCGGACGCCCGCGATCACGGCGGCGGTACGGCGCCGCTCGTCCGCCGTCATGCCGGCGACGGGCTCGTCGAGCAGCAGGACGCGGGGCTCCATGCACAGGGCGCGGGCGAGTTCGGCGAGCTTCTGCTGCCCGTAGGGCAGGGCGCCGGTCGGGGTCGCGAGCTGGTCGGCGATGCCGACGAACTCGGCGATCTCCCGGACCCGCTCGCGGTGCGCGCGTTCCTCCCGGACGGCGGAGGGCAGACGCAGCCCGGCGGCGACGAACCCGGTCCGGGTCAGCCGGTGGCGGCCCAGCATCAGGCTGTCCGCGACCGTGGTGCGCGGCGGCAGCGCCAGGTTCTGGAAGATCCGGGCCACGCCGAGCCCGGCGATGCGGTGCGGAGAGAGGCCGGTCAGTTCCTGGTCGCCGAGGTGGACGGTGCCGGCGGTGGCGCGGTAGACGCCGGACAACACGTTGAAGCAGGTCGACTTGCCCGCGCCGTTGGGCCCGATGACGGCGTGCACGGTGCCCGGCTCGACGGTGAAGCCGATGGCGTCGAGAGCGGTCAGCCCGGCGAACCGGACGGTGAGGTCACGCACGTGCAGGGGCAGGACGCCGGTGGCGGTGGTGGTGTCTGGTGCGGCGGTCATCGGGTGCCTCCCGGTCGGATCGGGCCGGGCGTCATCGGGGGCCTTCCCAGCGGCGCAGGGCCGGGGCTTGGGCGACGACGCCGGAGGCGTCCTCCGCGGCTGTCTCGTCCACCACGCCGAGGTAGCGGCGGCGGACCTCGTCGGAGCCCGCCAGTTCGTCGGCGGGGCCGTGCAGGGTGATCTCGCCGACCTCCAGGACGTAGGCGTGCGAGGCGAGGCGCAGCGCGAGCGCCGCGTTCTGCTCGACGAGGAGGACGGCGACGCCCTGCGCGTTGATCTCCCGGATCGTGTCGGCGATCCGCGCCGCCATCAGCGGGGCGAGGCCAAGCGACGGCTCGTCGAGCAGGAGCAGGCGCGGGCCCGCCATCAGGGCGCGGCCGACCGCCAGCATCTGCTGTTCGCCGCCGGAGAGCAGCCCCGCACGCTGGTGCGCCCGGTCGGCGAGGACCGGGAACAGTTCGTGGACGCGGCGCAGCGCCGCCGCCTTGTCGGCGCGGGAACCCGTCGAGCCGAGCGCGCCGGCCCGCAGGTTGTCGGCGACGGTCATCCGGGCGAACACCCGCCGCCCTTCCGGTACGTGGCAGACGCCCGCGGCCACGACGCGGTCGGCGGACAGGCCACCGATCCGGCGCCCGCCGAACCGCACCTCGCCGGACGTGACCGCCCCACCGTGGAATGGCAGCGTGCGCGAGACGGCGCGCAGCAGCGTCGACTTCCCCGCGCCGTTGCCGCCCAGCACGGCGACGCAGGCGCCCTGCGGCACCTTCAGCGTCACCTCGCGCAGGGCGCGTACGGGGCCGTAGCCGACCGACATCGTGTCGACGGCGAGGCCCTCCCCTTGTGCATCGGTCACTCTGTGTCCCTCCCTGGACCGGTGGCGCTCACGACAGCACCGCGCGGGCGGCCCGTCCACGGGCGGCCCGGGAATCGCTGCGCGGGCCCAGCGCCCGCCCGCCTCGGTTGTGCGCGCGCACAAGACCCCGTGTCAGAGGCCTGCCGGGGACGGGCGCGGGATGGCATCCTCCGGACGTACGAGAAAGTCCTTTGCCGTCGCTTTACGAGGTGTTGGGGAGGGGCGATGGGCGGGCGCAGGCATCGCACCGGGCAGGACTGGAAGCTCCTCAAGGAGGCGTGCACAACGCTGCTCGAACGGGTGCCCGAGCTGGTCGACGAGCATCTGCGGCAGCTGTCCGCGTTCTCCGACGTGTACGCGCGCGTGCTGCCGTACGACGTCCAGTGGCGCGAGGCCGAGGAAGCGATGCGGATCGGCATCGAGACGATCTCCGCGCCGCGCGACTCCCCGCGCGGGGATCTGGCGTACGCGGAGGAGGCGGGACGGCGCCGGGCGGGACAAGGGCTGCCCCTGGACCTGCTGGTGCACGCCTACCGCAACGCGGGGTACCTCGTCTGGGACGCCCTGATGGAGAGCGCCGGCCGCGAACCCGACCGGCTCTCCGCCCTCATGCGGTCCGCGACGATGGTGTGGGCGGCTGTCGACGCCCAGGCGGAGGCGGCGTCGGAGGCGTACCGGGCCACGGAGCTGGAGCTCCGGCGGCGCACGGACGAGCAGATGCAGGCGCTGCTCGACGCGCTCCTCGAGGGCCGCCCGGCCCCCGGCCTCGCGGCGCGGGCCGCCGCCGGGCTCGACCTTCCCGAGCACGGGCCGTACGCGGTCGTCGTCCTCCGCGTCGAACGGCGGGACGTGCGGGAGGCGTTCCACCGGCGGATCCAGGACCCCGGGTTCCGGTTCGTCTGGCGGATGCGGGCCGACGGTGAGGTGGGGGTGGTCGCGCTCGGGGCGGGCCGGGAGCTCGACGAACTGGCGGCCCTCCTGGACGGGCGGTGCCCGGGCCCCGGCGGGCTGAGTCCCGTCGTCACGGGGCTCGCCGAGCTGGGGCATGCGCGGCGGCTGGCCGAACTGGCGTTGCGGACGTGTCCGCCGGAGTCGAGCGGGGTGATGCGGCTCGACCAGCGTATGCCTACGGCGTTGGTGGTCAGCCAGCCGGATCTCGCCCAGCGGCTGGTCTCCGGGGTCTTCGGCGAGTTGCTCTCGCTCGAACCCGGGGACCGGGCCGTGCTCTTGGAGACGCTTGACGCGTGGCTGGCCTGTGAAGGGTCTGCCGGGCGGGCCGCTGGGCGGTTGTACTGCCACCGGAACACTGTGTTCAACCGCCTGCGCCGCCTGGAACAACTGACCTCGCGGTCGTTGTCGCGCCCGAGGGATCTCATGGAGATGACGCTGGCGCTGGACGCGTATCGGTTGTCACCGGGATCGTAGGGGTGCGGCGCGCGATCCGCCGACGCCGGCCTGTCCGTCGACGGACGCGGGTTTCGCCGTGGTTGCTCACGCCATTCCCCGCGCCCCCGAGACGCACACTGCGTGCGCCGTCTTGTCCATCGACGAGCGCCGCACCGCCGTGGCTGCTCGCGCCGTTCCCCGCGCCCCTGAGACGCGCACTGCGTGCGGCATCTCATCGCGGGGCGCGTCCCGCGGGGAAGGCGCGGCGAAGCCGCAGGCCTTCAGGGGCGCGGGGAACTGCGCGAGCGACCACGACGAAGCCCGCGCACGAGAACGACGCGAAGGGGGCAGATGCTCAGGGGCGCGGGGAACTGCGCGACCAGCCGCGACGGTGCGGCACCCGCGCTCAAGAAGCGCGGGGCGCTGTGTCACCGGCCACGACCGACCCGCACCCCTAGCGGCGCGACCCCGCTCAGGTCAGGAAATCCGTGCCGATCCGCTCCGCCAGCTCCTCCAGGATGGGCCCCGCCTCGGCGATGCACCGCGCCACATCCGGCTCGATCTCCGTCAGCGCGTAGGCCCGCCGGATCCCGGCGCGGCCGAGCGCGGACGGGTCCAACGCCAGACGGCCGCAGACCGCGACCACCTCGATACCCGCGGAGCGAGCCGCGGAGGCGACCCCCGCCGGCGCCTTCCCGTGCAGCGTCTGCTCGTCGAGAGACCCTTCGCCGGTGATGACGAGCGTGGCCCCGTCGAGCGCCGGCGCGAATCCGAGGACGTCGAGCATGACCTCGATCCCGGCCCGGAAACTCGCCCCGAGGCCGACGAGCGCCCCGTAGCCGATACCGCCCGCGGCCCCGGCCCCCGGCGACTCCGCGTATGCGAGGGCCTGGGGCCCGACACTCTCCCCGAGGATCTTCGCGAAGTGCGCGAGGGCCGCGTCGAGTTCGGCGACGTCCTCGGGCGTGGCGCCCTTCTGGGGTCCGTAGACGGCGGGCGCGCCCTTGGGCCCGGTGAGCGGGTTGTCGACGTCGCTGGCGAGGACGATGGACACCGAGGAGAGGCGCGGGTCGAGCCCGGACAGATCCGCCGAGGCCAGCGCAGCGAGCGCGCCGCCCCCCGGCCCGACCTCCGCGCCCGACGCGTCCAGGAAACGGGCCCCGAGCGCGGCCAGCATCCCCGCGCCGCCGTCGGTCGTGGCGCTGCCGCCGACGCCGAAGACGATGGACGTGGCGCCCGCGTCGAGCGCGGCGGCGATGACCTCGCCGGAGCCGTACGTCGTGGAGGTGAGCGGCGCGAAGACGCCTTCGGGCAGCAGTTGGAGGCCGGACGCCTCCGCCATCTCCACGACCGCCGTGCCGTCGCGCAGCGCGTACGCCGCTGTCACCGGTTCGCCGAGCGGCCCGGTGACCTGGACCTCGCGGCGTTCGAACCCGGCGGCGACCGCCGCGGCGACGGTGCCGTCGCCGCCGTCCGCGACGGGCACGGAGGCGATCTCGATGTTCGGCGCGACCCGGCGAAGGCCCGCGCTCACCCGCTCGGCGACCTGCACCGCGGTGAGCGACCCCTTGAACTTGTCGGCCGCGATCAATACGCGTCGCGCGGCCTGTGCAGCGTCCGCCACCTTGCTCCCCTTGCTGTTTCGGGCCTTGCTCGCGTCAAGGCAGTCGCGCCGCTGCGACCTTAACCGCAGGAGGGGCCCGCTGCCCAGGGGTGACCTGACCTGGGGTACTGGCAGGTGGGGGGCGGAGCGGGTAGACCGGTGGCATGAAGCCGACGGGTCTTCCCGCACGCCCGGCGCTCACGGAGAGCGTCCTTGCCGACCGTGTCCTCGGCGGCTGGCTCGGCCGTGTCGCGGGGAACATGCTCGGCAAGCCGGTGGAGCAGGGCGAGGTGTGGACGCGGGCCCGTATCGACCGTTATCTGCGGCAGGCGGGCGCGCTGCCGTTGACCGACTATCTACCCGAGCCGCCGTCGGAGGAGTTCGCCTCGGCGCTGCGCCCGGAGTGGCAGCGGTGCGTGCGGGGGCGGGTGCACGGCAGTTGCCGGGACGACGACGTGGACTACGCGATCCTCAATCTGCATCTCCTGGAGACGTTCGGTTTCGCGTTCAGCACGGAGCAGGTGGGTGAGGTGTGGCTGTCGCGTCTGCCGTACTCGCAGACGTTCACGGCGGAGCGCGCGGCGTACCGCAATCTCGTCAACGGGCTGAAGCCGCCGCTGACGGCCACGTACGACAACCCCTGCCAGGAGTGGATCGGGGCGCTGATCCGCGCGGACGTCTACGGCTGGACCTCGCCGGGTGATCCGCGCCGGGCCGCGTATCTGGCCCGCCGTGACGCGGTGCTCTCGCACACGGGGAACGGGGTGTACGGCGCCATGTGGGCGGCGGCGCTGGTCGCCGCCGCGTTCACGGCGTCGTCCGCGCGCACCGCCCTGGACGCGGCGCTGTCGACGATCCCGGCGAGCTGCCGTCTGGCCCGTGTCGTGCGCCGTACGACGTCGCTCCATGACGCGCGTCTGAGCTGGGAGGAGACGCTGGCCACGGTCGAGCGGGAGACGGCGGGGCTCGGCTGGATCCACACCGTCCCGAACGCGGCGGTGATCACGGCAGCTCTGCTGCACGGCGGCGGCGACTTCACCCACACCCTCGCCCTGACGGTGCGCGGCGGTCTCGACACCGACTCCAACGGGGCGACGGCGGGGTCGGTGGCCGGGGTGCTGTGCGGGGCCGCGGCCCTCCCGGAGCAGTGGACGGCGCCTCTTGAGGACCGGGTCCGCAGCGCGGTCTTCGGCTTCGACGGGGTGCGCGTCAGCGAGCTGGCCGCGCGGACGGTGGAGCTCGTCCGCGCCTAGGATCGTTCTGGAGGGCTCGCCTCCGCTTCCTTGGAGGTCCGTACGAAGCAGACCGCCGCAATATGGGCATCTACGCGCGTTGACAAAGCGGCCGGGGACAGGTGAGCTTTCCGTGGACAGTTTTTCGGAGCAAAGGGGCTCATTCCGTTGGCCAGGAAGATCATTCTCGACTGCGACCCGGGGCACGACGACGCGATCGCCATGCTCCTCGCGCACGGCAACCCCGACATCGACCTGGTCGCGGTGACGACCGTCGTCGGGAACCAGACCCTGGAGAAGGTGACCCGTAACGCCTTGTCGGTCGCGGCCATCGCCGGAATCACCGGGGTGCCCTTCGCGGCGGGCTGCGCGCGGCCGCTCGTGCGTGAGATCGAGACCGCCGCCGAGATCCACGGCGACACCGGCCTCGACGGCCCCGAGCTGGCCGAGGCGACCACCGAGCTCGACGACCGGCACGCCGTCGACCTCATCATCGACACCGTCATGGCGCACGAGCCGGGCGAGATCACCATCGTGCCGACCGCGGGCCTGACGAACATCGCGCTCGCCGCGCGCAAGGAGCCGCGCATCGTCGAGCGCGTCCGCGAGGTCGTCCTGATGGGCGGCGGTTTCCACGAGGGCAACTGGAGCCCGGTCGCCGAGTTCAACATCGTCATCGACCCCGAGGCCGCCCACATCGTCTTCAACGAGAAGTGGCCGGTCACGATGGTCGGCCTCGACCTCACCCACCAGGCGCTCGCCACCCCCGAGGTGGAGAAGAAGATCGCGGCCGTCGGCACCGGGCCCGCCGCGTTCGTCCTGGAGCTGCTGGAGTTCTTCCGCGAGGCCTACCGCGAGAACCAGGGCTTCGAGCACCCGCCCGTGCACGACCCGTGCGCCGTCGCGTACGTGATCGACCCGGGCGTCATGACCGTACGCAAGGCGCCTGTCGACATCGAGCTGCGGGGCACGCTCACCCTCGGCATGACCGTCACCGACCTGCGCGCCCCCGCGCCCGACGACTGCCACACCCAGGTCGCCGTCGACCTCGACCACGAGCGGTTCTGGAACCTCGTCGTGGACGCCCTCGTCCGTATCGGAGACCCGGCGGCATGAGCCTCGACGCCACCCCCCACACCCCGGCGGGCGGTCCCCGCGCGGGCCGCCCCGCCCGGGTCGGCGCCCTGATGGCCGCCCTGCTCGCGGCCAGTTTCGCCTTCCAGCTCAACGCCTCGATGCTCAGCCCCGCGCTGTCCACGATGGCCGACGAGCTGCACACCACGGCCTCGGCCGTCGGCGTCACCCAGACGGCGTTCTTCACGGCCGCCGCGCTGTTCTCGCTGTTCCTGCCGCGCCTCGGCGACCTGATCGGCCGCCGCAAGGTGCTCACCGGGATGACGGTCCTGATGGCCGTCGGCTGCGTCATCTCCGCGCTGGCCACGTCCGTCGGCACGCTCGCCGTCGGCCGCGTCATCCAGGGCGCGTCAGGACCGACCATCCCGCTCGCACTGATCATGCTGCGCGTCGAGGTCCCCGACCCGAAGCGGTACGGGACCCTGCTCGGCCTGGTCACGGCGGTCAACGGCGGTATCGCGGGCGTCGACTCGTTCGCGGGCGGCTCCCTCGCGGAGCACCACGGCTACGCGTCGATCTTCTGGGTCATGACCGCGTTCGCGGCGCTCGCCGCCGTCCTCGTCCGCTTCCTCGCCTCCGAGTCGCGCGCGGAGGAGCGGCCGCGCATGGACTGGCCCGGCGTCGCGCTCCTGGTCGTCTCCGTCGGCGCGCTCCTTATCGCCTTCAACGAGGCGGGCAAGCTGGCCGACGCCAACTGGCCGCTCGCCGTCGGGCTCCTGGTCCTCGCCGCGCTCGCGTTCTGGGCGTTCTGGCGCCTCGAGACCCGCACCCGCACCCCGCTGGTCGCCACGCACCTGCTGAAGCGGCGCGCCACCTGGTCGCTCCTCGCGTCCACCATGCTGACCATGACCGGCGTCTTCGCCATCATGAACGGCCTGCTGCCCGGCTTCGCCCAGGACGCCGGGGTCGGCCTCGGCCTGGGCGCCGAGGGCGCCACCTGGTGGACGCTGACGCCGTACGCGCTCGCGGGCCTCGCGATGGGCCCGCTGGCGGGACGCCTCGCCGCGTCCTTCGGCTACGGCCGCATCCTGCGCATCGGCCTGATCTCGACGGCCGTCGCGACGGTGCTCGCCCTGCTGACCCTGCACACCGACTCGTCGGGCCTGCTGCTCGCCTCGTCGATCCTGCTGGGCGCGACCTACGCGGGCACGGTCAACATCATGCTCAACGGCCTCGGCATCCTCCTCTCCCCCACGGAGAACCCGGGCTTCCTGCCGGGCCTGAACGCCGGCTGCTTCAACCTGGGCGCGGGCCTCAGCTTCGTCGTCCTGTACGCGGTGATGGACGCGGTCGCCCCTGCCGACGGGACGTCCGTCGGCGGGTACAGCGCCGGTGTCGTCGCCGGGCTCGTGCTGATCGTGGCGGCGCTGTGCACGTCGCTGCTGATCCCGAAGCCGGTGGACGCGGAGGCCAAGCCCTAGGCAGGTCCTCAGAACAGCGCGGTGCCGCGTTCGAAGTCGAGCAGGCGGCGCTTGCGCTCCAGGCCGCCGCCGTACCCGGTGAGGCCGCCGCTCGCGCCGATCACCCGGTGGCAGGGGACGATCACACCGACGGGGTTCTTGCCGTTGGCGAGGCCCACGGCGCGGGAGGCGGCCGGGTTGCCGAGGGCGGCGGCCAGCTCCCCGTACGTGCGGGTCTCGCCGTACGGGATCTTCCGCAGCTGCTCCCAGACGGCGCGCTGGAACGGCGTGCCGTGCAGGTGGAGCGGCAGGTCGAACGTCGTCAGCTCCGCGTTGAAGTACGCCTCCAACTGGTCGATGACGGCGCCGAAGGGGCGTTCGTCGCGCACGCCGAACGTCTCCTCGGCGGGGCGGTGGCGCTGTTCGGTCATGTAGAGACCGGAGAGCGTGCCGTCGGTGGCGACGAGGGTGAGGGCGCCGTAGGGGCTGTCGACGACGGTGTGCCGCTTGCCTTCCATGGCCGTACGTTCCTTTCGTTCAGCTGGGCAGATGGTTGATCGGGTGGCTGTCGGTCGCCCACAGGTACTGGACGGCGTACGCGCGCCACGGGCGCCAGGCCGCCGCCCGCGCGGTGAGCGCCGCCGGAGTGTGCGGCAGCCCCAACTCCTGTGCGGCGCGCCGCATCCCGAGGTCGGTGGGGAGGAAGGCGTCCGGGTCGCCGAGGGCGCGCATGGCGATGGCCTCGATGGTCCAGGGCCCGAACCCCGGCAGCGCGGCGAGCCGGGCGCGCGCCTCGTCCCAGTCGGACACGGGCCCCAACGTCAGCCCGCCGTCGGCGAGTTGGCGTACGAGCGTGGTGAGGGTGGTCCGGCGCGCGCGGGGCAGGGCGAGGCTCTCCGGGTCGAGCGAGGCGAGCGCCTCCGGCGTCGGGAAGAGGTGGGTGAGGCCGCCCTCGGGGTCGTCGACCGGTTCGCCGTGCGCCTGGACGAGGCGGGCCGCGTGGGTGCGGGCGGCGGCGGTGGAGACCTGCTGCCCGAGCACGGCCCGGACCGCGAACTCGGCCTCGTCGACCGTACGCGGCACCCGGCGGCCCGGCGCCTTGTCGACGAGCGGCGCCAGCGACGGATCGGCGCGCAGCCGCTCGTCGACGGCGACCGGATCGGCGTCGAGGTCGAGCATCCGGCGGCAGCGGCTGATGGCGACGGTCAGATCGCGCTGGTCGGTGAGGGTGAGCCGGCACCCGATGTGTTCGGCGCCGGGCCTGAGCGCCACGATGCCGTGCCCGTACGGGAGCCGCAGCGTGCGCCGGTACGCCCCGTCCCGCCACTCCTCGACGCCCGGTACGGCGGTCGCCGCAAGGTGGCCGAAGAGGTTGTCCGGGGTGAGGGGCGCGCGGAACGGCAGCCGGAGCGCGATCGCCCCGGGCGCGCTCGGCAGGCCCCGGGGCGCGCGGGTGCGCAGCTCGCTCGGGGAGAGGGCGAAGACCTCGCGGACCGTGTCGTTGAACGTGCGGATCGAGGCGAACCCGGCGGCGAACGCGACGTCCGCCATCGGCAGCCCCGTCGTCTCGATGAGCAGCCGCGCGGTCTGGGCCCGCTGGGCACGGGCGAGCGCGAGCGGCCCCGCCCCCAGCTCGGCGAGGAGCTGCCGCTCGATCTGCCGCGCGCTGTACCCCAGGCGGCGGGCCAGCCCCGTGACCCCCTCCCGGTCCACGGTCCCGTCGGCGACGAGCCGCATGGCGCGGGCGGTGAGATCGGCCCGCCGATTCCACTCCGGCGACCCCGGACTGGTATCGGGCCGGCACCGCTTACAGGCCCGGAACCCGGCCTGCTGACAGGCGGCGGCGCTCGGATAGAACCGCATGTTGCGCGGCTTGGGCGGCACGACGGGACAACCCGGCCGGCAGTAGATCCGAGTCGTCACAACAGCAGTGAAGAACACCCCGTCGAACCGCGTGTCCTTGGCCTGCACGGCCCGCACACACCGCTCGGTGTCGGTATGCATGGCGGCGGTACCGGTGTTGCTCTCGCGGGCGGCATCGATGTGCGGGCCGCCGACGCCGCCGGGCTTGTGCTCGGCAACGGTGCCGGGTGCGTGCGCGGCAGCAGTGCCGGGGGCGTGCTCGGCGAGGATGTCAGTGTGCGCGGCATTGGTGCCGGAGGTGTTCTCGGCGCTGGGCATGGTTCCAGCATCCGGCATGGTGAGCGGCTTGGCTGGCGAGAATCCGACATCGTCCTCGCATCCGTGCCGCGCGGCACGGCCGGCCCTCGGAATGGCGCACGAAGTGCGCATTCCAGGGGCGCGGGGAACGGCGCGCCCAGCCACGACGAGCCCCGCACCTCAAAACCGGCGCACACAAGGGCACACCCCAGGGGCGCGGGGAACTGCGCGACCAACCACAACGAGCCCCACACCTCAAAACCGGCACACGCAAGGGCACACCCCAGGGGCGCGGGGAACTGCGCGACCAGCCACAACGCAACCCGCACCCGGAAACCGGCAGACTCAGGGGCCCCGCTCCTCCACATACCCGGCGAAAGCCATCCGCGCCCGCTCGTCGAAGACAACGAACCGCACCTCTTCGACCAAGCCCGGCGCAGCCCCCCGCACCGTCTCCACCGCGATCCGCGCCCCGTCCTCCAGGGGCCACCCATAGACCCCCGTGGAGATTCGCGGGAAACGCCACGGTCCGCGCCCCGATCGCGGCAGCGACCCGCAGGGACTCCCGGTAGCAGGAGGCGAGGAGCCCGGACCGGTCCTCACTCCCGGACCAGCGGGGCCCGACGGTGTGGATGACGTGGCGGGCCGGGAGCCGCCCGGCCGTGGTGGCGACGGCCTGTCCGACGGCGAGCCCCTTGCCGTAGTGGGAGGCCCGCAGTGCACGGCACGCGGCGAGGATCTCGGGACCGCCCCGCCGGTGGATCGCGCCGTCGACTCCCCCGCCGCCGAGCAGGGAGGAGTTGGCCGCGTTGACCACGGCGTCGACGTCCTGCTCGGTGATGTCGCCCTGGACGAGGGTCAGTCGCGTACTCATGTCGCTCGCAGTCTGCGCCAGACGGCCTTCGCCGCGTTGTGTCCGGACATGCCGTGCACGCCGGGCCCCGGCGGGGTCGCCGAGGAGCAGAGGAAGACGGCCGGATGCGGGGTCGTGTACGGGGAGAGGGAGAGCCTGGGGCGGAGCAGGAGTTGGAGTCCGGTCACGGAGCCGCAGGAGATGTCGCCGCCCACGTAGTTGGCGTTGCGTACGGCGAGTTCGGGCGGTCCCGCGGTGGCGCGGGCGAGGATCAGGTCCCTGAACCCTGGTGCGAAGCGCTCCAGTTGGCGTTCGACGGCGTCGGTGAGGTCGCCGTCCCACCCGTTCGGCACATGCCCGTAGGCCCAGAACGTGTGCTTGCCCTCGGGTGCGCGCGACGGGTCGACGACGCTCGGCTGCACGGTGATGAGGAACGGGTTCTCGGGGGCCCGGCCCTCGACGGACGCGGCGCGCAGTGCCTTGTCGATGTCGCCCCGGTACGGGCCGACCTGCACCGTGCCCGCCTTCCGGGCCTCGGGCGCGGTCCACGGCACGGGCCCGTCGAGCGCGTAGTCGAGCTTGAAGACGCTCGCCCCGTACCGGAACCGGTCGTAGTGGCGGCCGAGCCCCGCGATCCGCGCGAGGGCGGTCGGCGAGGTGTCGAAGACGTAGGCGCGGGCGGGCGGCAGGTCGTCGAGGCGTTTGACCGTGTAGTCGGTGTGGATCACGCCGCCGAGGTCCCTGAGGTAGGCGGCGAGCGCGTCGGAGAGGGACTGGGAGCCGCCCCGGGCGAGCGGCCACCCGCGCGCGTGGGCGGCGAGCGCGAAGACGAGTCCGATCGCCGAGGTGGCGAACCCGCCCAGCGGGGCGATGGTGTGGGCGACGAGCCCGGAGAAGAGGGCGGGCGCCCGCTCGTCGCGGAAGCGGCGCATCAGCCAGGTGGCGGGCGGCAGTCCGCGGAGCCCGAACCTGGCGAGGGCGACCGGGTCGCGGGGCAGCGCGCTGAGCGGCAGGGACATGAAGTCCCGTACGAGGGCGTCCCAGTGCGGCAGGAGCGGCTCGACGAGGCGCCGGTACGCGCCGGCGTCCCGCGCCCCGAAGGAGGCGGCGGTCTCGGCGACGGAGCGGGCCAGGACGGCGGCCGTGCCGTCGGGGAACGGGTGGGCCATGGGCAGTTCGGCCTGGACCCAGTCGAGCCCGTACCGTTCGAGCGGCATCGCTCTGAACGCCGGGGAGTTGATGCCCAGCGGGTGCGCCGCCGAGCACGGGTCGTGGCGGAAGCCGGGCAGGGTGAGTTCCTCGGTGCGGGCGCCGCCGCCGACGGTGGACTCGGCCTCGAAGAGGGCCACGGAGAAGCCCCGCCTGGCGAGTTCGACCGCGGCGGTCAGACCGTTGGGTCCCGCACCGACCACGACGGTATCGAGCATCGACGGCACCTTCGGACTCCTTTGTCAGCCGACGGCCACTGCCCGCACAGGATATGCCGCGCCACCGACGCCGCCGGGCGCGGGTGCCCGCCCGCCGCAGGCCGGCGGGCGGGTCGGGGGCGAGGTCAGACGCCGTCCGCGAGGAGACCGGCGACGCGGCGCGCCGTCGCCGCGTCGCGCGCCGCGGTGAACGGCAGCGCGTTCCCACCGGTGATCACGAACGGGAGCCCTTCCCGGGTGAGGTGGGCGCCGCCCGTCTCCTCGACGAGGAGGAGTCCGGCGGCGTGGTCCCAGGCCAGCTCCCAGCCGAAGGCGACCGCTTCGAGGTCGCCGCGGGCTATCGCCAGGTATTCGAGGCCCGCCGAGCCGCACGGGCGCGGGGCGACCCCTTCGGTGCGCAGGCCGAGCAGGGAGCGCTTCTGGGCGTCGGTGGTGAAGTCGGGGTGCGAGGTGGCGACGCGCAGGTCACGGCCGGGGGCGGGGGCGCCCGCGGGCAGCAGCCGCCCGTTGAGCCGGGCGCCGCGGCCGCGGACGGCCACCGCGAACTCGTCGAGGGCGGGCGCGTACGTCCACGAGGCGAGGACCACGCCGTCGAGCGCGAGCGCGACGAGCGTGCAGAAGCCGGGGTCGCCGTGGACGAACTGGCGGGTGCCGTCGACGGGGTCGACGATCCAGACGGGGGCCGCGCCCCGGATCGCGTCGTACGTCGTCGGGTCGGCGGCGACCGCTTCCTCGCCCACCACCACGGAGCCGGGCAGGAGGGCGGGCAGCTCGCGCGTGAGGTACTCCTCGGCGCGCCGGTCGGCGACGGTCACGAGGTCGTGCGGGGCGCTCTTCTGCTGGATCTCGTGCGCGGCGAGCTGTCGGAAGCGGGGGGTGATCTCGGCGGCGGCCGCGGCGCGGACGGTCCGCTCCACGTCGCTCACGAGCTGGTCAGTGACATTGCTGGTCAGAAAGTCGTCGATGCTTTCTGTGACTGTTTCGATCATGTCCCCATGAGAACACGCGCCACTGACATCGCGTACTGATCGGATGAACTGTGGGTGGAATCACCATGAAATCGGCGTTCCTCGTGAAGCCGGTGATTCCACCCACGGCGCATGCACGGCTCAGCGTCCGACCGCGTACCCCTGCATCCCGCGCGGGTTCGCCGCCGCCGACAGGACGCCGGTGCGCGGGTCGCGGGCGACGGCGCACAGACGCCCCTCCGACCAGGCGTCCCCGACCGTCACGTCGTGGCCGCGGCGGCGCAGCTCGGCGACGACCTCCTCGTCCATCCGCGACTCGACGGTGACCGACCCCGGCCGCATCCCGCGCGGGAAGAAGGAGCCGGGGAAGGAGTCGTTGTGCCAGTTCGGGGCGTCGATGGCGCCCTGCAGGTCGAGGCCGCCGCGGACCGCCGGGCGCAGCGCCACGGAGAGGAAGAAGTGCAGCTGCCACTGGTCCTGCTGGTCGCCGCCGGGCGTGCCGAACGCCATCACGGGGACGCCGTCCTTCAGGGCGAGCGACGGGGTGAGGGTGGTGCGGGGGCGGCGGCCCGGGGTGAGCGAGTTCGGCAGCCCCTCCTCCAGCCACGTCATCTGGAGCCGCGTGCCGAGCGGGAAGCCCAGCTCGGGCACGACCGGGTTGGACTGGAGCCAGCCGCCGGACGGGGTGGCGGCGACCAGGTTGCCCCAGCGGTCGACGATGTCGAGGTGGCAGGTGTCACCCCTGGTCAGCCCGTCGCTGTCCACGTCGGGTTCGCCGGGCACCGGGGACGTCGGGCTCTTGGCGACGGTGGGCTCACCGGCGCCCGCGACCCCCATCGCGTCGAATCCGGGCTCCCCGGCGGCGACGGCGCTGGCGTGCGCGCTGAGCCGCGGCTCGCCGGGAGTGGCGAGCGGGCGGCCGGGCCGCAGCTCGTACGAGGCCTTCCGCGGGTCGATCAGGGCGCGGCGCGCGGCGTTGTAGTCGTCCGAAAGGAGCGCGTCCACCGGCACGTCCTCGGCGTCGCCGTACCAGGCCTCCCGGTCGGCCATGGCGAGCTTGCAGCCCTCGACGAGCAGGTGGACGTAGTCGGCGGAGCCGTAGGCGGGCAGCTCGGGCGGGAGCAGGGCGAGCTGCTGGAGGAAGGCGGGGCCCTGGCTCCAGCCGCCCGCCTTGCAGAGCGTCCAGCCGTTCCAGTCGTAGGTCGCCGGGGCCTCGTACGTCGCTTCCCAGGCGGCGAGGTCGGCGAGGGTGAGGGTGCCGGTGTGCCGCTCGCCGCTGGTGTCCTTGGTGGGGCGCCCGGCCTGGCGGACGAGCGCCTCGGCGATGAAGCCCTCGCGCCAGATCCGCCGCGCCTCCTCGATCTGCGCGACGCGGCCGTCACCCACCTGCCCGGCCTCCGCTATGAGCCGCTTCCAGGTCGCGGCCAGCCGAGGGTTGCGCAGGAGTTCGCCGGGGGCGGGGGCCTTGCCGTCGGCCAGGTAGACCTCGGCCGACGACGGCCACTCGGTCTCGAAGAGCTCCCGCACCGTCTCGACGGTCTCACCGACGCGCTCCACGGGCGCGTGGCCGTCCTCCGCATAGCCGATGGCGTACTTCAGGACGTCGGCGAGGGACTTCGTGCCGTAGTCCTTGAGGAGGAGCATCCAGGCGTCGAAAGCGCCGGGAACAGCGGCGGCCAGGGGGCCCGTGCCGGGCACGAGGTCGAGGCCGAGCGACGTGTAGTGGGCGACGGTGGCCCCGGCGGGCGCCACGCCCTGGCCGCACAGGACCCGGACATCGCCGCCGGCCGGGGCGAGGATGATCGGCACCTCGCCCGCGGGCCCGTTCAGGTGCGGCTCGACGACGTGCAGCACGAAGCCCGCGGCGACGGCGGCGTCGTAGGCGTTGCCGCCGTCCTCCAGGACCGCCATCGCGGACTGGGAGGCGAGGTAGTGCGTGGAGGACACCATGCCGAAGGTGCCCTGGAGGGTCGGCCGGGTGGTGAACAAGAAGGCTCCTAGCGGGTGGCGGTGCTGGTGTTCGGGATCGTACGAGAGGGGGCCCCGGCGGCATCGGGGGCCGTGCCGTCGTCGGCCACCAGGTGGCAGGAGACCTCGCGGCCGCCGTTCAGGGTGCGCAGGGCCGGGATCTCCGTGCGGCAGCGCTCCACGGCGAGCGGGCAGCGCGTGTGGAAGCGGCAGCCGGGCGGCGGCGCGAGCGGGCTGGGCAGTTCGCCGCTGAGGACGATGCGTTCGCGGGTGCGCTGGGCGACCGGGTCGGGGACGGGCGCGGCGGACAGCAGGGCCTGCGTGTAGGGGTGCTTGGGGTCGGCGAACAGCTCCTTGGTGGGGGCCTGCTCGACGATCTGCCCGAGGTACATGACGGCGATGCGGTCCGCCAGGTACTCGACGGCGGCCAGGTCGTGCGTGATGAACAGGCAGCCGAAGCCGCGGTCGCGCTGGAGGTCGGCGAGCAGGTTCAGGACGCTGGCCTGCACGGAGACGTCGAGGGCGGACGTCGGCTCGTCGGCGACCAGGAGGTCGGGGTCGACGGAGAGCGCGCGGGCGATGGAGATGCGCTGGCGCTGGCCGCCGGACAGCTCGTGCGGATGCCGGTCGGCGTGTTCGGGGCGCAGCCCTACTTGCGCGAGAAGTTCGGCCACGCGCGCGTGGGCGGCCTCCTTCTTCGCGATGCCGTGCAGGCGCAGCGGCTCGGCGACGATCTGGCCGACGGTCATGCGCGGGTCGAGCGAGGACGACGGGTCCTGGAAGACGAGGTGGAAGTCCTTGCGCAGGGGGCACAGGGCGCGGCGCGACATGGTGGTCACGTCGGTGCCGTTGATGCGGACGGTGCCGCCGGTGGGCTCGTCGAGGCGGACGGCGCACCGTCCGACGGTCGACTTGCCGCTGCCGGACTCGCCGACGAGGCCGACGACCTCGCCGCGCCCGACGGTCAGGGTGACGCCGTCGGCGGCGCGCACGGTGCCGCCCGCGCCCGCGAAGTGCCGCTCCAGAGCGACGAGTTCGAGTACCGGGGTGCTCATGAGGCGGCCTCCTGAAGGGTGTGCGGGTGCCAGCAGGCGGCACGGTGGGCGGCGCCCGCCCCGGCGTCGGCGGCGACGGCCTCGAAGTCGGGACGGCTCCCGGTGCAGGTGGCGTCGGAGCGGGCGCAGCGGGGCGCGAACGTGCAGGCGTCCGGCTGCTCGTCGAGGCTCGGCACCAGGCCGGGGATCTCCGGCAGGCGCTCCTTGGCGGCGCCGGGGCGCAGCACGGCGGAGAGCAGCCCGCGCGTGTACGGGTGCCGGGGCGCGGCGAACAACTCGTCCACCGGCGCCTGTTCGACGGGGCGGCCCGCGTACATGACGAGGACGCGGTCGGCGATGTCGGCGACGACGCCGAGGTCGTGCGTGATGAGGACGATGGCGGTGCCGAGGCGGTCGCGCAGGGACTGGAGGACTTCGAGGATGCCCGCCTGCACGGTCACGTCGAGGGCGGTGGTGGGTTCGTCGGCGATGAGCACGGACGGGTCGCAGGCGACCGCGATGGCGATCATGACGCGCTGGCGCATCCCGCCGGACAGCTGGTGCGGGTACTCGTCGACGCGCTGGGCGGGTGCCGGGATGCCGACGAGGTCGAGGAGTTCGACGGCACTCGCGCGTGCCTCCTTCTTGCTCAGCCCCTGGTGGCGGCGGAGCACCTCCCCTATCTGCCGGCCGATGGTGAGCACCGGGTTGAGGCTGGTCATCGGCTCCTGGAAGATCATCGCGATGTCCTTGCCGCGGATCCGCCCGTACGCCTTGTCGTCGGCGCCCGCGAGTTCCCGCTCGCCGAGCCGGACGGAGCCGGTGATGTGCGCGGTGGGCGGGAGGAGCCCCATGACGGCCATGGAGGTGACGGACTTGCCGCAGCCGGACTCGCCGACGACGGCGAGCACCTCGCCCGCGTGCAGGTCGTAGGAGAGGTGGTCGACGGCGTGGACGGCGCGGGTGTCGGAGAGGCCGTTTCGGAAGGTGACCGACAGGTCGCGCACGCTCAGT
Organism: Streptomyces sp. SGAir0957; assembly: GCF_043523415.1. Taxonomy (NCBI): domain Bacteria; kingdom Bacillati; phylum Actinomycetota; class Actinomycetes; order Kitasatosporales; family Streptomycetaceae; genus Streptomyces; species Streptomyces sp. SGAir0957. Next base: position 2,014,410 of record NZ_CP027293.1, read on the forward strand.
ACGGGGTCGGGGCTCATCGGGTGGCTCCACGGGGGTCGAGGACGTCGCGCAGGCCGTCGCCGAGCAGGTTGAACGCCAGGGTCGCGGCGACCACGGCGAGGCCGGGGAAGACGGCCATCCAGGGCGCGGGCGCGAGGAAGGACTGGGCGGAGGAGAGCATCACGCCGAGCGAGGGATCGGGCGGCTGCACCCCGAGGCCGAGGAAGCTGAGCAGCGCCTCGCCGAGGATCGCGGCGGGGATGCCGACGGTGGCCTGCACGGTGAGGGCGGAGGTCGCGTTCGGCAGGATGTGGCGGAAGAGGACGGTGCCGTCACCGCCTCCGTTGGCGACGGCGGCGGCCACGTAGTCGGCGTGCTTGAGGCGGAGCGTCTCGGCGCGGGTGATCCGGATGACGGCCGGGATCTGCGAGATGCCGATGGCGAGGGTCGCGTTGGTCAGGGACGGGCCGAGGACGGCGGCGAGCCCGACCGCCAGGACCAGGAACGGGAAGGCGAGCATCGTGTCGGTGATCCGCGAGACGACGCTGTCGGTGAACCGCCCGTAGAAGCCCGCGAGCAGGCCGAGCGGTACGCCGATGACGAAGGCGAACACCACCGCGAGGACCCCGACCTGCATGGAGGCGCGCGCCCCGTAGACGACGCGGGAGAGCTGGTCGCGGCCCAGGTCGTCGGTGCCGAGCCAGTGGCTCGGGCTCGGCGCGGCGAGGACGTCGTCGAAGTCGGGCCGCGCGGGGTCGAACGGGGCGACGAGCGGGGCGAGCAGCGCCGCGAGCACGAAGACGGCGGCGATGACGGCGCCGGTCATGGCCAGCTTGTTCCTGCGCAGGGCGCGCAGTCTGCCGCTGCCCGCGGCGCGGGCCCGTATCCCTGTGAGGGTGAGCGTGGTCACCGGGCACCTCCGAGCCGGATGCGCGGGTCGATGACCGAGTACGCCACGTCGACCAGCAGGTTGATGAGGATGTAGGCGGCGGAGGTGCACAGCACCACGCCTTGCAGGGTCGCGTAGTCGCGGGTGAAGACGGCGTCGATGGTCAGCTTGCCGAAGCCGGGGAGCACGAAGATCTGCTCGGTGACGACCGCGCCGGAGATCAGGTGGCCGAGCTGGAGCCCGAGCACGGTGACGACCGTGACCAGCGAGTTCCTCAGCGCGTGGCCGCCGATGACCGCGCGGCGCGGCAGCCCCTTGGCGCGGGCGGTGCGCACGTAGTCGGCGGAGAGCGAGTCGAGCATCGCGGCGCGGGTCTGGCGCATGACGACGGCGGCGAGCCCCGAGCCGAGGACGATCGCGGGCAGCACCATGCGGCGCAGGTTGTCGAGGGGGTCGGCGCCGAAGGGCACGAACCCGGACGCCGCGAAGACCGGCAGGGCGATCGCGAAGGCCAGGACGAGCACGATGCCGAGCCAGAAGGTGGGGATGGACAGGCCGAGCAGGGCGAGGGCGTTGGCGATCCACTCGGCGGGCTTGCCGCGCCGGACGGCCGCGACGATCCCGGCCCCGATGCCGAGCACGATCGCCAGCAGGAGCGAGAGCGCGGCGAGTTCGAGGGTGACGGGCAGGGCCTGGCCGATGGCGTCGGCGACCGGGAGGCCGGTGCGCGAGGAGGTGCCGAGGTCGCCCTGAACGGCGTGGCCGATGAACCGCGCGTACTGGATGACGACGTTGTCGTCGAGCCCGTACTCGGCGCGGATCGCGGCCAGCGCCTCCGGGCTGCGCTCCTCACCGGCGAGGGCGAGCGCGGGGTCGCCGGGCAGGGCGCGGATGCCCGCGAAGACGACGATCGAGACGAGGAAGAGGGTGATGACGGACTGCCGCAGCCGGGTCAGGACGTACGCGGCCATGGGGTGTCCGGCGAGCGGCTTGCCGCCGCGCTGCGGCAGTGCGGCTTTCCCCGGTGTGGCCTGGGCGGTCGTCACTTGGCGTACCCCGCATCCTTCACGCGCACGAGGCCGTCGCCGTAGACGCGTACGCCCGCGACGTCCTTCCCGGCGACGACGTAGTTCTTCTGGCGGTAGAGGTAGATCAGGGCGTGGGCGTCGTTGACGCGGCGGGTCAACTCCGCGTAGATCCGGGCGCGTTCGGCCGGGTCGGCCTCGGTGCGGCCGCGCTCGACGAGGGCGTCGATCTTCGGGTCGGAGAGGCCGTAGGCGTTCATGGCGCCGCGTGTCCGCAGGAAGCTGGCGATGTTGCCGTCCGGGTCGAGCCGTCCGGACCAGCCGCTGTTGAACGCCGTGTAGTGCCCGTCGTCGGTCTCTTCGAGCATGGTGGCGTACTCGGTGGGGCGCAGGGTGACGGCGAACCCGGCGTCCTTGGCCATGGCCTGGACGACCTGGCCGATGCGGCTCCACTCGGGGGTGGTGGAGATCTTCAGCTCGACGGGTACGGGGGTGTGGACCCCGGCCTGCTTCAGCAGCCGCTTCGCGGCGGGGACGTCGCGCTTGGGGCACGCGGACGGCTTGCGGCCGGGGGCGAGCGCGGACTCCGGTGAGACGGGGCCGCAGGCGGGCTCGTACATGCCCTGGAAGACGACCTTGTTGATGAGGTCGCGGTCGATGGCCAGCTCGAACGCCTCGCGGACGCGGACGTCGCGGCCCATCGGGGTGTCGATACGGCCGGGCTTCGCGCCGAGCCCGCCCACGTTCCCGACGTTGATGCCGATGCCCTGGTAGCCGAGCGAGGGCGAGTTGAAGAGCTGGAGCTTCTTGTCGGTCAGGGCGCTCTTCACGTCGACGGGGGCCATCTGGTCGCCGATCTGGAGGTCGCCGGAGCGCAGGTTGGCGAGGCGGACGCTGCCGTCCGGGATCGGCTTGTAGATCACCTTGTCGAGGTGGACGGCGTCCGCGTCGTAGTAGCGGGCGTCCTTCGTGAGGACGATGCGGTCGCCGCCGACGCGCTCGGCGAACTTGAACGGGCCGACGCAGGACGGGTGGTTGGTGAAGTCCTTGCCGTACTTCTTCAGCGCGGCCGGCGACATGACCATGCCCGCGCGGTCGGCGAGCACCGCCGTCAGCGGCACGTACGCCTGCCTGAGGGTGAGGCGGACGCGGTACGGGCCGGTGGCCTCGGCGCCCTCCAGCGGGGTCAGCTCGGTGGCGCGGGCCGATCCGGCGAGGTCGCGGTGGCGCAGCAGGGAGGTGACGACGGCGGCCGCGTCGAGCTTCGTACCGTCGCTGAAGGTCGCGTCCCCGCGGACGTCGAAGGAGACGGTGCGGCCGTCGGCGGAGACCTTCGGCAGGGCGGTCGCGAGCTGCGGAACGATCTTGCCCGCCGCGTCGACGTCGTAGAGCTTCTCGCACATCCCGGCGAAGACGGTGCGGCCCACGAGGGTCTGGGCGAGGGTCGGGTCCAGCTTGTCGGGGTCGGCGTTGAGGGCGACGGTGAGCGTGCCGCCGTCGCGGACGGGACGGTAGTCGGTCATGCGCTCACCGCCGACCTCGGTGGCCGAGGACTGCAGGGAGCCGCAGCCCGCCGTCGTGGACATCACCAGGGCAAGCGCAACTGCCGCGAGGGCACCAGTTGTTCGGCGCACGAGGGCACCCTCCCGAGCCTGTGGGCGATCAAGGAATACCGCAGAACGTATTTCGCATACAGTCCGCAGGACAAGGGGGTTGTCCGGATGGCGGACCGGAATCGATGAAGTTTGGATGACCGGACGAGACACAGAGATGTCCGGACGAGACATAGAGGGGCACAACGACCGGGGCCCGGACCGAGTACGTCGACTCGGTCCGGGCCCCGGAACGTCTCAGGCGCGCCTCAGCGGCGCCCGGTTCAGCTGTCCACCCAGCCGTGCTTGCGCCCGCTCTGCACCAGTTCGCGGCGGACCGCCAGGATCTGCTCCCCGGTCAGCGAGGGCGCGGCGCGCAGCAGCAGCTCGGTGACCTCGTTGGTGAACTCGTCGACGCGCAGCACGTCGCACAGCACGTCGTCGCCGTCGACCGGGTTCCGTCCCGCCGTCGGCGCCGGGGTGCCCTCGGCGAGCTGGACCGACGACGCCTTCGGGCCGCGGTCGCCCTCCTCGATGTCGAACTCGACCTTCAGCCCCGTGCGCAGGTACGACTCGGGGATGAGGAGATCGTTCACATGCAGGAAGACGTCCTCACCGCCGTCGTCCGGCGCGATGAACCCATATCCGCGCGCTCCGTCGAAGCGCACCACACGACCAGCGACCACGTCGACCCCCAACCACCACGGCGGACCCCATGTCCGCGTTCCTCTGCACCGTGTGCGGATCCTAGCGGGCGGCGCTCACCCCGCGCGCCAGGCGGTCGTGCCGAGCCTCCCCGTGCTGCCGAGGTCGAGCCCGCCGTCCGGGGCGACGGTCGCGGTGCCGCAGCCGAGGGCGGGGTCGACGACTACCCGAACAGGGTGAAGGTGGCCTTCCCGCAGTTGGTGAGCGTGACGGTGAGGGCGCGCAGCCCCATCGCGGCTTCGACGTCACCCGCCGTGACGCGCATACCGGAGTCGGGGCAGGGTCCGGACACGGCCGGGGCGGCCGGTGCGGAGGCGGCCGGTGCAGAGGCGCCCGGACGGCGGGCTTCCTCGACGTCGATGCTTCCGTAGGGCGCCGGGGTGGCGGTGTCCAGGGAGTCCGCGTGGACGCGGTAGTCGTCGACGCGGGCGCGGGCGTCCGCCGTCGCGGCAGGGGCGGACGGCGTCGGCGTTCCACACGCCGCGACCGCCGCGACGAGCAGCGCCGTCACCATGAGCCCCACGGCGCGCACGGCCGACGCCTTCCCCTTGATCGTCATGGCGTGATCCTACGCACGGCCGCGCACGGAGTCCGGCGTGCGGGCGGCGACGAGCCCCGACTCGTAGGCGAACACGACGAGTTGGGCCCGGTCGCGGGCGCCGAGCTTGGTCATGGCGCGGCTGATGTGGGTCTTCGCGGTGAAAGGGCTGATCACCATGTGCGCGGCGATCTCCTCGTTGGTGAGGCCGCGCGCGGCGAGGGCGGTGACCTCCCGCTCGCGCGGGGTGAGGCACTCCAGGCCGGGCGCGGTCGCCCGGTCCGGCGGGCGGGCCACGAAGGCGCCGATGAGGCGGCGGGTGACGGACGGCGACAACAGCGCGTCGCCGCGCGCCACGACCGCGACCCCGGTGAGCAGGTCCTCCGGTTCGCTGTCCTTCAGCAGGAACCCGGACGCGCCCGCGCGCAGCGCCTCGAAGACGTACTCGTCCAGGCCGTAGTTGGTGAGCATGACGACGCGCACGGCCGCGAGCGCGGGGTCCCCCGCGATCCGCCGGGTCGCCTCGATGCCGCTGACACCGGGCATCTGCACGTCCATGAGCACGACGTCGGGCACGCGCTCCCGGACGAGCCGCACCCCTTCGTCCCCGCCCGCGGCCTCCCCGACGACCTCGATCCCGTCCTCGGCGTCGAGCAGCGCGCGGAAGCCGGCGCGCATGAGCGCCTGGTCGTCGACGAGGACGACGCGGATCGCGGGGCGGGGGTGGTTCACGGGGTGGCCGCCTCGCGCTCGGGCACCGGGACTCGTGGGGCGCCGGGGCCCGGTGGCTCTCCGCCGAGCGGCAGACACACCCGAACCTCGAACCCGCCGCCCGCACGCGCCCCCACGGTCAGCGTGCCGCCCAGGGCAGCGACCCGTTCCCGCATCCCCGTCAGGCCCGTGCCCTCGGTGACCGGCCGGGACGGGGACGCCGTGCCGGTGTCGGTCACGCTGACCGTCAACTCGGCTTCGCCGTGGTTCAGTTGTACGTCGGCCCGTGCCCCGCGACCGGCGTGCCGGGCCACGTTCGTCAGCGCCTCCTGGACGATCCGGTACACGGCCCGGTCCAGCGCGGCGGGCAGCGCGCGCTCCGGCCCGGTGACGGTGTGGTCGACGGGGACGCCCGCCGCGCGGGCGCGTTCGACGAGGGTCGCCAGGTCGCCGGTGGGCTCGTCGGTGCGCAGGACGTCCAGCGTGGCCCGCAGTTCACGCATCGCCTCGCCGCTCGCCTCCTGGATGGCGAGGAGCGCGGGCGGTATCTCCTCACCGCGCTTGCGTGCGAGGTGGACGGCGACCCCGGCCTGGAGCTTGACGATCGAGATGCTGTGGGTGAGGGAGTCGTGCAGTTCACGCGCGATGCGCAGCCGTTCCTCACCGGCGCGGCGCAGCGCCGCCTCCTCGCGGGTCCGTTCGGCCTCCAGGGCGCGCTGCTCGGTCTGGTGGAGGTACGCCTGCCAGTTCTTGTCGGCGAGCCCGGTCACGACGGCGCACAGGAACCAGCCCGCGAGCAGCATCCCGCGCGTGGTCGCACCATCGGCGGCGAGCGCGTCCCGCGTGACGTAGACGGCGAGGAACGCCCCGGCCACGGCGGCGCCGATCCCCCGGTGTCCGGCACGGGACGCCGTGTGCACCGCCGCGACGACCGGGAGCGCCGCGAGGGTGCCCGGGTGCGCGTGCACGACATAGGCCGTGGTCAGGGCCGCCGTGGCCAGCAGGACCGCGCGCGGCGCCCGGCGATGTCCCGCCAGGGCCAGCGCCGCCGCCCCCATCAGCGCGTAGTCGAGCGCACCCGCCCGGCCGTCGCCACCGAGCGGCGCCCCGAGCACGACCACCACACAGGCCACGACGGCGAGCACCGCGTCCCCGAGATACGCGCGCCGTCCGGTCGACGGGGCCGACGCACCGGACGTCCGGCCCGCCACCGCTCCCCCGTCCGCCACCACACCCCGGCCCGCCATCACTCCCCCATCCGCCACCACACCCCGGCCCCTCACCGCTCCCCCGCCGCCCGTGCCCCCACTCACACCCGAACCCGCGCCCGTGTCCTCGTCCACCCCCGAGCCCCCTCCCCTCCGGCCGGTTCCCCGTGTGCTTCGCACCCTAGAGCGCCGCACTGACAGTGGCGTCCGTCCCGAGAACGGCACCGGGCGCCCTCCTACTCCCCCGGGAGTAGGCCGAGTTGGGATCCGGCGTACGACGCCCGAGTACGGGGCGCCGGGCGAGGGTGGGCGGCATCGCAGCGAGTGAACACGGCCGAAGGAGCCCGTATGTCCGGTCCGTACCGCTACACCGCGCCACCGTCGCTCAAGTCCGCCACCGGCACCGCGGCCGCCGTCTGGGCGCAGACGGCGACCGACTTCGGCATCGCCCGCCCCTCGACCCTGGTCGTCCTCTCCTCGGCGCCCGAACTACTGGCGCCCGCCTGGGCGTTGCTCCGCGAGTCCCTGATCGCGGGCAGCGGTGGACGGACCGACCGCGAGCTGGTCGCGGCCGGGGCCTCCCTCGCCAACCGCTGCCCGTTCTGCGTCGACGCGCACGCCGTGCTGCTGCACGCCACCGGCGACCCCGCGCTCGGCGAGGCGGTGGCCCGCGACCGGGCCCCGGCCGACGCCCGCGCGGCGCGCCTCCTCGCGTGGGGGCGCGCCACGCGCGTGCCGGGCTCCCCGGCGCTGACGCCGCCGCCGTTCGCCCGCGCCGACCTCGCCTCGCACATGGGCACGGCGCTGACCTTCCACTTCATCAACCGGATCGTCTCCGCGCTGTGCACCGAGAATCTGCTGCCCGCCGGCGCCCAGCGCGTGAAGGCGGTCCGATCCCTGGTCGGAAGGAGCGTGTCCCGCGTGGTCCGCGCCGACCACGCCCCGGGCGCCTCGCTCGCCCTGCTCGACTCCCCGGGCCCGGGGCCGGCCTGGGCGGTGGGCACCTGTGTCGGGCCCGCCTACGACGCCCTGCGCACGGCGGCGACGGCGGGCGCGGCCCTCCTCGACGACGCCGACCTCACCCTCGTACAGGACACGGTGGCGCGCTGGGACGGCTCGCATCCCGCGCCCCACTGGCCGGACCTTCCGGGCCGCGCCGAGCGTCCCGGGGCCCGGCTCGCGCTGCTCGCCGCGCTGGCGCCGTACCGGATCACGGACGAGGACGTGGCGGCGTGGCGCGCGCGGCCGTTCTCCGACGACTGCCTGGTGCGTCTGATCGCCTACGGGGCGTTCGCCGCCGTGGACCGCATCGAGTCTGCCCTGCCCGTCACCCACCTCATGGAGACCCGATGACCCCGCGGCCCCCGCTGCCCCCGCTGCCTCCGCTGACCCCAGTGACCCCGGTGACCCCGACGACGCCCACGACGCCCACGACGCCCGCGACACCCACGACACCGGCCACCGCCCCCGTCGCCAACCTCCGCCAGGAGCTCGCCTGGAACGGCCCCCTGGGCCGGCACTGGGCCGCCCACGACCGCCGTTTCGACGCCATGCTCGGCGACGCCGACGCCGCCCTGTTCGAGGCCGCCGCGATCGCCCCCGGCGACCGCGTCCTGGACATCGGCTGCGGCGCGGGCGCGACCACCCGCACGGCCGCGCTGCTGGCGGCGCCGGGGCACGCGGTCGGCGTGGACCTGTCGGCGCCGCTCGTCGCGCGGGCCCGCGCGCGTACCGCCGAGCAGGGCGTGCGCGGGGCGACGTACGAGATCGGCGACGCGCAGACGTACCCGTTCCCGCCGGGCACCTACGATCTCGCGCTCAGCCGGGGCGGCGTGATGTTCTTCGAGGACCCCGTGGCGGCGTTCGCGAACGTGGCGCGCGCCCTGCGCGAGGGCGGCCGGCTCGCCTTCGTCTGTCCCCGCCGGACGGGCCCGGAGACGGAGGAGGGCGCGGTGCTCGCCCGCTTCGCGCGCCGTCTCGCGGAGGGCACCCGGGACGCGCCGCCCGCCGAGCCCGACCCGGAGGCGCGCGCGGCGGGCACCGCGATGGCGTCGCTGTCCGAGCCGTACCGGATCCACGCCGCCCTGCACCGCACGTTCCACCGGATCGCCATCGCCCCGGTCGACGTCACGACCCGGTGGGGCGACTCGCCTGCCGACGCCGTCGATTTCCTTCTCTCACGCACCTCGCACACCCCAAGCACCTCACACCCCTCGCGCACCTCGCACACGCCAAGCACCTCACACACCTCGCGCACCCCCGGCCGGGGCGTGTCCGCTCGTACGCGCGCCGCCCTGGAGGCCACGCTCCGCCCGTACGCGACCGCGAGCGGCGTACGGATGCGTGCGGGTGTCTGGGTGGTCACGGCCCTGCGCCGGGACGACGCGGGCGGGTGAGCCGGGCGCGGGCTCCGGCGCGCGGTGCCGGTGTGTGATGCGGGGGTGACGGAAGTGGCGGTATCGCCGCACAGCAACTCATGTGAAACTGGCCTCCCCCACCGCCCCACTGACGTAAGGGACGTACGCCGTGCGTTCTCTCCCGCTGCCGGTCATGCTGACCGCCCGGCTCCTGCCGGTCGCCCTGCTCGCCTGTGTGGGCTGGGCCTGGTCCACGGGCCCGATGTCCGACTCCGACGGCAAGGAGCACAAGGACGCCGCGCCGCGGCCGACGGCGTCCGCGTCGCCCGGTCCGAGCGAGAGCGTGGCGGTCAAGACGTACGCGAAGCCGCCCGCCCCCTGCGACACCGTGACCGACAAAACGGTCAAGTCGCTCGTACCGGGCGCGAAGACGGCGGGCAAGGAGCTGACGGCGACCGACGAGGCGGTGCGCCGCGGCTGCTCCTGGAGCGCGCTCAAGGGGTACGACTACCACTGGCTCGACGTCTCCTTCGAGGTCAAGGACTCCGACGCGCTCGCGGAGCAGTCGTACACGTCCGGCGACAAGGGGGACGGCACGCCGCAGAAGATCGGCGACGCCGCGCGCCTGACCTCGGCCCTCACCACCAAGGACAAGCAGAAGACCCGCGAGGCCGTGGTGACGGCCCGGGCCGCCAACGTCCTGGTGACCGTCACCTACAACGGCAGCGACTTCGAGTCCAAGGGCGCGCCGTCCGCCGAGACGATCGGCAAGGGCGCGCTCCAGGCGGCCCAGGACGCCGTCACCGCCCTGCGCGCGACGGGCACGGACGCACCGGCCGCCTCCTGACCCGCTCCGGCCCGGTCCGGCCCGGTCCGGTGGTCAACCGCCGATGAACGGCGGCCAGTTGAGGATCTTCTTCTCGCGGGGCGGCGCGTACGTCCGCACCTTCGACGTGGTGAGTCCGAGCCGTACGAGCGACTCGGCGACGGTGACGGCGGCGGCGACCCCGTCGACGACCGGGACGCCGGTGCGCGCCTTGACCCGCTCGGTGAGTTCGGCCATGCCGCCGCAGCCGAGGCAGATCACCTCGGCGCGGTCGATCTCGACGGCGCGGGCGGCTTCCTCGACAATGGCCTCGACGGCGGCGTCGGGGTCGCGTTCGAGGTCGAGCACGGCCATGCCGCTGGCCCGTACGGAGGCGCACCGGTCGGTGAGCCCGGCGATCTTCAGCCGGTCCTCGATGAGCGGCACGGCCCGGTCCAGGGTGGTGACGACGGAGTAGCGGTGGCCGAGGTACTGGGCGGTGGAGGCGGCGGCCTCGGTGATGTCGACGACCGGTACGGAGAGGATTTCCTGGAGGCCCTCGCGCCCGTGCTCGCCATACCCGGCCTGGATGACGGCGTCGAACGGCTCGGGGTAGGCGCGCACCGTCTCCATCACGGCGATCGCGGCGAGATAGCTCTCGTAGTTGCCCTCGACGGACTCGGCGCCGAACGCCGGGGTCAGGGCCACGATCTCGGTGCCGGGCGCGGCGACGGACCGCGCCTGGGCGCCGATGGCGTCGGTCATCGTCCCGGTGGTGTTGACGTTGCAGACGAGTATGCGCATGGTGGTGCTTTCTGTGCGGATGATGGTCGATCCCAACTGCCGTGCCTCACACCGGATTCAGGCGGACTCGACCGCGAGCGCCTCGCCGTCCACGTCGTGCGCGGTGCGGCTGCGGTCGGCGAACACCACGTAGAGCAGGGCGGCGAGGCCCGCGCCGATGAACCAGGAGAAGCCGGAGACGGGCTCGAAGAAGGGCACGAGCGCGACGACGACGGCCACGGCGGCGGCGGGCCCGAAGGCGCCGACGGCGCGCAGGTGGAAGCCGGAGCGGTAGTGGTAGTCGCCGTCGGCGGCGTCGGTGTAGAGGGCGGGGACGTTGACGCGGGTCCTGCGCACCAGCCAGTAGTCGGCCATGACGACGCCGAAGGCGGGGCCGAGGAGGGCGCCGAGGCCGCCGAGGAAGTAGTTGACGACGGTGGGGCTGTTGTACAGGTTCCACGGCAGGATGACGAGGCCGATGACGGCGCTGACCAGGCCGGCCTTGCGGAAGTCGAGCGTGCGCGGGAAGAGGTTGACCAGCGCGTAGATCGGGGCGACGAAGTTCGCGAGCAGGTTCACCGCGATGGTCAGGGTGATGAAGGCGAGCGAGGCGAGCACCATCAGCGTGGTGCTGGGGATGGTGGCGACGATGTCCTCGGGCCCGGTGACGACGTGCCCGTCGAGCTTGAACTGGCCGCCGGAGAGGACGACCACGATCCCGGCGAAGAAGAGCATGTTGAGCGGGATGCCGACGAGGTTGCCGACGACGATGGCGCGGCGGCTCTTGGCGGAGCGCGTGAAGTCGCAGAAGTTCAGGACGAACGTGCCGTAGATGACGACCCAGAGAGCGGCGCTCTCGAAGACCTGCCGCCAGGCGTCGAGGCCGGTCGGCGCGTGGCCCGTGGAGACGGCGATGGACAGGTCGGTCTTGCTGAGTATCCAGATGGCGAGGCCGCACATCGTGATCAGGATGGCGGGCGCGGCGAACGCCATGTACTTGCGGATCAGCTCCATGCCGTAGCTGACGATCACGACCTGGACCGCCCAGAGCGCGACGAAGGTGATCCAGCCGAGCGTCGACAGGCCCAGGACCGAGTTGTGGTCGAGCGAGGCGGCGCCCGGCGCCAGCTTCTTGATCACCGCGCGGAGCACCGAGGCCGCGAGGTAGGTCTGGATGCCGAACCAGGCGATGGCGACGATGCCGCGCACCGCCGCCGGGAGCTGCGCGCCCTTGGTGCCGAAGGAGATCCGGCTCATCACCGGGAACGGGACGCCGGTCTTGTGGCCCATGTATCCGGAGAGCGTGAGCAGGCCGAACAGCAGGGCCGAGGCGATGGCGAAGGCGATGAGGATCTGCCAGACGCTCATCCCGAGGGCGAAGAGGCCCATGGCGAACGCGTAGTTGCCGAGGCTGTGCACGTCGTTGCCCCACAGCGTGAAGACGTTGTACGCGCCCCAGCGGCGGCCCGCCCTGCGAGTGGGCGCGAGGTCCGGACTGTAGAGCCCGGGGCTGGTCCCGTCAGGACCGGCGGCTGCGGCTGTGGAGGTCTGTTCGTGCACGGCGACCATGACGCGCTCCTCTGTCTGAATGCGCCCAACTCGTCCGGCGAAAACGGGACATCGGGGCACACGCCTCCGCGAGAGCGGCGGCGCGCTCTCACGGCTTTGGTATACCAATACGGCGTGTGAAAGGCATCCGTCAATGGAACGCGTCAGGGGAATCCGACATTCAACTACCGGGAACACCGCCGCGGCCGCACGGCGTACACGTCAGCGCGCGGGTCGGCGCACGACCTCGAGGACGTTCTTCTGCAGCCCGTTCGCGTACGCCTCGTACTCGACGAGCTTCAGCTTCTGCTTGTCCCTGTCGGCATCGCTGAACAGGCGTTTTCCCGCGCCGAGCAGCACCGGGAAGATCAGCAGGTGGTAGCGGTCGATGAGGCCCGCCGCCGACAGGGACCGGTTGAGCGAGGCGCTGCCGTGGATGATGACCGGCCCGCCGTCGGACTCCTTCAGGGCGGCGACGTCGTCGAGCGAGCGCAGGATCGTGGTCGGGCCCCAGTTGTCCACCAGGGCGTCCTCGCCGAGCGTCGTCGACACGACGTACTTCGGCATCACGGCGTACTCGGCGAACTCCTCCATCGTGGGCCAGAGCGGGCTGAACGCCTCATAGCTGACCCGGCCGAGCATCATCGCGGACGCTTCCTTCTGCTCGCGGCCCTTCAGCTCGTATGCCTCGGGGCGGAACTCGAGGTCCTTGTGGGTCCATCCGGCGTTGCGGTACCCGGACTCGCCGCCCGGAGCCTCCATGACCCCGTCGAGCGAGACGAACGCGGTGCTGATCAACGTACGCATCTCTGTCCTCCTGCACCGTGGCCAGGGCGTGTCATACGTGCCGCGACCCACGATGCCGCCCGGCGCCCATGAGCACCAGATACACACAGAGCGACGCGGCGAGACCCACGGCCCACCCGTAGTCGGCCAGCGGTTTCAGAAGGGGGACGAGGCCGTCCGTGGGGAACGGGCCCGCCTTGTTCCCGTCCTCGTCGACCGTGGAGTACGAGCCGCCGACCGCGAGCAGTCCGCCGACGGCGAAGGCGACGACGGCCCGCCAGTTCCAGCCGCCGGAGTACCAGTAACGGCCCCCGGCCACATACAGGTCGGCGAGGTGCAGCACGGTCCGCCGGACGAGCCAGTAGTCGGCGATGAGAATGCCGGCGACCGTGCCGAGGAGACCGCCCACCACACCGAGCCAGGTGAAGATGTACAGCTCGGGCGTCGAGGTCAGCTTCCACGGCATGACCAGGACACCCACGACGCCGGTGATGATCGCGCCCGTGCGGAAGGTGATGAGCTTGGGGGCGAGGTTCGCGAGGTCGTACGCGGGTGACACGACGTTCGCCGCGATATTGACCGAGATCGTCGCCACGAACACCGTGACCAGCGCGAACAGCAACCCGAAAACGCTGTCCGTCTTGCCGGCCAGCTCGACCGGGTCCCAGATCGCGACCCCGTAGACCTTCTCCGAACCGGCGGTGACGAGGACGGACATCAGCGCGAACAGCGTCATGGTGGTAGGAAGCCCCAGCGTCTGGCCGACCACCTGCGCCCGCTGTCCCTTCCCGAACCGGGTGAAGTCCGGGATGTTCAGCGACAGCGTCGACCAGAAACCGATCATGCCCATCAGGCCGGGGAAGAAGACCTTCCAGAAGTCGGCGCCCCAGCCGACCTTCGACGGCTCGTGCAGCAGCGGACCGAAGCCGCCCGCCTTGTGCGCGATCCAGACGAGGAGCACCAGCGCGCCGACGAGCACGAAGGGCGCCGCCCAGTTCTCGAACCGGCGCAGCGTGTCCATCCCCCGGTAGATGATGGCCAGTTCGAGCACCCAGAAGATGCCGAAGCAGAGCCACAGCGTCCACGGGTAGCCGCCGATCCTCGCCGCGTCGGCCCAGCCGCCGAAGATCTTGCCCAGGAGGACGAAGATGCCCTGGCCGCCGATCCACGTCTGGATGCCGAACCAGCAGCAGGCCACCGCCGCGCGCACCATCGCGGGCAGGTTCGCCCCGCGTATCCCGAACGAGGCGCGGGCCAGGACCGGGAAGGGTATGCCGTACTTCGGCCCGGCGTGCCCCGTGAGCAGCATCGGGAGCAGCACGATGATGTTGGCCAGGGCGATGGTGAGCACCGCCTGCTTCCAGTCCATGCCGAGCGCGACCAGGCCCGAGGCGAGCGTCCAGGACGGGATGCAGTGGGCCATGCCGATCCACAGGGACACGAAGTTGTAGGTGGTCCAGCGGCGCTCGGCGAGCGGGACGGGGCGCAGATCCTCGTTGAAGTAGCGGCTGTCCGCCGGGAAGGCGTCGGCCTCCAGGTCGGCCGCGCGGACGGGCGGGGCGGTGTCGGTCATGGCAGTCCGTTCAGTTCGTTCAGTTCGTTCAGTTCGTTCCAGGAAGACGGTTCATGCGTCGAGCACCGGGATCACGTCCCGGCCGTACCGGTCGATCACCGCCTCCTTCGCGTCGTGCATGGCGTACAGGGCGAACTGGTCGACGCCCAACTCCCGGAGCGAGCGCAGCTTTTCGACGTGTGCGGAGGCCGGGCCGATCAGGCAGAAGCGGTCGACGATCTCGTCCGGCACGAACGCCGTGTCCGGATTTCCCGAGCGGCCGTGGTGCGCGTAGTCGTAGCCTTCGCGCGCCTTGATGTACTCGGTCAGCTCGTCGGGGACCATGCCGGAGTGCGCGCCGTACTTGGAGACGAGGTCGGCGACGTGGTTGCCGACCATGCCGCCGAACCAGCGGCACTGCTCACGCGCGTGGGCGAGTGCTTCCGGTGAGTCGTCGTCGGTGACGTACGCGGGCGCCGCGACACAGATCTTGACGTCCGCCGGGTCACGGCCCGCCGCGACCGCCGCGTCCCGCACCGCCTTCACCATCCACTCCGTCAGGAACGGATCGGCGAGCTGGAGGATGAACCCGTCGGCCTCCTCACCGGTCATCTTCAGCGCCTTCGGCCCGTACGCGGCCATCCAGACGGGCAGTTCGGCACCCTCCCGCACCCAGGGGAAGCGGACGACCGCGCCGCCCCCGAGGTCCGCCTCGTCGCCCCGGCCGAGCGCCCTGATCACCTTCATCGCGCCGCTGATCCGGGCCAGGGTGTTCGGGGTGCGGCCGGCGACACGCATGGCGGAGTCGCCGCGCCCGATGCCGCAGACGGTGCGGTTGCCGTACATGTCGTTGAGGGTGGCGAAGGTCGAGGCGGTGACCTCCCAGGTGCGGGTGCCCGGGTTGGTGACCATCGGACCGACGGTCAGGCGCTCGGTCTCCGCGAGGATGCGGCTGTAGATGACGAACGGCTCCTGCCACAGCACGCAGGAGTCGAACGTCCACCCGTAACGGAACCCGGCCCCTTCCGCGCGTTTCATCAGCTCCACGACCGCCGAGGCCGGCGGGTCCGTCTGCAGGACGAGTCCGAAATCCATGGTGGCCCCTCTCAGTACTGACAGGTGGAGCGCGGGGTGTACGCGCCGTGCCCGGCGCGCCCGGTGAACTCCCGCTCGGTAACGACGAGTTCGCCGCGCGACAGGACCGTCTCGACCCGGCCGGTCAGCCGCTTGCCCTCGTACGCCGAATAGTCGACGTTCATGTGGTGGGTCTCGGCGCTGATGGTCTGCTCGGCGGCCGGGTCGTAGATGACGATGTCGGCGTCAGCGCCCGGCGCGATGGTGCCCTTCTTCGGGTACAGGCCGAACATCCGGGCCGGTGCCGCGCAGGCGATCTCGATCCAGCGGCGGCGCGAGATGTGCCCGTCGATGACCGCCTGGTGCAGGAGGTCCATCCGGTTCTCGACGCCCGGCATCCCGTTGGGGATCTTCGAGAAGTCGCCGCGCCCCAGCTCCTTCTGGCCGGTGAAGCAGAAGGGGCAGTGGTCGGTGGAGACGACCTGGAGGTCGTTGGTGCGCAGGCCGCGCCAGAGCGCCGCCTGGTGCTCCCTCGGCCGCAGCGGGGTCGAGCACACGTATTTCGCGCCCTCGAAGTCCGGCTCGGCGAGGTTGTCGGTGGACAGGAACAGGTACTGCGGACAGGTCTCGCCGAAGACCGGCAGGCCCTCGTCGCGGGCGCGTGCCAGCTCGGCGACCGCCTCCTGCGCGGAGACGTGCACGACGTACAGCGGTGCCCCCGCCACCTGCGCCAGCTTGATCGCGCGGTGCGTGGCCTCGGCTTCGAGCAGCGCCTTCCTGACCTCCCCGTGGTAGCGGGGGTCGGTCTCGCCGCGCGCGAGGGCCTGCCGCACGAGGACGTCGATGGCGATGCCGTTCTCGGCGTGCATCATGATCAGGCCGCCGTTCTCACTGGCGCGCTGCATGGCCCGCAGGATCTGCCCGTCGTCGGAGTAGAAGACGCCCGGATAGGCCATGAACTGCTTGAAGGAGGTCACGCCCTCCTCCACCAGGAGGTCCATCTCCTTGAGCGTCTCGTCGTGCACATCGGAGACGATCATGTGGAAGCCGTAGTCGATCGCGCACTTCCCGTCGGCCTTGGCGTGCCAGGCGTCGAGGCCCTCGCGCAGCGAGTGCCCGACGGACTGGATGGCGAAGTCGACGATGGTCGTGGTGCCGCCCCAGGCCGCCGCCCGGGTGCCCGTCTCGAAGGTGTCGGCGGCGAAGGTGCCGCCGAACGGCATCTCCATGTGGGTGTGCCCGTCGACCCCGCCCGGGATGACGTACTTCCGGCTCGCGTCGATGACGCGGGCGTCCGTCCAGGACGCGGCGGTGTCGCTGCCACTGGCCGCGAGGGCCACGACCCGGCCGTCCTCGACGAGGACATCGGCGTGCATCTCGTCGGCGGCGGTGACGACGAGTCCGCCGCGGACGACGGTACGGACGGCGCTCATGTGCTCCTCCAGGAACGGGACGGAACTACGGGCGGGTCAGCGGCTCGTACGCCTGCGGGGCGCGGTCGCGGTAGAACTGCCAGCGGTCGCGGACCTCGCGCAGCTTGGCGATGTCGAGGTCGCGGACGACGAGTTCGGGCGCCTTGTCGTCGGCGACCTCGCCCACGAACTGGCCCTCGGGGTCGACGAAGTAGGAGGTGCCGTAGAAGTCGTTGTCGCCGTACTCCTCGACCCCTACGCGGTTGATGGCGCCGACGAAGTACTCGTTGGCGACGGCGGCGGCCGGCTGCTCCAGCTGCCACAGGTAGCGGGACAGGCCCCGGCTGGTGGCGGACGGGTTGAAGACGATCTGCGCGCCTTCGAGGCCGAGCGCGCGCCAGCCCTCGGGGAAGTGCCGGTCGTAGCAGATGTAGACGCCGATCTTGCCGACGGCCGTGTCGAAGACGGGCCAGCCGGAGTTCCCGGGCCGGAAGTAGAACTTCTCCCAGAACCCCTTGACCTGCGGGATGTGGGTCTTGCGGTACTTGCCGAGGTAGGAGCCGTCGGCGTCGATCACGGCGGCCGTGTTGTAGAGGACGCCGGGCTGCTCCTCCTCGTACATCGGCAGGACGAGGACCATGTGGTGCTCGCGGGCCAGTTCCTGGAAGCGGCGCACGATCGGACCGTCCGGGATCGCCTCCGCGTACGCGTAGAACTCCGGGTCCTGCACCTGGCAGAAGTACGGGCCGTAGAACAGCTCCTGGAAGCAGAGGACTTGGGCGCCTTGCGCGGCGGCGTCGCGCACGGCCTGCTCGTGCGCCTTGATCATGGATTCCTTCTCACCGGTCCAGGCGGTCTGGAAGATCGCGGCGCGGATCACGGGGCTCATCGGAACCTCCTGAGGGGGGTACGCGGTGTGCTGACGACGATAGGAATTCCGGCCGTGACCGCCGAGTCGCACCGTGTCACGTCGTCGGGCGCGCGGCGTTGCACCGTGTCACGTTCCCCGGGTCACGTGCCGTGCTGGGCGTCGTGCGCGAGCAGCGCGATGTGGACGGAGGCGGCCTGCTCGAAGTCGTCGAGGTCCATGCCGAGCAGCGCCTCGATGGTCTCCAGACGGCGGTAGAGGGCGGGGCGGCTCATGTGGTGGAGATGGGCGGTACGGGACTTGTTGCGGCCGGTGGCGAGGTAGGTGCGCAGGACCGGCAGCAGTGTCTCGGCGTCGTCGGCGCGCAGCAGCCCGTCCAGCTCCCGCTCGGCGAACGACTGCACGCGCGGGTCGTCGCGCAGCAGCCGGACCAGTCCGCGCAGCCGTACGTCACCGAGCCGGACGACGGCGGGAAGGCCCGGCGGCGCCCCGGCGACGGCCTCGGCGACGTGCAGCGCCTCGCGCAGCCCGTCGGGCACGTCCTCCCAGGCGGGGCGGGCGGGCCCGGCGGCGACGACCGCGCGCCCCTTCCCCGTCTCGGCGCGCAGGCGGGACGCGAAGCGGTCGGTGAGCGCCTCGGCGGCCTGGTCGCGGGCGAGGCTGAGGAGGACGGCGACAGCGCCTTCGGCGACCTCGGCGACGAGTCCGGGCAGGCCCAACAGGCGCAGGACGCGGTCGAGTTCGGCGGGCTCGCCGTCGCGGACGACCAGCGGGACGAAGGTGCGCCGGTTGACGGGGAGCCCCGCCGCCCTGGCGCGGGGCAGGAGGTGCCGGGCCGGGACCACGCCGGAGAGCAGGTCGGCGAGGAGGCACTGGGCGGACTGTTCCTCCCAGCTCGGCGCGGAGCCGGACAACATGCGGTGCAGGACGAGCGCCTCGGCCGCGCGGTCGGCGAGCAGGCGGCCCGAGGGGCCGTCGCCGCGGTAGCCGCACAGGACGACCGAGCCCCAGCGTTCGCCCCGGCCGCCGAGGTCGGCGCGGAGCCAGCCCTGACCGTCGATCTCGCCGGGCCGGCGGGCGATACGGTCCCAGTCGCGCAGCACGTCGTCGACGGCGGGGCGCTCCCCGGCCGTGGCGAGGACGCGGTGGGCCAGGTTGGTGACGACGACCGGGCAGGCGCTGTGCGCGGCGATCTCGTCGAGCAGGCTCTGCAACGGCGCTCCGGCGGTGATCAGGCCGGTGAGCGCGGTGCGGATGCCCTCGGAGAGGCTGACGGCCGCGTACTTGCGGCGGACCAGGCGGGACTGGACCTCCTCCGTCAACTCGGCGAAGGGGAACGGGCGGTGCAGGACCACCATCGGGAGGCCGTGGCGTTCCGCCTCGCGGCGCATGTCCTCCGGCGGTGCGGGAAAGGCGCGGCCGAGGCCCAGGACGAGGGCCGCGGCCTCCGCCCTGTGCAGCGACCGGATGTACTCGGTCTGGCTGCGGACGTCGCCCGCGAGCAGGACGCCCGTGGTCAGGATCATCTCGCCGCCGGTGAGCATGACGCCGACGTCCGCCGCCTCCGCCACGTGGACCCAGCGGACGGGGTTGTCGAGGTGGGCCGCGGCGGCGACGACCTCCGGTTCACCGGCCGCGATTCTGTCCAGGGCGAGGATCTGGCGGATGGAGAGGGAGTGGTCGAAGGGGGCTGTGAGGGTCATGGGGGCGTCCTCTCCGGGCCGGAAACGCGCCGTGAGTCTTTTGTTGTCGGCCGACCGCGGGTGCGTCGTGACCGGTCGCGCGGTTCCCCGCGCCCCTGGCGGGGCGCGGGCCGGCCCCGCTCAAGCGTGCTCCCGCAGCGCCCCGTCCAGGATCGCGGCGCCCTCTTCCGCCTCCGCCACCGTCAGGGACAGCGGGGGCGCGATGCGCAGGACGCTCGTGTCGTGGCCGCCTCCCTTGCCGATCAGGAGGCCGTTCTCGCGGCAGGACTCCAGGACGGCCGCGGCGGCGTTCGGGGCCGCTTCGCAGGTGTCGGGGTGGGCGAGTTCGACGCCGATCATGAGGCCGCGGCCGCGCACCTCCCGGACGCCGGGGGCGTGCGCGGCGATGGCGCGGAGGCGTTCGATGAGGAGGCCGCCGACGCGGCGCGCGTTGCCCTGGAGGTCGTGTTCGATGAGGTAGGAGAGGTTGGCGAGGCCCGCGGCCATGGTGATCGGGGAGCCGCCGAAGGTGGAGATGGAGTGGGCGTCGAGGCAGTTCATGACGTCGGCGCGGGCGACGACGCCGCCGATCGACATGCCGTTGCCGATGCCCTTGGCGAAGGTCAGGATGTCCGGCGGGCCCGACTGGGCGTGGGCCTGCCAGCCCCAGAAGTGGTCGCCGGTGCGGCCCCAGCCGGTCTGCACCTCGTCCGAGATCCAGAGGATGCCGTGCTCACGGAGGACCTCGCGGAAGCGCGCGTAGAGGCCGTCCGGCGGTGACGTGAAGCCGCCCACACCCTGGACCGGCTCGGCGATGAGCGCCGCGACGTCGCCGCGCGTCTGGCCGAGCATGTCGCGCAGGTCGGCGACGCAGGCATCGGTGAACTCGGCGTCGGACAGGTGGGCGTAGGGGCCGCGGCTGCGGACGCCTCCGTGCACGTACAGCGTCTGGAGCGGGGAGAGGCTGGTCGGGGACCAGCCGCGGTTGCCGGTGACGCCGACCGTCGAGAAGGAGCGGCCGTGGTAGCTGTTGCGCATCGCCAGGATCTGCGGCGAGCGGCGGTAGGAGGTGGCGAGGAGCAGCGCCGCGTCGTTGGCCTCGGTGCCGGAGGTGGTGAAGAAGACCCGAGCGTCGGGGATGCCCGACAACTGGGCTACGCGCTCCGCGAGTTCGACCATGGTGCGGTTGAGGTAGAGCGTCGAGGAGTGGATGATGCGGGCCGCCTGGTCGCTCACCGCCTTGGTGACCTCGGGCAGCGCGTGCGCCGTCATGGTGGTGAGGATGCCGCCGAAGAAGTCGAGGTACTTGTTGCCCGCCGCGTCCCAGACGTGGCGGCCCTCGCCGTGGGTCAGCTCGATCGGGTTCGCGTAGTACAGCGCCAGCCAGTCCGGCAGGGCGGCGCGGTGGCGGGCGTACAGATCGGGTGTCATGGGCCGCTCCTTTGCCTGCTCCTCTACGCCCGTAGACCAGGGTCGTAGAGGCACGAACGTAAGCCCGTGCGGCAGGCTTGCCAAGACCATCGTCGGCAACCCGCTCGATCGATCTTGATTGACACCCTTGCGGGTGATCTCCGGCCCGTGCCGGAAGGCGCGTCAGACGGGGACCGCGCTGCAGTGCGCCATCAGCTCGTCCATGGACAGGCCCAGCTCACGCGCGATGGCGGCGACGGTGAAGAACGCCGGGGTGGGCGCCCGGCCCGTCTCGATCTTGCGCAGCGTCTCCACCGAGACGCCCGCCGCCGCGGCGACCTCGGTCATGCTGCGCCCGAGCCGCGCCTCGCGCAGCAGCCGGCCGAGACGCTCGCCGCGCTCTCGCTCTTGCGGGGTCAAAGGGGTGCGGACCATGGGACCAGGATACCCGAACCCCTATTCCTATACCGGATAAGAATACCGCTCCCCGGGTCGGTCCCAGGGTCGGTCCCAGGGGAGGTCTCAGTGTCGGTCTCAGCGCTCCGCTGTCACCAGGCCCGACTCGTAGGCGGTGATCACCAACTGGACACGGTCCCGGGCGTCCAGCTTGGTGAGCAGGCGGGCCACGTGGGACTTGACCGTGGCCATGCTGATGACCAGGTCCCCGGCGATCTCCTGGTTCGAGCGGCCGAGGCCGATCAGGGTGAGGACCTCACGCTCGCGCTGCGTGACGCTCTCCAGGACGCGCGGCGCGCGGGCCGTCGCCGGACGCTCCGGCCGCCCCACGAAGTCGGCGATCAGACGGCGGGTGACGCCCGGCGCGATGAGCGCGTCCCCGGCGGCCACGACACGGATCGCCGCCAGGATGTCCTCCAGCTGCATGTCCTTGACGACGAAGCCGCCCGCGCCGGCCCGCAGCGCCCCGTACACGTACGCGTCCTCGTCGAAGGTGGTGAGCACGAGGACGCGGCTGCCGGTGCCCGCCGCCATGATCCGCCGCGTCGCCTCGATGCCGTCGGTGCCGGGCATCCGGATGTCCATGACGACGACGTCGGGGCGGAGCCGGGCGGCCAGTTCGACGGCCTCGGCGCCGTCGCCCGCCTCGCCTGCCACCTCCAGGTCGTCGGTGTCGCCGATCAGCACCCTGAGCCCGGAGCGGACCAGCGGCTGGTCGTCGACGAGCAGCACCCGTACCCGTGCGGTCATCGGGCCGCCTCCGGCAGCGGTGTCCGCTCCGGCAGCGGTATCCGCGCCGCCACCCGGAAGCCGCCGTCCGGCGCGGGCCCCGCGCTGAACTCGCCGTGCAGCAGGCTCACCCGCTCCGCCATCCCCGTGATCCCCATGCCGGGAACGGCAGCCGGGGCGGCCGGGCCGGTCCCCGCGTCCACGATCTCCAGGCGCAGGGCGTCGTCGGCGTGGGTGACGCGGACCCGGCAGGTGTCGGTGCGGGCGTGGCGGACCACGTTGGCCAGGGACTCCTGCACGATGCGGTACGCCGCCAGGTCGATGTCGGGCGGGAGCGCGCGGGGTGCGCCGGTCACGGCGAGGTCGACGCGCACGCCCGTGTCCCTGGCCGTCGCCTCGGTGAGCCGGCCGAGGTCGGCGAGGCCGGTGGCGGGGGCGAGCGGGGCCGCCTCGCCCGGCTCCGCCCTGCGCAGCGCGACCAGGGTGCGGCGCAGGCCCTGGAGCGTCTCGCGGCTGATCGCCTCGATGGCGCGCAGCGCGTCGCGGGCCTCCTCGGGGCGGGTATCGATGACGCGGCTCGCGACACCCGACTGGATCGCGACGACGCCGATGCTGTGCGAGACGAGGTCGTGCAACTCCCGGGCGATACGCAGCCGTTCGGCGGTGACGGCTTCGGCGACGACCTGCTCGCGCAGCGCGGCCGCGTGCCGGCGCCGCTCCCCCGCGAGCAGGCCGACCATGCAGGCGACGAGCAGCGCCAGCAGGGCGACGACCCCGAACGCGATCAGGTTCTCCGGCCGGACGAAGAAGAGGATGGCGGCCGCCTGCGCGAAGACGGAGAGCGTGACGCCCGTGATCCACTGCGCGGATGAACGGGTCGCCACGAGGCGGGCGAGGACCACGTCCGCCGAGACGAACGCCACCACCGTCGTCTGCCGGGAGTCGTCCCAGGGCCCGTGCGAGGGCGCCACCGCGATCGCGCACAGAGTGCCGAGCAGCACCACCGCGAGCGCGAGCAGCGGCATCCGCGTCGCGACGCCCACCAGGAGCACCGCCGACAGCGCGACGCCGAGGGCACGCACCGACGGCAGCACCTGCGAGGAGCCGAACAGACACAGGGCCCCGGCGAAGAGGTACAGGGCGAGCCCGCACCAGGCGAGGACGGCCCGTCGCCGCCGCGGGCCCACGTTTCCAGGAGTCACACCGGGAGCCTACGAGGGCGGGGTGCGCGGAGGCATCGGCCCGGGGGATGCATCCCGTGGCCCGATGCGCGACCGCGCCGCCGAGCGCGACGGTGGCGTACATGATCGAAGTCAGCGAACTCACCAAGCGCTACGGCCGCAGGACGGCCGTCGACCGCCTGTCCTTCGCCGTACGGCCCGGTGCCGTCACCGGGTTCCTCGGGCCGAACGGGGCGGGCAAGTCCACCGCGCTCAGGGTCCTTCTCGGCCTGGACGCGCCGGACGCGGGCGGTACGACCGTCGGCGGAGTGCCGTTCGCCTCGCACCCGCGCGGGCTGCGGCACGCCGGGGCGCTGCTCGACGCGCAGCAGGTGCACGGCGGGCGCACCGCCCGCGCCCATCTGGCGGCGCTCGCCCGCTCCAACGGGCTTGCGGCGCGGCGGGTCGCCGCCGTCCTCGGCGAGGTCGGTCTCGCGGAGGCGGCGGGGCGGCGCATCGGCGGTTTCTCGCTCGGCATGAAGCAGCGGCTGGGGGTGGCGGCGGCGCTGCTCGGGGACCCGCCGGTGCTGCTGTTCGACGAGCCGTTCAACGGGATGGACCCGGAGGGGGTGCTGTGGCTGCGGCGGCTGTTCCGGCGGCTCGCCGCGGAGGGCCGCACGGTGTTCCTGTCGAGCCATCTGATGGCGGAGATGGAGTCGACCGCCGACGAGCTGGTGGTGATCGGGCGGGGCCGGCTCGTCGCGGCCGAGCCGCTGCGGGTGTTCGCGGCGCGGGCGGCGCGGCTGAGTGTGGTGGTGGGGACGGTGCGCGCGGCGGAGTTCGCCCGGCTGCTCGCGGCGGCGGGCGCGCAGGCCGTGCCCGAAAGCGGCGAGGGCGCACAGGGCGGCGTGGCCGCGGAGCGCCTGCTGGTGACCGGTCTGCCCGCCGAGCGGATCGGTGCTCTCGCTCTGGAGCACCGCTTCCCGCTGAGCCAACTGACCACCCGCACCGCTTCATTGGAGGAGGCCTTCATGGAACTGACCGCGGACCGGGTCGAGTACCTGGCGGACGACACCTCCGCCGCGGGAGCCGCCCGATGAACACGACCGCCGTCGACCGTGCCCGCTTCACCGATCTGCTCGCCGCCGAATGGATCAAGGTCCGCTCGCTGCGCTCCACCCCGTGGCTCCTCGGGGCCGTCACCCTGACCGTGCTCGTCACCGCCGCGCTCGCCGCCCGGAGCGACTACCAGGACGTTCCGGGGCTCGACGCGTCCGCCCGGCGCGACCGCGTCTTCGCGCTGGGCGACGCGTTCCCCGCCGAGGGCTACCTCGTCCTGATGCTCGCGGCGGGCAGCGTCGGCGCGATCGTCGTCGTCAGCGAGTACGGCAGCGGCCTGATCAGGACCACGACCGCCGCCGTGCCGGCGCGCCGCGCGCTCATGCTGGCCAAGGCGACCGTGACCGCGCTGCTGTGGACCGGCGTCGGGCTGCTCTGCGCGCTCGGCTCGTTCGCGGTGTCGCAGGCGATACTGAGCGGCCGCGACGTCGCCGTCCCCCTCACCGACCCGGGTTCGCTGCGCGCCCTCGCCGCGTCGGCGCTCCTCGCCCCGGTCAGCGCGCTGATCGGGTTCGGCCTCGGCGTGCTGGTCCGGCACGGCGCGACGACCATGGTGGCCTCCGCGTTCGTGCTGCTGATGCTGCCGATGTTCTTCGGTTCGCGCGAGCCCTGGGCCGAACGGGTGCGGAACATGATGGTGCAGAGCGCCTGGCAGCGCCTCGTGACGCTGCACGGGTGGGGCCCTGACGCGTACGGCGGCGCGACGGTCGCCGGGGCCTGGACGGTGTTCGCCGTCTGGCCGCTGGTGGCCGTCGCGCTCGCCTTGTTCGTGGTGCGCCGCAGGGACGTATGACCTGCCTCCCCGGGGAGCGGAGGGGCTACTTGCCGGGTGTCACCACCATCGCAGAGCCGCCCCCACGCCGTACGGGCTCGGCGGCGGCCAGCCACTTGCCGCCGGGCAGCCGCTGCACACCCGTGGCGGCGCCGATCTCCGGGTTGAGCTTGAAGGAGTGCCCGATGGCCTCCAGCTTCGTACGCAGCGGGCTGTCGTACAGGCCGGGTTCGAGCTCGGTCTGCGCGGCGTTGCGCTGGCTGGCGCGGGGCGCGGCGATGGCGTCGACGAGCGGCAGGCCCCGGTCGAGGAACCCGGTCAGGGTCTGCAGCACGGTGGTGATGATGGTGGCGCCGCCGGGCGAACCGACCGCGACGACCGGCTTGCCCGCCTTGTCGAGCACGATGGTCGGCGAGATGGACGAGCGCGGCCGCTTGCCGGGACCGGGCAGGTTCGGGTCGTGCACGTCCGGGCTCGCGGGCGCGAAGGAGAAGTCCGTCAGCTCGTTGTTGAGCAGGAAGCCGCGGCCGGGCACGGTGATGCCGCTGCCGCCGGTCTGCTCGATGGTGAGCGTGTAGGAGACGACGTTGCCCCACTTGTCGGCGGTGGTGAGGTGCGTGGTGTTCTCGCCCTCGTACGTCGTCGGGGCCGCCTTGTCACCGGCCTTGCCGCACTTCCCGGGGTGCCTGGGGTCGCCGGGCGCGACCGGGCTGGTGAGCACCGCGTCGTCCTTGATCAGGCACTCCCGCGCGTCGGCGAACCGCTGCGACAGGAGCTGCTTGGTCGGCACGTCCTCGAAGGCGGGGTCGCCGACCCAGCGGCCCCGGTCGGCGAACGCGATCCGGCTCGCCTCGATGTACCGGTGCAGATAGCGCACGTCGGACGCCTTCGACAGGTTCGTCCGCTCCAGGATGTTGAGCGCCTCGCCGACGGTCGTGCCACCGGAGGACGACGGCGCCATCGAGTAGACGCCGAGCCCGCGGTACGAGGTCTTCGACGGGGCCTGGTACTTGGCGGCGTACGCCCTCAGGTCCTTCGCCGACAGCTTGCCGGGCCGCGCGTTGTACCCGGAGGCCGGGTCCACGGGCGGCTTGGTGGCGGTGCGCACGATGTCGGCGCCGATGTCGCCCCGGTAGACGGCGCCGACGCCCTTGCGGGCCAGCTCCTGGTACGTCCGCGCCAGGTCGGGGTTCTTCAGCGTCGAGCCGACGGCGGGCAGCTTCCCGCCGGGCAGGAACAGCTTCACCGTGTCGGGGAAGTTGCGGAACCTGGCCTCGTTCGCGGCGGTCTGCGAGCGGAAGGTCTCGTCGACCGTGAACCCGTCGCGCGCCAGCTTCTGCGCGGGCCTCAGCACCGTACCGAGGTGTTCGCTGCCCCAGGCGTCGAGCGCGGACTGCCAGGTCGCCGGGGTGCCGGGGGTGCCGACGCTCAGGCCGCTGGTGACCGCGTCGGCGAACGGGATCGGCTTGCCGTTCTCCAGGAACAGGTCGGAGCCCGCCGTCAGCGGCGCGGTCTCGCGGCCGTCGACGGTGTGCACCGTGCGGGACTTGGCGTCGTAGTAGACGAAGTAGCCGCCCCCGCCGACGCCGGAGGAGTACGGCTCGGTCACGCCGAGGGCGGCGGCGGTGGCGACGGCGGCGTCCACCGCGTTGCCCCCGTTGCGCAGCACCTCGATGCCCGCCGCGGAGGCGTCCGCGTCGACGCTCGACACGGCGCCGCCGTACCCGACGGCCACCGGCACCTTCCGCGGACCGTCGGGAGAACCGCCGGAACTCCCCGAGGCGGCCGAGGGAGGCGCCGCCGCGCCGACCGCCACCATGGTCGCCGCAATGGCGCAGAATGACAGATTCCGCCCAATCGAACGTCGCATCAGTACCTCCGGTCAACAGACGTCCGCGCAGCGTAACTTGGAGCGCGGACGACGTCAGGACCCCCTCGAACACCGGTGTGTCCGCCCGCTAGAGTGCGCGCCCATGACTGAAGACGTGCGCTATGTCGTCGTCGGCCTGATAGCGGCCGGCGCCGGCGCCGCCCTCGGCTGGCTCGTCCGCACCCATCTGTGGAAGCGCCGGCTCCGCCGGAAGCAGTCCTTCTTCGGGCTGCCCGACAACTCCGAGTCGTTGCTGGTGGTGAACCGGGACGCGGGCGGCCCCGACCTGATGGTGCGGCGCCACGACGTCTTCGCGCTCCTCGAACTGGCCGCGATCGTCAAGGACTGCGGCGCGCACGCCCAGGTCGTCGCGCACGACACGGCCCAGCAGGGCTTCGGCGAACGTACGGAGTTCTGCGTGGGCGGGCCGGTGGCGAACCGCCGCATGGCCGCGCACATGGTCAGCCTGCTGCCCGGCGTCCGCGTCAACAACGACCCCGAGCCGGGCCCGGGCCGCGGCGCCTTCCAGATCGGCTCCGAGCGCTACCGCCTGGAGCCCGGGATGACGGAGTACGTGGTCCTCGCCCGGCTGACGGCGGGCCAGGCCAAGGAGGCGCGCCCGGTGTTCCTCTTCTGCGGCCAGCTCCCCATCACCCACCAGGCCGCCACCCGCTACCTCGCCCGGCACCACGAGCGCCTGGCGCGCAAGCACGGCAACACCTCGTTCGTCCTGCTCCTGAAGGTCGTCAACTCGGGGGCCTACGGGCCGGACGTCGTCGAACTGGTCGGGGACGTCACCCGCGCCGCGCAGACACCGCTGCCGGCCCCGGCGGGCCCGCGCACCTCGCACCGCGCGAAATAGCTTCCTCAAGGCCAAGGGGAGCGGTGCCCCTGCCGCGTACGAAGGCGACAAGGGCCCGCTCGGCCTCGGCAAGCAGGCGCGTCCCGTCCCGCGCGCAGCTGACCTTCTCCGCACGGAATGCGAAGTGATCTCCGGCTGCCGGGCGAGGACTGCCCATGCTCCGGCTACTGCACCCCTGGCAGCAGCGTCCCTGGTTCGGCCGGGGCGACCTCCGCGGCCTCGGTCTTGGGATTGCGCCGCTGCCGCTTGGACACCCACTGGGCGAACCACGACAGCAGCATGCACATCCCGATGTAGATCGGCGAGATCACCATCACCACAGGGATGAAGGGCAAATCGTAGTCGAGGTTCGAAGCGATCAGCTTCCCGGCATGGAGAAACTCCTCATACGTGATCAAATAACCGAGTGAGGTGTCCTTCAGGGCGACCACCAGCTGGCTGATGATGGCGGGCAGCATCGCCCGTACCGCCTGCGGTACGAGGACATGGGTCATGACCTGCGTCTTGCGCATGCCGAGCGCGTACGCCGCCTCGCGCTGGCCGCGCTCCACGGAGTTGATGCCGGAGCGGAAGACCTCGGCGAGCACGGAGCCGTTGTACAGCGTCAGACCGGCGACGAGCGCCGAGAGCGGCTCCATCTTCAGGGCCACGTAGATGAAGAAGATCATCACGAGGACCGGCATGGCGCGGAAGAACTCGACGAAGAGGGTGGCGAGCCAGCGCACCGGCTTGTGGTCGGAGAGACGGCCCACGGCGAGGAGCGTGCCGAGGACGAGCGAGAGCACGGCGGCGAGGGCGAACGCCTTCAGCGTGTTGCCGAGCCCGCGCAGCAGCAGCTCCTGGATGCCCTTGTACTCGAAGGGCATCCACTTGGTGTGCGTGAACTGGTCGGTGTCGAAGAGGAGGTAGAGGATCCAGCCGACGAGCGCGAGCACGAGGAGCGTGGAGAGGACGCCGTAGAGGCGGTGGCGGCGCTCGGTCCTCGGGCCCGGGATGTCGTAGAGGGCGGTGGAGTCGTGGTCGAGCGCTTTCAGCCTGCGGCGCTTCGGACGGCTCAGCAGGTGGCTCATCGGGCAATCCCCCAGCGCTTCTCCAGGATGTTGAACAAGGCGCTGATGGCGAGCGTGATGATGAGATAGCCGATCGCGATCCAGACGAACGTCCAGATGATGTTGTAGCCCAGCTCGCTCAGCGTCTTGTACGTGCCGAGCAGCTCGACGACGCTGAACGCGCCCGCGATCGCGGAGTTCTTGGCGAGCGCGATGAGCGTGGAGCCGATCGGCGGGATCACGGACCGGAACGCCTGCGGCAGGATGACGTTGGTGAGCGTCTGACCGAAGGTCATGCCGAGGCTGCGCGCCGCCTCGCCCTGCCCCTTGGGCACGGTGTTGATGCCGGAGCGCACCGCCTCGCAGATGAACGCGGAGGTGTAGCAGCCGAGCGCGAGCACCGCGAAGACCGTGAACGGCAGGACGAGCCCGAAGCGCGGCAGGCCGAGCAGCACCGCGAAGAACAGCAGGGTGAGCGGGGTGTTGCGCAGGACGGTGACCCAGGCGGTGCCGAGGGCGCGGAAGGAGCCGACGGGCGCGACGCGGAAGGACGCCATGAGGAACCCGAGCACGAGGGCGAGGACCGAGGCGTAGACGGTGAGTTCGACGGTGCCGAGGAAGCCCTTCCAGTAGAGCGAGAAGTTGTCGGTGAGGACGTTCACGGTCGCGCTCCTCAGCTCGCCGGGTAGCGGTCGATGGCGGGCGGCTTCGGCGCGGGCTCGCCGGACAGGCCGAGCGTCGCCTCGTACGCCCGCTTCCAGTCGCCGTTCCCCTGCCGGGCCTCCAGGGCGTCGTTCATGGCGGCGCGCAGGGCGTTGTCGCTCTTGGGCAGGCCGATGCCGTACGGCTCCTGCGAGAACGGCCTGCCGGCCAGCTTCAGCTCGTCGGGCGCCTTGGCGGCGAAGCCGAGCAGGATCGCGTCGTCGGTGGTGACGGCGTCGACCTGGTAGGTCAGCAGGTTGTCGACGCAGATCGAGTACGTGTCGTAGGCGACGAGGTCGGCCTTCGGGTGGTCGGCCTGGATGCGCTGGTACGGGGTCGAGCCCGAGGCCGAGCAGACGCGCTTGCCGTCGAGGTCGTCCGCCCCCTTGATGCCGTCCTCGTCGGTGCGCACGAGCAGCGACTGGCCCGCCATGTAGTAGGGGCCGGCGAAGCCGACGAGCTTCTTGCGGTTGTCGTTGATGGTGTACGTGCCGACGTAGTAGTCGATCTGGCCGTTCTGCAGGGCCGTCTCGCGGTTGGCGGAGGCGATCGTCTTGAACGTCGTCTTCTTCGGGTCCAGGCCGAGCGAGGCCGAGACCATCTTGGCGATCTCGATGTCGAAGCCGGAGTAGACGCCGTTGGCCGGGTTCTTCTCGCCGAGGTAGGGCTGGTCCTCCTTGGCGCCGACGACGAAGTGCCCGCGCCGCTTCGCCGCCCTCCATGTCCGGGAGTCGGGCAGGGAGAAGCCCCGCGCGACGTTGTACGTGGGGAGTTCGTCCCCCGACGGGCCCTTGGCGGGCGGGCTGCCCTCCTTGCCGCAGGCGGTGGCGGCGAGGGCCGTCAGCGCCAGGGCGGCAAGAAGCAGTGGCGACTTGCGCATCATGCGTGCTGCACTCCCCGTCAGTGCTTGAGGATCTTGGAGAGGAAGTCCCGGGCGCGCTCGCTCTCGGGGCGGGCGAAGAAGTCCTCCGGGGCGCGGTCCTCGACGATCCTGCCGTCCGCCATGAAGACGACCCGGTCGGCGGCGGTGCGGGCGAAGCCCATCTCGTGGGTGACGACGACCATCGTCATGCCCTCGCGCGCCAGTTGCCGCATGACCTCCAGGACCTCGTTGATCATCTCCGGGTCGAGGGCCGAGGTCGGCTCGTCGAAGAGGAGCACCTTCGGGTCCATGGCCAGGGCGCGGGCGATGGCCACGCGCTGCTGCTGGCCGCCGGAGAGCTGGGCGGGGAACTTCTCGGCGTGCGCGGCGAGCCCGACCCGCTCGAGCAGTTCGCGGGAGCGCTTGTCGGCCTCGTCCTTCTTGCGCTTCCTGACCTTCACCTGGGCGAGCGAGACGTTCTGCAGGACCGTCTTGTGCGCGAAGAGGTTGAAGGACTGGAAGACCATGCCGACTTCGGCCCGCAGCCGGGCGAGCGCCTTGCCCTCCGCGGGCAGCGACTGACCGTCGAGCCGGATCGACCCCGACCCGATGGTCTCCAGGCGGTTGATCGTCCGGCAGAGCGTCGACTTTCCCGACCCCGAAGGGCCGATGACCACCACCACCTCCCCCTTGCCGACGGTGAGATCGATGCCCTGGAGGACATGGAGCTCCCCGTAGTGCTTGTTCACGTCACGCAGCTCGATCAACGGATCGACGGCCATGGCAGTACCTGCCCACTCTCAGCTGTGTCGGTCCGCGCAAACTATCCACGCCGATATGGGACTTAACGGACGACACGCGCATGGGGGCATTAACCGTATTTGCGGCTCAACTGCGTTCGGGCCCGGCCCGCGCTACGACTCCGCGGCCTCCGCGTAGAACTGCGACAACTCGGGGACGCCGCTCGCCGCCCAGGCGTGACCGGCCTCCACCACGTCGATCTCCCGGCCCGACGCGAGCCGCACCACCGGCTGCCCGTCCGGCCAGATCACCCAGGCGGCGCCGACCACCCGGCGCACAAGCACGGTGCCCAGATAGAGGCCCGCGTCGTTGCCCAGCCAGTGCAGCGCCTCCTCGTCCTCGCGCCAGCGCGGCACCAGTTGGTCGAGCGCCGCCAAGGACTGCACGGAGTCGTCGAGTTCGACCCCGGACTGTTCCGCCTGCGCGCGCAACAGTTCGCACTCGGCGAGGAGTTCGGCGAGGCCGGCCGCGTCGGCCCCGTCCGGCGAGACGACGGCCACCGCCGTCGCGCCGTACCTCTTGCGCCAATGCTCCACGAAAGGGATCTTCATACCGTCCAGCCTCGCATCCGGCCCCGCCCTCGCACCACAGGCGCGCTGGCCTACGTTCGCGGTGAGTTCACGCCGCCTTCGGCCGCACCTCATTGACCCGTCGTCACCTCCTCCTTACCTTCAGTGCGCACGGGCACGCCGCATCCGGTGGCCACCGTCACGCCAGCCGCACCACGAAGGGAGCCCGGTCGTGCGCCGACGCACCTGGACCACCGCCCTCGCCCTGGCCGTCTGCGCGGGCCTCGCCCCCGTCACGACCGCGGGCGCCGCCACCACCCCGCACAGACCCGGGCCGCTCCCCCTGGAGCGGCTCTTCGACAACCGCGCGGTCAGCGACGACACCGCGCCCGGCGCCGCCGACTTCGACGGCGCGGGCGGCTCGCTCTCCGCGCAGGACCTGACCGCCGCGGGCTGGACGCCCGGCACCCGGCTCGGGGTCGAGGGCGCCCGGCTGGCGTGGCCGCGCACGGCGGGCGCGGGCCCCGACAACGTACGGGCCGACGGCCAGCGCGTCCGGGTCACCGGCCGGGGCGACGCGCTGGCGTTCCTCGTCGCCGGGACGGGCGGCGACGCGCACGGCACCGGCACCGTGCGCTACACGGACGGCTCCCGGTCCGCGTACACGCTCACCGCGCCCGACTGGCGCACCGGGCCGCTCGCCACGAAAGCCGTGGCCCTGCCGCACCGCAACACGCCCGACGGCCAAATCACCGAGAAGACCCGCCTGTACGTGGTGACGGTGCCGGTGCGGCCGGGTCACCGGATCTCCTCGGTGGACCTGCCCCGGGCGACGAGGGGTGGCGCGACGGGTGGGGGTGCGACGGGTCAGGGTGCGGAGCTGCACGTCTTCGCGCTGACCGTGCGCGCGGCGACGACCGGCTGGACCGGGACCTGGGCGGCGTCGCCCGCCGGGTACACGACGGTCGGGCCCTGGATCGACCGCACGGTGCGGCTCGTCGTGCACAGCAGCGCCGGCGGATCGCGGGTGCGCATCCGCCTCGACAACACGTTCGCGTCGACGCCGGTACGGGTCGGGAGCGCGTCGGTGGCCGTGCAGGAGGCCGGGGCCGGGGCGCAGGGGAAACCGGTGCGGCTGACGTTCCGGGGCGCCCGGGGTGTCACGCTGCCCGCGGGCGGCCAGGCGTACAGCGACCCGGTCGGCTTCCACATCCCCGCCGACACGAACCTGCTGGTCAGCTTCCACCTGCCGGAGCCCGTCGCCACCGCGCCCGTACACAGCCAGGCGATCCAGACGTCGTACGTGAGCGAGCCGGGCGACCACGCGGCGGAGGCGGGGAGCTCGGCCTACACCTCGACGATCTCCTACTGGCCGCTGCTCACGGGCGTCGACGTCGGGGGCGGGCCCGGGTCCGTCGTGCTGCTCGGCGACTCCATCACCGACGGGGTCCGCTCGACGCGGGACGCGAATCGCCGGTGGCCGAACGTGCTCGCCACGCGGCTGCTCGGGCAGTCGGAGGTGCCGCGCTACGGCGTCCTCAACGAAGGGA
This sequence comes from Streptomyces sp. SGAir0957, assembly GCF_043523415.1. NCBI lineage: Bacteria > Bacillati > Actinomycetota > Actinomycetes > Kitasatosporales > Streptomycetaceae > Streptomyces > Streptomyces sp. SGAir0957. Next base: position 2,047,775 of record NZ_CP027293.1, read on the forward strand.
TCTCGGCGAACCGCGTCGTCGCCGACCGCTACCCCGGAGACGGCGTCTCCACCGACACCGGCGGGGTCAGCGCCCTGCACCGGCTCGACCGCGACGTCTTCTCGCAGACCTCGGCGCGGACCGTCGTGGTCTTCCAGGGCGTCAACGACGTGCGGTGGGGCGCGAGCGCGGAGCAGGTCGAGGCGGGGCTGCGGGAGATCTCTCGGCGGGCACATGCGCGGGGGCTGCGGGTGATCGGGGCGACGATCACTCCCTGCGAGGGGGAGGCGATGTGCACGGCTGCGGCTGATGCGGAGCGGGTCGCTGTGAACGGGTTCCTGCGGGGGCCCGGGGCCGGGTTCGACGCGGTGCTCGATTTCGACGCGGTTCTCCGCGACCCGGAGCGGCCCGCCCGGATGCGGGCGGAGTTCGACTCGGGGGATCATCTGCACCCAGGGGACGCGGGCCTGAAGGCGCTGGCGGACTCGGTGGACCTGGGTATCCTCGCGCCGTAGCCCGCTCCCCCGGCGGAGGACCCACCGGTCACGTCGTGGCTGGCCGCGCAGTTCCCCGCGCCCCTGAGATGCGCACTACGTGCGCCATCCCAGAGGGCAGGCGCGGGGAACGGCGCGAGCAACCACGACGAAACGAGCACCCGAGAACGACCGAAGGAATGCCGCACGCAGTGCGCATGACAGGGGCGCGGGGAACTGCGCGATCAGCCCCACCGGCCCGCAGCCGTGCTACACGTCCAAATCCACCACCACGGGGGCGTGATCCGAAGCCCCCTTGCCCTTGCGCTCCTCCCGATCGACATACGCATCCTTGGCCGCCCCGGCGAACGCCCCGTTCCCGTACACCAAATCAATCCGCATCCCCCGGTTCTTGGGGAACCCGAGCTGCCGATAGTCCCAGTACGTGAAGGGCCGGTCGTACTTGAGGGGCCGGGGGACGACGTCGGAGAGGCCGGTCCCCCGAAGCGCGGCCAGCGCCTCGCGTTCGCCGGGCGTGACGTGCGTGGCGCCTTCGAAGAGGGAGATGTCCCAGACGTCGTCGTCGGTCGGGGCGACGTTGTAGTCACCGAGGACGGCGAACGGCCGGGAGCCCGCCGCGTCATCCGCGACGGCCGCCTTCAGCGCCTCGAACCACTGCAGCTTGTACGCGTAGTGCGGATGCCCGACCTCGCGCCCGTTCGGCACATAGACCGACCACACGCGCACGGGACCGCAGGTCGCGGAGACGGCGCGGGGCTCCTCGACCCCCTCGTACCCGGGGTCGCCGGGCAGCCCCCGGACGACGTCCTCCAGGCCGACGCGGGACAGCACCGCCACCCCGTTCCACCGCCCATTGGCGTTGACCGCCGACTCGTAGCCCAGCTCCCGCAGTTCGTCCGTGGGGAACTGTTCCGCCGTGCACTTGGCCTCCTGGAGGCAGAGCACGTCCGTGCCGCTGGACTCCAGCCAGGCCAGGAGGCGCGGGAGGCGCGCGGTGATCGAGTTCACGTTCCACGTAGCAATGCGCATGTCCTCCAACCTACCGGGCGGGTGTGACAACGGGCCCGCGACAAGGGCCCGCGACAAGGGCCCGCGACAAGGGGCCCGCGCCAACTACCTCGCGCGACAGCCGGACATAGACAGGCAACCTTGCAAGTTTTCCTGTCAGACAGGTAGCCTGCGCATCATGAGCATCAGCACCCCCTTGGACGAGCGCCCCGCCCTCGTTCTCATCGACCTCCAGAACGGCATCCTCGGCCTCCCCACCGTGCACCCCTCGGCGGACGTGCTGAAGAACGCCGCCCGGCTCGCCGACGCCTTCCGCACCAAGGGCCTGCCCGTCGTGCGTGTGCGCGTGACGTGGTCGCCCGACGGCGGCGACCTGCCGGTGAGCCGCTCGGAGGCGCCCGGCCCGCAGCAGGCGCCGCCCGCCGAGTTCGCCGAGTTCCCTGCCGACCTCGGCCCGCTCGGCGACGACATCGTGATCACCAAGCGGCACTGGGGCGCCTTCACCGGCACCGAGCTGGACCTCCAGCTGCGCCGGCGCGGCGTCACGCAGATCGTGCTCGGCGGCATCTCGACGTCGATCGGCGTCGAGTCGACCGCGCGCTCCGCGTTCGAGCTGAGCTACCACCAGGTGATCGTCACGGACGCGACGACCGACACGGACGCCGCGTCCCACGAGCACGCGATGGGCAAGATCTTCCCGCGCATCGCGCAGCTCGGCACAACGGACGAGGTGCTCGAACTCCTCGCGAAGTAGGCGGAGTTCAGACCTGCGCCGAGTCACCCGGCGTCAGGCGCAGGTGCTCCGCGCCGCCGAGCCCGCCGATCTGCCGGTCGTAGATCGGCCGGGCCAGATCGGTCAGGAGCGCGTCGTGGATGTCGTAGGCGCGGCTCGGTTTGACCTCGCGTACGTAGTCGATGACCTCGGAGATCTTGTTCCAGGGGGCCATGACCGGCAGCATCAGCGTCTCGACCGGATGGTCCGGGACGGTGAGCGCGTCGCCGGGGTGGAAGACGGCACCGCCTTCCACGAGATAGCCGACGTTCGTGATGCGCGGGATGTCCGGGTGGATGACGGCGTGCAGTTCGCCGTGGACCTGGACGTCGAACCCGGCCGCCGTGAACGTGTCGCCGTGCCCGACCGTGTGGACGCGGCCCGGGAACGCCGCCGAGAGCTGCTCCGCCACCGACTTCAGCGTCCAGATCCGCGCGCCGGGGTTGTTCTCCATCCCGGCGCGCAGCCGTGCCTCGTCGAAGTGGTCGGGGTGCTCGTGCGTCACCAGGATCGCGTCGGCGCCGAGCGCGGCGTCCTCCTCGGAGAACCCGCCCGGGTCGATGACGAGCGTCTGTCCGTCCTTCTCCAGGCGGACGCAGGAGTGGGCCTTCTTCGTGAGCTTCATACGCCCCATCCTGCTCCGCGCGGAGGGAAAACGGGCAACGGGCCGCCCCTGCTCCTGCGGCGTCGTCCACTCCTACGACATCGCTACTCCTGCTACATCGCTACTCCTGCGACGTCGCTACTCCTGCGACGTCGCTACTCCTGCGGCGTCGTCTCCTCGCGGATGACCTCCTTGGCCACCTTGAACGCGGCGTTGGCGGCGGGCATGCCGCAGTACACCGCGCTCTGGATCAGGACTTCCTTGATCTCGTCGGGGGTGAGTCCGTTGCGCAGGGCGGCCCGGGTGTGGGTGGCGAGCTCGTCGAGGTGCCCGCCCGCGACCAGGGCGGTCAGCGCGACGGCGGAGCGCATCCGCCGGTCCAGGCCGCCGCGGTGCCAGACCTCGCCCCAGGTGTAGCGGGTGAGGAACTCCTGGAAGTCGCCGGAGAAGTCGTCGGCCGTGGCGAGCGCCTGGTCGACGTGCGCGTCGCCGAGGACCTCGCGGCGCACCTTCAGGCCCGCCTCGTGCGGGTCCGCGCGCACGGCCGCCTCCGGCTGCGCGGCCGCGGCGGCGATCTCGGCGACCGGGGCGACCGGTGGGGGCGGCGGCGCGATCACCGGCTTGACGGGGGCGGCCACGATCGCGTGCTGCCCCGTCTCGTAGCCGGGGATCCAGGCCGTGGAGAAGTGGCGTACGAGGAGGTCGGTGACGGCGGCGGGCTGCTCGACCGGGGCCAGGTGCGAGGCGCCGGGGACGACGGCGAGCCGCGCGTCCGGGATGCCCGCGACGAGCGTACGGGCCTGCGCCGGGCCCGTGACCTGGTCCTCCGAGCCGACCAGGACGAGGGTGGGCACACCGATGGCGCCCAGCTCCGTACGGATGTCGAAGGCGGCGAGCGCCTCGCAGGCGGCGATGTAGCAGCCCGGGTCCGTCGTGCGGACCATCTGGACGGCCCAGTCCGTGATCGCGGGCTGCGCGGCGGCGAAGCCGGAGGTGAACCAGCGCTCGGGCGACGTCCGCGCGATGGGGTCGAGGCCGTTGCTGCGCACGATGACGCCGCGCTGGCGGAACTCGTCGGCCGTGCCGAACCGCGGGGACGCCGCGATCAGCGCGAGGGACGCGACGCGCTGCGGATGGCGCAGGGCCAGCTCGGCGCCGATCGCGCCGCCGAGCGAGCAGCCCGCGTACCCGAAGCGCTGCACGCCGACGGCGTCGAGGGTGGCGAGGAGCCGGTTCGCGAGCTCCGCGACGGACCCGACCGGGTGGGCGGGGGCGCCGCCGTGCCCGGGAAGGTCGAAGCGGAACACCCGCCACTGCTTGGCCAGCTCGGGTATCTGGCGGTCCCACATGTGCCAGGTGGTACCCAGTGAGGGACCGAGGATCAGGACCGGGGCCTCTTCTGGCCCGTCAAAGCGGTATTGCAGGGTGTTCGACGGTGTCTCACTCACGCCCCAGACCCTCTCACGTCTCACAAAATCTCACACAGCCGGGTGAAGCCGACGGCTCGGCGCACCCACAGCCCGACGCATCGGACCCGGCGACCGGCCTCGTCGGTCAAGACCAGCCTCTCAGCGTGCGAAGGCCGCCCCGGACCCAGCGCTGCCCACCGACCGCGCTTTCACCCGCCCCTCACATGGACACACCGCTTCCTCCACCAGCGGCAGGTGTCAGACGACGGTGACCGGGTGGCGTACCACCGCGTCGAACAAGTAGCCCTGGGTGTTGTGGAGCGTGGTGGTGGGCTGGGTGCGGCCCGTCGTGTCCGTGGCGCGGGCGAGGAGTTCCGTCGCGCCTTTGGTGGTCGGGTGCCAGGGGACGGACCAGCGGACCCAGTCGGCGCGGTGCGGGGTGTCGTGCAGCCGGGCCCGGTGCCAGGTGCGGCCCGCGTCCGTACTGACGTCCACGCGCGCGATGGTGCCCGTCGCCGACCAGGAGCGACCCGTGAGGCGGTGGTGGGTGCGGGCGGGCAGGTTCGCGTTCCAGGGGAGTTCGAAGGCGGACTTCAGGGTCTGGCGGGTGAGCGGGGCGCTGCCCTCGGGCGGGTAGGCGGCGCCGAAGAGGCGGTAGAAGATCGTGTTCCAGGGTGAGAAGAGCGGCTCGCGCGACACCTCGATGTCGCCGACCCACTTGGTCGACGCGATGCCGACCCAGGACGGGACGACGAGACGGACCGGGGCGCCGTGGTCCGGCGGCAGGGGTTCGCCGTTCATCTCGTAGGCGAGGAGTACGTCGTCCAGGGCCTTCGGTACGGGCAGGGGGCGGCGCACCCTGCCCAGGTCGGTGCCGTCCGCCGTCACGTACTCCGGGTCGAGGCCGCGCGGCAGGACGTCGACCGCGTCGCGCCGGATGCCCGCGAGGCGCAGCACGTCGGCGAGGCGGGCGCCGCGCCAGCGGGCCGAGCCGATCGCGCCCAGGGTCCATGCGGTGCCCTCGACGCTCTGGCCCTGCTGGCTGCTGTAGAAGCTGCGGCCGTTGCCCGCGCACTCGACGAACGCGGAACGGGTCACGGCGGGCAGCCGCCTGAGGTCGGCGAGCGTGAAGGTCCGCTCCCGCCCGCCCGCGAGGCCGTCGCCCCAGATCCGCAGCTCCCAGGTCGCCGCGTCGATGAGCGGCGTCGAGGTGTGGTTGCGGACGAAGAAGTGGGAGGCGGGCGTGGAGTGGCCGGTGTCCGCGAGCGCGGCGAAGTTCGTCTCCGCGTTCGTGCCGCGGATCGTGAAGCGGTCGGTGGGGAGGGGCTTGACGATGCCGGGGGCCGCGGCGGCCGAAGGGGTGGATCGGGGCGCGGTGCGGGCGGAGGTGGCGGCGTGGCCGGGGGCGGCGTGCGCCGGGGCGGCCAGGGCAGGGGTGGCCAGGGCCGGTGGCAGGGCGGTCGCGAGGCCCGTCGCCGCGAGGAGGCGCAGCAGGTCGCGGCGGTCCACGCGGTCGGCCCTGGCCCGGCCGGCGAGCCACTGCCGCAGCCGCCGCCGGTCGTAGGCGGCCTCGTCCAGCGCGGTCATGGGTGGTTCGGTCTGAGTCGTCACGCCCGGAGTGTAGGGAGGGTACGGGACCCCGGCCCAGGTCAACTCCGGTGCCGCAACGCGCTGTTCACAAGCCGCTGGCCCGAGGGCGTCAGGGGTGCGTGGTCGAGACGACGTAGACCATGGCGTGGTCCGCGTTCGAACGGTTCACCACGACGCTCTGGGTCGGGGACGGGTCCTTCTGGGTGTGCGTGAGGCCGTACCAGGGGCCGGGGCCGGTGAACTCCCAGCCCGCCACGGACCGGTCGCGTTCATTGATCGCCAGATCGTCCTGGGTGAGATCGTCCGGACTGCTGTCGATGTCGCCGAGGAACTCCTCCAGGCCGTCGCCATCCGTGAGGAACTGCGCGTACAAGCGGCTGACCTTGTAGTTGTTCGTCTCGTAGTAGGCGACGGCGCGGGAATGCGCGGGGATCGGGATCTCGTAGAGCCGCCGCTGCACCTTGGACGGCCAGCCGATGGTGAGACCCGTCGCCGAGTACTTGGCCTCCTTGTCCTTGCCGCTGTCACGGCTCTGGTTCGCCGAGATCACCAGATAGCCGGCGGGGATCCCGATGAGCAGCACGATGGTCAGGAGGGTGAGGGCGCGGCGGCGGATCACGCGGCGGCGGCCCGGGCCCTGCCGCGGCGGCTCCTCGTCCGGGGACGGGGGCTGGCGGGGCACGGTCGTCGTCATGGCTGGCATTCCTGTCGTCCCGGTGTCTCCACGAGCCTCAGCTCTCGGCGTCGCCGGCCGTACGGGCGTACCTGTCGTAACGCTCGTAACGCTCGACGCGGCGGCGCTTCGCGCGCCGGAAGCGGCGGGCCACCAGGCGGGCCAGGTCCGCGGCGCCGACCATGCCCGCCTCCGGGCCGAGCTGGGCGCGCGCGATCCGGGCCTCCGGGCGGTAGCCGCGGCCCGTCAGATGGCGCTTGAACGCGTCGCGCGCGGGGCCGATGAGCAGGTCGTCGGCGGCCGAGACGCCGCCGCCGATGACGAAGCAGGACGGATCCAGGGCGGCGGCCAGGTTCGCGATGCCGACGCCGAGCCACTGGCCGATGTCCTGGAGCAGCTCCACACACATCGCGTCGCCCTCACGGGCCAGCTCCGTGATCAGCGGACCCGTGATGTCGGGAACGCTGCCCTTCACCCGCTCGATGATGTTGTACGCCACCGGGGAGTCGGCGGCCGCCAGCTCACGGGCCTCACGCACCAGCGCGTTGCCCGAGCTGTACTGCTCCCAGCAGCCCCGGTTGCCGCACGGGCAGCGGTGCCCGCCCGGGACGACCTGCATGTGGCCGAACTCCCCCGCCACACCGAACTTGCCCCGCTTGACCTGGCCGTCCTCCAGGATCGCGCCGCCGATCCCCGTACCGAGGGTGATCATGACGAGGTGTTCCTCGCCGCGGCCCGCGCCGAAACGCCACTCCGCCCAGGCCGCCGTGTTCGCGTCGTTGTCGACCAGCACCGGGACGGAGAGACGGCCCGCCAGGCGGTCACGGAGCGGTTCGTTGCGCCACGACAGGTGCGGGGCGAACAGGACCCGGTTGCGGTCCGCGTCGACCCAGCCCGCCGCGCCGATGCCGACCGCGTGCACGTCGTGCCGGTCGGAGAGGTCCAGGACCAGCTCCGTGATCGTGTCCTCGACGACCTTCGGACTCTTCGACTTGTCCGGCGTCTCCGCGCGCAGCGTCTCCAGGATCACCCCGTCCGCGTCGACCACCCCCGCCATCACCTTCGTCCCGCCGATGTCGATACCGACGGTGGGGACGCGCGGGGCCGTCAGATGCGAGCGGCGCTCCCGGGTACCGACCGTCCGCAGGACGGTGGCCCGGGCGGAGCCCCGGTGGGCGAGATCGCGGTAGGTGCTCATTGCGGCGATTCTGCCTCACGGGGTGGCTGCGCCGCGATCCGGGTTTCTGGTTCGGGGGGTCGGGGGGCGGGATCGGCCCCCCGGCCCCTGACGGGTGCGCCGCGGGCCACCGGTCGGTGGGGGCCGGTCGCGCCGTTCCCCGCGCCCCTGAAAGGCACGCCTCCGACGGGGTGGCGGGCGCCCCCATCGCGACCAACGGTCAGTGGGGCTTCTCGCGCAGTTCCCCGCGCCCCTGAGAGGCGCACTTCGTGCGGCCTCTCAGGGCGGGGGAGGCGCGGCGAAGCCGTGGCCTTCAGGGGCGCGGGGAACTGCGCGACCAGCCACGACGGCGGGACAGCCGACCACGCAACGGGGGCGCGGCGCAGCCGCACGCCCTCAGGGGCGCGGGGAACTGCGCGACCAGCCACGACGGCCGGACAGCCGACCACACGACGGGGCGCGGCGCAGCCGGGAGGCGCGGGGGGCTCGTCCTATTTCTGGGCGCCGCCCGCCGCATGCCCCCCAAGATGCGTAGGCACAGGCGCCCGCTCCAGCTCGTGACGGAGGTCGTCCAGTTCGTTGCCGCCCGCCATCTGCCGGGTCAGCTCGTCCAGGGTGATCTCGTCGCGGGTGTGGCTGCCGAACATCGCCCCGCGCTTGAGCAGGACGAACCGGTCACCGACCAGGTACGCGTGGTGCGGGTTGTGGGTGATGAGGACCACGCCCAGGCCCGCGTCCCGCGCCGCCGCCACGTACTTGAGGACGACCCCGGACTGCTTCACGCCGAGCGCCGCGGTGGGCTCGTCGAGGACGAGGACCTTCGCGCCGAAGTAGACCGCGCGGGCGATGGCGACGCATTGGCGCTCGCCGCCGGAGAGCGTGCCGACGGGCTGGTCGACGTCGCGCAGGTCGATGCCCATGCGGGCGAGTTCCTCGCGGGTCGTCCGGCGCATGAGGTCGACGTCCAGGCGCTTGAAAGGACCGACCCCCTTCGTCGGCTCGGAGCCGAGGAAGAAGTTCCGCCAGACCGGCATCAGGGGGACGACGGCGAGGTTCTGGTGGACGGTGGCGATCCCGCGGTCCAGCGCGTCCCGCGGGTTCGCCAGCTTCGTCTCCTCGCCCTCGATGGAGAAGGTGCCCGCGTCGTGCCGGTGAAGGCCCGCGATGATCTTGATGAGGGTGGACTTGCCCGCGCCGTTGTCGCCCAGGACGCAGGTGATCTCCCCCGCGTTCACGAGCAACGAGACGTCCTCGAGCGCGCGGATGTTGCCGTAGTACTTACTGACGCCGTCCAGTTCGACGAGCGGGACCGCCGGTTCGTGCTGCGTGCTCACTTGATCGCCTCCGCGCGCTTGCGGACCCACGCGTTCAGCAGGGTCGCGAGGAGCAGCATCGCTCCGAGGAAGAACTTGAACCAGTCCGAGTTCCATTCGGCGAACACGATGCCCTTGCTGGTCATGCCGAAGATCAGCGCGCCGATGGCGGCGCCGACGGCGGACCCGTAGCCGCCGGTGATCAGACAGCCGCCGATGACGGCGGCGACGATATAGATCAGCTCGTTGCCGACGCCCTCGCCGGACTGGACGACGTCGTAGGAGAAGAGCAGGTGCTGGCCGGAGATCCAGGCGCCGAACGCGACACCCATGTAGAGGCCGATCTTGGTCTTGTTGACCGGGACGCCGACCGCGCGGGCCGCGTCCACGTCACCGCCGACCGCGAAGATCCAGTTACCGGCGCGGGTCCGCAGGAGGATCCACGTGGCCACCAGGATCAGCGCCAGCCACCACACAATGGTGATCTTGAAGTCGATCCCGCCGATGGTGATCGTCGAGGCGAAGACGGACTTGGCCGACGAGAAGCCCTCCATGTCGGAGATCGACTTCGTCGAGACGGTGCCGCTGATCAGCTTGGTGAAGCCGAGGTTCATGCCGGTCAGCATCAGGAACGTACCCAGCGTGATGATGAAGCTGGGCAGTTTGGTGCGGGTCAGCATGACCCCGTTGAAGACGCCGATGGCGAGGGTGACCAGCAAGGACACCCCTACGCCTACCCAGGTGTTCGCCGTCATCTGGTAGCTGAACATCGACGAGATCAGCGCGGAGGACGTCACGAGGACACCGGCGGACAGGTCGAACTCGCCGCCGATCATGAGCAGCGCGACCGGGACGGCCATGATGCCGAGCGTGGAGGCCGCGTACAGGACCGTCGCGAGGCTGGTCGCGCGCAGGAAGCTGTCCGCGAAGACCGAGAAGAAGACGAAGACGGCGACGGCGCCGACGACGGAGCCCAGCTCGGGACGGCCGAGGAGCTTCTTCCAGGGTGAGGTGCGCAGCAGGCGCTCGTCGACCGGCCGGTCCGGCTGCGCGCCGGGCTGCTTCTCGGGAGCGGTCGTCGTCATCGTGTCCCCCGCTTCGCGTACTCCTGAAGCTCGGCGGCCTGGTCCTTGGTGACGATCTGCGGACCGGTGAGGACGGGCTGCCCGCCGCCGAGCACGTTGGCGTTGTACCGGTAGAGCCAGAGCAGGTCGACGGCCTGGTAGCCCTGGAGGTAGGGCTGCTGGTCGACGGCGAAGCCGAGCGAGCCGTCCTCCAGTCCCTGGGCGACCTTCTCGTTCAGGTCGAACGTGTCGACCTCGGCCTTGCTGCCCGCGTCCTGCGCCGACTTCACGGCGGTGGCGGCGAACGGGGCGCCGAGGGTGACGACCGCGTCGACGGACTTGTCGGACTGGAGCTTCGCCTCGATGGAGGACTGCACGTCGGGCATGTTGGTGCCTTCGACGTACAGGTTCGTCATCGTGCCCTTGAACGTCTCCTTGGCGCCTTCGCAGCGCTGTTCATGGCCGACGTTGCCCTGCTCGTGCAGGATGCACAGCGCCTTCTTCTTGCCGCGCTTGTTCAGCTCCTCGCCGACGGCCTCGCCCGCGATCTTCTCGTCCTGCCCGATGTGGGTGAGCGCGCCGAACGCCTTGGACTCGGCGGAGCCCGAGTTCACGGTGATCACCGGGATGCCGGCCTTCTCGGCGCGGGCCACGGCCGCCTTCATCGCGGCGGGCTTGGCGAGGGTGACGATGATCCCGTCGACCTTCTTGTCGATCGCGGCGTCGACGAGCTGCGCCTGCTGGTTGGCCTCGTCGTTGTGCGAGTACAGGAAGTTGATGTTGTCCTTGATCGCCGCCTGCTTGGCGCCGCTCTGGACGATGTCCCAGAAGGTGTCGCCATCGCCCGAGTGGGTGATCATCGCGAAGGTCCAGCGCGGGGTGTTCACCGCGGCCTTGCCCTGCGCGGCCTGGGCCTTCCTGGCGTCCTCCGCCCGCTTGCCGCCGGTGCTGCTGCAACCCGCCAGCGAGAGGCCGAGCGCCCCCGCAACGGCGATGCTCACCCAGGTCCGAAACCGTGCCACGAGGCCGTGCCCTTCTTGGTCTGCTGCGTCATACACCGGAACCGGCGACGGGCCGGTCCCGGTGGACCGTCGTCCGGTCCGTGGGGACCGCTTCCCGGTCCCAAACGCACAAGTATGGGTCACGGGGATCATCCAACGATTCACCGGGTGCCGCGCGCGGTGTACTTCTCCAGCTGGGGCACGTCTTTCCCGGTGACGAGGGCGGGGCCGGTGAAGACGGGTTTCCCGCCGCCGAGGACGTTGCCGTTGGTCTTGTGGAGCCACAGTTCGTCGACGGCCAGATAGCCCTGGAGGTAGGGCTGCTGGTCGACCGCGAAGGTGACCTCTTTCGCCTTCAGGCGCCGGACGACCTCGGCGTTCAGGTCGAAGGTGGCGATCTCTGCCTTGCTGCCCGCGTCGTCCTTCGCCTTCACGGCGAGCGCCGCGATGGGCGCGCCGAGCGCCACGATCGCGTCGATGGACTTGTCGGCCTGGAGCTTCGCCTCGATGGAGGACTGGGAGCCGGGGGCGTTGGTGCCGTCGACGTTCAGGTTCTCGACGCTGCCCTTGAACGTCTTCTTGACGCCCGCGCAGCGCTGCTCCAGGGAGACGTTGCCCTGTTCGTGGATGACGCACAGGACGTTCTTCCGGCCCTCCTCCGTCAGCCTCGTGCCGACCGCCTCACCGGCCACCGACTCCTCCTGGCCGATGTGGCTGAGTGCGCCGTACTTCTGCGAGAACTCCGAGCCCGAGTTGATCGACACCACCGGGATGCCCGCGGCCTTCGCCTTACCGAGCACCGCCTCCATGGCTTCGGGCTTGGCAAGCGTGACGACGATCCCGTCGACCTTCTTGTCGATCGCGGCCTGGACCAGCTCGGCCTGGCCCTTGGCCTCCTTGTCGTTCGAGTAGAGGAAGTCGACGTTGTCCTTGGCGGCGGCCTGCTTGGCGCCGCTGCGGACGATGTCCCAGAACGTGTCGCCCTCGCCCGAGTGCGTCACCATCGCGATCTTGAGGCGGGGCGTCGAGACCCCCTGGCCACCGGACGGCTCGTCCGCCTTGTCCTCGGAGTCCTTGCCGCCCGATCCGCTGCATCCGGCGGCGAGGGCGACCACCGCGACGAGCGCCGCGGCCGTGCGAGCTGTACGGGTTGTCGTACGGGGCGTGCGCATGGTGGAGCCACCTCTCCTCCGGCCGCGCGGTGCGGCTGGAGGAGTTTGTAGCGGGGTCCCCTCGCAGCGTCAACGTCTTTGTCAGAACATTCGGACCGCGTTCACCGCAACCGGGTTCAGGACCGTACGAGCAGCTGGAACTCGAAGGAGTAGCGCGACGCCCGGTACGTGTGCGAGCCGAACTCGACCGCGCGGCCCTTGTCGTCGTACGTGGTGCGCTGCATCGTCAGGAGCGGCGCGCCCTCCGGCTCGGTGAGGCGCTCGCCCTCGACGGCGGTGGCGGCGCGCGCGCCGACCGACTGGCGGGCGCTGTGCAGCGTGATCCCGGCGGCGCGCATCAGCCGGTACAGACCGGTCGCCTCCAGGCGCGCGTCCTCCAGGGTGAGCAGGCCGGTGGGCAGGTGGTTGCAGAGGTACGCGACGGGTTCGCCGTGGGCAAGGCGGAGCCGTTCGACGCGGTGCACCTCCTCGCCCTCGGCGAGCGCGAGCGCGGCGGCGACCTCGGCGGAGGCGGGCACGAGGGTGTTGGCCAGGACGCGGGTCTCGGGGCGCTGGCCCGCGGCCTCCAGGTCGTCGTAGAGGCTGGACAGCTCCAGGGGGCGTTTGACCTGGCTGTGCACGACCTGGGTGCCGACGCCGCGCCGCCGCACGAGCAGCCCCTTGTCGACGAGGGACTGAATGGCCTGGCGGACGGTGGGCCGGGACAGGCCGAGCCGGCCCGCCAGCTCGATCTCGTTGCCGAGCAGGCTGCCGGGGGTCAGGGCACCGCGCTCGATCGCCGCCTCCAACTGCTGCGCGAGCTGGAAGTACAGCGGGACCGGGCTGGAGCGGTCGACGCTGAGTTCGAGCGGGAGCGTGGGGTCGGCTACGGGTTTGGCCACGGGGCGAGCGTAGCGGCGGGGTGTTGTTGACGGGAAGTCCGGAAGTCAGATTGTCCGGACATAATCCACGGCGTCATAGAGGTCGCTTTGTCAGGACAAAGGATTGACAGTATGTGGCGGGAGCGGCACGTTGGGTCCATGCGCATCGGACTCATCGGAACGGGCCGGATCGGAACCTTTCACGCGGGTGTGCTGGAGCGGTACCGGGAGGTCGGCTCGCTCGTCGTCACCGACGCCGAGCCCGCGCGGGCCGTCGCGCTCGCCGACCGCATCGGGGCGACCGCGGCACCCGGCGTCGACGAACTCTTCGCCTGGGGCGTCGACGCCCTGGTCATCACCGCCGCCACCGCCGCGCACGCCGAACTGATCGGCCGGGCGGCGCGGGCCGGACTGCCCGTGTTCTGCGAGAAGCCGATCGCCGTCGACCTGCCCGGCACACTGGCCGCGCTGCGCGAGGTCGAGGGAGCGGGCACCGTCCTCCAGCTCGGCTTCCAGCGCCGCTTCGACGCCGGATACGTGGCCGCGCGCGAGGCCGTACGGGCGGGAGCGCTCGGGCGGCTGCACACCGTACGGGCGCTGACCTCCGACCCGGCGCCGCCCCCGGCCGCGTACCTGCCGCTCTCCGGCGGGCTGTACCGGGACTGCCTCGTCCACGACTTCGACATCCTGCGCTGGGTCACCGGGCGGGAGATCGTCGAGGTGTACGCGACCGGGTCCGACGCGGGGCCCGCCATGTTCCGGGAGGCGGGCGACGTCGACACGGCGGCGGTCGTCCTGACACTGGACGACGGGACCCTGGCGACGGCCACGGCGACGCGGTGCAACGGCGCCGGGTACGACGTCCGTATGGAGCTGTCCGGCGAGCGGGACACGGTCGTCGTCGGCCTCGACGACCGGACGCCGATCGCCTCCACCGAGCCGGAGGGGCCGCCTGCCGCGGCGAAACCCTGGCCGGGGTTCCTGGAAAGGTTCGCCGCCGCGTACGAGGCGGAGCTGGTCGCCTTCGTCGATGTGGTGCGCGGGGAGCGGGTCAATCCTTGTGACGGGTTCGAGGCGTTGGCCGCGTTGCGGGTTGCGGAGGCTTGTGAGATGTCCCGGGCGGAACGTCGGGTTGTGCGGGTGGATGAGGTGCCCGGGGTCTGAGGGTGCGGGGTGCGGCCCGCTCCCCTTCGTCCCCACCGTGGGTGGTTTCTCGTCGTGGGCGATCGCCCCTTGCGTCGTGGTCGCTCGCGCCGTTCCCCGCGCCCCTTCGGGGCGCATCCGATCACCAGCGCACTTGCAGGGTGCGGGTGCCTCTCATCAGCATTCCTGGGAGCCAGGTGGTCGGGGGGTCGGCCAGGGTCAGGTTGGGGCAGCGCTCCAGTAGGGAGCGGATGGCCGTGCGGGCCTCTACGCGGGCCAAGGGGGCGCCGAGGCAGAAGTGGATGCCGTGGCCGAAGGCCATGTGGCCGCGGGGGTCGCGGTGGATGTCGAAGCGGTCAGGGGCCGGGAATCGGTCCGGGTCGCGGTCGGCCGAGCCGATGCCGATGAGGACCGGGGCGCCGGTCGGGATGCGGATGCCCTCGATGTCGATCGGTTTCGCGGCGAAACGGTGCGTCGCCGTCTCCACCGGGCCGTCGTAGCGGAGCATCTCCTCCACCGCGCCGTCCAGGAGGCTCATGTCCGCGCGCAGGTCCGCCAGTTGGTCGGGGTGGGCGAGCAGGGCCCGTACACCGTTGCCGATCAGGTTCACCGTGGTCTCGTGGCCCGCGATGAGGAGCAGGAAGGCCATGGCGCGCAGCTCCGACGGGGAGAGGCGGTCGCCGTCCTCGGCCGTGGTCCTGATGAGCGCCGAGAGCAGATCGTCGGCGGGTTCCGCGCCGCGCTTGTCCTCGATCAGGTCGTCGAGGAAGGCCGCCAGCTCGGGGATGGTGTCCGCCTCCTCGTCACTGCTCGTCGGCGCGACCACCTGCGTCGACATACGGCGGAAGCGGTCACGGTCGATGTCGGGGACGCCGAGCAGTTCGCAGATGACGACGAGCGGGAGCGGGAAGGCGAGCGCCTCGATCAGGTCCGCGGAGCCGCGCGGCACCATGGCGTCCAGGAGCTCGTCCGTGATCTTCTGGATGCGCGGGGCGAGCCCGGCGACCCTGCGCGCGGTGAACTCGCGGGTGACCAGGGAACGGAGCCTGCCGTGCTCGGGCGGGTCCGCGAAGAGCAGGTGGCGGCCGATGAGGGCGTCCTCGAAGCCCCAGGGCGGGGTCTTCGCGAAGCGCGGGTCGGTGAACGCGGCGCGCGCCGCCTCGTGCCCGACGATCAGGTAGAGGTCCTCCCGGGGACCGGGGCCCGGCGTGCGGACGCGGTGCACGGTGCCGCGCTCGCGCAGCGCGTCGTACACGGGGTACGGGTCGGCGTAGAACGCCTGTGCGCCGCCGTCCGCGAACTCCTCCAGGTCGACGATCCCGCCCTCGTCCGCCATGGCCGTGCCCCCCGCGCTCGTGCGTCCCCGTCGGCGCTCAGCGTCCGCCGCTCCTCACCCCGTTCAACTCCCGGCGCCCGCGATCGGTTCCCGGCACCTTGCGGGCCCCGCCCGTCTCCAGGAAACGCGAGAGCGGCAAGGTGGCCGCGCCGACCGTGACCGCGTCGGCGCCGAGGCGGCCCAGTTCGACGGTGGTCTGCGCGAGGGGGTGGCGCAGCGCGTACGCGGCGGCGGCGCGGCGGACCGGTTCGATGAGGCGCGGGCCGAGCAGCAGGCCCGCCCAGCCCGCGACGACGATCCGCTCCGGGTTGAAGAGGTTCACCAGGTCGGCGATGCCCGCGCCCAGGAACTCGGCCGTCTGGTCCAGGAGTTCACCGGTGTCCGGGGCGGCGAGGAGTTCGGCGAGGGCGCCCTCCTCGTCCGGCGCGGTCCAGGTGCCGCCCGACTCGCGCCACCGTTCGAGCAGCGCCTCGGCGCCCACGTACGCCTCCAGGCAGCCGCGCGCGCCGCACCGGCAGAGCCGCCCGCCGACCTGGAGCACCGTGTGGCCCCACTCCCCCGCACTGCTGGAGGAGCCCTGATAGGGGACGCCGTCGGCGATGACACAGGCGCCGACGCCCGAGCCGATGAGGGTGATCACCGCGTTGCGGGCGCCGCGGCCCGCGCCGAACCACATCTCGGCGCGGCCGAGCGTCTTCGCGCCGTTGTCGACGAAGAGCGGGATCTCCGGCGGGAGTTCGCCGGGCGCGCGCAGCATCGCCTCCAGGGGCACGGCCTCCCAGCCGATGGTCTGGCCGTGCACGACGGCGCCGGACGCGCCGGAGGCGTCCACGATGCCGGGCACGCCGATTCCGACGCCGATGAGCGAGGCGGGGTCCACGTCCGTGCCCGCCAGGACCTCGGTCAGGCCGCCCGCGATGAGACGGACGATCTCGTGCGCGTCGTACGTGCCGTCCGGCGCGGCCACCGGCAACGGGGCGTCCACGCGCGCGAGTTCCCTCAGCGACAGGTCGAACAGTTCCACCCGTACGCGCGTCTCGCCCACGTCCACCCCGACGACATGGCCGCTGCCCGGCGCGACGCGCAGCAGTGTGCGCGGGCGGCCGCCGTCCGAGTCGACCGAACCCGCCTCCTCCACGAGGCCGTCGGCGATCAGCTCCGCGACGACGTTGCTGATGGAGCCCGAACTGAGCGCCGTGAGGGGGCCCAACTCCTGTCTGCTGAGCGGTCCGTCGAAGTAGAGCTTGCTCAGTACGGTGGCCCGGTTGTTGCGGCGCAAGTCGCGCACCGTCCGCCGGCGTGGTCCTGCCATCCCTCGCTCCACCCCTTCACCCCACACTTACATCACGGTGTGAAATTTACCGTGACGTCCTGTCGTCCTGCCGTCCTGCCGTCTTCCTTCCCGCCGTTGCGGCTCAGTCGTCGAGCAGACCCGCGTCGTGGACGAGGAGGGCGATCTGGACGCGGTTGTTGAGGTCGAGCTTCGCCATGATGCGGGAGACGTGGGCCTTGACGGTGGCGACGCTGAGGTAGAGGGTCGCGGCGATCTCCGCGTTGGACTTGCCGCGGCCGATCCCCACGGCCACGTCGCGCTCGCGCTCGGCGAGGCCGGTGAGGCGGGCGCGGGCCGACGCCGTGCGGAGGTCTCGTTCCGAGGCGACGGCGTGGGTCATCAGCTGGCGGGTCACCGCGGGTGAGAGCACCGGGTCGCCCGCCACGACGCTGCGTACGGCGTCGAGGATCTCCGCCGGGGTGGCGTCCTTCAGGACGAAACCGGCGGCGCCCGCGCGCAGCGCCCTCAGCACCTGCTCGTCCGCGTGGAACGTCGTCAGGACGACGACCTCCGGGGCGGACGCGCGTGACCGCAGCCGTTCGGTTGCCGTCAGGCCGTCCATCGTCGGCATCCGGATGTCCATGAGGACGACGTCGGGTCGGACCGTGCCGGCTATCGCGAGCGCCTGCTCCCCGTCGGCCGCCTCCCCGACGATCTCGACGTCCTTCGCCCCGCCGAGCATCAACGTCAGCCCGGACCGGACGAGCGGGTCGTCGTCGACGAGCAGGAGCCGGATCGTGTTCATGGGGTCACGGTAGCCGGGGCCACGACGTGGCCGCGGGCCGGTGGGGGGCGGGTCGCGCCGTTCCCCGCGCCCCCGAGAGGCGCACTTCGTGCGTCGTCTCAAGGGCGCATGGGGCCAAGGCGTAGCCGCACGCGCCAGGGGCGCGGGGAACTGCGCGGCCGGCCACGGCGGCGGGAGAGTCGACGGTCTCGCGGGGGGTCAGGGCGCGGGCCACGGGAGCCAGGCCCTGATCTCGAAGCCCCCGGCGCGGGCCGCGCCATGTTCCAGGCGGCCACCCGCAAGCGTCGCCCGCTCCGTCAGACCGATGAGCCCCTGCCCGGACCCGGGCACGTGCGGAACCTCCCCGGGCGGAGCCGGGTTGCTGACCTCGATGGTGAGACCGTCACCGGGCGCGCCTGTCACGGAGACGGAGACTTCCGCCCCGGGCGCGTGCTTGCGCGCGTTGGTCAGCCCTTCCTGCGCGATGCGATAGGCGGTGCGCCCCACGGAGGCGGGCACGGACCCGGGATCGGTGACACGCTGGTCGAGGCCGACTTTCATGCCCGCCTCGCGGGATTCGGCGACGAGCGTGTCGAGCGCGGCGAGCGTCGGCTGGGGCCGCCCGGACTCCTCCCCGTGGTCGGCTGCGCGCAGGACGCCGATGATCTCGCGCAGGTCCTGCAGCGCTTCGTGGGCGCTCTCGCGGATGACCCCGGCGGCGCGGGCGATCTCCGCCTGGGGCGCGTCGGGCCGGAATTCGAGCGCGCCCGCGTGGACGCTGAGCAGCGTCAGCCGGTGGGCGAGGACGTCGTGCATCTCGCGGGCGATGGCCTCGCGGGCGAGCCGTTGGGCGCGTTCGGCGCGCAGCCCCGCCTCGGTCTCGGCGCGGTGGGCGCGGTCCCGCAGCGACATGAGGAGCTGGCGCCGGGAGCGGACGAACATGCCCCAGCCGACGCTGGTGGCCAGGATGAACACGGTGAACGCGACGGCGACGACGTACGGCGTGGTCGGGTCGGGGCGCAGCGCGATGTAGACCGGGACGAGGACGACGGAGACGCCCGCCACCCATGCCACGTAGCGGAACGGGCGGTGCACCGCGAGCGTGAAGATGGAGACCGCGACCGCGCCGCCCGCGCTGTCGGACACGAGGCTGATCGGCACCATCGCGACGGCGAGCCCGAGCGGCCAGCGTCTGCGCAGCCAGACCGCGGCGCAGGCGAGAGCGCCGACGAGCTGGTCGACGACGGCGAGGTCGTGCGGGACGTTCGGGTTCTGCTCGATCTGGTCGGCGGCGATCATGCCGACGAAGACGGCGATGAGGAAGCAGCTGAAGTCGACCACCCAGTCGCGGGCGGTGCGCTTGCGGCGGCCGGGGTGGCCGTCGGGGTCCAGGTCGAGTTCTCCGGCGGCGCCCGAGGGCAGCAGCCGGCGGCGCCGTCCGGGCGGCGGGCCGGGCGCCTGCTCCGGGGTTCCGGTCTGCTGCGATGCCTCCATGGTCGACAAATCTACGCATGCCGCGGGCCCCGTACCGTCCCGAACGGCCGGAAGCCGACCAAAGTCGTACGGCCGACGACTTTGGTCGGCCGGCCGCCCCGCGGACAGCTACTCATGGCGTGCGCGGCTCGCCCCGCGGCCGATGTGCGTGGGAGGTCCGCGGGGCGAGAGTTCCGGACATGAACAAGAAGGAGTTGCGGCAGTTGCTCGAGGTCGTCGGCGGTCTCGCCCTGCTCCAGGGCGTGATCGGCCTCGTCCACGAGTTCACCGGGTGGCTCGGCTGGGGCCTGATCCGGCACATCGGCTTTCTCGACGGCCACGAGGTCTACGGCAGCGTCGCGCTGATCGTGCTCGCGATCGCCCTGATCGCGGCCGCCGAGAGCCAGAAGGACAGCAAGGACAGCACCGACGGCACCGAGAGCTGAGAGCGGGGCTCGTCAGCAGTCGGGGTCGACCAGGTCGAACGACGCGTAGTGGTCGGACGTGTAGTAGTCCTCCTCGTTCGCCTTTCCGGTGACGATGCGGCGGGCGCCGCGGTCGGAGGAGCCCGGGGTGATGACCGTGTACTCGTGGTAGTACCCGGTCGACTGCGACGGCAGGACGCCCTCGCGGTTCTGGAAGACGACGCCGTCCTGGTCGTACGGGAACGGGCCGCCCTGCGCGATGAGGTCCAGGGTGTCGTGCGCCTGGGACGGCAGGTCGGAGTAGCAGATGTCGCCGACCGCGGCGGCGACGGCGGTGGCCGACGAGGCCGGGACGGCGGGGGCCGGGGCCGCCTGGGCGGTGAGCGTGGCGGGGCCGCCGACGAAGAGCGCGGCGGCGAGGGCGGCGACGCTGATGAAGCGTGGGGGAGTCTTCATGTCGTTCAGCATGACGCGCGTAGACGGGTACACGTCAACATGAACTACCCGATGTTTTCCGGGTGTTCACAGGATTCACAGGTGCCGCCGGACACCGCGGGACGTACCGTCCGATTGCCGCCAGCGTCCGCCCGCGTACGCCGCTGTACTCGAAGCCGTCACATCCGATGACTTCAGGAGCGTTCATGGACAGCAAGGTGGCTCTGGTGACCGGCGGCAGCCGTGGCATGGGCGCGGCGACGGCCGTGCGGCTCGCCGAGGACGGCTTCGACGTGGCCGTCACCTACGTACGGGGCAAGGAGGCCGCCGACGAGGTCGTGCGGCGGGTCGAGGCCCACGGGCGGCGCGGGCTCGCCCTGCGCGCCGATTCCGCGGACGCGGGCGAGGCGGCGGGGGCGGTGGCGCAGACGGTGGAGCGGCTCGGGCGGCTCGACGTGCTGGTCAACAATGTCGGCGTCGGGGTCCTCGGCCCGCTGGAGAGCCTCTCCCTCGCCGACGTGGACCAGGTCCTCGCCGTGAACGTGCGCGGCGTCTTCCTGGCTTCGCAGGCGGCGGCGTCGGTCCTCGCCGGGGGCGGGCGCATCGTCACGATCGGCTCGTGCATGGCCAAGCACGTACCGGGCCCCGGCGGCACGCTCTACGCGATGAGCAAGTCGGCCCTGACCGGTCTGACGAAGGCGCTCGCGCGGGAGCTGGGCGGGCGCGGCGTCACCGCCAACATCGTCCACCCCGGGCCGATCGACACGGACATGAACCCGGCGGACGGGCCGTACGCGGCGGGCCAGGCGGAGGCGACGGCGCTCGGCCGGTTCGGCACGGCGGACGAGGTGGCCCGGGTCGTGGCCTGTCTGGCGGGGCCCTCGGCCACGTACGTCACGGGCACCGAGCTGGCGGTGGACGGCGGGCACGCCGCGTAACCGGGGGACGAAAGTGGAATGCGGGGCCGCACCGGTGCTGTCGAGCCGGTGCGGCCCCGCGGGCATAAGGACGGCTAGGCGCCCAACTCCGCCCGGCGCGCTGCCAGTTGCGCGGCACCCTGCTCCGTCAGGGAGCCGAACAGGCGCAGGCGCGAGATGCCGCCGTCGGGGTAGATGTCGACGCGGGCGTGGGTGCCGACCGCCGGGGTGTCGAGCACGAAGCGGTGGTTCGTGTCGGGCTGGAGGCGGGTGCGGGGCAGGACCTCGACCCACTCGCCGTCGGCGCCGTCCTTGACGGAGACGGACGCCCACCCGGCGCTGTTCCCCTTCAGGTACGCCGTGTCGATCTCCAGGGCGCGGATCCGCGCCTGGGCGACGAGCTGGTAGCGGATCCAGTCGTTGCCGGTGTCGCGGCGGCGCCGGGTCTCCCAGCCGTCGTCCATCTTGCGGGAGTAGCCCGGCTGGATGGTGTTGGAGGCGGGCGAGTAGAAGAGGTTCGAGGCGTCCTCGGCGTGGCCGCCGTTGGCGAGGGCGACGACGTCGAAGGTGCCGAGCGTGGCGAGCCACTCCGGGTCCGGGACGACCTCGCCGTACACGCGCAGGCGGGCGATGCCGCCGTCGGGGTGCTGGTTGAGACGCAGGTGGGTGAAGCGCTGCTCGACGTCGACCTCGAAGCCGTTGGCCGCGTGGCCGCCGACCGCCGTGCGCGGGACGAGCGTCGTCCACTTCACGTCGGGGGCGAGCAGCTCCTCGGGGGTGGGGGCGCCGGCCACCGAGGTCGCCTCGACGGAGACGGCCTGCGGGTAGTTGCCGCGGAAGTGGGCGGTGTCGACGACGATGCCGCGGATCACGCCGGGCGCGCCGAGCCGGATCAGCGCCCAGTCGTGGTCGTCCTCGGTGGGCCACGGGTGCTCGGGGCCCGTGCCGCGGCGGCGGCGGGTCTCCCAGCCGTCCATGACCTTGCCCTTGTGGCCGAAGTGCTCGGGGTCGAACTCGGCGCGCCCGGCGACGAGGAGGTTCTCGCGCTGCGCGAAGAACTCGTCGTTCGCGGCGATCACCCCGGCGCCGAGCGTGCGCGCGGCGAGGTCGGCGTACCGGGTGAACGGGAAGTCCGCGGTGCGGTAGTCGGCGTACGGGTCGCCGCCGCCGAAGGGGCTCGCGTCACCGGTGAAGCGGGGTATCTGAGAATTCTCGGAAGATGCGGCCACGGGGTTACTTGGTCCTTTCGAGCAGCTTGCCCTGCGGGGCGGTGAACTCGCCGTCGGCGACTATGCGTTCGCCGCGCAGCCAGGTCGACTTGACGACACCGTGCAGCGTCTTGCCCGCGTACGCGGTGACGCGGTTGCGGTGCTGGAGCGCGGCCGGGTCGACGGTGAAGGTCTCGTCGGGGGCGAGCACCGCGAAGTCGGCGTCGCGGCCCGCGGCGATGGCGCCCTTGCGGTCGTCGAGGCCGACCAGCTCGGAGGTGCGCGCCGACATCCAGCGGACCACGTCGTCCAGGGAGTACCCCCGCGCGCGTGCCGCGGTCCAGATGGCGGAGAGGCTGAGCTGGAGCCCGGAGATGCCGCCCCACGCGGTGGCGAAGTCGTCGGTCTTCAGGTCGGCGGTGGACGGCGAGTGGTCGGTGACGACGCAGTCGATGGTGCCGTCGGCGAGCGCCTGCCAGAGCAGGTCCTGGTTGGCGGCCTCGCGGATCGGCGGGCAGCACTTGAACTCGCTCGCCCCGTCCGGGACTTCCTCGGCGGTGAGCGTGAGGTAGTGCGGGCACGTCTCGACGGTGAGGCGGACGCCCTCGGCCTTCGCGGCGGCGATGAGCGGCAGCGCGTCGGAGGAGGACAGGTGCAGGATGTGGACGCGGGCGCCGATCCGCTTGGCGGTGTCGATGAGCCCCTTGATCGCGGTGTCCTCGGAGATACGGGGCCGGGTCGCGAGGTAGTCGTCGTACTTGGGGCCGCTGTTGTGGGGGGCGGCGTCCAGCTCGTGCGGGTCCTCGGCGTGGACGATGAGGAGGCCGCCGAAACCGGCTATCTCGGCCATGGAGGCGGTGAGCCGCTCGCTGTCCAGGTGCGGGAACTCGTCGACGCCGGACGGCGACAGGAAGCACTTGAAGCCGAAGACCCCGGCGTCGTGCAGGGGGCGCAGGTCCTTGACGTTGTCGGGCAGGGCGCCGCCCCAGAAGCCGACGTCGATGTGCGCCTTCGCGGCGGCGACCTCCTGCTTGGTGCGGAGGTTGTCGACGCTCGTGGTCGGCGGCAGGGAGTTCAGCGGCATGTCGACGAGGGTCGTGATGCCGCCCGCCGCGGCGGCGCGGGTGGCGGTCCAGAAGCCCTCCCACTCCGTGCGCCCGGGGTCGTTGACATGGACGTGGGTGTCCACGATGCCGGGCAGCAGCGCGTGGTCGCCGAAGTCCTCGAGCCGGGCGCCGGCCGGTACCTCCGCGTCGTGCGCGAGCACCCCGACGATCTTTCCGGCGGCTACGGCGACGGACGCGGGCCGCGTACCGTCGGGGGTGACCACGCGGGTCGAGCGCAGCACCAGTTCGACTTCGGCCTCTGACACCCTGGACCTCCTCGGCTTTTCAACGTTCTGTTGAAGGAGTTTTCACTTCGGCTTCGCGGTCCGTCAAGGGCGCGCGGCCCTCCGGCGGCTCTCCGACGGCTCTCCGACGGCTCTCCGACGGCTCTCCGGCGACGCTCTGGACGTTTCCACAAAGTGGAATTACGCTTCCGGTAGGCAGAATGTAGCTACCGACGAACTTCACGGTCAAGGGATCACCCGTCCGGAAACCGCCGGTAGGCTGCACCACTGCCTGCCTGTCCTCGAAAGGAACGCGCCGTGCCGACGACCGACGCCAGCACCACTGATGGAGCCAAGTCCGCGCCCAGCGGTGGCGTCCAGTCCCTGGAGCGCGCCTTCGACCTGCTCGAGCGGATGGCGGACGCGGGCGGTGAGGTGGGCCTCAGCGAACTCTCCGCGAGCAGCGGCCTTCCCCTCCCGACCATCCACCGCCTCATGCGCACCCTCGTCGCGTGCGGCTACGTACGCCAGCAGCCCAACCGGCGGTACGCGCTCGGGCCCCGCCTGATCCGGCTCGGCGAGTCCGCGTCCCGGCTGCTCGGCACCTGGGCGCGGCCGTACCTCGCGCGGCTCGTCGAGGAGACCGGCGAGACGGCGAACATGGCGCTGCTCGACGGGGACGAGATCGTGTACGTCGCCCAGGTGCCGTCCAAGCACTCCATGCGGATGTTCACCGAGGTCGGACGGCGGGTGCTGCCGCACTCCACCGGGGTCGGCAAGGCGCTGCTCGCTCATGCGCCGGCCGCGGAGGTCCGGGCGCTGCTCGCGCGGACCGGGATGCCCGCGGCGACCGAGAAGACGATCACCACGCCCGACGGGTTCCTCGACGCGCTCGATGAGGTCCGGCGGCTCGGTTACGCCGTCGACGACAACGAGCAGGAGATCGGGGTGCGGTGCCTCGCCGTGCCGGTGCCCGACTCCCCCACCGCCGCGGCCATCTCGATCTCCGGCCCCGCGGGGCGCGTCACCGAGGTGGCCACGGACAAGATCGTCCCCGTGCTCCAGCAGGTGGCCCAGGAACTCTCCGAGGCCCTGGCCAACACCGGCTCGGCGTCCTAGGGAACCGGTATCCCGGAAACCTGTATCCCGGCTGCCGCTTTCGTCGTGGTTGCTCGCGCAGTTCCCCGCGCCCCTGAGATGCGCACCGCGTGCGCCATCTCAGGGCGATGGGGCTGCGGCGAAGCCGCATGCTCCGGGGGCGCGGGGAACTGCGCGACCAGCCACGACGCACGCGGCGGCCGACGACGCGGCAGGACATGGCAGACGCTCAAGGACAGTCCGCGCCCACCCGGACCCGCCCGTCCACGATCCCCACAACCCGATCCGCGAAGCGCAACGCACCGGCGTCATGCGTGACCAGCACCGTAGCGACCCCCCGCTCCCGGGTCAGCCGCGAGAGCAACCGAAGCACCACCACCCCCCGCTCAAGATCCAGCGCGCTGGTGGGCTCGTCGACCAGCAGAACCCGCGCCCCGTTCATCAGCGCCCGCGCGATGTTGACCCGCTGCCGCTGCCCCCCGGACAGCTGATGGGGCCGCCGGTGTCCGAGCCCGCCGAGCCCCACCGCGTCGAGCAGTTCCCGCGCCCGCTCCCGGGCGCCCCGCACTGCCCGTCCGTCGAGGTGGGCCATCACCTGGAGTTGCTCGACCGCGGTCAGGGAGGGCAGCAGGTTGGGCTGCTGGAAGACGATGCCGACGGCCCGGCGCCGCAGCCGCGCCGCGTCCGCCCGGCCGAGCCCCGTCGCCTCGACCCCGTCGATGACGACCCGCCCGCTGTCGGGCGTGACCAGGGTCGCGGCGACGGCGAGGAGGCTGGACTTGCCCGAGCCGGACGGCCCGACCACGGCGGTCGTCGTCCCGGCGGGCACGTCGAGGCCGACCCGGTCCAGGGCGGTGAGCCGCCCGTCGCCGTCGGGGTAGGTGAGGGTGATGTCGTCGAGCAGCAGGGTCATCGCGCGCTCCCGAGGGCGGTGAGGGGGTCGACGGCGGTGATCCGCCGGATGGCGAGGGCGGCGCCCGCGACGCCGAGGACGGCCATGACGGCGGCGGGTCCGGCGCCGGTCAGCGGGTCGAGGACGAAGGGGACGTCGTCCGGTACGAACGCCCCGGCCAGCGCGGCGAGCCCGGTCCCCGCGGCGGTCCCGCCGATGAGCACCACGACGGCCTGGCCGAGCGCGTCCCTCAGCAGGTACGCCGTCGAGGAGCCGAGCGCCTT
Source organism: Streptomyces sp. SGAir0957 (assembly GCF_043523415.1). Classification (NCBI taxonomy): domain Bacteria; kingdom Bacillati; phylum Actinomycetota; class Actinomycetes; order Kitasatosporales; family Streptomycetaceae; genus Streptomyces; species Streptomyces sp. SGAir0957. The sequence continues at coordinate 2,073,489 of NZ_CP027293.1, forward strand.
CAGGACGGCGATGTCACCGCTGCGCTGGATCGTCCACACGGTGAAGAACGCCCCGACGACGAGCGCCGAGATGACGAAGAGGAAGCCGCGCATCAGTTGCAGCGAGCCGTTCTCGGCCTGGTAGGACCCTATGGCTTCGAGGGCGCCTTGCACGCTGGTCGTCGCGGTGCCGACGGCCCGGTCGGCGGCGCGCGCGTCGTAGCCGGGGCCGGTGTCGAGGGCGACGACGGTGGCCGTCGGCTCGCCACCGTCCGAGGCCGCCCTGGGCGCGGCGGACCGCCAGTCGCGCAGGTCCGTCCACACGACCGGGGTGTGGCTGTAGGACGCGTCACCGGACACCGCGGTGACCCGCAGGGCGACTCCGCCCAGCCGGACGGTGCCACCGGCCCCGACCCCGAGTCCGGCGGCCGCCCCGTGCGACAGCACCGCGGTGCCGGGGGCCGTCGCGTCCGGCGCGAGACCCGACCCCTGCGCGACGCCGAACGCGGAGACGGCCGCGCTGTGGGCGCCGGCCCGCGCGTCGACGGTGCCGATGCCGAGCGGCCACGCGCGCGTGACGCCCGGTTGCCGCGCCAGCTCCTCCCACTGCGCGCGCCGCACGGTGGAGCCGGTGAACGACACCGACTGGCCTTCGGCGGGGCGCGCGAAGGCGATGCGGTCGGCGGGCAGCCCGGTCAGCGCGGACGTGTTGTCCCGGGCGAGCCCGGCGGTCAGCCCCGACAGCAGCCCCACGAGCAGGGTGATCAGTACGATCACGGTCCCCATCAGGGCGAATCTGCCCTTGGCGAACCGTAGGTCTCTCCATGCGACGAACATGTGGTCCACCCTGCTGCCCCGCCCCCCGCGCGGGCATCGCGCCACAGCACGCTTCACCCGGAGCGAAGGGAGGAGGCGTCTTTCCACCTTTCGGTTGAGGGGTCCGGGCCGTTCGGTCGAGGGGTCCGGGCCGTTCGGTTGAGGGGATTGGGCCGTCCGCTTCGTACGCTGGACAACGGTATGGATTCCCGCTCGCTCACCCCCGCCCCGCGCGTCCTGCGCCTCTGCCTGCATCTGCTGATGGCCGGGCTGCTCGCGCTGGTCGTCGTCCGCGGCCTGACGGGCCGCTCCGCGGAGCCGGTCGGTGCCGTCGTGGCCGTCACCGTCGTCCTGGGCGCGGTGTACGCGGCGGGCGCCCTGCTCCCCGTCGTGCGGGCCACGCGCGCGGGCGCCGCGTGCTGGCTCGCCGCGCTCGGCGCCGTATGGGCGGCGCTGCTCGTCCTCTCCCCCGACGCGCTCTGGCTCGCTTTCCCGCTCTACTTCCTGCTGCTGCACCTGCTGCCCGTGCGCTGGGGCGTGCCCGGGGTGGCGGGCGCGGCGGGGGCGGCCATCGCCTCGTACGTGGGGCACGGCGGGGGGCTGAACCCGGGCGCGTTCATCGGGCCGCTGCTCGGCGCCGCCGTCGCCGTGGCGACCGTGCTCGGCTACCAGGCGCTGTACCGGGAGAGCGAGCGCAGGCGCCGCCTGATCGAGGAGCTCGTCGCGACCCGCGCCGAACTCGCCGACGCGGAGCGCGCGGCGGGCACCCTCGCCGAGCGCGAGCGGCTGGCCCGCGAGATCCACGACACCCTCGCGCAGGGGCTCTCCTCGATCCAGTTGCTGCTGCGCGCGGCCCAGCGCGCCCTGCCCGCGGCGTCCCCGGCCGCGGGCCACGTGGAGCAGGCGCGGGCGACCGCCCAGGACAATCTGGCCGAGGCCCGCCGCCTCGTCCGCGCCCTCACCCCGCCGGACCTGGCGCACGGCTCCCTGGCCGGGGCGCTGGAGCGGCTGTGCGCCACCGCGCCGGGCGTGCGGGCCCGGTTCGGCACGAGCGGCACCCCGCTCGCCCTCCCCACCCCGTACGAGGTGGCCCTGTTGCGGATCGCGCAGTCGGCGCTCGGCAACACGGTGCGGCACGCGGGCGCGCGCCGCGCGGAGATCACCCTCAGCTTCATGGAGACCTCGGTGGCCCTGGACGTGGTCGACGACGGCGACGGCTTCGACCCGGACCTCACCGCGCCGGGCCCGTCCCCCGCGGCCGACGGCGGTTTCGGACTGCCCGCGATGCGCGCCCGCGTCCGCGATCTCGGCGGCACGTTCACCGTCGAGTCGGCGCCGGGACAGGGCACGGCGGTCGCGGTGACGCTGCCGGTCCCGGTGCCCATGCCGATGGCCGCCGGGGGTGGCGCGTGATCCGGCTGCTGCTCGCCGACGACCATCCCGTCGTACGGGCCGGACTGCGGGCCGTCCTCGACGCGGAGCCGGACTTCACGATCGTCGCGGAGGCCGCCACGGCGGAGCGGGCCGTCGAGCAGGCGACGGAACTGGCGGCAGGCGAGGCGGTCGATGTCGTTCTGATGGATCTGCAGTTCGGCGGCGCGGGGATGCACGGGGCCGACGCCACGGCGCGGATCGCTGCGCTCGACAAGGCGCCCCGTGTCCTCATCCTCACGACGTACGACACCGACGCGGACATCCTGGCGGCGGTCGAGGCGGGCGCCACCGGCTACCTCCTCAAGGACGCGCCGCCCGAGGAGCTGGCGGCGGCCGTCCGCACGGCCGCCTCCGGCCGCTCCGCGCTCGCCCCGGCGATCGCGCTGCGCCTCATGGACCGGTTGCGGGCGCCCTCGGAGGCGCTGACCCGGCGCGAGCTGGAGGTCCTCAGCCTGGTGCGGGACGGTCTGTCCAACGCCGAGATCGCCCGGCAGCTCTTCCTCAGCCAGGCCACCGTGAAGTCCCATCTGGTGCACCTCTACGCGAAGCTCGGCGTCGACTCCCGGACGGCGGCCGTGGCCCGCGCCCATGAGCGAGGCCTGCTCAGGGCGCGTTGACCCGCGCTGCCGACGCCCCCTTGACCCGTGCGGTATGCAGGGTCCATGACGACCACAGGAACCGGTGAGGTGGCGGGGCTGCTGCTCGCCGCTGGGGGCGGACGGCGGCTGGGCGGGCGCCCCAAAGCACTGCTGAACCATCACGGGCGGCCGCTCGTGGAGTACGCGGTACGGATGTTGCGCGAGGGCGGATGCGGGCCCGTGCACGTGGTACTCGGAGCGGCGGCCGACGACGTACGCGCGCGTGCCCGGCTCGACGGGTGCGTGCTCGTGGACAACCCGGCATGGGAGGAGGGCATGGGATCGTCACTGCGCGCGGGCCTCGACTCCCTCACGGGCACGGGCAGTTGTGCCGCGCTCGTCCTGCTCGTGGACCAGCCGGGCATCGGCGCCGCCGCCGTGGCCCGGGTCCGGGCCGCCCACCGCTCCCCCGCGACCCTGGCGGCCGCCGCCTACGACGGGGAGCGCGGGCACCCGGTCCTGTTCGGCCGCGACCACTGGGCGGGCATCACGGCGAGCGCGCACGGGGACCGCGGGGCGCGCGCCTACCTCAAGGAGCACGCGGCGGCCGTGGAGCTGGTGGAGTGCGCGGACGTGGCGGAGGCGTACGACATCGACACGGAAGCCGACCTCCGGCATCTCGTACCGTCCGCGGACCGGGAGTGAGCCGCCACCTTGAGTGAGAGCCGTGGCACTGAGCGCCACGTTCTGTCGATCCGGAGAATCTCGACATCAACAAACGATTGAACTTCCACGATAAGGAAACTAATATCCACTGACGAGAAGGGCCGGACCCCGGGAACCGGGGCCAGCAGCCGTACCCAGGCGCCCCGGCACTCCGTGCCGCCGCGCGCCGCCGCTCGCTGAAGGAAGTGACAGCCTCATGTCCGCACCAGCGCCGTCCCCGCTGGCCATCGTCGACGCCGCGCCCCTGCCCCGGCAGGACGAGGTGCTCACCGACGCGGCTCTCGCCTTCCTGGGCGAGCTGCACCGGCTGTTCACGCCCCGGCGTGACGAGCTCCTCGCCCGCCGCGCCGAGCGCCGCGCCGAGATCGCCCGCACCTCCACGCTCGACTTCCGCCCGGAGACCGCCGCGATCCGCGCGGACGACTCCTGGAAGGTGGCCCCCGCTCCGGCCGCGCTGAACGACCGCCGCGTCGAGATCACCGGCCCCACCGACCGCAAGATGACGATCAACGCGCTCAACTCGGGTGCGAAGGTCTGGCTCGCCGACTTCGAGGACGCGTCGGCCCCGACCTGGGAGAACGTGATCGGCGGCCAGCTCAACCTCACCGCCGCCTACACCCGCGCCATCGACTTCACCGACGAGCGCACCGGCAAGTCGTACGCCCTCAAGCCCGCCGACGAGCTGGCGACGGTCGTCATGCGCCCGCGCGGCTGGCACCTCGACGAGCGCCACCTGGTGGACGGGAACGGCGCGCCCGTCCCCGGCGCCCTCGTCGACTTCGGCCTCTACTTCTTCCACAACGCCAAGCGCCTCATCGAGCTCGGCAAGGGCCCCTACTTCTACCTCCCGAAGACCGAGTCGTACCTGGAGGCCCGCCTCTGGAACGACATCTTCGTCTTCGCCCAGGACTACGTCGGCATCCCGCAGGGCACCGTCCGCGCCACCGTCCTCATCGAGACGATCACCGCCGCGTACGAGATGGAGGAGATCCTCTACGAGCTGCGCGACCACGCGAGCGGGCTCAACGCCGGGCGCTGGGACTACCTCTTCTCCATCGTCAAGAACTTCCGCGACGGCGGCCAGAAGTTCGTCCTGCCGGACCGCAACCTCGTCACGATGACCGCCCCCTTCATGCGGGCGTACACCGAACTCCTCGTCCGCACCTGCCACAAGCGCGGCGCGCACGCCATCGGCGGCATGGCGGCCTTCATCCCGTCCCGCAAGGACGCCGAAGTCAACAAGGTCGCCTTCGAGAAGGTCCGCGCCGACAAGGACCGCGAAGCCGGCGACGGGTTCGACGGGTCCTGGGTCGCCCACCCCGACCTGGTCCCGATCGCCATGGAGTCCTTCGACAAGGTCCTCGGCGCGAACCCGAACCAGAAGGACCGGCTGCGCGAGGACGTCTCCGTCGCCCCCGGTGACCTCATCGCCATCGACTCCCTCGACGCCAAGCCCACCTACGACGGGCTCGTCAACGCCGTCCAGGTCGGCATCCGCTACATCGAGGCGTGGCTGCGCGGGCTCGGCGCCGTCGCCATCTTCAACCTCATGGAGGACGCGGCCACGGCGGAGATCTCGCGCTCGCAGATCTGGCAGTGGATCAACGCGGGGGTCGTCTTCGACGACGGTCGCAGGGCCACCGCTGAGCTGGCTCGCGAGGTCGCCGCGGCGGAGCTGAGCGCTATCCGCGCGGAGATCGGTGAGTCGGCCTTCGCGGCCGGCAAGTGGCAGCAGGCCCATGACCTGCTGCTCCAGGTCTCCCTCGACGCGGACTACGCGGACTTTCTGACCCTCCCCGCCTACGAACAACTGGGCTGACCCCCGGCCCGGCCCGTATGAAGGCCCCCGGCACCGTGCGGCGGTGCCAGGGGCCTTCACCTGCATCACACGCGCGGGCCCGCTGAAGGCTGCTCGCACAGTTCCCCGCGCCCCTTTTATGCGCAGTCCTACGAGCGCGGCTTTCGTCGTGGTTGCTCGCGCAGTTCCCCGCGCCCCTGAGATGCGCACTACGTGCACCATCTCAGGGGCGCGCACCACCGGAGAAGGCGCGGCGAAGCCGCAGGCCTCCAGGGGCGCGAGGAACGGCGCGACCAGCCACCACGGCGGACCAGCCGACCACGCAACCAACAAGGGCGTCGCGGCGCAGCCGCAAGCCCTCAGGGGCGCGGGGAACGGCGCGACCAGCCACCACGGCGGAACAGCCGACCACGCGACCAGCAAGGGCGTCGCGGCGCAGCCGCAAGCCCTCAGGGGCGCGGGGAACGGCGCGACCAGCCACCGCGGCGGGGCAGCCGATCACGGGACAAGCCGCCGCAGGGGCCTCGCCTCAGCTCAGGTGGATCGACCAGTCCTGTTCCGCCGCAGGCTTGCCGTGCAGATCCGGAACCCGCTTCAACCAGGCGGGACGCCCCCGCTGAGTCGCGGCAGCACGCCGCGCATCCGCCGCCGCCAGCTCGTCCCGGGACGGAAAATCCGTGGGCAGCCACGCCGCAGAGGCGCGGGCGCGGGCCAGCAGGTAGCTCACGTACGCGTCCCGCGCCTCCCCCGGCGTCGCGAAGTCCGTGAGCCACGCGTCGGGGACGAGCGCGAGCACCTCCCGCAGCAGTTCCTCCGTCACCCTGGGGACCAGCTCCGCGTCGGCGGCGCGCGTGTCCGGCCCGTACCCTCCGAGCGCGTGGTGCCGGAAGTCGTACGCCTTCCCAGGGTCGGCTCCGTCCCAGCGGTGGTGGAAGACGAGCGCCGCGCCGTGGTCGATGAGCCAGAGCCGGGGCGCGGCCGTCCCGAACGTCGGCCACACCATGAGGTTGGAACTGTGCACCGTCCGGTCGACGTTGACGGTGAGCGCGTCGAGCCAGACGATCCGCCCGGCCTCGACCGGATCGACGGGGAAGACCTCCGCGATGTCCGGCGTGAAGTCCGCGGCGCCGGGCAGGAAGTCCATCCCGAGGTTGAGCCCGGCGCTGGCCCGCAGCAGGTCCTGCACTTCTTGATGCGGTTCGTCGGCGGCGACGGCGGGGTCGAAGTGGGCGAGCACGAGTTCGGGGAAGCGGAGCCCGAGGCGGCGCGCCAGCTCCCCGACGACGATCTCGGCGACGAGCGCCTTCACACCCTGCGCGGAGCCGGTGAACTTGAGGACGTACGTGCCCAGGTCGTCGGCCTCGACCACACCGGGCACGGAGCCTCCGGTGTGCAGCGGGTTCACGTAGCGGGTGGCGGTGACTTCTCTGAGCACCCCGTCAGGCTATACGGGCAACTCGGGCCTCGCCGGGAGGGGATCACGGCCCTCGTTTTGGCATGTCCCCTCCTTGATCCATAGGATCCGCCGATGATCACTAGACAACGGCTGGCGGCGGGCGCGAGCGCCCTGCTCGCCGCCCTGGCCCTGGGCGGCCTCGGCCCCGTCGGCAGCGCGGCCGCCGCCGACGAGCCCGTCGGGGACAAGCCCGCCCCCAAGGTCGAACTCGTCCTGGACGTCAGCGGATCCATGCGCGCCCGCGACATCGACGGCGACTCCCGGATGGCCGCGGCGAAGCAGGCGTTCAACGAGGTCCTCGACGCCACCCCCGAGGAGGTCGAGCTCGGCATACGCACGCTCGGCGCCAATTACCCGGGCGAGGACCGCAAGACGGGCTGCAAGGACACCGCCCAGCTCTACCCGGTCGGCCCGCTGGACCGCACCGAGGCGAAGACGGCCGTCGCGACACTGCGCCCGACCGGCTGGACGCCGATCGGCCCGGCCCTGCTCAAGGCCGCAGACGACCTGGACAAGGGCGAGGCGGGCGGCACCCGCCGCATCGTCCTCATCAGCGACGGCGAGGACACCTGCCAGCCGCTCGACCCGTGCGAGGTGGCCCGCGAGATCGCCGCGAAGGGCATCGGCCTCACCATCGACACGCTCGGCCTCGTCGCCGACGCCAAGACCCGCGCGCAGCTGTCCTGCATCGCCGACGCGACCGGGGGCACGTACACCTCGGTCCGGCACAAGGACGAACTGACGGACCGGGTCGGCCAGTTGGTGGACCGCGCGGCCGACCCGGTGGTCACGCCGGTCGCCGTCGACGGCGCCGCGCGGTGCACGGACGCCCCGCAGCTCAAGCCCGGCCTCTACACGGACCGCGAGAAGTTCGGCGAGCACCGCTTCTACCGGGTGGACGTCGAGCCCGGCAAGGAGCTGCGCGCCTCGGTGAGCGTCGCGGCCGACCGCGCCGTCAACCGCGACTACGGGGTGCTCCTGCGCGCCGTGACGCAGCACGGCCGGGAGATCGTCCGCGGCCAGGAGTCCGGCGACGGGCGTACGGACGTCATCTCGACGGGCCTGCGCTACCCGAAGGCGGAGGACGACAGCGACGAGGCGCGGCCGGAGACGGTCTGCCTCCAGGTCTCCCACTCCTACTCCGCGCCCGCCTCCGTGAAGACGACGCCCGGCCTGCCGGTCGAGCTGACCGTCGACGTGGTGGACGGCCCGGACCAGGCGTCCGACGTGGCGGCGTTCGGCCTCGGCCGCGGCTGGTGGTTCCTCGCCGCGCTCGTCGTGGCGGGCTTCCTCGCGGGTGTGCTGTGGGGCTGGATCTCGCGCGTGCGAGTCGCTGTCTGGAGGACCAACTGATGCGACGTACCCGACGTTTCCTCGCTGCCGCGACACTGGCCCTGACGGCGCTGACGGCGTTCGCCGGGCCCGCCCTCGCCGACGATGACGACGACAGCGGTGCCAAGAAGGCGCCCACCGAGGCGGGCACGTCCTTCCGCACGGCCACGGCGGTCGAGCAGGGCCAGAAGGCCACGGCGAACGCCTCCACCGGCGACTACCTGTACTGGTCCTTCCCCGCCGACCAGGGCGAGCGCCCGACGGTGAGGGCCACGGTCGAGCTGCCCGAGGCGCAGGCCCGGCACGGCGCGCAGACCTGGCGCGTCGACGTGTACGACGGGCTGCGCCGCCGCCAGTCGTGCATGTACGGCACGCAGGCCCGCGCGGCGGCGGCGGACGCGACCCGCGTCGACCTCGCCTGCACGCTGCGCACGGTGCGGGCCTGGTCGGAACCGTGGGCCAACGACCCGCTGCCCGGCACGTACTACGTACGCCTGACGGTCACGGGCCTCGCCGACGCGGACCTCGGCCTGCCCGTCGCCACGTCCGTCGAGGCCACCTCGAAGGACATGGGCGGCGCCACGGCGGTGGACGGTTCCCTGTCCGCCCCGCTGGTCCCCGGCACGGCCGGCACGACGGACGACCACGACTGGGCCTCCGGCTGGTGGACCAGCCGCTGGCTCTGGACGGCGCTGGGCGCGGCACTGGCCGCCCTGGCAGGCATCGGCGGCTACGCCCTGACCCGCGGCACGGGCCGCCCATCGAGGGTCCCGCCGACCATGTAACACGGCCGCGACCGGGTGCGCCCCGCCCCGCCAGGGGCGCGGGGAACTGCGCAACCAGCTGGAACGCCGGGTGCGCCCCGCCCCGCCAGGAGCGCGGGGAACTGCGCGCTCAGCCACGACGGCGGCGCACCCGGATCGCACGCATCAACCCCTACGGCGCCAATCCCAGGGGCTCCGCCCAGACCCCGCTCCTCAATCGCCGGGAGGGCCTGACGCGGCAACACCCAGCGCCTCGGCCAGCGGGCCACCACCCCCGGTCACCTTCACCCCGCCACGCGCAACCGCCTCGACCAACCCCACCTCCCCCCGCGCCACGGCCCCGCCGACCTCCGCGTCGAGCACCACCCGCACATCCGGCTCCCCGCCCCCGTACGCCCCCTCCCCGTACCCGGGCTCCGACCCGACCCGCACCCAGAACTCCCCCTCGTCGAGGCGCACTTCGGCGACCCCGGGCGCGGAGAGACGGCTCAGCTCGCGCAGCACGGGCAGGGCCAGCCAGTGCGCCCGCACCGCGTCCGTCGCCCGCCGCTCCCCGAGCAACGGCGCCCCCCACTCGCCCAGCGCCTGGAGAACGGGCAGCAACTCCCGTCCGCGCGGGCACAGTTCGTACACGTACACGGACGACGCAGGAGCCTCCAGCTTCCGCCGCGTGGCGATGCCGTCCCGCTCCATCTCCCGCAACCGAGCGGCCAGCATGTCCGTGCTGACCCCGGGCAGGTCGGCGTGGAGGTCGGTGTAGCGGCGCGGCCCGGCGAGGAGTTCGCGGACGATCAGGAGGGTCCAGCGGTCCCCGACGACGTCGAGGGCGCGGGCGGCGGCGTCGTACTGGTCGTAGCTTCGGCGTGGCATACCTCGCAGTCTATGCAACTTGTTGGACTTTCCAAGCGTCCACTTGGTAAAACCAAGTAACGCAACCAGCACCAAGGATCACCCGGTCCGCCTGGAGGGCACGCGCATGGAGTTCCGGCAGTCGAGCAAGCTGAGCGAGGTCTGCTACGAGATCCGCGGGCCGGTGATCGAGCACGCGAACGCGCTGGAGGAGGCGGGCCACAGCGTCCTGCGCCTGAACACGGGCAACCCGGCGCTGTTCGGCTTCGAGGCGCCGGAGGAGATCGTCCAGGACATGATCCGGATGCTCCCGCAGGCGCACGGCTACAGCGACTCGCGCGGCATCCTCTCCGCCCGCCGCGCCGTCGCCCAGCGCTACCAGGCCCTCGGCCTCGACGTCGACGTGGACGACGTCTTCCTCGGCAACGGCGTCTCCGAACTGGTGACGATGGCCGTGCAGGCGCTCCTCGAGGACGGGGACGAAGTCCTGATCCCGGCCCCCGACTTCCCGCTCTGGACGGCCGTCACCACGCTCTCCGGCGGCAAGGCCGTGCACTACCTGTGCGACGAGCAGTCCGACTGGTACCCGGACCTCGACGACATGGCGGCGAAGATCACGGACCGCACCAAGGCCGTCGTCATCATCAACCCGAACAACCCCACTGGCGCCGTCTATCCGAAGGAGATCGTCGAGGGCATCCTCGACCTCGCCCGCCGCCACGGCCTGATGGTCTTCGCCGACGAGATCTACGACCAGATCCTCTACGACGACGCGGTGCACCACAGCGCGGCCGCCCTCGCCCCCGACCTCGTCGTCCTCACCTTCTGCGGCCTGTCCAAGACGTACCGGGTCGCGGGTTTCCGCTCCGGCTGGCTGGTCGTGACGGGCCCGCAGCAGCACGCGAAGAGCTACCTGGAGGGGCTGACGATGCTGGCCTCCATGCGGCTGTGCCCGAACGCGCCCGCCCAGTACGCCATCCAGGCGGCGCTCGGCGGCCGCCAGTCGATCCGCGAACTGGTGGCTCCCGGCGGGCGGTTGCACGAGCAGCGCGACAAGGCGTGGGAGAAGCTGAACGAGATCCCGGGTGTCAGCTGCGTCAAGCCCAAGGGGGCCCTCTACGCCTTCCCGCGCCTCGATCCGAAGGTGCACAGAATCGTGGACGACGAGAAGTTCGTCCTCGATCTCCTGCTCCGCGAGAAGATCCAGGTCGTGCAGGGCACCGGCTTCAACTGGCCCCGGCCCGACCACTTCCGCATCCTCACCCTCCCGTACGCTGACGACCTCGACGCCGCGATCAGCCGGATCGGGCGCTTCCTGAGCGGATACCGTCAGTGACCTCCCCGTCCTCGTGCCGTACGTGTGCGTATCCCAGCCACACCCAGTTCGCCTCGCCCGATCTGGTCGGGGCGATCGTGGCCGGGGAGTTCGACCGGGCGCAGGACCCCGCGTGGCGGGAGTCCGGCGCGGCGACGGCCGAGGAATACGCGCGCTGGTCGGGCCACCTGTGCGGAGCCACCTGCCTGCGCATGGCGCTCGGCGCCGGGGCCCCCTCGCTCTTCGAACTGCGCGACGGCGCCCTGAAGTTCGGCGCCTACACGGTGGACGCCGACGGCGAGATCCACGGCATGATCTACGCGCCCGCCGTCACGTACCTGCGGGAGGCGCACGGCATCGGCGCGGAGGTGCACCGCGAGCTGACGACGGCCGGGATCGGCGACCTGCTCGACGCGGGGCGGCTCGTCATCGCCTCCGTGCACTACGCGATCCGCCGCCCGCACGAGCCCGCCCCCGGACGCGGCGGCCACCTCGTCCTGGTCACGGGCCGCACGGCGGACGGGTCCGGGTTCCACTTCCACAACCCGTCGGGCACGGACGCGGCGACCCGTACGGCGGAGCTGCCGGCCGAGCGGTTCGCCGACTTCTTCGCGGGCCGGGGCATGTCCCTCGGCGGCGTCCGGGAGGCGTAGGTGGACGCGGCGCTCATCGCGGTCCTCGGCACCCTGCTCGGCTCCGTCGTCACGCACTACTTCCAGGGCCGCGCGACGGTGCGCGGCGCGGAACTCGCCCGCGCGGAGCAGCTCCGCCAGGAGCGCATCGCCAGTTACAGCGGGTTCGCGGCCGCCCTCCTGGACTACCGGCGCAGCCAGAACGACCGCTGGTTCCGCGCCGAGGAGCAGCCCGGGGCGCCCGCGGCGGAGGCGGCGCGGTTCGCCTCGTACGAGGCGCGCATCGCGGCGCGGCAGGCGCTCACCCGGGTCCATCTGGTCTGTGACGTACCGAGGCTGCGGCACCTCGCGGACATGGCTTTCGAGTTCGCGAACTGTCTGCACGAGGCGGTGGACGAAGAGGACCGGGACCGTCGCTCCAAACGCTGCACGGACGCGCTGTCCGCCTTCGTCGAGGCCGCCGCGCCCAGCGTGCAGTAGAAGCCGTGCGCGGTCAGCCGAAGCCGAGCAACGAGTCCAGGGCCGACACCGGGTCCGGGCCCGGCTCGCCCCGGGGCCACCAGTCCTCGCGGTCCGGCTCGGACTCGTAGCCGTACCACAACCCGTCGCGGCCGAGGCGGAGTTGGAGCGTCGCCGTCGACAGGTGGTTGCGGCGGGGGCGGAACTCCGGGTGGTTCATGGCGAGCAGGGCCGGGCGGGCACGGTCGAACGGGCCGGCCGGCGGGTCCCACTCCTCCTCCAGGACGGACAGGCCGGCGAGGCCGCCCTGGCGCCACGCGGCGACGGCGCGGGCGAGGTCGACCGGGGTGCGGCCGGTGCCGCGGGAGAGCGCGGCGTACAGCGCGCGCGTGGCCGCGGTGAGGCCCGAGCCGGGGTGCGCGGCGGCCAGACGGACGGCGTCCTGCCAGGGGGTGAGTCCGGCGAGCGGGTCGGCGCCCGTGGTCAGCAGGGTGTGCGCGCGGGCGCCCGCCTCCGTGGCGAGAAGGTCCAGGGCGAGCGGGTCGGGGGCGTCCGGGGCCTGCGGGTAGGACGGCGGACGCTCGGGGTGGGCCGGGGCGGGGAACTCCGGCGGCAGACGCGGAAGTTCGTCCGCGCGGGCGAACACGTCCCGCGCCGTGACCGCGTCGAGGGCCGGTGCCTCGTCGGTGCGCCGCTCCTGCGCGGTGTGCGCGGCATTGCGGCGCGTGAGGTCGGCGAGCAGCTCCTGCTCGCCGCGTCCGCGCAGCAGGAACAGGACGAACGGGTCCTCGTCGACGAGCCGCGCCGTCTGGTAGCAGAGCGCCGCCGCGTGCTTGCAGGGCTCGACGGGGTCCGGGCAGGTGCACGCCGGGACCAGGTCGTCGACGGCGGGCAGCAGGTCGACGGCGGCGGCGAGCGCGTGCGGCACGTCCTTGTCGAGCAGGGACGCCATGTGGTCGGGGCGCGCCGCCGCGGTCTCCGCGAAACGGGTCCACTCCTCGTCGGAGAGGGTGCGAAGGCGCAGCTCGGCCCGGTAGGGGCGGGGCCGCGAACCGTGCACGTAGGCGACGACGCGGCCGGGTGTCACGGTGATCGCGTCGACGTGCCCCCGGTCGGCGTAGGCCCGGCCTCGCGCGAGCCGCCCCTGGTCGAGGGCGGTGTCCTCAAGGGCGTCCACCCACGCGTTCCCCCACCAGGTCAGCGCGGTACCGCCGCCCGGCTGCGCGCGGGGCGGCAGCGGCGGGAAGGTGCGGCGGGTGTCGGTGTGCCGGGCCTGCGCCTGCTCGGCGCTCCCGGCCCGGCCGGGGATGTGGGCGGCGTGCCCCGCGCGGCGGGCGGCTGGACTCATGCCGGTCCCCTCCTCAGCGACACCAGGTCGGCCAGTTCGCGGTCCGTCAGCTCCGTGAGGGCCGCCTCGCCGGAGCCGAGGACCGCGTCGGCCAGCGCCCGTTTGGCGGAGAGCAGCTCGGCGATCTTGTCCTCGACCGTTCCCTCGGTGATGAGGCGGTGCACCTGGACGGGCTGGGTCTGGCCGATGCGGTAGGCGCGGTCCGTGGCCTGCTCCTCGACCGCCGGGTTCCACCAGCGGTCGAAGTGCACGACGTGGCCCGCGCGCGTGAGGTTGAGCCCGGTGCCCGCCGCCTTCAGGGACAGCAGGAAGACGGGGACCTCACCGGCCTGGAAGCGGTCCACCATGCGCTCGCGCTCGGCGACCGGGGTGCCGCCGTGCAGCAGCTGGGCGGGGATGGCGCGGGTGGCCAGGTGCGTGGCGAGGAGCCGCGCCATGGACACGTACTGCGTGAAGACCAGGACCGAGCCCTCCTCGGCGACGATGGTGTCGACCAGCTCGTCGAGGAGCGCCAGCTTGCCCGAGCGGCCCGCAAGGCGGGCACGACCGCCGTCCCCGCCCTCCTTCAGGTACTGCGCGGGGTGGTTGCAGATCTGCTTCAGGGAGGTCAGCAGCTTCATGATGAGGCCGCGTCTGCCGATGCCCTCGGCGGCCTCGATGTTCGCCATGGACTCGCGCACTACGGCCTCGTACAGCGACGCCTGTTCCCTGGTGAGGGGCGCCGGGTGGTCGGACTCCGTCTTGGGCGGCAGCTCGGGCACGATGCCGGGGTCGGACTTCTTGCGGCGCAGGATGAAGGGGCGGACGAGCCGGGAGAGCCGCTCGATCGCCTCGGGGTTCACCCCTCCTTGCCCCTGAAGGGGGACCTCGCCCTCGACCGCGCGCGCGTGCCTGGCGCGGAACGCCTTCAGCGGGCCCAGCAGCCCGGGTGTCGTCCAGTCGAGCAGGGCCCACAGCTCGGAGAGGTTGTTCTCGACGGGGGTGCCGGTGAGCGCCACGCGCGCGGGGGCGTCGATGAGCCGCAGCGCCTTCGCGGTGGCCGAGTTCGGGTTCTTCACGTGCTGCGCCTCGTCGGCGACGACCATGCCCCAGGTGTGCCCGGCCAGCTCGGCGGCGCGGCTGCGCAGGGTGCCGTACGTGGTGAGGACGAAGCCGCCGCCCGGCCCGTCGAGGGTGCGCTCGGTGCCGTGGAAGCGGCGCACGGGGACGCCGGGGGCGAACCGGGCGATCTCCCGCTGCCAGTTGCCGAGCAGGGAGGCGGGGCAGACGACGAGGGTGGGCGCGGGCCGGTCGCGGCGCAGGTGGAGGGCGATGAGGGTGACGGTCTTGCCGAGGCCCATGTCGTCGGCGAGGCAGCCGCCGAGGCCGAGCGAGGTCATCAGGTCGAGCCAGGCGAGGCCGCGCAGCTGGTAGTCGCGGAGCGTGGCGCGCAGGGCCGCCGGCTGTTCGACGGTGTCGATGCCGCGGGTGAGCCGGTCGCGGAGTTCGGCGAGGCGGCCGGCGGGCACGGCCGCCACCCGCTCGCCGTCGACCTCGGCCTCGCCGGTGAGGGCGACGGCCAGCGCGTCGACGGGCTGCAGGAGGCCCAGTTCCCGCTTGCGCGCCTTGCGGACGAGGTCGGGGTCGACGACGACCCACTGGTCGCGCAGCCGGACCACCGCCCGGTGCGACTCGGCGAGCCGGTCCATCTCCTGCTCGGTGAGCGGGTCCCCGTCGAGTGCGAGCTGCCAGTTGAAGGCGAGCAGTTCGTCGCTGTCGAAGAAGGTGGTGCCGTCGGTGGCGGAGCCGGGCGCCGCCTGCGCCCGTACGACGGCGGTCGCGGAGAGCGAGCGGGCCAGCTCGCGCGGCCAGTGCACGGCGACCCCGGCCTCGGCGAGCCGGGCCGCGCCGGGGCCGAGCAGGTCGACCAGTTCGCTCTCGGCGAGGGCGAGCACGTCGGGCACGTCCTGCTCCAGGAGGCGGCCGAGGGGCGGCCAGGCGGCGACGGCGCGGCGCACGGCGAGGACGGCGTCGATGCGGGCGCGCGGCCCGAAGTGGTCGGAGGCGTCCCCGGCCCAGAGGTGCGCGGCGTCGACCACGCGCGTGGGGTCGGCGAGGCTGTGGACCTGGACGACGGCGGCTCCGGCGCGGCGCGCGCCCGGGCCGTCGGGCCCCTCGCCGCCCTCGCCGCTCTCGCCGCGCTCCCCGGCCTCCCCGCTCTCGTCGTCCCCGTCGAACAGCAGCTCCTGGGAGAGGTCGAGCCGCAGGGACACCCGCACCCCGGCGTCGAGCCCGGCCGCCGCCTCCACGGCCCAGGGCCTGGCGTGCGGGATGTGCTGGGCGGCGACGGCGGCGAACGGGGCGCCCGCCGCGTGCGCCGCCGCCGGGGTGCGGGGCAGCGCGTCGGCCACGGCGTCGACGAAGGCGCGGACCAGCGCCTCGGGCGCGGGCACCCGCACCGGCCTGCTGCCGGGCACCGGGGTCGCGTACCCCTCGGGCGGCAGCGCGGCGGCGATGCCCTGGAGCTGCGCGACGTCGTCCGCGTCGAGCGGGCCCGCGCGCCACGCGTCGTGGTCGGAGGCGGTGAGACCGGGCAGGAGCCTGCCGCGTGCCACCAGGTGCAGGGCGTGCGCGGCGGCGGCGCCCCAGGCGGCCGCGGCCGGGTGGGCGCCCGGGGTGCGGCGGGCCCGCAGGAGCGCGGGCAGCGCGTCGACGACGGGCAGGACGAGCGCGGGCACGGCGCGGCCGCGCACCCCCGGGCCGTGCGGCCGGACGACGGTGATCTCCTCGTCGGCGCCGGGCAGGCCCGCCCCCTCCGGCGTCCAGAAGGCGACGCGGCCCTCGCGCGGCAGGGCGGCGGGCAGGAAGAGGGCAGCGGCCCCGGCGGCGACGCCGACCGTGTCCGGCACGACCACCATGCCCCTCACCTCCTCCGCACTTCACGTCCGCGCCCACGTCGAGCGCTCTGGTCCGCGCTCACATCGAGCGCTCATGTCCGCGCTCACCACGCGTCCAGGACCTCTAGACCTTACGGGCCGCCTCTGACAATCCATGATCCGCGCCCCTCCGCCGGGCCCGCCCACCGCCGCCCGGGGCGGCCGGAAGCCCGGCTCAGGCGCCCGTGTACGGTTCGTTCGATAATGTCCCCGTCACTGTCGACCCCCGATGGAACAGGCAAGAACCTTGGGTGATCTGCTGCTCGTCCGGCACGGCGAGACCGAGTGGGCGCTGACCGGCCAGCACACCGGTCTCACCGACATCCCGCTCACCGACAACGGCCGCGAGGAAGCGCGCAGGGTCGCGCCGCTCGTCGGCAGCTACCACATCGGGGCCGTCTTCGTGAGCCCCTTGCAGCGCGCCCGCGAGACCGCCGAGCTGGCCGGACTCAAGCGCTACACGGTCGATCCCGACCTCCTGGAGTGGGACTACGGCGCGTACGAGGGCGTCACCACCCGGGAGATCCAGCGGACCCGGCCCCAGTGGTACCTGTTCGACGACGGGGTGCCGCCGGGGCCGCCCGAGCATCCGGGCGAGACGCCGGAACAGGTCGGCACGCGCGCGGACCGCATGTTGTCCAAGGTCGACGCGGCGCTCTCCAACAACGAGGGCAGCGTCGTGCTCGTCGGGCACAGTCACTTCCTGCGCGTGCTGACCGCGCGCCGCCTCGGCCTGCCCGTGTCGGGCGGCTCGCACTTCCTCCTCGCGACCGGCACGGTGAGCCGGCTGAGCATGGAACACGGACGGCCGGTCGTCTCGGGCTGGAACCTGCGCCCGCCGAGCGACTGACGCCCCGGGCCTGCGGTGGCCCGGCGGCGACCGACGCCTCCCGGGCCCGCTGGTGGCCCCGCGTTGTCAGTGGCGTCGGGCACCATCGTCGGCAGGAGGTACGCCATGACCCGACCGCCGACCGCCGCGCAGCGGCGCGTCATCGAGGCCGCCGACCCGGAGACGGGCCGGATCAGCGGCAGCGCGGCCCAGCTGACCCGGCTCGTCGTGCTGAAACTGGCGTTCCGCCACCCCCGGCCGCCGCACGACCACTTCCTCACCCCGGAGGGCCACCGCGTCCGCGAAGCGGGGCAGGCAGCGGGCCGGGAGGCGGGACGCGAGGCGGCGGGGGCCGAGCCCGCGCCGGCTCCCCCACCTCCCGCCGCACCGGCCGCGTCCGGCGGCGTCTTCACGGCACGGCTCGGCGGCGAACCGGACAACACGCCCTCGCCCGCCCGCGCCCGCGAGGTCCGCACCGCCTGGCAGGGGCTCCTGGAGATACGCCGCATGACCGCGCCGGACGGCGCCACCGACCGGCCCTGCGCCTGGGAGCGCGGCAGGCTCACGCACGCGGCGGCGCTCGCCCTGGAGGCGGCGGGGTGCGCCCCGGCGAGCGGCGCGGGCCCCGGCTACCGGGTGACCGGGACCCCGCAGCCCGAGGCGGTCGCCGTGGGCCATCAGGACACGGCGGGGCTCGCCGCCTGCACGGCGGCGCTCGATGCGGCCGGGTGGCAGGTGAGCGAGCACGCGTCGGCGCGCGGGGCGGCCGGTACCTGCTGGCGTCACCGAGACGGGCGTGAGCGGCGCCCGCCCGGCGGGACCGGGGCCTGGCCGTGTACCGGCCCCGCCCCGTTCACGCACACCACCCCGCTTCGTTCGCGCGGCGTCATGCGACACCCGGCGAGAACGGGTATGCACACTTCATGCGCTTAGCTCGTCGTACGTTCTTGCTCGCTGTCGCCGGTTCGGCGGCGGTGTCGTGCTCCCGTGCCCCAGGCGATCTGGAGGACGGCGCCTCCCCCGCGCCGCGCTCCGCCGCGGCGGCCGCCGCGCGGCGGCTCCTCGGCCGCCATGCCGACCAGTTGTCCTTCTCCGCCCTGACCGGCGCGGACGACGCCTTCCAGGTGGACGGGCGGGGCGGTCGCATCCGTATCGCGGGGACCTCCCCCGCCGTCCAGCTCGCGGGCCTGCGCCGCTACCTGAAGGAGGTGACGCACGCCAACATCTCCTGGGCGGGCGAACAGCTCGACCTGCCCGACCGGCTGCCCGCGCCGCCGCGCCCGCTCACCGGCCGGGCGAACGTCCCGCACCGTTTCGTCCTCAACGACACCAACGACGGCTACACGGGCGCCTACCACGACTGGGCGTACTGGGAGCGCGAGCTGGACGTGCTCGCGCTGCACGGCTTCAACGAGGTCCTGGTGTACACCGGCGCGGACGCGCTGTACCACCGGGTCCTCTCCGGGTTCGGCTACGGCGACCAGGAGCTGCGGGAGTGGATCCCCGCGCCCGCGCACCAGCCGTGGTGGCTGCTGCAGAACATGGCGGGGCCCGTCGGCGGCCCGGTGTCCGCGCGGTTGCTCGCGGCGCGGGCCCGGCTCGGGCGCCGGATCGCCGACCGCGTCCGGGAGTTGGGCATGAAGCCGGTGCTGCCCGGCTACTACGGCACGGTGCCGCCCGGCTTCGCGGAGCGCAACGAGGGCGCGCACGTGGTCGAGCAGGGCAACTGGTACGGCTATCGCAGACCGGACTGGCTGGACCCGCGCGGCCCGCACTTCGAGCGGGTCGCCGCCGCGTACTACCGCGCGCAGGAGGAGATGTTCGGCCCGGCGGAGCTGTTCAAGATGGACCTGCTGCACGAGGGCGGCAAACCCGGTGACGTGCCGGTCCCGGACGCGGCCCGGGGCGTCGAGAAGGCGCTGCGCACCGCGCACCCGGACGGGCTCTGGGTGATCCTCGGCTGGCGCCACAACCCGCCGAAGGAGATCGTCAACGCGGTCGACAAGGGCCGCATGCTGGTGGTCGACGGCATCAGCGACCACTACCCGACGGTGACCGACCGCGACGCGGACTGGGACGGCACCCCGTACGCGTTCGGCTCGATCTGGAACTTCGGCGGCCACACGACGCTCGGCGCCAACACGCGTGACTGGGCCGAGCTGTACGAGCAGTGGCGTACGCGGCCGGGCGGCGCCCTGCGCGGCACGGCGCTGCTGCCGGAGGCGGCGGACAACAACCCGGCGGCGTTCGACCTCTTCTCCGAACTGGCGTGGCGCGAGGGCCCGTTGGACCTGGAGAAGTGGTTCGCGGACTGGTCCGTCGCACGGTACGGGCGGCGCGACGCCGAGGCCGCCGCGGCGTGGGACGTGCTGCGGCGCACCGCCTACGGCACGACCCGCGCGGACGGCTGGGGCGAGGGCGCGGACGGCCTGTTCGGGGCCCGCCCCTCGCTCACGGCCCAGTCGGCGGCGAAGTGGTCGCCGAAGCAACTGCGGTACGACGCGGCGGAGTTCGAGAAGGCGCTGACCCATCTCCTGGCCGTGCGTCCGGGGCTGCGGCGTTCGTCCGCGTACCGCACGGACCTCCTCGACGTGGCCCGCCAGGCCCTGTCGAACCGCGGCCGCGCGCTGCTGCCGCGGATCAAGGCGGCGTACGAGGCCGGGGACGCGGCCGGGCTCGCCCGGCTGACCGACGACTGGCTCTCCCTCATGGACCTGATGGAGAAGCTGCTCGCCACCGATGCCCGCCATCTGCTGGGGCGCTGGGTCGCGGACGCGCGCGCGTGGGGCGGTGACGACGCGGAGCGCGACCGGCTCGCGTACGACCAGCTGTCGCTGGTGACGACGTGGGGGACGCGGGCGGGCGCCGACGCAGGCCTGCGCGACTACGCGAACCGGGAGTGGTCCGGGCTCGTCGGCGGTCTCTACCGCAAGCGCTGGGCGGCGTTCTTCACGGAGCTGCGTGCCGCGCTGGACGAGCGGCGCGCGCCCCGGGCGATCGACTGGTTCGCGCTGGAGGACGCGTGGATCCGCGACCCGGGCGCGCTGCGGACGCGGGCGGCCGGGAACACGTACAGGATCGCTGGTCAGGTGAGGGACCGGTTGCGCGAGGGCTGAGCGGGGACCACGGGCCGGGAGAGCGGGGACCGTGGGCCGGATGGGCCGGGTGCGCTTGACGGGTATACGTCACCCGCAATCTCTGGTAGGAAACCTTCCTAACAGTCGGCCGCCCGGCCGGCGGACCACCGTGGAACAACGAACTCCCTACTGGAGGCCCCGTGTTCACCCCCCACATACGCACCTCCCGGCGCACCCTCCTCGCCTTCCTCGGCGCCTCGGTCGTGGCGGCGCCCCTGCTCTCCGCCACCCAGGCGGTCGGCACCGCCGCGAGCGGGCTCGACGACCCGGCGAAGAAGGAGATCGCCATGAAGCTGGTGTCGAGCGCGGAGAACTCCTCGCTCGACTGGAAGGCGCAGTACAAGTACATCGAGGACATCGGCGACGGCCGCGGCTACACCGCGGGCATCATCGGCTTCTGCTCCGGCACCCACGACATGCTCGACCTCGTCGAGCTGTACACCGCCCGCAAGCCGGGCAACGTCCTCGCGAAGTACCTGCCCGCGCTGCGCGAGGTCGACGGCAGCGACTCGCACGACGGGCTCGACCCGAACTTCCCGCGCGACTGGGCGAAGGCGGCGCAGGACTCGGCGTTCCAGCAGGCGCAGAACGACGAGCGCGACCGGGTCTACTTCAACCCCGCGGTCGCCCAGGGCAAGGCCGACGGAGTGGGCACGCTCGGCCAGTTCACGTACTACGACGCGATCGTGATGCACGGCGACGGCTCCGACCCGACGAGCTTCCGCTCCATCCGCAAGCGCGCGCTCGGCAAGGCGAAGCCGCCCGCGCAGGGCGGCTCCGAGGTCGCCTGGCTGAACGCCTTCCTCGACGCGCGGGTGTGGGCCATGCGGCAGGAGGAGGCGCACAGCGACACCAGCCGCGTCGACACGGCGCAGCGGGTCTTCCTGAACAAGGGGAACCTCAACCTCGACCCGCCCCTGGACTGGAAGGTCTACGGGGACAGCTTCCACATCGGCTGACGCGGCTCCCGCCCCCTTGCGGCCCGTTCGGCGCCTTCGGAGTTCCTGTGCTCCGAACGGGCCCCGCGTCAGTGCACCCCGGCCGCCGATGCGCCCGTACGCTGCTCGGCGATGGCTCCGCCCGGCTCCATCGGCGAGGTGACGTCGTCCGCGTCGCGGCGCCGGCCGATGTGGTTGAAGACGAGGTTGAGCAGGACGGCGGCGACGCAGCCGGTGGAGATGCCCGAGTCCAGGATGATCTTCGCGGTGTCCGGGAAGGCGTGGTAGAACTCCGGCGCCGCGATCGGGATCAGGCCGACGGCGAGCGAGACGGCCACGATGAGGACGTTGTTGTCCCGCTCCAGGTTGGCCTTGACCAGGGTCTGGATGCCGCTGGCCGCGACCGAGCCGAACAGGACGACGCCCGCGCCGCCGAGCACCGGGCGCGGCACGACCGCGATCAGCGAGGCGGCCACGGGACAGAGCCCCATCAGGACCAGGAACGCGCCGCCCGTCGCGACCACGAACCTGCTGCGGATCTTCGTCATCGCCACCAGGCCGATGTTCTGGGCGAAGGCGCTGCACATGAAGCCGTTGAAGAGCGGGCTGATCGCCGTGCCGAGGGTGTCGGCGCGCAGGCCCGCCGCGATGGTCTTCTCGTCGGCGGGGCGCTCGACGATCTCGCCGAGGGCGAGCATGTCGGCGGTCGACTCGGTCATGGAGACGACCATGACGACGCAGAGGGAGACGATGGCCGCACCCGCGAACTGCGGGGCACCGAAGTGGAACGGCGTCGGGAAGCCGACGATGTCCGCGTCCCCGATCGGTGAGAAGTCCGTGACGCCGAACGGGATCGCGACGACCGTGCCGACGACCAGGCCGAGCAGGACCGCGATCTGCTTGACGAATCCGGTCGTGAACCGGCGCAGCAGCAGCACGATCACGAGGGTGGCCCCGGCGAGCGCCAGGTTCTTCATCGAGCCGTAGTCCGACGCCTTCGTGTCCGGCCCCTGCGCCCAGCCGAACGCGACCGGCATCAGCGAGATGCCGATGAGCGTGATGACCGTGCCGGTGACGACCGGCGGGAAGAAGCGGATCGCCTTGGAGAAGAAGGGCGCCGCGATGAAGCCGAGGACACCCGCGACGATCACCGCGCCGAAGATGATGGGCAGCGCGTCGTCCTTGTCCTTCGTCGAGTCGACGACGGCGAGCATGGGCGCGACACCGGCGAAGGTCACGCCGTTCACGAACGGCAGTCTGGCGCCGATCTTCCAGATGCCGAGCGTCTGGAGGAAGGTGGCGAGCCCCGCCGTGAAGAGGCAGGCGCCGGTCAGGAAGGTCAGTTCCTTCGCCGAGAGGCCTATGTAGGCGCCGACTATCAGCGGGGGCGCGACGACACCCGCGTACATCGCCGCCACGTGCTGCAACCCCGTCGTCGCCATCTTCAGCGGCGGCAGCGTCTCGTCGACCGGATGTTTGGTATGCCCCGCTTCCGTGTCCGCGGGGGTGGTGCCTTGCTTGGTGAACCTGGGCTTCGACGCCACTGAGGCTCCTCCGGTTGTTTTCCAGTACCGGCGGAATTACCGGCACTTTTCGCTTCTGGGAGGTGGTGCAAGGTGCAAGGTCGGGCTATTCGGTTGTCGTGCGCCCAGGTACTGCTGACCGCCCCGGCACGTGAAGCTTTGGGCCACGTTCCGGGGCGGCACCCGAACAGCCCGCTCGGCTGCTCGGGTCCGGCCGGGGACCGTCCTCCCCGGCCGGAGTTCTCAGGGTGTTACGTATGACGCGTCACGTGCTCACGCCTGCGCGGCGATCCGCGCGAGGCGCTGTGCCTCGTCCCGCGTGGAGCGGGCGACGGCGTCCTCGTCGACGTGCAGGAGGCGGCTGTTCTCCACCACCGGCGCGCCGTTGACGAGGGAGAGGGTGACCGGTGCGGCCGCGCCGAAGACGAGCGCGGTGAGCGGGTCGGCGATGGACGAGTGGGCCAGGGTGTCCAGCTTCCACAGGACCAGGTCGGCGAGCTTCCCGGCCTCAAGCGAACCGATCTGGTCCGCGCGGCCGAGGACCTGCGCGCCGCCGTACGTGCCGAGGCGCAGCGCCTGACGGGCGTTCAGGGCCGCTTCGCGGTGGGCGCCGAGGCGGTTGATGAGCAGGGCGTTGCGCAGTTCGGTGTGGAGTTCGCCGGACTCGTTGGAGGCGGTGCCGTCGACGCCGAGGCCGACGGGGACGCCGGCCGCGAGCATGTCGGGGACGCGGGCGATACCGGCGGCGAGGCGGGCGTTGGAGGACGGGCAGTGCGCCACGCCCGTCCTCGTCCGGCCGAACGCGGCGATGTCGGAGTCGTTCATGTGGACGCTGTGCGCCATCCACACGTCCTCACCGAGCCAGCCCGTCGACTCGAAGTAGTCGGTGGGGCCCATGCCGAACAGCTCGTGGCAGAACTTCTCCTCCTCGACCGTCTCGCTGCCGTGCGTGTGAAGGCGTACGCCGAGGCGGCGCGCCAGTTCGGCGCCCTGCTTGAGGAGTTCGGTGGAGACGGAGAACGGGGAGCAGGGGGCCACGGCCACCTGCGTCATCGCGTCGAAGGAGGCGTCGTGGTGGGTCTTGACGGTCTCCTCGGTCGCGGCGAGCGCGCCCTCCAGGGTCTCGACGGCGAAGTCCGGCGGCAGGCCGCCGTCCTTCTCGCTGCGGTCCATGGAGCCGCGGGCCAGGGTGAAGCGCACGCCCATCTCGGAGGCGGCGCGGATGATCGACCCGGAGAGGTCGCCCGACCCTTGCGGGAAGACGTAGTGGTGGTCCATGGCGGTGGTGACGCCGCCGCGGACCATCATGGCGAGGGAGCCCTGCGCCGCCGCGTACGTCATCTGCTCGTCGATCCGCGCCCACGTCGGGTAGAGCGTCTTCAGCCAGTTGAACAGGTTGTGGTCCGTGGCGAGGCCCCGGGTGATCCACTGGTAGAAGTGGTGGTGGGTGTTGACCAGTCCGGGCGTGGCGAGGTGGCCGGTGCCGTCGATGCGGCGGACCACGTTCTCCAGGTTTTCCGGGGCCTTGCCGGCGCCGATGGACTCGATCTTGTTGCCCGCCACGACGATGTGGCCCGAGGCGTACTCGGTGTCCTGGGCGTCGACCGTCGCGATGGCGACGTTCTCGATGACGATGCGGTCTGCCGTTGTAGCCGTAGAAGCTGCCATGGTGCTTCCTTCATTCATGAGTGGCGATAGCTGTGGGCACGGCAGGACCCTAGGTGGATTTGAGTGCCGCAGCCGCGTTGGCGCTGCTACGGGTGCCGAGATGGTGGAAGAAGAGGTTCAGCGTGACGGCGACGAGCGCGCCGGCGCTGATGCCCGAGCCGAGCACGGTCTGCGCCCAGGCCGGGAAGTCGGCGTAGAAGGTGGGCGCGGCGAGCGGGATGATGCCCGCGCCGAGCGAGACGGCCACCAGGATGATGTTGGAGCTGTCGTCGAGGCCCGCCTCGGAGAGCGTCCGGATGCCGCTGACGGCGATCGAGCCGAAGAGGACGATGCCCGCGCCGCCGAGGACCGGCATGGGGACCAGGGAGACGACCGCGCCGAGCATCGGGAAGACGCCGAGGATCAGCAGGGCGCCGCCCGCGACCGCCACGACGTAGCGGCTGCGTACTTTGGTCAGCGAGACGACGCCGACGTTCTGGGCGAACGCGGAGGTCGGGAAGCCGCCGAAGACCGGGCCGAGGAAGGTGGCGATGCCGTCGGTGCGCAGGCCGCGGGTGATGGTGCGGCCCGAGGTCTCGCGGTCGCAGATCTCGCCGATGGCGAGCATTCCGGCCGAGGACTCCGTCATCAGGACGAGCATGACCAGGCAGAGCGAGACGATCGCGGCGGGCTGGAACGTGGGCGCGCCGAAGGCGAACGGCGTCGGAAGCGCGGCGACGGGTGCGGAACCCAGCGCGCTGAAGTCCGCCATGCCGAACGGGATCGCGGCCAGGGTGCCGATCAACAGGCCGAAGAGCAGGGCGACTTGCTTGACGAAGCCGCGGCCGAAGCGCTGGATCAGCAGGATGACGACGAGGGTGAAACCGGCGAGGGCGAGATAGCGCATGTCGCCGTAGTCCTTGGCGGTCGCGTCGCCGCCTTGCGCCCAGCCGACGGGCACGGGCATCAGTGTCACGCCGATGAGGGTGATGACGACGCCGGTGACGAGCGGCGGGAAGAAGCGCAGAAGTCTGCCGAAGAACGGGCCGATGGCGAGACAGAAGACGCCCGCGACCATCACCGCCCCGTATATCGCGGGGAGTTGGTCGCCTTTGGCGTTGGTCTCGGCGATCGCGAGCATCGGCGCGATACCGGCCGAGGACGCGGCGTTCACGAAGGGCAGCCGGTTGCCGACGAGGCCCTTGACGCCGAGGGTCTGGAGCAGGGTGGCCACGCCCGCGATGAGCAGGGACGCGGCGATCAGCCGGGTCCGGCCCGCGGTGTCGAGGCCGACGGCCTGGCCGATGATGAGCGGAGGGGTGACGACGCCGGCGTACATGGCGGCGATGTGCTGGAGAGCGGCGGGGACGAGCCGCGAGGGATGGAGCTTCTCGTCCACCGGGTGCACCTCGGCCGAGGTGGTGAAAGGTGGGGTGGGACACGGGCCTTCGGCTTCAGCCGGCCCCTTTGCCTGCACTGCCATTGCGATGTTCCCTCCGGTGTGGCGCGCCCCCGCCGGCCGTGGCGGGCGGGGGCGCGCGCCCCGCGTCAGAGGTTGGTCATGTCGACCGGGATGCGCTGCTCGGCGCCGTCCCGCAGGATGGTGGCCTCGATCAGGCCGTAGGGGCGGTCGGCGGCGTAGTACACGGCGCCGTCCTTCGCCTCGTTGTCCAGGCCGAACGGCGACAGGTCCTGGCGGAAGTGGTGCTTGTTCGGCGCGGAGAAGCGGATCTCGTCGATCTCGCTGCGGTTGTTGATGACCCGCGAACCCATTTGGTACAGCGTCTGCTGCAGCGAGAGCGAGTACGTCTCGACGAACGCCTGCAGCATGTGCTTCTTGGCCTGCGCGTAGGACTTCTCCCACTGCGGCATGCGCTGCTCGTCGGTGGTCCAGTTGTGCCGCCACCAGGTGGACAGCGACGTCGCGAGGATGCGGTCGTAGTCCTCCTTGAGCGTCGTGTACTTGTCCTTGATGAAGCCCCAGAACTCGGAGTTCGTGGAGTTCATGACGGTCAGGTCCTTGAGCCCGGACAGGACCTCGAACTTCGTGCCGTCGTAGGTGATCTGCGCGAGGCGCGTCTCCTGGCCCTTGCGGACGAACGAGTGCTGGACCTCGTCGGCGCCGATGAAGTTGGAGCCCGCGTCCGAGCCGGCTATCCGCTCCCAGGCGTACTCCTCGATGCGGATGCGCGCCCGGTGGATCGAGGGCTGGCTGTCGACGAAGTGCCGGGCGAGGTGGATGCCGTACTGCTCCACCGAGTCGATGCCGTATTCCTTGGCGAAGGCGAAGCAGGTGTTCTTCGTGGTGTCGGTCGGCAGGCAGTGCGCGTTCGACCCGTTGTAGTGGACGTCCTCCAGGTCACCGCTGAGCGCGACGGAGACGTTCACGTCCTTGATGTGGTGGGTGTCGCCGTCCCGCGTGATCTTTACGACGCGGTTCTCTGCTTTGCCGTACTGGTTCTGGCCGAGAATCGTGGGCATGTCTGCTAGCTCCCTCGGTAAACGGAGTAGCCGAACGGGTTGAGCAGCAGCGGCACGTGGTAGTGCTCGCCCGGCACGACGGCGAACGTGATCGCCACCTCCGGGAAGAACGCTCCGTTCGCGCCGCTGTCCCGATTCGCGGGGGCGTCCTGCTGCGCATCGGCTTGCTTCTTGTCGAAATACCCTTCCGTCTCGAAGTCGAGACGGACATGGGTGGTGCCCTCCGGCAGCGCCGGAAGGTCCTTGCAGCGCCCGTCCGCGTCGGTGGCCGAGCCGCCGAGCGCCACCCAGGCGGCGCCCGAACCGGCGCGCGCCGCAAGGGAGATGGCGACACCCTCGGCGGGGCGTCCGATGCTGGTGTCCAGGATGTGCGTGGACACCGACGCGGTCGTCTCGGTACTCACAGGGAGGAGTCCCCTTCTTCTACGAGGCGGGTGAGGCGAATGCGGTTGATCTTGCCCAGCTCGGTGCGGACGATCTCCCGCTCCTGCTCGGGCGTGTTGCCGCCGCGCGTCTTGAGCGCGTCGAGCAGCTGCTCCGCGCTCGCCCCGGTGGCGCAGATGAGGAAGACATGTCCGAACCGGTCCTGGTAGGCCAGGTTCCGGCTCAGCATCTCCGCCTTGAGCTCCTCGGAGGCTCCCGCCATGCCGCGCTGTTCACGCGACGAGGTCGGGTCGCCGGGCTTCGGGCGGCCGATCGGCGGATGCCCCGCCATCGCCTCGGCGAGGTCCTCCGCGGACAGCTCGGCCATGGCGGCGTCGCTGGCCTCGAAGAGGGACTCGGCGGTGGCGAAGGGGCGCTGGGCGACGATCTTGTGCCCCCACGCCGATGAAGCACACACCTCGTGGAGCTCGGCCAGGGCCGTGCTCTCGTCCGAGGTGTTGAACCGGGTCAGACCCGGCTTCGATCCTGAAGTCACGGGATGCCTCCGTGGCCTTGTGCTGGACGGGCTGCGGATAGCTAACGCCCTCGGAAACACGGCGTCAACACTTTGTTGAAAACTTGGAGTGAAGAAAACCGCCGTCCGGTTAACGGACGGCGGTCGGGTGTTCGAGTAGTTCCCGCAGGTCAGCGCAGGTCAGCGAGGGCCGGGCAACGTCAGGACGGCTTCTCTCGGTTGAGGTAGTTGTACACAGTGAACCGGGAGACACCCAGCGCGCCGGCCACGGTCTCGACCCCGTGCCGCACGGAGAAGGCGCCGCGGACCTCCAGGAGACGCACCGCCTCCTGCTTCTCCTTGCGGTCGAGCTCGGCTAGGGGTTTGCCCTCCTTGCGCTCCATGGCGGCCAGGATGTGATCGAGCGAGTCCGCGAGCTGGGGCAGCCGGACGGCGACGACCTCGGCCCCCTCCCAGCTCAGCACGATGTCGTCCTTGCCGGCCTCGGCGGGCGGCAGCATCTCGGCCCCCATGGCGTCGACGAGCGGCTTGACCGCCCGGACGAAGGGCTCGTCCCCCATGGCGGTCACCTATCACCCTCCCCGTCGGCCACGCTCTTCCCCTCGACCACATTGACCTGGAGCGAGACCCGGGTGGCACCCGCTTCGAGGGCCTGGCGCAGGAGCGCGTCCACCGCGGTGAGCACGCGGTCCGCCTCCCCCTCGGCGGTGTTGCCGAACGGTCCCACGTCGACCGCGTCCAGGTCGGCCCCCTGCACGACCTCGCGGGCGACGACCGCGTGCGGCGGCGCCTCGTCGAGATCGAAGGGTTCGGTCGTGAACTCCACTCTCAATCGCACGGGCTCAACCTAACGCCGATCGGGCTTTTTCCGGCAGCCCCTCTTGACAGGCCCCCGACCCCGGAGGCAATCTTCCATCAAGTAGAAACGAACTTCCGCAATACGGAATCACATCCGGTACCTACGGAGAGCCCGTCGAGCGGAACACGAACCTGAAGGGAGCGCCGACCCCCGATGGGATTCGCAGACCAGCGCTTCAACGTCAACCTGTCGATCCTCTTCACGGAACTCCCGCTCCTGGAGCGCCCCGCGGCCGCCGCCGCGGCGGGCTTCACCGCGGTCGAGCTGTGGTGGCCCTGGGTCGACGCCCCCGTCCCCGAACAGTCCGAGCTCGACGCCCTGCGGGACGCGCTCAAGGACGCGGGCACCCAGCTGACCGGCCTGAACTTCTACGCGGGACAGCTGCCGGGCCCGGACCGGGGCGCCCTGTCGATCCCCGGCGAGGAGAGCGAGAAGTTCCGCGCGAACATCGACGTCGCCGCCGACTTCGCCGCCTCCCTCGGCTGCAAGGCGCTCAACGCGCTGTACGGCAACCGCGTGGACGGCGTCGACCCGGCCGTCCAGGACGAACTCGCCCTGGAGAACCTCGTCCTCGCGGCCCGCGCCGCCGACCGCGTCGGCGCCGTGCTCCTCATCGAGGCGCTCAACAAGCCCGAGTCGCCCGCCTGCCCGATCGTCAGCGCCCCCCAGGCCATCGAGATCGTGGACAAGGTCAACGAGGTGACCGGCCTCGGCAATGCCAAGTTCCTCATGGACCTCTACCACCTGTCCATGAACGGCGAGGACCTCCAGCAGGTCATCAGCGCCTACACCGACAAGACGGCGCACGTGCAGATCGCGGACAACCCGGGCCGCGGCGCCCCCGGCACCGGCACCCTGCCGCTCGAGGAGCTGCTCGACCAGCTCAAGAAGGCCGGGTACGAGGGCTACGTGGGCCTGGAGTACAAGCCCGGTGACGCGCCGAGCGCCGAGTCCTTCGGCTGGCTGCCGCACGAGGCCCGCGCCGCGCGCGCCTGAACCGACCCGGCGGCGCAGCGCCGCCCCTCGCCTTCATCCCAGCTTTTGGAGTCACCCTCATGAGCAACAACACCCTTCCCAAGGTCGCCTGGATCGGCCTCGGCATCATGGGCTCCCCCATGGCCGAGAACCTGATCAAGGCCGGTTACGACGTCACGGGCTTCACCCTGGAGCAGGAGAAGCTGGACCGCCTCGCCGCGGCCGGCGGCACGGCCGTGAAGTCGATCGCCGA
This sequence comes from Streptomyces sp. SGAir0957, assembly GCF_043523415.1. NCBI lineage: Bacteria > Bacillati > Actinomycetota > Actinomycetes > Kitasatosporales > Streptomycetaceae > Streptomyces > Streptomyces sp. SGAir0957. Next base: position 2,103,430 of record NZ_CP027293.1, read on the forward strand.
GGCGGTCAAGGACGCCGACGTGATCGTCACCATGGTCCCCGCCTCCCCGCAGGTCGAGGCGATCGCCTACGGCGCCGAGGGCATCCTGGAGAACGCCAGGTCGGGCGCGCTGATCGTCGACATGTCGTCGATCACCCCGCAGACCTCGGTGGACCTGGCCAAGGCCGGCAAGGAGAAGGGCATCCGCGTCCTGGACGCCCCGGTCTCCGGCGGCGAGGCGGGCGCCATCGAGGCCGTGCTCTCGATCATGGTCGGCGGTGAGCAGGCCGACTTCGACGAGGCCAAGCCGCTCCTGGAGGCGCTCGGCAAGACCATCGTGCTGTGCGGTCCGCACGGCTCGGGCCAGACCGTGAAGGCCGCCAACCAGCTCATCGTCGCCGTCAACATCCAGGCGTGCGCCGAGGCCGTGGTCTTCCTGGAGAAGTCCGGCGTGGACCTGAAGGCCGCGCTCGACGTCCTCAACGGCGGCCTGGCCGGCTCGACCGTCCTGACGCGGAAGAAGGACAACTTCCTGAACCGCGACTTCAAGCCCGGCTTCCGCATCGACCTGCACCACAAGGACATGGGCATCGTCACCGACGCCGCCCGCAACGTGGGCGCGGCCCTGCCCGTCGGCGCCGTCGTCGCCCAGCTCGTCGCCTCGCTGCGCGCCCAGGGCGACGGCGGCCTCGACCACTCGGCGCTGCTGCGCTCGGTCGAGCGTCTCTCGGGCGACCAGGTCGCGTAACTCCCGTCCGGGGAACCCGTGACTCCCGTCCGGAGAACGCGCGACTTCCCCGCCGGAACCCAGACTTCCGGGCCGTGGCGGCGCTGACACCTGTCCTGTCGCGCCCAGGCGCCGCCGCGGCCCGGAACCCTCTCTTTTTGCCTCATCCGACTGACCCACGTCTGCCCATAACTTCAACAAACTGTTGACGCAGCAGGTCAGGGGTGCCTACGCTCCCCGGCATCGTCAGCAGCCACTGCACGGAAGGTCGCCTCGAATAATGCCGAAGCGTGTGCTCACGACCGAGTCCGGCGCCCCAGTCGCCGACAACCAGAACTCCGCCACCGCAGGCGTCGGCGGCCCGATCCTCCTCCAGGACCAGCACCTCCTGGAGAAGCTCGCCCGCTTCAACCGTGAGCGCATCCCGGAGCGTGTCGTGCACGCCCGCGGCTCCGGCGCGTACGGCTACTTCGAGGTGACGGACGACGTCACCGGCTACACCAGCGCGGACTTCCTGAACACCGTCGGCAAGCGCACCGAGCTGTTCACGCGCTTCTCGACCGTGGCGGACAACCTCGGTGGCGCGGACGCCGTCCGTGACCCGCGCGGCTTCGCCGTGAAGTTCTACACCGAAGAGGGCAACTACGACCTCGTCGGCAACAACACCCCGGTGTTCTTCATCAAGGACCCGCTGAAGTTCCCCGACTTCATCCACTCCCAGAAGCGCGACCCGTTCACGGGCAAGCAGGAGCCTGAGAACGTCTGGGACTTCTGGTCCCACTCCCCCGAGGCCACCCACCAGGTGACCTGGCTGATGGGCGACCGCGGCATCCCGGCCTCGTACCGGCACATGAACGGCTTCGGCTCGCACACCTACCAGTGGACCAACGAGGCGGGCGAAGCCTTCTTCGTGAAGTACCACTTCAAGACCAACCAGGGCATCCGCTGCCTCTCCACCGAGCAGGCGCAGGAGCTGGCGGGCAAGGACCCCAACTCCCACCAGACGGACCTGCTGCAGGCCATCGAGCGCGGCGTGAACCCGTCCTGGACGCTCTACGTGCAGATCATGCCGGCGGCCGAGGCGGCGGAGTACCGCTTCAACCCGTTCGACCTCACCAAGGTGTGGCCGCACGCGGACTACCCGCTCCAGCGCGTGGGCCGCATGGTCCTCGACCGCAACCCGGACAACGTCTTCGCCGAGGTCGAGCAGGCCGCGTTCTCCCCGAACAACTTCGTTCCGGGTATCGGCCCCTCCCCCGACAAGATGCTCCAGGGCCGCCTGTTCGCCTACGCGGACGCGCACCGCTACCGCCTGGGCGTCAACCACACCCAGCTCGCGGTCAACGCGCCGAAGGCGACCACCGCCGACAACTACGGCCGCGACGGCCTCATGGCCGCCAACGCCTACGCCCGCTCCCGCAAGAACTACGAGCCGAACTCCTTCGACGGCCCCGTCGAGACCGGCCGCCCGCTCGCCGCGCCCCTCGCCGTCAACGGCCACACGGGCACGCACGAGGCCCCGGCCCACACCAAGGACGACGACTTCTTCCAGGCCGGCGAGCTGTTCCGCCTCATGTCCGAGGACGAGAAGCAGCGCCTGGTCGCCAACATCGCCGGCGGCCTCTCCCAGGTCTCCCGCGACGACATCGTGGAGCGGGCCGTCGCCCACTTCCACGCCGCCGACCAGGACTACGGCAAGCGCGTCGAGGAAGCGGTGCGCGCGCTGCGCGAGGACTAGTCCCCGCGCCCAGCCCCCGGACCGCGTACGGGGCCTGACGGGAGGTCAGCCCTGTACGCACAGACCCGCACCTGCCGCACGACCCGGATGAGGGGTGGTCGTGCACGTGGGTGCGGGAGGACGAGGACCGCGGCGGTCCGTACTCGTACGAGCCAGTGCGGTGGTGAAGGTTTCCCGGCGACTCTCTCGACCTGAGGGAGAGCCGTCCGGGGGACTGTCGTAGGAGACGGCGCCGCCGCGGTCCCAGCCAATGCCCTCCGGGGGAACCCAGTCTCCGTCCGGCGGCGCGCATGCATGTCTCGCCAGTCGCGCACCGTCGGACGGCCATCACGTCAAAGCCCCGGGTACGGATCCCCGTACCCGGGGCTTCGCCGTGCCTTGCGCGCCATCCGGCGGTGGGGACGTCTCATCCCGTCGCGAGTGCCAGTGCGCCGTGGCTGGTCGCGCCGTTCCCCGCGCCCCTGGAGGCTGCGCCTCCCCGGGGCGCCGCGTCCTGGATGGCGCACGCAGTGCGCATCTCAGGGGCGCGGGGAACTGCGCGACCAGCCACGACGACACCCGCACCCGAACAACCGGCCGCACAACGAAAAGGGGCGGGCCCGCACCGGTGAGTACCGGTGCGGGCCCGCCCCGCGGACGCCCCGTTCGGGGTCAGACCTTCAGGGGACGGATGGCCGTCGGAGCGTGGCCGGGCTCCGTGGCCAGCTCCTCGAACTCCTTGACCGCGCTGATGTCGGCCGTGGGGCTCATCGAGATGTTCGTGATGCGCTCCAGGATCGCCTCGACGACGACGGGCACCTGGTGGTCCTGGGCAAGCTTCTTGGCCCGCTCCAGGGCCTCGCCCAGCTCGTTCGGGTCGGTGACGCGAATCGCCTTGCAGCCAAGACCTTCGGCGACCTTGACGTGGTCGACGCCGTAGACACCGAGCTCCGGGCTGTTCTGGTTCTCGAATTCCAGGTTGACCTGGAAGTTGATGTCCAGGCCGATCTGGGCCTGGCGAATCAGGCCCAGGTAGGCGTTGTTGACGAGGACGTGGACGTACGGGATGCGGTGCTGCGCACCCACCGCCAGCTCCTCGATCATGAACTGGAAGTCGTAGTCCCCGGAGAGGGCGACGACCTGCGTGCCCGGGTCGGCCTTGGCGGCGCCGAGCGCGGCCGGGATGGTCCAGCCGAGCGGTCCGGCCTGGCCGCAGTTGATCCAGTGCCGCGGCTTGTAGACGTGGAGCATCTGCGCGCCGGCGATCTGCGAGAGGCCGATCGTGGTGACGTAGCGCGTGTCCTTGCCGAACGCCTTGTTCATCTCCTCGTAGACGCGCTGCGGCTTCATGGGGATGTCGTCGAAGTGCGTACGGCGCTGGAGGGTCTCCTTGCGCTTCAGGTGCGAGGCGACCCATGCCGAGCGGTCGGGGAGCTTGCCCGCGGCCTTGAGTTCGCGCGCGACCTCGACGAACAGCTCCAGCGCCGCCTTGGCGTCCGACGTGATCCCGTAGTCCGGGGCGAAGATCTTGCCGATCTGGGTCGGCTCGATGTCGACGTGGACGAACTTGCGGCCCCGCGTGTAGACGTCGAGCTTGTAGCCGGTGTGCCGGTTGGCCCAGCGGTTGCCGAGGCCGAGGACGAAGTCGGACTCCAGGAACGTGGCGTTGCCATAGCGGTGGCCGGTCTGCTGGCCGACCATGCCCGCGTTCAGCTCGTGGTCGTCGGGGATGGTGCCCCAGCCCATCAGCGTGGGCACGACCGGGGTGTTGGTGATCTCGGCGAACTCGACGAGCAGGTCGCTCGCGTCCGCGTTGATGATGCCGCCGCCCGCGACGATCAGCGGACGCTCGGACTCCAGGAGGAAGCCGATCGCCTTCTCGATCTGGGCGCGGGTCGCGGCGGGCTTGTAGACCGGCAGCGGCTCGTACGTCTCCGGGTCGAACTCGATCTCCGTCTGCTGGACGTCGATGGGCAGGTCGATGAGGACGGGGCCGGGCCGGCCCGAGCGCATCAGGTGGAACGCCTGCTGGAAGACGCCGGGCACCTGCGCGGCCTCCAGGACGGTGACGGCCATCTTCGCCACCGGCTTGGCGATGGAGGCGATGTCGACGGCCTGGAAGTCCTCCTTGTGCAGCAGGTGGCTCGGGGCCTGCCCGGTGATGCACAGGATCGGGATGGAGTCGCCGATGGCGGAGTACAGGCCGGTGATCATGTCGGTGCCCGCCGGGCCCGAGGTACCGATGCAGACCCCGATGTTGCCGGGGTTGGCGCGGGTGTAGCCCTCGGCCATGTGCGAGGCGCCCTCGACGTGGCGGGCGAGCGTGTGGTCGATGCCCCCGCTCGCCTTCAGCTCCTTGTAGAAGGGGTTGATGGCGGCACCGGGCACGCCGAACGCGTTGCTTACACCCTCGCGCTTGAGGATCTCAACGGCCGCGCGGGCGGCGGTCATTCGAGCCATGAGTGCTCCCGAGTTTGGCTGTGGCTGAGCTCCCGTCGCGCCCCGCGGCGAGCTCTGGCTTCGATTGTCCGTAGCTGGTTCTCTGCGCTTCCCCCATACATTTCCGTATGGTGGAAACTTGATTCTGCTATATGGAAGCAATGTAGAGGGGGGTTTCGGAGGCCGTCAAGGTGGATGATGAGACTCACGTCGAACCGGAATCGGCGGGACCGAGGGGGTGTGCCATGGCCGGGCCAGTGCGCGTACGGTGTCCGGCCTGTCTGCGCGAGCACCTCTACACCCCCGCGGTGCTGCCCTGCGCGTGCGGCGCCCCCGTCGCCCCGCCCCTGCTGCGCGGCGCCGACGCCGAACCGGTCAGCGAGCGGACCTGGGCCGACGACTGGGTCACCCTGCGCTGCCCGGTGTGCGGCCGGCGCGACCGCTGGCCACGGCCCGAACTGGGCTGTGACTGCGGCACCGTCCTGCGCGTCCCCGTCCAGAGCGACCAGGCGCCCGCGCCCTCCCACATACCGCTGCCGCGGACGGCGCCCGCGCCGCGGCCCGCGTTCGAACCCGTCGCCATCCGCACCGCACGCGACGCGGTGACCGCCGCCGCGCTCTATCTGCGCTGGCTCGGCTACCGGGACGTGCGCCGCGCCGACCAGCGCCCCGCGTCCGGCATCGGGCTCGCGGCGCGCGGCGTCGTCGCCCAGGTCGAGCCGTCGGTGCGGCCCGCGACGGTGCGCGACGTGGAGTGCCTGTGGCTGCAGTCCATGACGGAGTCGGCGACCTCCGTCTTCTTCTCCCTCGCGGGCTACGCGGACGAGGCCCGCGCCCGCGCCGACGAGCTGAACGTGCCGCTCTTCGTCCTCGACCTCGCCGGGATGCCGCAGCCGGTGAACAGCCCGGCGGACGAACTGATCGCGTCCGGCGCCTGAGCCGCGCCCCCGCGGACAATGGCCCCATGACCCTCCGCAACGCCGTCCCGGCCGACCTGCCCCGGCTCCAGGACATCGAGGTCGCCGCGGGCACCGCCTTCCGCCCGCTCGGCATGGCCGCGATCGCCGACGACGAGCCGCCCACCCTCGCGGAACTGGAGCGCTACCGGACCGCCGGGCACGCCTGGGTCGCCGCGGCGGAGGACGGCACGGTGGTCGCCTACCTCGTCGGCGAACCGGTCGACGGCGCCTTCCACATCGAGCAGGTCACCGTGGACCCGGCCGCGGCCCGGCGGGGCGTCGGCCGGGCGCTGATCGAGCACGCCGCCGACCACGCGCGCGGCCTGCGCCTGTCGGGCCTCACGCTGACCACTTTCACCGAGGTGCCGTGGAACGCCCCGTACTACGAGCGCCTCGGGTTCCGCCCCCTCGCGCCCGCCGACCTCACGCCGGGTCTGCGGGCGATCCGCGCGGCGGAGGCGGAGCACGGCCTGGACCGGTGGCCCCGCGTGTGCATGCGCCGCGAGCTGTGAGATCCGTCCGGCGGGCCGCTACTCCCCGTACCCCTCCCGCAGTTCGATCTTCCGGACCTTTCCGCTCACCGTCATCGGGAACGCGTCGAGGACGCGCAGCCGCGTCGGCACCTTGTAGTGGGCGAGCCGGTCGCGGCAGAAGGCGCGCAGTGCGTCGAGGGTGAACTCGCCGGCCTCCGGGTCCCGCAGGATGACGCAGGCCAGGACCTCTTCCCCGTACTTCTCGTGCGGGACGCCGACCACCTGGACGTCGGCGATGCGCGGATGACCGTACAGGAACTCCTCGATCTCGCGCGGGTAGATGTTCTCGCCGCCGCGGATGATCATGTCCTTGATGCGGCCGACGATCTGCGCGTAGCCGTCCTCGCGCAGGACCGCGAGGTCGCCGGTGTGCATCCAGCGGCCTGCGTCGACGGCCTCGGCGGTGCGTTCGGGGTCGTTCCAGTAGCCGAGCATGACGCTGTAGCCGCGGGTGCAGAGTTCGCCGGGTTCGCCGCGCGGCAGGGTGACGCCGGTGACCGGGTCGATCACCTTGACCTCGATGTGCGGCAGGACGCGGCCGACGGTGCCGGTGCGGCGCTCCAGGTCGTCGTCGCGGCGGGTCTGGAGGGAGACCGGGGACGTCTCCGTCATGCCGTAGCAGATGGAGACCTCGGCCATGTGCATCTCGGCGACGACCCGCTTCATCACCTCGGCGGGGCACGGGGAGCCCGCCATGATGCCGGTGCGCAGGGTGGAGAGGTCGTAGGAGGCGAAGTCGGGCAGGTTCAGCTCGGCGATGAACATCGTCGGGACGCCGTACAGGGAGGTGCACCGCTCCTGCTGCACGGCGCGCAGGGTCGCGGCCGGTTCGAAGGACGGGGCGGGGATGACGATGCAGGCGCCGTGCGAGGTGGCGCCGAGATTGCCCATGACCATGCCGAAGCAGTGGTAGAAGGGCACGGGCAGGCAGACCCGGTCCTGTTCCGTGTAGCCGACCGTCTCGCCCACCCAGTAGCCGTTGTTGAGGATGTTGTGGTGGGAGAGCGTGGCGCCCTTGGGGAACCCGGTGGTGCCGGACGTGTACTGGATGTTGATGGGGTCGTCGCAGGACAACTCGGCCTCACGCGCGCGTAGCCGCTCGTCCGGCACAGTAGTTCCTGCCGCGATCAGCGCGTCCCAGCTGTCCTCGCCGATGAAGACCTTCTCGCGCAGCTCCGGGCACTCGTGCGCGACCTGCCGGACGAGGGCGCGGTAGTCGGTGCCCTTGTGGCCCGTGGAGGAGATCAGCACCGAGATGCCGGACTGTTTCAGGACGTAGGCCAGCTCGTGCGCCCGGTAGGCCGGGTTGATGTTGACCATGATCGCGCCGATGCGGGCGGTCGCGTACTGGACGAGGACCCACTCGGGGCAGTTGACCGCCCAGATGCCGACGCGGTCGCCCTTGGCGACACCCCGGCCGAGCAGCCCGCGCGCCAGCTCGGCGACGGCCGCGTCGAACTGGGCGTAGGTCCAGCGCCGTCCGCTCGGCACGTCGACGAGCGCCTCCCGGTCCGGCCAGGCCTCGACGGCGCGGCGCAGGTTGCGGGGGATGGTGTCGCCGAGGAGGGGTGTGGTGCCGGTGCCGTGCGCGTACGACAGGTCATGCGTCACCGGAAGTCCTCCTCGCGGTACTCGCCCGCCGAACCCTGCGCGGTGCGTTCGCGCAGCTCGATGCGGCGGATCTTGCCGGACACGGTCTTGGGCAGCTCGGCGAACTCGATGCGGCGCAGCCGCTTGTACGGGGCGAGGACGGCGCGGGAGTGCTCGAAGAGCAGCTTGGCGGTGTCGGGGCCGGGTTCGTAGCCCTCGGCGAGGACGACGTACGCCTTCGGGACGGAGAGACGGAGATCGTCGGGCGCGGGCACGACGGCGGCCTCGGCGACGGCCTCGTGTTCGAGGAGGGCGCTCTCCAGCTCGAAGGGGCTGATCTTGTAATCGCTGGCCTTGAAGACATCGTCGGACCGGCCGACATAAGTGAGGTAGCCCTCGGCGTCGCGGGAGCCGATGTCGCCGGTGCGGTAGTAGCCGCCCGCCATCGCCTCCGCCGTGCGCTCCGGGTCGCCGTGGTAGCCGACCATCAGGCCGACCGGATGCGCGGCCAGGTCGAGGCTGATCTCGCCCTCCTCGGCGCCGGGTGCGCCGGTGACGGGGTCGAGGAGCTCGACCTTGAAGCCGGGGCTGGGCCGCCCCATGGAGCCCGGCTTCAGCGGCTGTCCCGGGCTGTTGGAGACCTGCACGGCCGTCTCGGTCTGCCCGAAACCGTCGCGGATGGTGATGCCCCAGGCCCGCTTGACCTGCTCGATGACCTCGGGGTTGAGCGGCTCCCCCGCGGCGACGACCTCGCGGGGCGGGGTCACCAGCTGGGTGAGGTCCGCCTGGATGAGCATGCGCCACACGGTGGGCGGCGCGCAGAACGAGGTGACGCCCGCGCGGTCCATCGCGGCCATCAGCCGGCCCGCGTCGAAGCGCGTGTAGTTGTAGAGGAAGACGGTCGCCTCCGCGTTCCACGGCGCGAAGAAGTTCGACCAGGCGTGCTTGGCCCAGCCGGGCGAGGAGATGTTCAGGTGCACGTCGCCGGGGCGCAGACCGATCCAGAACATCGTCGCCAGATGGCCCACCGGGTACGAGACGTGGGTGTGCTCGACGAGCTTGGGGCGGGCCGTCGTGCCCGACGTGAAGTACAGGAGCAGCGGATCGTCGGCGAGGGTGACCCCGTCGGGCTCGAACGTGTCGGGGGCGTCGGCGGCGTCCTCGTACGCGAGCCATCCGTCCACCGGGGCCTCGCCGCCGACGACGATCCGGGTGTACTCGCCCGGGACCTCGGCGAACTTGGCGACATCCTCGGGGCGGACGACGACGTGCCGGGCGCGGCCGCGCTCCACGCGGTCGGTGAGGTCGGCGGGGCCGAGCAGCGGCGTCGCGGGGATGACGACGGCGCGCAGCTTCATCACGGCCAGCATCACCTCCCACAGCTCGACCTGGTTGCCGAGCATCAGCAGGACACGGTCGCCGGGCCGCACCCCCTGGGCACGCAGCCAGTTGGCGACCTGGTCGGAGCGGCGGCGCAGCGTGTCGAACGAGAAGCGGGCGTCGTCGCCGTCCTCCTCGACGATGTGCAGGGCCGTCCTGTCGTTGCCGTCGGCGATGACGTCGAACCAGTCGAGCGCCCAGTTGAACCGGTCCGGGCGCGGCCAGGCGAAGCCCTCGTAGGCCGCCCCGTAGTCGTGGGAGTGCCGCAGCAGGAAGTCACGTGCGGTGCGGAATTGTTCCGTGGAACTCTGCGACGTCGTCATATGCGCTCCTTGCGGCTCCTTGCACTGTCCTGGTCCGGCGCGACCGTGTCTGCCATCGTGTACGGCGTGACGCGGGTCTCACCACCCCCGAACGGGGGTGTCCGGTCCACGGCGAGGAGCGAAGGTGACAGCGGAAGCCGCGGAGGCGGTCGAGGTGCGCGCGGCGCTGGTCCGGCTGCGCCGGGGCACGGGCCTTCCCGTCGCGTTCGGCGGGCTGACCCCGAGCGCGGGCCAGGTCCGGATCGCCGAGCTGAGCGGCACGGCGACGCACGCGCTGCGCGGCCTCGCCGTGTCGGCGGGCAACGGCCTGGGCGGCAAGGCGCTCACCCTCGCCAGGGCCTGCGCGGTCACCGACTACCAGGGTTCGCGCCACATCAGCCACGAATACGACGCCGCCGTCGAGGCCGAGGGCCTCCGCTCGGTCCTCGCGGTCCCCGTCGTCGTACGGCGCCGGGTGCGCGGTGTGCTCTACGGGGCCCTGCGCTCGGCCCAGCCGCTCGGCGACCGGGCGCTGAACGCGGCCGTGATGGCGGCCCGCGACGTGGAACAGGCGCTGGTCGTACGGGACGAGGCGCGGGCCCTCCTCGAGGCGGCGAGCGCGCCGGTCGCCGGGGGCGCTGGGGCCTGGGAGGAGGTCCGCGAGGCGCACGGGGCGCTGCGCGCGCTCGCCCCGAGGATCGTCGACCCGGCATTGCGGGCCGAACTGCTGTCCGTGTGCGGCCGGCTGGCATCGGCCTCGACGCCGCCGCCACGAGAGGTGGCGGTGCCGGTGCTCGCGCCGCGCGAGGTGGACGTCCTCGTGTGCGTGGCCGCGGGCGCGACGAACGCGGCGGCGGCCGACCGGCTCGGGCTCCGCCCCGAAACCGTCAAGGGCTACCTCCGGGCGGCCATGCGGAAGCTGGGCGCACACACGCGGGGTGAGGCGGTGGTGGCGGCGCGGCGGGCGGGGCTGTTGCCGTGACGCCGACGCCCGGATCGCTGCCGGGTCCCGTTGTCAGTGGGTGGGGCTTCAATGGACTGGGTCGGTCTGGGTCGGCCTGGGTCGGTCTTCTGGGTCTTCTGGGTCTACTACTAGGTCTTCTACAGGGCGGGGTGGTGAGGCGGATGGTGTCGACGGACCGGTTTCTGGCGTTCGTGGCGATGTCGTTGCTGGTGATCGTAATTCCGGGGCCGAGCGTGATGTTCGTGATCGGGCGGGCGCTCGCGCACGGCAGGCGGACGGCGATCGCGACGGCGCTCGGCAATCTGGCGGGCTCGTACCTGCTGGTGGTGGCGGTGGCCCTCGGTATCGGCGCCCTGGTGGAGCGTTCGGCGGGACTGTTCCTGGCGGTGAAGCTCGCGGGCGCCGCGTACCTCGTCCACCTCGGCGTACAGGCGTTCCGGCACCGGCACGCCATGAAGGCGGCGGACATCAGCGCGCCGGCCGGTCCGGCCCGCGGTGACCTGCGCACCGTTCTGGACGGGGTCCTGGTCGGCGTCACCAACCCGAAGGGCATCGTGTTCTTCGCGGCGGTGCTGCCGCAGTTCGTGAACCACGACGCGGGCCGGCTGCCCGCGCAGATGCTGCTCCTGGGCCTCGTGCCCATCTGCATCGGCCTGGTCACCGACACCCTGTGGGGCCTGACGGCATCGGCGGCACGCTCCTGGTTCGCCCGCTCGGACCGGCGCCTGTCGCTGATCGGCGGGACGGGTGGCTTCGCGCTGATCGGCCTCGGGGTGACGGTGGCGGCGACGGGCCGCGCGGACTGATTGCTTCCCATCTCCCTCCGCTTGCAGGTGAGTTGGCCTGTGCCGGAGGTTGGGACGCGGAGGGGCGGGTAACGTCCCCCTGCGTCGGCCCGGCGCACACATCCACCGACCATGAGGAGGGTGCGCTCCGTGTCCGACGGTGAGCCGGTGACCCGCGAGGAAGCGACCAAGACCGCCTGGCAAGTGCACTCCGTTCTCACCGAGTGGACCCGCACCGTCGACGCCAAGGCGTCCTTCGCCCTCGCGATGGAGTCCGCCGCGCTCGCCGGCGCGGCCGCGCTGTCCGGCTCCGGCCACCGGCTCGGCGACGTGTCGGGGACCCTGCCGGTCACGGTCCTGTGGACCGGCCTCGCGCTGCTCTCCCTTTCAGCCGTCCTTTCGGTCCTTGTGGTTCTGCCCCGTCACCACCGTGCGGGGCGCGTACGCTCGGTCCATGCCGACGACTACATCTTCTACGGGCACTTGAGGCACTGCCGTCCGGACGAGCTCGCCGACCGCCTCCTCCGGCATCCTCCGCTGCCCGCGCTGAGCCGGCAGCTGGTGGACATGAGCCGCATCGTATGGATCAAGCAGCGCCTCGTCCGGCAGTCCTTGTGCACAGCGGTGGCCGGTTGTGCGCTGATAGCGGTCGCGGGCCTCACCGGCTGACGGTGGGGTGAGGTGAAGGATGGAGATGACAGCGGATTTCCGAGGGAGCGGCCCGCTCGGACAAGGGCCCGACCGGACTCCGTTCTGGGCATTGCTGGACCCATCGGCCCGGCGGGCGCTGCGCGAGGCGGGCCGGGTGAGCGAGTTCGGTCCTCGGGAACACCTGCTGCGGCAGTACGAGTTCAGCGACCATCTCCTCGTCCTGGGCCGCGGCTGTGTGAAGGTCACCACGCTCGCCGCCGCCGGCTACCAGGCGGTACTGGCCCTGCGTGGCCCCGGCGACCTGCTCGGCGAGCAGGCAGGACTGGACGGTGGCCCGAGATCGGCGACGCTCACCGCCCTGACAGCGGTCCAGGCCCTGGTGCTGCCCGCTGAATCGTTCCGGGCGGCGGCCCGCGACCACCCCGTCATCACCGGCGCCGTCCATCAGATGCTCTCCGCGCGTCTGCGGGACGCCGACCGGCAGCGCACCTCCGCCGGCGCCGACCCGCTCGCCGCGCGCCTGGCCGGCCTGCTGCTCGACCTCGCCGCCGACCATGGCCGGCGCACCGCCTCGGGGGACCTGGAGATCGGCCTGCCGCTGTCCCAGGACGACTTCGCCGGACTGGTGCTCGGCTCCCGCAGGACCGTCAGCCGGGTCCTGGAGCAGTGGCGGGCCAAGGGGTGGGTGACGACCGGACGCACCCATGTGACCCTCCACAACGCCGACGCGTTGAAGCGGGCGCGGGAGGGCGGGCCGGCCGACAGATGACGGCGACGGTGGCGGTTCACAGATCGGTCCACGCGCGCGTGGACAGGGCGAACTCCCGCGCGAGGGGGTTCCAGGCGGCGACGAAGGCCTGCTTCGCCGCTGTGGCGTCGGCGCTCGCCGAGGCCGCGTCCTGCCATGCGCTCGTCCCGGTCACGGCGGACGCCGAGCAGTTGCCCGACACGTCGTCGACCACCCGGACATAGGCCCGGTCCGCCTCCTCCGAGCTCCGCCAGGCCCTGCGCAGGGACGTCGCCAGGTCGCCGGACAACTGGTCGAGGGAGAGCTCGTCGACCGCCCGGACCAGCCCGGCTCGCGCGTCGGCCGCGTCCTCGAAGACCCGCCGGTCCTCCTGAAGGCTGCTGCACCTCAGCAACGACTGCACGGCGTCGGAGACCCCGCTTCGCCGGTCGGTATTGCGCTCCAGAAGCGTGTGCAACGCCGCCGCCTGCTTCTCGCGGGTGTCGGCCGGGGCGGACTCGGTCCGGGGCGGGCCCGTCGCGCCACCGTCGGCCGCGCCACCGCTGGTCGCACCGCTGCTGCTCGCGCCACTGCCGATCGCACCACTGCTGCCGGTGTCCCTGTGCACCGCCACCTGCCAGACGACCAGCGCGAGGATCCCCAGCACGATCCAGCCCAGGACGGCCCCCGCCCGGCCCGGCGAGGAGGTGCCCCCGGCCGCGCCACGGGGCGCGGCGGGCGCCGTGCTTCGCGGAACGGCGGAAGTGCGGGGCGTGCGCGAGCCCGCGGGGCGGGGCCCTCCGGGGCGGGTGCCGCCGGCGGTCGTTCCGCCGGTCCGCGGCATCGACCCGCCCGCATGGGGCACGGTCGTCGTCGGCGTCCCGGTCTGCGCCATGCTCGGCCAGGTCAGGGGCGCGCTGTCGAAGGCACGGCGCAGCGGGTCGAGCCAGTCGCTGAGGGCGGGCCGGTCGGCGGGGTTCCGGCTCAGACCGCGCTCGGCCAGGTCGGCCAGGGCTTCGTCCGTCCGCCGCAGCTCCGTGAGGTCCGTCCCGTGCTGCTCGTGCAGGAAGAGCCGCACCGCGAGCAGCGCGAACTTGTAGCGGTCGCCCTCGAAGGTCTCCGGCGCCTCGCCGTCGGGCAGTTGCCAGCCGGGGGTCTGCACGGGCTTGAGCACCCAGTCCCCGCCGATCCCCATGGCGTCGCAGTCGATGAGGAAGCAGCCGGGTCGCGGCCCGGACAGGGAGAACAGCAGGTTCTTCGGGGAGAGGTCACCGGCCACCACCCCGAGGCCGTGCAGCCGCTCCAGGGTGTCCGCGAAGGCGAGCAGCAGACCGAGGACCTGGCGGGGGGAGAGGTTTCCCACCATCTTGTTCACATAGGTCAACGAGTTGAGCAGGAACTCGAACCCCGCCGTCTTCCGTTCGCCCGACGGCATGGTGATGAAGTACTCGTCCGGGATCTGCCGCATCAGAAAACCGCGGACCTGGGGGCCCTCGGTCACCAGCGCCGCCGGCCAGGCCGTGTGCGCGGCCAGCCACTGCCCGACCGAGGGCGGCTTGTCCGGCAGGAAGGCCACCATCCGCTCGAGCGCGTCGACACGCAGTTGGCTCAGCGCCTCCGGCCGGTACTCCTTGTACACCACCGGCCAGGCATGGTTGATCAGCCGCTTCTCGACCGCCCGGACCTTGCCCTGTCCACCACCTCCCAGCTCCGCGCCGAGCACCAGGTCCGAAAGGGCGATCCGCGTCGCCCCCGACCCGGTCACGGGGTCTCCGCGGAGAGCCTGTGGCGCGGCCAGACGGCGAGCAGCGTGCGGTCGTCGTCGAAGGTCTCGCGGGAGAAGTCCAGCATGTGAGCCAGTGCCCGCGGTTCGGGTGGAGAGGACGTCAGCTCCGTGAACAACTCGCCCACCACGCCGGTGCCGTCGCCGAGCGGATCTCCGAAGCCGTCGGTGCCGACCAGCAGGACGCCGTCGGACGGAAGGTCGTACGACAGCGGACGGCAGCCCGTCGAGAGACGCGGCAACGCGGCCACCGCATTGCTGGTGATCTCGCCCGAGCCGGTGTCCTTGCCTCTCAGCAGCGCGTTGAACGCGCCCTGCTGCAGGCACCACGCGGCGGAGTCCCCGGCGTGCACCAGCGTGACGTGCATCGCGCCGTCCCGCGCCAAGGCGACCGTCCCCGCCACCAGCGTCGTCGCCAGGGTCCGGCTCGCCTCCTCCAGATCACCCTGGTCCGGTTCCCGGCCGCGGGCCACGCGCATGAGCAGCTGGTATCTGGCCGCCTGCAACACCCGGGTCCAGTCGGGACCCGGCTTGTCCTCGTCCAGCTGTACCAGCAGGTCGTTGACGGCCGTGCGGCAGACCAGCGCGGCACCCACATGCGACTGCGGGGCCGCCGACACCCCGTCGGCCACCGCGAAGACAACCGTGGCCGACGGCTCGTGCCAGGCGACGACCACGTCGTCCTGGCGCGGGCGCCCGTCGAAACGGTGCTGGTCCCCCCGTACGGAGGCCAGCCGCACGGTCAGCTCGGGGCTCGACCATCCGTCGCAGATGGTGTCCGGCCGGTAGGGGTCGCCGGGCGGCGGCTTGGGCTCCACGTGCGCGGCGGGCGTCCCCAGGACGACCCGCCCGAAGCGGCTGGTGCCGCGCTCGCGGTCCGGCGCGGACCGACTGGTCCCGGGCTCCGGCGGGACCGGCGCGGCGTGCCGCGGCGTCGAGCCGTGCCGCGCCGGGACCCCGGTGGCCCCGTCGGGCAGCGCGTGCCGCGGTGTTGGGGTGTACCGCGGCGGATCGACGCGCCGAGCGGGCGCTTGCCGGACGGGTCCGGTGGAGGCCGGTGGCTCCAGGTCCGGGCCGGCGTATTCCGGTACGACGTAGGGCTCGACCCGGTACTCGGGCACCGTGGGCTCGGGGAGGCGCGAGGAGGGGGGTGCCGTGCCGCCCTCGTCCGGCGCGGGCGTGGGCCGGGTCAGGGCCTGGCGCGGGTCACGGGGCGGCCGGCCGGCGGCATCCGCCGTGTCGGCATCCGGTGACGCGGGCTCGGCCGGCTGCTCGTCTGCCCGGTTCCTGTTCCGCCAGAAGGGCACTGCGCTGTCCCCCATCAGACCTCGTCGATCGCGAGCCGGAAGCCCTCCGGCTTCTCCACCGCCAGCTCGGCCTGCTGCCCGACGGCCAGGGCGTTGGCCGACTCGACCACGCTCTTGGTGAGCGCGGTGAAGAACTTGGCGATCGCTTCACCGAGCTGGGCGCCCGGGATCGAGATGAACGCGAACTTCTCCTGGGTCGCCACGGCCAGGATCGTCCGGGCCTCCGCCCCGCCGATCCCGAACGCGATGACGTTGGGCGCGGCGCCGGTCACCGTGCGGTCGGTGAGCCTGCGGTGCGTCTCGCGCCACTCCTCACCGCAGGTCGGCTGGCCGTCGCTGAGGAAGAAGACCGCGGGCCGCAGCACCTTGTACCCCTGGGACTTGAGCGTCTGCACGTCCTGCGGGATGCGCGTGAGCAGCGCGCCGAACGCCGCGTCGTAGTTCGTGCCACCGCCCGCGGACAGCCGCGGCAATTCGTTCTCGCCCCTCAGGTCGGCCAGCACCAGGTGCTCCACGACGCTGTTGGAGAAGCCAAGCACGGAGAAACGCACCTTGGCGGCGGCCATCGGCTCGCCCAGAAGCGCGACATGCAACGACTTCATGCCTTCGTTGAGGTCACCGACGTAGCTCGTCATGGAGTACGACTCGTCGGCGAGGACGTACACCGGCAGCAACTGTCCGAGCGTCTCGGCCATCACAATCCCCCTCTTCCGCTGTTCAACCGCACTACTGCTCCCGCGTGACGGGCCGGAGGCCCTGCGGGCAGTCGAGTCTCAGCTCCATGCCGCCCGC
The DNA here is from genome assembly GCF_043523415.1 of Streptomyces sp. SGAir0957. Lineage (NCBI taxonomy): Bacteria > Bacillati > Actinomycetota > Actinomycetes > Kitasatosporales > Streptomycetaceae > Streptomyces > Streptomyces sp. SGAir0957. The sequence continues at coordinate 2,120,065 of NZ_CP027293.1, forward strand.
GAGCGCGCTCCGGCCGAGATGCAGCAGCGTCTGCTGCAGCAGGACCGAGAACTGCACCGCCGACTGGGCGAGATCCGCGCCCTCGACGGCGACGACGCCCAGCTCGGGCCGGGAGGCGAGGCGCTGCACCGTCCGGGCCTGGTCCGCCCCGAGGCCGCACACCACGAGGTGCGGGAAGTACTTGTGCGCCAGCAGCTCGGCGTGCGCCGCCGGCCATTCGGCCTCGTCCTCGGCCTGGCCGACGGCCAGGAAGAACACGACGGGCCGCAGCACCCGGGGCACCTGCTCCTTCAGCCGTTCCGTCTCGAGCGGCACGAGGTCGAGCAGCCGCCGCAGCACCGGCCGGTAGCGGCAGCCCGGTGAGGTGTTCAGTCCCGGGACGCCGGTGCGCCAGGAGACCTCGGTCAGCGGCAGCACCACGTCGGCGCCGTCGGCGTAGGTGATCACCGAGAGCCGTACGGCGGCGGCCACGTCGGGGCTGTTGGCCAGCAGCGACTGGACCGAACGCAGCGCGTTGCCCAGGTCGGTGACGCAGCCGGCGGCGGCTTGCGAGGTGTCCAGGACGATGTACACCGGGATCAGTCCGCTCGGCGGCGCGGCGGCGGGCGCGGGTGTGCTGCCGCCCCATCGCACGGGCGCCCCCTGCACCGCCGCGGGCGCGGACGCGGAGTAGTCCGGGCCGTCGGGTGCCGCGCCGGAGGTGAAGGAGACCGGCCGGCCGGCGTCGGGCCGCTCGAGGACCCCCGCGACTCCGGCGCCGGGTGTGCTCGGGCCGAGGACGCCCTGACGCAGGCCCGGCAGGTCGACCTCGCGTACGACGCCCTGATCGATGAGGTACTTGACCATCTCGGCGTGGCGCTTGTCGCGGATCTCGTGCTGGGCGGCCTCGGTCTCGCGGACCCGCGCCAGCAGGTCGAGGGCGTGCACGGTCTCCTCGGGGTGGCGGACCAGGTGCTCGCGGATCAGGTTGTCGAAGTCGAGCCGCGTGCTTTCCAGGACGGCCCGCTCCTCCGCCTGCCGGCGTCTGCGCCCTGCTGCCCTGATGTCCTCGATGTCCTCGTCGGAGTAGGTCTCCGCACGTCTGGCCTCGTGGCTGTGCGCGCCGAGTCTGGCCCGGCGCCGCGACTCCTCCAGTGTCTGGATGTACCGTGCCGCGGCCTCGTCGGGCTCCATCTGGACCTTGCAGTAATAGATGGTGATGCCCTCGGGGAGCGGGATCTCGCGGTCCAGCTCCTGGTTGACGGCGAGCTGTGCCGCCATGGCCTGGGAGATCTCGAACCGCGCGGCCTGCAGCCGGATACGGTCGGTGAGGTAGCCGTAGACGACCGTCAGGGCGTCCCGGACGTTCCGGCTCACCACCGCCACCGGGTCGTGCACCCTGAAGCCGATGTCGAGGGTGGCCTGGAAGCGATGGCCGCCGTCCTTGCACGTCAGCGGGGTCTTGCTGACGGATGCCTGGCGTCGGTGATCGCTGAGGTCGACGACGAAGCAGGGCCGGTTCTTGCCGAACCAGCGCTGTCCGAAGGTGCGGACGGTCTCGACCTCGAAGGGGCCGCCCTCCACCGGGTAGACGATCGCCACGGAGGGGGGCAGGCCGGGCAGTTCGCCCACCCGGCTGCGGGAGATCACCTGGTCGTTGAGGATCAGGGAGACGGTCATCGTCACGCTCCTTCCAGTTCGAGCTGCGCCCGCACGACGGCCGCCGTCAGAGGTAGTCCCACGAGCCGGTCCGGGCGCACCCAGTCCTCGGCGCACGCGCGCAGGATGCGGCCCGAACGCTGGTCCCCGTGGGCGATGGCGCCCACAAGGAGCCGCAGCATCTCGCGGAGTTCCGGGTCCCGTTCGGCCAGCTTCGCCCAGCCGCCGACGACCTGTTCCGCCTCGTCGTGGAAGAAGGACTCGTTCAGCGCGGCACGCCACAACCAGACGAAGGACGACCTGAGTTCGGGGCGTCGGTGCGCCAGGTACAGCAGCGTCGGCCACTCGGGCACCGTGGCGCCCGGCTCGATGTCCTTCGTCTCCACGACCACCTGCGCGGCGACGATCAGGAAGGCCAGCACCGCCGCCCGGCCCGAGCGGTGCTCGCCGGTCCTGTCCCTCAGCATGGGCAGCACGGAACCGGCCGTGTCGGGGTCGCCGGCGACCAGATCGGCCAGGGCACAGCCGACGGCCACCGCGACCGTCACACTGTCCACCACGAACAGCCGCGCGAGCTCCTCCACAGGGCGTTCCGTGACCGCGCCGAGGCCGTGCACCCGCGCGGCGGCGGCCCGGACCTGCGGCCGCTCATCGGCGTACCAGCCGCCCACCAGCGCGGTCGCCTGCTCGCGCACCCAGGGGTTCTGGCAGGCCACGGAGAGCGCGTAGGCGACAGCGGTGCGGCGCGGCGCGCTGTCGCTGCGCGCCCAGGGCCGCAGGATCCGCCGCTCGATGTGGGAGTAGGCCTCCGCGGCCAGCACGCCGAGCCCGGAGGCCGCCGCGTAGACACGCACCTGTTCCGCCGGGTGCACCACGAGTTCGCCCAGCCAGTCGAGGAGTTCTCCCTGTATCTCGTACTGCGTCCAGGCGTGCAGGATCACACGGCGTGCGTACCCGGGGTCCTTGTACTCCAGGATGCTGCCCGGTTCGCCGTTCCCCTTGTCCCGCTCCTGGGCGCGCAGGTGCTGCAGCCGCCGCCTGCGGGGCGTTTCGAACAGATCCTTGGACCGGACCGGGCGTCCGTCGGGACCGGGCGCGCGGAGGTAGGGTCCGTCGTCCTCCAGCCGTTCGCGCAGTGAACGGGCGGCCTGGGCCACGTCCTCCTGCGGCAGTCCGTTGAGCACCGCGAGTGCGAGGGCGAAGCTGCGTGCTCCGGCGTCGGGCAGACTCTCGGCCCAGATCTCGAAGTCCTCCGCCTCCAGGCGGGCCCGGTGTTCGCGCAGCCGGTTGACGTCGACGCTGCCGAGCAGGTCGTACTGCTCGGCCATCGCGGTGGCGAGGTCTCCCGCCTGTCGGCCGGCGGGGAGGCCGCCCACCAGCTCGGCGATCACGTCGCACACGTCCTCGCGGGCCAGCAGCCGGTCGGCGTCGCGTTCCCCCAGTCGCCAGCGCAGATGCGCGCGTACGACCTCCAGCGGTTGCGGAGCGTCCGACAGGTCGCGTACTCCGGACAGCAGTTCTCCGTCGGCCAGTTCACCGGACGCCACCGTGACGACCATCCAGGCGCCCGCCTGGGAGAGCGCGCCCTGCACCTTCTCGTACGTCTCCCGGCCGAGGTTCCCGATGTCCTCGGGCCGCTCGAGGAGGAACCCGGCCCCGGGCTCGATGACACCGCTGTCGTTCTCCAACTGCTCGGCCAGGGACGCGAAGTCGACCCCGCTGTCCAGGTGGTACACCGCGCCGTCGCACGCGCCGAGGAGCAGCCGTACGGCCATCGCGGACTTGCCGTATCCGGCCGCCGAGCGCAGGATCAGCAGCCGCTGCCTGCTGAGCGCGTCGCGGACGTCGGGCAGATCGGCGGGCGGGCAGTAGGCGAACCGGATCCGCTCGGCGATCAACGGCGACAGCACCCGCAGCTTGCGTCGCTGCCCGCCGAGCACCACCACGTACTTGTCGCCGCCGACCATGTCGCCCTCGACGTTGGCGACGGCGTTCTGCAGCAGTCCACGGCGCTGGGACCCTTGCCCCAGCTGACCGGTCGCCTCGAAGGACTCCGCGCCCGGCCCGGACTGCGGGGGCGCCGGCGCCTCCGTCGCGCCCTCGCCTCCCGCGCCACTCGGCTGAGCCGGCGGCGAGCCGTCGTGCGGCTCGTGGCCGGCGCCCGGGGCGGACGGTGTGGACGCACCGCCCGCCCCGGGCCCCCCCGATCCGGCCGCCGGTCCGCTCCCCCCCGGATCACCGGCGGCCGGGGCTCCTCCCGGCGCGGCGGGCGTCACAGCCGCACCTTCCCCGTGGTGTGCACGGTGACGTTCTTGGATCCGGCGACCTGATCACCCTGCACGGTCCCCGCACGCTGCACGACCGAAGGCTGTCCGGCGACGGTGCCACGCTGCTCCGGGGCAGGCGCCGGCCCGCGCTGGTGGGGCTGCTCCGCGGCGGGGCCCGGCAGCCCCGGAGGGGCGGAGTAGCCGGGCACGGTGACCCAGGTGCTGATCGTCTCCCCGTGCTTGGTGTCGAAGTCGAACGGCAGGTAGGCCGCGGGGTCGATCCCCCGGTGGCCGTGCCTGATCACCGCGCGATGGACCTCGTCCGACACGGCGAACACCATCCGGGCCGACGGAGCGGAGGCGAGCACGTCACGCAGTGGCTGCGCGTCGACGATGCGGCAGGTGGTGTTGACCGCGTCACCCGACCAACCGTGCTCGTCCCGTGCCACCAGGCCCTGATGGAGCGTCAGCCGCAGCCTGATCGCGTGCTCCGCACTGGCTTGCTGCGCGTATTCCCTGAGTTCCTCGTCCAGCTCGCGCACGAACGGTCCGGCGATCACCACGGGTGAGACGGAGGACCGGATGAGCATGAGCACTCCATCGCCGCGGTCCTCGGACACGATGTCCGTCGCCGCGAGCCCGGCACGCTCCGTCGCGCCGTCGAGAACGCGGTACATCGCGGCCCGGATCCGGCGCTGGACCGGGTCGCGGCGCGGACTGAAGTTCTCGATGTCCAGCGCGATGATCCAGTGATGCGTGGCTTCCCCAGACATGTGCGGACCTCCCCCGTGCTCCCCGCAAGGTGGTGCTGACGTGGATCCAGTGAAAGGCATCGGGAGAGGGCCGGTCCACGCCATTTGACGTACTCGCGAGAATGGCCAGAAGTGCGCTGAGACAGCAGTTCGGAGCGGGGTCGGGCCGCCCGGTTCAGAAGGCGTACCTGATCCGCAGCCAGGGCGCCCGCTCCCCCACCAGTTCCCGCAGCCGCGCCAGCGCCTCGCGTTTGACGTCCAGGGCGTAGCGGACGTTGAGCGCGTTGTTCTGGGAGCGTTTGGTCTCCTGGATGTCCGGTTGCCACAGGAGGTCCTCGGCGCGGGGGTGCCAGCCGAGGTTGACCTCGTGGAGCGGCTCGTTGTGCGTGAGCATGATGATCTCGGCCGCCGCCTGCTCCTTGACGCGGGCGGGCAGCACGTCGTCGAGGTGGGTGAGGAGGTCGGCCCAGGCCTGTCGCCAGCCGGGGCGCAGGACGACGGGTGAGAGGTTGAAGTGGACCTCGTAGCCCGCGTCGAGGAAGTCGGGGGCGGCGGCGATGCGTTCGGGGACGGGGGTGGTGCGGATGTCGAGGAGGCGGGCGTCGTCCGGCGGCATGACGGAGAAGCGGACGCGGGTGCGGCCCCGCGGGTCGAGGGCGAGCAGGTCGGGGTTGACGAACTTGGTCGCGAAGGACGCCTTCGCGGTCGGCATGGTGCGGAACGCGGCGATCAGGTCGGCGGTGTTGTCGCTGACCAGCGCGTCGACGGAGCAGTCACCGTTCTCGCCGATGTCGTAGACCCAGGCCGCCGGGTCGCACTGGTTGGGCTCCGGTTTGGGGCCCTGGGCGCGGACGTGGCGCCGTACGTGGGCGATCAGCGCCTCGATGTTGGTGAAGAGAGTGATGGGGTTGGCGAACCCCTTGCGGCGCGGGACGTAGCAGTAGGCGCAGGACATCGCGCAGCCGTTGGAGGGCCCGGGGGCGATCCAGTCGGCGGAGCGGCCGTTGACCCGGGTGGTCAGCTTGTGTTTGACGCCGAGGACGAGCGTCTCGGTCTTGATCCGGACCCATCGGTCGATGTTGCCGTCGTTGCCGTGCAGGGCGGGGATGCGCCAGTGGCTGTCGACCTCGGTCACCGTCACATCGGGGCGCAGCCGGCCCATGATCTGCTGCCCGCGCGGTGAGGCGAGGGCGGCGGGTTCGGCGTAGACCTCACGCACGTCGAGCATCCGGCGCGCCCGCGGGCTGTCGCGGAAGGAACCCTGCGCGGGCTCGGGCCGCTCCGGGGCGAGTTCCTGCCAGCCGAACAGGGTCTGCTGCTCGGGCCCGTCCTGCGGGGCCGGTGCCCTGTCGGGGCCGTCCTCGTCCACGTGATGGCCGCCTTTCCGTGCTCTGCCGCCGCGCCGCTCCGCATGGCGGCCTCTCCCTGATCAAAGCGCACCACGGCGTACGGCGTTCCGTCCCGCCCGGCCCCGCGGCCAAGAACACCTGTGCGATCATGCTGCGCGGCGACCGGCCCCGGGGAGGAACCACAAGGGACCGGCCGCCGGTCGATGTCGTGCAGAGCGGGTGGGAGCGCAGCGTGCAATCGGGTGGGGATCAAGAGAGTGCGTCCGTGTCGGACGAGGAGTGGCAGCGCTTCCTGCGCGAGTCCGAGGAGGGGGTGCCCGACGCGCCGAAGGAGCCGTCGGCGCGCGCCCGCATGGTGACGCGGCGGCTCCAGGAGCAGGACCGGCCGCCGGAGGGATGGCGGACCCACACCCCGCCCCGGCCGCGCAAGCGGCTGCGCTACGTGGTCGGGCTGCTGGTCGCCCTCGCGGCGGTGTTCGTCGCGCTCAACCCGGGGCTGATCCCGGACTGGCCCGGCGACGGTGGCGCGGACGACGACCGGGGCGGGCAGTCGGAGGCCACGACGGCCGAGCCGTTCAAGGGTTCGCCCGCCGTGCACTGGGCCGACGGGGCCGCCGGGATCGAGGTGCCCGAGGCGAGCGCCACCGGATGGATGAACCGGAAGCAGGTCGCGGAGGCGCTGGCGAAGACCAAGGCGTTCCTCGTCGCGTCGAGCCTCGACCCGGCGGTGCTGCGCGGTGAGCGGCCTGAGACGGCCATCGCGTACATCAACCCGGAGCAGCCGAAGGTGCTGGCCCGGGTGAACGCCTCCCTGTCCGCGCCGAGCGAGAGGAACAACCCGCTGACACTGTTCAGCCGGTTCGACACCGCGAAGGCGCGGCTCGTCGGGGACGTCGTGAAGGTGCGCGGCCGGCTGTTCTACGAGGAGGACGACATGGGCGCGCTGGAGGTGACCGCCGACGTCACGTACGTGTACCCGGTGGTGCGCGCGGACGGCGGCGACGGCCAGGTGGTGCGGGTCATCGTGCGCCGCGAGAATGTGGTGAGCTGGGACGACCCGAAGAAGATCATCACGGTGCCGGGCACGTTCTCCGTCGTGAAGAACACCCTGGACACCACCAACGCCGGCTGCGACCGCGCCTACACCGGATACTTCACGCCCGCTTTCGGCCCCGGCCGGCGGACGGACGGCCCGGCGGTCGACCCGTACGACCGCGGCGCCACGATGGAGGAGCAGATGCGCGGGCGCGAGGACGACGAGTGCGGGACCGCCACCCGGTCGTGAGACGGCACCCGCGCGCGGGCGGTCAGGCCCAGAACGCCTGGGCCAGCGCCGCCCCCGTGAAGGCGGCGCCGAGGCCCGCGGCGATGCTGCCGGCCACGTTGAGCACCGCGTAGAAGCGGGCGCCCGTCCCGGCGAGGCGCAGGGTCTCGTAGGAGAAGGTGGAGTACGTCGTGAGGGCGCCGCACAGTCCCGTTCCGATCAGGAGCTGGAGCTGGGACGAGGCGGCGCCCGCGGCGACGGCGCCGGTGATCAGTCCGAGGACGAGCGATCCCGCGACGTTCACCGTGAACGTGCCCCAGGGGAACACCGTGTCGTGACGGGCCTGGACGGCGCGGTCGGTGGCGTAGCGCAAGGGGGCGCCGACCATGGCGCCGACGATGACGAGCAGCCAGTTCACCGGGCACCTCCCGCGACGAGGTGGCGGGTGAGCCCGGCGCCCGCCCACACGGCGGCGAGCGCGATGCCCACGGTCAGGGCCAGATAGCCGAGCGCGGTACGGGCCTCGCCGAGGTCGGTCAGCTGCCGGATGTCGACCGCGTACGTCGAGAACGTGGTGAAGCCGCCGAGGACGCCGGTGCCGAGGAACGGGCGGGCGAGCCGGTGCGCCCGCCACACCTCGGTGATCAGGACCATGAGGACGCCCATCAGGGCGCAGCCGGCCCCGTTGACCGCGAGCGTCGTCCACGGGAACGCGCCGGTCGCCGTCGGCCAGAGCAGCGAGGCCCCGTAGCGTGCCGAGGCACCGAGGGCTCCGCCGAACGCGACGGCGGCGAGAACGGACCCCTGGCCGCGCCACAGCCCCGGGCCGGGTTCGGGGGGCGGGACGGGTGCGACGTCGGGATCGACGGCTGCGATGTCGGGATCGACGGGTGCGACGTCAGGGTCGACGGGTGCGACGTCGGGGTCGGCGGGCTCGCCGCGCACGGACGTGCCGGACGCCGCCGACCGGTTCTCTTCCGAGGCGGACCGGTTCTCTTCCGACTTGCTCAACGGGACCTCTCCTACTCGCCGGACACCCGCACCGGCACAGCGGCGCGCGTGCACATCGTCGCAAGCAGGGACCGTTGGCGGCGTGCAGGCCGCGGTTGGGTGCGGCGGGCCCCACCGCCGCGCGCCGGACCACCGGCCGACGCACTGATCAGTTTACCGGCGCGCCCGGCCACGCCTCCCCGGCGGCCTCCCCGGCAACCCCTCCGACGGCGTCCCCGGCGGCCTCTCCGGCGGCGCCTTCGGTGCCGGTTCGCGGTGGCGCGGCCCTGTCGCCCGGTGGGACGGGGTTGCGGGGCCGGGGGCGGCGCCTCTCCCGGTCGGGCCGTTGCCAGCCGCCGCCGAGCCGCCGCCCGCCCGGCCCCGCCACCCCCGCCGCCCCCGGCACACCGCGCCCCACGCTTCCGCCGCCCCAGCGACCCATGACCGATCACGCCCGCTTCCCCGTGCCCCCGTGTGGAATCCCGCGAATCTAGGGTCCGCCGTCCGGGCCGGGCAAGGCGCGCGGCCCGATGCGGGTACCGGGCGCCCGAAAAATGGGCCCCGCGCAAGCCGTCACGGCGGCGCCCGGCTCCGGTCAGAGGTCCGCGCCGAGCCCGCTGCGCACCACGAAGCTGCACTGCGTGTACGTGTATCCGGGCTGGATGTCGCTCCCGGCGGCGCGGCTGCGCGCGGAGGCGTCCGCGCCGTGCGGCTTGTGCAGGAAGTGGTACGTCCCGGCCGGCAGCCGGAGCGTCGTCCGCGGGTAGTTCCTGCCGCTCGCCTTGCAGGCCCCGCTGTTGCCCGCGGCCTCGCTGGCGTACGTGGAGCACGCGGCGCAGCCACCGATGGTCACGCGGCCGGTGACGGGGCCCGTGTAGAGGATCTCGACGGGGTCGGGCCCGTCGTTGCTGATCACCAGCCGCATCCGGGCGCCGCCGGGGGCGTGGGCGGGCGGCAGCCGCAGCCCCGCGGAGGGGCGCTGCTCGGCGATCTCGGCGGCGACGGCGATCTGCCGGGCGCGGGCGCGGCGCCGATCGTCCTTGTAGGTGGCCGAGAAGCCGGCCAGTGTCTTGCGGGCGGCGCCGAACGCGCGGTCCTCGAACTGGTCGATGCCGCAGGCGTAGACGCCGTCGCGCACGGCCCGGTCGACGGCGCCCCGCACCTGCCCGGGGGCCGGGTCCGGGAGGGCCTTCGCGGTGTCGCCGATGCGGCGCAGCTCGTCGGTGGCGCGGCACGGTGCGGTGCCGGAGAGGGCGGCGGCGCGCTGGTCGACGGCCTTGCGCAGGGCGGGGGTCACCTCGGCGGCCTGGTCCGACTCGGGGAACGTCCGCAGGAGTTCGCCGAGTTCACCGCCGCGGCCGTCGCTCTCGGCCGTGCCGAGTTTGCCGGTGCCGCAGGCCAGGAGGGAGGCGGCGAAGGGCTTGTCGGGCCAGGTGGCGAGGGTGCCGAGCGTGGCGCGGTCGATGCGGTCGGGGATGGTGCGCAGGTGTTCGAGCGGGGTGACGGCCGCGCAGTGGTCGCCCTTCGCGTAGGGCGCGGCGACCGTCCGGTAGTAGGTGTCGAGGCTGTCGTGGACGCGGTGTGCGGCGCGGGAGTCGGGGTGGTCCTCGACGAGGGAGCGGTACCGGTCGAGCGCGCCGCGATAGGCGGGGCGCGCCTGCCCGAAGTCCTTCCCGGCCGCCCCGTTGACGAGGGCGTCGGCGGCGGCGAGCCGGTCGAGCAGCATCTCCTCGACGGCCTCGTCCCGCAACTGCCCGTAGGCGACGGCCCCTCCGGCGGGAACGGCGAGCAGGGCCACGGCGAGGCCGAGCACCAGAACGGGCCGCGATCCGGGCCGGGTAGGCGGTCGCGGGGAGCGCAGCCCGCGCCGCGCCCCGTCCGCGGCCGCGATCAGCAGCAGCGCCGGATATCCGACGAGCGCCCAGCGGGGCACGCCGTCCGGCTCCGCGGGCAGCGCGACGACGAGCAGCGCGGCGGTGGCCGCCAGGCACAGCCCGGCGAGCGCCCGCCGCCCGAGCCACAGGTAACCGAGCCCGAGGCCGGAGAGGTTGAGCAGCCCGGCGGTCAGGGCGCGGAGGGGTTCGGCGGGGCCGGGCGGGGGCGCGGGCGGCGTCGGCGGCATGGGCGGCATGGGTGGCAGCCCGGCGGGCGGCCCGCCGTCGCCGGGCGACCCATGGCCCGGCGACGGCGGGCCGGGCATGTCGGCCGGCGGCCCGAACTGGCCTTGCCACGGCGGGTGTTCAGTATGTCTCTCGTCCCCCGGCCACCCCATCGCGGTTCCCCCCGACCGTCCGATGCCACAACCTCCGCACACGATCCGGGGCGACGGCGGCGCTGTCAATCGGCCCGCGACCGCTGTCCGCGACCCCTGGCCGCCTTTACGTCCCGAAGCCTTGACGCCCCCACGGCCCCCGCTTTAACTCAACGCTTGAATTAAGGAACTCCGCGATGCACCACCACCGTCCGTCACAGGATCATCGGGAGGGAATCTTGCGTCACCCCGTTCACACGACAGGCCGCCGGAGACGGGCGGCGCTGCTCGCCGTCTCCGCGCTGGCCGCCGGATTGCTGCCGCTCACCACCGCGGGGCAGGCGTCGGCGGACGACCCCGCGCCCGTACCCGTCGACCGCTTCGAGGGCGAGGTCCCCTTCGCCGCGCAGCCCGCCGAGGGGCTCTTCACGTGGGGCGGCGACGCCGACGACCACCCCGCGCTCACCCTTGAGGAGCGCGCGGACGCACCCGAGGGCGCCAAGGTGCTCGAAGGGTCGTACGACATCAGCTCCTACGGCGGCTTCACCCACGACTACGCCGCCGACAAGCCCGCCCACGACTGGTCGGCGTCCCGGGGCATCCGTTTCTGGTGGTACGGCCAGAACGCCGAACCGCTGCCGCCGGGCACCGGAAAGAAGATCAGCTTCGAGATCAAGGACGGCGGCGCGCACGGCGAGGCGTCCGAGCTGTGGACCACGTCGTTCACCGACGACTGGCAGGGCTGGCACCAGGTCGAGCTGCCGTTCACGCGGTTCGAGTACCGCACGGACTACCAGCCCGTCGGCGGCATCGACCACGTCCTCGGCCTCGACAAGATGTGGGGCTACGCGGTCACGCTGCCGACCGGGGTGAAGGGCCGGTTCGCCGTCGACGACGTCGAGTTGTACGGGAAGGCCGATCAGGCCCTGCGCGCGCAGGTGGCCACCGACGCCGGGGTGTACCCGGTCAAGGAGGGCGGCACGGCCAGGGTCCGGCTCTCCGTCACGACCACCGGCAACGTTCCCGTCGAGGACGCCGTCACCGTCACATACGCGAGCGAGGGCGGGACGGCCGAACCCGGCAAGGACTACAAGCCGGTCCGCGGCACGGTCACCTTCCCGGCCGGCACCGCCTCCGGCGCCTCGAAGGTCGTCACCGTCGCGACCGGCAAGGACCGGGACCGGGCCGAGGCCGCCGAGACGATTCCGCTGAAGCTGACCGTGACCGGCGCCAAGGCGCCCGCCGAGAACCCGCAGGTCGTCATCGACGCCCACGGCCTGCCGTACCTCGACACGAAGCTCCCCGTGAAGAAGCGCGTGGCCGACCTCGTCTCCCGGATGTCCGTGGAGGAGAAGGTCGGGCAGATGACGCAGGCCGAGCGGGCCGCGCTGAAGTCCCCCAGCGACATCGCCGGGTACCACCTGGGCTCGCTGCTCTCCGGCGGCGGCTCGGTGCCGACCCCGAACACGCCCGAGGGCTGGGCGAAGATGATCGACGGCTATCAGCTGCGGGCGCGGGCGACCCGGTTCCAGATCCCGTTGATCTACGGCGTGGACGCGGTGCACGGCCACAACAACGTGGTCGGCGCGACGGTCATGCCGCACAACATCGGCATCGGCGCGACCCGCGACCCCGCGCTCGCCGAGAGGACCGGCGCGGTGACCGCCTCCGAGGTACGTGCCACCGGCGTCCCCTGGGACTTCGCGCCGTGCCTGTGCGTGACGCGCGACGAGCGCTGGGGCCGCTCCTACGAGTCGTTCGGCGAGGACCCGGCGCTCGTGAAGTCCATGGAGACGGTGATCCAGGGCTTCCAGGGCCGCGCCGACGGCCGCGACCTCGACCGGAACGACAAGGTGCTCGCCACCGCGAAGCACTTCGTCGGCGACGGCGGCACCGAGTACGGCTCGTCGACGACGGGCACGTACACGATCGACCAGGGCATCACAAAGGTGACGCGGCAGGAGTTGGAGGCCGTGCACCTCGCCCCGTTCGGCGAGGCCGTGAAGCGGGGCGTCGGCTCGGTCATGCCGTCGTACTCGTCGCTCGACATCATCGGCGACGACGAGGGCCCCGTGAAGATGCACGCGAACGCCGCGATGATCAACGGCGAGCTGAAGGGCAAGCTCGGCTTCGAGGGCTTCGTCATCAGCGACTACGCGGGCATCGACCAGATCCCGGGCGACTACGCCTCCGACGTCCGTACGTCGATCAACGCGGGCCTCGACATGATCATGGTGCCGAACGCCTACGCGGACTTCGAGTCGACGCTGCTCGGCGAGGTCGAGGCGGGCCGGATCAGCCACGCGCGCGTGGACGACGCGGTCGCCCGCATCCTGACCCAGAAGTTCAGGCTCGGCCTGTTCGAGAAGCCGTACGCCGACACCTCCCGCAGCAAGGACTTCGGCGGCGCCGCGCACCGCGCCGTCGCCCGGCAGGCCGCCGCGGAGTCGCAGGTACTACTGCGCAACGCCGGGAACGTCCTGCCGCTGAAGAAGTCGCAGAAGGTGTACGTCGCCGGTTCCAACGCCGACGACCTCGGCAACCAGACCGGTGGCTGGACCATCACCTGGCAGGGCCAGTCCGGTACGCACACGGACGGCACCACCATCCTCCAGGCGATGCGGAAGGCGTCCCCGGGCGCCGCGATCGACTACTCCAAGGACGCCTCGGCGCCGACGTCCGGGTACGACGTGGGCGTGGTCGTCGTCGGCGAGACCCCCTACGCGGAGGGCATCGGCGACGTCGGCAACGGCAACGACCTGGAGCTGACCGCCGCCGACAAGGCGGCCGTGACCAAGGTGTGCGGCGCCATGAAGTGCGTCGTGCTCGTCGTGTCCGGCCGTCCGCAGCTCATCGGCGACCTGCTCGGCGACGCGCCGGGCGCCGTCGACGGGCTCGTCGCGTCCTGGCTGCCGGGCACCGAGGGCGACGGCGTCGCCGACGTGCTCTACGGCAGGCGCCCCTTCACCGGACAGCTCCCGGTGACGTGGCCGAAGTCGGAGGCGCAGCTGCCGATCAACGTCGGCGACCGCGTCTACGAGCCGCAGTTCCCGTACGGGTACGGGCTCACGACGTCAGCGAAGACGCCTGTGAAGACGCCGGGCGGCAAAGCCGGGCGCACGCTGGTCGAGAAGGCGCGGCTGGCCGTCCAGCAGAAGGCGGGCGACAAGGTCACGGCGGCGTGGGCCAAGCCGTTCGCCGAGGCGGAGCACCTGTCCCTGAGCGGCGACCAGGCGGGGGCACTGGCCAAACTGCGCATCGCTTACCGAGAGGCAGGCCGGTAAAACCGCAGCTCAGATAGGTATACATCCGGTGTATACACCGGATGTATAGTGATCTCATGCCCGCTGCACCTGTGAAGATGACGAAAACGCGACGAGGGTTCCGTGCGGTCGCCGCTCTCGCGGCCGCCGGAGCCCTCTCGCTCGGCCTGAGCGGCTGTACGCAGTTCGACACGACGAGCCCGAGCGGCGCCCGCAAGGCCGCTCCCGCCACCGACGCGAAGGCGGGCGGCGCGCGAGCGGCCGGCCAGTTCGGCACCGTCGACTGCCGCAAGGCCAAGTGCGTCGCGCTCACCTTCGACGCGGGCCCCAGCGAGAACAGCCCGAGGCTCCTGGACATCCTCAAGGACAAGAAGGTCCCGGCGACGTTCTTCCTCCTCGGCAAGAACCACATCGCCACACACCCGGACCTGGTCAAGCGCATGGCCAGGGAGGGCCACGAGCTGGCCAGCCACACCTGGGACCACAAGATCCTCACGGACCTCGACGACGCGCGGATACGGGCGGAGCTCAAACGCACCGACGACGCCGTGGAGAAGCTGACCGGCAAGCGCCCCACGCTGATGCGCCCGCCCCAGGGCCGGACGAACGACCACGTCAGCAGGTTGGCCAAGGAGGAGGGCCTCGCCCAGATCCTGTGGGACGTGACCACGAAGGACTACACGACCACCGACTCGGCCCTGATCCAGAAGCGCGCCGTCGAGGCGACGAAGCGCGACAGCATCATCCTGCTGCACGACATCTACAAAGGCACGGTCCCCGCCGTCCCCGGCATCATCGACACGCTCAAGCAGAAGGGCTACGTGTTCGTCACCGTGCCGCAGCTCCTCGCGCCGGGCACGGCGGAACCGGGGAAGATCTACCGGCCCTGAGAAGTCTTCCTTCGAACACCTGTCGGCCGCGTGGCACCCGGCGCCACGGCCCGCCGGGGCCTACGGTCACCGCATGGCCCATGTCCATCTCGTGCGAGAGACCCAGCTGCCCGCCGCCGAGGCCTGGCAGCGCCTGACCGACTGGGAGCGCCACGGCGACGTGGTCCCGCTCACCCGTGTCACCGTGACCACTCCCCCGCCGACCGCGGCGGGCACCCTGTTCGTGGCGCGGACCGGGACGGACCGGATCGGCTTCGACGACCCGATGGAGGTCGTCGCCTGGCAGCCGCCGCGCCGCTGCCGCCTGGAGAAGCGCGGCCGGGTCGTCACCGGCTGGGCCGAGATCGAGGTACGGCCGCTCGGCACGGACGCCTCGGTCGTCGAGTGGCGCGAGGAGATGCGCGTCCGCGGGGTGCCGGCGTTCGCCGACCCCGTCCTGTCCCTGGCGGGCCGGCTGATGTTCAGCCGGACGATCAACGGGCTGCTGCGCAAGGGGAGTTGACCGGGCCGGACAACTCGTCGGCAACACGGATGAGTTGTATCTTGTCCCACTTGGTCGTCGCACTCCTCCGTACGGAAGTGAGCACCTCATGGCCATAGCCGTCTACGGCGCCACGGGACACACCGGACGCCTCGTCACCGCCGAACTCCTCGCCCGCGGCCAGGACGTCATCCTCGCCGGACGCGGTGAGCCGGGCCTGCGGGCCCTCGCCGCCGAACTCGCCACCCCCGACCGCGTCACCGTCCATGTGGCGCCCCTGGACGACACCACCGCCCTGCGCCGCCTCGCCGAGCGCGCCGACGCCGTGAACCACTGCGCGGGACCGTTCACGACGACGGGCGCCCCGGTCGCCGAAGCCGCCGCCGAGGCCGGGATCCCGTACGTCGACCACGCCATCGAGCCGCACCCGGTCAAGCACCTCTTCGAGACCTGCCAGTCCACCGCCGAACGCACCGGAGCCGTCCTCATCCCCCAGATGAGCTTCTACGGCGGACTCGGCGACCTGCTCGCCTCCGCCGCCGCGGCGGGCCTGCCGGCCGGGGAGGGCATCGAGAAGGTCACCGTCGGCTACGCCGTGTCCGGGTGGCGGATGACACGGGGCGCGGTGGACACCGCGAACCTGCTCATCGGGGAGATCGACCGCATCTCGTACGCGGACGGGGCGCAGCACGTCGGGCCCGTCGAGATCCGCAACGCCGTGTACCCGTTCCCGCCGCCGGTCGGGCCGCGCACGACGATCGTGCCGTTCCCGTCGGGGGAGGTCGTGACGGTGCCCCGGCACGTTCCGGCGCGGGCGGTCGAGGTGCAGCTCACCGCGTCGACGTTCGAGGAGGAGCAGGTCTTCAGCAGCGTCGACGCGAGCCCCGAGGAGCGGGCCCGTACGGAGTTCACGGTCGCCGTGCAGGTGGTGCGGGCAGGTGGCGGCGGGCACAACGCGCACGTGCGCGGCCGGGACATCTGGCGGACCGGAGCACTGGTCTCCGTGGAGGCCGTGCTCCGGCTCGCCGGCGGGGAAGGCCCCCGCAAGGCCGGGGTGTACAGCCCGGCGGAGGCGTTCGAGGCGGCCCCGTTCCTGCGGTCGCTGGCGGAACAGGAGGCGTTCGAGACGCTGCGGTTGCCTTCGGCTGACTGAACGGGGCTACAGCAGGGGCGGGGTGGCGTACCGGGCCAGTTCGAGGGCCTGCTGCGGGAACCACTGTCCGGCGGCGGGGTCGACGGTTCCGCGCTCCGGATCCTCAGGGCCTTCGGTCCCGCGCAGACACAGGCCGTCCGACTCGCCCGGCGTCTTGATCCACAGGCGGGCGTCCTGCAACGGGTCGCCGGTCCGCAGCGTCGGGCGGGCGCCCGCGCCGCGGTCCGGCGGATTGCACCAGTCCTGGGCGTCCGTGTACTTGCCCGCGGGCGGGGTCCACGGGCCCCGCCCGTTGCGGGAGGAGTCGGTCACGAAGTGCGTCATCCGCCCCGCGGGGACCTGGACGTGTGCGTCGAGCCAGGCCTGGGCCTCGGCGCGGGGCGTGTACTGACTCGGGCAGTCGGCGGCGGCCCCGCCCCCGTCGATATGGGCGATGCACGACGAGATCAGCTTCCCGTACCAGGAATTGGCGTCGTCCGTCTGGTAGTTGGAGGCGTTGGTGTAGAAGCCCGAGGCGCGGTGGACGCCGCCCTTGAGGAGGCGGGGCGCGATGGACCCGACCGCGTGCCAGGCGGGGTGACCGGTGTCGAGGTAGACCCGGGTCCCGCGCAGCGGCTCCAACGTGTCGACGGCGTAGTTGACCTCCGTGTACCGGGCGGCCGTCTTCGTCCCCTCGGCGTCGTCCTGGCCGCAGTCCGCGGGCAGCAGGGCGAGGGCGTCGGGCTCCAGGACGACGAGGGCGTCGCGGGCGCCGATGCCACGGGCGACGGCGTCGATCCACGCCTTGTACTCGGCGGTGTTCGCCGCGCCGCCCGCCGAATAGTTGGAACAGTCGCGGCCCGGGATGTTGTAGAGGGCGAGTACGGGCAGGGCATGGGCCCGGCTCGCCTTCCCGACGACGTCCCTGACCCGCGCCTCGGCCTCCTCCGGGCCCTGACTGTCGAACCACACGGCTTGCGGGGTCGCGACCAGGGCGGTGACGCCGGCCGCGTCCTTGTACTGGCCCGCTTTGACCAGTCCGGTGATCTGGCGGACGGCGTCGGGGTTGGGGGGAGGGGTGTAGAGGCGGGTCGGTGGGGGGCCGGGTTGTTCGGCCACGGCGGCGACGGGGTGGCCCAGGGCCGTCGCGGACAGGGCCAATGTCGCGGCCGCGACGGTGGTCACGGCACGTCCGACACGTCGAGCACGTCTGAGGGGACCTCGCACGGGTTCACTCCAGGGTGGGTCGGGGGCGACGGGTTGGGAGCGCTCCCAAAGGAGAGTCGGGGATGCGGGGCGGGGCGTCAAGGGGGTTGCGCGGGGCGGTAGTTGTGACCGAGGGGGCTACGGCGACCCCACCCTGGCCACAACTGCCCGCGCAGTTCTGAGCGTGGTCAAGTATCGGTCTCGTCGTGGCTGGTCGCGCCGTTCCCCGCGCCCCCGAGATGCGCACTACGTGCGCCATCTCAGCAGGCGCACACCCCGTGGCCGACAGGGCAACGCCGTCAGCATCACGGAGCATGGCCAAGTATCGGTCGCCTCATGGCTGGTCGCGCCGTTCCCCGCGCCCCCGAGATGCGCACTGCGTGCGGCATCTCAACGGGCGGCGGTCAGCGCCCGCTCGGATGGGAAGGCGCGGCGAAGCCGTGGCCTTCGGGGGCGCGGGGAACTGCGCGACCAGCCACGACGCGACCGGCAGACGAACCCCTACCCCCGGAGGACAGGCGCGGCCAGCCCTCACCGGTCCGCGGACGAACCGCTACGCCACCGACCCGATCCGCCGCGCCGGACCAGACCCCGAACCCGCTCCCGGCCCCACCTCATGGTGGATCGGCGTATGTGCCCCGGTCAGGGAGACCCCGCTGCCGCCCCGACGATGCGCCACGATCTCCGACGCGATCGACACCGCCACTTCCTCCGGTGTCCGCGCGCCGAGGTCGAGGCCGATCGGCGACCGCAGACGCGCCAGTTCGAGTTCCGTCACGCCGACTTCGCGAAGGCGGGCGTTGCGGTCGAGGTGGGTGCGGCGGGAGCCCATCGCGCCGATGTACGCGACAGGCAGGCGCAACGCCAGCCGCAGCAACGGCACGTCGAACTTGGCGTCGTGGGTGAGGACGCAGAGCACGGTGCGCCCGTCCACCTCCGTACCGGCCAGGTATTCGTGGGGCCACGCGACCACGATCTCGTCCGCGTCGGGAAACCGCGCGGCTGTCGCGAAGACGGGCCGCGCGTCGCACACCGTCACCCGGTAGCCCAGGAACTTCCCCATCCGCACGAGCGCCGACGCGAAGTCGATCGCCCCGAACACGATCATCCGGGGGGCCGGCACCGAGGACTCCACGAGCAGCGTGAGCGGTGCTCCGCAACGCGACCCCTGCTCACCGATCTCCAGCGTCGCGGTGCGGCCGGCGTCGAGGTACGCCCGTGCCTCCTCCGCGACGGTGCGGTCCAGCTCCGGGTGGGCGCCGAAACCGCCGTCCACCGAGCCGTCCGCCCGGACCAGCAGCGCCCGGCCCATCAGTTCCGAAGGGCCCGACACGACCCGGGCCACCGCCGCCGCCTCCCCCGCCGCGGCAGCGGCCAGCGCCGCCGCGAGCACCTTCCGTACGGCCCCGTCCGAGGCCCGTACCGGGGTGACCAGGATGTCGATGACGCCGCCGCAGGTGAGGCCCACGGCGAAGGCGTCGTCGTCGCTGTAGCCGAAGCGTTCGAGGACGGAGGCGCCGTCCTCGAGCGCCTCGCGGCACAGTTCGTAGACCGCTCCTTCCACGCATCCCCCGGAGACCGATCCGATCGCCGTGCCCTCGCTGTCGACGGCGAGCGCCGCACCGGGCTGCCGGGGCGCGCTGCCGCCGACGGCCACCACGGTGGCGACGGCGAAGTCGCGTCCCTGCTCGACCCACCGGTCGAGCTCTTCGGCGATGTCCAGCATGGATCGGTCTCCTTAACGGTTACGGGAGGGGAACGGAAGCCCGACCGGGGTCAGTGCACGCCCATCCAGCTCTCGATCGGGTTCAGCGCGAAGTAGACGAGGAAGATCACGGTCAGGCCCCACATGAAGGCCCCGATCTCCCGCGCCTTGCCCTGGGCGATCTTGATGGCGACCCAGGAGATGACGCCCGCGGCGACACCGGTGGTGATGGTGTACGTGAAGGGCATGAGGACCACGGTCAGGAAGACCGGGATCGCGGTGGCGCGGTCGGCCCAGTCGACGTGCCGGGCGTTCATCATCATCATGGCGCCGATGACGACGAGCGCGGCGGACGCGACCTCCTGCGGGACGATCGCGGTGACGGGGGTGAAGAACAGGCAGGCCGCGAAGAACAGGCCCGTCACAGCCGAGGCGAGGCCCGTGCGGGCGCCCTCCCCCACACCCGTCGCCGACTCCACGAAGACGGTCTGGCCCGAGCCGCCCGCCACACCGCCGATCGCACCGCCGGCGCCGTCGATGAACAGCGCCTTGGACAGGCCCGGCATCCGGCCCTTGTCGTCGGCGAGCTTGGCCTCCGTGCCGACGCCGATGATGGTGGCCATCGCGTCGAAGAACCCGGCGAGCACGAGCGTGAAGACGATCATGCCGACGGTCATCGCGCCGACCTCGCCCCAGCCGCCGAACTCGACGTGGCCGAAGAGCGAGAAGTCGGGCGAGGAGACCGCGTTGTCGGGCAGCTCCGGGGCGCCGTTGGCCCACTGCTTGGGGTCGATCACGTCGAGCGCGTTGAGGATCATCGCGACGACGGTGCCGGCGATGATGCCGATCAGGATCGCGCCCGGGGTGTTGCGCGCCTGGAGCATGAAGATGAGGAGGAGCGTGCCCGCGAAGAGCAGCACCGGCCAGCCGGCCAGTTCGCCCGCGGGGCCGAGCGTCAGCGGCGTCGCCTTGCCGACGTGCACGAAGCCGGACTTGTAGAGGCCGATCAGCGCGATGAACAGGCCGATGCCCATGGTGATGCCGTGCTTGAGGGCGAGCGGTATCGCGTTCATGATCATCTCGCGCAGCCCGGTGACGACGAGCAGCATGATCACGACGCCGTACATCACGCACATGCCCATGGCCTGCGGCCAGGTCATCTCGGGCGCGACCTGCGAGGAGATCACTCCGGAGACGGAGAGGCCGGCAGCGAGGGCGAGCGGGACCTTGCCGACGAAGCCCATCAGGAGCGTGGTGAACGCGGCGGCGAAGGCGGTCGCGGTGATCAGGGCCTTCTGGCCGAGGGTGTCACCGGCGGCGTCCTTGCCGGACAGGATCAGGGGGTTGAGCAGGAGGATGTACGCCATGGCCATGAAGGTCGTGACGCCACCGCGCACTTCGCGCGCGACGGTGGATCCCCGGTCGGAGATGTGGAAGTACCTGTCGAGCCAAGACCGGCCGGCCGGCTGACGCGAGCCCGCGCCCGCGTCGTCGGCGGTGGTCTTCGGCTCCACGGACTGCTGGGTCATGGTGCCTCGTTTCCCAAGGTTCAAAGGGGCACCCGCGAACTGCCACTGCGTGTGCGGGATTTGGGATGGCTGCACGACCCGGGGGACGGCCCGAGACGGACGCAACTAAGGGCCGGGGGGACGGCGTCGGGACGGCGTCCCCCCGGATACTGCGGAAGCGACGGCTACGCGGACGCGGCCGTGCCCGTGAGGTGCTCGGGCCGGACGGGCGTCCGGTCGAGCGCGAGACCCGTCGCGTTCCGGATCGCCGCGAGGACGGCCGGGGTGGACGACAGGGTCGGGGCCTCGCCGATGCCGCGCAGCCCGTACGGGGCGTGCTCGTCGGCGAGTTCGAGCACGTCGACCGGGATGGTCGGCGTGTCGAGGATGGTGGGGAGCAGGTAGTCGGTGAAGGAGGGGTTCCTGACCTTCGCCGTCTTCGGGTCGACGACGATCTCCTCCATGACGGCGATGCCCAGGCCCTGGATGGTGCCGCCCTGGATCTGGCCGATCACGGAGAGCGGGTTGAGCGCCTTGCCGACATCCTGCGCGCAGGCCAGTTCGATGACCTTGACCAGGCCGAGTTCGGTGTCGACCTCGACGACGGCGCGGTGCGCGGCGAACGAGTACTGCACGTGCCCGTTGCCCTGGCCCGTTCGGAGGTCGAAGGGCTCGGTGGGCCGGTGGCGCCACTCCTCCTCGACCTCCACGGCCTCGCCCTCCAGGACGTCGACGAGGTCGGCGAGGACCTCGCCGCCGTCGGTGACGACCTTGCCGCCTTCGAGCAGCAGCTCGGCCGTCGCCCACGCCGGGTGGTAGGTGCCCATCTTGCGGCGCCCGATCTCCAGGACCTTCTCGCGCACCAGCTCGCAGGCGTTCTTGACGGCGCCGCCGGTGACGTACGTCTGGCGGGAGGCGGACGTCGAACCGGCCGAGCCGACCTGGGTGTCGGCGGGCTGGATCGTCACCTGCGTGACGCCCAGCTCCGTGCGGGCGATCTGCGCGTGGACGGTGATGCCGCCCTGGCCGACCTCCGCCATGGCGGTGTGCACGGTGACGACGGGCTCGCCGCCCACGACCTCCATGCGGACCCTGGCGGTGGAGTAGTCGTCGAAGCCCTCGGAGAAGCCGACGTTCTTGATGCCGACCGCGTAGCCGACACCGCGGACGACGCCTTCGCCGTGCGTGGTGTTGGACAGGCCGCCGGGCAGCTGGCGCACGTCGGCGCCCTCGCTGGACTCCCACTGGCGCTCGGGCGGCATCGGCATCGCCTTGATGCGGCGCAGGATCTCGGCGACCGGGGCCGGCGAGTCGACGGGCTGGCCCGTGGGCATGATCGTGCCCTGCTCCATGGCGTTGAGCTGCCGGAACTCGACCCGGTCCATGCCCAGCCGGTCGGCGAGCTTGTCCATCTGCGCCTCGTAGGCGAAGCACGCCTGGACCGCGCCGAAGCCGCGCATGGCGCCGCAGGGCGGGTTGTTGGAGTAGAGCGCGATGGCCTCGATGTCGACGTCGTCGATCACGTACGGGCCGACCGAGAGCGACGAGGCGTTGCCGACGACCGCCGGGGAGGCGGAGGCGTAGGCGCCGCCGTCGAGGACGATCCGGCACGACATGTGCGTGATCTTGCCGTCCTTGGTCGCCCCGTGCTCGTAGTGGAGCTTGGCGGGGTGGCGGTGGACGTGACCGAAGAACGACTCGAACCGGTTGTAGACGATCTTGACCGGCTTGCCGGTGCGCAGCGCGAGCAGGCAGGCGTGGATCTGCATCGACAGGTCCTCGCGGCCGCCGAACGCGCCGCCGACGCCGGAGAGCGTCATCCGCACCTTGTCCTCGGGCAGGCCGAGGACCGGGGCGATCTGCTTGAGGTCCGAGTGCAGCCACTGGGTCGCGACGTAGAGGTCGACGCCGCCGTCCTCGGCCGGGACGGCGAGACCCGACTCGGGGCCGAGGAACGCCTGGTCCTGCATGCCGAAGTAGTAGTCGCCCTCGACGATGACGTCGGCCCGCTTGCGGGCCTCCTCGACATTGCCGCGCACGATCGGCTGGCGGTGCACGATGTTGGGGTGCGGGACGTGGCCGATGTGGTGGTCGTCGCGGTTCTCGTGGACGAGGATCGCGTCCGGCGCGGTCGCGGACGCCTCGTCGGTGATGACGGGCAGCTCGCGGTAGTCGACCTTGATCTTGGCGGCGGCGCGGCGCGCGGTCTCCGGGTGGTCGGCGGCGACGATCGCGACGGGCTCGCCGTGGTGGCGGACCTTGCCGTGCGCGAGGACCGGGGTGTCCTGGATCTCCAGGCCGTAGTTCTTGATCTCGGTGGGCAGGTCGTCGTAGGTGAGGACCGCGTAGACGCCGGGCGTCGCGAGCGCCTCGCCGGTGTCGATGGAGACGATCTCGGCGTGGGCGACCGGGGAGCGCAGGATCTGGCCCCACAGCATGTCCTCGTGCCACATGTCGGACGAGTACGCGAACTCGCCGGTGACCTTGAGGGTGCCGTCCGGGCGGAGCGTGGACTCGCCGATGCCGCCCTTGGTCTGCGAGCGCTGCGTGACGTTGAAGGGAATGCCCGTGGTACGTGTGTCGGCCATGTCGTCAGACCCCCTGACCGGAAACAGGTGCGGACTGACGCGCGGCAGCGAGCCGCACCGCGTCCATGATCTTCTCGTAGCCCGTGCAGCGGCACAGGTTGCCGGACAGCGCCTCGCGGATGTCCGCGTCGGACGGGTTCGGGGTGCGCTCCAGCATCTCGTCGGCGGCGACCAGCAGACCCGGCGTGCAGAAGCCGCACTGGACGGCGCCCGCGTCGATGAACGCCTGCTGGATCGGGGCGAGTTCGGCGCCCTCGCCGGTCTGCGAGTCGGTGCCCTCGCCCGCCTGCCAGCCCTGGGCGTCCTGAAGGGACAACCCATGACTTTCGTGGCCCCCGCAGGCGCGGTTCTTCGCGAAGTCGGCGAGGCCCTCGACGGTGACGACCTCGCGGCCCTCCACCTGTCCGGCGGCGACCAGGCACGAACACACCGGCACGCCGTCCAGGCGGACGGTGCAGGAGCCGCATTCGCCCTGCTCACAGGCGTTCTTCGAACCGGGCAGGCCCATGCGCTCGCGCAGGACGTACAGCAGGGACTCGCCCTCCCACACGTCGTCGGCTTCCTGCTTCCGGCCGTTGACCGTGAAATTGACGCGCATTACGCGACTCCCTCCGTACGGGCGGTGCCGCGGTACGACTCCCAGGCCCAGGTCAGCGTGCGGCGGGCCATGATGCCCACCGCGTGGCGGCGGTACGAGGCGGTGCCGCGCACGTCGTCGATCGGGTTGCAGGCGGCGGAGCACAGGTCCGCGAACTGCTTGGCGACCGACGGGGTGATGATCTTGCCGTTGTCCCAGAAGCCGCCCTCGTCGAGCGCGGCATTGAGGAACTGCTCGGCCTCCTTGGCGCGGATCGGGGTCGGCGCGGCCGAGCCGATGCCGGTGCGCACAGTCCGGGTCTCCGGGTGGACGGCGAGACCGAAGGCGCACACGGCGATCACCATGGCGTTGCGGGTGCCGACCTTGGAGTACTGCTGCGGCCCGTCGGCCTTCTTGATGTGGACGGCGCGGATCAGCTCGTCCGGGGCGAGCGCGTTGCGCTTCACGCCGGTGTAGAACGCGTCGATCGGGATGCGCCGGGGCCCGCGTACGGACTCGACCTCGACCTCGCAGTCGGCGGCGAGCAGGGCGGGGTGGGCGTCACCGGCCGGCGAGGCGGTGCCGAGGTTGCCGCCGACGCCGCCGCGGTTGCGGATCTGCGGAGAGGCGACGGTGTGGGAGGCGAGCGCGAGACCGGGCAGTTCGGTGCGCAGGTTCTCCATGATCGCGGTGTAGGGGACGGAGGCACCGAGCCGGACGGTGTCGCCCTCGCCCGCCTCCCACTCGCTCAGCTCGCCGATGCGGTTGAGGTCGAGGAGGTACTCGGGCCGCCGGTGGTCGAAGTTGATCTCGACCATCACATCGGTGCCACCCGCAATCGGCACAGCTGTGGGGTGCTCGGCCTTGGCGGCGAGCGCCTCCTCCCAGCTGGCGGGGCGAAGGAAGTCCATGAGCGGCTCTCTTCTTCGTCGTTCGTGGTTCGTTCGATCACTTCGAGCCACGGATGTGCGGATCACAGAGGCTCGTTCATGTGCTGTTCACGTGGAGTGGGCTCAGTACACCGCCCTGTGCTCCGCCAGGGTCAGTCACGGAAACCATGAAGGAGTTGGCTGACCAACGCGGGTGTCTTGTAGATTCGTATGAACGGAAGACATCAGTAACCTCTTCGTTTTCCTTCAGAAACCCAAGAAACAGTTCGAGACAGATCGGCGGCGACGAAGACATGCGGCTGCGCGCATTGCTGGACACGGACGCGCTGGGCCTCAGGCTCCTCGGCGGCGAGGACGAGCTGGACCGCACCGTCCGCGGCGTGATGACCACGGACCTGCGGGACCCCAGCCGCTATCTGTCCGGGGGCGAGCTGGTCCTCACGGGCCTGGCCTGGCGCCGGAACGAGGCCGACTCGGAACCGTTCGTGCGCCTCCTGTCCACGGCGGGCGTCGCGGCGCTCGCGGCCGGCGAGGCCGAGCTGGGCGCGATCCCCGAGGACCTGGTGGAGGCGTGCGTCCGGCACCGCCTGCCGCTGTTCGCGGTCAACGAGTCGGTGGCGTTCGCGACCATCACCGAGCACGTCGTACGGCAGGTCTCCGGCGAGCGCGCGGGCGACCTCGCGGCGGTCGTGGACCGGCACCGGCGGCTGATGACGTCCGGCCCGGCGGGCGGCGGCCCGGACGTCGTCCTCGACCTCCTCGGCAGCGACCTGGACCTGCGCGCCTGGGTCCTCTCCCCCGCGGGCCGCGCCATCGCCGGGTCGACCGCGACCGGGCCCGAGCTGCCCCCCGACGTGTGCGCCCGGCTCGCCTCCGAGCACCTCGCCGCCGTCCGCTCGGGGCGCCGCGCACCGCACCGCGTCACGATCGACCACACGACGTACTCGGTCTTCGGAATTCGCTCGGGTGGCCGAAACGCGGTGATGGCCTCCCGTGACGTGCGCGAGACGGTCCTGTCGGACTGGCTGCTCGCCGTCGAGGCCGACGCGAGCGACTGGCCCGAGGAGCGGCTCGACCTGCTCCAGGGCGTCACCCAGCTGATCTCCGTGGAGCGCGACCGCCGCGACGCGGCCCGTACGGTACGCCGCCGGCTCGCCCAGGAGGTCCTGGAACTGGTCCAGACGGGCGCGGCCCCGGCCGAGATCGCCGCGCGCCTGCGCGTGACCGCCCCGGTGCTCCTTCCCGGCCTCGGCGCGGCTCCGCACTGGCAGGTCGTCGTGGCCCGTGTCGAGTGGGAGGGCGGGGAGATCGAGGGCGGCCCCGTCGCCCAGTCGCTCCTCGAAGAAATCCTGGTCGACCCGCTGGCGGCCGGTTCCGAGCCGTCCGACCGGATCGCGGTGGCCCACACCGGCGACGAGGCCGTGGCGCTCGTCCCGCTGCCCGCGGTCTCCGCCGAGCACGACGGCTCCGAGCAGGGCCTCATCGCCGACTCGCTCCTCGCGGCCGTACGGGACCCGCTGGCGGCGGGGCTCTCCGACGACGGCCGCCTGACCATCGGCGTCAGCGCGGCCGTGCACTCGGCGGAGGGGCTGCGCGGCGCCCTGGAGGAGGCCCGGCACGCCCGGCGCGTGGCCGCCGCCCGCACGGGCCGGGTCTGCGCGGCCGGCCACCAGGAGCTGGCCTCGCACGTCCTGCTGCTGCCCTTCGTCCCGGACGACGTGCGCCGCGCCTTCACCGCACGCCTCCTGGACCCGCTGCGCGAGTACGATCGCAAGCACCGCGCGGAGCTGATCCCGACCCTGGAGGCGTTCCTCGACTGCGACGGTTCGTGGACGCGGTGCGCGGCGCGGCTCCACCTGCACGTCAACACGTTGCGTTACCGCGTCGGGCGGATCGAGCAGTTGACGAACCGTGATCTCTCGCGCCTGGAAGACAAGTTGGACTTCTTCCTGGCCCTGCGCATGAGCTGACGCGATCGCCGCTCCGCCACCGCGCAGTAACGGTTCGGTGGCGGATCCGGAACCCCCTCCCTTTGTGAAATCTTTCACCCACCCTCTTGGCCGGGTGCCGTGATCCGTGCTGAGATGCCCCACGACAACTCGGCTCGATGGCGTGCTCGGGGAGGGCAACGTGGCGCATACCGCCATGTCTGGTCAGGGAACGAACGCAGGGGACGATCCACTCCAGACCGCGGTATGGCGGCTGCGCTCCCGCGGCTGCTGGGCCGACGCGGCAGCGCTGCTCGACCGGCACGCGGCCGACCCCGCCGCCGCGCTCCAGCGCGCCGCGCTCCTCGGCGAGCGGTGCCTCTACACGGAGCAGGGGTGGGCCGAGGCGGAGGACGCGTTGCGCGCCGCGGAAGCCGTGGCCCACACGGACGAGGAGCGCGGCGCCGCCGCCTGCGAGCGGGGCCAACTCGCGTACGCCTCCACGCTGTTGAAGGTACGGGACCGGGTCGACGAGGCCCGCTCCGCGTTCGGCCGCGCGGCGGCGCTCATCGCGCCCGGGGCGGCGGCGCGGGCGCTGCTCGACTTCCGGCGCGGGCTGATGGCGGAGAACCTCGCGGATTCGCCGCAGGCGGCCCGGGCCGCGTACCGACGGGCCCACGCGGGCGCCACCGCCCACGGGGACGCGCTGCTCGTCTCCTTCACCTGGCGGCAGCTGGCCGGGCTCGCGCTGCGGGAGGGGGAGCTGGCGGAGGCCCGTCACGGGTTCGCTGAGTCGCTCCGACTGCGGGAGGAGCTGGGGTATCTCGTGGGGACCGCCCCGGCGCTGGTGTCTCTGGCGGAGGCCGAGGCGGAGCCGGAGGTTTCCGCGCGGCTTCGGGCGGAGGCGGGGCGGTTGTTCCGGTTGCTCGGCGGGGTGCCTACGTGGCTGGCAGGGGCGTTGCCTGCGGCCGCTTGAGCCTTCCAGCCGCGCTGCGGTACGGGCCACGGGGCTCTGCCCCGGACCCCGCTCCTCAATCGCCGGAGGGGCTGAAAGTACCAAGCCCCTGCGGGTCGGGCCCATCGCGTTCCTGCGGGGTTGGGCCTATCAAGCCCCTGCGGCGATTGAGCAGCGGGGTCCGGGGCGGAGCCCCGTGGCATCAGCCGAGGTGCCGCCGCACCAGAAGCTCGGCCGCCGCCAGGTCCCGCTCCTCCAGCGCGTCCAGCAGAGCGACATGCTCGGCCGCGTCCGCCCGCAGATCGCACCCGGACCACACCACCCGCCGCCGCAGATCATCGGCGATACGGACGAGCTGCTCGTTCCCGGCGAGGGACAGCAGGGCGCGGTGGAAGGCGCGGTCGGCGTCCGCGTACACCGCCAGGTCTCCGCAGGCGGCAGCCGTGACGGTGGCGACGGCGGCGGGGCGCAGCGCCGCCCAGCGGTCGGCGGGGAGCGTGCGGGCGAGGCGCAGGACGACCGGGGCCTCGATGAGCCCGCGCACCTCGCTCAGCTCGGCCCGCTCCCGCGCGGAGCGCTCCGCGACCCGGAAGCCGCGGTTCGGGACGACCTCGACGGCGCCCTCCTGGGCGAGCTGCTGCATGGCCTCGCGCACGGGCGTCGCCGACACGCCGAACCGTTCGCCGAGCGCGGGCGCCGAGTGGACCTCGCCGGGCGCCAGCTCGCCGGAGACCAGCGCGGCGCGCAACGCGTCGAGCACCTGGCGGCGCACCGAGGTCCGCTCGACCGTGCCGCGCGCCGCGGCCGCCGGCGGCGCCGAGCGCTGCCCGGGGACCGCGCGGGCCGACGCGGAGCCGCGTGCCGGACGCGGTCTGGCCTGCTCTCCGCCCTGGTTCACCCGGTCATCCCCTTCGCCGTTCCCGGCCGTATTCGGCCGTTTGTACCCAACTCAACCAAGAACGATAGGCGGCCCAGCCGACAGTTCAAACCCCGCGCCCTTCCGGTAAGGTAAGGCTTACCTGCAAACGCTCGTGATTCGGCGGTCCTCGCATGCCCCTCGTCACCCCTGCGCCTGCCGCGACCCGGAGTGCGGTCTCGGCCGCGTACGACCGCCTCACCGAGGTGTTCCCCAGCCTGCGCATCGACGAGTTCGGTGCGGACCAGGCGCTGCCCGGCGAGAGCGGCTGGGTCGGCGCGGAGCAGCTCGCGCAGGGCGGCGCGGCGCTCGACGCGTTCCTCGCGTGGGACGACGAGCAGGTGCTCAAGGACTACGGCCAGAAGGCCCGCCCCGACGTGGTCGCCAGCTTCGGCCTGCACCGCTACGCGTGGCCCGCCTGCCTGCTCATCACCGTCCCCTGGTTCCTGCACCGCCGGGTGCCGCGCTTCCCCGCCGCCCACGTCTCGCTCCAGCGGGCGCTCGGCCGGATGGCCGTACGCGTCACCGATTTCGCCTGTCTTCCCGACGACCCGGTGGCCGCTCTGCCCGGCGCGCACGTCGTGCCGGACGAGGAGGCGCTCCGCGCCGAGCTGCGGGCGGCCGTCGCCGAGCACCTCCAGCCGGTCCTCACCGGCTTCGGGCCGCGGATGCGGCGCGGGCCGCGCGCGCTGTGGGGCATGGTCACGGACGAGATCGTCGAGGGCCTCTGGTACGTCGGCCACCTGCTCGGCGAGGAGCGCCGGGCGATGGCCGAGCTGGAGGAGCTGCTGCCCGGCACGACCAAGCCGTACGTCGGGAAGCCGGGATTCCGTGAACTGACGGGCCCCGCGGGCGAGTCATTGCCGACCCGGGACCGCGCGAGCTGCTGCCTCTTCTACACGCTGCGCCCCGAGGACACCTGCGTGACGTGCCCGCGCACCTGCGACGCGGACCGCATCGCCCGCCTCACGGCGTCCAGCGCGGCTTGAACCACCCGTACGAGTGACGTAAATCGAACTCGACTTCCCTTTCTGCGACGGGAGTTCGAGCGTACGGCCGCTTTTCACGCCCCCTTGCACTCCAATGGCGTTCTCTTGTCCCGAATCCCCCTGCGGGGTCGGGCGGCTGGGCCAATATGGCGCCCGAAAACGCCCTACCGCTCTGCAAGGGACCCAGATGAGACTGACCGACATATCGCTCGACTGGCTGCTTCCGGGCGCCGTGCTGCTCCTGGGCCTGCTGGCGGCGGTTGCGGTGCTCGCGCGCGGCAAGCGCTCCGGGGAGCACGCGAAGAAGGGCGCCCTGTCCAGCGACGAATCGTGGGAGCGCAGCGAGGAGCGGCGCAGGCGCAAGGAGGCCGTCTACGGCTCCGCCTCGTACGTGCTGCTGTTCTGCTGCGCCGCCGTCGCCGCCGCGCTCTCCTTCCACGGGCTCGTCGGCTTCGGCCGGCAGAACCTGAACCTGACCGGCGGCTGGGAGTACCTCGTCCCGTTCGGGCTCGACGGCGCCGCGATGTTCTGCTCGGTGCTCGCCGTGCGCGAGGCCAGCCACGGTGACGCCGCGCTCGGCTCGCGGATACTGGTGTGGACGTTCGCGGGCGCCGCCGCCTGGTTCAACTGGGTGCACGCGCCCAGGGGCCTGGACCACGCGGGCGCCCCGCACTTCTTCGCGGGCATGTCCCTGTCGGCGGCGGTGCTCTTCGACCGCGCCCTGAAGCAGACGCGCCGCGCGGCGCTGCGCGAACAGGGCCTGGTGCCGCGCCCGTTGCCGCAGATCCGCATGGTGCGGTGGCTGCGCGCGCCCCGGGAGACGTACTGCGCCTGGTCGCTGATGCTCCTGGAGGGCGTCCGCACCCTGGACGAGGCGGTCGACGAGGTGCGCGAGGACAAGCGGATGAAGGCGCAGGACCGGATGCGGCGGCGCGAGCACGGGAAGCTGGAGCGCGCGCAGCTGCGGGCGCTCAGCCGCGGTCACCGCTCCTTCGCCGGGCGCGGCGGGCGCCAGGTGGAGGTGCCCGCGGTGACGGCCTCGGCAGGCGCCGGGGCGGGCTCCACGGACCCTGCCATATCCCCCGGTACGACGCCTACGACGCCCGCGACCTCTTCGGAGGCGGCGCAGGAGCAGCTGCCCCTGCGCCGCCGGCCCTCGCTGCAGCCCGTACGGAACGCCGCTGAGCCGCAGGCCCCCGCCACCGTCGATCTCACGGCGGAGGACGACACTCAGGCGCTGCCCCGGCTCGACACCCTGGAGCGCAAGCTCAGGGATCTGGAGCAGCAGTACGGCTGAGCCGCTGAAGGACACGGTGGCGCCGTCGTGACGATGGGGTCACGCGGTGCCGCCGTCCAGCTCGAACCACACCACCTTTCCCGCGCTGCCCGCGCCGAGCATCATGACCCCCCAGGCGTCCGCGAGGGACTGCACCAGGAACAGCCCCCTGCCGTTCGTACCGTCGTCGGCGATCGGTACGCGCAGCCGCGGTTTGCGCGAGGTGTCGTCGCGGACCTCGACGCGCAGGCCGCGCGGGCCCACCGTCGCCGTCAGTTCCGCGTCGCGGTCGGTGTGCACGAGGGCGTTGGTGACCAGCTCGCTGGTGAGCAGCTCGGCGATCTCCGATCTGCCCGGGATGCCCCACTGCCGCAGAAGCTCACGCAGGGCCCGCCGGGTCTCCGGTACGGCCCGCAGATCCGCCTTGCCCAGCATGCGCTTGAGCTGTTTCGTCGGTCCGTCCCCTTGTGCCGCACCGTCGGTATCTGATTTCTTCATGCGTGTCCTGGGGACTCCGGTCGCTGCCGGGCCCACCCCTGTTGCCTGCCGTCTCATGACCCCCGCCCACACGCCGATCCCGATGCCTCTCTCGCTCTGGATTCGTTGCTGCTCGGCCTGTCTGTCGAACGCGTACACGGGGATGCATGCCCATTGGGCATGTCCGCACTCTTGTTGATTCGTCGACGGCCCACGGGTGTCCACGGGCCGCGCGGGGAAGGAAGCACGGGACTCCCGCAGGACGAGTAGCGACAAGGAGCCGCCGTGCACGACGACCGACACCTCGTGGAGGGCCGACTCGAACGGGCGATGCGCCAGTTCGTACGCCCGGCGCAGTACGCGGAGCGGACACCGCTGAAACTGAGCGTCTGGCACGCGCCGGGCGAGCCCGTGCCCGTGGCCGAGGCTCTGGCGGGGACGTACGAGAGCTTCGCGTGCGACACCGCGTGGGGCGCGCCCTGGTCGACCAGCTGGTTCCGCATCGAGGGGCGGGTACCCGAGGAGTGGGCGGGCCGGCGCGTGGAAGTGGTGCTGGACCCGGGCTTCACCGGGGACGGGCCCGGTTTCCAGGCGGAGGGGCTGCTCTACGACGCCGAGGGCGTCCCCCTCAAGGGCATCCACCCGCGCAACCGTCATCTGACGGTCGCGGCGCCCGCGACCGGCGGCGAACCGGTGCACCTGCTCCTTGAGGCGGCGGCCAACCCGGCGGTCCTGCGCGACTTCGAACCGACGCCTCTCGGTGACGTGCTGACCGCCGGGGACCGCCCCGTCTACCGATTCCGCTCTGCCGACCTGGCCGTACTCGACGAGGACGTGTGGCACCTCGTCCTCGACGTCGAGGTGCTGTCCGAGCTGATGCGGGAACTGGACGCGGAGCGGGCCGCGCGCCACGACATCCTGCGGGCCCTGGAGCGGATGCTCGACGTACTGGACCTGCACGACGTGTCCGGGACGGCGGCGACGGCCCGCGCCGAACTGGCCGACGTCCTCTCCCGCCCGGCGCACGCCAGCTCGCACCGGGTCTCGGCGGCCGGGCACGCGCACATCGACTCGGCGTGGCTGTGGCCGCTGCGCGAGACCGTCCGCAAGGCGTCCCGCACGTTCGCCAACGTCACGGCGCTCGCCCAGGACTACCCGGAGCTGGTCTTCGCCTGCTCGCAGGCGCAGCAGTACGCGTGGGTGAAGGAGCACCAGCCGCACATCTGGGAGCGCATCAAGAAGGCGGTCGCGGACGGCACGTGGGCGCCGGTCGGCTCGATGTGGGTGGAGTCGGACGCGAACATGCCGGGCGGTGAGGCGCTGGCCCGGCAGTTGGTGCACGGCAAGCGGTTCTTCCGGGACGAGCTGGGCGTGGAGACGGAGGAGATCTGGCTGCCGGACTCCTTCGGCTACACCGCCGCCTTCCCGCAGCTGGCGAAGCTGGCGGGCGCCCGCTGGTTCCTCACGCAGAAGCTGAGCTGGAACCAGACGAACAAGATGCCGCACCACACGTTCTGGTGGGAGGGCATCGACGGCACGCGCGTGTTCACGCACTTCCCGCCGGTGGACACCTACAACGCGCAGTTCCACGCGAGTGAACTGGCGCACGCGGAACGGAACTTCGCGGAGAAGGGCGGCGCCTCGCGCTCCCTCGTCCCGTTCGGCTGGGGCGACGGCGGCGGCGGTCCGACGCGCGAGATGCTGGAGAAGGCGCGCCGCCTGCGCTCCCTGGAGGGCTCCCCGCGCGTGGAGATCGAGAAGCCGTCGAAGTTCTTCGAGGCGGCGTACGCGGAGTACGGGGCGAAGGCGCCGGTGTGGTCCGGGGAGCTGTACCTGGAGATGCACCGGGCGACGTACACGACGCAGGCGAAGACGAAACGGGGCAACCGGCGCTCCGAACACGCTCTGCGCGAGGCCGAGTTGTGGTGCACGGCGGCGGCGCTGCGCGACCCCTCGTACGCGTACCCCTACGACGCGCTCGACCGCCTGTGGAAGACGGTGCTGCTGCACCAGTTCCACGACATCCTGCCGGGGTCGTCCATCGCGTGGGTGCACCGGGAGGCGCGCGACACGTACGCGCGGGTGCTCGCGGAGCTGGACGGGATCACGGCGGAGGCGGTACGCCGCGCGGGCGGCGAGGGGCCGCCCTCCGTACTGAACGCCTCGCCGTACCCGCGCGGTGAAGTAGTCGCGCACGGCGGGGCATTGGTCCACGTACAGGTCGACGGGCTCGGCACCCGGAGCCTCGACGAGGCCGCCGGGCACACGCGCGGTCCCGGCGCGCACGCCGCCGCGACGCGCGAGTCCGACGCCATCGTGCTCGCCAACGAGCATCTGGCCGTGACGGTCGACAGCGACGGACTGCTCACCTCCGTGAAGGACCTGGCCCATGAAGGCCGTGAGGTCCTCGCGCCGGGGACCCGCGGCAACCTGCTCCAGCTGCACCCCGACCACCCCACCCAGTACGACGCCTGGGACCTGGACGCGCACTACCGGCACACCCGCACCGACCTCACGGACGCCGAATCGGTGGAGCTGGTCGAGGACGGGCCGCTGCGGGTCTCCGTCCGCGTCACCCGCGCCTTCGGGAAGTCGCGGATCACGCAGGAGTACCGGCTCGCGGCGGGCAGCCGCCGTCTGGAGGTCGTCACCGACATCGACTGGCAGGAGTCGGAGAAGGTGCTGAAGGCGGCGTTCCCGCTCGACGTGCACGCGGAGCGGTCGGCGGCGGAGATCCAGTTCGGGCACGTGCACCGGCCGACGCACGCCAACACCGGCTGGGACGCCGCCCGTTACGAGATCTGCGCGCACCGCTGGCTGCGGGTGGCCGAGGAGGAGTACGGCGTCGCCCTGCTCAACGACTCGACGTACGGGCACGACGTGACCCGGACGCCGCACGCGCAGGGGCTCGGCACGACCGTGCGCCTGACCCTGCTCCGCGCGCCCCACTCCCCCGACCCGGAGACCGACCTCGGCACGCACCGGTTCACGTACGCGCTGCTGCCCGGCGCGACGACGGGCGACGCGGTGGCCGAGGGGCTCGCGCTCAACCTGCCGCTGCGGGTCGCGGAGGCGGGTGCGGTGGCACCGCTCGTCACCGTCGACAATCCGGCGGTGACGATCGAGTCGGTGAAGCTGGCCGAGGACCGCGGCGGGGACGTGGTGGTGCGGCTCTACGAGTCCCGGGGCGGGCGCGCGGCGGCGACCCTGACGGCGTCGTTCCCGGTGGCGGGCGCCGACGAGACGGACCTCCTGGAACGGGCGCTGAAGCCGGCGGACACGTCGGCGACGGGGCTCGCCCTGTCCTTGCGCCCGTTCCAGATCCTGACGCTGCGGTTGCGTCCCGTGTGATCCGTACGGGTTACGGGCGCGGGACGTTGCGGAGGTTCGAGCGGGCCATCTGCACCATGCGGCCGACCCCGCCGTCGAGGACGATCTTGGAGGCGGAGAGCGCGAAGCCGGTCACCATGTCGGCGCTGATCTTCGGCGGGATGGAGAGGGCGTTCGGGTCGGTGACGATGTCGACGAGCGCCGGGCCCTTGTGCTTGAAGGCGTCCTTCAGGGCGCCTTCGAGCTGCTTGGGCTTCTCGACGCGGACGCCGTAGGCGCCGGCCGCGCGGGCCACGGCGGCGAAGTCGGGGTTGGTGTTCGTCGTCCCGTACGAGGGGAGGCCGCCGACCAGCATCTCCAGCTCGACCATGCCGAGGGAGGAATTGTTGAACAGGACGATCTTCACCGGCAGGTCGTACTGGACGAGGGTCAGGAAGTCGCCCATCAGCATCGAGAAGCCGCCGTCGCCCGACATCGAGATGACCTGGCGGCGGCGGTCGGTGAACTGGGCGCCGATCGCCATCGGCAGCGCGTTGGCCATCGAGCCGTGCGAGAAGGAGCCGATGACGCGGCGGCGGCCGTTGGGCGAGATGTAGCGGGCGGCCCACACGTTGCACATGCCGGTGTCGACGGTGAAGACGGCGTCGTCGTCGGCGATCTCGTCGAGGACCGAGGCGACGTACTCGGGGTGGATCGGGACGTGCTTGTCGACCTTCCGCGTGTACGCCTTCACGACGCCTTCCAGCGCGTCGGCGTGCTTCTTCAGCATCTTGTCGAGGAAGCGGCGGCTCTTCTTCGCCTTCACGCGCGGCGTCAGGCAGCGCAGCGTCTCGCGCACGTCGCCCCAAACCGCGAGGTCCAGCTTGGAGCGGCGGCCGAGGTGCTCGGGGCGCACGTCGACCTGGACGATCTTGACGTCCTTCTGCGGCAGGAACGCGTTGTACGGGAAGTCGGTGCCGAGCAGGATCAGCAGGTCGCACTCGTGGGTGGCCTCGTAGGCGGCGCCGTAGCCGAGCAGGCCGCTCATGCCGACGTCGTACGGGTTGTCGTACTGGATCCACTCCTTGCCGCGCAGGGCGTGGCCGACCGGGGACTTGAGCTTCTCGGCGAACTCCATGACCTCCGCGTGCGCGCCCGCGGTGCCGCTGCCGCAGAACAGGGTGACCTTGTCGGCCGCGTCGATCATCTTGACCAGCTGGTCGATCTCCGCGTCGCCGGGGCGGATGCTCGGCCGGGACGTGACCAGGGCGGTCTCCGTGCCCTGGTCGGGGGCCTCCTCGCCCGCGATGTCACCGGGCAGCGTGACGACACTGACACCGGACTGGCCGACCGCGTTCTGGATCGCCGTGTGCAGGACGCGCGGCATCTGCTTCGAGCTGGAGATCATCTCGCAGTAGTGCGAACACTCCTGGAAGAGCCGGTCGGGGTGGGTCTCCTGGAAGTAGCCGAGGCCAATCTCGCTGGACGGGATGTGCGAGGCGAGCGCGAGGACCGGGGCCATCGAGCGGTGGGCGTCGTAGAGGCCGTTGATCAGGTGCAGGTTGCCGGGGCCGCAGGAGCCCGCGCAGGCGGTCATCTTGCCGGTGATCTGCGCCTCGGCGCCCGCCGCGAAGGCGGCCGTCTCCTCGTGGCGGACGTGCACCCAGTCGATGGCGCTGTTGCGGCGGACGGCGTCGACGACCGGGTTCAGGCTGTCGCCGACGACGCCGTACATGCGCTGGACGCCCGCGCGGACGAGGATGTCGACGAACTGTTCGGCGACGTTCTGCTTGGCCATGGCGAGGAGCCCCTTACGAACCGATGGAGTGGCTGGTGCGACTGCTTCTGCTGTTTTCGTTGCTGCCGGTGCTGCTGTTGTTGCTGATGCCCATCGGTTCCATGAATTCACAGGGGAGGCGGTTGCGCCTGCGCTATCCCTCCCAGACGGCCGCCGCGGTGCGGTCGTCGGCGTAGCCCTTGACGCGGACCTGGGTGTCCGCCAGGAACGCGGCCAGGCCCGGGGGTTCGTGCCCCGCCCACCGCCGCGCCAGGTGCCGGCCGAGGTCCGGCTCGCCGCGCAGGGGCTCGGCGAGACCCGCCGTGCAGAGCAGGAGGGTGTCACCCGGCCGGGCTACGGAGGCGCGGAACCGGAACGGGTCGCGGGGCGGTTCCGGGGCGGGCTCGTACGGGCTGGGCGGCGTGGTGATGCCCAGGTCCATGGTGAGCCGGTCGCCCTCCGGCGTCTGCGCCGGGGCCGATGCGGGCAGCGCCCCGTACCCGACCACCGGCGCGCCCCGCTGCTCCGGGACGTCGGGCTCCAGGTCCTGCCACTCCCCGTCCCTGAGCCGGAACAGGCCGCCGCTGCCGACGCCGAAGAACACGCGGGTGCGGCAGGCCGGGTCGGCGGGCATCAACAGGCAGCGCAGGTCCGCCGCGTACTCCTCCGGGTCGAGGCCCTGCTCCGCCGCGCCCGCCCGCAGCTTGCCGAGGCTGCGGTCGGTCAGCCGGTGCAGCCCCGACTTCAGGTCCCCGCGCCGCCCCGCCCTGATGTCCTCGGCGAGCCGCGCGTGGCTGAGCCCCACGGCCCGGCCGATCCACTCACAGGCGTCGGCGGCGGCGCGGTGCGCCCCGGGGGTGGCGCGGGCCCCGGTCGCCATGGCGACCAGGACGAGCGCGCCCGGCCCACTCCCGAACCGGGCCGTCAGCAGACTGTCCCGCCGCGGCTCGCCCCGGTACCGCGCGGAGTCTCCCCGCACGGAGGCGCTCCGCACCACCCAGCTCCCGTACCGCGCCCCGTCGAGCACGGTGTCGGCGACCAGATCCTCCAACTCCTCGGGATCGGCGAGAGGCAGAGCGGTGGGCTCGGCGTCATAGGTCGGGGGCCCGTCCCCCACGTGCCGGACGACGCCGTCGGGGGGCCGGGGCGGCGCGCTGGGCGGCTCGGCCGGATAGGCGCGGGGTGGGGCAGGCGGTTCGGCCGGATAGGCACGGGGTGGCGCCTGCGGCTCGGCCGGATAGGTGGCGGGGGGCGCAGGCGGTGGGCCCGGGGGCTCGGAGAAGCCGGGACGCGGCTCCGTACCCTGCGCATCGGCCCCGGTGGGGCGCGGTGGTTCGGCCGGGTAGGCACGGGGCTTGAAGCCCGGTGGTTCGGGCGCTGGGGGCTTGAAACCCGGTGGCTCGGGCGCCGGGGGCTTGAAACCCGGTGGCTCGGGCGCCGGGGGCTTGAGACCCGGTGGCTCGGGCGCCGGGGGCTTGAAACCCGGTGGCTCGGGCGCCGCAGGGCCGCTTCCGGCCTGCGCGGGGTCGGAGGGGGTCTCCTGGCCGGTGGGACCGGGTCCCTCGGGGCTGCCCGCCTCGGCGGGGCCGAAGATCACCCCGGGCCCGTCCGCCCCGCCCCCGCCTCTCGGGGGCTGCGCCGGCACCCCCCGGGGAGGTGGCACCGGGTCCGGCGGAGCCGCTACCGCCTCGGCCATCGTGAAGTGGGCGTCCAGGGAATCCGGCGTCGGGGTCGGACCCGTGTCGTCGGCGGCGGCGGCGTCCTCGTACAGCTGACTCCACCAGTCGTCCTCCTGGGCCGGGCGACGGGTGGGCCTCTCCCCCTGCTGGCTCATGTCCTCATTGTCCACCGCACCGCCCGTGCGAAAACGGGGCATGGGGAAAAAGGTCCGCCGGGCGACCCCACCCCCCACGGGAAGGACGCCCGGCGAACCGGTTCAGGTGAGCAGTCGAACTAGCGCACGTCGTACGCCCGAGCGACTGTCGGGGTGACGGAGTTGCCGCGGGAGTCGGTCAACCGGACCCGGAGGGTGACCTGTCCACCGGAGGCGTCCGCGTGGTGCGGCGTCGCCGCCCGGGGCGTCAGCGCGCCGAGGCTGTAGCCCGCGTGCCCCGTCGCCGTCGGGCCAATCCGCCGGCCGTCCGCCGCGACGGCCGTCTTGGCGGCGACGGCCGCCGACGCGGTGGCGGTTCCGGTCGGCGGTCGGCGGTCGGCGGTCGGACGGAGCCGGCCGGGGCGCTCCCCTCCTGTGCCCCGGCCGGAGCTGCTGCGGTGACGGCCGGGACGGCGGCGACGGCCGCCTCCAGCGCCGTCCGCATGCGCGGACGCGCTGTCGGGCGTGTGGCCCTGTCCCATGGCCTTCCCCCCCAAGCGGTCCCCATGGCCGTCCCCCATGCCGTCCCCGTGGCCTTCCCCAAGCCGTCCCCCATGAAAAGCGCAGGTGAATACCGCCCAAAGGGCATATTCCCGGCGGATGTTGCTGCTGCGGTGGCGCCACCTTGGCAGAGTGACGGGTGGTACAGGGAAAATGGCCACGGCGGGTTTGTGCCGTGGCTGGTTCCCGCCACGTCCCCCACCACGGGGCTGAGGCGTGGACCGGCCGTGAACTGAGTGGGAGGGACATCGCCGCATGCTGGGTGCGATAGGTCTGGACGAGGTGCACGAGACGGCGTACCGCGCCCTGGTGTCGGTGGGCGCGGCCGATGTGTCGGACCTCGCCCGGCGCCTGACGCTCGCGGAGTACGACGCCGAGACCACCCTGCGCCTCCTCGAACGGCACGGCCTCGCGGCCCAGTCGTCGGCGCGGCCCGGCCGCTGGGTGGCCGCCCCGCCGGGCGTCGCCCTCGGCGCGCTGCTCACCCAGCGCCGCCACGAGCTGGAGAAGGCCGAGCTGGCGGCGGCGCTGCTCGCCGAGGAGTACCGGGCGCAGGCCGCCGAACCGGCCGTGCACGACCTGGTCGAGGTGGTGACGGGCGCGGCGGCCGTCTCGCAGAGGTTCCTGCAGATCCAGCTGGGCGCGACCGCGCAGGTCTGCGCCCTTGTCACCGGCAACCCGGTCGCGGTGACCGGCATGGAGAACGAGGCGGAGCCGCAGGCCGTCAGCCGCGGCGTCGACTACCGCGTCGTCATCGAGCGCGAGGTGCTCGCCCTGCCGTTCGGGCTGACCGAGCTGTCGGCGGCGATCGGCCGGGACGAACAGGTCCGCGTCATGGACCGGGTACCGACGAAGCTGGTGATCGCCGACGGCACGCTCGCCCTCGTACCGCTGACCTCGCGGACGTCGGAACCGGCCGCGCTCGTCGTGCACGCCAGCGGGCTCCTCGAATCGCTGACCGGCCTCTTCGAGGCGGTGTGGCGGCAGGCGCTGCCGCTGCGGCTCGGGGAGGGCGGCCGGGTGGAGGAGGCGGAGAGCGACGGCCCCGACGGCACCGACCTGGAGATCCTCTCCCTGCTCCTCGCCGGGCTCACGGACGTCAGCGTGGCCAAGCAGCTCGATCTGGGCCTGCGGACGGTGCAGCGCCGCGTGAAGCGCCTGATGGAACTGGCCGGGGTGACGACGCGACTGCAGCTGGGCTGGCACGCGTACGAGAAGGGCTGGGTGTCGCGCTGACACCCCCGTACTCCGGGGTGAGAGCGGGGCGGGTCGTCGCGCTGACGACCCCACAGCCCCGCGTACGAGCGGGGCCCGGTGGGCCACGGACGACCCCGTGCCCGCACGTCTGAACTGCGCGTTCCCGGCGTCTGAGGGACCCTTGGCCCATGGGAGCGTGGGAACTCCTGCTGGTCGGGGCTGTGCTGGCGCTCGGCCTGTGCGGGGTGCTGGTGCCGGGGGTGCCCGGTTCGTGGCTGGTGTGGGCCGCCGTCGCCGTCTGGGCGCTGCGCGACCCGAACGGCCTGGCCTGGGGTGTCCTCGTCGGCGCGACCATCGCCCTGCTCGCCTCCCAGGTGCTGCGCTGGCAGCTGCCGCCGCGACGGCTGCGGCAGGCGGGGGCGACGCGCGGGCTCGCGATCTGGGCGGGCGTCTGCGCGCTCATCGGCTTCTGCGTGGTGCCGGTGATCGGCGCGATCCCCGGGTTCGTCGGCGGCATCTACGTCTTCGAACGCCGCCGCCTCGGCAGCCACGGGGACGCCGTCGCCTCCACCCGGACGGCGATGCGCGCGGGCGGCTCCAGCGTCCTCGCCGAGCTGTTCACGTGCCTGCTGATCGTCGGGGCCTGGGCCGGGGCGCTGATCTGGGGCTGAACCGGTCCCGTCCGCGCCCGCGGCGGAGGTTACCCTCGTCCCACGCCGAGCCGAGCTGGGGACGTGACCTGGGTGGACCTGAACCATGTACGAGAACTGCCGGCCCAGGGGGGCGTCGGCCTGTGGCTGGTGCGGACGGACGCGGGCGACGGCGACGGGACCGGCGTCCTGGACGCGGGCGAGCAGCGGCGCGCCGCCGCGTTCGCCTTCGACCGGCACCGGCTGCGGTACGTGAACGCGCACGTGGCGCTGCGCGGCATCCTCGCCGGGCAGCTGGGCCGCACCCCCGCCGCCCTGCGCTTCGTCAGCGAACCCTGCCCCGGATGCGGTGAGCCGCACGGCCGCCCCGCACTCGCGGACGCACCCTCTGACGTGCACTTCTCCCTCTCCCACAGCGGCGACCTCGCCCTGGTGGCGCTCGCCGCGACACCGGTCGGCGCGGACGTGGAGGAGCTGACGCCCGCGACGGTCGCCGACGAGCTGACAGCGGTCCTGCACCCGCGCGAGCGGGCCGAACTGGCCGCGCTGTCCGACCCGTCGGAGCGCGGCCGGGCCACCTCCCGCGCCTGGGTCCGCAAAGAGGCGTACCTCAAGGGCATCGGCACGGGCCTGTCCCGCGCCACGGACCTCGACTACGTCGGGACGCTGCCGGACGCGCCCGGCGCGCCGGACGGCTGGTCGGTGCGGGACGTGCCGGTGCCGGAGGGGTACGCGGCGGCGATCGCCTACAAGGAGCCTCTCCCGGAGCCGCCCGCCGACCCCTGCAAGGAGCCTTCCAGGGTGAGGAGCTGAACCTTGCGCTCCAGGCCGCCCGCGTAGCCGGTCAGGGCCCCCGTCGCGCCGATCACCCGGTGGCAGGGGCGGACGACGAGCAGCGGATTGGCGCCGATCGCGCCGCCGACGGCCCGCACGCCGACGCCCGAGGCGCCGACGCGGGCGGCGAGAGCGCCGTAGGAGGTGGTGGCGCCGTACGGCACTGCGTCCAGCGCGTCCCAGACACGCCGCCGGAACTCGGTGCCCCCGGGCCGCAGCGGAAGGTCGAACTCCTTGAGGTCACCGGCGAAGTAGGCGGCGAGCTGGCGGGCGGTCTCGGCGAACGGGCCCGGGTCGGACACGTGGGTGTCCTCAATGCCGGCAACGGTCCGTCCGCCCTTCTGGCCGGGCACCGACAGGGAGGTGAGGGCGCCGTCGGCGTCGGCGGTCAGCAGCAGGTCGCCGAGGGGGCTGCGGAGGCTGGTGTAGTAACAGGTCACGACTGTCCTTCTGCGGCGGTTTCCAGGGTGAGGTGCTGTCGGGCGTACGAGCGCCAGGGGCGCCACGCATCGGCGGCGGCGAACCCGTCGCCGGGCACGGCCACGTCCGGGTCGCCGAGGGCACGCAGCCTGATCAGTGCGGCGGTACGGGCGTCCATGCCCGGCAGGGACCGCAGCGCCTGCTCGGCGTCGTCGCGGTCGGCGCCCGGGTCGAGGACGAGGGTGCCGTCCGTGAGCGCGCGGGCGAGGGCGCCGAGCGTGCCCGGTTCGTCGGCGAGCGCGTCCGGCGCGGGGAAGAGACGGTGCAGCGTGCCGCACGGGGCGTCGAGCCGCTTCCCGTACCGCCCGACGAGCCGCGCGGCCTCGGCCGGGCCCGCGACGATCCGCACCGCCAGCTCCTCCGGGTCGGCGGCGCCGGGCGAACGCAGCCCCGGGCGTGCCGCGACCAGCGGGGCGAGCCGCGGGTCGGCGCCGAGTCGCTCGTCGATCGCGTACGGGTCGGCGTCCAGGTCGAACAGGCGCCGGAGGCGGCCCACCGCCGTGGTCAGGTCCCGCAGGTCGGTCAGGTGGATCCGGGCGTCCAGCCAGCCGCCGAGGTGCTCGGCACGCGCCCCGGACTGCTCGTGGACCGCCTCGTCGACGGAGACGATCCCGGTGCCGTACGGGAGCCGCAGCGTGCGCCGGAACATGCGGTGCCCCGGGACTCCGGCCAGCTCCTCGACACCGCCGAGCGCGCGGCGCCCGAGGAGGTCGAA
This sequence comes from Streptomyces sp. SGAir0957, assembly GCF_043523415.1. Lineage (NCBI taxonomy): Bacteria > Bacillati > Actinomycetota > Actinomycetes > Kitasatosporales > Streptomycetaceae > Streptomyces > Streptomyces sp. SGAir0957. Next base: position 2,162,693 of record NZ_CP027293.1, read on the forward strand.
GACGGGTCCGGCCCGATACGGGCCCCGGTGGGCCAGACGCAGCGGGATTCCGGCGGTGGCGGCGACGGCGCGGCGGTCCTCGGAGCGGGCGGGCGCGTCCGCGCGCAGCTGTGTCGGTGTGCGGGCGTAGACCTCGCGGACCGTGTCGTTGAACTGCCGGACACTCGCGAACCCCGCCGCGAAGGCGATCTCCGTGACCGGGAGGGGGGTCGTCTGGAGCAGCACCCGTGCGGTGTGGGCGCGTTGTGCGCGGGCCAGCGCGACGGGGCCCGCGCCCACCTCCGCCGTGAGCTGGCGCTGCACCTGGCGTGCGCTGTACCCGAGCCGGGTGGCGAGGCCGCCGACGCCCTCGCGGTCCACGACGCCGTCGCCGATGAGGCGCATCGCGCGGCCCACGACGTCGGCGCGGACGTTCCACTCGGCCGAGCCGGGTACGGCGTCGGGCCTGCACCTTCGGCAGGCCCGGAACCCCGAGCCCTGCGCCGCGGCGGCTGTGGCGTAGTACCGCACGTTCTGCCGTTTCGGGGTCACCGCGGGGCAGCTCGGGCGGCAATAGATGCCCGTGGTCTCGACGGCGAAGAAGAACTCCCCGTCGAACCGGGCGTCCCGGCTGCGGACTGCTTCGTAACGGGTGTCTGCATCGATCGGCACGCTTCCAGTGTGCGGGGGGCGACGTGTGCCGTCTGGCGGTTATCGGACGTGGCCCTCCGGGGGAGGGGGGCCGAGCGTCTGCCGGGTTGATGCCGCATCACGACTGCGGCCCGGTGGGGGCTGGCCGCGCAGTTCCCCGCGCCCCTGAGAGGCGCACTTCGTGCGGCCTCTCAGGGACGGGGAGGCGCGGCGAAGCCGCAGCCTCCAGGGGCGCGGGGAACTGCGCGACCAGCCACGACGGCGGGGCGGCCGACGGCGGGGCCCAGGCCCGCGGGGGCTACATGTGACGTCCCCGCTTGGCCTCGAGCGCCGCCCGGCCCTCGGCCCCCCTCCGCTTCCACACCTGCCGCATCTCACTCCGCAACCGCGCATCCGTCCGAGCGGCGAGCCGTTCGTTCTCCCGCAGCAGCTTGCGGTAGCTGTCGAGCCGCCGCTGATGAAGCCCCCCGTCGGCCAGCGCGGCGATCACCGCACAGCCGGGTTCCACCGTGTGCGCGCAGTCTTGGAAGCGGCAGTTCTCCGCGAGGGCCTGGATCTCGGAGAAGACCTGTCCGACGCCGGTCCCGGCGTCGTAGAGCCCGACACCGCGCAGCCCGGGCGTGTCGATGAGGACGCCGCCGCCGGGCAGGGCGAACAGGTTGCGGGTGGTCGTGGTGTGCCGCCCCTTGCCGTCGATGTCCCGGACGGCCTTGACCTCCATGAGGTCGGTGCCGAGCAGCGCGTTCGCGAGGGTGGATTTCCCGGCGCCGGACTGCCCGAGCAGCACGGACGTCCCCCCGGCGACGACGGCCCGCAGGACATCGGTGCCGTCGCCGTCGTGGGCGCTGACGGGCAGTACCTGGACTCCGGGCGCGCTGGTCTCGGTGTCGCGGACGAGGTAGGAGAGCGTGACGGGGTCGGGGACGAGGTCCGCTTTGGTGAGGACGACGAGCGGCTGGGCGCCGGATTCCCAGGCGAGTGCGAGGAACCGTTCGATGCGGCCGAGGTCGAGTTCGTCGGCGAGGGACACGGCGATGACCGCGTGGTCGACGTTGGCGGCGAGGATCTGCCCCTCGGACTGCTTGGAGGAGGTGGACCGCACGAACGCGGTGCGGCGCGGCAGGTACGCCTGGACGTAACGCGGGTCGCGGTCGTCGGGGTCGACGGCGGCCCAGTCACCGGTGCAGATGACCTTCATGGGGTCGCGCGGGACGACGTACTCGGTGTCGGCGTGCACGGTGCCCTGGGGGGTGATGAGGTCGCACCGCCCGCGGTCGACGCGCAGGACGCGGCCGGGCACGAGCCCGCGTGCGGCGTAGGGGGCGAACTCGGCGGCCCAGTGGCTGTCCCAGCCGTAGGGGGCGAGAACGGAGTGGCCGGAAGCCGAGTGGTCGGAAGCAGAGTGGTCGGAAGCAGAACCGAGAGACAAGGGGGAACCCTTCGAGGGCGGCCCCGGCAGCGCGGGAAAGCGACTCAGCCGGTGGCCATGGAGGTGGACGTGATGAACTCCGGGATGCGGGCAGCGCCCGTCGCAACGACAGTCATCGGATCAACACCTCCTGTTTGTGCTCTCAGTACGCGGTTCGTCCGGACGGCGAACGCCGAACGAGAACGACGGTAGCCGCGCCTCCCCCACCCCGCCACCCATTTACGTGGCGCTCAGACGGGCAGCCCCCGCGCCTCCTTCACCCGCTTCATGATGATCTGCGAGTTCACCTCGGTCACCCCGTCGAGCGTCGTGAGGCGCTCGATCCACAGGCGTTCGTACGCGGCGAGGTCCGCGACGGCGATGCGCAGGAGGCAACCGGGGCTGCCGAAGAGGCGGTAGGCCTCGATGACGTCGGGGATGTCCTGGAGGGCGCGTTCGAACGCCTCGACGGCCGCGCGGTCACGGCGCACCTCGATGGAGACGAGGACCTCGAAGCCGCGGCCGACGGCCTCGGGGTCGACGATCGCGCGGTAGCCGCGGATCACGCCGTCCTTCTCCAGCTGGCGGACGCGGCGCATACAGGGTGACGGGCTGAGGCCCACGCGCTGGGCCAGCTCCTGGTTGCTGAGGCGCCCGTCGCTTTGCAGCTCGCGCAAGATATTCAGGTCGATCGCGTCCATGACGCAATTGTGCGCCACGGATCGGGCGCTCACGGGCCATGATCCGCAATCCAATTGCGCCCTACACGATTTATCCTTGCGGGTGATCGAACGTGCGTACCCCGCGCGCGTACCCCCCACCCGCGAGGCAGCCCCCATGGAACGCATCCGCGCCCCCAAGCGCATCACCCTCATCAGCACCGGCGGCACCATCGCCAGCCGCTGGCAGGGCACCGGTTACGCCGCCGACGCCGGCGGGGACACCGTCCTGGCCAGCGCGGCCGTGCCGGACGGGGTGGCGGTCGAGGTCGTCGACCTGTTCAACGTGAACAGCTCGCGGATGACCAGCGAGCGGCAGCTGACCCTGCTGCGCACGGTGCGCCAGGTGCTCGCCGATCCGGACGTGGACGGCATCGTCGTCACGCACGGCACGGACACCCTGGAGGAGTCCGCGTTCCTGCTCGACCTGCACCACGACGACTCGCGCCCGGTCGTCCTCACGGGCGCGCAGAAGCCGCTCGGCGCCGCCGACGGCGACGGTCCGGGGAACATGTACGACGCGCTTCAGGTCGCCGCGTCCGTCCGGGACCTCGGCGTCCTGGTCGTCTTCGACGGGCGGGTGCACGCCGCGCGCGGCACGGTGAAGACGCAGACCCTCGCCGCGAACGCGTTCGCGGACCCGTCGGCCGGTCCGCTCGGCCGCCTCGGCTTCGGCCGGGTCGACATCAGGACCGAGGTCCACCGCCCGGCACCGCTGCCCGCACCGCACACCGACCCCGCACGGATACCGCGCGTCGACGTCGTCATGCACCACAGCGACGCCGACCCCGCGCTCTTCGAGGCCGCGCTCGCCGCGGGCGCGCAGGGCATCGTGCTGGTCGCGACCGGCGCGGGCAACGCGACCCCCGAGTTCGTCGACGCGGTGGCCGAGGCGGTGCGTCGCGGAGTTCTGGTCGCCGTCTCCACCCGGGTCCCGGCCGGGCCGCTCGCCGAGATCTACACGGGCGGCGGCGCCGTCGACCTCGTAGCGGCCGGAGCGGTGCTCTCGGGGACGCTCCGCGCGGGCCAGACCCGGATCGCCGTCCTGTCCGCGCTGCTCGCGGACGCCGCGCCCGCGTCCCGCCCCGACCTGCTGCGCAGGCTGATCGCCGCGCCGCTCACGCAGAGCGACGCGGCGGACGAGAAGGCCGCGTAAGGAGGCGGGGGCCTCAGACCTCCATTGAGCCTGGGGGTCCTCAGACCTCCACGGCCTCCTCGTTCGGTGCGAGGCTGTCCATGAAGGACGAGACGGAGAAGACGGCACGGCCCGCGCCCGACGGGCCGTAGCCGGGCGGGGACGACAGACCGAACTCGTCCATCGTCGAGCGGTACGCGTCGAGCAGCCGGATGTGGTACTCCAGCGGCGCGCCGTTCGGGTTCTCCTTGCCGAGCGGCGTCGTCGGCTCCGGGCACCACGTGGTGAAGCGCGGGGTGATGCCGTTCGACATGAAGAAGCGCAGGCCCTCCGTGGTGGAGGCGATGGCCTCGTCGACCGTCTTGAAGCCGAACGGCTCGGCCATCTCGACGCCCGCGACGAAGTTCGGGATCACGTTGCGCGCGCCGAACACGTCACGCGATTCGAGGATGCGCTTGTGCCACTCGTCGCGGCCGACGTAGCGCTCCTTGCCCGGGCAGTACATCTTGAACAGGTACTCGTCCCACACCTCGAAGTTGGGGTGGTAGATCTGGATGCCGTAGTCCTTGAAGCGCTGCACGTCGTCCTTGGGCAGCGCCTGGGCGACGACCTTGCCGATCCAGCGCCCGGGGAAGTGCTCCTCGATGGCCTTGGCGTAGCGCCCGTAGAAGTCGGCCTCGTCCAGGCCCTGCACCTTCGAGGTGATCGCGCCGCCGGTGAGGGTGTACGCGGTCGACGCCTTCGCGGTGTCGTACTGGTTGATGATGTCGAGGGCTTCGAGGACCTCGTCGACGTCCTTGACGCCCGTGTAGGGGCGGCCCGCCGCCTTGTGCTGGCGCCAGTTGTGGTTGATGTCGCAGTACTGGCACTCCTCCTTGGCGCCGAAGTACTGGCAGACGCGGAACGCGGTCAGGTAGATCAGGTAGCCCCACTGGATCGTCGGGGCCACCTCCATGACCGACTTCCCGTTGGAGAGCTTGTGCCGGTAGTACTCCGGCATGGGCGGCACGCCCACGTCGGCGATGCGCTTGCCGTCGAGGTAGAGGCCGAGCATGCCGTCCTCGCCGGCCGCCACACGGTACGGGGACGACGGGTTCACGCGGACGGAGACGACCGTGCGGCGCAGGTCGTAGGGGCCGCCGGTGAGGACGATCTCCTCGGGCGGGCGGCGCAGCGCGGCCTCGCCCAGCTCGGGCAGGGTGCCGTGGTCGAAGGAGAAGATGAAGTACGACTTCGGCTTGACCTCGCCGTCCTCGTTGTCGCTCAGCGCCGAGGGATCGAAGGCGAGACCGCCCCGCAGCAGGTCCTCCTTGAAGACCGCCTCTTTCGGAACGTGCGGGAAGCGCTCCATCAGGTCCTCTACCAGCGCCGTGCGGCTCTGCATCCCGTATCTCCTAGCTTCCGACGACGTGCTTGCTGCGACAGTCATACGCGTTTCCACGGTATGCCCCCGCTTGTCACGCAATCCGGCCGGGGTCCCGGTGTTCCCGGGCACGCGTGATCCAATCTGCGGAACGCCCTAGCATTCGAGAGAGGCAGCGCACCGTGTCCGACGCCGTAACCAACGCCGTGAGCAATTGGGCCCGCAACATCACCTTCTCCACCACCGAGCTGCACCGCCCCAGCTCCCTCGACGAGCTGCGCGCTCTCGTCACCAGAAGCGCGCACATACGGGTCCTCGGCAGCGGCCACTCCTTCAACCGGATCGCCGACGTGGACGCCGACCGGTCGGGCGCGCTCGTCTCGCTCGCGGATCTGCCCGGCGGCATCGAGATCGACGCGGAGAGGCGGACCGTACGGGTCGGCGGCGGCCTCCGCTACGCCGAGCTGGCGGCGGAGCTGCACGCGCACGGCCTCGCCCTGCCGAACATGGCGTCGCTCCCCCACATCTCGGTCGCCGGGTCCGTGGCGACGGGCACGCACGGCTCCGGGGTCGGCAACCGGTCCCTGGCGGAGGCGGTGCGGGCGGTGGAGATCCTGACGGCCGACGGCGGGACGGTGACGCTCGCGCGCGGCGACGAGGGGTTCGAGGGGGCGGTCGTCTCGCTCGGCGCGCTCGGCGTCGTCCTGTCGCTGACGCTCGACGTGGAGGCGTCCTTCGAGGTGGCGCAGCACGTGTTCCGTCGGCTGCCGCTGGAAGGGCTGGACTTCACGGCCGTCTCCTCGGCCGCGTACAGCGTGAGCATGTTCACGAAGTGGCGCGGCCCCCACTTCGACCAGGTATGGGTCAAGCGGCGGCTGCCCGAGCCGGTCGACTTCCCGTGGGCCGAGCCCGCCACGGAGGCGCAGCACCCCGTGCCGGGGATGGACGCGGTGCACTGCACCGAGCAGTTCGGCGTCCCCGGCCCCTGGCACGAACGCCTCCCGCACTTCCGCGCCGGTTTCATGCCCAGCAGCGGCGACGAACTCCAGTCGGAGTACCTGATGCCCCGCGAGCACGCCGAGGCCGCCCTCGCGGCGCTCGACGCGGTGAGCGAGCGGATCGCGCCGGTGCTCCAGGTCTGCGAGGTGCGGACGGTCGCGGCGGACCGGCAGTGGCTGAGCCCCGCGTACGGCAGGGACACGGTCGCCTTCCACTTCACGTGGGTGGCGGACACGGAGCGCGTGCTGCCCGTCGTCTCGCTCGTCGAGGACCGGCTGCGGGACTTCGCGCCGCGCCCGCACTGGGGCAAGGTGTTCACCGCCGCGCCGGACCAGGTGGCGGAGCGCTATCCGCACGCCGCCGACTTCGCGGCGCTCGTGCGGCGGCTCGACCCGCGCGGCGTGTTCAGCAACGCGTTCGTCCGGGCGCTGCTGCCGGGCTGAGCGAGGTGTGGGGCGGGCCAGGACTTTCGTGGGGCGGCTTGGACGGGCCGCCAGGACTTTCGGGTGAGTTGTTGGACTTTCGCCGCCCCTGGGTGGCCGCGCCCGGGAGGACTGGGTAACGCTTCCCCGACCGACCTCTCGGCCCCCGCCGCAAGGAGCCAGCCCCATGTCCTTCTCGTACGTCGAGGATGTCCTGCCCGGGAACGGAGCGCTGCCGCCGCGCGCCTGGTACGCGGAGTCCTCCGCCGCCGCCCTCTCCCTGAACGGGACCTGGCGGTTCCGCCTCGCGGAGACGGCCGACGCGCACGACGCGTCGTTCGCCGCCGAGGGCTACGACGCCGGGGAGTGGGCGCAGGTGACGGTGCCGGGCCACTGGGTGCTCCAGGGGCACGGCGCGCCCCTCTACACGAACCACCTCTACCCGTTCCCGGTCGATCCGCCGCACGTGCCGACCGAGAACCCGACCGGCGACCACCTGCGCACGTTCGACCTGCCGGACGACTGGCCCGCACAAGGAACGGCGACGCTCCGCTTCGACGGGGTCGAGTCCTGCGCGCGGGTGTGGCTGAACGGCACGGACATCGGCGAGTTCAGGGGCAGCCGCCTCCCGCACGAGTTCGCGGTCGGCCACCTGCTGCGGCCGACCGGGAACGTGCTCGCGGTCCGGGTCCACCAGTGGTCGGCCGGCTCGTACCTGGAGGACCAGGACCAGTGGTGGCTGCCGGGCATCTTCCGCGACGTGACGCTGCTGCACCGCCCGGCGGACTGCGCGCGCGACTTCTTCGTGCACGCGTCGTACGACCACACGGCCGGGACGGGGACGCTCCGCGTGGACAGCGACGTGGACGGGCGGGTCGCCGTGCCCGAGCTGGGGATCGACGCCGCGACGGGCGAGACGGTGACGCTCCAGGTCGAACCGTGGACGGCGGAGACGCCGCGCCTGTACGCGGGCACGCTGGACACGGGTGGGGAGCGCGTCCCGCTGCGGATCGGATTCCGCACGGTGAAACTCTCGGACGAGGACGGCCTGATCAAGGTCAACGGCGTGCCGGTCCTCTTCAAGGGCGTGAACCGGCACGAATGGCACCCCGAGCGCGGCCGCGCCCTCGACCTGGAGACGATGCGCCGCGACGTGGAGCTGATGAAGGCCCACAACATCAACGCGGTCCGCACCTCCCACTACCCGCCGCACCCCGCCTTCCTCGACCTGTGCGACGCGTACGGCCTCTGGGTCATCGACGAATGCGACCTGGAGACGCACGGCTTCACCGAACAGGGCTGGCGCGACAACCCCGTCGACGACGACCGCTGGACCCCCGCCCTCCTCGACCGCGCCGCCCGCATGGTCGAACGCGACAAGAACCATCCGTCGGTGGTGCTGTGGTCGCTCGGCAACGAGGCGGGCACGGGGCGCGGCCTGACGGCGATGGCCGAGTGGATCCGCGCCCGGGACCCGGAGCGCCTCATCCACTACGAAGGCGACGCCAACTGCCGTGACGTGGACGTCTATTCACGGATGTACGCGGATCACGCGGAGGTCCACCGGATCGCCATGGGCCTCGACGGCGGTACGGACAAGCGCCGGTCCCTCCCCTTCATCCTGTGCGAATACGCCCACGCGATGGGCAACGGCCCCGGCGGACTCGCCGACTACCAGAGCCTGTTCGAGGCCCACGACCGCCTCCAGGGCGCCTTCGTCTGGGAGTGGATCGACCACGGGATCGCCGACGAGCGCTACGGGTTCGCCTACGGCGGTGACTTCGGCGAGGAGTTGCACGACGGGAACTTCGTCTGCGACGGGCTCCTCTTCCCCGACCGGACCCCCTCCCCCGGCCTGCTGGAGTTCAAGAAGGTCATCGAGCCGGTGCGGTTCGAGATCGACGGGCCGGCGGGCACGGCGCGCGTCACCAACCGGTTCGACTTCCGCGACCTGTCGGGCCTGACCTTCACCTGGTCGTACGAAGAGGAGGACGAGGGCACCGTCGCGTCCGGGCCGCTGACGGTGCCCGCGCTCGGGCCAGGCGAGTCGACGACGCTGAAGCTGCCGCCGTACGGCGCCGGTTCCGCGACCGGGTGGACGCTGCGGGCTCTGGACGCGGAGGGCCACGAGGTGGCGTGGGGCCAGCCGGAGGTGGCCACGACCGTCGTACGGCTGGGGCGCTCCGTCGCGCGCCCGGTGCCCGGCCCCGGCCGGATCACGGTCGGGGCCGGCGTGTTCGACGCACGGACCGGCGCCGCGCTCTCGGTCGGCGGGGTCGGGGTGGTGGGCCCGCGCCTCGACGTGTGGCGGGCGCCCACCGACAACGACGACGGGGCGAGCTGGCAGCACGACGAGCGGCTCGGCCTGCTGTGGCGCCGCCTCGGCCTGCACCGCATGAGGCACCGGCTCGACGCGCTGGAGGTGACGGACGACGCGCTCACCGTGCGGGGCCGGGCGGCCCCGGCAGGGACCGACGTCGGACTACGCACCCTGTTCCGCTGGTCGGCCGACGAGGATCTGCTGCACCTTTCCGTTTCCGTGGTCCCCGAGGGCGACTGGCGCGTCCCGCTGCCCCGGCTCGGGGTACGGCTCGGGCTTCCGGGCGGCGCGGACGCGGTGCGCTGGTTCGGCGGCGGCCCCGGCGAGGCGTATCCGGACACGCGGGCGGCGTCCCGTATCGGCCGGTGGGAGTCGACGGTCGACGCGCTCCAGACTCCCTACGTGCGTCCGCAGGAGAACGGGGCGCGGGCGGACGTGCGGTGGGCGGAGATCGGCGGCCTGCGCATCGAGGGCTCCCCCGACTTCTACCTCACCGCCCGCCGCTGGACGACGGAACACCTGGACGCGGCCGACCACCTCACGGACCTCGTCCCCGGCGACACGGTGTGGCTGAACCTGGACCACGCCCAGCAGGGCATCGGCTCCCAGTCGTGCGGCCCGGGCGTGCTGCCGCAGTACCGTCTGACGCCGGGTCCTGCGGAGTTCACGTTCTCGTTCCGCGCGTGCTGAACCCGGTCCGGCCGGGCCCCGCGCGCACCCGTTCTGGCTGGTTGTCATGATGGAGGGGTGAACTTCCGGTCGATTTATGCTCATGGTTTCGCTCGTGTGGCCGCATGCACCGGCCAGACCTTCGTCGCGGACCCGCCCGCCAACGCCGAGGCGATCCTGCGCCAGGGGCGCAGATGTGCCGAGGAGGGGGTTGCCGTCGCGGTCTTTCCCGAGTTGGGGCTGACCGGGTACTCCATCGAGGACCTGTTCTTGCAGGACGCCGTGCTCGATGACGTGGAGCGGGCGCTCGCCGATGTGGTGGCGGGGTCGGCGGACCTGCTGACCGTTCTGGTCGTCGGGGCGCCGCTGCGGCACCGGGGGCGCGTCTACAACTGTGCCGTGGTCGTGCACAAGGGGCGGGTTCTCGGCGTCGCGCCGAAGTCGTACCTGCCGAACTACCGGGAGTTCTACGAGCGCCGCCAGCTCGCCCCGGGTGACGACGTCCGCGGGGCGACGATCCGGATCGGCGGGGAGGACGTCCCGTTCGGCGTCGATCTGCTGTTCGCGGCCGAGGACGTGCCGGGGCTCGTCGTGCACGTGGAGATCTGCGAGGACATGTGGATCCCGATCCCGCCGAGCGCCGAGGCGGCGCTGGCCGGAGCGACGGTGATCCTCAACCTCTCCGGCAGCCCCATCACCGTCGGGCGCGCCGACGACCGCAAGATGTTGTGCAGCGCCGCGTCCTCGCGGTATCTGTCCGCCTACGTCTATGCCGCCGCCGGGCTCGGTGAGTCCACCACCGATCTGTCCTGGGACGGACAGACGATGGTCTACGAGAACGGGGCGCTGCTCGCCGAGACCGAGCGGTTCCCGGACGGCGACCGCGCCTCGGTCGCCGACGTCGATCTGGATCTGCTGCGCCAGGAGCGGCAGCGGATGGGCACCTTCGACGAGAACCGGCGGACGCACTCCGCCCGCACGAATGATTTCCGTACGGTCGCCTTCCGGCTCGACCCGCCCGTCGAGAAGGATCTCGGGCTGTGCCGCCGCGTCGAGCGGTACCCGTTCGTGCCCGCCGACGCGCGGCGCCTCGCCCAGGACTGCTACGAGGCGTACAACATCCAGGTCGCCGGGTTGCGGCAGCGGCTCGGTGCGATCGGTGACCCGAAGGTCGTCATCGGGGTGTCGGGCGGTCTCGACTCCACGCACGCGCTCATCGTCGCCGCCCGCGCCATGGACCGCGCCGGCCGGCCCCGCAGCGACATCCTCGCCTTCACCATGCCGGGCTTCGCCACCGGTGACCACACCAAGAGCAATGCGCACAAGCTGATGAAGGCGCTCGGTGTCACCGCCGCCGAGCTGGACATCACGGACACCGCGCGGTTGATGCTGAAGGAGATGGACCACCCCTTCAGCGCCGGTGAGCCCGTCTACGACGTCACCTTCGAGAACGTGCAGGCCGGTCTGCGCACCGACTACCTGTTCCGTCTCGCCAACCAGCGGGGCGGCATCGTCCTCGGCACCGGCGACCTCTCCGAGCTGGCGCTCGGCTGGTGCACGTACGGCGTCGGCGACCAGATGAGCCATTACAACGTCAACGGCGGCGTGCCGAAGACGCTGATCCAGCACCTCATCCGGTGGGTCGTGAGCAGTGATCTCTTCGGGGAGGAGGCCGGGAAGATCCTGACGGCGATCCTCGACACGGAGATCAGCCCCGAGCTGGTGCCGGGTGAGGAGCTCCAGTCGACCGAATCGAAGATCGGCCCGTACGCGCTGCACGACTTCACCCTCTTCTACGTGCTGCGCCACGGCTTCCGGCCCTCGAAGATCGCGTTCCTGGCGTGGCACGCCTGGCGCGACAAGGACGCCGGGGAGTGGCCGCCCGGCTTCCCCGAGTCCGACCGCGGTTCCTACGACCTGGCGGAGATCCGGCACTGGCTGGAGTACTTCTGCAAGCGGTTCTTCGGGTTCGCGCAGTTCAAGCGGTCCGCGATGCCGAACGGGCCGAAGGTCTCCGCCGGTGGTTCGCTCTCGCCGCGCGGTGACTGGCGCGCCCCGTCGGACGGCAACGCGCGGGCGTGGCTGCGGGACATCGAGCGGTGGGAGTGGCCCGCGGAATAGCAGAACCGCCTCAGACGGGCGCCACCTCATTGCGGAACGTGCGGCGGTACGCGCGCGGCGACACCCCGATCGCCGCCTGCAGATGCTGCCGCAGCGACGTGCCCGTGGCGAAGCCGACCTCCGCCGCGATCCGGTCCACGGGCAGATCGGTGGATTCCAGGAGGTGGCGGGCGCGGTGCACGCGCTGCTGGATCAGCCAGCGGCCGGGGCTCGTGCCCGTCTCCTCCTGGAAGCGGCGGGCGAACGTGCGCTGGCTCATCCGGGCGTGCGCCGCCAGTTCCCGCAGGGCGAGCGGCTGGTCCAGGCGTTCCAGGGCCCAGGCGCGGGTGGCGGCGGTGCCGGTGTCGCCCTCCTCGGGGACGGGGTGCTCGATGTACTGGGCCTGGCCGCCGTCGCGCCACGGCGGGACGACACAGTGCCGGGCGACCCGGTTGGCGACCGCGCTGCCGTGGTCGGAGCGGACGACGTGCAGGCACGCGTCGACGCCGGACGCGGCGCCCGCCGAGGTGAGGACCGGGCCGTCGTCGATGAACAGCACGTCCGGGTTGAGGTCGACGTGCGGGAACAGGGCGCGGAAGTGGTCCGCGAGCGCCCAGTGCGTGGTCGCGGTGCGGCCCTCCAACAGGCCGGCCGCCGCGAGGGTGAACGCGCCCGTGCAGATGGAGACGATCCGCGTACCGGGGCGGACGCGGGCGAGCGCCGACCGCACCTCCTCGGGCAGCTCCGCACTCAGACGGCGTAGGTCGTAGGGAGGAACCACCACCGTGTCCGCGCTCTCCAGGGCCTCGGGGCCGTGCTCGACGGTGATCGTGAAATCCGCGTCCGTCCGGACCGTGCGCTGCTCCGACGCCGCGCACGTCATCACCTCGTACGCGCCCGGCACCAGCGGGAAGACCCGGTTCGGGATGCCCAGCTCGAAGGGGTAGACGCCGTCGAGCGCGAGGGTGACGACGCGGTGCGGGCGGCGGGGGGTCAACGGTTCGGAGCGCATGGCACGATGTTATCGGTTCATGGCAATCTTGCCATTGCCGAGGTCGGCGCCCCGGGGCAGGCTGGCCCCATGACCAGCAACGACACCACCGGCAAGACCATGACCGCCCTCACCCAGGACACCCTCGGCGACCCCGGCGTCCTGTACGAGGCCGAGCTGCCCCGCCCCGAACCCGGTATCGGCCAGATCCTGGTCGCCGTGCACGCCGCCGGGCTCAACCCGACCGACTGGAAGCACCGCGCGTCCGGCCTCTTCCTCGGCGAGCCGCCGTTCACGCTCGGCTGGGACGTCTCCGGCACCGTCGAGGCGGTCGGTCTCGGCGTCTCCCTCTTCTCCCCCGGCGACGAGGTCATGGGCATGCTGCCCTACCCGTACGGCGCCGGTTCGCACGCCGAGTACGTGGCCGGGCCCGCCCGCGCCTTCGTGCCCAAGCCCGCCGGGCTCGGCCACGTCGAGGCGGGCGCACTGCCGCTCGCCGCGCTGACCGCCTGGCAGGCGCTCGTCGACAACGCCCAAGTACAGCCGGGGCAGCGGGTGTTGGTGCACGCGGCCGCCGGTGGCGTCGGGCATCTCGCGGTGCAGATCGCGAAGGCGCGCGGCGCCTACGTCATCGGCACGGCCAGCGCCGCCAAGCACGACTTCGTGCGCGGCCTCGGCGCCGACGAGGTCATCGACTACCGCACCGCCGACTTCACGGAAGAGGCCCGCGACATCGACGTCGTGCTCGATTCCCTCGGCGGCGAGAACTGCCTGCGCTCCCTCGAAGTACTGAGGCCCGGGGGCATCCTCGTGTCGATCCTGCCCGACCAGTGGAGCCACGTACCGCCCAGGGCGGCCGAGTTGGGGGTGCGCGCCACCTTCATGCTGGTCGAGCACGACCAGGCGGGCATGGCGGCGGTCGCGGCGCTCGCCGAGTCGGGGCAGTTGCGGGCACACATCGCGCAGACGTACCCGCTCGCCGAGGCGGCCAAGGCGCACGCGGAGGGTGAGACGGGCCGCGTCACGGGCAAGCTCGTCTTCGACATCCGCCCGTAGCGCCGCCTCTGTCTCCGCCGGTCCCCGGGATAGCTTGTGCCCCGCACGTCACATACACCGACGACTGGGGGCCGCATGAACGACCGGGAGATCCGCGCACGCATCGACACCTCACGGCCGCACCCGGCCCGGGTCTACGACGCGCTGCTCGGCGGCAAGAACCACTACTCCGTCGACCGGGACGCCGCCGAGAACTCCCTGCGGCGCAACCCGCGCGGCTACCTCGACGTGCGCCACAACCGGGACTTCATGCGGCGCGCGGTGCTGTACCTGACGCGTGAGGCGGGCCTGCGCCAGTTCCTCGACGTCGGCACGGGCCTGCCCACGAGCCCGAACGTGCACGAGATCGCCCAGAGCGTCGCGCCGCAGGCCCGGGTCGTGTACGTCGACCACGACCCGGTGGTCCTGGCGCACGCGCGGGCCCTGCTGTCCAGCGGCCCGCAGGGGCGCACCGCCTATCTCGACGCGGACCTGCGGGCCCCGGACACGATCCTCGACGGGGCCCGCGCCACGCTCGACCTGGACCGGCCGGTGGGGCTCGGGCTCGGCGCGATCCTGCACTTCGTCGAGGACCCGGCCGCGCACGACATCCTGGCGAAGCTGCTCGACGCCCTGCCGTCGGGCAGCGCCGTCTTCCTCACCCATGTGACCGCCGACCTCAACCCGGAGACGATCGTGCCCGGCCTGAAGGCGACGGGGCTCCCCTTCACGCTCCGCACCCGCGCCGAGTTCCTGCGGTTCCTCACCGACAACGGGATGGAGCCGGTCGACCCGGGCGTGGTGCCGGTCCACCGCTGGCGGCCCGACACCACCTGGCACAAGGTCCACACCGAACCCGAGGACCTCACCGGCCTGGGCGACCTCGGCCCCCTGGAGCGGGCGGCGCGGCAGGGCATCGGCGACGTGCGCGACGAGGACATCAACATCTACGGGGCGGTCGCGCTCAAGCCCTGAGCCGTCTCCTTCAGGACGCGTGCACGGCCCGGGTGACCTCGGTGATCACATCCGGGCCGATCCGGCAGCACCCCCCGACCAGGCGCGCGCCGCCGGACCGCCACCGCTCCACCCGCCCGGGGCCGAACGTCGGGCGGCCCGTCCAGCGGCGCGCCCGCGCGTCCCAGCTCTCGCCGCTGTTCGGGTAGACGACCACGGGTTTCCCGGTGATCCGTGCGGCGAGCGCCACCGCGTGGTCCGCGTCCCGCGGCGCGCAGCAGTTGACGCCCACGGCCACGATCTCCTCGGCGTCGGCGGCGAGCGCGAACGCCTCCTCCAGGGGCTGCCCCGCGCGCGTCCGCTCCCCCTCCACGCTGTACGAGAGCCACGCCGGAACCCCGAGCCCGCGCACGGCGCGCAGCAGCGCCCGCGCCTCGTCCGTGTCGGGGACCGTCTCCAGGGCGAACACATCGGGTTCCGCCGCCGCGAGGGCCTCCAGGCGCGGCCGGTGGAACCGTTCGAGCTCGGCCACGCTCAGCCCGTACCGGCCCCGGTACTCCGAGCCGTCGGCCAGCATCGCCCCGTACGGGCCCGCCGACGCGGCCACCCACAGCGGCCGGTCCGCCCGGGTCTCGCGCGCCGCCCGCCGGGCCAATGCGACGCTGAGCGCCATGAGTTCGGCCGCGCGCTCCGGCCCGATGCCGTGCGCGGCGAACCCCTCGAACGTGGCCTGGTAGCTCGCGGTGATGGCGACGTCCGCGCCCGCCTCGTAGTACCCGCTGTGCGCCGCGACGATCGCCCCGGGCTCCTCCGCGAGCAGCCGCGCCGACCACAGCGCGTCGCCCAGGTCGTGCCCGGCGGCCTCCAGCTGGTTGGAGAGGCCGCCGTCCAGGACGAGGGTCCGGCCGTCGGCGAGGGCGTGGGCGAACGAGGTCATGCCCCCGAGCCTACGACTCCCGTGCGGGCCGGAGCGGCAGCTGAGGCTCCCGCCCGCCCTGGTCCAGGCGGAACGGCGGATAGACGTCCGTCATCAGGGACCCGTACGCGAGGACCCGGGCCGCGTAGCGGTGCAGGCCGATGTTGAGGTCGTACAGGCCGCCCGGGTACAGGTTCGTGAAGAGCAGGGCGACACCCGCGTAGAAGGTGATGAGGGCGGCCAGGCCGCCGCCGGTCGTGGAACCGCCGACGAACATCGACACCACGAGGTACTGCGGCACCACGAGCAGCCAGCCCTTGACGAGGACCAGGCCGCGCGACAACTGCTCCGGATACGCGATGTCGAGGCGCGCCGGGTACGTGGGCACGGCGGCGAGCGTGAACGGCGGGTAGCGGTCGGTGCCGAGGCTGCCGTACGCGTAGTACGACACGCGCCAGGCCCAGCGCAGCACGCCGAGGTTGAAGTCGAACAGCGCCCTCGGGAAGCGCGTCGTGAACAGGATCGCGAACCAGGCGATCACCTCCACGACGACGAAGGCCACGAGGAGGAGGGCGAGGACGAGGTAGTGCGGGAGCGCCAGCAGCCACTTCACCAGCCAGAGCCAGCGCGAGAGCACCGGCTCGTAGTCGGCCTCCAGGGTGACGGGGCTCGCCGGGTGCGGGCTCTTGGCGGTCTCGGTTGCGGTGGACATGCCTTCCCTGTACGACCGCCGGATGCGGGGCACAAGGAGACGCGGGGCGTCCGTTTCGTACAAGACCGGGCGGCGTACGGCGGCCTACGGTGCGGGCATGACCGACAGCAACGCCGTCCGGATGGACGCCATCGGAATCGCGGCCACCGATCTGGCCGCCTCGCTCGCCTACTACCGCCTCCTGGGGCTCACCTTCCCCGAGGGCGCGGAGCGACTGCCGCACGTGGAGACGGGGCTGCCCGGCGGCATCCGGCTCATGTTCGACCCGGAGGAGGGCGCCGCCGGGCGCGGCCGGGGGCGGATCTCGCTCGCCTTCCACTGCGGGGACGCGGCCGGGGTCGACGCCACGTACGCGCTGCTCACCGGCGCCGGGCACCATGGCGAGGCCAAGCCGTGGGACGCGGTCTGGGGGCAGCGTTACGCGGTCGTGCTCGACCCGGACGGGAACGAGACGCACCTCTTCGCCTGAGGCGGGACGTCAGGTGAGGCTGGTGAGCGTCCGGCCGGTCAAGTCCCGTACGTCGCGCGCGAGATGGGCCTGGTCCGTGTATCCGGCGCGGACCGCCGTCGCCGCGAACGGGACGCCCGCGCGGGCCAGGGCGAGCGCCCGCTGCAGCCGCAGCACCCGGGCGAGCGTCTTGGGCCCGTAACCGAACGCGGCCAGCGAACGGCGGTGCAGCAGGCGGGTGTTGAGCCCCGCCGCCTCGGCCGTCCCGGTGACGGTGCGGCCCTCGGCCAGGGCGGCGACGATCCCGGCGAGGAGCGGGTCCGGCGGCCCGGCGGCAGCGGCGAGGCGCACGGCGGCGCGTTCCAGCGCGGCGGCCGGGTCGGGCGCCGCGTCGACGCGTTCGGTGAGGCGGCGGGCGTCGGCGCCCCGCCACACGTCCGCCAACTCGGCGCGTGTGTCGGTCAGTTCGTGGGCCGGAACGCCGAGGTAGGCCGGGGCGGTGCCGGGGGCGAACCGGATGCCCGCGTAGGAGCGCCCCGCGCCGCCCGCCGAGACGTACGCGCGCGTGTCGGGCCCGGCGACGAACAAGCGGCCCTCGCTCCAGATCAGGTCCATGCACCCGTCGGGCAGCACCGGATGGGCGTCCTCCCCGGGACCGGCGGTGCGGGTCCACAGCACCGCGCCGGGGACGCGGCTCGCCCGCTCCGCGTACGCCCCGCTCATGGCCGGTACTCCTGCGGGCTGACCCCGTGGACCCGCTTGAAGGCGCTGGACAGGCGGGCGGTGAGTTCACCCCGCTTCTGGTAGGCGCCGATGAGCAGCTGCGCGGCCCCGTCCCGCGACTCGCCCCAGGTCCGCACCCCGAGGTCCCGGTAGCGGCCGGCGTGCGCGGGGCCGAGCGGGCGGCAGACCTGGCCGGGGCCGATCTCGGCGCGCGGGGCGGTCGCCGGGTCGTCGCAGCAGACGTACGGGGCGGGGCCGCGGGCGATGGCGAGGTCACCGGGGCGGAGCCGCCGGGCGGGCCCGTCGCCCGCGGGCAGGATCCACGCCTCGCCCTCGACCATCATGACGGTGAGCGGCGCCTCGTCGGCGATCCGCACCGCCCACGGCACCTCGAAGCAGGCCCGGATCATGAAGGCCCCCCGGGCCCGCGGGCCCTCCAGGAGCCCCGCGAGTAGGTCCACGGAGCCAGCGTAGACGGACGCGTATGGGGGTGAGCGGCTCGCGGATGTCCGGGGCGGCGGGCGCGCGCTTGAGTGGAGCCATCGCCCGGCGGGCGGTGGAGCTCGGCGTCCGGCGGCTCGTCCTCCTCTCGTCGCGCGGGGAGGACCGGGCACGCCCCGCCGAGGAGGCGCCGGCCGCGTCCGGGGCGGGGTGGACGGTCCTGCGGTGCGCCTGGTTCGACCAGAACTTCAGTGAGGGCCCGCTCCTCGACCAGGTGCGCGGCCCCGAGCTGACGTTCGCGGCCCCGGCCGGGCTCGGCGAACCGTTCATCGACGTTCGCGGAGTTCGCGCGGGACGAGGCCGCCGCAAGGGCCTGGAAGCAGGGCCCCCGCGCGAGGTCGTCCGGGGCTACTCGTCCTCCTCCGCCTCGTGCGGTGTGTCGCCGTGGCGGCGGGCGTGGGTGCGCAGCCGGGACGTCACGTCCTCCGGGGGCAAAAACTTCGACCAGCGCTCGGGGAACTCCGAGGGCATGTCGGGGTCGCCGAGACCGTCGTCGACCCCGTCGACGTCGTCCAGTTCGTCGGCGTCGTCCGGATAGCCGGAGCGGGCCGCCGCCCGGGACAGGTAGTGCGCGGCGGTCGCGGTGCGCACCCGCTCGTTGGCGGCGCGCGCCGCGGCCGTGGCGACCGAGGGCCAGACCCGGTCAATCGCCGCGTTGACGGCGGCGCCGACGAGGACCGCGAACGCCGAGACGCCGATCCACAGCAGGACCGCGACGGGCGCGGCGAGGGAGCCGTAGATCGTCGGGCCCTCGATGGTGTTGGTGAGGTAGAGGCGGAGCAGGAAGCTGCCGGGGATCCACATCGCGAGGGCGGTCAGCGCGCCGGGGACGTCCTCGATCCACGGAGAACGGACCGGCACTGACACGTGATACAGGGTGGTCAGGAACGCGACCGACAGGACCAGGACGACCGGCCAGTAGAGGATCTGGACGACCGTCTCCGACCAGGGGACGAGGCCGATCACCGCGTCAGGGCCCGCGATCATCAGCGGCAGCGCCACCGAGCCGACGACGAGCCCGATGAGGAAGAGCAGGAACGCCAGGAGGCGGGTCTTGACGATGCCCCGGACGCCGTCGAGGCCGTACATCACGGTGACCGTGTCGACGAAGGTCGAGACCGCGCGCGATCCCGACCACAGGGAGATCAGGAAGCCGATGGAGATGACGTCGGGGCGGCCGCCCTGGATGACGTCGTCCAAAATCGGCTGGGCGATCTCCTTGACGCCCTGGTCGGTGAGGACCGTGCGGGACGCCTCCAGGATGTTGTCGCGCACGCCCGCGATCGTGTCGGCGCCGGTCCAGGAGTCGACGTAGGCGAGGAGCCCGACGAGGGACAGGAGCAGCGGCGGGACGGAGAGCAGCGTGAAGAACGCCGCCTCGGCCGCCAGGCCCAGGATGCGGTACTCCATGCACGAGTTGACGGTGTCCTTCAGCAACAGCCAGGCGGTCCTGCGCTTGGAGACGTTCTCGTAGAGAACGCGGGCCCGGTGGAGACGGCCGGACGGCGACGGGGGGGATTCACTTGCTGGCTGCACGTCCTAAAGGTATCCGCCACAGGCGGGTGTACCCATCCCCCGGGGCTCCGGCCTGCGCGTTCACCGGGCCGGCCGTTCCCGGCACCGCTACGTGAAAGGGGCGACGGCACCCAACTCGCCCGCGCGGCGCATACCTGGGCGGCGCCGGGTAAGTTCAGCGGCATGTCGGGCAGCACGCATACCGTGACCAATCAGCCCCCGCCGCTCGCGGGGTACGACGTCTTCGCCGCGGACCGGGCGCTCGGGGAGGGGCTCGAACGGCATCTGGCGCCCGGGGTCCTGGCGGAGGCCCGCGCGGATCTCACCGTGCTCGGGCGCGCGGCCGGATCGTCGCAGGCGCAGGAGTGGGGGCGGCTCGCCAACGCGTACCCGCCCGTTCTGCGCACCCATGACCGGTTCGGCCACCGGATCGACGAGGTCGACTTCCATCCGTCCTGGCACCGGCTGCTCGGCAAGGGCGTCTCCGCCGGGCTGACGGCGGCGTGGGGCCGGCCCGGCGGTCATGTGCGGCGGGCCGCCGCGTTCCTGGTGTGGTCGCAGGTCGAGGCAGGGCACCTGTGTCCGCTGTCCATGACGCACGCGGCGGTGCCCGCCCTGCGCGCGCAGCCGGACCTCGCCGCCGAGTGGGAGCCGCGGCTGACCTCCACCGTCTACGACATGGAGCTGCGGCCCGCCGGGCAGAAGCCCGGCGCCCTGTTCGGCATGGCGATGACGGAGAAGCAGGGCGGCAGCGACGTACGGGCGGGCACGACGCGCGCGCAGGCGCTGGCGGAGCACGGGACGTACGCGCTCACCGGGCACAAGTGGTTCTGCTCCGCGCCCATGTCGGACGGGTTCCTCGTCCTCGCCCGAGCCGGTGAGGGGCTCACGTGCTTCCTCGTGCCGCGCGTCCTCCCGGACGGGGCGCGCAACCCGTTCGCGATCCAGCGCCTCAAGGACAAGCTGGGCAACCGCTCGAACGCGTCGGCCGAGGTCGAGTTCGACGGTACGTGGGCGCGGCGCGTCGGGGACGAGGGGCGCGGGGTGCGCACCATCATCGACATGGTCGCGGCGACCCGGTTCGACTGCGTCCTGAGCGCCGCCTCGCTGATGCGCCAGGCCGTCGCGCAGGCCGTCCACCACTGCGCCTACCGCGAGGCGTTCGGCGGCAGGCTGATCGACAAGCCGCTGATGCGCAACGTCCTCGCCGATCTCGCCCTGGAGTCGGAGGCCGCGACGACGCTCGCACTGCGCCTAGCGGCGGCCTACGACCACGCGGAGAACGGCGACGCACAGGAGCGGGCCTTCCTGCGGCTCGCGGTGCCCGCCGCCAAGTACTGGGTGACGAAGCGGTGCACGCCGCTGGTCGCGGAGGCCCTGGAGTGCCTCGGCGGCAACGGCTACGTCGAGGAGTCCGTCATGCCGCGCCTGCTGCGCGAGGCGCCGCTGAACTCGCTGTGGGAGGGGTCGGGCAACATCCAGGCGCTCGACGTGCTGCGGGCGCTGCAGCGCGAACCCGCCGCGTTCAACGCGTTCCTCCTTGAGGTCGGCCGGGCGCGCGGCGCCGACCACCGCCTGGACGCCGCCGTGAAGGACCTGCTGACCGAGCTGGGCGACCTGGACGGCATCGAGGCACGGGCCCGCCGGCTCGTGGAGCGGATCGCCCTGGTGCTCCAGGGCTCGCTGCTCGTGCGGTACGCGCCGCCCGAGGTCGCCGACGCGTTCTGCGCGACGCGGCTCGGCGGCGACGGGGGCGCCGCGTTCGGCACGCTCCCGCACACGCTGGCGCACGAGGAGATCGTGGAGCGGGCCCGCCCGGTGGAGTGAGAGGCCGCGGCGCGTGAGGTGACGCGGGGATGGTGCTGCGCCGACACGGCACCATCCCCGCCGCAAGCCCATGAGGAGCTTGAACGCCACCGTGGCGGCGTTGGTGCCAGTTTCAAACACCGTACGGCTGTTCACCAGGGTTGCAGGGGGTTGCAACGTTGTGACCAAGGTGGCCCCCCGCCCGGGGCCGGCGGTGCACGATAGGCGTAACGCTCCGCATACCGAGGATGCACGCATGAACAAGGACGCGACGACGATCGACCTGGCGCGGCTGACCGCGATGGACGCGGCCCTCGCGTCCCGCCTGCTCAGGGGCGTGCGGAACGCGATGCTGGCCGGGGAGCGGCCTCCCGTCCTGCCGAGACCGGAGATCGGCGAGTCCTGGCGGCGGATGCTGCGCGACGGCGTCGACCCGGACCGCGACGTCCGCCTGGGGCTGCTGAGCGTCGACGAGGTGGAGGAGCGGCGCCAGTCGTCCCCGCTCCTGCCGGTCCTGCCGGTGCTGCGCGAGGCGCTGGTGTCGGTGGCCGACGCCGCCCGGCACATCATGGTCGTCAGCGACGGCGACGGCCGCATCCTGTGGCGCGAGGGCCACGCGGGCGTGCTGCGCAAGGGCGACCGGCTCGGCTTCGAGGTCGGCGCCCTGTGGACCGAGGACGTCGTCGGGACGAACGGGGTGGGCACGCCCCTGGTGACCGGGCGGCCCGTCCAGGTGTTCTCCGCCGAGCACTTCGTGGGCTCGCACGATCCGTGGACGTGCGCGGGCGCCCCGGTGACCGACCCCCGGGACGGCAGGCTGCTCGGCGTGGTGGACGTCAGCGGCCCCCTGGAGACCATGCACCCGGCGACCCTCTCCTGGGTGCGGTCGGTGGCACAGCTCGCGGAGGCCCGGCTGCGCGAGCGGCACCTGGTCACGCTCGCGCGGCTGCGGTCCGTGGCGGCGCCGGTGCTCGCCCGGCTCGACGGCCGGGCCCTCGCGGTCGACGGCAACGGGTGGACGGCGGCCGTCACCGGGATACCGCCGACCGACCGGGTGGCGCTGCCCAAGTCCCTCGGGGAGGGCCGCTGCTGGATCCCCGCGCTCGGCACGTGCCGGGTGGCGCCGCTGCCCGGCGGCTGGCTGCTCATGGTCGACGACGTCCCGGAGCCGCTCGGCGCGACCCGGATCGTCCTGGACCTGAGCCGGCCGCGCCGGTGGACGGTCGGGGTGGCGGGGCCCGCCGGTTCCTGGACGCACGAACTGAGCCCCCGGCACGCCGAGTTGCTGTACCTGCTCGCGCACCACCGGGTGGGGCGCAGCGCGTCGGGCCTGGCCGAGGACCTGTTCGGGGACCCGGCGCGGACGGTGACGGTGCGCGCCGAGATGTCCCGAGTGCGGCGCTACCTCGGCGGCCTCCTGGCGCACCGCCCCTACCGCTTCCTGGAGGACGCGGAGGTCGAGGTGGTGCTGCCGGCCGACCCGCTCGACCTGCTGCCGCACTCGACGGCCCCCGCGGTGCGCAGGGCCCGTACCCCCGCGCGCTGACCCCGCTGTGATGGCATGGGCGGCATGAGCAGCAGCACCGTCACCGTCACCACCTGGTCCCTCGAACAGACCTCGTCGTCCGATCTGCGGCCCGCCGCCCCGCCCGGGGGCGGCGGTGTCCGGATCGTGCGCGCGGAGGTGCCTTCGCCCGAGTTCAGCCGTTTCCTGTACGCGTCCGTGGGCGGCGACATCCGCTGGACCGACCGGCTCGGCTGGTCGTACGCGCGGTGGCGGGAGGAGCTGGCGCGCCCCGGCACGGAGACGTGGGTCGCCTACGACAAGGGGACGCCCGCGGGATACGTCGAGCTGGCGGCGCGGGACGGCGGGGTCGTGGAGATCGTCTATTTCGGGCTGATCCCGGCGTTCCGGGGGCGGCGGATCGGCGGCCACCTGCTGTCGGAGGGCGTCGCCCGCGCCTGGGATCTGGCCGGGCGGTGGCCGGATCTGCCGCCGACGAAGCGGGTCTGGCTCCACACGTGCAGCCTGGACGGGGAGCACGCGATGGCCAACTACCAGCGGCGCGGCTTCCGCCTGTTCCGCACGGAGACCGGTGAGGAGCCGGACGTGGCGGCCCCGGGTCCGTGGCCGGGCGCGCACCCCGCCGCGTCCTAGAATGTGATCGACACCACCATCGTCCAGCATGTGGGACATACGCGTCCATATTGCGGACGATGGTGGACCGGGCCCAAAGTCCCATGACACGCTTCCGTCATGTCTACAGCTGGAACCGCCTTGGTGAGTCGACGCCACGTCGACTACGGCCGCATGTCCAGCGCCATCTGTCCGGCGCGCTGAGAGAACCAGCCCCGCCGACTTCCCCGCTCCACCTGACGCCCCCTGCGCACCGCCGCGCCTTGACGCGAGTGTGCGGGTCAGAGCCGCACTGAGCCTGCCTTGAAGGACGTACACCCATGGCTGCCAACCCTGAGAAGCCCGCTGCCGCCGCGCCCCGCCGCAAGGTGAGCCGTCACCGCGGTGAGGGCCAGTGGGCCGTAGGCCACTTCACGCCGCTCAATGGCAACGAGCAGTTCAAGAAGGACGACGACGGTCTCAATGTGCGGACACGCATTGAGACGATCTACTCCAAGCGCGGCTTCGACTCCATCGACCCCAACGATCTGCGCGGACGTATGCGCTGGTGGGGCCTCTACACCCAGCGCCGGCCCGGTATCGACGGCGGCAAGACCGCCGTCCTGGAGCCGGAGGAGCTGGACGACGAGTACTTCATGCTGCGCGTGCGCGTGGACGGCGGCCGCCTGACCACGCGGCAGCTGCGGGTGATCGGCGAGATCTCGCAGGAGTTCGCGCGCGGCACCGCCGACATCACCGACCGGCAGAACATCCAGTACCACTGGATCCGGATCGAGGACGTGCCCGAGATCTGGAACCGCCTGGAGGGCGTGGGTCTTTCGACCGTCACCGCCTGCGGCGACACCCCGCGCGTGATGATCGGCTCGCCGGTCGCGGGCATCGCCGAGGACGAGATCATCGACGCCACCCCGGCCCTTGAGGAGATCAAGCGCCGCGTCCTGAACAACCCGGCCTACTCGAACCTGCCCCGCAAGTTCAAGACGGCCATCTCGGGCTCGCCGCTCCTGGACGTGGTGCACGAGATCAACGACATCTCCTTCGTCGGCGTCGTCCACCCCGAGCACGGCCCCGGCTTCGACCTGTGGGTCGGCGGCGGCCTGTCCACCAACCCCAAGCTGGGCGTGCGGCTCGGCGCCTGGGTGCCGATCGACGAGGTGCCCGACGTCTACGAGGGCGTCATCTCGATCTTCCGCGACTACGGCTACCGCCGCCTGCGCAACCGGGCCCGCCTGAAGTTCCTCGTCGCCGACTGGGGCCCGGAGAAGTTCCGCCAGGTCCTCCAGGACGAGTACCTCGGTGGCCGCAAGCTCATCGACGGGCCCGCCCCGGCGCAGCCCTCCTCGCAGTGGCGCGACCACATCGGCGTCCACCGCCAGAACGACGGCCGCTTCTACGTGGGCTTCGCCCCGCGCGTCGGCCGCGTCGACGGCGCGACCCTCACCAAGATCGCCGACCTGGCCGAGGCGCACGGCTCGGGCCGCGTCCACACCACGGTCGAGCAGAAGATGATCGTCCTGGACGTCGAGCAGGACCAGGTCGACTCGCTGGTGGAGGGCCTGGAGGCGCTCGATCTGACCGCCCGCCCCTCCTCGTTCCGGCGCGGCACCATGGCCTGCACCGGCATCGAGTTCTGCAAGCTCGCCATCGTCGAGACCAAGCAGCGCGGCGCCACCCTCATCGACGAACTGGAGCGCCGTCTCCCGGAGTTCGACGAGCCGCTCACCATCAACCTCAACGGCTGCCCGAACGCCTGCGCCCGTATCCAGGTCGCGGACATCGGTCTCAAGGGCCAGCTGATGCTCGACGCCGACGGCCGGCAGGTCGAGGGCTACCAGGTGCACCTCGGCGGCGCGCTCGGCCTGGAGGCCGGGTTCGGCCGCAAGGTCCGCGGCCTGAAGGTCACCGCGGAGGAGCTGCCGGACTACATCGAGCGGGTCCTCAAGCGCTTCCAGGCGGAGCGCGAGGACGGCGAGCGGTTCGCCGCCTGGACCACCCGCGCCTCCGAGGAGGCCCTGTCATGAGCGAGCGCGCCGCCCCGTTCTACTGCCCCTACTGCGGCGACGAGGACCTGCGCCCCAGCGAGGCCACCGAAGGAAAACACGGCGCGTGGGAATGCGGGGCATGCAATCGGGCCTTCCAGCTGAAGTTCCTCGGGCTGCTCGCCCGCGGGCTGACGCGTAACGACGGTGGAGGGGATCAGATATGACGGCAACCCGGACCGCTACGGACACCGACAACTCCGCTACACACACCGACAACTCCGCGACGGACGCCGAGGAGTTGAAGGCGCTCGCCGAACAGGCCGGGCGCGACCTGGAGGACGCCTCCGCCCTGGAGATCCTCCGGTGGGCGGCCGACACCTTCGGCCGGAAGTTCTGCGTGACCTCGTCCATGGAGGACGCGGTCGTCGCCCACCTCGCCTCCCGCGCCCTGCCCGGCGTCGACGTCGTCTTCCTCGACACCGGCTACCACTTCGAGGAGACCATCGGCACCCGCGACGCCGTCGAGGCCGTGATGGACGTCAACGTCATCACGCTCACGCCCCGGCAGACCGTCGCCGAGCAGGACGCCGAGTTCGGCCCGAGGCTGCACGACCGCGACCCCGACCTGTGCTGCGCGATGCGCAAGGTCAAGCCCCTGCAAGAAGGGCTGACCAAGTACGCCGCGTGGGCGACCGGGCTGCGCCGCGACGAGTCCCCGACCCGCGCGAACACCCCCGTCGTCGCCTGGGACGAGAAGCGGCAGAAGGTCAAGATCTCCCCGATCGCCCGCTGGACCCAGGACGACGTGGACGCCTACGTGAGCGAGCACGGCGTGCTCACCAACCCCCTGCTCATGGACGGCTACGGCTCCGTGGGCTGCGCCCCGTGCACCCGCCGCCTCCTGGAGGGCGAGGACGCCCGCGCCGGACGCTGGGCGGGCCGGGCCAAGACCGAGTGCGGCCTCCATGGCTGAGGCGGCTGCCCTGTCCGAGGCGGCCTCCACGGCCGAGGCGACCGAACCCCCGCAGCACACAGAGACCTTGGAGAAGCAAGTGACCGGAGCCACGATCTGGCTCACGGGTCTGCCGAGCGCCGGCAAGACCACCATCGCCTACGAACTGGCGAAGACGCTGCGCGCCGAGGGGCGCCCGGTCGAGGTGCTCGACGGGGACGAGATCCGCGAGTACCTCTCTGCGGGCCTCGGCTTCAGCCGCGAGGACCGGCACACGAATGTGCAGCGCATCGGTTTCCTCGCCGAACTCCTCGCCCGTAACGGAGTGCTGACGCTCGTCCCGGTCATCGCCCCCTACGCCGACAGCCGCGAGGCGGTGCGGGGGCGCCACCAGACGGGCGGCACCGCCTACCTGGAGGTGCACGTCGCCACGCCCGTGGAGGTCTGCTCCGAGCGGGACGTGAAGGGTCTGTACGCCAAGCAGGCCGCGGGCGAGCTCTCCGGCCTCACCGGGGTCGACGACCCGTACGAGGCTCCCGAATCGCCCGACCTGCGCATCGAGTCGCACCAGCAGACCGTGCAGGAGTCCGCGGCCGCGCTCCGCGCACTGCTCACCGAAAGGGGTCTCGCCGCATGACGACCGTAGTGACCGTCTCCGAGGAGACCGACAGCCCGTACGCGCTCAGCCACCTGGACGCCCTGGAGTCCGAGGCGGTGCACATCTTCCGCGAGGTGGCGGGCGAGTTCGAGCGGCCGGTGATTCTCTTCTCCGGCGGCAAGGACTCGATCCTCATGCTGCACCTGGCGCTGAAGGCGTTCGCCCCCGCGGCGATCCCCTTCTCGCTCCTGCACGTGGACACCGGGCACAACTTCCCCGAGGTCCTCGCCTACCGCGACCGGGTCGTGGCCGAGCACGGCCTGCGCCTGCACGTCGCCTCCGTGCAGGACTACATCGACCGGGGTGTCCTCAAGGAGCGCCCGGACGGCACCCGCAACCCGCTCCAGACACTGCCGCTGACCGAGAAGATCCAGGCCGAGCGGTTCGACGCGGTCTTCGGCGGCGGACGCCGCGACGAGGAGAAGGCCCGCGCCAAGGAGCGCGTGTTCTCCCTGCGCGACGAGTTCTCCCAGTGGGACCCGCGCCGCCAGCGCCCCGAGCTGTGGCAGCTCTACAACGGCCGCCACGCGCCCGGCGAGCACGTCCGCGTCTTCCCGCTGTCCAACTGGACCGAGCTGGACGTGTGGCAGTACATCGCCCGCGAGAACATCGAGCTGCCGGAGATCTACTACGCCCACGAGCGCCCGGTGTTCAACCGGAACGGCATGTGGCTGACGGCCGGCGAGTGGGGCGGCCCGAAGGAGAGCGAGACCGTCGAGACGCGGCTCGTGCGCTACCGCACCGTCGGCGACATGTCCTGCACCGGCGCCGTCGACTCGGACGCCACGACCATCGAGAAGGTCATCGCCGAGATCGCCGTCTCCCGCCTCACCGAGCGGGGTGCGACGCGCGCCGACGACAAGATGTCCGAGGCCGCGATGGAAGACCGCAAGCGCGAGGGGTACTTCTAACCATGAGCACGACCACTGCTGCCGAAGAGCTGGCCGGCCTGTCCGCCACGACCTTGCTGCGGTTCGCCACCGCGGGCTCCGTCGACGACGGCAAGTCCACCCTCGTGGGCCGTCTCCTGCACGACTCCAAGTCGGTCCTCACCGACCAGCTGGAGGCCGTCGAGCACGCCTCGCGCTCGCGCGGCGCCGCCGAGCCCGACCTCGCGCTGCTCACCGACGGCCTGCGCGCCGAGCGCGAGCAGGGCATCACCATCGACGTGGCCTACCGCTACTTCGCGACGCCCCGGCGCCGGTTCATCCTCGCCGACACCCCGGGCCACGTGCAGTACACCCGGAACATGGTGACCGGCGCCTCCACCGCCGACCTCGCCGTGGTCCTGGTCGACGCGCGCAACGGCGTCATCGAGCAGACCCGCCGCCATGCCGCGGTCGCCGCGCTGCTGCGCGTCCCGCACGTCGTCCTCGCGGTCAACAAGATGGACCTCGTCGACTACAAGGAGAGCGTCTTCGCGGCGATCGCCGAGGAGTTCACCGCGTACGCGGCGGGCCTCGGCGTCCCGGAGATCACCGCCATCCCGATCTCGGCGCTCGCCGGGGACAACGTGGTGGAGCCCTCCGCGCACATGGACTGGTACCCCGGCCCGACCGTCCTGGAGCACCTGGAGACGGTGCCGGTCAGCCACGACCTGACCAGCTGCCACGCCCGCCTGCCCGTGCAGTACGTGATCCGTCCGCAGACCGCCGAGCACCCCGACTACCGGGGCTACGCGGGCCAGATCGCGGCCGGCACCTTCCGCGTCGGCGAGTCCGTGACCGTCCTGCCGTCCGGGCGCACCTCGAAGATCGCCGGGATCGACCTGCTCGGGCAGAAGGTCGACGTGGCGTGGACGCCGCAGTCCGTCACCGTCCTCCTGGAGGACGACATCGACGTCTCGCGCGGCGACCTCCTCGTGCCGAGCGGCGACGCGCCCGCCACCTCGCAGGACATCGAGGCGACCGTCTGCCACGTCGCGGACACGCCGCTCACCGTCGGCCAGCGGGTGCTGCTCAAGCACACCACCCGCACGGTCAAGGCGATCGTCAAGGAGATCCCGTCGCGGCTCACGCTCGACGACCTCTCCCAGCACCCCGATCCTGGACAGCTCGTCGCCAACGACATCGGCCGCGTCAAGGTGCGCACCGCCGAGCCGCTCGCGCTCGACAACTACGCGGACTCGCGGCGCACCGGATCGTTCCTGCTCATCGACCCGGCGGACGGGACGACGCTCGCGGCGGGCATGGCGGGCGAGTCGTTCGCCGCCGCCGAGCAGCCGGCCGCCGACACCGTCGCGGACGAGGACGGCTGGGACTTCTGACATGACCTTCTTCGACTACTACGGCACGTTCGCCAAGGAAGGCGGCCGTGTCGGCAGCGGCGCCCTCGGCAGCGGACAGGGCGGGGTCGGGCGATGTGCGTGCTGACGTACGCGCACTGCCCGCGCGCCCTCGCCCCCCACGCCGTAGCAGACGCCGCGCACCATGCCGTGCGGCGAAGACGAAGCCATGCCGACCTCCCGGCCACGCCCTAGGCGCGTGACCGCCGGGCCAACGAGAGGAACACCTCCCGTGCCTGCCAACCGATCGACCCTCAAGCGCCGCGGCCTCGTCGCCGTCGCCGCGCTTCCGCTCCTCGCGCTCACCGCGACGGCCTGCGGCTACGGCTCGGACAGCGACGACAGCTCCAAGGAGAACGTCTCCGCAAAGGGCGAGGCCCTCTCCGCGGACACCGTCAAGATCGGCTACTTCGGGAACCTGACCCACGGCACCGCCCTGGTGGGCAAGCAGAAGGGCTTCTTCCAGAAGGAGCTCAAGGGCACGCAGGCGAAGTACCAGATCTTCAACGCCGGACCCTCCGAGATCGAGGCGCTCAACTCCGGCTCCATCGACATCGGCTGGATCGGCCCCTCCCCGTCGATCAACGGCTACACCAAGTCGCAGTCCAAGTCGCTGCGCATCATCGGCGGTTCGGCGTCCGGCGGCGTGAAGCTCGTCGTGAACCCGAAGAAGATCAAGACCCTGGACGACGTCAAGGGCAAGAAGATCGCCACCCCGCAGCTCGGCAACACCCAGGACGTCGCGCTCCTGAACTGGATAGCCGAGAAGGGCTGGAAGGTCGACGCCAACTCCGGCAAGGGCGACGTGTCCGTGGTCCGCACCGACAACAAGATCACTCCGGACGCCTACAAGTCCGGCTCCATCGACGGCGCGTGGGTGCCCGAGCCGACCGCGTCGAAGCTGGTGGCCGAGGGCGCCAAGGTCCTGCTCGACGAGGCGGACCTGTGGCCCGACAAGAAGTTCGTGATCACGAACGTCATCGTGTCGCAGAAGTTCCTCAAGGCGCACCCGGACGTGGTCGAGGCCGTGCTGCGCGGCTCGGTGAAGACCAACGCGTGGATCAAGGCCAACCCCGACGAGGCGAAGGCCACCGCCAACAAGGAGCTGGAGTCGGCGACCGGCAAGGCGCTGCCCGCCGAGGTGCTCGACCCGGCGTGGAAGTCGATCGAGTTCACCGACGACCCGCTGGCCGCGACGCTCGACTCCGAGGCGGACCACGCGGTCAAGGCCGGCCTCCTCGACAAGCCCGACCTGGCCGGGATCTACGACCTGAAGCCGCTGAACAAGATCCTCGCCGCCGAGGGCGGCGCCAAGGTCGACGACGCCGGTCTCGGCGTCAAGTAACCCGCCGACAACCGAGTGCAGAGATTCCCAGGAGGTGACGACCATGGCGACGACTCTCGCCAAGGCGGGTGACCCCGCCGCCCCGACGGGCGGCAGGGCGGCCCGGATCGAGCACGTCTCGAAGTCCTTCGCCACACCGGCGGGCCCCCAGCTCGTCCTGGACGACATCACGCTCGATGTCGCGCCGGGCGAGTTCGTCACCCTCCTGGGGGCCTCGGGCTGCGGCAAGTCGACGCTGCTCAACCTGGTGGCCGGGCTCGACCGGCCGTCGGCGGGCAGCATCGCGACGGACGGGCGGCCCGCCCTGATGTTCCAGGAGCACGCCCTGTTCCCGTGGCTGACCGCGGGCAAGAACATCGAGCTCGCCCTGAAGCTGCGGGGCGTGCCGAAGAACGAACGGCGCACCCGCGCCGAGGAGTTGCTGGACCTGGTCCGGCTCCAGGACGCGTACGGCAAGCGGGTGCACGAGCTGTCCGGCGGTATGCGCCAGCGGGTTGCGCTCGCGCGGGCGCTCGCCCAGGACGCCGGGCTGCTCCTGATGGACGAGCCGTTCGCGGCGCTCGACGCGATCACGCGGGACGTGCTGCACGGCGAGCTGACCCGCATCTGGCGCGAGACGAACGTCTCCGTCCTGTTCGTCACGCACAACGTGCGCGAGGCGGTGCGGCTCGCCGAGCGCGTCGTGCTCCTCTCCTCCCGTCCCGGCCGGATCGCCCGCGAGTGGACGGTGGACATCCCGCAGCCGCGCCGGATCGAGGACGCCGAGGTCGCGGAGCTCTCCGTCGAGATCACCGAACAACTGCGTGGGGAGATCCGCCGCCATGGCAAGGACTGAACCGACGGCCGCGGTCGAGGACGAACGGCCCGGCAAGGCGCGGACCGGCAAGGACGACCTCGCGGGCCTGGAGGCCGGGCTCGACGCCCTGGAGACACGGGACACCGGGAGTACCCCGTTCGGCCGAACGCTGCGCGAGAAGGTGCTGCCGCCCGTCACGGCGGTGCTGTTCGTGCTCGTGCTCTGG
This sequence comes from Streptomyces sp. SGAir0957, assembly GCF_043523415.1. Classification (NCBI taxonomy): domain Bacteria; kingdom Bacillati; phylum Actinomycetota; class Actinomycetes; order Kitasatosporales; family Streptomycetaceae; genus Streptomyces; species Streptomyces sp. SGAir0957. The sequence goes on from NZ_CP027293.1 coordinate 2,194,439, forward strand.
CAGGCGCTGATCTCCTTCAAGATCGTCGACGATCCGACGAAACTGCCCTCGCCCTCCGCCGTGTGGGACGAGGTGCAGAACGCCTGGCTCAAGGGCGAACTGCTCGGCTACATCTGGACGAGCGTCTCGCGCGGCCTCCTCGGCTTCCTCTTCGCGCTGGTCATCGGCACCCCGCTCGGGCTGCTCGTGGCGCGCGTGAAGTTCGTGCGCGCGGCGATCGGCCCGATCCTCTCCGGGCTCCAGTCGCTGCCGTCGGTGGCCTGGGTGCCGCCGGCCGTGCTGTGGCTCGGCCTGAACAACTCGATGATGTACGCGGTGATCCTGCTCGGCGCCGTGCCCTCGATCGCCAACGGTCTGGTCTCCGGCGTAGACCAGGTGCCGCCGCTGTTCCTGCGGGCGGGCCGCACCCTGGGCGCGACGGGCGTGCGCGGCCTGTGGCACATCGTCCTGCCCGCGGCGCTGCCCGGCTACCTCGCCGGGCTCAAGCAGGGCTGGGCGTTCTCCTGGCGCTCGCTGATGGCGGCGGAGATCATCGCGTCCTCGCCCGACCTGGGCATCGGCCTCGGCCAGCTCCTGGAGAACGGGCGCAACGCCTCCTCCATGCCCATGGTGTTCCTGGCGATCCTGCTCATCCTGATCGTCGGTATCGTCATCGACCTGTTGATCTTCAGCCCGCTGGAGCGCCGCGTCCTGCGCGGTCGCGGCCTGCTCGTGAGGAACTGAACCGCCCATGCAGCCCACTCCCCCCGTCCTCCTGGTCATCGCCCACGGCAGCCGCGACCCGCGGCACGCCGCGACCGTGCACGCCCTCGTGCGCGAGGTACGGGCGCAGCGGCCGGGGGTACGGGTGGAGACGGCGTTCCTGGAGTTCAACGTCCCCTCGGTGCGCGGGGTCCTGGAGTCCTTGGCGGCGGAGGGCGTCCGCGACGTGGTCGCCCTCCCCCTCCTGCTGACCCGCGCCTTCCACGCGAAGACGGACATCCCCTCCGTGCTCCGCGAGGCCCCGCCCGCGCTCCGCATCCGCCAGGCGGATGTCCTCGGCCCCTCCCCGCTGCTGGTGTCCGCCCTCGAACGCCGTCTGTACGAGGCCGGGCTCACCCCGGCCGACAAGCCCACGACCGGGATCGTCCTGGCCTCGGCGGGCTCCTCCGACCCGGAGGCGATCGCAGTGATCGCTGATATCGCGCGGGAGTGGCGGCACACCGGCTGGTGCGCCGTGCGGCCTGCGTTCGCCTCCGCCTCCCTGCCCCGCACGGAGGACGCGTTACGCGCACTGCGCGCCCAGGGCTGCGCACGCGTCGCCGTCGCCCCGTACGTCCTCGCTCCCGGCCGCCTCCCCGACCGGATCGCGGCCGGCGCATCGCAAGCCGACGTCCTGGCGGATGTGCTGGGCCCGGCGCCGGAGGTGGCGCGGGTGCTGCTGCGGCGGTATCAGGACGCGTGCGTACGGGAGTTGGCGGCGCTCGGGGCCTGAGTGTCCGTCCTGGACACGGATCAGCCGCCGCCCACCGACACCAGCAGGTCCACGGCGCGCAGCGCCTCCGAGCGGAGCACCGGGTCCAGTTCGGCGAGGGGTACGGAGAAGCGGACCCACTCCACGGAGCACGGTCCTGTGCGGCCGGGGTACAGGCTGCCGCCGAGGTGCACCAGGACCTCGACGGGGCCGAAGCGCCGGACGAGCACGTCGTCGTCGAGCGTCCAGCCCTCGCGCACGGCGAGCCCGAGCACGGTCCCCGCCTCCAGCTCGGGCCCGTTGAACAGCGTGGTGTCCGTGCCGGTCTCCGGCGGCGCGTACCGCTCGCGGAAAACCTGGCGCAGGGGCTGCTCGACGCCGAGCGCGGTCACCCGCTCCCGCCACAGCGCACGCTCCTCCTCGCTCACGCGGGCGGGGTGCCACAGGCGGACGGCGGCGGAGGGAGCCTCGTCCGGCAGGGGTGCGCCGCCGGCCGGCAGGAAAGCCCGCCACTCCCCCGGCGCGTGCTCGGTCTCCCAGACGAGGCGCCGGGTCACCGTCCGGGCGACCGGATGCTCGGCCAGCGCTGCGCGCCAGCGCCCGTAGCGGTGGACCGTGCCGTGGACGAAGCCGTTCTCCAGGGCGATGAGGAGCGTGCGCCGCTGGGCCCGCACCTGCTTGACGAGGGCGCGGACGGCGGCCACCTCGTCCGGGTGGTCGCGGCGGGCGGCGGCCGGGACGGAGCGCAGGACCGTGCCGTCGTCGGCGCGCTCCCACGTGGCGACGGGGTCGCCCTCCTCGGGGACGGCGACCGTGGCCACGTGGGCGCCGACCGGTATCCGTCGGGTCCCGGTCGCGGCGTCGATGCCGAGGTCCGGCAGGCGCAGCGCGACTTCGGGGCGTCCGCCGAGGTTCTTCTCCGCCCGGCGCAGGCCGCGCTCGAGCTTCTTGGCGACACCCGCGTGCCGTACGACGCGCCGCGCGGCCCGCAACGCGTCGAGCGCCTCCGGGGTCGGCAGCTCCTCGACGGATTGGGCGAGGCCGATGCAGACGCTCTGCGAGGGAAGCGTCTTCGCCGTGGTGGGCGCGACGGCGACCCGGGGCAGGATCGCGGCGAGCAGCTCGCCCGCCCAGGGCTCGTCGCGGCCCAGCGCGATGTCCACGGCCTGGCGCAGCGCGTCGCCGTCGGGTCCGGGGAACGCCGTGTCCGCCGCGTACGGGAGCTCGCCCCGGTGCAGGGCGGCGAGGTGCTCGGCGGCGGCCGTCATGACGCGCCGGGCGGCCCGCGCGTAGGCGTCGTCGGCGAGCAGGGAGGCGTGGTCGCGGGCGGGCGCGGCGAGCAGGGCGTCGAACGCGAGGAGAGCCAGGGGCGCTTCGCGCAGCGCCTCGCGCAGCCGCGCGGTCGCCTCCGCCTCGACCGCCGGGCCCGCGAGCGCGGCGACGGCGACGATCTGGGCACGGTGGTCCGGGTTCGGCCCCGCGTCCAGGGCGGCCCGGACGAGCACCGCGGCGGGCCCGGCGCACCTCGCGTCGGCGGCGTACGGCTCGGCGCACTGGTCCAGGGCGGCCGCGGCGAGCCGCACGTCCGTCGGCCGCGGCCGCTCCGCGAGCACCGTGAGCAGCTCGGCGCAGGCGTCCGCGGTGTAGGCGGGCCGGGTCCCGGACCAGGTGAGCTCGCGGGCCACCCGCCGCGCGTCCTCGGGCGCCGCCTCGTCCGCGAGCACCCGGTGCGCGAGCGGCAGGAGCCCGCCCAGCTCCAGCGGCGTGAGCTGCGCGATGAGCGCGTGCCGGGACGGGGGCCGCCCCGCGCCGGACGGCGGCGGCTCCGTCAGCACGGCTCTCAACCGGCGTACCGGTGACGTCAGTTCGTTCATGCTCCCGACCGTAGCGGCGGGGTCTGACAACGCCACCCACCGAAGCCGTCACCCCGCGCAGGGCCGCCCGCCGGAGCCGTCCGGTCGCAGAGCCGCTGCGGCCGTTCAGCCGCACAGCCGCTCCCCCAGCTCGCTCCGCGCATACCGCACGCTTCGTCCGCTGCGGGCCCGGGTGAGGAGCCCCGCGTCGTACAGGACCGAGAGGTGCTGGCTGACGGCGCCCGGGGTGACGGCGAGGCGGTGTGCCAGTTCCGTGGTGGAGGCGGGGTCCCGGAGGAGGTGGAGGATGCGGGCGCGCGGGGCGCCGAGGAGGCGGGTCAGGGCTTCGCCGGTGGCCGGGGGCGGGGTCTCGGAGATGGTGGCGCGGCCGCGCGCCGGGTAGCAGAGGACCGGGGGCAGCGCCGGGTCGATATTGGTGTGCGCGCCGAGGGCGAACATCGTGGGGACGAGGACGAGGCCCCGGCCGCCGATCCGTATGTCGGCCTCGGGCCAGGGGTGCCGGTCGAACTTCTTCACCAGGGTGAGGACTTCGCCGTTCCAGGTGAGCCGCGGGTCGAGGCTCGCGAACAGGCCGCCCGCGCCCTCTTCGGCCAGCACCTTGCCGCGGTGGGCCAGGTCGGCCTCCAGGACGGTGTGGACGCGCGGCCACCAGTCGGGGGCGAGGCACTCGCGCCAGTACGCGGCCAGGGCGTCGACGACGCGGTCGAGGAGCGCGGCGGGGTCGGCGAGGCCCGCGCGGACGACGGGCGGCAGGGGTCCGGTGGCGTAGGCGGCCTCGAAGTCGCGGGCCAGCAGGTGCGGCGGTGTGCCGCGCAGGGCGGCGAGTTGCCGGGCGAAGACCGGTCGCGGGCGCTCGGGGCGCGGGGTGAGGAAGTCCGGGATCCACAGGCTCGGGGCGATCAGCGCGGTGAGGATCTCGGTGTCCTGGCGGTGGAAGGCGGGGGCGAGGCGGCGCAGCCAGGGGCGCTGGTGCGGGTAGCGGGCGGGGTCGCGCCAGCAGCGCAGGGAGTAGACGGCTTCCTGGAGCGGTGAGTAGGCGAAGGACGTACGGGCGAGGTCCCCCACGACGAACCGGAACTCGATCACCCGCGTACCCTCTCCCCGGCCGCCCCCGCGGACCTTTAGGCGCAGGCTAAAGGAATGTCGCCGGGAGGGCGCGGCCGGTTGGGTGTGGGCATGACCACTTCGCCGACCGACGTCCGCCCGGACCCCGGGGCCACGCGGTTCCTCGGGATGCTGCCCACCGGCCCGCTGCTCCTTCGCCTGTCCCTGCTGACCCTCGTCAACGCGTTCGGGCGCGGTCTCTTCTTCCCGGTCAGCGTCCTGTACTTCACGCGCGTGCTCGGCCTGAGCGCCACCTCCGTCGGGGTCGGTCTGACCGTGGCGGGCCTGTTCGGGATCGCGGCCGGGGTGCCCGCCGGGTGGGCCTCGGACCGGTGGGGGCGGCGGCCCGTGCTGACCGCCCTGTGGGCCGGGTGCGGGGTCGTGCTCGTGGCGTACACGGTGATCGGCTCGTACGGCGCGTTCCTCGCGACGGCGATCGGGTACGCGGCGCTCTGCCAGGCGAGCATGGGCGTGCGCAACGCGCTCTACGCCGACGTGCTGCCCGCGCGCACGCGCGTGGAGGGCCGGGCGCATCTGCGGATGGTGACCAATGTGGGCATGGGCGCGGGCGGCGCGTTCGGCGCCCTCGCGCTCCAGGCGGACAGCCGCGCCGGGTACACGGCGCTGATCCTCGTCGACGCGGCGGCCTTCGTCGTCTCCGGTGTGCTCGTGCAGGTGTTGCCGGGCGCCGCGGGCGGGCGGCGGACGGTGAGACACGCGCGCGTGGAGAGCCCGTTGCGGGCGGTGCGCGATCTGCCGTACCTGAGCGTGACGGTCCTCAACGCCGTACTGGCCCTGCAGTACAGCCTGTTGGAGGTCGGCCTCCCGCTGTGGATCGTGCGGCACACGGACGCGCCGCGCTGGTCGGCCGCGCTCGTCATGATCCTCAACTGCGCGCTCGTGGCCGTGCTCCAGGTGCGGGCGACGCGCGGCGTGGAGGACCTGCCGGGCGCGGTACGGGCGATGCGCCGCTCGGGGCTGCTGCTCGCCCTGGCGTGCGCGGTGTTCGCCTGCACGGCGGGGCTTTCGCCGCTGTGGGCGCTCACGGTCCTGCTGGTGGGCGCGGTGGTGCAGGTGCTCGCGGAGGTCCTGTCGGCGGCGGGCGGCTGGACCGTCGGCTACGGCCTGGCGGACGCCCGCGCCCAGGGCGTCTACCAGGGCGTCTTCAACTCGGGCCAGGCTGCCGCGACGATGGCCGCGCCCGCCCTGGTGACGGCGACGGCGATCGACCACGGGGCGGCCGGGTGGGCCGTGCTCGGGGTGCTGTTCGTCGTCGCGGGCGTCGGGGTCGGCCCGGCGGTGCGCAGGGCCCGCCGCGACGCGTGGCGCGGCGAGCACGGCGACTCCGTCGGCCCCTGACGACGACACCGGGGTTCCGCCCGCTCAGGGCTGGCGCCCGCGCGTACACCGAGGCGCCCCGTCCCCGGTACGGCTCTCGACGGAACGCGGCGCGTTCAGCCGGTTCGCCGCGCGTCGACCGCCGCCGTCAGCTCGGCCACGGTCATGGCACCCGCGGGGCGCCGCTCCCGCGCCGCCTCGTTCGCGTACTCCTGGAGTGCGTCGTTGACCGGCGTCGGCACCCCGTGAACCCGTCCGAGCAGGCCGATCTCGCCGTTCAGGTAGTCCGCCTCGATGGTGCCGGTGCCCCGTTGGAGGGACTGCCAGGAGGAGCCGCCGCCGCGCGGCGACCCGTCGAACGGGTCGAACCGGATCTTGTCGGCCCGTGCCTGCTTCTCCTCCTCCTCGGAGGCGTACGCGATCCCGGCGGCGGCGAGGACGGCCTCGCCCTCGGCGCGGGCCCGCCGGAAGAGGGCCGCGCCCTCCTCGCCGTCGATCACGCCGGAGACGGCCTCGATCGCGTTGGCCAGGTTCGCGAGGAGCTTGGCGTACTTCCACCGCATGACGTCGTCGGCGACGGGCGCCTCGCAGTGCGAGCGTTCCAGGTCGGCGGCGACGGCGCGGGCCGTGTCGTCGCTGCCGGCCGGGTAGCGGCCCAGGCGCAGGATGCCGGTGAGCGGGGCGCCGTCGGCGCGCACGACGCCCGGCTCCACGAAGGTGGCGGGCAGCCACACGCACATGGCGTACACGCGCTGGAAGGTGCGCAGGGCGAGCCGTTCGCTCTCCACCCCGTTCTGCGCGCAGACCAGCGGCAGCCGCCCGGCCGCGGTCCCGCCGCCCTCGACGGGCCGCGCGCCCCAGGCGGCGAGCGCGGCGGCGCTGTCCTGCGTCTTCACGGCCAGGACGAGGACGTCGTCGGGGCGGAGGGTGCCGAGCGGTTCGGGCCCGTCGACGACCGGCGGGCGGTGGGTGTGCGCCCCGTCCGGGGTGCGCAGGGTCAGGCCCCGGTCGCGCAGCGCCTCGTACTGCTTGCCGCGTGCGACGAGGACGACGTCGTGGCCGGACTGTGCGAGCCGGCCGCCGACGGCTCCGCCGACCGCACCCGCTCCGATGATGAGATAGCGCATCCCGCGAGCCTCTCACGCCGGTCGGGCGGGGTTACGGCTCGCTGGTCAGCTCCACGAGCTTGACCACGGTGTTCCAGTTGCGGCTCGTCGCGACGATGCCCTTGTTGAGCGCGGGGCGGCTGAGCTGCGCGCCCAGTTTCGAGACGCCGAGGCCGTCGGGCGCGTAGAGGTACAGGGCGCGGTCGCCGAGCCGGAACTCCTCGGGGGCGTACGCGGCCTGGTCGATCTCCGCGAAGCGGTCCGGGGTCACCTGCTCGGAGAAGTAGGTGACGTGGAGCTGCTTGCCCTGCAGTTCGGCGGCGGGGAACGGGCACGCGTCCATGACGGCCCTCAGATAGGCGTGGTCCCGTACGAGGACGTCCACGGTGAAGCCGAACTCGGCGCTGAGGGCGCCCTCCAGGGACCGTGCCAGTGTCGTCCCGGCACCGGTCTCGGCGGCGAAGGTGACATTGCCGCTCTGGAGGTGGGTGTGGACGTCGGTGCAGCCCATCTCCTCGACCAGGCTCCGCAAGCGGGCCATGGGCACCTTCTTGTTGCCGCCGACGTTGATGCCGCGCAGCAGGGCCGCGTACCTCGTGATCGCCATCGGGACAGCATAGGGCGGCCGCCGTGCTCCGTGGGGGTGAGCGCGGCGGCCGCCGGTCGGGGCGGGGGGAATTACTCGACGATCTTCAGGAGCTTGTTCGCGGTGCCCTCGGACGCGTTCGAGACGGCGTCGGGCGTGGCGCCCTCGGTCAGCGCCTTCGCGACGTCGGCCGGGGCCGCGTCAGGGTGCCCGGCGAGGTAGACGGCGGCGGCGCCGACGACGTGCGGCGTCGCCATCGACGTACCGGAGATCGTGTTCGTGGCGTCGTCGCCGGTGTTCCAGTCGGAGGTGATGTCCGAGCCGGGGGCGTAGAGGTCCACGGCGGAGCCGAAGTTGGAGAAGCTCGACTGCGCGTCGTCCTTGGTGGAGGAGGCGACCGTGATGGCCTCCGGGACGCGGGCGGGGCTGGAGGTGGAGGCGTCCGCCGACTCGTTCCCGGCGGCGACCGCGTAGGTGACGCCGGACGCGATCGACTTCTGCACGGCCGCGTCGAGGGCTTCGTCGACGCCGCCGCCGAGGGACATGTTGGCGACCGAGGGCCCCTGGTGGTGCGCGGTGACCCAGTCGATCCCGGCGACGACCTGCTCGGTGGTGCCGGAGCCCGAGTCGTCGAGGACGCGGACGGCGACGATCTTCGCCTTCTTGGCGACGCCGTGCGCGCTGCCCGCGATGGTGCCGGCGACGTGCGTGCCGTGCCCGTTGCCGTCGTCGGCGCTGTCGTCGTTGTCGACGGCGTCGAAGCCGGAGGAGGCACGGCCGCCGAAGTCCTCGTGGCTGATGCGGACACCGGTGTCGATGACGTACGCGGTCGCGCCCTCGCCCGCGCTGTCGGGGTAGGTGTACGCGCCGTCGCCCGCCGTGTCCGTCTGGTCGATGCGGTCCAGGCCCCAGGACGGCGGGTTCTCCTGGACGGCGTCGATGTGGAACTTCTTGTTCTGGACGACCTTGCCGACCGACGTGTCGGCGGCGAGCCGCCTGGCCTCGGTCTCGGTGAGGCCGTTCACGGAGAAGCCGTTGACGGCGGAGGTGTAGTTCCGCCTGAAGGTGCCGCCGTACTCCTTGGCCAGGTCCTTCTTGGCGGCCGTGTCCGCCTTCTGGTCGAGCAGCACGATGTAGCTGCCCGACACGGCGCCCTGGGCGCCGAGACCGTAGACCGTGGACTCGGCGGGGGTCGCGTCCGCGAGACCACCGGTGAAGACGGTCAGGCCGATGGCTGCCGCGACGGCGCCCGTGGCTATCGCACGCTGGTGAAATGCCATGAAGAGGGATCTCCTCGTGGTGATGTGGGGGGATGGCTCCGCGCACGACTTCCGCGCGTGAGGTTCTACGCGCGTGGGGGCGCGTATTTTCGTGCGGCCCCTGGCAATCTCCGGAAGATCTCCGGGGGTTGAGACGAAACCCTGACCGATTGACGCGACCAGATCAAGACCTTCATGCGCCTGTGACTTGTTCAACAAGGTTCCGTAATAACAAAACGGACGGATCCCTATAGATGTAGGGGGCCGTCGTCATCCTCGACGGCGAGCGGAGCGCCCCGCACTTCACCGGAGAGCACGACGAACCCCGCCGACCGCGCCCCTAGCTTCGATGGTGGAGGTGACCTCATGGTGAGGAACGGGGAGCGGCGGGACCGGCAGGTGCGGGGGTTCGCCGCGCGGGCCGGCGGGTGGAGCGTCCGGCACCGCTGGGCGGCGGTGGGCATCTGGGTGCTGTTCGTCGTCCTGGCGATGGGGCTCGGCTCGGCGGCCGGACGCGTCGACGTCAAGGACAGCGACCAGCTCGGCGGCGAGACCGGTCGGGCCTCGCGCATCATCGACGACGCGCACATCGACGAGCCCGCGGGCGAGACCGTGCTCGTCCAGGGCAAGGACCGGCGACTGCGCGCCTCCGCGCCGGAGTTCAAGGCGGCCGTCGCGGACGTCATCAGGGCCGTCGAGGGCACGGGCGCGGTGACCCATGTGCGCTCGCCGTACGCCGCCCGGGCGCAGACCGTGTCGCAGGACGGCCGCACCGCGCTCGTCCAGTTCGACATGCGGGGCGACCCCGAGACGGCGGCCGACCGGGTGGAGCCGGTCCTGGACGCGGTCAGGGGCGTCGCCGACGGCCACGACGCGCTGCGGATCGAGGAGATCGGCGGCGCCAGCATGAACAAGACCTTCGACGACGCGTTCGGCGACGACTTCCAGCGGGCCGAGTTCTCGGCGGTGCCGGTGGCGCTCGGCATTCTGCTGATCGCGTTCGGCGCGGTCGTCGCCGCGCTGCTCCCGGTGGCGCTCGCCATTACGGCGATCATGGCGACGATGGGCCTGATGGGCGTCGTCAGCCACCTCCAGCCGATGAGCGAGACCGCCAACTCGGTCATGCTGCTCGTCGGGCTCGCGGTCGGGGTCGACTACTGCCTGTTCTATCTGCGCCGCGAGCGCGAGGAGCGCAGGAAGGGCCACGACCCGCGGACGGCGCTGCGCGTCGCCGCGGCCACCAGCGGCCGGGCGATCATCGTCTCCGGTGTCACGGTGTGCGTGGCCATGGCGGGCATGATGTTCACCGGCCTCGCCGAGTTCCAGGCCATGGGGCTCGCCTCGCTGATGGTGGTGGCGGTCGCGATGGTCGGCTCGGTGACCGTGCTCCCGGCGCTGCTCTCGCTGCTCGGTGAGCGCGTCGAGAAGGGGCGTATCCCGTTCCTGCACCGTGCGAAGCGCCGGGGCGACGCCGGCGCCGAGGGCGGCAGCCGGTTCTGGCAGCGCGTCCTCACCGTCGTCCTGGCCCGGCCCGCCGTCTCCGTCGTCGTCGCGGTCGGCGCGCTGCTCGCGATCGCCGCGCCCGCGCTCGGCATGAAGACGCAGAACCTGACCCTGGACCAGGAGTTCGGCGACTCGCTGCCGATCGTGGCGACGTACGACCGCGTCAACGCGGCGTTCCCGGGCGGCTCGGAACCGGCCGAGGTGGTGGTGAAGGCCGACGACATCGAGGCACCCGCGGTCCGGGACGCTCTCGCCGACTTCCGCGCCCAGGCGGTGAGTTCGGGCGCCTCGCGCGGCCCGGTCGAGGTCACCGTGCACGCGAAGGAGAACGTCGCGCTGATCGACGTCCCCCTCGTCGGCGGCTCCGACCAGGACAAGGCGGAGAAGAGCCTCGCGCTGCTACGGGACCAGGTGCGGCCGGACACGCTCGGCAAGGTCGACGGTGTCGAGGCGCCCGTCACCGGGCAGGTCGCCGGGTCGAAGGACTTCAACGACCAGATCGTCGGCTCGGTCGTCCCGGTCTTCGTCTTCGTGGTCGTCTTCGCCTTCCTCCTCATGCTGGTCTCGTTCCGCTCGCTGACCGTCGCGCTCACGTCGATCGCGCTCAACCTGCTCTCCGTCGGTGCGGCGTACGGGATCCTCGTCGCCGTCTTCCAGAACGGCTGGGGCGCCGGGCTCGTCGGGGCGGAGGGGGTCGGCGCGATCATCTCCTGGCTGCCGCTGTTCCTCTTCGTGATCCTCTTCGGCCTGTCGATGGACTACCACGTGTTCGTGGTGTCGCGGATCAAGGAGGCGCGTCTGCAGGGGCGTTCGAACCGGGACGCCATCCGGCACGGGGTCGTCACGACGGCCGGTGTGGTCACCAGCGCCGCCGTCATCATGGTCGCCGTCTTCGCCATCTTCGGGACGCTCTCCATGCAGTCCTTCAAGCAGATGGGCGTGGGACTCGCGGCGGCCGTCCTGATCGACGCGACCGTCATCCGGGGCGTGCTGCTCCCGGCGGTCATGGCGCTGCTCGGCGAGCGCAACTGGTACCTGCCGGCGTGGCTGCGCCGGATGCCCGACCTGAGCCACGACGAGGCGGCGCCGCCCGAGCCCCGGCGGGCACGGGCGGACACTCCCGAGGCCCGGACCGACACCACGCTGTACCGGTGACCCGCCCTACCTGGTGGGCAGTTCGGCCTCGATGAGGTCGGCCGCCCGCGAGGTGCCGCCCTCGCCCGCCATCTCCTCGCGGATCGCGGCGAGGCGGCGCGCCACCTCCGGGTCGTCGACGAGGGCGAGGACGGCGGCCCGCAGGTTGCCGGCTGTCGCCTCCTCCTTCGGCAGGTGCCGGGCGACGCCGAGGCCCTGGAGCATGTCGGCGTTGCCGAACTGGTCGACGGCCTGCGGGACGGCGACCATCGGCGTGGCGGTGGCGAGCCCCTCCTGGCTGCCGCCCGCGCCCGCGTGCGTGATGAACGCGTCCGCCTGCTCCAGGACCGACAGCTGCGGCACCCAGTTCCGCACCTCTACGTTCGCGGGTACGGGCCCGAGATCGTCGGCACTGACGTGCTTGCCGACCTGGAGCACCATGTGCCAGCCCGGAAGGTCCCCGAACGCCTCGACGCACGCACGGTAGAAGTCCGGCTGCTTGGTGAACGACGAGCCCAGTGAGACGAGCAGCACCCGCTCGGCGTCGGCGGGCCGCTCCCAGGTGCCCTGCGCGGACCGGTCGCCCTGGCAGGCGCCGACGAAGGTGTACGTCTTCTCGTCGACCCGGTCGGCGTTCGGCTGGAGCGCCTTCGGGATGAGGACGAGGGAGCGGTCCGGGCGGCCCCAGAACTCCTCGGCCGTCTTCGTCACCCCGTTCTCCCGCAGCCAGGCGGTGAACGTGTCGAAGTACGCCTTGCCGCGCGGTGTCCGCCGGGGCTCCGCCCACATCGGCTCGGCGACCTCCTCCTCGTACCCCTGCCAGGCGACGAGGTTCGGGGAGAGGGAGATCGCGGGGACGCCCCAGCGGTGGGCGAGGACGGCGGCCGGGTAGGAGGTGATGTCGTGCAGGACGAGGTCGGGGACGCCGGCCCCGGCGCTTGCGTCACCGCCGCCCTCGTAGGCGTCGATGAGCTGCGGCAGCGCCTGGATCGCGTCGTTCAGGAACGGCTCCACATGGTCGAGGAGCGTCGTGCCCCAGGCGTCCGGGTCGTCGTCGGGGCCGGGCAGGGTGGTGCGGTAGAGCACCGGCTCGGCGCCGGTCTCGGCGATCTTCTCCTCGAAGAGATGCGGGATCGCGTACGTGACGCGGTGGCCCCGGGCGACCAGCTCGCGGATCACCTCCAGGCTCGGGTTCACGTGCCCGTGCGCGGCGATGGAGAACATGGCGATGTGGGCGGGGGTACGGCGTTCCTGATTCATCACGCCCACACGCTAACCGAGACGATACGTCTCGTGCAACACGTTTCCGCTCATCTCTGATACCGCGCGAGCACCAGGTTCCCGTCCTTCACCAGACGGCGCCGCAGCTCCCCCAGGCCGATCGCGCCGCTGTAGTACTCCTGCAGCGCCGGGGTCGCCACCTTGTCCTTCCACTCCGGGTAGCCGCGCACGGACTGGGCCGGGGCCGAGCGCAGATGGGCGGCGAGGGCGGTACCGGTCGCCCAGTCGTTCTCGGCGGTGTGCAGCGCGGGGTCCTTCAGCGCCCGCGCCCCGGTGGGCAGCATCCAGTCGCCCAGGGCGAGCCGGACCATGTTGCGCGGCCGGAGCAGGAAGTCGATGAACTCGGCCGCCTCCTCCTTGTGCGCACTGTCCTCGGCGACGGACAGGGTCTGCGGGCTGACGCCCTGGGTGAGCCCCTCGGCCCCGGCCGGCGCGGGCAGCACCTGCCAGTCGAAGCCCTTGGGCGCCTGCTGCACGATCTGCTGCCGGTAGGAGAAGCCGAGCGGCACCATCGCGTACTTGCCCGCGAAGAAGCCGGGCAGCGTGTCGGAGCCGCCCATGCCGAGCGTCGTGCCGGAGGCGCTGTGGTCGACGTTCACCTGGTCGTGCACGGTGCGCGGCATGACCGCGTCCGCCGCGCCGAACCGGACCGTCACCTTGCCGTCCGCGCCCCGGTGGAACATCTGCCCGCCGGTGGACAGGGACAGGTTGAGCGTCACCGACACGGGCTCCTTGAGCGGCCAGGCGACCCCGTACGTGCCCTTGCCCTCATCGGTGAGGCGCGCCGCCGCCGCGCGGAACTCGGCCCAGGTCCACGGCCGTTTTGGCGTCGGGACGCGCACGCCCGACTCCGCGAGCCGTTTCGCGTCGGCGATCAGGACGCGCGGCTCCTGGAGGAAGGGGACGCCGTAGATCCCGTCGCCGAACGTCGCGGTCTCCCAACTGCGTCGCGGGATGTCCGACTTGAGGCGGGCGGGGAGGTAGTCGCGCAGATCGGCGAGGTAGCCGCCGTAGGCGAAGTCGGCCAGGTCGTCGGAGGCGTCGTGGATGATGTCGGGCGCCTCGCCGCCCTCGAACGCGGTGAGCAGCTGGTCGTGGACGCTGTCCCAGCTGCCCTGCACATACGTGACGTGGACGTCGGGGTGGGTCGCGTTCCACTCCTCGACCAGCTGTTTGTTGGCGTCGACGGACTCCTTCTGCCAGGCGAGGGACTGAAACTCCAGGGTGACGCGGCCGCCCGTCTCCTTCGTTCCCGAGGTGCAGCCGGCGAGAAGGAGCAGCACCGCGACCGTGACCAGGAGCCCGCGCCCACGGCCCGTCATTTGACCGCTCCCGCCAACATGCCGCCCGTGATCCGCTTCTGGATCACGGCGAAGATCACCAGGGACGGCAGGGTCGCCAGGAACGCCGCCGCCGCGAGCGGACCGAGGTCGGCGACGCCCTCGGCGCCGAGGAAGTGGGTCAGGATCACCGGCAGCGTCTGCCGCTCCGGCGTCTTCATCAGGACCAGGGCGAAGAAGAACTCGTTCCAGGCGCTGATGAACGCGAACAGGCCGGTCGCGACGATGCCGGGCACGAGCAGCGGCGCCGTCACGGAGACCAGGACGCGCAGCCGGCCCGCCCCGTCGACCGCCGCCGCCTCCTCCAGCTCTCGCGGCACCGCCCGGACGTAGCCGACGAGCATCCACAGCGCGAAGGGCAGCGCCCACACCACGTAGACCATGATCAGACCCGGCAGCGCGTTGATCAGGTGGAGGCTCTTCAGGATCAGGAACAGCGGAATGATGATCAGGACGAACGGGAACGCCTGGCTGATCACCACCCAGCCGGTCGTCCCGCGCGACACGAGCGAGCGGTGGCGGGCCATGACGTACGCCATCGGGACCGCGATGACCAGCGCGATCACGGCCGCGCAGACCGCCACGAGCAGCGAGTTCCCCGCCGCGCGCAGCAGCGGCTGCTCGTCGAACGCCTGCCGGAAGTTGTCGAGGGTGGGGTTCTTCGGGAGCCAGGTGGGGTGCAGGCTCGCCAGTTCGCGCGGCGGCTTGAACGCGGTGGAGATCAGCCACAGGAACGGGAAGACGAGGAAGATCAGGTAGGCCAGGAGCGCGAGGTACTGGCCCGCGCGGGCGGGCCCGGAGGGTTTCATCACTGCTCGTCGCCTCCCTTCAGACGGCCCACGAGGTAGAGGGCGAGGAGGATCGAGACGACAGCGACCATGACGCAGCCCATCGCCGCCGCGTAGCCGAACTGCCCGTAGCGGAAGGCCTCTTCGTAGGCGAACAGCATGGGCAGCCGGGTGCGTCCGCCGGGACCGCCGTTGGTCAGGACGTAGACGAGGGCGAAGCTGTTGAAGTTCCAGATGAAGTTGAGCGCGCTGATGGCGAGGGCGACCGGGCGGATCGCCGGCCAGGTCACCGTGCGGAACCGGCGCCACGCCCCCGCCCCGTCCATCGCGGCGGCCTCGTGCAGCTCGCGCGGGGTGTGCTGCAACCCGGCGAGCAGGGCGACGGTCGTCTGCGGCATGCCCGCCCAGATCCCCACGACGATGACGGCGGGCAGCGCGGTGGCCAGGCCGGTCAGCCAGTCGCGGCCGTCACCGAGGCCGAGGTCGCGCAGCGTCTCGTTGAGGATGCCCGCGTCCGGGTGGTAGACGAGGCGCCACATGATGCCGACGACGACCTCCGGCATCGCCCACGGCACGATCGCGAGGGCCCGCGCAAGCCAGCGGAAACGCAGCTCCTGATTGAGCAGGAGCGCGAGGCCGAGGGCCAGCAGGAACTGCGGCACCGTCACGCCGACCGCCCACAGCAGGCCGATCCGGAACGACTCCCAGAACAGCGTGTCGTGCAGGAGGTCCTGGAAGTTGAGGGTGCCGACCCAACGCGTCGCCGTCGTGCGGCCCGACTGGGAGTCGGTGAAGGCGAGCCCGATCCCGTAGAGCAGCGGACCGACGCTCAGGACCAGGATCGGCAGGAGGGCGGGGAGCACCAGGAACCAGGCGCCGTGCTCCCGGTGCGGTCCGGACACGGGGCGGTGTCGCCCTGTCCGTGGTCGTGCGGTCGCCGAGGTCACGGGCGGCTCCTTGGACGGGTCCGTTGGCGCTCACTCAGGTGTTCGCGGCCGTACCCGGCGGCCTCCGTCATCGTGCTGAGCCGGTCCTACGACGTCAAGACATTCGGACGGGTGCGAGACTGGCCCGGTCAGACGGCGGGAGCACGCGGGAGGCGAGTGATGGACGAGGTACGGGCACGGGACGTGCTGGCCCGGGCGGGTGTCGTGGACGGCCCCGCGGGCGGCGCGGAGCTGCTCGCGCTCGGCGAGAACGCGGTGTTCGCCGCCGGTGACCTGGTGATCAAGGTCGGCCGGGACAGCGGCCTCGCGCCCGAGCTCCTTGACCGGGCCCGGCGCGAGCTGGACATCGCCGCCTACCTCGCCGGCCACGGCGTGCCCGCCGTCCGGGCCGCGAAGGCCGAGCCGCTGGTCGTCGACGGGCATCCGGTGACCGTGTGGCACCGCATCCCCGACTCCGTGCGGCCCGCCGAACCGCGCGACCTCGCGGAGCTGCTGAAGCTGGTGCACGCGCTGCCCGCCCCGACCGCCTTCACGCTGCCCCGGCGGGAGTTGCTGGGCGGCGTCGAGCGCTGGCTGCGGCTCGCGGGCGACGCGATCGACCCGGCGGACGCGGAGTACTTGCGTGAGCGGCGGGACGGTTTCGCGGCGGCGGCCGCCGCGCTGACGCCCCGGCTTGCTCCCGGGCCCATTCACGGGGACGCGCTGCCCCGCAATGTGCATATCGGTCCCGACGGGCCCGTTCTGGTGGACCTTGAGACGTTCTCGTCCGATCTGCGCGAGCATGACCTGGTGGTGATGGCGTTGTCACGCGACCGGTACGGGCTGCCTGCGGCGGCCTATGACGGGTTTGTCGCGGCCTATGGGTGGGATGTGCGGGAGTGGGACGGGTGCGGGGTGTTGCGCGGGGCCCGGGAGACGGCGTCCTGTGCGTGGGTCGCCCAGCATGCGCCTGCCAATCCCGCGGCGTTGGCGGAGTTCCGGCGGCGGGTGGGGTCGTTGCGGGACGGGGACCCTGCCGTGCGCTGGTACCCGTTCTGAGGTCGGACCCGTTGACGGCTGCCCCGCCGTTCGCACGGGGCCTCGCCCCGGACTCCGGTCCTCAAACGCCGGACGGGCTGGATTTCGCCGGGCTGGAATGTGCCGTGTCGGAAGTGAGCCGGCGTATCGGCCACGCCGGGTCCACCACCGCCGTCTCGTCGCCCTTGCCCCGGAGGAACGCCTGGAAGTCCCTCGCCCACTCCGCGTACCACTCCACCTGGCGGCGGTGCAGCTCGGCCGGGCCGAGGCCCGCGATCTTCGGGTGGCGGTCGGCTATCGCGCGGGCGAGGAGCGCGGCGGCGAGGGCGTCCGCCGAGGCGTCGTGGGCGGCGTCGAGCGTGACGCCGTACTCGGTGCAGACCGCCTCCAGGTTGCGCTTGCCGCGGCGGTAGCGGTCGGCGGTGCGGTCGATCGTGTACGGGTCGATCACCGGCGCCGGGTCCGTGCCGAGCCGCTCGTGCAGCGAGGGCAGGCCGTGGCGGGCCAGTTCGGCGGAGAGCAGGGTCAGATCGAACGCCGCGTTGTACGCCACCACCGGGACGCCCGTGCGCCAGTATCCGGCCAGTACGTCGGCGATGGCGTCGGCCACCCGGTCGGCCGGCGCGCCCTCCGCCCGCGCCCGCTCATTGCTGATGCCGTGGACGGCGACCGCCTCGTCCGGGATGGGCACGCCCGGGTCGGCGAGCCACTGCTTGTGGCCGAGGACGGAACCGTCCCTGACCTCTATGACGGCGCCGGTCACGATGCGCGCCTCGCGCGGATCCGTGCCCGTCGTCTCCAGGTCGAAGCCGACCATCAGCTCCCGGTGCCAGCCCATGGCAGCCCCCTTCTCGTGGTGCGTTCCCCCAGTGACCACCACCTTCGCACGCGCCACTGACAATCCCCGCGGCGCCGGCCCCCCGGCCCCGGTCAGGACACCGGCCGGGCGTCGGCCCACGCCTGCTCGAACTCGTCCCGGTAGGTCACGAACAGGCCGTTCTCCCCGGCGTCCGGCGCGGCGTTCGCCCGGACCGTGCGGCCGCCGCCGCGCAGCACGAGGACCGGCGCCTCCATTCCGCGCGAGCGGCGCAGATAGGACTGGACGACGGCGACGCCGTCCGCCCCGTCGCCGTCGACGAGGTAGGCGGTGACGCGCGGCGTCTCGTCGAAGACCTGGATCTCGAACGCGCCGGGGTCGCGGAGCCGGGCCCTGACCCGGCGCATGTGCAGGATGTTCATCTCGACGGCGCGGCCCAGTTCGCCCCGCTTGATACCGAGTTCCCGCTCGCGCCGTTTGACCGCGCTGGAGGCGGGGTTGAGGAACAGCAGCCGGATGCGGCAGCCGGACTCGGCGAGGCGGACGAGGCGGCGCCCCGAAAAGTTCTGCACGAGCAGGTTGAGGCCGATCCCGATGGCGTCCAGGCGCCGGGCGCCGCCGAAGAGGTCCTCGGCGGGGAACTGGCGCAGCAGCCGCACCCGGTCGGAGTGGACGCCGACGACGTCCGCGAACCGGTCGCCGACCAGCTCCTCGACGGCGTCGATGGGCAGGCGGCGGGCCGAGGGGACGTCGGAGCCGGCGCCGAGCATCTCCAGGAGGCGGGCGGAGGCGCGCTCGGCCTGGGCGAGGACCGTCTCGTTGAGGGCGCGGTTGCGGGAGACCACATTGCGGGTGACCTCCAGCTCGTCCAGGGCGAGCTCCACGTCGCGCCGGTCGTCGAAGTACGGCTCGAAGCAGGGCCAGTGCTGCACCATCAGCTCCCGCAGCTGCGGAAGGGTCAGGAACGACAGCACATTGTCGTCGGCCGGGTCGAGGAGGTAGCCCTTGCGGCGGCTGACCTCGCGCACGGCGACGGCCCGCTGCACCCACTCCTGCCCGGCGGGCCCGGCGGCGGCCACGACCCAGTCGTCGCCGTGGACGGGCTCGTAGACGGGCCGCAGCACGGCGGCGACGACGGCGCGCAGCCGCTGCTCGACCAGGTTCAGCCAGATGTAGGCGCGCCCGGCCCGCTGTGCGCGCGTACGCACCTCACGCCACGCGTCGGGGCCCCAGTCCAGTTCGGGACCGATCTGGGACCCCACGTCCATGGGCCGGGCCAGTGACACCGCTTGGGGCGGGATGTCCGTGGCGGCAGCCCCCGGGCCGTCCTGGTCCTCGTGACCGTCGTCACCAGGGGGCAGCTCAAGCCCTCCCGAGCTCACCGGCTCCGCACCGCCTTCCGCTCCCCCGAGCTTGTCCGAGCTTGTTGAGCACTCCCCCAACAACGATCAAGGAAGGGTACTCCGGGAGCGGCGGGCGGTGCAGCCGGATGGGCAGGAGAGTTTGTCAACGGCCCACCGGGGGAACCCCGTTCTGGTTCGCGAGGTCGGCAGGAGTGAGCGGGCTCATGGCGGTGACGTCCCTCGGGGCCAGCGAGAAGCCCTGCCAGTGGACCGGCATGGGCTGCTGGTCCTCGTCGCGGGCGATGTGGTGGAACCCTATGTTGACCCAGGCGATGGGGCTCTTCAGCGCCTCCCCGTTGACCCATTTGTCCACGCTCGCGCCTCCGCAGTTCGCGGCGGGGTTGTCGCTCGCGTACTGCTCGCACTTCTTGTACTCGGTGAAGTACACGTCGTGCTTCGTGAAGGAGCGGCCGGGGTACTTGGCCGAGCGGCCGGGGACGAACTCGTAGGACCTGGGGTGGCCGTCCTTGTTCTTGCCCGCGGTGGAGACCACGCGCCACCAGCGCATGTTCGCCGCGTCACCGGCCAGCTCCTTGGTGACGGGGGTCCTGGTGGTCTTGGTGGTGGGCGCGCCGCCGCCCTGCGGGGCGCTCACCTTCGAGTCGTACTGCTCGACCTTGCTCTTGCTGGAGCCGTCGAGGCCGAAGTTGACGCGCCAGAACAAGTTGTGGTTGTGGCTCTCGGCGTAGGCGGTGGCGCCCTTGCCGATGGGCCAGCCCTTGCCGTCGGTGCCGTCGTAGTCGTACGGGGAGAGGCTGCCGGTCGCGCCGACGTTGGAGGTGATGGTGCCGTCGGAGGAGAAGCGCCACTCGGTGATGTACTCGTACCAGGACGCCTTGTTGACGGTGTAGAGGAGCAGGTCCTTGCCCTGGGAGCTGTAGACCTTCCCGCTGCCGCCGGTCGAGAGGTCGTCGTTGAGGCGGTACGCGTGCCCGCGCGCACGCGTGGTCGCGCACAGCCCGGCCACATTGCCGCGGTCGGGGACCTTCACGGTCTTGATGGTGCCGCCGGGGCACTCGGCGGGGCGCAGCTGCTGCAGGGCCTGGCCGAAGTCGGTGCCGGTGACGTCGTCGTACTCGGCCTTGCCGTCGTCGTAGGGGACATGGACCTGCGCGAGGCGGGCACTGGTGAGGACACGGATCGGCTTCGGCTCGCTCTTGGGCTGGTAGCTCACGTCGTCCAGGACGAGACCGGAGAGGGTGTTGTAGTGCCAGCACATCCGCCAGGTGGTACCGCCGTCGAGGGTCTGCTCGATCTTGTACGCGGCCGAGCAGGCGGGCGCGGCCGCCGCGGGCGCCTGGGGCGCGGCGGTGGCGGACGGTGCGGTGGCGAAGGCGGTGCCGAGCAGCGCGGTGACCGCGAGGCCGGTGAGGGCGGCGGCGGGCCTCGTGCGGGCGCGCCGGACTCTGTTCACGTGCATACGGAAGGGCTCCCTTGTGCAGGAGAGGTATGTGGAGGGTTCGGGTCCGCGGCGGCGCTCAGGAGAGCCGGCTGACGGTGCGGTCGCTCAGGTCGACGATCAGGGCGCGGGTGTCGATCCACGGTCCGTTGGTCACCTTGGCGATGACCCGCATGCAGCGGTGCGCACCGCAGTCGGTGAGGGCCGCGGGCACGCGCGCGACGGTCGCCTTGCGGAAGATCATGCCGCTGAGCTGCAGCTGACCCGCCTTGGTGAGCTGCTTGCCGGTCGCGTCCCGGTAGTCGGCCTTGAGGCCGGCGCCGAGCTTGTTCGCTATCAGCAGGTCCGCGGCCTCGGCCAGTTCACCTTGGCTGGGCGGGGGCTGTACGCCCTTGTCGTTGCGCGTGTCCTCCACCTTGCCGGTGTCGAGGTTGACGGTCTTGGTGACGACCGTGTCGTTCCTGTAGTCGTAGGAGACGACGTCCGCCCGGCGCTGCGCGGCGGCCGCGCCACTGAGGCCCGGGTCGATCTCCGTCAGGTTCGTGGACAGGTGCTGCGGGCCCCGGTCGCCCTCCACGTCCCGGGCGCTCAGGCGCATGTTGTTGTTCTGGACGGCGAGTTTCTCGGCCCGGTCGATCTCCGCGTCGGTGAGCGGGTCACGGCCGACCCCCTTCGCGCCCTCGTCGGGTGCGGCCTCGACCGTCCCCTCCGGCGCCACGGCGTCCCGCTGGGCCGTGCCCGCCCTGGTGGCCGCTCCGGCGTCCCCCGAGCCGTCCGGCAGGCCCACGCCCACCACGACGGCCGCCCCCGCGGTGGCGAGGGCCACCGTGGCCACCAGTTTGCCGAGATGGCGTCTTGCTAGCTCGCGCACATCTTCCCCCTGCTCTCCCGGCAGTCCCACGTGTGGGCATACCGGATGTACGTGGTCTTCCTGTAAGAGGGGTCCAACTCGAAGGTGGTTCCGTCCATTTCGGGGACAGACTCACTGGTGTCGCCCGGACCGCCGGGCCGGAAGTGGAAGAGTCGTCAGCATGCAGGTCTGGCCTGGACAGGCGTATCCGCTCGGTGCCACGTACGACGGCGCCGGAACCAATTTCGCGGTCTTCTCCGAAGCCGCCGACCGAATCGAGTTGTGCCTGTTGCACGACGACGGTTCGGAGACGGCGGTCGAGCTGAGAGAGTCCGACGCGTTCGTCCGGCACGCCTACCTGCCCGGCATCATGCCGGGACAGAGGTACGGCTACCGGGCGCACGGCCCCTACGAACCCTCGCGCGGGATGCGCTGCAACTCCGCGAAGCTGCTCCTCGACCCCTACGCGCGCGCCATCAGCGGGCGCATCGACTGGACGGAGGCGGTGTACGGATATCCGTTCGGATCACCGGAGGAGCGCAACGACCTCGACTCGGCGCCGCACATGATGGCGTCGGTCGTGGTGAACCCCTACTTCGACTGGGGCGACGACCGCCCGCCGCGCACCGAGTACCACGAGACGGTGCTCTACGAGGCCCACGTCAAGGGTCTGACGATGCGGCATCCGGCGCTCCCCGACGAGCTGCGCGGCACGTACGCGGCGCTCGCCCACCCCGCGATCATCGACCACCTCACCGAACTCGGCGTCACGGCACTTGAGTTGATGCCGGTCCATCAGTTCGTCAACGACCACCGCCTGGTCGAGATGGGCCTGAACAACTACTGGGGCTACAACACGATCGGCTTCTTCGCCCCGCACAACACCTACGCCTCGTGGGGCGACCGGGGCGAGCAGGTCCTGGAGTTCAAATCGGCGGTGCGGGCGCTGCACCAGGCGGGCATCGAGGTCATCCTGGACGTCGTCTACAACCACACGGCGGAGGGCAACCACCTGGGTCCGACCCTCTCCTTCAAGGGCCTCGACAATCCGTCGTACTACCGCCTCACCGACGATCCCCGGTACTACATGGACACGACGGGCACGGGCAACTCGCTCCTGATGCGCTCCCCGCACGTCCTACAAATGATCATGGACTCGCTGCGCTACTGGGTCGAGGAGATGCACGTCGACGGGTTCCGCTTCGACCTGGCGGCCACCCTGGCGCGCCAGTTCCACGAGGTGGACCGGCTCTCGTCCTTCTTCGACCTGGTGCAGCAGGACCCGGTCGTCTCGCGCGTGAAGCTGATCGCGGAGCCCTGGGACGTCGGCGAGGGCGGCTACCAGGTGGGCAACTTCCCGCCCCTGTGGACCGAGTGGAACGGCAAGTACCGCGACACCGTACGGGACCTGTGGCGGGGCGAGCCGCGCACCCTGGCGGAGTTCGCGGGCCGGCTCACCGGCTCCTCCGACCTCTACCAGGACGACGGGCGCCGCCCGCTCGCCTCGATAAACTTCGTGACCTGCCACGACGGGTTCACCCTGCACGACCTGGTGGCGTACAACGACAAGCACAACGACGCCAACGGCGAGGACAACCGGGACGGCGAGAGCCACAACCGGTCGTGGAACTGCGGCGCCGAGGGCGAGACCGACGATCCCGCCGTGCTCGACCTGCGGGCCCGCCAGATGCGCAACTTCGTGGCCACGCTGATGCTGTCCCAGGGCGTGCCGATGCTCAGCCACGGGGACGAGTTCGCCCGCACCCAGGGCGGCAACAACAACGCGTACTGCCAGGACAACGAGGTCTCCTGGGTGCGCTGGGCCGACCCGGACGATCCGCCGGAGCCGCTCCTGGAGTTCACGCGCGCGATGGTGCGCCTGCGCCGCCACCACCCCGTCCTGCGCAGGCGCCGCTTCTTCCACGGCCGCCCGGTGGAGGGCACGCACGACGAGCTGTCCGACATCGCCTGGTTCACCCCCGAGGGCGAGGAGATGACGCAGCAGGACTGGAACGCGGCGCAGGCCCGCTCCTTGTCGGTGTTCCTCAACGGCAACGCGATCTCGGAGCCGGGGCCGCGCGGCGAGCGCATCATGGACGACTCGTTCCTGCTCCTGGTCAACGCCTCGCCCGAGGTGCAGGAGTTCGTGGTCCCCACGGACCACGGCCGCCAGTGGCAGCCGGTCGTCGACACGGCGCTGCCGACCGGGCTGCCCACCGACGACGGGCCGAAGGTCCAGGGGGGCGACCGCCTGGAGCTGGTCGGACGGAGCCTCACGGTGCTCCGGCGGCCCGCGTAGGCACCTTCGGGGCGTTCACCGCGGCGCGCCGCAGCGCCGCGGTGAACGCACGAAAGGCGCCTCTGGGGGTAAGTAATCTCGCATGACGCCTCACGCCCCGACGGCCACCTACCGGCTCCAGCTGCAACCCGATCTCGGCTTCGCCGCGGCCGCTGCCGCCGTCCCGTACCTGGCCTCCCTGGGGGTCTCCCATCTGCACCTGTCGCCGGTCCTGGAGGCCGTGCCCGGGTCGACGCACGGCTACGACGTGGTGGACTGCGCGCGCGTGCGCGACGAACTGGGCGGCGAGGAAGGGCTGCGGGCGCTCGCCGCCAAGGCGCGCGAGCACGGGCTCGGCCTGGTCGTCGACATCGTGCCCAACCACATGGCGGCCTCCGTGCGGCACAACAGGCCGCTGTACGAGGTCCTGCGCGACGGGCCCTCCTCGCCGTACGCGCGCTGGTTCGACATCGACTGGGAGGCGCAAGGAGGCCGGGTCCTGCTGCCCGTCCTCGGCGGGCCCGTGGGGGACGAGTCGGCCGCCCTGAAGGTCGAGGGGGACGTGCTGCGCTACTACGACCACGTCTTCCCGCTGCGCGAAGGCACGCGCACGCTGCCGCTGCCGCAGCTCCTGGAGGCCCAGTGGTACCGCCTGGCCTGGTGGCGCCTAGCCCGCACCGAGCTGAACTACCGGCGCTTCTTCACCATCTCCGACCTCATCGGCGTGCGCCAGGAGGACCCCGAGGTCTTCGAGGAGACCCATGCGACGATCCTGCGGCTGCTGCGCGAGGGCGTCGTCGACGGGCTGCGCGTCGACCACCCCGACGGCCTCGCCGACCCCGGCGGCTACCTCCAGCGCCTCGGCGGCGCGACGGGCGGCCGGTGGACCGTCGTCGAGAAGATCCTGGAGGACGACGAACACCTTCCCGCGGCCTGGCCGGTGGCCGGGACCACGGGCTACGACGCGCTGCGCCGCATCGACGGCCTGTTCACCGACCCCGCGGGCGCGGACGAGCTGCTCAGCCTCTTCCGCCGGTTCACGGGCGCCGCGGCCGACCGCGGCGGCGACTGGGAGGCGACCGCCCGCCGCGCCGCCCACCACGTCGTCACGCACGAGCTGGCCGCCGAGGTGGACCGGCTGACGCGCGAGGCCGCCGCGCTCTGCGCCGAACAGCCCGCGCTGCGCGACCACGCGCCCTGGGCGCTGCGCACGGCCCTGTGCGAGCTCCTGGTGCGCGTGCCGGTGTACCGGCCGTACGTCGCCGGGGGCGTCGACCCGGAGACGGTGCTGACGGCGTCCGACGCGGCGGACGCGAAAGCCGCGTTCACCGTCGCCGAGGAGGCCCGCGCCGTCGACGCCGTACGGGATCTTGCGCTCGGGCGGCACGGGGACTCCCCCCGGCACCGGGCGTTCCGCGCGCGGTTCGCGCAGGCGTCGTCGGCGCTGCGGGCCAAGTCCGTCGAGGACACCGCCTTCTACCGGTACACGCCGCTCCTGTCGGCCCTGGAGGTCGGCGGGAACCCGCAGAGCCCAGCGGTCCCCGCCGACGCGTTCCATGCCTACTGCGCGCGCGTGCAGCGGGACTGGCCCTACACCTCGACCGTCCTGTCGACCCACGACACCAAGCGCAGCGCGGACGTCCGGGCGGGCATCGCGGCCCTCAGCCAGTGCCCCACGCAGTGGGAGGCGCTGCTCGCCCTGGTCACCGAGCTGACCGCGCGCGGCGGCGCCGGCAGCGCCCCCGACCAGCAGCTCGCCTGGGCGGCCTGGCAGACGGTGGCCGGGCTCGGCCCCGCCGATCCGGAGCGGCTGCAAGGCGCCCTGCTCAAGCACGCGCGTGAGGCGGGCCTCTTCACGACGTGGACGGAGCAGGACGAGGCCTACGAGAGCGCCCTGCGGGACTTCGTGGCGTCCGGCCCCTGCGGCCCGCCCGGCGACGAGGTGCTGCGCTTCATGGCGGACCTCGCGCCCCATGTGCGGGTCAACGTCCTGGGCGCGGCCCTGGTGCACCTCACCATGCCGGGCGTCCCGGACGTCTACCAGGGCACCGAGCACGCGTACCGCGCCCTGGTCGACCCGGACAACCGGACGCCCGCCCGCTTCGAGGCGGCCCGGGAGCCGGGCACGCTCTCCGCGGAGAAGGAGGCGCTCACCAAGGCGGCGCTGCACCTGCGCAGGGAGCACCCGGAGTGGTTCGGCGGCGCGGCCACCTACGAGCCGCTGTCCGCCGAGGGCCCGGCCGGACAGCACTGCGTGGCGTACGCGCGCTCGGGCCACGTGGTCGTAGCCGCGACCCGGCTCTCCCTGCGGCTCGCGGATGCGGGCGGCTGGCAGGAGACGACGCTCGCGCTGCCGCCGGGTGACTGGACGGAACTGCTGGATCCGGGGCGGCAGTTCAGCGGCCACGCGCGCGTGGCGGACCTTTTCCGGCAGTCACCGGTGGCGTTGCTGGTCCGCGCCTGAGCCGGACGGCGTAGCCTGCACCGGCGACCAGTGCCTGTCTTCGTACAGGCCCGGAGCGGAGCACAAGCCTTCTTGACAGGCACGGCCGAGCGTGGGGTACTGCGGATGCTGACGCCAGGAGCACCAGCGGGGGTGAGTCATCTGACGGAGCAGCGGTACCCCACCACGGCCGAACTGGTGCGGTCGGCGCGGGAGCTGGCGACTCACCGACCCGAACTGTGCGGACTGCGCCGGATCGGCACGTCACGCGAGGGCCGCCCCCTGCATCTGCTGTCCGTCGGGCACGACGCCCGCAGCGTCCTCGTCGTCGCCGGGGCGCACGCCAACGAGCCGACGGGCGGACTGACGGCACTGCATCTGGCCGAGCGGGCGCTGCAGGAACCGGCGTTGCGCGCCGACCGCTCCTGGCACTTCCTGCTCTGCGCCGACCCGGACGGCGCGGCGCTGCACCGTACGCCCGCGCCGCGCACCCTGCTCGACTACCACCGCCACTTCTTCCGCCCCGCGGGGCCCGAGCAGCCCGAGTGGTCGCCGTCGGTCCTGCCCCCGGGCCGGCTCCCGCCGGAGACGACGACGCTGACCGGGGTCATCGACGAGCTGCGCCCCTACCTCCAGGTCTCCCTGCACGGCACCGAACTGGGCGGCAGCTGGGTCCAGTTGACCCGTGACATACCCGGGCTCGCGGAGGCGTTCGCCAAGTCGGCGGCCGAGCTGCACATACCGGTCGAGACGGGCGCCTGCGACGCGGCGGGCTGGCCGGCGTCCGGGCCCGGGGTCCATGTGATGCCGGGGCTCGACGCGCGGGCCGCGTTCCCCAGCCTGCCCGACGACGCCCGGCACTCCACCTGGCACCACGCGCACCTCTACGGCGGCTCGACGGCGATCATCGAGGTGCCGATGTGGGCCAGCGACCTGGTCGACGACCCGGCCCCGCACCCCGCGCCCGAGCGGGCGCTGCGCCGGATATCGGCCCGGCTCAGCCGCGACACCCGCCTCGTCGAGGCGATCCTCATGGAGACCCTGCCCCGGCTCCCGGACACCACGGGTCCCTTGCTGCGCGCGGCCCGCTGGGCGCTGAGCCTGGTCCCGGGCCTCGCGGACGACTGGGTGCAACCGCCCCCGCCGGACGCGACGATGGCCTACGTCGGCAGCATCGACGCCTTCGCCCGCCGCCTCCCCCTGCGGGCCGCGGCCATGCTGCTTCGCGTCCTGGAGGAGGCCGGCGACCCGGCGACCCCCCGCCTCGACGCCCTGGTCACCCGGTGGTGCGAGGTGTACGGGGCCCGGTTCGGGGCGCGTTGGGTGCCGGTGGCCCACCAGATAGAGCACCAGGCCCGCACGACGATCGCCGCGGTCCGCTTCGCGGGCGGCTGAGAGGACGCACAGGCTCTCAGTCCGCCGAGAGCCGGAACGAGACGCGGCCGAAGGCGACCTGGTCGCCGTCCTGGACCACGGCGGCGCCGGTGACCCTGCGGCCGTTCACGGACGTGCCGTTGGTGGAGCCGAGGTCGCGCAGGACCCACATGCCGCCCTGGCGGCTCAGCTCGGCGTGCACCCGGGAGACCGTGTCGTGGCTCAGGCGCAGCCCGTTGGCCGGGTCGCGGCCGATGCGCAGCGGGTAGGGGCTGCTCTGCAGCGGCAGCAGCAGCTTGGGCAGCCGCTCGACGGTCCAGGCCCTGCGCAGCCGCACGGTGAACCCGGAGACCGCGCCCACGGCCCCGAGGACCGCGCGGGACCAGCGGTTCTCGCCGCGCAGATCGGCGGTGAGCGCGTGCAGTTCGTCGGACCTGCGGGCGGCGAGCGCCAGCTCCATGCGGCGCACGAACGTGTCGTGCGAGAGCCGCCCCAGCGCGACGCCGTCCCTGAGCACCGCCAGCGCACGGTCCCGCTCGGCGTCGGTGAGCCGCGCGGGGTACGTCTGGTGTTCAAAAGAGGACGTCACGCCTGTGATTGTCGGGCAGCACGGCCGAAGTGTCCAGAAAACAACGGACACCCGCGGTCGCAAAAGAACCGGCCAGTACTGCCGATTTACCGGCGAAACGATCACTCCTGTCGCAGGATGGACGCGTCGTCACTGTCGGCAGACATCCGGCTACGAGGGGGAAGCGTCCGTGCGGTTCGAGGTGTGGGCACCCAAGGCAGAGCAGGTCACGCTCCATTGCGACGGAGCCACGCGCGCGTTGGAGCGCGACGGGGACCGCGCGGGCTGGTGGTCGGGCGAGGCCGACGCGCGGGACGGATCGCGGTACGGGTTCGCGCTCGACGACGGGCCCGTGCTGCCCGACCCGCGCTCGCGCCGCCAGCCCGACGGGCCCGACGGGCCGAGCGCCGTCGTCGACCACGACCGGCACGTGTGGCGGGCGGGCTGGGCGGGCCGGGACCTGACCGGCGCGGTCCTCTACGAGCTGCACGTGGGCACGTACACGACCGAGGGCACCCTCGACGCGGCGGCCGAGCGCCTCACCCATCTCGTCGACCTCGGCGTCACCCACGTCGAACTGATGCCGCTGTGTCCCGTCCCCGGCCGGCACGGCTGGGGGTACGACGGGGTGAGCCTGTGGGCGGTGCACGAGCCGTACGGCGGCCCCGAGGCGCTGAAGCGGTTCGTCGACGCCGCGCACGAGCTGGGGCTCGGGGTCGTCCTCGACGTCGTGCACAACCATCTGGGCCCGGCCGGGAACTACCTCCCCGCGTTCGGCCCGTACTTCACGGACACCTACCACACGCCGTGGGGCAGCGCCGTGAACCTGGACGCGCCCGGCTCCGACGAGGTCCGCGCCTACCTGATCGGCAGCGCCCTCGCCTGGCTGCGCGACTACCGCGTCGACGGCCTGCGCCTGGACGCCGTCCACGAACTGCACGACCGGCGCGCGCTGCCCTTCCTGGAGGAGCTGTCGACGGCCGTGGACGACCTGTCCCAGCGGATCGGCCGGCCGCTGTTCCTGATCGCCGAGTCCGACCTCGACGACCCGCGCATGATCACCCCGCGCGCGGAGGGCGGCCTCGGCGTGCACGCGCAGTGGAACGACGACGTGCACCACGCCGTGCACGCGGCCGTCACGGGCGAGAGCGACGGCTACTACGCCGACTTCGCGCGCGAGCCGCTCGCCGCCGTCGCCAAGACCCTGACACACGGCTTCTTCCACGACGGCACGTACTCCTCGTTCCGGGGCCGCCACCACGGCCGCCCCCTGGATCGCGCCCGCACCCCCGCGCACCGGCTGCTCGCCTACACGCAGACCCACGACCAGATCGGCAACCGCGCCCAGGGCGACCGGCTCGCCGCCTCCGTCTCCCCCGGCCTCCTCGCGTGCGCGGCGACGCTGGTCCTGACGAGCCCCTTCACGCCGATGCTGTTCATGGGCGAGGAGTGGGCGGCGAGCACGCCGTGGCAGTACTTCACCGACCACACCGACCCCGAGCTCGCGGAGGCCGTCCGCAAGGGCAGGCGCCGGGAGTTCGCGGCGCACGGCTGGGCCGAGAAGGACATCCCCGACCCGCAGGACCCGGCCACGCGCGAACGTTCCTGCCTCGACTGGTCGGAGCAGGCGACGGGCCACCACGCGCGCGTGCTCTCCTGGTACCGCGACCTGATCGCCCTGCGCCACGCCCGCACCGACCTCCAGGACGCGGATCTGGCGGCCGTCAAGGTCGCCTTCGACGAACGGGCCCGCTGGATCGCGTACCGCAGGGGCGACCTGCGGGTGGCGGTCAACCTGTCGGCGGACCCGGTGTCGATCCCGCTGGGGCGCCCGGTCGCGCAGGTCCTCGCGGCGTGGGAGCCGGTGGAACTCCCGGGCGCGGACGGGCTGCTGACGGTGCCGGGCGAGTCGTGCGTGGTGGCCGTGGCGCCCTGAGAACGGCCTCGGCGTGCACCGCCTCGCCGTGCACGGTGGCCCCGGCCCCCGGCGTCACACCAGCTCCAGCAGGATCGGTTCCCAGGCCCGCTCCAGCTGGACCCGGAGGAGCGGTACGGGGCTGTCCGCGTCGGCTCCGTGGAGGCGGTCGGCGAGGCGGAGCAGGGTGTCGCAGCGGGCCAGCCACAGGCCGCGCAGGCAGACCCGGGGCCCGTACCCGGCGAGGGTCGCCGAGCGGACCGCCGCCCGCGCGCCGACCGCGATCGCCAGGCCCGCGATGTCCTCGGCCGGGTCGCCGACCACCGCGTCGGTCCAGTCGAGGACGCCGCGCACGCGCCCGCCCCGGTCGACAGTCAGGTGCTCGCCCTTGAGGTCGTGGTGGACGAGCACCGGGTCGCCGGGCGGGCCGAGCTGGACGACGGCCCGGGGTGTCAGCTGGTCGAGCCGCTCCGCCTCGAACTCGTCGTCCGCAGCGAGCTTCCGGGCCGCGGCACCGGCCGCACGGCGCAGGTTCTCCAGGGAGCGCGGCGCCGTCCTCGGCACGCCGAGCGCCGCCGCGCGGGCCACCGGCACCTCGTGCAGGCCGGTGAGCAGCCCGGCGAGGTCCTCCTCACCGGCCGCGGTGACGTCACGGACCTCCGCCGACTCGCCGGGCAGCCGGGTGTCCAGGGTGCAGGCGAGGCCCGGCGCCCAGTCGCCCGCCGCGACGGACACGGGCAGGCCGACCGCGACGGACGGCCGGACCAGGTCCCGCAGCCGGATCTCGCGGCGCAGGCGCTGCGACATGGCCGTATCGAGGGCGAGGCGCAGGACGTGCCGGTCCCCCACCCACCAGGTGGCGTGCTCGCCGCCCTCGGCGACCGGGCGCACCTCGGCCCCGCCCCCGTCCGGGAGCAGGGTCGCGAGCAGGCGGCGCACCGCGTCGGCGGTGGGCGGCTCCGGCGTCGGCTCCATCGTCGTCAGCCCACGATCGCCAGGTCCCGGGACGTGGCGTTGAGGCGCCGGCCGCCGTCCTCGGTGACGGTGACGATGTCCTCGATCCGGACGCCGAAGCGCCCCGGCAGGTAGATGCCGGGCTCCACGGAGAAGCACATGCCGGGGACGAGCGGCCGCTCCTCGCCCTCGACCATGTACGGCGGCTCGTGCGTGGTGACGCCGATACCGTGCCCGGTGCGGTGGATGAAGTAATCGCCGTACCCGGCGTCGGTGATGACCTTGCGGGCGACCCGGTCGACCTCCTGGCAGGCGATGCCGGGCCGCACGGCGTCGCAGGCGGCGGTCTGCGCCTCGCGCACGACGGCGTGGACGCGGCGCTCCTCGTCGGTGGGCTCGCCGACGTGCACGGTGCGGGAGGTGTCGGAGCCGTAGCCGTGCTTGAGGCCGCCGAAGTCGAGGACGATCATGTCGCCGTCCTGGATGACGCGCTCGCCCGGCGCGTGGTGCGGGTCGGCACCGTTGGGGCCGGAGCAGACGAGCGTGAAGTCGATCTGCTCGTGCCCGAACTGCCGCAGCAGGTCAGCGAGTTCGCGGGCGATGTCGCTCTCCCTGCGCCCGCCGAACGTCGTCTTCTTGATCTCCTCGTACGCGGCGTCGGCGGCCGCACCGGCGGCGGCGAGCCGCTCCAGCTCGGCGGCGTCCTTGACCCCGCGCAGCATCGGCAGCGCCTCGGTGAAGGAGACGTACGAGGTGTCGGGCAGGGTGCGCTGGAGACCGAGGAGGTGCATGGCCCAGGCGTTGTCGCTGACGCCGAAGCGGCCCGCTCCGCCCTTCGCGCCGAGGAGCGGGGCGGCGATCGCGTACGGGTCCTTGCCGTCTGTCCAGTCGCGCAGGGCCATCGCGTCGGCGCCCGCGGCCTTGGCGGCGTCCGGCGCCTCCAGGGCGGGCACGACGAGCGTCGGCTCCTGCCCCTCGGCGAGCACCAGGAGGGTGAGCCGCTCGGTGTCGGCCGGCACGTGGTACCCGGTGAGCCACACCAGGTCGGGCCCCGGCGCGACGAGCACCCCCGCGAGCCCGGCGTCGGCGGCGGAGCGCACGGCGCGCTCCATCCGGGCCCGGTAGTCGGCGGCGGTGAAGGGGGCGGGTGTGCCGGTCGTCATGCGGGGGCCTCCTGGGGGCGCGGCGGGGTACGGGTCGTCCACGGGAGCATCCTGCCCGGCCCGGGAGGCGGGCGCGAGTCCGTTCCCGGGCCTTCCCCGCACCTTCGCCGCGCCTCCCGCCCCCTTGCCGCACCCTTGCCGCTCGCTAACGGCAAGGCATTGCCCAAGCATTAGGTCTAATGATTGGATCGCCGCACACCGTTAGCGACCCGCTGGCGCTCTCCCGGAGGACGTACGCCCATGCTCGTGCTGGCCCAGATCAGCGATCTGCACCTGGACGGAACCCCGCGCGCCACCGAGCGCGCCCGCCGCGTCCTCGACCACCTGCGCGCGCTGCCGGGCCCGGTGGACGCGCTCCTGGTCACCGGCGACATCGCCGACCATGGCGCCGAGTCCGAGTACGCGGAGGCGGCCGAGCTGCTCGGGCTGCACGGTCCGACGCCCCCGTTCCCGGTCCTGACCTGTCCCGGCAACCACGACAGCCGGATCCCGTACCGCACGGCCCTGTTGCGCGAGCCGGCGGCCGACGGGCCGGTCAACCGGGCCCACCGGGTCGGCGACACGGTCGTGCTCATGTGCGACTCCAGCGTTCCGGGCGAGGACGAGGGGGCGCTCGACGAGGAGACGTACGCCTGGATCGAGGAGCGGCTCGACGCCCTCGACGGGGACACGCCCGTCCTGATCGCCTTCCACCATCCGCCGGTGGCGCTGCACCATCCGCTGCCCGACCGCTACCAGCTGGCGCGGCCCCGCTCGCTCGCGCGGCTCCTGGAGCGCAGACCGGAGATCGTCGCGGTGCTCACCGGGCACGCGCACACTCCGGCCGCCACGACGTTCGCCGGGCGCCCGCTGGTCTCGGGGCCCGGGGTGACGTGGACGCTGCGGCTCCCGTGGGAGGGCGAGCAGGTCGCGGACCGGGAGGCGCCGGTGGGGCTCGCGTTCCATGTGCTGGACGACGAGCGGCGGTTGACGACGCACTTCCGCACGGTCTGAACACCGGCCCGAACGTTTCTCTGAACACCGGCCCGCACCCGACCAGAACGCCGGCCCGAACGTTTCTCTGAACATCGGCCCGCACCCCGACCCGCACGCCGTCACAGGCCGCGCCGTGGGTCACGTGCTGAGGCCGGGCGTCGCCGCGAGCGCCTGGCGTGAGCCGTCACGGTGGAGCACCGTCAGGATCAGCTGCCGCCCCGGGCGGGCGTCCGCCACCCGGGCCACCAGGGCGCGCGCCGAGCCGATCTCGGTCGCCCCGAAGCGCGTGACGACGTCGCCCCGCACCAGTCCGGCCGTGTAAGCGGCCCCGGGCACGTGCACGGCGACGACCAGGGCGCCGGGTCCGTGCGGGGCGTCGGCGACCTCCAGGCCGAGAGTGGTGCGGGCGGTGGCGAGACGCGACGCGGGTGAGGGGGCCGCCGGGGCGGATGGTTTCTCCGCGATCCCGGCCGCGATCCCGGCCGCGATCCCGGCCGCGGCCCCGGCATCGGCGCCACCCCCGGGGCGAACGCTCGCGCCACCCCCGGGGCGACCGCTCGCACCGCCCCCGGCCGTCACCTCCCGCTGCTGGGCCTCCGCCATCCGGCTCATGCCGATCACCGTGGTGCCGACGGCACCGAGGCCCGCCCCGGCGAGCACCAGGACCAGGGCGCACAGCAGCCCGGCGAGGAGACCCGCCGGGCGCCGGCCCCTGCCCCGTACGACCTGCGGGCGGGAGGTCGCCCCCGCCGTCCCGGGCATCGATCTCGGCCGCAACGCTGTCCGTTCCATGGTCACAGCCCTACCCGTCGCGGTCCGCCGCCACGGACCACGAACGGGTGAGACTGCCCCACGGCGACCGGATCAGTGGCCGCCGTGGCCGCCGCCGTGCCCGGCCCCGTGGTCGAACTTCATCGCCTCCTCCGGCATCACCACGAACGGCCGCATCATGCCCATGTCCTCGTGTTCAAGGAGATGGCAGTGGTACATGAACCGGCCGTACGCCCCGTCGAACTTGCCCATGACGCGCAGCATCTGGCCGGGCAGGGCGCGGAAGACGTCCTTGTGGCCCTGTTCGTTGGGCGGCAGCGGGACCGGCTTGGACGCGTCGTACCTGACCGGTGCCGTCGTGCCGCCGAGCCCCGTGTCGAAGCCGGAGGCGTCGTACGTGTCGCGGCCGAGGATCTGGAAGTCGGCCAGGTGGATGTGCATGGGGTGCACGACCGGCGGGTTCACCGCGAGGTTCAGGAAGCTCCACTGCTCGTGGCTGCCCTCGGCGACGGTGAAGCCGAGCCCGTCGTTGAAGGTCCGGGCGATCCGCCGGTAGGTCTTCAGTGTGCCCTTGTCGTCGACGACCTGGATGACGCCCTCCGCAGGGAGCCGGAGCCCCTCCGCGTCCTCGACCTCCGCCATCTCCCACATCTCCGGGTGTCCGCCGCCGCCCTTGGTCGCGGGCGGGGTCAGCACGACCAGGCGGTGGCCGTGCTTGATGTCGTGCGTCAGCTTCCGGAAGGAGCCGGAGACCGCCTCGGGCAGCGTGAACGGGTCGGGCTCGCACTCCTCGCCCACCCGGAACTCCAGGACGTGCGGATACGGCACGTTCCCCGCCGGGTCCGGCACGCCCGGCGCCTGGTTCGGTCCCTTGTTGACGAGGCGCACCCGGCGCCCGGCGAGCGCCGCGAAGTCGATGAGCAGGTCCATCCGCTCGGCCGGGGCGACGGTGAGCGTGGGCAGCGCCTCGTCGAAGTCGACCGGCACCGGGCGCGGCAGGAGCCCGCCGTCGCTGCC
The DNA here is from genome assembly GCF_043523415.1 of Streptomyces sp. SGAir0957. Lineage (NCBI taxonomy): Bacteria > Bacillati > Actinomycetota > Actinomycetes > Kitasatosporales > Streptomycetaceae > Streptomyces > Streptomyces sp. SGAir0957. The sequence continues at coordinate 2,229,096 of NZ_CP027293.1, forward strand.
GATCTGGTGGAGCACGCCCGGCACCGGCTCGTCGTCCTCGTCGATCAGGACCAGGTCGAAGATGCGCGCGTTCGACGCGTTGACCAGACGGAAGCGGTACCAGGCGGCGTCAACGTCGGCGTACGGCCAGATGCGCCCGTTGACGGTGGTGTAGGGGCCGGTGAACGGCAGGGACACGGGCTTGCCCGTCTCCGCGTTCTTCGGGTCGACGATCACCGTCTTGTGCAGCAGCCGGCCGTTCAGGGTGCCGTCGGCGTCCGTGTCCAGGTTGCGGTCGGCGAGGAGCAGCGGGATCTCCCGTTCGCCGCCGGGGAGGCCGAGCGCGTCCTCCTCGTCGTCGCGGACCAGGTAGGTGCCGTACAGGCCCGACTGCACGTTCCAGCGGGTGATGTTCATGGCGTGGTCGTGGTACCACCACTGGACGGCCTGGTGGTCGTTCGGGTACTCGGCGAGCTGGGCGTCGCCGTACCCCACCGCGTTGTCCGCCCAGCCGTCGTTGCCGCCGCCGGTCTGCGCGCCGTGCAGGTGGGTGACGGACCAGGCGGGCAGGGCCGCGACGTCCGCGTTCGGCGGCACCCCCTCGCGGCCGGGCCGGGTGCTCGGGCTCGGTGCGCCGATCGGCACCTCCACCGCCGTCACCGGGTACTCGCTGCCCTTGGGTATGCGGTTGGTCCAGGCGATGCGGACCCGCTGCCCGCGCCGCACCTCGATGGTGGGGCCCGGCACCGAGCCCTCGTAGCCCCACATGAGGGTCGGCGGGAGCTGCGGGTGGAGCCGCTGCCAGGTGGGGCGCAGCGCGATCTCGGTCTCGGTGCGGACGTCGTCCGGGCGAGGCCGCAGCACCGGCGGGACCGTCAGCGGCGCGAGGTACGGCGTCAGCTCGCCCGGCCCCTCGACGACTTGGTCCCGGTCCCCCGCGGCCGGTGCGTGCGGTGCGCGCGACGCGTCTGTGACGTGTTCGATGATCTCGGTCAAGGTAAAGAACACCCCCGTGTGTTCTCGTCATCTCCCCGTGCGGTACGGCCGGTGAGCGGCCGTCCGACTCATAAGATGCCGGGCACATCGGTCAGGTTGCCTGAAGGCCGCATTCCGGACGCGGAGGTTGTGCGCCGCCCCGGAAGGGCGGGGATCCGGTCCGGCACGAAGCCGTGGGCGCGCCGCGCGAGATGTCCGGCCTTGTAACGGTCCACGTGGCGGTGCCAGTTGAGGATGCCCGCCATCCAGTTGCGCAGCTGCCCGACATAGCCGTCGAGCAGCGCGCGGGCCTCGTCGGAGAGCTTGAAGTCGTCGTACAGGACCGGGAGTTCGTGGCCCACGATGTGCTGGAACTGGCGCATGCGCTGCGTCATCAAATCGTGCACGATGCCGAGCGCCGTCGGGTAGTCGGTGCCGAAGAAGTTCTGGACGACGAGGATCCCGTTGTGGATCTCGCCCTCGTACTCGATCTCCTTCTGGTACGAGAACACGTCGTTGACCAGCATTCCGTAGTCGACGGCCGCGTTCTCCAGGGCCCGTACGGGGCCCGAGCGGTACACCTCGGGCGGCACGGCGGGGCCGTGGCCCGCGCGGCACATGCTGAGGGTGAGGTCGGAGCCGAAGGTGGCGCGGCGCATCTCCAGGTAGTCGACGGGGTCGGGGACGCGCTCCTGCGCCTGGTTGAGCACCTCCCACACCCAGCCCTCCGTCATGGCGTCGACCGCCGCTTTGAGCCCGGTCCGCTGCTCCGGCGTCATCGAGGCGGTCGTGCGCGCCCACAGGTCGGTGAGGCCGCGCTCCATGGCGTTGGCGGGTTCGAGCGCGGGCTCGCCCGCCACGGGCATGCACGCCGAGAGGCGTTCGGCGCACAGCCCGGCGGCGGCGAGGTCGCGCCGCTGCCCGAAGACGAGCGGGTAGTAGTCGTCCCCGTACGTGCCCCAGGCGAGCCACTGCGCGCTGAGGTCGAGCGCCTCCGGGGTGCCGTCCGGGTCGAGCCCCGCCGAGCAGAGGGCGAGGTCGGCGGCGGCGAGCTTGTCCTCGTCCCAGACGCCCTCGCCGAGGATGCCCATGCCGCGCACCCACTGGGCGAGGTGCACGCGCGCGTGGTCGAGCGCAGGGTTGAGCCGCACCTCGTACGGCATGAGGAACTCGGGCAGCCGCGAGGGGCCCACCTTCTGGAACGGGACGTGCGTGTACGCCCGCAGCCGCTCGGCCCCGGCGGACGCGAGCAGGGCGCGGATGTCGGCGGAGGCGGTGCCGGGGCCGGTCGGGCCGCGCAGCGGTGAGGGCTCCTCGACGGCGCCCTCGTTCATGTAGCGGCTGGAGCGCAGGTGCCACTCGTGTCCGCCGGACTGCCAGTCCTGCAGCCCGCGCGCGTACGCGGCGACGGCCGCGACCTGGTCGGGGGCGAGCCCCTCGGCCAGGCAGAGCGCGGGCACCTCGGTGAGCGCGGTGTGTTCGAACTGCTGCATGCGCGAGGTCAGCACGTCGTTGACGGCCTCCGCCGCCTCCTGCGTCGTGCAGCCGAAGAACGTCTCCAGGACGAGGACGCCATTGCTGAGTTCGCCCTCGTCGCGGACCTCGCGCTCGTAGGAGAAGAGGTCGTTGCGCAGGTGCACGGCGTCGGAGAACGTCTCCTTCAGGACGCGCAGCGGGCGGGACGCGGCGACCGCCGCCGGGATCTCCGCGGTCGCGTACTCCACGAGCCCGGCCGACCAGGGGGCGCCGCCGACCTTGCGGCGCATCTCGATGTACTCGACGGGGTTGGAGACGCGGCCCTCGTTGATGTTCGAGAGCTCCCACATCGACTCGTTGAGCAGGTGCTCGGTCGCCTCGGCGAAGCGGCGGCGCCAGCCCGGGGACATGGCGGGCACGGTGCGCCGCCACAGGTCCGCGAGGCCCGCCTCGACGGGGTTCTCCGGTTCCGGCACCGCGGCGAAGACGTCCATCGGCATGAACAGCGGCAGCCGCTCCAGGTGGGCCTTGCCGCCCTCCCGGTCACCCGTGCGCTTGAACAGGTCGAGAAAGTGGTCGTCGAAGAAGAAGACCCACACGTACCAGTCGGTGATCAGGGAGAGCGCGGGGCCGTCGCAGTCGGGGTGCGTGTACGCGCACAGCAGCCCGTAGTCGTGCGCGTCGAGGTCGCTCCGCTCCCACACGCCGCTCCCCTCCAGCATCCCCATCGCGCGGGCCCACTCGGCGGAGTGCGCGCGTGCCTCGTCGAGGTGGGGGTTGAGGCGCGCCTCGTACGGCATGTAGAAGCGCGGCAGGTGGAACGGCTGCGTGGACTGCTCTGTCATGGGCGCGGCCCTACCCGCCTGATCCCGGCCCATCCGCGGAGAGCCGGATGATCGCTCCATCGCGTGAACGAGGAGTGGGCGGGGGTACGGCGGGGAAGCGGCCGGTTTTTCTTCCCGGCTCGAATCTTCTTCCCAGGTCTCTGCGACCTCTCTCCGGGTCTACGCGGTCTCTCTCCGGGTCTGCGCGGTCTCTCTCCGGATCTACGAGGTCCAGTGCGCGGGGCGGGTCAGACCCGGCGGCAGCTTGGTGGCGGCGTCGCCGTGGGCCGCGTTCACCTGGGCCTGCGTGAGGAAGACGGCGCCGGTGAGGTCGGCGCCCACGAGCCGGGTGTCCCGCAGGTCCGCGCCGAGCAGGTCGGCGAAGCGCAGGTCGGCGCCGGTCAGGTCGGCGGCTATGAGGAGAGCGCCGCGCAGGGTGGCGCCCCGCAGGTCGGCGGAGCGCAGGCGGGCCCCGACGAGGTCCGCGCCGCGGTGGTTCTTCTTGCGGCCCGGCACTTGGGCGCGCACCAGTTCGCTCGCCTTGAGCAGCAGGGAGTCCACGTCGCCGCGGATCGCGGGCACGTCGGCGGCGAGCAGTTCCTCGGCGCCCGCGCGCGTGAGGCGCTCGATGGTGTCGTGGGCGCGCCGGGCGTCGCGGTGCACGGACTTGGCACGGCCCAGGCGGCTGATCTCGTCGAGGTACCAGAGCAGTTCGTGCAGCTGCCGCATGACGGGGAACGTCTCGTACATGGCCCGCGCGCTCTCCGGCCGCTCCCGCCAGCTGACGCCCTCGAACGTGACCTGCGAGACCTTCTGCCCCGCGCCGAAGCAGTCGAAGACCGTGCACCCCTGGTAGCCCTCGTCGCGCAGCCGCGCGTGGATGCCGCAGCCGAAGTCGTCCCGGAGGTGGTGGCAGGGGCTGCCCGCGCTCTTGTTCCGCGCGAAGTCCTGTGACTTGGCGAACGGGAGCGCGACACAGCACAGGCCGAAACAGTCGCCGCAGTCGGCGCGCAGGTCCGGGCGGCCGGGCGCGGGGCGGGCGTTGCCTGAAGGGGGAACAGAGGAGGTTTCGGCGGAGGTCACGCGCCCTATTGTCGCCGATCGCGCCGACACGCCCCCTTGTGGGCGGGGCGGGGCCGCGCCACCGTGGAGCGATCCACCCGCCACATCCCCGGGAGTCGACGTGGCCTCCACCTATCTCCTTCCCCATGAGTTGCACGGAGACGGTCCGCACAAGGTGTTCGCGGTGCACGGCTGGTTCGCCGACCGTTCCGCGTGGGCGCCGATCCTGCCCGACCTGGACCGGGTCTCCTTCGAGTACGCGCTGGTGGACCTGCGCGGCTACGGGGAGGCGAAGGACACCCCGGGGGCGTACACGACGGCCGAGGGCGCGGGCGACCTGCTCGCGCTCGCGGACCGGCTCGGCTGGGAGCGGTTCTCGCTGATCGGGCATTCGATGGGGGCGAGTGTGGCGCAGCGGGTCGTGGCGGCGACGCGCGCGCGTGTGCGGCGCATCGCGGGCGTCTCGCCCGTCCCCGCGTCGGGTCTGGCGCTGCCGCCGCAGCGATGGGAGCTGTTCGCGACGGCGGACAACGAACCGGCGCACCGCCGCACCATCATCGACCTCACCACGGGCGGCGTCCGCCCCGCCGCCTGGCTGGACCGGATGACGGCGCGGTCCGTGGCCCGCAGCGACGCCAAGGCGTTCCGCGCCTGGCTCGACTCATGGACCCACGACGACTTCCACCACGACCTGGAGGACTGCCCGACCCCGGCCCTGGCGGTCACCGGCCAGCTCGACCCGTCCCTCCCCGCGGAACTGATCCGCGCGACCTGGCTCCACTACTTCACCCGCGGCGAACTCGTCGACCTGCCGGTCTGCGGCCACTACGCGATGGACGAGGCTCCGCTGGCGCTGATACGGGTGGTGGAGGATTTCCTGCGGGCGGATCGGGCGGGGCGGGGCTGACGTGCGGGACGGGGCGGCGTCAGGGACGCCGCCCCGTCCAAGGCGGTGCGGCACCGGTGGCCGACCGTTTCGGCGCAGCCCCGGTGGCTAACCGTTTCAGCTCTCGACCGGCTCCAGCCGCAGCGACACCGAGTTGATGCAGTACCGCTGGTCCGTCGGGGTCGGGTAGCCCTCGCCCTCGAAGACGTGGCCCAGGTGGGAGCCGCAGCGGGCGCAGCGGACCTCGGTGCGGACCATGCCGTGGGAGCGGTCCTCGATCAGTTCGACGGCGGCGGAGTCCTTCGGGTCGTAGAAGGAGGGCCAGCCGCAGTGGGACTCGAACTTCTCGGTCGAGGTGAACAGCTCGGCGCCGCAGGCCCGGCAGCCGTAGACGCCCTTCGTCTTGGTGTCCGTGTACTCACCGGTGAAGGCGGGCTCGGTGCCGGCCTGGCGCAGTACCGCGTACTCCGCCGGGCTCAGCTCCGCGCGCCACTGCTCGTCCGGCTTCTCGACGTCGTACGACATGGAGACACTTCCCTTCAGCGCTGTGCGAGGTGGTCCAGGATGCGCGGGCCGAGGTCGGTGACGTCGCCCGCTCCCATGGTGAGAACGAGATCGCCGGGCTTCGCCATTCCCGCCACGGCCGCGACGGCCTCGTCCTTGTCCGCGGCTTGCCGGACGTCCGCGCCCGCCGTGCGCGCGGCGTCGACGATCAGGGCGCTGGTGACGCCGGGGATCGGGTCCTCGCGGGCCGGGTAGATGTCCAGGACGACGGAGGCGTCCGCCAGGGCGAGGGCCTCGCCCATCTCCTTGCCGAGCTCCTGGGTGCGGGAGAACAGGTGGGGCTGGAAGAGGACGAGGAGGCGGGCGTCGGACGCGGCGCCACGCATGGCCTCCAGGTCGGCCGTCATCTCGGTGGGGTGGTGGGCGTAGGAGTCGATGACCTGGACGCCGCCTGCCTCGCCCTTGAGCTGGAGGCGGCGCTTGACGCCGGTGTAGGACTTCAGGGCGGCGGCCAGGTTCCGGCTCGGGATGCCGAGCGCGACGCCCGCGGCGAGGGCGGCGACCGCGTTGTGCGCGTAGTGGCGGCCGGGGACGGAGACGGTGAAGGTGAGCAGCTTGCCGTCGAGGAGGACGGTGACCTCGCTGGTCAGACCGCGCGGCGTGACCTTGTGGATGCGGATGTCCGCCGACTCGGACTCGCCGTAGGTGACGACCTTGAGCGACGTGGTGTCGCGGATGCGGCGGGTCAGTTCGACGGCGCCGGGGTGGTCGGCGGCGATGACGAGGGTGCCGCCGGGGACGATCTTCGAGGTGAAGATCTCGAAGGAGTCGTAGATCTCGTCCATCGACGCGTAGTTCGCGTGGTGGTCGAGTTCGACGTTGAGGATGATCGCGACTTCCGGCGTGTACTTGTGGAAGCTGCGGTCCGACTCGTCGGCCTCGGCGACGAAGATGTCGCCCTCACCGTGCAGCGCGTTCGAGCCGGGGGCGTCGAGGTCGCCGCCGATCGCGTAGGACGGGTCGAGGCCGATCGAGGACAGCGCCACGGCCAGCATCGACGTCGTGGTCGTCTTGCCGTGGGTGCCCGCCACCGCGATCGGGCGCAGGCCGTCCATGAGGGAGGCGAGCGCGTCGGAGCGGTGCACGACGGGGATGGAGAGCTCGGCGGCGCGCGCCAGCTCCGGGTTGTCCTCGCGGATCGCGGAGGAGACGACGACGCAGGTGGCGTCGGACGCGAGGTGCGCGGCGTCGTGCCCGATGTGGACCGTGACGCCGAGCGCGCGCAGCGCCTGCGCCGTCGCGGACTCGCGCGCGTCGCTGCCCGCGACCTTGGCGCCGCGCTGGGCGAGGATCTTGGCGATGCCCGACATGCCGGCCCCACCGATGCCGATGAAGTGCGGTCGGTCCATGGCGGCGGTGGACGTGGGCAGGCCGGGTGCCATACGTGTGTCTCCCCTGGGGTTCCTGAGTGCTGCGTGACCCGATCCGTAGACGAAGTGACTACGAATCGGGCCAAGCCTATTGCCTCGGCCCGCCCCGTCCCTCATCCGAGCCCGGCGTCACGCCCGGCACCGCGCCCCGAGCCCTACGCCTCACGCTTGCTGTACGAGAACAGCTTCAGCACCGGCACCCCCACCTTGTGCCGCGCCCGCGAGGCCCAGTCGCGGTGGAAGAACTCCTCGACATAGTGCGGGTCGGTCAGGACGATCACCTCGTCGGCCTTGACCTCGTCGACGCGTGCCTTGAGCGCGTCGAGCGGGTGGTCCTCGATCAGCCGCCCCTCGGCGGCGCAGCCGGCCTGGTGCAGCGCGGTGAGGGAGACGCTCAGCGCCTGCTCGCCGGGGGCCTTGGCCGCGTCGCCCTCGGGCACCTCGTCCTCCCGGGCCGCCTCGTCCAGCTCTCCCATCGCTACGTCGTCGATGGCCCGCAGCAGGCGGTCCGCCTGGTCGCCGCGGGGCTGGAGCAGCACATGGAAAGAGACTTCCTCGTCGCCGTGCAAAGTGGTGACGAACTCCACGTCGGCGGACGTCAGGGCCTTCTCGATCATCAATACGCTCGTGAACACGACGGGCGCCCTTCTTCTCCTGCCGCGGGCCGTCCTGCGACCGGCCCTGGGGGACATGCGGAAACCATCCTGCCCCGTGGCCGCACGGGGGCTGCGAGTTTTAGTGTGCCCAGTGGAGGCAAAACGGAACGAGTCATTCCGCCGTGTGTCGATTCCGTCGGTACCGGGAGAACAGGAATCCGTCCTCCTCCAGGAGAGATGCCAGCTCGAAACGTTCCGGCAGGGCCAGCTCGGGCCCTCCGGCGATCCGCTGGGCGCCGCCCGCCGTGAGCATCGGCGACACCGTGAGGCAGAGCTCGTCGAGCACCCGCGCGGCCACGAACTGCCCGAGCAGCCTGGGCCCGCCCTCGGTGAGCAGCCGGGTCAGGCCCCGCTCGGCGAGCGCCCGCACCGCCCGCTCCGGTTCGGCCCCGGCGCCGTCGCCCGCGACCAGGACCTCGGCCCCGGCCGCGCGCGCCGCCGCCAACCGGTCCGCGGGCGCGGCCGCGCCGGTGATCACGTACGTCGGCACCAGTGGCTCGGTGAAAAGCGGAAGGCCGAAGTCCAGGTCGAGGCTCGCGCTGATGACGGCGATGGCGGGGGCGGGGCCCTGTCCGGCCGCCTTGCGGCGCGTGAGGAACGCGTCACGCGCGCGTGCGGGCCGGTACCCCTCCTGGCGGACCGTCTGGGCGCCGACGACCACGGCGTCCGCGAGACCGCGCAGCGTGCCGAAGATCCGCATGTCGGCGGGGCAGGAGATGGGCTGGGAGCGGCCGTCGTGCTGGGCGGCGCCGTCGAGCGTGGAGACCATGTTGGCGCGCAGCCACACCTCCCCCGCCGCCCGCTCCGGGTAGGCGTAGGCGTCGGCGAGTGCGTCGAGGTCCCGCTCCCGGGCGTCCGCACGGCCGGGCCCGGCGGAACCCGCGCGTCCCTCCCCACCCGCGTGATCTGCTGTTTCGTACGTCACAGGGAACAGGCGTCGCATGACGTGCAGTGTGGCACGGCGATTAGTCTTGGGAGCTGTGTCGTCCTCCTCCGAAGCCGCCGGCGCCCCTCAGCGGGGCATTCCTCCCATAGCCGACGCGGCACCCCCGTCCTTGTGCGCCCGTGAGCCGCATGTTCCCGCGGAGCGCCTGGTCGCCGAGATGGTGCCGCCGCCCCGGTTCAGCTCGGCCCGCTTCGAGACGTACATCCCCGACCCGGACCGGCCGAGCCAGACCGAGGCCGTCCAGGTGCTCAGCGCGTTCGCCGCCGGGCTCGGCGGCGGGCAGGGCGCGGGCGGCGGCAGGAAGCGCGGCCTGTTCGGCTTCGGCAAGAAGGCGGCCGCCGCTCCGGCGGGGCCGCGCGGCGTCTACCTCGACGGCGGGTACGGCGTCGGCAAGACCCACCTCCTGGCCTCCTTGTGGCACGCCACCGCGGCCGCGCCCGAGCAGAAGGCGTTCGGCACCTTCGTCGAGCTGACCAACCTGGTCGGCGCCCTCGGCTTCCAGCAGACCGTGCGCACCCTGAGCGGGCACCGGCTGCTCTGCATCGACGAGTTCGAGCTCGACGACCCGGGCGACACCGTCCTCGTCTCCACCCTGCTCGGCAAGCTGGTCGACGCGGGGGTCGCGCTCGCCGCCACCTCGAACACGCTGCCCGGCAAGCTCGGCGAGGGCCGGTTCGCCGCCGCCGACTTCCTGCGCGAGATCCAGGGCCTGTCCGCGCATTTCCGGCCGCTGCGCATCGACGGCGAGGACTACCGCCACCGCGGGCTGCCCGAGGCCCCGGCGCCGTTCTCCGAGGAGCAGGTCACGAAGGCCGCGTACGCCACCGGGGGCGCGACGCTCGACGCGTTCCCGCAGCTCCTGGAGCATCTGGCGCGGGTGCACCCCAGCCGGTACGGCGCGCTGACGGACGATCTGAAGGCGGTCTGCCTCACCGACGTCTCCCCCGTCCCCGACCAGTCGACGGCGCTGCGGCTCGTGGTGCTCGCCGACCGGCTCTACGACCGGGAGATACCGGTGCTCGCCTCCGGTCAGCCGTTCGACCGCCTGTTCAGCGAGGACATGCTGAACGGCGGCTACCGGAAGAAGTACTTCCGGGCGATCTCCCGGCTCACCGCGCTGGCACGGGATGCGAAGGGGCTCGTTCCGCGGTAGGCGTACGCGGGTAGTACGCAGTGGGCGTGCACGGGGAGTAAACGGTGATACGCGCGTAGTTCCCGCGCCGCCGCCTGCGTGATAAACACGCCGGGTCACGGTTCCTGTCCGCCAGCAGGAGGTTGCCCCATGTCCGAGACACGACTGTCCGCAACACGACGCCACGTCCTCGCCCGTACCGGCGCGCTGGGCGTGGGTATCGCCTTCGCCGGGTCCCTCTCCGAACTGTTCGCCGGATCGGCCGCCGCCCACGGACGCGCGGGCTACGGCCCGCTGGTGCCCGATCCGGACGGCTTCCTCGACCTGCCGAAAGGTTTCCGCTACCGGGTCCTCTCCCGCGAGGGCGACCCGCTCCGCTCCGGCGAGGGCCGGGTCCCCAGCAACCACGACGGCATGGCCGCCTTCGCCGGCAGACACGGCCGCGTCCACCTCGTGCGCAATCACGAGAACCGGGTCACCGGCAAGATCGGCGTACCGACCGTCGACGGGCTCACCTACGACCCGATGGGCAAGGGCGGCTGTACGGCGCTCGCGCTCGACCGGCACAACAACGTGCTGTCCGAACGGGTCGCCGTCGCCGGTACGGCCGTGAACTGCGCGGGCGGCCCCACCCCCTGGGGCACCTGGCTGACCTGCGAGGAGACCGAGGACAGGGCCGGCACCAACGGCTACACCAAGGACCACGGCTTCATCTTCGAGGTCGACCCCGTGGACCCGCACCGCTCGGGCGCCGTCCCGCTCACCGCGATGGGCCGCTTCCAGCACGAGGCGATCGCCGTCGACCCGAAGCGCGGTGTCGTGTACGAGACCGAGGACGCGTTCGACAAACCGTTCGGCCTCTTCTACCGCTTCCTGCCCGAGCGGCCGCACGGCGGGCTCGGCTCGCTCCGCGCGGGCGGCCGGCTGCAGGCCATGCGGGTGCCGGGGGTGCCCGACCTGTCGGCGATCCAAGAGACCGGGGCGAGCTTCAAGGGCATCGAGTGGGTCGACGTACCGGACCCGCTGGCCGCCACCACCCCCATCCGCAACCAGGACTTCGGCCCCAAGGGCATCACCCACGCCCAGAAGCTGGAGGGCTGCTATTGGGGCGGCACCTGCGTGTACTTCGTGTCGTCCTACGCCAGGAGCCGGGAGGGGTCCGCCGCCGACCACTTCGGGCAGATCTGGCGCTACGACCCGGCCGCGCGCCGCCTCACCCTGGTCATCGTCTTCGGCCCGGACACCGACGTGCAGTTGCCCGGCGAGGAACCCGACAACATCTGCCTCGCGCCCAGCGGCGGCCTCATGGTCTGCGAGGACGGCGAGGGCGCGCAGCACGTCTTCGGCGTGACGCGCAAGGGCGAGGTCTACGCGATGGCGCGCGGGCGCCAGAACATCGGGACGGCGCAGGCCCCCGCGTGGGGCGAGTTCGCCGGGGTCACGTTCGCGCCGGACGGGGCCACGATGTACGTCAACTGCTACACGCCGGGCACGACGTTCGCCGTGACGGGCCCGTGGCACAAGTGACGCGGGGGACCCGCCCGGAGGATTGATCAGGGGCCCGCACAGGGGTGCCGCCCGTCCCCGGTCAGGAGAGGCTTTCTTGCCACCCTGACCGGTTTCGGGCGGCGTGGCGCGCGAAGGCCCTGGGCAAGGTCCCAGCATGAACGAACGACCGATCACCGCATGGGAGTTCACCGACGACCGGGGGCACGTCGCCGTGGCGCCAGAAGCGCCGGAACGTGTCGTCGCGTACATACAGGCCGGCGCGAGCCTGTGGGACCTGGGGATACGCCCGGTGGGCGTCTTCGGCTCCCACCACGACGGGGACGGACCGGACCGCGCCAAGTCCGGCAGCCTGCCGCTCCACGAGGTCGCGTACCTGGGCGCGGGGGCCGGACTCGGCCTCGACGACGTGCTCGCGGTACGGCCGGACCTCGTCGTCGCGCTGACATACGGCGGCGGGCAGGTGTACGGGATCGAACCGGACGTCGCGAAACACCTGGAGGAACACGTCCCGCTCGCCGTGCTCGACGTGGGACAGGGCCGCGGCCTCGGCGCCGTACGGCAGCGGTTCGCGGAGCTCGGCCGCTCGCTCCAGGTGGCGGAGGGCGCCGTGGCGTACGAGGAACTGGCGCAGGCCGAGCGGGAGTTGACGCTCGCGGCGCGGGACGCCGGGCCTGTCGGAGTCCTCGCCCTCTCCCCCGCGGGGCCGGACGGCGTGCACCTCGCGCGGCCCGGCAAGTGGCCGGACCTGAGCGCGCTGACGGGCCTCGGGGTGCACACCGTGGAGCCGCCCGAGGGGCCCGGGGCCAACTGGCACACGGGCTCCTGGGCCGACGCCGCGGAACTGGCGCCGGACGTGATCCTCGTCGACGCCCGCGCCAACGCGGCACCGCGCGAGGAGTACGCGGGGGACGCGCACTGGGCGGCGATGACGGAGCGGGCCAGGGTGCTGCCGTGGAACCCCGAGATCGCGGCCAGCGCGGCGGCGCACACGGCGTTCTTCGAGCAGGTGGCCCGCGCGCTGCGGGGTTGAGCCGTTCGGGCGTGGTCGCGCGGCGGGGCGGGCGGACCGTCGCAGATGTGCCCGATTAGTACGTTTATCGGCGTTACCGTCGCCGGGTGATCAGCACCCCCCGACCTACCGCACCGCGCCACACCGCACTGCGCCGCACGGTACTGAGCCGCACCGCGCTGGGCCGCACAGCACTGCGCCGCACCGCGCTGGCCTGTGTCCTCGGCGCCGTCGTCCTGGGTGCCGCCGCCTGCTCGGGCGAGGGCACCGAGGCCCCGCATCCGGCACGCTCGGCCCGGCCCGCCGCGAGCCCGTCGCACCCGGAGCCGCACACAGCGACGCCCACCTCCGCGCCCACCTCCGCGCCCACCCTCGCCCCCGGCCCGGCGGGCCTGACCCGGGTCTTCGCGAGCGCGGCCCGCCCCGGGCGGCGCACCGTCGCGCTCACCTTCGACGCCGACATGACCGCGGACCAGGGCACCCGCGCCGCCGCCGGGGAGCACTTCGACAACCCGCGCCTCATCGCCGCGCTGCGGGCGCTGCGCGTCCCCGCGACCGTCTTCATGACGGGCCGCTGGGCCGAGCAGTACCCGGCGCAGGCCAAGGACATCGGCGGCGACCCGCTCTTCGAGGTCGCCAACCACTCGTACAGCCACTACGCCTTCACCGCTGACTGCTACGGGCTGCCGAGGGTGCCCGCCGGGCGGATGCGCGCGGACGTGGAACGGGCCTTCGCCGCGTTCCGCGCGGCGGGCGTCGGGCACGTCGTGCCGTACTTCCGCTTCCCCGGCGGCTGTTACGACCGCGCGGCACTGCGCGCCCTGGCCCCCGCCGGGGTCACCGCCGTGCAGTGGGACGTGGTGAGCGGCGACGCGTTCGCGACGAACGCGGGGGCGGTGGAGCGGCAGGTGCTCGACGGGGTGCGGCCCGGTTCGGTCGTCGTCCTGCACTGCACGCGCAGCGCGGCGCCGACGACGGAGCGGGTGGTGCGGTCCGTGGTCCCGGCGCTGCGGGCGAAGGGCTACCGCTTCGTGCGCGTCTCCGAACTGCTCGGGGCGGACCGAAAGGCGTGACCGTACGCTGACGTCATGGAGAAGCCCCCCGAGAACGCCGCGGTCGCCGAGTGCGTGCTGTGCCGGGAACCCACCGAGTACCCGGAGTCGACCAAGGGGGCGACGCTCTGCCCCGCCTGTGAATGGCAGGAGGCCCAGCGCACGGCCTGCTCCGGCTAGCGCTGTATCGGGACGGGAGGCGTCCCGGGCTGCTGGCAGACTGGAGGGGTGAGCAGCGAAGACACCACCACCACCGCCCCCTCCGGCCCCTCGGACAGCCCGTTCCGCGACGAGCGCACCGCGCGTGACGAGGCGCCGCAGTTCGTGCTGCCGCTCGTCGTCCGTATCGAGCGGGCGGCGCCCCCGGCCCGTACGGACGCCCTGGAGACGGCGGCGCGTGCCGTGCTGACGATCCTGTCCGACGAGCGCGCGCTCGGCGACGGCGAGTGGGCGGCGGCGATGCGGGACTGGCAGGACGCGCGGATCCGCAAGGTGGTGCGGCGGGCACGGGGCGCCGAGTGGCGCCGCGCGGAAGCGCTCGACGGCATCACCGTCACCGGTCACGGCGGCGCCGAGGTGCGGGTCTTCCCGCCGGTCCCGCTAGACGGCTGGCCCAAGGACCTGGCCAGGTTGCAGGTTTCCGGCACGGATCTCGACGACCCGGAGCCGCCGTCCGCCCCGGACCCCGCCGCCCCGGTGCTGTGGCTCAACCCCGACCTGGACATGACGGCGGGCAAGGCCATGGCGCAGGCCGGGCACGGCGCCCAGCTGGCCTGGTGGGAGCTGTCGGAGGCGCAGCGCAAGGAGTGGCGCGAGGCGGGCTTCCCGCTGTCGGTGCGGCCGGCGGACCCGGCCCGCTGGCCCTCGCTGACCCGCGCGGGGCTCCCCGTGGTGCGGGACGCCGGGTTCACGGAGATCGCCCCGGGGTCGTGCACGGTGGTGGCGGAGGGCGCCCGGGACGGCGGCCTGCTGTCGGGGCTCGGCCGCCACTGAACCGGCGGGGTCCGGTCGGGCCCCGTTCAACGACCTCTGTCACCCCCGTCGTCACCGCTCCACCTGCTGGCGGACGGGGCCGCACGAGCGTCGGAAGCGGCGTCGAAAGAGACAGGTTCGTGCTCTGGCCAGTGACCGTGCGGCGGCCTAGCATCGGAGCGTTCGGGCTTTCACAGACGGACGGTCCGGCTCCGGCACCGACCGGAACCGTCACACTCCCCCGAGACCCCGGGACCGCACCGCGCACAGCGCCACAGGCGGCCGGGACGTTCTCGCCGACGCACGCCCCGGCCCCCGCCCTCCCGACATCCGGGGCGAACTCCCGCACGCCGCCGGGCCGATGAGGGCGATGAGCACGCGAACCGCGCCGGGGGAGACGCGTCCTCGCGTGCTCACGGGCCGCCGCCGATGCCGGCACAGCCGCCGGCGGCGGCCGCTCCCTTTTCCATCGCGCCTCTTCCGTCGTACGCGGACGCCGCCATACGCACCCTCAGTCGTCCGCAACCTCAAATGTTGCTCTGAACGAGCCCCCTCCAGGGTTCGCCCGGCCCGTCGCGGGCGAGGACACCAGCACGCGGCAGCGCACGGGCACGGCACAGGAGGGGGACTGCCATGCAGCGACTGACACGGCTGGGGACGGGGATCGGCTGGCGGCCGGAGATCGCCGACATCGTCGAGGCCATGCCCGGCATCGACTGGGTGGAGGCCGTCGCGGAGAACGTCTGCCCCGGCCATCTGCCCGACTCGCTCACGCGGCTTCGCGCGCGCGGGGTCACCGTCGTCCCGCACGGCGTCTCGCTGGGCCTCGGCGGCGCCGAACGCCCGGACGAGCACCGGCTCGCGGACCTCGCCGCCCGCGCGGAGGCGCTCGGCGCACCGCTGGTCACCGAGCACATCGCGTTCGTACGGGCGGGCGGCGAGCGCACGGCGTCGCCGCTGCTCGAAGCCGGGCACCTGCTGCCCGTGCCGCGCACCAAGGACGCGCTCGACGTGCTCTGCGAGAACATCCGCGTCGCGCAGGACGCGCTGCCCGTCCCGCTGGCCGTGGAGAACATCGCGGCGCTGTTCGGCTGGCCGGGCGAGGAGATGTCGGAGGGGCAGTTCCTGTACGAGCTGGTCGAGCGCACCGGCGTACGGCTCCTGATCGACGTGGCGAATCTGTACACCAACTACGTCAACCGCGGTGAGGACCCGGGCCGGGCGCTGGGCGAGATGCCGGTCGAGGCCATCGCGTACGTCCATGTCGCGGGCGGCTTCAAGCGGGACGGCGTCTGGCACGACAGCCACGCCCACCCGGTGCCGCGGGCCGTGCTCGACATCCTCGCCGACCTGGCTTCCCGGGTGGCGCCGCCGGGCGTGCTGCTTGAGCGGGACGAGAACTTCCCCTACGACGAGACGGAGCTGGAGCGGGAGGTGACGAAGATCAGGGAGACGGTGGCCGCCGCCGCGCCGCCCGAGCCGCCCGCCACGCCCGAGCCGTCCGCGCCGCAGGTCGCGCCCGTCGCGGACGGTGTACGCGAGCGGGTCGCGCTCGCTCAGGCCGCGCTGCTCTCCTCCCTCGTGGCGGGCACCCCCGTGCCCGAGGGGTTCGACCGGGCGCGGCTCGCCGTGCAGAGCCGGGCCCTGGCGTCCAAGCGGGCCGACGTCGTCGCCAAGGTGGCGCCGGAGCTGCCGGGCATCCTGGGCCGCCTCGCGTACCGCACCGCGTTCCTGGCGTACGCGCAGGAGCGGCCCATGACGGGCGGGTACCGGCGCGACGCGCTCGACTTCGCCGAGGACCTGCTCCTTGGACAGCGCGTCGAAGAACCGTTCAGGCGGAAGCAGTTGACCGACTGGTGGCTGGAGCGCTCCGGCCCCTCGTCGCTGAAGGGCCGGCCGATGGCGCGGGCGCTGCGCGCCGCCCGGTTCGCGCTGCGCCGGGGCTGAACGCGCGGCGGCGGGGGTGAACGCGCGGCGCCGAAAAGGCTCCGTACCTCAGCTGGCGTAGTCGCCGCCGATCCGCGGCGGCCCGCGCCCACGGCGCACTAGCGTGCGGTGCCGCACCAGGAGGCACCATGCGATCGTTACGCGTCAACGGCACCGCGCTCATCGTCACCGGACTCGTGGCGACCCTCGCCGCGCTCGTCTTCCCCGTCTGGTCCTTCGCCGACCGCTCCGGCACCGGGCTCGACACGCTCGACTCCGGGACGGTGGCGACCAGGTACGGCCCGCTCTCGGCCACCGACCGGCTCTTCGTCACGAAGGTCCGCCTCGCCGGGCTCTGGGAGCTCCCGGCGGGACAGCAGGCCGAGGAGCGGGCGCCGAGCCGGGCCGTGGTGACGGCGGGCCGGCATCTCGTCGAGGGGCACACGTTCCTGGACGCCCGGGTGCGCGAGGTCGCGGCGCGGCTCGGCCTGGAGCTGCCGAACCAGCCGAACCCGCAACAGCGGGGCTGGCTGCGGACGTTGACCGCGGCGAAGGGCGACGACTACCAGCGGAAGTTCGCCAACATCCTGCGCCGCGCGCACGGCCGGGTCTTCGCGCTGGTCGCGCAGGTGCGGGCCGCGACCCGCAACGCGCTCGTGCGGGAGCTCGCCGACGACGCCAACACCACCGTCCTGGACCACATCAAGGTCCTGGAGGCGACCGGGCTCGTCGACTTCGACGGGCTCGCCCGCGACGCGGCCACCGCGAGCCCGCCGCCGGCGACCCGCTCCCCCGCCCCGCCGGGGCCCACCCCGTCCCCGCCCGCGGCGACCCCGCTCACGCCGGCGCCGACCCTGACGCTGCCGCCCGCCACGCGCAGGAGCCGTTGATCCGGGGTCGTTGATCCACGGTCGTCGAGCCGACAAAGTATCCCTTTGACCGCGATCCGCGACGGGGCGGTCCTGAGCACCACGAAAGGGATGCGCCCATGCGTCAAGGAGTGAGAACAGTGTCCGCCGTCCACGCCGCCGTGGGATCGCTCGTCCTGTCCCTCCTTGTCGCGGTCCCGGCGGGCGGCGCGAGCGCCGACACGGCGTGGCCCGGCGCACCGGAGGCGCGGGGCACCGCGGTCGCCGCGCAGCGCGCCGCCGCGGCCGGCGTCACGTTCGGCACGTGCCCCGCCGCCGAGGAGCTGCCCTCCCCCATCGCCTGCGGCACGGTCTCCGTCCCGCTGGACTACGCGCACCCCGACGGCAAGAAGATCAAGCTGACCGTCAGCCGCGCCAAGGCGACCAAGAAGCTCGGCAAGCAGCGGATCGCCCGGCAGGGCGCGCTCGTCTTCAACCCGGGCGGGCCCGGCGGCAACGGCATGTACTTCCCGCTCGTCCGCATGATCCCCGAGTGGAAGCGCATCGGCGCCGCCTACGACCTCGTGGGCTACGCGCCGCGCGGCGTCGGCCGCTCGGCGCCGCTGTCCTGCAAGGACCCGAAGAACTTCGGCAAGGGCCCCACGCAGGCGCCGACGCACCCCTCCGAGGCGTACAAGAAGAAGCGGATCGCGCAGGCGACGGCGTACGCGCGCGGGTGCGCGGAGCGCAATCCGGGGCTGCGGCACTACACGACGCTGAACAACGCCCGCGACCTGGACGTGCTGCGGGCCGCGCTCGGCGAGAAGAAGCTGACCTACATGGGCGGCTCGTACGGGACGTACATCGGGGCCGTCTACGCGCACCTGTTCCCCACGCATGTGCGGCGCATGGTGTTCGACTCGGCGGTCGACCCGGACCCGCAGAAGATCTGGTACCGCAGCAACCTGGCGCAGTCGGCCGCTTTCGAGCGCCGCTGGGCCGACTTCCGTGCCTGGGTCGCCAAGCACGACGCCACGTACCACCTCGGCAGGACGCCCGGGAAGGTGGCGCGGTCCTACGCGCGCGTACGCGCGGCACTCACGCGCAAGCCGGCCGGCGGCAAGGTCGGCCCCGGCGAGCTGCAGTCGGCGTTCCTCCAGGCCGGGTACTACGACGACTACTGGCCGAGGCGGGCCGCCGCGCTCTCCGCCTATCTGAAGGGCGACCCGGAGCCGCTGATCACGCAGGCCGCGCCGCCGGGCCCGAAGGCCGCCGTGGAGAGCGAGAACAGCGCCGCCGTCTACACGGCGATCGAGTGCAACGACGCGCCCTGGCCGACGGACTTCCGCGTCTGGGACCGCGACACCACGCGCGTGGCGCGCACCGCCCCGTTCGAGACGTGGGACAACACGTGGATGAACCTGCCGTGCGCGTACTGGTCCACGCCCCGTCAGACACCGGTCGACGTGCGGACCGTGCCCGGCCTGCTGCCGCCCACGCTGATCCTGGCCGCCGAGCGGGACGCGGCGACGCCGATCGCGGGCGCGCGCGAGCTGCGCGACCGTATCGGCGGCTCGGCCCTGGTGACGGAGCGGGACGCGGGCACGCACGGCGTGGCGGGCGGCCCCAACGCGTGCGTGAACGGGCATCTGGACGCCTACCTGCTGCACGGCACGGTGCCGGCCCGGCGCGCGGCGACGTGCGCGCCACATGCCGAACCGGCACCGGTCAAGCCGTGAGGTCCCGTCGGTGAGGCTCTAGGCCAGGCCCGCCACGAGCTCGGCGACGCTCTTGCGGCGGCCCGTGTAGAACGGGACCTCCTCGCGCACGTGGCGGCGCGCCTCGGAGGCGCGCAGGTGACGCATGAGGTCGACGATGCGGTACAGCTCGTCGGCCTCGAAGGCGAGGATCCACTCGTAGTCGCCGAGCGAGAACGAGGCGACCGTGTTGGCGCGCACGTCCGGGTAGCCGCGAGCCATCTTGCCGTGGTCGGCGAGCATCTTGCGGCGCTCGTCGTCGGGCAGCAGGTACCACTCGTAGGAGCGGACGAACGGGTAGACCGAGACGTAGTTGCGCGGCGTCTCGTCGGCCAGGAACGCCGGGATGTGCGAGCGGTTGAACTCGGCGGGGCGGTGCAGCGCCATGTTCGACCAGACCGGCTCCAGGGCGCGGCCCAGCTTGGTGCGGCGGAACAGGTTGTACGCCTCCTGGAGCTCGTCCGCGGTCTCGGCGTGCCACCAGATCATGAGGTCCGCGTCGGCGCGAAGACCGGACACGTCGTAGGTGCCCCGGATCGTCACGTCCTTCGCGGCGAGCTGGTCGAACAGCTCCTGGACCTCGTCGGCGTAGCCCGTCCGGTCCTCCGGCAGGACGTCCTTCAGCTTGAAGACCGACCACAGGGTGTAGCGGATGACCTCGTTGAGGTCCTTGGCCAGCTTGCCCTTGTTGGGGATCCGTGCCGGGTCGGTGGTGGGGGTGTCGTCGCTCATGTCCTCATTCTCCCGCTCCGCCGTGCAGGCTCTGCACCGGGTTGGCCTTCAGCTCGCCGCGCGCGCGTGAGTCGCCGCGCAGCTCGTCGGCGGCGGCGTGGGCGCTCGCGATGCAGGCGGGGATGCCGACGCCGTCGTACGCGGCGCCGCACACGGTCAGGCCCGGCAGCTGCGCGATGTGCTCGCGGATGCGGGCCACGCGCGCGGTGTGGCCGACGGGGTACTGGGGCAGGCCGTCCTGCCAGCGGGTGACGTGGGCGGCGACCGGGGCGGCCGCGAGGCCGGTGGCGGCGCGCAGGTCGCGCCGGGACACCTCGACGAGCTCCGCGTCGTCGCGGGCGAGGTCCTTCTCGTCGCCGTAGCGGCCGACCGAGGTGCGGACGACGAAGAGGTCCGGGTTCTGCTCGCCGATCCAGCCCCACTTGTGCGAGGCGAACGTGGCGGCCTTGATGGTGTGGCCGTCGACCGGCGGTACGAGGAAGCCGCTGCCCTCGGGGAGGCTGGTCTCGCTCCTGCGGAACGCCATGGAGATCAGCGCCATGGAGGCGTAGTCGATGCCGCGCAGCTCCTGGGAGGCGAGCGGGGACGCGGTGCGCAGGAGGCTGGCGGCGGCGGGGGCCGGGAGCGCGATGATCACCTGGTCGGCGGTGAAGGTGCGGCCGTGCTCGGTGACCACGCGCCACAGCGGCTCGGCCGGGGACGGCGTGCCGTTGGCCCGCAGGGTGCTGGCCCGCTCCCCCGTCAGGATCGTGCCGCCCTTGGCGCGCACCGCGTCGGCGACCGCGCCGGGCAGGGTGCCGACGCCGCCCTCGATGCCCGCGAAGACCGGGCCCGTCTGCTGGTTCCGCGCGGCGCGCTCCTGGATCGCCCGGACGGCCGCCGTCAGGGACGGGTGGCGGCGGGCCTCCTCGAACAGCTGGGGCACGGCGCTGCGCATCGAGATGCGGTAGGCGTCGCCCGCGTAGACGCCGCCGAGGAGCGGTTCGACGAGGCGGTCGACGACCTCGCGGCCGAGGCGGGCCGCGACGTACTCGCCGACCGCGATGTCGTCGACGATCTCCGTGGGCGGCAGCTCGGCGTCCTCGGCGATGCGGCGCAGGCCCTCGTCGGAGAGGACACCGGCGAGCGCGTCGGCGGTGCCGGGGACGCCCATGACGTGGCCCTTGGGCATGGGGCGCAGGGCGTCGCGGGTCCAGATCGAGGCGGTCGCGGTGGACGGCGGCTGGATACGGTCCGCGAGGCCGACCGCGCGGGCCAGGCCCACCGCCTCCGGACGGCGCGCCAGCATGGACTCGGCGCCGAAGTCGACGCGGGCGCCCGCGATCTCGCCCGCGAGCAGCTTGCCGCCGAGCCGCTCCGAGGCCTCCAGGACGGTCACCTCGACCCGTTCGCCGCCGTCGGAGCCGCTGCCGTCGCCGGTGCCCGCGGCGGTGTCGAAGCGGGTGTCGCCGCTGGTGTCGAGCAACCGGTGCGCGGCCGCGAGGCCCGCGATGCCGCCGCCGATGACGAGGACTTTCCTGCCCCCTGCTGTTCCCGTACCTGTGTCCGTTTCGCGCATACCCCCACTCTCTCAGAGCCGGGCCCTCGTCCCGCCGAGTCCCGACCGTGACCCGTTCGGAACCGCCCGGCAACCACCGGAAGGACCACTCCGGCGTCGTAGGGGCGTCAGACGACCACGACGTCCTCCGGGGGCCACCACGATGCACCTCACCCATCCATCCCGTCCGCGGGCGCTCGCCGCGCTGCTGCTCACCGCGGTGCTCGCGCTCGCGGGCTGCTCGTCGGGCGGGGACGACGACTCCGGCTCGAAGAGCGATCTCGGTGCCGCGTCACGGCAGGACGCGGGCGACGCCGCAGACAGCGGGCGCGACAGCGGCAAGTCGAGCGCCGCATCAGGCGCCTCGTCGAGCCCAAGGAAGCCGCCCAGGCTCACCGGTGTCCATGTCATCCGCACGGCGAGCCTCTCCGTGCGCGTCAAGGACGTGCCGGACGCGATCGACAAGGCGCGCACGGCCGCCGAGGACGCGGGCGGCATGGTCGGCAATGAGACGACGGACCGCGACCCGCACGGCCGCGAGCGCTCACGCCTCACACTGCGGGTGCCGCAGGACGCGTACGCGGAGGTCCTCGGCCAACTGTCCGGCTCGGGGCGTCTGTTGCGGCGCACCGAGAGCGCGAAGGACGTCACCGACCAGGTCGTCGACGTGAACAGCCGCATTGCGACGCAGCGGGCCAGCGTCGCGCGGGTCAGGGAACTCATGGACCGGGCCACGAAGTTGAGCGACGTGGTGACCCTGGAGGGCGAGCTGAGCAGCCGCCAGTCGGAGCTGGAGGCGCTGCTCGCGCAACAGGCGTCCCTGAAGGACCGCACGACGCTCGCGACGATCACGCTGACGCTGTCCGAGACGGCCCCGAAGGCGGCGGACGACGACGATGACGGCCCCGGGTTCCTCGACGCGCTGGCGGGCGGCTGGAGCGCCTTCGTGACCGCGCTGCGGTGGGTGGTGATCGCGGTCGCGGCCGTGCTGCCGTTCGCGGTGGTCCTGGCGCTGCTGGTCTTCTGGTGGCTGCGGTGGCTGCGGCCCCGCAGGCAGCGGCGTCGTAGCGTGGGCGCATGAGTACTGACACCCCCGCGCGGGAACGGCTTGTGGTCATCGGTGGCGACGCGGCGGGCATGTCCGCCGCGTCGCAGGCGCGCCGGCTGCGCGGCCCCGACGAGCTGGAGATCGTCGCCTTCGAGCGCGGGGACTTCACCTCGTTCTCGGCGTGCGGCATCCCGTACTGGGTGGGCGGCCTGGTGGACAGCCGGGACGAGCTGATCGCGCGCTCGCCGGAGGAGCACCGGGAACGCGCCATCGACCTGCGGATGCGGACCGAGGTCACGGAGATCGATGTCGCGGGGCGGCGGGTGCGCGCCCGCGCGCGCGACAGCGGGGCCGAGTCCTGGGTCACGTACGACAAGCTCGTCATCGCGACGGGGGCGCGTCCGCTCCGCCCCGAACTGCCCGGCATGGACGCGCCCGGCGTCCACGGCGTGCAGACGCTCGGCGACGGGCAGGCGCTGCTCGACACCCTGCGCGCGACCGAGGGACGCAAGGCCGTCGTGGTGGGCGCCGGTTACATTGGCGTGGAGATGGCCGAGGCGCTGCTGCACCGCGGCTACGAGGTGACGGTCGTCAACCGGGGCGCCGAACCCATGTCCACCCTGGACCCGGACATGGGCCGCCTGGTCCACAAGGCGATGACGGGCATGGGCATCACCCTGGTCGACGACGCCGAGGTGACGGAGGTCCGCACGGGGGCCGACGGGCGGGCCCGTGCCGTGGTCACGGCGGACGCCGAGTACCCCGCCGACGTCGTCGTCCTCGGCATAGGGGTACGGCCCGAGACGGCGCTCGCCCGGGAGGCGGGCCTGCCCCTCGGTGCCTCCGGCGGTCTGCTCACGGACCTCTCCATGCGCGTACGGGGCCACGAGGACATCTGGGCGGGCGGCGACTGCGTGGAGGTCCTCGACCTGGTCGCGGGCCGGAACCGGCACATCGCGCTCGGCACGCACGCGAACAAGCACGGCCAGGTCATCGGGTCCAACGTCGGCGGCGGCTATGCCACCTTCCCGGGCGTCGTCGGCACGGCGGTCAGCAAGGTCTGCGACCTGGAGATCGCCCGCACGGGTCTGCGCGAGAAGGACGCGCACCGCGCCGGGCTGCGCTTCGTGACGGCCACGATCGAGTCGACGAGCCGCGCGGGCTACTACCCCGACGCGGCCCCCATGACCGTGAAGATGCTGGCCGAACGCCGCACAGGGCGCCTGCTCGGCGTCCAGATCGTCGGCCGCGAGGGCGCCGCGAAACGCGTCGACGTGGCGGCGGTCGCCCTGACGGCGGGCATGACGGTGGACGAGATGACCGCCCTGGACCTGGGCTACGCGCCCCCGTTCTCCCCGGTGTGGGACCCGGTCCTGGTGGCGGCCAGGAAGGCGGTGGCGGCGGTGCGGGCGGCCGGGTGACCGCCCGCGCCGGTGCCTAGCGGGCCGTCTGCGTGTGCACGTACTCCACGAGGCGGGTCAGCGCGTCCGGGTCGGTCGTCGGAAGGACGCCGTGGCCGAGGTTGAAGACATGGCCCTCGAGGGAGGACGCCGCGTCGAGGACCTCGCGGGCCTTCGTCTCGACGGCCTCCTGGGTGGAGAAGAGGACCGCCGGGTCGATGTTGCCCTGGAGCGCCTTGCCGGGGCCGACGCGGCGGGCCGCCTCGTCGAGCGGGACGCGCCAGTCGACGCCGACGACGTCCGCGCCGGCCTCGCCCATCAGGCCGAGGAGTTCGCCGGTGCCGACACCGAAGTGGATGCGGGGCACCCCGTACGGCTCGACGGCCCGGAAGACCTTCTCCGAGGCGGCCATGACGGAGCGGCGGTAGTCGGCGGGCGACAGGGCGCCGACCCAGGAGTCGAAGAGCTGGACGGCGCTCGCGCCCGCCTCGATCTGCACCTTCAGGAAGGCCGCGGTGATGTCGGCGAGCCGGTCGAGCAGGTCCGCCCAGAGCTGCGGGTCCCCGTACATGAGGGCCTTGGTGCGCTCGTGGTTGCGCGACGGGCCGCCCTCGATGAGGTAGCTGGCGAGGGTGAACGGCGCGCCCGCGAACCCGATGAGCGGCGTGGCGCCGAGCTCGGCGGTGAGCAGGCCCATGGCCTCGGTGACGTACCAGACGTCGTCAGGGGTGAGGTCGCGGAGCTGGTCGAGGTCGGCGCGGCCGCGGATCGGGTTCGCGACGACCGGGCCGACGCCCGGCTTGATGTCGAGGTCGATGCCGATGGCCTTGAGCGGGACGACGATGTCGCTGAAGTAGATCGCCGCGTCGACCTTGTGGCGGCGCACCGGCTGCATCGTGATCTCGGCGACCAGCTCGGGCCGCATGCACGACTCCAGCATCGGGATGCCCTCGCGCACCTTGAGGTACTCGGGCAGTGAGCGTCCCGCCTGCCGCATGAACCACACCGGCGTGTGCGGCACGGGCTCGCGCCTGCACGCCTTGAGGAAGGCGGAATCCTTGACGGCGTCGTGCGTCGCTGACGGCTGCTGGCCCGTGGCCTCGGTGTTGACACTCACACCCGAAAGTCTCGCACGAGCGGCGAGTGGCACGGTTACGGCGTCGCGGGCGGGTGTCCTTGCCCGCGCGGGCCCTGTTCCCCTTAACCTTCCCCGCATGGCCGCGGCCCGGTGACGCCGGCCAGCGGCCAGGAAGACACGACGGCGACTCGGACGGGATGAGTGAATCGGTGCGGGAGGGGCAGAACGCTCGGGACATGAACGCTGCACATGAGGACGGTACGGCTCCGTCGACCCCCCTGCCCTTCCGGACGGCGGTCGACGCCTTGCGCTCCGCGCGGCTGCGCCCGGAGATCGAGATCGACCCGACGCGCCCACCGCAGCGCCTGGCCCCCTTCTCCTATGCGTTGGAGGCCACGGTCGTCGACACCGCCGAGGACGCCGACCCGGACGACGACGTGCTGGCGGACGGGCGTCTCGTCCTGCTGCACGACCCGTCCGGGCACGAGGCGTGGCACGGCACGTTCCGCCTGGTGACCCTGGTGCGGGCGGAGCTGGAGGCCGAGATGGCCGCCGATCCGCTGCTGCCCGACGTCTGCTGGTCGTGGCTGACGGGCGCCCTGGCCACGCGCGGCCTCGCCTACGGGGAGCCGTCGGGCACGGTCACGCGCGCGAGTTCGCACTACTTCGGCGGCATCGGCGACCGGCCCGCCGCCTCCCAGATCGAGATCCGCGCGTCCTGGACCCCGCGCGAGGGCCGGGGCGGGGTGCCGGACACGGCCGCGCACCTGGCGGCGTGGTGCGAGCTGCTCTGCCAGGTCGCGGGTCTGCCGCCGGTGGTGGCCGGCGGGCCCGGCCCGGACGGTCCGCACGGTGCGGACGGCGCGGTGGTCACGCTGCCCCAGCGCCGGGGCCCGCGTCCCCTCTGACCGGACACCCGCCCCTCCTGATCACCATCCCGCCCCTTCTGACCCCTTTTCAGGGAAAGTTTTCGGCCGCGTCGGCGAGTGCCCGGCGCGGCCGTCGCTCGTTCGGGGGACAGGCCGGTCCCCCGAGGTTCCGCTTCAGATTCGGTTCGATCTTCGGATGATCGATACTGTGTCTGAATTGCGTGAATTGTTACTCACCAAATCGTGATCTTTCTCTAAAGGCGGGCGGGTTTGGTGCCGAAGACCTCTGTGACCTTGAAAGCACGGTTCGTCCCGGCTTCATCCCCGAGCCGGCACAGTCCGCACCCCCAGGAGGCCTGGTGTCCGTTCTCCTCGAGCAGCCCTCAAGCCTGGTCGCCTACCGCCCGAACAAGCCGACCGCGATGGTGGTCGTGGCCGACCCCCGCGTCCGCTCCACCGTGACCCGCCATCTGTGGGCGCTCGGTGTGCGCGACGTGATCGAGGCCTCGTCCGTCGCGGAGGCTCGTCCCCGCATCGGCAACCCCCGTGACATCTGCGTCGCCGACGTCCACCTCCCCGACGGATCCGGTCTGACGCTCCTCTCCGAAACCCGAGCCGCGGGCTGGCCCAACGGCCTCGCCCTCTCCGCCGCCGACGACATCGGCGCCGTGCGCAACGCCCTCGCGGGCGGTGTGAAGGGCTACGTCGTCACCGGCACCCGCACCAACGTAGGACTCCCCTCCCGGCCCGGCGCCGCCCCGATCGGTGCCGCCGCCGCCCGTATGCACCGCCGCCCCCCGGGTGCCCCGAGCCACCCGGGCGGCTACCGCGAACTGTCCGGACGCGAGGTGGAGGTGCTCCGCCTCGTCGCCGAGGGACAGTCCAACAAGGCCATCGGCGTCTCGATGGGCCTGTCCGCCCTGACCGTCAAGAGCCACCTCGCCCGGATCGCCCGCAAGCTCGGTACGGGCGACCGCGCCGGAATGGTGGCGGTCGCCCTGCGCACCGGCATCATCCACTGAACCCGGGCGCGGCTCCCCTTCGATCACCTCTGGCCGGATCTTTCCGGTTCGCATCTCTTCGGCGCCCGTCGACGGAACGTTCCGTCGACGGGCGCCGTCCGTTCACAGATACCCTTGACAGGTGACCGACGCCCAAGAGACCGCAGCAGACAGTTCACTGCGCACCACCGGAGGCGCTCCTCCGGACGACGTCGAGACGGCGCCGATCCCCCTGCTCGAACCACGCGAGGGCATTCCACCGGTGATCGCCGACGAGGCCGCGCTCGCCGAGGTGGTCGCGGCCTTCGCCGCGGGCACCGGGCCCGTCGCCGTCGACGCCGAGCGCGCTTCCGGTTACCGCTACGGGCAGCGCGCCTATCTCGTGCAGCTGCGCCGCGAGGGCGCGGGCAGCGCGCTGATCGACCCGGTCGCCTGCCCCGACCTCTCCGGTTTCGGCGCGGCGATCGCGGACGCCGAGTGGGTGCTGCACGCCGCGACGCAGGACCTGCCGTGCCTGCGCGAAATAGGCATGGTGCCCACCGAGCTGTTCGACACCGAGCTGGCGGGGCGCCTCGCGGGCTTCCCCCGGGTCGGCCTCGGCGCGATGGTGGAGAACGTCCTGGGCTACGTCCTGGAGAAGGGGCACTCGGCGGTCGACTGGTCGACGCGCCCGCTCCCCGAGCCCTGGCTGCGCTACGCCGCGCTCGACGTGGAGCTCCTCGTCGACCTGCGCGACGCCCTGGAGAAGGAGCTGGACCGGCAGGGCAAGCTCGACTGGGCCCACCAGGAGTTCGAGGCGATCGCGGCGGCGCCGCCCGCGCCGCCCCGCAAGGACCCCTGGCGGCGCACGTCCGGGATGCACAAGGTGCGGCGGCGCCGTCAGATGGCGGTCGTGCGCGAGCTGTGGACCGCGCGGGACCGGGTCGCGCAGCGCCGTGACGTGTCGCCGGGCAAGGTGCTCGGGGACACCGCGATCGTCGAGGCGGCCCTCGCGCTGCCCGTCAATGTGCACGCCCTCGCCACCCTGCCCGGCTTCGGGCACCGCATGGGCCGCCGTCAGCTGGAGCAGTGGCAGGCGGCCGTGGACCGGGCCAGGGCGCTGCCGGACTCCGAACTGCCGCAGCCGGGCCAGCAGGTGGCCGGGCCGCCGCCGCCCCGCGCGTGGGCGGACAAGGACCCGGCCGCGGCGGCCCGCCTGTCCGCGGCGCGGTCGGCGGTGTCCGCGCTGGCGGAGACGCTGAACATGCCGCAGGAGAACCTGATCACGCCGGACACGGTGCGCCGGGTCTGCTGGGAGCCGCCGAAGCCGGTCACCCCGGAGTCGGTGGCGGAGGCGCTCGCCGCGCACGGGGCGCGGCGCTGGCAGGTCGAGCAGGTGACGCCGGTCCTGGTGCGGGCCCTTTCCGCGGGGAGCTGATCCGGCGGCCCACAAGGCCGTCGCCGCATCCAGGCATCGCCGGTCTGTTGCCGAATCCGGACATCACCAGGCTGTTGAACATGTTCAGAACTCACTAGGTTCTGAACATGTTCTTGAGCGTGTTCAAAAACAGACGGCCCAGCGCGGCACCGATACCGGCACCGGCACCGGCACCGGCACCCGGATACGGCGACTGGATCCAGAACTTCGAAGCCGCCCGCGACGACCGCGCGCGGCAAGGCGACCCGGACTGGTCGCGCGGCGCACGCCTGCCCGCCGCGCTCGTCCGCAGCGTGCAGCGCTTCCAGGTCGGCGAGGACGGGGACGGCGGCGAACTGCTCGCCAAGGCGGCCCGCGCGGGCGATCCCACCTACACCGCGGCGGCCCGCCTCTTCATCGCCGAGGAGCAGAACCACGCGCGCGTGCTCGCGCACGTCCTGGCGGCGGCCGGGGCGGAGACCCTGGGTGCGCACTGGAGCGACGCCGCGTTCGTCCGGCTGCGGCGCCTGCTCGGGCTCCGGATGGAGCTGCTCGTCCTGCTGGTCGCCGAGGTCGTGGCGCTCAGGTACTACAGGGCGCTGCGCGACGGCGCCCCCGACCCGCTGCTCGCCGAGGTGGCCGGGCGCATCCTCGACGACGAGCGGCGCCATGTCCCCTTCCACTGCCGCCGCCTGCGCGAGGGTTTCGCCCGGCTTCCGCGGCCGGCCCGGCGCGCCGTCACCACGGCCTGGCGGGCGCTGCTCGCGGGCGCGGCCGTGGTGGTCGCGGCGGACCACGGCGCGGCCCTGCGGCGGTGCGGGGTGACCCGGCGCGCCTTCGTCCGGGAGGTCGTCTCCTCGTCCGCGCCGATGGCTGTCATGATCGCGAGCGGCAATGTGACGTTCACCGCTTGGGGCGAGGGGGCTGGGCAGCATGGTTACCCGCAAGTAGCATGAGGGCATGAGCGCGCGCTCAGGCGCGCGCCGTGGCAGTGCCGTCCCGCATCTTGGAGGAGAGCCATCGTGCCTCGTACCGTCAGGGACGTCGTCTTCGTCGACGGCGTCCGCACCCCGTTCGGCAAGGCGGGCCCGAAGGGCATCTACCACGAGACCCGCGCCGACGACCTCGTCGTGAAGGCCATCCGGGAGCTGCTGCGGCGCAACCCGAACCTCGACCCCGCCAAGATCGACGAGGTCGCCATCGCCGCGACCACCCAGATCGGCGACCAGGGCCTCACCCTCGGCCGCACGGCGGGCATCCTCGCCGGGCTGCCGCAGTCGGTCCCCGGCTACTCCATCGACCGCATGTGCGCGGGCGCGCTGACCGCTGTGACGACCGCCGCCGGTTCCGTCGCGTTCGGCGCGTACGACGCCGTGATCGCCGGTGGCGTCGAGCACATGGGCCGCCACCCGATGGGCGAGGGCGTCGACCCGAACCCGCGGTTCGTCTCCGAGAAGCTGGTCGACGAGTCCGCCCTGTTCATGGGCATGACCGCGGAGAACCTGCACGACCGCTACCCGCAGATCACCAAGGAGCGCGCCGACAAGTACGCCGTCGCCTCCCAGGAGAAGGCGGCGAAGGCGTACGCGAACGGCAAGATCCAGCAGGACCTCGTGCCGATCTCCGTGCGCAACACCAACGCCGAGGTGGGCGAGGTCGGCTGGGGCCTCGTGACGGCCGACGAGCCGATGCGTCCGGGCACGACCCTGGAGAACCTCGCGGGCCTGAAGACGCCGTTCCGTACGCACGGCCGCGTCACCGCGGGCAACGCGGCGGGCCTGAACGACGGCGCCACCGCCTCGATCATCGCGTCCGAGGAGTTCGCCCGGGAGAACAACCTCCCGGTCAAGATGCGGCTCGTCTCCTACGCCTTCGCGGGCGTGGAGCCCGAGGTCATGGGCTACGGCCCGATCCCGGCCACGGAGAAGGCGCTCGCCAAGGCGGGCCTGTCCATCGAGGACATCAACCTCTTCGAGATCAACGAGGCGTTCGCCGTCCAGGTCCTCGCGTTCCTGGACCACTACGGCATCGCCGACGACGACGCGCGCGTCAACCAGTACGGCGGCGCCATCGCCTACGGCCACCCGCTCGCCTCCTCCGGCGTCCGTCTGATGACGCAGCTGGCCCGCCAGTTCGAGGAGCAGCCGGAGGTCCGCTACGGCCTCACCACCATGTGCGTCGGCTTCGGCATGGGCGCCACGGTGATCTGGGAGAACCCGCACCACAAGGACGCCGGAGGCGACAAGTGAGCACCACCACCGCTGAGCTCCTGAAGGGCGCGGCCGAGCTGTTCCCCGGCGAGGTCGTCACCTCGGCGCACGTACGCCACCTCGACCTGCCGTACGGGGCCGGGCGCTTCGCGCTCATCACGCTCGACAACGGCTTCGACCACACCAAGCCGACCACCTTCGGGCCCGGCTCGCTCGCGAACCTCAACACCGCGATCGACCAGGTCGAGGCGGAGGCCGCGGCGGGCGACATCGTCGGCGTCGGCATCACCGGCAAGCCGTTCATCTTCGCCGTCGGCGCCGACCTCAAGGGCGTCGAGCTGCTGAAGAACCACGACGACGCGCTCGCCATCGGCAAGGGCGGCCACGAGGTCTTCAAGCGCCTCTCGGGCCTGGCCGTGCCGACGTTCGCGTACTACAACGGCGCCGCGATGGGCGGCGGCGTCGAGGTCGGTCTGCACTGCAAGTACCGCACGGTGTCGAAGGCGCTCCCCGCCTTCTCCCTCCCCGAGGTCTTCCTCGGCCTGGTCCCCGGCTGGGGCGGCTGCGCGCTGCTGCCGAACCTGATCGGCGCCGACAAGGCCGTCTCGGTCATCATCGAGAACTCGCTGAACCAGAACAAGCAGCTCAAGGGCGCGCAGGTCTACGAACTCGGCATCGCCGACGCGCTCTTCGAGGGCGCGGACTTCCTGGAGCAGTCGCTGCTCTGGACCGCGCAGGTCCTCAAGGGCGACGTCAAGGTCGAGCGGCCCGACGTCGACCGCGGCGAGGCCTGGGACCAGGCCGTCGCGCGCGGCCGGTTCATCGCCGACTCCAAGGTGCACGGGGCGGCCCCGGCCGCGTACCGCGCGCTGGAGATCATCGCCGCCGCGAAGAGCGGGGACCTCCAGGCCGGGTTCGACGCCGAGGACAAGGCGCTCGCCGACCTCATCATGGGCGGCGAACTCCGAGCCGGCATCTACTCGTTCAACCTCGTCCAGAAGCGCGCCAAGCGCCCCGCGGGCGCCCCGGACAAGAGCCTCGCGCGCCCGGTGACGAAGGTCGGCGTCGTGGGCGCGGGCCTCATGGCCTCGCAGCTCGCCCTGCTGTTCCTGCGCCGCCTGGAGGTGCCGGTCGTCCTGACCGACATCGACCAGGAGCGCGTCGACAAGGGTGTGGGCTACGTCCACGCCGAGATCGACAAGCTGCTCGGCAAGGGCCGCGTCAACCAGGACAAGGCCAACCGCCTCAAGGGCCTCGTCTCCGGTGTGCTCGACAAGGCCGAGGGCTTCGCCGACGCGGACTTCATCATCGAGGCCGTCTTCGAGGAGATCGGCGTCAAGCAGCAGGTGTTCGCCGAGGTCGAGGCGGTCGCCCCGGCCCACGCGATCCTGGCGACCAACACCTCGTCCCTCTCGGTCTCCGAGATGGCGTCGAAGCTGAAGCACCCCGAGCGGGTCGTCGGCTTCCACTTCTTCAACCCGGTCGCGATCCTCCCGCTCCTGGAGATCGTGCGCGGCGAGAAGACCGACGACGCGGCGCTCGCCACGGCGTTCGGTGTCGCCAAGAAGCTGAAGAAGACCGCGGTCCTCGTCAAGGACGCCCCGGCGTTCGTCGTGAACCGCATCCTGACCCGCTTCATGGGCGAGATCCAGAACGTCATCGACGAGGGCACCCCCGTCGAGGTCGCCGAGAAGGCCGTCGAGCCGCTCGGCCTGCCGATGTCGCCGCTGGTCCTCCTGGAGCTGGTCGGCCCGGCGATCGGTCTGCACGTCTCGGAGACCCTGCACCGCGCCTTCCCGGAGCGCTTCACCGTCTCCCCGAACCTCGCGGCCGTCGTCAAGGCGGGCAAGCGCGGCTTCTACGTCTACGACTCCGGTAAGCCGGAGCTGGACCCCGAGGTCGCCGCGCTCCTGAAGCAGGGCGACACCGTCCTCACCGAGGAGCAGGTCCGCGACCGCGTGCTCGACGCCGTCGCCCAGGAGATCGGGCTCATGCTCGACGAGGGCGTCGTCGCCGAGGCGCAGGACATCGACCTGTGCCTGATCACCGGCGCGGGCTGGCCCTTCCACCTGGGCGGCATCACGCCGTACCTGGACCGCGAGGGCGTCTCGGAGCGTGTGACCGGCAAGCGGTTCCTGGAGCCGGGCGTCGCGTCCGTCCCCGCGTAACCGCTCCGCTCGAAACCGGCGGCCGTCCCCGCGCGCAGCTCTGCGCCGCGGGGGCGGCCGCCGCCTTTTCCGGCGCCCGGGTCCCAAGGGACGCGGCGGGCGTCCCCGGGGGACGCGGAGGCCGTCCCCGGGGGACGCGGCGGGCGTCAGAACAGCTGGTTCCACGCCTCCATCGCCAGGCCCGGCTCGTCCTTGCGGCGGGTCAGGTGCATCCGGGGCGGGTTGCCGGGGACGTAGGTGGCCGCGACCACGCGGTCCGTCGCGTCCTTCGCCAGGGCGATCCGGGTGTCCGGGGGCAGCGCCGGGCCCGACTCCGACCACCAGGCGCCGGCCGACTCCATCTCCGTCGGGTACGCGGCGAAGGCGACACGGCCGCTGTCGGCGCGCTGGGCGAGCAGCGTGCAGTCGACGCCGTCCAGGAGGCAGCGGATCGCCGTGACGGTGCCGGGGCCCGCCGCGTCCACGAGGCGTACGGGGGCGTCGTCGCCGCGCCAGGCGTACAGGCCGCCGTCCTCGTCCGTGTAGAAGAGGGTGGTGTGCTCGGGCGAGGTGGCCAGGGCGTGCAGGGTGTCGGGGCGGGCGGTCGCCGGGCACGGCTTCTCGTCCAGGACGGGCACGGCGCCGGGCTTCTCCTGGCGCCAGCGCAGGATGGATTCGCCGGTGGCCGCGTACAGGGTGACCAGGCCCGACTCCCCGGCGACGGCGGCGAGTTCACCGCGGACGCCCTTGCCCTTGAGGTCGCGCCAGGGGCCCCAGCCGCCCTTCTCCTGCTGGCCCCTCATGCTGACGCCGCCGCCCCGGTTGCGGACGAAGACGTGGGCGCGGCCCTGCGCGTCGACGGCCACGGCGGGCGGTCCCGTGCGGTCGCCGGTCCGGTTCGGGTGGCCGATGGAGGACCAGTCGAGCGCGGCGAGGTGCGGCTGGAAGTGCGTGGAGTGGACGAGGCCCGACTCGCCCGGGGTCGTGGGGCGCCACGACACCAGGTGGACGTAGCCCGCCTGCGCCCGGGCCAGGGCGAGGACCGGGTGCAGCCGCTGGTCGCCGCCGACCCTGCGGGGGTCGCTCCAGGCGCCGCCCGGGGTGCGCTCGGTGCGGCAGAGGACCGCGTCGCCGTCGGGGGTGAACGCGTAGGCGCAGAGCCCGCCGTCGCGTCCGCGTATCAGCCAGTCACCGTTCACCGTTCCACTTTAAGTGGCGCGGGGGCGTGCCTTCGCCGCCGCCCCTGGCACGTACGGTTCGCGCATGAGGACTCTTGTGGTGGTGGACGGCGCGAACGTCGTCGGTTCGGTCCCCGACGGCTGGTGGCGCGACCGCCGCGCCGCCGCCGTACGCCTGCGGGACCGCCTCGCGGACTACGCCCGGGACCACGAGGACGAGGACGTCGTCCTGGTCGTCGAGGGCCGTGCCCGGGGCGTCGAGCCCGTCGCGGGGGTCCGGGTCGAGGAGGCGCCCGGTGAGGGCGACGACCACATCGTGGCGGTGGCGGCAGCCGCCGAGGGCCCCTGCGTGGTGGTCACGGCCGACCGGGAGCTGCGCCGGCGGGTGGAGGAGACGGGGGCGCGGTGCGTGGGCCCGCGCACGGTCTACCCGTAGTCCCTCGCGTCCCCCACAGCCGCTCGCGTACCCCACGCGTCCCTCACAGCCCCTCAGGTCCCCCCCCCACAGCCCCTCAGGCCCTTCATCCGCGCCGCACGTACACGACCGCCCCGTCCACCTCCGCGGCCACCTCGTACGGGCCCAGGAGGCCGCGCAGGGAGCGCAGGTCCTCGGCTGCGTACGGGGCGCCGCGCGCGTCGTCCACGACCAGCGCCGGGGGGCGGGAGGCGAACTCGCGGCGGAAGGTCGCCCAGGCGCCTTCCACGGCGTACTCCTCGCCCACCCCTGTGCCGTCCCGCCCGCCGCTGTAGTTCGTCAGGAGGCCCGCCGTCAGGTAGCGGCTCGCGGGGGCGCGGCCGGCCAGCCAGTACGTCTCCGGGTGTATGCCCCAGATGAGCACCGGGGCGTCCGGGGCCGTGCGGGCGCGTACGTCCCGGGCGACCGCCTCGGCGTGGGCCAGTTCGGGGCGGGGTGCCAGGGCGCCCCACGTCAGGAACAGGACGCAGGCGCACGCGCAGGTGAGCAGCGCCCTGGCGCGGCGTTCGCGGGACAGGGTGTGCAGGGCCGCCGTCCCCAGCAGGGCCAGGGCGGGGGTGAGTTGCAGGTAGTAGTGGCCGAAGAAGTGGAGGCCGCAGACCACCGCCACGCCGGACGAGGCCAGCCAGAGCCACAGGTCGGGGGCGCTCGTCCGGGCCCGGACGAGCGCGGGCAGGAATCCGGCGCAGGCCACCGCGAGGATCGCCGCGTTCGCGAGGCCCCGGCCCAGCGCGTGCAGCCCGGAGCCGGTGAGCGTCGCGTACGAGCCCGAGCCGGTGACCGTCCAGAACAGGAAGCCCGCCGGGTTCGTCACCAGCGCGGCCGCGAGGACCGGCAGCACCGCCCCGGCCGCGCAGCGCAGCACTCCCGCGCGCGGCGCCCCGGCCTTCCACAGCATCAGGGCGACCGGCACGAGCACCGCTCCCCCGGTCTGCTTGGCCAGGAAGGCGCAGGCCACGGCGGTACCGGCCGCGCCCCAGCGGCGCCGGTCCGCGCACCACACGGCCGCCGCCGTGCACGGCAGCATGAACACCTCGAACGTCGCCGCCTGCGCGTCCTCCGGGTTGAGTCCGACGGAGATCAGCAGGTACAGCACGCCCGCCGTGCGCCCGGCGGCGGCGCCCCAGCGGCGGCGGGCGATCGACGCGAGCAGCACGGCGGTGGTGAACTGGGCCGCGACCGCGCAGATCCGCACCCAGGTGAGCGAGCCGGAGCCGAAGACCGCGAACACGGCCTCGTAGAGCCACGGCACGAGCGGGGGTTTGCGGTCGACGACCGTCTCGTAGAGGGCGCCGCCGTCGGCGAGGAGGCGGGCCTGGACGGCCAGGTAGCCCTCGTCGGGGTTCCACAGCGGGTGCGCGAAGGACGGGAGGCGGGTGGCGCAGGCGAGGAGGGCGAGCAGCGGGGCGAGCCGCCGCCACGAACCGGGGGCGCGGGCCCCGGCCACGGAGGGTGGCGAGGCCCGCGCCCCGGTGAGCACGGTGGAGGGAGGGTCGGAGGTCACTTCGGGGTGCCGGCGCCCAGCTTGCTGTGCGAGCGGCCGTACACGAAGTAGAGGATCAGGCCGAGCACCATCCAGGCCAGGAACCGCAGCCAGGTCTCCACGGAGAGGTTGAGCATCAGCCACACGGACGCGGCGACCGAGGCGATGGGCAGGACGGGCACCCAGGGTGCGCGGAAGGCGCGGGGCAGGTCGGGGCGGGTGCGGCGCAGGATGATCACGCCGAGGGCGACGACGACGAAGGCGAAGAGGGTGCCGATGTTGACCAGCTTCGACAGCTCTTCGAGGGAGACGAACCCGGCGAGCAGCGCGGAGGCGATGCCCAGGATGATCGTCGAGCGGTACGGCGTACGGAACTTGGGGTGGACGTCGCTGAACACCATCGGCAGGAGTCCGTCGCGGCTCATGGCGAAGAAGACGCGGCCCTGGCCGAGCAGCAGGATCATGACGACGGTGACGAGGCCGATGATCGCGCCGAAGTTGATGAGCCCGGCCCAGAAGGGCTGGTCGATCGCCTTGAACGCGTCGGCGAGCGGGGCGTCCGCGCTGAGGGAGCTGTACTTCTGCATGCCGGTGACGACGATCGAGACGCCCACGTACAGGGCCGTGCAGATCGCGAGGGAGCCGATGATGCCGCGCGGCACGTCCTTGGCCGGGTCGACGGTCTCCTCGGCGGCGGTGGCGACGACGTCGAAGCCGATGTACGCGAAGAAGACGATCGCGGCGGCCGTGAAGATGCCCATGACGCCGAAGGCCGACGGGGTGTAGCCGAAGATCGATTCGAGGAGCGTCGCACTGAGCCCGGAACCGCCCGCGACCTCCTCCTTCGGCGGGATGAACGGCTTGTAGTTGTCGCCGACGATGTGGAAGCTGCCGACCGCGATGATGATCAGGACGACGAGGACCTTGACGGCGACGACCAACGACGTGACGTGCGCGGAGAGCTTGACGCCCGCGACCAGGACACCGGTCATCACGAGGATGAGCAGCGCGGCGGCGAGGTTGAAGCCGAACTTGCCGTCCTGGGGGCCGACGAGGAAGGCGGGCAGCGGGATGCCCCAGCTGTCCAGGAGCGACTGCACGTAGCCCGCCCAGCCGACGGCGACGGTGGCGGCGCCGAGCGCCAGCTCCAGGACGAGGTCCCAGCCGATGATCCAGGCGACGAACTCGCCGAGCGAGGCGTAGGCGAAGGTGTACGCGGATCCGGCCACCGGGACGGTGGAGGCGAACTCGGCGTAGCAGAGCGCGGCGAGCGCGCACACGATGCCCGCGACGACGAAGGCGAGGGCGACGGCGGGGCCCGCGTAGTCCTTGGCGACGGTGCCGGTGGTGACGAAGATGCCCGCGCCGATGACGACGCCGACACCGAAGACCGTGAGGTCAAGAGCGGACAGCGATTTGTTGAGCTTGTGCTCGGGCTCCTCGGTGTCCTGGATGGACTGCTCGATCGACTTCGTTCTGAACAGCCCGCTGCGTGCGCGTGGCGCGTCTGGGTTGGTGCTCACCGGCTACCTCCGTCGTCTGTCGTCTCCGACATGATTCGGACAAGTAACCGCCGACCGGCTGATCAGTCCTGCGCGTTCACGCGAAAGAGCGCCGGGCCGGACCCCCCTTTGGGTGATCCGGCCCAATGTTCGCGGCTGACCCGTCGTCGTGGCTGGTCGCGCAGTTCCCCGCGCCCCTGACGGGGCTCAGTCCCTGGCCGGTTCCATCTCCTCCTGCGCGGAGTGGTCGCGCTCGTTGCGGCCGTCGAGCTTCGCCACCAGCCCCGTGACCTGCCGGGCGATATCAGGCGCGGTGAGCCCGATCTCGGCCATGATCTCCTTGCGGGAGGCGTGGTCGAGGAACCGCGGCGGAATCCCGAAGTCCCGCAGCGGCACGTCGACGCCCGCATCCCGCAGCGCCTGCGCGATCGCCGAGCCGACCCCGCCGACGCGCGAGTTGTCCTCGACGGTCACGACGACCCGGTGGCGCTCCGCGAGCGGAGCCATCGCCTCGTCGACGGGCTTGACCCAGCGCGGGTCGACGACGGTCGTCGTGATGCCCTGCTTGTCGAGGAGGCCGGCGATCTCCAGGCACATCGGGGCGAGCGCGCCGACGGAGACGAGGAGCACGTCGGGCCGGTCGCTGCCCGGCTCGCGCAGGACGTCCATGCCGCCCACCGTGCCGACGGCCTCGACGGCGGGTCCGACGGCGCCCTTGGAGTACCGCACGACGGTCGGGGCGTCGGAGACCTGCACGGCCTCCCGCAGCTGGGCGCGGACCTGGTCGGCGTCGCGCGGCGCGGCGATGCGCAGGCCGGGGACGACCTGGAGGATCGACATGTCCCACATGCCGTTGTGCGAGGCGCCGTCGGTGCCGGTGACACCGGCCCGGTCCAGGACGAAGGTGACGCCGCACTTGTGCAGGGCCACGTCCATCAGGAGCTGGTCGAAGGCGCGGTTGAGGAAGGTCGCGTAGACGGCGAAGACGGGGTGCAGGCCACCGGCGGCGAGCCCCGCCGCGCTGGTCGCGCCGTGCTGCTCGGCGATGCCGACGTCGTAGACCCGGTCGGGGAACCTGTCCGCGAACTTCTTCAGGCCGACCGGCTGGAGCATGGCCGCGGTGATGGCGACGATGTCCTCGCGCTCCTCGCCCAGCTCGACCATCTCGTCGCCGAAGACGGAGGTCCAGTCGGCGCCGGACGCCTTGACCGGCAGGCCGGTGTCGGGGTGGATGGGGCCGATGCCGTGGAAGCGGTCCGCCTCGTCCTGGAGGGCGGGCGTGTAGCCGCGGCCCTTCTCGGTGAGGCAGTGCACGATGACGGGGCCGCCGAAGCGCTTGGCGCGGGTCAGCGCCGACTCCAGGGCCTCGATGTCGTGGCCGTCGATCGGGCCGACGTACTTCAGGCCGAGGTCCTCGAACATGCCCTGCGGGGCGATGAAGTCCTTGAGGCCCTTCTTGGCGCCGTGCAGGGTCTCGTAGAGCGGGCGGCCGACGACCGGGGTGCGCTCCAGGAGGTCCTTGCCGCGGGCCAGGAAGCGCTCGTAGCCGTCGGTGGTGCGCAGGGTCGCCAGGTGGTTGGCGAGGCCGCCGATGGTGGGCGCGTAGGAGCGCTCGTTGTCGTTCACCACGATGACGAGGGGGCGGTCCTTGGCTGCGGCGATGTTGTTCAGCGCCTCCCAGGCCATGCCGCCGGTGAGGGCTCCGTCACCGATGACGGCGACGACGTGGTCGTCCCTGTCCAGAACCTCGTTGGCCTTGGCGATGCCGTCGGCCCAGCCGAGGACGGTGGAGGCGTGCGAGTTCTCGATGACGTCGTGCTCGGACTCGGCCTGCGAGGGGTAGCCGGAGAGGCCGCCCTTCATCTTCAGCTTGGAGAAGTCCTGGCGCCCCGTGAGCAGCTTGTGCACGTAGGACTGGTGGCCGGTGTCCCACAGCACCTTGTCCTTGGGGGACTCGAAGACGCGGTGCAGGGCGATGGTCAGCTCGACGACGCCGAGGTTGGGGCCGAGGTGGCCGCCGGTCTTGGAAACCGCGTCGACGAGGAAGGTCCGGATCTCTCCTGCCAGCTGGTCCAGCTGCTCCAGGCTGAGCCGGTCCAGATCGCGCGGTCCCGTGATGCGGGTCAGCAGCGGCACCCGTGCCTCCTTGCGATAGAGCTGTGAGTAGCTGGTTGAGCTGTTCGAGTTTGCCGGGCTTGTCGAGTCTAATGTTCCGCTCCCGATCCTGGCGGGCGGGCCGGGCGTTCACCGCCGCACGTTGCGCCGACCGGCGCCCCGGCGCACAGGACAGCGCCCGGCGTCGTCCTTGACGCCGGGCGCTGTCAGCCCTGGTGAACCGGGTGAACCGGGTCGGAAGCGGTCAGGCGCGGCCGGCCGACTTCTGGGTCTTGCGGCTGATCGAGTCGATGACGACCGTGGCGAGGAGCACACCACCGGTGATCATGTACTGGATCGGGGTCTCGATGCCCTGCAGGGCCAGGCCGTACTGGATCGAGGTGATGACGAGCACACCGAGCAGCGCGTTCCAGGTGCGGCCCCGGCCGCCGAAGAGGCTGGTGCCGCCGATGACGGCCGCGGCGATGACGTTCATCAGGAGGTCACCGGCGCCGGCGCTCTGGTTGGCCGCCGCGATCTTGGAGGCCCAGAAGAGGCCGCCGACCGAGGCGAACAGGCCCGCGATGGCGAAGACCGAGATCCGCACCGCGGTGACGTTGATACCGGCACGGCGCGACGCCTCGACGCTGCCGCCGAGCGCGAAGACCTTTCGGCCGTAGGAGGTGCGGCGCAGCACGAAGTCGGAGCCGACCAGGACGATCGCGAAGAGCAGCACCGCGAGGGGCAGGCCCTTGTACTGGTTGAAGATGATCGCGACGCCGAACGCGGCGATGGCGAGCAGCACCGTGCGCAGCACGATGTCGCTGAGCGGCCGGGACGGGATGCCCGCGGCCTCGCGGCGGCGGTTGGAGAGGAACGTCGGCACGAAGTACCCGGCGACCGCGACGACGGCCAGGCCGTAGGCGGCGGCGACGTCGGAGAAGTAGTAGTTCGTGAGGTTGCCGACGACGCCTTCGCTGTCGATGTTGATCGTGCCGTTGGAGCCGAGCACCTGGAGCATGAAGCCGTTCCAGAACAGCAGGCCCGCCAGCGTCACGGCGAAGGCGGGGGCGCCGATCCGGGCGAAGAAGAAGCCGTGGATGGCTCCGATGACGGCGCCGGCCGCGAGGGCGGTGAGCACGGCCAGCCACTCGTTGACCCCGTGGGTGACGCTCATCACGGCCATGATCGCCGAGGAGACACCGGAGACGGAGCCGACCGACAGGTCGATCTCGCCGAGCAGCAGCACGAAGATGATGCCGACCGACATCATGCCCGTCGCGACCATGGCGACGAAGATGTTGTTCAGGTTCTGCGCGCCCAGGAACGCCGAGTTCAGGCTCTGGAAGATGACGCAGATGACGATGAGGCCGATGACGACGGGTATCGCGCCGAGGTCACCGCCGCGCAGCTTGCGCTTGAACTCGCCGACGTACCCCGCGAAGCCCTGCTCGCGCACGAGGAGGCGGGGGTCGACGGCGGCCACGGTGGCGCCGGCCGCCGCGGGGGCGGCGTCCACAGGGGCCTTGGTGACCTTGGTGGTCTTGTCGATGCTCACTTCTGAGCCTCCGCGTTGCTGCGCGCCGCACGACGGGTCACGGCGTTGTCCGTGGCGCCGGTGATGGCGGAGATGATCTCTTCCTGCGAGGTCGTCTTGACCTCGAACACACCGTTGTTGCGGCCGAGCCGCAGCACGGCGACCTTGTCGGCGACGGCCTTCACATCGGCCATGTTGTGGCTGATGAGGATGACCGCGTGGCCGCGCTCGCGAAGGCGCTCGACGAGGTCGAGGACCTGGGCGGTCTGCTCGACGCCCAGGGCGGCCGTCGGCTCGTCGAGGATGACCAGCTTGGGCTCGCCGAGCATGGAGCGGGCGATGGCCACCACCTGGCGCTGACCGCCGGAGAGGGAGGCGATCGGGATGCGCACGCTCGGGATGCGGATCGAGAGGGTCTCCAGGAGCTCGCGCGAGCGGCGCTCCATCTCGATCTCGTCGAGGACGCCGCGGCGCTTGATCTCGCGGCCCAGGAACAGGTTGCCGACGACATCGATGTTGTCGCAGAGCGCGAGGTCCTGGTAGACGGTCGCGATGCCCAGGTTCTGGGCGTCGTGGGGCTTGTTGACCGCGACGGCCTTGCCGTCCCACTCGATGCGGCCCTCGTCGATCGGGTGCACCCCGGCGATCGTCTTGACCAGGGTGGACTTTCCGGCACCGTTGTCGCCGACCAGGGCGACCACCTCACCGGCGTGGACCTCAAGCTCTACGTCGGTGAGCGCCTGGACGGCACCGAATCGCTTGGAGACCCCGCGCAACGCCAGCACGGGCGTAGCGGACACGTGAACCATCTCCTTCGCCGCCAAAGGCCTGACCCGGCGGGAGGTTGAACAGAAGTGAAGACTGAGGGGGGTGTTTCCGTCCGGCGCCCCGCCGTCGAGCTTGCGGGGCTGTTTGCGGCGGGGCGCCGGACGTACTCACACAGGAGCGCTACCGGAAGGGGCGCGCAAGTCCCGTGCGGGACAGGGGGTTTACTTCAGACCGATCTTCTCGCAGGCCGCCTTGTACTTGGCGGTGCAGATCTCGTCGAGGGTGTAGTAACCCTCCTTGATGACCGTGTCCTTGATGTTGTCCTGGGTCAGCGAGACGACCGGGACGATGACCGCGGGGACACCCTTCTCGGTGCCGCTGTCGACGGTGCCGGTGGCGATGGAGCTGTCCAGCTTGCCGTCCTTGGCGATCGAGACGGCCATCTTGGCGACGGTCTCGGCCTCCTGCGGGTACGACTTGAAGACGCTCATGTACTGGTCACCGGTGATGATGCGCTGCACACCGGCGAGCTCGGCGTCCTGGCCGGTGACCGGCGGGAGCTTGGAGAGGCCCGCGGACTTCAGGGCGGTGATGGAGCCGCCCGCCATGCCGTCGTTCGCGGAGTAGACGCCGGCGATCTTGTCCTTGCCGACCGCGGAGATGGCGCCTTCCATGTTGGCGTTGGCGTTCTCCGGCTTCCACTCCTTGGTGTCGTACTCCTTGGCGATCGTCACCTTGCCGTCGAGGACGGAGTGGGCGCCCTTCTTGAACTGGGCGGCGTTCGGGTCGGTGACCGCGCCGTTCATCATGACGATCTTGCTGCTCTTGGTGGCCTTGGAGCCCATGGCCTTCAGGAGCGCCTCGCCCTGGGTCTTGCCGACCTCCTCGTTGTCGAACGAGGTGTAGGCGGAGATCGGGCCCTCGGCCAGGCGGTCGTACGCGACGACGGGGATGTTCGCGTCCTTGGCCTTCTTGACGCCGCTGGCGACGGCCTTGTAGTCGACCGCGTCCAGGATCAGCACGTCGACCTTCTTGGTGATCATCGTGTCGATCTGCTGCGACTGGAGGGTCGCGTCCTGCTTGGCGTTGAGGTACTCGAGCTTGCCCTTGCCATTGGTCAGCTCGGATATCTGCTTCTCAATGATCGGCTTGTCGAACTTCTCGTAGCGCGCGGTCTGGTTCTCCGGCAGGAGCAGGCCGACGGTGATGTCGTCGCCCTTCTTGCCGGTCGAGGCCTTGTCGCCGCTGTCGTCGCCCTTGGACTCCTTGGCGGAGCCACAGGCGGCGAGCGAGACGGCCATGGCAGTGGCACAGAACGCAACGGCGGCACGACGCATACGCGTGTTCACTTCAGAAACCTCCCTGACGAGGCCGCGACGTTGCGGCCGAGGTGGCTGGAAGTCAACTCGGCCGCAACCCCAGCGTCAAGGAGTAAATCCTTAACGAGATGGCAACGGTGTCATGCGTTCTCTAAGTGAAGGCAGGTGCCACTGCGGGAACAGAGCCGTCCAAAAGGGTCGAATCGCCCATCTCGCTGAGGGCCAGGGCGAGCGCCCCGAGCACCTCCGCACGGCCGCCCAACGCCCCGGGAAGGACGGAGAGTTGGCGGGCGGCGCTGGGGATCGCGTAGCGCCCCACGGACTCCCTTATGGGCCCCAGGACCAGCTCCCCGGCCTCGGCCAGATCACCGCCGAGGACGACCCGGCTCGGGTTGAGCAAGTTGCAGAGGTTCGCCACCCCGGAGCCGATGTGCCGGCCCACGTCCGCGATCACGCGGCGGCAGCCCGGGTCCCCGTCGCGGGCGAGGCGGACCACGCCCTCCAGGGTCAGATCGGTGCCGTGGCTCGACTGGAGCAGCGGCAGGACGTACCGGGCGGCGGTGAAGGTCTCCAGGCAGCCCCGGTTGCCGCAGCGGCAGACCGGGCCCGACTCGTCCAGGGTGATGTGCCCGATCTCGCCGGCGGTGCCGCCGGGCCCCCGGTAGATCTTCCCGTCGATCACGAGCCCGGCGCCGACGCCGCTGGCGACCTTGATGTAGGCCAGGTCCTTGACGCCCCGCCCGCTGCCCCAGACCAGCTCGCCGAGGGCGCCCAGGTTGGCGTCGTTGTCGACGTGCACGGGGACGCCCAGGCGGCGGCCCAGCTCCTCCGCGGGGCGCGTCCCGGACCAGCCCGGCAGGATCGAGGTGGAGCCGAGCGTGCCGCTCTCCACGTCGATGGGGCCCGGCACGCCGAGCCCGACCCCGGCCACCTTGGCGCGGTCCACGCCGGTCGCCGCGACGAGCCGCTCCACCAGCTCCTCGGCGCGGTCGAAGCCCTGCGCGGCGCTGGCGTCCACGTCGAGCGGCTCGGACTCCTCGGCGAGCACCTGGTGGGCCAGGTTGCCGATCGCCACGCGCAGGTGCGTGTGGCCGAAGTCGACGCCGATCACGATGCCGGCGTCACCGCTGAGCGAGACGCTGCGGGCCCGGCGCCCCCCGGCCGAGGTGGGCGTGACCTCGACGGTCCCGCCGTCCTTGAGTTCCCGGACGATGTTGGAGACCGTGGCCGCGGACAGACCCGTCGTCCTCGCGATCTCCGCCTGCGTGAGCGAACCGGCGAGCCGTACGGCGCGTACGACCCGCTCCAGATTGGCCCGGTGCAGCGACGACTGCGACCCCGGAGTCTCCATTGACTCTCTCCACCTCTGCCCCTGGCCCGGATCACACCGCATGACGTCACAACGGGTGACCGACCCTTGTACAAGTTATGAACTCCAAGCTCCGCTGAAGTGCTATCTGCCGTCAAGCCCTTGACAGAAATCGGTTCCAACGGGCGTGCGCACGGGTCCGGCCCCGGAGGGCGTCCCCCCGGGGCCGGACCGTACGCGTACGGGCGGTCGCGCTCGGTGCTACTTCAGCGCCCCCGCCGTCAGGCCCTGCACGACCTGCCGCTGGAAGATGATGTACGCGGCGAGCACCGGGAGCATCGCCATGACCAGACCGGCGAAGAGCCCGGACCAGTCGCCCTTGTACCCCTGGCTGGTGGCCAGTTCGACGAGGCCCTGGGCAAGGACCCGCTTGTCGGGGTCCGTGTTCAGGACCGTCGGCAGCATGTACTGGTTCCACTGGCCGAGGAAGTTGAAGATGCCCACGCTGATCAGGCCGGGC
This sequence comes from Streptomyces sp. SGAir0957, assembly GCF_043523415.1. NCBI lineage: Bacteria > Bacillati > Actinomycetota > Actinomycetes > Kitasatosporales > Streptomycetaceae > Streptomyces > Streptomyces sp. SGAir0957. Next base: position 2,273,642 of record NZ_CP027293.1, read on the forward strand.
TTGGCCATCGGCAGCATGATCTGGAAGAAGGTCCGGGTGTGCGAGGCGCCGTCGACGAAGGCGGCCTCCGCGATCGAGGTCGGCAGCGTCCGGAAGAACGACGTCAGGAAGAACACCGTGAACGGCAGCGAGTAGGCGATGTACGCCAGGATCAGTCCGGGCAGCGTGTTCAGCAGCGCCATGTTGTTCATCACATAGAACAGCGGCACCAGGGCCAGCATGATCGGGAAGCTCATGCCCGCGACGAAGAGGAAGTAGATGAACCGGTTGCCGGGGAACTCGAAGCGCGCGAGGACGTAGGCGGCCATCGAGCCGAGCACCAGCGTGCCGACGAGCGAGCAGCCGACCACGATGAGGGTGTTGGCGAAGTAGTCGCTCATGTGGGCCTGCGACCAGGCCCGGGACCAGTTCTCGAAGTGCAGCTTGTCGGGCAGCGACCATGGGGAGCTGAGGATCGAGTTGTCGTCCTTGAACGACGTCATGACCGCCCAGAGCAGCGGCAGCACCACCAGGATCGCCCAGATGATCAGGACGCCGTGCGAGAAGACGTTCAGGGTGGTGCCGGTGACGTCCCTCTCCGGACCCGGCGCGGCGTCGTGCTTGGCCACGCGCGGGCCCGGCACGCGCCCGGCGGGCCCGCCCTGCGGCTCGACGGGGGGCGGGGTGTCAGTGGTCTTCATCAGTACTCCAGCCGCTCGCGCCGGCCAAGACGCATCACGATCGCCGCGAACAGCAGCGTGACGATGAGAAGGGCGACACCGATGGTGGTCGCGTAGGCGGCGTTCGCGTCACGGAACGCCGACTGGTAGACGTACAGCGGGAGGACGGTCGTCGAGTAGTCGGGACCGCCGGGGCCCACCGTCATGATCTGCACCGCGGCGAACGCCTCGGCGCCGAGGGCGAGGATGCCCATGTAGACCCAGCCGGACTGGATGGTGTCCCAGAGCAGCGGCAGCGTGATCCGGAAGAACGTGGTGACGCGGCTGGCGCCGTCGAGCAGGGCCGCCTCGTAGAAGTCCTTGGGGATCGAGGCCATGCCCGCCGAGAAGAGGACGACGAAGAAGCCGGTCGTGCCCCAGACGAGGACCGCCATGACGGCCCACAGCGCCCAGGTCGGGTCGCCCAGCCATTCCGGCTGGAAACCGCCGAGCCCGACGGCTTTGAGCGCCGAGTTCAGCGCGCCGCCGTTGGGGTTGTAGATGAAGCGGAACAGCAGGGCGACGATGGCGATCGAGAGCACCTGCGGGAAGAAGTACGCGATCTTGTAGAAACCGGAACCGCGCACTCCGGCGATGGCGGCGCCTTTACGGCGCCGCCCGCCGACGTTGAGCATGAACGAGAAGAACAACGCGAGGCTCAGCGTCACCAACGGCAACAGCAGAACGAACATCACACTGTGCTGCAGCGATTTCCAGAAGATGTCGTCGTGCAGCATGCGCGAGTAGTTGTCGAAGCCGACCATCTTGAAGTCGGGGCTCAGACCGGTCCAGTCGGTGAACGAGTAGTAGATCGACTGGATGAACGGCCAGATGACGAAGATGGCGTACAAAGCCAGCGGGGCCACCAAAAAACCCACTATGAAGCGGTACTTGCCGTGTTGCATGGTTACCGACCCCGATCGCTGTGCGGGTGCCGCCGTTGATGACGTGTGCGCACGTGCCGCTCTTCCGCTTGTCGCTTACTGGTGCTTGTAGTGCTTGATCGACTGGTCCTTGGCCGCCGCGTCGGCGAAGCCCTGGATCTTCTTGATGGCCTCGGCCGGGGTGAGGCGCCCCGCCATCATCTCGCCGAGACCGGCGACACCGATCTGCTCCTTCTGGAGCTTGACGTACCAGTCCTGCATCCGCGGGTTGACGACGTTGTCGCCGGCCTTCTCCAGGGCCGCCACACCGGACTTGAGGCCGGGGGTCAGCTCGATGCCGTCGGTGCCGCCGTTGAAGGCCGACAGCGACTTGACCTGGCTGGTGAAGTTCTTCGACGAGGCCTCGCTGAGCATGATGCGCAGCTGCTCCATGCCGCCCTCGACGTTGGCCGCCTTGGCGGGCACGATGTAGGGCTCGCCGCCGGAGGCCCAGATGGTACCGAAGGGCATCTTGTCGCTCTTGTCGAGGCCGGACGGGGCGCCGACGGAGAGCTTGAAGTCGGCGGGGATGACCTTCGCCGACTCGTTCTCCACCCACGAACCGTTCGGGATGAACAGCGCCTTGCCCTTGGCCCACTCGGTCTGCGACTGGATGTGGTCGATGCCGGGCGTGCCCTTGAGGATGTAGCCCTTGGCGTACAGCTCGTAGTACGCGTCGAAGGCGGCCTTGACGGCCGGGTGCTTCCAGGCGTTCGGCTCCAGGTTGTCGATCGCGTCGAGGACGTCGCGACCACCGATCTTCGCGATGAACGGGTAGAGCGAGAACGGCAGGTAGTACGGGTACTTGCCCGCGTACGTCCAGCCGGCGATGCCCTTCTTCTTCGCCTTGGCGCACAGCGCGAGCATGTCGTCCCAGGTCTCCGGGTACGTCGCGTCGAGCTTCGCCAGGTTGGTCTCGGAGTACCAGACGCCGTAGACCGTGTACGCGTAGTACATGATCCAGACCGGGTCGCCGTCGAACTGGCCCATCTCGACGATGCCCGGGCGCAGCGTGTCGCGGACCTTCTTGTTCGGGTCGTCGACCGAGGGCGCGTCGAGCAGCGGCGTCAGGTCGGCGAGCTGCTTCTTGCCGACGAGGACGCCCATGTCCATCTGCTCGGCGCCGGAGTTGTCGATCAGGTCCGGCGGGGTGCCGCCGTTGAACTTGGGCTGCAGCTCGGACTGGATCTTCTGGGTCGAGTGGAAGGTGACCTTGGCCTTCGGGAACGCCTTCGTGTAGGCGGCGTTGGCGTCGGTCGCGTACTTCGTGCCGAAGCCGCCGTCGAAGATGACGACGGACAGACCCGCGCTCTCGTTGACCGCCAGCGGGTTGGCCTTGGACTTCGTACCCTTCTCGACCTTGTCGTCGGAGCCGCTGTCGCCGCTCGCGCACGCCGAGAGGAAGCCCATCGACGGGACGGCGATCAGGCCGAGCGCCGCGGACCGCTTGATCAGATCGCGACGGTTGGTGCCGGCACCGGTGTTGTTCGCGTCGGAAGTGGATCCCATGCTCAAGTCCTCGCCTTCTCCAGGACTCAGGCGGTGAACCGGATCCTCCCCGGCACCGCGGTGATGTGCTGTGTCGTGCCGGGACCGAATCCCGGGCCCCGGGGCGGTAAAAGCGTCTCCGGAACGAACGCGTCCGGAAATACTCCGTCCCGAGGGAACGCAATTGGAGCTGGATGGTGCGGAAAGTTCCGGGACCGAGCCGTGAACGGCCGGGGCGGACGCCGACAGGTATAGTCCACTCTCTGTGAGCTGGGCAAGATCGAATGCAGGTTTGGGCGTCGGTCTTTTCCGAGTTGAGACCTCCCGGAAATAAGCCGCAGGCCGGTAGAAGTCGATCTTCTCAACTCCCTTGCCTACAAAGGATGTAGCGGTACGCCCCCGGCCCGAAGCCGTGAACGCGTCCAGGCGGGGAGGAGGGGCGCGAAAGCGCGTGAGTCGGGCGATGTGCGGTGCCCTGCGTTCGGAATGTGAACGAACACCCGGAGCGGGGCGCGCCTTTCGGCCACTTCCCGGTCCGGCACGCGCCCGGTCCCGTGCGCCCGGCCTATGCCAAGCGCAACCGTTGCGCCCCCGCCGGGGCTGTTCGCGGGCGGCGCCATGGGCGTACGCTTCGTGTCAGTCCGTGGACAGAGCGTCGCCGTGAGCGCGGTGCCGCGCGTCCGGCGATCACTCGGGCCCGAGGATGCCCCTACGCCAGCGGCTGTCTTCGCGGGGAATTCGCTCCCGCTCCATAAGCGCCGCCGTGCTCATCCTTCACCGGGCTCCCGCCTCCCGCCGGACGGCGCATTGCCACTGGGACTCGCCATGCGCAACAACTACTTCGTCGACGAACTCCTCCTCATCACTCCCCTCCACAAGCAGGCCGGCGTCCGTCTGTTCGGCCAGGTGGTCGGCGCCCACAAGGCGTCCCTCGCGGTCGCCGTGGCCGAGCACAGCCGCACCCACGACGAGGTCACGGTGGACCTGACCCAGGTGAACTACCTGGCCAACGGCGCCCTCGAAACGCTCGTCGCGCTAGCCCGCAGCCTCACCCCGCCGCAGCGGCTGCGCGTCCTGACCTGTCCGGGGCTGCGCGTGCAGGAGCGGCTCGCCGCGGAGGGCTGGGACCAGATCGACACGCTCTGGGTGGTCCGGGTGTGACCACCTGCCCCGCCTGGCGACTGTGACCGCCACCCGTCCCGCCTGGCCGCTGTGACCACCGGTCCCGCCTGGCGACTGTGACCGCCACCCGTCCCGCCTGGCCGCTGTGACCACCGGTCCCGCCTGGCGACTGTGACCGCCACCCGTCCCGCCTGGCCGCTGTGACCACCACCCACCGCCTGGCCGCTGTGACCACCGGTCCCGCCTGGCGAATGTGACCACCGGTCCCGCCTGGCGACTGTGACGACCCGTCCCGCCCGGCCGCCGCGACCACCGGTCCCGCCTGGCCGCTGTGACCACCCCTCCCGCCTGGCCGCCCGCGACCACCCGCCCCGCCTGGTGACTGTGACCACCCACCCCGCCTGGCCGCCGCGATGACCCGCCCCACCTGGGCCTACCTGGCCCCACCTGATACGACGACACACGCAACACCCTTGACACCGCTTGCCACTTAGCTCCCTACTGGACGTTGCGCAGCGAACTGACAACGTTGTCGACAGCGCCGGGAGGGTGCACATCCATGCAGGGCAGATCGATCCGGTCCAGCCGGGCCAGACACAGATACGCCGCGACCGCGGCCCTGGGGGCGGCCACGCTCGTACTGACGGCGGTCGGCCAGGGGGCCGCGTCGGCCGCACAGGCCCACAAGCCCCGTCCCGCCAAGGAGTTCAGCTCCTCCTTCGAGGACGGCCAGCCGGCCCCGGACTGGCTGAACACGGTCGACACCGCCAAGGACGGCTCCAAGCGCTCCAGCGGTGTCGACGGCGGCTACAGCGGCGGCATCCCGGGCAATGTCAACGCCCATGTCACCGAGGTCCGCGCCAGCGGCGAGAACTCCGGCGGCGGTGAGACCAAGGAGAACCTCGTCGACGGCGAGTCGACCAGCAAGTGGCTGGCGTTCACGCCGACCGCCTGGGTCGAGTACGACCTCGACGAGCCGGCCAAGGTCACCAAGTACGCGCTGACCTCCGCCAACGACCACGCCGAGCGGGACCCGAAGGACTGGACGCTCAAGGGCTCCGCCGACGGCAAGGAGTGGACGACCCTCGACACACGCTCCGGTGAGACGTTCGGCGAGCGGTTCCAGACGAAGACGTACGCGATAGCCGACCCGGCCGCGTACGCGCATTTCCGGATCGAGTTCACGAAGAACAACGGTGCGGGCGACGCCACCCAGCTCGCCGACCTCCAGCTCTCGACCGGCGACGACCAGGCCCCCACGCCCGAGGACATGCTCTCGCTCGTGGACCGCGGCCCCAGCGGCTCCCCGACCGCCAAGGCCGGCGCGGGCTTCACCGGCAAGCGCGCGCTGCGCTACGCCGGTACGCACAAGGCCGACGGGCGCGCGTACTCGTACAACAAGGTCTTCGACGTCGACGTGGCGGTGCAGCGCGACACCGAGCTGTCGTACAAGGTCTTCCCGCAGATGGCGGACAAGGACCTCGACTACGACGCCACGAACGTCTCCGTCGACCTCGCCTTCACCGACGGCACCTACCTGAGCGGCCTCAAGGCGGTCGACTCCTACGGCGGGCTCATGACGCCGCAGGGCCAGGGCGCCGCCAAGCGGCTCTACGTGAACCAGTGGAACGCGGTGAAGTCCTCCATCGGCTCGGTCGCCGCGGGCAAGACGATCGACCGCATCCTGGTCGCGTACGACTCGCCGAAGGGCCCGGCGAAGTTCCGCGGCTGGGTCGACGACATCAGCGTCGCGCGCGCCGAACCGGTCCGCCCCAAGGCGCATCTGAGCGACTACGCGTCCACGACCCGCGGCACGAACTCCAGCGGCGGCTTCTCCCGGGGCAACACCTTCCCGGCGACGGCCGTCCCGCACGGCTTCAACTTCTGGACGCCGGTGACCAACGCCGGCTCGCTCAGCTGGCTGTACGACTACGCGCGGGACAACAACGCCGACAACCTCCCGACCATGGAGGCGCTGGCCGCGAGCCACGAGCCGAGCCCGTGGATGGGTGACCGCCAGACGTTCCAGATGATGCCGTCGGCCGCCGCCACGGTGGACACGTCCCGCACCGGCCGCGCGCTCCCCTTCAAGCACGAGAACGAGACGGCGAAGCCGTACTACTACGGCGTCACGTTCGAGAACGGCGTCAAGGCGGAGATGGCGCCGACCGACCACGCCGCCGCGCTGCGCTTCAGCTACCCCGGCAAGGACGCGAGCGTCGTCTTCGACAACGCCTCCGAGCAGGGCGGTCTGACCCTCGACAAGGACAACGGGGTCGTCACCGGCTACTCGGACGTGAAGTCGGGCCTGTCGACGGGCGCCACCCGCCTGTTCGTCTACGGCGTCTTCGACAAGCCCGTCAAGGACGCGGCGTCCTCCGGCGTGAAGGGCCACTTCACCTTCGACGCGGGCAAGGACCGCACGGTGACGCTGCGCCTGGCGACCTCGCTCATCAGCATCGACCAGGCCAAGGACAACCTGGCGCAGGAGCTTCCGCAGAAGAAGTCCTTCACCTCGGTGCGCAACGCGGCGCGTGCGCAGTGGGACACGCTGATGAACAAGGTGGAGGTGGAGGGCGCGACGGAGGACCAGCGCACCTCGCTCTACTCGTCCCTCTACCGCCTGTACCTGTACCCGAACTCGGGCTTCGAGAAGGTCGGCAAGAAGTACCTGTACGCCTCGCCGTTCACCGCGATGACCGGCCCCGACACCCCGACCCACACGGGCGCGAAGATCGTCGAGGGCAAGCCGTACGTCAACAACGGCTTCTGGGACACCTACCGGACGACGTGGCCCGCGTACTCGCTGCTCACGCCGGAGAAGGCCGGTGAGCTGGTCGACGGGTTCGTGCAGCAGTACAAGGACGGCGGCTGGATCTCCCGCTGGTCCTCGCCCGGCTACGCGGACCTGATGACGGGTACGTCGTCGGACGTCGCGTTCGCCGACGCGTACGTCAAGGGTGTCGACTTCGACGCCGAGGACGCGTACAAGGCGGCCGTGAAGAACGCGACCGTGGTGCCGCCGCAGTCGGGTGTGGGCCGCAAGGGCATGGAGACCTCGCCCTTCCTCGGCTACACCAGCACCGACACGCACGAGGGCCTCTCCTGGGCGCTTGAGGGCTACCTCAACGACTACGGCATCGCGCAGATGGGCCAGGCGCTCTACAAGAAGACCGGGAAGAAGCAGTACAAGGAGGAGTCCGAGTACTTCCTCAACCGCGCCCGCGACTACGTCAACATGTTCGACGACAAGGCGGCGGGCACCGGCTTCTTCCAGGGCAAGACCGCCAAGGGCGACTGGCGCGTGGCCTCCGACAAGTTCAACCCCGCGATCTGGGGCTACGACTACACGGAGACCAACGCCTGGGGCTACGCCTTCACGGCCGTCCAGGACAGCAAGGGCCTCGCGAACCTCTACGGAGGCAAGAACGGCCTGGCGAACAAGCTCGACACGTACTTCAACACCACCGAGACCGGCGCGGCGGACGTGGCGGGCTCGTACGGCGGTGTCATCCACGAGATGACGGAAGCGCGTGATGTCCGCATGGGCATGTACGGCCACTCCAACCAGGTCGCGCACCACGTCACGTACATGTACGACGCGGCGGGCCAGCCGTGGAAGACGCAGGAGAAGGTCCGCGAGGTCCTCTCCCGCCTCTACACCGGCAGCGAGATCGGCCAGGGCTACCACGGCGACGAGGACAACGGCGAGCAGTCGGCCTGGTACCTCTTCTCCTCGATGGGCTTCTACCCGCTCGTCATGGGCAGCGGCGAATACGCCATCGGCTCCCCGCAGTTCACGAAGATGACGCTGCACCTGGACCACGGCAAGAAGCTCGTCATCAAGGCGCCCAAGAACAGCGCGCAGAACATCTACGTGCAGGGCGTCAAGGTCAACGGCAAGGCGTGGAACAAGACGTCGCTGCCGCACTCGGTCGTCGCCAAGGGCGGCACGATCGAGTTCGCGATGGGCTCGAAGCCGTCGAGTTGGGGCACCGGCAAGGACGCGGCGCCCGTCTCGATCACGCAGGACGACAAGGTGCCGTCGCCGCGCAAGGACGCCATCACCGGTTCTGGCGCGCTGTTCGACAACTCGTCGGCTACGAGTGCGAGTGCGGAGTCGGTCGATCTGCCGGTCGGCGCCGAGGGCACGAAGGCGGTTCAGTACACGCTGACTTCGGCCGACAAGGCGTCCGCCCCGACGGCCTGGAAGCTTGAGGCGTCGGTGGACGGCACGTCCTGGAAGACGGTGGACCAGCGGTCCGGCGAGTCCTTCAGCTGGGACAAGCAGACGCGAGCCTTTACGGTGCCGAAGCCGGGCTCGTACAAGCAGTACCGGCTCGTGTTCACGGGCGGGGCCGCGACGGTGGCGGAGGTCGAGCTGCTGTCGTAGTGCGGTGAGGTGACCGAAGTCGCGGGCGGACGTGGAGGGTTCACGTCCGCCCGCGGCGGTTGGTCGGAGTGGGGCGTCAGTTCGTCACCACGAGCTTCTTCGGGAACCCGAGGGCCTTGCCGCGCTTGTAGAGGTCCTTGATGTCCGAGGGCTTCAGCTTGATGCAGCCGGCGGACTTGTAGTCGCTGTTGCCGTCCCAGCGCCAGCGCTCGTCGCGGCGGTCCTCTCCGCCGTTCTTCGTCATCTCGCTGTGGATGAACAGGTCGGTCCTGACCGTCCGGCCGTTCTTGCACGTGGCGTTGTTGAGGTGGAACGCGTACCCCTTGATCTTGTCGCGGTCGAGTGTCTTGTACCACTTGTTGATCTTGTAGGTCTTGGTGGGCAGCCAGCCCCGCAGGCTGGCGCACTCGTCCCTGGAGACGCCGGAGCCGGCGCGGTACTTCTTGATCACCTTGTCCGGCCCGGAGACGCTCTTCATCAGCGACAGCGTGGAGTTGGTGTTGGTGCTCTTGTTGAACTTCAGGTAGTAGGACGAGGCCGCGGCCGGTTGCGCCTGGGCGGGCGCCGTCGCCGTGGTCGCGAGTCCGCCGACGATGGTGGCGGCGAGGAGTACGGGGGCGAGACGTGTTCGGGTGTTCATGGGTGCTCCGATCTGCACTGGTGAGCGTGTGGCTCCGGCGGTCTGTCGGGGCTGGACCAGAGCTTTGCGAGCCGCCGTGAGTACCGGCAATGGTTCACCGCAGTCCCGGACAGTCCGCGAACGTCCGGGCAGGTCAGCCGCGTGTCCCGGACAGGGGTCCCGCCCGCTTAATTCGGTGGACGGGCGCCGTCCCAGCGTTTACTGTCTGGCCTGAACCGTGAACTGACCTAGGAGGTGGGACCCATGAACGCAGTACGCACGTGGGTGCTCTCCTCTTCTTCACGGTGGGGCGGATGACATAGGTCGCCGGGAGCGCCTGGAACACGGCACTCCTGAAAGGCAGAGACCTATGGATCCAACGGACAACAATGAGTGGCAGGCGCTGGAGGACGGCCGGGTGGTCGGCCGGGCCCAGGCGTGGAAGCGGCACGACGGCCGTCTTTTCGTCAGCATCGACTCCTGGCGCGACGCGACCTTCGACCAGCTCGCCGACACCATGCTCGCCGACCTTCCCAGGCCGCTCCACACGATGGTCGACGCGGCCGATATCGCCCTGAGGGCACGGTGGGAACGGCTCGGCTTCACGGCCGGGCGCGGTGAATGGGTGTACCGGGCGCCCACCGACCCGGAGATCACGGGCCTTGGCTCGGCGCAAGCCCCGGCGGGCGTGACCGTCCTCCCCCTCGGGGCGGCGGAGAAGGACCCACTGCGGGTGCTGGACCGCGCCGTCAGGGACGAAGTGGGGGCGACCGTGGGCTGGCAGGAGATGCCGGCCGAGGTGCTGCCCCGCCTCGACGACGCGACTGTGGTCGACCCGACCAAGTACGCGGTGGCTGAGGAGGACGGCGGCCGGTACGTGGGGCTCGTGCGGGTGGCGCCGGTCCCCCGGCAGCCGCGCATCGGCCTCATCGCCGTCCTTGCCGACCGGCAGCGGCGGGGCATCGGGCGGGCGCTGCTCGCCGAGGTGCTGAATCCTTTGCATTGGGCGGGAGTTCGCGCCGCCACCGCCGAGGTCAGCCATTCCAACGCGGCCGCCGCCGCGCTTTTCGACAGCGTCGGCGCGGAGCGCGTCGGCAGCAACCTGGAGGTCGTACTCACCTGATGCCCAAGACCAACCCCGGAATCGAGATCGAGGGCACCGTCGTGGAGTGCCTGCGCAACGCCACGTTCCAGGTGGAACTGGAGAACGGCCACAAAGTGCTCGCGCACATCAGCGGGAAGATCCGGAAAAACTACATCAAGGTTCTGCCGTTCGACCGCGTGCGCGTGGAGCTGAGCCCGTATGACCTGACTCGGGGCCGGATCATCTACCGGTACCGGTAACCGCGTCGAGCACGTCGAAGGTCAGGTCGCGCAGATCGTCGGAGACGCCCGTCCGCGTGGCCTGCCAGGCGGCGAGTCGGTCCGCCGCGTTCCGGAGTGAGCGGGTCTCGATCTCGCACCACACCACCTTGCCGGGGTCCCGCTCCCCTACGCCCCACCTGTCGGCCAGCGCCGTCACCAGGAGCAGGCCCCGGCCCCCTTCGGCGTCGGCCGCCGGGCTCGGCACGGCGGGGGCGCCGTCGCCGCTGTCGTGGACCTCCAAGCGGACCCCGTACGCGAATGGCTGCACCCGGAGGAGGAAGCCCCGGCCGGGCGGGACGCCGTGCAGCAACGCGTTTGTGGCGAGTTCGCTGACGCAGAGCAGGATGTCGTCCGCGCGGTCCTTGACGCCCCAGTCGTGTAGCGCGGCCCGGGTGAAATCGCGGGCTGCGGGGACGGATTGGCGTTCGCGGCGGTACGTGCGCTCGCGGGATTCGTGGTTCACGCGAGCGATGGTTGCGCAGAGTGATTGACTGTCACAGTGCGCGCACCCCGACGGATTATTCGTCGGGGTGCGCGCGGGGTCGGTCGAGCCTGAAGGTGGGGGCAGTGCGCACTATGAAGCGTCCGCTGAAGAGTCCATCGGCGATGAGGATGGTTGCCGACCTTGTCGCCCTGTTCCGGAGATCCGCCGGGCTCACCCAGGCTGAGCTAGGGGAACGGCTGGGGGTGGCTGAGTCGACCATCGCTGCGATTGAGCAGGCTCGGCGGCCGTTGGTACCCGAACTGGCCGCCGCGATGGATGAACTGTTCGGGACGCCGGGGGTGTTGGCCGTCGCGGTGGCCGCCCTGCCCGAGGTGGACCAGTTCCCCATGTGGGCCGAGTCGTACATCCAGCACGAGCGCGAGGCCATCGCCTTGTGCTGGTACGACACCCTGGTCGTGCCGGGCCTGCTCCAGACCGAGGACTACGCCCGCACCCTGCTGGGGCAGCGCGTGCCCGCGTACGACGCGGACGAGATCGAGTCGAGGACGGCGGGGCGTGTCGAGCGGCAGGCCATACTGCGCCGCAAGTGTCCGCCGACGCTGAGCTTTGTTGTGTGGGAGCCCGCACTAAGAATGGGCATCGCGGAACCGGTGGTGCGGGCGGAGCAGTTGCGTCACCTGCGGGCGTGCGCGGACCTGCCGAGCGTTTCCTTGCAGGTCCTGGCACTCGATGCACAGGAGAACGCCGGTACTGCGGGGCCCTTCATCCTTCTAGAAACGGCAGAGCATCAGCGCCTGGCTTATACCGAATCTCAGCGCGGAAGCCAGTGGGTTTCCAACGCGGGCGAGGTGTCCATCCTGGAACGCAAATATGCGATGCTGCGGTCACAGGCCCTCAGCCCCAAGGAGACCAGAGGCCTGTTGGACCGGCTGGTAGGAGAGCAATGAGCACCGCACTGAACTGGTTCAAGTCGAGTTACAGCAGCGACGAAGGCGGCGCTTGCCTCGAAGTCGCCTACGCCTGGCGGAAGTCGAGCCACAGCGGCAGTGAAGGCGGCGCCTGCGTCGAAGTCGCTCACGACTGGCAGAAGTCGAGCCACAGCAGCGACGAAGGCGGTCAGTGCGTAGAAGTATCCGCCCACCCCACCGCCATCCACATCCGCGACTCCAAGGACCCGGACGGCCCCCACTTCACCGTCACCCCGGGCGCCTGGGCCGGTTTCCTGAGCGGCGCTGCTGCGTGATCGACGTAGACAGATACCTGGCCGTGCTCGGAGCAGCACGGCCAGCCGCTCCTACCGCCGACGCCCTCTGGGCCTTGCACCGCGCCCACGTAGAGCGCATCCCGTACGAGACGCTCGACAACCAGCTCGGTCGGCGCACGAACATCGACCCCGCCGAATCCGCAGCTCGGTTCCTCCGAGGACGCGGCGGCTATTGCTTCACGCTCAACGGCGGTTTCGCCGCGCTCCTCCAAGCCCTCGGCTATGACGTGACGTTGCACGTGGCCGGGGTGCAGGACGAGGTCGAGGACCCGGACGGCCCCGGCGGCGACCACCTCGCGCTGACGGTCGGCCTGGACGGCGAACGCTGGCTGGTCGATGTCGGACTCGCAGGCGGCATCCACGAACCCCTCCCGCTCCGCCAAGGCACGTACACACAGGGCCCGTTCACGTACGGGATGGCACCTTCCACGGTGGTCCCCGGAGGGTGGCGGTTCACGCACGACCCGCGCGGCGCGTTCGACACGATGGTCTTCGACCCGGAGCCCGTCGGCATCGCTGCGTTCGAGGCGAAGCACGTAGAGCTGTCGACGTCGCCCGAGTCCGGGTTCGTCCGGGTCTTTCAGGCGCAACTGCGCGAATCAAAGGGCGTCGTCATGCTGCGCGGCTGCGTGCTGCGCAGGATCGAGGCCGGGGGCACGGAGGAGCGGGTGATCGATGTCGCCGAGGACTGGTACGACGCACTCGCCGACGTGTTCCACCTGAACCTGGATGACGTGGGCGCGGCCGAGCGAGCGCGCCTGTGGGACCACGTCCGCACCGAGCACCGGAAAAGATGGGCCGCATAAAGAACGCTACGACAGACCAGTCGTCCCGGCTGCGAAGCCCGCCTACTTCGTTTCGTTCGGGTGGCTCGTGTGCACCTGCTCCAAGAAGACCGTGCGCTCGTGGACGTAGAACCAGATGCGCGCGGTGCCCTTCGCAGTCGGTTTGTGCTGCCACCGCTCATGGGTCGCGCCGCCACGCTCGATGACGCCGAGTTCTCCCTTGAGCCGATAGTTCGTCGGCGTCGTGGACAGTGGCGTCCGCGTGAGGAAGTCCCAGGCCTCCGTCATGGAGTTACGGATCGTCGCGACGAGGTCGCGCCATCCCTTCTCTCATCGTCGTCGTCGAGCCACTCCAAATCGGCGCTGCCGCTGCTGAGCCCGGCTGCAACGGCGGTGGCCGTCTCCCTCCAGGAGGTCAGCTCCGCGATCGCGAGGTGCGGCTGGTTGGTGGAGAACGAGGCGCGCGCCGCATCGACGAGGTCCTGCGCACAGGACTCCCGGTCGGCCGGCGACAGTGCAAGCATCCAAGGGAAGGCCTTGGACATCCGCTCAGCGAGAGAGCCGTGGTCGTCGAGGGTGACGGTGATGAGCTGTGCGGCAAAGTTCAGCAAGCGGGCACGGCCCTCGGCCTCGCGCTGCGACATCAGGACCAGAGCCTCGCCGTCGCGCCGGGTCACCGTCACGGGGTGGTCCTCGGCCTCGGCGAAGACCTCGGCGGAGTGCTTGCTCAGGTCCGAGGAGCGCCGAGTCGCCACGGGGAGGTCTGCCGCTATGGTCATGCGTCCACAATATTCATTCGGAACGTATTCGGAAGTCCAGTGAAGGCCGAGAGGCCACCAGAGCTCAGTGGCCCGGGGGCTCATGAAGAACGCGACGACGACAACGACGACAGGGCCGCACCCCCGTTCACCGGGGATGCGGCCCTGAACTGCGTTACCGGATCGCTTACTTGCGGATCAGGTTGCGCAGCACGTACTGCATGATGCCGCCGTTGCGGTAGTAGTCCGCCTCGCCGGGGGTGTCGATGCGGACGACCGCGTCGAACTCCACGCCCGTGTCGGTCGTGACCTTGACCGTGCGCGGGGTGGTGCCGTTGTTCAGCTCCTCGATGCCCGTGAAGGAGAAGGTCTCCTCGCCGGTGAGGCCGAGCGACGACGCGTTCTGGCCCTCGGGGAACTGGAGCGGGAGGACGCCCATGCCGATGAGGTTCGAGCGGTGGATGCGCTCGTACGACTCGGTGATGACGACCTTGACGCCGAGGAGCGCGGTGCCCTTGGCCGCCCAGTCGCGGGACGAGCCGGAGCCGTACTCCTTGCCGCCCAGGATGACGAGCGGGGTGCCCTGCTCGATGTAGTTGCGCGAGGCGTCGTAGATGAAGGAAACGGGGGCGTCCTCCTTCGTGAAGTCGCGGGTGTAGCCGCCCTCGGTGCCCGGCGCGAGCTGGTTGCGCAGGCGGATGTTGGCGAACGTGCCGCGGATCATGACCTCGTGGTTGCCACGGCGCGAGCCGTAGGAGTTGAAGTCGCGGCGCTCGACGCCGTGCTCCGTGAGGTACTTGCCGGCCGGGGTGTCGGCCTTGATGGCACCGGCGGGCGAGATGTGGTCCGTCGTCACCGAGTCGCCGAGCTTGGCGAGGACGCGGGCGCCCGTGATGTCGGAGACCGGGGTCGTCTCCATCGTCATGCCCTCGAAGTACGGGGGCTTGCGGACGTAGGTGGACTCGCTGTCCCACTCGAAGGTGTTGCCGGTCGGGATCGGCAGCGCCTGCCACTGGGCGTCGCCCGCGAAGACGTCGGAGTAGGACTTGTTGAACATGTCCTCGCCGATGGAGTTGGCGACGACGTCGTTGACCTCGGCCTCGGTCGGCCAGATGTCGGCCAGGTGCACGGCGTTGCCGTCCTGGTCGACGCCGAGCGCGTCCTTGGTGATGTCGACCTTCATCGAACCGGCGATGGCGTACGCGACGACCAGCGGCGGGGACGCCAGGTAGTTCATCTTGACGTCGGGGTTGATGCGGCCCTCGAAGTTCCGGTTGCCGGAGAGGACCGAGGTGACGGCGAGGTCGTGGTCGTTGACGGCCTTCGAGACCTCCTCGGGCAGCGGGCCCGAGTTGCCGATGCAGGTGGTGCAGCCGTAGCCGACGAGGTTGAAGCCGACCTTGTCGAGGTAGGGGGTGAGCCCCGCCTTGTCGAAGTAGTCGGTGACGACCTTCGAGCCCGGGGCGAGGGTGGTCTTGACCCAGGGCTTGCGGGTCAGGCCCTTCTCGACCGCCTTCTTGGCCACCAGCGCGGCGGCGACCATGACGTACGGGTTCGAGGTGTTGGTGCAGGAGGTGATGGCCGCGACCGTCACCGCGCCGTGGTCCAGCTCGTACGTGGTGCCGTCGGGGGCGGTCACGGTGACCGGGTTCGACGGGACGCCGTTCGAGGCGGCCGGGGCGTCGGAGGCCGGGAAGGACTCCTTGCCCGCCTCGTCGACCGAGTCGACGTAGTTGCGGACGTCCGTCTTGAACTGCTCGGCGGCGTTCGCGAGGACGATGCGGTCCTGCGGGCGCTTGGGACCGGCGATCGACGGGACGACCGTCGCGAGGTCCAGCTCCAGCTTCTCGGAGAAGTCGGGCTCGGCGGCCGGGTGGAGCCAGAGGCCCTGCTCCTTGGCGTACGCCTCGACGAGCGCGACCTGCTGCTCGGAGCGGCCGGTGAGCTTGAGGTAGTTCAGGGTCTCGCCGTCGATCGGGAAGATCGCGGCCGTCGAACCGAACTCCGGCGACATGTTGCCGATGGTCGCGCGGTTCGCGAGGGAGGTCGCGGCGACGCCCTCACCGTAGAACTCGACGAACTTGCCGACGACGCCGTGCTTGCGCAGCATCTCGGTGATCGTGAGGACCAGGTCGGTGGCGGTCGTGCCCGGCTTCAGCTCGCCCGTCAGCTTGAAGCCGACGACGCGCGGGATCAGCATGGAGACCGGCTGGCCGAGCATCGCGGCCTCGGCCTCGATGCCGCCGACGCCCCAGCCGAGCACGCCCAGGCCGTTGACCATCGTGGTGTGCGAGTCGGTGCCGACGAGGGTGTCGGGGTACGCCTGGCCGCCTCGGACCATGACCGTGCGCGCCAGGTGCTCGATGTTGACCTGGTGGACGATGCCGGTGCCCGGGGGGACGACCTTGAAGTCGTCGAAGGCGGTCTGGCCCCAGCGCAGGAACTGGTAGCGCTCCTTGTTGCGGCCGTACTCCAGCTCGACGTTCTGGCCGAAGGCGTCCTTCGTGCCGAACTTGTCGGCGATGACGGAGTGGTCGATGACCAGCTCGGCCGGGGAGAGCGGGTTGACCTTGTCGGCGTCGCCGCCCAGCTCCTTGACGGCCTCACGCATGGTGGCGAGGTCGACGACGCAGGGCACGCCGGTGAAGTCCTGCATGATCACGCGAGCCGGCGTGAACTGGATCTCCTGCGAGGGCTGGGCCTGGGAGTCCCAGCCGCCGAGCGCACGGATGTGGTCGGCGGTGATGTTCGCGCCGTCCTCGGTGCGGAGCAGGTTCTCCAGCAGAACCTTGAGGCTGTAGGGAAGGCGAGCGGAGCCCTCGACCTTGTCCAGCCTGAAGATCTCGTACGACTCGTCGCCCACGCGCAGCGTGCTGCGGGCGTCGAAGCTGTTCGCCGACACGACAGTCTCCTTCATTGATGTGCGCGTTCCACCGCAATCCTGCCGCCACGCCACGTTGCCGATTCGGTGAGGTAAGGCTAAGTTAGGTAACCCTTACCGGTAACCTCACTACCCTTACGCCCGAGTCGGCGGCGCCGGGCGGCCGCGGGGCGCCTCGGCAGATATCTCGATGTCGAGATAACTCTAACACCCGCCCTCCGGAGGGCTCGACTGATACCCGCGCGCGCGGGTAAGCGGGCTCCACGGACGACCGCAACGGACCACACCGAACGGTCCACGCCGCGCGGTCCTCGACGGAGGGGAATGGGTTGTCATGCCGCTGACGTTCCGCAAGAGCTTCCGGATCCTGCCGGGGGTGCGCCTCAACATCAACCGCAAGTCCTGGTCGATCACGACCGGCGGCGGCTCGCACGGCCCGCGCCACACGCACAGCAGCACCGGCCGGCGTACGACGTCGATGGACCTGCCGGGCCCGTTCGGCTGGCGCAAGACGACTACCGCCAAGCGCTCCGCCAAGCGCCACTGACGCGTAGGGGACTCGGTCGGCCCCCTCGGGATGCATCATCTCATATCTGAGATAGCCTGCCGCCATGGCAGACGATTACCTCGTACGTATCGGCAAGCTCATCCGTGACGCCCGTCAGCATCGGGGCTGGACACAGAGTCAGCTTGCCGAGGCGCTCGGCACCAGCCAGAGCGCTGTGAACCGCATCGAGCGCGGCAATCAAAACATCAGCCTTGAGATGATCGCCCGAATCGGCGAAGCTCTCGACAGCGAGATCGTCTCCTTGGGCTACGCCGGACCGATGCATCTGCGCGTGGTCGGCGGCCGTCGGCTGTCGGGCGCGATCGACGTGAAGACGAGCAAGAACGCGTGCGTGGCGCTGCTCTGCGCGTCCCTCCTGAACGACGGCCGCACCGTGCTGCGCCGCGTCGCCCGCATCGAGGAGGTCTACCGCCTCCTGGAGGTGCTGAACTCGATCGGCGTACGCACCCGCTGGATCAACGACGGCGTCGACCTGGAGATCGTCCCGCCCGCCCGCCTCGACATGGAGGCGATCGACGCGCAGGCGGCCCGCCGCACCCGCTCGATCATCATGTTCCTCGGCCCGCTGCTGCACCGCATGGACCGCTTCACGCTCCCCTACGCGGGCGGCTGCGACCTCGGCACCCGCACCATCGAGCCGCACATGATCGCCCTGCGCCGCTTCGGCCTGGACATCACCGCGACCGAGGGGCTCTACCACGCCGAGGTGCAGCCGGAGGTCGCCCCCGACCGCCCGATCGTGCTGACCGAGCGCGGCGACACGGTGACGGAGAACGCGCTGCTCGCCGCCGCCCGCCACGAGGGCACGACCGTCATCCGCAACGCCTCCTCCAACTACATGGTCCAGGACCTGTGCTTCTTCCTGGAGGCGCTCGGCGTCCGCGTCGACGGCATCGGCACGACGACCCTCACCGTGCACGGCCTCGCCACGATCGACGTCGACGTGGACTACTCGCCGTCCGAGGACCCGGTCGAGGCGATGAGCCTGCTCGCCGCCGCCGTCGTCACCGAGTCCGAGCTGACGGTGCGCCGCGTGCCGATCGAGTTCCTGGAGATCGAGCTGGCGGTCCTGGAGGAGATGGGCCTCGACCACGACCGCACCGCCGAGTACACCGCCGACAACGGGCGGACACGCCTGGTGGACCTCACCGTCCGGCCCTCCAAGCTGGAGGCGCCGATCGACAAGATCCACCCGATGCCGTTCCCCGGCCTGAACATCGACAACGTGCCGTTCTTCGCGGCGATCGCGGCGGCCGCCCAGGGCCAGACCCTCATCCACGACTGGGTCTACGACAACCGCGCGATCTACCTCACCGACCTCAACCGCCTCGGCGGCCGCCTCCAGCTCCTCGACCCGCACCGCGTGCTCGTCGAGGGCCCCACCCGCTGGCGCGCCGCCGAGATGATGTGCCCGCCCGCGCTGCGCCCCGCCGTCGTCGTCCTCCTCGCGATGATGGCGGCCGAGGGCACGTCCGTGCTGCGCAACGTGTACGTCATCAACCGCGGCTACGAGGATCTGGCGGAGCGGCTCAACTCCGTCGGCGCGCAGATCGAGACGTTCCGGGACATCTGATCCGGCGAGGGGTGGGCCCGCTTCCCCTTCAGTGCGGGACCGGGCACACCCCGGCGGCGGAGGCCGAGGCGACCGTGTTGTAGGACGGCGCGGACAGCGTCGTCACCGAATTGCTGCCGAGCTGCTTGAGGATCTCGTCGGAGAGCAGGTCCTGCTGGCCCTTGAGGGCGTCGGCGACCGTCGTGTCCTTCGGGAAGACCATCTCGGCGGCGATGTTGTCCTGCACGATGCGGGCGAGGTTGTCGAGCGCGGTGAAGATCGGGTCGGCCGGGGGCTCCAGACCGGGCAGGTCGATGAGGTGCGTGGACACCTTCGCCGCGTTCATGCAGTCCTTGAGGATGATGGTGTTCTGGTTGAGGACGCTCGTCGTCCACTGCGAGAGCACCACGCAGTACAGGTCGGCCCACGCCGTCTCGCCGACCTTGGCGCGCCAGGTCTTCATGATGTCCTGCACACCCTTGATCTGGGCCTGCGAGGCGTGCTCCATGTTGGTGCGGATCGCCGGGTAGACGCTGCCGGAGAAGTCCTCGAAGGACTTCATGTCGAAGTGCTTCGCCGCGATCGACGCGTTGATGAACTTCACGCCGCCGTCGAGGATCGTCGCGCAGGACGTGGCGAGGGTGGACGGCAGACCGGCGGCGGGCAGGTTGGCGCGGGCGGTGGCGAGCTTGGCCGCGTACGCCTTCAGCGGCTCGATCCAGGCCGTGGACGACTCGTCGTTGAAGGCGACCATGACCAGGTCGTGCGGGTCGATCCGGTTGGCGTTGGGCAGGTTCGGGATCTTGTCCGCCAGGTAGCTGGCGATCACCGAGAAGATGCCGAGCGGGACGTGGGCGATGGACTTCGCCAGCTCGAACGTCTGCGACACGGGGTTGACGGACTCCTGTCCGTCCTTCGTCACGAGGGTGAACCGGCCGCCCTTGGCGTCGTTCTGGACGACGACGACCGGTGAGAGGTGCTTTATCAACTCCGCCTTGAGCGTGGCGTAGTTGGCGCGCATGCCCGCGTTCACCGCGAACAGCGACTCGCGGGCCTGGGTCTGGGTGACCGCGGCCGCCGCGCTGTCACCGGCGTCCGCGACGCTCGGGGCCGCGGAGTAGCCGATGAGGGCGGCGGTGCTGATGCCGGTGGCGCCGCCTATGAAGCCTCTGCGCGTAGCCATCTTCGTTTTCTCCCTGAGGACTTGGGGTTCAATTTCCGGTGCTTGTGCATGGGGGGAAACCTTTGGTTGGGGGGGATGGGGGGAAGTGGGGGGTGGGGGGGGTGGAGAGGGGAAGCGTTACGTCACTTGATGTCGCGCTGCTTCGGGACGACGACGCCGAACCGGTCCTGGATCGTGGCCAGCGCCGACTCGTGCACCTGCTGCGCCGGGATGCCCCGCGGGTTGCCCTTCACGGGCAGCGGGCGGGTGGCGGACGCGTCGCCGACGACCGTGGGGTGGTAGCCGTTGTAGACCGCGCCCTCGGTGGTGAACAGGGTGCACATGTGCGTCATGAAGCCGGAGATGATGACGTTCTCGCGGCCCGTCTTCTTCAGCACGGCGTCGAGGTTCGTGTCGTGGAAGCCGTTGGGGACGGCCTTCTCGACGACGGTCTCGCCCTTGGCGGGCTTGAGCGCCGGGATGATCTGGCCGGCCTTCGAGTCGAGGTCGTAGCCCTTCTCGACGATGTGGACGACCGGGGTGTGCGCCTTGCGGGCGCGGTCGAGGAGCGCCTTGGTGTTGTCGACCGCCTGCCGCCAGCCGGTCAGTTCCATCGCGCCGCCGGTGTAGACGTTCTGGTAGTCGACGAGGACGAGGGTGGCGTTCGAGAGCTTCGCCGGGGTCTCGTCCAGCTTCATCAAGCTGCGGAGGGTGGTGGTGTCCTTCGCATAGTTCTTCGCGTCGTTCTTCTCGTGCCGCTGACTGCCCTTGTCCGTACGCGTCGCCGCCTCCGAGTCGCCCCCGCACGCCGTCATGGTCGCGGCGAGGACGGCGGCGGCGCCGAGCGCGGCGGCGGTGCGGAACAGCTTCGGCTTCTTGGCCGTCTGCATCAGACGATCTCCTTCTGGGTCGGGACGACGACGCCGTACAGGTCGGCGATGGTGGCGAGGGCCGACTGGTGCACCTGCCCGGCGGGGACGTCGACGCCCGCGACCGGGAGCGAGCGGGTGGCGGTGGCCTCGGCGACGACGGTCGGGCGGTTGCCGTTGAGGAAGGCGCCCTGCGCGGTGAACGCCACGCACATGTGTGTCATCCAGCCCGCGATGATCACGTCCTGGCCCTCGGTGAGGTGCGTGGCGAGGTCCGTGCCGACGAAGGCGTTCGGGACCTGCTTGACCACGACCTCCTCACCGTCGGCGGGCGTCAGCTTCGAGTGGATCCGACCGATCTCCGCGCGGATGTCGTACGGGGTGCCCTCGCCGCCGTCGTTGATGACGTGGACGACCTTGGTGCCCGCCTCCCGTGCCCGGGTGAGGAGCTGGGCCGCGGCGTCGAGGGACTCCTCCCAGCCGTCGAGCTCCATCACGCCCCGGGTGTAGGTGTTCTGGAAGTCGATGAGGATCAGCGTCGAGCCGGCCAGGGTCGCGGGGGTCTCGTCGAAGCCGTTGAGCTCGCGCAGCGTGGTTCGGGACATGGGTGTACCGCCTTAGGAATACGGGTGGGAGCCGCGGTCCGGGATGGTCACCGGGCCACGTCCATCACGCTATGAGCCCGCTGTGACGTCGGCAATGACGTCTAACATGCAGATACCGACATGCCGGGGAGAGGCATGCGTCCGAAGGGGGCTCCGTGCCGGACCGCGTCAGACGGCTCATCGTGATCGTGCTCTTCGAGGGCGTCGACCTGCTCGACGTCACCGGGCCGCCGGAGGTGTTCTCGCTCGCCCTGCGCGAGACCGAGGAGGCCGCCGGGTACCAAGTGCTGCTCGCCGCCGAGACCATGGACCCGGTCACCACGGGCGCGGGCGTGCGCATCCTGCCGGATCTCACCTTCGCGCAGGCCGCCGCGGGCACCATCGACACGCTCATCGTGCCGGGCGCGGTGGAGTTCGACGAGGAGCGGCGTGTGCATCCGCTCGTCGAACCCGGGCTCGTGGAATGGGTGCGGGTATTGGCTGAGCGGACGCACCGGATCACGTCCGTGTGCGTCGGGGCGCATCTGCTCGCCGCCGCCGGTCTGCTCGACGGCAAGCGCGCCACGACCCACTGGTCCACCGCGCAGCAGCTCGCCGCCGACCATCCGGCGGTCGAGGTCGACGCCGACCCGATCTTCATCCGCGAGGGCAACGTGTGGACGGGGGCGGGAATCAGCGCCTGCCTCGACCTCTCGCTCGCGCTGATCGCCGACGACCTCGGCGAGGCGGTCGCCCTGCGGGTCGCGCGGCAGCTCGTGATGTACCTGAAGCGGCCCAGCGGGCAGAGCCAGTTCAGCGTGCCCCTGGAACAGGTGTCGACGACACGGCGCATCGAGGACCTGCGCCATCACATCCTGCGGCACATCGGCGAACCGCTCACCGTCGTCGATCTCGCCGCGTACGCCCACGTCAGCGACCGGCACCTGACCCGGCTCTTCAAGACCGAACTCGGCACGACCCCGCACGCCTACATCGAGTCGGTACGGGTGGAGAAGGCCCGCCATGAGCTGGAGTCCTCCGACGCCACCCTGGAGCGGGTGGCGACCCTGTGCGGGTTCGGAACGACGGACACGCTCGTACGGGCCTTCCGCCGGCGGCTGAACACGACGCCGACGGAGTACCGGCGGCGCTTCCGGGTGCCGCCGGCGCCCTGAGGCGGCCCGGCCCTCAGGGAAGTACGGCCGTGCCGTCGATCTCGACCAGGGCCTGTTCGTCCCAGAGGCGGGCGACGCCGATGACCGCCATCGCCGGGTAGTCGCGGCCTGCCAACTCCCGCCAGATGAGGCCGAGTTCGCGGGCGTGGGCGCGGTAGTCCGGTACGTCCGTCGTGTAGACCGTGACGCGGGCCAGGTCGGCCGGGGTGCCGCCCGCGTGGCGCAGGGCCGTGAGGAGGTTGGACAGAGCCCGCTCGAACTGTTCCGGGAGCGTCGCGCCGGTGACCTTGCCGTCCGCGTCCAGGGCGGTCTGACCCGCCAGCATGACCAGGCGGGTCCCGGTGGCGACGACGGCGTGGGAGAAACCGGTGGGCGGGGAGAGTTCCGCCGGGTTGTGGCGTTCGAGGGTCATCGCGCCTCCGCCGACTCGCGGTACAGGTCCCGGGCGATGATCGCCCGCTGGATCTCGGTCGCGCCCTCGTAGATGCGCGGCGCCCGCACCTCGCGGTACAGGTGCTCCAGGAGGTGGCCGCGGTGCAGCGCCCGCGCGCCGTGCAACTGCACCGCCGCGTCGACGACCTGCTGCGCCGTCTCCGTCGCGAGGAGTTTCGCCATCGCCGCCCGCCGGGGCACCCCGTCCGCCCCCTCGTCGTACGCCGACGCCGCCGCGTACACGAGGAGCCGGGCCGACTCGACGCGCAGGGCCATGTCGGCGACCTGGTGGGCGACGGTCTGCAGGTCCTTCAACGGGCCGCCGAACGCCTGGCGCCGGGCGGTGTGGGCGAGCGTCGCGTCGAGCGCCGCCTGCGCCATGCCGACGGCGAAGGCGCCGACGCTGGGCCGGAACAGGTTCAGGGTGTTCATCGCGACCCGGAAGCCGTCGCCGACCTCGCCGAGCACGTCGTCCGGGCCTACCGGCACCCCGGCGAAGGTGAGCAGGCCGATGGGGTGCTGGGAGAGCATGTCGAGGTGGTCGCCGGTCAGCCCCGGCCGGTCGGCGGGGACGAGGAACGCGGTGACGCCGCGGGCGCCCTCCGCCGGGGCGCCGGTGCGGGCGAAGACGGTGTAGAGGTCGGCCTCTGGGGCGTTGGAGATCCAGCACTTCTCGCCGGTCAGCCGCCAGCCGTCGCCCTGGTCGCCCTGGTCGCCCTCAGCTTTTTGGGCTGCCTGGGCCCCCTGGGGCTCGGCGCGGAGCGCGAGGGCCGCCGCGTCGGAGCCCGCGCCCGGCTCGCTCAGCGCGAACGCGGCGACCGCGCGCCCCGCGCTCACCTCGGGCAGCCAGCGCTCGCGCTGCTCCTTCGTGCCGTACGCGTGCACGGGGTGCGCGCCGAGACCTTGCAGGGCGAGAGCCGTCTCCGCCTCGGTGCAGACCTGGGCGAGGGACTCGCGCATCAGGCACAGGTCGAGCGCGGTGGAGGTGAACAGCCGGTTCAGCAGGCCGAGTTGGCCGAGTTCGGCGACGAGGGGGCGGTTGACGCGGCCCGGTTCACCCTTCTCCGCGACCGGGGCGAGCCGGCGCTCCGCCAGTTCGCGCAGCTCGGCGCACCAGGCGAGTTGGTCGGGTGCGAGCGAGAACGTGCCCATACGCCGGAGCTCCTCCCAAGACGGAGGGACGCCGGGGTCCGTGGCGTCCCCGCGCACCGTATCGCGTGCCGTTGACTGTCGTCACCATCACGATACGCTCGAAGCGCCGATACGGACTCGACGTGCTCGAAGCGCCGACGCGGTTCGAGCTGCCCGGGGCGCCGACGCGGCTCCGGCTGCCCGGGGCCCCGACGCGACTCGACATGTTCGACGCACCGTCACGGCTCGCCGCGCGACCACGCCATGGCAAGGGGGCGCCCCTCATGACCCAGCCATCCCTCTCCCTGCACCCGTCCGGCCACACCGACACGTTCGCGCGCGACCATCTGCCGCCCGCCGCGCTCTGGCCCGGCCTCACCTTCGACCTGCCGGAACTGCGCTATCCGGAGCGGCTGAACTGCGGCGCCGAACTGCTCGACGCGACCGTGCGCCGGTTCGGCCCGGACCGGCCCGCCTTCCACTCCCCCGGCAGGCCGACGTGCACGTACGGGGAGTTGCGGGAGCGCGTCGACCGCATCGCGCACGTGCTGACCGAGGACCTCGGGGTCGTGCCGGGCAACCGGGTGCTGCTGCGCGGGCCCACCACCCCCGGCCTCGTCGCGTGCTGGCTCGCCGTGATGAAGGCGGGCGGCGTCGCCGTGACCGTGCTGGCGCGGCAGCGCTCCGCCGAGCTGGCGACGATGTGCGCGATCGCGCGGGTGCGGCACGCGCTGTGCGACGCCCGGACGGTCGACGACCTGGTCAAGGCGGAGGTGCCGGGCCTGCGGATCACGACGTTCGGCGGCGACGGGCCCGACGACCTCTCGCACCGGACGCCCGCCAAACCCGCGTCGTACGAGGCCGTGGCGACCTCCGCCGACGACGTCGCCCTCATCGCCTTCACCTCGGGAACCACCGGGCGGCCCAAGGGCTGCATGCACTTCCACCGGGACGTGCTCGCCGTCGCCGACACCTTCGCGCGCCACGTGGTGCGGGCGACGCCGGACGACGTGTTCGCGGGCAGCCCGCCCCTCGGCTTCACGTTCGGGCTCGGCGGGCTCGTCGTCTTCCCGCTGCGCGCCGGCGCCTCGGCGCTGCTGCTCGAACAGGCGGGCCCGCGCCAGCTGTTGCCCGCCGTCGCCGCGCACCGGGTGTCGGTCCTGTTCACGGCGCCGACGGCGTACCGGGCGATGCTCGCGGACCCGGACTGGTCCACGTACGACGTGAGCGGTCTGCGGCGCTGCGTCTCCGCCGGGGAGAACCTGCCCGCCGCCACCTGGCACGCCTGGCACGACGCGACGGGCCTGCGGATCATCAACGGCATCGGGGCGACCGAGCTGCTCCACATCTTCATCTCCGCCGCCGACGAGGAGATCCGGCCGGGGACCACGGGCCGTCCGGTGCCGGGCTGGCAGGCGCGCGTCGTGGACGACGAGGGGCACGAACTTCCGGACGGCGAACCGGGGTCGCTCGCCGTGCGCGGGCCCGTCGGCTGCCGCTACCTCGCCGACGAGCGGCAGACCACGTACGTACGGCACGGCTGGAACATCACCGGGGACACCTACGTCCGCGAGCCCGACGGCTACTTCCGCTACGTCGCCCGCGCCGACGACATGATCATCAGCGCCGGGTACAACATCGCGGGCCCCGAGGTCGAGGACGCGCTGCTGCGCCACCCGGACGTGACGGAGGCGGCGGTCGTGGGCCGCGCCGACGCGACGCGCGGGCAGATAGCCGTCGCCTACGTGGTGACGCGGCCCGGGGCACGGCAGGACCCGGACGTCCTGCGCGCGTTCGTCCGGGCCGAACTCGTGCCGTACAAGTGCCCGCGGGAGTTCGTGTTCCTCGACGCGCTGCCGCGCACGGCCACGGGAAAGCTGCAGCGGTTCAGGTTGCGCGAGCCCGCACGGCCGGGGCACGGGCCCGGAACCGTACAGTGATCGCGTGTCCGAGCAGCAGACCCCCAGCACCCCCGGCCAGGCGCAGGCGCACACCCCTCGCTCCCTCATCGTCACCCTCTACGGCGCCTACGGGCGCGGGCTCCCCGGGCCCGTACCGGTCGCCGAACTGATCCGGCTGCTCGGCGCCGCCGGGGTGGACGCGCCCTCCGTCCGGTCCGCCGTGTCCCGCCTCAAGCGGCGCGGGCTGCTCCTTGCCGCGCGCAGCGCGTCGGGCGCCGCCGGGTACGCCCTGTCGGACGACGCGCGCCAGCTCCTCGCCGACGGTGACCGGCGCGTGTACGGGGCGCCCGACGACGGTGGCGGGGGCGGCTGGGTGCTCGCCGTGTTCTCCGTGCCCGAGGCGCAGCGCGCCAAGCGGCACGTCCTGCGCTCCACGCTGACCGGGCTCGGCTTCGGCACGGCCGCGCCCGGCGTCTGGCTCGCCCCCGCCCAGCTGTACGAGGAGACGCGGCACACCCTGGAGCGGGCCGGCTGCGCCGCGTACGTCGACCTGTTCCGCGGGGAGCACCTCGGGTTCGCGGCGACCGCCGACGCGGTGGCCCGCTGGTGGGACCTGACAGCCCTGGCCAAGCTGCACGAGGCGTTCCTCGACGAGCACGAGCCGGTGCTCCGCGCCTGGGAGACCCGCACCGACACCCCGCCCCGCGAGGCCTACCGCGACTACCTCCTCGCCCTCGACTCATGGCGCCACCTCCCCTACGCCGACCCGGGACTCCCCGCGCGGCTGCTCCCCGAGGGGTGGCCGGGGGTGCGGTCGGCAGCGGTGTTCCGGGGGCTGCACGCGCGGTTGCGGGAGGCGGGGGCGCGGTTCGTGGGGTGACCCCGGACGCCATCGACGGTTTCGTCGTGGCGGGACAGCCGCCAACGCGGCAACAGAGGGCAGACGCCGGCTCAACCCGGCAGGGAAAGCCTCGGCTTCGGGGCGTCCGAGCGCCCCGTCTGCGGCCGTCGGCTCCCCGCACGATACGGCTCGGGCCACACCACCCCCGCCCCCGCATACCCTTGCTCCGCCGCCGCGTGCAGCGTCCAGTTCGGGTCGTACAGGTGGGGGCGGGCGAGGGCGCACAGGTCGGTGCGGCCCGCCAGGATCAGGGAGTTCACGTCGTCCCAGGACGAGATCGCTCCCACCGAGATCACCGGGATCCCCGTCTCGCCGCGGATGCGGTCCGCGTAGGGGACCTGGTAGGAGCGGCCGAACTCCGGGTGTTCGTCGGAGACGACCTGGCCGGTGGAGACGTCGATCGCGTCGGCCCCGTGCGCGGCGAACGCCCGTGCCATGGCCACCGCGTCGTCCGGCCCCGTCCCCCCGTCCGCCCAGTCCGTCGCCGAGATCCGCACGGTCATCGGGCGGTCCCGGGGCCACACCTCCCGTACCGCGTCGAACACCTCCAGCGGGAACCGCATCCGCCCCGCAAGCGCGCCCCCGTACGCGTCCGTGCGTCGATTCGTCAGGGGCGACAAGAAGCCGGACAGCAGGTAGCCGTGCGCGCAGTGCAGTTCGAGGAGGTCGAAGCCGGCCTCCGCCGCTCGACGCGCCGACGTCACGAACTCCGCGCGTATGGCGCCGAGTTCGCTCCGCGTCAGCTCGCGCGGCACCTGGCCGCCCTCCCGGTACGGAATCGCCGACGCCGCCCCCAGCGGCCAGTTCTCCTCCGGCACCGGGAGCGGCTCGTCCATGCCCTCCCACATGAGCCGGGTGGAGCCTTTGCGGCCGGAGTGGCCCAGCTGGACGCCGATCGCCGTGCCGGGTGCCCGGGTGTGGACGAAGTCGGTGACGCGGCGCCATGCCGCGCCCTGCTCGGGGGTGTAGAGACCGGCGCAGCCCGGTGTGATGCGGCCCTCGGGGCTGACGCACACCATCTCCGTCATGACGAGGCCCGCCCCGCCGAGCGCCCGCGCCCCGAGGTGGACGAGGTGGAAGTCGCCGGGGACGCCCTCGACCGCCGAGTACATGTCCATCGGGGAGACGACGACCCGGTTGCGCAGCCGCAGCCCGCGCAGCCGGAAGGGCGTGAACATCGGCGGCGTGCCCGGCGGGCAGCCGAACTCCTCCTCCACCGACGCCGTGAACGCCGCGTCCCGCAGCCGCAGATTGTCGTGCGTGACCCGGCGGCTGCGCGTGAGCAGGTTGAACGCGAACTGCCGTGGTGGCTGCCCGAGATGGCGCGCGAGGTCCTCGAACCATCCGAGGCTGGCCCGCGCGGCCCGCTGCGTGGAGGCGACGACGGGCCTGCGCTCGGCCTCGTACGCGGTGAGCGCCGCCTCGACGGTGGGCTGTTCGTGGAGCGACGCGGCGAGCGCGAGCGCGTCCTCGACGGCGAGTTTCGTCCCGGAGCCGATGGAGAAGTGCGCGGTGTGCGCCGCGTCGCCGATGAGGACGCATGTGCCGTGCGACCACGTCTCGTTGACCACGGTGCGAAAGCGCGCCCACGACGAGTTGTTCGCGCGCAGGCCGCGTCCGTCCAGCGCGTCCGCGAACACCTTCGCCGCGCGCTCGACCGACTCGCGCACGTCCAGGTCCGCGAAGCCCGCCGCCCGCCACACCTCCTCGCGCATCTCGACGATGACGGTGGACGCGTCGCCGCTGTACGGGTAGCCGTGCAGTTGCATCACGCCGTGCTCGGTCTCCGCGATCTCGAAGCGGAACGCGTCGAACGCGAAGTCGGCGGCGAGCCAGATGTACCGGTTGCGGTGCTCCTCGACGCGCGGGCGGAACGCGTCGGCGTACGTCTCCCGGGTCCGGCTGCGCACCCCGTCGGCGGCGACGACCAGGTCGTACGCGGCACACAGCTCGGCGACGGGCGGCGCCTCGGCGCGGAAGCGCAGCGTGACGCCGAGGTCGCGGCAGCGGTCCTCCAGGATCTGGAGGAGACGGCGGCGGCCGAGCGCGGCGAAGCCGTGGCCGCCGGAGGTGTGGCGCACACCCCGGTGGACGATGTCGATGTCGTCCCAGCGCACGAACTCGTCCCGCAGGGACGCGTAGATCACCGGGTCGGCGTGTTCGATGCCGCCGAGGGTCTCGTCGGAGAGGACGACGCCGAAGCCGAACGTGTCGTGCGGGGCATTGCGCTCCCAGACCGTGATCTCGCGGTCCGGGTCGAGGCGTTTGAGGAGCGCGGCCGCGTACAGGCCGCCGGGACCGCCGCCGACGACGGCGACGCGCTGCGCGCGCGGGGTCATGCCGGCGTCACCTCCCCTGCCATTTGGGCGCCCGCTTCTCGGTGAAGGCGGCGTGGAACTCGGCGTAGTCCTCGCCGTGCATGAGCAGCGCCTGCGTCGCCGCGTCCAGCTCGACCGCCGCGGCGAGGGGCATGTCGAGTTCGGCGGTGAGCAGCGCCTTGGTCTGGGCGTGGGCGAGGGCGGGGCCTTCGGCGAGGCGCCGGGCGAGGGCGAGCGCCGCCTCGTCGGCGCCGCCTTCCTCCGTGAGCCGGCTGATCAGCCCGATCCGTTCGGCCTCGGGGGCGCGGACCGTGTCGCCGAGCATCAGGAGCCGGGTGGCGTGGCCGAGGCCGACGACGCGCGGCAGCAGATAGGCGGCGCCCATGTCGCCGCCGGAGAGGCCGACCTTGGTGAAGAGGAAGGCGAAGCGCGCGCTGGGGTCCGCGATCCGGAAGTCGGCGGCGAGCGCGAGGACGGCGCCGGCGCCCGCCGCGACCCCGTGCACGGCCGCGACCACCGGGAACGGCGCCTCCCTGATCGCCCGCACCACCTGGCCCGTCATCCGGTTGAAGTCGAGCAGCCGGGCGGTGTCCATGGCGAGGGTGGCGCCGATGATCTCGTCGACGTCGCCGCCGGAGCAGAAGCCGCGCCCCCGCCCGGTGAGGACGAGGGCGCGCACCGTCTTCTCGCGGGACAGCTCGGCGAGGAGGTCGCGGAGGTCGGCGTAGGCGCCGAAGGTGAGGGCGTTGAGTTTCTCGGGCCGGGCGAGCGTGACCGTCGCGACTCCGGTCGCGTCCACGGCGTAGGAGAGGTGGTGCCAGGTCTCGGTGCGCGCGGTGGAGCCGGTGAAGGGCCTCATACCTCTCGAAGCTATCACCGCTTTGTGACGGGCGTCAGTACTACGCAATAACCGTGGTTGTTCCGCCGCCGTCGGCCGCCGCCACCCGCTGTCGGCCACCGCTGCCCGCTGTCGGCCGCCGCCGTCCACAGGGGAGATAAGGGGCACATCAGCCCATAGAGCCCAATGTCCCGAGGAACACCACCGGGAGCCTCTATCGACGCACGCCGTACCATTCATAAAGTTGAAGTCAGGACGGCACTCCGACGACGTGGGGCGTCCTGGTCCGCGCGTCGCCCGTCCGCTCCCCCCCAGCCCGTCCCCGAGCCACCCACTCAGGACTCGCCTTGCCTCCTTCATCCGGCTCCCCCACCGGCCCTCCCACCCCGACCTCATGGCGTCTGGCCCTGCCGCACACGGCCGCCGCCGTGCCGGTGGCGCGCGCCCTCGTCCGTACCGCGCTCGCGGAAATCGACGCACCGGCGGCCGATACGGACACCGCCGAGCTGCTCACCGCCGAGCTGGTGGCGAACGCGGTGGAGCACACGACCGGGGAGACCCCGATCGAGCTGGTGGTGGAGCTGCTCGAGACCTGCTGCCAGGTCGAGGTGCACGACCCGGACCCGTCGCCGCCCACGGATCTCACCAACCCGGACGACGCCGAGATGCCCGACCCGTGGCAGGAGCACGGCCGCGGCCTGCTGCTGATCCGGACGCTGAGCGCGTCGTGCGGGCACCGCCCCACCGCGACCGGCAAGGCCGTCTGGTTCACCCTTCCCGCGATCCCGCGCCAGCGCCGGGCCGCGGAGAAGTAGCCGGTCCGGTGGCGCCGAGCCGCGAGTGCCGGCGCCCGTAGAACGCGTAGACCAGCGCTCCGACCACGAGGAACACGGCGAACTGGACCCACGTCGTCCAGCCCGTCCCCCAGATCAGGTACAGGCACATCGCGACGCCGAGGACCGGGCTCAGCGGGTACAGCGGCACCCGGAACGAGCGCGTCAGGCCGGGGTGCGAACGGCGCAGGGCGACCACGGCCACGTTGACGACGGCCATGGTGGCGAGCGTGCCGATGGTGGTCAGGTCGACCACGGCGTCGAGCGACGAGAAGGCGGCCGGGACCGCGAAGACGAGCGCGACGATCCAGGTGTTGGCGACGGGCGTCGCCGTCCTCGGCGAGACCCTCTCGAAGACGCGCGGGATCAGCCCGTCCCGCGACATCGACAGCAGGATGCGCGTCTGCCCGTACATCACCGCGAGGACGACGGACGCGATGGCGACGACCGCGCCGAACGCGATGATGCCGCCGCCGACGGTCGAGTCGGTGACCTTGTTGACGACGAGGGAGAGCGCGGCGGGCTTGTCGCCGACGGCGTCCGCGCCGAGCGCGCCGATGGCCGCCACGGCGACGGCGCAGTACAGCAGCGTGACGACGCCGATGCAGATCAGGATGGCGATCGGGATGTTCCGCCGCGGGTTCTTGACCTCCTCGCCGGCCGTGGTGATCGCGTCGAAGCCGATGTACGAGAAGAAGGCGAGCGAGGCGCCCGAGGTGACGCCGCCGACGCCGGCCGACATGAACGGCGCCAGATGGCCCGCCTTGAACGCGCTGAAGCCGATCACACAGAACGCGACCAGAATGCCGATCTTGAGCACCGCCATGGCGGCGGTGGCCCGCGCGCTCTCGCGGACGCCCCGCACCAGGAGCGTCGCGGCCATCAGGATGACGAGCACGGCGGGCAGATTGACCACGCCGCCGTCACCGGGTCCGGCCGACAGGGCGTCCGGCAGCCGCCAGCCGACGAGGCTGTGCAGGAGTTCGTTCAGGTACTGGCTCCAGCCGACGGCGACGGCCGAGACCGAGACGCCGTACTCCAGGAGCAGACACCAGCCGGCGAGGAAGGCGACGCGTTCGCCGAGGCTCGCGTAGGCGAACGAGTACGAGGACCCGGAGACCGGGATCGCGCTGCCCAGCTCCGCGAACGAGAACGCAGTGAAGACGCAGGTCAGCGCGGCAAGCACGAAGGAGACGAGGACGGCGGGACCGGCCTCGGCGACCGTGTCGGACAGGCCGACGAAGATGCCGGTGCCGACGATCGCGCCGACGCCGAAGCACACGAGCTGGAAGAGCCCCATGGTGCGGTGGAGGCCGTGCCCCTCCAGATCGGCGCCGGACTCGGCGAGGAGGGACTCGGGTGACTTGATGCGCAGGCCGGTGGGGGTCGGCGACGGCGACATGGGGTGGTGCTCTTTTCCTGTGGTGCGGCGCGGCGGGGGTGGGCCGCGGACCGGCGGGGCGGGAAGGTGTTCCGCCCCACCGGTGTGGTGGTTCGTGGGGTGCGGGCCGGGTTACTTGCCGCCGAGCGTGGCGACCATGACGGCCTTGATCGTGTGCATACGGTTCTCGGCCTCGTCGAAGACGACGGAGTGCGCCGACTCGAAGACCTCGTCGGTGACCTCCAGGGACTCCAGACCGTACTTGGCGTGGATCTCGCGGCCGACCTTGGTGCCCAGATCGTGGAAGGCGGGCAGGCAGTGCATGAACTTCACGTCCACGTTGCCCGTCGCCCGCAGGACGTCCATGGTCACCGCGTACGGCGTGAGCGAGGCGATCCGCTCGTCCCACACCTCCTCCGGCTCCCCCATCGACACCCAGACGTCGGTGACGACGAAGTCGGCGCCCACGACGCCTTCCTCGACCGACTCGGTGAGCGTGATCCGGGCGCCGCTGCGGGCGGCCAGCTCCCGTGCCCGGGCGACGACCGGCTCGGCGGGCCAGTACGACTTCGGGGCGACGATCCGCACGTCCATGCCGAGCAGGGCGCCGGTGACGAGGTAGGAGTTGCCCATGTTGAAACGGGCGTCGCCGAGGTAGGCGAAGACCATGTCCGTGAGCGGCTTGTCGCTGTGCTCGGTCATGGTGAGCACGTCGGCGAGCATCTGGGTCGGGTGCCAGTCGTCGGTCAGCCCGTTGTAGACGGGGACGCCGGAGTGCTCCGCGAGCGTCTCGACGGTCTCCTGCGCGTCCCCGCGGAACTCGATGGCGTCGAACATCCGGCCGAGCACCCGCGCCGTGTCCTTGCTCGACTCCTTCTTGCCTATGTGCGAGCCGGAAGGGTCGAGGTAGGTCGTGGCGGCACCTTGGTCGGCGGCGGCCACCTCGAAGGAGCAGCGGGTGCGGGTCGACGACTTCTCGAAGACCAGCGCGATGTTCTTCCCGCGTAGATACTGCTGCTCGGTGCCCGCTTTCTTCGCGGCCTTCAGCTCCGCGGCGAGCTCGACCAGCCCGCGGAACTCCTCGGCGGTGAAGTCCACCTCCTTGAGGAAGTGGCGGCCGGTGAGGTCGGGACGCTGGTCAGTCGCCATGGGGGCGCTCCTGGGGTACGACGGGGGAACTGCTTGCGGGACAGATGGAAGTATATACGCTGTCCCGCAATTCTATACGGCCGCGCGCTCGACGGGGCAGCTCATGCACCGCGGGCCGCCCCGCCCCCGCCCCAGCTCGCTGCCGGGGATCTCGATCACTTCGATGCCCTGCTTGCGCAGATAGGTGTTGGTGGTCGCGTTCCGCTCGTAGGCGACCACGACGCCCGGCTCGACGGCCAGCACGTTGCAGCCGTCGTCCCACTGCTCGCGCTCGGCGGCGTGCACGTCCTGGCTGGCGCTCAGGACCCGGATCGAGCTGAGCCCCAGCGCGGCGGCGATGGCGCGGTGCATGTGCTCCGGCGGATGGTCGGTGACCTTCAGCTCGCGGGCCGAGCTGCCCGGCTCGATGGTGTACGAGCGCAACATGCCGAGCCCCGCGTACTGGGTGAACGTATCGCCGTCGACCATCGTCATCACGGTGTCCAGATGCATCAGGGCGCGCCGCTTCGGCAGGTCGAGGGCGACGATCGTCCGCGCGGAGCCCGCCGCGAACAGCTTGTGCGCGAGCATCTCGACGGCCTGCGGTGTCGTCCGCTCGCTCATCCCGATGAGCACGGCGCCCTGCCCGATGACGAGGACGTCACCGCCCTCGATCGTGCTCGGGTAGTCGGCCTGCCCCTCCGACCAGACGTGGAAGCTCTCGTCGCGGAAGAGCGGATGGTGCCGGTAGATCGCCTCGAAGTGCACGGTCTCGCGCTGCCTGGCCGGCCACCGCATGGCGTTGATGGACACGCCGTCGTAGATCCAGGCGGAGGTGTCGCGGGTGAAGAGGTGGTTGGGCAGCGGTCCGAGCAGGAAGTCGTCCAGCTCCATCACATGGAACCGTACGGACGTCGGCTCGGCGTGCCGCTCCAGGAACTCCCGCTTCGTCATCCCCCCGATGAGCGCCTCGGCCAGCTCCGGCGCGCTCAGCGTCTCGAAGGCGTCCCGCAGCGCGCCGGTCGCGAGCGGCCCGTACTCCTTCTCGTCGAAGACCCGGTCCAGGACGAGCCGCCGGGCGGCGTCGCCCTCCAGCGTCTCGGTGAGCAGATCGCCGAACAGGTGCACGGTGACACCGCGGTCCCGCAGCACATCGGCGAACCCGTCGTGCTCCTGCCGCGCGCGCCGCACCCACAGTACGTCGTCGAAGAGGAGCTGATCCTTGTTGCTCGGCGTGAGCCGTTTCAGCTCCAGATCGGGCCGATGCAATATGACGCGGCGCAACCGCCCGGCTTCGGAGTCGACGTGAAATCCCATGAGCACATCTTTGCCCCATCAGAGGCGCGGGGAACGGCGCGAGCAACCACGACGGCGCGGCACCCGCACACGACCCGCGCCACCACGGCGAACCGGCGCCGAAAGGGGGCGCGG
Source organism: Streptomyces sp. SGAir0957 (assembly GCF_043523415.1). Lineage (NCBI taxonomy): Bacteria > Bacillati > Actinomycetota > Actinomycetes > Kitasatosporales > Streptomycetaceae > Streptomyces > Streptomyces sp. SGAir0957. The sequence continues at coordinate 2,308,587 of NZ_CP027293.1, forward strand.
GGAACGGCGCGAGCAGCCACGACGGCGCGACCGGCCGAACCCCGCCGCACGCCCGCTACAACCGGGGATCGACCGGTTCGGATTCGAGCGCCAACACCCCGAACACCGCCTCATGCACCCGCCACAACGGCTCCCCCTCCCCCAACCGCTCCAGCGCCTCGAGGCCGAGCCCGTACTCCCGCACCGCGAGCGACCGCTTGTGCCCGAGGGAGCGCCGGCGCAGCACCGCCAGATTCTCCGGCCGCGTGTACTCGGCCCCGTAGATGATCCGCAGGTACTCCCGCCCCCGGCACTTCACGCCGGGCTGCACGAGCCGCCCCTTCGCGTCCCTGACCAGCGCCCCGACCGGCTTGACGACCATGCCCTCGCCGCCGCGCCCGGTCATCTCCAGCCACCAGTCGACCCCGGCCCGCACGGACTCCGGGTCCCCCGTGTCGACGTACAGCCGCCGCGTGGTCCGCAGCAGCCCGCTGACGTCGTGCTCGACCATCCGGTCGATGAGCGCGAGCTGCTGGTCGTGCGGCACGCCGGCCATCGACCGCCCCTGGGCGGCAAGGACCTGGAACGGCGCGAGCCGCACGCCCTCGAGCCCGTCCGTGCTCCAGCAGTAGCGCCGGTACGCGTCGGTGAACGCGGCGGCGTCCGCGGCCCGCCCCCGCTGGCGCGTGAGCAGCCCGCCGACGTCGATCCCGCGCGCGGCGGCCGTCTCCAGCGCGCCGAGCGCGGGCGGGAACACGGCACCGGAGGCCGCGCCGACCGCCGCGTACTGCGAGCGCAGCAGCCCGGACGCCTTGAGCGACCAGGGCATCAGCTCGGCGTCGAGCAGCAGCCAGTCGGTGCCGAGTTCGTCCCAGAGCCCGGCGGCGCCGGCCGCGTCCCGGACCCGTCCGAGCACCTCCTCGGTCATCTCGCGGCTGTCGAAGAAGGGCCGCCCGGTCCGGGTGTACAGCGACCCGGTGACGGCCGTGCCGCTGACGGCCGTGCCGGTAACGGCCGTGTCCCGGGTGTCCTCCACCCCGAACCGGGCGCGCGCGGCCTCCGCGTCCTTGCAGACGAGGACGACCGCCCGCGACCCCATGTGCTTCTCCTCGCACACGACGCGCTCCACCCCGTCGGCGGCGTACTGCGCGAACGCCTCGGCCGGGTGCTCCAGGAACCCGGGCACCTCGGACGTCGCCGTCGGCGCCATGGTCGGCGGCAGGTACGGCACGAGGCGCGGGTCGACCGCGAACCGGCTCATGACCTCCAGGGCCGCCGCCGCGTTCTCCTCCCGTACGGTGATCCGGCCGGTGTGCCGGGTCTCGACGGTGCGGCGCCCGTGCACGTCGGCCAGGTCGAGCGGCCGGCCCTCGTGCCCGCCGGGCGCCTCGGTGGCCAGCGGCCGGGCCGGCTCGTACCAGACGCGCTCGGCGGGCACCTCGACGAGCTCCCGCTCGGGCCAGCGCAGCGCGGTCAGCTTGCCGCCGAACACGGCGCCGGTGTCGAGGCAGATGGTGTTGTTGAGCCAGGTCGCGGTCGGCACCGGCGTGTGCCCGTAGACGACGGCCGCCTTGCCCCGGTAGTCCTCGGCCCACGGGTAGCGCACCGGCAGCCCGAACGCGTCGGTCTCCCCGGTCGTGTCCCCGTAGAGCGCGTGCGACCGCACCCGGCCGGAGGTCCGCCCGTGGTACTTCTCGGGCAGCCCGGCGTGGCAGACGACGAGCTTTCCGCCGTCGAGGACGTAGTGGGAGACGAGGCCGCGCACGAACTCCCGCACCTCGGCGCGGAACTCCTCGCTCTCCACCTCCAGCTGCTCGACGGTCTCGGCGAGGCCGTGCGTGTGCTGCACGGTCCGGCCCGCGAGCCAGCGCCCGAGCTTGTTCTCGTGGTTGCCGGGCACGCACAGCGCGGTGCCCGCCTTGACCATGCCCATGACGCGGCGCAGCACGCCGGGCGTGTCGGGCCCGCGGTCGACGAGGTCACCGACGAACACGGCGGTACGCCCTTCGGGGTGCACCCCGTCCACGTACCCCAACTCGCAGAGCAGAGACTCCAGTTCGGACGCACAGCCGTGGATGTCGCCGACGATGTCGAAGGGGCCGGTGAGGTGCCGCAGGTCGTTGAACCGCTTCTCGCGCACGACGCTCGCGCCCTCGACCTCGGCGACCCCGCGCAAGACGTGCACCTTGCGGAAGCCCTCACGCTCCAGGTGGCGCAGCGAGCGCCGGAGTTCGCGGGTGTGCCGGGCGATGACGTGGCGCTTCATGTCGGCGCGGTCGGTGCGCGTGGCGTTCCGCGCGGCGCACACGTCCTCCGGTACGTCGAGGACGACCGCGATCGGCAGCACGTCGTACGCGCGGGCCAGTTCGACGAGCTGGCGGCGGCCGTCCTGCTGCACGTTGGTCGCGTCGACGACGGTGAGGCGCCCCGCGGCGAGCCGCTTGCCCGCGATGTAGTGCAGCACGTCGAACGCGTCCCGGCTCGCCCCCTGGTCGTTCTCGTCGTCGGCGACCAGGCCGCGGCAGAAGTCGCTGGATATCACCTCGGTCGGCGCGAAGTGCGTCCGCGCGAACGTGGACTTGCCCGAGCCCGACGCCCCGACCAGCACGACGAGGGAGAGATCGGTGACGGCGAGCGCCCGCCCCCCGCTCTGTCCGATGCGGTGGTCGTTGGTGCGGTGGTCGTTGGTGCGGTTGTCGCTGGTGCGGTTGTCGCTGGTGCGGTTGCTGTCGCTGTCGCTGTTGTCGCTACTGCTCGCGCTCACGCTGCTGCCTCCTTCTTCGTCGTAGCGCTGTGGTCGTCGTCGGCCAGGCTGAACACGGCCATCTGCGTGGGCGGCCCCACCTCGGGGTCGTCGGGCCCGACGGGCACGTACCGCACCGGTATCCGTGGCGCCCGGCGACGCGCTCCGCCCACTCGCGGAACTCCGCCCGCGTCCACTCGAACCGGTGGTCGTTGTGGCGGACCTGCCCGGCGGGCAGCGTCTCCCAGCGCACGTTGTACTCCACGTTCGGCGTGGTCACGAGGACGGTGCGGGGCCGCGCCGCGCCGAACACCGCGTACTCGAGCGCGGGCAGCCGGGGCAGGTCGAGGTGTTCGACGACCTCGCTCAGCACCGCCGCGTCGTACCCCTTGAGCCGCTTGTCCGTGTAGGCGAGCGACCCCTGGAACAGCTGCACGCGCGCGGCCTGCCGCTCCCCCAGCCGGTCCAGCTTGAGCCGCCGGGCGGCGATGGTGAGCGCCCGCACGGACACGTCGACGCCCACGATCTCGCTGAACCGCACATCCTTGAGCAGCGCCTGCACCAACTGGCCCTGCCCGCACCCGAGGTCGAGAACGCGCGCCGCCCCGGCCGTGCGCAGCTCGGCGAGGACCGCCTCACGCCGCCGCACCGCCAACGGCAGGCCCCGCTCCCCGCTCTCATTCGGCCCCTCGACCGATTCAACGGTGTCGGCGGATGCAACGGTGTCGACGGCGCCATCGGCGCCCTCCGCGTCCACCGCGTCCACCGCGTCCACCGCATTGTCGAGGTTCTCCACGACCGTGTCGTCGGCGTCCGCGAGCCGCACGAGTTCGAGCCGCTCCACGGCCTGCCGCGTCAACGCCCAGCGCCGCGACAGATACCGGCTGGTGATCAACTTCTGCTCGGGGTGCTCCGCCAGCCACCCCTCCCCCGCGCGCAGCAACTTGTCGACCTCGTCCGCCGACACCCAGTAGTGCTTCGCGTCGTCGAGGACCGGCAGCAGCACATACAGATGCCGCAACGCCTCCGCGAGGCGCACCTCCCCGGCCAGCACGAGCCGCACGTACCGCGAGGCCCCCCACTCCGGGAAGTTCTCGTCCAGCGCCACCGCCTCGGCCTCCACCGCCCAGCCGAGCGGCTCGAACAGCTTCCGTACGAGGTCGGGCCCGCCCCGCGCGGGCAGCGCGGGCACCTCCACACGCAGCGGCAACGTCTCCTGCGCGCGCTCGGGCCGCGCCTTGCACACCCCGCGCAACGCGCTGGAGAACACACCGCTCAGCGCCACCGCGAGCAGCGACGACGCGGCGTACGGCCGGTCGTTCACATACTGCGCGAGCGCCGCGTCCGGAGCGCCGCCGCGCCCCTTCCCCTTGCCGCGCCTGACCAGTGCCACGGGATCGACCTCCAGCAGCAGCGCGGCCGTGCACCGCTCCGCGCTCGCCTCGGGGTAGAAGACGTGCGCGGTGCCGTAGGAGGTCGAGAACGCCTGCGCGCTCTCGGGATGCTTGTGCAGCAGGAACCCAAGGTCGGTCGCGGGGCGTTCCGGGGAGCCGGTGGTACTGATCGTCAAGAACACCACCCGAGTCTCCCTTGCGAAGCGCCCCGCGAGCCAACGATTTTCCCTGGTGGGGCGGGGTGCGCTAGAGCTGTGACTGCACCTGTGCGGAGATCAGCTCCAAGTGGTCCAGGTCGTCCAGGTCCAGGACCTGGAGATAGACGCGCTCCGAACCGATCGCCGCGTAGCGGCCCAGCTTGTCGACCACCTCGGCGGGCGAGCCCGCGAGCCCGTTGGCCTTCAGGTCCTCGACATCACGGCCGATCCTCTCCGCCCTGCGCTTGACCTCCTCGTCGTCCTTGCCGACACACACCACCAGCGCGTTCGAGTACACCAGGTCGCCGCTCGCGCGCCCGGCCTGCTCGGCGGCGGCCCGGACCCGGCCGAACTGCCGCTCGCTGTCCTCGATCGACGCGAACGGGATGTTGAACTCGTCCGCGTACCGCCCGGCGAGCCGCGGCGTGCGCGTCGCCCCGTGTCCGCCGATCAGCACGGGCACCTTGGCCTGCGCGGGCTTCGGCAGGGCCGGGGAGTCGGTCAGCTGGTAGTAGGTGCCGTCGTAGGTGAAGGTGGAGCCGGTCTCGGTGGCCCAGAGACCGGTGACGATCGCGAGCTGTTCTTCGAGGCGGGCGAACTTCTCCTTCGGGAACGGGATGCCGTACGCCTTGTGCTCCTCCTCGAACCAGCCCGCGCCGAGACCGAGTTCGACGCGGCCGCCCGACATCTGGTCGACCTGCGCCACCTGGATCGCGAGCACGCCCGGCAGCCGGAACGTGCCGGCGGTCATCAGCGTGCCGAGCCTGATCCGCTTGGTCTCCCGGGCGAGACCGGCCAGCGTGATCCAGGCGTCGGTCGGGCCGGGCAGCCCGTCGGACGTACCCATCCGCAGGTAGTGGTCCGAGCGGAAGAAGGCGTCGAACCCGAGGTCCTCCGTCGCCTTGGCCACGGTCAGAAGCGTGTCGTAGGTGGCCCCTTGCTGGGGCTCGGTGAAGATTCGAAGATCCATACCTCCATCCTGCACGGTGGAACGGCCCGGCGTGCGGACCGTCGCGCGGACCCTCCGGGTGACCCGCGCGGACCCTCGCGCGGGCCCTTCGGATGACCCGCGCGGGCCCTTCGGGCGGCCCGGCGCCGTGCGCCTTGTCAGTCCGCAGCGTCAGGCCGCCTGGGCAGACTGCCGCGACAGGCCGCCTGGGCAGGCTGCCGCGTCAGGTCGTAGCGTCGGGCTGTCGTGTCAGGTGGCAGCGTCAGGCTGCCGTGTCAGGTGGCAGCATCGGGCTGCCGTGTCAGGTCGCAGCGTCGCGCTGCCGTATCAGGTCGCAGCGTCAGGCCGCCGAGTCCGAACCCGGCGCCGGGTCCGTCCTGCTCGGGCGGCTGTCCCAGTCAGGGAGCCGGCGCAGTATCTCCAGCGCCCGGTCCCGGGACTCGTCGGCCGCGTCGATCGCTTCCATGCATTGCCAGTAGGCCCCCTCTTCGAACGAGGCGCTCGCCACCGCCACGAGCGCGATGCCGACATCACCGAGCAGTGCGCCGAGGCCGCGCAACGCCTCGTACACATCGCCCAGTTCGGTCAGCTGCGCCGCGCGTATGCCGCCCGCGCCCACCACCGGGATCACCGAGCCACCACTGCCCCGGGTCCCCGCCTCCGTTAGCGCCCGCGCGTCGCCCCGTAATTCCGGGGGTCCGAGCAGCGCGAGGCGGCTGCCTATCGCCTGTGCCAACGCTTGTGCCTGCCAAGCCTCCCTCATGATGTCCGGCGCGTCCTGGCTCGTCGCCAGGGCCCGTCGGCCGACCCCGATGAGCCGCACCGCATCCATCCGATTCCCCGTCCCGTCCCGCGTCTCGCTCTCCCTGTTTCACTACCCAGAGTGAGGGCCTCCGAGTCGAAAAGCCAGAGGTCGCCCGAAATCTGTGGAGAACAAGGCCACTTTGGATATTTCTATGACTCCGGAGAGTGACGATCGGGCATGATCGCGCCCGGCACCGGGAACCGGCTCTCGTTGCGGTCGATCTTCGCGGAGAGCGCCGCGAGCGGGTCGACGCCGAGGACCTCGCAGAGTTGGAGGAGGTAGGCGAGGACGTCGGCGACCTCGTCCTCGACGCGGTGCGCCGACTCGGGGTCGTCCATGATCCGGGCGGACTGCTCGGGCGTCAGCCACTGGAAGATCTCGACCAGTTCGGACGCCTCCACACTCAACGCCGCGACCAGGTTCTTCGGCGTGTGGAAGCGTTCCCAGTCCCGGGCGGCGGCGAAGTGGGCGAGCCTGGTCTGCAGCGCCCTCACATCGATCTTGTCTGTCACGCCCTCAGGTCTACCACCGTCGCGCCCTGGGCCCTGGCCTCCTGCACCGCGGGGCCGTTCTCCCCCGTCGCCGCGACGAGGCGGATGTGCCCGCGGGCGCACATGCGGGCGGCCAGCGCGATGAGTTGGGCGCACTGGACGGGGTCGAGGCCGCGGTCCAGATGGTCCGCGAGGACGGTGAGGCTCTGATAGGCCTCCGGCACCTCGGCCGCCGGGTCCACGGCGAGGACGCGGGGCCCGGTGAGCAGGACGAGGGCGAGCGCCAGATAGCGCAACTCGCCGTCCGCCAGCCGTTCGACCGGGCTGAGCGTCCCGTCGCCGCGGTCGACGACGGCGCGCACGGCGCCTTCGGGGGTGGGTTCGGCGAGCACGTCGGCGACCGGTCCCGCGAGGCCCTCGCGGGCGGCGGCGACGAGCAGGGAGTGCCGGGTGGCGCACTCGGTGCGCGTGCGGCGCAGCACGGTCGCGAGGTTGTCGCAGCCGCCGAGCAGCCGGTCGGCGCGGCTCCTGGCCGGGGTGCGCATCCGGGCCGGTACCGGGTCGCAGGGGAAGACCGAGCGCAGCCCGACCACGGCCTGTTCGGCCGCCGCCAGGACCTGGCGCTGGCCCTCGGTGCGGCCCGCGACGCGCAGCGGGAGCAGGGCGGTGCCGAGGAAGTCGTCGGGGAGCGGGCCCCTGGTGACGGGCACCGAGCCGGCGGTGTGCCAGGCGGCCTGGACGTCGCGGCGGCCCGGGTCGCGCAGTGCCGTCTCCAGGTAGCGGACGTCGGGGCCTGTCAGGCGCTCGCCGACGATGCGGAGTTCGGGTTCGGCCTGGACGGCGAGGTCGAGGTGGACGGGGCCGGCCGGTCCTTCGACGGTGCAGCCGATGCGGAAGCCCCGGCGTTGCTGCGCGTCGGGCTTGGCGCGTTCGGGGACGTAGCGCCTCGGCTCGGGGAAGACGTCGGCCAGGCAGGCTCCGCCGCCGAGTCTGGCGAGGGCTTCGAGGGCCCGCAGCGCGCTGGACTTTCCGCTGCCGCTGGGGCCGGTCAGCACGGTGAACGGGCCGAGGGGAAGGGTGGCGGCGCGATGGCGGCCGAAGGCGGAGAGCCGCAGTTCGGTCACGTGGGGGCGGTTCGTGGACGAGTCCGGGGACGGGGCCTGGGGCGTGGGGGGCGTGCCCCGGTGGAGCACTGTCATGCGGTGAAAGTAGGGGGGCCCGGGTCCGGAGAATCGTTCATCCGCCGGACCTTCCTACGATCGGGGGACTATGCCTTTCGGGCTTGCCATCACTGGGGCCGCGTAAGGCCATCGCAGGGGGCGGTGTGGGGCCACCCTGGAAGTACGGTGCGGCCGCCGTGGAGCCACCGCAGGGCCGCCGCTGCTCCACGGTGGCCCGGCCCGGTCCGCCCCGTCCCGCCCCGTCCCGGCGCGTCGCCGGGTCGGGGGTCAGGAGAGGGCGCCCGCTCCCGCCACCAGTCCCTGTACCTCGGTGCCGGGAGGCGCGAGCAGGAAGACGTTGCGGTCGACGCGGTGCATGCCGCAGCCCAGGCCCATGACGACGCCGCTGCTGAAGTCCAGGACCCGCTTGGCCACTTCGGTCTCGGCGCCGGAGAGGTCGAGCAGGACCGGGATGCCGGACATGACGGTCTCGGCGACGTCGCGCGCGTCGCCGAAGATGTTGACCCGCAGGACGACGAAGCGGCGGCGCGGTTCGGTCTCGGGTTCGGGGATCGCCCGGTGGCCGACCGCCGACGGCCACTCGTTGCGGCTGCGCAGCGGTACGACCTGGGCGAGCCCTTCCCACTGTTCGTCGGTGACGTCGTGGCCGTTCACTGCCCCCACCCCGTCCGGGCTCGCACTGTTGTCTGCACCGAACAATTCTTACGCCATGTCACCCGTTCAGCCCAACACCGACACGGACCGGAGTCCCGCGCGTGCGAGCTTCCCCCGCACGCGCCCCTACGCGGCCAGGGTCACGGCCTCCACCGCCGGTACCCGCACGCCACGGCGGGCGGTGACCAGGCTGGTCAGCAGCGTGGCGGCGGTGGCGAGGGCCACCACCCCGCACCAGATGCCGAGGCCGCGGTCGGGCAGCACGTCGTCGGTGCGTACGAGCGTGAAGGGGACGATGCCGGCGAGTGCGGCGAGTGTGCCGAAGAACACTCCGGTGACGGTCAGGACGACACCCTCGACGGCCACGGTCGTCAGCACCTGGGCGGGGGTCGCGCCGGCCAGCCGCTGCTGCCCGAACTCGCGGACGCGGTAGGCCGTAGCCGCGTACAGAGAATTGATCAACATGATGCAGGCGAACACGACGATGATGCCGACCACGGTGAAGTTGAGCGTCTCGAGGTTCTTGTCGTCGATTGACTTGGTCAACCCCGACGCCTTGATCGCGTCATTCTCGACGGCCTGCATGTACAGCGTCGCCGTGGCCATGCCGGTGAAGAGGATCAATGGCATCAAGATGCCGGACAGTTCGGCGGCCCGGCGTCGCATGGTGCGCACAGTCAGATATCCGCTCGCGCCCGTGAGCGCCGTCAGGAGTGGCTCGACGCGGCCCAGCACGGCTCGCAGCAGGCTCGGGGAGACGAGGGCGAAGCCCACGGAGAGCAGGATCGCGCCGTAGGCGGGGGCCGCCATCAGAGCGGCGTTCCGGGCGTCCATGGCAAAGGTGGCGCTCGCCGTGAGCGCTCCGCCGCCGAGCGCCGCCCATGCCGCGAACGTCCGTCCCCCGCCCGCCTTTCGCGCCCCGCCGGACCTTCCCTTCCGCTTGCGCCGGGTGACCGTGGTCCGCATGGCCGTCGTCGCCTTGGTGGCGCGGCGCACCGCCAGGAAGGCCGCGCCCGCCGACGCGAGGAGCGAGACGAGGACACCCGACAGCAGGGCGATGGAGCCGAAGGCGGGGTCGACCGAGTCGGCGACCTGGCCGCTGTCCTTGAACACGGAGAGCAGGACGGTGCCGCCGAGCATGGCAGGGCCGACGGCGAGCAATGCGGCCACGAGGGCGACGACCGTGGCTTCGCCGACGACCATGCGCTTGATCTGCGCGGGGGTGGCTCCGGTGGCGCGCAACAGGTTGATCTCGTCCATGCGTTGACGGACGTTGACCGTCAGCGTCGAGGCGATCGCGAAGAAGACCAGGAGCGTGCCGTAGCCGCCGACGACGCTCGCCGCGGTCCGCAGCGTGTCCGCGCTGACCTTGTCGACGTCGTTCGCGTTCGCCGTGTCGTGCAGGGAGTTGAAGGTCATGATGATGGCCGCGCCGAGAAACGCGGACAGGAGGGTCGCCAGGAAGCGGCCGGGGCGCTGCCGTACGGAGCGCATGGCAAGGCCGAGCATGGTGAACATGGTTCACACCTCCAGGCGGGTGGTGTCGTCGGACGTGTCGCCGTGACGGCTGCCGTTGGACGTGTCGCCGTGACGGCTGCCGTTGGACGTGTCGCCGTGACGGGTGTCGTCGCCGAGGTGCGCGAGGCGTTCGGCGATCTGGTCGACGGTCGGCGCCTGCGTCTGTCCGGCGAGCCGGCCGTCGGCGAGAAACTGCACGGAGTCCGCGTAGGACGCCGCGACGGGGTCGTGCGTCACCATCACCACCGTCCTGCCGTGCACCCGGACGGTTTCCTGGAGCAGCCGCAGCACGTCGCGGGCGCTGCGGGTGTCCAGGGCGCCCGTCGGCTCGTCCGCGAAGATCACGGAGGGTTCGGTGACCAGGGCCCGGGCGATCGCGACGCGCTGGCGCTGGCCGCCGGAGAGCTGGTCGGGGGTGTGCCCGAGCCGGTCGCCGAGGCCGACGTCGGCGAGGATCCGCTCGACCCGTGCCCGGTGCACGCGCCGCCCGGCGAGGCGGAGCGGCAGGACCGTGTTCTGCGCGACGGTGAGCGTCGGCAACAGGTTGTACTGCTGGAACACGAAGCCGATGCGGGTGCGGCGGAACTTGGTGAGCGCGGCCTCGCCGCGGGCCGGGCCCGGGCCGCCGGTCATCTCCTCGCCGTCGACCACGACCAGGCCGCTGTCGGGGCGGTCGAGCCCGGCCGCGCAGTGCAGCAGCGTCGACTTTCCGGAGCCGGAGGGCCCCATCACGGCCGTGAAGCTGCCGGTCGGCAGGGTCAGGGTGACGTCGTCGAGCGCCTTGACCTGGGTGCCGCCGCCCGGTGCGCCGACGCTGGCGCCGTCCCTGTCCCCGTCCCGTGTCGTCGCGCCGTACGTCTTGCTGACCCTGACCAGGCGGAGTGCCTCGCCGCGGCCGTACGCGGATGTCGTCTGCCCGTGCTGATGACGCTTTCGCATGTCGCCGATCCCCTCGTCCGGCGCCCTGTGCGCCTCGCCCTCGACGCTAGGGAGGACGGCCGCGCGACACATTGGGCGTACGGCCCGGACCGGGGGTGGTGCTGGGTACACCCGGCACCTGCGGGCAGCCCGCGCACGGAGTTCTACAGGTGGCCGCCCGAGCGGGCCAGCCAGCGGCCCGCGTGCCGGGTGACCTCGATGGGGCGGCCGAAGCAGGCGGTCATGCGGTCGGCCGTCAGGACCTCCTCGACCGGGCCGCGGGCGAGGACGCGGCCCTCGCGCAGGAGCAGTGCGTGGCTGATCGCCGGGGACAGCTCCTCCAGGTGGTGGGTGACGGTCACGGTCGCCAACCCGGGCCTGTTGACGGCCAGTTGACGCATGGTGTCGATGAGGTCCTCGCGGGAGGGCAGGTCGAGCGCGTTGAACGGTTCGTCGAGCAGGAGCAGCGCCGGGTCGGCCATGAGGGCGCGGGCGATGAGGACGCGGGCGCGCTGGCCGCCCGAGCAGACGCCGTACGGGCGGTCGGCGAGGTCCTTGATCTGCAGCTCGGCGAGGAGCGCGTGGGCGCGTTCACGCACCTCGTCGTCGTACGACTTCCACAGCGGCTGGACGGTGCCGGTGTGGCCGGTGAGGACGACGGTGTGGCCGGTGAGGTCCTGCGGGACGCGCTGGGAGGTGGAGACATGGCCGATGAGTGCGCGCAGCTCACGGACGTCGACGCGGCCGAGCCGGTGGCCGAGGACCTCGACCGTGCCGGTGGTGGGGAACGCGGTGGCGCCGACGAGGCGCAGGATGCTGGTCTTGCCCGCGCCGTTCGGGCCGAGCAGCGCCCAGTGCTCGCCGGAGCGGACGGTCCAGTCGATGCCGTCGAGGATGACCTGGCCGGTGGTGAGGCGGCGCATGTCCACACCGTCGAGGGCGGCGACGACACGGCCGTCCTGCGCGCCGGGCACCTCGCCGACCTGCGCGTTCGTCTCGTCCGTTCCGTTCATGGCGCCTCCCGCTCCGTCGCGTACCGGAGGCGAGACTAGCTGTACGCCGCATTTATCCGCGTCCGCGTCCGAGTCGTGGACGGGCAGCCGCCACGGTCGCGGGGTGCGGCAGGAGCACGAAGCACCGGTCGCGGCGCCACCCGCGTACGTAGGCTGACCGCCATGGACCCCAGTCGGCCGCCGGCCGCCCTCAGCGTCCCGGGCTCTCCCGAGATCCCCGCCGCGCACCGCTGGAACGCCGTGCTGTGGGTGCTGTGCGGGCTCGTACCGCCCGCCATCGCCGTCTCGGACGCGGCGGCCGGGCCGAAGCTCCTGGTGTACGGGGTGCTGTCCGCGCTCACCTTCGCCTACGCGGCCGTGGCGATGTTCCCCTCGAAACCGGTCCTGCGACCGCCGGTGTACCTCACCGTCCTGACCGCCGGGCTCGGCGCCGTCGCCTACGTGATGGGCGGCGGGGCCGCCTTGTTCATCGTGGCGCTGCCGCACTTCTGGATCTACGCGTCCGGGCCCGCCGCTGCCCTCTCCTTCAGCGGCGCGGCGGCGGTCCTCACCGCGCTGGCGGGCGCCGCCGGACGCGATCCCGGGCCCGCGCTCCTCACCGGGGACACGGCCTTCGTCGCGCTCGGGTACGTCGTGGGCGCGGGGGTCGGCCTTCTCGTGCACCGGATCAGTACGCAGGGCGAGGCTCGGGCTCAACAGTTGGCGGATCAACTCGTCGACGCGCAGGCCGCGTTGGCGGAGGCGCATCGGCGGCAAGGCGCGGCGGACGAGCGGGAGCGGCTGGCGCGCGAGATCCACGACACGCTCGCGCAGGGCTTCGCCTCGATCATCGTGCTCGCGGAGGCCGCCCGTGCGGGTCTTGGTGCGCATGGCGATACGCAGCGGGATGCGCACCAGAATGCGCGTCTGGATACACAACCGAGTCCACAACTTGAGCGAGCCGCTCAACAGTTGACCTCCATTGAGCAGACCGCGCGGGAGAACCTGGCGGAGGCCCGCGCCCTCGTCGGGGCGACTCCGCCGCCCGGCGGCGCCGTTCAGGGCCCCGTCGCCGCGACCCTGCGCCGCATCCTCGACCGGTTCGCCGAGGACACCGGCGTCGCGGTGGACGCGGACCTCGCCGATGCCGACTGCGATCAGCAGACCCGGATCGCGCTGCTGCGCTGTACCCAGGAGTCGCTCGCCAACGTCCGCAAGCACGCGGGCGCCTCGACGGTGTTCGTGGTCCTCGCCCCGCACCCGTACGGCATCGAGCTGGAGATCACCGACGACGGGCGGGGTTTCGACGTGGGCGCGGCGCGCGGTTTCGGCCTCGACGGCATGCGCAAGCGGCTCGCCGAACTGGGCGGGGAGCTGACCGTCACCAGTTCCGTCGGGGACGGCACCCGGATCCTCGCCTCCCTGCCGAGCACCACCGCACTCACCAGCGCACCCCCCACCACACCCACACCCATCTCCACTTCCACCCCCACCTCCACTTCCACTGCCGCCTCCGGCCGCGAGGAGCTCGTATGACCCCGGAAGACCAGGCCGCACGGCCGCTGCGGGTCGTCGTGGTCGACGACCACACCGTGATGCGCGCCGGGGTCGTCGCGCTGCTCGCGCCCGAGCCCGGGATCGAGGTGGTCGGGGAGGCGGACGACGGGCGGGCGGGGGTGGCGCTCGTCGAGGAACTGCGCCCCGATCTGGCCCTGTTGGACCTGCGGATGCCGGTCCTGGACGGGGTCGCGGCCACGCAGCGGATCGTCGCGGGGCCGAGCGACACCCGTGTGCTGATCCTGACGACGTACGACACGGACACGGAGATCGAGCGCGCGGTGGAGGCGGGGGCGATCGGCTATCTGCTCAAGGACACGTCGCGGGAGCAGCTCGTCGACGCGATCCGGGCGGCGGCGCGCGGGGAGACGGTGCTCGCGCCGCGCGTCGCGCAGAAGCTCGTGGCGAAGATGCGCCGCCCGGCCCAGGCGGCGCTCACCGCCCGCGAGGTGGACGTCCTGCGGGCGGTGGCCGACGGCCTCTCCAACGCGGACATCGGCAAGCGCCTGGTCATCGGCGAGGCGACAGTGAAGACGCATCTGCTGCGGGTCTTCGCGAAGCTGGACGTCAGCGACCGGACGCGGGCGGTCGTGGTGGCGATGGAGCGCGGGCTCCTCGAACCGGCCGGCCAGGAGTGACGCTCACCTGGCGGTGGTCAACTCGCGGAGAGCCACGTTGAGTTCGAGGACGTTCACCCCCGGCTCCCCCATGAAGCCGAGCACCCGGCCGTCCGTGTGCTCGTCGACCAGTTCGCGGACCCGCGCCACCGGCAGGTGGTTGCGCTCCGCGACCCGGTGGACCTGGAGGTCGGCGTAGTCCGGCGAGATGTGCGGGTCGAGGCCCGAGCCGGACGAGGTGACGGCGTCGGGCGGGACGTCCGAGGCGCGCACCGTGTACGTGGCCGTGGAGTTGTCCGCGACGACGGCGGCCCGGGCGTCCTTGACCTGCTTGATCAAGTCGGGGTTGTCACCGGCGAGGTTGGTGGCGCCGGACAGGATCAATGTGTACTGGGTGTTGACGCTGTTGGTGCCGAGTCCGTTCGACGGGCGGGGCTGGAACCAGCGCAGGTCGGGCTTGCCGTCTTTCGTGAGGTAGGTCTGGCCGATGAGGGACGAGCCGACGACCTTCCCGTCGGCCTTGATCTCGGAACCGTTGGCCTGGTGCGGGAACGCGGCCTGGGCGACACCGGTCACGGCGAGCGGGTACAGGACGCCGCACACGACGGTGAGCAGGAGCAGGGCGCGCAGGCCCGCACCGAGGAGCCGGCCGGTGCTTCGTACGGAGGTGTTCATAGCCGATCAGCACGCTTTCCGAGAGTCACAGGCCGGGGATGAGGGAGAGAAGCAGGTCGATGATCTTGATCCCGATGAAGGGGGCGACGAGGCCGCCGAGCCCGTACACGCCGAGGTTGCGGCGGAGCAGCCGGTCGGCGCTGACGGGCCGGTACCGGACGCCCTTCAGGGCGAGCGGGACGAGCGCGACGATGATCAGCGCGTTGAAGACGACCGCGGCCAGGATCGCGGAGTCCGGGCTGGACAGGCGCATGATGTTGAGCTTGTCGAGGCCCGGGTAGACCGCGGCGAACAGGGCCGGGATGATCGCGAAGTACTTCGCGACATCGTTGGCTATGGAGAAGGTCGTCAATGCGCCCCGTGTGATCAACAGTTGCTTGCCGATCTCGACGATCTCGATGAGCTTGGTCGGGTTCGAGTCGAGGTCGACCATGTTGCCGGCCTCCTTGGCGGCCGACGTGCCGGTGTTCATGGCGACGCCGACGTCCGCCTGGGCGAGGGCCGGGGCGTCGTTGGTGCCGTCTCCGGTCATCGCGACGAGCTTGCCGCCGGCCTGCTCCCGTTTGATCAGCGCCATCTTGTCCTCGGGCGTGGCCTCGGCGAGGAAGTCGTCGACGCCCGCCTCGTCGGCGATGGCCTTCGCCGTCAGCGGGTTGTCGCCGGTGATCATGACGGTCCTGATGCCCATGCGGCGCAGTTCGCCGAACCGTTCCCGCATGCCGTCCTTGACGACGTCCTTGAGGTGGATGACGCCGAGGACGCGGGCACCGTCGCCGTCCTCCACCGCGACGAGCAGCGGGGTGCCGCCCGCCTCCGAGATGGCCGTGACGAGTCGGTCGGCGCCCCAGGCGCCCCCGGTCTCCCCCGTGGTGCCCCGCACCTGACCGCCGCGCTCCGCGACCCACGCCAAAACCGACCCGGCCGCGCCCTTGCGGATGGCGCGTCCGTCGACGTCCACGCCCGACATGCGGGTCTGGGCGGTGAACTCGATCCAGTCGGCCCCGGTCAGCTCGCCCTGGCCGCGCTCGCGCAGCCCGTACCTCTCCTTGGCGAGGACGACGACCGAGCGGCCCTCGGGGGTCTCGTCGGCCAGCGACGACAGCTGGGCGGCGTCGGCGAGTTCGGCCTCGGTGACGCCCTCGACGGGGACGAACTCGGCGGCCCGGCGGTTGCCGAAGGTGATGGTGCCGGTCTTGTCGAGCAGCAGGGTCGACACGTCACCGGCGGCTTCGACGGCGCGTCCGGACAGGGCGAGGACGTTGCGCTGGACGAGGCGGTCCATGCCCGCGATGCCGATGGCGGAGAGCAGGGCGCCGATCGTGGTCGGGATGAGGCAGACGAGCAGCGCCACCAGGACGACCATGTCGAGGTTCTTGCCCGCGTAGTGCGCGAACGGCGGCAGCGTGGCGACGGCGAGGAGGAAGACGACGCTCAGCGAGGCGAGCAGGATGTTGAGCGCGATCTCGTTGGGCGTCTTCTGCCGGGCGGCGCCCTCGACCAGGTTGATCATGCGGTCGATGAACGTCTCGCCGGGCTTCGTCGTGATCTTGATGACGACGCGGTCGGAGAGGACCTTCGTCCCGCCCGTGACGGCCGAGCGGTCGCCGCCGGACTCGCGGATGACGGGCGCGGACTCGCCGGTGATCGCGGACTCGTCGACGGAGGCGACGCCCTCGACGACGTCACCGTCGCCGGGTATGACGTCGCCCGCCTCGCAGACCACGAGGTCGCCGACGCGCAGCCCGGTGCCGGGCACCCGCTCCTCGGCCGCCCCGGTGAGCCTGCGCGCCACCGTGTCGGTCTTGGCCTTGCGCAAGGTGTCGGCCTGCGCCTTGCCGCGGCCCTCGGCGACGGCCTCCGCGAGGTTGGCGAAGATCACCGTCAGCCAGAGCCAGGCGCTGATGGCCCAGCCGAACCAGTCGGCGGGGTGCGTGAACGAGAACACGGTGGTCAGCACCGAGCCGACGAGCACCACGAACATCACCGGGGACTTGATCATCACCCGGGGGTCGAGCTTGCGGCAGGCGTCGGGGAGCGACCTGAGCAGCTGCCGGGCGTCGAAGAGGCCGGCGCCGACCTTGCCGCCCGTCGCAGAGGGGCTAGGAGTTGTGGCGGTGTCCATGACGGCCTCGGTCGTCTCGGCTTTCTCCGTACGTACGGTCATGAGGCGAGCCCTTCCGCGAGCGGGCCGAGCGCCAGGGCGGGAAAGTAGGTCAGCCCGGCGACGATGGCGACCGTGCCGACGAGCAGGCCGGTGAACAGGGGTTTTTCGGTGCGCAGGGTGCCCGAGGTGGCCGGGACGGGCCGTTGCCCGGCCAGCGAACCGGCGAGCGCGAGCACAAACACCATCGGCAGGAAGCGGCCGAGCAGCATGGCGAGCCCGATCGTGGTGTTGAACCAGGTGGTGTCGGCGCTCAGGCCCGCGAAGGCGGAGCCGTTGTTGTTGGCGCCGGAGGTGAACGCGTAGAGGATCTCGGAGAACCCGTGCGCGCCGCCGTTGAGCATGGAGTTCTTCGGGGTCGGCAGGGCCATGGAGAAGGCCGTGAAGAGCAGTACGAGCGCCGGGGTGATCAGGATGTAGCAGGCGGCGAGCTTGATCTCGCGGGTGCCGATCTTCTTGCCGAGGTACTCGGGCGTGCGGCCGACCATCAGGCCGGCGATGAACACCGCGATGATCGCCATGATCAACATGCCGTAGAGGCCGGAGCCCGTACCGCCGGGAGCGATCTCGCCGAGCTGCATGCCCAGCATGGTGATGCCGCCGCCGAGGCCGGTGAAGGAGGAGTGGAAGGAGTCGACCGCACCGGTCGAGGTCAGCGTCGTGGCGACGGCGAAGATCGACGATCCGCCGATGCCGAAGCGGTTCTCCTTGCCTTCCATGGCGCCGCCCGCGAGGTCGAAGGCGGGTCCGTGGTGGGCGAACTCGGTCCACATCATGAGGCCGGTGAAGGCGACCCAGATCGTCGCCATGGTGGCGAGGATCGCGTAGCCCTGCCGGACCGAGCCGACCATGACGCCGAAGGTGCGGGTCAGCGCGAACGGGATGACCAGGATGAGGAAGACCTCGAAGAGGTTGGTGAAGCCGTTCGGGTTCTCGAAGGGGTGGGCGGAGTTGGCGTTGAAGTAGCCGCCGCCGTTGGTGCCCAGCTCCTTGATGGCTTCCTGGGAGGCGACGGCGCCGCCGTTCCACTGCTGGGAGCCGCCCATGAACTGGCCGACCCCGTGGATCCCCGAGAAGTTCTGGATCGCGCCGCAGGCGACCAGGACGAGCGCGCCGAGGACCGCGATCGGGATCAGGACGCGGACGGTGCCGCGCACCAGGTCGGTCCAGAAGTTGCCCAGTTCACCGGTGCGGGTGCGGGCGAAGCCGCGCACGAGGGCGACGGCCACGGCGATGCCCACGGCCGCCGAGACGAAGTTCTGCACGGTCAGACCGCCGGTCTGCACGACGTGGCCCATGGCCTGTTCGCCGTAGTAGGACTGCCAGTTGGTGTTGGCGACGAAGGACGCGGCCGTGTTGAACGCCTGGTCCGGGTCGATCGACGTGAAGCCGAGCGAGCCGGGCAGCGAGCCCTGGAGCCGCTGGAGGAGGTAGAGGAACAGGACGCTCACGGCGGAGAACGCGAGGACGCCGCGCAGGTAGGCGGTCCAGCGCATCTGCGTGGTGGGGTCGGCGCCGATGCCCTTGTAGATCCACTTCTCCACCCGGAGGTGCTTCTCGGAGGAGTAAACCCGGGCCATGTGGTCGCCGAGCGGACGGTAGGCCAGGGCGAGCGCCACGCAGAGGGCGAGGAACTGCAGCGCTCCGGCGAGTACGGGGCTCATGTCGGCGCTCAGAACCTCTCCGGGTACAGGAGGGCGAGGACGAGATAGCCCAGGAGGGCGACGGCCACGACGAGGCCGACGCCCATCTCCAGGTGGAAGACGGTCTCGGCGGTCACAGCTTGGTCACCCCCTTGGCGACGAGGGCCACCAGCGCGAAGACCGCGACCGTGGTGACGACGAAGGCCACGTCGGCCATCGTGGGCTCCCGGATGGGTGCGAGAGGGACAGGGACGGAACCGAACCGAACCGGCCGGATCGCTTAGAGCAAACATCCGGTCGTGACCGGTTCCGGCCCTTGTTGACGCCTCTCATACGGGGACGTGCGCGCCCTTGACGCCTCCCTTACGTCACCGCCACCGTCACCGGGGGTCAGGCGCGCACGTACTCCGCCAAGTGGCGCCCCGTGAGCGTCTCGCGCCGGGCGACCAGGTCCGCCGGGGTGCCCTCGAAGACGACCTTGCCGCCGTCGTGCCCGGCGCCGGGGCCGAGGTCGATGATCCAGTCGGCGTGCGCCATGACGGCCTGGTGGTGCTCGACGACGATGACGGTCTTCCCGGCGTCGACGAGCCGGTCGAGCAGGGCGAGCAGCTGCTCGACGTCGGCCAGGTGGAGCCCGGCGGTCGGCTCGTCGAGGACGTAGACACCGCCGCCGCCCCTCTCTCCCAGGTGCACGGCCAGCTTGAGCCGCTGCCGCTCACCGCCGGAGAGGGTGGTCAGCGGCTGGCCGAGCGTGAGGTAGCCGAGGCCGACGTCGTCGAGCCGCTCCAGGATCTTGTGGGCGGCGGGGGTGCGGGCGTCGCCCGCGCGGAAGAACTCCTCGGCCTCGGCCACCGGCATCGCGAGGATCTCGCTGATGTCGCGGCCGCCGAGGTGGTAATCGAGGACGGAGGCGTCGAACCGCTTGCCGTCGCATTCCTCGCAGGTCGTGGAGGTCCCGGCCATCATCGCCAGGTCGGTGTAGACGACGCCGACGCCCTTGCAGGTGGGGCAGGCGCCCTCGGAGTTGGCGCTGAAGAGGGCGGGCTTGACGCCGTTGGCCTTGGCGAACGCCTTGCGGATCGGGTCGAGGACCCCGCTGTACGTGGCCGGGTTGGAGCGCCGCGAGCCGCGGATGGCGCCCTGGTCGACGGAGACGACGCCCTCCCCCTTCGGGATCGACCCGTGCACGAGGGAGCTCTTGCCGGATCCGGCGACACCGGTCACGACGGTCAGCACGCCGAGCGGGATGTCGACGTCGACGTCCTGGAGGTTGTGGACGCGGGCGCCGCGGATCTTCAGGGCGCCGGTCGGCTCGCGGACGGTGTCCTTGAGGGTCGCGCGGTCGTCGAAGTGGCGTCCGGTGACGGTGTCGGCGGCCCGCAGCCCGTCCACGGTCCCCTCGAAGCAGACGCTGCCGCCGCCCGCCCCCGCGCCGGGCCCGAGGTCCACGACGTGGTCCGCGATCGCGATCATTTCGGGCTTGTGCTCCACGACGAGCACGGTGTTGCCCTTGTCGCGCAGGCGCAGCAGCAGCTCGTTCATCCGCTGGATGTCGTGCGGGTGCAGTCCGGTCGTCGGCTCGTCGAAGACGTACGTGGTGTCGGTCAGGGACGAGCCGAGGTGGCGGATCATCTTGACGCGCTGGGCCTCGCCGCCGGACAGGGTGCCGGAGGGCCGGTCGAGGGAGAGGTAGCCGAGGCCGATCTCCACGAACGACTCCAGGGTCTGCTGGAGCGTCTCAAGGAGCGGGGCGACCGAGGGCTCCTTCAGTTCGCGCACCCAGGCGGCGAGGTCGCGGATCTCCATGGCGCAGGCGTCGGCGATGCTGATGCCCTTGATCTTCGAGGAACGGGCGCCTTCGCTGAGCCGTGTGCCCTCGCACTCGGGGCAGACGGCGAAGGTGACGGCCCGCTCGACGAAGGCCCGGATGTGCGGCTGGAGCGCGTCGACGTCCTTGGAGAGCATCGACTTCTGGATGCGCGGGATCAACCCCTCGTACGTCAGGTTGATCCCGTCAACCTTGATCTTCGTGGGCTCCTTGTGGAGCAGGTCGTGCAGCTGGCGCTTGGTGAAGCGGGCGATCGGCTTGTCCGGCGGGAAGAAGCCGCAGCCGGTGAAGATGCGGCCGTACCAGCCGTCCATGCTGTAGCCGGGGATGGTGAGCGCGCCCTCGGCGAGGGACTTGCTGTCGTCGTACAGGGCGGTCAGGTCGATGTCGGAAACCGAGCCGCGGCCCTCGCAGCGCGGGCACATGCCGCCGGTGATGCTGAAGCTGCGCCGCTCCTTCACGTCCTGGCCGCCGCGCTTGACGGTCACCGCGCCCGCGCCGCTGATCGAGGCGACGTTGAAGGAGAACGCCTTGGGCGAGCCGATGTGCGGCTCGCCGAGCCGGCTGAAGAGGATGCGCAGTACGGCGTTGGCGTCGGTCGCGGTGCCGACGGTGGAGCGCGGGTCGGCGCCGAGCCGCTGTTGATCAACGGTGATCACTGTGGTCAACCCGTCGAGGACGTCGACCTCGGGGCGGGCGAGCGTCGGCATGAAGCCCTGGACGAACGCGCTGTACGTCTCGTTGATCAACCGTTGCGACTCGGCGGCGATCGTGTGGAACACCAGGGAGCTCTTGCCCGATCCGGAGACCCCGGTGAACACGGTCAGCCGCCGCTTGGGCAGCTCGACGCTGACGTCCTTGAGGTTGTTCTCGCGCGCCCCGTACACCCGGATCAGGTCGTGACTGTCGGCCACGTGCTGCGCGGACCCTCCGGCCTGCGGCGCAGCGGTCTTCTCGGCCTTGGCGGTCATCATGTCTCCCTACGTCGGGCGGCCCGGCTGGGAGCAGTATGTACGGGCCGGGCGCCCCGGAGCTTCTTCGTTCGTGACCGGGTCGAGCAGCGCTCCAGGCTCCTCAGTCCCGCCGCCCGCGCTCCTGCTTCAGGAGTGCGTCGAGGTCACGGAGGCGGTCCAGGCCGCGGACCGGCTGGGACATGCGGGCGTTGTGCTCGAACCGGTCGCGGTGGCGGTGGAGGAAGGCCCAGTAGCCGGCGGTGAAGGGGCAGGCGTCGTCGCCGACGCGTACGGACGGCTTGTAGCGGCAGGGCCCGCACAGGTCGCTCATCCGGTCGATGTAGGCGCCGCCCGACGTGTACGGCTTGGTCGTCATGCGGCCGCCGTCCGCGTACTGGGACATGCCGACCACGTTCGGCACCATCACCCAGTCGTAGCCGTCGACGAAGCTGCGGTGGAACCAGTCGGTGACGGCGTGCGGCTCCCAGCCGCGTTGCAGCGCGTAGCTGCCGAGGATCATGAGGCGGGGGATGTGGTGGGTCCAGCCGGTCGTGCGGACCTGGTCGAGGGCGTGGGTCAGGCAGTTCGCGTCGGTCCGCGCCGAGGACAGTTCGGTGAACCAGTCGGGCAGCGGCGCGCGGTGGCGCAGTTCGTTGCTGTCGCGGTAGCCCGTGCCGAAGTGCCAGTAGAGGTGCCAGACGAATTCGCGCCATCCGGCGATCTGCCGGACGAAGCCCTCGACGCTGTTGAGGGGGGCGTCGCCGGACCGCCAGCACGCCTCGGCCCGTTCCACGCATTCGGCGGGGTCGAGCAGGCCGAGGTTGAGGGAGGAGGAGAGCCGGCTGTGGCTCATGGTCGCGTCGTCGGCGAGGACGGCGTCCTCGTACGCGCCGAACGTGGCGAGCCGGTGCGCGGTGAAGCGGCGGAGCGCGGCGAGCGCCTCGCGGCGGGTAGCGGGGAACTGGCGCGGGCCGTCCTCGCCGACGAACTCCACGTCCCCGTCCCTGGCCCAGCGGTCGAGGTCGGCCCGCACCTCGGCGTCGATGTCGCTCTCGCGGGGGCGGTAGGGCGGGGGTACGTCCAGCGTTCCGGCGCCTTTGGGCGGGGGTTCGCGGTTGTCGTGGTCGAGGTTCCACCGGCCGCCGGCGGGCTGGTCGCCGTCCATGAGGAGGTCGTGGGTGTGGCGGACCCAGCGGTAGAAGTCCTCCTGGCGCAGGTGGGTCGTGCCGTGTCCGTCCGCCCAGGCCGTGAAGGCGTCGTGCGGGACGAGGAAGCCGCGGGCGGGCAGGACCCGTACGGAGGGCAGCGCGTCGACGAAGGCGCGGGCCGCGTGGGAGGTCGGGTGGTGGACCGTGACCGGGGTGTCGGCCCCGACGGCTTCGCGCAGGCCCGCGCGGTAGCTGTCCGCCTTGACGTAGCGCACGCGGTCTCCGAGCTCGGCGGCCCGGTGCCGCATGGCGGAGAGGATCAGGTGTGCCTTGGCGCGGTGGAAGCGGCGGCGCCGGAAGACACCGCGCGCCTCGATCATGAGGAGCGGGCTGTCGCGGTGCGGGACGAAATGGGGTCCGAGCTGGTCGCCGAAGAGCCAGTGCGGGGTGCCGGCGTCCTCGCTCTCGTCACTTTTTCGGATCGTGGCCCCAGTTCATCAGGGAGTAGCGCCAGCGGGTGTCCGTGACGTCTCCGGAGGGGCGCTGCTTGATATGGCGGTGCACATAGCCGACGACTTTGCGCATATGGGCTACGTCGTCGTCGGTGAGGTCGCCCTTCTTCTTCTCCCGCAGTTCGATGATGCGGCGCCCGGAGGCGTGGCCGACGCTTTCGCCGCCGCCGTCCGACTGGCCGACGCTCTTGGACTCGTCGGTGTCCAGCCACTTCTTGAGGGCGGCGGGGGTCATGTTGACGACGTCGTCGAACTCCTTGATGGTGTCCTGGCGGTCGTCGTCGCTTTTCCCGCTCATCAGCCGCTGTTCTTCTTGCGCAGGGATTCCGGCTTGTGCACGGCGTTCTTGCCGGACTTGTCGCTGGTGACTTCGTACTGCGGCTCTTCCTTGGACGCCTTGACGGTGCGGCCGGCCGCTTCCGTATTCTTCGTGATCTTCTTCTCCACCTTTCCCGGGACGTCCTGCCCGTGGCTGCTCCAGCTGACTTTGTCGCCCTTGCCGAGATTCTTCTTCTTCGCCATGCCCTTCACTCTCCCGTCCTTCGGCGTCCGCCGCATTCCGGCGGATAGCGACGTCCGCCGGATTCCGGCAGATAGCGGCGTCCGCCGGATTCCGCCGGATTCGTTCGATATGCCGAACGATGTTCCGAAGCGTGGACGTGGCTGATATCGCTCACCGGGAAAGCGCTGTCCTCCCAGCACGCACGTTCGACATCTGGATCAAGTCTGAAAGCATGCGCACGAGTTCCACACATCCCCTCTACACGGCGCCGATGATGGTCTAGATTGACCGTGCTCCACATGTGGACACGAGGCGACAAATGACGATCTATAAGTCGGGCGCCGGGGACAGCCAGTGGCTGGGACCCCGGTGCCAGGCGTGGGGGTGATCGATTCTTCGGGCCCGGACCAGGGCCCTGGGTGTGGGGAGCATCCGGGGTTTCGGCGGGTTCCGCACACCGTGATGCCCTGGCGGGCCGTAAGAGACCACTGCCGCCCGGGCGAGGTGTTCAAACGACGCTGCTCAGCCGAAATGTCATGCGCGGGAGGCCGAAAACCTCCCGGGGGGAAGAACTGTGCGACGCGGAGGGCGGGGGCCTTCCGCTGAGGAGAACAGTGCGGCACGGGGGGCGGAGCCTCCCGGGGGGAGAACACAGTGCCGGGGGGCGGGGGCGCCTCCTGGGGGGGAGGAACCGTGTGGAGCGAACACGTCGAGCCCGCAGGTGACCTGGGGGGGTCCGTGCAACAGGGGGAATTAGTAAGCCCGTTACCGCCGTCCCGCGGGCGTCTGGGGAGTGGGACACTCAGTCAGCCCGCGACCGACTGGGAGCAGCGGTACCGGCGCACCGTGATCATCGCGGACACCGTGGCGACGGCCGTGGTGGTGACGTCGATCGGCCAGTTCTTCGGCGCGCGTGACGCGGCCAACTGGCATGAGAAGTGGGGCATTCTCGCCTTCTGCACCGAGTTACTGGTGCTCGCGTCCCTGGCGCTGAGCCGGGCATGGGCGCCCGCGGTGCTCGGCCAGGGCGCCGAGGAGTTCCGCCGGTTCGGGCGCTCCCTGTTCACGGCGACGGTCGTCCTCGCGCTCGGCGGGATAGCCCTGACCTCGCGCAACATCAAGCTCTGGATATTCGTCGCGATCCCCGCGATCGCGATCACCACCATGACCGCCCGGTATCTGCTCCGCCTGTGGCTGCACAAGCAGCGCAAGGAGGGGCGCTGCCTCAGACCGGTTCTCGCGGCCGGCAGCCCGGAGACCGTGCACGACCTGATCACCCGCACCCGTAAGTTCCCGCACCTCGGCTGGCGTGTGGAGGCGGTGTGCACGCCCGACGGACTCGGGCCCGACAGCGACCAGTTGGACGGGGTGCCGGTCGTCGGCCGCCTCTCCGACGTCGCGGGCCATGTCCACCGCGACGGCTACCGCGTCGTCGCCGTCACCCCCGACGCGCACTGGTCGCCCGACAGTCTGCAGCGGCTCGCCTGGAACCTGGAGGGCAGCGACGCCGAGATGGTCGTCGCCCCGGTCCTGATGGAGGTCGCCGGGCCGCGCCTGCACGTCGACGCGGTGCTCGGCATCCCGCTCCTGCGGGTCAGCATGCCCGCCTTCACCGGAGGCCGCCGGGTCATCAAGGGCGTCGTGGACCGGCTCGGCGCCGCGGCCCTCATCCTGCTGTTCGCGCCGGTGATGGTCCTGGTCGCGCTGCTCGTAGTCGCCGACAGCCGGGGCGGTGCGGTCTACCGCCAGCGCCGGGTCGGCAAGGACGGCCAGGAGTTCACGATCTTCAAGTTCCGCACGATGGTCGCCGACGCCGACCGGGTGCGCGCCGCGCTCGCCGACCAGAACGAGGGCGCGGGCCTGCTGTTCAAGATGCGCCGGGACCCGCGGGTGACCCGGGTCGGCAGCGTCCTGCGCAAGTACTCGCTCGACGAACTCCCGCAGTTGTTCAACGTGGTGACCGGGTCGATGTCGCTCGTGGGCCCGCGCCCGCCGTTGCCGGAGGAGTCGGCCGCGTACGGGCCCGACATCCGGCGGCGGCTGCTCGTGAAGCCAGGTCTGACCGGCCTGTGGCAGATCAGCGGGCGCAGTGACCTGCCGTGGGAGGAGGCGGTCCGCCTCGACCTGCGGTACGTGGAGGACTGGTCGCTCGCACTGGACTCAGTGATCTTGTGGAAGACGCTGCGCGCGGTGCTCCGAGGACAGGGAGCGTACTGAGACCGCAGGGGGGCTGCGGCACAACTGTCCGGACGGTGCACGACAGAGCAGGCCACGAGGGTCTGCGAGGGGGGAGGAACAGTCATGAGAGTCAGCGTCTTAGGTCTGGGTTACGTGGGGTGCGTGTCGGCGGCGTGCCTGGCCGCGTCGGGCCACGAGGTCATCGGCGTCGATGTCAGCAAGGTCAAGGTCGACCTCGTCAACGACGGCAAGGCGCCGGTGGTCGAGGAGCGGATCGGCGACTACGTCGCCGAGGCGGTGCGCGGCGGCAGGCTGCGCGCGACCGACGACGTGCGCGACGCGATCCTGAACAGTGATGTGTCGCTGGTCTGCGTGGGGACGCCCTCCGAGCCCAACGGCAGCCTGTGCACGACCTACTTGGAGCGGGTCGCCGAGCAGATCGGCGCGGCGCTCGCGGAGCGCGAGGGCCGGCACACCGTCGTGTTCCGCTCCACGATGCTGCCGGGCACCTGCCTGAACCTGCTCGTGCCGATCCTGGAGAAGCACGCCGGTACCGCCGGGGTGGACTTCGGGGTCGCGGTCAACCCGGAGTTCCTGCGCGAGGGCACGAGTGTGCGGGACTTCTTCGACCCGCCGAAGACCGTCATCGGCCAGATCGACGAGGCCAGCGGTGACGTGGTCGCCGCGCTCTACGACGGGCTGCCCGGCGAGGTGTTCCGGGTGCCGGTCCCGACGGCCGAGGCGATCAAGTACGCGGACAACGCCTTCCACGGCCTGAAGATCGGTTTCGCCAACGAGCTGGGCGCGGTGTGCCAGGCCCTCGGCGTCGACTCGCACCAGGTCATCGACGTCTTCCTGGCCGACCGCAAGCTGAATATCAGCCCCGCCTATCTGCGGCCCGGCTTCGCCTTCGGCGGCTCCTGCCTGCCCAAGGACCTGCGCAGCCTGGTCCACGCGGCGCGGCGCGCCGATGTGTCGGTGCCGATCCTGTCGCACGTGCTGCCGTCCAACGAGGACCACCTGCAGCGCGCGGTGGAGCTGGTGGAGCGCACCGGCAGGCGCAAGGCGGGCCTGTTCGGGCTCTCCTTCAAGCCGGGCACCGACGACCTGCGCGAGAGCCCGCTCGTCGAACTGGCGGAGCGGCTCTACGGCAAGGGCTACGACCTGAAGATCTACGACGCCAACGTGAGCCTGTCCCGGCTGCTCGGCGCGAACCGCGAGTACATCGAGACCCGCCTTCCGCACCTCGCGCAGCTGCTCGCGGACTCCGTCGACGAGGTCCTCGACCACGCGGACGTGTGCCTGGTCGGCACGAAGGACCCGGACGTTCTCTCGGCGCTGCCGCACGGCGGTGGCGGCCCGGTGATCGTCGATCTCATCCGCCTTCCCGACGCGGACACGCGCCGGACCGAACCGGGGTACGTGGGCCTTGCTTGGTGACACAGCACGTGCAAGTGGCGACGAGGGCCGGGGTCGGCGTGCGCTGATCCTGGTCGAGAACCTGTCGGTGCCGTTCGACCGACGGGTGTGGCAGGAGTGCCTGACCCTGCGCGACGCGGGGTGGGAGGTGCACGTCATCTGCCCGCGGGGCACCAAGCGGGACACCGAGGCGGAGGCGGAGATCGACGGGGTGCGGATCCACCGCTACCCGCTCACCGCCGCCACCGGCGGTCCCGCCGGTTATCTGCGCGAGTACGGGACGGCGCTGTGGCATACGGCCCGGCTGGCCCGCAAGGTCGGACCGGTCCATGTCGTGCACGCCTGCAACCCGCCCGACCTGCTGTTCCTGCCCGTCATGCGGCTCAAGCGGCTCGGCGCGCGGTTCGTCTTCGACCAGCACGACCTGGTGCCCGAGCTGTACCTGTCCCGCTTCGACCGGGGCGAGGACCTGCTCTACCGGGCCGTGCGCCGCCTGGAGCGGTTCACCTACCGGACGGCGGACATCGTGCTCGCGACGAACGAGAGCTACAAGGACGTCGCGGTGCGCCGTGGCGGCAAGCGTCCCGAGGACGTGTTCGTGGTGCGCAGCGCGCCGCAGATCGAGCGGTTCCAGCCGGTGCCGCCGGAGCCGGAGCTGAAGCGCGGCAAGCCCCATCTGCTGTGCTACCTCGGGGTGATGGGCCCGCAGGACGGGGTGGACTACGCGCTGCGGGCGCTGGCGAAGCTCCGCGACGAGCTCGGCCGGACCGACTGGCACGCGGTGTTCGTCGGCGGCGGGGACGCCTTCGACGCGATGGTGGAGCTGTCGGAGCGGCTGGGGCTCTCGGACCAGGTGCAGTTCACGGGGCGGATACCGGACGCCGATCTGGTGCGCTACCTGTCGACGGCGGACGTGTGCCTGTCGCCGGACCCGCTCAATCCGCTCAACGACGTGTCGACGATGAACAAGGTCCTGGAGTACATGGCGATGGGCCGGCCGATCGTCTCGTTCGAGCTGCGGGAGGCGCGCGTCTCCGCGGGGGACGCCGCGCTGTACGCGCCCGCGAACGACGAGGCGGAGTTCGCCCGGCTCACGGCGCAGCTCATGGACGACCCCGAGCGGCGCGCCGAGATGGGCAAGATCGGACAGGAGCGGATCAGCGGGCGGCTGTCCTGGCGGAACTCGCAGCAGGCGCTGCTGGCCGCCTACGACGCTGCCTGCCGCGGCCGGACAGGGAGGAGGCCGCGCCGTTGAGCGAGGACACGATACGTCTGGCGACGATCGGACGGATTCTCCGCCGGCGCTGGCGGCTCCTCACCCTGCTGACACTGGCGGGTGCGGTCGTCGGCCTCGGCGCGTCCCTGCTGTTCCCGCCGAGCTGGACCACGTCGGCGTCGGTCCTCATGGCGGGGCAGTGGGAGGAGCGCGAGCTGCTGACCCAGGTGGAGGTCGCGACCAGTTCGGCCGTGGTCGACCGCTCGGCCGCCGCGCTGAAGTGGCCCGGTGTCGACGGCACCGAGCTCCAGGACCAGGTGACCGCCAAGGCGGCGGACGGGAACATCATCAAGATCACGGGCACGGCCGACACCCCGGAGAAGGCGCAGCGCCTCTCCGACCAGGTGGCGCAGCAGTTCGTCGGCTTCGCCTCCCGGATCGGGAGCGACGAGACCGACTCCGACGACGCGGAGAACGGCCCCGAGGCGCTGCGCAAGCAGGTCGCGCAGACCAACCGGCGCATCAGCGATCTCGCCGACGCGGCGGATCCGGGGCAGACCGTGGAGAGCGTGCAGGCCAGGACGGAGCTGGAGAAGCTGCGGACGGCGCTGCAGGACTCCATGAAGCAGCTGGAGGAGGCCGATCCGGCCATCGGCAGCAAGAACAGCATGGTCGTGATGGGTCCGGCGGCGAAGCCGACGAGCGAGGCGCCGCCGACGCGGATCCAGCTCATCGCGGGCGGGGCGCTGCTCTTCCTGCTCGTGGCGATCATCGCGCACCTCACGGCGGCCCGGATGAACCGGCGGCTGCGCGGTGAGGCGGAGATCGCCGCCGCATTGGGCTCGACGGCGATCGGGACGGTCGACGTGCCGGACGGCCGCAGCGCCGAGCCGGTGCGGGCGGGGGGTGCGCGGGCGAGGGTCCGCCGCTTCCTCGGGGTCGACGCGCGCTGGGACACCCCCACCCCGCACCGGTCGGGCGACGAGACCAGCAGACGGGTCCGTTACCGGCGTGTGTGCATGCGGCTGCGGCATCAGCTGCCGGTGCCCAGGCGGCTGTTGATCGTCGTCCCGGAGGACGACACCATCGCCCGCCGGGCCGCGCAGCAGCTCGTCACCGAGGCGAAGAACGATCCGCTGCTGCGGGTCGTGGAGGTCTCGGTGGCCCATCCGATGGTGCCCGACCGGGAGGCCGAGTCCGGTGTCCTGGTCGTGCTCAGTGCGGGCAGCTGGACCGCGGACGAGCTGGGCGGCATCGCCTCGGCGTGCGCGGACGGCGGCCACGAGGTCGTCGGTGTCGTCGTGGCGGGCGCGGTCCGTGCCCGGCCGGCGCGGACCGCCGACCAGCCTCCGGAGAGCGCCACGCTCGCGCTCGCCGTGCGCGGCCACGCGACGGGAGGTCCCGTGTGATGACCAGCACGACCGCGGAAATGTCGACGACGCCTCCGCTTCTCGACCTGCACGCCCTCGTGGTGGCGGTGCGCAGACGCCGTCGCCTGTGGTGCTCCCTCGCGGTGCTCGGTCTCCTCGCGGGCGCGGCGTTCGCGGTGCTGATGCCGCCGGCGCCGAGCGCGACGACGAAGCTGCTCGTCGCGCACGCGGAGGACCAGCCGAACGACACCGGCACGCTGATCCGTACCGATGTCGAGGTCCTCGGCACCACGCGGATCGCCGACCGGGCCCTGAAGACGCTCAAGTCGTCCCAGAAGCCCGAGGACTTCATGAAGGAGTACCGGGGCCGGGGCCTGACCAACAACGTGATGCAGATCGACGTGACCGGTGACACCGACGCGCAGGCGGTGGCCCGTGCGCGGGCGCTGGCCGACGCGTTCGTCGCGGACCACGTGCGGCGGATGCAGGAGACGGCGAAGGCGGAGGCCGAGGCGCTGATCCAGCAGCGTGACCGGATGCAGAAGGAGCTGGCCGAGGTCAACGACGAGATCGGCGGCCGGTCCCCGGAGACCAACCCGGCGGACTCGGCGAGCATCGAGTCGCTCTTCGCCCGCCGCGCCGAGCTCAACTCCCGTATCGCGGACTTCAACCAGCGTGCGGAGGAGGCACGGGTCGGCACGCCCCGCCTCCTCGCGGGGACGCAGATCGTGGACGATCCGCGCGCGGTGGCGCACTCGCTGCCGAAGACGGTCGCGACCAATGCCGCGATCGGTCTCGTCCTCGGGCTGGTCCTCGGGCTCGCGATCTCGGCGGTCGGTGTGGTGGTGGCCGACCGGCCGGTGCTGCGCCGGGAGGTCGCCATGAACCTGGGCGCCTCGGTCATCGCCGAACTGCCGCCCGGTTCGGGCCGGCTGTGGCAGCTCAAGCGGGTCCGGGCGGCCCGTGACCGGCTGACGACGACGCTCACGCGGACCGTGCGCGGCTCCGCGGAACCGCTGTCGCTGCTCGAACTGGGCAGCGCCCGCGCCACGAGCGTCATCGCGCTGAACCTGGCCGGTGCCCTCGCGGCGGACGGGCCGTTGGTGATCATCGACGGGCTGCCCGGGAATCAGCTCGCCAAGGCGCGGGAGCGGCAGGGCGGGCCGAACGTGATCACCGGCGCGCAGGCGGCGGCGCTCTCGCCGCAGGACCGCCGGATCGGCGTCGGCTCGGTCGCGCCGGGCACCGCCTGGACCGATCTGCAGTACCTCGGCAGCCAGACCGTGCTCGTCGTACGGGCCGGGCACGCCAGTGCCGCGTGGCTGCACACGGTGGCGCGGCAACTCGCCGACCAGCACATCCCGGTGCTCGGTGTCGTCCTGATCGACCCCGATCCGCGGGACCGGACCGACGGCACGCTCTGGGACGGCCTGCACACTGCGCTGCGCGGGCAGAGCGAGCGCCTCGCCCGGCAGAACAAGACGGGGCAGCGGCGCGCCGAGCGCGTTCCCATGTGGGCCGCGCGGGTCCCGGACAGCGACCAGGAGGCGCGGTAGGACATGTGTGGCATCGCAGGCACGTACCGGTGGCCGGACGGGAAGGCCGTCACCGACCGGCTCACCGACATCCTCGCCCACCGGGGCCCGGACGGGGCGGGGCGCTACCGCCACTCCCTCGGCGACGGTGAGGTGCACCTCGGGCATCGCCGGCTGTCGATCATCGACCTGTCGGAGACCGGCGCGCAGCCGATGATCTCGGACGGGCTCGCCCTGACGTACAACGGCGAGCTGTACAACGCGCCGGAGCTGCGGGCCGAGCTGGCCGCGTCCGGCGTCCGCTTCCGCGGCACCTCCGACACCGAGGTGCTCCTGGAGGCGTGGCGGCGCTGGGGCACGGACTGTCTGCCCCGGCTTCGCGGCATGTTCGCGTTCGGGGTCTTCGACGAGCGCACGGGTGATCTGACGCTCGTCCGGGACCAGTTGGGCATCAAGCCGCTGTTCTTCCTGCGCCGCGGTGAGGGCCTGGTCTTCGCCTCGGAGCTGAAGGCGCTGGCCACCGCGACCGGCGGCACGCTCGACGTGGACCCGGCGGCGCTCGTCGCCTCCCTCCTCTACTACTGGGTGCCGGACTCGCGGTGCGCGTACCGGGAAGCGGAGAAGCTGCCCCCGGGGAGCTGGCTGACGTGCCGGGCGGACGGCCGGGTGGAGCGGGGCCGGTTCTGGCATCTGCGGGACGTCGCGGCGGAGGGGCAGGAGCGGGCGCGGGCCGGGGAGATCCCGGATCTGGCGGCCATCGTCGAGGAGTCGACGCGGCAGCACCTGCTGTCCGACGTGCCGGTGGCGACGTTCCTGTCGGGCGGGCTGGACTCCAGCTATCTGACGGCGCTCGCGGCGCGCGACCGGCCGGGGATCTCGGCGTACACGATCGGGTTCCGCGCGGAGGATGCCAAGTTCGAGGCGATGCCGGACGATCTGCGCTACGCGCGGCAGGTCGCGGAGCGGTTCGGGGTGGATCTGCACGAGATCGAGATCGCGCCGAACGTGCTCGACCTGCTGCCGGAGATGACGTACCACCTGGACGAGCCGATCGGTGATCCGGCGGCGATCAACACGTTCCTGATCTGTTCGGCGGCCCGTGAGGCCGGGGTCAAGGTGATGCTGTCGGGGATGGGCGCCGACGAGTTGTTCGCCGGGTACCGCAAGCACCTGGCCAACACGTTGGCGCTGCGCTACCAGCGCGTCCCCGGGCCGCTGCGGCGCGGGGTGTCGGCGGCGGTGGACCGGCTGCCGGTGGCGTCGGCCAAGCGCGGGTACCGCTCGGTGCGGTTCGCCAAGCGGTTCCTGTCCTTCGCGGACCTGCCGGAGGAGACCGCGTTCCGGCGCAGCTACACCATGTACGACCAGGACGAGCTGCTCGCCCTGATCGATCCCGATCTGGCCGGGACGGTCGACGACGTGCTGACCGAGCACGCGGACGTCTACGAGGACAACCAGCTCGACGACTTCGTCAACCGGATGTGCCTGGGCGACGCCCGGATGTTCCTGCCGGGACTGAACCTCACCTACACGGACCGCTCCAGCATGGCCGCCTCGACCGAGGTCCGGGTGCCGTACGTGGACGTCGAGGTGGTCAAGGCGGCCTTTACGTTCCCCGGCGACCGCAAGATCGCCGGGCGGCAGGGCAAGGCCGTGCTCAAGGAGGCGGCCGCGACCGTCCTGCCGGACGAGATCGTGTACCGGCCCAAGGGGCTGTTCAGCGCGCCGCTGCGGGCCTGGATGAGCCGGGACCTGGCACCCCTCGTGCGCGAGGTGATCAATGACGGCGTGCTGGTCAACTCCGGGTTCCTGCGCCGTGACGCGCTGGCCCGGATGGTCGCCGAGGACGCCTCGGGGCAGCGGGACTTCTCCAAGCACCTATGGCATGTGCTGACCCTCGAGTACTGGTATCGCGGCGCGACCTCCGGCTCCGGCCGGAGCCGGGCGGCCTGAGAAAAGCGTGAACACAAGAGGAGCTCGGGTGAAACAGGTTGTGCAGAACTACAAGAGCGGCGAACTGGCGCTGCTCGACGTCCCCGCGCCGGGGTGCAAGCCGGGCGGCGTCCTTGTACGCAGCGCCTTCTCGCTGATATCCACCGGTACCGAGCTCATGAAGGTGTCCGAGGCGGGCATGTCGATGGTGGGCAAGGCCCGCTCGCGCCCCGACCAGGTCGCCAAGGTCATGCAGAGCGTGGCCGCCAACGGGGTGCCCGCCACGTACCGCAAGGTGATGGGCAAGCTCGACTCGTACACGCCGCTCGGCTACTCGCTGTGCGGGATCGTCGAGCAGGTCGGCGCGGGCGTCGACGACGTGAAGGTCGGCGACGTGGTGGCGTGCGCGGGCAACGAGCACGCGCTGCACGCCGAGGTGAACTGGGTCCCGAAGAACCTGTACGTCCCGGTGCCTGAGCGCCTCGCGCCCCGGCACGCCGCCTTCGGCACGGTCGGCTCGATCGCGATGCAGGGGGTACGGCAGGGCGAGCCCCAGCTCGGCGAGGTGGCGCTGGTCATCGGTCTCGGCCTCATCGGCCAGCTGGTGGTGCAGCTCCTGTCCGCCGCGGGCGTCCGCGTCGTCGGCGCCGACCCGGACCCGGAGCGGTGCGCGCTCGCCGAGCGCGCGGGCGCCGCCGCCTGCGGCGACCCCGGCTCCGATGCCGTGAAGGCCGCCGTCGCGGACCTGACCGACGGCCACGGCGTGGACCAGGTGTATCTGGCCGCCGGTGGCTCCAGCAACCAACCTGTCGAGCTGGCCGCCGAGTTGGCGCGGGACCGCGGCCGCGTCGTCGACATCGGCAAGTGCCGCCTCGACCTCCCGTGGAACGCGTACTACGAGAAGGAGCTGGACGTCCGCTTCTCGCGCTCCTACGGCCCCGGGCGCTACGACCCCTCGTACGAGCTGGAGGGGCGCGACTACCCGATCGGCTACGTGCGCTGGACCGAGCGGCGCAACCTGGCGTGCTTCCTCGACCTGGTCGCCCGGGGCCGCGTCGACGTGGAGCCCCTCATCTCCCACATCGCCGACTTCGACGACGCCGTGGAGACGTACCAGAGCCTGAAGGACGGCGAGTTGAAGGCGGTGGCGGTCCTGTTCCGCTACCCGGGTCAGCCGGCGGAGGCGGTGGAGCCGCAGGCGGTCGAGATCGCCGTGCCCGCCGTGCGGCGGAGCGGCTCCGTGCCCGCGCAGGCGCGGGCCACCGGGTCCCCGGTGCGCTGCGCGTTCATCGGCGCGGGCAACTACGCGTCCTCGATGCTGCTTCCGCACCTGAGCGGGCGCGACGGCGTGGTGCTCTCGACCGTCGTCACCACGACGGCGCTGTCCGGCGCCAACGCGCAGCGCAAGTTCGGCTTCGCCGAGGCGACCACCGATCTCGACGCCGTGCTCGGCGACAAGTCGATCGACGCCGTCTTCGTGGTCACCCGGCACAGCTCGCACGCCGAGCTGACCAAGCAGGCCCTGCGCGCAGGCAAGACCGTCTTCGTGGAGAAGCCCCTCGCGCTCACCGAGGACGAGCTGGCGAGCGTCCTCGCGACGGTCGAGGAGACCGGCAACGACCGGCTCCAGGTCGGCTTCAACCGCCGCTTCGCTCCCCTGCTCCAGGAGGCGAAGCAGGAGTTCGGCGCCCGGACCGGCCCGGCCAGCCTGCGCTACCTGGTCAACGCGGGGCGGCTCGACCACGGCAGCTGGTATCTGCGCCAGTCCACCGAGGGCTCCCGGTTCGCGGGCGAGGGCGGGCACTTCATCGACACGGCGAGCTGGCTGCTCGGCGCGGACCCGGAGTCGGTGTACGCGACGGCCGCGCCCGGCGGCGAGGACCTGCAGGTCCAGCTCCGCTACCCCGACGGGTCCACCGCCACGATCAGCTACGTCACCACCGGCTCCGCCGGGTTCCCCAAGGAGACCCTGGACCTGATCGCGGACGGCAAGGTGCTGCGCCTCGACGACTTCGTACGGGCCTCGGTCTACGGCCGCAAGAAGTGGGTCAGCTCGCGGCTGCCCAAGGCCCGCGACAAGGGGCAGAACGCCGAACTCGCCGCGTTCGTCAGGGCGGTGCGGACCGGCGGACCGATGCCCGTACCGCTGGAGTCGCTCGCGGCCACCACCGCGGCGACGCTCGCCGTGCGGGCCGGGCTCGCGGGCGGTGCGCCCGTGACGCTTGCGAGGTCGCCGCGATGACGATGAGCCCCACCTGGTATCTGCGGCGCCTGTCGCGGATGGGCCCGCGGGAGGTCGGCGGGCGGGCCGCCGACGCCGTCCGCAGGCGGCAGTGGCGGACCGCGCCGCCGCACAGCCCGGCCGTGACCGGCGTCCGGTTCACCTCCGGGCTGCCCGCGGGCGCCCTCGACGCCGTGGCGCCGGACGCCGTGAAGCGCCTGCTCGCCGAGGCCGACCGGCTGATGGTCGGGCAGGCCGAGTTCTTCGGCGTGGTCCGCGACGACCTCGTGGACCCGGACTGGCATTACGACCCGAAGACCGGGCGCAGGGCCCCCGACGGCTACGCCTTCGACGTGCCCTACCGCAGCGAGGACACGGTCGGCGACATCAAGCAGATCTGGGAGCCCTCGCGCCACCAGTACCTGACCGTGCTCGCCGCCGCCTACGCGGTCAGCGGCGACGAGCGGTACGCCGAGCGCGTCGCCGCGCACCTCCAGTCATGGTGGGCGGCCAACCCGCCGCTGCGCGGGGTGCACTGGGTCAGCGGCATCGAGCTGGGCATCCGGCTCCTGTCGTGGGTGTGGGTGCGCCGGCTGCTCGACGGCTGGCGGGGCGCGCCCGCGCTGTTCGAGGAGAACCCCGCGGCAGTCGAGCAGATCTGGCACCACCAGCGCTGGCTGGCCGCCTTCCCGAGCCGGGGCTCGTCGGCGAACAACCACGTCATCGCGGAGGCGGCCGGTCAGTTCGCG
This sequence comes from Streptomyces sp. SGAir0957, assembly GCF_043523415.1. Classification (NCBI taxonomy): domain Bacteria; kingdom Bacillati; phylum Actinomycetota; class Actinomycetes; order Kitasatosporales; family Streptomycetaceae; genus Streptomyces; species Streptomyces sp. SGAir0957. The sequence goes on from NZ_CP027293.1 coordinate 2,344,624, forward strand.
GCGGCCTGCGCCTTCGGCTGGTTCCCGTCCTCCGCGCGCTGGCGGAGCGACGCGCTGCGCTCCCTCGACCGCAACCTGCGCGCCAACACCTACCTCTCCGGGCTCAACCGCGAACTGGCCTCCGAGTACCACGGGCTCGTCCTCGAACTGGGGCTCGCCGCGCTCGCGGAGGCGGACGCGGCGGGTGTGGAGGTCCCGGCGACCGTCCGGCTCGTGCTGCTGCGGATGACCGACGCGCTCGCCGCCGTCGTCGACGACCGGCTCCGGCCGCCGCGCCAGGGCGACGCGGACGACGGGCACGGCCTCGTCGTGGACGGCGCGGGCACCGACCGCTGGGGCTCGCTCCTCGCCACCGGGGACGCCGTGTTCGGCCGCCTCGACTGGTGGCCGGAGGTGCCGCGTACGGATGTCCGTACGCCGCTGCTCGCCGCGCTGGTCAAGCCGTACGCGGCGGCCCCGAGGCGCCCGGCGCGCAGGCCCGTCCACTTCCCCGACGCGGGCATGACCGTCCTGCGCGGCCCGGACGGGATCTGGTGCCGGCTCGACGGCGGCCCGCACGGGTTCCTGTCGATCGCCGCGCACGCCCACGCGGACGCGCTGTCGGTGGAGGTCCGGCGGGACGGCGTGGACGTGCTCGCCGACCCGGGCACGTTCTGCTACCACGGGCAGCCCGAGTGGCGGCGGTACTTCCGCTCCACGCTCGGCCACAACACCGTGGAGCTCGGCGGCACCGATCAGTCCGTCTCCGGCGGACCGTTTCTGTGGACCCGGCACGCCCGCACCCGCGTCCTGGTCGCCGACACCTCCGACCCGAAGGTGGCCCGCTGGTCCGCCGAGCACGACGGGTACCGGCCCGCGATTCACCGCCGTAGGGCCGAACTCGCCTCTGTGGGGCGGGAGTTGCGTATCGTGGACGAGGTGCGCGGACCGCACGGGCAGGTGCGGATCGCGTTCCATCTCGGCCCGGCGGTCACGGCCGACCTGGCGGGGAACCGGGCGACGCTCACCTGGAGCAGGGACGGCGAGGACCGGACGGCGGTGCTCGCCCTGCCCGGCGAGCTGACCTGGCAGGCGCACCGCGGCGAGAGCGAGCCCCCGCTCGGCTGGTACTCGCCCGGCTTCGGCCGCAAGGTGCCGGCCACCACGCTGATCGGCACCGGCCCCGGCTCCGTCGGCGACGCCCACACGTTCACGACCGTGCTCACGTTCGCATAGCCGGACGACCCGTACCCGCGGCGACGCGGAGCCAGAGTTCAGAGAGGAGGACGCGTGAGGACGAAGTGGCACCACCGGGCATGGCCCGCCGCCCCGCTGGCGCTCGCCCTCGCCCTGCTGGCGACGGCCGGCTGCACGGGCCCGGGCACGTCGGGCTCCTCGGCGAAGCCGGGCGCCTCACCGTCCACGTCCGGTGTCCGGCAGCAGGTGGCGCGGGTGTGCGCCGCGCCGCAGGCCGGACCGGAGAAGCCGCCCGCGGGCGCGGTGGAGGTCGACCCCGGCAAGGTCGGCGACCTCGCCGCGAAGACCGCCGAGAGCCCGCCGGGCACCACGTTCTGGCTGCGCCCCGGCAGGCACCGGCTCCCCGCGGAGCGCTACGCGCAGGTCATCCCGAAGAAGGGGGACCGCTACATCGGCGCGCCGGGCGCGGTCCTCGACGGGCGGAAGAAGAACCAGTACGCGTTCGGCGGCGACGCCCCCAGCGTCACCATCAGCCACCTCACCGTGCAGGGGTTCGTCCCGCCGCAGAACGAGGGCGTCGTCAACAAGGGCTCGGCCGACGGCTGGGTCGTCGAGCACTCCACGATCCAGTACAACTCGGGCGCCGGGCTCATGGCGGGCGCCCGCCAGCAGGTCCGCGGCAACTGCCTGCGCGGCAACGGGCAGTACGGCATGAACGCCTACAAGGACGGCGACTCCATCCGCGACCTCGTGGTCGAGGGCAACGAGATCACCGGCAACAACACCGGCGACTGGGAGAAGCGGCAGAAGGGCTGCGGCTGCACCGGCGGCATCAAGTTCTGGGCCGTCGACCGGGCCGACATCCGCGGCAACTGGGTCCACGACAACCGGGGCACCGGCCTGTGGGCGGACACCAACAACAACGACTTCCGCATCGAGGACAACCTGATCGAGGCCAACGACGGCGCCGCGCTGATCTACGAGATCAGCTACAACGCGGTCGTCCGGGACAACACGATCCGGCGCAACAACCTCGTCGAGGGGGGCAGGGCCGCCGAGCGCGGCGACGCCTTCCCCTACGGCAGCGTCTACATCTCCGAGTCGGGCGGCGAACCCCGCGTCGACGCCCGTACGGACAAGGTGGAGATCTACCGCAACCGGCTGGAGAACAACTGGAACGGCATCACCCTGTGGGAGAGCGCCGACCGGTTCTGCAACAGCCCCGCCAACACCTCCTCCGGCGACTGCACGCTGCTCGTGAAGGACACCGACCGCTGCAAGCGGCCCGCGATCACGACGGAGCCGCTGTACGCCGACTGCCGGTGGAAGACCCAGCGGGTCGACATCCACGACAACCGGTTCGTGCTGGACAAGGCGAAGATCGACTGCTCGTCGCGGTGCGACCGGATGGCGCTGCTGTCCAACTACGGCACCTTCCCCAACTGGTCGCCGTACAAGGGCGACAAGGTCCAGAAGTCCATCACCGACCAGCAGCACAACCGCTGGCACGACAACGTCTACGTCGGGTCGTGGCACTTCGTCGCCCAGGACATGGGCAAGGTGCTCGACAACGGGCAGTGGCAGGCGATGCCGTACGAGCAGGACGCGGGCAGCACCTTCGACGTCCAGGCCGGTGGTTGAGATGGTCCAGGACCTGTTGCCGGGGCGTACGCCGAGGAGCGTGGGCGTCGTCTGGGCGCTGCTCGGCCTCAACACGCTCGGCTCGGCGGGCGCGAAGACGATCGTTCCGCTGCCCCGCTCCCTCATCCAGCTGGTCACGATGGGCGCGCTGGTCGCCGCGTTCACCCTCGCGCTCGCGGTCAATCTGCGGCTGCGGATCAGGGCCAGCGCGTTCCTGCTGCTCCTGACGTTCCTGCTGGTGCCGAGCATCCTCTCCAGCGTGCATCTGGAGGCCGGGTTCGGGGCGCTGTTCCGCTGCTTCCGGCTCGGGCTCTTCGTGGCCACGCTGTGGCTGCTCAGCCGCTGGTGGAACGGGGACACGACGTTCGTCCGCTACCACATCCGGTTCTACTTCGCGGCGATCGGGACGGCCGCCGCCGGGCTCGCGATCTCGCCGGGCGCGGCCATGCCCGAGCTGTACGGCGGGCGTCTGGTCGGCGCGCTGTGGCCGCTGACGCCGCCGCAGATCGGCCAGTACGCGGCGGTGATCATCGGGTTGACGACACTGCTGCTGCTCGGCCGGCAGACCGACGGGCGGACCGCGGCGTTCATCATCGTGCCGTCCTTCGTCCTGCTCGCGCTGACCCACACCCGTACGGCGACGGTCGGGATGCTCGTCGGCCTCGCCGTCGCGATCTGCTCGCTCGTGCTGACCAGCGCGGCGGCGCGGCGGTTCTTCGCCTGGTCGGTGGTGATCGTCACGGTCGCCGCGGTGGGGTTCGCGGGCGCGGTGCAGGCGTGGTTCCTGCGCGGCCAGACCAAGGAGTACTTCACCAGCCTGACCGGCCGGGCCAAGGTCTGGGACGCGCTGCTCGCGGCGCCCCGGTCGACGGCGGAGCAGCTGTTCGGCACGGGCCTCGGCGACAAGTCGTTCAACGGGCTGCCGATCGACAACAGCTGGCTGGCCGTCTACAACGAGCAGGGCCTGACCGGCGTCGGCCTCGTCGCGTCGATGCTGCTCGTCCTGTTCGGCGTGGCGCTCCTTCGGCCGCCGTCGCTCTCGCGGGCCTGCGCGATCTTCCTCGTCACGTACGTGGTGATGTCGTCGTACACCGAGGCGGGGCTCGGCGACGCCTCCCCGTACCTGCTGCACCTGGCGCTGGCCGCGTCGCTGCTCGCGTCGCCCGCGCCTGCCGCGCCCCTTGTGGCGCCCGCGGATCCGCGCCGGCGTGTCCCGCGCTGGGCCCGGACCTCGGAGGTGACCTGACCATGCACATCCTCGTGGTGCACAACTTCTATGTCTCGGCGCAGCCGAGCGGTGAGAACAAGGTCGTGGAGCAGGAGGTGCGGCTGCTGCGCGAGGCGGGCCACCGGGTCGAGGTGTTCGCGCGGCGCAGCGACGACATCGCGGGCCGCTCCCTGCCCGGCAAGGTCGCGGTGCCGCTCCAGGTGCCGTGGAACGCGGGCGTCCGCAAGGAGCTGGCGGCGAAGTTACGGGCCGAGCGGCCGGACGTGGTCCATGTCCACAACGTCTTTCCGCTGCTTTCGCCCGCGGTGATCGCCGCCTGCGCCGACGCCGGGGTGCCGGTCGTCACGACGCTGCACAACTACTACCAGGTCTGCCCGCCGGGGACGCTGGAGCGCGGCGGCAGGCCGTGCACCGAGTGCGTCGGCACGCGGGTGCCGCTGGCGGGTGTCCGGCACGGCTGCTACCGGAACTCGCGGCTCGCGACGGTGCCGCTCGCGGTGAGCGTCGCGGTCAACCGGCGGCGCTGGTGGTCAGGGGTGGACCGGTTCTTCTGCATCTCCGCCGCGCAGCGCGACATCCTCGTCGGCGCGGGGATGCCCGCCGAACGGCTCGCGGTGAAGCACAACTTCGTCGATGAGCCCGGCGTCCGGCGGGAGAACGGCACCGGTGAGCACGTCCTCTACTTCGGCCGCCTGACCGAGGCCAAGGGGGTGCGGCTGCTCATGGCCGCGTGGGACGAGCTCCGGGCGGACGGCGGGGCAGGCGTGCCGCTCGTCGTCGCCGGGGCGGGACCGCTGCGGGACGAGGTGGCCGCCTGGGCGGCGGGCCGCGACGACGTGCGCTACGCGGGGCTGTACGACCCCGCGCAGTGCCAGGAGGCCGTCGCGCGGTCGGTCGCGGTGCTCGCGCCCTCGGTGTACCAGGAGACGTTCGGCCTGGTGGTCGTGGAGGCGATGGCGGCCGGGGTCCCGGTCGTCGCCGCCGCGCACGGCTCCTTTGTCGAGCTGGTCGACGACGGCGTGACGGGTTCGCTCCACACGCCCGGCGACAGCGCCTCGCTCGCGGACGGCATCCGCCGGATCGCGGCGGAGCGGGGACGCAACCAGGAGATGGGCCGGGCGGCCCGACGCCGGTACGAGGAGGGCTTCAGCCCTGCCGTCGGCCTCGCACGCCTGGAGGAGGGGTACCGGGCCGTGATCGCGGACCGGTCGAGAGCAATGGGGGGAACGAGATGACGAGATGCCGACTTTGCGGCTCGGCGGCGCTGACCAGCGTCGTCGACCTGGGGGCGACGCCACCGTGCGAGAGCTTTCTCGCCGCGGACCAACTGGACGCGCCGGAGCCCGCGTACCCGCTGCATCTGCGGGTCTGCACCGACTGCTGGCTCGCGCAGATCCCGCCGCTGATCACGCCCGAGGAGACGTTCAGCGAGTACGCGTACTTCTCCTCCTTCTCGACCAGCTGGGTCGAGCACGCGCGGACGTTCGTCGCGGACGCCGCACAGCGGGTGGGCCTCGGCGAGGACTCCTTCGTGGTCGAGGTCGCGAGCAATGACGGCTATCTGCTCAAGCATGTGGTGGACCGGGGGATCCGCTGCCTGGGCATCGAGCCGTCGGTGAACGTCGGCGGCGCCGCGCGGGACGCGGGGGTGCCGACCCTCACGGAGTTCCTGAGCCCGGAGACCGGGGCGAAGGTCCGCGCCGAGAACGGCCCGGCGAACCTGGTCGTGGCCAACAACGTGTACGCGCACATCCCCGACGTGGTCGGCTTCACGCAGGGGCTGCGCGCCCTGGTCGCCGACGACGGCTGGGTCTCCATCGAGGTGCAGCACCTGCTGACGCTGATCGAGGAGAACCAGTACGACACGATCTACCACGAGCACTTCCAGTACTACACGGTCGCCTCCGCGATCCGGGCGCTCGCCAGCGGCGGACTCGCCCTCGTGGACGTCGAGCTGCTGCCGACGCACGGCGGCTCCATCCGGCTGTGGGCGCGCCCCGCCGAGGTGGCCGGTGAGCCGAGCCGCCGCGTCTCCGACGTGCTCGCCAAGGAGAAGGCCGCCGGGCTCCAGGAGCTGTCCGGGTACACGGAGTTCTCCGCGCGCGTGGCCAAGGTCCGCCGCGACCTCCTCAAGTTCCTCGTTCAGGCGGCCGAGGACGGCAGGACGGTCGTCGGCTACGGCGCCCCCGGCAAGGGCAACACGCTGCTCAACCACTGCGGCATCCGGCCCGACCTGCTCGCGTACACGGTCGACCGCAACCCCTACAAGCACGGCAGGTACACGCCGGGCACCCGCATCCCGATCCTGGCGCCCGAGCAGATCGAGGCCGACCGGCCGGACTACGTCCTGGTCCTGCCCTGGAACCTGCGGGCGGAGCTGACCGAACAGCTCTCCTTCGTGCACGAGTGGGGCGGCCGCCTGGTCTTCCCCATCCCGGAACTGAGCATCGTCGAGCCCGTCGAATCCGTCGAATCCGTCGAGTCCGTCGAGTCCGTCGCGAAAGAGGTCACAGCATGAAGGTCGTCCTGTTCTGCGGCGGTTACGGACTGCGGATGCGCGCCGGCGCCTCCGACGACATGCCCAAGCCGATGGCGATGGTCGGGCCGCGCCCGCTGATCTGGCACGTCATGCGCTACTACGCGCACTACGGGCACAAGGAGTTCATCCTGTGCCTGGGCTACGGCGCGCACCACATCAAGAACTTCTTCCTCAACTACGAGGAGACGACGTCCAACGACTTCGTGCTCCGGGGCGGGAAGACGGAGCTGCTCTCCACGGACATAGCCGACTGGACGATCACGTTCGCGCAGACCGGCATCGAGTCGCCGATCGGTGAGCGCCTGCGCCGGGTCCGCGACCACCTGGACGGCGACGAGATGTTCCTCGCCAACTACGCCGACGTGCTCACCGACGCGCCGCTGCCGCAGATGATCGACCACTTCGCCCAGCGCGACGCGGGCGCCTCGATGATGGTGGTCCCGCCGCAGTCCTCGTTCCACTGCGTGGACCTCGGCGAGGACAACCTGGTCGGCGGCATCACGGCGGTCAGCGACATGCCGCTATGGGAGAACGGCGGCTACTTCGTGCTCCGCCAGGAGGTCTTCGACCACATCCCCGAGAACGGTGACCTGGTCGCCGACGGCTGCGCCCAACTGGCCAAGCAGGGGCGGGCGGTGGCGTACAAGCACCGCGGGTTCTGGAAGCCGACCGACACGGTCAAGGAGCGGGCCGCGCTGGATGCCGCCTACGCGCGCGGCGACCGCCCGTGGGCCGTGTGGGAGCAGGAGCACGCCGGGGTGCGCGCGTGATCCGGCTCGGCGCCGGGCGCCCGCTCGCCGGGGTCGTCGCGGTGGGCGCCCACTGCGACGACATCGCGATCGGCGCGGGCGGCACCCTGCTCGCCCTGTGCGAAAGACAGCCCGGCCTGAGAGTCGACGCCCTCGTCCTCAGCGGCGGCGGCACCGAGCGGGAGCAGGAGGAGCAGACAGCCCTTGCCGCCTTCTGCCCCGGCGCGGACCTGCGCCTGACCGTGCTCAAGCTGGCCGACGGACGGCTGCCCGCGCAGTGGGAGGAGGCGAAGGCGGCCGTCGAGGAGTTGCGTGCGCGCACCGAGCCCGACCTCGTGCTCGCGCCCCGCACCGACGACGCGCACCAGGACCACCGGGGCCTGGCGCAGCTGATGACCACCGCCTTCCGCGACCACCTCGTCCTCGGCTACGAGATCGTCAAGTGGGACGGCGATCTCGGCAGGATGGCGGCGTACCAGCCGCTGCCGGACGAGACCGCCGAGCGGAAGGTGCGCCTCCTCCAGGAGCACTACGCCTCCCAGCGCCACCGCCCCTGGTACGACCGCGAGGCCTTCCTCGGCCTCGCCCGGATCCGCGGGATCGAGTGCCACGCCCGCTACGCCGAAGCCTTCGCCGTCACCAAACTCACTCTCGACCTGGGGGATTGAACCTTGCGCGTTTTGCTCACCGGACACCAGGGCTACCTGGGCACCGTCATGGCCCCGGTCCTGAAGGCCGCCGGACACGACGTCGTCGGCCTGGACGCCGGCCTGTTCGCGGACTGTGTCCTCGGCCCCACCCCCGACGACCCGCCGGGGCAGCGGGTCGACCTGCGCGACGTCACGGCGGAGCACGTCGCCGGGGTGGACGCAGTGATCCACCTGGCCGCGCTCTCCAACGACCCCCTGGGCGCGCTCGCGCCGCAGCTCACCTACGACATCAACCACCACGCCTCGGTGCGCCTGGCCCGCCTCGCCCGCGAGGCCGGGGTGCGCCGCTTCCTGTACGCCTCCACCTGCTCCGTCTACGGCGCGGCGGGCGGCGACGAACTGGTCGGCGAGGACGCCCCGCTGCGCCCGGTCACCCCGTACGCCGAGTCGAAGGTGCGGGTCGAGGACGACCTGCACGCGCTGGCCGACGACGACTTCACGCCGGTCTACATGCGCAACGCGACGGCGTTCGGCTACTCCCCCAGGCTCCGCGCCGACATCGTGCTCAACAACCTGGTGGGTCACGCGCTGCTCTCCGGCGAGGTGCTGGTCCTCTCCGACGGCACGCCCTGGCGTCCGCTCGTGCACGCCGCCGACATCGCGCGCGCCTTCACCGCCGCGCTCGACGCGCCGCGCGAGGCCGTGCACGACAAGGCGTTCAACATCGGGACGGAGGCCAACAACGTCACCGTCGCCGAGATCGCCGAGCAGGTCGCCGACGCGGTGCCGGGCGCGAAGGTCAACATCACCGGTGAGAACGGCGCCGACCCGCGCTCCTACCGCGTCGACTTCGCCCGCTTCCGCGCCGCGATCCCCGGCTTCGACTGCGAGTGGTCGGTCAAGCGGGGCGCGCTCGAACTCGCCGACGCCTACCGGGCGCACGGCCTGACCAAGGACGCCTTCGACCAGCGCTTCACCCGGCTCGCCGTGCTGCGCGCGGCGTCCGACGCCGGGGCCGTCGACGACACCCTGCGGTGGCGCCGATGACGAGCGCGGGCGAGGAGATGCACGCCCTGGTGGAGCGGCTCTACCCGCTCTGCCGGAGCATCACCGGGGACGGCGTGCGCGCCACCCTGGAGATCGTCGGCGAGTACCTCCCGCTCCAGGTGCACGAGGTACCGACGGGCACGCAGGTGCTCGACTGGACGGTGCCGCAGGAGTGGAACATCCGCGACGCCTACGTCGCCGACGCCTCGGGGAGGCGGGTCGTCGACTTCCAGGAGTCCAGCCTGCACGTCCTCGGCTACAGCGTGCCCATGGCGGCGACGATGCCGCTGTCCGAGCTGCGCCCGCACCTGTACACGCTGCCCGACCAGCCGTCCTGGGTGCCGTACCGCACCAGCTACTACAAGCCGGAGTGGGGCTTCTGTCTGGCGCAGGAGACCCTGGACGCGCTGCCGGAGGGCGAGTACGAGGTGAGGGTGGACTCGACGCTCGCCGACGGGCACCTCACCTACGCCGAGCACGTGATCCCGGGGCAGGTCCCCGAGGAGGTCATCGTCTCCTGCCACGTCTGCCACCCGTCGCTCGCCAACGACAACCTGGCGGGCGTCGCGGTGGCGACGTACCTGGCGCGGGCCCTCGCCGGGCAGGAGCACCGGCCGTACTACACCTACCGGTTCATCTTCGCGCCCGGCACCATCGGCGCGATCACGTGGCTGGCACGCAACGCGGAGCGCATCGAGCAGGTGAAGCACGGGCTCGTGCTCGCCTGCGCGGGCGACCGCGGGCAGCTCACGTACAAGCAGAGCCGGCGCGGGAACGCGGAGATCGACCGGGTGCTGCGGCACGTCCTCAGCACCTCCGAACGGCCGCACACCATTAGGGAGTTCACTCCGTACGGGTACGACGAGCGGCAGTACTGCTCGCCCGGGTTCGACCTCGGCGTGGGCTCGCTCAGCCGGACCCCGTACGCGGGCTACCCCGAGTACCACACGTCGGCGGACAACCCGGACTTCGTCTCCCCGGAGGCGATGGCGGACACCCTCACGGTGTGCCGGGAGGCGTTCGCGGTCCTCGACCGGAACCGGGCCTACGTGAACCTCAGCCCGTACGGCGAACCGCAGCTCGGGCGGCGCGGGCTGTACGACGCGATCGGCGGGCGCAGCGACGCCAAGGAGGCGCAGATGGCGATGTTGTGGGTGCTCAGCCTCTCCGACGGCGAACACAGCCTGCTCGACGTCGCCGAGCGGGCCGAGCTGCCGTTCGACACCGTCGCCGCCGCGGCCGACGCCCTGCACGGCGCCGGACTGATCAAGGCATGACGCCGGTGACCACCGACGAGGAGAAGGCGCCGGAGACGGCGCGACCGGGCCGCTCGGCCCGCCGCGCCGTCGCGGGCCGCCTGTCCTGGGGCCTCGCGGACCAGGCGGCCTCCAGCATCTCCAACTTCGCGGTGGGCATCTACGTGGCCCGCTCCCTCGGCCTGACCGCGTTCGGCGTGTTCAGCCTGGCCTGGGTGACGTACGGCGTGGTGCTCAACGTCTCGCGCGGGGTGGCCACCGACCCGCTCATGGTGCGTTTCAGCGGTGTACCGGAGGGCTCCTGGCGGGCGGCGACGGCGCGCGCCTCGGGCACCGCGCTCGCCGTCGGCGGCGCGCTCGGCGCGGTGTCGCTCGTGGTCGGGCTCGCCGTCGGCGGGCGCGTCGGGCCCGCCTTCGCCTGCCTCGGCGTCGTCCTGCCGGGGCTCCTCGTCCAGGACGCGTGGCGGTTCGCGTTCTTCGCCGCGGGGGCCGGCCGCAAGGCGTTCGTCAACGACCTGGTGTGGGGCGTCGCGCTCGTCCCCGCCCTGTTCCTCGCGGCGCGCCAGGGCAGCGTGGCCGCGTTCGTCCTGGCCTGGGGCGGCTCCGCCGCGGTCGCCGCGCTCTACGGCTGGTTCCAGTCCGGCATCCGGCCCCGGGCGACACAGGCCCGCGCCTGGCTGCGCGCCCACCGCGACCTCGGCTACCGCTACCTCGTGGAGAACGTCACCAACAGCGGCGCCAGCCAGCTGCGGGCGTACGGGCTCGGCGCGATCGTCGGCGTCAGCGCCGTCGGCGTGGTCCGGGGCGCGGAGCTGCTGCTCGGCCCGTTCATGGCCGTGCTCATGGGGCTGTCCCTCGTCACCGTCGCCGAGGCGGCCCGGGTGCTGCGCCGCGCCCCGCACCGCCTCGGCGCGTTCTGCCTCGTCCTCGGCGGCGGCCAGGCCGTCGCCGCGCTGGCCTGGGGCGGCCTGCTGCTCCTGATGCCGGACAGGCTCGGCGAGTTCATCCTCGGCGACGTCTGGAGTGGCGCCTCCCAGCTCATCGTGCCGGTCACGCTCGGCGTCGCCGGCGCCGGGCTCGGCACCGGCGCCGCCGCCGGACTGCGCGCGCTCGGCGCGGCCCGGCGCAGCCTGCGCAGCCAGCTCTGCGCCTCGGCGTTCTACGTCGCGGGCGGCCTCGGCGGGGCGGTCGCCGGCGGCACGTCCGGCTCGGCCTGGGGCGTCGCCGGCGCGCTCCTGTGCGGCTCGGCCGTGTGGTGGCTGCAACTGCGGTCCGGCCTGCGTGAGCACCACCAGAACCCCACCCCCGAAGTGAGGACCCCTTGACCACCCAACCCCGGCTGAGCATCGGCCTGCCCGTCTACAACGGCGAGGAGTATCTGGCCGAGGCGCTCGACGCGCTGCTCGGCCAGACGTACGAGGACTTCGAGCTGGTCATCACCGACAACGCCTCGACCGACGGCACCCAGGACATCTGCCGCAAGTACGAGGCGCAGGACTCCCGTATCCGGTACATCCGGCTGCACCGCAACATCGGCGCGGCGCCCAACCACAACTACGTGTTCACGCAGTGCAGGGGCGAACTGTTCAAGTGGGCCTCGCACGACGACCTCTACGCCCGCGACCTGTTGCAGCGGTGCGTCGACGCGCTCGACGAACGCCCCGACGTCGTCCTCGCCCACGCCGACCAGGCGGTCATCGACGGCGACGGCCGGATCACGGTCCCCTACGCGTACACGCTCAACACGGCGTCGCCCAGCGCGCCCGAGCGGTTCCGCAGCATGCTGATGGAGCCCGGCGGCGACGACTTCTACGGGGTCATGCGCGCCGATGTGCTGCGCCGCGTGAAGCCGCACGACAGCTACCACCACGCGGACCGCACGTTCGTCGCCGAGATCGCCCTGCACGGGCCCTTCCACCAGGTGCCCGAGCTGCTGTACTTCCGCCGCGACCACCCCACCCGCGCCGAGCGCGCGAACCCCTCCAAGCGCTCCCGCTGCGTCAACCTCGACCCGCGCCGCGCGGGCGTCCTCCACCCGACGCCCCGGCTGCTCGCGGAGTACGTGCTCGGCTTCGTCTCGGCGATCCGGCGCGCCCCGCTCTCCGCCGCCGACCGCCGCGCCTGCTACCGCCACCTGGCGGCCTGGGCGACGACCCGGGCCCGGCCTGGCGGCGCGGGCGAGCGCGTCGAGGACCGGGCGCCGGTCGACCCGGCGCTGCTCACGGTCGACCTCGACGCGATCGTGGCGGGCCGCGAGGGCAGGCAGGCATGAGAGCGGGCACCAAGCCCCCGGTCCGCGTGGGGGTGTTCGGCCTGCTCGGCTCGGGGAACCTCGGCAACGACGGTTCGCTGGAAGCCGTGCTCGGCCACCTCCGCGAGGCCCACCCCGACGCCGTCGTGGACGCGCTGTGCGGCGGCCCCGAGACGGTGAGCGCCCGGTACGGGATACCGGCGACGCGGCTGCACTGGTACCGCGGGGAGTACCGGACCGCGTCGCGGGCGGGCGCGATCGCGGGCAAGGGGATCGGCAAGGTCGTCGACGTGTTCCGCACCGCCGCCTGGGTGCGCGGGCACGACGTCGTCATCGTCCCCGGCATGGGCGTCCTGGAGGCCACGCTGCCGCTGCGGCCGTGGGGTTTCCCGTACTCCCTGTTCCTGCTGTGCGCGGGCGGGCGCCTTACGCGGACGCGGGTGGCTCTGGTCAGCGTGGGCGCGGGGCCGATCGGGGTGCGGGCGACACGGACCCTCGTCCGCTGGTCGGCGCGGTGCGCCACGTACCGCTCGTACCGCGACGCGCTCTCCCGTGACGCGCTGCGGGACATGGGCGTGGACACGTCGCGCGACGAGGTCTACCCGGACCTCGCGTTCTCCCTGCCGACACCCGGCGTGAGCCAGGAGACGCGGGGCCGCGTCTGTGTCGGCGTCATGGCCTTCCACGGCTCCAACGACGACCGCGACCGCGCCGACGCGATCTACGGGCGCTACCTGGACGGCGTCACCCGGTTCGTCCGGACGCTGGCCGGGGAGGGCCGCGAGGTGCGGCTGCTCACCGGTGACGGCGTCGACGTACCGGTGGTCGAGTCGATCCTCGCCGCGGTGGACTCCCCGCTGGTCACGGCCTCCGCAGCGGCCTCGCTCGCCGAGCTGATGGCGGAGACGGCGGCCGCCGACGCGGTGGTGGCGACCCGCTACCACAACCTCGTCTGCGCCCTGAAGACCGGCACGCCCACCCTCGCGCTCAGCTACGCCGCCAAGAGCGACGCGCTCATGGCCGACATGGGGCTCGGCGCCTACTGCCATCCGGCGCGCGAGGTCGACGCGGACCGCCTGCTCGAACAGTTCCGGTCCCTGGAGAAGGGGGCGGCCGAGCTGCGGCAGACGCTGGAGGAACGGAACGCGGCGGCGAGCGACCGCCTGAAACACCAGTTCAGAGCCCTGACCCGCGCTCTGTTCCCGCACGAAGACCCCGCACATGCCCCGCAGGAGACACGATGAAGGCCACCGCAGTCCCGGAGATCGACGGGGCGTACCTGTTCGAGCCCACGCCGCACGCCGACGAGCGCGGCTTCTTCTGCCGCACCTTCGACGCCGACGTGGTCCGCTCCGTGGGGATCGACCCGCACGCCTTCCTCCAGGACAGCGTGTCCCGCTCCGTGCAGGGCGTGCTGCGCGGCATGCACCTGCGCTCCGGCGCCGGGGAGGCGAAGCTGGTGCGCTGCTCGTACGGGCGGATCTTCGACGTGGTCGTCGACCTGCGGCCGGGCTCGCCGACCTATCTGGGCCGGGCCACGTTCGAACTGTCCGGCGAGACGCAGAAGACGGTCTACATCCCGGCGGGGTGCGCGCACGGCTTCCAGGCGCTCACCGGGACGGCCGACACCTCGTACCGCATCGACCGCGCGCACGACCCCGCCGAGGACGTGACGATCGCGTTCGACGACCCCGACCTGGCGATCCCGTGGCCGCTCCCGGCCGCCTTCGTCTCGGAGCGGGACCGGCGGGCGCCGAGCCTCGCCGAGGTCCTGAAGCACATCGAGAACACAGAGAGCTGAGGCCGACGTGGACGCGTTCGAACTCCCCCGCTCCGCGCAGGCCAACGAGCGCCTGCACGCCCTGATCCCCGGCGGCGCCCACACCTACGCCAAGGGCGACGACCAGTACCCCGAACACCTGGCCCCCGTCATCAGCCACGGCAGCGGCGCCCACGTGTGGGACGTCGACGGCAACCGCTACATCGAGTACGGGTCCGGGCTGCGCTCGGTCAGCCTCGGCCACGCCCACCCGCGCGTCACCGAGGCCGTCCGCCGCGAACTGGACCGGGGCAGCAACTTCGTCCGCCCCTCCATCCTGGAGGTCGAGGCGGCGGAGCGGTTCCTCGCGACCGTGCCGAGCGCCGAGATGGTCAAGTTCGCGAAGAACGGCTCGGACGTCACGACCGCCGCCGTCCGCCTCGCGCGCGCCGTCACCGGCCGCCCCCGCGTGGCGATCTGCGGCGACCACCCGTTCTTCTCGACGGACGACTGGTTCATCACGACGACGCCCATGTCCGCGGGAATCCCCGCGCAGACCGGCGAGTTGACGGTCGGTTTCCCGTACGGGGACCTGCCCGCCACCGAGGAACTCCTCACCCGGTACGAGGGCGAGATCGCCTGCCTGATCCTGGAACCGGCCGGGCACGTCGAGCCGCCGCCGGGCTATCTGGCGGGCCTGCGCGAACTCGCCGACCGGCACGGCTGCGTCCTGGTCTTCGACGAGATGATCACAGGTCTGCGCTGGTCGGAGGCGGGCGCGCAGGGCCTGTACGGGGTCACGCCCGACCTCTCCACCTTCGGCAAGGCGCTGGGCAACGGCTTCGCGGTCTCGGCACTCGCGGGCCGCCGCGAGCTGATGGAGCGGGGCGGCCTGCGCCACGCGGACGACCGGGTCTTCCTCCTGTCGACCACCCACGGCGCGGAGACGCACTCCCTGGCGGCGGCGATGGCCGTCCTCACCACGTACGTCGAGGAGGGCATCACGGCCCGCCTGCACGCGCTCGGCGAGCGGTTGGCGGCAGGGGTGCGGGCGGCGGCGGCCAGCATGGGGGTCGCCGACCACGTCCAGGTCCGGGGGCGCGCCAGCAACCTGGTCTTCGCCACCCTCGACGAGGCCGGGCGGCCGTCGCAGCCGTACCGCACGCTCTTCCTGCGCCAGCTCCTCGCGGGCGGCGTCCTGGCCCCGTCGTTCGTCGTCAGCAGCGCCCTCGACGACGCCGACATCGACCGCACGGTGGAGGTCGTGGCCCAGGCGTGCGCGGTCTACCGCAAGGCGCTGGACGCGCAGGACCCGACGGCCTGGACGGGCGGGCGCCCGGTGAAGCCGGTGTTCCGGCGCCGGGTGTGAGCTGACGGCAGGTCAGCGCGGGGTGGCCCGCCCGGTGCGCCGGGCGGTCACCCGGGCCGCGCCCCACGCGGTCACCGGTACGACCGTGAGGGCCGTGCACCATCCGGCGAGCACGTCGGTCGGGTAGTGCGCGCTCAGCGCGACCTGCGCCCAGCCCATGACGGACCCGGCGGCCAGCGCCAGGAGCAGGACGTACGCGAGGCGGCGCGCCAGGGCCATGGTCAGCACGAGCGCGACCGCCGTGAGGAAGGCGGTGTGCCCGCTCGGGTAGGACAGGTTCTCCGGGCCGTGGATGGTGCGCCCCACGAAGGATTTGACCAGCGTGGCGACGACCACCGTGAGGCCGACCGCGACGACGGCGAACACGGCGGCGCGCGGACGCCCGCGCCACAGGAGGACGGCCACGACAGCCGCCATCACGAGCACGGAGCCCGCGGGCTCCGCCAGGAAGTCGACGGTGAGGGCGACGGGGCGCCAAGGCGGTCCCACACTGTCGTCCGTCGGGTCGACGAACCACCGGTCCACCGTGCCGGGCCGGCTGTGCCCCGCGTACAGGATGCCGAGCACCACGACCACCAGCGCCGCGCACACGGCGACGAGGCCGAGCCACGCGCGCGGGGCCGGCGGGAGCACGGCGGGCTCCGGCCGGTGGGTCACACGTCCGCCGCTTCGTCCGACCGTCGGGCCAGCCATGAATCCGGTGCCTCCCCCTAGAGCCTGTGCGCCCCGCTCCGCTCCGACGCGCCCCTCAAGCATGCCCCCTGGCCCGCGCCGAGGCGGCCCGTTCCCCAAACCCCCGGGAGCGGACCGCCACCGGCGCCCCCGGTCACCGGTTCCGGTCGCCGCCGTGCTCGGAGGCGAGCGGCTTGAGCGGATCGTGGCCGAGCGACATCAGGCGGTGGCGCCAGTGCGGCTCACCCGCGGTGAGCTCCATGTCGGCGCCCCGCTCGGCGGTGACCGTGTCGACGACCTTGCGCATGACGCGGATGTCGTCCGGGGTCAGGTCCTTGCGGCGCTTGCCGAGGATCTCGAGGACACGGCGGCCGTTCTGGGTGCCCGCCTGGTCGGGAAGCTGCTCCGTCGTCTCGTCGGCGAAGCGGGTCCTGAGCCAGTCACCGAGTTCGCGGGCGTTCATGTTGACCACCGCGTGGAACTCGTTCCACAGCTCGTCCAGTTCCGCTTCGGGGATGTCCGTCATGATCACTGCTACCTTCCGGTCGGGGGAACGACGGTGTCAGCGGGTGACGACGTGCCGCTCGTCGGGGACGGAGTGCGTCATCGTCAGGCCGCTGACGTCGCGCGGCGGGTTGTCGCCGAGGCGGGCGAGGCGGGCGCGGTCCTCGTCGGTCAGGTCCTGGCCGTCCAGCGGCCGGAGGTGCGCGACGTCCTGCGGGGAGATCCCGATGCCCTCGCCGACCCGGAGGCCGAGGTCGTTCTCGACGAGGAGGAAGTGCCAGACCATCCGCTCCTGGACGGGCCGGTCGCACTGGGACAGCAGGTCGGTGAAGTTCTTGACGAGGTCGTCGCGCTCCCAGTCCTCCATGAGGCAGTAGCGCTGGCCCGCCTGGAGGTAGTCGTTGGTGCGGGCGATGCGCCTGCGGGTGAGCCTGCCGGTGATCTCGGGGCCGACCTCGTCGGGCGTGAAGTGCTCCGCCTCGCGCAGGCCGCCGGTGATGGACGGCTCGTAGTTGACGATCGGGTTCCCGCCGCCGCCGTCGACGTGGTAGGCCATTTGGCCGTCGCGCTGGTTGGTGCGCACCTCGGTGTTCTTGGCCTGGTTGACGGGGAGCTGGAGGTAGTTGGCGCCGACCCGGTAGCGCTGGGTGTCGCTGTAGGAGAAGGTGCGGCCGACCAGCATCTTGTCGTCGGAGAAGTCGAGGCCGTCGACGAGGACGCCGGTGCCGAAGGAGATCTGCTCGTTCTCGGCGAAGTAGTTCTCCGGCATCCGGTCCAGGACCATCCGGCCGACGGGCCGCGGCGGGAAGTCCTGCTCCGGCCAGACCTTCGTGTCGTCGAGCGGGTCGAAGTCCAGCTCGGGGTGGTCGTGGTCGGCCATCATCTGGACGAGCAGCTCCCACTCGGGGTGCTCGCCGCGGGCGACCGACTCGTACAGGTCCTTGGTGGCGTGGCCGAGCCCGTCGGCCTGCACGTTGGCCGCGTCCTCCTCGGTCATGGAGCGGACGCCCTGCTTGGGCATCCAGTGGTATTTCACGAGGACGCTCTCGCCGTCCTGGTTGACCCACTTGTACGTGTTGACGCCGAAGCCCTGCATGTGGCGGTAGTCGGCGGGGATGCCGCGCGGGCTGAACAGATTGATCAACATGTGCATGGACTCGGGGGTCTGCGACATGAAGTCGAAGATGCGGCGCGGCTGCTGCTCGAAGGTGACGGGGTCCGGCTTGAGCGCGTGGATGACGTCGGGGAACTTGATGGCGTCCCGGATGAAGAAGACGGCCAGGTTGTTGCCGACGAGGTCCCAGTTGCCGTCCTCGGTGTAGAACTTGACGGCGAAGCCGCGGGGGTCGCGGGCGGCCTCGGAGGAGTCGCGGCCGCCGATGACGGTGGAGAACCGGACGGCGACGTCGGTGCGCTTGCCGCGCTCCTGGAACAGCTTGGCGCGGGTGAAGCGGGAGAGCGGCTCGTCGCCGAAGGTGCCGTACGACTCGAAGTACCCGTAGGCGGTCACGCCGCGCGCGTGGACGACGCGCTCGGGGACGCGTTCGCGGTCGAAGTGGCTGATCTTCTCCAGGAACTGGTAGTTCTCCAGCGTCGCGGGGCCGCGGGAGCCGACGGTGCGCTGGTTCTGGTTGTCGTGGACCGGGTGGCCCTGCCGGTTGGTGAGCGTCTCCCGGCCGTCGTCCGGGGTGGGCCCCTTGCTCGCTGTGTCCGTCACGTGCGTCGACTCCTTCGACCTTTGGGTACCGTTCGGTTAGGTACTGTTCTGTTAGGTACGGTTCATTCGGTTTTATTAAGCTATGCCCATTTTTGCTCGGGCAAACGGCTCTCGGGCGCGCCTGTCAGCCGACGTAGCGACGGGCCGTCGAATGGCGGCGCGCCTCCTCCAGGGCGACGAGCCGCGCCTCGATGTGCGCGGGGACGGGCGCCCGCTGCCGGAGCACCCAGGGCAGTCCCGCGAGCGCCTCGGCGAAGGCCCGCGCCGACGCCGCGTCACGCGGCACGGTGCGCGCCAGGTGCCCCGTACGGCGCAGGGCCGCGGGCCAGGGGCGGCGCAGCCAGGTGAACCACAGGGTGTTGCGGATGCCGAGGACGCGCCGCCGGGTGCTGTCGCGGACGGGTGAGGCGGCGTGATGGATCGTCAGCTCGGGTACGTAGGCCAGCCAGTGGCCCCGGGTGAGGAGGTCGGTGGCCAGGAGCTCCTCCTCGCCGCCGAGGAACAGGCCGGGGTGGAAGCCGCCCGCGGCCAGGAAGGCGTCGACGCGGATCACCGTGGCGGCGGCGAGGAACGAGCCGAGCGCGGGCCCCGGCAGCCAGGCGGGCCCGGTCAGGGGCGAGTCGCGCAACTCCGCGACCACGGGGTCCTCCTTGCCCGACGGCTCGACGACGATCCGGGCCGTGACGGCGGCCAGGTCCTGGTGCGCGTCAAGGAGGTCCGCGGCGTGCCGCAGCGAGCCGGGGTCCCACCAGGTGTCGTCGTCGCAGAACGCCACGTAGGGCGCCCGGACCCGGCGGACGGCCAGATTGCGGCCGACGGCGCCCAGATTCCGGCCGGGGCGCACCAGTTCGACCTCGGGGAAGAGCCGGGCGACCGCCTCCGCCGTGCCGTCGCGCGACCCGTTGTCGGTGACGACCACGTGCGGCCGTTCGGGGAGCGCGCGCAGGACGCGCAGAGTGCGGAGCAGCTCCGGGCGGCGGTCCTGGGTGATCACGACGACGGCCGTACGGGGGTCGGGCCCCGCCGCGCCGGTCGTCACCGCCGCCCTCGCACGCCGGACACGGGCCGGTCCAGGAGCCGGGCCGCGTGCTCGACCCGGGCGGGCAGCGGGCTGCGGTCCCGCAGCGCGGCGGGGAGCCGGGCCAGCACCCCCCGCAGCGCGCCCGCGGCGTCCCGCTCGCCCCGCGCGGCCGCCGAGGCGAGCTGTGCGGTACCGCGCAGGGCCACCGTCAGGGGCCGCCGGAGCCAGGCGGTGAGCAGGGCGTTGCGCCGCTGGACCACGGTGCGGCCGGGCCGCCCGCCGGGGTCGGGGTGGTGGTGGGCCGTCACCGACGGGTCGTAGGTCACGCCCCAGCCGCACGCCGCGAGATCGTAGGCGAGCAGGGTCTCCTCGCCGCCGAAGAACAGCACCCGGTGGTAGCCGCCCGCGTCGAGGAAGGCCCGGCGTCTCGTGACCGCCGCGCAGGCGAGGAACCCGAGGACGGGGCGGCCGGGCAGATCGTCGGCGGCGGGCAGCGGTGAGCCGGCGAGCACATGGTTCAGCGGGTCCTCGGTCCTGTCGGGGCCGACGAGGGTGCGGGCGGCCAGCAGGCCGAGGCGCGGGTGCGCGTCGAAGAGGTCCGCGGCGCTGTCCAGGGCACCCGGCGCCCACCAGGAGTCGTCGTCGCTGAAGGCCACGTACGGCGTGGTGGCGTGGCGGACGGCGAGGTTGCGGCCGAGGGCCCCGGTGTTGCGCCCGGCCACGACCACGCGCGCGCCCCCGTGATGGGCGCGGACCGCCTCGACGGTGGCGTCGGTGGAGCCGTTGTCCACGACGATGACGGGCGGCCGCTCCGGCAGCGCCGCCAGCTCGTCCAGGGCGCGCACGAGGCTCGCCCGGCGGTTGCGCGTGATCACCGCGACGGTGGTGCGCGGCGGGCCCGCCGCGCTCACGCCGCACCGCCCATGTGCAGCTTCTGCACCGCGCGCAGCACGTCCCGCGCCGTGGCCTCGCCCGGGTCCCCGAGGACGACGGACGGTACGCCGTAGGGGCCCCGGCGCTCGGCCGGCAGGTCCGGGGAGCAGACGGAGACGACCGGGGTGCCGGTCGCCGCGGCGAGGTGGGCGGGGCCGGTGTCGCCCGCGACGACGACGTCGGCCGCGCGCACCACCCCGGCCAGGGTCCGCAGGTCGGTGCGGCCGCCGAGGTCGACGGCCGTGCCGCCGCCCGCCGCGTGGCACAGCCCGCTCTCCTCGGGCCCGCCGGTGACGACGACCCGGTGTCCGGCGTCGGCGAGCAGCGCCACCGTCTCGGCCGCGCGCCCGGCGTCCCAGCGGCGCTCCGGCGCACCGGCGCCCGGGTGCAGGACGACGTAGGGGCCATTGCCGGTCAGGCCGCTCGTGTCGGGGGCCGGGAGGACGCGCGGGCGGCCGTCGTCCCCGGCCCTCGGGGCGAAGCCCAGGGCGGCGGCGAGGTCGAGCCCCGCCTCGGCGTCATGGCGTCCGGGCAGGCGCGGATGGCCTACGTCGACGAGGGTGGCGGGGTGGTCGGCGCCCTCGGCCCCGATGCGGTGCACGCGGGCCATGCGCAGCAGGAGCGCGATCGGCAGGGGGCCGCGCGCGGAGACGGGCAGGACGAGCGCGACGTCGTACGCCGCGTCCCGCAGGCGGCGCAGCAGCCCGTCGACGTCGGCCTCGTCGACGGTCGGCGGGCGGGCGCCCTCCCACGGCGCGTCCCAGACCAGGACGTCGTCGACGCCGGGCAGCAGTGCGGCGGCGGCCTCGCCGCGCGGGCCGCACAGGAGGGTCACGTGGTCGGCCCCCGCGGCGACGGCGCGGACCGCGGGGCCGGACAGGAGGACCCCGGTCATGCCGTCGAGGCACACGACGAGCGCCTTCACGGCCCGTCCTCCCCCAGGCCCACCCGGCCCACCCGGTCCCCTCGGTCCCCTCGGTCCTGGAAGGCGGCGAGGGTGCGCTTGAGCCCGTCCTCCCAGAGGATCCTGGGCGTCCAGCCGTACAGCTCGTGCGCGAAGCCCGTCTCGGGGCGGGGCGGTTCGGGGTCGTCGGCGGGCGGGCCGCCGAACTCCAGGCGTGCGCGGGAGCCGGTCAGCTCGATCACCCGGCGGGCGATCCGCTCGACGCTCGCCCCGGGGTCGCCGCCGATGTCGACCGGGCGCACGGAGCGGCTGGCGGCGACCAGGAGGACGCCGTCGACGAGGTCGTCCACGTAGCAGAGCGAGGGGGTGGCGGTGCCGTCGCCCGGGACGGTCACGGGTCCGCCGGCCAGGGCCTGCCGGATCAGCGCGGGGATCAGTCCGCCGCCGTCGCGCGGGCCCATGCGCGGGCCGTAGGCGGGGAAGGCGCGCACGATGCCCGCGTCGGCCCCCTTGTCGGCCGCGTGGGCGGTGGTCAGCGCCTCGGCGAGCCGCTCGGGGGCGTGCGGGGCGCAGGGGGAGACGAGCAGGAACCGCGCGTCGTCGCGCTCCGCGAGGGCGAGGGCGGTCCGGGTGCCCACCGCGTCGGCGCCGGGAGGCGGGACGTGCAGCACGAGGTCGTAGGGCCCGGCGGGGGAGGCGGGGCGGTCGGACCGCGCGAGGTCGTGCTCCAGGAGCCGGAAGCCGGGGCCGTCCACCAGGTGCGCGACGTCGCCGCTCAGGGCGGCCGGGCCGGCCAGGCAGTCGACCTCGACGCCCGCGTCGAGCAGCCGCTCGCACAGGTGGGAGCCGAGGAAACCGGTGCCCGCCGTCACCAGGGCCCTGCTCCAGGGCGGCGGGGCGACCGGTGCCAGGGAGAACAGTGCGGGCGTCGTCATGGCTCACCCTTCCTTCCGGGGAGGCCGGTGTGAGGACAGGCGGATCAGGGCCAGGACGGTTCCCTGCGCGGCACGACGACCAGCTCGCCCACCACACTGCCCGCCGGGACCGACAGCGCGTACAGGACGGTGTCGGCGACGATGTCGGGGCTCTGCAACATGCTGACGTCGGCGTCCGGGAAGCGCTCCAGGATGAACGGGGTCTCCATGCCGCCCGCGATGATGCCGGTGACCCCGATGCCCACGCAGTCGCGCTGCGCCTCCTGGAACAGCGTGTGGGTGAAGGCGCGCAGCCCCGACTTGCCCGCCGCGTACGGCCCCGCCTCGGTCCAGGTCCGGTTGGCGGCGGTGGACAGGATGTTGACGATGTGGCCGCCGCCCCGGGCGATCATGCGGCGGTAGGTCTCCAGACACAGGTACATGGGCCCGAGGAGATTGGTCCCGATGACCCGCGTCACCTCGTCGGCCGTCAGGTGCTCGATGGGCTTGGAGACGTCGACGGCGGCGTTGTTGACGAGGATGTCGACATGGCGCCCCGCCTCCTCCAGGCCCGTGAAGACGGCGGCGACCGCCGCCGGGTCCCGTACGTCCATCTCCACGAACCGGGCGTCCTGCCCCTGGCCGCTCAGCTCGTCGCAGAGCGCCCGGGCCAGATCCGCCCGTACGTCGGCGACGAGGACGGCCGCTCCGGCCCCGGCCAGGCGCCGGGCGATCGAGGCGCCCAGGCCCCGGGCCGCGCCGGTCACGAGGGCCTGTTTGCCGCGGAGGTCGACCCGTGCTGCGTCGCCCATGACTGTGTGCCTTTCGTCGCGCCGCTCACCGCGGCGCACGCTCCGTGACCGCTCTCTCTCCCACTGTGACGCGGGGTGCGCCGCACGGCATGTCGGGCGCGGGGCCGCGGGAGGGGGTCGGCGGCTGTGACGGCGTTCACGGAATACGGCGCGGGGAGGGGCGGCGAGAGCCGCTTCGGGAGCGTGTGAGCAAGCACACCAGAAGCGCGAAATCCGTTGCCAGGGAGGCTGGTTGAGGATGTTCGGAGGCCCCTGCGGGCCGCTCGGGCCCGAGCCGTCCAGAAGCGCTTCTCGTGCGTCTGCCACCATGGTCATCGCCGTGCTCCCGAGCATCCGCCGCCGCGCAAAGACGAGCCGCACGTGATGCCCCCCGAGCACACGGCGCACGCCCCTCCCCGAGTCCTCCGCGACTCGTCCCCTCGTCTCCTCTCGTCTCCCGAGTGCTCCTGTGTCTTTTTCTCCCTTGTCGCGTCTCCCGCGTCTCCCGCGCTTCCCGCGCGCCGTCGCCGCGCCGTCCGGCACCTCCCCGTGGCGGTCCCTGAAGTACCGCAGCATGCGCTGGTGGTCGGTGGCCAACTTCGTGTCCAACGCCGGTACGTGGATGCAGCTGACCGTGCAGAACCTGCTGGTCCTGCAGATCACCGGGTCCGCCGCCGCGACCGGCCTGTCCATGTCGGTGCAGGCGGCGCCCGCGCTCCTTATGAGCGTGGCGGGCGGCGCGGCCGTCGACCGGCTGCCCCGCAAGCTGACCGCCGCCGTCAGCCAGGCCCTGCTCGGCGCGATCGCCTTCACGACGGCCGCGCTCGTGGCGACCGGGCGGCTGGATCTGACCCTGCTCATGGTGCTGGCCGCCGTCACCGGCGTCGTCGCCACGGTCGACGGGCCCGCGTGCGCGCTGCTCGGCAACGACCTCGTGCCGCCGCAGGACGTGCCCTCCGCCATCGGGGTGGGCTCCCTCGTCCACAGCGCGGGCCGGCTCGCCGGTGCGGCGCTCGGCGGCGTCACCGTCGGGTTCCTCGGCACGGCCGCCGCGTACGCCGCCAACGGGGTGTCGTTCCTCTTCGTCACCGCGGTGATCCCGTTCCTGCGCCCCGCGTACGGGGCGGTGCGCGCCGCCGTGTCCGCTCCGAGGAAGGGCCGCGACGCGGAACCGGACGGGCAGGACATGACCGTGCGGCAGGGCTTGATGTTCTTCCTGCGGCGGCCCCGGCTCGTGGCCCTCGCCGGTGTCACCGGCATCAGCGCGATCTTCGGCCGGAACTACAGCCTGACCCTCGCCGTGCTGGTCACGGGGCCGCTCGCCGGGGGCGCCGGATCGTTCGGCACGGTCTCGACCGTCCTCGCCGTCGGCGGCATCCTCGGCGCGGTCCTCGGCGCGCGGCTGCGGCGCCCCTCGGTGCGGCTCGTGGGCACGCTGGCCGCCGCGGGCGGCCTGCTGCAGGCGGTGGCGGGGTTCTCCCCCTCCTTCGCCGTCCTGCTGGTCCTCGTCCTGCCGATGGCGGTCGTGGAGACCGTCTCGGACACCGCGGGCACGACCGTCCTGCAGACGGACCCGCCCGCGCACCTGCGGGGCCGCGTCCTCGGCGTGTGGGGCAGCATCAGCACCGCCTGGGGCCTCGCGGGCCCGCCCGCGCTCGGTCTGCTCATGGAGGTGGCCGGGGCCCGGGGCGCCCTGGTCTCCGGCGGCCTGATCATCGCGGTCTCGGTCGCGGCGGGCCACCTGCTGCGCAGGCGCCGGGTCACCGCGCCGGTCGCCCTGCGCGCGGAGGAGCACGAGGCGGCGGTGCGGCCCGCGATGGGCACGGCCGCCTAAGAAGTCCTCGTCCCCGTCCTCGTCTTGGTCGGCTGGGTCTGTCGCACCGGCAGACCGCGTACGGCGTCGACGACCTCGGCGGGCGTGATGCGCAGGAGACGGGCGTCCGGGCGGTCGCCGTGGGCGTCGCCGGGGCGTGGCGCGTCGTCGGGGCCGGGGTGCCACAGCACGTGGTGGCGCGGGTCCGGCGGTGGTCCCCACAGGCGCGGGGCGACGGGCCCGAACAGGACGGCCGAGGGCGCGGCGAGCGCGGTCGCGAGGTGGGCGAGACCGGTGTCGCCGACGATCACGCAGCGGGCGCGCGCGACGAGCGCCGCCAGCCGGTCGAACGGCACGTCCGCCGCGCCGCCCAGGACGGCGCCGTCCGGCAGCCCGGCCGCCGCCGCGACACCCCGCGCGAGCGCCTCCTCCCCCGCCCCCGCCGTCACGACGACCTCGTGCCCGTCGGCGTGCAGCGCGGCGGCCACGGCCGCGAACCGGTCCGGCGGCCAGCGGCGGGCGGCGGCGTCCGCGCCGGGGTGCACGACGACCGCGCCGGGCGCGGGGGACGGCGTGACGGGCGGCGGAATCCGCAGATCCGCCGGGTCCGCGTCGATTCCGTACCAGGACAGCAGGCGGCACCACCGCTCCCGCTCGTGCTCGTCGTCCCGCCAGACGGGCCCCTCAATGCCGGGGGTTCCGGGGTGGGCGTACGCGAAGAGCCGCCGGGGGCGCAGGCGCTGGAGCAGGAGGTGGCTGGGCGGCCCGTTGCCGTGCAGGTCCACGGCGAGTTCGGGCGGCGGCCCGCTCCAGGGCAGTTCGGCGGGGACCGCGCGGCCGGTGGCCGAGGTGGGCAGCAGCCGGTCCACGAGCCCCGTCGCGGCGGCGGGGGCGGCCAGCCGCGCGGGTGCCGCGAGCACGATCTCGTGCCCCGGCCACCGCCGCCGCAGCGCACGCAACGCCGGCACGACGACCAGCAGATCCCCGAGCCCGAGGGCGCGCAGGACGAGGATGCGGGGGTGGTCGGGGGGCCGGTGCGCGAGCCCGTCCCGGCCGGCCCGCGCCGTCCTCATGACGCCGCCCCCGGCGGCACCGTGGCGGCCGCCGCGCGGCGGGCCAGTTGGGTGGTGGAGCGGCCGTCGAGGTAGGGCAGGACGACGGCCTGGCCGCCCCAGGACCGCAGGGTGCGGGCTTCCGGCAGATCCTGGACGGAGTAGTCGCCGCCCTTGACCCAGACGTCGGGCCGCAGCCGCGCGAGGAGTTTCTGCGGGGTGTCCTCCTCGAAGACGGCGACGGCGTCGACGCTGCCCAGCGCTTCCAGGACGCGGACCCGGTCCGCCTCCTGGTTGAGGGGGCGCCCCGGGCCCTTGCGGCGGGCCAGTGAGGCGTCGGAGTTGAGGCACACGATCAGGCAGTCGCCGATCCGCCGGGCGCTCTCCAGGAGACCGACGTGGCCCGCGTGCAGGAGGTCGAAGCAGCCGCCGGTGGCGACGACCGTGCCGCCGCGCGCCCGCACCCGTTCGGCGAGGGCGAAGGCGTCGGTCACCGGCGTCTCCTCGGCGCGGGGCACGGGCGCCGAACGCCACAGCTCCGGGTTGCCCGCGCCGCCCGCCGACACGAACGCGGCGGCCTCCGCGACGGCCCTTTGCAGCGCCTCCTCGGGCAGCGCGCCGTCGGCGAGGGCGGCGGCCGTCGTCGCGGCGAAGCAGTCCCCTGCGCCGCACGGATCGCCGGACGCGCGGTACGGCGGCGGTACGAGCATCGGCGTGCCGGAGCCGGGGCGGGTCAGGAGGACTCCGCGCTCGCCGAGGGTCACCGCGACACCGGCGGCCTGCCAGCGGGCGGCGAGTTCGGTGCCGCGCGCGGCGTACGCGGCGAGGGTCTCGTCGCCGCCGGGGCACAGGGCGCGGCTCTCCGCCGCGTTCGGGGTGACGAGCCGCGCGCCGGGCACGGGGGCGTCGCCCTTGGGGTGCGGGTCCCAGACCAGCGGGGTCCGGGCGGCGACCGCCGCGAGGTGGTCCCGTACGGCGCTCGCCGTGCCGCGCCCGTAGTCGGCGACGAGGACGGCGTGGGCCACGTCGAGCGCGTCGCGCACGGCGGCGTCGGGGGCGCCCGGGGTGCCGCCGCCCCGGTCGATGCGCACCAGGGGCCGGCCGGCCGCGAGGACCCGGGTCTTCACGGGCAGGGTGCCGTCGAGGGGCAGCTCCACGAGGCGGACGCGGCCCGCGAGTGCGCGGCGTACGGCCTCGCTGGCGTCGTCGTCGCCGAGCGCGGTGACGAGCACCACCTCGCGTCCGCCGCGGGCGGCGAGCGCGGCGGCGAGGCCCGCGCCGCCGGGGTGGCGCCGGTCGGCGGTGACGTCGACGACGGGGGCGGGGGCGTCCGGGGCGAGGCGGGTGGCGACGCCCTCGATGTCCTCGTCGAGCAGGACGTCCCCGACGACGACGAGCGGCTTCGGGGGCGTCACGACAGGGTCCCGGGGACGGGGACCACGCGGGGCGCGGCCCTGCGGGCGGTGGCCGCGACGGAACCGGTGAGCGCGGCGTCGAAGGCCTCGCACAGCAGGTGGACGGCGACGAGGTGGGTCTCCTGCACGGTGGCCGTGGTGTCGCCGTCGATGTGGAGCGCCTCGTCGGCGGCCTCGCCGAGGGGGTTCGGGCCCGCCCCGGTGAGCGCCCAGACGCGCAGTCCGGCGGCCCGGCCCGCGACGGCCGCGGTGATCAGGTTGGCGCTGCGGCCCGACGTGGAGAGCAGCAGCAGGATGTCGCCGGGCCTGCCGTGCGCGGTGACCTGCCGGGCGAAGACGTGGTCGAAGCCGTAGTCGTTGCCGATCGCGGTCATCGCGGAGGTCTCGGCGTGCAGCGAGATCGCCGAGTACGCGGGGCGCTCGTGCCGGTAGCGGCCCACCAGCTCCGCGGTCAGGTGCTGCGCCTGCGCGGCGCTGCCGCCGTTGCCCGCGGCGAGGAGGCGGCTGCCCGCGGGCAGCGCGGCGGCGAGCCGGCCGCCCCACTCCGCGATCCGGCCGAGGCTCTCCCGCCGCAGCCGGCCGAGGGCCTGCTCCAGCGACCGGCAGTGGGTGTGGGCGGCGTCGAGTGCGGGGGATTCGCTCATATCGGGTCGGGCGTACCGCGCCCGGGGGCGTCGGCGGGCCCGCACCTCCTTCGAGAGGGCGAGGGGGCGATCAGATCGGACGGGGGCCGGGGCGGGGCGCCCCGGGGTCACCGGCTCACACCGCCCCCACCCCGCTGACCACCGGCAGGGCGTCGAGGACATCGCAGTACGCCGCCTCCGTGGCGGCGGCCACCCGGTCCCAGCCGAAGCGCCGCAGGGTCCTGCGGCGGCCCGCCGCGCCGCTGGCCTCGCGGGCCACGGGGTCGGCGAGGAGCGCGGCGACGGCGCGGGCGAGCGCCTCGGGGTCGCGGGGCGGGACGAGGCGGCCGGTCGCCGGGTCGGCGACCGTGTCGAGCTGTCCGCCGACGGCGCTGGCGACGACGGGCCTGCCGCAGGCCATGGCCTCCAGCGGCACGATGCCGAACGGTTCGTAGTCGGCGGGGCACACCACCACGTCGGCGGCGCGCAGCAGCGACGGCACGTCGGCGCTGGGCACGCCGCCCGTGAAGCGGACCCGGTCGGCGACCCCGGCCCGGCGGGCGAGGGCGCGCAGGCGGCGGACCTCGGGGTCGTGGCCGAGCCGCTCGGCGGGCGGCCCGCCGACGACGATCAGCTCCGTCTCGGGCAGCCGGGCGAGCGCGGCGACCGACACCGCCGCGCCCTTGCGGGGCACGAGCCGCCCCAGCTGGAGCAGCAGGTGGCGCTGGGTGCCGCGGCGGGCGACGGGTCCGCGCGGGCTGAACAGGTCGGTGTCGACGCCGCAGGGCACGATGCCGATCTTGCCGGCCGGGATGCCCATGCGGACCAGTTCGGCGACCTCGTCGCGGCAGGTGGCGATGATCCGTTCGCAGCCGAGCCCGACCTCGGTCTCCAGGGCGATGCGCTGGGGCGGGCTGGGGTCGGCGTGCCGCTGGTGGCGCCGCTTCACGGTGCCGAGCGCGTGGTACGTGTGCAGCAGCGGGAGGCCGAGCCGCCGGGTGGCGCGCAGGGCGGCGAGCCCGGACATCCAGAAGTGTGCGTGCACCACGTCGGGGGGCCGGTCGCGCCAGACGCGGGTCAGGTAGCGGCCGAACTCGTCCATGTGGGGCAGGAGTTCGTCCTTGGGTATCTGTTCGGGCGGCCCTGCGGGCACGTGGTGGACGCGTACCCCGGCGCGCAGCGACGTCTCCTCGGGGAGGTCGCGCGCGTCGCGGCGGGTGTAGACGGTGACCCGGTGGCCGCGGTCGGCGAGGGCGCCCGCGAGGGCGGCGACGTGCACGTTCTGGCCGCCGGCGTCGACGCCGCCGAGCGCGGCGAGGGGGCTCGCGTGCTCGGAGACGAGGGCGATGGACAGCGCCCCGCTCGCGGCGGGCGACGCTCCGAACGAGCCGCTGTCGAAGGGGACGGGGCCGGGGAACGGGGTCATGAGCACGCCTCCGTGAGCACGCGCTCCCAGTCGGCGAGGAAGCGCTTGAGTCCGTACCGTTCGAGGGCGGCCTGCCGGGCGCGGGCGCCGTCGGCGGCCGCCGCCTCCGGTTCTTCCAGATAGTGGCGGGCGGCGCGGGCGAGGACCTCGGGGCGGGTGGAGAGCGTGCCCGTGCCGGCCGGTACCGCCTCCACCGCTTCCGTGGTGGCGAGCGCCACGACGGGCATCCCCAGGTGCATCGCTTCGAGCAGCGAGAGGCCGAGCGAGGTCCAGCGCACCGGGTGGAGGTACAGACGGCGCTCGGCGAGGGCCGCGTGCAGCTCGCTCTGCGGCAGGTCGGCGGTGCGGCACCGCTCCTCGGTGAGGCCCAGGTGTGCGGCGAGCCCGTCGGTGCGCATGCCGAACACGTCGAGCGGGGCCGCTTCGCTGAGGGCGGGCAGCAGGTCGGTGCCGGTGTAACGGCCGCGCCGCACCGGTTCGTTGACGACGACGGCGGCGCGGGCGATCCGCCCGGTGTACAGGTGGCCGGGGTCGACGATGCCGTGCTCGATCACCTCCGTACGGGTGGTGCCGCACTCCCAGAACAGCCGGTTGAAGTGGGTGACGTGGACGAGCGTCAGGTCGGCGCGGTCCGCGCAGGGGTGCCGGGTGTCGGGTACGTCGCCGTCGGGCGTGTTGTGCTCCAGGTAGACGGCGGGCACGTCGCGTCCGGGGCGGCGACCGCCCAGCCAGCGCTCGGCGAGGTCGATCTCGTGCGGCCGCTGGAGCAGCACCAGGTCCACCTCCTCGTCCCGCAGTTGTTCGGGCGTGACCTCGCGCACCGACGCGGGCCAGGAGAATGTCTCGGCCCGCCCGAGCCCGTCCGGACCGCGGTCCGGTGTCACGGGAACGAGGTAGGTGTGCGGCCCTTGGACGAACGCGGTCGTCCAGGACCCGTGCACGTGCCACAACAGGATGTTCATACGGTCGCTCCTCGTTCCGTTGTCCGGCAGGGGACGCCGTCGGCGAGCGCCGCCACGGCCTTCAGCACCTCCGCGTCACCGACCCCGTCGAGACAGGGGTGGCCCGGCAGGGGGCAGTGGCGCGCGCGGCTGTCCGCGCACGGGGCGCGCTGGTCGCCGAGCAGGACGTGCGGGACGCCGTAGGGTCCCCAGCGCTCGGCGGGCACCACCGGCGCGAAGAGACACGCGACGGGTGTCCCGACGGCGGCGGCGAGATGGCCGGGCCCGGTGTTGCCGACCACGGCGGCCCGTGCCCCGGCGAGTACGCCCGCCAGGTGGCGCAGGTCGGTGGCGCCGCCGAGGTCGAGGGCGTGGCGTCCGGCGACCTTCGCGGTCAGCTCCCGCTCCCCCGGTCCGCCGGTGACGACGACCCGGTGCCCGTCGGCGGCGAGCGCGGCGGCGGCGCGGGCGGCCCGTCCGGGGCTCCAGGCGCGGGCGGGGACGGCGGCGCCGGGGTGCAGCACGACGTAGGGGCCGGGCCCGGTGAGCGCGGTGGTGTCGGGGGGTGTCGTCACGCGCAGCGCGCCGTCGTCCCCGTCGGGGAGCGCGCATCCGGCGGCGCGGGCGAGGTCGAGGGCGGCCGTCGCCTCGTGGCGCCGCTCCCTGCGGTGATGGCGCAGGTCGAGGAGGGCGCCGGGGTAGTCCTCGCAGTCGGCGCCGATCCATCCGATCCCGGCGAGCTTCAGCAGCAGGGCGACGGGCAGCGGGCTCTGGTGGAAGGAGACCAGGACGAGGGCCCGGTCGAACCGCCCCGCCGCGACCGCGTCGACGATCTCCCGCGTCGCCGCCCGCGACACGGGCGCCGGCGCCAGCCCGACCCAGGGGGCGTCGTGCACGAGGACGTCGTCGACACCGGGCAGCAGCAGCCCCGCGTCGGCCCCTTGCGGCCCGCACAGCAGGGCGGTGTACGAGGACCCGGCGGCGACGGCGCGCACGGCGGGCCCGGCGAGCAGCACGTCACCGGCGCTGTCGAGGCGGACGACGAGGGTGCGGGGCTTGGTCACCACCGCTCCACCCCCTCGGCCGGGGCCCCGGAGCCCACCGGAGCCGTGCGGCCCAGCGCGAGCCGGACCGCGCTCAGCAGGTCGGGCGCGACGGCCGGGGCCGCGTCGGTCTCCTCGGCGCGGGTGACCGGCGTGGGGACCAGTACGCCGCGGGCGCCCGCCGCGCGGGCCGCCGCCACGTCCGCGCCGATGTCGCCGATGACGACGGCGCGGCCGGGCGGGACGCCGAGGCGTTCGCAGGCGGCGAGTACGAGCCCTGGCCGCGGTTTGCGGCAGGCGCAGCCGTCGTCCGGGCCGTGCGGGCACACGGCCCAGACGGCGAACGGGCCGAGGAGCGCGTCCACGCGCCGCCGCACCGCGTCGACCTGATGGCATGTCAGGAGCCCGCGCGCGACGCCCGACTGGTTGCTCACGACGCCGACGGGGACACCGGCCGCCCGTGCCGCCTCGACGGCGGCGCGCGCGGTGGGCATGAGGCGTACGCGCGCCGGGTCCCCGTTGTAGGGGACGTCCTCGACGAGCGTCCCGTCCCGGTCGAAGAGGACGGCGCGGGGAGGGGCCGGGCAGGAGGCCGAGGGGGCCCTAGAGGCCCCGCGCGGCGCGGGGCGCGGGCCGTCGAACAGCCAGGGTCCGGGGCCGATCGGGTCTCTGGTCACGGCCGCACCCGTTCCTCGTCGCCCGGTACCGGCGGCGCGCAGGACGCGGCGTCGGAGCCGGGGCCCTGCCCGTAGCGGGCCGCCGGGGTCACGTCGCGGTGCAGCAGCTGACCCCGTAGCCAGTGCCAGGTGGCGGCGGGCGGGATGAGCACGCTGGTCACGGCCATCGCCGTCACTTCGTCGCGGCTGCGGGGGCCCGGAGCGATACGGGCCAGGGCGAACTCGGCGGTGCCGGCCAGCCACAGCGCGGCGCAGGCCGCGGCGGCGACGGGTTTGCGGGCCGCCGCGCACAGCAGGGCCCCGGTGGCCGCCGCCGTCAGCCCCGCGTGGCGCGGCAGGCGTCCGCGCGGGGCGGCGGCGCGGCCCCACCAGTCTCGGCCGTGCAGCCGCGTCATGAGGACGTCGTCGGCGTTGCCCGCCTGGAGCCGCACGGAGATCCAGCGGCTCGCTGGCCGTACCGGATGCGTCGTGGAGCGGGTGCCCTCGGCGACCGTCCAGCCGAGCCCGATCACCCGCAGCGCGAGATCCGCGTCCTCGCGGAACGCGCGCCGGAACCGTTCGTCGAACCCTCCCGCCTCCGCGAGGGCCGCGCGGCGGTACGCCATGTCGGCGGTGATCCACTGGGCGGTCGCGAGCCCTGCCGTGCTGCGTTCCCAGTCCGTCGGCCGCCGGTCGGCGGGGAGCGGCACGTCGATGCGGGCGGTGACGGCGCCTTCGCCGGAGGTCGCGGCGGCGAGGTCGAGCGCGAGGTCGTCGCACCAGGTGGGCCCCGGTACGACGTCGTCGTCGAGGAAGACGATCCAGGGCGCGTCCCCGGCCGCCCGCCACCCGGCGTTGCGGGCGGCGGCGGGCCCGTGCCCGCCGCCGCTGATCACGGTGGTGCGGGAGGTGAGCGGTTCGGGAACCTCCACCGGCAGCGGCGACGCGGCCTGCGCAGGCGGCCGGTCGTCGACGAGGACGAGCCGGTCCGGCTTCGGCCCGGCGGCCCCGGCGAGCGCGCGCAGGGTCGTCTCCAGACTGGGCCGCCCGAGAGTGGGGATCACGACCGCGTACGTGGTCGGGGAGTCGTCGGCGTCGTACCCGGCCATCACAGCGCCTCCGCCTCTGCGCCCCCGAAGAGGTCCTGGCGCCGGATCGCGTACGGGCCGATGGCAAGGAGGTCGACCGGCGAGGAGCCGAAGCACTCCAGGGCGTCACGCGGATCGTCGACCATGGGCCGGCCGGCCGTGTTCAGGCTGGTGTTGACGACGACGGGCAACCCGGTGAACCGCTCGAAGTGCTCCAGCATGCGGGCGACGAGCGGCTCCTGACCCCGGTCGACGGTCTGGATCCGCGCCGTGCCGTCGACATGGACGACGGCCGGGATCCGGTCCCGCCAGGGTTCGGCCACGTCGTGCACGAAAAGCATGTACGGGCTCGGCATCGGCCCGTCGAAGATCGCGGGGGCGCGCTCGGCGAGCACCATCGGGGCGACGGGCCTGAACTGCTCGCGCCCCTTCACGTCGTTGAGCCGTTCCAGGTTGCCGGCGTGGCCGGGGTGGGCCATGAGGGAGCGGTGCCCGAGCGCCCGGGGCCCGTACTCGGAGCGGCCCTGGAACCAGGCGACGATCCGGTTGTCGGCGAGGGCCCGGGCGACGGTCTCGGCGATGTCCGGCGGCCGTTCGAAGGAGACGGCGGCCGTCTTCAGCCAGGCGCCGAGTTCGGCGTCGGACCAGTCGCGGCCCAGGTCGGCCCCGGCCATGGGTTCCGGCTGGATCCCTTCCCCGGCGGTCAGGAGAAGCGCCCCGCCGAGGGCGGTCCCCGCATCCCCCGCCGCGGGCTGCACCCACACGCGGGAGAACGGACCCTCCCTGGCGATACGGGAGTTGGCGACGCAGTTCAGGGCGACGCCCCCGGCAAGCGTCAGCACACTGTGATGGGTCTTTCCGTGCAGCCACCGTGCGAGATCGAGGATCGTCTCCTCGAGGACGGCCTGGGCGCTCGCCGCCACGTCCGCGTGGTCCTGGGTCCACGGCTCGTCGGCGCCGCGCGGCGGGCACAGCTCGTGCCACGGCACCGCACTGGCCCGGAACCCGCCGTCCCCGGTCGGATACACGTGGCGGCGCAGCTCCTCCAGCATGCGCGGGGTGCCGTGGGAGGCGAGCGCCATCACCTTGAACTCGTCGGAGGAGCGCAGGAATCCGAGGTGCTCGGTCAGCTCCTCGTAGACCAGGCCGAGGGAGTGCGGGAGGTCCTGCGCGTACAGCGGCTCCAGCGTGTCGCGGACGCGGCGCGCGGCGAGGTGCGAGGCCCGCTCGCCCCGCCCGTCGAGCACGAGCACGGAGGAGTCCTCGGCGTCGGGCGCGGCGAAGGCACTGGAGGCGGCGTGCGCCATGTGGTGCGGTACGAAGCGGACGATGCCGGGGTCGAGTCCGGGCAGCGCCGCCTTGAGGAAGTTCGGCGCCTCACGGGCGTACGTCTGCCGGAGATGGTCCCAGGGGTCGTCGAGCCCCAGCACGTCGGCAGGCCGGGCGAGTTGAGGATCATAGGAGTACGCGACGGCGTCCAGGTCCTCGGGGCGCAGTCCGGCCCGGCTCAGACACCAGGCGGCGGCCTTCTCGGGCAACTCCCAGGCGGAGAACGGCAACGGCCGCTTGCCGTGCTTGCGCCGCGAGAACCGCTCCTCCTCCGCGGCGGCGACGGTGTGCCCGTCGATGACGAGGGCGGCGGCGGGGTCGTGGAACAGTGCGTTGATTCCGAGGATGCGCATGAGGTGTGTCCGTGTCTCTTTCGGTGTTGCTCACGGGACACGTCGTCGGAGGAGGCGGTGGGCCGCACAGGCGCTCACCGGCGCTCACCGGTCGGACGACGCGCGGGGTCAGGGGCGTCATCGCCGCTGCGACAGAGGTCGGCGGGTGGGGCTCTGGAGTCAGCGGCCGGAGTTCTTCGTACGGCTCTCGGTGGCGCGGAACCAGTCGATGGTGCGCCGCAGCCCTTCCTCGGCGCCGACCTGCGGCTGCCAGCCGAGCTTGTCACCGGCGAGGGTGATGTCGGGGCAGCGGACGGCGGGGTCGTCGGTGGGCCGGTCGATGAACCGGATGTCCGAGGACGAACCGGTCAACTCAATGATGAGACGCGCCAGTTCGAGCATGGTCAGCTCGCCGGGGTTGCCGATGTTGACGGGGCCGCGCATACCGTGGGCGGCCGCCGCGAGGATGCCGGACACGGTGTCGTCGACGTAGCACAGCGAACGCGTCTGGCGCCCGTCACCCGTGACGGTCAGCGGCTCGCCCGCGAGCGCCTGCCGGATGAAGGTGGGCACGGCGCGCCCGTCGTGGCCGCGCATCCGCGGACCGTAGGTGTTGAACAGCCGGACGATGCCGGTGTCGGTGCCCTCGGCCTCGGCGTGGGCGGTGGTGAACGCCTCGCCGAACCGCTTGGCCTCGTCGTAGACGCTCCGGGGCCCGACCGGGTTCACATGCCCCCAGTACCGCTCGTCCTGCGGGTTCTGCTCCGGGTCGCCGTACACCTCGGACGTCGAGGCCAGCAGGAACCGGGCACCGCTGCGGTGCGCGAGCCGCAGGGCGTTACGCGTGCCCAGGCTGCCGGTCTCCAGGGTGTGCAGGGGCAGCCGGAGATAGTCGGCGGGGGACGCCGGCGAGGCGAAGTGCAGCACCAGGTCGGGGGGCCGCTCGACACCGATCCCCTCGGCCACGTTCGCCCGTACGAGCGTGAACCCGGGCTGGTCGAGCAGCGGCTCCACATTCTCGGGGCGCCCCGTACTGAAGTCGTCCACGCAGGTCACCGCGGTTCCCCCGGCCAGCAACGCGGTGCACAGGTGCGACCCCACGAACCCCCCGCCGCCGGTGACGACGGCGTGCCCCCAGTCATGCCCCCAGCTCGGTATCCGTTCCGCGATCATGCTGGTCTCCTCCGGTACACGGCGACGGCGTGTCGCTCGCCCAGCGTCAGCCAGGCGACTGCCGGGGGCCCGGCGACGCGGTGCATTGGAGTGAGTGACGGAGGGTGAGGCTCAAACGGGATTAAGGACGGCCCGAGCGGGCAACCCGCCGTTCTTCGCACAGCCCAGTTCCTTGGCCATGGCGAGGGAGAAGGAGTGGGCGACGGTGGCGTAGGCGTCTTTGAGGGCCTTGAGCTCGCCGTCGTCGCCTTCGGGTTCCGTGGGCTTGCCGCCGGGCCGTACACCGATGACGACGTGGGCCGCGTTCGACGGGCCGGGCAGCTTGTCGCTGTTGCACGCGAAGAAGACGTAGGACTTGTTCGGCGCCGTCACGGCCCGCTCCCCCATCTTCAGCACGGTGAACTCGGGGGCCGAGGGGCCCGACGGGGCGTCGTCCGCCAACTCCCAGGTGATCCCGAGCTCGAAATGCGGTGTCTTGAGGGGCGTGAAGATGCGGCAGACGTCCTCGGTGCGGGAAGCGAGCGGGGCCGCCTCGGCAAGATTCACCGCGGCCGCCTGAACGTTGTTCTTCTCACCCGACGCCTCGAACCGCGACGCCCCCGTGATCACCTTCAGCGCCTTGGCCGCCTCGGCGGACACGGCATGGCCGCCGCAGAGTTTCGTCGCCGAGACCACCTTGTAGTCGTCGGGAAGCCCGTCGTCCGCCCCGTCCCCTCCGCACCCGGTGGCCCCGAGGAACAGGGCGCCGCACGTGGCCATGGGGAGGAGCAGTCCCCCGCGTACCGACCCACGACCGATCAATGTCCGCATCCTTATGTGTCCTCGGCCGACCACCGGTCTCAGCCGGTCTCCGGGTCGTTGCCCTGCTGGTTCTCCCGGTCGTTGCCGACCCCGTAGCCAAGCAGCATGGACTCCTTCAGGTCCTGGCCGAACTTGCTGTTCGGGTCGATGCCGTTGTTCAGCAGGAAGGCCTCCATCGGGGCCTCGGCCATGCTCTCGCCAGAGGAGTAGATCTTGGTCTTCTCTTCTCTGGTCAGCTCCTCCACCTTCTCCTTGTGCTCGTCCACCGAATTGTCGGCACCGTCGCCGACCATCTGGCC
Organism: Streptomyces sp. SGAir0957; assembly: GCF_043523415.1. Taxonomy (NCBI): domain Bacteria; kingdom Bacillati; phylum Actinomycetota; class Actinomycetes; order Kitasatosporales; family Streptomycetaceae; genus Streptomyces; species Streptomyces sp. SGAir0957. The sequence continues at coordinate 2,381,736 of NZ_CP027293.1, forward strand.
GATGAGCTGTTCGGCGGCGCCGCTGGCGGTGTCGGTCGCCAGCGGGATGAGTACCGCCGCCGTGCCCACGGCCGCGGTCGCGGGCAGGAAGGCGACGCCCGCCGCGATGCCCGCGGTGGCGCCGAACTCGACCCAGCCCGCCCGCTTGGCGACCGCCTTCTCGTAGTCCTCGTGGGTCTTGAGGTTCGTCGCCTCGACCTGGTCGGCGCGGGACTGGTCGAGCATGCCCTGCACCTCGCCGCCCACGCGCACGGTCGCCCTGGCGGCACCCTCGTTCGGCTGTCCGTCGGCGCCCACGGTCTGCTCCAGCGCGCTGCGGGTGTAGACCTGCTCCGCGGTCGAGAGCGTCGCGTAGGCGTCCGGGTGCTGGCCCATGGTGCTGAGAAAGCCGCGGATGGCGCTCCGCCCGTTCCCGTCCGTGGTGTCCGAGAAGTCGAGATGCCCTTCGCCGTTCTTCGGCGCGAACACACTCTGCGGATCGTTCTTGTCCAGCGCCCAGTTGATGTCGTCGATGTAACCGGCGCCCATGGTGCCCAGGCTGTCGGCCATCGCCTCGTGATGCTCCTTGAGCAGCCCCGGATCGGCCCCGTACTTCTCGATGACCTTCTGCATGATCGCGGCGTTGTCGTCGTCCCGCGCCACACCGGCGTCCGGATGCCCGGCCGGGTAGCCGAGGGTCGCGGCCTCCAGGGCGTGTCCGAGGGCGTCGGGCATGTGGTCGAGCGACCCCTTGAGCTCCTTCTCGTCGAGCGAGTTGACGTCGCCGAAGGACTCCCAGTCCTCGTTGGTGAAGAAGTCGAGGTAGTTGTCGAAGGCCTGGCCGTCCTTGCCCTTCCCGAGGTTGGCCGTGGCCCCGTTGTTGACCGTGCCGTCCTCGTTGTAAGCGGTCGGCGGGTCGGTGAAAAACTTCTTCGCCGCTTCCGGACTGTTGCCGAGCGCTTCGAGCATGGCGGTGGTCGGGTCGTACCCGGCACCATTCTTCCCGGAAGGGTTGAACGGATCCTTGAACGGACTGTTCACCACCTTGTTGTCGGCGAACATGTACGGGTCCTTCGCATGCAGCTGCGCCACATGCTCCGCGATCGGATTGAGGAACTTCGCGTCATAGTTCCCGTACCGCATGATCCCGCCGAGCAGCTGGTACCCGAACGGCCCGCCGTAGTCGTTCTTGGCGAGCGGAATGCGCTCCGTACCCAGTTTACGAAGCTCAGGCCCCCACTTGTCGCTGAATTCCTTGTCGTGGGAGGCGGTGGCCAGGTTGAGCCCGAGGTTCCGCTGAAGTTCCTGAACGTCCTTGAGCCGCTCGGCGTCGACCTTGCCGTATTCGTACGTGTCCGTGGAGAGCTGGCCGAAGAAGGCGAGGGACTTCTCGGGCCCGAGCTTCTCGTAGAACCCCTTGGAGAACTCCGCCGACTTGCTGTTGTCCGCCAACAACTCATTGAGCTGCTGAAGTTCGGCGTGGGTGATGTCCCGGCCCTTGGACGCGAGGGCGGCGGCGCGGGCGGCCTCCTCCTGGTCCAGCTTCGTGTATGTGGGAGCGCTGAAGTCCTTGCGGTCGGTGACGTTGGCCTCAAGGCTGTTCTTGAGGGCGACGTCGGTGTCGTTGCAGTCGTCGACGATCTGGTCGATCCGCTTCTGCCACGACTCGATGTTCTTCCGCTCCTGCTGAAGGAGGTCGCTGTAGTCGGGGTCGTGCCGCGCCCCGGGCTGCTCGGACAGCGGGTGCCGCGCGGTGACCTTGCCCTTGCCGTCCACGGAGATTCCGGCGTCGGGCCCCTCGTGGTCCCGGATGCTCTCGAGGTCGTCCTTGGCCTTCTTGATGGCCGAGTAACCGTCCTCCAGGATCAGCTTCACGCCCTTGGCCTCGGCGGCGGCGTCCGCGAACTCCTTGACGGTCTTTCCGATGAACGCCTTGGTGACCCCGGCGTTGACGCCTTCCCAGGCCGCTTTGTCCGCCTTGGCCTTCATTCCGTCACCGGCCTCGGTGGCGAGCTTGTCCAGCTTCCCCGCCATCTCGGACCAGTCGTCGGCGGCGGCCTTCAGCTTGCCCACCGGGGCGTCGATGATGTCCTCGTACTTCAGCATGGTGTCGCGCTCCCCCGAGCCTTACTTCATGTATTCCGAGAGGGCGGATATCCGCGTGAGATCGCCCTCGACCTTCGCCTCGTCCTTGGCGTGCTGGGCCTTGCTGTAGTCGAGGTGGTTCGAGATCTGCGCGCAGGACTCCGTCAACGTCTTCAGATGCGTCTGCCAGAAGTCGTGCACCTTCTGCACGGCCGCGCCGCTCGCGAAGTTCCCGTTGGTCAGCGCTGTTGCCGCGTCGGACGTGGAGACACGGGCGATGTCACCGTCCTTCCGCACCCGCCCCAGCAACTCATAGGCGTCGCTGCCGATGGCACCGAGGTCGTCCCGGTGAACGACGAGATCACCCCCGCCGCCACCTCCGCCGCCGCCGTCGGCCGGAATCCCGTTGAGCCGCATGGCACTACGCTCGGCCGCCGCCGCCCGCAGTCCGGCCCATTCCTGCTCGAACGTCATGTATGCCCCCGTATATGACCGGCCGGGCAGCACGCCGTACGCGCACGATCACCGACCTGCCCCACCCGTTACTGGACGGCACCGTACACGCGCGCCCGCGCGCCGATCAACGATGACGGCGGCCTGATCAGTCGCCCAAGCGCCCGCGTTTGAGCGCCGACACGAAAAGGGACCAGCCGGTAGCCGGGAACACGAGGACCGAGCCATGCGGAACCTTGCTGTCCCGCACCGGAACGGCGGCAGCGAAATCGTCGGAGATTTCGACGCACTCGCCCCCGTCCTGATTGCTGTAGCTGCTCTTACGCCAAGCTGCGGCACTCAAGTCGACGGGTCGCACAGCACTTCCTCCAACGTGGCCAAGACGAACTTGCGCGACTCGGCCGGAGACAACGCCAGGTCACGCATCTCATCGTACGCACGTTGCAATCGCTCGACCGGAGCGTTCTCCTCGATGAGATCGCCCCGGTAGCCGTTCTCCGTGTACGCCACCGTACGTCCGCTCGCCAGCCGCAGAAACATCACGGTGGCGTTCATCAAGCCGTGCGGCCCCGCGTTCAACGGAAGCACCTGCATCTTCACGTTCGGCCGCTCGACCACTTCCGCCAGATACTCCAACTGCCCCCGCCAAGCCCCCACATCGCGCAACGGCATCCGCAGGACCGCTTCCGACAGAATCGAGCGGAACGGGGGCGCGTCCTCCCCCGCCAACAACTCTCGCCGCCCCATCCGAGCCTCGACCTGCTGCTCAAGCTCCCGCCCCTTGAGCCCGCCGGCCGCGAGAACCTCCCGCGCATACCCGGGCGTCTGCAAAAGGCCCGGCAGCACGCTCACCGCGAAGTGCCACAGGCTCCCCGCCTCCGCCTCCAGCGCCATGTATCGCCGGTACCGCTCACGGAACTGCGTATGGTCCCCGGCGGCAAGCTCCCACAGTGCGAGCAACAGCCCCGGCGTCCCGTAGTGCGTGTCCAGCGCTTGGACGACCTCCGGGCTGCCGATCGTCTCGCCCTTCTCCATCTTGCCGAAGAGCGAGTAGTCCCAGCCCAGCCGTTCACCGAGGGCCCGCAGACTTGTCCCGCTAGCGGCCCGCAACCGCCGCAACTCCTCCGCGAACCGCTGACGTGGCTCCTGACTGCGGCCGGTGATGACGCGCCGTTGCGACATACCGCTCCCTCCGGGACGTGCGCATGAACGATGTGGAACGCGTGGAACCACGTGATCGGACGGGGGCACCATCGCCCCCTCCACAACGCGGTCGCTGGCCCCCGGCGACACCCTGGTGACGGCCAGGCTACGCAGCGTAATTCACGCAGGACAGCCAGGTGATGAAGTCAGCGGAACCCGCACACGCAACCCCAAGGACGAGGACCACATGACCCCCACGCCGCGCAGCGTCACCACCGAACCCAAGATCGCGGAAGCCGTCGCAGCCCGCGACGCCCTCGCCACCGCGCTCTCCAGGGCGGGTATCCAGCTCCCCGCGATGGACATCCGCACTCCTTGGGCGGACGACCGCAAGGACGAAGCCCGGTACGCGCTCGTCCACTTGGGCGTGTGCTCGGCCTCCGTCGCCCTGCTGCTCGCGGACGTGATCACCAAGGGAACCGCGGGGTGACGGACGCAGCCGACGACGCCCCGGCCGCTGCCCCGTCGTCGTCACCACCGGCAAGGTCGTCCACGACACCGCCCGCGACCGCGTCGGCCGCGTCATGGGCCACGAGGGGCCGTACATCCAGCTCCGCCCGCTCGCCGGTGGCCGTGAATGGGACGCCACCCCCGACCACATCCGCGTTCTCACGTCGCACGAACTACTGAGCGCCCTCCTCGCCGTGGCGAACGCCCGCAGCAGACACCCCAGATAACGGCCCCCGCGACAGCGGCTACTTCCCGACCGGCTCCAGAATCGCCACGCACTCCACGTGATGCGTCATCGGGAACAGATCGAAAACCCGCAGCGTCCGCACCTTGTACCCGCCCTCCCGGAAGTACCCGAGGTCCCGGGCCAGCGCGGCCGGGTCGCAGGCCACATAGGCGATGCGGCGGGCGCCGAGCGTTGTGAGGTGGGCGACCGTCTTCTTTCCGGCGCCCGCGCGCGGCGGGTCGAGGACGATGAGGTCGGCCTCGGTGATGCCGGTGCGGGGCAGGGCCACGTCGACCTTGCCCTGCTCGATGCGGACCCGGTCGAAGGAGGCCAGGTTGTGGCGGGCGTCCTCGACCGCGCGCTTGCCGGACTCGATGCCGAGCACCGCGCCCTTCTCGCCGACGCGGTCCGCGAGGGCGCCCGCGAAGAGGCCGACGCCGCAGTACAGGTCGAGCGCCGTGTCGCCCTTGCGGGGTAGCAGGCCCTGCATCACCGCACGCATCAGCGTGTTCGCCGCCTGCGGGTGCACCTGCCAGAAGCCGCCGCTCCCGACCCGGTACGTACGGTCGTCCGCGCGCTCGCGCACGAAGGCGCGGCCGTGCACGCGGTGCACCCCGCCGTCCTTCTCGCCGACGCGCATCACGGAGACGGGCTTGTCGAGCTCGACGAGGGGCAGCCGGGCGCCGGGCTTCGGCTCCAGGATGACCATGCGGTCCTGGGAGCCGGTGGCGGCGATGGCGTCGACGGACTCCATGCCGGTCCAGTTCCGCTGCTCGATGCCCAGCTCGGAGACGCCCTCGGCCGCGATCATGCAGTGCTCGATGGGCTCGACCTCGTGCGAACGGTGGCGGCGCAGACCGGCGTGGCCGTCCTCCGTCACCGCGTACTGGACGCGCGTGCGCCACTGCGGCACCTGGCCCGCCGGAACCTTGTCGCCCTCGGCCGGCATCACCGTGCCGTCCCAGCCGGCCTCCTCGGGGGTCAGCCCCGCGAGCCGCTGCAGCTGCTCGGCGACGACCTCGCCCTTCAGGCGGCGCTGCGCGCCCGGCTTCGCGTGCTGCCAGTCACAGCCGCCGCAGCGGCCGGGGCCCGCGTACGGGCACGGCGCCTCGATGCGGTCCTTGGACGCGTCGAGCACCTGTACGGCGTCGGCGCGCAGGAACCGGTCGCCCTCGTCGCCGGAGGTCACCCGGGCGACGACCCGCTCGCCGGGCAGCGTGTGCCGGACGAAGAGGACCTGGCCCTCGGCCGTACGCGCGATGCAGTGCCCGCCGTGCGCGACGGGCCCGATCTCGACCTCGTACTCCTCCCCCACCAGTGACGTCTTCTCTTCTGCCTGCATGGCGGGGGCTCCAGTACGTAAGGGGGGAACGTGACCACATGGAAGCGGCCGGACAACAGCCGTCCAGTCTACGTGGCTGTCACCCGGCCCTTCACCATGAGTCCAGGGCCCCGGTCAGGGCGCCGCTACTTGCCGCTCGGCTCCTTGGGCCGCTTCTCCACCGGCCCCCGGCGCACCGCACCCGGCGCGTTCCACTCGGAGCGCCTGCGGGCCCGCTTCTTGGCCGCCTCGGAGGACTCCAGCTGGTAGGGGACGGACGTCACCATGATCCCCGGTGTGAAGAGGAGACGCCCCTTGAGCCGGAGCGCGCTCTGGTTGTGCAGCAGGTGCTCGTACCAGTGGCCGACCACGTACTCGGGGATGATCACGCTGACGGCGTCGCGCGGCGACTCCCGGCGCAGGCTCTTGACGTACTCGATGATCGGCCGGGTGATCTCCCGGTAGGGCGAGTCAAGGACCTTGAGCGGCACGTCAATACCTCGACGCTCCCACTCCTCCCTCAATGCCTTCGTCTCGGCCGGATCAACATTGACGCTCAAAGCCTCAAGAGTGTCCGTACGCATCAACTTCGCGTAGGCCAGTGCGCGCAGCGTCGGCCGGTGGATCTTCGACACCAGGACGATGGAGTGCACGCGGGACGGGCGGACGCTGTCGTCGGACGGCGTCTCCGGCGCGGCGATCTCCTCGGCGACCCGGTCGTAGTGCTTACGGATCGCGGTCATCGTCGCGTAGAAGATGCACATGCCGAGCAGCGCGACCCAGGCACCGTGCGTGAACTTCGTGACCAGGACGACGACGAGGACGAGGCCGGTGAAGAAGGCGCCGAACGCGTTGATCGCCCGGGAGCGGATCATGTGGCGGCGCTTGTCGGCGTCGCGCTCGGTCGCCAGGTGGCGGTTCCAGTGCCGGACCATGCCCGTCTGGCTGAGCGTGAAGGAGACGAACACGCCGACGATGTAGAGCTGGATCAGCCGGGTCGAGTCCGCGCCGTAGATGACGACGAGCAGCATGGCCGCGCCCGCGAGCAGCACGATGCCGTTGGAGAACGCGAGGCGGTCACCACGGGTGTGCAGCTGGCGCGGCAGGTAACGGTCCTGGGCGAGGATCGAGCCGAGCAGCGGGAAGCCGTTGTACGCCGTGTTGGCGGCAAGGAAGAGGACGAGGGCCGTGGCCGCCGCAAGGACGATGAACAGGAAGCTGCCCTTGCCGAAGACGGCCTCGGCAACCTGGCTGATCACCGGGTTCTGCACGTAGTCGGAGCCGACCGCGATGCCGTTGTGGATCAGATCCGTGGCGGGGTGCTCGGCCATCCGGACCTTGGTGGCCATGGCGAGCGCGATGATGCCGCAGAACATGGTGACCGCGAGCGCGCCCATGAGCGCGAGCGTGGACGCCGCGTTCTTCGACTTGGGCTTGCGGAACGCGGGGACGCCGTTGGAGATCGCCTCGACACCGGTGAGCGCAGCACAGCCGGACGAGAAGGCGCGCAGGAGCAGGAAGACGAGCGCGAAGCCCGCGAGCCCCTGGTGCTCGGCCTTGATGTGGTAGTCGGCGGTGGGTGCCCGCATGGAGTCGTCGAGGACGATGCCGCGGAAGGCACCCCACGCGATCATGATGAAGACGCCGGCGACGAACACGTACGTCGGGATCGCGAAGAGCTTCCCGGACTCCTTGACGCCGCGCAGGTTCATCAACGTCAGCAGGACGATCACGGCGCAGGCGCACAGCACCTTGTGCTCGACCACGAAGGGGATCGCCGAGCCGAGGTTCTCGATGCCGGAGGCGATGGAGACGGCGACGGTGAGGACGTAGTCGACGAGCAGGGCGCTGGCGACTGTGAGCCCGGCTTTCGGGCCGAGGTTGGTGTTGGCCACCTCGTAGTCGCCGCCGCCGCTCGGGTAGGCGTGCACGTTCTGCCGGTAGGAGGCGACGACCGTGAACATCAGCACGACGACCGCGACGGCGATCCAGGGGCTGAAGTGATAGGCCGACACGCCCGCGATGGAGAGGACCAGCAGGACCTCGCCCGGCGCGTACGCCACGGAGGACAGCGGGTCGGAAGCGAAGACGGGGAGAGCGATGCGCTTCGGCAGGAGCGTTTCCCCGAGCCGATCACTGCGCAGTGCGCGCCCGATCAAGATCCGTTTGGGCACGTCGGTCAGTTTGGACACGCAGAGGATCGTAAGCGTTCGAAAGGGGGGCCGCCCACCCACCACCCCGAATCGGCACCGCGCCCCCTCGTACCGGGCACGCCACCGGCCCGGAAAGCCCCGACGATCTAGCGCCCGACGCGAAGGAGGACTTCGCCCGCATTGCCGCTACGGTGGTGCCGAGCGCGCGACGGGGAATAAATCCGGCGTCGCGCCCGAGATCGAGCCGCACCGGTCGGACCGAGCCGCGAGAGAGAGTCATGAGCAGGGTTTTTACGCAGGTCAGTAGGCCTATGAGGAGTGCGGGGTAGGTCCGTGCATATCGTGATCATGGGCTGTGGCCGAGTGGGGTCCCAGCTCGCCCAGACCCTGGAGCAACAGGGCCACACGGTCGCCGTCGTCGACCAGGACCCGACGGCCTTCCGCCGTCTGGGCTCCGGGTTCGGCGGGCGCCGCGTCACGGGGGTCGGCTTCGACCAGGACACCCTGCGCGAGGCCGGTATCGAGGAGGCGGGCGCCTTCGCCGCCGTCTCCAGCGGTGACAACTCGAACATCATCGCCGCCCGGGTGGCCCGCGAGATGTTCGGCATCGAGAACGTGGCGGCGCGGATCTACGACCCCCGCCGCGCCGAGGTCTACCAGCGCCTCGGCATCCCCACGGTCGCCACGGTCCGCTGGACCGCCGACCAGATGCTGCGCCGCCTGCTGCCGTCGGGCGCGGAGCCGCTGTGGCGCGACCCGACCGGCGGGGTGCAGCTCGCCGAGGTGCACGCCTCCGACTCCTGGGTCGGGCACAAGATCAGCCGCCTCCAGGAGGAGACGGGCGTGCGCGTGGCGTTTCTCACCCGGCTCGGCGAGGCGATCCTGCCCACGTCGCAGACGGTGCTGCAGGAGGGCGACCTCGTGCACGTGATGATGCGCACGGACGAGGTCGAGAAGGTCGAGGCGGCGTTCGCCGAAGGCCCCGAGGAAGGCGGTCACTGATGAGGGTCGCCATTGCCGGAGCCGGAGCGGTCGGCCGCTCGATCGCGGGCGAGCTCCTGGAGAACGGCCACGAGGTCCTCCTCGTCGACAAGGCACCGACGGCCATCTCGGTCGAGCGCGTCCCGCAGGCGGAGTGGCTGCTCGCCGACGCCTGCGAGATCACGTCCCTGGACGAGGCGGCGCTCCAGCGCTGCAACGTGGTCATCGCGGCCACCGGCGACGACAAGGTCAACCTCGTCGTCTCCCTGCTCGCGAAGACCGAGTACGGGGTTCCGCGGGTCGTCGCCCGCGTGAACAACCCGAAGAACGAGTGGCTGTTCAACGAGTCGTGGGGCGTCGACGTCGCCGTCTCCACCCCGCGCCTCATGTCGGCCCTGGTCGAGGAGGCGGTGAGCGTCGGCGACCTGGTCCGCCTGCTCCGCTTCAGCCACGGCGACGCGAACCTGGTCGAACTGACGCTCCCGCCGGAGTCCGCCCTGGCGGGCACGCGCGTGGGCGACGTCCAGTGGCCCCAGGACACGTCCCTGGTGACGATCATCCGCGGCACCCGCGTCCTGGCCCCCAGCCAGGAGGACTCCCTGGAGGCCGGCGACGAACTGCTGTTCGTGGCGGCCCAGGCGCGCGAGGAGCAGCTGGAAGACCTGCTGTCGGTCCGCCGCGAGGACGCGTAAAGAAATGCAAAAGGATGGCCCGGCGAGCGAAAGCTCGCCGGGCCATCCTTTTGCATTTCAGGGGCGCGGGGAACGGCGCGAGCAACCACGCACGGTCCGCACCCGCAAGACGGCCTCAGGCCTCACGACGGTGCCGCGGGGCCCCGCCTTCCGCACGGGCCGCCTTCTCCGCCTTCTCGGCAGCCTCCGCGGCCTCCATCTCGGCGAACACATCAATAGGCGCGGGCGCCTTCGCCAGGAACACCCAGGTCAGCCACACCGCAAGCAGGAACGGCGGAATCTTCAGCGCGATGAGGACCCAGCCGAACTGCGTCGTGTCGCCCCACCAGTACAGAGGGAAGAGCACCGCGCACTTGGCGAGCAGGATGAGCCCCCAGGCCCAACTCGCCTTGGCGTACGCCTTCTTGCGCCCGGGGTTGCGCGTACGCCACGACAGGTTCTCCTTGAACACCGGCCCGAGAATGAGCCCGATCAGAGGAACACCGCACAGCGTGGTGATGATGTAGGCGAGCGCGAGCCCCAGCGTGTAGAGCATGCCGGGCAGGTAGAAGTCCTTGGCATTGCCGGTCATCATCGCGAAGACGACGCCGAACGCGACACCGAAGACGCCGCTGAAGGCGTGCTTGACGGTGTCCTTCATGACCAGGCGGACCACGACCAGGACCAGGGACACCGCGAGGGCCGCGATGGCCGACATGTGCAGGTCCTTGTTGATCGTGAAGATGGTCACGAAGAGGAGGCCGGGGACGACCGTCTCCACCATGCCCCGCACGCCGCCGAACGCCTCGAAGAGCGCGGCTTCGGTCACCGCCTTGGAGGCGGTGGAGCCGTCAACAGTTCGATCGGCTTCTTGTTCGCGGTCGGTCGGCTTGTCGAGGGACGTCACCGGCTACTCCCGTCCGAGCGGTCTGAGTTCGTACTTCGGGTTGAACAGCACCCTACGGCCCCGGCTCATCGAGATCCGTCCCGAAGCGATCAGCTTGCGGCCGGGTTCGATGCCCACGATCGAGCGTCGCCCGAGCCAGACCACGTCGAGCGCGGCCGAGCCGTCGAACAACTCCGCTTCCAGGGCCGGAACTCCGGCGCGTGGTCGCAGGGTCACCGTGCGCAACGTACCAGTTACCGAGACGACTTGGCGGTCATGGCAGTCACCGATGCGTGTGCAGCCCGTGGTCTCCGAGTCCTCGCGCAGCTCCTCCGACTCCAGATCCTCCTGCGAGGTGGACAGTCGGTCGAGCATGCGCCGGAAACGGCCCGCCGGCTTCTCGGACGCCCTGTCGGAACGAGGAACAGCACTCATACAGGAAGCGTACCCGGGGCCGCTGACACGGTCGTACTCGCTGGTGTACCCGGTTTCCGGGCCCCCGCCACTCGGGGGCGGCACCTACTTCTCGAACCGGTAGCCCATCCCGGGTTCGGTGATGAAGTGCCGCGGGTGCGAGGGGTCGGTCTCCAGCTTGCGGCGCAGCTGCGCCATGTACACGCGCAGGTAATTGGTCTCCGTGCCGTAGGAGGGCCCCCAGACCTCCTGGAGCAGCTGCTTCTGGCTGACAAGGCGGCCGGTATTGCGCACGAGCACTTCGAGCAGGTGCCACTCCGTGGGGGTGAGGCGTACGTCGCGGCCGTCCCGGTGGACCTTTTTCGCGGCCATGTCGACGGTGAAGTCGTCGGTCTCGACGATGCCGCCGTCCTCGGGGCCGCCGGTGGGCTCCGCGCGGCGCACGGCGGCCCGCAGCCGGGCCAGCAGCTCGTCCATGCCGAACGGCTTGGTGACGTAGTCGTCGGCGCCCGCGTCGAGCGCCTCCACCTTCTCGTCGGAGGAGTGGCGTGCGGAGAGCACCAGGATCGGTACGCGGGTCCAGCCGCGCAGCCCCTTGATGACCTCGACGCCGTCCATGTCGGGCAGCCCGAGGTCGAGGACGACCACGTCGGGGTGGCGGGCGGCGGCGAGCTGGAGGGCGCCCGCGCCGTCGGACGCGGCGTCCACCTCGTACTTGCGCGCTTTCAGGTTGATGACGAGGGCGCGCACGATCTGCGGTTCGTCGTCGACCACGAGCACCCGGGTCATGCGTGCCTGCCTCTCTGCGTTTCTTGCTGTCCTTGCGGCCCGTACGGGTCTTACTGTCCTTGCGGCCCGTACGGGTCCTGCTGTCCTTGCGGCCCGTACGGGTCCTGCTGCCCTTGCGGCCCGTACGGGTCTTGCGGCCCTTCGATGGCGGCCGCCGGGGTCACCGGTGCCCCCGGAGCCGCCGTAGGGGTCAACGTCTGGTCCTGCGGTTCGGATGCGCGGCCCGCGGCCCGCAAGGTGAGCACCATGGTGAGGCCGCCTCCTGGAGTGTCCTCCGCGCCGAGCGTGCCGCCCATGGCTTCGGCGAAGCCGCGTGCCACGGCGAGCCCGAGCCCCACGCCCGCGCCGCGCGGAGCGTCCCCGTAGCGCTGGAACGGGGCGAAGATGCGCTCCTTGGCCTCGTCCGGGACGCCGGGTCCGCGGTCGACCACGCGGAGTTCGAGCCGTTCGCCGAGGGTGCTGGCGGAGACGAGGACGGGTTGATCGGGTGGACTGTACTTGACGGCGTTCTCGACGATGTTGGCGACGGCCCGCTCCAGCAACCCCTTGTCCACCTTGACCATGGGCAGCGACTCGGGGATGTCGAGGTCGACACTGCGCTCCGGGTCCGGCACACCGACCAGCGCCATCGGCACCACCTCGTCGAGGTCGACCTCGCGGATGAGCGGGGTGACGGTGCCGGTCTGGAGGCGGGACATGTCGAGCAGGTTGCCGACGAGGTGGTCCAGGCGGTCGGCGCCCGCCTCGATCCCCTCCAGCAGCTCCGCCTGGTCCTCGGGCGACCAGTCGACGTCCTCGGAGCGCAGAGAGGAGACGGCGGCCTTGATCCCGGCGAGCGGGGTGCGCAGGTCGTGGCTGACGGCGGCGAGCAGGGCGGTGCGGATGCGGTTGCCCTCGGCGAGGGTGCGGGCCTGCTCGGCCTCGGACTGGAGCCTGCGCCGGTCCACGACGACGGCAGCCTGGGCGGCGAACGCGGCCAGGACCCGGCGGTCCTCGGCAGGCAGGACGCGTCCGGACAGGGCGAGCGCCATGTGGTCGCCCACGGGGACGTCGACGTCGGCGTCCTCGGGGCGGCCGTCCGGGCGCGGTCCCGCACTGCCCGCGCAGGTCCATGGCGCGGTGTCGCTCTCGCGCTCCAGGAGGGCCACGGACTCCATGGCGAAGGTCTCCCGTACGCGTTCGAGCAGCGCCTCCAGGCTGGTGTCGCCGCGCAGCACGCTGCCCGCGAGGAAGGAGAGGATCTCGGACTCGGCGCGCAGCCTGGCGGCCTGGTGGGTGCGGCGGGCGGCCAGGTCGACGACGGAGGCGACGGAGACGGCGACGCTGAAGAAGATCACGATGGCGACGAGGTTCTTCGGGTCTGCGACCGTGAACAGGTGCAGCGGCGGCGTGAAGAAGTAGTTCAGGAGCAGCGAGCCGAACGCCGCCGAGGCCAGGGCCGGCAGGAGCCCGCCGATCAGCGCCGCCGCCACGGTGAGCGACAGGAACAGCAGCATGTCGTTGGCGAGGCCCAGGTCGGCGTCGACATGGGTGAGCACGAGCGCGAGCAGCGCGGGGCCGCCGACGCCGATGAGCCAGCCGCCGATGATGCGGGAGCGGCCGAGCCGGGCGCCGCGCGCGACGGGCAGTCCGCGCCCCTTGGCCGCCTCCTCGTGCGTGACGATGTGGACGTCGAGGTCGGGCCCCGACTCGCGGGCGACGGTCGCGCCGACGCCGGGCCCGAACATGTACTGCCAGGCCTTGCGGCGCGAGGAGCCGAGGACGATCTGGGTGGCGTTGACGCCGCGGGCGAACGCCAGGAGCGCGGCGGGGATGTCGTCGCCGATGACGTGGTGGAAGGTGCCGCCGAGGTCCTCGACCAGGGTGCGCTGGACGGCCAGCTCCTTGGGCGAGGCGGCGGTGAGGCCGTCGCTGCGGGCGATGTAGACGGCGAGGACCTCGCCCCCGGCCCCCTTCTCGGCGAGCCGCGCCGCGCGCCTGATCAGCGTCCGGCCCTCGGGGCCGCCGGTCAGGCCGACCACGATGCGTTCGCGGGCCTGCCAGGTGGAGCGGATGTCGTGTTCGCCGCGGTATTGCTGCAGGTACTCGTCCGCGCGGTCGGCGACCCACAGGAGGGCGAGTTCGCGCAGGGCGGTGAGGTTGCCGGGGCGGAAGTAGTTGGAGAGGGCCGCGTCGACCTTGTCCGGCTTGTAGATGTTGCCGTGGGCCATGCGGCGGCGCAGCGCCTGGGGCGACATGTCGACCAGCTCGATCTGGTCGGCGCGGCGCACGATCTCGTCGGGGACGGTCTCGCGCTGCCGTACGCCGGTGATCGCCTCGACCACGTCACCCAGTGATTCGAGGTGCTGGATGTTGACTGTCGAGACGACGTCAATGCCCGCGTCAAGCAGTACACGTACGTCCTGCCAGCGCTTGGCGTTGCGGGAGCCCGGCACATTGGTGTGCGCCAGTTCGTCGACGAGGGCGACGGCAGGGGCGCGGGTGAGGACCGCGTCCACGTCCATCTCCTCGAAGACGGAGCCGCGGTACTCGATCTCCCTGCGCGCGACCTGTTCGAGGCCGTGCAGCATGACCTCGGTCCGTGGCCGCCGGTGGTGCTCGACGAACGCCACCACGCAGTCGGTGCCGCGCTCGATACGGCGGTGCGCCTCGGACAGCATCGCGTACGTCTTGCCGACGCCCGGTGCGGAACCGAGATAGATCCGGAGCTTGCCGCGTCCCATGGCCTCTTCGTCTTCCTGCTCGCTACGTCACGACCTTACGGTCAGCGCGCCGGTAAAACGGGACGGATGCCTGGTGGGCGGGTGTCTTTGACACAACCCTGATGCCGCGCGGGCCGCACGGCGGCGGGTTCAGCGCTCGACGATCTCGCCGTCGCTCAGCTCCAGGACGCGGTCGGCGAGGTCGAGCAGGGCCGCGTCGTGGGTGGCGACGAGCGCGGTCACGTGCTCGCTGCGCACGACGGCGCGCAGCAGCTCCATGACGGCGAGACCGGTCTCGGCGTCGAGCTGCCCGGTCGGTTCGTCGGCGATGAGGAGGGCCGGCTTGTTGGCGAGGGCGCGGGCGATGGCGACGCGCTGCTGCTGGCCGCCGGAGAGTTCGCCGGGCCGCTGCTTGGCGTGGTCCGCCAGGCCGACGAGGCCGAGGAGCAGCTCGACGCGTTCCTCGCGCTCGCGCGCCGGCGCCTTGCGCAGCCGCATGGGCACGCCGACGTTCTCGGCGGCGGTGAGGATCGGGATGAGCCCGAAGGACTGGAAGATGAAGCCGATACGGTCCCGGCGCAGCTCCAGGAGCCCGTTCTCGCCGAGGTCGGCGAGGCTGCGCCCGTCGACCTCGATGCGCCCGCTGTCGGGCTCGTCGAGGCCGCCGACGAGGTTGAGCAGGGTGGTCTTGCCGGAGCCGGAGCGGCCCTTGAGGGCGACGAGTTCGCCGCGCGGCACCTCGAAGGAGACGCCGCGCAGGGCGTGCACCGCGGCGGCGCCGCTGCCGTAGGAGCGGTGCAGGTCCCGCACGACGACCATCGGCCCGCGGCCGTCCTGGTCGAGGACGGCGGTCCCCGCCTCGGTGCTCTCGCTCATGCGCCTTGCTCCCCCGTACGTACGTTCCCGGCCGGGCGTCAGTATGGTCACGCGGCGCCCGGCCGGGCAATGGTCGCAGCCGGTCGCGAAGGGGCTCGCGAAAAGGCCGGCCTAGCTCGGGTTCTCGGCGTGGGTCAGGGTCTCCCAGGCGACGAAGAGGTTGTTGGAGCCCGCGGGCCGCTGCTGCTCGGTCAGCTTCTGGGTGTTGGTCATGGCCGTGCCGAGGCGGGTGTGCAGCGCGTTGTAGCCCACCTCGGTGACGGGGCCGAGGCCGCGGTTGACGCTGCCGTTGCACAGTGTGCTCGGGACAGCGGTGCCGAGTTCGTACTTGGCCTGGAAGCCGAGCGCCTGCCGAAGCCGCTCGCCGACGTCGGTGCCGTACAGGTCCTGGCCCTGGATGCGGCTGGTCTCGGCGATGTGCGAGATGGCGGAGATGCCGTATCCGGTGTGGGTGAAGTCGCGACACGTCTCCTGCGTCAACCCGGTCATGAAGGTTGACTGGCCTTGCCAATAGTTGACGATCTTCGCCTTGGTATCCAGGTTCTGGCTCGGCACCGTCTTGGGCAGCGCGCCGTCCGACTCCAGGTAGACGTACGCGGCCGTCCGCGTGCGGAACTTCGCCATCGCCTTGTCGTACGACGTCTTGTCCTCGAGGAAGACGGAGATGCCGACGGCCGCCTCCATCATCGACAGCTCCCAGTTGCCGTTGGAGTTGGAGCCGTTGATCACCTTGGGCAGGTACACGTCGCGCAGCATGGTCCGGAAGCGGCTCTCGTTGGCCCAGCCGCCGCTGTACGTGTACTTGATGATCTCGGCGGCCTTGGGCCAGGAGGAGCCGGCCCAGCCGGTCTGCAGCGGCGCGTTGCTGTTGGTGTGGTCCTTGATCGTTGCGGACCAGGCGTCCATGAGCGCGATCGACTTCTTCGCGTAGCGCTCGTCGCGCGTGAAGTACCAGGCGAGCGCGTCGGTGTAGGCGGCTATCGCGTCCTCGCGCTCGTCGGTGCAGCCGTAGTTGGGGTTGGAGTACGAGCCGCACTCGACGGTGGCGCGCGGCTTGGGCGTGCGGTTCAGATCGGCGTACTTGCTCGCCATCATCTGGTCGAAGGCGCTCTTCCAGGGCTGCGCCCCGGCGTCGACCTTGGCCTTGGTGAAGTCGAGCTGCCCCTTGGAGACGGTGACGCCGGGGTGGGCGAACGTGGCGGGCGCGGCGTCGGCGCGCTCGGCGCCGGGCCCGGTGACGACGCCGGCCACCAGGGCGGTGACGGCGGTGACGAGCGTGGCAAGCAGGGCGGGACGCGTTCTGCGGTGCTGCGTGGGACGAGCCTGCATGGTGGGGGCCATCCGTTCTCGTATGTGAACGTCGGGCGCCGATATGAACACGGCGTTGGCCGGTGACCCTAGGTACGGACCAGACTTCCGTCAAGTACTGAGAAAAGAAACGCAGTTGGGGCGCACCGCGCACGGCCCGCAAGGCGCACAGGGCCCGAAGGGCTCGGCACGGCGCGCACGACGAACGGCCGGGGCCGCGCACCCTGTGGGATGCGCGGCCCCGGCCGTCGTACGGATGAACGCAGTCAGCGAACCTCGGTGATCTCCGGGCCACGGGCCAGCTGCCCCATGCCCCCGGAGAAGCGCGAGCCCTCGCCGGTGTCCTGCCCGACGCCCTCGGCGACCATCTGGGCGTCCTCCGGGAGCTTCAGGACGATCGGGTCGCGCGGGGCCATCGGGCCCTCGCCGCGGACCACGACCGTGTCCCGGAAGATCTGCTCAAGGAGGCCGGCGGCCTGCGGCTGCACCGCGCCCTGACCCGAGATCACACCGCGCAGGAACCAGCGCGGGCCGTCCACACCGATGAACCGGACGACCTGGAAGCCGCCCGTGCCGTCCGGCAGCTGCACCGGCACCTGGGCCCGCAGCTCCCAGCCGAGCGGGCCCTCGACCTCGTCGATCACACCGCCCTGCTGCGTGATGCCCGAGGCGATCTCCTCGCGGACCTCGCCCCAGATGCCCTCCTTCTTGGGGGCGGCGAAGGCCTGCAGCTGCACGGCGCTGTCCTGGAGGACGACGGTCGCGGCCACGATCGCGTCGCCCGCGACCTCCACGCGCAGCTCCATGCCCTCGACGCCGGGCACGAAGAGCCCGCCCAGGTCGACCCGGCCCTCGCCGGGCTCGCGGACCTCGGTCGAGTCCCAGGGGCCGTCGGGGCGCGGCTCGGGCTCGAGCCGGACGCGCTCCGGCTCCCCCTCGGCGTCCGTGTCGGCACTGTCGACACCGTCGACCTGCTCGGCCTCGCCCGCCGCGTCCACTGCGTCTTCAGCGGAGCTGTTCTTCTTGCGACGTCCGAACACGTCACTGTCCTTCCCGGTCGGATACGACCGAAGCGTATCGATTCCCACCCTTTTGACCGTCCGTGCCCACGGAGGCATGTCCGCCCGTGGACCCGAAGCCCCCCTCGGCCCGAGCGGAGTCGGGAAGCTGGGCCACCTCGTGGAAGCGCACCCTCTCGACCTGCTGGACGACCAGTTGGGCAATCCGGTCGAAACGCTCGAACCGCACGCTCTCGCGCGGGTCGAGATTCACCACGATCACCTTGATCTCCCCACGGTACCCGGCATCCACCGTCCCTGGGGCATTCACCAGAGCGACACCGCAGCGCGCTGCGAGGCCGGACCGCGGGTGCACGAAGGCCGCGTACCCCTCGGGGAGCGCGACAGACACCCCGGTGGGCAGGATCGCGCGCTCGCCGGGGGCGAGTTCGCACGCCTCGGTGGTCCGCAGATCCGCGCCCGCGTCGCCCGGGTGCTCGTACGCGGGCAGCGGTACGTCGGCATCGACGCGCCGGATCAGCACGTCCAACGGCTGGGTCACGGGTTCACCTCGAAGGCGCGGGCGCGCCGGACCTGGTCCGGGTCGCTCATGGCCGCCTGGATCTCCTCCGGGCGGCCGTTGTCGATGAAGTGGTCGACCTTCACCTCGATGAAGAGGGCCTCGGCGCGGACCGCGACGGGCCCGTCGGGGCCGCCGATCCGGCCCGTGGCGGTCGAGTAGATCTTGCGCCCGGCGACCGCGGTGACCTCGGCGGACAGGAACAGCACGGTGTCCACGGGCACGGGGCGCACGAAGTCCGTCTCCAGGCGCCCGGTGACGGCGATGACGCGCAGCAGCCAGTTCAGCGAACCCAGCGTCTCGTCGAGCGCGGTGGCGAGGATGCCGCCGTGCGCGAGGCCGGGTGCGCCCTGGTGGGCGGCGCGCACGGTGAACTCGGCGGTGACGCTCACGCCGTCACCGGCGCGCGCCTCCAGGTGGAGTCCGTGCGGCTGCTCGCCGCCGCAGCCGAAACAGTGTCCGTAGTGCGCGCCGAGGAGCTCTCCCGGGGCGGGAGCGTCGGGGTGCCGCTCGGGCGCTATGGCGTCGGCGGGGGGCGTCAGAGCTGCTGAAGTACCACTCACAGGCGCAGACCTTACCCGCGCGCCCTATGCAGTCATGCATCGTGCCAAGCTTGGCTCCATGGAGCTCTCGACGACGCCTTACGAAGAACGCCTCACCGCACCCCGTTCGTGGTGGCTGGTGACCTTTCTGGTGGGTGTCGCCTGCGGTCTGACGCTGCTGCCCTTCGGCACGCTCCCGCTGCTCGGCGGCTTCGTCGGCGGCCTGCTCGTGGCGGCGGTCGTCACCAGCCAGTACGGCTCCATCCGTATCCGTGTGGTGGCCGGTTCGCTGGTCGCGGGCGACGCGAAGATCCCGCTTTCGGCGCTGGGCACGGTGGAGATCCTGGACGCGGAGGAGGCCCGCGCCTGGCGTACGTACAAGGCGGATCCGCGCGCGTTCATGGTGCTGCGCAGTTACGTCCCCACGGCGGTCCGCGCGGAGATCACCGATCCGACGGACCCGACGCCGTACGTCTACCTGTCGACGCGCGAACCTGAAACTTTGGCAAAGGCTCTGGGCGCCTGAGGCGTCGCCTGGTCGCGAGACCGCTCAGTCGTCGGGTCCCGAGACCGCTCAGCCGTCGGGCCGCGAGACCGCTCAGTCGTCGATCTCCAGCGCGTCCTCGGGGGTCGCCAGGGGCGGCAGCTCCGGCAGGGCGTCCCAGGGCACCTGGAAGCGCCGCAGGTCCTTGCGCACCCGCTCCGCAAGGCGCTTGGTGTCCCGGCGGTTCATCGCGCCGCCGACCGCGGCGCCGACCAGGAACGGCATGAGCATCGGCAGGTCGCGCAGCATCCGTTTCATGATCTGCTGGCGCAGCTCGCGCTTCATCTGACCGCCGAGCGCACGGTCGAACGTCGTGGGTTTCGCGATGTCGATGCCGCGCTCCTGCGACCAGGAGGAGAGGTAGACGCCGCTGCGGTCCATGAGGCCGCCCTTGGGCCGCACCCCGTAGACCTCGTGCAGTTCGGCGATCAGCTTCAGCTCGATCGCGGCGACGCCCGTGATCTCCGCGGCCAGCTCGGCGGGCATCGCGGGCGGTACGGGCAGCATCGCGGCCGCGCCCACTCCGGCGCCCACCGTGGAGGTGGCGGCCGCCGCTCCGGAGACCAGCTTGTCGGCGAGGTCTTCGGGGCCGAGCCCCGGGAACTGTTTGCGCAGCGTCGCGAGGTCCCGTACGGGCACCCGCGGCGCGATGTCGATGATCCGGTCGGCGAGGTAGCCGATCCCGGCTCTGGCGGCGGTGCCGCCCTTGACCATTCCGGTCCTGGCGGCGCTGCCGCCCTTGACCATCCCCGTTCTGGCCACGCTGCCGGTCCTGCGGACGCCGTCCCTCACGGCGTTCGCCCGGCGGCGGGCCGGCCGTGCCTCGAGGCCGGCCGTGTCCATCGCGTCGGCCGCGTCGGCGTCGTGCTGGTCCACGACGCCGGCCGCCGCCGGCTCGCCCGTCCTCTCGCGCGCGTGAGCCACTTCGAGCGAGGCGCCCGCACCGATGTCACCGGTGGAAGAGCCTCGCTCGTCGTCGTCACGCACGGCCTTTGACGGGCCTTGTGCCGCGTTCCAGCGCCTGATCCGGACGCGGCGCTTCCAGGGCGGGGTCGAGCCACTCATGCCCGACCCCACCTCAGTCGCAGTCGCGGCAGATCGGCTGGCCGTTCTTCTCCCGCGCGAGCTGGCTGCGGTGGTGCACCAGGAAGCAGCTCATGCAGGTGAACTCGTCCTGCTGCTTGGGCAGGACACGGACGGCCAGCTCCTCGTTCGAGAGGTCGGCGCCCGGGAGCTCCAGGCCCTCGGCCGCCTCGAACTCGTCCACGTCCACATTGGACGCCGACTTGTCGTTCCGCCGGGACTTCAGTTCTTCGATGCTGTCCTCGTTGAGGTCGTCATCGGTCTTGCGTGGGGTGTCGTAATCCGTTGCCATGTCGCGCTCTCCCCCTCTGGGTGTATGCGGTGTCTCAGCGCACGTAACGCATGAGAGGCCGGACTTGTGCCCGACCTGAGGCGGAGATTTTGCCTCACATCAAGGTCTGTTACTCAATCGACACCCAACCGGACCCCTCTGTAGTGATCGGCTTGGGTGGCGAACCGGACCGTACACCGTCCGATTTCGCTCCGCACGGGCGCCACCCCGTGTACTTCCCGTGATCAAGCTGCCCGAAAACTCGGATTTTCCGGCTTTCAGGCGGCTTTTACGATCACGGAGCGTGGAGTACGGGAATATCGGCCTTGTGATCGATCACACACGGCATCTCCGGACTCAACTCCGGAAAATTCCGCTATAAGCGAACCCCTGCGGCGCGTCGGCGGAAGCATGTCAGATCCCTCCGCCCGTCGCACGTCGAACCCGGCTAGATCGGCAGCGTGACACGCATCACCAGGCCACCCCCCTCGCGGGGAACCGCGCTGATCCGGCCACCGTGGGCGCGGGCGACCGAGCGGGCGATGGACAGCCCGAGGCCCACCCCCTTGTCGCTGCCCGTGCGCTCGGTGCGCAGCCGCCGGAACGGCTCGAAGAGGTTGTCGATCTCGTACGCGGGGACCACGGGCCCCGTATTGGTGACGAGCAGGACGGCCTGACCGTGCTGGGCGTCGGTGTGGACCTCGACCCAGCCGTCCTCCGCCACGTTGTACCGGATCGCGTTCTGCACGAGGTTCATGGCGATGCGCTCGAGGAGGACGCCGTTGCCCTGGACGACCGCCTCCTTGCGCTCGCCGCGGATTTCCACGCCTTTCTCCTCGGCCTCGGATCTGGCCTGATCGATCGCCTGGGTGGCCACCTCCGCGAGGTCCACGGGCTTGCGCTCGACGATCTGGTTGTCGCTGCGGGCGAGCAGCAGCAGCCCCTCGACGAGCTGTTCGCTGCGCTCGTTCGTGGCGAGCAGCGTCTTGCCGAGTTGCTGGAGCTCGACCGGGGCGCCCGGGTCCGAGAGGTGGACCTCCAGGAGGGTGCGGTTGATGGCGAGCGGGGTGCGCAGCTCGTGCGAGGCATTGCCGACGAAACGCTGCTGTGCGGTGAACGCCCGCTCCAGGCGGTCCAGCATCTCGTCGAAGGTGTCCGACAGCTCCTTCAGCTCGTCGTCCGGGCCGTCCAGCTCGATGCGGCGGGTCAGGTCCGAGCCGGCCACGCGGCGCGCGGTGCGCGTGATGCGGCCGAGCGGGGACAGGACCCGGCCCGCCATCGCGTACCCGAAGGCGAACGCGATGATCGCGAGGCCGAGCAGCGCCATCAGGGAGCGGCTCAGCAGGACGTCCAGGGCGTGCTGGCGCTGCTGGTTGACGCAGTCGTTCAGGGCGTCGTTGAGCTGGTTGTCCGTCGGGGCGGCAGGGATGGTGCAGACGGAGCTGACGAGGTTGTGATTGATGATCTTGAACGGCAGCTCGCTGCCCACGTTGAGCGCCTGCGCCGCGAGCATGTAGATGATCGAGAGCAGCAGGATGCCCGCGATGAGGAACATGCCGCCGTACAGCAGCGTGAGCCGTATGCGGATCGTGGGGCGGAGCCAGGGGAAGGGCGGGTCGACCTTGGTGCCGGGCTTCCAGGTGGGCTTCGGTGGCGCGCTGGGGGGCGCTGGTGCGGCGGCCATGGAGGGATCAGATCCGGTAGCCGGAGCCGGGCACCGTGACGATCACCGCGGGCTCGCCGAGCTTGCGGCGCAGCGTCATGACGGTGACCCGCACGACATTGGTGAACGGGTCCGTGTTCTCGTCCCAGGCCTTCTCCAGGAGCTGCTCGGCGGAGACGACGGCGCCCTCACTGCGCAGCAGTACTTCCAGGACGGCGAACTCCTTGGGGGCGAGCTGGATCTCCTTGCCCTCGCGGAACACCTCGCGCCGGTTCGGGTCGAGCTTGATCCCCGCGCGCTCCAGGACGGGCGGCAGCGGCACGCTCGTACGGCGTCCGAGGGCGCGGACTCGGGCCGTCAGCTCGGTGAACGCGAAGGGCTTGGGCAGGTAGTCGTCGGCGCCCAGCTCCAGGCCCTCCACGCGGTCGCTGACGTCGCCGGACGCGGTGAGCATCAGGATGCGGGTGGGCATGCCCAGCTCGACGAGTTTGCGGGCGACGTCGTCGCCGTGCACGAGCGGGAGGTCGCGGTCGAGGACGACCACGTCGTAGTCGTTGACGCCGATGCGCTCCAGGGCGGCCGCACCGTCGTACACGACGTCGACGGCCATGGCCTCCCGGCGCAGTCCGGTGGCCACCGCATCGGCGAGCAGTTGCTCGTCCTCGACGACGAGTACGCGCACGTCGCTGTCCTTCCTCTGGCCGCCCGCGGGCGGGTTCGGGCGCGCGCGGGCGGATCTGTTTCACGGGGTGTGGGCCTCCATCCTGCCCCTTTCGGCCATAAACCGGCTGTAAGGCGACCAGGCGCACCGGCGGGGCCGGTTTTTCTGGGCGCATCGAGGTTTCCCCGGAAGGGTCGGGGGGGAGGACGGGTTTACACCCGCGATCACGCTTTGTATGTGGCGTGCCACGAGCTGCCAGCCGCGGGGCGGCTGGGGACGTGATCGCCCCTTCCACAGGGCACACCCCCGTGCCACCGACCCACGACCCAGGACGAGGGGGCGCAACCATGGACGCATTCACCGCAGGACTTCTGCAGCGCATAAAGGCGGCCGAGTCCGACCTCACGCTGGCGCGCGAGACCGGCGACGACTTCCTTGCCGAGGTCGAGCAGGGCGAGCTGGACGACCTCCACCGCCTCGCCGCGGAACACGGCGTGGAGATCCACGCCGCGAGCGCCTGACCAGCGCTCGGCGCACGATCCGTACGGCCGCACAGAAGGGCCCCGGCGCCTGATATCGATCCAGGCGGGCGCCGGGGCCCTTCGCCGTGTCCGGGGTCAGTCGTGCCAGGCGCCGAGCTCCTCGAGGCGGTCCCTGAGCTGCTCGAAGAGGCCGGGCGGCGCGGCGATCGTCAGCTCGGGCGAGACGGGCTCGCCGGGGCGGCCGCCGGTCAGGGCGCCCGCCTCGCGCGCGATGAGGTCGCCCGCCGCGTAGTCCCAGGGGTTGAGGCCGCGCTCGTAGTACGCGTCCAGGCGGCCCAGGGCCACGTCGCACAGGTCGATCGCCGCCGACCCGCCCCGCCGGATGTCCCGCACCTGGGGGACCAACTCCCGTACGACGTCGGCCTGATGGGCCCTGCGCGTCTCCAGGTAGCCGAATCCGGTGCCGACGAGGGCCTGCGCGAAAGGCGGCGCCACGCGCGCGTGGGCGGCACGGTCGTTGACGTAGGTGCCCTCCCCCAGGACGGCGCGGTAGGTCTCGCCGCGCAGGGGCGCGGCGACGACGCCGACGAGGGTCTCGCCGTCCTTGCGGGCCGCGATGGAGACGGACCAGTCGGGACGCCCGTACAGATAGTTGACGGTGCCGTCGATCGGGTCGATCACCCACTGGACGCCGCTGGTGCCCTCCCGGGAGGCGCCCTCCTCGCCGAGGACGCCGTCGTCGGGGCGGCGCTCGGCCAGGTAGTCCGTGATCAGCTTCTCGGAGGCGATGTCCATCTCGGTGACCACGTCGACGGCGCTGGTCTTGGTGGCGGCGACGCCGAGGTCGGCGGGGCGCCCGTCCCGCAGGAAGGCCCCGGCGCGAGCGGCCGCCTCCAGGGCGACGTCGAGCAGTTCGGCCTTGAGGGCGGTCACGGCGGCCCCGGAGTCGGTCACGGCGGCCTTGCGGTCGGTCACGGCGGTTCCTTACGCGTACGGGCTGTCGGCGCCCGCGGCGGCGGGCTTGGGGGCGCGGGCGGGGCAGCAGCCCACGGGGCACAGGTCGTGGCTGGGGCCGAGCGCGCCGAGGGCGCACGGTGTGACGTTTTTCCCGCTCTCCTTCGCGGCCCGCTCCAGGACCAGTTCCCGTACGGCCGCGGCGAAGCGCGGGTCGGCGCCCACGGTGGCGGAGCGGCGCACCGGAAGGCCCAGCTCCGCGGCCTTGGCGGTGGCCTCGGTGTCGAGGTCGTACAGGACCTCCATGTGGTCCGAGACGAACCCGATGGGGGCCATGACGACGGCCGGTACGCCCGCGCCGTGCCGCTCCTCCAGGTGGTCGCAGATGTCAGGCTCCAGCCACGGGATGTGCGGGGCGCCGGAACGCGACTGGTAGACGAGCTGCCAGGGGTGGTCGACGCCGGTCTCCTCGCGCACCGCGTCGGCGATCAGCCGCGCGACGTCCAAGTGCTGCTTCACGTACGCGCCGCCGTCCCCGTGCTCCTCGACCGGGCCGGACGCGTCGGCCGCCGCGTTCGGGATGGAGTGGGTGCTGAACGCGATGTGGGCGCCGTCGCGGACCTCGTCGGGCAGGTCGGCGAGGGACTTCAGGACGCCGTCGACCATGGGCCGCACGAAGCCGGGGTGGTTGAAGTAGTGCCGCAGCTTGTCGATCTTCGGCGGCTCCAGGCCCTCGGCCTCCAGTGCGGCGAGCGACTCGGCGAGGTTCTCGCGGTACTGGCGGCACCCCGAGTACGAGGCATAGGCGCTGGTGGCGAGCACCAGGACGCGGCGGTGGCCGTCGGTGACCATCTCGCGCAGGGTGTCGGTCAGGTACGGCGCCCAGTTCCTGTTGCCCCAGTAGACCGGCAGGTCGAGGCCGTGCTCGGCGAAGTCCTTGCGCAGGGCGTCGAGCAGCGCCCGGTTCTGGTCGTTGATCGGGCTGACCCCGCCGAAGAGGAAGTAATGCTGGCCCACTTCCTTGAGCCGCTCCTTGGGGATGCCGCGGCCCCGTGTCACGTTCTCCAGGAACGGGACGACGTCGTTGGGGCCCTCGGGGCCACCGAACGAGAGCAGCAGCAAAGCGTCGTAGGGGCGGGCATCAAGGCTGGCAGCGAGCGCGTCTGGCATGTCTTCGATCCTGCCACCCGCCACTGACAGGCGGAAAACTGCCATGCCGCCCCGCGCCCGACACGCGTAAGCTGTATCGGCCACGTATGCGGCTCACCCCTTACGCCCTGCACCTTTCGCGCCTTGCACCTTTTCGCCGGAGACCCCCTTGCCCAGCCCCTACCGCGCCATCTTCGACCTCCCCGGCACCAAGAGCTTCTCGCTGGCCGGGTTCCTGGGCCGGATGCCCCTGTCGATGATGGGCATCGGGATCGTGACCATGGTCTCGCAGCTGACCGGGCGCTACGGCCTCGCGGGCGCCCTGTCGGCGACGGTGGCGCTGTCCGCCGCGGTGATCGGGCCGCAGATCTCGCGCCTGGTCGACCGGCACGGCCAGCGGCGCGTCCTGCGCCCGGCCACGCTGGTCTCGCTCGTCGCGGTCGCGGGGATGCTGCTGTGCGCCAAGTACGAGGCGCCGGACTGGACGCTGTTCCTGTGCGCCGCTTTCATCGGCTGCGTCCCGAGCGTCGGCTCGATGATCCGCGCCCGGTGGGCGGTCCTGTACGAGCACACCCCGCGCCGGCTGCACACGGCGTACTCCTTCGAGTCCGTGATCGACGAGGTGTGCTTCATCTTCGGGCCGATCATCTCGATCGGTCTGTCCACGGCCTGGTTCCCCGAGGCGGGGCCGCTCCTTGCGGGCTGTTTCCTCGCCGCGGGCGTCTTCTGGCTGACGGCGCAGCGCGCCACGGAGCCGGTGCCGCACCCGCGCGCGCAGCATGGCGGCGGATCGGCGCTCCGCGCGCGTGGGCTGCAGGTCCTGGTGGCCACGTTCGTGGCGACGGGCGCGATCTTCGGCGCGGTCGACGTGGTCACGGTGGCCTTCGCGGAGGACCAGGGGCACAAGTCCCTGGCCAGTGTGGTGCTCGCCGTGTACGCGGCCGGGTCCTGTGTCGCGGGCGCCGTCTTCGGCCTGCTGCACTTCAAGGGGGCGCCCGCGCGCAGGTGGCTCCTTGGGGTGGTGGCGATGGCCGTGAGTATGATCCCCCTCCAACTGGTCGGGAACCTGGCGTTTCTGGCCGTGGCGCTCTTCGTTGCGGGCCTGTCCATCGCGCCGACGATGATCACGACGATGGCCCTCGTCGAGCAGCACGTACCACGCGCGAAACTGACCGAGGGCATGACGTGGGTGAGCACCGGGCTCGCGGTCGGTGTCGCGCTCGGCTCCTCCGCGGCCGGCTGGGTGATCGACGCCGCCGGTGCGAAGGCCGGGTACGGGGTTCCGGGGATCGCCGGCGCCGTCGCGGTCCTGGTCGCGTTCCTCGGCTACCGCCGGCTGAAGCAGCCGGTTCCGCGGCGGGGAGGAACTACCGATGAGCACGGCGCAGAGAAGCAGCGGCGCGAAGAGCGGCGCGGCGTGGCGTAACTGGGCGGGCAACGTCACCGCGCGCCCCGTACGGGAGGTGACGCCCGCGTCCGTGGAGGAGCTGTCCGCCGCGGTGCGCGGGGCGGCGCGGGACGGCCTGAAGGTGAAGGCCGTCGGCACGGGCCACTCCTTCACGGCGACCGCGGCCACGGACGGAGTGTTGGTACGCCCTCAACTGTTGACCGGTATCCGCACCATTGACCGCGCCAACATGACGGTCACGGTCGAGGCGGGCACTCCGCTCAAGCGGCTCAACCTGGCCCTCGCCCGTGAGGGCCTGTCGCTCACCAACATGGGCGACATCATGGAGCAGACCGTCTCCGGCGCCACCAGCACCGGCACCCACGGCACGGGCCGCGACTCCGCCTCGATCGCCGCGCAGATCAAGGGGCTCGAACTGGTGACGGCGAGCGGGGAGCTGCTCACCTGTTCCGAGAAGGAGAACCCGGAGGTCTTCGCGGCCGCCCGGATCGGCCTCGGCGCGCTCGGGATCATCACGGCCATCACCTTCGCCGTGGAGCCGGTCTTCCTGCTGACCGCGCGGGAGGAGCCGATGGCCTTCGACCGGGTCATGGCCGACTTCGACGAGCTGCACGCCGAGAACGAGCACTTCGAGTTCTACTGGTTCCCGCACACCGGCAACTGCAACACCAAGCGCAACAACCGCAGCGCCGGTCCCGAGGCGCCCGTCTCGCGGGTCAACGGCTTCATCGAGGACGAGCTGCTCTCCAACAGCCTCTTCCAGGTGGTCAACTCGCTCGGCCGCGCGGTGCCCGCCACGATCCCGACGATCGCCAAGATCTCCAGCAAGGCGCTCTCCGCGAGGACCTACACCGACATCCCCTACAAGGTCTTCACATCACCGCGCCGGGTGCGCTTCGTGGAGATGGAGTACGCCGTTCCGCGCGAGGCGCTCGTGGAGACGCTGCGCGAGCTGAAGACCATGGTGGACCGCTCGACCCTGCGGGTCAGCTTCCCGGTCGAGGTGCGCACCGCGCCCGCCGACGACATAGCGCTGTCCACCGCGTCCGGCCGCGAGAGCGCCTACATCGCGGTCCACATGTACAAGGGCACCCCGTACCAGCGGTACTTCACGGCCGCCGAGCGGATCTTCACCGCGCACGAGGGGCGTCCGCACTGGGGCAAGATGCACACGCGCGACGCGGCGTACTTCGCGCAGGCGTACCCGCGCTTCGCCGAGTTCACCGCGCTGCGTGACCGCCTGGACCCGGACCGTCTTTTCGGCAACGCCTACCTGCGCCGGGTCCTCGGCGACTGACGGTCCGCTACTGGTCCGGGCTCTGCCGTTCCGAGCCCGTGCCCGATCCCGTGTCCGCGCCCTGCCCCGCGCCCTGCCCCGCGCTCTGCGATGGGGTCGGCGTGGGCGTCGGGGTCGGCGTCGTGTTCCCGTCACCGGAGCCGGAGCCGCTGTCCGAGCCCTGGTCCGACCCCGTTCCGGAGCCGGTGTCCGCGCCCGTACCGGAGCCGTCGTCCGAGCCGCCGCTCCTGCTCGGCGTCGGGGTCGGCGTCCCGCTGTCGCCCGTGGACGAGCCGTCGCCCTTCCGCACACCGCCGTCGGAGCCACTGCTGCTGCCGTCGGACGGCTCCGTGGTGCCCGGGGTGGAGTCGCCGCCCCCGTCACCGTCCCCGGACGACCGGTGCCCGCTGAAGGCGTCCCGGAACGTGGTGCTGCCGCTGTCCCCGCTGAAGCTGTGCCCCGCGACCAGCTCGTACGTCGTGATGCCGCCCATGGTGACGCCGAAGACGACGGCGGCGGCGATCAGTGGCCGCTTCCAGCTCTTGACGCGGGTCCGGTGGACGGTGCCTTCGGTGAACTCCTCGTCGGCGGGCGGCATATCCGTCGCGGGCCGCAACGCGCGCGTGGCGTCGTCGATGTGGGGCGTGCCGACCCTGAGGAGTCGCGTCCTGTCGGGGTCCGCGGCGCCGAGCAATTGTGTTTTGTCGGAATCCGCGGCGCCGAGCAACTGCGTCTTGTCGGGGTCCTGGCCTGCCGCGCCAAGCAGGTGCGTCTTCTCGAACTCCGGACCGGCCGAACCGAACTCCGGGCCGGCCGTACCGAGCTGCGGGCCGGCCTTACCGAGCTGCGGGTCCGATGCCACGGTGCCGAGCAGCCGGGTCCGCTCCGGGTCGGCCGCGCCCAAGAGCTGGGTCGCCTCGCTCTCCGGGCCCTCGGCGGCCGCCACCTCCGCCCCCGTACCCCACGTCGTGGTGGTCGGCAGGACACCCGGCGCCATGGCCTGCGTGGCGTCAGCAGGGCCACCCGGCGTCGCGTCCATCGGAGCGTCCATCGTGGCGTCCATGGTGGCGTCCGAGCGGAACGTGCGCGGCACGGGACGGCCCTGCGCCGTGACCGGTATGTGCCGCCCCCTGGGCTTCGTCTGCACCGCGACGTCACGTATCTGCTCGCCGGTGCGGCGGAAGAAGTGCTGGAAGACGGTGCCGCCGCAGGTGGCGATGGCGCTGACCACACCGGCGCCGAGGATCGTGCCGTAGACGCCGAAACTGGAGGCGAGCTTGGCGGCCACGACCGCGGCGACGGCACTGCCCGCCACCTGAGGCACGCTCAGATCCAGCCGCTTCTTCCCTTGGGGCACACCCTGCCCGCCTTGCTCGTCGCGGAAGTTGTCCGGCCTCACACCCATCTCCGGTTCCGACCAGCCTTTCTCGACATACCGCCCGTTTTCGCACCGAAGCTCCCGAGGCTACGCGAACTTCCTGTGCCGCATGAGAAAGGGACGTATGGCCGAAGCCGTCAGTTCCGTTTCTGGAGATTCCGTGAAGCACGCCACGCGCATCCGTCGCGAATCGGGCACACCCCCAAGGCGCCCCGGGCCCAACTCCCGCACGGCACGAGAACTTCGGCGGCGCGCCGATCCACGCGAGTGGCCCGAATGGAGTACTGTTGCGAGCCCTGGGTCCGGTCTCCCGCCAGGGTGTCCGGGGCCTTCCAGGACCACCGGGAGGGGGCTCGTTGCACAGGGTGACGACTTCGGTCACTTAGCGTTGCGAATGGATAACCGTGCCATAACGGCGCTCTCGGGTCGATGCCCGACACGCCGGGCAACTCGGCAAGGTTGTGGCAGGCTGCACCCGGGCAGGCCACACTCGACTAGCGGAAGCAGCGACGCACGTGACGTCGGCAGGCACCACCCGGGAGGTCCCCATGCCCGAACTGCGTGTCGTGGCCGTCTCTAACGACGGCACACGGCTGGTGCTGAAGGCTGCGGACAGCACGGAGTACACGCTTCCGATCGATGAGCGCCTCCGGGCCGCCGTGCGCGGCGATCGTCCGCGCCTCGGCCAGATCGAGATCGAGGTGGAGAGCCACCTCCGCCCACGCGACATTCAGGCGCGTATACGGGCAGGCGCGTCCGCCGAGGAGGTCGCCCAGTTCGCGGGCATCCCGGTGGATCGCGTACGCCGCTTCGAGGGCCCCGTGCTCGCGGAGCGCGCCTTCATGGCCGAGCGGGCCAGAAAGACCCCTGTGCGCAGGCCCGGTGAGAACACCGGACCGCAGCTCGGCGAGGCGGTGCAGGAGCGGCTGCTGCTGCGCGGCGCCGACAAGGAGACCGTGCAGTGGGACTCCTGGCGCCGCGACGACGGCACCTGGGAGGTTCTGCTCGTCTACCGGGTCGCGGGCGAACCGCACTCGGCGAGCTGGACCTACGACCCGCCCCGCAGGCTCGTCCAGGCCGTGGACGACGAGGCGCGTTCGCTGATCGGCGAGTCCGACGACATCGGCGCGCCCGAACCCACGTTCCCGTTCGTGCCGAGGATCGCCCGGCTGCCCAGGGACCGTCCGCTGGACCGCGCCCTCGACCGGCAGTTGGAGCGTCCCGCCCCGCCGGAGCCGCCCGCCGCCGAGGACAACCTGCCGGCGATCGCCTCCTCCTCGGAGCGCGACTCGCTGACCAGCCTCCTGGAGGCCGTGCCCAGCTACCGCGGCGACATCGTGGTGCCCGAGCGTCCGACGACGGCCCCCGAGCCGCCGCAGGAGGAGCCCGAGCCGCCCGCCGCCGTCGAGCTGGAGGAGCCCGCCGCGCCCGCCGCCTCTGCGGGCGCGGGAGCCGCGTACGCGGACGTGCTGATGCCGCGCAGCGTCGCGGGCCACCGGGACCGCCTGACCGGCACCACGGACCGCCAGGCCGAGGCCGACGGGGTGCGCCCCGGACGCCGGGCCGCGGTGCCGAGCTGGGACGAGATCGTCTTCGGCACGCGCCGCAAGAAGCAGGAGTAAGTAAGCGGCCGACAGTACGTGCTGGCAGTGAGTGCCGGCATTAAGTACTGCTGCGTACCGCTGTACGTCTTACGTCGTAGGGGCCCGCGCCGATCGGTCGGCGCGGGCCCCTACGACGTACGCGTGACCGTTACTGCGGGTCCGGGCCCGTCGCCACCGGGCGGGACTCGTCCGCGGACCACTCCGACCACGACCCCACGTACAGCTGCGCGTCGACGCCCGCCACCGCGAGCGCCAGGACCTCGTGGGCGCCGGACACGCCCGAGCCGCAGTAGACGCCGACCTCGCCCGCTCCCCCGGTCGCACCCAGGGCCTTGAAGCGGTCGGCGAGTTCGGCGGCCGGGCGGAACCGGCCGTCCGCCCCGACGTTCTCCGTGGTCGGCGCCGAGACGGCGCCCGGGATGTGGCCGCCGACGCGGTCGATGGGCTCCACGTCGCCCCGGTAGCGCTCGGCGGCACGGGCGTCCAGAAGGAGACCGGAACGGGCCAGGGCGGCGGCGCCGTCCGCGTCGAGGAGGCCGGTGGCACCCGGTGCAGGTTCGAAGGTGCCCGGCTCGCGAGGTGCCGCGGGCCCCTCCTCCAGCGGGCCGTCCCAGGCGGCGAGGCCGCCGTCCAGGACCCGTACGGAGGGGTGCCCCGTCCAGCGCAGCAGCCACCAGGCGCGTGCCGCAGCCCAGCCCTGTCCGCCGTCGTACACGACGACGTCGCGGTCGGCCGACACGCCCGCCGCGCGCATCGCCGCGCCGAAGTCGGCCAGGTCGGGCAGCGGGTGCCTGCCGCCGCCCGCGCCCGCGTGACCGGCGAGCTCCGCGTCGAGGTCGACGAAGACCGCGCCGGGGAGGTGGCCCGCTCCGTACTCGGCGCGGCCGTCGAACGCCGGTTCTCCAGCGGCTTTCGCGGTGCTGAGCTGCCAGCGGACGTCGAGCAACACGGGCGGGTGATCCCCCGCCAGCTCGCTCGCGAGGTCGGATGCGGTGATGATGGCATTCATGGGGGCCATCCTTGCTCATGGTCTGGCCCGAGCGCCCGCCTTCGGATAGCGTGCTCGATCGACTACCGAGCGTCATCCGGTCGGACACGGCCGGGCCGTGGCGCGGAAACGTCGGCGAAACAACGTTTCGGGCATTCTCTGTGCGGAGCCCAGCGGATTCGGCGCGGCCAGGAAGCGCCCCGCGGCACGGAGTGCCACCATCGAGCACGGGCGCGACGACACGAGGATTCCCGACCGCGGGCCTTGAGGGTTCCGTTCCGCGGGTTCCGTTCCGAGGAGAGAGTGACGATGACCGAGGCAGCAGCCAGGCGTGCGCCGGGGACACCCTGCTGGGTGAGCTTGATGGTGCACGACATGGCCGCGACCCAGGAGTTCTACGGGGCTTTGTTCGGCTGGGAGTTCCGGCCCGGCCCCCAGCAGCTCGGCCCGTACGCGCGGGCCCTCCTCGACGGCAAGGAGGTGGCCGGCATCGGCAGTCTGCCGTCGGGACGGCACCTGCCGATCGCCTGGACCCCCTATCTGGCCTCGGACGACGTGGACGAGACGGCCGCGTCGGTGCGGCAGTGCGGCGGCACCGTCGGCGTGGGCCCCTTGGACGCGGGCGAGGCGGGCCGGATGGCCATCGGCTCGGACCCGTCGGGCGCCGTGTTCGGCGTCTGGCAGGCGGCCGAGCATCTGGGCATGGCGGTGACGGGTGTGCCCGGCGCGGTGGCGTGGAACGAGCTGGTGACGCGGGAGACCTCCAGCGTCTCGAAGTTCTACCAGTCGGTCTTCGGCTACACCGAGGAGGCCGTCGTCTCCGCCGACTTCGATTGTCTGACGCTGCTCGTGCAGGGGCGTCCGGTGGCCTCCGTGCAAGGCGTGGGACATGCCCTGCCGCGCCATCGCGGATCGCACTGGACGACGTACTTCGAGGTCAGGAACGTGGACGAGGCGGTGGAGCAGGTCGCCGACCTCGGCGGCCACACCGTGACGTCCGCGCGGAACGGCTCCCTCGGCCGGGTCGCGCGGGTGGCCGACCCCGAGGGGGCGGAGTTCGCGCTGGTGACGTCGGCCCCGTCCTGATCGTTTCTGCGCGGCGGCTCGCCGAACGGGATGTCAGGCTACCGGGAGCACGTCGGGCGACAGGGCCGCCGCGTGCGCCGTGGCGCTCGTCGTGCGCTTGCGGTGGTGGCGCCTGCACAGCACCTCGTAGCCGATCTCGTCCTCGGCGTGGTTGACGTCGCCGACGACGACCTGGGCGCCCTCGACGACCATCTCGCCGTTTATGGTGCGGGCGTTGTGCGTGGCGCGGGCGCCGCACCAGCAGAGCGCCTCGACCTGCAACACCTCGACGCGGTCGGCGAGTTCGACCAGGCGCTGCGAGCCGGGGAACAGCTTGGAGCGGAAGTCGGTGGTGATACCGAACGCGAAGACGTCGAGGTCGAGATCGTCGACGACGCGGGCGAGCTGGTCGATCTGGCCGGGCGCGAGGAACTGCGCCTCGTCCGCGATCACGTAGTCCACCTTGCCGCCCTGCGAGAGGCGGTCCACGACGTACGCATACACGTCGAGGTCGTCGGCGACCTCGACGGCGTCGGTGACCAGGCCGAGGCGGGAGGAGAGCTTGCCCTCGCCGGCCCGGTCGTCACGGGTGAAGATCATCCCCTGCAGTCCGCGGGCCGAGCGGTTGTGCTCGATCTGCAGAGCCAGCGTGCTCTTTCCGCAGTCCATGGTTCCGGAGAAGAACACCAGCTCGGGCATGGGGGTTCGAGCGCCTTTCGCGTGAGACGGAAAACCGTGGGACGGAAGACCGCGGGACGGAGAACAAGGGAGAGCGGGCTTCAGGCGCGTACTTCGAGGAGCGGTACGAGCTGTTCGGCCGGGGTCATGGAGCCGTGGTTGCCGACCATCAGGGACTCCTTCGGCTCGGTGCGCGAGGCCGTGATCAGTACGTCGTCGCGGGCGGCGGCGATGACGTCGCCGAGCCGGTCGCGGACCCGTACGTCGACCTGCGGGCCGAACCAGCCCGCGGCGATCGCCTCCTCGCGGCTCGCGACCCAGAACTGCTCCCCGAGGACTTCGTGCCACACTGCGAGCACGTCGCCCTGCGCGCCGGGCACCGCGTACACATGGCGCGCGCGGCCTTCGCCGCCGAGCAGGGCGACGCCCGCGCTCAGCTCCCAGTCCTCGTCGAAGTCGATGCGGGACTGTTCGTCGAAGGGGATGTCGAGCATGCCGTGGTCGGCAGTCACGTACAGGGCGCTGCGCGGCGGGAGTTGCTCGGCGAGGCGCTGGGCGAGCCGGTCGACGTAACCGAGCTGGCCGCGCCAGGGGTCGGAGTCGACGCCGAAGCGGTGGCCCTTGCCGTCGACCTCGCTGTAGTACGTGTAGACGAGCGAGCGGTCGCCCTCGGCGAGCTGGGCCGCGGCCAGGTCCATCCGGTCCTCGCCGGAGAGGCGGCCGTGGAAGGTGCCGCCGCTCAGCGCGATCTTGGTGAGGGGTGTCGACTGGAAGGCGGGTGCGGAGACCTGGGCCGTGTGGACGCCGGCCTCGTGGGCGCGCTGGAAGATCGTCGGGTACGGCTGCCAGACCTGCGGCTTCGTCCACGGGGTCCAGCGGAGCTGGTTCATCAGCTCGCCGGTGGCGGGATTGCGCACCGTGTAGCCGGGCAGGCCGTGGGCGCCGGGCGGCAGGCCCGTGCCGACCGAGGCCAGGGAGGTCGCGGTGGTGGCGGGGTAGCCCGCGGTGATCGGGGTTCCGGTGCCGCCGCGCGAGGAGGCGACTAGCGAACTGAGGAACGGGGCCTCGCCCGGGTGCGCCTTCAGCTGCTCCCAGCCGAGGCCGTCGATCAGGAAGACGCAGGCGCGGTCCGCGGGGGCCAGCTCGGGGATCGCGGCCTCGCAGCCGGGGACGCCCAGGTGGGAGCCGAGGGTGGGCAGCAGGTCGGCGAGCGATCCGGAGCCGTACGCCGGGACGGGAGCGGTGTGGACGGGCAGCGGCTCTACGTCGTCCCAGGCGGCCTGGGTCATCGCCGTCCCGCGTCCACGGTGGCCTCGGAGAGGGCCTGGGCGAAGGCGAGCGCCTGGCGCACGGTCTCGGGTCCGTCGCCCGCCTCGCTGACGCGCAGGCTCAGGTCGTCGGCGGTGGAGCTGCCCGTGTAGCCGTGGTCCGCCTCGCAGTTGGGGTCGCCGCAGGCGGCGGGCTCCAGGTCGATGCGGGAGACGGCGCCCCAGCCGATGGTGAGCACGACCTCGCGCGGGAGCGTGCCCGGCACGTACTTCTCCGGGTTGGCGACGACGCGGCTGAGCACGACGGAGGAGATCCGGTCGAGCTTCACGGACTCCGTGGACGTGGTCGCGTACGGCGTCGGCGAGGTGGTGTCGGCGGCCTGCTCGTCGGTGTGGCTGACGATGAAGCGGGTGCCGGTCAGGACCAGGACGGTGACATGCCTGCGGACCTCGTTCGCGTCGAACGTGGTCTCCTGGTGCACGAGGTACGACGAGATCGGCTCGCCGCCGACCGCGGCCTCCACCGCCTCGGCCACGAGGGCCGGGTAGTAGCCGCTGCGCTCGATCGCCGCTCGCAGCCCTTGGGTCGTCGTACTGGTCTTGGCCATGAGGTCCATCCTAAGGCCGGACGGGGACTGCGGTTGCGCCTGTGGATAACCACCGCGGGCCGGTGTCAATAGGCGACGGGCAGGGTGCGGGGCCCGAGGTCGTCCCGGGCCGGGGGCGGGGCGAGGCGGACCGTGGCGCCGAGCACGGTCAGGCCCTGCTGCGCGACGACGACCGGTTCGAGCGTGACGCCGACCACCTCGGGATGGTCGTCGACGAGCCGGGACACCCGCTGGAGCAGCTCCTCCAGGGCCGGTGTGTCGACGGGCGCGGCGCCGCGCCAGCCGAACAGCATCGGGGCCGTCTTGATGGAGCGGACCATCGACTGCGCGTCCCGGTCGGTGACCGGGACCAGGCGGTGCACGGTGTCGCCGAGCAGCTCGGACGGGGCGCCGGCCAGGCCGAAGGAGAGCACCGCGCCCGCGGCCTGGTCGATGACGGCCCGTACGACGGTGTCGACGCCGCGCGGGGCCATGGACTGCACGACGGGCCGCAGCTCGGCCGGGCTGCCCAGGTGCTCGGTCAACTCCTCGTAGGCACGCCGCAGGTCCGTCTCGTCGGCCAGGTCCAGGCGTACGCCGCCGAGGTCCGCGCGGTGGCGCAGGTGCGGGGCGGTCGTCTTGAGGGCGACGGGGTAGCCGAGGGCGCGGGCGGCGTCGGCGGCGCCGGTCGCGTCCGGCGCGGGCAGGGTCTGCCGGATGGCGATGCCGTAGTGCGCGAGGAGTTCGCGGGCCTGCTCGGTGGTGAGTTCGAGGCCGCGCGGGTCGTCCTCCTTGGCGAGCAGTTCGCGGATGAGGGCGGCGGCCCCGGCCTCGTCGATGTCCTCGTACTCGGGCACCCTGCCGGGTTCGGCCGCCTCGCGCCGCCACTGGGCGTACCGCACGACCTCGGCCAGGGCGCGGACGGCGCGCTCGGCGGCGGGGTAGGCGGGGATGAGGCGCGGGGTGTCCTCGGCTGCCTTGTCGGGCGCCGGCGTCGGCGTGGACGCGCGCGTGCCGGTCGTGTCCGGCGCGTTGGGGCCGGTGCTGGCCGCGGCGGAGAGCGCCTCGGCCAGGCCGCCCAGTTCGACGTGGACGACGAGGACGGGCTTGGCCGGCGCGGCCGCTGCGGCGGCGCTGAGGGCGGCCGCCAGCTCCGCGTCCCCGGCCGGGTCCTCCCCCACGGCGGGCATGGCGGTGACGACGACGGCGTCGGTCTTGTCGTCGGCCAGAGCCGCGTCGAGCGCGGCGCGGAAGTCCGCCGGGGTCGCCGCCGTGGTCAGGTCGCGGGGCGACTTGGGGCGCAGTCCTTCGGAGAGGCACACGTCGTAGGTGAGCAGGCCGAGCGACTCGGAGTTGCCGAGGATGGCGACGCGCGGCCCGGCGGGCAGCGGCTGGCGGGCCAGGAGGAGGCCCGTGTCGACGAGTTCGGTGATGGTGTCGACGCGGATGACGCCCGCCTGGCGCAGCAGCGCGGAGACCGTCGCGTACGGCAGGCGCGTGGCCCGTACGGCGTGCCCGGTGGGGGCGATGCCGCTGTGCCGGGCGCCTTGCACGACGACCAGGGGCTTGGCCTCGGCGGTGCGGCGGGCGAGGCGGGTGAACTTGCGCGGGTTGCCGATGGATTCGAGGTACATGAGGGCGACGTCGGTGTCCGGGTCGTCGTACCAGTACTGCAGGACGTCGTTGCCGGAGACGTCCGCGCGGTTGCCCGCGGAGACGAACGTGGAGATGCCGGTGGCGCCGGTGACGCCGCCGCCCCTGCGGTGCAGGCGCGCGAGGAGGGCGATACCGATGGCGCCGGACTGGGCGAACAGGCCGATGCGCCCTGGGCGCGGCATCTCGGGGGCGAGCGAGGCGTTGAGGCGGACGTCGGGCGAGGTGTTGACGACCCCGAACGCGTTCGGCCCGATGAGGCGCATGCCGTACGAGCGGGCCTGGCGGACCAGTTCGCGCTGGCGCTCGCGCCCCTCGGCGCCGCTCTCCGCGTAGCCGGCGGAGACGACGACCAGGCCCTGTACGCCGCGCTCACCGCATTCGGCGACGACCTCGGGCACGTACGGCGCGGGGACGGCGACGACGGCCAGGTCGACGCGGTCGGCGGGGTCGATGTCGCGCACGCGCCGGTGGGCGGGGACGCCGTCGATCTCGGTCAGGTCCTCGGGGAACGCCTTGTTCACGGCGTACAGGCGGCCGGTGTACCCGGCGTCCCTGAGGTTGTCGAGGACGCCGCGGCCGACGCCGCCGGGCGCGCGCCCCACGCCGATCACGGCCACGGAGCCGGGCGCGAGGAGGCGCTGCACGGAGCGGGCCTCGGCACGCTGCTCACGCGCGCGCTGCACCGCCAGGGACGCCTCGGTGGGCTCCAGGCCGAACTCGAGGCGGACCACGCCGTCCTCGAAGCTGCGCTTCTGGACGTATCCGGCGTCCCGG
This sequence comes from Streptomyces sp. SGAir0957, assembly GCF_043523415.1. Lineage (NCBI taxonomy): Bacteria > Bacillati > Actinomycetota > Actinomycetes > Kitasatosporales > Streptomycetaceae > Streptomyces > Streptomyces sp. SGAir0957. The sequence continues at coordinate 2,419,842 of NZ_CP027293.1, forward strand.
AACACCTTGATCATTTTGGTGTTGGCGGGCAGGACCTCGGCGGCGAACCGGCGGATGCCGCGCTCGCGCGCGACGGCCGCGATGTGCTCCAGGAGGGCGCTCGCCACTCCCCTGCCCTGGTGGGCGTCCTGGACGAGGAAGGCGACCTCGGCCTCGTCGGCGGGGGCGGAGGCGGGGCGTCCGGTGGCGTCGATGCGGTCGTAGCGGACGGTGGCGATGAACTCGCCGCCCACCGTGACGGCGAGCCCGACGCGGTCCACGTAGTCGTGATGGGTGAAACGGTGGACGTCCTTGGCGGACAGACGCGGGTAGGGCGCGAAGAAGCGGTAGTACTTCGACTCGTCCGAGACCTGTTCGTAGAAACTGGTCAGGCGCTCGGCGTCGGCGGGGGTGATGGGCCTGACGCGGGCGGTGGCGCCGTCGCGCAGCACCACGTCCGCCTCCCAGTGGGCGGGGTAGGCGTGCCCGTCCGACGGGGTCTCCGTACCGGTCTCCATGGCGCAAGGGTAGAGCGAGGCACCGACAGTCGTACGGGTCGCGTCCCGCGCGAGGCACCGACATCCGTACGGGTCGCGTCCCGCGCGCGTGGGAGGCAGGCTATGCATGGCCGGGAGGCGGTGCGGCGACGGGACCCGGGTCCTCGTCGATCGCCGCTCCCCGGTGTGTGAGAATGGTCTAGACAACCTTGGAACATCTGAAGGGCAGCATCACATGGCTGAGCGCCGCGTCAACGTCGGCTGGGCCGAGGGCCTCCACGCCCGCCCCGCCTCCATCTTCGTCCGCTCGGCCACCGCGGCCGGCGTCCCCGTGACGATCGCCAAGGCCGACGGCAACCCCGTCAACGCCGCCTCCATGCTCGCGGTGCTCGGCCTGGGCGCCCAGGGCGGCGAGGAGATCGTCCTCGCTTCCGACGCCGAGGGTGCGGACGCCGCGCTCGACCGTCTGGCGAAGCTGGTCTCCGAGGGCCTCGACGAGCTGCCCGAGACTGTCTGATCCGTTTCTCACGGCGAAGCCGCGCGTTTCCCTTCGGGGCGCGCGGCTTCACTGTTTCCTGATTAGCGTCAATTCAATCCCGCGAATGCCACGGAATTCCCCAACGCTTTGTATACGGGCTTTCTGTTAATTCCGGAGACCCGCCGTGTTTACGGCATGTTGCGAAGTCCTCACCGGGCCGCCCGCGCGCGGGACGCGCAGCCTGTGGGCGGAGGCGACGCGCTCGGCATGGCGGGCGGTCAGCGTGCGGGCCCGCTCGGCGTCACCCCGCGCCACGGCGTCGACGATGGCACCGTGCTCGGCCCACGACTCGGCCGGCCGGTCCGGGGCCTCCACGGCGTACATCCAGGCGATCTTGTGCCGGAGCTGGGTGAGCAGGGCGATCAGGCCGGGGCTGCCGGAGGCCTGCGCCAAGGTCTCGTGGAACCAGCCGTCCAGGGAGCGCAGATCCTCGTTCCGGTCCGCCCTGGAGCGCTCCTGACCCAGCCTGACCAGGCCGCGCAGGACTTTCAGATGGGCCTCGGTGCGGCGCTGCGCCGCCCGCGCCGCACCCAGCGGTTCGAGCAGCAGCCGGACCTCAAGGAGGTCGGCGGCCTCCTGCCCGGTGGGTTCGGCCACGCACGCGCCCGCGTGCCTGCGCGTGACGACGAACCCCTCGGCCTCCAGCGTGCGCAGCGCCTCGCGCACGGGCACGCGCGAGACACCGTAGCGGCGTGCGAGCAGCTCCTCAGTGAGCCTGCTGCCGCGCGGGTAGACACCCGCGACGATGTCATCGCGAATCGCGGTGCATACCGAGTGCGCGGGAATCCGCATGATTCGACCTCCGCTTTTGATCCCCGCGCAACGCGGTCGACCGACGCCCGTGCGGGCGCGCTCCCTGCAACTTCGTCCCGACTCTATTCCACGGTTCTCGAATTTCCGACGGGGGACCGGAATTCATGGATATTTTTTGGCCAGGTCAGGAAGTCCGCCGGACGGTGCGATCGCACGCGAAAGCCCCGGCTCGGTGAGCCGGGGCTTGCTGAGCGGAGGCGTGCGCCGGACGCGTAGGCGCATGCCGGACGCGAAAGCGTGTGTCAGACGCGGAAGCGTGTGTCAGACGTTGACGCCGTGCGAGCGCAGGTACGCGACGGGGTCCATGTCGGAGCCGTACTCGGGCGACGTGCGGGCCTCGAAGTGCAGGTGCGGGCCCGTGACGTTGCCGGTGGCGCCGGAGAGGGCTATCTGCTGGCCGGGGGTGACCGACTGACCGACGGAGACGCCGATGGACGACAGGTGACCGTACTGGGTGTACGTACCGTCGTTCATCTTGATCACGATGTTGTTGCCGTAGGCACCGCCCCAGCCCGCCTCGACGACGGTTCCCGCGCCGACGGCGTGCACGGACGTGCCGCTCGCCGCGTGGAAGTCGATGCCGGTGTGGCTGCCGGAGGACCACAGGCCGCTGCTGGCCTGGTAGCCGGTGGAGACGTACGAGCCGGAGATCGGGGCGACGAAGCTGTTGAGGAGGCGCTTGCGCTCGGCCTCGCGGGCGGCGCGCTCCTTGGCCTCGCGCTCCTTGGCGGCCTTCGCCTCGGCCTGGCGCTTGGCCTCCTCGGCCCTCTTCTTGGCCTCGGCCTCGGCCTTCGCCTTGGCCTTCGCCTTGGCGGCCGCCTCGTCGGCGGCCTTCTTCTGAGCGGTGGCCTGCGCGTCGATCTGGGCGGCCATGGAGTCGCCGATGGCGATCGCCTGGGTGAGGCCGTTCTGCTCGGGCGCCGCGGGGGCGGCGAGTGCGGGGGCGGCGAGGCCGCCGACGACACCGGTCGTGGTGAGCGCGGCGACGCCCGCGACCTGCGCGGTGGTGCGCGTGAGACGGCTCGGACGACGGTGCTTCCCGGTGGCACGGGTGAACGCCATGCGGTGGCTGATCCTTTCCTTCCCTCTCGCCTACCGGGTTAGCTGACGGGTTCGGAGCAGGAAGGTCTCCTACGGGCCCTCTCCCCTGCCTCACGGCCGGAAGAGCGCCCGATTCACCCCAGGGACTGCGGTGGGTCCCCGGCTCCCCTGGCTCGCGCCGTGGGGGACTCGGCGATGACTGTCCGGTGTCGCGGGCGCGACGCATGACGGGCGGACAGCCGCACCGACGCTAAGCGGCACCTCATTTGTTCGACAAACGGAACCCGGGTTTTGTAGCGCACACCACAGGCCAGACAGGCAACCTCCATACCAAAACGGGCATATGCCGGGGTTCATGCCGAACGCACACCAAGAAGCCCCGGCGGCCGTGAGGGCTGCCGGGGCTCCTTCCGTGAGCGAAGAGGTCGTGAGGGGGTCAGCCCGCGACGACGGTCACCTCGCCGATACCGAGCGTCTGGACGGGCTCCGCAATGTGCGCGGCGTCGCCCACGAGGATCGTCACCAAACGGTCCGCCGGGAAGGCGCTCACGACGGCCGCGGTGGCCTCCACGGTGCCCGTCTCGGCGAGCCGGCGGTACAGCTGCGCCTGGAAGTCGTCCTGGAGGTGCTGCTCGACCTGGTCGGCGAGGGTGCCCGCGACGGCCGCGGCCGTCTCGTACTTGAGTGGCGCCACGCCCACCAGGTTCTGCACGGCCGTGTCCCGCTCGGCGTCCGTCAGCCCCTCGGCGGCCAGGGTCCGCAGCACCTTCCACAGGTCGTTCAGGGCCGGACCCGTGTTCGGGGTGTCGACGGAGCCGCTGATGGCGAGCATGGCGGCGCCCGTACCGTCCGGCGCGGAGAGCAGCACCTGGGAGAAGGCCCGCACACCGTAGGTGTAGCCCTTCTCCTCGCGCAGGACGCGGTCCAGACGGGAGGTGAGCGTGCCGCCCAGGCAGTACGTGCCGAGAACCTGCGCGGCCCACACGCGGTCGTGCCGGTCGGGGCCGATCCGGCCGATGAGCAGCTGTGTCTGCACCGCGCCCGGACGGTCGACGATGATGACGCGGCCGGTGTCGTCGGCGGTGACCGCCGGGACCGGGCGGGGCTCCGCGGTGTTCCCGGTCCAGGCGCCGAGCGTGTCCTCGAGGAGGGCGTCGAGGTCGACGTCGGCCAGGTCGCCCACGACGACGACCGTGCCGGTGGCGGGGCGTACGTGCTTCTCGTAGAAGGCCCGTACGGCGGCCGCGTCGATGGCGGCGACGGTCTCCTCGGTGCCCTGGCGCGGGCGCGACACGCGCGCGTCGGCCGGGAAGAGCTGCTTGGAGAGCTCCTTGGCGGCGCGCCGGGCCGGGTTGGCGCTCTCGTGCGGGATCTCGTCCAGCCGGTTGCGCACCAGGCGCTCGATCTCGCTGTCCGCGAAGGCGGGCGCACGCAGGGCGTCGGCGAGCAGCGCGAGGCCCCTGGAGAGGCGCGAGACGGGCACCTCGAGGGAGACCCGGACGCCGGGGTGGTCGGCGTGGGCGTCCAACGTGGCGCCGCACCGTTCCAGTTCGGCCGCGAACTCCTCGGCGGAGTGCTTGTCGGTGCCCTCGGTGAAGGCGCGCGCCATGATCGTGGCGACGCCGTCGAGGCCCGCGGGCTCGGCGTCGAGCGGCGCGTCGAGGTTGATCTCGACGGCGACGAGCTGCTGCCCGGGGCGGTGACAGCGCAGCACGGTCAGGCCGTTGGCCAGCTCGCCACGCTCGGGGGCGGGGAACGCCCAGGGCTTGGCGGTGCCCGCCTGGGGCTGGGGGTGGAAGTCCATGGTCGCGAGCTGCTCGGTCACGCGCCCGCCTCCTCGTCGCTCGGGTCGCTCTCGTCATCGGTGTCGGCGGGGGCCGTCGGCTCGTACACGAGGACCGAACGGTTGTCGGGGCGCAGGCGGGCCTTGGCGACCTCCTGGACCTCCTCCGCGGTCACGGACAGGACGCGGCCGACGGCGGTGAGGGCGAGCTGCGGGTCGCCGAAGAGGACGGCGAAGCGGCACAGTTCGTCGGCGCGGCCCGCCACGGTGCCGAGCCGGTCCAGCCACTCGCGCTCCAGCTGGGCCTGCGCGCGCTCCATCTCCTCGGGCGTGGGGCCCTCCGCGGCGAACCGGGCGAGCTCCTCGTCGACGGCGGCCTCGATGACCGGCACCTCGACATCGCCGGAGGTCTTCACGTCCAGCCAGCCCATGGACGGCGCGCCGGCCAGCCGGAGGAGGCCGAACCCGGCCGCCACGGCGGTCCGGTCGCGGCGCACCAGGCGGTTGAAGAGCCGGGACGACTCGCCGCCGCCGAGGACGGTCAGGGCGAGGTCGGCGGCGTCGCTCGCGCGCGTGCCGTCCTCGGGCAGCCGGTAGGCCGCCATGAGGGCGCGCGCCGGGACCTCCTCCTCGACGACCTGGCGGCGCTGCTCGCCGAGCACGTCGGGCAGGGAGCCGTCGCGCGGGGCGGGCTTGCCGTCGTGTCCCGCGATCGAGCCGAAGTACTTCTCGACCCAGGCGAGCGTCTGCTCGGGGTCGATGTCGCCGACCACGGAGAGCACCGCGTTGTTGGGCGCGTAGTAGGTGCGGAAGAAGGCCCGCGCGTCCTCGAGGGTGGCCGCGTCCAGGTCGGCCATGGAGCCGATGGGCGTGTGGTGGTACGGGTGGCCCTCGGGGTACATGAGGGCGGTCAGCTTCTCGAACGCGGTGCCATAGGGCACGTTGTCGTAGCGCTGGCGGCGCTCGTTCTTGACGACGTCGCGCTGGTTCTCCATGGACTCCTCGTCGAGGGCCGTCAGGAGCGAGCCCATGCGGTCGGCCTCCAGCCAGAGCGCGAGCTCCAGCTGGTGGGCGGGCATGGTCTCGAAGTAGTTCGTGCGCTCGAAGCTCGTGGTGCCGTTGAGCGAGCCGCCCGCGCCCTGGACGAGTTCGAAGTGACCGTTGCCGTGCACCTGCTTGGAGCCCTGGAACATCAGGTGCTCAAACAGGTGAGCGAGGCCCGTACGGCCCTTGACCTCGTGGCGCGAGCCGACGTCGTACCAGAGGCAGACCGCCGCGACCGGGGTCAGGTGATCCTCGGAGAGCACGACACGCAGGCCGTTGGCCAGCCGGTGCTCGGTCGCTGTCAGGCCGCCGGAGCCGGCCTCGGCGGTGGCCGTGTGACCCATGGGCATGTACGTCCCTTCGATCGCGGTGGGAACCGTGAACCTCGGAAATGCTGAGAAACTGATACCGCTGGTAACGCTGGTGACGCTGAGAAACACTGCGGACGCGGACCACTGTGTGAAGGCGAAACCGCTGCCGGTCCTGCCACTGTATGCAAGCCTGCAGCCACCTGGCGAAGTTCCCGCTCCGGGTACGCCGTAAGCGAGCACGGCGGCTTCGGCGCGGACCGTCGGCGACCCCGTTCGGACGGGTCGCGATCAGCGTTGTCAGTGGGGCGGTCCACAATGGTCCGCGACAGTTCCCGTACATGTTCCCGTAGATGTTGGTGAAGGAGCCGCAGCAGCGATGGCCCGCCGCAGCACGAAGACCCCGCCGCCCGACGATTTCGAGGAGAGGATCCTCGACATCGACGTGGTCGACGAAATGCAGGGCTCCTACCTGGAGTACGCGTACTCGGTCATCTACTCGCGCGCCCTGCCCGACGCCCGCGACGGGATGAAGCCCGTCCACCGTCGGATCGTCTACCAGATGAACGAGATGGGCCTGCGCCCCGAACGCGGCTATGTGAAGTGCGCCCGCGTCGTCGGCGAGGTCATGGGTAAGTTGCACCCCCATGGCGACGCGTCGATCTACGACGCCCTGGTGCGCCTCGCCCAGCCGTTCTCCATGCGCGTCCCCCTGGTCGACGGGCACGGGAACTTCGGTTCACTGGGCAACGACGACCGCCCGGCCGCCATGCGGTACACCGAGTGCCGCATGGACCCGGCGGCCGGCCTGATGACGGAGTCGATCGAGGAGAACACGGTCGACTTCGCTCCGAACTACGACGGACAGGAGCAGGAGCCCCTGGTCCTCCCGGCGGCGTACCCGAACCTGTTGGTGAACGGGGCGTCGGGCATCGCGGTCGGCATGGCGACCAACATGGCGCCGCACAACCTGGGCGAAGTGATCGCCGCTGCCCGTCACTTGATCAAGCACCCGGGCGCCGACCTCGAGACGCTCATGAAGTACGTGCCGGGCCCCGACCTGCCCACGGGCGGCCGGATCGTCGGCCTGTCCGGCATCAAGGACGCGTACGAGACCGGGCGCGGCACCTTCAAGATCCGGGCCACGGTCGCCGTGGACACGGTCACGGCGCGCCGCAAGGGCCTCGTCGTCACCGAACTGCCCTTCGCGGTGGGCCCCGAGAAGGTCGTCGCGAAGATCAAGGAGCTCGTCGGCAACAAGAAGCTCCAGGGCATCGCCGACGTCAAGGACCTCACCGACCGCGAGCACGGCCTGCGCCTGGTCATCGAGATCAAGAACGGCTTCGTCCCGGAGGCCGTCCTGGAGCAGCTCTACAAGCTGACGCCGATGGAGGAGTCCTTCGGCATCAACAATGTGGCTCTCGTGGACGGCCAGCCGCTCACCCTGGGCCTCAAGGAGCTGCTCGAGGTCTATCTGGACCACCGCTTCGAGGTCGTGCGCCGCCGCAGCGAGTTCCGCCGCACCAAGAAGCGGGACCGGCTTCACCTGGTCGACGGCCTCCTCGTCGCCCTGCTCGACATCGACGAGGTCATCCGCCTCATCCGCTCCAGCGAGAACAGCGCCCAGGCCAAGGAGCGGCTCATCGGCCGTTTCGGCCTGAGCGAGATCCAGACGCAGTACATCCTGGACACGCCGCTGCGCCGCCTGACCAAGTTCGACCGCATCGAGCTGGAGTCGGAGCGCGACCGGCTCAACGGCGAGATCGACGAGCTGACGGGCATCCTCGAGTCCGACGCCGAACTACGCAAGCTCGTCTCGGCGGAACTGGCGGCCGTCTCCAAGAAGTTCGGCACCGACCGGCGCACCGTGCTGCTCGAGTCGTCCGGCCCTGCCCTGGCCACGGTGTCGCTCCAGGTCGCCGACGACCCGTGCCGCGTGCTGCTCTCCTCGACGGGGCTCCTGGCCCGTACGGCCAACGGCGAGCCCTTCGCCGCGGACGAGAACGCCAAGCGCACCAAGCACGACGTGATCGTCTCGGCGGTGCCGGCGACGGCCCGGGGCGAGATCGGCGCGGTCACCTCCGAGGGTCGCCTGCTCCGCATGAACGTGATCGATCTGCCGCAGCTCCCGGACACGGCCTCCGCGCCGAACCTGTCCGGCGGCGCCCCGCTCTCCGAGTTCCTCTCCACCCTCGGCGCGGACGAGAAGGTCGTCTGCCTGACGACCCTCGACGAGTCGTCGCCGGGCATCGCCCTCGGCACCGAGCAAGGCGTCGTGAAGCGCGTGACACCCGACTATCCGAGCAACAAGGACGAGTTGGAGGTCATCACCCTCAAGGACGGTGACCGCATCGTGGGCGCGATGGAGCTGCGGACCGGCGAGGAGGACCTGGTCTTCATCACGGACGACGCACAGCTGCTGCGCTATCAGGCCTCCATGGTGCGCCCGCAGGGCCGTCCCGCGGGCGGCATGGCCGGCATCAAGCTGGCGACCGGCGCGAAGGTCATCTCGTTCACCGCGGTCGACCCGGCGGCCGACGCCGTCGTCTTCACGGTGGCGGGCTCGCGCGGCACGCTCGACGACTCGGTCCAGACGACGGCCAAGCTGACCCCGTTCGACCAGTACCCGCGCAAGGGCCGCGCGACCGGTGGCGTCCGCTGCCAGCGCTTCCTGAAGGGCGAGGACTGCCTGAGCCTGGCCTGGGCGGGCCCGGCACCCGCCCGCGCGGCGCAGAAGAACGGGATGCCTGCCGAACTCACCGAGATGGACCCGCGCCGCGACGGTTCGGGGATCTCGCTGCCGAAGACGGTCGCGGCGGTGGCGGGGCCGGTCTAGCCCGTCAGACCCCGGCGTCCTCGGGCACGTCGGGGTCCTCGCCCTTGTCCTGTACGTAGCGGAGAACGCCCCACATGCCGTGCTCGTCGACGGTGTGCGGGGCGTTTTCCGTGCCCTTGGCGCTCTCGAGCCCGGCGCGGAGCGCCGCCGTGTCGATCCCGGCCCCGATGAGGACGAGCTGGGTCAGGCGCGGCTCACCGTCGGGGTCGGCGCCGACGGGCCAGGGCTCCGGGTAGAACCGCAGGAACCGCCCGACGGCGTGCACGGCGTAGCGGTTGGCCGGGTCGGCGGCGCCGAAGTCGACATACCCCTTGATGCGGTACAGCCCCTCGGGACGCCCGTCGAGGAAGTCCATCAGCCGCCGCGGGTCCATGGGCACGTCGGAGCTGAAGGCAAGGCTGTCGTAGGCGGAGTGCAGGTGCGCGGCGTGCGCCTCGCCCCCGGTGTCGCTCTCGTCGGGGCGGTGCAGGTCGTCGGGGCGGTGCAGGTCGTCGTGGCCGTCCAGGTCGTCGTGGCGGTGCAGGTCGTCGAAGGAGAGCTGTCCGACGCGCTCCGCCGTGGGACGGCAGTCGAAGAGCAGCTCCGGGTCGATGCGTCCGTACGAGGCGCGGACCACGGCCGAGGGCCCGGCTGCCCCGCGGACAGCCGCCAGGACGCGCTCCCACTCCGCGCCAGTGACCCGGTCGGCCTTGTTGACGACGACGAGGTCCGCGATGCCCAGGTGCCGTTCCACCTCGGGATGCTTCTCCCTGGTGGCGTCGTACTCGGCCGCGTCCACGACCTCGATCAGCCCGCCGTACACGATGCGCGGGTTCTCGCTGGCGAGCACCATGCGGACCATTTCCTGCGGTTCCGCGATGCCGCTCGCCTCGATCACGATGACATCCATCTGATGACCGTCATTGACGGGTCGGGTCAACTTGTCCAGATAGACATCAAGTTCACCGGCGTCCACAGCGCAGCACAGACACCCGTTGCCGAGCGAGACCGTCGAGTCGCCCAGTTGTCCCGCCACCGCCATGGCGTCGATCTCGATTGCCCCGAAGTCATTGACGATCGCCCCGATCCGGGAGCCGCCGCTGTGGTGCAGGAGGTGATTGAGCAGAGTGGTCTTGCCCGATCCGAGGAACCCCGCGAGGACGACGACGGGGATCTGCCCACCCGCACTGCCCGGGTTGCTCGTCTTGATCAACGTGCTCTCTCCCGCTCTCGTACGACTACTGTGCCGCCCCACCTTAGGCGGGGCGGGAGGTGGAGACGGGCCGCGAAGTGAACGATTGTTAGCGCCCCCATTGGGCAGACGTTCGATATGGCGCAGGTATTCGCGACCCGGGCATGCTTCCGTGCGCCTCCTCTCCGCCTCCCAGCCGATCGGAGCCGCTCGGCACCCTGGGGAGACGGCAAGCGCGCCGCCCATCGCATCGCTCGCCGGTCCGCAAGCCCGTCGACCCGCGTCCGGCGACGACCGGCGGGCGGACGCCTGAATCGGGGGTTGACATGGCCACACAGAACTTGAGGACGTGGCGTCCCGTGGTCGTTGCAATGATCACGGGTGCGCTCGCGGGCACCGCCACGGCACATCTGTGGCAGCAGCACGGCCCCGGCCGCGCGGGGACGGCGGCGGAGCGACGCCGACTGGCCCGCGCCCATCAGCAGCACATGCACTGGGAGCTGCTGAGCAAGGCCATCGACGACCCCTCCCTGGCCGTCGTGATCGACGGCTACGGACAGGACCTCTCACCGGAGCGACGGCGTCAGTATCTTTACGCCAATCTCTGGTACGTGAACGCCTTCCACCTCTACGAGGCCGGCCTCCTGGACCGGCGCCAGCTCCGGGGGCATCTGCGCGAACTCTTCCAGAGCGCCTACATCAGGGAGTACTGGGAGGCCACCCGCCACCACCGAGCCTCACTCGACCCGAACTCCACGGAGGCGGAGGTCGGGCACATCGCTGAAACGCTCCTTCAGGAGCGGGACGAAGCGGACACCGACGAGTGGTGGGTCGTGGGTGAACCCCCGCCCCGCTGAATCAAGCGCTTCCCCCGACGCTCACCCGTCTCAGTGAAAATATGGGTCAACTCCCGCTGTACGCACGGGGATCGGTACCATCCAGCGTCGTTCGGCCCCTACTGTGGCGCCCGACGCATCGCTCTCCTCAGAAGGAACCGGTCCCCTTGAAAATCGTACGTCGCATCGGGGTGCCCCCGAGCGCTCGCGGAAGCGCCTCCGGCGCCACCTGCCCCGATGTCTTCGAACTCAGCGACGGGAACTTCGCCGTGATCGGCACGGAGGCGACCGCCGAGCTGAAGAAGGAACTCCCGGCGGACGCGGGGGTCGCCGAGTACGAACGCATTGTGATCGTGAACCGGGAGACTCTGCTGCGCGCCAAGAGCGACATTCCCGACGCCTGATGGGCGCTTTCTGGGCGGCTGCGGTTGGTGGGGGTCCCTCGGGGTTCTTTGGGTCGTTCGGGTCGTTGGGGTCGTAGGGGTCCTTCGGGTCCTAGGGGGCCTTGAGGCGGGGGCTTTAGGGTCCTTGGGGGCCTTGGGGCGGGGCGTTAGGGCCCTTGGGGGCCACCCCGGCTCGCTTATGAGGGGCGTCCGGGTCGCGCCTGGGGACCGCCCGAGCCCGCTTGAGGATCGCCCGGGCCCGCTTGAGGATCGCCCGGGCTCGCTGGGGGACCGTCTAGACCCGCTGGGAGCCCCATGACGGCCGCCGACAGTGTTTACGTCGTCGGCCGTCCCGGCCGCTCAGTGCAGAGCGGGCACGGCCACCGGCGGCTCCGCCCCCACGTACCGCGCCGCCGGGCGGATGATCTTCGAGTCCTCGGCCTGCTCCAGGATGTTGGCGCTCCACCCGACCACGCGGGCCGCGGCGAACGTCGGCGTGAACATCGTGCGCGGCAGCCCGCACAGCTCCATGACCACGCCCGCGTAGAACTCCACGTTCGTGTGCAGCTCACGGCCGGGCTTCAACTCCGCCAGGATCGCCTCGACCCGGCGCTCGACCTCGACGGCGAACTCCACCAGCGAACCGCCGAACCCCTCGGCGATGCCGCGCAGCATCCGTGAGCGCGGGTCCTCCGTGCGGTAGACGGGGTGCCCGAACCCCATGATCCGTTCGCCGGCCAGGACCCGTTCACGGATCCAGGGATCGATGCGGTCCGGGGTACCGATGGCGTCCAGGGTGTCGAGCGCGCGGCTGGGTGCTCCGCCGTGCAGGGGGCCCGACAGGGCGCCGACCGCACCGACAAGGCAGGCGACGATGTCGGCACCGGTGGACGTGATCACGCGCGCCGTGAAGGTGGACGCATTGAAACCGTGGTCAATGGTGGAGATGAGGTACTGCTCTACAGCCCGCGCGTGGGCGGGTTCCGGCTCCGACCCCGTCAACATGTACAAGTAGTTGGCCGCGTACGGCAGATCAACCCTCGGCTCCACCGGATCAAGTCCTTCGCCGAGCCGGTGCAGAGCGGTGAGGATCGTCGGGACGACCGCGGCTGCGGCAAGCGTGTTCGCCCTGCGCCGGTCCGCGTCGATATCGTAGACGGGGCGGAAACCCTGCGAGGCGCCGAACAGCGAGAGGGCCGTCCGCAGTCCGGCCAGCGGCCCGGACACGGCTCCGGCGCGGGCGATGGCGGGGAGCGCGGCCCGCACCTCTTCGGGCAGGGCCCGCAGCTGCGCGGTCTCGCGCGCGAAGGCGGCGGACTGTGCCGCGTCCGGCAGTGCGCCGTGGACCATCAGGTACCAGACGTCCTCGAAGCCGCGGGTCTGCGCGAGTTCGACGGCCGAGTACTGGCGGTAGTGGTAAAAGCCCTCCCGCCCCCTGACGTCGCCGAGAGCGGTGTCGGTGACGACGACGCCGGCGAGGCCGCGCGGGACGTCGATGGCGGGGGTGGCCGTGGTGGAGGCAGCGGTAGCTGCGGTGGCGGCGGTGGTCACGGCGGTGGGCGAGGCCCCGTTTTTCGGCATGTTTCCTCCCTGAACTTGATTCGACTGTCCATGCTTGACTAGATCTCTGTCAATATTGATTGAATCAATACAAGACGATGCGGATACGGTGACGCGCATGAGGGATCAAGAACCCGCCCCGGCCCAGGCGACCACCCGCCGACTCAGCACTCAGGAGACCGCCGAACTGCTCGGCGTGAAGCCGGAGACGGTGTACGCCTACGTGAGCCGCGGACAGCTGACCAGCCGACGCGGCCAGGGCAGACGCGGCAGCACCTTCGACGCCGCCGAGGTCGAGGCCCTCGCCCACCGCAACAGGCGGGAGAGCGCGCCGAGTTCGAGCCCCGACGAACTGTCCGTACGCACCCGGATCACGCTCATCGACGCGGACCGGTACTTCTTCCGGGGGGTCGACGCGGCGGAGCTGGCGGCCCGTCACTCGTACGAGGAGGTCGCGGAGTGGCTGTGGACGGGCACCCTGCGTCCCGGCGCCCGTTTCGTCGCCCCTAAGGAGTCCCTGGCGTCGGCCCGGCGCGCGGTGAACGGTCTGCCCGAGCACAGCAGCCCGGTGGACCGGCTGCGGGTGGCCGCGGTCGCCGCCGCCACCGCCGACCCCATGCGCTACGACCTGTCCGAACAGTCCGTGCTCGGCGCCGCGCGCTCCCTCATCCCGACGCTCGCGGCGGCACAGCCCCTGCAACGCGCGACGTACACGGACGGCGAGCCGATCGCCCGCCGCCTGTGGGGCCGCCTGTCCTGCCAGGAGCCCGACGAGGCGTCCCTGCGCGTCCTGGACATGGCGCTCGCCCTGCTGGTCGACCACGATCTGGCCGCCTCCACCCTGGCGGTTCGCGTCGCCGCCTCGGCCAGGGCGCACACCTACGCGGCCGTCTCCGCGGGCCTGGGCGTCATGGAGAGCCCCCTGCACGGCGCGGCCAGCGGCCTGGCGCACCGGATGCTCCTCGACGTGCTGGACCGCGGCAGCGCCGGTCCGGTGGTCGCCGACGAGCTGCGGGCGGGTCGCCGTGTACCCGGCCTCGGCCATCGCCTCTACAAGGGCGAGGACCCACGCGCGCGTGCCCTGTTCGCCGCCATGGAGGACCTGCCCGCCGCGCACTCCGCGCTCGCAGCGGCCCGCGACATCGTGGCGACGACCGCCCGCCACACCGATCTGCACGCCAATGTGGACCTCGCCCTCGCCGCCTTCACCGCCACGTTCGGGATGCCGCCCGAGGCAGGCGAGACAATCTTCGCCGTGGCGCGCACCGCGGGTTGGATCGCGCACGCCCTGGAGGAGTACAAGGAACGCCCGCTGCGGATGCGACCCACCGGCCACTATGTCGGCCCGCGCCCGCCCCAGCCCTTGCCGTCGCCGCCCGGCCAGGACGAGGAGTGACTCCGTAGGTCCGTAGGACGGCGGCGGCCCGCGCGGACCGGCTCCCCTGAGCATCGGCGCCGTCGTACAAGACCCGCACGTTGACGACATCGGCGTCGTCGTACGAGATCCGCGTTGCGGTACGAGATGCACGTCGTCGTACGAGATGCACGTCGTCGTACGAGATGCACGTCGTCGTACGAGATCCGTGCCACAAGGGCTTCGAACGGGGGTGGAAGGGCCCGTACCGTTCGTCACCATGAGCCCGTCCTCCCCCGCCCGCCGTCTGCGTCTCGGTCTGCCGAGGCGGGTGTTCGCGCAGGTCCTGTTGATGCAGGTGGCGATCGCCGCCGGGGTGGCAGTGCTGGCTACGGGGTTGTTCCTCGCCCCGCTCAGCGATCAGCTCGACGACCAGGCGATGCGGCGCGCCCTCGCCATCGCGCAGACCACGGCGGCGCAGCCGCAGATCGCCGCCGACCTGCGGTCCTCGCGGCCGACGGCGGATGGTCCCGTGCAGGCCGAGGCGGAGCGGATCCGGCGGGCCAGCGGCGCGGAATACGTCGTGATCATGAACAAGGCGGGGGTCCGCTGGTCGCACACCGACCGCGCCCAGATCGGCCGGGTCGTCTCGACGGACCCCAGCGACGCTCTCGCGGGCCGCGCGGTGATGGAGATCGACGACGGTACCCTCGGGCGCTCCGCGCGCGGCAAAGTGCCCTTGAGGGGCGCTGACGGGGCCATCGTGGGCGCGGTGTCGGTCGGCATCGAGTACGACAGCGTCCGCGCCCGCCTCATCCACGCGATCCCGGGCCTGTTCGCGTACGCGGGCGGCGCCTTGGCCGTGGGTGCGCTCGCCGCTTACCTGATCTCGCGACGTGTCCAGCGGCAGACCCGTGACCTGGCGTTCTCCGACATCTCCGCGCTGCTGGCCGAGCGCGAGGCGATGCTGCACGGCATCCGCGAGGGCGTTGTCGCCCTGGACCGCGCCGGACGGATCCGGCTCCTGAACGACGAGGCACAGCGTCTCCTCGGCGTCGGCGCCGAGGCGGCCGGGCAGCTCCTGGAGGACGCGCTCGGACCGGGGCGTACGACGGATGTGCTCGCGGGCCACGTCTCCGGCACCGATCTGCTGACCGTGCGCGGTCAACGCGTCCTGGTCGCCAACCGCATGCCCACCGACGACGGCGGCGCCGTAGCGACCCTGCGCGACCGCACCGAACTGGAACAGCTGGGCCGCGAACTCGACTCCACGCGCGGGCTCATCGACGCCCTGCGCGCCCAGGACCACGAACATGCCAACCGGATGCACACCCTCCTCGGCCTTCTCGAACTGGAGATGTACGAGGAGGCGGCGGAGTTCGTCGGCGAGGTGGCGGGCGCGCACCGGGTCACCGCGGAGCAGATCACCGAGAAGATCCAGGACCCGTTGCTCGCCGCGCTTCTTGTGGGCAAGGCGACCGTCGCCGCGGAGCGCGGGGTCGCGCTGGGCCTCTCGCGGGACACCGCGCTGCCGGACCGGCTCGTCGACCCGCGCGGCCTTGTCACCGTCGTCGGCAACCTGGTCGACAACGCCGTCGACGCGGCGGCCGGTTCTGGGCGCCACGCGCGCGTGGAGGTGGTTCTGCGGGCGGAAGGGCGCGCAGCGGTGCTGCGGGTGCGCGATACGGGGCCGGGGGTCCCCGCCGATCAGCGGGAGGCGGTGTTCATGGAGGGCTGGTCCACGAAGGAGCCGCCCGCCTACGGCAAGCGCGGCATCGGGCTCGCCCTCGTACGACGTCTGGCCGAGCGGCAGGGCGGTACGGCCGAGGTGACGGCGTCGCCCGCGGGGGGCGCCGAGTTCGTCGTCGTCCTGCCGGAGGCTCTCGCCGAGGCTGTGGAAGAGCCTGAGACCGACGTCGACGCGGTTCGCGCCGGGGCCGTCGGTGGGGCCGGTGTTCACACCGGGGTCGTCGGTGAGTCTGGTGTCCGCGCCGACGCCGGCGGTGGGCCCGGAGCCCGCGCCGGAGTCGTCGGTTCGACGGGTGGGACCGGCGCCCGTACCGGAGTCACGGGTGGGGCCGATGGCCGGGCCGACGCGATCAGCGGGCCTGGAGTTCGCGGCGAGGCCGCCGATGAGAGCGGGCCGAACGCGGCCGAGGAGGTCCGATGATCGAGGTTCTGGTCGTGGACGACGACACCCGCGTCGCCGACGTGAACGCCGCCTACGTGGCCAAGGTGCCCGGTTTCCGCGTGGCCGCCAAGGCGCACAGCGCGGCCGAGGCCCTGGAACGCATCGAGGACCGCGCCGTCGACCTCGTCCTCCTGGACCACTATCTGCCGGACGAGACGGGGCTCGACGTCGCCCGCGCCGTGCGGGAGCGCG
Organism: Streptomyces sp. SGAir0957; assembly: GCF_043523415.1. NCBI lineage: Bacteria > Bacillati > Actinomycetota > Actinomycetes > Kitasatosporales > Streptomycetaceae > Streptomyces > Streptomyces sp. SGAir0957. The sequence continues at coordinate 2,436,368 of NZ_CP027293.1, forward strand.
GCCACCAGGTCGACGTGATCATGGTGACGGCGGCGCGCGACGTGGCGACGGTCCAGGCGGCGATGCGGCACGGTGCGCTGCAGTACCTCGTCAAACCGTTCTCGTTCGCGGGTCTGCGCGGGAAGCTGGAGGCGTACGCGGCGCTGCGCCGCACCCTCGACGGCGGGGGCGAGGCCGAGCAGGCGGAGGTCGACCAGCTGTTCGGCGCGCTGTCGGCCACCCCCGCGCCCGTACTCCCGAAGGGGCACTCCCCCACCACGGCCGAACTCGTGCGCAAGGCCATGATGAACGCCGAGGGGCCGCTCTCCGCGCAGGAGCTGGCCGATCTGACCCGGCTCAGCCGCCAGACTGCCCAGCGCTACCTGAAACTGCTGGAACGCACGGGGCGGGTGCGGCTGAGCCTCAAGTACGGCGACACGGGGCGGCCCGAGCACCGCTACGAGTGGGCCGCCGGTCGCTGAACCGGCCCCTGGTCCAGCCGCGTGCGCATTGCCGTGGGCATCGCCGTAAACATCACCGCGCGCGTCGCCGATTCAGACCGCCCCGGCGCCGGTCAGCGACCGCACCTCGGTCTCCGCGTGCTTGGCCTCGTCCGGTGGCTCGGCGGAGGTCATGGTGCCCAGCCAGCCCGCCAGGAAGCCGAGCGGGATGGAGACGAGCCCCGGGTTCTCCAACGGGAAGAACTGGAAGTCGACCCCCGGGAAGAGGGACGTCGGGCTGCCCGAGACCACCGGTGACAGTGCGACGAGAGCGAGCGCCGGCACGAGCCCTCCGTATACCGACCACACGGCCCCGCGTGTCGTGAAGTCGCGCCAGAACAGCGAGTACAGCAGCACGGGCAGGTTGGCGGACGCGGCCACGGCGAAGGCCAGGCCGACGAGGAACGCCACGTTCAGATCCCGGGCGAGCAGTCCGAGCGCGATCGCGACCACGCCGACACCGGCCGCGGCGACCCGCGCCACCGCGACCTCGCTGCGCTGCTTCCCGCCCCGCCCACCCTCAGGCCCGCGCCCACGCCCACGCCCACGCCGCAGCGAGGCGTAGAGGTCGTGCGCCACGGACGCCGAGGAGGCGAGCGTGATCCCGGCGACGACGGCGAGGATGGTGGCGAAGGCGACCGCCGCGACGATCGCGAACAGGACGGTGCCACCCGTGGAGTCCGCGCCCCCGCCGAGGTCCAGAGCGAGCAGCGGAATGGCCGTGTTCCCCGCCGCGTTCGAGTCGCGTACGGCGGCGGAGCCCACGAGCGCCGCCGCGCCGAACCCGAGCACGATCGTCATCAGGTAGAAGCTGCCGATGAGCCCGATGGACCAGACGACCGAGCGACGCGCTGCCCGCGCGGTCGGCACGGTGTAGAAGCGCGACAGGATGTGCGGAAGACCCGCCGTGCCCAGGACGAGCGCGAGGCCCAGGCTGATGAAGTCGAGGCGAGCGGTCCAGCTGCCGCCGTACTTCAGACCGGGCACGAGGAAATCGGAGCCGTGCCCGCTGCGCGCCGCGGCCGAGCGCAGCAGCTGGTCGACGTCACCGTGGAAGCGCGCCAGGACGAGCACGGTCAGAGTGATCGTCCCGCCCATGAGCAGAACGGCCTTCACGATCTGGATCCACGTGGTGGCCCGCATCCCTCCCAACGACACATAGATCACCATGAGCGCGCCCACGCCGACGACGGTCCACGCCTGCGCCGCTCCGCTCTCACCACCGAGCAGCAGCGCGACCAGGCTGCCCGCCCCCACCATCTGCGCCACCAGATAGAGAACGGACACAGTGACCGAAGAAGTTCCCGCCGCGATGCGTACGGGGCGCTCTCGCATCCGGGCCGCCACGACGTCGGCCATCGTGAAACGCCCGCAGTTGCGCACCAGTTCGGCGACGAGGAAGAGCACGACGAGCCAGGCCACGAGAAAGCCCACGGAGTAGAGCAGGCCGTCGTAGCCGTAGAGCGCGATGAGACCGGAGATGCCGAGGAAGGACGCGGCGGACATGTAGTCCCCCGCGATGGCGAATCCGTTCTCCATCGGCGAGAAGAGGCGGCCGCCGGCGTAGAACTCTTCGGCCGAACCGTGCCGTTTGCGCCCCACCCAGGTCGTGATGGCAAGCGTGACCGCCACGAACGCGCTGAACAGGACCAGGGCCAACGTCTGATGCGTCCCGTTCACCGTCGCCCACCCTCGCCCCGCACCGAACCGTCCGTTCCTGCGGGGTCATGCGTCCCAGCGGAGCCATGCGTCCCAGCGGCGTCCTGCGTCCCAGCGGTGTCCTGCGCGCCCGGGGAACCGTTTATGCGCGGGGAACCTTCCGTCCGCCCGGAATCGCGGACACTCCGGGTCAACTCCTGCGTATCCCAGCGTAGTTCGAGCGCGAGGCGATCCCGCCGCACACGCGCGTGGCGCGCGTACAACCACGTCAGCAGGAACGTACTGGCGAACTGGCCGAGCCCCGCCACCATCGCCACGTTCACGGCCCCCGCCACCGGCCGGGCCATCAACGCGGGCGCGCTCGTGGCGGCCACGACGTAGGCGAGGTACCAGGCGAAGAAGATCACTGTCGCGGGGACGACGAACCTCCGGTAGCGCCCGCGCACCTCCTGGAAGGCGGCGCTGCGCTGCACCTCCAGATAGACCCCCGCCGCGCTCCGCTCCGGGTGCGCGGCCTGGTGGGGCACCGAGGGCGCCGGTGCCCCTGTACCGTCCCAGTCGCTCCACCCCGCGGCAAGCGCGTCGTTCCAGGGATCGCCCGTGCCACCGCGATCACCGGTCCGGGGCCGCGCCGCCTCGCGCCCGTCGTGCTTCTCCACCGAACTCTCCTTGTCCGCGGCCCACACGGCCGCGTGGCCAAGGATGGACAGACCGGGAAGATCCCGGACTCTCCTCTCAAGTCCTTCACCCCATTAGGTGATGGACGCCTCCGGTGGCTTCGCGAGTCCGTTCCTGTACGCGTAACGGACCGCCTGCGCCCGGTCCTTCAGCCCTGTCTTCGCGAACAGGTTGTTGATGTGCGTCTTCACCGTCGCCGTCGAGACCTGCAGCGCTCTGGCGATCTGCTGGTTGTTCAGGCCGTCGGCGATGAGCTCCAGCACCTGCGCCTCCCGCACCGTCAGACCGTCCGGCAGTTCCCTGGACGCGGGCGGCTTCCCGGCCGTGGGTGCCCACGGCTCGGGCTGCGACAGCCTCTCCAGGAGCCGCCGCTGGATCTGCGGCGAGAGCCCCGCGTCCCCGCTGAGCACGTCCTGCACGGCCCGCACGATCTCGTCGCCCCCGGCGTCCTTGGTCAGATAGCCGCGCGCTCCCGCTCTGAGTGCCGGAAAGAGCGACTCGTCGTCGGCGTACGTGGTCAGGACGACGACCTGCGTCCCGGGGTACTCCGCGCGGATGCGGCGCGTCGCCTCCGCGCCGTCGCAGCGCGGCATACGCAGGTCCATCAGTACGACGTCCGGGGCCAGTTCGGCCACGAGTGCGAGCGCCTGCTCACCGTCTCCGCCCGCGCCGACGACCTCGATCCCGGGCAGCAGCCCGAGCAGCATCACGATGCCTTCGCGCACCACCGTCTGGTCGTCGACCACCACGACGCGGGCCGGCGGCCGGCCTGCCGCGCTCTCCGCGTCCGCCCCACTCACCGGGGAACCCTCAACGTGACCACAAACCCCTCCTCGTACGGCCCTGCGTCCAGCGAACCGCCCAGCAACTCGGCGCGCTCCCTCATCCCCAACAGACCGTAGCCGGAACCGCTGACGGCGAGTTCAGCCTGTGGACAACTCGCCCCCGAGTCCCGTATCTGCAAGGTCACCGCGTCAGGGTCGTACGCGAGCCGCATGGCGGTCTTCGCGCCGGGCGCGTGCTTGCGTACGTTCGTCAGCGCCTCCTGTGCCACTCTGCGCACCGCCTGGGAGGCCTCGGCGGACAGGGGCGCGCGCTCGCCCTCGACGGCCAGGGAGGCGCCGTCGCAGGACGCGACCAGTTCCCGCAGGAAGTCCTCGAGCGGCGTCATCTCGCCCCGCAGGGCGGAGAGCGCCTGCCGGGTCTCGGTCAGCCCGTCACGGGCCATGGAGCGGGCCGCCACCACGCGCTCCAGGATCTGGTCCCGGTCGGCTCCGCGTTCGATCAGCAGTCGGGCCGCTTCCAGGTGCACGAGCTGGGCGGAGAGGCTGTGGGCGAGGACGTCATGGATCTCCCGGGCGATCCGGGACCGCTCGGCGAGCGCCGCCGACTCGGCCTCGGCGGTCCGCGCCGCCCGCTCCTGGACCAGCAGCCGCTGTGTGGTGCCTCTGGCCTCGGCGTCCAGGCGCAATACGTACCCGGAGAGACAAAGCCCGGCCGCGATGGCGGCGGTCGTCAGCCAGGCGTCGTCGTTGACCAGTGCGAAGCCGGTGAGCGAGACCGCTGTGGCGGGCACACCGGCGGCGAGCGGCATGCGCTCCAGGGCGGAGACGGCGCAGCCGCACCACAGCACGATGGCCGGGCCGAGGAACCCGACTTGTTGCGCACCCGTGGCGATCAGCAGGAGCGCGGCGAGCAGTCCGAGCGAGGGCCACAACCGGTGGTCGAGTGTGGTGCGGTAGAAGGCCCAGGCCGCGACCGCGCAGGCGAGGAACGCCACGGGCGCCGCCACGAGGGCCCAGTCCTGGACGCCCCGCTGGGTGACGGCGGTCCACAGCAGGGTCGCGATCACCGCCGCGCGGACCGTGCCCGCCAGCGCCCGCCGGGCACGGGTCAGTCCCGCGCGGGAGAGCGCCTCCCGCGACGGCCATGTCGTCCAGTGGTCCCGGCTCACCTGTGGTCCTCCCAGGCCGGCTGCGCGAGAGGACCAACGTACGCGGGTCGCAGGAGGCCGGCCCGCCACATCAGGACACCGGAGCGGACCAGGAGCGAGAGCGCGAAACCGAGCATGAGCGCGGAGCTGCCGAGGTGGATGCCGAGAGCCAGGCCGACACCGACGACGGCCGCCCGTGCGGCTATGCCGCCGAGCCAGGTGCCGGCTGTCGCCGCCGTCCCCTTGGTCCAGACGTCACCCTGCTCGTCGGACCAGATCCGCGTCGTGAACGCCCACCCGACGCCGATGCCGAGACTGACGAGCAGCTCGACGACGAGCAGGACGACCGATCCCGTCACGTGGTGCGCGTCCGTGAGGGAGCCGTCGTGCAGCGCGCTGAACCCGAGGATCGCGGGGAGCAGCCACCACTTGCGGTCCGTGGCCAGGCGCGCGGTCCTGAACTGGCGCACGAGGACCAGCACGGCGACGACGACGATCGTCAGGACTTCGGGGATCCCGGACATGGCGGCCTCCGTGAGCGGTCGGGAGCGGCGTGGTGCAACGCCTTCGACACTACGGAGAGGGGCAGGTCAGGGGATCGGAGCCAGGGTGGATCCCGGGTGGATCGTGCGGCTCCACCCGAGGGTGGAGCCGCACGAGCGGCGGCCGGTTACGCGTCGATGCGCGAGCGGTCGAGCGTGGCCGCGGAGCTGCTGATGAACTCCTTGCGCGGCGCCACGTCGTTGCCCATCAGCAGATCGAAGACCTGCTCGGCGGCGTCCAGCTCACCGATGTTGATCCGGCGCAGCGTGCGGTGGCGCGGGTCCATCGTGGTCTCGGCCAGCTGGTCGGCGTCCATCTCGCCCAGACCCTTGTAGCGCTGGATCGAGTCCTTGTAGCGGACACCCTTGCGCTGGTACTCGAGCAGTGTCTCCCGCAGCTCGCGGTCCGAGTACGTGTACACGTACTTGTCCTGGCCCTTCTTCGGCTGGACCAGTTCGATGCGGTGCAGCGGCGGTACGGCGGCGAAGACGCGGCCGGCCTCGACCATGGGCCGCATGTAGCGCTGGAACAGTGTGAGCAGCAGGCAGCGGATGTGGGCGCCGTCCACATCGGCGTCGACGAGCAGGATGATCTTCCCGTACCGCGCCGTGTCGAGGTCGAAGGTGCGGCCGGATCCCGCCCCTATCACCTGGATGATCGCGCCGCACTCGGCGTTCTTCAGCATGTCCGAGACGGACGACTTCTGAACGTTGAGGATCTTGCCGCGGATCGGCAGGAGGGCCTGGAACTCGGAGTTCCGGGCGAGCTTGGCGGTGCCGAGGGCGGAGTCTCCCTCGACGATGAAGAGCTCGCTGCGCTCCACGTCGTCGCTGCGGCAGTCGGCGAGCTTGGCGGGCAGGGACGAGGACTCCAGGGCCGTCTTGCGGCGCTGCGCGTCCTTGTGCTGACGTGCCGCGATGCGCGTGCGGGCGGCGGCGACGGCCTTCTCCATGATGGCGCGGGCCTGCGCCTTGGCATCGCGCTTGGTGGAGGTCAGGAACGCCTTGAGCTCCTTGGCCACGACGTTGGCCACGATCCGGTTGGCCGCGGACGTGCCGAGGACCTCCTTGGTCTGGCCCTCGAACTGCGGCTCCGCCAGGCGCACCGTGACGACGGCGGTGAGGCCTTCCAGGGCGTCGTCCTTGATGATGTCGTCCTCGGCGACCCTGAGCAGCTTCTGGCTGCGCAGCACCTCGTTCATCGTCTTGGTGAGCGAGCGCTCGAAGCCGCTCACGTGGGTGCCGCCCTTGGGCGTGGCGATGATGTTCACGAACGACTTGATGGTCGTGTCGTAGCCGGTGCCCCAGCGCAGCGCGATGTCGACGCCGAGTTCGCGGGTGACCTCGGTCGGCGTCATCTGGCCGTGCTCGTCGAGTACGGGGACGGTCTCCTTGAAGGTGCCCTGGCCGGTGACGCGCAGGACGTCGTTGACGGCCTTGTCGTGGGCCAGGTACTCGCAGAACTCGCTGATGCCGCCGTCGAAGCGGAAGCTCTCCTCGCCCTTGCTGCCGCCCTCGCCGAGCCCGTACTCATCGCGCACGACGATGGTCAGGCCGGGGACCAGGAAGGCGGTCTGGCGGGCCCGCTGGTGCAGGTTCTCCAGGGAGAGCTTGGCGTCCTTGAGGAAGATCTGCCGGTCCGCCCAGTAGCGGACACGGGTGCCGACGCGGCTCTTCGGGATCTTCTTGGTCTTGCTCAGCCGGGCCGACGGGTCGAACGGCGCGTCGGATCCCGGCTTCGAGAAGGCGCCGGGGACGCCGCGCCGGAAGCTGATGGCGTGGGTGTGCCCGCCCCGGTCCACCTCCACGTCGAGCCGCGCCGAGAGCGCGTTCACGACGGAGGCGCCGACGCCGTGCAGACCGCCGGAGGCCGCGTACGAGCCACCGCCGAACTTGCCGCCCGCGTGGAGCTTGGTCATGACGACCTCGACACCGGAAAGGCCGGTTTTGGGCTCGACGTCCACGGGGATGCCGCGGCCGTTGTCCCGCACCTCCACGGAGCCGTCGTCGTGCAGGATCACCTCGATGTGGTCGCAGAAGCCGCCCAGGGCCTCGTCGACCGAGTTGTCGATGATCTCCCAGAGGCAGTGCATCAGACCGCGGCTGTCGGTCGAGCCGATGTACATGCCCGGACGCTTGCGTACGGCTTCGAGCCCCTCGAGGACGAGAAGGTGCCGCGCGGTGTAGTTGGAACCGTCCCGGTCTCCTCCGGTCAGCAACGCTGTGGACGGCACGGACGTGTCGGCGGTCACGCGGTTCGCTCCTCGCTGAATTTCAGATGGGGCCCTTGTGGGTAAAGGGCCGGCGCTGGTCGCCCGTCAGAGGGTACCGAGGCCTGGTAGAGCCGTTGTAACGCCACCCTCACCTCCGCCCAGACTAATCCACTCTCGTATGCCTGTTCGATCCATCGACGGAGTGACGCTCACATCACGTTCCCTTCGAGGCATGAACCATTTAGGCTCCGGGCACGTCCTCTTGAACAACCGGCAAGCCAGCCGGTGAGGACCGACCTGACAGAACGCGCGAACCCGTACACGCAAGAGACGCAATACGGCACATTCGCCGCCACCCGGCAACGAACAGCCGGTCTCGAAGAAAATTTTCGAGGAAAAGCCGCGAGCGGGAACGTTTTCGGCCTGGTTGGATGTTGACCCTGGTACGACAGCTCGTCGAGCTAGAGAAGAGGCGACGTGACTACTGTTCTGACCCCCGCGAGCCCGCTGACGGCCGCTGACCGCTGCGACCGTTGCGGCGCCCAGGCATACCTGCGCGTCGTGCTGTCCAGCGGTGGTGAACTGCTCTTCTGCGCCCACCACGGTCGCAAGTTCGAGCCGGAACTCAAGAAGATCGCCGCTGAGATACAGGACGAGACGGAGCGGCTCACCGCCGTTCCGGCAAGCGCCGAGACCGAGGAACGCTGACGCCTCGCACTTACGACGAGCCAGCTCCGGCATCAGGCCGGTGATCGGGCGGTCTCCCCCACCCGGGGAGGCCGCCCGTCCTCGTATCCGCGTCAGCCGTGCTGCTGCATCACCTTCACCACGTCCGATACGCGGGTGTAGACCCCAGGGCTCTTGGGGCGCCCACAGCCGCTCCCCCAGGACACCAGGCCGACGAGCTTGCCCTTGGCGACCAGCGGGCCGCCACTGTCGCCCTGACAGGCGTCCTTGCCACCCTCCAACTCCCCGGCACAGAGCATCGTCTTCGCCAGGTACTTCCCGTCCGCGCTGCCGGGATACGCCTTCTCGCAGACGTCGTCCCCTAGCACCTTCACCTGGGCGGCACGCAGCGTGTCCGAGTAGGCACCGGCCCCGGTCGTGTCGCCCCACCCGTAGACGCTCGCGTCCGTCCCCGGCGTGTAGGCCGGGTCGCCCTCAGCGGCCATTGGGAGCACATCCCCCGCGGGCAACTGCTTCGACAGGGTGAGGACCGCCACATCGCCGGAGTTGGTGCGCGCGTCGTACTCCGGGTTGACGTACTCGCTGCGCAGCGGGATCTCGACACCCTCCGAGGTGCTCAGGTCCGTCCGGCCCGCGATCACCTTGAGGTCGCTGACCCGGATGCGCGGCACTCCGAGCACTTCCTCACTCATGCAGTGCGCCGCGGTGACGACCGTCGAGCGGCCGACGACCACACCTCCGCAGAACTGCCCCGAGCGCGCTCCTCCGAACCGGTCACGACTGGAGAGCGCGACCACCCACGGATGGTCGGACGTCTTGACGGGGCTCCCACCGATGATCACCTCGTCGGCGACCGCGGTGGCCGGCGACGCCATGGGCAGCACGGCCCCTGCGACCAGCGCGGCCAGTGGCACGGTCAGCGCTCTGATGAATGGACGACGCATACAATCTCCTCACTCTAGGTTGTTATGAAACACCTAGAGTGATTGACCCGTGTGCTCGCCGCACCGCGAGGATCGCTCCTGAGCCGCGTACGCCAGAGGCCCGGCACGTCCCTCGAGTGGGGGCGTGCCAGGCCTCTGGAGAGCCCTACAGCCGCTTTCCGGCCGGTCCTCGACTAGTCGAGGTAGTCCCGCAGGACCTGCGAGCGCGACGGGTGGCGCAGCTTCGACATCGTCTTGGACTCGATCTGGCGGATGCGCTCACGCGTGACGCCGTAGACCTTGCCGATCTCGTCGAGGGTCTTCGGCTGACCGTCGGTGAGACCGAACCGCATGGAGACGACGCCCGCCTCACGCTCGGAGAGCGTGTCGAGCACGGAGTGCAGCTGCTCCTGGAGGAGCGTGAAGCTGACCGCGTCGGCCGGGACCACGGCCTCGGAGTCCTCGATGAGGTCACCGAATTCGCTGTCGCCGTCCTCGCCGAGCGGGGTGTGCAGGGAGATGGGCTCACGGCCGTACTTCTGGACCTCGATGACCTTCTCGGGGGTCATGTCGAGCTCCTTGGCCAGCTCCTCCGGGGTGGGCTCACGGCCCAGGTCCTGGAGCATCTGGCGCTGCACGCGCGCGAGCTTGTTGATGACCTCGACCATGTGCACCGGAATACGGATGGTGCGGGCCTGGTCGGCCATCGCGCGCGTGATGGCCTGGCGGATCCACCACGTGGCGTACGTGGAGAACTTGTAGCCCTTGGTGTAGTCGAACTTCTCGACCGCGCGGATCAGACCGAGGTTGCCCTCCTGGATGAGGTCCAGGAAGAGCATGCCGCGGCCCGTGTAGCGCTTGGCCAGGGAGACCACCAGGCGGAGGTTGGCCTCCAGGAGGTGGTTCTTGGCGCGGCGGCCGTCCTCGGCGATGATCTCCAGCTCGCGCTTGAGCTTGGGGGCGAGCTTGTCGGCGTTGGCCAGCTTGTCCTCGGCGAACAGACCGGCCTCGATGCGCTTGGCGAGCTCGACCTCCTGCTCGGCGTTGAGCAGCGGGACCTTACCGATCTGCTTGAGGTAGTCCTTGACCGGGTCGGCGGTGGCGCCGGCGGCCGCGACCTGCTGGGCGGGCGCGTCGTCCTCGTCGTCGTCGGACAGGACGAAGCCCTGGCCCTCCTCGGCGGGCTCGCCCTCGCCGGCCTTGGCCGTACCCGGGGTCTCCTCGGTGGCCTCGTCCTCGAGAAGCTCGTCGTCCTTCTTGCCGGCCGTCTTCTTGGCGGTGGCCTTCTTGGCGACGGTCTTCTTCGCGGTGGCCTTCTTGGCGACCGTCTTCTTGGCGGTGGTCTTCTTGACCGACTCGGCTTCCTCGGCGCCGGCCTCGGGGGCCGTCGGCTCGGGAGCGGTCGTGGCAGCGACCTTCTTGGGCGCGACCGTCTTGGCCGCGACGGTCTTGGTGGCGGTGCGCTTGACCGGACTCTTGGCTGCGACGCTCTTTCGGGGACGCTTGGGCTCAGCAGCACTGACCATCAGCGTCACACCCTCTTCCTCGAGGATCTGGTTGAGGCTGCGCAGAACGTTCTTCCACTGAGTGGCCGGAATCTGGTCGGCTTCGAACGCACGGCGCACGTCATCGCCTGCGATCTGGCCATCAGCCTTTCCCCGCTCAATGAGCGCCATGACAGAGACGGACTCGGCGATCTCCGGCGGGAGCGTACGGGATGTGCTGGCCGACACGAACAACCTCTCGGAACGTTGGAAAACGGCTTCCGGCCCCGTCCTGTGTGGACCGGAGCCGACGACCGACGACTTGGGGATGGGCCGACGGCGCGGGCGGGGGCCGGGGAGATGGACAGCGCCTCGCACGGCGGCTGTATTCCCTCCTCGGCTGTCACCTCTTAGGTCATCGCGTTGCTCCGTGGAGCGTTACGCCCAATCTGCGTGGCCCGAGTCACACCCCGTACTTGGTCAAAATCCTACGGATTCAGACAGATCAGGTCAGGGTATGAGCGACGCACCCACACGGCCGATCAGCCGGACGGCGTCCGTTCTCCGCGCGCGTGGCGCACATCAGCCGGACGGCGCCCGTCCACGCGCGCGTGGCGCACAGCGGGCGCCGTCCGGCGACACCAGGTTCGTACTCCTCGCTCCGCGGCGGGACCGGGACGGTCAGTGCTCACGCGGTGCGGGCACCACGCGCTCGACGTCGGGGTGGACGAGGAGCAGCTGGCGCATGGCCGCCTCGGCACCGGAGCCGTCCCCCGTGGCGAGCGCGTCGGCGATGCGCGCGTGGTGCGCGACGGCCGCCTCGTTCGGCCGGTCACAGCCGGTGACGGGTCCGCCGGAGACCTGGAGGGCGGCGGAGACGATGCCGGCGAGGTGCTCCAGCATGCGGTTCCCGGCGAGCTGGATCAGCAGCGAGTGGAACTCGGCGTCGGCGCGGGAGAACGTGATCGAGTCCCCCTGGCTCAGCGCGTGCCCCATGATCTCGACCATGTCGACGAGGCGCTGCTGGACGTCCTCGCGGCCGTGCCCGGCGGCGAGACGCGCGGCGAGCGGCTCGATCGTCCAGCGCATCTCGCTCAGCTCGCGGCGCTGGTCGTCGCGCTGCGGCCCGAAGGCGCGCCACTCGATGATGTCGGGGTCGAGCAGGTTCCAGTCACTGACGGGACGCACACGCGTGCCGACGTTCGGCCGGGCGCTGACGAGGCCCTTGGCCTCGAGGACGCGCAAGGACTCGCGGACGACGGTGCGGGACACCTCGAAGCGCTGGCCGATCTCCTCGGGCACGAGCGGCCGGTCCGCGCCGAGATCGCCGGAAACGATCATCTGCCCGAGTTGCTGAACTAGTTGGCCATGCAGACCGCGGCCCCGGCTGCCCGCGGCGCGTCGGCCCACACGGCCGAGATCCTGGTCCGGGCCGTCCCAGACGGGGGCGCCGACGCGGTCGGCACCCGATCCCGTGTAGGGGTAGCGGTCGAGTTCGCCCGGTCCGGCGAGGCCTGAGTCGGCGGAGCGGGCGGCGGTCATCATGGTGTGCGCAAGGGTACTCACGGAATGAGTTGTCGGCTCTGGCTCCAACTCCCTTGAGGTCTTTGGTGAAAAGCACACGAAAGGGTGATCTCCCCCCTCGCTGCAATTGACGCCTTATCGGAAAGAAGTGGGCGAAACATGGGGAGTTGTGTACAGCGGAGCGCTGGAGGCGTTCGGAGGGACGTCCGGCCTGTTGCGCGTTCGCCGCGCGGTGTGGTCGTCGGCCCGACGTCCGATCCGGTTCCTGCCGCGAGGTGGCGGTCGCCGGGAACTGCTCGGCGTCATCGCACCCTTGGGCGCAGAACCATGAGCAGGTAGGCGCAGAGCAGAGCGCCGAGCGACAACACCATGGCGCCGCCCACGGGTTGGGCGACCAGGCGCACGGCCCCGGCGGCGATGCGCTCCACGCCGAACGGCCAATGCACCAGGGCGAGGTCGCGCAGCCTGGCGGGGAGCCCCGTCGCGGTTCGCACAGAAGGACCTGCAAGGGCCTTTTGTACGAACGGCACGACGACGATGGGGACGGCCACCACGGCTGCCAGCCCGGCTGCGGTGGAACGGAAGACTCCGGATGCGAGAACCCCCGCCCAGCCGCACGCGATGAGGAGCGCGAGCCAACTTGCCGTCAATGCGGCCAAGTCGGCGGGAACTTCCGTGAGTTCCGATCCGTATACGAGGTGGAGCAACGCGGCGTCGCAGCTGACCACAAGGCCGGCCATGAGGACAGCGGTCGCCGCGCTGACGAGCAGCTTGGCGGCGAGCAGTCCCAGACGCCGGGGAACGGTGCCACGGTCCGCAGCGAGCGCGGGGTGACGGAACTCGTCACCGAAGGCGAACGCGCCGAGCAGCCCCGCGCCGAGGGCAGCGGGCGGCAGGGGCAGCTCCCGTGGCCAAGCGGCGAGCAGGCGGGGTTGCGGCGTGTGACCGACGCGGGCGAGCAGCACGGACAGCACCGCGGAGACGACCAGGACGAGCCCGACGGTGATGTATCCGGTGGCGACACCGGTGACCCGGCGCAGCTCGTAGCGGACGGGGCGCAAAGGGCTGCGCGCCGGGCGGACGGTGATGGGGGGCGGGAGCGGGGAGAGGGGGGTGGCGGGTCGGGGGGAGCGCGGGGTGCTGGGGGTGCGGTCGGCGGATCCGGGATGTGGGGTGGTGTCGATCAGGGGCACGAATGTGCTGGTCGGGGTGGTCGGGCCCGGGTTGGCCACAGGGAGTGCGGGGGGCTGCTCGGGCGGGGTCGCCTGCGGGAGCTTGGGCCCTGGCGTAGGCGTAGATGCCGTGGGCCGATTTGGTGTCGCCGACCCGCTTGTCATGGTGGGCGGCGCGGGCGCGGGAGCCTGCGCTGGCCCCGGGTGCCGCGCAGGTGAATGGGGCCGCCCCGGAGCGGTGGGCGGCGCGGGCGAGATCGCCTGCGGGGGCTCCAGCCTCGGCGTAGAGGTAGACGCCGGGAGTTGCCCCGGAGTGGCTGGTGGGGCGGACGCCGACCTCTGGGCGACCCCGACCTCTGGAGTGCGTGTGACGGGCAGCCCCGGCATTGTGGACTGTGCCGACGGATCGACAGACGGGGGCCGAGGGTCGACCGGCGTCTGTAGCGGCTGCGGCAGCTGCGGCGGCTGCGGCAGCTGAAGCGATTGCGGTAGCTGAGGCGGCTGCGACACCCTCAGTCCCGTGTCCCCCGTCTCATCGGCGATCTGGTGGACCAGGATCCCGTGCCGGAACGCCGTTTCTCCGACTTCCGCGCAGGTGCTGCCGTACACGGAAAGGTGGCTGCCGTCCTCGGCGACCACCTCGACGGTGCGTCTGGCGGTGCGCGCCTCTTTGGTCAGCAGGACGCCGAGGCGCGCGGCGTACGGGCTGCGGACGGCGACCCGGGGCCGCAATCGCGTGCGGGCGAAATCCGAGGCGTCCTGATCCGCGACCACACGGCCATCGACGAGCGTGACGACGCGGTCGGCGGTCCGCGCGGCCTCTTTGGGGTCGTCCGTGGTGATGAGGATGGTGCCGCCGAGTCCCGCGTGGGCGCGCAGAATGCCGTGCAGCCAAGCATTTTCGCGGAGCGAGAGTCCATCGGCGGGGCCGTCGAGTACCAGTGTGTGCGGGTCCGCGAGCAGGGCACAGGCGAGGCCGAGCCGCCGGTCCATGCCGCGGGACAGGGTGCCAAGGCGCTCGTCGCGCAGGCTCACCAGGCCGACGACTTCGAGGACTTCGTCCGCGCGCCGGACCGGCACCCCGGCCGCGGCGCAGAACATGCGCAGGTGACCTCGGACCGTGCGAGCAGGATGGCCGGGCACATCGCCGAGGAGGACCCCCACCTCCCGGACGGGGTGCGGCAGGCGGTGCAGAGGGCGGCCCCTGAAGTAGGTGGTGCCACGGCCTTGTTGCAGCTCGAGCATCAGCCGCACGGCGGTCGTCTTTCCGGCGCCCCGGTCACCGAGCAGCGCGGTGACGCGGCCCGTCTGCGCGTCGAAGGACACGTCGTCGACCGCGGGCGGGCGCCCTTTACGGGCGTTGCTGGTCAGTCCGATGGCCTGGATCATCGCTTCTCTCACAGGATGGGCGACCGCCCGGCGGCCGGAGCCCGCCCTCCGCTCGGGTGGAGGGCGAGCCTCGTGGGTACTTCAGCAAGATAACGCGCCAATTCCGGCTTTTCGGGCAGGGAACGGGCGTGGGCGCCCGCAAAGTCGCGCGCGCGTCACGGAGTACCGGTCACCGCACGGCCCCGAGCACGGACGAAGCCGGTGACCGGTCTGCGCAGGTCCCGCGCCGAACGCGCCGTGCGATACGTGCTGCCGCGCAACCTGCCTGCGAAGCCCGCGAGTCGAGCCGCTTCGAGACGCTCCGGTCAGACTTCCGGGCGCAGCATGGGCGGGTTGAGCAAGGTGGCGCCACCCGCACGGAAAAGCTGCGCGGGCCGACCGCCCTGGCGCGTGGTGGTGCCCCCGGTCGGCACGAGGAACCCGGGCGTCCCGGTCACCTTGCGGTGGAAGTTGCGCGGGTCCAGGGAGACGCCCCAGACGGCTTCGTAGACGCGGCGCAACTCGCCGACCGTGAACTCGGGCGGGCAGAACGCCGTGGCGAGCGACGAGTACTCGATCTTCGATCGGGCCCGTTCGACGCCGTCCGACAAGATCTGCGTGTGGTCGAAGGCGAGCGGTACGGTCAGTCCGCCCTCCTTGCCGTCCCGCCCATACCTGTCCTGGTCGAGCAGTTCCTCGACCGGAGCCCACCGGGCGCTGTGTGCGTCGCCGCCCGCACGCGGCGCCGGCAGGTCGGGTGCGAGGGCAAGATGGGCGACGCTCACCACCCGCATACGGGGGTCACGCTTCGGGTGGCCGTAGGTCCCCAGCTGTTCCAGATGCGCCCCGTTGTCCTGGGCGGGAGCGTCCGCGTCGTGGGCGCACAGGCCCGTCTCCTCGGCCAGCTCACGCGCGGCCGCCGCGGTCAGGTCCTCGTCGTCCCGGACGAACCCTCCGGGCAGCGCCCAGCGTCCCTGGAAAGGCGGCTCTCCGCGGCGGACCACCAGCGCGCACAGCGCGTGCCGGCGCACCGTGAGCACGACCAGGTCGACGGTGACAGCGAAGGGCGGGAAGGCCGACGGGTCGTAGGGCGACATGCGACGATCATAGTCGTCTGCCTGACGATAAACACTCCCTTCACTCATTGCTTTGACGCTTCGAGAGCGCCTTACGGACGCTTCGCGGCCGTTTCGGAACCGCCCCGCCGGCCACTTCGCGGCCTGTGGCGGAGCAGCGCCCCGGAGCGCGGGGCGTTCCGCCCGTTCATCCGCGCCGCCAAGCCCTCATCCGCCCAACTGCAGAACGTCCGCCGCCTCCTCGACCATCGCCAGGCCGAGCCGGCTGACCCGTACGGAGAAGGCATGGCCCGCCACGCGGAGTCCCGTCAGGCCGATCTCGCCGATCGGCGCGCTGCTCATCGGGGCCAGTGTCACCGTTCCGGCGGGGGTGTCCGGGCGGATGCCCGCGAGCGCGGCCAGAAGGTGCACCCCGGCCGCCGCGGCGACGGCGGCCGGTCTGCAGGCGGCAGGGTGCGGCAGTGGGGCGCCGCCCGGCGCGCGCCGCTCCCCCGCGTACATCTCCGGCAGCCGGTACGTGAACGCCTCGGCGGCGGCCAGGACGCCGCCGAGCTGGGAGGACGCCTCCTTCTCGTACCCGGCCACGGCCAGACCCGCCACGGCGATCGCGGTCTCCTGCACCCGCACGGCTCCCGCCCGATGGCCGAACGGGTTGTACGAGGCTTCCTTCACCCCGAGCGTCCGCAGCCCCCAGCCGGAATCCAGGTCGGGACAGCCGAGCAGACGCGCGAGCTGTTCGGTCTGCACCTTGTCGAGCAGGCCGGGCGCAAACGCACCCGCTCCCAGCAGCCCGGTATCCAAGAGGTGGGCGGAGTTGCTGCCCAAGTGCGTGATCGGGCGACCGTCCGGGGTGCGCGCGGCGGCGGGTCTGCCGCCGGTCCTGTCGTCGACCCAGAAGTCCTGCCGAAACCGCGATCGCAACTCGCTCGACCACTGCCGGAGCTCCGCGGCGCCCGGTCTGCCGTACGCGTCGAGCAGGTCGGCGCCGAGGACGGCGGCGCGGTGGGCGTGGGCCTGCGTCTCGCAGCGCAGGAGTGCTCCCGGTCCGGGATCGGGCAGGTACGTGCTTTCAGCCGTCGCGGCGCGCAGCCATCGCAAGCAGCGCTCCGCTGCCGGGAGCAGCTCGGCCACCTCCCGTTCGGCGAGCCCCCAGCGACGCGCCTCGGCCAGGAGCACGGGGAACTGAAGGGTGGCCTCGATGCCGGTACAGCTCGGAGGCAGTCGCGCACCCATGTGCCGCAGCGGCCCCGGAAGACGCCCGAACTCCCGTCCTGGCGCGCTTTGTTGTTGTGTACGAGCGAGGGCGCGCAGTGTGCTTCCGGCGAGCCGTGTTCCGAGGGGCAGCACCATTCTGGCGGCTGCCAGCGCCTCGGCCGGTGCCATGCCGCAGCGCCAGGGCGCGCCTCCAGCCAGATACACGTCCGACGGGTGTGCGGGGTCCCTCAGCAGAAGCGCCTGTAGGTCGTCGGTGCAGGTGCGCAGCAGCGGTCCCACGCGTGGGTCGTCTCCCTCGGCCCTGGCCGCTGCGAAGGGCTGGACCGTGTTGCGTCCCGAAGCCCGGCTCATGCCTCCGCCGCCCGCCCGTACCCGCAGCTCCACGGTGCGGGTGCCACCCGGGGGCAGCTCGAACTCCCAGCGCAGCAACCCCGCGGAAGCCAGCGCGTCCGTGGGCGGCGGGTCGGCCGTCACCAGGGTCTGGCCTGCGGGGGACGACCATCGCATCCCCGCGTCATGCACCGTCGGGAGCAGCTCTCGGCCCGGGTCTCCGGAGGCCACAGCGCCCAGTTCGGCCAGGTCCGTGCCGAGCGCGACCTCCAGGGGGAGCCGCAAGGATCTTGGGGCCGAACTGTGCAGCGTGATGCGTTCCGTGCCGTCGGCGTGCCGGATCCGTTCGACGAGAACGTCCGGGTCGGGGCCGGCGTCCGGCGCGACCCGGATGGCGCCCACGAAGCGGGCGCGGTCGGCCGCGACCATGCGGGCCTGCACGTCGATCGGTTCCCGGCCCGCCACGCGCACCCGGCAGCGCGACAGCAGTCGTCGCCCATGTCGGTAGAAGCCTTCGAGCCCTTGCCCGGTCAGTTGCCCGTGCTCGGCGGAGATCGCCATCGCCGGCAGGGCTACGCAGATCAGAGTCCGGTGGAGTGCGGGCAGCTCCGAGGCGGCCCTTGGCGTCGGGGCCGGCTGCCTCGACGCGGTCCGGGAAGGGGCGGAACCTGATCGGCGGCCCGGCTCGGCACTCCGCAGGGGCTGCGGTGGGGAGCTGCCCTGCCGGGACGGCAACAGGTCGGTCTCCTTGTGCGGGCCTGCCGCGCCAGAATGCACGCCCACCTGGGGCGGCCCAGCACTCAGCACAGGGCTGATCCCGTGATCGGCCGACTTCGTCGGAGGAGCCCCTTCCTGGGAAGGCCCCGCCATGGGTTGCCTTGAGACGTCCGCTGTCACGACGACCGCCTGCCCGTGAGGCCGTACTCGTGCGCGTGCCGCGCGGCGGGACTCCACCTCGTCCGGCTGGCCAGGTCGCTTGGTACACCACCGCCGCACCGACGCCGACAGAAGATCCCTCGGCCAACGACCGGCCTTCGCTTCAACTCCCGCATGGGGCGCCTCCCTTGTCGCGCGGTCGCCGGTGGTGTCCGCGTCCTGCCGGGCTGCTCGGCGCGCCGAAGAGGTCCGGCCGCCGTGACCGACACCCGGATGAACGGAGCCGCCCCGTGGCAAGTAACGCCACAGAGGAGCGAACCACCCGCCCTCAGGTCGACGGGCCCGCGCTACGGCGCTCCTCATCCGTCGTCCCGGGTGCGCTGCCTCGTGCCGCGGCGGTTGCCGGAAGGGCGTCGAGGTGCCCGGCCCCCTGCCCGCGCGGGACGGGTCCCCGCGCCTGGGCGGCGCTCACCGCGACGCCGTAGCGCGGCTTCCAGACCGCGGGCCGCCCGCGACGCCCCCGGGTCCACGGCAACTCCGGAACGCTCGGCACCGGCGTCCTCCCCGGTGTCGCCCCCGCCCTGCGCGGGCTCCGGGTCCTGCGCGCGCGGGGCCGCGACAGCGCTCTGTTCCCGGTCGACCCGCTGTCCGCGCAGCGAACGTCGTACCGGTTCCGGGTCGACACCGTCGGCCCTCGCCGCGTTGAGCAGCCGGGCGAAGACATAGCGGGGGTCGACGGTGAGGGCCATCTCGAGTGCCTGGTCCGCTTCGACGGTGTCGCCGAGTGACCAGGCGATCCAGCCCGCGAGGGACAGCGGCGCCGCGGCGTGCTCGCCGTAGGGCCGACACAACGGCGTGCCAGTGCCCTCCACAGACGCAGGGCGCAGTGGGCCTCCGCGCCTTCCATCCACTCGGCCGCCCGGTCCCTGGTCTCCCGGTCCTGGAGACCGAGAATGAGGGTGGCGGCTTCGTCGTGGGCCAGCAGTTCGTCGTCCCGGAGATCGGCCTCCAGGTCCGCGTCCTCGCCGGGCGCGTCCCCCGCGGGCGCGTCCAGGAGGCGGCGCATGACGCGGCGGGCGAGATCGAGGGTCTCCGCCTCGACCTCCTCCCGAGGTACACCGGCGAAGATCCTCGGCACGAGGACCATCGCGGCCGCGTCCAGCGCCCGCGTCTGCTCCGCGACGAGCGCCGTCTGCAACGGGGCCAGGCGCGCCCGGACCTCCTGCACCGATCCGCGGACGTGGATACCGGCGTACGCCGCCGTCGCCGCCATCACCGACGTCCCGCCCGTGCTGATCGGGTTGCCCTCCGGCGGGCAGCATTCGGGGCGGGGACAGCAGTAGGACCAGTACCTGCCGTTCGTGAGGCACAGCGCTTCCGTGACGGGCACGTCCAGGCAGCCGCACGTGGTCCGCAGGAGCTGCGCGAAGGGGCGCAGCCGCTCCATGACGCGCTGCGCGGAGTCGGGCGCCGCGTCCGTCGCGTCCTGGCAGAGGAAGGCGACGACGCTGTCCGGCTTCCCGTCCCGCCGCTCGCATTCGCCGATCAGGCAGTGGGCCAGCTGCTCCGCCACGGACGGCCAGTCCTCGGGGCGTTCGGGAATTCCGAGACGTACGCGGCCGCCGAAGCGCCCTTTGTGCAGGGCGACGAGGACGACGCTGTCGTCGGGGCGGAACCCGAGCAAGTACGGAAGCGCCTCGGCGAGTTCGCCCGCCGTGCTCAGGGTGATCTTGGCCTGGCCGGTCGCACCGGCGGGCTGGTGGTGATTCGTCATGGGACGACCATGCCGCGGATCGACTCCCTCCGGTTTTGGCTGTGGATAACCTCGATCAGGGACACGACACGAGTTGTCCACAGGTCGCCGCCCTCGTTCGCGCGATGTCAGTCCCATCGGGTTGCATAGGGGCATGAGCAACGAAGATCTGCGGACGGCCGCCGACGCCGTACTCGCGCGCCTGGTCTCCGACCCGACCGGGACGGCCCGCCTGCGCGAGGACCAGTGGCACGCGATCGAGGCCCTGGTCGCGGAGCACAGACGCGCCCTCGTCGTGCAGCGCACCGGCTGGGGCAAGTCCGCGGTGTACTTCGTCGCGACGGCGCTGCTGCGCGAGCGTGGCAGCGGCCCCACCGTGATCGTCTCCCCGCTGCTCGCGCTGATGCGCAACCAGGTGGAGGCGGCGGCGCGCGCCGGTATCCGCGCCCGCACGATCAACTCGTCGAACGTGGAGGAGTGGGACGCCGTACGGGAAGAGGTGGCGGCCGGTGACGTCGACGTCCTCCTGGTCAGCCCCGAGCGGCTGAACAACCCGGACTTCCGGGACAACGTCCTGCCGCAGTTGGCGGCCGCGACCGGGCTTCTGGTGGTCGACGAGGCGCACTGCATCTCGGACTGGGGGCACGACTTCCGGCCCGACTACCGGCGCCTGCGCACCATGCTGGCCGAGTTGCCCCAAGGCGTCCCCGTCCTGGCCACGACGGCGACGGCCAACGCGCGGGTGACAGCGGACGTCGCGGACCAGCTCGGCACCGGCGGCGGCTCGGACGCCCTGGTACTGCGCGGCCCGCTCGACCGCGAGAGCCTGAGCCTCGGTGTGCTGCAGCTGCCGGACGCCGCGCACCGGCTGGCCTGGCTCGCCGGGCACCTCGACGAGCTGCCGGGCTCGGGGATCATCTACACGCTCACGGTCGCCGCGGCCGAGGAGGTCACCTCGTACCTGCGTCAGTGCGGGCACACCGTCACCTCGTACACGGGCAAGACGGAGAACGCGGACCGACAGCAGGCCGAGGAGGATCTCCTGGCCAACCGGGTGAAGGCGCTGGTGGCCACCTCCGCGCTCGGCATGGGTTTCGACAAGCCTGACCTCGGGTTCGTCGTGCACCTCGGCTCCCCCTCGTCCCCGATCGCCTACTACCAGCAGGTGGGGCGCGCGGGGCGTGGCGTCGAGCACGCGGAGGTCCTGCTGCTCCCGGGCAAGGAGGACGAAGCGATCTGGCGCTACTTCGCTTCGCTGGCTTTCCCTCCGGAGGAGCAGGTGCGGCGCACCCTGGACGTGCTCGCGCAGTCCGACAGGCCGCTCTCGCTCCCGGCCCTCGAACCCCTGGTGGAGCTGCGGCGCTCCCGCCTGGAGACCATGCTCAAGGTCCTGGACGTGGACGGCGCGGTGCACCGCGTGAAGGGCGGCTGGATCGCCACGGGCCGGCCGTGGACGTACGACACCGAGCGCTACGCCTGGGTCGCGAAACAGCGCGAGGCCGAACAGCAGGCCATGCGCGACTACGTCACCACGACCGGCTGCCGTATGGAGTTCCTGCGGCGCCAGTTGGACGACGACGCGGCGGCGCCGTGCGGACGCTGCGACAACTGCGCGGGGGCCCGCTTCGAGGCCACCGTCGCACCGGACGCGCTGGACGCGGCCCGGGGCGAACTCGGGCGCCCGGGCGTCGAGGTGGAGCCCCGCAAGATGTGGCCCACCGGGCTCGCGGCCGTCGGCATCGATCTCAAGGGGCGCATCCCGGCGGGCGAACAAGCCGGCACGGGGCGGGCGCTCGGCCGTCTCTCGGACATCGGCTGGGGCAACCGGCTGCGCCCGCTGCTCACGCCCCAGGCCGCCGACGGGCCCGTGCCCGACGATGTGGCCCGGGCCGTCGTGGAGGTCCTGGCCGACTGGGCCAAGGGGCCCGGCGGATGGGCGAGCGCGGATCCGGACGCCCAGCCGCGCCCCGCGGGCGTGGTCACGATGGCGTCCCACACGCGGCCCCAGCTCATCGAATCGCTGGGAGCGGGCATCGCGCAGGTGGGCCGCATGCCTCTACTGGGGCGGGTCGAGTACGCGCCGGGCAGCGACACCGCCCACATCCCGCGCAGCAACAGCGCCCAGCGTCTGCGGGCCCTGGAAGGCACTCTGACGGTGCCCGCCGAGCTGGCCGAGGCGCTTGCCCGCGCGGGTGGTCCGGTGCTCCTCGTCGACGACTGCACGGAGACAGGCTGGACGCTGGCGATGGCCGCCCGTCTGCTTCGACGGGCGGGTGCCACCGGGGTGTTGCCGCTGGTCCTCGCGGTACAGGGCTGACTCATGCGTCGAAGCCCCCGGCGGTGGGAAAGAACATTGAAGACGCATCGTCAGATACCGGCACCGAACCGCGATTGCTCGTTGCCCTGCGCCTGCGCGGCGGGAAGAATTGGCAGTGCTCCCCGCGTGGCCCCCATGACCCGGCAGGGCTGTGCCGCGGTGCGCTCCCCCAGTCCGACCCTGCCCGCGTACGGGCGTGTAGCCGAAGGGAGGACCATGACCTTCGGATTCGCTCCGTCCTCGGCTGCGTCGATGTCCGCGTCCTTGATGCGCGCCGCTGCCGCCGACCGACCCACCAGGCTGCTCGAGCCCGCGGAGTGGGCGGCGGCGGGGATCCCGCTGCTGCGCGACCCACGTGATGTCGTGAGCGGGCTGCACGCGCGGCACCGGCCGATACCCAGGACCGCCGTGGTGGCGGTCCTCGACCCGGAGGAGCGGCTGAGCGCCAGCGCCTCGTTCACCCGCCGTGACAGCGGTACCGACGGCTGGACGTTCCGCAACTCCCTGCTCGCGCAGTTGCGCCGGATCATCCCGCACGACCTGCGCCGCCGCACCCCGGTCCGTACAGCGGTGTTGCTGTACTGCCGCGAGGGCGACACCCGCTGGACGGAGGAGGACGGCGCGTGGATGTGGGGGCTGCGGGACGCCTGCACGTTGCACGGGCTGCGCTGTGGCGCGTACATCACGATGACGCGCGACGGCTGGCAGGTGCTCGGCGAGGGCCGTGGCGGCCGTCGCCCGAGCGTCGGCTCGGTGACGGACGTGCTCGGCGGCGACGGGGAGCCGACGCCGCGGACCGGTGGTGCCGCGACGGAGACGCTGCGGCGCGCGGCGGCCCGCTGACACGGCGCGGTCAGGCACCGACCTGCCGGACTCCCCGGACACCGTCGGACGGTGCGGGCAGCCGGCGGGCGGTGCGTCAGACCCCGGCGCCCAGCAGCGTGTTCACGCGCTGCGGGTCACCGCACACGACCAGCAGGGCGCCGGCCCGACCGAGGGCGAGCGGAAGCGCCTTCGTGGCCGCCTCGTCGGCGCCGCCGTTCACGGCGACGACCACCACGGGGCGTGCGGCGGCACGGCTCAGGGCGGAGGCGTCGGCGTAGAAGACGTCGTCGCCCGCATCGTGCTGCGCCCAGTAGGCGTCCTCACCGAACGACAGCTCGTGCGCGGCCCACGGGTGCGGGTCACCGGTGGTGATCACCAGCACGTCGCCGGGCGCGCGGCCCGTGTCGAGCAGGAGGTCGACGGCTTCCTCCGCGGCGTCCAGCGCGCCCTCGGCCGAGGCCGGGATCAGCTGGACCTGCGGCTGGGAGGCCGAGGTCGAGGGAACGGCGGGGGCCTGCGGCCCCGGCTTCGTGGCGGCCACCGACTCGCGCGCGGCGCGCTGCACGGGCGGGGTGGGCCTTGCGGGACCCGGGCGGCCGGGTCGCGGCGGCGCCGCGGGACGCGGGCCGGGTACAGGGCGAGGGGTCGGCGCGGTGCGGGGACCCTGGGCACTCTCGTGAATCTGAGGCTCCTCGGGAATGAGAGGCATGAGCTGATATCTATCAAACGCGGGTGCGGTTCGCGTCAGCGGGTGGCACATCGATGCGAAGGCAATGGTCAGAAGTCGAAGCCGAGCTGGCCCTCGATTTCCGGAGCGCTTCCCTCCGCCCAACTGCGGGCTTTCTTGAGGTGCCGCCACTGGGGCAGCGCATCAAGATACGCCCACGTGAGCCGGTGGTGCGGGGTGGGCCCCCACTCCTCCAACGCGGCACGGTGCACCGGCGACGGGTATCCGGCGTTGGCCGCAAACCCGAAGTGTGCATGGTCGGTGCCCAGTTCGGCCATCATTTTGTCGCGGCGGACCTTGGCGATCACCGACGCCGCGGCCACAGCGACGCAGGAACGGTCCCCCTTGATCACCGTATGAACCTGCCAGGGCGCACCGAGATAGTCGTGCTTACCGTCGAGGATCACCGCTTCGGGCCGCACCGGGAGCGCCTCGAGGGCGCGGGTGGCGGCGAGACGCAGAGCCGCGGTCATGCCCATGGCGTCGATCTCCTCGTGCGAGGCGTGACCGAGGGCATGTGCGGTGACCCAGCTCTCCAGCACCTCCGCGAGTTCCTCGCGGCGCTTGGGAGTGATCAGCTTGGAGTCGGTGAGCCCATCCGGCGGGCGCCGCAGTCCTGTGACGGCGGCGCAGACCGTGACCGGGCCCGCCCAGGCACCGCGGCCGACCTCGTCGACACCGGCGACGATCTTGGCTCCGGTGCGCGCGCGCAATGAGCGCTCGACGGTGTGGGTGGGTGGTTCGTACGGCATGGCGGCATACAGCGTACGCCGCCGCCGTCACGCCACGACACCCGGTCGGCCTCAGTCTCCGTGACACCGGAGCAGGGGCACCATGACCTGGTCGATCATCGCCACCAGATCCGCCTCTTCCCATTCGCTGCCGCACACCTTGGAGCGGTACATCATCAGCGCGGGGATGACGTCGCACACCGCGTCGCTCACGGCATCGGACCGCACCTCGCCGCGCTCGATACCGCGCTGCAGGACCTGTTTGATCATCTGCACACTGGGTTCGACGACACCTTCGATGATCACGCCGTGGAACCGCTCGGCGGTGAAGGCATCGCATTCGTGAAGCACGGAGCGAATGGCGAAGCCGGGGCGCGAATACATGGCCGCCCGCATCTGACGGCACAACTCCAGCAGATCGTCGCGGACATTTCCGCGATCCGGGGCGTCGTCCAGGGTGGGCAGCCCCGACTGCAGGGCGTCCACGACGAGATCCGCCTTGGAGGGCCACCGCCGGTAGACCGCGGCCTTGCCCGTCTGCGCACCGGCGGCCACGCCCTCCATCGTGAGGCCGTTCCAGCCGACCGTACTGAGCTGGTCCAGCGCGGCGTCCAGGATGGCCCGTTCCAACACGGGTCCACGCCTGCGCATGGAGGCGGCCGTCTGAGCGGAATCGGCCGTCCAGCGCGAAGTAACCATCGTCATCTCTCCGTTGAGCGGGGCGAGCGGCACGAGACGCACGGCAGCAATTTCAGTGAACGGTTGCGTTCACTGTAGGGGAGTCACTACCGTTGACGCGACAGTGAACGGGCTCGTTCACTAAATCGCTCGTGGGGGATCCATAGTGTCAACCTCTCAGTTAGCGCATGATCAGAAGCCGGGAAGAGCCCGCCGGGAGGGGCACCCCGGCATCGCACTCGCGGTCATCGCGGCCTGCCAACTCATGGTGGTCCTCGACGCGACGATTGTGAACATCGCGCTCCCGCACATCCAGAACGCCCTCAGCTTCTCTACGACCGACCTCACCTGGGTCGTCAGCGCCTACACGCTCACCTTCGGCGGGCTGCTGCTCCTCGGCGGCCGCGCCGGTGACATCCTCGGCCGCCGCCGGGTCTTCATGGCCGGCATTTTGCTGTTCACCTTCGCCTCCCTCCTGGGCGGCCTGGCGCAGGAGCCGTGGCAGCTGCTGGCCGCGCGCGCCCTTCAGGGGGTCGGTGGCGCGATCGCCTCACCCACGTCACTGGCCCTCATCACGACCACGTTCCCGGAAGGTCCCGAGCGCAACCGCGCCTTCGGAGTCTTCGCCGCGGTCTCGGCGGGCGGCGGCGCCGTCGGCCTGCTGGCCGGCGGGATGCTCACGGAGTGGCTGGACTGGCGCTGGGTGCTGTTCGTGAACGTACCGATCGGCATCCTGATCGCGGTTCTCACGCCCAGGTTCATCAGCGAGTCCGAGCGCCATCCGGGACGTTTCGACATATCCGGCGCGCTCACGTCCACGCTCGGCATGGCCGCCCTCGTGTACGGGTTCATACGCGCCGCCGAGGAGGGGTGGCGGGACAACCTGACGCTCGCGTCGTTCGGCGCCTCGGTCGTGCTGCTGCTGGCCTTCGTGTCCATCGAGAGCCGGGCCAAGGAGCCGATCACTCCCCTGCGGATGTTCGCCGACCGCAACCGGTCGGGGACCTACGTGATCATGCTGAGCCTCGCCGCGGCCATGTTCGGCATGTTCTTCTTCATCGTGCTGTTCGTGCAGAACGTGCTGGGCTACTCGCCGATCAAGGCCGGTCTCGCCTTCCTGCCGGTCACGGTGGCGATCGCGTTCGGCGCGGGCCTGTCGCAGCGGTTCCTGCCGGTGCTCGGACCGAAGCCGTTCCTGGCGGGCGGCTCGGCTCTCGTGGTGGTGGGGCTCGTCTGGCAGACGTTCATCAGCCCCGACAGCTCCTACGTGAGCGGCGTGCTCGGGCCGATGCTCATATTCGGCTTCGGAATGGGCCTGAACTTCGTCACGGTGACGCTCACCGCGGTCTCCGGAGTCGCGCCGCACGAGGCGGGGGCGGCATCCGGGCTGCTCAACACGACCCAGCAGGTGGGCGGTTCGCTGGGGTTGTCCATCCTGACCACTGTCTTCGGTACGGCGAGCCGTGACGAGGCGAAGAACCAGGTGGCCGACTTCATGGCCCACGCGACGCCGGAACAGAAGGCCGAGTTCGCCAAGACGCACGAGCTCCCCGCGCCCTGGAGCCATGAGGTCCTGGCGCACGGCATCTCCACGGCCTTCATCCCTGCAGCGGCGATGGCGGTCCTCGCCCTAGCGGTCGCCTTGCTGGTGATCAGGGTCCGCAAGAGCGACCTCGCGGCACTTTCCGGCACCGCGGGCGCGGCGGGGCCGGCGGCGGGCTGATCTCCCTGCGGCGCGAGCGCGGCAGGGTCAGCAGCGGGCTGATCTTCCTGCGGGGAACGCCCGGCCGTCCTGCGGGGGACGTGGGTGCCGACCGGATCGTGAGGCCCGGTCGGCCCTTACGACGCCTCTGCTCGCGCCGGGATCAGACGACGGTGACAGCCATATCAGTGACGGTCGGGCCGGATCGGTTACCGCCGGGTCGGCTACTGCCGGGTCGGTTACGGCCAGGCCAGACCGGTCATCGCCGGACCGGCTACCGCTCGATCAGACGGTGACGGCCGGTGCCCAGTCCGGCAGGGCCTCGGTCCGCTCCAGCCACGCGGTCGGCGGCTGGGTACGCCCGCCCCCGGTGATGACGCCGCCCACGATCGCGCACGTCGTGTCCATGTCGCCGCCCACCTGGGCGGTGCTCCAGAAAGCCTGCTCGAAGTCCTGGAGTCCGCGCGCGGCCGACCACAGGGCGAACGGCACGGTGTCGTGCGCCGTGGTCCGCCGCCCGCAGCCGAGCACCGCGGCCACGGTAGCCGGGTCGCCGTAGTCGAGCATGTCCTTGGCCCGGCGCAGCCCCGCCTCGACCGCACTGCGCGGCACGAGCGCGATGACGCCGTCGAGCAGGGCCTGCGGGCTCGGCGGCCCGGCCGGGTCGGCCGCGAGCGCCGCGGCGGCGGCCACCGCCATCGCGCCGACGACGGCCTCCCGGTGCTGGTGCGTCGGGTACGCCGAAATCTCGGCCTGGTGCGTGGCCTGCTCCGGGTCGTCGGCGTAGTAGGCACCGAGCGGGGCGATCCGCATCGCCGCCCCGTTGCCCCACGAACCCTGGCCCTTGAACAGCGCGGAGGCCAGCGTCCGCCAGTCGCCGCCCTCCCTGACCTGCCGCAGCAGCCGGTTCACCGCGGGCCCGTAGCCACGGTCGAAGTCATGGTGCTCGGCGAAGGACCGGGCCAGAGCGTCCTGGTCGATGCGGCCGTGGGCGGCGAGAACGGCCACCACGGAGCACGCCATCTCGGTGTCGTCGGTCCACTGCCAGACCCCGTCCGGCACCGCCCGGCGCTTGAGCAGCGGGTAGTTCACCGGCACGAAGAACTGCGATCCCAGCGCGTCTCCCACGGACAGCCCGCGCAGACTGGACAGGGCGCGGTCCAAGCGCCTGTCGGGAGAGGAGTCAATGGTCATCGCCCTGCCACTCTATCCGGTGGCCCCGTAGGACCGGGGGTCGCACCACTGATCGAATGGCCGGTTCATCGCGTACTTTCCGTTCTCCCCGAGAACGAGCATGCGCATCTCGGCGTTCCCAGGGTTCGACAGCGACTCGAACTCCGCGACCGTCCAGTGGAACCAGCGCATGCAGAACAGCCGCATTGTCAGGCCGTGCGTCACGAGCAGCACGTTCGGCGGATGGTCCGGCTGCTCGAAGCTGCGGTACAGGCTCTCCAGGAAGGCGCCGACGCGGTCGTACACGTCCGCCCCGGACTCCCCCTGGGCGAAGCGGTAGAAGAAGTGCCCGTAGGCGTCGCGGTACGCCTTCTGGAGCCGTACGTCGTCGCGGTCCTGCCAGTTGCCCCAGTCCTGCTCCCTGAGGCGAGGTTCCTCGCGCACCCTGACGAGATCGGGGTCGAGCCGGAACGCCTGGAACGTCTCGTGGGTGCGCCGGTAGGGCGAGACGTAGACACTCACCCGCTCTCGGCCGAACAGTTCCCGCAGCTCCTTGCCGGTCTCCTCGGCCTGCTCCCAACCGGCCTCGGTGAGCGCCAGGGCATGGTCGGGCTCACGCTCGTACACGGTGTCGTCGGCATTGCCTTCGGATTCGCCGTGTCGGACAAGAACGATGCGCCGCGGTCGTGCCATGCCCAAACACTAGATCGGTTCGGCCGGTTTCGAGCACTCGTACGGGCTCCATCCGGCGGATGTGACGGTGTTCTCAACGTTCTCGGAGCTACACCGTCCAGGTCGGCTCGAGCTGCACGATGTCGCCGTCGATGGCCTCGATGTCGGCCTCCGTCTCGGCGCGCACGGACAGCCGCTCCACCCGCTGGACCTGGTACTTGCCGCGTTCGGCCGCCGACAGCCACATGGACAGGACCAGGAATTCGTCGCCCGGCGCCTCCCCGAACAGGCCCCGGACCATGCCGGGCGAACCGGCCATCGCCGGGTTCCAGATCTTCTGCTGCATCAACGCGAAGTGCTCGGCCCGCTCCCCCCGCACCTTGCAATGGGCGACGCGAACGACATCGGCGTCCGTGAAACGGGGTTCGAAACCCGTCTTCACGTCGAAGAGGTGGTCGAACAGCTTGGCCCGCATGTCGCGGTAGGTGCCCGTCTGGCCTGCGGCGAGCCGGTCGTGGGAGCGCGCCATGAAGGAGTCGTAGAAGGCACGGCTCTCCCAGAAACCGAAGACGTGCGCCACGTCGGGCTGTCTCGTGCTCCAGCCCCCGCCCTGCCCCCGGAACCCCGGCTCCCCCAGGAGCCCCGCCCATTTCCGCTGCCCCCGCTCGAACCCCCGACGGTCCACCACAGCGCAGCGAATCCACTTGACCAGCACCGCGCCATCGTACGGCGCGGTAGGTGGCCTGAGGTCACTCTCCGATGCAGTGGGTGCGCACCGATGCGGCGAGGCCGTCGTCGCCGAGCTCCACGCCGAACTCCTGGTCGAGCACCGTACGCAACTCTGTTGCCCGCGCGGCCCGTTCGACCCGTCGGGTGTCCGCGCGGGCGATGACGAGCCCCCGGGCGGACAACCCGATGCGCTCCAGGGCGCCGTCGGCCGCTGGCACAGATCCGTTTTCGGACAGCACCGGCCACGCTGTGTCAGTGGGAGGACGTAGCGTGTTCGTAGCAAGCAACATCGCACCATGGAGGGGGAGTTAGGTGAGCAGTCTCCGTAAGGGGATCGAGCGGGTCGAGGTCGGCCTGAAGTGGGACCCCAGCCCGTTGGGCTCGCCCCCGCACGACCTGGATCTCGTCGCCGGGACGTACACCGCTGAGGACCCGCACGGCAGTCCCGCCTATCTGGTCCACTTCGACAGCCGCTCCCCCGACGGGACCATCCATCTCGACCGGGACAGCAGAACGGGCCAGGGCTTCGGGTTCGACGAGGTGATGAGCCTGGAGCTGGAGCGGCTCTCGCCCGCGTACGCGCGCGTGCTGGTCGGTGCCGTCGTCCAGCAGAACGAGCCGCAGGACCGGACGCTGGTCTTCGGCGACGTGGCGAACACCGGAGTGCGGATCCGCCAGGACTACACCGATCTGTCGGAGCACGACCTCTCGGCGGTGGCCGGCAGTCCGGCGGCCACGCTCGGCGAGTTCGTCCGGGGCGCCGACGGCGAGTGGTCGTTCCGCGAGGCGATACGCGGCTTCGACGGTGACCTCACCACGTTCGCCGCCGCGATGGGCGCCCTGGAGCTGTAGCGAGCTGTAGCGCACACGCCGGAGGGGCGGCGGGACCGTGGTGGTCCCGCCGCCCCTCCGGATCAGGCGACTTCGGGTCAGACGACTCCGGATCAGGCGACTCCGGATCAGACGATCAGCTGCAGCCGCTGGTGGAGCCGCAGCCCTCGCAGATGTAGCAGGAGCCGGCGCGCTGCATCTTCGTACCGCAGGAGAAGCAGAGCGGGGCGTCGGCCTGGATGCCCAGCTGCATCTCGACGAGCTCGGCGCTGGTGTGCGCCTGCTGCGGGACGGACTGCACGGCGGCGGCCTCGGCCTTCGGCGTCTCGACGGCCTTCAGGGACTCGGTCTGCGCCTGGACGGGCGCCGACTGCGCGAGACCCTCGACGTCGACCTCGTCCTCGGAGGGCTCGTACGAGCCGGTCTCCAGGTGACGCTGGCGCTCCTCGGCGGAGTGGATGCCGAGCGCGGAGCGGGTCTCGAAGGGCAGGAAGTCGAGCGCCAGGCGGCGGAAGATGTAGTCGACGATCGACTGCGCCATCCGCACGTCCGGGTCGTCCGTCATACCGGCCGGCTCGAAGCGCATGTTCGTGAACTTCGAGACGTAGGTCTCCAGCGGCACGCCGTACTGCAGACCCACCGAGACGGCGATGGAGAAGGCGTCCATCATGCCCGCGAGGGTCGAGCCCTGCTTGGACATCTTCAGGAAGACCTCGCCGAGACCGTCGTCCGGGTAGGAGTTCGCGGTCATGTAGCCCTCAGCGCCGCCGACCGTGAAGGAGGTGGTGATGCCGGGACGGCCCTTCGGGAGGCGCTTGCGGACCGGGCGGTACTCGACGACCTTCTCGACCGCCTTGCGGATCTCCGCCTCGGCCTTCTCCGTGACCTCGACCTTCTCCTTCTCCTTGGTCTTCGCGGAGAGGGGCTGGCCGACCTTGCAGTTGTCGCGGTAGATGGCGAGCGCCTTGACGCCCATCTTCCAGGCCTCGAAGTAGACCTCCTCGACGTCCTCGACCGTCGCCGTCTCCGGCAGGTTGACGGTCTTGGAGAGGGCGCCGGAGATCCACGGCTGGATGGCGGCCATCATGCGGACGTGGCCCATCGCGGAGATGGAGCGCTCGCCCATGGCGCAGTCGAAGACCTCGTAGTGCTCGGGCTTGAGGCCGGGGGCGTCGATCACATTGCCGTGGTCGGCGATGTGGGCGACGATCGCCTCGATCTGCTCCTCCTGGTAGCCCAGGCGGCGCAGGGCCTGCGGGACGGTGCCGTTGACAATCTGCATCGAGCCGCCGCCGACCAGCTTCTTGAACTTGACCAGGGCGAGGTCGGGCTCGAGGCCGGTGGTGTCACAGGACATCGCGAGACCGATGGTGCCGGTCGGGGCGATGACGGACGCCTGCGAGTTACGGAAACCGTTCTTCTCGCCGAGGCGGACCACGTCCTGCCAGGCCTCCGTGGCGGCGGCCCAGATCGGGGTGTCCAGGTCGTCCATGCGGACGGCCACGGTGTTGGCGTCGGCGTGCTGCTTCATGACGCGCTGGTGCGGCGTGGCGTTCTTGGCGTAGCCGTCGTAGGGGCCGACGACCGCCGCGAGCTCGGCCGAGCGCTTGTACGACGTACCCGTCATCAGCGAGGTGATGGCGCCGGCGAGGGCGCGGCCGCCGTCCGAGTCGTAGGCGTGGCCGGTCGCCATGAGCAGGGCGCCCAGGTTCGCGTAGCCGATGCCGAGCTGGCGGAAGGCGCGGGTGTTCTCGCCGATCTTCTCCGTCGGGAAGTCCGCGAAGCAGATCGAGATGTCCATCGCGGTGATGACCAGCTCGACGACCTTGGAGAAGCGCTCGACGTCGAAGGACTGGTTGCCCAGGCCGTCGTCCTTGAGGAACTTCATCAGGTTCAGCGAGGCGAGGTTGCAGGACGTGTTGTCCAGGTGCATGTACTCGCTGCACGGGTTCGAGCCGTTGATGCGGCCGGACTCCGGGCACGTGTGCCACTGGTTGATGGTGTCGTCGTACTGGATGCCGGGGTCGGCGCAGGCCCAGGCGGCCTCGGCCATCTTGCGGAAGAGCGACTTGGCGTCGACCTCCTCGATGACCTCGCCGGTCATGCGGGACGTCAGACCGAACTTGCCGCCCTGCTCGACCGCCTTCATGAACGTGTCGTTCACACGGACCGAGTTGTTGGCGTTCTGGTACTGGACGGACGTGATGTCGTCGCCGCCCAGGTCCATGTCGAAGCCCGCGTCACGCAGGGCGCGGATCTTCTCCTCTTCCTTCACCTTGGTCTCGATGAAGCCCTCGATGTCGGGGTGGTCGACGTCGAGGATGACCATCTTGGCCGCGCGGCGCGTGGCGCCACCCGACTTGATCGTTCCTGCGGAGGCGTCGGCACCGCGCATGAAGGAGACGGGACCCGAGGCGTTGCCGCCCGAGGAGAGCAGCTCCTTGGAGGAGCGGATACGGGAGAGGTTCAGGCCGGCGCCGGAGCCGCCCTTGAAGATCATGCCCTCTTCCTTGTACCAGTCGAGGATCGACTCCATGGAGTCGTCGACGGACAGGATGAAGCAGGCGGAGACCTGCTGAGGCTGCGGCGTGCCCACGTTGAACCACACCGGCGAGTTGAAGCTGAAGATCTGGTGCAGGAGGGCGTACGCCAGCTCGTGCTCGAAGATCTCGGCGTCGGCGGGGGAAGCGAAGTACTTGTAGTCCTCGCCGGCCTTCCGATAGGTCTTCACGATGCGGTCGATGAGCTGCTTGAGGCTCACCTCGCGCTGCGGGGTGCCGACGGCACCCCGGAAGTACTTGCTGGTGACGATGTTGACCGCGTTCACCGACCAGAACTCGGGGAACTCGACGCCACGCTGCTCGAAGTTGATCGAGCCGTCGCGCCAATTGGTCATGACGACGTCACGGCTCGCCCACTCCACCTCGTCGTACGGGTGCACGCCGGGGGTGGTGTGGATGCGCTCGATACGCAGACCCTTGGTGGCCTTGGAACCCTTGGTGCGGGAACCTCGTGCCGGGCCGCTCGCCGTCTCTGTCATGCCGCCTCCCATATACCGGGCTAAAACGCCCAAAAGTGCCGCGTAATTCCCGTGGCACGGTGTGTGTCTTGTGTCGCGGACGCCGCTCATGCCGCCCGCGACAGGTCCGTGGATACCGCCGCTGTACCGGAACCGGTCAGTCGGCGGCTTGGGCGGGCACGGGAACCCCGAGGGCCCCGCCGCTCCCGCCGTCACTCTCTACGCGCTCTCCGCCCGCGCAGCCCGACGCCGCCGTGTCGAGCACCTGTTCCCTCAGTTCCGCGATCGCAGACTCGAAGTCCTCCAGCGAATCGAACGCCCGGTACACGGACGCGAAGCGCAGGTAGGCGACGAGATCAAGCTCTTGGAGCGGACCCAGTATGGCCAGGCCCACGTCGTGAGTCGTCAGTTCGGCGCTTCCGGTGGCCCGCACCGCTTCCTCGACCCGCTGACCGAGCAGAGCCAGCGCGTCCTCGGTCACCGGCCGCCCCTGGCACGCCTTGCGCACACCATTGATGACCTTGGTGCGGCTGAAGGGTTCGGTGACCCCGCTCCGCTTGACGACCATCAGCGAGCACGTCTCCACCGTCGTGAAACGACGGGAGCAGTCCGGGCACTGACGGCGACGGCGGATCGAGGTGCCGTCGTCGGTGGTGCGACTGTCGACGACACGGCTGTCGGGATGCCTGCAGAAGGGACAGTGCATTTACTCCCAACCCTCCTTCATGGCACGCCTCACTAGCCCCAAGAGGCTTTTTCCGCCCCTCGAAGCAGCCCCCAGCATAGGTGATGGCCCAGGTCGCGAAACCACCGGGACCACAACCCCTGGGCTGCTGATGCCATCCAACCACTAGATGTGGGGTTCGGCTGCCTTTGGGGGCCTAGAGCGTGTCGTGGGAAGCGGAGTCGTCCGCACACGGCCCGGAAACACCACAGGCCACAGGCCCCGGCCGGCTCCCGGCAGGGCCCCGATCGGATTCCGACCGGGGCGACGCACGCGAGGAGGGGGCGGTGCCCGGAGGGCGAGGCCGCCAATGGCAGACTGGGGCGGCCCTCGGAGCGGGTCTCGGCCTCGGCGGTGAAGCGTACCGGATTGAACCGAAATGCCGCTCTTCCTGATGGCTAGCCATACACCCAGGCGCATGATCACGACAAGCAAACTACGGTTTTTCACTCGAACGTGTGTTTGGCGCAACCTTTCGAAAGGAACTACCGTTGGCTAGCTAGGGAGACATTCTCGAGAGGGGCCGACCGACGTGACCACCACCGCAGACAGTGCCACGATCACTGCCCAGGGCCGCGCCCAGGGACGACTCGAGCCGGTGCATGCCATGAATGACGCAGCCATGACCCAGGAGGGGCCCAAGCCCGGCCGCTCCTTGCCCGGCCGACCTCCAGGCATCCGCGCCGACAGCTCAGGGCTCACGGACCGCCAGCGCCGCGTGATCGAGGTCATCCGGGACTCGGTGCAGCGTCGCGGGTACCCGCCGTCGATGCGGGAGATCGGCCAGGCCGTCGGCCTGTCCAGCACGTCGTCGGTGGCCCACCAGCTGATGGCTCTCGAGCGCAAGGGCTTCCTGCGCCGTGACCCGCAC
Source organism: Streptomyces sp. SGAir0957 (assembly GCF_043523415.1). NCBI lineage: Bacteria > Bacillati > Actinomycetota > Actinomycetes > Kitasatosporales > Streptomycetaceae > Streptomyces > Streptomyces sp. SGAir0957. The sequence continues at coordinate 2,471,279 of NZ_CP027293.1, forward strand.
CGCCCGCGCGCCTACGAGGTGCGCGGCTCGGACCAGCCCAGCACGCAGCCCACGGACACGACGGGCAAGCCGGCGGCCTCGTACGTGCCGCTCGTCGGCCGGATCGCCGCGGGTGGCCCGATCCTCGCCGAGGAGTCGGTCGAGGATGTCTTCCCCCTCCCCCGGCAGCTCGTCGGTGACGGTGAGCTGTTCGTGCTCAAGGTCGTCGGCGACTCGATGATCGAAGCCGCGATCTGCGACGGCGACTGGGTCACGGTCCGCCGTCAGCCCGTCGCGGAGAACGGCGACATCGTCGCGGCGATGCTCGACGGCGAAGCCACCGTCAAGCGTTTCAAGCGCGAGGACGGCCACGTATGGCTCCTCCCGCACAACGCGGCGTACCAGCCGATCCCCGGCGACGAGGCGACGATCCTCGGCAAGGTGGTGGCGGTCCTCCGCCGAGTCTGACTCTCCCTGACCGGGCCCCGGAACCAACTGCGCCGGTTCCGGGGCCCAGGGCTGTCCGGACTTCCGACCCGGCCCACCACCGGCGGGGCTGTCCGGACTTCCATCCCGCCCTGCCTTGGGCGCGCTACTTCCCCTCCGCCTTTGCCGCCGCGTCGATCGCCGCGAGCGAGCGCCGCGCCTGGTTCCGGTCCGTCGTGTACCAGAAGTCGGGCATCGAGGCCCGCAGATAGCTGCCGTAGCGGGCGGTCGCCAGGCGGGGGTCGAGCACGGCGACGACGCCGCGGTCCCCGGTCGCGCGTACGAGACGGCCCGCTCCCTGCGCCATCAGCAGCGCGGCATGTGTCGCCGCCACCGCCATGAAACCGTTGCCCCCCGCCTCCTCGACCGCCTTCTGGCGGGCGCTCATCAGCGGGTCGTCGGGACGGGGGAACGGGATCTTGTCCATGACGACCAGCTGGCAGCCGGCACCGGGCACGTCCACGCCCTGCCACAGCGACAGGGTGCCGAAGAGGCAGGTCTTCGGATCCGCGGCAAAGTTCTTGATCAGCTCGCCGAGAGTGTCCTCGCCCTGGAGCAGGATCGGATATTCGGGCACCCGGGTCCGCAGCTCCTCGGCCGCCGCCTGAGCGGCGCGCATGGAGGAGAAGAGCCCGAGCGTCCGCCCGCCGGCCGCCTGGAGCAGCTCCGTCAGCTCGTCCATCATGTCGGTCCGCGTGCCCTCGCGGGCCGGACGGGCCAGGTGCTTGGCGACGTAGAGAATGCCCTGCTTCGGGTAGTCGAACGGCGAGCCGACGTCGACCCCCTGCCATACCGGCAGCTCATCGCCCTGGGTGCCCTCGGGCGCGAGGCCGAGCGACGCCCCTACGCCGTTGAAGTCCCCGCCGAGCTTCAGGGTCGCCGACGTCAGGGTCACCGAGCGGTCGGTGAAGAGCTTCTCGCGCAACAGGCCGGACACGGACATGGGGGCCACCCGCAAGGACGCCCCGCTCTGGCGGAACGAGGAGCCCGCCCGGGGCTCGTTCCGCTCGTACCAGACGACGTCCCACTCCGAACCGTTCGTGATCCGCTCCGCGACGTCGTGGATCGTCTCCACCGAGGCGAGCGCCTGCTTGCGTACGGCGTCCTCGTCCTGGACGGACTTGTCACGGGTGGCGCCGATGGCGGAGATAACCGTACGGGCGGCGTCGCGCAGCGCCATCAGCGCATAGCCGAGGTCCTCGGGGATCTCCTCCAGGCGGCCCGGCAGAGCCAGCTCCATGAGCCGCTCGAAGCCCTCGGCGGCGGTCTGGAGCTGGTCGGCCGCCTTCTCGTTCACCAGCTTCGCGGCACGGCGCACGGCACGGTTGACCTGGCCGGGCGTGAGCTCGCCGGTCGCGACCCCGGTCACCCGGGACACCAGCTCGTGCGCCTCGTCCACGATCAGGACCTCGTGCTCCGGCAGGACCGGGGCGCCCTCGATGGCGTCGATCGCGAGCAGCGCGTGGTTGGTGACGACGACGTCGGAGAGCTTGGCGCGCTCCCGGGACATCTCCGCGAAGCACTCCTGCCCGTACGCGCATTTCGACGCGCCCAGGCACTCCCGGGACGACACGGAGACCTGGGACCAGGCGCGGTCCGAGACGCCCGGCGTCAGGTCGTCCCGGTCGCCCGTCTCCGTCTCGTCCGCCCAGTCCCGCATGCGCAGCAGGTCCTGTCCGAGCTTGCTGGTCGGCGCGGCCGCCTCGAACTGGTCGAAGAGGCCTTCCTCCTCGTCCTGCGGCATACCTTCGTGGAGGCGGTGCAGGCAGAGATAGTTCGACCGGCCCTTCAGCATGGCGAAGGTGGGGCGACGGCGCAGCAGGGGGTGCAGCGCCTCCACCGTGCGCGGCAGGTCCCGCTCGACGAGCTGACGCTGCAGGGCCAGCGTGGCCGTGGCGACCACGACGCGCTCCCCGTGGGCCAGCGCCGGAACCAGGTAGCCGAGGGACTTACCGGTGCCGGTGCCCGCCTGGACCAGCAGATGGGAACCGTCGTCGATCGCCTGGGCGACCGTCTCGGCCATGGTCACCTGGCCAGGCCGCTCCGTGCCGCCGACAGCGGTGACGGCGGCGTGCAGGAGCTCGGGGAGTGAGGGCTTCGTCATAGCTCGACCACCCTAAACGGCCCCACTGACAATCCGGCGATCACGGGTGATGGAGGGGGTTGGCGACGGTGCCGTGCACGGCGGCGTGGGGGCGGTGGGCCCGGTCGCGGTAGCCGTCGAGGTGGAGGCGGTTCCGGTTGAGACACAGCCGCTCGATACGAGGCGTGAGCAGGTCGAACATCTCGTACCGCTCCTTCAGCTCGGGGAAGCGGGCGTGGTGGCGCAGGATCTCGGCGCGCACCAGGGACCAGAACTCCGCCTCCGGCACGTCGAGTTGTGCCTCGCACAGGGGCGCAAGGTAGCGAAAGACGCCGACAAAAAGGCCGGAATGAATGAACTGCGTCAGGAAAGCGGGACTCTCCGTGAGCAGGACGGCCCGGACGTCGTCCGGCATGGAGTCGTGTTCCGGGAGCGGGTGCGCACTGACGTTGACGTCGTCCACGAAGTCCTTGACCGCGAGGCGCACCGGTACGTCGTGCTCGTCGAAGACGATGATCGCGTTCTCTCCGTGGGGCGAGAACACGGTTCCGTAGCGGTACAGAAAGCGCAGCAAGGGTGGGAGTACGGCGGCGAAGAGGTGGCGCAGCCAGGTCCGCGCGTCGAGTCCGGAGCGCGCAATAAGTTCTGTCGTGAACGCGCGTCCGTGGGGGTCGACGAGTAACAAGGAGGCCAAAGTGCGGGCCCGCTCACCGGGAGCGAGATAACGGGTCACCGGCTCACGCCAGATGGCGCCGAGCAATTCCTTGTACTGGTACGGGACTTCGTCGAGGCCGCCGTACAGGGGATGCTGCACCGCCACGGATGCCACCTCCCCCAGCAGGATGACTCCGCACTCGTCCTTGAGGAAGTGATCGCCGTCGCGCAAGGCGTGCATCCAGGTGGTGACGGCGGGGGCGGCGACGGTGCGCTCTGTCGGCAGCCCGCGCCACACCAGGGTGTTGAGCACCGACAGCGGCAGTTTGACGGTGTGCCGGTCCGGGCGGCTGGTGTTGAGGAACGTTCGGATCGATTGCTGCGGCAGCCGGACGTCGCCGTCCGTGGGGAGCGGAACGATCATGTCCGTGGCGATGGAAGGGGCGAAGAGCGGCAGCACCGTCTCGTCCCACTGCCAGGGGTGCACCGGCAGATAGAGGTACGTGTCCGGGTCCAGGCCCCGTGCGCGCAGGCGCTCCGCGAACAAGTGGCGGGTCGGCGCGTCGAGTTCGCGGGCGTAGAGGCGGTCGGCGGACTCCAGACCCGCGGCGCCGCGGTACGTGGCGAGGCTGGTGTGGACGGCGATCCAGGGGAGGCTGGTGGGGCGGCGTGCCTCCGGCGCCCAGCGGGAGGTGTCGGTCGCCGAGAAACCGAGACGTCCCTTGTTGAGGACGATCCAGGGGTGGCCGGTCTGGTGGCCTTCGAGCTCGGCGTACCCGAGGTCGGCGAGGTGCCGTGCGGTCTCCGCGGTGTGGTCGAGGCGGGCGTCGGCGGCCTGGGTGAGGGAGAGCTCGCGGATGAGGTGGCCGAGGGTGGTGCCGTCGAGGCCGATGAGGTTGCTGATGCGGAGGAGGAAGAGGAGGGGGTCGGTGAGGGGTTCGGGGGTGTGGGGTGAGGTGGGGGTGATGAATGGGGCGGGGGCGCTCCCCGCTGACTTGGTCGGATCCGGTGCTGACCTGGTCAGATCCGGTGCTGACCTGATGGGATCCGGTGCTGACCTGGTCGGATCCGGTGCTGACCTGGTCAGATCCGGCGCGCCGCCAACCGCCGGCCTGGCCGACTCCGCCGCGTCCTCGCCCTCCGCGCCCGGTCCCGCGAGCCACTCGATGCTGGTCGGGTCCACCTGCCAGCTGCCATAGGCGCCGCGGCGGGCCCGGAAGCGGAGCGTGTCGCCGCCCGGGTTCGGCGGAACTCCGTGATCGTTCAGGCCCGTCTCCGACGCCTTCTCCAGCAGCCTGTCCCGGCCCGGGACGGTCAGGAGGTACGGGTGGTGGCCGGGGGTGGTCGCCGCGTCGGGGTGGACGGGCCGGGGCCGGAGGATCTCCTCGTACGCGAATTCGCCGATCAGCTTGGCCAGCAGACGTGCCCCCGCCCGGTCCCAGTTCTCGCGCCTGAGCTCGGGCGGGTCGTACAGCACGGGCGGCTCTGCCGGGTTCGGGACGACGGGCGGATTCGGCACGGGGACTCCTCGCGAGGGAACCGGATCGGGTCGAGCGGTGAACAGGAGTGACCAGGTCAGAGCAGGGTGCGCAGGGCCCGGTCACGGACCATGAGCGCGGCCCGTTTGTCGGGGAGGTCCACCTCGGCGGAGAAGCGGAAGCCGGCGCTCATGAAGGCGGAGACGGAGGGGGTGTTGCGCAGGTCGGGTTCCGCGACGACGCGCCCGCACTGCGGACGGTGGTCGAGTACGAGGTCGGCCACGGCTTTGAGCAGCGTGGTGCCGAGCCCCCGGCCGCGGTTGGCGACGCCGCCGATGAGCAGGTGGACCCCGGTGTCGTGCGGGCGGGCCGGGTAGTGGCGGGCGAGCGGGTCCAGGTCGGCGCGGTAGAGCTCCCAGTAGCTCATGGGGGTGCCGTCGAGGACGCCGAGGCAGGGCACGCTGCGACCGTCGCCGTCGAGTTGCGGGCGCAGGTGGTCCGCGGTGACGCTGTCGGGTCCCGCGAGTTCCCAGAAGGCGGCCACGGCGGGGTCGTTCATCCAGCGGCTGACGAGTTCGAGGTCCCGTTCGAGGCGGACCGGGACGAGCTGGAGCACGCCGGAGGGAGTGGTGGCCGGCCCCCACTCCTCCACGTGGTCGAGCAGGTCGTGCCGGGGCGCGGGGGTGAAGGCGGGGGCGCTCCATGGCCCGCTGTCCGCCCGGCGCAGGGGATGCCTCCCGTCCTGACCGGGCCGCTCGCCCTGCCCGGGCCGCCCGTCCCGCGCGGTCTCCCCGTCCCGCTCGGTCCGCCCGTCCTGCTCTGCGATGAGCGCCATCACTTCGTCGGGCAGGTGCAGGTCGAGCGTGTCCTGGGAGTCCGGGTCCGGCGGCGGCGCGGCGCCCTCGTCCGGGTCGGCCTCGGCGTCGGTGCTCGCATCGGCAGGGGGCACGGCAGCGCTCCTCTCAAGGACTTGAGGACTCAAGGGCTCAGGGACTCAGGGACTCAGGGACTCAGGGACTCAAGGGCTAGATGTGCAGGGGGTTGGTGAGGGTGATGTAGACGGACTGGGTGTCGACGGGGCCGACGAGTTCGTCGAGGCCTTGCAGCCGGGTCAGGAGGTTCGCTTTGCAGCGCAGCTTCGGCGCGTCGAGGAGCCGGCTCGGCAGCGGGCTGCGCAGGCGGCGGGGCCCGGTGGCGGCCTCGACGAGGAAGCGGCGGAACGCGGCGAGCAACAGGCGCTCGTCGGCCAGCCGTTGGGAGCCGAAGGCGCCGATGAGGCCGAAGACGTTGTTGATCGCGAGGTAATAGGCGAAGCGCTCGTCGGTGACGTCGTCGGAGACGAAGGTGTCGCTCAGCGCGCCGATGCCGGGGAGCCGCTTGTCGAGCGCGGCGCGGTGGGACTCGCGGAAGTAGTAGCCCTGGTTGTCGCGGTAGCGGCCGCCGACGGGCCATCCGTCGGCGTCGAGCAGGAGGAGGGTGTTCTGCTGGTGCGCTTCGAGGGCGACGCCGGCTTCGCTGTCGAGCCAGAGCACGGGGCGCACCACGTGCTCCAGGTAGCGCAGGAACCACTCGGTCGCCACGGCGCCGCGCGCTCGTCCGGTCCGGGTCGTGAGGCGCGTGATCGTCTCGGCGAGGCGGGAGCTCATCGGGGTGCGGTCCAGCTGGCCCGCCGGGTCGTGCGGGGGCCGGGGCGAGACGAACCCGGCGATGCAGGAGACGTCGTCGCCGGGCCGGAAGGGGTTGTGGCGGATCATGACGTCGATCCCGGGGACGGGCTCGCCCGCGGCGTCGTCGACGGCGAGCCAGGCCGGGTCGCGGACGATGTCGAAGCCGGGGTGGGCGGCGTGCCACTGCGCGGCGAGGCCGCCCCTGAGCAGCCGGTGGACTTCGACGCCCCGGTGCAGTTCCTTGCGAAGGTTCTCGCGCCGGGAGTTGGTGATCCGCAGGCCGAGGGAGAGCTTCAGCATGGCTTGGGTGCCGGGCCGGTACAACGTGCGGACGGAGGAGGTCGGGAACCAGGGCTCGCCGTGCGTGCCCAGTTCGCGCAGGAGACCGGAGTCCAGGAGGGCGGCGGTGCTCGGACGGTTCCGCAGCTCGCGAAGTTGCCAGGGGTGCAGCGGCAGGGCGGCGAAGCCGTCCGGCAGGGGCAGGCCGGGTCCGGCGAGCTGGGAGGTGAGGTGGGGGGCGGGGACGGTGCGGCCGCGTTCGGTCCAGGCCGAGTCGTGGGCGAGGACGTCGGGCGCGACGGCGACCCATTGCAGGGGGAAGGAGCCGCGCGTCTCCGGTGAGTACAGGCGGGTCTCGGCCTCGGACAGCCCCTCGCGGCTCTTCGGTGTGGGGTGCAGCGGGTGGCCGAGGAGCAGGGCCTGTTCCCCGGCGAGGAAGCGATCGGGGTCGTCCGCACGCCGTTCCCGTCGGTCGGCGATGAACTCGGCCGTGCGGCGTGCGGAGTCGGCGACGCGGGCGACCAGGTCACCGCCATCGCCCGAGGACGCGGGGGCACCGTCTGTACGGGTCTTGGCATCGGCCCCGGCACGGTTCTCGTCGCCGGCCCCGGCATGATTCCCGTCGCCGGACCTGACATGGATCTCGTCGCCGGCCCCGCCATCGGCCCCGGTCACGGCCGCTGTTCCGCCGGGCTCCGTGCCCTCCGGCGGCGCGGATTCCCGGCTCAGAAGGGCCGCGAGCGACACCGCGTCCACGCAGGGGGCGCCTTGCGGGCCGTCCTCCAGGTAGGGCAGGCCGAAGCGGTGCCAGCCGGTGAGGGACCAGTAGTGGATCGGGACGAGGAGGGCGGTGCCGCTCGCGGGGAGGGCGATGCGGAGGGCGCCGACGGGAGGCGGGCTGATGTCGTTCTCGCGGACCCAGCAACGCAGCAGGTTCTCGACGGCCGCGAGCTGGGCGGCGGTGGCGGCATCGGGGTGTTCGAGCAGATCGACGGCACCGGCAGCACAGGCACCACCGGCACCGACAGCACCAGCACCAGCACCAGCACCAGCACCAGCACCGACAACGTCCACAGCACCACTCATGGCATCGACAAGTGAGTCACCCAAACGTTCGGCCTCTTGGACGCCGCCCTTCTGCCGGGGCACCGCTTCGTGCTCCGGATCGCTCGCGGTCTGCGGCTCGCGGCTTACTGCGGCGAGAGGGCGGGGGCGGCCGTCGGATGCGGGGGTGGCGTTCAAGAGGGCTTCCTTGCGTGGGTGAGAGGCTCCGTGGGGCGGTGGGCCGGCTGTTCCGGTTACCGCGGCTGTCGCTGGGGCAGGGCGTGCCGCCGTGTGCTGAGGTGGCTAGGAATGCGCCCCGGCAACCGCGGCCAGGGCGTCCGCGAGCCGGTCGACGATCGCCGCCGCCTGTTCGTCGGTGATGGTGAGGGGCGGCAGGAGGCGTACGACGCTGGAGTGGCGGCCGCCGAGTTCGACGATGAGGCCGCGGTCCAGGCAGGCGTCGCGGACGGCCGCGGCCAGCACGGGGGCGGCGGGGAGCGGCGTGGCCGCAGCTCCGTCGAGCAGGGGTTCGGCCGGGAAGTCGTCGGCGCGCAAGGCATCGCCGCTCGGGGACGCGGCCCCCGGCACGGCAACCGCGGGGGACGCGACCCCCGGCACAGCAGCGGCCGCGGAAGCACTCGCGCCCCCGTCCGGGTCGACCAGCTCGACGCCGATCATGAGACCCCGCCCGCGCACGTCACCGATGCAGGGGAACTCTCGGGCCAGAGAGCGGAGTTGGTCCATCATGCGGGTGCCGAGCGCGGCGGCCCGTTCGGCGAGCCCGTTCTCCCGTACGTAGGCGAGGGTCGCGGTGCCGGCGGCCATGGCGAGCTGGTTGCCGCGGAAGGTGCCCGCGTGGGCGCCGGGGCCCCAGACGTCGAGGTCGTCGCGGTAGACGAGCACGGCGAGCGGAAGGCTGCCGCCGATCGCCTTGGAGAGGACCATCACGTCCGGCACGACGCCGCTGTGGTCCACGGCCCAGAAGGCGCCGGTCCTGCCGACCCCGGTCTGCACCTCGTCGGCGATCAGCGGGATCCCGCGGGACTCGGTGATCGTCCGCATACGGCGCAGCCAGGTGTCGGGGGCGGGGTTGACGCCGCCCTCCCCCTGCACCGGTTCGAGGATCATGCCGGCCGGGAGCGGCACCCCCGACTTGGTGTCGTCGAGGACCGTCTCGGTCCAGCGGGCGGCGAGTTCGGCCCCGCGCGGGCCGCCGATGCCGAACGGGCAGCGGTAGTCCTGCGGATAGGGCAGGCGGGCGACCCGGACGTCCTGGGCGCCGCCGGACACGTCGAGGGCCCCGGCGGTCATGCCGTGGTAGGCGCCCGCGAAGGCGAGGAGGCCGGAGCGGCCGGTGGCGGTGCGCACCAGTTTCAGGGCGGCTTCGACGGCGTCCGTCCCGGCCGGGCCGCAGAACTGGATGCGGGCCCGGTCGGCGAGGGCGGATGGCAGGGTCTGGAACAGCTCGGTGGTGAAGGCGTCCTTGACGGGCGTGGCCAGGTCGAGGATGTGCAGCGGCGCCCCGGAGTCGAGCACCTTGCGGATGGCTTCGAGGACGACCGGGTGGTTGTGGCCGAGGGCCAGGGTGCCCGCGCCGGAGAGGCAGTCCAGGTACCGGCGGCCGTCCGCCCCCTCGATGGTGAGGCCCCGGGCCCGGACCGGCACGATCGGCAGGGCGCGCGCGTAGGTGCGCGCGGCCGACTCCCGCGCGGACTGGCGGCGCAGGATGCCGTCGTGCAGGGCGCTTTCGCGCGCGGACGTCCCGCGCGCATCCCCTTCCAAGGGGGCCTCTCCGGTCAAGGCCACGGCTGCTGGTCCTCCCGCTGCGTAGACGGCCGACTGGGCTCGTCGGCTCACCGAAGGGCGGACCGGGTCGGCGGGTGCCGCATCGAAGGGCCGTCCCGGCAGCGCGCCAGGACGGTTCGAGGGCTGAAGTGCCGACCGAGGACCCCCGTAGGCCCTAACGACGAGGGGGCGGCGGAAACACGGCCCGTCCGAAGACTCGTGAAGAGACCTGCGCCACAGATCATCCGTTTCCGCTTCCGTCTCCGTGTTTCCGTTTCCCCTTCCCCTCCCCCTTCCGATTCCGTTTCCGTTTCCGCTTGGAAAGGGGGACCGGGAACGGGGATGAGGGCACGGGCGACGGCGTGGCACGCGCAAGATCCCTCCGTGACGGAACCGTTGCTGTTCCGTCGGTCGTCCCCGACGGCACCGGCATAGTGTGGGTTGCCGTTCGGGGAGGGGCGAAGCGGCCCGTCCACCGCGCGTGTTCGACAGTGCAACGATCTCGAAGCCCAGGGGGAGTCCCACCATGCGATCCATACGCCCGCTGTCCGCCGACCGCCGCGCCAGGAGCGTGCGCGGCAGAACGTCCCCCGTGGCGGCGGCCGTCGCTCTCGGCGCGGTGCTCGCCCTCACCACGACCGCGTGCGGCCCGAGCGAGGACGACGCGAGCGACAAGGCGTCGTCCTCCGCGAGCGCGGGCGGCGGCTCGTTCCAGATCCCGGACCACATCAAGGAGAAGCTCAAGGAACACGGGATCGACCCGGACAAGTGGAAGAACGGCGAGTGGAAGAACTGGGACCGGGACAAGTGGCTGCGTGAGGCGCAGGACTTCGTCAACCCGATCATCGAGGGTCTGTGGGACTCGGACCGCATGCGGGACGCCGACAAGAACCCCGGTGGCGAGGTCGACGAGAACGACATCTCCGGCGACCAGGGCGTGACCGACCCGACGCCGCGTCCGGTGAAGGCGGCGGCCGCCTCGACCCCGTACCACGACAGTGCGCCGTACGCGGGCAAGTTGTTCTTCGACGGCCCCGAGGGGTCGATGGTCTGTTCGGCCACCGTGGTCTCCGACCCCGCCCACCCCGGCAAGTCCGACATGATCTGGACGGCCGGTCACTGCGTGCACGCGGGCGCGAAGGGCGGCTGGTACCGCAACATCGCCTTCGTGCCCTCGTACAACGACGCGGGCAAGTCGGCCGCCGAGCTGCAGGGCGCCCCGAAGAGCGAGGTCGCTCCGTACGGTGTGTGGTGGGGCAACTGGGCGCAGACGTCCGACCAGTGGATCGAGCGGGGCGGGCCGACCGGCGGCGCGGGCGCGCCGTTCGACTTCGCCGTGATCCATGTGACGCCGGAGAAGGGCGGGTCGGGCAAGTCCCTGGAGGAGACGGTGGGGGCGTCGCTCCCGGTGGACTTCGACGCTCCGGCCGTGCCGAAGATCTCCCAGCTGACGGCCAAGGGGTACCCGGCGGCGCCGCCCTACGACGGGCAGCAGCTGTTCCAGTGCGCGGACAGGCCGGGGCGCCTTTCGCTGAACACGACGGACCCGACGATGTACCGGATCGGCTGCACCATGACCGGTGGTTCGTCCGGTGGCGGCTGGGTCGGCGAGGGGTCCGACGGCAAGCCGGCGCTGCTCTCCAACACCTCGATCGGTCCGGTGACGGCGGGGTGGCTCGCCGGTCCGCGCCTCGGCAAGGAGGCCAAGGGCATCTATGACGCCGTGAGCAAGAAGTACGCCGGGCGGTAACCCGGTTCCGCGGTGCGGGGAACGAACGGTGCCCGGGGGCGGAAACCTTCACCGCCCCGCCGCCGTTCGTCCTCAAGTCCCCAGGCATAGTGGGGTGCTGTGTCGGTCCGGGCACGCGCGGAGACCGCGACGCCCTCACTGACACGCTCATGACAGACACATCGAATTGATCTTGCGTTTCTCACGGGGGTAATCGCACCATGCGTTTCACACGTCCGTCCGTCGTGCGCGGCCGCAGAAGGCGCACCGTCGTCGCCGCGACCGCGGTCGCCGCCACCCTGGCGCTCACCGCCACCGCCTGCAACGACGGCTCGGACGACAAGGAGGGCGCGGCAGGGAGCACGGCCAGTGCCTCGTCCCAGGCGTCAGGCGGTTCCGAGGGCGGCGGCGAGCTGGCGGCCGGCCTCGCCGACCGGCTGAAGAAGCACGGCATCGACCCCGACAAGTGGAAGAACGGGGCCTGGAAGAACTGGTCCAAGGACGACTGGCTGCGCGAGGCCGACGACTTCGTCAACCCGGTCATCCAGGGCCTGTGGAAGCCCGAGCGGATGAAGTCCGCCGACGAGCCGAAGAAGACGATCGCGGCGAAGGACTACGCGAGCGACCAGGGCGTCACCGACCCGGAGCCCGAGCCGGTTCCGGCGCGGGCCGAGAAGACGCCGTACCACGAGAACGCGGCACCGGTCGGCAAGGTCTTCTTCGACTCCCCCGAGGGCTCGATGGTCTGCTCCGGCACCGTCGTGAAGGACCCGCGCAACCCCGGCAGGTCGAACCTCGTCTGGACCGCGGGCCACTGTGTGCACGCCGGGTCGGCGGGCGGCTGGTACCGCAACATCGCGTTCGTGCCCTCCTACAACGACAAGGGCAAGTCGGCGAGCGCGCTGCGCAATGCGACGCAGCCGGAGATCGCCCCGTACGGCACCTACTGGGCCGACTGGGCCTCGACCTCGCAGGAGTGGATCGACCAGGGCGCCGAGTCGGGCGGCGCGGGCGCGCCGTACGACTTCGCCTTGCTGCACGTGAAGCCCGAGCAGGGCACCAAGTCCCTTGAGGAGACCGTCGGGAACGCCCTTGAGGTGGACTTCTCGGCGCCGTCCGCGCAGTCGGTCGGCTCGATGGGCGCGTGGGGCTACCCGGCCGCTCCCCCGTTCGACGGCCTGCTGATGAACAAGTGCCTCGACCGGCCCGGCCGCCTCTCGCTCAGCCCCGAGCAGCCGACGATGTACCGGATCGGCTGCACGATGACGGGCGGCTCGTCGGGCGGCGGCTGGTTCCGGGTGCGGGGCGGCAAGACCGTCCTGGTGTCGAACACGTCGATCGGCCCGGCCGGCAACACCTGGCTCGCCGGACCGCAGTTGGGCCGTGAGGCTCAGCAGGTCTTCGACATGATGAGCGAGAAGCACGGCAACCAGTAGGAGCTGAACGCGAGCTGAACGCGCAGCAAGGAGCCCCGCCCGGGTGGACCCGGGCGGGGCTCCTTTACGTGCGGCCGCTCTCGTGCGGCCGCTCTCACGTGCGGCCGCTCTCACATGCGGTCGGTGCCGGTCAGCGGGTGCCCGCCGCCGTCGGGACGTACGGCGCGAGGTCCGCCGCCAGTTCCTCGTGGACGCGGGCCTTGAGCAGCGTGCCTTCCGGGGTGTGCTCCTCGGAGATCACCTCGCCCTCGGTGTGCGCCCGCGCGACCAGCTTGCCGTGCGTGTACGGCACGAGCGCCTCGATCTCGACCTCGGGCCGCGGCAGCTCGACGTCGATGAGCGCGAGCAGCTCCTCGATCCCCGCGCCCGTACGGGCCGAGACGGCGATCGAGCGCTTCTCCTGGCGCATCAGCCGCTGGAGGACCAGCGGGTCGGCCGCGTCCGCCTTGTTGATCACCACGATCTCGGGGACCTTGGTGGCCCCGACGTCGCGGACGACCTCGCGCACGGCGGCGAGCTGCTCCTCCGGCGCGGGGTGCGAACCGTCGACCACGTGCAGGATCAGGTCGGCGTCGCCGACCTCCTCCATCGTGGAGCGGAACGCCTCGACGAGGTGGTGCGGCAGGTGCCGTACGAAACCGACCGTGTCGGCCAGCGTGTAGAGGCGGCCGCTCGGGGTCTCGGCCCGGCGCACGGTCGGGTCGAGGGTGGCGAACAGTGCGTTCTCCACCAGGACGCCCGCGCCCGTGAGGCGGTTGAGCAGGGACGACTTGCCCGCGTTCGTGTAACCGGCGATGGCGACCGAGGGCACCTTGTTGCGACGGCGCTCCTGGCGCTTGATCTCGCGGCCGGTCTTCATCTCCGCGATCTCACGGCGCATCTTCGCCATCTTCTCGCGGATCCGGCGCCGGTCCGTCTCGATCTTGGTCTCACCGGGACCACGCGTGGCCATGCCGCCACCGGAACCGGAGGAGCCACCGCCACCCATCTGCCGGGAGAGCGACTGACCCCAGCCGCGCAGGCGCGGCAGCATGTACTGCATCTGCGCGAGGGCGACCTGCGCCTTGCCCTCACGGGACTTGGCGTGCTGGGCGAAGATGTCGAGGATCAGCGCGGTCCTGTCGACCACCTTGACCTTGACGACGTCTTCCAGGTGGATCAGCTGGCCGGGGCTCAGCTCACCGTCGCAGACGACCGTGTCGGCGCCGGTCTCCAGGACGATGTCCCGCAGCTCCTGCGCCTTGCCCGAGCCGATGTACGTGGCCGCGTCCGGCTTGTCGCGGCGCTGGATGACGCCGTCGAGGACCAGCGCGCCCGCGGTCTCGGCGAGGGCGGCTAGCTCCGCGAGGGAGTTCTCCGCGTCGTCGACCGTGCCGGACGTCCAGACGCCGACGAGGACCACGCGCTCCAGGCGGAGCTGGCGGTACTCGACCTCGGTGACGTCCTCGAGCTCGGTGGAGAGGCCCACCACGCGGCGCAGGGCCGCGCGCTCGCTGCGGTCGAACTGGTCACCGTCCCGAGCGGTGTCGATCTCATGGCTCCAGGCGACGTCCTCTTCCATCAGGGCATCGGCCCGAAGACCTTCGGTGGTGTTCGGCGCAAGGCTCCGGGCGAAGCTCTGCGCGTCCTGGGAAGGGGAAGAAGAGGAGGTCATTGGATCCTTACGTCGCTGGAGGATGTTGTTCGAAGGTCGGGGACCTGGATGTCCGAGCGCCCAGGTGTCCCGGCAGAAGACACAACGCTCGGCCCGCCCCGGGGATTCCCGACCTGAAGATGGTCGCACGGGACGGGCCGTCTCGTCATCCGGGTTATTTCCCGTGAAAGCTGGGCCGAAGCCCCGCCCGGCGGTCTACTTCTTCGCCGCCTTCGGCACCGCGTCGGACTTCCAGTCCGGGTGTCCGGGCATCGCCGGGGTCTTCTTCGCGTAAAGCCAGCCCTGGAAGAAGCCGGTCAGGTCGCGTCCGGCGACCCGGGAGGCGAGGGCGACGAAGTCGGTCGTGGTGCGGCTCTGATCGGCGTGGTCGCTCACCCACGCGCGCTCCAGGCGCTCGAAGGCCTCCTTGCCGATCTCCTGGCGCAGTGCGTAGAGCACCAGGGCGCTGCCGTCGTAGACGACCGGGCGGAAGATGCTGATCTTCTCGCCGTGCCTGGGCCCCTTGGGCGCGGCGGGCGGGCCGCCACTGGCGCGCCAGCCGTCGGAGCTTTTGTAGGCGTTGTGCATCCGCTTGTCGAGGGCGTAGTGGAACTTCTCCTCGGTGTGCAGGGCTTCGTACCAGGTGGCGTGGCCCTCGTTGAGCCAGAGGTCGGACCAGGTGCGGGGGCTGACACTGTCGCCGAACCACTGGTGCGCCAGCTCATGGACCATGATCGACTCGACGTACCACTTCGGGTACTCGGGGCGCACGAAGACGTCCCTCTCGAAGAGGGAGAGGGTCTGCGTCTCCAGTTCGAAGCCGGTGTTCGCCTCGGCGACGAGCAGGCCGTAGTTCTCGAAGGGATAACGGCCGACCTTGCTCTCCATCCAGGCGATCTGGCCAGGCGTCCTGGCGAGCCAGGGGCGCAGCGCCTTGACGTCCTTGGTGGGCACGACATCGCGCACGGGGAGGCCGTGCGGGCCCTTGCCGTGCAGAACGGTCGAGCTGCCGATGGAGACCTGTGCCAGCTCGGTGGCCATGGGGTGGGCGGTGCGGTACACCCAGCTCGTGGCGGCCTTGGCGCGCTGCTCCTTGAGGAGACGTCCGTTGGCGACCGCCTTGAGCTTCTTGGGCGCGGTGATGCGGAAGGTGAAGTACGCCTTGTCGGACGGGTGGTCGTTGCTGGGGAACACGCGGTGCGCGGCGTCCGCCTGGTTCGCCATGGCGAGCCCGTCCTTGGTGCGGATCCAGCCGACGTCGGTCTTCTTGGCGGGCATGGGGTTGCTGGTGTGGCGGACGGTGATGCGCAGCGGCTGTCCCTGGACCACCGGCAGGCCCGGGGTGACGATCAGGTCCTCGTCGCTGGTCGCGAAGGAGGCGGGGGCCCCGTTGACCTCCACGGAGCGCACCGTTCCGTGGGAGAAGTCGAGGTTGATCCGGTCGAGCGGGGCCGTCGCACGGGCAGTGATCTTGGTGACGGTGTCGAGCGGTCTGCTGTTGTCGCCGCCGTAGGTGAAGGCGATGTCGTACGACTCGACGTCGTAGCCGGGGTTCCCCAGGTGCGGGAAGAGGCGGTCACCGATACCGAGCGGGGTGGCCGCCTGCGGAGCGGAGGCCGCGAGCAGGGCGACGCAGACACCGGTGGTGACGAGCGCGGCGGTGCGGGGCTTTCGGGAGCTGAGCAGCATGGACTACGGCTATCAGCGCGCGGGCGCGCGTACGGGCGGCACACGCCACTGCCACCCGAACGAGGTCCCCGGGGGCGCCGGGCGAGGTCAGACGGCCCCCGCGGCGGTGTGCTGGGCGCGCCCCACGTCGTACACCCCCGGCACGTTCCGCATCGCCCGCATGAGGCCAGGGAGGTGGGCGGCGTCGGGGAGTTGGAGGGTGTACGTGTGCCGGACGCCGCCCTGGGTGGGCGGTTCGACGTTCGCCGAGATGATGGCGACGCCCTCGAGCGCTATGGCTTCGGTGAGGTCGGCGAGGAGGTGGGGGCGGCTGAACGACTCGGCGACGAGCGTGACCCGGTACTCGGACGTCGCCGCGTCCGCCCAGCGCACGCCGACCTCCGCGCGCCCGGCGTCCTTCATCCGGGTCACGCCGGGACACTCGACCCGGTGCACGGTGACGACGCCGCCGCGGACGGCGAACGCGGTGATCTCGTCGGGCGGCACGGGCGTGCAGCAGCCCGCCAGGCGCACGGTGGCGCCGGGCTGGTCGACCACGGCGTTGGCCGTCGAGGGGCGCGCGGAGGGGCCGCTGTACGGGGCGCGTGGCGCCGCCTCGGGGGCGCTGGGCCCCTCGGGGTGGGCGGCCAGCCAGCGCCTGATGGCGATGCGGGCGGCGGGCGTACGGGCGTGGTCGAGCCAGTCGCGGGACGGTTCGGAGGCGGCGGCGCCTTCCGCGCGGGCCATGAGGAGCTGCACGGTGTCGCCGTCGACGAGGACCGTGCCGAGGGTCGCCAGGCGGCCGTTGACACGTGCCCCGATGCAGGCGTGCGCGTCCTCCCCGTACTGGGCGTAGGCGGCGTCGACGCAGCTGGCGCCCGCGGGCAGGCCGATGGTGCCGCCGTCGGGCCGGAAGACGGTGATCTCGCGGTCCTGGGCGAGGTCCTCGCGCAAGGTCGACCAGAACATGTCGGCGTCGGGCGCCGACTCCTGCCAGTCGAGGAGGCGGGAGAGCCAGCCGGGCCGGGTGGGGTCGGAGCGCTCGGCGCCCTCGTCGGCGGGGTCGCTCTGCTCCTCGCCGGACGGCGTGTACGGATTGCCGAGGGCGACGACGCCCGCCTCCGCCACCTTGTGCATCTGGTGCGTGCGGATGAGGACCTCGGCGACCTCGCCGTCGCCGCGGGCCACGGCGGTGTGCAGCGATTGGTACAGGTTGAACTTCGGGACGGCGATGAAGTCCTTGAACTCCGAGACCACCGGCGTGAAACAGGTGTGCAGTTCGCCGAGGACGCCGTAGCAGTCCGCGTCCTCCTGGACGAGGACGAGAAGGCGGCCGAAGTCGGAGCCGCGCAGCTCACCGCGTTTGCGGCTGACGCGGTGCACGGAGACGAAGTGGCGCGGCCGGATAAGCACTTCCGCGCTCAGGCCCGCCTCGCGCAGCACACCGCGCACCTCTTCGGCGATCGCGGCGAGCGGGTCGTCCGCGCGTACCGCGTTCTCCGCCATGAGGGTGCGGGTGCGCGCGTACTCCTCAGGGTGGAGGATCGCGAAGACAAGGTCCTCGAGTTCGGTCTTGAGCGCCTGGACGCCCAGGCGCTCGGCGAGCGGGATGAGGACGTCGCGGGTGACCTTGGCGATCCGTTCCTGCTTCTCCTGGCGCATGACGCCGAGGGTGCGCATGTTGTGCAGGCGGTCGGCGAGCTTGATCGACATGACGCGTACGTCGTTGCCGGTGGCGACCAGCATCTTGCGGAAGGTCTCGGGCTCGGCGGCGGCGCCGTAGTCGACCTTCTCCAGCTTGGTGACGCCGTCGACGAGGTAGGCGACCTCCTCGCCGAACTCCGTGCGCACCTGGTCGAGGGTGACGTCCGTGTCCTCGACGGTGTCGTGCAGCAGCGAGGCGGTCAAGGTGGTGTTCTCCGCGCCGAGTTCGGCGAGGATCAGCGTGACCGCGAGCGGGTGCGTGATGTAGGGCTCGCCGCTCTTGCGCATCTGGCCGCGGTGCGAGGACTCGGCGAGGACGTAGGCACGGTGCAGGGCGTCGAGGTCGGCGTCCGGATAGTGCGCGCGGTGCGCCTCGACGACGTGCCCGATCGCGTCGGGGAGCCGGTCACGGCCGGTGGGGCCGAGGAGCGCGGCGCGCCCGATGCGGCGCAGATCGATCCGGGGCCGGCCACGCCTGCGGGGTGCTCCGGGCGTGATCGCCCCTGGCATGGCGGGGTTGGTCGCCTCCGCACTCATGAGCACCTCCGGCTTTCTCGACCCGGCGGCGGGCTGGCGGGGGCACCCGTCCGGACCGGTGCTTGATGCTACCGAGCCCATCACGTGCCACAGTCCAGCTCTCGCCCAGCGTGAAACGGATCACCCATTCGAGCGACAGTTCACAGGTTTACGGTTTCGCCTTGTCGGCCTGCTTGTTCGACCGCGGGGGCGGAGAGCGACGCGAACCAGTCCGCGTCGAGCACCCCCTCGGCCACGATCTCCGCGGGCCCGGTCATCTCGATCTCGCCGCCCGGCCGCTCGGTGATGGTGAGCCGGCCGCCGGGCAGATCGACCTCGTATGTCACCGGGGCCCCGGTCACAGCGGGGTCCAGGCCGTCTCTTCGGGCCGTCGCGACGGCCACCGCGCAGGCGCCGGTGCCGCAGGAACGGGTCTCGCCGGAGCCGCGCTCGTGCACGCGCATGGCGACGTGCCGGGGGCCCCGGTCGACGACGAACTCGACATTGACCCCGTGCGGGTAGGCGCTCGCCGGGGCGAACGGGGGCGCGTCGTACAGCGTGCCCGCGTGCGCCAGATCGCCGACGAAGGCGACGGCGTGCGGATTGCCCATGTTCACGTTCGTCGCGGGCCAGGTGCGCTCGCCGACGGAGACGGTGACGTCGCCCGCGGGCAGCTCCGCCTTGCCCATCCCGACCGTGATCAGGCCTTCCTTGTCGATGTGGACGTGCTTGACGCCGCCGCGCGTGGCCACGGCGACATCGCCCTCGCCCACATGTCCGGCGCGCTGGAGGTAGCGGGCGAAGACCCGCACCCCGTTGCCGCACATCTCGGCGACCGAGCCGTCCCCGTTGCGGTAGTCCATGAACCACTCGGCCTCGGCCGCCATCGCCCGCGCCTCGGGGTGGGCGGCGGAGCGCACCACGTGCAGCACACCGTCGGCGCCGATACCGGCGCGGCGGTCGCACAGCGCGGCCACCGCGGCGGGGGACAGCTCGATGCCGTTCTCCGCGTCCGGGATGATCACGAAGTCGTTCTGCGTCCCATGGCCCTTGAGGAAGGTGGTCATCTCACGATCGTACGAGATCGGTCCGGCACTCCGGGCGGCGCGGTCAGCGCAGCCGGGCCACGCGCCAGACGGCCAGGACCGCCACCGCCGCGACCACGACGACATAGGCGCCGACCACGCGCCAGTCCGGCCAGCGGCCCGAGCCGCGGGGCGGGAGGCCCGGCAGGGTGTAGCCCACCCGGCGGGCGGCCATCATGCCCCAGCCGGCCGCGCACGAGCTGATCAGCAGGCCCAGCATGGCGACGACCGCGCCGCCGTCGCCGAACTCGAAGAAGAGCGGGAACGCGAACATCAGCGAGCCGATGGTGGCGAGCATCACGATCGGGGCGAGCTGCCAGATGCGCAGTCTGCGCTGCGGGCGCAGCTCGATCTCGACTTCCGCCGCCTCGTCCTGCGCGGCCAGTTCGTCGGCGGTGGGCCCGTCGGCGATCACGCCGTCCGGGGTCGCCTCTGGACCGTCGGGGCTCAACTGTTCCCCGCCCGGTGCGGTGTCACGAGGGCCGGCCTCCATCGCCACGCGCCCTCCTACTTCGGACTCCACTGGTCGATCGTTGGTCGATGATGGCACGGCCGGGAAGGCCAGGATGACGGCCGGAGCGTCCCGATGCCATCACGTGATCAGGCTGTGACCGGTCGTTCGACCAACGCCATGGCACGGCCCCTGAGTTCCCCGCGTTCGGCCACGGCCCCGTTCAACCAGTGCACGCGCGGGTCGCGGCGGAACCATGAGTCCTGGCGGCGCGCGAAGCGTTTGGTGGCGCGGACGGTCTCCGCGCGCGCCTCGTCCTCGGTGCACTCACCGGCGAGCGCGGCGAGTACCTGCTGGTAGCCGAGGGCGCGCGAGGCCGTACGTCCTTCGCGCAGGCCGCGCCCGGCGAGCGCGCGCACCTCGTCGACGAGACCGGCCTCCCACATGTGGTCCACGCGCGTGGCGATGCGTGCGTCGAGTTCGGGGCGCGCGACGTCGACACCGATCTGGACGGTGTCGTAGACCGAGTCGTGTCCGGGCAGGTTGGCCGTGAACGGCTTTCCGGTGATCTCGATGACTTCGAGGGCGCGCACGACACGGCGGCCGTTGCTCGGCAGGATTGCGGCGCCGGCCTCGGGGTCGGCGGCGGCGAGCCGGGCGTGCAGGGCGCCGGAGCCGCGCAGCGCCAGCTCCTCCTCCAGGCGGGCGCGGATCGCGGGGTCGGTGCCGGGGAACTCCATCTTGTCGACGGCGCCGCGGACGTAGAGCCCGGAGCCGCCGACGAGGATCGGCCAGCGGCCCTCGGCGAGCAGGCGGTCGATCTCGGCGCGGGCGAGCCGCTGGTACTCGGCGACGCTCGCGGCCTCCGTGACGTCCCAGATGTCCAGGAGGTGGTGCGGGATTCCCGCGCGCTCCTCGGGCGTCAGCTTGGCGGTGCCGATGTCCATCCCACGGTAGAGCTGCATGGAGTCGGCGTTGACGACTTCGCCGCCGAGCTCCTTGGCGAGGAAGACGCCGAGATCTGACTTTCCGGCCGCGGTCGGACCGACGACGGCGATGACCCGCGGGGCGGGAGCTGCGCTACTCACCGCCCCAGTCTCGCAAACTCGGGGCCTGCTTCTCGAACGAGCTACGTGACGCCACGGGTCCGGGGTCGTTGCCTGTTGCGAGGTCCCACCCGCCGGTTTCCAGGACCGGTGACCCGGGCGACGCAATGGGACGCACCGGGCTGGGCGGGATTTCGCCCACACGAGTAACGTATGGAGTTGAAATGGGCGTTTTTTCCATGTTTCGTCGGAAAGCCAAGGACAGTGACGCGGCGCAGGCCGCCGAGGAGCCGACGGCCACGGTGACCGACGAGCCGGAAGCGGACGGTACGGAGGGCGAGCCGGGCGCGGAGGGCGCCGCGGCTCCGTCCGGCGCCACCGGCGCCACCGGCGCCTCCGAGGCCGCCGCGGCCGAGCAGAAGGCCGCGGAGCCCTCGGAGGCCGGTGACGACAGGGCCGCCGAGGCGGCCTCGCCGGAGAACGTGGAGATTCCGCAGCAGCAGTCCGCGGAGCAGGCCGCCGACAGTGAGACGGCCGGCGAGAGCGCCCGCAAGTAGGTTCCGCGAAGAAAGGTGGATCCATGGGCTTCCTGGACACCCTGAAAGCCAAGCTCGGTCCTGCCAAGGACAAGGTCTCCGGACTCGCGCAGCAGCACGGGGACAAGATCGACCAGGGCCTGGACAAGGCCGCCAAGGCGGTCGACGACAGGACCAAGGGCAAGTACAGCGACCAGATCCAGCAGGGCACGAGCAAGGCGAAGGACGCTCTGGACCGGCTTTCCGCGCCGGACGGCAAGGACGGCGGCGCTCCGCCCTCTCCCCCGAAGGCGTCCTGACGCCGCCCCCTGCTGTTCACCGCGCACGGCGACGGCCGCGAAGCCAGGGGAGCTTCGCGGCCGTCGCCGTTTTCTCATGGCCCAGAGCGGGCTATGTCCAGGAGGCCACGAAGTAGCCGACGCCGTAGGGCGCGTCCTCGTACAGGAGGCGGCTCGTGCCCTTGTCGCCGTCGCGGTCCGCCGCCAAGGTCGCGTCGTGGCCCGCTCCCCAGGCCGCGTCGTGGCCCGCCGCCCAGGCCGCGGAGAGCAGTTGCCAGGGTGCGCGGCCGGAGATCTTCAGCTCGGCGGCGAGACCGGCGTCGAGGCGGGCCAGGTAGCCGTCCCGGTCGCCCGTGCGCAGGGCCTCGGCGATCCGCGCGTCGACGCCTTCGGCCCGCTCGTCCAGGTAGCCGGGGGCCTTCACGCTGCGGCAGGCGGTGCCGTCGCCCATGACGAGCAGGCCGACGCGGTCGGCCGGGGAGGCGAGGTCCGTGACGTCGGTGGCGGGCCCGGAGCGGTCCGGTGCCACCTCCAGGCCCAGCACGGGGCCTTCCCAGCCCACCCGCGCGAGCAGCCACGCGCCGACGCTCAGGGACGGGGGCAGCACGGGAGCTCCGGACCCCGGTGCGGCGCCGAGAGCCACCTCGACGTCGACGCCGAAGGGGCGGAAGGAGCCGCGGGAGCCCGCCTCGTGGCGCGCGTCACGCGTGCCCTGGCCGACGACCACGACCCGCTGCGGGGCGGCCGCGAGAAGCGCGCTCAGCGCCTCGTCGCACGCCTCCCGCGCGGCGTCCAGCTCGGGCGCGGCACCTGCCGCGACCTCGGGGACGAGCACGGGAGGACAGGGGCACACGGCTGCGGCGACAAGCATGATCAGCAGCTTACTGGGCGGCCCGTCGCGCGCGCCGTGCCGTGCGCTCAGTCGACAGCGCAGCCCCCGGTGACCGCCGGGAGCGGCTCGGGCACGCCGATCTTGGGCAGGCCGAGCAGGACGCCCGCCTTCTTGTCCTGCTGCTCCTTGGTGCGGCGCTCCCAGGCGTCGCCCGCGCGCGTGGGACGCACGTTCAGGACCGGGCCCTCGGCGAGCAGATGGTGCGGGGCCGCGTAGGTGATCTCCACGGTGACGACGTCGCCGGGGCGGACCTCCCCGTCGGGCTTGGTGAAGTGGACGAGGCGGTTGTCGGGGGCGCGGCCGGAGAGGCGGTGCGTGGAGCCGTCCTTGCGGCCCTCGCCCTCGGCGACCATGAGCTCCAGGACGCGGCCGACCTGCTTCTTGTTCTCCTCCCAGGAGATCTCCTCCTGGAGGGCGACGAGGCGCTCGTAGCGCTCCTGGACGACCTCCTTGGGGACCTGGCCCTCCATGGTCGCGGCCGGGGTGCCGGGGCGCTTGGAGTACTGGAAGGTGAAGGCGTTGGCGAAGCGGGCCTCGCGCACGGCGTGCATCGTCTGCTCGAAGTCCTCCTCGGTCTCGCCGGGGAAGCCCACGATGATGTCGGTCGAGATCGCCGCGTGCGGCATGGCGGCGCGGACCTTCTCGATGATGCCCAGGAAGCGCTCCTGGCGGTACGAGCGGCGCATCGCCTTGAGGACGGTGTCCGAGCCGGACTGCATCGGCATGTGCAGCTGCGGCATCACGTTCGGCGTCTCGGCCATGGCGGCGATCACGTCGTCGGTGAAGTCGCGCGGGTGCGGGGAGGTGAAGCGCACCCGCTCCAGGCCCTCGATCTGCCCGCAGGCGCGCAGCAGCTTGCTGAACGCCTCGCGGTCGCCGATGTCGCTGCCGTACGCGTTCACGTTCTGGCCGAGCAGGGTGATCTCGCTGACGCCCTCGGCGACCAGGGCCTCGATCTCGGCGAGGATGTCGCCGGTCCTGCGGTCCTTCTCCTTGCCGCGCAGGGCGGGGACGATGCAGAAGGTGCAGGTGTTGTTGCAGCCGACGGAGATCGACACCCAGGCCGCGTACGCGCTCTCGCGGCGGGTGGGCAGCGTGGAGGGGAACGCCTCCAGGGACTCGGCGATCTCGACCTGCGCCTCCTCCTGGACGCGGGCGCGCTCCAGGAGGACGGGCAGCTTGCCGATGTTGTGCGTGCCGAAGACGACGTCCACCCAGGGCGCCTTCTTGACGATGGTGTCGCGGTCCTTCTGGGCGAGGCAGCCGCCGACGGCGATCTGCATCCCGGGGCGCTGCGTCTTGCGGGGCGCGAGGCGGCCGAGGTTGCCGTAGAGCTTGTTGTCGGCGTTCTCGCGGACGGCGCAGGTGTTGAAGACCACCACGTCGGCGTCGCCGTCGGAGCCCTCGGGGGCGCGGACGTAGCCCGCGCCCTCCAGGAGGCCGGACAAGCGCTCGGAGTCGTGGACGTTCATCTGGCACCCGTAGGTGCGCACCTCGTAAGTCTTGGGGGCTTCGGTTGAACGGCCGTCCACGGCCGGACGCGGGTCACTGCTGCTCATGACAACAAGGGTATGGGGTACGCGGGACGGTTCCTCACAGGGTGCGAAAGGGTGCCCGCGGGGTGCGGGCCGACGCTCACCGCACCCGGGGCGGGAGGGGACGGGACCGGGGCGCGGGCCCGGCCGCCGGGCCTGGTCAGTCCGGGGCCGACCTGGCAGGATCGCGCCATGCCGCCCTCGCTGACCCGTGTCACCCGCCGCCACGCCCTGATGGGCGCCGCCGCGGGGATCGTGGTGTCCGCGCTGCTGCTGTGGTGGCTCCTGCCGCTGGGCGGTTCGGGGCAGAGCGGACGCGTCACGATCAGCACCGGCGCCCGTACCGGCGTCTACGAGAAGTACGGCAACCTGCTCAAGACGGCCCTCTCCCGCGACCTTCCCCGGCTGGATGTGAACCTGACCGGCAGCGAGGGGTCCTGGGACAACGTGGAGCGGGTGGCCACCGGCAAGGCGGACTTCACCATCGCCGCCGCCGACGCGGTCGCCAAGTACCAGTACGAGGACCGGCCCGGCGCCCTGCGGCTGCGCGGCTGCGCCCGCCTCTACGACGACTACATGCAGCTCGTGGTGGCCCGCTCGTCGCCCGTGAAGAAGGTCGCCGACCTGCGCGGCCTGAAGGTCGCCGTGGGCGGCGACCGGTCCGGGGTGCGCCTGATCGCCGACAAGGTGCTGCGCGCGGCCGGCCTGGACATCAACCGGGACATCACGCCCGTCGGCATCGGCATAGACGCCATGCCCAAGGCGCTCAAGGCGGGGCAGATCGACGCGTTCTTCTGGTCCGGCGGCCTGCCCACCGGCCACGTCGGCACCCTGTCCGAGGAGTTCCCGGTCCGCCTTGTCGAGATGGGCAGCCTCGTCAAGGCGCTGCACAAGCAGGGCGAGTCCTCCCGCTACTACCGGGCGGCCGTGATGCCCGCCGACGCCTATCCGGACGCCCAGCGGGGCGAGGCCGTCACCACGCTGGCCGTCGCGAACCTCCTGGTGACCACCGACCGCACCAGCCCCGAGCTGACCGAGGCGGTGACGCGCACGGTCATCGACAGCCGCGACCACATCGGCACCCAGGTGCACGCCGCCCAGCTCGTCGATCTCAGGACCGCCGTCTACACGGACCCGCTCCCGCTGCACGAGGGCGCACGCCGCTACTACCGCTCCGTCAAGCCCTGACCCCGGGGCGGGCTCACCGGGGCGGCGCCGAGCGCGGTACGCGCACCGTCACCCGGAGCCCGTGCGGTTCGCGGGGCGCGTACGCGATCGAGCCGCCGCCCGCCGTGAGCAGCGCCCGGGAGATGGACAGGCCGAGGCCCGAGCCCTTGATGTTCTGGTGCCGTCCGCTGCGCCAGAACCGGTCGCCGATCCGCGCCAGCTCCTCCTCGCGCAGACCGGGGCCGCCGTCGGCGACCTCGACGGCGGTCGTCTCCCCGTTGGCCGCGACCGTGACGGTGACGGTCTCGCCCGGGGGCGTGAACTTCAGAGCGTTGTCGACCACCGCGTCCAGGGCGCTGGACAGCGCGATCGGGTCGGCCCAGCCGGTCGCCGCGGGGCACTCGGCGACGAGCCGCACCCCCTTCTCGTCGGCGGCCCGGCGCCACGCCTCGACGCGCTCGGCGGCCAGCTCCCCGATGTCGGTCAGCTGGAGGTCGGCGGCGGCGTGCTCGGCCAGGGCCAGGTCGAGCAGGTCGTCGAGGACCCGGGCGAGGCGCTTGCCCTCGGCCCGTACGGACGCGATCTCCTCGTTCCCCTCCGGCAGTTCGTAGGACAGGACCTCGATGCGCAGCAGCAGGGCGGCCAGCGGGTTGCGCAGTTGGTGCGAGGCGTCGGCGACGAAGGCGCGCTGCTGTTCGAGCACGTCCTCGACGTTGTCCGCCATCTCGTTGAACGAACGGGACAGGCGCCGGAGTTCCGGCGGGCCGCCGGCCGCCGCGACCCGTGACTTCAGCCGCCCGGTCGCGATGTCGTGCGTGGTCGCGTCCAGGATGCGTACGGGGCGGAGCACCCAGCCGGTCAGGCGCAGGGCGGCGCCCACCGCGAGGAGCATCGCGGCGATCTCGCCCGCCGCGATGATCAGCCAGCCGCGCAGCGTCGCGGAGCGCATGGCGCCGGTCGGTGAGTCGGTGACGACGACCGCGACCACGTCGCCGTCGCGGATGACCGGCGAGGCGACGACGATGCGGCCCCGCTGCCAGGGCCACACCTGGGGCGGATCGTGGCTGCCGCGCGAGTACAGCGCCTCGTCGAACGCGGCGCGCACCTGGCCCGTCAGGGGCACGCGGAAGTCGGTGGGCGCCCGGCCCATCGGTTTCCGGTCGCGGTAGAAGACGCCCGCCCGTATGCCGTACACGTCGTAGTAGCGGGTGATCTCCTTCTGGAGCGTCTGCTGCCGCTCGTCCGCCCCCATCTCCACGTCCGCCTCGCTCCCGTCGGCCGTCCGCTCCTCGTCGGAGCGGGTGGTGACGAACTGCGCGAGCGAGGCGAACCGGGCCGTGTCGTCGATGCGGTCGACGACGACCTTCTGCTGCTGGGCGGAGGCCACGCTCACGGCGAGCGGGAAACCCAGCGCGAGCAGGACGCCCGCCATGAGGACGATGAGCAGCGGAAGCAGACGGGCGCGCACCCGGGGACTCTCCGGGGTCCGCTAGGCGACCGGCGCGACGAGCCGGTAGCCGACGCCGCGCACGGTCTCGATGAGGGCGGGCATACGGAGCTTGGAGCGCAGGGAGGCGACGTGCACCTCCAGGGTGCGCCCCGTCCCCTCCCAACTCGTGCGCCACACCTCGCTGATGATCTGCTCCCGCCGGAAGACCACGCCCGGCCGCTGCGCGAGCAGGGCGAGCAGGTCGAACTCCTTGCGGGTGAGCTGGACGACCGTGCCCTCCACCGTCACCTGCCGGGTGGGCAGTTCGATGTGGACACCGCCGAGGCGCAGCCCGGTCTCGGCCGCGGGCGCGCTCTCCCCGGCCGCGGTGCGCCGGCTCACCGCGTGGATACGGGCCAGGAGTTCACCCGTGTCGTACGGCTTGACCACGTAGTCGTCGGCGCCCAGGTTGAGGCCGTGGATGCGGGAGCGCACGTCCGCGCGCGCGGTCACCATGATCACCGGGGTGGCGGTGCGCTTGCGGATCTTGCCGCAGACCTCGTAGCCGTCCTGGTCGGGCAGGCCGAGATCGAGCAGCACGACGCCGAAGACGTCCGGCTCGGGGACGAGCGCCTGCAGCGCCTCCTCGCCGTTGCGCGCATGGCGCACCGTGAAGCCGTGCCTGGCCAGGACGGCGGACAGGGCCGCGGCCACATGGTCGTCGTCCTCGACGAGCAACAGTTTCATTCCGGCCCCCTTCCGCACCCCGGTCACTCCCCGGCCCCTCCGGGTTCACCAGGGCATCCACGCCGATACACGCGGACGCCGTCAAGGGCTTCCCGGCCCCGGCCGGGTTCCGTTATGCAGCCGGTACGCGGCGCCGCGTCCCCTTCACCCATAGTGTCCGCTTGCGGCCGGATCGTTATGCTCAATTTCCCCTCAGATGTAATGACGCTGGTCGCATGGCGTTTTACTGTCCTCCCAACCGAGGAGGATGGAGCAAGACCCCGATGACCGAAGTTTCGGTGACCAAGGACGCCACTCCCCCTGCGGGCGACGCGCTGGTCGCGCTGCGCGAAGTGAACAAGCACTTCGGAGCGTTGCACGTGCTCCAGGACATCGACCTGACCGTCGCGCGAGGTGAGGTCGTCGTCGTCATCGGCCCCTCGGGCTCGGGCAAGTCGACCCTGTGCCGCACGATCAACCGCCTGGAGACGATCGACTCCGGCGCCATCACGATCGACGGCAAGCCACTGCCCCAGGAGGGCAAGGAACTGGCCAGGCTCCGTGCGGACGTGGGCATGGTGTTCCAGTCCTTCAACCTCTTCGCGCACAAGACGGTGCTCGAGAACGTGACGCTCGGCCAGATCAAGGTCCGCAAGGCGGACAAGAAGACGGCCGAGGACAAGGCCCGGGCCCTTCTGGACCGGGTCGGTGTCGGCGCGCAGGCGGACAAGTACCCCGCGCAGCTCTCCGGCGGCCAGCAGCAACGTGTCGCCATCGCGCGGGCGCTGGCGATGGACCCGAAGGTGATGCTCTTCGACGAGCCGACCTCGGCGCTCGACCCGGAGATGATCAACGAGGTCCTCGAGGTGATGCAGCAACTCGCCCGGGACGGCATGACGATGGTGGTGGTCACGCACGAGATGGGCTTCGCCCGCTCGGCCGCCAACCGCGTCGTCTTCATGGCGGACGGCCGGATCGTCGAGGAGTCGGCCCCCGACCAGTTCTTCAGCAACCCGCGCAGCGACCGGGCCAAGGACTTCCTGTCGAAGATCCTGCACCACTAGTTCTCCTGGCCCCCTGCCGAATCTGCCGACATTAAGGATGTTCACCATGAAGCTCCGCAAATCCGCCGCGGTGGCGACCCTGGCCGTGCTCGCCCTGACCGCGACCGCCTGTGGCGGCGAGTCCGGCAACGCCGGTGACAAGCCCGCCGGCACCACCGGCGGCAAGAACCAGCCGAAGCTGCCCACTTACGAGGTCAAGACGGACGTCAAGGTCGACTCGGCGACCCTGACCAAGGCGCAGAAGGCCGGCAAGCTCGTCGTCGGCGCCAAGAACGACCAGCCCTACCTCGGCTTCGAGGACACGGACGGCAAGCGTTCCGGCTTCGACATCGAGATCGCCAAGATGGTCGCCGCCGACCTCGGCTTCAAGCCGTCCCAGGTCGAGTTCAAGACGGTCGACTCCAACGTCCGCGAGACCACCATCTCCAAGGGCGAGGTCGACCTCTACGTCGGCACCTACACGATCAACGACGAGCGCAAGAAGCAGGTCGGTTTCGCCGGCCCGTACTTCCTGGCCGGCGCGGACCTCCTCGTGCGCAAGGACGAGAAGGCCATCACCGGGCCGGACTCGCTCAAGGGCAAGACGGTCTGCTCCATCAAGGGCTCGACCCCGCTCCAGGAGATCAAGAAGCCCAAGTACGGCGCGAAGACCATCGAGCTGTCCAAGTACTCCGAGTGCGTGCAGCAGCTGCTCAACAACGAGGTCGACGCCGTCACCACCGACGACGCCATCCTCAAGGGCTACGCCGCCCAGCGCCCGGAGAAGCTGAAGGTCGTCGGCAAGCCCTTCACCAAGGAGCCGTACGGCGTCGGCATGGGCAAGAACGACAAGGCGCTGCGCGACGCGGTCAACGACGCCATCGAGGCGCACCAGAAGAACGGCGACTACAAGAAGGCGTACGACGCGACGCTCGGCCTGTCCGGCTCCGCGTACACCGAGCCGCCGGCCCTGGAGCGTTACTGATCAGCGCCTGAGGTTCCGTAGCCGCGGCGGGCGCGTCCTTGCGACGCGCCCGCCGCGCGGACCCTTGTCGCCCGTTCCCCCGTCGCCCGTCCGCCGCCCACGAGGACATCCCCGTGAACGTATTGCTCGACTATCTCCCGGAGTTCCGCGAGGGGTTCATAGGCACCGTCCTGCTGACCCTGGCCAGCGGACTTCTGGCGATGGTCCTCGGCGTGATCATCGCCGGTTTCCGTGTCTCCCCCGTACCGCCCCTGCGCCTGTTCGGCACCGCGTGGGTCACGCTGTTCCGCAACACGCCCCTGACGCTGCTCTTCCTGGTCGTCTGGTTCGTCATCCCGGTCATCTTCCTGCCGGGCCTGAACCCGTGGACCAAGGCGCTGCTCGCTCTCGGCTGCTACACCTCGGCGTTCGTCTGTGAAGCCGTCCGCTCCGGCATCAACACGGTGCCGCTCGGCCAGGCCGAGGCCGCGCGCTCGATCGGCATGACCTTCTCGCAGACCCTGCGCATGATCATCCTGCCGCAGGCCACGCGGACCGTCCTGCCGCCGCTCAGCTCGATCTTCATCGCGCTGACCAAGAACTCGGCCATCGCGGGCGCCTTCAGCGTCGCCGAACTCTTCGGCGTCCAGAAGCTGCTGAGCGACAAGGGCTTCGCGATCGGCTGGATCTTCCTGTGGGTGGCCCTCGGCTACCTGATCATCACCTTCGCCATCAGCGGTCTCTTCCGGCTGCTCGAGCGCCGCATGGGGGTCGCACGATGAGTGGTTCGAGCGTCCTGTACGACGCACCCGGCCCCAAGGCCCAGGTGCGCAACCGGATCTACACGATCGTCGGCTCCGTCGCGGTGCTCGGCGTCATCGCGTTCACTCTGTACCGGATGAACGTCACGGGCCAGCTGGAGCCCGAGGTCTGGAACATCTTCAACAACGCGGGTGTCCGCGCCAACATCCGTGACGGTGTCCTCACCACCCTCAAGGTGTTCGCCGTCGCCGGTGTGCTCTCCCTGGTGCTCGGCCTGCTCCTCGCGGTGGCCCGGCTCTCGGACCACAAGGCGGTCAGCTGGTTCGCGACCGGCTTCATCGAGCTGTTCCGCGCGATTCCGCTGCTGATCACCATCTACGCCCTGTGGGTGCTCTTCCTCACCTACAAGGAGAACCTCGGGGTCGTCGGCGACAACTCCGCCTTCTGGGCCCTCGTCATCGGCCTGACCGTCTACAACGGCTGCGTCCAGGCCGAGATCATCCGCGCGGGCATCAACGCCGTACCGCGCGGCCAGGTCGAGGCGGCGTACGCGCTGGGGCTGCGCAAGCCCCAGGTGATGACGATGCTGCAGCTGCCGCAGGCCGTCCGCGCGATGCTGCCGACGATGATCAGCCAGCTCGTGGTGACCCTGAAGGACACCTCGCTCGGCTACATCATCACGTACGACGAGCTGCTGTTCGCGGCCCGCACGATGGCCAACAACATCATCGTCAACGGGGAGAACCCGATCACCGCCGTCGTCATCGTCGTCGGCGCGATCTACATCGCCATGTGTCTGTCCCTGTCGGGCCTCGCCACCTGGATCGAGCGGCGCGGGCGGCGCAGCACCAGGAAGGGTGTGGCCGTGGCCCCGGCGGGCGAGCCGATCGTGGAGCTGTCCGAGATCGACCAGGTATTCGGCAAGGGTCCCGGCGGCGGAGCCGGCACAGGCGGCGCCTGACCGAGATGACGGTCCCTCATGGACCGTTCCGGTGTCACGGAGGCAGTGGCGTGATCGCCACTGCCTCCGTCACTTGACGCAAGCACCGGCAATGGGTTGCATACGCTCTGTGAACGTGCACCCCGCTCCAACTGCCCCTTCTTGTACGTCCAGTACGCCGCCCGCCCCGCGCGGGACGCTTTCCGGCGCACTTCGCGGGGCAGGAGGGGCCGCGCCGTGGATCCGGTGATCGTCGTCGGCGCGGGCCCCGTCGGGCTCACGCTGTCGCTCGCCCTCGCCCGCCACGGCGTCCCGTCCGTGGTCCTCGACGAGGGGCCCGGCAAGGACGAACCCCGTCCCGCCCGTACGGTCGTCCTGCGCGAGGACACCGCCGCGCTGGTCGAACGGCTCGCGGAAACCTCCTTCGACAGGGCCGGGTCGCGGTGGACGGGCTGGCGCTCCATGCGCCGCAAGCAGGAGATGCGGACGATCACCTTCGGTGAGGATCCTTCCGAGTCCGCCGGGCAGGCACTCGCGGCCCCGCTCCACATCGCCCAGCACGAGCTGACCGGCGCCCTGCGCGCGGCCGCCGCCCGGGAGCGGCTCGTCAAGATCTCCGTCGACAGCCGGCTCGACGCGATCGAGCAGGAGCGGTCCGGGCTGACCGCACACACCCGTGGCCCCAACGGCACCTGGTGGCGCGGCAGTTACCTGGTGGGCTGCGACGGGCCCCGCTCCACGGTCCGCAAACTCCTCGACATCCGCTTCCCCGGCCGCACCGCCGTCGAGCGGTACGCGGTCGCCGCCCTGCGCACGGAACTTCCGTGGCCCGGCGAGGCGTTGCTCCATCGGAGCCCTCCGTGGCGGACCTCGGGTCCGGCGGGCCCGGAGATCGTCGGCCGCCCCCTCGCCGACGGTGTCTGGCGCCTGGACTGGCTGCTGCCGCCCCGCAGCGACCTGGTCACCCCGGACGTCCTGGTGGCGCGCATCCGGGAGACCCTCGCGGGCTGGTGCGGCGGCTCCACCCCGCCATACGAGCTGCTCGACACCGGTGTCCACACCGTCCACCACCGCCTCGCCCGCCGCTGGCGCGTGGGCTGCGCCTTCGTCGCGGGGGATGCCGCGCACCTCCTCGGCGCACTCGGCACCCAGGGCCTCGACGAGGGGCTGCGCGACGCCGACAACCTCGCCTGGAAACTGGCCCTGACCTGGCACGACGGCCCCCACCCCGTCTCCGCCGCCCTGCTCGACAGCTACCAGAGCGAGCGCCGCACCGTGGTCGCCGCCCGGCTCCGCGCCGCCGACCAGGCCCTGCCGATACTGCGCGGCGGCAAGGGCCCCAGGGGTCTGCGCTCCTACGTGCCCGGCGGCGCCCGGGGCCATGACGCCCTGCTCACCGACGGTCATCTGGGCCTCGGCCCGCTCGGCGCCCCCGGGACCTACGCCGACTCACCGCTCGCGCCGCCGCCCTCCGACTCGCTCACGGTGGTGGGGACGGCGCCGGGCGCGCCGGTCACCGACGTCCGGGTGACCGCGCCGGACGGCACCTTCGTACAGCTCAGGGACCGTCTCGGCCGCGGGCGCCTGATCGTCCTCCTCGTCGCCCCCGGCACCGGGGTGTGGGAGCGCAAGCACTGGATGTCGGCCGGGCTCATGCCCCGCCTCGCCGCGGCCATCGCCGCGCTGCCGCACGAGGCCGAACTGCTGGTCGCGGAGAGCTACCCGGACGCCGCCGCGCACACGGTGCTCCTCATCCGGCCCGACGGGCATCTGGTCACCGCCCTGAGCGGGGTGCGCCCCGCCGAGCTGTACGAGGCGGCGCAGACGGCGCTCGGCGGTCCGGTGGAGGAGGCCGAGGGGGAGCCGCTGAAGACGACAGGGGCGCGCTCTTCCTGACCCTTCTTGAGCGGCCCTGGTGTCTTGCTGTCGGCTTTCCGGGGCCGCTTTGGACGTCGGTTGACCCGGATCCGTCACCATGGTGTACTCCGGAGCGTGACGATCGACACCGATGTGCGCCTGTGGCGGAGAGTCCATATGGACCTCGTCCGCTATGCGGGCTGCGTGTGTCGCCGGTCCTGCTGAATTCGCCGATCACGACCTTTTCCGCGTGCCCGCGGCGCGCTGCCGACCCACACCCGTCGGCCCCCGCGGCACGCGTCCTTCGCGAACTCCAGGACGGTGCCCCATGTCTTCTCCGATCCCAGCCACGCCCTCCCTCGTCTCGACCGAACCGACCGCGCCGGACCCGGTGGCCCCGGAGGCGGCCGGACCCAACCAGGCCGACCTGCTCGCCTTCGTACGCCGCGTCGCCGCGGACCGTGACCTCGTCGCCTCCCTGCCCCTCGATCCGGAGGGCCGTACGTGGGTGCGGCTCGAAGGCCCCGGCGGAAGCGAGGCCTGGCTCATCGGCTGGCCGCCCGGCACCGGCACGGGCTGGCACGACCACGCCGAGTCCGTCGGCGCCTTCCTCACCGCGTCGGGCGAGCTGAAGGAGAACGCGCTGGCCGCCCGGTTGCCCGCCGACGGCTGGAAGACCCTGGAACTGGACGAAGGGGTCGACCGAGAGCGCCGCCTGACGGCCGGTCAGGGCCGCGCCTTCGGCCGCCACCATGTGCACGAGGTGCTGAACGAGTCCCGCACGGAGCACGCCGTCTCGGTCCACGCCTACTACCCGCCACTTCCACAGATCCGCCGCTACAGCCGCACCGGCCCGGTGCTGCGCCTGGAGTCGGTCGAGCGCCCGCAGGACTGGCAGTGAGCACGGAGAGCCGGCGCCGGGTCGGCATCGACGCACACCTGGAACAGGTGCGGTCCGGGTTCGACCGGGTCGAGGCGCGGGACGCCTTCGAGGCGGCATCGCGCGGCGAGGCGCTCCTCGTCGACATCCGGTACGAGGCACTGCGCCGCCGCGACGGTCTGATCCCGGGCGCGCTGGTCGTCGAGCGCAACGAGCTGGAGTGGCGCCTCGATCCGTACGGCAGCCACCGCGCCCCTGAGGCGACCCACCACGATCTCCGCGTGGTGGTCGTCTGCAACGAGGGTTACGCCTCCAGCCTCGCGGCCGCCTCCCTCCACCAGCTCGGCCTGCACCGGGCGACGGATCTGGTGGGCGGCTTCCAGGCATGGCGAGCGGCGGGCCTCCCGGTCCAGCCGGGGACCGGCGCCGAGTGACCTGAGGGAGCGGGGCCGTCAAGGAGGGGCGCTGGAAACAGTGCCCCTCTACTCCCCGAACCCCAGATCCTCCGTCTCCTCCCCCTCCTCCTCCAGCGCCTGGCGCACCACCCGCAGCGCCATGCCCTCGGAGTACCCCTTGCGGGCCAGCATCCCCGCGAGCCGGCGCAGCCGCTTGTCGCGGTCGAGGCCGCGCGTGGAGCGCAGCTTGCGGGCGACGAGTTCGCGGGCGGTCTCCTCCTCGCGCTCGGCGTCGAGCTGACCGACCGCCTCGTCGATCACCGTGGAGTCCACCCCCTTGGTGCGCAGCTCACGGGCGAGCGCCCGGCGGGCGAGGCCCCTGCCGTGGTGGCGGGACTCCACCCAGGCGTCCGCGAAGGCGCTGTCGTTGATCAGCCCGACCTCCTCGAACCGGGACAGCACCTCCTGCGCCACCTCGTCCGGGATGTCCCGCTTGCGCAGGGCGTCGGCCAGCTGCTTGCGCGTGCGCGGGGCCCCGGTGAGCAGGCGCAGACAGATGTTCCGTGCCCGCTCCGCCGGGTCCCCTGACGGTTCCCCCCGCCCGGCCCTCGACGGGTCGGGAGGTCCGTCGTCCTGTGCGGTGCCGGACGGGTCCCCGAACCCGCTCCGGCGCCGGCGTCCGCGGGGCCCGGCCCCGCCGCGCGAACGCCCTCCCCCGCGCGGCGGCCCGTCCGCCGCACCGTCCCCCGTCCCGGCTCCGTACCCGTCCTCGCCGTACCCTGCCTCCCCGTACGCGGCAGTGTCGTGCGCGGTGTCGTCGTACGTCTCGTCGCCCCCGCGTCCCCGGCCCCGGGGAGCGGCGGGACGGGCGTCGTACTCGGCCCAGTCGGTTCGTCGCGTCACGGACTAGCTCTTGGCCGCGGCGGCCTTGGACTTGGCGGCCTTGGGCGCGGGCACCGTCTTGGCGGCGTCCTCGGCCGGGGCCGCGGTCACCGCGTCCGCCGCGGGCTCGGCGGAGGGCTCCTCCGGGCGGACCCCGACGCCCAGCTTCTCCTTGATCTTCTTCTCGATCTCGTTGGCCAGGTCGGGGTTGTCCTTCAGGAAGTTGCGCGCGTTCTCCTTGCCCTGGCCGAGCTGGTCGCCCTCGTACGTGTACCAGGCGCCGGCCTTGCGGACGAAGCCGTGCTCCACGCCCATGTCGATGAGGCCGCCCTCGCGGGAGATGCCCTGGCCGTAGAGGATGTCGAACTCGGCCTGCTTGAAGGGCGGCGCGACCTTGTTCTTGACGACCTTCACGCGGGTGCGGTTGCCCACCGCGTCCGTGCCGTCCTTGAGGGTCTCGATGCGACGGATGTCCATGCGCACCGAGGCGTAGAACTTCAGCGCCCGGCCACCGGTCGTGGTCTCCGGCGAGCCGAACATCACACCGATCTTCTCGCGGAGCTGGTTGATGAAGATCGCGGTGGTCTTCGACTGGTTGAGCGCGCTGGTGATCTTGCGCAGGGCCTGGCTCATCAGACGGGCCTGCAGACCCACGTGCGAGTCGCCCATCTCGCCCTCGATCTCCGCACGCGGCACGAGCGCGGCGACGGAGTCGATGACGATGAGGTCGAGGGCGCCGGAGCGGACCAGCATGTCGACGATCTCCAGAGCCTGCTCGCCGTTGTCCGGCTGGGACAGGATCAGGTTGTCGATGTCGACGCCGAGCTTCTTCGCGTACTCGGGATCGAGGGCGTGCTCGGCGTCCACGAAGGCCACCGCGCCGCCCGCCCGCTGGGCGTTGGCCACGGCGTGCAGGGTGAGGGTCGTCTTGCCGGAGGACTCCGGGCCGTACACCTCCACCACGCGGCCGCGGGGGATGCCGCCGACGCCGAGCGCGACGTCGAGGGCGGTCGACCCGGTGGGGATGACCTCGATGGGCTCGTTCGGCCGCTCGCCCATGCGCATCACTGCGCCCTTGCCGAATTGCCGTTCAATCTGTGCGAGCGCGGCGTCGAGCGCCTTCTCGCGGTCGGTTCCTGCCATGGGTTCCACCCGGTTTGCTTGTGTCGATCGCTTCACGTCAAAGACGCTAACGCCTGCCACTGACAATCGGCCTCGACGCCCGTCCGCCTGTGGATAACTCGAGGCACACCCATGAGAATGGATGTTCGATTTTGGTGTCAAGCGCACCACGCGGGGGCGCGCCGCCCGCCCCCGGAGGTGACTAGGGCGCGTTTCGATCCTCGGCGTTCGGCTCGTTCGGGCCCCGCAGGGCGCGCCGGGCGCGGGCCAGGACCGACGCCCCGCCCCGCCGGCGGTGGCCGTGCACCCGGGGGTCGTCGGTGACGTCGTACCGCTTCACGTACGCGCCGAGGAACGCCTGGAGCGTCGCCACGGCGGGGATCGCGATCAGCGCGCCCACGGCGCCGAGGAGCGCCGTGCCCGCGATGACGGAACCGAAGGCGACCGCGGGGTGGATGTCCACGGTCTTCGCCGTCAGCTTCGGCTGCAGCATGTAGTTCTCGAACTGCTGGTACACGACGACGAAGATGAACACCCACAGCGTGTACCAGGGGTCCACGGTGAAGGCGATCAGCATCGGCAGCGCGCCCGCCAGATAGGTGCCGATGGTCGGGATGAACTGCGAGACGAGCCCCACCCACACGGCGAGCACCGGCGCGTACGGCACCCCGAGCGCCTGCAGCAGGATGTAGTGGGCGATCCCGGAGATCAGCGCCATCAGGCCGCGCGAGTACAGGTAGCCGCCCGTCTTGTCGACGGCGATCTCCCAGGCGCGCAGCACCTCGGCCTGCTTGGCGGGCGGCAGCACGGAGCAGAGCGCGCGCCGCAGCCGCGGCCCGTCGGCGGCGAAGTAGAACGAGAACAGGGTGATCGTCAGGAGCTGGAAGAGGCCGCCGAGCACCTGGGCGGAGACGTCGAGGACGCCGGTCGCGCTGTTCTGGACGTACTTCTGCAGCCAGTCCGAGTGCAGCAGGCTGTCCTGGACCTCGACGCGGTTGAGCTCGGTGTGGAACGTGGAGTTGACCCAGCTGATGACCTGGTCGAGATATTTCGGGAAGTCCTCGACCATGTCGACGATCTGGCCCGCGAGCATCGACCCCATCAGCACGACGAAGCCCGCGCTCGCGATCATCACGGCGAAGAAGACGATGCCGGTGGCGAGGCCGCGGCGCAGGCCGCGCGCCGACATCCAGCTCACCGCGGGCTCCACGGCGAGCGCCAGGAAGAACGCGATCAGTACGTTGATCAGTAACCCGGTGACCTGGTGGAAGGCCCACGTGCCGAGCCGGAAACAGGCGATGAGGGTCAGGGCGAGCACCATGGCGCGGGGCAGCCAGCGCGGCATCCCCGCGCGCGGGAGCGGCGCCGGTCCCGGTGGTTGTTCGGGAGGCGTCGTGCCGGGCGGTGCCGCGTCGGCCGCCGGCGGAAGGGTCTCGTCTGTTGCTGCCACGGGGCCAGTCTCGCCCACCCCGCGGGCGATCGGTGACCGCCCCGGAATCCGCACCATGGATCAGCGCTTCTCGGCGGGCACGTCCATCGCCGTGCACACCACGCGCCAGACGTCCTTCGCCTCCCACCCGGCGTCGAGCGCCTCGTTCACGGTGCGCCCGCCGAGCCCCGTCATCACGTGGTCGCGCGCGAAGGAGTCCGCGTACCCGGGTCCGAAGTGATCCGCCATCCGCTGCCAAAAGACCGTCAACCGCATGCATCCAGTATCCCGCCCCTGAGAGTGGGGCCCGCCCGGAGCGGCGTTCCGTGGGCGCCGCCGGGTCCTACGGTCGACGCATGGCCGAAACCGGAGCTTCCCCACTCCCCTCATCGCCGTCGGCGCCCTCACCGCTCTCCCGCGCCGGATCGTTCGTCTGGCTGACCGCGCGCGTCCTGGAGCAGCGCCGTTTCGCCTACCACTTCCTGGAGACCTCGCCCGTCGCGGCGGACGCCGTCGAGACCGCCCTGGCCGCCTACCGCACCGCGGACGACGGCTACGGCCACGCCCTCGAACCCGATCTGCGCGGCCCCGCGCCCCAGCCCCTGCACGCCGGGTACGCGCTGCGCGTCCTGGACACGATCGGGCGGTGCGCGGGGCAGCGGGCGGAGCGGGTGTGCCGCTATCTGACCGTCGCCTCCACCCCGGAGGGCGCCCTTCCGGCGGTGCTTCCCAGCCAGCGCGGCTATCCGCACGCCCCGTTCGTGCCGGTGCTGGACGACCCTCCGGGCGAGCTGCTCGCCACGGGCCCGGTGGTGGGCGTGCTGCACCGCAACGAGGTGTGGCACGCCTGGCTCTTCCGGGCCACCGAGTTCTGCTGGGCGGCCGTCGACTCCCTGACGCGGTCCCATCCGTACGAGATCGAGGCGGCCGTCGCCTTCCTGGACGGGGTGCCGGACCGCCCACGCGCGCGTGCGGCGGCCGACCGGCTCGGCCGCCTCGTCCGGGAACAGCGCCTCGTGGTGCTCGACCCGGAGCGCAAGGACGACTGTCCGCCCGCCCCTGGTTACGCGCCGGGCGAGCACCACTTCCCGTACGACTACGCGCGGGCCCCGGAGTCGCTGGCCCGCTCCTGGTTCACCGACGAGGAGATGACGCGCGCGCTCGACCATCTGGCGGGCGAGCAGCGGGAGGACGGCGGCTGGCCGGTCAACTGGCGCCGGTGGACGCCCGCGGCGGCCCTGGAGGCGCGCCCCATGGTGACGATCGAGGCGCTGCGCACCCTGCGCGCGTACGGGCGCCCCCTGTAGTCACCCGGTGAGCGCGCGCACTCCTGCCGTGACGGCCACCGCGGCGGCGACGACCACAAGGAACGGAGCGCGCAGCAGCAGCGCGACGGCGGCCGCGGCCACTCCGGCGGCCCTGGCGTCCAGGATCAGCTCCCGCCCCTCCGCGAACGTCTGCTGCGCCGTGAGCGCGGCGAGCAGTGCGACGGGCAGCAAGGCGGCCAGTCGCTTCACAGCGGGCCGTTCCAGGGCGCCCGCGGGCACGAGGAGGCCGATCAGCTTGACGGCGTAGCAGCCCACGGCGGTGACGCCGACGGCGATCCAGATGTTCATCGGTCTCCTCCTTGCGCGGTGTCGTCCGTGTCGGCACGGCGGCGCCCCTCCACGTAGAGCACGGCGGGGGCGGCGAGCGCGGCCACCAGGACGGGCACCCCTGCGGGCAGCACGGGGAGCAGTCCGAGGCCGAGTACGACGGCGATGGCGGCCACGGCGCGCTCCTTGGCGCTCTTCACCATGGGCGCGAGGAGCGCCAGGAAGACGGCGGGGCCTGCCGCGTCGAGCCCCCAGGCATCGGTGTCGCCGATGGCCTCGGCGCCGAGTGCGCCGAGCAGGGTCGTCAGGTTCCACAGGACGTACAGGGTCAGTCCGGTGACAGTGAAGCCCATGCGCACGCTGCGCCGTGTGGGCTGGGCGAGGGCGACGGCCGCCGTCTCGTCGATGACCCAGTGCGCGGCGAACGGCCGCACCGCGCGCGGCAGGGCGAGCAGTTGGGAGAGGCGCAGCCCGTAGAACGCGTTGCGCACGCCGAGGAAGAAGGCGCCCGCGGCGGCGGTGAACGGGTTGCCGCCGCCCGCGAGCGCGCCGACGAGCGCGAACTGCGAGGCCCCGGTGAAGACGAGAAGGCTGAGCGCGCAGGTCTGGAGCACGGTGAGGCCCGCGCCCGCGGAGGTCACGCCGAAGGCGAATCCTGACAGGCCTACGGCGATGCCGACGCCGAGCGCGTCCCGGACGACGGCCCCGTCGGACGTGCCCTCGGGGGTGGTGTGCCCGGGCGGGGACCCGTCCGGGGTGCGTATGTCGGTGGGTGTTGTCTGTTCTGCCACGCCCCGGACCCTACGAGGGCACCTGTGAGCGGTCTT
This sequence comes from Streptomyces sp. SGAir0957, assembly GCF_043523415.1. Classification (NCBI taxonomy): domain Bacteria; kingdom Bacillati; phylum Actinomycetota; class Actinomycetes; order Kitasatosporales; family Streptomycetaceae; genus Streptomyces; species Streptomyces sp. SGAir0957. Next base: position 2,511,261 of record NZ_CP027293.1, read on the forward strand.
GTACGTTCTTGCGCTCGCGCTGGTACGCCCCCGGTGGGACCCCGACGATCCGGGTGAAGTGCCGGTTGAGGTGCGGCTGGTCGGTGAATCCGACGGCCACCGCGGCGTCGGCGGGCGCCTGGCCCTTCTCGAGGAGACGCCGCGCCACGCGCACGCGCGCGTTGGTGAGCCAGGCGTGCGGCGGCATTCCGTAGGCGTCGCGGAAGGCGCGCAGGAGGGCGAACGGGCTGCTGCCGAGGTCCGTCGCGAGGGCCTCAAGGGACGGCGGATCGGCCAGGTTCTCCTCCAGGACCGCACGCGCGCGTGCTGCCGCTGTCGCCCCGGCCGACCGGCGCGGTCGCGGGGTGAGTGCCCTTCCGTGGTCCCGCAGGAGCCGGGCGAGCACGACCCGCAGCAGGCTGTCCGCGGCCAGCGCGTTGCCCTGCTCGGCCGCCCGGTGCACCTCCGCGATCAGGTGCGCGGCCCGCGGATCAGTGATCATGGTCTCGCCGAAGCTGACCGTTCCGCGCGCCGCGGTCGTCTCCGCCGCGATCTCGGCGACGACCTCCGCGGAGGGGTACAGCGTGTAGTACGACCAGCCGTCGGGCCCGCCCGCGCGCGCTGTGTGCGCGACCTCGGGATTGATCATGACGACGGTGCCGGGCCCGGCACGCAAAGTGCCGTCCGGCAGCCCGACCTCCTCGATCCCGCGGGTCACCGCGCCGAAGACATAGCCGTCGTGGCTGTGGCGCGGGAACGTGTGCCGGAGATAACGGGCCCGCAGCAGGTCGAGCCCCGGCAGCCGCTCGTAGCGCCAGTGCCGTGCCCACTCGCCGTCGCCCGTCGTCCCCGCCATCCCTTCATTCTGCGTCACGTCACCCCGATGAACCAGTCGTTTCCGCAGGTCAAGGGCGGTTGTCAGTGGTGAGGTGCAGGATGGGTGCATGGTCAGGTCCAGGCAAGGGGCCCCTGACGGCTCCGGCTCCCCGAGCGCCCTAGACGGGTTCTCCCCCGCGACCCGCGGTTGGTTCACGGGGGCCTTCTCCGCGCCCACCCCCGCCCAGGCCGGGGCGTGGCAGGCGATCGGCGAGGGTTCGGACGTGCTGGTCGTCGCGCCGACCGGCTCCGGCAAGACGCTCGCCGCGTTCCTCGCCGCCCTCGACCAGCTGGCCTCGTCGCCTCCGCCGGCCGATCCGAAGAAGCGCTGCCGCGTCCTGTACGTGTCACCGATGAAGGCGCTCGCGGTCGATGTGGAGCGCAATCTGCGCAGCCCGCTGACCGGCATCCGCCAGGAGGCGGTGCGCCTCGGCCTGCCCGAGCCCGAGGTGAAGGTCGGCATCCGCTCCGGCGACACCCCGCCCGCCGAGCGCCGCGCCCTCGCCACGCGCCCGCCGGACATCCTGATCACGACGCCGGAATCGCTGTTCCTCATGCTGACGTCGGCCACGCGGGACGCGCTGACCGGCATCGAGACGGTGATCGTGGACGAGGTGCACGCGGTGGCGGGCACCAAGCGCGGCGCCCATCTGGCGCTCTCCCTGGAGCGCCTGGACGAGCTGCTTCCGCGCCCGGCCCGCCGGATCGGCCTGTCCGCGACGGTCCGCCCGGTCGACGAGGTGGCGCGCTATCTGTCGCCGCAGCGCAAGGTGGAGATCGTCCAGCCGCCGTCCGGCAAGCGGTTCGACCTGTCCGTGGTGGTCCCGGTCGAGGACCTGGGCGAGCTGGGCGGCTCCCCGGTGCCCGACTCCGACCAGGGGGCCGAGCGCCCCTCGATCTGGCCGTCCGTGGAGGAGCGCATCGCGGACCTCATCGAGGGCCACCGCTCCACGATCGTCTTCGCCAACTCCCGGCGCCTTGCGGAGCGCCTGTGCAACAGGCTGAACGAGATCGCCTACGAGCGCGCCACCGGCGAGGCCCTGCCCGAGGACCACTCCCCCGCCGAGCTGATGGGCGGCTCGGGCGCGGCGACAGGCGCCCCGCAGATCCTGGCCCGCGCGCACCACGGCTCGGTCTCCAAGGAGCAGCGCACGCTCGTCGAGGAGGACCTGAAGGCCGGCCGGCTGCCCGCCGTGGTCGCCACGTCCAGCCTGGAACTGGGCATCGACATGGGCGCCGTCGACCTCGTCATCCAAGTGGAGTCGCCGCCGTCCGTCGCCTCGGGACTCCAGCGCGTGGGGCGCGCGGGCCACCAGGTGGGCGCGATCTCCACCGGGGTCGTCTTCCCGAAGTACCGGGGCGACCTCGTGCAGTCGGCGGTGGTGACCGAGCGGATGCGCTCGGGCGCCATCGAGTCGCTGCGCGTGCCAGGCAATCCGCTGGACGTCCTGGCCCAGCAGCTGGTCGCGATGACGGCCATGGACGCCTGGCAGGTCGACGACCTCCTGGCACTCGTCCGCAGGGCCGCCCCCTTCGCCTCGCTCCCCGAGTCGGCGTTCACCGGCGTCCTCGACATGCTCGCGGGCCGCTACCCGTCCGACGCCTTCGCCGAGCTGCGCCCGCGCGTGGTGTGGGACCGCGTCGCCGGTACGGTCACGGGCCGGCCCGGGGCCCAGCGCCTGGCCGTCACCTCCGGCGGCACCATCCCCGACCGCGGCCTGTTCGGCGTCTTCCTGGCGGGCACCGACCCGAAGAAGGGCGGCGGCCGCGTCGGCGAGCTGGACGAGGAGATGGTCTACGAGTCCCGCATCGGGGATGTCTTCACCCTCGGCACCAGCTCCTGGCGCATCGAGGACATCACGCGCGACCGCGTCCTCGTCTCGCCCGCGCCCGGCGTCCCCGGCCGCCTCCCGTTCTGGAAGGGCGACCAGCTGGGCCGCCCGCTCGAGCTGGGGCGCGCGGTCGGCGCCTTCCTGCGCGAGGTCGGCTCGCAGAAGCCCGACGACGCGCGCGTGCGCCTCGCCGAGGCGGGCCTGGACACCTGGGCCGCGGAGAACGTGCTGTCGTACCTGGCCGAGCAGCGGGAGGCGTGCGGCCACATCCCGGACGACCGCACCATCGTCGTCGAGCGTTTCCGCGACGAGCTGGGCGACTGGCGCGTCGTCGTGCACTCCCCCTTCGGCGCCCAGGTGCACGCCCCCTGGGCGCTCGCCCTCGGCGCCCGGCTCAGCGAGAAGTACGGCATGGACGCGCAGGTCATGCACGCCGACGACGGCATCGTCCTGCGCCTGCCCGACGCCGACCTGATGGGCCTGGACCTCCTCGACCAGGAGCCCTCCAAGCCGGGCCTGGAGTACGACTCCGACCAGGCGCCCATCGGCGCGGCCGACGTCGCCTTCGACAAGGGGGACGTCGACCAGATCGTCACCGACCAGGTCGGCGGCTCGGCCCTGTTCGCCTCCCGCTTCCGCGAGTGCGCCGCCCGCGCGCTGCTCCTGCCCAAGCGCAACCCCGGCAAGCGCACGCCCCTGTGGCAGCAGCGGCAGCGCGCCTCCCAGCTGCTCCAGGTGGCCAGCGAGTTCGGTTCCTTCCCGATCGTCCTGGAAGCGGTGCGCGAGTGCCTCCAGGACGTCTTCGACGGACCCGGCCTCGCCGAGCTGATGGGTGACATCGAGTCCCGCAAGGTCCGCCTCGTGGAGGTCACCACCCCCGAGGCGTCCCCCTTCGCCCGCTCCCTCCTGTTCGGCTATGTCGCGCAGTTCCTGTACGAGGGCGACTCCCCGCTCGCCGAGCGCCGCGCGGCCGCGCTGTCCCTGGACTCCCGGCTCCTCGCCGAACTCCTCGGCCAGGCCGAGCTGCGCGAACTGCTCGACGCGGACGTCCTGGCCGAGCTGGAGCAGGAGCTGCAGTGGCGCACCGAGGACCGCCGCGTCAAGGACGTCGAGGGCGTCGCGGACCTGCTGCGCCTCCTCGGCCCGCTGACCGACGCGGAGCTGGCGGAGCGCGGCGCCGAGCCCGGCTGGGCCGAGGAGCTGGCGTCCGCGCGGCGCGCCATCCAGGTCCGGATCGCGGGCACCGAGCACTGGGCGGCGATCGAGGACGCGGGCCGCCTGCGCGACGCGCTCGGCACGGCGCTCCCCGTCGGTGTCCCCGAGGCGTTCACGGAGCCCGTCAAGGACCCGCTCGGCGACCTTCTCGCCCGCTACGCGCGCACGCACGGGCCGTTCACCTCCATGCAGGCCGCGGCCCGGTTCGGCCTGGGCGCCGCCGTCACGGAGGGCGCTCTGCAGCGCCTTGCGGCGAACGGCAGGGTGGTGCAGGGCGAATTCCATCCCGCGGGTATCGGCCAGGAGTGGTGCGACGCCGCGGTCCTTCGCCGCCTGCGCCGCCGCTCCCTCGCCGCGCTGCGGCACGAGCTCGAACCCGTACCCCCTGCCGCGCTCGCCCAGTTCCTGCCCCAGTGGCAGCACCTGGGCGGACACGGGCTGCGCGGTATCGACGGCCTGGTCCGCGCCGTCGAGCAGCTGCAAGGCGCCTCGGTCCCCGCCTCCGCCCTGGAGAAGCTGGTCCTGCCGTCCCGTGTCGCCGGTTACGCGCCGGCCCTCCTCGACGAACTCACCTCGTCGGGCGAGGTGCTGTGGGCGGGCGCGGGTTCGCTCCCCGGCAAGGACGGCTGGGTCTCCCTCTACCTCGCCGACACCGCCCCGCTCCTCCTGCCGCCCCCGCACCCTCTGGAGCTGACGCCGCTGCACCAGGCGGTCCTGGACAGCCTGTCCGGCGGCTACGGGTTGTTCTTCCGCCAGATCGCGGACCAGGTCCGCGCGTCCACGGAGGGCCGTGAAGGCGCCCCCCTCACCGCCACCGACCCCCAGTTGGCCGACGCGCTGTGGGATCTGGCCTGGTCGGGCCGGCTCACCAACGACACGCTCGCCCCGATGCGTGCCGTCCTCGGCTCGGGCCGCACCGCGGGCTCCACCGCGCACCGCGCGCGCAGATCCGTCCCGCGTGGCCGCTACGGGAGCCTGACGGCCGCCGCGCGGGCCACCTCGCGCACCGGCCCGCCCACCGTCGCCGGACGCTGGTCGCTGCTCCCCGCCCAGGAACCCGACCCGACCGTGCGCGCCCACGCCCTGGCCCGCACCCTCATGGACCGGCACGGCGTCGTCACGCGCGGCGCGGTCGCCGCCGAAGGCGTGGAGGGCGGCTTCTCGGCGATGTACCGCATCCTGTCCGTCTTCGAGGAGAGCGGCCAGGCCCGGCGCGGCTATGTGGTGGAGGGGCTCGGCGCCGCCCAGTTCGCCATGGACGGCGCGGTGGACCGCCTCCGCGCGGCGGCCAGCGCCCAGGAGCGCGGCACACCCCCGCCCGACCCGTTCGCGCAGGCCGACGCCCCGGCCGCCAAGGGCTCCGCCCCGCGCGCCCTGGTCCTGGCCGCCGCCGACCCCGCCAACGCCTACGGCGCGGCCCTGCCCTGGCCCGAGCCGCCCGCGCGCGCGGGCCACAAGCCGGGCCGCAAGGCGGGCTCCCTGGTCGTCCTGGTCGACGGCGAGCTGACGCTCTACATGGAGCGCGGCGGCAAGAGCCTGCTGGCCTGGCCGGCCGCCGAGTCCGACAGCGCCGCACCGTCCGCGGCCCAGGTCGCCGACGACCCCCGGCTGCCCGCCGCCGCCCGCTCCCTCGCCGAATCGGCCCGTACGGGCGCCCTGGGCACGATCACCGTCGAGCGCATCAACGGCGAGGCGGCGCTCACCTCCCCGTACGCCCCGCTGCTGGAGGGAGCCGGTTTCCATGCGACACCGAGGGGGCTGCGTCTGCGTGCCTGAGGCCACTTCGACGAGATCATCCGCACCATGCGCGCCCGCCGCCGCGCCGGTGTGCGGCCTACCCTGATCACATGCCCGAAGGAGACACCGTCCTGCAAGCCGCCAAGCGGCTGCACACCGCGCTCGCGGGTCAGGTCCTCATCCGTTCCGACCTGCGCGTCCCCCGGTTCGCCACGGCGGATCTCACGGGGCGCTCGGTCCTGGAGGTCGTCTCGCGCGGCAAGCATCTGATGACCCGCATCGAGGGCGACCTCACCCTCCACTCCCACCTGCGGATGGACGGCTCCTGGAAGATCTACGCACCGGGCGAGAGCTGGCGCGGCGGCCCCGCCTTCCAGATCCGGGCGATCCTCGCCAACGCGTCGCACGCGGCCGTCGGCTATCGCCTCCCCGTGCTCGAACTGCTCCGCACCAGCGAGGAGGAGAAGGCGGTCGGCCATCTGGGCCCGGATCTGCTCGGCCCGGACTGGGACCCGGACAAGGCGCTCGGCAACCTTCTGCGAGATCCCGGCCGGGCCGTCGGCGAGGCCCTCCTCGACCAGCGCAACCTCGCCGGTGTGGGCAATGTCTTCAAGTCCGAGATCTGCTTCCTTCTCGGGATCACGCCATGGCTCCCGGTCGGCGAGCTGCCCCCCGAAGCCGTCGAGCGCATCGTCCCGCTCTCCAAGAAGCTCCTGGAGTTCAACCGGGACCGCCCCAACCGCGTCACCACCGGCCGCGCCCGCCCCGGCGAGCGCCTGTACGTCTATGGCCGCGCCTCACGCCCCTGCATGCGCTGCCGCACCCGGATCCGCGTGGCCGAACAGGGTGACGGCTCGCGCGAACGCCCCACCTACTGGTGCCCCACCTGCCAGCCGGGCCCGCACCCCGCAAGGTAACTCCGGCACGCCAATTGACGACCCGTCAGCTCAGCTCCTACGGTCCCCTCATGCCCGTAAAGGCGTACGACTTCACCGGCCGCACCGCGTTCGTCACCGGAGCGGCGAGCGGGATCGGCCGCGCGTCGGCCGCGCTGCTCGCCGAGGCGGGAGCCACGGTGCACTGCGCGGACCGCGACGCACAGGGCCTGGACGAGACGGCCGCGCTCATCAAGGAGAACGGCGGCGCGGCGCACACCCACACCCTGGATGTGTCCGACCGCGCCCAGGTGACCGAGGCCGTCGCGGCAGCGGCCAGCCCGACCGGCACGCTCGACATCTTGGCCGCGGTCGCCGGGATCATGCACACCAGCCCCGTCCTGGAGACCCGCGACGAGGACCTCGACCGCGTCCTGGCCGTCAACTTCAAGGGCGTCCTGTACGCATGCCAGGCAGCGGCCCGCACGATGATCGCGGCCGGCACCCGCGGCTCCCTCGTCACCATGGCCTCCGGCGCGATCGACACCGGGGGTCCGGGCCTGCTCTGCTACGGCGCCGCCAAGGCAGCCGTCGTCCAGCTCACCAAGACGCTGGCCACGGAGGTGGGCCCGCACGGCATCCGCGTCAACGCGGTGGCGCCGGGCTGGATCCGCACCCCGATGACGACCCGCCACGACGCGAGCGCCCAGGCCCACACGGAATCCCTGATGGTGCGCATGGCGCCGCTCGGCCGGGTCGGCGCCCCGGACGACATCGCCCACGCGGTGCTCCACCTGGCCTCCGACGCCTCGGCTTTCACAACGGGCCAGATCCTCCGCCCGAACGGCGGCGTAGCAATGCCATGGTGACCCGCCCCGCTCCCCCCACCCTCAACCACCTCGCCCCTCACAACGAGCAGGACCCCCGCCCGAACGGCGGCGCCGGAATGTGGTGACCCGCCCCGGCCTCCCCTCAGCCCTCGAACACCTAGCCCCTCACGACGAGCCAGACCCCCCGCCCGAACGGCCGCGCCGCAATCCCATGATGACCCGCCCCGGCCTCCCCTCAGCCCCCGAACGCCTAGCCCCTCACGACGAGCCAGACCCCCCGCCCGAACGGCCGCGCCGCAATCCCATGGTGACCCGCCCCGCTCCCCCCTCTCCCCGCCCCCGTACCCCCGTCCGGAAGTCACGCCCCGCCCGTCTGGCCCGCGCCCGTACCCACCGTGCCCCATGGCGCCCGGAACCACCCGCGACCCCCGCCGCCCGCCCCTTGGGCAACGCGTGCACCGGCAGCAGGCTGAGACCCCAGCCGCCGAAGGTGACCGCCCCCTCGAACACCCCCGCGTCCGGTGTGAGCGCCAGTCGCAGGACGGCCCACCACCACAGCCCGCCGAGCACTATGCCCGGTATCCACCGCGGCAGCCGCCTCACCACGACCGCTCACCTCCACCTGTCCCCGGGCCCCACAAGCGTGCGCCCGACGATCGCCCCGCCGGGCCGTCGGCGGGCGGCCAATGACATGCCGGTCTCAGCCGCGGTTCTCCGCCTGGAACATCCAGTGGTGCTTCTCAAGATCGGCTGTGATGCCGATGAACATGTCCTGGCTCACCGGGTCCGCCTCACCGGTCGCCCGGATCCGCTCCCGCATCCGCGTGATCACCGCGCCGAGCGCCTCCACGAGCGTCCCGACGGCGTCCGTGTCCTTGACCCAGCCCTCGGCGACGGCGGCGATCCCGCTGCTCGCCGCGACCGTCGTGGCCCGCCCGTCCGGCGGGACGCCCAGCGTCGAGGCCCGCTCGGCCACCGTGTCGGAGTGCAGACGCGCACTGTCCACGACCTCGTCGAGCTGGAGGTGCACGCTACGGAACCGGGGCCCGACCACGTTCCAGTGGACCTGTTTCGCCACGAGCGAGAGATCGACCAGGTCCACGAGCGCGCCCTGCAACGCCTCGGCCACGGTCGTCAGGTCGGCATCGGACAGCGGACTCTTCACGGTGTACCTCCGTCACTCTCGCGGCTACCCTCACGAGATCACCGTCCACGATGGCACACATGCACCATTACGGACACACGAGACGAAAAAAGAAAGCCCCGGCCGGTTTCCCGGCCGGGGCTTTCCCCGTTCACCGCGCGCAGCGCGAGACGTCACGCCGCTACGACGTCGACCGCCTCCGCAGGCGCCTTGATCGTCACCCGTTCCGGCGGGACGCCGGTCACGGAGACAGAATTGAGCATCGGACGGACCGGTGCGCGCACCGGCTCCGACGGGACCGCTGCTGCCGACTCGGCCAGCTCCGCGAGAGCGAGCTCGTCACTCACCTCGCGCATCAGCTCGGACATCCGTACGTCAAGCGCGTCGCAGATAGCGGAAAGCAGCTCGGAGGAAGCCTCCTTCTGCCCCCGCTCCACCTCGGAGAGATAGCCGAGCGAGACTCGGGCGGACGAGGAGACTTCGCGCAGAGTACGGCCCTGGCGCTGGCGCTGCCGACGCAGCACGTCACCAAGCAGGCGACGGAGCAGAATCATCGGTGGCTCCCTCCTCGGACCGCGTAGCCGCATCCTTCACGCCCCACCGTACCGCCTCGTGCCGCGGCCGTGCGGGGAGCGATGTCGTGTTCACTCAGGGCTGCAAACATCAAAACCCCCCGTTCTGTTCCGTATCCTGTGCCCGCGCATTCTCAGTACGTTCGCCGGAATGCCCTCCGACCAGCTCTTCCGTGAGCAGGCCGAGCACGCTGCGTACACTCTCCCTACGGATTTCCATGCGCCCGCCGTTCAACCGCAGCTCCAGCACTTTGCGGCTACCAGCGAAATTCCGTGTGCCCTTCGCACCGCTTTTTCCGGGCCCCACGACCGCCACGTAGACGGTGCCGACGGCTTGTCCGTCCTGCGGTTCGGGCCCGGCGACGCCGGTCGTCGCGATCCCCCAGTCCGCGCCGAGCGCCTCGCGCACCCCGGCCGCCATCTGCAGCGCGACGTCCGGATGGACGGCCCCGTACTCGGCCAGCAGGTCCGCCTCGACGCCGAGCAGCTGGTGCTTCAGCTCCGTCGCGTACGCCGTGACGGAGCCGCGCAGGGCCTTCGACGCCCCGGGCACCGCCACCAGCTCCGCCGCGACGAGGCCACCGGTCAGCGACTCGGCCACGGCGAGGGTCTCCCCCCGCCCGGTCAGCAGCCGCAGCGCCTCGACAGCCTCGTCCGTCACTTCTCGGCCGCCTCCGACGACGAAGCCGGCTCGGCGACGGCCGGCACTTCCGCGACAGCCGACGGCTCGACGGCGGCAGAGGGCTCGGCGGCAGACGACTCGGCGACGGCCGGCTCGGCGACGGGCTCGACAGCAGCCGCGCCCGCCTCAGCGGCCCCCTGCTGCCCACCGGCCGGACCGGCGCCCACAGACTCGGCGCTCACCGACTCCGCGCTCACCGAATCCGCGACCACCGACTCCACAGCCGCCTGCTCGACGGCCTCCGGGTCCACGACCCCCGGCCCCGCGCCCGGCGCCCCGGCCGCGTGCCCCGAGGTCGCCTGCGCGACAGCCGCCTGGGAGACCGCGGCCGCGGCCGCCGCCTCCGCGAGACCGGCCCGCCGCAGCACGATCGCCTGGCGTACGTAGTCGAGCCCGGTCAGCACGGTCAGGGCGACCGCCACCGCCATCACCCAGAACCGGAACGTGGCCAGCGGCCCGGTCAGCGCCAGGACGTACATGCCGACGGCCGTGCCCTGCGCCAAGGTCTTCATCTTGCCGCCGCGGCTGGCCGGGATGACCCCGTAGCGGATCACCAGGAACCGCAGCAGGGTGATCCCGAGCTCACGCCCGAGGATGACGCCCGTCACCCACCAGGGCAGGTCGTCGAGGGAGGAGAGACAGATCAGCGCCGCGCCCATGATCGCCTTGTCGGCGATGGGGTCGGCGATCTTCCCGAAGTCCGTGACCAGGTTGTACGTCCGCGCCAGATGCCCGTCGAAGATGTCGGTGATCATGGCGACGGCGAACGCCGCCCAGGCCCAGGCTCGCCACGCGGGGTCGTACCCGCCGTCGGCGAGCATGAGCGCCACGAAGCCGGGCACGAGCAGCAGCCGCACCATGGTCAGGATGTTGGCGATGTTCCACAGGCTGGCCTCGTTGACGGCCGCAGCGCCCAGCTTGCCGCCGGGCGCCGGCGTGCCGGTCCCGCCCGTGGCGGATGCCGGGACTCCGGTCATCTGCCCGCCTCCTCAAGCCCGTCGAACGGCTCCGCGACGAGGTCCACTCCCTCGGTCCCGACCACCTTTGCCTCGACCATACGGCCGACGCTCAGTCCCGCGCCGCCCGTGAGCCGCACCTGCCCGTCGGTCTCGGGCGCCTGGTGGGCGGCGCGGCCGACGATCCCCTCCTCGGGGTCGACGGACTCGACGAGCACCTCCACGGTCTCACCGAGCCGCTCCTCGGCGCGCTGCGACACCAGTTGCTCCGCAAGGCGCGACACGCGCGCGAGGCGCTCCGCGACGACGTCCTCGTCCAGCTTGTTCTCGTAGGTCGCCGCCTCCGTGCCCTCCTCGTCGGAGTAGCCGAAGACGCCGATGGCGTCCAGGCGCGCCCCGTTCAGGAAGCGCTCCAGCTCGGCGAAGTCCGCCTCCGACTCGCCGGGGAAGCCGACGATGAAGTTGGACCGGACACCGGCCTGCGGCGCCTTGCTCCGAATGGTGTCGAGCAGCTCGAGGAAGCGGTCGGTGTCGCCGAAACGCCGCATCGCGCGCAGCACGCCGGGCGCGGAGTGCTGGAAGGAGAGGTCGAAGTACGGGACGACCTTGTCGGTGCCCGTCAGGACGTCGATGAGGCCGGGACGCATCTCGGCGGGCTGCAGGTAGCTGACGCGGACCCGCTCGATCCCGTCGACGGCGGCCAGCTCGGGCAGGAGCGACTCCAGGAGGCGGATGTCGCCCAGGTCCTTGCCGTACGAGGTGTTGTTCTCGGAGACCAGCATGATCTCCTTGACGCCCTGCTCGCCGAGCCAGCGCGTCTCGTTGAGGACGTCGCTGGGGCGGCGCGAGATGAAGGAGCCGCGGAACGAGGGGATGGCACAGAACGAGCAGCGCCGGTCGCAGCCGGAGGCCAGCTTCACCGAGGCGACGGGCGCCCCGTCGAGGCGGCGGCGCAGCGGCGCGCGCGGCCCGGACGCGGGCGCGATCCCCTCGGGCAGGTCCGCCGGGGCGTGGCCGGGCAGCGCGATGCCGGCACCGGCCTCCTGGCGCTCGGCCGGGCTGATCGGCAGCAGCTGGCGCCGGTCGCGCGGGGCGTGGGCCTCCACACTGCCGCCCGCGAGAATGGTCTGGAGGCGGCCGGAGATGTCCTCGTAGTCGTCGAAGCCCAGAACGCCGTCGGCCTCGGGCAGCGCGTCGGCCAGCTCCTTGCCGTACCGCTCGGCCATGCAGCCGACGGCGACGACGGCCTGGGTTCTGCCGTGGCCCTTGATGTCATTGGCTTCGAGCAGGGCGTCGACGGAGTCCTTCTTGGCGGCCTCGACGAAGCCACAGGTGTTCACGACCGCGACATCCGCGGACTCGGCGTCCTCGACGAGCTCCCAGCCGTCCGCCTCCAAGCGGCCTGCGAGCTCCTCCGAGTCCACCTCGTTACGGGCGCAGCCAAGGGTGACAAGTGCGACGGTACGGCGTTCGGGCATGGACTCAAGACTACTTCGTTCCACCGACAGCCCTCGCCGGGAGGGTTCGGGGAGCGCCCCGGAAGCGCCTCTGACCTGCTTGTCAGCCGACTTCCGGGTCACCCTTGGTGTACGTGAGCCGCTCGACCTGGCCGGGCTGGAACTCGTCCGCGATCTGCTTCCCGTTCACGTACAGCTGTATGGCACCGGCGTCGCCCAGGACGAGATCGATCTTGGTGCTGTCCTGGAAGGTCTTGGACTGGCCCCGCTCGAGCACGCCGTCGAACAGCGTCCGCCCGTTGTGATCCTTGGCGGAGATCCAGCTGCGCCCGTCCGCCGCGTTGAGCTTCACCGTGACCTTGTCCTGGGGAGCCGCCGCGATGGCGCTGTCCGAGGGGTCCGGCTTGGGGTCGACGGGCTTCTTGCTGGGGCTCGGCTTTGTGGCGGGCTTGCTGGTGGCGGGGGTGGCGCCCTCGGCCGCCTGCTGCTTGCCGCCGTCGTCGTCCCCGCCGCTGACCACGGTGTAGCCGACGAACGCGATGACGGCCACGATCGCGGCGACCATGGCGGCGGTCCAGTTGGGCCGGCGCGGCTCGGAGCGGATGCGCTCGGCCTCGAACAGCGGGGTGGCGGGCGTGGGCGCGGCCGGCCCGCCGTGCTCGGCGCCGTACCGCGCGAGGAGCGGTTCGGGATCGAGGCCCACCGCGCGCGCGAGCGTGCGGATGTGGCCGCGCGCGTACACGTCGCCACCGCAGCGGGAGAAGTCGTCCGCCTCGATGGCGTGCACGATGGGGCCGCGCACCCGGGTGGACTGGCTGACCTCGTCGACGGTCAGGCCCGCGGCGATACGTGCCTGCTGCAGGGCGCGGCCGACCGAGGGCCCGTCGTCGGTGCTCGGGGCGCTGGGCTGCGAAGGACGGTCGTCTTCAGGGGAGTTGCCGATGGACACGGGGGCGCCTTTCGAGCGTGTAACCACCTGCTGGAGGTTCAGTCTAGGGGGGGTGCGAAAGGGTGGGGCAACCGGGCGGCCGGACTTTGTACGCCATCAGAATGGCCCGACATCCTGATGGTGGGACAAGTTGGTGTCCCTTCCCTCAACTTGACGTACTCGATGGGGAAACGGTTGCCCCGGATCCCCGTACGAGTGACATCGAAATCGAAAGATCCTTTACGGCTGCCCCTCCCCGCGGATGACCGCGAGCACTCCGTCCAGTTCGTCCGGTTTCACGAGGACGTCGCGCGCCTTGGAGCCCTCGCTCGGTCCGACGATGTTGCGCGACTCCATGAGGTCCATCAGGCGGCCGGCCTTGGCGAAGCCGACCCGGAGCTTGCGCTGGAGCATGGACGTGGACCCGAACTGGGTGGAGACGACCAGCTCGGCCGCCGCGCACAGCAGGTCCAGGTCGTCGCCGATGTCCTCGTCGATCTCCTTCTTCTGCTTGGTGCCCACGGTGACGTCGTCGCGGAAGACGGGCGCCATCTGGTCCTTGCAGTGCTGCACGACCGCGTGGATCTCGTCCTCGGTGACGAACGCGCCCTGCATACGGGTCGGCTTGTTCGCGCCCATGGGCAGGTACAGGCCGTCGCCCTTGCCGATGAGCTTCTCGGCGCCGGGCTGGTCCAGGATGACGCGGCTGTCGGCGAGCGAGGACGTGGCGAACGCGAGCCGGGAGGGCACGTTCGCCTTGATCAGACCGGTGACGACGTCGACCGACGGGCGCTGCGTGGCGAGCACCAGGTGGATACCGGCCGCGCGCGCGAGCTGCGTGATGCGCACGATGGCGTCCTCGACGTCGCGCGGGGCGACCATCATCAGGTCGGCGAGCTCGTCGACGATCACAAGGAGGTACGGGTAGGTCTTCAGCTCCCGCTCGCTGCCCTCGGGCGTCTTGAGCTTGCCGTCGCGGATCGCCTGGTTGAAGTCGTCGATGTGCCGGTAGCCGAAGGCGGCCAGGTCGTCGTAGCGCAGGTCCATCTCGCGCACGACCCACTGGAGCGCCTCGGCGGCCTTCTTCGGGTTGGTGATGATCGGCGTGATGAGGTGCGGGATGCCCTCGTACGCCGTCAGCTCCACGCGCTTGGGGTCGACGAGGACCATCCGCACGTCCTCCGGGGTCGCCCGCATCATGATCGAGGTGATCAGGCAGTTGATGCAGGACGACTTTCCGGAGCCGGTGGCACCGGCGACCAGGATGTGCGGCATCTTCGCGAGGTTCGACATCACATAGCCGCCCTCGACGTCCTTGCCGAGCGCGACCAGCATCGGGTGCTCGTCCTCGGCGGCGTCGGCGAGGCGCAGCACGTCCCCGACGTTGACCATCTCGCGGTCGGTGTTCGGGATCTCGATGCCGACCGCGGACTTGCCGGGGATCGGGCTGATGATCCGCACGTCCGGCGAGGCGACCGCGTACGCGATGTTCTTCGCCAGGGCGGTGATCTTCTCGACCTTCACGGCGGGGCCGAGCTCGACCTCGTAGCGCGTGACCGTCGGGCCGCGCGTGAAGCCGGTGACCGCCGCGTCGACCTTGAACTCGGTGAAGACGGTGGTCAGCGACTCCACGACGGCGTCGTTGGCGGCGCTGCGCGACTTGCCGGGCCCGCCACGCGTCAGCAGGTCGAGCTTCGGCAGCGCGTACGTGATGTCGCCGGCGAGCTGGAGCTGCTCCGCGCGCGCGGGCAGGTCCCGGGCATCCTCGGGCGCGGCCTTGGTGAGATCGGGGACGGCGAGCTTGGAGGGCGTCGGCTCGGGCTCCGGCGCGACGGGCGCGGACTTCTTGCCGCGCGCCGTCGGCACCGGCGCCGTGCGCTCCGGCGCGGGCACCTCGCCCGAACGTTCCGTCCGCTCCTCGCGCTCCGTGCCGACGCCCTGGGTGAGGTCGGCGACCAGCGGCGACGGCGGCATCCCGTGCAGCACGGCACCGTCCAGGGCGGCGGCGGCAGCGGCGGCCACGTCGACGGCGTCCATGGGCCGGTCCATGGACGGCTGCACGGACGAGCGCCGCGGCCTGCGGCGCTTGGCGAGGGCGTCCTCCTCTATGCGGTCGGGGTCGTACGCCCCGGAGGCCGTGGAGCGGCGCCTGGCGGGCGCGGGCGGGGCCTCGCGCCACTCGTCCTCGTAGTCGTCCGCCGCCAGCTCCTCGGCGGCCAGGTCGTCGTGGACGAGGCCGAGCCGCACGCCGAGCAGGCGCAACCGCTGCGGGATCGCGTTGACCGGCGTCGCGGTGACCACGAGGAGGCCGAACACGGTGAGCAGGACGAGCAGCGGCACCGCGAGCACGTCGGTCATGGTGAAGCTCAGCGGGGTGGCGGCGGCCCAGCCGATGAGGCCGCCCGCGTCCCTTATGGCCTGCATGCCGTCCGCGCGCGCGGGTGAGCCGCACGCGATGTGGACCTGGCCGAGCACGCCGACGACAAGCGCGGAGAGGCCGATGACGATACGCCCGTTGGCCTCGGGCTTCTCCGGGTGGCGGATGAGGCGCACGGCGATGACGCCGACCAGTATCGGCATGAGCAGATCGAGCCGGCCGAACGCGCCGGTCACCAGCATCTCGACGAGGTCGCCGACCGGGCCTTGCAGGTTCGACCAGGTACCGGCCGCGCAGATCAGCCCCACGCCGAGCAGAAGCAGCGCCAGGCCGTCCTTGCGGTGCGCCGGGTCGAGCCCCTTGGCGCCACGCCCTATGCCGCGGAACATGGCTCCTACGCTGTGCGCGACGCCGAGCCAGAGGGCGCGCACGACGCGGTACAGGCCCCCGGTGGGGCTGGGCGCCGCCTTGGGCGCGGGCTTCTTCGCCGCCACCTTCTTGACGGGCGCTTTCGCGACCTTCTTGGCGGGGGCTTTTTTCGCAGGGACCTTCTTCGCCGGAGCCTTGGTGGGCGCTGCCGCCTTTTTCGCGGGCGGCTTCTTGGCTGCGGGACGTGAGGCCATAGGTGTGAGGTTACCGGGGGAGGCGCCCACGTACACGTGTGCCCAGTGCTTCACCCTTTTGTGTCGCGGGCCCGGAGTGGCCGAACTGACGCGCCCTCAAAGCCGGGGCGGGGCCTCAGCTCTGGGACGGCAGGGACGGCGCGCCGTTGCCCGCGCCGGGCTCCAGGGCGTCGAGCGCTCTGCGCAGGCCGGTGAGTTTGCGCTCCAGGTGGGCGGCCGTGGCGACCGCCGCCGCGTCCGCCGACTCCTCGTCGAGCTGCTTGGAGAGCGCCTCGGCCTGCTCCTCGACCGCGGCAAGGCGCGCGGACAGCTCGGCGAGCAGCCCCGCGGGCTCCTTGGCGTCGCCGACGGCCCGGCCGCCGCCCTCCAGCTGGAGGCGGAGCAGAGCGGCCTGCTCACGGAGTTGGCAGTTCTTCATGTACAGCTCGACGAAGACCGAGACCTTGGCGCGCAGCACCCACGGGTCGAAGGGCTTGGAGATGTAGTCCACCGCGCCCGCCGCGTACCCGCGGAAGGTGTGGTGCGGGCCATGGTTGATCGCCGTGAGGAAGATGATCGGGATGTCCCGTGTCCGCTCCCGCCGCTTGATGTGCGCCGCGGTTTCGAATCCGTCCATTCCGGGCATCTGAACGTCCAACAGAATGACCGCGAAATCGTCCGTGAGCAGCGCTTTGAGCGCTTCCTCCCCGGACGATGCCCGCACCAGCGTCTGATCGAGCGCGGAGAGGATGGCCTCCAGCGCCAGCAGATTCTCCGGCCGGTCATCGACCAGGAGGATCTTGGCCTTCTGCACCATGGCCCGCCCTCCTCGCCCCGGCATGGGGCCGCCCCTGTCCGCAGGATTCTGGGAGGCTCCTTCCGCCGCCCCAGGGGACGGCTTCCTGGTGCCGTCCGTCCTTGTGCCGGTCATCGTAGCCGCACCCCGCCTGCCGCCACACCCTGTCACCGAGATGTCACTGTGCACGTAGCAGAAACGCAGTGGGAGACCAGAAGGTTCCCCGGTTACCGCACTTCTACACGGATGTGGCCACACTCAGTCAGCAACGCCGCGTGAAAGTTCGGCGATTCGGTCACTCCCCTCGCATCCATTGCTCCATCACCGCCAAGAGATGATCGGGATCGACCGGCTTGGTGACGTAGTCGGAAGCGCCGGACTCGATCGCCTTCTCCCGGTCGCCCTTCATCGCCTTCGCGGTGAGCGCGATGATCGGCAGCCCGGCGAACTGCGGCATCCTGCGGATCGCCGTCGTCGTCGCGTAGCCGTCCATCTCCGGCATCATGATGTCCATCAGGACGACCGTCACGTCGTCGTGCTGCTCCAGGACCTCGATGCCCTCGCGCCCGTTCTCCGCGTACAGGACCGACAGGCCGTGCTGCTCCAGGACGCTGGTGAGCGCGAAGACGTTGCGGATGTCGTCGTCGACGATGAGCACCTTCTCGCCGCCGAAGTGGAACGCGCGCCGGATCTTGGGCGCCTCCTCCTCCAGCTCCTCCCAGTGCGGCTGCGCGGACGCGGTCCGCTCCGAGGGCGCCGGACGGGCCTCGGACGCCGGTGCGGTCCGGCGGCGCCGCCTGAAGAGCGCAGCGGCCCCATTCTGCGTCTCCTGGTACGACTTCACCTCCGCCGGTGTCTCCACCTCGGCGAGGTCCTCCGGAGCCGCGTCCAGGGCCAGCGGCCGGCCCGGCTCGACGGCCGGGGCGAGCTGTGCGTACCCCTGGGGCGGCAGCTCGGCCGGGTGCAGCGGCAGGTACAGCGTGAACGTGGAGCCGCGCCCCGGCTCGCTCGCCGCGTGGATCTCACCGCCGAGCAGCCGGGCGATCTCACGGCTGATGGAGAGGCCGAGCCCGGTACCGCCGTACTTGCGGCTCGTGGTGCCGTCGGCCTGC
The DNA here is from genome assembly GCF_043523415.1 of Streptomyces sp. SGAir0957. Classification (NCBI taxonomy): domain Bacteria; kingdom Bacillati; phylum Actinomycetota; class Actinomycetes; order Kitasatosporales; family Streptomycetaceae; genus Streptomyces; species Streptomyces sp. SGAir0957. The sequence continues at coordinate 2,529,231 of NZ_CP027293.1, forward strand.
TTGAACGCCTCGAAGATCACCCGCATCTTGCTGGCCGCGATGCCGATGCCGGTGTCGGTCACCGAGAAGGCGATCAGGTCGCCGTCCGCCTCCCGCAACGAGCCCGCTTCCAGGAGCTGTTCCCGGATGGCGTTCGGCACGTCGGTGCCGGCCGGGCGGATGACCAGCTCCACGGCGCCGGAGTCGGTGAACTTCACCGCGTTGGACAGCAGGTTGCGCAACACCTGCAACAGGCGCTGCTCGTCGGTGTGCAGCGTGGTGGGCAGCTCCGGCGACACCCGTACGGAGAAGTCGAGTTGCTTCTCCGCGGTCAGCGGCCGGAATGTGGCCTCCACGTAGTCGACGAGCTGCACCAGGGCGATCCGCGTCGGCGAGACGTCCATCTTGCCCGCCTCGACCTTCGACAGGTCCAGGATGTCGTTGATCAGCTGGAGCAGGTCGGAGCCGGCGCCGTGGATCGTCTCCGCGAACTCGACCTGCTTTGGCGTGAGGTTCGCGTCGGCGTTGTCGGCGAGCAACTTGGCGAGAATCAGCAGCGAGTTGAGCGGTGTGCGCAGCTCGTGCGACATGTTCGCGAGGAACTCGCTCTTGTAGCGCATCGACACCGCGAGCTGCTCGGCGCGCTCCTCCAGGACCTGCCGCGCCTCCTCGATCTCGGTGTTCTTCACCTCGATGTCGCGGTTCTGCTGGGCGAGCAGCTCGGCCTTCTCCTCCAGTTCGGCGTTGGACGCCTGAAGCGCCTTCTGCCGGTTCTCCAACTCGGCGGAGCGCTCCCGCAGTTGCTCGGTCAGCTCCTGAGACTGCTTGAGCAGCACCTCCGTCTTGGTGTTGACGGAGATCGTGTTGACGCTCGTCGCGATCATCTCGGCGATCTGCCCGAGGAAGTCCTTCTGGATCTGCGTGAACGGCGTGAACGACGCCAGCTCGATGACGCCGAGCACCGTGCCCTCGAAGAGCACGGGGATCACGATGACCTGCGCGGGCGGCGCCTCACCGAGCCCCGAGGCGATCTTCAGGTAGCCGCTGGGCGCATTGTCCACGAGGATCGTGCGCCGCTCCTTGGCGGCGGTCCCGATGAGCGTCTCACCGGGCCGGAACGACGTCGGCATGGAGCCCATGGAGTAGCCGTAGCTGCCGCACATGCGCAGCTCGTACGCGTCCTCGTCCGTGGTCGTCGGATCGGCTCCGTCGTCCAGGGGCGACGCCAGGAAGAACGCGCCATGTTGCGCGGAGACCACGGGCGTCAGCTCGCTCATGATCAGCGAGGCCACGTCGTCGAGGTCGCGGCGGCCCTGCATGAGGCCCGAGATCCGCGCCAGGTTGCCCTTCAGCCAGTCCTGCTCCTCATTGGCGATCGTGGTGTCGCGCAAGTTGGAGATCATCTTGTTGATGTTGTCCTGGAGGACCTGGATCTCGCCCGCCGCGTCCACGTCGATCTTCAGATTCAGATCGCCGCGGGTCACCGCCGTGGCGACGGCCGCGATCGCGCGCACCTGCCGGGTCAGGTTCCCGGCCATCTCGTTCACGGACTCCGTGAGGTCGCGCCAGGTGCCGTCCACGTCACGCACGCGTGCCTGGCCGCCCAGCTGGCCCTCGGTACCCACCTCGCGGGCCACGCGCGTGACCTGCTCGGCGAAGGACGACAGCTGGTCGACCATCGTGTTGATCGTCGTCTTGAGTTCGAGGATCTCGCCGCGCGCGTCGATGTCGATCTTCTTGGTCAGGTCGCCCTTGGCGATGGCGGTCGTGACCATCGCGATGTTGCGGACCTGGCCGGTCAGGTTCGACGCCATGCCGTTCACGGACTCGGTGAGGTCCTTCCACGTACCGGCCACACCGGGTACGCGGGCCTGCCCGCCGAGGATGCCGTCCGTGCCCACCTCGCGGGCCACCTTGGTGACCTGGTCGGCGAACGAGCTCAGCGTCTTGACCATCGTGTTGAACGTGTCCGCGAGCTGCGCGACCTCGCCGCGCGCCTCGATCGTGACGGTCCGCGTCAGGTCGCCGTTGGCCACCGCGTTGGCGACCTGGGAGATGTTGCGCACCTGCACGGTCAGGTTGTTGGCCATCAGGTTGACGTTGTCGCTCAGGTCCTTCCAGATGCCGGTGATGCCCGACACCCGCGCCTGGCCGCCGAGCTGGCCCTCGGTGCCCACCTCGCGCGCGACGCGCGTCACCTGCTCGGCGAACGAGGACAGCTGGTCGACCATGGTGTTGACGGTCGTGACGAGTTCGAGGATCTCGCCCTTGGCGTCGACGGTGATCTTCTTCGACAGGTCGCCGCGCGCCACCGCCGTGGTGACCTCGGCGATGTTGCGCACCTGGAGCGTCAGGTTGTTCGCCATGCCGTTCACGGACTGCGTCAGGTCCTTCCACGTACCCGACACGCCCTGCACCTCGGCCTGGCCGCCGAGGATGCCGTCCGTACCCACCTCGCGGGCCACCCGCGTCACCTGCTCGGCGAACGCGGAGAGCTGGTCCACCATCGTGTTGAGGGTGTTCTTCAGCTCCAGGATCTCGCCGCGCGCGTCCACGTCGATCTTCTGCGACAGGTCACCGCGCGCGACCGCCGTGGCGACCTGCGCGATGTTGCGGACCTGCGCGGTCAGGTTGCCCGCCATGCCGTTCACGGAGTCCGTCAGGTCGCGCCAGACACCGGCGACGCCCGGCACCTGCGCCTGCCCGCCGAGGCGCCCCTCGGTGCCCACCTCGCGCGCGACGCGCGTCACCTGGTCGGCGAAGGCGGAGAGCTGATCGACCATCGTGTTGATGGTGTTCTTCAGCTCCAGGATCTCGCCGCGCGCGTCGACGTCGATCTTCTGCGACAGGTCACCGCGCGCGACCGCCGTAGTGACCTGGGCGATCTGGCGCACCTGGGAGGTCAGGTTGCCGGCCATGAAGTTGACCGAGTCCGTGAGCTCCTTCCACGTGCCGCTCACGCCGTCCACCCGGGCCTGCCCGCCGAGGCGGCCCTCCGTGCCCACGTCACGGGCCATCCGGGTCACCTGGTCGGCGAAGGACGACAGCTGGTCCACCATCGTGTTCACGGTGTTCTTCAACTGGAGCATCTCGCCGGACACGTCGACGGTGACCTTCTGTGACAGGTCGCCGTTGGCCACCGCCGTCGTCACCTGGGCGATGTTGCGCACCTGGCCCGTGAGGTTGCGGAAAGCCGTGTTGACCGAGTCCGTCAGGTCCTTCCACGTCCCCGCCGCGCCGACCACGAGGGCCTGCCCGCCCAGCTCACCCTCGACGCCGATCTCACGCGCCACGCGCGTGACCTCGGAGCCGAAGGCGGACAGCTGGTCGACCATCGTGTTGACGGTGTTCTTCAGCTCCAGCATCTCGCCGGCGACGTCGACGGTGACCTTCTGCGAGAGATCACCATTGGCGACCGCCGTCGTGACAGTGGCGATGTCACGCACCTGCGTGGTCAGGTTCCGGAAGACCGTGTTGACGGAGTCCGTCAGGTCCTTCCACGTCCCCGCCGCGCCCGGCACATTGGCCTGACCCCCGAGCTGGCCCTCCGCGCCGACCTCGTTGGCGACGCGCGTCACCTCGTCCGCGAACGTACGCAGCGTCTCGGTCATCTGGTTGATCGTCTCGGCGAGCTGGGCCACCTCTCCGCGCGCGGAGACGGTCACCTTCTGCGACAGGTCACCATTGGCCACGGCTGTGGTGACCTGGGCGATGCCACGCACCTGGGCGGTCAAATTGCCCGCCATGAGGTTCACCGAATCGGTGAGGTCCTTCCACACACCCGCCACACCGGGCACCTGCGCCTGGCCGCCCAGCTCGCCCTCGGTGCCGACCTCCCGGGCCACGCGGGTGACCTCGGAGGAGAACGACGACAGCTGGTCCACCATCGTGTTCACGGTGTTCTTCAGCTCGAGCATCTCGCCCGCGACGTGGACCGTGACCTTGCGGGACAGGTCACCCTTGGCCACCGCGGTCGTGACGAGAGCAATGTCACGCACCTGCGCGGTGAGGCGGTACGCCATCGTGTTGACCGAATCCGTGAGGTCCTTCCACGAACCGGACATTCCCCGTACGCGCGCCTGTCCACCCAGCTTGCCCTCCGTCCCCACCTCGCTGGCCACGCGCGTGACCTCGTCGGTGAACGTGGAGAGCTGGTCGACCAGGTTGTTGACGGTCCGCCCGACCTTCAGGAACTCACCCCGCAAGGGGTGCCCCGTCCCGTCCGGCACCTGCGAGCGCAGCTCCATGCGCGGCGACAGATCACCCTCGGCAACGGCGGTGAGCACCCGGCCGACCTCGGAGACCGGCCGTACGAGGTCGTCGACGAGCGCGTTGGACGCGTTGATCGCGGCGGCCCAGGAACCCTCGCAGGCGCCCGTCTCCAGGCGCTCGGTCAGCTTGCCCTCGCGCCCGACCATGCGCCGCACACGGGAAAGCTCCCCGGTCAGATGCAGATTCCGGTCGGCCACCTCGTTGAAGACAGCCGCGATCTCGGACATGACGCCGTCGCCGCTGACCGTGAGGCGCTTACGGAAATTGCCGTCCCTCATCGCGACGAGACCTGCCAACAGCCTGTTCAGCGCCGCGGTGTCCACCGTTGTGGTGCCATTGCGCGACTTGTGCTGTTTATTCAGGGACTGTCCGCCTTCCGCGCGCGCTTTCCTGCCCCGCGTCGCTGCGCCAGACTCCACTGTGTCCCTCCCGCAGGGGTCGACCTGAACTGCTTGGGTTGCTCGGGTTCGCTTCTACCGCCGCACCTGGTTCTCAATGCGTCCGTAACTGAAGCTTGCCCAGTGTTTCACCATGGCTGAACCAGGCCATAACAGTTCGGCAGCTTCGCACACGCTCCGCACACCCGCCGGAACGGAAACACGACGACCGGCATCCGCATGGACGGCGAAGGTAAGTAACCTTGGCAGCGGCTGTCCACCCACCCCGGTCCGCCCGGCTGGGCGGTGGCGGGAAACGAGCGGGCATCGGAGGGGCGGCCGCGACATGGGTACGGGAGAGCTTGGCCTCGACACTCGTACAGCGAGTACAACGCGTACAAGGAGTTCTGTGATCACCGCGCGCGCGGCTGCCACCTTCGAACCCGTCGGGCGATCCGTCGCGACCGCCCGCTCGTTCGTGCGCGACACCCTGCAAGGGTGGGGCTACGCCGACATCATCGACGACGCGGTGGTCCTGACCAGCGAACTCGTCACCAACGCCGTCGTCCACGCGGGCACCTCCGCGGAAGTTCTGTGCCTGCGTGGCGAAGATCATGTCCGGATCGAGGTCTCCGACCGCTATCCGGAACGGGAGATCCCGCTCCAGTCCTCCGCGATCAACATGGGCAGCCCCGACCGCGAGGGCGGCCGCGGCCTCCAGCTCTGCGCGGCCCTCGCCGGCCGCTGGGGCGTCGACTACTCGGCCACCCACAAGCAGGTCTGGTTCCGGATCGACCTTCCCGAGCGCTCGGTCGGCACCCGCGCCGCGGGCCCGGTCCTCCCGACCGACCTGCTCCCCCTCGCCGACGAGCGCGTCCGCGTCGCCGTCGTACAGATCGACAGAACAGGCGCGATCAACGCCTGGAACGAGGACGCGGAACACCTCTTCGGCTACGGGGCCGAACAGGTCACCGGCAAGCCCCTCACCGACCTCGCCGCCTGGCCGCACACGCCCGGCACCAGCACCGGCATCGCCGACGCGCTCCGGCTCTCCCGCTGGGAGGGCAGCTACGGCATCCGCAGCGCCAGCGGCCGCGTCATCCCGGTCTACGCCTCGCACCTGCGCGTCCGCGACACCGACGGCGAACCGTCCACGGTCTGCCTCCTCGTACGCGACCAGGAGCGCGCCGTGCTCCAGACACCGCTGCGCATGCCCGCGTCGGAGAACGGCACCGCCGCCGAGAGCCAGAGCCCGGACGCCTTCGAGGTCTTCATCGGCTCCCCCGCCCCCGACGACCTCGACGGCCTCCTCCAGCGCACGGTCGAGCGCGCCCGCGACATGCTCGACGCCGACGCCGCCTTCCTCCTCCTCGCCACCGACGACGAGACCGAGCTGGAGGTCCGCGCCTCCACCGGGCTGCCCTCCGCGCGTCAGCGCTTCGCGCGCGTGCCCGTCGAAGTCGGCCCCGGCCGCTACGGCTCGGCAAGGATGCCCGCCGTCCACGAGGACCTCACTCAAGTCCCGGGCGCCGTCCCGCTCTTGAGCGGTACGGGCATGCGTTCGGTCGTCACTGTCCCGCTCAAGGTCGAGGGCCGCCTCACCGGCTCCCTCGGCGTCGCCGCGGAGGCACCCGACCGCTACTCCAACGAGGAGGCGCTGCGCCTCCAGTTCGCCGCCGACCGCATCGCCATGGCCGTCGAATCGGCCCGCCTCGGAGAACTCGAAAAGCTGCGGCGCGGCTCCCTCAGCTTCCTCGTGGAGGCCTCCGACCTGCTCGCCGGCACCCTGGACCGGGACCAGACCCTGGCGCTCATGGCCCAGATGACGGTCCCCACGCTCGCCACCTGGTGCGCCGTCTACATGATCGCCGACCAGGTCTCGGAGCCGTACCTCTCCTACGTCCTGCACGAGGACGAGGACCGCATCGACGGCCTCAAGGCCCTCCTCTCCAAGATCACCCCACCGGAGCCGGTGCCCACCCCCGGCGCCCGCGTCTGGTCGGCCCCCGCCGAAGCGGCCCACCAGGCGGCGCTGCGCACGTCCATGCGCAGCCTGGGCCTCGGCGAACCCGCCAGCGTCACCTCGGGCATCGGCACCACCCTCGCCACGGCCTCCGCGGTCGGCGGCGAGACGGTCGTCCTGCCGCTCGTCGCCCGCAACCGCGTCATCGGCATGCTCACGCTCGGCAAGCCCACGGACGAACACTTCCGCCAGGAGATCCTGGAGCTGGCCGAGGACCTGAGCCGCCGGGCCGCCCTGGCCCTGGACAACGCGCGCCTGTACTCGGAGCGCATGGCCATCAGCCAGTCCCTCCAGCGCAGCCTCCTCCCGCCGGAGCTCCCGCACGTCCCCGGCGTCGAGGTGGAGGTCATCTACCGCGCGGCCGGCGAGGGCAACGAGGTGGGCGGTGACTTCTACGACCTCTTCCCGATCCGCGACGGCGCCTACGGCTTCGCGATCGGCGACGTCTGCGGCACCGGCCCTGAGGCGGCGGCCGTCACCGGCCTGGCGCGCCACGCACTGCGCCTCCTCGCCCGTGAGGGCTTCGGCGGCCCTGCGGTCCTGGAGCGCCTGAACGCGGCGATCCTCGACGAGGGCGCCCGCAGCCGCTTCCTGACGCTGCTCTACGGGGAGTTGTGGCCGCAGGAGGACGGCTCTGCGGTCCTGAAGATGGTCTGCGCCGGGCACCCGCAGCCGCTGCGCCTGCGCCAGGACGGCTCGGTCGAACCGTTCGCGGAGCCGCAGCCGCTGCTCGGCGTCATGGACGACCTCGAACTGTACGAGCAGACGATGACGCTCGACCCGGGCGACGTCCTGCTCTGCGTCACCGACGGCATCACGGAACGCCGCGAGGGAACCCGCATGCTGGGCGACGACGGCCTGGCGGAAGTCCTGTCCGGATGTACGGGCCTGACGGCCGGTGCGGTCGCGGGGCGCATCATGCGGGCGGTCGAGCGTTTCGCGGCGGACGCGCCCTCGGACGACATGGCCATTCTGACGATGCGGGTTCCGGAGATTCAGCACGACTGAGGGGTGGGGCGCCCGCCCATGAAAAGAGGCTCCCGCCCTTGGGGCGGGAGCCTCTTCATGTTCTGAGCCCCCAAGCGGAATCGAACCGCTGACCTTCTCCTTACCATGGAGACGCTCTACCGACTGAGCTATAGGGGCCGGCCGCTTCGCGGTTTCCCGCTCGGCAACGAGATAAAGCATACCTGAAGTTCAGCCCCGTTCGAACCGCCCTCAAGACCCGGCTAAAAGGCCGGTTGCAGCAGTCCGCCCAGCGCGTTGCAGGCGGAGACGAGACGGTGGAGTTGTTTACGCGTCATTGCTCCGTCGACGGGCAACGCCAATGTCTCGTCGGCGGCCCGCTCGGTCTCGGGCAGCTCCGTGTCACGCCGGAATGCGGGGAGCCGATGCACCGGGGTCTTCACCGGCACCCGGCATTCAACTCCCTTGCCGCGCAACGTACGGGCGAAAGCATCCCGATCGGGCCGCCCGTTCCCGGGCACGCGCACGACGTACTGCTGATAGGTGTGCCCTTCATGCCCGGCGGGCGTCCGCACCCCGCTCAGCCGTCCGTTCAAGTAGGCGGCGTGCGCCCTTCGTTGGGCGAGTTCGTCGTACGGCTTCTCGGACTCGCCCTGTTCGAGTACGAGGAGACCGTGCCGGCTGCCGAGGTCGTGCAGCCGCGCGATGTCGGCCCTGTGCCCGAAGCGGTGAACGGCGATGACGGCGGACGTCCGCGCGGTGACGCGTGCCGCTACGTGTGCGGGGTCGAGGCAGTAGGTGTGCGGGTCTATGTCGGCGAAGACGGGGGTCGCCCCGGTCTGGCCGACGGCGTCGGCGACCTCGGGGTTCCCGAACGCCGGCACGATCACTTCGTCACCGGCTCCGACACCCGCGGCCTGCAGCATTGCAACTGTGCCCATGCACGGGATGGTGCTCGGGGAACGTGAACACGGGGTGACACACAACAAAAAAGCCGCTGGCCCTGAGCAAAAATGCTCAGGGCCAGCGGCTTTTTATCAAAATTAGTTCGGCGGCGTCCTACTCTCCCACAGGGTCCCCCCTGCAGTACCATCGGCGCTGTGAGGCTTAGCTTCCGGGTTCGGAATGTAACCGGGCGTTTCCCTCACGCTATGACCACCGAAACACTATGAAACTGTCAACCGCACCGCATGTGACCTTATGCGGGGTTGTTCGTGGTTTCAGAACCAACACAGTGGACGCGAGCAACTGAGGACAAGCCCTCGGCCTATTAGTACCAGTCACCTCCACCCGTTACCGGGCTTCCAGATCTGGCCTATCAACCCAGTCGTCTACTGGGAGCCTTAACCCCTCAAAGGGGGTGGGAGTCCTCATCTCGAAGCAGGCTTCCCGCTTAGATGCTTTCAGCGGTTATCCTTTCCGAACGTAGCCAACCAGCCATGCCCTTGGCAGGACAACTGGCACACCAGAGGTTCGTCCGTCCCGGTCCTCTCGTACTAGGGACAGCCCTTCTCAAGACTCCTACGCGCACAGCGGATAGGGACCGAACTGTCTCACGACGTTCTAAACCCAGCTCGCGTACCGCTTTAATGGGCGAACAGCCCAACCCTTGGGACCGACTCCAGCCCCAGGATGCGACGAGCCGACATCGAGGTGCCAAACCATCCCGTCGATATGGACTCTTGGGGAAGATCAGCCTGTTATCCCCGGGGTACCTTTTATCCGTTGAGCGACGGCGCTTCCACAAGCCACCGCCGGATCACTAGTCCCGACTTTCGTCCCTGCTCGACCCGTCGGTCTCACAGTCAAGCTCCCTTGTGCACTTACACTCAACACCTGATTACCAACCAGGCTGAGGGAACCTTTGGGCGCCTCCGTTACTCTTTAGGAGGCAACCGCCCCAGTTAAACTACCCATCAGACACTGTCCCTGATCCGGATCACGGACCCAGGTTAGACATCCAGCACGACCAGAGTGGTATTTCAACGACGACTCCCCCTGAACTGGCGTCCAGAGTTCACAGTCTCCCACCTATCCTACACAAGCCGAACCGAACACCAATATCAAACTGTAGTAAAGGTCCCGGGGTCTTTCCGTCCTGCTGCGCGAAACGAGCATCTTTACTCGTAGTGCAATTTCACCGGGCCTATGGTTGAGACAGTCGAGAAGTCGTTACGCCATTCGTGCAGGTCGGAACTTACCCGACAAGGAATTTCGCTACCTTAGGATGGTTATAGTTACCACCGCCGTTTACTGGCGCTTAAGTTCTCAGCTTCGCACACCCGAAAGTGCACTAACCGGTCCCCTTAACGTTCCAGCACCGGGCAGGCGTCAGTCCGTATACATCGCCTTACGGCTTCGCACGGACCTGTGTTTTTAGTAAACAGTCGCTTCTCGCTGGTCTCTGCGGCCACCCCCAGCTCACCGAGTAAATCGGATCACCAGTGATGGCCCCCCTTCTCCCGAAGTTACGGGGGCATTTTGCCGAGTTCCTTAACCATAGTTCACCCGAACGCCTCGGTATTCTCTACCTGACCACCTGAGTCGGTTTAGGGTACGGGCCGCCATGAAACTCGCTAGAGGCTTTTCTCGACAGCATAGGATCATCCACTTCACCACAATCGGCTCGGCATCAGGTCTCAGCCTTAATGTGCGACGGATTTACCTACCGCACGGCCTACACCCTTACCCCGGGACAACCACCGCCCGGGCTGGACTACCTTCCTGCGTCACCCCATCACTCACCTACTACCAGATTGGACCGGCGGCTCCACCACTTTCCATTCCCCGAAGGGTCCGGAACGGCTTCACGGCCTTAGCATCACTGGATTCGATGTTTGACGCTTCACAGCGGGTACCGGAATATCAACCGGTTATCCATCGACTACGCCTGTCGGCCTCGCCTTAGGTCCCGACTTACCCTGGGCAGATCAGCTTGACCCAGGAACCCTTAGTCAATCGGCGCACACGTTTCTCACGTGTGTATCGCTACTCATGCCTGCATTCTCACTCGTGAACCGTCCACCACTAGCTTCCGCTGCGGCTTCACCCGGCACACGACGCTCCCCTACCCATCACAGCCGCCGTTGGGCGTATTACTGCAATGACACGACTTCGGCGGTACGCTTGAGCCCCGCTACATTGTCGGCGCGGAATCACTAGACCAGTGAGCTATTACGCACTCTTTCAAGGGTGGCTGCTTCTAAGCCAACCTCCTGGTTGTCTGTGCGACTCCACATCCTTTCCCACTTAGCGTACGCTTAGGGGCCTTAGTCGATGCTCTGGGCTGTTTCCCTCTCGACCATGGAGCTTATCCCCCACAGTCTCACTGCCGCGCTCTCACTTACCGGCATTCGGAGTTTGGCTAAGGTCAGTAACCCGGTAGGGCCCATCGCCTATCCAGTGCTCTACCTCCGGCAAGAAACACACGACGCTGCACCTAAATGCATTTCGGGGAGAACCAGCTATCACGGAGTTTGATTGGCCTTTCACCCCTAACCACAGGTCATCCCCCAGGTTTTCAACCCTGGTGGGTTCGGTCCTCCACGAAGTCTTACCTCCGCTTCAACCTGCCCATGGCTAGATCACTCCGCTTCGGGTCTTGAGCGCGCTACTAAATCGCCCTATTCGGACTCGCTTTCGCTACGGCTTCCCCACACGGGTTAACCTCGCAACACACCGCAAACTCGCAGGCTCATTCTTCAAAAGGCACGCAGTCACGACGCAAGGAACAAGTTCCTTGCGCGACGCTCCCACGGCTTGTAGGCACACGGTTTCAGGTACTATTTCACTCCGCTCCCGCGGTACTTTTCACCATTCCCTCACGGTACTATCCGCTATCGGTCACCAGGGAATATTTAGGCTTAACGGGTGGTCCCGCCAGATTCACACGGGATTTCTCGGGCCCCGTGCTACTTGGGTGTCTCTCAAACGAGCCGCTGACGTTTCGACTACGGGGGTCTTACCCTCTACGCCGGACCTTTCGCATGTCCTTCGCCTACATCAACGGTTTCTGACTCGTCCTGTCGCCGGCAGACGACAGAAGAGAGATCCCACAACCCCGCATACGCAACCCCTGCCGGGTCTCACACGTATACGGTTTGGCCTCATCCAGTTTCGCTCGCCACTACTCCCGGAATCACGGTTGTTTTCTCTTCCTGCGGGTACTGAGATGTTTCACTTCCCCGCGTTCCCTCCACACTGCCTATGTGTTCAGCAGCGGGTGACAGCCCATGACGACTGCCGGGTTTCCCCATTCGGAAACCCCCGGATCAAAGCCTGGTTGACGACTCCCCGGGGACTATCGTGGCCTCCCACGTCCTTCATCGGTTCCTGGTGCCAAGGCATCCACCGTGCGCCCTTAAAAACTTGGCCACAGATGCTCGCGTCCACTGTGCAGTTCTCAAACAACGACCAACCACCCGTCACAACCCGCTCACGCGAATCTTTACCGGGGCCGGCATTGAGGTCGGGAACAAGTCCGTACCCTCAGATACCCAACAGCGTGCCCGACCCGGTCCCGTCCGGAGATCATGCTTTCCACGCCCCGAAGAGCAGTACTCACAGCCTCCGACCCGACAACCGGATCGAATAGTCAACGTTCCACCCATGAGCAACCACCGTCGAACGTTTGCCGACGTTATGGCCCTGGACCACCAAGCAAGCTTGGCGGCCTAGATGCTCCTTAGAAAGGAGGTGATCCAGCCGCACCTTCCGGTACGGCTACCTTGTTACGACTTCGTCCCAATCGCCAGTCCCACCTTCGACAGCTCCCTCCCACAAGGGGTTGGGCCACCGGCTTCGGGTGTTACCGACTTTCGTGACGTGACGGGCGGTGTGTACAAGGCCCGGGAACGTATTCACCGCAGCAATGCTGATCTGCGATTACTAGCAACTCCAACTTCATGGGGTCGAGTTGCAGACCCCAATCCGAACTGAGACCGACTTTTTGAGATTCGCTCCACCTTGCGGTATCGCAGCTCATTGTATCGGCCATTGTAGCACGTGTGCAGCCCAAGACATAAGGGGCATGATGACTTGACGTCGTCCCCACCTTCCTCCGAGTTGACCCCGGCGGTCTCCTGTGAGTCCCCATCACCCCGAAGGGCATGCTGGCAACACAGAACAAGGGTTGCGCTCGTTGCGGGACTTAACCCAACATCTCACGACACGAGCTGACGACAGCCATGCACCACCTGTACACCGACCACAAGGGGGACCCTGTCTCCAGGGTTTTCCGGTGTATGTCAAGCCTTGGTAAGGTTCTTCGCGTTGCGTCGAATTAAGCCACATGCTCCGCTGCTTGTGCGGGCCCCCGTCAATTCCTTTGAGTTTTAGCCTTGCGGCCGTACTCCCCAGGCGGGGAACTTAATGCGTTAGCTGCGGCACCGACGACGTGGAATGTCGCCAACACCTAGTTCCCACCGTTTACGGCGTGGACTACCAGGGTATCTAATCCTGTTCGCTCCCCACGCTTTCGCTCCTCAGCGTCAGTAATGGCCCAGAGATCCGCCTTCGCCACCGGTGTTCCTCCTGATATCTGCGCATTTCACCGCTACACCAGGAATTCCGATCTCCCCTACCACACTCTAGCCTGCCCGTATCGACTGCAGACCCGGGGTTAAGCCCCGGGCTTTCACAACCGACGTGACAAGCCGCCTACGAGCTCTTTACGCCCAATAATTCCGGACAACGCTTGCGCCCTACGTATTACCGCGGCTGCTGGCACGTAGTTAGCCGGCGCTTCTTCTGCAGGTACCGTCACTTTCGCTTCTTCCCTGCTGAAAGAGGTTTACAACCCGAAGGCCGTCATCCCTCACGCGGCGTCGCTGCATCAGGCTTTCGCCCATTGTGCAATATTCCCCACTGCTGCCTCCCGTAGGAGTCTGGGCCGTGTCTCAGTCCCAGTGTGGCCGGTCGCCCTCTCAGGCCGGCTACCCGTCGTCGCCTTGGTGAGCCATTACCTCACCAACAAGCTGATAGGCCGCGGGCTCATCCTTCACCGCCGGAGCTTTTAACCACCGTCCAGGAGGACGGAAGTGTTATCCGGTATTAGACCCCGTTTCCAGGGCTTGTCCCAGAGTGAAGGGCAGATTGCCCACGTGTTACTCACCCGTTCGCCACTAATCCACCCCGAAGGGCTTCATCGTTCGACTTGCATGTGTTAAGCACGCCGCCAGCGTTCGTCCTGAGCCAGGATCAAACTCTCCGTGAATGTTTCCCCGTAATCGGGGTGACACCACGAGAGCGGACCAGACAGGAGGAATAGTCCCGTCCGGTCACAGCGTCCTCGCTGTGTTTATTTCAAAGGAACCTCGCCCCAACCATCATGTGACGGCCGGAGACGAGGTAATCAACATATCTGGCGTTGACTTTTGGCACGCTGTTGAGTTCTCAAGGAACGGACGCTTCCTTTGTACTCACCCGAGAGACTCTCTCGTGGCTTTCCTCCGGGCGCTTCCCTTCGGTCTTGCTGTCTTGCGTTTCCAACCTTACCAGATCCGTTTTCCGTTCCGTTTCCGGTTCGGATTTCATTTCCGGTGGCCGTTGGAGGGCCTTTGCCTTTCGGCGGTTCCGACTTTATCAGAGATTCTGAGTCGGAATTTCCGGCCCCGTGAGGTACATGCCGGGAGTCTCAAAGGACTTCCGGTTCCCCCTCGGGCGGAGCCGTAAACCTACTGGAGCGGGGCGCCCCGATGCAAATCGAGGCGCCCCGCTCCCTGTCAGCTGCCGACGGTCCGTCAGACCTCGACCACGACCGGGAGGATCATCGGCCGGCGGCGGTAGGTGTCGGAGACCCACTTGCCCAGCGTGCGGCGGATGAGCTGCTGCAGCTGGTGGGGTTCGACGACGCCGTCCTGGGCCGACTTCTCCAGGACTTCCTGAATCTTCGGGACGACGGCGTGGAACGCCGAGTCCTCGATGCCGGAGCCGCGGGCCTGGATGTTCGGGCCGCTGGTGATCTTGCCGGTGCTGGAGTCCACCACCACGAAGACCGAGATGATGCCCTCGTCGCCGAGGATCTTGCGGTCCTTCAGCGCCGGTTCGCCGACGTCACCGACGGAGAGTCCGTCCACGTAGACGTAGCCCGCCTGGACCTTGCCCACGATCTTCGCCTTGCCCTCGACGAGGTCGACGACGACGCCGTCCTCGGCGATGACGATGCGGTCGTGCGGGACGCCGGTGAGGGCGCCGAGTTCGGCGTTGGCGCGCAGATGGCGCCATTCGCCGTGGACCGGCATCAGGTTCTTGGGCTTGCAGATGTTGTAGAAGTACAGCAGCTCGCCGGCCGAGGCGTGGCCCGAGACGTGCACCTTGGCGTTGCCCTTGTGGACGACGTTGGCGCCCCAGCGGGTCAGGCCGTTGATGACGCGGTACACCGCGTTCTCGTTGCCCGGGATCAGCGACGACGCCAGGATCACCGTGTCGCCGGAAACGATGCGGATCTGGTGGTCGCGGTTGGCCATGCGCGAGAGCGCCGCCATCGGTTCGCCCTGGGAGCCCGTGCAGACGAGGACGATCTCGCTGTCGGGGAGATCGTCGAGCGTCTTGACGTCCACGACCAGGCCCGGCGGGATCTTGAGGTAGCCAAGGTCGCGCGCGATGCCCATGTTGCGGACCATCGAGCGGCCGACGAAGGCGACCCGGCGGCCGTACTCGTGGGCCGCGTCGAGGACCTGCTGGATGCGGTGCACGTGGCTGGCGAACGACGCGACGATGATCCGCTTCTGGGCGCCGGCGAAGACGCCCCGGATCACGTTCGAGATGTCGCGCTCGGGCGGGACGAAGCCCGGGACCTCGGCGTTGGTCGAGTCGGTGAGGAGCAGGTCGATGCCCTCCTCGCCGAGCCGCGCGAAGGTCGGCAGGTCCGTGAGGCGACGGTCCAGGGGGAGCTGGTCCATCTTGAAGTCGCCGGTGTGGACCACCATGCCGGCCGGGGTGCGGATGGCGACCGCCAGCGCGTCCGGGATGGAGTGGTTGACCGCGACGAACTCGCAGTCGAACGGGCCGAGCCGCTCGCGGTCGCCCTCGGCGACCTCGAGGGTGTAGGGCCGGATGCGGTGCTCCTGGAGCTTCGCCTCGATCAGCGCGAGGGTCAGCTTGGAACCGATCAGCGGGATGTCCGGCTTCTCGCGGAGAAGGTAGGGGACGGCGCCGATGTGGTCCTCGTGCCCGTGCGTGAGGACGATGCCCTCGATGTCGTCGAGGCGGTCCCTGATGGACGAGAAGTCCGGCAGGATCAGGTCGATTCCGGGCTGCTCCTCCTCGGGGAAGAGCACTCCGCAGTCGACGATCAGGAGGCGACCGTTGTACTCGAAGACGGTCATGTTGCGCCCGATCTCACCGAGGCCGCCGAGCGGCGTGACGCGCAGGCCGCCCTTCGGGAGCTTCGGCGGGGCGCCGAGTTCAGGATGCGGATGGCTCAAAAGACTCTCCTCTATGCCCGCGCGCCACGTACCTGTAGGCACGTGGCGCGCGTGACGTTCGTGCAGTAGCAGTTGTTGGTGTTGCTTCGGTCTTGCTCGTGTTCTGTTGATTCAGTTGTGAGGTCTTACGAAGTCGGTGCTAGAGCTGTACCCCGCCGGCGGCCAGATCGACCTTGAGCTGTGCCGTCTCCTCCGGCGTCAGCTCGACGAGCGGCAGCCGCAGCGGTCCGGCGGGCAGGCCCTGGAGGGCGAGCGCCGCCTTCGTCGTGATGACGCCCTGCGTGCGGAACATGCCGGTGAAGACGGGCAGCAGCTTCTGGTGGATCTCCGTCGCCTTGTGCACGTCGCCCGCCAGGTACGCGTCGAGCATGGCGCGCAGTTCGGGCGCGACCACGTGGCCGACGACCGAGACGAAGCCGCACGCGCCGACCGAGAGGAGCGGCAGGTTGAGCATGTCGTCGCCGGAGTACCAGGCGAGACCCGAGCGCGCTATGGCCCAGCTGGCGCGGCCGAGGTCGCCCTTGGCGTCCTTGTTGGCGACGATGCGCGGGTGCTCGGCGAGGCGGACGATCGTCTCCGTGTTGATCGGTACGCCGCTGCGGCCGGGGATGTCGTAGAGCATCACGGGCAGTTCGGTCGCGTCGGCGATCGCCGTGAAGTGCCGGAGCAGGCCCTCCTGCGGGGGCTTGTTGTAGTACGGCGTGACCGTGAGCAGGCCGTGCGCGCCGGCCTGCTGGGCGGCGTGGGCCAGTTCGATGCTGTGCTGCGTGTCGTTGGTGCCGACACCGGCGACGACGTGGGCGCGGTCGCCGACCGCTTCGACCACGGCGCGCACGAGATCCGATTTCTCCGCATTGCTGGTGGTCGGGGACTCGCCCGTGGTGCCGTTGACGATCAGGCCGTCGTTGCCTGCGTCCACCAGGTGGGTGGCGAGCCGCTGCGCGCCGTCGAGGTCGAGTGCGCCGTCCGCCGTCAAGGGCGTGACCATGGCGGTGAGGACCCTCCCGAAGGGGGTCTGCGGAGTCGAGGTCGGAGCCATGGGTAACACGCTACTCGCTGCTCAGCGCCGGGTCCCCCCACGGGGGATCCGACAAGTCACGACAAAGGTGGAGCCCGGCACTGCCTGCTCGGGGGTTCAGGCAGTGCCGGGTCCGTTTGATCAGGCTAGATGAACTTTATGAAATGCCGCAATCCGGACACTTCAACCGGCGCACCCGTACATGTGTGCCGCTGACACCCTGAAGTGATCAAGGGACGCCCTGGTCCAGGAGGGGCGCAGCGCTACGGCGCCACGCGGCCGTTGGCGTTGAACGCCGCGTAGGTGAGCGGCATCAGCTCGGCCCACGCCGCCTCCATCTTCTCGCCGACCATCTCGATCTCCCGCTGCGGGAACGAGGGGACCTTCGCCAGCTCGTGCTGCGTGCGCAGGCCCAGGAAGTGCATCAGCGAGCGCGCGTTGCACGTGGCGTACATGGACGAGAACAGGCCCACCGGGAGCACCGCGCGCGCGACCTCGCGGGCCACACCCTCGGCCAGCATCTTCTGGTACGCCTCGTACGCCTGGACGTAGGACGCCTCCATGGTGGAGGAGGTCAGCTCGTACTGGCCCGGCGTGCCCTCGACGAACACGTACTTGCCGGGGCGGCCCTCCTGCACGAGCTTGCGGTCGGCGGCGGGGACGTAGAAGACCGGCTGGAGCTCCCGGTAGCGGCCCGACTCCTCGTTGTACGACCAGCCCACGCGGTGCCGCATGAACTCGCGGAAGACGAAGATCGGGGCGCTGATGAGGAAGGTCATCGAGTTGTGCTCGAAGGGGCTGCCGTGCCGGTCCCGCATCAGGTAGTTGATGAGGCCCTTGGAGCGCTCGGGGTCCTTCGACAGCTCGTCGATGGACTGCTCGCCCACCGTGGAGACGCGGGCCGCGAACAGCACGTCCGAGTCCTTGGCGTCGCTCTTCACCAACTGGACGGTGACATCGCCCCGGAACGTCGGCTTCAGGTCTTCAGCAGGTGTGTCTGTCACGATTTGAGTGGTTCCTTCCCCATCACTTCCATCGGGCGGCGCCCACTCTACGGGCCACGGGGGCCCGCTCTTCTCGGGCCATCTCCGGCGAACGACAGCGAACATCTGTTAATT
This sequence comes from Streptomyces sp. SGAir0957, assembly GCF_043523415.1. Classification (NCBI taxonomy): domain Bacteria; kingdom Bacillati; phylum Actinomycetota; class Actinomycetes; order Kitasatosporales; family Streptomycetaceae; genus Streptomyces; species Streptomyces sp. SGAir0957. The sequence continues at coordinate 2,547,410 of NZ_CP027293.1, forward strand.
CGGCGAAAGTGGGCACCATGTGGGGAGATCGATCGTCTGTGTAGATGAACACACTTAGTTCGAACCCCTTGAGGAGAAGCACCGCCCATGTTTCGTCGGCGCGAGCCCGTACCGTTCGCCTTCATCGCCGAAGCCGACAAGTTCCGCAGCAATGTCGAGCCGCCCGCGCGCGAGCGCCCCTCCGTGGGCCAGATCGCGGGCCGCACCCTGGTCGGGCTGACCGTGGTGGCCGGGCTCGTCGGCTCCCTGCTGTTCGGGATGCCGGCGCTCTCGGCCGACCAGGCGCCTCGCCACACCCAGCAGTCGGAAGCCTCCGACGGTCGCTGAGCCGTCGTACTCGACCGGCCCCCTGAAGTGGAAGGCCCGAGCGCGCACGGATAACCTCACCGGGCACAGCCCCATCGCGTGGATGATCGAGTGAGGACCCGTCGTGCCCCTGTCCTTCCTGACGGCCGATCGTGCTTTTGACGAGGCCGCCGAGACTGCGCTGCCCTTCGACGACCGGGACCAGTGGCGCCGCCCCTACCGTCCGGGCCCGTACCGGGTCGGGGCGGCCGCGCTGCTGCTGCTCCTGGCGTCGTACGTGCTGTTCGCCGGGGTGATCATCGCGGCGGCCGGGGATCCCGCGGCCGCCGGGATCTGCGGTGTGCTCGCCGTCCTGGTCATCGCCGCCGCCATGCGGCTGCTGCGCATGGGCGCCTGGGTGAGCGCCCGCGGTCTGCGCCATGTCGGCTTCTTCACGACCCGGACGGCGCCCTGGGACGTCGTCGTGACCGCGCGCACGGTGCAGCAGCCGGTGCGCTGGCTCGGGCTGCCCCGCACCGTGCAGGGCCAGGCGCTGATCCTCGTACGCCGTGATCGGCGCGGGGAGCAGACGACCCTGCTCACCAGCCACAACGGCGACTTCCTCGGCCGGGACACCGCGTTCGACCGGGCCAGCGACAGTGTCGAGGCGTGGGCCGACGAGTACCGGCCGAAGCAGTAGTCCTCCCACGCGTGAGAGGGGCCCGTGCCGTCGTGACGATGACGACGGCACGGGCCCCTTCCACGTTGCTCAGACGCTGAGCGAGCGGCCCTCGTGGAGCGCGATCGCGCGCTGCATCGCCTTCCGCGCGCGCGGGGTGTCCCGCGCGTCCTTGTAGGCGACGGCGAGACGGAACCAGCAGCGCCAGTCCCCCGGCGCGTCCTCCGTCTCGGCCTTGCGCCGGCCGAAGACCTCGTCGGCGGAGTCGCGGTCGATGCGGCCGTACTGGTCGCGCCGCAGCTCGTCGACGGGCAGGCCGCCCTCCGCCTCCAGGAGTTCGGCGAGACGGTTGGCCTTGCGGACGAACTGGGTGTTCGCCCACAGGAACCAGACGCCGATCAGGGGCAGGATCAGCACGGCGACGCCGAAGGTGATCGTCAGCGCGGTGCCCTGCCGGATCAGCATGACGCCGCGGTCGCCGGCCAGGACGAAATAGACGACCAGGACGGCGGCGGTGACCGCATAGGTGATTTTCGCGCGCATCGCTGTCGGTCAGCCGTTCAGGTCGAGGAAGTGTTCCAGGCCGAAGGTCAGGCCGGGGGTCGCGACGACCTTGCGGGCGCCGAGCAGGATGCCCGGCATGAAGCTGCTGTGGTGCAGCGAGTCGTGGCGCAGGGTCAGCGTCTCGCCCTCGCCGCCCAGGAGGACCTCCTGGTGGGCCAGGAGGCCGCGCAGCCGGACCGAGTGGACCGGGACCCCGTCGACGTCCGCGCCGCGCGCTCCGTCGAGCGCCGTCGCCGTCGCGTCGGGCTGCGGGGCGCTGCCCGCCTTCTGCCGGGCGGCGGCGATCAGCTGCGCGGTGCGGGAGGCCGTGCCGGAGGGCGCGTCGACCTTCTTCGGGTGGTGCAGCTCGATGACCTCGACGGACTCGAAGTACGGGGCCGCCACCTCGGCGAACTTCATGGTCAGGACCGCGCCGATGGAGAAGTTCGGCGCGATGAGCACGCCGGTCTCCGGAGAGGCGCCGAGCCAGCCGTTCAGCCGCGCGAGGCGGTCCTCCGTCCAGCCCGTCGTGCCGACGACGCCGTGGATCCCGTGACGCACGCAGAACTCCAGGTTCTCCATGACGGAGTCCGGCGTGGTCAGCTCGACGGCGACCTGGGCGCCCGCGTCGACGAGGGCGTCCAGCTTGTCGCCCCGGCCGAGGGCCGCGACCAGCTCCATGTCCCCGGCGGCCTCGACGGCCCGTACGGCCTCGGAGCCGATGCGGCCGTTGGCACCGAGAACCGCCACGCGCAGCTTGCTCATGTCTTCCCTGATCCTTCGGTTGGGGGGCTGTTACGCGACCGCTTCGTGCAGGCGGGCGGCCTGCTTGTCCTTGAGCGGGCCGATGACCGACAGGGACGGGCGCTGTCCCAGGATGTCGCGTGCGACCTCGCGCACCTCGTCCGGGGTCACCGCGGCGATCCGCGCCAGCATGTCGTCGACGGACATCTGCTCGCCCCAGCACAGCTCGCTCTTGCCGATACGGTTCATCAGCGCGCCCGTGTCCTCCAGGCCGAGGACCGTGGAGCCGGCGAGCTGGCCGATGGCGCGGCTGATCTCGTCGTCGCCGAGCCCGTCCTGCGCGACCTGGCTCAGCTCGTCGCGGCAGATCTTCAGGACGTCGTGCACCTGGTTCGGGCGGCAGCCCGCGTAGACCCCGAAGAGGCCGCAGTCCGCGAAGCCCGAGGTGTACGAGTACACGCTGTACGCCAGGCCGCGCTTCTCGCGGACCTCCTGGAAGAGGCGCGAGGACATGCCGCCGCCGAGCGCGGTGTTGAGGACGCCCATGGCCCAGCGGCGCTCGTCGGTGCGGGCGAGGCCGGGCATGCCGAGGATGACGTGGGCCTGCTCGGTCTTGCGGCCGATGACCTCCATGCGGCCCGCGGCGCGCAGCGTCTTGCTGCCCGTGCGCGGGCCGACCGGGGCGGCGGGCGCGACGTCGAGGGCACCGGCGCGCTCGAAGGCCGCGCGGACCTGGCGGACGACCTTGTTGTGGTCCACGTTGCCCGCTGCGGCGACGACCAGGTGCGTCGGGTCGTAGTGCTTCTTGTAGAAGCGGCTGATCCGGTTGCGGTCCAAGGCGTTGATCGTGTCGACCGTGCCGAGGACCGGGCGGCCCAGGGGCGTGTCGCCGAGCATCGTGTGCGCGAACAGGTCGTGCACGCAGTCGCCCGGGTCGTCCTCGGTCATCGCGATCTCTTCGAGGATCACGCCGCGCTCGGCGTCGACGTCCTCCTGCGCGATGAGGGAGCCGGTCAGCATGTCGCAGACGACGTCTATGGCGAGCGGCAGATTGTTGTCGAGCACGCGCGCGTAGTAGCACGTGTACTCCTTCGCCGTGAAGGCGTTCATCTCACCGCCGACGGCCTCGATCTCGGCGGAGATGTCGAGTGCGCTGCGCCGGGAGGTGCCCTTGAAGAGGAGGTGCTCCAGGTAGTGCGTCGCGCCGTTCAACGCGGGCGTCTCGTCGCGGGAGCCGACGTGCGCCCAGATGCCGAAGGTGGCCGAGCGGACGGAGGGCAGCGTCTCGGTGACGATGCGCAGGCCGCTCGGGAGGGTGGTCCTGCGGACCGTCCCGGCGCCGTTGGCGCCCTTGATCAGGGTTTGGGTACGGGCGACGGCCCGCGCCTCCGAGGAGGTGCGGGCCGTCGCCTTGGTGGTACGAGACGTCACTTGTCGGTGTCGTCCTTCGCCTCGTCGCCCTCTTCGCCCTCGACCACGGGGATGAGGGAGAGCTTGCCGCGGGAGTCGATCTCGGCGATCTCGACCTGGACCTTCTGGCCCACACCGAGGACGTCCTCGACGTTCTCCACGCGCTTGCCGCCCGCGAGCTTGCGGATCTGCGAGATGTGCAGCAGACCGTCCTTGCCCGGGAGCAGGGAGACGAACGCGCCGAACGTCGTCGTCTTCACGACGGTGCCCAGGTAGCGCTCGCCGACCTCCGGCATGGTCGGGTTGGCGATGCCGTTGATCGTGGCGCGGGCGGCCTCGGCGGCCGGGCCGTCGGCGGCACCGATGTAGATGGTGCCGTCGTCCTCGATCGTGATGTCGGCGCCGGTGTCCTCCTGGATCTGGTTGATCATCTTGCCCTTCGGGCCGATGACCTCACCGATCTTGTCCACGGGGATCTTGACGGTGATGATCCGCGGGGCGTTCGGGGACATCTCGTCCGGGACGTCGATCGCTTCCATCATCACGTCGAGGATGTGGAGGCGGGCGTCACGGGCCTGCTTGAGGGCGGCGGCCAGGACGGAGGCCGGGATGCCGTCGAGCTTGGTGTCGAGCTGGAGCGCGGTCACGAACTCCTTGGTGCCGGCGACCTTGAAGTCCATGTCGCCGAACGCGTCCTCGGCGCCGAGGATGTCGGTCAGGGCGACGTAGTGCGTCTCGCCCTTGATCTCCTGGGAGATCAGACCCATGGCGATACCGGCGACGGGGGCCTTCAGCGGCACACCGGCGTTCAGCAGCGACATGGTGGAGGCGCAGACCGAGCCCATCGACGTCGAGCCGTTGGAGCCGAGGGCCTCGGAGACCTGGCGGATCGCGTAGGGGAACTCCTCGCGCGTCGGCAGGACCGGCACGATCGCGCGCTCGGCGAGCGCGCCGTGGCCGATCTCGCGGCGCTTCGGGGAGCCGACGCGGCCCGTCTCACCGACGGAGTACGGCGGGAAGTTGTAGTTGTGCATGTAGCGCTTGCGGGTCACCGGGGAGAGGGTGTCCAGCTGCTGCTCCATGCGCAGCATGTTCAGCGTGGTGACGCCCAGGATCTGGGTCTCGCCGCGCTCGAACAGGGCCGAGCCGTGCACGCGCGGGATGGCCTCGACCTCGGCGGCCAGGGTGCGGATGTCGGTGACACCGCGGCCGTCGATGCGCTTCTTCTCCTTGATGACGCGCTCACGGACCAGGGACTTGGTCAGCGAGCGGTACGCGGCGGAGATCTCCTTCTCGCGGCCCTCGAACTGCGGGAGCAGCTTCTCGGCGGCCAGACCCTTGACGCGGTCCAGCTCGGCCTCGCGGTCCTGCTTGCCCGGGATGGTGAGGGCGGCGGACAGCTCGGTCTTGACCGCGGCGGTCAGGGCCTCGAGCACGTCGTCCTGGTAGTCCAGGAAGATCGGGAACTCGGCGGTCGGCTTGGCGGCCTTCGCGGCGAGGTCCGACTGGGCCTTGCAGAGGACCTTGATGAAGGGCTTCGCGGCCTCGAGACCGGCGGCGACGACCTCCTCGGTCGGCGCCTCGGCGCCGCCCTTGACCAGCTGGATGGTCTTCTCGGTGGCCTCGGCCTCGACCATCATGATCGCGACGTCGCCGTCCTCGAGGACGCGACCGGCGACGACCATGTCGAAGACCGCGTTCTCCAGCTCGCTGTGGGTCGGGAACGCGACCCACTGGCCGTTGATCAGCGCGACGCGGACGCCGCCGACCGGGCCGGAGAAGGGCAGACCGGCCAGCTGCGTGGACGCGGACGCGGCGTTGATCGCGACGACGTCGTACAGGTGGTCGGGGTTGAGCGCCATGATCGTGGCGACGACCTGGATCTCGTTGCGCAGGCCCTTCTTGAAGGACGGGCGCAGCGGGCGGTCGATGAGGCGGCAGGTGAGGATCGCGTCCTCGGACGGGCGGCCCTCGCGGCGGAAGAAGCTGCCGGGGATCTTGCCCGCGGCGTACTGCCGCTCCTCGACGTCCACCGTGAGGGGGAAGAAGTCGAGCTGGTCCTTGGGGTTCTTCGAGGCCGAGGTGGCCGAGAGCACCATGGTGTCGTCGTCGAGGTAGGCGACGGCGGAGCCGGCGGCCTGGCGGGCCAGGCGGCCCGTCTCGAAGCGGATGGTGCGGGTACCGAAGGAGCCGTTGTCGATGACGGCCTCGGCGTAGTGGGTCTCGTTCTCCACCAGCAAATTCTCCGTTTACTTTCGTCTGATTCGTCTTTTGTCCACTGCTGCCCGTGTGGCAGCGGGACGGGTGGAGAAGCGCGCCGTGAATGCGGGCCGGTCTTCGATCGAAGCTCCCGGGGATCCTCTTGCGTCTCCGGGGGCCACTACCGAGGACCGGCGGCGGCGATGGTGCGCTTCTCCTCTTCGTACGTCACCAGACTACAAAGCGTCGGTGACAGTGCGCACGTACGGCAAAGGGAGCGGCCCCCTAAAAGTGGGAACCGCTCCCCTTCACGCTGTCTTAGCGGGCGCCGGCCGCACCGCGGCGGATGCCGAGGCGCTCGACCAGCGTACGGAAGCGCTGGATGTCCTTCTTGGCCAGGTACTGCAGCAGGCGGCGACGCTGGCCGACCAGGATCAGCAGACCACGACGGCTGTGGTGGTCGTGCTTGTGCGTCTTGAGGTGCTCCGTCAGGTCCGAGATACGACGGGAGAGCATGGCGACCTGGACCTCGGGGGAGCCGGTGTCGCCCTCCTTCTGGCCGAACTCGGAGATGATCTGCTTCTTCGTAGCGGCGTCGAGCGACACGCTTACTCCTCTGGGGTTCAAGGCCACCGAGCGCCCCTGGTCTACATCTCAGGGGAGCTTCCGTAACTCGGAGGCGGGGATCCGCTGGGCGCTGCCCCCTGGAAACGAAACGGGGGCGCATACACAAGCGGCCGTCACACAGCGTACCAGCAGCTTGGAGCGCCCCCGAACGGGTGGCCAGGTCCCCCGGAACTCAGCTCGTCATCGCGCGCGCGGACGCGTAGACGTCGAAGACGGCAAGGGCGAGCGGGACCAGGGTGAGCAGGACGAACGTCTCGGCGATCTCCAGGAAGCGGCCCCAGAACGGGGTGACGCCGCGGCGCGGGGTGATCAGGCCGATCGCGGTGACCAGGGCGGCGGTCGCGCCGATGGCCGCGGCGATCCACACCGTGCGGATGTCGAGCGAGGTCGTGTCGTGCTTGATGATCGCCTCGCGCACGTAGTCCATCGGGGGGTGCAGCGCGAGGCCGAGCCCGAGGAAGACGAGGGCGGCGAGACCGGCCGCGAGGGTGGCGCCGACCTGTGCGGTGTAGCGGAACAGGTGGGCGCGCATCAGCATCGCGATGCCGGTGGCGAGGGCGAGGAGCTGCCCCCACACGTTGCTGGAGAAGCCGAGGACGATCGAGGCGCCGACGGAGACGAGGGCGCAGCCGCCGACGAGGCCGACGAGCAGTTCGTGGCCGCGCCGCGCCTGGGCGGCGACGCGCTCGGCGTCGACGGCCTCGTGCGGGTCGGTGGCCTCGCTCGCGGTGTCGTAGCCCGCGCGCGCCTGGTTGGGCGCGGCGAAGCCGATGGGCAGGCGGGCGAAGCGCATGGAGAGGCCGGGCAGGAACGCCAGGGCGCTCACGGCGAGCGGCGCGCAGATCGCGGCCGTCTCGATCGGCTTCAGGTTCGTGAGGTGGGCGACGAAGGTGGTGAGCAGCCCGATCAGGGAGGCGAAGACGAACGCCACGAAGGGGCCGTCGCCGCCGGGCGAGACCAGGGTGAGGACGACGGAGGCGACCAGGACCGCCGCGCAGGCGAGGAGGAACTGGAGGCGGCCGATGCCCTGCCCCTCGGAGAGCGAGAGGAGGCCCGAGCCCGCCACCGCGATGTTCGGCAGGGCGCCGAGGCCGAGCGCGACCGCCGAGCCGCGGTCGTTGTAGACCCGCGCGCGGACGCACGCCAGGGTGATCAGGAGGACGCCCGCGACGGCGGCCAGGACGCCCTGGAGGCTGTGCATGTCGTGGCGGAGTTCGGAGCTCCAGGCCACGAAGGCGATCAGGGCGGGCAGGACGCCGCCGGCGACGAGGCCCGCCGCGCGCGTGAGGTCGCCGCTCCACAGGGTGCGGTCCTTGGTGACGGCGGAGGCGACGGCCTCGGAGACGTCGTCGTAGACGGCGGGCGGCAGCGACTCGGAGAACGGGCGCAGCGTGAGCAGCTCGCCGTCGAGGATGCGCTGTGCCGCGAAGGAGCGGGCGCTGTCGAGCACCGTGCCGTCACGGCGGACGAGGTGGTAGCCGACGGGGGCGCCCTCGGCGGGGCTCTGCTGGGAGAGCCGCAGGATCTCGGGGTACAGGTCGGCGACCGGTACGTCGTCGGGCAGGGCCACGTCGATGCGGCTGTCGGGCGCCACGATGGTGACGCGGCAGAAGCCGAGGCCCGTGCCTGCTGCGGCAGGGGCTCCGGTGCCCGTTGCCCCGGCTCGGCCGGCCGGCGCGGAGGCCGTCATGCTCACCTGTCTGCTCCCCCTTGTTCTGTAAAGACTTTGTGTACGTTGCGCTGCGTGGCCCGCAAGGCCGGTCACATGCGCTCTTCCGGCCGGATACGGGGGAAGGCACGCGGTCCGAACCGCGTGGATTGCCCGTTTTTCCTGGGCGGATTCGCAACTGCTCACGCGTACCTCCGGCACCCTACCGCCCGCCCGTGTCAGTGGGTGTCAGTAGGATCGCGAACCGCGATCGACGTCCGCCTGACACGGGGCGGCGGACGGAACAACTCGGTCCGGCAAGGGAATTGGTGCAGAGTGAGCCACATCGTCGTCAAGCGCCCACCTCGGGCACTGCCGTCCGAGGTGCCCACGCAGGAGGTGGTGCTCCAGCCGCCGCCGGAGCTGCCGCGTGGGCAGCAAGAGGGCGCGCTGATGCAGATCCTGCCCATGCTCGGCATGGGCGGCTCCGTCGTCTTCTTCTTCAACCCCCAGGCCCAGCCCTTCATGAAGATCATGGGCATGGTGATGGTGGCCTCCACGATCGCGATGGGCATCGCGATGCTGGCCCGCTACCGCAAGGGCAACCAGGGGCAGATGGCGGACATGCGCCGCGACTACCTGCGCTACCTCTCGCAGACCCGGCGCGAGGCGCTCGGCACCGCCCGCAAGCAGCGCGACGCGCAGTACTACCTGCACCCTTCGCCCGAGCAACTGTGGGCGCTCGTCGCCGAGGGCAGCCGGGTCTGGGAGCGGCGCAGCGGTGACGAGGACTTCGGGCAGGTCCGGGTGGGCCTCGGCCCGCAAGGGCTCGCCACTCCCCTGGTGCCGCCGCAGACCGCCCCGGTCGACGAGCTGGAGCCGCTGACGGCCGGCGCGATGCAGCGCTTCCTCGCCACGCACGGCACGCTCGAAGAGCTGCCGATGGCGGTCTCGCTCCGCGCCTTCTACCACGTGTCCGTCAGCGGTGAGCCGGACACCGTACGCGGCTCGGCCCGCGCCCTTGTCGCCTCCCTCGCCTCGCTGCACTCCCCCGAGGACCTCGTCATCGCGGTCGCCGCCGGGCGCCAGACCGTACCGGAGTGGGAGTGGGCGAAGTGGCTGCCCCACAACCAGGTGCCGGGCCTGACCGACGGCGCGGGCTCCCGCCGCCTCGTCTCCACCGACCCCGGTGAGCTGGAGGACCTGCTCGGCACGCGCCTGGAGGGGCGCCCGCGCTTCCACCCCGGTGGCGCCCCGGTGTCGGAGAAGCCGCACCTCGTGGTCGTCCTCGACGGTGTCTCGCTGCCGCCCACGTCGATCCTGGCCAGCCCCGAAGGGCTGCAGGGCGTCACCGTCCTGGAGGTCGTCCCCGGCGACCTCGCGGCCGGGCGCGGCGACCTCTCCGTCGTCGTCCACCCCAAGGTGCTCCGCCTGGAGTCCGCGCACGGCATGGTCTACGAGGGCACCCCGGACGTCCTCTCGTACGCCGCCGCCGAGGCGCTCGCCCGCCAGCTCGCGCCGCTGCGCATGGCGTCGGGCGGCGACAGCGACGACGAGCCGCTGCTCGCCAACCTCGACTTCACCGACCTCATGAACCTCGGTGACGCGGCGGCCGTCGACACCAAGCGCACCTGGCGCCCGCGCTCGCAGGCCGAGCGCCTTCGCGTGCCGATCGGTGTCGGCGACGACGGCCGGCCCGTCATGCTCGACCTGAAGGAAGCCGCCCAGGAGGGCATGGGCCCGCACGGTCTGTGCGTCGGCGCCACCGGTTCCGGTAAGTCGGAGCTGCTGCGCACCCTGGTGCTCGGTCTCGCGGTGACGCACTCCTCCGAGACGCTGAACTTCGTCCTCGCGGACTTCAAGGGTGGTGCCACCTTCGCGGGCATGGCCCAGATGCCGCACGTCGCGGCCGTGATCACCAACCTCGCCGACGACCTCACGCTCGTCGACCGCATGGGTGACTCGATCCGCGGTGAGCTCAACCGCCGCCAGGAGATGCTCCGCGACGCGGGCAACTACGCGAACATCCACGACTACGAGAAGGCACGCGCGGCGGGCGCCCCGCTCCAGCCGATCCCTTCCCTCGTCCTGGTCATCGACGAGTTCAGCGAGCTGCTCACCGCGAAGCCCGACTTCATCGAGATGTTCGTCCAGATCGGCCGCATCGGCCGCTCCCTCGGCGTGCACCTGCTGCTCGCTTCGCAGCGCCTTGAGGAGGGCCGTCTGCGCGGCCTGGAGACGTACCTGTCCTACCGGATCGGTCTGCGGACCTTCTCCGCGGCCGAGTCCCGCGCGGCCCTCGGCGTCCCGGACGCCTACGAGCTGCCGAACGTGCCGGGTTCCGGCTTCCTGAAGTTCGGCACCGACGAGATGGTCCGCTTCAAGGCGGCGTACGTGTCGGGCGTGTACCGCACCGGTTCGGCGCGGGTCACCACGCCCGGCGGACCGCTCCCGGTGGACCGGCGCCCCGCGCTGTTCACGGCGGCCGAGGTGCCCGTCCAGTACATCCCGGTGCCGCAGCAGCGCGAGGAGGAGGCGCCGCGCGACGACAAGGACGACGCGCTCGCCGACACCGTCCTCGATGTGATCGTGCGGCGCCTGGAGGCGCAGGGTCCGGCGGCGCACCAGGTGTGGCTGCCGCCCCTCGACAGCCCGCCGTCGCTCGACTCGCTGCTGCCCGGCCTCGCGCCCGTGCAGGGCCGCGGGCTCACCCAGCCCGGGTACGAGGGCGCCGGACGCCTCGTCGTCCCCGTCGGCCTCGTCGACAAGCCGTACGAGCAGCGGCGCGACCCGCTGTGGATCGACTTCGGCGGCGCGGCCGGTCACATGCAGATCCTGGGCGGCCCCCAGTCCGGCAAGTCGACGCTGCTCCGCTCGATCATCGCGTCGTTCGCACTGACGCACACCCCACAGGAAGTGCAGTTCTACGGGCTCGACTTCGGCGGCGGCGGCATGGCGGCCGTACAGGGCCTGCCGCACGTGGGCGGCGTGGCCTCGCGCCTCGACCCCGAGAAGGTGCGCCGTACGGCGGCCGAGGTCTACGGCGTCCTGACCCGGCGCGAGGAGTACTTCCGCACGGCGGGCATCGCCTCCATCGCCGACTTCCGCAACCGCCGCGCGCGCGGGGACATCTCGATGACCGACCAGCCGTGGGGCGACGTCTTCCTGGTCATCGACGGCTGGGGCAACTTCCGCTCGGACTACGAGGCGTTGGAGCCGCTCGTCCTGGACATCGCCGCGCGCGGTCTCGGCTACGGCATCCACGTGATCCTCACGGCGTCGCGGTCCATGGAGGTCCGGGCGAACATGAAGGACCACCTCATGAACCGCCTGGAGCTGCGGCTCGGCGACACGATGGACTCCGAGTTCGACCGCAAGATCGCGGCCAACGTGCCGACCGGTGTGCCCGGTCGTGGTCAGACCCCGCAGAAGCAGCACTTCATGGCGGCGGTCCCGCGCATCGACGGCCTGTCCTCCGACACGGACCTGGCCGAGGCCACGTCCGCGCTCTCCGCCGAGGTCACCCGGCACTGGACGCAGCCCGGCGCCCCGGAAGTCCGCCTCCTGCCGCGCGAGTTCCCGGCGCGTCAGCTGCCGCCGGGCGACCGCTTCCCGGAGCGCGGCATCTCCTTCGCCCTGGACGAGGACAACCTGGAGCCGGTCTTCGTCGACTTCGACCAGGACCCGTTCTTCCTCATCTTCGGCGAGAGCGAGTCCGGCAAGTCGAACCTGCTCAAGCTGATCATCCGTCAGCTCACCCAGCGCTACAGCGGCGACACCTGCAAGCTGTTCGTCGTCGACAACCGGCGCTCGCTCCTCGACGTCACGCCGGCCTCGCACCTGGCCGAGTACATCCCGATGTCGAACCAGATGGCGCACCACATGGACGCGCTGCGCGACCTGATGCAGCGCCGCACCCCGACCGCCGACGTCACCGCCCAGCAGCTGCGCGACCGCAGCTGGTGGCGCGGCCCCACGGTCTACGTCGTCATCGACGACTACGACCTCGTCTCCACCTCCAGCGGCAACCCGCTCTCCGGTCTGACCGAACTGCTGCCCTTCGCGCGCGATGTCGGCGTCCGCTTCATCATCGCCCGCTCCACGGCCGGTTCGGGCCGCGCCGGATACGAGGCCTTCATGCAGCGCATCAAGGAACTCGGCGCCCAGGGCGTGGTCCTCGCCGGCGACCCGAACGAGGGCGACCTCCTCGGCGGCGTACGCCCGCGCCCGATGCCGCCGGGCCGGGGCACGTTCGTCTCGCGCAAGCGGGGCAAGCCGTTGATCCAGGTCGGCCTGGAACAGTAGGCGCGCCCGCTCGGGCACGTCGGCCGAGATCGACGAAGGGGGTCGCACTCTACGGGGTGCGGTCCCCTTCGTCCTGCGTACGGGGGCTTTCCGCTGTGACTCAGGAGTCGGCGGGGTCCGCGCCAAGTAGGGTGACCGCACAGGTACTTCGCACGTCCGGAAGGGGCCGCTCACCATGGCGGATGCACAGGAGCACACCGCTCAGGAGTCTCGGGAGCCCGAGACCCCCGAGCAGATCACGGCCCGCAAGGAGCGCGAGAAGAACGAGCTGTACGCCCTCGACATCTCCGGCGTCGAGTGGCACAGCGCCCCCGGCACGGAGGACCAGGAGGAGCGCGTCGAGATCGCCTACCTGCCGGCCGGCGCGGTCGCGATGCGGTCGTCCCTGGAACCGGAGACGGTGCTGCGGTACACGGAGGCGGAGTGGACGGCGTTCGTCCTGGGCGCCAGGGACGGAGAGTTCGACCTCGACCCGACGGTGGCCAATGGCGGGGTGGCGGAGGGGGAGGCGTAGGAGCCGGGGGCGGTGGGGGGTGGGGGGTTCGGGGCGCTGAGCGGGGTCGGCGCGGTGTCCCGGGGGGACGCGGTGGGCGCGTAGGGCGCGCCAGGGGGCGGGGGAGGTTTGTGTGCCCGGGGAGGTTTGTGTGCCCGGGGCGGTTTGTGTGCCCGGGGCGGTTTGTGTGCCCGGGGCGGTTTGTGTGCCCGGGGCGGTTTGTGTGCCCGGGGCGGTCACGGCTTGGGGGGCGTCGCGGCCTGGGCGCGCGCCTTGGGTGCGCATGCATCTTGAAGCCGTCGCACCTTGGGTGCCGTCACACTTGGGTGCCGTCGCACCTTGGGTGCCTTCACCTCTCGGGTGCGCGCGCACCTTGAGTGCCCGCGCGCCTTGAGTGCCCGCGCGCCTTGAGTGCCCGCGCGCCATGGCTGCCCGCGCCCCTTGAGGCCGTCGCTCCTTGGGTGCGCGCGCGCCTTGAGAGGGCCGTCACACTTGGGTGCCCGCGCACCCTGGGGAGCCGTTGCGCCTCTGGAGCCGTCGCGCCTTCGGGCGCGCGCCTTCGGCGCCCGTCACGCCCTGGGTGCCCCCTTCCCGGGGGCCGGGGATTCACGGGGCCGGCAGCCGCTGTGGTCGCAGTTGCCATACCTCCGCCGCCCGCCGCCCCAGCTCCGCCAGCAGCGCGGGTGGCAGATGGTCGGCGAACTCCCCGCGTCCGTCGTGCAGTTGGGCCGCGAGGTGCCCGGTGGTGGGCCGTCGCGCCGGATCCTTGTCGAGGCACCGCGCCAGTACGGGGACGAGGGCGGCGGGCACCCCGGTGAGGTCCGGCTCGCCGTAGCGCACCCGGTGCAGCAGATCGGCGGCCGGCCCGCGCCCGAACGGGCCGCTGCCCCGAGCCGCGTACACCAGCACACCCGCCAGCGCGAAGACGTCCCCGGCCGCTCCGTGCGCGAGGCCCGTGGCCTGTTCCGGTGACATGAAGCCGGGGGTACCGACCGCGGAACCGGTACGGGCCAGCCGGTCGTCGCCGATGGCGCGGGCGATGCCGAAGTCGATGACCTTGGGGCCGTGCCCGGTGATGAGCAGGTTGGACGGTTTCAGGTCACGGTGCACGACCTCGCCGCGATGCAGTTGGCCGAGGGCAGCACACAGGGCGGCGCCCAGCGCGCGGACGGCCTGTTCGGGCAGCGGCCCGACCGCCTCCACGGCCTCGTCGAGAGCGGGCCCGAGCACGTACTCGGTGGCGAACCAGGGCCTCGGCACCGCCAGCGGATCGGCGTCGAAGACCTTCGCCCCGAACTGCCCGCCGATGACGCGAGCGGCGTCGACCTCGAGGCGGAACCGGGTCCGCGCCGCCGCGTCCTCGGCGATCCTCGCGTGCATGGTCTTCAGCGCGACAGTGCGGCCCCCCGCGCTCCGGGCGACGTACACGGTGCCCATGCCGCCGCTGCCGAGCCGCGCGATCAGGCGGTACGGGCCGAGGACGGCGGGGTCGTCGTGGGCGAGGGGTCTGGGCATCGGGGCGTCGCGTCCGTCGTATCGATCAGTCGGAATGGATGAGCGGGCTATCGGCCTACCCCTGCTGGAACGGCCCGGCCGCCGCGACGGCCGTCTCCGCCGCGAGCACGGAGGCCGCCTGGTGCGCGAGCGCGGCGACGACGCGGGGCGGAAGCCAGCCGGGGCCGAGGAGGGCGGCGGCCCGTTCGGTGACACCGAGGCCTCGGGACGGTGCGGCGAGCCCGCCCACGACTGCCAACTGTTGCGCCAGATCGCCGAGTTGCGGGCGATGTGCGGGGTCCCGTGCGAGACACCCCGCGACGACGGGCCGCAACCACGCCGGCAACGCGTCCCGCGTGGGCGCCGTGCTGCCGGTCGCGGCGTACGCGAGGGTGGCGCCCAGCGCGTACACGTCCCCGAGGGGTCTCGGCAGGCCGCCGGTGGCCTGCTCGGGGGCGAGGGCGCCCGCGTCGATGCCCGTCAGTGCGGGGGCGGCGGCACGTACGGCGCCGAAGCAGCCGAGCCGGGGCCCGTCGTGGGCGACGAGCACGGCTGCGGGCGAGACCCCGGCGTGCACGAGGTTCTGCCCATGGATCACGGAGAGCGTCTCGGCGAGGGCGACGCCGAGGGCCCGCACGGTCGCCTCAGGCAAGGGCCCGCCATGCACGGCGAGAACGGTCGGCAACGGCAGCACCGGCACATACGGGCCGGCATGCCACGCCACCGCGTCCCCCGGCCCCGCGAACTCGACGGCGGGCAACGCCCACCGCCCCGCCAGAGACCGGGAGGCATCGGCCTCGGCCATGAAACGGGCCGGGTCGACGCCGGGGGGCGGGGTGCTGAGCAGGACGGTGCGGTCGCCGTCGGGGGTACGGGCGATGTAGCGGGTGGCGGGGGCGGCGGCACCGGGACGCGCCCCGGACCGGTCGAGCGCCGTCAGGACGACATAGGGCCCGACCCTCCGCCCCCGCCGCCCGGCAGCAGCACCGGTCCGCACGTCGTGCGCCATGCCCTACCTCGCACTCCCCACCCCGAACGCCCGCCATGTGTAGGCCGGCTGACTCCTGGTTCCACCACCTTGCACAGCGCGGCTGCCGAAGAAGATACGGCCGTGCTCGACGACGATGTCGTTCAGGCTCGGGTTGAGCAGTGCCGACGCTTCTGAGAGTGCTCCGAAGGAGAAGTAGCTGTTCTCCCTGCCGTTCTCCGGATCGAGGCTGACAAGCTGCGTCGGGGCGAAATTGTCCGTCCCGATCTTGAGGGCCAGCAAGCGCTCACCGCTCATCCGGAGCGGAAACATCTCCTGATCCTTGCCCGCGTCGAACTTCACTCCCGTGTGCCCGGTCCTCAGGTCGAAGGCGACAATCGAGTTCGTCTCGTGGGCAACCCCCTCGGTCACCTCACCCGTGGTGATGAAGGCACGGTTCTGGGACACCACGATGTGCGAGCACTGGTCGACCGCCGAGAACATCAACGCGTCTTCCGCGGACCCAGAAAGACCGTCCTCACATTTCACCAAGTAGTGGTCGCCAGCGAACCGGATAGTTGTCTGATACTTTCCGTTCTCGTCGAGAGAGATGAGATCCGAAAGTCCTGCCTCGCCGGCTGATACCGCCAGCACCACCGGGTCGGCAGACACGAGATATACGAAGTTCAGATGCTCATTGGCCCTGTAGGTCCATTCAGCTTCTCCGGTGTCCGGAGCAATACGGTGCACCTCGAAGTATAGATTCCCGGCCCCCGTGTGACAGTCCCGCCGAAGCAGCAGCGCCTGGCCGCCTGTGAATCCGCCTTCTTCGCAGTCCGCAGTGGCGTCACGGGTCCAGAGCTTCTTTCCCGTCTTCATGTCAAAGCCAGAAGACCCGGTTCCGTAGGCGACAGCCACCACACCCTTGGTCAGGGTGACGTTGGGGTAGCGCTTACGGGCGCTCTCTTTCCAGGGGACGGAGCCCTCCCAGACCTTTTCGCCGGTGTCCACTTCGAAGAAAATTACCTTGGTGCAGCCGCCTTCCGCGTCCTTGAAGACGACAGACGTGTTGCCCCCGACTGTCACGTCCTGCGTCCATCCACAGATGTCCCCTGACAGCTGGCGCTGCCACACAAGTTCGTCGTCGGCATCGATCTTGAAGCCCTGGATGAGGCTGCCCATCCCCTTCGCGAGGATCTTGTCCGTCGCCCACGTACCAGGAGTCACCTGCGCCTTGAGCGGTGCGAGCTTGGCGTCCCCGACCCCGGCCACAAGCCGCCCGGGTCCGCCCCTGGGCAGGTTCTCGACGGTCTCTCGCACTTCGTCGGTAGCAGGCTGACGAGCCGCTTTGGCGTCGAGCGACGATCCGTTGCCGTGTTTGCTCTTGACGCCCCACAGAATCCAGCCGGCACCGGCTGCGACAACGACCAGGACCACGGCGAGAGAGAACCACATCCTGGCGCGTCGGCGCTTCGCGCGTTCACCTGCCGCACGCATCGACTGCGTGAACGGGGACGGCGGAGGACCGAAACTCATGACGGAGAACCTCTCCTCATAGTGGCGAGCGGACGACGACGCTTGTAAAGGAAACACGTGCGGGCAACAGGAAGGGTGGGCACCTCCCGCATGTGCCCACCCAAAGACAAGAGCTCTTCCTGTTTTACTGGAAGTAGCCGGCAGCCTTCTTGTCGCCGTCCATGTAGGTACCGCCGGACTGGCCGACCACGTGGCCGATGCCCGTCAGTGCCGTGTGGATGTCGTTGGCTTCCTTGTCCCACTTCTGCAGCTTGGTGCCGAAGGTGCCCTGCGCCTCACCGGCCCAGTACTCCTGGCTCTTGATCACCAATTGCTTCAGCTCCTGGAGGTCAGCCTCCAGAGCCTTCGCCTCATTGCCGATCGTGGTCGCCGCCTGGTCGAGCCCGTCATATGTAACGAGCAGCCCGTCACCGTTACCGGCCATGTTCCTCTACCTCGTCTCGCTCGTATATCTGATGCTGACGTACTTCGGCTGCCTGAAAGAGGCGATCAGTAGCCGCTGAGGGCCGAACCGCCACCGGTGACAGTGATCTTGTCCACCGATGCTCGCACGTCGTCTTCCGAGCTGTCCTTGATGTTGCGCGTCTTGTTCATCGAGTCGATGACATCGGCGAGGATGTTGCCGATGTTGTGCAGCGACTCGTTGATCTCGTTCTGCTTCTTGTCGAACGCGTGCTTACCGATGCCCTTCCACTGCCCCTCAAGGCCATCGATGACGCCCTGCAGGTTGGCGACGCGCTTGCGAATGCCCTCGTACTTCTCGGACATCTGCTTCTCAAGCTGGATTACTTGCTGGTCTTCGAGCTTCTGCTGCCCGCTGGCCATAGCGCTCCTGCCTTTCCTTAGGTTTGCCCCTGGTTCCAACTGTTTTGGTTCATGCCCACCTGGAGCCGAACCGCTCCCCCGTGGCCCGCCCAAGAGGCGCAGGAATGCCCACGGTTGAAAGTCTCATTGGCTGCGCCGCGCCCGCATCACAGCGAATCCCCCGCCCCCGACCACGATCACCGCGGCGACGGCGCCGAGCACAATCCACAACGTGTTGCTGTCACTTGACGACGACTTCGCCTCTGATCCTGCCGCTTCTGCGGGGACTTCTGAAGCGTTCTTCGTGGGCTGTGACGAGTCTGATGCAGAGGCGGAGGGGGTGGTGTCCGCGCCGGAACCGGACTCCGTCGTCGTCTTCTCATTGGTGATCGGGTCCACGTCCGCGGGCCCCGGATCGCCCTCGCCGTGCAACAGGTTGCGTGCCGGCCGCACGAGGCCGTAGCCGAGGTAGGCGCTCGGCCGGTCCTTCGGCCAGCTGCGGCCGGCCGTTTCCTTCAGCACCCGGAGGACCTGGTTCGCGGTCCAGTCGGGGTGCGCGGACCAGATGAGCGCCGCCGCGCCGGAAGCGATGGCGGCCGCGGCACTGGTTCCTTGGGCTCCGCCACAGTAGGAGGTCAGCGTCGCGTCGCACCAGTGGGGGATGTTCAGGCCGGGTGAGGCCAGGTCGACGAAGTCCCCGTGCGACGAGAACTTGCCCACCTTCCCCGTGTCGTCGGCGGCAGCCACGCCTACGACACCGTCATAGGCAGCCGGGTACTCGACGCGGTTCTTCTCCTCCGCGTTGTTTCCGACGGACGCGAACATCAGCTTGCCCTTGGAATGGGCGTACTTGATCGCGGATCCCAGTGTCGGGTCCACGTAGGGATCACCGATCGACATGTTGATGATCTTTGCGTCGGTGTCGGCCGCGGCCCGTACGGCCTCTGCCGGGTCAGGGGTCTTCGCGACTTCGCTCTTGTCCTTCAGCGAGGCCAGCACGATGCGGTACGGCACGATCTTCGCTCCGGGAGCGAGGCCCTTGATCCCGCCGCCGACCCCGGTACCGGCGACCAATTCGGCCATGGTCGTTCCATGGCCGTCATAATCCTTGGTCGCGTGGTAGGCGACGCTCTTGGGCGTCTCGTCGGCGAGCACCTGCCCCTTGAGCGAGGAGGTGCTGTCACTCACCCCGGAGTCGATGACAGCGACCTTGACGCCTTTGCCCGTACTGACCTTCCAGATGGCTTTCGCGTCCATGGCGTCGAGGAACCACTCCTGCGACTGGACGTTGTCGTCAGCCAGGGCGGCCGGGGCGATGCCCACGGACGTGCCGACCGTGGCACCCAGCGCGGCGGCCGTCACTGCCACGCGCATGGTGACGCGCCGCGGTACGGACACGTTCTGGCCGACTCGACGGCCGATCCCTGACTTCATGCTGCTGTACGTCCTCGTTCGGGAGTTAGTCGATCACCGGCGGCACGTCGCGCCGCGGCTTCTGGGGGAGGTGCGTGGCTTCGTCCTCGACGACGTAGTCGGGACGCTCGGCGCCTTCCTGGTCGTCCTTGTCCTCGTTCCGCCGCGAAGAGGGGCCTCGAACCAGTCCTTGACCGCCCGAGGTGAACCCGTTACGACCGGTACGCGCCGCGGAACTCTTTCCGGTGGGGCGGCCGGTCACCGCCTCCGACGCGCCTTGGATCTTCCGCCCCGCGCCCGTGGAGCGACCCGCCGAGTCGGTGCCGGGGGCGCCCATGACACCGCGCTGACCGATCCGGCCGGTGGTCCCACGCGCGTTGCCGGGGGCGCCCTCGCCCATCACGGTGCCGCGGGGCACCCGCGAACCGTTCTGAGTGGTGCCCTTGGACGTACTGGGACGGCCGCCGACCACACCGTTCGACCGGCCTGCTCCCGTGGTGCCGGGACCCGGCGTACGACCGGACTTCGCGTCGTTCGACCGCGGGGTTCCGCCCGTCACTCCGCGACTCGTGGTGCTGGGCCGCCCGCCTTGCATGCCCTCACGCGCGCCGCCTGGCATGCCTCCACGCGAAGTGCCCTGCTGTCCCGGGCCGCCCGGACGGCTCGTCATCGGGTTGCTCGTGGTGCTGCGTGCAGGGTTCGGGCGTGAGTTTCCGGTCTGCGAGGTCGAGGGCCTGGCTTGGGAAGTCAGCGGACTCTTGGTGCCGCCTCCGCCGTACTTGCCCGTGCCCTGCACGGGGCCGGTGTATCCGGTCGGCATCGGCACCGGCGGGCCACCCGTGGTCGGCGTCGGGTTGGTCACCGGCGCCTGCGGGCCGGGGGTGGACGTGGTGGGAGGCGGAAGCGTGCCCACGCTGTCGATCTCGGTACCAACCGGCCGATCGACCGTGGCGTCGACGGGGCGGTCGGGCATGGTGACCGTGTCGTGCACCACCGGCGGCGCCGTGACGTGGGAGCCGGTCGGACCTGGTGTCTCCTGGGCCGCGTGACGCTCCGAGGCCGGGACTTCCGCCGCCTGCCTCGTAGACCCCGTCTCCGTCCGGCTGTCCCCGCCGAGGCGCCCCTTGGAAGGCGCGGGCCTCGGCACCCCCACACTCGGCATCGCCTCGAAGGTCGGAGGCTGCAACCCGCCCAGCGACTCCGCCGAGACGGAGTAGAACGACGCCAACCGGTTCATCTGGTTGATCGCCTCTTGCCGGTGCTTCTCGACCTTGACGGCTTCGTCGTACTCCGCGTTCCCCGCCGTCTGCTTCTCCACCGGGAGCTTGTCCGGCTTCAGAGCCTTGTCCGCCGGACGGGTGTCCCGGGGCGGCAAGGAGCTCTTGACCGAGGCGAGACCACTGGCCGCGGCGGCGATCTCCACTCCGGCGCTCTGGACGTACGTACTCAGGGCATCGGTGTGGCCGGCGAGCGTCGTGCCCCACTTCTCGAAGGCGGTGCCCGCCTCGCCCTGGAAGTCCTCACTGGCGTGCTTGATGTTGGTGCGCAGCTCGGTGGCCGCGTCGCTCATCGCCTTGCTCGCCTTGAAGAGCGCCGAGCCCGCGTGCTCGAGGTCGCTCGGCTTGGTGCCCTCGACCAGGTCGAGCATGGCGTTGAGGACGTGCTCCTCGAAGCTCGTGCTGCCGGGCTTGATGTTCAGGTCTTTGGCGAGATCGTCCGAGACCGAGAAGGCGTGGCCCCCCGGTCCGAACCCAAAGGCGTTGTGCACCACGGACACGACGCTCTGGACGCCGTCCGTCACCGCGACCTGTTGGGCGACCTGCTCCTGAGGGGTCTGCGGCGTCTCCGGGGTCTTCCCGTCGTCCTTGCCCATTACTTGTACAGACCCCCCTTGGACTGCTGCTCCGTGCCGAGCTTCTTGCCGTCGGACTCGCGGTGCTCACGGTCGATCCTGGTCTGGATCTCCCAGAAGCGGCGCCGCTGGTCCTCCTCGAGGTTGGCGAACCCGACCTCGGCGCCGTGCGAGGCGATGCTCATCGCCTCGATCTGCATGCCCAGCATCTTGGAGAGGGACGTGATGCGGCTGTGCACCTGCTCGTACGTGAGGTGCAGAGCGTCCGCCTCGATGAAGGAGCCGGCCCCGCTGGTGACCGCGGTGCGGCTGATGCTGTGGTCACCGATCTTGGCCGAACTGCCGGGCGACCCCTCGAACTCCCGGAGGATCTTGTCGACACGCTGCTTGAAGGTCGTGAGGACCTCCGAGCCGACCTTCAGATCGGCTGCCGCAGCCGCCGAAACTCCCCCGCCTTCCGCCGGAATCACGACGCACCCTCCCCGTTTCCCCGTAGGCCACCCGGCCGAGACCACCGGATTGCCCGTCATACGATCGCAAAGCAAGTCCCGTCCTACAACGCAGTTACCACTGTAGTCACCCGGTACATCTACTCCAACCGAGCCTTGCATTAACTCCGTCACGGGACTGCATCAGGCGTTGCGAATTGCCCGTTTTCGCCCGGAGCTCGGGGCAACGGCCGCGCAAGGAGGCTTAATTGGCCGTCAGCTCTGCGCCGGTGTGGGTGTCTTGTCCGCCTCGATGGCGAAGTTGATCTTACCGTCGTCGACCGAGGTCACCTTGGCCGTCACGCCGAGGCTGCTGCCGTCGGACACCGTCAGGGTGCAGCGGGTGGTGGCGCCGGCCTTGCCTGGAAGGTTCTCGGGGCAGGTGACGTCGGGCTTGGGCTGGCCCGTCTGGGCCGCGAGCTTCCCGGCGACCTTGTCCGCCAGCTTTTCCTTGGAGAGGGACGGTTCGGACGTGCCCACGCTGACGGAGCCCGAGCAGCCGGTGAGGAGGGCGGCCGCGGTCAGGGCCGAGAGGGCGCACAGGGCGGCGGGGAGGCGGGGCTTGGTCATGGTGGGTCCGTTCCGGGCAAAGCGAGTGGGGGGATGCCGCGAGGGGGCTTCGGCCGGGTCAGCCTATGGGGCGGCGGAGGGTGATATCCGCGCGGTTCTTCGCGGTGAATCGGTCATTCCGTTCCTCTTCATGGAGCCTTTGCCGACCGTCCTCGATCTACCCAGACGATCTTCACGGTTTCGCCTCCGCACACGAGGAAAGCCTCGGTTCCCAGCGGTGTGAGAGGTCCGCAATAATCTCGACCCATGGTTGAGATCCTCGTGCCGGTCCTTTTGTTCCTATTCGTCATCGGCATGTTCACGCTGGTCATCAGGGCGTTCGTGCGCAGCGGCCAGGAGGACAAGCGGGTCCGCAGGGGCTGGGAGGAGCTCGCCCGGGTCGCCGCGGAACGCGGGTGGACGCACGAGCGGCGCGCGCCCGGCCGGGCCACCGAGTTCTGCGGCGTGGGCCCCATGCCGGGCAGCGGGGACAATCTCACCGCGTGGCACTACATCACGGGCGAGTTCCGCGGCCGTGCCTTCAAGTGCTTCGAGTACCGGTACTCCAACCCGCTGTCGGGCAGCAGCCAGGTCGGGGAGAGCAAGAAGCTCACGTTCGAGTCGGTCTTCCTTGTCTCCGCGCCGGGGGCGGGACCGTTCCTCCAGGTCGGGAAGGTCGGGAAGTTCGACACGGTGATGGGGCGCGGCGCCCGTACGCTGCTCGGTGTGCCGGAGTTCGACGACACGTTCCGCGTCGACACCGAGGACGAGGCTTTCGCCCGCACGATCCTCGGTGACGACGTGCGCGGCTTCCTCCTGGCGGACGAGCGGGCCCGCACGAACCCGCTGCGTGTGCGCCACGACGAACTTTTCACCTGGTACACCGGCACGCTGTCGCCGCAGGCGCTCGAGGACCGGCTGAACTACCTGAGCGACGTGCTCGACCGGATTCCCGCGCAGGCCTGGGCCTCCGCCTGAGCGGTCAGAACCGCCCGACCCGCCCGGCGGCGCCGTCATCCGGCCCGAACCATCCGAACCGCCCGACCCGCCTGGCGGCGTCTTCTCACCCGGCCTGAGGGCCCGGCTCGTCCGCCGGGCGCACCGTGCGCAGGAACGTCCTGAAGTCCCCGATCACCTCGCGGATCTGGTTCTCGTCGGCGGTCAGGACGAATTCGAGCACGGCGCGCTGTGCCGGGTTGTGCACGTCCTCCATGCCCAGGAACACCTGGCTCTGGCACAGCTCGATCGGCTCGCCGCGCAGCGTGGTGGAGAGGACGACGTCCTGCGCGATGCCCGGGGCGTCGGTGAGGCCGGGCAGGTCGGGTGTGCCGATTGCGGTCTTCTTCAGGACGCGTACGGGGCCGCCCTGCTGGAGGCGGGGCACCGCCTCGTCGGCGATCTGGGAGATGGTCGCGCCGTCGTTGCGCATCGTCCCGGAGATGGTGATGTTCGCGGTGAAGCCGCTGTCGACGGAGGCGGGGTGGAGCGCGACGAACGCCACGTTCGGCGCCCCGACCTCGTCCGGCGGGGCCGCCCGCCAGCCGTCCGGCAGCGCGAAGGTGATCTTGACCGGCAGTGTGGCCGTCATGGTGGATCCCATCTTTCAAGGTGTGCCCGGCGCCCGGCGGGCCCGAGAAGCCCGCCTCAGAGCCAGCTGCCGACCGTGCTGTCCCACGCATCGCCCACGGCGTCCGCGCCGTCGCTGAGCGCGTCGCCCAGCTTGCCCGGGTCGACCGTGACATTGAAGCCGACCTTGCCGCCGACGCCCAAGCCGACACCGACGTCGCCGCCGAGGGTGAACTTGCCGTCCTTCATCCCGATGTCCGCGTGCGCCTCGGCGCCCACCCCGGCCCAGGCCTCACCGTTGACACCGGCGCCGATACCGGCGACGTCGGCGGAGGCGGAACCCGTCGCCTTGGCTCCGGCGAACGCCTCCGCGCCCGCGTGCACGCCGTCCTTGCCCGCGGACAGCTTGACGCCCGCGTCGGCGCCGACGAACGCCTTGCCCTCCGCCCCGGCCCCCACGACGCCGTACTCGACGCTGCCGCTCGCGGACGCCTGCGCGAGGTACGCGGAGCCCGACACACCCGCCTGGAACTGGCCGTTGGTGACGCTCGCGCCGACCGAACCGTCCACGCCGAGGGTCTGGACGCCCGCCTCGTACTTGTACTTGGTGTCGCCCCATTTGCCGTCACCGTCGATGCCGGCCGACCAGACGCTGGCCTTGCCGGACCATTCGGCGAGCTTGATGCTCCACTCCGCCTTCTTGCCGGGGGTGGCGTCGTCGTCGGCGCCGGGCTCCGCGGCCGTCTTGTCGCGCAGGTACCAACTGCCGTCCTCGCCCTTGCCCCACTCCCTCTCGCGGTGGCGCGGGTTGTCGGCGGTGCCGAACCAGGACTTCTGCTCCCTGGCCCACGCCTCGGGCGCGATGGCGCTCTTGCCGACGCCGTGGTCCTCAGCCCACTTCTTCGCGTCGACGCCGCTGCGGATGCCCGCCAGCCAGCTCGGCGCGTCCTTGGCGTCGCCCGCAAGGTCGTGGAGCTTCTTGGTGAGCTTGTCGGCCTCTTCCTTGAGCTGCTTGCGCGCGCTGGTCAGGAGCTGTTCGGCGCCCTCGTGGTCGCCTGCCTTCCACTTCGCGATCGCGGTTGCGGCCTGGCCCTGCGCCCAGGTCAGCGTCGTCGCATAGCCGTGCGCCGCCTTGGCGGCCCCCGACATCGCGTCGCTCGCGTAGTACCAGTTGGTCTTCTCCTTGGCCAGGGTGGGCCAGAAGGCGTCGCTGGCCTGGCCGACCCAGTCCTTGATGCGCACGTCGCGCAGGCCGTCGCCGATCTTCTCGAACGTGTCCGCCCACTTGTTGAGGTCGGTCTCGATCTCGCCGATCTTTCCGGCTTCCCCCGGGACGAGGTCCTTCGGGTCGTCGGTGGACCCGAGTGTGGCTGCCATGGGTGCGGAATCCCCGTTCTTGTTCCTGTGCTTGTGCCGGAACTCCCGTCGTTCGAAGGGGAGTTCGCGCGTCGGCGGCCGGAGCGCCGACGCCGTCTCAGGCCAGAGCCGTCTTCACCGTCTTGACCGCGTCACGGATCGCCTCGTCGGTGTCCTCGAAGTCACCGTTGGCCTTGTCCAAACCGCCCGCCAGGCCCGCCGCGCAGTCGGCCAGGAACTCGGCGCCCGACTCCCATGTGGCACAGAACGTCACCAGAGCCGCGGCCGCGTCGTCGTTCCCGATCTTGGACGCCGCGTCGGCGGAATCGCCCAGGTCGACCTTCTTGACCGGTTTCAGTACTTCCACGATGTCCTTCGCGCCCTGCTTCAGGACACCTGGACCCACACCGAGATCACCGGCCACGGTGACTCCCCCTTTTTCACCCGCACATGCGCAGGTACATGCGCAGGTACATGCGCATGTACACATGTGCGATCACTCTTGGTTCACGCACGCTACCATCGAGATCCGGCCACACATCCCGCACTCACGGCCCCTTCACGAGTCCGCCCCGACAGCCCCGCGAGGCGCCGTCCGGAGAGCGTCTCAGCAGGCCCCGCCGCGCGCCCGCACCTTCAGGCGGTACGCCAACTGCTGGTAGGCGCCGGTGTCTTCGCCACCCGAAGGGTCGGTGCGGCGGCGGACCGAGCGGACCGGTCCGCCTTGACGCAGTACATCGTCACCAGACCCGGTCCGCCTTGACGCAGCACATCGCCACGAGCGCGGCCGCCAGGACGAACAGCGGGACCGACAGACCGGTCACGCCCCGCGCTCCGCCCTCGTCCGCCTGCGTCGCGCGTCCCGTACCGCCACCGCCGCGCCCGCGAGCGCCACGACCGTCACGACCGCGCCGACCGCCGCGTAGGTGGCGAGGCGGGAGTTGCGTTCGTCGGCGGTCTCACCGAAGTGGACGGCGGCCTGGTCCGGCGGGTCGACGGTGATGACGGCCCGGTCGGGGCGCGGGGACTCGATCGGGTTCTTCGGGTCGGCGATCTCGGTGACGGCCCTGACCGGGTCGACGACGCCCCAGCCGACGCGGTTGTCGTGGCCGGGGATCGAACGCTCGGCCGTCTCCTCGATCTGGGCGACGATCTGCTGCGCCGTCCAGTCCTTGTGGTGCTGCTTGAGGAGCGCGGCGACGCCCGCCACGTACGGCGCCGAGAAGCTCGTGCCGTTGTCGGAACAGTGGCCGCCCTTGGGAACGGTGGAGATCATGTCGACGCCGGGGGCCGCCACGCCGACGAAGGCGCCGGACTGGGAGAAGGGGGCCCGCTCGTTGTTGCGGTCCGAGGCCGCGACCGCGAGGACGCCCTTGTAGGAGGCGGGGTACGTCTCCTTCTGGTTTCCGCCGACGCCGTCGTTGCCCGCGGAGGCGACGACGACGACGTTCTTCTGCAGGGCGTGCTGGACGGCGAGGGCGAGGGCGGAGTTGGCGGACAGCGCCTTCTCCGTGTCCTGGGAGATGTTGATGACGTCGGCGTCCGCCTTGTCCACCGCGTAGTTGATCGCTTCCGCCAGGTCGGTCGAGGTGCCGTGGCCCTCCGCGTCGTTCTGCTTGATGGGGATGATCTCGGCGTCCGGGGCCAGGCCCACGAAGCCCGTCGTCTTCTCGGACTTGCGGGCGGCGATGATGCCCGCCACGCGCGTGCCGTGGCCGACGGTGTCGGTGGTGCCGTACGCGTTGCCCCGGTCGGCGATCTTCTCGCCCTTGTCGTCCTTCGGCGGGAGGAAGTTCTTGCCCGCCTTGACGTCCACCGCGGCCTTGAGCTGCGGGTGGCTCGGGTCGACGCCGGTGTCGATCACCGCGACGCGGACGCCCTTGCCCGTCGCGGTCTCCCACAGCTCGTCGAGGTTGACGCGCTGCAGCGACCAGGGCCGCCCCTTGTATTCCTTGCCGCCGAAGGTGCATTCGCCGCTGTCCGCCACGGCCGGGGCCGCCGGGAGGGCGAGCACCGACACGGAGGCGGTCAGCGCCGTGGCCGCGAGCAGTGCGGCCGGGCGCCGCAGGATCCGCCCCATGTCACCCCTGTACGGCTGTCCGCCCACGAGCTTCCTGTCCTCTGTTCCCGGCATCGGTCGCATCGGTCGCATCGGTCGCGTCGGTCGCGTCGGTCGCGTCGGTCGCGTCGGTCGCGTCGGTCGCATCGTCACGAACCCTGCGGCTGGCCCGCGTCGGGCTTCGACAGGCGCGGTCCGGTGGGCAGGAACGTGGACCAGGTCATCGGGATCGGCCGGGCCGTCACCTGGTCGTAGCCGAGCAGCTTCTGGGTCACCTTGGTCTCGTTCGCCAGCTCCTTGCGCTCCTTGGCGGTGAGGCCGACGCTGTCGTCCTTGCTGATGCTGTCGCCGTTGGACTGGAGCGCGTAGCGCAGGCCGGTGTCGGTGACCAGGAAGATCTGGCCCGCCTTCGTCGCCGTGCCCTGGATCTGCCGGAAGACCTGTCCCGAGCCCGGGGTGACGTACGCGCTGGAGGAGCCGGTCGGCAGGTCGGCGGGGAAGTCGGTGCCGGACCAGGTGGTCAGCGTGGTGCCGTCGGCGCCGCCGACGTCGTGCAGGACGTTGCACACGGTGTTGCGGCCGGTGGTCGCGCTCGTGCCGTCGTTCACCGTCTCCGGACGGGCCGTGGGCCACTTGGCGCGCTCGGCCTCGAAGGGCACGCTGGTCGAGACGGCGGCCGGGTTCACCTGCTGTGCCTCGACGTCCGGGTTGACGTCGACGAGCTGCTGGCTGTTGAGCAGCAGGCGCGAGGTGAACTCGGAGATCCGCGCGACCTTGCCGGGGAGCACCACGTAGTACTGCGTCTTCGTGCCGTCGAGCGACTTGAGGACCATGCCGACCTTGTCGTACTCGGCATTGCCGCTGCCCACGACGGCGTTGGCGGGCCGGCCGGGGCCGTCGATCTGCGGGATCGCGATCGGGTCGCCCTGGTGCAGCGTCCTCAGCCACTCGGAGGAGACGCGCTGCGGGGCGCGGCTGCGGGTGTCGAGCGCGGCGAGCACACCCTCCTGGGCGGGGTCGGCGATCGGGTAGGCGGTGCCCTTGGCGTCGACGACGTACTGCTTCTTGGTGGCCGAGTCGGCCACGTACATGAGGTCGCCGCCGTGCAACTGGCTGCCGGCCTTTGTCTTCGTCGTCTTGCTCCAGTCCTTCTTCGCGAGGACGAACGCGGCCTTCTGTATGGCGCGCCCGCCGTCGCTGGGCCGCTCGCAGACCATCCAGCGCTTGGCGGCCTCCGCCTCCTTGGCGCCGGGCAGGCGGTCCGGGGCGTAGGGGATGCCGAGGGTGGCGCCGTGCGGGATCTTGCCGTTGTCGAGGACGCCCTCGTCGACGGTGACGACCTTGTCCGTGTAGTCCTTGAGGAGGAGCTTCGCGGACGCCATGTTGAGAACGGGGTGGAGCTGCTTCTGCTTGTCCGTCTCCAGGACCACGTAGCGGGTGGTCGAGTCACTGGCGACGATGACGTTCGTCGCCGCCTTGTCCCAGTCCTTCGGCGCCGTGGGCTTGAACAGGCCGATCCCGCCGAAGACCGCCAGGATCACCACTCCCATGATGGTGCCGGGCAGCACCGCCCGCAGCGGCCTGGGCGCCCCCTCCTCCGAGCCCGACGGTGAGGGCTGCACGAAGGCCGCGAGAGTGCGGCGCTTCGCGAAGGTGTAGGCGTTGAGTTCGTCCCGCCGTGATGCCATCTGTGTCCGCTCTCTCCCCGTGCGGAGCCGTGGGGGCAGCTTCCCCCGTCTTCGATCGGCTGACGGCCGGCTGCGTGCGCGGCGGGGATCGCCGGTGGCGCCGAGGCTGTCAGACCCGGCCCCTACTATGCCTGTTACGACGTTGTGCGTGTGGCACGGGTAGGGTGCTGAGGCCTTCCGGGCAGGCGCGTGGAGCCGTCCGGGAGACCTTGGCGCACGGCATTTCGGGAGAGTTCGGGGGGTTTGGAGTGATGGCTTCCGCAACGCGGGCTCGATCACGGTCGCAATCGAGGTCAGGATCGAGTGAGCGTTCTGCGCAGAGTCCCCCGCCGTCTTCACAGATGCCTCACACATCTCCCGCGCGCGCGGCGGTCACCCCGCATCTGAAGTCGCGCTCGGGCCGCGGTGGATCGTTCGCCGCGCAGCGCCTCGTGATGATCGAGCTGGCCGCCGCGCTCGTCCTGTGCGGCTGGGTCGCCGGAACGGTCGCGCTGATCGCGTGCGGCGCCGTCGCCGCGATCCTGCTGCTTCTCGCGCTCGTACGGCGCCGGGGGCGCTCCCTGCCGGAGTGGCTGGGCACCGTGCTCGCGATGCGGGCCAGGCGGCGCAGTGCGGCGGCCACCCCCGTACCGCCGGGCACCGAGCCGGGGCTCGCGCCCGCCGTCGAGTGCGACCCGAGCCTGCGCACCTACAGCCACAACCGCGGGGACGACCGGGACCAGCGGCCGGTCGGCATGGTCGGCGACGGCGGCTTCCTCACGGCCGTGCTCCAGGTCGAGTCCGACGCCACCGCGCTGCGCGCCGAGCGCAGCCGCAGACCGCTGCCGGTCGGCATCGTGCGCGACGCCCTCGAGGTGGACGGCATCTCCCTGGAGTCGGCGCAGATCGTGCTGCACACGCAGCCCGCGCCCGCGCTCCACCTGCCGCAGCAGTCGGTGGCGGTGAGCAACTACGCGCCGTTGCAGGCGCAGACCGGGTCGCCCGCGGTGCGCATCACCTGGATCGCGCTGAAGCTCGACCCGGAGCTGTGCCCGGAGGCCGTGGCCGCCCGCGGCGGTGGCGTGGTGGGCGCGCAGAAGTGCCTCGCGCGCGTGGCGGAGCATCTGTCGAGCCGGCTGACCGGCGCCGGGTTCCGGGCGAGCGTGCTGACCGAGGAGGAGCTGATCTCCGCGGTCGCCACCTCCGCGTGCGCCAACCCGATGGTGACCGCGCAGGCCGGACGGAGCGAGACGCCGCAGCGGCGCACCGAGGAGTCCGGCCGCAGCTGGCGGTGCGACAACCGCCGGCACACCACGTACTGGGTGCGGCGCTGGCCCCAACTCGGCACGGGCGGGGCCACGTTGCCGCAGCTCGTCGCCCAGCTGACGACCGTGCCCGCGCTCGCCACGACGTTCAGCCTGACCCTGGCCAAGGGCGACCAGCAGGACGTGACCGTGGCCGGGCACCTGCGGATCACGGGGCGCAGCGACAGCGAGCTGACCACCGCGCGGCGGGATCTGGAGCGGGCCGCGCGCCAGGCGCGTACGGGGCTCGTCCGTCTCGACCGTGAGCAACTGCCCGGCGTTCTCGCCACCCTGCCGCTCGGAGGTGCCCGCTGATGGCCATGACCAGCCAGATCTCCGGTGTCGGTGAGCGGATGCGGGCCGGGTTCGGCCTGCTCGGGCCGCGCCACCAGCGCCACGCCCTCTCCCCCGAACAGCTCGACACGCTCGCCCTGCCGATCGGGGACGACGGTGTGGTCGTCGGCGTCGACGCCGAGAGCCAGCCCGCGGTGATGGGCATCAACCGCCCGACGCCCTACGACATCGTGCTCATCGGCGGCCTGTGGACGGCGCAGGTGCTCGCGCTGCGGGCGGCGGCGACGGGCGCGCGCGTGGCCGTCGAGACGGGCCGCGCGCAGCAATGGGCGCAGCTCGTGCAGGCGGTCGGCGGCGGACAGTCGGGGATGACCGTGCACGACGTGGGCCGCGTTCCGCCGCAGGGCGCCTCGGCCGGCGGTCCCGTGCTCGTCATCCGGGACTGCGGTATGCGGCCCCCGCGCGGGCGGGTGGCCTCGGCGCCGTGGCAGTCGGTCCTGACGCTGCTTCCGTACCTGAGCCCGGTCGCGCCGCGCCTGATGCGCCAGGCCCGGCTCGTGGGTGTCCAGCGCGTCTCCCCCGACGAGGCGACCGAGATCGGCCGTGTCATAGGGCTGCCGCGCGCC
This sequence comes from Streptomyces sp. SGAir0957, assembly GCF_043523415.1. Classification (NCBI taxonomy): domain Bacteria; kingdom Bacillati; phylum Actinomycetota; class Actinomycetes; order Kitasatosporales; family Streptomycetaceae; genus Streptomyces; species Streptomyces sp. SGAir0957. The sequence continues at coordinate 2,578,318 of NZ_CP027293.1, forward strand.
GAGTACGAGTCGCTGCCGACGCTCGCCGACGGCGTGACCTTGTGGTGCACCGACCGCGACAGGCAGTACGTGATGACGCAGGCGACGGACGCCGAGACCGGATTGTTGGGAACGGCACGACGCATGGACTGACGCGTGCGGGCGCGGCCCCGTTGACCCGGGGACGCGGGCGCACGCCCGGTCAACTACGGCCCCTTTTAGGCACGATCCAGACATTTGGCAGTGCTGAGCGGTGCTCGTTCGTCACGTTTTGATGTACGTGCGACCCGCGCGCGGGCGGCCCCGGGCCCGACGTGACGCAGCGGACATCCGTGCCGGGACGGACGGGCCTGCCGTGCACGTGGTTTTCGTGATTAGGCTGGGGCAGGACGTGTCGTGCGTACCCGGGTGCGGGTGCCGCGGGCGTCAGGGGGCCAGGGGGTCAGCCCGGCACATCGATCAGGAACGGTCGGGCCCCAGCACGGCACGAGGGTGCGCGACCACACCAGGAGGCATTGTGAACAGCGATCGGGACGGTATCCGCGGGGGCTGGGATTCACCCGTCGATGATCAGTCCGACGCGGAGTCCAGTGTCGAGATGACGGGCGAGTTCACCATCGACTACGCCCCTCCGGCCTGGTACACGCAGAACGCGTCGGCGGCGGGCGCCGCGCCCGAACCGCCGGCTCCGCCGGTGCCGCCCACGCCTGCGCCCGCGCCCGCCGCGCCGGTTCCTCCGCCCCCGGCCGCGCCGGTGGCGCCTGTCGCGCCCGAGCCGGATGCCGGTGCTGGCGCCAGTGCCGGTGCCGGTGCCGGTGACCTCGAGTCCGGCGCGACGATGAAGTTCTCCGCGGCCTCGCTCAAGCGGGAGTTCGAGGAGCTGGCCGCTCTCGGCGACCAGCAGGCCGCGGCAGCGGGGACGCCGGGTGCGCAGGCACCGAGCGCGCCCGCCGCCAATGCGGGTGCCGGTGTTGATACGGGTGCCGGTGCCGGTGCCGGTGCCGAGGAGGCGCCGAAGCCCGCCCCGGAGAGCGCCGAGGCCACTGACCCCGCCGCGTCCGCGCAGACGGCCGGTCAGGACGCGGCACAGGGCCCGGACGAGGCCGCCGCCCCGGCCCCGGCCGCTACGGACGCCGAGCCCCACGCCGCCGCCGACGCCAACGAGGCCGCTGGATCCACCGGGTCCACCGGGTCCACCGGGTCCACCGAGGGCGACGACGCCTCCGAGCCCGCCGCCACCCGGACCCCGGACCCGACCCCGGACCCGAACCCGGACCAGGCCCCCGCAGCCGCAGCCGCCCCCGAGGCGGCCCCGGCCGCACCCGTCGGCGCCCCGGACGCACCGCACACCCCCGGCGCGCCGGACGGAGCCTGGACTCCCCCGCCCGCCCCGGACGGTGGCGTGCCGCCGCTGCCGCCCGCGTTTCAGCCCGCCGCGCCGCCCGCGGCTCCGCAGTGGACCGACCCGGCGGCCCCGGCCCAGGGCCCGGCCCCGGCCCCGCAACAGCCCGGCTGGCCCGCGCAGCCCGCCGCCGCGGCGCCCGGCCCGGCCGTGCCCCCGCAGGCACCGCCGGCCCAGCCCCAGCCCCAGCCGGGTTACGGCTTCCCGCAGCAGCAGCCGCCGGTCCCGGGCCAGCCCGCGCCCCACGCCCCGGCACCGCAGCCCGGTTACGGCTTCCCCCCGCCGCAGCAACAGCCGCAGCCCGGAGCACAGCCGCAGCCCCAGCCCCACCTCCCGTTCCAGGGTCAGCCGCCCACGCCCAACGCCCCCGCGCCGCAGCCCGGTTACGGCTTCCCGCAGCCCCAGCCCGGGGCACAGCCCGGCCAGCCCGAAGCCCAGCCGCCCGCCCAGGGCCAGCCGCACCCGCAGCAGCCCGGCGCGCAGCCCGGCCCCCAGCCCGGCTACGGCTTCCCGCAACCCCCGGCCCCGGCGCAACCGCAGCCCCAGCCCCAGCCCCCGTACGGCGCTCCCCAGCCCCCCGCCGCCACCGATCCCCGTACCGGCACCGCCTGGCCGCAGCCCGTCCAGCACGACCAGCGGCAGCCGACGAACGTCGGGGGCGCGCCGCTCGGTTACACGGCGGCCGTGGAGCTGTCGGCCGACCGGCTGCTCAACAACAAGAGGCAGAAGGCGAAGAGCAGCCGCCCCGGTGGGGGCAACGCGCGCTTCAAGCTCGGCGGCAAGAAGGAGGAGGCGGAGCGGCAGCGCAAGCTGGAGCTGATCCGTACGCCGGTCCTGTCCTGCTACCGGATCGCCGTGATCAGCCTCAAGGGCGGCGTCGGCAAGACGACGACGACCACGGCGCTCGGCTCGACGCTCGCGACCGAGCGGCAGGACAAGATCCTCGCGATCGACGCCAACCCGGACGCGGGCACGCTCGGCCGCCGCGTACGCCGTGAGACCGGCGCGACCATCCGTGACCTGGTGCAGTCGATCCCGCATCTGCACTCGTACATGGACATCCGCCGGTTCACCTCGCAGGCACCGTCCGGCCTGGAGATCATCGCGAACGACGTGGACCCGGCGGTCTCGACGACGTTCAACGACGAGGACTACCGCAGCGCCATCGACGTGCTCGGCAAGCAGTACCCGATCATCCTGACCGACTCGGGCACGGGCCTGCTGTACTCCGCCATGCGCGGGGTCCTGGACCTCGCCGACCAGTTGATCATCATCTCGACGCCGTCGGTGGACGGGGCGAGCAGCGCCAGTACGACGCTCGACTGGCTCTCCGCGCACGGTTACGCCGATCTCGTCTCGCGCTCGATCACGGTCATCTCCGGGGTCCGCGAGACCGGCAAGATGATCAAGGTGGAGGACATCGTCAGCCACTTCGAGACGCGCTGCCGCGGCGTCGTCGTGGTCCCGTTCGACGAGCATCTGGCGGCGGGCGCCGAGGTCGACCTCGACATGATGCGGCCGAAGGTGCGGGAGGCGTACTTCAACCTCTCCGCGATGGTCGCCGAGGACTTCGCCCGCGCCCAGCAGCAGCAGGGCCTGTGGACCTCGGACGGCAATCCGCCGCCCACCATGGCCCCGCCCATGCCCGGCGGCCAGCAGCCGTACCCGGAGCAGTACCCGGGCCAGCAGCAGCCGTACCCGCCGCAGGGGCCGCCCGCCCAGCAGCCCTACCCGGGGCAGCAGCCGCCCGCGCCGTACCCGCCGCAGGGCGCCCCGGGCCAGCCGCCGCAGGGGCAGCCGCAGCAGCCGGGTCCGCAGCCCGGCTGGCAGGTGCCGCCGCCCCCGCAGCAGGCGCAGGGGCAGCCGGGCCCGCCGCCCGGCTGGCAGCAGCCGCAGCCTCCGCAGCAGTAGACGGCGCTTTCTCGTCAGGCCCGCACCGCAGGACGGTGCGGGCCTTTCGCGTGTACCGGTCTTTACCGGCGGGTACGTACACGTACCGCCCCCAACGGGGCGCCATCCTCTGGCCTGCAAAGCGTCACAGGTCTCGACCAATGTGCGTGAATTCCTGGTCAACTCGTTATTTCCGCAGGCCACATGGGGTTCACCGGCCGTTGACGTGCGTCAACTGCCGCTGATAAACCAGCACTTCATCCCACCTGAAGACGTCATCCGACATCCCAGTCCAGCCATGCAGTGCGAGCGATGCGTGAGGTCCCCGACCGATGGATACACAGGCTCAGCCAGACACGTACGACAGAACGGCCCGTCCCGTCCGCCGCGGCGTACGGGTGCTCCTCGCGGCCGGAGCCGCTGCGTTCACCCTGACCGCGGGCCTGGCCACGCCGCTCAACCCGGCGCCCCAGCAGGCCGAGGCGAAGGCCGACGGCGGTAAGAAGACCCTCACCGTGGCGGTCGCGCAGAGCGTCGACTCGCTGAGCCCGTTCCTGGCGCAGCGCCTGCTCAGCACGAGCATCCTCCGCCTGACGAACGAGTTCCTGACCAACTACGACCCGAAGGACAACCACGTAGTCCCGGGCTTCGCCACGAAGTGGGAATCCTCGGCCGACAAGTTGACGTGGACGTACACCATCCGGTCGAACTCGAAGTGGTCGGACGGCCAGAAGGCGACGGCCAAGGACGCGGCCTTCACGTTCAACAAGATGATGACCGACGAGGGCGCGGCGACGGCCAACGGCTCGTTCGTCGGCAACTTCGAGAAGGTCACCGCGCCGAGCGACACGCAGCTCGTCATCAAGCTGAAGAAGCCGCAGGCGACCATGACGGCGCTCGACGTCCCGATCGTGCCGGAGCACATCTGGAAGGACGTCAAGGACTACGCAAAGTTCAACAACGACGAGACGTTCCCGATCGTCGGCAACGGCCCGTTCGTGCTGACCGACTACAAGACCGACCAGTACGTGAAGCTGAAGGTCAACAAGGACTTCTGGCGCAAGTCGGGGAAGCCGCAGTTCGACGAGCTGGTCTTCAAGACGTACAAGGACCAGGACGCGGCGGTCGCGGCCCTGCGCAAGGGCGAGGTCTCCTTCGTCGCCGGTTCCCCCGCCCTGACGCCCGCGCAGGCGGCGTTCCTCAAGGGCGAGAAGAACATCAAGGTCAACGAGGGTCCGGGCCGCCGCTTCTACGCGATCGCGGTCAACCCGGGGTGGCAGACCAAGGACGGCAAGAAGTTCGGCGACGGCAACAAGGCGCTGCTCGACCAGAAGGTGCGCCAGGCCCTTTTCCGCGCGGTCGACACCAAGACCATCGTCGACAAGGTCTTCCAGGGCCACGCCGTGCAGGGCGCGGGGTACATCCCGCCGCGCTTCAAGGAGTACTTCTGGGAGCCGAACGGCAGCCAGGAGCTGACCTACGACGCCACGGCCGCGGGCAAGATGCTCGACGACGCGGGCTACCCGCTCAAGGACGGCAAGCGCGTCGGCAAGGACGGCAAGCCGCTGAACCTGCGGATGCTGTGCCACGCCACCGACCCGAACGACAAGGCGGTCGGCAAGTACCTGAAGGAGTGGTGGGGCAAGATCGGCGTCGGCCTCAAGCTGAACTGCGTCGACGACGTCTCCGTGCCCTGGTACGCGGGTGAGTACGACGTCGCCTTCGACGGCTGGTCCGTCAACCCGGACCCGGACTTCGTCCTCGGCATCCACACCTGCGCCGCCCTGCCCACCAAGGCACGCGAGACCGCGGCGACGGACAACGGGATCTGCGACAAGACGTACGACGACCTGTACAACAAGCAGCTCGCCGAGTACGACCCCGCCAAGCGCGCCGGTTACGTCAAGCAGATGGAGTCGTGGCTGTACGACTCCGGGTACATGAACGTCATGGCGTACCCGAACGCCGTCGAGGCGTACCGCACGGACCAGATCAAGTCCATCCAGACGATGCCCACCGCGGCCGGCAACATCTACGGCCAGGACGGCTACTGGAGCTGGTGGTCGGCGGAGCCCGCGTCGGCGTCGAGCAGCGACTCGGACTCGTCCGGTTCCTCCACCGGCGTCGTGATCGGGATCGTCGTCGCCGCGCTCGTCGTCATCGGCGGCGGCGTCTTCTTCGCCATGCGGCGGAGGACCACGGCGGACGACCGCGAGTAGCCGAACCCCTCCGGGGCCTACGAACGGTCAACACCCGCACGAGTAACGAGAGTTCGCATGACCCATGACAGCTGACAGCACTCCCGCGCTCGTGCGGTCCGCGGACGCGTCCGACGGCTCTCCGGCCTCCCCGGCCGGAGCGACGTCGGGCGCCCACGGCCCACGGGCCCGCAACACCAAGGCGTACCTCAGGTACGCGGCGGCGAAGATCGCGGGCGCGATCGTCTCGCTCTTCGCCGTCCTCGTCACGAGTTTCTTCCTCTTCCGTCTCATCCCGAGTGACCCGGTCAAGCAGATGACCGGCGGCAAGCGCGTCTCCGAGCAGCAACTGGAGAACCTGCGCCACCAGTTCGGCCTCGACCAGCCGATGTGGAAGCAGTTCACGTCGTACATCGGGGACGCGCTGAGCGGCGACTTCGGCACCTCGTACCAGTTCCACACGCCCGTCATCGACAAGATCGCCGACGCGCTCCCCGCGACCCTGCTCCTGACCGGCACGGCGTACGTCCTGTACTCGCTGCTCGGCATCTGGCTGGGCACGCGCACGGCGTGGCGCAACGGTTCACGCAGCGACCGCTTCAACACGGCGTTCGCGCTGACCCTGTACTCGGTCCCGTCGTTCTGGCTGGGCCTGCTCCTGATCATCGTCTTCTCGGTGGGCATCGGGCCGATCCCCGGCATGTTCCCGACCGGCGGCCTCGAATCGGGCGGCGAGACCGGATTCGCGTACGTCATTGACGTCGCCCACCATCTGATCCTCCCGGTCATCACACTCGTCGCGGTCGGATACGCGCAGACGCTGCTGGTCATGCGCTCCTCGCTCCTCGACGAGATGGGCAGCGACTATCTGACGACGGCACGCGCCAAGGGCCTCCGGGACGACGTGGTGCGCCGCAAGCACGCGGTGCCGAACGCGATGCTGCCCACGTTCACGCTGATGTTCGTGAACCTCGGGCACGTGGTCGCCGGGCAGATCCTCGTCGAGACGGTCTTCTCCTGGCCGGGCCTCGGCGGGCTCTTCTACTCGGCCCTGTCCGTGCCCGACCTGCCGCTCGTGCAGGGCCTGTTCTTCGTCTTCGCGACCGCGGTGATCCTCGCGAACACCCTCGCCGACATCCTCTATCCGCTGCTCGACCCGAGGGTGGGCCGATGACGACCGAGACCCCGCCCGTCGCCAGGACGGGCAACCCGCGGACGCTCGCACGGGCCCGCAAGCGCCAGTCCCTGGCCCGCTTCTGGCGCTCGTACCGGGCGCACCGCAGCGGCCTGTGGGGGCTCGGGCTTCTCATCCTGATCGCGCTGATCGCCGTGTTCGCCCCGGTCCTGGTCGGCGCGGACTCGCAGAGCGTGACGGACGCGCCCGGCGGCCCGCTCGAAGGACCGAGCGGCCAATTCCCGCTCGGCACCGACCAGTTCGGGCGCAGCGTGCTCGCGCTCCTGGTGTACGGGGCCCGGGTCTCGCTCACCGTGGGCCTGCTCGCCGCGTTCCTGTGCGTGGCGATCGGCACGGTCATCGGGATCGTCGCGGGCCACTTCCGCGGCTGGTACGCGACCGTGCTCATGCGGATCACGGACTGGTTCCTGGTGATGCCGACCCTGGTCCTGGCGATCGCACTCGCCACGGTGATGGACCGCTCCATGTGGACGGTGATCATCGCCATCGGCGTGACGACCTGGCCGACGACGGCCCGCCTCGTGCGCGCCCAGACCCTGGCCGTGGAGTCGCGCCCGTACATCGAGCGCTCGCGCGCCCTGGGCGGCGGTCACGGGCACATCATGACCCGGCACGTGCTGCCGAACGTGATGCCGCTCGTCCTCGCCCAGACCACGATGATCATCTCGTCGGCGATCCTCACGGAGGCGACGCTCGCCTTCCTCGGCCTCTCCGACCCGACGATCACCTCCTGGGGCGGCATGCTCCAGGACGCGCGCGAGGCGGGCGCCGTCAGCGCGGGCGACTGGTGGTACCTGGCCCCGCCCGGCATCGCCATCGCCGTCGTGGCCCTCGCCTTCACCCTGTGCGGGCGCGCCATCGAGTCCGTCCTCAACCCGAAACTGGGGGCCCGGTCATGACGCTGCTCCAGGTGAACGACCTGACAGTGACGTACGCGGGCGGGGCGCGGGCCGTGCGCGGCGTCAACCTGTCCGTCGAGGCGGGCAGCAAGCTCGGCATCGCGGGCGAGTCGGGCTGCGGTAAGTCAACACTGGCACTCGCGCTGCTGCGGCTGCTGCCCGCCGGGACCAAGGTCACCGGCGAGATCCTCCTCAACGGCGAGGACATCCTGACGATGAAATGGGGCCGGGTCCGCGCCGTGCGCTGGGCCGGTGCCTCCATCGTCTTCCAGGGCGCCATGCACTCGCTCAACGCCGTGCACCGCGTCGGCGACCAGATCGCCGAGCCGATCCTGCTGCACAAGAAGGCGACGCAGGCGGGCGCCAAGAAGAAGGTCGCCGAGCTGCTCGAACACGTAGGGCTTCCGGCGGCGCGCGCGGCGGCTTATCCGCACGAGCTGTCCGGCGGCCAGCGCCAGCGCGTGATGATCGCCATGGCGCTCGCCTGCGAGCCCGAACTGATCATCGCGGACGAGCCGACGACCGCCCTCGACGTGATGATCCAGGCCCAGATCCTGCGCCTCATCGAGCAGTTGGTGGCGGAGCAGGAGGTCGGCCTCATCATGATCAGCCACGACCTGGCCGTCCTCTCCGACACCTGCGACCGGCTCGCCGTCATGTACGCGGGCCGCGTCGTCGAGGAGGGCCCCGCCGCCCAGGTCTACGAGAACGCGCTGCACCCCTACGGCAACGCCCTCTCGGCGGCGTTCCCGACCATCGGCGACCCCGCGTCCCGGTTCGCGCCGCGCGGCCTTCCCGGCGACCCGCCGGACCCGTCGGCGCTGCCGCCCGGCTGCACGTTCCATCCGCGCTGCCCGGTCGCGCTCGACGTGTGCGCGGTCGAGGACCAGCCGCTGCGGGACGCCGGGCCCGGGCGCCGGGCGGCCTGTGTACACGTATCGGAGGCGGCCGGGACGCCGGACGTCGAGGCAAGGAGCACCACGGCATGACGGGGCAGGCTGCCACGGAGACCCGGACCCTGTTGTCCGCGGAACAGTTGAAGGTGACGTTCCCCGGGCGGCGCGGCGCCGCCGAGGCGCGGGCCGTCGACGGGGTCGACCTCGACATCGCGCCCGGCGAGATCGTCGCCCTCGTCGGCGAGTCCGGCTGCGGCAAGACGAGCCTCGCGCGCACGCTGCTCGGGCTCGAACGGCCGACCGCGGGGCGGGTCACGTTCGCCGGTGAGCCGCTGGACTACGCGTCCCGCGCGCTCAAGGCGTACCGCAAGCGGGTGCAGCTCGTCCTCCAGGACCCGAGCGGGTCGCTCAATCCGCGGCACACCGTGTACGACGCGGTCGCCGAGGGGCTGCGCATCCACGGGTACGCGGGCGACGAGCGCGAGGCCGTCGCGGGCGCGCTCTCCCGGGCCGGGCTGCGGCCCCCCGAGCGGTTCTTCCTGCGCTACCCGCACGAGCTGTCCGGCGGACAGCGCCAGCGCGTCGTCATCGCGGGAGCGCTCGTCCTGGAGCCCGAACTCATCGTCGCCGACGAGCCGGTGGCTTCGCTGGACGCGTCCGTACGGGGGGAGATCCTGGCGCTGCTGCTGCGGCTCCGCGACGAGCTGGGGCTCTCCGCGCTGGTCGTCACGCACGACCTGGGGCTCGCCTGGAACATCGCGGACCGGGTGGCCGTCATGTATCTGGGGCGGATCGTGGAGACGGGGGCGGTGGAGGAGGTCCTGACCTCGCCCCAACACCCCTACACACAGGCCCTGTTGTCGGTGCTGCCCGAGGCACCCGGTGATCCGGTGGTGCTCACCGGGGAGCCGCCGGACCCGTCGCGGATTCCTGGGGGCTGCCGGTTCCATGCGCGGTGTCAGGTGCTGGCGGGCGGCGAGGCGGACCGGGTTGGCGTCGCCGATTCTTGCCGGTCCGTTGATCTGCCTGTTCTGTCGGGTGGGGGTGGGGCGCAGGTGGCCTGTCACTGGGCTCGGGCGCGGCAGGGTGAGGGTGCGCCCTGACGTCTGCCCTCCGGGGTTCGTCGGCGGCCTCGGGTCGTCCGTGGCTGGTCGCGCAGTTCCCCGCGCCCCTGAGCGTCTGCCCCTGCGCGTCGCCTTCGCGTGCGGACTCGTCGTGGTCGCTCGCGCAGTTCCCCGCGCCCCTGGAGGTGCGCACTGCGTGCGCCACCTCCAGGAGGGCGGGCCTCCAAGGGAAAGGCCGCGCGAAGCACACGCCTTCAGGGGCACGGGGAACTGCGCGACCAGCCACGGACGACCCGCAGCCAACAACGAAGCGTGACAGGCCGCGCGAAGCGCACGCCCTCAGGGGCGCGGGGAACTGCGCGACCAACCCCCACCGTCCCGCAGCCGACCACGAAGCCGGGGAAGGCTGCGCGAAGCGCACGCCTTCGGGGGCGCGGGGAACTGCGCGACCAGCCCCCACCGGCCCGCGGCCAAACCGCTACGTGCCGTCCGTCCCCCCTCCGAGCGGAGCGAACCGGCTCAGCTGTTGTGGAAGGCCGCGGCCTGCCCCACCTGGTAGTCCCCCGCCGGCTGCCGCACGATCACGTTCAGGCGGTTGAACGCGTTGATGCCGGCGATGAGGCAGACGAGGGCCCCGAGCTGGTCCTCGTCGTAGTGCTTGGCGGCGTCGGCCCAGGCCGCATCCGTGACGCCGCCGGCCCCGTCCGCGAGCCGGGTCCCTTGCTCGGTCACCTCCAGCGCGGCCCGCTCCGCCTCGGTGAAGACGGTGGCCTCGCGCCAGGCGGCGATCAGATGGAGCCGCAGCGACGTCTCCCCGGCCGCCGCGGCTTCCTTGGTGTGCATGTCGAGACAGCCCGAGCAGCCGTTGATCTGGCTGGCGCGGATCTTGACCAGCTCCTGGGTCGCGGCCGGCAGGCCCGAGTCCGTGAGGGTCGCGCCCGCCCCGACGAGGCGCTTCACGAACCCCATGGCCGACTTGCTGGCGAACATGTTGAGACGAGCTTCCATGACGGGCTCCCTGTGCCGGAGGTGAGTGCTGCTGCTTTCACCGACCGGACGGGATGGGCGGCCCCGTTCGTGACATGGCCCGGGAAAATCCGGGTGTGATCTACGCCTCGTACCCTTCGATGAGTTCGCGCGACTGCTTCACGTCGTTCGCGATGGCCTCGATGAGCTCTTCGAGGGAGTCGAACTTGGCCATGCCGCGTACGTAGGCCAGGAAGTCCACGGCCACGTGCAGGCCGTACAGGTCGAGCCCGGTGCGGTCGATGGCGTACGCCTCGACGGTGCGCTCGGCGCCGTCGAACTGCGGGTTGGTCCCGACGGAGATCGCTGCGGGCATCGCCTCGCCGTCGGCGTGCAGCCATCCGGCGTAGACCCCGTCCGCGGGGATCGCCGTGTGCGGCAGGGTCTCGACGTTCGCGGTGGGGAAGCCCAGTTCGCGGCCGCGCTGCGCGCCGCGGACGACGACGCCTTCCACGCGGTGCGGGCGGCCGAGGATCTCGCGGGCCCCTTCGACGTCGCCCTCGGCGACGAGGCGCCGGGTCAGCGTCGAGGAGAACGGCTGTCCGCCACCGGCGGCGCCGCTCACGTACAGGTCGACGACCTCGACCTCGAAGTCGTACGTACCGCCCTGCTCGGCCAGGAAGTCGACCGTGCCGGCGGCCTTGTGGCCGAAGCGGAAGTTGGGGCCCTCCACGACCACGCGCGCGTGCAGCCGGTCGACGAGGACCTTCGCCACGAACTCGGCGGGCGACAGCTTCGAGAACTCGGTGGTGAAGGGAAGGACGAGGACGGCGTCGACACCGAGGTCGGCCATCAGCTCGGCACGCCGGTGGTGGGGCGCGAGCAGCGGGGGGTGCGAGCCGGGGCGCACGACCTCGCTCGGGTGCGGGTCGAAGGTGACGACGACCGCGGGAAGGCCCAGCTCACGGGCGCGCTCCACGGCCCGGCCGATGATCAGCTGGTGCCCGCGGTGCACCCCGTCGTAGGAGCCGATGGTGACGACGCTGCGCCCCCAGTCCTGGGGGATGTCCGCCAAGCCACGCCAGCGCTGCACGGTGATTGCTCCTCGCAAAACTGTGTACGACGAATCCGTCCCTGCGCCCCCGGCGGTCCCGGCGGTCTGCCCGTCCCGTGCCGAATACGCAGGTCTAAGAGTGCCATGCCACGTGTCCGTGTCTCTCATCGGGCGGCGTCGCGGCTGGTCGGCGGCGCGGAGCCCCTCAGGGGTGGCGCGCAGCCGACGCGGCCACCTGTAGTTCACCCGCGATCTCCCGCAGCGCCTGCTCAAGGCGTGCGGGGCGCGCGTGCGGGTCCCGGACCAGGAGGGCGAGGGCGGCGCTGTGCAGGGCGGCATCGGAGGGGCTGGCCAGGAGGTCGAGCGCGGCGCGGCGCAGCAGTGCCGCGTCGGGTTCGGCGGTGGTGCGGGCCGCCGCTCGCAGCCCGTACGCCATCGCCGTCACGTGCCGCCCGGGCCGCTCGTCGTGGGCCCAGCGGTCGACGGCCCGGCACATCGCGGACGGTTCCTCGTCGGCGAGGCTGGCGAGGAGTTCCCCGGCGCGCGGGTGGGCGCTGTCGGCCAGGGCCTCGACGAGGTCGTCGACGGCCGCGTGCCGGTGGGTGTGGAGCAGGGCCTGCGCGGCGGTCGCCACCGTGGCGTCGGGGAGTGCGGGCAGCGGGCGTTCGTCGTCGAACCAGCGGATGAGGCGCCGCTGCGCCCGGTCCGGTGCGGTGGCGAGCAGACCGGCGACCGTGTCGAGGTACCGGCCGCCCGGTTCCCGCCCGTCGTGCACGACGAGGCGCCGCAGCAGCTCGAAGCGGGCGTCGTCGTCCACCGGCAGCGCGTCCCAGAACCAGGGGCCGAACACCCCGCGGTCGGCGAGGTCCGCGAGGACGGGCAGGCAGGCCGCGACCTCGCGCACGCGCGGCAACACCGCGCCGAGGAGGTGCGTGGCCCACCAGCCGGCCTCCGTCGTGGGCGTGGACGGCTCGGCCCACGCGGCCAGCTCCGCCAGCCGCCCGACCAGCTCCGCCGCCCCTTCCTGGCGCTCCACAAGGAGCAGCGCCCGCACCACGGGACCCGCCCGGTGGCGTGGCACCGGCACCGACCCGTCGCCGCGGCGCCGGAACACGAGCGCGTCGAGGGCCGCGTCCACGTCCAGGTGCATGCCCTGGAGCCAGTCGGCCATCTCCTCGTGGGCGAAGCGGTAGCCGCCGCCCGCGGGGACCAGGACGCCTTCGGTGAGGACGGCCGACGCCCAGCCGGTCACCCCGTGCAGCGCGCCCCATGGGAACAGCTCCTCGAACACCGCGCGGTCGAGGTCTCCCTGCCCGGGGCCGAGGCTGCGCCGTGCCGCCTCGTGCAGCTGTCCGCAGACCCGGGCGGCCAGACGGCGCACCGCCTTCCCGCGTACGGGACCGCCCGCGGCGAGCCGGGCCGCGACCCGCAGGCACACCAGGTCGAGGTGGGCGGCGAACACCTCGTCGCGGTCGGGGCACCCGGCCGCCCCCGCGGGCAGCGCCGCCCGCACCTCGGCGAGCAGCCGCAGCGCGAGCGGATGCCCCGCGTCCCCGGGCGGCAGCGCGTCCTCGGGGATGCCGTACCGCTCGCGGGCCTGCCGCGCCTGTGCGGGCGCGAGGTCGCCGAGGTGGACGCAGGCGGGCAGCCGCCCCGCGCGCCCGTGCAGCACCCCGGCGCCGAACAGCGGCCCGGCCTGTTCCCAGTACTCGGCGCGGCAGGCGACGACGAGCCGGACCCCGGTCGCCGCGAGACGGTTCTGGGTCGCCCGGGACCACGCGGCGAGCCGGTGCGCGAGGACGGGCGGCATCTCCTCGGGCCCGTCGAGCAGCAGCACGAGCGGTCGTCCCGCGGCGCGGGCGGCCCCGGCGACGCGCTCCAGGGTGAGGTCGCCGAGGGCGCCGGGCTCCGCCCCCAGGGACGCGGCGACGATCCGGCCGGCCCGTTCCAGGGCGCGGCGGACCGCGTCGTCCACCGAGGTGTCGCCGCCCTCCAGGTCGGCGCCGCGCAGCCACAGGGTGGGCGCGGCGCTCCCGCCCCCGGCCCGCCGTGCGGCGAACGCCGCCAGTTCCGTCGTCCGGCCGCACCCGGGGTCGCCGACGAGCGCGAGCACGAAGGCGCCGCCCGACGCGAACGCCGTCAGCTCCCGTACGACATCGGGCCGTCCGACCGGTTCGGCCGGCGGGCTGCCCGGCCCGTCGCTCCCCACCGATACCGCCGTCAGCTGCAGCGCCCCGGCCAGGTTGAGCCCGGCCCCGTACGCGGGGACCGTGGCGTCGGCGTGGGCCAGGAGCTCCGCGAGACGCGGCTCCGCGGCGGCGGCCCCGCGCAGCGGTACGGCGAGCCCCGCCGCCGGGTGCCCGGCGTCCGGGGCGGTGGCGAGGACGGCGACGACCGCGCCGGTCCCGGCGTCGAGGACGGGGCCGCCCGCGGCGCCGCCGCCGGGGCGCAGCGCGTCGGCCCCGGCGGTCCCGACGGCCAGCTCCATGGCGCCGCGCAGCAGGTGGCAGCGGCCCGCGACGGTGTACGCGGCGTCGACGTGGCCGAGGATGCGCGCCTCGCGCCAGCCGCTCGCGGCGATCCGCAGATAGGTTCCGGGGTGCGGGCGCGGGTCCGTCCCGACCGGCAGCGGCGCCACCCCGAGCCCTTCGGTGGGCACCAGCGCGAGATCCACGGCGGGCAGTTCGACGACCGATGCCGGGTCCGCCGCCCAGGTGGCCCCGTCCGGCCCGTGGACCACCACACCTCCGGGCCCGGCCACCGCCTCGTGGCTGGTGACGACGGTCCCGCTGTCGTCCGCGACGAACCCCGCCCCGCGGGGCCGCCCGGCCGGGTCACAGATCCGGACCAGAGGCGGATCCACCATGCCGCGCCCCTCCTGCCGCCTACCGTTACGCCCCGTATGTCCTGACGGTAGGCGCGCGGTGATCAGCTGGACAGGATGCGGAGCGAACGCGCCCCCTCGCACTCCCCCGAATCACTCCGAGCGCCTGCTCGAAGGGGTGAAGAGATGGGCGCGGCGGATGGACCCTATGAGGGGGAAGAAGGGGGAGACAAGGGGGAACGTGGAGCGGCGGCCGACCGGGAAACCGGACGACCGCCGCTCCACGCGCCACTCCTGTGCGTAGGACGCTCAGGCGAACACCGCGAGGCTCTTCGCCTTGCCCTTCGCCTCTTCGACGAGGGCGAGGAACCGTCCGGCCGCGTCGTACACCCCGACCGGCCCCCGGCCCGCGTACTCCTCGGGCATGTCCAGCCGCACGCCGTTGAGCAGCAGCTTCCCGCGGCGCTCGTCCACGTCCCAGCGGGGAACGCGGCAGCGGCGGCGTCGGCCACCGGCAGCACGGACAGCTCCTGCTGGTGCTGGTCGAGGGTGTGCGCCGTGTCCAGCTTGTACGGGCCCACGCGGGTGCGGCGCAGCGCGGTCAGATGCCCGCCGACGCCCAGGTCGGCGCCGAGGTCGCGGGCGAGCGCCCGGATGTAGGTGCCGGAGGAGCAGACCACGGAGACGACCAGGTCGAGGACAGGGGTCCCGTCCTCGGCGACCGCGTCCCGGATGTCGTACACCGTGAACGAGGAGACCGTGACCGGGCGCGCCGGGATCTCGAACTCCTCGCCCTCACGGGCCCGCTTGTAGCTGCGGACACCGTTGATCTTGATGGCGCTGACCTTGGACGGCACCTGCATGATGGCGCCGGTCAGCTTGGCGACGCCCGCGTCGATCGCCTCGCGCCGGACGCCGGAGGCGTCGGTGGACGAGGTCAGCTCGCCCTCGGCGTCGTCGGTGAGGGTGTTCTGGCCCAGGCGGATGGTGCCCAGGTACTCCTTCTCGGTCAGCGCGAGGTGGCCGAGGAGCTTGGTGGCGCGCTCGACGCCGAGCACGAGGACGCCCGTCGCCATCGGGTCGAGGGTGCCCGCGTGGCCGACGCGGCGGGTCTTGGCGATCCCGCGCATCTTGGCCACGACGTCGTGCGAAGTGAAGCCCGACGGCTTGTCGACGATGACAAGGCCGTCGGGCGGTGGGGTGCGGTCGGACATGCTCAGGCGTCGCCGTCCGTCCGGGCGTCGTCGGGGGCCTCGTCGGCCTCCGGCTTGCGGTACGGGTCGGCGCCGCCGGCGAACGTGGCGCCCGCGGACGTCTCGCGCACCTTCTCGTCGGACTGCCGCGCCCGGTCGAGGAGGTCCTCGATCGTCTTGGCGTTGTCCGGCAGGGCGTCGGCGACGAAGGTCAGGGTCGGCGTGAACTTCACCCCGGCCGCCGCGCCGACCGCGGACCGCAGGACGCCCTTGGCGCTCTCCAGGCCGGCGGCCGCCTCGGCCCGCTCCTCGTCGTCCCCGTACACCGTGTAGAAGACGGTCGCCTCCCGCAGGTCACCCGTGACACGGGTGTCCGTGATGGTGACGTGGGAACCGAGCCGCGGGTCCTTGATCCCGCGCTGCAGCTTCTGCGCCACCACCTCTCGGATGAGGTCCGCCAGCCTCTTGGCACGCGCGTTGTCGGCCACTGGTCCGTCTCCTTAGTAACTGTCTCGCTTGTTGCTTCAGTCTTCGTCGCTGTGGAGCCTGCGTCGAACCGAGAGCAGTTCCACCTCGGGCCGTCCGGCGACCAGCCGCTCACAGCGGTCCAGTACGTCGGAGAGGTGTCCCGTGTCCCCGGAGACCACCGCGAGCCCGATCTCGGCCCGCCGGTGGAGGTCCTGGTTCCCCGTCTCCGCCGCACTCACCGCGTACTTGCGCTGGAGTTCGGCCACGATCGGACGGACCAGAGAGCGTTTCTCCTTCAGCGAGTGCACGTCGCCGAGGAGCAGGTCGAAGGACAGAGTCCCCACATACATGTGTGTCCGGATGTCCCGCCGGTTCGGGTTCGTATGGGTGCGACTGACGTGGCACCCGATACAGGAACGGTACACGCAACGGCCGGGGCCGATCGACGGAAATAAGCTCCGCCGACCGGCCCCGGACCTGCTGCCGCGTGGATCCGATCCGCGAGGGATCAGGCGCGCGGCTTCTCGCGCATCTCGTACGTCGCGATGACGTCGTCGACCTTGATGTCGTTGAAGTTGCCGAGGTTGATACCGCCCTCGAACCCTTCGCGGATCTCGGTGACGTCGTCCTTGAAGCGACGCAGACCGGAGATGTTGAGGTTCTCCGCGATGACCTTGCCATCGCGAAGGAGGCGCGCCTTGGTGTTGCGCTTGACCTCGCCGGACCGGACGAGCACACCGGCGATGTTGCCCAGCTTGGACGACTTGAAGACCTCGCGGATCTCCGCCGTGCCGAGCTCGACCTCCTCGTACTCCGGCTTGAGCATGCCCTTGAGGGCCGCCTCGATCTCCTCGATGGCCTGGTAGATCACCGAGTAGTACCGGACGTCGACGCCCTCGCGCTCCGCCATCTGCTGCGCACGGCCGGCTGCCCGGACGTTGAAGCCGATGACGATGGCGTCGGAGCCGGTCGCCAGGTTGATGTCGGACTCGGTGACCGCACCCACACCGCGGTGCAGGACGCGGATGTCGACCTCTTCGCCGACGTCGAGCTGGAGCAGCGAGGACTCGAGAGCCTCCACCGAACCGGACGCGTCGCCCTTGATGATGAGGTTGAGTTCCTGCACCAGACCGGCCTTGAGGGCCTCGTCCAGGTTCTCCAGGGAGAACCGGACGCCGCGGCGCGCGAAGTTGGCGTTGCGCTCACGAGCGGCACGCTTCTCGGCGATCTGACGGGCCGTACGGTCCTCGTCGACCACCAGGAAGTTGTCGCCGGCACCCGGGACGTTGGTGAGACCAAGCACGAGGACGGGGGTCGAGGGACCCGCTTCCTCGACGTTGTTCCCGTTGTCGTCGAGCATGGCGCGGACTCGGCCGTAGGCGTCGCCGACCACCATCGTGTCGCCGATGCGCAGCGTGCCGCGCTGGACCAGGACCGTCGAGACGGCACCGCGGCCCTTGTCGAGGTGCGACTCGATCGCAATACCCTGCGCGTCCTGCTCCGGGTTGGCCCGCAGGTCGAGCGAGGCGTCCGCGGTCAGGACCACGGCCTCGAGCAGGGAGTCGATGTTCAGACCCTGCTTGGCGGAGATGTCGACGAACATGGTGTCGCCGCCGTACTCCTCGGCCACCAGACCGTATTCGGTGAGCTGACCGCGCACCTTGGTCGGGTCGGCACCCTCGACGTCGATCTTGTTGACCGCGACGACGATCGGGACCTCGGCGGCCTTGGCGTGGTTGAGCGCCTCGACCGTCTGGGGCATGACGCCGTCGTTGGCCGCGACCACGAGGATCGCGATGTCGGTCGACTTCGCACCACGGGCACGCATGGCGGTGAAGGCCTCGTGACCGGGGGTGTCGATGAAGGTGATCCTGCGCTCCTCCTCGTTCACCTCCGTCGTGACCTGGTACGCACCGATGTGCTGCGTGATGCCGCCGGCCTCGCCCGCGATGACGTTCGTCTTGCGGATGGTGTCGAGCAGGCGGGTCTTACCGTGGTCGACGTGGCCCATGACGGTCACGACCGGCGGACGGGAGACGAGCATGTCCTCGCCGCCCTCGTCCTCGCCGAACTCGATGTCGAAGGACTCGAGCAGCTCGCGGTCCTCCTCCTCGGGGCTGACGATCTCGAGGACGTAGTTCATCTCGTCCGCGAGGAGCTTCAGCGTCTCGTCGGAGACGGACTGCGTGGCAGTGACCATCTCGCCGAGGTTCATCATCACGGCGACGAGCGACGCCGGGTTGGCGTTGATCTTCTCCGCGAAGTCGGTGAGCGACGCACCGCGCGACAGGCGGACGGACTGTCCGTTGCCGCGAGGCAGCATGACGCCGCCGACCGACGGGGCCTGCATGGCCTCGTACTCCTGGCGCCTCTGCCGCTTCGACTTGCGGCCACGACGGGCGGGCCCGCCGGGACGGCCGAACGCACCCTGCGTGCCACCGCGGCCACCCGGACCACCGGGACGGCCACCGAAGCCGGGACGGCCACCGCCGCCACCGGGACGACCGGCGAAACCGCCGCCACCGCCACCGGGACCGCCGGGACGACCGGCGAAGCCGCCGCCGCCACCGCCACCGGGACGACCGGCGAAACCGCCGCCGCCACCGGGACGACCGCCGCCGCCACCCGGACGACCGCCGCCACCCGGACCACGGCCACCGGGACCGGGACGCGGGCCCGCGGCCGGACGCTGCGGCATCATGCCCGGGTTCGGACGGTTACCGGCGGGGCCGCCGCCGGGACGCGGACCGGCCGCGCCGCCCTGCGGACGAGGCATGCCGCCCGGGGTCGGACGGGCGCCGCCCTGACCCTGCGGACGGGGACCGCCCTGGCCGCCGCCCTGCGGACGCGGACCACCGGGAGCACCCTGGCCACCGGGGCGCGGGGCGCCGCCCGGACGGGGCGCCTGCGGGCGCGCCATGCCGGTGGAGCCACCGGAGGTGAAGGGGTTGTTGCCCGGACGGGGACCCGCGGGACGGGCACCACCGGGACGGGGCGCGCCGCCCTGGCCGCCCTGGCGCGGAGCGCCCTGGCGGTCGCCGCCGCGCTCACCGCGGTTGTCACGGCCCTGGCCGCCCTGGCCCTGGCCGGGCGCCGGACGGGCGCCGGGCTTCGGGGCACCGGGACGGGCGCCGGGACGCGGACCGCTGGGCGCCGGGGCCGACGAGGCGGCCGGGGCGGCGGGCGGTGCCGTGAACTCGGGCGCGGCCGGGGCCGGCGAAGCGGGCTTGGGAGCCGGCTTCGGGCCGGGACGCGGACCCGGCGTCGCCGCGGGGGCCGCCGGCGCGGCCGGAGCCTGCTCGGCGGCGGCCGGCTTGGGGGCCGGCGGACGCGGCGCGGCAGGCTTGGCGGCCTGCGCGGGAGAGGGGGTGGGACGCGGCGCCGCGGGCTTCGCGGGCGCGCCCTTCTTCGCGGCGGGCTTGCCGCCGTTGCCCTGCTGGAGGGCGTCAGTCAATTTGCGTACTACCGGCGCCTCGATCGTCGAGGACGCAGAACGTACGAATTCACCGAGTTCTTGGAGCTTGGCCATGACGACCTTGCTCTCAACGCCGAACTCCTTGGCGAGCTCGTATACCCGGACCTTAGCCACTTCGCTCCTTTTAGGTCCGGGTTCCGCCGGACCGTCGCTACTTCATGGGCGTACTCATCGCGTGCTCATCGAGTGCTCATCGCAATCTCGACCTACTTCCAACTCGCGGGGTACCAGGGCCGCACGGGGGCTCCGTGCGGCGCTTCTTACGGTGTCGCCTGCTCGACTCGGTGGCGGAGCGCCTCCGTGTCGAACGGTCCAGGGGCCTTATAAGCCCGCTGGAACGCCCGGCGGCGGACCGCCAGGTCGAGACAGACCAGGGCGGGGTGCACATAGGCACCCCGGCCGGGCAGCGTACCGCGATCATCGGGGACACACCGGCCCTCGATCACCACGATCCGCAGCAGATCGCTCTTGGCCGCTCGCTCCCGGCATCCCACACAGGTTCGCTCAGGGCATGCGCGGGCATGCGTCCGGCCAGACACGCTTAAGTCTACCTCCCCGTACCGACCTCACCCCTTTCGGGGCAAGAATCGAACGGCTGTTTCTTGTCACAGGCGGTCTCGCGTCCGCCGTCACATACTGTCGTGGTCCAAGCGCGGAGCGCCCGGATTTATTCCGCGCCCTGCTCGGTGTCCGGGCGGATGTCGATGCGCCAGCCGGTGAGCCGGGCCGCGAGCCGGGCGTTCTGCCCCTCCTTGCCGATGGCGAGGGAGAGCTGGTAGTCGGGGACCGTCACGCGCGCGGAGCGGGCGCCCAGGTCGACGACCTCGACCTTGGAGACGCGGGCCGGGGAGAGCGCGTTGGCCACCATCTCCGCCGGGTCGTCCGACCAGTCGACGATGTCGATCTTCTCGCCGTTCAGCTCACCCATCACGTTGCGCACGCGGCCGCCCATCGGGCCGATGCACGCGCCCTTGGCGTTGAGCCCGCTGCGCGTCGACCGCACGGCGATCTTCGTACGGTGGCCGGCCTCACGGGCGATGGCGGAGATCTCGACGCTGCCGTCGGCGATCTCCGGCACCTCCAGGGCGAAGAGCTTCTTCACCAGGCTGGGGTGCGTGCGCGACAGGGTCACGGACGGGCCGCGCACCCCCTTGGCGACGCGGACGACGTACGAGCGCAGACGCATGCCGTGCGGGTACTCCTCGCCCGGCACCTGCTCCTGCACCGGCAGGATCGCCTCCAGCTTGCCGATGTCGACCAGCACGTTCTTCGGGTCGCGGCCCTGCTGGACGACGCCCATCACGATGTCGCCCTCGCGGCCCGCGTACTCGCCGAGCGTCGCGTCGTCCTGCGCGTCGCGCAGGCGCTGCAGGATGACCTGCTTGGCGGTGGTGGCGGCGATGCGGCCGAAGTCGGACGGGGTGTCGTCGAACTCCTTGGCCTCCTGGCCCTCTTCGAGGTCCGCCGGGTCCTCCGTCGCCCACACCGTCACATGGCCGCTCTCACGGTCCAGCTTGACGCGCGCGCGGCGGAAACTGCCGTCGGTGCGGTGGTAGGCGATGAGGAGGGCCGACTCGATCGCCTCGACCAGCAGATCGAAGGAGATCTCCTTCTCCCGGACCAGACCCCGCAGGGCACTCATGTCGATGTCCACGGCTACGCCTCCTCTGCTTCTGATGCGTCGTTCTTGTTCTTACGGTTGAACTCGACCTGGACCCGCGCCTTGGCGATGTCACTGAAGGCGAGCCGTCGGGCGGTGGCCTTGCGGCCCTTCACGCCCGGTACTTCGAGGTCGAGGCCGTCGTCGTCGACCTCGAGGATGCGCGCGACCAGCTCGGAGTCGTCGCTCAGCTGGAACTTGACGAGGCGGTCCGTCGCGCGGACGTAGTGGCGGTGCTCGGTGAGGGCGCGCTCGGCGCCCGGCGTCCCGACCTCCAGCTCGTACTCCCCGTCGCCCATGGCGTCCGTCTCGTCGAGCTTCGCCGAGAGCGCGCGGCTCACATCGGCGACCTTGTCGAGGTCGGCCCCTTCGTAGGAGTCGACGACGACGCGCAGCACCCGCTTGCGTCCTACCGAGGCGATCTCGATCTCTTCGAGGTCGAGCCCCTGGGAGCTGACGAGCGGTTCCAGTAGTTCCCGCAGCCTCTCGTTCTGGGTCGTGCTCATCCGGGTGACTCCTCGGCCGCGTGTGCTGTTGTGGTGTGTCGGCATTCCATGCGCGTCAGGTCAAAGGGTATCCGGTCCAGGGGGGTGTTGCGGTCCACCGGCCGTGGGGCGGCGGTACGGTGATCACCGGCCGCGCCGTCCCGGTCGTGCCGCCACCGCCCCCAGTCTGCCGAGGACGACCGCCCGTGCCGCTCACCACCCAGGCCCCACGGGGGCCACGCCGCAGGACCCTGCTCACCTCCCTCGCCGGGGCCGCGCTCCTGACCGGCTGTTCGAGCGGCGACGACGACGGCGCCCAGGGCGCGCCCTCCGTCTCGCAGGGGAAGCGGGTCCGGGCGCGGGCGGCCCGCGAGAGCGCCGACCTCCTCGGCCAGTACGACCAGGCGCTCGCCGCGCACCCCTCGCTCGCGACGCGGCTCGGCCCGCTGCGCGAGGAGGTCGGGCGGCACGTCGAGGCGTTCGGCGGCGCCGCGAGGCCGAAGGCGCTCACCCCCTCCGCGACCACTCCCCCGGTCGCCGAGAAGGACGTGCTGAAGGCGCTCGCGGCGGCCGAGCGGGCCCTGTCGGACCGCCGGATGACGGCGCTCACCGACTCCGGCACGCCTCCCGAGGAGGCGCGCCTGCTGGCCTCGGTGGCGGCGGCCGGTGCCGGGCACGCGTACCTGCTGACGGAAGGCTGACGGGGATGAGCGGCAAGGACAGCGACAAGGAGCTGCTGGCGGCGGTGCAGGCGGCCCTGCGCGCCGAGCACGCGGCGGTCTACGGCTACGGGGTCGTCGGCGGCCGGGTCCGCGAGGGGCGGCGCACCGAGGCGAAGGCGGCGTACGACGCGCACCGCGCGCGCCGGGACGAACTGCGGCGCACGGTACGGGGCCTGGGCGGCGCGCCGGAGGAGTCCGCGGGGGCGTACGCGCTGCCGTTCCCGGTGCCGGACTCGGCGGCGGCGGCCCGGCTCGCCGCCGACATCGAGGACAAGGTGGCCGGCGTCTACTCGGACCTCGTCCGCGCGGCGGACGGCGAGCGGCGCCGTGCCGCGGCGGACGCGCTGCGCGAGGCGGCGGTCCGTGCGGTGCGCTGGCGCGGCGGGAGCGTAGCCTTCCCTGGGCTCGCCGAACGGGCCGCGGTGCCCTCCGCGTCCTCCTCGGCGGCGCCGCGTACGTAAGCGGTCGCTGTATCTCGGCGGCCGGGCAAGTGACGCGGTCGCTGTTTCCTCGGCGGCCGGGCAAGTGGTGCGGTCGCTGTTTCCTCAGCGGCCGGGCAGTTGGTGTGGAAGGGATCTCTCGCGCATGGCTTTCGAACCTCCGCAGCGGCTGGTGAACGCGCTCGGCGAGGTGCGCGACGACGGGGCGACGTCCTGGCTCGGCCGGGTCGAGGCCCTGCTCGCCGAGGCGGCGGCCCGGCGTGAGGTGACCGTCGAGCGGGTGCACCTGCCGGGCGGGCGCAGCAGCCTGGTCGCCCACGTCCGTACGGCGGACGGCTCGCCCGCGGTACTGAAGCTGGCCCCGGAGCGGTTCCGTCCCGAGGCGGAGCGCGCGGCGCTCACGCGGTGGGACGGCTTCGGCGCGGTGCGTCTGCTCGATCCCGGGATGAACGACGGGGCGCTGCTCCTGGAGCGGCTGCACCCCGAGGTCTCCGTGCGGACGCTGCCGGAGGCGAAGGCGCTCCTGGAGGCGGCGGGTACGCTGCGCCGCCTGTGGACGGAGCCGCCGGCCGGGCGCAACTGCGAGACGGTGCCCGAGCGCACGGGCCGCCAGGCGACGGCGATGCGGGCGGGCGTGGCCGCGTTCCCCGAGGTCGCGCCGCTGGTCGAGGCGGCGCTTGAGGCCCGCGCGACCCTGGTGGCCGAGGAGCCCGAGGTGCGGCTGCTTCACGGCACGTTCCGGCAGTCCAAGGTGTTGTCCGGCGAGCGGATGCCGTGGCTGGCGATCGGCCCCGACCCGGTCGTCGGCGAGCGCGCCTTCGACCTGGCCCGCCTGGTGCGCGACCGTGTCGAGGACCTGATCGGCTCCCCGTCCGGACCCGCGATCACGCGCCGCCGGGTGAAGCGCCTCGCCGAGTCCCTCGACGTGGACCAGGAGCGGCTGCGCGGCTGGACGCTGTTCCGGGCGGTCGAGTCCGGGGTGCGGGCGCTGCGCGTGGGGCGTGAGCGGGACGGCGAGAACCTGCTGGAGTTCGCGGGCTGGCTGTAGGAGGTCGGCGATACGCGGACGGCGCCCCGGGTTCGAGAACCCGGGGCGCCGCTCTGTGTCACTCGTTCGTTCAGGCGGTGAGGCGGGCCACGGCCTCCTCGACCGTCAGCTCCTCGCGCTCGCCGGTGCGGCGGTCCTTCAGCTCCACGACGCCGTCGGCGCTGCGGCGGCCCGCGACCAGGATCTTCGGCACGCCGATCAGCTCGGAGTCGGTGAACTTCACGCCGGGCGAGATGCCGGGGCGGTCGTCGACGAGGACGCGGACACCGGCCTCGGCCAGCTTCTCGGAGACCTCCAGGGCCAGCTCGGTCTGGAGCGCCTTGCCCGCCGCGACGACGTGGACGTCGGCCGGGGCGATCTCCTCGGGCCAGATGAGGCCCTTGTCGTCGGCGTGCTGCTCGGCGAGGGCGGCGACGGCGCGCGAGACGCCGATGCCGTAGGAGCCCATGGTGACGCGGACCGGCTTGCCGTTCTGGCCGAGCACGTCGAGCTGGAAGGCGTCGGCGTACTTGCGGCCGAGCTGGAAGATGTGGCCGATCTCGATGGCGCGGTCCAGCTTCAGGCCCGTACCGCACTTGGGGCACGGGTCGCCTTCCTCGACCACGACGACGTCGACGTACGCGGAGACCTCGAAGTCCCGGCCCGCGACGACGTTCTTCGCGTGGACGCCGTCCTTGTTGGCGCCGGTGATCCAGGCGGTGCCGGGGGCGACGCGCGGGTCGGCGAGGTAGGTGACCTTCTCCAGGCCCTGCGGGCCGACGTAGCCGCGCACCAGGTCGTCGCGGCCCTCGAAGTCCTCGGCCGTGACCAGCTCGACGGCGGCCGGGGAGAAGTGCGCCTCGACCTTGTCCATGTCGACCTCGCGGTCACCGGGGACGCCGACGGCGACGATCTCGCCGTCCACCTTGACCAGGAGGTTCTTCAGCGTGGCCGACGCCGGGACCCCCAGGTACGCGGCGAGCGTCTCGATGGTCGGGGTGTCGGGCGTGGGGATCTCTTCGAGCGCGGGCGCGTCGGTCGCCTCGACCGGCTTCAGAGGGTATGTGACGGCCTCGGTGTTGGCCGCGTAGTCGCAGTTCGGGCAGTCGGCGAAGGTGTCCTCGCCGGCGCCGGCCGGGGCGAGGAACTCCTCCGACTTCGAGCCGCCCATGGCGCCCGCGGTCGCGGCGCAGATGCGGTAGTCGAGGCCGAGACGCTCGAAGATGCGCTGGTAGGCGGCGCGGTGCAGGGCGTAGGACTCGGCGAGACCCTCGTCGGTCAGGTCGAAGGAGTACGAGTCCTTCATCTGGAACTCACGGCCGCGCAGGATGCCCGCGCGGGGGCGCGCCTCGTCGCGGTACTTCGTCTGGATCTGGTAGAGGATCACCGGCAGGTCCTTGTAGGACGTGCACTGGTCCTTGACCAGCTGGGTGAAGATCTCCTCGTGGGTCGGGCCGAGGAGGTAGTCGCCGCCCTTGCGGTCGTTGAGGCGGAACAGCTCGGCGCCGTACTCCTCCCAGCGGCCCGTCGCCTCGTAGGGCTCCTTGGGCAGGAGGGCGGGGAGGAGGACCTCCTGGGCGCCGATGGCGTCCATCTCCTCGCGGACGACGCGCTCGACGTTGGCGTAGACCCGGCGGCCGAGCGGCAGCCAGGACCAGACACCCGCGGCGGTACGGCGCACGAAACCGGCGCGGACCAGGAGTTTGTGGCTCAGCACCTCGGCGTCCGCAGGGTCGTCGCGCAGGGTCTTCACCATCAACCGGGACATGCGCTGGACCTGGACCTTGGCCATGATTCTTGACTCCTGCGACGAAAGGGTTGTGCTCAGGAGGTTAGCCGGGCGGTGGGCGCCGCCGGAAATCGGTTCCGGTCCGGTGCTCCCGTCAGCGGCGCAGCGGGAGCGGGGCGCCCATCACCGCGTACGGCCTCGGGGCGCTCGGGAAGAGGACCTGGCGGGCCAGGTCCTCGTAGCCGAGGGAGTGGTAGAGGCCGCGGGCCGGGCTGTCGAAGTCGATCGCGGAGAGGATCGAACGGGGCTGGGTGGCGCCGTCGGTGATCGTGGTGATCAGGCGGCGGCCGACGCCGCGGTTCTGGTAGCCGGGGTGCACGTGCAGCTCGGTGATGACGAACGAGTCGTCCAGCCAGTGGTCGAGGGTGCGGGCACGCAGATACGGCTCGACGACCGTCGACCACCAGTGGGTGCGGTCGTTCGGCATCCCGTAGACGAAGCCGACCAGCCGGCCGCTCTCCGTGGTCGCGCCGAGCGCGCGGGCCCCCGCGTACGTGATGTGGCGCAGCACGATCTGGCGGCGTACGGCGATCTCCTCGTCGCTCAGGCCGAACGCGTGCGCCTGGACGGCGAGCGCCTCGTCGACGCGGGCCTGCAGGTCGAGGGGGCCGATGGTCACGGCGGTGTCGTCCGTACGGTTCCGGTGCGGCATGCCCGGAGGGTACCCCGGGGAGCCCGGGGCGGGGCGACAGCCCCTGTGCGGCCTCAGAACAGGACGCTCATGAACTCGCCGACCTCTTCGAACCCCACCCGGCGGTACGCGGCGCGGGCCGGAGTGTTGAAGTCGTTGACATACAGGCTGACGACGGGGGCGACGTCCGCGAGGGCGTACCGCAGAACGGCCGCCATGCCCGGGGCGGCGAGACCGCGGCCCCGGTACTCGGGCGCCACCCACACGCCCTGGATCTGGCACGCCTGCTCGGTCGCGGCGCCGATCTCGGCCTTGAATATGACCTTGCCGTGCTCGTCGAGGCGGGCGAAGGAGCGGCCCGAGCCGACCAGTTCCGCGACCCGCGCCTGGTAGAGCAGGCCGCCGTCACCGGCCGTCGGCGACACCCCGACCTCCTCGGTGAACATCGCCACGCACGCCGGCATGATCGCGTCCATCTCGTCCTTGCGGATCCTGCGGACGTACGGGTCCGGGGCGATGTCGGCGGGCATCCGGTCCGTCACCATCAGCGGCTGGTGCGGGCGCACGTCGCGGGCCGGGCCCCAGCTGTGCTCCAGGAGCCGCCACAGCAGGGCGGTCGGCTCCGCCGGGCCCACGATCGACGAACAGCGGCGGCCCGCGCGGCGCGCCCGGTCGGCGAAGCCGCGGACCGCGCGGTCCGTCGCGCAGATCGGGACCAGGTTCGCGCCCGCGTAGCAGAGCGACTCCAGCATGCCGTCCTCGTACCAGCCCCACATCTCGCCGCCCAGCCGCCACGGGTCCAGGCCCGCGATGCGGACGCGGGCCGTCACGAAGGCGTTGGCGACGGGCTCGCGGTCCAGCACGGCGAGCGCGGCGTCCAGGTCACTCGGTTCGAGGACCCGGGTGGTGGTCTGAGTCAACACGGGCAGTGCCTTTTGGCTGGGCGGGTGGGCTGGGGCGGGGCCGGG
This sequence comes from Streptomyces sp. SGAir0957, assembly GCF_043523415.1. Lineage (NCBI taxonomy): Bacteria > Bacillati > Actinomycetota > Actinomycetes > Kitasatosporales > Streptomycetaceae > Streptomyces > Streptomyces sp. SGAir0957. The sequence continues at coordinate 2,605,543 of NZ_CP027293.1, forward strand.
GGTTCAGCGGGGCTCGGGCAGGGCTGCTGATCTCCGCACTGTACCTGCCGGTGGTTTGAGCCGCCTGTGCCTCGGGCGCCGCCCGGGGTGCGGCCCGCACCCGTGTGCCCCGCGTCGGCGATTCCACGCGCGGGGGACGCCTCCCGGCGCGGCCGCCCTGCCCCGCCCCGGCCCCCTCGCGCCCGCGGCGCCGTCGTGGCTGGCCGCGCAGTTCCCCGCGCCCCTGGAGGGCTGCGGCTGCGCCGCGGCCTCTCCGGTGGGGCGCCCCCCCCGGGTGCGCATGGGGCCCTGAGGCGGCGCACGAAGTGCGCGTCTCAGGGGCGCGGGGAACTGCGCGGCCAGCCACGACGAAACCCGCGGCCGAAGACGGCGCGGAGGGGGCAGACGCGAGGGGAAACGGCCGGCCCCGCGGAGCGGAACGCGCTCGCCCGACGGGACGAACCCGCCAGACGAGCGCGCGCAAAAGCGAAACGGCGGGCCCGAGCCGATATCAGCCCGCGACGGCCACCGACGGCTCGCCGGAGGCCACCCCGTCCTTCTCCATCTGCTCGGCGATCTTCATCGCCTCCTCGATCAGCGTCTCCACGATCTTCGACTCGGGAACGGTCTTGATGACCTCGCCCTTGACGAAGATCTGCCCCTTGCCGTTGCCGGAGGCGACACCGAGATCGGCCTCACGGGCCTCACCGGGCCCGTTCACGACGCAGCCCATGACGGCGACGCGGAGCGGCACCTCCATACCGTCGAGACCGGCGGTGACTTCCTCCGCCAGCTTGTAGACGTCCACCTGCGCACGCCCGCAGGAGGGGCAGGAGACGATCTCCAGGCGGCGCGGGCGCAGCCCCAGGGATTCGAGGATCTGGTTGCCGACCTTGATCTCCTCGACCGGCGGAGCCGAGAGCGAGACCCGGATCGTGTCGCCGATCCCCTCGGAGAGCAGCGCCCCGAAGGCCACGGCGGACTTGATGGTCCCCTGGAAGGCGGGCCCGGCCTCGGTCACCCCGAGGTGGAGCGGGTAGTCGCACTTCTCGGCGAGCAGCCGGTACGCGTTGACCATGACGACGGGGTCGTTGTGCTTGACCGAGATCTTGATGTCGCGGAAGTCGTGCTCCTCGAAGAGCGACGCCTCCCACAGCGCGGACTCGGCGAGCGCCTCGGGCGTCGCCTTGCCGTACTTCTGGAGCAGGCGCCGGTCGAGGGAGCCCGCGTTGACCCCGATGCGGATGGGGGTGCCGTGGTCGCGGGCCGCCTTGGCGATCTCCTTGACCTTGTCGTCGAACTGCTTGATGTTGCCGGGGTTGACCCGGACGGCCGCGCAGCCCGCCTCGATGGCGGCGAAGACGTACTTCGGCTGGAAGTGGATGTCGGCGATGACCGGGATCTGCGACTTCTTGGCGATGATCGGCAGCGCGTCGGCGTCGTCCTGCGTCGGGCAGGCGACGCGCACGATCTGGCAGCCGGAGGCGGTCAGCTCGGCGATCTGCTGGAGGGTGGCTCCGATGTCGGACGTACGTGTCGTCGTCATCGACTGCACGGAGACCGGGGCGTCACCGCCGACGGCGACCGTGCCGACCTGGATCTGCCGGCTCTTGCGCCGCTCGGCGAGCTTGAGCGGTACATCCGGCATGCCGAGTGAAATCGCAGTCATCTGCTGTGCAACCCCAAGGTGTGGATCGAGGATCGAGTCCAGAGGCTTCCGAGATTACGTCACCGGCGCGCGCCCGAGCACACTGCGCCCCGTACATCCACCCAAAGAGGGGCGGCCGGGCACATAGGGTGCCCGGCCGCCTCATGTGCCACGGGATCAGGAGATTTTCACCGGATTCACCACGTCGGCGATGAGGACGAGGATGGTGAAGCAGACGAAGATCCCGGCCACCACGTACGCGAGCGGCATGAGCTTCGCCACATCGAAGGGGCCGGGGTCGGGGCGGCGGAAGACGCGGGCGAGGTTGCGCCGCAGCGCCTCCCACAGGGCGCCCGCGATGTGGCCGCCGTCGAGCGGCAGCAGCGGCAGCATGTTGAACAGGAAGAGCGACAGGTTGAAGCCTGCCACCAGCATCAACGACATCGCGACCTTCTGCGTCGCCGGGATGTCGAGCGCGGCGATGTCGCCGCCGACGCGGGCCGCGCCGACCACGCCCATCGGGGAGTCCTGGTCGCGCGGTCCGTCGCCGAACGCGGCGTCCCACAGGGCCGGGATCTTCGCCGGGAGGGCGATGATGGAGTCGACGGCGTCGCCGACGCGGTCGCCCATCCAGGTCACGGAGGAGCCGAAGTCCTGGTGGACGACGCCGGTGGCGGCGGTGAAGCCGAGGAAGCCGGCCTTGACGTAGCCGTCGGTGATCTGGCCGCCGGCGTCCTTCTTGGCGACCGTGTTGGTGGCGATCTTCGCGGTCAGCGTCTTCCGCTGTCCGTCGCGCTCGACGACGATCGGTACGGTCTTGCCGGCGCTCTCGCGGATCTTGTCGGACAGGACGTTCCACTTGTCCGTGGTGACCCCGTCGAACGAGACGATCTTGTCCTTGGCCTTCAGGCCCGCGGCGGCGGCCGGGGACTGCGGGTCGGACGCCTTGCAGGTGTCCCGCCGGTCGCTGGCCTGGATGACGCACTTCGAGACGGACTCGACGGCGGTCGTCTGCTGGGTGATGCCGAAGCCCATCAGGACCGTGAAGAACAGGCCGATCGCGAGGATCAGGTTCATGAACGGGCCCGCGAACATCACGATGACGCGCTTCCACGGCTTGCGGGTGTAGAAGAGGCGGGTCTCGTCGCCGGGCTTCACCTCTTCGAAGGCGGCGGCGCGCGCGTCCTCCACCATCGAGCGGAACGGGGAGGTCGAGCGGGCCTCGATCCGGCCGTCCTCGCCGGGCGGGAACATGCCGATCATGCGGATGTAGCCGCCGAGCGGGATCGCCTTGACGCCGTACTCGGTCTCACCCTTCGTCCGCGAGAACAGGGTGGGTCCGAAGCCCACCATGTACTGCGGGACGCGGATGCCGAACATCTTCGCCGTCGACAGGTGGCCGAGTTCGTGCCAGGCGATGGAGATGAGCAGGCCCACCACGAAGACGACTACGCCGAGGATGATCATCAAGGTCGTCATGCACGAGCCTCCGCGGCTGCCTCGTCCCGGTCGGTCAGTTCACGTGCCCGGGCGCGTGCCCAGGTCTCCGCTTCGAGGACGTCCGCGACGGTCAGGGAAGTTCCCGGCCCCGTCACGGAAGGGGCGCCGTGTTCCTCGACGACCCGGGTGACGGTCTCCATGATCCCGTTGAACGGCAGGGCGCCCTTCAGGAAGGCGTCCACGCACTCCTCGTTGGCGGCATTGAACACCGCCGGGGCCGTGCCCGCGAGCTGCCCGACATGGCGGGCCAGGTTCACCGACGGGAACGCGTCGTTGTCGAGGGGGTAGAACTCCCAGCTCGACGCCTTCGTCCAGTCGAAGGCGGGCGCCGCGTCGGGGATCCGCTCGGGCCAGCCGAGGCCGATGGCGATGGGGCCGCGCATGTCCGGCGGCGTCGCCTGGAGGATCGAGGAGCCGTCGGTGTACTCGACCATGGAGTGCACGTAGGACTGCGGGTGGACGACGACCTCGATGCGGTCGAAGGGGATGTCGTAGAGCAGGTGCGCCTCGATGACCTCCAGGCCCTTGTTGACCAGGGTCGCCGAGTTGATCGTGATGACCGGGCCCATCGCCCAGGTGGGGTGCGCGAGCGCGTCCTCGACGGTGACGTGCGCCAGGTCGGCCTTGGTCCGGCCGCGGAACGGGCCGCCGGACGCCGTGACGACGAGCTTGCGCACATCGGCGCGGGTGCCCGCGGCGAGCGCCTGGAAGAGGGCGGCGTGCTCGGAGTCGACCGGGATGATCTGGCCCGGCTTGGCGAGCGCCTTCACCAGCGGGCCGCCGACGATCAGCGACTCCTTGTTGGCGAGGGCGAGGGTGCGGCCCGCTTCGAGGGCGGCGAGCGTCGGCGCGAGGCCGATCGATCCGGTGATGCCGTTGAGGACCGTGTGGCAGTCGCCGCGGCCGGCGACCTCGGTGGCGGCGTCCGGCCCCGCGAGGATCTCGGGGAGCGGCTCCCCGGCCCCGTACCGCTCGGCCAGCGCCTCGCGCAGCGCGCCGACGACGTCCTCGCAGGCGACGGCGACGGTGCGGACGCGCAGCTGGTGCGCCTGCTCGGCGAGGAGGCCGACCCGGCCGCCCGCGGCGCTGAGGGCCGTGACGCGGAAGCGGTCCGGATTGCGCAGCACGAGGTCGATGGCCTGCGTGCCGATCGATCCCGTCGAGCCGAGCACAACGATGTCCCTGGGGGCGTCGCCGGGCGCGGGGTCGAAGACGAGGTGCGGATCGGCGAGCGGCGATGGGCTGTCGGTCATCCCCCTATTGTCGCCCCGGCTTCCTGTGAGGTTGACAGGGTGCCCCCGGATGCGCCCGTACGGGGTCCGGGGACCCGGCGTCATCGGGTCAGGGAGCGGACGTAATGGCCGAGATTCGCCGCCGGCCCACAGCGGGAACGGGCCTTCGTGCCTACGGCCCCCGGTGTCGTAAGGACGGATCGCCGGGCTCCACCGGCGACCCGTCCCACGCGACACGGAGGCCGACACGGAGGCCGACGCGGAGACCGACACGGAGCCCGACACGGAGGACCCGAGCGTCAGCGGATCGGGCGGTGGACGTTCTCCCGCTTCGTCTCGCCAGGGGTGGCGTCGGCGATCCAGGGGCCTTCGCCGCTCGGGTCGACGACGCCGCTCTCCAGCCAGGTGTAGGCGCCGCCGAGGACACCCTTGACGACCTTGTGGTCCAGGTCGTCGGTGTTGGTCCACAGCCGTTCGAAGAGTGCGTCGGCGCGGATGCGGGCCTGCCGGCAGAAGACGTCGGCGAGTTGGTAGGCCTGGCGGCCGTGGTCCTCGGTGGTGCGCAGGAGTTCGGCGCGGACGCAGGCCGCGCTCATGGCGAACAGTTCGGCGCCGATGTCGACGATGCGGCCGAGGAAGCCCTGTTTGGTCTCCATGCGGCCCTGCCAGCGGGACATGGCGTAGAAGGTGGAGCGGGCAAGCTTGCGGGCGGAGCGTTCGACGTAGCGCAGGTGCGTGGCGAGGTCCGGGTGGCCCTCCGGGTGGAACTCGGCGTACGAGCGCGGGAGTTGGCCGGGACCGGTGACGAGCTTCGGCAGCCACTTGGCGTAGAAGCCGCCCGCCTTGGCGCCCGCCCTCGCCTTGTCCGTCAGGGACTTCTCCGGGTCGATCAGGTCACCGGCCACGGAGAGGTGCGCGTCGACGGCCTCGCGGGCGATCAGCAGATGCATGATCTCCGTCGAGCCCTCGAAGATGCGGTTGATGCGCAGGTCGCGGAGGATCTGTTCGGCGGGGACGGCGCGTTCGCCGCGCGCCGCGAGGGACTCGGCGGTCTCGAAGCCGCGTCCGCCGCGGATCTGGACGAGTTCGTCGGCCATCAGCCAGGCCATCTCGGAGCCGTACAGCTTGGCGAGGGCGGCCTCGATGCGGATGTCGTTGCGGTCCTCGTCGGCCATCTGGGAGGACAGGTCGAGGACCGCCTCCAGGGCGAACGTGGTGGCGGCGATGAAGGAGATCTTCGCGCCGACCGCCTCGTGGAACGCGACCGGTTTGCCCCACTGCTCACGCGCCGCCGACCATTCGCGGGCGATCTTCAGACACCACTTCCCGGCGCCGACGCACATCGCGGGCAGTGAGAGCCGCCCGGTGTTGAGCGTGGTGAGGGCGATCTTCAGGCCCGCGCCCTCGGGCCCGATCCGGTTGGCGGCCGGAACCCGGACCTGGTGGAAGCGGGTGACACCGTTCTCCAGGCCCCGCAGGCCCATGAAGGCGTTGCGGTTCTCGACGGTGACGCCCTCGGCGGTGGCCTCGACGACGAAGGCCGTGATGCCGCCCCGGTGGTGCTCGGACTTCGGGACGCGCGCCATGACGACGAGGAGGTCCGCGACCACCCCGTTCGTCGTCCACAGCTTGACCCCGTCGAGGACGTAGTCGTCGCCATCGGGCACGGCGGTGGTGGCGAGGCGCGCGGGGTCGGAGCCCACGTCGGGCTCGGTCAGCAGGAAGGCGCTGATGTCGGTGCGTGCGCACCGCGGCAGGAACGCGTCCTTCTGCTCCTGGGTGCCGAACATCTTCAGCGGCTGCGGTACGCCGATCGACTGATGCGCCGAGAGCAGTGCTCCGATGGCGGGGCTGGCCGAGCCGACCAGGGCGAGCGCCTTGTTGTAGTACACCTGCGTCAGGTCGAGACCGCCGTACTTCGTGTCGATCTTCATGCCGAACGCGCCGAGCTCCTTGAGCCCGTTGACCGTCTCGTCGGGAATCCTGGCCTCGCGCTCGATGCGGGCCGCGTCGATCTTCGTCTCGCAGAAGTCCCTGAGCTGGGCGAGGAACGCCTCGCCGCGCCGCGCGTCCGCGTCGGCCGGCAGCGGGTGCGGATGGACCAGGTCGAGCCGGAACCGGCCGAGGAACAGCTCCTTCGCGAAGCTGGGCTTGCGCCAGTCCTGCTCGCGGGCGGCCTCGGCGACCTGCCGCGCCTCCCGTTCGGAGACCTTGGCCCGGGGCTGTGGTGTTGCGGACATGAGGTTCACCTCGCCGCGCGTCGGGGGCACCGGACCGGTCCGTTACCGGCTGGTGCTACTGGATCGTATGTACCCGATCCGGCCCAAGTCGGCCAGCCCCCGCGTCACCCGGCCCGCCCTGCCGAACGGCCCGAGCCCCCGCACAGCGGGCTCGGGCCGTCGGCCGTTCGCGGTGGTTACTTCGCGGTGGTTACAGGGCGAGCCCGGTCAGGACGAGGACCCGCTCGTACGTGTAGTCGTCCATCGCGTAACGGACGCCCTCGCGGCCGACGCCGGACTGCTTGGCGCCGCCGTACGGCATCTGGTCGGCACGGTAGGACGGGGCGTCACCGATGACGACGCCGCCGACCTCCAGGGCGCGGTGGGCGCGGAACGCCGCCTGGAGGTCGTGCGTGAACACGCCCGCCTGCAGGCCGTACTTGGAGTCGTTGACCGCGGCGAAGGCGGCGTCCTCCCCCTCGACCTTCGTGACGGTGAGGACCGGCCCGAAGACCTCCTCGCAGGCGATCGTCACGTTCTCCGGTACGTCGGTCAGGACGGTCGGCGCGTAGCTGGCACCGTCGCGCTTGCCGCCCGCGAGGAGGTTCGCGCCGGCGTCCACGGCCTCGCTCACCCACGCCTCCACGCGCTTGGCGGCGTCCTCGCTCACGAGCGGGCCCACGTCCGTGGCGTCGTCGGCCGGGTCGCCGGTGACCTGCGCCTCGACGGCGGCGACGATCTTCGGGAGCAGCCGGTCGTACACGGCCGCGTCCGCGATGACGCGCTGCACAGAGATGCAGGACTGGCCGCCCTGGTAGTTGGAGAAGGTGGCGATGCGGCCCGCCGCCCAGTCGAGGTCGGCCTCGGAGGCGTAGTCGGCGAGGACGACCGCCGCGCCGTTGCCGCCCAGTTCGAGCGTGCAGTGCTTGCGCGGAACGCTGTCCATGATCGCGTAGCCGACGGGGCCCGAACCGGTGAACGAGATGACGGGCAGGCGCTCGTCCTGGACCAGGGCGGGCATCCGGTCGTTCGGGACGGGCAGCACCGACCACGAGCCCGCGGGGAGGTCCGTCTCGGCCAGCAGTTCGCCGAGCAGCAGCGAGGAGAGCGGGGTCGCCGGGGCCGGCTTCAGGATGATCGGGGCGCCGACCGCGATCGCCGGGGCGACCTTGTGGGCGCTCAGGTTCAGCGGGAAGTTGAACGGGGCGATGCCGAGGACGACGCCCTTCGGGATACGGCGGGTCAGGGCGAGGCGGCCCGTGCCGCCCTGGTCGGTGTCGAGACGCTGGGCGTCACCGCTGTTCCAGCGCCGGGCCTCCTCGGCGGCGAACCGGAACACGCTCACCGCGCGGCCCACCTCGCCCCTCGCCCACTTGATCGGCTTGCCGTTCTCGGCGGAGATCAGCCGCGCGATCTCCTCCGTCCGCTCCGTGAGGCGGTCCGCGACGTGGTTCAGCGCCTTGGCGCGGACGTGGGCCGGGGTCGCGGCGAACTCCTCGCGGATCGCGTGCGCGGCGCTCACCGCCTCCTCGACCTGGGCCTCCGTCGGGACGCTCACGGTGCCGACGAGCCGGCCGTCGTAGGAGTTCGTGACGTCGAAGGCGGCGTCCCCGGTGGCCTGGCGGCCGGCGAGCCAGAAGGGGGTGTGGGCGGCGGTCATGTCGTGTACCGGCCTTTCCGAGTGCGGGGTTTCCTGTGACCTCACGGTAGGGGTGGCCGGGTGGGGGATGAGTTGGCCGGGGCGGAGTGGTCGGGGCGGACACTTCGCCGGATCGGCCTATGAGCCCGAGCAGCGACCCCGGCTTCCCGCCGCGGGGGCCCTACGTCGCCGCTCCGTGCGCGCCACCGTCGTGGTTGCTCGCGCAGTTCCCCGCGCCCCTGAGATGCGCACTTCGTGCGTCATCTCAGACCCCGGCGGGGGAAGGCGCGGCGGAGCCGCATGCCTTCAGGGGCGCGGGGAACTGCGCGACCAGCCACGACGCGACCCGCGGCCGGGGACCTCGGTGGGTGTCATACGCCGGTTGTTTTGAGGGCGAGCCAGAGTTCCATGCGGACGTCGGGGTCGTCGAGGGAGCGGCCCAGGATCTCTTCGACCCGCCTCATGCGGTACCGCAAGGTGTGCCGGTGGACCCCGAGATCCGCCGCGGCCGCATCCCACTGCCCGTGCCGCGAAAGCCAGGCCCGCAGCGAGGCGACGAGATCCCCCCGCCCCGTCGCATCGTGATCGCGGAGCGCCCGCAGCAACCCGTCCGCGAACGCCCGCACCGCGTCGTCCGCCAGCAGGGGCAGCACGGACCCGGCGACGACGTCCTCGTGCTCCACGAGCACCCGCCCCCGCCGCCGCGCGACGGACAACGCCTGTTCGGCCTGCTTGAACGCGCTGACCGCGGCGATCGGCCCGGCCGGCGCCGAGAAGCCGATGACCAGTTCGTCCGAGGCGGACCCGTCCGACCGGGTCGCCTCCAGCACCTCGGCGTACTGGACGCACGCGTCGGCCGCCGCTCCCCCGTCGACGACGAGGAGCACGGTCCGCCCCCCGTCGGGGACGACGAGCACCGCCTCGCCCGCACGCGCCGCCGCCGACTCCACGACGTCGGCGAGGACGGAGAGCGGGTCCCCGGAGGCTCCGGTCATCGCCTCGCCGAGCAGCGACGCCCGCCCCTGCCCGGCGGGGGCCACGGTGGGCGCGGCCACCCCGTTGGGCGGCGGCGCGGTGGCCTCCGCCGCCACCATCCGGAAGGGGGCGTCGAGCAGGGCCCCGTACAGGTCCCCCGCGACGGCCCGCGCATGATCCGGCTCCCCCGCGAGGAGCATGCGCAGCACCGCCGCCCCGATCCGCTGTTCGGCCGCGTACAGCGCCCGGGAGCGTTCGGTGACGAGGGTGAGCAGGGCGATGGCGGAGTGCAGCGCGTAGCGTTCGGCGGTGCCGAGGGCGGCGGCGGTGCCGACGGCGAGGGCGGCGCGGGCCCGGCGGCCGGTGCCGATGGAGTGGAGTTCGACGCGGTCGTCGGCGCCGCCCGCGACGACGGCGCTGGCGGGCGCGGGCCTCTCCCGCAGCCGTTCGACGTCGGCGGTGAGCCGGGCGGCGCGGCGCCCCGCCCATTCGGGGGCGGTGGCGACGACGGCGCCGGACGCGTCGTAGAGCGCGGCCCATCCGTTGACCTGCCCGGCGAGTACGGAGAGGAGTCCTTCGGGGCCTTCGCTGAGCGCCTGCTTCGTCAGTTCGCGCTGCGCGGCGAATCCGGTGGTGACGGCCCGGTACTGGTCGGCGGCGATGGCGGCGGAGACGGCTTTGCTGATGGCGATGAAGGGGGTGCGGGGCGGTACTTCGAGCAGGGGCAGGCCCTCTTCCTCGGCCGCCCGGACGAGTGGGTCGGGTACGGCGTCGTAGTTGACGCCAACGGCGAAGCCGAGGCCGACGACGCCCGCGCCGGTCAGCCGTTTCACGTACCGCCGCATCGCCTCGGGGTCGTCGGCGTCCAGTTTGAGGGCGGTGATGAGGAGGAGTTCGCCGCCTTCCATGTAGGGGACGGGGTCGGCGAGTTCGCTCACGTGGGCCCAGCGGACGGCGGTGTCCAGGTGGTTCTCGCCCGCGCGCACGGTGAGTTTGAGCGACGAGTGGTGGACGAGCGAGGCGAGCGTGGGCGGCATGGGGCCTTCAGGTGGGCGGGAGGTACATGGGGGGAGCACCGGGCTTGTGAAGCTTTTGGCCGGTCCGTATGAACGACCAGTGCCGATTCTGCCTCACCGTACGTACCACGGTTGGCCGCCCCCATGGTTCTCAGGCCGCTTTCAGGTCCGTAGCTCCACGAGGAGGGGCGGTGCGTGTTCGCCGCGCACGGTGGTGAGGGAGAGGACGGCGTGGCCGGGCGGGACGGCGTGGGCGAGGTCGGAGGCGGACCAGCGTTCGCGTTCGACCTGGCGGACGGTGACGGCGCGGGCGGTCGGCGCCCGCCCGGTGATCACCCTCCTTATGGCGTGCAGCGCCTTGCCCGCCGGGGTTTCGGCGATGATCTGCCGGTCGGTGACGTCGCGGGCCTCGGTCCATTCCTTGCCCCAGACCTCGGCGAAGTCCTGACCGTCCCAGGGGGTGAGCCCGGACAGGGCCATGCGGCAGCCGACGGAGCCGAGCAGCGGGGAGCGCAGCGGGCGGGGCACGTCGTCGAGGGTGCGCAGGGTGAGGACGGCGCCCGCGTTGGCGGAGCGCAGCCGCTGAAGGCCGCGGACGGCCTGCGGGGTGATCACCCCGGTGGCGTCGTCGAAGACCAGGCAGGCGAAGAGGGAGCGGTCCTCGCGGACGGCGACGCTGGTCATGAACTGGGCGAGGAGGAGCCGCGCGAGGATGCGGGAGGCGTCTGCGTGCCCGCGTTCGGGCAGGTCGATGCGGACGCGGACGGGGTGGTCGAGGGCGCGCAGCGAGAAGGGCCGGGTGGCGCCGGAGGTGTCGAAGAAGGGGGCGAAGGCCGGGCGGTCGAGCAGCGCGATCCGGTCCGCGAGCACGGCGCCGACGTCGCCGGGGTGTGCCAGTTGCCGCTCGCGGGCGTCCAGCTCGCGGAGCATCGCCTGGTGCCCCGCCTCGGTGAGCGCGGTGCGCAGCGCGCCGAGCGCGACGGGCGAGCCGTCGAGCAGCTGCCGCAGCTCGGGCACGGAGGGGAAGCGGCCGTGGACCGCGTGGTAGGGGCCGAGGAGCTGGGCGAGGACGGTCGTGGAGCGGCGGCTGTCCCCGCTGGGGTGCGGGTCGGCGAGGTCGCCGACGAGCGCCTCGGCGAGCACGGCGGCGGCCTCGTCGGGGTCGCTGGTGCCGCCGTACAGGTCGAGGTCGTAGACGGAGTCGGCCTGTCCGACGCGGACGACGACGTCGTAGGTGTCCTGCGAGCCGAGGCCCGCGCCCGCCGCCCCGACGACGACCACGGCGGTCCGTCCGGCGAGGGCGCCCAGGCACAGGGACTCGGTGAGCGGCCAGACGAGGCTGCCGGTCTTGCCCGCGCCGGGCGGGCCGACGGCGAGCAGGGAGGTGCCGAGCAGGTCGGGGCCGAGGGCGAGGCCGACGCCCCGGTAGGCGTAGGGGTTGCGGACGTCGTCGGCGGCGGTGCCGATCCTGACCTGGGCGGTGGCGAGGTCGTGGCGGGCTGCGCGGGCGGGCAGGTCGCGGGTTCCGGAGGGGTGCGGGCAGGCGGCGGCGCCGTCCTTGGCGACGGCGGCGGCGAACGAGGCGAGGCTGTGCCGGCCGCGCTTCACGCCCTGCCAGGCGCGGGCGATCCGGGCGTGGTCGACGTCGCGCATGAGCCCGGCGCGGGCGTCGGACCCGAGCCGCTCGGCGGCCTCGACGGCGCCGGCCTCGCGCAGCTGCGGCCACTGGGCCGGGTCCTCCTCGGGGGCGGGCGCGCGCTCCGGCTGCGCGGGCACGGCCGAGCGCCAGGCGGGGTAGCCGAAGCGCCGCCAGACCTCGCCCCAGCGGCCGAGCCGGCCGACCGCGACCGCGATGCCGACCGCGAAGATCCCGTAGTAGAGGTAGACGACGATCACCGAGGTGAACGAGTGCGGGTCGACCCAGGAGTCCGGGATCATCGCGTACAGGGGCAGCAGCCACCAGCCGCCCAGGTAGCCGTTCCACAGCAGCGACCAGACGAGCCAGCCCACCAGGAACGCGATGAGCGCGCCGCTGAGCAGCTGCCGGGTCGGGGTCCGCTCGGGCTCCTCGGCGGCGCGCGGCCGGTGCCCGAACCGCCACACGCCGGGCGGGGCGGCGGGCCGCGGGGTGCGCAGCCAGGTCAGAAAGGTGGCGCCCGCGGAAGAGGGCTGCTCTCCCGGTGCGTGGGCGGGGCGCGGCGGCGGTACCGCGCTGCCGGGGGGAAGCCCGCGTTCCCCGGCGGCGCCGTCCGTGCCCTGCATGCCCTCGCTGTTCATGGCCTTGCCCCCTGACCTGCCGGTCCGTCTGTGCTCCGCGCGTGAATCCGGGCTCAATGTAGTGCCCGTGCCTGGGGAGTTCACTGTTTGGGCGACTCACCGGGTTCCGCGCGCCGTCACGGGTATGTGTCCAAGGCGGACAACAGCCCCGCGCGATCTCACCCCGATGGAGCAAGACCCCCTCCTCATCCCGCACCTAACCTGCGGAGAAACCCCCGTACCTGCCAGAACCAGGAGCCCCGCATGAGCGACATCCCGCAGGAGCGCCGCGTCGTCACCGCCATCCCCGGCCCGAAGTCGCAGGAGCTGCAGGCCCGCCGCGTGGCGGCCGTCGCCGCCGGCGTGGGCTCCACGCTGCCCGTGTTCACCGCGAAGGTGGACCGCGGCATCATCGAGGACGTCGACGGCAACCGTCTGATCGACTTCGGCTCCGGCATCGCGGTCACCTCGGTCGGCGCGAGCGCCGAGGCCGTCGTGCGCCGGGCCTCGGCCCAGCTCCAGGACTTCACCCACACCTGTTTCATGGTCACGCCGTACGAGGGCTACGTGGCCGTCGCCGAAGCGCTCGCCGAGCTGACGCCGGGCACCTTCGCGAAGAAGTCGGCGCTGTTCAACTCGGGCGCCGAGGCCGTCGAGAACGCCGTCAAGATCGCCCGCGCGTACACCAAGCGCCAGGCCGTCGTCGTCTTCGACCACGGCTACCACGGCCGCACCAACCTGACGATGGCCCTGACCGCGAAGAACATGCCGTACAAGCACGGCTTCGGCCCGTTCGCGCCCGAGGTCTACCGCGTCCCCGTGGCGTACGGCTACCGCTGGCCCACCGGCGCCGAGAACGCCGGGCCCGAGGCCGCCGCCCAGGCCATCGACCAGATCTCCAAGCAGGTCGGTGCCGAGAACGTGGCCGCGATCATCATCGAGCCGGTGCTCGGCGAGGGCGGCTTCATCGAGCCGGCCAAGGGCTTCCTGCCCGCGATCCGGCAGTACGCCGCCGACCACGGCATCGTCTTCGTCGCCGACGAGATCCAGTCCGGCTTCTGCCGTACGGGCCAGTGGTTCGCCTGTGAGGACGAGGGCATCGTCCCCGACCTGATCACCACCGCCAAGGGCATCGCGGGCGGTCTGCCGCTCGCCGCCGTGACGGGCCGCGCCGAGATCATGGACGCCGCGCACGCGGGCGGTCTCGGCGGCACCTACGGCGGAAACCCGGTGGCGTGCGCGGGTGCGCTCGGTGCCATCGAGACGATGAAGGAGCTGGATCTCAACGCTCGCGCGAAGGAGATCGAGCAGACGATGAAGGCGCGCCTGTCGTCCATGGCGGAGAAGTTCTCCGTCATCGGCGACGTGCGTGGGCGCGGCGGGATGATTGCCATCGAACTGGTGAAGGACCCGGCGACGAAGGAGCCGCACCCGGAGGCGACCGCCGCGCTCGCCAAGGCCTGCCACGCCGAGGGCCTTCTCGTCCTCACCTGTGGCACCTACGGCAACGTCCTTCGCTTCCTGCCCCCGCTGGTCATCGGGCAGGACCTGCTGAACGAGGGGCTCGACATCATCGAGGGCGCTCTCGCCTCGCTGTGATCCCGGGACGCCGGTGCGCACGGTCGCACAGGTGTCCATTCGGTGCGGCGGTGCCGAGGTCGGGCCGTGTGAAGAAGGTGTGGGGGGCCGATGGCAGGTTGGCCAAGCCGCTGTTGTGCCCCCCGTCCCCTGCCGTACGGTTTCTGCAGATGAGAGAAACACCCCGCCCACAGGGGACTGTGGGCGATACCGGGTCGGAGCCTCCCCAGCCCCGCCCTGGTCGTGCCCTCGCGCACACACCCGGAGCTTCCGGCTCCGGAACTCCTCACCGATCGGACGGTCGCCCGCCCCAAACCCCCCGGGGCGTGCGGCACACCGGTCAGTTCGGCCGGCTCGGAACCACCCCCCCTGTTCCGGGCCGGCCGACCATTTTCCTCTTTCCGGCGCTCTTCGCGCTCCTCGCCCTCGCCGGGCTCACCTGGCAGGTCGCGGTGGACGGCCCGCTCCTCTCCCCCGACGAACGCCTCGGCGACGCGATCCGCACGAGCGGCATCCCCGCGGGACCGGCCGAATTCTTCGCCGACCTGGGCAATCCGTCCGTGGCGCTGCCGGTCCTGGCCGTGGTGCTCGCCTACGTCGGCCGGCGCGTCCGGCGCGTCGTCCCCGTGCTCGCGGCGCTCGTCACGATGGCGCTCGTCCCGGCCCTGGTCGCCCCGCTCCAGTCCTGGCTCGCCCGCCCCGGGCCGCCGCCGATGGCGCCGGAGACGGGGTTCTTCCCCTCGGGTCACGCGGCGACGGCGACGGTCGCGTACGGGCTCTGCGTCCTGCTGCTCCGTCAGGTGCACCGGGTACGCGCGGCGGCCCACGGCTGCGTCCTGGTGAACGCGGCCGTGGGCCTCGGGCTCGTCCGGCAGGGCTATCACTGGCCGGTCGACGTGGTGGGGAGCTGGTGTCTGGCGGCGGTGCTCTTGTGCGCCGCCGCGTGGGTCATCGGCGCCCTCAGCCGAAGTAGGCGTCGAAGTTCTTCTGGAACTCCCAGTTGCCGAAGCGGTCCCAGTTGATCGACCACGTCATCAGG
The DNA here is from genome assembly GCF_043523415.1 of Streptomyces sp. SGAir0957. Taxonomy (NCBI): domain Bacteria; kingdom Bacillati; phylum Actinomycetota; class Actinomycetes; order Kitasatosporales; family Streptomycetaceae; genus Streptomyces; species Streptomyces sp. SGAir0957. The sequence continues at coordinate 2,620,624 of NZ_CP027293.1, forward strand.
CCGCGCAGCGCGGGCCAGGTGCCGTGGGTGGCGTAGGAGCCGCAGTCGGTCTTCTTGGTGAGGCAGTTCAGGGCCTTGTTCGTCTCGGCCGGGGAGACGTAGCCGTTGCCCGCGTTGGTCGTGGCGGGCATGCCGATGGCGATCTGGTCGGGGCGCAGCGGCGGGAAGACGTTGTTCGCGTCACCGGCGACCGGGAAGCCCGTGAGGAGCATGTCGGTCATGGCGATGTGGAAGTCGGCGCCGCCCATGGAGTGGTACTGGTTGTCGAGGCCCATGATCGGACCCGAGTTGTAGTCCTGGACGTGCAGGAGCGTCAGGTCGTCGCGCAGGGCGTGGATGACGGGGAGGTAGGCGCCGCAGCGCGGGTCCTGGCCGCCCCACTTGCCGCTGCCGTAGAACTGGTAGCCGTTCTGGACGAAGAACGTCTCGGGGGCCATCGACAGCACGAACTTGCTGCCGTACCTGGCCTTGAGGGTCTTCAGCGCGGAGATCAGGTTGACGACGACCGGGGTGGTCGGGTTCTTGAAGTCCGTGTCGCCGGTGTTCAGGGAGAGGGAGTGACCCTCGAAGTCGACGTCGAGGCCGTCGAGCCCGTACTCGTCGATGATCTTCGAGACGGAGGAGACGAAGGTGTCGCGGGCGGCCGTGGTCGTGAGCTGGACCTGGCCGTTCTGGCCGCCGATCGAGATGAGGACCTTCTTGCCCGCGGCCTGCTTGGCCTTGATCGCCGCCTTGAAGTCGGCGTCCGACTCGACCGAGGGGCACTCCGCGACCGGGCAGCGGTTGAAGCGGATGTCGCCGGAGGTGACGGAGGTGGGCTCGCCGAAGGCGAGGTCGATGACGTCCCAGCTGTCGGGGACGTCGGCGAGGCGGGTGTAGCCGGCGCCGTTGGCGAAGCTCGCGTGGAGGTAGCCGACCAGGGCGTGGGTGGGCAGGTCGGAGGTGCCGCCGCCGCCCTCCGAACCCTTGGAGGTGGTCGCCGTGACCGTCGCGGACTTCGGGGACTCGCCCGCGTCGTTGACCGCCGTCACCTGATAGCTGTACGCGGTGGAGGGCGTGAGCCCGGTGACAGTGGTCGAGGTGCCGTTCACCGTGCGGGACTTGGTGCCGTTGGCGTAGAGCGCGTAGCTCGTCGCGCCCTGGACGGCGGTCCAGGACAGGGCGACGCTCGTCGAGGTCACCGAGGCGACCTTGAGCCCGGTGGGGGCGGTCGGCGGGGCCGGGGCCTGCGCGCCGGGGCCGACGAGGCTGAGGTCGTCGGCGTTGTAGGCGGGCGTGCCGTACCAGCCGTGGGTGTAGATCGTGACCTTCGTCGTCGACGGGCCCGTACGGAACGTCGTCGTCAGCTTCTGCCAGTCCGGGGCCGACGCGGTCCACGTCGACACATCGGTGGTGCCGGTGCCGCTCGCGCCGAGGTAGACGTAGCTGCCGCGGACGTAGCCGGACAGGGTGTAGGCCGAGTCCGGCTTGACGGTGACGGTCTGCGCGCACTGGGCGTTGTCGGCGGCGGTCGGGGTGGCGCGCAGCGACGACGTGCCCGTCCGCACCGGCGAGGTGACGGTGGCACCGGTGTTCGCCGAGCAGGACCAGCCGTCGAGCGACGACTCGAAGCCGCCGTTCCTGGCCAGTTCGGTGTCGGCCGCGCCGGCCGGGGCGGCGGACAGCGCGGTGAGACCGGTGGCGGCGAGCGCGGTGGCCGTGAGGGCGGTGAGGACGCGTCTGCGTATACGGGTGCGGGGTCTGGGCCGATCCATGGGGGCCTCCGGGGCGGGGCAGAGCGGGGGACGGGCGCGAGGGAGCGCTCGGAGTGCGCTTAATTTGGTCCAGACCAATTCGCTTGTCAAGGGTTCGCGCGGCTCTACTCCTCCGCCTCCTGCGCGAGTTGGGCCGCGGCCTCGTGCATCGCGAGTTCGAGCAGCCCCGGATCGGTGAGCGTGCCCGAGCCGTCCGGCGGCACCACCCAGCGCACCCCGCCGATGGTGCGGCCCGGGTACGGCACGACGATCCACGTGCCGAGCCCGGCGCCGCGCACACCGGTGCCGAGCCAGCGGGCCACGGTCCCGGCGGGCACGAAGAAGCCCGTCCGGGCGTCGCCGAAGTCCGCGAGCACCGGGCCCGGCCGGTCGATGACCCGGCTCAGCACGTCGAGCGTGGCCATGCCCAGGCCGCCCGGCAGGATCAGGACGTCCCACTGTTTCCCGGCGGGCAGCAGCGCCACCCCGAGCGGATTCCGCTCCCATTCCTCCCGGCACGCCGCCGGATCCGGCGCCACCCCCACGAGCCACTCGACCGCCGCGACAGCCCTCGACGACCCAGCCATGCGAAGCCCTCCTTCTCCGTTCCGACCTCCGCTCCTGCGCGGAGGCGCATGAGGGAGAGGGGGCGGAGGGGGTGGGCATTACGCGGGTTCGGGCACTTTTCCGAGACCGCGCCCCTGAGGCCGTAGGCATCAAGGGGCGCGGGGAACTGCGCGACCAGCCACGACGCAACCGTCGGCTGTCACTGTCAGCCGTCAGCCGTCAGCCGTCAGCCGTCAGCTGTCAGCTGTCGAAACCCAGGCCCAGCCGATCCATCGCGCGGAGCCACAGATTGCGGCGCCCACCCTTGGCATCGGCCCGTGCCAGCGACCACTTCGTCAGGGCGATACCTGTGTAGGCGAAAGGCTCCGGCGGGAAGGGGAGCGGCTTCGTGCGGACCATCTCCAGCTCGGTGCGTTCCGTGCGCTCCCCCGACAGCAGGTCGAGCATCACGTCCGCGCCGAACCGGGTCGCGCCGACGCCGAGCCCCGTGTACCCGGCGGCGTAGGCGACGCGCCCGCCGTGCGCGGTGCCGAAGAACGCCGAGAACCGGGAGCACGTGTCGATGGCGCCGCCCCACGCGTGAGTGAAGCGCACCCCGTCCAGCTGCGGGAAGCAGGTGAAGAAGTGCTCGGCGAGCCGCGCGTATGTCTCGGGCCGGTGGTCGTGCTCGGCGCGGACCCGGCCCCCGTAGGGGTAGATCGCGTCGTAGCCGCCCCACAGGATGCGATGGTCGGCGGTGAGGCGGAAGTAGTGGAACTGGTTCGCCGAGTCGCCGAGGCCCTGCCGGTTCTTCCAGCCGACCGACTCCAGTTGGGCCTCGGTGAGCGGCTCGGTCGTCAGCGCGTAGTCGTACACCGGGACCGTGTACGCGCGGACCCGTTTGACCAGCGACGGGAAGACGTTCGTCCCCAGGGCGGCGTGCCGGGCGAAGACGCGGCCGTACGGGGTGCGGACGGCCACGCCGGTCCCGTGGGAGGCCAGCCGCGTGGCCGGGGTGTGCTCGTAGATCCGTACGCCGAGGTCGAGGCAGGCCCGCTTCAGGCCCCAGGCGAGCTTCGCCGGGTTCAGCATGGCGACGCCGTCACGGTCGTACAGGGCGCCGAGGAAGGTCGGCGACGCGACCTGCTCCCGTACCTGGTCGGCGTCGAGCAGTTCGAGGCCGTCGGCGAGGCCCGCCGCGCTCAACTCCTCGTGGAACTCGCGCAGTTCCGCCATCTGGTGCGGCTGGGTCGCCACGTCCAGCTCGCCCGTGCGCTCGAACTCGCAGTCGATGGCGTAGCGGGAGACCGCGTCCTCGATGGCGTCGAGGTTGGCGGCGCCCAGCTCCTCCAGCTTCTTGATCTCCTTCGGCCAGCGGGCGAGCCCGTTGGCCGTGCCATGGGTGAGGGAGGCGGCGCAGAACCCGCCGTTGCGCCCGGAGGCGGCCCAGCCGATCTCCTTGGCCTCGACGAGGACCACGTCACGGCCGGGGTCGCGCTCCTTGGCCAACAGCGCCGTCCACAGGCCGCTGTATCCGCCGCCGACGACCAGCAGGTCGCAGCGTTCGTCGCCGGTGAGGGCGGGGCGCGCCGCCGGCCTGCCGGGGTCGTCCAGCCAGTACGGGACGGGCTTCGCGTCGGCGAGCGACGCGGTGAAGCGAGACGTGCGATGTTCGCGATTCATGGCTCCAGCGGCCATGATTCCAACTCCCTCAGAACACGTTAATTGGCTGTTTTGCTCTTGCGCTTGCCGACCATCATTCCGGCGAGCACACACAGCACGGCGACGAGGAACATCGCCGTACCGATGACATTGATCTGTACGGGCGTTCCGCGCTGCGCCGAACCCCATACGAACATGGGGAAGGTCACGGTCGAGCCCGCGTTGAAGTTCGTGATGATGAAATCGTCGAAGGAGAGCGCGAACGCGAGCAGCGCGCCCGCCGCGATTCCGGGTGCGGCGATCGGCAGGGTGACGCGGACGAAGGTCTGCACGGGGCCCGCGTAGAGGTCCTGCGCGGCCTGCTCCAGGCGCGGGTCCATCGACATGACGCGCGCCTTGACGGCCGTCACCACGAAGCTGAGGCAGAACATGATGTGGGCGATGAGGATGGTCCAGAAGCCCAGCTGAGCACCCATGTTGAGGAACAGGGTGAGCAGCGAGGCCGCCATCACGACCTCGGGCATCGCCATCGGCAGGAAGATCAGCGAGTTGACGGCGCCGCGCGCCCGGAACCGGTAGCGCACGAGCGCGAAGGCGATCATCGTGCCGAGGACGGTCGCGCCGAGCGTCGCCCACACGGCGATCTGGAGGCTGAGCGAGAGCGAGCCGCACATGTCCGCGACGCCGCACGGATTCTTCCAGGCGTCGAGCGAGAACCGCTGCCATTCGTAATTGAAGCGGCCCTTGGGTTTGTTGAAGGAGAAGACCGTGACGACGACGTTCGGCAGGAGCAGATAAGCGAGCGTGACGAGTCCCGCTATCACCACGAGATTCTTCCGGAGCCAGCGCATCAGACGAGGTCCTCCGTTCCGGCCCGGCGAATGTAGAAGGTGACCATGAGGAGGATGGCCGCCATGAGGATGAAGGAGAGGGCGGCGGCGGTCGGGTAGTCGAGAATGCGCAGGAACTGCGTCTGGATGACGTTGCCGACCATGCGGGTGTCGGTGGAGCCGAGCAGGTCCGCGTTGACGTAGTCGCCGGCCGCCGGGATGAAGGTGAGCAGGGTGCCGGAGACGACGCCGGGCATCGACAGCGGGAAGGTCACCTTGCGGAACGTGGTCGCGGGCGAGGCGTACAGGTCACCGGCCGCCTCGTGCAGACGCCCGTCGATGCGTTCGAGCGAGGTGTAGAGCGGCAGGATCATGAAGGGGAGGAAGTTGTAGGTGAGGCCGCACACCACCGCGAGCGGTGTGGCGAGCACCCGGTCCCCCTCGGTCATGCCGAGCCAGCTCGTGACGTCGAGCAGATGCAGGCTGTTGAGGGCGCCGACGACCGGCCCGCCGTCCGCGAGGATCGTCTTCCAGGCGAGCGTACGGATCAGGAAGCTGGTGAAGAACGGCGCGATGACCAGGACGAGGACGACGTTGCGCCAGCGGCCCGCGCGGAACGCGATCAGGTAGGCGAGCGGATAGCCGAGCAGCAGGCACAAGGCCGTGGCGCAGCCCGCGTACAGGACCGAGCGCAGGAACTGCGGGTAGTAGTCGGACAGCGCGTCCCAGTACGTGGCGAAGTGCCAGGTGACCTGGAAGCCGTCCTCCAGGGAGCCCTCCTGCACGGAGGTCGACGCCTGGTAGACCATCGGCAGCGCGAAGAAGACGACCAGCCAGAGGATGCCGGGCAGCAGCAGCCAGTACGGGACGAGTCGGCCGCGCCGGCGGGGCCTGCGCGGCGCCGGCGCCCCGGTCGTGGGCGGCGTCTCGGTGAGGGTGCTCATGCGGCCGCCTCCTCCGCGACGCCCGCCTCGGCATCCTGGCCGGCGTCGAGCCCGAAGGTGTGCGCCGGGTTCCAGTGCAGGACGACCTCGGCGCCGGGCACGAGCCGCGCGTCGCGCTCGACGTTCTGGGCGTAGACCTCGAAGGCGTCGCAGAGCGGGCTGTCGACGACGTACTGCGTGGAGACGCCGATGAAACTGGAGTCCGCGATGCGGCCGGTGATGCGGTTGCGGCCGGCCGGGACGGTGCCCGCGTCGTCGGCGTGGGTGAGCGAGATCTTCTCGGGCCGTACGCCGAGCAGGACCTTGCCGCCCGTGGTCGTGGCGGCGGCACAGCGCGCGACGGGCAGGACGAGCTTGCCGTCGCCCGCCTTCAGGGTCAGGTCGTCACCGGCGCGTCCGGCGATCTCGGCCTCGATGAAGTTCGAGGTGCCGAGGAAGTTGGCGACGAACGTCGAGGCCGGGTTCTCGTACAGGTCGGTGGGGGCGCCCAGCTGTTCGACGCGGCCCTGGTTCATCACGGCGACCGTGTCGGCCATCGTCATGGCCTCCTCCTGGTCGTGCGTGACGTGGACGAAGGTGATGCCGACCTCGGTCTGGATGCGCTTCAGTTCCAGCTGCATCTGGCGGCGCAGCTTGAGATCGAGGGCGCCGAGCGGCTCGTCGAGCAGGAGCACCTTGGGGTGGTTGATGAGGGCGCGGGCCACGGCGACGCGCTGCTGCTGGCCACCGGAGAGCTGCTGCGGCTTCTTGCGGATGTGCTCGCCGAGCTGCACCAGGTCGAGCATCTCCTCGACCTGCTTCTTCACCGACTTGATGCCGCGCCGGCGCAGGCCGAAGGCGACGTTCTCGAAGATGTCGAGGTGCGGGAAGAGCGCGTAGGACTGGAAGACGGTGTTCACCGGGCGCTTGTGGGGCGGAAGCCCGGTGACGTCCTGATCGCCGAGGTGAACCGTTCCTGTGGTCGGTTCCTCCAGGCCCGCGATCATGCGCAGGGTGGTCGTCTTGCCGCAGCCGGAGGCGCCGAGCAGCGCGAAGAACGAGCCCTGCGGCACGGTGAGGTCCAGCGGCCGGACGGCGGTGAACCCGTTGTCGTACGTCTTGCTGATCCCGGTGAGACGGACGTCGCCGCCGTGGTCGGTCGTCATGGTGAGTCCAAGGAGGTCTGGGGGCTTTCTGGGGGCTTCTGCGGGCGGGGCGGACCGTTTCGGCTCAACCGCCGGTGAGCCGGGCGAACTTCTCCTCGAACGCCGTCTCCTCCTTCGCGGTCAGCGAGCGGAAGCTGTGCGCCTTGGCCGACATCGCCTTGTCGGGGACGATCAGCGGATCGTTCGCGACGTCCTTGTCGATCTTGAGGAGTTCCGGCTTGACGACGGCGCTGTCGAGCGGCGTGACGTAGTTGATCCAGGCGGCGAGTTCGGCGCCGACGGCGGGCTCGTAGTAGTAGTCCATGAGCTTCTCGGCGTTGGTTTTGTGCCGCGCCCTGTTCGGGACCAGCATGTTGTCGGTCGACGAGATGTAGCCCGCGTCCGGGATCGCGAACTGGACGTGCGGGTTGTCCGCCTGGAGTTGTACGACGTCGCCCGCCCAGGCGAGGCACGCGGCAAGGTCGCCCTTGCTGAGATCGGCTATGTAGTCGTTGCCGGTGAAGCGGCGGACCTGTTTCTTGTCGAGCGCCTTCTGGATGCGGGCCGTCGCCGCGTCGAAGTCGTCCGCCGTGAAGTCACCGGGGTCCTTGCCGAGGTCGAGCAGGGTCATGCCGATGGTGTCGCGCATCTCGGAGAGCAGCCCGACCCGGCCCTTCAGCTTCGGGTCGTCGAGGAGCTGCGAGACGGACGTGATCTTCTTTCCGCCCGTGGCCTTCGTGTTGTAGGCGATGACCGTCGCGATGCCCTGCCAGGGGTAGGAGTAGGCGCGCCCCGGGTCCCAGTCGGGGTTGCGGAACTGGCCTGCCAGGTTGGTGTAGGCGTGCGGCAGGTGGGCCGGGCCGAGCTTTTGCACCCAGCCGTAGCGGATGAGGCGGGCGGCGAGCCAGTCGGTGAGGACGAGGATGTCGCGGCCGGTGTCCTGGCCCGCCGCGAGCTGCGGCTTGATCTTGCCGAAGAACTCGACGTTGTCGTTGATGTCCTCGGTGTACTTGACCTTGATCCCGGTGCGCTTGGTGAACGCCTCCAGGCTGGGCCGGTGCTTCTCGTCGTCGCTCATGTCGATGTACTCGGTCCAGTTGGAGAAGTTGACCTCCTTCTCCTTGGCCGAGTGGTCCTCGGACGAGATGCCGCCCTGCGACTTTCCCGCGGCCGGGATGCCGCAGCCGGTCAGCGCCCCGAGCCCGCCGACGGCCAGCGCGCCGCCCGCCGACGCGCGCAACAAGGAGCGACGGGAGAGCGCCGCCCTCGCACGGCTGTGGGCGACACTGCGGCGGACAGCGGCCACTTGGGCCGGCGACAGGCGGTCGGGCTCGTACTGCTCCATGCGCGTGGTGCCTTTCGGGAGGCCCTTACGGGAGGTCGTCGTAGGAGGGGTGGCGGCGGTCGGTCGGACGGCCCTGTCGCGGCCTAGCGGTCCCCGAAGATCGTGCGGTGCCAGTCCTTCCTGGCGGTCGCGGTGTTGTCGAACATGACGTGCTTGATCTGCGTGTACTCCTCGAAGGAGTACGCGGACATGTCCTTGCCGAAGCCGGACGCCTTGTAGCCGCCGTGCGGCATCTCGCTGAGGATCGGGATGTGGTCGTTGATCCATACGCAGCCGGCCTTGATGTCACGGGTGGCACGGTTGGCGCGGAACACGTCCCGGGTCCAGGCCGAGGCGGCGAGCCCGTACGGGGTGTCGTTGGCGAGCCGGATGCCCTCCTCGTCGCTGTCGAAGGGCAGCACGACCAGGACGGGTCCGAAGATCTCGGACTGCACGGCCTCGCTGTCCTGCGCGGCGTCGGCGATGAGGGTGGGCTCGTAGTAGGCGCCGCGCGCGAGGGCGCCGCCCGGGGCCTTGCCGCCGGTGACCACGCGCGCGTAGCCGCGCGCACGCTCGACGAAACCGGCGACGCGGTCGCGCTGCGCGTGCGAGATGAGCGGCCCGAGGTCGGTGCCGTCGGCGAACGGGTCGCCGAGCCTGACCGTCGCCATCAGGTCCGCGACGCCGCTCACGAAGGCGTCGTGGAGCGGGCGTTGCACGTACGCGCGCGTGGCGGCGGTGCAGTCCTGCCCGGTGTTGATGAGGGCGCCCGCGACGGCGCCGTGCACGGCGGCCTCCAGGTCGGCGTCGTCGAACACGACGAACGGCGCCTTGCCGCCCAGCTCCAGGTGGAGGCGTTTGACGGTGGTGGTGGCGATCTCGGCGACGCGCTTGCCGACCCCGGTGGAGCCGGTGAAGGAGGTCATGGCGACGTCCGGGTGGCCGACCAGGTGCTCACCGGCGTCGCGGCCCGCGCCCGTGACGACGTTGACGACGCCGTCCGGGATGCCCGCCTCGGTCGCCGCCTGCGCGAACAGCAGCGAGGTGAACGGGGTCAGCTCGGCGGGCTTCAGGACGATCGTGTTCCCGGCGGCGATGGCGGGCAGCACCTTCCAGGCGGCCATCTGCAGCGGGTAGTTCCAGGGGGCGATGGACCCGACGACACCGATCGGCTCACGGCGCACGTACGAGGTGTGGTCGCCGCTGTACTCGCCCGCCGACTGCCCTTGCAGATGCCGGGCGGCGCCCGCGAAGAACGCGGTGTTGTCGACCGTGCCGGGGACGTCGAACTCGCGGCTCAGCTTGAGCGGCTTGCCGCACTGCAGCGACTCCAGGACCGCGAACTCCTCGGCGCGCTCGGCGAGGACCCCGGCGAACGCGTGCAGGGCGTCGGACCGCTCGCCCGGCGTCGCGCCCGACCACTCCGGGAAGGCGGCGCGGGCGGCGCCGACGGCCGCGTCCACGTCCTTCGCGCCCGCGAGGTCGTACGTGTACACGTCTTCGCCCGTGGCAGGGTCGACGACCGCGTGACTACGGCCGGAAGCCCCCTTGACCAGGCGTCCGGCGACGAAGTTCGCCCCGTCCGCGAAGCGGTCCCGGGCGGTGGCGGCGACCGACGCGGCGGTGACGGGGTCGGCCGGGGTGGGGTGGTGCATGAGTGCTCGCTCTCGCTCTTCGCCGCCGGTGACCCGCCATGCGGGACACCGGCGTGGCTCCAGCTCGATTTGAGTGCCGATCCTGACAGAGGGCTTGTAGTGCAACAAGTGATTCCGTTGTTGCCTTTTGGTTACGCGACGGAATCTGTCGACCAGGTGTCGAGTCGCCCTGGAAAAGGCAGGACGGAGTGTCAGTGGTGCGTGCCAGACTCGCGTGCATGGAGATCGACAGCAGGGAATCGCTGGTGGCGGCCCTGAGCGCGGGGGCTCGGGTGAAGTACCTGCACTTCTGGGGTCATACGGCGCGGGAGGACGGGACCCTCGGACCGAGCTGTCTGAGCCAGTGGTGGCCGTCGCCGTTCACCGTGGCCGGGGTGGAGTACGCGACGGCTGAGCACTGGATGATGGCGGCGAAGGCCCGGCTGTTCGACGACGCGGAGGCCGAGCGGCGCGTCCTCGCGGCGGGTCATCCGTCCCAGGCCAAGAAGGAGGGCCGCCTGGTCCGGGGGTTCGACGACGCGGTGTGGCGGCGGGAGCGCTACGGGATCGTGGTCGAGGGCAGCGTCCACAAGTTCGCGTCGGACCCGGCGCTGCGGGAGTACTTGCTGCGCACGGGCGAGCGGGTGCTGGTCGAGGCGAGCCCGCTGGACCGGATCTGGGGCATCGGCCTGGCCGCGGACGACGCGGACGCGGCGAACCCCGGGGCGTGGAGAGGGCCGAACCTGCTGGGGTTCGCGCTGATGGAGGCGCGGGCCCGCCTGCGCTGAGGCGGGCCCGACGCGTCACCTGTTGCTGAGCCCGATCAGCAGGGCGATGAACCCGAGCCCCACGACGAGGCCGAACGAGCCGCAGATGATACCCGTCAGCGCCTGCCCCGGGTTGGTGGCCTCGCCGCGCTTGGCCTTGCCCCGGCCGATGATGCCGAAGACGATGCCGAGGATGCCGAGGATCGGCGAGATGAACCAGGCCATGCACATCACGGCGGAGACGATGCCGGTCACCATCGCGGTGACGCCGATGCCGTTGCTCGGCTGGGGCGGCATCCCGCCCTGCCAGCCGTACTGCGGCACCCCGTACGGGGCGGGCTGCTGCGCCGGGTACCCGTACTGCGGCCCGGCCTGATAGCCCCCGTAGGCCGGCATACCGGGTCCGGCGGGCGAGACGGGCGGAGGCGGCACGGGACCGCCGCCGCTCTGCGGAGGGGCCGGGTACGGGGCGACGGGCGGCTGCGGGGCGTACGGGTTGTGCGCCGCGTGGGGCTGCTGCTGCGGTACGTGCGGCGGCTGGGGCGCCTGCGCGGAGTACGGCGACTGCGGCGCTTGCGGCGGCTGGGGGGCCTGCGGAGCGTGCGGAGGCTGGGGGGCCTGCGGCGGCTTGGACAACTGGTGCGCCGGCATCGCCGTCACCGTCTGGCTCTCATGGATGCCACGCGGGTCGGGACCGCCGGCCCCCGCCGGCCCCTCGGGGCTCTTCGGGCCCTCGGACCCGTTCGGCTGCGCTGCCGCCGCGTCCTGCGGCGCGGCCCAGGGATCGTTGCCCTGCGGTGTGGTGCCGCCTCCCATGTGAAGCGCCCCCTTCGGTCTCGTCGGTCCCGACATGCTACGGGTCGCCCTTCCGTGGCTCCCTGGCGCCCGTGCCCCGCTGCGCCCGCCCACCCGCATACGATGCCGGTAACCCTGATCAGCCGATCACCCACGTTCCTGGGGAGGAATCCGTGAGCCAGAGTCTGCAGACCTTCATCGCCGGACTGCCGAAGGCCGAACTCCATGTGCACCATGTGGGTTCCGCCTCCCCCAGGATCGTCTCGACGCTCGCCGCCCGGCACCCCGACTCGGCCGTGCCCACCGACCCCGAGGCGCTCGCGGACTTCTTCACGTTCCGGGACTTCGCGCACTTCATCACCGTGTACCTGTCCGTGGTCGACCTCATCCGGACGCCGGAGGACGTACGGCTCCTCACCTTCGAGGTGGCCCGCGACATGGCCCGGCAGAACGTGCGCTACGCCGAGCTGACCCTCACCCCCTTCTCCTCGACCCGGCGCGGCATCGACGCCCGCGGCTTCATGGACGCCATCGAGGACGCCCGCAAGGCCGCCGAGTCCGAGTTCGGCACGGTCCTGCGCTGGTGCTTCGACATCCCCGGCGAAGCGGGCCTGGAGTCGGCCGAGGAGACGGCGCGCCTCGCGACGGACGACGCACTGCGCCCGGAGGGCCTGGTCTCCTTCGGGCTCGGCGGCCCCGAGATCGGGGTGCCCCGGCCGCAGTTCAAGCCGTACTTCGACCGCGCGATCGCCGCGGGCCTGCACTCCGTACCGCACGCCGGGGAGACGACGGGCCCCGGGACCGTCTGGGACGCCCTGACCTACCTCGGCGCCGAGCGCATCGGGCACGGCACGTCCAGCGCCCAGGACCCGAAGCTGCTCGCGCACCTGGCCGAGCGCGGCATCCCGCTCGAGGTGTGCCCAACCTCGAACATCGCGACCCGCGCGGTCGCCACCCTCGACGAGCACCCGCTGCGGCAGTTCGTGGACGCGGGCGTCACCGTCACCATCAACTCCGACGACCCGCCGATGTTCTCCACGGACCTCAACAACGAGTACGCGGTCGCCGCCCGCCTCCTCGACCTCGACGAGCGCGGCCTCGCCGGCCTCGCGAAGAACGCGGTCCGCGCCTCCTTCCTCGACGAGCCCGGCAAGGCCCGGATCACCGCGGAGATCGACACGTACACGGACACCTGGCTGGCCGAGGCGTAACCGCGGTCTCCGTCCCACAATGGGGGCCATGCGCACCGTCACCGCCGTGGCCCACCGGGGCGACCCCTACCGCGTCCGCGAGAACACCCTTCCGTCCCTGCGCTCGGCGCTCGCGCTCGGCGCGGACGCGGTGGAGGTCGACGTCCGCCTGACCCGCGACGGCGTCCCCGTCCTCCTCCACGACGCGACGCTCACACGCCTGTGGCACCACGACCGCCCGCTGTCCGCGCTCTCCGCCGACGAGGTGCGGGGCCTGACGGCGGGCGGCGTGCCCACCCTCGTGGAGGCGCTCAAGGAGACGGCCGACACCAGGGTCATGGTCGACCTGCCCGGCGCGGACCCGCGGGCCGTCCGCACGGTCGTCGGCGTCATCCGGGACTGCGGCGCCGAGGAACGCGCCTACTACTGCGCCGGGGCCCGGACGATGCTCATGGTGCGGGCCGCGGACCCGGCCGCCGAGATCGCCCTGACCTGGACCACGCTCGCCCCGCCGCGCCGCGCCCTGCTCGACGCGGTCCGCCCGCGCTGGCTCAACTACCGCTTCCCGCTGGTCACCCGGGACCTCGCGGCGCGCGTCCACCGCGACGGCTGCCTGGTCTCCGCGTGGACGCCGGACACCCGCAGGTCGATGCGGCGCCTGCTGGACGCGGGCGCCGACTCCCTCACGACGAACCGCGTCGACCTCCTGACCGCGCTTCGCCAGGAGCGGTTGAGCACGGGCCACCCCTAGGGCCCCTCCGGCGGCTGCCCCTAGGGCACCGCCCCCGCGACTACCAGGGTCGGCGCTCCTCCCCCACGACGATCTCCTCACCACGGCAGCCGACCAGGATGGTGCGCACCGGCCCACCCGGGTCAACTACCGTGCCAGGAGCCCTCGTTGAAGCTTCCTCGTCATATCGCCCGCGCCCTCGCCGTCTCCACCGTCCTCGCTCTCGGCGCCGTCGCGGCCCCGCTCGCGACCGCCGCGCCGCACCCTCCTGCCCACGTCTCCACCCACTCCACGCACTCCACGCCCGACGCCGCGGCCCTGCGGAAGGCCATCAGCGGCCTGCCGGACGCCGACGCCACCGCCGCCCTCGTCCGCATCGGCGGCACGGGCGGCTCCTGGCACGGCGTCGCGGGCGTCCGTGATCTGCGGACGGGCGCGAAGGCGCTGGAGAACGCGCGGTTCCGGGCCGGTTCGACCACGAAGGTGGTGACGGCGGCGACGGTCCTGCGCCTCGCCGCCGACGGCAAGGTGGACCTGAACGCCCCCGTCCAGCGCTACCTCCCCGACCTGTTCGCCCCGAACGCCGGCGCCTTCCCGGACCCCATCTCCGTACGCCAACTCCTCAACCACACCAGCGGCTTGAAGCCGGGCACGAGCTGGGGCAGGAACTTCGAGGAGGAGTACCCGCACCGCTTCGAGACGCTGACCCCGCGCCAGGTCGTCGCCGGTTCGATCGCGGCGGGCCGGGCGTACGCGCCGGGCGAGGCGCAGGAGTACCTCGGCATCAACTACACCCTGCTCGGCCTCCTGGTGGAGCGGGTCACGGGCCACTCGTACGCGGCCGAGGCCGAACGGCTCGTCCTGCGCCCGGCCGGGATGCGGCACACCTACTTCCCCGGCACGGAGACCCGCATCAGGGGTCCGCACAACCGCGGCTACCAGCTCTCCGGCGGCAAGCTGATCGACGTGACGGAGTGGAACCAGTACGACCGTCTCGCGGGCGGCGACATGATCTCCACGACGGCCGACCTGGAGCGCCTGATCACGGCCCTGTTCCGGGGCAGGATCGTCCCGGAACCGCAGCTGGAGGAGATGTTCACGGTGCCGTCCGGCATCGAGGGCGCGACGATGACCGCCGGCCTCCAGCGCTACGTGACGGAGGAGGGCAAGGTCGTCTGGGTGAAGACCGGCAGCCGTTACGGCTACAACGCGGTGGTCGGCGCCACCCGCGACCTCTCCCGCACCCTCGTCTACTCGGTCAACTCCACCGACGCGAAGGGCACAGAGATGAACGCGGTGACGCAGCGCATCGTGGGCGCGGCGCTGAAGAACCTGGACTGAGCCGGAGGACCGGGACCGGACGGGGGTGCTCTCGCCTGGCCGATACGCCCGGCCAGGCGAGAACAGAGCTGCACGCCCCCCAACTTCTCGGCACGGGAGCGGGCCCTTCCGGATGGGAAGGCCGACACCGAAGGTGCCGCTCCCCCATTGAGGTGCCTCGATCCCCGTAATGCAAGGAAAACCGGGAACTTCCACGCCTCCGGGGCACGACCTGCTCGTTTTCTAGTCACCGAACGGTCACGCACGGTCGCGGAGGACCGCTCGATGACCGGCATTGTTCCGTGAATCCATGATCACGTGGCGTGACAACTCCCCCTGCGTCCATTGTGGTTGACCTCCCCGGCGGACGGGCTCGGCACCCGCCCTGTCCTGGGACCCGCCGGCTTCCGGATGGGCCGGCGGGCTTCGAGAAGGCCAGACTTCTGGAGGTCCGATGGAACGAACGCAGATATGGCTCGTTGCGGCCACCCTCACGGTTTTCGCCTGGAGCGTCGCGATGGCCGCCCTGGGGCAGGGCGCGGCGATCGCCGCGCTCGCGCCCGCGCTCGGCCTGACCGTGCAGCAGATCACCCGTACGGCCCGCCACCACCACGGCCCCGCCTCCGGCCACCGTGTGACCGCCTCCCCGCACGAGAAGGAGGACGGCGCGCCGTGACCGCACCCTCCGATCCGTCCGCGTCCCCGGACGAGAGCGACCCGTTCGACAAGCGGGAGACCCCGGCCGGGGCCGCGCCCACCGGCCGGCCCCAGCGCCTCGGCCGCCCCGGCCGGCCGCTGGGCCCCGTCGCGGCCGACTGCAGCAGCGCCCACCGCGCCTGGCTGGAGCCCGTACGCGACGCCTACCGCAGGTCCGGGCAGACCATGAGCCAGCTCGGCACCCAGCTGCACATGGCGAAGTCCAAGATCTCCGAGCTGCTGAGCGGCCGTATGTACCCACGCTGGGAGGTCCTCTATCCCCTGGCGGTCGAACTGCGCATCCCGTACTCGCCGTTGTTCCGCCTCTGGGCACAGGCCGCGGTGAAGACCCACAACAAGTCCCGCACATGGGTCGACGACTCCGTCGCCGGGGTGGCGGTGACGACCAGGCCCGCCGCACCGCCCCTGGACCACAAGGCGTTCCGCAAGCTCACCGAGGACGGTTACCGCGACTACGCCAGCGTCTTCCTGGCCGACGACTGCTGCGGTCCCGCTCTCGACGACACGTACGACCAGCTGTGGCTCCGCTGGACCCACGTTCTCTCCAGCCCCGACGCCCGCCGCTACGCCTGGGACGTCCTGCGCACCACGGTCATGGCCCTGACCCCGCACATCGACGGCCGCCCGGAGTTCTCCCACGCGGCCTTCGACACCGTCGCCATGCAGGCGGCCACCGACCAGGACGCGGCCCTGAGGCAGTTGCACGAAACGCTCGGTCTCTACAAGGCGATGAGCCGACTGCCCGACCACCAGCTCGACGTCATCGTCCTGCGCCGGCTGCGCGCCATGCCCACCGAGACCGTCTCCGACCTGCTGGGCGCCCCGCTGGCCACCGTCCGCTCCGATGAACGGCACGCGACCCGCTTCCTCGAGACCGCCCTCACCGCCCCGAACGACCTCGAAGGGAACCAACCGTGACTCGCATCGAAGACATCCTCTCCAGGGCCCTGCTGGCCCGGGACCGCACCGTGCCCCGCGACATCGTCCCGACCACGTGCCCCGCCGCGCACCGGCCGCGGACCGCCCCCGCCGTCCGTGCCTCCACCGCGCAGGACAGCGACGCCGCCGAGGATCTGCGGGCCCTGTGCGAGACCCTGGTCTCCCACACCCCGGCCACCGACGTCGCCGACTTCGTCACCGAGCAAGTGCCCCAGCCACGCAGCGCACTGGCCCTGGCCTGCGTGCTGCAGCTGACGGACACGGACGACGGCGCCCGCTTCTGGTGGCAGTACGCCGCGGGCGCCGGGCAGCCCGCGGCCGCCTACTGCCTCTACCTCCACCACCTGGCACAGGGCGAGGACGCCGCCGCCGACTGGTGGCACCGGCAGACCGACGACGTCGAGCCCGTCCCCGACAGCCCGGCCGCCGCGGAGGCCGGGACGCCGGACCCCGACCGGCGGCACTCCACCTCCACCACCACGATCCTGCGGATCCTGCGTCACCTGTCCAGGCACACGGTCCGGCCGCGCACCATGGCGGTCACCCATCTCATGGCGTACATGCCCACCGCCGTCACCATCGGCTACCTCCGCGAGCCGGACATGGACCTGCCTCTGCCGGGTCCCGACTTCGCCCACCGCGTCGGCGAACTCCTCACCGCGGCCGGCCGGCCCGACGTCTCCGACACCCTCCCCGGCCGCAAGCCGCGCGACGCCCGGTCGATGCAGGAGGCCGTCAGCCGCTGACCCGGGCCCCCGCCGCGCTCCTACAGCCCGGCGATCGCGTTCCACCGCTTCGCGAACTCCGTCCGCTCCGACGGCGCGATGTCCCGCGCGATGGCGAGACGCGCCCGCATCGCGTCGTCGGGGAAGATCAGCGGGTCCTCGGCGAGTTCGGCGGTCTCCCGGTCCTTGGCGGCGGCCAGTACGTCCCGGGCCGCCGGGACCGGGCAGACGTAGTTGACCCAGGCCGCGAGCTCGGCGGCGACCTCGGGCTCGTAGTAGTGGTCGATGAGCCGTTCGGCGTTGGCCTTGTGGGCGGCGAGGTTGGGGACCATCAGGGACTCGGCCCACAGTTCGGCGCCCTCCTCGGGGACGACGAACTCGATGTCGGGGTCGTCGGCCTGGAGCTGGATGACGTCGCCGCTGTAGGCCTGGCAGGCCAGGACGTCGCCGCTGGAGAGGTCCTTGATGTAGTCGTTGCCGGTGAAGCGGCGGATGTGCTGGGACCTGACGCGCTTCTCGACCTGGTCGCAGAGGCGGTGGAAGTCGTCGGCGGTCCACCTGGTGATGTCGACGCCGTTGCCCTGCATGAGCAGCGCGAAGGACTCGTCGAGCCCGGAGAGCAGGGTGACGCGCCCCTTGAGGTCGTCCGCCCACAGATCACTGACGTGCCGGATCTCCCGGCCGAGGCGGCGCTTGTTGTACGCGATGCCGGTGATGCCGGACTGCCAGGGCACGGTGTACTTGCGGCCGGGGTCGAAGGCGGGCGAACGCAGCAACGGGTCGAGGTACCTGGTGACGTTCGGCTGCCGCGCCCGGTCCATCTCCTGGACCCAGCCCAGCCGCACGAAACGCGCGCACATCCAGTCGGAGATGACGATGAGGTCCCGGCCGGTCCTCTGATGGTTCATCAGGGACGGGCTGATCTTCCCGAAGAACTCGTCGTTGTCGTTGATCTCCTCGGTGTACGTGACCTGGATGCCGGACCGCCTCTCGAACGCGTCGAGGGTCGGCCGCTTCGCGGGGTCGTCATCGTCGACGTCGATGTAGAGGGGCCAGTTCGCCCAGGTCAGCCGCTTCTCGGTGGACGACAGGTCCCGCGCGGCCCGGTCCCCCGGCTCGACGTACGCCGCGGGCACCCCGCACCCCGTGGCCAGCCCGCCGACGGCCAGCGCGCCGGCACCACCGCCCAGGGCGCGCAGCAAGGACCGACGGGTGACCTGGGAGGAGAGGTGTTTGGCTCGCACGTCCGCAGGATGCCGCCCGTGCCGCTCGCCCGGCAATGGACGCTGCGTCGAGCGGCGCGGGCCGGGGGCGACACCCTGTCGACAGGGCGCCACCCCCGAGCCACTTCCGTCGCCCCCGAGCCGCTTCCATCGCCCACGAGCCGTTCCCGGCGCCTACGAGCCGTTTCCGGCGGCCTTCACCACCGCCCGCAGATACCGCCGCGTCGCCCACCCCTGCACCGCCCGTCCCACCGGCCCCGCCATCCGCGTGTACCAGCGGCCGGGCCGGGAGAACGCGCGGATGCGGAACCACACGGTGCCGTCCGCGTCCCGGGTCACGAGGAACGCCTCCTCGCCGCGTTCCGGATGGCCGGGGAGCGTCCCGTACGCGAACCCGGTGCGGTCCGCGTCCCGGACGACCCGCACCACCCGGCAGGGAATCCGCAGCCACAGCAGGCGCATGACGATGTCCGCGCCCTCGCGGGCGTCCTCGCCGGGCGTGACCGACATGCCGGCGCCGCGCTGCGCTCCCCACGACAGGACCGCCGCCCCCGCCCGCTCGAAGCACCGCTGCCCCGAGCCGAGACGGACGCGGCGGTCCAGGTGGGCGTATCCCCGCGGGAGTGCGGAGGTCTCCGGCAGGGTCGCGCCGACCTCGCGGTAGGTGAGGTTCACGCGTCCAGCGACGTCATCACGTGCTTGATGCGCGTGTAGTCGTCGAAGCCGTACGCGGACAGGTCCTTGCCGTAGCCGGACTTCTTGAAGCCGCCGTGCGGCATCTCGGCGACGAGCGGGATGTGCGTGTTGATCCAGACGCAGCCGAAGTCGAGGACCTTGGACATGCGCATCGCGCGCGCGTGGTCCTTGGTCCACACCGAGGAGGCGAGGGCGTAGTCGACGCCGTTGGCCCACTCGGTGGCCTGGGCCTCGTCCGTGAAGGACTGGACGGTGATGACGGGGCCGAAGACCTCGTTCTGGATGATCTCGTCGTCCTGCTTGAGCCCGGAGACGACGGTCGGGGCGTAGAAGTAGCCCTTCTCGCCGACGCGGTGGCCGCCCGCCTCGACCTTGGCGTGCGCGGGGAGCCGCTCGATGAACCCGGAGACCTGCTTGAGCTGGTTGGGGTTGTTGAGCGGGCCGTAGAGCACGTCCTCGTCGTCCGGCATGCCGGTCTTGGTGTCGGCGGCGGCCTTGGCGAGCGCGGTGACGAACTCGTCGTGGATGGACTCCTGGACGAGGACACGGGTGGCGGCCGTGCAGTCCTGGCCCGCGTTGAAGAAGCCCGCGACCGAGATGTCCTCGACGGCCTTGGCGATGTCGGTGTCCTCGAAGACGACGACCGGCGCCTTGCCGCCCAGCTCCAGGTGGACCCGCTTGAGGTCCTTGGCGGCGGACTCGGCGACCTGCATGCCGGCGCGCACGGAGCCGGTGATGGACGCCATCGCCGGGGTGTCGTGCTCGACCATGAGGCGGCCGGTGTCGCGGTCGCCGCAGACGACGTTGAAGACGCCCTTCGGGACGATCGAGCCGATGATCTCGGCCATCAGGACCGTGGAGGCGGGGGTGGTGTCGGACGGCTTGAGCACGACCGTGTTGCCCGCGGCGAGCGCCGGGGCGAACTTCCACACGCCCATCATCATCGGGTAGTTCCACGGCGCGACCTGCGCGCAGACGCCGATCGGCTCGCGCCGGACGATGGAGGTGAGGCCCTCCATGTACTCACCGGCCGCGCGGCCCTCCAGCATCCGGGCCGCGCCCGCGAAGAAGCGGATCTGGTCGACCATCGGCGGGATCTCCTCGGACCGCGTGAGCCCGATGGGCTTGCCCGTGTTCTCCACCTCGGCCGCGATCAGCTCCTCGGCCCGCTCCTCGAACGCGTCGGCGATCTTGAGGAGGGCCTTCTGCCGCTCGGCCGGGGTCTGGTCGCGCCAGGCCGGGAACGCCGCGGCGGCGGCCGCCATGGCGGCGTCGACGTCGGCCTGCCCGGACAGCGGCGCGGTCGCGTACGCCTCGCCGGTGGCCGGGTTGACCACCTCGGTGGTCCGGCCGTCGGCGGCGTCCCGGAACTCGCCATCGATGTAATTCCTCAGACGACGCAGCTCACTGGTGGTCACTGACCGGCCTCCTTGTCGGGATGTCCACTGCTTGAGACACCCACCCTAAGCCGTGCACCGACGCTTTCGACACCCCCCACCCGCCCGCACCTACGAAATCCGTGACTATCCACTCCGTAGACAACGGATTACATCGATCCGGGCTTGCGGAACTGTCGAGTCCTCGTGCACAGTGACGTCGTGGCCAGTCGCAGCGCAGACCCCAAGGGACCCCGTTCGAGGAGTGGTGGCAACCCGCCCCTCGACGCCGTCTCCCTCGCGATCATCGAGCAGCTCCAGGAGGACGGGCGGCGTCCGTACGCCGCCATCGGCAAGGCCGTCGGCCTCTCCGAGGCGGCCGTGCGCCAGCGCGTCCAGAAACTGCTCGACCAGGGCGTGATGCAGATCGTCGCCGTCACCGACCCGCTCACCGTGGGCTTCCGGCGCCAGGCGATGGTCGGCATCCACGCGGAGGGCGACCTCGACCCCGTGGCGGACGCGCTGACGGCCATGCCGGAGTGCGAGTACGTGGTGATGACCGCGGGCTCGTTCGACCTGATGGTGGAGGTCGTCTGCGAGGACGACGACCACCTCCTGGAGGTCATCAA
The DNA here is from genome assembly GCF_043523415.1 of Streptomyces sp. SGAir0957. NCBI lineage: Bacteria > Bacillati > Actinomycetota > Actinomycetes > Kitasatosporales > Streptomycetaceae > Streptomyces > Streptomyces sp. SGAir0957. The sequence continues at coordinate 2,641,528 of NZ_CP027293.1, forward strand.
CCAACGCATCCGGGCCCTGCCCGGCGTGCGCTCCACCGAGAGCTTCGTCTACCTCAAGCTCAAGAAGCAGACCTATATGTGGGGAACCCGATAGCCGTGAGCAAGGACCTCAGCCGAACCGCGTACGACCACCTGTGGATGCACTTCACACGGATGTCGTCGTACGAGAACGCGCCCGTTCCCACCATCGTGCGTGGCGAGGGCACCTACATCTGGGACGACCAGGGCAAGAAGTACCTCGACGGGCTCGCGGGGCTCTTCGTGGTCCAGGCCGGGCACGGCCGCCGCGAGCTGGCCGAGGTCGCCGCGAAGCAGGCGTCCGAGCTGGCCTTCTTCCCGATCTGGTCGTACGCCCACCCCAAGGCCGTGGAGCTGGCGGAGCGCCTCGCCCACCACGCGCCGGGCGACCTCAACAAGGTCTTCTTCACCACCGGCGGCGGCGAGGCCGTCGAGACCGCGTGGAAGCTGGCGAAGCAGTACCACAAGCTCACCGGCAACCACACGAAGTACAAGGTCATCTCCCGCGCGGTCGCCTACCACGGCACCCCGCAGGGCGCCCTGTCCATCACCGGGCTGCCAGCACTGAAGGCTCCCTTCGAGCCGCTCGTGCCCGGCGCGCACAAGGTGCCGAACACCAACATCTACCGCGCCCCGATCCACGGTGACGACCCCGAGGCGTTCGGGCGCTGGGCCGCCGACCAGATCGAGCAGGAGATCCTCTTCGAGGGCCCGGAGACGGTCGCGGCCGTCTTCCTGGAGCCGGTGCAGAACGCGGGCGGCTGCTTCCCGCCCCCGCCCGGCTACTTCCAGCGCGTGCGCGAGATCTGCGACCAGTACGGCGTCCTGCTCGTCTCCGACGAGGTCATCTGCGCCTTCGGCCGCCTCGGCACGATGTTCGCCTGCGACAAGTTCGGCTACGTGCCCGACATCATCACCTGCGCCAAGGGCATGACGTCCGGCTACTCCCCGATCGGTGCGGCCATCGTGTCCGACCGCATCGCGGAGCCCTTCTACAAGGGCGACAACACCTTCCTGCACGGCTACACCTTCGGCGGCCACCCCGTGTCGGCCGCGGTCGGCCTCGCCAACCTCGACCTGTTCGAGCGCGAGGGCCTCAACCAGCACGTGCTCGACAACGAGGCGAACTTCCTGACGACGCTGCAGAAGCTGCACGACCTGCCGATCGTCGGCGACGTCCGCGGCAACGGCTTCTTCTACGGCATCGAGCTCGTCAAGGACAAGGCCACCAAGGAGACGTTCACGGACGAGGAGTCCGAGCGCGTCCTGTACGGCTTCGTCTCCAAGAAGCTGTTCGAGTACGGCCTGTACTGCCGCGCCGACGACCGCGGTGACCCGGTCATCCAGCTCTCCCCGCCGCTGATCTCGGACCAGTCGACGTTCGACGAGATCGAGTCCATCGTCCGTCAGGTCCTCACGGAGGCCTGGACGAAGATCTGACCTCCCCCGGGAGCCAGTGCGTCGACGGCCCGGCCGCGCCCATCCGAGTGAGATGGGCGCGGCCGGGCCGCGTCTTTTCCAGCCATATCGTCCGGAATACCTAACGTGCCTGTAACCGATCGGCCCCGCCTTCGTTCCCCCGTACGGGGGACGGGACGCACGGGGGACGGGATCCCCTCCCGGCACAACTGATCCGAACCGAGGTGTACGCCATGGTGGCCCCGCCGGACAACGACGTGCTCTGGGCACGCACGCTGCACGTCTCGCACAACGGCACCCCGGCGCTCACGGGTGTCTCCATCGAGGTCCGCGAGGGCGAGACGCTGGCCGTCAGCGGCCCGCGCGGCTCAGGCAAAACGACTCTGCTGCGCTGCCTCTCGGGCCAGCTCCTGCCGCAGCAGGGCGAGGTGTGGTTCAACAGCACCCCCGTGCACACCATGGGCACCCTGGTGCGCGAGCGGCTGCGGCGCGACCGGTTCGGCTGGATCGACCCCGAACCCGCGCTCGTCCCCGAGCTGAACGCCTGGGAGAACACCGCCCTGCCGCTGATGCTGCGCGGCACAGGGCGCCGCGCCGCGAAGAACGCCGCCCAGGAGTGGCTGGAGCGACTCGACGTCGGACACCTCGCGCGCAAGCGGCCCGGCGCCCTGCGGATGGCCGAGCGCCAGCGCGTCGCCATCGCCCGCGCCCTCGTGCACGCCCCCGACGTGGTCTTCGCCGACGAGCCGACCGCGACCCTGCACCGCGCCGACCGCGCCCACGTCCTGCGCACCCTGACGGCGGCGGCCCGCTCGCACGGCATCACCGTCGTCCTCGCCACGCACGACCCGGAGGTCGGCGCGCACGCCGACCGCACGGTGCCGCTGCTCGACGGGCGCCGCGTCACCACCGTCCAGCTGCCGACCGCGGCGGCCGGTCCCGAAGGGCTCGCCGAGTGCTCGCTCTCCGTCTAGTGCGCGGCGGCCGTCCGCTGGTCCAGCTCCGCCGGCTCCTGGTCGCCGCCGCCTCCGCGGGCACCGGCTTCCTGCTCCTGTGCACCCTCGGCTACGCGCTCGGCCACCCCGGAGCCGCCACCGGCGCCGTGGCCCGGCTCCTGTGGTGCGCCGTGCCGCTCGCCGCCACCGTGTACTTCGCGGTCGCCGTCGCCCGCTCCGACCCGGGCACGCAACCGCGCTCCGGCCTCTCCGCCGTCGGCCTCGGCCCGGCCCGGCTCACCCTGCTCGCCGCGATCTCCACGGCGATCGCCTGCACGCTCGGCTCGCTCCTCGCGCTGCTGTTCTTCCTGCATCTGCGCGGCGACCTCTCGGGGCTCCCGTTCGACGGCGCGGCACGCGGCCTGCTCGCCGCCGACCACCCCCTGCCGCTGCCCGCCACCCTCACGCTCCTCACGTTCGTGCCCCTGATCGCGTCCGGCGCGAGCGCGGTCGTGCTGCGGCCGCGCAAGGCGGCGGCGCCCGCGAGGGGCGGCGGTCGCTACGGCGGAGCGCCCCGGGCCGCCGAACAGGCCGCGGCCGAGCCCGAGGAACTGTTCGCCGAACCCGTCCCCGCGCCGGCCGGCCTCCCCTGGGGCGTCGCCCTGCTCGCCGCCGGACTCGCCGTGGAGACGTACGCCGCGCGCGCCGGCGCGGGCGACGGGCTGCGGATGCCGGGCGGGCTCGGCGGCAGCCCCAGCGCGGTCCTGGCCGGCTGGGCGCTGACCGCGCTCGGCCTGGCGCTCGCCGGGCCGGGCCTCACCTACCTGACCGGCTGGGCGCTGCAGGCCGTACGGCCCGGCGCGGTCCGGCTGCTCGCCGGGCGCGTGCTCCAGGAGGAGGCGCGGCGCATCGGCCGCCCGCTCGGCGTCGTCTGCGCCGTGGCCTCGGGCGCGTACGCGGCGAACGTGCTGTACGGGCACGCCCCCGCGTCGGCCCCCGGGCTCGGCCCGCTGACGGCGCTCGGCGCGGTGCTCGTCATCGGCTGCACCCTCGCCACCCTGCTGACCGCCGCCGCAGAGGCCCGCCAGGCGCGCAGGCACACGGCCGCCGCGCTGCTGCGCCTGGGCGCCCCCGCGGTGTCCCTGCGCGCCGCGGCGGCGCTGCGCGCGGGCGCGCTGCTGCTCGTCTTCGCGCCGCTGACCTGGGCCGTCGCGGAACTTTCGGCCATTCCCCTGATTTCCCGATGACTTGGCGATGACTTTTGCCGCCGGGGTCCGTCTAATCCTGCGTACGCGCAAGACCTCACCGACACAGAGAAGGCGACGGGCCTCCCATGTACCAGCAGATGATCTTCGTGAACCTGGCCGTGAACGACCTGGATGCCTCCAAGAAGTTCTTCACCGAGCTCGGCTACACCATCAACAAGCAGTTCACCGACGAGACCGCGTCCGCCGTGGAGATCAGCGACACCATCGTGCTGATGCTGATGACCAAGGAGAAGTACGCGGGCTTCACCAAGAAGACGATCATCGACTCGACCAGCCACAGCGAGGTCCTGCTCGCGCTCAGCGCGGAGAGCAGGGAGAAGGTCGACGAGCTGGTGGAGCGGGCGATCGCGGCGGGCGGCACCGAGTCCGGCGAGAAGCAGGACCACGGCTTCATGTACGGGCGCGCCTTCGACGACCTGGACGGCCACACCTTCGAGGTCGCCTGGATGGACCCGTCGGTCATCGAGAGCTGAGCAACCACCGGGCGGGCGGGGACGGTTGCGGCCGTACGTGACATGGGCGTGTGCGGCCGCGCCTAGCATGGGCGGGTGCAGCCGACCTCAGCAACACCACCGTCCGTACCGGCCCCGCGCGGCGCCGCCGTCACCTCCGACGACCACGAGATCGAGACGCTCGCCGAGTTCGACGAGGTCCTCGCCGCCCGCGGCACGCTCGCGGGGCACCGGGTGCAGGCCGTCGACCTGACCGAGCGGACGGACCGGCTGCTCGCCGCCGACGTCGCGGACGCCGTGTTCCTGGGCTGCCCCATGGACCCGGCGGCGGCCGCCCGGGTCAGGGCCGAGGGGGCGCTGGTCTTCCCGCCGGTCCCGGGCCTGCCGTTCGACCCGTACCGCGGTCATCTCTACACGCCCGGCGAACTCTTCGACGGCCTTTCCGGCCCCGACGGGTACGAGGCGACACCGGACGCGCGCGCGTACGCCTGGTTCCAGCGGACCAAGGCCGACGGCGACGTGTTCGCGTCCATGCTGCGCGCCGTCCATGACGACTCCGTCTCCGACGCCCTCGACGAACTCCTCGCCGGTGCCCGGGTGGTGGGCGTCATGGGCGGCCACGCGATGGCGCGCGGCACCGACGCGTACGCGGGCGCGGCCCGGCTCGGCCGCACCCTCGCGCGCGCCGGGCTCACGGTGGCGACGGGCGGCGGCCCCGGCGCCATGGAGGCGGCCAACCTCGGCGCGTACGCCGCCCCGCTCGCCGACGGCGTGCTCGACGAGGCGCTGCGCCTCCTCGCCAAACACCCTTCCTTCACACCGTCGGTCACGGACTGGGCCGCGGCCGCGTTCGAGGTGCGCTCGCGCTGGCCGGAGGGTGGCGCGTCGGTCGGCATCCCGACCTGGTTCTACGGGCACGAGCCGCCCAACGCGTTCGCCGCGCACCTCGCCAAGTACTTCGCCAACGCCACCCGCGAGGACGGCCTCCTGGCGCGCTCGAACGCGGGCGTCATCTTCCTGCCCGGCGCGGCCGGCACGGTCCAGGAGATCTTCGACAACGCCACGCCCAACTACTACGAGTCCCGCGGCGAGCCGACCCCGATGGTCCTCGTCGACCGCGAGCACTGGACCCAAAAACTGCCCGCCTGGCCGCTGTTGGAGGCGCTCGCGCGCGGCCGGTCGATGGAGTCGCGCATCGCGCTCGTCGACTCGGTGGAGGAGGCGGGCGAGGCGCTGGCGCGGATCCGGGCCGTATGAAGATCGACCAGGGCTTGTCTGAGCCACGTAAGGTCAAGTACAGGTCAAGAGTCGCGTCTTAAACCTCTTTCCGTATTGACGCTACGTCATGCCCACTTGTAAACGTGAGGGGACCGTGAGGGTGCTGAGGCGGGAGCTACGCGTTCCCCTCGCGGCACCTCATCTTTTTCTGCACTGATCCCGTGAAGGACAACCGTGTCCGTAACCCCCCGTATATCCGCACGCGCCGCCCGTTTCGCCGGTGTCGCGGCCGCCGCGACCGCGCTGACGCTGGGCGTCGCCGGTACCGCTTCTGCGTGCAACATCAACGAGTTCAGCGCCAAGGCCTCTTGCGTCGGTGACAAGGGCGTCATCACCGTCACGGACGTCGACGCCTCTGGCACGGAGGCCACCGTCACGCTCGAAGACGCGTCGGGCAAGCAGCTCGGCCAGCAGACCGTGAAGGGCACCCGCGAGGGCGCCACCATCACGTTCGAGGAGAACTGGGCCCCGAGCACCACGTACCGCGTCCACGTGAAGACCGTCAAGTACAACGTGGACGACTACATCAAGGGCGACGTCAAGACGCCGGCGACGGCTTGCGCCACCGAGAAGCCGACCCCGCCGGTCACCGAGAAGCCGACCCCGCCGGTCACTGAGAAGCCGACCCCGGCCCCGGAGACGTCGACCCCGGCCGAGACCGCCACGCCGACCCCGTCGGCCCCCGAGTCCGAGACCCCCGCGGCCCCGGCCCCGGACAACTCGGCCTCCCCGGCCGGTGGTTCGGACCTCGCCGAGACCGGTGCCGACAGCAACACCGGCCTGTTCGCCGGCATCGCGGCGGCGCTCGTCGTCGCCGGTGGCGGTGTGGTCTTCGCCCTGCGCAAGCGCGGCGCGGCCCAGAACTAGCAGCAAGGAAGGGGCCGTACGGGGCATCTGCCCCGTACGGCCCCTTTCGCGCGCCCGGGGCCGGGACGGCCCCGGTCTCAGCCGAAGGTGGCCCGCTCCAGCCAGAAGTCGAGCAGCGCGCGGTCACCGAGCACCTCGACCCGCCCGGAGTCCAGAGGCTGTCGCCGGTAGAACGCGAGCAGCAGATCGGTCATCGGGCCGCGCAGCGCCACGTCGGCCTTGCCGTGCTCGCGCCGCCAGCCGATCCCCTCGTCGCCCAGCTCGATCAGCCATTCGGCGGCCGACTCGGGGGCCGTGTCGGTCGCGTGGAGGTGCAGCGTGCGGCCGCCCGCCTTGAGTTCCTGCGCCGCGTCCCGGGCGTCGACGTCCTGCACGTAGCGCACGATCCGCAGCCATTCGTCGACCGCGTCGGCGGCGACCTCGGGCGCCACGTCGTACTCCGCCTTGGCCGCGAGCGCCGCGTCCGCCCGGTGGATCACCGTCTCGTGGGTCATCCGGCGGGCCCAGAACCCGGAGTCGTGCTGCCACGCCCAGCTCCAGCAGGCGGTGTCGGGCCCCGCCGCGCGCAGGGTGTCCGCGAGGCGCCGGGCCCCGTCGGCGAGCCAGGCGCCGAGGGTGGCGGGGTCGTCGTCGGCCGGGGCGCGGTCCGGCACGTCGTCCTCGTCCAGTTGCTCGCTCGCCCGGGTGCGCACCATCGCCTCGGCCCAGCGGTGCGCGCGGCCCACGTGCTCGACGAGCTCGCGCAGGGTCCAGTCGGGGCAGGTCGGCACGGTCGCCGCGAGATCGGCCCCGTCCAGATGCGCCCGCAACAGGTCGCTCTGCGCGATGATTTCGGCGCAGAAGCGGTCGTGGGTGAGCAGGCTGTCGGGGGTGCGCGCGGGTGTCGTCATGCGCCGACCCTACGTAGCCGGTCCCCCGCCCAGCACCACAATTTCGGCTGCGTCGAAGGCCACGCCGACCTCGGCGCCCTGCTCCGGCGCGTCCCGCAGCGCGCAGGCCGCTTCCAGTTGGGGCGCGTCCTCGGGCCGCAGGTGCAGCGCGACGTGCGTCCCCCGGAAGGTGCGCGCGGCGACGGTGCAGGTCAGCTGGGCATCGGCGGCGTCGACGAGCCGTACGCCCGCGGGCCGTACGAGGATCTTGCCGGGCCCCCGCGGCGCGCCGGCCGGGACCGGCACCTTGCCCCACGGGGTGTCCGCGGCGTCACCCGAGACCGAGACGGTCGCCTCGACCACGTTGTCGAAACCGAGGAAGCGGGCCACGAATTCGTCGGCCGGGTGCCGCCACACGTCGAGGGGCGTGCCGGACTGGGCGATGCGCCCGTCCCGCATGACGACGACGCGGTCCGCGAGCGCGAACGCCTCGCCCTGGTCGTGGGTGACGGCGAGGACGGTGGTGCCCAACTCGCCGAACAGCTGGCGCAGTTCGACGACCAGGCGCTCGCGCAGGGACCGGTCGAGCTGGCCGAGCGGCTCGTCGAGCATGAGGAGGCGGGGCCGCGGCGCGAGCGCGCGGGCCAGCGCGACGCGCTGCTGCTCACCGCCGGACAGGGCGCCGACGGCCCGGCCGGCGGCCCCGGGCAGCCCGACCAGGTCGAGCAACTCCCTTACGCGCGCCCGCTGTTCGCTCTTCCCGGCACCGTGCATCCGCAGCCCGAACGCCACATTGCCGCCCACGTCCCGCTGCGGGAACAGCTGGTGGTCCTGGAACATCAGGCCCACGCCCCGCTTGTGCGCGGGCACGCCCGCCTGGTCGCGCCCGGCGAGGACCACCCGCCCGGAGTCGAGGTGCTGCAACCCGGCGACCACCCGGAGCAGCGTCGACTTGCCGCTGCCGCTGGGCCCGAGGACGCAGACGATCTCGTGCTCGGCGACCTCCAGGTCCACGCGGTCGAGCGCGGCGCGCCCCCCGAACCGTACGGTCGCGTCGTCCAGTGCGAGCATGGCCGCCATTTCAGAACTCCCCGGTCGTGGCCCGCGCGGGCCGTGCGCGTTCGAGCAGCAGCAACGAGACGGCACAGACGATCATCAGGACCGTCGAGAGGGCCATCGCCTGCCCGTAGTTGAGGTCTCCGGCGCGGCCGAGCAGCCGCGCCACGGCGACCGGCAGCGTCGGGTTGTCGGGCCGCGCGATGAACACCGTCGCCCCGAACTCGCCCAGGGACACGGCGAACGCGAACCCCGCCGCGACCAGCAGCGCCCGCCGCACCATCGGCAGGTCGACCTCCCGCCAGGCCCGCAGCGGCGAGGCGCCGAGCACGGCGGCGGCCTCCCGCAGCCGCCCGTCCACGGCGCGCAGGACCGGCAGCATCGTCCGTACGACGAAGGGCACGCCGACCAGCGCCTGGGCGAGCGGCACCAGGATCCAGGAGGCGCGCAGGTCGAGCGGCGGCTTGTCGAGCGTGATGAGGAACCCGAACCCGACGGTCACCGCGGACACCCCGAGCGGCAGCATCAACAGCGCGTCGAACCCGCGCACCAGGCGGCCCGCGCGCCGGGTCAGCGCCGCCGCCGCGAGCCCACCGATGACGAGGGCGATCCCGGTGGCGGCGAGCGCGTACTCCAGGGAGTTCCAGACGGCATTGATCGGCGCTACGAGGAAGGTCCCGCCGTCGGAGTCGCCGAGCGCCCGGTAGTACGCGAACCCGTATCCGCCCGGTGCGTCGAGCGAGCGCTGGATCAGCACGCCGAGCGGCAGCAGGATCAGGACGGCGACGGTGGCGAGGACCCCGGCGAGCAGCGCCCACTGCCCGGCCCCGCGCGGCTTGCGCGCCGTGTGCGCCGCGTCGACGAGCCGGAGCGCGCTCTCCCGGCGCCGCACGCTCCAGGCGTGCACGCCGAGGATCAGCCCGACCGCGACGAACTGCACGAGCGTGAGGACGGCCGCCGTCGACAGGTCGAAGATCTGCGCGGTCTGCCGGTAGATCTCGACTTCGAGGGTCGAGTAGCCGGGCCCGCCGAGGATCTGCACGACCCCGAACGACGTGAACGTGAAGAGGAAGACCATCAGCCCCGCCGCGGCCACGGCCGGACCGAGCGCGGGCAGCGTCACCCTGCGGAACGCCGCGAACCGCGAGGCGCCGAGCATCCGCGCGGCCTCCTCCTGGCGCGGGTCGAGCTGCCCCCAGAGCCCGCCCACGGTCCGCACGACGACGGCGTAGTTGAAGAAGACGTGCGCGACGAGGATCGCCCAGACCGTGGTGTCGAGCCGCACTCCCCACAGCTCGTCGAGGAGCCCGCCCCGCCCGACGAGCGCCAGGAACGCCGTCCCGACGACGACGGTCGGCAGCACGAACGGCACGGTCACGACCGCCCGCAGGATCTGCTTGCCGGGAAAGTCGAGCCGCGCGAACACGTACGCGCCGGGCAACGCGATCAGCAACGTCAGAGCCGTCGACGCGAGCGCCTGCCACACCGTGAACCACAGGACGTGCCGGATGTCCGCGTCCCCGAGGACGTCCCCGATCCGGCCGAACTGCCAGGCGCCGCCGACGAGCAGCCCGCGGCGCACGATGGCGACGACCGGATAGGCGAAGAAGACGGCGAAGAACGCCACGGGCACGACCATGAGGCCGAGCCGCGCGGCGTCCCCGGAGAGACGGGGCCGGGACGTACGCGCAGGGGTCTCCCGCGTCACTTCCTTACGAGCGAGGTCCACGACTTGACCCACTTGTCACGATTGTCCGTGATCATGCGCATGTTCATGTACGCGGGGTCGTCGACCCGTACGGCGTACTTGGTGTACTCGGCGGGCGCGTGGGCGTCCTCGGTCACCGGGTCGACGAACATGTTGAGCGGCATGTCCTCCTGGAACTCCTTCGAGATCAGGAAGTCGAGCAGCGCCTGACCGCCCTTCTCGTTCTTCGCCCCGTCGAGCAGCCCGGCGAACTCGATCTGCTGGAAGCACGTCTTGGTGGCCACGCCGACCGGCGACGTCTTCGGCTGCGGGTCCGCGTAGATCGCCTCGGCGGGCGGCGAGGACGCGTACGACACGACGAGCGGCCGGTCGCCGCCCGCCTTCTTGCCGCCGGCGCTGCCGCTGAACTCCTCGTTGTAGGCCTGGTCCCAGCCGTCGACGACCTTCACCCCGTTGGCCACGAGCTTCTTCCAGTAGCCCTGCCAGCCGTCCTCGCCGTACTGTGCGGCCGTCCCGAGCAGAAAGCCGAGACCGGGCGAGGAGGTGGCCGCGTTCTCGGTGACGAGCAGGTTCTTGTACTGCGGCTCGACGAGATCCGCGAAGGAGGACGGCGGCGCCAGCTTGTGCCGCTCGAAGTACTTCTTGTCGTAGTTCACGCAGATGTCGCCGGTGTCGACCGGCGTGACCTGGTACCTGCCGACGAGGACGTCGAGCCGGAACTCGCTCAGCACCCGGTCGATCCCCCTGGCCTTGTACGGGGTGAAGATCTTGTTGTCGACGGCCCGGGACAACAGCGTGTTGTCGACGCCGAAGAACACGTCGCCCTGCGGATTGCCCCTGGACAGGATCGCCTTGTTGACGGCCTGCCCGGCATCACCGTCCTTCAGGACTCTCACCTTGTACCCGGACTTCTCCTCGAAGTCCTTCAGCACGTTCTTGGAGACGGCCCAGGAGTCATGACTGACGAGGGTGACGGTCTTCGAGTCGCCGGAGCCGCCGTCACCGGACGACCCGCAGGCGGCGAGGGCGACCAGCCCGAACCCCACGGCCAGGGCGACGCTTGTCCTCTTACTGATGGTGCTCATTGTTTTTCCTCCTGGAATGACCAGGAGAAGACGCGGCCCCGCCCGGAGCCTTCACAGGTCCCCGGGCAGGGCGCAACAGCATGAGTGATGACCGAACTTCCTACCCGGAATGACCCGGGCGAGGTTCAGAGGGTCTGCGGCCTGCGGTGTGGAACCGGTGCCGCACTCTCAGCGCTGTGGCGCTCCCCTGTCGGAATATGAAGATGTAGTTGTTCCCGCCGGCCCCAGGCTACCGCTCGGTCGCGGCGAGCTGACCGCACGCCCCGTCGATCTCCTGGCCACGGGTGTCCCGGATGGTCACGGGCACCCCGTGCGCGGCGATCGCGTCGACGAACGCCTTCTCGTCCTCGGGCCGCGACGCGGTCCACTTCGACCCCGGCGTCGGGTTCAGCGGGATGAGATTGACGTGTACCGGCTTGCCCCGCAGCAGCCGGCCGAGCCGGTCACCACGCCACGCCTGATCGTTGATGTCGCGGATGAGCGCGTACTCGATCGAGAGCCGGCGCCCGGACTTCGCGGCGTACTCCCACCCGGCGTCGAGGACCTCGCGCACCTTCCACCGGGTATTGACCGGTACGAGGGTGTCGCGCAGCTCGTCGTCGGGCGCGTGCAGCGAGATGGCGAGGCGGCACTTGAACCCCTCGTCGGCGAACCGGTGAATGGCCGGCACGAGCCCGACCGTCGACACGGTGATGCCGCGCTGGGACAGCCCCAGGCCGTCCGGCTCGGGGTCGGTCAGCGCGCGGATGGCGCCGACGACCCGCTTGTAGTTGGCGAGCGGCTCGCCCATCCCCATGAAGACGATGTTGCTGAGCCGCGCGGGACCACCGGGGATCTCCCCGTCCCGCAGCGCGCGCATCCCGTCCACGATCTGGTGCACGATCTCGCCGGTCGACAGGTTCCGGTCGAGCCCGGCCTGCCCCGTCGCGCAGAACGGGCAGTTCATCCCGCATCCCGCCTGCGACGAGATGCACATGGTGACCCGGTCCGGGTAGCGCATGAGCACGGACTCGACGAGCGTCCCGTCGAACAGCCGCCACAGCGTCTTGCGCGTGGTCTCCTGGTCGGTCGACAGATGCCGCACGACCGTCATCAGCTCGGGCAGCAGCGCCTCCCGCAGCTTCTCCCGCGAACCGGCGGGGATGTCGGTCCACTCCGCGGGGTCGTGCGCGTACCGCGCGAAGTAGTGCTGCGACAGCTGCTTGGCGCGGAACGGCTTCTCACCGATCGCGGCAACAGCCTCCTTCCGCTCGGCGGGCGAAAGGTCGGCAAGGTGCCGCGGCGGCTTCTTGGCTCCGCGGGGGGCGACGAAAGTGAGTTCTCCGGGCTTAGGCATGGCTGTACCAGTGTCGCAGATAGATGGGGCTGACCTGGGGTCGTCGCGCTGGACGCCTGTCACTGTCGGTCGCCGCTGGTCACTGGTGAGCGGCCTCGGACGGCCCAGGGACGGCCCGGGCCGCGCCAGTGCTACCCCAATCCACCTCGGCCGATGGCGGTTTCGGCTGTCTACCGCAACGCGTCGGCATTGCCCCCCCAGGCACGGGCATGAGGACGTTCAAGCCATGGGTATCCATACACGATCGCTTCCGCGGCAACTGCTGGCAATATCAGGAGAAAACGACACATTGACGCACAAGGGGGAACTGAAGAAGATGCCTATCTCAATCGAATTACCCGAGGGATTCCCTCGACCGGCCGGAGATTCCGGAAGGCTACTCCTTCAGTCTTTATTCACGGCACACAAGAGAGACGGCCGCTGGCTAAGCCCCAAAAAGCTGAACCGGCTACTTCAGAGGTCTAGCACGTCACTCCCCGAGGCCATGCTTGAATTGCCCTCTGGACTTACGAGAGAAACCGCAGAAGAAATCAACATCCGCAACTCAATCGGCGAAGTACATCTGACATTTGCAGGAGTTGCCAACTGCGTCGGATCCGACGCGATCTTGCGGGTTTTCTTCGAGATCCTTGCGGAGGCTGCAGAGAAGGAGCGGGAAGAGAGTCGATGGACCTTGGGGCGAGTACGCATCACCCCCGAGGAGACCGATCGGGTCAAGTCTGCACTTGCGGGACTCACCTTCCGCAATCCGGTTGATTTCCTGATGGGGATTGTGGAACTTGAGCCCTGGTGTATCGGCGCATCTAGGAGCGGCGGCTGGGACATGTATGTGCCTGCAGGAATGTCGGTCGACAGCAGGATTCGCTTCTTTTCCGGGACTCGAAGTATTACCGATTATTGGCGTAGGCGCGAGGATTTCATCCTTAGATCTGACACCCTACGCATGGGTCGCACGCTCGACGGAATGCACCCGGAGGTGATTTCTGCGGCTGGCGAACTCTGGGCCGACGGCCACTTCACACAGGCCGTCCTTGCGGTTTTCCGTCACATCGAATTCCGGGTCCAAAAGGTAACAGGCGAGCTATCCGAATCAGGGCAATCGCTAATGGCTAAAGCGTTCTCGGATGCGGGTTTAGACGTGCGAAAATCTCATGGAATGTCGGGCCAGAGTGAGCAGGCGGGATTTAAGTTTCTATATATGGGGGCCATGGCTGGCCTGCGAAACCCTCGGGCTCATGGCAACCCGCCCAAGGAAGAGGAGGCCGAAGCTTACGAAGCGGTTGCCTTTGGAAGCCTGCTACTACGCCGCCTGGACCTGGCTTCTCAGCGACTGAACTCCCCGTGATCGATACAGGCTGAGCCTCACAGCCATGCACCCCCACTCTCCCCAGCTCCCATCCCGTCCGCCGTCGACCCACACACCGTGGAGCGGGCGTGGTTCATGGCGTCCAGGTGGAGCGCGCCACTGTACGAACGACCTGGACGCCATGGGCCGCGTCTGCTCGGCTCTGCCTGGGTCGATGGTGGACGGGATGGGAGCCCACCACGCTCACCACGCACGGGCCTGCGGCCGGGAACGGCGCCCCCTCCCACCCGGTGCCGGCCGATCCCCCGCCGGAGGCATCGTCTGTGACCGTGGGCCGAAGTCGTCGGGTGCTCGCCTCATGACCTCCGGGCCTATCCACTGTGGGCGGGCGTCGGCGCAGCCGGGGCAGCGCGGGCCGAAGGCATGAGCGCAGCCCCGAGCGGAGCCGGGAAGCCCGCCCGGCGGAGCGGAGCGCAGCCGGGTGCTTGATGAGGTAGAGAAACTCGTAACAGCTCTCTGGCCCCGGGCAGTTGGACTAGGTGGCGTCCGGGACGGTGAGGTTGCGGCCATCATGGGTTCGGATGTGGGGCGCCAACTCGTCGGTCAGGGCATCTGCGATGCGGACGCTGTAGGCCTCACTCATCGAGGCCATGGCTTCATCCGGGGCAAGCCAGGTCACCGCGGTCGACTCGTCCGAGAGCTGTTCGTGTCCACCGTCCGGCCGGCACCGGAAGACCAGGGCCACGACCCCGATCGTCATGTTCTTGTACACCCCGGTGAGCCGCTCGACGTGCACCTTGATCCCGGTCTCTTCATAGACCTCGCGGCACACCCCATCCTCGATGGCCTCGTCCCGCTCCAGCACCCCACCCGGCGGCTCCCACCGTCCGTTGTCGGCACGACGGATAACCAGCACACGCCCGTCATCCCGCACGACGATCCCCGCCACGGATACGGAGTGGAGGGGCATTGACGGCTTGTCGGAGACGCTGTTACTCATGTACAGGAGAATAGGAGAGACTGTAGGACTATGGCGAGTAGCAACGTGGCATCTTCAGCGAAGGCGAAGTACCTACAGATCGCGGACGACCTGGCTGCGCAGATTCAATCGGGCGCGCTTGCTGCTGGGGCTCCTGTACCCAGTGAGTCCGATCTGATGACCCGGTACGGGGTGGCATCCGGCACGGTGCGCAAGGCCGTAGCGGAACTCCGTGCGACCCAGTTGATCGAGACTCACCATGGGCGCGGTTCCTTCGTGCGCTCGCGTCCGCCCGTGCAGCGGAAGTCATCCGACCGTTTCCGTAGGGCTCACCGCAAGGCCGGGAAGGCTGCATACCTGGCCGAGGCGGAGCAATCGGGCGGGGTCCCGTCGGTCAACGTGCTGTTCGTCGGCCCGGTTGACGCACCACCGGAGATCGCCGAGCGGCTAGAGGTTCCGTCAGGCTCCAAAGTCCTTGCCCGCAAGCGGCGTTACTTCCGGGATGGTGTTCCCACCGAGGAGGCGACTTCCTACCTGCCGTGGGACGTGATCAAGGACATCCCGGAGATGTTCGCGGAGAACCCCGGGGGCGGCGGCATCTACGCCCGCCTCGAAGAGCACGGCCACCTGCTCGCGGAGTTCATCGAGACCGTCAGCGCCCGCCTCGCGACCAAGGCCGAGGGAACCGCGTTGGCTCTGAGTCCTGGGGCGCCCGTGATCCATCTTGTCCGAAACGCGATCACGGATGCCGGGCGCGTGGTGGAGGTCTGCGACACGGTCATGGCTGCTGACCAGTTCGTTCTCGACTACCGCTTCGCCGCTCGGGACTGACAGGCGCTCACTTTACGGCCAACTAACCCGCCGTCGGCCGCTGTAGCTTGACTCATGTACATGAGTTAGGCACTCTTCTACTCATAACTCCTGTACATGAGTGCAGGAGGGAAGCTCTTGTAGAGGAGAAACAATGCCGTCCTTCAAGATCGACCTTCAGACCGCCGTGGTGTTCGTGGCGACCGCGCCGACACCGAAGCTGGTGAACCAGAAGACGGGCGAGCGGGCCATGGACCGGGAGACGAACGCGCCGCTGTCGACGGTGGGCCTGTTGGTCTCGGACGACGGGGAGGGCAACCTCTACCAGGTGACCGTGCCGGAGACGGGCATCCCCGAGGGCCTCGCGCCGGGCATGCCGGTCCGGGTGACCGGTCTCAAGGCCCGTGACTGGGAGAACGAGTTCAACGGCCAGAAGCGGCACGGCATCTCCTTCCGCGCGATCGCGCTCACGTCGGGGGTCTGAGCCGTGGCTGACCTGACCATGTGGCTGGAGGCGTCGGGCGCCATAACGGCGGCTGGTGGCGTCGGCTACGCCAAGTACAAGGCTCCGCGCGTGTACTGGGCGGCGGTGGGTCTGCCGATGGCCTGGGGCCGGTTCGCCCTCTCCTACCGGAACACGATGGACGTGTGCGGGCTGACGGTGCAGCCGTCCGGCCTGCGGGCGTTCATGTCGCGCCGGGTCGCCCGCAGCGAGGTCCGGCCGGTCCCTCCGAAGATCCGCCGGGTGCGGGGCACCTCGACCGGTCTGCGGGTCACGCTGCGCCTGCCTGCCGGTCTGGAACCCGCCGACCTGGCTGCGGCCTCCGAGCGACTGCGGCACGCCTGGGGCGTCCACTCCGTCCACGTGATCGCCAAGAAGCCCGGCTATGTGGAACTGCGGATGACCGGGCACGACCTGCTGCACCGGGTGCGGATGCCGAAGAAGGCCACCCCGCGTGATCTGGTGGTACCGGTCGCCCTGCGGGACGACGGCACGGCCTACGTGCGGGATTACCGCGAGATCCCGCACGCGCTGACCCTCGGCGCGAACCAGTCGGGCAAGTCCATGTACCAGCGCAACCTGATCAAGGGCCTGGCGCAACTGCCCGTCGCCCTGGTCGGCGTCGACTGCAAGCGCGGCGTCGAGCAGTCCCGCTACGCCCCGCGGCTGTCCGCCCTGGCGACGAACCCGGATGATGCCGCGTCACTGGTGGATGTGCTCGTGGCGGAGATGGAAGACCGCTTCGACCTTCTGGCCAAGCACGGCGTCTCGGACCTGTGGGAGCTGCCCGAGGATCTGCGCCCGGCGCCGGTCGTGGTCCTGGTCGACGAGATCGCGGAACTGTTCCTGATCTCCTCGAAGAAGGACGAGGAGCGGCGGGAACGGATCGTCACCGGGCTGATCCGCCTCGCCCAGCTGGCCCGCGCGGTCGGGATCTACCTGGAGATCTGCGGGCAGCGGTTCGGCTCCGAGCTGGGCAAGGGCGCCACCATGCTCCGGGCCCAGCTCACCGGCCGGGTGGTGCACCGCGTCAACGACAAACAGACCGCCGAAATGGGCTTGAACGACGTGGCCCCGGAGTCCGTCCCGGCCGCGTGCACGATCCCCGCCGACCGACCCGGACAGGCCGTTGCCGCTGACGCCTCCGGCGGCTGGGGACGCATCCGCACCCCGCACACCTCCGTCGACGACACCGTGACGGTATGCCGGGCCTTCGCCCACCTGATCCCGGACCTCCCGGCCCTGGAGCCCTTCCGGCCGGCCGTTTCAGTCCCGGCGCCGACGATCCCGCCCATGCCGACCACGGCCCCGGCGATTCCCTGACGCTCCACGCTTCCCGGTCGGCGTGACCGCCTCACGCCAGGTCCCTACCCCGCCCATGCCTGAACTGAAGGGAGGCACACCCATGCTCCCCAGCACCGAACACGCCGTACGAGCGGTGCAGCGGGCCCTCGATGAGGACGACTACACCGGAGCGCTCACCCTCGCGCGTGCCGCCTACCAGGGCACGGCCGATGCGGATGTCCGCGCCGAGCTGCTGCTGTGGCTCGGCCCGCGCGCGGCTTCCCAGCCCATCGACAACCTCTGAGGAGGGCCGCAGTGATCCGCTCCATCCGTCTGGACGCCGTCCTCGTGCAAGCCGTGATCGCCGGGGCTCTGTCCTTCTCCCACCTGCACGACCTGGCCGACGCCGCCGGGCAGTCCGGTTGGAAGGCCTGGGCCTACCCGATCAGTGTCGACCTGCTCCTCGTCGCGGCCTGGCGGCGGCTGCGGACCAACCGGCGTGACGGTGCGGCCTGGGTCTGGTTCGTGATCGCCCTGTTCGCCTCGCTCGGCGCCAACATCGCGACCGCCGGACTCCTCGACCTGGCCCATGTCCCGGCCTGGCTGCGTGTCCTCGTCGCCGGATGGCCCGCCCTCGCCTTCCTGGGCGGCACGCTCCTCGTCCACACCCCCACCGAGACCACCTCCGCCCCGGCCTCTGTGCCGGAGCCGACCGAAGAACCGGACGCCGTCGACCTGCACCGCACGGACACCGCGCCGGAACTCGACACCATCCCGGAGCCCACCGAACCGGCCCCAGAACTCCCCGCGGCCGAACCGGCCCCCGAGCCCATGCCGGTCCCGGCGAGCGTTCCGCCAGCACTCCTGGACCACGCCCGCAAGCTCGCCGACCACCACCGCGCGACCACCGGCACCCCGTTGCCCGTCGCCAGCCTGCGCGCCCAACTCGGGCTCCCCGCCCCGGTCGTCGACTCGATCGCCGCCCACCTCCAACTCGCCTGAACCAGGAAGGACCAACCGTCATGACCGCCTACCGGCGCTTCCGCAACGTCCGCCAGTTCGGTCCCGTTCAGGTCGCCACCTTCTTTGACGGACGCGGCCGCGAGCGCCACACCGCCGCCTGCACCGCTCCGCGCTGTGACTTCTCCGCCGAATATGACAACCGCTCCGCCGCCGAACTCGCCGCCCGCACCCACCGCTGCACCGCCTAGGAGACCCCGCCATGGATGTCCCGCTCTGGCTCGCTGTGATCGTCGTCGGATGGCTCGGCATCAAGCTCACCCGCCCGCCGATCTGGCTCGTGGTCCTGCTCCTGCTCGGCGGCTACCTCATCGCCGACAGCTTCCTCGGCCCCGCTGTCGGCTCCCTCATCAACTGACCACCCCGGAAGGGAGCACCGCCCGTGTTCACCCCGAAGATCCCGGTCAACGACCAGCCCACCGGCCACATCATCCCGCTCAACGCCACCACCGTGGTGGACGGTCACCAGCACGCCCCGGCCGCCTGCTCCTGCCAGCACCCGGCTCCCGCCCCAGCCGCAACAAACCGGCCCACCGTGCAGCTCACCCCCGGCGCCCTCGCGCTCCTGGTCGGCGGCGGCACCGCGGCCGTGCTCGTCGTCGGCGCCGTGCTGGTCTCCATGCTCCTGGCCGTCGCGATCACCGCGGGCTCGCTCGCCATCGTCGCGCTCGTCGTCCGCTCGCTCATCAACAACGAGACCAAGCACCACCGCTGACCGGCCCCGGAGCGGCCTCTACCGCCAAGTTTCGCCCGCTCCGGAGCCGTGCCTCCTGCCCGAACCAAACGATCCGGAAGGAAGTTCCATCATGGCCCAGCCCACCCCTGCCCGCCCGCGCATCTGCCACGACTGCGACGGCTTCCCCACCGTTAAGGTCACCACCGGCCTGCGCAACCGCGACGGCTCCCGCCAGACCCTCACCGCCCACTGCCCCACCTGCCAGGGCCGAGGCCAGAGCGCGCCCGCCGTCCTCACCCGCGCGGGCCGGTGACACAGCGATGACCGACACCGCCACCATGGCGGGCCTGGACCCGGCCACCCTCGCCGACATCCTGAGGGTGGCCGGGTCCCCCGGCTTCGACCGCATCCAAGACCAGATCAAGCGCACCGGCGGCTGCACCGACCCGATCCACCTCCAGGGCGCCACCGTCACCCGCGACCGCACCACCGGCCAGGTCCTGTACTCGTACTCGACCGACATTGAGCCCGGTGGACGCCTTCGGGTCGCCTGTGGCAACCGCCGTGCCTCCCGCTGCCCGTCCTGCGCCTGGACCTACGCGGGCGACACCTACCACCTGATCCGCGCCGGACTCGTCGGCGACCCGGCCAAGGGCACCCCGCCCACCGTCCGCGAACACCCCCGCGTCTTCGCCACGCTGACGGCTCCGTCCTTCGGCCCGGTCCATAACCTGCCCGGCACCCGCCCCTGCCGCTGCGGCGCCCACCACCCGGACAACGCCGCCGAGTTGGGCACCCCGCTCGACCCGGAGACGTACGACTACGCGGGCTCGGTGCTGTGGAACAACCACGCCTCCGACCTGTGGCGCTACTTCACGATCTACCTCCGCCGCGAGATCGCCGCCCGCGCCGGACTCACCCAGAAGGCAGCCAAGGAACAGTCCCGGCTCTCCTTCGGCAAGGTCGCCGAGTACCAAAAGCGCGGCGCCATCCACTTCCACGCCGTCATCCGCTTCGACGGTCCGGAAGGACCCGACACACCGCCCCCGCACTGGGCCACGCTGCAGCTGCTCACCGACGCGATCCACGCGGCAGCTGCTCGCGTCCGCGTCGACCTGGACGCCTCCGGCGACCACCCCGCCCGCGTCCTGTGCTGGGGAGACCGGCTCGACGTCCAGCCCATCAAGGCCTTCGGCGACGGCTCCGAGATCACCGAACAGGCCGTCGCCTCCTACGTCGCCAAATACGCCACCAAAGCAGCCGAGACCACCGGCACCGTCGACCGCCGCATCGGCAACAAGGAAGCCCTCGAACTCCTCGGCGTAGCCGACCACCCCCGGCGCCTCATTGAGGCCTGCCTCGACCTGCACCCCGCCTACCCGGACCGCAAGCTCCGCGACTGGGCCCACATGCTCGGCTTCCGCGGCCACTTCTCCACCAAATCCCGCCGTTACTCCACCACCCTCGGCGCGCTGCGCCAGGTCCGCGCCGACTACCGCGCCGCCCAACACCGCGCCGCCCTCGGCCTCCCCGACCCCGACGACATCCCCGAGGAAACCACACTCACCCTCGCCCACTGGACCTACGCCGGACACGGCCACACCCCCGGCGAATCCTGGCTCGCCGCCAACATCCGCCGCGACATCGAGCACAACCGCGAACTCGCCCGTGAAGCCCTCGCCGACCAGCCCAACGACGACATGGAGGTGTGGGCATGAACAGCTCGCTACCGGACCGCTACTTGACCCCGGTCGACCTGGCTGACCTCCTCGGCGTCCCGGTCGAGACCGTCTACCAATGGCGCCGTAAGCGCACAGGTCCGAAGGGCTTCCGCGTCGGCCGGCACCTTCGCTTCGACCCCGAGGACGTTCGCGCCTGGGTCAAGTCGCAGATGGAGGTGGCTGCCTGATGGCCGGACACATCCAAGACCGCTGGTTCAAGGTAGAGCCCGGCCCCAACGGCAAGCCCGTCAAGGTCAAGAGCGACCGCTATGGCGTCGGCCTCCGCTACCGCGCCCGGTACGTCGGCCCGGACGGTTCCGAGAAGTCCAAGAGCTTCCCCGACCGGCAGAAGCGGCTCGCGGAGCAGTGGCTGACCGACATCGCGTCGGACATGTCCCGCGGGAACTACATCGATCCTCGCGCCGCGCGGATCACCTTCAAGAAGTACGCCGAGAACTGGCTCAAGGCCCACACCTCGGACCTGTCCAGCCAGATCGTCACCGAGCAGCGGCTACGCCTGCACGCGTTCCCGGTCATTGGCACGCGCCCGCTGGACTCGTTCCGCCCCGAGCACATCCGCCAGCTCACGAGCGCCCTGGAGGCCAACCCGGCGGTCAGCGGCGCCTACGCACGCAACATCTACGGCGATGTACGTGCCGTGCTGAGTGCGGCCGTGGACGACGGACTTCTGTCCCGGAACCCGTGCTCGGCGAAGTCCGTGCGCCCGCCGACTGCCGAACACCGACGCGTGGTCCCCTGGCTGCCCACTCAGGTACAGGCAGTTCGGGCAGCACTCCCCCAGCGATACCGGGCCATGGTCGACACTGGCGCCGGGTGCGGCCTCCGTCAGGGTGAGATCGTCGGTCTCGCCGAGGACGCGATCGACTTCAATGCCGGCACCCTGCGCGTGGTCCGGCAGGTGAAGCTCATCCGGGGCAAGGCTGTGTTCGCCCCACCGAAGTGCGGCAAGGAACGCGATGTCCCCCTGCCGTCATACGTCGCTGAGGCGCTCCGCCTCCACATGGACGCTTTCAAGCCCGTTGAGATCACGCTGCCATGGCGGAAGCCGGACGGCCCGAGGGTGACGGCCCGTCTCCTGTTCACGAACGCCGCGAACGGGATCGTGTGGCGCAGCAACTTCAACGTCCAGGACTGGAAGCCCGCTCTGGCGCTCGCTGGCCTCATCCCGGACGCCGGGCCCGATGGCAAGTACGAGTCGGCCCGCGAGCACGGCATGCACGCTCTGAGGCACTTCTACGCGTCCGTCCTCCTCGACGCCGGAGAGAGCATCAAGGCCGTGAGCCAGTACCTCGGGCACACCGATCCGGCGCTGACGCTCCGGGTGTACGCGCACCTGATGCCGTCGAGCCAGGAGCGCACCCGGAACGCCGTGGACCGGGTGTTCCTGCCGCCACCTCCTGAGCCTGACGGCCCAGAGACGGCCCAGTAAGCCAAAACAGGCCCCCGATCCGCGCCAAACGCGCAGGTCGGGGGCCTTTTTGATGCCGGATCACTGCCAGTTCTCCGGGCTTAGGCATGGCTCATCCAGTGTCGCACGCGTCGCGGATCAGCCGAGAATCCCGCCGATCAGCACCCCGACCCGGGCCCCGTAGTGGCGCCAGCGGTGTCCCGTACGGCAGTAGCGGCGGCGTCTGCGGCGGCCGGTCTGATCGATGGAAGTGTCGCACCACGCGCACGGGGTGTAGCCCGCATAGATCCCGTCCTCGTCCCGCTCGGCGCGCCCCATGAACGCGGACCTTACGCCAAGGCGCCCCACGGCAACCGCCCCGCACGGCAACGGGCCCCCACCGTGAGGCGGAGGCCCGTACAGGTCCGGCACGACCGTGCGAGGAATGCGGACCAGGGTTCAGGAGCCCACGAACAGCACCAGGAGCAGCCAGACGACCGGCGCCGTCGGCAGCAGGGAGTCGAGGCGGTCCATGATGCCGCCGTGACCGGGCAGCAGCGTGCCCATGTCCTTGATGCCGAGGTCGCGCTTGATCATGGACTCGCCGAGGTCGCCGAGGGTCGCGCTGGCGGCGACGCAGACGCCGAGCACGAGCCCTTGCCACCAGGCCCCGTCGTCGACCATGAACTGCATGCAGAGCACGCCGGCCACCATGGCGAACGCCACCGCGCCGAGCAGGCCCTCGCGGGTCTTGCCGGGGCTGATGCGCGGGGCGAGCTTGTGCTTGCCGAACCGCCAGCCGACCGCGTAGGCACCGGTGTCGCTGACGACGGTGAGGATCAGGAACGTCAGGACGCGCCACGCCCCGTCGTCCGCGGTGAGCATCATCGCCACGAAGGTCGCGAGGAACGGGACGTAGAACGCGGCGAAGACGCCCGCCGTCACGTCCTTCAGATAGCCCTCGGGCGGCTCCGTCATCCGCCACACCAGGACGGCGAGCGCCGTCAGCGCCATGGCCACCCAGGCACCCTCGGCACCGCGCACGTAACCGGCGACGACCATGGCCGCGCCGCCGATGGCGAGCGGCACGAGCGGCGCCTTGATGCTCTTGCGCTCCTGGAGCCGCGAGGTCAGCTCCCAGAGGCCGACGACCACGGCGACCGCTATCACGCCGACGAAGACGGCCTTGACGATGAAGAGCGACGCGATGATCACGACGCCGAGTCCGACACCGACCCCTATGGCCGCGCCGAGGTCCCGGCCCGCGCTCTTCTTCGCCTTCGCGGGCTCCGCACGCCGCGACGCTGCCTGCGGCTGCTGCGAGGCGTGCGACGGCTGCGACGCGTGCGACGGCTGCTGCTGCGGAGGGGCCGGTTGCGACGGGGCCGGCTGCGGCCCTGCGGCGGGCAAGGGCTCCTGCGGGACCGGGTCGTCGCGGAACAAGGGGCCGCTCAGCCGAGCGGCCCCCCGGTCGTCGTCCTGCTCCCCGTCCCCACCACCGGCGGGCACGTCGGGCATATCGGGCACGATGGGCATGGGCCGAGTCTCCTCAACCGCGTGCCCTTCGTACGCGGGACCCGCCGGAGGACGCCCTCGGTCGTACGGGCGCCCTTGGTCGTACGAGGGCGCCTGGCCGTACGAGCGCCCTTGGTCGTACGCGGCACCCTGGCCCTGCGAGGGCGCCGGGTCGTACGAGGGCGCTCGGCCGTACGAGGGCTCCTGACCGTAGCCGGACTCGGGGCCGTAGCCGGGTCCTTGGCCGTGCACCGGCCCCTGCCCCTGCCCCTGCCCCTGACCCTGACCATTGGCCGGGTTCTGGTCATGGGCGGGGTTCTGGCCATGGACAGAGCTCTGTCCATCGACGGGCCCTTGACCATGGGCGGGCCCCCGGCCGGACGGCCCCACGTACCCGGGCCCGGACGGCGCCCCCCAGGAAGAGTCGTTCACGGATTCCTCGAACCTCGATGTTCCGCGCTCGCTCAGACTTCGAGCAGCTCGGCTTCCTTGTGCTTGAGCAGCTCGTCCACCTGCGCCACGTACTTGGCGGTGGTGTCGTCGAGTTCCTTCTCGCCGCGGCGGCCCTCGTCCTCGCCGATGTCGCCGTCCTTGATCGCCTTGTCGATGGCTTCCTTGGCCTTGCGACGGACCGAGCGGATGGAGACCTTGCTGTCCTCCGCCTTGCCCTTGGCGACCTTGATGTAGTCGCGGCGGCGCTCCTCGGTGAGCTCGGGGAACGTCACACGAATGATATTGCCGTCGTTGCTCGGGTTGACGCCGAGGTCGGAGTCGCGGATCGCCTGCTCGATGTTGCGCAGCGCGCTCTTGTCGAACGGGGTCACCACGGCCATCCGCGGCTCGGGCACCGAGAACGAGGCCAGCTGGTTGATCGGCGTCAGCGCGCCGTAGTAGTCGGCCACGATCTTGTTGAACATCGCCGGGTGCGCACGACCGGTGCGGATCGCGGCGAAGTCCTCCTTGGCGACCACGACGGCCTTCTCCATCTTTTCCTCGGCCTCGAGGAGGGTCTCTTCGATCACCACTTGCTCCTGCGTGTCTTGAGTGAGGCCCGGCGTGCACGGGGCGGCCGGCTGCGTCGCGTGTCTTTGGCGCGCGGTTTCCCGCGCGTCCTTGTGTCCTTCAGTCCTCGTCAGTCCTCGTGTCCTTGCACGGTGTCCGACCGGCAGGACATTGTCCATCCCCCTTGGCTCCCGCGAGCCCTCCCGCAAAGGCCCTCTGCGGGGCCCGAGCGGACGCTCGCACGGAGAACGGGGGCGCGGACGTGAGGGTCAGGCGCGGGTGCCCTGGTCGCCCACGAGCGTCCCGATCTTCTCACCCTTGACGGCCCGGGCGATATTGCCCGACGTCAGCAGTTCGAAGACGAGGATGGGCAGCGCGTTGTCGCGGCACAGGGTGATCGCGGTCATGTCGGCGACCTTGAGGTCCCGGGTGATGACCTCGCCGTAACTGAGCGCGTCGAACTTCACGGCCTCGGGGTTGGTCTTCGGGTCCGAGTCGTAGACGCCGTCCACGCCGTTCTTGCCCATGAGGAGCGCCTCGGCGTGGATCTCCAGGGCGCGCTGCGCGGCGGTGGTGTCGGTGGAGAAGTACGGCATGCCCATACCGGCGCCGAAGATGACGACGCGGCCCTTCTCCAGGTGGCGCACGGCGCGCAGCGGGATGTAGGGCTCGGCGACCTGGCCCATCGTGATGGCGGTCTGCACGCGGCTGTCGATGCCCTCCTTCTCCAGGAAGTCCTGGAGGGCGAGGCAGTTCATGACGGTGCCGAGCATGCCCATGTAGTCGGAGCGCGCCCGGTCCATGCCGCGCTGCTGCAGCTCGGCGCCGCGGAAGAAGTTGCCGCCGCCGATGACGACGGCGATCTGCGCCCCGCCGCGGACCACGGCCGCGATCTCCCGGGCGATGGCGTGCACCACGTCGGGGTCGACACCCAGACCCCCGCCACCGGCGAACGCCTCGCCGGAAAGCTTCAGCAGAAAGCGGCCCGCGCCTTTGCCGTCGTCGCTCTTGTCACCGTTGTCGGCCTGAGTGGTGGTCATGGAATTCTCGCCTCTTTACTTGGCACACATACGAAGGAGGCCACTGCCGATGGGGTGTTCGCATCCCATGCGCGGCAATGGCCTCCTCGTCACATCTGCGGTCGCCCGGCGCGTGCCCGGGCGACTGCTGTCGACCCTAGCGGCTATGAACGGCTACCGGGGTCTCGCGGCTGTCGCGTACGGACCGTACAGACCGTACGGACTCAGATGCCGACCTTGATGCGCGAGAAGCGCTTCAGGGTGACACCGGCCTCCTGGAGGACCTTCTCGACGGACTTCTTGTTGTCGAGGGCGTACGGCTGACCGAGCAGCGTCGCCTCCTTGAAGAAGCCGTTGACACGCCCCTCGACGATCTTGGGGAGCGCGGCCTCGGGCTTGCCCTCGGCGCGGGTGGTCTCCTCGGCGACGCGGCGCTCGGACTCGACGACCTCGGCCGGGACGTCCTCGCGGGAGAGGTACTTCGGCGCGAAGGCGGCGATGTGCTGCGCGACACCCTTGGCGATCTCGGCGTTCTCCTTGTCGAGCTCGACAAGGACACCGATCTGCGGGGGCAGGTCAGGCATGGTGCGGTGCATGTACGCGGTCACGTAACCACCGGTGAACTGCGCGAAGCGGTCCAGGACGATCTTCTCGCCCAGGGTGGCGTTGGCCTCGTCGACGTACGCCTGGACGGTCTTGCCGGCCTCGATCTCGGACGCGAGCAGCGCCTCGAGGTCGGCCGGGTTCGTCTTGGCGACGTGGGCGGCCAGCTCGTTGGCGACCGACTGGAACTTCTCGCCCTTGGCGACGAAGTCCGTCTCGCACTTCAGCTCGACGATGACACCGGAGGTGTTGTCGTCGGCGATGAGGGAGACGACCGCGCCGTTCTCGGCCGAACGGCCCTCGCGCTTGGCGACGCCCTTCTGGCCCTTGATACGCAGGGCCTCGACGGCCTTGTCGACGTTGCCCTCGGCCTCGTCGAGCGCCTTCTTGCAGTCCATCATGCCGGCGCCGGTGAGCTCGCGGAGCTTCTTGACGTCAGCGGCGGTGTAGTTCGCCATGATCCTGGTTCTCTCTACGAAGTCTGAGAAGTCTGAAGAGGTCACGGGGGACGGCGGGGGCCCGCTTGTGGCTGGCCCCCGCCGTCACCTCATGAAACCGGTGTGGCTACCGGTACCCGTACGGGTCAGGCCTGCTCGGCGTCGGCGGCCGGGGCCTCCGTGGCCGGAGCCTCGGCGGCGGGCGCCTCGGCAGCGGGGGCCTCAGCGGCGGGCGCCTCGGCGGCCGGGGCCTCCGCGGGCTTCTCGTCGGCCTTCTTCTCGCCCTCGAGCAGGTCGCGCTCCCACTCGGCGAGCGGCTCGGCGGCGGCCTTCTCGCCCGGCTTCTGGTCGCCGGTCGCGGCGCCGGAACGGGCGATGAGGCCCTCGGCGACGGCGTCGGCGATCACGCGGGTGAGCAGGGTGACGGAGCGGATCGCGTCGTCGTTGCCCGGGATCTTGTAGTCGACCTCGTCGGGGTCACAGTTCGTGTCGAGGATCGCGACGACCGGGATGTTGAGCTTCCGGGCCTCGCCGACAGCGATGTGCTCCTTCTTGGTGTCCACGATCCAGACGGCGCTGGGCACCTTGGACATCTCGCGGATACCACCGAGGGTCTTCTCCAGCTTGGCCTTCTCGCGCGAGAGCACGAGAAGCTCCTTCTTGGTGAGACCCGACGCGGCGACGTCCTCGAAGTCGATCTGCTCGAGCTCCTTGAGGCGCTGCAGACGCTTGTAGACGGTCGAGAAGTTGGTGAGCATGCCGCCCAGCCAGCGCTGGTTCACGTAGGGCATGCCGACGCGGGTCGCCTGCTCGGCGATCGCCTCCTGCGCCTGCTTCTTCGTACCGACGAACATGACCGTGCCGCCGTGGGCGACGGTCTCCTTGACGAACTCGTAGGCGCGGTCGATGTACGACAGCGACTGGAGCAGGTCGATGATGTAGATGCCGTTGCGCTCCGTGAAGATGAAGCGCTTCATCTTCGGGTTCCAACGACGGGTCTGGTGACCGAAGTGGACGCCGCTCTCCAGCAGCTCCCGCATCGTGACGACGGCCATGGCCGTACTCCTTGTGTTTTCTCGGTTGTTTCCTGACGCCCCGCTCGCGCCTGCCGCGTACGTGAGTACGGGACCGAAGGGCGCTTGGCACGAAGCCGGTGCGTCTCGAAAAGGCTTGATGAGACCCACCGCGACTCGGTGTCGGGGCGTGCGAAGTCGATCCGGTGGCCCGGATCGCCACATGAAGTGTACGGGACCCGCGAGGTGGGGGGTGACGCCGCTGTCCACAACCGACCGGTAGTCCACGTTTCCCGGCCATGATCCCCCGAAACCGTACCGATCGTGGATCGTCCGAGCCATGCAAAAACTACGCAACGTGACGCTCCCGCTGCTGACCCGCCCGCTGCGGCTTCTACTGTCGTTGTCGTTGTCGTTGTCGCTGTCGTTGCCGCTGATGCTGTCGTTGTCGCTGATGCTGTCGCTGCTGCTGCTTCTATCGCTCTGCGGCTGTCCGGTCCCGCCCGCGTACGCGGCTGACGGCACGCCCGGGGCGAACCGGCAGCCGGCCCGTACCGTCTGGCCGGTGG
This sequence comes from Streptomyces sp. SGAir0957, assembly GCF_043523415.1. Classification (NCBI taxonomy): domain Bacteria; kingdom Bacillati; phylum Actinomycetota; class Actinomycetes; order Kitasatosporales; family Streptomycetaceae; genus Streptomyces; species Streptomyces sp. SGAir0957. Next base: position 2,669,683 of record NZ_CP027293.1, read on the forward strand.
GCGACGGGCCCCCTCCCCCGGTGGTACGAGCCTGGTCCCCACCGGCGACGCCCTACGGCCCGGGCCACCGGGGCGTCGACCTCGCGGCCCCGATCGACGCCCCGGTGCGTGCGGTGGCCGCCGGCCGGGTCTCCTTCGCGGGCGAGGTCGCGGGCCGGGGCGTGGTGTCGGTGGAACTGGCCCACACCGGCGATCCTCCGCTCCGCACCACCTACGAACCGGTGACGGCCACGCTGAAGAGGGGCGTCGACGTCTCCCCCGGCGACGTGATCGGCACCCTGCAACTCCCGACGGGCCACTGCCCGGCCCCCACCCGGTCCTGCCTCCACTGGGGCCTGCGCCGAGCCGACACCTACCTCGACCCCTTGTCGCTGCTGGACCTGTCCGGCGTGGGCGGGGCCCGGGTGAGGTTGCTGCCGGTGTGGGGGTGGGCGACGACCGCGGGGCCGGGGGCGAGCGCGGCTGTCGTGTGCCACAGGGCGCGTGCGTCAGAGCGGGGCGCGTGCGCCGAAGGGCTGCAGGGAGGGAGTGCGGGCGGTCGGCCTGGGGCCTGAACGGCTGGCGTCGCGGGGCGCGGGTGACGGGGTTGCGGGCTGGCGCGTGTGGCTGGGCCACAGGGGCGCGGGCGGCTAGGCCACAGGGGGGCGGGCGCATGCAGCCAGCTCGCCGGGGCGCGCGGGACCGGGCCGCAGGGGCGCGGGTGACTAGATCGCGGGAAGCTTGTGCGGCCAGGTCGCGAGGGCCCGCCCAGTCGAGTCGGTGGGCCGGGAAGCGTGGCTCAGCCGATCGCAGCGCCCGGCCCTATCCCCGCACCCCGCGCAGCGCCATCCCCACCGCCGCGTCCACGATCACGTCCGGATGCTCCGCCGCGCCGAGTTCGATACGGCGGACCGCCGCGTCCACGACGCCCTGGAGCAGCATCGCGGCGAGCCGGGGCTGCTCGTGCCCCATGTCCGCGAGCGCCTCGACGATCATGGCGACGAGGCCGCCGTGCGCGGCGCGGATCTTCTCCCGGGCCCCCGCGTCCAGCTCGCTCGCCGAGATGGCCACCACGGCCCGGTGCCGCCGGTCGCCGACCAGGGCCAGCTGTTCCCGGACGTACGCCTCGACCTTGCCCTCCGACGTAGCGGCCCGCGCCATCGCGTCCTCGACCTCCGCGGCCCACACCGGGAAGTCGACCTCGCACAGCTCCTCGACGACCGCCGCGCGGGACTTGAAGTACTCGTACACGGAGGACCGCGCGAGCCCCGTCCGCTCCGCGAGCGCGGGGAACGTCAGCGCCTCCGTCCCCCCTTCGGACAGCAGGGAACGCGCCGCGTCCAGAAGGGCGCCGCGCTGCATCGACCGGTGCTCGGCCACAGAGGCCGCTCGAATCCTTGGCACAGCCCCACTTTACGGACGAGCCGCCCGGGACGGGAGTCGCACGGGCCCCCGACGCCCGGGAGCGGTCGCATCCGGCAGGGACGATTCGCCTCAGGGAGTCACCGGCGGCTCAGCGCCCGAACGCCGCCAGCTTCGCCCGCAGCTGCAGCACCGACTTCGTGTGGATCTGGCTGACCCGGCTCTCCGTCACCCCGAGCACATTGCCGATCTCCGCCAGTGTCAGGCCCTCGTAGTAGTAGAGCGTCACCACGGTCTTCTCCCGCTCGGGCAGCGTATTGATCGCCCGCGCCAGGAACCTGCGCAGCTCCCGGTCCTCGGCGACCTCCACCGGATTGTCCGCCGCACGGTCCTCGAGGGTGTCCATGAGGCTGAGCCGGTCCCCGCCCTCGCCCCCGACGTGCAGCAACTCCTCGAGGGCCACGACATTCGCCAGCGACAACTGGCTGAAAACGGCGTGCAGTTCCTCCAGCGCGACCCCCATCTCGGCGGCGACCTCGCTCTCCGATGGGCTGCGCCGCAGCTTCGCCTCGAGCGTCGCGTAGGCCCGCTCCACATTGCGCGCTTTCTGCCGCACGGAGCGGGGGATCCAGTCCAGGGCTCGCAGCTCGTCGATCATCGCGCCCCGGATCCGGGTGATCGCGTACGTCTCGAACTTGATCTCGCGGTCGATGTCGAACTTCTCGATCGCGTCGATCAGCCCGAAGACCCCGGACGAGACGAAGTCGGCCTGCTCGACGTTGGGCGGAAGTCCCACACTGACCCGGCCCGCGACGTACTTCACCAGCGGCGAGTAGTGCAGGATCAGCTGCTCCCGCAGCCGCTCGTCACCGGTCGCCTTGTACGACCTCCACAGCTCCTCGAGGGAGGAGGGAGCCGGAGGCCGCACGCTGGAGCCGCGGGCGGCGGGGGGTACCGCCGCCGCCCGGTCGGATCCGGAGATGTGCTGTGGCATGCGCCGCCTTGTGCCGTTCTGCTGCCTGCCGACGGAGTCGGAGAGGGTCGCTGGGATCGCTGAGGTCGCTGGGGTCGCTTTGCTGGTGAAGATGGAGTGATGCCCGTCTGATGGTGACTGGTGCCGAACCGCCTGCCTGATTCCGCATTGAGGGGGACGAACCCGAATCCTGGTGAGCGTAGCGTGACTGAAGTGTCGCAGTGTGCGAAGGGTATGGGTTCGTACGCGCGCAGATACGTTCCGTTGGGGGACTTGCGCGATCCCTCCGGTTGCCGTCCGTAACCGGGGCGCATCGCCAACTGCCGGTGCTGCCACGGTCGTCGGGGCGTCATCCGGACGGCGCAATACGCTGCGTCAGGAGAGAGTCAGGGCCTGCCTCCGTCCGGAAACACCGGGCGGTTCGCCTGGCGTGTCAACTGCCAGCCGTCGCCCAGTCGTTCGACGAACCCCAAAGAGCGCAGTTCGTACAGTCTCCCGATCGTGTCGTCGGCGCCGGCTTCGGCCTCCCTGCTGATCTCCGCGACGGTGTGCGTTCCCCATGCGGGCAGCGCGGCGAGCACCCGCGCTGTCGCCGGTGGCAGCAGATCCCGCGGCAGCACGGGACCGCACCGCTCGGGCGCCAGCTCCCCCATGTCGCCGATCAGCTCGATCACTTCCGCGGCGTCGGTCACGAGGACGCCCTCCTTGCGCAGCAGTTCGTGCACCCCGCTGGAGACACCGCTGGTCACCGGCCCCGGCACCCCCATCGCATGGCGGCCGAGCCGCAGCGCCCAACGGGCCGTGCCCAGCGCCCCGCTGCGGTAGGCCGCCTCCACGACGACCGTGCCCCGCGTCAACGCGGCGATGACTCTGTTGCGCAGGATGAAGCGGCTCGGTGTCGGATGGTCCCCGGGTGGCAACTCGGCGACGACGAGCCCCTGTTCCGCGATCCTGTCGATCAACTGCGTGTGCCCGCGCGGATAGACACGGTCGACCCCGCAGGCCAGGACCGCGACGGTGGCCCCCGAGGCACCGAGCGCTCCCCGGTGCGCCGCCGCGTCGACCCCGTAGGCGCCCCCGGAGACGACGACCCAGCCGCGCTCGGCCAGGCCCGCCCCGAGGCTCGCGCCCATCCGTACGCCGTAGTCCGTGCAGGCCCGCGCGCCGACCACGGCCGCCGATCGCAGCGCCCACATCCGCAGACTGGCGCCGCCGCGCACCCACAGCCCGACCGGCCGCTCGTCCCCCAGGTCGTCCAGCTGTCCGGGCCACTCCGCGTCCCCCGGGCACACGAACCGCGCCCCGCACCCCGCCACGCGCGCCAGGTCACGCTCCGGGGGCGGCGCCGCGCGGGCCCGCGCGACCAGCCCGGCCCAGCGCTCCGCCCTCACCCCGGGCAGCGACGGCGGGTCGCCCGCTCCCTCCTCGGCCTCGTCGATCCGCCGCACCGTCTCCACCGGCCCGAACTCCTTCAGCCAGCGCCCCGCCACCTCCCAGCCGGGTTCGACGATGCGGGTCAGCCGGGCCCGCGCGAGGCGCACCTCCTCGGGCGCGCTCGGGGCCGTCATGAGCCCACGCCGATCATCATGGGGACGCCGCGCGAGATCCCGGTCCGCAGTTGCAGGGCGAGCGCCACGTCCTGGGCGAAGGGCCGGTCGCGCCCCGCGAGGTCGGCCACGGTCCAGGCCACCCGCAGGACCCGGTCCAGGCCGCGGGCGGTGAGGAAGCCGCGCTCCAGGTCCAGCTCGGCCTCGTCCAGGGCGCCGGGCGCGGCGGGCCACCTCGTGCGCAGGGCGTGCCCCGGCACTTCGCTGTTGGTCCGCCACGGCGTGTCCGCGAGCCGCGTCGCCGCCCGCTCCCGGGCCGTCCGCACCCGGTCGGCGACGACCTGGGTGCTTTCCCCACCCGGCGCGTACCCGGACAGTTCGTTGCGGGTGACGGCGTCCACCTCGACCCGCAGGTCGACCCGGTCGAGGAGCGGCCCGGAGAGCCGCGCCTGATAGCGCCGCACGGTGGCGGCCGGGCAGTCGCACTCACCGCCCAGGGCCCGGTACTGCCCACAAGGACAGGGGTTGGCGGCCAGCACCATCAGGAAGCGCGCGGGAAGCCGCACCACGCCGGCGCTGCGGGCGATCACCACGTGCCCGGCCTCGAGCGGCTGGCGCAGGGCGTCGAGCGCCTTGCCGCTGAACTCGGGCGCCTCGTCAAGAAACAACACCCCTCTGTGTGACAAGGACACCGCTCCCGGGCGTGCCACCCCGGGCCCACCGCCGACGAGGGACTGCATGGTGGCCGAGTGGTGCGGGGCGCAGTACGGCGCGGTGTCGATCATCGACTTGCCCGCGGGCAGCATGCCGGCCACCGAGTGGATCGCGGTGACCTCCAGGGACTCCCCGCGGGTGAGCGGCGGCAGGACGGCCGGCAGCCGCTCGGCGAGCATCGTCTTTCCGGCGCCGGGCGGGCCGGAAAGCATGAGGTGGTGCCCGCCCGCGGCGGCGACCTCGATCGCGGTGCGTGCCGACCGCTGGCCCACAACATCGGACAGGTCGAGCCCGTGCCCGTCCGCGAAGGGCCCGCCGAGCCCCGTGCCCGCGCCGCCCCCGGGCATGCTGAGGCCGGAGAGCAGCGGATCGGGACGGCCGCGCTCCTCCGGTTCCTCGTCCGGCACGGGTTCGTCGGTGAGCACGGCGATGAGCTGGCGCAGGCTGCGGACCCCCAGCACGGAGACGCCCGGCACCAACGTCGCCTCGCCCGCCGTGCACTCGGGGACCACCACCTGCTCGTACCCGGCATCGGCCGCGGCGAGGACGGCCGGCAGGACGCCGCGCACCGGTCGCACCCGCCCGTCGAGCCCCAGCTCCCCGATCATCACGATGTCGGCGAGGACCCGCGGGTCGATCCGTTCGGCGGCACCGAGCACGGCGCACGCGACGGCGAGGTCGAACCCCGACCCGCCCTTCGGCACGGACGCCGGGCTGAGCCCCACAGTGAGCTTTTTCTGCGGCCAGTCCGCGCCGGAGTTGACGACCGCGGCCCGCACCCGGTCCCGGCTCTCGATGAGGCTCTTGTCGGGCAGGCCCACCAGCGTGAACGCGGCGATGCCCGGCTCCAGGTCCGCCTGCACCTCGACGACGACGCCCTCGACACCCACCAGGGCCACGGAACACGTACGCGCGAAACCCATCAGGTCACCCCCCGCACGTGCTCGACGCACGGAGCGCCGCGCTCCTGGAGCACCACCCCGACCACGTCGATACGGACGCCGCCCGGTGGCGCTCCCCCGTGCTCCTGCACCCAGCGCTCCGCGAGGTCGCGCAGGCGCCGGGCCTTCAGCGGGGTGATCGCGGCCATGGGGTGCTCGAAGGCGCCACCTGCCGCGCCGCGGCCCCTGCGGGTCTTGACCTCGCACACGACGATCGCGTCGCCGTCGCGCGCCACGATGTCCAGTTCGCCCGTCCGCCCCGCGCGCCAGTTCCGCGCGAGCACCGTCATCCCGGCTTCGGTCAGCCGCCTCGCGGCCAGGTCCTCGCCGTACTTTCCCATCGCGCCCCGTGCGTTCACGTCGGCACCACCTCCGACACCCACGCTGACGCACGGATCAGAAGGAAGTGGATCTTGGTGAACTACTCAGGGGTTGTGGAAAACCGCGTCACCCGTCAGGGGCATCAGCTCCCGGGAAGCTCCAGATCACTCTTGTTGAGCTCCTCGATGTTCACGTCCTTGAACGTGAGCACCCGTACTTGCTTCACGAACCGCGCGGGCCGGTACATGTCCCAGACCCACGCGTCCGCCATCGACACCTCGAAAAACACCTCACCCTGAACCGAGTGCACCTGCATCTCGTAGTCGTTGGTGAGGTAGAAACGCCGCTCGGTCTCGATCACGTATTTGAACAGACCGACGACGTCGCGGTACTCCCGGTAGAGCTTCAGCTCCATCTCGGTCTCGTACTTCTCGAGGTCCTCGGCGCTCATGGCATGTTCCCCTTCAGCCGTGCGTCCCCCTATTGTGCGCCAGCCCCTGCAACCCCTAGACGATTTCCGTGTCCAGGACGAGCGGCCGGCTCGGGGGACCGTCGTCGAACAACCGGTTCAGCAGTTCGGCGAGTCTGGTCGGATACACCGTCTCATGCGCGTCGGCCAACTCCTGGTACGTCCACCAGCGCGCTCCGGCGACGCTGCGTCGTTCCAGGTCGGTCAGGCCCGTCCCGTGCAGCTCAGGCCGTACGTCGGCCGTGGCGGTCGTCCGCGCGAGGAAGTACCACTCGTCCTGGTCCCAGCGGCGCCCGTCGAACGGGAACGAGCAGGTCCGCTGCCACAGCACGGGCCCCAGCCGCACGTCCGTGATGCCGGTCTCCTCGGCCAGCTCCCGCAGTGCCGCCTGTTCCCGGGTCTCGTCGCCCTCCACGCCGCCTCCCGGCGTGAACCACCAGGCGTCGGTCCGGTCGTCCGGCTCGTGCCCGTGGAGCAGTAGGACGCGGTCCTCCTGGTCGAGCAGCACGACGCGGGCGACCTTGCGCAGTTCGCTCCCGAGCTCAGGCACGGGCCGGCTCCGCGGACCTGGTACGCGAGCGTCGCGTGCGCTGGGCGATCGGGCCGTAGGCCGCTCCGGCGAGGACGAGGAAGGCGCCGACGACCACCGCGGTCAGCATCAGTTTGAGCGGCCCCGGCTGCGAGATCCCGCCGGGCAGCTCCTCGAAGCCGGTCGGCGTGGGCAGCATGCCGTCCATGGGCCAGGCCACCGCGTCGACGCGGCCCTTCACGGCGTCACGGGCCACCGAACCGTGCTGGATGTCGTCGAGGTGGACGGTGGAGTCCAGGGAGCCGCTGCGCTCGTCACCGAGGAAGAAGAGACGTCCGGCGGGGACGGTCGTGGACTTGATGCCGGTGATCGAGGCGCTCTGACCGCCCTGCAGATACGGTTCTTCGATCTTCTTGCCGTTCACCGTCAGCTTGCCGTCCGTGCAGCAGGCCACCCGGTCGCCGCCGATCCCGACGACACGCTTGACCAGTGGCATGTCGCCCCAGCTCTTGGTCTGGAAGACGACGACGTCACCGCGCTTGATCTCGCTGCCGTCGACGCGCTGCGCGAGGACCCGGTCGCCCGCGCCGATCGTCGGCGACATGGAGTCGGTGGGCACCGTGTAGGGCTGGTAGACGAACGCGCCCCAGACGAATCCGCCGAGGAACAGCACACAGCCGAGGGCCACGGCTATGCCCGACAGCGTGCTGCCGGCCCGGCCGTGGCCCTCGCTCGTACGACGTGTCCCGCTCATCCCAGTTGCTCCCCGCGTCGGAGAATTCGACCCGCGCGGCCCGGCCCGAACGGCACGGACCTCCGAAGATCGGCGATCTGGGACGGCACCCTACCCGGCGGTACCGGTCCCAGAAACCCTGGTCTTCCCCTCGGTGAGGCGCTTGTTGATCTTGCGGCGGCGCAGCAGGACCAGCGGCACCGCGCCCGCGAGGCCCAGCGCGCCGGGAGCCACGCTCGCCGCCGTGTTGATGCCCGGCTGGTCGAAGGTGTCCGGCACCGGCAGCGTCGACCAGTGCGTGGGCGGCCAGGCGACGACGATGGCCCGGCCCACGACGTTGTCCACCGGGACGAAGCCCTGGTTCTTGTCGCTCTGGTGGTACCGGGAGTCCATCGAGTCCTGGCGGTGATCGCCCATGACCCAAACTTTGCCCTCAGGAACCTTCACCTTGAACGTTCCGCCCGCGTTGTCCGCGCTGCACGGGGTGTTGCCCGCGTACACGTACGGCTCGCTGAGCGCCTTGCCGTTCACCCTGAGCGGCGCCGTGCCGTTGCACTCGACGGTGTCGCCTCCGACGCCGACGACGCGCTTGATGAGGTCCTTCTCGTCCGCGGACGGCATCAGGCCGACCCAGCTGAGGACCTGCTGCACCGCGTTCGGCTCCGCCGTCGGCTCGCCCTCCAGCCACTTGTCCGGGTCGTGGAAGACGATGACCTCGCCGCGCTCCGGCTCCGAGCCGAACCACGGGGTCAGCTTGTCGACGAGCACCCGGTCGCCGATCTGCAGCGTGTTCTCCATCGAGGCCGAGGGGATCGAGAACGCCTGGACCAGGAACGTCTTGATCACCAGGGCGAGGACGAGCGCGATGACGATGAGGAGCGGCAGCTCCTTCCAGAAGGAGCGGGGCTTCTTCTGCTTGCTCGCGACCTCGTCGCTGCCGGATCCCGGCCCGTCCGCGGGTGCCGGTTCCATCGCGTCACCGTCCTCGGGAACGCGGTCCGTCACGGCCGGACTCGCCGCGTCGTCGGATCGCCCGGGCTGCTCCTCGGGTCCATGCCCTGACCGTGCGCCGACCGCCAAGTCCCCCACATCCACTCCTCACTCCGTGCCGCTGCCTGATCCCTACGCGATGCAGGCCCACCATTCCCATAACGAGCGGGAGTTCCGCAGGGGTCGGGAGGGGGATCAATCCGTCCGAATTCGATGTTCTCGATGGTGTCGAACCCGGTACGGCGCTGGTCGCGAGGTCCAGCCTATGTGACGTACCGGCGGCCGCTGCCGACCCGTCGCCATGCGCGTCGGCCACCGCCGCGAACGTGTCCGGCTCATCGAGCCCCGACCAGTGCCCCACGGGCCACACGATCCACCGTGCGCGGCCCACCACGGATTCCTCGGAGACCGTGCCGTTGAACGCCTCCGTGAGATGGAAGCGCGAGTCCGCGGAGTTCGCCCGGTGGTCGCCCATCACGAACAGCCGCCCTTGCGGGACCTTTACCGAAAAAGTGAACTTGGAGGGGGCATTGCCCGGGTGGATGTACGCGGCCTCGTTCAGCGGGACGCCGTTGACCGTGACCCGGCCCTGCGCGTCGCAGCACTTCACGGTGTCGCCGCCGACGCCGACGACCCGCTTGATCAGGTCGCGCTCGTCGTCGGAGGGCAGCAGCCCGATCCAGGTCAGGCCGGTCTTGATCTGCTTGATCCCGACCGGGGCCTCCTCCGCCGGGCCGGTCTCCTGCTCCAGCCACTTCCCGGGGTCCCGGAAGACGACCACGTCACCGCGGTGCACCTTCGCGCCGAACCAGGGCGTGAGTTTGTCCACGACGACCCGGTCACCGATCTTGATCGTCTGCTCCATGGAGCCCGACGGGATGACGAAGGCCTGCACGAGGAATGTCTTCAGGACAAGGGCGATGAGCAGGGCCACGCCTATGAGGAGCGGTATCTCCTTGATCGCGGAGCGCCTTCTGCGCCGCTTCACCTTGCGGGCGAGTCTGCGCCGCTCCGCCCTGCCGCGCGGCGGCTGGCCGCTGGTGGGCCGGCTTCCCGTGGGCAGCTGCTCGCCAGGGCCATGGCCGTCGCGGGCCTTGCCGCGCCTACCCATGGGCACCGCCAGGCGCGGGCACGCGCGCGTAGACGTCCGTCCGCGACAAGGACCGCCAGTGCCCGAAGGGCCAGGCGATCCACTGTGCCTTGCCGATCACCTGGTCGACGGGGACGAAGCCGCCGCCCGGGGCGCCGAGGTAGTCACGCGAGTCCCGGGAGTCGCCGCGATGGTCGCCGAGCAGGAAGAGGGTGCCCTCGGGCACCTTGATGTCGAACGGCACCTCCGAAGCGGCGTCCCCCGCGTGCAGCAGGGAGCGCTCGTCCACGGACCGCCCGTTCACCTCGATACTCCCCTTGCTGTCGCAGCAGACCACATGGTCGCCCCCCACCCCGACGACGCGCTTGACGTAGTCGGCATTCCCGAAGTACCCGCTGCCGTCGAACACGACCACGTCCCCGCGGCCGGGTTCGGCACCGAAACGGTACGCCAACTTGTTTACGAGAACGCGGTCCCCGACCCTCAACGTGCTCTCCATGGAGCTGCTGGGGATCTGGAAGGGCTGCATCACGAAGACGCTGACGGCCAGCATGAACGCGACGCACGTCAGGAGTGTGAGGGTGACGCGGCCGCCGGGCAGCCATGCGGCGAGCCCGGACAGCAAAGAGGAGCGCGACCGGTCCTCCTCGCCCGCCGAGGTGTCCTTCGAGGGCTGGGAGGAGCGGTCGCGCTCCACAGGCTGTGCTTCGGTGTCCATCGAGACCGGATGGTATCCGGCCACGCTGTGACGCCGTCCGCGAGAGGTGCTCCCGCGGCGCGAGATCAGTTCTCGCGCTTCTCCTTGATCTTGGCGGCCTTGCCGCGCAGCTCACGGAGGTAGTACAGCTTGGCGCGGCGCACGTCACCCCTGGTGACGAGCTCGATCTTCTCGACGATCGGCGTGTGCACCGGGAAGGTGCGCTCGACGCCGACGGAGAAGGAGACCTTGCGGACCGTGAAGGTCTCGCGGACACCGGCGCCCTGGCGGCGGATGACTACGCCCTTGAACTGCTGCACACGGGAGCGGTTGCCCTCGATGACGCGGACGTGGACGTTGACGGTGTCACCCGGGCGGAAGGCCGGGAGGTCGCTGCGGAGCGACGCGGCGTCGACGGAGTCGAGCAGGTGAGACATGATCGTCTGCTTTCTTCACCGATGCCACAGGTCATCGGCGGGAGGTATGCGATGAGTTTCGGTAGCTGATCGCGTCGGGCCTGACGTCGTTCCCCCTGTGGCAGGGGCGCCGGCTGGACGTACAGCAGCGGCCTATTCTTCCACGGCCTCGGGCGTTGGCCCAAATCGCCCGTCGGGTCCCGGCCGCCACCCGAGGATCGAGAGCATCTCCCGGTCCTTCTTGTCGAAGGCCTTCGGGTCCGTGCGCTCGACAAGGTCGGGCCGGTTGCGCACGGTACGGCGCAGCGCCTCGTCCCTGCGCCAGCGCGCGATCTTGCCGTGGTGGCCGCTGAGCAGCACGTCCGGGATGTCCCGGCCGCGCCACTCGGGCGGCTTGGTGTAGACCGGCCCTTCGAGGAGGTTGGCCATGGCGCCCGGCGCGAACGAGTCGTCCTGGTGCGAGGCTGCGTTGCCGAGCACACCGGGCAGCAGGCGGGCGACCGCCTCCGTGATCACCAGCACGGCGGCTTCTCCGCCCGCGAGGACGTAGTCGCCGATGGAGACCTCGTAGACGGGCATACGGGTCGCGTACTCGTCGATGACGCGGCGGTCGATGCCCTCGTAGCGCGCGGGCGTGAAGACCAGCCAGGGGCGCTCGGAGAGCTCCACGGCGAGTTCCTGGGTGAAGGGGCGCCCGCTGGGCGTCGGGACGACCAGGACGGGCCCCTGCGCCCCGTTCTCGTACCCGTCCGCCAGGACGTCGTCGAGCGCCTCGCCCCAGGGCTCGGTCTTCATGACCATGCCGGGGCCGCCGCCGTAGGGGGTGTCGTCGACCGTGTTGTGCCGGTCGTGCGTCCACTCCCGCAGGTCGTGCAGGTGGACGTCGAGCTGGCCACGCGCGCGTGCCTTGCCGACGAGCGAGACGTTCAGCGGGTCGAGGTACTCGGGGAAGATCGTGACGACGTCGAGCCTCATGCGGACTCGTCCTCGGCACGCTCGGCGTCGCTGGCGTCGGCGTCGCCGTCGCGGCTGGAGGCGATCTCCGCGCGGTCGTCGATGAGGCCGGGCGGCGGCGTGATGACCGCCTTCTGCTCCTCGAGGTCGATCTCGGTGACGATCTCCTCGACGAACGGGATCATGACCTCGCTGCCGTCGGGCCGCTCCACGATGAACAGGTCCTGCGAGGGCAGGTGCGAGATCTCCGTGATGCGGCCGACCTCGGTGCCGTCGGCGGTGACGACGTCGAGGTCCATGAGCTGGTGGTCGTAGAACTCGTCCGGGTCCTCCGGCAGCTCCTCCGGGTCGACCTCGGCGATCAGGAGCGTGTTGCGCAGCGCCTCCGCCCCGGTCCTGTCGCGTACGCCTGCGAAGCGCAGCAGCAGCCGGCCGCTGTGGACGCGGCCGGACTCGATGGTGAGCGGTCCGGTGGCGGCGGGGTCGGTGGCGAGCACCGCGCCGGGGCCGAGCCGCAGCTCGGGCTCGTCGGTGCGCACCTCGATGGTGACCTCACCCTTGATGCCGTGGGCGCGGCCGATGCGCCCGACTACCAACTGCACGGTCGGTGACTCTCCTGTCATGCCTGTCGTACGAAGGGGACCGGCCGAAGGGCCGGTCGGACGGCCGGGGGGCCGTCAAACGACTACGGGCCGGGGACGGCTCGTAAGCCCTCCCCGGCCCGAGCCGGTGTTCAACTTTGTCAGCGAGCCTGGTCGACGTCGACGAGGTCGACGCGGACACCGCGGCCGCCGATGGCGCCCACGACAGTACGCAGAGCGCGCGCGGTGCGGCCGTTACGGCCGATCACCTTGCCGAGGTCGTCGGGGTGGACCCGGACCTCCAGCACGCGCCCACGACGCAGATTGCGCGAGGCGACCTGCACATCGTCGGGGTTGTCGACAATGCCCTTCACGAGGTGCTCAAGAGCCTCCTCGAGCATGCTCAGGCCTCGGTCGACTCGGACGCAGCCTCAGCGGCCTCGTCCTTCTTCTCAGCCTTCTTCTTCTGGGTGATGGCCTCACCCTTGGGCTCGTCGGCCGTGGCGAGCGCCTCGAAGGAGGGGCGGGCCTGCTTCGGCTCGGCGACCTTCAGCGGCTCGGGGGCGGGCAGACCCTTGTGCTTCTGCCAGTCACCGGTGAGCTTCAGGATGGCCATGACGGGCTCGGTCGGCTGCGCGCCGACGCTCAGCCAGTACTGCGCGCGCTCCGAGTCGACCTCGATGCGCGACGGGTTCTGCACCGGGTGGTACAGACCGATCTCCTCGATGGCCCGGCCGTCACGGCGGGTACGGGAGTCGGCGACGACGATGCGGTAGTGAGGCGAACGGATCTTGCCCAGACGCTTCAGCTTGATCTTGACTGCCACGGAAGTGGTGTCTCCTGGTCTTGACGTGGGTGGGCACGGCGAGATTGCCGCGTGGGGTTGCGGTACCCGAGTGCCCGATGGACGCGTCAGCCGGAGGAGAGAGGGGTCCTGTGCGACTGTCGAGTACAGCTAGCCATTGTGCCACACCTCGCCGGGACGGCCGCACCCTCCCCCGCGTGCTCGCCGGCCGTCCCCACCAGTCGCCGGGCGCTCACCCCACGGCGGCTCCGACGACCTCCGGGATGCGGAACGGCTTGCCGCAGCCGCCGCACATGATCGGCGCCTGGGCGAGGACCGACGGTACGACGCGCACATTGCGGCCGCAGTCGCAGACCGCCTTGACGCGGACGCCTCCTCCGGAGGAGCCGTGCCGGGCGGCCGGGCCGCGGAAGCTGCGCTTGGTGTCGGCGGCGGTCGCGACGGTGTGCGCCTTGAGGGCGCGGTGCAGCCGCTCGATCGTCTGCCGGTAGCGCTGCTTGGCCTCCGGGTTGAGCGTGACCAGGGAGAAGCCGCTGCTGGGATGCGGCTCCTCGGGATGGTCGAGGCCCAACTCCTCGGCGATGGCCAGGAATCTGCGGTTGTGGTACCGGCCGGCGCGCGAGGTGTCGCGGATTCCGCGCGCGGCGGCGATGCCGTGGACTGCCTCATGGAGGAGTCGCTCGAAGGAGAGCTCGTGCCCGCAGGCGGACGACGACTCCCCGATCAGGGATTCGGGCGCGGCGAGATCCGGCAGTTCGGGGTGGTGCCGCTGAATGTCGGCCCACGCCCCTGCCAGCTCTGCGGCGAGAACAGGTGGTGTCGTGCTCACGTCGTGACAACGAGCCGGGGTACCTCTGTGTTCCTATTCCGGGGCATCCCAAATATTTTGCACGTACCAGTCAGTCGTCGCTCATGTATCCGGACGAGGGCGGGTGCGCTGATCTGCGGAGAAGCCGCACAGCTCGCACCAAGGTGGTGCGTAGCAACGCGTACGCCCCGGCGCGTAGGTGGCCTGCTCGCGCCGGGGCGTACGTATCGGTCCGGTGCGCAAGAGACGTTTCGGCCTCTTCCGCGCTGCTGAAGGTAGCTCAGTAGGCGCGCGCCACGATCGCGACGTTACCGGGTGCGTCGTCCGCGTCCGGCACCGACCCGTCCGCGGCGAGCAGACAGCGCACGGACACTCCGTGCTCGGCCAGGGCCGCCTCGCCCTCCTCGCCGAGAGCCGCCCACGGGATGCGGGCCCAGCCGCCCGCCAGGGCCGCCTCGACCGCTTCGTCGAAGGTCGCGGCCTCGCTCGTGCGCTCCTCGCGGCGCCGGCGTGACTCGGCAAGGAGCAGCGCCTGGTCCTCCTCGAGGAGGACGGGGACGAGTCCGGCCAGGGCGTCGACACTCACGGCTTCCTTTCCGCCCGGGATGCGGCGGGCCAGCATGGCGGTGCCGTTCTCCAGGTCGCAGGGGCCGACCTCGATCCGCAGGGGGACGCCTTTCAGCTCCCAGTCGACGGCGCGGCGGCCGAAGGGGATGTCCGTGCGGTCGTCGACGTGCACCCGGACGCCCGCCGTTCGAAGGGCGTCGCCGATCTCGCGCACCTTGGCGATCACGGAGTCGTCGCCCTTGATGGCGAGAACCACGGCCTGGACGGGGGCGAGCCGGGGCGGCACGCGCAGCCCGTTGTCGTCGCCGTGCATCATCACCAGCGCGCCGATCATGCGGGTGGTCGAGCCCCAGGACGTCTGCCAGACCAGTTCCTGCTTGCCCTCCTTGGACAGGTACTGGGTGTGGAACGCCTTGGCGAAGTTCTGGCCGAGCTCATGGCTGGTGCCCATCTGGAGGGCCTTGCCGTCGCCCATCATTCCCTCGAGCGTGAGGGTGTTGATGGCGCCCGCGAAGCGTTCCCTGGCCGTCTTGCGGCCCAGGACGACATCCATCGCGAGCACGTTTTCCATGAAGTCGGCGTAAACGTGCTGGTGGATGCGTGCCGCGAAGTCACGCGCCCCCTCGTATGTCGCGTGCGCCGTGTGGCCTTCCTGCCAGAGGAATTCCGTCGTCCGGAGGAAGAGGCGGGGGCGCAATTCCCAACGCACCACGTTGGCCCATTGGTTGATGAGGAGGGGGAGGTCCCTGTAGCTCTGGATCCACTTGGCGAAGTAGTCGTTGACGATCATTTCCGAGGTGGGGCGGACGACGGCGGGCTCTTCGAGCTCCTTGCCGCCGCCGTGCGTGACCACGGCCAGTTCGGGTGCGAAACCCTCGACGTGGTCGGCCTCCCTGGCAAGATAGGACTGCGGGATCAGAAGCGGGAAATAGGCGTTCTGCGTGCCCGTTTCCTTGATGCGGGCGTCCATGTCCTGCTGCATCCGCTCCCACAGGCCGTAGCCGTACGGTCGGATGACCATTGTGCCGCGCACCGGTCCGTTGTCGGCCAGTTCGGCCTTGGAGATCAGGTCCTGGTACCAGCGCGGAAAGTCTTCCGCCCGGGGCGTGAGAACAGGTGCTTTGGCCATGGCGCGCATGCTACGGCGCGGGCCTTGGCGGACGGGAATCCTTTTCGCCCGGTTGCCGCGCTCCCCCTCCGGCCGTGACCGGGGGGCGCACGACGGAGCACGCGGGCATTGTCGGCACGCCTGCCTGACACCCCCTAGACGTGACGGACGATGCGGAGTTCTCTGGCTTACGGGGGGAGAGCGAGCAGCGCGCGAAATCGGTTCACACACCACAGCGACAACTCTCGGCATCTCTCGTTGGATTGGGGCACTTTCGATGACACCTACGCTCGTGCGGCGACACCTTTCCCACGCGGACCCCGCGCCGCGCGTGGACCTGTGCGCACGCGCGCGTGACTGGTCGGAGATCCAGGAGCGCATGCTGGTCCCCGTCTACGAAGCGGTGTACGAGCGGCTCGAGGTCGGCTCGGGCACCCGGCTCCTCGGACTCGACTGCGGCACCGGCCTCGCCCTGCTCATGGCCGCCTCGCGCGGCGCTGCCGTGACAGGCGTCGAACCCGCCGAACCCGAACGGCTCGCGCTCGCCCGCGAGCGGCTGCTGCCCGCCGCCGGGGAAGGGCCGGGCTCCCGCGCCCTGCGGCTCACGGACGGCGGCGAGGACGGCATCAGCGTGGCCGAGCCCGGCGAGCCTCCCTACAACCTCGTCACCGCCTTCCAGCCGATCGGCCGCACGGCCGGTGACTCGGCGGGTCTGTCCAGCCTCCTGGAGCGCATCACGCCGCTGACGGAGCGGCGGGCCGCTGTCGTGCTCGTCGGCTGGGGCCCGCCGGAGCGTTGTGCCTCGTCGGCGGTCCTGCGGGTGGCCACGAAGCTCTCCGACCCGCTGTGCGGTACGGGGACGTGGCGTCCCGCGCTCCGGGACGATCTGGAGGAGGTGGCCCAGCGGGCGGGGCTGCGGCCCGACGGCTCGGGTCGTGTGGCGTGCCCGTTCGGGTACGCGGACGCGGAGAGCGCGGTGCGCGGCCTGCTGTCCACGGGTCTCTTCGACGCGGCGGTGAGCGCGACGGATCTGGCGCAGGTGGACAAGGAGGTGACGGAGGCGCTGCAGCCGTACGTGCGCAAGGACGGCACCGTGTGGATGCCCAATGTCTTCCGTTACCTGATCGCCCGTACGCCCTGAGCTGTACGGCCCGTACGCCGTTCGTCAGTCCTTGACGAGGCGGGTGATTCCGGCGACCCGGTAGGCGTCCGCCTCGTCGAGGGTCTCGTTCTCGAGGAGGGCGTCGGCGAGGGCGTCCAGCCTGGCGCGGTTCTCGCGCAGGGTGTCGCACGCCTCCTGGTAGCACTCGTCCACGATGCGGCGCATCTCGCGGTCGATCGTGTCGAGTGTGTCGGGGGCGGCGGCGAGGCCGTACGCCTGCTGGGCGTCGTTCGGCAGAGCGGACAGCCGGCCGACCTTCTGGCTCATGCCCCAGCGGCCGACCATGCCGCGGGCGATGTTGGTGACCTGTTCGAGGTCGTTCTCCGCTCCCGTGGTGACGACGCCGTAGACGACCTGTTCGGCCGCCATGCCGCCGAGGGCGCCGATGATGCGCCCGCGGAGGTACTCCTCCGTGTACGCGTACTTGTCGGCGTCCGGGGTGGACAGCGTGACGCCGAGCGCCCTGCCGCGCGGCACGATCGTGATCTTGCGGACGGGGTCGGCTCCCGGCTGGAGCATGCCGAGGAGGGCGTGGCCGCTCTCGTGGTAGGCGGTGCGGTGGCGTTCCTCGTCGGGCATCACCAGGGGCCGTTCGGCGCCGAGCTGTACCTTCTCCAGCGCCTCTGAGAGGTCGGTCTGCGTGACCTGGTCCTGCTTGCGCTTGACGGCGATGAGGGCGGCCTCGTTGGTGAGGTTGGCGAGTTCCGCGCCGGTCATGCCCGGCGTCGTACGGGCGACCTGGGCGAGGTCCACGTCGGGGGCGAGGGGGATCTCGCGCGAGTGGATCTTGAGGATGGCCTCGCGGCCGTCCCGGTCGGGTGGTGAGACGGTGACGACGCGGTCGAAGCGGCCGGGCCGGGTGAGGGCGGGGTCGAGGACGTCGGCGCGGTTGGTGGCGGCGATGACGATGACACCTTCCGAGCCGGTGAAGCCGTCCATCTCGGTGAGGATCTGGTTCAGGGTCTGCTCGCGTTCGTCATGGCCGCCCATGCCGCTGCCGCCGCCCCGCGCGCGGCCGATGGTGTCGATCTCGTCGATGAAGATGATCGACGGGGCGACCTTGCGGGCCTCGGCGAAGAGCTCACGCACGCGTGAGGCGCCGACGCCGACGATCATCTCGATGAACTCCGAGGCCGAGGCGGAGAAGAACGGCACTCCCGCTTCGCCCGCCACCGCGCGCGCGAGGAGCGTCTTTCCGGTGCCGGGCGGGCCGGCGAGGAGGACGCCGCGGGGCATTTTGGCGCCCATCCTGCGGTAGGCATCGGGGTTCTTGAGGAAGTCGACGACATCGTTCAGCTCACCCTCGACCTCGTCGATTCCTGCGACGTCCTCGAAGGTGGTGCGCTTTTTACCGGCCTCCAGTTCGACCGGCTTGGGCGGCTGTTTCCGGCCGAGCATGCCGCCCGCGCCGCCCATGCCCTGGCTCATGCGCCGCGCGATGAAGATCCACAGGAAGACCAGGAGCAGCATCGGGGCGAGCGAGATGAGCAGGTTGGAAAGGAAGCTGCGCTCCTGGACGACCGGTTCGGCCGTCACGACGACGTTGTGCTTCTCCAGGTTGGCCCAGAGGTCGTCGTCGGCGAAGGAGGGCCTTTGGGTCGTGAACTTCGTGTAGTTCTTCTTGCCGCCGTCGCTGTCGTCCGGGGTGGGCCGCTCCTTCTTGAGCTGGCCCTGGATCGCGTCACCCTTGGCGTAGATCTTGGTGACATTGTCGTCGGCGACCTGCTTGCTGAACTCGGTGTAGGAGATGGTCGGCTCGTCGCCCTCGTTGAAGAACGACAGCACCAGGTTGGCGATGAGGTAGACGATCAGGGCCGTCAGGACGAGGCCGCCCCAGCCGCCGGGCATCTTGCGCTTGGGCGACTGCGGGGGCGGGGGCGGGGGCGCGCCTTCGGAGCGCCATGGCTGGTCGGTCCGGTCGCGCGGGGGTACGGGGTTCGCCACGCCTCTTCTCCTCCTGCCCGCTGCGACGGTGGAATCCTGCGCCCATGACCGCACAGATCCGGACCTCTTGCCAGTATCCAGAATCCTGGTTACTGTCTGGTTCGTGAACGGTTTCGACGAGCGCTTCCTTACGCGCAACGGCCTTGCGGCGCGCCAGCTCGCGGTCCTCCTGATGGGCCACGAGGTGGAGACGCGGCTGCCGCGCGTGAAGGACTTCGCCCAGGAACTGGGGTGCGGGAACGGGACCGTGCAGGCGGCATTGCGCCTCCTGGAGGAGGCCGGCGCCATCTCGACCGCCGCCCGGGGCCATCTGGGGACCTTCCTGGTCCGCTCGGACCGCGCCATACTCTGGCGCCTCTCCGGCCTCGGCACCCTGCTGGCCGCGATGCCGCTGCCCTACTCACGCCGCTACGAGGGCCTGGCCACGGGCCTGCGCGCCGCTTTCGAAGCCGCCGGGACACCTTTCGCCATCACCTTCATGCGCGGCGCCGGAGACCGTACGGCGGCCCTGCTCGAAGGCAAGGTCGACCTGGTGGTCCTGTCGCGCTTCGCGGCCGACGGCCTGGTCGAGCAGCACAAGGACCAGCTGGCCCTCGTCGCCGACCTGGGCCCTGCCACGTACGTGGGCGCGCACGGCTTCCTGGTGCGGGAAGGGGTCTCCCTGGACTCCCCCGGCCTGCGCGTCGCGGTCGACCACGCCTCGGAGGACCAGCGCATGCTGGCGGAGCGCGCCTTCGCCGGACGCGACGACATCCAGTGGGTCGAGTCGTCCTACATGCAGCTGCGCGACCTGTTCGCACAGAAGCAGGCCGACGCCACCGTCTGGAACCTCGACGAGGTGCAGGGCCGGCTCGGCATGGAGGTGGACGTCCTGCCGCTCGGCGACGAGGTCACGCGCGACCTGGCGCTGCGCAACTCCAGCGCGGCGATCATCGGCAGGACCGAGGGCGCGAAGGCACTGTCCGCGGTGCGTGACGCCCTCGACCTGTCCCAGGTGGCACAACTGCAGTCCGAAGTGGTGCGGGGCGAGCGCGTCCCCTCGTACTGACGTCCTGACGCGAGTCGCTCGGGTCCCGGCCTCCGGGGTTCTCCCTTCGGCTCAAAATCCAAAATCCCGGTTACTGTCTCGTTTGGGAGGTCCCATGGACGACCAACTAGCGCTCCGCATCCGGCTGTTCCAGGAGGGCGGCCAGGTCGGGCCCGAGGTCGCCGAGTTCGTGACCACCGAGCTCGCGGCCCTCGAGAACGAGGGGAACACCGTCACCGAGGAGAGCGCCGGGATGCTGACCAGCCATCTCATGATGGCGCTCACCCGGCTCGTGGACGGCGCTCCGATCGAGCAGTTCCTCACGGACGACCAGGTCGCCGCCGAACTCGCCGACCACCCCGACGCCGTGGCGCGCGCCCGGCTCGTCGCCGCACGCGCGCGTGCGGCGCTCGGCCGGACTCTGCCGGAGTCCGAGATCAACTTCCTGGCCATGCACCTCGCCGTCCTGGCGCAGCAGCCCGCCCGCTGAGTCCCACCCCGGGGCTCCCGGGCCCCAGAAAGAAGGAACCAGACATGACGAAGATCCTCACCGGTGGCGTCGGCAAGGTCGAAGTGGCCGACACGGTCAAGGGCCTCGGCCTCGACGGCGTCGAGGTCACCGTCTCCAGCGACATGGACGCGGCGATGAAGCTGCGCGCCGGACAGGCCGACTACTTCCTGGGCACCTGCCACACCGGCGCGGGCGCCTCCCTCGGCGTGCTCGTCGGCCTGATGGGACAGCCCGCCTGTCACACCTTCGGGCGTGGCGTACCGACCGAGGAGGAGGTCGGCGCCCTCCTTGCCGACGGCAAGAAGGTGTTCGGCTTCTCCATGGACCAGATCGACCGGATCGCCCCGCTGCTCGCGCGGGCGATCGCGGCTCGCTCGTAGCCGCGTAGGACACACCATGAACACAGCCACGGGCACCGTCATCGCCGCAGGTGCCAACCTCGACTTCAGCCTCGCGCAGCAGCTCACCGTGATCGCCCTGTGCGCGCTGACCGCGTTCATCTCGCACATGGCCCTCGCCGTCTTCAACGACGGTGTGCGCCCCTTCATGCTCGACTTCATCCAGGGGCGGTCCACCCGCAGCGCCACCACGGCGGTCTCGTTCGGCCTGTCGGCCGGGTTCATCTTCGGCCTCGGCGCGCCCATGGCCCTGTCCACGGGCGTCCTCAACCCGTGGCTGGTGTTCCTGCCCACCGACATCCTGGGCATCCTCTCGCCCAAGAAGTGGCTCGCGCCGATCCTGGGCGCGGCCTGGGGCGCGGTCGTCGTCTTCGGCCTGAACGGCGCCAACAACCTGGCGCACGACCTGCCCGTCGACTTCCTGACCGCGATGCAGCAGATGTCGACGCCGATCCTGTTCCTGTTCACGCTGTTCCCGGTGCTCGCCATCAGCAAGCAGTTCGGGCGCAAGTGGGGCGGCGTCGCGGGCGTCCTCGAACTCGCCCTCGTCGTCATGACGATGAAGCTGTGGCCGAACATCTTCGCGGGCGCCCTCGCCATGGCCGTCGGTGTCCTGATGCTGATCGGCCTCGCGATCGCCAAGGACCTCAAGCAGCGCAAGGCGGACCGGGCGAACGCCGTCGAGGAGATCGCCCCCGGCGACGACCCCATGGCATCCCTGTTCAGCGCGAGCGCCGCGCGCCTTCGCCGGTATCTGCCGCTGTTCATGGTGCTCGGCGCGGGCGTCTGCGTCCTGGCCCAGATGCACATATTCGGCGGCGGCGAGGCGACCAGCTTCCTGATCGCCAAGGGGCAGTACGGGGAAGCGGCCCAGGTCGACTTCTACCGGGTGTTCGGCTTCATCCCGCTGATCGCGACGACGGCCCTGGCCTCCGGCGCGTACGGCATCGCGGGCTTCACGCTCGTCTACCCCATCGGGTACCTGCTGCCGAACCCGTTCCTCGCGGCCGTCGTGGGCGCTCTCGTCTTCGCCGCCGAGGTCCTCGCCCTGTCCTACATCGGCAGGTTCCTCGGCAAGCTGCCGAGCGTGCGCGACTCGTCGGAGCACCTGCGCAGCGCGATCAGCGACACGCTTCAACTGGCCATCCTGTTCGGCTCGCTGATGGCGGCGAACGCGATGGGTGCCGGGCTCGGCATCCTCGTCGTCGGCGGCCTCTACCTGCTGAACGAGGCGATGGGACGGCCCGTCGTGCGGATGGCGGCGGCGCCCGCGGCCGTGATCGTCGGCGGAATCCTGCTCAACATCCTGTACTGGCTCGACCTGTTCACGCCGATCAAGGCGTGAACGCCCGGCCCGTCGTGATCCGCTCTCCGGTCCCCGGTCTCCGGTCTCCGGTCTCCGGTCTCCGATCTCCGCGGAATCCTACGTTCCGTGAAACTCACCCCAGATTCGGTCACTCTCCGTGAAACTTTCGCGGAACGCGAGTCGTTGAGGGGGTGACCGGGCCACGACCGAGGCCGACCGCACCACCCGGTCCGCCGGGGCCAGTTCGGCCCGCCGGGGCCAGTTCGCCGGAAAGGAACACCCATCATGTCCACCACCACCCTCCACACCGTCACGGGACCCCTTTCCTACGAAGCCGTCCGCGGCCCCGCTCTCGCCCACGAGCACCTCGTCCTGAACCTGGACCGCGAGGGCGACGGCGGTGCCGTGCTCGACACCGGGCGGCACGGCCCCGCCGTCGCCGCCGAACTCGCGGCGCTGCGCGACGCGTTCGACCTCTCCCTCGTCATAGAGCTGACCTGCCGCGGCATGGGGCGCGATCCGCACGCACTCGCCGCGCTCGCCCGGGAGACAGGGGTCGCGGTCGTCGCGGCGACCGGCTGGTACTACGAGCCGTTCCACACGCCGGAGGTGGCGGAGGCGAGCGTGGAGCAGCTCACGGAGAGCCTCGTGGGCGAGATCGAGGGCGGCTTCGGCCCCAGCGGCATCCGGCCCGGCGTTCTCGGCGAGGTCGGCAGTCACGGGGACGTGCCGAGCGAGCCGGAGGCCCGTTCGCTGCGCGCCGCCGCCAGGGCCGCCGTCGCCACGGGGCTGTCCGTCGCCACGCACGCCCAGCTCGGGCGCGGCGGCCTCGCCCAGCTGGAGCTGCTCAGTTCGGAGGGGCTGCCCGCGCACCGCGTCTCCGTCGGCCACCAGGACCTTCTGGACGACCCGGGTGTGCACAAGGAGCTGGCGGCGAGCGGCGCGTACGTCGCCTTCGACACCGTCGGAAAGGAGAGCTACCAGAGCGACGAGACCCGGCTGCGCCTCCTGCTCGGCCTCATCGAGGCGGGGTACGCCGACCGGGCCCTGCTCAGCTGCGACATCTCCCGGCACGCGTATCTGGAGGCGGAGGGCGGCCAGGGCTACGGGCATCTGTTCCGCTCGTTCCTGCCGCGGCTGCGGGCCGCCGGGGTGGACGACGACCTGATCGACCTGATGACGCGGCGCAACCCGTTGCGCTTCCTGACCGGTGCGAGCACGGAGGAGATCTGACCATGCCCCGACCGAACGCACCCGCGGTACCGGACCTCCCGGTGACCTACCCGCTCGCCACCGTCCCCCTGGAGGAAGCCGCGGCACGGCAGTTCCAGCTCCTCGAATGCACGGCCTCGCACTTCCAGGGCGCCGAGCTGTTCTCCGCGGACGCCGGCGTGGTGCCCGGCCTCGGACGGCCCAGGACGACCGCCCAGGTGGAGGCCGTGCTGGCCGACTACTTCGGCGCCGAGGACGCCGCCCTCGTGCAGGGCGCGGGCACCGGCGCCATCCGCGCGGCGCTGAGCGCGGCGGTGAGCGCGGGCGATCCGCTGCTCATCCACCGGGCGCCCGTCTACCGCACCACCGAGGTCACCCTGCGCGGCCTCGGGGTACGGACCCACGAGGTCGACTTCAACGACCTGGACGCGCTGCGCGCCGCCCTCGGCTCCGGCCGGTTCCGCTGGGCGTACATGCAGCACACGCGCCAGCGGCTCGGGGACTCCTACGACCCGGGCGAGGTCCTGGCCGCCTGCCGGGAGGCCGGGGTGCGCACCGTCGTCGACGACAACTACGCGGTGTTCCGGGTTCCGGCGGCCGGTGTCGAGCTGGGCGCCGACGCGTCCTGCTTCTCCCTCTTCAAGCTGCACGGCCCGGAGGGCGTGGGCGCGGTGGTGGGCGCCCGTGACCTGGTGGGGCACGTCCGCGCGGACAACTACTCGGGCGGCGGCCAGGTCCAGGGCCACCAGGCGCTCGACGCGCTGCGCGCGCTCACGCACGTACCGGTGATGTGGGCGCTCCAGTCGAGAGTCGGCGCGGAGGTCGCCGAGCGTCTCGCGGCGGGCGAGGTACCGGGCGTCACCGAGGTGCGCGTCGCCAACGCGCAGGACCGCTGTCTCCTCGTGCGGCTCGACCGGCCCGTCGCGCGCGAGCTGCCCGCCGTCGCCGCGAAGTTCGGGGCGGCCCCCTACCCGGTGGGCTCCAACTCGCGGTACGAGATCGCGCCGCTCTTCTACCGCATGTCCAGCTCCTCCCTCGACGACGCCCCGGAGCTCGCCGACTGGACGGTCCGGATCAACCCGATGCGGGCAGGTGCCGATCTGGTCGTCTCCGTCCTGCGCCGCTCACTCCACGAACTCAGCAAGGACTGACCGACCGTGTTCCTCGACAGCCTGCTCGCCCGCAACCCCGCGCTGATCGACGCGGCGACCGATCTCCACCGGCGCGGCGCGATCCCGCCGGACACCTACGTGATGGACCTGGACGCGATCGAGGGGAACGCGGCACTGCTCGCCGCGGAGGCCGAGCGGCTCGGCCTGGACCTCTGGTTCGTCGTGAAGCAGCTCGGCCGCAACCCCGAGCTGATCAGGGCCATCGCCCGGCACATTCCGAAGTACGCCGCGATCGACCCGCCGGAGGCCCGCACGCTGCACGCGGCCGGCGCGCGGGCGGGCAACCTCGGGCACCTGGTCCAGATCCCGCACCGGGCGCTGCCCGAGATGCTGGCGTGGCGGCCGGAGACGGTGACCGTGTACGACGTGGCGAACGCGCGGGCCGTGTCCGAGGCCGCACTGCGGCTCGGCTTCGTCCAGGACGTGATGGTCCGTCTCGAAGGCGCGGAGGGGTCCGTCTACCCGGGGCAGGAGGGCGGGGTCCCGCTCGCCGCCATCGAGGAGTTCGCGGCGGCGGTGGAGCGGCTGCCCGGGGTACGGATCGCGGGCGTCACGGCGTTCCCGTGCGTGCTGTGCGACCCGGTCACGGGCCTGCCCGCGCCCACGCCGAACTTCGAGATCGCGCTCAAGGCACGCCACATATTGGCGACGCGCGGACACGAGGACCTCAAGCTCAGCGCGCCCAGCGCCACCTCCGTGGCGACGCTCCCGCTCCTCGCCGAGCTGGGCGCCACACACGGCGAGCCCGGTCACTCCCTCACCGGCACCACCCCGCTGCACGCGCGCGACCTCGGCCAGCCCGAGCAGCCCGCGTACGTCTACGTCACCGAGGTCGCGCACACCCTCGCCGACGGCAGGCCCGCGGTCTTCGGCGGCGGTTTCTACGCGCGTTCCCACATCACGTCGGCGCTGCTCCCCCGCACGGGCCTGCGCCTTCCCGTGCAGGACGCGCCCGCGCAGAACATCGACTACTACCGGCTGCTCGACGCCCCGGAGCCCGGCGCGGACGTACGGGCGGGCGACACCGCGCTGCTGGCGTTCCGCACCCAGATCTTCGTGACGCGCTCGACGGTCGCGGTGGTGGCCGGCCTCTCGACCGGCACGCCGCGTCTGGTCGGGCTGTACGACGCACAAGGAAAGGCCGTCTCATGAGCAAGACCGTGATCGTGGTGGTGGACGGGTTCGGCGTCGGCGCGATGGCGGACGCCGGGGCCCTGCGCCCCGGCGATCTCTCGGCGGACACCTGCGGGCACGTCCTCGACCGGTGCCGGGAGGCGTTCGGCAGGCCGCTGCGGCTGCCCGTGCTCGGCGCGCTCGGCCTCGGCCTGGTCCACCCGCACCCCGACCTGGCCCGGCGCACGCATCTGCCGGTGGCGGTGGGGAGGGTCGCGCTCGGTTATCCGGGGGCGGACACGTTCGCGGGGCACCAGACGATGATGGGCGCGGACTTCAGCCGGGTGACGGTGGCGCGGCTCGCCGAGCACCTCGACGAGGTGACCAGGGCGCTCACGAAGGCGGGACACAAGGTCGAACCGCTCGACGGCAAGCCCCTGCTGATCGTGGACGGCACGGTGCTCGTGCACGACAACCTGGAGGCGGACCCGGGGATCAACTGGAACGCGTCGGGCCGCCTGGAGGACGTCGACTTCGCCGGGATCCTCGCCATCGCCCGTGCGGTGCGGGCGGTCGCCCCGGTCGCCAGAGTCATCGCGGTCGGCGGCCACGCGCAGGAGTCGCTGGACGCGTTCGTGCGCGCGGGCGACGGCGGCACGGTCGGCCTGGACACCCCGGCGTCCGGCTTCTACCGCAACGGCGGGCTCCAGGTGCAGCACCTCGGCGCCGAGCTCGACCACACCCGCCAGTTGCCGGACCTGGCGGCGCGGGCCGGTGTCCCGGTGACGCTCGTCGGCAAGGCGGCGGACATCCTGGCCTGCGAGGCGGCCGTGCGGCGGCCCGCCGTGGACACGGCCGAGGTCCTCGCGCACACGCTCGAAGCGGTGCGGGCCGACGGGGACGCGCTGGTCGTGGCGAACGTGCAGGAGTCCGACCTCGCGGGCCACCAGCAGGACACCGAGCGGTACGGACGGATCCTGGAACAGGTCGACGCGGGCCTCGCGGCGCTCGTCTCCTTGCTCTCCGAGCCCGGCGACCGGCTGATCGTCACCGGGGACCACGGCAACGACCCGACGATCGGGCACGCCTTCCACACGCGCGAGTACGTGCCGGTGCTCATCCACCGCCCCGAGGCGCAAGGCACCGAACTGATGCCGGACGCGACGAGCCTGGCCGACGTGGGCGCCACCGCCGCGGCGGCCCTGGGCCTCGACCCGGCGGGCCTGGCCAACGGCACGGAGATACGGGCGGCCTCGACGCGGGCCGCCTGACACCTCCGTACGGATCTTCGTAGACCCCGTACAAGGGACTCCCGTACAAGGGACCCGAGATGGGCCCCGTACAGGGGTGAGGGGCGCCCGCAGCAGCGAGCGCCCCTCTCCCCTCCGCGTACGGAAAGGTCACCGGTCCATGACGTCAGCCCATGAACTTCTTGAACTCGTCGGGCAGTTCGAAGTCCTTGCCGCCCTGCTGATCGGCGCCGGGCAGGCCGAGCGCGCCGCCCGCCTCGGCGGCGGCGGCACGCCGGGCGGCCTCCTCCTGCTCCTGCTGCTTGCGCTTCATCGGGTTGCCGGAGCGCTGCTTGCCCTTGGCCTTCTTCGCCTGCTTCTTCTGCCGGGCACCGCCGCCGCCCATGCCGGGCAGACCGGGCATCCCCGGCATGCCGCCGCCCTGGGCCATGCGGGACATCATCTTGCGGGCCTCGAAGAACCGCTCGACGAGGTTCTTGACCGCGCTGACCTCCACGCCGGAGCCCTTGGCGATACGCGCGCGGCGCGAGCCGTTGATGATCGAGGCGTCGGCCCGCTCGGCCGGGGTCATCGACTTGATGATGGCGGCGGTGCGGTCGACGTCGCGCTCGTCGAGGTTGTTGATCTGGTCCTTCATCTGCGCCATGCCCGGCAGCATGCCGAGCAGCTTGGAGATGGAGCCCATCTTCCTGACCTGCTCCATCTGCGCCAGGAAGTCGTCGAGCGTGAAGTCCTGGCCCTTCTTGGAGGCCAGCTTCGAGGCCATCTTCTCGGCCTCTTGCTGCGAGAAGGTCTGCTCGGCCTTCTCGATCAGCGTGAGCATGTCGCCCATGCCGAGGATGCGGGACGCCATGCGGTCCGGGTGGAACGCGTCGAAGTCGTCCAGCTTCTCGCCGTTGGAGGCGAACATGATCTGGCGGCCGGTCACGTGGGCGATCGAAAGCGCCGCACCACCGCGCGCGTCACCGTCGAGCTTCGAGAGGACGACGCCGTCGAAGCCGACGCCGTCGCGGAATGCCTCGGCGGTGTTGACCGCGTCCTGACCGATCATCGCGTCGACGACGAACAGGACCTCGTCCGGCGAGACCGCGTCGCGGATGTCCGCGGCCTGCTGCATCAGCTCCTGGTCGATGCCCAGGCGGCCGGCGGTGTCGACGATGACGACGTCGAAGACCTTCGACTTCGCGTACTCGATGGAGTCCTTGGCGACCTTGACCGGGTCGCCCACGCCGTTGCCCGGCTCGGGGGCGTAGATGCCGACGCCGGCGCGCTCGGCGACGACGCTGAGCTGGTTCACGGCGTTCGGGCGCTGCAGGTCGCAGGCGACGAGGAGCGGCGAGTGGCCCTGGGACTTGAGCCAGTGGCCGAGCTTGCCCGCGAGGGTCGTCTTACCGGCACCCTGCAGACCCGCGAGCATGATCACGGTCGGCCCGGTCTTGGCGAAGCGCAGCCGGCGGGTCTCGCCGCCGAGGATGCCGATGAGCTCCTCGTTGACGATCTTGATGACCTGCTGGGCGGGGTTCAGCGCCTGGGAGACCTCGGCACCGGCCGCCCGCTCCTTGATCTGCTTGATGAAGGCGCGGACGACGGGCAGTGCCACATCGGCCTCAAGGAGGGCGATCCGGATCTCGCGCGCCGTGGCGTCGATGTCCGCCTCGCTGAGGCGACCCTTGCCGCGGAGATTCTTGAATGTCGCTGCGAGGCGATCGGAAAGAGTGTCGAACACGGCGGTCGCGAATCCTCGGGTCGGGTGGCTCTACGGACAGGTGGCCTTCCAGGGTATCTGCCGCGACGCATTGGGTCAGCGCCCCGTCGGGGACGCCGAGGAGTGGCGGGTGGTAAGGGCACGTTTCGCCGCGGCGAGCGTGCGCCTCGGGCTCTCCCTATGTACGCCGCCGTCCCGTCGCCGGAGCCGAACACGACCGAACGGAAGCGAGCCGAACCGAAACAGGCCGGACCGGAACGGGCCGAACCGAAACGGGCCGGACCAAAGCGAGCCAGGCCGAGGCAGGCCGAACCGAAGCGAGCCGAGACGCGGCAGGCCGGCTCAAAGCGAGCCGGGCCGGCCCAGGCCCCCGCTCGACCGCCCGCCGCCCCCGTGGCACCCCAGGCCGCGCGGCGGCCCGCCGAACCCGGGGCTTCCTCTGCCCGCGCCGAGCAGGAGCGCCCCGGCTCAGCCGCCGCTCCCCGTGTCCGTCTGCAGCGCCTTCTCGACCGTCCGCGCCACCGTCACCGCCTCCTCCGACGGCAGGGGCGCGCCCTGGAGCCCGGTGACGTAGAAGGCGTCCACCGCGTTCGCGCCCAGCGTCGAGACGTGCGCGGAGCGTACCCGTACGCCGGAGGTCTCGAACGCGCGCCCGATGCGATGCAGCAGACCTGGCGCGTCCTGGGCCCGTACCTCGATGACCGTCGCGAGGCGGGAGCCCGCCGACGCGACGGTGACGCGGGGCGGGGGCGCCACCGTGCCGCGCCGCCGCGGGTAGGCCGCGTCCCGCTCGGCGAGCCGCGCCGCGATGTCGAGCGAGCCGTCGAGGGCGCGGACGAGGTCTGCGCGGAGCCGGGCGGCCTGCGGGAGCGAGCCGTACTCGGCGGCGACCCGCCAGTTGAGCAGCAGGACCGTCGGGCCCTGGGGCGAGCCGCCCTCCCCCGGCTCCTGACGCCATTCGTCCGGCAGCGACAGCGAGCGCAGCTCCGCCGTGCGCACCGTCAGCCGGTGCATCGCGAGGACACCCGACACGGCGGGGAGCACACCCGACTGGTCCGGCACCGCGATCAGCAGCTCCACACCGAGCGGTTCCGGTGTACTCGGCTCCGCCGCGTGCTCCGCAGCGTGCTCCGCCGCCTGCTCCTCGGCCTTCTCCTTTGCCACCGGGGGCGCCACCGGCTCCGTCTGCGTGCGCAGCGAGAGCACCGGGCCGCCCGTACGGAACGCCTCAAGGGCGAGCCGCTCCTGCTCGGCGGTGGGCTCCTCGATGTCGGAGGCGTCCGGGTCGGCGGGGGCGGCCCCCGCCAGCAACGCGGAGACCCGTTTGACCAGGTCGGACACGAGGGATCCGCGCCAGGACGACCAGGCGGCGGGGCCGGTGGCGAGCGCGTCGGCCTCCGTCAGCGCGTGCAGCAGCTCCAGCGTGCCCTGCGAGCCGACCGCGTCCGCGACGCCGCGTACGGTCGCCGGGTCCTCCAGGTCGCGCCGGGTGGCGGTCTCGACGAGCAGCAGGTGGTGCCGGACGAGGGTGGCGAGGACGGCGACGTCGGTCCGGTCGAAGCCGATCCGCGCCGCGACGTCCCGCGCGATGACCTCGCCCGCCACCGAGTGGTCGCCGGGCCAGCCCTTGCCGATGTCGTGCAGCAGCGCGGCGACGAGCAGCAGGTCGGGCCGGCCGACGCGGCGGGTCAGCTCGGAGGCGCGGACCGCGGTCTCGACGAGGTGCCGGTCGACGGTCCAGGTGTGGACGGCGTTGCGCTGCGGGCGGCACCGGACCCGCTCCCAGTCGGGCAGCAGCCGCGTGATCAGCCCCTCGGCCTCGAGGGCCTCCCACACGTCGACGGTCGTGCGGCCCGCGCCGAGCAGCGTGACGAGCTGTTCGCGGGCCTCGGCGGGCCACGGGGTGGGGAGCGGCCTGGTCGCGGCGGCCATCCGCCGGACCGCGTGCAGCGACAGCGGAAGACCGGCCTGGGCCGCCGCGGCGGCGGCACGGAGCGGCAGCACCGGGTCCCGTTCGGGCCGGGCCGCGCGCGCGAGGACCGCCTCGCCGTCCATCTCGACGACGCCCTCGGCGAGCGGCGAGCGCTCCACGGGCGCGGACTTGCCGCCGCCCAGCATGGCCCGCAGCCGGGGACGTACCGAGCGGGACTTGAGCACCCGGCCGACCTCGCGCCAGGTCACGTCGCTGGCGTACGACACCGTGCGGGCCGCCTCGTACACCTGCCGCAGCAGGACGTCGGCGTCGAGGAGGCCGAGTTCCGCGGCGACCTGGTCCTGTTCCTGCAGGGCGAGGCGGTCGGTGGCGCGGCCGGTCGCGAGGTGCAGGGCGTCTCGTACGTCGAGCAGGCGGCGGCGCGCGTCCGCGAGGCCTTCGCGCGGCGCGTCGGCCAGCCAGGACGCGGCGACGGCCCGCAGCGCGGTGGCGTCCCGCAGCCCGCCCCGCGCCTCTTTCAGATCGGGTTCGAGAAGGTACTGCAGCTCGCCCTGGCGTGCGGCGCGCTCCTCGCACAGTTCGCGCAGCTCGGGAAGGCGTTTGGGCGCCTGGTTGCGCCAGTCGGCGAGGACGGCGGTGCGCAGTCCCGCGGTGAGGCCGAGATCCCCGGCGAGGTGGCGGGCGTCGAGCAGCCCGAGCTGCACCTTGAGGTCGTCGCCCGCGGTCTTGCGCGCTTCGGCCGGGGTGCGCACGGAGTGGTCGAGGGCGAGGCCGAGGTCCCACACCGGGTACCAGATGCGGTCGGCGAGTGCGGCGACCGCGCCCGGGTCGGCCGAGCCGTCGTGCAGGAGCAGCAGGTCGAGGTCGCTGCGCGGGGAGAGTTCGCCGCGCCCGTAGCCGCCGACGGCGATGAGGGAGACCCCGCCGCCCGGCGTTCCGGGACCGAACAGCCGGGTCAGCCAGTCGTCCGTCAGCTCGGCGAGGGCGGTACGGCGCGGCGGCCCGGACCGCGCCCCTTCCTGGAGGAGGCGCAGCCGGGCCGCCGCGTAACCGCTGGGTCGGTCGTCCGCTGCTTCTGTTCCTGCGTCGTTCACACTCGCCACCCGGCGGCTCCCGTCCTGTGCTGTGTCGCCTCGGTCAGAGCGCGTCCGGCCCGCGCTCTCCGGTCCGGACGCGGATCGCTGTCTCGACGGGGACCGCCCAGACCTTGCCGTCGCCGATCTTGCCGGTGCGCGCGGCCTTCACGACGACTTCGAGCAGCTGCTCGGCGTCGTCGTCCTCGACCAGGACCTCGATCCGGATCTTGGGTACGAGGTCGACGGTGTACTCGGCGCCGCGGTAGACCTCGGTGTGGCCGCGCTGGCGGCCGTAGCCGCTGGCCTCGGTCACGGTCAGGCCCTGGACGCCGAAGGCCTGGAGGGCCTCCTTGATCTCGTCGAGCCGGTGCGGCTTGACGACCGCGGTGATGAGCTTCATGCGTCCACCTTCTTCGTGTTCTGGGCAGCCTGCGCGGCGGGCGGGGCCGGCACGGCGGTGCGGGCGATGGAGCCGCCGCCCGCGCCGGTGAAGTCGTAGGCGGTCTCGGCGTGCTCGACCTGGTCGATGCCCGACACCTCGTCGTCCTCACTGACCCGCATGCCCAGCGTCTTGTCGATCAGCAGGGCGAGGAGCGCGGAGACGATGAGCGAGTAGGCGAGGACACCGCCGACACCGGCGCACTGCTTCCAGAACTGGGTGAGGCCGCCGCCGTAGAAGAGGCCCTGGGCGTCGGACTGGCCGCCGCCCGTGGCGAAGAAGCCGATGAGCAGGGAGCCGACGATGCCGCCGACCAGGTGGACGCCGACGACGTCGAGGGAGTCGTCGTAGCCGAACTTGTACTTGAGGCCGACGGCCATGGCGCACAGCACACCGGCGACGGCGCCGACGGCGATCGCCCCGAGCGGCGAGATCGCACCACCGGAGGGGGTGACGGCGACGAGTCCGGCGACGGCGCCGGAGGCGGCACCCAGGGAGGTGAACGCACCGTGGCGGATCTTCTCGTAGAGCAGCCAGGCGAGCATGGCGGCGGCGGTGGCGACCTGCGTGTTGACGAACATCAGCGCGCCGACGCCGTCGTCGTTGCCGAGCCACGATCCGGCGTTGAACCCGAACCAGCCGAACCAGAGGAGACCGGCGCCGAGCATCGTCCAGGGCAGCGAGTGGGGCCGCATCGGGTCCTTCTTGAAGCCGACGCGCTTGCCGATGACGAGGATGACGCCGAGCGCCGCGGCGCCCGCGTTGATGTGCACGGCCGTGCCGCCCGCGAAGTCGATGACGCCGAGGTCGAAGGCCCAGCCGCCGGTGCCCCAGACCCAGTGGGCGACCGGGAAGTACACGATCGTGGCCCACAGCGTGATGAAGAGGGCCCAGGCGGTGAACTTCACGCGGTCCGCGAGGGCGCCGCTGATCAGGGCGGGCGTGATGATGGCGAACATCAGCTGGAAGACGGCGAAGACGTAGACGGGGATCGTGTAGCCGTCCCAGAGCTGGGTCAGGCCGATCCCGCTGAGGCCGACGAAGTCACCGTCCCAGCCGAACAGTGACCCCTTGTCGGTGCCGAACGCGATCGAGAAGCCGTACAGCACCCACAGGATCGTGACGATCCCGAGGCTGATGAAGCTCATCATCAGCATGTTCAAGGTGCTCTTGACGCGGACCATGCCTCCGTAGAAGAAGGCGAGACCCGGCGTCATGAGCATCACCAGGGCGGAACAGATCAGCATGAAGCCTGTGTTCGCGGCAGAGAGTTGCGGCGCTTCTGCGGCGAGCGTGATGGCGGCAGGTGCCATCGGCGTCTCCTCGTCGTCGGTACGGCCCCGTGCGGGCGAAGCCTGGAGTCGGGCATGAGGGGTGGGCCGGTTATGCGCCAGACTCTGGCCCAGCGCGGTTTCGGCGGGGGCCCCTCGATGTTTCGACGCAGTGACGAAGAGGTCGTGGGTGTTACGCCTGCATGAAGTGGCGGCACGGCGAACCGGCCGCGGTCTTCCGTCTCCGGTGACCTGGCATGGGGGAGCCGAGTCGGGCTGTTACGGGGACGGTCGGCCGCGGCCGGCGTGTGTGGGTGTCAGACCGCGGCTTCGACGGTCTCGGGCAGCTGGACGGCCAGCTTCTCGGTCAGCTCGATGACTTCGGCGGTGTCCCCGAAGTCCCGGACCGCGGTGTCCACGGTCTTGCGGATACGGGTGTTGACGCGCTCGGAGCGGACCTTCTTGGCGATGCCGAGGGCCTGGTCCGCCATGACCGTGGCCTGCTCGGGCTCCTTCTGGAGCAGGTGCACCGTGGCCATGCCGATCAGGTTCAGCGCGTACGAACGCTGGTGCTCGAAGTCCTTGCCGAACAGTTCGACGGCCTGCTGCATCACCGGCTCGGCCATGGACGCGTAGGTGGGGCTGCGCCCCGCCACGTAGGCGAGATCGCGGAAGGAGTGGCTGTTCTCGCCGTGCAGTTCCGCCTCGGAGAAGAAGCGGATCCAGTCGGGGTCCGGGTCGTCCCATTCGTCGGCGTCGGCGAAGGTGTCCTCGGCCATCCGCACGGCCCGCTTGCACTTGCCGGGCTGGCCCATGTTCGCGTACGCGCGGGCCTCCATCGCATACAGCATGGCCTGGGTGCGCGGACTGGCGCAGTCGCGACTGCCGTACTGGGCGAGGTGGATGAGTTCCAGGGCGTCCTCGGGGCGGCCGAGGTGGATCATCTGGCGGCTCATGCTGGACAGGATGTACGAGCCGAGCGGCTTGTCGCCCGCTTCCTTGGCGGCGTGCAGGGCGAGCACGAAGTACTTCTGCGCGGTGGGCTGCAGGCCGACGTCGTAACTCATCCAGCCGGCCAGCTCGGCGAGTTCGGCGGCGACCTTGAACAGCCGTTTCGTGGTGGCCTCGGGCTGCGGCTCCTGGAGGAGGTCGGTCACCTCGTGCAGCTGCCCGACGACCGCCTTGCGGCGCAGACCGCCACCGCACTGGGCGTCCCACTGGCGGAACATGACGGTGGTGGACTCGAGCAGGTCGAGCTCGGGGCGCGACAGCCGGTTCCCGCGGCGCTGCGCCATGGCGTCGGGTTCGGGTCCCGAGGCGGCGCCGCTGGGCCCGGGCACGAGCCAGCGCTGCATGGGCTCGATCAGCGAGGGGCCCGCGGCGAGCGCGAGGGAGCTGCCGAGGAAGCCGCGGCGGGCCAGCATCAGGTCGC
Source organism: Streptomyces sp. SGAir0957 (assembly GCF_043523415.1). NCBI lineage: Bacteria > Bacillati > Actinomycetota > Actinomycetes > Kitasatosporales > Streptomycetaceae > Streptomyces > Streptomyces sp. SGAir0957. Next base: position 2,704,218 of record NZ_CP027293.1, read on the forward strand.
TGCGCGAGAACTCGCCGATGAGCGCGACGGTCTGCGGCCCGGTCCACGGCAGGTCGACGCCGGAGACCGAGGGCGCCTGGTGCGCGGCGCGCAGCCCGAGGTCCTCGACGGCGACCACACAGCCGAACCGCTCCGAGAACAACTCGCTGAGGATGCGTGGGATCGGCTCGCGCGGGTTCTCCCCGTCGAGCCAACGCCGCACACGCGAGGTGTCGGTGGAGATGTGGTTCGCACCCAACTGCCGGGCCCGCCGGTTCACTTGACGCGCCAGCTCGCCCTTGGACCAGCCGCTGCGCACGAACCACGAGCCGAGCAGTTCGTTCGGGCGCTTCTCAGCGTTCGTCACGCTTCCGCCGCTGCCGCCCACTGGAACGCCCCCATCCCTTGAACCGTCTAAGGCACTCAACTCAACGCCACGTCCTGTCGGCCGCTTCTCCAAGCCCTACCCGCGAGCCCTACCCGCAAGCCCTATCAGAATGCCGTCAACTACGGCTTCCCGTCCGCCAGTTGTCACTCGTCGAACAGGAAAGCGACTTGCCCGCGGCATACCCACGGGTGCATGTACCCCGAGAGTCCGTGTACTGAAAGTAATCCTACGATCACCCCTCCGGCGAGGGCGAACAGGGAAACGCCACCATTCGCCACCCCTTCGAATGAACTCAAGGGCCGCCACACGCGATTCACTTGACATAGGACAACCGGAAGTCGGCGAAACGGAGTGCGCGAGGGCGCGCGAAGCCGGGCGCACCACCCCGGACGCGACTCACCGCCGCCCCGACCAGGCGTCTCGCGCACACTGGGTCACGATCCGATTCCGTCACGTAACCACCGGCGCGCTGTACCCGTTGGAGGGGGCATGGGCTTCACGATCGGCGGCATTCGCGAGATGCGCACCGGGTCACGTCGCCGCGGCCGCACGTCCGGCCGCGCTTCGACCTGCACCACGGTGGCGGAGTTCACCGGACTGTGGGGCTGGGACGTGGTGCCCGGCGCGCGGGCGGCGGGACCCCACTGCTCCTGCGGCAGGGCGGACTGCCGGGCGCCCGGCGCGCACCCGCTCGACCCGGCCGCGGTGGTCCCGGCCGGGGCCACGCTCGACCAGGTGACCGAGGCGTGGGGGCGGTTCCCCGGCGCGTCGGTCCTGCTCCCGGTCGGCCGCGCGTTCGACATCATCGACGTCCCCGAGGCCGCGGGCCGTCGCGCCCTGATCCGCCTGGAGCGGATGGGTGTGCCGCTCGGCCCGGTGATCGCCACCCCTGAGGGCCGCGCCCACTTCTTCGTGGCACCGGGCGCCGCCGCCCAACTGCCCTCGCTGCTCTACCGCACGGGCTGGGACGACGCGGCGCTCGACCTGCACGCGCTCGGCCCCGGCGCGTACATCACCGCCCCGCCCTCCGACCGCGCGGGCCTCGGCCCGGCGACCTGGCTGCGCGCCCCGTCCCTGGACACGGCGACGCAGCCGCCGCAGGCGCGACTGCTCCTGGGGACGCTGGCGTACGTGGCGCATCGCTCGCCCTGCGCGTAGCGGACACCGCCGCCTGGACGTGAGAAAGAGGGCTGGGAAGGTGCTCGCACCTTCCCAGCCCCCTTTTCGGCTCTGTCCGGGCTACTCCCCGATCAGCGCGTCCACGAACGCCTCGGGCTCGAACGGCGCCAGGTCGTCAGGACCCTCGCCGAGACCGATCAGCTTGACCGGCACGCCCAGCTCGCGCTGGACCGCGACGACGATGCCGCCCTTGGCCGTACCGTCCAGCTTGGTCAGCACGATGCCGGTGATGTCGACGACCTCGGCGAAGACGCGCGCCTGCACCAGACCGTTCTGCCCGGTCGTGGCGTCGAGGACGAGCAGCACCTCGTCGACCGGCGCGTGCTTCTCCACGACGCGCTTGACCTTGCCGAGCTCGTCCATCAGGCCGGTCTTGGTGTGCAGACGGCCGGCGGTGTCGATGAGCACGACGTCGGCGCCCGCGGCGATGCCCTCCTTGACGGCGTCGAACGCGATGGACGCCGGGTCGCCGCCCTCGGGCCCGCGCACCGTCTTGGCGCCGACCCGCTCGCCCCACGTCTGCAGCTGATCCGCGGCGGCGGCGCGGAACGTGTCGGCCGCGCCGAGCATCACGTTCTTGCCGTCGGCGACGAGCACACGCGCGAGCTTGCCGGTCGTCGTGGTCTTGCCGGTGCCGTTGACACCCACGACCATCACGATGCCCGGCGTGTCCAGGTTCGAGTCGGTCTTGACCGTGCGGTCGAACTCGGGAACGAGCAGCGTCAGGAGCTCCTCGCGCAGCAGCGCCCGCAGCTCCTCGGGGGTGCGGGTGCCGAGCACCTTCACGCGCTCGCGCAGCCGGTCGACCAGCTCCTGCGTGGGCTGCACGCCGACGTCGGCGGTGAGCAGCGTGTCCTCGATCTCCTCCCAGGTGTCCTCGTCGAGGTGCTCGCGGGACAGCAGGGTGAGGAGTCCCTTGCCGAGCGCGTTCTGCGAGCGGGAGAGCCGGGTGCGCAGGCGTACCAGGCGGCCCGCGGTGGGCTCCGGCACCTCGACCGCCGGGGCGGCCGGCTCCTCGACGACCTCCTCGGTGACCGGTTCGGCGACCGGGAGGTCGACCTCCTCGATCGTGCGCCGCGCTTCGTCGCGCGGCGTCTCGGCCTCGTCGCCGACGTGCGGCTCGGTGGGCGGGGCGGTGGTGATGTCGGGCGCCGAGGGCGGCGGCGGAGGCAGCTGCTTCTTCTTGCGGCTGCCGACCACGAGCCCGCCGAGCGCGCCGATCACGACCACGGCGATGACTACAGCAAGGATGACGATTTCCATAACCCGTCCAGTATCAGCCATGGGGCCCCGGCGGGGCCGCTCTCGTCGCATCCTCCAAGGGACAAAGGTCTCCGCAAGGTATTACTCGGACTAAACTACGATGGAAGAGGCCGCATCAACGCGCGTAGAGTCCATCGCGATCTCTCACTCCGCGAGCCCTGAGGCAGGCGCTGTCCCTGCGGCAGGCTCGCGCCCCCGCCCCACCCCACAGAGGCACGGAACCCCACCGCATGAGCAAGACCGCCGAATCCGAAGGCGCCCTGGAGACGCGCGGCATCGAGCCCGTCCCCGACGCCGAGCGCACCGCCAAGACCCGGGAGCTGTTCCCGACGTGGGTCGCGGCCAACATCAGCGTGCTGTTGCTCACGATGGGCGCGAGCCTCGTCGTGGCGTACAAGCTCAACTTCTGGCAGGCCATCGTCGTGGCGATCGCGGCGCCGATCGTGTCGTACGGGCTCGTCGGCCTGATCGGCATCTCGGGCAAGCGGGGCGGCGCCCCCGGCATGGCGCTCTCGCGCGCGGTCTTCGGCCAGCGCGGCAACCTGCTGCCCGGTTCCCTCATCTGGGTGGCGCGCTGGGGCTGGGAGACGATCAACGCGGTGACCGGCGCGTACGCCGTGCTCACCGTCTTGGACATCCTGTTCGACATCAAGCAGAACGACTTCCTGGTCATCGTCACGCTGCTGTGCTTCGTGGTCGCCACGTTCGCGATCTCGGGCCTCGGCATCAACGCCGTGCAGAAGTGCAACAAGTACGCGACGTACCTGTTCGGCCTGTTCACGGCGCTCGTGCTGATCTTCCTGATCGTCGACACCGACTGGTCCGAGGTGTTCGACCAGCCCGCGGGCAAGACGTCCCTGATGGTGGCGGGCATCGGCCTGATCGCCGCCGGTGGCGTCAGCTGGATCCCGGCCTCGCCCGACTTCACGCGCTACCTGCCGCGTACCGCCTCCTCCAAGGCGATCGTCGGGCACTCGGTCGGCGGCGCCGGCATCGTCGTCCTGCCGATGGTCCTGATGGGCGCGGTCATGGCGGTCTCCACGCCCGACCTGGCCTCGGCGGCCGACCCGGTCTCCTTCCTCGGCGAGATCCTGCCGCTGTGGATCGCGGTGCCGTACCTGCTGATCGCCCTGGTCGGTATGTTGCTGATCAACGCCATGTCGATGTACTCGGCCGGTTTCACCGCGCAGACCCTCGGTTTCAAGGTCCCGCGCCACTGGGCGGTCTCGGTCAACGCGCTGATCTCGCTGGTCTTCGGCGGCATCCTGATGCTCGTCGCCACCAGCTTCATGGGCTCGTTCATCGCGTTCCTGTCGCTGCTCGCGGTCGCGTTCTCCGCGTGGGTCGGCGTCTTCGGCGCGGACATGTTCACGCGCAAGCACTACGATCCCGCCGCCCTCGTCGACACCACCCGCACCAGCGCTTACTGGCACAAGGGCGGCTTCTCCCCCGCCGCCGTCGCCGCCTGGGCCGTCGGCCTCGTCGCCGGGCTGCTCTTCACCACGTCGGACTGGTTCACCGGGCCGCTCGCCACGAACAACTTCATCGGTGAGTACGGGCTCGGCTGGATCGTCACGATCGTCGTCTCGGGCCTGCTCTACCTGGCGCTGCCGAAGCCCGCGGACACCACCACGGCCCCGGCGGACAGCGCGGAGCCCGCACCCCTGGCCGTCTGACGCTCCGTCAGCTAACGTCCCCCTTCACCCGCGCTCGAAGCCCGCGCCCGAAGCCCGCGCCCGCGTGAAGGGGGACTTCTTCATGCCCGTATCCGTCGTACGGTTCAACCTGGTCGAGCCCGACGCCACCCCCGAGTCGCTGGGCGCCCGCTACAAGGCGGCGGTCGAGATGGCCGCGTACGCCGACGACCGGGGCGTCGACACGGTACAGACCGAGGAGCACCACGGCGCCGCCAACAACTGGCTGCCCTCCCCGTTCACCTTCGCGGGCGCCGTCCTCGGCGCCACCCGCCGCATCGCGGTCACCGTCTCCGCGATCATCGGCCCGCTGCACGATCCCCTGCGGCTCGCCGAGGACATCGCCGTACTGGACCTGCTGAGCGGCGGGCGGCTCGTGACCGTGGCGGGGATCGGGTACCGGCCGCAGGAGTACGCGCAGTTCGACGTGGAGTGGACGCGGCGCGGCGCGCTCCAGGACGAGCTGCTCGACACCCTGCTGAAGGCCTGGACCGGCGAGGAGTTCACCTTCCGCGGCCGACCGGCCCGTGTCACGCCGCGCCCGTACACCCAGCCGCATCCGCTCCTGCTGGTCGGCGGCTCCTCACGGGCGGCGGCGCGCCGGGCGGCCCGGCTCGGCCTGCCGTTCTTCCCCAGCGCGCATCTGCCCGACCTCGACACGTACTACAAGGAGCGGCTCGCCGAGTACGGCACCGAGGGCTGGACCATGATGCCCGCCGAGGACACGTCCCTGCTGCACCTGTCGGAGGACCCGGACCGCACCTGGGCCGAGCACGGCGCGCACTTCCTGCACGAGGCACGGACCTATGCGTCCTGGCAGTCCACGGACATCCGCTCGGCCGTGAAGTCGGGGGCGACGACGGTGGAGGAGCTGCGCGCCGAAGGCGTCTACCGGATCCTGACCCCGGAGGAGTGTCTGTCCCAGGGCCTCGACACGTACGTGCTCCACCCGCTGTCGGGCGGTATGCCCCTCGACGAGGGGTGGCGCAGCCTGCACCTGTTCTGCGAAAACGTACTGCCCCGGCTCACGACCTGACGTGCAGGCCGGCGAGCCGGGGCAGTGCCGTGAACGGGGAGGTGGCAGCGGGGACTTGACCCACCTCCCCGGGTCGGGCGGGGAGGGGGCGGGTCAGCCCATCTCCTCCAGGGACTTGCCCTTGGTCTCCTTCACGAACTTCATGACGAACGGGATGGAGATCGCGGCGAAGGCGCCGTAGATGATGTACGAGCCGCTCAGGCTCCACTCCGACATGCTCGGGAAGGTCTTGGTGATGGCGAAGTTGGCCAGCCACTGGGCCGAGGCCGCCACACCGAGCGCGGCCGCGCGGATCCGGTTGGGGAAGATCTCGCCGAGCAGCACCCAGACCACGACGCCCCAGGAGAGGGCGAAGAAGAGGACGAAGGCGTTGGCGGCGATGATCGCGGTCAGACCCTGCGCGTTCGGCAGCGAGACGTTGTCACCGGAGCCGGTGCGGTACGAGAAGGCCCAGGCGGCGGTGAACAGGGCGGCGGCCATACCGGTGGAGCCGATGATCGCGAGCGGCTTGCGGCCGATGCGGTCGACGAAGACCATCGCGATGACCGTACCGATGATGTTCACGATCGACGTCTCGAACGAGTACAGGAACGAGCTGGAGGGGTCCTTGCCGATGGACTGCCACAGCTGGTTCGAGTAGTAGAAGATCACGTTGATGCCGACGAGCTGCTGGAAGATCGACAGGAAGATGCCGATCCAGACGATCGGCAGGAAGCCGAACTTGCCGCCGAGCAGGTCCTTGAAGGACGACTTGTGCTCGCTGCGGATGCCGTGCTCGATCTCGGCGACCCGGGCGTCGGCGTCGATACCGTCGCCCTCCACCTCGGCGAGCACCTTCTTGGCCTGGTCGCGACGGCCCGCGGAGATCAGGAAGCGCGGCGACTCGGGGATCGCGAAGGAGAGCAGACCGTAGAGCAGGGCCGGGATGACCATGACGCCGAGCATCCACTGCCAGGCCTCCAGGCCGCCCAGCTTGCCGCGCTGGTCGCCGTCGGCCATGTTCAGGATGCCCCAGTTGACGAGCTGGGAGACGGCGATGCCGATGACGATGGCGGCCTGCTGGAACGAGGCGAGCCGGCCTCGGTACGCGGGCGGGGCCACCTCGGCGATGTAGGCCGGGCCGATCACCGACGCCATGCCGATGCCGAGGCCGCCGATGACGCGCCACATGGTGAGGTCCCAGGCCGCGAAGGGCAGCGACGAGCCGATGGCGCTGATCGCGAAGAGGAAGGCGGCGATCTGCATGCAGCGGATGCGGCCGATGCGGTCGGCGATGCGTCCGGCGATGGCGGCACCGACGGCACAGCCGAGCAGCGCGGACGCGATGATCCAGCCCAGGGTGTCGGCGCTGACGTCGAACCGGTGCTGGATGGCGACGGTCGCACCGTTGATCACGGAGCTGTCGTAGCCGAACAGGAAGCCACCCATCGCGGCCGCGGCCGTGATGAAGATGACGTGCCCGAGGTGATCGGGCTGGGCGTTTCTGGCTCCTGACGAAGGTGCCTCAGTGCTGGTCACGTGTACTCCTCGGGCCACCGGCGTCGCTGCCGGGGGTGGGGGCGAGCCCTTCCAGTGGCGCACAACTGCACGCGGCTCACCACCTGAAGGTAAAAGCAACGTTGCAGAGACTATGCCTTCAAGTTTCGAAGTCAATAGTGAGACTGGTGTGAGTTATTAGGCATGGAAGTGGCAGTTGAGTTCAAGACTTGAAGACTGCCTGAGGAACGTGGGAGCTGCCGGCGTCTCGCGAGGGCGCTGCGGCTAGCGCAGCCGCTGGCTGATCACCTTCGACACCCCGTCGCCCTGCATGGAGACCCCGTACAGCGCGTCGGCCACCTCCATCGTGCGCTTCTGGTGCGTGATCACGATGAGCTGGGACGCCTCCTGCAACTCCTGCATGATGCGGATGAGGCGCTGCAGATTGGTGTCGTCGAGCGCGGCCTCGACCTCGTCCATCACGTAGAACGGGCTGGGGCGCGCCTTGAAGATGGAGACCAGCAGGGCCACGGCGGTCAGCGATCGCTCACCACCCGAGAGCAGGCTCAGCCGCTTGACCTTCTTGCCCGGCGGGCGGGCCTCGACGTCCACGCCCGTCGTGAGCATGTTGTCGGGATCGGTCAGGATGAGCCGCCCCTCACCACCCGGGAACAAGCGGCTGAAGACGCCCTCGAACTCACGCGCGGTGTCACGGTAGGCCTCGGTGAAGACCTGCTCGACGCGTTCGTCGACCTCCTTCACCACCTGAAGGAGGTCGGCCCTGGTCTTCTTCAGATCCTCCAGCTGCTCACTGAGGAACTGGTGACGCTCCTCGAGCGCCGCGAACTCCTCCAGTGCCAGCGGATTGACCTTCCCGAGCTGCTGGTAGGCGCGCTCGGCGGACTTGAGCCGCTTCTCCTGCTCCGAACGGACGAAGGGCCGCGGCTTGTTGCGCGGATGCTCCGGGTCCTCCGGCAGTTCCTCGCCCTCGGCGGGGAGCGAGGGCGGCACGAGCTTCGCCGGACCGTAGTCCGCGACGAGCCCGGCCGGTTCGACACCCAACTCCTCCAGCGCCTTCGTCTCCAGCTGCTCGATGCGCAGCCGCTTCTCCGCTCCTAGTACCTCGCCCCGGTGAACTGAATCAGTGAGTTTGTCGAGCTCCGCCTTGAGGTCACGGCCACGGGTCCGCTCGGCGACCAGCTCCCGCTCCCGCTCCGCCTTGGCCCGCTCGGCCAGAGTGCGCTCCTCGTCGGCGCGGGCGACGGACACCTCGACGTGCGCGAGCAGCTGCCGGGCCCCGGACGCCACGGCCTCGGCGACCGCGGCCTCGTACTTCATCCGGGCACGGCGCTGCTCGGCACGCGCGCGTGCCTCGCGTTCCGCGCGGGCGGCCCGGTCGAGCGAGTCGGCCCGCCCGGCGAGCCCCTTGACCCGCTCCTCGTGCGTACGGACCTGGAGGCGGGCCTCCATCTCGGTCTGGCGGGCGTTGGCCCCGTCGGCGGAGAGCCGGTCGCGGACGGAGGTGTCCGGTTCCTCGTCCCCTCCCTCTCCGAAAGAGGCTTGTTCCTCCGCCACCGCGAGCCGCTCGGCCAGCTCCTCCGCGTCCATGGCGGCCTGTTCGAGGGCTTCCTGGGCCTTGGCCGCCGCCGCTGCGGCGCGCTCGGCCTCCCCCGCGGCGCCGCGCGCCTGCCCGGCCAGCCGCCCGAGCTGCTGGGCCCTGCCGGAACGTTCCCGCTCTACGGCGCGCTGCCGCTGTCCAAGGTCCTCCACACGGGCGGCGCACTCGCCGCGCCGCTCGGTCGCCGCGTGCTGCGCCTCGGCCAGCTCCTCGCACCGCGCGGCCAGCTCATCGAGGTCGGCGGCGGCCTCGTCCACCGACGCCTGCACCTCCAGGAGGCTCGGCGCCCCGGCGGACCCGCCCTGCGCGTAGTGCGCGCCGAGCAGATCGCCCTCGGCGGTCACCGCGGTCAGCTCGGGCCGCGCGTACACCAGGTCCTCGGCGTCCTCCAGCGTCCCGACGACGACGATGCCGCGCAGCAGATGCCGTACGGCGGCCATCAGCTCGGCGGGACCCCGGACCAGATCGGCGGCGAGGGGCGGGCCCCCGACGGACGCTTCCCGCACGTCAGGGCCGCGCACGAGATCGGCGGCGGCGAACGCCGGGCCTCCCGCGGACGTGTCCCGCGCGTCCGGGCCGTCCGCGAGGAGCAGCGCCGCCCGTCCCGCGTCCTGCTTGCGCAGCAGGCGAATCGCTTCCGCCGCCGAGGCGGGGGTGGCCACGGCGATCGCGTCGGCGGCCGCGCCGAACGCCGCCGCCACCGCGACCTCGTGCCCCGGCGCCACCGTCAGCAGCTCGGCGGCGGGGCCGAGGACGCCGGTCAGCTGCTCCCGCGCACCCAGCAGCGCGCCCGAGCCGTCCTTGCGGCGCAGGCCGAGCGCGAGCGCCTCACGGCGTGCGGCGACGGCGGCCCGCTTGCGCTCCGCCGACGTGGCCGCCTCGCGCGCGGCGGACAGCGCGGACTCGGCCTCCGACAGCGCCGACTTGGCCTCCTCCAGCTGCGCGACGAGTTCCTCGTCCCCGGCGTCGAGCCCGTCGACCTCGGCCCTGAGCTGCTCGTACTCCTGCTGCGCGGCGTCGGCCCGCTGCCGCGCCCCGTCCCGGGCGGCGGCGAGCCGGTCGATCTCGGCCTGCGCGGAAGCGGCCCGCGACCGGGCGGCGTTGGCCTGTCCCTGGAGCCGGGCGAGGCCCTCGCGCCGGTCGGCGATGGCGCGGGCGACGTCCTTGAGGCGGCGCTCCTCGACGGCAAGCTCCCGTTCGAGATCCGCGCGGTGGGCGACGGTCTCGTCGAGCGCGACCTGCGCCGCTTCGAGCGCCGCCGACAGCTCGGCCTCCTGCTCCCGCACCCGGGCGGCCTCGCGCTCCAAATCCTCGGGGTCACGGCCGCGCCGCTCCTCGGCCGGTGCGGCGGCGGCGCTGCGTACGCGCGCGTCGGCCAGCGAGATCGTGCCGCGCACCCGCTCGGCCAGCTGCGACAGCTCGTACCAGCTCTGCTGCGCCCGCTGGAGCCGGGGCGTCAGCTGCCGCACCTGGTCCTCCAGGTGGCCCTCGCGCAGCGCCGCCTTCTTCAGCTCTCCCTCGGCCGTCTCCTTGCGCTGCTTCAGTTCCGCCTCGTCGGCGACCTCGGCGCTGAGCGCCTCCCGCATCCGTACGAGGTCGTCGGCGAGCAGTCGCAGGCGGGCGTCGCGCAGGTCGGCCTGGATGACGGCAGCCCGGCGCGCCACGGCGGCCTGCCTGCCGAGCGGCTTCAGCTGGCGCCGCAGTTCGTCGGTCAGGTCCTGCACGCGCGCGAGGTTGGCCTGCATCGCGTCCAGCTTCCGCAGCGCCTTCTCCTTGCGCTTGCGGTGCTTGAGGACGCCCGCGGCCTCCTCGATGAAGGCGCGGCGCCCCATGGGGTCGGCGTGCAGAACGCCGTCGAGCTGGCCCTGGCCGACGATGACATGCATCTCGCGGCCGATGCCGGAGTCGGAGAGGAGGTCCTGGATGTCGAGGAGGCGGCAGGTGTCCCCGTTGATCTGGTACTCGCTGCCGCCGTTGCGGAACATGATCCGCGTGATGGTGACCTCGGCGTACTCGATGGGCAGCGCGCCGTCGGAGTTGTCGATGGTGAGGGACACCTCGGCGCGGCCGAGCGGCGGGCGCCCGGTGGTGCCGGCGAAGATGACGTCCTCCATCTTGCCGCCGCGCAAGGACTTGGCGCCCTGCTCACCCATGACCCAGCTCAGGGCGTCCACGACATTGGACTTGCCCGAACCGTTGGGGCCCACGACGCAGGTGATGCCCGGCTCGAACCGCAAGGTGGTGGCCGAGGCGAACGATTTGAACCCGCGCAGGGTCAGGGCCTTGAGGTGCACGCCGTCGGACTCTACCCGGCGCCCCTGTCTCACTCCATGAACCCACGGTTTCGCCTGTGAAGGTGCAGGGCACATCAGACGTTAAGAAAAGGGCTTCGGGGCGCGGGGGCGGCCGGGAAGAGCGGGACGGAAAAGAAAGAAGGGACGCCGAAGCGTCCCTTGCGTATCTCTGTCAAGCGGTTGTACGAGCAGCCCGCTCACGCACGACTCTGGGCGTGATCAGGTGAGCGCCGGCTCCGCCTGGGGTACGTCGATGCTCTCCATGAGAGCGTCGCGAGAAGCGGCAGCCGCGAGCGCGTCCTTCTCGGCCTGAATCCTGCCGAGTTCGGATTCCAGATCCTGAACGCGCTGCTGAAGCCGTCGCATCTCGGCGAGGAGTCGCGGGTCGCTGCCGCCGACGTAACCGAGAAGCGCCTTTGCCATGATGGATGGTCCTCCACACTGAGTGACCGACCGAAGCGGTGGTGGGTCGTGAGGGAATCGCACCCGCGGTGCTTGGCACTTGTTGTGTCTTACTGGCCGTTCTCACATGCCAAACAGCTAAGGTGCGCGGGGATTCCAGAGTCTCACCAAAAAGTTTGACGGTCAACACGATCACGCCCCGTATTGGTGGGCAACCCGGCGCCATCGCACCGTGGATCGTCCGGCGCGGCCTGTCTTCCGGGGCCCTGGGGGCGTGTGATCATCCGTTGCTCCGGAGCCTGCCACGAGTCCTCCGCGTTGGCAACCACCAGGGCCTTTCTGCCCGGAGCGCCCGCCTGCGACACCTCTTCACCGACCGCACCAGGACTCGCTCGCGGCAACGCTTCAGCGGATGGCGAATCCGTCGTAGCCGCCGCGGGGCGTGTCCCAGATCTCAGTGACACCGTCCACGCGCCCGGGTGTGTCGTCGCCGTGGAGCCAGTCCAGGAGTTGCTGACACGCCTCGCGCCGTCCTTCGGCGACCACTTGCACGCGGCCGTCCTCCAGATTGAGAGCAAAACCACACAGCCCGCCGATCTCCAGCGCCCTCGCACGGGTGAACCAGCGGAAACCCACACGTTGGACGCGTCCTCGCACCCAGGCGGTGAGTCGTACGTCTTCGTTCATGGCTGCACGCTAACCGGCCAATTGAACAGAGAGCACTTCGGCCCCGTACGTCGTGGGGTACCGTCGCCGACCGACGAGCCTCACCCGTACGGGTGAGTCACATGGACGACCGGTGCGTCACGTTGACGATCGGTGCGTCACATCGGCCACCGGACCGTCACATCGGCGGCCGGTGCGCCGCATGGACCGTCGTCCTGACGACCGCGAGGACGAGGAAGGCCATCACATGGGACGCCACCGACGCTCCGCCGCCGGCCGCGCCGCCACGGGCCGCGCCGCGGACACTCCGGAGACCCACCCACGCTCCGCCCCCTCCGCGCCGTACCCGCCCCGCCCGGCGCACTCCCTCTACTTCCCCGAGGAGCCCCGCTTCCCCGAGGAGCCCCGCTTCCCGGACGAGCCCTACGGCGCCGCTCCGGAAGCGCGCTCCCCCTACGTGCCGGACGCGCCCTACAGCTCCTCCCCGCAGGCCCCCTTCCCCTCCTTCGCGGACGCCCCGACCGTCGGCTTCCCGGAGCAGCGCGAGGCCGGGAGCCTGGTGGGCGTCTACGGCTCCATATCCCCGGCCGGCGGCTCGGCCCAGGTGGCCCGCGGCCGGTCCCACCGGCGCGCCAAGCGCGGCGGCGTCCCCGTGCGCACCGGGCTGCTCGGCGTCTCGGCCGCCGTCGCCATGGGCGCGGTGGCGGTGGCCTCCGGCCTGATACCGGGCGGCGACAGCTACAAGCTCGGCGGCGACCACGACGGGGACAAGGTGCAGGCCGCCGTCTCCCCCACGGTGGAGGCGCAGGGCGGCACGGACGGCACCGTCGACGACCGCGCCCCGTCGGCCCCGAGCCGCGCCACCGAGCGCACCACCCCTTCGACGGCGCCCTCGAAGTCCGCCCCGGCCAAGCCGTCCGCGACACCGTCGAAGAAGCCCGCGCCGTCCAGGACGTCCTCCGGCGGTGACGGTGGCGGCGCCGCCACGACGACCAAGAGCGCGACGCCCGCGCCCAAGGCTCCCGAGAAGACCCAGGCGCCCACCACCGCCGCCCCCGCCATGTCGGCTGCGGACGCGGCCGCCGCCCAGGTCCTCGCCCTGGTCAACCAGGAGCGCTCCAAGGTGGGCTGCTCGCCCGTCACCGCCGACGGCGGTCTGGCCGCGCTGGCGACCGCCTTCAGCGAGGACATGGCCGCCCGGGGCTTCTTCGACCACACCGACCCGGACGGCGCGACGCCCTGGGACCGTGCCGCGAAGGCCGGCGTCGACGGTCTCGGCGGCGAGAACATCGCCCGCGGCCAGGCCGACGCGGCGGCCGTGATGGACGCCTGGATGAACAGCCCCGGCCACAAGGCGAACATCCTCAACTGCGACTACAAGACCCTCGGCGTGGGGGTGCACTTCGGGTCGGGCGGCCCGTGGTGGACCCAGGACTTCGGCTTCTGACAGCCGCGCCCGCCCGGATGTCGCACTAACTGCGGCACAGCGCTGCCCTGCACACCGCGCTGTGCCGCAGTACTCTCGCCCTATGGACTCCATCGACCTCGCGTTCGACGTGTTCTCCAAGGCGTGTCCGTCACGCGGCACCCTGGAGCACGTCACCGGCCGCTGGGGCGGGCTCACGCTCGGGGCGCTGTACGAGGGCTCGCTGCGCTTCAACGAGCTGCGCCGCCGCGTGGACGGGGTCAGCGAGAAGATGCTGTCCCAGACGTTGCAGGCGCTGGAGCGGGACGGCCTGGTGCACCGCGAGGCCCAGCCGACCAATCCGCCCCGCGTGGACTACGAGCTGACGCCGCTGGGCCGGGACGTGGCGGAGCGCCTGCTGTCCCTCATCCACTTCGTGGAGGGGCGCATGGACGACGTCCTGGCGGCGCGGGAGCGCTACGACACCGCGCGCGGGGCGCGCTGACAGCGCGGGCAGAAGTAGCTCGACCGGTTCATCCAGGGCCGCCGGCGCATCGGGGTGCCGCACCGCTTGCAGGGCAGGCCCTCACGCCCGTACGCGTCCAGGGAGCGGTCGAAGTAGCCCGACTCCCCGTTCACGTTCACGTAGAGGGAGTCGAAGCTGGTGCCGCCGACGGCGAGCGCCGCGTTCATCACGTCGCGTACGTGGCCGAGGAGTCCGGCCGTGCGGGGGCGCGTGAGGCCGGCGGTGGGGCGCTCGTAGTGCAGCTTCGCGCGCCAGAGCGCCTCGTCGGCGTAGATGTTGCCGACGCCGCTGATGAGCGTCTGGTCGAGCAGGGCGCGCTTGATGGTGGTGCGCTTCGCGCGCAGGGCGGTGTGGAAGGCCGCGTCGTCGAAGAGCGGGTCGAGCGGGTCGCGGGCGATGTGCGCGATGACGTCGGGCAGGCCGTCCGCGCTGTTCTCGGCGGTGTCGTGCAGCGAGAGGCCGCCGAAAGTGCGCTGGTCGACGAAGCGCAGCTCGGTGCCGAGGTCGTCGGCGAAGCGGACGCGGACGCGCAGATGCTTCTCGTCCGGGGCGGTGTGCGGCTGTACCAGGAGCTGGCCGCTCATCCCGAGGTGGGCGAGGACGGACATGTGCGCCGTCTCCAGCGGCAGCCACAGGTACTTGCCGCGGCGGCTCGGCTCCCCGATCGTCTGCCCCTTCAGGCGGAGCGCGAAGTCCTCGCCGCCGGCGATGTGGCGGCGTACGGAGCGGGGGTGCATGACCTCGACGTCCGCGACGGACCGATGCGCGACCCACCGCGCGAGCCCCCGGCGCACAACCTCGACCTCGGGCAGTTCGGGCACGACGCTCCTACCGTTGTAGTGAATTGCAGGGGCGCGCAGTGCCGCTCAGGGGCGCGGGGAACTGCGCGAGCAGCCCCCACGGACCCGCGGACACGTCACTACGCGCGCGCGGGGGCAGATCCGAAAAAGCCCGTTCCCACCGGCGCGGGGCCGATGGGAACGGGTCAAGGAAGCGCAGCGTCACGCCGAGTCGGAGGAGGAGGCGGCGGCCGAAGCCGCCGCCTCCGCCTCGGCCCGCTCATCCGCGGCAGCGCGGATCGCGCGCCAGGCGGACTCCGCGGCCTGCTGCTCCGCTTCCTTCTTGCTGCGGCCGGTGCCGGTGCCGTACGAGACGCCTCCGACGCGGGCGGCAGCAGTGAAGGTCTTCTCGTGGTCGGGGCCGGTCTCGGAGACCAGGTACTCGGGCACGCCGAGCCCTTCGGTCGCCGTCAGCTCCTGGAGACTGGTCTTCCAGTCCAGGCCGGCTCCCAGGTTCGAGGACTTCTCGATCAGCGGGTCGAACAACCGGTGTACGAGTTCACCGGCCGCGTCCAGCCCCTGGTCGAGATAGACCGCGCCGATCACCGCTTCGAGGGTGTCGGCCAGAATCGACGCCTTGTCCCGGCCGCCCGTGCCTTCCTCGCCCCGGCCGAGCCGGATGAAGGAGCCCAGGTCGAGCCCGCGGCTGACCTCCGCCAGTGCACGCGAATTGACCACCGCGGCCCGCAACTTGGCCAGCTGGCCCTCGGGCAGGTCGGGGTGGGTGCGGTAGAGCGTGTCGGTGACCACGAGGCCGAGCACGGAGTCCCCGAGGAACTCCAGACGCTCGTTCGTGGGCAGTCCGCCGTTCTCGTACGCGTACGAGCGGTGCGTCAGGGCACGCACCAGAAGGGCGGACTCGAGCTTGTACCCGAGCCGCCCTTCCAGAAGCGTGTGGGACGAGGCTGTGGTGTCGGCCTTTTTCTTGGCGTCATCCGCCGGTTTTTGGCTAGCCACTGTGCCTCTCACCAGCCGCTCAGACCTCGAGGACCTGGCGCTTGTTGTAGGTGCCGCAAGCGGGGCACGCGATGTGCTGCAGCTTGGGCTCCTGGCAACGCTCACACGAAACCAGGGTGGGGACCGCAGCCTTCCACTGCGACCGGCGGTGGCGCGTGTTGCTGCGCGACATCTTCCGCTTCGGAACAGCCACGGCTACTTCTCCTGCTTCTCGTCGACGCCCGCTTCCGCTTCGGCGCCGCTCATCTCGTCCTTCTCGCCGTCCTGGATGGATTCAGCGAGTCCCTGCAAAGCCGCCCAACGGATGTCGACGGCGTCGTGATGATGTCCGGGTTCGTCCGACAGCCGCACTCCGCACTCGGAGCACAGACCCTCGCAGTCTTCCTGGCACACCGGCTGCATCGGCAGTGCGAGCACCACCGCATCACGCAGCACGGATTCGAGGTCGAACAAGCCGTCCTCGAGAAAGAGCCTGTCCTCGTCGTCCTCGGCGTCGTCGCCCGGTTCCGCTTTCACACGGCCCCGGTCATCGGCGTCAGGGTACGAGAACATCTCCTGGAAGTCCGTGTCGACCTCGAGGCCGACCGGCTCCAGACACCTTACGCACTCCCCCTTCGCCAGTGCACGGGCGGTGCCTGTGACAAGCACCCCTTCCATGACCGACTCAAGGCGGAGTTCGAGCTCCACCGGGGCGCCTTCCGGCACTCCGATGACGCCCTCGACACCGAGGTCCCGGGGGGCGTCGATCGTGCGGGTCAGCCGCTGCATGGCACCAGGACGCCGACCCAGCTCGTGCGTGTCGAACACAAGTGGGTTGCGGTGGTCGAGGCGAGTACTCAGGGCTGTTCCTGCTTTCGATCTTCAAAGCTCTGGGGGGTCACTGCCGCGAGATTTCCGGGCAGCTCGGATCACACGTGTACGCGCGACCGAAGAACCAGGGTACTGGACCTTTCGCTCTCGGCCCAATCCGCTCCCGGCCACCCTGCGGCGCCCCCGTCGGCGTGGGCGTCAGCGGCCCTGCTCGTACTGGCGCATCTGCTCCA
The DNA here is from genome assembly GCF_043523415.1 of Streptomyces sp. SGAir0957. Classification (NCBI taxonomy): domain Bacteria; kingdom Bacillati; phylum Actinomycetota; class Actinomycetes; order Kitasatosporales; family Streptomycetaceae; genus Streptomyces; species Streptomyces sp. SGAir0957. The sequence continues at coordinate 2,720,983 of NZ_CP027293.1, forward strand.
GGCTGATCATGCTCGTGTCGAAGAGACTCGTCTCGTCGAGCGCCCCGCCCTGGTCGTGCTGGTGCCCCTGGTGCCCGTGCTGGTCCTGCTGCCCTTGATGAGAGTGCTGCTCCTGATGAGCGTGCTGCTCCTGGTGCTGCTGGTATCCGTACGGGTCCTGCTGCTGATAAGCGGCGTACGGGTCCTGCTGCTGGCCCTGCTGGTACGCGTAGGGGTCGTGCTGCTGATAGGCGGCGTACGGGTCCTGCTGGCCGTACTGCTGCTGCTCGTACCCGTACGGGTCCTGCTGCTGGTGCGCGTAGGCGGCGGCCGGCTGCTGCGCGGGGATCTGGGGCGTGGCCATCGGCTCCGGCTCCTGCTCCGCCGCCCGACCGGGGCCCGAGCCGATCTCCGCGAGGCCCGCCAGGTAGTCGGCGTCGCTGGTGTGCGCCTGGGAGCCGCCCTCGGCGTCCACGGACAGGGCGCCCAGGTCGTCGGTGGCGATGCGGCCGTGCAGCTTCTGGCGGCCCTTGCCGACCGCCTCCAGGGTCTTGGCGAGGACGGCCTCGAAGGCGCCGAGCTTGGTGTCGACGTAGGTGTCGGCGTCGCGGCGCAGCGTCTCCGGGTCGTGGCTGCGCTCCGGGGCGTCCTCGTCCTCGTAGCCCTGCTCGTCCGTGCCGGGGCCGGTGCCGAGGAGCTTCTCGCGGCCGCGGCCGACGGAGCCGAGGGTCTTGGTGAGGACGACCTCGAAGTTGGCCAGCTTGGAGTCGACGTAGTCGTCGGCCTCGGCGCGGACCTCCTCGGCCTCCTGACGGGCCTCGGCGAGGATGCGGTCGGCCTCGTTCTGCGAGCGGCGGGCGATCTCGGTGTCGGAGATCAGTGAGCCCCGCTCGGCGTGCGCGGTCTCGATGATCCGGTCGGCCTCGGCGCGGGCCTGCTCGACCATCTGCTCGCGGCCGCCGATCAGCTCCTGCGCCTGCGCGAGGGAGCCGGGCAGCGCCTGGCGCACCTCTTCGAGCATCGCGAGCAGGTCGGCGCGGTTGACCACGCACGAGGCCGACATGGGCATGGACCGGGCGCTGCCGACCGCGGCGACGATCTCGTCGAGCTTCTTCTGCACGTCCACCGTGTGCTCGCCACTCTCTCGTCTTGTCACTGTCGTCACTGGGCTGACAGGGGGTTTGGAGACGGACGGGACGACTGTATGCCCAACTGGCGCGTGCGTGTCACTTCTTGGGGAGGCGTTCGGTCAGGGCCTCGTGCACCCGCGGCGGGACCAGGTGCGACACGTCGCCGCCCCAGGCCGCGACCTCCTTGACCAGCGAGGAGGACAGGAAGCTGTAGGTCGGGTTGGTGGGCACGAAAAGGGTCTCGACGCCCGACAGACCGTTGTTCATCTGCGCCATCTGCAGTTCGTAGTCGAAGTCGCTGACCGCGCGCAGGCCCTTCACGATGGCCGGGATGTCACGCTGCTTGCAGAAGTCGACGAGGAGGCCGTGGAAGGACTCCACCTGTACGTTGCCGAACTCGGCGGTGACCTCGCGGATCAGGGCGATCCGCTCGTCGACCGTGAACAGGCCCTTCTTGGACTGGTTGATCATCACCGCGACGTGCACGACGTCGTACAGCTTGGAGGCTCGGGCGATGATGTCGAGGTGGCCGTTGGTGATGGGGTCGAACGACCCGGGACAGACTGCGCGGCGCACGGGAAGTCCCTCGCTCTCCGGTCCGGTCATCGTGCGTCGTCGCACGTGAGGCTGGTGGTCAAGGCGGCGCGACCGTACCAAAACGTGCCCTCGCCGTAGCGACGGGACCGCAGTCCCTCGAAACCGGCCGGCCACCGGAAATCCCCGCCCCTGGTGCTGCGTTCCACGGTGACCAGCGCGTCGTCCGTGAGCCAGCCCTGAGTGCGGAGTGTGAGGAGGATCTCCCGAAGATCGTCGTCCGAGACGGCGTACGGGGGGTCCAGAAAGACCAGGTCGTAAGGGTCCTCGGGGGGCGGTCCCGCAACGACCTGTTCCGCTTTTCCGGTACGGGTTTCGGCTCCGGGCAGGCCGAGCGCGCGCACGTTCTCGCGGACCGTGCGGGCGGCGCGGGCGTCGGCCTCGACGAGCAGCGCGTGCGCGGCGCCGCGGGAGAGTGCCTCCAGGCCGACGGCGCCCGAGCCCGCGTACAGGTCGGCGACGCGGGTGCCGTCGAGCGTGCCGAGCAGCGCCTGCCAGGTGGAGAAGAGGCCCTCGCGCGCGCGGTCGGAGGTGGGGCGGGTGCCGTTGCCCGGCGGTACGGCCAGGCGGCGTCCGCCGGCGCGTCCGGCGATCACGCGGGTCATCTCGGTCCTTGTCCTTGCTTGTGAGAGCTGTGGGACCAGTGTCTCAAAAGCCGGGGTCCCGGCCCTCGCGAGGCCCCTTCACCCCTGTCGAGGCCCCTTCACCCCTCGTCGAGGTACTGCTCGCCCATCCCTTGTCGAGGTACTGGTCGCTCATCCCTTGTCGAGGTACTGCTCGCGCTCCTCGTCCAGGAGCGCGTCCAGGGCGGTGCGCAGGGCGGGCAGGCGATCGAGCTCCGGGTCGGCCGTGACCACTCTGGTCGCTTCCTCGCGCGCCTCGGCGATGATCTCCTCGTCCTCGATGACGGCGAGCATCCGCAGGGACGAGCGCACCCCGGACTGGGCCTGTCCGAGCACGTCGCCCTCGCGGCGCTGCTCCAGGTCGATGCGGGACAGCTCGAAGCCGTCGAGCGTGGAGGCGACGGCGCCCAGGCGCGCGCGGGCGGGGCTGGCCTCGGGCATCTCGGTGACCAGGAGGCAGAGGCCGGGCGCCGAGCCACGGCCGACGCGTCCGCGCAGCTGGTGGAGCTGGGAGACGCCGAAGCGGTCGGCGTCCATGATCACCATGGCGGTGGCGTTCGGCACGTTCACCCCGACCTCGATGACGGTCGTCGCCACCAGGACGTCGGTCTCCCCCGCGGCGAAGCGGCGCATCACGGCGTCCTTGTCGTCGGGCTGCATCCGGCCGTGCAGCACCTCGACCTTGATGCCCTGGAGCGGGCCGCGGGCCAGCTCCTCGGCGACGGCGAGCACGGCGAGCGGCGGCCGCTTCTCCGCCTCGTCCTCGGGGGACTGCTTCTTGGCCGCGCTCTTGCCGCCCTTCTTGGGCTTCTCGTCCTCGTCGTCGCCGATGCGCGGGCAGACCACGTACGCCTGGTGCCCCTTGCCCACCTCCTCCCGTACGCGCTCCCACGCGCGCGTGAGGAAGTGCGGTTTGTCGGCGGCGGGCACGACATGGCTGGCGATCGGTGAGCGGCCGGCCGGGAGCTGGTCGAGGACGGAGGTCTCCAGGTCGCCGAAGACGGTCATGGCGACGGTGCGCGGAATCGGCGTCGCCGTCATGACCAGGAGGTGCGGGGGCTGCTTGCCCTTGGAGCGCAGGGCGTCCCGCTGCTCGACGCCGAACCGGTGCTGCTCGTCGACCACGACCAGGCCGAGATCGTGGAACTGCACCTTGTCCTCGATCAGCGCGTGCGTGCCGATGACGAGACCGGCCTCGCCGGTGACCAGGTCGAGCAGGGCCTGACGGCGCGCGGCGGTGCCCATGGAGCCGGTGAGGAGCACGACCTTGGTGGAGTGCTCCGCGCCGCCGAGCATGCCCCCTTGGGCGAGCTCGCCCATCATCTCGGTGATGGAGCGGTGGTGCTGCTGGGCGAGGACCTCGGTGGGCGCGAGCATGGCGGCCTGGCCGCCCGCGTCGACGACGGCGAGCATGGCGCGCAGCGCGACCATCGTCTTTCCGGAGCCGACCTCGCCCTGGAGCAGCCGGTGCATGGGGTGATCGGTGGCCAGGTCGTCGAAGATCTCCTTGGAGACCTTCTGCTGGCCTTCGGTGAGGGTGAACGGCAGCTTGGCGTCGAAGGCCGTAAGCAGCCCGTCGGGCTTCGCCACGCGGGGGGCGGCGGTCAGCTGGGTGTCGGCGAAGCGGCGCCTGGCGAGGGCGACCTGGAGGACGAACGCCTCGTCCCACTTGAGGCGGGCCCGCGCGTCCGCGATGTCGGCCTTCGTGTGCGGTCGGTGGATCTTGAGCAGGGCCTCGGGCAGCGGGACCAGGTCACGCCCCTCGCGCAGCGACTCGGGCAGCGGGTCGACGGCCTCCTGGGCGCTCGGCAGCACCAGGTCGACGGCCTTGGCGATCTTCCAGGACTCCAGCTTGGCGGTGGCCGGGTAGATCGGGAGCAGCGCACCGGCCCAGGAGCCGACGGTCTCGGCCGCCTCCTCCGACGAGTCCGCGGTGAGCAGCTGGTAGGCGGGGTGCGCCAGCTGCATCTTGCGGTTGAAGACGCCGACCTTGCCCGCGAACATCGCGCGCGTGCCCGGCAGCAGGTCCTTGTGCGGCTTGTGGATGCCCTTGCCGAAGAACACGAGCTGGAGCTGTCCGCTGCCGTCGGTGATCGTGACTTCGAGGCGCTGGCCGCTGCCCCCGTTGAACCGCAGGACGCGGGCGGTCGCGACCTGGGCGACGACCGTGACGTGCTCGTCGAGGGGCAGATCGGCGAGGCGGGTCAGCTCCCCGCGCTCCGCGTATCTGCGCGGGTAGTGGTGGAGCAGGTCACCGACGGTGTGCAGGCCTAGGTGCTCGGCCATCACCTTCGCGGTGGGCGGGCCGAGCAGTTTCTTCAGCGGTTCTTCGAGCACGGGCACGAGATCCATTGCACACCACGCCACCGACAATCCCGTCCTGTCCCGCGGAGAACTGCGGAAAACCGCTGGTCACAAGGGGCTGTACGGCCGTAGAGTGACGGGCTCCCGACCTTGATCGCGGTCACCTCTCGCGGGGCCGCCCGACCCGCGCCGTCGCCCGTCCCCCCACCGGCGCAGCGACGATGAACTCACAGACACCGCACACCTTCCAGGTCGACCTGCGCGGCCTCGTCGACCTGCTCTCCCACCACCTCTACTCCAGCCCCAAGGTCTACCTGCGCGAGCTGCTGCAGAACGGGGTGGACGCCATCACGGCCCGCCGCGCCGAGCAGCCGGACGCCCCTGCCACCGTGCGGCTGTTCGCCGAGGGCGGGTCGCTGCGCGTCGAGGACTCCGGCATCGGCCTCACCGAGGCCGACGTGCACAACCTGCTCGCGACGATCGGCCGCAGCTCCAAGCGCGGCGACGGCCTGGAGTCGGCCCGCGCCGACTTCCTCGGGCAGTTCGGCATCGGCCTGCTCGCCTGCTTCGTCGTCGCCGAGCGCATCCGGGTGGTCAGCCGCAGCGCGCGGACGCCCGAGGCGCCGCCGGTCGAGTGGACGGCCCGCGACGACGGCTCGTACACGGTCCGTACGCTCCCGGACGCGGCCCGCCCGGAACCGGGCACCACCGTGTACCTGGAGGCCCGCGCGGGCGCCGCCGAGTGGCTTACCGAGGAGCGCGTCCTGTCCCTCGCCCGGGACTTCGGCTCACTGCTGCCCTACGACGTGCGCGTCGGGGACACCCCGGTCACGGATCTGCCGTCCGTCTGGAGCCGCGCGTACCCCGGTCCGGCGGCCCGCCGGGTGGCCCTCGCCCGCCACTGCCACGAGCTGTTCGGGTTCACGCCGCTGGACTCGATCGACCTGGAGGTACCTCTGGCGGGCGTCCGGGGCGTCGCCCATGTGCTGCCCAAGGCGGTCAGCCCGGCACAGCGCGCGGGCCACCGGGTCCACCTCAAGGGCATGCTGCTCACCGACCGCGCCGAACAACTGCTGCCCGACTGGGCGTTCTTCGTGCGCTGCGTGATCGACACGGACAGCCTGCGCCCCACCGCCTCGCGCGAGTCGCTCTACGAGGACGAGACCCTGGCCGCCGTGCGCGAGGCCCTGGGCGAGCGCATCCGGGAGTGGCTGACGTCGCTCGCGGCCGGTGATCCCGAGCGGCTCGCCGCCTTCCTGTCCGTGCACCACCTGGGCGTCAAGTCCCTGGCGCGGCACGACAAGGAGATGCTGCGCACGATGCTGCCGTGGCTGCCCTTCGAGACGACGGACGGGCAGCTCTCCCTGGAGGAGTTCGCCCAGCGCCACCCTGTCGTGCACTTCACGCGGACCGTGGAGGAGTACCGGCAGGTCGCGCCGATCGCCTCCGCGCAGGGCATCGGGGTCGTCAACGGCGGTTACACGTATGACGCCGATCTGGTCGAGGCGCTGCCGTCGGTACGCCCCGGCACAGCCGTCTCCGAGCTGGACGCGGACACGGTGACCGCCCACCTGGACGCCGTCGACCCGGCCGAGGAACTGGCCCTGTCGGCGTTCCTGGCCGCCGCGCGGGCCCGGCTCGACCCGCTCGGCTGCGACGTCGCCCTGCGCGCCTTCCACCCGCTGACGGTGCCCGCGCTGCACCTGGACGACCGCGCGGCCCGGCACGAGCAGGCGCGCGCGGAGGCCGAGTCCCAGGCCGACGACCTGTGGGCCGGCATCCTCGGCTCGCTGCGCGGCGGCGCCCCGCGCGCGCGGCTGGTCCTCAACCACCTCAACCCGCTGATCCGACGGGTGAGCGCGCTCTCCGACCCCGAGCTGATCGGCACGGCCGCAGAGGCGCTGTACGGGCAGGCGCTCCTGATGGCACAGCGCCCCTTGCGCCCCGCCGACTCCGCGCTCCTGAACCGCTCGTTCATCGGCCTCCTGGAGTGGGCCACGCACCCCGGCACCGGAAAGGACGCCCCCCGATGAACGAGACCATGGACCTGGACGCACTGCGCCGCGCGATGGCGGAGAACGCCGCCGAGCCCGAGGGGCCCGCCCGCGGCGCCCGCGCCGAACGACTGCTGGCCGAGGCGGAGAAGCTCGGCGTCCCGCTCGGTGTCGTCGAGGCGCTCGGCCATCAGCTGCAGATGTACAACTACAGCTCCGAGAAGGACAAGATGTTCGTCCCCTTCGCGCGCCTGCTGCGCATGTGGGACGAGCGGCCCGAGGACTTCGACGCCTACGAGACGCACTCGCTGCACTGGGTCTTCAAGTGGATGTCCGGCGGCATGCTGAACCCCTCGCCTCCATCGAGAAATGGCTCGCCGAGATGGAGCACCGCTACCGGGTGGCGGGCCACTCCGAGCGCGCCGTCCGCATGAGCGAGTTCTACGTGGCCGACCACGTGGGCGACGAGGAGCGGGCCACGCGCGCGTACGAGGCGTGGCTCGCGGCCGACCGCGACAAGATGGCCGACTGCCACGCCTGCGAACTGGACGGCCAGGGCGAACGCCAGGCGGACCTGCGCCAGGACGAGCGCGCCCTGGAACTGTGGCGGCCCGTCCTGGAGGGCGAGTACACCTGCGCCCACGAGCCGCACGCCACGCTCGCCGCCTCACTGCTCCCCCTGCTGCGCCTGGGCCGCCCCGAGGAGGCCCGCGCCAACCATCTGCGCGGCTCCCGCCTCGTACGGTCGATGGAGTCCATGCGGGGCGCGTTCGCGGCGCACGTGGAGTTCTGCGCCCTGACCGGCAACGAGGCACGCGCGCTTGAGCTGCTCGCGGAGCGGCCCGCGTACTTCACGGACAGCGGCAATCCGCAGGGCCTGATGGACTTCCTCGCGGTGGCCGCCCTGCTGATGGACCGCCTTGTGGCGCTCGGCATGGGTGAGCAGGACGTCCCGGGGCCCGCCGGGCGCGCATGGACAGCCGCCGGACTCGGCGCCCACGCGCGCGTGGAGGCGCTCTCCATCGCGGCCCGCTTCGACGCGCGCAACGGCACGGACCGCGTCGGCACACGAATCCGGCGGCGGATGAACCAGGAGCCCCTCCTCGACCGCCTGCCCCTTGGCGTACGGGTCGTACGGGCTGCCCCGCCCAAGCCGGTCGTCACGGCCGCCGCGGAGCCGGTCGTGGACGCGGCGGCGCTGGTCGCGGAGGCGCGGCGGATCTCGGAGACGGACGGCGGCCCGGACGCGGCCCGCGCCTGGCGGACCGCCGCGCGGGCCGCCGAGTCCGAAGGCCTGGAGCTGACCGTCCACGACCGCGCCGAGATCGCCGACTACACGGCGATGGAGGCCGAGGACGCGGCCGGACTCTTCGCCCACGCCGCCGAGTTGTACGACGAGGCGGGCGACCCCGGCGAGGCGCGGGCGGCACGCGCGCGTGGCGCCTACGCGCTGTCCCGCGCCGGACGCGCCGAAGAAGCCGTCGCCGCGATTCGGGAACCGTACGAGCAGGTGCGCGCCGCCCTGCACGCCCCGGACGCCACCACGGCCCGCCAGGCCGCCGCCGTCCTCGTCTGCCGCGCCCGCATCCTGCTGGCGGCCCACTCCGGGGACGACGAGGTCGCCGCGGCCGAGGAGTGCGTACGGCAGCTGCTCGCCGCCACCGAGCCGTTCACCGTCGTCCCGCGGATCGCCTCGCAGGCGGCGTCGGCGCGCTCGCTGCTCGCCGACATCGCCGTGCACCGCGGAGACCAGGAAGCGGCGGTGGCGCTGTACGAGGAGTCCGCCGCCGCGCAGGTGGCCGCGGGACGCCCCTGGATGGCGGTGGACTGCCAGGTGCGCCTCGCGGGGCTCGCCCGGGAGCGGGACGACGCGGTGGCCGCCGAACACGCGCTGCGGGCGGCGATCGAGCACGGCGCCGGATACCTGGAGCCGTCCGGCGCGGCACGGCTGCACCTCCAGCTCGCCGAGGTCCTTGCCGCCACCGAGCAGTTCGGGGAGGCGTCCGCGCACGCCCTGGAGGCCGCGCACTGGGCCGACGAGGCGGACGACGACGCCGCGTTCGCCGCCTGGGCACGCTTCCAGCTCGGCGGCCACCTGTTGCGCGAGGAGCGGGTGGCGGAGGCCGCCGAGGTCCTCGAGTCGGCGCTGCTCGACCTGACCGCCGAGGACCACGGTGACGGGGCGCTCGTGCAGGCCCGGTGGTGGCTCGGCGACTGCGCCCGCGCGCTCGGCGAACACCGCCAGTCCGCCGAGGCGTGGCTCAAGGCCGCGGAGATCGCCCAGCACTGGCCCGAGCAGCGCGACCACGCGATGCTGGCGAACCTGGCGGCCGACGCCCTCGACCGGGCCGGCCGCCCGGAGGAGGCGGACCGTGCCTACGCGCGCGCGGGCGAGCTGTGGCGCTCCCTCGGGCACGTCCACGCCGTGGTGCGGTCGCTCCGCGCGCGTGCCTGGCTGGACAGCGCGTCCGCGGACGACGAACGAGAGCTGATGCACGCGGCGATCCACGCCCTGGAAGAGGCGCTCGCCTCGGCGGACGCCGCCGACCGCGAGTCCCTGCTCTCCGAACTCGGCCACACGCACCGCCAGTTCGCGGAGCTCCTGGAACGGCACGACGACGAGGAGGCCGCCACGCATCTGGAACGCGCCGCCATGGCGTTCGAGAAGGCGGGCGACATGGAGCAACGGGACGAGGCCAGGGCGGCGCTCGGACGGTAGGGGTGGGGCGGGCGGGGCGCGATGCCTTGCGGAGATCGGCTCCAGTGGGACCGACTCCAGGGGGGCCGGCTCCAGGGGGACCGACTCCGTCGCCCGGGGCGCGCGCTCACCCGGCGCGGGACCGGACCGCGGCTACTCCACGCCGATCAGCATCGGCGCGGACTGCCGCCCGCCCCGGTACACCACCGTGTCCACCGCCAGGTAGGTCTCACGGACGTGCTGCTCAAGGCGGTCCGCGACCTCGTCGGGGACTTCGTCGCCCAGGACGAGCGTGACGAGTTCGCCGCCTGCCGCGAGCATGCGGTCGAGGATGGTGCGGGCGGTCGCCGGGACCTCGGCGCCGATGACGGCTACGTCGCCGTCGATGAGGCCGAGGACGTCACCGGCCTGGCAGATCCCGGCCATGGTCCAGGACTGCCGCTCGGCGACGGCCAGTTCGGCGTACCGGGTCGCTCCGGCGGCCGACGTCATCGCGACGACGTCCTCGTCGAAGCTGCGGTCGGGCTCGTGCACGGCGAGCGCGGCGATGCCCTGCACGGCGGACCGGGTCGGGATGAGCGCGACCCGTACGCCCTCGGACCGGGCCTGTTCGGCCGCCGCGGCGGCGGTGTGGCGCAGGTCCGCGTCGTTCGGCAGGAGCACCACCTCGCGCGCGTGGGCGCGCCGGATCGCCTCGACCAGCTCTCCGCTGGCGGGCGGTTCGCCGGGCCGGTCGGGCACGGTCGTCGCGCCCGCCTCCGCGTACAGCCCGGCGAGCCCGTCACCCGGCACGACCGCCACCACGGCGCGCTGCGCCCGCTCGCGCGGCGGCGCCGAGGAACGGGCCGCGTGCGCGTCCCCGAGGCCGAAGTGGGTGATGCGGATGCGGTACGGCCGGCCGGCCTCGACGCCGGCCTCCACGGCCGCGCCCGCGTCGTCGACGTGCACGTGGACGTTCCACAGGCCGTCGCCGCCGACCACGACCAAGGAGTCGCCGAGGGCGTCGAGCCGGTTCCGTAGCCGGGTCACGGCCGAGTCGTCGGCTTCGAGGAGGTAGATGACCTCGAAAGCGGGGCCGGCGCCGTCGGGCGCGTCCGCGCACTCAAGGGCATCGTCGTCCGGCGGAGGGTCAACGGCGTCCACGCGCGCGTGGTGGCCGTCGAAGCGCGCGCGTACCGGCGTCGCCTGTCCGGAGACCGCCTCGCGCAGCGCCCCGAGCACGGCGACGAGACCGCGTCCGCCCGCGTCCACCACCCCGGCCCGGCCCAACACCGCGAGCTGGCCCGGTGTCGCGTCGAGCGCCGCGCAGGCGCCCTCGTAGGCGGCATGGACCACGGCCGCGCAGTCGCCGTCGACGCCGGAGGCGGCTTCCGCGGCCGCCGTCGCGACGGTCAGGACCGTGCCTTCCACGGGGTGGGCGACCGCCTCGCGCGCGGACGCCGCGGCCCGGCCCAGGGCGAGCCGCAAAGCTCCCGCGTCCACCACAGAATGGTCGGAGCGACCGGAGTGATCCGTGTCACGGCTGCCGCCGTCGGCGAGGACCTGCGCCATGCCGCGCAGCAGTTGCGCGAGGATCGTCCCCGAGTTGCCCCGGGCGCCGATGAGGGCGCCGTGCGCCATCGCGCGCATCACCTCGGCAAGGGAGGGCGCGGCGGGCTCCCGGCCGGCCTGGAGCCCCGCGAAGACCGCCTCGACGGCCTGCTGCGCGGACTCGACGGTCAGGTACAGGTTGGTGCCCGTGTCGCCGTCCGCCACGGGGTACACGTTGATCGCGTCGATCTCCGCACGGTCGCGGCCGAGCGCCTCGAGAGCCAGTGAGCACCAGGAGCGCACAGCACTTGCGTCGAGCACCTGGGGCACCTGCGGCACCTGCGCCTCCTCGAGCGGCTGGACTGGCCTCGCAGAGTAGACCCCGGCGAGTGGCCGCCGGGTAAGGGCCCCGGTCAGGACGTCGGGGCAGCGGTCCGGGCAGCCATGGTAGTTTCGTTGTACCGAAGCAGTCGTTGTATGCTGCTCCGGTTGCCCGATATCCGTCGGGCGCTCCCCTGGCACCGCCACTCAGATCCTCTGATCCTGATCTCGGCATGCCGGGATCAACCGTAAGTGCATCTGAAGTCTTTGGAGTGACCCGTGGCTGCCAACTGCGACGTCTGCGGCAAGGGGCCGGGCTTCGGCAACAACATTTCGCACTCGCACCGCCGTACGTCCCGTCGCTGGAACCCGAACATCCAGCGTGTGCGTGCAGTGGTCGGTCGGACGCCGAAGCGGCTCAACGTCTGCACCTCGTGCATCAAGGCCGGCAAGGTCTCGCGCTGACGTTTCGCGTAGCGCGGCCACCTCGCTGGTTGCTTGAAAAAGCCGGTCCCCTCGGGGGCCGGCTTTTTCGTGTGCTCACACCCCGTGTGCTCACACCCCGTGTGCTCACACCTCGCGTGCCCACCCCTCGTGTGCAAGCGGTCACGCCCCCGGCCTGAGCCTCCACCCGTGATCCACCGGCCCGATCCCCGCCCCGAGGGCGAACCCGGCGGCGATCGCCCCGGTGACGTACTCCTTGGCCGCGTGCACGGCCTCGGGCACCGACTGCCCCTTTGCCAGCTGGGCCGCGATCGCGGAGGCGAGGGTGCAGCCCGTGCCGTGCGTGTGGCGGTTGTCGTGGCGCGGGGCGCGCAGCCAGTGCTCCTCGGAACCGTCCGTGAGGAGATCGACGGCCTCCCCGCCCGGACCTGGCCCGGAGTCCAGATGGCCGCCCTTGATGACCACCCAGCGAGGCCCGTACGCCAGCACCGCGGCCGCCGCGCGCCGCATGTCGTCCTCCGAGACGACGCGCAGGCCCGTGAGTTGGGCGACCTCGTCGAGGTTCGGGGTGGCGACGGTGGCGGTCGGCAGGAGTTTCGTCCGGACGGAGTCCAGCGCGGAGGCGGCGAGCAGCGAGTCGCCGTGCTTGGAGACGCCGACCGGGTCGATCACGACCGGCGCGTCGGTGCCCGCGAGCAGCTCGGCGACGCACTCGACGAGTTCGGGAGAGGCGAGCATCCCCGTCTTGATCGCCTGGACGCCGATGTCGTCGACGACGCTGCGGTACTGGGCGCGGACCGCCTCCGCAGGCAGCTCCCAGGCGCCTTGGACACCGAGGGAGTTCTGCGCGGTGACGGCCGTGACGACGCTCATGCCGTGGGTGCCGAGAGCGAGCATGGTCTTCAGGTCGGCCTGGATCCCGGCACCACCGCCGGAGTCGGAACCGGCCACGGTCAGCACCCGTACGGGCACGGAGGCGGTCCCGGGTACGGGCACGGAGGCTGTCACGACTCGATCTCCCCTCCGGGGAAGTCGTCCCCGAAGTGGTCCCAGCCGCCCTTGCTGGTCCAGGGTGCGCCGTCCACGGTGACCTGGGGCAGGGCGGAGGGGTTCAGTACCTCGCCGATCACCTTCCAGCGGGCGGGCAGTTTCACGTCCGGCGGGAAGGTGGCGACGATGGCGTGGTCCTCTCCCCCGGTCAGGACCCACTGCAGCGGGTCGACGCCGACGGCCTGGCCGATGTCGTTCATCTGGGAGGGCACGTCGACCTTCCCTGACTTGATGTCGATGCGGACCTTGCTGGCCTCGGCGATGTGGCCGAGGTCGGCGATGAGGCCGTCACTCACGTCGCACATGGCGGTGGCGCCGAGTCCGGCGGCGGCGGGGCCCGCGTGGTACGGCGGCTCGGGGCGGCGGTGGGCCTCGACGAAGGCGCGCGGGGAGCGGAAGCCGCGGGACAGCACGGCGTACCCGGCCGCGGACCAGCCGAGCCAGCCGGTGACGGCCACGACGTCGCCGGGGTCCGCGCCCGCGCGGGTCACCGGCTCGTGGTTGCGCAGGTCGCCCAGTGCGGTGATGGCGATGGTGATGGTGTCGCCGCGGACGACGTCGCCGCCGACCACCGCGGCCCCGGCGACCTGACATTCGTCGCGCAGCCCGTCCATGAGTTCGGACGGCCAGGACGCGGGAAGCTCCGCGGGCACGACGAGGCCCAGCAGCAGGGCCGTGGGGACGGCTCCCATGGCGGCGATGTCGGCGAGGTTCTGCGCGGCGGCCTTGCGGCCCACGTCGTACGCCGTGGACCAGTCGCGGCGGAAGTGCCTGTTCTCCAGGAGGACGTCCGTGCTGGCGACGACCCTGCGGTCCGGCGCGGCGATCACCGCGGCGTCGTCGCCGGGGCCGATCCGTACGGCCGGGGTGGTGGTGAGCCGGGAGGTGAGTTCTCGGATGAGTCCGAACTCCCCCAGCTCGCCGACGGTGCCCTTCATGCGCGTACTGCCCCTTCTGCCCCGGCCCGCTTGCGGTCGCGGTCCGTCTCTGTCATCGGTACGGTTTCTGTCAAGGACGGGCTTCCCGCACAGCCCACCGAGAGGTCCCCTGCACTGCCTGTGCCCACCATCCCGCACACGGCGTGTACGCCACAGCCACCCCGGGTCTCCCCGCGACGAGCGGCGACGCGATACCGTGGCGTCCCTTTCCCCCACATGATCCTCGTGGCCGCCCTGGAGGTTCCGTGGTACAGGCGTACATCCTGATCCAGACCGAGGTGGGCAAGGCGTCGACCGTCGCCGAGCTCATCGCGAAGATTCCGGGAGTGATCCAGGCCGAAGATGTCACCGGCCCCTATGACGTGATCGTTCGCGCGCAGGCCGACACCGTCGACGAACTGGGTCGCATGGTGGTCGCCAAGGTCCAGCAAGTGGACGGCATCACGCGCACCCTGACCTGCCCGGTGGTCCACCTGTAGCCCCCGTCTACCCTGTGCCGGTGAACTCTTTCCGTCACCGGCTCCGTCTTCTCATCGGGCTGCCCGCGCTGTGCCTGCCGTTCGCCTTGGCGGGCTGTTCCCCGGCAGACGGCAGCGCGTCGGTCGTGGTTCCCCGTCCTGGCGCGTCGGCCACGAAGCTGTGCCGGAACCTGGACAAGGTCCTGCCGTCGAAGGTGGACGGTCTGAGCCGCGAGGACCCCGAGCCGGCGTCCACGTTGACCGCTGCCTGGGGAAGCAACGCGATCATACTGCGCTGCGGAGTCGCGCAACCCCCGAAGATGATCGATCCGAAGGTGGCAGAGGGCGGCGATCCCGACGCGGTCGCCGGCGGGGTGAACGGGGTGGACTGGCTGATGGAGAAGCAGGACGACGGGTCGTACCGCTTCACCACCGCCAATCGCGCGGCGTATGTCGAGGTGAGCGCGGACAAGGGGCGGGACAGTTCGAGTCTCCTGGTGGATCTGGCCCCGGCCGTGAAGAAGGCGATCCCGACGGGGATCGCCTCCTGACCCGCGTACACCACCACTGCCGACCGCAGCGGTGACCGCCGCAGTGGCTGCCGCAGCGGTGACTACCGCAGCCCCGTGGAGCGGCTCAGCGCCGCCTGCAGCAGGCGGTCGACCAGCTCCGGGTAGCTGACCCCGCTCTCCTGCCACATCCGCGGGTACATCGAGATGGGCGTGAAGCCGGGCAGCGTGTTGATCTCGTTGATGACGAACTCGCCGTCCTCGCCGAGGAAGAAGTCGGCCCGGACGATGCCCTCGCAGGACACCGCGTCGAAGGCTGCGACGGCGAGGCGCTGGACCTCGGCCGTCTGCTCCGCGGTGAGCGGGGCGGGCACGATCCCGGCGGCGGAGTCGATGTACTTGGCCTCGAAGTCGTAGAAGTCGTGGGCCTGCACGGGCGGGATCTCGGCGGGGACGGAGGCGCGCGGCCCGTCCTCGAACTCCAGCACGCCGCACTCGATCTCGCGGCCCAGGATCGCCGCCTCGATGATGACCTTCGGGTCGTGGGCGCGGGCGGTCTCCATGGCCTCGTCGAGCCCGGCGAACGAGTCGATCTTCGTGATGCCGATCGACGAGCCCGCGCGCGCGGGCTTGATGAAGAGCGGCCAGCCGTGATCGCTGACGAAGTCGGCGATGCGACGGCGCGCGCCCTCCTGCTCGCGCTCCCACTCGCGCGGCCGGATGACCAGGTAGGGCCCGACCTTGAGGCCGAAGGAGGTGAAGATCCGCTTCATGTACTCCTTGTCCTGGCCGACGGCCGAGGAGAGCACACCGCAGCCGACGTACGGCGTGCCGGAGAGGTCGAGGAGCCCCTGGATCGTGCCGTCCTCGCCGTACGGGCCGTGCAGCACGGGGAAGACGACGTCGACGTCGCCGAGCACCTTGGGCACGGAGCCCGGCTCGGTGTAGACGACCTCGCGCGAGGAGGGGTCGACGGGCAGGACCACGCCGCCCTCGGGCGAGTCCGCGAGATCGGCGACGTCCGGCACCTTGCGGTCGGCGATCGCCATGCGCTCCGGGTCGTCCGAGGTGAGCGCCCAACGCCCCTCGCGCGTGATGCCGATGGGCAGCACGTCGTACTTGGAGCGGTCGATGGCGCGCAGCACGGCGCCCGCGGTGACGACGGAGACACCGTGCTCGGAGCTACGGCCACCGAAGACGACGGCCACACGCGGCTTCTGCCCGCCCGTATGCGCGGGGGGCTCGACGGACGCAGGGCTCTGGGAAAGGTTCTCGCTGCTCATATCGCGATGAGCGTACCTGCTGGTACAGAAGGAGTCAGCGAAGGAGTCGGCCTCCGCCGGGCCGAGCCGCGTCGTCCCTGCCCGGCGCCCCGGTCCGGAGGGTCAGTGCCGCTCGGGCTTGGCCGAGCGCGACATCAGCTCCTTCACGGCGACGACCGGCGGCTTCCCCTCGTGGACGATGCCGACGACCGTTTCCGTGATGGGCATGTCGACGCCGTGGCGGCGCCCCAGGTCGAGCACGGACTCGCAGGACTTGACGCCCTCGGCGGTCTGCTTGGTGACGGCGATGGTCTCGGCCAGCGTCATGCCCTTGCCGAGGTTGGTGCCGAAGGTGTGGTTGCGCGACAGCGGCGAGGAGCACGTGGCGACGAGGTCGCCGAGGCCCGCGAGCCCGGAGAAGGTCAGCGGGTCGGCGCCCATCGCGAGCCCGAGCCGGGTCGTCTCGGCGAGGCCGCGCGTGATGAGCGAGCCCTTGGTGTTGTCGCCGAGGCCCATGCCGTCCGCGATGCCGACGGCGAGCCCGATGACGTTCTTGACGGCGCCGCCGAGTTCGCAGCCGACCACGTCGGTGTTGGTGTACGGCCTGAAGTACGGGGTGTGGCAGGCGACTTGGAGGCGCTGGGCGACGGCCTCGTCCCGGCAGGCGACGACCGCGGCGGCGGGCTGCCGGGCGGCGATCTCGCGTGCGAGGTTCGGGCCGGTGACGATCGCGACGCGGTCGGCGCCGGCCTTCGTGACGTCCTCGATGACCTCGCTCATCCGCATGGCCGAACCTAGTTCGACGCCCTTCATCAGCGACACGAGCACGGTGTCGGGGGCCAGCCGCGGCGCCCATGCGGCGAGGTTGTCGCGCAGGGTCTGCGAGGGCACGGCGAGGACGGTGAAGTCGGCGCCGTCCGCGGCCTCGGCCACGTCGGTCGTCGCCCGTACGGTCGTGGGCAGCTCGACGCCGGGCAAATAATCGGGGTTCACGTGCGTCGAGTTGATCGCCTCGGCGAGTTCGGCGCGGCGGCCCCAGAGCGTCACCTCGCACCCCGCGTCGGCGAGGACCATGGCGAACGCGGTGCCCCATGATCCGGTCCCGAAGACTGCGACCTTGGCTGCGGCCTTCACGGGTCGGCTCACTTGCTCTCCTCCGAACTGCCGCTCTGCGCACGCGACTTGCGGCGCTGCTCCAACCGGGCCTCGCGCGGGTCGTAACGCTTCTGCGGGGCCGGTTCGCCGCGCAGCTCCGCCACCAGCGTGGTGATCTCGCCCATGATGACCTCGGTGGCCTCCTTGAGCAGCTCCGGCGTCATCTCCTTGTCGTAGAACCGCGACAGGTCGACGGGCTCACCGGCGAGGACATGGTGTGTCTTGCGCGGGAAGAAATGCGGCTTCTTCGCATAGGGCGCGAGTGCGTCGGTGGCGCCCCATTGGCCGACGGGAATGACCGGGCACCGCGTCTGGAGCGCGACCCGGGCGACACCGGTCTTACCGGTCATGGGCCACAGTTCGGGGTCCCGGGTAAGCGTTCCTTCTGGATAGAAGGCGACGCACTCGCCACGCTCCACGGCGTCGATCGCGGCGCGGAAGGCGCTCAGCGCGTTCGTCGACTCGCGATAGACCGGAATCTGTCCGGTGCCGCGCATCGCGGCACCGACGAAGCCCTTCCGGAAGAGGCCGTGCTTGGCGAGGAAACGCGGGACTCGTCCGGTGTTGTACTGATAGTGGGCGTAGAGGAACGGGTCCAGATGCGAATTGTGGTTCACCGCGGTGATAAAGCCACCATGGGCAGGAATGTTCTCCATTCCGCGCCAGTCCCGCTTGAACAGAACCACCAGGGGCGGTTTGCACAGGACCGCTGCGAAGCGGTACCAGAAGCCGATTCTGCGGCGGGACACTCGGACACCTTCCTCTAGGACCTGGCGGGTGGGCCCCGTCGGGCCGCACAAGTGTCGCCCCAGGCCACCGGTCTGTCGAGAACACCGTACGCCCGCCCGAACCGGCTCACCTCATGCACAGGTCACAATAGGGGCGTGCAGTGGACCCTGGTGATACCGCTGAAACCGCTGGTGCGGGCCAAGAGCAGGCTGGCGCCCGCGGCCGGCGGGCTGCGTCCGGGCCTCGCGCTTGCGTTCGCACAGGACACCGTGGCCGCCGCGGCCGCCTGTGCGGCGGTGGGCGATGTGGTGGTCGTCACGGACGATGTCCGCGCCGCGCGCGAACTGGGCGCTCTCGGCGCCCGTATCGTTCCCGACACGCCGCAGGCAGGTCTCAATGCGGCGCTCGCCCATGGCGCCCAGTACGTACGGGCCGCGCGTCCCGCCGCGCCGGTGGCGGCACTCAACGCGGATCTCCCTGCGCTGCGCCCCACGGAATTGGCCCGCGTTCTCGGCGCGGCCACCGCATTTCCCCGGGCATTCCTGCCCGACGCCGCCGGAATCGGCACGACACTCTTGTCCGCGGCACCCGGCGCGGAATTGGTCCCCGCATTCGGCGCGGCTTCCCGTGCCCGGCACACCGCGTCGGGCGCGGCGGAACTCCCGCTCGCCGGTGTCGACTCCGTGCGCCAGGACGTGGACACCGGCGACGATCTGCGCGTGGCGCTCGCGCTCGGGGTGGGCCCGTACACCGCGCGGGCCACGGCAGGACTGCTGTCCCTGGACTCGGCGCAGGACTGAGTACGCTGCCCGTATGCAGGCCACCGCGTACACGTACGACCCCGATTCCCGCTCCGGCAGCGTCCTCCTGGACGACGGCACGCCGCTGCCGTTCGACACCGCCGCCTTCGACGCGGGGGGCCTGCGGCTGCTGCGGCCGGGGCAGCGGGTACGGATCGAGGTCCAGGACGCGGGCGAGGCACGCCGGATCACGCTGGTGACCTTGCAGACCTTCTGAGCAGGCCCGGAGCGGGGCGCCGCGGATCTCCTGAACCGGCTGCTCACACAGCGGGGTCAGGACACGCCGCGGGCCGGGCTCCCCGAAGGGAGCCCGGCCCGGCGCGTGAGCAGCCTTGTGGCGTGTGCCCTTACTTCTTGCGGGCGGTGGCCTTCTTGGCGGTCGTCGTCTTGCGAGCCGTCGACTTCTTGGCGGGCGCCTTCTTGGCCGTGGTCTTCTTGGCGGGAGCCGTCTTGGCCGGGGTCGCCTTCTTGGCCGTGGTCTTCTGCGCCGTGGCCTTCTTGGCGGGGGACGCCTTCTTCGCGGCGGCGGCGGTGGACTTCGTCGCCGTCGTCTTCTTCGCGGGGGACGCCTTCTTGGCGGCGGCGGTGGTCTTCTTCGCCGTCGCCGTCGTCTTCTTCGCGGTGGACTTCTTCGCCGCCGGCGTGGCCTTCTTCGCGGTGGCGGTGGCCTTCTTGGCGGTCGTCTTCTTGGCCGCCGCCTTCTTGACGGTCGCCGAAGCGAGGCCGGTCAGGCTGCCCTTGGGCGCCTTCTTGACCGCGACGTCGTTCTTGGGGAGCTTCTTCGAGCCCGCGACGAGGTCCTTGAAGCCCTGGCCCGCGCGGAAGCGCGGCACGGACGTCTTCTTGACCCGGACACGCTCGCCGGTCTGCGGGTTGCGGGCGTAACGGGCCGGACGGTCCACCTTCTCGAACGAACCGAAGCCGGTGACCGAGACACGGTCGCCGTTGACCGTGGCACGGACAATGGCGTCGAGTACCGCGTCGACGGCGTCGGCGGCCTGCTGACGGCCACCGACCTTGTCGGCAATCGCTTCTACGAGCTGCGCCTTGTTCACGTCTTCCCCTTCGGAGACATTGCCGGAACGAATCTCTTTCGCCCCCGGCTTTTTCGCACGTTAGGCAGATATATACCGCAAATCAAACACGAAACGGGCTAATCACCCTTGTGCCGCAACGAACTCGGCCGTCTCAGAGTTCCTCTTCCGTGCCGGAGCCCTCTTCGAAGTCGTCGAGGTCCGCACCGAATCGCTCCAGACGTCTGGCCGCGCCGGCCAGATCGTGTTTGGCCGCGGCCGTAATGGCCAGCAGCTTCCGGGTCAGCGCCATCCGTACGCCCTCCGGGACTTGCAGTGCGCGCACTCGGGCGTGCGCTTCCTTGAGTTGGTTCGCGACCGCCGCGTACAGCTGGAGTTGGCCGTCGTGTTCCATGCACAGATTGTGCCATCTGGGGCGAGTTGTCGCCTCCGCAGGGGGTAACTCCCGCCCCACAAGCGCCTCCTGAGCCCGTACGCGGCGCGCTCGTCCGGAGCAGCACCGAATCTCGCGTACCCCGGTAACACCCCTGGTAACCAGGGGAGTTGACAGCCGGGAAGGGGCTTCCCCGCAGGCCCCGTGGAGGCGGTCGGGCCCGGACACAGAAGTACCCCCAACCGGTGCACGATTGGGGGTACGGGGCCTGTGGAAGTGGCCTGAATGAGCCTTGCCCGGAGGCCGACTCGGGGGGTCGGCCGGCCTCCTGGACCGGGGCTCAGACCTGGACGGTCCGCGGCTTGAACGACGGGCGCTTCGCCTCGTAGGCGGCGATGTCGTCCTCGTTGCTCAGCGTGATGCTGATGTCGTCGAGCCCGTTGAGGAGACGCCAGCGGGAGTTCTCGTCGAGCTCGAAGGAGGCGGTGACGCCCTCGGCGCGGACCTCGCGCTTCTCCAGGTCGACCGTCACCTCGGCCTGCGGGTCCTTCTCCACCAGCTCCTGGAGCGACTCCACGACCTTCTGGTCGAGGACCACGGTCAGCAGGCCGTTCTTGAGCGAGTTGCCGCGGAAGATGTCGGCGAAGCGGGAGGAGATGACGGTCTTGAAGCCGTAGTTCTGCAGCGCCCACACGGCGTGCTCACGGGAGGATCCGGTACCGAAGTCCGGGCCCGCGACCAGCACCGTGGCGCCCGCGCGCTCCGGTTTGTTGAGCACGAACTCGGGGTCCTTGCGCCAGGCCTCGAACAGCCCGTCCTCGAACCCGTCCCGGGTCACCTTCTTGAGCCAGTGGGCGGGGATGATCTGGTCGGTGTCGACATTGCTGCGGCGCAGCGGGACGGCCCGGCCGGTGTGCGTGGTGAATGCTTCCATGGCTGATCAGACTCCAGCGGGCGTACGGGCGTCGGCGTCGGACAGGTCGGCCGGCGAGGCCAGGTGGCCGAGGACGGCGGTGGCGGCGGCGACCTGGGGCGAGACCAGGTGGGTGCGGCCACCCTTGCCCTGGCGGCCCTCGAAGTTGCGGTTGGAGGTGGACGCGGAGCGCTCGCCGGGGGCGAGTTGGTCCGGGTTCATGCCGAGGCACATCGAGCAGCCCGCGTGCCGCCACTCGGCGCCGGCCTCCTTGAAGACCTTGTCCAGGCCCTCGGAGACGGCCTGCAGGCCGACCCGCGCGGAGCCGGGCACGACCAGCATGCGCACGCCGTCGGCGACTTTGCGGCCCTCGACGAGGGCCGCGGCGGCGCGCAGGTCCTCGATGCGGCCGTTGGTGCACGAGCCGACGAAGACGGTGTCGACCTTGATGTCGCGCAGCGCCTGCCCGGCGGTCAGACCCATGTACTCCAGGGCCTTCTCGGCGGCGAAGCGCTCCGAAGCGTCTTCGTACGAGGCCGGGTCGGGGACGTTGGCCGAAAGCGGGGCGCCCTGGCCGGGGTTGGTGCCCCAGGTGACGAACGGGGACAGCTCGTCGGCCTTGATGAAGACCTCGGCGTCGAAGACCGCGTCGTCGTCGCTGCGCAGCGTCTTCCAGTACGCGACCGCGGCGTCCCACTCCTCGCCCTGCGGGGCGTGGGCGCGGCCTTCGAGGTAGTCGAAGGTGGTGGCGTCGGGGGCGATCATGCCCGCGCGGGCGCCGGCCTCGATCGACATGTTGCAGATGGTCATGCGGGCCTCCATCGAGAGCTTCTCGATGGCGGAGCCGCGGTACTCGATGATGTAGCCCTGACCGCCGCCGGTGCCGATCTTGGCGATGATCGCCAGGATCAGGTCCTTGGCCGTGACGCCCTCGGGCAGTTCGCCGTCGACCGTGATCGCCATGGTCTTCGGGCGGGCCATCGGCAGCGTCTGCGTGGCGAGCACGTGCTCGACCTGCGAGGTGCCGATGCCGAACGCCAGTGCGCCGAAGGCGCCGTGCGTGGAGGTGTGCGAGTCGCCGCAGACCACGGTCGTACCGGGCTGAGTCAGGCCCAGCTGCGGTCCCACCACGTGGACGACGCCCTGCTCGACGTCGCCCAGCGAGTGCAGGCGTACGCCGAAGTCGGCGCAGTTCTTGCGCAGCGTCTCCAGCTGGGCGCGCGAGACCGGGTCGGCGATCGGCTTGTCGATGTCGAGGGTCGGGGTGTTGTGATCCTCGGTGGCGATGGTGAGATCGAGGCGGCGCACCTGGCGCCCGGCCTGCCGGAGGCCGTCGAACGCCTGCGGGCTGGTCACCTCGTGCAGCAGGTGCAGATCGATGAAGAGGAGGTCGGGCTCGCCCTCGGCGCGCCGGACGACGTGGTCGTCCCAGACCTTCTCCGCGAGTGTCCTACCCATCGCTTTCCCTTCGGCCGGCCGGTCGCACCGGCCCCACTAGAGAGTTCGGATCGCCGTCGCTCGTACCCCTCGTACCGGACGTCGGCTGCCGGGTCCGTTGGTCCACGGACCGGCGTCCGTACAGAGTGGCAAGTTCCACGGATATTTGAACTTGCGTTTCACAGAGTGAGACGGGAGTATCGACGCATGGACAACAGTAGCGGCGTCGGCGTTCTGGACAAGGCAGCCCTTGTCCTGGGCGCCCTGGAGTCCGGGCCCGCGACTCTCGCAGGACTAGTAGCGGCCACCGGACTGGCAAGACCGACGGCCCACCGCCTGGCGGTGGCCCTGGAACACCACCGCATGGTGGCGCGGGACATGCAGGGCAGGTTCATCCTCGGCCCGCGTCTCGCGGAGCTCTCGGCGGCGGCCGGCGAGGACCGCCTGCTCGCGACCGCGGGCCCGGTGCTCACGCACCTGCGGGACGTCACGGGCGAGAGCGCGCAGCTCTACCGCCGCCAGGGCGACATGCGCATCTGCGTCGCCGCGGCGGAGCGCCTGTCCGGGCTGCGGGACACGGTCCCGGTCGGCTCGACGCTGACGATGAAGGCCGGTTCGTCCGCGCAGATCCTGATGGCCTGGGAGGAGCCGGAGCGCCTGCACCGCGGCCTCCAGGGCGCCCGCTTCACGGCGACGGCCCTGTCGGGTGTGCGCCGCAGGGGCTGGGCCCAGTCGATCGGCGAGCGGGAGCCGGGCGTCGCGTCCGTCTCCGCGCCCGTGCGCGGCCCGTCGAACCGCGTGGTGGCCGCCGTCTCGGTCTCCGGCCCCATCGAGCGTCTGACCCGGCACCCGGGCCGGATGCACGCCCAGGCCGTCATCGACGCCGCGGGCCGCCTCTCCGAGGCCCTGCGCCGCACCGGCTGAGAACAACTCGCCCGCATTCACCTGCCCGTTCCGGCCGGTCGCTCCAACGCCGCAGCGACCGGCCGGAGTTGTGTCCCGGCCCGCCCGCGGCACGCAGCTGCCGTACGCACCTGCCGTACACACCTGTCGTACACACGCGAAGAGGCCCTCCCCGCGATGGGAAGGGCCTCTTCGTTCTGTACCCCCGACCGGATTCGAACCGGCGCTACCGCCTTGAGAGGGCGGCGTGCTAGGCCGCTACACAACGGGGGCCTTGCGGATCGGAATCCGCGGTTGCAGATGAGCTCTGCGAGCTGGCCTACCAGGACTCGAACCTAGAATGACGGTACCAGAAACCGTAGTGTTGCCAATTACACCATAGGCCATAGTGGTCCAGACCACTGAGGTCCGAACAGTACCCCCGACCGGATTCGAACCGGCGCTACCGCCTTGAGAGGGCGGCGTGCTAGGCCGCTACACAACGGGGGCCCTAGCGATCCTGCATCAAGGTCGGTGGGAGCTACCCGTGCCGTCCTCGTGGGAAGGATCTGTACCCCCGACCGGATTCGAACCGGCGCTACTGCCTTGAGAGGGCAGCGTGCTAGGCCGCTACACAACGGGGGCTTTGTGGATCTGGAATCCACGGTTGCAGATGAGCTCTGCGAGCTGGCCTACCAGGACTCGAACCTAGACTAACGGAACCAGAAACCGTCGTGCTGCCAATTACACCATAGGCCACCGGAACGCCAATCCCGTCGGGACCTTCGCTCGGCTTGCGCTTCCGGGGCCAGCCTTTCGGCTCGCTCCCCTCGGCGCAGGAAGAACATTACCCGAAGGTCTCCGGCGCTCCAAAACGGGTATCGCGGGCCAGCAGCGGCGGCAGCTGGTCGAGGCTCGTGATGCGGACGAGCTCAGGGCGCCCGCCGATCCCGGTGCGGTCCAGCCAGATGCCGGTCAGCCCCGCCTCGACGGCTCCGCGTGCGTCGGTGTCCGGCTGGTCGCCCACGTACGCGACCTCGTGCGGGGCGAGGCCCAGCGCGTCGCAGACGGCGTGGAACGCGGCGGCGTCGGGTTTGGCGACGCCCAGTTCGGCCGCGCACAGCAGGGCCTCGAAGCGGTCGCGTACACCGAGGACGCGGAGTTTGCGCTCCTGGTTGTGGAGCGAGGAGTTGGAGAGCACCGCGTGCCGGTGCGTGCGCGCGAGGGCGTCCAGAACGGGCACGGTGTCCGGGAACAGCGCCCAGGCGGCCTCGTAGTGGCCGAGGTAGCGGGTGAACCAGGCGTCGGCCGCCGCGTCGTCGAGCACCTGCCCCACGAAGGCCCTGACCCGGTCCCTGCGCTGGCTCTCCCAGTCGGTCTCCCCCGCCTCGAAGCGGGCCCAGTGTTCGCGGGTCAGCGCCTTCCAGCGGACGAGCGCCTGCTCGGCGGTGCCGAAGCTGTCGAGCAGACCCTCGGCGGTGAGGTGGGCACGCAAACCGGCGGTGTCGGCGGTGGCGTAGTCGAAGAGGGTGTCGTCGATGTCCCAGACGATGGCTTTCACGGGCTGCGAGCGCGTCGTGGTCCTGGCGGCTTCGTGCGGCGGCATGTCATGACCGTAACGCCGGACGGCCCGGTCGACGGGGTGTTCTCCGTCGACCGGGCCGTCCGGTGCGTGGTGCCGCGCGCGGGGTCAGGCCGCGAGCTTCGCCAGGGCCGCGTCGATGCGGGTCAGCGTCTTCTCCTTGCCCAGGATCTCCAGGGACTCGAAGAGCGGGAGGCCGACCGTGCGGCCGGTGACCGCGACGCGGACCGGGGCCTGCGCCTTGCCGAGCTTGAGGCCGTGGGCCTCGCCCGCCGCAAGGACCGCTTCCTTGAGGGACTCCGGGGACGTCCAGTCCGCGGCCTGGAGCTTCTCGCGGGCCGTGACGAGGAGGGCGTCGGAGCCCTCCTTCATGGCCTTGGCCCAGCTCGCCTCGTCGTAGACCGGCTCGTCGAGGAAGAGGAAGTCGACGTTGTCGGTGATCTCGGAGAGGACCTTGACGCGGGTCTGGGCGTGCGGGGCGATCGCCGCCCACTTCGCCTCGTCGAACTGCTCCGGCGCCCACGGGGCGTACGGGGGCTTCAGCCAGGGCTCGCAGCGGGCCGCGAAGTCCTTCGGGTCGAGCAGGCGGATGTGGTCGCCGTTGATCGACTCGCACTTCTTGAGGTCGAAGCGGGCCGGGTTCGGCTGCACGTCGGCGATGTCGAAGGCGGCCACCATCTCCTCGATCGAGAAGATGTCGCGGTCGGCCGAGAGCGACCAGCCGAGCAGCGAGAGGTAGTTGAGCAGGCCCTCGGGGAGGAAGCCGCGCTCGCGGTAGAGGTTCAGCGAGGACTGCGGGTCGCGCTTGCTGAGCTTCTTGTTGCCCTCGCCCATGACGTACGGCAGGTGCCCGAAGAGCGGGGTCTGCTTGGCGATGCCGAGGTCCTTGAGCGCCGCGTACAGGGCGATCTGGCGCGGGGTGGAGGAGAGCAGGTCCTCGCCGCGCAGGACGTGGGTGATCTCCATCAGCGCGTCGTCGACCGGGTTGACCAGCGTGTACAGCGGGGCGCCGTTGGCGCGGACGATGCCGTAGTCCGGCACGTTCTCCGGCTCGTACGTGATGTCGCCGCGGACCAGGTCCGTGAAGGTGATCGTCTCGTCGGGCATCCGGAAGCGGACGATGGGCTTGCGGCCCTCCGCCTCGTACGCCTCCTTCTGCTCGGCGGTCAGCTCGCGGCAGTGGCCGTCGTAGCCGGACGGCTTGCCGGCGGCGCGGGCCGCGTCGCGGCGGGCGTCCAGCTCCTCCGTGGAGCAGTAGCAGTAGTAGGCGCGGCCGGCGTCGAGGAGCTTCTGCGCGACGTCCTTGTAGAGGTCCATGCGCTGCGACTGCCGGTACGGGGCGTGCGGGCCGCCGACCTCGGGGCCCTCGTCCCAGTCGAAGCCGAGCCAGCGCATCGAGTCGAGGAGCTGCTCGTAGGACTCCTCGCTGTCGCGGGCCGCGTCGGTGTCCTCGATGCGGAAGACGAGGGTGCCCTGGTGGTGGCGCGCGAAGGCCCAGTTGAACAGGGCCGTGCGGACCAGGCCCACGTGGGGGTTGCCGGTCGGGGAAGGACAGAAACGGACGCGTACGGGTGCGCTAGCCACGCTTGACAACCTTGTTGGTGAGAGTGCCGATGCCTTCGATGCTGACGGCGACCTCGTCGCCCACCGCCAGGGGGCCGACCCCTTCCGGGGTGCCCGTGAGGATGACGTCGCCGGGAAGCAGCGTCATGGCCTCGGAGATGTTGGCGATCAGGTCCGGGATGGACGTGATCATCTGGGACGTGGAGCCGAGCTGGCGCTGCTGCCCGTTGACCGTGCACTGGATGCCGAGGTCGGAGGCGGCGGCCACGTCCAGGTCCGTCTCCACCCAGGGGCCGAGCGGGCAGGAGGTGTCGAAGCCCTTGGCGCGGGCCCACTGCTTCTCGCGCTTCTGGACGTCGCGGGCGGTCACGTCGTTGGCGGCGGTGTAGCCGAGGATCACGTCGTTGACGCGCTCGGCCGGGACCTCGCGGCACATGCGGCCGATGACGACGGCCAGCTCCGCCTCGTGGTGCAGCTCCTGCGAGAACGAGGGGTACTGGATCTCGTCGCCGGGGCCGATCACGGACGTCGACGGCTTGAAGAAGGCGAAGGGGGTGTCCGGGACCTCGTTGCCCAGCTCCTTCGCGTGCTCCGCGTAGTTGCGGCCGAAGGCGATCACCTTGTTGGGGAGCACGGGCGGCAGCAGCCGGACCTTGCTCAGCGGGACCTTGGTGCCGGAGAGCTCGAAGTCCGCGAAGGGGATGCCCTTGATGATGTCGAGGACGAGCTCGTCTGGCTTGTCGCCCTCGACCGCGCCGAAGGCGACGTTCCCGTCGATGGAGAATCTGGCGATGCGCACGGGTGGCTGCGCCCCTCATTCTTGCGTTGGGCCCGGGTGGGATGTGACCTGCCCAGGCTAACGCGCGCGCCCTTGCCCCGGCTTCTCCGTGAGCGTTACGCCACGGTCTGCGACTGCGGCATCTCCATGAGGATCGTGCGCTTCGGGTTGGCGGTGTTCGTCGGCAGCTCGACGGCGTGCTCCGGCAGGTGCGGCGCGGCCTGGATCTCCTCGGCGTCCTTGAGGTGGGCGAGGGTGGTGCGCCGCGGGTTGGCGAGGTTCAGGAACATCGTCTTCGTCTTCATGGCTGCGCTCGTGCACCTTTGTGTCGTCGCGGTTGTCGGTCGGTTCGTCCGTGTAAAGCGTCAGGCTAAACATCTGATTCCCGCCGAAAGCCGGGAAGTTGTGATCGTCCGCGTGTGAGTTTGCTCACGAAGAGACCCCCAAAAGGGGCACTTCGGGCTCACTTTCGAGCGCGAGGAAACGGACATTGCGCCACTGAAGCCACCATTCCGCTCCCGATCATGGCGACTGGGACACCCCCCACCCGTACGGATAACCTCCATGAATGCCCGGTTTCCCCTAGATCACTTTCTACGGCTCGTGACCCTCCCCTCACGCCCCGTCACAGCCGGTGCGGCGAATCCCTCGGGCCTTGTTGGAGATCCTGCACTGTGCTGAAATTCCCGGGACCGCCGCGGACTGCGCCGGCGCACGGGGGCGCGACTTCAGCGCCGAGCGGCGGCGGCGGAGGGGGAGCCGACGCCGGTCACTCACGACCAACAGGGGGGCGTTCAGGTCGCCCCTCGAACTACGCCGACACCGCTTCACCCGCTCATGCGGGCGGGGCGCCTGGTCCAGAGGTTGCGACGCTAGTGCAGGGACGTAAGAACAGGGATGGCAGCGCTGCGGCGGAGCCGGAGCCGCGCGGCGGGACCGGCCCGATAACAGGCGGCTCCCAGCCCCCGCACGCCCAGAACCCGGGGCGCACCGCGTCCGTCGACGCCGGGGAGCGCGACGGGCGCTCCACGACGCCCGGCGCCGCCGCGCCCGAGCCGGCCCCCGCCAAGCCGAAGGGCCCGACCGGCCCCGGCCCCCGGGTCGCCCTGCGCAACTGGCGCATCTCGACCCGTCTGGTCGCCCTGCTCACGCTCCCCGTGGTCGCCGCCACCTCCCTCGGCGCCCTGCGGATCGCGGAGTCCCTGGACGACATCCAGCAGCTCGACAACATGAAGCTGCTGACCGAGATGACGAAGCAGGCCACCGACCTGGCCTCGGCGCTCCAGGAGGAGCGCGACCAGTCGGCGGGCCCGCTGTCCAACGACCCCAAGGCGACCGGCGACTTCAGCATCAAGGCGGCGCGCGACAAGACCGACCGCGCCAGCGCCACGTTCCTCGAAGGGACGTACAGCGTCGAGGACGACGACGGTTCCAAGCTGAAGGGCGTCCACGACCACGTCGTGCAGATCGCCTCCCAGCTGGGCACCATCAAGTCGGTCCGTGAGGACGCCTTCGTCAAGGGCTCGACCTCGTCGCAGACCATCGAGGCGTACAGCCGCATCATCGAGAACCTGCTGTCGCTCTCCACCGACATGGCGCAGGCGACCAGCAACCCGGAGATGATCGAGCGCACGCGTTCGCTCGCCGCGTTCTCCAACGCCAAGGAGTACGCCTCCGAGCAGCGCGCCATCATCGCCGCGGCCCTGCCGCCGAACAGCTCCCAGTTCGGCAAGCTCTCCGAGTCCGACCGGCAGTACGGCCTCGCCGCCGCCGACAACCTCGGCAACGCGCTCGACACCTTCCGCAACGTCTACGGGAGCGACGCGGCCAGCCTGCTCAAGCCGCTGACGGACAACAACGCCACCATCAAGGCGGCCGACACCTACGCGGACCGGGTCCTGGGCAAGCCGGACGGCATCAGGTCCCAGGACAAGCGCTCCTACAAGGACTGGGTCGACGCGGACAGCTCCCGGATCCAGGAGATGTCCAAGATCGAGCTGACGCTGCTCAACCAGATGGAGCAGCAGGCCCGTGAGCTGCGCAACTCCTCCGAGCAGTCCGCCATCGTCAACGGTGCGCTGATCCTGGTCGTGCTCGGCGTCTCCCTCGTCGGCGCGTTCGTCGTGGCCCGCTCCATGATCCGCTCGCTGCGCCGGCTCCAGGACACCGCGACCAAGGTCGCCAAGGACCGCCTGCCCGAGCTGGTCAAGCAGCTCTCCGAGTCCGACCCGCAGGACGTCGACACGTCCGTGGAGTCGGTCGGTGTGCACTCCCGGGACGAGATCGGCCAGGTGGCCGCGGCCTTCGACGACGTGCACCGCGAGGCCGTCCGCCTCGCCGCCGAGCAGGCCCTCCTGCGGGGCAACGTCAACGCGATGTTCACCAACCTCTCGCGCCGTTCCCAGGGCCTCATCCAGCGCCAGCTCTCGCTCATCTCCGAGCTGGAGTCCCGCGAGGCCGACCCCGACCAGCTCTCCTCGCTGTTCAAGCTCGACCACCTCGCGACCCGCATGCGCCGTAACGGCGAGAACCTCCTCGTCCTCGCCGGTGAGGAGCCGGGCCGCCGCTGGACCCGCCCCGTGCCGCTGGTCGACGTGCTGCGCGCCGCCGCCTCCGAGGTGGAGCAGTACGAGCGCATCGAGCTGGCCTCGGTGCCGACCACCGAGGTCGCGGGCCGCGTCGTCAACGACCTCGTGCACCTCCTCGCCGAGCTGCTCGAGAACGCGACCTCGTTCTCCTCGCCGCAGACCAAGGTGAAGGTGACCGGTCACGCGCTGCCCGACGGCCGCGTCCTCATCGAGATCCACGACACCGGCATCGGCCTCTCCCCCGAGGACCTCGCCGCGATCAACGAGCGGCTCGCCGCGCCGCCCACCGTCGACGTCTCCGTCTCCCGCCGCATGGGTCTGTTCGTGGTCGGCCGTCTGTCGCAGCGCCACGGCATCCGCATCCAGCTCCGGCCGTCCGACTCCGGTGGTACGACCGCGCTTGTCATGCTGCCCGTGGACGTCGCCCAGGGCGGCAAGAAGCTGCCCGGCCAGGGTGGTCCCGGCGGTGGCGGTCCCGCCGCCGCGCAGGCCGCGGCCGGTGCCTCCGCCGCGCGTCGCGGTGTCGCCCCCGGCGGCGCGGGCAACGGTGCCGCGGGTCGTCTCAACGCCGGTCCTGGCGCCGCGCGCCCGCAGGTCGGCGCCGGTGCCGGTGGCCCCCGTGCGGCGCTGCCCGGCCGGGACGGCGCCCCGGGTCCGCAGGGTCCGCAGAACCCGCAGGGCCAGGGCCCCCGTGGGCCGCAGGGCCCCCGCGATGCCGTGCCGCAGGGTCAGCAGGGTCAGTTGGGGCAGCAGGGTCAGCCCCGCGGCCCGCAGAACCCGCAGGCTCCTCTCGCCCCGCAGGGTCCGCAGAACCCGCAGGCGCCCCAGCGGCAGCAGCCCCCGCTGCCCGCGCGCGCCCAGCGCGGCCCGCAGAACCCGCAGAACGCACCGGCTCCGCAGGCGCCGGCCGGTACCGGCGCCAGTGTCTTCGGACAGGGCCCGGTCCCGCCGCAGCAGCGCACCCACAACGACCCGGCCGAGCAGCAGCAGGGCGGCCGCCGCCGTCCGGTGCTGCCCCCGCGCGGCGGCCCGCGTGCCGAGCTGCCGGGCGGCAACCCGCAGCCCCGCGTGCCGAGCTGGAGCGACGAGAACGCCCAGCCGCGGCTCGACGCGCCGCGCCAGCACGACGAGCCGGACTCGACGGCCCGCTACCCCCGGGTCCAGGACACGCACCAGGGCCCGGCCGCCACGGCCGAGTTCGCCCGTCCCGACTTCGACGCGCCGCGCCCCGCGGACCAGGACAGCGGCCAGTTCGTCCGCTCCGACGTCTTCGGCGGCATACCGAACGGCATACCCGGCCGGCCGGACCCGTCGGACACGGGCCAGTACGAGCGGCCGCAGGACCCTGCCGTCACCGGCCAGTTCGAGCAGTACGCGCCGCAGCAGAACCACGCGGACACGGGCCAGTACGAGCAGCAGCGCTACGAGCAGCAGCAGAGCCCGGCCGACACCGGCCAGTACGAGCAGTACCAGGCCCCGGCGCAGCAGGACCCGTACCCGTACGAGCGTCCCGCGGCGCAGCCGCAGCAGCAGGAGTACCTGCCGCCGGCCACCGGTCCCGGCGACGGCCGCACCCCGCTGTACGACACGCTTGAGACGAACTGGTTCCACGGTCAGCAGAGCCAGGGCAACCAGGGCGGTCAGGGCGGTCAGAACAACCACCAGGGCCAGGCCCCGGGTCCGCAGCAGGCGCAGCCCGCTCCGCAGGGACGTTCCCTTCCGCAGCGCGGTCTCCCGCAGCGTCCGCAGGCGCAGAACGGCACGGCCCACCAGGCGCCCTTGGCCCCCGACGCCGGCCAGAACCAGTCCAACTGGCGGCAGTCCCCGAACGACGAGCTGATGCGTCAGGCCGAGCGGGTGCGCAAGCCCGCCGCGGGCGGCGTCACCGTCTCGGGTCTGCCGCGCCGTGTGCCGCGGGCGAACCTCGTGGCGGGCACGGCTCAGGAACAGCAGCAGAACCAGACCGGCCCGCAGGTCTCACGCGCACCCGACGAGGTGCGGGGACGGCTGACCAATCTCCGTAGGGGCATCCAGCAGGGCCGGCAGGCCGGTAACTCCGGCCAGACCGGCAGCTTCCTCCGCCCCACTCACCAGCAGGAGCGTTAGTTGAGCCAGATGAGCCAGGCGGCACAGAACCTGAACTGGTTGATCACCAACTTCGTGGACAACACACCGGGGGTCTCCCACACGGTCGTGGTGTCCGCGGACGGTCTGCTGCTCGCGATGTCCGAGGGCTTTCCGCGCGACCGCGCGGACCAGCTGGCGGCCGTGGCGTCGG
Source organism: Streptomyces sp. SGAir0957 (assembly GCF_043523415.1). Lineage (NCBI taxonomy): Bacteria > Bacillati > Actinomycetota > Actinomycetes > Kitasatosporales > Streptomycetaceae > Streptomyces > Streptomyces sp. SGAir0957. Next base: position 2,752,929 of record NZ_CP027293.1, read on the forward strand.
GTCTGACCTCGCTGACGGCGGGGGCCTCGAGAATCTTCGAGGGCGGCCCGGTCAATCAGACCGTCGTGGAGATGGAGCGCGGCTTCCTCTTCATCATGTCCGTGTCCGACGGATCGTCGCTGGCCGTGCTCGCGCACCCGGACTGCGACATCGGCCTCGTCGGGTACGAGATGGCGCTCCTCGTCGACCGGGCGGGCGCCGTGCTCACCCCGGATCTGCGCGCAGAGCTGCAGGGCAGTCTTCTGCACTGACCCGACCGGGGTGACGGCCGGTAACCCCGGCCACACCAGAAGTCTGGTGCACCACCGGCCCCGGAGACCAGAGAAGTCACGTAATCCCCTTCCGATCTGCGTCCTGTCACCGTAAGGCCGTCACAATCCCCCCACCGGCCCACCCTCAGACGGCAGGCCTCGAGGCCCGTCGTCCCGCCCGGAGGATCCATGACCCCGCCCACCGCTCCTCACGATCCGTACGGCAGCGCTGCCGCGCAGGCCGCCTACGGTTTTGAGGGCGACCAGCCGCTGGTCCGCCCGTACGCGATGACCGGCGGCCGGACCCGGCCGCGCTACCAGCTCGCCATAGAGGCGCTCGTCAGCACGACCGCCGACCCGGCCGCCCTGGTGACGCTGCTCCCCGAGCACCAGCGCATCTGCCACCTGTGCCGCGAGGTGAAGTCGGTGGCCGAGGTGTCGGCCCTGCTGTCGATGCCGCTCGGGGTGGCCCGGATCCTCGTCGCGGACCTGGCCGAGGCCGGGCTCGTCGCGATCCACCAGCCCGGCGGCGACGAGAACAACGGCGGTGCGCCGGACGTGACTCTGCTCGAAAGGGTTCTCAGTGGACTTCGCAAGCTCTGACGGCGCCACCGGGGCGGCGCCCCGGTCGACGACCTCGGCCAAGATCGTGGTGGCCGGTGGCTTCGGCGTCGGCAAGACCACGTTCGTGGGAGCGGTCTCCGAGATCAACCCGCTGCGCACCGAGGCCGTGATGACCTCGGCGAGCGCCGGGATCGACGACCTCACCCACACCGGGGACAAGACGACCACGACGGTCGCCATGGACTTCGGCCGCATCACACTCGACCAGGACCTGATCCTGTACCTGTTCGGCACGCCCGGCCAGGACCGCTTCTGGTTCATGTGGGACGACCTGGTGCGCGGCGCGATCGGCGCCGTCGTCCTCGTCGACACCCGCCGCCTCGCCGACTGCTTCCCCGCCGTCGACTACTTCGAGAACTCGGGGCTGCCGTTCGTCGTCGCCCTCAACGGGTTCGACGGGCACCAGCCGTACAACCCCGAGGAAGTGCGCGAGGCGCTGCAGATCGGGCCCGACACCCCGATCATCACGACGGACGCCCGGCACCGCGCCGATGCGAAGAGTGCGCTGATCACGCTGGTGGAGCACGCGCTGATGGCCCGTCTGAAGTAGCCGGCCGAGCGGCCTGGAACAGTCGGAAGTCGGCCATCAAGTGGCCGGAACCGTACGGCAGTTGTCGCAGTGATTTCAGCGGCCCCTGTGGCGTTTGACACGCGGGGCCGCTGTGTTCATAACGTTTCGACAGAGAATTCCATGGGCGTAGACACACGTCGCGCACACCTGGTTCCACTGTGCGCACAAGAGCCCCGCCTTTTGGCGGGGCTCGCTCTTTATGACCGTTTTATGTGGGGCATACATCACGGGGAGCTTCCGCTTCCGACTGTTTGGAGGTGCGCCTCCTGACGTGCTGGAATGCGCTGAACTGCCCAGTAAGAACGGGCCTGAAGACACACCGCGGCACAACGTAGGTGCCGACGCCGAGAGGTTGTTGGTCGAGTGAGGCGAAGCAAGAAAAGTCCCGAGCCGCAGTCGGCGCGGGGCAACTTCACCCCGCCGCCGCGCACAGCGGCGCAGGCCGCACCGGCCGAGACGGCGGCGCCCCAGCCGTCGGGCGGCCGCTTGTCGCCGCGCAACTGGCGTGTGCCCACCAAGCTGAACGCCATTCTCCTCGTACCCGTCCTCGTCGGCCTGGTCATGGGCGGCTTCCAGGTGAAGAACTCCATCGACACCTGGCACGAGGCGGAGGACGCCGAAGCCACCGCACGCCTCGTGCAGGCGTCGCTGACCTACGGCAACCGGCTCGTCGAGGAGCGCGACATCTCCGCCGCGCCCCTGCTCCAGGGCAAGAAGAACGACCCCACGGTCGTCAAGGCGCGCGCGGCGACGGACGCCGCCGCCGGGGAGTTCCACACCGCGGCGAAGAACATGCCGCACAAGGAGGGCCTGGAGCGCCGCCTCGCGCAGTTCACCAAGGTCGAGGGCGGCCTGGACCAGCTGCGTGCCGCGTCCTACACCGCCAAGCTCCCGGGCGTCGCGACCGAAGAGGGCTACGTCGCCATCCAGCACCCGCTGATGGAGTTCGCCAACGAGCTGGGTCTCGGCACCGGCAACATCACCAGCTACGGCCGTACGGTCTACGCGATCTCGCTCACCAAGGCGGCGCTCTCCCTGGAGCGCTCCATCGGTATGCACCTCCTGATCAAGCCCGGTGTCTCCTCGGAGAGCTTCGCCAAGCAGCGCACCGCGCTCGGCAGCTACGCCTACCTCGAGAACATCGCCGTCGAGGAGTACAAGGGCGGCGGTACGCCCGAGGACCTCAAGAAGCTCGAGGACGCGGCCGAGAAGCTGAAGACCGACGGCGCCAAGCAGGCCGCCGCGGCCAAGGCGAAGGACCCGGACTACATCCCGCCGCCGGCCGAGACGACCGACATGGTCGCCGCCATCGTGGGGATGCCCAGCACCCAGCCCAGCGCCCGCGTCGCCCTCGCCGAGAAGGGCGTGACCGCCGAGAACTGGTGGGCGGTGAACACCGCCAAGTTCGACATGTACCGCACCATCGAGTCGGACCTCGCCGACAAGGCCGTGACCGAGGCGTCCGGCATCGCCGAGGACGCCAAGCAGCAGGCGGTCGTCATCGGTGCCGCCGTCGTCGTCGCTCTGCTCGCCGCGTTCATCCTCGCCGGGATGATGGCCCGCCAGATGTCCCGCTCGATGCGCCGTCTGCGCTCCGCCGCGTTCGACGTGGCCGAGCAGCGCCTGCCGATGCTGGTCGACCAGCTCTCGCGCACCGAGCCCGGCCGGGTCGACACCCGCGTCCAGCCGATCCCGATCAACACCCGTGACGAGATCGGCGAGGTCGCCCGCGCCTTCGACCAGGTCCACCGCGAGGCCGTCCGGCTCGCCGCCGAGCAGGCCCTCCTGCGGGGCAACATCAACGCGATCTTCACCAACCTGTCGCGCCGCAACCAGTCGCTGATCGAGGGCCAGCTGACCCTCATCACCGACCTGGAGAACAACGAGGCCGACCCGGACCAGCTGGAGAACCTCTTCCGCCTGGACCACCTCGCGACCCGTATGCGCCGCAACGGCGAGAACCTCCTGGTCCTCGCCGGCGAGGAGCCCGGCCGCCGCTGGGACCAGCCGGTCCCTCTCGTCGACGTCCTGCGCGCCGCCTCCTCCGAGGTGGAGCAGTACGAGCGCATCGAGCTGTCCGGCGTGCCCGAGGCCGACATCCACGGCCGCGCGGTCACCGACCTCGTGCACGCGCTCGCCGAGCTCCTGGAGAACGCCACGACGTTCTCCTCGCCGCAGACCAAGGTCCGCGTCACCGCGACCCGTCTGCCCGACGGCCGCATCATGATCGAGATCCACGACAAGGGCATCGGCCTCACCGCCGAGGACTTCGCGGACATCAACCACAAGCTGGCCAACCCGCCGACCGTGGACGCCGCGATCTCCCAGCGCATGGGCCTGTTCGTGGTCGGCCGCCTCGCCGACCGGCACGGCATCCGCGTCCAGCTGCGCCCCTCGGGCGAGCAGGCCGGCACGACCTCGCTCGTCATGCTCCCGGAGGGCATCACCCACGGCGGTGGCGGCGGCCAGGGCGGCAACGCGACCGACTTCGACGAGTTCACCGTCTCGACGATGATCCCGCAGCAGGAGCAGCAACAGCAGCAGTCGTTCGAGAAGGCGCCGCTGCGCACCGCGGCCGAACTCGGCTTCGACGACAGCCGCTACGAGGTGCCGGACGACGCCCGCGACCTGGACCCGGTCGGCCGCTCCCTGATGCGCGAGGAGCGCCGTGCGGCCCTGGAGGCGCAGACCCAGGGCCAGGAAGCGGCGGACGACCGTCCGCTCTTCCGCGACGAGGTCCCCCCGACGCGGCCCCACCCGGCCCAGCAGGAGCAGTCCTCCTACCCGGACCAGTCGGCGTACGACGGTCAGCAGCTCGGTTACGACCCGCAGCAGCAGATCTCCTACGACGATCAGGGTCAGGGTGTCTACGGCGATCAGCAGCAGGTTTCCTACGACACCCCGCAGCAGACCGGGTACGACGCCTTCGCCCCCGCACAGCCGTCCTACGACCAGGGCGGGCAGGGGGTGTACGGCTCCGACCCCACCTCGCCGGACGGCTATGCGGAAGCCGGCACGGACGGCTATGCGGAAGCCGGCGCGGACGCCTACACCGCCTATCCGGAGCGCGGTCAGCACGACGACTGGCCAGCACGGGACGGCTATCAGGGCGACTTCGGCCCGTCGTACGCGGCCGATGCGGAATCCGCGCAGGCCGCTGACGCGGCGGACCGGGACAGCGTAGGCTTCGGCCCGGGCACCACCGCCGGATCAGGACCGGCGGCCGGTCCCTCCCCCTCCGTCACGCACGAGGTAACGGACGCCGGACTGCCGCGCCGCGGCGCCGGCGCCCTCCAGCGCCAGGACCCCGCGCAGGAGACCCCCGCGGCGGCCGGCTCCGACGGGACGGCCGACTGGCGCTCGGCCAACGACGAGCGGTGGGGGCGCGCGGAGCGGCTCAAGCAGCCCAAGGCGGGCGGCGTCACCGCTTCCGGACTGCCGCGCCGGGTGCCCAAGGCCAACTTGATCGAGGGTGCCGCGGAGTCCACGCCGCAGGGCGGCCCGCAGATATCCCGCGCCCCGGAGGACGTCCGGGGCCGGCTGAGCAATCTGCGGCGCGGCGTGCAGCGTGGGCGCAGTGAAGGCAGTAGTGAGCAGCAGTGACCGGAGCGACCGTAGTGGTAGTGACGGCAGTGACGAAGAACGGCCAGGACAGCGGGTTTCCCGGTGGCCCTGACAGCACCTACATCCAGGAGCGTTAGTGTGAGCCCGATGAGCCAGGCGGCACAGAACCTGAACTGGTTGATCACCAACTTCGTGGACAACACCCCCGGGGTGTCCCACACGGTGGTGGTCTCCGCCGACGGACTCCTTCTGGCGATGTCCGAAGGGTTCCCCCGCGACCGCGCCGACCAGCTGGCGGCCGTCGCGTCGGGACTGACCTCGCTGACCGCGGGCGCGTCCCGGATCTTCGAGGGCGGCGCGGTGAACCAGACCGTTGTGGAGATGGAGCGAGGATTCCTCTTCATCATGTCCATCTCCGACGGTTCTTCCCTTGCCGTCCTTGCACACCCCGAAGCGGACATTGGCCTCGTCGGGTACGAGATGGCACTTCTTGTCGACCGTGCGGGCACGGTTCTCACCCCGGACCTGCGGGCGGAGCTTCAGGGAAGCCTTCTCAACTAACAGACAGGCGGTGCGTTTCCGCGTCCCGTGGCCGTAAAGTTTCGGGACGCGGCTCCACAGTGATGGTGCCCAGCGCAGTCGGAGGAGGAAGTACGTGTCTGGTTCAGCAACACCCCCGAGCGGTTCATCGGCGCACTGGCCGCCCTACGGCCCCGCACAGGGCCAGGGTCAGCCGGGCGCGCATGACGGTTCGCGGAACCGGTACAACTTCCCTTCCACGCCGAGCCATGCCCGGCCCCGGCAGCCCGGACCCTACGACCAGCCGCCGGCACCCCGTATCCAGCCTGTGCAGCCGCAGCCGCGTCCCGACGCGAGCCCCGCGCCCGCTGCGAAGAACAATCCCCTGGTGCGCCCGTACGCCATGACGGGCGGTCGTACCAGGCCGCGCTACCAGCTCGCCATCGAGGCGCTGGTGCACACCACCGCGCAGCCGCACCAGTTGCAGGGCCAACTGCCCGAGCACCAGCGGATCTGCCAGCTCTGCCGGGAGATCAAGTCGGTGGCCGAGATCTCGGCCCTGCTCACCATCCCTCTCGGCGTGGCCAGGATTCTCGTCGCCGACTTGGCGGAGGCGGGCCTGGTCGCCATCCATCAGCCCGGCGGCGACGAGAGTGCCGGCGGTCAGCCAGACGTGACATTGCTCGAAAGGGTGCTCAGTGGACTTCGCAAGCTCTAGCGGAGGGCCGGCAACTCCAAGTCGTTCCACCACGTCCGCGAAGATCGTGGTGGCCGGCGGGTTCGGCGTCGGCAAGACGACGTTCGTCGGCGCCGTGTCGGAGATCAACCCGCTGCGCACCGAGGCCGTCATGACGTCCGCCTCCGCGGGCATCGACGACCTCACCCACACCGGGGACAAGACGACCACGACGGTCGCCATGGACTTCGGCCGCATCACGCTCGACCAGGACCTGATCCTGTACCTGTTCGGCACGCCCGGCCAGGACCGCTTCTGGTTCATGTGGGACGACCTGGTGCGCGGCGCGATCGGCGCCGTCGTCCTCGTCGACACCCGCCGCCTCGCCGACTGCTTCCCCGCCGTCGACTACTTCGAGAACTCGGGCCTCCCCTTCGTCATCGCCCTCAACGGCTTCGACGGCAACCAGCCCTACGGCCCCGACGAGGTCCGCGAGGCGCTGCAGATCGGCCCGGACACCCCGATCATCACGACGGACGCCCGTCACCGCGCGGACGCGAAGTCCTCGCTGATCACGCTGGTGGAGCACGCGCTGATGGCGCGCCTGCGCTAGCCGCCCACCGGCACAACGGCCGCGGCCCCGCCCTCCGGAAGGAGGACGGGGCCGCGGCCGTTCGTCGTGGTGCGGGCTCAGCGCCAGCTGTGCGGGGCGCGGAAGCCGGGCTCGCGCTCCAGACGGCGCCAGCCGGCGCGGTTCTGGCGGACGCGGTGGGCGGGGGCGGCCGGCTGGGCGGCGGCGCGGGCGAGGAGGATCGCGGTGATGGCGGCGACTTCCTCGGGCTCGGCGTGGCCCTTCTCGACACGGATGTCAGCGTGGGACATGGGCGGGTCTCCTACGGGTGGGTGCCGCTACTGCGGCGGGTTGCCGTGCTTGCGGGAGGGCAGGTCGGCGTGCTTGGTGCGGAGCATCGCCAGGGACTTGATCAGTACCTCGCGGGTCTCCGCCGGGTCGATGACGTCGTCGACCAGGCCGCGCTCGGCCGCGTAGTAGGGGTGCATCAGCTCGGACTTGTACTCCTTGACCATGCGGGCGCGCATGGCCTCGGGGTCCTCGGCGTCGGCGATCTGGCGGCGGAAGATGACGTTGGCGGCGCCTTCCGCTCCCATCACCGCGATCTCGTTGGTCGGCCAGGCGTAGGTGAGGTCCGCACCGATGGACTGGGAGTCCATGACGATGTAAGCACCGCCGTACGCCTTGCGCAGGATGAGCGAGATGCGCGGGACGGTGGCGTTGCAGTACGCGTAGAGCAGCTTGGCGCCGTGGCGGATGATGCCCCCGTGCTCCTGGTCGACGCCGGGCAGGAAGCCGGGGACGTCGAGGAGGGTGACGATCGGGATGTTGAAGGCGTCGCACATCTGGACGAAGCGCGCGGCCTTCTCCGAGGCCTCGATGTCGAGGACACCGGCGAGGGCCTGGGGCTGGTTGGCGACGATGCCGACGACCTGGCCATCGAGGCGGGCCAGGGCGCAGATGATGTTGCGGGCCCAGCGCTCGTGGATCTCCAGGTAGTCGCCGTCGTCGACGAGCTCCTCGATGACCTTGGTCATGTCGTAGGGGCGGTTGCCGTCGGCCGGGACCAGGTCCAGGAGGACGTCGCCGCGGCGGTCCGCGGGGTCGTCGGAGGGGGTCGTGGGCGGGTTCTCGCGGTTGTTCTGCGGCAGCATCGACAGGAGGTAGCGCACCTCGGCGATGCAGGTCTCCTCGTCGTCGTAGGCGAAGTGACAGACGCCGGAGGTCTCCGCGTGGACGTCGGCGCCACCGAGCCCGTTCTGCGTGATGTTCTCGCCGGTGACCGCCTTGACGACGTCCGGGCCCGTGATGAACATCTGCGAGGTCTCGCGGACCATGAAGACGAAGTCGGTGAGGGCGGGGCTGTAGGCCGCGCCGCCCGCGCACGGGCCGAGCATCACGCTGATCTGCGGGATGACGCCGGACGCCTTGGTGTTGCGCTGGAAGATGCCGCCGTACCCGGCGAGCGCCGAGACGCCCTCCTGGATACGGGCGCCCGCGCCGTCGTTCAGGGAGACCAGCGGGGCACCGGCCGCGATGGCCATGTCCATGATCTTGTGGATCTTCGTGGCGTGGGCCTCGCCCAGGGCGCCGCCGAAGATCCGGAAGTCGTGCGCGTAGACGAAGACCGTGCGGCCCTCGACCGTGCCCCAGCCGGTGATGACACCGTCGGTGTAGGGCTTCTTGGCCTCCAGGCCGAAACCGACCGCGCGGTGCCGGCGGAGCTGCTCGACCTCGTTGAACGACCCCTCGTCAAGCAGCAGCTCGATGCGCTCGCGCGCGGTCAGCTTGCCCTTGGCGTGCTGGGCCTCGGTCGCCCGGTCGCTCGGTCCGCGCAGGGCCTGCTGACGGATCTCGTGCAGCTCGGCCACGCGCCCGCGGGCGTCGGTGGGCTCGTCCCCGGGGGCGGAGGCGGTGTCGTCCAAAACGGTCATGTAGTGACCATACGAAGCCGACCAAGGAAAACGGGCCGTCGACTTCGCACAGTCTCCGGCTCGTTTTCCTGGTAGCCCTGAACAGAACCGGCGTCTCATGCAGCCGAAGTTACTGCTCAGGCCCCTCTCCGCTTGTCGGGGTCGGACAAAGGCGGACGGCGGCGAAGGGTGAGAGGCCCGTCACACGAGCGTCGGCGCGTAGACGGCCGCGGCGCCCAGCTCCTCCTCGATCCGGATGAGCCGGTTGTACTTGGCGGTGCGGTCGGAGCGGGACAGGGAGCCCGTCTTGATCTGGCCGCAGCCGGTGGCGACGGCGAGGTCCGCGATGGTCGTGTCCTCGGTCTCGCCGGAGCGGTGCGAGATGACGACCGCCCAGCCGGCCCGGCGCGCGGCGTCGACGGTGCCGAGCGCCTCGGTCAGCGTACCGATCTGGTTGACCTTGACCAGGACCGCGTTGCCGACGCCGGTCCGGATGCCCTCCCTGACCAGCGCTTCGTTGGTGCAGAAGACGTCGTCGCCGGTGAGCTGGCAGCGGTCGCCGACGCGGGCGGTCAGCTCGCGCCAGCCGTCGAGGTCGGTCTCGGCCATCGGGTCCTCGACGGAGAGGACGGGGTAGGCGTCGATGAGCTTGGCGAGGTAGTCGACCTGTTCGGCGGAGGTGCGGCGGACGCCTTCGCCCGTGTACGTGTAGACGCCGTCGCGGTGGAACTCCGAGGACGCGGGGTCCATGACGAGGCCGATGTCGGCGCCGGGCCGGTAGCCGGTGCGTTCGATGGCGGCCATGACGAAGTCGAGCGCTTCCTCGGCCGTGCGCAGCGCGGGCGCGAATCCGCCCTCGTCCCCTACGCCGGTGGAGTGTCCGGCGGCGAGCAGGTCGCGGCGCAGGGTGTGGAAGACCTCGGAGCCCATCCGGACGGCTTCGGCGAAGGTCGCGGCGCCGACCGGCGCGATCATGAACTCCTGGAAGTCCAGCGGATTGTCGGCGTGGGCGCCGCCGTTGACGATGTTCATCATCGGCATGGGCAGGGTGCGGGCGTCGGCGCCGCCGAGGTAGCGGTACAGGGGCAGGCGGTGCGCGGCGGCGGCCGCCTTGGCAGTGGCGAGCGAGACGCCGAGCAGGGCGTTGGCGCCGAGCCGGGACTTGGCGGGGGTGCCGTCGAGCGCGGTCAGGGCGGTGTCGAGACCGGCCTGGTCGGCGGCGTCGCGGCCGATGACGGCCGCCGCGATCTCGCCCTTCACATGGCCGACGGCGCGGTCGACACCCTTGCCGTGCCAGCGCGCGGGGTCGCCGTCGCGCAGTTCGACGGCTTCGCGGGCGCCGGTGGAGGCGCCGGAGGGGACGGCGGCGCTGCCCAGGGACCCGTCGGCGAGGACGACGTCGACCTCGACGGTGGGGTTGCCGCGGCTGTCGAGCACGGGGCGGGCGGTGACGGAGCGGATGGTGGTGGCGTCGGTCATAGGAGTTCCCTCCCTTGTCGCGGGCCGGGCCCCGGCTGCGACGACGCTGGCGCTGAGCCCGACGGTCAGTAACTCTACAGCAATGCTGTTCAGTTGTGCTGTTCAGATTGGCTGTGCAGTTTCGCTGCACACCTCCCACGGAGCCGCGTACGCCGATGACCTGCGGGTTAGAGTTCCGTATGCCCACCCCGGAAGCCGCCGCCGTCGCCGCCGAACTGCGTACCGCGATGGGCAAGCTCACGCGGCGCGTGAAGCACGAGGACCGGATCCCGCTCGGCCAGGTGGCCGTGCTCGGCGCCCTGGACCGGGACGGCGCCATGACCACCAGCGATCTGGCCCTGGACCAGCGCGTACGGCCGCAGTCGATGGCCCGCGCCGTGGGGCTGCTGATGGAGCAGGGGCTGATCACCCGCCGCCCGCATCCGACGGACGGCCGCAAGTCCCTGGTGGAGCTGACCGACGCCGGGCGGGCCGCCCTGGAGACGGAGCGGGGCCGCAGGGCGGGCTGGCTCGCCCAGGCCATCGAGGCCGAACTCACCGCAGAGGAGCGGGAGTTGCTCGCGCGCGGCGCGGCACTCCTGGAGCGCCTCGCCGCGCGCTGATACGGGGTCAGCAGCCGCCGCAGTTGTAGTAGAGGACGTCCCAGTGGTTGCCCTCGTCGGCGTAGATGTTGCCTGAGCCGGACTTGTACTGGGGTGCGCCGTCACCGCGCAGCCCTATGTAGCTGAAGGTGCCCTTGATGTAGTTGGTGACGCAGGTGCTCTTGCCGAAGTCGAGCTTGTAGCCGTTCCAGTGCGAGTACGTGCCGCTGGCGTGGCCGGTCTCGGTGCCGCCGGTGATGTTGAGGGCGCAGCCGGTGGCGCGCTTCAGGGTCTGGGCGCCCTGGGCGGTGGCCAGGTTGAGCTGGTCGAAGGACGTACAGGTGCTGACGTTCCGGTTCGAGCAGCCGCCGGAGGACGACCAGGTGATGCCGGCCGAGCTGAACATCGAGGTCGCGGTGGAGTGGCTGATCTTGGTGGCGGCGAAGGCGTCGGTCGCCGAGGCGAGCACACCGAAGCCGGGGGCGACGAGGGCGCCGGTGGTGAGCGCGAGCGCCGTGAGGGCGGAGTGGATACGCATGGGGTTCCCTTCCTGCCGAGTGAGGGGTGGTGCAGGTGGAACAGGGAGATGGTGCCGGGTTCTACGCGCGTGGGGTAGTGCGCCTTCAAGATCGACTCGCTGTAATCGGATGGACACGCCGCGCTTGATGTTGAAAGTTGAACATCAGCGCGCTACAGTCGTCCTCAGTTGATAGTTCAACGTTCAACATCAAGCGGCATCCATCGTGCCGCCCGTCCCCCAGGAGCGCGTCATGAGCATCTTCAGCCGCAAGAACGAGACCGCCGGCGCCGCCGCCACCCCGGCCGCCGTCGACCCCCAGCTCGCCGCCCTCACGGGCACCTACACCGTCGACCCCGCGCACACCACGCTCGGCTTCGTCGCCCGGCACGCCATGGTGACGAACGTGAAGGGCGGCTTCAGCGACTTCACCGGTGAGCTGCACCTGGACGGTGCGGACCCGGCCAAGTCCACGGCCTCGTTCGACGTGCAGATGGCGAGCATCGACACGGGCAACGCCGACCGTGACGGCCACCTCAAGAGCGCCGACTTCTTCAAGATCGACGAGTTCCCGACGATGACGTTCCGGTCGACGTCCGCCGAGTCGCTCGGCGGCTCCGACTACCGGGTCACCGGCGACCTCTCGATCCTCGGCACGACCAAGCCGATCACCATCGACCTGGAGTTCAACGGCTCGGCGAAGGACCCGTTCGGCAACGAGCGCGTGGGCTTCGAGGGCAAGGCCGAGCTCCTGCGCTCCGAGTGGGGCCTGACCTGGAACGCCGCCCTGGAGACCGGCGGTGTCCTGATCTCCGACAAGATCAAGCTGAACTTCGACATCTCCGCGATCAAGCAGGCCTGACCCGGCACCGCTGCCGGAGCCACCAGAGGCACAACAAGCGTCATCGAGTTGAGGCGGTCACGAGTTGCGTGGCCGCCAACTCGGCGTACAGGGCGTCCCGTTGGAGCAGCTCGGCGTGGGTGCCCTGGGCGCGGGCCCGCCCGTTCTCCAGGACGACGATGCGGTCCGCGTCGACGACGGTGGACAGCCGGTGCGCGATCACCAGGACCGTCGTCCGCGTGGCCAGGTCGCGGACGACCTCGCGCAGGTGCTGCTCGTTGACGGCGTCCAGGTTGGCGGTGACCTCGTCGAGCAGGAGCAGCCGGGGGCGGCGCAGCAGCGCCCGCGCGATGGCGACGCGCTGACGCTCGCCGCCCGAGAGCAGCACGCCCCGGTGGCCCACGGGGGTGTCGAGCCCGTCGGGGAGCCGGGCGACGAGATCGCCGAGCCGGGTACGGGCGACGACGTCGCGCAGTGCGTCGCCGGTCGCGTCCGGGGCGGCGTAGAGCAGGTTGTCGCGCAGGGTGCCGGCGAGGACGGGCGCGTCCTGCTCCACGTAGCCGAGCGCGGCGCGCAGGTCGCCGAGTGGCCAGTCCCGGATGTCGCGGCCGTCGACCGTGAGGCGCCCGGAGTCGTGGTCGTAGAACCTTTCGAGCAGGGCGAACACGGTGGACTTCCCGGCGCCCGACGGCCCCACGAGCGCGGTGAGGCCACCGGCCGGGACGTCGAAGGTGAGGCCGGTGTGGGCGGGGGCGCGGGCGGCGTCGTAGCGGAAGACGACGTCGGTGAAGGCGAGGGACAGGGGGCTTGCGGGCTCGGGGCGGGTGGGGACCGGCGCCTCCTCCCGCGCCAGTTCCTCGATCTCCGCGATGCGGCCCATCGCCGCCATGCCGCTGTTCAGGCCCACCCAGCCCTCCGTCAGCTGGCCGAGGGGCGCCACCAGATAGAACAGGTAGAGCAGGAACGCGATCAGTGTCGCGATGTCCAGGGCGCCGGAGGCCACGCGGGCGCCGCCGACGCCGAGGACGCACAAGAACGCCACCTGCACGGAGACGAGCATCGAGACGTCGGACGCGGAGGTCCAGCGGGCCACCGACAGGCCCCGGTCGCGGGCGCGGCGGACGGCGGCGGTGATCGCGGCGTGTTCGCGGGCCTCGGCGCCGTTCGCCTTGACCGTGCGGAAGGACTGCAGGGCGCGGTCGAGGGTCGAGCCCATCTCCCCCACCGCGTCCTGGGCCGACACCTGGGCGCGCCGGATGTGCGGCATGAGCAGCGCGAGCGCGCCCGCGACGACGGCGAGGACGAGGAGGGTCACGCCGAGCAGGACGAGGTCCATGACGCCCATGAGCACGACGGTGCCGAGCAGGGTGAGGGCGCCGCTCGCCGATTCGACGAGGCTGCGCGACAGGACGGTGCGCAGGAGCGTGGTGTCGCTGGTGGCGCGGGTGAGGAGGGCGCCTGGGGTGAGGCGGTCGACGGCGGCCACGTCGAGGTGGAGCATCCGGGCGACCAGGCGGTCACGGGCGCCGAGTACGACCGCTTCCCCGGTCCGCGCCATCAGGTAGCTGCCGCCCGCCGTGAGCGCCGCCCCGGCGAGGACCACGAGGGTCAGCAGGGACAGCGCGGGGGCGGGTGAGCGGTCCTCGGCGAAGGCCGTCACCGCGTACTTCGCCAGCAGCGGCATCCCGAGCCCGGCGCCCGAACCGGCGAGGGCGAGGGCGCCGCCGAGGGCGAGGGGGCGGGCGTGCGGGCGGGCGTGGGCGAGGAGCCGGCGCAGCTCAGCGGCCATCGGGTCCGGTTTCCGGCGGGGCGGGGACGGTCATCAGCGGGCGGTACTCGGACGCGTCCGCCCGCTCCCCGACGAGTCTGCCCTCGGCGGTGACCCAGGCGTGCGGGGCGAACGGCGGCGCGGCCCGCACCCCCGCGTGCCAGTCCGGCCAGGTGCCGGAGGCGCGGCACAGCAGGGCGACGGCGACGGAGCGGGGCAGGCAGCCGTACCAGCCCGCGCAGCGCCGGCTGGCGGTGACGACCGACTCGTAGGCGGCCAGCGCCTCGGCGTGGGTGGCGGGACGGGCGCCGCGGCCGATGCGGGTGAGCAGGCGGCGCAGCCGGTCGGGGCGGAGCCGGGCGACGAGGAGGGCCGCGCCGACGGCGAGGCGCACGCGCGGGCCGCGCCGGGCGTCGCGGCCGGGCATGGTCATCTCGGTGCTCATGGCGTGGCCATCTTCGCGTCGAGGAGCTGCCGGGTGAGTGCGGCGACGTCGGCCTCGGCCTGCGCCCGGTCGATGTCGAAGGCGGCGAGGAGCCGTTCCACGGCGCCGTCGGGTCCTTGCCCGTCGGCGAGGGCGGTGAGGACGACGGTGCCGGTCTCGTTCAACTGCCAGTATGTTCCGGCGCGTTGATCGAGGAGCACGCCGCCGAAGTCGGTGCCGGTGACCGCGATGCCGTCTCTGAGTCTCACGGGGTCGGGACCTTTCTGTGGACGTCTGCGGGGTCGACGGCGCGCAGCCACATCTCGCAGGCGACCGTCGCGTCGATGGAGTGCCGGGTGTGGAGCGGGGAGTACGGGTCGGCGGCGAGGGCGTCGAGCGGGCGGGGGTCGACGAGTCCGAGGGCGGCGAGCCGGGAGGCGTCCGGCGCCCACAACTGCCGCAGTTCGTCCGCGTGTTGGACGAGCCCCTGGGTGTGGTCGCCGTTCATGTGGTCCTTGGTGGTGCGGGCGAGCAGCGGCGCGGGGACGACGTCGCGGACGGCCTCGGCGAGGAGCGGCTTGTAGCGCGCGGGGTCGATGCGGTCCGCGAGGCGTACGGCGAGGGTCGCCTCGACGACGTGGTCCGCGTACAGCGGCGCGGCCACGGGCAGGCCGAGGGCGAGCCCGTACTCCTCCATGGCCCTAAAGTGCCGGGCGCCGATCCGGATCGTGTCGAGGTCGAGGTGGCGGCCGGGGCGCGGGGCGAGCGGTTCCGCGTGCGCGGCGGCGGCCCGGAACGCGTCCCGCACGAGAGCGCGGGCGTCCGGGGTCAGCCAGGGCGGCAAGGTCTGGCGGACGCCCCAGGACAGCTGCGGGGTGCGGGCGGTCGGGGCGGCGCCGTCGGTGACGGCCCCGGCGAGCCAGCGCGGGAACGAGGGCCGGGTCAGCAAGGCGCGGACCGTCGCGGCGAGCGGCCAGCCCAGCTGGTGGCGGACGGCGCCGATGCGGTTCCAGGCGGCCAGCGGGTGGCGCGGGAACAGGTCGCCGGAGGCGGCGGGGAGCCCCATGAAGAGTTCGTCGCCGCCGTACCCGGTGAGGTGGCACTCGGACCCGGCGGCCGCGGCGCGGGCGAGCAACATGCGGGCGCGGGCGCGGGCGGGGGCGACGGGAAGGGGTTCGTCGGTGAGCACGCCGAATCCGGTGAGACCGTCGCCGCCGGGGGTGGGCGTGTCGCTGACGCCCGCGTAGAAGAGGGGGGCCTCGTCGGCCGGGACGACGTCGTGGGTGAGCGCACCGGGTGTGTGGCGGGCCAGTTCGACCGCCCGCCGGGCCCACGTCTCGTCCTCCGCGTGGGTCTCGCGGGAGACCACGGTCAGGAGGGTGAGGTCGGCGGTGGGGGCGGCCCGGCGTGCGAGGAAGGTGAGGGACGTGGAGTCGAGGCCGCCGGAGAGTTCGCAGCTGACACGGGTGCGGCCGGCGAGGTGGGCGCGGACCGAGCGGTCGAGCGCGTCGGCGAGGCGTGCCGCCCCCTCGGCCATGGGGAGGCCGGCCTCCGGGGCGTGCCACCAGCGGCGGGTCGTGGTGGTGCCGTCGGGCCGCAGAACGAGCGCGTACGCCGGGTCGGTCTCGGTGATGCCGCGCCACACCGGCCGCCCGCTGAGCGGATGCGGCAGGAAGTCGAGGAGGCGCAGGGCGAGCGCGGTGTCGTCGAGCGCGGCGCCGGTGAGCCGGGCGAGGACGGCGGGCCGGTCGGAGACGAGCCGGGGCCCGGGCCCTTCGGTGGCGTGGACGCGGCGCAGTCCGGAGGCGGTGCCGCGCACCCAAGTCTCCGCCCCCGTCCGGGAGATGACGTGATGGACGCCCGGCAGACGGCGGGCCAGCCGGTCGTGGAGGGTGGCGTTGTCGCGGGCGGCGCGCAGGTCGGCGGCGAGTGCGGGGGCGGACGGGGCGTCCGGGCCGATGACGACGAGGGCGGCGTCGGCCGCCTCGGCGCCGCTGATGCTGCGCAGCGGTGTGCGGGCGACTAGCCAGGGGCGGCCGGAGGGGTAGCGCAGGACGTGGACGCCGTCCGGGGCGCCGTCCGGGGCGCCGTCGGGGAGAAGAGGCCCGGCCGCCGCTCGGCCCGCGTCGGTGTCGGGCAGGACGACGAAGCAGTCGTGTGCGGGGCGGCCGGGCATCATTCCTGGTTCCGTTCCTGGGGCGGTGGAGTCAGTGGGCTCAGGTGAAGCGGCGGGTGATCCACTCGGAGAAGGCGCCGTAGAAGTAACCGGCGGTCGTCTTCGTGAAGTCGCCCTGCTTGAACATGGCGGGCTTCGCGTAGGCCTTCTTGGCCGAGTGCGGTCGCGTCTGCGTCTGCTTCTGCATGGCCGTCCCTTCTCGCTGGGTTGTGCGTGACGGATGTGACTGGTGTGCAGCGTGTGAACGCCATGGCCATTCATTGCCAGCTCGTGAGCGGACATGCACGTAGAGCGACCGCTCTTGTTCTTTGACTTGAAGTGAATTGTTACCGCCGGTAAGTGGTGGTGTTTCGGCGGGAGTGATGTGGCTCACCAAGCAGCCGTCCATGTCACATCCGGCCCCTCCCCGGCCGTCACGACAGTGAGCACCGACGGGAGGCAGTCATGTCCGACAGCACGGGCGAGCGCGTCGCCGACTGGGTCGACGGCCGGCTCGGGATCTACGGTCTCGGCCGCAAGTACCTGCGCAAGGTCTTCCCCGACCACTGGTCGTTCCTGCTGGGCGAGGTCTGCCTCTACACGTTCGTCATCCTGATCCTGACCGGCGTCTACCTCACGCTCTTCTTCCACCCGTCGATGAACGAGGTGACGTACCAGGGCAGTTACGTTCCGCTGAAGGGCATCCGGATGTCCGAGGCGTACTCCTCGACGCTCGACATCAGCTTCGACGTACGCGGCGGACTGCTCATCCGGCAGATCCACCACTGGGCGGCGCTCATCTTCGTCGCGGCGATGTTCGTGCACATGATGCGGCACTTCTTCACGGGGTCGTTCCGCAAGCCGCGCGAGCTGAACTGGCTGTTCGGCTGGCTGCTGCTGTTCCTCGCGCTCTTCGAGGGCCTGCTCGGCTACTCGCTCCCCGACGACCTGCTCTCCGGCGCGGGTATGCGGCTCATCGAGGGCATGACGCTGTCCATCCCGATCGTCGGGACGTACCTGTCGTTCTTCCTCTTCGGCGGGGAGTTCCCGGGCACGGACATCGTGGCCCGCTTCTACTCGATCCACATCCTGCTGCTGCCCGGCATCATGGCGGCGCTCGTCGTCGCCCACCTGATCCTCGTCTTCCACCACAAGCACACGCAGTTCCCGGGCGCCGGAAAGACCGAGAAGAACGTCGTGGGCCAGCCGTTCTTCCCCGTCTACGCGGCCAAGGCGGGCGGCTTCTTCTTCCTCGTCTTCGGGGTGGTGGCGGCGATCGCGGCCATCGCGTCGATCAACCCCGTCTGGGTCTACGGGCCCTACCGCCCCGACCAGGTCTCCACGGGCGCCCAGCCCGACTGGTACCTGGGCTTCGCCGAGGGCCTGGTCCGCGTGATGCCCGGCTGGGAGATCGTCCTGTGGGGCCACACGCTCAATCTCGGCATCCTTGTCCCGTTCCTGGCGTTCCCTCTCTGGCTGGTCCTCATCGGGGCCTGGCCGTTCATCGAGTCCTGGGTCACGGGCGACCGCCGCGAACACCATCTCCTCGACCGGCCCCGCGATCGTCCTGTGCGGACGGGGCTCGGGGTGGCCTGGATCGTCGGCTTCCTGGTGGCCATGGCGGCCGGTGCGAACGATCTCTGGGCCACGCATTTCCATCTGTCCGTGAACGCCATTACGTGGTGCGCGCGGGTGGCGTTGTTCGCGGGGCCGGTCTTGGCGTTTGTGCTGGCCAAGCGGGTGTGCCTGGGCTTGCAGCGGCGGGACCGGGACAAGGTGCTGCACGGGCGGGAGACCGGGCTCATCAAACGACTGCCTCACGGGGAGTACGTGGAGGTCCACGAGCCGCTGCCCCGCGAGGAGGTGTTCCGGCTGACTCAGCACGAGGAGCCGGTGGCTCTGGCCTCGGACGGGGATCAGCGCGGGGTGCGACGTGCGCGGGTCGCGTTGTCGCGGTTCCTGTACGGGGAGGGGGCCCGGGTCCCGAAGCCCCGCCCCGAGGAGCTTGAGTCCGGCTCACCCCGTCACTGAGATCCGAACTCGCACCACACGCTTTTGCCCGGGTCCCGCACCCCTGTGCCCCACTTGTCCGCCAGCGCGGCTACGAGGAGCAGGCCCCGGCCGTGCTCCTCCTCGGGGCGCGGGTCGTTCGCGGCGACCATGCCGTCTCCGCTGTCCTACACCTCGATCCTGATCACCCCGTGCGCACACATCCCGATGTGCAACCGGAAACCCCTGCCCGGCGGCACGCCATGCAGCAGCGCGTTCGTCGCCAGCTCGCTTACGCACAAGAGTGCATCGTCAAGACGTTCGGTTGCGCGCCAATCCCGCAAAGCCCAGGCTGTGAACGCGCGGGCCGCGGGGATCGATTTGCGTTCGCGGCGGTAGAACGCCTCGCGCCGGTACGGCAGTTGTTCCATGGCGATCACCCTCGTGCGGGCGCGTTTCACTCGGGGAGCGCCACAGGTCGTACATCTGCATTTGTACGAGTCCGCGCCGCTCGGGCGGGGTTGAGGATGGGCAGGGTGCGCGTATGAAGAAGCGAGTGACTTCGTGGCACGCGATCGGGGCGCAGATCGCGTTGCATCGCAGGATCGCCGGGATGACGCAAGCCGAGCTGGCTGAGACGCTGAGCGTGAGCCCGGACAAGACAGCGTCCATTGAACAGGGCAGGCGTCCTGTCAGCCTGGCCTTGGCCGTAGCCCTGGACGAACTCTTCCGAACGGGCGGCACATTGCAGGTGGCGGTGGCCAAGATCCCCGCACGCGAGAAGTTTCCCCTCCTCGTGGCCGACCTAGTGGAGCTCGAACAGAAGGCGCGGGCGATCCAGACGTACGAGACGCAGGTCGTCCCAGGTCTGCTCCAGACACCGGAGTACATGCGCGCGGTCTTCGACTCCTGCTATCCACCGATCGAGGACGAGACGCTGGAGGACTGGCTCGCGGGGCGCCTGGAGCGGCAGTCAATCTGGGGACGGGAGCACCCGCCCTGCTGCAATTTCATCATCGAGGAGGCAGCCTTTCAGCGCCCCGTCGGAGGTACGGAGGTGATGCGGGCGCAACTCCGGCGAGTCGTGGAGCTGAGCGAACTCCAATGCGTGGGCGTGCAGATCATGCCTACGTCGCGGCAGCCTCACGCCGGACTCAGCGGCCCGATGGTGCTCGTGGAAACCATCGACCACGACAGCGTGGCCTACCTGGAGAGCCAGTGCATCAGCGCCCTGGTCGAAGACCCCGGCGAGGTGCACTCCCTTCAGCTCAAGTATGGAATGCTGCGGTCACAGGCACTATCTCCAGCAGAGAGCGCGCGCATGCTGGACACACTGCTAGGAGCCTCATGAACACCGCAGCAAGCAACGCCGGGCCCGTCTGGATCAAGTCCAGCTACAGCGGCGACAACGGCGGCAACTGCCTCGAAGTCGCCACACAGGCCACCACCGTCCACATCCGCGACTCCAAGAACGACCCCGCGACTGGCGCCATCCTCACCCTCAGCCTCGACACCTGGAAAAACTTCCTCCGCACACATGTCACCCACCCCTGAAAGACATATCGACGCCGCGCGCGTCAGGGAGCAGATTCTCGACCCGGACGCGCAGTCCGAGCCGTACGTGCTGCGCGACGCCCACGTCCATGGCGCACTGGCGTTGGACGGCGCCGAGATCAGGCGGCTCGTGCGGTTCGAGGGGTGTCGGTTCGACGGGCCGATGACGTTGGAGGGGGCGAACACGCTCGCGTTCTCCGTGACCGACTGCGAGCTGCCCGGATTCGTCGCGCCGACCGCGCAGATCGGTGGGCGGCTGGACCTGCGGGGGTCGACGATCACAGGCGGGCCCCGGGGCGCCGTGAACGTCACGCTCACCCACATAGCGGGCGGGCTGATCCTCGACCGGGCCCACCTCATCGCCACGGAGGGCATCGCTCTGCACGCCGGTGGGCTGATCATGCAGGGCGGCGTGTTCTGCAAGAACGGGTTCGTGGCGGAGGGGCAAGTACTGTTCCCGGGCGCCGAGTTGCCCGGCGGGCTGTGGATGGACGGCGCCCGGATCACCGGCACCGCTCCGGAGGAGGTCGCCTTCAACGGGGACGCGCTGCGCGCCTCCACGGTCCGGCTGCACCACGGGTTCCGGGCCGAAGGACGGGTGCGGTTGCGCGGGGCGCGGATCGATGACCTGTTGTCGTTCCACCATGCC
Organism: Streptomyces sp. SGAir0957; assembly: GCF_043523415.1. Taxonomy (NCBI): domain Bacteria; kingdom Bacillati; phylum Actinomycetota; class Actinomycetes; order Kitasatosporales; family Streptomycetaceae; genus Streptomyces; species Streptomyces sp. SGAir0957. Next base: position 2,773,575 of record NZ_CP027293.1, read on the forward strand.
GAACTCATGGGCGCTGTCGGCTCGTTGATGGCGGTCGGGGCTCAGGTCGAAGCCCTCGATCTGCGCTTCGAACGGCCGCCCGCGGGCGGTGTCGATCTGCGCAACGCGCGGGCGACCCGTATCCAGGACCGGCCCGCCACCTGGCGCGCGCCGCTGGGCCTGGACGGGCTGACGTACGACTGGATGGAGCTGACCGGCCGCAACCAGCGCGAGGACACGGCGAACCGGCTCGCGTGGCTGCGGTTCCAGCCGGGGTTCACCCCGCAGCCGTACGAGCAGCTGGCCGCGTACTACCGGAAACTGGGCCACGAGGACGAGGCCCGGCGGGTGCTGCTCGTGCGGGAGCGGCGGCGCCGGGCGACGCAGCGGCCGCTCGGCCGGGTGTGGGGGCTGCTGCTCGAAGTGACCGTCGGGTACGGGTACCGGCCCTGGATCGCCGGGATCTGGCTCGCCGTGCTGACACTCATCGGTTCGGTCGTCTTCCACACCCACACGCCCCTGCCGAACAAGCCGGGCGAGGGCGCGCCCTTCAACCCCGTGGCGTACACCCTCGACCTGCTCATCCCCGTCGGCGGGCTGGGCCAGCGCGACGGCTGGCACTGGTCCGAGGCCGGTGTGCAAGGGCTCGCGTACGCGCTGATCGCGCTCGGCTGGGTGCTGACGACGACCGTCCTGGCCGGCGTGACGCGAGCCCTCAGCCGCTCCTAGGGTCTGTCGTCGCTACGGCGTCAGGAGGTCGCGGGCGGCGGTGAGCGTGGTGACCGTGCGGGGGAAGTCCTTCAGCTGGTCGAGCAGTGAGTCGAGCGCGGGGAACAGGCACCAGGGCGGCACGTCGCGGGCGGCCAGAATGTCGGCGGTCCACATGATGAACCTGGTGAACAGGTGGGGGTCGTCGACGTACACGGCGGTGGCGAGGTAGTTCACGATGTGATCGACGTCCTCGACGGTGCGCTCCCGCTGGTACTCGCTGTACCGGTGCATCTCGGGAAATCCCCCCTCGACGTCGACGAGGGTCTGCTTCGTGAGCTGCTGCCTGGTCCTGCGGACCATCGTGTACTCCTGGTCGGTCAGGTGCGGCAGGTCCAGTTCGGGCGGCCGGGCCGCCTGCGCACCGGGCCCGACCCGGTTCCGGCCCCGGTCGAGCAGGGCCGCCGCGCCGGGCGCGTCCTCGGCCCATTCGGCCCGCATCAGCCGCGCGTAGCAGCCGCCGGGGCCGAACGCCGCTCCCCCGGCGAGGACCGGGACGCCGACGCTCTGGCACGCGGTGATCGCGTTGTGGGCGCCGGGCAGGAGTGTGGGGATGGACGAGGAGAGGAGCACCGCCTGCGCTCCGGTGCGGCGCACGTGGGCGACCAGGTGCTCCGTGGGGACGTGCGCCCCGAGATGGTCGACCCGCCAGCCGCGCAGCCGCAGCACCTCGGTGATCAGACGTGCGGGCAGGGCATGCCACTCGCCGTCGACGCACGCGACCAGGACCCGCCCCGTGGAGCCGCCGGTGGACGCGGTCGTGGAGGCGTCGGCCACCGCCCCGATGCACCGGTCGCTGATGGCGGTGGCGGCGTGCTCCTGCGCCACCGTGATGTCGTCGGCCGCCCAGGCCAGACCCACCCGCTTCTGGGTGGGCGCGATGAGGCCGAGCAGGACTCGTTCGCCCGCGGCGCGGGTCCGTTCGGCGGCTGTCATGCTCCCGGCGGGCGGCTGTCCGGGGTCCGGTTCCGTCGTCGGTTCGGATTTCGTCGTCGGTTCGGATCCCGTCGTGGGTTCGGATTCCGTCGTCGTCATCGCGTGCCGCACGATGGCGACGGCCCGGGCCTCGTCGCCCTCGCCGAGCGCGTGCCAGAGGTGTTCGCGGGGCTCGTCCAGCAGGTCGGTGCCGCTTCCAGCGTTCACACCGTTCACCTTCTCCGGTTCGGATCGTTCAGGGTTGTCGGTCGGTCTTCGGTCGGTTGTCGTGGGGCGCGCCGATGGCCAGGACGGCCATGTCGTCGTGGCGGCCCTCGCCCACCCATTGGGCGGCGATCATCTGCACCCGTTCGGTGACGACTTCGGGCGGCATCCCGGCGCACTGGGACAGCACGGTGCGCAGCCTGTCCTCGCCGAACATCACGTCCCCGAGCGGTCCCCCGCGCGCCTCGGTGATCCCGTCGGTGAACAGCAGGCAGGTCTCGCCGGGCCGCAGGGCGACCTCGGCGGTGGCGAACTCGATGTCGGGGAACACGCCGATCAGCGTGCCGGTGGTCCACACCGCTTCGACCTCGCCCGTGGTGCGCACGATGAGCGGGGCGGGGTGGCCCGCGCTCGTCACGCGCAGCCGTACCCGTACGCCGTCGCGCACCACGGTGGCCAGGGCCAGCGTCACGAAGGGCGACTCCTCGGCGGAGAGCAGTGCTCTGTTGAGGAGAGTCAGCAGGCGGGTGTGGTCGGCGGCGAACGGCACCAGCGCCCGCAGCGCCGTGCGTGTCCTGCCCGCGGTGACGGCGGCCTCGATGCCTTTGCCGCACACGTCGCCGAGGACCGCCACGGTCTCGGCGTCCGGGGTGTCCGCGGGGTACACGTCGTAGAAGTCGCCGCCGACCTGTTCGCCTGCCACCGAGGCGCGGTAGCGGGCGGAGAAGGCGATGCCGTGCACCCGGCCGAGTGCGGGCGGGAGCAGGTCGCGCATCAGCACGTCGGTGAGGTGCGCCTGGCGGGTGTGGCTGCGGGCGATGGAGAGGGCGGCGCCGGCGCGTGCGGCGAAGAGGTGGGCGAAGGACTCCTCGCCGGGGGTGAACGTCGACGCCTCCCTGCGGCGCAGCAGGATGAGGCAGCCGGCCGGCGCGCCGTGCCCCGGCAGCGGGATCACGGCCACCGAGCCGATGTCGGCGGCGGCGTCCACGAAACCGTCCGGCACCGCCCAGGGCGGCAGCAGCCCGGGGTCGATCCAGGGGGAGGACACCGCGGGGAGCCCCGCCAACGCCTCGGCCAGGCCGGGCAGTTGCCCCGGGTCCAGGGCGACGCGCTCCTGCGCCACGGGCCCGTCGGCGGTGCACCGGCTCACCGGGAAGCCGCGTCCGTCGGCCGGGCCGACGAGGACCGCCGCGTCCGCCAGGTTCCGCGCCGCCCGCTGCACGGTCACCCTCATGCAGCGTTCGACGTTCATCGAGGCGAGCAGGTCGGAGGAGAGTTCCTGCAGCAGACCGGCTCTGGCCCGCTCCCGCGTCAGCTCCCGTGCGGCGGCGGCCGGGGCACCGCCACCGACCAGCCACCACGTCACCGTGCCGTTCACGCCGGTTCCGGCCAGCGCGTTCACCCGGCGTCCGCCGAGCCGGCCCGCAGCCGAGGCCGACCGGTTCCCGCCCCCGTCGGCGACGTGCCGCAGGTGCGCCTCGACGAGCCAGGCGGGCGCGACGGCGGCCAGCGGGACACCGGCGGCGATCCGGGTCAGCACCGTGCCGGCCTGCTCGTTGTGGGACAGCACGATGCCTTCGGCGTCCACTGTCACCGCGGGGTACGGGTCGGGGTGCTGGGCCGCGGTTCTTACCCCACGTGCACTGTTCTGCTCCGGCAAGGAGACCATCGACTCGGAATCCACTGGCGCGGATTCCCACCACCCATCCGCTCGAAGGCAGGGGGCGTCACGTTACCGGCGGCATATGACTGCGGGCAGTGATTCGTCACTCTTGTGACAACCTCTGCCGTCTACTGAAATTTGTGCGCAACACCGGACCGTCGATGTCCGGGAACGGTCAGGAAACGTCGGGTCATCCGGTCAGAAACTGCCGCCGAAGTCGCCGCCGCCACCGCCACCGCCGAAGTCCCCGCCTCCGCCGAAGTCTCCCCCGCCGCCGAAGTCACCGAAGTCCGACGTGTCGAAGTCGGCTCCGGAGTAGTCGCCGCCGGTGAAGTCCCCGCCGCCCCCGAAGTCCCCGTAGCCGGAGCCGTAGTCGGCGACGTACGCGGGGCCCGACATCATCGAGCCCAGCATCGTGCCGACGAGGAGGCCGGGGAGGATGCCGCCGCCGAAGTAGCCGCCCGCCCAGGGTCCGTACATGGGCCCGGCCTCGTAGTAGGGGCGGCGCTCGCCCGCGCCCGCGTCGACCGTGCGGATCATGGGCTCGGCGCCGTCGCGCAGCCGGGTGGCGTCGGCGGCGCAGACCGGGACCTGGCGGGGCGAGCCGCCCGGCGGGGTCCATTCGGCGTCCTCGACGGAGGGGCCGTGGCGCGGGTCGAAGAAGCAGGGCGCCCGGCGCTCGGGCAGCGGGCGGCCCTCGCGGCGGGCGGCGAGGAGGGCGAGGGAGAAGCGGCCGTCCTCCAGGGCCTGCGTGACACCGCGCACCTCTTCGGGGCGCTGGGCGGCGGCCATGAACTGCTTGGCCTTCTCGTACGCGTCGAGCGCCCGCTCGTAGTCCGCACGCATCGCGTCGTCGGCGCCGGCCTCCGCCGGGTGGAAGTCGAGCCGGTCCAGCTCCTCGCCGAACGCGGTGATGTCCTCGTCGACGACGACCCGCAGCCTGTCGAGGGCCTCGCGCTGTTCCTGCTCCTTGCGGCGCCGGTTGCGGCGGGTCAGGGCGTAGACGCCCGCGCCGCCGAGCACGGCGACCGCGCCGACGCCGATCAGGGGGCCGGCCGAGACCCCGTCGTCCGCGTCTTCTGTGGCGCCGCCCCAGGCCGAGGGGGCCGAGCCCTTGGCCGTACGGAGCGCCGTGGAGACGAAGTCGTCGAGCTGCTCGCTCAGCGGTTCACCGCGCACGCTCGTCGTCAGGTTCTGAACGGCCGCCTTGGACATGACCTCGTGATCGGCGCGCGCCTCGAAGGCGTCGCCGAGCCGCACCCCGTACACGCCGACGACGCCCGTCTTCGTACGGAGGTCGGTGAACAGGTCCTTCTTCGGGAAGTCGGCGGGCAGCACCGCCACCATCACCGGCTTGTCCGCGTCCCTGATCCGTTCTTCGAGCGCGTTGACGTCCGCCGAGGTCAGACCGCCGGACGCGGCCGGATCGACGTAGACCGGGCTCTTCTCCAGGGCATCCGCCACCGTGGAGACGTCCGACGCGGCGGAGGCGGCGGGCGCGACGGCGAACGTCGCGGCCAGGGCGAGCAGCGGGGCGGCGACGGCCGCGAGGAGTGGCCTCATACCTCGACGCTAACCCAGCCGGGGTGTGAACGACGGGTCGGGGTCTTCGCGACGTGAAGTCTTGACGTGGGCATGGAACCCCCTTTTGCTCACGACTTGAACTAAGCCATGAGAGTGCACTGTTGGGACACAGGAGGCATTCGTGCGCACCCCCACACCCCTGCTCCGGCTGTTGCTGGCCGGAGCCCTGACCACCGCCGGGCTCGCCGGAGCCGGGCTCGGAGCCGGCGCCGGAACGGCACACGCCGCCGGCGAGCAGGTCAGCATCCACCTCACCACCACCGACGACAGCGGCGGCCGCCACGTCACCCGCGGGCTCCAGCAGCAGGCCCCGGTCTCCTTCCAGGCGGGCACCGGCGGCAGCGGCACCAACATCACCGTCGACGAGAACACCCGCTACCAGACGTTCACCGGCGGCGGCGCCTCCTTCACGGACACCGCCGCCTGGCTGATGAACAGCAGCGGCGCCCTGTCGTCGGCCACCCGCGACGCCACGATGAGGAAGCTGTTCTCGCCGAGCGAGGGCATCGGCCTCTCCTTCATCCGCAACCCCATGGGCGGCTCCGACCTCGCCCGCTTCGGCTACACCTACGACGACGTACCGGCCGGCCAGACCGATCCGTCGCTCGCCAAGTTCTCCCTCGCGCACGACCAGGCCGACGTCCTGCCCCTCACCAAGCAGGCCAAGCAGCTCAACCCCGCCGCCACCGTCATGGCATCCCCGTGGACCGCGCCCGCCTGGATGAAGGACAACGGGCAGCTCAACGGAGGCTGGCTCAAGGCCGAGAACTACGGCGCCTACGCCAACTACTTCGTGAAGTACATCCAGGGGTACCAGGCCGCCGGTGTCCCCATCGACTACGTCACCGCGCAGAACGAGCCGACCTGCTGCTCGGGCTACCCCTCGATGAGCTGGAACGGCTCGGGGCTCGCCTACTTCACCAAGAGCGAGCTGCTGCCGAAGCTCGCGGGCGCGGGCGTGAAGACCAAGGTGCTCGCCCACGACTGGAACTGGGACACCTACGACGCCTACGCCGCCCCGACCGTGGACGACGCCGCCGTGCGCTCGCACCCCAACTTCGGCGGCATCGCCTGGCACGGCTACGGCGGCGACATCAGCAAGCAGACCGAGATCCACAACAAGTACCCGCAGCTGGACGCCTTCCAGACCGAGCACTCCGGTGGCACCTGGATCGCCAACCAGCAGCGGGAGGACATGATGAACATCATCGACTACACCCGCAACTGGGCGAAGTCGGTGACCAAGTGGTCCCTCGCCGTCGACCAGAACCGGGGGCCGCACAACGGCGGCTGCGGTACCTGTGACGGGCTCATCACCGTCCACAACGGTGACTCGCGCAGTGGACAGGTCGACTACAACATCGAGTACTACACGATGGGGCACCTGACGAAGTTCGTCCGGCCCGGGGCTTCGAGGATCGCCTCCACCGGCTCCAGCGCCGTACCGAACGTCGCCTGGCGCAACACCGACGGGTCGAAGGCCGTCATCGCCTACAACGACGCGTCCGGCGCCCAGAACGTCACCCTCAACTGGGGCGGGCAGCACGTCACGTACTCGCTGCCCGGCAAGACCTCGGCGACCTTCACCTGGAGCGGCACGCAGGCCGGTGGCACCGACCGGGTGGGGGCCCTTCGCGGGCTCGGCGGCAAGTGCCTCGACGTGCGGGACGGATCCACCGCGAACGGGGCCGTCGCCCAGATCTGGTCCTGCGTCTCCGGGTCGCAGAACCAGACCTGGACGGTCAAGGCGGACGGGACCGTGCGCGCCCTGGGCAAGTGCCTCGACGTGAGCGGCGGGTCCACGGCCGACGGGGCGAAGGTGCAGCTCTACGACTGCAACGGGTCCGGGGCGCAGCAGTGGCGGTACGAGTCAGGGGCCGGGGACCTGGTGAACTCCGCGTCCGACAAGTGCCTGGATGTGACCGGGAATTCGAGTGCGGACGGGACGGCTACGCAGGTGTGGTCGTGCACCGGCGCGGCGAATCAGAAGTGGGCCCTGTCGTAGGTGGCCGTCACGGGGCTCTGCCCCGGACCCCGCTCCTCAATCGCCGGAGGGGCTTGATTTCAAGCCCCTCCGGCGATGTGGGCTACTCGACCGGCTCGACGCCCGCCCTCAGAAGCCCGTACGTGTACGCGTCCTCAAGCGCGCCCCACGACGCCGCGATCACGTTCTCCGCGACGCCCACCGTCGACCACTCCTGCGCTCCGTCGGTCGTGGAGATCAGGACGCGGGTCGTGGAGGACGTGCCGTGCTTGCCCTCCAGGATGCGGACCTTGTAGTCGACCAGCTCCATCTGCGCGAGCTGGGGATAGATCCGTTCGAGGCCGACGCGCAGGGCCCGGTCGAGGGCGTTGACCGGGCCGTTGCCCTCGGCCGTGGCGACGATGCGCTCGCCCTTGGCCCAGAGCTTCACGGTCGCCTCGTTGGCGTGGGTGCCGTCGGGGCGGTCCTCGACGATGGCCCGCCAGGACTCGACGCGGAAGTAGCGGCGGGCGCGGCCCTCGGCCTCCTCGCGCAGGAGCAGTTCGAAGGAGGCGTCGGCCGCCTCGTACGTGTACCCCTCCAGCTCGCGGTCCTTGACGCGCTCGACGACGCGGGCGACCAGCTCGCGGTCGCCGGAGATGTCGACGCCGAGTTCCTTGCCCTTCAGCTCGATGGAGGCGCGGCCCGCCATGTCGGAGACCAGCATGCGGATGCGGTTGCCGACGAGGTCCGGGTCGATGTGCTGGTACAGGTCCGGGTCGACCTTGATGGCGGAGGCGTGCAGGCCCGCCTTGTGGGCGAAGGCCGAGACACCCACGTAGGGCTGGTGCGTGGACGGGGTCAGGTTCACGACCTCGGCGATCGCGTGCGAGATCCGGGTCATCTCGCTCAGCGCGCCCTCGGGCAGGACCTTCTTGCCGTACTTCAGCTCCAGGGCCGCGACGACCGGGAAGAGGTTGGAGTTGCCGACGCGCTCGCCGTAGCCGTTGGCGGTGCACTGCACGTGGGTGGCGCCCGCATCGACGGCGGCGAGGGTGTTGGCGACGGCGCAGCCGGTGTCGTCCTGGGCGTGGATGCCGAGCCGGGCGCCGGTGTCGTCGAGGACGGTGTGCACGATCGCCTGCACCTGGGCGGGCAGCATGCCGCCGTTGGTGTCGCAGAGGACGACGACGGAGGCGCCCGCCTCGTGCGCGGTCCGTACGACGGACTTCGCGTAGCCGGGGTTGGCGCGGTAGCCGTCGAAGAAGTGCTCGCAGTCGACGAAGACGCGGCGGCCCTGGGCGACGAGGTGGGAGACGGTGTCGCGGACCATCTCCAGGTTCTCGTCGAGGGTGGTGCGCAGGGCCAGTTCGACGTGCCGGTCGTGCGACTTGGCGACCAGGCAGATCACCGGCGCTCCGGAGTCCAGGAGCGCCTTGACCTGCGGGTCCTCCGACGCCTTCGCGCCCGCGCGGCGCGTCGCGCCGAACGCCACGAGCTTTGCGTGCCGGAAGTCGATCTCCTTCTGCGCGCGGGCGAAGAACTCGGTGTCGCGGGGGTTGGCGCCGGGCCAGCCGCCCTCGATGAAGCCCACGCCGAAGTCGTCCAGGTGCCGTGCGATGGTCAGCTTGTCCGCGACGGTGAGGTTGATGCCCTCGCGCTGCGCGCCGTCGCGCAGCGTGGTGTCGAAGACGTGGAAGGAATCGTCGAGTTCGCCGTTGCGTTCGTCGTCGTTACGTTCGCTGGGGCTGCTGCTCATGCTGATCTGGCTCCTGATAGGGGATCTCGGTCTACCGGAATGACCGGTTCCACCATCCATCTATGATCCCGTGCGCTCTCCGCCTGGCATGGGTGGGCCAGAAACGAGAAAAACCTCTCGCGGGTGCGAGAGGTCTGCGCGCGGGTCGAGGACGACGGTGTCCGCCCGTACGTGGTCGTACGAGACGGTCACTGCGGACCGGCGCGCCTGCTGCCAATAATCATGGCGAACGAGAGCACGCCCGCAGTCTGCCACAGCCCGGACGGGGTCCGGACCGTGGTCTCACGATGCGAACAGCCCGTCTGCTATGCGGCGGGCTCCATGGCCGCCCCGGCCTCCGTGTCCGTCGATCTCACCCGGTTGAGGTCGATGTCGCGGGTCTCGCGCATGGCCAGGTAGACGATCAGCGACACGGCCGCGCAGCCGGCCACGTACCAGTAGAAGCCGGACTCCATGCCGCCGTCCTTGAACCAGAGGGCGACGTACTCCGCGGTGCCGCCGAACAGGGCGTTGGCGATGGCGTACGGGAGGGCGACGCCGAGGGCGCGGATGCCGGTCGGGAAGAGTTCGGCCTTCACGCAGGCGTTGATCGACGTGTAGCCGGTGACGACGACCAGCGCGAGCAGCGACAGGCCGAGCGCCGGCCAGAACGACCCCGCGTGCTTCAGCAGCGTCATGATCGGCACGGTCAGGAACGTCGAGCCGACGGCGAACGTGATCAGCAGCGGGCGGCGGCCGATCCGGTCCGAAAGGGCGCCCGCGAGCGGCTGGAGGCAGGCGAAGACGATCAGCGCGCAGAACGAGACCAGGGTCGCCGTCTGCTTGCTGAGCCCGGCGGAGTTCGACAGGTACTTCGTCAGGTAGGTCGTGTACGTGTAGTACGCCACCGTGCCGCCCATGGTCAGCGCGATCACGAGGAACGCCTCGCGCTTGTGCACCCACAGGGCCTTCACCGTGCCCTTGTCGTCGCCGCCGACGGCGCCGTCCGCGTCGGCCGACTCCTTGTAGACCTCCGTCTCCAGCATGCTGCGGCGCAGATAGAAGATGATCGCCGCGCCGAGCGCCCCCACGATGAACGGGATGCGCCAGCCCCAGCCGTGCAGCGCGTCGTCGGACAGGGTGCGCTGCAGGATGATCAGCAGGCCGAGGCCGACGATCTGGCCCGCCGTCATCGACACGTACTGGAAACTCGACGCGAAACCGCGCCGCTTCGGGTCCGACGCCTCGGTGAGATAGGTGGCGCTGGCCGCGTACTCGCCGCCGACCGACAGGCCCTGCAGCAGACGGGCGACGAGCAGGACGACGGCGCCGCCGTACCCGGCGACCGCGTACGTCGGCGCGACCGCGATCAGCACGGCCGACGCCGACATCAGCGTCACCGTCAGGGTCAGCGCCGCCTTGCGGCCCCTGCGGTCACCGACCCGGCCGAGCAGCCAGCCGCCGACCGGCCGCATGAAGAAGCCGACGGCGAAGATCCCGGCCGTGTTCATCAACTGCGCGGTCGGATTCCCGTCGGGGAAGAAGGCCCCCGCGAAGTACGTCGCGAAGCTCGCGTAGACGAACCAGTCGAACCACTCGACCATGTTCCCGGCCGAGCCGACCAGGACTTTCTTCCATTGCTCTCGTCCCATGAGGGGCCACGATGGGGGGTCGTCGCGGGGCGTGACAAGGGTGTCACTCGCAACGATCGCGCGTACTTGCGTTCATTGCGTTCACGGCCTCGCGGGTTTACGCCGGTGACGCCTCGCGGGCCAGTGCCGCGAACGTCGCCAGCCAGTGGTCCGTCGTGAAGTCGCCGCTCTCCACCGCCGGGAGGCCCGCCGCGAGATGGGCGTCGGCGGCCTCGGCGAGACGGGTCCGTACGGGGCTGTCGCCGGGGAGCGCGGCCGCGATGTGGCGCAGAGCCGCGGCACGGGAGAGGGCGAGGCCCAGCAAGTGGCCGATCTGCGGGTCCGCGTGGTCGGAGACGACCGGGACGTCCAGTACCGGGCAGGGGGCGCCGGTACGCAGCGCGGGCAGGAAACGGTCCAGCCACATCTCGAACTCCGGCCCGTCCAGGACCCGGCGCATCGCGTCCGCCTCGCTGAGCGCGGGCGACAGGAAATCCTGGCCCGACGGCTCCCAGTGGGCGGGGGCGTCGTGGTCGTCGGCGAACCATGTGCGCAGGCGGTCGCGGACGGCGTCGAGCGTCGTCCCCGCGAGGCCCGCCGCCGCGCCCGTGTCCAGGATCAGGCCGAGCGCGAACGCGCTGTTGCTGTGGATGCCGTGGCGGACCGGGTACGTGGCCTTCGGCAGCCAGGCGGTGAGGAGCTCCTCCACCGCCTTCGTGGCCGGGGCGAAGGCGTCCTCGTACGGGGTGTTCCGGCACTCCGCCGCGAGGGCCGTCAGCCAGGCCCAGCCGTACGGGCGCTCGAATCCGGGGCGGTCGAGGAGGTAGGCGGCCTCCGTGGTCAGGTTGGCCAGCGTGAGATGCCGGTCCAGGACCTCGGTGTACGCCGGCCGGATCGCCTCCGGGAGCGCCGGGAGAGTCCGCACCAGCAGCCAGTGCATGTGCACGGAGGAATGCCAGTCGTAGGCGCCGTAGAACGCGGGGTGCAAGTGGGAGGGGCGGGTGTTCTCGGCGGGGCCCGTCACCAGGTGGGCGGGGAAGTTCGGGAACTCGCGGGTGACATTGGCTGCCGCCAGGTTCGCGGTTTCCTCCGGGCTGAGCATGTGGGCCTCTCGGGGTGGGGAGGGGGTGCGGGCGGCGGTTTGGCGCCTGCCGGGTGCGGATGGTTGCCGGGTGCGGGTTGTGTGCGGCTGATCGCGCCGTTCCCCGCGCCCCTGAGATGCGCACTGCGTGCGCTACCCGTTCGTCGAGTGCGGCTCGCGTCGTGGTTGCTCGCGCCGTTCCCCGCGCGGGCCTGGAATGGCGCACGTAGTGCGCATTCCAGGGGCGCGGGGAACTGCGCGACCAGCCACGACGCACCCGCACCCGGCGAGTGGCCGATGGGGCCGCTGCGGCTAGTGCGTGGCGCCCTCGGTCACCCTGAGGTCCGACCGGGTGGACGCGGCAGCGAGGAGCAGCGCCCGGATGCCGGCGGCCACCGTCTCCGGCGGGAGGGACGGGGCCGTGCCGTCCGGGACCTGGGCCGGGGCCCAGGGGACGTGGACGAAGCCGCCCCGGGTGGACGGGAACTCGGTCGCCAGCAAGTGCGCCAGCCCGTACGCCACGTGGTTGCAGACGAACGTCCCCGCCGTGTTGGACAGCGCCGTCGGCACCCCGGCCTCCCGCATCGCCGCCACGCACGCCTTCACGGGCAGGGAGGAGAAGTAGGCGGCGGGGGCGCCCGGAATCACCGGCTCGTCGATCGGCTGGGCGCCGGCGTTGTCGGGGATCCGCGCATCGTCGACGTTGACGGCGACGCGTTCGACGGTGACGCCGGCCCGGCCCCCCGCCTGCCCGAGGGCGACGACGAGAGCGGGCCGGACCCGCTCCACCGCGGACCGCAACTCCTTCAGCGACTCCCCGAACACGCAGGAGAGCCGGACCGCCTCCACGACGACACCCTCGGGCGGCGCGGCAGCGACCAGTTCGGCCGCCTGCCAGGACGGATTCACCGCTTCCCCGCCGAACGCTTCGAACCCCGTGAGCAGGACTCGGGTCACAACGGTCATAGCTGCGTCCTTTCTAGACCGCGAAAACGGCCATGATCACGATGTTGCAGACGAGGAGCGCGATCCCCGTCGGCAGCTGCGCCTTGATCGGCCCGTACTGATCCTTCAGTTCGAGCAGCGACGCGGGGACGATGTTGAAGTTGGCGGCCATGGGCGTGCAGAGCGTGCCGGAGAATCCGGCGAGCATGCCGATGGCGAGGACGGCGGCCTCGTTGCCGTGCATCTGCTGGATGAGCACGGGCCAGCCGATGGCCGCGGTCATGACGGGGAACGCGGCGAACGCGTTGCCCATGATCACGGTGAACAGGAACATGCCGACGCAGTACGCGATGACGGCGAAGTACTTGGAGTTGTCGGGCAGGACATCATTGATGATCTCGCCCACCTGGGTGCCGACCCCCGCGACCGCGAAGATCGAGCCGAGCACCGAGAGGAGCTGCGGCAGGAGCAGCGCGGAGCCCATCGCCTCCAGCATCGAGCGGCCGGAGTGGATGGGGACGGACACCTTGCGCTCGCCGGTGACGATCATGCCGACGACGAGCGCCACGATGCAGCCGAGGCCGAGCCCGATCAGCGTGGCCTTGCCGGTCTCGAAGAGGCCGGACTCGTCGAGGAAGGACGCGCAGATGATGGCGACGATCGGGATGGTGACGGCGGGGATGAAGAGCTTGTTGCCGAGGCGGGCCGCCGATGCCTCGCGCTGTTCCTGTGTCGTGGTGACCGGCACGCCCTTGCCGATGAAGTTGAATCCGGCGAGCACGATGAGGGCGAGGACGGCGACGCCGAGCGGTTCCGCGGGCAGGCTCCAGCTCGCACCGCCCTCGACGACCCCGGTCCCGTAGGGGAAGGTCAGTCCGAGGAGCCCCCAGAACGCGGCGGACGTCCACCGCTTGGGGTTGCTCGCGTCCCGCGCCATCTGCACGGCCATGACGACGAAGACGAGACCGATGAGCCAGTAGAGCCATTCGACCTTGATCACTTGGCGGACTCCTCACGGCTCTGGCCCGGCGTCTGCGGCGGCAGCGGCAGGTCGTTCTCGGCGGCGGCCAGCGCCATCTCGCGCTCCAGCTGCTTGTCGAGGAGCAGCAGCCGTGCACCGTGGATGACGAAGGCGCAGACGGCCAGCGGGATGGCCCACAGGGCGAGTTGGGTCGGCTCCAGCTCCTGGTGGTAGGTGGAGTTCACGAAGCCGGTGATCAGCAGGATGGAGCCGATCGCGATGAAGCAGTCCTCGCCGAAGAAGAGGCCGACGGTGTCGGCGGAGGAGGAGTAGGAGCGGACCTTCTCGCGCAGCTTGTCGGGGAGGGGTGCCCCGGCGGTGCGCTCGGCGGCGGCTTCGGCCATGGGGGCGACGAGCGGGCGCACGGTCTGCGCGGGGCCGCCGAGGTTGTTCAGGCCGAAAGCGGCCGTGACCTGGCGGACGAGCAGGTAGACGGTGAGGAAGCGGCCGGCGCTGAGCTTGCCGAGCTTTCCGATGAGGGTGCGGGCCTGCTCGCGGAGCCCGTAGCGCTCGAGGAGTCCGATCACCGGGAGCACGATGGCGAAGACCGTGACCGACCGGCTGTCCGCGAAGGCGTGGCCGAAGGCGGCGAGGATCTCCTGCGGGTTCATCTTGCCGAGCAGTCCTGTGGCGATGCCGGCGACGCCGACCACCAGGACGGGATTGCGGCGCGTGACGAATCCGAGGATCACCACGAGCACGCCGAGAAGCACGATCATGCGGCTGCCTTCTTTGCCGACGAGGGCATGGGGGAGCACTGGGCGACATGGAAGCGGAGGGTCCTCATGATGGACCTCCTCTTCCATGGGGGATGCACGGACCCTAGGTGATCGTTGAACGATCGAACAAGAGGTAACTCGAGGTTGTGGCGCATCCCCCATCAAATCCACCTCTTGTCGGATTGTTGAACGATCGCTTACGTTGAGCGGGTGATGCAGATCGACCTCAACGCCGACCTCGGCGAAGGCTTCGGCCGCTGGACACTCACCGACGACGAGGCCCTCCTCTCGGTGGTGACCAGCGCCAACGTCGCCTGCGGCTTCCACGCGGGCGACCCCTCCGTGATGCGCCGGGTCTGTGACCTGGCCGCCGAGCGGGGGGTGCGGATCGGTGCGCAGGTCTCCTACCGGGACCTCGCCGGGTTCGGCCGCCGCGCCATGGACGTGCCCCCGGACGAACTGGCGGCCGAAGTGGCGTACCAGATCGGGGCGTTGCGCGTGTTCGCGCAGGCCGCAGGGGCCGAGGTGACGTACGTCAAACCGCACGGCGCGCTCTACAACCGCACGGTCCACGACGACGCGCAGGCCCACGCGGTGGTCGCCGGGGTCCGGCTCGCGGGCGGCGCCCTGCCGGTCCTCGGCCTGCCCGGCTCGAAGCTCCTCACCGCCGCCGGGGAAGCGGGCCTCACCCCCGTACGGGAGGCCTTCGCCGACCGGGCCTACACGCCGGAGGGCACGCTCGTCCCGCGCCGCGAACCCGGCGCCGTGGTCGAGGACGCGGACACGGTGGTGCGCCGCGCCGTCGGTTTCGCCGTGGACGGCGGGGTCGACGCGGTGGACGGTACGCGCGTCGCGGTCGCCGCCCGCTCGCTGTGCGTGCACGGCGACACCCCCGGCGCCGCCGCGATCGCCGCGCGGGTCCGCGCCGCCCTGGAGGAGGCCGGTGTCACGGTGGGTGCGTTCACGTGAGCGCGGACCTGGTGGTCCGCCCGGCGGGACGGCACGCGCTCCTCGTCGAGCTGCCGGACGCCGAGCGCGCCGGGGCCCTCCACGCGGAGCTGCTGCGCCGCCGTACCGACGGCACTCTGCCCCCGGTCGCCGAGATCGTCCCCGGCGCGTGCACGGTCCTGCTCGACGGCGTCCCCGACCCGGCCGCGCTGACCCGCCGCCTCACCTCCTGGACCGTCCCGGCCGCTCCCCCGGCCGACGGCGACGTGGTGACGATCCCCGTCGAGTACGACGGCCCCGACCTGGCCGAGGTCGCCGCGCTGTGGGGCGTCCCCGAGGAGGAGGTGGGCGCCCGCCACGCCTCGTACGCCTACCGCGTCGCGTTCTGCGGTTTCGCCCCCGGCTTCGGCTACCTGACCGGCCTGCCCGAACCCCTGCACGTCCCGCGCCGCGCGACCCCGCGCACCCGCGTCCCGGCGGGCGCGGTGGCCCTGGCGGGCCCGTACTCGGCGGTCTACCCGAGAGCGACCCCGGGCGGCTGGCAGATCATCGGCACGATGAAGGACCCGGCCCCCTTGTGGAACACGGACCGGGATCAAGCCGCCCTCCTCACCCCCGGAACACGGGTCAGATTCGCCCCGCCAGGGGCGCGGGGAACCGCGCGAGCAACCACAAACGACGACCGGTCGGCATCCGACACCACCCGCCACGGCGACCAGCCGAACCCGAGCGAACGATGACGACAAAACTGACGGTCACCCGCCCCGGCGCCCTCACCACCATCCAGGACACCGGCCGCCAAGGCCACGCCCACCTCGGCGTCCCGAGGTCGGGCGCCCTGGACGCCCCCGCCATGAACCTGGCCAACAGACTCCTTGGCAACCCGGAGGGCACCGCCGTACTGGAGACGACCCTCACGGGCTGCGCCCTGCGCCCCGACAGGGACCTCACCATGGTGGTCGGCGGCGCCCCGTGCCCGGTCACCGTGGACGGTAGGCCCGCCCCCTGGGGCACCCCGGTCCGCGTCCCGGCGGGCGCCACCCTGGACGCGGGCCCGGCGACCTCCGGCATCCGCAGCTACGTGGCTGTCGCGGGTGGCATCGCGGTCGACCCCGTCCTGGGCAGCCGCTCCACCGACCTGCTCTCGGGGCTCGGCCCGGCCCCTCTGGCACAGGGCGACCTCCTCCCCGTAGCCCGTGCCACCGCCGCCGCGCCCCCCGCGCTCCCCGTCGCCCCGCCCTGGCCCGCGCCCCCCGCCGAGCTGGTGCTCCCGGCGCGGTTCGGCCCCCGGGCGGACTGGTTCACCGAGGCGGCGCTGCGCACCTTCCTGACCGCCACCTACACGGTGTCGGTGCACAGCAACCGGATCGGGCTGCGGACCGGGGGCCCGGCCCTGGAGCGGGCGACGGAGGGCGAGCTGCCCAGCGAGGGCATGGTGCTCGGCGCGGTGCAGGTGCCGCCGGACGGGCGTCCGGTGGTCTTCCTGCACGACCATCCGACGACCGGCGGCTACCCGGTGATCGCCGTGGTCGCGGAGGAGGCCCTGGCCGCGGCGGCGCAGGCGGTGCCGGGCACGCCGGTACGGTTCGCGCCCCGCTGAGCCGTCACCCCCGGCGAACCAGCCCCTCCTCGACGAACTCCTGGACGTGAGCGAGGGCCTGGGCCCGCTCCGCCCCCGGCAGCCCGATCGCGACATGGATGGAGAATCCGTCGAGCAGCGCCCGCAGCCGGGCCGCGTACCGGTCGGGGGCGACCGCGCGGAACTCGCCGCGCGCGACGCCCTCGGCGAGCAGCGCCACGAGGTCGTCGTGCCAGGCGCGTTCGATGGCGGACTGCCGGGTGCGGGCCGAGGCGCCGGCGGCCGTGCTCTGCGAGCGGTTCCACACCTCGAGCCACAACGTCCAGTGCGGGTCGCGGGGTGCGCCGGGCACGTACAGGTCCACGTAGGCGTCGAGCCGCTCCCGCGCGCTGCCGGGGCCGTCCAGCACCTTGCGCCGCTCCTCGCCGAGCCGGCCCTCGCTCCACTCCAGGGTGCGCAGCAGCAGTTCGTCCTTGGAGCCGAAGTGGTAGGCGAGGTGCCCGCTGCTCATGCCGACCTCGCGGCCGAGCGCGGCCATCGTGAGCCGTTCGAGACCGTTCTCGGCGATCATCCGCATGGCGGTGGCGAGCACGGTGTCCAGGGGCGGGGCCGGGGTGTGGCCCTGTCGGTGTCGGCGGGGCACGTCACCAGCCTGCCACGGGCTGCTGCTGGGTGACGCAGTGGATGCCGCCGCCCGCCGCGAAGATCGTCCGGGCGTCGACGAGGGTGACCGTGCGGGTCGGGAAGAGGCGGCGGAAGAGGGCGGCGGCCTCCTCGTCGCGCGGGTCGTCGAAGGCGCACAGGACGACGCCGTCGTTGCAGAGGTAGTGGTTGATGTAGGAGTGGTCGACCCATCCCGCGTCGTCCGCGAGCACGGTCGGGGCCGGGACCTCGACGATCTCCAGGGGGCGGCCCTGCGCGTCGGTGCGTCCGGTGAGGGTGCCGATGATCTCGCGGCTGACCTCGAAGTCCGGGTGGGCCGGGTCGCGTTGTGCGTGGACGAGGATGACGCCGGGCGCCGCGAACGCGGCGACGATGTCGACGTGCCCGCGCGTGCCGAACTCGCCGTAGTCGCCGGTCAGGCCGCGCGGCAGCCAGATCGCCTTCGACGTGCCGATCCGGGCGTGGATCTCGGCCTCGACCTGCTCCTTCGTCCATCCCTGGTTACGGTCGGGGTCGAGCTGCACGGTCTCGGTCAGCAGGACCGTGCCCTCGCCGTCGACATGGATGCCGCCGCCCTCGTTGACGAGCGGTGAGGAGTGGGCGGGCACGCCGGTGAGGTCGGCGATGTGGCGGGCGATCGTGGAGTCGTGTTCCCAGCGGGCCCAGTCCTGGGCGCCCCAGCCGTTGAACGTCCAGTCCACGGCGGCCGGTTCACCGCTGTCCCGGTGCTTGACGAAGGTCGGGCCGATGTCGCGCATCCAGGCGTCGTCGAGGTCGCGTTCGACGAGTTCGATGTCGGGGCTGAGGAGCGCGCGGGCCGAGCCGGCCTGGCCCGTGCCGACGATCATCGTCAGCGGTTCGTGGCGGCGTACGGCGTGGGCGACGGCGGCCCAGGCGGTGCGCGCCTCGGCCACCTCCTTCTCGTCGGTGAAGGTGGGGTTCGGTCCCGGCCAGGCCATCCAGGTCCGCTCGTGCGGGGCCCACTCGGGCGGCATCACATGGGTCATCGCGGGTCCTCAGAGGAAGTAGAGGCGGTTGAGGGAGACGGAGTCGGCCGGCTGGGAGCGCAGCGGTTCGCCGTCGAGGGTGACCAGGCCGGTGCGCTGGTCCACGTCCACCGCGCCCGTCCGGGAGTTGAGCCGCAGGTCGGCGGGGCCGATAGCCCGGGTGCCGCGCACGGCGACGCGGCGCCTGCGCGTCGGCATCCCGTCGTGGCCCTGGTCGACGGCGGCCTGCGCGACGAAGGCGACGGACAGCTCGGCGGCGGTCGCGCCGAACGCCCCGAACTGGGGTCCGAGGACGAGGGGTTCGCAGGTGTCGGTGGCCGCGTTCGGGTCGCCGACGACGCCGTACGCGGGGAACCCCGACTTGAGGACGAGCTGCGGCTTCGCGCCGAAGTACTCGGGGTGCCACAGCACGATGTCCGCCATCTTGCCGACCTCGATCGAGCCGATCTCGTGGGAGAGGCCGTGGGCGATGGCGGGGTTGAGGGTGAGCTTGGCGATGTAGCGCAGGACGCGCTCGTTGTCGTGGCCGACGCGGGGGTCGCCGAGTTCGGCCTTCATCTTCCCGGCCATGGCGAACGTACGGCGGACGGTCTCGCCCGCGCGGCCCATGCCCTGCGCGTCGGACGAGGTGATGCCGATGGCGCCCAGGTCGTGCAGGACGTCCTCGGCGCCCATCGTCCCGGCGCGGATGCGGTCGCGGGCCATGGCGGCGTCGCCTGGCAGGTCGGTCTTGAGGTCGTGGACGGAGACGATCATCCCGTAGTGCTCGGCGACGGCGTCCCGGCCGAAGGGCAGGGTGGGGTTGGTGGAGGAGCCGATGACGTTCGGGACGCCGGCCATCTTCAGCACGTTCGGCACGTGACCGCCGCCGCACCCCTCGATGTGGAAGGCGTGGATGGTCCGCCCCTCCAGGACCTTCAGGGTGTCCTCGACGGAGAGGCACTCGTTCAGGCCGTCGCTGTGCAGGGCGACCTGGACGTCGTGCTCCTCGGCGACGCGCAGCGCCGTGTCCAGGGCGCGGGTGTGGGCGCCCATGTCCTCGTGGACCTTGAATCCGCAGGCCCCGCCCTCGGCGAGCGCCTCCACCAGGGGCGCCTCGTGCGAGGAGGAGCCCCGGCCCAGGAAGCCGATGTTGACGGGCCAGGCGTCGAAGGCGGAGAAGGCGTGCTTCAGGGCCCAGGGCGAGTTGACCCCGACGCCCCAGACCGGGCCGAACTCCTGCCCGATGACCGTGGTGACCCCGGAGGCGAGCGAGGCCTCCATGATGCGCGGGGAGAGCAGGTGGACATGGGTGTCGACGGCCCCGGCGGTGGCGATGAGCCCTTCGCCGGAGACGATCGTGGTGCCCGTGCCGACGACGACGTCCACCCCGTCGAGGGTGTCCGGGTTCCCGGCGCGGCCGATCGCGTGGACGCGGCCTTCGCGCAGGCCGATCGAGACCTTGCGGATGCCGAGCGCGGCGTCGATGACGACGACGTTGCTGATGACGATGTCGCAGGTCTCGCGGACGGCGGCGGCCTTGAGGTGCAGCCCGTCGCGTGCGGTCTTGCCGAACCCGGCGAGGAACTCGTCCCCGTACGCCTGCGAGTCCGACTCCACCTCGATCACGAGCCCGGAGTCGCCGAGGCGGAGCCGGTCACCGGCGCGCGGGCCGTGCGTGCTCGCGTATTCGTACGGGGTGAGGCGGCGGGCCTCCGCGGGGTGGCCTCCGGGGCGGCTCATCGGTCCGCCTCCTTGCTGTCGAAGGGACCGACGCCGAGATATCCGCAGGCGGCGGCCCGTCGCAGCGCCTCCTCGCGGGCGCCGGGCGCGTCCAGCGGGCCGTCGACGAGCCCGGCGAAACCGATCGCCACGCGGGCACCGCCGATCGGGACGAGCCCCACGTCATGGGTCTCCCCAGGGCCGAACCGCACGGACGAACCGGCCGGGACCGCGAGCCGCATCCCGTACGCCCGCGCGCGCGGGAAGTCGAGGCGCGGGTTGGCCTCGAAGAAGTGGAAGTGGGAGGTGACGGAGACGGGGACGGTCGCGGTGTTGGTGACCGTGAGCGTCAGCCGGGGCGCCGGGTCGGCGTGTGCGGGGCCGGGGAGGAGCGCGCCGGGCGCTTCGTCGCCGAGGCCGCCGCCGATCGGGTCGCCGACCACCGCGAGCCGCGAGCCGTCGTCGAAGACGGCCTCGACATGCACCTCGGTGACCACGTCCGCGACGCCGGGCAGCACGTCACCGGGGCCGAGCACGGAGCGCGCCGCCTCGATCGCCTCGGCGAGCCGCCGCCCGTCCCGGGCCGCCTCGCAGACGGTGTCCGCTATCAGGGCCGTCGCCTCGGGCACGTTGAGCCGCAGCCCGCGTGCCTTGCGGGCCCTCGCCAGCTCGGCGGCGCCGAACAGCAGCAGCCGGTCGCGCTCGGTGGGGGTGAGTCGCACGCCGCGCACCTCCTCGAAGTTTAGAACGGCGTTCAAACCGATTTGAACGCCACTCTAAACGCCGGATCCGCGCGGACGCCAGGCCGCACACAGCAGAGCGCCCGCCCCCGAGAAGGGACGGGCGCTCGAACGAGGGTGGGCTCAGCCCAGCTGGTGCATCCAGCCGTGCTGGTCCTGCGCCGTGCCGCGCTGGATGTCCAGGAGCGCGTTGCGCAGCTTCATGGTGACCTCGCCGGCCACGCCGCCGGACTGCTGCCACTCGGCGCCCGCGCGCTTGACCGTGCCGACGGGCGTGATGACGGCCGCCGTGCCGCAGGCGAAGACCTCGGTCAGCTCGCCGGAGGCCGAGTCGGCCTGCCACTGCTCGATGGAGACGCGGCCCTCCTCCGACTTGTAGCCGAGGTCCTGGGCGACCGAGAGCAGCGAGTCGCGGGTGACGCCCGCGAGCAGCGAGCCGGTGAGGCCCGGGGTGATGATGCGGTCCCCGTACACGAAGTACAGGTTCATGCCGCCCAGCTCCTCGACCCACTTGTGCTCGACGGCGTCGAGGTAGGCGACCTGGTCGCAGCCCTTGGCGGCGGCCTCGGCCTGGGCGAGCAGGGACGCCGCGTAGTTGCCGCCGGTCTTGGCGTCGCCGACGCCGCCGGGGACGGCGCGCACGCGGTCCTCGGAGAGCCAGATGGAGACGGGCTTCACGCCGCCGGGGAAGTAGGCGCCGGCCGGCGAGGCGATGACGATGAAGAGGTACTCGTTCGCGGGCTTCACACCGAGGCCGACCTCGGTCGCGATCATGAAGGGGCGCAGGTAGAGGGACTCCTCGCCGCCGTGCGCGGGCACCCAGTCACGGTCCTGCCGCACGAGCGCGTCGCACGCCTCCAGGAAGATCTCGACGGGCAGCTCGGGCATACCGAGACGCCAGGCCGAGTGCTGGAAGCGCTTGGCGTTCATGTCGGGGCGGAACGTGGCGACCGTGCCGTCGGGCTGGCGGTACGCCTTGAGGCCCTCGAAGATCTCCTGCGCGTAGTGCAGGACGTTGGTGGCCGGGTCGAGGGAGAGCGGGCCGTAGGGGATGAGCTGGCCGTCGTGCCAGCCGCGGCCCTCGGTCCAGCGGACCGTCACCATGTGATCGGTGAAGTGGCGGCCGAATCCCGGGTTGGCCAGGATCGCCTCGCGCTCCGCTGCGGACAGCGGGGTGGCGGTGGGCTTGAGCTCGATCGTGGGCGTCGTCATGGTTGCGTGTCCTTCACCGTTGGTTGTGACGGACCGCGTTCACGCCTGCACTCCCTGTACTAGGACGTCCGAGCTTTTCTCCGTACATCGCGGCCCCACGTTCGATTATCGCGCGTGAGGTGCCGTGCTCGGTACGGGCCTGGAGGGTGCGGTGTGGTGCGGCCCAAGGGGATGGTGGCACCCGGGGCCGCCAACAGAGAAGCCGCCGGGCGCTTGATGCGACCCGGCGGCTGCTGTTGCGAGGAGGAGCGCCGGGTCAGCCGGCTACTCGGGCGGCGAGCGCGTCGCCGATCTCTTCCGTGGTGCGGGGCGCCGAGCCGCGCTCGCCGAGGTCGGCGGAGACGGCGGTCTCGATGCGCGCGGCCTCGGCCTCGTAGCCGAGGTGGCGCAGGAGCAGCGCGACGGACAGGACGGTGGCCGTGGGGTCGGCCTTGCCCTGGCCCGCGATGTCCGGGGCCGAACCGTGCACCGGCTCGAACATCGAGGGGAACTCGCGGCTCGGGTTGATGTTCCCGGAGGCCGCGACGCCGATGCCGCCGGAGACGGCCGCGGCGAGGTCGGTGATGATGTCGCCGAAGAGGTTGTCGGTGACGATCACGTCGAACCGGGCCGGGTCGGTGACGAGGAAGATCGTCGCGGCGTCGACGTGCAGGTAGTCGGTGGTGACCTCGGGGAACTCCTCGGCCACCCGGTTGAAGATGTTCGTCCACAGGTGGCCCGCGAAGGTCAGCACGTTGTTCTTGTGGACCAGCGTCAGCTTCTTGCGGGGGCGGGCCTGGGCGCGGGCGAAGGCGTCACGGACCACGCGCTCGACACCGTAGGCGGTGTTGACGGAGACCTCGGTGGCGACCTCGTGCTCGGTGCCCTGGCGGATGGTGCCGCCGTTGCCCGTGTACGGGCCCTCGGTGCCCTCGCGGATGACGACGAAGTCGATCTCCGGCTGACCGGCGAGCGGTGTCGCGACACCCGGGAGCAGCCTGCTCGGGCGCAGGTTCACGTGGTGGTCGAAGGCGAAGCGGAGCTTGAGCAGGAAGCCGCGCTCCAGGACGCCGGAGGGCACGCTCGGGTCGCCGATGGCGCCGAGCAGGATGGCGTCGTGCTTCTTGAGGGCGTCGAGGTCGGCGTCGGAGAGGGTCTCCCCCGTCGCGTGGTAGCGCCTGGCGCCGAAGTCGAACTCCTCGGTCTCCAGCTTCACATCCTGCGGGAGGACGGCGGAGAGGACCTTGAGACCCTGGGCCACGACCTCCTGGCCGATGCCGTCACCGGGGATCACTGCGAGATTGATGCTGCGAGACATGGTTCGCACCGTACTCGCTGTCCCATGGGATGACACGTCGTGTCCAGAATCCGGACAGCCGCACCGGGAGGGCGACTTCCCGTCAGCCCGCGTTCACCCGTACGCACGACCGGCGTTGGCCCGCGCCGGGCACCACGCCCTCATGGACCTTCCCGACTTCGGCATACCGGCACCGCTCGCCCGCCGGATGAGCATGGCCGAGCAGTACGAGTACCTGCGGACCAAGGTGGCGCGGCGGCGCGTGCTCGTGACGGCCGGCGCGATGGCGGGCACCGCGCTCACCGGCTGTTCGTCCGGCACGCCGGGCACGGCGACCCCCCGCACGTCGACGACCCCCGCCTCCGCCGTCCCGCCCTTCGGCCGCCATCTCGCCTTCGGGTCCGACCCGCGCACCCGGATGCGCGTCTCCTGGCAGACCCCGCACGCGGTCCGCGCCCCCTACGTCCGCGTCGGCACCGCACCCGGTGACCTGGGCCGGAAGATCCCGGCCGAAGTCCGCGCGCTGCACACCCCCGGCGTCGACGGCGTGCGCCTCGCGCTCGACCAGTTCTACGCGCACGCCGCCCTGGACGGCCTGCGTCCGGGCACGACCTACTACTACGGCGTCGGCCACGACGGCTTCGACCCGGCGTCCCCCGCGCACCGCGCGACCGTCTCGGCGTTCCGCACGGCGCCCGCCGCGGCCCCCACCTCGTTCACCTTCACCGCCTTCGGCGACCAGGGAGTCGGCAGCGCGGCGGCGGCGAGCGACCACCTGGTGCTGCGCCAGGACCCCGCCTTCCATCTGCACGCGGGCGACCTCTGCTACGCCGACGGCACCGGGCACGGAAAGCCGACGGACAGCTACGACCCCGGCGCCTGGGACCTCTTCCTCCAGCAGAACGAGCAGGTCGCACGGACCGTCCCGTGGATGGTGACCACCGGCAACCACGACATGGAGGCCTGGTACTCCCCCGACGGCTACGGCGGCCAACTGGCGCGCTGGGCCCTGCCGGACAACGGCTTCGACCCGCGTACGACCCCGGGCGCGTACTCCTTCACCTACGGGAACGTGGGCGTCGTGGCGCTCGACGCGAACGACGTCTCCTACGAGATCCCCGCCAACCTCGGCCACAGCGACGGCCGGCAGACCGCCTGGCTGGACCGGACGCTCGGCGCGCTGCGCGCCTCGCGCGGCGTGGACTTCGTGGTCGTCTTCTTCCACCACTGCGCGTACTCCACGTCCACACACGGCTCGGACGGCGGGGTGCGGGCGGCGTGGCTGCCGCTGTTCGCCCGCCACCAGGTGGACCTGGTGATCAACGGGCACAACCACGTCTACGAGCGGACCGACGCCGTCAAGGACGGCGCGGTCGGCCGCGAGGTACCGGTCGGCGGCGCGGTCGACCCGGCGCGGGACGGGGTCGTGTACGTCACCGCGGGCGGCGGCGGACGCGATCTGTACAGCTTCCAGGCCGGCAGCGCCGAGAGCTTCGAGGGGCGCGAGCGGCCCCACGAGCCCGTCGACAGCCTCGTGTGGAAGAAGGGACGGCGGGCGGCGGCCGAGACGGTCGCCTGGTCACGGGTGCGCTACCGCGGATTCTCCCTGCTCAGGGTCGAGGTGGAGAGCGGTGCGCGACCGCGCCTGAAGGTGTCGGCGCTCGCCCAGGACGGGCGGCGCGTCGACCACTTCGAGGTGCGGCGGGGGTCCTGAGGCTCTAGTGGCCGGTCTCGCCGCCGTTGTCCCTGCGGTCCAGGGCGCGCTGGAGGGCGGCGGCGGCGATCTTGGCGGTCTGGCGGTCGGCTTCGCTCGACGGGGAGACGTGACGGACTCGGCGGCGGGCAGGCGTCGCAGTGGCCATGACGGATCGACTCCTTGAGATCACTAGGGATTTCGAGGGCCGGAAGAGGCGGGGAGCGCGGGGCCGCAGGGGTTGCCTGCCAGGTGCTCCGGCTCGCTGCCGCCGTTCGCCAGTAAGCGATACGTTCGGCTCCTACAAAGCTTCAGTCCTGCAAAGCTTCGGCTTCTACAAAGCTAGGACAGGACTCCGGTTCTGTCTCCACAATTACTCGGACTTCCTACTATCTGAGACGGACCTCACCCCAGAGCCTCACAGCAGGTCGCCGTCGCGCCAGTCGAAGAGGAGCGAGTGCGAGGGGTCGAGACCCCGCGCGACCAGGGCGGGGAAGAGGTAGGGCGGGTCCTCGTCGGCCGGCAACACGATCGTTCCGGCCGGGCCGTACGCCGCGAACGGTCCGCTCCACTCGGTCCAGCCGCGCGCCACGTACAGCGGCGCCCCGTCGGAGGACGCCGAGAGCGCGCCGATGTCGTACGCGCCCATGATCACGCGCTCCAGGGCGCCCATCACGCGCCCGCCGAGCCCGGTGCGGCGCACGTCGGCGCGGACGGCGACCGCCTCCACGTAGCCGACGCGCAGCGTGCGCCCGTCGTGCACGGCGCGGCGCTGGGCGACACTGCCGTGGGCGAGGAGCGCGCCGGAGTCGTCGTGCACGAGGGCGTGCATGCCGCCGAGGCCGTGCGCCCAGTCGGCGTCGGAGAAGTCGCCGTCGAAGGCGTCGTCCAACAGGGCGCGGGCCGCGACGAGTTCGGGAGCGGTGAGGTCGGCCGTGTGGGCGGTGCGCAGCGTGGTCACCGGCACACGGTACTCAGCGTCCCGGCGCCGGGCAGGCGAATATCTCGGGCACGATGGAGTGCAGCACCGGCCGGGTGGTGGCCCGGCGGGCCCCTGGGAGGAGTCCCCCCATGCGCGTGATCAGCCAGCGCCGCTTCGGCGGACCCGAGGTGCTCGAGGTGGTGGAGGCGGCGCGGCCGGTGCCCGGCGCGGGCGAGGTCCTGGTGCGGGTGCACGCGGCGGGGGTGAACCCGGCCGACCGGCTCGCCCGGTCCGGCGCGGCCCCCGTCCTCGGCGACCCGCCGTTCACCCTGGGCCTCGACGTCTCCGGGGTGGTCGCGGTGACGGGCGCGGACGTCACCGCGTTCCGCCCCGGCGACGAGGTGTTCGCGATGGTCCCGGGCGGCGGCTACGCCGAGTACGTCACCGTGCGGGCCGACGCGCTCGCGCCGAAGCCGGCCAGCGTCGACCACGTCCACGCGGCCGCCGCGCCCCGGGCGTGCCTGACGGCATGGCAGGCGCTCGTCGACCTCGGCCGGGTCGGCCCCGGGCACCGGGTGCTGATCCACGCGGCGGCGGGCGGCGTCGGGCACATCGCCGTGCAGCTCGCCAAGGTCCAGGGCGCGTACGTGATCGGCACCGCCCGCGCCGCACTGCACGGTTTCCTGCGTGATCTCGGCGTCGACGAGCCCCTCGACCACACCACAGCCGACTTCGCGCTGACCCTGCGCCAGGTGGACCTCGCGTTCGACCTGGTCGGCGGCGACTACGGGCCGCGCTCGCTCGCCACCCTGCGCCCCGGCGGCCTGCTCGTCCCGGCGGTCCTGACCGGGCTCGGCGTCACACCGGAGGAGGCGGCGGCCCGAGCGGTACGGCTGCGGCCGGTCGTCGTCCGCCCGTCGGGCAGCACGCTCGGCAAGGTGGCGGCGCTGATGGCGGCGGGCCGGCTGCGCCCGCACGTCTCGGCGGTGCTGCCCCTGGAGGAGGCGGGCAAGGCGCACGAGGTGGCGGCGGCGGGGCGGACGCAGGGCCGGATCGTGCTGACCGTACAACCGGTGTAGAGACAACACCGCCCCCGGCCGGGTGGGGGCCCGGGGCCGAGGGCGGGGTCGCAGGGGTGGGCAGGGCCCACCGGGCGGGCGTCAGCCCATGTGCGGGTACGGGTAGTCCGTCGGCGGGACCAGCGTCTCCTTGATGGCGCGGGTCAGCGTCCAGCGCATCAGGTTCTGCGGGGCACCGGCCTTGTCGTTGGTGCCGGAGGCGCGGCCGCCGCCGAAGGGCTGCTGGCCGACGACGGCGCCGGTCGACTTGTCGTTGATGTAGAAGTTGCCCGCGGCGTAGCGGAGCTTCTCCATCGTGTACGCGGCGGCGGCACGGTCGTTGGCGATCACCGCACCGGTCAGCGCGTAGTCGGACGCCGACTCCATCTGCTCCAGCATGGCGTCGTACTGGTCGTCCTCGTAGACGTACACGGCGAGGATCGGGCCGAAGTACTCGGTCGTGAAGACCTCGTTGGCCGGGTCCGTGCACTCGATGACGGTCGGGCGCACGAAGTAGCCGACCGAGTCGTCGTAGGTGCCGCCCGCGACGATCGTGCAGGAGTCGTCCGCCTTGGCGCGGTCGATCGCGGCCTTGTTCTTGGCGAACGAGCGCTCGTCGATGACGGCGCCGATGAAGTTCGACAGGTCGGTGACGTCACCCATGGTGATGCCGTCGACCTCGGCCGCGAACTCCTCCTTGAACCCGTCGTTCCAGATGGAGGCCGGGATGTAGGCGCGCGAGGACGCGGAGCACTTCTGGCCCTGGTACTCGAAGGAGCCGCGGGTCAGCGCGGTCTTGAGGACGGCGCGGTCGGCGCTCGGGTGGGCGACGACGAAGTCCTTGCCGCCGGTCTCGCCGACGAGGCGCGGGTAGGTGCGGTAGTTCTCGATGTTGTTGCCGACCGTCTTCCACAGGTGCTGGAAGGTCTTGGTCGAGCCGGTGAAGTGGATGCCGGCCAGGTCGCGGTGGTTCAGGGCGACCTCGGAGACGGCGAGGCCGTCACCGGTGACCAGGTTGATGACGCCCTTGGGGAGGCCGGCCTCCTCGAGCAGCTGCATCATCAGGACGGCGGCGTGCGTCTGCGTCGGGGACGGCTTCCAGACCACCACGTTGCCCATGAGGGCCGGGGCGGTGGGCAGGTTCGCGGCGATGGCCGTGAAGTTGAACGGCGTGATCGCGTAGACGAAGCCCTCGAGGGGACGGTGGTCCATGCGGTTCCACACGCCCGGCGAGTTGGCCGGCGGCTGCTCGGCGAGCAGGTTGCGGGCGTAGTGGACGTTGAAGCGCCAGAAGTCGACGAGCTCGCACGGGGTGTCGATCTCGGCCTGCTGGGCGGTCTTCGACTGGCCGAGCATCGTGGACGCGGCCAGCGTCTCGCGCCACGGGCCCGAGAGCAGCTCGGCGGCGCGCAGGATGATCGCGGCGCGGTCGTCGAAGGACATCGCGCGCCACGCCGGGGCGGCGGCCAGGGCGGCGTCGACCGCGTCCTTGGCGTCCTGCTCGGTGGCGTTGGCGTACGTGCCGATGACGGACTTGTGGTGGTGCGGCTGCACGACGTCGAAGCGCTCGCCGCCGCCCATCCGACGCACACCGCCGATGGTGCAGGGCAGGTCGATCGGGTTCTCGGCCAGCTCCTTGAGCTTGGCCTCCAGGCGGGCGCGCTCGGGCGATCCGGGGGCGTAGCCGTGCACCGGCTCGTTGACCGGGGCGGGGACTCGGGTCACGGCGTCCAGCGTCATGGTCCGTATCTCCTTCGGGGGGGGTCGGGAGGTGTTCGGGAAGCTATGGGGCCCTGTGACGGGCGGCCTTTACGGCCTTTGAGGGGCGGCTCAGTCCTTGGTGAGGACCGAGCGGGCGAAGAAGAGCAGGTTGGCGGGCTTCTCCGCGAGGCGGCGCATGAAGTACCCGTACCAGTCGGTGCCGTACGCGGTGTAGACACGCATCCGGTGGCCTTCGGCGGCGAGGCGCAGGTGCTCGTCGCTGCGGATGCCGTACAGCATCTGGAACTCGTACTCGTCCAGCTTGCGCCCGGCGGTCCTGGCCAGCTCCTGTGCGATGGAGATCAGGCGCGGGTCGTGGGACCCGATCATCGGGTAGCCCGAGCCCTCCATGAGGATGCGCATGATCCGCACGTACGCCTTGTCGGTCTCGGCCTTGTCCTGGTAGGCGACCTCGGCGGGCTCCTTGTAGGCGCCCTTGACGATGCGGACGCGCGAGCCGTTCGCGGCGAGGCGGCGGGCGTCGTCCTCGGTGCGGAACAGGTAGGCCTGGATGACGCAGCCGGTCTGCGGGAAGTCCTTCCGCAGCTCCTCGTGGATGGCGAACATCGAGTCGAGGGTGGTGTGGTCCTCGGCGTCCAGGGTGACCGTGGTGCCGATCTCGGCGGCGGCCTCGACGACGGGCCGCACGTTGGCGAGCGCCAGCTCGTGGCCGTCGGCGAGCGCCTGTCCGAACATCGACAGCTTCACGGACATCTCGGCCTTCGTGCCGAGGCCGAGGTCCTTGAGGCGGCCGATCAGCTCCAGGTAGGCGTCGCGCGCGGCGTGCGACTGCTCGACGGTGGTGATGTCCTCACCGACGACGTCGAGGGTCACTTCGAGCCCCTTGGCGGCGGCGTCCTCGATGACCGGCACGACCTGGTCGACGTTCTCACCGGCGATGAAGCGGGCGACGACCTGCTTGGTGCCCGGCGCCGCCGACACGAACGAGCGCATCTTGTCGCTGCGCGACGCGGCGAGGATCAGGGGAGCCAGCACGGGGCACCTCCACGGAGCAAGAGTTGAGGAGTGGCCGAACCCCTACAAAAGGGGAACGGCACGGGGAACCACCGTGAAATCTAAGGATCCCTCCGATCCTGTGCCATCGACAGCTGTCACGCATCTGTGTTCGCCACCTCAGACATCTGTATGAAGAGTCGGGTGGGGTGCGAGAGACTGGAGGGGTGAAAGGCGACTATCAGGAGCTCGTGGACGAGATCTCGGCGCTGCTCGGCGCCCCCGCGACCCTGGAGAACCGCGACTTCCGGCTGATCGCGTTCGGCGCGCAGCTCAGCGACGGGGACGCGGAGACCGATTTCGACGCCTCCACCCTCGACCCGGTCCGCACCCGATCGATCCTGACCCGCAGCTCCACGGCGGCGGTCCGGGCCTGGTTCGAGGGGTTCGGCATCACCCGGGCCACGGAACCGGTCCGCATCCCGGCCACCCCCGAGGCCGGGGTCTACCGCGGCCGGATCTGCCTCCCCGTACGCCACCGGGGCATCGTCCTCGGCTACGTATGGCTGCTCGACGACGATCCGGGTCCGACCCGCGACCAGCTCGACGCGGCGATGGAGGTCGCGGGCCGGATCGGGGCGCAGCTCGCGGACGAGGCGCAGGCGGGCGCGGACCTGACCCGCGAGTTCCACTCCGTGCTGACCGCCGAGCGCGGCTGGCAGCGCGACATGGCGGTGGCGGCGCTGCGCACGGCGCTCGGCAGCCGCGCGGAGGGCCTGCACACGGTGGTGTGCGTCGCCCCGTGGCCCTCCGCGGACCCGGACGACGCGCCGTCCGTGCGCTCGATCCCGGCGGCGGACGCACTATGCACCGTGCCGTGGGGCGTGACGGGCCAGTGCCTGGCGCTCCTGGTCCGCCTGCGCTCGGCGGAGGTCCTGTCCCCCGCGCTGACGGCGGCGGCGAAGCTGCGGGCGCGGGCCGGCACCGGCACGGTCGCGGCGGGCATCGGCGCCCCGCGCACCGACCTCGCCGAGCTGGCCGCGGCCTGGCAGGAGGCGACGGCGGCGGCGCGCACCGCCCTGGCCAACCCGCGCCTCGGCCCCGACACCCAGTGGTCGGCGATCGGCCCGTACCGCCTCCTCACGGCCCTGCCCGCCGAGGCGGCCCACGACCCGGCGGTGACCCCGCTCCTGGCCCCGGCCCACCAGCAGCTGGCGCGCACCGCGGAAACGTTCCTGGACTGCGCGGGTCAGGCGGGCCGGGCCGCCGCCGCCCTGGGCATCCACCGCCAGACCCTCTACTACCGCCTCTCCCGCGTCGAACAGCTCACGGGCCTCGACCTGGACGAGGGCGAGGACCGACTGCTGCTGCACATGGGGCTGAAGGCGTCACGACTCTGAGGGCGTCACGCCTTTGAAGGCGTGGGCGTCACGACTCTGAGGGCGTGGGCGTCACGCCTCCGAGGACGTGGGCTCCCCCGTCAACAGCCTGATCCCCTCCGTCAGTTCCGCCGCGCTCGGTACGAACTCCGGGTCGAAGGTGTGCTGCGCGACCAGTCCGAGGAGCAGGACCGAGCAGAATTTGCCGAGGGTGTCGACGCTGGGGTCGTCGGTCGACGGCTCCTCGCCGCCCATGATCATGGCGACGAAGCCGCTGCCCGCCTCGCGCTGAGCCGCCGAGAGGTACTCCCGTACCGCCGGGAGCTTGTCGCCCATGGTGACCAGCTCGATGCTCAGGTGCCAGATGGAGCCGGGCTTGCCGAGGCTCTCGGTGATGCCCGCGACGACGGCCTGGAACCGCTCCAGCGAGCCGTCGGCGCCCGGGAGCCGCTGGGGCGCTCCCCAGGCGTCCGCCGCGCGTTCGGCGAGCGCAACGTACGCCTGCGCGAGCAGCGCGTCCTTCGAGCCGTAGTGGTAGCCGATGGAGGCCAGGTTCGTCCCCGACTCGCGGACGATGTCGCGCGCCGTCGTGCGCACGAAGCCCTTTTCCAGGAGGCAGCGCTTGGCGCCTTCGAGCAGATCTTCGCGGTGTCCCATGGCGTCACCCTAGCCGGGATTCAGACGGTTGTCCCATACGCGCGTACTAGACAGCCGTATAAGACGTCCGTACAGTCCCTGTCATGACGAACCCGACGAGCACCACCACACCCCCCAACTCCCGTGCGGGGCGCCGCGAATGGACCGCCCTGGGCGTGCTGATGCTGCCGCTGCTCCTGGTGTCGATGGACGTCTCCGTCCTCTACTTCGCGATCCCCGCGATCAGCGCGGACCTGGCGCCGAGCGGCACACAGCAGCTCTGGATCTTCGACATCTACGCCTTCGTGCTCGCCGGGCTGCTCATGACCATGGGGTCCCTGGGCGACCGGATCGGGCGGCGCAAGCTGCTGCTCATCGGCGCCGCGGCCTTCGGCGCGGCCTCGGCGCTCGCCGCGTACGCGAACAGCGCGGAGACCCTCATCGCCGCGCGGGCGCTCCTCGGGGTCGGCGGCGCCACCCTCATGCCGTCGACCATGGCGATCGTCCGCACGATGTTCACCGACCCGGGCCAGCGCGCGAAGGCGATCGGACTGTGGTCGGCCGTCATGACCGGCGGGGTCGCGCTCGGCTCGGTGATGAGCGGTGTCCTCGTCGAGTACTTCTGGTGGGGCTCGGTCTTCCTGGTCAACCTGCCCGCGATGGTGCTGCTGCTCGTCCTCGGCCCGGTCCTGCTGCCGGAGTCGAGGAACCCGGAGCCCGGCCGCTTCGACCTGCTGAGTGTGCCGCTGTCGATGGCCGCCGTCCTGCCCGTCGTCTACGGCGTCAAGGAGATCCCGTCCGAGGGCTGGAACGTGCGCTACGTCGTCTCCATCACCGTGGGCCTGCTCTTCGCCGCCCTCTTCGTGCACCGCCAGCGCACCGCGAAGTCCCCGCTGATCTCCCCCGCGCTCTTCAAGGGCCGGGGCTTCGCACCCGCCGTCGTCCTCAACCTCGTCTCGTCCTTCGGCATGATGGGTTCGGCCTACTTCACCACCCAGTACCTCCAGTCCGTGCTCGGCAAGAGCTCCATGGCGGCCGCGCTCTGGGCGCTGCTCCCCACGGTCCTGGTCGGCGTCGCGGCGCCGGTCGCGGCCCACCTCGTCGAGAAGGGCGTGCACCGCGCCCATGTCGTCACCGGCGGCTTCACCGTCGCCGCCTGCGGATACGCCCTGCTGGCCCTCGCCGGCACGGACTCCCTGTGGCTGGTCCTGGCCGGCGCCGGGGTCCTCGCCTCCGGGATCGTCACCGTGATGTCCCAGATGATGGACCTGGCGCTCGGCACCGTCCCGGTCGCCCACTCCGGCTCGGCGGCCTCCCTCCTGGAGACGGGCGCGGAGTTCGGCGGCGCCCTCGGCATGGCCGTCCTCGGCTCCATCGGCACGGCGGTCTACCGCCACGACATCCCGTCCGGCGCGCCCGACGCGGCCCGCGAGACCCTGGGCGGCGCCCTCGCGACCGCGAGCCATCTGCCGTCCGAGGCGGCCCGCGCCCTCACGGACGCCGCCCGCGACGCCTTCACCCACGGCATGCAGGCGGCGGCCGTCGCCGGTGCGGTCCTGCTGCTCGGGGCGGCGGGAGCGGCGGCGCTCACCTTGCGCAAGGTGGTCGTACGGGAGCCCGCGCCCGAGGAGTGCTGCGCGAGCGACCCCGCGACGGTCTGACCGTCACCCGGGGCCGCCCGGACCCGGCGGTGCGCGGGTCGGGCCGTGCCAGGATGGGCCCGTGGCACAGACTTTCGACACGCCGTTCATCGGCCGGGCGGGCGAACTCGCCCGGCTCACCGGCGTATCCGAGCGGGCCGCCGCCGGAGAGCCCCGCGCCGTCCTCCTTGCCGGGGACGCCGGCGTCGGCAAGACCCGCACGCTGACGGAGGCCGCGCGGCACGCCGCCGGGACCGGGATGACCGTACTGACCGGGCACTGCGTGGACCTCGGCGACGTGGGCCTGCCCTACCTCCCCTTCACGGAGATCCTGGGCGCGGCCGCCGCCGACGAACGGCTCGCCCCGGCTTTCGCGGGGTACCCGGCGGTCCACCAGCTGCTCGGCGCCGCCCCGGGGAACGGCGCCGCGACCGACCCGGGCAGCCGCTTCCAGCTCTTCGAGGGCGTCGCCGGCCTCCTCGCCGAACTGACCGCGCTGACCCCGCTCCTCCTCGTCATCGAGGACCTGCACTGGGCCGACCAGTCCTCCCGCGACCTGCTCCGCTTCCTGCTCAGCCGGGGCATCCTGCAACGCCCCACCCCGGCGGGGCCGCCCCACCGCCTCGCCGTCTTCGCCTCGTACCGCGCCGACGACCTGCACCGCCGCCACCCGCTGCGCCCCCTGCTCGCCGAACTCGTCCGGCTGCCCGCCGTCGAACGCCTCGACCTGCGCCCGATGGCCGACGCGGACATGGCCCGCCTCGTCCGCGCGCAGCGCACCGGGCCCGTCCCCGACAGCACGGTGCGCCGCATCGTCGACCGTGCCGAGGGCAACGCCTTCTACGCCGAGGAGCTGCTCGCCGCGCTCCCCGGGACCGGCTCCCCCGACGGTCCCGACAGGCTCGGCGGCCTCGCGGACGTCCTGCTCATCCGCATCGAGCAGCTCACCGAGACCGCCCAGCAGGTGCTCCGCACCGCCGCCGTCGCGGGCCGCAAGGTCGGCCACGAACTGCTGCGCGGCGCCGTCCAACTTCCCGAGGAGGAACTGGAGTCGGCGCTGCGCGAAGCCGTCGGGCGGCAACTGCTCGTGCCGGGCGACGACGCCACGTACTCCTTCCGCCACGCCCTCACCCGCGAGGCCGTCTACGCCGACCTGCTGCCCGGCGAACGCGTCCGCCTGCACGGCGTCTTCGCCCGCCTCCTCGCCGCCGAAGGCCACGCACCGGCGAGCGCGGCCGAACGCGCCCACCACTCACGCGAGAGCCACGACCTGCCCGACGCGCTGGCCGCCTCCCTCGAAGCCGCCGACCACGCCCAGCGCGTCCGCGCCCCCGCCGAGGAGCTG
The DNA here is from genome assembly GCF_043523415.1 of Streptomyces sp. SGAir0957. Classification (NCBI taxonomy): domain Bacteria; kingdom Bacillati; phylum Actinomycetota; class Actinomycetes; order Kitasatosporales; family Streptomycetaceae; genus Streptomyces; species Streptomyces sp. SGAir0957. The sequence continues at coordinate 2,808,321 of NZ_CP027293.1, forward strand.
CGCCACCTGGAGACCGCGCTCGAACTGTGGTCCGTCGTCGACGCCGCCGCCCGTCCCGTCCACGGCGACCGGGTCACCCTCACCCTGCGCGCCTCCGCGGCCGCCGCCCGCGCGGGCGAACCGCACCGCGCCGTCCAGCTCACCCGCTCCGCGCTCGCCCGCGCGGGCTCGGACGCCGACTCCGAACTCGCCGCCCGCGTCCGCTACACCCTCGCGGGCAACCTGATGCGGATCGACAACCTGGAGGCCGCGTTCACCTACAGCAGCGAGGCGCTGGCCCTCATCCCCGCCGAACCGCCCTCCCCCACCTGGGTGTGGGCCGCCGCGACGCACGTCATGGCCGCCCGGTACGTGGGGCGCGACGAGGACGCGGAGCGCGTCGCGCGGCAGGCCCTCGGCGTCGCCGAACGGCTCGGGCTCGCCGACGCGCAGGCCGACCTGGTGATCTCCCTGGTCGGCCTCGAACCCGACAACCGGCGTACGGCGAAGGGGCGCGAGCGCCTCGTCCACGCCCGCGACCTGGCCACCCGCGCCGGGAACCTGGCCGTCGAGATGCGCGCCCTCTACAACCTCGGGATCGGCTGCTACGAGTCCGGCGACCTGGGCGCGAGCCTGGACTGGCTCGCCGTCGGCCTCGACCGCGCCCGCCGCGCCGGTCTCCTCACCTCCCCGTACGCCCTGGAACTGCGCTACCTGCAGTCCGTGCTCCTCTACACCCTCGGCCGCTGGGACGAGTGCGTGCGCGCCGCCGACGCCGACGCCGAACTCCTGCCGACAGCGGGCGCGTTCACCACCGCACCGGCCCTCTACGTCGCCCTCGCGCGGGGCGCCTACGAGACCGCCGCCGCCGGGGCCCGCGCCCTGCTCGGCCCCGGCGCCGACTGGATGGCGGCGCTCGTCGCCAGCGTCGTCCTCATCGACGAGGCGGCCCTGCGCGGCGACGCCGAGGAATGCGTACGCCGGATGGACGCCGCGACCGAGCGGCTCGTGGAAGGCGCGGGCTCGGAGCGGCCCGACGCCTTCGTGCGGCTCGCCGCGCTGACCCTGGCGGCGGTCGCCGACGCGGCCGAGGAGGCCCGCCTCTCCGGTGACACGGACACCGCGGGACGCTGGGCGCGGACCGCCACCGAACTGGCCGACCTGGCACGCGCCACGGCGGCCCAGGGCGAGGACGGCACCGAGCAGGGGCCCGAGGGGCTGGCCTGGCTGGCGCGCGCCGAGGCCGAGGAGGCCCGCGCCGCCAGCGGGCCGTGCGTCGACGCCTGGGAGCGGGCGGTCACCGCGTTCGGCTACGGCGAACCGTACGAACTGGCCCGCTGCCGCCGCAGGCTCGCCGAGGCGCTGCTCACCGCGGAGCGCCGCGAGGAGGCCGCCGAGCAGACGCGTACGGCCCGGGAGGTCGCGGAACAGCTCGGCGCGGTGCCGCTGCGCGAGGCCCTGGACGCGCTGGCCCGCCGGGGCGGCTTCGCCGACGCGCCGGGCGGCAAAGAGCGGATCGCGTCCCTGACCGCCCGCGAGAGCGACGTGCTGCGGCTGCTCGGCCGGGGCCGCACCAACCGCCAGATCGGCGAGGAGCTGTTCATCAGCGGCAAGACGGCGAGCGTCCACGTCTCGAACATCCTCGCCAAACTGGGCGCGACGAGCCGCACGGAGGCGGTGGGCATCGCCTACCGGGAGGGCCTGATCGAGCGCGCCCCGTCCTGACAGCCTGTCTTCGAGAACGGCTGAGGGCCGGTCACCGCGCGGGTGACCGGCCCTCAGAGCTGCTGTGGGTCAGACCAGGTTGACCGAGCGCGCCGACGTCGCGCCGATCTCCGCCGCCACCTCGCTCAGCACGTTCTGCGGCACCGAGTCGTCGACGGTCAGCACCGCGAGGGCCTCGCCGCCGACATCGGCGCGGGCGACCTGCATGCCGCCGATGTTGATGCCCGCCTCGCCGAGGACGCGGCCGACCGTGCCGACGACACCGGGACGGTCCTCGTAGCGCAGGACGACCATGTGGTCGGCGAGCGCCAGGTCCACGTCGTACTCGCCGACGGCGACGATCTTCTGCAGGTGCTTGGGACCGGCGAGCGTGCCGGAGACCGAGACCTCCTGGCCGTCACCGAGGGTGCCGCGCACCGTGACGACGTTGCGGTGGTCGGGCGACTCCGAGCTGGTGGTGAGGCGGACCTCGACACCGCGCTCCTGCGCGAACAGCGGCGCGTTCACGTAGGACACCGTCTCGTCGACGACGTCCTCGAACACACCCTTCAGCGCGGAGAGTTCGAGCACCTTCACGTCGTGCTGGGTGATCTCGCCGTACACCTCGACGTCGAGACGGACCGCGACCTCACCGGCGAGCGCGGTGAAGATCCGGCCGAGGCGCTCGGCGAGCGGCAGACCCGGCTTGACGTCCTCGGCGATGACACCGCCCTGCACGTTCACCGCGTCCGGGACCAGCTCACCGGCGAGGGCGAGCCGCACCGACTTGGCGACGGCAATACCGGCCTTCTCCTGCGCCTCGTCGGTCGAGGCGCCGAGGTGCGGGGTGCAGACGACCTGGTCGAACTGGAACAGCGGGGAGTCCGTGCAGGGCTCCTTCGCGTACACGTCCAGACCGGCGCCCGCGACGCGGCCCTCCTTGAGCGCCGAGTACAGCGCCTCCTCGTCGACGATCCCGCCGCGCGCGGCGTTCACGATCCGCACCGACGGCTTGACCTTGTGCAGCGCCTCGTCGCCGATCAGGCCGAGCGTCTCCGGCGTCTTCGGGAGGTGGACGGTGATGAAGTCCGAGACCTCGAGCAGCTCGTCGAGCGAGAGGACCTTGACGCCCATCTGCGCCGCGCGCGCGGGCTGCACGTACGGGTCGTAGGCGACGACCTTCATGCCGAACGCGGACATGCGCTGGGCCACGAGCGCGCCGATGCGGCCGAGACCGACGACGCCCAGGGTCTTCTCGGCCAGCTCCACACCCGTGTACTTGCTGCGCTTCCACTCCCCGCCCTTGAGGGCCTGGCTGCCCTGCGGGATGTTGCGGGCGGTGGCGATGAGGAGGCCGCAGGCCAGCTCGGCGGCGGTCACGATGTTCGACGTCGGGGCGTTGACCACCATGACGCCGGCCTTGGTGGCGGCGGACACGTCCACGTTGTCCAGGCCGACGCCGGCTCGTGCGACGACCTTCAGCTTCTTCGCGGCGGCGATCGCCTCGGCGTCGACCTTGGTGGCCGAGCGGATCAGGATGGCGTCGACATCGGCGATGGCGGGCAGCAGCTCCGCGCGGTCCGCCCCGTTGCACTGGCGGATCTCGAAGTCCGGGCCCAGCGCGTCGACGGTGGCGGGCGACAGCTCTTCAGCGATGAGTACGACGGGTTTGGCAGCAGTGCTCACGTGAGTCCTCACAAGTCCCAATGCGGACGGCCGTCCCGACGGCCGCAAGCGGTGGAGGGGTGGGTGCATGGCCGCGTGGAAGACGCACGACGCTGTGGGCCCGACGCGAATTAGTTCAGCAGTGTAGTGGCGCGCGGGGAAGCGGCTTGCGCCTCCCTGGAAGGATCACTCGTCCGTGGCTGGACGCCGTGGACAACGCGGCGATGGCGAACGGGGCCGCGGCGTCCGCCGCGGCCCCGTCGTCCGAGGCTTACGCCTCCTCGTCCACCCAGCTCATGAGCTTGCGCAGCTCCTTGCCCGTGGTCTCGAGCAGGTGCTCGGAGTCCTGCTTCTTGTACTCGTTGTACTTCTTCAGACCGCTGTGGTACTCGTCCATCCAGTTACGGGCGAAGGTGCCGTCCTGGATCTCGGCGAGGACCTGCTTCATCTCGGTCTTGGTGGCCTCCGTGATGATGCGCGGGCCGGTGACGTAGTCGCCCCACTCGGCGGTCTCGGAGATCGACCAGCGCATCTTCTCCAGGCCGCCCTCGTACATGAGGTCCACGATGAGCTTCAGCTCGTGCAGGCACTCGAAGTAGGCGATCTCCGGCTGGTAGCCGGCCTCGGTCAGCGTCTCGAAGCCCGCCTTGACCAGCGCGGCGGTGCCACCGCAGAGCACGGCCTGCTCGCCGAAGAGGTCGGTCTCGGTCTCCTCGGTGAAGGTCGTCTTGATGACGCCGGCGCGGGTGCCGCCGATGCCCTTGGCGTAGGACAGCGCCAGCTCGAAGGCCTTGCCGGTGGCGTCCTGCTCGACGGCCGCGATACACGGGACGCCGCGGCCCTCCTCGTACTGACGGCGCACCAGGTGGCCCGGGCCCTTGGGGGCGACCATGCAGACGTCGACGCCCGCCGGGGGCTTGATGAAGTCGTAGCGGATGTTCAGGCCGTGCCCGAAGAACAGCGCGTCGCCGTCCTTCAGGTTGTCCTTGATCGACTCCTCGTAGACCTGGGCCTGGATCGGGTCCGGCACCAGGATCATGATGACGTCGGCCTCGGCGGCGGCTTCCGACGGCGTCACCACGCGCAGGCCCTGCTCCTCGGCCTTGGTCTTGGACTTGGAGCCCTCGTGCAGACCGACGCGGACGTCGACACCCGAGTCACGGAGCGACAGCGCGTGGGCGTGGCCCTGGCTGCCGTAACCGATCACCGCGACCTTGCGGTTCTGGATGATGGACAGATCGGCGTCGTCGTCGTAGAACAGCTCGGCCACTGGGGTTCTCCTTGGTGTGCGGTGTTGCGTCCCACCGTACGGCGGGGGGCGGAAGGAAAGTTTTCAGGTCTCGCTATGCGAGAGAACGCTGTGTGTACGGGCGCGCGACCGCTTATGCGCTGCGTTCCAGCGCCCGCAGGCTCCGGTCGGTGATGGAGCGCGAGCCGCGGCCGATCGCGATGGTGCCGGACTGGACGAGCTCCTTGATGCCGAACGGTTCCAGCATCTTGAGCATCGCCTCCAGCTTGTCGCTGGACCCGGTGGCCTCGATGGTGACGGCCTCGGGCGAGACGTCGACGGTCTTGGCGCGGAACAGCTGGACGATCTCGACGATCTGCGAGCGCGTCTCGTTGTCCGCGCGGACCTTGACGAGCACCAGCTCGCGCTGGACGGCGGAGCCCGGCTCCAGTTCGACGATCTTCAGGACGTTGACCAGCTTGTTGAGCTGCTTGGTGACCTGTTCGAGCGGGAGTCCCTCGACATTCACCACGATGGTGATGCGGGAGATGTCGGGGTGCTCGGTGATGCCGACGGCGAGCGAGTCGATGTTGAAGCCGCGGCGCGAGAACAGGGCGGTGATCCGGGCGAGCACGCCCGGCTTGTTCTCGACCAGGACGGAGAGCGTGTGCTTGGTGGACATGGCGGTCGTTCCTCTTCCTGACAGCTCTCAGTCGTCTTCGTTGTCGCCGAAGTCGGGGCGGACGCCGCGCGCGGCCATGACCTCGTCGTTGGAGGTGCCGGCGGCGACCATCGGCCACACCATGGCGTCCTCGTGGACGATGAAGTCGATCACGACCGGGCGGTCGTTGACCGCGTTGGCCTCCTCGATGCACTTGTCGAGGTCCTCGGGGCGCTCACAGCGGATCGCGTAGCAGCCCATCGCCTCGGACAGCTTCACGAAGTCCGGGACGCGGGTGCCCTTGTTGGGCGGGGTCTCGCCGTCCGGGCCCGCGTGCAGCACGGTGTTCGAGTAGCGCTGGTTGTAGAACAGGGTCTGCCACTGGCGGACCATCCCGAGGGCGCCGTTGTTGATGATGGCGACCTTGATCGGGATGTTGTTCAGGGCGCAGGTGGTGAGCTCCTGATTGGTCATCTGGAAGCAGCCGTCGCCGTCGATCGCCCAGACCGGCTTGTCGGGCGCGCCGGCCTTGGCGCCCATCGCGGCGGGGACCGCGTAGCCCATGGTCCCGGCGCCGCCGGAGTTCAGCCAGGTGGCGGGCTTCTCGTACTGGATGAAGTGCGCGGCCCACATCTGGTGCTGGCCGACGCCCGCGGCGAAGATCGTGTCGTCGGGCGCGAGTTGCCCGATCCGCTGGATGACCTGCTGCGGGGAGAGCGAGCCGTCCTCGGGCAGGTCGTAGCCGAGCGGGTAGGTGTCGCGCCAGCGGCTGAGATCCCGCCACCAGGCGCTGTAGTCACCCGTGTTGCCGTCGGCGTGCTCCTTCTGGACTGCCTGGACCAGGTCGGCGATGACCTCGCGGGCGTCACCGACGATCGGCACGTCGGCGGCGCGGTTCTTGCCGATCTCGGCGGGGTCGATGTCGGCGTGGACGATCTTCGCGAACGGGGCGAAGCTGTCCAGCTTGCCGGTGACACGGTCGTCGAAACGGGCGCCGAGGGCGACGATCAGGTCGGCCTTCTGCAGCGCGGTGACGGCGGTGACCGCACCGTGCATGCCCGGCATTCCCACGTGCAGCGGGTGGCTGTCGGGGAACGCGCCGAGCGCCATCAGGGTGGTGGTGACGGGCGCTCCGGTGAGCTCGGCGAGGACCTTGAGCTCGGCGGTGGCGTGCGCCTTGAGGACGCCGCCACCCACGTACAGGACGGGCCGCTTCGCGTTCGTGATCAGTTTCGCGGCCTCGCGGATCTGCTTGGCGTGCGGCTTGGTCACCGGGCGGTAGCCGGGCAGGTCCGTCTGCGGCGGCCAGGAGAACGTCGTCCTGCGCTGCAGCACGTCCTTCGGGATGTCCACGAGAACCGGGCCCGGACGGCCGGTGGAGGCGATGTGGAACGCCTCGGCGATCACCTTGGGGATGTCCTCGCCCTTGGTGACCAGGAAGCTGTGCTTGGTGATCGGCATGGTGATGCCGACGATGTCCGCCTCCTGGAAGGCGTCCGTGCCGATGGCCTCGGAGACGACCTGGCCGGTGATCGCGACGAGCGGCACCGAGTCCATGTTCGCGTCGGCGATCGGCGTCACCAGGTTGGTGGCGCCGGGACCGCTCGTCGCCATGCAGACGCCGACCTTGCCGGTGGCCTGCGCGTAACCGGTGGCCGCGTGGCCCGCACCCTGCTCGTGACGGACGAGCACGTGACGCACCCGGCTGGAGTCCATCATCGGGTCGTAGGCCGGAAGGATCGTGCCACCCGGAATGCCGAATACGGTGTCGGCCCCGACCTCCTCAAGCGAGCGAATGAGGGACTGCGCTCCCGTGACGTGCTCGACGGGGGCGGACTGTCCTCCGGAACGGGGCCGCGGCTGCGGATGGTGGGCCCCGGTGGCCTGCTCGGTCATCGGCATTCTCTTCTCGATGCTGAGGGTTTTTGCGAGGGTTGTGCAGGAGTGTTGCGGGTTGCGTCCTGTGCCGGTGCAACAAAAAACCCCTCGTGCCGTGAGGCAAGCGAGGGGAGCGCGCCGGGAGCGGTCGCTGGGGATTCCGGTGTGGACCGGTGGGTCCCAGCTTCAGCCGACGCGCTTTCCAAGTACGAGAATTCGGGTGCGCATGGCTCTGACCCTCCCCCCGGCACGCATGGCGTGTCAAGTGGGTGGGACGGGCGTCTCAGCATGTGAGCGCGCGGAGAGCGCCCCCGCGAGCACCGGTTCGCCCACCCCGAGCGGCACCGGGTACTCCCCCGAACTCAGCGCACACCGCAGCCGGTACTCGTCGAGCGGCCCCGAGAACGCCATCCCCTGCCCGTGCGTGCACCCCATCTTCCGCAGCGCGAGCACCTGCTCCGGCAGGTCCACTCCGTCGGCCACCGAGGCGAGCCCGAGGTCGCCCGCGATCCGCAGCAGCCCGCTGGTGATCTTGTGCAGACGCGCGGACTCGACGACGCTCTCGACGAGGGACCTGTCCAGTTTCAGTACGTCCACGGGGAGGCGGCGCAGCGCGGTGATCGCCGCATAGCCGCTGCCGAAACCGTCCAGGGCGATACGGACACCGAGTCTGCGCAGCGCGGTGAGGCGCCGCTCCAGCTCGTCGAGCGGCACTCTCGGGTCGCTGTCGGCCAGCTCGATGACGAGCGCGCCGGACGGCAGTCCGTGCCGGGTGAGCAGCGCCTCGATGGAGCCGAGCGGCATGGCCCGGTCCAGGAGTCTGCGCGCGCTCATCCGCACGACGACCGGCGTCACATGCCCGCTCTGGCGGCGGTCCGCGGCCTGTTCGACGGCCTTCTCCAGCGTCCAGCGGCCCAGCTCGGCGGTGCGCTCACCGTCGTCGGCCACCCGCAGGAACTCGGCGGGCGTGAAGAGGATGCCCTGCGACGAGCGCCAGCGGGCCTGCGCGGCGACCGCCGTGATCCGGCCGTCGTCGAGCGAGACGACCGGCTGGTGCAGCAGGGCGAACTCCCCGTCGTGCAGCGCCGTCCGCAGCCTGGTGGCCAGCTCCGCCTTCCGTACGACATCGGCCTGCATCTGCGGCGCGTACAGCTCGACCCGGCCCTTGCCCGCGGCCTTGGCGCGGTACATCGCCAGGTCCGCGTTGCGCAGCAGCTCTCCCGCCGTGATCTCGGGCTCGGCGAAGGAGACGCCGATGGAGGCGGCGACCCGGACGTCCTTGTGCCCGTCGATCGTGTACGGCTGGGACAGGGCGATTCTGAGCCGGTCGGCCAGCTCGTATATCTGCTGCTCCCTGGCGGTGTGGTCGCGACCTCCGTCGCCGACGATGAGCGCCGCGAACTCGTCACCGCCGAGACGGGCCGCGGTGTCTCCGGAACGTACGGAGTCGGCCAGCCTTCTTGCCGCCTGCACGAGCAGTTCGTCGCCCGCCTGGTGGCCGATCGTGTCGTTGACCTGCTTGAAGCCGTCGAGGTCGATGAAGAGCACGGCGGTGCCCCGGTCGCTGGCCCGCCGCCCGGTCAGGGCCTGGCTCACCCGCTTGGTGAACAGCGCCCGGTTGGGCAGGTCGGTGAGCGGGTCGTGTTCCGCGTTGTGCTGCAGCTGGGCCTGGAGGCGGACGCGCTCGGTGACGTCTCTGCTGTTGAGGATCAGTCCGCCGTGGTGGCGGTTGATCGTGGACTCCACGTTCAGCCAGGCTCCGGTGCCGGAGCGGAAGCGGCACTCGATCCGGGTGGTGGGCTCCTCGACCTGGCCTGCGGCGAGGAACCTGCGCACCTCGTGCATGACGCGCCTGAGGTCCTCGGGGTGGATGATCGAGGCGAGTTCGGAGCCGACCAGCTCCTCCGCGTCCCGGCCGTAGACCCCGGCGGCGGCCGGGCTGACGTATCTGAGGATCCCGTTCGGCGCGGCGATCATGATGACGTCGCTGGAGCCCTGCACCAGGGAGCGGAAGTGGTTCTCCTTCTGCGCCAGCTCCTGGGTGAGCGTGATGTTGTCCAGGAGCATGATCCCCTGGCGTACGACGAGCGCGAGGACCACGGTGCAGGCCGTGAAGAGCACGACCCGGTCGACACTGTGCCCGTTCAGCACGTTGTACAGAATGCCGAGGGTGCAGACCGCGGCGGCCAGGTACGGGGTCAGCGCGGCCAGCGATCCGGAGATCGGCCGGGTGTGGCTGACCTGGTAGCGCACGTCGGGGCCCGAGGGCCGCTCCTCGCGCGGCGGGTGCGGGTCGGCCGCGGGGCCCACCCAGGGCGCGTACGCGAGTAAAAGCGACCCGGCGAACCAGCCCGCGTCGAGGATCTCGCCCGAGCGGTAACTGGCGTGCAGCAGCGGCGAGGTGAACAGGGCGTCGCACATCACGGTCAGGGCGAGCGCCCCGATCGCGGTGTTCACCGCCGTGCGGTTACCGGGTGAGCGCCGGAAGTGCAGCGCGAGCACCATGCTGACCAGCGCGATGTCGAGCAGCGGATAGGCGAGCGAGAGCGCGGTGCGGGTGACGCTCTGCCCCTCGGACTCGGCGGTGTGCGCGAGGGCGAGACTCCACGAAAGGGTGACGAGGGATCCGGCGATGAGCCAGGCGTCGAGCCCGAGGCAGGTCCAGCCGGCCTTCGACACGGGCCGCTTCGCGAGGACGAGGAGGCCGATGATCGCGGGCGGCGCGAAGCAGAGGAAGAACAGGTCGGCGAGGCTCGGTGTCGGCACGGGCGCCTTCAGGACGACCTCGTACCAGCCCCACACGCCGTTCCCCAGCGAGGCCATCAGCGAGGACAGCGCGAAGAGGAGCCAGGCCGGTCGAAAGCGACTGCGCCGCGAGCGGGCGTACAGGAAGTTCGACACGGCGGCGACGGCGGCGGCCACGCTGAGCCCGAAGTCACCCATGAACAGGGCGACTTCCTTGCTGCCCCAGCCGAGCGCCGAGCCGGTGGCGTACGCCGCGCACAGGACGGTGAGGACCACTTGCGGGCCTGTCACCGAGCCGCCGCCACCCGGCTCCAGGCGCCTCTGCACCGGGGGCCTGGCCTGCAGGGATCCGAGGACGGGGGTCTCCGTCGGCTGCGCGGTCATCGGACCGCCCCGCTCCGTGCCGCCCCGGTGTCCCGCTCGCCCGGACCGGCCTGTGGATGCTTTCTGCGGCTGCCGCGGGCGCCACCGTGGTGCGTGTGGCGCCCGCGGCAGCTCGTACTTCGGCCGCGCATCAATGCGTTCGAGGGTCGCCGTCGGCGGTTCCGTCGCGTCGGATCGTTCACCCATAGGCCGTGCATCGCCCGTCGCCCCCCTCGCCTTCCGTCACTCTTCCCCGGCGCCCGTGTACCCGTAGCGGCGCCACCCCAGTCGGGACGATACACCAGGATCGTCACTCAGGGACATAGTCTCTCTACGCTCCGTGACGACCAGCGGTGATGGGGGCACGCGGTGCAGCCGGACGGGCGCGGAGCGTGTGCGCCGGACCGCGGGCAGCCGCACGGGCGGGGCCCCGGGGACCCGGTGCGACCGGTGCGGTCCGTGTCAGCCGATGGTGCGCACGACGTTGCCGAGCGGCTCCCCGGCGGCGTAGCGGGTGAGCTGGGCGGCGAGGAGCCGCTCGGCCCGGGGCAGGAAGGCGGAGGTGGGACCGCCGACGTGCGGGGAGATCAGCACCCCCGGAGCCTGCCACAACGGGTGCTCCCGGGGCAGCGGTTCGGGGTCGGTGACGTCCAGGGCGGCGGTGAGACGCCCGCTCTCCACCTCCGTGAGCAGCGCCTTCGTGTCGACGACGGGGCCGCGGCTGACGTTGACGAGCAGCGCCCCGTCCTTCATCCGGCCGAGGAAGTCGGCGCCGACGAGGCCGCGGGTGTCCTCGGTGAGCGGCGTGACCACGACGACGACGTCGGCGTCCGGCAGGAGATCCGGCAGATCGGTGAGCTGGTGCACGGGTCCGCGCTCCGTCGTGCGCGCCGAGCGCGCGACGCGCGCCACCCGCGCCACCTCGAAGGGTACGAGCCGGTCCTCGATGGCCGAACCGATCGCGCCGTACCCCAGGATCAGCACGTTCTTGTCCGCGAGCGCCGGGCGGAAGCCGGAGCGCCACTCCCCGCGCCCCTGCGCTCGAACGAAGTCCGGGATGCCGCGCAGGGAGGAGAGGATCAAGGTCAGCGCGAGTTCGGCGGTGCTGGCGTCGTGCACCCCGCGCGCATTGCACAACTGGACGCCCGGGCGCAGGTACTTGAGCCCGTTCTGGACGTGGTCGACGCCCGCGGAGAGGGTCTGCACCACACGCAGTGACGTCATGTCCGGCAGGGGGCGCACGGCCGTCTCCGCGCCCTTCATGTAGGGGACGACGTAGAACGCGCAGTCGGCCGGGTCCGCGGGGAAGTCCTCCTCACCGTTCCAGAAGCGGTAGTCCAAGCCCTCGGGAAGGCCCGGGATCTCGTCGGCGCGGAAGGGCAGCCACACATCTCCAGTCATGGTCAGGAGGCTATGTCAGCCGCGCCGAGGCGCAGAGGTTAGGTTGAGGGTCGAGACAGGGAGGGTCACGGGCAAGTGGAGCGCAAGGCGATCGGGGCGGCGGCGCTCGAGGTGGGGGCGATCGGGCTCGGCTGCATGCCGATGAACTGGGCGTACACCGGTTCGCGACAGCGCGGCGAGGAGTCGTTGCGTACCGTGCACGCCGCCCTCGACCGGGGCTGCACCCTGCTCGACACCGCCGACATGTACGGGCCGTTCACCAATGAGCTGCTGCTCGGCCGGGTCCTCAAGGAGCGGCGCGCGGACGCGTTCGTGTCGACGAAGGTGGGGCTGCTCGTCGGGGAGCAGCACATTGTCGCCAACGGCCGCCCGGGGTATGTGAAGCGGGCCTGCGACGCCTCGCTGCGGCGCCTCCAGACGGACGTCATCGACCTGTACCAACTGCAACGGGCCGATCCGGAGGTGCCCGTCGAGGAGACCTGGGGCGCGATGGCGGAGCTGGTGAGCGCGGGCAAGGTGCGCTCGCTCGGGCTGTGCGCGGTCGGCGCGGCGGAGGCGCGGGGCTGGCGTCGTGGCGGCCGGGGCGGGCCCTATGCCGGAACGATTCAGCAACTGGAGCGGATCCAGCAGGTCTTCCCCGTCAGCTCCGTGATGGCCGAACTGTCCGTGTGGTCGCCCGAGGCGCTCGGCTCCCTGCTGCCGTGGTGCGCGGTGCGCGGCGTCGGGCTCCTGGCGGCGATGCCGCTCGGCAACGGCTTCCTGACCGGGACGCTCACCCCGGGCCAGGGCTTCGAACGGGACGACATACGGGCCCGGCACCCCCGTTTCACCGCGGAGATGATGGCCGCGAACCAGCCCGTCGTGGCGGGCCTGCGCCGCATAGCCGCCCGCCGGGGCGAGGGCGTCACCCCGGCACAGATCGCTCTCGCGTGGGTGCTCGCCCAGGGCCCGAACGTGGTTCCGGTCCCCGGGGCGAAGCACGAGCGCTGGGCGGTGGAGAACGCGGCGGCGGTCAATCTGGCGCTGACCCCGGCGGAGCTGCGGGAGATAGCGGGGTTGCCGGCGGCGCAGGGGTCATGGGATTGAGCGGGGTCATGGGACTGAGCACGGTCATAGGACTGGGCAGGGGTATGGGACTGAGCACGGTCATAGGACTGAGCAGGGGTATGGGACTGAGCAGCGGTATGGGGCTGAAAGGCCCCTGAAAAGCGACGGCGGGGAATCCATCGCGGGAGATCGGGAACTCCTGCGGGGCGAGCGGTGTATGAACGGTAGGACCGTCGCGTCGAAGGGACCCTGATCGTGCAGCGTCAGCAACGTCAAGCCGTGCGGCCCGCGCTGGCCGTGGCCGCCTGTGCCGCGTTCCTGTTCACGGCGGGGTGCTCCTCCGGCGGCGACGGGCAGCCGGAGAGAGCCGGGGCGTCCGCGCCGGACAGCGGTTCCCCCGGCTCCTCCTCCACCTCACCGAAGCCCGCCGACACCCCGCCCGCCAAGGGCTCGGTGAGCGTCGTGCGCACGGTGACCGAGGACCTCAAGTCGCCCTGGGGTCTCGCCCCGCTGCCCGAGGGGGACCTGCTGGTCTCGTCACGGGACGAGGGGACGATCACCCGCGTCGACACGGAGACCGGGAAGAAGACGGAGGCCGGCTCGGTGCCCGGGGTGGCCCCGGCCGGCGAGGGCGGCCTCCTCGGCCTCGCGCTCTCGCCCGACTACGCCTCGGACCACATGGTCTACGCGTACTTCACCACCGAGTCCGACAACCGCATCGCGCGGATGATCTACGACGAGAAGAAGCCCGCGGGCGAGCAGCTGGGCGCCCCGGACACGGTGTTCAAGGGCATCCCCAAGGGCACGAACCACAACGGCGGCCGGATCGCGTTCGGCCCGGACGGCCTGTTGTACGCCGGGACGGGCGAGACGTACCGGACCGAGCTGGCCCAGGACAAGAAGTCGCCGGGCGGCAAGATCCTTCGCCTGACAGCGGACGGCGACCCGGCGCCGGGCAACCCCTTCGGCGACTCCCCCGTGTACTCGTACGGCCACCGCAATGTGCAGGGCCTGGCCTGGGACAAGGACAAGCGGCTGTGGGCCTCGGAGTTCGGCCAGGACACCTGGGACGAGCTGAACGACATCGTGGCGGGCGACAACTACGGCTGGCCCGACGCCGAGGGCAAGGGCGGCGGCTCCGGCTACCACGACCCGATCGCCCAGTGGCACACGGCGGACGCCTCCCCCAGCGGCATCGCCTACGCCAAGGGGTCGATCTGGATGGCGGGGCTGCGGGGCGAACGCCTGTGGCGCGTCCCGCTGGACGGCACCAAGGCGGCGCACGACCCGCAGGCGTTCCTGGAGGGGAAGTACGGGCGCCTGCGCACGGTGGTGGCGGCGGGCGGCGACAAGCTGTGGCTGGTGACGAGCGAGACGGACTCGCGGGGCACCCCCGGGAAGGGGGACGACCGCATCCTGGAGCTGAAGGTGAGCTAGCCGCTCCCCGCGCCGGGGCCGGGGCCCGGGCCCGGCCGCGACAAGGGCCGATCGGCTCAGTCGCCGGCGTCGGCTTCGTCGCGGGCGACTGCTTCGTCGCGGGCGTCTGCTTCGTCGCGGGCGACTGCTTCGTCCGTGCTCTGCCCTGCCGGTTCACGCGGCGGCGTCGAGGGGGCCGCCGCGGGCCGCACCGTCACCTTGCCGGACGAGAGGTCTATCGGGCCCCGGCCGGGGTCGCCGTCGTTGAGGTCGACCCGGGTCAGTTCCAGGCGCTTGCGCTCGTCGTTGGTGTGCTTGCGGCCGGGGGCGAAGAGTTCCTCGAACATGTTGAACACGGCGCCTCCGGGCGGTGGGCAGGCGGGCGGGGTGGCCGGGCCTCACCTCCAGCGTACGGCGGGGCCCGGCAAGCGCCTCAGGCCGCGCTGCCGGGCCCCACCAGGACCGGTTCGCCCGTTCCTGTTCCCCCGTATCGGTTTCCCCGTTCCGGTTTCCCCCGTACCGGCTTCCCCGGCCGGGGTGTCGCGTTCATGCGGTGCGCGGGGCGCGCTGTCGACGTGACCGGTGGGTGTTCACCCGCCCTTCGGCCTCGTGGCCGGCCGATCGGAGCTGGGCGCGGCGGGCCTTGGCGGCGGCGCGCGCCGTGCGGGCCAGACGGTAGGACCGGGCGCGCTCGATGAGTTCGGCGGAGTGGGCCTGGTGCAGTTCGTACTCGAACATCTCGTCTCCCTGGTGACGATGCGTCCGCGGCTCTCGCGGATCGTGTCGTGGTTCTCGCGGCGTGTTCTCCGCGATGCCTCAACTCTCGTTTCCCAGGGGGGTGCGGCACATCGGGAGAGTGCCGCATGTTCGGGGGCCGGGGTGCCTTATACGAGGTCCGGGGTGCCTTAGGCGTCCGGCACCGGGCCGGTTTCCTCGCCTAAGGCACCCCGGAGGAGCGTCTGGGGGCCTTCCGGTCAGCTGGTCTTCGGCAGGCCGAGCAGCAGGTCCGTGTACTTCGCCACGGCGATCAGGAGTCCGAGGACGCCGAGCGAGACGCCGGCCCAGGCGGCCGACTTGATCCAGGTGGCCTGCGCCTTGCCGGGCACGCCGAACGCGGGGCGCACCAGGACGACCGCGCCGACGATCAGCGCGAGCAGCGCGAAGACGCCGCCGACCAGGGCGGCGGCGTGCCAGGAGTCGCCGTAGACCTCGGAGACCTGCGTGGCGACGCTCGCGGTCTGGGCGGTGTTGAGCTGGCCGATGAGGGATTCGCGGGCCGAGGCGACCGTGCCGAGCCAGCTGCCGCTGAGCGCGATGATGCCGAGTCCTACGGAGACGATGGCGCCGGCGCCCTGACCGACACCGGTCGCGCGGGGCGCGGCGGCGGCCTCCGCCTCATAAGCCTCGTCTGCCTCATGAGCCTCGTCCGCCTCATGAGCCTCGTCGGCCCCGGCCTCATGGGCACCGTCGGCACCATCGGCACCGTCGGCACCATCGGCCGCCACCGCACCATCGGCCTCTCCAGCACGTGAGGTCTCCGTCGCCTCGACGGCCTCCTCGTTCTCCTTCCGCTCGGCGGCGTCGGGCTTGGCGTCAGTCTTCGTATCCATGCTGCGCACCGTAGGGCCGGAGTCTGAGAGGTCTCTTAACGTTCCTTGTGCGCGCTGCCCGCCTTGTCGCGTGCGGCGCGCCATTCCGGTGCGAGGAGCGCCCAGATCTCCTCGTCGTGGCGGACGCCGCCGTAGAGGTTGGCCTCGCGCAGGACGCCGTCCCGCCGCATCCCGAGGCGGCGCGCGACATTGGTGCTCGCCGTGTTGCCCGCCGCGGCGAGCCACTCGACGCGGTGGATGCCGCGCTCCTCGACCGCCCAGTCGATGAGGACGCGGGCGGCGCGGGTGACGAGGCCGCGCCCGGTGGCGGCGGGCTCCAGCCAGCAGCCGACCTCGCAGGTGCCGCCCGCCGCGTCGAAGGTCCGGAAGAGGACGCCGCCGACGAGTTCGCCGTTCAGCCAGATGCCGTGCAGGCCGCCGCTGTCGGCGACGCGCTTCTCCGCCCAGCGCCGCAGGAGCGCGCGGGACGACTCGGTGTCGACGGCGTCCTTGCCGAACGGGATGAACTGCCCGATGTGGTCGCGGCCGCGGTCCAGATGGCGCAGGAACTCCTCCGCGTGCCAGGTCTCGAGCGGCCGCAGTTCGGCGGCACCGCCGCCCTGAATGTCCCCGTCGCCCAGCGGTATCGCGTACATCCGGCTCCTCACATGGCTACGTCGTCCAGCGCGTCGCCCCGTGCGCCGCGCTGCCCGGGGATCTTCGCACTCGCGGCCGCGCGGCACTCCGGCGGTTCGATGCTGAGCCGGGGCAGGCAGCGGCCGAGCCATGTGGGCAGCCACCAGTTGGCGCCGCCGAGCAGGTGCATGAGGGCGGGGACGAGGAGCGTGCGCAGGATGAACGCGTCGACGGCGACGGCGGCGGCCAGGGCGATGCCGAACATCGCGATGACCCGGTCGCCGCTGAGCACGAAGGCGAGGAAGACGGAGATCATGATGACGGCCGCCGAGTTGATCACGCGGCTGGTCTCGGCGAGGCCGATGCGGACGGCGCGCCGGTTGTCGCCGGTCTCCAGCCACTCCTCATACATCCGGCTGACGAGGAAGACCTGGTAGTCCATGGAGAGCCCGAAGAGGACCGAGACCATGATGACCGGCAGGAACGGTTCGATGGGCCCCGAGCGGCCGAGGCCGAGCAGGTCGCTGCCCCAGCCCCACTGGAAGACGGCGACGACGACGCCGAAGGCGGAGGCGACGGCGGCGACGTTCATCGCGGCGGCCTTGAGCGGGATGCCGAGCGAGCGGAAGGCGAGCAGCAGCAGGACGCAGCCGAGCCCGATCACGACGCCCACGAACAGCGGCAGCTTGCCGATGACGACCTGGGCGAAGTCGTCGTAGCTGGCGGTGACGCCGCCGACCTGGACGTCGAGGGAGGTGCCGCGCTCTGCGCCCGGGACGACGTCGGCGCGCAGCCGGTCGACGAGGTCGCTGGTCCGGTCGGACTGCGGCGCGGAGGACGGGACGACGGTCAGGTAGGCGGTGGTGTCGTCGTGGTTGTACGTGATCGGGGAGACGGCGGCGACGCCCTCGGTCTCACGAAGATCGCTCTCCAACCGTCCGAGGGCGAGCTTGTCCTTGGCCCCGTCCACGTCGCTGACCAGGGTGAGCGGCCCGTTCACGCCCGGCCCGAAGCTGCTCGCGAGCAGGTCGTAGGCCTGCCGGGTGGTGCTGGACTTGGCGTTGTTGCCCTGGTCGGAAGTGCCGAGGTGGAGGGAGAGGGTCGGCAGCGCGAGGACGGTGACGACGGCGAGGGCGATACCGCCGAGCAGCTTCGGGTGGCGCTCGACGAAGGCGGCCCAGCGGGCGGCGAGCCCGGTCGGCAGCTCCGGCTGGGGCCCGTGCTCGGCCAGCCTGCGCCGCTCGCGCCGCGACAGGGCCCGCATGCCGATGAAGGAGAGGAACGAGGGCAGCAGGGTCACGGACGCGGCGACGGTGAGCAGTACGGTCACGGACGCGGCGATCGCGACCCCGTTGAGGAAGCTGAGCCGCAGGATGAGCATGCCGAGCAGGGCGATGCAGACGGTGGCGCCCGCGAAGACGACGGCGCGTCCGGTGGTGGCGACGGCCCGCTCGGCGGCGACGGCGACGGGCAGGCCGCGCTTCAGGCCGCGCCGGTGCCGGGTCACGATGAACAGCGCGTAGTCGATGCCGACGCCGAGCCCGACGAGCATGCCCAGCATGGGCGCGAAGTCGGCGACCGTCATGGCGTGGCCGAGGAGCCCGATGCCCGCGTAGGCGGTGCCGACGCCGATCAGGGCGGTGGCGATGGGCAGCGCGGCCGCGGCGAGCGAGCCGAAGGCCAGGAAGAGCACGACGGCCGCGACGACGACGCCGATGATCTCGGACAGGTGCGCGGAGGTCGGCTCGGTGAGTGCGACGGCGCTGCCGCCCAGCTCCACCTGGAGCCCGTCCGGCCCGTGCGTCTCGGCCTCCCGCGCCGTGTCGACGACAGCCTGCGCCTGGCCGCGCGGGATGTCGTCGGCCTGCTCGGCGAAGGTGATCGTGGCGTACGCGGTGTGTCCATCGGCGCTGATCTGGCCCGCGCCCCTGTCCCCGTAAGGAGAGACGACGGAGGAGACGCCGGGAAGGTCACCTATCTGGGTGAGCGTGTTGCTCATGGCCGTCTCGACGTCGGCGGCGCGGACCGTGGAGCCCTCGATGTGCCAGACGACGGTGTCGCTGTCGCCGCCGAGCCCCGAGAAGCCCTCGTCGAGGAGGTGGGTGGCGCGGCCCGATTCGGTGCCGGGTGCCTCGTAGTCGTTCGAGTAGGCGGATCCGGCGACGGCGGCCGCCGCGCTCGTGCCACCGAGCGCGAGCAGCCACAGCAGGACGACGACGAGCCGGTGCCTGACACACCACCGTGCGAGTGCGGCCACGGGCGTGCTCCCTGGGGTCTGGGGGATCTTTACCGGGAGCAGTCGGTGATCGGCGTGTATCGATCGAACGAGCCCGCAAAGAAACACTTGAGCAGGAGCCAGTCACTCTTGCAGGCAGAAGTGATCCTTTGTCGCTTTCGTGGGCTTACTCACATACATGCCCTCGCGCTGCACCGCGCCGCACACCGGTCAGCCCGACACACTCGGTCGCCCGTCCTCGATATGCCCGGCAAGGCGCCGCAGGAACGTGTCGCCCGCCGTGACCTCGACGTCGTACCAGCCGTGCGCCTTCCCCGTCTCGTGGACGACGGTGACGGTCCGGCCCGGCCGGACGGTGACGGTCCGCTTCCCTACGACGACCGTCCGCGCCGTCTCCCCCGTGCCGCGCACCCGGACGCGCACGGCACGCGCGCGTGCGTCCACGCTCGTGGTCACGTCGACGCCGGAGTCCGTACGCCCGCGGAACTCGCGCCGGAACCCGTTGGGTCCCGTCACCACGAAGTCGTACGCGCCCTCGCGCACCGGCACCGTCACGGTCTGCTCCCGGACGACGTCGAAGTGCTGGGGCGCCGCGAACTCGCCCGCGTACGGGTAGAGGGCGAAGTGCGCGCTGGAACGCCCGGTGTTGAGGAGGGTGAGCGTGACGTCGCCGTCCCGCACGCGCGCGTGGGCGTCCGGCTGGTACGGAAGGGCGCGGGCCGGCCGGGTGCCCGGCTCCTGCACCGGCATCGACTGCTGCGCCGGGGGCTGCGGCGCCCAGCGGCCGGTGAACGCGGGGATCGGCCCCGGCCGCTCGACCTCGGGCTGCCGGTGGCCGTGGCGGAAGTCGAAGGCTCCGGTGAGATCGCCGGCGACCTGGCGGCGCCAGGCGCTGATGTGGGGCTCGCGGACGCCGGTCCACTGCTCCAGGAAGCGGATCACGGAGGTGTGGTCGAAGACCTCCGAGCACACGTACCCGCCGACGGTCCACGGCGAGACGACAAGCATCGGCACCCGGATGCCGAGCCCGGTCGGCAGCCCCTGCCAGTGCTCGTCGGTGACGTCCGGGCCCGGCACGGGCGGCGGTACGTGGTCGAAGAAACCGTCGTTCTCGTCGTAGTTGATGAAGACGGCGGTCTTGCGCCACACCTCGGGGTGCGAGGCGAGCGCGTCGAGCACCTTGTAGACGATGGTCGCGCTGTGGACGGGCGAGGAGACGGAGGGGTGCTCCGAGTCGACCGCGGACGGTACGAGGTAGGAGACGCGCGGCAGCTTTCCGCGCGCGACATCACGGGCGAACGTCGCGGCCAGCTCACCCGTCGGCACCCGCCGCAGCGCCCGCTCGAACAGCGACCGCTCCCGCCGGTCCAGCGTCGCCACGCCTTCCTCCAGGGTGGCGAACAGCTTGTCGCGGGTGGCCTCGTCGGCGGCGTCGCGCACCTTCGCGTAGAACGCCTCCATGTAGGTGAGACCAGTCTTGACCAGCGCCTTCTTCGCGATGGCCTTGAAGGTGGTGAAGAACTCGATCTGGTTGTCGGTGAAGTTCTCCCACTCGGTGTACGTCTGCCAGCTCACGCCCGCCTTCTCCAGGCGCTCGGCGTACGTGCCCCAGTCGTAGCCGGGGTGCTTGCCCTCGTCGTAGGCGTCGTTGCCGACGGCGCGGGCGCCGGTCAGCGGCTCGTCGCCGGTCCTGCCGCTCCACAGGTGGTTGCGGTTGGGGCTGGTCGAGGAGTGGATGGAGGAGTGGTAGGCGTCGCAGACGGTGAAGGTGTCGGCGAGTTCGTAGTGCAGCGGGATGTCCTCGCGCGTGTAGTACGCCATCGTGGCCGCGGTCTTCGCGGTGATCCACCCGTCGTGCCAGCCGCCGTGCGCGGCCTTGGCGCCGCCGGACCAGGAGTGGTCGAGGGCGCCTATGTACTGCAGGTCCTTCTTCTGCGTCGCGGCGGCCTCCCGTACGGGGAAGGGCAGGACCGTGCGGAGCGCGCCCGGCTGCTCGAAGACGCTGGTGCCGCCGGGCAGCCGGATCGCATTGCGGTCACCGAAGCCGCGCACGCCGCGCAGGGTCCCGAAGTAGTGGTCGAACGACCGGTTTTCCTGCATCAGGATGACGACGTGCTCGATGGCGTCGAGCCCGCCCTTCGGCGGCGCGCCCCGCTCGGCCTGAGCGGCGACGGCCTGCCGCAGCGAGGGCGGCAGGAAGGACCCGACGGCGGCGGCGCCCAGCGCGCCCCCGCCGACGGCCATCAGGCGTCGGCGGGACAACTCGGGGGACTCCGGGGACGGTGACACGGGACCTCCGCGCGTAATGGTCTGCGATCGACCCATTGAGTGGTTCGGCCGGGACCGTAGCCACGTCAGATGTCCCTGGGAAGTACAAGAACGAGCCGAAACGTAAACGTCCAAGCATCCGGGACAAAGGTCCAACCGCTACCCGAGGACGAGCAGCCCCGCCCACAGCGCCACCGTCGAGGCGAGCAGCGTCGTGGGCACCGTGAGCAGCCCGAGCCGGGTGAACCCCGCGAGGTCGGGTTCGGTGCCGTGGGCGTGCACGATGCGCCGCCAGAGCAGGGTCGCGAGTGAGCCCACGTACGTGAGGTTCGGGCCGAGGTTGACGCCGATCAGCGCGGCGAGCACCGGCCCGGGCCCCGCCGGGGCGACGGCGGGGAGCAGCGCCAGGATCGCGGGCAGGTTGTTGATGAGGTTGGCGAGCACGGCGGCCACCCCGGCGACCGCGAGCAGCGTGAGCAGCGACGATCCGTCGGGCAGGACGTGCGCGATGCCGTCCCCGAGCCCGTTGTCGACCACGGCCCTGACCACGACGCCGAGGGCGAGGACGAAGAGGCAGAACGGCAGGTTGAGCGCCGTGAACAGCTCGCCCGGGGTGGAGCGGCGCCGGGCCAGGGACCGGGCGCCGAGCACGAGGGCGCCCGCGCAGGCGGCGTACAGCGGCTCGATCCCCGCGAACGACGTGACGACGAACCCGGCGAGCGTCAGCGCGAGGACCACCAGCGTGAACACCGGCACACCGGTCGGCTCCCCCGGGTCGGGATCGTGCGCAGGCGCCGCGAGATCGTCGGCGAAGTACCGGCGGAACACGACGTACTCGATGCCGATCGCGAGCAGCCACGGCAGCGCCATGAGGCCCGCGAACCGGCTGAACGTCAGCCCGCTCGCGGTGAACGCGAGGAGGTTCGTGAGGTTGGAGACGGGCAGCAGCAGCGACGCCGAGTTGGCGAGGTGGGCGCTGGCGTAGACGTGCGGGCGCGGGCTCGTGCCGATCCGCGCGGCCGTCGCGAACACGACCGGGGTGAGCAGGACGACGGTGGCGTCCAGGCTGAGCACGGCGGTGACGGCGGCGGCCACCGCGAACACCCCGCCGAGCATCCGCGTCGGGCTGCCGTGACAGGCCCGCGCGACCGCGTCACCGGCGGCCTTGAACAGGCCGTCGTCGGCGCAGAGTTGGGCGAGCAGCAGGATCGCGGCGAGGAAGCCGACGACAGGGAGGAGCTCTTTCGTCTCCGACCAGGCGTGGGAGGGGGTGACGACCCCGAGCGCGATGGCGATCCCGGCGGCGGGCACGGCGGCGACGGCCTCCGGCCAGCCGCGGGGTCGTACCACCGCGAAGGCGAGGGTGAAAGCGAGCAGGGCGAGGGAGACGACCATTCAAGCCCTTCCGGCGATTGAGGAACGGGGTCCGGGGCGGAGCCCCGTGACGTAGACACAAGCGGGCGGCGGCGCACCAGGAACCCAGTGCGCCGCCGCCCGCTTCCGCTCAGCCTTCGCTGACGCCCAGCTTCTCAAGGATCAGCTCCTTGACGCGAGCCGCGTCCGCCTGACCCCGGGTCGCCTTCATCACGGCCCCCACAAGGGCACCGGCCGCCGCGACCTTGCCGGACTGGATCTTCGCGACGATCCCCGCGTTGGCGGCGATGGCCTCGTCCACGGCGGTGGACAGCGCGCCCTCGTCGGAGACGACCTTCAGGCCGCGCTTGTCGACGACCTCGTCGGGCGTGCCCTCACCCTTGAGGACGCCGTCGATGACCTGGCGGGCGAGCTTGTCGTTGAGGTCGCCCTTGGAGACCAGCTCGGAGACGCGCGCCACGTGCTCGGGCGTGATGGGCAGTTCACCCAGGTCGACGCCCTGCTCGTTGGCGTTGCGGGCCAGCTCGCCCATCCACCACTTGCGCGCGGACGTGGCGTCCGCACCGGCGTTGATCGTGGCGACGATCGGGCCGATCGCGCCCGCGTTGCGGATCGACTGCATGTCGTGGGCGCTGATGCCCCACTCCTCGATCAGCCGGTTGCGCTGAGCGAGGGGCAGCTCGGGGAGTTCGGCGCGCAGCGCCTCGACCCACTCGCGGGACGGGGCGACGGGGACGAGGTCGGGCTCCGGGAAGTACCGGTAGTCCTCGGCGTTGTCCTTGATGCGGCCCGACGTGGTGGAGCCGTCCTCCTCGTGGAAGTGCCGGGTCTCCTGCACGATGGTGCCGCCCGACCTGAGGACGGCGGCGTGGCGCTGGATCTCGTAGCGCGCGGCCCGCTCGACGGAACGCAGCGAGTTCACGTTCTTCGTCTCGGAGCGCGTGCCGAACTCCTTGCGGCCGTGCGGCCGCAGGGAGAGGTTGACGTCGCAGCGCATCTGGCCCTTGTCCATGCGGGCCTCGGAGACGTCGAGCGCCTTGATGACCTCGCGCAGCTCGGCGACGTACGCCTTGGCGACCTCGGGGGCCCGCTCGCCCGCGCCCTCGATCGGCTTGGTGACGATCTCGATGAGCGGGATGCCGGCGCGGTTGTAGTCGAGCAGCGAGTGCGAGGCGCCGTGGATACGGCCCGTGGCACCGCCGACGTGCGTCGACTTGCCGGTGTCCTCCTCCATGTGGGCGCGCTCGATCTCCACGCGGAAGACCTCGCCGTCCTCCAGCTGGACGTCGAGGTAGCCGTTGAAGGCGATCGGCTCGTCGTACTGGGAGGTCTGGAAGTTCTTCGGCATGTCCGGATAGAAGTAGTTCTTCCGGGCGAAGCGGCACCATTCGGCGATCTCGCAGTTCAGCGCGAGGCCGATCTTGATGGCGGACTCGACGCCGATCTCGTTGACCACCGGCAGGGCGCCGGGCAGGCCGAGACAGGTGGGGCAGGTCTGACTGTTGGGGCCCTGCTTCAGCTCGGTGGAGCAGCCGCAGAACATCTTCGTCTTCGTACCGAGCTCGACATGGACCTCAAGGCCCATGACCGGGTCGTACGACGCGAGCGCCTCCTCGTAGGGCAGCAGCTCGGGAGTGGTCGTGGCAGTCACGGTGTTGGTACTTCCCTCTCAGCCCAGCAGGACGTCGTCGTCGCCGATGCGCTTGAGCTCGCGCAGCAGCAGGGCGAGGCCGGTGGCGATGGCGGCGGCGGAGACGACGGCGTCGACGAGCCGGAGCGTGTCGTTCTCCGAACGCGCCTTCTTCGCCTGCTTCACGACGCTGAGCGCGCCGAAAGCGGTCGTCCCGATCGACAGGTACGTGCCGGACTTGGACTTCTTGAATCCCTTGGCCTTACCAAACGCACTCACAGCGACGGAGCCTCCTCGAGCAGCGGGTGCCCCCACTTTTCCACGAAGGCGGCCTCGACGGCGGCACCCACCTTGTACAGGCGGTCGTCCTTCATGGCGGGAGCGATGATCTGCAGGCCGACCGGCAGGCCGTCCTCGGGCGCCAGGCCGCAGGGCAGCGACATGGCGGCGTTGCCGGCCAGGTTGGTCGGGATGGTGCACAGGTCCGCGAGGTACATCGCCATCGGGTCGTCGGCGCGCTCGCCGATCGGGAAGGCGGTGGTCGGCGTCGTCGGCGAGACGATGACGTCCACGCTCTCGAAGGCGGCCTCGAACTCGCGGGTGATCAGGGTGCGGACCTTCTGGGCGCTGCCGTAGTACGCGTCGTAGTAGCCGGAGCTCAGCGCGTACGTGCCCAGGATGATGCGGCGCTTGACCTCGTCGCCGAAGCCGGCCTCGCGGGTGAGGGCGGTGACCTCCTCGGCGGAGTGCGTGCCGTCGTCGCCGACGCGCAGGCCGTAGCGCATGGCGTCGAACCGGGCGAGGTTCGAGGAGCACTCGGACGGCGCGATCAGGTAGTACGCGGACAGCGCCAGGTCGAACGTGGGGCAGTCCAGCTCGACGATCTCGGCGCCGAGCGACTTGAGCAGCTCGACCGACTCGTCGAAGCGCTGCACGACACCGGCCTGGTAGCCCTCGCCGCGGAACTGCTTGACGACGCCGACGCGCATACCCCGCACGCTGCCGTTGCGCGCGGCCTCGACGACCGGCGGGACCGGCGCGTCGATGGAGGTCGAGTCGAGCGGGTCGTGCCCGGCGATGACCTCGTGAAGGAGCGCGGCGTCCAGGACCGTACGGGCGCAGGGCCCGCCCTGGTCGAGGGAGGACGAGAACGCGACCATGCCGTACCGCGAGACACCGCCGTACGTGGGCTTGACGCCGACGGTGCCGGTGACGGCGGCGGGCTGGCGGATCGATCCGCCGGTGTCCGTGCCGATGGCGAGCGGGGCCTCGTAGGCGGCCAGCGCGGCGGAGGAACCGCCGCCGGAGCCGCCGGGGATGCGGGTGAGGTCCCAGGGGTTGCCGGTCGGGCCGTAGGCGCTGTTCTCGGTGGAGGACCCCATGGCGAACTCGTCCATGTTGGTCTTGCCGAGGATGACGACGCCGGCCGCCTTCAGCTTCTTGGTGACCGTCGCGTCGTACGGCGGGATCCAGCCTTCGAGGATCTTGGAGCCGACGGTGGTCGGCACGCCCTCGGTGGTGAAGATGTCCTTCAGGGCGAGCGGGACGCCGGCCAGCGGGCCGAGCTTCTCGCCCTTGGCGCGCTGCTCGTCGACGGCGCGGGCCTGCGCGAGGGCGCCCTCGCGGTCGACGTGCAGGAAGGCGTGCACCTTCTCGTCGACGGCCTCGATCCGGGCCAGGTGGGCCTCGGTGACCTCGACGGCCGTCAGCTCGCCGGAAGCGATCTTCGCGGCGGTCTCGGCGGCGGTGAGCTTGATGATGTCCGTCATGGTGATTAGTCCTCCCCCAGGATCTGCGGCACCTTGAAACGCTGCTGCTCCTGGGCCGGGGCGCCGGAGAGCGCCTGCTCGGGGGTGAGCGACGGACGGACCTCGTCCGCGCGCATGACGTTCGTCAGCGGCAGCGGGTGGGAGGTCGGCGGTACGTCTTGGTCGGCGACCTCGCTGACGCGGGCGACCGCGCCGATGATGTCGTCGAGCTGGCCGGCGAAGTGGTCGAGCTCTTCGGGCTTCAGCTCCAGACGCGCCAGCCGGGCGAGGTGGGCGACCTCCTCGCGCGTGATGCCAGGCATGCAGCGATCCTCAGGGTGGGAGTGTGTGGTTTGGCCCCAATCCTATGGGGCCCGACCCCGTGCCCGTACCCGCCCTCGGCCGCGATGCTCTCCAGGGGGCCTTCAGGGGCGCGGATCGTCCCCCTGGACCGCCGGGAGCGCCGCCGGGGTCCGCTGCCAGCCGCGCGAACCGCGGGCCCGCAGCCAGGCCGTCGTCTCGTCCGGCGGCATCGCGGCGGCGACGAGCCAGCCCTGCACCGCGTCGCAGCCGAGGTCGCGCAGGCGCTCCCACGTCTCGTCGTCCTCGACGCCCTCGGCGACCACGAGCAGCCCGAGGGAGTGCGCGAGGTCGACGGTGCAGCGGACGATCTCCGCGTCCTCGTTGTCCACGGCGAGCCGGGCCACGAACGAGCGGTCGATCTTCAGCTCGCTCACCGGCAGCCGCCGCAGGTGGACGAGGGAGGAGTAGCCGGTGCCGAAGTCGTCCAGGGACATCTTCACGCCGTGCCCGGTGAGCCCGGCGAGGGTGTCGGCGGCGCGCTGCGGGTCCTCAAGGAGGACGTGCTCCGTTATCTCCAGCTGCAACGATCCGGCGGGGACTCCGTGGCGGGCGAGGCGCGCGGCGACGGCGCCCGCGAACCCGGGCGTGTGCACGTCCCTCGGCGAGACGTTCACCGCGACGGGCACGTGCAGGCCCTGCGCCCGCCAGCGGGCGACCTGGGCGAGCGCCGTGTCCAGGACGTACTCGGTCAGGTGCGGCATGAGCCCGGAGGACTCGGCGATGGCGATGAACTCGTCAGGCGGAACCTTCCCGCGCTCCGGATGCACCCACCGTACGAGCGCTTCGAGCCCGGCGACCTGCCCGTCGAAGCGGACCTTGGGCTGGTAGTGCAGCTCCACGTCCCCGGCGTCCAGGGCGAGCCGCAGATCGCCCAACAGGCCGAGCCGGTCGGGGGTGTTGGAGTCCCGCTTCGACTCGTACACCTCCACGCCCGTACGGTCCCGCTTGGCCTGGTACATGGCGACGTCGGCGCGGCGCAGCAGCCCTTCGGCGTCGAGCGCGTGGTCGGGGAAGACGGCGAGCCCGGCGCTGGCCTCCAGGACGAGCGTCAGCCCGTCGAGGTCGAGGGGTGAGCCGAGCGCGGCGACGAGCTGGCGGGCGACGCGCGAGGCGGAGGTCGTGGAGTCGGCGACCGGGAGCAGGACGGCGAACTCGTCACCGCCGATCCTCGCCGCCTCCGCGCCGCGCGGCAGTGCCGCTCTCAGCCGGTCGGCGATCTGCAACAGGAGGCGGTCACCGGCGAGATGGCCGAGCGTGTCGTTGACCGAGCGGAACCGGTCGAGGTCGATCAGCATGAGCGCGCTGCGCGCCCCGATCCGCTCGGCGTCGGTCAGCGCCGACCACGTGCGCTCAAGGAGCCACTGCCGGTTGGGCAGCCCGGTGAGCGGATCGCGCAGCTGCTCCTCGGCGCGGGCCCGCGCGATCCACAGCGTCGAGTCCAGCGCGACCAGCGGGATCGCGAAGAGCGGGAGCAGCACCGGCATGGCGAGGGCGACGACGCAGACCAGCGGCGCGATACCGAGCAGCGCGACGCCGACGAGGCCCTGCCGCAGGAGCGCCGGGCGGGCCAGGGTCGGCAGCCCGGCCGGGCGCGGCGCGTGCACGTACCAGAGCAGCGCGCGCGTGACGAGCAGATACGCGGCCGCCACGAGGACGACCTCGGGCACCGCGGAGAAGCTCCATGTCTGCGGGTCCCAGGGGGACTCGACGGACGGGACGCGGCCGAACGCGGCCAGGACGAGGGCGCCCGCGCCGATCCCCAGGATGTCTATGGCGCCGTGCAGCGCGCCTTGGCGCCAGCGGTGCCGCCGGGCGACTCCGACGAGGACGACGACGGTGAGGCTGACCATTCCGGCCGGTACCCAGCCGTACAGGAGCAGGACGGCGAGGGTGAGGGCGGCGCCCGAGCCGGTCCCGCCCCACCAGCGGTCGCGGCCGAGCGCGACGAGGTGGCCGACGATGATGCCGGTCAGGACCGCGAGCGACCAGCCGACGGTGCCGGACGGGAAGAGCGCGTGATGCCCCGCGAAGGCGCGGTAGAACCCGGCGCCGAGGATGACCGCGGCGAACGTGACGATGGCGCCGGGCAGCAGCGGCGGCGCCGCGGCCCGGGAGCCGGTGTCGGCCTGCCCCGCGAGCGGGTTCCCCGCCGGGGTCGCCACGCCGACGGTGCCGGGCGCGGCCGGTCCGGCGGCGCCCGTGCCGGTCGCGACCGGGGTCAGCGGTACCGGTGCGTCCATGGTCGTGAAGGCGGTGCCTCTCGGGCCTGTGCCCGGCCGACGGGTGCCGTTTGAGCCGCTCGGGTGACGCGCTGCGCCGCTCACGGTCCCGCCGGGTCCTGTTCCCTCTGCCGGGTCCGCGGTTCCGCGCGCCTTGCCGAACATCGCGCCGAGTCCGCCCCCGGTCACCCGGTTCGCAGCTCCGCGCGCCGTGCCGGGCGCCGCTCCGGACCGCCCGCCGCCCGCCCGGAGCAGACCGCGTCCCGCCTCACGCCACCAATTGCGCCAGTTCACCACATCACCGCGCTCGTTCTCCCCGCGACCGCTCTCGCTGCCGTCGCCCCCGCTCCCGTGTGCCGCCGCCGCGCGCCGCGTACGGCGGCGCGGACGCAGGTGTGAGTCCGGGGCAGCGCTCTCGGTCGGTTCCATTCCCGTCCCTCTCACAGCCGGCGGTGCCCACATCCACTGCCCGCTCCCCCGGCCTTCGGTGAACCGGGGGATGTGCCCCATCCGCAGCAGGACATGGCAGACGCACACACTCAACATTAGGCCGCGGAAGGCTTCCACGGGCACCAGACGGCCGTGCCCGACCGCGGTTGCCCGAATGCGGCCTGGCCATCCGTATGCATCTGGTATGCGCCGATCGGGTGGCCTTCAACCGCTACTCCTGAGTCGGTTCTTCCACGGGAAGCGCCGATTCCGCGGCCGCTTCGGGTCCCTGGCCGAGCAGAACGGCGAATCCGTCCTCGTCCAGAACCGGAACCTTCGCCTGCACGGCCTTGTCGTACTTGGACCCCGGGTTGTCCCCGACGACCACGAACGACGTCTTCTTGGAAACGGAACCGGTCACTTTGGCGCCTCTGCTCTGCAGGGCCTCCTTGGCGCCGTCCCGCGTGTAGTTCTGCAGCGTCCCGGTGACGACGACGGTGAGCCCTTCGAGCGGTCGCGGCCCCTCGTCCTCGCCCGCCCCCTCGTCCTCCAGGCGCACCCCGGCCTCGCGCCACTTGCGCAGGATCTCGCGGTGCCAGTCCTGCGCGAACCACTGCTTCACGGACGCGGCGATGATCCCGCCGACGCCCTCGGTGGCGGCGAGCTCCTCCTCGGTGGCCTGATCGATGCGGTCGATGGAGCGGAACTCCCGGGCCAGCGCCTGGGCGGCGACCGGGCCGACGTGGCGGATCGAGAGCCCGTTGAGGAACCGGGCGAGCGGGCGGTCCTTGGCCGCCGCGATGTTCTCCAGCATCGCGACCGCGTTCTTCTTCGGCTCGCCCTTCTGGTTGGCGAAGACCGTGACGACCTTGTCCTCGCCGGTCTTCGGATCGCGCTTGGGCAGGCCGCTGTCCGGGTCGAGGACGTACGCCTTGATGGGCAGCAGCTGCTCCATGGAGAGGCCGAAAAGGTCGCCCTCGTCGACGACGGGCGGCTCGGGCGGCTCAAGGGGCGCCGTGAGCGCGGCGGCGGCGACCTGCCCGAAGTTCTCGATGTCCAGGCACTCGCGGCCACCGAGGTAGAACAGGCGCCCGCGCAACTGGGCGGGGCAGCCGCGGGCGTTGGGGCACCGCAGGTCCTTGTCGCCCTCCTTCATGGCCCGCAGCGCCGTGCCGCACTCGGGGCACTCGGCGGGCATCACGAACTCCCGCTCGCTGCCGTCCCGCAGGTCGGCGACGGGCCCGAGGATCTCGGGGATCACATCACCGGCCTTGCGGATGACGACCGTGTCGCCGATGAGCACGCCCTTCTTCTTCACGACCTCCTGGTTGTGCAGCGTGGCGAACTCGACCTCGGAGCCCGCGACGGTCACCGGCTCCACCTGCGCGTACGGGGTGGCCCGGCCGGTGCGGCCCACGCTGACGCGGATGTTGACCAGCTTGGTGTTGACCTCTTCGGGCGGGAACTTCCAGGCGATGGCCCAGCGCGGGGCGCGCGCGGTGGAGCCGAGGCGGCCCTGGAGGCGGATCTCGTCGAGCTTGACGACGGCACCGTCGATCTCGTGCTCCACGGAGTGCCGGTTCTCGCCGTAGTGGGCGATGAACGCGCGCACGCCGTCGAGATCGTCGACGACCTTGTTGTGCTTGGCGGTGGGCAGCCCCCACTCGCGCAGCAGCTCGTACGCCTCCGAGAGCCGCTCGATGTCGAAGCCCTCACGGGCGCCGATGCCGTGGACGACCATGTGCAGCGGGCGGGTGGCGGTGACGCGGGGGTCCTTCTGGCGCAGCGAACCGGCCGCCGCGTTCCGCGGGTTGGCGAAGGGCTTGTCACCCGCCTCCACCAGACGCGCGTTCAACTCCTCGAACTTCTCCATCGGGAAGAAGACTTCGCCGCGGATCTCGACGAGGGCGGGGACGCGGTCGCCCTTGAGGCGGTCGGGGATCTCCGCGATCGTGCGCACGTTGGGCGTGATGTCCTCGCCGACGCGGCCGTCACCGCGCGTGGCCGCGCGCGTCAGCCGCCCGTTCTCGTACGTCAGGTTGACCGCGAGGCCGTCGACCTTCAGCTCGCACAGGAAGTGGTAGCCGGGTGCGCCGACGTCCCTGGCGACGCGCTCGGCCCAGGCCGCCAGTTCGAGATCGTCGAAGGCGTTGTCCAGGGAGAGCATGCGCTCGCGGTGCTCGACGGAGGTGAACTCGGTCTCGTACGCGCCCGCGACCTTCTGCGTCGGCGAGTCCGGGGTGCGCAGCTCCGGGTACTGCTCCTCCAGCGCCTCAAGGGAGCGCAGGAGCTTGTCGAACTCGGCGTCGGAGACGACCGGCGCGTCCTTCACGTAGTACCGGAAGCGGTGCTCCTCGATCTGTTCGGCGAGGCGGCCGTGCTCCTCCCGCGCCTTGGGGGGCACGGGGCTCTGCCGCGCGACCTTGTCGATCTTGGCCTGTTCCTGTCCGGCCTTCTCGGCAGCCACCGTCTCGTCCTCCCGTTGCCTTCGGTCCCCGGTCACTCAGGGTTGTCCGCGAGTGATCTTGCCGCCCGGGTGCAGTGGGCGAGCGCCGCCCGCGCGTACGCGGGTGAAGCGCCCGCGAGCCCGCACGACGGCGTGACCGTGACCGCCTCCGCGAGCGACCCCGGATTCAGTCCCAGCCTGCGCCACAGCGTCCTGACACCCATGACGCTACCGGCAGGGTCCGACAATCGGCCGTCCACGCCGGGCACGACACCGGCGAAGAGCTGGGTGCCTCCCTCGACCGCCTCCCCGATCACCTCGTCGTCACGCTCCGTGAGCAGGGAGAAGTCGAACGAGATCGCGTCGGCCCCGGCACGGCGCAGCAGCGCGAACGGCACGTCGGGCGCGCAGGAGTGCACGACGACGGGCCCGCCCCCGGCGGCGGCCATGACATCCCGCAGCGTGGACTCGACGAGCTGGCGGTCGACGGCGCGGTGCGTGCGGTACTCGCTGGCCGTCTTGATCCGGCCGCGCAGGACGGCGATGAGGGAGGGCTCGTCGAGCTGGAGCACGATCTCGGCGCCGGGCACGCGGCGCCGGACGTCGGCGAGGTGGGCGCGGAGCCCCTCGGCGAGCGACCCGGCGAGATCGCGGCAGGCGCCGAGGTCGGAGAGCGCGGCCTCGCCGTTCCGCAGCTCCAGGGCGGCGGCGAGCGTCCACGGGCCGACGGCCTGCACCTTGAGCGGCCCCTCGTAGCCCTGGGTGAACTCCTCGAGCGCGTCGAGGTCCTCGCCCAGCCAGGAGCGGGCGCGCTTGGTGTCACGGCCCGGCCGGTCGCCGATGCGCCAGCCGCTGGGCTCCACGCGCGCGTAGAGGTCCACGAGGAGCCCCGCGGTACGGCCGATCATGTCGGCGCCCGGCCCGCGCGCGGGCAGCTCCGCGAGGAACGGCATCCCCGTCTCCGGCCCCTCGAAGGAGCCGGTGACGGTCTTGGCGGCCTCTCGGGCATCGCCGCCGGGCATCGAACCGACGCCAGTGGCCGGCCCCCACCTGAAGTCGCTCTTTTCACTCACTCAGGCAGGGTACGTAACGCCGGCGGGGTCGCTCCTCGGGGAGGTCAGCGTCCCGGGCGCACGGTCAGGTCGTTGACCTCGGCGTCGCGCGGCAGATCGAGCGCCATGAGGATCGTCGTGGCGACCGACTCGGGGTCGATCCAGCGCGAGGGGTCGTACGCCTTGCCCTCCTGCTGGTGCACCTTCTCCTGCATGGCGCTCGCGGTGCGGCCGGGGTAGACGGAGGTGACCCGCACCCCGTTCTCGTGCTCCTCCTTGCGCAGCGAGTCCGCGAGGGCCCGCAGGCCATGCTTGGACGCGGCGTACGCGGACCACTCGGGCCCCGCGTGGATCCCGGACCCGGAGTTCACGAAGAGGACGTGTCCCTGGGTGAGCCGCAGCTGGGGCAGGAAGTGCCTGGTCAGCTCTGCGGGGGCGATGAGGTTGACGTTGAGCTGGTGCCGCCAGGACTTGGGGGTCAGCTCACCGACCGGCCCGAGATCGACGACCCCGGCGATGTGGAGCAGCGAGTCGACCCGGTCCGGCAGCGACTGGTGCGAGAACGCCCAGGACAGCTTGTCGGGGTCGGCGAGGTCGCCGACGAGCGTCCTGGCACCGGGGAACTCGGCGGCGAGCTCCTTGGCGCGGCCCGCGTCGCGCGCGTGGAGGAAGAGTTCGTCCCCGCGCGCGTGGAGGCGGCGGGCGACGGCGGCGCCGATGCCGGAACCGGCGCCGGTGATCACGTGAGTGGCTGGGCTGGTTGTGCCTGTCATACGGGCCATGCTCGCACTGCCGCCGCTACTCGATGCCCTGGGACTCCTCCAGGTAGGCCAGGGCGCCGACCGGTTCCTCGGCGAAGAAGACAAGATCGGTGAGGGGAATCGGCAGGAACCCCTCGTCCTCCATCCGCCGGAACTGCTCCTTGAGCCCGTCGTAGAACCCGGCGCTGTTCAGCAGCACGATGGGCATGGTGGTCTTCCCGTGCTTCTTCAGCTCCAGGATCTCCGTGGCCTCGTCGAGCGTCCCGGTCCCGCCGACCATGACGACGACGGCGTCGGCCTTGCCGAGGAGCAGCGCCTTGCGTTCGGCGAGATCCTTGGCGACGACCATCTCGTCCGGGGCGGTCACCGCGCGCGCCTTGGCCGCCAGGAACTCGACGGACACGCCCATGAGCCGCCCCCCGGCCTCCTGCACCCCGTCGGCGACGACCTTCATGAGCCCGCTCTCCGAACCACCCCACACCAGCGTGTGCCCCGCCTTGCCGAGAAGCTCGGCGAACTCGCGGGCGGGACGGGTGTAGCGGTCGTCGAGGTCGGCGGCGGAAAGGAAGACGCAGATGTTCATGGGAACAACGGTACGGGGCCCTGTGCCGGGAAGAACGGCGGCGTCGGCGGCGCTGAACTCTCCATGACTCCTGGAAACGCCGGAATCCCCGGACACAAGATCACGATCGAGCAGGGTGCGGAGCGGGTGCGGGTGGTGCGCGACGGGCAGGTCATCGCGGACAGTACGCGTGCGCTGCTGCTGCGGGAGACGGGCTGTCCCGTGCGCTACTACATCCCGCCGGAGGACGTGACGACGTCCCTGCTCTCCCCCTCGGACACGACGACGTACTGCCCCTTCAAGGGAACGGCGTCCTATTGGTCGCTGCCCGGCGCCGCGGATGCGGTGTGGTCGTACCCCGAGCCGAAGGAGGACGTGGCGGCGATCAAGGGGCACCTGTGCTTCTACGAGGCGGAAGTGGTGGGATAGGCCCCGCGGACACAAGGCTGAACTTCTGAGGGCAGGGCAGGGCAGGGCGGGGTGGGCATGACGCAGGGATTCGACCATCAAGGCGGTCCGGTTCCGGCAGTTCCGGCACATGGCTTCGGCCCGCCCCCGCCGATGTACCCGCCGCCACCGGCCCCGGCGACCGGCCCCGGATTCGCGCCGCCCACGCCGGTCACCGGCCCCGAGTTCGTGGCGGCGGACGAGTTCAACGGCATGGTCGTGGACGCCGACGGGGTCCACTTCGAGCAGGGCCCCCACGGCATCGAACTCCCGTGGCCGCGCCTGCACACGGTGCGCTTCCAACCGCTCGGCGACGGTCTGTCGGTGACGGCGGTGACGGTCGAGGGCCCGGTGTACGAGTGCCGGGTCCGGGCCCGGAAAAGGTCGCAGGTGCCGCGCTGGTGCACAGAACTCTCCGCGGTCCTCCACCACTATCTCGGGGCGCGAGGCTGAGCTCTGCGCTCGCTCAATTGGCGTGCGGGGCGGGTCAATTGTGGCCTACCCCATTCGGATGAGACACACGGAAAGCTTTCCCCCAAGGGCCCACTGACCCCAGGACCGACTGTTCACCGCTCTCCGGCTCACGACGCAGCTTTTCCTACAACCGGCATCACTACTGTGCCGCTCCCTGCGCTACCGCACCGAGGGAGACGAAGACGTAGTGACCGCCGACATGGACCTGACCGATGACCCCGTACAGCAACGCCTGTTGCGCAAGGCGCTGGAACAGTTCCAGCGCGGCGACGCCGACCCCGTCCTGAAAGAAATGTCCCAGGAGGTCCTGGCGGGCCGTGTGAGCTTGCGCGAGGCGACGCGTATCCCTGCGTATGCGGAGGCGGTGATCGAGCGGGGGCGGGACTTCAGGCGGCGCTGGGACCGCATGCCCGACTCCGAGCGGTTCGCCCTTGCGCGCGAGGGCCAACGGCAAGCGGCGGAAGAGCGGGCCTGCATGAGGGAAGAGCGGGCTCAGCGCGGGCGGCGGCCATGACGCTTGCGGTCGAATCGAGCGACCTGAACGGTTACGCACGCCTGGTCAACAGGGCGGGTGGAGACTGTGCCAGCGCCACGTCCTATGTCCGGAGCAGTACCAGCATCGACTTCTGTTGTGCGGCCCCGCTCTGGAACAAACTTTTGGGCGGACACCACCAGAACGTACGCAACGCCACACACGTACTGAGCCGCTTCGACACGATCCTGGGAGCCTCCGAGCGCGAGCTCAAGAAAACAGCCACGTGGTACGAGTCGGTGGACCTGGAAGAGGCCCGCAAACTCGACGCCGCCTGCCCGAAGGTGAAGACGTCGAGGGGCGTTCCCCGGCCTCGCCCCAGCGGCGCCACACCATTCAAGGATGTGCATGACGCCGTCAGCCGCCTCACACCACCCGGTGGCTCCGGCGGATGGGGAGCCGGCCATCTGGCCGAGCTGGAGTTCGCGCCCGTCAACAAAATGGTCGGCACCCTGCTGGACTTCGGCAGCCCGTCCGTCCTCGTCAACGAGGGCTTGAAGATGGCCTTCGATTTCGACATCCTCGGCTATTTCTCGAACAAGCTGGCCGGAGACTGGCAGAGCTACGCCAACTGCATGGACGCATGGGACTGTCTGGGCAACTTCTGTGCCGACGCGGCGGCAAACATCAGGCACGGCAACGAGGTACTCGGGACCACGTGGCGGGGGAACGCGGCCGACGCGGCCTGGAAGTACTTCGACGACGCGGCACTTCGGCTCGAATCCGCGCGGGGCTCCTTCCATGCGTTGCGAGATCACTACCACGACATCACTGCGGCGGTGTTCTCGTTCGCCGATATCGTGAAGGGTCTGATCGCGCAGATCTGCGACCTCGCGCTGCAAGCCGCCGTCTCCGCCGCCGCTTCCACCGCTGTGGCCGCGTCAGGCGTCGGGCTCTTGGGGACCTTCGTAGGTGCCGCCTTCACCGCGGATCGCGTTGTCGAGATGGTGAGCAAGTACGAGGAGCTCGTCGCTCAGTACGACAAGCTCCTCCTGGCGCTCACCGGAACTCTCGCAGGTGCCGGAATCACCTCTGCCCAATTCATCAACGAGCTCGAGGATTTCCCCGTCGTAGGCAACAGCTACGACAACAAACTGGTCTGACCCGTCGATCAGAGCGGAACATGGAACTCAAAGACCCCAACAGGCCATCCGATTACGGTGACCGTCAGCACAAAAGCGCCTTGTTCTACATGAGCGGGGTGGCAGCCTTCATGACGCTGTTCGTCGGAATCCTGGCTGCCGACGGCCAGTTCTCCTGGCTTCTGTCATTGCTGACGGCGGGCTGCGTAGGAAACGTCGTCTACGGATATATCACCGTCAGACAGCGCCGCCCCTGACACACCCCTGGAATGAGCGTCCCCTGCGGCGTCGGCCTGAGCAGGGCGACGCCGCAGGGGACGTACGTAGGTGTCAGCGCACCAGTAAGCCGGGTTACGCCACCGCCGCAGTCCGCCCCGTCGTGGCGATCGTCGCCGAGCCCACCACTCGCGTGCCGTCGTAGAGGACGATCGCCTGGCCGGGGGCCACGCCTCGCGCCGGCTCCGAGAAGGAGACCCGGAGTTCGTCCGCGATCAGCTCCGCTGTTACCTCTGTTTCGCCGCCGTGGGCGCGGAGCTGGGCCGTGTACACGCCGGGGCCCGTGGGGGGCTCGCCGCACCAGCGGGGCTTGATGGCCGTCAGGGATGTCACGTCCAGCGCCTCCGCCGGGCCCACCGTCACCGTGTTGTTGACCGGGGAAATGTCCAGGACGTAGCGCGGCTTGCCGTCGGGGGCGGGGGTGCCGATGCGGAGGCCCTTGCGCTGGCCGATGGTGAAGCCGTAGGCGCCTTCGTGGGTGCCGAGCACAGCGCCCGACTCGTCGACGATGTCGCCCTCCGCCTTGCCGAGGCGGGAGGCGAGGAAGCCTTGCGTGTCGCCGTCCGCGATGAAGCAGATGTCGTGGGAGTCGGGCTTCTTGGCTACTGCCAGGCCGCGGGCCTCCGCCTCCGCGCGGATCTCTTCCTTCGTCGTCACCGTGTCGCCCAGCGGGAACATCGCGTGGGCGAGCTGGCGGTCGTCCAGGACGCCGAGGACGTAGGACTGGTCCTTGGCCATGTCGGAGGCGCGGTGGAGTTCGCGGGCGCCGGAGGCGTTCACGATCACCTTCGCGTAGTGGCCCGTGCAGACCGCGTCGAAGCCGAGGGCGAGCGCCTTGTCCAGGAGTGCCGCGAACTTGATCTTCTCGTTGCAGCGCAGGCACGGGTTCGGGGTGCGGCCCGCCTCGTACTCCGCGACGAAGTCGTCCACCACGTCCTCGCGGAAACGGTCCGCCAGGTCCCACACGTAGAACGGGATGCCGATGACGTCCGCCGCCCGGCGCGCGTCGCGGGAGTCCTCGATGGTGCAACAGCCGCGCGCACCCGTGCGGAACGATTGGGGGTTTGCCGAGAGAGCCAGGTGGACGCCTGTCACGTCGTGCCCGGCCTCGGCGGCGCGGGCCGCCGCGACGGCTGAGTCCACGCCGCCCGACATGGCGGCGAGCACGCGGAGGGGACGGTCGGCGGGGAGCGACGGGTTCGGCATCGAGGTCTGCGAAGTCATAGCACTCTTTAGGGTACGGGGCCGCGGGAACCGAATCTCCCGGATAAGCGTTGTGGATCTCGTACGGAGAAGGTGGGGGAGGAAGAGAACGGGGGCGCGTATGGGGGAGTCAGGTGGGCGCGACGGCGGGCGGGCGGTCAGTCGGCGGACCCTGATCGTCGGTGGCGTCGCGTCGGCCGTCGGCGTCGGACTGCTCGCGCGCAGCGATCTCGCGCACATGTGGTGGCAGGTGCCCGGTGTCGACAAGCCACGCGAGGCCGGTGCCGTCGACTTCAAGGGCGCGGAGTGGGTCGCGGCCGCGGCCGCGAACTGGCGGCGGGCGGACCGGCCCGCCGACTACACGATCGACCGTGTCATCGTGCACGTCACGCAGGGCAGCTATCAGGGGACCTTGAAGGTGTTCAAGGATCCTTGGCACGGTGCCGCCGCGCATTACGTCGTCCGGCAGGACGGGCACATAGCCCAGATGATCCGCGAGCTGGACGTCGCCTTCCACGCGGGCAACCGCGAGTTCAACGAGCGCAGTGTCGGGATCGAGCACGAGGGCTTCGTCGACCGGCCCGAGGACTTCACCGACGCCATGTACGCGGCCTCGGCCAGGCTGACCGCCGCGATATGCAGGCGGTACGGGTTTCCGGCCGACCGTGAGCATGTCATCGGGCACGTGGAGGTGCCGGGGACCGATCACACCGATCCCGGGCCCCTGTGGGACTGGGACAAGTACATGCGCCTCGTCAGAGCCGCCCACGCGCGCGCCGGTACCGCCAAGGCATAGCCCGCCAAGGCGTGCCTCCTCAGGTCAGGCCCGCCGACCTCGCCCGTTCCACCGCCGGGCCGATCGCCGCCGCCACCGCTTCGACGTCCGCCTTCGTCGACGTGTGGCCGAGTGAGAAGCGGAGCGTGCCACGGGCCAGGTCCGGGTCCGTGCCGGTGGCGAGGAGGACGTGGCTGGGCTGGGCGATGCCCGCCGTGCAGGCCGAGCCGGTCGAGCACTCGATGCCCTGGGCGTCCAGGAGCAGCAGGAGCGAGTCGCCCTCGCAGCCGGGGAAGGTGAAGTGCGCGTTGGCGGGGAGCCGGCCGCCGGGGGCGGGGTCGCCGCCGAGGATCGCCTCGGGGACGGCCGCGCGGACCGCCGTGACGAGGTCGTCGCGCAGGGCGCCGATCTCCCGGTCGAACCACTCGCGCTGTTCCGCCGCGATCCGGCCCGCCGTCGCGAACGCGGCGATCGCCGGTACGTCGAGCGTGCCCGAGCGGACGTGACGCTCCTGTCCCCCGCCGTGCAGGACGGGGACGGGCGTGTACTCGCGACCGAGGAGGAGCGCGCCGATGCCGTACGGGCCGCCGATCTTGTGGCCCGACACCGTCATCGCGGCGAGGCCTGAGGCGGCGAAGTCGACCGGGATCTGGCCGTAGGCCTGCACGGCGTCCGCGTGCAGCGGGACGTCGAACTCGCGGGCCACGTCCGCCAGCTCGCGGACCGGCTGGATCGTGCCGATCTCGTTGTTGGCCCACATGACCGTGGCCAGGGCCACGTCGGCCGGGTGGCGCGCGATCGACTCGCGCAGCGCGTCCGGGTGCACGCGGC
The DNA here is from genome assembly GCF_043523415.1 of Streptomyces sp. SGAir0957. NCBI lineage: Bacteria > Bacillati > Actinomycetota > Actinomycetes > Kitasatosporales > Streptomycetaceae > Streptomyces > Streptomyces sp. SGAir0957. The sequence continues at coordinate 2,847,341 of NZ_CP027293.1, forward strand.
CGTAGGCGTCGACCGGCAGGTACTCGACCGTCGCGCCCTCGTGCTCGGCGAGCCAGTGCACGGCGTCGAGGACCGCGTGGTGCTCGACGGGGCTGGCGAGGACGCGGGTGCGGGCGGGATCGGCGGCGCGCCGGGCCCAGTACAGGCCCTTCACGGCGAGGTTGTCGGCCTCGGTGCCGCCCGCGGTCAGGACGACCTCGCTGGGGCGGGCGCCGAGGGAGGCGGCGAGGGTCTCGCGGGACTCCTCGACGGTGCGCCGGGCGCGGCGGCCCGCGGCGTGCAGGGACGAGGCGTTGCCGGTGACGCCGAGCTGGGCGGTCATCACCTCGACCGCCTCCGGGAGCATCGGAGTGGTCGCGGCGTGGTCGAGGTAGGCCATGGTGGGCTCGATTCTACGAGCCCCGGCGGGCGCCCCGGGTCAAGGCCCGCGCGGTCAGCCCGTGATGCTCCAGGAGAGCGTGTTGTCGGCGGCGACGAACGCGAAGAGGACGACGAGGTCGGCGACGCCGAGACCCAGGCCGAGCAGGGCGCGGCCGCGGCGGGCGGTGCCGCGCCACAGGGAGATCCCGGCGAGGGCGATCGCGATGGGGCCGAGGAAGACGTTCAGGACGAGCAGGCCGATCAGGCCCAGGACGAACGAGGCGACCGCCATGCCGTCGGTGTCCCGTCGGCCGGTGGGACGCGGCGCGGGCTTCTGACTGGCCCCGTCCACCCCGTCCGTCTCGTTCACCCCGTTCGCCTCGTTCACCGCGTTCGCCTCGTTCACCTTGGCGGCCTCGGTCTTGTGGGTCGTGGCGGTCTCGTCCGGTGCGGTGAGCTGCATGGTGGTACCCCCTGTCGATCCGGATTCGGGTCCGGCTTCCGGCTTCCGCTAGTGCGCTGGTCAGCTCTGGTGGCGGCGGGCGTGGCGCTCACGCGCCGCGAAGACGGCCAGCCAGACGCCGATCACGGCGGCGGCGACCAGCGTGAACGAGAGCGGGGCGTGGGCCACGGTGCCGAGCGCGAAGCCCAGCAGCAACAGGGCCGCTACGAGGAACAGCACGGGAAACCTCTCAGACGTGAGCGTGCAAGTACTTCTGACGTTCTGGCTTACAACTGTTCACTGATTTCTAGAGTACCGCGCGCTGCGGTTCCCAATCACGGAGAACAGTTGTTAACTGGATGACATGAGTCACACTCTCGGCATCCGGCAGGCCCAGAAGCAGAAGACCCGGCAGGCACTCCTCGACGCGGCCCTCGAGCTGCTGGAGCAGCAGAGCCTCAGCAGCCTGGGCCTGCGGGAGGTCACGCGCGCCGTGGGGGTGGCGCCGACCGCGTTCTACCGGCACTTCGACAGCACGGCGGACCTCGGTGTCGCCCTGGTCGAGCAGGCGCTCGGCAGCCTGCACGCCGTCGTCTCCGAGCTGCTGAAGGCGACCTGGGACAGCGACGAACGCATCGCCCGCACCGTCGAGTTGATCGCCGCGCACGTGCGCGCCCACCCGGCCCACGTCCGGTTCATCGCGCGCGAGCGGCACGGTGGCGTGCGGCGGGTCAGCGACGCGATAGGGGCGCAGCTCGGACAGTTCGCCGAGGAGGTGTCCGCCGCGCTGAGCCTCGACCCGGAGTCGGCGGGCTGGAGCCGTGAGGACCTCCTGATGCTCGCGGGCCTCTACGTCGACCACATGGTGGCGACCGCGTCCGCCTTCCTCACCACGCCGCCCGAGGACTACGCGCGGGTGGCGGGGGTCGCGGAGCGCCAGCTGCGGCTCGTGAGCCTGGGCCGCAGACACTGGCTGGACGGACAGTGAGCCGGGCACTGGTCGAGGGTGTCATGAGCTACTAGCCTTACGGTCATGATGGCAGCGGAGCCGTACAGCGACTGGCACCTCGACCGCGGCTACCCCGGACCCTCCGGCGAGATCCGCTGGGGTGTCCTCGGGCCGGCCGACGCGCCGCCCGTCGTCCTGGTCCACGGCACGCCGTTCTCGTCGTACGTGTGGCGCGGCCCGGCCGCGCCCTCGCCGCCGAGCACCGCGTGTACGTGTGGGACCTCGCGGGGTACGGCGCCTCCGCGATGCGGCACGGGCAGGACGTCACCCTGGACGCCCAGGCCCGTACCCTGGCCGCGCTGATCGACCACTGGGGCCTGAGCGAACCCGCGGCTCGTCGCGCCGTGGCTGACGGAGGCGGGCAAGGACGCCTTCTACCGGCAGATCGAGCAGAACGACCAGCGGTTCACCGAGGACGTGCAGGGGCGGTACGGGGAGGTGCGGATGCCCGTGCTCGTGTGCTGGGGCGCCGAGGACACGTGGATCCCCGTCGCGCGCGGGCACGAGCTGGTCGCGGCGATCCCCGGTGCCGAGCTGCGGGTCATCGAGGGCGCCGGGCACCTCGTCCAGGAGGACGCGCCCGCCGAACTCACGGCCGCGCTGGGTCGGTTCCTGCGTACAGCGCGGTGATCGCGGCGGCGCAGCGGGACAGTTCGGCGCGGGCCTGTGGTGGGCCGAGGACCTCCACGTCCGCGGCGAAGGGGGCCAGGGAACGGACCGCGCCGAGCGCCTCGTAGCCGAGCCGGACGGTGATCCAGTCGCCGGTTCCGTCGTCCTCGGGGGGTGCGGTCAGAGAGGTGCCGCACATCCGCAGGAACAGGTCGAGGCGGGGGCGGCGGACCCGGGCCGTGACCTCGACGGCGGCGGGGCGTTCCTCGACCTCGCGCTTCAGGACCGCCCAGGCGTCGGCCAGTTCCACGCCCTCGCGTCGCCGTACGGGCGCGTCCGTCGGCGTCGCCGCGTGCATCCGGTCCGCGCGGAACAGCCGCGGCACGCTCCTGCGGTCGGCGACCAGGTACCAGACGCCCGCCTTGCAGACGAGACCGTACGGATCGACGGTGTACGTGCGGGGTGCGGCGGCGCCGCTGTGCCGGTAGCGGATCCGCAGCCGCCGGTCGGCGAAGACCGCGTCCCGCAAGGCGCTGACGTCCATCTCCCGCGACGGCGGGCCCATCCAGCGGGACGGTTCGATCAGGATGCGGCGTGCGGTCAGCTCGGCCGCCGGGCGGTGCGGTGCGGGGAGCGCGGCCATCAGCTTGCGCAGGGCCGAGCCGATCGCCGCGTCCAGGCCCAGGGCCTCGTGGGGGCCGCGGGCCGCCGCGATGAACAGGGCGCGGGACTCGTCGGCGGTCAGTCCTGTCACGTCCGTGCGGTAGCCGGGGAGGAGGGTGATGCCTCCCCCGCGGCCTCGCTCCGCGTAGACCGGGACGCCTGCGGTGCTCAGGGCGTCCACGTCCCGGTAGATCGTGCGGACGGAGACTTCCAGCCGGGTGGCCAGTTCGCGAGCCGGGACTCGGCCCCTGGTCTGCAGCAGGAGCAGGATGGAGAGCAGGCGGTCGGACTTCACCGGGTCAGTCTGACGTCGGGCGACGGTCCGCGTCTGCCTGGTGATCGGCGTCGCCGGGTGCGGGGTGCGTCGTGGCTGGTCGCGCACTTCCCCGCGCCCCCGGGAGGCGCACTTCGTGCGGCCCCCGGAGGGCGGCGCTCAGGCTGAACGGCCTAGCTCAGCCTCACCCTTGCCAGTTGCCTCGACTGCGCCACCAGCCTGTCGTCGCTGTCCCAGACCTCCGCGTCCTCCTCCAGGAAGCCGCCCGCGAGGTTGCGGGTCGTGATCGAGACTCGGAGGGGGCCGGGGGCCGGGCGGGTGCGGATGTGGACCGTCAGTTCGACCGTGGGGACCCAGCCCTTGAGGCCGAGTTCGAAGGCCGTGGGCGGAAGGGCGTCGACCGCCAGGAGGAGGGAGAGCGGGTCGGCGTCGCGGCCGTCGGCCAGGGCGAACCAGGCGCGCATCTCGCCCTTGCCGGACGGGGCGCCGAGCGCCCAGCCGAGCGTGGCCGGGTCGAGCTTCAGGTCGAGGCGGTCGGTGATCGCGGAGCTGCCGGGGACGGGCGGGGCGCCCTCGGGGGCGTCGCTCGCGCCGAAGCACTGGTCGATCGGCGGGAACGCCGGGATCTCCGCGCTGGTGCGTACGTCGTCGGGGAGGGCGTCGAGGTCACCGTAGGAGGCGAGCACCCGGATGCGCTCGACCTCGGTGCCGTCGTCGGCGTACTGGAAGAGGGAGGCCTGGCCGGTGGAGAGGGTGCGGCCGGTGCGGACGACGTCGGTGCGGATCACGGCGGGGCCGGGCGCCGACGCCGTCAGGTAGTGCGCCGAGATCGTGAACGGGTCGCTGTGCGGCAGGGTGTCGGCCAGGGCGCGGCCGAGGACGGCCAGCAGGTAGCCGCCGTTGACGGCGTTGATGATCGTCCAGCCGGCGGAGAGGTCGATGTCGTAGACCCCGGGTGCGCGGCGCGTGACGGCGGTGTCGCGGTCGAACTCGCTGTCGCCGATGCGGGCCTTCACGGAGGCCGGGGATGCTGCTTCTGCCATGCATTGAACGTACAACAGGAAATTACTAAGCGGTAGCTTCTTACTGTGAAGCGCTCGTTACAACGCTTGCGACAACCTGCGCTACGGCGTCTCCTCCGTCACGTCCACCGCCGCCGACCTGCGGTTCCACGCCCTCGGCGCGCGCCAGTGGAAGCGCATCGCGAGGAGGCGCAGGACGAACGCGGTGAGGACCGCGAGGGAGCTGGTGTAGGCGTTCAGGGCGTCGTAGTTGATGCAGACGACGACGATGACGGCGCCGACCATCGCCGGCACCGCGTAGAGGTCGCGGTCCCAGCGGACCAGTGACGGGACCTCGTTGGCGATGATGTCGCGCAGCACTCCCCCGCCGACCGCCGTCGCGACGCCGAGCGCGGCCGACGCGGTCAGGCCGAGCCCGAAGTCGTACGCCTTCGTCGTGCCCGTGACCGCGAACAGGCCGAGGCCCGCCGCGTCGAAGACGTTCACCGCGACCTGGGTCCGCTCGACCTCCGGGTGCAGGAAGAAGACCAGGGCCGCGGCGATCAGCGGCGTCGAGAAGTAGCCGAGATCGGTGAACGCGGCCGGGGGCACGGCCCCGATGATCAGGTCGCGGAGCAGCCCTCCGCCCAGCGCGGTGACCTCGGCCAGGACGCCGATGCCGAACACGTCCCAGTTCTTGCGTACGGCCATGAGCGCGCCCGAGATGGCGAACACGAAGATGCCGATGAGGTCGAGCCAGTGCTGGACGGAGGGGGTGAACAGGTTCTGGAGCACCCGATGATTCTGGCGGATCGTTACAGCGCGGGCTTACCGAGCGGCTTGCCGGGTGGCCTGCCGGGTGGCTTGCCGGGTGGCCTGCCGCGCGGCTCAGCGGGCGGCTTGCAGCACGGGCTTCTCCGGGCGGTACAGCCACGTGTCGAAGAGGGCGTCCAGGTTCTTGCCGCCGATCTTCTCCGCGAGCTTCTTGAAGTCGTCGGTGGTGGCGTTGGCGTACCGGTTCTGCTTGACCCAGGCCGGGAGCAGCTTGAAGAACGCCTTGTCGCCGATGGACTCGCGGAGCTGCTGCAAGGTCATCGCGCCGCGCTGGTAGACGGCCGAGGCGAACATCGTGTCGCGCTGCGGGTCCGCGACGACGATGTCCCAGAAGGCGGAGTCGGCGGGGCGCGCGTCATAGGCGGCCTGGAAGGAGTCGTGGGCCGAACGGACGCCCTTGTGCTCCGACCACAGCCACTGGGCGTACGTGGCGAAGCCCTCGTTCAGCCAGATGTGCTTCCACCGCTCGACCGAGACCGAGTCGCCGAACCACTGGTGGGCCAGCTCGTGCACGATCGTCGCCTCGGAGCGGACGGCCGAGTAGCTCGGTTTCGTCTGCGTCTCCAGGGAGAAACCGGCCTGCGGCATGTCGTCGACGACCGCGCCCGTCTCCTCGAACGGGTACGGGCCGAACACCTGCGACCAGTAGTCCGTGGCCTCGGCGGTGACGGCGTAGACGTCGACCGTGTTGCCGTTCGCGAGGACCGGGTCGATCGCCACGTAGAGGGGGATGCCGGCCGGGGTGCGGCCCGTCCGCACGTCGAACTTGCCGATGCTCGCCGTCGCCAGATAGGTCGCCATCGGCTTCGACTCGCGCCAGTGATGGACCGTCTGGTTGTCCTTCGTGTCGTAGGTCGCGACCAGACGGCCGTTCGAGACGCCCGTGAGGCCCTTCGGGGCCTTGATGCGGATGTCGTACGTCGCCTTGTCCGCGGGGTGGTCGCTGGACGGGAACCAGGTGGAGGCGGCGTTCGGTTCGCAGGCGACGAAGACTCCGTCGGGGGTCTTCATCCAGCCGTAGTCCGAGCCGAAGACGATGGGGCCGTTGAGGGGTTCGGGGATGCCGTGGTAGGTGACGGTGACTTCGAAGGTCTGGTGGTCGCGGATCGCGTCCCGCGGGGTGATCGATATCTCGTCGCCCGTGCGGGTGAAGTCGGCGCGTCTGCCGTCCACCTCGATCTTCGTGACCGTGAGTTTCTGCAGGTCCAGATGGAACGAGGAGAGGCTCTGGGTGGCGCGTGCGGTGAGCGTCGTACGGCCGTCCAGGCGGTCCGTTTCCAGGTCGTAGGCGACGTCGAGAGAGTAGTGACGGGCGTCGTAGCCGCCGTTGCCGAGGAGCGGGAAGTACGTGTCGCCGATGCCCGGGGCGCCGGGGGTGGGGGCGGGGGCCGCGGCGATCAGGGTGAAGGAAGCGGCCGCGACGGTGAGGGCGGCCAGGCGTGCCGAACGGGAGAGGGCCATGGGCGTTCCCTTCGAACGTGTGCCGGTGTCTGTGACACGGGAACAGTGCCGTTCGGGGGCGGGCGTGTACATGACCCTGCCGGGTCATTTGGGGGGAATTTACTCGGCCCGGCTTTTGGGGGGCCCGCGGCTTAGGGGCCGTTTTTGCCCTGGGCCAGAGGGGGGTGGTGGGGCCGCGCCCCGGTGGGAGCTTTTGCAGGGGTCCACTTCACACGGGTGCCCGGCGCCGGCCCCGCCCGTCGCGGGGCTCTCGCCCGCCCCCTCTTCGCGCTTGCCCGGCGCTGGGGTGCCGCCTTGCCCACCCGTGCCGCCCCAGGCGGCAGACTGCCCAAGGCGGGGGGGGCGCCCGGGGCGGAAGTGCGGGTGGCGGGGGCGCCGGGTGGTGAGGTCCCTGGGCGGGGACCCCGGTGCTGGGGGCGCGGGGTGTTCCCGCGCCCCCAGTCCGTTACTTCTTCTCCGGGCTCTCCGGGCTCTCCGGCGTGCCCGGGGCTTCCGGAGCATCCGAGGACGCCGGCGTCTTCGGCGCCTTCACGTCCTCGGGGGCCCCCGGCTCCTCCGGGCTCTCCGCGATCGGCGCCTTCGGGGCCTCGGGCTCCTCCGAGTCCGCCACCGGGTCCGCCGCGACCGGCGTCTTCGGAGCCTCGGGCTCCTCCGTGTCCGCCGCCGGGTCCGCCGCGACCGGCGTCTTCGGGGCCTCGGGCTCCTCCGTGTCCGCCGCCGGGTTCGCCGTGACCGGCGTCTTCGGGGCCTCAGCCGCCTCCGAGGCCGGGTCCGTCGCCACCGGCGTCTTCGCGGCCTCAGCCGTCTCCGAGGCCGGGTCCGCCGCCACCGGCTCCTTCGAAGCCTCGGGCTTCTCCGGGAGCGGTGCCGGGTTCGAGGGCTTCGGGGTTTCCGCGGCAGCGGCCGGTGCCGGTGCCGGTGCCGGGAGTGTGACCACGTCGATCGCCTCCCGCGCCGCGGAGAGGAGCTTCGTGTCGGACGGGGCCTGGTCCGGGGCGTTCTCCGGGTGGTGGCAGGCGACCTGGTGGCCGGTGCCGAGCTGGAGGAGCGGGGGCTCCTTCGTGGCGCAGATCTCCGTCGCCTTCCAGCAGCGCGTGTGGAAGCGGCACCCGGCGGGCGGGTCGATCGGCGAGGGGACGTCGCCGCGCAGCAGGATGCGCTCGCTCTTGGCGCCCCGCCGCTTCGGGTCCGGCACCGGCACCGCCGAGAGCAGCGCCTTGGTGTACGGGTGCATGGGGGTCGAGTAGAGGTCGTCGCGGTCCGCGAGTTCCACGATCTTGCCCAGGTACATCACCGCGATGCGGTCCGAGACGTGCCGGATGACCGAGAGGTCGTGGGCGATGATCACGTAGGTGAGGCCCAGCTCCTCCTGGAGGTCGTCCAGGAGGTTGACGACCTGGGCCTGGATCGAGACGTCCAGGGCCGAGACCGGCTCGTCGGCGACCACGAGCTTCGGCTTCAGGGCCAGCGCGCGGGCGATGCCGATGCGCTGGCGCTGGCCGCCGGAGAACTCGTGCGGGTAGCGGTTGTAGTGCTCGGGGTTGAGACCGACGCGCTCCAGGAGGTCCTGGACCGCCTGGCGGACGCCGCCTTCCGGCTTCACGCCCTGGAGGCGGAAGGGCGCGCCCACGATCGTGCCGATGTTGTGGCGCGGGTTCAGCGACGAGTACGGGTCCTGGAAGATCATCTGCACGTCGCGGCGGAGCGGACGCATACCGCGCACGCCGAGGTGTGTGATGTCCTCGCCCTCGAACTCCACGCGCCCGGCGGTGGGTTCGAGGAGGCGCGTGATGAGGCGGCCCATCGTCGACTTGCCGCAGCCGGACTCGCCGACGACGCCGAGGGTCTCCCCCGCGCGGACGTCGAAGGTCAGCCCGTCGACCGCCTGCACGGCCGCGACCTGCCGCTTGAGCAGGCCCTTCTTGATCGGGAAGTGCTTGACCAGGCCCTCGACCTTGAGCAGCGGCTCACCCTTGGCGGGGTCCGGCGAGGTGGCCGGCGCGGCAGTCGTCTGCTGAGGGATCGTCATGTCGGGTCCTTTGGCGTCCGTCACAGGCTCGGCGCAATCTCTTCGGTCCAGATCCGCTCCCGCTGCTCGGCCGACATGTGGCAGGCCGAGTAGTGGCCGGAGTCGATCTGCTGGAGTTCGGGGCGCTCGCGACGGGTGATGTTGTCCTTGGGGAGGTCCGCGTACGGGCAGCGCGGGTTGAAGGCGCAGCCGGTCGGCAGGTTGATGAGGCTGGGCGGGGAGCCCTTGACCGGGGTGAGCCGTTCGGTCTGCTCACGGTCGATGCGCGGCATCGAGCCGAGCAGGCCCCAGGTGTACGGGTGCTGGGGGGTCGAGAAGACCTGCTCGGCGGAGCCCCGCTCGACGCACCGGCCGCCGTACATGACGAGGAGTTCGTCTGCCATCTCCGCGACGACGCCGAGGTCGTGCGTGATCATGATGACGGCGGAGCCGAACTCCTTCTGCAGGTCCCGGATCAGGTCGAGGATCTGGGCCTGCACCGTCACGTCGAGGGCCGTGGTCGGCTCGTCGGCGATGAGCAGTTCGGGGTTGTTGACGAGCGCCATGGCGATCATCGCGCGCTGGCGCATACCGCCGGAGAACTCGTGCGGGTAGGCGTCGACGCGCTTGTCGGGCTGCGGGATGCCGACGCGGTCGAGCATCTCGATGGCGCGCTTGCGGGCCGTCTTCTTGTCGACGTCGTGGTGGACCCGGTAGGCCTCCACGATCTGTTTGCCGATCGTGTAGTACGGGTGCAGCGCGGACAGCGGGTCCTGGAAGATCATCGCCATGTCGCGGCCGCGCAGCTTGCGGACCTTGTCCGGGTCCGCGGAGAGCAGCTCGGTGCCGTCGAGCCAGATCTCGCCGCTGATCTGCGCCTTGCGGCGGCCGTACTGGCCCGCGGTGTGCAGGCCGAGGATGCCGAGCGAGGTGACGGACTTGCCGGACCCCGACTCGCCGACGATGCCGAGGGTGCGGCCCTTCTCCAGGGAGAAGGAGAGGCCGTCGACGGACTTGACCAGGCCGTCGTCGGTGGGGAAGTGCACCTTGAGGTCGCGGACCTCGAGGAAGGCCTTGGGAGCGGCCGAGGCGGTGGAGTCGGTGGGTTCACCGACCGCCGCCCCGGTCTTGTTCAGGTCGGTCATCCCAGCCTCACTCGCGGGTCGATGACGGCGTACAGAAGGTCCACGACGAGGTTGGCGACGGCGATCGCGAGAGCCGCGAACAGCGTCACGCCGAGGATCACGGGCAGGTCCTTGTTGCTGATGGCCTGGACCGCCGCGAGGCCGAGACCCGGCAGGTTGAACGTGGACTCGGTGAGCACGGCGCCGCCGAGGAGGACGCCGAGGTCGAGGCCGAAGACGGTGAGGATCGGGGTCATCGCGGAGCGCAGGGCGTGCCGGGTGATGACGGTGGACTCGCCGAGGCCCTTGGAGCGGGCGGTGCGGATGTAGTCCTCGCCCAGGATCTCCAGCATGGTGGCTCTGGTGAGACGCGCGTACATCGCCGCGTTGAGGAAGGCGAGCACGATCCACGGCAGGATCAGCGTCTCCAGCCAGACCCCGATGGAGTCGTCGGTGGAGAGGCTGTCGGCGATGTGCACCCAGCCGAGGCTGTGGACGAAGATGCCCATCGCGACCATGCCGGTGAAGAAGACCGGGAGGGAGACGCCGCCGAGGGCGACGGTCATGGCGGCGCGGTCCCAGATGGTGCCGCGCTTGAGGGCGGAGAGCACACCGGTGGCGACACCGGCGATCAGCCACAGGACACAGGCACCGGCGGCGAGCGCCAGGGTGACCGGGAGCGCGTCCTTGAGCGTGTCCCAGACCGGCGCCTCCGTACGGAAGGAGTAGCCGAAGCAGGGGGCGGAGCAGTGGGTCACGTCGGAGCCGTTGACGTAGTCACGGCCCATCGGGATGCCCTTGACGAAGTCCCAGAACTGGACGAGCACGGGGTCGTCCAGGCCCAGCTTGATCCGGATACCGGCGAGCTGCTCGGCTCCGGTTGCCTTGCCGGCGAAGAGGACGGCCACGTCCTGACCCGCCCATTTGGGCAGCATGAAGAAGATGGTGAACGTCGCGAGCAGCACGACGAGCACCATGATGACAACGGCGAACAGGCGCCGGATGAGATAAGCAAGCACTGTGCGCGGCCCGGCACCTGCCGGGAACCCCTTGTGGGGGTTCCCGTTCGGCGCCCGGGGCCATCACCTGCCCTTCGGACTGGCGGGTTTCGGCGGCGGAGGTCCAGATCCGGGCAGCGGAGGCGAACTCCGCTGCCCGGCGGGGGTGTTACTTGACGACGCCGAGGGAGACGTAGTCGTAGCGGCCGTTGTAGGCGTCGGACATGTAGACGTTCGTCAGACGCGGGCCACGCCAGGTGATGTTCTTCTCGTAGATGAAGGGCATCCAGTCGGCCTGGTCGAGGATCCGGTGGTCCAGCTCCTCGTAGATCTTCCCGGCCTTCTCGGCGTCCGTCTCGGCGATCGCCTTGTCGAAGAGGCCGTCGATCTTCGGGTCCTTGATCTGGGACTCGTTGTAGTTACCCGTGTCCGAGAGGAAGCGGCTGTCCCACAGCGGCTGGCCGAAGCCCTGGCCGGACGGGAAGTCCGGGCCCCAGCCGCTCATCGTCATGCCGTAGCCGCGCTCCTTGACGACCTTCGGCGAACCGGTGATCGCGGAGGTCTCGGCGCCGTCCAGGGCGTCCACCTCGAGCTTGATGCCGACCTTGGAGAGCTGCTCCTGCAGCGCCTCGGCGGTGTCGACCTCGCCCGGGTTGTTGTTACGAGCGGTGATCTTGGTGGAGAAGCCGGCGGGCTTGCCGCACTCCTTCAGCTCGGCCTTGGCCTTGGCGGCGTCCGGCTTGCCCTTGCGGGCGAGAACGCCGTACGGGTCGTACTTCGAGTGGCCCTTGATGGAGACCGGCAGGGTGGAGTTGGCGATCTCGCCACCGGCCAGCTCGCCACCACGGGTCTGCTGCAGGCCCGCGAAGTCGGTCGCGTAGAACACGGCCTTGCGGCAGTGGACGTTGTCGAACGGCTTGGCGGTGTGGATCAGGGCGACGTAACGGACGAAGGAGGTCCGCATGTTGTCGACGCTGTCGCGGTGGTCCTGCACGGCGCTGACACGGCCCGACTGGGTCATGCCGGTGCCGTTCATGTCGACGTCGTAGTCGCCTTCCATCAGGCGCTTGTCGTTCTCCTCCAGGTTGGCGGAGATCGTCACGTCGATCTTGTCGGGAAGCGCGGCGCGGACCGGGTCCGACGCCTTGGTCCACTTGTCGTTGCGGACAAGCACGATCTTCTTGTTGGCCTTGTACGACTCGAACTTGTACGGGCCGTTGGAGAACGGGCGCTGGGTGTACTTGGTCGCCGTGTCCTTCTCCTGCTTCACTGGGGAGCCGGAGGGCATGGCGAGGAACTGCTCGAAGTCACCGTTGGGCTTCGGGAGCTTGAAGACGATGGTCTTCGCGTCCGGCGTCTCGATCGACTTCAGACCGAGCTTGTCCTTGGACTTGTCCTTGTAGGGGCCCTTGTACTCGCCCTTGGGGTCCAGGGTCTGCTTCAGGTACTGCGGGCCACCGGTGATGGTGTCCGACGCCCAGATGCGCTCGATGCCGTACTTGACGTCCTGCGCGGTGACCGGCGAACCGTCCTCCCACGTGACGCCGTCACGCAGGGTGTACGTGTAGGTCTTGCCGCCGTCGGAGACCTTGGCGGTGGAGGTGGCGAGGTCGCCCACCAGCTCGGTGGAGGCCGCGCCCGGCTTCGGCGCGAACGTCACGAGCTGACGCGTGTAGAAGCGCATGAAGTCCCACGACATGCCGTAGTAGGCGCGCTGCGGGTCGGCGGAGTCCAGGTCCTGCTTGCCGACCATCTTCAGCGTGCCTCCCTTCTTCGTGGAGGCGTTGGCGACCTTGTTGTACGCGGCGTCGTAGCCGGCGCCCTTCGACGAGTCCTTGGAGTCGCCGTCACCGCCACCGCACGCCGTGGTCGACACGAGCGCCGCGACGACGAGGGCGGCGCCGGCGGCGAGCCGTCGTTTCGAGGAACTTGTGGACATTTTCTCGTAACCTCCGAGATCGCGGTTCCGGGCCGGGGCCGGAGAACCAGGGAGTCGAGCCACCTGACGATGCGGCAGGGGCAGTTCGTTGCAGACCGCTCGGGCCTGTGGTCTTACCGGGTCCCCTTCGGGTCGAGCGCGTCGCGCAGCCCGTCGCCGAAGAGGTTGAACGCGAGGACGGTGATGAAGATCGTGACGCCCGGGAAGACCATGAACATCGGGTCGTGCTCGTACGTCTCGAGCGCGTCGCGGAGCATGCCGCCCCAGGACGCGGTGGGGGGCCGGACACCGGCACCGAGGAAGCTGAGCGCGGCCTCCGTGAGGATGTTCGTGGGGATCATCAGGGTCATGTAGACGACGATCGGCGCGGCCAGGTTCGGCAGCAGTTCGCGGAAGAGGATGTGGCGCGAGCCGCCGCCGAGCGAACGGGCCGCCTCCACGTACTCGCGCTCGCGCAGGGAGAGCGTCTGACCGCGGACGATGCGGCCGACGTAGGGCCAGCCGAAGAAGCCGATGACCATGACGAGGACGGCGATGCGCACGCCGCTGCCGGTCAGGCCGAGCAGGTCGTCCGGGAGCACCGAGACCAGGGAGATGATGAAGAGCAGCTGCGGGAAGGAGAGCAGCACGTCCATGACGCGGCTGATGACCGCGTCGACCCAGCCGCCGAAGTAGCCCGCGATGATGCCGAAGAGCGTGCCGAGCGCCACGGCGACGATCGCCGCGAGGAACGCGACGAGCAGCGAGATCCGGGCGCCGTAGACGATGCGGCTGAAGACGTCGCGGCCCTTGTTCGGCTCGACGCCGAAGAGGAAGTCGCCGCTGACGCCGCCGAGGGAGCCCTGCGGCAGGTTCGTCAGGGGGTCGAGCTTGTCCTGGTGGAACTGGTTCGGCGGGTGGCCGAGCAGGCTCACGATGAGCGGCGCGAAGATCGCCACCAGGATCAGGAAGACGACAACGATGCCACCGGCGAGGGCGACCTTGTCCCGCTTGAGGCGGTTCCAGGCGATCTGCTTCAGTGACCGGCCCTCGACCTTGCGGCCGGGGACGCTCGCGGCAGCGTCGACCGGGGCGGTCGGTTCCGCTTCCGCGGTCGTGTCGTGCAATGGTGCCGTCATCGTGGCAAGGACCCCTTCTCAACCGGCGGTGACCGGCCCGCACTTGCCGCTGTAGCGGCGTGGTTCAGTCCGTCGTACATAGGGGCTCGTACACAAAGACGAAGCCCCCTGCTGCGGGAGTCTTCAACCTGTGTGCGATCTGTTGCCAGACTTGACGGGGAAAGGATGCCTAACCGTGATGCGGTCAGGGGTGTTCCGTTATCCGGACGCCTGTGAACGCCGTGCGAACAGCGGTCAGTTGGGGTCTAAGTGGCGCCACTTCGGACATTGGCCCCACACCAGTCGATAGGCGTCCGGCAGTTAGTACGACGCCCCATAAGGGGGCGGATACCCGTAACCCGCCCCGGCCTGACCTGCCTGACCGGCGGGGGCCACATGCGCCTCACGGTCGTAGAACGGCCGCGCGTTCGCCCGCAGCCACATCGCGACCGGGTCGTAGGCGTCGGACATCGCGACCGTGGAGACCGGCAGACCGTCCGGGACCGCCGCGACGGACTGCTGCATCATCGCCCGCACCGCGTCCACCGACGCGGGCGACGCGTCGTACACGTCGAGGCCGATCGCCAGGTAGGGGGCGCCGACGGCGGGCTGCACCCAGGCGCGGCGCAGCGACCGGACGGCGGTGGTCCGGTGGGCGTTCTGCGCGAGCAGCGCGTAGAACTGCGGGAGTTCGAGGGTGGGTTCGCTCAGCCGCAGCGGCCCGGCGGGCTGCCGGTCGAGGCCGCCCGCGATGCGGCGCAGGTCGAGCCAGGGCACGCCGACGCCGCCGCCGGGGGCGTGCGGGTTGAGCCAGAGGCCGTAGTGGTCGGGGTAGAGCGTGCGGGCCGCGTCGACGCCGCTGACCACCTCGTAGGCGCGGGACCAGCCGGAGGCGGAGAGCTCCTGGGCGGAGGTGACGCAGGGCGCGTACGAGAATCCGTCCACGTCCATGTTCCCGTACTGGGCGTCGGGGGAGCCCGCCTGGCCGTGCCAGAGCAGCATCCAGACCTGGCCGGCGGCGAGGGCCGCGAGGAGCGCCTCGTACGCGTCGTAGCGCCCGGGGGTCACCTGGCGCAGCATGTGCTCGACCTGTCCGGCCGCGGCCGTGCCCGACGCACTCACCCGTAACCGCCCCTTCGTGAACGTCCGTGTTCCGCCCGTGACCGGACGGCACAGCGCCGCCCGGTCAGGTCATGAAACCAGCTTAAGCGGCGATGTCGGCACCGACTTGACGGACGGTGTTCACGGGTGCCGTTCGTAGAACGGACGTACGCGTGTGCGCAGGAAGTCGGCGACCGGATCCTGGGTGACGTCGAGGAAGACGAGGTTGACCGGCCAGGGCGCCGGGGCCCGGCCGAGCGCGCGGCCCAGGGCGTCGAGCGGCAGGTCGCGGGCGGCGCCCTCCCACTGGGTGAGCTGGACGCCGATGAACAGCGAGGGTGCGGCGTCCTCGACGACGGCGAGGCAGCGGTGGGCGCTGAGCACGGTGCCGGCCGCGTCGAACTCCTCGCGCACGGCGGCCAGGAAGTCGACCGGATCGTCCTGCCAGTCCGGCTCGGAGAGCACGACGCGGCCGCCGGTGGAGGGGCCGTCGAGCGGGGTGCGGCCGCCGCGGGCCAGTTCGGCGACGGCGGGCGGCGGCAGCGGTATGCCGACGGCGCCGTCCGGGTTCAGGGCGATGCCGACCTGGGCGGGAAGCCCGCGCGCGAACTCGACGGCCGGGGCCACCGTGCAGCTCATCCGGCCGCCGGTGACCTGCATGAACTGCTCCTCCGAGCTGAAGACCGGCACATACGCCTGGCCTCCCAGTTCGAGGGTCGGCAGGTCGAGGTCGCGGCTCTCGGCCGAGCCGCCCTGCGGCAGGGGTATCCAGACCGGGCTGCGGCCGAGGACCTCGACGATGCGCGCGCCCGCCCCTTCGACGCCGAGCGCGGCGGCGAGGACCTCCTCCAGCTCGTTGGCCGGCCAGCTCCGCGTGGGCTGGGGGTGGGGGTGGGCCTCCTCGTGGAAGCGCGCGTCCTCGTGAAATGCCGGGTGTTCCATAGCCGCCGACGATAACGCCTGCCCCGGCGGGGGTTACTTGCGGAAGGTGATTCCGCCGAGGGCGTCCGTCGCGGCCCGGTCCAGGAGCACCGCCGACTCGATGCCGGTGGGCAGTTCGCCGCGCTCCGTCGACGTCACGAGGGCGCCGACGGCCCGGCGGTGGCGGGCGAAGGCGTACCGGGAGACGCCTCGGCCGCGCGCCAGCTGGCCTTCGAGGGCGAGGGTGGGCGGCACGTCGAGGAGGACCAGGTGGACGGCGGCGCCGCGGCGCCGGGCCGCTCTGATCACCCAGCGGCGCACCCACGCCTGGGTGCCGCAGTCGTGCACGACGACGCTGGCCCCCGAGCGCATCGCCCGCCGCAGGCCCAGATAGTGGGCGACGCGGACCAGCGGGCGGTACAGGACGTAGGGCACGGAGCGCGGCAGGCGGGCGGCCCAGCGCTCCCGGGTGTCCTGGGAGTCGACGCGGACGACCCTGACGGCCCGGCGCATCAGCGTGGACTTGCCGCTGCCCGGGAGACCGGAGAGCACGACAAGGTCACCCGCCGCGAACCGGATGCGCCGCGGTGTCCTGCCGCTCCGCCCGCGTAGGTCCCGGACCGTGCGCTGTCGCGGGATCCGCACCGTGATCGTCCTCCCCGTTCCGGTCACGCCGTGTCTGCCCGGCAAGTGTAAAGAGAAGGTAATGCCTGGCGCCGGGTTTCCCTGTTCCGCGGTCGTGCGATGATGTGCGCGCCAGACCCACACAACCGCATACCGGCCGCTTGAATCCGCGCGGGAGAGTTCCGGGACCACCAGGCCGTCAGGCCATCGGGAAGAACAGGTACCCGGACGCCGAAGGAGCAAGTTCCTCCCTTGAATCTCTCAGGCCCCGTACCGCGCGGGCGAGGCACATCTGAAAAGCGGGCCGCCCCCAGACGTACGGCGGCCCCACCCAAGGTGCAAGCCATGACCTCACGTACGCGGGGTCGCGGCGAACCTCTCAGGTTCCGATGACAGATGGGGAGGGCCTCCGCCACGGGGGACCCCTCGCCACCGCCGTCCACGCCCGGGAGCACGCCATGACCGATACCCCGCAGACGCCCCGCACGACCGCGCTCGACGCCCTGCACCGCTCGCTGGGCGCCACCATGACCGACTTCGCCGGCTGGGACATGCCGCTGCGCTACGGCAGCGAGCGCGACGAGCACAACGCCGTACGGACCAGGGCCGGGCTCTTCGACCTGTCCCACATGGGCGAGATCACCGTGACCGGGCCGCAGGCGGCCGAGCTGCTGGGCTACGCGCTCGTCGGCAACATCGCCACGGTCGGTGTCGGCCGCGCCCGCTACACCATGATCTGCCAGGCCGACGGCGGCATCCTCGACGACCTGATCGTCTACCGCCTCGCGGACACCGAGTACATGGTCGTCGCCAACGCGGGCAACGCGCAGATCGTCCTCGACGCCCTCAGCGAGCGCGCCGAGGGCTTCGACGCCGAGGTCCGCGACGACCGCGACGCCTACGCGCTGCTCGCCGTGCAGGGCCCGCACTCCCCCGCCATCGTGAAGTCCGTCACGGACGCCGACCTCGACGGGCTCAAGTACTACGCGGGCCTCCCCGGCACCGTCGCGGGCGTCCAGGCGCTCATCGCGCGCACCGGCTACACCGGCGAGGACGGCTTCGAGCTGTTCGTCGCCCCCGCCGACGCGGAGAAGCTGTGGCAGGCGCTGACCGCCGCGGGCGCCGAGCTCGGCCTGATCCCGTGCGGCCTCTCCTGCCGCGACACGCTGCGCCTGGAGGCGGGCATGCCGCTGTACGGGCACGAGCTGACCACGGAGCTGACGCCGTTCGACGCGGGGCTCGGCCGGGTCGTGAAGTTCGAGAAGGAGGGCGACTTCGTGGGACGCGAGGCGCTCTCCGCCGCCGCCGAGCGCGCCGAGACGGCGCCGCCCCGCAAGCTCGTCGGCCTGGTCGCCGAGGGCCGTCGCGTCCCGCGCGCGGGCATGTCGGTGGTGCGCGAGGGACAGGTGATCGGCGAGGTCACCTCCGGCGCCCCGTCCCCGACCCTGGGCAAGCCGATCGCCATGGCGTACGTGGACGCCGCGCACGCCGGGCCGGGCACGCCGGGCGTGGGCGTGGACATCCGTGGTACGCACGAGCCGTACGAGGTCGTGGCGCTGCCGTTCTACAAGCGCCAGAAGTAGTACTACAAGCGCCAGAAGCAACGAGCAGGGCTTCTTCACTCGCCGACCGCTCGCCCCACCGTCACCCGCACCCTCCCGCGTACAGGAGAATTCGTCTCATGAGCAACAACCCCCAGCAGCTGCGTTACAGCAAGGAGCACGAGTGGCTGTCGGCCGTCGAGGACGGCGTCGCCACGGTCGGCATCACGGAGCACGCGGCCAACGCGCTCGGTGACATCGTCTTCGTCCAGCTCCCCGAGGTCGGCGACACCATCACCGCGGGCGAGACCTGCGGCGAGCTGGAGTCCACCAAGTCGGTCTCCGACCTGTACTCCCCCGTGTCGGGTGAGGTCACCGAGGCCAACCCGGACGTCGTCGACGACCCGTCCCTGGTGAACTCGGCCCCCTTCGAGGGCGGCTGGCTGTTCAAGGTCCGCGTCTCCGAGGAGCCGAAGGACCTGCTCACCGCCGACGAATACACCGCGTTCTCCGGGAGCTGACCACGATGACCGACAAGTCCGTACTGAACGAGTCCCTGCACGCGCTCGACCCCGAGGTCGCGCAGGCCCTCGACGCCGAGCTGCACCGCCAGCAGTCGACGCTCGAAATGATCGCGTCGGAGAACTTCGCCCCGGTCGCCGTCATGGAGGCGCAGGGCTCGGTCCTCACCAACAAGTACGCGGAGGGCTACCCGGGCCGCCGCTACTACGGCGGCTGCGAGCACGTCGACGTCACCGAGCAGATCGCGATCGACCGGGTCAAGGAGCTGTTCGGCGCCGAGTACGCCAACGTGCAGCCCCACTCGGGCGCCTCCGCGAACCAGGCGGCCCTCTTCGCGCTCGCCAAGCCCGGCGACACGATCCTCGGCCTGGACCTGGCGCACGGCGGCCACCTCACGCACGGTATGCGCCTGAACTTCTCCGGCAAGCAGTTCAACGTGGTCCCGTACCACGTCGACGACAACGGCCTGGTCGACATGGCCGAGGTCGAGCGGCTCGCCAAGGAGCACCGCCCGAAGGTGATCATCGCGGGCTGGTCGGCGTACCCGCGCCAGCTGGACTTCGCCGAGTTCCGCCGCATCGCCGACGAGGTCGAGGCGTACCTCTGGGTCGACATGGCGCACTTCGCGGGCCTCGTCGCGGCCGGGCTCCACCCGAACCCGGTCCCGCACGCCGACGTGGTCACCTCCACGACGCACAAGACGCTCGGCGGCCCGCGCGGCGGCATCATCCTCGCCAAGCAGGACTTCGCGAAGAAGCTGAACTCGTCCGTCTTCCCGGGCTTCCAGGGCGGCCCCCTGGAGCACGTGATCGCGGCGAAGGCCGTCTCCTTCAAGGTCGCCGCCTCGGCGGACTTCAAGGAGCGCCAGGAGCGCACGATCGAGGGCGCCCAGATCCTCGCCGAGCGCCTGACCTCGCAGGACTCCCGCGCCCACGGCGTGAACGTGCTCTCCGGCGGTACGGACGTGCACCTGGTCCTGGTCGACCTGCGCGACTCCGAGCTCGACGGCCAGCAGGCCGAGGACCGCCTCCACGAGGTCGGCATCACGGTCAACCGCAACGCCGTCCCGAACGACCCGCGCCCGCCGATGGTCACCTCGGGCCTGCGGATCGGCACGCCCGCGCTCGCCACCCGCGGCTTCACCGCCGAGGACTTCCGCGAGGTCGCCGACGTGATCGCCGAGGCGCTCAAGCCGTCGTACGACGCGGCCGCGCTCAAGGCCCGCGTGACCGCTCTGGCCGATAAGCACCCGCTCTACCCCGGCCTGTAACGGTTCCGCTGGAGTTACGTACCCTTTCGTACATACGTCCTTACGGGGCATCGCGCACACTGGACTCACAAGGGATCAGTGGGCACGGTGCCCCGCCCCGTGCCCCCGGCAGACAACGGCGTCTACCAACCATCTTTGGAGTACCCCCGTGGCCATCTCGGTCTTCGACCTGTTCTCGATCGGCATCGGCCCGTCCAGCTCCCACACGGTCGGCCCCATGCGCGCGGCGCGGATGTTCGCCCGCCGCCTGAAGAACGAGGGCCTGCTGGCCCACACCGCCTCGATACGAGCGGAGCTGTACGGCTCGCTCGGCGCGACCGGGCACGGGCACGGCACGCCGAAGGCGGTGCTGCTCGGCCTGGAGGGCGAGTCCCCGCGCACGGTCGACGTGGAGCACGCCGACGAGCGCGTGGAGGAGATCAAGTCCTCGGGCCGCATCAACCTGCTCTCCATGCACGACATCGCCTTCTCCTTCGACGACGACCTGGTCCTGCACCGCCGCGAGACCCTCCCGTACCACGCCAACGGCATGCGTCTGTGGGCCCACGACGCGGACGGCGCCGAGCTGCTGACCAAGACGTACTACTCGGTCGGCGGCGGCTTCGTGGTCGACGAGACCGTTCTTTCTCAAGAGGCGGTCGCGGGCGAGAACCCGGTCGTGCCCGACGACACCGTCCTGAAGTACCCCTTCCGCACCGGCGACGAGCTGCTCCGCCTCACCCGCGAGACGGGCCTGTCCATCCCGGCGCTGATGCTGGAGAACGAGAAGGCGTGGCGCACCGAGGACGAGATCCGCGCCGGGCTGCTCGAACTGTGGCGGGTGATGCAGGCGTGCGTGGCGCGCGGCATGTCCCGCGAGGGCATCCTGCCGGGCGGCCTGAAGGTCCGGCGCCGGGCGGCGGGCTCGGCCCGCAAGCTGCGCGCCGAGGGCGAGCCGCTGGCCCACGCCATGGAGTGGATCACCCTGTACGCGATGGCGGTGAACGAGGAGAACGCGGCCGGCGGCCGGGTCGTCACGGCCCCGACGAACGGCGCGGCGGGCATCATCCCCGCTGTCCTGCACTACTACGTGAACTTCGTGCCGGGGGCCGATGAGGAGGGCGTGGTCCGCTTCCTGCTCTCGGCGGGCGCGATCGGCATGCTCTTCAAGGAGAACGCGTCGATCTCCGGCGCCGAGGTCGGCTGTCAGGGCGAGGTCGGCTCGGCCTGCTCGATGGCGGCGGGCGCGCTCGCCGAGGTCCTCGGCGGCTCCCCGGAGCAGGTGGAGAACGCGGCGGAGATCGGCATGGAGCACAACCTCGGCCTGACCTGCGACCCGGTCGGCGGCCTCGTCCAGATCCCCTGCATCGAGCGCAACGGCATGGCCGCCGTGAAGGCCGTCACCGCCGCCAAGATGGCGATGCGCGGCGACGGCTCCCACAAGGTCTCCCTCGACAAGGTCATCAAGACCATGAAGGAGACCGGCGCCGACATGTCCGTCAAGTACAAGGAGACGGCGCGCGGCGGGCTCGCGGTGAACATCATCGAGTGCTGAACCCGCCGTGCCGCAGGTGAGGCGACCTACAGGCTCGCGGTGGTGGACTCGCCCGAGCCGCTGCCCGCGAGCCACTGGTCCCAGCTCAGGTTGAACGACGCGTAGCCGTTGTCGGCCGGGGCCTTGGCGCGCGGGGAGCCGGTGATGGTGACCGGGTCGCCCTGCTTGACCTGGCCGTAGAACCACTTGGCGTCGGAGATAGACAGGTGGACGCAGCCGTGCGAGCCGCGGGCGCTGCCGCTGCCCGGGTTCGGGTCGCCGGTGGAGTAGTGCACGTAGGTGCCGGACTGGGTCAGGTGGACGTCCCAGGGCAGCGTCAGGTCGTAGTAGTCGGGGTCGCCCTTGGTGCAGCTGATGCCGACGCTGCAGGAGGTCATGTGGAGCTTCTCCTGCTTGTCGATGACGGCCATGGTGCCGTTCCAGGTCGGGTACTGGGCGCTGCCCGCGTTGATCGACAGCGTGCGCACCGCCTGGCCGTTCTTGGTGACCTTCAGGGTGTGCCCGGTGACGGAGACGTCGGCGCGGACGTCGTCGCCGACCTTGAAGGTGTGGGTGTAGGTGCGGACGCCGTAGCGCCCGTTGCCGTTGCCGACGTTCTTCATGTCGGCCTCGACCTTCACGGTCGTCCCCGAGGGCCAGTACTCCTTGGGCCGCCAGTCGGCGCGCTTGTCGCCGAACCAGTGCCAGGCGCCCGCGACCGGCTGTGAGGCGCTGACCTTCATGTGCTTCTCGACGGTGGCGCGCGCCTTCTCCGCCACGGGGTTGGTGAACACCACCGAGACCGGCATGGCCACCCCGACCGTCGCGTCGGTCTGCGGCGTGATCGTCTCCAGGAGCATCGGCGGGCCCTTGGGCTTCGCCGGCGAGGGCTTCGCGCTCGCGCTCGGCTTGTCCGACGCCTTGGCGTCGCCTCCGCCCGCCTCGTCGCCGCTGCCGCCTCCGCAGGCGCTCACCCCCGCGAGCGCCACCACCGTCATGAGCGCGATGCCTATTCCGCCGCCCTTGCGCCGTCCCACGAACTGCCCCAATTCCTCGGTCGCCCGGGTCCCTGCGGGGACCCGGCCCCTGCTCCTTCGCCTCCCTGTCAGACAGCGGAAGCGGCCCTGTCAGTTGCACGAGCCCGTGTAAAGCGTGTTCCAAGACTGAGGGCGGACAAACGACCCTGTACGAGACAGGCAACGGCGCGACGGTGCCCACGCGAGATCGGTGGGTATGTCAACCATGCCGCCCCCACACCGCGCCGCCCCACCGAGCAGGAGGCTCGCCATGATCCGTGGCATCGACGTCAGCTCGCACCAGTCCTCGTTCAGCACGGAAGGCGTCTCGTTCGTCTTCATCAAGGCCACGGAAGGCCGCAGTTACGTCAATCCGCGACTCGCGGCGCAGACGAAGCGGGCCCGCGACGCGGGCTGTGTCGTCGGCTTCTACCACTTCCTGTGGCCGGGGAACCTGACGGCACAGGCCGAGTACTTCGTGAGCAAGGCGCCGGAGAAGGCGGGCGACGTCCTGGCCGTGGACTGGGAGACGACCGGCAACGGCACGCACGCGAGCAACGCGGAGAAGGACAGGTTCATCCGCGAGGTGAAGCGGCTGCGCCCGGACCACCGGGTCGTCCTCTACTGCAACCGGAACTTCTGGCTGAACATCGACACGACGTCGTACGCGGGCGACGGCCTCTGGATAGCCGACTACGTGACGGCCGGAAAGCCGCGCATCCAGGCGGACTGGCGCTTCCACCAGCACACCGACAACCCCCTCGACAAGAACGTGGCCGATTTCGCGAGCAAGACGGCGCTGCGCGAGTGGGCCACGCCCTGAGGGCCCGTCCTCGACGAGGGGTGACGGCGGCGCGGCGGCTCAGGCGCGCCACTCCGCGGTGCGCTCGGGGGACGCCGCGTCCAGCGCCTCGCGGACGGCGATCGCACCGGCGGCGAGGCCGTAGACCGGGGTGCCGGGCTGCTGGCGCCACGACTCGTCCTGGCCGCCGGCGTCCACGGTGTCGAAGCCGATCTCGTCGAGCAGCGCGGTGACGACCTGCTTGGCCACCTTGTCGTCGCCCGAGATCGGCAGGGCGACGCGCTGCGGGTCGCCGGAGGGGCGCGGCTTGTCGAGGATGTCCTGCGCGTAGGTGCCGTTGAAGACCTTGACCACCTGGTGGCCGATCTGCCGCTCCGTCCAGCGGCTCTCGGTCAGCCCCTCCTCGATCTCGGCGATCTTCCCGTCGCGCTGCTGCGGGTAGTAGTTGCCGGTGTCGATGACGGTGACGCCGTCCGAGGCCCCCTCGATGAAGCCGTCGGGCAGCTTCGGCACGGCCTTCAGCGGCACCGTGACGACGACGACCTCCGCATCGCGCACGGCGTCCTCGATGGTGGCGGGCGTCGCCCCGGTCTCCTCGGCGAGCGCCGTGAGCGTGTGCGGACCGCGGGAGTTGGCGACGTGGACGTCGTGGCCCACGGCGGTGAGGCGCCGGGTGAGGTTGCCGCCGATGTTGCCCGCGCCGATGATGCCGATCTTCATGTCAGGCCCTTCGAGAGTTCCATGCATGTGCATACATGCGGTGCCAACTTCGGTGGGCCCGGGGCTATTCCTGCGGTCCGGCCGATTCCCGCGAAGGGGTGACCGAAGGGGTGACACGAACACGTCCGCCGGGGCGGGAACCAGCTGGTTCCCGCCCCGGCGGACGGCTGCGCGGCTGCGGTCAGGCCTTGTTCAGGTTGGCCCAGAACTCGTCGAAGGAGAGGAGCTTGTCCCCGTTGGTGTCCTGCCGGGCGATGAGGACCTCGGCCACCGCCTCGGTGACGTTGAAGTCGCCCATCTGCGCCATGGCGCTCTTGTACTCGGCCGCCGTGATGAAGCCGTCGCCGTCCGCGTCGAACCGATCGAACGCCTTGCGTGCTTCCTCGATGTCCGCCACCGGGACCACCCCTCGTTTACGTACCGCTGTCGCGTACTGCCGTAATGACGGGGTCAGATTATCCGGCGGGGTGGGCGCGGAGTGCGGCGACCACCCACGCGAACTCCTCGTCGGGCCTGCGCGTCGGTTCCAGGCCCCGCACCAGGGAGACCAGATCGCGAAAGCGCGCCACGTCGTGGTTGGCCGCCGCTTCGAGCCGCTCAAGGGCCTCGGCCCGGTCGGCGTCCCCGAGCAGGCCGCGGAGCACCTCGTCCGCCTCGCCGGACGCGGGCGCGACCCCGCGCCGCAGGGCCTCCCCCGCGAGCCCCACCAGGCGGCTCATGAACCACAGCGAGCTGCCCGGCGCGACATCCGGGCCCCGGTCCGCGCTGTTGAACTCCACCATGCGGCGCATGTGGGCGCGGAATCCGGCGTCCTGCATGAGTTCGGCCAGTTCGACCCAGGCGTCGACCTGGTCGCTGGTCGGGTCGTCGGGCAGGTCGGGCACCATGACCCGGATGCGGTTGCGGATCTCGGGGTCGGCGGCGTCGAGGCCACCGAACGTCTCCTCCATGAAGCTGTCGATGATCTGCTTGCGTTCCGCGGCGGAGAGCCGTGCAAGGCGGTTCATGAGGGCCGTCTCCTCGGTGGTCGAGTTGCGTTTCGCGACGGTCGACAGGACGGCCCGGTTCACCCGCAACACCCGGATCTGCGCGTCGAGCGCCGCCACGTGCGCGGCGGCGACCGCGGCGACGTCCTTCTCCCCGGACACCACCTCGCGCACCTCGGCCAGGCCGAGACCCAGCTCGCGCAGGGTGCGGATCAGTTCCAGGCGGGCCACGGACTCCGCGTCGTACAGTCGGTAGCCGCCGCCGCTGCGGCCCGCGGGGTGCAGGACGCCCTCGTCGGACCAGAAGCGGATGGTGCGCACCGTGAGTCCGGTGCGGCGGGCCAACTGCCCGATGGTGAGCAGCGGCGGGCCGTCGTCGGTCATGTCGGGGAGTCTGGGCCTTCCAGTGGGTGGAGACTCAAGCGGAGGGACGGGCATGGAAGTACGGGACACGGGGCTCATGGGGCTGCGGGACATTCTGGACGCGGCGGCGAAGGGGGTCTTCCCCGACCCGGACGGTTCGGTCACCGTCGTGCCGCAGACGTGCGCGCGGGACGCGGGCGTGCTCGCGTTCACGGCGCACACCGTCGTCTTCACGGACGAGCCGGAGGAGTGGGTGCGCGAGGCGCTCGCGGCGACGGGCTGCGATCCGCTGGCGGCGTCGATGAACGCCCGCTTCCTCGCCGCGTTCATGGACCGCACGGGCCGCGTCCACGACACGATCGACCTGCTGACGGCGGCGCCGGCGCTCGCGGGCCCGCCGCCGTGCGCGCTGCGCGAGATCCGCGACCGCGAGCACCCCCGGGTGGTCCGCGCCCTCACGCACCGCGACGCGGTACGGGTGTGGGAGACGGCGGACGGCGCCGGGGTCCTGGTCCTCGGGCGCGGGATCGGCGGCCGCACCGAGGCCGCGATCGAGGTGGCCGAGGACCTACGCCACCGCGGCCTCGGGCGTCAACTGGCGCTCGCCGCACGGCACTTGACCACCGACGAGTTCGTCTGGTCGCAGCAGTCGCCGGGCAACGCGCGCAGTGTGCGGGTGTTCCAGGCGGCGGGTTACCGCCCGGTGGGGTCCGAGGCGCTCATGCTCGCCCCGTAGGTGGTTCAGCGGAAGATGCCGGTGTGGCCGAGCGAGTAGCGGCCCGGCTGCGGATAGACGGCGAGGCCGTGCGGGCCCCGGCCGACCGGGACGCGGGCGACCTGGGCGCCGGTGCGCGTGTCGATCGCGTAGACCTCGGAGTCGTAGCGTCCCGACAGCCACAGGGTGTTGCCGTCCGCGGAGACACCGCCCATGTCGGGGCTGCCGCCCTGCGGCAGCTTCCACTTCTTGCTCACCCGGTCCCGGGCGAAGTCGAAGACGGAGATGGTGCCCTCGCCGCGGTTGGAGACGTACATCTCCTTGGAGTCGCGGCTGACGTAGAGGCCGTGCGTGCCCTTGCCGGTCTTCAGCAGCTTCGGCTTGGAGAAGGTGTCCCCGTCCAGGATCCACATGCCGTCGGCCATCATGTCGGCGACGTAGAACTTCTTCCCGTCGGGCGAGATCTTCACGTCCTGCGGCATCGCGCCCTGGAACGGCAGCTTCTGCTGCGCGACGACCTTCATCCGGGCCGTGTCGACCTTGAGCAGTTCGCCGCTGAACTCGCAGCTGACGATGAAGTAGCGGCCGTCGGTCGAGAAGTCGGCGTGGTTGACGCCGTAGCAGCTGACCGGCTCGGTGTGCTTGACCCGCATGGTGTGCGGGTCGCGGAAGACGAGCTGGCGGTCGAGCGAGGCCATCACGACGGCGTACTTGCCGTCGGGTGTGAAGTACAGGTTGTACGGGTCGTGCACGTCGACCGGCTTGCCCGCCTTCCCGGTCTTCGGGTCGATCGGGGTGAGCGTGTGGCCTCGGTTGTTGTTGACCCACAGCGTCTTCAGGTCCCAGGACGGGACGACGTGCTGCGGCTGGTGCCCGACCGGGATCGTCTGGAGGACCTTGTACGTCTTCGGGTCGATCACGGTGACCGTGTCGGACTCGGTGTTCGGCACGTAGACGCGGGACGGGAAGTCCTTCACCACGGGCGAGAGTTTGCCGGGCCGGTCGGCCGCGTACACGTCCTTGGGGTCGAGGACGGGCGGCATCCCGGGCAGTCCGCGCTCGGCCTGTCGCGTCGGCGCCGCCGGCTTGACGGGCTCGGCCGGCTTGACGGCGCCCTGGGTGGCGCGGTCCGCGGTGTCGTCCTTGCTGCCGCACCCGGCGAGCGCGGCGAGGGCGACGGTCGCGGCGGCGAGCAGCGCGCCGGTGCGCCGCCCGGTCTTCGGGGTGGTGGGCGGGGTGAGGTTCACGTGAGCAGCTCCGTGCAGGTCACCGCGGTCAGACCGCGACGGTCGAGGTGGTCCAGGAGGGGCGGCAGGGCGGCGACGGTGTCCCGGTAGCCGAAGTGCAGGCTGACGACCGATCCGGCGCGCGCGGCGGAGGAGACGGTGGAGACGACGGCGGCGGCCCCCGGCGAGGTGTAGTCGAGGGAGTCGACGTCGTAGGACAGGACGTGCGGGTAACCGGCGCGCCGGGCGAGGCGGGCGACGAGCGGCGTCGCCCGCTGGGCGCGCGAGGGCCGGAACCAGGTGCCGACGGACCCGGTGAGGCGGCGCAGGCGTGCGGCGCAGCCGGTGATCTCGGCGTAGGCGTCGGCCTCGGACATCTCGTTGACGGTGCGGTGGTGCAGGGTGTGGTTGCCGAGGTCGTGGCCGCCGTCGAGGACGCGCCGGGCGACGGCGGGGTGTTCGTCGAGCCAGGTGCCGACGGCGAGGACGGTGACGTGGGCACCGGCGCGTTCGGCCTCCTGGAGGACGGCGCGGGCGATGGCCGGGTCGCCCTGCCCGTGGAAGGTGAGGGCGACGCGGCCGCCGGTGCGCGGGCCGTGGTCGATCTGGACGGGCAGGCCGGGCCATCGGCGGGGGGCGGGTGCGGGGGCGGGGCGCGCGGGCCGCGGGGGTGCGGAGTGCGGGCCCGTGGCGGGGGCGGGCGGCTGCCGTTCGGTGGCGCAGCCGGCGGTGAGGGCGGCCGTGAGCCCGGCGCCGAGGCGCAGGGCCGAGCGGCGTGCGTACGGCCGCGCCATCGGTTCTCCGTGGGTCACTTACCCATTCAAAGGGAATAGCGGACAATTTCCGCATACCGACCCGACAGTCTTAACGATTACTGGATGCTGGCTGTACTTAATCTTCATTTGTGAGGCTAGTGGCCCACATCACCATGGATTCATTTGGCCCTCGTCGGCCGGTCTGTCATGATCGGTGACACGACCCCCATTGACCCGGGCCAGGTCGTCGTCAGACGCCGCGGACTACACCCCCCACTGTTCGCGGCGCACCACACGAAAGCCCCCGCGGCGCCTCACAACGGCGAGAACGGGGGCTTTCGTGCGTCCGGGAGCGGGCCGGGGCGGGCACGGGGGCGGGGGCGGGGGCGGGCTCAGCGGTCGGCGACCCGCATCTCGAACCAGGTGGTCTTGCCGCGCGGCAGCAGGTCGACGCCCCAGCGGTCGGAGAGCTTGTCGACGAGGAAGAGGCCGCGCCCGGAGACGTCGAGCGGCTGCACCGGCATCAGGCACGGCAGGCCGCGGGACGGGTCGCGCACCTCGACGCGGATCCAGCCGCGGCGGCGCAGCATCCGCAGGCCGAAGACGCGGGCGCCGGTGTGCCGCACGGCGTTGCCCACGAGTTCGGAGACGAGCAGGACGGCGTCCTCGGTCATCTTCGGGGACAGGCCCCACTGGCGCAGGATGACGACCTGGGCGAGGCGGCGGGCGGTCGCCGCCGATTCGGGACGCGACGGAAGGGGCACTTCCGCCTCGGTCGGGTTCCCGAACAGTTCGAGGGCGCGCAGCGCGTATTCGTCCTCGACCGCGGGAGACCAGCGCGCCGCGGTCACACCCCCGTGCTTCCGTGGATGTTCGACACCCTCAAGCCCCGCCATGCCCCCATGATGGCTGCAAAGTCAGGGCCTTGAGGCCCTTCCGGCCGAATAAGCCCCCCGGAATGCCTCATTCCGGGGGGCCGTTTTGGCATATGCCACAGGCACTTAAGCGGTCGCGACACGCCCTCTGACCTGCGATGACTTATCGTGCGCGATCGGCTCTAGATCGTCACGGGCGCCGCGGCCTTAAGGTTCTCTTAAGGCTTTGATAATGCGCTCCAACGGGGGACGAGAGGAAGTCGACCCACCCGCGCGGGAGTTGGCTCAGGCGAACTTCGCCTTCCCGGGGCCTTCCTCCACAAAGCTGCGCATACCGGTCGCCCGGTCCTCGGTGGCGAACAGCCCCGCGAACCAGGTGCGTTCCAGGGCGAGTCCGGTCTCCAGGTCCGTCTCCAGACCCGCGTCGACCGACTCCTTCGCCGCGCGCAGCGCGATCGCCGGGCCCTTGGCGAGTTGCGCGGCCCACGCGTGTGCGGCGGAGAAGACCTCGCCGGCCGGGACGACACGGTCCACGAGGCCGAGGGTGAGCGCCTCGTCGGCCTTCACCTGACGGCCCGTGAAGATCAGGTCCTTCGCCCTGGACGGGCCGATGAGCCGGGGCAGTCGCTGGGTGCCGCCCGCGCCCGGGATCAGGCCGAGCAGGATCTCCGGCTGGCCGAGCTTGGCGTTGTCGGCGGCGATCCGGAAGTCGGCACAGAGCGCCAGTTCGCAGCCGCCGCCGAGCGCGTACCCCGTGATGGCGGCGACGACGGGCTTCGGGATGCGGGCCACCGCGCTGAACGCGTCCTGCAGCCCGCGCGCCCGCGCGACCATGGCCGCGTGGTCCATGGCCTGCATCTCCTTGATGTCCGCACCGGCCGCGAAGACCTTCTCGCTGCCGCGGACGACGACGGCCCGTACCTCGGTACGGGCCGTCGCCTCTGCTGCCAGTTCCCTGATGCGGTCCTGGACGGCGACGTCAAGGGCGTTCATCGGCGGTCGGTCGAGGCGGATCGTGCCCACCCCGTCGGCGATTTCCAGGTGTACGGTCATGGCCGCAGGTTAGCGGCCGTTCACACCGGGACCGGCGCCGCCCTTACTTCTTCCACTCCGCCCAGCTCATGTTCCAGCCGTTGAGCCCGTTGTCCGGGGCGACCGTCTTGTCACCGGTGTTCTTGACCACGACCACGTCGCCGATCATCGACCGGTTGAAGAACCAGGCCGCCGAGACCTTGCTGTCGTAGCCGCCGCGCACGTCGCGCAGGCCGACGCAGCCGTGGCTGGCGTTGTAGTTGCCGAAGGCGTCGCCGCCCCAGTAGTTGCCGTGGATGAAGGTGCCGGAGGTGGTCAGGCGGATGGCGTGCGGGACGTCCTTGATGTCGTACTCGCCGCCGTAGCCGACGGTCTCACCGTTCATCCGGGTCACCGCGAGCTTCTCGGTCATGACCATCTGGCCGTTCCAGGTCTCGTAGCCGGACTTGCCGGTCGTGACCGGGATCTTCTTGATGGTCCTGCCGTCCCGCTTGACGGTCATCATGTGCGTCTTCGCGTCGACCGTGGAGACCTGGCTGCGGCCGATGGTGAAGTTCACCGTGCGGACCTGCTTGCCGTAGACGCCGGGGCGGCCCTCGACGCCGTCGAGGTTGAGCTTGACGGTCACCTTGGTGTTCGGGGCCCAGTACTTCTCGGGCCGGAAGTCGATGCGGTCGTTGCCGAACCAGTGCGGCTCCACCGGGACGGAGGGCTCCGTCTTGACGGTGATGGCCTTCTCGACGTCCTCGGGATGCGTGATACCGCGGGTGAAGCGGATCGAGAACGGCATCCCGACGCCGACCTTCGAACCGTCCTCCGGGGTGAACATGCCGACGAAGGTGTTCTTCGGGGTGAGCGTGGTGAAGGTGGTGTCCTTGGCCGACTCCCGGCCGTCCTCGTCCTTCGCGACCGCGTGCACCTTGTACGTGGTGGACGCGGCGAGGTGGTGCGCCGGGGTCCAGCTGCCGGCGCCGGATATGGACCCGGCTATCGCGTTCCCCTTGGAGTCGGCGACCTTCACCTCGGTGAGCTTGCCCTTGTCGGCGGTTATCTTCAGCGCCCCGCTGGTCGCGACGTCATCGGCACCGTCCTTCGGCGCGACGGTCACCACGGCCTGCGATGCCTTGTTCGCCTCGGCGGCCTTGTCGGACGTGCCCTTGCCCTCGTTCTCCGAACTCCCCCCGCCACCGCACGCGGTGACTAGCAGCAGTGCCGCCCCCAGCAGAGCCACCGATATCGGTCGTCGCCCGTTCAAGATGTTCTTCTCCCCTCGCACGGCCTCGGTCCAAGGCCCGCACTCCTGCGCGTCTGCGCGCGCACTGGGCAAGATTAACCGCCCGACCTGGGAAAACGGATCCCCGCTAATGTCACCGTTTAGTCCCAACACCCGGGCGGCGAACCCCCTTTCAGCGCCTGCGCGGCTACGGGAACGCCGCGCCCGAGTCCTTCCACTCCTGCCATCCCATGTTCCAGCCCCCGAGCCCGTTGTCAGCAGCCACTTTCTTGTCAGCGCTGTGCGTCACCTCGACGACGTCGCCGACGAGGGTGCGGTCGAAGAACCAGCCCGCCGGCGTGAGCGGGCTGCCGCCCTTCACATCGCGCAGACCGACACAGCCATGGCTGACGTTGCTCGACCCGAACACCCCGCCCGACCAGTAGTTTCCGTGCAGGAACGTGCCCGAGTCGGTGAGCCGGATCGCGTGCGGCACGTCCGGGATGTCGTACTCGCCGCCGAAGCCGACCGTGCGGCTGTCCATCCGGGTCACGTCGAGCATCTCGGTGACGACCATCTTCCCGTTGTACGTCGTCGAGTTCGGCGCCCCCGCGGTGACCGGCACGGTGTCCAGGAGCCGGCCGTCCCTGCGGACCTCCATCGTGTGCTTCGCCGCGTCGACCAGACTGACCTGACTGCGCCCGACGGTGAACGAGAACGACTTGCGCTGCAGGCCGTAGGCGCCCGGCGCCGCCTCCACGTCCCGCAGGTCGAGGGCGACGGTCACCTTCGTGCCGGGCCGCCAGTACCGCTCGGGCCGGAAGTCGAGCCGGGTCCGGCCGAACCAGTGCGGGGCGATCTCCACCGGGGGCACCGAGGTGACCCGTACCGCGCGCTCGACGGCCGCGCGGTCCTCGATCCGCCGGTTGAACTCCAGCTTCACGATCATGCCGGTGCCGACCGTGGCACGGTTCTCGGGCGTCACGTACCCGATGAAGCGCTCGCCGGGAACGGCCGTCGTGAACGTGGTGTGCCGGGCCACGCGGCGCCCGTCACCGTCGACCGCGACCGCGTCGACCGTGTACTTCGCGGCGAGCGCCAGCCGGTCCGCGGCAGGCCCGGTGGGGCGCCAGCGCGCGCCGTCCGGCTCGATCCGCCCCGGCACCGGCTCCTCCTGCGCGTCCTGCACCTTGACGGCCTTCACCGACTCGAGCCGGCCCGCCGGGACCTCGACCAGGAGCCCCGTGTCCACCTTCACCTCTTTGCCGCGGTCCTCCGGCGTGACCCGGATCAGCTCCTCCGGCGCACGCGGCTTGCCGAACACGGCGCCCCCGGTGCATCCGGCGAGCCCGCCGGCCAGTGCCGCCCATGTCAGTACGGCGGCCAGTGTCGCCCCTGCGCGCCGCGCGCGCCTCACAGCTGTTCTCACGCCGGGCCAACGACGCTCACCCCGCCGGGGAAACGTGAGTGCGACCCGTGCTCTGGGCAGAACAGACAGGAGGGGATCAGGGGCGATGCGCGGCAGGGACGCCGTGCGCGTCCCGCCGCCCATTCTTTTCTGGAGCCGCGGGAGGCTGTCAGGTGTCGAGCGCACCCGAGCAGGACGCAGTGCAGACCGGCGTGCGGCCCGGTGTGCCGAACGGCCGCAC
Source organism: Streptomyces sp. SGAir0957 (assembly GCF_043523415.1). Lineage (NCBI taxonomy): Bacteria > Bacillati > Actinomycetota > Actinomycetes > Kitasatosporales > Streptomycetaceae > Streptomyces > Streptomyces sp. SGAir0957. The sequence continues at coordinate 2,880,004 of NZ_CP027293.1, forward strand.
GGGGAACGGCGGGCCGCCCGTTCACGCGGCCCACCGCCCGGAGCGGGAGCGCGGGCGCACTCCCCCGGTCGAACCCGTCTGGCCCGGCGCGCCCGTCCCCCTCGGCGCCCGCTACCGGGTCGGCCCCGACGGCGTCGCCGGAACCAACTTCGCCCTGTGGGCGGGCGGCGCCGAATCCGTCGACCTGTGCCTCTTCGACGCCGAAGGACGCGAACGGCGCTCCCCGCTGGCCGAGTCCACCGACGAGATCTGGCACGGTTTCGTCCCCGGCGTCCGCCCCGGACAGCGGTACGGGTTCCGGGTGCACGGCCGCTGGGACCCGTGGACCGGCGCCCGCTGGAACCCGGCGAAACTCCTCCTCGACCCGTACGCGCGCGCCGTCGACGCGGCCAGGGGGAATGATTACAGTCGGCTGCCGCCCGAGGTGTACGGACACGTCCGCGACTGGCCGCAGCAGCATGTGGCCGACACCGTGCGCGACGACCGGGACTCGGCCCCGTACGTCCCGAAGGCCGTCGTCGTCCACGACGACGCGCCCGACGACGAGTGGCGGGACGACCGCCGCCCGAAGACCCCCTGGGCGGACTCGGTCATCTACGAACTGCACGTACGCGGCTTCACCCGGGAGCACCCCGGGATACCCGAGGAGCTGCGCGGCACGTACGCGGGTCTCGCGCACCCCGCGGCGATCGAGCACCTGACCCGTCTCGGGGTGACGGCGGTGGAACTGCTGCCGGTGCACCAGTTCGCGCACGAGGACCACCTGCTGCGCAGAGGCCTCAAGAACTACTGGGGCTACAACTCGATCGGCTACTTCGCCCCGCACGCGGCGTACGCGGCGAGCGGTACGGGCGGGCAGCAGGTCGGCGAGTTCCGGCGGATGGTGCGGGCGCTGCACGACGCGGGGATCGAGGTCATCCTCGACGTGGTCTACAACCACACGGCGGAGGCGGGCGAACTGGGCCCGATGCTGTCGCTGAAGGGGATCGACAACCGCGGCTACTACCGCCTCCAGGACGACGCCCGCCGCTACGCCGACTACACCGGCTGCGGCAACACCCTCCACGTCGTCCAGCCGCAGGTCCTCCGGCTGATCACCGACTCCCTGCGGTACTGGGTGACCGAGATGGGCGTCGACGGCTTCCGCTTCGACCTCGCGGCGGCGCTGGCCCGCTCCATGCACGACGTCGACATGCTCTCCCCGTTCCTCGCCGTCATCGCGCAGGACCCGGTCCTGCGCCGGGTCAAGCTGATCGCGGAGCCGTGGGACGTGGGCAGCGGCGGCTACCAGGTCGGCGCGTTCCCGCCGCTGTGGGCCGAGTGGAACGACCGCTACCGCAACGCCGTACGCGACTTCTGGCGCGGCGCGCTCCCGGACGTACGGGACCTCGGATACCGCCTCTCCGGCTCCAGCGACCTGTACGCGTGGGGCGGGCGGCGCCCCTACGCGTCCGTCAACTTCATCACCGCGCACGACGGCTTCACCCTGCGGGACCTCGTCAGCTACGACCGCAAGCACAACGAGGCGAACGGGGAGGGCAACCGGGACGGCACGGACGACAACCGGTCGTGGAACTGCGGGACGGAAGGGGAGAGCGACGAGGAGTCCGTACGCGCCCTGCGCCGACGCCAGCTGCGCAACATGCTGACGACGCTGCTGCTGTCCACCGGGGTGCCGATGCTGGTCGCCGGGGACGAGTTCGGGCGCACCCAGCGCGGCAACAACAACGCGTACTGCCAGGACAGCGAGGTCAGCTGGGTCGACTGGTCGCTGCTCGACGACCCGGGCTGGCGGGCACTGTTCGATCTGACGTCACGCCTCATCGCCCTGCGGCACGCGCACCCGGTCCTGCGCCGGCGGGCCTTCTTCTCCGGCCGCCCCCGGTCCGCTGACGGGCTGCGGGACCTGGCCTGGTTCACGGCACGCGGTACGGAGATGACGGAGGACGACTGGTTCGCGCCGGCCGCGACGCTCGGGATGTACCTCTCGGGGCGGGACATTCCCGGGCGGGACGCGCGGGGGGAGCGGGTGCTCGACGACAGCTTCCTGGTCGTGCTGCACGCGGGGGCCGGGCCCGGGGAGTTCGTGCTGCCCGGGGGGCCGTGGGCCCGGGTGTACGAGGTCGTGGTCGACACGGGGTCGGAGGAGCAGGGTGGAGCGCCCGGGGTGCGGTACGAGGCGGGGGCGACGGTCGGGGTGGGGGCGCGGACGGTGCTGTTGCTGCGGGTGCGGGAGTAGGCGGTGCGTCTGCCTGGTCGCGGGTTCGTCGGCGGGTGCGGGTCGCGTCGTGGCTGGTCGCGCAGTTCCCCGCGCCCCTGAGATGCGCACTGCGTGCGCCATCTCAGGGCGATGGGGCTGCGGCGGAGCCGCATGCTCCAGGGGCGCGGGGAACTGCGCGACCAGCCACGACGGTGCCGCACCCGGGAATGGCGCGAAGGGGGCAGACGCGCAGAAGCCCGCTAGCCCAGGATCTTGCGGTCGTAGGCCACCGCGACCGCCGCCGCGCGGTCCTTCACGCCGAGCTTCGCGTAGATGTGCGTGAGGTGGGTCTTGACCGTTGCCTCGCTGATGAAGAGGTGACGGGCGATCTCCTTGTTGGAGGTCCCCTTGGAGACGAGGAGCAGGACTTCGCGTTCGCGGGCGGAGAGGGTCTCGTCGGCGGCGACCGCAGGCGTACGGACCGCCGTGACCAGCCGGGAGGCAACCGCCGGGGACAGGACCGTGCGGCCTTCCGCGGCGGCGCGGACCGCGGTGAACAACTCCTCGCGCGGCGCGTCCTTGAGGAGGTACCCCGTGGCCCCCGCCTCGATCGCGGGCAGCGTGTCGGAGTCGGTGTCGTACGTGGTGAGCACCAGAACGCGGGCGCGGGCCCCGCGCCGGGCCAGCTCCTTGATCGCGTCGACCCCGCCCCCACCGGGCATCCGGAGGTCCATCAGGACGACGTCCGGGTCGAGCGCGGAGGTGCGGGCGACGGCCTCGACCCCGTTGGCCGCCTCGCCGAGGACGGTGAACCCGTCGGCGGAGTCGAACATGCCGCGCAGGCCGTCCCTGACCACCGGATGGTCGTCGACGATGAGCAGGGAGATGGTCCCGGCGGAGTCACTGGTCATGGCGGACCAACGGTACGCGAGCCGAGACCGCCGTACCGCCCCCTGGTTCGGACTCGACGGTGACGTCGCCGGCCAGGCGCTCCGCTCGGGCGCGCATACCGTCGAGGCCGAATCCGGCCGTGCCGGTGCGGGCGGGGAGGGTGCGGGGGTCGAAGCCGCGCCCGTCGTCGCGTACGTCGAGGGTGACTTCGCCCGCCATGAAGGAGAGGGTCACGCCGACCCGGCCGGCGTGGGCGTGCCGGGCCGCGTTGGAGAGGGCCTCCTCGGCGATGCGCAGCAGGCTCGCCTCGATCTCGTCGTGGAGGGGTTCGGCGGTCCCGGTGAGGGTGAAGTCGGCGCGTACGCCGGTGCGTGCGGCCCATGCGGCGACGGTCTTCTTCAGCGCCTCGGGCAGGCTCGCGTCGGCGAGGGCGGCGGGCGAGAGGTTGTGCACGGAGCGGCGGGCCTCGCCGAGGCTGTGCCGGGCGAGGCCGGAGGCGCGGTCGAGGTGTTCGCGGGCGACGGCGAGGGTGGGCGCGTTGGCGACGACCTGGAGCTGGGCGATGATCCCGGTCAGGCCTTGGGCGATGGTGTCGTGGATCTCGGCGGCGAGCCTGCGCCGCTCGTCGGCGACCCCGGCTTCCCGCGCCTGCACGAGGAGTTGGGTGTGCAGCTGGGCGTTCTCGTCCATCGCCTGTTGCAGGGCCGCGTTGGTGCGCGCCAGTTCGTCGATCGTCTCGATCTGGATGCGCGCCGCTTCCTGTTCCTTGTTGTTGATGTGGCCCATGAAGCCGACGAGGACGGAGTTGACCGCGAGGAGGCCGCCGAACAGGATCCAGCCCGACGCGTTGCCGGGCGGCAGTCCGCCGGACTGGGATCCGGCCACGACGACGATCGCCGCGAAGAGCCCCGGCCTGATCTGCCGGGACGGTACGAGGCGGGCGATGTCGAAGTAGCCGCAGGCCGCGTAGAACACGTAGAACGGGTTGGTGAGCGAGCCGACGAAGGCGATCGCCCAGCGGACCCAGTAGTAGAGGACGCCCGCGCGGCTGGGGCCGGGCCGCGTGCGCATCGCGCGGCCCCACCACAGCTGGAGGACGACGGCGGCGACGGACAGCGGTACGAAGAGGTACCAGTCGAGCCGGTTCATGCCGACGACGTGGGCGGTGGCGACGGACAGGACGACGCCGACGCCGAGCAGGCCCCAGGGGCCGTAGCGGTGGAAGTTGGCCCAGCGCTCCTGGACGGTGCGGGCCGCCGCCTCGGCGGCGCCGCGCTGGTCGGTTCCCGTCGTCATTCCTTCAGTCTGCACGGCCTCCGCCTCCCCCCACCGGGACACCGCCCCGCTCATCGGGTTCATTCCCAGCGGAACCAGCGCGCCGCCGCGCCGGACAGGGCGACGGCCCACACGGCGAGGACGCCGAGGTGGACCAGGCCGGGCCAGTCCCCCGCCGCCGCCTCGCTCATCGCCTGCGACGCGGCGCCGAACGGGGTGCACTCGACGATCCGCGCGAGCACGTCCGGCATCGACTGCACCGGCAGCCACACCCCGGCGCAGAACATGCTCGGGAAGAACACGGCCGAGCCGATGGCGCTCGCGATCTTCTGCGTCCGGGCCCGCGCGGCGACGAGCGCGCCGAGCGACAGTGCGACGACGACGCTGAGCACGAGCGCGAGCAGGTAGCCGAACGCCTGCTGCGGCAGCCGCACGTCGAACGCGAGCCGGCCGATGGCGAGCGAGAGGAGCGAGGAGAACAGGGCCGCAGCGCCGTGGATCGCCATCTGCGCGCCGAGCAGCGCGGGCGGGCGGACCGGCGTCGTCGACATCCGGCGCAGGATGCCGCGCTCCCGGTATCCGGCGATGACCGGCGCCATCGCCTGGAGCCCGGCGACGATCAGCGGCAGCAGCACGGTGACGGGCACGTACGCGTCGATGAGGCGCAGCCCGTCGGGGCCCGAGCCGGACTCCCGGAACGCGGGGACGCAGCCGAGGATCACGAGCAGCACGGGCGGGAAGACGGCGATGCCGAAGAGGGCGCCGGGTTCGCGCAGGAACAGCCTGGTCTCGCTGCGCAGGACGGCGGCGTTCGCGCCCGGCACGCGCGCGTGGGTGCCGTCGAGGGTGGAGGTGGTCATGACTGGCCGGCTCCCGTCAGGTCGAGGAACGCGTCGTCGAGGGTGGCGTCGACGACCCGGAGTTGGTGGGCGGTGACGTGGTGCCGGGCGAGCAGGCTGATGACGGCGTTGACGGTCTCGTCGCCGCCGGTCAGGGTCGTGCGGCCGTCGCGGTGCTCGACGGTGGCGAGCCCCGGCAGCGCGGCCAGCTCCCGCTCGTCGAGCGGCGCGGACGGGGTGAAGGAGATGACGGTCGACCCGGCGGCCCGGCTGATGAGCCCGGCCGGGGTGTCGAGGGCGGCGACGCGCCCCTTGTCGATGACGGCGATGCGGTCGCAGAGGCGCTGCGCCTCCTCCATGAAGTGGGTGACGAGCAGCACGGTGACGCCGCCGGCCCGGACGTCCTCGATGAGCTGCCAGGTGTCGCGCCGCGCGCGCGGGTCGAGCCCGGTGGTGAGTTCGTCGAGGACGACGACGCGCGGGTTGCCGACGAGGGCGAGCGCGATGAACAGGCGCTGCTTCTGGCCGCCGCTGAGCGCGGCGAAGCGGGTGGTGAGCTTCTCGTCGAGCCGCAGCCGTTCGGCCAGCGGGCGCCAGTCGAGCGGGTCCGGGTAGAAGGACGCGTACAGCTCCAGGGCCTCCCGCACGGTCAGCTTCGCCTGCACCTCGCTCTCCTGGAGCTGGGCGCCGAGGATGCGGGTGACGTCGGCGTGGTCCCGTACGGGGTCGAGCCCGGCCACCCGCACCCGCCCCGCGTCGGGCACCCGCAGGCCCTCGACGCACTCCACGGTGGTGGTCTTGCCTGCCCCGTTGGGGCCGAGGACGCCGAAGATCTCGCCTTCCCGGACGGTGAACGAGATCCCGTCGACGACGGCCCGCCCGGCGTACGTCTTGCGCAGCCCGGTGACCTCGATGAGCGGTGCACTGGTGGTGGTCATGCAGCCAGATTCGCGCCGCTGGGGTGTCCGCCGCATCGGCCATCGCGCTCGAAGGCGCATCAGCCGATCGGTTGATGGGAGGTACGACCACGGGCGGCGGCCGGGGGCGGCGGCGCGACCGCTAAGGTCATGAAGATTCCGTGAAGGTCGTCGTCGCATGCGGGGGTGCGGCGCGAGGCCGCCCTGTCTCCGGGCCGGCCGCCTCGCGTCCCGTACGGACCGATCCGGCTTCGGCCGCTCCTTCGACCCGGTCCGGCTCCAGCCGGCCAAGATCGGCTGATCCTTCATGTCCTACACGTCACGACGTGGCCTGCTCACCGCGTTCGGCATCTCGGCGGCCACCGTCCCGTTCGCCGGACTCGGCGGGGCCACCGCCCGCGCGGCGACGGGGGCCGGGGCGGCGACCGCCGAGCCCCTCGCCGCCGCCACGGGGAGCCTCGCCGGGCCCCGCTCGTCGGTGTCGCTGCCCGCCCTGGACGCCTCGTACTTCTCCCGGCTGACGCTGAGCGATCCGCTCACCGCCACCGTCCTCGCCGGGACCCCGGCGCGCACCGAGGTCACCTCGGGCGGCAAGCGGGTCGCGCTCCTGACCCGCGGCGCGCGGACCGTGGTCCTCACCGGCCCCGAGCGCACGTTCACCGAGGACAAGAAGCCCTTCACCGACACCTTCCAGCGCACCCTGCCCGACCTGTCCCTGCCGGAGGACGACCGCGCGTACTGGGGCACTTCGCCCGGCGGCGGCTCCTGGTCGACGCTCGGTCCCGCCGCCGACGACTACGCCGTGGTCCCCGGTGCGGGGCTGCTGCGGCTCAGCACCGACTACGCGAGCCGACACGCCACCCTGCGCGACGACGCCGTGAGCGACGTGGACGTGCGCGCGGTCGCCCGGTTCGACAAGGTGCCCACGGGACAGGCCTGTTCGTACGCGCTGTCCTTCGGCTACCAGGACACGCACAACAACTACCGGGCCCGCCTCTCCTTCCTGACCTCCGGCGCGGTGGAGCTGCGCGTGGAGAAGGAGGTCGCGGACGCCGTCACCCAGCTGACCACCGCGCTCTCCCTGGCCACCGCCGTCCCGGCCGGGACCGACTGGACGATCCGGGTGCGCCGGGAGGGCACCCGGATACGCGTCAAGGCGTGGCGCTCCTCGGCCGCCGAACCCTCGGCGTGGTCGGTCGACGTCACCGACGCCACGTTCGGCGCGGGCCGGGTGGGTCTGCGGGCGCTGGCCAACGACGGCTGCACCAACCTGCCGGTGACCCTGTCCGTCAGCCGTTTCCAGGTGGACGCCGCCGCCTGGCAGACCCCGCCGAGCGTCACCCACGGCACCTGGGTACGCGTCCTGGACAAGCCGTTCGACGGCACCTGGTCGGCGGAGCTTGAGCGGACCGTCCGCGCCTGGGCGGGCTCCACGGACCCGGACGTCCTCGCGTACGCGGCCATGTTCCTGGGAGGCGCGCCCGCGGTCACCGCCGGATCGGGTCCCGCGGCGGGCCGGCGGGTCCTGGGCGAGGCCGGGTACGGCTACCTGGACCCGCGGGGCTACCGCTACGAGGGCGCCGACTTCCACGAGTACATGGGCATCGGCTGGACGTTCCCCGACGGCGCGTACACAGGCCCCTCCAGCAAGCAGACCGGCAACCTCGACTGCTCCGGCTACACGCGCATGGTCTACGGCCATCACCTGGGCGTCCCCATGGCGGCGGGCGCGGACACCTCCGGCACCCGGCTGCCCCGCAAGTCACGGGACATGGCGGAGTACGCCCCCGGCGTGCGGATCGACCGCACCGACGGCACCAACCCGCCGGCCGCGGCGCTGCTGCAACCCGGCGACCTGGTCCTGTTCAACGCCGACTCCGGCGACGACACGGTGACGGCCACGGTCGACCACGTCGGCGTGTATCTGGGCGAGGACGCGGCGGGCAAGCGACGGTTCCTGTCCAGCCGCAAGACGGGCAACGGCCCGACGATGGCCGACCTGGGCGGTGCGTCGCTGCTCGACGGCACGGGTGTCTACGCGCGAAAGCTGCACACCGTGCACCGCCTCTGACGACCGGCGGCCCCGCCTCTGACGACCTGCGGCCCGGCCTCTGACGACCTGCGGCCCGCCCTCCGAGGACCGGTGGCCCGGCCGAAACTCAGTGGGCGTTGTCAGTGCCGAACCGTAGTCTCACCCCTGATGGCGACTACGGATGCAGCTACCACGGATCAGGACCCGCACCGGACCGACGAGGGCGGCCAACTCACGGCGCCCGCGCGGCAGTCGGCGGCGCGCTCGCTGCTGCGCCTGTGGCCCTACGTACGTCCGGTGCGGGCGCGCTGGGCGAGCGCGGCGGTCATCGCGGTGGTGGCGTCCTGTCTGGGGCTCGTGTTCCCGCTGGTGCTGAAGTGGATCGTCGACGGTCCGGTCACCGACCGCGATCCGGGCGGCGTGTGGCTCGGCGCCGGGGTGCTGCTCGCCCTCGGCGTCGCCGAGGCGCTGCTGTTCGGGCTGCGGCGCTGGCTGGTGGCCCGGCCGCTCGCGAGCGTCGAGGCGGCGATGCGCGCCGACCTGTACCGGCACCTCCAGCGCCTTCCCGTCTCCTTCCACGACCGGTGGGCATCAGGCCAGTTGCTGTCACGCGGCACGACGGACCTCATGGTCGTGCGGATGTTCCTCGCCTTCCCGCTGACGTTCTTGATCGTGAACGGGGTGACGATCGCCGCGGGACTCGCGCTGCTCGTGGCGCAGGACTGGGGCCTCGGCCTCGTCCTGCTCGCCCCCGCCGTACCGCTGATCGCGGTCTGCTACCGGTTCGAGCACGGCTACGCGGAGGCGTCGCGCCGCGCCCAGGACCAGGTCGGTGATCTGACGACGGTCGTCGAGGAGTCGGTGCTCGGCATCCGCGTCATCAAGGGGTTCGGCCGCCACCGCAGCCAGGCCCGCGCCTTCAAGGACCTCTCGCGCACCCTGCGCGGCACCGAGCTGGTCAAGGCGCGCCTCCTCGCGGGCATCCTCGCGGTGATCACCCTTCTGCCGGAGGCGGCGCTCGGCGCGGCCCTCGTCATCGGCACGGTGCAGGTCGCGGACGGCGACCTGTCCGCGGGCACGCTCGTCGCGTTCCTGTCGACGGCGCTCGCCCTGCGCTGGCCCATCGAGTCCATCGGCTTCCTGCTCGCCATGAGCCAGGAGGCGGCGACCGCGACCCGGCGCTACTTCGAGGTCATGGACGAGCCCGAGGAGGACCCGCGCGTCCGCGCCGCCGACGGCGGACAGGGCGGGGACGGGCTGCGTTTCGAGGGCGTCGCCTTCCGCTACCCGGACGCCGCCGAGGACGCCGAGCCGACACTCCACCACATCGACCTGCACGTCCGGTCCGGCGAGACCATGGCCCTGGTCGGCGCGACCGGCAGCGGCAAGACGACGCTGACCGCGCTGGTGCCGCGCCTGTACGACGTCACGGCCGGGCGCATCACGCTCGATGGGCGGGACATCACCGCGATCCCGCGCGAGGAGCTGCGCACGCTGGTGTCGATGGCGTTCGAGGAGCCGACCCTGTTCTCCGCGACGGTCAGGGAGAACGTGCTGATGGGAGCCGTCGACGCCACGGAGGACCAGGTGGACAGGGCGCTCGGCGTCGCCCAGGCCGACTTCGTGCGACGCCTGCCGGACGGCGTGGACACCGAGGTCGGCGAGGAGGGCCTGAGCCTGTCCGGCGGCCAGCGGCAGCGCCTCGCGCTCGCCCGCTCGGTCGTCGGCGCGCCCCGCTTCCTGATCCTCGACGACCCGCTGTCCGCGCTCGACGTGCACACCGAGGCCGCCGTCGAGGCGGCCCTGCGCCGGGTCCTCGCGGACAGCACGGCCCTCGTCGTCGCGCACCGCCCCTCCACGGTGCTGCTCGCCGACCGGGTCGCCCTGCTCTCCGACGGCCGCGTCACCGCGGTCGGCACCCACCACGAACTGCTGCGGGACAGCGCGGAGTACCGGCATCTGATGACGGGCGAGCCCGCGGGCGACAGGGAAGAGACGGCGCACCGATGACGACCAGCACGAACACGGAGACGGCCGCCGAGGAACCGGCCGAGCCGGCCAAGCCGACCGAGCCGACCGAGCCGACCGAGCCGACCGAGCCGACCGAGGGCGGCGAGGCCGAGGCCGTCCCGGCGCCCTCCCCCGCGGACCCCTTCGACCAGGACGATCTGCCCACGTCGAAGGGCGCGACCGGCCGCCTGCTCCGCTCCCTGCTCGCGCCCCACCGCCGCACGGTCTGGCTCACCGTCCTCGCGCTGCTGCTCCAGCAGGCCGCCGTGCAGTCCGGGCCGCTGATCGTCGCGTACGCCATCGACCGCGCGGTGCCCGCCTTCCGGGACCACGACTACGGCCCGCTGATCGCGGTCGGCGCGGGCTTCCTGCTGACCGCGTGCTGCTCGGCCGCGTTCCAGTACGCGTACATCCAGTTCTCGGCGCGCGTCAGTCAGAACGTGCTGCTCGACCTGCGCGACCGCATCTTCCGCCACGCGCAGGCGCTCAGCGTCGACTTCCACGACCGCTACACCTCCGGCCGCGTCATCTCCCGCGCGACGACCGATGTCGAGTCGCTGCGCGAACTGCTCTCCGAGGGGCTGCAAGAGCTGGTCAACGTCGTCCTCGCCTCGCTCTACATCACGGTGACGCTGCTCTGGCTCGACCTCGGCATCGGCGCGGTCGCGGCGCTCTCCTTCATCCCGCTGTCCGTGCTGATCCGCAGCTACCGGCGGCGGGCCGCGCGCGCGTACGGGGAGCGGTCGTCGGCGGTCGCGGCGGTCATCGTCAAGTTCGTCGAGACCCTGAACGGCATCCGCCCGGTCCGCGCATTCCGTCGCGAACAGGCCAATGACGCCCACTTCGCAGTCCTCAACCACCGCCACGAACGCTCCAACGGCACGGCCCTGCTCGAAATGGCGCGCTACGTCGTCGGCTCCCGCCTCCTCGCCAACACGGCGGTCGCGGGCATGGTCCTGTGGGGTGCCTACCGGGTCGCGGGCGGCACCCTCGCGCTCGGCGTCCTGGCGGCGGCGGTGCTCTACATCCGCCGCCTCTACGACCCCATCGACCGCCTGGCGATGTTCCTCAACTCCTACGAATCGGCGGCCGCGTCCCTCAAGAAGATCGCGGGCCTGCTCGAACAGACCCCGTCCGTGCCCGAGCCCGCGTCACCGCGCCCGCTGCCCGCCCCGCGCGAGGGCCGCCCCGGCCGCGAAGTGCGCTTCGACGACGTCTCGTTCGGCTACCGCACGGGCGGCGAGGTGCTCCCCCGCTTCGACCTGGTGCTGCCCGCAGGACAGACCGTGGCCGTGGTCGGCTCCACCGGCGCGGGCAAGTCCACGCTCGCCAAGCTGCTCGCCCGGTTCTACGACCCCTCGCACGGGCAGGTCCTCCTCGACGGCGTCGACCTGCGCGACCTGTCCCACGCCGCACTGCGGCGCGGGGTCGTCATGGTGACCCAGGAGGCGTTCCTGTTCTCCGGCACGGTCGCCGAGAACATCGCGATCGGCCGCCCCGAAGCCACCCGCGCCGAGATCGAACAGGCCGCGAAGGCGATCGGCGCCCATGACTTCATCACGGCGCTCCCCGACGGCTACGACACGGATGTGCGCAAGCGCGGCGGGCGGATCTCCGCGGGCCAGCGCCAACTGGTCGCGTTCGCCCGGGCGCTCCTCGCGGACCCGGCCGTCCTCATCCTGGACGAGGCGACGAGCTCCCTCGACGTCCCGGGCGAACAGGCGGTGCAACGCGCGATGCACACGGTCCTGCGCGGCCGCACAGCCGTCGTCATCGCCCACCGCCTCTCCACGGTGGAGATCGCGGACCGGGTCCTGGTGATGGAGCGCGGAGAGGTGGTGGAGGACGGCCCCCCGGCAGAACTGATCGCGGGCACGGGCCGCTTCGCGGACCTGCACAGGGCGTGGCGGGAGAGCCTGGTGAGCTGATGGCGGCTCCAGCCTGAGAATCTGGCGACCACAGCCCGACGCTTTCCAGCCACGCCCCCACACAACCCGGCCACCCCCCACACATACCCCGCACACCCCCGAACGCCCCCCAAAACCAAGCCCCGCAAAGCCCCAACCGCCCCGCATATCGAACACGCCCCTCCGCGCACCGAACTAATTCCGGCCAACCTGTTGACGCGCTCCTGACAGCACGCGCGTTCTCCTGCCACTCTTCCCCTCGGCCACCGCACAGCTGCCCCACAGCAAGATCGCGGCCAGGCCGGGTTAACCGCTAGTCCCACTAGCCCCGCTAGTCCCGCTAGTCCGCTAGCCCCGCTCCACGCGCAAGTCCCGCACTGCCTGTACTGCGTTCTGCCCGGCCGGCCAAACGCCGCCCGGTCCCCACTGGCCGCACACCCACATGCGGCCGCGCAGAAGGAGTCAGCGTTGAGAAGCACCTTCTCCACCTCCCACAGACGCCGGGCCACGGCAGCCGCGGCTGTCGGCGCCGTCACCGCCCTGCTGGCCGTCGCGTTCCAGTCGGGCCCGGCCGTCGCGGGCGCCGGGGCGGACACGGCGCAGGCCGCGTCGGCCATCACGGCGAACGCCACGCGCGGCGCCGACCCGGGCGCCCTGCCCGTGAAGCTCTCCCCCGCCAAGCGCGCGGAGCTGCTGCGCGCGGCGAACACCACGAAGGCGAAGGCCGACACCGCGAAGAAGCTCGGTCTGGGCGCCCAGGAGAAGCTCGTCGTCCGGGACGTGCTGCAGGACCAGGACGGAACGACCCACACCCGCTACGAGCGCACGTACGCCGGGCTGCCCGTCCTCGGCGGTGACCTGATCGTCGAGAAGACGAAGTCCGGCGCCGCGCAGGAGGTCACGAAGGCGTCGAAGGCCCAGCTCAAGGGCGTGGACACGACGGCCGACGTGAAGCCGGCCGCGGCCGAGGCGCAGGCGCTGACCCTCGCCAAGGCCGACGGTTCGAAGAAGACCGAGGCCGACCACGCGCCGCGCAAGGTCGTCTGGCTGGGCGAGGGCGCCGTCAAGGGTCAGCCGACGCTGGCGTACGAGACGGTGGTCGGCGGCCTCCAGGAGGACGGCACGCCGAACCAGCTGCACGTCATCACCGACGCGGCGACCGGCAAGAAGCTGCACGAGTGGCAGGCCATCGAGACGGGCACCGGCAACACCCAGTACAGCGGCACCGTCACCCTCGGCACCTCGCAGTCGGGGTCGACGTACACGCTGAACGACGCCGCGCGCGGCGGCCACAAGACGTACAACCTGAACCGCGGCACCTCGGGGACCGGCACGCTGTACTCCGGCTCGGACGACGTGTGGGGCAACGGCGCCGCGAGCAACACCGAGACGGCCGCCGCCGACGCGCACTACGGCGCCGCGCTGACCTGGGACTACTACAAGAACGTGCACGGCCGCTCCGGCATCAAGGGCAACGGCGTCGGCGCGTACAGCCGGGTCCACTACGGCAACAACTACGTGAACGCGTTCTGGGACGACAGCTGCTTCTGCATGACCTACGGCGACGGCAGCGGCAACAGCAAGCCGCTGACCTCCATAGACGTGGCCGCGCACGAGATGACGCACGGCGTCACCTCCAACACCGCCGGCCTCAACTACAGCGGTGAGTCCGGCGGTCTGAACGAGGCGACCTCCGACATCTTCGCCGCGGCCGTGGAGTTCTACGCGGGCAACGCCTCCGACCCGGGCGACTACCTCGTCGGCGAGAAGATCAACATCAACGGCAACGGCACCCCGCTGCGCTACATGGACAAGCCCAGCAAGGACGGCGCGTCCAAGGACGCCTGGTACTCCGGTATCGGCAGCGTCGACGTGCACTACTCGTCGGGCCCGGCCAACCACTTCTTCTACCTGCTCAGCGAGGGCAGCGGCGCGAAGGTCGTCAACGGGACGAGCTACGACTCCCCGACCTCCGACGGCCTGCCCGTCACCGGCATCGGCCGCGACAAGGCGGCGCTGATCTGGTTCAAGGCGCTGACCACGAAGTTCACCTCGACCACCAACTACGCGGGCGCCCGCACCGGTGCCCTCGCGGCCGCCGGTGAGCTGTACGGGACGACGTCCACCGAGTACAAGGCGGTCCAGGACGCGTTCGCGGCGATCAACGTCGGCGCCCGCTCCGGCGGCGGCGACCCGGGCACCGGCAAGGTGTTCACCAACGACGCCGACTACAACATCCCGGACTACCCGGGTTCGGCGGTCAGTTCGTCGCTCACGGTCTCCGGCATCAGCGGCAACGCGCCGTCCACGCTGAAGGTCGGCGTCGACATCGTGCACACGTGGAGCGGTGACCTCCAGGTCGACCTGATCGGCCCGAGCGGGAAGGCGTACCGGCTGCACTCCTCCGTGTACGACCCGACCCCGAACATCCAGACCACGTACACGGTCAACGCCTCCACCGAGACCGCCAACGGCACCTGGAAGCTTCAGGTCAAGGACCTCGGCGCCGCGGACACCGGCTACATCAACCAGTTCAAGCTGACCTTCCCGTAAGCGGGTCGGGACGACCCCGCACGGTCTGGGCGCGCCGCCCCCGGTGATTCAACTCCCGGGGACGGCGCGCCCGTTCACGTTTCCGCATTGTTTCTCGCAGGCGTTTCCGTTCACATTCCGTTCGCAATACGTGCGTCAGTTTTCGCTCAACGAACGAATTCCGGCCAACCTGCGATCACGTACATGACATGTACAGCTCTCAACTGCCAGAGTTTCCCCGCACCTCCAGCACCACATGCACCACTCGCACGGCAAAGCTCGCTCCCCCACTTCATGCAAGGAGCTTTCTTCGTGACCTCCCCCATATCCCGTCGCACCGCTCTCTCCCTCGCCACGGCCGTCGCCGCCGGCGCCCTGGTCGCCGGAACCTTCACCGCCACCAGCGCGACCGCCCAGCCGGCGATCCCCTCGGCCACCCCGCTGGCCCTGAGCGCGTCGGCCCGCGCCGACCTCGTGCAGGACGCGAGCGCGAGGACCGCCGAGACGGCGAAGGAGCTGAAGCTCGGCTCGAAGGAGAAGCTCGTCGTCCGCGACGTGGTCAAGGACCGCGACGGCACCACCCACACCCGCTACGAGCGGACCTACGACGGCCTGCCCGTCCTCGGCGGCGACCTGGTCGTCCACACGTCGGCCTCCGGCGCCGGCGAGGGCGTCACCCGCGCCACCGCCAAGTCCCTCGACGTGGCCACCGCCGGCGCCACCCTCAAGGCCGCCCCGGCCGGCGCCCGCAAGGTCGTCTGGGCGGCGAGCGGCACGCCGAGACTCGCCTACGAGAAGGTCGTCACCAGCACCGACGAGGACGGCACGCCCAGCAAGCTGCACGTCATCACCGACGCGGCCACCGGCAAGAAGATCTTCGAGTTCGACACGATCCAGACCGGCACCGGCAAGTCGCGCTACAGCGGCACCGTCACGATCGGCACCACCAAGTCCGGCTCGTCCTACTCCCTCACGGACGCGACGCGCGGCGGCCACTCCACGTACAACCTCAAGAACGGCTCGTCCGGCAAGGGCACGCTGTTCACCGACGCCGACGACACGTGGGGCGACGGCACCACCAACGACGCCGCGACCGCCGGGGTCGACGCCGCCTACGGCGCCCAGGTCACCTGGGACTACTACAAGAACGTGCAGGGCCGCAACGGCATCAAGGGCGACGGCAAGGGCGCCTACTCCCGCGTCCACTACGGCAACGCCTACGTCAACGCGTTCTGGGACGACAGCTGCTTCTGCATGACCTACGGCGACGGCACGGGCAACAAGAACCCGCTCACCTCGCTCGACGTGGCCGCGCACGAGATGAGCCACGGTGTCACCTCGGCCACCGCGGGCCTCGTCTACAGCGGTGAGTCCGGCGGCCTGAACGAGGCGACCTCCGACATCTTCGGCACCGCCGTCGAGTTCTACGCGAACAACGCCTCCGACCCGGGCGACTACCTCATCGGCGAGAAGATCAACATCAACGGCGACGGCACCCCGCTGCGCTACATGGACAAGCCCAGCAAGGACGGCGCCTCGCTCGACGCCTGGAAGAGCGGCGCGGGCAACGTGGACGTCCACTACTCCTCGGGCATCGCCAACCACTTCTTCTACCTGCTCAGCGAGGGCAGCGGGAAGAAGACCATCAACGGCGTCTCCTACGACTCCCCCACCTCCGACGGCTCCACCGTCACCGGCATCGGCCGCTCCAAGGCCGAGAAGATCTGGTTCAAGGCGCTGACGACGTACTTCACGTCGAGCACCAACTACGCGAAGGCCCGCACCGCGACCCTGAGCGCGGCCTCGGCCCTGTACGGCTCCACCTCGGCGGAGTACAAGGCCGTCGCAGCGGCCTGGACGGCCGTGAACGTCAAGTGACCACCCGCACCACCTGACACAAAGGGCGCCCGGATCCCTCCGGGCGCCCTTTGCCGTGGGTGACTCGTACGAATCGCCCCGGGCTCAGCGCATGAGGACGCCCGCCCCCTCACCCACCGCCTCCGACGGCACCGCCACCAGGCCCGCCTCCGCCGCCGACGCCAGCAGGCGGTGGGCCGGGAGGATGCGGACCGTGTAGCCGTAGGGGCCCGTGCGGTCCAGGGAGAGCGGGCCCTCGAAGGACCAGCGGCCCTCCTCGTCGGGGCCCGCGACCGGTTTGAGCGGGACCGTGAGCGCGTCGGCGATGCGGTCCTCGGCGTCGACGCGGCCCGCCACCGCCTGCACCTCGACGTCGTCGGGGTCGAGCTCGCCGAGGGCGACCCGGACGTGCAGGGAGAGGGTCGCGCCCAGCTCCGCCGCCGTGGCCGTCTCCGCCTCGACGTGGTCGACGGCGACCCGGGGCCAGGCCGCGCGGACCCGCGCCTTCCAGGCCGCCAGCTCCCGGGCCGCGTCCGGGGTGAGCGCACGGTCGGCGCGGGCGGCGGGCACGTACAGCTTCTCGACGTACTCGCGGACCATCCGGCCCGCCAGGACCTTCGGGCCGAGGTGGGTGAGGGTCTGGCGGACCATCTCGATCCAGCGGTCCGGCAGGCCCTCGGGCCCGCGCTCGTAGAAGCGGGGCGCGACCCGCCGCTCCAGGAGGTCGTAGAGCGCGGCGGCCTCCAGGTCGTCGCGGCGGTGCTCGTCGGTGGCCGTGCCGTCGGCGGTGGGGATCGCCCAGCCGAAGTCCGGCTCGAACCATTCGTCCCACCAGCCGTCCAGGACCGAGAGGTTGAGGCAGCCGTTGAGCGCCGCCTTCATGCCGGACGTGCCGCACGCCTCAAGGGGCCGCAGCGGGTTGTTGAGCCAGATGTCGCAGCCCGGGTAGAGCTTCTGCGCCATCGCCATGCCGTAGTCGGGCAGGAACACGATGCGGTGGCGCACGCGCGGGTCGTCGGTGAACCGCACCAGCTCCTGGACGAGGCGTTTGCCGCTGTCGTCGGCGGGGTGCGCCTTGCCCGCGACGACGATCTGCACGGGCCGCTCCTCGTCGAGCAGCAGCCGCATCAGCCGGTCGGGGTCGCGCAGCATGAGGGTGAGCCGCTTGTACGAGGGGACGCGGCGGGCGAAGCCGATGGTGAGGACGTCCGGGTCGAGGACCGAGTCGATCCAGCCCAGCTCCGCGCCGGACGCGCCGCGCTGGCGCCAGGACGCGGCGAGGCGTGTGCGCACCTCGTCGACGAGCTGGCCGCGCAGGTCGCGCCGCAGCTCCCAGATGTCCCGGTCGGGGATGTCGCCGACCGCGTCCCAGCGGTCCGAGCCGCCGACCGACAGGGCGTCCTCGGTGCGCCGCTCGCCGATCTGGCGGGCGCCGAGCCGGTAGACCTCGGGCGCCACCCAGGTCGGCGCGTGCACCCCGTTCGTCACGGAGGCGATGGGCACCTCCTCGGGGTCGAACCCCGGCCACAGGCCCGCGAACATGGACCGGCTGACCGAGCCGTGCAGGGTGGAGACGCCGTTGGCGCGCTGGGCGAGCCTGAGCCCCATCACCGCCATGTTGAAGACGTTCGGGTCGCCGCCCGGGTACGTCTCCATGCCGAGGCCGAGGATCCGGTTCACGTCGAGCGCGGGGAGTTCGGCGGCGGCGCCGAAGTGCCGGGCGACCAGTTCGCGGTCGAAGCGGTCGATCCCGGCGGGGACGGGCGTGTGCGTGGTGAAGACGGCGCCGGCGCGGACCGCCTCGATCGCGGCGTCGAAGTCGAGCCCGTCCGCGCTCAGTTCGGCGATGCGCTCGACGCCGAGGAACCCGGCGTGCCCCTCGTTGGTGTGGAACACCTCGGGCGCGGGATGCCCGGTGAGCCGGCAGTAGGCGCGCACCGCCCGGACGCCGCCGATGCCGAGCAGCATCTCCTGGAGCAGCCGGTGCTCGCTGCCGCCCCCGTAGAGCCGGTCGGTCACGTCGCGTTCGTGCGCGTCGTTCTCCTCCACGTCGGAGTCGAGGAGGAGCAGCGGCACCCGGCCGACCTGCGCCTGCCACACGCGCGCGAGCAGCCGGCGCCCGCCGGGCAGGGCGAGGGCGATGTGGGTGGGGCTGCCGTCCGGTTCGCACAGTAAGGAGAGCGGCAGCTCGTTCGGGTCGGTGACGGGGTAGGTCTCCTGCTGCCAGCCGTCCCGGGACAGGGACTGCCGGAAATAGCCGTGCCGGTAGAGCAGCCCTACGCCGATCAGCGGCACCCCGAGATCGCTGGCGGCCTTGAGGTGGTCGCCGGCGAGGATGCCGAGGCCGCCGGAGTACTGGGGCAGGGCGGCGGTGATGCCGAACTCGGGCGAGAAGTAGGCGACGGCGGCGGGGAGGGTGCCGGCCTGCGCCTGGGTCTGGTACCAGCGGTCGCCCTGGAGGTAGCCGCGCAGATCCTCGGCGGCCTCGCCGAGGGAGGCGAGGAAGCGGTCGTCGGCGGCGAGCTCGGCGAGCCGGGCCGGTGCCACGCCGCCGAGCAGCCGCACCGGGTCACCCCCGGAACCGGCCCAGTGCCCCGGGTCGACGGAGGCGAACAGGTCACGGGTTCCGGCATGCCAGGACCAGCGCAGATTGCGGGCCAGCTCATGCAGGGGGGCGAGTGGTGCGGGCAGGACCGGACGGACGGTGAAACGACGGATGGCCTTCACGGTTCCCCTTTCGCGCGGGCAGCGGGGGCGTCGGACGGTCGGTGGGTCGGCCGGGACGCACCTCCTCCTGCGTCCCGGACGTCATCCCCGACGGTAGTCGGCGACGGCTCCCCGGGCCACGGCGCACGGGCCACCCGCCCCACTTACGCGCCTTGTGCCGCGCGCACCACGACGAACGCCCCGCGCACCGTGCTCTCGTCCGGGCGCCGCCACTCCGCGCTGACCTCGCCCACCGCGCCGGGCGCGGCCGGACCGGGCCGGAGCACCCGCACGATCTCCGGCGCCGCCGGCGCGCCGGGGTCGAGCCGGGCGTGCACCGTCGGGTCGAGCGCGCCGTCGACGCTCTGGGCGTGCGCCGGGACCCGGCCCTTCAGGAGGGCCACCAGCTGGGTGCGGAGCAGGGGGTCGTACGCGCCGTCGTACACCCATCTCCGCCCGAGCACACCGTGCTCCACGGTGCCGATGAGCGCGGCGTCGGACGCGTCGGGCAGCGGGGCGCCCCGGTAGGTCATCGGCACGTGGTAGGCGACCGGCCGCTCCCCGGACACGTCGGTGACGACCATGAACTCCATGCCGACCTCCCCTGCGGGGTCGTCGAGCCGGAACCCGCCGGAGCGGGCCAGTTCGGGGCTGCCCTGCCCCTCGTACCAGGGCTGCTCCGGCAGCCACCCGGTGAGGAGTTCGAGCTTGGTCGGCTTGACCGTGGTGTGGTGAATGGTCGACATGCGTCCAGGCTCGCACGGCCCACCGACAACGCGCCGTTCCCGGCCCCCATTTGGGCGCACTCGGCCGCGGCGAACGATATGGCCGGTTCTGCCCCCTCGTACAACTTGTGGCACTTGGCACCGCGCGCAAGGCTGCCATCCGGCACCGGCGACCGTGAAGACGCGCGTGCAAGTTTCCCCGGGCGGGGTACTCGTATCGATCGGTCCGCACGTCGATGCCTCGCGCCGGTCAACTACCCGCCATGGGAAGGGGATTTCATGATCCGGTCCCGGCTCCGGAGGCGGGACGGACGACAGCTTCTCCCTTACGCGCGAGTAGTTAACAAAGCACCGGATTGTTCGCCCGAAGAGTGTGGAAGGCTCCACCCGGCACGCATTTATGCACCGTCGCGACAGCGGCGCGGCACCGCAGCGGCACCGACGCGCCACGCCTCGCACGGCCCACTGCCCCCGAACGTCGTCTCCGCAACCCCCGATCCCGCGGACAGGAGCGGTCATGCCCGCACAGCGACCCACCCCGACGTCCTCAGACAAGACGCCACCCGGCAAGGATCCGGCCCCCGCGAGCGTGCCGCCGGCGCAGCGCACCCGCAGCAAGGGGGCCACCGACGCCACCGCCGCCAAGAAGCCCCCGGCGCCGAAGACCGCGGCGGCGAAAACCACGGCGGCCAAAAGCGCGGCGCCCAAGACCGCGGCGCCGCGCAAGGCCCCGGCTCCGCGCAAAGCACCTGCCGCGCGCAAGGCACCGGCTCAGCGCAAGGCTCCGGCCCCACGCAAGGCGCCCGCTGCGCCGCCCGTCCAGGTCACCATCGGCCGGATCCCCGTTCGTGACGTCCGCCCGGTCATCGACCGCGGCCGCCGTCCGGCGAAGGCGGTCGTCGGGGAGACGTTCCAGGTCACGGCCACCGTCTTCCGCGAGGGCCACGACGCGGTCGCGGCGAACGTGGTGCTGCGCGGCCCCGACGGCGCGCCCGGCCCCTGGACGCCGATGCGCGAACTGGCGCCCGGCACCGACCGCTGGGGCGCGGAGGTCACGCCGGACGCGGAGGGCGCGTGGACGTTCGCGGTGGAGGCGTGGGGCGACCCGGTTTCGACCTGGCGGCACGCGGCAAGGATCAAGATCCCCGCCGGGATCGACACCGAACTCGTCCTGGAGGAGGGCGCGGCGCTGTACGAGCGCGCCGCGGAGGACCTCGCGGGAACGCAGCGAGAAACGGTTCTGCAGGCGGCCGCCGCGCTCCGCGACACCGAGGAACCGGCCGCCACCCGGCTCGCCGCCGCCCTCACCCCCGACGTCGACGCGGTCCTCTCCGCCCACCCGCTGCGGGAACTGGTCACCTCCAGCGACCCGTTGCCGCTCCTGGTCGAGCGCGAACGCGCCCTGTACGGGTCCTGGTACGAGTTCTTCCCGCGCTCGGAGGGCGCGGTCGTCGAGCCGGGCAAACCGCCGGTCGGCGGCACCTTCGCCACCGCGGCGCGCCGCCTGCCCGCCATCGCGGCGATGGGCTTCGACGTCGTCTACCTGCCGCCGATCCACCCCATCGGCACGACGTTCCGCAAGGGGCCGGACAACAGCCTCTCCCCGGGCCCGCACGATGTCGGCGTGCCCTGGGCGATCGGTTCGGCCGAGGGCGGGCACGACGCGATCCACCCCGACCTAGGCACCTTCGAGGATTTCGACCGCTTCGTCGCCGCCGCCCGGGCCGAGGGCCTGGAGATCGCGCTCGACTTCGCCCTCCAGTGCTCACCGGACCACCCCTGGGTGGAGAAGCACCCGGAGTGGTTCCACCACCGCCCCGACGGCACGATCGCGTACGCGGAGAACCCGCCGAAGAAGTACCAGGACATCTACCCGATCGCCTTCGACCACGACATGCCGGGGATCGTCGCGGAGACGGTGCGGATACTCCGCCACTGGATGGCGCACGGGGTGCGTATTTTCCGGGTGGACAATCCGCACACGAAACCGGTCGTCTTCTGGGAACACGTGATCGGGGCGATCGGCCGCACCGACCCCGACGCGATCTTCCTGGCCGAGGCGTTCACCCGCCCGGCGATGATGCGGACGCTCGGCGAGATCGGCTTCCAGCAGTCGTACACGTACTTCACCTGGCGCAATACGAAGACGGAGATCACCGAATACGTACAGGAGTTGGCCGGCGAATCAGCCGCCGCGATGCGGCCCAACTTCTTCGTCAACACCCCGGACATCCTGCACGAGTTCCTGCAGCACGGCGGCCGCCCCGCCTTCGAACTCCGGGCCGTACTCGCCGCGACCCTTTCCCCGTCGTGGGGCGTCTACAGCGGATACGAACTCTGCGAAAACACTCCGCTACGCTCCGGTAGCGAGGAGTATCTGCACTCCGAGAAGTACGAACTGCGGCCGCGGGACTGGGAGTCGGCCCGGCGCGAGGGGCGCACCATCGCCCCGCTGATCACCGCGCTGAACGACATCCGGCGCCGCAGTCCGGCCCTGCGCGGACTGCGCAATGTGCACTTCCACCACGCCGACAAGGACGCGGTGCTCGTGTACTCCAAACGCAGCGGCTCGAACACGGTTCTGGTGGTCGTGAACCTCGATCCGCACCACACCCAGGAGGCGACCGTTTCATTGGACATGCCGCAGCTGGGGCTCGGCTGGCACGACGCGATGACCGTGCACGACGAGCTCACCGGCACCACCCACGCCTGGGGCAGGTCGAATTACGTGCGCCTGGAACCGGGGAGCACGCCCGCGCACGTCTTCACCGTCCTGCGACCGTCCACGCCGCGATGAATTCTTCGCCAAAGGGATTCGGAGGGTCACCCACCCCATGATCATGAATGAGCCCGTTCCGGACACCTTCGAGGACACCCCTGCCAAGGACCGGGACCCAGACTGGTTCAAACGCGCCGTCTTCTACGAAGTGCTCGTCCGCTCCTTCCAGGACAGCAACGGCGACGGTGTCGGTGACCTCAAGGGCATCACGGCCAAACTGGACTATCTCCAGTGGCTGGGCGTCGACTGCCTCTGGCTTCCGCCGTTCTTCAAGTCCCCGTTGCGCGACGGCGGTTACGACGTGTCGGACTACACGTCGGTGCTCCCCGAATTCGGAGACCTCGCGGACTTCGTGGAGTTCGTGGACGCCGCACACCAGCGGGGCATGCGCGTCATCATCGACTTCGTCATGAACCACACCAGCGACCAGCACGAGTGGTTCCAGCAGTCGCGCACCGACCCCGACGGCCCCTACGGCGACTATTACGTCTGGGCCGACGACGACAAGCAGTACCAGGACGCGCGCATCATCTTCGTCGACACGGAAGCGTCCAACTGGACCTTCGACCCGGTGCGCAAGCAGTACTTCTGGCACCGCTTCTTCTCCCATCAGCCGGACCTCAACTACGAGAATCCGGCCGTCCAGGAGGAGATCCTCGCGGCCCTGCGGTTCTGGCTCGATCTGGGCATCGACGGATTCCGCCTCGACGCCGTCCCCTACCTCTATGCGGAGGAGGGCACCAACTGCGAGAACCTTCCGGCGACGCACGAGTTCCTCAAGCGCGTCCGCCGGGAGATCGACGCCCAGTACCCGGATGTCGTCATCCTCGCCGAGGCCAATCAGTGGCCGGAGGACGTCGTCGACTACTTCGGCGATTTCCCCTCCGGCGGCGACGAATGCCATATGGCGTTCCACTTCCCGGTGATGCCGCGCATCTTCATGGCGGTCCGCCGCGAATCCCGCTATCCGGTCTCCGAGATCCTCGCCAAGACCCCGGCCATCCCGTCGGGCTGCCAGTGGGGCATCTTCCTGCGCAACCACGACGAGCTGACCCTGGAAATGGTCACCGACGAGGAACGCGACTACATGTACGCGGAGTACGCCAAGGATCCGCGGATGCGCGCCAACATCGGGATCCGGCGCCGGCTCGCCCCACTCCTCGACAACGACCGCAACCAGATCGAACTCTTCACCGCGCTGCTGCTCTCCCTGCCCGGCTCGCCGATCCTGTACTACGGCGACGAGATCGGCATGGGCGACAACATCTGGCTCGGTGACCGCGACGCGGTGCGCACCCCGATGCAGTGGACGCCGGACCGCAACGCCGGCTTCTCCTCCTGCGACCCGGGCCGCCTGTCGCTGCCGACGATCATGGACCCGGTCTACGGCTACCAGGTCACCAACGTGGAGGCGTCGATGTCGTCGCCGTCCTCGCTGCTCCACTGGACCCGCCGCATGATCGAGATCCGTAAGCAGAACCCGGCGTTCGGCCTCGGCTCCTACACCGAACTGCCGTCCTCCAACCCGGCCGTGCTCGCGTTCCTGCGCGAGTACAAGGACGATCTGGTGCTGTGCGTGCACAACTTCTCGCGCTTCGCCCAGCCCACCGAACTGGACCTGCAGACCTTCGCCGGCCGGCACCCGGTCGAGCTGATCGGCGGCGTCCGCTTCCCGGCCATCGGAGAACTGCCCTACCTGCTGACCCTGGCGGGGCACGGCTTCTACTGGTACCGGTTGCGCAAGGACTGAAACGGCGCGGACCGCGCACCGCACGCCCCGCGGCCCGGGGCGGGAGAGCCGCATCCTCCGGTTTTCTCCCCCGCGCCCGGGGCACTCCTAGACGCATACCCGGCACGTCCCCATCTCTGGGCAGCTCCCGCACCGCTTTCTGGACCGCTCGTCTGAACAGCACCTCGGCACCCGGGCCCGCTCGCACCACCCGACGCACCCCCGGGGGAAGGACGCGACGCCATGTCGGAAACCGCAGCCCGGCCCGCCACCTCACCACTGGACCACTCCGAGCTGCTCACTTCCCTGGAACCCCTGTTACGGGAATGGCTGCCGCGCCAGCGGTGGTTCGCCGGAAAAGGGCGCCCGGTCACCGAGCTGACCCTCGACTCCGTCACCCGGCTGCGGCCCGACGGCGCCCTGCTGCACCTGCTCCTGCGCGCCCACCAGCCCCCGGCGGACGGCGGCCCCGGCGACTGCTACCAGCTCCTCATCGGCACCGAGGAGGCCCTGCCGCCCCACCTCGCGCCGGCGGTCATCGGCCACCTCACCCGCGGCCCGCTCGCCGGCCGGACCGCGTACGAGGCCCTGCTCGACCCGCGTCAGACCTCCGTCCTCCTCGAACGGCTCCGCCTGCCCGGCACCCTCGGCGGACTCCGCTTCCACCGCGAGCCTGACGGCCGAATACCCGACGACCTGACCCCCCGCCCGCTCGCCGCCGAACAGTCCAACTCCTCGGTCGTGTACGGCGACGCGCTCATCGCCAAGGTCTTCCGCCGCGTCCTGCCCGGCACCAACCCCGACCTCGAACTCCCCCTCGCCCTGGCCCGCGAGGGCTGCGACCGCGTCCCCGCCCCCGTCGCCTGGTACGAGAGCGCCGACGGCGAGACCACCCTCGGGGTGCTCCAGCCCTACCTCAAGGGCGCCGCCGACGGCTTCGACCTCGCCCTCAAACACCTCGTCGAACAGCAGGACTTCACCGCCGAGGCGCGCGAGCTGGGCCGCGCCACCGCCGAGGTGCACACCGCCCTCGCCCGCGCCCTGCCCACCGTCACCTACACCCGGGCCCACCTGGAACAGCTCGCCGCGGCCATGACCGGCCGCCTGGAGGCCACGGCCCGGCAGGTCCCCGCGCTCCTGCCCTACGTGCCGGGCCTGCGCACCGCGTTCGAGGCGCTCGCCGACCTCGCCACCGAGGGCTGCACCTGGCAGGCCCAGCGCGTCCACGGCGACCTCCACCTCGGCCAGTGCCTGCGCGACCCCTCCGGCTTCTGGCGCCTCATCGACTTCGAGGGCGAACCGTCCCGGCCCCTCGCCGAACGCCGTATGCCGCACCCGCCGCACCGCGACATCGCCGGCATGCTCCGCTCCTTCGACTACGCCGCCCGCTCGCACCGCCCCTGGAACCCCGCGTGGTCCGACGCGTGCCGCGCCGCGTACTGCGCGGGCTACGCGTCCGCCGCCGGCCGCGACCCGCGCACCGACCCCGTCCTGCTGCGGGCGTACGAGACGGACAAGGCGGTGTACGAGGCCCTGTACGAGGCACGGCACCGCCCGGACTGGCTGCCCGTGCCGCTGGCGGCGCTGGCACGCCTCGCGGAACCGGCCTGAACGGCGTCGCCACTGTCCGCAGCACGGCACCACGGCTACCGCACCACGGCACCCCGCACGGCACCACGGCTACCAAGGAGGCCCCGCCCGTGACCCGCCGCCCGACCGAAAACCCGCCCCCGGTACCGGCACCGGCGACGGTGAGCAGTTCTGTACCGGAAAGTGACCGCGAGCGCCTGCTCTCGGCCACCCACCACGATCCGCACTCGGTCCTGGGCGCCCACCCCGTCGGCACCGGCGTCGCGTTCCGCGCGTGGCGCCCCTACGCCGAGAAGGTCACCGTCACCACCCCGGAGGGCCTGCGCACCGACCTGCACGACGACGGCGACGGCTTCTTCTCCGCGCTGCTCCCGGCCGAGGCCGCCTGGTCCGCGCCCGCGTCCCCGGCCTCGTCCCCGTACACCCTGGAGATCACGTACGGCGAGACCGTGCAGCGCATCGCGGACGCCTACTCCCTGCTGCCCTCCGTCGGCGAACTCGACCTGCACCTCATCGGCGAGGGCCGCCACGAGCAGCTGTGGACCGCGCTCGGCGCCCGCCCCATGGAGCACCAGGGGATCCAGGGCACGCGCTTCACGGTCTGGGCGCCGAACGCGCGCGGCGTCCGCGTCGTCGGCGGCTTCAACTTCTGGGACGGCGCCGCCCACAGCATGCGCTCGCTCGGCTCCACCGGGATCTGGGAACTGTTCGTCCCCGACATCGGCGAGGGCGAGCTGTACAAGTACGAGATCACCCGGCCCGACGGCAGCAAGACCCAGCGCGCCGACCCGCTCGCCACCCGGACCGAGACACCCCCGGCCAACTCGTCCGTCGTGCACGCCTCGCACCATGTCTGGCACGACGACGAATGGCTGCGGTCGCGCGGCGACCGGCCCGCGCACGAGGCGCCGTTCTCGGTGTACGAGATCCATCTGCCGTCGTGGCGGCCCGGTCTCACCTACCGGCAGCTGGCCGAGCAGTTGCCCGGGTATGTGGCCGATCTGGGGTTCACGCACGTCGAGCTGATGCCCGTCGCCGAGCACCCCTTCGGCGGCTCCTGGGGCTACCAGGTCACCGGGTTCTACGCCCCCACCGCCCGGCTCGGCACCCCCGACGACTTCAAGTTCCTCGTCGACGCCCTCCACCAGGCCGGTATCGGCGTCCTCATGGACTGGGTGCCCGCCCACTTCCCGCGCGACGACTGGGCGCTCGCCGAGTTCGACGGGCGTCCGCTGTACGAGCACGAGGACCCGCTGCGGGCCGCGCACCCCGACTGGGGCACCCTTGAGTTCGACTACGGCCGCAAGGAGGTCCGCAACTTCCTGGTGGCGAACGCGCTGTACTGGTGCGAGGAGTTCCACATCGACGGGCTCCGCGTCGACGCCGTCGCCTCCATGCTGTACCTGGACTACTCGCGGGAAGACGGGCAGTGGACCCCGAATCAGCACGGCGGTCGGGAGAACCTCGACGCCGTCTCCTTCCTCCAGGAGATGAACGCCACCCTGTACCGGCGCGTGCCCGGCGTCGTCACCGTCGCCGAGGAGTCCACCGCCTGGGACGGGGTGACCCGCGCGACCCATCACATCGGCCCCGGCGGCTTCGGCGGGCTCGGATTCGGCCTGAAGTGGAACATGGGGTGGATGCACGACTCGCTCGACTACCTCGCCCATGAACCCGTGCACCGCAAGTACCACCACCACGAGATGACGTTCTCGATGGTGTACGCCTACAGCGAGAACTACGTCCTCCCCATCTCCCACGACGAAGTCGTGCACGGGAAGAAGTCGCTGGTCAGCAAGATGCCCGGCGACTGGTGGCAGCAGCGCGCCACGCACCGGGCCTACCTCGGGTTCATGTGGGCGCACCCCGGCAAGCAGCTCCTCTTCATGGGCCAGGAGTTCGCCCAGGGCGCCGAATGGTCGGAGGCGAGCGGGCCCGACTGGTGGCTCCTCGACCCGGCGTACGGCGCCGAGGCCGACCATCGCGGGGTACGCGATCTGACCCGCGACCTCAACGCCGCCTACCGCGAGGCGCCCGCGCTGTGGGAGCGCGACACCGATCCGGCCGGGTTCGCGTGGATCGCCGGGGACGCGGTCGAGGACAACGTGTTCGCCTTTCTGCGGTACGCCGCCGACGGGAGTCCGCTGCTGGCCGTCTCCAACTTCTCGCCCGTCGTGCGCCACGAGTACCGGCTCGGGGTGCCCGGGGAGGTGCCCGCCTGGCATGAGGTGCTGAACACCGATGGGGCGCGGTACGGGGGCGGAGGCGTCGGGAACCCTGAGCCGGTCAAGCCCGATGACGTGGGCGCGCACGGGCGCCCCGCGAGCATCAGGCTGACGCTGCCGCCGCTGGCGACGGTGTGGCTGAGGCCGTAGCCCCCTCAGGGGAGCGGGGAACTGCGCGACCAGCCACGGTGGCGCGGTTCCCCGGCCTACGACCTCAATCGGCCACGGCGAGCCGCTGGAGCGCCGAAGGCAGCTCCCCGGCGTGCACGACCCCGAGGGTCTGCGTCGCCCGGGTCAGCGCCACGTACAGGTCGCTGAGCCCGAACTCAGCCGGCTCGACCACGATGACCCGGTCGAACTCCAACCCCTTGGCCTGACGCGGATCGAGCAGCACGAGATGCCGGGTCAGGTCCGGATCAGCGTCCGCCGAGATTCCGGGCAACCGCGCGGCCAGCGCCTCGCGCAGCCGGCGCGGGGCGATCACGGCCAAGCGCCCTTCGTCGGGGGTCTCCGCCGCCGCGATCTCCGCCACCGCCCGGGCGATGTCCCCGGTCACCATGCGGCGCCAAGGCCGTACGCCCGTCGACCGGACCGAGGACGGCGGTACGAACTCCGGGTGCGCCTCGCGCAGGAGCTCCGCCGCCACGTCCATGATCTCGGACGGCGTCCGGTAGTTGACCCCGAGCCGCGTGTGCTCGAAGCGGTCCTCCACATAGGGCTCAAGGATCTTGTCCCATGCGCCGACGCCCGCCTCTTCGGCCGTCTGCGCCGGGTCCCCCACCAGCGTCATCGACCGCGTCGGCGAACGCCGCATCAGCAGCCGCCACGCCATCGGCGACAGCTCCTGCGCCTCGTCCACGATGATGTGGCCGAACGCCCACGTCCGGTCCGCCGCCGCCCGCTCGGCCGCGCTGCGGTGGTCCTCCTCCCCGTACCACTCCGCGACCCGGTCCGCGTCCACGATGTCGTGCGCCGCGAGCACCTCCGACTCGTCCTCGTCCTCGAACTCGTACGTCTCCGAGCCCCGGGACAGGTCGAGCACGCCCTGCGCGTACGCGATCCGCTCCTGCCGCGCCGCCTCCGCCGCGGCCCGCTCCGCCGAATCGTCGTGGCCGAGCAGCTCCGCCGCCTCGTCGAGCAGCGGTACGTCCGCCGGGGTCCAGTCCGCCGGGCCCGTCGCCTTCCTGCGGATCGCCTCCGCGTCCTCGTCCGGGAGGTGGACCGGCTCCGCCAGGAACTCCGCCACGAACTGCTCCGGCGTCAGCGTGGGCCAGAGGTCCTCGATCGCCGCGTGCACCTCCGCGCTCGCCGCCACGCCCTTGCCGAGCTGCGCCAGGTCGTCCGGGCCCAGGAAGTTCGGGCCGCCGTACGGGTCCGCGCCGATCCGCTCCGCGAGCTGGGCCGTCAGGGCGTCCAGGATGCGGAAGGCGAAGTGCGGCCGCGCCAAGTTGTGCGGGAGGAGTGCGTCGCGGGCCGCCTGGCGCGCCTCGTACGCGATCTCCCAGTCCAGGATCAGGTCACCGTCGTCGTGCGGGATGATCAGCGGCGCGCCCGGCTCGGGGAGCTGCTGGCGGTCCCGGACGGCGATGGCGAGCGCCTCCGCCATGTGCGCCGCACCCTTGACCGCAGCCGCCTCCGGGGTGTCCTTCGCCGTCGCGTGGACCCCCGGGTACAGCTCGCCCACCGTCGCGAGGAGTACGCCGGTCTCGCCCAGCGCCGGCAGCACCTCGCTGATGTAGGAGAGGAACGCCGGGTTCGGGCCCACGATCAGCACCGCCCGCTTGGCGAGCAGTTCCCTGTGCTCGTACAGCAGGAACGCCGCCCTGTGCAGCGCCACCGCGGTCTTGCCCGTGCCCGGGCCGCCCTCCACGACCAGGACGCCCCTGTGGTCGTGCCGGATGATCCGGTCCTGCTCCGCCTGGATCGTCTGCACGATGTCGCCCATGCGGCCGGTCCTCGCCGAGTTCAGCGCGGCCAGGAGGACGGCGTCGCCGCTCGGGTCCTCGAAGCCCGTGCGTTCGTCGTCGCCCAGATCGAGAATCTCGTCGTGCAGTTCCGTGACCGTGCGGCCGTGCGTGGTGAGGTGGCGGCGACGGCGCAATCCCATCGGGACGTGGCCCGTCGCCAAGTAGAACGGGCGGGCCACCGGTGCGCGCCAATCGATCAGAATCGGGGTGTGTTCCGTGTCGTCGTCCCTGATTCCGATACGCCCGATGTGATGCGCCACGCCGTCCGTGAGATCGATACGGCCGAAACACAGCGAACCGTCGACCGCATTCAACGCGGCGAGCAGTCCCGAGCGCTCCACGACCAGCAGGTCGCGCTCCAAGCGGGCCTGCTGACCTGTGCCGACGGGCGTCAAGGCGTCCGTGACCGAGTCCGCGGCGGCGCCGCGCAGCGCGTCGACCCGCGCGTAGAGCCGGTCGATGAATTCCTGTTCCTTTTGCAGTTCTTTCTGCGATGCGGCGGATTCCCGGCTTGACAAAACTGCTCCCTGCCCGGTACGGTGTGTTTAGTTGGCCCCCGGTGAGGGGCCTTTTCTGTGGGCACACAGAAACACCGAATATACCCCGGGCAGGGGGTAATTCCAACCTCGGTCCTGGTTTCTCAGACGGTGCCCACCAATTCCTCGAGCAGGCGGCGCTTGGGCCTCGCTCCGACCCGGGACCAGACCGGTTCGCCCTCCTTGAAGACCATCAGCGTCGGCATCGACAGCACGCCGTACTTCGCCGCCGTCTCCGGGTTGGCGTCCACGTCGATCGCCACGATGTCCAGGCGCTCCTTCTCCTCCTCCGCGATCGCCCGCAGCACTGGGGCCAGTTGCCTGCACGGCCCGCACCACTCGGCCGTGAACTCCACGAGTACGGGCAGCTCCGCCTTGAGCACCTGCCCGTCGAAGTCCGCGTCCGTCACGTCCCGCATGATCAGTCCTCTTTCTGTCGCTGGGCCAGTTCGCAGCGCGGGGCGGGGTCCTCCTCCGCGGCCAGCGCGGCCACTGCCCGCTCGGCGCGGTGCAACTGGGCACCGACCTTCGCCCGCACGGCGGTCAACTCATCTATCAGCGCGTCCAGTTCGGTGAGCTTGTTGCGGTACACGGCGAGCGAGGCCGGGCACGAGTCGCCCTCCGGGTGGCCGGCCCGCAGGCACTCCACGAACGGGCGGGTCTCCTCCAGGTCGAACCCGAAATCCTGCAACGTGCGGATCTGCCGCAGCGCGCGCAGGTCCGCCTCGTCGTAGGTCCGGTAGCCGTTGCCGTTGCGCCGCGCGGGCAACAGCCCGCGCGACTCGTAGTACCTGAGCGTCCGCGTGGTCGTGCCGGCGCGGGCCGCGAGCTCTCCGATGCGCATGCCTATGACGGTAGACGTTGACGTGGGGGTCAAGGCCAGTCCGTGCCGGGGTCGAGCGGGGGGTGCGTCTGAACGCAGAAAAGCCCCGTGCCAATGGCACGGGGCTTTTCTCTACAATTAGTTCGGCGGCGTCCTACTCTCCCACAGGGTCCCCCCTGCAGTACCATCGGCGCTGTGAGGCTTAGCTTCCGGGTTCGGAATGTAACCGGGCGTTTCCCTCACGCTATGACCACCGAAACACTATGAAACTGTCAACCGCACCGCATGTGACCTTATGCGGGGTTGTTCGTGGTTTCAGAACCAACACAGTGGACGCGAGCAACTGAGGACAAGCCCTCGGCCTATTAGTACCAGTCACCTCCACCCGTTACCGGGCTTCCAGATCTGGCCTATCAACCCAGTCGTCTACTGGGAGCCTTAACCCCTCAAAGGGGGTGGGAGTCCTCATCTCGAAGCAGGCTTCCCGCTTAGATGCTTTCAGCGGTTATCCTTTCCGAACGTAGCCAACCAGCCATGCCCTTGGCAGGACAACTGGCACACCAGAGGTTCGTCCGTCCCGGTCCTCTCGTACTAGGGACAGCCCTTCTCAAGACTCCTACGCGCACAGCGGATAGGGACCGAACTGTCTCACGACGTTCTAAACCCAGCTCGCGTACCGCTTTAATGGGCGAACAGCCCAACCCTTGGGACCGACTCCAGCCCCAGGATGCGACGAGCCGACATCGAGGTGCCAAACCATCCCGTCGATATGGACTCTTGGGGAAGATCAGCCTGTTATCCCCGGGGTACCTTTTATCCGTTGAGCGACGGCGCTTCCACAAGCCACCGCCGGATCACTAGTCCCGACTTTCGTCCCTGCTCGACCCGTCGGTCTCACAGTCAAGCTCCCTTGTGCACTTACACTCAACACCTGATTACCAACCAGGCTGAGGGAACCTTTGGGCGCCTCCGTTACTCTTTAGGAGGCAACCGCCCCAGTTAAACTACCCATCAGACACTGTCCCTGATCCGGATCACGGACCCAGGTTAGACATCCAGCACGACCAGAGTGGTATTTCAACGACGACTCCCCCTGAACTGGCGTCCAGAGTTCACAGTCTCCCACCTATCCTACACAAGCCGAACCGAACACCAATATCAAACTGTAGTAAAGGTCCCGGGGTCTTTCCGTCCTGCTGCGCGAAACGAGCATCTTTACTCGTAGTGCAATTTCACCGGGCCTATGGTTGAGACAGTCGAGAAGTCGTTACGCCATTCGTGCAGGTCGGAACTTACCCGACAAGGAATTTCGCTACCTTAGGATGGTTATAGTTACCACCGCCGTTTACTGGCGCTTAAGTTCTCAGCTTCGCACACCCGAAAGTGCACTAACCGGTCCCCTTAACGTTCCAGCACCGGGCAGGCGTCAGTCCGTATACATCGCCTTACGGCTTCGCACGGACCTGTGTTTTTAGTAAACAGTCGCTTCTCGCTGGTCTCTGCGGCCACCCCCAGCTCACCGAGTAAATCGGATCACCAGTGATGGCCCCCCTTCTCCCGAAGTTACGGGGGCATTTTGCCGAGTTCCTTAACCATAGTTCACCCGAACGCCTCGGTATTCTCTACCTGACCACCTGAGTCGGTTTAGGGTACGGGCCGCCATGAAACTCGCTAGAGGCTTTTCTCGACAGCATAGGATCATCCACTTCACCACAATCGGCTCGGCATCAGGTCTCAGCCTTAATGTGCGACGGATTTACCTACCGCACGGCCTACACCCTTACCCCGGGACAACCACCGCCCGGGCTGGACTACCTTCCTGCGTCACCCCATCACTCACCTACTACCAGATTGGACCGGCGGCTCCACCACTTTCCATTCCCCGAAGGGTCCGGAACGGCTTCACGGCCTTAGCATCACTGGATTCGATGTTTGACGCTTCACAGCGGGTACCGGAATATCAACCGGTTATCCATCGACTACGCCTGTCGGCCTCGCCTTAGGTCCCGACTTACCCTGGGCAGATCAGCTTGACCCAGGAACCCTTAGTCAATCGGCGCACACGTTTCTCACGTGTGTATCGCTACTCATGCCTGCATTCTCACTCGTGAACCGTCCACCACTAGCTTCCGCTGCGGCTTCACCCGGCACACGACGCTCCCCTACCCATCACAGCCGCCGTTGGGCGTATTACTGCAATGACACGACTTCGGCGGTACGCTTGAGCCCCGCTACATTGTCGGCGCGGAATCACTAGACCAGTGAGCTATTACGCACTCTTTCAAGGGTGGCTGCTTCTAAGCCAACCTCCTGGTTGTCTGTGCGACTCCACATCCTTTCCCACTTAGCGTACGCTTAGGGGCCTTAGTCGATGCTCTGGGCTGTTTCCCTCTCGACCATGGAGCTTATCCCCCACAGTCTCACTGCCGCGCTCTCACTTACCGGCATTCGGAGTTTGGCTAAGGTCAGTAACCCGGTAGGGCCCATCGCCTATCCAGTGCTCTACCTCCGGCAAGAAACACACGACGCTGCACCTAAATGCATTTCGGGGAGAACCAGCTATCACGGAGTTTGATTGGCCTTTCACCCCTAACCACAGGTCATCCCCCAGGTTTTCAACCCTGGTGGGTTCGGTCCTCCACGAAGTCTTACCTCCGCTTCAACCTGCCCATGGCTAGATCACTCCGCTTCGGGTCTTGAGCGCGCTACTAAATCGCCCTATTCGGACTCGCTTTCGCTACGGCTTCCCCACACGGGTTAACCTCGCAACACACCGCAAACTCGCAGGCTCATTCTTCAAAAGGCACGCAGTCACGACGCAAGGAACAAGTTCCTTGCGCGACGCTCCCACGGCTTGTAGGCACACGGTTTCAGGTACTATTTCACTCCGCTCCCGCGGTACTTTTCACCATTCCCTCACGGTACTATCCGCTATCGGTCACCAGGGAATATTTAGGCTTAACGGGTGGTCCCGCCAGATTCACACGGGATTTCTCGGGCCCCGTGCTACTTGGGTGTCTCTCAAACGAGCCGCTGACGTTTCGACTACGGGGGTCTTACCCTCTACGCCGGACCTTTCGCATGTCCTTCGCCTACATCAACGGTTTCTGACTCGTCCTGTCGCCGGCAGACGACAGAAGAGAGATCCCACAACCCCGCATACGCAACCCCTGCCGGGTCTCACACGTATACGGTTTGGCCTCATCCAGTTTCGCTCGCCACTACTCCCGGAATCACGGTTGTTTTCTCTTCCTGCGGGTACTGAGATGTTTCACTTCCCCGCGTTCCCTCCACACTGCCTATGTGTTCAGCAGCGGGTGACAGCCCATGACGACTGCCGGGTTTCCCCATTCGGAAACCCCCGGATCAAAGCCTGGTTGACGACTCCCCGGGGACTATCGTGGCCTCCCACGTCCTTCATCGGTTCCTGGTGCCAAGGCATCCACCGTGCGCCCTTAAAAACTTGGCCACAGATGCTCGCGTCCACTGTGCAGTTCTCAAACAACGACCAACCACCCGTCACAACCCGCTCACGCGAATCTTTACCGGGGCCGGCATTGAGGTCGGGAACAAGTCCGTACCCTCAGATACCCAACAGCGTGCCCGACACCCTCGCCGCTTCCCTCAACGTTCCACGCTCCGAAGAGCAGTACTGGAAGGAGAAGACGATCAAGTGTGCCGAATAGTCAACGTTCCACCCATGAGCAACCACCGTCGAACGTTTGCCGACGTTATGGCCCTGGACCACCAAGCAAGCTTGGCGGCCTAGATGCTCCTTAGAAAGGAGGTGATCCAGCCGCACCTTCCGGTACGGCTACCTTGTTACGACTTCGTCCCAATCGCCAGTCCCACCTTCGACAGCTCCCTCCCACAAGGGGTTGGGCCACCGGCTTCGGGTGTTACCGACTTTCGTGACGTGACGGGCGGTGTGTACAAGGCCCGGGAACGTATTCACCGCAGCAATGCTGATCTGCGATTACTAGCAACTCCAACTTCATGGGGTCGAGTTGCAGACCCCAATCCGAACTGAGACCGACTTTTTGAGATTCGCTCCACCTTGCGGTATCGCAGCTCATTGTATCGGCCATTGTAGCACGTGTGCAGCCCAAGACATAAGGGGCATGATGACTTGACGTCGTCCCCACCTTCCTCCGAGTTGACCCCGGCGGTCTCCTGTGAGTCCCCATCACCCCGAAGGGCATGCTGGCAACACAGAACAAGGGTTGCGCTCGTTGCGGGACTTAACCCAACATCTCACGACACGAGCTGACGACAGCCATGCACCACCTGTACACCGACCACAAGGGGGACCCTGTCTCCAGGGTTTTCCGGTGTATGTCAAGCCTTGGTAAGGTTCTTCGCGTTGCGTCGAATTAAGCCACATGCTCCGCTGCTTGTGCGGGCCCCCGTCAATTCCTTTGAG
The DNA here is from genome assembly GCF_043523415.1 of Streptomyces sp. SGAir0957. NCBI lineage: Bacteria > Bacillati > Actinomycetota > Actinomycetes > Kitasatosporales > Streptomycetaceae > Streptomyces > Streptomyces sp. SGAir0957. The sequence continues at coordinate 2,915,967 of NZ_CP027293.1, forward strand.
TTTTAGCCTTGCGGCCGTACTCCCCAGGCGGGGAACTTAATGCGTTAGCTGCGGCACCGACGACGTGGAATGTCGCCAACACCTAGTTCCCACCGTTTACGGCGTGGACTACCAGGGTATCTAATCCTGTTCGCTCCCCACGCTTTCGCTCCTCAGCGTCAGTAATGGCCCAGAGATCCGCCTTCGCCACCGGTGTTCCTCCTGATATCTGCGCATTTCACCGCTACACCAGGAATTCCGATCTCCCCTACCACACTCTAGCCTGCCCGTATCGACTGCAGACCCGGGGTTAAGCCCCGGGCTTTCACAACCGACGTGACAAGCCGCCTACGAGCTCTTTACGCCCAATAATTCCGGACAACGCTTGCGCCCTACGTATTACCGCGGCTGCTGGCACGTAGTTAGCCGGCGCTTCTTCTGCAGGTACCGTCACTTTCGCTTCTTCCCTGCTGAAAGAGGTTTACAACCCGAAGGCCGTCATCCCTCACGCGGCGTCGCTGCATCAGGCTTTCGCCCATTGTGCAATATTCCCCACTGCTGCCTCCCGTAGGAGTCTGGGCCGTGTCTCAGTCCCAGTGTGGCCGGTCGCCCTCTCAGGCCGGCTACCCGTCGTCGCCTTGGTGAGCCATTACCTCACCAACAAGCTGATAGGCCGCGGGCTCATCCTTCACCGCCGGAGCTTTTAACCACCGTCCAGGAGGACGGAAGTGTTATCCGGTATTAGACCCCGTTTCCAGGGCTTGTCCCAGAGTGAAGGGCAGATTGCCCACGTGTTACTCACCCGTTCGCCACTAATCCACCCCGAAGGGCTTCATCGTTCGACTTGCATGTGTTAAGCACGCCGCCAGCGTTCGTCCTGAGCCAGGATCAAACTCTCCGTGAATGTTTCCCCGTGATCGGGGTGACACCACGAGAGCGGACCAGACAGGAGGAATAGTCCCGTCCGGTCACAGCGTCCTCGCTGTGTTTATTTCAAAGGAACCTCGCCCCAACCATCAGATGACGGCCGGAGACGGGGTAATCAACATATCTGGCGTTGACTTTTGGCACGCTGTTGAGTTCTCAAGGAACGGACGCTTCCTTTGTACTCACCCGAGAGACTCTCTCGCGGCTTTCCTCCGGGCGCTTCCCTTCGGTCTTGCTGTCTTGCGTTTCCGACTCTATCAGATCTTTCCGATCCGATTTCCTCGGGGTCTTGCTCGGTGTTGCTCGGTGTTGCTTTTCGCTTTCCGGCCTTTCGGCCTTCCTGCGGTGTCGACTCTATCAGATCCTTTCGGGCCTGATTCCCTGTCAACCGGGTTTGTCGTCCGGGTCGTTGAGCCGTTCCGACGTCCCAGACGTTAGCCGATTCCCGCTCTCGTTCCTAATCGGGCCGAGGCGAATTGAATTCGGGCACGCCGAAAACAATCCCGGGGGGAGTTCGTGCTGTTGTGTGGGTGCCGCTTCAGCGGCGGAAGTGCTGTCGCCGTAACCGACCGGCTCCGTGACAACTCGAAGGACCTTACGCCATCCACCCCCGGTCGTACAAGTGGGGCCCAGCACAGGTGTGCTGGGCCCCACTTGCTCGTCTTCCCGGTCAGGCCTTGACCGGCTCCTTCGGGCCCTCCGTGCGGGGCGACGGGGACTCCTTGGTGGTCCTGTCGTCGTCGTCCGTCGTGTCGAGGAGCGTGCGCTCGTCAAAGGGGAGGTCGCCCGCGAGGACGCGCTGGACCCGCTCGCGGTCCACCTCGCCGGTCCAGGTGCCGATCAGCAGGGTGGCCACGGCGTTGCCCGCGAAGTTCGTCAGGGCGCGGGCCTCGCTCATGAAGCGGTCGATGCCGACGATGAGGCCGACGCCGTCCACCAGGGCCGGCTTGTGGGACTGGAGGCCGCTCGCGAGGACCGCGATGCCGGAGCCCGAGACGCCCGCGGCGCCCTTCGAGGCGATCATCATGAAGAGGAGCAGGCCGATCTGCTGGCCGATGCTCATCGGCTGGTCCATGGCGTCGGCGATGAAGAGGGACGCCATGGTCAGGTAGATCATCGTGCCGTCGAGGTTGAAGGAGTAGCCCGTCGGGACCGTGATGCCGACGACCGGGCGGCTCACGCCCAGGTGCTCCATCTTGGCGATCAGGCGGGGCAGCGCCGACTCGGAGGACGAGGTCGAGAGGATCAGGAGGAACTCGCGGCCCAGGTACTTCAGCAGGGCGAAGATGTTGAAGCCTGCCGCGAAGCGGAGGATCAGGGCCAGGACGATGCCCACGAACAGGGCGCATGTGACATAGAAGCCGACCATGATCGTGGCCAGGGCCTTCAGGGCGTCGACGCCCGTCTCGCCGATGACCGCGGCCATCGCGCCGAACGCGCCGATGGGGGCCGCCCACATGATCATGCCGAGGACGCGGAAGACCAGCTTCTGGATGTGCTCGACGCCACGCAGGACCGGTTCGCCGGAGCGGCCCATGGCCTGGAGCGCGAAGCCGACGAGGAGGGCGACGAGGAGGGTCTGGAGGACCTCGCCCTCGGTGAACGCCGAGACGAGCGTGTGCGGGATGACGCCCAGGATGAAGTCGACCGGGCCTTCCGCCGCGTCCTTGGCCGCGGTGTGGCCGACCTCCTTCGTCGCCTCGGTGAGGTGCATGCCGTCACCGGGGTGGAGGATGTTGCCGACCAGGAGGCCGATGGCCAGGGCGACCCCGGACATCACGATGAAGTAGCCGAGGGCCAGGCCGCCGACCTTGCCGATGCTGGCGGCCTTGCGGACCGAACCGACGCCGAGCACGATCGTGCAGAAGATGATCGGCGAGATCATCATCTTGATCAGGTTCACGAAGCCCGTGCCGAGGGGCTTGAGCTCCTTGGCGAAGTCGGGCCAGATGAAGCCGACGGCGATGCCGAGCAGCACCGCGACGATCACGGCTATGTAGAGGTAGTGCGTGCGGTCCCGCTTTGCGGCGGGGGGCTTGGTCGCGGGCGCGGTCTCGGCCACGGTTCCTCCTGACGACGACGTCGGCGTACTGGAACTGTTGAGAAGGGTTCTTGTACGCACAGGCCGTGCGGCTCACGGTCTGCGAATCCCGGTGACTATCTCCCAGGCGGTGAGGACCGTCACCCTTCCGTTCATTTAGTTCGCGCTTGTACGACCGGGCACACTGGGCCGCATGCGTCTCCCCCTTCCCCGCAGCCTGGCGGGCCAGCTCTTCGCGATGCAGGCCGTGCTGGTGGCGGTCGTCGTCGCGGGGTGCGCGCTGTTCACGTACGTCAGTGATCGCGGGCAGGCGCAGCGGGCCGCTCAGCGGCAGGCCACCGCGGCGGCCAGGGCGGTCGCCGACTCGCCGTCCGTGCGGGCCGCCATCGAGGGGGGCGGTGATCCGTCCGTCCGGCTTCAGCCCTACGCCGATGACGTGCAGCGGCACACCGGGGTGGACTTCGTGACGATCATGGATCCGCGCGGGATCCGGTGGACGCATCCCGATGAGGAGCAGATCGGGAAGCGGTTCCTCGGGCATATCGGGCCCGCTCTGGAGGGGCGGACGTTTCCTGAGACCTATACCGGGACTCTCGGGCCGTCCGTGCGTGTGGTCACTCCCGTTTATGGGGAACAGCGGCAGATTGTCGGGCTTGTCAGTGCCGGGATCACCATCGAGGAGATCACCGCTCAGGCCCGGGGGCAGGTGCTTGCCGTCACCGGTGTCGCGGGGGCGGCGTTGGTGCTCGGTGGCATCGGGACCTACTTCATCAATGCGCGGCTTCGGCGGCATACACACGGGATGAACGCCGGGGAGCTCAGCCGGATGCACGCCTATCACCAGGCCGCTTTGCATGCCGTGCGTGAGGGGCTCGTCATGCTTGACGGGCAGCGGCGTGTCGCTCTCATCAATGACGGGGCGCGGGAGCTGCTCGGGGTCGGCGAGGAGGCCGTGGGGCGGGGGGTCGCCGAACTCGGGCTGCCCGCGCCGCTCACCGGGGCTCTGCTCGCCGCCGAGCCGCGGGTCGACGAGGTGCATCTGACCGCCGATCGCGTCGTGGTCGTCAATACGTCGCCGGTCACCAGTGGGGAGCGGCGAGGGACCGTCGTCACGTTGCGCGACCACACTGAACTGCAGTCCGTCATGGGTGAGTTGGATTCCGAGCGGGGGTTCACCCAGGCGCTCAGGTCGCAGGCCCATGAGGCGGCCAATCGCCTGCACACCGTGGTGTCGCTGATCGAGCTGGGGCGGGCTGACGAGGCGGTCGAATTCGCCACCGCCGAGCTGGAACTCGCTCAGGCGCTCACCGATCAGGTGGTGGGTGCGGTGAGTGAGCCCGTGCTCGCCGCCTTGTTGCTCGGTAAGGCCGCTCAGGCCAATGAGCGGGGGGTCGAGCTGGTCGTGGCCGGGGACACGCGGATCGATGACGGAGTGCTGCCGCAGGCGCTCGCCGCCCGGGATCTCGTCACCGTGCTCGGGAATCTCGTCGACAATGCCGTGGACGCCGCTCAGGGGTCGGTGCGGGCCCGTGTCACCGTCACCGCTCGGGCCACGGGCGAGGTGTTGTTGCTGCGGGTCGCCGACAGTGGCCCCGGCGTCGATCCGGAGCACTCCGACGCCGTGTTCGAGCGCGGCTGGTCGACCAAGCCGGCGGGGCCCGGCGGGCGCGGGCTGGGGCTCGCCCTCGTCCGGCAGGCCGTGCGGCGCAACGGGGGGACGCTGGAGCTGGCACAGTCGGGGGAAGGCGGCGCCGTGTTCAGTGTGCGGTTGCCTCTGCATTCGAGCGCGCTCGCCGCGCACACCTCTCAGGACGGGACCACGCCATGACCGGATCGCGGATCAGTGTGCTCGTGGTCGAGGACGATCCTGTCGCCGCCGACGCGCACGCGCTGTATGTCAATCGGGTGCCCGGGTTCGTCACCGTGGGCAAGGCGCACAGTGCGGCGGAAGCGCGGCGGGCCCTGGAGCGGGCCCCTGTCGAGCTGATCCTGCTGGATCTTCATCTGCCGGACGGGCACGGGCTCGCGCTCGCCAGGTCCCTGCGGGCCGCCGGGCACTCGGCGGATGTCATCGCCGTCACCTCGGCGCGTGATCTGGCGGTCGTCCGGGAGGGTGTCTCGCTGGGTGTCGTGCAGTACGTACTGAAGCCTTTTACGTTCGCCACCTTGCGGGATCGGCTCGTTCGGTACGCCGAGTACCGGACGTCCAGCGGAGAGGCCACTGGGCAGGACGAAGTCGATCGGGCGCTCGCCAATCTGCGGTCGCCCGCCCCCGCCGCGCTGCCCAAGGGGCTCAGCGCGCCGACTCTCGAGCGGGTCACTCAGGCGCTGCGTGACGTCGCGCCCGAGGGGATGACCGCCACCGGTGCCGCCGAGGCGGTCGGGATCTCGCGGATCACCGCGCGGCGGTATCTGGAGCATCTGGTGGACTCGGGCCTGGCCGTTCGCAGTCCGCAGTACGGGCAGGTCGGCCGGCCCGAGTTGATCTACACCTGGAAGTGATCAGCCGACGCGGAAGCGGGTGAGCCGGTCCTCGCCCGCCGGGCCCGTGCCGGACTTGTCGACCACGTAGGCCGTGCCGTTCGCGATCTCGACGTGGTTGGGGTTGGCGCCCGTCGTGATCGTCCTGGTCACCGTGGCCTTGCGCGGGTCCACGACCGTCGCCGTCGCGTCCGTGCGGTTCACCGTGACGACTTTGCCCGTGCGGGCGTCGGCGGCGACCGAGAGCGCGCCCGCGCCCGTCGGTACGGACTTCGTGACCAGGCCCTTGTCCAGGTCGACGACGGAGACGGTGCCCGCGGTGTTGTCGGCCGTGTAGGCGGTGCGGCCGTTGGCGGAGAGGGCTACGGAGATGGGGCCGTCGCCGGTCGGGATCAGGCGGGGGGTCGTGGACTTGCGGTTGACGACAATCAGCTGGTCGTTGGTGAGGTCCGCGGCGTAGACCGTGCCGGTGCGCTCGTCGACCGCGATGCCGGTCGGGCCCGCGCCCTCGACGGTGACGCGCTTCTTCTCCTTGTACGTACGGCTGTCGAAGGCGACGAGGCTGCCGTCGCCGAAGCCGCTCGCCCAGACCGTGTCGTGCTTCTCGTCGACGGCTATCTCGCGCGCGTGGGCGACGTTCGGGAGGGTCGCGAGGTGGGCGCCGGTGCGCTGGCTGTAGACGGCGACGCTGTTGTTGCGGGTGTTGGTCACCCAGACCGTGTTGTGCTCGTCGTCGACCGCGACGCCGTAGACCGCCTCGACGGCTCCGGTGGCCTCGTCGGTGACCGGCGGCGTGTACGTCGCGAGCACCTTGAGGGTCTTGGGGTCGACCTTGGTCAGGGCCGAGGTGGTCACCGGGGGACGCCCCACCGCCGACGCGGTCCACAGGACGTGGTTCCGCTCCGAGTACGCCGACTGGTAGAGGCCTTTGGTGACGGGCGCGGAGGCGGCGGCGGTCCCCGTGCCGGGGGCGGCGACGGCGGCGGGCGCCACCGAGGCGCCGGCGACGAGGGCCACCATGACGGCGGCGGAGCGGCGGATCCTGGGCGTGATGCGAGGCATGCGGCGTCAATCTCCCTGTGAGGCGGGGGTGTTGTGTGACCAACCGAGAGTTAAGTTAGCTTAGCCTTACCTAACTTTCCAACCCGGCCCCTGAGCCCCTGCCGCCCCAGGCGGCCCGGCGCACGCCCATTGACCTTGGTCCGGACCCGCCCTTACGTTTCCGGGCAGCCCCGCGCGGCAACGATGCCCGTGAGCTCCGTAGGAGGTCGTGCCTGTGCGCCCCACCGCCCCTCTCCTCGTCGCCACCGCCTTACTGGCCGCCGGAACGCTCACCGCCTGCGGCGGCGGCTCCGGCAGCGACGCGAACACGATCAAGGTCTCGTTCAAGCAGTCCACGGACAACCAGATCAAGGTCATGGACACCTACCTGGCCGCGATGAAGAAGCAGTTCGAGAAGGATCATCCGGGCAAGAAGGTCGAACTCGTCCCGATCAAGGCCCCGGACTCCGAGTACTACACGAAGCTCCAGCAGATGCTCCGGTCGCCGAAGACCGCGCCCGATCTGGTCTACGAGGACACCTTCCTCATCAACTCCGACATCACGAGTGGGTATCTGAAGCCGCTCGACCAGTACCTCGACAAGTGGGCGGACTGGGGACAGTTCATCGACACCGCCAAGACCGCCGCCAAGGCCCAGGACGGGAAGACGTACGGCGTCCCGGACGGCACGGACACCCGCGGGCTCTGGTACGACAAGGCCATCTTCGCCAAGGCCGGCATCGCCACCCCCTGGCAGCCGAAGAACTGGGCAGAGGTGCTCGACGCCGCCCGCACCATCAAGGAGAAGGTGCCGGACGCCATCCCGCTGAACGTCTACACCGGCAAGCCGAACGGTGAGGCCGCGACCATGCAGGGCTTCGAGATGCTCCTGTACGGGACCGGGGACGGCAGCGCCGACCCGCTCCACGACACCTCGTCCAACAAGTGGATCGCCGGGTCCGAGGCGTTCAAGGACAGCCTCCGGTTCGTCGAGACCGTCTTCAAGGAGAAACTCGGCCCCGACGTCTCCGACGCGCTCGACCCGAACTGGTCGACCCGCGTGCGCGGCGAGATGCTGCCCAAAGGCAAGCTCGGCATCAACCTCGACGGCTCCTGGCTGCCGCAGGACTGGCTGAAGGGCAGCGGCCACGAATGGCCGGAGTGGTCGCAGAAACTGGGGCTCGCCACCATGCCGACGCAGAACGGGCAGGCGCCCGGCAAGGTCTCCATGTCCGGCGGCTGGACCTGGGCCGTGCCCAGCAAGGGGGCCAACCCCGACCTCGCCTTCGACTTCATCAAGACGATGCAGACCAAGGCGAACGCCCAGCGCTGGTACATCGCCAACTCCGGTATCGCGGTCCGCAAGGACGTCGCCGCCGAACCGGCGTACGTGCAGGCGCAGCCCGGCATCAAGTTCTTCACCGACCTGGTCGCCACGACCCACTACCGGCCCGCGTACCCCGCGTACCCGAAGGTCTCCACGGCGATCCAGGAGGCCATGGAGTCGGTGACCACCGGGGACGCCTCGGCGGACAAGGCGGCGTCGACCTATGACGAGCAGCTGAAGACCGCTGCCGACGGCAAGGTCGTCAACAAGCCCTGACCTGGTGAGTGCTGGAGAACTGGAAGGGGTCCACCGTCACGTGATCCGTCGCCGCTCCGCCCTGCGTGCCCTGCCCGTCGCGCCGGCCACGATCATCATGGCCCTCTTCCTCGCGGGCCCGATCGCCTACTGCGCGTACATCGCCTTCACCGATCTCCAGCTCACCGGCCAGGCCGGTTCGTCGTTCGTCGGGTTCGACAACTTCCGGGCCGCGTTCAAGGACGAGGCGTTCCTGAACGCGGTACGCCTCACGCTCGTCTTCACGTTCCTGTCGTCGATCGTCGGGCAGAACACGCTGGGCCTCGCCCTCGCCGGGCTCATGCAGCGCGCCTCGAAGCCGCTCCGCACGCTCACCGGCGCCGTGGTGATCACGGCGTGGGTGCTGCCCGAGGTCGTCGCCGGATTCCTGCTGTACGCCTTCTTCCGGCGCGAGGGCACGCTCAACGCCATCCTCGACTGGCTCCATCTGCCCAGCCAGAACTGGCTGTTCACGCTGCCGATCCTCGCCGTGTCGTTCGCCAACGTGTGGCGCGGCACCGCCTTCTCGATGCTCGTCTACTCGGCGGCGCTCTCCGAGATCCCCAAGGAGATCACCGAGGCCGCCGAGGTCGACGGCGCGAATGCCTGGCAGCGGCTGTGGCACGTCGTCCTGCCGATGATCCGCCGCTCCATCGGCACCAACCTGATGCTCAACACCTTGCAGACGCTGTCCGTCTTCGGGCTGATCTGGGTCATGACCAGGGGCGGACCCGGCAACGACAGTCAGACGCTGCCCCTGTTCATGTACGAGCAGGCCTTCCAGAAGAGCATGATCGGCTACGGCACGGCGGTCGCCCTGCTGCTGCTCGTGGTCGGCTCCCTGTTCTCGCTCGTCTACATGCGCCTGCTGCGCTCGGAGGCCTGAGTGACCCGCAGCCGTACCCGCCGCAGCCGGCTCACCGCCGACGCGACGCTGTTCCTCGTCGCCGTCGCCTTCGCGCTCCCGCTGGCGTGGGTGGTCCTGTCGTCCCTGGACGCCGACGCCAACCTGAAGGTGAAGTTCCCCTCCCATGCCACGTTCGACAACTTCGACGCGGTCCTGAAGCCGGACATCACCTTCACGCCGCTCCTGAACAGCCTGATCCTGTGCGGCGGCGCGACCGCTCTGACGGTCGTCTGCGCGGCGCTCGCCGCCTACCCTCTCTCCCGCTACCGCTCGCGCCTGAACAACCCGTACCTGACGACGATCCTCTTCGCGACGTGCCTGCCGATCACCGCGGTCATGGTCCCGGTCTACGCGCTCTTCGTGCAGGTCAATCTGATCGACACGATGGCGGGCACGATCTACTTCTTCACCGCGTCCCAACTCCCGTTCGCCATCTGGCTGATGAAGAACTACATGGACGGCGTCCCGAAGGAGCTGGAGGAGGCGGCGTGGACGGACGGCGCGGGCACCTTCCAGTCGCTCGTACGGATCGTGCTGCCGCTGATGGGGCCCGGCACCGCCGTCGTCACCGTCTTCTGCTTCGCCATGATGTGGGGCAACTTCTTCGTCCCGTTCATGCTGCTGCTCTCCCCCGACCAGATGCCCGCCTCGGTCAGCATCAACGACTTCTTCGGCAACCGCGGCACCGTCGTCTACGGCCAGCTCGCGGCCTTCTCCGTCCTCTACTCGGCACCCGTGATCCTGCTGTACGTGCTGGTCTCGCGGCGGTTCGGCGGCGGCTTCGCGCTTGGCGGTGCGGTCAAGGGATGAGCACCGGCGCGGCTGTACGTTCCTACGACATGTCACGCAAGCTGAACACACCGTAGCCAAGCGGGCCGTTCCCCCCTACTTTGTGCCCGTGCACACCGCCGCGGCGCAACAGCCGACCCCGCCGTTCAACGCCCCTGCCGCCCGTCGCCTGCGCGAGGCGCTCGGTATGGCACCGGGCCATGTCGCGTACGGCATGCGCGCGTCCTACGGGCTCGCGCACATCACCCCGGAGACGATCATCGCCTGGGAGCGCGGCGAGGCGACGCCCCTGGCCGGCGAACTCACCGCGCTCGCCGGGGCGTTGTGGTGCTCCCCCGGCGACCTCATCGGCGCACCCCGCACCCTGCGCGAGCACCGGCTCTCCCTCGGGCTGGCCCCCGAGGACGTGGCGCGCGAGGTCGGTGTCGACATCCACGCGTATCTCCGCATGGAGGAGACGGGCGTGTGGCGCGGCAACGACCGCCAGTCCAGCGCCCTCGCCACGACCCTGCGGCTCGCTCCGCGGGCGTTCACGACGGTGACGGGCCGGGACGCGCACCTCGCGGAGCTGCTGCGCAGCGCGGCGACCACCCGCTGGCAGGCGTACGTGCGCCCGCTCACGCGCCTCGTGCCGGTACAGCGCCGCGAGGCGGAGGACGTCCTGCACGAGATGCACCTGGAGTACCAGGCGCTGATGACGTCGACGCTGAGCTGGGGCGGGGGCGCGTCCGCGCAGTCGGGCGACGCGGGCAGGGAGTTCCTGGACCGGATCCTGGACGAGTTCTGGTCGAGGATCCGGCAGGCGTAGGCCCCTGACAGGGGCGCGGGGAACTGCGCGACCAGCCACGACGCACGCGCACCCGGCATCACACCTGAACCGGGCGGACGCGACTCCGCGCCTAGAAGACGGACTCCGCCTCGTCCATCCGGTCCTTGGGCACAGTCTTGAGCTCGGTCACGGCGTCGGCGAGCGGCACCATGGTGATGTCAGTCCCTCGCAGCGCGGTCATCTTCCCGAACTCCCCCCGGTGGGCGGCTTCCACCGCGTGCCACCCGAACCGCGTGGCCAGCACCCGGTCGTACGCGGTGGGCGTACCCCCGCGCTGGACGTGTCCGAGGATGACGGGCCGCGCCTCCTTGCCGAGCCGGGATTCGAGCTCGTAGGCGAGGGCGGTGCCGATGCCCTGGAAGCGCTCATGGCCGAACTGGTCGATCGCGCCCTTGCCGTAGTCCATCGTGCCGTCGGCGGGGTGCGCCCCCTCGGCGACGCAGATGACGGCGAACTTCTTGCCGCGGGCGAACCGCTCCTCGACCATCTTGACGAGGTCGGCGGGGTCGAAGGGCCGCTCGGGCAGGCAGATGCCGTGGGCGCCGCCGGCCATGCCGGACTCGAGGGCGATCCAGCCAGCGTGGCGGCCCATGACCTCGACGACCATGACGCGCTGGTGGGACTCGGCGGTCGTCTTGAGGCGGTCCATCGCCTCGGTGGCGACGCCGACGGCGGTGTCGAAGCCGAAGGTGCGGTCGGTGGAGGAGATGTCGTTGTCGATCGTCTTCGGGACGCCGACGACGGGCAGGCCCGCGTCGGAGAGCATCCGGGCGGCGGTGAGCGTGCCCTCGCCGCCGATCGGGATGAGGACGTCGAAGCCGATCTCCTCGGCGAGCTGCTTGGCGTTCTCGCAGGCCGCGCGGAACTTGTCGCGCTCCAGGCGGGAGGAGCCGAGGATGGTGCCGCCGCGGGCGAGTATGCCGCTGACGGCGTTGAGGTCGAGGGTGCGGCAGCGGCCGTCGAGGAGGCCCGCGTAGCCGTCCTCGAAGCCGAGGACCTCGTCGCCGTAGTGCGTGACGGCTCGGTGCACGACCGACCGGATCACTGCGTTCAGTCCAGGGCAGTCGCCGCCTGCGGTCAGAACTCCGATACGCATCGTGCTGTGTCTCCTGCTCGCTGCCGGTACGTGTGAGCCACTGCGATTCTTCCACGCTCCGCGAGGGGCTGCGTTCGCCCCCGCCGGGCGGGGCGCTTCGGCATGCTGTGCGGGGGCGTGGGAACCCTGCTGCCAGAGGGGTTGTACAGGGCTTTTGTCCGGCGGGCGACCTAGCCAGCGCCGGAGGTATTGTCAATAGGGCACAGCTTTCGATATGGCCATTTTTTTCGGCCACGGCACGACCGGCCGCACGATGGCCTGCCGGGCCGGCCGGCCACGACGGAAACGTCACGACAGGAACGGAGAGCACGCGTGACGCGCAGCGTGTACGTGACCGGGATCGACCGGGGCGACGGCCGCCAGGTCGTCGAGCTGGGAGTCATGGAGCTCCTGACGCGCCAGGTCGACCGGGTGGGCGTCTTCCGCCCGCTCGTCCACGACGGCCCGGACCGCCTCTTCGACCTGCTGCGGGCGCGTTACCGGCTCTCGCAGGACCCGGCGACCGTGTTCGGCCTCGGCTACCACGAGGCGGCCACGGTCCAGGCCGAGCAGGGCACCGACGAGCTCCTGTCGCGCCTGGTCGACCGCTTCCACGTGGTGGCCCGGGACTACGACGTGGTCCTCGTCCTCGGCACGGACTACGCCGACACCCAGCTCCCCGACGAGCTGGCGCTGAACGCACGTCTCGCGAACGAGTTCGGGGCCTCCGTGCTGCCCGTCGTCGGCGGCAAGAAGCAGACCGCCGATTCGGTGTGCGCCGAGGTCCGCAATGCCTTCCGCGCCTACGACGGCCTGGGCTGCGACGTCCTCGCCATGCTCGCCAACCGGGTCGCCGCCGAGGACCGTGACGCCATCCACGAGCAGCTCGCCGGGCACCTCCCGGTGGAGACCTACGTGCTGCCCGACGAGCCCGCGCTCTCCGCGCCGACCGTCGCCCAGATCACCCACGCCCTCGGCGGCACGGTGCTGCTCGGCGACGACTCGGGGCTCGCCCGCGACGCCCTGGACTTCGTCTTCGGCGGCGCCATGCTGCCCAACTTCCTCAACGCCCTGACCCCGGGCTGCATGGTCGTCACCCCCGGCGACCGCGCGGACCTGGTCGTCGGCTCGCTCGCCGCGCACAGCGCCGGTACGCCGCCGATCGCGGGCGTCCTGCTCACCCTGAACGAGCGGCCCGGCGAGGAGATCCTCAAGCTGGCCGACCGGCTCGCGCCCGGCACCCCGGTCGTCGCGGTGAGCGGCGGCTCGTTCCCCACGGCCGGTGAACTGTTCGCGCTGGAAGGGAAGTTGAACGCGGCGACGCCCCGCAAGGCGGAGACCGCGCTCGGCCTCTTCGAGCGGTACGTCGACACGGCCGGGCTGCTCAAGACGATCCAGGCGCCGTCCTCGGACCGGCTCACGCCGATGATGTTCGAGCACAAGCTCCTGGAACAGGCCCGCTCGCAGCGGCGTCGCGTCGTCCTGCCCGAGGGCACCGAGGAGCGGGTGCTGCGCGCCGCCGACGTCCTGCTCCGCCGCGGCGTCTGCGACCTCACGCTGCTCGGCCCCGTCGAGCAGATCCGCAAGAAGGCCGCCGACCTCGGCATCGACCTGGCGGACACCGAGGTCGTCGACCCGCAGACCTCGGAACTGCGCGACCGGTTCGCCGCCGCGTACGCGGAGCTGCGCGCCCACAAGGGCGTCACCGTCGAGCTGGCCCACGACGTGGTCGCCGACGTGAACTACTTCGGCACCCTCATGGTCCAGGAGGGCCTGGCCGACGGCATGGTCTCGGGCTCCGTGCACTCCACGGCCGCGACCATCCGGCCCGCCTTCGAGATCATCAAGACCAAGCCGGAGGCCGCGATCGTCTCCTCGGTCTTCTTCATGTGCCTGGCCGACAAGGTCCTCGTCTACGGCGACTGCGCCGTGAACCCGGACCCGGACGCCCGGCAGCTCGCGGACATCGCCATGCAGTCCGCGGTGACGGCCGCCCAGTTCGGCGTCGACCCGCGCATCGCCATGCTCTCGTACTCCACCGGCACCTCCGGCTCCGGCGCCGACGTCGACAAGGTCCGCGAGGCCACCGAGCTGGTCCGTGAGCGCCGCTCCGACCTGAAGATCGAGGGGCCGATCCAGTACGACGCCGCCGTGGAGCCCTCCGTGGCCGCCACCAAGCTGCCCGGTTCGGAGGTCGCGGGGCAGGCCAGCGTGCTGATCTTCCCGGACCTGAACACCGGCAACAACACGTACAAGGCGGTGCAGCGCTCGGCCGGCGCCATCGCGGTCGGCCCGGTCCTCCAGGGGCTGCGCAAGCCGGTCAACGACCTGTCGCGGGGCGCGCTCGTGCAGGACATCGTGAACACCGTCGCCATCACCGCGATCCAGGCCCAGACGCCGGCCGGCTGACCCACCTCCGCTCCAGACGTCCCCGACGAAAAGGCAACCTCATCCGTGACAGCGACCCGAGTCCTCGTCCTCAACTCCGGCTCCTCGTCGGTGAAGTACCAGCTGCTCGACATGGGCGACGGCAGCAAGCTCGCCGCCGGCCTCGTCGAGCGGATCGGTGAGGAGACCTCGCGCCTCAAGCACACCCCGCTGACCGGTGAGGGCGGTGAGGCGCGGGAGCGGGAGGAGCGCATCGCCGACCACGAGGAGGCGCTCAAGGCCGTCGCCGACGAGCTGGCGCGGGACGGGCTCGGCCTGGACTCCCCCGACCTGGCCGCGATCGGCCACCGCGTCGTCCACGGCGGCCTGTTCTTCTCCAAGCCGACCGTGATCGACGACGCCGTGCTCAAGGAGGTGGAGCGGCTCATCCCGGTGGCGCCGCTGCACAACCCGGCGAACCTCACGGGCATCCGTACGGCGATGTCGCTCCGCCCCGACCTGCCGCAGGTCGCGGTCTTCGACACGGCGTTCCACACGACGATGCCGGAGTCGGCGGCGCGCTACGCGATCGACATCAAGACGGCCGACGAGCACCGGGTGCGCCGCTACGGCTTCCACGGCACGTCGCACGCGTACGTGTCGCGCAAGACGGCCGAGCTGCTCGGCAAGGAGCCCGAGGACGTCAACGTCATCGTCCTGCACCTGGGCAACGGCGCCTCGGCCTCAGCGGTGCGCGGCGGCGTCTGCGTGGACACCTCGATGGGCCTCACCCCGCTCGAAGGGCTGGTGATGGGGACGCGTTCAGGCGACGTCGACCCGGCCGTCATCTTCCATCTGATGCGGGTGGGCAACATGTCCGCGGACGCGATCGACGACCTCCTCAACAAGAAGAGCGGCCTGATCGGTCTGTGCGGCGACAACGACATGCGGGAGATCCGGCGCCGTGTCGACGCGGGCGACGAGGAGGCGAAACTCGCCTTCGACATCTACATCCACCGCCTGAAGAAGTACATCGGTGCCTACTACGCGGTGCTCGGGCGGGTGGACGCGGTCGTGTTCACCGCCGGGGTCGGTGAGAATGCGGCGCCGGTGCGGGAGGCTGCGGTCGCGGGCCTGGAGGAGCTGGGTCTCGCGGTCGACGGCGAGCTCAATTCCGTACGTTCCGACGAGGCGCGGGTCATCTCGCCCGAGTACGCCCGGGTCACGGTGGCCGTGGTGCCGACCGACGAGGAGCTGGAGATCGCGCAGCAGACCTACGCGCTGGTCGCGCCGGACCACGACTGAGCGCGCACCCGCCCATTTGTAGATTCCACCAGACGGAATATTCCGTAGCGAAACAAACCGATAGGATCGCCCCCATGCGCCGTTCCAAAATCGTCTGCACGCTGGGCCCAGCCGTCGACTCCGAAGAGCAGCTCGTCTCGCTGATCGAAGCCGGTATGAACGTGGCCCGCTTCAACTTCAGCCACGGCTCGCACGCCGAGCACCAGGGTCGTTACGACCGGGTGCGGGCCGCCGCCACGAAGACCGGCCGCGCCGTGGGCGTCCTCGCCGACCTCCAGGGCCCGAAGATCCGTCTGGAGACCTTCGCCGAGGGCCCCGTCGAGCTGGTGCGCGGTGACGAGTTCACCATCACCACCGAGGACGTGCCCGGCGACAAGTCGATCTGCGGCACCACCTACAAGGGGCTGCCCGGCGACGTCTCCAAGGGCGACCAGATCCTGATCAACGACGGCAACGTCGAGCTGCGCGTCGTCGAGGTCGAAGGCCCCCGCGTGAAGACGATCGTCGTCGAGGGCGGCGTCATCTCCGACCACAAGGGCATCAACCTGCCCGGCGCGGCCGTGAACGTCCCCGCCCTGTCCGAGAAGGACGTCGAGGACCTGCGCTTCGCCCTGAGGATGGGCTGCGACATGGTCGCCCTGTCCTTCGTGCGCGACGCCGCCGACGTCAAGGACGTCCACAAGGTGATGGACGAGGAGGGCCGCCGGGTCCCCGTCATCGCCAAGGTGGAGAAGCCGCAGGCCGTCGCCAACATGGAGGGCGTCGTCGCGGCGTTCGACGCCGTGATGGTGGCTCGTGGCGACCTCGCCGTGGAGTACCCCCTGGAGAAGGTCCCGATGGTGCAGAAGCGCCTCGTGGAGATGTGCCGCCGCAACGCCAAGCCGGTGATCGTCGCGACCCAGATGATGGAGTCGATGATCACCAACTCGCGCCCCACGCGCGCGGAGGCCTCCGACGTCGCCAACGCGATCCTGGACGGCGCCGACGCGGTCATGCTCTCCGCCGAGTCGTCGGTGGGCGCCTACCCGATCGAGACCGTCAAGACGATGTCGAAGATCGTTAAGGCGGCCGAGGAGGAGCTGCTCTCCAAGGGCCTCCAGCCGCTCGTGCCCGGCAAGAAGCCGCGCACCCAGGGCGGTGCGGTGGCCCGCGCCGCCGCCGAGATCGCCGACTTCCTGGGCGGCAAGGCGCTGGTCGCCTTCACCCAGTCCGGTGACACGGCCCGCCGCCTGTCCCGCTACCGCGCGGCCCAGCCGATCCTGGCCTTCACCACGGACGAGAACACCCGCAACCAGCTCTCGCTGAGCTGGGGCGTCGAGTCGTACGTCGTCCCGCACGTGGACACCACGGACGCGATGGTCGAGCTGGTCGACACCGAGACGGTGAAGCTGAACCGCTTCAACGACGGCGACACCGTCGTCATCACCGCCGGCTCGCCCCCCGGCGTCCCCGGCACGACGAACATGGTACGGGTGCACCACCTGGGCGGCCGCGACTGATCCGGCACGCCGGCTGACGGCACACACACCGAGGGCGCCTCCTGTACGAGACAGGGGGCGCCCTCGGTGGTGTGCGGCTCCCGAACGGGTCTTGGGGGTGGTGCGCCGGTCAGTCGTCCTCGATGGAGATCGTCAGACCGGGGATGTGCAGGTTCCCGCCGAACTGCGCGGCCTGCGTGACCTTCACGTTCGTGAAGTACAGGATCGGCAGGTTGATCGGCGGCGGGTTGTCGGCGTTGAACGTCGCGGGGATCAGCCCGAGCAGGTTGCCCGACAGCTCCTCGGTGTACATCGTCGTCTTCCCGCCCCGGATGGTCGACGTCGAGCCCTTGTCCGAGCGGATGTGGGACGACTTGCCGCCGGAACCCGGGGCGATCTGGTGCAGGTCCCCGATGTCCGTACCGTTGGAGATGACGTACTTCATGACGCGCTTGACGGTGCCGTCGGCCATCCGGACGTTGACGATGCCCTGGTAGTCCGCGCCCTTGAGCAGCAGCGAGCTGGCCTCAAGGCGCCACGGCTTGTCCGGCAGCGCGACCGGGGTGGTCTCGTCGGCGCCCTCGGCGTCGGTGGCGACCGGGCAGTCCTCGGGGATGCCGGTGGCGCTGGCGCTCGGGGACGGGGTCGCCGACTCCGTCGCCTTCTCCGTGGCGTCCTCGACCGCATCGCCGGCCTTGTCGGTGACCTTGCCGGTCACGTCCTTGGCGGTGTCGCCCACACCGTCGACCGTGTCCTTGACGGCCGAGCCGAGGTCCTTGCCGTCCTTCTCCCCGGCGTCCTGCCCGGAGTCCTCCGCCGTACCCGTCGTGTCGGCGGAAGGGGTCTGCGAGGCCGACGGGGTCGGAGTCGGGGTGGCCGTCTCCTTGTCCTTCGGCGTGAAGATGTCCTTGAGCGCGTCCCCGAGACCCAGCGGGTCGAGCGGGTTCTTGGTCGCGGAGGCGGAGGGCGAGGGGGTCGGCGTGGCGGTGTCCTGAGCCGCCTTGCCGTCCTTGCTGTCCTGCGTCTCCGTGGTGCTCTTACCGCTGCTCGGCTTCTCGGCGGTGGGGGTGGGCGTGGGCTCGGCCTGATCCGTGCCCTCTCCCTTGGTGCCGCCCTCGTCGCCGCTCTTGGCGCTGTCCTTGTCGGCGTCCTTCCCCGTGGACGCCGACGCGGACGGTGACGGAGTCGCGGACGCCTCCGGCTTGTCGTCCTTCTCTGTGGCGGACTTGCCGTCCTTGGCGTCGCGCTCCGCCTGCACGGCGTCGGCGCATGCCTTGTAGTCGTCCACCGAGAACTTGGTGGGGTTGTCCTTGGCGGACGCCAGCGTGGGGGTGAGGCCCATCCCCATCAGTACGGCCGTGGGCATGGCCGCGATGGCGATCGCCTTGCCCGCGGGCATGTGCAACCTGGTGAAAAGATGCTTCCTCGGTGCTGCATGCCGCGGCCCGGTTCTCGCACGGGACTCCCCCGCGGAGTCCTCGTGGTGCACCTCGTCAGCCGGCACGGTGCCTCCCGTTCGTCCCGTTGTCCGGGCTCGTCCCTGACTCGTCGTGGTTTGCGCCCGCGACGCGGTAGGTGACGCCGGTGACCGGCGGCACGCTCTCCGCACCACCGGTCTCGGCAACGGCGGTGTCCGCCACCGGTGCCTCCTCCTGCGGCTTGGCCGGAGCCCAGGAGACGGCGAGAGCGCCGCCCACCAGGGCCAGCAGGAAACCGATGACGAATCCGCCGAAGTTGGAGACGACAAGGGAGACCAGGGCGAGCAGGATCGCCGCGACACCCGCGAAGACGCGGGACTGGTACTGGAACCACATCGTGAGGCCGAGCACGACGAGCAGGACACCGATGATCAGCGAACCGGCACCGGCCGTGGTGGCCATCCGGATCGTCATCGAGCCGAGCGTCAGGTTCGCGTACGGGAAGTACATGATCGGGATGCCGCCGAGCACGGTCAACAGGCCTGCCCAGAAGGGGCGTTGCCCGCGCCAAGTGCGGAACGTGCGGCGTGCGTGGCCGAACCTGTCGTCCACCCCTGCTTGCGCTTCGGCGCTCATGTCGTACAGCTCCTCAGGACTGGCGTTCTGTTCGGTGGTGATGTGTGCGGATGCGGGCACGGGGACCCCGGCCGAACGGTGCAGGCCATGCCCCCGCGCCCCTCCGTGCTGTGCGGTGCGGGTGATCGAGAGCGCTAGGCGGTGAGGCCTAGTAGCACTCGACGCCCTTGCCGCTGCCCCTCTTCAGGCTCATGTTCAGCCCGTTGAGCTTGAAGGTGCCGGCGCTCGTCGCCCAGGCGGTCTGGTCGACGTCGGTCAGGATCGCGCGGTCGGCTTCCTGAGCGAAACCGTTCGGGTCGGCCTGCTCCTTGCCGCCCTTCATGCCGGGGCCCTTGGTCGAGGACCCGGCACCGACGCCGATGTTGATGTTGCGGAACTCGGCGTCCGCCTTGAGCTGCGCGACATCGATGTAGATGTTGTCGGCAACCGCCGGCTTGCCGCCGCCACCGGCGTTCAGGACCAGCGTGATGTCACCAAGGCCCGGCAGGTGCGTCACCACGGACTGGCACATGTTGGTGAGCTCGGCGTTCTTGAACGCCGAGACGGAGACCGGGTGAGGGGTCCCGTTCTTCTCAGCGTCGACGGCGCCGTACTGGATCATGCCGGTGGCGTCGAGCTTGTCGACATGCACCTTGAACGACTGCCCCGACACACTGAACGATGCCGCGAGGGCGCCCTGCGAGAGCGCGACACCTATCGCCGCGGTGGCCGCAACGCTCGGCACCATGACGACGGCGAACCGCTTCCATCTCGTTCCACCACGAGCCACAGAGTTCATGACTGTTTTTTCCTCCTTCTCGGACGTACATCTCCGGCCCTGACTCGCCCCTTTCGGCGGCTCAGCCGGGCAGGGATGGGAGAAGTGCTACGTCCTCGGGAAGGAGAGCGCCTGTGTCGGAGGCGCTGATTCGCACCCTGATCACCGGCGATCACCCCCGAGCGACAACCACTGGTCGCACCTGATCCATCACGCGCAACCTGCTGGACAGGCTCAGTCGAAAATCGACCGAGACCCCCCTGTCCCAGACCGACGGCGCTCCCCAAGGCTTCACCGCCGACCTGCTCGGTGGGGACCCAGAACCCTCGCCGCCCGAGTGGGTGTCGGGAAAGTGAGGAAGTGGACCGAGCGTGCCCGATCGTGGTGCATTCCCGGCGCTCGCACAAGGGGGTTCGTTACTCATGGGTAACGGACGAGTAACCGCGCCACGACGGCCTGACATCGGACAGCAACGCAGGGTGCCGTCCACGGAGGCGGCAAAGATGTTGATACCGGGACAGACTCGGACGGAAGCAAGCCCTCGACTTACTCCAAGTAACAGCGGCCGCGTTTACCAAGTTTTGGTAAAGCGCGGCCGCTGTGGGCCCCCGGAGGCCAAATTTTCACCTCGGCATCACATGCCGGGGGTTTAGGAACAGGTCACTGCCCGCTCAGAAAAGAACCCGGGCCAGGGCAGTACGCGCGGTGGTCACCCGGGGGTCGTCGGCACCGACGATCTCGAACATTTCAAGGAGACGGACCCGCGCCGCCGTGCGGTCGTCGCCCGCCGTACGGGCCACCGCGTCGACAAGTCGGCCGAAAGCATCCTCGACATGGCCGCCGACGAGGTCCAGATCGGCGGCGGCGATCTGCGCCTGCACGTCGCCGGGCTTCTCGGCCGCGTCCTTGCGGACCGCCTGCGGGTCGAGGTTCTGCACGCGCTGCAGCAGCTCCGCCTGGCCGAGGCCGAGCTTGGCCTCGGTGTTGCCGGGGTCGTCGGACAGCACGTTCTTGTACGCCTGGATGGCGCCGCCGAGGTCGCCCGCGTCGAGTGCCTGGACCGCGGCTTCGAGAAGCGCGTCGTACGGGCCGGCCGGAACCTCGGCCACCGGGGCGTCGCCCTCGGCGCCCGGGTCGACGGCGATGCCCGTGAGGCCGAAGCGCTCCTCGGCGACCTGGATCAGCTGGTCGAGCGTGCCGCGGATCTGGGCCTCCGGGGCGGCTCCCTGGAAGAGGGGCAGCGCCTGCCCGGCGACGACCGCGAAGACCGCCGGGATGCCCTGCACCCCGAACTGCTGCATCAGCATCTGGTTCGCGTCGACGTCGATCTTCGCAAGGACGATGCGGCCGCCGTACTCGACGGTGAGCCGCTCCAGGAGGGGGCTCAGCTGCTTGCAGGGCTCACACCACTCGGCCCAGAAGTCGATGACGACGGGCACCTCGGTGGAGCGCTGCAGTACCTCGCGCTCGAAGTCCGCCTCATTGACGTCGATGACGAGGCTCGAAGGCGACACCGCGGCGGGGCCGCCACCCTGCCGGGCGGCTTCGGCGCGCGCCTGCTCCGCCTTGGCCTTGGCCTCCTGGGCCGCCTTCACCGCGGCGAGATCGACGACTCCGCTCATGGACATGTTCCGTGGCTGCATGCGTGCATTCTCCCCCCTCCGCGACCGCTTGTGGGCCGGGTACCGCTCCGTGGCCTCCCGCCGGATTGCGAGACGCAATGAAGAGACACGGAGCGGACTCGGCCTGCTCCTTCTTTTCCCGAAGGTTCGGCGCCCGGTCCCCACCCGGCGCCTGGTGATGCCGGGTCCCCACCCGGCATCCGTGGTTGCCGCTCGTCCCGGCCGGCTCCGGGTGCAGATCGGAGTCGGACGCGGCGAGATCACACTATCGAGCTTTCGCTACGGCTCGTAGCGTAACTGTCCTACGCAGGGCACGGAGGGCGGCCCCGGGTGATCTGGCTCACGCATACCAGTCGACCTACTGGCCGGTATGGTCGCGACCATGCAGAGCCGCACGCCGCCGTCCAGCGCGGGTCGACTCGGCCGGCCACGCTCAGCCGCGGCGGACGAGGCGATCCTCGAAGCCACGCGCGCCGCGCTGGTCGACCTCGGCTGGTCGAAGCTGACGCTCGGCGACGTGGCGACGCGGGCGGGCGTCGCGAAGACGACGCTCTACCGGCGCTGGGCCGGAAAGAACGAACTGGTCGTCGACGCGGTGGCCGTCCTCTTCGATGAACTCGAACTCCCCGACAATGGTTCCCTGGCCGCCGACATCGAGGGCGTGGTCCTCCAGTTCGCGGCGATCCTGGACCGCCCGGAGACGAAGACGGCCCTGATGGCGGTAGTAGCGGAGTCGACCCGCGACGAACCCCTGCGCGAACGCATCCGCACCTCGATCGTGGACCGGCAAAAACGTCTCGTCCTGGAAGGCCGCGCCCGAGCGGAGCGCCGCGGCGAACTCCCGCCCTCCCCCGACCCGGCCGCCGCGGCGGCGACAGCGGACCTGATCTTCGACGTGGCGGCGGGCGCGGTGGTCCACCGCACGCTGGTGAGCGCGGAGCCGGTGGACGGGGAGTGGGTGCGCAGATTCACGGCGCTGCTGCTCGGCGGGCTCGCGGCGGCATCGGGCTGAGGGCTCGGCCGCCGCGAAAGCGGTCAGGACGCCTCACGCCCCGACGCTCACGCCCCAACGCTGACGCCGCGACTCTTGCACCCGACTCTTACGCCCCGACGCGCAGCCAGACCGAGGAGATCCGTCCCGCACGCAACCCGATCCCGGTGTGCTCCGCGATCGTCGTCACCGTCTCCGTCTCCGTCTCCGTCTTCGTCGGCTCGGCCGCCGCGTTCCCCGGCATCGCCGCGACCCGCAGCCAGCCGGACCGTTCATCGTGCTCGGTCCGCCAGTCCTCGCCCGGGCCCAATGCGAACGGCACGCCGGGCAGGAAGGGGCTGTCCGGCGTCACGTGGACGGTTCCCGGCTTCGCGGCGGGCGCGGGGAGGCTCGCCGGGCGCCAGGTCGAGCGGGGTACGAAGCCCCGCACGTACAGCAACTGCCCTGTCGTGACGCCCACGGCGATGTGTACGGCTCCCATGGTGAGCGCGGTGGAGCCTAGGCCGCCGGCCCTCGCCAGGGGCGCCGCGCGGTCCTCGGAGAGGAATGCGACGTCCCCGTCCCTCAGCCACACGAGGCGGCCCGCGAGCGGAGTGCCGGGGAGGGCCCGCGCGCTGAGGGTCGTCGGGCCGGAGCGTGCCGCCGCCCCCGGGTCCGACGACGTACGGAGTGCGAGGCTCCGTCCGGCCAGGTCCGCGAGGGCCTTGGCGCGGGCCACGAAGACGTCCGCGTAATCCATGCGGCGGACCACGGCGGGCGGGTAGATCTCCGTGTCCACGTAGGCGGGGAAGTCGTCCCGCAGGGCTGTCAGGACATCGGACAGGGCGGGTTCGGGGAGCTCCGCCAGGAAGAGGTGGCCGGATGCCGCCTGGCCGGTCAGGTCCTCGGTCACGCGGGGGTCGTGGACGCGTTCCATGACGAACCTGACGGCGTCCTCGAACAGCGCGCCGGTCGCCCACCAGTTGAGGCCGTCCGCCTCACCCCGGCCCGGCAGCGCCACCAGCTTCGTCATCACGGCCCTTCATGGCGGTAGTGGGTGCGGCAGCGGCTCCCGGTGCCCCGCTGTCGTCCGTCAGACTTGATACCTGTCCGGCGCGAACCGATGCCGAGGTTACGACCTCGCCGAGGGCCCGGTCGCACTCCGCCACCGCCAGGAAGCCGCGGGCCGTGTCCGTGACGTACGTGAAGTCGCGGGTCGTCCACACGGTGCACGGGGTCGGCTACCGGCTGGGCTCGCCGTGACGCGGGCCCGCGCACGGTCCCGGGCGCATCACCGAGTGCCGGTCACGTCGTGGCTGGTCGCGCAGCTCCCCGCGCCCCTGGAATGCGCACTGCGTGCGCCATTTCAGGGGCGCGCGTGGGAGCGCGCTCTCCAGCATCGCCTCCGCGACGAGGCCGCAGGCCTCAAGGGCCGCGGGGAACGACGCGCCCAGCCGCAGCGATGCCCGCACCAGAGATCGGCGCGTAAGGGACAACCCCCCAGGGGCGCGGGGAACTGCGCGACCAGCCACGACGATGCCCGCGGCCGAAGAACGACACGAAGGGGAAGCCCCCAAGGGGCGCGGGGAACGGCGCGACCAGCCACGACGATGCCCGCGCCCGAAAGCCACACGTCCCCAGGGGCGCGGGGAATGGCGGAGCCAAGTGCCCCGCCGGGCCGCAGCCCGCCCCGTGGCAGGCGCCGGGCAGGCCGCGAGGAGCAGGCCCCGCTAGAACCCCGCCGGCTCCGTATACACGCCCCACTCGTCCCGGAGCACCCCGCAGATCTCCCCGAGCGTCGCCTCCGCCCGGACCGCGTCGAGCATCGGGGCGATCATGTTCGACCCGTCCCGCGCAGCGCCCAGCATCCGGTCGAGCGCGGCCCGTACGACCGACTCGTCCCGCGCCGACTTCCGGTCACCGAGGACGCGGACCTGATCCCGCTCCACCTCGTGGCTGACCCGCAGAATTTCCAGGTCACCGGTGACCGACCCGTGCGCGACGTTGACGCCCACGACCCGCTTGTCGCCCTTCTCCAGGGCCTGCTGGTACTGGAACGCGGACTCGGCGATCTCGCCCGTGAACCAGCCGTCCTCGATGCCACGCAGGATGCCGGAGGTCATGGGGCCGATGGGGTGCTGCCCGTCGGGGTGGGCGCGCAGGCCGCGTTCCTTGATCTGGTCGAAGATCTTCTCGGCGTCGGCCTCGATGCGGTCGGTGAGCTGTTCGACGTACCAGGCGCCGCCGAGCGGGTCGGCGACGTTGGCGACGCCGGTCTCCTCCATGAGGACCTGCTGGGTGCGCAGGGCGATCTCGGCGGCCTGCTCGCTCGGCAGGGCGAGGGTCTCGTCGAGAGCGTTGGTGTGGAGGGAGTTGGTGCCGCCCAGGACAGCCGCCAAAGCCTCGACCGCCGTGCGGACCACGTTGTTGTACGGCTGCTGGGCCGTCAGCGAGACGCCCGCCGTCTGGGTGTGGAAGCGGAGCCACTGCGCCTTGTCGGTCTGTGCCCCGTACACGTCGCGCATCCAGCGGGCCCAGATGCGGCGGGCGGCGCGGAACTTGGCGATCTCCTCGAAGAAGTCGAGGTGCGCGTCGAAGAAGAAGGAGAGGCCTGGGGCGAAGACGTCTACGTCGAGTCCACGCGAGAGGCCGAGTTCCACGTATCCGAAGCCGTCCGCCAAGGTGTACGCCAGCTCCTGCGCCGCCGTCGAGCCGGCCTCGCGGATGTGGTAGCCGGAGACCGACAGCGGCTTGTACGCCGGGATGGAGGCGGCGCAGTGCTCCATCAGGTCGCCGATGAGGCGCAGGTGGGGCTCGGGCTGGAAGAGCCACTCCTTCTGCGCGATGTACTCCTTGAAGATGTCGGTCTGGAGCGTGCCGTTGAGGACGGCCGGGTCGACGCCCTGACGCTCCGCCGCGACGAGGTACATGCAGAAGACCGGGACGGCGGGCCCGGAGATCGTCATGGATGTGGTGACGTCGCCGAGCGGGATGTCCTTGAACAGGACTTCCATGTCGGCCGCCGAGTCGATGGCGACGCCGCAGTGGCCGACCTCGCCGAGCGAGCGCGGGTCGTCGGAGTCGCGGCCCATGAGGGTCGGCATGTCGAAGGCGACGGAGAGGCCGCCGCCGCCCGCGGCGAGGATCATCTTGTAGCGCTCGTTGGTCTGCTCGGCGTTGCCGAACCCGGCGAACTGGCGGATGGTCCAGGTGCGGCCGCGGTAGCCGGTCGGATGCAGGCCGCGCGTGAAGGGGTACTCGCCGGGCCAGCCGATCCGCTCGAACCCGTCGTATGTGTCCCCGGGCCGTGGCCCGTACACCGGATCGACGGGGTCTCCGGACAGCGTCGTGAAGTCGGCGTCCCGCTTGCGGGCGGAGTCGTACCGGGCCTGCCAGCGGCGGCGGCCCTCCGCGATGGCGTCAGCGTCCATGCTTCCCATGCCATCCAATTTACTTGGACGTCCTAGTAAATGTCGATGGCGAACCGCTCACACAGTCGAGTGCGAGCGGTTCGGCGGACCCGGAACGGGCGCGTTTACGCCTTCGCGAGCTTCGTGCCGTCCTCGGTGACCTTGGCCTCCAGCTCCGCGGAGACCTTGCGCTCGACGAAGAACGCCGCCGTCGGGATCGTGCCCGCGATGAGCACCCACAGCTGCTTGCCGACCGGCCACTTCGCCTTGGACCCGAGGTCGAAGGCGAACACGAGGTAGATGACGTACAGCCAGCCGTGCGCGATGGCGATGACGCGCGTGGCGTCCGCCGCGCCGTCCATACCGAGCGCGTACTTGGCGATCATGCCGAGACACAGGAGGACCAGGAGCACACCGGTCACGTAGGCCATGATCCGGTAGCGGGTCAGCACGCTCTTCTTCATGGGACGAGCGTAACCGCCCGATTTGCGCGATCTTCAGCCGGGCCCGGGAAGCGGAACCCGCGGCCCGGGAAGCGAAACCGGCCGCCTCACTCCTCGTCGAAGCCGCCTCACTCATCGTGGAAGCCGCCTCATTCCTCGTCGAAGCCGCCTCACTCCTCGTCGAAGTCGTTGGCCGCCACCCGCAGCGGCCGCAGCATCGCGAAGATCTCCCCGCACTCCTCGGCGTCGTACACCCCGAGCCCGAAGTCCATCGCCATCAGGTCGCGCGTCGCCGACTCGACGACCTCGCGGCCCTTGTCGGTGATGGTGGCGAGCGTGCCGCGGCCGTCGTTGGGGTTGGGGCGCTTGGCGACGAGGCCGGAGCGCACCAGGCGGTCGACCGTGTTGGTGACCGACGTGGGGTGCACCATGAGGCGCTCACCGATCTTCGACATGGGCAGCTCACCCTCCTTGGAGAAGGTGAGCAGCACCAATGCCTCGTAGCGCGCGAACGTGAGCCCGTACGGCTTCACGACGGCGTCGACCTCACCGAGCAGGATCTGGTGCGCGCGCATGATCGAGGTGATGGCGCCCATGGAGGGCACGGATCCCCAGCGCTGCTTCCAGAGTTCGTCGGCGCGGGCGATCGGATCGAAGGCAAGACTGAGCGGCTTCGGCACGCCTCCGACCTTACCGGCCGGTCATATGGTGGTCAGCCCTGTCTCGCTCTTTGGCCGGTCGGCCCCGTTCCGACCGGTCCGCGCGGCTCAGCCGTCGGCCTCGGTCCGACCACCCCACGCGGCTCAGCCGTCGGCCAGATGCCGTTCGACGGTGGCCACCTTGGACGTCATCCCGTCGGTCACTCCCGGTCGGATGTCCGCCTTCATGACGACGGACACGCGCGGCGCCCGCGCCTCGACCGCCGCGACGGCGCGCTTGACGACGTCCATGACCTCGTCCCACTCGCCCTCGACGGAGGTGAACATCGCGTCGGTGCGGTTCGGCAGGCCGGATTCGCGGACGACGCGGACCGCGTCGGCCACGTACTCCCCCACGTCCTCGCCGACCCCGAGCGGGGTCACGGAGAAGGCGACGATCATGCGTTCACGATCCCTTCCTGGCGGGCGCGGGCGGCGATGACCTGGCTGACCGCGTCGTCGGCCTCGCGCTTGAGCTTGCGCTCGGCGAAGAAGCCGCCGGTGGGCAGGACGGAGAGGACGAAGTAGAGGGCCGCGCGGCCGAAGCTCCACTTGGTGCGGTTCCAGGCGTCCAGCCAGAAGAGCACGTAGAGCACGAAGAGGATGCCGTGGACCATGCCCATCACCGGCACCGCGTTGAAGTCGGTCGTGCGCTTGAGGACCGAGCAGACGATGAGCAGGAGGAAGGAGACGGCCTCCGGCGCGGAGACGAGGCGGAGGCGGCGGAGGGCGGAGGCGGTCTTGATGTCCACGGGGCACCTTCGGCGTGAGAACGGCTGGAGTGACGGGCGACGTCGATCTTGTGAAACGACGCACAAGCGTTCCTCATTGTGGCATCGCGCGCCTCGGGCCCTGTCGGCGGGCTCCCCGGCCCGGTTACCTTCGACCCGTGGCAACGTTCCGGCTGCAGGGCAGCAAGATGCTCGCCGTCGACATGACGGGCGACAGCGTCAAGGCGAAGAACGGGTCGATGGTCGCGTACGACGGCCGGATGACGTTCAAGAAACTGACCGGTGGCGGTGAGGGGCTCCGCGGGATGGTGACGCGCCGCATCACCGGTGAGCAGATGGTGGTGATGGAGGTGAAGGGGCAAGGGACCTGCTGGTTCGCCGACCGGGCGAGCGAGATCAACGTGGTGGAGCTGCGCGGCGACAAGCTCTTCGTGGAGTCGAGCAATCTGCTGTGCACGGACGCGGCGCTGCGCACCGGCACCTCGTTCACGGGGATGCGCGGCGCCTCGCAGGGCAACGGGCTCTTCACGACCACCGTCGAGGGGCACGGCCAGGCCGCGATCATGAGTGACGGGCCCGCGGTCGTCCTGCGGGTCGGCCGCGACTATCCGCTGACCGTCGACCCGGGCGCGTACATCGCGCACCAGGGCAACCTCAACCAGTCGTTCCAGTCGGGCGTCACCTTCCGTACGTTCCTCGGGGAAGGCGGCGGCGAGGCGTTCCAGATCCGCTTCGAGGGCGACGGGCTCGTCTACGTCCAGCCCAGTGAGCGCAACACGATCGCGGGAGATGTGTGATGCCGCCGGCGAACTTCCGGGAGATCAACTCCAAGATGGTCGAGGTGACCGTGGTGCCGGGGCAGCGGCTCTACAGCCAGCGCGGCGCGATGCTCGCCTACAAGGGGGACGTCTCCTTCACACCGAACGTCCAGGGCGGGCAGGGCGGGCTGATGTCCATGCTCGGGCGGCGGGTGGCCAATGAGGCGACGCCGCTGATGTCCGTCGAGGGCAGCGGCACCGTCCTTTTCGGGCACGGCGGCCACCACGTACAGGTGATCACGCTCTCGGGCGACACCCTGTACGTGGAGGCGGACCGGCTGCTCGCCTTCGAGGGGACGCTCCAGCAGGGCACGATGTTCATGGGCTCGCAGGGCGGCGTCATGGGGATGGTGCGCGGCCAGGTCACCGGCCAGGGCCTGTTCACGACGACGCTGAAGGGGCACGGGTCCGTGGCCGTGATGGCGCACGGCGGTGTCATCGAGGTGCCGATCACGCCCGGCCGGTCCGTGCACGTCGACCCGCAGGCGTACGTCGCCCACCACGGGGACGTGCGCAACAAGCTGTCCACGGCGCTCGGCTGGCGGGACATGGTGGGCCGCGGCAGCGGCGAGGCGTTCCAGCTGGAGCTGAGCGGGAGCGGCGCGGTGTACGTCCAGGCCTCGGAGGAGAAGCTGTGACCAGCCCTGTGATCTTCGACCCGATGACGCTGCCCGTCGACGACAACGTCAACGCGTACACCTTCTGTGTGGAACTCAAGAGCAGTCAGTGGTTCCTGCAGAAGGGCAAGATGATCGCCTATTACGGGCGGATGGAGTTCAACGGGATCGGGCACGGCCGGCTCGACCGCCTGGTGCGCACCTCGTTCCACTCGCCGCTGCACGCGAGCGACTGGGTGGTGGCGGAGGGCAGCGGCAAGATGCTGCTCGCGGACCGCGCCTTCGACGTGAACTCGTACGACCTGGATGACGGCAATCTGACCATCCGGGCGGGCAATCTGCTCGCTTTTCAGCCAAGTCTCTCGCTGAAGCAGTCGATTGTGCCGGGCTTCCTGACACTCATTGGCACCGGCAAATTCGTCGCGGCTTCAAACGGTCCGGTGGTCTTCATGGAGCCGCCCGTCCGGGTGGACCCGCAGGCCCTGGTCGGCTGGGCCGACTGCCCGTCGCCGTGCCACCACTACGACCACGGCTATCTGACCGGCGTGATCGGCGGTCTACGTGCGATGACGGGCGTCGGCGGCGTCTCCGGCGAGGAGCACCAGTTCGAGTTCGTCGGCGCGGGCACGGTCCTGCTCCAGTCCAGCGAGGCGCTGATGCCCGAGCGGCTGACGGGTGACGTACCTCACCAAACGGGCGTGCCGGGCGGTCAGCAGGGTGCGGGCGCAGGTCAGCCACCGGGACCGCGCCTTCCCGGACAGCTCGGGGACCTCCAGCGTCGCTTCGGGCTGTGAGCGGTAGTCTGCGGAGTGTG
Source organism: Streptomyces sp. SGAir0957 (assembly GCF_043523415.1). NCBI lineage: Bacteria > Bacillati > Actinomycetota > Actinomycetes > Kitasatosporales > Streptomycetaceae > Streptomyces > Streptomyces sp. SGAir0957. Next base: position 2,945,741 of record NZ_CP027293.1, read on the forward strand.
ACGTCGAACGCGTGACCCCATAGCGTTCACCCGGGGTGCGGGGCGTCACCACCCCCACATTCGTTCGCCTTTCAACTTCTTAGGTAGAATCGATTTATGGAGACCGACACGGCCACGCAATGGCTGACCGACGCTGAGCAGGGCGCCTGGCGCACCCACCTGGAGGTCAACAGGCTGCTCAACTACCAGCTGGAGAAGGATCTTCAGCCCTTCGGCCTGACGATGAACGACTACGAGATCCTCGTGAACCTCTCCGAGGCCGAGGAGCTCCGGATGCGGATGAGCGACCTGGCCGCGGCGACCCTGCAGTCCAAGAGCCGGCTGTCGCACCAGATCACCCGCATGGAGAACGCGGGCCTGGTCCGCCGTGAGAACTGCGAGTCGGACCGGCGCGGCCTCTACACCGTCCTCACCGACTTCGGCCTGGAGACCATGCAGAAGGTCGCCCCGCACCACGTGGCGTCCGTGCGGCAGCACTTCGTCGATCTCGTCCCGGCGGAGGACCTGGCCAACCTCAACAAGGCGCTCTCGCCCATCGCCGAACACCTGCGTTCGCAGCGCGGCAAACCGTGACAGCTGCGAATTCTGTGGGGTACGGGGGACCGCCGACTTCCTCCGTGCCCCACCTTTTCCGAACAATTTTGCCCAACTGATCCGCGCCGGTCACGACAGGGGCACGACGAGTTCGAACAGGGCTCCGCCGTCCGGCGCGGTGCGCACCGTCAGCGTGCCGCCGTGCCGCGCGGCCACGTCCCGGGCGATGGCGAGGCCGAGTCCCGCCCCGCCGCCGTCCCGGGAGCGCGCGTCGTCGAGCCGGACGAACCGCTCGAAGATCCGTTCCCGCTCGCCCTCCGGCACGCCGTCCCCGTCGTCGGCGACGGTGAGGACCGCCCGGCCCCGCCCGGTGGTCAGGGTGGCGCGGACACCGGTACGGGTGTGCCGCTGCGCGTTGTCCACCAGATTGCCGAGCACCCGCGCCAGCTGGCTCCGTGAGCCGCTCACCCGCGCACTCCCCCGGGCCTCCACGGTCACCGGGTGGCGGTCGCCGGTCCGCTGCGACAGCTCCTCGCGGACCAGCGCCGCGAGATCGACCTCGGCCGCGCCCGGCCTCTCCCCCGCGTCGAGACGGGCGAGCAGCAGCAGATCGGCCGCCAGCTCCTGCAGCCGTACGGTGTCCTCGACCGCGCCCGGCACATCGAGCAACTCCGGGTGCGCCGCGCCCACTTCGAGCTGGGTGCGCAGGCTCGCGATCGGGCTGCGCAGCTCGTGCGAGGCGTCCGCGACGAACCGGCGCTGCCGCTCGACGGAGTCCTCGAGGGCGGCCAGGGTCTCGTTCGTGGTCCGGGCCAGACGGGCCACCTCGTCGTGCGTGTCCGGCTCGGGCACGCGGCGCGCCAGGTCCCGGGATGCGGTGACGGCGGCCATCTCGGCGCGGATCGCCTCGACGGGCCGCAGGGCGCGCCGGGTCACCAGCCAGGTGACGCCCCCGACGACCACGAGCAGCACCGGGAAGCCGATCAGCATGGCCGTCAGGGCGGAGGAGACCGCGCCTTGTTCGGCGGAGAGCGGGGCGCCCGCGTACACGGTCAGTTCGCCGTAAGCGGTGTCGTCGACGGTGACCTCGGCGAACCGGTAGTCGGCGCTGTCGCCGTCCACGGTGGCGCCGCCGGCGGTGTACTCGGTGCTGTCGGAGACCTTGCCGGGGCCCGTGCTGTCGTCCTCGCCCGGGTCGTCGTCGTTGTCACCCGCCGCCCTCGCCGGGACGGGCCTCACCGCGCCCGTGCCGGTGCCGGTGATCCGTTCCAGGTCCTCGGAGGCGGCCACGAGGCGTCCGTCGTCGTCGACGACCTGGACGGGCTGGTCCTCGTCGTCCAGGTCGAGGGCGTCGGGCGCGGTGCCGGTGGCCAGGGCGGTCGCGACGCGGCGCGCGCCCGATTCGGCGCTGCCGTCCGCCTCCCCGGTCAGGTTGGTGCGCAGGGCGAACAGCACGGCGGCGCCCGCCGCGACCAGGGCGAGCGCGACGACGAGGGTCGCGGCGAGCGCGGCACGCGCGCGTACGGAGCCGAACGCGCGCCTCACCGCGGGATCTCCAGGCGGTAGCCGGCGCCGCGCACCGTGCGGATGAGGGGAGCGCCGAGTTTGCGGCGCAGGGCGCTGACGTAGACCTCGACGATGTTCGGATCGCCGTCGTAGGCGAAGTCCCAGACGTGCTCCAGGATGTCGGCCTTGGACACGACCTCGCCCGCGCGCGTGACGAGCTGCTCCAGGACGGAGAACTCCTTCGCGGTGAGCGGGACCTCGCCGTCCTCGCCGTGGGTGACGCGGCGGGCGGCGGTGTCCACGGCGTACGGGCCGACGGTGTGCACGGGCGAGGCGCCGCCCGCGCTGCCGCGGCGGCGCAGCAGGGCCTTCACGCGGGCGACGAGGACCACGTAGGAGAAGGGCTTGGTCAGGTAGTCGTCGGCGCCCGTGTCGAGCCCCTCCGCCTCGTCGTACTCGCCGTCCTTCGCGGTGAGCATGAGGATCGGCACGTCGTTGCCCGCGGCGCGCAGGGCGGCGCAGACGCGGTAACCGTTCATGCCCGGCAGCATGATGTCGAGGACGACCAGGTCGTACGCGCCCTCGCTCGCCCGGTGCAGGCCCTCCTGGCCGTCGTGGACCACGTCGACGGCGTAGCCCTCGGCGGTGAGCCCCTTGGCGAGCGACAGGGCGAGCCGCTTTTCGTCCTCCACGATCAGCAAGCGCATGGCAGCAAGGGTGGCAGGCCGTACCTGAAGAAATCTTCAGGGTGCTTCAGCGGGGCTTCAGGGTCGCTCCGGCAGGTTGGTTCCCGATGCACGAACCCGACCTGACCGTCTCTGCGAACGGGAGAACCTCATGAAGCGCCGTACGACCGTCATCTCCGCCATCGCCGTCGTCGCCCTGCTCGGCGCGGGCACCGCCACCGCGGTGGCGGTCGCCGACGACGACGGGTCGTCGGCCCCGAAGTCGAGCGTGCGCGTCAAGGACGACGGCGTGAGCGACGCCCAGGAGAACGCGAACGACGTCAAGGGCGCCAGGATCAAGGCCGAGGACGCGATCGCCGCCGCCCTGAAGCACACGCCGGGCACCGCGACCGGCGCCGACCTCGACTCCGACGACGGCCGCCTCGTCTGGGAGGTCGACATCATCGGCTCCGGCGACACCTGGCACGACGTCGACGTCGACCCCGGTACGGGGAAGGTGCTCGGCGCGCACAGCGAGAAGGACGACGACGGGGACGCGGCGCGGGTCGCCTCCGCGCTGAAGGGGGCGTCCGTCTCCGCGCGGGACGCGGCCCGGGCCGGCGCCGCCAAGGGCACGGTGACCTCGGTCGACGCGGACGACGACGGCTCCGTCGGGGTCTGGGAGGTCGAGACGACGGCGGCGAACGGGAAGCAGCAGGACTGGCGGGTCGACCTCCGGTCCGGTGCGGTGAGTGCGGATCACTCGGCGGACGACGAGGGCGACGACGACTGAGGCGGGCGAGCCTGGGCGCGGGTCGCGGGGTTCTGCCCCGGGCCCCGCTGCCTCTCGCCCCGCAGCGGGGCCCGGACCGCCCCGATCAGGCCCGCCAGCAAGGGCGCCGCTGCCGCCGCCGTGAAGCAGACGGGCAGCGGGGCGTGGCCCACCAGGAGGCCGATACCCGCCGTGCCGCCCGAACTGCCCGCGTTCACCGCCGTGTTGACCCAGGCGCCCGCCTGCGTGCGCAGGCCCGGCTCCACCGCCTCGTCCGCGAGGAGGTACGCGGTCGTCAGGGCGGGCGCGACGAAGAGCCCGACACAGACCGCCGCTCCCGCGAGGGCGAGCAGGCCCGGGGCGAGGGCGGCGGCACCCAGAGCCGCCGCGAGGCCGAGGGCCAGCAGGGTCAGCCGGGTGCGGGCGGGGCGCCGCCAGTCGACGGCGCCGTTGACGAGGCCGCCGACCGCGCTGCCCGCCGACAGGGCGGCGAGCACCCAGGCCGCCGCGTCGGCCCGGCCGCGGTCCTCGGCGAAGGCCAGCACCAGCAGATCGGCCGCGCCGAGCGCGACGCCGACGCCGAGCGTGACCAGCACGGGGCGCTTGATCCGGCCCACGACGCGGGCCCGCTCCCGGCGCTTCCGGTCCGCCGGGACCACCGCCCCGACCATGGGCGAGGCGACGAACGCCAAAGTCCCGACGGCGACGAGCCCGGCGCTCAGGGCGACGCCGAACGCGGGCGGCGCGACCAGCACGAGCACGCCCACGATCAGCGGCCCGGACACGAAGAGGAGCTCCTCCGCGACCCCGTCGAGGCTGTAGGCCCGCTGCAGGAGCCGCCGGTCGGGCAGGATCCGGGACCACACGGCGCGCATCGTCGGGCCGAGCGGCGGCGTCGCGGCCCCCGCGCACAGGGCGAGGGCGACGAGCAGCGCGCCCGGCGCCCCGGGCCGCCAGGTCACGGCGGCGAGCACCGCGAGCAGCGCCGCGTAGCCGACGGCCATCGGGGTCAGCGCGCGGCGCGGCCCGTACCGGTCGATGTACCGGGCGCGCAGTGGTGACAGGAAGACGCTGGCGGCGCCGAACACCGCCATGACGGTGCCCGCGACGGCATAGGAGCCGGTGGCGGCCTTGACCGCGAGCATCAGGGAAAGGCCGACGGTCCCGTACGAGAGCCGCCCGAGCAGGGCGGCACCAAAGGTGCGCAGGGCATACGGGGTCCGCAGAACAGCGGCGTACACGAGGGATCTCCTCCGGTCATGCGTGAGAACTCGACGGGGCTTCGGAGCACCGGAGTTCTACGCACGGAGGAAGGTCATGCCGGGCAACCTAGCAGAGCCCCCGCGCGCGGCAGAAGGGCCCGGAGGGGCGTGAGGTGTCCCGGCGGGCTCAGCCCCCCGTGACGCCCTCCACCAGTTCGTCCGCCGCGCGGTACGGGTCCAGGTCGCCGGCGACGATGCGTTCGGCCAGGGCGCCCAGGCGGCGGTCGCCGGAGAGGTCGTCGATGCGTTCGCGGAGCGCTGTCACGGCGATCGTCTCGACCTCGCGGGCGGCGCGCGCCGCACGGCGTTCGGCCAGGACGCCGCGCTCCTCCATCCAGGCGCGGTGCTTCTCCAGCGCCTCGACGACCTCGTCGACGCCTTCGCCGCGTGCCGCGACGGTCTTCACGATCGGGGGGCGCCAGTCACCGGCGGCGCGGGCCTCGCCGAGGCCGAGCATGTGGTTCAGCTCGCGGGCGGTGGCGTCGGCGCCGTCACGGTCCGCCTTGTTGACCACGTAGACGTCGCCGATCTCCAGGATTCCGGCCTTGGCCGCCTGGATGCCGTCGCCCATGCCGGGGGCGAGGAGGACGACGCTGGTGTCCGCCTGGGCGGCGATCTCGACCTCGGACTGGCCGACCCCGACGGTCTCCACGAGGACGACGTCGCAGCCGGCCGCGTCCAGGACGCGGATGGCCTGCGGCGCGGCCCACGCGAGGCCGCCGAGGTGGCCGCGCGTGGCCATGGAGCGGATGTAGACGCCCGGGTCGGAGGCGTGCTCGGACATCCGCACCCGGTCGCCGAGGAGCGCGCCGCCGCTGAACGGCGAGGACGGGTCGACGGCCAGGACCCCGACCCGCTTCCCTGCCCGCCGGTACGCGCTGACCAGGGCCGACGTGGTCGTGGACTTGCCGACGCCGGGCGATCCGGTGAGCCCGACCACGTACGCGTTCCCGGTGAGCGGCGCGAGCGCGGCCATGACCTCACGGAGTTGCGGGGACGCCCCCTCCACCAGGGAGATCAGCCGGGCCACGGCGCGCGGCCTGCCCTCTCTCGCCTGGGCGACCAGCGTGGGGACGTCCTGCATCACAGCTCCGTTCGGTCGGGCTCGTACAACGTGTCGCGGTTATGCCTTCGGTACCCGTACCACCAGCGCGTCACCCTGACCGCCACCGCCGCACAGCGCGGCCGCGCCGACACCGCCGCCGCGCCGCTTCAGCTCCAGGGCGAGGTGGAGGACGATGCGGGCGCCCGACATGCCGATGGGGTGGCCGAGGGCGATCGCGCCGCCGTTGACGTTGACCTTGTCGGAGGTGACGCCGAGGTCCTTCATGGACTGGACGGCGACGGCCGCGAACGCCTCGTTGATCTCGATGAGGTCGAGGTCGGAGACGTCGAGGCCCTCCTTCTTCAGCGCGTGCGCGATCGCGTTGGACGGCTGGGACTGGAGCGAGTTGTCCGGGCCCGCGACATTGCCGTGCGCGCCGATCTCGGCGATCCACTCCAGGCCGAGTTCGATGGCCTTGGTCTTGCTCATGACGACGACGGCGGCGGCACCGTCGGAGATCTGCGAGGACGTGCCCGCGGTGATCGTGCCGTCCTTGGCGAAGGCGGGGCGCAGCTTGCCGAGCGTCTCCGTGGTGGTCTCGCCGCGGATGCCCTCGTCCTTGCTGAAGAGGACCGGCTCGCCCTTGCGCTGCGGGATCTCGACGGGCGTGATCTCCGCCTCGAAGACGCCGTTCTTCTGCGCGGCGGCGGCGCGCTGGTGGGAGAGCGCGGCGATCTCGTCCTGCTCGGGCCGTGCGATGCCGAGGCGGGTGTTGTGCTTCTCCGTCGAGGCGCCCATGGGGATGTTCTCGAAGGAGTCGGTCAGCCCGTCGTGCGCCATGGCGTCGAGCATCTCGACGGCGCCGTACTTGTAGCCCTCGCGGGACTTGGGCAGCAGGTGCGGCGCGTTGGTCATGGACTCCTGGCCGCCGGCGACGACGATGTCGAACTCGCCGGCGCGGATGAGCTGGTCGGCGAGGGCGATCGCGTCGAGGCCCGAGAGGCAGACCTTGTTGATCGTGAGCGCCGGGACGTTCATCGGGATGCCCGCCTTGACGGCCGCCTGGCGCGCCGGGATCTGCCCTGCCCCGGCCTGCAGCACCTGACCCATGATCACGTACTGCACCTGGTCGCCACCGATACCCGCACGGTCGAGGGCGGCCTTGATCGCGAATCCTCCGAGATCGGCTCCGGAGAAGGACTTGAGGGACCCGAGGAGGCGGCCCATGGGCGTTCGCGCGCCCGCGACGATCACTGAGGTGGTACCGGTCGTTCCAGTCATGAGGCACGGCCCCTTGGGGATGAGAAGTGAACGAGGGTTTACTCGAATGTACTGAGCGGTACGCCGCACGTCATCGCCGGACAAGTGTGATCGCGCGCACGTTGCGTAATCGCCCCGGACCGCGCTGCACTTACCACATGCTGACGCGAATCGACCACATCGGGATCGCCTGTCACGACCTCGACGCGACCGTCGAGTTCTACAAGGCCACCTACGGCTTCGAGGTGTTCCACACCGAGGTCAACGAGGAGCAGGGCGTGCGCGAGGCCATGCTCAAGATCAACGAGACGAGTGACGGGGGCGCCTCCTACCTCCAGTTGCTCGAACCCACGCGCGAGGACTCCGCGGTGGGCAAATGGCTGGCCAAGAATGGTGAGGGCGTCCACCACATCGCCTTCGGCACGGCCGACGTGGACGCCGACTCCGCCGACATCAGGGACAAGGGCGTACGCGTTCTGTACGACGAGCCCCGGCGGGGGTCCATGGGGTCGCGCATCACGTTTCTGCACCCCAAGGACTGCCACGGTGTGCTCACCGAACTCGTCACCGCGGCCCCGCGGGAGAAGACGGAGCACTGACCTCCGCATACTGGGGCCGGTAGGGTTGGGGGGCGGCTGTCGCGTGCAAGCGGGACGACGGGGCAGCCGTGGGCCGGGGTCCGGGTATCGGGGGACGAGGGTCGGCGGAGTCGGGCTGCGCACAGGCAAGCCCGGGGCGCCGCCGTTCTCGATCTGACACCATTCCCCGGTGAGCCCCGTCCGGCGGATGGACGGAGCTCGTCAGGCAGTACTTGCGACCAGGGGACGGATGGGACCGCGCAGTGCGGGGCTACGAGAGCCAGGACGGCCACAAGCCGGCTGAGACCGACCATCTCTCGCGGTTCGAGGCCGAGATGGACCGGCTGAAGACCGAGCGGGAGAAGGCCGTCCAGCACGCCGAGGACCTGGGCTACCAGGTGGAGGTGTTGCGCGCCAAGCTGCACGAGGCGCGGCGCAGCCTCGCGATGCGGCCGTCCTACGACGGGGCGGACCTCGGCTACCAGGCCGAGCAGCTGCTCCGCAATGCCCAGATCCAGGCCGAGCAGGTGCGCGCGGACGCCGAGCGCGAGCTGCGGGAGGCTCGCGCGCAGACGCAGCGCATCCTCCAGGAGCACGCCGAGCAGCAGTCGCGGCTCCAGGCGGAACTGCACGCCGAGGCGGTCAACCGGCGCCAGCAGCTCGACCAGGAGCTGGCCGAGCGCCGCCGCACCGTAGAGAACCACGTCAACGAGAACGTGCAGTGGGCCGAGCAGCTGCGCGCCCGCAGCGAGCAGCAGGCCCGCCGCCTCCTCGACGAGTCCCGCTCCGAGGCCGAGCAGACGCTCGCCGCCGCCCGCACGGAGGCCGAGCGGGTCGCCGCCGAGGCCCGCAGGCGCCTGACCGACGAGGCGGAGAACGCGAGCGCCCAGGCGCAGGCGCTGCTCGCCCGCGCCCGCCAGGACGCCGAGCGACTTCTCAACGCGGCGTCGACGCAGGCCCAGGAGGCCACCGACCACGCCGAGCAGCTGCGCTCCACCACGACCGCCGAGTCGGACGCCGCCCGGCGCCAGGCGAGCGAGCTGAGCCGCGCCGCCGAGCAGCGCATCAGCGAGGCCGACACCGCGCTGCGCGAGGCCCGCGCCGAGGCCGAGAAGGTGCTGAGCGAGGCCAAGGAGGCCGCGGCCAAGCAGCTTGCGAGCGCCGAGTCGACCAATGAGCAGCGCACGCGTACGGCCAAGGAGCAGGTGGCCCGGCTCGTCGCGGAGGCGACCAAGGAGGCCGAGGCCACCAAGGCGGAGGCCGAGCAGCTCGTCGCCACCGCGCGCACGGACGCCGAGACGCTGATCGCGGAGGCCAAGGAGAAGGCCCGTACGGCGACGGCCGAGGAGACCGCGGGCGAGCTGGCGAAGGCCGCGCGCACCGCCGAGGACGTGCTCAACAAGGCGTCCCAGGAAGCGAAGTCGACGACGAAGGCCGCCGCCGAGGAGGCCGAGCGGATCCGCGCCGAGGCCGAGGCCGAGGCGGACCGCCTCCGCGCCGAGGCGCACGACATCGCCGAGCAGCTCAAGGGCACCGCGAAGGACGACACCAAGGAGTACCGCGCCAAGACGGTCGAGCTCCAGGAGGAGGCGCGGCGGCTGCGCGGCGAGGCCGAGCAGCTGCGCGCCGAGGCCGTCGAGGAGGGCGAGCGGATCCGGGCCGAGGCCCGCCGCGAGGCCGTCCAGCAGATCGAGGAGTCCGCGAAGACCGCCGAGGAGCTGCTCGCCAAGGCGCGGGCCGACGGTGACGAGCTGCGCACCGCGGCGACCGCCGAGAGCGAGCGGGTGCGCACCGAGGCGATCGAGCGGGCCACGTCGCTGCGCAAGCAGGCCGAGGAGACCCTGGAGCGCACGCGCACGGAGGCGGAGCGCTTCCGCACCGAGGCCGAGGAACAGGCGGAGGCCACCCGCGCCGAGGCGGAGCGCGCCGCGCACGAGCTGAAGGACGAGGCCGAGCGCGCCATAAGCGCCCGGCATGACGAGGCGGCCGCCGAGCTGACCCGGCTGCACACGGAGGCCGAGGAGCGCCTCACGGCGGCCGAGACGGCGCTGAGCGACGCCCGCGCGGAGGCCGAGCGGCTGCGCAAGGAGGCGGCCGACGAGAGCGAGCGGCTGCGCACCGAGGCGGCCGAGCGGGCGCGGACGGTGCAGGCGCAGGCCGAGGCGGAGGCCGAGCGGCTGCGCACCGAGGCGGCGACGGACGCGGCCACGGCCCGTTCCGAGGCGGAGAACGTGGCGGTGCGGCTGCGCTCCGACGCCGCGACCGAGGCCGAGCACCTCAGGACGGAGGCCCAGGAGTCGGCCGACCGCATCCGCTCCGAGGCGCAGAACGCGGCGGAGCGGATCGCCACCGAGGCCGCCGAGACGCTGGCCGCCGCCCAGGAGGAGGCCGGCCGCAGGCGCCGCGAGGCCGAGGAGACGCTCGGCAGCGCGCGCGAGGAGGCCGACCAGGAGCGCGAGCGGGCCCGCGAGCAGAGCGAGGAGCTGCTCGCGGTGGCGCGGGCGCGCGTCGAGGAGGCCCAGGCCGAGGCGGTCCGGCTCGTCGAGGAGGCGGACCGCAGGGCGACCGAGATGGTGGCCGCCGCCGAGCAGACCGCGCAGCAGGTCCGCGACTCCGTGGCCGGGCTCCAGGAGCAGGCCCAGGAGGAGATCACCGGGCTTCGCTCGGCCGCCGAGCACGCGGCGGAGCGCACGAAGCAGGAGGCGCAGGAGGAGGCGGACCGGGTCCGCGCCGACGCGCACGCGGAGCGCGAGCGCGCCACGGAGGACGCCACCCGCGTCCGTACGGAGGCGAACACCGAGACGGAGGCCGCGAAGGCGCTCGCCGAGCGCACAGTCGCGGAGGCGATCGCCGAGTCCGAGCGGCTGCGCACCGACGCGTCCGAGCACGCCCAGCGGGTCCGCACCGAGGTCTCGGACCTGCGGACGGCCGCCGACCAGGACGCGTCCCGTACGCGCGCGGAGGCCCGCGAGGACGCCAACCGGATCAGGTCCGACGCCGCCGCGCAGGCCGACACCCTGATCACCGAGGCGACGTCCGAGGCCGAGCGCCTGACGACGGAGACGAACGCGGAGGCGGAGCGCGTCCGCGCCGAGTCCACCGCGAAGGCCGAGGAGCTGGTCGCCGCCGCGACGGCGGAGGCCGAGCGGCTGCACGCCGAGTCGACGGCCGCGGCCGAGCAGCTGACGAACGACACGCGCGCGGAGGCGGACCGGGTCCGCGCCGAGTCCGTGGCGGCGGCCGAGAAGCTGATCTCGGACGCGACCGGGGACGCGGAGCGGCTGCGCGCCGAGGCCGCCGAGACGGTCGGCTCCGCGCAGGCGCACGCCGAGCGGATCCGCGGCGACGCCGAGCGGGTCAAGGCGGACGCGGCGGCCGAGGCCGAGCGGCTGCGGTCGGAGGCGCGCGAGGAGGCCGAGCGCACCCTGGACGAGGCCCGCAAGGACGCCAACAAGCGGCGCACGGAGGCCGCGGAGCAGGTCGACACGCTCATCACGGAGTCCGCGGCGGAGGCCGACAAGCTGACCCGTGAGGCGCAGGAGGCGGCGCAGAAGACGACGGCCGAGGCGGAGGCGCAGGCCGACACGATGGTCGGCGCGGCCCGCAAGGAGGCCGACCGCCTGGTCTCCGAGGGCACGGTCGAGGGCAACGCGCGCGTGGAGAAGGCCCGTACGGACGCGGACGAGCTGCTCGTCGGCGCCCGCCGGGACGCGACGCAGATCAGGCAGCGCGCCGAGGAGCTGCGCGACCGGATCACCGCCGAGATCGAGGAGCTGCACGAGCGCGCCAGGCGCGAGTCGTCGGAGGCGATGAAGAACGCGGGCGAGCGGTGCGACGCGCTGGTCAAGGCCGCGGAGGAGCAGCTCGCCGAGGCGCAGGCCAAGGCCAAGGAGCTGGTAGCCGACGCCAATTCGGAGGCGAGCAAGGTCCGTATCGCGGCGGTCAAAAAGGCCGAGGGGCTGCTCAAGGAGGCCGAGCAGAAAAAGGCCGAGCTGTCGCGCGAGGCGGAAAAGATCAGGTCGGACGCCGAGGCCGAGTCCACGGCCATGATCGAAAAGGGTCAGCGCGAGCTGGACGTCCTGGTCAGGCGCCGCAAGGACATCAATGCCGAGATTTCCCGTGTCCAGGACGTCCTGGAGGCGTTGGAAACCTTTGAGACGTCGCCCGGCAGCGGGGGCAAGGACAGCGGCGTCAAGGCGGGCGCCGCGGCGGGCGCCACACGTTCGAGTGGCAAGGGGGCAGAGGGCTAGCCAGGAGCACAACTACCGTGCTTCGCACTGACCTTCGACCCTGTATCTGGCAAGTACTTCCGGGGCCACGCCACTCAAAAGGAGTGTCATTCTCCAGATCAAACGGGCATACGCTCGATGACACGCCGCTACGACCCCTAGGATTCCCTCTATCACCTCACCGGTCTCATTCGACAGGAACCCCATGAGCGACACTTCCCCCTACGGCTTCGAGCTTGTGCGGCGTGGGTACGACCGCGCTCAGGTGGACGAACGAATCTCCAAGCTCGTCTCCGACCGTGACAGCGCTCTTGCTCGAATCACTGCTCTGGAAAAGCGCATCGAGGAGCTCCACCTCGAGACGCAGAACGCCCAGGCCCAGGTGAACGACGCGGAGCCGTCGTACGCCGGGCTCGGCGCCCGCGTCGAGAAGATCCTCCGCCTCGCCGAGGAGGAGGCGAAGGACCTGCGCGAGGAGGCCCGCCGCGCTGCCGAGCAGCACCGCGAGCTGGCCGAGTCCGCCGCCCAGCAGGTGCGCAACGACGCGGAGTCGTTCGCCGCCGAGCGCAAGTCCAAGGCCGAGGACGAGGGCGTCCGGATCGTCGAGAAGGCGAAGGGCGAGGCGACCCAGCTCCGCTCCGACGCGCAGAAGGACGCGCAGCAGAAGCGCGAGGAGGCCGACGCCCTCTTCGAGGAGACCCGCGCCAAGGCCGCGCAGGCCGCCGCCGACTTCGAGACGAACCTGGCCAAGCGCCGCGAGCAGTCCGAGCGGGACCTGGCATCGCGTCAGGCCAAGGCCGAGAAGCGGCTCGCGGAGATCGAGCACCGCGCCGAGCAGCTCCGCCTCGAGGCCGAGAAGCTGCGCACCGACGCCGAGCGCCGCGCCCGCCAGACGGTGGAGACCGCCCAGCGCCAGGCCGAGGACATCGTGGCCGACGCCAACGCCAAGGCGGACCGTATCCGCAGCGAATCGGAGCGCGAGCTCGCCGCGCTGACGAACCGTCGCGACTCGATCAACGCCCAGCTGACCAACGTCCGCGAGATGCTGGCCACGCTGACCGGAGCGGCTGTCGCTGCCGCGGGTGCGCCCGCCGACGACGAGCCCGTTTCGCGTGGTGTGCCTGCGCAACAGTCCCGGTAGTTCCGGTTGTGGGTGACTGCCGGCCCGCCGTGGCTGGTCGCGCAGTTCCCCGCGCCCCCTGGGTCGATTGAAGCCCTCTGTGCTGAATAAGTGGCAGGGGGCTTTTTCGCGGACTAGCGTTGCCGCATGATCGACGTTGAGGGGCTGACCAAGCGGTACGGCGACAAGACGGCCGTCGACGACCTGACGTTCTCCGTACGGCCGGGCATCGTGACCGGATTCCTGGGGCCGAACGGCGCGGGCAAGTCGACCACCATGCGCATGATGCTCGGCCTGGACAACCCGACCGCCGGCACGGTCCGCATCGACGGCAAGCGCTACGCCCAGCTGAAGGACCCGTTGCGGCACATCGGCGCGCTCCTGGACGCGAAGGCGATGCACGGCGGCCGCAGCGCCTACAACCATCTGCTGTGCCTGGCGCAGTCCAACGGAATCCCCCGCGGCCGGGTGGACGAGGTCCTGGACACCGTCGGTCTGACGGCGGTCGCCAAGAAGAAGTCCAAGGGGTTCTCGCTCGGCATGGGCCAGCGCCTCGGCATCGCGGGCGCGCTCCTCGGCGACCCGCGCATCCTGATGTTCGACGAGCCGGTCAACGGGCTCGACCCCGAGGGCATCCACTGGATCCGCACGCTCATGAAATCGCTCGCCTCGGCGGGCCGTACGGTCTTCGTCTCCTCGCACCTGATGAGCGAGATGGCGCTGACCGCCGACCACCTGGTCGTCATCGGCCAGGGCCGGCTCCTCGCCGACACCAGCATGGCGGGCTTCATCCGGGAGAACTCGCGCAGTTACGTACGGCTGCGCTCGCCCCAGCGCGAACGGCTCCTCGACGTGCTGCACGAGGCCGGGATCACCGCCGCGGAGTCGGGCAACGGCACCCTGGAGGTCGACGGGCACTCCGCCGAGGAGATCGGTGAACTCGCCGCGAGCCACCAGCTCACCCTGCACGAACTGAGCCCGCAGCAGGCCTCGCTCGAAGAGGCGTTCATGCAGCTGACCGCCGAGTCGGTCGAGTACCACGCGCACTCGGGGCCCGCCGCCGCCCCGCAGTGGGGCACCAACGAGAAGGGGGCCTGAGATGGCCGTGGCCCAGGTCCTGCGCTCCGAGTGGACGAAGATCAGGTCGGTGAACTCGACGGCCCTCACGCTCGGCCTCGCCGTCGTCGTCTCCGTCGGTCTCGGCATGCTGATCAGCGCCCTGTCGAAGAACGAGTTCAACAATCTGTCCACCGAGGACAAGCTGACCTTCGACCCGACCTTCACCGCCTTCGCCGGACTCACCCTCGGCCAGCTCGCCCTCGTCGTCTTCGGCGTCCTGGTGGTGGCGAGCGAGTACAGCACGGGCATGATCCGCACCTCGCTCGCGGCGGTCCCGCGGCGCGGCACGTTCCTGTTCTCCAAGATCGCGGTCGCCGCGCTGCTCGCGCTCGTCGTCGCCCTGGTCACCAGCTTCGCCGCGTTCTTCCTCGGCCAGGCGATGCTCGGCGATCACAGCACGGACCTGGGCTCGCCGAACGTGCTGCGCGCGGTCATCGGCGCCGCCCTCTACATGACGCTGATGGCGATGTTCGCCATGGGTGTCGCGGCGATCCTGCGCTCCCCCATGCTGGCGCTCGGCATCCTCATGCCCTTCCTCTTCCTGGTCTCCCCCATCCTCGGCAACGTCTCCGCGACGAAGAAGGTCGCCCAGTACTTCCCCGACCAGGCCGGCTCGAAGATCATGCAAGTGGTGACGCCGCCGGGCGACGACGCCCCGTACGGGCCCTGGGGCGGGCTCGTCATCCTGGTGGTGTGGGTCGTGGTGGCCTTGCTGGTCGGATATGCCTTGCTGAAGAAGCGCGACGCGTAGCGCCTCACGAGCCGCCCGGAGGGCCGCCGAACCCTTTACTCACTCTTGGCCGGAACCGTCAGCGCCCGGATATCCTCCTAACCCTAAAGAGTCTGTCTCTGAACCCCCGTCTGCGCCCCGACGCCCGGCGCGGACGACGGGGGTGCAGAGACAGACTCTTACGGGGGCGTGTGCCCCGACGTCCTGAACCTTTCAGAACCTTCCGATGGGTGCGGAGAATGATCGAGGCAGTCGGCCTGACGAAGCGCTACGGCGCCAAGACGGCCGTGTACAACCTTTCCTTCCAGGTGCGGCCGGGGACCGTCACCGGCTTCCTCGGACCCAACGGTTCGGGCAAGTCGACGACGATGCGCATGATCCTCGGCCTCGACCAGCCGACCACCGGGCACGTGACCATCGGCGGCTACCCGTACAACAAGCTGCCGAACGCGCCGCGGCAGGTCGGCGCGCTGCTCGACGCCAAGGCGATGCACGGCGGCCGGGCCGCCCGCAGCCACCTGCTGTGCCTGGCCCAGCTGGCGGGCATCCCGGCCCGCCGCGTCGACGAGGTGCTCGGCGTCGTCGGCCTCCAGGACGTCGCCAAGCGGCGCTCGAAGGGGTTCTCGCTCGGCATGGGCCAGCGGCTCGGCATCGCCGCGGCCCTCCTCGGCGACCCGCAGGTCCTCCTCTTCGACGAGCCGGTCAACGGCCTGGACCCGGAGGGCATCCTCTGGGTCAGGAACCTGATGAAGACGCTCGCCGCCGAGGGCCGCACCGTCTTCGTCTCCTCGCACCTGATGAGCGAGATGGCGCTGACCGCCGAGCACCTCATCGTCATCGGGCGCGGACAGCTGCTCGCCGACATGAGCGTCAAGGACTTCATCTCGCACAACTCGGCCGACTTCGCGCGGGTCCGCACCCCCGACGCCGAGCCGCAGGAGCGCGAGAAGCTGACCGCCGCGCTGACCGAGGCGGGCGGCCAGGTGCTGCCCGAGCAGGACGGCGCGCTGCGTGTCATGGGCCTGCCGCTGCCGCGCATCAGCGACCTCGCCCACGGCGCGGACGTCCGCCTGTGGGAGCTCTCCCCGCACCAGGCGTCCCTGGAGGAGGCGTACATGCGGATGACGCAGGGCGCCGTCGACTACCGCTCCACCGACGACCAGCTCGCCGGGTTCGCGCAGCCGCTGCCGCCCGGCGCCGTGCCGCCGCCGCAGATGCCGGTCCCGGGGCAGGGCCAGCCCGGCTGGTACGCCCCGCCGCCGCCCCAGGCGCAGCCGCAGCAGGCGCCGGTCGCCAACCCGTACGCCGCGCCCGCGCCCGCGCAGGCGCCCGCACCGGCGCCCACGCCCGCGCCCGCCCCCGCGCCGGCGCCCGCCCCCGCGCCGCAGCCGCCCGCCGCCGCTCCGACCATGGACAAGGACGACGCCCGATGAGCACGCCGCCCCCGCCCTACGCCGCCCCGCAGCAGCCCCCGGCGACGCCTGTCGGGCAGGTCTTCCCGGGCTCGTACACCTCACCGATCCCCGTGCGCCGCGCGCACCTCGGGGACGCGCTCGCCTCGGAGTGGACGAAGATCCGCTCGGTGCGCTCCACGATGTGGACCCTCGGCGTGATGGTGCTGCTCATGGTCGGCATCGGCCTGGCCTCCGCCGCGATCGTCTCCGCGGCCGACACCACGCAGCCGGACGCGGACGAGGCGCTCAGCCTCGGCTTCTTCGGCGTGCTGCTCAGCACCATCTGCGTGATCACGCTCGGCGTCCTGACGATCGCGTCCGAGTACGGCACCGGCATGATCCGTACGACGATGACGGCCTGCTCCAGCCGCAGCCGGGTGCTGGCCGCCAAGGCGATCGTCTTCTTCACGCTGGTCTTCGTGCTGACGACCGTGCTCACGGCACTGGTCTCCGTGCTCCAGGTCGGCATCCTGGACGTCGGCTCCCCCAGCGGCTCGCAGTGGTTCAAGGCGACCGTCGGCGTGGGCCTGTTCGTCGGCCTGCTCGGCCTCGTGGGCCTGGCCGTCGGCACGCTCGTACGCCACTCGGCGGGCGCCATCACCATCATGATCGGCGTCGTGCTGCTGCCGCTGGTCCTCGCGATGTTCATGTTCTCGGACTCGCTCAAGGACCTTCAGCAGGCCCTCTTCGAGTACTCGATCCCGAGCCAGCTCGCGGTGCTCTACGGCGACTCGGTGGCGGGCGGTTCGGGACCGTCCGGCTGGGACCCGCTGTGGATCATGGGCGTGGCCGCGGCGGTGACGCTCGGCGGCGCGTTCTTCAGCCTGAACAACCGCGACGTGTAGCGCAGGCGCTCAATACCGCGGAGCGCTCCGGGACCGTTGCACCTTCGTGGTGCGGCGGTCCTTCGCGTTCCAGCATGCCTTGTGCCAGTGGCGCCGGTCGTCCACGCCGCCGTACTCCGGCCAGGCCACGACATGTGCGAGCCTGGAGGGGATCTCCTGGTCGCACCCCGGGCAGCGGTACGTCTTCCCGGCCGCGCTCGCCCCCGCCACATGGCGTACGCACCACTCCTCGCCCTGCCAGCTCTCGGTGGACTGGAACCCGCCGTAGCGCCGCCCCTCGTCCTCGCTGCTGCCTGCGGGCGGCCCGCCGGCCTTCGGACGGTTGCGACGCGGGGACACGGCTCACCTCACGGGGTGTGTGGACGGGGGTGGGGTATGCGCGTCCAGCGTACGCCGCGCGGGCAGGGGTACCCGCCTGTCGCCTCGTGGGCGCCCTGTCAAGGTTCTGCGGAAAATCCGCCAATCTGTATGCGTAGCCGTGCCCTTGGCACTTGTCAGCCGTTATTGCCTTCAGGGGGAGTGCCGCGTCGGCGCCAAGAAAGGCAGGAAGGCGATGCGCGTAGGTTCATTCGTATTGGCAGCCCAGTTCCCGGGTCAGGGGCAGGGGGAGGCGCTGCACCGGGCGGTGCGCTCGGCCGAGGTCGCCGAGGAGGCGGGCCTGGACTCGGTCTGGCTCGCCGAGCACCACTTCGTGCCGTACGGGACGTGCCCGTCGGCGATCACCCTCGCCGCGCTGCTGCTCGGCCGCACCCGCACCCTGCGGGTCGGCACGGCGGTGAGCGTCCTGCCGACGGCGCACCCGGTGGCCCTGGGCGAGCAGGCGGCCCTGCTGCACCTCACCTCCGGCGGGCGGTTCTCGCTCGGCGTCGGGCGCGGTGGGCCCTGGGTCGACCTGGAGGTCTTCGGCGCGGGCATCGAGGCGTACGAACAGGGTTTCCCCGATTCGCTCGATCTGCTCCTGCGCTGGCTGCGCGAACCACGGGTCGCGGGCGAGGGGAACCGGTTCGCCTTCCGTGAGGTGCCGGTCGTGCCGCGCCCGGCGGAGGCGATCGGGGGTACGGATCCGGCGGGCCCCGAGGTCGTCGTCGCGTGTACGTCGCCGAGGAGTGTGCGGCTCGCCGCTCAGCGGGGTCTGCCCATGCTCCTCGGCATGCACATCGGCGACGAGGAAAAGGCCGAGATGGTCGCCCTGTGGCGGCGCTGCGCGGTCGAGGCCGGGCTCCCGCCGGCCGACATAGTCACGGCACCCCATGTCTCCGCTGGGGTGGCCCAGGTCGGGGACGGCCGCGCGGAGGCCACGGAGGCGCTCCTGAAGGCGATGCCAGGGTGGCTCAAGCAGGGGCTCGACGCCCATGTGACGGTGGACGGCCGGCCGCGGTCGATGCGGGACCCCGTCGCGTACACGGAGCTGCTGTGCGGGCTGCATCCGGTCGGCACACCGCAGTTGTGCGCGGACCGGCTCGCGGCCACGTCCGAGCGGACCGGGATCACCCGGTTCGCGCTCCTGGTCGAGGGCTCCGGCGACCTGGCGACGACGGAGGAGAACGTACGGCGGCTGGGCTCGGAGGTACTGCCCCAGCTCAGCTGATGCCGGTCGGAGCGGCCCCTCCCGTCGGGCCGGCCCCGCCATGCCTGTCGTCCCGTACTGATGCACCTCCCGCGTACGGGACGGCAGGCATTCCGGTTCAGCCGTCAGCAGTCACGGAATTCAGGTGACTGGTTGAGCAGCTGATTGCGGACCGAGGTGAAGCGGGCCAGCGTCCCGTCCACCGCCGGGTCCTGCGGGAACACCGCGACCCGGTGGCAGTTCTGGAAAGCGAGCCGTACACCGAAGTGCCGCTGGAGCGCGCCGCGAATCGCGTCGCTCGCGAGCGCGCGCAGCAGCTGCCCACGTGCCTGCTCGTCCGGCGGCGGCGTCTGGTTGTCGGCGAACTCTCCGCCGTCGACCTTCAGCTGTGCCACCAGAGAGCTGACCATCTCCCACGCGTAGGGCAGGGAGGTCCGGACGCAGTCGACGAAATCCGCTTCGTCGACCTCGCCTCGCTCGGCCTGTTCCAACAGTGCCGGTGAGACGTCGAGCGACATGGGTTCTCCTCTCGCACCCCCAACGAAGCGGGGGTTGACGGACAGACCGGGAGCCCACGGCACGACCCTCCGAACACACAGCGTGCACGCGCCGCGACCTCCCGCTTCTACGGTAGGCAACGCATCGGAGCCGCAACAGGGCGTGCAGAGCCTGCTTCGCACACAACCGGCCAATAACGAACGGGTGGGTTCCGGATGATAAAGGGCGCCCCCTGGGGTCCTGGTAGCACTGTGGGGGCCGAGGGGCGGGCGAATCGCGTGCACCCGTCGGCGTCGAGTAGCGTTGCCGACCATGCGTCTTGTCATCGCCCGCTGCTCCGTGGATTACGCGGGCAGGCTCACCGCCCATCTCCCTCTCGCCCCGCGCCTCATCCTCGTGAAGGCCGACGGCAGCGTCTCCATCCACGCGGACGACCGGGCCTACAAGCCCCTCAACTGGATGTCGCCGCCGTGCACCCTGAAGGAGGGGACCGGGGACGATGCGGGCATCTGGACCGTCATCAACAAAGCGGGCGAGAAACTCATCATCACGATGGAGGAGATCCTGCACGACTCCTCCCACGAACTGGGCGTCGACCCGGGCCTCATCAAGGACGGCGTGGAAGCGCACCTCCAGGAGCTGCTCGCCGACCGCATCGAGACGCTCGGCGAGGGATACACGCTGATCCGCCGCGAGTACATGACGGCGATCGGGCCCGTCGACATCCTGTGCCGCGATGCCGAGGGGCAGACCGTCGCCGTCGAGATCAAGCGGCGTGGGGAGATCGACGGGGTCGAGCAACTCACCCGGTACCTGGAGCTGTTGAACCGGGATCCGCATCTGGCGCCCGTGCGCGGGGTCTTCGCCGCCCAGGAGATCAAGCCGCAGGCCCGTGTCCTCGCGACCGACCGGGGTATCGGCTGCACCGTGCTCGACTACAACGCCATGCGGGGCATCGAGGACGACAAGCTCCGCTTGTTCTAGACCCGGCCGGGGGCGCGGGGAACTGCGCGAGCGGCCCACGAAAAGCCGCGGACGCGTCTGCTCGGTACATGAGCAGACGCGTCCGCGGCTTTTCTGTGGCTGGTCGCGCAGTTCCCCGCGCCCCTCAAGAGGGCCTGTTCGTGCCCGTGGCGGCCGACGTGAGGGGCGCGGAGTTGGTCGTCGTCCCCGGCTGCTCCGGCGCCGTGGTCGTCGGATCGGGTTCCGGCTCACTGGTCGACGGATCCGGGTCCGGCTCGCTCGTCGACGGGTCCGGGGGGCTCGACGGCGGCGTCCTGCTCGGCGTCCTGCTGGGGGTCTTGCTCGGCGACTTGCTGGGCGACGTCTCCGGGTCGTCCGGTGTGGCCGAAGCGCTCGGGCTGTCCGCCGGGGCGCCACCGGTCGCGGACGAGGTCGGCCCGGGGTCGTCCGCCGTGCCCGGGATGCCGTCCGCGCCCGGGTCCGACGGGGTCGACGAGGCGGGGCGGCTGGGGGTGTCGTCGCCGCGCGGGGCCTCCTCCGCGCCGAGGTCGCCGTTGTTCTCCCCCGCCGTCGCCGACGGGTTCGTGCCGACCTTGTCGGACGGCGGGTCGTCGTTGCCGGACGTGGCGCCGAGCGTGACGACGGTGCCGAGCACGGCGACGAGGAGCGCGCCGGCGCCTGCGGCGACGAGGTTGCGCCGGGTGCCGCCGATGACGGACTTGCGGGTGGGCGCCTTGCCGCCGACGACCGTCGGGGCGGGTCCGGGCGTGGGTACGGGCGGCACCTTGCGGGTCGGGGCCGTGGCCGGTTCGCGGGGCGGCGCGGGCAGCGGGTAGGCGGCCGGGACGCCGCCGGGCGGCGACGCCGACTCCTCGTACATCGCCTCCGGGACCTCCTCGCCCGCGGCGGTGCGCCCGCCGGGCAGGACGCCGCCGGAGCGGTCCGCGACGAGCGCGAGGGCGCGGCGGCCCGCGATGGTGCCCCGCTTGTCGGCGAGGGCGCCGCGCAGGCCGATGGAGGCTTCCAGTTCGGCGCGGGCCCGGTCGAGGTTGCCGCCGAGGAGGGCGAGGATGCCCAACTCGTGGTGGAAGTAGGCCTCGTCGGGGACTTCGCCGGAGAGCCGGGACGCCTCCTGTCCGGAGCGCAGCGCGCGCTCCCAGGCGCCCCACGCGAATCCGGCGGCGAACGCGGGCGCGGCCGCGCGGGCCAGCTCCACGGCGGGGCTGGCCTCGCCCTCGGCGGGCGGTGTCGTGCCGGGGACGAGGACGGCGAGCGCGGCGAGCACGGCGTCGGCCTCTGCGGCGACCCGCTCGGGGCCCACGGAGGGGTGCGCGGCCCACCAGGCGTAGTGCCGGGCGGCGGTGTGCGCGTACTCGGCGGTCTCCTCGCCGAAGCCGACGGCCTCCAGCTGCACCTGCACCCCGGAGGCGAGGCGGTAGCGGGCGCCGACGGAGGTGACGAGGGCGCAGGAGACGAGTTCGGCGAGGGCCGCGTCGGCGTGGGTGTCGCCGACGAGGGCGGGCAGGTGCGCCTGGTGCGGGACCTCGCCGCCGAGGGCGACGGCGAAGCGCAGGGTGGCGCGGGCCGAGGCGCTCATGCGGGAGGCGAGCAGGGCTGCGGGCGCGGCCCCGTCGGCGAGCGAGGGCAGCGGGACGTCGGGGCCATCCTCCAGGGCGTAGGAGGTGTCGAGGAGGGGCGTGTCGGCCGGTTCGGCGTCACCGTCCCCGTTCAGGCCGAAGGCGTCGAAGCCGTCGGGGTCGGCGCGGAGCAGGTCGCGCTGGCGCAGCAGGGCGCCGGCCTGCGCGAAGCGGAGGGGCAGGCCCTCGGACTCGAACCAGAGGTCACCGGCCCACTGCGCCTCGTCGTCGGTGAGGACGCGGCCGACGGCGCGCTCCAGGAGTTCGAGTCCGGCGCCGCGGCTGAGGCCGCCGAGGAACACCTCTTCGACGAGGGAGTCGGCGGACGGCGCGGCGACGTCGGGCGTCGCCGACAGGAGGAAGGCGCACTCGGGTGTCGCCTCGAGGAGTTCGTCGAGCGCGGCGCCGCCGAACTCCAGGTCGTCGAGGACGACGACGGCGCCGATCTCGTGGACGAGTTCGAGCAGGAGCGGGCGGTCGGGTCGGTGCTGCGGGGCGTCGTACACCGCGGCGAAGAGGTCGTGCAGCAGGTCGGTCGCGGTGCGGCGGTGGCCGGAGAGGCGGACGACGCCGTCGGGCGCGATGTCGGCGCAGTCCTCGGCGACCTGGTCGAGCAGCGCGGTGCGGCCCGCGCCCGAGGGGCCGGTGAGCCGGACGGAGCGGCCGCGCGCGAGGAGGCGGGCGAGGCGCTCGCGCTCCTCCTGGCGCTCCAGGAGCGGGAGGCGCGGCAGCGCGGGCCCCGGCGGCAGCGGCGGACGGGCGGCGCGCGCACGTTCGGCGCGCTCCGGCGCGTCGTACTTGGCGGGGCGGCCGGGGCGGCGCGCGGGCGGGCAGGGTTCGATCTCGCTGCCGTCGACGGGGTTGACGGTCAGGAGGTAGTCGCCGGAGACGAGCTGCACGGTGCGGGCGAGCGCGGGCGACGGCTGGCCGAAGTCGGGCGTGAACTGGTCACGCGGCGGACGCCTGCCGCCGACGGGCGTGTCGTCGCGCTGGTCCTGGCCGAAATCGTCCGGTCCGAGGTTGTTCGGGTCCATGGTCAAAGCCCCCCAAAAGCGTGGTGCGCCTTCTGCCCTCCCGGCCTGTGCACACTGCGCTGTCGCTTCTGGTCCGGTCCCGCGTGGCGGGTTCGTCATGACGCGGGCGACCGAACCCTAGACCTTGGCACAGTATCTATGAACACTCGGGGTCCCGCGCCGTCCGAGACGTCACAGTCTCATGAGGATTGTGGGCGCTGCCCACAGGAACGGCGTATTCATCCCAGGGTCACACACCGGGACGGCCCCGGGTCACACCCGGGGCAGCGATTCGACGCCGATGCCGCCCTCGATGGCCAGGATCCGGTGCAGCCGCGTCGCGACGAGGAGGCGCTGCATCTGGGGCGGCACCCCGCGCAGCACGAGCCGGCGGCCGCAGCGCCCGGCGCGGCGGTGGGCGCCCATGATGACGCCGAGCCCGGTCGCGTCCCAGGAGTCCAGTTCGGACAGGTCGAGCACGAGGTCGCCGAAACCGTCGTCGACGGCGGTGTGCAGGACCGTACGGGCGTCCGCCGCGCTGCGGACGTCGAGGCGGCCCCCGACGACCAACTCGGCGTGGTCGCCCCTGATGTGCATATGCGCTCCCCGTGTGAGGCGGAAGTACTCGGGTACTCAGGTGGTCATGTGGTCCGGGTGAATTCGGTGATCCGGGTGATCTGGGTATGTCACAGCAACTGACGGGCTCAACGAGTCATAAGTTGCCGTCTGTAAGCGAACCGATACCGAATTCACCCCGACGGGTGACATGGCGTCAGGCGCCGCGTCACGCGTGCTTGTAGAAGCCCTGCCCGCTCTTGCGTCCGATGTCACCGGCGTCAACCATCCGGCGCATCAGCTCGGGCGGGGCGAACTTCTCGTCCTGGGACTCGGTGTAGATGTTGCTGGTGGCGTGGAGCAGGATGTCGACGCCCGTGAGGTCGGCGGTGGCCAGCGGTCCCATGGCGTGGCCGAAGCCGAGCTTGCAGGCGATGTCGATGTCCTCGGCGGTGGCGACGCCCGACTCGTACAGCTTCGCAGCCTCGACGACGAGGGCCGAGATGAGGCGGGTGGTCACGAACCCGGCCACGTCGCGGTTGACGACGATGCAGGTCTTGCCGACGGACTCGGCGAACTCCCGCGCGGTGGCGAGGGTTTCGTCGCTGGTCTTGTAGCCCCGCACTAGTTCGCAGAGCTGCATCATCGGCACCGGCGAGAAGAAGTGCGCGCCGACGACCCGCTCGGGGTGGTCGGTCACCGCCGCGATCTTGGTGATCGGGATGGCGGAGGTGTTCGAGGCGAGTACGGCGTCCGGGCGCACGAGCTTGTCGAGCGTACGGAAGATCTCGTGCTTGACCTCGAGCTTCTCGAAGACGGCCTCGACGACGATGTCGGCGTCGGCGGCGGCGTCCAGGTCGGTGGTCGTGGTGATGCGGGCGAGCGCCTTCTCGGCGTCCTCGGCGGCGAGTCTGCCCTTGCCGACGAACTTGTCGTACGACGCCTTGATGCCGTCGGTGCCGCGGGTCAGGGCTTCGTCGGTGACGTCGCGCAGGACGACGTCCCAGCCCGCCTGGGCGGAGACCTGAGCGATGCCGGACCCCATGAGACCGGCTCCGATGACGGCGAGCTTCCCTGCCACGTGCGCTTCCCCTAACCACGTTGTCACGAACCGCGCGACCACTTTTCACGTTGCTCTTTTGCGGACCCTAGCGTCCGTGAGGGGCCGTGTGACCGCTTAGAGATGCGCGTCACGTCTCGAATGACGGACATCACACCGGTGCGGGGCGGGCGCCGTCATCAGGCGTCGCGGACGGCGTAGTTGAGCACCTTCTCGCTCAGGAGTTCCTCGATGTCGTCCATGACCTCGAGCATCTCCCGCGAGACGGCGGCGGGGGTGCCGCCGTCGAGCATGCGCCGGCCGATGGCCGCCATGACGGTCGAGTGCACCCAGCCGATCTGACCGGCGATCAGGTCGGGCAGCGGATCGTCGTCGCCCGCGCCGGTCACCTCGCGCAGCGTCGCCGTCAGGTTGTCGTGGACCTCCTGCTGGATGGCCCACAGGCGGGAGCGCAGGGCGGGCGCGGCGTGCACGACGCGCATGAAGGCGCTGTAGCCGTCCATGAGCCCGACGCGCGGTGAGACGGTCTCGATCTCCTCGCGCAGCTCGCGCAGGACGGCGACGGCCGCGGACTCCCCCGGCGCGCGGCCGCGCACCCAGCGGGACATCCGGTCGACGACGCCCTCGGAGCGGTCGAAGAAGAGGTCCTCCTTGGCCGGGAAGTAGTTGTAGACGGTGTTCACGGAGACGTCCGCGGCGGCCGCGATCTCCGCGACGGTCACCGCGTCGAAGCCGCGCTCCACGAAGAGCCCGGTCGCGACGTCCGAGATGTACTGCCTGGTCTGCCGCTTCTTCCGCTCCCTGAGCCCCTCTGCCATGCCGTCGATCGTACCGATCGGCTGGTCCCGCTTAATTTTTGGTGGCATTGCAAAATTTAAGTGACTCTGTTTTTCTGTGGCGCATGGCAGTCATCAGCGCGTCCGGCCTCGCCCGGACCTTCCGGACCAAACGCGGTCCCGTGGACGCCGTCCGCGGGATCGACCTGCGCGTCTCCCCCGGCGAGATCCTCGGATTCCTCGGCCCCAACGGCGCGGGCAAGACCACCACCCTGCGGATGCTCACGACCCTGCTCGCGCCGACCGGGGGCGCGGCGACCGTCGCGGGCTGCGACCTCGCGACCGACCCGGCCGGGGTCCGGCGCGCGGTCGGTTACGTGGCCCAGTCCGGCGGGGTCGACCCGACCGTCTCCGTGCGGGAGGAGCTGGTCACGCAGGGCCGCCTGTACCGGCTGACGAAGAAGCAGGCCCGGGAGCGGGCGGACGAACTGGCGGCGGACCTCGGCCTGACCGCCCTGATGGACCGCAGGACCGCCGCGCTCTCCGGCGGCCAGCGGCGCCGCCTCGACATCGCGATGGGGCTGACGCACCGCCCGCAGGTGCTGTTCCTCGACGAGCCGACGACCGGGCTCGACCCGGGCAGCCGCGCCGACCTGTGGGACCTGGTGCGCAGGCTGCGCGCCGAGCACGGCACGACCGTCTTCCTCACCACGCACTACCTCGACGAGGCCGACGCGCTCGCCGACCGGATCGTCGTCGTGGACCGGGGCGTGGTCGCCGCCGAGGGCACGCCGAGCGCGCTCAAGCTCCGTCACGGCGGCTCGATCGACGCGACGCTCCAGGACACGTTCCTGGCGATCACCGGACGCGGCCCCGCGCCCGCCGACACGACCCCGGTGGCGGTGTGACCCCGATGAAGACGCTCGCCTCGGACACATTGCTGATCTTCGGCCGGTACGCCCGGCAGACCCTCTCGTCCCGCTTCCAGATGCTCTTCGGCGTCCTCATGCCGCTGCTCTACCTGCTGTTCTTCGGCCCGCTCCTGACCGGTCTGCCGCTCAGCCCGGACGCCGACTCCTGGCAGGTCCTGGTGCCCGGGCTGCTGCTCCAGCTCGGCCTGTTCGGCGCCGCGTTCTGCGGGTTCGCGGTCATCCTGGAGAAGAACTCCGGCGTCGTGGAGCGGATGCGCGTCACGCCGGTCAGCCGGCTCGCGCTGCTGCTCGGCCGGGTCCTGCGGGACACCCTGCTCTTCCTGTTCCAGGCGGTGCTGCTGGTGCTGGCCGCGCTGGTGATGGGGTTGCGGGCGCCGCTCGCCGGCATCCTGATCGGCTTCGGCTTCGTCGCCCTGCTGACCGTCTCGCTCGCGTCGTTGTCGTACGCGCTCGCCGCGAAGGTCGGCAGGCCGCAGGAGTTCGGCCCCGTCGTCAACGCGGTCACGATGCCCGCGATGCTGCTGTCCGGGCTGATGCTGCCGATGGCGCTCGCGCCGGGCTGGCTGAACGTGCTCTCGCACCTCATGCCGGTGCGCTATCTCGTGGACGCGGTGCGGGACGCGTACGTGGGCCAGTACGCGACGGCGCACATGCTGTACGGAACCGTGACCGCGCTCGCCCTCGCCGCGCTCGCCGTGACGGTCGGCACACGCGCCTTCCGCGGGGTGGGCGGCTGACTAGGCTGGCCGGATGGTCAATCTGACGCGCATCTACACCCGTACCGGAGACAAGGGCACCACCGCCCTCGGCGACATGAGCCGCACCGCCAAGACGGATCTGCGGATCTCGGCGTACGCGGACGCCAACGAGGCCAATGCCGTGCTCGGCACCGCCATCGCGCTCGGCGGCCTCGACGAGGAGGTCGTCAAGGTCCTCACCCGCGTCCAGAACGACCTGTTCGACGTCGGCGCCGACCTGTCGACACCGGTCGTCGAGAACCCCGAGTACCCGCCGCTGCGCGTCGAGCAGTTCTACGTCGACAAGCTGGAGGCGGACTGCGACCGCTTCAACGCCGAGCTCGAGAAGCTGCGCTCGTTCATCCTGCCCGGCGGCACGCCCGGCGCGGCCCTCCTGCACCAGGCGTGCACGGTGGTGCGCCGGGCCGAGCGCTCCACATGGGCGGCGCTCGAAGTCCACGGCGAGACGATGAACCCCCTGACGGCCACCTACCTCAACCGCCTCTCCGACCTCCTGTTCATCCTGGCGCGGGTCGCGAACAAGGAGGTCGGGGACGTGCTGTGGGTGCCGGGCGGGGAACGTTAGGCGGCGTCGACGGGCTTCTTCTTCGGGAACACCGTGTAGCTCACCGCGATGATCACGTTGATGGCGATCACGACCAGCATCCTCTGCTGCCAGGCTTCGAGTGAGCTGGTCGAGCCGTCCTCGCCGACGTACCAGATCGCGCCCTGCAGCAGGCCCAGGGCGATCAGCGAGGCCAGGGTCCACAGGCCGGCGACGCGCCATTCGCGCAGGGCGCGCGCGGTGCCGTACTTCGGGGTCGACGGAGGCGGGCCGCCCGCGAAGCGGTGGGCGACGCGGACGTCGACCCACTTGACCGTGGAGTGGCCGAGCGCGACGGAGTAGCCGATGTAGACCGCGGCGAGGCCGTGCTTCCAGTCGGGCTCGGCGCCGTTCCTCAGGTCGACGGCGGTGACGACGAGCAGGAGCACTTCGAGGAGCGGCTCGCACAGCAGCACCGCGACGCTCGCGCGCGGCATCCGTGCCCAGTAGCGCAGCGCGAGACCGGCGGCCAGCAGCACCCAGAAGCCGGCCTCACAGATGATGATCAGCGTGACGACCACGGCGGATCTCCTCTCGTCCGCCTTCAAGGCTCGCCGCGCCCCGGCCCGTGATCGTCGTCTCCGGTGACGAAGTGCGACTGCATCCTTCGATGTACGGGCGGGCCCCGCACCTCGTCCCGCGGCACCGTGCCCGGCCCGCGCCGCCCGTGTTGGATGGGGTCATGCACCTGCCGCCGCCCCGCCCGCACCGCGACGACGTCCGTATCGCCGCCGTGGGTCTGCTCGGCGGTCTCGCCCTGTGGGGCATCGGGCTCGGGATGAACCCCGGGCGGCTGCTGAACGGCGCGTGGCTGCTGGTCCCGCTCGTCCTGATGTCCGCCCTGGAGCTGCTGCGCCGGACGCGGCCGCAGTTCGCCGTGGTCGCGGGCACCCTCGTCCTGGTCGCGGACCAGTTCACCCAGGGCAGCCTGGCGACGGTCCTGATGTTCACGGACGTGATGTACGCGGCGGCGCTCTACGGCACCCCGGCCATGGCCCGCCGCCTGCCCGTCTCCACCGGCCTGGTCACCGTGGCCGCGACCCTCGGCTTCCTGGCCTGGTGGCGCGAGCCGGAGGCGGTCCTGGTGGGCGTGGCGACCGGCCTCGTCGCGTTCGGGCCCGCGGCGACCGGCGTTCTCGTCCGCAACCACCGCGACCGCGCCGCCGAGGAACGCCTGCGCGCCGAACAGACCGCGCTGCTCGCCGAGATGGACCGGGCGCAGGCGGTCACGGCGGAGCGCGCGCGGATGGCCCGCGAGCTGCACGACATGGTGGCGAACCACCTCTCGGCCATCGCCATCCACTCCACGGCCGCGCTCTCCATCGACGAACCCGCCACGACCCGCACCGCCCTGGAGACGATCCGCGAGAACAGCGTCGACGGGCTGGCCGAAATGCGCCGCCTCATCGGCATCCTGCGCGACGACAGCGGCGACAGCGGCGACACGGAGCCCGCCGCCGCGCCCACCCTCGACGGCCTCGGCGCGCTCGTGGAGCAGGCCAGGGCGAACGGGCTCGATGTCACCCTCACCCTGACCGGCTCGACCGAAGGGCTGCCCGCGCCCGTCGGGCTCGCCGCCTACCGCATCGTCCAGGAGTCCCTCACCAACGCGCTCAAGCACGCCTCGGCGGGCCGGGTCACGGTCGTGGTCGAGCGCCGGGGCGACGAGCGGGTCGAGGTGTGCGTGAGCAGCCCGTACGGGGACCGGGACGGCCCGCGCGCCCCCGGTTCGGGCGCCGGGCTCGTCGGTATGCGCGAGCGGACGGCGCTGCTCGGCGGCGTCTTCGCGGCGGGTCCCGAGAGCCTCCCCGACGGGGGCAAGGTCTGGCGGGTGAAGGCCGTGCTGCCGCTGGAGAACCCCGCCCCCGAAGGAGAGTCCGCGTGATCCGAGTACTCGTCGCCGAGGACCAGACGGCGGTGCGCGCCGGGCTCGTCCTCATCCTGAACAGCGCCCCCGACATCGAGGTCGTCGGAGAGGCGGCGGACGGCCAGGAGGCCGTGGACCGGGCCCGCGCGCTCCGCCCCGACCTGGTGCTCATGGACGTGCAGATGCCGCGCCTCGACGGTGTTTCGGCCACCCGCGCGGTCGTCGGCGAGGGGCTCGCCGACGTCCTGGTCCTGACCACGTTCGACCACGACGCGTACGTCTTCGGGGCGCTGCGCGCGGGCGCGGCCGGGTTCCTGCTGAAGAACACCGACGCGAAGGATCTGATCGAGGGGGTGCGAACCGTGGCGCGCGGCGAGGGTCTCATCGCGCCGGCCGTGACCCGCCGCCTCATCACGGAGTTCGCGACGGGCGCCGCGCGGGCCGAACCGCCCGCCGCTCCCCCGGAGCTGGAGACGCTGACACGTCGGGAGCGCGAAGTGCTCGGGCGGCTCGGCGAAGGGCTCTCGAACGCGGAGATCGCGCTGCGTCTGAACATGGCGGAGGCCACCGTGAAGACGCACGTCAGCCGCCTGCTGGGCAAGCTGGGGCTGCGCAGCCGGGTGCAAGCGGCGGTGCTCGCGCAGGAGTTGGGTCTGTAGAGGTTCGAGAGGTGTCCGGCAGGTTGGCCGAAAGCTGTAATTGGTTTAGACCTTGACCGCTGGTCCAGACCTTTCTATTCTCGCCGCACTGCGGTGAGCACACCCCCCACTCCGGTGCTCACGGGCGTCGCAGGGTTCCGTCCCCCGTCATAGCGAACCCAGGAACACCCGAGGAGCCAGCAATGCGCTCAAGTGACGTACCCCGACGAAGACTTCGGCACCGCACCACCGCGGCCCTGACCACCCTGCTGCTGCCCGCGGCCGCGCTGGTCGGACTCGCCACCCCGTCCCAGGCCGCCGCCGAGGCGAGCGCGGTCACCGCCACGTTCGCCAAGACCCAGGACTGGGGCAGCGGCTTCGAGGGCAAGTGGACCATCAAGAACTCCGGCTCTTCGAGCATCAGTTCATGGACCGTCGAGTGGGACTACCCGTCCGGCACGAAGGTGACCTCGGCGTGGGACGCCACCGTCACCAACTCCGCGAACCACTGGACCGCCAAGAACCTCTCCTGGAACGGCACCCTCGCACCGGGCGCCTCCATCTCCTTCGGCTTCAACGGCTCCGGCACCGGCGCCCCCAGCGGCTGCAAGCTCAACGGCGGCTCCTGTGACGGCGGCGACGTGCCCGGCGACGCGGCTCCCTCCGCGCCCGGCACCCCCACCGCCTCCTCCATCACCGACACCTCGGTGAAGCTGTCCTGGTCGGCCGCGACCGACGACAAGGGCGTCAAGAACTACGACGTCCTGCGCGACGGCGCCAAGGTCGCCACGGTGACCGGCACCACGTACACCGACAGCGGCCTCACCGCGGGCACCGACTACTCGTACACGGTCCAGGCGCGCGACACCGCCGACCAGACGGGCCCGGTCTCCGGCGCCGTGAAGGTCCACACCACTGGCGGCGGCACCGACCCGGGCAACCCGGGCACCGGCGGCAAGGTCAACCTCGGGTACTTCACCGACTGGGGCGTCTACGGCCGCCAGTACTACCCGACGAACCTGGAGACCTCCGGCTCCGCCGCGAAGATCACGCACATCAACTACGCCTTCGGCAACGTCCAGGGCGGCAAGTGCACCATGGGCGACGCCTACGCCGACACGGACATGGCCTACACCGCGGCCAACTCCGTCTCCGGCCAGGCCGACACCTGGGACCAGCCGCTGCGCGGCGCCTTCAACCAGCTCCGCCAGCTGAAGGCCAAGCACCCGAACCTCAAGATCCTGTGGTCCTTCGGCGGCTGGACCTGGTCCGGCGGCTTCGGTGAGGCCGCGAAGAACCCGGCCGCGTTCGCCGAGTCCTGCTACAACCTGGTCGAGGACCCGCGCTGGGCCGATGTCTTCGACGGCATCGACATCGACTGGGAGTACCCGAACGCCTGCGGCCTGACCTGCGACACCTCCGGGCCCGCCGCGCTGAAGGGGCTCACCTCGGCCCTGCGCGCCAAG
This sequence comes from Streptomyces sp. SGAir0957, assembly GCF_043523415.1. Lineage (NCBI taxonomy): Bacteria > Bacillati > Actinomycetota > Actinomycetes > Kitasatosporales > Streptomycetaceae > Streptomyces > Streptomyces sp. SGAir0957. The sequence continues at coordinate 2,977,173 of NZ_CP027293.1, forward strand.
TTCGGCACGAAGAACCTGGTCACCGCCGCGATCACCGCTGACGGCTCGGCCGGCGGCAAGATCGAGAAGACGGACTACGCGGGCGCCGCCCAGTCCCTCGACTGGTACAACGTCATGACCTACGACTTCTTCGGCGCCTGGGACGCCAAGGGTCCGACGGCCCCGCACTCCCCGCTCACCTCGTACTCCGGCATCCCGCAGCAGGGCTTCACCTCCGCGGACGCCATCGCCAAGCTCAAGGCCCAGGGCGTCCCCGCGTCCAAGCTCCTGCTCGGCATCGGCTTCTACGGGCGCGGCTGGACCGGCGTCACGCAGGACGCGCCGGGCGGCACCGCCACGGGTCCCGCCGCCGGTACGTACGAGCAGGGCATCGAGGACTACAAGGTCCTCAAGACCAAGTGCCCCTCGAACGGCACGATCGCCGGGACGGCGTACGCGCACTGCGGCTCCGACTGGTGGTCGTACGACACCCCCGCGACGATCAAGTCGAAGATGAGCTGGGCCAAGACGCAGGGTCTCGGCGGCGCCTTCTTCTGGGAGTTCTCCGGTGACACGTCCAACGGTGAGCTCGTCAGCGCGATCGACTCCGGCCTGAAGTAGCACGGCCGGGGCTGCAAAAGACCGAAGCCGGGCTGGTGGGAACGCCCCCCACCAGCTCGGCTTCTTCCATGTCCGAAGGTGGCCGTCAGGCCACGTTCACCCGTTGCCCGGGCGGCGCCGCCTCCAGCCACGCCAGGAAACCGGTCAGCGCGTCCTCGCTCATCGCGAGTTCGAGCCGGGTTCCCCGGTGCGTGCAGGCGAGGACGATGGCGTCGGACAGCAGCGCCAGCTCCTCCTCGCCCTCCGGGGCGCGACGGCCGGTGACCTCGATCGCCGCGCGCTCAAGAATGCGCTTGGGACGGGGCGCGTACGAGAAGACGCGGAACCACTCGATCCGGTCACCGTTGTAGCGGGCGATGCCGTAGCCCCAGCCCTTGCCGGAGGTGTCCTCGGCGTCGGGGCCCGGCGCGTCCCACCGCAGGGAGCAGTCGAACGTGCCGCCCGAGCGCTGGATCAGCCGGCGCCGCAGTCCGAAGACAAAGAGCCCCAGCAGTACGAGTACGACGACCGCGACTACGCACAGCACGAGAACGAGGACCATCTGCACCGACCTCCTCGCTTCTCGACAGATCCAAACGCCAGATAACGGAACAGCAAAAACAGGTGTAGATGCCCTCAGCCGCGACCCGGTCCGGAGAGCGTATCTCCGGTCCTGGCCGCGGCTGAGTCGCGTCTACGGGCTCGCTGGGGTCAGCGGGCCACCGCACGCAGTCGGACGTCGGCACGACGCTCGGCGGACGCGTCCGCGTCCGACTTCGCGCGCTCCAGCGCCCGCTCCGCCCGCTGGACATCGATCTCGTCCGACAGCTCGGCGATCTCGGCCAGCAGCGACAGCTTGTTGTCCGCGAACGAGATGAAACCGCCGTGGACAGCTGCCACGACCGTTCCCCCCTCGGTCGTACGGATCGTCACCGGGCCCGACTCCAGCACACCGAGCAGCGGCTGGTGACCGGGCATGACGCCGATGTCGCCGGACGTGGTACGCGCGACGACCAGGGTGGCCTCGCCGGACCAGACACTGCGGTCCGCGGCGACGAGCTCGACGTGCAGCTCAGCAGCCAAGGTGGGCTCCTCGGGTCACCACCCGGCAACGCTCGCTGCCGGGTGTTGGGTCAAAGTCTAGTGGGCGTTGCGGGAGGGCCGGGAACGGACCCGGCCCTCCTGCGAACCACGGGTCAGGAGACGCCGAGGTCCTTGGCGTTGGCCTTGAGGTCCTCGATGCCACCGCAGAGGAAGAACGCCTGCTCCGGGAAGTGGTCGTACTCACCGTCGATGATCGCGTTGAAGGCCGCGATCGACTCGTCCAGCGGGACGTCCGAACCGTCGACGCCGGTGAACTGCTTGGCGACGTGGGTGTTCTGGGACAGGAAGCGCTCCACGCGACGGGCGCGGTGGACGGTGAGCTTGTCCTCCTCGCCCAGCTCGTCGATACCGAGGATCGCGATGATGTCCTGAAGGTCCTTGTACTTCTGCAGGACGTTCTTGACGCGCATCGCGGTGTTGTAGTGGTCCGCCGCGATGTACCGCGGGTCGAGGATGCGGGACGTCGAGTCCAGCGGGTCCACGGCCGGGTAGATGCCCTTCTCCGAGATCGGACGGGAGAGCACCGTCGTCGCGTCGAGGTGGGCGAACGTGGTGGCCGGGGCCGGGTCGGTCAGGTCGTCCGCGGGCACGTAGATCGCCTGCATGGACGTGATCGAGTGACCACGGGTCGAGGTGATGCGCTCCTGGAGGAGACCCATCTCGTCGGCCAGGTTCGGCTGGTAACCCACGGCGGACGGCATACGGCCGAGCAGCGTGGAGACCTCGGAACCGGCCTGCGTGAAGCGGAAGATGTTGTCGATGAAGAACAGCACGTCCTGCTTCTGCACATCGCGGAAGTACTCCGCCATGGTCAGACCCGCGAGGGCCACGCGCAGACGGGTGCCCGGCGGCTCGTCCATCTGACCGAAGACAAGCGCCGTCTTGTCGATGACGCCGGACTCGGCCATCTCCTCGATGAGGTCGTTGCCCTCACGGGTGCGCTCACCGACACCGGCGAACACGGAGACACCGTCGTGGTTGTTGGCGACGCGGTAGATCATCTCCTGGATGAGCACCGTCTTGCCGACGCCGGCACCACCGAACAGGCCGATCTTTCCACCCTTGACGTACGGGGTGAGAAGGTCGATGACCTTGACGCCGGTCTCGAACATCTCGGTCTTCGACTCGAGCTCGTCGAAGTTCGGCGCCTTGCGGTGGATGCCCCAGCGCTCACCGGTGTACTGCTCGTCGACGTTCAGGACCTCGCCGAGGGTGTTGAACACCTTGCCCTTGGTGAAGTCGCCGACCGGCACCGAGATGGAGGAGCCGGTGTCGACCACCGTGGCCTGGCGGACCAGACCGTCGGTGGGCTGCATCGAGATCGCGCGGACCAGGCCGTCACCCAGGTGCTGGGCGACTTCCAGGGTCAGCGTCTTCTTCGCGCCGTCCTGCGCCGGGTCGGCGACCTCGACGTGCAGGGCGTTGTAGATGTCCGGCATCGCGTCGACGGGGAACTCCACGTCGACGACCGGGCCGATGACCCGGGCGACGCGGCCCGTGGCAGCGGCCGTCTCAACAGTGGTCGTCATTACTTGTCACTCCCCGCGGTCGCGTCGGCCAGGGCTGCAGAGCCACCGACGATCTCGCTGATTTCCTGGGTGATTTCGGCCTGGCGGGCCGCGTTGGCAAGTCGGGAGAGCGTGTTGATCAAGTCTCCCGCGTTGTCGGTCGCCGACTTCATCGCGCGGCGCGTGGCGGCGTGCTTGGAAGCGGCCGACTGGAGCATCGCGTTGTAGATACGGCTCTCGACGTAGCGCGGCAGCAGGGCGTCGAGGACGTCCTCCGCCGACGGCTCGAAGTCGTACAGCGGCAGGATCTCGTCGCCCTTCGACGACGACTCCTGCGCCACCTCTTCGAGGCTGAGCGGCAGCAGGCGGCTGTCGACCGCCGACTGCGTCATCATCGAGACGAACTCGGTGTAGACGATGTGGAGTTCGTCCACGCCGCCCTCCGCCGTGTCCTTCTCGATGGCCTCGATCAGCGGGCCCGCCACCGTCTTGGCGTCCGCGTACGTGGGCTCATCGGTGAAACCCGACCACGACTCCGCGACCTTGCGCTCGCGGAAGTTGTAGTGGGCCAGACCACGGCGGCCGACGATGTAGGTGTCGACCTCCTTGCCCTCGGCCCGGAGCCGCTCCGTCAGCTGCTCCGCGGCCTTGATCGCGTTGGAGTTGAAGGCGCCGGCCAGACCGCGGTCGCTCGTGAGGAGCAGCACCGCGGAACGGGTCGCCGTCTCCGCCTCGGTGGTCAGCGGGTGCTTGGTGTTCGAGCCGGTGCCGACCGCCGTGACCGCGCGCGTGAGCTCGGTCGCGTACGGCGTGGAGGCCGCCACCTTGCGCTGCGCCTTGACGACACGCGAGGCGGCGATCATCTCCATCGCCTTGGTGATCTTCTTGGTCGCTGTGACGGATCGGATGCGACGCTTGTAGACCCGGAGCTGGGCTCCCATGAGTCAGGTCCCTTCCGTCGTCACTTGCCGGCGGCGGCCGGAGCGTCCTCGCCGAGAAGCTTCCCGTCCGAGGTCTCGAACTGCTTCTTGAACTCCGCGATGGCGTCGGCGACGGCCGTGAGGGTGTCGTCCGACATCTTGCCGCCCTCCTTGATGGAGGTCATGAGGCCCTGCTCCTTGCGGTGCAGGTACTCGAGGAGCTCCTTCTCGAAGCGGCGCACGTCGGCGACCGGCACGTCGTCCATCTTGCCGGTGGTACCGGCCCACACGGAGACGACCTGGTCCTCGGTCGGCATCGGCTGGTACTGAGCCTGCTTCAGCAGCTCGACCAGGCGCTGACCGCGCTCCAGCTGCGCCTTCGACGCGGCGTCCAGGTCGGAACCGAAGGCGGCGAACGCCTCCAGCTCGCGGTACTGGGCCAGGTCCAGACGCAGACGGCCGGAGACCTGCTTCATCGCCTTGTGCTGCGCGGAACCACCGACTCGGGAGACGGAGATACCGACGTTCAGCGCGGGGCGCTGACCGGCGTTGAACAGGTCCGACTCCAGGAAGCACTGGCCGTCGGTGATGGAGATGACGTTGGTCGGGATGAACGCGGAGACGTCGTTGGCCTTCGTCTCGACGATCGGCAGACCCGTCATCGAACCGGCGCCCAGGTCGTCCGAGAGCTTCGCGCAGCGCTCGAGCAGACGCGAGTGCAGGTAGAAGACGTCACCCGGGTACGCCTCGCGCCCCGGCGGACGGCGGAGCAGCAGGGACACGGCGCGGTAGGCGTCGGCCTGCTTCGAGAGGTCGTCGAAGATGATGAGGACGTGCTTGCCCTCGTACATCCACTGCTGGCCGATGGCCGAACCGGTGTACGGCGCCAGGTACTTGAAGCCGGCCGGGTCGGACGCCGGGGCGGCGACGATGGTCGTGTACTCGAGCGCGCCGGCCTCTTCGAGGGCACCGCGCACGGAGGCGATGGTGGAGCCCTTCTGGCCGATGGCGACGTAGACGCAGCGGACCTGCTTCTTCGGGTCGCCGGAGCGCCAGTTGTCACGCTGGTTGATGATCGTGTCGACGGCCAGAGCGGTCTTGCCGGTCTGACGGTCGCCGATGACCAGCTGACGCTGGCCACGGCCGATCGGGGTCATCGCGTCGACGGCCTTGTAGCCGGTCTCCATCGGCTCGTGCACCGACTTGCGCTGCATGACCGTGGGGGCCTGCAGCTCGAGGGCGCGGCGGCCGGACGTCTCGATGTCGCCGAGGCCGTCGACCGGGTTGCCGAGCGGGTCGACGACGCGACCCAGGTAGCCTTCGCCGACGGCGACCGAGAGCACCTCACCGGTGCGGTGCACCGGCTGGCCCTCCTCGATGCCGCTGAACTCGCCGAGGACGACCGCACCGATCTCGCGCTCCTCGAGGTTGAGGGCGAGACCCAGGGTGCCGTCCTCGAACTTCAGCAGCTCGTTCGCCATGGCCGAGGGGAGACCCTCCACCTTGGCAATGCCGTCGCCGGCCACGGTGACCGTACCGACCTCCTCGCGCGAGGCCGCGTCCGGCTTGTACGCCTGGACAAAGTTCTCCAGCGCGTCCCGGATCTCCTCCGGCCGGATCGTGAGCTCCGCCATCTGGGTTCCCTGCTCTCCTTGTTGGGCCCGAAGTGTTCTTGGGGGGTCTGGGGTCAGCCCCCAGGAATCCTCTGCACGGCCCAACTAGGGCCGTAGGTAGTACGTGGTTGAGGTGTCAGCCGGCCATACGGCGGCTGGCCTCCTCGATGCGGTCCGCGATGGAGCCGTTGATGACCTCGTCGCCCACCTGCACCTTGATCCCGCCGAGGACCGAGGGGTCCACGTCCAGGTTCAGGTGCATCTGGCGGCCGTAGAGCCGCGCCAGGGACTGGCCCAGACGCTGCTTCTGCAGGTCGCTCAGCGGGACCGCCGTGGTGACGACGGCCACCATGCGCTCCCGGCGCTCGGCGGCGAGCTTGGAGAGGGACTCGAGTCCCGCTTCCAGGCTACGTCCCCGCGGCGCGGTCACAAGACGCTCGACGAGGCGCTCGGTGGTGGGCCGGGCCCGGCCGCCGAGCAGCTCCTTGACGAGGGTGCCGCGGGCGGCGGCCGACGCGGTGCGGTCCGTGAGCGCGGAGCGGAGCGCGGCGTTCGAGCCGACGATCCGGCCGAACCGGAACAGCTCGTCCTCGACGTCGTCGAGGTCACCGCTCTTCTGCGCCGCGGTCAGGTCCGCGGTGTTCGCCAGCTCCTCCAGGGAGTCGACCAGGTCACGCGAGGACGACCACCGGGAGCGGACCAGACCGGCCACCAGGTCGACGGCCTCGCCGCTGACCTGGCCGCCGAGCAGACGGCCCGCAAGCTCGGCCTTGGCGTCACCGGCCTGCGACGGGTCGGTGAGGACCCGGCGCAGCGACACCTCGCGGTCGAGCAGCGCGGTGACCGCGGCCAGGTCGCCGGCGAGCGCCGTGGCGTCGACCGACGTGGAGTCGGTCAGCGCGTCCAGACGCTCATGCGCGGCGGCGAGGGCCTCGCGGCTCGCTCCGTGCACGGTCATCGAGCAGCCTCTGCCTTCGTCGCGGCGTCGTCGAGCCCGTCGAGGAAGCGGTCGATCGTGCGCGACTGCCGGGCGTGGTCCTCGAGGGACTCGCCGACGAGCTTGCCGGCCAGGTCGGTGGCCAGCTGGCCGACGTCCTGACGCAGCGCCTGAGCGGCGGCCTTGCGGTCGGCCTCGATCTGCGCGTGACCGGCGGCGATGATCTCCTCACGCTGCCGCTGGCCTTCCGCACGCATCTCGGCGATGAGCGTGGCGCCCTGCTCCTGCGCCTCCTGGCGCAGCCGCGCGGCCTCGTGCCGGGCCTCGGCGAGCTGAGCCTTGTACTGCTCGAGGACGCTCTGGGCTTCGGTCTGAGCGGCCTCGGCCTTCTCGATACCGCCTTCGATGGCCTCGCGACGCTCTTCCAGAACCTTGTTGATGTTCGGGAGAAGCTTCTTGGCGAGGAAGCCGAAGACGATGACGAAGGCGATCAGGCCGATGACAAGCTCGGGGATCGGCGGGACGAGGGGATTCTCCATCTCCTCGGCCGCGATCGTGAGCAGCTGGCTCATTTCAGTGCCTTTCGTCTAGTCGGCGGTTCGTAAGTCCGCGAATTACTTGCCGTAGACGAACGGCATGACCAGACCGATCAGGGCGAGCGCCTCACAGAAGGCGAAGCCGAGGATCTGGTTGGCGCGGATGAGGCCGGCCGCCTCGGGCTGACGGGCCAGGGCCTGCGTGCCGTTACCGAAGATGATGCCGACGCCGACGCCGGGGCCGATGGCAGCGAGGCCGTAACCGATGGAGCCGAGCGAACCGGAAACAGCGGCAAGGGTCTGGGACATGCCAGTTCTTCCTTTTCTGTGCGAACCGGTGGGGGTTGGCCACCGGACGTCTGAGGGGGTGTGGTTGAGCGGCGCTCAGTGGTGCTCGGCGAGCGCGCCCTGGATGTAGGTGCACGTCAGCAGGACGAACACGTAGGCCTGAAGTGCCTGGATGAACAGCTCGAACGCGGTCATCACCAAGGTCATGATGAAGCTGACGCCGGCGTAGGCGATGCCGATGCCGTTCAGCAGGTACCAGCTGGCGATCGTGAAGAGCAGCAGCAGGGTGTGTCCGGCGAACATGTTCGCGAAGAGTCGGACGGCGTGCGTGAAGGGGCGGACCAGCAGGTTCGAGAAGAACTCGATGACCATGGCCAGCGGCAGCACCGCGCCCAGCGACTTGTCGTAGCCGGTGACGTTCTTGAAGAACCCGACGAACCCGTGGCGCTTGAACGTCAGCGACACCCAGAGGATGTAGACGATTACGGCGAGTACGGCCGGGTAAGCGATGATCGAAGTGACCGGGAACTGGGCGACCGGGATGATCGACCAGAGGTTCATCATCCAGACGAAGAAGAACAGCGAGACGATGAGCGGTACATACTTCTCGCCCTCCTTCTTGCCGATCGTTTCGTAGACGACGCCACGCCGGATGAAGTCGTAACCCGCCTCCGCGACCATCTGCAGCTTGCCGGGGATCATCTTCGGCTTGCCGAAGGCTGCCCAGAAGAAGCCGACGATGATGAGCGAGCCGAGCAGCGCCAGCAGCATCGGCTTGTTGAAGTACATGTTGCTGTCCGCGTCGCCCCACAGGGGCTCGAACAGGAACGAGTGCAGGCCGGGAGCCGGGAATCCACACCCATCAAAGATGTGACAGTCGGTCTCGAAGGCGAGCACCTGCGTCGGGTCAGCACTCACCGCGGGCTCCTTCAGCGTGGCGCATAGGTACGGCAACCTCGTTGTGTCGGCGCGGCGCGCAGCCGCGGTTCGGCACGGGACTGGTGGTTCGGATGTGGGGGCGGCGGTCGGGCATCGAGCCTCGCGCTACAGCAGGCGTCAGCTCAGTTGCCCGCGCCCGCGATGCCGCAGTTGGCACCGGACGATAGCAGGGTCGTGAACCCCCACTTATCCCGCCCCTACGCTTCACGACTTCGGCCCCGTCTTCTCGGGCTTCTCGCCCTTCTGGGAGTCGGGCTCGACGTAAAGGATCTTGGCCTTCATGTGGGCGCGCGTCTGAGCGCCGATCCACGCGAGGGTCGAGACGACGAGGGCGATCGCGAAGGCCCTCGGGTTGAACAGCGTCGTGTCCTTGAAGAGGGCCATGAAGACGACCATCAGCAGCAACTGGGCCGCGTAGAGCATCAGGCCCATCATCTGGAACAGGTGCGGAAGAGACTTGGCGGTGCGCTCGAGAACGACGAGCCCCAGCCCCATGAAGACGATCGCCACCAGCGTTCCGACGAGCGCGCCGAGGGCCCCCTTGCCGCCCGCGACCGCGGCGCTGACCACGATGGTGATCACGCCTACGGCAGCCGTGGGTACGGCGATTTTGAGAAGGGTCCGTGCGTCGTTGGACGGCATGGCGGCAGCTCCGCTTATTGATGGGGGCAGGGTGTCGTCATGGACGAGCGTAGTCCGGGGCCGAGTAAGAGATTCGGGCCAAGGGACCGTCGCACTACGGTCTTTCGGCTCTATCCCCGGGTTTCGTGAACGGTATCACAAACTATTTGATGCGGTCTTTACCTAGGACGTGTGCCAACCGTCACACGTGAGAGGGAACCTGCGCGTCTGCGCGCCCACAACGCCAACTCATCCTGTAATGGACCATTTTGAACGCCGCGATCGGGCACCGTGCGGCTGACCGATCGTCGGCAGTCGACAACTCGGGCACTCGCACGACGGCCTCAAGTTGACGCGCGCGGAAAGACAGGGGCCCGGCCTCAGCTGAAGGTCTTGTCCTTGGTGTGGTCCGTGAAGCGGGCGCGGGCGCCGATCGCCGTGGCTCCGTTGAAGCCTGCCGGGACCGGGGTGCGCTCCTCGTCGCCGGTGGGCGTCTCGGCGGTCTCAGGGGCCTCGCCGGACGTCTTGCGGCGCCGGTAGCGCGGTGGCACCACCCGCTGCGCCCAGCGCGGCACCCTCGGGGTGAAGCGGGGCAGCAGGAGCAGGATCAGGCCGACGAAGCTCAGGGCCACGATCGTCAGGACGACCCACATCCCGGATGCGGAGTGGACGGAGTAGGCGACCGCGCCGAAGGCGATGAGCGCCGACCAGAAGTACATGATCAGGACCGCGCGGCTGTGGGAGTGGCCGATCTCGAGCAGACGGTGGTGGAGGTGGCCGCGGTCGGCGGCGAACGGCGACTGCCCGTTCCACGTGCGGCGCACGATCGCGAGGACCAGGTCGGCGAACGGGATCGCGATGATCGTCAGCGGCATCACCAGCGGGATGAAGACCGGGAGCATCGCGTGTGTGGTGTCACGGGTGGAGCCGCCGAGGTTCAGCTTCAGGGCGTCCGGGTCGATCTGCCCCGTCATGGAGATCGCGCCCGCGGCCAGGACCAGGCCGATGAGCATGGAACCCGAGTCGCCCATGAAGATGCGCGCGGGGTGCATGTTGTGCGGCAGGAAGCCGAGGCACATGCCCATCAGGATCGCCGCGAAGAGCGTGGCGGGGGCGGCGGCCTCGATCCCGTAGCCGTACCAGATGCGGTAGGCGTACAGGAAGAACGCCGCCGCGGCGATGCAGACCATGCCCGCCGCGAGCCCGTCGAGGCCGTCGACGAAGTTCACCGCGTTGATCGTGATGACCACCAGGGCGACGGTCAGGAGCGTGCCCTGCCACTGGGTCAGACCGACGGTGCCGACGCCGGGGATCGGCAGCCACAGGATCGTCAGACCCTGCATGACCATGACGCCCGCGGCGATCATCTGGCCGCCGAGCTTGATCAGCGCGTCGATCTCGAACTTGTCGTCCAGGACGCCGATCAGCCAGATCAGCGCGGCTCCGGAGAGCAGCGCCCGCGGCTCGTTCGACGAGTCGAAGACCTTGTCCAGATTCGTCAGGTGATCGGCGACCAGGAGCCCCGCGCACAGGCCGAAGAACATGGCGATACCGCCGAGGCGCGGCGTGGGTTCCCGGTGCACGTCACGCGCCCGGATCTCCGGCATCGCGCCGGCCACGATCGCGAACTTCCGCACCGGGCCTGTGAGCAGATAGGTCACCGCGGCCGTGATGCAGAGCGTCAGCAGGTATTCACGCACGGGCTTCCCCACAGGTATCGCTGGCCATCTCAGCCCCACACCCTAGTCTCGCGTGCTTAGTGGTGGGGACTTCCGGGTAGCGACGATGGTTGCACGAGTGACGCACCGGTGACGCCACGGTGGCCGGGCACGGACGGTTTCGGCCGCCCGCCCGCCGGTCATCGGCCGGGGTACGGGGGGAACGCCGCGGCCAGTTCACGCACCTCGGCGCGGGCCGCGCCCGGGTCGAGAACGCCCCGCACGACGCCCGCGAGCAACTCCGCGATCAGCGCCATCTCCGCCTCGCCCATGCCCTGTGTGGTGAGCGCGGCGGTGCCGAGGCGCAGGCCGCGGCCGTCCCCGTGCGGCAGGGCGCAGGTGTCGAGGACCATGCCGGCGGAGGCCAGACGGCCGCGGGCCAACTGGCCCAGTACGCCGTGCGGTGCCGGGTCCAGGGTCACGATATGGGTGTCCGTGCCGCCTGTGGTCACCGTGAAGCCCGCGGCCGCCAGCGCCCCGGCCAGCGCCTTCGCGTTGGCGACGACCTGATGCGCGTACGCGGTGAAGGCCGGCGCCGCCGCCTCGCCGAACGCGACGGCCTTCGCGGCGATCGTGTGCATCTGGGCGCCGCCCTGCGTGAACGGGAAGACGGCCCGGTCCACCCGGTCCGCCAGCTCGCCGCGGCACAGCAGCATGCCGCCGCGCGGGCCCCGCAGCACCTTGTGCGTGGTCGCGCAGACGATGTCGGCGTACGGGACCGGGTTCGGGGCCGCTCCCCCGGCGACGAGCCCGATGGGGTGCGCGGCGTCCGCGACGAGGCTCGCGCCCACGTCGTCGGCGATGGCGCGGAAGGCCGCGTAGTCGATGTGGCGGGGGTAGGAGATCGAACCGCACACGATGACCTTGGGGCGGTGCGCGCGGGCCGTGTGGTGCACCCGTTCGTAGTCGATGAGGCCGCTCTCGGGGTCGACCCCGTACGGCACGAAGTCGAACCAGCGGCCGGAGAAGTTGGCCGGGGAGCCGTGCGTGAGGTGGCCGCCGGACGGCAGGCCCATGGCGAGGACGGTGTCGCCGGGGCGCAGCAGGACCGCGTACGCGGCGAGGACGGCGGAGGAGCCCGAATGCGCCTGCACGTTGGCGTGCTCGGCGCCGAACAGGGCTTTCGCGCGCTCGATCGCCAGGCGTTCGGCCACGTCGACGAGTTCGCAGCCGCCGTGGTGGCGGGCGCCGGGGTAGCCCTCCGCGTACTTGTTGGCCAGGGCTGAGCCGAGTGCCTCCAGGACCGCGGGGCTGACGAAGTTCTCCGCGGCGATGAGCTGGAGGGAGTCCGCTTGGCGGGCCGTCTCGCCGGCGATCAGTTCGGCCAGTTCTGGGTCTTGACGCGTCAGCTCCGCCAGGGGTGCGGGATCAGTGGTGACCGGCATGGTCGGCTCCGGGCCTGCGTATGGGAGGGGTGCTACCCAATGTAGGTCCGGAGGGCTCGGGGCGCCTGGGGGCGCCGTCACGGGGCTCCGCCCCGGACCCCGCTCCTCGATCGCCGGAGGGGCCTGTTCGTGCCGGCGGAGCTTGAACGGTTCGGGCTACTTCACGCCCGTCAGGGCTCGTACCACCGGATCCAGCGCCTCGCTGATCTCCCCGCCCACCGAGCGGAAGAACGGCAGTGGTGCCCCGTACGGGTCGTACACCTCGTCCGCCTCGACGCTCGGGGCCAGGAGCCAGCCGCGCAGCGCCGCCGCGGCGCGGACCAGGGAGCGGGCGCGCTCGACGACGCCGCCCGCCTTGGTGTCGAGCGGGTCGGGCAGCGTGGCCGGGTCTATGGCCTGGACGAGGCGGGTGAACTCCTTCAGCGTGAAGGTGCGCAGGCCCGCGCTGTGGCCCATGGAGATGACCTGGGCGCGGTGGTCGCGGGTCGCCGTGAGGACGAGGTCGGCTCTTATGACGTGGTCGTCGAGGAGTTCGCGGCCGACGAAGCCGGAGGCGTCCGCGCCGAGCTCGGCGAGGACCGCTTCGGCGTTGGCCTCCATCGGGGCGCCCTCGTGGCCCCAGGTGCCCGCGCTCTCCACGATGAGGCCGCCGGCCAGCGGGTCGCCGAGCCGGTCCGCGAGGGCGTGCCGGGTCAGCCGCTCGGTGATCGGTGAGCGGCACACGTTGCCGGTGCTGACGTGGAGGATGCGGAAGGAGTCGCCGGGAAGCGCGTGCGGCGCTCCGTAGTCGGTGCCTATGCCACGCCCCGTCTCAGGGGCTGTCAATTCGCCACCTCGAGGTCGGGTACGACCTTGCGCAGTTCGTCGGCGGAGAGCGCGCCGGCCCGCAGCAGCACCGGGACCTTGCCGGTGACGTCGACGATCGAGGAGGGGACGATGCCCGGGGTGGGGCCGCCGTCGAGGTAGACGGAGACGGAGTCGCCGAGCATCTCCTGGGCGGCGTCGCAGTCCTCGGGGGCGCGGTGGCCGGTCAGGTTGGCGGAGGAGACGGCCATCGGGCCGACCTCGGTGAGCAGCTCGATGGCGACCGGGTGCAGCGGCATCCGGACGGCGACGGTGCCGCGGGTCTCCCCCAGGTCCCACTGGAGGGACGGCTGGTGCTTGGCGACGATCGTCAGGGCGCCCGGCCAGAAGGCGTCGACCAGTTCCCAGGCCATCTCGGAGAAGTCCGTGACGAGGCCGTGCAGGGTGTTCGGGGAGCCGATGAGGACGGGGCTCGGCATGTTGCGGCCGCGGCCCTTGGCCTCCAGGAGGTCGCCGACCGCCTCGGCGGTGAACGCGTCGGCGCCGATCCCGTAGACGGTGTCGGTGGGCAGCACGACGAGTTCGCCGCGGCGGACGGCGGACGCGGCTTCGCGCAGACCGGTCGCGCGGTCGGTCGCGTCATTGGTGTCGTAACGCCGTGCCATTTAGCGGGCCTCCTGCTCGAATGCCTCTACTGCTGCTGCCTGTAGTGCTGCTGCCTGTGGTGCTGTTGCCTGTACCGCGGGTGCGGAGAAGAAGGAGGAGGTCACGGCATCGCCTTGCGGGCGGTCGCGAACCTCGGCCGGTTGTTCAGGTCGGGGTGGTCGGCGGCGTCCGCCCAGCCCCGCTCCTCGGTGAAGATCCACGGCACCAGGCCGCCCTGGGTGTCGGCGTGCTCGATGACGACGACGCCGCCGGGGCGCAGGAGCCGGTGGGCGGTGCGCTCGATGCCGCGGATCAGGTCGAGCCCGTCCTCGCCGGAGAACAACGCCATGTCCGGGTCGTAGTCGCGGGCCTCGGGGGCCACGTACTCCCATTCGGTGAGCGGGATGTACGGCGGGTTGGAGACGACGAGGTCGACCTGGCCGTCGAGGTCCGGGAAGGCCGTCAGAGCGTCTCCCTGGCGCAGGTCGACCCTGGACCCCTCGACGTTCTTCCGCGTCCACTGGAGGGCGTCCTCGGACAGCTCCACGGCGTGCACGCGCGAGCGCGGGACCTCCTGGGCGAGCGCGAGCGCGATGGCGCCGGAGCCGGTGCACAGGTCGACGATGAGCGGTTCGACGACGTCCATCGCCCGGACGGCGTCTATGGCCCAGCCGACGACCGACTCGGTCTCCGGGCGCGGCACGAAGACGCCGGGTCCGACCTGGAGCTCCAGGTAGCGGAAGTAGGCGCGTCCGGTGATGTGCTGGAGCGGTTCGCGGGCCTCGCGGCGCGCGGTCGCCTCCCAGTAGCGGGCGTCGAAGTCGGCGTCCTTGACGGTGTGCAGCTCGCCCCGCTTCACGCCGTGCACGAAGGCGGCGAGCTCCTCCGCGTCGTTGCGCGGCGAGGGCACGCCGGCGTCGGCCAGCCGCCGGGTGGCCTGGGCCACTTCCGCGAGCAGCAGGTTCACGCTGGTCCTCCGAGCTGGTCTACAAGAGTTATGCGGCGGCGAGCTTGGCTGCCGAGTCCGCGTCGACGCACGCCTGGATCACGGCGTCGAGGTCACCGTCGAGCACCTGGTCCAAGTTGTACGCCTTGAAGCCGACGCGGTGGTCCGAGATGCGGTTCTCCGGATAGTTGTACGTGCGGATCTTCTCGGAGCGGTCGACGGTGCGGACCTGGCTGCGGCGGGCGTCGGCCGCCTCGGCCTCGGCCTTCTCCTGAGCCGCGGCGAGGAGCCTGGAGCGCAGGATACGCATGGCCTGCTCCTTGTTCTGCAGCTGGCTCTTCTCGTTCTGGCAGGAGGCGACGACGCCGGTGGGGATGTGCGTGATGCGCACGGCGGAGTCGGTGGTGTTGACGGACTGGCCGCCGGGCCCGGAGGAGCGGTAGACGTCGATGCGCAGATCGTTCATGTTGATCTCGACGTCGACCTCCTCGGCCTCGGGCGTGACCAGGACACCGGCCGCGGAGGTGTGGATGCGGCCCTGCGACTCGGTCGCCGGGACGCGCTGCACACGGTGCACGCCGCCCTCGTACTTCAGGCGGGCCCAGACGCCCTGCCCGGGCTCGGTCGCGCCGTTGCCGCCCTTGGTCTTCACGGCGACCTGGACGTCCTTGTAGCCGCCCAGCTCGGACTCGGTGGCGTCGATGATCTCGGTCTTCCAGCCGACGCGCTCGGCGTAGCGCAGGTACATGCGCAGCAGGTCGCCGGCGAACAGGGCGGACTCGTCGCCGCCCGCGCCGGCCTTGACCTCGAGGATGACGTCCTTGTCGTCGGACGGGTCGCGGGGCACCAGGAGAAGGCGCAGCTTCTCGGTGATCTCCTCGCGCTGCTTCTCCAGGTCCTTGACCTCGGCGGCGAAGTCCGGGTCATCGGCGCTCAGCTCGCGGGCGGTCTCGATGTCGTCGCCCGTCTGCTTCCAGGAGCGGTACGTCGCGACGATCGGGGTGAGCTCCGCGTAGCGCTTGTTCAGCTTGCGCGCGTTGGCCTGGTCGGCGTGGACCGAGGGGTCCGCGAGCTTCTTCTCCAGATCGGCGTGTTCGCCGATGAGGTCCTCGACGGCCTCGAACATCTCCGGCTCCTGCGTGTACGGGGTGGCTGTGTCGTTTCCCGACACAAGAAGGGGGCTGCACCGCAAAGCGCCGGTCCCGGTGCCCCTGCGATCGGGGCACCGGAGACCGGCGCTGAAGCCTCGCTACTTGTTGGCAGCGGCAGCCTTGCCGAAGCGGGCCTCGAAGCGGGCCACACGGCCACCGGTGTCGAGGATCTTCTGCTTGCCCGTGTAGAACGGGTGGCACTCGGAGCAGACCTCGGCACGGATGGTGCCGGAGTCGATGGTGCTGCGAGTGGTGAACGACGCGCCGCAGGTGCAGCTGACCTGGGTCTCGACGTACTCGGGGTGAATGTCGCGCTTCAAGGGTGTCTCCTAGGTTCGGGAGGGCGCCGGGTCGCTGACGCGGATTGCGGGAGCGTGAACCGGAGCCGACGTACCAGTCTGCCAGGACTGTTCGTATCTCCCAAAACGGGGGTGGGCCCGGATCTATTCCAGCGGGCCCGCGGGTCAGCCGACGACGCCGTCCGCGGCGCCCTTGGCGGTGCCCTCGACGGCCGTACGAGGAACGTTTCTGTCGGCCTTCAGGGCCTTCCAGACCTGGTCGGCCTTGGTCTGGTCGACGAGGACGCGGTTGGCGTCGGCGGTGTCGTACTGGACCGGCAGCGTCACCATGTTCATGTCGCCGGAGCCGATGCCCTTGAGGCCGCCCGCGAACGACGTCAGGTCCTTGACCGAGGCCAGGTCCGAGTCGGTGGTCACGGACTTCGTGGCGGTGTTCGCGAGGTTGTAGAGCTTCTTGGGGTTGCCGAAGACGCCGACGTGCTTGATCTGGTCCATCAGCGCCTTCATGAACGCCTGCTGGAGCTGGATGCGGCCGAGGTCGCTGCCGTCGCCGACGCCGTGCCGGGTGCGGACGAGGCCGAGCGACTGCTCGCCGGTGAGCTGGTGGGTGCCCGCGTCGAGTGAGAGGTGGCTGTCGGGGTCGTCGATCGCCTTGCGCGTGGTGACCTCGACGCCGCCCAGGTCGTCGATCAGCTGCTCGAAGCCGCTGAAGTCGACCTCGACGTAGTGGTCCATGCGGATTCCGCTGATCGACTCGACGGTCTTGACGGCGCAGGCGGCGCCGCCGGTCGAGTAGGCGGAGTTGAACATGACGCCGCTCTGCGCCGGGTGCTCGGTGCCGTTCTTGTCGGTGCAGGCCGGCCGCTCTATGAGGGTGTCCCGGGGGATGGAGACGATGCTCGCCTTCTTGTGCCCCTTGTAGACGTGGACGACCATCGCGGTGTCCGAGCGGGCGCTGCCGTCGTCGATGCCGCCGCCGGCCTTCTTGTTCTTGCCGGCCCTGCTGTCGGAGCCGAGGACGAGGATGTCCTGCGAGCCGTTGTCGACGTTGTCGGGCCGGTCGGTGCCGAGCGCCTGGTTGATGTCGACGCTCTTGATGTTGCCGTTGAGGTGGAGATACAGGTAGCCGCAGCCGGTGCCGCCGAGGACGGCGACGCCCGCCGCGCTCCACGCCACGACGCGCAGGGCCCTGGACCGGCCGGAGCGCGGTTTGCGGCGGCGGCCCTTGGCGCGACGGCGCCCGGGCGTGCTGTCACTGTCCGGCATGTGCTCCTCGTTCGCTTCGACTGCTTCTCGCCCGCTTCGCGGCTCACTCGGTGTGACGGCGGACCGCCCTGAAGGGTTGCACAGCGTTCTGAGCCCGCGGCGGGGCGCGAGCGCCACGCAGAGTCACGAACGATGCCTCCAGCAACCGCTCTCACCAGCACTTTTGTGCCCACGCGCCGCATGTCTCACAGAGGCCGCGCATTCTTATGCCTGTGGTGAAGGTCTCCGGCACGCGGGAGAACGCACGGGAAAAGGGCTGGGCCCCGTCGCGTTCTGCGACGGGGCCCAGCCCTTGCGGTTGTGCGGTCCTGCGGTTCTCCGGGGAAGAACGTCAGTCGTTGCCGTTGCCCGGCGCCGGCGTCGTCTTCTGGATCTGCAGCAGGAACTCCGCGTTCGACTTCGTCTGCTTCATCTTGTCGAGAAGCAGCTCGATCGCCTGCTGCTGGTCGAGCGCGTGCAGCACACGGCGCAGCTTCCAGGTGATCGCCAGCTCGTCGCTGCCGAGCAGGATCTCTTCCTTACGGGTACCGGACGCGTCGACGTCCACCGCGGGGAAGATGCGCTTGTCGGCGAGCTTGCGGTCGAGCTTCAGCTCCGCGTTGCCCGTGCCCTTGAACTCCTCGAAGATGACCTCGTCCATGCGGGACCCGGTGTCCACGAGCGCGGTGGCGAGGATGGTCAGCGAGCCGCCGTCCTCGATGTTGCGCGCGGCACCGAAGAAGCGCTTCGGCGGGTACAGGGCGGTCGAGTCGACACCACCGGACAGGATGCGGCCCGAGGCCGGGGCGGCGAGGTTGTACGCGCGGCCCAGACGGGTGATCGAGTCGAGCAGCACGACGACGTCGTGGCCCAGCTCCACCAGGCGCTTCGCGCGCTCGATGGCGAGCTCGGCGACCGTGGTGTGGTCCTCGGCGGGGCGGTCGAAGGTCGAGGAGATGACCTCGCCCTTCACCGACCGCTGCATGTCGGTGACCTCTTCCGGACGCTCGTCGACGAGGACGACCATCAGGTGGCACTCGGGGTTGTTGTGCGTGATCGCGTTGGCGATCGCCTGCATGATCATGGTCTTGCCGGTCTTCGGCGGGGCCACGATCAGACCGCGCTGGCCCTTACCGATGGGGGCGACGAGGTCGATGATGCGGGTCGTGAGCACACCCGGGTCGGTCTCCAGGCGGAGCCGGTCCTGCGGGTACAGCGGGGTGAGCTTGTTGAACTCGGGGCGGCCGCGGCCGGACTCGGCCGCCATGCCGTTCGCCGAGTCCAGGCGCACCAGCGCGTTGAACTTCTCGCGGCGCTCGCCGTCCTTGGGCTGGCGCACGGCACCGGTGACGTGGTCACCCTTGCGCAGGCCGTTCTTGCGGACCTGGGCGAGGGAGACGTAGACGTCGTTGGGGCCGGGGAGGTAGCCCGACGTACGGATGAAGGCGTAGTTGTCGAGGATGTCGAGGATGCCCGCGACGGGGATCAGGACGTCGTCCTCGGAGACCTGCGGCTCGTTGCCGAAGCCCTGCTCGTCGCGGCCGCGGCGGCCACGGCGGTCGCGGTAGCGGCCCCGGCGGCCGCGACGGCCACCGCCGTCGTCGTCGTAGCCGTCGTCCTGCGGGCCGTTGTTCCGGTCGCGGTCCTGGCGGCCGCCGCCCTGCTGCTGACGGTCCTTGTTGCCCTGGCCGCCCTGGCCGCCCTGGTCGTCGCCCTTGCCGCGGCGGTCGCGGTCGCGGCCACCACGGTCACCGCGGTCACCACGGTCGTTCCGGTCGCCACGGTCACGGCGGTCGCGCCGGTCACGGCGGTTCTCGTTGCCGCCGTCCTGGCCGCCGTCGT
This sequence comes from Streptomyces sp. SGAir0957, assembly GCF_043523415.1. Lineage (NCBI taxonomy): Bacteria > Bacillati > Actinomycetota > Actinomycetes > Kitasatosporales > Streptomycetaceae > Streptomyces > Streptomyces sp. SGAir0957. Next base: position 2,996,253 of record NZ_CP027293.1, read on the forward strand.
TCCGGCCGTTGTCGGCGCCGTCCTGCTTGTCGCCCTTGTCGGCCTTCTCGGGGCGCTGGTCCGTCTTCGTCGCGGCCTGCGCCTCGGCGGTGACGGTCTCCGGGCTGCCCGCGTCGGCGGTGGCGCGGCGACGGCGGCGCTCACCGGCCGGCTGCTCGTCCCCGGCACCCTGCCCCGGAATGTCGATCTGCTGCTGGCCGGCGGCCTTCTTCGCCTTGGCCGCGCCGCTGTCGGGGGCCTCGGCCTTCTCCGCCTTGGCGTCCGCCTTGGCCTGCGCGGCGTCGGCCGCGGACTCCTCGCCGGTACGGGCCTTCGAGGTGGCCCGGCGCTTCGGCTTGGTCTCGGCGGTGTCGGCGCTCTTCGCGGGGGCACCGCCCCCGGCCTGCGCCTCCTTGATGACCTCGATCAGCTGGCTCTTGCGCATCCGCGCGGTGCCCCTGATGCCGAGGCCCGATGCGACCTGCTGCAGCTCGGCCAGCACCATGCCGTCGAGGCCGGTACCGCGGCGCCGCCGGGAGCCCGAAGCACCGGTGGCAGGCGCAGCGGACGCATCCCCTGCGGATGCGGCGGGCGCGGCAGCGGAGCTGTCGGCAGTCACGCCCATCAGATCGGTGGTGTCGCTCACGAAGGGTCCTTCCCTGGAGCGGACGTCGGCCTTCTGGCTCGGCGACCGGTCGTGCTGTCCGGCGGTGGTCCTGCAGTTACGGACCGTGCCGGGGCGGTTGTCCGCCGATGAGGCGGAAGAATTCATTGGTGACGGCGATTCGCGATTCCGCGGGTGCACTTGATTTCTGTGTCACGCGGTTCGGTCACACCGGTTCCGGAGCATGCTCGCCGTCGTTCAGCACCGCGTCCCGGCATAGAAGGACACTGTGCGGAATTGCTGGGGAGGCTCCCGGAAGAATGGCTGTCCCGGACGGGGACACACAGCACCGCGCCATGGTGAGGTCGGGTGCAGACTTGAGGTTAACACTACCGGATCCAACAAACATTCCCCCTCTCGAAATCCGGCAACCGTACGTATTGATCAGTCGGGCGAGGAACCGAGCGGCAATACGCTCGCCCCGCCGGCGTCGAGGGCCAGGCGGTTGGCCGCCCATCCCTCTCCGGCGAGCCGGGCGACCTTGTCGGCCGCACCGTCCTCCACCAGGGCGATGACCGTCGGTCCCGCCCCGGAAATCATCGCGGGAACTCCGTCGGCCCGCAGCCGCTCGACGAGCGCGGCGCTCTCGGGCATGGCCGGAGCCCGGTATTCCTGGTGCAGCCGGTCCTCGGTGGCGGGCAGCAGCAGCTCGGGGCGGCGGGTGAGCGCCTCGACGAGGAGGGCCGCCCGGCCCGCGTTGGCCGCCGCGTCCACATGGGGGACGGTGCGCGGGAGCAGGCCGCGCGCCATCTCGGTGAGGACGGGCTTGCCGGGGACGAAGACGACCGGCACGACCGTGGGCGCGGCGTCCAGGCGGATCGCGCGGCCCGCGCCGGACTCCGTCCAGGCGATGGTGAAGCCGCCGAGCAGGCAGGGCGCCACATTGTCGGGGTGACCCTCGATCTCGGTGGCGAGTTCGAGCAGCGCGGCGTCGTCAAGCCGGGCGTCGCCGCCTATCGTCACGGCGCGCGCGGCGACGACCGCGGCGACGATGGCGGCGGAGGAGGAGCCGAGGCCGCGGCCGTGCGGGATGCGGTTGGCGCAGACGATCTCCAGGCCCCGCGGCTGCCCGCCGAGCAGGTCGAAGGCGGTGCGCAGGGACCGTACGAGAAGGTGCGACTCGTCGCGCGGCAGGGTCTCGGAGCCCTCGCCCGCGATGTCGATGTTCAGCCCGGAGTCGGCGACCCTGACGACGACGTCGTCGTAGAGCCCCAGCGACAGGCCGAGGCTGTCGAAGCCGGGGCCGAGGTTGGCGCTGGTTGCGGGGACGCGCACCCTGACGGCGGCGGCGCGGAACGCGGGACCGGCCATCGCTCGATGACTCTCCTTGAGCTGCGGGATGTTTCGAGAACTTCCGAGACTTCCGATGTCTTGTGCTGCGTACGGCGACACCCGGGCCACTGACGACGGAACCGCGGCGGAACTTCGTCGGGGAACGACGGAACGGCGGCGGCACCGCGGCATATGCGGCGGGCGGGTTCGGTACAGCCTATCGAAGGAAGGTTCTGTGGCGACATAGGGCGCACAGGAGGCGCACGATGCGTGTCGTGAGCCCCCCGTGCACCCCCTGTACGAACGCTGCGCGAGAACGCGCAGTTGACGGCGTGTCAGCGGTGGTACGCGGCGCGCCGTCCGGCTCAGGCGAGGCCGAGCCGCGACGCCGCCGCGGCCGCGTCGACCGGCACGGTGACCGGCTGCGGGGCGCCGGAGACGGCCCAGTCGGGGTCCTTCAGGCCGTTGCCGGTGACGGTGCAGACGATCTTCTGCCCCCGGTCGACCTTGCCCTGCTCGGCGGCCTTCAGCAGACCGGCGACGGACGCGGCGGACGCCGGCTCGACGAAGACACCCTCCTGGGACGCCAACAGCTTGTAGGCGCGCAGGATCTCACGGTCCGTCACCTCGTCGATGAAGCCGCCGGACTCGTCGCGCGCGGCGAGCGCGAAGTTCCAGGAGGCCGGGTTCCCGATGCGAATCGCAGTAGCGATCGTCGAGGGGTCCTTCACGATCTCGCCGCGCACGATCGGCGCGGAACCGGAGGCCTGGAAACCCCACATGCGCGGGGTGCGCGTCGACACCGAGTCGGCGGCGTACTCCTTGTAGCCCTTCCAGTAGGCGGTGATGTTGCCCGCGTTGCCGACCGGGAGGACGTGGATGTCGGGCGCGTCGCCGAGCGCGTCCACGATCTCGAACGAGGCGGTCTTCTGCCCCTCGATACGGAACGGGTTGACGGAGTTGACCAGCGCGACCGGGTAGTTCTCCGACAGACTCCGCGCCAGGTTCAGGCAGTCGTCGAAGTTGCCGTCGACCTGCAGGATCTTCGAACCGTAGACAAGGGCCTGGCCCATCTTGCCGAGCGCGATCTTGCCCTGCGGCACGAGCACGGCGCAGACCATGCCGGCGCGCACCGCGTAGGCCGCGGCGGACGCCGAGGTGTTGCCGGTGGAGGCGCAGATGACGGCCTGCGCGCCCTCCTCCTTGGCCTTCGTGATGGCCATGGTCATGCCGCGGTCCTTGAAGGAACCGGTCGGGTTGGCGCCCTCCACCTTCAGGTGGACCTCACAGCCCGTGCGCTCGGAGAGGACCTGCGCCGGCACGAGCGGCGTGCCGCCCTCGCGCAGCGACACGACCGGCGTGGTGCCGGTCACCGGGAGCCGGTCCCGGTACTCCTCGATGATGCCGCGCCACTGGTGGGTCATTCCGGTCATCGCTGCTACTCCCCTTCAACACGCATGATGCTGGCGACACCGCGCACGGTGTCGAGCTGACGCAGCGCGTCCACGGTCCCGGTGAGGGCCGCGTCCGCCGCGCGATGGGTGACGACGACGAGAGAGGCCTCGCCGTCCTTCCCCGACTGCCGCACGGTGTCGATGGAGACTCCGTGCTCGGCGAAGACCGTCGCCACCTGCGCGAGCACACCGGGCTTGTCGGCCACGTCGAGGCTGATGTGGTACCGCGTCACGGAGTCGCCCATGGGTGAGACGGGCAGTTGCGTGTACGCGGAGTCGCCGGGTCCCGTCGCGCCGTTGAGGCGGTTGCGGCAGACGGCGACGAGGTCGCCGAGTACGGCGGACGCGGTGGGCGAGCCGCCCGCACCGGGTCCGTAGAACATCAGTTGCCCGGCGGCCTCGGACTCGACGAACACGGCGTTGTAGGCGCCGCGCACGGAGGCGAGAGGGTGGTCGAGCGGAATCATCGCGGGGTGCACGCGAGCGGTGACGGAACCACCATCAGCGGCCCGCTCACAGATGGCGAGCAACTTGATGGTGCACCCCATCTCCTTCGCGGAAGCGAAGTCGGCGGCGGTGACCTCGGTCATGCCCTCGCGGTAGACGTCGTCGAGGCGCACGCGCGTGTGGAAGGCGATCCCGGCGAGGATGGCGGCCTTGGCGGCGGCGTCGAACCCCTCGACGTCGGCGGTCGGGTCGGCCTCCGCGTACCCGAGGGCGGTGGCCTCGTCGAGGGCCTCCTGGTAGCCGGCGCCGGTGGTGTCCATGGCGTCGAGGATGAAGTTGGTCGTCCCGTTCACGATGCCGAGGACGCGGTTGACCTTGTCACCCGCGAGTGACTCGCGCAGCGGTCGGATCAACGGAATGGCTCCGGCGACCGCGGCTTCGTAATACAGATCGCGCCCGTGCTCGACGGCGGCCGCGTGCAGGGCCGCGCCGTCCTGGGCGAGAAGCGCCTTGTTCGCCGAGACGACGGAGGCGCCGTGCTCGAAGGCGGTGGTGATGAGGGTGCGCGCGGGCTCGATCCCTCCGATGACTTCGACGACGACGTCGATGTCACCCCGTTTGACCAGAGCGGTGGCATCGGTGGTGACGAGCGCCGGATCGATTCCCTCACGCACCTTGGAGGGCCGCCGCACGGCGACCCCCGCGAGCTCGACCGGGGCGCCGATCCGGGCGGCGAGGTCGGCGGCGTGCGTCGTCATGATGCGCGCCACCTCTGAGCCGACTACCCCACAGCCCAGCAGCGCCACCTTCAGCGGACGCGTACGCATCATCCGACCTCGTTTCCCTACGGCATTCATGTACGGCTTGTTCGTACGGTGGATCCAGTCTCACCCACCGGACCGGGGTTTCTGCCCCCGGTCCGCATGGCGAGACGCTTATTTCATCATCCGACGTCGAGACGCAGGAGATCTTCCTCCGTCTCACGGCGGACGATCACCCGGGCCTCGCCGTCGCGCACGGCGACGACCGGCGGGCGAAGTGCGTGGTTGTAGTTGCTGGCCATGGAGCGGCAGTACGCCCCGGTGGCCGGCACGGCGATGAGATCACCGGGAGCGACGTCCGCCGGAAGGAACGCGTCCTTCACCACGATGTCACCGCTCTCACAGTGCTTCCCGACGACGCGCACGAGCATCGGCTCGGCGTCGGAGCGCCGGGAGACCAGCGCCACGGTGTACTCGGCGTCGTACAGAGCGGTCCTGATGTTGTCCGACATGCCGCCGTCGACGGACACGTACGTCCGCAGCCCTTCGAGCGGCTTGACGGTGCCGACGGTGTACAGCGTGAAGGCGGTGGGCCCGACGATGGCGCGGCCGGGCTCGACGGAGATCCGAGGGGTCCGCAGCGAGGCGGCCTCGCACTCGCGCGTGACGATCTCACTCAGCGCCTTGGCGATCTCCTGCGGCTCGCGGGGATCGTCGTCGCTGGTGTAGGCGATACCGAGGCCGCCACCGAGGTCGATCTCGGGAAGCTCGACACCGTGCTCGTCCCGCACTTCGGCGAGCAGCCCGACCACACGCCGGGCGGCGACCTCGAACCCGGCCATGTCGAAGATCTGCGACCCGATGTGCGAGTGGATGCCGATGAGCTCGAGCCCGTCCAGCTTGAGGGCGCGCCGCACGGCCTCGGCGGCCTGCCCCCCGGCGAGCGCGATCCCGAACTTCTGGTCCTCGTGCGCGGTGGCGATGAACTCGTGCGTGTGCGCCTCGACGCCGACGGTCACCCGGATCTGCACACGCTGCCGCTTGCCGAGGCTGTCGGCGATGTGCGCGACGCGGACGATCTCCTGGAACGAGTCGAGAACGATGCGCCCGACCCCGGCCTCGACAGCCCGCCGGATCTCGTCCTCGGTCTTGTTGTTGCCGTGGAAGGCGATGCGCTCGGGGGGCATGCCGGCGGAGAGGGCTGTGGCCAGCTCTCCACCGGAGCAGACATCAAGATTGAGCCCTTCCTCGTGCAGCCACCGCACGACGGCACGCGACAGAAACGCCTTGCCCGCGTAGAAGACGTCGGCGTCGGGCCCGAAGGCGTCGCGCCACGCGGCACACCGGGCGCGGAAGTCGTCCTCGTCGAGGAAGTAGGCCGGGGTACCGAACTCCTCGGCGAGCCGGGCCACTTCGATGCCGCCGACGCGGACGCCGCCCTCCGGCGTACGGGCGACGGTCTGCGCCCACACCTTGGGGTCGAGGACGTTGAGGTCGGCGGGCGGGGCGGTGTAGTGCCCCTCGGGCAGGACATCGGCGTGACGGGGTCCTGCGGGGTGTGCGGAACGGCTCATGACTGCGGGGCGCTCTCTTCGTCTTCTGGTAGGCCGGAGCTACAGATGTGCGGGTGCGTCGATGCCGAGCAGGGACAGGCCGCCGGCCAGCACCGTCCCGACGGCTTCGGCGAGCGCGAGCCGGGCGCGGTGGGCGGCCGAGGGTTTCTCCTCACCCATGGGCAGGGCGCGGTCGTGCACATCCGGGTCGGCGAGGAAGGCGTCGGCGAGGACTACGAGGTGCCGGGCGAGCCGGTCGGGGGCGCGGTGGCGCGCCGCGCTGAGCAGGATGCGGGGGTGGTCGGCGAGCGGCGTGAGGAGCTGGGTGTGCGGGGGGACGCTGCTGGGCTCGGCGCCGAAATCCAGCTCGGCGGCGTTACGCGTGAGAGCGCGGGTACGGGCGTGGGCGTACCGGACGCGGAAGAGGGGGTTCGATTCGCGCTGGGCGAGGTGTGCGGCGCCGTCCCCGGTGAGGTCCGGGTGATCGTGCGGGGCGGGGTGGAGGAGGGCCCACCGCCCGGCGTCGCGGCCGAGGGCGCGGGGATCGGCGGGGACGGGCCGGAAGGTGACGTCGCGCGGGTCTTCGGCGTACGCGACGCGCACCTCGGCGCCTTGGCTGCGCCCGATGCGGCTGATGGCGTCGGCGAGGATCTCGGCGCGGGGCTCGTGGGGGATGCGCAGATCGATGGGGTCACCGCGGAGGGCGTGCCCGTGGCCGTAGGTCAGTCCTTCGCGCTGGATGTGGAGGAGGAGGTCGCGGGTGGCGTCGGCGGGGGCACCGGGGCTGAGGGTGAGGTTGAGAAACCCGGGCCCGGAGACGTCGACGGCGTCGATCCCGGGGCTGTCGGCGAGCCGCCGCCTGAGAATCTCGGCGACCTGACGCGGGGGCCGGCCGGCCGGGGCGGCGAGTTGCAGGGCGACGTTGGTGGCGTAATCCCCGTGCCCGCCGGGCCGTGGCCGCTCGACGACGACACGGCCTCCGCGGCCGGGTCCCCGCTCCAGGGTGTCGAGGGCCCCCGCGCCCAGCTCACCGTCGTCCACCGCGCGGCGCACGGCGTGCAGCACGGTGTGGGAGATCTCTGCGGGGGTCACGGGGACAAGCGTAGGCGAGGAGGGGGGTGGGTAGGCGAGTTCATTTGGCGGATGGTCCGCCATGCGGACGCGGACGGTTCGCCGCGGCCGGTTTCAGACGCCGGGACTGGGCCTTGAGGGGTCGGGGCCCGGGGCGGCCGGATGCACGGGGTGGACCGGTTCCGGGGTGTGCGAGGGGCTGCCGGGGCCGCCGACGGTGTGCTGGTGGGGTCGCTCGCTGGTGGGGGTTCGACGGGCAGGACCCGGCCCCTCGGGCCCGTCATCGTCCGGGCCGGGATGGGACGGCTCGTCGGTGATCGCCGGTAGGTCGACGGGGGTGACGGGTGCGGCGGGCCCGGCAGGTCCGGCGGCGACAGGAGCGACCGGGTCGGCAACGGTCCCCGGGCCTCCCGGCGCCGAGGCCTTCTGCTGCCCCTTCCCCCTCCCCCGCCTGCGCAACTCCCCCACCACACGCACCAGTTCATTGGGCTCGAACGGCTTGGCAAGAAAGGCGTCGACGCCGACTTCGAGCCCGGTCTCGACCTCGCCCTGATTGCAGGCGCTGACGACGACGATGGGCAGCGAGCTGGTCCGGGCGTCCCCGCGAAGCCGCGCGGCGGTCCGCAGCCCGTCGAGACGCGGCATGACGACATCGAGGGTGACGACATCGGGCTGCACCTGATGAACGACGTCGAGGCATTCGGCACCGTCAGCGGCGGTCACGACCTCGAAGCCCTCCAGCTCGAGGTTGACCCTGATCAATTGCCGGATGACCTGGTTGTCATCGACAACGAGGACCCGGCCCGAGGCGCCTGGCACAACTTGAGAGTAGGTCGACACCCACCACCGCGTCCGGGTTTTCCCCACTTCCACCCCGTACAGGGGACCTGGACGCGCGCCCCGCCCCCTGGCCACCCGAAATACCTGTTCCTGAGGACCCCGGACGAGCTGGTAGTGTTCTACCCGTCGCCGCCCACCGCGGCGCACGCCCCCGTAGCTCAGGGGATAGAGCAACGGCCTCCGGAGCCGTGTGCGCAGGTTCGAATCCTGCCGGGGGCACCTTGGATTAGGTGCCAAAAGACCTCGTCACCAGCGGAAACGCTGACGGCGGGGTCTTTTCACGTTCGCAGCCATGCGCAGCCGTATGCCGCCCTGAGCGGCGCTATGTCGGCGTCCGTGGACTATTCGTGGACAGGATCTTGAAGCATTGTCCCAGGTGAGCCCGGCAAAACGGAGGGACCGGCACACGAAGAAGGCCCCCGGTCACGTCCAGGGGCCCAGCATCGCAGCGCGCGACGGTGTCACTCGTACTCCCTCAGAAGATCCTCGATGCGACGGTTGGCCACCTCGTGACGACCATCGAGGCACTTCGCGTAGCGGCTGAGGAGCACCTCGACACTGTTGCCGGCGCGCTCCGCGACCTCGGTTGGATCCACTCCCGCGTTAAGCCACGTCGACAGGGCTGAGTGCCGCAGGTCGTACGGTCGTTGAGCCAGCGGAGAGGCGACCACAGCCGGCGGCAGAGCAAGCCCCCTTGCCTCCTGCCAAGCCCGCCAGTACGTCGAGGAGGCCACCACTCCCCCGCGCTCGCTGTAGAAGAGGCGACCATCCGCAGCCGTGCCGAAGGTGCTCAGGTGCTCACGAAGCACGGACACCAACTGAGGTGGGATGGGAACGGGTCGCACGTCCTCAGCAGGGCGGTTCTTAAGTCCCCGGTCGTCGTGGCTCTCGCCAGAATCGGTCCACTGCTTTCCCACACTGGGACGGGTCCGGTGCAGAGTTGCCGTGCCCCATCCCGCTTCGGGGAGGACGAGATCAGGTTCCGCGAGCCCGACCGCCTCAGCGGGACGCATGCCGGCGAAGTACATGCAGGCGAAGAGTCCGACGAGCCTGCGACCGCGAGAGCGCTTGTAGCCACCAACGTACGACACGGCATAAAGCAGCGACCGAGCCTGTTGCGGGTTGGCCACCACCCGTGGATCCACTTCCCTGGATACCTTGGGTTTTTGCCATCGCACCGCAGACAACGGGCTTTCCTTGAACTCCCCCAGGTCGACGGCATAGTGCAGGGCGTTCACGAAGGTTCGCCGCTTTCGTCGCACGGTCTCCGCAGCAGCGGCTTTGCCATCTAGACGCAGCTTGAAGGAGTCCAACACCGCGCGCGCCTGAACCGGATCAGCGAGATTGCCCAAAGGCCGCGACGCCTTCGCTATCCAATGCAGCGTGTTCGCCACATCTTTCGGCAGCTCCCGATCGTCCGGACCGGGAAGCACGAATGCCCAGTTCCTCAGCGCCCTCCGGAGGAGCACATCTGACGGACGCCCCGGGCGATCGTCCAGCATCGCCAGAGTCACTGAGGTCAACGACTCGTTAATCCCATCGCGCGTGTTGGGGGCAGCGTGCGGCCACTTCATCGCCAGGTACCGCAGGGCGAAGGCATACCACGTCACGGTGGGCCGGCTCTCCGCCATCGACACTGGCAAGCCCGTGGCGTCGTCGAACTCCTCCCCATCCCGAGCCGCACGCAGCAGCTTGGCACGATAGTGATCCGCCAGTGCCTTCGTCCGGAACGAATCCGACATGACTTTGCCGCCCACGGACCAACGCACGTCGTACGCGGGACGCTTTGTAGCTCGTTTGCGAACGCCCCAGATCCTCACGTCAAGGGACTTCACGCGGCCTTCTCCAAGTTCCGCAGCCAGGCGTCAAAGTCGCTGCGCCACACCCGAAGTTCACCGTTGGGCAGCTTGAAGGCTTCGGGCGCCTGACCGAGTTCCCGCCAGCGGTAGAAAGTGCGTCGAGAAACGTTCTTCAGCTCATACAGGATCTCTTTGACAGTCATCAGTTCGTCGTTCACTACGGCACTCCTTCCAGGGCGCTTGTATCGAGCAGGGCTTCGCGGGCGGCTTCCCGGTTGATGCGGATGTCTTCGGCGATCGAGGCGGCGAGGGCGGATTCGCCGGGGGTGTGGCCGTGGCCGGCGTACTGCCAGTCGGCCAGGACGAGGGTGGTGTCGGGGTCGGGCAGGCCGAGCGCTTCGTGTTGCTGGGCGGCGCGGTAGTCGGCGCGGACCTGTCGGCGTTCCTTGAAGGTCGAGGAGTAGTACCGGGACTTGGTCAGGAAGTGTCCGCGGAAGCCGAGCATGTGAGCCCAGGCCCACAGCCGACGCTCGGGATAGAGCGGGTCGAGGTCGTGGCAGGCGCGGATGAGGCGGCGGGCATGGTCGGGCACGTGGCTCCGGTCGAGTTCGGCGAGTTCTCCGATGCGCCGGTTGAGTGCGCCGGTCGCCTCGGCGGCTTTGGTGGCGTACTTGGCGACGTAGGAGGCGACCGCCTGTTCGGTGATGTCGTCGCCGTTGTCGAAGGCCCGGATGGGGCGCACGTCCAACCGCTTTCCCCAGCGCAGGTCCCGAGCCGGTGTCTCGTCGGTGGCGTCGATCTCTACAGTGACGTAGGGGTGCGCGGCGGCGGCGCGGATGCAGTTGGTGAGCAGGTCGAGGCTGGCCCAGCGCGGCGGGGTGGTGTTGGTTCCGTCCGGTCCGTCGAGGCGGATCACGGCGTGGAAGTGGATGGCACCGCGTTTTTGGAACTCGGCGACCTTGCCGAAGGACAGCCGGGCACTCTCCTTGAACGCCTTTTGGGTGAGTCCGGCGGCGGCGGCGAGTTCGCGGCGTAGCCGGTTGATGAAGCGGTGCCACAGCTCCCCGGCATGGTTGTTGAACAACACTGTGCCCGCGTAGTCGTACGAATCCGGATCAAGGGCAGTGCCGAGGATGGGATCGTCCTCGCTGTGGCGGGTGCCGCAGCGGCAGCGGCCGATGTCGGGCCGGTTGTGGACCGGGCCGAAGGAGGGGGCGGTCAGAGTGAGGAAGACGCGAGGGCGCTCGCGCACGGTGGCGGGAATATCCATGCGGTCGTCGCCGGTCAGGCCGGCACGTACGAGCTGGTAGGCATCCCCGGCGTACAGGTAGGCGCAGGGTTGGCAGCGGGAGGCACGGCGGTTGCCGCAGGCGATGCGGAGCCGGCCGCCGGGTTGTTCCGCACTGGCGGTGTGGTGCAGCACCTTGCCAGTAGTCTTGTCGCGGGTGACGGACCAGCCGGTCAGGTGGACGGGGTCGGTGCATCCTCCGGTGCGGCGGATCTGTGCGCGCCAGGCGTCGAAGTCCGGGGCGGAGGCCACCCGCAGCACGTCACGCAGGACGATCGGGTCGAGGGTGTCAGGCACGTGCCAGCACCTCCCGGACCGCCGCCAGGAGACGGGGGGCGGGGGTCCACAGGCCACGGGCGCCGGGGCACGGGAGCGGCCGGGGCAGGGGGCGGACGTCGGCGAGTTTCCAGTGCCACAGGCCGGCGGCGGACCACAGGGTGCAGTACCCGTCGCCGGGGTGGCAGTCGACGAGTCGGCCGACTGCGAGGACGGCGCCGCGCGGTTGCGGACGGGTGAGGAAGGGCCGGGCGAGCGGGAGGTCGTAGGCGGCGCGGTCGCAGGTGAGTCCGGCGTGCAGGAGGAGCCAGCCCCGGTAGCCGGTCTCCCAGGGCCGGTTCTCGATGCGTTTGGTGCCATAGGCGATGCAGGACGCCCAGGGCTGCCACAAGGTCAGGGCCCGGACTTCCGGGGCGGTCATCGGGCCAGCTCCGGGTGCAGGTAGGTGATGGGCTTGCCCAGGGCGCGGGCGTAGTCGATCTCCGCGCGGGTGGAGGTGCCGATGCGTGTGCCGACCACGATGACCTCATCGGCGAGACGGATCTTTGCCAGGTGCAGCCGGTCAAGCCGCGCTTTCAGTAGTTCGGCGTCGGCCGGGTCGGCCCAGAGCGGGTGCGGCTGCTTCATGTTGCAGCCGACCGACAGCACGATCCGGCCCATGGCGGTCTGCCGGAGGTTGGTCTCGGTGAACTCGTCCATGAAATGGGTGGAGCCGCACAGGACAACGATCAGCGGTATTCCGGCGAGAGCGGCGGTGGCGGTCATGCGGTCACCTCCAGGGCGGCGGGCAGCAGGGGGCGCAGGGCGACGGTGGCGAGCAGGGGCGGGACGGCGTTGCCGATCTGTTCGAACTGGCGGGTCTTGGTGCCCTGGAAGGGGTAGCCGGGCGGGAAGGTCTGGAGGGCGGCGGCTTCCTGGACGCTGATGCGAACCGGTTCGAGGCCCGCGTGCGGGGCCGGGTGCCAGGAGATGTCGTTTCCGGCGTGGCCGAAGACGAGGGTGGCGGCGGGTTCGTCGGCCCGGCGGACGGTGGCTTTGGCGCGGGTGCTGTGCTTGAGGACCCATTGGGCGCCGGTCTGGCCGGTCAGGGTGGGGGCGGGTCGGGTGTGCGGGTCGAGGGTCTGCCGGGTGCCGTCGGGGCGCTGGTCGCGGTTGGTGTGCAGGACCCAGGTGCCGCGCCTTTGGGCGTCGAGGAGGGCTTTGCGGGCGTTGGAGGGGAAGGGTTCGGGGCCGCCGCTCTTGCCGCCGCCGGCGGTGACGGTCGGGGTGGGCCGGTCGGTGGCGCCCCAGCCGAGCGCGTCCGCCATCGACACCCAGCGGGCCAGGGCGGGACCGAACAGGGTGTCCGGGCCGGGATCCTTGGCGTGGGTGGGCTCAGGCGGTGTGGCGGTGCGGGTACGGGAGGCGAGCAGCAGGGCGCGACGGCGGGTCTGCGGTACCCCGTAGTCGGCGGCGTTGAGGACGCCGGTCCACACCGAGTAGCCCAGGGTGCGCAGGATGCGGGCGGTGTGGGCGAACAGCGGCGCCACGGCCGGGACCTCCTCCAGTGCGATCCACTCGGGGCGCAGGGCGAGGGCGTAGCGCAGCGGTTCGAGGACCAGCAGAGAGCGCGGGTCGGCGCAGGCGGTGGCCAGGGCGGGGCGGGTGTCGTCTCCGCGGGCGAGGTCGTCCAGCCCCTGGTGGCACAGGTCCACGTCATGGTGTCCGGCGCGCAGTCCGGCGGCGCTGAAGCTCTGGCAGGGCGGGGAGGCGATCAGCCCGGTTATCCGTCCGGTGAGGGGGGCGGTGGGGTAGGCGGCGACATCAGCGCGGATGGTGGTGTGTCCGGCGGCGGCGCGGGTGGCGCAGGCGGAGGCTTCCAGCTCGATCCCCACGTCCTGGACGCCGAGGCGGCGCAGTCCCTCGGACCAGCCGCCGGGGCCCGCGAAGAGATCCAGAACAGTCATCGGGCACCGTCCGGGGTCCGGGCGGTGAGCTGGTCGAGGGTGTCTGCAGCCTCGTTCGCGGCGCGTGCGAGGGTACGCAGTCCAGCAACGGCGGTGTGATCGGCGAAGAAGACGATGTCCATGTCTCCGTCACCAACGCGCAGGCTGATGAAGGGGTCTTGCCACTGGTGTTCAGAGCCGTCGAAGACGCGGATCACGAATTCCGTGTTGGTGCTCAGGTGCGCGGTGACCGTCAGCGCGTTCATACCGGCACCTCACGCGGGGTACGGGCCGGGCGGGCAGGGCGAGTGCCGGTGCCGTGGCAGGCCGAGCAGCGGGCGGTAATCAGGCGGCGGTGGCCGTGGCGGTCGCGTCCACCGCAGGTGACCTTGACGGAGGAGAAGCCGTCGCAGTCCGGGCAGTTACGTGCACGAGCCGGGCCGGGGTGGGCCATGATGGAACTTCCTTCCGGATCAGTGAGTTCGGGCAGGAGGCGCGGCACCGGAGCGGCGGATACTTGGTGGTAGAGGCCGCTCCGGGGCCGGTCAGCGGCGGGTGTCGGTGGTGAGGATCGAGCGGACCACCACGGCAACGACCGCGACGGACACGGCGGTGACGGCGACCGCAAGCAGCATGGAGACCAGCACGGCGCCGACCACAAGCACGGCAGCGGTGCCGCCGCCGACGAGTAGCAGAAGCGAGCCGGGGGTGAGCCGGACCGTGGGCCGCACCGACGCGGGAGCAGCCGAGACCGAGACCGGGTGCTGGCAGCCGCACGACGCCTGAGTCGCGTTGTGCGCGGTGGCGGTCCCCAGGGTGGTGACGGCCGGGATGATCTCGCCGGTGGGCCGGTCGTTGATCGGGATCTTAGGGCGGAGCATGAGGCGCTTCCTTTCGGGTGGGGTCATTTGGTGGTGTGGTTGACGACCGAGGTTCCGGTCTGGGTGCCGGACTTGATCGCGGGGGCGAGGAAGGTGTCGGCGAGGAGGAAGCCGCCCAGCAAGAGGACGACAATCACCCACGTCGGGGGCCGGTAGAGGCGGATGCCGAAGTAGCCGAGTACGGCGATGACCAGGACCAGCGGCAGTTCCACGTGCATGACGGCGGGGGCCTTTCAGGCGAGGTGGGCGGCGAGGGAGTCGGCCATCGGTGCGGGCACCCCGAGGCGGGCGCGCAGGGTGGCCGCGTCGATGCGGTCCCCGGTCGCGGTGCGGTGCGCGTCCGCGATCTGTCGGGCGCGCTCGACGAGGGCGGGCGGAACACTCACGGCAGCAGCCGAGGCCACGGGCAAGGCGGGGGCTGGCTCCGGGGCGGCGAGTGGTTCGGCAGCGGGCTCGGTCACGGGCGGGCCGACCGGTTCGGGTACGGGTGCCGCCTCGTCGGGAACGTCCTGCGGTGCGGGGCGGGGACGAGGGCCGGGGGTGTGGGCGAGGAGGGTGCCGCCGAGGAAGGCGAGGGCGGGCCAGCCGGCGACGAGGAAGCGCAGCCAGGCCGGGGCGTGGGCGAGGTCGAGGAATCCGGCGGTGGCGACGTTCGCGCCGAGTGAGGCGGTCAGGGCGATCAGGAACCAGCACCAGGCCAGCCGGGACGGCCCACAGGTGCGCAGTCGGCGCCAGGCGGCGACGAGGAGCAGGTCGACGGAGACGGGGTAGGCCCAGGCTTTCCAGCCGTTCTGTCCGGCCGCTTCGGCGAGGTCGTGTAGGTGGGCGAAGGACAGCGCCCCGGCGATCATTGCCTGTACGAGGACGGCGTCCGGGCGGATCTTGGGAGTCATGGTCTTCACCTCCTTCGAGATTCGAGGCGGGCAGGGCCGGGGCGGGGCGGGGTGTGGAGGCCAGCCGCCCCGTCACGGCGCGTTCAGCGGCGGTCGGGGCAGCCGTTGATCATGTGGTCCACGCACTTGGGGCAGTCGCCCTCAAGGCCCTGGTGGGCGGTCGGGTCGTAGGCGTGGCGCCAGCACTGCGGGCACTCGCCCTTCGGGACGGTCAGGTGCCGCTCCGTGGTGCGCGGCGGGTTCCGAACAGGCCCATGACGGGCTCCTCTCACACGGGTAGGTCGTCACTTGCGGGGTGCTTCGCCCGAGCCCAGGCAGGCCAGGCACAGGCCGGTTTGCTCGTTGTCGGTGATCCGGCGCCGACGGCCGACGCGGACCGCGATGGAGACCTCGCCCGAGCCCTTGCAGGTGCCGCACGGCTCAGCGGCCTTGGCGGGGCGGGCGACGCGCTTCTTCGGGGCCATGGCACTCAGCTCCCGCTACGGGGGTAGGAGTGTCCGGCCGGCGGCGCGGCCAGGTAGACCAACGCGTCCAGGACGACCAGAACGAAGCGGGGGTCGTGGCCCTTCGTGGAGCCGTAGCGGGTGATCGACCACCGCAGCCGGTCGGTTCGCATGTCATCGATGGCACGGGTCTCGAAGCGGTAGATCACGGCCGTTCCTCCCTTCCAGAGATCCGGCAGAAGACATGGGCGGGGTAGGGACCCGGCGTGAAGCGGTCACGCCGACCGGAATGCAGGAGGCGCTACGGGGCTGGAGTCGCGGCCGGCGCGGGGAGCGCGGTCACCGGCTTGTAGGCAGCCAGCGCCGGAAGGTCCGGGGTCAGATGCGCGAACTCCCGGCAGACCTGCGCCACTTCCCCGATGGAGACCTTCGGGGTGCGGATACGGACCCAGGTGCCCGAGGAGTCACCCGCCACGGCCATCCCGGCCCGCTCGGAGGCGATCGCGGTCGCGGCCTTCACGGCGAGGTCGTTGATGTCGCCCAGGCCCATTTCGGCGGTCTGTTTGTCGTTGCAGCGGTGCGTGACCCGGTTGGTCAACTGGGCTCGCAACGCGGTGGCGCCCTTGCCGAGTTCGGAGCCGAAGCGCTGTCCGGCGATCTCCAGATGGATGCCGACCGCACGGGAGAGCTGCGCGAGGCGGACCAGTTGCGTAACCATCCGCTCCCGGCGGGCGGTGTCGACCTTGGAGGCGACGAGGAACAGTTCGGCGATCTCATCCACCAGGACCACGATCGGTACCGGGCGGAGCTTGGCGGGCAAGCCCCAGATGTCGGAGGTGATGTCCTCCAGCGGAGTGCCCGGGGCGATGCCCTGATGCAGGCACAGCAAGTCGAAGCGGTCCTCCATCTCCCCGACCAGGGCATCGAGCAGACCGTCCGCCTCATCCGGGGTAGTCGCCAGCGCGGTCAGCCGAGGGGCGAACGGGCCCTGTTCCACACCGCGCTTGCAGTCGATGCCGACCAGCGCGACATGCAGCGGAGCGAGCGCTTTGATCAGGCAGCGTTGGAACATCGACTTGCCCGATTTGGTGGCGCCCAGGATCAGCCCGTGCGGGGAGTCCTGGTAGTTGCGCACGTACGGGCGTCCGTCCTCGCGCAGGGCGACCACGGCGGACAGCAGACCGGCCGCCAGCCGGCGCGGCATCCGCACCCGGGCGAGGATGTCGAAGGAGGTCATCCGTAGTTCCACGACGCCGGGTTTCAGTTCGGCGACGTGCAGCGAGTGCACGGCCCAGGCGTGCCGCAACCGTTCTGCGGACTTCTCAACGTGCTCCGGGGCCAGGCCGGGCGGGAGCTTCAACCGGAGCCGCATGCCGGTCGCGGTGGGGCGTATCCGGCGGATCTTCGGCAGTGCGGGCCGGGCCACCTCGTCCGAGCCGGATGCCTTCTTGGCGAAGACCTTCCACCACGGCGGGGCCACCGTCAGCTCACAGGCTTCGAGGGTCTCGCGGTAGGAGGAGAACACCCGCACCAGTGCGGCGGGGAAGCCGATCAGCAGCCAGTACGCGGTCGGAGCCTTGGCCCGCAGGATGAGCGCAAGCAGCACCAGCGCGACGACGACTAAGAGGGTTTCGGTCATGGCCGATCAGCCCTTGCCGTTGGAGCCCGCCGGGGTCAGGGTCTTGGAGGTGACCGCGATCGCGCGGTAACTGATGCCGTGCCCGAAGTCGTTCTCCCACGGGCGGGCCACCAGCCCGACGAACTCCACCGGCATACCCGGCACCAAGTCCGGCTGCATACCGTCCTGGGCAACCACGATGCTCAGCGCGTCCGGCCGGCCGTCCACGATGACCGCCACGTTCACGTTGAACAGGGTCTGGCCCGACGTGCGGTCGGTCGCGATCTCCCCGGTCTCCTTGTTCTTGACCTTCGGCTCCGGGGCCTGAATCAACATGACCGTCATCTCGCGCGTATCCACGGGAATCTGACGCATAGCGTTGTTCCTCTCATAGCGCCGACTTGTCGCCGTCTGGCGATGAGATCAGGAGACTCCCAAGAGGGGTGGACGGTGCAGACGCCTTATGGACCTTTGGGGACGTCTTCGCTACCGTGGAAAACGTCCCCCCGTCCCAACACCGCGTGCAGCGCCGCGAGTTCAAGGGAGCGGCACCATGGCGAACGACCGGTTACGCTCAACGATCTCCGCGAAAGGTGAGACCATCCAAACGCTCGCCGATCACGTCGGCGTCGACCCCAAAAGCGTCGAGCGTTGGATCTCCAAAGACCGCGTCCCGCACCGGACGCACCGCTGGAAGGCGGCTCAGTTCCTCGGGTCGGATGAGGTGTACCTGTGGCCCGCCGTTGAGAAGCAGGCCGACACTGCTAGCAGCTCAGAACTGATCACGTACTACCCACACCGGGGAGCAGTCCCGGCGAACCTGTGGGACTTCCTCATCGAGAACGCGACGAGCCATGTCGAGATCCTCGTGTACGCAGGACTCTTCCTCTTCGATGGGCACCCGGATCTACCCAACCAGCTCGCCGAGAAGGCCGCAGCGGGGACGGAGGTCCGCATCCTCCTAGGCGACCCGGATGCGCCCATGATCAAGCAGCGAGGCGAAGAGGAGGGAATCGGGGACGGTTTGGCGGCGAGGGCCCGCATCACCCGGCAGTACCTCGAACCAGCCATCAACGTGCCCGGCGTCGAAGTCAGGCTGCACGACACGATCCTGTACAACTCGATCTACCGTTTCGATGACGATGTGTTGGTGAATCCGCACGTTCTTGGAGCGCCCGCCGGCCAGAACCCAGTTCTGCACTTCCGGTACCTACCAGGGGCCCGAACGTTCCGGCATTACATGCGAAGCTTCGACTACGCGTGGGAGCGGGGACGACCCACGTAGGACCAAGGCTCGACCAGGCGTGCGACCCTGGGGGCATGGCCCGTATCGACTATGTGAATGATCCGGACGCTCCGAAGGCAAACAGCATCGTCCCCTCGGTGGTCGCCGTTGCCGTCAACGAGGGCGGGGAAGTCCTACTGATCCATAAGACGGATAACGATCTGTGGGCACTTCCTGGTGGCGGGGTTGAGATCGGCGAGTCAGTGGCCGACGCCGCTGTGCGGGAGACCAAAGAAGAAACCGGCTTCGACGTCGAAGTGACGGGACTGGTCGGGCTCTACACCAACCCAGGACACGTCATGGCGTACGACGACGGCGAGGTACGCCAACAGTTCTCGATCTGCTTCTCAGCACGCATCGTCGGCGGCGCACCGCGAACGAGCAGCGAGAGCAAGGAAGTAGCATTCGTCGCTCCGGAACGGTTGAGCGAGTTGCGCATCCACCCGTCGATGCGAATGCGGATCGAACACGGTTTGGCCAAGCGGTCGGAGCCCTACATCGGTTGATCACTCGCCAAGGCGGACGCTCGTGCGCTCGACAGCAGCCGCGAGGTAGGGACGTGCCTTACTGATCGCGGTATGAACTTCGCTGCCCACCTCGTATCGGACCAGAATCTCGTCAATACGCCGGTCGAAGTCGAAGGACTGTCCCGCAGGCCCGGTCGTCATGTCGGCGTAGATCAGCGCGTCGAGAAGCGGGGAGTCCTCGCGCTCGTACACCGCCA
The DNA here is from genome assembly GCF_043523415.1 of Streptomyces sp. SGAir0957. Taxonomy (NCBI): domain Bacteria; kingdom Bacillati; phylum Actinomycetota; class Actinomycetes; order Kitasatosporales; family Streptomycetaceae; genus Streptomyces; species Streptomyces sp. SGAir0957. The sequence continues at coordinate 3,015,426 of NZ_CP027293.1, forward strand.
ACTCGGCGGACAAGCCCCGCTGTTCTGCCTCGTACACGGCACCGGAATGGTGAGCGACCAACCGCACGAGCCGGCGGGGAGCGCCGAGAGACGTCAGATGCCGGGCGCCATCGAGCGGATGGAACCCCGTGTCTCGCAGTTCCGGCGCGTATCCGATGTCATGGAGCCAGGCAGCGGCGATGAGGAGATCACGGTCAGCCTCAGGAACCGCAGCCGATGCCTCACGGGCTCTTGCTGCCACAGCCTGAGTGTGCAGCCAGCGGTTCCCGAGCGGGGGCAACAGGGACTCAGCCAGTTCGGCAGCGCCGTGTGGCGTGTCCAGTGCGGTAGGCATGATTCAAACCGTAGCCGAGCCAACGGGTCTGCCGACAGCCCGGCGTCGCTCCATCCGGATCATGGCGCGGACAGAGTTTCCCTACATCATCAAGGCTCGCTGCGCTCGCGGTCCGGGCCGACCGCGTGTAGGTGGTCATTGCCTACCCAGCCGCCAGAGGGCATCCCTTGCGGCCCTGGGCCGCTTCGTCCCCTCGCTCCCCTCCACCATGATCCGGCCTTGAAGGGGGGGAAGATCCAAGCACTGTGGGACCTCAAGGTGCAGGAGCAGAGCCACAACCCAAAAAGCCTCCAGGACCCAACTGTCCCAAGGGGGATCGATCCTCACGGAACGAGGGCCTCATAACTACGGGGGTGCCAGCCAGCCGCCGCCCCACCCCCCTTGCCTGCGTCAAGGGGCGGGCCGTCGTCTGTCTGTCCCCCCAAGAGACCAAACCCAGCTACCGGGGTCGTGGGGACTACAGGTGGGTTGCCAACCAGAGGGAAAAGACGCTTTGTGTTACCGATCAGGCCGGATCATGGCGGAGGTGATCGACGGGCCAACGCAGCCAGGTCCACAAGGCACCCAAAGGCCCGCTGACCACTTCACCGGCCGAGCCCGGACGCGGGCAGCAGCCTTGAGGACGGGGGAAACCCGTCGTGGCCGGGGCCGGTCGGCTCCACGGCTTTAGGCAGCCACCATGGGGCGAGCCTCGAAGATCATGGCCCCAACGTCGTGCTTTACCGGGCAGCTCCACAGACTGCCCGACTCGCCATCAGCTTACGGGGCCATGATCACTCGCCCCATGGCAGCTCCCGCCCAAAGCCGCTCCACCGACCTCGCGCTGTCATCATGCCGAAACCCTCCCAACCAGCAACATCCTGGAATACCCTTGGCATATGTCACCGAGCCTCTCCTACACAGTCCGATCCATGTCCGGGCCAGCAGACTCTAACGCCCTCATATCAGCAAGCCGACGCGCTGCGCGAATGGGGGGACTAACGCTCAACTTGGGAAATACGCGGCGAATTTACCCTAACGGCGCGGTCCCAATGGCAGCCGCACTGGAATACTTCCGGGCAGACGGCCTTCGAGTAACAACTCAGCAAATCAGCCCAGACGTCGCAAGTACTAAATTCCTGCACCCATTGCCCGCCACGCCCGAAAACATCGCAAATCATCGAGTAGGAAACATAGTCTGGAAGTATAACGAAGAGCAATCGACCGGTTTGTGCAACGCCTTTATTGACATGCTCGAAGAAAACGCCCGCTGTGAAACCGGCGTCATCGAATCCCTTAACTGGTGCCTGTTCGAAGTGCTGGATAACGTATTCCAGCACAGCAAATCCCCGTATGGTTACGCGATGATGCAGATCCACTCGAAGCGTCGGTGGTGCACCGTAGCTGTAGCAGACTGCGGAATTGGGATTCACAGATCATTCAAGGAGAACAACGTCTACGCAGCAAAAAACGCTTACGAAGCAATCATGCTTGCCGTACAAGAAAAAGTAACCAGTAAAACGAAAAATATGGGCAACGGCCTGTACGGGCTCATGCGCGTCGTGGGACTAAACAAGGGTGAGCTGCAGATTCGATCAGGCAGAGGGTGGCTAGAGTATCGAGACGGAGAGATTAAGGGGGACTACTCCATGTCGGTACCTCTGGTCGACCTGAATGACCATCATGGAACAACGGTCGACTGGCAACTCGATCTTAGCAAACGAGTAAGCCTTGCCGAAGCCCTTAATTTTCCGGAGCCAAATCTACTCCTAGAACGCATAGAAGACGAAGCGGGGGAGCATTGCCTTCGTGTAGCGGACTTCGAAGAAGGACTAGGCACCCGGCGCTCGGCGGAACAGATTCGCAACAAACTCGTGAATTTGTTGACTCTAGGCGCCCAGAGACTCACGCTTGATTTTTCAGGAGTGAACGTAGTTTCCTCTAGTTTCGCCGACGAGGTGCTAGGGAAACTAGCCCTAGAGATGGGTATTGTGTCCTTCATGGGACGATTCAGCTTGAAGGGCATGACACCCACCGTTTCAGCGATCGTGAACCGCGCGATTTCGCAGAGAATCGCTGAGGGCGACGACCGGACGCCTGGACAGGGTGGAGGCGTCTAGGGCAGAGCCAGTCGACGATCCTGGAGACTGCTCTCAACCGGGGCGTATCGAGCACCGAGGCCCGCTCACGCACACTGCGCCTTCCCCCGAACACGAACAGCAACGGGAACGCTGCAGGTCAGCGGTCGATGGAGCCACACAGCTGACAAAGGTCCACAAGTCTCGTAGGATGCTCGGCATGCCCGAACGTCCCACTGAGCAACACAGCCTCTTTGACACCTCCACCCAGTCAGGGGAGGCCGAGGGACCATTTGTACCCAGCAAGATCCGTAGCTCCTCCCCCTTCCATCAGCCTCGCAACTTGACTGAGGCCCAGCGGGAGAAGTTCCGTCAGATGTCACGGGAATCACGCGAGGCTCGGCGTTCAGCACTCGCCGGGGAGGGACCCGCTCCGCTCCACGAGATCAATACGCCGCACTTCCGCCCACTGGATCTCATGCCGCAACGGGATGGAAGGGGGCTTACCGCTCTTTCTCTCTTCAGTGGTGGCGGAGGACTAGACCTCGGGATCGAACGAGCAGGGTTCACTCATACCGCATCGTTCGAAATTATCCCAGAAGCCGGCGACACGCTCCGTAAGGCACGAAGCGACTGGGCTGTATTCAGCGGAGAAACCGAGGGTGACGTAAGAAACGTCAGCTTCAAAAAATGGCGAGGCGAGGTTGACCTTTTGCATGGAGGACCGCCTTGCCAACCGTTTTCTAACGCCGGTCGCCAGCAGGGGCACCTAGACGAACGCGACATGTGGCCACAGTTCGTCAGGGCAGTGAAGGAGATTCGCCCTACTGCTTTCATCGGTGAGAACGTCCCAGCGCTCGCCAGCCCTAAGTTTTCTGAGTATGTGGAAACGAGCATCCTGGCGCCTCTGTCCGGTAGTTACCATATTCAAAAAGTGATCCTGCAAGCTAGCGACTTCGGCGTTCCGCAGGTGCGCCGACGAGTTTTCTTCGTTGGCTTCCGAACAAAACGTATGGCTACTGCCTGGACTGCTCCGGAACCGACGCATTATTGGGGAGACGCATCAATCACTGCGGGCTCTCCTTGCATGGGTCTCCGAAAGGCCCTGGGGCTACCTGACATCGGCGTGGACGACTTGTCACCCACCATCCGAAGCAGTTTGACGGGTCCTCGCCATACGACATCCATTCTGAATAGCGTGGCGGCTCAGCGGAAGTTTGAGAGCCTCCAAATTTGGCCCAACGGAGTGGCCGCTGACCGTGCATCCGCACGCGCATTTGTCGCCAAGAACGGCCACTTCCGTCTTTCCGTTCCGGATGTCGCCTTGATCCAAGGGTTTCCCGAAGATTGGCCTTTCGTAGGCGCTACATACATGGCCTTGGGGCAGATCGGTAATGCGGTACCACCACCTCTCGCCTACGCGGTGGGCTCATCCGTACTCGATGTGCTGTCCAAGTAGGAACGGACGAGCTGCCGAAGCCTGGCCGCAGGCTCATCAGTAATCTTCGGCAGGTTCGCAATATACGATGGCGGGATATGCGGGTTATTCAAAGTGGCGCCACGTGACATCACATAGCGACAGCGTTCCCGCATTAGCTCGACCATACGCTCCAGCGAATAGCGGACGTCTTTACCGACTGATAGATCCGCAGCTTCAGCGTATTGCGCAGCTTTCCATTGGTTCTTCATAATCCACTTAGCATCCTCTTTGGTGTAGAACTCTTTCTCGCCCAGAAGATTAGTGACAGAGTCTACACGGACGCCCCTTATTGCATGCTCAGCCAGCTCAACGTCAGGGAGAACATATTTTTCCTTGCTTGAGATCCAGGGAACCATAGCGTCAGGGGAGGCGTAGTAACTATGCAAGAGCTGCGTACCACTTGAGTTGTAAACGCCGAAGATCCAATGGATGTTCTTCCATTTGGCGAAATGATTTGGCCCCAGATCCCGAACGGTTGACACACCTTTGCTTGTAGCAGATTTCAGCTCGAAAGGTATCTCCTGGCCATCGATCAACAGATAGGCATCGATGTCTGACCTCTTCCGGTCTTCCGGGACGACGAGGTTGAATCGATCGACCATCTGCTTCTCACGCTGATCGTCTTGAACGCTCATGATCGCTATCATGACAGTCCAATGAGGCGGTTGAGGCCTCCCTTGCCATTTCTGCTAATTGTCCGTTACGTGACTTTGCTGTCGCCGCTGCGACAGGCAACGTGGACGCGTCAACGAATCGGTCCTAGCCTTGGCCGCTCACCTCAAGCCCTGTCGGTGCAAGGCACATACTGTGGACCAGGCGTGGACACGATCAGTTGGATGCGGCAGGCGTTACACGGCTGACCAGGCCATTTGACGGGACAACCCACGGCCTCCGGAGCCGTGTGCGCAGGTTCGAATCCTGCCGGGGGCACCCTTTTTGAGGTGTCTGGAGACCTCGTCAGCAGCGGAGACGCTGCGGGCGGGGTCTTTTTGTTGCGCGGGCAGGTGTGGGGGTCGCCGGGGGTTCTACAGCGGTGTTGCCGTGCGCAGGATTGCGATCAGGGTGACCGTTGAGGTGGCTGAGGCTGTTGCGGAGGTGAGGGTGCCGGCCAGGGCCGCCCAGGCTGCCGCGCCGATTGCTGTGAAGAGCGGTGGCCAGGGGCGTGGGGCCGGGGGTGGGGAGAGGAGCGCTGCCACTCTGCGCGGGATCGGGCCCGGAGAAGCCGCGAAGGGGGTGCCCATGGGAGTGGGTGGGGTGAGGAGGGCCGCCTTTCCTACCGCTCGCGCCGTGACCCTGCGATTGCCCACCACTCGCGCCGCCTCCTCGTCCGCCCAGCGTTCCACCGTGTACGTCACGCTCGTGTGCAGGGGGCGGAGGAACGGGTTCGCGCGGGCGGCCAGGCCTGTCAGGAGGAGGTGGCGGTGGTGGCGGGCCGACTGGTGGGCCCGTTCGTGGGCGAACAGGGCTCTGCGTTCCGCGGGTTCCAGGCCCGCCAGCATTCCCGTCGAGACGATGATCCTGCCGTCCGGGAGTGTGTGGGCGTAGGGGGTCGCGTCGGGGAGGACCGCGATGCGGCGGTGGGGCGGGAGGGCGGACAGGGCCCGCAGCGCCCGGTTCGCTGTTCTCCTGTGGTGGAGGAGCAGCGCCGCGCAGGCCAGGAGTACTGCTGTCAGCGCTGCCACAGCCGCCTTGCCCACCACCTCGTCGTGCGGGACCGCCGCGCGTACCTCCGGGTCCGCCCAGCCGTCCGGGAGGGGGTTGCCCGGGAGTTGGGCTGTGCCGACTATCGCCAGGAGGGCCAGGGAGAGCGTGCTGCAGAGGGCCAGGACGAGAGCTGCCGCTGTCAGGAGCAGGGTCGCCGCGCGTGGGTGCAGGTGGCGTTCCGCCAGGCGGGACATCGGCCATGCCGTCAGCGGGAGGATCAGGGGGAGGAAGACCGCTACGCCCATGGGATCAGTGAGGCCCGGAGTGGCCCGGGGTGTCTTCCGGTGACAGCAGGTCGCGCAGGAGTTGTTCGTCGCCCTCGGACAGGCTGGAGACGAAGCTCGCCAGTACCGCTGCCCTGTTCGTCTCCGCGTCCAGGACCCTGCGCATGCGGTGGGCGGCCAGGCCGGCCTCGTCGGAGGCGGCTGTCCAGGTGAAGGAGCGGCCCTTGCGTTCGCGGGTGACGGCGCCCTTGGCCTGGAGGCGGGTGAGGATCGTGATCACTGTGGTGTAGGCGAGGGTTCCGTCGAGGTGTTCGCGTACCCAGCCTGCCGTCACAGGGTGCGGGGCCTCGCACAGGGCGGCCAGTACTTGGCTCTCCAGTTCGCCCTGGGCACGCCTGCGTCCGCTTTCGGCCCCCTTTGTCACGGCTTCTGTCACGGCGCGCCTCGCCCTCCTCTTCACCGTCATCGTAGGGGGCGTCGCTCGGGTGCACCGGGCGCGTACTGCTTCTGGTGCGATGTCCGGGTTCGTGGGCCCGGCCCCGTGTGACAGGCACCACCCGTGACCGGCTCAGGTTTACGGCTGCCTCGGTAGGTGACTACGGTGCGTTGAATGTCTCGCAGCCACATGAACCCCGTAAACCTTGGAAGATGCGAAATCTGGAGTCGGGGTTCCACGCGGGAGGGAACGTGAGCGAACAGGTTCAGTTGAGGGCCACGCGCGCGCCTCTGCCGCCGCAGCAGCGGGCCGACGGCCCCCCGGCTCCCTCGCGCGCACCGGCCCCCGCCGCCGCCGGCTCCAAGCCGCGCGCCTCGCGTGACTCCTACTTCGACAACGCGAAGTACCTGGCCATCGTGCTCGTCGCCATGGGGCACGCGTGGGAGCCGTTGCGTGACGGCAGTCGGGCCGCGTCCGCGCTGTACATGGTCGTGTACGCGTTCCACATGCCCGCGTTCATCGTCATCTCCGGGTATTTCTCCCGGAGTTTCGACGCCAGTCCGGGGCGGCTCAAGCGGCTCATCACCGGCGTCGCCGTGCCGTACGTGGTTTTCGAGTGCGCTTACACGGTCTTCAAGCGGACCGCCGGGGACGATCCCGACTATCCGTTCAGTCTGCTCGATCCCTGGTATCTGACGTGGTTCCTCATCGCGTTGTTCGTGTGGCGGCTTTCCACGCCGATCTGGAAAGTGGTGCGCTGGCCGCTGCCCGTCGCCCTCGGCATCGCCGCGCTCGCCTCCGTCTCCCCCGACATCGGGGACGACCTCGACCTTCAGCGCGTACTGCAGTTCCTGCCGTTCTTCGTTCTCGGGCTGCGGCTCAAGCCCGAGCACTTCCGGATCGTCCGGCGGCGTGAGGCCCGGATTCTCGCCGTGCCCGTCCTCGCTTCCGCGGTGCTCTTCGCCTACTGGGCCGCTCCCCGTATGAACGCCGCCTGGTTCTACCGGCGGGACAGCGCGCAGGAGTTGGGCGCTCCCGGGTGGGCCGGGGTCGTCATGACGCTCGCCATGTTCGGGTGCTCGATGCTGCTCGTCGCCTGCTTCCTCGCGTGGGTGCCCGGGCGCAGGCTGTGGGTCACCGCGCTCGGCGCCGGCACGTTGTACGGGTATCTGCTGCACGGGTTCCTCGCCAAGGGGTCCCGGTTCTGGGACTGGTACGACGTGCGGTGGGTGCATACGCCGGTGGGCGAGGTGGCGGTGACGATCATCGCCGCCTGCGTCATCACCCTCTTGTGCACGCCGCCTGTGCAGCGCCTCTTCCGGTTCGTCATGGAGCCGAAGATGGAATGGGCGTTCAGACGGGACGCGGCCGACGTGGCCCGGAAACGGTAGCCACGACCTTCAGCTCCCGACTCTCAGGCCGAGGACTTCTTCCGGGGTGTCGACTTCTTCTTCGCCCCGGTCGAACCAGCCCCCGACTTCTTCGCGGCCGTCGCCTTTTTCGCGGCACCGGACGTCGTCTTCTTCGTCGTCGCCGGTGCCGCCTTCTTTTTCGGTGCCGCCTTTTTGCGCGCGCGGCCCTCCATCGACGTCACCTCCGCCATCTCCCCCTCCGGTGAGGCACCCCGCGCCTCCTGCGCCGCCCGTACGCTGCGCTCCAGTACGGCGACCAGGTCGATGACCTTGCCGTCGCCGCTCGGGGCCGGTGCCGAGGGCTCCGGCGGGACTTCACCGGCGGCCTTCGCCGCGATCAACTCCTCGACCGCCGCCCGGTAGTCGTCGTGGAGCGAGGCCATGTCGACGTCGCCCAGCGTGTCCATCAGGGCGTCCGCCAGGTCGAGTTCGGCGTCGCGGACCGTGACGTGGGTGTCGGGGGCGACCTCATCGGGTGAGCGGATCTCGTCCGGCCAGAGCAGGCCGTGCAGCGCGATGACGTCGTCGACCACGCGCAGCATTCCGAGGCGTTCTTTGCCTCGCAGGGCGAATTTCGCGATGGCCACCTTGTTGCTCTGCTTCAAGGCCTCGCGGAGCAGCGTGTAGGGCTTCGTGGCGTGGACGCCGTTCGCGGAGAGGTAGTACGCCGTGTCCATCTGGAGCGGGTCGATCCGGTCCGCCGGGACGAAGGCGAGGATCTCGATCGTCTTCGCCGTGTGCGCCGGCAGCGCGGCCAGGTCCTCGTCGGTGATCGGGATGACGGAGCCGTCGGCGTCCTCGTACCCCTTGCCGATCTCCGCCGTCTCGACCTCCTTGTCCTCCAGCTCGCACACCTTGCGGTAGCGGATGCGGCCGCCGTCCTCCAGGTGGACCTGGCGGAAGGAGACGGAGTGGTTCTCGGTGGCGTTGATCAGCTTGATGGGGATGCTGACCAGGCCGAAGGAGATGGCGCCGTTCCATATGGAGCGCACGAGCTGGCTCTCCCTTCCCGTTCGGCGGATGGCCGGACCACACGGGCGGCCCGATCCGCCCCGCCCGATGCGCCGCCTTCACGTGAAATGTCAGAGTATTACGGTATGACGCCGATCACAGAAGTGGAGGGGCGGCGGCTACCGCTCAGCAACCTGGAGAAGGTGCTCTACCCCGCCACCGGGTTCACCAAGGGCGAGCTGCTGCACTACTACGCGACCACCGCCGATGCCCTGCTGCCGCATCTGCACGACCGGCCGATCTCCTTCCTGCGCTTCCCCGACGGGCCCGACGGGCAGCACTTCTTCGCCAAGAACGTGCCGCCGGGGGCGCCCGAGTGGGTGAAGACGGCCGAGGTGCCGCGCTCGGCCGGCGTCTCCCGGCAGGTCCTCGTGCAGGACCTCCCGTCCCTCATGTGGGCGGCGAACCTCGTCACGGAGTTCCACACCCCGCAGTGGCGGGCGGACGCGCCCGCCCAGGCCGACCGGCTCGTCCTCGACCTCGACCCCGGGGCGCCCGCCGATGTCGTGCAGTGCTGTGAGGTGGCGTTGTGGCTGCGGGAGCGGCTGGCCGGGGACGGGCTCGACGCCTTCGCCAAGACCTCCGGGTCCAAGGGGCTGCATCTGCTCGTGCCGCTGGTGCTCGTGCCGTCCGAGGAGGCCGGTGCCTACGCGAAGAAGCTCGCGCGGGAGGCCGAGGCGGAGCTGGCGGGCCTTGTCGTGCACCGGATGACGCGGAGTCTGCGGCCCGGGAAGGTGTTCGTCGACCACAGTCAGAACTCCGCGGCCAAGACGACCGCCGCGCCCTATACGTTGCGGGCGCGGGCCGAGCCGACCGTGTCCGCGCCCGTCACCTGGGAGGAGGTCGAGGCCTGCCGGGACCGGGGAGACGCGCGTGAGCTGGTCTTTCTCGCCGAGGACATCGCGCCCCGGCTCCAGCGGTACGGGGATCTGCTCGGGCCGCTGAACGACCCGGAACGGGCCGGGCGGCTGCCGTCGTGAAGTTGCCGGTGCCGGTGGCGCTCGCCGAGTCCGTGGAGTCGCTGCCGGTCGGTGACGCGTGGGCCTACGAGCCCAAGTTCGACGGGCATCGGCTGGTCGTGGCGCGGGACGCAGCCGGAGCCCGGGCCAGGGCCGGGGCCATGGACAAACCGGCGGGGGGCCTCAGCCCCGCCCCCCTGGCCCCGCCGCCACCTCTAGACCCGCCCCCATGTCTGACCCCGCCCCCACCTCTAAACCCGCCCCCACGTCCCCCGATCCCGCGCCATCGCATGCAGCGCCTCCACGTCTGCCGGTTTGAGGAGGCCTCCGCTTCTCGCCAGGGCGGGGATGTCCTCGTCCGTCAGTAGGCGCACGCCTCTCGGGGGTGCCAGTACGTCGACGGTGGAGGGTTCCACCAGGATCAGGGCCGCCCGGACCTCCGCCGTGAGGGCGAAGGAGGCTCGGGAGGCGTCCGCCCGGACGTCGCGGAGCAGGGGGCGGGGTTCGGTCCTGCCCGCCGTCACCATCGGGTCGCTCACCCGGATCCGCCGGCGGTGCGCCGGGAGGACGTGGAGGGCGAACAGGCCGCCGGGGCCGATCACCAGGTGGTGGATGCGGGCGCCGCCCGGCAGCGGTACGGAGTGCAGTACGTGCCAGCCCGCGCCTTCGAGCGCGTCGAGGGCCTCGCCGACGCGTTGCTGCGCGGCCAGTGCCCGGCGCCGGGGGTCGGTGCGGAGCCTGCGGTGCGGGGCCGGGTCGCGGTCGAGGGCGACGAGGAGGGCCTCGCCGGGGCGGTTGGGGGCGAGGTCGTCGTCCGGGTGGAGGCTGAGCCGGGCCAGTTCGGCGGGGGTCGGCACCGGTGGCGGGCCGACGGTCACGGGCCCGGCGACGAACGGGCGCAGCGCCGCGAGCACCGCGTCCTCGTGCTCCTCGGCGAGCAGGTTGATCCGGCCCGCTTCCCTGTCGTACCAGGCGACGTTCCTGCCGTCCTCACCGTAGACGTGGAGCCGTTCCTGACCGTGGCGCCAGGTCGGTACGACGCGCAGTCCGTTCATGGCCCATCACCCCCCGACCATGGGAGCAGCAAGCCCGCCGCAGGGCAAGAAGGCGGGATGCGACGAAACGGGCAAGGCATCAAAAAGGACTTCACCGCCAATAAGGTGTACTGGACGGCGGCTGTACCGCCCGTCACCCCGACAGCGACATCGATCCCTACGGCAGGAGCGCAGTGACGCCCAGGCGCCTCGGTCCCACCGCCCTCACCGCCCTTGCCTCCCTTGCCGCGACCGCCGCCCTGCCGCTGCTCGCGGGGTGCGGCGACGCGGGCGGGCTGGAGGGCGCGGGTCCGGCCCCGACCGCGGTGGGCCCGCGGGACCTGTGGCCGACGCTGACCCCCGCGTCCGCGCCCGCCGACGACTACGGGGCGGGCGAGACCGAGGTGGTCAAGGGGGTCGATGTGCCGGGCGGCGATCTGCGCCAGGTCGATCCGGTGACGGTCCTGCGGGCGCAGGCGGACGCGGACCCGAACACGTACAAGGACATCGCGGGCGGGCTCGCCGACTGCGGCTCCGCCGCCGGTTCCGGCAGCGGCGACTGTCCCGTCCTGCACGCCTACTACTCCGACCTCACCGGCAACGGGCGCGAGGACATGGTCGTCGGCGTGCGCGCCCCCAAGGGGCAGCTCATCGTGCGCGTCTACATGTACGCGGACGGCAAGCTGATCCAGATCATGGACGACGAGGACGCCGTCATCAGCGTTCAGCTCGCCGACCGGAGCGTCGTCGTCCGCGCCGTCGCCGACCTGGCGGGCTACGAGTACCGCACCTCGTGGTCGTACGACAGCCACCAGCGGGCGATGCTGCCGACGCGCGACGAGATCGTGCGTACGGGGCCGCCGAAGACGCCCGTGCCGGAGACGCCCTCCGGGGACGCGACGCCGCCGCCCTCCGCTTCGCCGAGCCGCTCGTGACGCGCCGGGCCAGGCGGCTGCCCGCGCTGCCCGCGTGGACGGCGTCGCTGACGTGGAAGGCCGTCGCGTTCCTCGCGGTGATCTGCTGCGCGCTGGCGGCGCTGCTCGGCGTCCTCGTGCACGTCTCGGTCACGGATCAGACGGTGCGGGAGGCGCGGGAGCGGGCGTTGTCGCGGCTGGAGGAGGCGACGGCCGCGTTCCAGGCGGGCGGGCGGCATGTGCCGGGCGCCGCGCTCGATCCGCCGGGCCTTCCCGCGTCGCTGCGGGAGCTGGCGGTGAGCGGGCAGCGCGGCACGATGGTCGCCCGGCACGACGGGCGGCCCACGATGTGGGCGGCGGGTCCGGCGGCGGGCGGCAAGGCGCTGGCCGTGGAGGTCGACTACGCGCAGGGGGCCCGCACCATCGACGGGCTCGACCGGGCCATCCTCGGTTCCTCGGCGCTGGCCATCGGGGCGACGCTGCTGGTCGGCGCGTTCGCGGTGACCCGCGTGACGCGCCGCCTGCACACCACGGCGCGGGTCGCCCGCAGGATCAGCGGCGGCGCGCTCGACGCCCGGGTGAACGATCCGCGCACCCGCGATCCGCACCGCCACCAGGACGAGGTCGCGGCGGTGGCCGGGGCGCTCGACCGCATGGCGTCGTCGTTGCAGGCCCGGATCCTCACCGAGCAGCGGTTCACGGCGGACGTCGCCCATGAGCTGCGTACGCCGCTGACCGGGCTGCACGCCGCCGCCGAACTGCTGCCTCCGGGGCGCCCCACCGAGCTGGTGCGCGACCGGGTCGCCGCGCTGCGCACGCTCACCGAGGACCTCCTGGAGATCTCCCGGCTCGACGCGCGCAGCGAGCGGGTCGACCTCGACGCGACCTGGCTGGGGCCGGTCGCCGAGCGGGTCGTGCGCGCCACCGCGGCCGCCTCCCCGGCGAACGCTCCCACCTCGGTCGTCGTCGTCCGCGACGTGTGCGTGGTCACCGACCGGCGGCGCCTGGAACGCGTCCTCGGCAACCTCGTCGCGAACGCGCACCGGCACGGCGGGCCGCCCGTCGAACTGACCGTGGACGGGCCGGTGGTCTCCGTCCGCGACCACGGCGACGGCTACCCGGACTATCTGGTGGAGCACGGGCCGCAGCGCTTCCGCACGGAGGGGGGCACGAAGGGGCACGGGCTCGGGCTGACCATCGCCCTGGGGCAGGCCGAGATCCTGGGCGCCCGCCTGCGGTTCACGAACGCGCCGGACGGCGGGGCGGTGGCGACGCTGGCCCTGCCGTACGAGGAGCCCTCCGGCTGAACCGGGCTCACCCCTCCGGCGGTCTCCTCACCCCTCCGGCGGCCGTCGCCGTGCGTATCTCCGCGGGGCCCCTTAGGTATGAGGCGGGGCCAAGGCGCCGGGCCGGCCCTGACCGCATGCCCATGCCCCAGGAGGCCCCATGCACGTCCGGAGAATCGCCCTCGCGCTCGCCGCGCTGTCGCTGACCGCGGCCGCCGCGACCCCCGCCCTCGCCGACGGCACCCCGAGCGGAAACCAGAAGCAGAAGCAGACGCAGAAGCAGCCCCAGAAGCAGACGCAAGCTCAGGCCCAGAAGCAGGCGCAGGCACAGAAGCAGGCCCAGGCGCAGAAGCCGAAGCCCGAACCGGAACCGGAGCAGGCGCTGTCGGCGGCTCATATGCAGGAGCAGGCGGAGAAGCAGGCGCAGAAGCCGGGGCAGAAGCCGGACCGCAAGACCGTCTACAAGGGCCGCATCAACGCCAAGTCGGGCCTCCTGCTCCGTGACTCACCGACCCGGGGCAGCAAGGTGATCCGCTCGGAGCCGTACCGGGCGATCGTGCACATCAACTGCAAGACGAGCGGCCAGGACGTGGCCGGCAACCGCCTCTGGTACCTGCTGACCGACGGCACGTGGGCCTGGGGCGCCGCGAAGTACATCGACAACATCGGCGCCGCGCCCCGCTGGTGCTGACATAAGCGGATATCGCGGACGGGCTTGCTACGTTCCCCGCATGACCGGTTCACCGGGATCAGCGAGGTCGGCGCGGCCGGCGAAGTCGGCAGGACCGGCGAAGTCGGCGGGACCGGCAAAGTCGGCAAGACCGGCGGAGGCGAGAACCGTGCTGCCGCCGGTCCCCGCCGTACGTCTCCCCCGGCGCCGCGGCACCGAACTCGCCCTGCTCGTCCTCGCCGTGCTGCTCAGCGTGTACGGCTACTGCGACGTGGGCCTCGCCAGGAACGGAACCCTCCCGCCCGGCGCCGCCGGTTACGGCGCCGGGCTCGGGGTGCTCGCACTGCTCGCGCATGTCGCCGTCCGGCTGCGGGCCCCGTACGCGGACCCGCTGCTGCTGCCCATCGCGGTGCTCCTGAACGGGCTCGGGCTCGTCCTCATCTACCGCCTCGACCTGTCGACCCCGGGCGACGAGGCGGCGTTCACCCAGCTGATCTGGTCGACGCTCGGGGTCGGCCTGTTCATCGTCTGCGTCGTCCTCCTGCGCGATCACCGGGTGCTCGCGCGGTACGCGTACCTGAGCGTCGTCGTGGCCCTTGCGCTGATGATCCTGCCGATCTTCTTCCCCGCCGTGAACGGGGCCCGGATCTGGCTGCGGATCGGCGGATTCTCCATCCAGCCGGGCGAGTTCGCCAAGATCCTGCTCGCGGTCTTCTTCGCCAGCTACCTCGCCGCCAACCGCACCGCCCTGCGCTACACCGGCAAGAAGCTCTGGCTCCTGCAACTGCCGACCATGCGCGTCCTCGCGCCGATCCTCGCCATCTGGCTGCTCAGCGTCGGTGTCCTGATCCTGGAGACCGACCTCGGCACGTCGCTGCTCTTCTTCGGCCTGTTCATCGTCATGCTCTACGTGGCGACGGGGCGCGTCAGCTGGATCGCCATCGGGCTGCTGATGGCCGCCGCGGGCGCCTTCGTCGTCGCCTCCTTCGAGCCGCATGTGCACGGCCGCGTCGAGGACTGGCTGCACCCCTTCGCCTCCGTCGACGCGGGCGACGGGCCGAACCAGCTCGCCCAGTCGCTGTTCGCGTTCGCGGCGGGCGGGATGCTCGGCACCGGGCTCGGGCTCGGGCACTCGATCCTCATCGGGTTCGCCGCCAAGTCCGACTTCATCCTGGCGACGGCGGGCGAGGAGCTCGGTCTGGTCGGCCTGACCGCGATCTTCCTGCTCTACGCGCTCCTCGTGGAGCGGGGTTACCGGGCGGGGCTCGCTCTGCGCGACCCGTTCGGCCGGCTCCTGTCGATCGGCCTCGCCTCGATCGTCGCGCTCCAGGTCTTCGTCATCGCGGGCGGTGTCATGGGGCTGATTCCGCTGACGGGCATGGCGATGCCGTTCCTCGCGCAGGGCGGCTCGTCCCTCGTCACCAACTGGATCATCGTCGCCATCCTCGTCCGGGTCAGCGACCGTGCCCGCGGCGTGCCCGTGCCCGCTGCGCAGGAGGAGAGCGACAGCGCGGTGGAGGGTGGCAGCGCGGTGAAGGGCGCCCGGTGACCAAGTACATCCGGCACGCCGCCGTCTTCTGCCTGCTCCTCCTCGTCGCGCTGCTCGTCAACGCGGCCCGCGTGCAGCTCTTCCAGGCCTCCTCCCTCGACGACAACGCGGCCAACCGCCGCCCCGCCATCACCCGGTACAGCCAGCCCCGCGGCGACATCCTCGTACGGGGCAAGGCCATCACCGGGTCGCGGGACACCGGGCAGCCGCTGCGGTACGAGCGGACGTACAAGAACGGGCCGCTGTACGCGCCCGTCACCGGGTACGCGTCGCAGACGTACGGCACGACGTTCGTCGAGAACGCGGAGGACGCCATCCTGTCCGGCACCGACCCGCTGCTCGCGCCGATCCCGTTCTGGAACGAGATCACCCGCTCGCAGCAGGCCGGCGGCGATACGGAGACGACCCTCCTGCCCGCTGCTCAGCAGGCCGCGTTCGCGGGGCTCGGCGGCAGGAAGGGCGCCGTCGCGGCGGTCGATCCGTCCAACGGGAAGATCCTCGCGCTGGTCTCCACGCCCTCCTACGACCCCGCGGAGATCGCGGGGACGGGGCGGACCGCGACCGGCGCGTGGTCGCGGCTCACCGGCGATCCGGACCAGCCGATGCTGAACCGGGCGATCCGGCAGACGTATCCGCCGGGTTCGACGTTCAAGGTGGTCACGGCGGCGGCGGCGCTCGACAACGGGATCGTCGACTCCCCCACCGAGAAGACCGACGCCCCCTCCCCGTACACGCTGCCGGGCACGACCACGCGGCTCGTCAACGAGTCCTCGTCCGACGCCTGCGAGGACGCGACCCTGGAGTACGCGCTCCAGTGGTCCTGCAACACCGTCTTCGCCCACCTCGGGGTGCGGGTCGGGCTCTCCGACATGGTGCGGACCGCGCGGAAGTTCGGCTTCAACGACAGCGGTATCAAGATCCCCATGACCGTCTCCGCGTCGAACTTCGACACCGACATGGACAAGGCGCAGCTCGCGCTCTCCTCCATCGGCCAGTACGACACCCGGGCCACCCCGCTGCAGATGGCGATGGTCGCGGCGGCCGTCGCCAACGGCGGCACGCTGATGACCCCGCACCTGGTCGAGAAGGCGACCGCGAGCGACGGCTCCACGGTCCGCACCACCTCCGGCAGGACCTACAAGCAGGTCATGTCGGCGTACACGGCGAGCCGGCTCCAGCAGATGATGGTGGACGTCGTGACCAAGGGCACCGGCACCAACGCCCGGATCTCCGGGGCCACGGTGGGCGGCAAGACGGGCACCGCGCAGAACGGCGTCCGCAACGAGGGCGTGCCCTACGCCTGGTTCATCTCCTACGCCCAGGCCGCCGACGCGTCCACGCCGCAGGTGGCGGTCGCCGTGGTGGTGGAGGACGCGGCGGCGGACCGCGCGGACATCAGCGGCGGCGGCAGCGCGGCGCCGATCGCGCGGTCGGTGATGCGGGCGGTGCTCGACACCGCGGACGACTAGGGGGCCGGGTCTCAGCCCTCCGCGCCCGCCCTGATCGCCTCCTCGACCTCCGCGACCCGTTCGTGCTCCTCGGCCGCGAACCGTTCCGCGTCCAGCTTCTCGGCGATCTCCTCGTCCTCGGTCATGAGCGCGTCGAGGTTGGAGTTGCCCATCTCGAAGACGCCCATGTCGACGTAGGCCTGCTGGAGGCGCGGCCCCCACAGGCCGATGTCCTTGACGCAGGGCACGATCCGGGAGAACAGGAGCTGGCGGAAGAGCGCCAGGAACTCGGACTGCTCGGTGTACTCGTCGGCCTGTGCCTTCGGGATGCCGAAGTCCTCCAGGACCTCGACGCCGCGCAGCCGGTCGCGCATCAGGTAGCAGCCCTCGATGACGAACTCCTCGCGTTCGCGCAGTTCGGCGTCGGTGAGCTGCTTGTAGTAGTCGCGCAGCGCCATCCGCCCGAAGGCGACGTGGCGGGCCTCGTCCTGCATCACGTAGGCGAGGATCTGTTTGGGCAGCGGCTTGTCGGTGGTGTCGCGGATCATGCCGAACGCGGCGAGCGCGAGCCCTTCGATGAGGACCTGCATGCCGAGGTAGGGCATGTCCCAGCGGGAGTCGCGGAGCGTGTCGCCGAGGAGTGCCTGGAGGTTGTCGTTGATCGGGTAGAGCATCCCGATCTTCTCGTGCAGGAAGCGGCCGTAGATCTCGGCGTGCCGCGCCTCGTCCATGGTCTGGGTCGCCGAGTAGAGCTTGGCGTCCAGGTCGGGGACGGACTCGACGATGCGCGCCGCGCACACCATCGCGCCCTGCTCGCCGTGGAGGAACTGGCTGAACTGCCAGGAGGCGTAGTGCTTGCGCAGGTCGCCCTTGTCCTTCTCGGTCATCTTCGCCCAGTGGGGCGTGCCGTACAGGGACATCGCCTCGTCCGGGGTGCCGAGGGGGTCGTAGGGGTCGACCTCCAGCTCCCAGTCGATGCGCTTCGCGCCGTCCCACTGCTTGTCCTTGCCCTTCTGGTACAGGGCGAGCAGGCGGTCGCGTCCGTCGTCGTATTCCCAGCTGAAGCGGGCCGAACTGGCCGACGGTATCTGCCAGTTGGGCGCTTCGGGGGCCCTGGTGTACAGCTCGTGCGTCGACATACCGGCAGGCTCACACGGTGTTGGACGTGGGGTCAACAAGTCGTGCGCGAGGGATTGACGCGCTTACTGACGCGCAGTCTCATAAGACGACGGGCCGTACAGGACGAGAGCACTGATGTTCGTGACAGGAACCGGGAGTTCGGCGATGACCACCATGACGGATGCGGACGCGGACGCGGTGGGCGGGCTGCGGGACGCCCTCGGGCTGCTCAAGGACCGCGAGCAGGTGGCGGAGCGGCTGCTCGACTCCTCCGCCAAGCACTCCTTCGACCCCGACAAGGAGCTCGACTGGGACGCCCCCTTCGAGGACGGCAAGTGGTTCTGGCCGCCGGAGCTGGTCTCCCTGTACGACACCCCGCTGTGGCGGCGGATGAGCGAGGAGCAGCGGATCGCCCTGTCCCGGCACGAGGCGGCGGCGCTCGCCTCCCTCGGCATCTGGTTCGAGCTGATCCTGATGCAGCTGCTCGTGCGCCATGTCTACGACAAACCGGCGACGAGCAAGCACGTCCGGTACGCGCTCACCGAGATCGAGGACGAGTGCCGGCACTCCAAGATGTTCGCGCGGCTGATCACGCGCGGCGAGACCCCGCACTATCCGGTGGCGCCCGTCCACCACACCCTGGGCCGCCTCTTCAAGACGATCTCCACCACCCCCGGCTCGTTCACGGCGACGCTGCTCGGCGAGGAGATCCTGGACTGGATGCAGCGCCTGACCTTCCCCGACGAGCGCGTGCAAACCCTCATCCGCGGCGTGACGCGCATCCATGTGGTCGAGGAGGCCCGCCATGTCCGGTACGCGCGTGAGGAGTTGCGGCGCCAGATGGTGACCGCCCCGCGCTGGTCGCAGGAGTTCACCCGGCTCACGTCGGGCGAGTTCGCCCGCGTCTTCTCGGAGGCGTTCATCAACCCCGAGGTCTACACGAACGTCGGGCTCGACAGGCGGGAGGCCGTCGCGCAGGTCAAGGCGAGCGGGCACCGCCGGGAGATCATGCAGACCGGCGCGAAGCGGCTCACGGACTTCCTCGACGACATCGGCGTGCTGCGCGGCGTGGGCCGCCGCATGTGGAAGTCGTCCGGGCTCCTCGCCTGACGGGGCGGACCCGGTGGCGGCTACTCTTCCGGGCATGACGTCGGCAACGGGTACGCCCGCCTACAGACGGCTCAGCGTCGGGGAACGGCGCGCGCAACTCCTCGACGCGGCGCTCTCGCTGTTCGCGCACCGCGCCCCCGAGGAGGTCTCCCTCGACGACGTGGCCGAGGCCGCGGGCGTGTCCCGGCCGCTCGTCTACCGCTACTTCCCCGGCGGCAAGCAGCAGTTGTACGAGGCCGCGCTGCGCTCCGCCGCCGACGTCCTCGAAGGCTGCTTCGCCGAGCCCGCCGAGGGCCCGCTGACGGCGCGCCTGAGCCGCGCGCTCGACCGCTACCTGGCCTTCGTCGACGAGCACGACATGGGGTTCGCGGCGCTGCTCCAGGGCGGCAGCGTCGTCGAGACCTCCCGGACGTCCGCCATCGTGGACGGCGTCCGGCGCGCCGCCGCCCAGCACATCCTCAGCCACCTGCCCGCGGCGGAGCCCGGCCCGCGCCTGCGCATGACGGTCCGCATGTGGATCGCGGCCGTCGAGGGGGCGTCCCTGATCTGGCTCGACGAGGACAAGCAGCCCCCGCTCAGCGAATTGCGGGACGGTCTGGTCGACCAGTTCATGGTGGCCCTGACCGCCACGGCGACCCGCGACCCCCAGACCGCCGACGTCGTCCGCCGGGCCCTCGCCCTGGAGGAGCCGGACGGCCCGGTCGGCAACCTGGCCCGGCGGGTGCTGCCGGTGGTGAGCGGCGCGGTGCACCTGCTGTGACACCCGTGGCGCGAGTGTGGTGACACTGGTGGCGTGAAGAGCGAAGACATCCCCTTTGTCGGCGGCCCCCTCGACGGGCGCACCCTCCCCGTCCTGGTGACCGCCACCGGCAACCCGCCCAAGGTCTACAAGGTGCCCGTGCCGGACGCGGCCGGGGGGCCCGACACCGTGCTCGTGTACGTGCGGGAGCCCGTGCCGGACGGTAAGGCCGTGCGGCTCGTGCAGAAGTGGCGGTACGCGTTCGTGCCGGACGGGAAGGTGCGGCGGAGCGTGCGGTGGCCGTGGACGAGGTCAGGGGCGTGAGCGGGCGGCGCCGCCCGCAGGAGTGGCGTCATTGGGCCGAACCGCGCAGCCCCGCGCGTGAGAAGGGGCGTCTCCTGTGATGTTCACGGTGCGGGTCGCAGCGGGCGGTCCGCGCCGGAGGTGAACAGGTGTCAGGCAGGCTTGTGCGTGGGGTGTGCGCGATGGCCGTCGCGGGGGCGGTCCTCGCGCCGGGTACCGCGGGCGCGGTGCCGGGGCCGCCGGGCGGCGAACCGTCCGTCGTCGGCCTTCTGACGGAGCTGCAGGGCCTCTACCAGCGGGCCGAGGAGGCCACCGAGGCGTACAACGCGACCGAGGAGGAGCTGAAGGCGCGCCGGGCGCAGGCCGAGGCGCTCGCCGAGAAGCTGGCCTCCGCGCGCGGCTCGCTGCACGGCAGCCGGCTCGCGGCCGGGCGGCTCGCGCGCGAGCAGTACCAGAGCCGCAGCGACATCTCGCCGTACGTGCGGCTGCTCCTCGCCCGCGATCCGCAGCACGCGCTCGACCAGGGGCACCTCGTCCTGCGGGCCGCCCGGGACCGGACGGCCACCGTCGACCGGCTGACCGGTGACGAGAAGAAGGCCGACGCGCTCGCCACCAAGGCGCGGGCCGCGCTCGACCAGCAGCTGCGGCTGGCGGACGCGCGGAAGAAGGACCGGGACGCGGTGCGGCGGCGGCTGAAGGACGTGGAGGAGCTGCTCGCCTCCCTCTCCTCCGAGCAGCTCGCCGAGGTGAGCCGGGCGGAGGACGCCGGGACGGCCGACGCGCAGCGGGCGTTCATGGCGTCGGGGGCGCTCAGTTCGGTCGGCCGGGCACCGTCGAAGGCGGGCGGGGCGGCGCTGGCGTACGCCCTGCGGCAGGTCGGGAAGCCGTACGTGTGGGGCGCGGAGGGCCCGGAGTCGTTCGACTGCTCGGGGCTGACGTCGCAGGCGTGGGCGCACGCGGGCCGGAGGATTCCGCGCACGTCGCAGCTGCAGTGGAAGAACCTGCCGAAGGTGGAGATGGACCGGCTGCGGCCCGGCGACCTCGTCGTCTACTTCCGCAAGGCCACGCACGTCGCCCTCTACCTGGGCAAGGGCCAGGTGGTGCAGGCGCCGCGGCCCGGGGCCCGGGTGAAGGTGTCTCCGATCGCGGCGAACCCGGTGCTCGGCGCGGTCCGCCCGGACCCCGGGGCGAAGGCGATGACCGGGTACCGGCCGCCGCCGCTGCCGCGCGGGGCGACAGCGGGCGACGACACGGGGTACGACGGCGGCTGAGCGGGTCAGCCGACGGAGGCCAGGTACGCGGCTGTCTTCTCGGGCTCGTAGAAGAAGTTCTCGAAGTCGGCCGGGTTGTTGAACCCGTTCGCGAAGCGGTCGGCGACCGGCTGGAGCTGACCGGCGGCGCCGATCAGGTTCAGGACGTGCTCCGGCGGGGCGCCGAGCATCGCGTTCGTCCACTTGGTGACGTGCTGCGCGGTCTCCCAGTACCGGTCGAACGCCGACCGCATCCACTCCTCGTCGAACGGCTGGTCGCCGCGCTCGACGATGGACGCCAGGTACGAGGCCGCGCACTTGGACGCCGAGTTGGAGCCCTGTCCGGTGATCGGGTCGTTGGCGACGACCACGTCGGCGACGCCGAGGACCGCGCCGCCCCCGGGCAGCCGCCCGACGGGGTTGCGGACGGTCGGGGCGTAGCGCCCGGCGAGGGTGCCGTTGGCGTCGGTCAGTTCGACCTTCGTGGCGCGCGCGTACTCCCAGGGCGTGAACTTCTCCATCAGCTCCAGGGTCAGCGCCAGGTGCTCGGAGGGGTCCTTGACGCCCTTGAACGCGTCGAGCGGGCCGCCGGGGATGCCCTCCCAGAACAGGATGTCGGCGCGGCCCGTCGTGGTCAGCGTCGGCATGATGAACAGCTCGCCGACGCCGGGTACGAGGTTGCAGCGGACGGCGTCGAAGTCCGGGTGCTCCGGGCGGACGTCGAGCCCGTGCACATAGGCGACCGCGAGGGCGCGCTGCGGCTCGCTGTACGGGGAGCGGGCGGCGTCGCGGCCGAACATCGAGACCAGCTCGCCCTTGCCCGCAGAGACGAGCACGA
Source organism: Streptomyces sp. SGAir0957 (assembly GCF_043523415.1). Lineage (NCBI taxonomy): Bacteria > Bacillati > Actinomycetota > Actinomycetes > Kitasatosporales > Streptomycetaceae > Streptomyces > Streptomyces sp. SGAir0957. Next base: position 3,037,303 of record NZ_CP027293.1, read on the forward strand.
GGTCGTAGGTGCGCGAGAAGTAGTCCAGGTCGGAGACGGCGGCGCCGTGGATGACGAGCTGGCCGCCGCGCTGCGCGAACGTTTCCATCCAGCCGGCCATCTTCACGCGCTGGTCGACGGACTGGGCGTAGCCGTCCAGCTTGCCGACCCAGTCGATGGCGCGCTGGGAGGGGCCCGGGTCGAAGGAGCCGGGCGCGGCGACGGAGACGCCGAGGCCCTCGATCCTCGGGGCCTGCGACTCCCAGAAGTTGAGCTGGAGGTCCCGCTCGTGCTGGAGCGCGGTGTGGAACATGCACTGCGTCGACATGACCCGCCCGGAGCGGATCTCGTCGGCGGTGCGGTTGGACATCAGGGTGACCTCGTAGCCGTGGGACTGGAGCCCCAGGGCGAGCTGGAGACCGGACTGGCCGGCTCCGACGACGAGTATCTTCCGCGACATACGCTGCCTCTAACTGATCACTGATGAGTAGGGGGACGGGAGTTCGGGGTCACTCGGGGGTGACGTCCAGGGCGTGGCCGACCAGGGCGAGCAGTGTCTCGATCGCCGATATCCGGCGGCGCGCGTCCATGATCAGTACGGGCACGTGGGGCGGGACCGTCAAGGCCTCGCGCACGTCGCCCTCCTCATACTCCTCGGTCCCGTCGAAGTGGTTGACGGCCACGACGTACGGCAGCCCGCAGCTCTCGAAGTAGTCGAGCGCGGGAAAGCAGTCGGACAGCCGGCGGGTGTCGGCGAGGACGACGGCGCCGATCGCGCCGCGCACCAGGTCGTCCCACATGAACCAGAACCGCTGCTGGCCCGGCGTGCCGAACAGGTACAGGACCAGGTCGTCGTCGAGCGTGATGCGGCCGAAGTCCATCGCGACGGTCGTGGTCGTCTTGTCCGGCGTCGCGGTGAGGTCGTCGTGGTCCTCGCTCGCCTGCGTCATCAGCGCCTCCGTCTGGAGGGGCTCGATCTCGGAGACGGCGGTGACCAGGGTCGTCTTGCCGACGCCGAAGCCGCCCGCCACCACGATCTTCGTGGCGACGGGGGCCCGGGTGGTGTCCGTCTGCCAGGCCTGAAGCTGCTCCTCCTCGCCGGGGAGCCCGGCCAGGAGGTCAGAGACGGCGGAGTCCACTCAGCACCCTTTCAAGCAGCGCGCGGTCCGGCTGTCCCGGGCCGTGACCGGTTCCGTACACGCGGATCTTTCCCTGGTCGGCGAGGTCGCTCAGCAGGACACGGACCACGCCCAGGGGCATCTTCAGCAGCGCGGCGATCTCGGCGACCGTGCGCATACGGCGGCACAGCGCCACGATGGCGCGCATCTCGGGCATGACGCCCGCGAGCGTTCCCTTCCCTATCTCCAGGCGCTCGTCGGGACCCTCGATCGCGGCGGTGCTCGCGATGAACGTCTCCACGAGCAGGACGTGGCCGAAGCGGGTGCGGCCGCCGGTCAGGGAGTAGGGGCGTACCCGGGCGGGTTTGCGATCGCCGCCGCGTACGGGGAGTTTGGGGCTGGTCACCGGTTGCTCTCTCCGCTCTGGTCGCCCTGGCCCTGCTCCATGGACTGGCGCAGCTCGCTGCGGAGCTCGGGTGTCAGGACGTGTCCGGCGCGGCCCACGAACAGCGCCATGTGGTAGGCGACGACGCTCATGTCGCAGTCCGGCGTCGCGTGCACGCCGAGCAGGGAGCCGTCGCTGATGGACATGACGAAGAGGCTGCCGTCCTCCATCGCGACCATGGTCTGCTTGACGCCGCCGCCGTCCATCAGCTTCGCGGCGCCGATGGTCAGGCTGCCGACGCCGGAGACGATCGTGGCCAGGTCGGCGCTCGAACCCTTCGGGCCGCCGGTGCGGTCGACAGGGGCCTCGGTGTTCCTCCCGGGGTCGGAGGAGAGCAGCAGCAGCCCGTCGGACGAGACGACCGCGACCGAGAGCAGCCCTGGCACCTCCTCTACGAGATTGGTCAGCAGCCAGTGCAGATTGCGTGCCTCGCTGCTGAGCGCGGGGTTGTTGAGTGCAGGGGTGGGCGCAGTCAACTGCTTGCCTCCTCGGCTGAGTCCCCCTTGGCTTCTCCGAAACGTTCCTGGGTCCCGGTCCCGGTCCGGGTCGCGGGCGCCCCGTCCTCGATCTCCGCCTCCACGGCGCGGCGGCCCTGCTGGGCGCCGCTGTGGAACCCGCCGAGCCTGCGGCGCAGCGCGTCCGCGTCGACAGCACCCGTACGCGGTCGCGGCGCGGCGGCCGGGGTGGTCACCTTCGGGGTCCGCTTGGGCAGTCCCTTGTCGGTGACGCGCTCCCAGCGCGGCGGGCGGGGGGCCGGCACGTGGCCCGCCGGGGGTTCGGCGGGGGTGTCGTCCGGGGCGCGGTCGTGGGTCTCGCCGGGCCCGGTGGGCTGGTCCTGGTCCTCCGGGGCGCGGTCATGGGTCTCGGCGGCGGGTCCGGAGGGCTGCTCCTCGGGGGCCTCGGGGGCCTGGAGAGCCTCGGGGGGCGCCGGAGCGAGAAGCTCCATGGTGGACTCGGACTCGGACTCGGTCTCGGACTCGGACTCGCGTCCCGGCTTCTGGGGCGCGCCCGGGGCCTCGCCCTGCGCCGCGACCTCGGTGTCGTCGTCGATCCCCGCCTCGCGCACGGCCTGCTCGGCGGCCTCGATGAGGGGGTCCGGGGCGGGCCCCTGCTCCGGGCCGGACTCGTCGGCGGGCGCGGGCACCTGGCCCGTACCCGCCGCGCCGGCCGGGGCGTCGGCTGTGGCCGGTGACGAAACCCCGCCCTCGCCCTCGTCCTCGTCCTCGCCCTCGCCCTCGCCCTCGCCCTCGCCCTCGCCCTCGCCCTCGCCCTCGCCGGAGAGCGTCGTCCGGCCGTTCAGGACGTTGGAGTTGGCCTCCGCCTCCGAGCCGGGGAGGTGGACCGCGGGGGCGCCGCCCGGGACCGGGACCGGCGGGGGCGCCGCGACCGCGGGGACGGCGGCGAGCAGCGCGGTGGGGAGCACGACGACCGCCGCGACCCCGCCCTGCTTCTGCTCGCGCAGGCGGACCCGCACCCCGTGCCGCGCCGCGAGCCGCGCGACGACGTAGAGGCCGAGCCCGAGCCCGTCCGCGTCCTCGGGGTCGTGGGCCTGCTCGGCGGAGAAGTCGGAGAGGCGCCCGTTCAGCTCGCGCAGCTTGTCGTCGGCCATGCCGATGCCCTCGTCCTGGACGGAGAGCATGACCTCGCCGTTCTCCAGGAGCCAGGCGGAGACCTCGACGGAGGCGTCCGGCGGCGAGAACGACGTGGCGTTCTCCAGCAGTTCGGCGACGAGGTGACTGAGGTCGTCCGCGGCGAACCCGGCGATGTGCGCGTGCGGCGGCAGCGCGGCGATCCGGACCCGCTCGTAGCGTTCGATCTCGGAGACGGCGGCGCGCAGCACGTCGACGAGCGGCACGGAACCGGCGTGCTGCTGCCCGTGCTCGGCGCCGGCGAGGACGAGGAGGTTCTCGCTGTGGCGCCGCATGACGGTCGCGAAGTGGTCGAGCTTGAAGAGGGTGGCGAGCTGCTCGGGGTCCTGCTCGCGGTCCTCAAGATTCTCGATGATGCCGAGCTGGCGCTCGACGAGGCCGAGCGTGCGCAGGGCGAGGTTGACGAAGGTGCCGTTGATGGAGTGCTTGGCGCGCTCCAGCTGGGCGGTGGCCTCGGCCAGTTCGGCGCGGAGCGCGTCGCGGTCGTCTGCCATGCGTTGCCGCTCGCCCACGAGGTGCTTGCGGTCGGACTCCAGCGTGCCCTGGCGCTCGTGGAGGGCGACGGCGTGCGCGTGGAGGGCGTTGACCGAGCGGACGACCTGGGCGAACTCGTCGTTGCGCCCGGTGAACTTGACCGGTTCCTCGGTGGCCGGGGACTCGGCGACCCGCGCCGATCCGATCCGGAGCGCGGCGAGCGGCCGGGTCAGCGAACGCGCGGCGCCCATCGCGAAGCCGAGGGCCACGAGCAGGCAGACACCGACGAGGGCGACGCGGATCTCCAGGTCGCTGACGTCGTCGTCGCGCAGTTGTTCAAGGCTCTTGACGCGCTGGTCCCCGAGCGCGGACTCGGCGCCGCGCATCGCGTCGATCCGGGCGGTGAGCGCCGCGTCGACGTTCTTGCTGTTGTAGCCCAGCTCGTCCTCGCCGAGCGTCGGCGCGTCCGTGAGCCGGTCGAGGTACTTGTCGGCCTTCTCGATGTCGGCGCCGGTGACGGTGGAGTCGTACGCGGACACGGACGCGGCCGGGGCGGAGTCGCGGAAGTCGTCGAGGGCGGCCTGTTCGCGGACGCGGGCGCGCTGCGCGGCGGCGCTGAGTTCGTCGCGCCGCTTGCTCTCGGGCGAGTCGGCGTTCTGGACGGTCGTCGGCAGCCCGGTGATCGGGTCGATGGTCGTCGTGGTGGACGCAGGGACGGCGTAGGCGGCGAGCAGCAGGCCGCGGGCGGCGGACGCCTGGTCGACGGCGCGGTCGAGGTCGGCGAGCGCGTGCGCGCCGGAGCCCGCGCGCGGCGGCATCGCGTCGGCCAGCTCCTCGGCGAGCCGGTGCAGCTCCGTGATGGCCTTGGAGTACGAGGTGTGGGCCTCCAGGGCGGTGCCCTTGCCGGTGAGGGCGGCGCGCCGGACGGCGGCGATGTCGTCGACGGTGTGCCGCAGCGAGCCCTCGGCGTCGGTGCGCAGCTCCTCGATCTGCCGGTCGACCCGGCCGCTGCGCTGCTCGCTCAGCCCCTGCCCCTTGGGGCGTCCGGCGGCGATGAACGCGCTGACCTCGTCCCGCTCGTCGGAGAGCGCGTGGGAGAGGGCGACGGCCCGCTGGGTGCGCTCCGCGTCGTCGACGAGCCCCTGGGACTCCCCGACCCGCCCGGAGGCGGCGACGAGGGTGGGCGCCCCGGCACCGACGATGGCGGCGGCCACGACGGCGACGGCGATGATGAGCCGGTTCCGCACGCGGGCCCGCTTGCCCTTGCCGACGGGTGCGGGCTGCTGCGCGCCCGGCCGGACCGATTCGTCGGAGGGCCGCCCCTTCGCGGGGGACGGCGCGGCCGCTTGTGTCGCGGAGGGGTCCGATTCCGTTATCGAGGGGGCCGATTCCAAGCCACCCGCACCCTCCGGCCCACCTGTCCCGCTGGCCACATCACTGCCGGAGGTGTTCCGCACCTGGTGCTCGCATTCCTGACTCGTCCTACCCATGGGCGCAGGTGACGGTCCGACAACCCACGCGCCCCTCTGGCATGGCTCCTGACCATTCCAGTGCCCGTGTGCAGGGGGCGCACATCACCCTGCCCGCCACCCGAAGGAGTGAACATCGAGCGGGAGTTGGGGAGCAAGTTCCTCCGGCACCGTGTCGCCGCGCGCGCGGGGTGCCGGTTGGACGTCTTCCACAGGCTTTGAAAAGATGCCCCGCCACGCTCCGACGGAGTAGATCATTCCGCCCTAAAACAGGCGCCCGACCTGCTCGTACGGCCTGATCCGCCCGGACTGGGCCCGCATCCGCGCCCCTCGTGCAGACTGGCCGAATGCGCATCGAACTGGCCACCGAACCCGGCACTCAGGACCGCCCGAACGAGGACTACGCATCGGTCGCGGTTCCGGCCTCCGGACAGGGCGGCACCCTGGTCGTCCTCGACGGTGTCACGCCTCCGACCGGCGACGACGGCTGTCTGCATTCCGTCCATTGGTTCACGGCGCGGCTGGGCGGCGCACTCGCCGAACTGTCCGCTTCGCGCCCTGATATGACGTTGCGTGACATCCTCGCGGCGGCGCTCACCCGCACCGCCGACGCACACCGCGTGACCTGTGACCTTTCTCACCCGCGCACGCCTCAGGCAACCGTCGTGCTCGCCCGCTGGGACGCGGAACACGTCGCCCACCTGGTGCTGTCCGACTCCGCGCTGCTGGTCGAGGCGCCGGACGGCACGGTCACGGCGCTGCTCGACGACCGCCTCGACCGGGTCCCCCGCGCGCATCTCGTCTCCGACGCGGTGGCGGACGCGACCGCGCGCAACAAGGAGGGCGGGTTCTTCACGGCCGCCGCCGACCCAGCGGTGGCGGCCCGCGCGGTGACCGGCACGCTCCCCCGCTCCGAGGTCCGCGCACTCGCCGCACTGACCGACGGGGTGACGCGCTGGGTGGAGAAGTTCAGGGAGGGCGACTGGCCCGACCTGTTCGCCCTCATCCGGAAGGAGGGCGCGGAGGCGACGGTGGCCCGGGTCCGGGCACTGGAGTCGGCGGACGCGCAGACCCGTACGTATCTGCGCCGCGGCAAGACTCACGACGACGCCACGCTGGTATACGCCGAGTTGTGACATCTCAGCCCCTCCGGCGATTGAGGAGCGGGGTCCGGGCAGAGCCCCGTGAGGTTGCCCCCAGCGGGCCGGCCGCTACTCAGCCCCCGCATTCAACTGGTGCAGCAGCCGGGCCAGTTCGGCAACCTCCACCCGATCCCAGCCCGCGAGCTGCCGCACGTACCGCTCACGCCGAGCATCCCGAACCCGCCCGAAGTCCACGCGGCCGCGCTCGGTGAGGGAGATGAGCCAGGCGCGCCCGTCGGCCGGGTCGGGCTCCCGGGAGACGAAGCCCAGCTCCTCCAGGGCGCGCAGCTGCCGGCTCATCGTGGCCTTGCCGACGCCGATGTACGCGGCGAGTTCGGTGGCCCGCTGCGCCCCGCACTCCTCCAGGCGCACGAGCAGCCCGTACGCGGCCGGTTCGAGGTCGGGGTGGACCTCGCGGGCCATCTCGCCGGAGGAGGCGCGGGCGCGGCGCAGAAAGACGGTCAGTTCCCGTTCGAGGGACAGGAATTCTTGATCCACACCGCGGTCCACACCACTTCGCCCCGGCGTGGAATTCCCGCCGCGTTCGGCGGCGCGCCGCTCGCTGTTCCCGTCTTCGTGCACGTCAGCACCCATGGCCAGAGTTTCCCCGGGTTTCCCAGTTCTGAAAGTTTTCGCCAATCGCGGCAATCACCGCAGCTCCGTCAGTATTTCGCAGGAGTAGACCAACGGCGGCATCCGGACCTCTTCCCTCCCCCGGGTCTACATGCGTAGCGTCGTGCATGGCATGTCCACACCAGCAGCATTCCCTTCCCCACGACGTGCCGACAGGTCGCACACCCAGCACAGGTCCCCGATCAGCGCCTCGCTGGTCCCCCACGGCCTTCATGGAGGCATGCAATGCCCGTGCACAGACCCGGTTCCCGCAAGCGTAGAAGCATCGCCGCCGGCGCCTTGTTCGCCGCGCTCTCCCTCCTCCTCGCCCTGCCCAGCTCCGCGCAGGCCGCCGACGTGCCCGCCCGCGGCACGGCCCACCTGGGCATGGGCGTCGCCGCGCACGACGGCGACACCGGCCGGGGCCCGGTCGGCCGCGCCACCCAGACCGAGGGCGTCGACGTCAGCAGCCACCAGGGCAACGTGGCCTGGTCGACCCTGTGGAGCAGCGGCGTGAAGTGGGCCTACACGAAGGCCAGCGAAGGCACGTACTACACCAACCCGTACTTCGCGCAGCAGTACAACGGCTCCTACAACGTGGGCATGATCCGCGGCGCCTACCACTTCGCGACGCCCGACACCACGAACGGCGCCACGCAGGCCAACTACTTCGTGGACCACGGCGGCGGCTGGTCCCAGGACGGCAAGACGCTGCCCGGCGTGCTCGACATCGAGTGGAACCCGTACGGCGCCGCCTGCTACGGCAAGACGGCCGCGGGCATGGTGACGTGGATCCGCGACTTCGTGAACCAGTACAAGGCCCGCACCGGCCGTGACGCCGTGATCTACACGGCGACGAGCTGGTGGACGCAGTGCACGGGCAACTCCAGCGCGTTCGGCTCGACCAACCCGCTGTGGGTGGCCCGGTACGCCTCCGACGTGGGCACGCTGCCGGCGGGCTGGGGCTTCTACACGATGTGGCAGTACACATCGAGCGGCCCGACGGTCGGCGACCACAACAAGTTCAACGGCGCGCTCGACCGCGTCCAGGCGCTCGCCAACGGCTGAGCACGCGCACGGTTCAGCGGGGGTGCGCCCGATTCGGGCGGGCCCCCGCTACTTGCTTTTCGGCCCCTCGGGCATGGCGATGACGAACGTCCCCTTGGCCGGGACGGTCTCGACGATCCCCTGTTCGCGCAGGTGGCGGATGGCGCGGCGCAGGGTGTTGATCGCCACTCCGTAGCGCTTGGACAGCTCGGGTTCCGAGGCCAGTGTCGTGTCGACCGGAATGACGCCGGAGCGGATCTCCTCGCAGATGTGCTCCGCGATCTGTACGTACACGTAGACCCGCGAGCGCGGGTTGGGCTGCCACTCGTCGATCTCGGCCATGTCCGAACGATAGATGCGCAGGACCGAACCCGGCTATTACATGTACAGCCATTAAACGCCATCCATGGTCAGCTAAAGCTATAGCTCTGCATCCCGAGTCATAAGTGGCGTACCGTCCCTGCGTAGAGAAAGACCCCCGCGACCGCTGACACGGCCCGGGGGCATGGCCAACCTGAAGGAAGCAGGCCGACATGGCTCACGCTATCGCCCGCGTTCTCCGCCCACTGATGCGTTTCCTGAACCCGCCAAGCGCCCCAGCATCCGTACCGGCACCGGCGCCACCCCCACCCGGCATCTACTACGGCCCGCGCACGATCCACGGCCGTACGCGGGTGTGGGCCGCCGCATGAACCTCACCTACCGCCTCCCCTGGACCGCCCCCGACGGCAAGACCTGCTACGTCGTCCCGGAGGTACCCGGACGACCGGCGGACGGTCCGGCCGGGCGGCGGGCCGCCGAGATCGCCTCCATCCAGCTCGCCATGGCCGATGAACTTCTGGGCCACGCCACCACCATGCTCGCGGACCGGGCGTCGGACCGGGAGGAGCTGCGCTATCTCGGCCGGTGTCTCACGGACTGCCTGACCGACGTCGTACGGCTCGCCCGGAGACCCTGAGCCGACGACCAAGAGGCCCGGGTTCCGTACGGAACCCGGGCCTCCGGCAACCGACCGCGTCCGTCACGCCGCGACCGGAACCTCCAGGTCCGCCGAGGCGGAGGCGGGCGCGAGGGCCAGTTCGAGCACCTGGCGGACATCCGTCACCGGGTGCACGTCCAGCTTCTCCAGGACCTCGGCGGGGACGTCGTCCAGGTCCGCCTCGTTCCGCTTGGGGATGATCACCGTGGTGATCCCGGCCCGGTGCGCGGCGAGCAGCTTCTGCTTCACGCCGCCGATGGGCAGGACCCGGCCGGTCAGCGAGACCTCACCGGTCATCGCCACATCCGTACGGACCAGGCGCCCGCTGAGCAGGGAGGCGAGGGCGGTCGTCATGGTGACGCCCGCGCTCGGCCCGTCCTTGGGCACGGCGCCCGCCGGGAAGTGGATGTGCACGCCGCGCTCCTTCAGGTCGGCGACGGGCAACTCCAGCTCGGCCCCGTGGGAGCGCAGGAAGGAGAGGGCGATCTGCGCGGACTCCTTCATGACGTCGCCGAGCTGACCGGTGAGGGTCAGGCCCGCCGCGCCCGTCTCCGGGTCGGCCAGGGACGCCTCGACGAAGAGGACGTCGCCACCGGCGCCGGTCACCGCGAGCCCGGTCGCGACACCCGGCACCGCCGTGCGCCGCTCCGCCGGGTCCTGGGCGGACTCGGGCACATGGTGCGGGCGCCCGATCAGATCGCGCAGGTCGGCGTCGGTCACCGTGAACGGCAGTTCCCGCTCACCGAGTTCGTGCTGGGCCGCGACCTTGCGGAGCAGCCGGGCGACGGAGCGCTCCAGGTTACGGACACCGGCCTCCCGGGTGTACTCGCCCGCGAGCTTGCGCAGCGCGCTCTCGTCGAGGGTGACCTCGTCCTTCTCCAGACCGGCCCGCTCCAGCTGGCGCGGGAGCAGGTGGTCGCGGGCGATGACGACCTTCTCGTCCTCGGTGTAGCCGTCGAGCCGGACCAGCTCCATGCGGTCGAGCAGCGCCTCGGGGATGGCTTCCAGGACGTTGGCCGTCGCGAGGAAGACCACATCGCTCAGGTCGAGCTCGACCTCCAGGTAGTGGTCGCGGAACGTGTGGTTCTGCGCCGGGTCGAGGACTTCGAGCAGGGCCGCGGCCGGGTCGCCGCGGAAGTCGGAGCCGACCTTGTCGATCTCGTCGAGCAGGACCACCGGGTTCATCGACCCGGCCTCCTTGATGGCCCGCACGATGCGGCCCGGCAGGGCACCCACGTACGTACGGCGGTGGCCGCGGATCTCCGCCTCGTCGCGGACGCCGCCGAGGGCGACGCGGACGAACTTGCGGCCCATCGCGTGCGCCACGGACTCACCCAGCGAGGTCTTGCCGACGCCGGGCGGGCCGACGAGGGCGAGCACCGCGCCGCCGCGACGGCCGCCGACGACACCGAGGCCGCGGTCGCTGCGCCGCTTGCGCACGGCCAGGTACTCGGTGATGCGCTCCTTCACGTCCTCAAGGCCCGCGTGCTCGGCGTCGAGGATCTCCTGGGCGCCCTTGATGTCGTAGGCGTCCTCGGTGCGCTCGGTCCACGGCAGTTCGAGGACGGTGTCGAGCCAGGTGCGGATCCAGGAGCCCTCGGGGGACTGATCGCTGGAGCGCTCCAGCTTCTCGACCTCCTTGAGGGCGGCCTCACGGACCTTCTCGGGCAGGTCGGCGGCCTCGACGCGGGCGCGGTAGTCGTCGGACTCCTCGCCCTCGGCCTCGCCGTTCAGCTCGCGCAGCTCCTTGCGGACCGCGTCGAGCTGGCGCCGCAGCAGGAACTCGCGCTGCTGCTTGTCGACGCCTTCCTGCACGTCCTTGGCGATCGACTCGGCGACGTCCTGCTCGGCCAGGTGCTCGCGCAGCTGCTCGGTGGCGAGCTTGAGGCGGGCGACCGGGTCCGCGGTCTCCAGGAGTTCGACCTTCTGGTCGGTGGTGAGGAACGGCGAGTAGCCGGAGTTGTCGGCAAGGGCGGACACGTCGTCGATCTGCTGGACGCGGTCCACGACCTGCCAGGCGCCGCGCTTCTTCAGCCAGTTCGTGGCAAGGGCCTTGTACTCCTTGACCAGCTCGGTCACGGCACCCGGCAGCGGCTCGGGCACCTCTTCCTCGACGGTCAGGCCCTCCACCCACAGGGCGGCGCCGGGCCCGGTGGTACCCGCGCCGATGCGCACGCGGCCGCGGCCGCGGATCAGGGCGCCGGGGTCGCCGTCGGCGAGGCGGCCCACCTGCTCGACGGTGCCGAGCACGCCGGTGTTCGCGTACGTGCCGTCGATCCGCGGAACAAGCAGCACCTTCGGCTTGCTGTCGCCGGTGGACCGGGCGGCGGCCTGGGCGGCCTCCACCGCGGCGCGTACGTCGGTGTCGTTCAGGTCCAGGGGCACGACCATGCCGGGCAGCACGACCTCGTCGTCGAGCGGCAGCACGGGCAAGGTGAGCGGTGTGGACGTCGAAGCCATGATCTCCCCTTCGGCATTCAAGTTGAGCTATGTGGACTCAATGCTTGGGTGCCCCCGGATGTTCCCGAGCCCGCGTTCGCTCTCAGCGATCACATGCCAAGCACCGGGGCACGACGCTCTGACCGGAAACTCTTTGCCCCGCCCGTCCGCACCGCTCGATACTGCGGCGATGACCGCCCCCGCCATCCCGCCCACGGCCTCGCTCACGACCCCACTGACCAGCGCCCAGGAAGCCGCCCTGCGGCACGTGCGGGCGGCGGGGAGCGCGGGCCGCGCTGCCGCGCTCGAACGGCTGCGGCGCCACGGCGTCCCGCCCGAGGCGGCCGACGCGCTCGTCGGCACCCTGCGCACCCACGCGCGCGTGACGCTCAACTTCCACCCCGACCGGCTGCTCGCGGACGGGCGCACCACGGTCGCCGACCGGCTCGCCGCCGACGGCCGGTACCGGGGGCAGTACGAGACGGGCCTGTCGAACGGCAGCCGCAGCGCGCACCCCGGCGGCCTGCGCGACGGCTGGGAGGAGACGCTGTTCGGCGGCGCGTACACGGGTGCCGCCGACGGTGAGCGCCCCAAGTACGGCGCGCTGAACCTGGCCCGCCATCCGGACGGGGCCGCGCCCCGCTTCGGCTCCTGCCATGTGCGGCTGCGCCCCGAGGTGAGCGCGCGGGCCTCCTTCTGCTTCGGCGACAGCCACGTCGGCCCCGCCGATCTCGGCACCTGCGACGCCCTGCTCCCCGTACTCGCCGCGCTGGTGGCGGACGCGGCGGCGAGCGGTCAGTCGCTCGGGGTGGCGGACGCCGACCCGGTCACCGTGATCCGCGGGCTGCCCCACCCGGCGACACCCCGCACGGTCGGCCGCTCCCTCGACTTCTACGTGGAGGCGCAGGTGCACGGGGACGTGGACCTGCGCAGGGACGCGGAGGCGCTCGTCCTCGACCCGTCGTTCCGCGCCACCCGCACCGCCGGCCTGCTCACCGGGCTCGGGGTCCCCGTGGAGTGGCACCCCGGGTACACGCTGCGCCCCGAGGGTCGGGACGCCGACCTCGCGGACTTCCGCGGGCCCGCGCTGCCCGCGGTCACCGCGCGCGTGGCGGCGGAGTTCGGCGAGGACGGCGGCGTGGACGCGGCCGCTGTCGGCCGGGCCGCCGCGCACGCGGTCGGGTCACCGGAGAGCTGGGCCGCGTACGGGACGCCGGACGAGGTGGCGCAGTACCTCAAGCAGGTGTGGCACTGCGTCGTGCGGTTCGGGGCGAGTCCGCCGGGACGCCGGGGGTCCGGCTCCGGCGGCGGCGCAGCAGCGGCCAGGCCGTGACGCCGATCCCCAGGGCGAGGAGATGGCCCCAGCTCGTCATCGGATCGGTGAACGTGAGCAGGTCGCCGACCAGCATCGCGCCGAAGACGACGAGCACGGCGTAGCGCGGCCACGGGGTGAGCAGCCCCGCGAGCGCCCCGATGCTGGCGGCGAGGCCGAAGCTGACGCCGTAGTCCAGGCGGTGCAGGGAGCTGTCGGGGAGGTGGCCCGCCATCACCGAGAGGCCGACGGGGACCTCGGTGGCCAGGGTCGCGAGGACATGGCCGAGCACGAAGACGGCGGCGGTGCGCAGACCCCCCGTGCGCCGTTCGAGGGCGGTCAGCACGACCGCGAACGCGACCATGAACGGTGAGGCGATACCGCCCACGACCCACAGCGCGCTGGCCGTCAGCACCAGCACCGGCGACTGAGCAAGATGAGTGACATCGGTGCTGGACTCCTGGAGCGCACGGGAGACCGTGGCCGGGTCGGCGAACTCCGTGAAGAGGGACGTGCCGATCAGGACGAGGACGTACGTGAAGGTGAAGGGCGTGCCGGCCGGGGTGGGCAGCAGCCGCAGGAGCCGGCGGCGGCGCGGCGCGCGCCGCTCCGGCGCGGCCTCGGCGGCGGGCGGTCCCGCCTGGGCCGGGACGCCGTGCAGCGCTGGCCGGGGCGGGGCCCCGGGGACGGGCGCCGTCCCGTCGTCGACCATCGCGCCCGTTTTCACGCAAGACACCCCTTATTGCACGCTTCACGATTCACTGCGGCCTCAAATGTGACTGGTTTCACAGCAACCTCACAGATGCCGCTCGCGTCCGCACCAGTCACGTCTTCCCTCTCCTGTCCCGTAAACCCCCCGCCATGCGTCCATGAGCCCGGGAGAATGCCCGTATGTCCGACAGCATTCTCACGGAGCGGCCCGCAGTCCTGGACCGCCGCACGGGCCCGCACGGCGAGGTCGTCCTGCGCCGCCACGGCGATCTGCTCCAGATCATCGCCAACGGCACCTTCCTCATGGACACCTCCGACGGCCGCTCCGAGCGGCTGCTCGTCGACGCGGCGCTCGCCGCGCTGCCGCCGGAGCGCCCCGCCCCCAGCCTGCTCATCGGCGGCCTCGGCGTCGGCTTCTCCCTGGCGCACGCGGCGGCGGAGCCGCGCTGGGGCCGCATCGCCGTGGTCGAGCGGGAGCGGGCGATCATCGACTGGCACCGCGAAGGAGCGCTGCGGCCGCTGTCCGCCGAGGCGCTCGCCGACCCCCGTACGGAGATCGTCGAGGCCGACCTCGTCCGGCATCTGCACGAGACGCCCCGTACCTACGACGCGCTCTGCCTCGATATCGACAACGGGCCGGACTGGACCGTCACGGAGGACAACGACAGCCTCTACTCCCCCGCCGGGCTCGCCGCTTGCCGCGCCCGGCTCCACCCCGGCGGCGTGCTCGCCGTCTGGTCCGCACAGCCCTCCGCAAATTTCGAAGGAACCTTGCGGAATGCCGGATTCCGGGCGGTCCGCACCGAAGAGATCCCCGTTGTCCGAGGCGTACCCGACGTGGTGCACCTCGCAGTAAGGGCCGCGTAGCCGACCGGCGGTAACTCCCCGTACGCTGACGTCCGAAACCCAGATCATTCAAGCGTCAAGCGCACCAGGACCGGTGCGCATTCAGGGGCGGGGCGATGGAGCAGACACACACCTCCCACAACGGAAGCACGGCGACCCCGGGCGCCCAGCGCCGGGTTCTGGTCGTCGAGGACGACCCCACGATCGTGGACGCCATCGCCGCCCGGCTACGGGCCGAGGGATTCCTCGTGCAAACCGCACAGGACGGCCCCTCGGCGGTCGACACGGCCGAGGCCTGGCAGCCCGACCTGCTGATCCTCGACATCATGCTGCCCGGCTTCGACGGCCTGGAGGTCTGCCGCCGCGTACAGGCGCAGCGGCCGGTGCCCGTCATGATGCTGACCGCCCGGGACGACGAGACGGACATGCTCGTCGGGCTCGGTGTCGGCGCCGACGACTACATGACCAAGCCGTTCTCCATGCGCGAGCTGGCCGCGCGGGTGCACGTGCTGCTCCGCCGGGTCGAGCGGGCGGCCCTCGCCGCCGCGACCCCGCGCAGCGGCATCCTGCGCCTCGGCGAGCTGGAGATCGACCACGCGCAGCGCCGGGTCCGGGTCAGGAGCGAGGACGTGCACCTCACCCCGACCGAGTTCGACCTCCTCGTCTGCCTCGCGAACACCCCGCGCGCGGTCCTCTCCCGCGAGCAGCTGCTCGCCGAGGTGTGGGACTGGGCCGACGCCTCCGGCACCCGGACCGTCGACAGCCACATCAAGGCGCTGCGCCGCAAGATCGGCGCCGAGCGCATCCGCACCGTGCACGGTGTCGGCTACGCGCTGGAGACGCCGACGCCATGAGCGGCGGGGACCGGACACCGCACGCCCGCGCCGCGCGACCGCACCCCATCGGCCCGCACTGGGCGACGGGCGGTCTGCGCCCCTTCTCGATCAAGGCGAAGCTCGGCACGCTCGTCGTCGTCTCCGTCTTCATCACCACGGGCCTGATCATGGTCGCGATGTACACGGCGACGGAGCTGCGCTTCATCACCGTGTTCTCGATCATCGCGACGCTGCTCATCACGCAGTTCGTGGCGCACAGCCTCACCGCGCCGCTCGACGAGATGAGCACGGTGGCCCGCTCCATCTCCAACGGCGACTACACGCGCCGGGTCCGCGGCGCCGACCGCCGCGACGAGCTGGGCGACCTCGCGGTGACCATCAACCGCATGGCCGACGAGCTGGCCGCACAGGACCTCCAGCGCAAAGAGCTGGTCGCCAACGTCTCGCACGAGCTGCGCACCCCCATCGCGGGGCTCCGCGCGGTCCTGGAGAACGTGGTGGACGGCGTCATGGCCGCCGACCCCGAGACGATGCGCACGGCCCTCAAACAGACGGAGCGCCTCGGCCGCCTCGTCGAGACCCTCCTCGACCTGTCCCGCCTGGACAACGGCGTGGTGCCGCTCAAGGCGCGCCGCTTCGAGGTCTGGCCGTACCTGTCGGGCGTGCTCAAGGAGGCGAACATGGCGGTGTCCCAGCGCGCCGGCATCGCCTCCGGCTCCGGCACCCACACGCGTACGGACGTCCACCTGCATCTGGACGTCTCGCCGCCGGAGCTCACGGGCCACGCCGACCCCGAGCGCATCCACCAGGTCGTGGCGAACCTCATCGACAACGCGGTGAAGCATTCCCCGCCGCACGGCCGCGTCACCGTCCGCGCGCGACGCGGTCTCACGCCCGACTCGCTCGAGCTGGAAGTGCTCGACGAGGGGCCCGGTATCCCCGAGTCCGAATGGCACCGGGTGTTCGAGCGTTTCAACCGGGGCAACGCCGGACACTCGGCGAAGGGCAAGGGTGACGGTGGCACGGGTCTCGGCCTGGCCATCGCCCGCTGGGCCGTGGACCTGCACGGCGGCCGGATCGGTGTGGCCGAATCGGAGCGCGGCTGCCGGATCAAGGTCACTCTTCCGGGACAAGCCGGGTCCGCAAAGTTGACGTAGGGTTTCGGTCAGGCGGAGGTCAAGCCGCGCCCAGTCGCACCCCGTGCGCCGGGCGCGCGATCGAACGTACCGAAACCCCGGTTGTTTCCCGCCATTTCGCGGCCCGAAACCCGATCTCCAGTGTGACTTACGCGACGGATCACCGGCCCGGCCTGCACGTCCCGCTGATGGAGGCGTAGCCTTTATTCCCGCTGTCCATCACCTTGTGAGAAGCGGAAGAGGGCGGTTACCGCCGTGTCGCCACAGTCCCCCAGTAACTCGACCACCGAGACCGACCAAACCGAGCAGGGCAAGAGCCCTGCCGCGGGCTTCGGTCCCAATGAGTGGCTCGTCGACGAGATCTATCAGCAGTACCTCCAGGACCCGAACTCGGTCGACCGAGCCTGGTGGGACTTCTTCGCCGACTACAAGCCCGGTGCCGCAGCCACGGGGGCTGCGCCGACCGCGCCGCCGGCCCAGAAGGCCGAAACCCCGGCCCCCGCCGCACCGGCCGAGGCCGCTCACGCCGCGCCGGCGCCCGCGAAGGCTCCCGAGCCCGCGAAGCCCGCCGCGGCTCCCGCGCAGCCGGCGCAGACCGCGCAGCCGGCCCAGACCGCGCAGCCGGCCCAGAAGGTGCCCGCCGCGAAGGCCGCCCCCGCTCCCGCCGCCCCCGCTCCGAAGAAGGCTGAACAAGTGACGACCGAGGCCCCCACCGGCCCCGAGCTCGTGACGCTGCGCGGTCCCGCCGCCGCCGTCGCGAAGAACATGAACGCCTCCATCGAGGTCCCCACGGCCACGTCCGTGCGCGCCGTCCCGGTGAAGCTGCTGTTCGACAACCGCATCGTCATCAACAACCACCTCAAGCGCGCCCGCGGCGGGAAGATCTCCTTCACGCACCTCATCGGGTACGCGATGGTGCAGGCCATCAAGGCCATGCCGTCGATGAACTACTCCTTCGCGCAGAAGGACGGCAAGCCGACCCTGGTCAAGCCGGAGCACATCAACTTCGGCCTCGCGATCGACCTCGTGAAGCCCAACGGCGACCGCCAGCTGGTCGTCGCGGGCATCAAGAAGGCCGAGACGCTGAATTTCTTCGAGTTCTGGCAGGCCTACGAGGACATCGTCCGCCGCGCCCGTGACGGCAAGCTCGGCATGGACGACTTCACCGGCGTCACGGTCTCCCTGACCAACCCCGGCGGCCTCGGCACCGTGCACTCCGTGCCGCGTCTGATGCCCGGCCAGTCGGTCATCATGGGCGTCGGCTCGATGGACTACCCGGCGGAGTTCCAGGGCACCTCCCAGGACACCCTGAACAAGCTCGGCATCTCGAAGGTCATGACGCTCACGTCGACCTACGACCACCGGGTCATCCAGGGCGCCGCCTCCGGCGAGTTCCTGCGCATCGTCGCGAACCTCCTCCTGGGCGAGCAGGACTTCTACGACGAGATCTTCAAGGCGCTGCGCATCCCCTACGAGCCGGTCCGCTGGCTCAAGGACATCGACGCCTCGCACGACGACGACGTCACCAAGGCCGCCCGCGTCTTCGAGCTGATCCACTCCTACCGGGTCCGCGGCCACGTCATGGCCGACACCGACCCGCTGGAGTACCAGCAGCGCAAGCACCCCGACCTGGACATCACCGAGCACGGCCTCACCCTGTGGGACCTGGAGCGCGAGTTCGCCGTCGGCGGCTTCGCCGGCAAGTCGATGATGAAGCTGCGCGACATCCTCGGCGTGCTGCGCGACTCGTACTGCCGCACCACCGGCGTCGAGTTCATGCACATCCAGGACCCCAAGCAGCGCAAGTGGATCCAGGACCGCATCGAGCGCGCCCACTCCAAGCCGGAGCGCGAGGAGCAGCTGCGCATCCTGCGCCGCCTGAACTCGGCCGAGGCGTTCGAGACGTTCCTGCAGACGAAGTACGTCGGCCAGAAGCGCTTCTCCCTGGAGGGCGGCGAGTCCGTCATCCCGCTGCTCGACGCGGTCATCGACTCCGCCGCCGAGGCCCGCCTCGACGAGGTCGTCATCGGCATGGCCCACCGCGGCCGGCTGAACGTGCTGGCCAACATCGTCGGCAAGTCCTACGCGCAGATCTTCCGCGAGTTCGAGGGCAACCTCGACCCGAAGTCGATGCACGGCTCCGGCGACGTCAAGTACCACCTGGGCGCCGAGGGCACCTTCACCGGCCTGGACGGCGAGCAGATCAAGGTCTCCCTCGCCGCCAACCCGTCCCACCTGGAGACGGTCGACCCGGTCATCGAGGGCATCACCCGCGCCAAGCAGGACATCATCAACAAGGGCGGCACGGACTTCACCGTCCTGCCCGTCGCCCTGCACGGTGACGCGGCCTTCGCGGGCCAGGGTGTGGTCGCCGAGACGCTCAACATGTCGCAGCTGCGCGGCTACCGCACGGGCGGCACGGTCCACATCGTCATCAACAACCAGGTCGGCTTCACCGCCGCCCCGGAGTCCTCGCGCTCCTCCATGTACGCCACCGACGTGGCCCGCATGATCGAGGCGCCGATCTTCCACGTGAACGGTGACGACCCGGAGGCCGTCGTCCGCGTCGCGCGTCTGGCCTTCGAGTTCCGCCAGGCGTTCAACAAGGACGTCGTCATCGACCTCATCTGCTACCGCCGCCGCGGTCACAACGAGTCGGACAACCCGGCGTTCACGCAGCCGCTGATGTACGACCTGATCGACAAGAAGCGCTCGGTGCGCAAGCTCTACACCGAGTCCCTCATCGGTCGCGGCGACATCACCCTGGAAGAGGCCGAGCAGGCGCTCCAGGACTTCCAGGGCCAGCTGGAGAAGGTCTTCACCGAGGTCCGCGAGGCCGTCGCGCAGCCGAGCGAGGCGCCCATCTCCGACCCGCAGGCCGAGTTCCCCGTGCCGGTGCAGACGGCGATCTCCCAGGAGGTCGTCAAGCGCATCGCCGAGTCCCAGGTCAACATCCCGGACAACGTCACGGTGCACCCGCGCCTGCTGCCGCAGCTGCAGCGCCGCGCCGCGATGATCGAGGACGGGACGATCGACTGGGGCATGGGCGAGACCCTCGCCGTCGGCTCCCTGCTCCTGGAGGGCACCCCGGTGCGCCTCTCGGGCCAGGACTCGCGCCGCGGCACCTTCGGCCAGCGCCACGCGGTCCTCATCGACCGGGAGACCGGCGAGGACTACACGCCGCTGCTCTACCTCTCGCCCGACCAGGCGCGGTACAACGTCTACGACTCGCTGCTCTCCGAGTACGCGGTCATGGGCTTCGAGTACGGCTACTCGCTCGCGCGCCCCGAGTCCCTCGTCATGTGGGAAGCGCAGTTCGGTGACTTCGTCAACGGCGCGCAGACGGTCGTCGACGAGTACATCTCGGCCGCCGAGCAGAAGTGGGGCCAGACCTCCGGCGTCACGCTGCTCCTCCCGCACGGCTACGAGGGCCAGGGCCCGGACCACTCCTCGGCCCGTGTCGAGCGCTTCCTCCAGCTGTGCGCGCAGAACAACATGACGGTGGCCATGCCCACCCTCCCGTCGAACTACTTCCACCTCCTGCGGTGGCAGGTGCACAACCCGCACCACAAGCCGCTGGTGGTCTTCACCCCGAAGTCGATGCTGCGCCTCAAGGCCGCCGCGTCGAAGGTGGAGGAGTTCACCTCGGGCGGCTTCCGTCCGGTCATCGGCGACGACTCGGTGGACGCCAACGCGGTCCGCAAGGTCGTCTTCGTGGCGGGCAAGCTGTACTACGACCTCGAGGCCGAGCGGAAGAAGAGCGGTCACACCGACACCGCGATCATCCGCGTCGAGCGCCTGTACCCGCTGCCGGGCACCGAGCTCCAGGCGGAGATCGCCAAGTACCCGAACGCCGAGAAGTACCTGTGGGCGCAGGAGGAGCCGGCGAACCAGGGTGCCTGGCCGTTCATCGCCCTCAACCTGATCGACCACCTGGACCTGGCCGTCGGTGCCGACATCCCGGGCGCCGAGCGCCTGCGGCGCATCTCGCGCCCGCACGGCTCGTCCCCCGCGGTCGGCTCCGCCAAGCGCCACCAGGCCGAGCAGGAGCAGCTCGTGCGCGAGGTGTTCGAGGCGTAGGCGTCCCGGACGCTGCTCAGGGCCGCATCCCCGTCAGGGGGTGCGGCCCTGCCGCATATCCTGGGGGTATGTACTTCACGGACCGTGGCATCGAAGAGCTGGAGAAGCGGCGCGGCGAGGAGGAAGTCACCTTCGAGTGGCTCGCCGAGCAGCTCCGTACGTTCGTCGATCTCAACCCGGACTTCGAGGTGCCGGTGGAGCGCCTCGCGACATGGCTGGCCCGCCTGGACGACGACGAGGACGACGAGGAATAGGTCCGTCTTCCCGGTCTTACCGGTCTTACGGGTCTTACCGGTCTTACGGGCGTCGGTCCGGCGTCAGTCGCGGGCCGCGCGCACCCTGTCGTACGCGAGTCCGAGCACGCCGTGCACGAGCAGCAGGCCGCCGGCCGTGAGCCAGCCGCCGCTGCGCCGCCGCAGACCGAGCACGGTGAGCGGCACCCCGGCCGCGAGCTGGGCGGCGGCCAGACAGCGCCCCTTCGGGCCACGCATCCAAGGGCCGATGCCGGTGGTCTCCACGACGTCCAGCTCGGCGTGGACGGCGTCCCGCCAGCCCGGCCACTCGACGGTCTCCGCGCCGCCCTGGGCGAGCGCGGCCTCGCGCAGCCGGTCGGCCGGTTCGCCCGGGGCGAGGCCCGGCGGCAGGGTCAGACCGGTGCGGGTGAGGACCGCGAGCAGGCCGCGCAGCCGGGCGCGGGCGTCGGCCTCGGTGTCGGGCGTGGTCAGCACGTCGAGGGACTGCATGTCGAGCACCGGGTCGAGGCCCAGGCGGGCGGCGAAGGTGCGCATGGCCTCCTCCTCGCCGACCGGCGTGCCGTTCGCGAGCCACTCGTAGCCGACGGGGCGCCGGAAGCCGGACGCGAGCGTGAAGCCGCTGCGGTCGGCGTCCCACCAGAGGGCCAGCACCGGCCAGGGCGCGCCGACGGCGAGCGCGCCCGCCCAGCCGCCGAGTACCCGGTCCACGACCTCGCTGGGGTCGCCGCCGCCGTCCGTCGCGGCCCGCCACGGCTCGCCCTCGGGCACGAGCACGCTCCATTCCGCCCCGGCGCGGGTGAGCAGCATCCGCTGGCGGAGCAGTTGGGCGGCGGGGCCGACGACGTCGGGTTCGGCGCGGCAGAGCAGCAGGGCACCGGTGGCGGATCGCGGGGACGGCATGGCTCCACGCTAAGACAGTTTGCCCGCTTTTCACCACACATGACCCGAAGGTTCCGGGACAGCTGCCGCACGATTCCGTGACAGTCTTGACTTTCCGTAGCCGCGATATATCGTGTTGAGCAGAGGACGCGATATGGCGCGTTCGCTCCGGAGGAGGTCGCACCATGTCCGAGTGGTCCGTCGCGGAGCCGCGGAAGCTCGCCTTCGACGAGCGGGTGACGGCCCTGCACGTACGCATCGTGAACGGCACGGTGAACGTGGTGGGCACGGAGGAGGGCTCCGCCCGCCTCGAGGTGTCGGAGATCGAGGGGCCGCCGCTGCGCGTCACGCTGGAGGGCGGCACGCTCACGGTCGCCTATGACGACCTTCCCTGGAAGAACTTCCTCAAGTGGCTCGACCGCAAGGGCTGGCACCGCAGCGCGGTCGTCTCGCTCGCCGTGCCGAGCGGCACCCGGGTGGAGCTGGGCGCGGTGGGCGCGGGCGCCGTCGTCTCCGGCATCGAGGGCCGCACCGAGGTGAAGAGCGTCACCGGCGACACCACGCTGGTCGGTGTCACGGGCCCGGTGCGCACCAGCACGGTCTCCGGCGGCGTCGAGGCACAGGCGGTCACCGGCGACCTCCGGTTCCACTCGGTCTCCGGCGACCTGACCGTCCTGGAGGGCTCCGGCTCGTCCCTGAAGGCGGACACCGTCAGCGGTTCGATGATCGTGGACCTGGATCCGGCGGGCCCCACGGACGTCGCCCTGACGAGCGTCTCCGGCGAGGTGGCCATCCGCATCCCGCACCCGGCGGACACCGAGGTCGAGGCGAACACCGCGAGCGGGGCGGTCTCCAACGCCTTCGAGGGGCTCCGCGTCTCCGGCCAGTGGGGCGCCCACAAGATCGCCGGCCGCCTCGGCGCGGGCACCGGCACCCTGAAGGCGACCACGGTCTCCGGCTCGATCGCGCTGCTGCGCAGGCCGCCGGGCGAGGACGACGAACCCGCCGCCCCTGCGCCCGGCGACGACGCCGCCGATGCGGCTGCCGACGCCGACACCAGCGCCTCCGCCTCCGCCGCCGCTCCCGCCGACAAGAAGGTGCTCTGACATGCCTCCCGTCTTCGCCCACGGCCGTCTGCGCCTCTACCTCCTCAAGCTCCTCGACGAGGCGCCGCGCCACGGTTACGAGGTGATCCGCCTCCTGGAGGAGCGCTTCCAGGGGCTCTACGCGCCGTCGGCGGGCACGGTCTACCCGCGCCTGGCGAAGCTGGAGTCCGAGGGCCTGGTCACCCACACCACCGAGGGCGGCCGCAAGGTGTACGCGATCACCGACGCGGGCCGCGCCGAGCTGGCCGACCGCAGCGGTGAACTGGCCGACCTGGAGCTGGAGATCCGCGAGTCCGTCGCCGAGCTGGCCGCGGAGATCCGGGACGACGTGCGCGGCGCGGCGGGCGACCTGCGCCGCGAGGTCCGCGCGGCCGCCTCCCAGACGCGCGGCACCCGTGGCGGCCCGGTGCCGGACCTGAGCGACCTCATGGACCTCACCGACAAGGAGTCCTGGCGCACCGCCAAGGAGGAGCTGCGCCGCGCGAAGCAGGAGTGGAAGGAGCAGGCGCGGCGCGCGAAGGACGAGAGCCGCCGGGCCCGCGAGGAGGCCCAGCGGGCGCGCCGCCAGGCCAAGGAGACACAGGACAAGGTGCGGGCGCAGGCGCAGGACGAGTTCCAGCGCATGGCCAAGCGGGTGCAGGACCAGGTGCAGGACCACTTCGCGCGGGGCGACTGGCCGACGGGCGTGCGGGAGGGGCTGTCCGAGCTCGCCAAGGAGTTCGGCGAGTTCGGCAGGAACTTCGGCAAGGACTTCGGGGCACCGGCTGCGGCCCCGGCCCCGGGCCCAGACGCGGAGCCCGCGTACCGTCCGGCGTCGGACAAGGTGGCGGCGGAGTACGTCCCGTCCTGGACGACGGAGGACTCCACCGGCGACCCGGCCCGCGACCTGGACCGCCTCCTCGACCGCTTCAGGGACGACATCCGCGACACGGCCCGCGACCACGGAGTCACCGAGGACCAGGTACGAGCGGCCAGGACCCACCTGTCGGAGGCGGCGACCCGCATCACGGGGTTGCTGCGGACGCCGAAGGTCTGACCCGGAAGTCGGCGGGGCGAGGGCTCAGCACCGGTGGCTGGCGGGGCTGGAACCCGGCGCCGGAGGCGGGACCGGGGTTTGGACCCGGAAGGCGGCGGGGCCGGGGCTCAGCCGGTCGCCGCCTCGCCGCCCCCGTAGAGCACCCGCTCCACCCCCGGCACCGTCACCCCGTGCCCGGCCAGGGCCTCGCTCGCGATGCCGGGGCGGGCCGCCAGCGCGAGCAGGAGGTGTTCGTCGCCGATCGCGCGGTCGTGGTGGGCCAGGGCCATGCGGAGGGACGACTCCAGGACGCCCTTGGCCTCCTTGGTGAAGGGGCGCCGCCCGCCGAGGCGACGGTTCCCGCTCAGCGCCCCGACGCCATGGGCCTCCTCGACGCGGGCGACGATCTCGTCCACGTCGATCCCCAGCCCGGCCAGGGCTTCCGTGTCGGCCTGGCTGAGCCCGGCCCGGCGGCGCGCGGCGCGCAGCGCCTCGCCGATCGAGGCCCGCCTGCCCTCGGCGTCCGCGCCGAGCGCGCCCAGGGCGAAGGAGCCCCGGGTGCCGCGGGCGTCGAGGATCGCGAGGAGCAGGTGTCCCTCGTCGATGTGCGGGGCGCGTTCGCGTTCCGCGTGGGTGACGGCGCCTTTGACCACGTCACGGGCGCCCTGGGTGAACCGCTCGAACATCATCGCCTCCCGTACTTCTTGTGCACGGCCTGTCGGCTGACTCCGAGCTCGGCCGCGATCTCCTGCCACGACCAGCCCTGTTGGCGCGCGTTGCGCACCTGTACCGCTTCCAGTTGCTCGAGCAGCCGTCGCAGCGCGGCGACGGAGCGCAGCCCGACGCGCGGGTCGCGGGCGCCCGCCTGCTCGGCGAGATCTGTAGCCTCGGTCATGCTGTCAATGTAGGTTGACAGCGCCGCCGACGTCAACCGGAGTTGACAAGGGCGACATGAAAAAGGGGCGCCACAGCGCCCCTTCCCGATGACCTCCGGCCCCGCCTACCTGCTCAGACGACCAGGCGGCCAGGCGGCCAGGCGGCCAGGCGGTCAGGCGGCCAGGCGGCCAGGCGGCCAGGCGGTCAGGCGGTCAGACGGTCAGCACGACCTTTCCGAACAGCTCCCCGCCCGCCATCTTCTCGAACCCTTCCCGCGCCCGGTCCAGCGGCAGCGTCTCGTCGATGACGGGCCGCACCCCGGTCGCCGCGCAGAAGGCCAGCAGGTCCTCCAGCTCGTCCTTGGAGCCCATCGTCGAGCCGACGACCTTGAGTTCGAGGAAGAAGATGCGGTTCAGCTCGGCGGACTTCGGGCTGGGTCCACTGGTCGCGCCGGAGATGACCAGCGTGCCGCCGGGCTTGAGCGACTTGACGGAGTGCGACCAGGTCGCGGCGCCGACCGTCTCGATCACGGCGTCCACCCGCTGCGGCAGCCGCGCCCCGGACTCGACGGCCTCGACGGCGCCCAGCTCAAGCGCGCGCTTGCGCTTGGCCTCGTCGCGGCTGGTGGCGAAGACCCGTAGCCCGGCGGCCTTGCCGAGGACGATCGCGGCCGTGGCGACACCGCCGCCCGCACCCTGCACGAGCACCGAATCGCCGGGACGCACGCCCGCGTTGGTGAAGAGCATCCGGTAGGCGGTCAGCCAGGCCGTCGGCAGGCACGCGGCCTCCTCGAAGGAGAGCTCCTTGGGCTTGGGCAGCACGTTCCACTCGGGGACGGTGACCTGCTCGGCGAAGGTGCCCTGGTACTTCTCGGTGAGGATGGAGCGGCCTTCGCGGGGCCCGACCCCGTAACCGGTCTGCCCGATGACGGAGTGGAGCACGACCTCGTTGCCGTCGCGGTCGATGCCGGCGGCATCGCAGCCCAGGATCATGGGCAGCGCCTCCTCGCCGAGCCCGACGCCGCGCAGGGACCAGAGGTCGTGGTGGTTGAGGGAGGCGGCCTTGACGTTCACGGTGGTCCAGCCGGGCCGGTCCCGGGGGGCGGGCCGCTCCCCCAACTCCAGGCCGTTCAGCGGCTGGTCACGGTCGATGCGGGCGGCATAGGCGGCGAACATGACCTTGACGATAGGCGTCGGGCACGGGCCGGGGAACCACCTCCGCCTGTGACACACGTCCTGTGGACACCGTGACAAGCGGGCAGACGGGCAGGCGGGCAGACGGGCAAGCAAGGAAGCAAGGAAGCAAGGAAAAGGCCCCGCCGTCGGCGGGGCCTTTTTCACGAACCAACGCTCAGCGTCGCGCGACACCCTCGGCCCGAGCAGCCGCCGCCACGGCCGCCGTCACCGCGGGAGCGACCCGCTCGTCGAACGGCGACGGGATGACGTACTCGGCGGAGAGGTCGTCGCCGACCACGGAGGCCAGCGCCTCGGCCGCGGCGATCTTCATCGTCTCGGTGATCCGCGAGGCCCGGACCTGCAGCGCGCCCGCGAAGATCCCCGGGAACGCCAGCACGTTGTTGATCTGGTTCGGGAAGTCCGAGCGCCCGGTCGCGACGACGGCCGCGTACTTGTGGGCGACGTCGGGGTGCACCTCGGGATTCGGGTTGGCCATCGCGAAGACGAAGGCGCCCGGCGCCATCGAGGCGACCGCGGCCTCGGGGACCGTACCGCCGGAGACGCCGATGTAGACGTCGGCGCCCGCGAGGGCGTCCTCCAGGGAGCCGGTGAGACCGGCCTTGTTGGTGATCTCCGCCAGCTCGCGCTTGACCGCGGTGAGGTCCTCGCGGTCGCGGCTGACGATGCCCTTGCGGTCGGTGACCGCGACGTCGCCGAGCCCCGCCTCGAGGAGGAACTTGGCGATGGCGACACCCGCCGCACCGGCGCCGGAGATCACGGCGCGCAGCTCACCGAGCGTGCGGCCGCTGAGCCGGGCCGCGTTCTTCAGCGCGGCGAGGGTGACCACGGCCGTGCCGTGCTGGTCGTCGTGGAAGACCGGGATGTCGAGCTTCTCCTGGAGCCTGCGCTCGATCTCGAAGCAGCGCGGCGCCGAGATGTCCTCCAGGTTGACGCCGCCGAAGGACGGGGCGAGCCGGACGACGGTGTCGACGATCTCGTCCACGTCGGTCGTCGCGAGGGCGAGCGGCACCGCGTCCACGCCGCCGAACTGCTTGAAGAGAATGGCCTTGCCCTCCATCACCGGGAGGGACGCCTCGGGGCCGATGTCACCGAGGCCGAGCACGGCGGTGCCGTCGGTGACGACGGCCACGACGCTCGACTTCCACGTGTAGTCGTGGACGAGCTCCGGCTGCTCCGCGATCGCGCTGCACACCTTCGCGACGCCGGGCGTGTACGCCAGGGACAGGTCGTCCTTGTCACGGACCGGCACGGTGGCCTGCACGGCCATCTTGCCGCCCCGGTGCAGTGCGAACGCCGGATCGAAGGGATCGGCGAGGTCGCTGCTGCCTTCGGTGCCGGTACCGCTGTCGCTGCGAGGATTGACGATCTCCGCTGCCACTTGTCTTACCCCTTAAATTCTGAATCAGGTGAGGGTGTCCGCTCCTGGTTGAGGAGCGGGCGGGCACCGCGTACGCCCCAGTCGGTTCCTGTGGGGGAACCGCCGCACAGGTGCGTACACGACGGGCGCGCCGCACGCGCGCCCTGAGCCCCGGATGAGGGGTGTAAAGAACCTTCTTACCCGACGGAGCAGGGTGCGGACGACCCCATACGTGATCGATCACAGCCCGGTGACATGACTCATAGCCGAATATGTGGACAAGTCCTCAACTCGGGCTCGACGTCCGCTGGGCGGCGGTTCAAAGAGTGAGACGACGGGCGGTTCGCCGGAGATCTTCCCGCCGCCGCGCGACGGGCCCGCAGATGATGCGGTCCCATGCACCGTGATGCGCCGCCGTGTTGGCCGTCTTGGCGGACCTGTTATCCGATTTTGACATCATCGACCCCCAACGGCGGCCCGTCCGAATGGCAAGATGCCGTCATCGCACGTCATCGCACGAGGTCGCGACACCCGAAGGTGTGTGCCCAGGCGACCGAACGGCATCTCCACCCATTCCGCCGGAGGACACCACCATGACCGCAAGCACCACCCGTCGCACGACCGCGAATTCCGCGAAGTCCCGGATAGCCGCGGTCGGCGCGATCGCGGTCGCCGGCGCCCTGCTGCTGACGGGCTGCGGTGACCAGACGAAGTCGAAGGACGACGACTCGTCCTCCGCCTCGGGCTCCTCGAAGTCCGCGCCGCTCGCCGACAAGCTGCCCGCGCAGATCCGCGACAAGGGCGTCATCAACGTCGGTTCGGACATCGCGTACGCACCCGTCGAGTACAAGGACGACTCGGGCAAGGCGGTCGGTATCGACCCGGACATCGCGGCGGCGCTCGGCAAGCAGCTGGGTGTCGAGTTCAACTTCCAGAACGGCAAGTTCGCCGACCTGGTGGGCGGTCTCGCCTCCAAGCGCTACGACATCGCCATGTCGGCCATGACGGACACCAAGGACCGCCAGAACGGCATCGACAGCGACACCGGCAAGAAGGTCGGCAAGGGCGTCGACTTCGTCGACTACTTCACCGCGGGCGTCTCGCTGTACACCAACAAGGGCGACGACCAGGGGATCAAGACCTGGGACGACCTGTGCGGCAAGACGATCGCCGTGCAGACGGCGACGTTCTCGCAGGACCTCGCCAAGGAGCAGGCGAAGAAGTGCGCCAAGGACGGCAAGAAGGCGCTGAAGGTCGAGGACTTCGCCACCAACCCGGAGGCCGAGACCCGGATGCGCTCCAAGGGCGCCGACGTCGTCTCCGCCGACTACCCGATCGCCGCGTACTCGGTGAAGAAGTCCGGCGGCGGCAAGTACTTCGAGATCGTCGGCGACCAGGTCGAGGCGGGCCCCTACGGCATCGCCGTCGCCAAGGACAACACGCAGCTGCGCGACGCCCTTCAGGCCGCCATGACCGAGATCATCAAGAGCGGCGAGTACAAGAAGATCATCGCGAAGTGGGGCGTCGACGACGGCGCCGTCACCGAGTCGAAGATCAACGGTGGTTCCTGACCCCTGTCACTCCGGCCCGTCCCCGAACCGGCGGCGGGCCTCTCCCCTCTGACGGGCACTCTGACAGGCCTGAAAGGCACCACCCATGACTCCACCCCTCAGCAAGGCGAACGAGCCCGCGGACAGCGCGTCCGCGGGTGCCCCGCCGGAGGCCATCAAGGCCATCCCGGTGCGGCACCCGGGCCGCTACGTGTCCGCGGCCGTCGCCCTGGCGCTGCTCGGCGCCATCGTCTACGCGTTCTCGCAGGGCAAGATCGAGTGGGGCACGATCCCCGACTACTTCTTCGACGACCGGGTCCTCACCGGCGTCGGGAAGACGCTCGAACTGACCGTCCTGTCAATGATCATCGGCATCGTGGGCGGCATCGTCCTCGCGGTGATGCGGATGTCGAAGAACCCGGTGACCAGCACCATCGCCTGGTTCTACATCTGGTTCTTCCGCGGCACGCCGGTCCTGGTCCAGCTGTTCATCTGGTTCAACCTGGGCCTCGTCTTCGAGTACATCAACCTCGGGTTCATCTACAAGGACTACTGGTCCTCGTTCATGACCCCGCTGCTGACCGCGCTCCTGGGACTCGGCCTCAACGAGGCCGCGTACATGGCCGAGATCTGCCGCTCCGGCCTCCTCGCCGTCGACGAGGGCCAGACCGAGGCCGCGCACGCGCTCGGCATGAGCCACTCCAAGACCCTGCGCCGCATCGTGATCCCGCAGGCCATGCGCGTCATCGTGCCGCCCACGGGCAACGAGGTCATCAACATGCTGAAGACGACCTCGCTCGTCTCGGCCGTGCAGTTCCTCGACCTGTTCAAGGTGGCCTCCGACATCGGCCAGTCGTCCGCCTCCACGGTGGAGATGTACTTCCTGGCCGCCGCCTGGTACCTGGTCCTCACCTCGATCTTCAGCGTCGGGCAGTACTACATCGAGCGGTACTACGCGCGCGGCACGTCCCGTTCGCTGCCCCCGACCCCGCTGCAGCGCCTGCGCACCGTCGTCGGCCGCCCGAAGGGAGGCACGGCATGAGCACCACCGGCTCCGCCGCCACGGCCATGGTCAAGTCCGAGGGCGTCCACAAGTCCTTCGGCAGCGTCGAGGTCCTCAAGGGCATCGACCTGGAGGTCAAGCAGGGCGAGGTCTTCTGCCTCATCGGCCCCTCGGGCTCCGGCAAGTCGACGTTCCTGCGCTGCATCAACCACCTGGAGAAGATCAACTCCGGTCGCCTCTACGTGGACGGGGAACTGGTCGGCTACCGCCAGAAGGGCGACAAGCTCTACGAGCTGCGCGACAGCGAGGTCGCCCTCAAGCGCCGGGACATCGGCATGGTCTTCCAGCGCTTCAACCTCTTCCCGCACATGACGGCCCTCGAGAACGTCATGGAGGCGCCGGTCCAGGTCAAGGGCGTCTCCCGGGCCCAGGCCCGCGAGCAGGCGGGGCAGCTCCTCGAACGGGTCGGGCTCGCCGACCGCGCGAAGAACTACCCCTCGCAGCTCTCCGGCGGCCAGCAGCAGCGCGTCGCCATCGCCCGGGCGCTGGCCATGGACCCGAAGCTGATGCTCTTCGACGAGCCGACGTCGGCGCTCGACCCCGAGCTGGTCGGTGACGTCCTCGATGTCATGCGCGGCCTTGCCGAGTCCGGCATGACGATGGTCGTCGTCACGCACGAGATGGGCTTCGCCCGTGAGGTCGGCGACAGCCTGGTCTTCATGGACGAGGGCGTGGTCGTGGAATCGGGGCACCCGCGCGATGTTCTGACGAACCCTCAGCACGAGCGGACGCAGTCCTTCCTCTCCAAGGTGCTTTAGCCGTCCCGGCGAACCGGGAAGGGGGGCCCGGGGTCATGGACCCCGGGCCCCCCTTCCCGGGCGCATCCTTCACCGCGACTCTCGTCGTGGCCGGTCGCGCAGTTCCCCGCGCCCCTGAGATGCGCACTACGTGCACCATCTCAGGGGCCCATGGGGCTGCGGCGAAGCCGCATGCTCCAGGAGCGCGGGGAACGGCGCGACCAGCCACCGCGGCGCGGCAGCCGACGACGCAACCGGCAAGGGCATCGCGGCGCAGCCGCAAGCCCTCAGGGACGTGGGGAACGGCGCGACCAGCCACGTCGCGAGCCGCGCCCCGCGACGAACCCCACCCCCCGCGGACGCGACCGTCACCTCACCGCAGCGCCAGCACCATCGCATCGGACGGCGAAGCCCACACCGCCCGCCCCTCCGAGAAGCCGGCCCGCCGCAGCGCCTCCACATGCCAGCCCGCGGAGGGCGTGTCCCCGTCGGCGTGCTCCCCGTAGATCTCGAACCTCCGTGCCGTGGGCCCGGCCAGAACGGGATCCTGCGCGGCCAGCTCCCACCAGGCGGCCCAGTCGAGCGCCCCCTCCGCCTTCGCCGAGTCCATCACCTGATGCCGAAGGACCCGCTCCGCGGCGTTGATCCGGGGCGTCGTCTGGTCGATCATGTGGTCCGCGTTCATGAAGACGCCGCCGTCCCGGACGACTCCGGCGACCTGACCGTAGAGCGTGGCGAGGGGTTCGGAATGCAGCCAGTGCAGGGCCGTGGCGGTGAGCACGGCGTCGTACGCGGTGTGCGGCAGCGCCTCGGTCCAGTGCGGGTCCTTGAGGTCGGCGGTGACGAAGCGGACGCGCGTGTCGCCCTCGAAGGTGCCGCGTGCGATGGCGAGCAGCGCGGGGTCGAGGTCGACGCCGACGCTGGTCGCCTCCGGGAAGCGGGCGAGCAGCCGCGCGGTGATGCTGCCGGTGCCGCAGGCGAGGTCGAGGACGCGGGGCGCTCGCCCGACGCACGCCTCGACCATGTCGAGCATCACCTGGAACCGCTCCTCGCGGTCGGGCATGTACCACTCCTGTTGCCGGTCCCAGCTCTGCTGCCAGGCGTGCCAGTCGGTGCCGGCGGCGGTCTCGGCGGTCTCGGCGGTCTCGGTCATGAAGCCCTCCCGTACGGGCATCGTGTGCGTGATGCCCCGTGTCGTTCCGTGTCGTCCCGTGTCACGCCACGCGTAATACCCTGAAAGCCAATACGAGCATTACCCGCTCCCGCCCTGACGATAGACCGCCCCCGTAAGGACTACAAGTGGAACTGGCCTATTACTCGGACTATGCCGTGCGCCTCGTCAACACCGAGGAGCCGGTCCGCGGCAAGGACAGCCTGACGTCCGTGGACGCGGTGCGCGCGCTCTTCGGCGCCAACCAGGAGGCGGCCCGCCGCGCGGCGGACGCCGACCTGACCCGGTTCAGGAGCGTCCGCGGCCGTCTGCGCGCGGTGTTCGAGGCGGCGGACGGCGGCGACGAGACGCTCGCGGTGAACCTGCTGAACTCCCTGCTCCTGGAGTTCCCGGTGAGCCCGCAGATCTCCGGCCACGACCACCGCGACGACGACGGCCGCCCGCTGTGGCACATGCACCTGGCCGACCACCCGTCGAACGCGACGGCGGGCTACGCCGCGATCGCCGCGATGGGGCTCGCCTTCCACCTCACCGAGTACGGCGTGGACCGGCTCGGCCTGTGCGAGGCGGCGCCGTGCCGCAACGCCTACCTGGACACGTCCACCAACCGCTCCCGGCGCTACTGCTCCGACCGCTGCGCGACCCGCGCCAACGTCGCCGCCTACCGCGCCCGCAAACGCCTGGAGGCCGAGCGGCCCGACCGGGCCGAGAGCACCGGCCGCACCGCGCCCAGCGCCCAGGACACCACGGCGGTCACCGACCGCTGACCCTCGCCCTCGGCCCAGGGCCTGCGCCGCCGCAGCCGCCCGCGCACCTTGGCGAGCACGAGCTCGTCCGGCACGACCCCGTACACGGTGCTGTCGCCGCCCGCCCCGGGATTGTCGCCGAGCACCCACCAGCCGCCGTCGCGCCGCTCGGCGATCCGCTTCACGACCAACAGGTCCTGCTGGAAGGGGTGGCGCAGGACGATGACGTCGCCGGGCCGCACCCGGGCGCCGTACTGCACCAGCATCCAGTCACCGTGGTACAGCGTCGGCACCATGGACGGACCGTCCACCTCGATGATCTGAAACGGCACCTTCGTCCCGCGCCCTTCCCCGATCGTCTCGGGCATCTGCCGACCTCCCCGGTTTCCGTCCGCCGGTCACATCCTCCACCTGTCCCAGTGTCACCCTGGACTTTTGGCCTAAGCCCCCGGGGGCACCCGAGAAAAGCCGTGCTCCACGGAGTAATGTCGCACCCGAGAAGACGATCACGAGGAAGGACAGCACATGCTTTCCCGCCTGTTCGCCCCCAAGGTGAAGGCCAGCGCTCACTGCGACCTCCCCTGCGGCGTGTACGACCCGGCCCAGGCCCGCATCGAGGCCGAGTCGGTCAAGGCCGTCCAGGAGAAGATGGCCGGCAACGACGACCCGCACTTCCAGGCGCGCGCCACGGTCATCAAGGAGCAGCGCGCCGAGCTCGCCAAGCACCACGTCTCGGTGCTGTGGAGCGACTACTTCAAGCCCCCGCACTTCGAGAAGTACCCGGAGCTGCACCAGCTGGTCAACGACACCCTGAAGGCCCTCTCGGCCGCCAAGGGCTCGACGGACCCGGCCACCGGCCAGAAGGCGCTGGACTACATCGCCCAGATCGACAAGATCTTCTGGGAGACCAAGAAGGCCTGATCACGGCCTTTCACGGCCTGAACCAGGGCTGCTGAACCACCGGTTCAGGTGACCGGCGGGCGGTGCACCCCCGCGGGCCCCGGACCACCTGGAGGGGCCCGGCCGACGAACTCGGCCGGGCCCCTTCGGCGTAGACATCCCGAGGAGACCCGTGCCCCGCCGCCCCCGCGTCCTCTACGTGACCGACCTCGCCTACGAGGCGCGTGGCCGCCGCTACTGCGACGAGGACATCTTCCTCACCTCACGTCTGCGCGCGTCGTTCGACCTCGCGCTCTGCCACCCCCTGGACGCGACCGCGCTCATGGACGGCTTCGACGGGGTCGTGGTCCGCAACAGCGGCCCGGTACTCGGCCACCAAGAGGCGTACGCGGCCTTTCGCGCCGAGGCGCTCGCCCGTGGCACGACCGTCTACAACCCGCTGACCGGCCGCGCCGACATGGCGGGCAAGCAGTATCTGCCGGACCTGACCCGCGCCGGCCACCCGGTGATCCCGACGGTCGAGAGCGCGGCCGACCTCGACCGTCTCCCCGAGGCCGACGCGTACGTGGTGAAGCCGAAGCGGGGCGCGGACTCGATAGGGCTGCGCGTCGTGGACCCGGCCGAGGCGCGCGCGCTCCCGGCCGCGCAGGACGTCGAACTCCTGATCCAGCCCCGCATCGACTTCGTCCACGAGGTCTCCTTCTACTTCGTCGACCGCACGCTCCAGTACGCCCTGTACGCCCCCGACCCGGAGCGCCGCTGGGACCTGCGCCCGTACGAACCGGCCGCCGCCGACCGCGCGTTCGCCCAGCACTTCGTCGACTGGAACGCCCTCCCGTACGGCATCCAGCGCGTCGACGCCTGCCGCACCCGCGAGGGCGCCCTCCTCCTCGTCGAGCTGGAGGACCTGAACCCGTACCTCTCGCTCCACGTCCTCGACGCGGCGACCCGCGACGCGTTCGTGGCGGCGATGACCGCGTCGGTCCGCCGGGCCGTCACCCCGCTTCCCTGACCTCCGCCACATTGCGGAGCAACCGGTCCCGGTCCGCGCGTACGGTGTCGAACGCCGCCCGGTGCCGGTCGAGCTCGCGGCGCTGAAGACGCGCCGTCACCGCCCACCACACCCCCGCCGTGTTGTGGGCGCGCTTGCACGCGATGTCGGCGACGGCCGTGCCCACCTCCCGCCGCGAGTGCCCCGTGTTGCCGTCCTGCCCGCGCCGCCACGCCTTGTCGGCGGAGGCCGCCGCGGGATCGGCGTACCGCTCGAACCCCTTGTCGACCACACACTCCGCCCAGGTGCGGTAGGCGCGGCGCAGACGCGGATCCCGTTCGGCCTGCTTGCCGACGGCGTACTCGCGTTCGGTGACATACGTCCACATGCGCTTGACGTCACGCACCCCGCGCTGGATCCGCCGGTAGGCCTCCCCCGAGCAGCCGCCGTACTCGGCGCGCCGGTCGCCGTAGTAGACGTCGGACTCCTCGCGGGTCATCATCCGGCCGGTGTGCTCGCGCGGAGCGGTCTTCTTGTCCGGGTCCCAGCCGTACCCCCAGCGTCCGGCCCTCTCCAGGTCGTGGGAGCCGACCGGGCCCGTGCTCACGGAGACCGCCGTCAACGTGAACGTGGTGGCCATGGTGAACGGCCTCGGATCCCGGGGGAAGTCGGCGAAACCGTGCCGGACCATGCACCGCTGCGCGAGCAGTCCGGCCGCCGACTCCATCGACCGGTACGCGTCCCCGTCGCCCCCGGCCATCTCGTAGCGGGCCATCGGCAGCTCCGGAACGTCGTCGTCCGACCACACGACCGGCGTCCCGTCCGCCCAGCTCCTGGCGTGCCCGGCCCCCGCGCCGGCATCACCGCCCGCGCAGCCGATCGCCACGACCGCGGCCGCGACACACACCGCCCCCCTGCGTCTCACTCCCCCGCCGCCCCGATCTTGCGGACCACCCGCGCGGGATTGCCCACGGCGACCACGTCCGGCGGCAGGTCGCGGGTGACGACGGACCCGGCGCCCACCACCGTGTTCGCGCCGATGGTGACGCCGGGACAGACGATGACGCCACCGCCCAGCCACACGTTGTCGCCGATGGTGATGGGCTTCGCCGCCTCCCACTTGGCGCGGCGCGGCTCGGGGGCGACGGGGTGGGTCGGGGTGAGGAGCTGGACGTTCGGCCCGATCTGCACGTCCTCGCCGATCCGGATGGGCGCCACGTCCAGGAGGACGGCCCCGCAGTTGACGAACGTCCGCGCACCGACGCTGATGTACTGCCCGTAGTCGACGGAGAGCGGCGGGCGCACCACCACGTCCTCGCCGACCTCGCCGAGGAGTTCGCGCAGCAGCTCGCCGCGGGCCGGCAGGTCGGTGACGCTGCTCGCGTTGTACCGCTCGGCCAGCTCGGCACCGCGCAGCGCGTCGGCGGTGAGAACGGGGTCGTCGGCGAGGTAGAGGTCACCGGCGAGCATGCGCTCCTTCTGGCTACGGTCCTGGGGACGCGGCCACTCCCGCACCTCGGTCACCGCGCCGACCGGCAGCGGCCCGTACACGTGCGGGAACTCCTCGCCTCCCGGCGCCACGGACTCCACGCGCACCGGCACGTCGACCCGTGTCCGGTCGACGACCAGGACGACAAGCTCCCCGGCCGCCGCCTGGCCCTTGTACAACATGTCCGCGACGGCGCGGAGTTGATGCGGAAACGAGCAGTGGATGAACCCGACCTCCTCCAAGGTCTTGCCACGCGTCGACATCGTGTACGCGCCGGTCGCCCGAGCGCTCTCCCACAGGGCGCGCTCGGTGAGGTGCAGCAGTTCGATCGCCATGGGGGCCAATCTATGGGTCCGCCAAGGGCTAGGGCCGCCTGATGTACCGACGGACGACCGCGCCCTGCGCGAAGGTGCGGTTCTCCGCGAGCTCGAACTCGGCGAGGTCGTACGCCCGGCCCGCGAACATGGGCATACCGCCGCCGAAGACCACCGGATACGTCTTGATCACGAGCTCGTCGATCTCGTCCGCGAGCACCCCGGCCAGCTCCGCGCCCCCGCAGAGCCAGATGCCCAGCTCCCCCGCCTCCGCCTTGAGCGCGCGCACCTTGCCGACGACGTCGTCGTGGATCAGCTCGACGTTCGGGTGCGGGGACTCGGCGAGGCTGCGCGTCGCGACGTACTCGCGCAGATGCCCGTACGGGCTGAGCAGCCCGGCGTCGATCCCCACCTGGTAGCTGCGGCGGCCCTGGAGGACGGTGTCGAACCTCTTGTTCGCGACCCCGTCGAGTCCGAGGACGCGGCGGCCCTCCGACGAGATGGTCTCCGGATACTCCTCGACGAGGAACTGCCGGAACTCCTCGTCGACATAGGACATGAACATCATCCCGTCACCGGACTCGTCACCGATGAAACCGTCGACGGAGGCGGCGATGAAGTACGTGAGCTTGCGCAAGCTGGTCTCTTTTCGCTGGATTCGATGGATTTCGCTGGATCTTCATTGGGCGACGGTACGCAACCACTGCAGTTATAGTACTTCAGGTGTAGTGGTTGCAAGGGTGCAAGGATCTCGGAACGGACCGGAACGGAGTCGAGGACATGGTGAAGAACCCGGAGCGCCGGGCCGCCCTGGTGGACGCGGCCGTCGGAGTACTCGCGGCCGAGGGCGCGCGCGGGCTGACCTTCCGCGCGGTGGACACGGCGGCGGGCGTCCCCACGGGCACGGCGTCCAACTACTTCGCCAACCGCGACGACCTGCTCTCCCAGATCGACGCATGGCTGCACGAACGGCTCGCGCCGGACCCGGAGGCCGTCGCGGAGCTCCTGGAACGGCCGAGGGACCGCGCCCTCGTCACCGCCTTCATGCACAACTTGATGGGCCGGGTGCAGGGCGACCGCACCGGGTTCCTGGCCATGATGGAGATGCGCCTGGAGGCGACGCGCCGGCCCGCGCTGCGGGCGTCCCTGACGGCGTCGCTCCGCGGGGATCTCGACTTCGGCATCGCGTTCAACGCCGACTCGGAACTGCCCGGCGGCGCGGAGGAGATCACCCTGCTCTACCTGGGCATGCTCGGCCTCATCCTGGAGACCTTGACGATGCCGGGGATGCTGGACGGCGCGATCCCGGGCGTGCAAGTGCCGGACGGCATCGTGGAACGCCTGGTGGAACGGATCGTGCCGCCCGCCTGAACCGCGGTCAGCCGCGCCGCGGTTCCCGCCACATGGGCCACAGCGACGGGCCGTCGGGCAGGTCGACGGCGGTCCCGGTGAACACGAAGCCGAGCCGCTCGTACAGGGCACGGCTACGGGCGTTGCTCGCCTCCAGGTAGGCGGGCAGCCCCTCGCGGTCGCACCGTTCGAGGACGGGCGCCATCAACGCGGTGCCCAGGCCCTCGCCCTGCCGCTCCGGCTTGACGCCGATCATCCACAGGTAGGCGTGCGCCCGGCCCGTGGGGTGCGCGGCCTCGGTCAGCCGGGCGATCTGCTCGACCCGCTCGTTGTCGGGGTCGACGGCGGCACGGACCTGCGCGGGCCCGTCCTCGCCCGCGTCCTGGTCCTGGCTCTGGCCCTGGCCTTCGTCCGATGCCTCGGGAATGTCCATCCACAGGGCGACGGCGGTGCCGTCCTCCGCGAGGTCTATGTACCCGTCGGCGAAGGTGGCGTCGGTGAACGCCCCCATGAGGTAGGAGTGCCGGGCCCGCCTGCGCTCCACGTCCGGGAACACCCAGCTGCTCACGGGATCGTCCATGAACGCCTCGTCGAGCAGCTCCACGACGAAGTCCCGCTCCTCCGCCCGCGCCCGCCGAATCCCCACACCCACGCCGATCGTCCCCTCATCTCGCCCTCCGCCAACCGACACTCCCCGGCTGGCACTTGGCAGCCTAAGCGATCTTGCCGGGGGCGACTATGGGGTGGGGCGAGCCTTGGCGCGGCGGGCCCGTGAGGGGCGAGCCCTGGCGCGGCGGGCCCGTGAGGGGCGAGCCCTGGCGCGGCGGGCCCGTGAGGGGCGAGCCCTGGCGCGGCGGGCCCGTGAGGGGCGAAGCCCAGCCGTCCCAGGGGCCGCCCCGGCCTCAGTACCCCCGTCGCGTGACGAACTCCGCCAGGGACAGCAGCCCGCCCGCCGCCTCCGGCACCGGCACCGCCCGGGCCAGTTCGTCCAGGGCGCGGGCCATCTCGTCCGCGGCGCGGGCCTGCGCCCAGTCGCGGCCGCCCGCGCGTTCGACGGCCCGGGCGATGGCCTCCAGCTCTGCGGAGCTCTCCTTCTTGGGGCCGGGCGGCCCGTACAGCGCGGCCAGTTCCTCGGCCGCCGGTCCGCCGGAGGCGAGCGCCGCGACGACGGGCAGGGACTTCTTGCGGACGGCGAGGTCGGCCGCGGCCGGTTTCCCGGTGCGGGCCGGGTCGCCCCAGATGCCGATGATGTCGTCGATGAGCTGGAAGGCGAGGCCCGCCGCCCGCCCGAACGCGTCGAGCGCCGCGGCCTCCTCCTCGCCCGCGCCCGCGTACAACCCACCGATCGCGCAGGCGCAGCCGAGCAGCGCCCCTGTCTTGGCCTCCGCCATGATCAGGGTCTCTTCCAGCGACACGTCCCGGGGCCCGCGCCGCTCCAGGGCCACATCCGTGGACTGCCCGGCGCAGAGTTCCACGACGCACGCGGCGAGCCGGGCCGCCGCGGCCGGTGCCGCCGGGTGCGGATCCTCGGCGATCATCCGCTGGGCCTGGACCTGCAACGCGTCCCCCACCAGGATCGCGTCGGCGTCCCCGAACACGGTCCAGGCGGTCGGCCGGTGCCTGCGCGTCTCGTCCCGGTCCAGTACGTCGTCGTGCAGCAGGGTGAAGTTGTGCGTCAGTTCCACGGCCGCCGCCGCCCGTACCACCCGCTCCGCCCGCCCCCCGAGGGCGCGCGACGCGGCGAGGACGAGGGCCGGCCGCACCGCCTTGCCGACGTTCGCCGCGCTTCCCGCGACGGGTGTGCCGTCCGCCTCCTCCCAGCCGAAGTGGTAGAGGGCGACGCCGCGTAGGGGTTGCGGCAACAGCTCGACGGCCCGCCGCAGTTCGGGCCCGACCGACGCCCTGGCCTGCGCCAGGATGACCTCCGCCTCCGCGGTCTCCCGCCCGTCGGGGCCAGGCTCCCCGCGCCCGGCCACGCCCGCTCCGCCGGGCACCGCGGGCGAGGGTAACGCCGCCTTCGTCCGCCCTGTGTTCGACTCGGCAGGCCCCGCTGCCCCTCGCGTCTCCGCCGTCTGCGTCATGAACTCACCCCGGTGAGGGCGCGGACGGTGGCGGGTCCGCTGCTGTCGGGCGCGTACCCCCAGGGTGTACCCGCCCTGCCGGGCGGGGACACGGCTGATCGCGCTCGGGGCGTCACTGCCACCGGCCGATCTCGACGTTCTCCAGGACACCGAGCGCGTCCGGCACCAGGACCGCCGCCGAGTAGTACGTGGTCACCAGGTACGAGATGATCGCCTGCTCGCTGATGCCCATGAACCGCACCGACAGGCTCGGCTCGATCTCGTCCGGGATGCCGGTCTGCTGGAGCCCGATGACGCCCTGCTCCTCCTCGCCCGTACGCATGCAGATGATCGAGGTGGTCCGCGCGTCGGAGATCGGGATCTTGCCGCAGGGGTAGATCGGCACGCCGCGCCAGGTCGGGATGCGGTGCCCGCCCATGTCGATGCTCTCGGGCACCAGCCCGCGCTGGTTGCACTCCCGGCCGAACGCGGCGATCGCCTTCGGGTGCGCCAGGAACAGCTTGGACCCGCGCCGCCTGCTGAGCAGCTCGTCCATGTCGTCCGGGGTCGGCGCCCCGTTGTGCGGCTGGAGGCGCTGGTCGTACTCGCAGTTGTTGAGCAGCCCGAACTCGGGGTTGTTGACCAGCTCGTGCTCCTGGCGCTCCTTCAACGCCTCGACCGTCAGGCGGAGCTGGTGCTCCGTCTGGTTCATCGGGTGGTTGTAGAGGTCGGCCACGCGCGTGTGGACGCGCAGCACGGTCTGCGCGACGCTCAGCTCGTACTCGCGCGGCGCCGACTCGTAGTCGACGTACGTGCCGGGCAGTACGGCCTCGCCGACGTGGCCCGCGGAGAGGTCGATCTCCTTCTCGCCGTAGTCGTTGGCCCGCTGCTCCGGAATCGCGCGCAGATGCTGGAGGTGGCTGCCGAGCGCGTCGGAGCGCTCCGCGACCTGCTCCAGGTCGCGGCGGGGCAGCACGAGCACGGTGCACGCGGTGATCGCGCGCGCCGTGTACTCCCAGATGCTGTCCGGGTCGAGGAGTGCCTGTTCACCGAAGAACGAGCCGTCGGCCAGGACTCCGAGGCGCGCGTCGTCCCCGTAGGGGCCCGTCCCGATCTTCTCGACGCGGCCGTGCGCGAGGAGGTACGCCTGGTCGGCCTGGCTCCCGAAGGAGGCGAGCACGTCGCCGGGGGCGAACTCCCGCTGGACGCACCGCTGGGCCAGTTCGTTCAGGACCTCGGGGTCCTCGAAGCCGCGCAGCGCCGGCAGTTCCCCCAGCTCGGCCGGGACGACCCGCACCTGTTCCCCGGTCTTCACGAACGTGATCCGTCCGTCCCCGACCGTGTAGCTCAGGCGCCGGTTGACCCGGTACGTGCCGCCCTTCACGTTCACCCAGGGCAGCGCGCGCAGCAGCCATCGGGAGCTGATCTCCTGCATCTGCGGCGCGGACTTGCTGGTGGTGGCCAGATTCCGCGCGGCGGATGTACTGAGGCTCTTCTGTGACCCCGCCTGCTCCGAGCGGACCTCTTCGCCTACCGACATGAAATGCCTCCTGATCAGGAACCGACCTGCGACGGCAAACACTTTCAGCACGTTCCGTGAGTTCGCCATTACACAAATGAGGGGGAATGGATTCCGTCCCGACGGGGCATTAGTCGCGTTTTGCGGAACTCCGCGATCCAGCGGCACGTTGATCCGACAACAACCACGACGTAAAAGGAGACGACCATGGCGGGCTTCCTGGACCGGGCCAAGGAGCAGGCGCAGCGCGGCCTGACGCAGGGCAAGCAGAAGCTGGACGATGTGCAGGCGCAGCGCGCCGGCGGCGATCTGCTGAAGAAGCTGGGCGCGGCGTACTACGAGGAGCGCAGGGGCACCGGCAGCGCGGACGCGACGCAGCGGGCGCTCCAGGCGCTGGAGGCGCACATCGCGGCGAACGGGGACGGTTTCCTGCGCGCCTGAGGCGTATGTGGCGCGTTCCTTGCCCCGGTGTCCGGAACGGCTCGCACGGAATCCGAACGACTGGTCGTAGCACCGTAGTTGCGGGTAGAAGCAGCGTACGAGACGGTGCGCGACGGGCGGCCGTCGCGCCCGTGAGGAGACGGCCATGGCCCCACCCATGTCCGCGAACAGTTTTCTGTCCGCTCTCGAGGACGAGGGTCTGACGGTCGTCCAGGTCGGCGACTGGCAGCATCACAACCGCAACAGCAAGGGCGCCTGGGGGCCGATGCACGGTGTGATGATCCATCACACCGTCACCAAGGGCAGCGACGCGACGGTCCGCATCTGTCGCGAGGGCCATCCGAGCCTGCCGGGACCGCTGTGCCACGGCGTCATCACGAAGGACGGCCGGGTCCACCTGGTGGGTTACGGGCGGGCGAACCATGCGGGTCTCGGCGATGACGACGTCCTGCGCGCCGTCATCGCCGAGAAGGCGCTGCCGCCGGACAACGAGGCGAACACGGACGGCAACAGCCACTTCTACGGCTTCGAGTGCGAGAACATGGGCGACGGGCAGGATCCGTGGCCCGCGGTGCAGCTGGAGGCCATCGAGAAGGCGGCCGCCGCGGTCTGCCGCCACCACGGCTGGACGGAGCGCTCGGTCATCGGCCACCTGGAGTGGCAGCCCGGGAAGATCGACCCGAAGGGGTTCACGATGGCGTCGATGCGCAAGCGCATCGGTGTCCGTCTCGGGTAGCACGTACCGCGCGGCCTGGAGCACTACGCCGCGCGCGGTAGTGGCACCCGGACAGATGTCCGATGTCCGACAATGGCCGGGTGCCCCGCCCGTTCACCGACGCCCTGCGCCCCCGGCTGCCGTCGCCTCTCACCGAGGTCGACGACGACCGGTTCGCGCGCCACGGCGTGCGCCTGCTGCTCAAGCGGGACGACCTGATCCACCCGGATCTGATCGGCAACAAGTGGCGCAAACTCGCCCCGAACCTGGCGGCGGCGTGCGGGCGCGCCCTTGTCACGTTCGGCGGCGCCTACTCGAACCATCTGCGGGCCACGGCCGCCGCCGGCCGCCTCCTCGGCGTGCCCACGCTCGGCATCGTCCGCGGCCAGGAGCTCGCGGAGCGGCCGCTCAATGCGTCCCTGACCGCTTGCGCGGCCGACGGCATGGGGCTGCACTTCGTCGACAGGGCGACGTACCGGCGGAAGAACGACCCGGACGTCCTGGCCGCTCTCCTGGCCACCACCGGAGCGGCGGACGCCTATGTCGTCCCGGAGGGCGGGAGCAACGTCCGCGCGGTGGTGGGCTGCATGGACCTCGGTCTTGAGCTGCGCGGCCAGGCCGACGTCGTCGGTATCGCCTGCGGGACGGGCGGCACCCTGGCGGGCCTTGCCGCAGGGCTCGGCCCCGGGCAGCGCGCCTTGGGCGTCTCCGTCCTCAAGGGCGGCTTCCTGACGGCCGAGGTCCGCGCCTTGCAGGAGGCCGCGTTCGGCAGTCCCCGCGGCACGTGGTATATCGAGGACCGCTTCCATTGCGGCGGCTACGCGCGCGTGCCCGCGTATGTGGCGGAGTTCGCGGACGACTTCGAGCGCCGCCACGGTGTCCCGGTCGAGCACCTCTATGTCGCCAAGATGCTCCTTGCCCTTGTCACTCTCACGGAAGAGGGCGCCTTCGCTCCCGGCACGGCCCTCGCCGCCGTCGTCACCGGCGCCCCCTTCGAGGGCGCTCAGTCGTCGATCTCCCGGTAGGCGGCGGCCTCCTCAAGGTCGAGCTTGCGCAGCAGGGTGCGCATCATCTCGTCGTCGATCCGCCGCTCGTCCCGCATCCGTACGAAGACCTCGCGCTCGGCGGCGATCGCCTCCCGCGCGAGCCGGCGGTACGTGTCGTCGG
The DNA here is from genome assembly GCF_043523415.1 of Streptomyces sp. SGAir0957. Taxonomy (NCBI): domain Bacteria; kingdom Bacillati; phylum Actinomycetota; class Actinomycetes; order Kitasatosporales; family Streptomycetaceae; genus Streptomyces; species Streptomyces sp. SGAir0957. The sequence continues at coordinate 3,080,473 of NZ_CP027293.1, forward strand.
CGGACTCCCCGGTCACCGGGTTGGGCTGGCCGAGCCGCTCCCAGACGGAGTTGCGGCGCCGCTCCAGAACGGTGCGCAGACGGTCCTGGAGGGGCTGTGGGAGGCAGTTGCGCTCGTCCTGCATCAAGGTGTCCACGCGCTCCTCCGCGGCGGTGGAGGCGGCGTTCTGGGCCTGCGCCTCGGCGAGCGTCTCGTGCTGGACGTCGCGCCCCGGCAGCTTCAGGGCCTTGATCAGCGCCGGCAGGGAGAGCCCCTGCACCACGAGGGTGCCGATGACGGTGGTGAAGGTCAGGAAGAGCACCAGGTTGCGTGCGGGGAACGGCTCGCCCTCGTCCGTGACGAGCGGGATCGAGAACGCGATGGCCAGCGACACCACCCCGCGCATCCCCGCCCAGCTCACGATGAGCGGCCGCTTCCAGTCGGTGTCGTTCTCGCGCTCCCTGATCCGCGCCGACAGGAACACCGGCAGATAGGTGGCCGGATACGACCACACGAAGCGGACCACGACCACCAGGACGAACACCCCGATCGCGTACCAGACGGCCTGCGCCACGCTGTACTCGCCGAGGTCCTTCAGGACGACGCGCAGTTGCAGACCGATGAGCGCGAAGACCGACGACTCCAGGATGAACGAGACGACCTTCCACACCGCGGCCTCCTGGAGCCGCGTCTCGAAGTCGACCTGCCAGGAGTGGTGCCCGAGGTACAGGGCGACGGTGACGACCGCGAGGACCCCGGAGGCGCCCACCTGTTCGGCCGCCGCGTACGCCACGAAGGGGATCAGCAGCGAGAGGGTGTTCTGCAGGACCGCCTCGGTGAGGCGTTTGCGCAGCCAGTGCAGCGGCACCATCAGCAGCAGCCCGACCCCGACACCGCCGACGGCGGCCACCACGAACTCGCGGATGCCGCCCGCCCAGCTCGCCCCCTCCCCCACGGCGGCGGCGAGCGCCACCTTGTAGGCGGTGATCGCGGTCGCGTCGTTCACCAGGGACTCGCCCTGGAGGATCGTGGTGAGCCGCGCGGGCAGGCCCACTCTGCGCGCGATCGCCGTCGCGGCGACGGCGTCGGGCGGGGCGATCACCGCGCCCAGGACGAGCGCGGCGGTCAGCGGCAGGTCGGGGATCAGCTCGTACGCCAGCCAGCCCACGGCCACCGTGGCGAACAGGACGTAGCCCACCGAGAGCAGCGCCACGGGTCTGATGTTGGCCCGCAGGTCCAGATAGGAGCTCTCCAGGGCGGCCGTGTGCAGCAGCGGCGGAAGGATCAGCGGCAGCACGATGTGCGGGTCGAGCGCGTACGCGGGAATCCATGGCACGTACGAGGCCACCAGGCCGGCCGCGACCAGGAGGAGCGGTGCCGGTACCGGTGTCCTGCGCGCCACTCCCGCCACCGCGGCGCTCGCCGCGACCAACCCCACCAGTGGCAAAACGTCCATGCCCAGCCTTCCGCCGTCCTTCTCACGTCCCCCGTCGTAACCTGGCCATCATGAACGAGTGCCCGCACGTCGACGCGCTGCCGCACCCCGAGCCGGCTCCGCTCAGCGAGACCTGTCTGGAGTGTCTGGCCCTGGGCAGTCACCCTGTGCAACTACGGCTCTGTCTCGTCTGCGGTCATGTCGGTTGCTGCGACTCCTCGCCCTACCGGCACGCGACGGAGCACTTCAAGGAGACCGGCCATCCGGTGATGCGCACCTTCGAGCCTGGTGAGAGCTGGCGCTGGTGCTTCGTGGACACGTCTTTGGTCTGATGCGGACGATCCTTCGCCGGGTCGGGGTTCGACCGGTTGGCGCTTGGGTACGTCAATCCGGCGCCCGCTTCTTCCAATTGGGAGCGCACGCCCTCTAGCCACTGTCCGTACCCGTAGGCTTACTATGAGTGACAGCACTGGGCCGGGGGTCCCCGGGACAGGAAAGTCGGGCGCGCGGTAGCGTCACCGCAGATATATGTGGCGCGTCACCCGGGGGAGGACCTCCGGAGCCCGAAAGTGCTTGTACCACCTTGGAGGTGAGGGTGTCCCAGATCGCAGGAGAGCCCGGGAATCAGGACTTCGTGGAAGTCCGGCTGCCGGCTGCGGGTGCCTACCTGTCAGTGCTGCGGACGGCCACGGCCGGTCTCGCGGCGCGTTTGGACTTCACCCTCGACGAGATCGAGGACCTGCGCATCGCGGTAGACGAGGCCTGCGCGATCCTGCTCCAGCAGGCCGTCGCGGGCTCCGTGCTCAGCTGCGTGTTCCGGCTCGTCGACGACTCCCTGGAGGTGACGGTCTCCGCCCCGACCACCGACGGCCGGGCCCCGGAGCGCGACACCTTCGCCTGGACGGTGCTGTCGGCCCTCGCGGGCCAGGTCGACTCCTCGGTGGCCGAGGACAACACCGTCTCGATCAGCCTCTACAAGAAGCGCGGCGCGGGCCCCGGCCCGGCGTGAGGAACGGGGACGGTCCGGTGCGGGACGACAAGCGCGGCACACGGGATTTCCCGGCCGACGGCACGACGGGGGTGCGGCGGATGACCGCCGGCATCCCCGAGCAGCAGGCCAGGCCGCACCCGGAGGACCCGATGGCCGACGCGCCACAGCAGGCAGCGCCGACTTCCGGGGCCGGGCTTCGCGAGCGGCCAGGGGGATCGGACGCGCGACGGGCGGGATTGATGAGCGACCACGAGCGACACGGTGAGCAGCAGGGCCGGCACGACCCGCGGGACCGCAGCAACGCGCGCGCGATGTTCATCGAGCTGCGCACCCTGCCGTCCGGCAGCCCCGAGTACGCGGAGATGCGCAACCAGCTCGTGCGCATGCATCTGCCGCTCGTCGAGCACCTGGCCCGCCGCTTCCGCAACCGCGGGGAACCGCTGGACGACCTCACCCAGGTCGCGACGATCGGCCTGATCAAGTCGGTCGACCGCTTCGACCCGGAGCGCGGCGTGGAGTTCTCCACGTACGCGACCCCGACGGTCGTCGGCGAGATCAAGCGGCACTTCCGCGACAAGGGCTGGGCCGTGCGCGTCCCGCGCCGCCTCCAGGAGCTGCGCCTCTCCCTGACGACGGCGACGGCCGAGCTGTCCCAGTTGCACGGTCGCTCCCCCACCGTTCATGAGCTGGCCGAGAAGCTGGCCATCTCGGAGGAGGAGGTCCTGGAGGGCCTGGAGTCGGCCAACGCGTACTCCACGCTGTCCCTGGACGTCCCGGACACGGACGACGAGTCCCCGGCGGTCGCCGACACCCTGGGCGCGGAGGACGAGGCCCTGGAGGGCGTCGAGTACCGCGAGTCCCTCAAGCCGCTCTTGGAGGATCTGCCGCCGCGCGAGAAGCGCATCCTGCTGCTGCGGTTCTTCGGGAACATGACGCAGTCGCAGATCGCGCAGGAGGTCGGCATCTCCCAGATGCACGTCTCGCGCCTCCTCGCCCGCACGCTGGCTCAGCTGCGGGAGAAGCTCCTTGTCGAGGAGTGAGCGGCGGCGACCGCGCCTACTTGGGCTGGTGCGCGCTCCCCGGCGTGCGGATGCCGAGCGCGCGCGTGGTCGCCGGATTGACCAGCAGGACCAGCGCGGCGATGGCCACGGCGGCGAGTGCGATCCCGCCCGGGATGGCGATGCTGTCGGCCTGCAGCAGCGTGTAGGCGACCGGCAGGGCCATGATCTGCGTGATGATCGCCGGGCCCCGGCTCCAGCTCTTGCGGGCGAGCAGCCCGCGCGCGGCCAGCAGCGGCAGCAGGGCGAGCACGATGAGGGTCACCCCGCCGGTGACGGCCTGCTCGGGGTTGTCGGGGTTCCCGGAGACCCCGGCGACCAGCATGTAGACGCCGCCCACGACGAGCGCGACCCCCTCGAGTCCGGCCAGCGCGGCGGCGGCGGTCAGCCGGCCGGGTCGCGGGCCGTCTTCGTCAGGGGTCTCGGGGGCGGGATTCTGCTCAGAGGTCACCTTTGCAGGGTAGCCCCCGGCCAAGCGTTCCCCGCAGGGCGCTGGGTACCCTGCATCGCATGCGTGCACTTCTTGTGGTCAATCCGGCGGCTACCACCACCAGTGCGCGCACGCGCGATGTCTTGATCCACGCGCTCGCGAGCGAGATGAAGCTCGACGCGGTCACCACCGAGTACCGCGGCCACGCGCGCGACCTGGGCCGGCAGGCGGCGGAGAGCAAGGACATCGAGCTGGTCGTCGCCCTGGGCGGCGACGGCACGGTCAACGAGGTCGTGAACGGGCTGCTGCACCACGGCCCCGACCCCGACCGGCTGCCACGCCTGGCCGTCGTCCCCGGCGGCTCCACGAACGTCTTCGCACGCGCCCTGGGCCTGCCGAACGAGCCCGTGGAGGCCACCGGACAGCTCCTGGACGCCCTGCGCGAGGGCCGTGAGCGCACGGTCGGCCTGGGCCTCACCGCGGGCACCCCGGGCACGGAGGACGAGGCGGTCCCCTCGCGCTGGTTCACGTTCAGCGCGGGTGTCGGCTTCGACGCCGGTGTGGTCGGCAGAGTCGAGCAGCAGCGGGAACGCGGCAAGCGTTCGACCCATGCCCTGTACGTGCGACAGGTCGTCCGTCAATTTCTTGGTGAGCCGGACCGCAGACACGGCACCATCACGCTCGAACGGCCGGGCGAGGACCCGATCACGGATCTGGTCGTCTCCATAGTCAGCAACACCTCCCCGTGGTCGTTCCTGGGCAACCGGCCGCTGTATCCGACGCCCAAGGCGTCCTTCGACACCGGCCTTGACGTGCTGGGACTCAAGAAATTGTCGACCCCGGCGGTGGCCCGTTACGGGACCCAGTTGCTGACCTCCTCACCCGAGCGGGGACCGCACGGTAAGAACGCGGTCACGCTCCATGACCTCACGGACTTCACCTTGCATTCGAAGGCGCCCCTGCCCCTTCAGATGGACGGTGACCACCTGGGGCTGCGTACCAGCGTGACGTTCACAGGCGTACGCCGTGCACTGCGTGTGATTGTGTGAGTGGAAGGGCCCAAAGTCCTTTATCTCGAACGTTTGGGCCAGGTCCCACCCCATGGAATGACGGCTGTGACCTAGTCGACACCGAGGAATCAAAAAAAACTTTCCAGAAGGGGTTGTATCCGCCGCCGAGGTTTGCGAATCTCTACATGGCGCTCGGGACAACCCGCAACATCGGCCCCACAGAGAGCCCGAATCCCCTCCTCAAAGCAACGGACACCCGTCGCCTATGTGACGTTCGTCCCTTCACTTGTTGAGGGATTCGTGAAAGCGTTCACATTCACAAGCAACCCGCATGTAATACCAAGGAGAGGTAGCAGCCATGGACTGGCGTCACAACGCCGTTTGCCGCGAGGAAGACCCCGAGCTGTTCTTCCCCATCGGCAACACCGGTCCCGCGCTGCTGCAGATCGAGGAAGCCAAGGCCGTCTGCCGTCGCTGCCCCGTCATGGAGCAGTGCCTGCAGTGGGCGCTCGAGTCCGGCCAGGACTCCGGCGTCTGGGGTGGCCTCAGCGAGGACGAGCGCCGCGCGATGAAGCGCCGCGCCGCTCGCAACCGGGCCCGTCAGGCCTCCGCCTGATTCCCCACCCCTTACGAGCCTGAGCCCGGCGGCGCGTACAGCGAGTACGCATCCCCCCGCCCCCGAGCCGCAGCGCGCAGTACCCCCGATGCTCCCCCAGGCTCCGCCCGGGACAAGACCCGAGCAACGCGAGCAGAGAGCCCCGGAACCGTTCGACGGTCCGGGGCTCTCTGCTGTCCGCGTACGTGCTGTCCTCGTACGTACGCTCGGGCTACTTGGTCGAGCGCACCGGGATGTCCAGGACGACCTGGGTGCCGCGCTCGGGTGCGGGCACCATGTCGAACGATCCGCCCAACTCCCCCTCAACCAACGTGCGTACGATCTGCAGCCCCAGGTTGCCCGCCCGCTTCGGGTCGAAGCCCTCGGGCAGACCGACGCCGTCGTCCTGGACGGTGATGAGCAGCCGGGCGTCCTTGCTGGTGCCGCCGCGCACCGCGGAGACCTCGACGGTGCCGGTGTCGCCCTGGCGGTAGCCGTGCTCCAGGGCGTTCTGCAGCACCTCGGTGAGGACCATCGACAAGGGCGTGGCGACTTCGGCGTCCAGGATGCCGAAGCGGCCCGTGCGCCGGCCCGTCACCTGGCCGGGCGAGATCTCCGCGACCATGGCGAGGACCCGGTCGGCGATCTCGTCGAACTCCACCCGCTCGTCCAGGTTCTGGGAGAGCGTCTCGTGGACGATCGCGATGGAGCCGACGCGCCGGACCGCCTCTTCGAGCGCCTCGCGCCCCCGGTCCGACTCGATGCGCCGGGCCTGGAGGCGCAACAGGGCCGCCACGGTCTGCAAGTTGTTCTTCACCCGGTGATGGATCTCCCGGATGGTCGCGTCCTTGGTGATCAACTCCCGCTCGCGCCGCCGCAGTTCGGTGACGTCGCGCAGCAGGACCAGTGAACCGATGCGCGTGCCCTTGGGCTTGAGCGGGATCGCACGCAGCTGGATCGATCCTTCTTCACCCTCGATCTCGAACTCGCGCGGCGCCCAGCCGCTGGCCACCTTGGCGAGCGCCTCGTCCACAGGGCCGCGCGAGGGCGCGAGTTCGGCGGTCGTCTTGCCGAGGTCATGACCGACCAGGTCCGCCGAGAAGCCGAGGCGGTGGTAGGCGGAGAGCGCGTTCGGAGACGCGTACTGGACGACGCCGTCGGCGTCCAGCCGGATCAGTCCGTCGCCCACGCGCGGGGAGGCGTCCATGTCCACCTGCTGGCCGGGGAACGGGAACGAACCGGCGGCGATCATCTGCGCCAGGTCCGACGCCGACTGCAGATAGGTCAGCTCCAGGCGGGAGGGCGTACGGACGGTCAGCAGGTTCGTGTTGCGCGCGATGACGCCGAGGACACGGCCCTCCCTGCGTACGGGGATGGACTCGACCCGTACCGGAACCTCTTCGCGCCACTCGGGGTCGCCCTCGCGCACGATGCGGCCCTCGTCGAGCGCGGCGTCCAGCATGGGGCGGCGGCCGCGCGGCACCAGATGCCCCACCATGTCGTCCTGGTAGGACGTCGGACCGGTGTTCGGGCGCATCTGCGCCACGGAGACGTACCGGGTGCCGTCGCGCGTGGGAACCCACAGGACGAGGTCGGCGAAGGACAGGTCGGAGAGCAGCTGCCACTCCGAGACCAGCAGGTGGAGCCACTCGAGGTCGGAGTCACCGAGGGCGGTGTGCTGGCGTACGAGATCGTTCATGGAGGGCACCAGGTGAGCGTACCCGCCGGCCCCTGCGGCCCCGGAAAGACCGACGGGCCGCGGCGCCGGGGGGAGGGACCCTCGACCCTTTCCCTGGCACCGCAGCCCTTCAGGTGCATCGGCCGCCCGGTGTGCGGTGCCCGGCTGCCGATCGAGGAACCGCCGCAGTCAGGGCAGAGAGCGGGGCTCCTCTGTCCGTCCTCCTGTGCGGGGAGGGCGGAGGCCTTTCGTACGCATTGTGGACTAGACCATTCGCCAATGTCTATGCGTCGGCACGGCTTAATTGTCGTCGCTTTCTCCGAGTCCGGGAGCCATGTTCCCGGGGCCGGGGCCCATGTTCGCAGGGCCGGAAGCCATGTTCGCGGGGCCGGAAGCCTTGTCCACCGTGGCGTCCCCCTCTACCCCCTCTATCCCCCCTGTCCACGGGCGCCGGTGCTCGCCGGTTCATCCGCGGGCCAGGCCGCCATCGCGAGATCGGCGATCGCCTCCAGATCGGCCCTGGTCGCACCGTCCCTCGACTGCTGCGACATGCCCTGGAAGACGGCGCCGACAAAGCGGGCGAGCGCCGCGATGTCCGTGGCCTGCGGCAACTCCCCCGCTCTCACGCCTTGGCGGAGCCGGTCCTCGATCGCGGCGAGGCTGGCCCCGCGCTGATCCCGCAGGGATTGCTCGACCTCGGGCGTCGTGCAGTTGGTCGCGGCGTGGATGACGAGGCAGCCGTGCGGGTGGCCGGGGGCGGTGAACTCCTCGGCCGCCTCCCGCAGCAGGCGCTCCACGGCGGCGCGGGCGGTGGGCTCCTCGGTCAGGGCACGGCCGGGTCCGGACCCGTGGGTGGTGCCGTAGACCCGGACGACCTCCTCGAAAAGCGAGCGCTTGTCACCGAAGGCGGCGTAGAGGCTGGGGGCGCCGATGCCCATCTCGCGGGTCAGTTCGGAGACCGAGGTCCCCTCGTAGCCGTTCTCCCAGAAGGCCCGCATGGCCTTCTCCAGGGCGGTCTCCCGGTCGAAGGAGCGGGGCCGTCCGCGCTGTTTCGTCGCCATGGGGTGAATTCTATAGCGGGCACTAGCGAAAGGGGGTGGGGGTGGGCTACGGTTATTTTCATAACGACCGCTACAGATTTCACGGCTACGGGTTCCGCGCCTCGGCTTCCTGCTGCGGGCTCCGGGGCGACCTCGGCACGGTGATCACACGAAGGGGACTGCGACATGAGCGGCACTGGAGTACTCACGGGCAAGACGGCACTGGTCACGGGCGCGAGCCGGGGCATCGGGCGAGGCATCGCCGAGCGGCTCGGCCGGGACGGCGCGCGGGTGGCGGTGCATTACGGGACCAACCACGCCGCCGCGAAGGAGACAGTGGCCGCGATCGAGGTGGCGGGCGGTTCGGCGTTCGCCCTCGGGGCCGAGCTCGGTTCGCCGGGGGCCGCGCGGGAGCTGTGGGAGAAGTTCGACGCTCGGGCGGACGGTGTGGACATCCTGGTGAACAACGCGGGGATCGGCACGTCCAGCGCCTTCGCCGACATCGAGGAGGCGGAGTTCGACCGCCTCTTCACGGTCAACGCCAAGGCACCCTTCTTCCTCGCCCAGCTCGCGGCGCCGAGGATGCGCGACGGAGGCCGCATCATCAACATCTCCTCCGGCGCCGCGCGCACGGCGATGCTGCCTGACCTCATGCCGTACGCGATGACGAAGGGCGCGCTCGACGTACTGACGCACTACCTCGCCAAGGTGCTCGGCCCGCGCGGCATCACCGCCAACACGGTGGCGCCCGGAATCGTCGACACGGACGTCAACGAGGCGTGGCTCCGCGCGAGCGACGAGGCGTGGGACGGGGCGGCCGCGCTCTCGGCGCTCGGCAAGGTCGGGACGCCGGCGGAGATAGCCGACGTGGTGGCGTTCCTGGCGTCGCCGGACGGGCGATGGGTGACGGGCCAGTGGGTGGACGCAACCGGCGGCTCCCTGCTCGGCCGCTGAGCGAGACCCGGCACCGGGCGCGCAGCCGCCCGCCAGTTGCCCCAAGAGACATCTCCGGTGCCGCTGCTCACCCCAACCCTGCCCGGCACCCCTCCCCAACCGCGACCGTGCACCGTGCCGCTCCCCCCGCCCCCGACCTGCGCACCACCCCTCGCCCACCACACCCCCGCCCGACACCGCTTCCCCACCGCGCCCTCGCCCGGCACCCCTCTCTCACCGCGACCCCTGCCCGGCGCCCCTCCCCAACCGCGCCCCTGCGCACGACCGCCCCCCAACTGCGACCCACCCGCACCCCCAACCCGTCCGCCGCGACTCCCCACCCGCCCCGTTCCCCGCCGCTCCGCCCCCTCGACATGCCGACGCCACCCGCAGCGCTGAGCATGGACGGAGCGGGGCCGTGCGGGGCCTGACCGGCAAGGGCTCGCTCTGCTAGATTGGTCTCGATTGGTCTATACCACGTATTCCCCAGTCTCCTCTGACCAGAACGGCAGGCCCAGCGTGGAAGTTGTGATCGTTCCGGACGCCAAGGCAGGTGGCGAGCTGATCGCCGAGGCCATGGCCCAGCTGCTGCGGCGCAAGCCCCACGCGCTGCTCGGTGTGGCCACCGGCTCGACGCCGCTGCCCATCTACGAGGCGCTGGCGGCCAAGGTGCGCGCCGGTGAGGTCGACGCGGCGAAGGCCCGCATCGCCCAGCTCGACGAGTACGTGGGGCTGCCGACGGGGCACCCCGAGTCCTACCGGGCGACGGTGCTGCGCGAGGTCGTGGAGCCGCTCGGGCTGGACGAGGCGTCGTTCATGGGGCCCGACGGCAGCGCCGAGGACGTGCAGGCGGCGTGCGAGGCGTACGACAAGGCGCTGGCCGAGGCGGGCGGGGTCGATCTCCAGCTGCTCGGCATCGGGACGGACGGGCACATCGGGTTCAACGAGCCGTGCTCGTCGATCGCTTCGCGGACCAGGATCAAGACGCTGACCGAGCAGACGATCACGGACAACGCGCGGTTCTTCGACGGGGACCTGAGCCAAGTGCCGCGTCACGTCATCACGCAGGGCATCGGCACGATCCTGGAGGCCCGGCACCTGGTGCTGCTCGCCACTGGTGAGGGCAAGGCGGACGCCGTGGCGGCGACGGTGGAGGGGCCGGTCGCGTCGGTGGTCCCGGCGTCGGCTCTGCAGCTGCACCCGCACGCGACGGTCGTCGTGGACGAGGCCGCCGCGTCGAAGCTGAAGCTCGCGGACTACTTCCGGCACACGTACGCCAACAAGCCGGAGTGGCAGGGCCTGTAGGCGCGGGTACTGCCCCCTCGGCGCTCGGCGCCCGGCCGCCCGAAAGCTCGCACGGCCTGCAGGCGCAGGCACTACCCGCTCGACGTCGGCCGCCAGAAAGCTGGCACGGCCTATAGGCGCGGGTACTGCCCGCTCCGCCGGCCGAAAGGCGACGCGGAACGCCAGACATGAAGGAGCCGGTCACCCCACCCAGGGTGACCGGCTCCTTCATGTGCGGCCTGCGGCATGTGCGGCCTGCGGCCCGGCAGCAAGTGCAGGGCCCTCGAGGGAACCGCTACCCCGCGACGATGACCTCAGCGGCAGCGACCCCGCACACGCGGGCCGCGCCGTGCGTGGCGATGTGCAGCGCGCCGCGCGGGGTCGCCCCCGGGACGCCCATCTCGACGACCACCGTGTCGGGGCGGGCGGCGAGGAGGGTGGTGACGGCGTCGGTCATCCAGGGGTGGCGGTGCTCGTCGCGGACCACGGCGACGAGGCGCCGGTCCCCGGCTGCGGCGAGGGCGGCGGCGCCCGCGTCGGGGCCCGAGTAGGAGCCGGTGGTGGTGCCGGGGAGGAGGCGTTCGAGTTCGGCGCCGACGCCCCAGGGGGTCTCGTCGCCGACCGCGATGTTGGCGAGCGGGGAGAAGGCCGCGACGTGGACCGGGCCGGAGACCGGCGGGGCGTAGTCGCCGCGGGTGACGGTGATCGCGCGGCGGGCCGCGATCAGGCCGATCTCGGGGTCGGACACGATCTCCGAGCCCGAACCCGTCGCCCGGGTCCACTCGGCGAGGGAGCGGACGCGGGCGGCGGCGTCCGCGAGGCGCTCCTCCGGGAGGTCGCCGGAGCGGACGGCGGCGACGAGGGCGTCGCGCAGCCGGGTGACCGTGCCCTCGTCGTTGAGGCCGCCGCCGACGCAGATGGCGTCGGCGCCCGCGGCGATGGCGAGGACGCTGCCGCGCTCGATCCCGTAGGCGGAGGAGATGGCCTGCATCTCGATGCCGTCGGTGACGATGAGGCCGTCGTAGCCGAGTTCCTCGCGGAGCAGGCCGGTGAGGATGCGGCGGGAGAGGGTCGCGGGGCGGTCCGGGTCGAGGACCGGGACCAGGATGTGGGCGCTCATCACGGCGCGGCTGCCGGCGGCGATCGCCGCGCGGAACGGGACGAGGTCGCGGGCGTTCAGGACGTCGAGGCCGACGTCGATGAGCGGCATGTCGTGGTGCGAGTCGACGCCGGTGTCGCCGTGGCCGGGGAAATGCTTGGTGCAGGCGGCGACCCCGGCGGCCTGCATGCCCTCGACGTAGGCGGCGGTGTGGCGGGCGACGAGCTGGGTGTCGGCGCCGAAGGAGCGGACGCCGATGACCGGGTTGTCGGGGTTGGCGTTGACGTCGGCGGACGGCGCCCAGTTGAGGTTGACGCCGCACTCGGCGAGGCGTCGGCCCAGTTCGAAGGCGACGGAGCGGGTCAGCTCCACGTCGTCGACCTTGCCGAGCGCGTGGTTGCCGGGGAACGAGGAGCCCGTACGGACCTCGAGGCGGGTGACGTCGCCGCTCTCCTCGTCGATGGCGACGAGGAGGTCGTCGCGTTCCGCCTTCAACTGGGCGGTGAGCGCCGCGACCTGGTCGGGGGTCTGGATGTTGCGGCCGAACAGGCCGACCGACGCGAGGCCCTCGCCGAGCCTGCGCAGCACCCAGTCCGGGGCGGTGGTGCCGGCGAAGCCGGGCTGCAGGACGGCGAGCGCGTCGCGGGTGAGTGTGTCGGTGCCGCTGGTGAGAGTGGTCATCGGGGGCGTTATCCCTTCACGGCGCCGGAGGTGAGGCCGCTGACGGCCTTGCGCTGCAGGAAGACGAAGACGATGAGGATCGGGATGGCGAAGAGAGAGGCCGCTGCCATGGTGGCGCCCCAGTCGTCCCCGAACTGGCTCTGGAACTGCGACAGCCAGAGGGGAAGGGTCTTCGATCCCGGTTCCTTGTTGAGGATCAGCACCAGCGGGAACTCGTTCCACGCCGTGACGAAGCCGAACAGGGAGGTGGCCATGAGGCCGGGCGCGAGCAGCGGCAGGATGACCTTGACGAAGGCCTGCGGGCGGCTGCACCCGTCGACCATCGCGGACTCCTCCAGCTCCTTGGGCACCGCGGCCACGTAGCCGCGCAGCGTCAGGACGGTGAAGGGCAGCACCATCACCATGTAGAAGAGGGTCAGCGGGAGGAGGCTGTTGAGCATGTCGGCGTCGCGCACGATCAGGTAGATCGCGATGACCATGACTTCCCAGGGCGCCATCTGCGCGATCATGAAGACCAGGATCATGCCCTTGCGCCCCTTGAACCGCATCCGGGCGAGGGCGAACGACGCGCACAGCGCGATGACGAGCGAGAGCAGTACCGCGCAGACCGTGACGGTGATCGAGTTGGTGACCAGCTGCCAGAAGTCGGGCGCGTCGACGGCCGTCTTGAAGTGCTCGAACGTGACATCGGTCGGGAACCAGACCGGGTTGTCCGTGACGATGTCCGCGGTCGGCTTGAAGGCCGTCGTGAACATCCAGTACACGGGGAAGACCATGAACACGAAGAGCACGAGCGCCGTGGCGTTGGGCCAGACGCGGCCGAGCAGTGAGCGCTTCACAGCTCGTCCTCCTCTTGCTTGAGAACGATGCGGAGGTAGTACGCGGTGAGGAGCAGCATGATCACGATGGTGAGCAGGGCGATCGCCGCGCCCTTGCCGTAGTGCTGGTTGCCGACGCCCTCGACGAACGCGTAGATCGGCAGCGTCTCGGTGAGCCGGTCGGGGCCACCCTCGTTGATGGTGAAGCCCTGCACGAACGCCTTGAAGACCCAGATGATCTCCAGGAACGTGGTGGCGTAGAGGAAGGGGCGCAGGAAGGGGAAGGTCACCGAGGTGAACTGCTTCCACATGCCGGCCCCGTCCAGGGCCGCGGCCTCGTACAGCTCGCGCGGGATGGTGGTCGTGGCGGCGTACAGGTTGATCGCGACGAACGGGATGGAGCCCCAGACGATCAGCAGGCCGATCACGAAGAACGTGGAGATCTGCGAGCCGGTCCAGTTGTAGTCGGCCATGGAGTGCCAGCCGAGTTTGTCGAGGACCCAGTTGACGATGCCGAAGCGGGACGCGAACAGCCACTGGTAGACGGTGGACGACGCGACGAGCGGCATGGCCCAGGCCAGGACCAGGCCCAGCATGAGCGTCAGGCGCATCTTCTTGCCGAGACGCGCGAGCAGCAGCCCGACGAGCGTGCCCGCCACCATGATCAGGACGACGTTGATCGCCGTGAAGATCGTGGAGCGCAGCGTGACGCGCCAGAAGTCCTCGCCGCCGAGGACCTCCTTGTAGTTCTCTACGCCGTTCCACTCGGTGACGTGCTGGATGAGCTGGCCCATGTTGAGGTTCTGGAACGACAGCAAGCCGTCCTTCACCAGGGGCCAGCCGAGGAAGATCGCCGTCACCAGGAGGGCGGGGAGCAGCAGCAGGTACGGGACGGTGTTCGCCGCGCCCTTCCGCTTCTCCCCCCGCGGCCCGGGTGCGCGACCGCTGCGCTTCCCGTCGGGCGCGATCTTGTCGACCGCTTCCGCCGGGTTGGTCTGCACTGCCATGCTCGCCATCTCTTCCAAAGCCGTAACTGGACGATGCGTCGGGCCGGGGCGGCGGTCGGGTTCTGGGTCCCTTCCGCCGCCCCGGCCCGGGCGACTACTGCTCCTGACTCAGGCGCTTGTTGAGCTCGCCCTCGACCTGCTTGGCGGCAGCGGCGGGGGACTTACCGTTCAGGACCGCGGTCATGTAGGTCTTGATCGGGTTCGGCGGGTTCTCCACCGGCGCCCACTCCGGGATCAGCGGCGTGGTGCCACCGGCCTTGGCGGCGGCGGGGGCACCGGCCTGCGCGGCCGGCTGGTCCTTGGCGTAGGACTCGAGGGCCGGGGACTTCGGGACCCAGCCGGCCTCCTTGACCAGCTGGCCGTCGTTCTCGACGGAGAGCGCGATCTTCAGGAACTCCTTGGCGAGGTCCTGCTTCTTGGAGCCCGCGGCGACGGCGAGGTTGGAGCCGCCGAGGAAGACGCCCTCGGGCTTGTCGGCGGTCTCACCGGGGATGGTGAAGAAGCCGATGTCCTCGGCCTTGAGCTTCTTGGCCTGCAGCGCGGTGCCGGCCTCGTAGCCCATGGCGATGATGGCGCCGGTGTTGCCCTTGCCGAAGACGGTGGCCTGCTGCGGCGTGGCCTCGTCCTTGTCCTTGGGCGCCTTGGAGAAAGCCTGGTACTGCTTGTAGACGTCCATGGCCTTGGCGACCTTGGGGTCACCGAGGTTGGAGATCCACTTGTCGCCGTCCTTCTTCACGGGCTCGACGCCCTGGCCGACGAGGAGGCCGTCGAAGAAGTACCAGTTCTGGCCCGGCAGGTAGAGCGGCTCGGCGCTGGTCTTCTCGCCGATCTTCTTGAAGTCGTCGAAGAGCTCGGCGCGGGTCTTCGGCGTCTCCGTGATGCCGGCCTGCTTCCAGATCTTCTTGTTGTACATGACCGTGCGGTTGCCGAAGTACCACGGCAGCGCGTACTGCTTGCCGTCGTAGACGGCCGGCTTGTTGACCGAGTCGGCCCAGTCCTTGCCGATCTCGCTCTTGAGGTCGGACAGCTCGGCGAGACCGCCGGTCTTGGCGTACGCAGGGGTCTGCGTGTTGCCGATCTCCAGGACGTCCGGCGGGTTCGACTCCGAGAGGGCCGTGGTGACCTTCTGCTGGATGCCGTTCCACTCCTGGACCTGGATGTCCAGCTTCGCCTTGGTCTTCTTCTCGAACTCGGCGGTGACCTTCTTGGTCCACTCCGGCGGGTTGGAGCCGGACATGGTCCAGACGGTCAGCGTCTGCCCCTTGTACCCGTCCGCCCCCGCCTTGCTCCCACTGTCCTTGTCGTCGTCACTGCCACAGGCCGCGATCGAGACCAACATGCCCGCGACGCCGATGGCCGCAATGAGCTTGCGCTTCACGTCACCCTCCTCAGGGATGCCAGCAACCCCCCACCCACAGCGACGCATACGACGAGCAGTGCTTCGTGGGACTGGGACCCGGTCTCCGTTTAATGGTGTAGACCAGTACGGGGAGCTTGGCCCAGACCAATAGAGGTGTCAAGGGTGGCTGAGAAAGACCTGTGCGTCCGTTATCGGAACGACACCCGCCCGCTGGGACAAGGGGGTTGAGCGGTTCGGGGGACCGCTCCCATCCGCGCGTACATGGACTAGACCAGAGAGTCAGCGGGCGGTATAAGGAGGGATCACGGAGCGTGCGGGGAGTCCCCCGGAGCGAGCCGTGCCACGATGTGAGCCGTGGCCGATGGGTACGTCGGTCGCATCGGCACCGGAGCCGGGAAGGCGGAGCATGAGCACCGACGTGAGCAGTGCGGAGAACGAGAGCGGGGCGCCCGTCCGCACCGCACGCGTGCCCAAGTACTACCGCCTGAAGAAGCACCTGCTCGACATGACGGAGACCCTGCCGCCGGGCACGCCGGTGCCGCCGGAGCGCACACTCGCCGCCGAGTTCGACACCTCCCGCACCACCGTCCGCCAGGCCCTCCAGGAGCTGGTCGTCGAGGGCCGCCTGGAGCGGATCCAGGGCAAGGGCACCTTCGTCGCCAAGCCCAAGGTCTCCCAGGCGCTGCAACTCACCTCCTACACCGAGGACATGCGGGCCCAGGGCCTGGAGCCGACCTCGCAGCTGCTCGACATCGGGTACGTCACCGCCGACGACACCCTCGCCGGGCTGCTCGACATCTCCGCCGGCGGGCGCGTCCTGCGTATCGAACGGCTCCGCCTGGCCAGCGGCGAACCCATGGCCATCGAGACGACACACCTGTCCGCCAAGCGCTTTCCGGCGCTGCGCAGGTCGCTCGTCAAGTACACCTCTCTCTATACGGCCCTCGCCGAGGTGTACGACGTCCGTCTCGCCGAGGCCGAGGAGACCATCGAGACCTCGCTCGCCACCCCGCGCGAGGCCGGCCTGCTGGGCACGGATGTCGGCCTTCCGATGCTGATGCTCTCCCGTCACTCGATCGACGGTTCGGCGCAGCCGGTGGAGTGGGTGCGCTCGGTCTACCGGGGCGACCGGTACAAGTTCGTGGCGCGCCTGAAGCGCCCGATGGACTGATCCCGCACATACGCGGCCCTTCCCTCACATAGCTTCCTCACATAGCTTCCCCACATAACTGAAGAGCGAGGCGGAACAGGCTCGTCCGTTATCCGGACAGGGGTTCCAAAGAGCAAGACTCTCGCATTAGATTTCCCGCACGTTAAACGTGAGATAAGTGGGATCAGCGAGGGGACGGAGCCCAAGATGTCGGATGCGCCGGAAGTGCCGGAACAAGCAGGGAGACCGGTGGTGACACCGGTCCGCGTGGTCATCGGGGTGTGCCTGGTCGCGCCCTTCGTGGCGATGCTCTGGGTCAGCTCCTACTCGAAGATCGACCCGACCTTCATCGGCATCCCGTTCTTCTACTGGTACCAGATGCTCTGGGTGATCATCTCGACCGGGCTCACGATGATCGCGTACAAGCTGTGGCAGCGTGACCAGCGCGGCCGCAAGGCGTCGGCCTCCGCGTCCGCCCAGGCTCCGGAGGGTCAGCGATGAACGACGGCGTCAACGGTGTCGCGCTCACCGTCTTCATCATCTTCTTCGTGGCCGTCACGGTCATGGGCTTCCTCGCCGCGCGCTGGCGCCGCTCCGAGACCGACTCGCTGGACGAATGGGGCCTCGGCGGCCGCTCGTTCGGCACCTGGATCACCTGGTTCCTGCTCGGCGGCGACCTCTACACGGCGTACACCTTCGTCGCCGTCCCCGCGGCGATCTACGCGGCGGGCGCGTCCGGCTTCTTCGCCGTGCCCTACACGATCCTGGTGTACCCGCTGATCTTCACGTTCCTGCCGCGCCTGTGGTCGGTCTCGCACCGGCACGGATACGTGACGACGTCGGACTTCGTGCGCGGCCGCTTCGGCTCCAAGGGCCTCTCGCTCGCCGTCGCGATCACCGGCATCCTCGCGACGATGCCGTACATCGCGCTCCAGCTCGTCGGCATCCAGGCCGTGCTCGACGTCATGGGCGTCGGCGGCGGCGAGAACACCAACTGGTTCATCAAGGACCTGCCGCTCCTCATCGCCTTCGGTGTCCTCGCGGCGTACACGTACTCCTCGGGTCTGCGCGCGCCCGCGCTGATCGCGTTCGTCAAGGACGGGCTGATCTACCTCGTCATCGCGGTCGCCATCATCTACATCCCGATCAAACTCGGCGGCTTCGACGACATCTTCGCCGCGGCCGGCAAGAAGTTCGAGCAGGTCAATCCGGCGACAGGGAAACCCGTCGGGGCGCTCGCGCCGGGTGAGGCCGGGCACTGGACGTACGCGACGCTCGCGCTCGGCTCGGCGCTCGCGCTGTTCATGTACCCGCACTCGATCACGGCGACGCTCTCCTCCAAGAGCCGCAACGTGATCCGCCGCAACACCACCATCCTGCCGCTCTACTCGCTCATGCTGGGCCTGCTCGCGCTGCTCGGGTTCATGGCGATCGCGGCCGGGATCAAGGTGCAGAACGGGCAGTTGGCGATCCCGCAGCTGTTCGAGGACATGTTCCCCGACTGGTTCACGGGCGTCGCGTTCGCCGCCATCGGCATCGGCGCGCTCGTCCCGGCGGCGATCATGTCCATCGCCGCGGCGAACCTCTTCACGCGCAACATCTACAAGGACTTCATCAAGCCCGACGCGACCCCCGCGCAGGAGACCAAGGTCTCCAAGCTGGTGTCGCTGCTCGTGAAGGTCGGCGCGCTCGTCTTCGTCCTCACCATGGACAAGACCGTCGCCATCAACTTCCAGTTGCTCGGCGGCATCTGGATCCTGCAGACCATGCCTGCCCTGGTCGGCGGTCTGTTCACCCGCTGGTTCCACCGCTGGGCACTGATCGCCGGCTGGGCGGTCGGCATGGTGTACGGCACCCTCGCCGCGTACGGGGTGGCGTCGCCGACGCAGGCGCACTTCGGCGGGTCCTCGAAGGAGATCCCGGGCATCGGCGAGATCGGGTACATCGGCCTGACGGCGTTCGTGATGAACGTGATCGTGACCGTCGTCCTGACCTTCGTCCTGAAGGCCGCGAAGGCTCCCGAGGGCATCGACGAGACGTCGCCCGGCGACTACACCGCCGACGCCGGTGACAAGGGCGTGCAGACGGACCTGCCCGTCGTCGGAGCGGGCTCCGGCCACTGAGCTCCGTCGTACGACACCCCGGGACGGGCCTCTCCGCACGCGGAGGGGCCCGTCGCCATGAGCGGGCCCGCACGCCCGCCACGCACCTGCCCGCGCGACACAAGATATGGGGCTGTCACCCACACCCGGCACAACATGTATGCTCGCTCTCGCTGCAGCCGCAGGGGAATCCGGTGCAAATCCGGAACTGTCCCGCAACGGTGAACGTAGCGCGCATAACGCCGCGCCCGCGTGAGTCCGACGACCTGCCGCAGCCCACCCGAGCCGCCCGGCCCGGATGGAGACGACGTCCGGGCCTCGCGGAATGGGCCGGTGACGAAGGCGCCCCCTCGCGTGCGCGCCCGAGCCACTCCTCCCCGCAAGGCCCCGAGCCGAGCGAGGGAGAGCCCCCAGTGACCATCGCGCCGCCCGCCGAACCGGTCTCAGCCACCCCGGAAGACGCCCCGCAAGACGCTCCGGGCACCGCGCTGCTGCGCACCCTGACCGAGCTGACCTCCGACCTGCCGGGCGCCGACCCCGGCCGGGTCGCCGCCGCCGCGCTGCGCGGCCGCAGCGCCCGCGCCGACGAGGCCGAGCTGCGCGAACTCGCCACCGAGGCCGCCGCCGGGCTGATCTCCGAGGACCCGGTCTACTCCCGGCTCGCCGCCCGCCTGCTCACGCTCTCCATCGCCGCCGAGGCCGCCACGCAGGGCGTCACCTCCTTCACCGGGTCGATCGCGGTCGGCCACCGCGAGGGCCTGATCGCCGACCGCACCGCCGAGTTCGCCCGTCTCCACGCGGCCCGCCTCGACGCGCTCATCGACACCGAGGCCGACGACCGCTTCGGCTACTTCGGCCTGCGCACCCTGCACAGCCGCTACCTCCTGCGCCACCCGATCACCCGCCAGGTCATCGAGACGCCGCAGTACTTCATGCTGCGCGTTGCCTCCGGTCTGGCCGAGGACGACTCCGTCCGCGCCCTGGACGAGGTCGCGGACCTGTACGGCCTGATGAGCCGCCTGGACTACCTGCCGTCCTCCCCCACCCTCTTCAACTCCGGCACCCGCCACCCGCAGATGTCCAGCTGCTACCTGCTCGACTCCCCGCTCGACGAGCTGGACTCGATCTACGACCGCTACCACCAGGTGGCCCGCCTCTCCAAGCACGCCGGCGGCATCGGGCTCCCCTACTCCCGCATCCGCAGCCGGGGTTCGCTGATCCGCGGCACCAACGGGCACTCCAACGGCATCGTGCCGTTCCTGAAGACGCTGGACGCGTCGGTCGCCGCCGTGAACCAGGGCGGGCGCCGCAAGGGCGCCGCCGCCGTCTACCTGGAGACCTGGCACTCCGACATCGAGGAGTTCCTGGAGCTGCGCGACAACACCGGCGAGGACGCGCGCCGCACGCACAATCTCAACCTGGCGCACTGGATCCCCGACGAGTTCATGCGCCGCGTCGCCGACGACGGCCCCTGGTCGCTCTTCTCCCCCGCCGACGTGCCCGACCTCGTCGACCTGTGGGGCGCGGAGTTCGACGCCGCGTACCGCAAGGCCGAGGCGGAGGGCAAGGCGCAGAAGACCCTCCCCGCGCGTGAGCTGTACGGCCGCATGATGCGCACCCTCGCGCAGACCGGCAACGGCTGGCTGACCTTCAAGGACGCCGCCAACCGCACCGCCAACCAGACCGCGGAGCCCGGCCACACCGTCCACTCCTCGAACCTGTGCACGGAGATCCTGGAGGTGACGGACGACGGGGAGACCGCTGTCTGCAACCTGGGTTCCGTGAACCTCGGCGCCTTCATCGTCGACGGCGACATCGACTGGGAGCGGCTCGACGAGGCGGTCCGCACCGCCGTCACCTTCCTCGACCGCGTCGTCGACATCAACTTCTACCCGACCGAGCAGGCGGGCCGCTCCAACGCCCGCTGGCGCCCGGTCGGCCTCGGCGCGATGGGCCTCCAGGACGTCTTCTTCAAGCTGCGCCTGCCCTTCGACTCGCCGCAGGCGAAAGCTCTTTCGACGCGCCTTGCCGAGCGCATCATGCTCGCCGCTTACGAGGCGTCCGCCGACCTGGCCGAGCGCAACGGCCCGCTGCCCGCCTGGGACAAGACCCGTACCGCGCGCGGCGTCCTGCACCCCGACCACTACCCCGACGCGCAGGTGACCTGGCCCGAGCGGTGGGCCGCGCTGCGGGAACGCATCGCCGCCGTCGGTATGCGCAACTCGCTGCTCCTCGCCATCGCGCCGACCGCGACGATCGCCTCCATCGCGGGCGTCTACGAGTGCATCGAGCCGCAGGTCTCCAACCTGTTCAAGCGCGAGACGCTGTCCGGCGAGTTCCTCCAGGTCAACTCCTACCTGGTCGACGAGCTCAAGCGGCTCGGCGTGTGGGACGCGCAGACCCGCGAGGCGCTGCGCGAGTCCAACGGCTCGGTGCAGGGCTTCACCTGGGTGCCGGAGGAGGTCCGCGCCCTGTACCGCACGGCGTGGGAGCTGCCGCAGCGCGGGCTCATCGACATGGCGGCGGCCCGCACCCCGTTCCTCGACCAGGCCCAGTCCCTCAACCTGTTCCTGGAGACGCCGACCATCGGCAAGCTCTCCTCGATGTACGCGTACGCCTGGAAGTCGGGCCTGAAGACGACGTACTACCTGCGCTCGCGCCCCGCGACGCGTATCGCGCGGGCCGCGGCCCGGGTCCCGGTCCAGATGGCCGAGCCCGACGCCGTCGCCTGCTCCCTGGAAAACCCCGAGTCCTGCGAGGCCTGCCAGTAATGACGACGACCCCTTCTCCGGAACAAGCGCAGAAGAACCTGCTCGACCCGGGCTTCGAACTGACCCTGCGCCCCATGCGCTACCCGGACTTCTACGAGCGCTACCGCGACGCGATCAAGAACACCTGGACCGTCGAGGAGGTCGACCTCCACTCCGACGTCGCCGACCTCGCGAAGCTGTCGCCGGGCGAGCAGCACATGATCGGCCGCCTGGTCGCGTTCTTCGCGACGGGCGACTCGATCGTCGCCAACAACCTGGTGCTGACGCTCTACAAGCACATCAACTCCCCGGAGGCGCGGCTCTACCTCTCGCGCCAGCTGTTCGAGGAGGCCGTGCACGTCCAGTTCTATCTGACGCTGCTCGACACCTACCTGCCCGATCCGGACGACCGGACGGCCGCGTTCGCCGCGGTGGAGAACATCCCGTCCATCCGCGAGAAGGCCGAGTTCTGCTTCAAGTGGATGGACTCGGTCGAGTCCATCGACCGCCTGGAGTCCAAGGCCGACCGCCGCCGCTTCCTGCTCAACCTGATCTGCTTCGCGGCGTGCATCGAGGGCCTGTTCTTCTACGGGGCCTTCGCCTACGTGTACTGGTTCCGCTCGCGGGGCCTGCTGCACGGCCTGGCCACCGGCACCAACTGGGTCTTCCGCGACGAGACGATGCACATGAGCTTCGCCTTCGACGTGGTCGACACGGTGCGCAAGGAGGAGCCCGACCTCTTCGACGACGCGCTGCGGGAGCAGGTCACCGCCATGCTGCGGGAGGCGGTCGAAGCCGAGCTGCAGTTCGGCCGTGACCTGTGCGGGGAGGGGCTGCCGGGGATGAACACCGACTCGATGCGGCAGTACCTGGAGTGCGTGGCCGACCAGCGGCTCCAGCGCCTTGGCTTCGCACCCGTGTACGGCTCGGAGAACCCGTTCTCGTTCATGGAGTTGCAGGGTGTCCAGGAGCTGACGAACTTCTTCGAGCGCCGGCCCTCGGCGTACCAGGTGGCGGTCGAGGGCTCGGTCGGCTTCGACGAGGACTTCTAGGCGCCTGCGCGGAGCCGGGAGTTCCGGGCGCTTCGGCGCGGGATCAGGCGACCTTCGCGTACTCGGGGCCGCTGGTCAGGTTCTCCCTCTCCCGCGCGTCCCGGGCCTGGCGGATCTCCCGGTCGATCCGGCGGTCGTGCGCGGCGCCCCACAGGGACGGGGCGGCGAGGAGGAGGAAGACGAAGAGGACGGTGAGGTAGTTCATCGCTGTGTTCATGTCCTCTACTCTCCCGCCGCCCGGCCCCGCGCGGCAGTGGCAGTCCTGTCACTGACCCTCGAATTACTGCCAGCTCTGCGGCACACTGGCAGACATGCTGAAGAACGTGGCCGCAGTACTGCTCGACGGCGTGCACCCCTTCGAACTGGGCGTCGTCTGCGAGGTGTTCGGCATGGACCGCAGCGGCGACGGCCTGCCCACCTACGATTTCGCCGTGGTCTCCGCCGACGGCCCGACCCTGTCCACGCACGTCACCGGGATGACGATCTCCACCCCGTACGGGCTCGAACGCCTGGAGGAGGCGGACCTCATCGCCGTACCGGCGGCCGCGCCCCGGCCGGACGGCTATCCGCCCGCGCTGCTCGACGCGCTGCGCCGCGCGGTCGACCGGGGCGCGCGCGTCCTCAGCGTCTGCTCGGGCGTCTTCGTGCTCGGCGCGGCAGGGCTGCTCGACGGCCGCCGCTGCGCGGTCCACTGGCGGTACACGCGCGAACTGTCGATCAGGCACCCGCGCACCCATGTCGACCCGGACGTCCTCTACGTCGACGAGGGCTCGGTGATCACCAGCGCGGGCACCGCCGCGGGCATCGACGCCTGCCTGCACATCGTCCGCACCGAACACGGCGCCGAGGTGGCCAACGCCATCGCGCGCCGCATGGTCGTGCCGCCGCACCGCGACGGAGGCCAGGCGCAATATGTGGAGCGGCCGCTGCCCGCGACGCGCTGCGACACCGTGGGCGAGGTCCTCGCCTGGATGGAGCGGCACCTGGACGAGCCGGTGACGGTGGAGGACCTCGCGGCACGGGCGCTCATGTCACCGCGCACGTTCGCACGCCGCTTCCAGCAGGAGACGGGCACCACGCCGTACCGCTGGCTCCTTCGGCAACGAGTGCTCGTCGCGCAGGAGTTGCTGGAGAGGACGGACGAGACGGTGGACGCCATCGCCGCCCGCGCCGGGTTCGGCAACGCGGCGGCGATGCGCCACCAGTTCATGAAGGCGCTGGGCACGACACCCAACGCCTTCCGGCGGACTTTCCGCGTACGCCTGGCCGGCTGAGGCCCGGCGGCACGCCCCGACCCACCGGCGCGCCTCGGTCTAGCGGCGCGCCTCGACCCTCAGCACCGCCCGCTTCGGCTGGAGCGTGATCCCGATACGGGCCGAGCCGTCCGTCTCCGGGGTCGGCACGAGCCGCCAGCGGGACACCACCGTGCCCAGGATCAGCGACAGTTCGGCCATGGAGAAGTGGTCGCCGGGGCACTTGCGATTGCCGACGCTGAACGGGGCGTGCGCGGCGGGTGTGACGTCCGCGGCCCGCTCGGGCAGCCACCGGTCCGGGTCGAAGGCCAGGGGGTCGGTGAACGCGCGCGGGTCGCGCTGCATGGCCAGCGGGCTGTAGACGATGTCCGACCCGGCGGGAATGCGATAACCCCCGAGCGTGGTGTCGACGACGGCGAGCCGCGTCAATATCCAGACAGCGGGCCGAATCCGCATCGCCTCGGTGAGCAGATTCCGCATATATGCGAGTTCCTTGACGTCACCGAAAGCGACGGGTTCGCCACCCGTCACGGATTCCACCTCCGTGTACAACCGCTTTTCCGCATCGGGGTGTTCGGCGAGAAGCTGGAACACCCACGTCAGGGTCTTCGCGACATTCTCGGCACCGGCCACGACGAGGGACACGACTTGGTCGTGGACCTCTTGGTCGTTGACGGTTTCACCATTCTCGTCGCGGTCGTCGAGCAAGGCCGCGAGAAGGTCGCCGGGATTGCTTCCCGACGCCCTTCGTTCGGCGACGATCTCATCGACAAGCCGATGCAAATCGGCCAACGCGTTCTCGAATCGCCGGTTCGCCGGGGTCGGCAGCCGGTACAGCGGTCCGAAGGAAAGGACCATCCGGCGGTACAGGCCCTCGAACACCGTGTGCAGCGCCGCGCTCAGCCGGTCGGCCCGCTCGTCGACGGACTCGATGTGGAGCACGGAACGGGCCACGATCCGGGTCGCCGTACGGAACACCTCGGCGGCGATGTCGACGTGCTGCCCGTCGCTCCACCGGGCGGCCATCGCCTGCGCCTCCTCCTCCATGACGGCCGCGTACTCGTGGATCCGGTCCATGCGGAACGCGGGCTGGATGGCGCGGCGCTGGCGCCGGTGCAGCGGCCCGTTGCTGGTCGCCACGCCCTTGCCGAGCAGGACGCCCATCGTCTCCCAGAGCGGGCCTCCGACCAGGAAGTCCGGGCTCTTGAGCAGCGTGGCGACCAGATCGGGGTCGCACACCGCATAGGCCGTCCCCGGACCCAGCTTGAGCCGGACGACGTCGCCGCCGTCGCGCAGCCGTGTCAGGAAGCCGAGCGGGTCCCGCAGCAGGTTCCAGGCGTGGCCGAGCAGCGGCGCGCCGCCCGGGGCGAGTGGGGGCCGCCCCGGCTCCGCGCCGGGCGACGAGGGCGCCGGCAGGGTCGATTCGACGGTCATGCGCACTCTCCCACTTGGTCCGTGTGTTCGCTCGGCTCGCTGTCGGTGACGTAGGGCGGGGTCGCCCGGTCGTCCCAGCTGTCGACCGCGTAGCGCCCGGACTCGTGGTGGAACCAGTACACGGAACTGAACCAGTTCCGCATATTTCCCACGCACGACCGTAAAGCCCTCGCGAGTTCCTTCCCGTGGGCGCCGATGTTTTCCGTCGCAACCGCGAGCTGTTCCACCTCCGCCTCCGCGGCGATGAAATCCTCGATGGTGCCCTCGACTCTGCCACGCACTTCCGCTATTGCCTGCCGAAGAGAAAGCCCCTCGTGTTTGATGAGGCTTATCCCGAGGTTGTGCAATTCCTCGCCCGCGAGTTCCTTGGGCAAAGAGCACAGATCGTTGTACCAGGCCGCGAAATCCTGGCAGGCAAGCGCCGCACGACGATACGCATCGTTTTTCCGAACCCACCCGGGGAGTTCGTACTGGGCGCTCAACTCAAGCAGGTCGAGCCAGATCCAGTGCGCGAACGTATTGCGGCGCAAGGCGATGTATTCGTCGACGGACGGGACGGTGCCCGTCATTCGGTTGTGGAACTCCTGGTCGTACGCGTCGATCACCACGTGGAAGTGGCGGGCGAACCGGCCGTTCCACGTCCGGCCGAGCGAGCCGTAGAGCCGGCCCACGCTCTCGGCGAACCCCGCGACCACGGGGTCCTTGTGGTTCTGGTGCAGGTGTGGGGCCTCTGTGGCCGCGTGCAGCTCGACCGCGAGCCGCCGCCAGTTGGCCGTCCGGCCGTGGATCACGTCGCGGTCGTGGCGGTCGTCCCAGACGAAGAACCACGCGCTGTAGTCGCATATGGCGGCGAGCACGTCGTTGGGCGCGTCAGTGTAGTAGCCCGCCATCAAGTCCGTGTAGCACAGACCATCGGCATATTTCTGCACCTTGTCGGCGGGCATCAGACGCTTTTCGAGCAGCCAGGACCGCGTTGTCTCCTGGAGCTTTGGCCAATAGGGGTGCAGATTGCGAGGAAACGCGTCCTCGATCACCGGTAGCGCCAGCGCCGGTGGGACCGCTGTCTCTGGATAAGCAGGCACGAACAAACCCCTCTCTGCCGCCTGATGGCGTGCGCCCTCCCGCAGTGCCGGGCGCGCGCCGTTGCGTATCCCCGCGCTTTCTATTCAGCACTACAACTGACCGTTCTGGGAATGGATTTGCTCCCCTCACTACCCCCAGTCGCCGGAATCGTCCCCTTACATGTCTGAATATGGGTCACGATCGGCCGGTCCTGTTCGCACACCCGGGCGTACGAATGTGAGCGCGGGCACACACAAGAGCGGCGCCCGGCTCGGAAACATCCGTACCGGGCGCCGCTCGACGCTCAACTGTGCAACCGCACCTCAGTTGTTGGGGACCACGGGGTAGCGCGGCGTCCCCTCCTCCATCTGCTTCAGGGCGTTCTTGCGCTCCCGCTTCGACAGGCGGTCGATGTAGAGGTAGCCGTACAGGTGGTCCGTCTCGTGCTGGAGGCAGCGCGCGAAGTACCCGGTGCCGCGCACCGTGATGGGGTTGCCCTTCTCGTCCTGCCCGGTCACCACCGCGTAGTCGGGGCGTGCGAGCTCGGCGTACGCCGTCGGCACGGAGAGGCAGCCCTCGTTGGAGTCGTCGAGCCGGCGCCGCTCGGCGGGCAGCTCCTGCAGGACGGGGTTGCAGACGACGCCGGTGTGGCGCACGCCCTCGTCGTCCGGGCAGTCGTAGACGAAGACCTTGCGGTCGACCCCGATCTGGTTGGCGGCGAGACCGACACCCTCGGCGGTGCGCTGGCTTGCGAACATGTCGTCGACCAGAGCGGCCAGCTCGTCGTCGAACTCGGTCACGTCCTTGCACTCCGTGTGCAGGACGGGGTTGCCGACGACGGTGATCGGCCGCGACGTCCCGCGCTCCCGGTAGGCCGCCTCGCGCGCCTCGCAGTCCTCGGTGTCGATGACGAAGCCCTCGTCGTCCACGGGGAGCACGCCCGCGCGCTGCTGATCGGTGTCCTGCTGGGCCATGACCGAGGTAAGCCTTCCTGAAATCTACTGGGAACCCTTACAGGGTACGGGGAGTTTGCGGGCGCCGATCAGGTAGCGCCCCGCCGGGGGCGCGGGGAACGGCGCGCCCAGACACGACGAAACCCGCACCCGCCAGCGCACCTAACAGACCTCTTCAAGATCCCGCCAGTCCCGGGAATCGGGCGAGTCCGCGACCCACCCGTCCAGCAACCCCCGAACCAGGGAAGCCGGCGCAGCCACCCCGCACTCGCGCTCAGGCACCCACAACTGCCCGTCCGTCCGATGCCCCAGCGGCCCGGGATGCCCCGGCTCACTGTGATCGTGCGGATCGAGGTGCTGCCCGTCGCCCTCGTCGGACGGCATCCGCGACTCGGAGCACATCCGGCAGAGGAGTCGCACCGACGACGACCAGTCCTCGGCCGCGAACCCGGCGTCGGCCGCGAGCCGCTCCAGGGCGTCCCGGTCGGCCTCGGTGGCTGCCTCCAGGAGCACGACCCAGGTCGGCACCGGCGAGGGCGCCCACAGCTCGATCTCGTCGAAGACGGGGTAGGAGTGCCCGGCCGCGGTGGTCCGCTCCCCGTGCGGGACGCCGTCGTGCAGCACGACCTCGCCCCAGCGCCGCCCGGAGGAGGGCAGCGGAATGGAGAGCACTTCGATGCGCGCGGGGTCGAGCCTGCGCCCCCACACGACCTCGGCCTCGCCCTCGGGCGACAGCCGGACGGCGGCGCTGCCCAGGTCCATCCCGGTCGGCTCGCCCGCGGCGGTGGCTCCGCCGGGCACCTTGAGCCCGTAGGCCTGCCAGGCCCGCCGGGCCAGCGGCCAGTCCTGGAGGGCGGTCGCGGCGATCCCCACGTTCCACCAGTCGGGGGCGCCGGTCTCCCGCTCGAGCAGGGCGACGGCCCGCAGCCCGGCGGTGCGCGCCTGCTCCCAGTCGTGCCGGAACTTGTGCAGCAGCGCGAGGTTGAACCAGGACTCGGACAGCCAGGGCTCCAGATCGGCGGCGCGCGTGAGCAGCGCCCCCGCGTCCTCGTAGCGACCGTCGCCGATCAGCGTGAACGCACGATCTGTGGCCTGCCGCCATGAGGCGGAGGGCCGGTGTCGTCCCTTGCCGAAGATCCTCACGATTCCCGCCTGCCGATACTCGAGGCCCGTGCCCCCGGAACACCCTCTTCTTCGCATCCAACCACGTACGGTCGGACGCTCGCTCATTACCCATGGGTTACCCAGCCGACCCCAGGCTCAGACCGGGGTGCGCCACCACCCTGGCCAGCGCCTCCACGACCTCGGACGAGTAGTCGCGCCCCGTGCCGAGACGCAGCCGTTCCAGGGCGGCGAGCGGACCCTGGGGGCCCTCTTCCCTGGCCATCTCGTCGTACGCGTTCGCTGTCCGCACAATCCGTGCGGTCAGCGGCTGTTCACGGTACGGGTCGGCCTGCCGCTCCACCACCACGGCGACCTGGGAGTCCACGCCCGTCTGCCGTACGACGGCGCCACCGAGCAGGGCGATGCGGCGCTGCTGGGCGGCGGGCAGCGCCGCCGTCGCCCCCTGCGCGACCGGGTCGAGGAGCGAGAGCTGCCCGATGTCGTGCATCAGCGCCGCGTACTCCAGAACGGTCAGGTCCGGTTCGGAGAGCCCCAGCTCACGCCCGACGGACCGGCTGAGCGCGGCGACCCGGTGGGCGTGCCCGTGCGGCGTGTACCCCGCGATCTCGGTGGCACGGGCGAGCGAGGCGATGGTCTGCCGGTACGTGGCGCGCACGGCGGCGTAGCGGCGGAAGGCCAGCTGGGTGAGGAGCAACGGCAGGCTGATGACGGGCAGCGCCCACAGCCCGGCCACGGCGACCGCGAGCGCCATGACGGCCCCGGTCGCGCAGACGGCGGAGCCGATGCCGGGCATGGCCCGCAGTTCGTCCCGGAGCAGCGGGCCGAACGGCCAGCGCGTGCGCGCGTGCGCGATGGCGGCGGCGAGCACGGCGTCGCACAGCGCGGTGAGCGCGAGCAGCCCGGCGACGAACAAGGCGTAGTACGCCCCGTCGCCGACCCAGCGCAGCACCACGCCCTCGTTGTAGAGCGGCTGGAAGCAGACGGCGGCGAAGGCGACGGTCAGCACGCGCCGCGCCATGTTGTCGAGCGAGGGCCCTTGCCCCCTGGCGACGTGCGGCACGCAGCCGAGCAAGGTGCCCGCGACGGTGATGGCGACGACCTGCTCCACCCCGTGCTGGGACGGCTGCCCGCCCGCCTGCCCGAGCAGCGCGTACGCGAGCGCCCCCGCAGTGCCGAGCGGCGCGGGCTCACGGTCCACGCCCCCGCCCCACCGGGCCAGCTCCCCCACGACGATCAGCAGCCCGAAGGCGAGCGCGACCCCGGGCCGGTCGAGCCCGTGCCAGGCGGTGGACGCCAGGGAGAGCAGGGTGAGCAGTCCCGCGGCCGCGCGAAGACCGACCACCATGGGTGGGCGCCCGGAACCGGACTGCGTCACCGGGGGGCCGCCCCCGGCACGGCCACACCCTCGCGGCGGGCGGCGGGCACCGTCCCCTCGTCGGCGGTGACCACGGGGTGCCAGCCCTCCCGCCCCAGCACGTCGGCCAGCGCCCGCACCATCACGGGGTCGAACTGCGAGCCGGCGCACCGCTCCAGTTCGGCAAGGGCGACCGGGACGGGCCGCGCCCGCGAGTACGTACGCGTGGAGGTCATGGCGTCGAAGGCGTCGGCCACCGCGACCACGCGCGCGAACTCGGGGATCTGGGCCCCGGCGAGCCCGTACGGATAGCCGCTGCCGTCGAGCCGCTCATGGTGGTGGAGGATCGCGGCGCGCGCCTCGCCCAGGAACCCGATGCCCCGCACGATCTCGTGCCCGTACTCGGGATGCAGCTGGATGATCTCCCGCTCCTCGGGCGTGAGAGGCCCGTCCTTGCGCAGCAGCCGGGTGGGCACCCCGAGCTTGCCCACGTCGTGCAGGATCCCGGCGAACCGGAGGATCTCCACGCGCTCGTCGGCCATCCCCAGCTCGCGGGCGATCATCATGGACGCCTGCCCGACGCGCTCGCTGTGCCCGCGCGTGTAGCCGTCCTTGATGTCGACGGCCTGGACGAGAGCCCGGATGGTGGCCTGGTGGGCGGCGCGCTCGCGCTGGTACTGGGCGAACACCCAGCAGGAGATGTACATCGGCAGCAGGACGAGCAGCGCGGCCACGGCCCCGTAGGGACTGGCCCACAGGACGGCCATCAGCAGCCCGGCGAGCCCGTGCACGCCGACGGGCGCGAGGGAGCGCAGGAAGAGCCCGCGCCAGGCGGCCGACGGGGGCACACGCTCGGCAAGGGCGAGAATTGCGCCGTCGGTGACAGTAAGTACTGCGCAGAAAACGAGGACAGTGGCGGCAGCGGGCCCGAGGGCGTACGCGAGGCGCCCCGCGGCGACGGCGTCCGGCCCACCCAGAACCGCGAACGCCTCGGCGGCCGCCCGGATCCCGAGCACGAGCTGCGCGCCCCGCCACAGTCGCCGCAGCCCGACGGGCCGCTGGTCGACACGGGCGAGGAAGGCGCCGGGCACGGCGACGAGGGCGGCGACGGAGGCGGGCAGCAGAAACGCTCCTGCAAGGAGCACGGGGAAGAACGTCCCCATCCCCTTCGGGGCCCGCCGTCCGAGGATCCGGCACCGCCCGACCTGCTCACACGCGGCATAGACACAGGCGAGCAAGGCCACGACGCCCCACGCGGTGTCGTCGGAGAAGGCGGGCAGCACGCACCCGAGGGCGCCACCACCGGCCAGCAGGACGAACACACGGGCCACCGGCGGTACCGAACGCATGCCCAACCCCCTCCCCGTGACGACCGATTCAGGGAGGATAGGACGCGTGCCGGACCGTCAGAGCGGCTCAGAGGCCGGGATTAGCACGTTCGAGTGAATGAAGTGACGCCGGAAGCGAACTCCCGCACAAGGCACGGGAGTTCACGCCGCCTGCGCACATCTCAGCCGAGCGAGGTACCCTCGTCGGAAGCGGGCTGCCCGGAGCGGATCAGATCGATGCGCCCCATGACCTTGGCCCGCAGGTCGGCGGGCACGTCGTCATGTCCGCAGCACCGCTTGACCAGCTTCTTCACGGCCTGCTCGAGGCCGTACTTCTCCAGGCACGGGGAGCACTCCTCGAAGTGCACCTCGAACTTGGTGCAGTCGGAGTCCGGCATCTCTCGGTCAAGAAACTCATAGAGATGGTCGAGGACCTCACTGCAGTCCGTCTCGTGCGGCTCTCCGCAGCTCATGAGCCCGAGCCTTTCGCTTCGTTCGACTCTCCGGCGCCGGCCGGGACGAGCCCGCGGTCACGGGCGTAGTCCTCGAGCATGCCGCGCAGCTGGCGACGCCCCCTGTGCAGCCGGGACATCACCGTACCGATGGGTGTTCCCATGATGTCCGCGATCTCCTTGTACGCAAAGCCCTCTACGTCGGCGAGATAGACCGCGATGCGGAATTCCTCGGGGATCGCCTGCAGGGCCCGCTTCACGTCGGAGTCGGGCAGATGATCGAGCGCCTGCGACTCGGCGGAGCGCAGACCGGTGGACATGTGCGACTCGGCACGCGCGAGCTGCCAGTCCTCGATCTCCTCGGCGGCGCTGCGCTGGGGCTCGCGCTGCTTCTTGCGGTACGAGTTGATGAAGGTGTTCGTCAGGATCCGGTACAGCCACGCCTTGAGGTTGGTCCCCTCACGGAACTGGTGGAAGGACGCGTACGCCTTGGCGTACGTCTCCTGCACCAGGTCCTCGGCGTCCGCCGGATTGCGCGTCATGCGCAGCGCGGCCGAATACATCTGGTCGAGGAACTCCAGAGCGTCCCGCTCGAAGCGAGCGCTGCGCTCGGCGTCGCTCTCCGCGGGCTCCGGGCGCTCGTCCGCCTGGCCGTGCTCGGTCCCTGCGTCGGTCCCTGTGACCGGACCCACCTCCTCCGAAGACTTCGCGAGACCCGGGAAGGTCCCACCCGAATCGGAGGATAGACGACGATCCGGTCCGCCCGCCGCCCGAATGGGAGCGGTCTTGGCCGCACTCAGCACGCTCCACTCCAGCTCAGGAGTGGTGGCGCGGCCCGGGCAGATGGTCGAACCCATGCGGCGGACTTCCTCTCGTACGCAGTGTCACCGACGCTCCTCACAACACAC
Source organism: Streptomyces sp. SGAir0957 (assembly GCF_043523415.1). NCBI lineage: Bacteria > Bacillati > Actinomycetota > Actinomycetes > Kitasatosporales > Streptomycetaceae > Streptomyces > Streptomyces sp. SGAir0957. The sequence goes on from NZ_CP027293.1 coordinate 3,112,794, forward strand.
ACCGCGCACGGGACATTCCCGGGCCCCGGAGCGACCGGATCCAGGCGGTCACGGCGTCCGTGACAACAGCCATGGCCTCCTCCTCACTGATCCCGGCGCGCTTCGGAACGGCGAACCCGTGATCCCCGTAAGCCACTTCGACGAGCTGGAACCCAGCCGGCTCCGGAAACTCCCCCGGCCTGCCGAACGGATCATTGCCCCCTTGGACGACCAGCGTGGGCACCCCGGCCCCCAGCAACTCCTCCGCCCGGGACTTCTCGGGCTTGCCGGGCGGGTGCAGCGGAAAGCTGAGCGCGAGCACGGCGACGGCCCCCAGCTCCTCGGCGGTCCGACAGGCGACCCGCGCCCCGGCGCTCCGCCCTCCGGCGATCACGGGCAGCCCGGGCTCGGCAAGGGCGGGCCAGAGGCCGCGCCACCCCACATCAAGGGTCTTCGGAGCGGGCGCGACCTTCTTCCCGGCGACCCGCCAGGGCTGCTCCACAAGGGCAACGCTCACCCCGTGTTCCGGCAGCACCCGCGCAAGGGCCTGCAGATCTCGCGCCTCGATGCCGCCCCCGGCCCCATGACCGACGGCAAGGACGAGCGCGGGTTCCGGGGCGTCGTGCCAGGTGACACGAGCATCACCCGCAGCAGTGGAATGGATCTCCGTACGATTCACGCCTTCATGGTGACGCAGAAGCCCCACCGGGCCGCGCCCGCGAAACGTGTGCGCAGGGCATCCCGTACGGAGGGCGTCAGAACAGGGTGCCTTCCTCGGGCCCGTCGATCTCCTTCAGCAGCTCGGCCCCGTTGTTGCGTACATTGCTGACCGCGGTGGACACGGGATAGGCCCGCATGAGCCCTTCCGGCGGCGGCGCGAGCAGCGCCCGCGCACTCTCCACGTCGCTCACGCCGGGATCCAGCCACGCGTCCCACCGGTCGGGCGTGAGCATCAACGGCATCCGCGGATGGATGTCGGCGAGCGACCGCGGCCCGCCCTCGGGCGCGACCCCGAGCGGAGCGACCTCCGCCTCGGTGGTGATCACCGAGCACGTGACCCACCACGCCAGAGGATGCTCGTCCGGCAGCGTCCGGTCCCGCCAGAACTCGTACAGCCCGGCCATGGCGAACACGCCCCCGTCGGCGGGCGTCACGAAGTACGGCTGCTTTCGCGGACGCTTCCGCTTCCCCTCGACCTCGAGCTCCCGCTCCTGCTCCCCGGTGACCCACTCGTAATACCCGTCCGCGGGAAGGATGCAGCGCCGGGCGGCGAAGGCCCGGCGGTACGACGGCTTCTCGTGCACCGTCTCGGCCCGCGCGTTGATCATCCGGGCGGCGCCTTCGGGCGTCTTGGCCCAGGACGGCACAAGGCCCCACCTCAGTTTGCGCAGCTGGCGAACCGGACGCGGATCGTCGGCGTCTTTCACGGGGCGGTCGAGAACGGCGTAGACCTCTTTGGTGGGCGCCACGTTGTAGTCGGGCTCATAGCCCTCCTCCGGCTCCCACTTCTCGATCTCGAAGATCGCCGCGAGATCCTCGGGCCCACGACTCGACGCATACCGTCCGCACATACGTGCCACAGTGCCAGAGCACAACCCAGAACCGCCATCGAAGTCCCCGGAACCACGAACGGGAGCCGAGCCCTCCATGGACACCACCCTCTGGAACCGCCTCACCGGTACCCAGCCCGACCCCGACCAGTGGGTGGTCATAGCCACCGGCGTCCTCGCCCTGGCCGCCGTGACCCCCCACACCGTCTGGCGCCTCTCCCGCAACGCCATCACCATCGCCCACGAGGGCGGCCACGGCCTCATCGCCCTCCTGATGGGCCGCAGGCTCGACGGCATCCGCCTGCACTCGGACACCAGCGGCCTGACCGTGAGCCGGGGCAAGCCCACCGGTCTCGGCATGATCCTCACCGCGGCGGCGGGCTACACGGCCCCGCCCCTGCTCGGCCTGGGCGGCGCGGCCCTCCTGGCGACGGGCCGCATCACGCTGCTCCTGTGGCTGGCGACAGCCCTGCTCCTCGCGATGCTGGTGATGATCAGAAACGCGTACGGCGCCCTCACCGTGGTGCTGACCGGCGGCGCCTTCCTGCTGATCTCCTGGCTGACGGGCCCGCAGATCCAGGCGGCGTTCGCCTACGCCGCGGTCTGGTTCCTGCTCCTGGGCGGCGTCCGCCCCGCGTTCGAACTGCAGGGCAAGCGCCGCCGGGGCAGCGCGGGCGACTCGGACGCCGATCAGCTCTCCCGCCTCACGCACGTCCCGGCGGGAATGTGGCTCTTTTTCTTCCACGCCGTCGCTCTGTGCTCGCTGCTGGGCGGGGGCCGCTGGCTGCTCGGCCTCTGAACAGGTGACCCGGTCCGGGCCCACTAAAGTGGGGGCATGACCACGCACCCCGCGCCCACCGCCCTCTGGCCCGCCCCTCTCGCGAGCGGCGCCGTCGACGCGACCGTCGCGGTGCCGGGGTCGAAGTCCGTCACGAACCGCGCCCTCGTCCTGGCGGCGCTCGCCGCCGAGCCGGGCTGGCTGCGCCGCCCGCTGCGCTCGCGCGACACCCTGCTGATGGCGAGCGCGCTGCGCGAGATGGGCGTCGGTATCGAGGAGGGCGTGGGCCCGGAGGGTTCGGGCGAGGCGTGGCGCGTCATCCCGTCGGGGCTGCGCGGCCCGGCCACGGTCGACGTGGGCAACGCGGGCACGGTCATGCGGTTCCTGCCGCCGGTCGCGGCGCTCGCCGACGGGCCGATCCGGTTCGACGGCGACCCCCGTTCGTACGAGCGTCCGCTGCACGGCGTCATCGACGCGCTGCGCACGCTCGGCGCCCGTATCGACGACGACAACCGCGGCGCGCTGCCCCTGACGGTGCACGGCGGCGGGGCGCTCGACGGCGGCGCCGTGGAGATCGACGCGTCGTCGTCGTCCCAGTTCGTCTCCGCGCTGCTGCTGTCGGCGCCGCGCTTCAACCAGGGCGTGGAGGTCCGCCACACGGGCTCCACGCTGCCCTCGATGCCCCACATCCGGATGACGGTCGACATGCTGCGGGCGGTCGGCGCCCAGGTCGACACCCCGGAGTCGGGCGGCGAGGCGAACGTGTGGCGGGTCACGCCCGGTGCCCTGCTCGGCCGGGACATCGTCATCGAGCCGGACCTGTCGAACGCGCAGCCGTTCCTGGCGGCGGCGCTGATCACGGGCGGCCGGGTGACGATCCCGGACTGGCCGCACCACACCACGCAGCCCGGCGACGCGCTGCGCGAGATCTTCACGCGGATGGGTGGTTCCTGCGAACTGACCGAGCAGGGGTTGACGTTCACGGGCTCGGGCACGGTCCACGGCATCGACGTGGACCTCGGCGAGGTCGGCGAGCTGACCCCCGGCATCGCGGCGGTCGCGGCCCTCGCCGACGGCCCGTCCACGCTGAGCGGCGTGGCCCACCTGCGCCTGCACGAGACGGACCGCCTGGCCGCGCTCACCAAGGAGATCAACGAGCTGGGCGGTGACGTCACCGAGACGGCCGACGGCCTGCACATCCGCCCGCGCCGCCTGCACGGCGGGATCTTCCACACCTACGACGACCACCGCATGGCGACGGCGGGCGCGATCATCGGCCTGGCGGTGGACGGCGTACAGATCGAGAACGTGGCGACGACGGCGAAGACGCTGCCGGACTTCCCCGCCATGTGGACCGGAATGCTCGAATCGTCCGGGACGCCCGGGGCGGACCGGACGTAGGGAACGCAGAGCGATGCGCCGCTACGGCAAGCACACCGACGAGGACGACATCCGCCAGCGCCCCAACCGCAAGGGGAACAGGCCGCGGACGAACATCAGGCCGAAGCACGAGGACGCGGCGGAGGGCATGGTCCTCACGGTCGACCGGGGCCGTCTCACCGTCCTCATCGACGACCGTCCCGTCCACGCGATGAAGGCCCGCGAACTGGGCCGCAAGGCGGCGGTCGTCGGCGACCAGGTGGCCGTCGTCGGCGACCTGTCCGGCAACAAGGACACGCTCGCCCGTATCGTCCGCATCGAGCCGCGCAGCTCGGTCCTGCGCCGTACGGCGGACGACGACGACCCCTACGAGCGCGTCGTCGTCGCCAACGCCGACCAGCTGGCCATCGTCACCGCGCTGGCCGACCCCGAACCGCGCCCGCGCATGATCGACCGCTGCCTCGTCGCGGCGTTCGACGGCGGCCTCACCCCGCTCCTCGTCCTGACCAAGTCGGACCTGGCGTCACCGGACAAGCTCCTGGAGCTGTACGGGGATCTCGACATCCCCTACGTGGTGACCAGCCGCGAGGAGCTGGAGGACGGCACGGCGGTGGCGCTGGTGCGCGAGCAGCTCGACGGCAAGATCACCGCGTTCGTCGGCCACTCGGGCGTGGGCAAGACGACGCTGGTGAACGCCCTGGTGGCGCAGGACCAGCGGCGTACGACGGGCCATGTCAACGCGGTCACGGGGCGCGGCCGGCACACCACGACGTCGGCGCGGGCGCTGCCGCTGCCCGGCGAGGCCGGCTGGGTCGTCGACACCCCGGGCGTACGCTCGTTCGGCCTCCACCACGTGGACCCGTCGCGGGTCATCCACGCCTTCCCCGATCTGGAGCCCGGCACGGAGAACTGCCCGCGCGCGTGCAGCCACGACGAGCCGGACTGCGCCCTGGACGCCTGGGTCGCGGAGGGTCACGCGGACCCGGCGCGCCTGTACTCGCTGCGCCGTCTGCTGGCCACACGCGAGCGGCGCGAGGGCGACTGACCTCTGTCTTGTTTGCTGCCCCCAAGCGTTGGTAAAGGCATAATCACACCAAGCCGGACGCAAGATCGAAACCGTACGCATTCAGCCGGGATCAGCGGAGCACGGGAGGCACTTCACATGGCGTGGCTGCTGGTCATCGTCGCGGGGTTTCTGGAGACCGGGTTCGCCGTCTGTCTGAAGCTCTCGCACGGCTTCACCCGGCTGTGGCCGACGGTCGCCTTCGCCTCGTTCGCGCTCGGCAGCTTCGGCCTGCTCACGCTGTCCCTGAAGAAGCTCGACGTGGGCCCGGCGTACGCGGTGTGGACGGGCATCGGCGCGGCGGGCACCGCGATCTACGGAATGATCTTCCTGGGTGACGTGGTCTCCACGCTCAAGATCGTCTCGATCAGCCTGGTGATCGCGGGCGTGATCGGCCTGCAACTGTCGGGCTCGGCGCACTGATACCCGCGCACCCTCACGCGTGGGCGCGCCCCTGCCGGATCGTCTCGCGCACAAGGCGCGTCACACCGCCCTCCCCCGGCGGCACCATGACGCACGACAAGGCGATGCGCACCGCCAGTTCGCAGTCGCGCGCGAGCGCCTCGGCCTCCGTCTTGGCGGCGCCCGCCGAGCCGAGCGCGGCGAGCGTCCGGTCCCGTACTGCGGCGAGGAGGTCGGTGGGGGCGGGCAGCGGTCCGTCCGCGCGGCGCTGCGCCGGCACGGCGGACGAGGACGGCACCGCCGAGAGCGTCGGGGAGGGCAGCCGCTCGCTCCAGCAGCCGGTGAGCGCGGCCCGCACCAGCGGATTGCGCCGTGCGCTCGCCACCGTCCACTCGGCGACCGTGTCGAGGCCGCCCTCCTTCAGGGCGCGGTCGACACCGGCGAGGTAGGCGTCCGCCTCGCGCCGTACGAGGGCGCGGGCCAGGCCCTCCTTGGAGCCGAACTCGTTGTAGAGGGTCTGCCGGGAGACCCCGGCGACCGCCGCCACGTCCACCATGCGCACGCCGGACCAGGGGCGCCGCGCGAGCGCCGTGTACGCCGCGTCCAGTAAGGATTCCCGTGCTGCAGGCATCGTCGCCTCCCCGGGCCGCCGCCTTCAGAACGGCTTGTTCCGCCAGAGTTGACGGGCCCGACTGCCCTGTCAATAGTGCGTGCGGGCACCCGTACGCGCCCTCATGTGCGCCCCTGCCGCGCCCCACGCGCGCGGAGGCCGTGTGGCTCTCGGGCGACCGAGATCGATACTGTGCAGTCATGCCCGACTACCACGATGATCTGCGCCTCGCCCACGTCCTCGCGGACGCCGCCGACGCCGCGACGATGGACCGGTTCAAGGCCCTCGACCTGAAGGTGGAGACCAAGCCGGACATGACGCCGGTCAGCGAGGCCGACAAGTCTGCCGAGGAGCTGATCCGGGGTCACCTCGCCCGCGCGAGGCCGCGGGACGCGATCCTCGGCGAGGAGTACGGCGTCGAGGGCACCGGGCCGCGCCGCTGGGTCATCGACCCGATCGACGGCACCAAGAACTACGTACGCGGGGTCCCCGTCTGGGCGACGCTCATCTCCCTGATGGAGGCGGGCGAGGGCGGCTACCAGCCGGTCGTCGGCGTGGTGTCGGCGCCCGCGCTCGGCCGGCGCTGGTGGGCGGCAAAGGGCGCGGGCGCGTTCACCGGCCGCAGCCTGACCTCCGCGTCCCGGCTGCACGTCTCCAAGGTGGGCCGGATGGCCGACGCCTCCTTCGCGTACTCCTCGCTGACGGGCTGGGAGGACCAGGGCCGGCTGCCCGGGTTCCTGGATCTGACGCGGACGGTGTGGCGCACGCGCGGCTACGGCGACTTCTGGCCCTACATGATGGTGGCCGAGGGCTCGGTCGACCTGTGCGCGGAGCCGGAGCTGTCGCTGTGGGACATGGCGGCGCCCGCGATCGTGGTGACGGAGGCGGGCGGCACGTTCACCGGTCTCGACGGGCGTCCGGGGCCGCACAGCGGCAACGCGGCGGCGTCGAACGGGCTGTTGCACGACGAGATGCTGAGCTATCTGACCGGGCGCTGAGCGCGCCCCTCAACTCGCCTCGCGCGCCCTCTTGTTGACACTCCCTTTACCTGTGACCCTGAGAGTCCCCCCACTTGTGAACTTGTGAACCGTTTCTCGTACCCGGCCCGAACCGGGGCGACGCGGTCGCACAAGTGCCTCCCAAGGAAGGTGGCTCCATCCATGCTCGTCCGCGACGCCATGAGCACGATGGTCCTCACCATCGGACCCACCCACACCCTGCGCCAGGCGGCCCGACTGATGTCGGCACGCCGCGTCGGCGCGGCCGTCGTCCTCGACCCCGACGGCTCCGGCATCGGCATCCTGACCGAGCGCGACATCCTCAACTCGCTCGCCCTCGACCAGGACCCGGACCGTGAGGCGGCCGGCACCCACACCACCACCGACGTCGTCTTCGCCACCCCGGCGTGGACCCTGGAGCAGGCGGCGGACGCGATGACCCACGGCGGCTTCCGCCACCTCATCGTCCTCGACGCCGGCGAGCCGGTCGGCATCGTCTCGGTCCGCGACATCACCCGCTGCTGGACACCGGCGAGGCGCAAGGCGGCCACCCTGGCCGTCTGACGCGAGGAGGGCCGGCTCCCCGCGGGGAACCGGCCCTCCTTCATGCCTTGCGGGCGGATCAGACCAGGTCGAACCGGTCCAGGTCCATGACCTTGCTCCACGCCGCGACGAAGTCCTTCACGAACTTCTCCTTCGCGTCGTCGCTCGCGTAGACCTCGGCCACCGCGCGCAGCTCGGAGTTGGAGCCGAAGACCAGGTCGGCACGGGTGCCGGTCCACTTGACCGCACCGCTCGCGTCCCGGCCCTCGAACGCGTCCTGCGCCGGGGACGTGGACTTCCACGTCGTGCTCATGTCGAGCAGGTTGACGAAGAAGTCGTTGGTCAGGGCGCCCGGCCGCTCGGTGAGCACGCCGTGCTTCGTGCCGCCGGTGGTGGCGCCGAGGACCCGCAGACCGCCGACGAGAACGGTCATCTCGGGGGCGCTCAGCGTCAGCAGGTTCGCCTTGTCGAGCAGCAGGTACTCGGCCGGGAGGCGGTTGCCCTTGCCGACGTAGTTGCGGAAGCCGTCGGCGGCCGGCTCGAGCGCGGCGAACGACTCGACGTCCGTCTGCTCCTGCGAGGCGTCCACACGGCCCGGCGCGAACGGCACCTCGACGTCGTACCCGCCGTCCTTGGCCGCCTTCTCGACGGCCGCGGAGCCCGCGAGCACCACGAGGTCGGCGAGCGAGACCTGACGGCCGCCCTTGGCGTTGAAGGACTCCTGGACGCCCTCGAGCGTACGGAGGACCTGCGCCAGGTCGTCGGGGTTGTTGACGGCCCAGCCGCGCTGCGGCTCCAGGCGGATGCGACCGCCGTTGGCACCGCCGCGCTTGTCGCTGCCGCGGAAGGAGGAGGCGGCGGCCCAGGCGGCGGAGACCAGCTGCGCGACCGTCAGGTCCGAGGCGAGGATCTGCTCCTTGAGGGCGGCGATGTCCGCGGCGTCGATGACCTCACGGGTGCGCGCGGGCAGCGGGTCCTGCCACAGCAGCTCCTCGGAGGGCACCTCCGGGCCGAGGTAGCGGACGAGCGGGCCCATGTCGCGGTGCGTCAGCTTGTACCAGGCGCGGGCGAAGGCGTCCGCGAACTCCTCGGGGTTCTCGTGGAAGCGGCGCGAGATCGGCTCGTAGATCGGGTCGAAGCGCAGCGACAGGTCGGTCGTGAGCATCGTCGGGAGCTGCTTCTTCGACGGGTCGTGCGCGTCGGGGATGGTCGCCTCGGCGTCCTTCGCGACCCACTGGTTGGCGCCGGCGGGGCTCTGGGTCAGCTCCCACTCGTAGCCGAAGAGGTTGTCGAAGAACCCGTTGCCCCACTGGGTCGGGGTGCTGGTCCAGGTCACCTCCAGGCCACTGGTGATGGCGTCGCCGGCCTTGCCGGTGCCGTGGCTGTTGGCCCAGCCGAGGCCCTGCGCCTCGATCGGGGCGGCCTCGGGGTCGGGGCCGACGGCGTCCGCCGGACCGTTGCCGTGGGTCTTGCCGAAGGTGTGGCCACCGGCGATGAGGGCGACGGTCTCCTCGTCGTTCATCGCCATGCGGCGGAAGGTCTCACGGATGTCGCGGGCCGCGGCGATCGGGTCCGGGTTGCCGTTGGGGCCCTCCGGGTTCACGTAGATGAGGCCCATCTGCACGGCGCCGAGCGGGTTCTCCAGCTCGCGGTCGCCGGTGTAGCGCTCGTCGCCGAGCCAGGTGGTCTCGGGGCCCCAGTAGACGTCCTCCTCGGACTCCCACACGTCGGGGCGGCCGCCGGCGAAGCCGAAGGTCTTGAGGCCCATCGTCTCCAGGGCCACGTTGCCGGTGAGGATCAGCAGGTCGGCCCAGGAGATGGACTGGCCGTACTTCTGCTTGACGGGCCACAGCAGACGGCGGGCCTTGTCCAGGTTGCCGTTGTCGGGCCAGCTGTTGAGGGGCGCGAACCGCTGCTGACCGGCGCCGGCGCCACCGCGGCCGTCGCTGATCCGGTACGTGCCGGCGCTGTGCCAGGCCATGCGGATCATGAGCGGGCCGTAGTTGCCGAAGTCGGCGGGCCACCAGTCCTGCGAGGAGGTCAGCACCTCGGCGATGTCGCGCTTGACGGCCTGGAGGTCCAGGGCGTTGAACGCCGCCGCATAGTCGAAGTCCGCGCCCAGCGGGTTCGCCACCTCGGGGTTCTTGGCCAGGATCTTCAGATTGAGGCGCTCGGGCCACCACTGCGTGTTGCCGCCGCCCTGGGTCGGGTGCTTGGCACGGCCGTGCGCGACCGGGCAGCCACCCGTCTCCTCCGTCTTCGCGTCCGTGACGATTGCTTCATGGTTCTCGGTCATGCGAACCCTTCCGGGGAGTGTCCTGTCGCTTGGCCTCAGCCAATGAGGATCCTACAATTGACAATGTCTAAGTCAAGCGGTGCTCCAAAGTCACATTCATTCGGGATCCCGTCCCCTTGCTGTTAGGCTGGTTGTCATGAGTGACCTCCTGGAACGACTGCGCGGGCGCGGCTGGCGCATGACCGCGCAGCGACGTGTCGTGGCCGAGGTCCTCGAAGGCGAGCACGTCCACCTGACCGCGGACGAGGTGCATGCCCGCGCGGTGGCGAAGCTCCCCGAGATCTCCCGGGCCACGGTCTACAACACGCTGGGCGAGATGGTGTCCCTGGGCGAGGTCATCGAGGTGGCCACCGACAAGCGGGCGAAGCGGTACGACCCGAACGCGCACCGTCCGCACCAGCACCTGGTCTGCGCCCAGTGCGGCCAGATCCGCGACGTCCACCCGACGGGCAACCCCCTGACGGCCCTCCCCGACTCGGAGCGCTTCGGCTTCACGATCTCGGACGTCGAGGTCACGTACCGGGGCGTCTGCCCGAACTGTGCGTCGTAGGAGTCATTGAACGCAAGAGGGCCCGCATCTTCTGATGCGGGCCTTTTTCCGCGCCTCCGCACACCCGTGCGGGCAGAAACGACTCAGGGCCGGAATCCTTGGGATTCCGGCCCTGAGCCTTTGAGTAGCGGGGACAGGATTTGAACCTGCGACCTCTGGGTTATGAGCCCAGCGAGCTACCGAGCTGCTCCACCCCGCGCCGTTGAACACAACCTTACGGGACGCCCCCGACCAGCGCAAATCCGTTCCGGCGATCCCTTGTACGAGCCGCGCCGCGGCGGGAGGCGCCCTGGGGCCGCCCTAGGCCGACAGCTCCTGCCGCAGCGCGTCCCGAAGCCGCCCGGCCCGCTCGGCGACCTCCGCCGGGCCCAGCTCCACCGCCCGGGACGCCCACTTCTGGCCCTCGACGAGATCGCCGCGGCGGGCGCGCAGCAGGGCGAGCCGGAGCGCGGCCCGGCCGTGCCCCGCGTCGGCGGCCCGTGTCCACCACAGCGCGGCCTCCGGCTCGCTGCCCTCGCGGGCGAGCAGCAGGCCGAGGTTGAACGCGCCGTTGCGCGAGCCCGCCTCCGCGGCCTTTCGGTACCAGCGGGCCGCCTCGACCACGTCGCCGCGCAGCGCGGCCAGCATGCCCACGCGGACCTGGGCGCGCCGGTGCCCGTGCTCGGCGGCCCGCTCGTACCACTCCTCGCACTCGCTCTTCTCCGTGACCGGTTCGCCCAGCTCGTGCCGGGGGGCGGGCGGACGGCGCACGTCGAGCAGCTGGGCCAGCCGGTACGCGGCCTCGGGGCTGCCGCCGCCCGCGGCGCACCGCAGGTGCCGCTCGGCGCTCGGCTCGTCGCCCTCGCGCAGGCGCGCGATGCCGGCCTGCAGCGCGGCCTCGGTGTGCCCGCCCGCGGCGGCGCGCTCGTACCAGCGCAGGGCCTGCTGTTCGGCGTCCGGCTCGGTGCGGCCCGCGTACAGGATGCCGAGGTTGAAGGCGGCGTCGACGCTGCCCGCCTCGGCCGCCTTGGAGAACCAGGGCTCGGCGCCGACCGCGTCGCCGTTCTGCAGGAGCAGTACGGCCAGCGCGTTGGCCGCCTCGCGGTGGCCCGCGTAGGCGGCGCGCCGGTACCAGCCCTCGGCCTGTGCGGTGCGCTTCTGCTCGGCGCAGAGCAGGCCGAGGTTGTACGCGCCGTTGTTGTCGCCCGCGTCCATGGCGGCGCGGTACCAGCGCTCGGCGGTCTGCGTCTCGCCGCGCTCGGCGTGCAGGGCGCCAAGCGCGTTGGCCGCATTGCCGTCGCCGTCCTGGGCGGCGCGCAGCCACCACACGGCGGCGCTCTCCTCGTCCCCGGCGTCGCGCAGCAGGAAGGCCAGGGCGCACGCGGCGCGCGGCTCGCCGTCCTTCGCGGACGTCAGGTACCAGCGGCCGGCCTCCTTCAGCTCGCCGCGCTTCTCCAGGATCGAGCCGAGGTGCAGCGCGGCACGGCGGTGCCCTTTGGCGGCGGCCTGCCGGTACCACTGCTCGGCCTCGGCGGCGGGCTGCTTGTTCTCGTCGGTGACCAGGACGTCCTCGGGGCCGAGGCGGGCGGCCTGCCGGTCCAGGGCGCGGGCGAGGCGGTACGCGGCCTCGCGGTGCCCGCGCTGGGCCGCGACCCGCATCCAGCGCTCGGCGCCGACGTCGCTGCGGTGCTCCAGGAGGTCGGCCAGGGCGTAGGCGCCGAGCGTGTGGCCCTGCTCGGCGGACTGGCGCAGCCAGTACTCGGCGGCGGGCTCGTCGCCGCGCTCGCGGAAGTGGCGGCCGAGCGCGTGCGCGGCAGCGGCCGAACCGGCGACGGCGGCGACCCGCCACCATCCCGCGGCCTCGTCCGCGTAGCCGCGCTGGTGCAGCAGGACGCCCAGGTTGTTGGCGGCGGCACGGTCGCCCTCGCCCGTGGCACCGCGCAGCAGGGGTTCGGCTCCGTCGAGATCACCGCGGCGCAGCAGCATGGCGCCGAGGACGCTCATCGCCTCGACGTCGCCGGCCTCGGCGGCCAGCCGCTGGCGTGCTTCTTCTGCCGCCTCACCCGGTTCGTCCCGGTCGGAAGGCTGCACAAACCGCCCTGTATCCAACAGAGTTGCCTTGTCCCCCATAACGTCCATCGTCGCACCACCTGCAACCTGGGTACACCTGGTATACCGCAGCCATTGAGGTCACTTCAGCGTTTTGTCGACATGCCCACAGGGCGACAAGTGAAACACAATTTCCCGAACTGTCCCCGGGCGGAGCAGTGTTCGTACTGTCTTGATACAGAGTCCGCACATGCCGGTGGCTCGTGACGCCCGGGGCCCCGACGCACCGAAGGCCCGGAAGCTGATGCTTCCGAGCCTTCGATCATCAGTAGCGGGGACAGGATTTGAACCTGCGACCTCTGGGTTATGAGCCCAGCGAGCTACCGAGCTGCTCCACCCCGCGCCGTTGTGTACAAACCGTACCACGGCGCGGGGGCGGCAACCGAATCAGCCGCCGTCACCGGTCTTCCCGGCGTCTGCGGAGTCACTGCCGGCCTTGGAACCATCACCGGCCTTGGCGTCGCCACCGGCCTTGGAATCGCCGTCCGCCTTGGCGTCCTTGTCGGCCTTCGTCTGCGCCTTGTCGGCACGCTGCAGGGCTTCCTGGAGCTTGTCCTGGGCCTCACCGTAGGCCGCCCAGTCGCCGTCCTGGAGCGCCTTCTGGCCGTCCTCGAAGGCCTTCTCGGCGTCGTCGAGGGCTTCCTTGACGGTGGAGTTCGCCGGTGGCTTCGTGGTGTCCCCACCGGGTTTCTCCGGCTCCGCCGGCTGCTCACCGTCCACCTCGAAGGCCTGGTTCAGCGCCTCCGGCAGGGAGTCGGCGAAGCCCATCCGGTCGCCGTACGAGACCGCGACCTTGCGCATCAGGGGGTACTCGGCGTTACGCCCCTGGGCGTAGATCGGCTCGACATAGAGGAAGCCCTTGTCGAGCGGCACTGTCAGCAGATTGCCGTATAGGACCGTCGAGTCGGCGCCCTTCATGTCACGCACCCAGTTCGCCACGGGGTTCGAGGAGTTGAGCTTGTTCTGCACCTGCTCGGGTCCGTAGACCTTGTCCTCGGTGACTCTCAGGAGCCTTATGGTCCCGTAGTCCTTACTGGTGGCGTCGGCGTCGACCGCCATGAAGGCGCGCAGGTTCGGCCGCCCGCTGGGCGTGAACGTCGTCGTCAGCGAGAACTGCTGGCTGGTCTGGCCCGGCATCTTCATGGACAGGTAGTACGGCGGGACCGCGCTGTTGTCCTTCTTCGTCGGGTCGTTGGGGACCTGCCAGGCGTCCGACGCGTTGTAGAACTGCGCCGGGTTCGTCACGTGGTACAGGCTGAGCAGCTCGCGCTGGACCTTGAACATGTCCTGCGGGTAGCGCAGGTGCTCCTTCAGGTCCGCCGGGATGGCGCTCTTCGCCTCGACCGTGCCGGGGAACGCCTTCTTCCAGGTCTTCAGGACCGGGTCGTCGTCGTCCCAGGTGTAGAGCTTGACCTCGCCCGTGTACGCGTCGACGGTCGCCTTCACCGAGTTGCGGATGTAGTTGACCTGGTTCTGCTGGGCCACCACCGCGCGCTGGTTGTCCCCCTCGTTGAGGGAGTCGGCGGTCGTGTCGCCCAGCGTCGTCCGGGACGCGTAGGGGTAGCCGTTCGACGTCGTGTAGGCGTCGACCACCCACTTGATCTTCCCGTCGACGACGGTCGGATAGGCGTCGCCGTCGATGGTCAGCCACGGCGCGACGGCCTCGACGCGCTCCTTGGGCGTGCGGTTGTAGAGGATGCGCGAACCCTCGCCGATGGCGCCCGAGTAGAGGATCTGCGGCTCGCTGAAGGCCACCGCGTACGCGGCACGGTTGACCGGGTTCGAGAGGTTGATGCCGCTCTTGCCCGCATAGCTCGTGGTCTTCTGCGTGCCGTCGTCCTGCTCGTAGTCCAGCTCCTTCTGCGGCCCGCCGACGATCGAGTACTGCGTCGTCTTCTCGCCGTAGTAGATGCGCTGGTTGTAGTCGCCCAGGTCACCGGAGGTCGGCAGGCCCGACTCGGTGAACTGCGGGGCGCCCTGCGAGGTCGACGTGCCCTTCGCCGTCACGGCGCCGTAGCCGTGCGTGTAGACGAAGTGGTCGTTGATCCAGTTGCGCTTGTCGAGCTTGCCGAGATTCAGCTCGCGCAGGCCGACGACCGTGTCCACGCCGTTGTACCGGTCCACGTCCAGGGTGGTCGGGAACTGGTAGTACTTCCGCTGCTGTTCGAGCTGCTGGAAGGTGGGCGACACGATGTTCGGGTCGTTCAGGCGGTAGCTGGCGGCCGAGTCGGAGTCGGTGCGCTGCTGCTTGGTGTCGTTCCCGCTCTTGCCGCTGTAGTCGACCGGGTCCGCATTGTCGATCCCGTACGCCTTGCGGGTCGCCTCGATGTTCTTCTCGATGTACGGGGCTTCCTTGGACTGCTCGTTCGGCTGGACCTGGAACTTCTGGACGATGGCCGGGTACAGGCCGCCGATCAGGATCGCCGAGAGCACCATCAGGCCGAAGCCGATGACCGGCAGCTGCCAGGTGCGGCGCCACAAGGTCGCGAAGAAGAGCACCGCGCAGATGACGGCGATGCAGAACAGGATCGTCTTCGCGGGCAGGTACGCGTTCGCGTCCACATACCGCAGACCCGTCCAGTTGTTGGTCGCCTTGAAGTCGCTCGACTTCACGGTGAGCCCGTACCGGTCGAGCCAGTACGCGACGGCCTTCAGGGCCACGAACACGCCCAGCAGGACGGAGAGGTGCCCCGTCGCGGCCGCGGTGGCGCGCGCCCCCGGGCTGGTGACCCGGAGCCCGCCGTACAGGTAGTGCGTCAGCGCGGCGGCGACCAGGCCGATGACGGTGGCCGCGAAGCCGAAGCCGAGCAGGAAGCGGTACCAGGGCAGGTCGAACGCGTAGAAGGACACGTCCAGGTGGAACTGGGGGTCCTTCTGGTGGAACGGCACCCCGTTCACGAACATCAGCCATGTGCGCCACTGGCCCGCGGCCGAGGCGCCCGCGATGAGGCCCACCAGGGCCGTGATGCCGAGCAGCAGCCACTTCTTGAAGGGCGCGATGCCCATCCGGTAGCGGTCGAGGCTCTGCTGCTCCATCGACATGGCGCTCAGCGGCGGGCGCAGCCGGTGCGCCAGCCAGATGTTGACGCCGACGGCCAGCGCCATGAGCAGTCCGAAGACGAAGAACAGTCCGATCTTCGTCCACAGCGTCGTCGTGAAGACGGACGAGTAGTCGACCGATCGGTACCAGAGCCAGTCCGTCCAGAATCCGGCGAACATGACGAAGGCCATGCCGAGCACGGCCAGGACGCCCAGCGTCAGCAGCAGCGTCCGGGCCCGCCGTGACGGGCGGCCCACTCTGATCCGCGGCCCCGTCGGGCCTCCGCCGCGGTCCGGCATCTGGAAAGCCAAGGTGCGCACCTCGAAGTTGAGTAATCGATCGGTCGGCCGGGCCCCCGAGATCGAGAACCCATCACCTATGCAACTTACTCACGCTTTACTCAGTTCCCGGTTCGGGGGAGGAACGAGGCAGGATTGTGACCATGTCCAACACTCCCATGGCAGCGAGCCCCCTCACCCGGGCCGTACTCGAGATCGACGAGTACGCCTCCGGCCTCGGCTGGGACCAGCCCGCTCGCCTCTTCGCCCTTGTCGACACCGCCGCCCTGCGCGCCCAGGAACCCGCTCTCGCCTCCCAGCTCGGTCTGGACGGCGAACAGGAGAGCACCGGCTACACCCCGATCGAGCAGGACGAGATCCCCGCGGGCAAGGCGCTGGACGAGTTCCTGGGCACCATCGCCTGGCCGGACGCCGTCGTGGGCTGCGCCCTGACGGTGGAGCGCCTCATGCTGCCGCCGTCGGCCGAGGCGAGCGTCCCGGAGGGCCTCAGCGACAAGAAGCTGGCCGCCTGGGTCGCCGAGCACCCGGACCGCCAGGAGGTCCGCATGACGGTCGGCGTGCTGCGCGACGGCTCCCGCGACTCGGCGCTGCGGCTGCGCGAGAAGGACTCCTCGACCGAGGTCCTGACCGGCTCCCAGCTGGTGCCGGGGCTCGCGGAGGCGCTGTCGGCTACGTTCGCCGAGTAGCTCTCGCACGCCTACGCGCGCGTAGGCGGCCTGTACAGAGACGCGAAGGGGCGCGCCGGAGACTCCGGCGCGCCCCTCTCCGTGGCTGTCGTCAGCTCTTCTTCAGCTCTTCGTCAGCTCTTCGCCGAGCACGTGGGCAGGTCGCCGGTCTTCCCTTCGCGGATGTCCTTCAGGGCGTCCATGGCGTCGTCGATGGTGTCCACCTTGACGAGCGTCAGGCCGTCCGGGACGTCCTTCGCGGCGGTGGCGCAGTTGTCCTTCGGCGTCAGGAAGTACTGCGCGCCCTTCTGCCGGGCGCCGACGGTCTTCATGCCGATGCCGCCGATCGGGCCGACCTTGCCGTCGTCGTCGATGGTGCCGGTGCCGGCCACGAACTTTCCGCCGGTCAGGTCGGTCGGCGTGAGCTTGTCGACGATGCCGAGGGAGAACATCAGGCCCGCGCTGGGTCCGCCCACGTCGGCGAGCTTGATGTCGATCTGGAACGGGAAGGTGTGGTCGGTCCCGGCCTGGATGCCGACGATGGCGCGGTCGTCGTCGGCCTTGGCCGTCTTGATGGTGACCTTCTCCGTGCGGGTCGCCTCCTTGCCCTCCTTCTCGGCGGCGGCGGCCTCCTTGGCGGGCACGACGGTGAAGACGACGTTCTCGCCCGCCTTGTGCTTGGTGACCAGCTTCGCCACGTCGGCGGGCTTGGTGACCTCGGTGTCGTCGACGGCCTTGACGACGTCACCGGCGTGCAGCCGGCCCTCGGCGGGGCTGTCCTTGACGACCGTGGAGACGATCACCCAGGACTTCACGGGGATCTTCAGCTCGTTCAGGGCGGCGACCTTGGCGCTCTCCTGGGACTGGCTGAACTCCTCGGCGTTCTCCTGCGAGGACTGCTCCTCGGTCTGGCCGTCCGGGTAGAGCGTGTCGTGCGGGACGACGATGTTGTCGTGCGCCAGCCAGCCGTAGACGGCCGAGACGAGGTTCATGTTGAAATCGGCGCTGGTGACACGGACCGTCGTCATGTTCAGGTGGCCGCTGGCCTCGTACGTCTTGTGCCCGGAGATCTGGATCACCGGTTCGCCCTCGTGGTCCCCGAGGGTGTTCACCGTCGGCCCCGGCGACATCTCCGCGTAGGGCACTTTGATGAGCACCCCCGCGCAGAGCAGCGCGATCAGCAGCAGGGTCGAGGCGAGCATCGTCGCGGTGCGGCGTGGCATGGAACGACAGTACGGGACGTGCCTGTCGGCGCACCTGTGGGGCCGGACCGTGCGGGGCCGACGCCCCGTCAGGTCCTGCAGGTCGCCTCAGGTCCCGGAGTCGGACCGCTCCAAGGCCTCCGACCGCTCCAGGGCCTCGGCCCTCTCGATGGCTTCGGCCCTCTCCATGGCCTCGCGCTTCTCCATCGCCTCACGGAAGCGCGCGTAGCCGGTGAGTTCGCTGTGGTCGCCCGTCTGCTGACGGCGCCGACCCGCCCAGGTGCCCCACAGGGCGGCCCCGACCCCGGCGAAGACGGGAATCAGCAGCCACATGAGCGCCCCCATGCCGACCTCCCGATCCCGTGTGCGACCGCAATTGACTGATCAGCAGACTAACCGTCCTCGGCGTCAACCGTCACAGCAGGGGTGCCGTTTCGCAACCGGAACCACACGGTGAGCACAACGGGGGTGAGCTCAACGGGGGCCAGCAGCGTCAGCAGGCCCCGACCCACTCCTCGGTCCCGTCGGAGAACGTCTGGTGCTTCCAGATGGGCACTTCGTGCTTCAGGTCGTCGATGAGCTTGCGGCACGCCTCGAAGGCCTCGCCGCGGTGCGGGCACGACACGGCGACCACGACGGCCAGATCGCCCACGGTCAGATCGCCGACCCGGTGGACGGCCGCCAGGGCGCGCACGGGGTACTCCGCGACGACCTTCGCCGCCACCCGCCGCATCTCCGCCTCGGCGGTGGGGTGGCAGGAGTAACCGAGCCGGTCCACGTCGGCCCCGCCGTCGTGATTGCGCACCGTCCCGACGAAGAGCGCGGTGCCGCCCGCCGCGTCGTCCCCGACGGCCCGGAAGACCTCGTCGAGGGAGAGGGGCGTCTCACGGATGGCGAGCAGCGTGATCGGGTCCTGTGCCGCCTGCTCGCCCGGGTGGTCGTGCTGGGTGGGTGCCATGCGCTCATCGTGCCGTACGCCGCCGACAACCGTGAATAGCGCTTTCACCCGGCACGCGCGCGTGGCGGGTTGGAGCCTTCTACGACTCCATGGGCGGTTGCCCTGCCCTCAGATGCGCCGCCGCGCCTTGCGCACCCGCCGGACGACCGCCGCCGTACCGAGGAGCGCCACCGTCGCGCCCGCGGCCCCGGCCGCCGTCGCGTCCTTGCGGCCGAGGCGCCGGCCCGCGACCGTGCGCCGCCCCGCGACCTCTTCGAGGAGTTCGGCGAGGACCTCCTCGTTGGTCCAGCGGGGCCGCCACCCGGCGTCGTGCAGCCTGCTGCCGCTGACGACCCAGGGGTACATCGTGTAGGCCAGGTCACCGGCCGGGGAGGGCGTCAGGCCGATGCGGTGCAGCCGCGCGGCGGCGCCGAGCGCGACGGTGGAGGGCAGCTCCATGCGCCGGATGCCGCTGAGCTCCTCGACCTCCTCCTGTTCGAGCCAGCCGTCACAGCCGACCGCGAGCTCCCCGTCGACCTTCTCCAGGACCGCGTACTCCAGGGCGCTGCACAGGTCCTCCACGTGACAGAACTGCCAGGCGGGCCGCGAGCCGGCCACCACCAGGAGGCGCGGCGACTCGAAGTAACGTGTCAGGGCCGTGTCGGTGCCGCCGCCCACGAGCACGGCGGGGCGCACCACGGTCACGTTGAGCCCGGGGTGCGCGCGCGGGGCGCGCCGGGCGAGCCGTTCGATCTCCAGCAGGTCGCCGACGCCGGTGGCCTCCGCGGTGGCGCGCAGCTCGGCGTCCTCGGAGAGAGGCAGCTCATTGTCGTCGAGCGCGCCGTAGACCATCGCGGAGGTGCACAGCACGACGCGGTGCACCCCGGCCGCGGCGGCCGCGGTCAGGACGGTCTGTGTGCCGCGCACGTTGTACGCGGTGCGGGCCGCCGGGTCCGACTCCAGGTCGAGGTCGAGAGCGAGGTGGACGACGACGTCCGCGCCGCGCAGCTTCTCGGCGATGGCCGGATCCCGTACGTCCAGGACATGCCAGGTCGCGGAGGAGCACTCGCCGCGCCGCTCGTCGATGGCGAGCACCTGCTTGATCGCGTCGGAGGCGGCGAGCCGCTCGGTGAGCTGGGCGCCGACGCCGGACGCGGCACCGGTGACCGCGACGACGGGGCCGCGCTGTCCTGGACTGGTCGAAGGGTTTCGCGCTGCGCGAACCTGCGGATCTGGGGAACTCACCCGGCGTCTCCAGCGGTTGTCTTCAGTACGAACGTGTATGACGCGTACGTACCAGGAGGCATCCATCCTGCCGCAGTACATGAGTCGGCGAAGCACCGAGGCCCGATCCCGTCACGGTGTCTACGCTGGGTGTGTGTAAGTCGGGCAGTCGCCGCCGGGAGAGAACCGGTGGCCTTACCAGCCGAGGAATCCCGTGAGTGACACCCCATTTGGTTTCGGCCTTCCGCCGGAGGAGCCGGAGGACGGCGACGAGGGCAAGAAGAAGGACCAGCAGGGCGGTGGCGGTCAGGGACCTGCCAACCCGCTCGGATTCGGTTTCCCGGGCCTGCCGGGCGCCGGCGGACCCGGCGGCGCGGGCGGGGACAACCCGTTCGCGGCGATGTTCGGTTCGATGAACCCGAACGACCTGGGAGCGGCGTTCCAGCAGCTCGGCCAGATGCTCTCGTACGAGGGCGGCCCGGTGAACTGGGACATGGCCAAGGACATCGCCCGTCAGACCGTCTCCCAGGGCACGCAGGACGGCGTGAAGGACGCGAGCGTCGGCCCCGCCGACCGCACCGCGGTCCAGGAGGCCGTCCGCCTGGCCGACCTGTGGCTGGACGACGCCACGTCGCTGCCGTCGGGCGCCGGCACCGCCGTGGCGTGGAGCCGCGCCGAGTGGGTCGAGGCGACCCTGCCGGTGTGGCGGGAGCTCGTCGACCCGGTCGCCGAGCGCGTCGGCCTCGCCATGGGCGACGTCCTGCCCGAGGAGATGCAGGCCATGGCGGGCCCGCTCATCGGCATGATGCGCTCCATGGGCGGCGCCATGTTCGGCTCGCAGATCGGGCAGGCCCTCGGCGTGCTCGCGGGCGAGGTCGTGGGCTCCACCGACATCGGCCTGCCGCTGGCCCCGGCCGGCAAGGCGGCGCTGCTTCCGCTGAACATCGAGGCGTTCGGCAAGGACCTCGGTATCCCCAAGGAGGAGGTCCGCCTCTACCTGGCGCTGCGCGAGGCCGCCCACCAGCGGCTCTTCACGCACGTGCCGTGGCTGCGCTCGCACCTGTTCGGCGCGGTCGACGGGTACGCGCGCGGGATCAAGGTCGACACCTCGAAGCTGGAGGACGTGGTCGGCCAGTTCGACCCGCAGAACCCGGAGCAGCTGCAGGACGCGCTCCAGCAGGGCATGTTCCAGCCGGAGGACACCCCGGAGCAGAAGGCCGCCCTGGCGCGCCTGGAGACGGCTCTCGCGCTCGTGGAGGGCTGGGTCGACGCCGTCGTCCACGCCGCCGCCAAGCCGCGCCTGTCGTCCGCCGACGCGCTGCGCGAGACGCTGCGCCGCCGCCGCGCCTCCGGCGGCCCGGCCGAGCAGACGTTCGCGACGCTGATCGGTCTGGAGCTGCGCCCGCGCCGCCTGCGGGACGCCTCGCGCCTGTGGGCCTCGCTCACGGACGCGCGCGGGGTCGACGGCCGGGACGGCCTGTGGGAGCACCCGGACATGCTGCCGACCGCCTCGGACCTGGACGACCCGGACGGCTTCGTCCACCGCGAGCAGATGGACTTCTCGGAGCTGGACAAGATGCTCGGCGAAGCGGCCGGCGGCCCGTCCACCGCCAAGCCTGCCGAGGGCGCGGCCGACCCGGACGGCGCAGACCGTTCGGGCGACAAGGGCGGCGACAGCGACAGGCGCGGAACAGGCGACAAGGGCGAAACAGACGGCAAGGACGACACCGACAAGTGAGCCTGTACGACGACGCGGTCCTCGTGCTCAAGAGCTACGAGGACCAGGCCGAGCTGCGCCAGGCCTACCTGGACCACCTCGCCGCCCATGGTGAAGCCGCGATGTGGAAGCCCTGCACCGCGGGCCACCTGACGGCGAGCGCGCTGGTGATCGACCCCGAGCGCGGGCGCGTCCTGCTCACGCTGCACAAGAAGCTGCAGATGTGGCTCCAGATGGGCGGGCACTGCGAGCCGGGCGACCCGACGCTGGCCGCTGCGGCGCTGCGGGAGGCGACCGAGGAGTCCGGGATCGCGGGCCTGACGCTTCTTCCGGGCGGCCCGGTCCGCCTGGACCGGCACCCCATCCCGGGGCCCTGCACGCAGCATCTGGACACGCAGTACGCGGCCCTCGCCCCGGCTGGCGCCACGGAGGCGATCAGCGACGAGTCGCTGGACCTGCGCTGGTTCCCGTACGACAAGGTCGCGGAGGTGGCCGACGCGTCGGTGGTGCGCCTGGTGGAGGCGACCCGCACGCGCCTCCAGGGAGCGATGGGCGCGTAGGTACATGGGCGCATGTGTAAGGGGCGGGCACCGTAGTGCCCGCCCCTTACAGGCGCCCTTGCGTGGCGTCAGCCCCAGACGTTGCCCTGGTTCTGGCCGCGGGCGCCCTGCTGTCCCATGCCGTACTGGGCCGCGATGCCCTGCCCCATGACCGCGTTCTGCGGCGGCAGCAGCTCGCTCGGCTGGACGAGCGCGTAGCCGTGCCCCATGAAGCTCAGCTCCCAGCCCTCACCGGTGTTGCCGCGGCGGCGCCAGACGCCCGAAGAGTGCGTCTGCGCCTGCATCTGCACCCGCAGCCCGGTCGACCAGGCGACGACGGCGTCCGCGTCGGCGTTGACGTACTTGTCGGGCGTGACCTGGAGCATCAGCGGCTGGCCCGACGTCATCAGGGCGACCTTGCCGTGGCCGGTGATGTTGAGCTGGTACTTGCCCGAGCCGGAGATGCCGAACTGGCTGTCGACCGCGATGACCTCGTGGTGCAGCGCCGAGTCCATGGCGAGGACGTAGCTGCTGTCGACGGTCAGTCCGTCCTGCTCGACATCGACCACGTGGATGTACTGGGCGAGGTTCGCCAGGTAGACGGTGCCCTGGCCGTGGCACCGCATGAGGTCGAGACCTTCGCCCGTGTACGCGCGCGAACGGCGCTGCCCGGACGTCTGGACCTCCCCGTCGAACTCCAGCAGGCCCTGGTAGGCGACCATCGAGCCCTTGCGGGCGAGAAGGTCGTCGTGGCCGTCCAGGGCGACCCGCAGCATCTGCGGGTTCTGCGCCGTGTAGCGCTCGTGGGTCTGCTGCTCGTTGTACGCGAAAAGCGGGCTCTGCATGGTGGTTCGCTCCCCCTCAGCCCCGTGCTCGGAGACGGTCGGTGCTGTCCTCACTGGGCTGGACGACGACGATGCCCTCCCCGGAGAAACCCATCTGGTAGGCCTCGCCGCTGCCGCGCCCGATGAGCGAGCCGGCCCGGAAGCTGCGCTTGCCCTTCACCTTCAGCGTCGGTGACCAGGCGATCAGCGCGTCCGGGTCGACGTACGTCTCGTCCTCGCCGCGACCGCAGTCGACGACGATGGGGGTGCCGCGCGAGGTCAGGGCGACGTGCCCCTGCCCGCTGACCTTGATGTTCCACAGGCCCTGCCCCGCGAACTTGGCGAGGCCCTTCACGCGCTCGACGCCCCACTGCAGGTGCGCGTCGAAGGCGAGCAGGTTGGTGCCGTTGACGGAGATCGAGTCTCCGCCGAGGTTGATGACGACGACGTCCGCCCCGTAGTCGGCGAGGTACAGCAGGCCGTCGCCGGAGCACTTCATGAGGGGCGCGCCCTCGCCGGTGATCCAGTCGCGCGCGATCTGGCGCACGGCGGGCGGGTTCGGCTCGTACTGGACGAAGCCTTCGTAGGCGACCATCGAGCCCACGCGCGCGTAGAGGTCGTTTCCGGTCTGCATGGCGACCTTCAGCATGTTGCTGCCGTGGTTCTCCATGCGGGCGGCTACCGGGGTCGGGGCGAAGCCCGCGAGTGGCTGGTTCATGACGGGCTCCCTCAGACCTCGTACGGCTGGACGACGATGAAGTTGCCGGGTGCGCCCCGGAACTGGAGGTTCACGCTCTCCCCGCTGTCCCCGGGGTAGGCGTTGCGGCGCATCCGGACCTGGCTGGAGACGATCGCCTGGGCGGCGGCGGACCAGGCGACGACCGCGTTGCAGTCGGCGAAGGTCGTCGGCGTCACCGGCAGCACGACGGGCGTTCCGTGCGTCTTCACGACGACGGTCCCCGTGCCCTGGAACTGCAGCACGAACAGGGCGCCGCCGGGGATGCCGTGCCCCTCGATCCTGCGCACCTCGTGCTGGAGGCTCTCGTCGAAGGCCAGGACGTTCTCGGCGGAGACGCAGATCGCGTCGCCCTGCAGCTCGATGGGGTGCAGGTAGGTGGCCTCCTCGGCGAGGAAGACCTGGCCGCGCCCGGTGCAGCGCATCAGCTGCATCTCCTGGCCGGTGGCGTTGCCGACAATGCGGCCCGCGAAACCCGCGCCCTTGTAGCTGAATTCCACCTTGCCCTGGTAGAGCACCATGCTGCCCTGCCGGGCGAGGACGGGCTGGTCCCCGGCGGCCCCGAGGTCGACACGGATCAGCTTCTTGTTCTGCAAAGTCCAGCGCTGCCCGGTGGGCGCCTCACGGAACTTCTCGAGCGCGGCCGCGACGCCCGGGGTTCCGGCCTGCTGCGGAATGCCCTGAGGGGCGCCGTACGGGGAGGGAGCGGCGGGCGGCTGTCCATAGCCGGGCGGCTGGGCGTAGCCGGGTGGCGCGGACGGTGCCTGCGGCGGCTGCCCGTAGCCGGGCGGCAGGCTCGCGCCGCCCTGGCCGGGTACCTGGCCGTACGAGGGCTGCTGTGGCGGCTGCTGGCCGTACGGGGCGGGGGCCGGAGGCGGCGGCACCGAGCCCGGCGGGGTGGTCAGCGGCGCGATGACGGTCGGGGCCGCGTGCACCGGGGGCGCCGCCGGAGCCGGAGCGGGCGGGGGCGTCTGCGGCTGCGGGCTCTGGGGCGGCGCGGGCGCCGGGGCCGAGGGTGCGCCGAAGGAGGGCGCGGGGGCCGGTTCCGCGGCGGGTGCCGTCGGCGCGGCGAAGGCGGGCGGCGCGAAGCCGGGAGCCTCCGCGGACTGCTGCGGCGCGGCGGGCTCCTCCTCGGCGACCTCCCCGCCGAAGTTCCGCAGCAGCGCCTCCAGGCCCCCGTCGAAGCCCTGGCCGACCGCGGCGAACCGCCACACGTCCTTGAGGTAGAAGTCGCCCAGCATCACCGCGCGCTCGGTGGAGAACTCACCGCCGTGGAAGGAGTACCGGGCAACCTCCTCGCCACCGGCGACAATCCGGATGTACCCGGGCGCCACCTGCGACATCTGCCCCGCGCCGTCGATGGTCGCCGTGAACGACAGCTTCTGGACGGCCGCCGGGATCTTGTCGAGGGTGACGCGGAACGACTCCGTGTCACCGGCCTGCGCGCCGAGCAGCTGGACGGATTCCTCGGGCGTCTTGGGCTGGTTGAAGAAGACGAAATACCGGTCGTCCGACAGCCGTTCCTCGGCGTCGAGCCCGAAGCAACTGATGTCGAAGGTCAGTCCGGGGCCGCTGATCTGCACGCCGACGTACAGATCCGTGCCCGCGGTGAGGTCGCTGATCTTGGCCTTGTGGCCGCGTTGGAATTCCCTGGCCATGCGTAACGACCGTCCCCCATCCCGATGGTGATTGCGTCGCGTCAGGCTAACTGCAAACGCCAGGGGCGGAAGAAGTCGGTACAGCCCTGGTACAGAACCGGTCCCGTGGGACGGTCACTCCCCGCGCGCGGGCGGCAGATGCGGAAGACGTTCCGCCGCGACCACTCCTTCGAGGTACCCGCGGGCCCGCTCGGTCCGCGGGTACGCCTCCAGGAGCCGCCAGAACCGCGGCCCGTGACCGGGCACGAGGAGATGCGCCAGCTCATGGACGAGCACGTAGTCGACGACGTACTCCGGCATGCCCTGCAGTCTGTGCGAAAGGCGGATGCTGCCCTCCGCCGGGGTGCAGGAGCCCCATCGGGTGTTCTGGTTGGTGACCCAGCGCACCGAGGTCGGGCGGGCCTTGCCGTCGAGGTACTGCCCGGAGAGGCGCTCGGCGCGCTCGACGAGTTCGGCGTCGCCGAGGACCCGCTTGCTCTCCTGCGCCGCGAGCTTGTCGAGCATGACGGTCACCCAGCGCTGCTCCTCGGCCTCCGACATGCGGGCCGGGATGAGCACCACGGTGCGGTCCCCCTCGCGGTAGGCGGAGACCGTCCTGCGGCGCCGGGCGCTCCTGCGGACCTCGACCGCGCTCACTCCCGGGCCGCCCGGCGGCGGACTGGTCGTGCTGCGCTGCGGTTTCGTGGCACGGTGCAGAGGGTCGGCGGGCACGCCCCGACGTTACCGGTTGCGCAGGGCGGAAGTCCCGTCTCCGGAACGGTTCGGTGCGCTGTCGCGGAACTGGTCAGTGCGTGGTCGTGGAACTGTTCGGCGCGTGGTCGTGGAACTGTTCGGCGCGGCGTGCGGACTGTGCGGCGCTGCGTGGCGGGCGTGTTCGGTGGGCTGCCGGCACCGCCGCTCGATTAGTACGACTATCACCCCCAGCCTGTGGACAACTTTCGGCACGGTTCGCGCCCGGGGAGCATGCTGGCCATCGATCGACAGACGGCTCGGCACGGGGGACACAGCTATGCATCCGCTCTTGAAGCCCGCGCTGCGGCGCGGTTGGCACGACCTGAACACGGTGCAGTTCGGGCTCACCCCGGCACACGCCGTGGTGCTCGGCCCGGTCGACACGGCGACGGGCAGCTTCCTGACCCTGCTGGACGGGACGCGGGGCGTGCCACTGCTGCGGGAGGAGGCCCAGCGGATGGGCCTGCCCGACGGACATGTGGAGGCGCTTCTGGAGCGGCTGAGCGGCGCGGGACTGCTCGACGACGCCACAGGAGGCGGGCCGGCCGCCCGGGCGCTGCGGAAACAGACCCAGGTGATGGACCGGCTCCGCCCCGATCACGCGGCACTGACGGTGACTACGGCGGGGCCCGCCGAAGCGGCGCGGAAGCTCGCGGCCCGGCACCGCATGAGGGTGCAGGTGCGGGGCGCCGGGCGCGTGGGAGCCCTGGTGGCCTCCGTCCTCGCCGCCGCGGGCGTGGGCCATGTCGACGTGCGGGACGGCGGCTGCGTCGAGCCGTGGGACGTGGCGCCGGGCGGACAGCCGGCGGAGGCGGTGGGCGAGCGCCGGGACGTGTCGGCGCGCCAGGTGGTGCGCGCTTCGGCGCCTGCGCGGCCCCCGCGCCCCGACCGGCGCAGGACACAGGCGTCATCGGTGAGCCGGGAGCGGGAGGAATCCGCGAACCGGGAGCAAGAGGAGTCCGCCAGCCGAAGGCAGGAGGAGTTCGCGAGCCTGGAGCTAGAGGAGTCCGCACTCTCCCTCGTGATCATCGCGCCGCGTGACGGGCTCGCGGTCCACTCCCCCGCCCCGGCAGCCGCCGAGGACCTGATCGCGGCGGGCATCCCGCATCTGTACGCCGGCGTGGTGGAGGCCACCGGGATCGTGGGCCCCCTCGTCCTGCCGGGCGGCACCGGCTGCGCCCACTGTCTGCTGCTCGGGCGCACGGAGCGGGATCCCACCTGGCCCCGGTTGCTCGCGCAGTGGGGCTCGGGTCGGGCGAGCCGCCAGATCCAGGCCTGTGACGTGGCGCTCGCCACCGCGGTCGCGGGTCTCGCCGCGGCCCACGGGCTCGCTTTCCTGGACGGGGAGCTGCCGTCGTCCACCGGGGCGCGCTGGGAGACGGCCGCGCCGGGACTCGACTGGCATGCCCGCCCGGTCTGGCCACACCCGCACTGCTCCTGCGGTGCGGGTGAGGGAGGTAACGGGAAGGAGACCTCCGTGGAGCGAGGGCCGCACGACACAATGGCGGTGTAAGCAACGGCTGACGGCGTCATGACGCCTGGGCATGCGCGGCACGGCTGTCCGGCACTTGGAGGGGTGTA
Source organism: Streptomyces sp. SGAir0957 (assembly GCF_043523415.1). Taxonomy (NCBI): domain Bacteria; kingdom Bacillati; phylum Actinomycetota; class Actinomycetes; order Kitasatosporales; family Streptomycetaceae; genus Streptomyces; species Streptomyces sp. SGAir0957. The sequence continues at coordinate 3,140,185 of NZ_CP027293.1, forward strand.
TGTCTGATCTTCCCCGAAAGGCGGTTACCCGTACCGCCAAGCTGGCCGCACTACCGATCGGCTTCGCCGGCCGCGCGACCTGGGGCATCGGCAGACGCATCGGCGGCAAGTCCGCCGAGATCGTCGGCCGCGAGCTGCAGCAGCGCACGGCCGACCAGCTCTTCAAGGTCCTCGGTGAGCTGAAGGGCGGGGCGATGAAGTTCGGGCAGGCGATGTCCGTCTTCGAGTCCGCCCTGCCGGAGGAGGTCGCCGGTCCCTACCGGGCCGCGCTGACCAAGCTGCAGGAGGCGGCACCGCCGATGCCGACGCGCACCGTGCACGCGGTGCTCAAGGAGCGGCTCGGCGCGCGGTGGCAGGAGCTGTTCCTGGAGTTCGAGGACAAGCCGTCGGCGGCGGCCTCCATCGGCCAGGTGCATCACGCCGTGTGGCACGACGGGCGCGAGGTCGCCGTGAAGGTGCAGTATCCGGGCGCCGGTGACGCACTGCTCTCGGACCTCACGCAACTCAGCCGCTTCGCCCGCCTGTTGGGGCCGCTCATACCCGGTATGGACATCAAGCCGCTGATCGCCGAGTTGCGCGACCGGGTGACCGAGGAGCTGGACTACGAACTGGAGGCGCGGGCCCAGCGGGCGCACGCGGAGGAGTTCGCCGACGACCCCGATGTCGTGGTGCCGGACGTCGTGCACCAGAGCGAGCAGGTCCTGGTCACGGAGTGGATCGACGGGACACCGCTCGCCGAGGTCATCAGCGGCGGGAGCGAGGAACAGCGGGATCGCGCGGGCCAGTTGCTGGCGCGGTTCCTCTTCTCGGGTCCGGCGCGCACCGGCCTCCTGCACGCGGATCCGCACCCGGGCAACTTCCGGCTGCTGCCGGACGGCGAGGACGGCTGGCGGCTGGGCGTCCTGGACTTCGGCACCGTCGACCGGCTGCCGGGCGGCCTGCCCGCCACGATCGGCCGCGCCCTGCGGATGACGCTCGACGGCGAGGCCGTCGCCGTCTATCAGATGCTGCGCGAGGAGGGCTTCGTCCGGGAGTCGATCGAGCTCGAACCGGATGCGGTGCTCGACTACCTCCTGCCGATCATCGAGCCCGCGCAGGTGGAGGCGTTCACGTTCACCCGTTCCTGGATGCGCAACCAGGCGGCGCGGATCGCCGATCCCCGTTCTCCCGCCCACCAGTTGGGCAAGCGGCTCAACCTGCCCCCGGCGTACCTCCTGATCCACCGGGTCACGCTCAGCACGATCGGGGTCCTGTGCCAGCTCGGCGCCACGGTGCGGCTGCGGGATGAACTGGAGGCGTGGGTGCCCGGGTTCCTGACGGAGGCGGAAGAGGAGCCCGAGCAGGAACCGGCAGCGGAGGCCTGAGCACCGGCCGCGGCGCGGTCACCACCAGTCGGAGTCGAGCCGGGCCTCGATGGCCCTGATGTGCTCGCGGGCGCAGGCCTCGCACACGTACCGGCCCACCCCGTCCTCCACGGAGTACGACCAGGTCAGCGGTGTGCCCTGCGCACGCGTGCCGCACCGGGCGCACACGACGTACTGCCGGTCGTTCGCCCGCTGGTCAGTCGCCCGCTGGTCGTTCGGCTGCGCGGAGCCCCCGCCTGGAAGAGACATCACTCCGCGACGATAACGCCATATACCGATGATCGTCCGGTACAACGCACCGCGGGGACCGGCCCTCTCGGACCGGCCCCCGCGAACTGCGTGACAGGTGGCGCCGCGTGCCGGCTCGGCCGCGTCGGCGTCCTACTGCATGACGGCCTGGGCGAGCGCCCGCCGGGCGCGCAGCGAGGCGCGCTCGGCACGCCGCTGCATGCGGCGGGCGACCACCAGGCGCAGGGCCTGGCGCTCGGCATGGGCGTCCCGCAGCTGCTCGTGCATATGCGCACGGGCCAGGGCTTCTGGGATGAGTTGCATCTGACGGGTCCTGTTCTGACGCGAGTCGTGCGCGTCGGACGTGGGAAAGTCTGGAATCGCGGAGCCGGTGGGCTCGCTCGTGGACGGCTTCATCGGGGCCTGCTTCTTGGGGTCGTGCGTCAGGGGGCGGTCGATCGTTCCTCGGGTGTTCATGCCGCGACCGGGTTCTTGCGCGGGCGGCCACGCGGCCGCTTCCGGGCGACGACGACACCCTGGACGAACAGCTCCCCACCCCAGACGCCCCACGGCTCACGCCGCTCCTTGGCGCCGGCGAGGCAGGCCTCCATCAGCGGGCAGGTGCGGCAGAGCGACTTGGCGTACTCGACATCCGCCGGCGACTCCGCGAAGAAGACCTCGGGGTCGTAGGCACGGCAGGGGACGGGCACGCCGAGGTTCTCGATGGCGTCGTCGAGCGCGGTGAGCGCAGTCAGCGGGTTCAAGGTGGTGTCCTCCGTGGGGACGGGCGGGGGAAGAGGGTCCGAAGGCGGTACGGACGGGGCGTGCGCTTCGAGTTGCACGGTGGTGTCTTCCTCGTCTGGTTGTTCCGGCGGGTGTGCCGGGTGGCGGTGGTACCGGGTTCAGTTCTTGTCCCGAGGCCCCTTCGAGCCGGTTCCTCGGAAGATCGCTGGTTCTTCCGGGAAAACAGAAGGGCCGCGGATCCCGGGTGGGGTTCCGCGGCCCTGAAGGCGCCTGCCTGATCGTCGATCAGGCTGGATCGCTCCAGGGTTCGAGCCCACGGAAGGCCCACATCGTGTGGTGCTGCGTCGTCTGCTTCCGGAATCCGGCACCGGCCGCCGCGAAGGCATAGGCCTGAGCCTGTGCCGCCGCTACTGCTTCCGGTGCCTTGGTCGGTCGCTCATTGCCCTCGCGAATGGGAAGACCCGCGAGAGACAGACCGGACTCCGGACGCATGGCGCTGACGCCAGACAGACCGGTGCCCAGGTTCGAGAAGCCGAGCAGGCAGGAAGCGACGACCGAGCGATCGGTCATTTTCACGGTGGTGCTGGAGCTGGTGTTGATGCTGATCACTGGAATCGCCTCCTCTCGGCGTCTAGGGGACCGGGGTGAACCGGTCCGACGGCTTGTAAGTACAGCACGAAACCAGCGCCTCCGAGAAGGCCGCTGCTTTCGTGCTTAAGAACCTATGGGGATCGCTGGGGCATGCGCAAACTATTTTTTCGACGAGTTTCCCTCAGTCCCCCTCGGGAGCCTCTGTCTGGTGGTCCTCCAGCACCTGACCTGCGCAAATGGCCAGCACATCCGATCCGTGGGCGCGAAACTTGCGCACACCGACGCCCGGGACGCGGGACAGCTCGGCCTCGTCCTCCGGCGCGGCTTCGGCGATCGCGATCAGCGTCTTGTCGGTGAAGACGCAGAACGCGGGCTGGCCGAGGGCGGCCGCCGTGCGCGCGCGCCACTCGACAAGGCGCTCGTAGACCCCCTCGTCCATGTCAGAGGGGCAGTCCTCGCAGCGCATCAGCTTCATCTCGACCGCTTCGAGCGTGCGCCCGCAGACCCGGCAGCGCGCCACCTTCCGGGCGCCTCTGCGGCGGACCGCGCCCGGCGGCTCGGCGGCGCCCGGCCGCGCCCCGTGCTCGACGCCGCCGCGGCCCCCGCCGCCGCTCCGGCCGACCGAGCCGGTGGAGCCGGGCCGCAGACCGTCGAGGAAGCGGCTGGCTCTGCGGGTGGGGCGACCGCCGGGCGAGCGGGACAGCGCCCACGAGAGGCTCAGGTGGTGGCGGGCGCGGGTGACGCCGACGTAGAGCAGCCGGCGCTCCTCCTCGACCTGTTCGTCGGTCTTGGCGTAGGTGATCGGCATCATGCCCTCGGCGAGACCGACGAGGAACACGACGTCCCACTCGAGGCCCTTCGCCGCGTGCAGGGACGCGAGGGTGACGCCCTCGACGGTCGGGGCGTGCTGGGTGTTGGCGCGCTCGTCCAGCTCGGTCACGAAGTCGGCCAGGGCGGCGGCGGGCTCGGCACGCGCGTACTCCTCGGCCAGCCGGGCGAGCGCCGCGAGGGATTCCCAGCGGTCACGCACCGCGCCGGACCCGGCCGGGGCCTCGGTCGTCCAGCCCTCACCGGAGAGGACCGCTCTGACCTGGGAGGGCAGGTCGACGGCGTCGTCGAACTCCGTGTCGTTCTGTCCGAAGCGCGCGGCTGCCCGCAGCCTCCGGTGCGCCTTGCGGACCTCGTCCCGCTCGAAGAACCGCTCCGCCCCGCGCAGCTGGTAGGGCACTCCGGCGTCGGCGAGCGCCTGCTCGTAGATGCCCGACTGGCTGTTCGTGCGGAAGAGGATCGCGATCTCGCCCGCGGAGACTCCGGAGGCGATCAGCTCGCGGATGCGGCGCGCCGCACCTTCGGCCTCGGTGGGCTCGTCGGCGTACTCGGTGTAGACCGGCTCGGGTCCGCTCTCGCGCTGCGAAATCAGCTCCAGGCGGTGCTCGGCGGCGCGGCCGCCTGCGCGCGCCAGGACCCCGTTGGCGAGGTGGACGACCTGGGGCGAGGAGCGGTAGTCGCGGACGAGTTTGACGACGGTGGCGTCGGGGTGGCGGGTGCGGAAGTTGAGCAGGTGGTCGGGGGTGGCGCCGGTGAAGGAGTAGATCGTCTGGCTGGCGTCGCCGACGACGCAGAGGTTGTCCCGGTCGCCGAGCCACAGGTCGAGCAGGCGCTGCTGGAGGGGGCTGACGTCCTGGTACTCGTCGACGACGAAGTGCTGGTACTGGGCCCGGACCTGGTCGGCGATGTCGTGCCGGTCCTGGAGGATGCCGACGGTGAGCAGCAGGACGTCCTCGAAGTCGATGACGGAGCGGTCCCGCTTGAGGGTTTCGTAGTTCGCGTAGATCTGGGCGATCTCGGCCGGGTGGCGGACGGTCTCCCGCCCGGCCTTGTGCGCCGCGGCCGCGTAGTCCCCGGGGACGGTCTGGGTGACCTTGGACCACTCGATCTCCCCGGTCACGTCCCGCAGCTCACCGCGGTCGAGACGCACCCCGCAGGCGGTCGCCGCGTCGGAGACGAACTGGATCTTGCGGTCGAGGAGCCGGGGCAGCTCGCCGCCGACGGCCTTGGGCCAGAAGAACTGGAGCTGGCGCAGGGCCGCCGAGTGGAAGGTGCGGGCCTGGACCCCGCCCGCCCCCAGCTGGCGGAGGCGGCCGCGCATCTCGCCCGCGGCGCGGTTGGTGAAGGTGACGGCAAGCACACTGGCGGGCTGCAGGATCCCGGCGCGGACCCCGTAGGCGATGCGGTGGGTGAGCGCGCGCGTCTTGCCCGTGCCGGCGCCCGCGAGCACGCACACCGGACCGTGCAGGGCCGTCGCCACGGCGCGCTGCTCGGGGTCGAGCCCGTCGAGCACCTCGTCGGCCGTCTGCGGGACCTGTGGGAACAGGGTGGAGTGCGTTGCTGCTGTCACCCCGCCATGCTGCCAGGTCGTCGGGGACGGGTGCGTCGCGTTGTCCACAGGCGGCCGGTGTTAGTCGTACTAATGCGGTCGACGCGCGGGAATGGCGGGGCCGTCGCTCGCGTTCGTCTGATTGCGAACACGCACCCCAGCCCCGAAGGAGCGCGAGGAACATGCCGGGCACTGTGACGATGTACAGCACCACCTGGTGCGGCTACTGCCAGCGACTGAAGAAGCAGATGGCGCGCGAGGGCATCGAGTACACCGAGATCAACATCGAGCAGGACCCGGAGTCCGCGGCCTTCGTCGAGAAGGCGAACGGTGGGAACCAGACGGTTCCCACCGTTCTCTTCGACGACGGTTCGACGCTGACCAACCCCTCGTTGGCGCAGGTCAAGCAGAAGATCGGCGTCTGAGGCCGCTACCGGCGGGCGCTCACAGGGCGTCGCTGGGCTTCGGCAGGGGCTCGCCGTACCAGAGCTCGATCAAGCGGGCCGCAATCGAGATCCCGTAGGGAGGCATGACCTCCCCGGTCTCGAAGGCGGCCCGCAGGTCGTCGCGGGAGAACCAGCGCGCCTCGTGGATCTCGTCACCGTCGACATTGATCTCCGTCGACGTGGCGTGGGCCATGAAGCCGAGCATGAGGCTGGAGGGGAACGGCCAGGGCTGGCTGGCCACGTAGGAGACGTCCCCGACGAGGACGCCCGCCTCCTCGAAGACCTCGCGGCGCACCGACGCCTCGATGGACTCCCCGGGCTCCACGAACCCGGCGAGCGTCGAGAAGCGGCCCTCCGGCCAGTGCACCTGGCGGCCGAGGAGGATGCGGTCCTGCGCGTCCATGACGGCCATGATCACGGCCGGGTCGGTGCGCGGGTAGTGCTCGGCCCCGCAGGCCGGGCAGCGGCGGATGTGGCCCGCGGCGGCGATGACGGTGCGTTCGCCGCAGCGGGAGCAGAAGCGGTGCAGGCGCTGCCAGTTCTCCAGGGCGACCGCGTGCACCATGAGGCCGGCGTCGCGCTGCGACAGCAGGAGACCCGCTTCGCGCAGGCCCGCGGGGCGCGCTGACTGGTCCATGCGCCCCGGGAGGCTGTCCTTCTGGAGCGCGAAGTAGCTCACGCCGTCCTCGTCGGTGCCCAGGAAGTACCTGTGAGCCTCGGTGAGGGGCGCTTCGAAGGCCGGGGTCATGACCAGTTCCGTCGCGCCGTCCGGTGTCTCGTCGATGAGCACCTGACCGCCGGAGACCACGAAGACGCGGGTCGAGGGGTGGCTCCAGGCCGCGGCGAGCCATGCCTCGTCGAGGCGGTGGTGTGCGGCGCGGTCGATCCCACTCGGCGCGGCAAGCGTCAGCGGGCGGCCCGCGGCGAGGTCGGCGGTGCGGTCGGTCCAGGTGGTCACAGGTGCTTCCAACTCCCCCGGTCGTGAAAAGGGTGGTTCGGCAAGTGGTTCGACGGGTCGTGCGGCGGGGGCGGGGCTCCGTTCAGTGCGCATCCGTCCAGTTCTCCGCGAGGTCGCCCCACAGGTAGGCGGTGGTTTCGACGCCCTTCATGAGGAGGTCGAGCTCGACCTTCTCGTTCGGGGCGTGCCAGCCGTCGGAGGGGACGGAGATGCCCAGGAAGAGCACGGGGGCGGCCAGGACGTCCTGGAGGTCGGCCGCCGGGCCAGAGCCGCCTTCGCGCGTGTAGCGGATCTTCTGCTCGAAGGCGCGGCCCATCGCCCGTACGACGGACTGCAGGGCCGGGTGGTCGAGCGGGGTCAGACACGGCCGGGTGGCGGCGCCGAAGGTGATCGTGTGGCCGATCCCGGCGGGCAGCTGCTCGGCGACCCAGGCGGTGATCGCCTTCTCGACGTGGTCGGGGTCCTGCCCCGCGACCAGCCGGAACGACAGCTTCAGCATGGCGGAGGACGGCACGATGGTCTTGCCGCCGGGGCCCTGGTAGCCGCCCCCGATCCCGTTGACCTCCGCCGTGGGCCGGGCCCAGATGCGCTCCAGGGTGCTGTGTCCGGCCTCGCCGTGCGTGGCATGGGACTTGGCGGTGCGCAGCCACTGGTCCTCGTCGAAGGGCAGCTCCGCGAAGAGCGCGCGCTCCCGGTCGGTGAGTTCCTGGACGCCGTCGTAGAAGCCGGGAACGGCCACGCGCGCGTGCTCGTCGTGGAGCGCGGCGACGAGGCGGGCGGCGGCGGTCGCCGGGTTCGGGACGGCGCCGCCGAACGATCCCGAGTGGATGTCCTGGTCCGGGCCGCGCAGCTCGATCTCGCAGTCGGCGAGGCCCCGCATGCCGGTGCACACCGTGGGGGTGTCCTCGGACCACATGCCGGTGTCGGAGACGATCACGGCATCGGCGGCAAGGCGGTGCTTGCGGCTCTCGACAAGGGCGCGGAAGTTCGGCGAGCCCGACTCCTCCTCGCCCTCGATGAGCAGCTTGAGGTTGACGGCGGGGGTGGTGCGGCCGGTCACGGCGAGGTGGGCGCGCACGCCGAGTGTGTGAAAGAACACCTGCCCCTTGTCGTCGGCGGCACCGCGCGCATGGAGCCGATTACCGATGACGACGGGGTCGAAGGGGTCGGTGTCCCAGCCGTCCTCGCGGGCGGCGGGCTGTACGTCGTGGTGTCCGTAGACGAGCACCGTGGGCGCCGCGGGGTCCCCTGAGGGCCACTCCGCGAAGACGGCGGGGGCGCCCGGTGTCTCCCACACCTCGGTGGTCGGGAAGCCGGTCGCGGCCAGCTGTGCGGCCAGCCAGTCGGCGCTGCGCCGCACGTCAGGAGCGTGATCGGGCTGGGCGGAGACGGAGGGGATCCGCAGCCAGGCCGCGAGGTCGTCGAGGAACGCCGCTCGGTTGTTCTCGATGTGGGCACGGACGGTGCTGACCACGCTGTCAGCGTTCTCGACGGGCTTGCTCATGCTCACGAGCCTAGTCCCCCGCCGGAGCGTGCTCGGCCGTCGGCTCCTGGACGGAGTCGCCCGGCGCCGGTGGCTCCTGGGTGAGCAGTCGCTCCAGCTCCGCGCGGCCGGGCAGCCGCCGGGGCCGGACCGTCTCCCCGCTGCGTACGTAGACGAAGGCGGCGCTCACCGACTCCAGGGGCACGCCTTGCCGCTCGGCCCAGGCGAGCCGGTAGACGGCGAGCTGGAGGGGGTCACCGTTGTGCTGGTGGCCGGTCTTCCAGTCGACGATCTCGTACGTCGCCTCGTCGCCTTCGCCCTGTTTGTAGACGGCGTCGATGCGGCCGCGCACGACACGGTCCGCGACGGCCAGCTGGAAGGGCAGCTCGATCCGGTAGGGGGTGCGGTGCGCGTACGGGGTGCGCTCGAAGGCCTCCTTGAGCGCCTCCAGGTCCTGCTCGTCGGCGACCTCGGCGTCGCTGCCCGGCAGCTCCTCCGGGTCCAGCATGGGAAGGCGCAGCTCTTCGAATCGGGCCTCGATCCAGGCGTGGAAGCGGGTGCCGCGGCGGGCCGCCGGCTGGGGCGGGCGCGGCATGGGCCGGGCCAGCTCCTGGGCGAACCCGTCGGGGTCGGCGGCCAGGCGCAGCACCTGGGACGCCGTGAGCGAGTGCGGCACGGACACCTCGCGCACTCCGGCGCGGGCGCGCAGCAGCTCGCCCGTGAGGGCGTCGAGATCGCGGTCCCAGGAGGCGATGGTGCGGGCCTCCTCCGCGGTGAGCGAGGGCTCCGGGGCGGGGTGCGGGACGGCCGGGACGGTGGGTTCCCCCGAGGGCTCCGGCACGCGCGCGTGGGAGGGCGGTTCCGGCGCCGGATGCGGGACGGCGGGCCGTTCGGTGGGCAAGGCGTCCCAGTCGTCGGGCGGCTCCTCGGCGAACGCCTCGTCCGCGAAGGGCGGTTCCTCGTCGTCGGGCGGGGGCGGCCAGTCCGGGTCCTCGAACGGGGGCTCGGTGTGCGCGGCGGGATGCGTCTGCGTGTGCGCGCGGCCCTCGGCCGGATCGGCGGCGCGCTCCACATGGGCGAGCACCGTGTCGGCCGCCGCGCGGCGGCGTGCCAGGGACGCTTCGTCGAGCGGCAGGGGCCAGGCGTGCTCGGCCGATGCCTCCTGGAGGGCCGGGTTCTCCGCGTCCTCCTCGGGCTCGTCGGCCCAGGCCTCGATCTCGCCGTACCCGGCGGCGCAGTGCTCGTACAGCGCCTGGAGGAAGTCGGACGGGCCGCGCCGCTTCTTCTGCGAAGGTCCCCACCAGTGGCCGGAGCCGAGCAGCAGGGTGCGGGGGCGCGTGAAGGCGACGTAGCCGAGGCGCAGCTCCTCGGTGTGCTGGTGGTCCTTCATGTCGGCGTGGAACGCCTTCATGCTCCGGGAGTCCCACGCCTCCACGTCGGGCAGAGTGGCGGCGTCGCCGCGCAGTTCGTGCGGCAGGACCTTGCCCTGCGCGGTCCACTTCTCGCGCCCCTGGCCGCTGGGGAAGGTGCCGTTGACGAGCCCGGGGACGGCGACGACGTCCCACTCCAGGCCCTTGGACTTGTGGGCGGTGAGCACCTTCACGGTGTTCTCGCCGCCAGGCAGCGCGTTGTCGAGCCCCTTCTCGTACTGGGCGGCGGTGCGCAGGAAACCCAGGAAGGCGAGCAGGGACGCCGAGCCGTCGTGGGCCGCGAAGGAGGCCGCTATGTCGAGGAAGTTGGACAGGGTCTCGCGGCGGCGGGCCGCAAGGGCGTGCGGGGACGCGGAGAGTTCGACCTCCAGACCGGTGACGGCCAGCACGCGGTGCAGGACGTCCATGAGCGGGTCGGACAGGGAGCGGCGCAGCTCGCGCAGTTCGGTGGCGAGCCGGGCGAAGCGCACGCGCGCGTCCGGGGAGAAGGGCAGCCCGTCGTCGTCCCCGTCGGCCTCGACGGAGGTCTCCAGGAAGGTGTCGAGCGCGTCCGCGAGCGATATCACCTCGGACGGGTCGACGCCTTCGACGGCCTCGGCCAGGCGCCGGTCGGGATCGTCCTCGTCGCCCCCGCGCGCGTGGGAGACGAGCAGGCGGGCCCTGCGCCCGAGGAGGGCGAGGTCGCGGGGGCCGATGCGCCAGCGCGGGCCGGTCAGCAGCCGCACCAGCGACGCGTTGGCCCCCGGGTCCTGGAGCACCTCGCACACGGCGACGAGATCGGCGACCTCGGGAAGGTGGAGCAGACCCGACAGGCCGACCACCTCGACGGGGATGTCGCGGGCGACGAGGGCGCCCTGGATCTCGGCGAAGTCGGTCGCGGTGCGGCACAGGACGGCGATCTCACCCGGCTCCTTGCCGGTCCGGACGAGGTGGGCGAGGGAGTCGGCGAGCCAGGCGATCTCCTCGCTGTGGGTGGCCAGGAGGGCGCAGCGCACGATGCCGTCCCGCTCGGCCCCCGGGGCGGGCCGCAGGGCCTGCACGCCCGCGTGCATCGCGCGCAACGGCTCGGCGAGGCCGTTGGCCAGGTCCAGGAGGCGGCCGCCGCTGCGCCGGTTCTCGCTGAGCGCGAAGCGGGTGGCGGGGCGGCCGTCGGTGTACGCGAAGTGGTGCGGGAAGTCGTCGAGGTTGGCGACCGAGGCACCGCGCCATCCGTAGATCGCCTGGCAGGGGTCGCCCACAGCGGTCACGGCGTGGCCGGTGTCGCCGCCGAACAGGCCCGCGAGAAGGATGCGCTGGGCCACGGAGGTGTCCTGGTACTCGTCGAGCAGGACGACGCGGAACTCGTCGCGCAGGATCTCGCCGACCTCGGGGCGGGTGCTCGCCAGGGTGGCCGACAGGGCGATCTGGTCGCCGAAGTCGAGGACGTCCCGGGCCCGCTTCGCCTCCCGGTAGCGGCCCACCAGCTCGGTCAGTTCGAGGCGAGCGGCGGCGGCTTCGGGCACCTTGCGCAGGTCCGCGTTGCTGAGTTTGACGCCTTCGAGGGAGCGGAGCAGCTCATGGTCGTACGCCCGCAGCCGGTCCGGCCGTACGAGGTGCTCGGCCAGCTCGGCGTCGAGCGCGAGGAGGTCGCTGACGAGGTCGGCGAAGGAGCGGGTGAGGGCGGGGTAGGGCCCCGGCGCCTCGCGCAGCACGCGCGCGGCGAGCTGGAAGCGGGTGGCGTCGGCGAGCAGCCGCGTCGTCGGTTCGAGGCCGATGCGCAGCCCGTGATCGGTCAGGAGGCGCCCGGCGAAGGCGTGGTACGTGGAGATCACGGGCTCACCCGGCGGGTGGTCCGGGTCGATGGTGTCGGGGTCGGTGACGCCCGCCTTGACGAGGGCCTTGCGGACGCGCTCGGCCAGCTCGCCTGCCGCCTTGTTGGTGAAGGTGAGGCCGAGGACCTGCTCGGGCGCGACCTGTCCGGTACCGACCAGCCAGACCACGCGCGCCGCCATCACCGTCGTCTTGCCGGATCCGGCCCCGGCCACGATCACCTGCGGGGCGGGCGGCGCGACGATGCAGGCCGTCTGCTCCGGCGTGAACGGGATGCCGAGGAGCTCTTTGAGCTGCTCGGGGTCGGTGAGGCGGGAGGTCACCTCAACGAGGCTAACCGGCACCACTGACAGCGCCCGCCCGATTCGGCACAGCGGAGGCGTACGTCACTCCACGACGTGCTGTCCCTCGGATCGCGCGCTGCACGAGGCGCGGAAGGCACAGTGCGTGCAGTGCTGCCCGGTGGTGGGCGCGAAGCGCTCGTCGAGGACCTTTCCGGCGGCGGTGGCCAGGAGGTCACCGACCCACTCGCCTTCGAGCGGCACCTGCGCCTGCACCTTCGGGAACGTCTCGCCGCCCGCCTTCTGAGGGGCGCCCTGGCGCAGCTGCACCAGTTCGGCTCCGCCGGGGTGCGGCCTCGCACCGTCGAAGGGCTCGTCCACGGCGCCCTCCCGCACGGCGAGCTGGTACACGGCGAGCTGCGGGTGGCGGGCCACCTCGGCGGCGCTGGGTGCCTGCTTGCCGGTCTTGAAGTCGACGACATAGGCGCGGCCCTCGGAGTCGCGTTCGACGCGGTCCATGGAGCCGCGGATGCGCACTTCGTAGGAGCCTGCTTCGAGGGTCACGTCGAAGGCGTGCTCACTGGCGACCGGGGTCCGCCCGGAGCGGTCCATGACGTGCCACTGGAGGAAGCGTTCGAGCGCCACGCGCGCGTGCTCCTTCTCCTGGGCGGACTTCCAGGGCGCGTCGAAGGCGAGCGCGTCCCACACGGAGTCGAGGCGCTCCATGAGGACGGCGAGGTCGGCCGGGGTGCGTCCGGAGGCGACCTCGTCGGCCAGGACGTGCACGACATTGCCGAAGCCCTGGGCGGCGGTGGCGGGCGCGTCGGCCTTCACCTCGCGGCCGAGGAACCATTGCAGCGCACAGGTGTTGGCGAGCTGGTCGAGGGCGCTGCCCGAGAGCACGACGGGCTTGTCCCGGTCCCGCAGGGGGACCTTGCTCTCGGTGGGCTCGTACATGCCCCACCAGCGGTACGGATGGGCGGAGGGCACGAGCGGCCGGCCGTCGTCGTCGCTGAGCGCGGCGAGGCGTGCGAGGCGCCGGGCGGCGGCCTCCCGCAGGGCGTCGGAGACGCGCGGGTCGACCGTGGTGGCCCGCAACTCCGCGACCAGGGCGGCCACCGACAGCGGGCGGCGCGGGCGGCCCGTGACGTCCTTGGGCTCGACGCCGAGTTCGGTCAGGAACCGGGACGGCTGGTCGCCGTCGTCGGCGGGTGCCTTCACCGCGGTGACGACAAGGCGCTCCCGCGCGCGCGTGGCGGCCACGTAGAACAGTCGCCGCTCCTCGGCCAGGAGGGCGCCGGGGGTCAGGGGTTCGGCCAGCCCGTCGCGGCCGATGCGGTCGGCCTCCAGCAGGGAGCCACGGCGGCGCAGATCCGGCCACAGGCCCTCCTGGACGCCCGCGACGACGACGAGGCGCCACTCCAGGCCCTTGGAGCGGTGCGCGGTCATCAGCCGTACGGCGTCGGGGCGCACGGCGCGGCCGGCCAGGGTGTCGGCCGCGATGTCCTGGGCCTCCAACTCCTCGAGGAAGTTACGGACGCCCCGGCCGCCGGTGCGTTCCTCCGCGCGGGCGGCGATGGCGAACAAGGCGCACACGGCGTCGAGGTCCCGGTCGGCATTGCGCCCTGCCGCGCCGCCACGCCGGGCGGCACGCTCCAGGCGCTGCGGCCACGGCGTGCCGTTCCACAGCTCCCAGAGGGCTTCCTCCGCGGTGCCCCCGTCCGCGAGCTTCTCGCGGGCCGTAGCCAGAAGGGCGCCGAGACGCTGCGCACCGCGCGCGTAGGCGGGGTCGTGCAGGGCGAGGCGCTCGGGCTCGGCGAGGGCGCGGGCGAGCAGCTCGTCGGAGGGCGGCGGCACCTGGTTGCCCGCCGCGCGCTCCTCCTCGCGCAGGGCGCGCCCCAGGCGGCGCAGATCCGCGGCGTCCATGCTCGCGAGCGGTGAGGTCAGCAGGGTGAGGGCCGTCTCGACGTCGAGCCGGAAGGCCGCATCGCCCGCGTCCCCTTCGGACGGGCTCTGCGCGACCGCCTTCAATGCGGTGAGCAGCGGCGCGACCGCCGGCTCGTGGCGCAGCGGCAGGTCGTCACCGTCGATGTCCAGGGGGACGCCCGCCGCGGTGAGCGCGCGGCGTACCGACGGGATGCTGCGCCCGCCCGCGCGCACCAGGACGGCCATGTCGCTCCACGGGACCCCGTCCTCCAGGTGGGCCCGGCGCAGGATGTCCGCGATGTTGTCGAGCTCCGTGCCGGCCGTCGGGTACGTGTAGACCTCGGTCCTGCCGCCCTCGCGCACGGGGGCGAGGGCGCGGTGGGCACGCACCTTCTCGGCGGGCAGACGGGTCAGCGGCATGCGCTGGGTGATGCGCCGTGTGGCTTCCAGGAGGCTGCTCGCGGAGCGCCGTGATGTGGTGAGGACCTCGACCGGCGCGGGGGTGCCGTTCGCGCGCGGGAAGGCGTCGGGGAAGTCCAGGATGCCGTTCACGTCGGCACCGCGGAACGTGTAGATCGACTGGTCGGGGTCGCCGAACGCGACCAGGGTGCGTCCCCCGCCCGCGAGCGCGTGCAACAGCCTGACCTGCGACGGGTCGGTGTCCTGGTATTCGTCGACGAACACGGCGTCGTACTGCGCGGCCAGCTGCCCGGCGACCTCCGGCCGGTGGGCGAGGAGCACCGCGCGGTGCACGAGTTCCGCGTAGTCCACGACGCCCTGCATGTCGAGGACGTCCAGGTACTCGGCGAGGAAGGTGGCGGCCGCGCGCCAGTCCGGGCGCCCTGTACGGCGCGCGAAAGCGTCCAGGGCGGCAGGACCGAGGCCCAGCTCCCGGCTGCGGGCGAGGACCGCGCGCACCTCGTCGGCGAAGCCTCGCGTGGTGAGACAGGCGCGCAGTTCGTCGGGCCAGCGGACGCGCGCGAGCCCGCCCTGCTCCAGGTCGATCTGGCCGGCGAGCAGCTCGCGCACGGCGACGTCCTGCTCGGGACCCGACAGCAGGCGCAGGGGTTCGACGAAGAGATCCGTGTCCTGGTGGGCGCGGACGAGCGCGTAACAGAAGGAGTGGAAGGTCGTCGCCTGCGGGGCGCGCGCGGCACCGATGCGCAGCGCCATCCTGTCGCGCAGCTCGACCGCCGCCTTGCGGCTGAACGTGAGGACAAGGATGCGTGCGGGTTCCGTGCCCTTGGCGATGCGCGCCGCCACCGCCTCCACCAGCGTGGTGGTCTTGCCCGTCCCGGGACCTGCCAGGACGAGCAGGGGGCCGTGGCCGTGGTCAACCACAGCCCGCTGGGGTGCGTCCAGACGAGGGGGGTCCACGGGAGCCCGCGGGGTGCGCACCAGTCGATACGCACCCGGGACCCGCTGTCGGACCGGCTGGTGCGACGGCTGCCTGGTGGACGAAGTGGAGCTCACGTGGATCGCTGGTCCTGGTGGGTGTGCGGGTGGTCGAAGCGCCTGCCGTGCGAAACGGTGGCTGCGGGGCGAAGGAGGTGTCTGCCATCGACGGTGCCGTCGACGCTACGCCGTCGAGTGTGGCGGAAGCCGGGCTTCCTACGCCTTGCTCGCGTCACTCCGGGCGCGATTGTGCCCAGTCTCACCAACGGACACGGTCGTGGCGAAGTGCCCCGAACGCGCCGTTTCCCCCGTACGGGCCACCGGCACCCCGCCCGCGCGCGGGATGGCCGAAGCTGTCACCTGTGAGCTTCCGTACGTGTCCCGCCGTCCCATCGAGCCCGCTTCATGTCCAGGCGCGGCAGGTGGCCGTCGGCGGACCGGGAGGCGTCCCGCAGGGGCGTGCCCTCGTCCCGGTAGTGGCCGAGCGCTCTCAGTTCGTGGCCCGGCAGCAGGGCCCCGTCCGCGCGCACCACGCGCCACCACGGCACGCCGCCACCGTAGAGGGCCATCACGCGCCCCACTTGGCGCGGGCCGCCCTCCTCCAGCCACTCGGCGACGTCTCCGTACGTCATGACCCGCCCGGGCGGGATCAGCTCGGCGACCTCAAGGACCCGCTCCGCGTACTCCGGGTGGGCGGGCGGTCCACCCGCCGGCTCGCTCTCCTCGCTCATCCGGTCCATCCTGCCCCACGCCACCGACAACGCGGAGGCTCGTACGAAATGCACCCTGATGCCTCCCGGCGGCGACGGGACATGCCACCATCGTGCGGGCGGTGACTGGTGATACGAGATCAAGAAGAGACGACGGAGCAGAGCGTGCACCCCGACAAGGCGGAGGGCACCTCTGTGACACCGGCGCGCCCTGAGAACGCGGCCGGGGAGGCCGCCGAGACCAGGCACGAGCAGCCCCTGCACGACCCCGACTGTGCCGACACGGAGCCGCACGCGGAGCGCGTCGAGGGCGACGAACCGTTGCTCCCCGCGCGCGTGCACCGCCCTTCGGACCTGATGCGGCTTCTCGTGGGCGTGCTCGCGGTCGCCGTCCTGCTGGCCATCGCCGCGTTCGCGCACGCCACGACGTCGGGCTTCGCCCAGGACATCAACAAGGGCACGGGACAGGCCCCCGACCTGCTGACCAAGTTCGCGGGGCTCGCCTCCAGCATCGCCATCCTGCTCGTCCCGGTCGCCTTCGCCATCGAGCGGCTGATCAAGCGCGACGGATTGCGGATCGCCGACGGGGTGCTCGCGGCCGTCCTCGCGCACGGGGTGACGCTCGCGACCGATCTCTGGGTCGCCAAGGCCGCGCCTCAGTCCATCCAGGACGCGCTCACCAAGGTGTCGCCGGGCGACATCCACGCGCTCACCGATCCCGTGCACGGCTACCTCGCGCCCGTCATCGCGTACATGACCGCCGTCGGCATGTCCCGGCGACCACGATGGCGGGTCGTGCTGTGGGTGGTCCTGCTGCTCGACGCGTTCGCGATGCTGGTCACCGGCTACACCACGCCGTTCTCGATCATCCTGACGATCCTCATCGGCTGGACCGTCGCCTACGGGACGCTGTACGCGGTCGGCTCTCCCAACGTGCGCCCCACCGGCCAGACGCTCCTCGCCGGCCTGCGCCATGTCGGCTTCCACCCCGTCAGCGCCTCCCGCGAAGAGGCACACGAAGGGGCCACGGAGAACGGCGACAGGGGGCGGCGCTACTTCGTCACCCTGGAGGACGGCCCACCCCTCGACGTCACCGTCGTCGACCGCGAACAACAGGCACAGGGCTTCTTCTACCGCGTGTGGCGCCGTCTGACGCTGCGCGGCATCACCCAGCGCCGCAGCCTCCAGTCACTGCGCCAGGCCCTGGAGCAGGAGGCGCTGCTCGCCTATGCGGCGATCTCCGCCGGGGCGAACGCGCCCAAGCTGATCGCCACCTCCGAACTCGGCCCCGACGCCGTGATCCTCGTGTACGAGCACATCGGCGGCCGGTCCCTCGACTCGCTGCCGGACGACGAGATCACCGACGACCTGCTGCGCGACACCTGGCACCAGGTGCAGGCGCTGCAGTCCCGGCGGATCGCCCACCGGCGCCTCGCGGGCGACGCGCTCCTGGTGGATCGTTCCGGCACGGTGTTCCTCACGGACCTGCGCGGCGGCGAGATCGCCGCGGGCGAGCTGGTCCTGCGCATGGACATCGCGCAGATGCTCACCACTCTCGGCCTGCGGGTCGGCGCCGAACGCGCGGTGGCCTCCGCCGTCGGCGTCCTCGGCCCCGACACCATCGCCGACTGCCTTCCGCTGCTGCAGCCGATCGCGCTCACCCGCTCCACCAGGGCGACATTGCGCAAGCTCGGCCGGGAGCGTGCCCAGCGCGAGCGCGAGGCCGTCCTGGAGGCGTCCAGTAAGGCCAAGCAGGCCCGCCTGGAAGAGGCGACAGCCGACGGCACGAAGTCCGTACGCGCCGAGAAGAAATCCGAGAAGAAGTCCGAGAAGGCCGAACGGCAGGCGGAGAAGCGCGCCATAGACGTCGCCCTGGACGAGGCGCGCGAGGAGGACCTGCTCACCCAGATCCGCCACCAGGTGCTCCGCATCCGGCCGCAGGCGCCGGTCGAACCGGCCCGCCTTGAGCGCATCCGGCCGCGCACCCTGATCAGCTTCATCGCCGGCGCGATCGGCGCGTACTTCCTGCTCTCCCAGCTCACGCACATCGACTTCGGCGCGATCGTCGGCGAGGCCGAGTGGGGCTGGGTCGGCCTCGCGGTCGTCTTCTCCGCGCTCAGCTACGTGGCGGCGGCGATGAGCCTGCTGGGCTTCGTGCCCGAGCGGGTGCCCTTCATGCGGACCGTGGCGGCGCAGGTCGCCGGGTCGTTCGTGAAGATCGTGGCACCCGCGGCCGTCGGCGGCGTGGCGCTGAACACGCGCTTCCTCCAGCGCGCCGGGGTCCGCCCCGGGCTCGCGGTCGCCAGCGTCGGCGCCTCGCAGCTGTTCGGCATGGGCAGCCACATCCTCCTGCTGCTGACCTTCGGCTACCTGACAGGGACGGAGAAAACCCCGTCCTTGTCGCCGTCCCGCACCGTCATCGCGGGCCTGCTGACCGTCGCCGTGCTCGTCCTTGTCGTGACGTCGATCCCGTTCCTGCGGAAATTCGTCGTCACGCGCGTGAGGTCGCTCTTCGCCGGCGTGGTCCCGCGCATGCTGGATGTGCTGCAGCGGCCCCGCAAGCTGCTCACCGGCATCGGCGGCATGCTGCTCCTCACCGCCTGCTTCGTGATGTGCCTGGACGCCTCCATCCGTGCCTTCGGCGACAACACGACGAGCCTGAGCCTGGCCAGCGTCGCCGTGGTCTTCCTCGCGGGCAACGCGCTCGGCTCCGCGGCGCCGACCCCGGGTGGTGTGGGCGCCGTCGAGGCGACGCTGACGGTCGGTCTGATCGCTGTCGGCCTGCCCAAGGAAGTGGCCGCACCCGCGGTCCTGCTCTACCGCCTGCTCACCTTGTGGCTGCCCGTGCTCCCCGGATGGCTGTTCTTCAACCACCTGACGCGCAAGGGCGCTCTGTAACGCGCGCGTGCCCGTCCAGAACACCCAGCACATCCAGCACATCCGGGAACACCAAGAACAACGGGAACACCGGGAACACCGGGAACGTGCTCACTCGCACAGCCCGCAGCCCGAGCGCGCCGCAGGGCGTCACCGCAGGATGGACGCATGCCCACTCCGTCCCGGCCCCGCGCCGCCGCCCTGGCCGTCACCGCCGCTCTGCTGTCCGCCTCCCTCGCGGCCTGCGGCGAGTCCGGTGACGACGACGTGGATCTGCCGTCCCAGACGCTGAGCTGGAAGGACTGCCCCGCACCCGCCGACTCGCAGGGCGGCGGTGACGCGCCGTCCCCCTTGCCGGGCGGCGCCGAGTGGCAGTGCGCCACCATGAAGGCACCGCTCGACTGGAGCGCCCCCGAAGGCCGGACGATCGACCTCGCACTCATTCGCGCCAAGGCGAGCGGCGACAAGGACAAGCGCATCGGCTCGCTGCTCTTCAACTTCGGCGGCCCCGGCGGCTCGGGCGTCACCAGCCTGCCCGCGTTCGCCACCGACTACGCGAAGCTGCGCACCCGCTACGACCTGGTCAGTTTCGACCCGCGCGGGGTGGGCCGCAGCGCCGGCGTCGCCTGCGAGGACGACAAACAGCTCGACGAGTACTTCCAGCAGGACTCCACCCCCGACGACACGGCGGAGCGGACGAAACTCGTCGACACCATCGAGTCCTTCAACAATGCCTGCGAGAAGAACTCCGGCAAGACCCTCCCCCACGTCCGCACCACCGACGCGGCCCGCGACATGGACCTCATGCGCCAGGTCCTCGGCGACGACAAGCTGCACTACTTCGGCATCTCGTACGGGACCGAACTCGGCGGCGTCTACGCGCACTTGTTCCCCCGGCACGTGGGCCGCGCCGTGTTCGACGGCGTCGTCGACCCCACACAGAGCTCGGAACAGGGCTCACTGGGCCAGGCCAAGGGGTTCCAGCTCGCACTCGACAACTACGCGGAGGACTGTACGTCCAAAGAGGAGGACTGCCCGGTCGGCGACACCCCCGACGAGGTCAAGGAGAAGATCGCCAAGCTTTTGAAGGAGCTGGACGACGAGCCGATCCCGGGCATCTTCCCCCGCGACCTGACCCAGACCGCCGCCACCAACGGCATCGCCCAGTCCCTCTACTCGCAGGACTTCTGGGAGTACCTGACCGAGGGGCTGCAACAGGCGTACGACGGCGACGGCAAGGTCCTCATGATGCTGTCCGACTCGATGAACGGCCGCAACGAGGACGGCACGTACAGCAACACCCAGGCCGCCAACGTCGCGATCAACTGCGCCGATGACAAGTCGCGCTACACGGCGAAGGATGTGGAGGCGAAACTGCCCGAGTTCCGCTCAGCCTCCGCGCTCTTCGGCGACTACCTGGCCTGGGGCATGCTCGGTTGCACCGGCTGGGCTGTCGACGGCGCCGCCGACCACCCGGACGTCAGCGCCCCCGGATCCGCCCCGATCGTCGTCGTCGGCAACACCGGTGACCCGGCGACCCCGTACGAGGGCGCGCGGAAGATGGTCGACGCGCTGGGCGACGGCGTGGGGGTCGAGGTGACGTACAAGGGCCAGGGCCACGGGGCGTACGACAGCGGGAACAAGTGCGTGCGCGCCGCGGTCGACGGCTATCTCCTGGATGGGAAAACCCCGAAAGAGGGAACGGTCTGCTCGTGATCATGGAGTTGTCCACAGGCTGAAGCAGGTGTCGGCACCGCCTCCTACGATGGCCTGACTGTTCCAAGAACCGGGGCAGTTCAGGGGGGAGGTGCCATGGCACCAGGACATGCACGTGCCCGTGCGGGCACACGCACACGGACGGGAACAGGGGCCCGCGCCACCGCGCTGGCGGCGGCGGTCGTGCTGACCGCCGGTCTGACGGCCGGTTGCAGCGGCCCGGACGAAAGCGGTTCGGGCAGCGGTGCGAGCGCTCCGAAACCCTCGAAGAGTTCCTTCCGTTCCACCGCCACGACCACACCTCGCGCGGCCCAGCCACCCCCGCTCCCCTCCTCTCTCACGGCGCAGCGCCTCGACTGGGGCCGCTGCGGCGCCACGGAGGGCGCACCCCCGCCCGGTTCCGACTGGCAGTGCGCGACGCTCAAGGCCCCGCTCGATTACGCGAAGCCGGACGGGGCGACCATCGCGATCGCGCTCATCAGGGCCAGGGCCCAAGGTGCCGGGGGCGACCGCATCGGCTCCCTGCTGTTCAACTTCGGCGGTCCGGGCGGCTCCGGTGTCGAGCGCCTGCCCGCGTTCGCCCCGCAGTACGAGCGGCTGCGCGAGCGCTATGACCTGGTGAGCTTCGACCCGCGCGGGGTCGCGGCGAGCGAAGGCGTGCGGTGCCGCAGCGACAAGGAGCGGCAGGCCGCCGAATCCGTCGACGCGACGCCCGACACCCCGGCGGAGGAGGCCGCCTTCCTGAAGGACGCCGCCGACCTCGGCAAGGGCTGCGCGAAGGCCGGAGACCTGCTCGGCCATGTGTCGACCACCGAGGCGGCCCGTGACCTGGACCTCATGCGCCAGGTCCTCGACGACGACAAGCTGTACTACATGGGCGTCTCTTATGGCACCGAACTCGGCGGGGTCTACGCCCACTTGTTCCCCGGCAAGGTCGGCCGGCTCGTCATGGACGCGGTCATGGACCCGACGGCGGGACGCCTCGGAGAGGCAGAGAACCAGGCGCGCGGATTCCAGCGCGCCCTCGACAACTACTTCAGGTCGCGCGGCACGGACCCGAAGCAGGGATCGCGCGAGGTCACGGCGCTCCTCAAGCGGCTCGAAGCACGGCCGCTGCCCACGGCGGGCGCACGCGAACTGAACGAGTCGCTGACGCTCACCGGCATGGCGGTCACCCTCTACAGCAAGGACAGTTGGCCCGCCCTCACCCGGGGTCTGCGGGACGCTGAGCGGGGTGACGGCACGACACTGCTCTCCCTGGCCGACGCCTACAACGACCGTGACGGGAGCGGGCACTACGGCACCGCGAGCTACTCGCAGCGCATGATCTCCTGCCTCGACGACAAGGCGCGGCCGACCGTGGCGCAGACCAAGGCGCGACTCGACCACTTCCGCGCGCTCTCGCCGGTCTTCGGCCCGTACATGGGCTGGGACACCGCGGGCTGGTGCCACGACTGGCCCGTGCCGGGACAGTGGGACGCCCCGGACGTGAGCGCGCCGGGTGCGGCACCGGTGCTCGTCGTCGGCAACACCGGCGACCCGGCGACCTTGTACGAGGGAGCGCGGCGCATGGCCGACGAACTCGGCAAGGGGGTCGGTGTCCAGCTCACCTGGAAGGGCCAGGGCCACGGGGCCTACAGCTCCGGCAGCACCTGCGTGGACTCGACCGTGGACGCGTACCTACTGGAGGGCCGAATACCGCGCGACGGCAAGGTGTGCTCCTGAGCGCGGACGCGACCGGCGCGCCGCGGGCTCCCGACATGCCGGACGGGCCCCGCGCGCAGTGCGCGAGGCCCGTCCGGGACAGTCACAACCGGGCGAAGGCCCGGCGCTCCCTCTAGTACACCGGCTTGTCGGGCTCGATCTGGTTGACCCAGCCGATGACGCCGCCGCCGACATGCACGGCGTCGGCGAAGCCCGCGGACTTGAGCACGGCGAGGACTTCCGCACTGCGGACACCCGTCTTGCAATGCAAGACGATCTTCTTGTCCTGCGGCAGGCCCTCGAGGGCGGTGCCCATGAGGAACTCGTTCTTCGGGATCAGCTTGGCGCCCGGGATGGAGACGATCTCGTACTCGTTCGGCTCGCGGACGTCGATGATCTCGATGCTCTCGCCGTCGTCGATCCACTCCTTGAGCTGCTTGGGAGTGATCGTCGAACCGGCCGCCGCCTCCTGGGCCTCCTCGGAGACGACGCCGCAGAAGGCCTCGTAGTCGATGAGCTCGGTGACGGTCGGGTTCTCGCCGCAGACCGCGCAGTTGGGGTCCTTGCGGACCTTGACCTGGCGGTACTGCATCTCCAGGGCGTCATAGATCATGAGGCGGCCGACCAGCGGGTCGCCCACACCGGCCAGGACCTTGATCGCCTCGGTGACCTGGATGGAGCCGATGGACGCGCACAGCACGCCCAGGACGCCGCCCTCGGCGCAGGAGGGGACCATGCCGGGGGGCGGGGGCTCCGGGTAGAGGCAGCGGTAGCACGGACCGTGCTCGGACCAGAAGACCGAGGCCTGGCCGTCGAAGCGGTAGATCGAACCCCAGACGTACGGCTTGTTGAGCAGCACGCACGCGTCGTTGACCAGGTAGCGCGTCGCGAAGTTGTCCGTGCCGTCCACGATCAGGTCGTACTGGCTGAAGATGTCCATCACGTTGTCGGCCTCGAGCCGCTCTTCGTGCAGGATCACGTTCACGTACGGGTTGATGCCGAGGACCGAGTCCTTCGCGGACTCCGCCTTGGACCGGCCGATGTCGGCCTGGCTGTG
The DNA here is from genome assembly GCF_043523415.1 of Streptomyces sp. SGAir0957. Taxonomy (NCBI): domain Bacteria; kingdom Bacillati; phylum Actinomycetota; class Actinomycetes; order Kitasatosporales; family Streptomycetaceae; genus Streptomyces; species Streptomyces sp. SGAir0957. The sequence goes on from NZ_CP027293.1 coordinate 3,163,281, forward strand.
GATGATCTGGCGCTGCAGGTTCGACTCGTCGACCTCGTCGAACTCCACGATGCCGAGCGTGCCCACGCCGGCCGCGGCCAGGTACATCAGGGCCGGCGATCCGAGGCCGCCGGCGCCCACACAGAGCACCTTGGCGTTCTTCAGCCGCTTCTGCCCGTCCATCCCGACATCCGGGATGATCAGGTGGCGGGAGTACCTGCGGACCTCGTCTACGGTGAGCTCAGCAGCTGGCTCGACCAGGGGTGGCAGCGACACGGGGACTCCGTTGGTCGGTATCTACGTACGGTTGTTCTGTCTGCAACACTGCCACGCCCTCCTTCATTCCGAGACACCCGGTCCGATACGCGAGACGATCTCGTCCCAGTAGCCGGGCATCGACTCCCAGGGGTCGCTCAGTCCCCCGCGGTCCGTCTGATCGGTGAACCAGATCGTGCCCGCTCCCTGCCAGCGCGCGATGCGCAGCGCCTCGTCGAGATGGCCGCGGGGCGTGCCGTGGACGAAGTGGCAGAACCGCTCGGGCGGATAGTCGGCGGTCCACTCGGCCACCTGCGACCAGCGGTAGTCGCTCCACGGGCCGGAGAACGTCACCAACTGGTCGGCCGTCTCGGCGTATCCGGGGTACGGGTGGGTGCCGTGACCGAGCACGATGTAGGCGTCGTCGACGAGCGCGCGCAGCGTCGCCACGGTCCGCCGGACCTCGGGCAGGGCGACCCGCTCGGTGGGGCAGCGGTCGAGGCTGAACCCGTCGACCTGGTACCAGTCGAGGAAGCGGTGGGCGTCGGAGATCAGCTCGCCGAAGGAGCGGGCGCCGTAGGCCATGTCGAGGTGACCGAGGACACGGACGCCCGCGTTGCGCAGACGGCCGGCCGCTTCCAGGCAGTGCGGGTCGGGCCGGGCGCCGGGACCGTGGGCGACGTTGAGGACGACCCAGTGCACCGGCGCGTTCGGGCGGGTCAGTTCGGCCCATTCGGCAGGCGCGACGAGGGGGTGCGCGAAGCCGGGGATGCCGAAGCCGAGGCGTACGTCGGTGCTCGACAGGCCGGTCGCGGTGGGGGTCAGATACGGCATGCCGCCTCCATCCAGATGTCGGCGAGGGACTCTTCGAGGTTGATGCGGGGACGCCAGCCGAGCCGGTCGCGGGCCGTGCGCACGTCGGCCTGCTGCCAGCTCCCGCAGCCGTCCGGGTACGGGTATGCGGCGGGCGGCGGGCCCTGCATCCCGTGGTCTGATTCGGAGCGCGGGTGGATGACGGATGGCCGCATCGGGCCGGGAGGCGCGTCGAGCTCGTGGAGGGCGCCGCCGAATCCGGCGACCCGGGCGAGCACGGCGGCGGCGTCCCGCAACCGCACGGCGCGGCCAGAGCCGATGTTGATGACGCCCTGCGCGGCGGAGAGCGACGCGGCGTGCACGGCGCGGGCGACATCGCGTACGTCGATGAAGTCGCGCTGCGCGCCGAGGCCGCCGAGCTTCAGCTCACCGTCCCCGGCCTGCATCGCGCGGCGCATGGCCTCGGCGAGGCGGCCGAGCGGGGAGCCGGCGGGCGTGGCGGGTCCCGCGGGGGAGAAGACGCGCAGGACGACGGCGTCGAGGCCGGAGCCGAGGACGAGTTCGGTGGCGGCGAGTTTGCTGACGCCGTACGGGCCGCCGGGGCGGGGTACGGCGTCCTCGGCCGTGGACGAGCCGGGCTGCGAGGGGCCGTACTCGGCGCCGCAGCCGATCTGCACGAGGCGGGCGCCGCAGCTGCTGCGGCGCAGGGCCTCGCAGATGGTGGCGACGGCGACCGTGTTGTGCCGGGTGAGGTCGCGGGCGCCGCCACGGGTGGCGCCCGCACAGTTGACGACCACTCCCGGGTGGACGGCGTCCAGGAAGCGGGTGAGCGCGCCGGGACTGCCGGTGGCGAGGTCGAAGCGGACATCGGCGTCGTCGCCCCGGCCGAGCGCGGTGAGCTGTACGGCGGGGTCGGCCAGGAGTCTGTCGGCGACGAAGCGGCCGAGATATCCGTTGGCTCCGATCAGCAGGACCCTCATCGGACACCTCCCGCGGTGCGCGCTCCGTGGGTGTCGCGCGGCCCGTGAGGTCCGGAGTATCCGGCGTATCCGGCGCCTCCGGGGGGAGGGGTGGTCATCTGGCGTTCTCCTTATGCGTTGTGCCGTGGGTCGGCGGGAGAGCCCGCGGTGTCGGCCCCGCGGGAAAGGGGTGTGCCTGACTGGAAGGCAGGTGGCGCGGCACGCTCGGTACGGCGCGCCGCGGTGGTCAGGGAGCGCCCTCCGCGGCGGCGCTGTCCGCGCCCGCGTGGGCGGAGGCCCGGGTCAGCGTGCGCATGGCGTGCACGAGCAGCGCCAGGGCGGCTCCGGTGCAGGCCGCACCGGGTACGACGCCCACGCCCAGGGCGTCGACGGCCGCCTCGACGGGTGCGCCCGGGGCGTCGCAGCCGGGCAGGCGTGCGGCGAGGACGGAGGCGACGGCCAGGATCTCGACGGCCGCGGCGGCGCCGAGCACGACGGCGGGGGCGTGCGTGCGCCCGTGGACGACGAGGAGGCGGGCGAGGAGCAGCAGCACCCCGAGCGAGCCCGCTCCCGCGTAGTCGATGTCCTGGCCGAGCAGGGCCCCGGACAGGCCGAGCAGGGCCGTCAGAGCGAGCGCGAACAGGGTGACGACGGCGAGGAGCAGCGGCCGCGCGGAGGTGGCGAACTCGGCGAGTCCACGGCTGGTGGCAAGGCGGCGACGCGCCCCGGAGGCGTAGAGCCCGGCGCACCAGGCGGCGGGCGCGACGGCCACGGCGCACGCGAGGAGGGGTGCGGTCGCCGGGCGCGGGACGGCGTCGGGGCCGCCGGACAAGGCGGCGCTCAGCAGGTCGTCGCCGAGCAGGACATAGGCGAGGAGCCAGCAGATCCACAGGCGGGTCGTGAGCGTGGTCGCCCGGGTCCTGACGCTCAGCGGGCCGTGCCGCAGCGCTGTGCGCAGGGCGACCGCACCGGCCAGCGCGCCGACGACACCGATGGCCACGCGTGCGGTGCCTGCGGTGTGGGCGAGCGCGAGGAGGGTCAGGGCGCAGACGGCGCCGGGGAGGAGGGCGAGGAGGGTCCATGCGCCGCGCAGGCTGCCGGTGGCCGGCGTGGCCGCGGAGACGTGGGCGGGCCGGGTGGACCCGTCCTGCTCGCCATTGCGCGGCACGCGCGCGTACATCTCCTCGGCGAGCGAGAACACGTCCTTGTGCCGGTAGCGGGCCGCGGTCCGGTCGGTCACGCCGTGCGCCTCGAGTCCGGCGGCGATCTCCAGCGGGTCGATGGCCCGCTCGCAGAGTTCGTGGTGCCGGTGCATCAGGGCTTTGACGGGGTCGGCGTTGGTACGGCGGTGCGGAGGGCGTTGGGCTGCCGCCGGGGTGGGGGCGCGGCTCGGCCCGGCGTGTGCACGGGCCCCGTCCGAGACCGGCTCGGCGGCACCGGCGTCAGGCTTCCCGCCGGGAGGTGGCTCGGCGCTTCGCTCACCTCCCCCGGCGCCGAACGCTTCGTCCGTCGAGGTGTGCGCCAGGGCCTGGGCGGACGCCGTGCTCCACGCACCGGCGCCCGGGGGCACGCGGGGCGTGTCCGTGCTGACCCCGCTGCCGATGTCACTACTCCCTTTCATGCCGCACCCTCTCCGCCGCCCTGGCTCACTCCTGCCAACTGCTCGCGCTCACCGCCCCCGTTGCCGCCACCGCCCGGGGCCCAGCTGGGGACACGGGCGGTGCCTGTGGTGCGCGCGGTCCAGTGGCCCGGGACGTGGGCCTCGGCCGGGTGGGAGAACGGGAGGGGGTCGCCGGCGTCGTCCATGGCGTCGCGGCGTACCGGGCAGCGGGAGACGATGTCGAGGTAAATGCCGTGAAATGCCATGACGTTCTGTTCGACGGTGAAGAGTTCGAGAGCCCGCGCGCGGGCCGCGGCCCCGAGGCGTTCACGACGTCCGGAGTCGCGCAGCAGGGCCACGCACGCCTCGGCGAGCGCGCGCGGGTTGCGGGGCGGGACGACGAGCCCGGTGCCGCCGATGACCTCGACGACGGCGCCCACGTCGGTCGAGACGGTGGCGCGTCCGCAGAACATGGCCTCGACCAGGCTGAGCGGGAAGCCTTCGGCGACGCTGGAGAGGACGACGACGCTGCCCGCGCCATAGACCTCGGCGAGGTCGGGCGCCTCGGGACCGCCGAGCTCCTCGAAGGAGACCGGGTTCTCGCCGACGGCGTGGATCCCGACGGCCTCGTCGGGGAAGAGCTGCGCGGCCAGGGCCTTGCAGTGCCCGAGGTAGGTCTCGGCCTCCCGCTCCGCCCGGCACGCCTGGCTCATCGCGCCGTCCGCCCCGCGGTCCGTCCCGCTGCCCACCGATCCGGCCCCCGGCACGGGCATCGCCGTAGGCATCGAAGCCTGCACCGGCACGGACATCGACCCAGGCACCGACGCCTGCACCGGCACCGGCACCGGCACCCCCACGATCCGCAGCCGCGCCTTCGGTTCCTCCCTGCGGATCTCCGCGAACGCGTGCAGGAGGGAGATGAGGTCCTTGGACGGCTCGACGCGTCCGACCCAGACGAGGGTGTCCGGCTCCCCCGGCTCCTCGCGCTCGCCGACCTCGGCGAAGCGCGAGGCGTCCATCCCGGGGTGGACGGTGCGCATCTTGGCGCGGTCGGCACCGCACCGTTCCTGCCAGCGGCGGGCGTGCGCGTTGCCCGGGGTGATCACGGTGGCCTGCCGGTAGATCTCGGCGGCGAGCAACCCGTGGAAGGAGGCGAGCAGCGCCCGGACCGGCGCGCTCAGTTCGGCGTCGCCCGCCGCGATGTACTGGGCCCTGAGCCGCACTCCGTACTCGGTGACGAGCAGCGGCACGCCGAAGAACCGCTTGGCGAGCAGGCCCGGCAGGGCCGCGGGGCCGCCCGATGTGGCGTGGCACAGGTCGACCGAGCCGAGCCCCTCGCCCCGAGCCGCGGAGGCTCCGGCCGCCCCGTCCTCGGCGGCGTCGCCGGTGCCGTACCAGTCGAGTGAGAGGGGGTGCAGGGCGCGCTCGATGAGTCCGGCGCAGGTGAGCAGATCGGGCACACGGGCGGCGCGGGCCGCGCGCAGGGCGCCGGGCGCGCGACAGGCGCGTTCCAGGATGCGGACGGCCGTCTCGGAGCGGAGGGCGACGTGGAGGGAGCCCTCGTCGCGGGCGAGTTCGGCGAGCCCGTAGAGCGCTGTGGCGAAACGGTCCGCCTCTTCCAGCGCACCGCCCCTCGCACCTTGTGCACCGCCCCTCACACCGTCCGCGCCACCCCACACATCAGCTGCGCCGCCGCCCCTCACACCATCAGCGCCGCCCCTCACGCCATCGGCACGGCCCCTCACACCATCAGCGCCACCCGCACCCCGGGTCTCGGGCCCGGCGCCGCGGACGATCACCGCCGCCAGCTCCTCGTACAGCGCGGTGAACCGGCGCCGGGCGCGCCGCCCGAGTGCGCCGCCCCGCACGCCGTCCCCGCCCGCCGCGCTCCCCGCGTCGCTCGTCCACAGCCGCGCGGTCCGCACCTGCCGCACCTGCGGGGGGAGTTCGAGCAGGCCCGCGGTCTCCTGCCGTCGGCTGCGGCTGAGCGCGTAGAGGTCGAATTCGTGCTGCGCGAGCCCGCGCACGAGCCGGTCGCACCAGAGTCCGGCCTCACCACCCACATACGGATAACCGCCCTCTGTCAGCAGTCCGATGCGCACGAGCACACCCCCGATCTCCCGTCTGGGGAGCCGCCGTTGACCGGCGGCTCACAGCGGGACGAACGTATGCGGACATGCCGGTGGCGCGATGGACGGTTGTCCATCGCGCCACCGGAAGGGGTGAAAGGCCGTGACTTTCCCGCGCGCGCGACGTTCGGTCGCGCTAAGGAAGCGATCCGCTACAGATAGCTACAGCGTGTCAACCCTTGGGAAAGACCCAGGGGTTCGGCTTGCAGGTGATGCCGTCGAGGCTGAGGAACTTGGTCTGCTGCTGCATGACGGGCGCGAGCGCGCCGTTGCGCGAGCAGGACACGTGGTTGTGGCCCAGCCGGTGGCCGACCTCGTGGTTGATGAGCATCTGCCGATACGGGTAGATGGCCTGGTCGTGCAGCACGTCGTCGTACGTCTTCGAACCCTGCGCCCACCGATAGGCGTTGATCATGACGCGGTCGGTGGCGGCGGAGTCGCACGACACGTTGTCCTCGGTCGTGTCGAGGCCGGACTTGGCGCACCAGGTCGCCGTGGTCCCGGGGCTGGCGAGGGTGATCACGAAACGCGGCTCACCCTTGGAGACGCGTTCGAACGTGCGAGCGCCGTCGTGGGCCCAGCTCCGGTCGTCGTTCAGGGTCTTCTGGACCGCTTGCGCGAACAGCTTGCCGTCGAGCCCGAGGCCCTTCTCGACATCGACGCGGTAGAGGATGTGGTCCGCGCCCTTCTTGGGGGCCTTGTCGGTGCCGGGGATCGTCTCGAAGTCCCCCGAGCCCTTCAGGTTCGCGGCCAGCGGGTATTTCCTGGTCATTTTCTGGGCGTACGTGGCCGGGGCGGCCTGCGCCGTCCGGGACGGGGTGGCCCGGTCGTCCGAGCGCGAGGCCGAGTCGGTGTGGGCGCGCGGCCCGTCGGCGGCCTGTCCCTGCGCGTCGCTCGCCGCGGCGCTGCCCTTGTCGGCAACCTGCCCGGCGACCACGACGGCGAGCACGGTGGTGACGGCCGCGGCGGCGATGCCGGTGTAGGTGAGGCCGCGGCCGCGCTTCTCGCGCTCCCCGCCCCCACTCTCGTCCGCATCGGCCTTCGCCCCCGGGGTCACCCCTGGGCCCGCCGCGCCTGCATCAGAGGACGCGGGCGTCGCCGAGGGCGTTGGCGCCTCCTCGTCCCAGGCGGTGACGGCGGCGTACGGATCCCTTGAACCCCGAGCGCCCCTCGGACTCCGTCCGTCCTGCGTACTCCGGGTCTCCTCAGGACCCCACCCCGCAGCGTCACCATGGCGCTCCGGCGCCTTGGGGGTCTCCTTGTCGAACGCGTCGACGTATTCCTGCCGGGGCCGTTGCCGCGGGACCATCGGCGATCCGGGCGTCCGGTGACCGCGCCCGCCGTCCTCGCGATGGCCCGGGGCGCCCCAGCCGCCGCCCGGCTCCCGCTGCTCGGGGTGGCCGCCGCGGCCGCGCTCCGTCTCGGTCCCCGCGGACGTGTGCGCCGGGGTCGAGGGCTCCCCGTGCGGCTGCCCCGCAGGGGCCTTGCGCCGCCGGCCGGTGCCCGGACGAGCCGGTGCGGGTACGCCGGATTCGCGGGCCTCACCCGACCGCACGGACGCCGCCGGTGCTTCAGGTATGTCGACGCTCTCGCCGCTGTCTGCCGGTCCTCGGCGGCTGTGCCGTCCCACTGGCCGCCTCAGCTCCCCTGCTCCGTAGTACTGCCTGCGTTCTCGGCACTGCCCGCCTTGTCGGCACTGCCTGCGTTCTCGGCACTGCCTGTGTTCTCGACACTGCCCGCCTTGTCGGCACTGTCTGCCTGTCCGGCACTGCCTGCATGTCCGGCACTGCCCATGTCTCCGGTACCGCCCGTGCTTCCGGCTCCGGTACCGCCCGCGTTCTCGTTCGCGACGCCGACCGATCGTGCCCGAAGGGCACGCTCCCCGTCCAACGCGCTGGTGTCCGCGACAAGTTCCCGGAACGCCGCCGCGACCCTCTCCGGGTACTCCATCATCGCGACATGCCCCGCGTCGGGGAGCGTGAGGAGGCGGGAGTCGCGGAACGTGCGCGCCGCGCGCGCCGCCATCCGGTACGAGACGAGCTGGTCGCGCCCCCCGTAGATGAGCAGGGTCGGCGCGAGCACCCGCTCGGCCTGGCGCCAGAGTCCGTGCTGGCCGCCGAGCGTGTACGCGTCGACGACCCCGCGCGCGGAGCGGGCCATCGCGTCCCAGAAGTACGGGAGTTGCAGCCGCCGTTCCATTTCCTCGACGGCGGCGCGGAAGCCTTCCGGGGAGACCCGGTCGGGGTCGCCGTAGCAAAGGGCGGTGACGCCGCGCACGCGCTGCTCGGCCGTCCATTCCTTCGTGAGCCGCGTGAAGAGCGCGGCGACGCCGGGGAGGGCGAGGAGTCCGGTCGGCAGGGCGGTGCGCTGCACCCGGAGTTCGGGGAGAGCCGGTGCCACGAGGGTCAACGTCCGTACGAGGTCGGGGCGGACGGCGGCGACCCGTGTCGTGATGGCGCCGCCGAGCGAGTTCCCGAAGAGGTGGACGGGGCCGCGTCCTTGCGCGTCGAGATAGCGGATGACCGCGCGCGCGTGTCCGGTGACCGAGTAGTTGCCGTCGTCCGGCGGCGGGGAGTCGCCGAAGCCCGGGAGGTCGAGGGCCTCGCCGTCCACGCCGTCCTCGAGCAGCGGCATCAGCGCCGACCAGTTCTGCGAGGAACCGCCGAGACCGTGGACGTACAGGGCGGGCGGCAGCCCTTCGCGCGTGCCGGGCCGGGACCGGACCGAGAGCGTGAGCCCCGGCAGAGCGACCGAGCGGAGCCGCTCCCCCTCCGCCACCTTGACGGTGCCCGGCTTGGGCACCGCGGCGGCGACGGCGGGAGGCACACGCGGCGAATCGGTCGAAGACATGCGGCATATGTTACGAGACGATCACGCAGGGGATCGTGTGTTCGCTGTCACAGATAGCTCATAGTTCTAGCCAAAGCTCACCCGCTGCATTATTCGCTGCCGCGCATCGCGCCGCATCCAGGTGTCTCCTACGCTCAAAACAGGGCACCCGCCCCCACAGGGCACTCGCCCCGCCAGGGCACTCGCCCTTACAGGGCATTCGCCCCCACAAGGAACAGAGGAACAGGTGAGGAAGGGAGCCATCCATGGCAGTCGACCCCGATGAGCCCGAGACCTTCGCGGCTGACGAGCCCCAGGAGATCGACGTGGAGGCGCCGGAGGCGGACACCGCCGAGCAGCTCACGGAGGTCTCGCCGGCCGAGGACGACGTACCGCAGGCGGCGGCAGACGTGGGCGCGGCCGATGAAGGCGACCTGGCCGAGCAGGCGCGGGTCGTGGCCCTCGACGAGGACGACTACCGGTAGCAACCACCGAAAAACCCGGGTCGCGGTTTGCACCGCTTTGCGTATGTAGCGCCCCCGTGCGATCGCCGCATGTGGGACACACATGGCTTTCACAGTCGTCCGGTCCATGAAATTCTGCGCTCGCACCGCGCACATCATGGTTACCCAAAAGTACGATGACGGCGCGGCACACACCGCGCACGGACGATTTTGGGAGGCGGCGTGACAGCCACCGAGCAGACGGAGGCAGCGCGCCCCAAGGGCACGCGCCTGCCGCGCCGAGCCCGACGCAACCAGCTGCTGGGCGCGGCCCAGGAGGTTTTTGTCGCACAGGGGTACCACGCGGCCGCGATGGACGACATCGCCGAACGGGCCGGGGTCAGCAAGCCGGTGCTCTACCAGCACTTCCCCGGCAAGCTCGACCTCTACCTGGCCCTGCTCGACCAGCACTGCGAGTCGTTGCTGCAGTCGGTCCGCACGGCCCTGGCCTCGACGACGGACAACAAGCAGCGCGTCGCGGCGACCATGGACGCCTACTTCGCGTACGTCCAGGACGACGGCGGCGCGTTCCGTCTCGTCTTCGAGTCGGACCTGACGAACGAGCCTGCGGTGCGCGAGCGCGTCGACCGGGTCAGCCTGCAGTGCGCCGAGGCGATCTCGGACGTGATCGCCGAGGACACGGGCCTGTCCAAGGACGAGTCGATGCTCCTTGCCGTGGGTCTGGGCGGCGTGTCGCAGGTCGTCGCGCGCTACTGGCTGTCCAGCGAGAGCCCTGTCGAACGTGACAAGGCAGTGCAGTTGCTGACGTCGCTGGCCTGGCGCGGCATCGCCGGGTTCCCGCTGCACGGCGCGGAACCGCACACGGACCAGCACTGAGACGCCCCGCCTGCGGGGCCCCGCCTGCGAGGCCCGCGCTTTGTTCCCGTTTCGCTGTTCGCTCTTGGCGTGCAGCCGGGGCACCAGGTGCCTCCCTTCGCCGGGCTAATGTTTGCTGCGTACGGCGCGCGGTCGTCCGCGCACATCACGGATCGTCGGAGGGACAAGGCCGTGGAGGTCAAGATCGGCGTGCTGCACACGCCCCGCGAGATCGTTCTGGAGAGCGGCCAGGCCGCCGAGGAGGTCGAGAGCGCGGTGGCCGAGGCGTTGTCCGGCAAGGCGCAGCTGCTCTCCCTGACGGATGAGAAGGGCCGCAAGGTGCTGGTACCGGCCGAGCGCCTCGCCTATGTGGAGATCGGCGAGCCGTCGGTGCGCAAGGTGGGCTTCGGCCCGCTGTAGCGAAGACAGCACGACAAGCCGCGCGACAGACAGCGCGACAGCAGGACGAGAGAGGGGCCCGGCGGCACAAAGCCGCCGGGCCCCTTTCGTGTTCACAGGGCACGCACAGCGGGGGCCCTGAGGAGGATTGCGTTCCGGGTGCCAGGGGTAGACCGGGTAGGACCGATTTGCACCAACTGGCAGCGCGGGAGGGACCCTCACCATGCTTCTCGAAGCTCTCGGCTCCGCACTGCTCGGCCTGGCCCTCGCATGGGCCGCGGGCCTGCGGATGCCCCACCGTCTCCCGTCGCGCGCGCTCGTGCTCGCGACCGGAATCGTCGGCGCCCTGTTCGGGGCGTTCATCACGCACAACGCGCTGGGCGCGGGCCATGTGCTGGCCACGCTCGTCGGCGCGCTCGTCCTCTCGGCGGCCCTGCTGTCGCTGCTGCTGCGCCCGGCCGGGGGCAGAGCGCACCGGCTGAGCCCGAACCCGTAGACCCCGAACCCGTAGACCCCGAACCCGTAGAACCCGAACCCGTAGAACGGGCAGGCGTCAGGCGGCGAGGCCCAGCGCCGCCATCCGCTTGGTGTGCGCCTCGGTGATCCGCGAGAACATCTTGCCGACCTCGGCCAGGTCGAAGCCGTCGGCCACACCGCCGACCAGCATGGTCGACAGGGCGTCGCGGTCGGCGACCACCCGCTGCGACTGGGAGAGGGCCTCGCCCATCAGACGTCGCGCCCACAGGGCGAGGCGCCCGCCCACGCGCGGGTCCTTCTCGATCGCGGCCCGCACCTTCTCCACGGCGAACGAGGCGTGCCCCGTGTCGTCGAGCACGGCGAGTACGAGGGAGCGGGTGTCCGAGTCGAGCCGGGCCGCGACCTCCCGGTAGAAGTCACTGGCGATCGAGTCGCCCACGTACGCCTTGACCAGGCCCTCCAGCCAGTCCGACGGGGCGGTCTGGCGGTGGAAGCCGTCGAGGGCGCCGACGAAGGGGTCCATCGCGTCGGTCGGCTCGACCCCGATCGCCGACAGCCGGTTGCTCAACTGCTCGAAGTGGTGGAACTCGGCGGACGCCATCTTCGCCAGCTCCGCCTTGTCGGCGAGCGTCGGCGCCAGCTTCGCGTCCTCCGCGAGCCGCTCGAACGCCGCCAGCTCCCCGTACGCGAGCGCCCCGAGCAGGTCGACGACGGCTGCGCGATAGTTCTCGTCCGCGGCGGCGGTGGCCCAGTCCTGGGCGGCGATACCGGTCACGGCGGGGGTCGCTTCAGTGGACGGCTTGGCGTTGTCAGGCGTCTCCATGAAGCGCACAATAGCCCGCTCCACGCGTCGGGTAAGTCCCTGGTCAAAGAGTGTGACGACGGCTACGTGACCAAATCGGCCATCGCACATGCGCGTTTCCGGGGTATGGTGGTAAAGAGCCCGTCGCGTGCACGTCCGAATCCTGGCACGTGCGCGTACTTGCGACGGGCCGCACGAATGAGGATGCCCGGTCGGAGGCCCGATCGGCTCCGACCCGACAGCCCTCCGGCTCGTCCGTCACACGGCGTACGGCACGAGGAGGGGCCCTCAGCGGCACGAGCGCTCGAGCGTCGGCAGTGGTCCCGCGTCAACCGGTCCACCCGCACTGTGCGGATCGAGACCGGCGTACCACCGGCACGGTCACGACCCCCACGTTCGCCTCGCGTCGCACCTCACAGAAGAGGCAGCACCCTGACTACGCAGACTTCCACGTTCCGACAACTCGGCATCCTGCCCGAGACCGCCGAAGCCCTTGAGGCCGTCGGCATTGTCAACGCCTTCCCCATCCAGGAGATGACCCTCCCCGTCGCCCTCTCGGGCTCGGACGTCATCGGCCAGGCCAAGACCGGCACGGGCAAGACCCTCGGCTTCGGTCTGCCGCTCCTGGAGCGCGTCACCGTCCCCGCGGACGTCGAGGCGGGCCGGGCCACGCCCGAGCAGCTGACCGACGCCCCGCAGGCGCTCGTCGTCGTCCCCACGCGCGAGCTGTGCACGCAGGTCACCAACGACCTCCTGACCGCCGGCAAGGTGCGCAATGTGCGCGTTCTCGCCATATATGGCGGTCGCGCCTACGAGCCCCAGGTCGAGGCCCTCAAGAAGGGCGTCGACGTGATCGTCGGCACCCCGGGCCGCCTTCTCGACCTCGCCGGGCAGAAGAAGCTCAACCTCTCGCACGTCAAGGCGCTCGTCCTCGACGAGGCCGACGAGATGCTCGACCTGGGCTTCCTGCCCGACGTCGAGAAGATCATCAACCTGCTTCCGGCGAAGCGCCAGACGATGCTGTTCTCGGCGACCATGCCGGGCGCCGTCATCGGCCTCGCCCGCCGCTACATGTCGCAGCCCACGCACATCAACGCCACCTCGCCGGACGACGCGGGCGCGACCGTGCGCAACACGGCGCAGCACGTGTACCGCGCGCACAACATGGACAAGCCCGAGATGGTCGCCCGCATCCTGCAGGCCGAGGGCCGCGGGCTCGCGATGATCTTCTGCCGCACCAAGCGGACCGCCGCCGACATCGCCGAGCAGCTGCAGAAGCGCGGCTTCGCCTCCGGCGCCGTCCACGGCGACCTCGGGCAGGGCGCGCGCGAGCAGGCGCTGCGCGCGTTCCGCAACGGCAAGGTGGACGTGCTGGTCTGCACCGACGTCGCCGCGCGCGGCATCGACGTCGACGGTGTGACGCACGTCATCAACTACCAGTCGCCGGAGGACGAGAAGACGTACCTCCACCGCATCGGCCGCACCGGCCGCGCGGGCCGCAAGGGCATCGCGATCACGCTGGTCGACTGGGACGACATCCCGCGCTGGCAGCTGATCAACAAGGCGCTCGACCTGGGCTTCAACGACCCGGTCGAGACGTACTCCTCCTCGCCGCACCTCTTCGAGGAGCTGAACATCCCGGCGGGCACCAAGGGTGTCCTGCCGCGCTCCGAGCGCACGCGCGCGGGGCTCGGCGCAGAGGAGATCGAGGACCTGGGCGAGACCGGCGGCCGGGGCGCGTCGCCGCGCGGCCGTGGCGGGCGTTCCGGCGATCGTGACCGCGGTCGTGACCGTGACCGTGATCACGGACGTGATCGGGACCGTGACCGGGACCGGGACCAGAGCCAGGAGCGCGAGCGCTCCGCCCGTACGCCGCGCCGTCGGCGCCGGACGCGCAACGGCGAGCCCGTCGCCGCGACCCCGGAGACGACCGCGACCACCACCGCCCCGGTCGAGGCCGCTGCCGCTGCCGCTGCGCCGGTGACGCCCGTCGCGCAGGACGCGACCGAGCCCCGTACGCCGCGTCGTCGCCGCCGCACGCGCGGTGGCGCGCAGTCGGCCGCCCCCGCTGCGGCGACCGCCACGGCCACGGCCACCGTGGCTCCTGTGGCGCCTGTGGCGGTACCCGAGCCGGTTGTCGAGGCGGAGGCGCCGGTCGCGCCGCGTCGTCGTACGCGCAAGAAGGCGGAGACCGTCGTCGAGCAGGCCGCCGCGCCGGCCGTCGAGACCCTCGTGACCGCTGAAGCCCCGCAGGCCGTCGAGGCGGAGGCCGCCCCGGCCAAGCCGCGTCGTACGCGCAAGAAGGCGGAAGCCGTCGTCGACACGGCGGAGGCCGTCGAGGCGAAGCCGGCGCGTACGCGGAAGAAGGCGGTCGCCGCGGCTCCGGCCGAGGAGACGGTGGCCGAGGCCGCCTCGCCCAAGCGGACCCGCAAGAAGGCCGTCGCCGCAGCCCCGGCCGAGGAGGCTGTCGCCGAGACCGCCGCGCCGAAGCGGACCCGCAAGAAGGCCGTCGCCGCAGCCCCGGTCGAAGAGGCTGTCGCCGAGACCGCCGCGCCCAAGCGGACCCGCAAGAAGGCCGTCGCCGCAGCCCCGGCCGAGGAGACGGTGACCGAGGCCGCCTCGCCCAAGCGGACCCGCAAGAAGGCCGCCGCCCCCGCGGAGACCGCCGCGGACGCCGCGCTCGACACCGTCGAGGCCAAGCCGAAGCGGACGCGGAAGAAGGCAGTGGCCGCCGCCCCGGTCGAGGAGGCTGTGGCCGAGGCCGCCGCTCCGAAGCGGACCCGCAAGAAGGCGGTCGCCGCGGCCCCGGCCGAGGAGGCCGCGCCGAAGCGGACCCGTAAGAAGGCCGTCGCCGCCGCACCGGCCGAGGACGCGTCCGCCGAGGTCAAGCCGAAGCGCACGCGGAAGAAGGCCGTCGCCGAGGCCCCCGGGGCCTGATCGGTCACGCCGCACCGCGTTACGAAGGCCCGGTTCCCGCTCGCGCGGGGGCCGGGCCTTCGCCGTACCCCGTCCGCGCCCCCGGGCGCCGCGCCGCGTACTCTCACCGGCATGAGCAGGCCGCCGACCTTCACGCCGCCGCCGGGCACCCGCGCCCACACCCTGCGCACCGCCCGGGGCGACTTCGCCGCGCTCATCGGTGATCCGGTGTCCGGCGCGGTGCGGGGCACGGCGCTGCTGCTGCCGGGGTTCACCGGTAGCAAGGAGGACTTCATCGCGCTGAACGAGCCGTTGAACGCGGCCGGATTCCGCACGGTGGCCGTGGACGGCCGGGGCCAGTACCAGACCCCGGGCCCCGCGGACGACGAGAGCCCCTACGCGCTGGCCGAGCTGGCCCGGGACGTGCTCGCGCAGGTCGCGACGCTCGGCCCGGCGCGCGTCCATCTGATGGGGCACTCGCTCGGCGGGCTCGTCGCCCGCGCCGCGGTCATCGCGGACCCGGCCCCGTTCGCGACCCTGACGCTGATGTCGTCGGGCCCGGCCGCCGTCGCCGAGGCGCAGCGGCAGCGGATCGAGCTGCTGCGGGACGCGCTCGCCGCGCTCGGCATGGCCCAGGTCTGGGAGGCCATGCAGGCGCTCGACGCGGCCGAGGACGTGGTGGACGTGCGGGGCGACGAGGATGCCCTGCGGCAGCGCTGGCTCAGCAACAGTCCGGCTCAACTCATCGCCACGGGAAGGCAGTTGCGTTCCGAGCCCGACCGGGTCGAGGAACTGGCCGCGGTCGCGCCGCCGGTGCACGTGCTGTCCGGCGAGCGGGACGACGCCTGGCCCGTGCCGCTGCTCGACGACATGGCGCGGCGCCTCAAGGCGGAACGCACGGTGATCAGCGGCGCCGAGCACTCCCCCAACACCGACCGCCCCGCCGAGACGGCGGCGGCGCTCGCGTCCTTCTGGCGTCGGCACCCGGCCGCCTGACCCCTCACTCGCGGCCCTCCGGCCGCTTGGGCCCCAGCACCTCCACCTCGTGACACTGCGCAGCCGCACGCTTACGCTACCGCCAAGTAATTAGGCCGCCGAAAATTTTCTTTAGCGTAGGGAATGTTTGTTGGGGGCAACTCGTTGTCCCTTACAGAACGCGGGGCACTCTAGCCACGCAATCCACTCTTAACGGTCAGGCAACCGCCTGGCCGTACAGCAGGTCGAGGCTGTTGTCGTACGCCCTGCACCCGTAGTTCTCCTTCAGGAGGATCACCAGACGAAGGGAGAAGCCCTTGCGCTTCGAAATCATGCGACTCGACGACGTCGACGGCACCGCCGTGGACACCACCGTCGTGGACGCCGCCTCCGTCAACCGGATCGTTCAGCAGGCCGCCGCCATAGGGCAGCGCCTCTACATCCGCCCGGCCGAGTCGTCCGCCTCGTAACGGCGTAGCGACACCTCACGTCGAAGCCCCCGTACGCACACGGCGTACGGGGGCTTCGTGCTGCGCGGCTCGTACTGCGCGGCTCGTGCTGCGCGGCTCCGGGGCCGGGGTCAGCTGTTCTGGATCACCTGCGTCACGCCGTTGATGATCTGCTGCACGGCGATCGCCGAGAGCATCATGCCCGCGAGCCGGGTCACCAGGACCACGCCGCCGTCCTTGATGACGCGGATGATCACCAGCGAGTAGCGCATGACGAGCCACAGGACGACGTGGATGGCGATGATCGCCGTCCAGACGGAGAGCTGCGTCGTGACCGAGTGCGCCTTCTGGACGGCGAGGATCACCGAGACGATCGCGCCCGGCCCGGCGAGCAGGGGCATACCGAGCGGGACGAGGGCGACGTTCACGTCCTTCGTCTGCTGGGGCTCGTCGGTCTTGCCGGTGAGCAGGTCGAGCGCGATAAGCAGGAGCAGCAGACCGCCCGCGATCATCAGGGCCGGGACCGAGACGTGCAGGTAGTCGAGGATCTGGTGGCCCAGGACACCGAAGACGGCGATGACACCGAAGGCGACGCAGACGGCCTGGAAGGCCATGCGCTTCTGGACCTTGGCGGGGCGGCCCGCGGTGAGGGCGAGGAAGATCGGGGTGATTCCGGGGGGATCCATGATCACGAAAAGGGTGAGAAAGAGGGATCCGAAGACGGCGACGTCGAACACAGTGGGGCTTGCCTTGCGGGAGTAGAGCGCGGCTGTTCGGCGCGCGCGTGCTGAGCGGAAGGGGAGAAGGGGGCGCACCCCCGGAAGGAGGCGCGGGTCAGGCGCGGTGTCCGCCGGCGCCCGGGACCGGGAAGGCGCCCGTGGCGCGGCGCGTGATCTCCCCGTAGACCTCGGGGTCGGTGGTGTACTCGCCGAGCACACAGGTCTTGCGGCTGCCGTGGTAGTCGGAGGAGCCGGTGGTGAGCAGGCCGGTGTCGGCGGCGAGGCCGCGCAGCCGGTCGCGGGTGGCGGCGTCGTGGTCCATGTGGTCGACCTCGATGCCGTCGAGCCCGGCGGCGGCCAGTTCGGCTATGGCCGCCTCGGGGACGGTCCTGCCGCGCTTCGCGGCGCCCGGGTGCGCGAAGACGGTGACCCCGCCCGCGGCCTTGACCAGGCGGATCGCTTCGGAGGGGTCCGTCTCGTGCTTCTCGGCGTAGGCGCGACCGCCGTCGGCCAGCCACTGGGGCGTGAAGGCGTCGGAGACCGTGTCCACGACACCGAGTTCGACGAGCGCGGTGGCGATGTGCGGGCGGCCGACCGAGCCGCCCGCGGCGATCCGGGCGACTTGGTCCCACGTGACGGGGACGCCGAGGTCGTTCAGCCTGGCGATCATCTTCTTGGCGCGGGGGACGCGGTCGTCGCGGACCAGCTCGCGCTCGGCGAGCAGGCCGGGCTCCTCGGGGTCGAAGAGGTAGGCCAGCATGTGCATGCCCACGCCGTCGAGGCGGCAGGAGAGTTCGGCGCCGGTGACGAGGGTGAGGCCCGCGGGGAGCGCGGCGATCGCCTCGGCGTGGCCGCGCGTGGAGTCGTGGTCGGTGAGCGCCACGACGTCCAGACCGGCCGCCGCGGCGTTCCGCACCAGCTCGGCCGGGGTGTCCGTGCCGTCGGACGCGGTGGAGTGGGTGTGCAGGTCGATGCGCACGGCTGCGTACTCCTCCGGGCTCGGACGGGACGGGGGTCGGGGCCCCGCTCAGGCGGAGGGGGACGCTCCAGGGTAACGGGGATTTCGAACAACCCCGCCATCACGCCGGTGCCGGCCGGCCCCACGCTCCTCCCGCCCGCGCCCTACTCCTCCCCCACCTGCTGCAGGATCCGCGGCGACAACGCCCCGCACGGCAGCAGGTCCACCTCCGCGCCCGCGTCCCGCAGGTCGGTGAGGACCAGCTCGTCGTACATCAGCAGACCGGACTGTTCCGGCCAGACGACCGCCCACAGCCAAAGGCCCAGCGCCTCGCCCGCGAAGACGGCGCGGTCGTCGGGGGTGCCCGCGACGAGCCACATCGGGGTGGGCCGCCCCGCCGCCAGGAGCTTGGCCTGCGGCGGGCCCGAGACGTCCATGGAGGGGCCGGGGTCCGGGCCGTCGATCCCCGCGTAGCGCGCGCCGAGCCCGACGCCCAGCTCCTCCGCGACGAGCACCAGCTCACCCATGCCGCCGAGGGGTCCGGGGCCCGAGCAGGCGACGGCGGTGGCGCGGCCGCCGGTGCGGTCGTCCCCCGCGTTGGCGACCCCGGTGAAGAGCCAGCCGACCGGGAGCGGCCACGGCATCCAGACGGGCACCTGGGCGCGGCGCACCACGACGCTGAGCGCCTCGACGCTGGGCGGGATCACGGGCTGCAGCGGGTGCACCGCCCCGTGCGCGTCGCACTGCCAGGAGTCGGCGAAGAGGCCGGGAGCCCTGACCCGGCCACCACACTTCGGGCAACTGGGTTCGCCCCTCATAAAGCCCCACGGTCCTCTCCGTCCCGCGTCGCGTCAAGGACGATCACCCGTCCGGAGGCCGCCGCGCGGAGGCGTTCCGCCGGGTGGCCGGAACCCGTATAGATGTATCTTGCATTAATTAGCCCAGCTAACTTAATATGTGCATACACCAACGATCAGAGGGCGCCCAGGAGCCACCAAGGAGAACCGGAATGGGCATGAGCCACAGCAGCACGGCAGCCACCACGCCAGGAGGTCCGGGCGGAGGGGACGCGCTCGACGCGGGGGCGACCAGCATCCTGCGTCAGCCGAAGGCGGTCTGGGCGACCGCCGGGGCGTCCGTCGTCGCCTTCATGGGCATCGGCCTCGTCGACCCGATCCTGCCGTCGATCGCCAAAGGTCTGGAGGCGACGCCCAGCCAGGTCTCCCTGCTCTTCACCTCCTACTTCCTCATCACCGCCGTCGCGATGCTGGTGACCGGCTTCGTCTCCAGCCGCATCGGCGGCAAGAAGACCCTGCTCGCCGGGCTCGCGCTCGTCGTGGTCTTCGCCGCGCTCGCGGGCACCTCGGGCTCGGTCGGCGAACTGGTCGGCTTCCGCGCCGGCTGGGGCCTCGGCAACGCGCTCTTCGTCTCGACCGCCCTCGCCGTCATCGTCGGCGCCGCGGCGGGCGGCAGCGCCGCCGCGATCCTGCTGTACGAGTCCGCGCTCGGCCTGGGCATGGCGTGCGGGCCACTGGTCGGCGCCCTGCTCGGCAACGCGAGCTGGCGCTACCCGTTCTTCGGCACCGCCGCGCTGATGGCCGTCGGGTTCGTCTGCATCACGGTGTTCCTGAAGGAGCAGCCCAGGCCCGCCACGAAGACGTCGCTCCTGGACCCGATCAAGGCGCTCGGCCACGGCGGTCTCGCCTCGGCGGCGATCTCGGCGTTCTTCTACAACTACACGTTCTTCACGGTGCTCGCCTTCACCCCGTTCGTGCTGAACATGACGCCCTACAAGAGCGGCGGCGTCTTCTTCGCCTGGGGTGTGCTGCTCGCACTGTTCTCGGTGATCGTCGCACCGCGTATGCAGGCCCGGTTCGGTTCCCTGAAGGTGCTCGGCGGCTCGCTGGTGCTGCTCGCCGCCGACGTGCTCGTCCTCGGCTACGGCAACCACACCGCCGCCGTCGTCTGCACGATCCTGTCCGGCGCCTTCATCGGCGTGAACAACACGGTCTACACGGAGCTGGCGCTCGGCGTGTCCGACGCGCCGCGCCCGGTGGCCAGCGCGGGCTACAACTTCGTGCGCTGGTTCGCCGCCGCTGCCGCCCCGTTCTTCGCGCCGAAGATCGAGGAGTGGAGCGACATCCACATCCCCTTCGTGGTCGCCGCGGTCACGGCGGTCATCGGCGCCGTCGTCGTATGGGTGCGCAGGAACGCGCTCACGCACGAGGCCGAGGAGCTGGAGCCGCGACACGCCACCGAGGACGGCGTCAGTGTCTTCGCCGCGCAGTAAGTACGCCCAGTAAGTACGCGCAGTAAGTACTGCGGGGAGTCGGATCAGATCCTCAGTCGAGCGGGACGGACTTGCGCAGCGGATCGCGCAGGTCCGTCCCGCCGTTCAGCCACTTCTCCTGGAGCGCGGCGGCGCCGTGCACCCGCTTCCACGCCGCCTCGTTCTGCGTCATGGGCAGCAGCGGCAGGAACCGTACGGGGTCGAGCGGCTCGTCCAGGTCGAGGTCCTCGACCAGGCCGCCCGGCTCCGCCACGAGCACCGAGGTGAACGGGGCGCCCGGCCACAGCGCCTCGCCCACGTCGAGCGACGCGCCCGGCGCCACGACGACCCCCTCGACCTGCGGCGACGCGGCAAGGACCGCGAGCGGGCGCAGCACCTTGTCCGTGTCGGCGAGCCCGGCGCGGACCGTGAGGACCAGCTCGGCGCGCGGGCCCTTCACCGGGTCGGCGAGGGCCGCGGTCGGGTCGGACATCGGGGACGCCGACATGCCGAGCGTGGCGTACCGCACGAGACCCTGGTCGCCGTCGGTGAAGCGCAGCACCTCGATCCGGTCGGTGCCGAGGAAGGTGACCGCCGCGCGCGCGTCCGGCTCGCCCAGGGCCGTGGTCAGCCGGGCCTCTACCAGCGCAAGAACTTCTGCCATCCCGCGAGCATAGAACTCATCTGCAATGGGTAAAGAAGGGGCTTGCTTTCTTCAGGCGGCTGATACTCTAGGCCGTCGGTCGGAATGGTGCGCGGTGCGCATCCGCCGGGGGCTCTCGGAGCCCTCGAAGAACCGACCCACTCACGTCCCCCACGGGGGACCGGCCGGAGGAGGTGGGGCTGTCATGGATCGAAGTCGACCGTGCAGTACCACCCGTTCTTCCGGCCGCTAGGCTCGCACGCCCCCTTCGCAGTCAGCAGCGTGACTCTCTGACCGTCTGCTTCCCGGGCTGCCCGCGTACGCCGGAAGAGCGCTTCGACACCGCCTGATCCCAGAGATCTTCCCGATCTTGATCTGCATCAGTAAGCGAAAGCCGCCCAGCGTCGGTGCGGTGCTCCCCGCTTTGTGGACGTGCAGCGTGTCCGGTTGCCCAGGACGTCCTCATTCCGGGTAGTGCCGATCTTCCGGCCGCAGCGTGCGGCTCCCGCCCGCGAAGGAGCCTGCCCATGTCGATGATCCGCGACCTGCGTGCCGCCGTCCGCCCCTCGCTGCGCAAGAGCGTGGCCCCGTACGGCAACGAGGCACGTAATACGTATGACGCCACCCGCGACCCGTCGGCCGTCTCCGCGGTCGTCGACTGCGCGGTCTACCGGGACGGCGCCCGCGCCGAGTCCCCCGCGGGGCTCACCCCGCGCGAGGCCCGCCTCCAGGTGCGCCGCGACGGGGGCTTCGCCTGGATCGGCCTGCACGAGCCGACCGAGGCCGAATTCGCCGGTATCGCCGCCGAGTTCGGGCTCCACCCGCTCGCCGTCGAGGACGCCGTCCACGCCCACCAGCGGCCCAAGCTGGAGCGGTACGACGACACGCTGTTCACCGTCTTCAAGACCATCCACTACGTGGAGCACGCCGAACTCACCGCCACCAGCGAGGTCGTGGAGAGCGGCGAGGTCATGTGCTTCACCGGCCGGGACTTCCTCATCACCGTCCGGCACGGCGGCCAGGGCTCGCTGCGAGCCCTTCGCCACCGCCTCCAGGAGGACCCCGAGCTGCTCGCCAAGGGGCCGAGCGCGGTGCTGCACACCATCGCCGACCATGTCGTCGACGGCTACCTCGCCGTCGCCGACGCCATGCAGGACGACATCGACGAGGTCGAGACCGCCGTCTTCTCGCAGACCGGCAAGGGCGCGCCGCGCGGCTCCGACGCGGGCAGCATCTACCAGCTCAAGCGCGAGGTCCTGGAGTTCAAGCGCGCCGTCGCGCCGCTGCGCCGCCCGCTGCAGCTCCTGAGCGAGCGGCCCATGCGCCTCATCGACCCGGACATCCAGAAGTACTTCCGCGACGTCGCCGACCACCTGGAGCGCGTGCAGGAGCAGGTCATCGGCTTCGACGAACTGCTCAACTCCATCCTCCAGGCCAACCTCGCGCAGGCCTCCGTCGCCCAGAACGAGGACATGCGCAAGATCACCTCGTGGGCCGCGATCGTCGCCGTACCGACCATGGTGTGCGGCGTGTACGGCATGAACTTCAAGTACATGCCCGAACTGCACTGGCGCTACGGGTATCCGCTCGTCCTCACCGTCACCGTCGCCGCCTGTTTCACGATCCACCGCACCCTCAAGCGCAACGGCTGGCTGTAGCTACGCTGACCCGTATGACGACAGAACTGCTCGATGCCGCCCTCGTCGAGGAGGCCACGAAGAAGTCCGGGCTCATCTGGGTCCGCGGTGCCGAGGGCCCCGAGCGGGCGCTGTGGCACGTGTGGCACGAGGGGGCGGCGCTCGTCGTCGGCGACGGGCCCGGCGAGCAGCCGCTGCCCGGCCTCGTCGACGGGGGTGCGGCCACCGTCACCGTCCGCAGCAAGGACAAGGGCGGGCGGCTCGTCGGCTGGCGGGCGAAGGTCGTGGAGCTCGCGCCCGGGGGTGAGGCGTGGGAGGCGGCTGTCGCGGAGCTGAAGGGGAAGCGGCTCAATGCTCCCGACGCGGAGACGATGACTCTGCGGTGGGGGCGGGAGTGTCGGGTCGTGCGGCTCGAACCCGTTCGGGGGGCGGATGTCGTGCCGGCCTCCGGGGGGTCTCTGGCCGCTGCTCCGGTGCCGTCTGCCGCTGTCACCCGTAACGCCGTGCCCGCGGGGCTGCCTCGTCTTCTTGGGCGGCGGCGTAAGCGCTGATGTCGCGGGGCTCTGCCCCGGACCCCGGTCCTCCATCGTCGGACGGGCTTGATGTGAGCTCAGCTCGTCGGCAAAGCCTGGCCGTAATCCACCGTTTCTGTTTCCTTCGGTTCCGTCAGGGCGAAGTCGCGGCCCCATTCCGTCAGTTGAAGGGTGCCCGCGCCTCCCGCCCGTTCCAGGCGCAGGGGGTAGGCCGTGCCCTCCAGGGAGACGTCCAGGGTGCCGCCGGCGCCGTCGTCGCCGGTGAGCTGGATGGTGCGGGTGGAGCCCATGGTGGAGCGGTCGCCCTTGTTCAGGGTGCCGTGGAGCGTGAGCAGGCCGTCGAGGAGCACGTCCTTGTCCGTGAACGTGCTGAGGCGCTTGTACGCCGGGTCGCCCGTCGGCACCTTCACATACTTGCCGTCGAGCTTCTCCGCCGCCGCGGCGTCCCCGGCCGAGCCCTTCGCGTCGTCCGAGTGTGTCCAGAACTCGGCGCCCGCCTTGAGGTAGAGGTGCTCGCCGACGCGGAGCAGCCGGAAGGTGCTGCCGCCCGTCGTCACCGAGCCCGTGCCGCCGTCGTCCTTGAGCCGCATGTCGAGCCTGTACGTGCGGCCGCCGCTGACCACCGTGCCCGCCAGGTGGACCGTGGCCGCCGCCTGCGCCGCTTTCACCGTACGGTTCTGGATCGTGGCGGCTTCGAGCTTGCCGACCCCGTTGGTGCCCGCGTCGGGGTCGTCGCCGCCGCATCCCGCGAGCCCGGCCGCGAGCCCCGTGCACAACGCGCCTGCCACGAGCGTCCTTCGGGTGCGACGGTGCGGGGGACGTGCGGTCACGGGCGGGACCACCTCTCGTACGGCATCGGGCTCGACGGCAGTACGGCAGCGTACCTGTGTCATCTGCGGTTACTCGTACGGGTCCGGGCGCCGGCAGGCGCAAAGGCGTGTTCGACGGGCAGCGGATAGCCTGACCCCCGGATTGCGCGTATAGCAGGATGGATCAGCACGAAAGGGTGGTACGAGGAGACATGGCAGCAGTGGCTCCACGGATCTTTGTCTCCCATCTGTCCGGTATCGCCGTCTTCGATCCGAACGGGGACCAGGTCGGACGCGTGCGCGACCTCGTCGTGATACTGCGTCCCGACCGACGGCCGCCGCGGCTGCTCGGGCTCGTCGTCGAGCTGTCCACGCGCCGTCGCATCTTCCTGCCCATGACACGGGTGACCGGCGTCGAGTCCGGCCAGGTCATCACCACGGGCGTGCTCAACGTGCGGCGCTTCGAGCAGCGCCCCACCGAGCGCCTCATCCTCGGCGAGATGCTCGACCGGCGCGTACGGCTCGTCGAGACCGGCGAGGACGTCACCGTGCTCGACATCTCCATCCAGCAGCTGCCCGCGCGCCGCGACTGGGAGATCGACAAGGTCTACGTCCGCAAGGGCAAGGGCGGCACCTTCCGGCGCAAGGGCGAGGCGCTCACCGTCGACTGGGCCGCCGTCGACGGCTTCGCGCGCGAGGAGGAGGGGCAGGGCGCCGAGAACCTGCTCGCCACCTTCGAACAGCTGCGCCCCGCCGACCTCGCCAACGTCCTGCACCACCTCTCCCCCAAGCGCCGCGCCGAGGTCGCCGCCGCCCTCACCAACGAGCGCCTCGCCGACGTCCTCGAAGAGCTCCCCGAGGACGACCAGATCGAGATCCTCGGCAAGCTCCAGGAGGAGCGCGCCGCCGACGTCCTGGAGGAGATGGACCCGGACGACGCCGCCGACCTGCTCGGCGAGCTGCCCGAGGCCGACAAGGAGCGCCTGCTCGCCCTCATGCGCCCCGGCGACGCGGCCGACGTGCGGCGCCTCATGGCGTACGAGGACAAGACCGCGGGCGGCCTGATGACGACCGAGCCGATCGTGCTGCGCCCGGACTCGACCGTCGCCGACGCGCTCGCCCGCGTCCGCAACCCCGACCTGTCCCCCGCGCTCGCCGCCCAGGTCTACGTGTGCCGCCCGCCGGACGAGACGCCGACCGGCAAGTACCTCGGCACGATCCACTTCCAGCGGCTGCTGCGCGACCCCCCGTTCACGATGGTCAGCTCGATCCTCGACGAGGACCTGCAGGCCCTGTCACCGGAGGCGCAACTGCCGGAGATCGCCGGGTTCTTCGCCACCTACGACATGGTGGCGGCGCCCGTCGTGGACGAGAGCGGGGCGCTGCTCGGCGCCGTGACCGTCGACGACGTACTGGACCACATGCTGCCCGACGACTGGCGCGAGCAGGAGTTTCACCTTTCGGGGGACGTGAACGATGGCGACTGACGAGCGCGAGCGCGACACGCGGCCCCGCACCCGGCTCGACCAGCCGCGGCCGGCGCGCCGCAAGCTGCTGCCCGACTACGACCCCGAGGCGTTCGGGCGGCTCTCCGAGCGCATCGCACGGTTCCTCGGGACCGGCCGGTTCATCGTCTGGATGACGGTGCTCATCATCGCGTGGGTCGCCTGGAACGTCTTCGCGCCGGCCTCGCTGCGCTTCGACACCTACCCGTTCATCTTCCTGACCCTGATGCTCTCCCTCCAGGCGTCGTACGCCGCTCCGCTGATCCTGCTCGCGCAGAACCGGCAGGACGACCGTGACCGCGTCAACCTCGAACAGGACCGCAAGCAGAACGAGCGGTCGATCGCCGACACCGAGTACCTGAGCCGCGAGGTGGCGGCCCTGCGCATCGGTCTGGGCGAGGTCGCCACGCGGGACTGGATCCGCTCCGAGCTGCAGGACCTGCTCAAAGAGCTGGAGGAGCAGCAGCGGACCATCTCCAGAGGCGAGGTATTCCCGGTCGACCACGAGCGCCGACGTGACGTAGACGACCGCTGACGGCCCTTTCCGCGCCCCGGTTACCGCGCCGTACTATCGGGAGCATGGCTACGGAAGACGCGGTGCGCGAGGCGCTCGCGACAGTGAACGACCCCGAGATCCAGCGACCCATCACCGAACTGGGGATGGTCAAATCGGTGGACATCGGTGCGGACGGAGCCGTCGCGGTCACCGTGTACCTGACCGTCTCCGGCTGCCCGATGCGCTCCACGATCGAGAACAACGTGAAGGAGGCCGTCGGCCGCGTCGACGGCGTCACGCGCGTGGACGTCACCCTCGACGTGATGAGCGACGAGCAGCGCAAGGAGCTGGCCGCCGCCCTGCGCGGCGGCACCGCCGAGCGCGAGGTGCCCTTCGCCAAGCCCGGCTCGCTGACCCGCGTCTACGCGGTCGCCTCCGGCAAGGGCGGCGTCGGCAAGTCCTCCGTGACCGTGAACCTCGCGGCGGCGCTCGCCGCCGACGGCCTGAAGGTCGGCGTCGTCGACGCGGACATCTACGGGCACTCCGTCCCGCGGATGCTCGGCGCCGACGGCAAGCCCACCCAGGTCGAGAACATGATCATGCCGCCGTCGGCGAACGGCGTGAAGGTCATCTCCATCGGCATGTTCACGCCGGGCAACGCGCCGGTGGTGTGGCGCGGCCCGATGCTCCACCGCGCCCTCCAGCAGTTCCTCGCGGACGTGTTCTGGGGCGACCTGGACGTCCTCCTGCTCGACCTGCCGCCGGGCACCGGCGACATCGCGATCTCGGTCGCGCAGCTCGTCCCCAACGCCGAGATCCTCGTCGTGACGACGCCGCAGCAGGCCGCCGCCGAGGTCGCCGAGCGGGCCGGCTCCATCGCCGTCCAGACCCACCAGAAGATCGTCGGCGTCGTCGAGAACATGTCGGGCCTGCCCTGCCCGCACTGCGGCGAGATGGTCGACGTCTTCGGCACCGGCGGCGGCCAGATGGTCGCCGAGGGCCTGACGAAGACGACGGGGGCGAACGTGCCGGTCCTCGGCGCCATCCCGATCGACGTCCGCCTGCGCGAGGGCGGTGACAACGGCAGGCCGGTCGTCCTGACCGACCCCGAGTCCCCGGCCGGTTCGGCGCTGCGCGCCATCGCGGGCAAGCTCGGCGGCCGCCAGCGCGGTCTCGCGGGCATGTCGCTCGGGATCACGCCGCGCAACAAGTTCTGAGCCTGTACCTGTCGTACCTGTTGTGTAAAAAGCGGGCCGCACCGATGCCGGTGCGGCCCGCTTCCGTATGCGTACCCCTACGTGTCAGGCGAGCGCGGCCACGTCCTTGATCACGGAGAAGGCGAGCCCGTACGCGCTCATGCCGCGCCCGTACGCGCCCAGATGCTCTCCGGCCTGCGTGGACCCGGCGAGCACCCACCCGTACTCGGACTCGCGGTAGTGGAACGGCGTCGGCACCCCGTCCACCGGCAGCGACAGCGTCGCCCAGTCCGAGGAGTTCAGGTCGTCCGCGAGCACCCAGGCCGTCTCGGTCTGCTGCTCCAGCCAGTCGTCGCGCAGGGTGTGGTCCATCTGCGTCGGCCACGTGTACGAGAGCAGCCCGACCCCGGCGAGCCAGGCCGCGGACGAGACGGACGTGGCGTCGAGCGTGCCCGTGCCGTCGGCGCTGCGCCGTGTCGGATGCGCGGCGACGGTCACCACGACCGCGAACCGCTCGGTGTCCTGCGTGCTCTCGCTGCGGACCGAGGGCTCCTCACCGTGCCCGATCGAACCGTGCTCGACGGACCCCTCCGCCGCCATGCCGACCTGCATCAGCCAGCGCGGTCCCGTGAAGGCCTCGTCCAGGCCGTACCAGGGAAAGGGCGCCAGCAGGTAGCCGTCGACCGTGCGCCGGGCCGCAGGGGCGTCCTCGGCCCCCTCGGTGTCCGGCGCCTGCGCGCCCACCCGACTCGTCGTCTCCATGTACCCGGCCGCCTCCTCGCTCTCGTACGGACCGGAGCGGACCGCCCCCCTCGGGCGTTCTCACTCCCGGTCCGCGCAACCAAGGCAGGATGCCACACCGGGTCCGGGTGGCCCGGCTCCGACCGGACCCCTTCGTCCGGTTCAGGTCGCGTCGGCGTCGAACGGCGGGCGGTCGTCGGTGGCCGGCTTCGCGGGCCGCTTCTCCAGGTCGGGGCCCTTGCGCATGTCCACGCGGGCGCCGTCCGAGGCGGAGGTGGTGGCGGCGGAGGAGGTGGCGGAGGCGGAGGAGGTGCTGGCGGAATCGTCCAGCTCACCGACGGTGTGCACCGCCTCGGTGACCTCGGCCATCTCCTTCTTCAGGTCGAACCCGTTGCGGATCTCCTTGAGACCCAGCTCGTCACTGTCCAGCTGCTTGCGGATGAACGTCTTCGGATTCAGGTCCTCGAACTCGAAGTCCTTGAACTCAGGACCCAGTTCGCTGCGGATGTCTTCCTTCGCGCTGTCCGAGAACTCACGGATCTTGCGGATGGTGCGCGAGACGTCCTGGATGAGCTTCGGCAGCTTGTCGGGGCCGAAGACGAGCACGGCCAGCACGACGAGCGTCACGACCTCCAGTGGGCCAATGTCGTTGAACACCTTGCTCTCCTAGCGTGTCCTCGGCCCGCGGTCGGTCTCAAGCAGCAGGTCTTCGGCTGGTCCGGCATCGGACGGACCGGGTCCACGGTACCCGGCCATGCTGTCCGTCCGGTAGCCACAGGGCGACGTACAGGATCACGCCGGGCCGCCCCGCCGGGCCGACGGCGCGGTCAGCCGCCGTCCGCCGAGCCGAGGACCAGGGTGACCTTCCGCTCCTTGCCGTCCCGCTCGACCGTCAGGTCCAGCTCGTCCTTCGGGCGGTGCGCCCGGATCTTGACGATCAGCTCCTCGCCGGTGTGCACCCGGACCCCGTCCACCTCGGTGATCACGTCACCGGGCCTGATGCCCGCCCTGGCGCCGGGGCCGCCCGGGCTGACAGCTGAGCCGCCGCCGTTGCCCTTCGTGCCGACGCGGGCGCCGTCGCCGGAGTAGTCCATGTCCAGGGTGACGCCGATCACCGGGTGGGTGGCCTTGCCGGTGTTGATGAGCTCTTCGGCTACGCGCTTCGCTTGGTTGATCGGGATGGCGAAGCCCAGGCCGATCGAGCCGGACTGGCCGCCCTCCAGGTCGGAGCCGCTGTCGGCGGAGCGGATGGCGCTGTTGATGCCGATGACACGGGCCTTCGAGTCGACGAGCGGGCCGCCGGAGTTGCCCGGGTTTATCGGCGCGTCGGTCTGCAGCGCGTCGACGTAACTCACATCGGTCCCGTCGCCCTTCTCACCGCCCGCCGTGATGGGGCGGTCCTTGGCGCTGATGATGCCCGAGGTGACCGTGTTGGCCAGGTCGAAAGGCGCGCCTATGGCCACGACGGGGTCGCCCACCTGCACGTTCTCCGAGTTGCCGAGGGGCAGCGGCTTCAGGCCGCGGACGCCGGACACCTTGATCACTGCGAGGTCGTAGCCGCTGTCGTGCCCGACGACCTTGGCGTCCGCGCTCTCGCCCCCGGCGAAAGTGACCGATATCCGACCGCTGGAGCCCGCGGGCTGGACCACGTGGTTGTTGGTCAGGATGTGGCCGCGCCCGTCCAGCACGAAGCCGGTGCCCGTGCCCTCCTCCGACGAGCCCTTCGTGTGGATGGTGACCACGCCGGGCAGCGCGCTGGCGGCGATCCCGGCGACGCTGCCCGGGTCGCGGTGCGCGGACTCGGCACCGGCCTGCGGCAGCTTAACCTCCGCCCCGCCGTTGCGCTCCAGGTAGGACCCCAGAGCCCCGCCGACGACCCCCGACACGACGGCGATCAGCACCGCCCCGACAACCACCGCCCGCCGAGACCGCCGGGGCCGCGCCCCGACCATCCCCCCACTCCCCGACAACCCGACGGGCCCGGCCCACGGGTCATACCTCTGCCAGGGCCCTCCGGGGGTGGGGTGGGTGTAGGGGGCCTGGGGGGTGGGGTGGTGCGGGGTGCCCTGGGGGACGGGGTAGGGCTGATCGGGACTCGGCTGGTGCGGGGCGCCCTGGGGGGCCGGGTAGGGCTGGTCGAGATTCGGCTGGTGCGGGGTGCCCTGGGGAGCCGGGTAGGGCTGATCGAGATTCGGCTGGTGCGGGGCGCCCTGGGGAGCCGGGTAGGACTGATCGAGATTCGGCTGGTGCGGGGCGCCCTGGGGAGCCGGGTAGGACTGATCCGGGGTGGAGTGAGGGGGTGCCGGGCTCGGGTACGGCTGCTCGGGCACGGCCGGGTACGGCTGCTCAGCCGCGGGCGGCTGGGCTGCGGCCTGGTACGGCTGCTCAGGCGCGGGCTGTGGGGCCGCCGGGCCGGGATAGGGCTGCTCGGGCGCGGGCTGCTGGGCTGCCGTCTGGTACGGCTGCTCGGGCGCGGGCGGCTGAGGTTCGCTCGGGGGGCCCAGGTGAGCCCCGGGCTGCGCGAGGAACGGCGACGCCGTCCCGTGCGGCGGGGTGGTCGCCGGGTGCTGCACGGGCGGCGCGGGCGCCCACGGGCCGGGCTCGCCGTAGGGCGGCGTGCTGTAGGGGTCCGGGTCGTGCAGCGGACGCGGGGCGTCCTGGACCGGGGTGCCCGAGGCAGTTCCCGCCTCCGGGACCTCGGAGGCGCTCGGGGTGCCGGGTACGGCGGGGGCCGCCCCGGACACCGGCTCAGCCGCACTGGTCGAAGTAGCCGACGTGACCGACGTGACCGACGTGGCCGGAGCAGCCCCGGCCACCGGAGTTGCCGGGGTCGACCCGGACGCCAGATCGGTCGGCTTGGCCCCGCCCACCGGGACACCCGGCGCTGCGGAAACCGGCCCGGACCCCAAGTCGGCCGGCACGGCCCCGTCCGCCGGGGCACCCGGAGTCGCAGGGACCTGCCCGGGTGCCGTGTCGCTCATCCGACCTGTCGGCACCGCTCCGTCCCCCAGGGCACCCGGAGCCTCCGGAACCGGCCCGGACGCCTCGTCCGTCATCCGAGCCCCCGGCACCGCCCCGTCCCCCGGGGCCCCCGGCACCGTTCCGTAGGACGAGTCGCCCGCGTCAGGGCCGGTGGACGTGGCGTCGCCCGGTTGGGCAGCCGCGCCGGGGTCGGCCGTCGCCGTCCGGTCCGCGGCAGGCCGCACCTCACGTGCCCCGGGCCCCTCGGAACCGGTGGGCAGCGGAGCGGGAAGGTGCCAGTCGCCGTCGTCCGTCGGGCCGGCCGAGTCGGGCCGGGGGCGGCTCCACCACTTGGCCTTCGTGGGCTTGCCCTCGTCCATGTCCCGCCGATCTTCCCAGCACCTGGTCCGCGGCAGGACGCCACGGACTCCTCACGTGGATTCAACCAGGTTCCGCGGCTCGGGCGCAGGGGGCGTCAGCGGACCGCGGCCGAGCGGGAGGACAGGGTCGGCGCGGCGGCCGATGCCGTGGCCGAACCCGTCGGGGCGGGGCGTGGCTCGAGGGCGACCGCCGCCGGGGGTGACGGCGCGGGGGCGGCCGGGCGTATGAGGGGCGACATACGGGCCGCACCCGACAGCAGCGGCGTCGCGAACGGGTAGCTCGCGCTGTTCACCCGCCCGCCCGGCAGCAGCGGCGCACTGGCCCGGGTCGGCGCGACCGGCGCCGACAGCGCACCTCCGCTCTGCCCGAGCAGCGGCGCCATGGACCTGCGGCGCTGGGCCTCGGAGCCGGTCGAGGCGCCGGAGGCCTGGCTACGCAGGGGCGTGACATTGCTGTTGGAGCCGGAGCCACGGGTGTCGGCGCTGTCGAGCGGCGCCCCGGCGGTGACGCCACCGAGGGCGATCGCGGCGAGCGACACCGCTCCGGCCGCGGCGAACGCGAAGCGGCGCCCGCGCGAGGCCCGCTCGCTGTCGTGCCGGTCGGTCCGGCCGACTTCGTGGATGCGGAAGCCGCGCTGGGCGGCGGAGGGCAGGGCGGCGGCGTGCGCGGCGAACGGGTCCGGGTCTACGGCGAAGACGCCGCCCCCGAGCCCGAGTCCGGGTCCGCTGCCGAAGGCCCGTCCGGTGGCGAAGCCTCCTCCCCCGAACGGTGGTGCCCCACCGTCGCTGTCACCTCCGGCGGGCAGCCCCTGGAGGCGGGCGAGGAAACTCTCGGAGGGCGGCGGCGGGGCCGCCTCGGCGAAGACGCTCTTGAGGCGGCGCTGCGCGTCGGCCTCGGCCTTGCATTTGGGACAGGTCGCCAGGTGCGCGAGGACGCGCTCACGGGCGTCATGGTCGAGTTCACCGTCGACCAGCGCGGCAAGGCGGTCTCCCAGATGCTGGTCGGCCGCGGTCTCCCGGCGTTCGGCAGGGTTGAGACGTGATCCACTCACGCGGTCGCGCCCCCTGTTCCTAGGACGGGGATCCCTCCCGTGGTCGCGAGCGTGCGGCGCTCGGCGCGAGCCTCGGGCGACCGGTGCTGCAGCGCCTTGCGCAGCTGCGAGCGGCCGCGGTGGATGCGGGAGCGGACGGTGCCCAGCTTCACGCCCAGGGTCGCGGCGATCTCCTCGTAGGAGAGCCCCTCGATGTCGCAGAGGACGACGGCGGCGCGGAACTCGGGCGCGAGCGTGTCGAGCGCCTGCTGGACGTCGGCGTCGAAGTGCGCGTCGTTGAAGACCTGCTGCGGCGACGGCTCGCGGCTGGGCAGCCGCTCGGCGGCGTCGTCCCCGAGCGCGTCGAAGCGGATGCGCTGCTTGCGGCGGACCATGTCCAGGAACAGGTTGGTCGTGATGCGGTGCAGCCAGCCCTCGAACGTGCCCGGCGTGTACGTCGAGAGGGAGCGGAAGACGCGGACGAAGACCTCCTGGGTGAGGTCCTCGGCGTCGTGCTGATTGCCGGTCAGGCGGTACGCGAGGCGGTAGACGCGGCCGCTGTGCGTGCTGACGATCTCCTCCCAGGTGGGCGGAGTCCACGCCTGCGATTCCGCGTCAGCGGCAAAGGTCGCGGTCTGCTGCACGGAGTCAGTGGTGCGGGATCGGTCAGCGGTGTCGGTCACGGATTTCGGCTCACCCGCCGACCTGAGAAAGCGCCGCAGCACTCCTCCCCGATCCACAGGCGCAGCCGCACCTCCCCTGTCAGCTCTGGTGGTGTCCAGTGGAGCCCCTACCATAGCCACCTCGCCCGTTAGCTCCGGATAAGCGTTTTTACTCAGATTTGCCGGTCGACTCTCGGCCGCCCGTTTCGTCCCCATCACTCGCGCCCTGCCCCCCGCTTCACCCCGCTGTTTCCCCCTGCCCTCTCAAACGCCCGGTCCCATCTGCGAGTTCCCGGCGCCAACGGATAAAGTCACGCGCAGGCAAGCACGGGCGAGCGCGGACAAGCACAGCCATGCAGGGGACAACGGGGACAGGAGAGGGCCATTACCGGCAACCGGCAGACGAGCTGGGCGTTCGCCGACGCCTTTGTCGCCGAGGACGACGCTGTGCGCTGGGCCCGGGACCGGGCCCGCGAGGCAGGTCTTCGCTCGGTGTCCCCCGGCGCGGGTGCCGCGCTGCGGATGCTCGCCGCCACGGTGGAGGCGAAGGCCGTCGCCGAGATCGGGACGGGCACGGGCGTGTCCGGAATCCATCTGTTGCACGGGATGCGCCCCGACGGCGTCCTGACCACGGTCGATCCGGAGCCGGAGCAGCAGCAGTTCGCCCGGCAGGCGTTCCGTGCGGCCGGTTTCGCCGCGAACCGGGCCCGGTTCATCCCCGGGCGCGCCCTCGATGTCCTGCCGCGCCTCGCGGACAGCGGCTACGACCTGGTGTTCTGTGACGGCGACCGCATGGAGAGCCTGGACTATCTCGCTGAATCGTTGCGTCTGCTGCGCCCCGGCGGCCTGGTGTGTTTCGAGGGTGTCTTCGCCGACGGACGGACCGTCGACTCGGGTCCGCAGCCGGTGGAAGTGGTGCGGCTGCGGGAGCTGCTGCGCGCGGTGCGCGAGAGCCCCGAGCTGGTCTCCTCCCTGCTGCCTGTGGGGGACGGGCTGCTCTGCGCGGTCAAGCGCTGAGAGCCTGTCCGCACACCCCGCGGAGGCGGACATACGACTGCCCCGGCACCGAATATGTGCCGGGGCAGTCGAAAAGGTATGGTCGCTTCCGCGTCAGCCGACGACCTTCTTCAGGGCGTCGCCGAGGGCATCGGCCTCGTCCGGCGTCAGCTCGACCACGAGCCGACCGCCGCCTTCGAGCGGAACGCGCATGACGATGCCCCGCCCCTCCTTTGTCACCTCGAGCGGGCCGTCACCCGTCCGCGGCTTCATGGCCGCCATGCTCGTTCCCCTTCCTGAAACCAGCTCATCGTCAGCCGACGGCCCTCTGGACGGGCACACGTCACCGGCATCGAACACATTGCTTCCAGGTCATTATCCCGCATCGCGGAGCCCGATGACCAACATCAGTCGGCATCGCTTGCGCAACGCGCTTGAGCAAAACCACTCATTTCGGCGATGTGGCTGCGATACTGCGCCGCTCACGTGCCCCTCGTGTGACGAATTTGTTTGACGCAGGTCACATACGGGGGCCGTTCCCCATGCCGTGATCTCCGTCATGCTGGGCACGGACACCTAAGCAACCGCATAGCGGACCGCACAGCAGGAGGAGCGTCATGGCCGACACCGTGCTCTACGAGGTGAGCGACGGGCTCGCGACGATCACGCTGAACCGCCCCGAGGCGATGAACGCGATGAACACCGAGGCCAAGGTCGCCCTTCGCGACGCGGTGCGGGCGGCTGCCGCGGACGGGGCGGTGCGGGCCGTCCTGCTCACGGCCGCCGGGGATCGCGCCTTCTGCGTCGGGCAGGACCTGAAGGAGCATGTGACCACCCTGGTCGAGGACCGCAAGGCGGGCGCGGGGCAGACCATGAGCACCGTGCGGGAGCACTACAACCCGATCGTGCGAGCCCTGACCGGCATGGCGAAGCCGGTGGTGGCGGCGGTGAACGGCGTGGCGGCCGGCGCGGGCTTCGGCTTCGCCCTCTGCGCGGACTACCGGATCGTGGCGGACACTGCGTCGTTCAACACCTCGTTCGCCGGTGTCGCCCTGACCGCGGACTCCGGCGTCTCCTGGACGCTGCCGCGGCTCGTCGGCCCGGGGCGCGCGATGGACCTGCTGCTGTTCCCGCGCACGATCTCGGCGCAGGAGGCGTTCGAGATCGGGGCCGTGCACAAGATCGTGCCCGCCGACGAACTGGCGGAGACGGCCCGCAAGCTGGCCCTCATGCTCGCCGCCGGCCCGACCGTCGCGTACGCGGCGCTCAAGGAGTCGGTGGCGTTCGCCGCGGACCACTCCCTGGACGAGGCCCTGGACAAGGAGGACGAGCTCCAGACGCGGGCCGGGGAGTCCGACGACCACGCCATCGCCGTCCAGGCGTTCATCGCCAAGGAGAAGCCGAACTACCTGGGGCGCTGAGACCGCGCCGAGACCCCCTCCGCGCGGGTCTCAGGCAGGCGTGCGGGCCACACAGTCCGCCAGGTGGTCGTCGACCAGGCCGCACGCCTGCATGAGCGCGTACGCCGTCGTCGGGCCGACGAAGCGCAGGCCGCGCTTCTTGAGCGCCTTGGACAGGGCCTGCGACTCCTCGGTGATCGCCGGTACGTCGGTCAGCGCCCGGGGCGCCGGGCGCGTGGCCGGGTCCGGGGCGTGGGACCAGATCAGCTCGTCCAGCTCGCCGGGCGACCAGTCGGCGAGCACGCGCGCGTTGGCGAGCGTCGCGTCGACCTTGGCCCTGTTGCGGATGATGCCGGGGTCGGCGAGCAGGCGCGTACGGTCGGCGTCGGTGAACGCCGCCACTTCGGCGATCTTGAAGTGGGCGAACGCGGCGCGGAAGGTCTCGCGGCGGCGCAGGATCGTGATCCAGGACAGGCCCGACTGGAACGCCTCCAGGGAGAGCCGTTCGAAGAGCGCGTCGTCGCCGTGGACGGGGCGGCCCCACTCCTCGTCGTGGTACGTCACGTAGTCCGGCGTCGACAGGCCCCAGGGGCAGCGCAGGCGGCCGTCGGGGCCGGGCACCGCACCACTCGTCGGCTCGCTCATCGCAGGCTCTCCCCGGTCTCGTCCTGGTAGCCGCCGGGCGGCGCGAAGCCCGACCCGGGGTCGCGGCCCCGGTCGGCCGGCCGCCGCGCCTGCGCGTGCGCGGTGGCGAGGGCGGACTCCAGCTCGGAGATCCGGGCGTCGCGCTCGGCCAGCTCCGCCCCGAGCCGGTTCAGCGCGTCGTCGACCTCCGCCATGCGGTAGCCGCGCACGGCCACGGGCAGGCGCAGCTCCTCGACGTCGGCGCGGGCCAGCGGGCGGTCCTGGGGCAGCGGGTCCGCGTAGAACTGCGACGGCTCCTCGTGCAGGGCGCCGCCGTCGCCCCCGCCGAGGACCGCGAGCGTCACCGCCGCGACCACCACGACGAGCGCGGCGACCAGAAACAAGAACATGACCATCGCTGCCGTCCCCTGGGCTCGACCGGGCCGGTGTGTGTACACGGCCCGAAACCGTCAGGCTCCGATCGTGCCATGCCGCACCGACAGTTAAGGTCGCAGGCGGACGTTGCAGCGTGATCCAGAGGAGAGTCACAGGGATGCTCAGGCTTGGCCGGCGCGAGTTCGACGCGCACGAGCCGGTGATCATGGCGATCGTGAACCGTACCCCGGACTCCTTCTACGACCAGGGCGCCACGTTCCAGGACGAGCCCGCGCTCGCCCGCGTCGAGCAGGCGGTGGCCGAGGGCGCCGAGATCGTCGACATCGGCGGCGTGAAGGCGGGCCCCGGTGAGCACGTCGGCGCCGAGGAGGAGGCGCGGCGCACCGTCGGTTTCGTCGCCGAGGTACGGCGCCGCTTCCCCTCCGTGATCATCAGTGTGGACACCTGGCGCCACGAGGTCGGCGAGGCCGTGTGCGCGGCGGGCGCGGACCTGCTCAACGACGCCTGGGGCGGCGTCGACCCGAAGCTCGCGGAGGTCGCGGCCCGCCACAAGGTGGGCCTCGTGTGCACGCACGCGGGCGGAGCCGAACCCCGTACGCGGCCGCACCGTGCCACGTACGACGACGTGATGGCGGACATCCTGGACGTGACCGTCTCCTATGCCGAGCGGGCCGTCGCGCTCGGTGTGCCGCGCGAGTCCGTCCTCATCGACCCGGGGCACGACTTCGGCAAGAACACGCGGCACTCCCTGGAGGCGACGCGGCGGCTGCCGGAGATGGTGGAGACCGGCTGGCCTGTGCTCGTCTCGCTGTCCAACAAGGACTTCGTCGGCGAGACGCTCGACAAGCCCGTCAAGGAGCGCGTCATCGGGACCCTCGCGACCACGGCGGTGTCCGCCTGGCTGGGGGCGCAGGTCTACCGCGTGCACGAGGTCGCGGAGACCCGGCAGGTGCTCGACATGGTGGCGTCGATCGCGGGGCACAGGCCCCCGGCGGTGGCCCGCCGGGGACTCGTCTGAGGGGACTTGGGGGACTTGCCCCACAGGTACTACCTGCGGAGCGCGGGCCCTAGTTGCCGGTCTCCTTGGTGACCAGGGTGATCGCCTCCTCCACGTCGTCCGTGACGTGGAAGAGGAGCAGGTCCGCCTCGCTCGCCTTGCCCTGGGCGATCACCGTGTTCTTCAGCCACTCGACGAGGCCGCTCCAGTACTGCGTGCCGAAGAGGACGATCGGGAAGCGCGTCACCTTGGTCGTCTGCACGAGGGTGAGCGCCTCGAACAGCTCGTCCAGGGTGCCGAGGCCGCCCGGCAGGACGACGAAGCCTTGCGCGTACTTCACGAACATCGTCTTCCGCACGAAGAAGTAGCGAAAGTTCAGGCCCAGGTCGACGTAGGGGTTGAGGCCCTGTTCGAAGGGCAGCTCGATGCCCAGGCCGACCGAGGTGCCGTTGGCCTCCACGGCGCCCTGGTTGGCGGCCTGCATGGCGCCGGGCCCGCCGCCCGTGATGACCGCGAAACCGGCCTCCACGAGCGCCTTGCCGATCTCGACGCCCGCCGCGTACTCCGGTGAGTCCACTGGGGTGCGCGCCGAGCCGAACACACTGATCGCGGGCGGCAGTTCGGCCAGGGTGCCGAAGCCCTCGATGAACTCCGACTGGATGCGCAGGACCCGCCAGGGGTCCGTGTGCACCCAGCCCGAGGGTCCTTCCGAATCGAGCAGACGCTGGTCACTCGTCCCGGCCTGCACCTGGTCGCGACGGCGGACCACCGGTCCTGTCCGCTGCTCCTTCGGATGCCGCTTGCCCTCCGGGTTGCTCATGTCCGCTCCCTCCATGCGCAGGTATCACGCGCTCACGTAGAGCAAGGGTAGGTCTACGCGGGTTACATACGAGGGACCTCGGCATGTCAGGCGTCAGACGGTGAGCCAGGCGGCCAGGCGCTTCTCCGCCTCCAGGACGAGCGCCGTGTCGACGTGCTCGTCGATCTTGTGGGCGTACATCGGGTCGCCGGGGCCGTAGTTGACCGCCGGGACGCCGAGCGCGCTGAAGCGGGAGACGTCCGTCCAGCCGAACTTGGGGCGCGGCTCGCCGCCCACGGCGGCCAGGAAGGCGGCGGCAGCGGGGTGGGTGAGGCCGGGCCGGGCCCCGCCCGTGTGGTCGTCGACGACGAACTCGTCGACCGGGCAGCCCTCGAAGAAGTCGCGGACGAACTGCTCGGCCTCGGCCATCGAGCGGTCGGGCGCGTAGCGGAAGTTGACCGTGACGGCGCAGTCGTCCGGGATGACGTTCGTGGCGACGAAGCCCTCGATCCGTACGGCGTTGAGGCCCTCGTGGAACTCCAGGCCGTCGACGACCGGCCTGCGCGGTTCGTAGGCGGCGAGGCGCTCAAGAATGGGAGCCGCCGCGTGGATGGCGTTGTGGCCCATCCACGCGCGCGCGGAGTGGGCCCGCTCGCCCTTGACCTTGAGGATGACGCGCAGGGTGCCCTGGCAACCGCCCTCGACCAGGCCCTCGGTGGGCTCCAGGAGGATCGCGAAGTCGCCTTCCAGCCAGTCGGGGTGGGCGTCGGCGACGTGCCCCAGCCCGTTGAGGTGCGCGGCGACCTCCTCGTTGTCGTAGAAGACGAACGTGAGGTCGCGGTTGGGCTCGGTGACCGTCTGAGCGATACGGAGCTGGACCGCGACGCCCGCCTTCATGTCGCTCGTGCCGCAGCCCCACAGGATGCCGTCGGCGTCGAGACGCGAGGGCACGTTGTCCGCGATCGGGACCGTGTCGATGTGGCCGGCGAGGACGACGCGCTCGGCGCGGCCCAGGTTCGTGCGCGCCACGACGTTGTTGCCGAACCGGTCGACCGTGAGGTGTGGCAGGGGGCGCAGGGCCGCCTCGACGGCGTCGGCCAGCTCCTTCTCGCTGCCGCTGGGCGAGGGGAAGTCGACCAGCTGGGCGGTGAGGAGGGCGGCGTCCTGGGTGAGGTCGAGTGAGGTGCGGTCCATGGCGTTGACCCTATCGCCCGGCCATGCGAGGTACGGAGCGGCTTCGGGCGTCCGAATCCCCCCTGGTCATCAGTGCGAGCGGCCACTCGATCGAGGTATGCGCGGCATGCTTCGCACTCGGGCGGCAAAACGCTCTGGGCGATGCGGGGGCCGTCTCGCGATTCCCTTGCGCGTACAGGGGCGTAAGGGTTCTTCAGCGCTTCGGAAGTGCCGCGGGAGACACGACTTTTGCCCGTTTTTATCCGCAGCCGATTATGCGACGCATTACCAACCCTTTGCGCGGGCGACCCGCAACCTTCCGGGGCCCTGGGGCTGTTGTCACGGCGTCCGACCGCCGCACGGCAGCCGGACACACCATCTTCTCTCCCGTCTAAGGAGCACCATGTCCCTCCCCCTGACCCGCCGGATCGCCCGCGTCGCGCTGCTCGTAGCGGCGGGAGCGGCACCCGTGGTCGGTGCGGCCGGCTCCGCGAGCGCTGCCGAACTCCCGGCCACGCCCGACCTCGGCGGTGTGACCGCGCTGGACGGCGCGAACCTGGGCAACACCGTCGACGGCGCGAGCCGGCAAGTCAGCGGTCTCGCGGGCAACGCCGGCGGCGAAGCCGTGAAGACGGCCGTGCCCGCCGCGGGCAAGTCGGTCGGCAAGGCCGCCAAGACCACCACGCCGGTCGCGCAGAAGGCCGCGGGCGACCTCGCCGGCAGCGCCGGTGACACGGTCGGCAAGACGGCCGGTTCCGTGACGGACGGCGGGCTGCCCACCGACTCGGTCACCAAGGGCGGCCTCCCGCTCTCCGGCGGGCTGCCCACCGACCAGCTGCCGGTCGGCCAGCTGCCGCTGGGCTGATCACCGCGAGTCCTCGGTGACGACGGGGGTGCGGGGAGCGAATCGCTCCCCGCACCCCCGTTCGCGTTGTCCGGGACGGAGTCCGGGTGTCAGGCCGCCAGGCGCGCGACCGCCGCCCGGATCCGCTCGTCCGACGCGGTCAGGGCGACGCGCACGAACCGCTCCCCCGCCTCACCGTAGAAGTCGCCGGGCGCGACCAGGATGCCGAGGTCCGCGAGGTGCGCGACCGTGTCCCAGCAGGACTCGTCGCGGGTCGCCCACAGGTAGAGGCTGGCCTCGCTGTGCTCGATGCGGAAGCCGTGCGCGAGCAGCGCCTCGCGCAGCAGGTCGCGGCGGGCCGCGTAGCGGGCGCGCTGCTCGTGGACGTGGGCCTCGTCGCCGAGCGCCGCGACGACGGCCGCCTGGGTCGGGGCCGAGGTCATCATGCCGCCGTGCTTGCGGATCTGGAGCAGGTCGCCGAGGACGGCGGCGTCACCGGCGAGGAACGCGGCCCGGTATCCGGCCAGGTTCGAGCGCTTGGAGAGCGAGTGGACCGTGACCAGGCCGTCGAGCGAGCCCCCGTTGACCTCCGGGTCCAGGACGGAGACCGGGTCGGCCTCCCAGCCCAGCTCGATGTAGCACTCGTCCGAGAAGACCAGGACCGAGTGCTCGCGCGCCCAGGCGACGATGCGGGTCAGCTCTTCCTTGGACAGGACGCGGCCCGTCGGGTTCGACGGGGAGTTGAGCCAGAGCAGCTTGAGGCC
The DNA here is from genome assembly GCF_043523415.1 of Streptomyces sp. SGAir0957. Taxonomy (NCBI): domain Bacteria; kingdom Bacillati; phylum Actinomycetota; class Actinomycetes; order Kitasatosporales; family Streptomycetaceae; genus Streptomyces; species Streptomyces sp. SGAir0957. The sequence goes on from NZ_CP027293.1 coordinate 3,203,715, forward strand.
CGCCGGGTCCAGCTCGGTCGGGTCGTCGTAGGCGACGTGCTCCGCGCGGGCCAGACGGGCGCCCACCTCGTACGTCGGGTAGGCGAGGCGCGGGTAGGCGACCTTGTCGCCCGGACCGATCCCCAGCTGCGTCGGCAGCCAGGCCACCAGCTCCTTGGAGCCGACGACCGGCAGCACGTTCGTGTGGCCGAGACCGCGGGCGCCCAGGCGCCGTTCGCACCAGGAGACGAGCGCGTCCCGCAGCTCGGGGGTGCCCCACACCGTCGGGTAGCCCGGCGAGTCCGCCGCGTCGGTCAGCGCCTTCTGGATCAGCTCGGGCACCGGGTCGACGGGCGTGCCGACCGACAGGTCGACGAGGCCGTCCGGGTGCGCCGCGGCCGTCTTCTTGTACGGCTCCAGCTTGTCCCAGGGGAAGGTGGGGAGGCGGTCGACGGGGGCGGGGACTGCGGACACCTGGTCAGCTCACTTCTCTCGCGTGGGGCAGCCCTGGGCGGGCGGGTCGGACAAACGCCTCGGTCCCGTACGGCAGTCGAGCCGTACGGGACCGGGGCAACGCCTGTGCGTACCGCTGGACGCGGGTACTGGTTCTGCTACTGGTTCTGCGGCGGCAGAGCGGCGATGAACGGGTGGTCCTTCTCGATGAGACCCATCTTCGAGGCACCACCGGGCGAGCCGAGCTCGTCGAAGAACTCGACGTTCGCCTTGTAGTAGTCCTTCCACTCCTCAGGAGTGTCGTCCTCGTAGAAGATCGCCTCGACCGGGCAGACCGGCTCACAGGCACCACAGTCGACGCATTCGTCCGGGTGGATGTACAAGGACCGGGAGCCCTCGTAGATGCAGTCGACCGGGCACTCCTCGATGCACGCCTTGTCCTTGACGTCGACACAAGGCTGCGCGATGACGTAGGTCACGCTGTCGTTCCTCCTCGATAGGGCGCTGGCGGGCCTCCACAGGCTCCGCCGCCTGGCGCGCGGGAGCGCGGCGTCGTCGATGCCCGCCCCTAGTATCTCCGTTCCCGGCCATGATCCGAACAGGAGGGGTGGACCGAGCTGTGGAATTCACTGCGAGCGGACGGCTCGAGGTTCGCTTGACCCGCGCTGACGTGGGAAAACGCGTTTCGGTGCGCAGGGTGAGCGAGGAGGGGCCCGCGGGTCGTAAGTTCACCGACACGGTCGGCGTTCTCACATCGTGGGACGGAGGTGTGCTGCTCATCACACGACGCACCGGAGAACAGGTCGCCGTGGACGCGGCCACGCTCGTCGCGGGCAAGGTCGTGCCCGCCGAACCGGCCAGGCGCCGCGGACCCTCGGCGACGTACCCCGAGCTCGCGCACGTCGCCTCGCGCGCGTGGCGGCCCACCGAGAGCGAGCGGCTCGGCGAGTGGGAGCTGAGGGCCGCTCAGGGGTTCACCCGGCGCGCCAACTCCGTGCTGCCGGTGGGCGACCCCGGCCTCCCGCTCGACGCCGCCCTGGAGCGCGTACGGGACTGGTACGCGGCCCGTGGCCTGCCCGCTTACGCGCAGACCGCCACCGGGGCCGCCGGGGCGCAGGAGATGCTCTGCGCCGAGCTCGAAGCCCGCGGCTGGGTGCGGGAGGTCAGCGCCGAGATGCGGATCGCGGCGCTCGCGCCCATCGGGGACGGGCCGGAGAACCCGGCCGTTGTGCTGAGCCGGGAGCCGGACGAGGCGTGGCTCGGGCGCTACCAGCGCAAGGGCGCGAGCGAGGTCGCGTTGCGGGTGCTGTGCGCCGGGCCGTCCGTGTGGTTCGCGACGGTGCCCGGGGACGGTGCGGTGCCCGCGGCGATCGGGCGGTGCGTGGTCGACGGGCGGTGGGCCGGGTTCGCCGCCGTCGAGGTCGACCCCGCCCAGCGGCGCCGGGGCCTGGGCTCGGCCGTCATGACGGCCCTCGCGCGCCGCGCCCTCGACGAAGGCGCGTCGGCGGCCTGGCTCCAGGTCGAGGCCGACAACGAGGGGGCGCGCGCGCTCTACGACCGCCTCGGTTTCGCCACGCACCACGCCTATCACCACTACCGTGCTCCGGAACGCGGCGCCCGGTGAGCAGGTACCGGCCGTCGCCCGCCGTCGGCGGGTGCCGCGCTAATCGATCGGTCTGAGAGGGCACGAGGCTCGTATGTCCCCGCAACTGTCCCCCCGCTCCGCCGAGCTACGACGCCGGTTCGCCGAGGAGGCCAGAGCCGAGCGGCCCGACCTCGCACAGCTGTGCCTGCTGCTCGCCGCGGAGGGGGACGGCGCGCTCGACGAGGCCGGCATGGACGCCGTCCAGATCGAACTCGACGCACTCGCCGGGCGGTTGCCGTTCCGGCCGGGCGGGCCGCGCTCCTGGGCCACCGCCCTCGCCGACCTGCTCGGCGAGCGGCTCGGCTTCCACGGCTCCGCCGCCGACTACCAGCGCTTGGAGTCGTCGCTGCTGCACGAGGTCCTGCGGCGCCGGCGCGGGCTGCCGATCCTGCTGTCGGTGGTCTGGATGGAGGTGGCGCGGCGAGCCGGGGCGCCGGTCTACGGGGTCGCGCTGCCCGGGCACTTCGTCGTCGGGTTCGGCGACCCGGAGGAGCGGATCCTCGCCGATCCGTTCGGTGCGGGGAGGGTGTTGACCGGGTCCGACGCGGAGCTGCTCGTCGCCGGGGCGACGGGGGCTCCGCTGGACCCGTCGATGCTGCGGCCCGTCGCTCCGCTCGAAGTCGTGCTGCGGATCCTCAACAACATCCGGGCGTGGGCGGCGACGCGGCCCGAACGGTCCGAGGTGGCGCTCTGGGCGATCGAGCTGTCGCTGCTGCTGCCCTCGCATCCCGCGCGGCTGCGGTACGAGCGGGCGCAATTGCTCGTGCAGCGCGGGGATTTCGTGACCGGGGCCGTGGAACTGGAGGCGTACGCGGACGTGGTGGGGGCGGTGGACGCGGGGGTCGCGGAGCGGGTGCTGGGGCAGGCCAGGGCGGCTCGGGCGATGCTCAACTAGGCGTGTGCCTTGTGGCCGGTTCTCGTGTGCCGTTCCCCGCGCCCCTGGGGGGAATGCAGCGGGCCCGCACGGTTGTCTTGTGCGGGCCCGCTGCATTGGCGTCAGCTCGGGTTCGTCTCGATGGTCGCTGTGCGTTCCGCCGGGGTTTTGCCCAGGAGGGCCTTGCCCATGGCGGAGGCGACGTCCGTCGGCTGGACCGGGGTCTTCTGGCCGGTGCCTCGGGTGATGAGGACGCCGTCGAAGACGTTGCCGTAGAGGCTCTTGAGGGCCTCCTGGTCGTACGTCTCCACGAGCTTGCCGTTGACCGCCTTCATGCCGAGGACCTTCGGCAGCGACTTGTCCGGGCCGAACTGGATCAGGGCGTTGCCCGCCTTGATCGTGATCAGGCCGGACATCGCGGGCTCGGCGAACTGCTTCATCTTCCGGTCGACCTCGGCGTTCGACACCGTGGGCTGCCGGGTCGTCGTGGGGACCTGGACGGGCGTGGACGCGCCCGTCTCGACCTGCCGCTGGTACGCCTGCTCGACCGCGGTGGTCGACTTGGCCACGTCGATGCCCTTGCCGGCCTTGCCGTACACGGCGACGGCCTTGCCCGGGACGAACTTGATCGTGCCGTCGCCGGAGCCCGCGGCCCCGCCCGCCGCCTGCTCGAGCGCGGCGTGCAGCTTCTCCTCGTCGACGGGCATGACCGGGTCGACGACCCGCTGCTGGCCGAAGAGCGAGCCGATCACGGAGACCGGGTTGTAGTCGCTGCCCGCGGCGGCCGAGACGGTGGCGGCGCTGTCCAGGGAGAGGCCCGCCTGGTCCGGCTTCAGCTCCACGGTCTTGCCGTCGACCTGGAGCTTGAGCGCCTGACCGGTGCGCTTGCCGAGCACCTCGTCGAGCTTGGCCGCGGCCTCGTCGCGGGTCCCGCCGCCGATGTCGACGCCGAGGACCGTGGTGCCCTTGGGCACGTCGGAGTGGTTCATCAGCAGGCCCGCGCCGTACGCGACCCCGGCCACGACGACGACGCCCGCGCCGAGCAGGACCAGCTTGTTGCGGCCCTTCTTCTTCTTTTTCGCGGGGGCCGGGGTGCTCGGCACCGGGTCGGGCAGTTTCGGCGCGGTGTGCGCCGTCGGGGTCCGGCCCTGCCCCCGGTCACCGTCGACCGGCGGGACGACCGGCATCCCGCTGGTCAGGGTGTCACCGGAGACGTGCCCGCCGGCCGGCGGCTCGGGCGCCGGCTTCTGCGGGGTGAGGATCGCGGTGTCGTCGCTCATGCGCGGCGTGTCCGGACGGATCCGCGGGTTCGGTGCGGGGGTCGGGATTATCGGCCCGTCCCCGGTCGCGGGTCCGGCGGTGGGACCGGCGGGGCCGCTGCGCGGGCCGCCGGGCGCGTTGTTCCGCCGGGCGCCTGCGTCGGGGCCACCGGTGGCACCCAGGCCCGCCGCGTTGCCCAGGCCACCGGACGCGCCGGGGCCACCGGACGTACCCGCGCCACCGGAGGCGCCCAGGCCGTCACCGGCGCGCGGGCCACCGAAGGCGTCCGCGCCGCTGGAGACACCGGCACCGCCGAACGCGTCCGCGCCACCGGAGTTGCCGAGACCGCCGGGGCCCCCAGAACCGCCAGGACCGCCAGGACCGCCAGGACCGCCGAAAGCATCCGCGCCGCTGGAGACACCGGCACCGCCGAACGCGTCGGCGCCGCTGCCCATCCCGAGGCCGCCGGACGTGCCTGGGCCGCCGTCGCCGCCGAAGCCGCCCGGTCCTCCCGCGGCACCCGCGCCCGCGGGCCCGCCCGAGCCGCCCGCGCCGTCCGCGCCGTTCCCGGAGAAGTAGGGCAGGTCGCCCCGGTCGCCGGGGGTCTGGCCCTGGCCGCCGCCCAGCGGGCCGGACGCCACCGCTCCGTTCACGTCGAAGCCGCCGGACGTGTCCGACGGGGGCGGCGGGGTCGCGGCGCGGGCCGCGGGGTTCTTGCGCGGCGCGAACCAGTCGCTGGTCTTCTCCTCGCTGGGCGCCTTCGGCTCGGCGGCGTCGCCCGTGGCGGGCCCGGCACCGTCGGCCGCGCCGGTGGTGCCGTCCGCGTACCCGGTGAGGGCGGACGGGCGGCCCGCGCCGGCGTCCGGCTCGGCGGACCGCGCCTCGGCGCCGTCCTGCGGCCCGCCGTCGACATCGCTCATCGGCGTACGCATGACGACCGGCGGGATGGGACGCGAGCCGGGGATGTTGATCCGGATCCGCGTCGTCAGCGTGGTCTCCGTCTTGGGGCTGTCCGGGGTGCCCTGGTCGCCCGCGGGGCCCTGGCCCAGCGGGTCGGCGTCGCCGGACGCCGCGCCCTGCGCGGACGTGCCGTACGGAGGCGTCCCCGACGGGTACGCGGCAGCGCCGCGCCCCTGGGGCCCGGAGGACGAACTGTCAGTTTCACGACTCAAAGCAGGTTCTCCCGGTTGGCTCCGCCGCCCGTCTCGACCTCACGCGGGCTGCTCGGCGGCGCGCACCACCATACTGGCCGCGGCCGGACGCCACGGAGGGACGGACGGTGAATCCTGCATAGGGCACGGGCCGAAGTGGTACGTCACTTCCCAAGTCGGGCGGCGGAGGCGGCCGGTTGCCGGGGAAGCCAGAGCGTGGCGCACATCACAGCCACGGCCATTCCTCCGAGGAGGAAGAGGTAGGAGCCGATTCCCGCGCCGAAGAGGAAGTCGCCCTCGGGGCGGCTCGCGGTGAGCAGGATGACCGCGAGGACCCAGCCCGCGGCGGGGGCGAGGGCGCCGGACCTGCCGCCGGTGAGCCGTGCTCCGCCGTGGAACAGCCCGGCCGCGCCGAGCAGCGCGAGCAGCAACCCGGCCGGGAACCAGCCCCCTTGGAGCAGCGCGCCCGCGGCGCCGACGAGGACGCCGAGCACGAACAGGCCGAGCAGGGCGACGGCACGGCCCGGGGTGAGCGCCATGCCGAAGGGGAGGTCGGCCCGTGCCGCCGCCGAGCTCCCGGTCTTGCCGTTGTCGCCGCTGCTCATCACGCGCTCGCTCCTTCGCTGCCCTGCATTGCGTCCACACCCTCGAACAGGTCCTTCTCGTACGCCGATCCGGCCTCGCCGCGTACCAACTCGTAGTACTCCGTGACGAAGAGCGGCTGCGCGAGCTTGTTCGAGAGGACGAAGGCGCGGAGGTCGCCGACCGGGTCCGCGACGGTGACCTGGGTCGCGTGCGCGGCCATCGCGGCGGCCTTGCGCTCCGCGTGCGCGCGGCCGTCGATCTCGGCGGTGATCCGCTCGTCGTCGACGACGCCGGGGACGTCCGGGACGGCGGCGGTGACGGTGAAGGGGGTGCGGTCGAGGGCCTCGGCGAGTGCGCGAAATCCCTCCTCGACCACCGTGCGTGGCGCACGATTCCAGTAGATCTTGGAGATCGTGTGCGGATCTCCGAGGTCGCGGCGGAAGGCCGGCTCGGCCGCGAGGTCGGCGGCCCGCATGGCCACCCGGTGCGCCTGGATGTGGTCGGGGTGGCCGTAGCCGCCGTCCGGGTCGTACGTGACGAGGACCTGGGGCCGGATCTCGCGGATGACCTCGACGAGGTGCGCCGCGGCCTCGTCCGGGTCGGCGGACCAGAAGGCGCCCGGGCGCTCGTTCTGCTCGACGCCCATCATCCCGGAGTCGTGGTAGCGCCCCGGGCCGCCGAGGAAGCGGTGGTCGGTGACGCCCAGCTCCTTCATGGCGGCGGCGAGTTCGCCGATGCGGTGGGGGCCGAGGCGGTTCTCGCGGTCCGGGGCGAGGTGGGCGAGTTCATCGGGGATGACCTCGCCCTCTTCGCCGAGGGTGCAGGTCACGAGCGTGACGTGGGCGCCGTCGGCGGCGTACGCGGCCATCGTGGCGCCGTTGTTGATCGACTCGTCGTCGGGGTGCGCGTGCACGAGGAGCAGACGCCGACCGGGCAGTTCCGTCATGCCTCCACCCTAGAACGCGGCACCCCGGGGTCTGGACCGCCTAGAACTTGATGCCTCCGATCATCCCCGCCACGTTCGTCGTCAGTTCCTTGATCGTGGGGGCGATGGAGGAGCTCGCCAGATAGAAGCCGAGCAGCACGCAGACGACGGCGTGTCCCGCCTTCAGCCCTGACTTCTTGATCAGGATGAAGACGATGATCGCGAACAGCACCACGGCCGAGATCGAGAGTGCCACAGCGGTCCCTCCTCCAAAGTGATCCGGTCGCCGACGGACGTCCCCCTTCCGGGATGCCCACACAGCGCTACTGATCATAACTATCCGCTGTCGCGCATGAGTCACGGCGAGGGAGCACCGGGGGCGGGCGGGAGCGCGAGGGGGGCGCGTCGCCCCTGCTTACGTCCTAGGCTTCGGGGATGACCACCGAGAACGCCACGGGCAGCGGACCCGACACGCCGCAGGGCAGCGGGAGCGGGACGTACTCCTTTCCTCGTCAGCACGCGCGGACGCAACGCTTCACCTCCGGTGCGCCCCGCGCCTTCACGGTGGCGCCGGACGGGGAGCGGGTCGCCTTCCTGCGCTCCTCCGGCGGCAGCGACCGGGCGAACGCCCTGTGGGTGCTGGATGTGCCGAGCGGTCAGGAGCGGGTCGCGGCCGACCCGGTGAGCCTCCTCGGCGGGTCCGTGGAGCGGCTGTCCGCCGAGGAGCGGGCGCGGCGCGAGCGCAGCCGGGAGGGCGGCGCGGGCATCGTGGCCTATGCGACGGACGCCGCCGCCGAACTGGCCGCGTTCGCCCTGTCGGGCCGCCTCTTCGCGGCCGAGCTGCGCGCCGGTACCGCCCGTGAACTGCGCGTTCCCGGGCCGGTGTTGGACCCGCGCCCCTCCCCCGACGGACGGCACGTGGCGTACGTGACGCGGGGCGCGCTGCGGGTCGTCGACGCGGAGGGCGCGAACGACCGGGCCCTCGCCAGCCCCGAGTCGGACACGGTGACGTACGGGCTCGCCGAGTTCATCGCGGCCGAGGAGATGAGCCGGTACCGGGGTTTCTGGTGGTCGCCCGGCTCCGACCGGCTGCTGGTGGCCCGCGCCGACGACGCGGACGTGCGGCGCTGGTGGATCGCCGACCCGGCGCACCCGGACCGCGAACCGGCGCGCAACGCCTATCCGGCGGCGGGCACGCCCAACGCCGAGGTGCGGCTCTTCGCGTACGGCCTCGACGGCTCCCGTACGGAGATCAACTGGAACCGGTCGGCCTACCCGTACCTGGCCCGCGTGCACTGGTCGGCGGACGGCGCGCCGCTGATCCTGGTGCAGGCCCGTGACCAGCTCAGCGCGTTGTACCTGGCGGTGGACCCGGACGACGGGTCGACGCGGATGGTGCACGCCGACGAGGACGCGCAGTGGCTGGAGCTGTTCCCTGGCGTGCCGTGCTGGTCGCCGAGCGGGCAGCTGGTGCGGATCGCCGACGAGGGCGGGGCGCGGGTCCTCGCGGTCGGGGAACGGCTGCTCACGGGCGGGCAGCTGCATGTGCGGGCCGTGCTGGACGTCGGCGACAGCGATGTGCTGGTCTCGGCGTCCGCGGGCGCCCGCGCCGCCACCCCCGAGACCGGTGAGGTGCACGTCTACCGGGTCAACGAGCTGGGTGTGCAGCGGATCTCGGAGGGAGCGGGCGTGCACACGGCGGTCCGCTCGGGCGGCGTCACCGTCTTCGTCTCGTCGACGCTCGACACGCCGGGCGCGCGGGTGCGTGTGGAGCGCGACGGCAAGCACGTCGCCGACATCGCCTCGCACGCCGAACGCCCCCTGCTCTCCCCGCGCGTCACGCTGACGGAGGCGGAGGGCATCCCGTGCGCCGTTCTGCTCCCGTCCTCGTACGCGGAGGGGGACGGTCCGCTCCCGGTGCTGCTCGACCCGTACGGCGGCCCGCACGGGCAGCGCGTCCACGCGGCGCACAACCCGTATCTGACCTCGCAGTGGTTCGCCGACCAGGGCTTCGCGGTGATCGTCGCGGACGGGCGCGGCACGCCCGGCACCTCGCCCGGCCGCGAGAAGTCGATCCGCGGCGACTTCACGCTGACCCTCGACGACCAGGTCACCGCCCTGCACGCGCTGGCGGAGCGCTTCCCGCTCGACCTGTCCAAGGTGGCGATGCGCGGCTGGAGCTACGGCGGCTACCTCTCCGCGCTCGCCGTGCTGCGGCGGCCCGACGTCTTCCACGCGGGCGTCGCGGGCGCGCCGGTCACGGACTGGCGGCTGTACGACACGCACTACACGGAGCGGTACCTCGGCGACCCGGCCACCTCGCCGGACACATACGCCGCGAACTCCCTGGTCACCGACGACGGGCTCTCGAACGCCGCGCCGCAGCACCGGCCGCTGCTCATCGTGCACGGGCTCGCCGACGACAACGTGGTGGTGGCGCACGCCCTGCGGCTCAGCTCGGCCCTGCTCGCGGACGGCCGGCCGCACGAGGTGCTGCCCCTGTCGGGCGTGACGCACATGACGCCGCAGGAACAGGTCGCGGAGAACCTGCTGCTGCTCCAGGTCGACTTCCTGAAGCGGTCGCTCGGGTTGCGATAGCCCCTACTGCTCCGGCGGCACGACCTGCTTCTCCTCGGCGAAGTGACACGCCGAGGGGTGCTGGGCCGGGCCCGGGTCGCCGATGCGGAAGACGGCCGGTACGGCGAGGAGCGGCACCTCGTCCGCGCACCGCTGCTGGGCCTTCCAGCAGCGGGTGCGGAACCGGCAGCCGGAGGGCGGGTTGGCCGGTGAGGGCACGTCGCCGCTGAGGATGATGCGTTCGCGGTGCTCGCGCGCCTCCGGGTCCGGGACGGGCACCGCCGACAGGAGCGCCTGCGTGTAGGGGTGCGTCGGATGGTCGTAGATCTCGGCGTCGGAGCCGATCTCGACGATGCGGCCGAGGTACATCACGCCGACCCGGTCGGAGATGTGGCGCACGATCGACAGGTCGTGGGCGATGAACACGTACGAGAGGTCGAACTCGTTCTGGAGCCGGTCCAGGAGGTTGATGACCTGGGCCTGCACCGACACGTCGAGGGCGGAGACCGGCTCGTCGGCGACGATGATCTCGGGGCGCAGGGCGAGGCCGCGGGCGATGCCGATGCGCTGGCGCTGGCCGCCGGAGAACTGGTGCGGATAGCGGTTGATGTACTCGGGGTTGAGCCCGACCACGTCGAGGAGGTCCTGCACCCGCTTCCTGCGGTCCCCCTTGGGCGCGACTTCGGGGTGGATCTCGTACGGCTCCCCGATGATGTCGCCGACCGTCATGCGCGGGTTGAGCGAGGTGTACGGGTCCTGGAACACCATCTGGATGTTGCGGCGCACCGCCTTCAGGGCGCGGCCGGACAGGCGGGTGATGTCCTCGCCCTTGTACTTGATGACACCGGCGGTGGGGCGTTCCAGGTTGACCAGCATCTTGGCGACGGTGGACTTGCCGCAGCCGGACTCGCCGACGATGCCGAGGGTCTCGCCCTGGCCGAGGTCGAAGTCGACGCCGTCGACGGCCTTGACCGCGCCGACCTGCTTCTTGAAGAGGACGCCCTGGGTGAGGGGGTAGTGCTTGGTGAGGCCGCGTACTTCGAGGAGGGGTTCGCGCCCCGACGCCGAGCCGTTCGCCGCGTAGTCCGTCTCGGCCTGCGCCTTGTGCAGGAGGTGTTCGGCGAGTTCGCCCTCCCGGCGGAGATCGCCCTTGCTGACGTGCGAGCCGCCCTCAGCGTGACGCATCGATCGTCTCCTTCCAGAAGTGGCAGGCGCTGCGACGGTCATCGGAGACGCGGTAGAGCGGGGGTACGTCGGTGCGGCACACGTCCTGGGCCATCGGGCAGCGCGGATGGAAGGCGCAGCCGGGCGGGATGTTCATGAGGTTCGGCGGCAGGCCCTTGATGGCGAAGAGCTCCTGGCCCTTCTGGTCGAGGCGCGGGATCGATTCGAGGAGCCCCTTGGTGTACGGGTGCGCCGGCGCCTTGTAGATCTCGTGGACCGGGGCGTGCTCGACGATGCGGCCCGCGTACATCACGGCGATCTTGTCGGCGACGTCGGCGACGACGCCGAGGTCGTGGGTGATGAGGATGAGCCCCATGTTGAGTTCGCGCTGCAACTCGGCGAGCAGGTCCATGACCTGGGCCTGCACGGTCACGTCGAGGGCGGTGGTGGGCTCGTCCGCGATGATCAGGTCGGGTTCGAGGGCCAGCGCCATCGCGATCATGATGCGCTGGCGCATACCGCCGGAGAACTGGTGCGGGTACTGGTTGACCCGCTCCTTCGCCGCCGGGATGCGCACCCGGTCCATCAGCTCGATGGCCTTGGACTTGGCGTCCTTCCTGGACAGGCCCCGGTGGACGCTGAACAGTTCGCCGATCTGGGCGCCGACGGAGAGCACCGGGTTGAGCGAGCTGAGCGCGTCCTGGAAGATCATCGCCATCTCGGCGCCGCGGACCTTCCTGCGCTCCTCCTCCTTGAGCTTCAGCAGGTTCCGGTCCTTGAAGACGACCTCGCCGCCGGTGATCCTCCCGGGCGGCACGTCGAGGATGCCCATGATCGCCTGTGCGGTGACCGACTTGCCGGAGCCGGACTCACCGAGCACGGCCAGGGTCTCGCCCGCGTCGACCGTGTAGTTGACGCCGTTCACGGCCTTGGCGACGCCGTCCCGGGTGCGGAACTCGACGTGCAGATCGCGTACTTCGAGCAACGGCATGGGCGCTACCTCAGCTTCGGGTCGAGGGCGTCGCGCACCGCGTCGCCGAGCATGATGAACGCCAGGACCGTGATCGCGAGCGCACCGGCGGGCCACAGCAGCATGTGCGGGGCGTTGCGGATGTACCCGGAGGCCGCCGAGATGTCGATGCCCCAGCTGACGGCCGGCGGCTTCAGACCGACGCCGAGGTACGAGAGGGTCGCCTCCAGGGCGATGTACGTACCGAGGGCGATGGTCGCGACGACGATGACGGGCGCGACGGCGTTGGGCGCGATGTGGCGCAGCAGCATCCGGTTGTTGGAGGCGCCGAGCGCGCGGGCCGCCTGCACGTAGTCGTTCTGCTTGGCGGTGATGACCGAGCCGCGGGCGATGCGGGAGATCTGCGGCCAGCCGAGCAGCACCATGAAGCCGATGACGGGCCAGACGGTGTTGCTGGTGACGACCGACAGCAGGACCAGGCCGCCGAGGATGACGGGGATCGCGAAGAAGATGTCGGTGACGCGGGAGAGGATCGCGTCCCAGGCGCCGCCGAAGAACCCGGCGAGGCCGCCGAGGACCGAGCCGAGGAGGGAGACGCCGACCGTGGCGCAGACGCCGACGGTGATCGAGTTGCGGGCCCCGTGCACGGTGCGCGTGTAGACGTCGCAGCCCTGGCCGTCGAAGCCGAAGGGGTGGCCCGGCTCGGAACCCTGCTGGCGTTTGGACAGGTCGCAGGAGAGCGGGTTGCCGGAGGCGATCAGCTGCGGCCAGATCGAGATGACGATCAGGAACAGGATCACCAGGGCGGAGATGATGAAGACGGGGTTGCGCCGCAGGTCCCGCCAGGCGTCGGACCACAGGCTGCGGGGCTTTCCGGCCGGGCCGCCGGGGCCGACGGCCGGGCCCTCGATGAGCGCGCCCTCGCTGGTGGCGAGGTCCATGGCGCCGCCCATGCCGGTCGCGGCGATGGCGCCGTCCTCGGGCGCGCGGCCGCCGCCGGTCGCTCCGGGCCGTCCGGACGGGGGCTCTGGCGCTTGCGGTTCAGGCATAGCGGATCCTCGGGTCGAGTACGGCGTACAGGAGGTCGACGATCAGGTTCACCGCGAGGAAGACCAGCACGAGGATCGTCACGAAACCGACCACGGTCTGGGTGTTCTGGCGCAGGATGCCCTGGTAGAGCTGGAATCCGACGCCGTGGATGTTGAAGATGCGCTCGGTGACGATGGCGCCGCCCATCAGCGCGCCGACGTCGGCGCCGATGAAGGTGACGACGGGGATGAGCGAGTTGCGCAGCAGGTGCCGGGTGATGACGCGGCGCCGGGGCAGCCCCTTGGCGATGGCGGTGCGGACGTAGTCGGCGCGCTTGTTCTCGGCGATGGACGTCCGTGTGAGCCGGGTGACGTAGGCGAGGGAGACCGAGGCGAGCACGAGCCCCGGCACGATGAGCTCGCCGAACGGCGCGTCGGTGGAGACAGCGGGATTGATCCATCCCCACTTCACGCCGAGGAGCAGTTGCAGCAGCAGACCGGTGACGAACGTCGGCACGGAGATGACGACGAGGGTCAGCAGCAGCACGGTGGTGTCGATGGGACGGCCCCGGCGCAGACCGGTGAGGACGCCGAGCGTGATGCCGACGACGATCTCGAAGAGGATCGCCACGATCGTCAGCCGGATGGTGACCGGGAACGCGGTCGACATCAGCTCGGTGACCTTCTGGCCGTTGAACGCCGTACCGAAGTCGCCGGTGAAGACGTTCCCCATGTAGGTCAGGTATTGCTGCCACACCGGCTTGTCGAGGCCGAACTCCTTGGAGAGCTGGGCCTTGGTCGCGGGATCACAGGCCTTGTCCCCGCAGAGCCCCGCGATGGGGTCGCCCATCACGTTGACCATGAGGAAGATCAGCAGCGTGGCCCCGATGAAGACCGGGATCATCTGGAGCAGCCGCCGGATCACATACCGTCCCATCGAGGGCTCCGTCCCTGGCGTCCGGTGTCTGTCAGTTGACCTTGATCTCGTTGTAGACCGGGACGCTGAACGGGTTCAGCGCGACGTTGGAGACCTTGTCGGAGTAGCCCGCGCTGCCGTTCTGGTACCAGAGCGGGATGGCCGCCATGTTGTCCCGGACGACCTCCTGGGCCTGCTGGAACGTCTTGACCGCCTGCGCCTGGTCGGACTCGCCGTTCGCCTTGTCGACGAGGGAGTCGAACTTCTCGTTGGACCAGTGGCCGTCGTTGGACGAGGCGTTGGTGTAGTACAGCGGCTGCAGGAAGTTCTGGATGAGCGGGTAGTCCATCTGCCAGCCGGCGCGGAACGGGCCCGTCATCTTCTTGTCGGTGATCTTGTTGCGGAAGTCGGCGAAGGTGCCGGTGGGGCTGCCGACGCAGGCCTTGTCGTTGTCGAGCGCGTTGTTGATGGAGTTGCAGACGGCGTCGACCCACTCCTTGTGGCTGCCGGTGTCGGCGTTGTAGCCGATCTTCACCTGGCCGCCGGGAATGCCGCCGCCCTCCTTGACCAGCTTCTTCGCCTCGTCGGGCTTGTAGTCGCAGTACTCGCCGCAGAGCCCCTTCTTGTAGCCGCCGTCCTCGCCGAGCACCGGCGAGGTCCAGTCGGTGGCCGGGGTCCGGGTCTTCTGGAAGATCGACTCGGTGATCTGCTTGCGGTTGATCGCCATGGACAGGCCCTTGCGGACCTTGTCGCTGTCGGACTTGTTCCAGTTCGAGTCGTAGAACGGGAAGGCGAGCGTCTGGATGATGCCGGCCGGGGTGTTGATGTACCGGCCGCTCAGGTCGCTGTCCGCGTTGGCGAGCTGGGAGGCGGGCACGTCGTCGACGAGGTCGAGGTTGCCCGCCGTCAGGTCCGTGTAGGCGGTGTTGTTGTCCGTGTAGACCTTGAGGTCGACGCCGCCGTTCTCCGCCTTGTCGGCACCGGGGTACTTGTCCCACTTGCGAAGGGACATCTGCGACCCCTTCTGGTACGACTGCACGGTGTACGGCCCGTTGCCGACGGGCTTGCTGACGTAGCTGTCGTGGTTGTCGAAGAACACCTTCGGCAGCGGGGCGAAGGCGGCGTAGCCGAGGGTGTCCGGCCAGGTCGAGAACTTCTGGGTGAGCTTGACCGTGAAGGTGCGGTCACCGGTGACCTTGAGCCCGGAGAGCGTGTCGGCGGACTGCTTGCCCGAGTCCGGGTGGACCTTGTCGTAGCCCTCGATCTGCCCGAAGAAGTACGCGTTCTTCTGGTTGTTCTTCAGGCTCGCCCCGTAGTTCCAGGCGTCGACGAAGGACTTCGCGGTGACCTTCTCGCCGTTGGAGAACGTCCACCCGTCCTTGACGGTGATCTTGAAGTTCGTCTGGTCGTCCGACTCGATCTTCTCCGCCAGCATGTCCTTGGCGGCGCCCGTCTTCGGGTCGTACCGCTTGAGCCCCCGGAAGATCATGTCGAGGACCTTGCCGCCTTGCACTTCGTTGGTGTTGGCGGGTTCGAGGGGGTTCTGCGGATCCCCCCACGAGGACCGGACGACTCCGGAGCCGTCACCGCCACCGCCGCCACCGCTGTCGCCGCCCCCGCCACAGGCGGTCGCCGCCATGGCGACGACGACCGCTGTCGCGGCCCACTTGGCGTGCGTGGCTCCACGCATGGAGTGCCTCCCTCATACCGGTCATACGTCACGTACGCCTAAATATCGGTGCGAGTCGGATGCGGCGCACTTTGAGGGCGGCCTTCCGGGAGCGGGGGGCCGGGCGGGGGTGGCCGGGCGGGGGTGGCCGGGCGGGCCCGCCCCGGGCGATGATCGGCGGATGCCGGACCACGCCTTCACCGACACCCGCCTCGCCGCGCTCTACGACGGGCTGAACCCGTGGGGCCCCGGCGACGACTTCTACCTCGACCTCGTGCGGGGCGCCGGCGCCGTGCTCGACGTGGGGTGCGGTACGGGGGCGCTGCTCGCGCGGGCGCGGGAGGAAGGGCATACGGGGCGGCTGTGCGGGCTCGATCCAGCCCCGGGGATGCTGGCGGTTGCCCGGGGGCGGGCGGGGGCGGGCGTGGAGTGGGTGCGGGGCACGCTGGACTCCGCGGCGCGGCCCGACGGCCCGTTCGACCTGGTGCTCATGGCCGGGCACGCGTTCCAGGTGCTCCTCGACGACGCCGAGATCCGTACGTGCCTGGAGGCGGTGCGGGGGGTGCTCGCGCCCGGGGGGAGGTTCGCGTTCGAGACGCGGAATCCTGCGGCGCGGGCGTGGGAAGGGTGGACTCCGTCGGCGGCGGTCGTGGTGGACGGGGTGCGGGTGGCGCACGAGGTCCTGCGGGGCTTCGACGGGCGGACCGTGACCTTCGAAACGACGTTCCTGGCGGACGGCTGGAGCGGGCCGGAGGTCAGCCGCAGCACCCTCCGCTTTGTCGCCGCCGCTGAGCTGGACGGGCTCTTGGCGGCGGCCGGACTTGTGGCCGAGGCCCGCTACGGGGACTTCGACCGCTCCCCGCTGACACCTACGAGCCCCGAGATCGTCAGCGTCTGCCGGGTGGCGGACTAGTTCACCACCGCGGGTCGCGTCGTGGCTGGTCGCGCAGTTCCCCGCGCCCCTGGAGCATGCGGCTGCGCCGCAGCCCCATGAGCGCGCGCACGCAGTGCGCCGCTCAGGGGCGCGGGGAACTGCGCGACCAGCCACGACGGGGCCGCGGACGAAGGACGGACGCGCGAAGGCCCGGCCCGGTGCGATCACCGGGCCGGGCCTGAGTCCCGCCGAACCGACGGAGTCAGTCGTTGTTCTCCAGCGCCGACAGCGCCGGGTCAAGAACGATGTCCTCGCCCCGCGCCTCGATGCTCGGCTCCTCCGGGAAGTGGCACGCCGTCAGATGCCCGGGCTTGCTGCCCGAGATCTGGACGAGCGGCGGCTCCTCCGAGGCGCACTTGTCCTGCGCCTTCCAGCACCGCGTACGGAACCGGCAGCCGGACGGCGGCGCGATCGGCGAGGGCACGTCGCCTTCGAGGCGGATGCGCTCCTTCTTCTCCGCGTCGATGTCCGCGTCGGGCACGGCGGACATGAGCGCGTGCGTGTACGGGTGCCGGGGCCGGTTGTAGAGCGAGTCCCGGTCGGCGATCTCGACGATCTTGCCGAGGTACATGACCGCGACGCGCTGCGAGAAGTGCCGCACGATCGCGAGGTCGTGCGCGATGAAGACGAACGCGATGCCCATCTCCCGCTGGACCTTCTGGAGAAGGTTGACGACCTGCGCCTGGATGGAGACGTCGAGCGCCGAGACGGGCTCGTCGGCGATGATCAGCTTCGGTTCGAGGGCCACCGCGCGGGCGACCCCGATGCGCTGGCGCTGACCGCCGGAGAACTCGTGCGGGAAGCGGTTGTAGTGCTCCGGGTTGAGACCGACGATCTCCAGGAGCTCACGGACCCGCTTCTCGCGCCCGCCGGGCGGGTTGATCCCGTTGATCTCCATCGGGCCGGAGATGATCGTGCCGACCGTCTGGCGCGGGTTCAGCGACGCGTACGGGTCCTGGAAGATCATCTGGATCTCGGACCTGATGGGCGCCAGCTGCTTGCGGGAGGCGTGGCTGATGTCCTGCCCGTTGTACGTGACGGTGCCCGCGGTGGGCTCGTACAGGCGGGTCAGCATCCGCCCGGTGGTCGACTTGCCGCAGCCGGACTCACCGACGAGGCCGAGGCTCTCGCCCGGGTAGACCTCGAAGTCGACGCCGTCGACGGCCTTGACCGCGCCGACGGTGCGCCGGATCGGGAAGCCGCCCTTGATCGGGAAGTGCTTCTGCAGCCCCTCGACCTTGAGCAGCGGCGTGGCGCCGCTCTCCCGCTGGCCGGGGATCGCGTCGGCGACCGCCGTGGTGCTGTTCTTGTTCTCGCTCATGGTTCTGCCCCAGTCGCCGGTCTCTGCTCAGCCCAGCCGGGGCTGAATCGTCTCGATGAACACCTGCTGCTTCTGCTCCGCGCTCAGGTGGCAGGCGGAGCCCCGTCCGGCCGGGAGCAGCGGACGCTCGCCCGAGCAGCGGTTCCCCGACACCTTGTCGGTGAAGGTGCAGCGCGGGTGGAACGGGCAGCCCGTCGGCGGGTTGAGCAGCGAGGGCGGCGAGCCGGGGATCGGCAGCAGCGGCTCGTTGACGTCCGACGAAAGGCGCGGCATCGAGCTCAGCAGGCCCCAGGTGTAGGGGTGTTCGGGCGTCTTGAGCACCTCGCGGGTGGTGCCCCGCTCGACGGCCCGGCCCGCGTACATCACGAGGATGTCGTCGGCCATGTTCGCGACCACACCCAGGTCGTGGGTGATCATGATGATCGCGGAGCCGAACTCCTGCTGCAGGTCCTTGAGCAGGTCGAGGATCTGCGCCTGCACCGTCACGTCGAGCGCGGTGGTCGGCTCGTCCGCGATGAGCAGCTCGGGGTTGCAGACCAGCGACATGGCGATCATGGCGCGCTGGCGCATACCGCCGGAGAACTGGTGCGGGTAGTCGTCGACGCGCTGCTTGGGGTGCGGGATGCCGACCTTGCCGAGCATCTCGATGGCACGGTCCCGCGCCTCCTTCTTGGAGGCGCCGGTGTGCTTGCGGAACGGCTCCGAGATCTGCCGGCCGACGGTGTAGTACGGCGAGAGCGCGGTCAGCGAGTCCTGGAAGATCATCGCCATCTTGTTGCCGCGGAGCTTCTCCAGCTCCGTCTCGCCGGCGGTGAGCAGCTCCTGGCCGTCGAGGACGATCTCGCCGTCGATGGTCGCGGTCGCCGGGTTGTGCAGGCCGAGCACGGTCAGGTTGGTGACCGACTTGCCGGAGCCCGACTCGCCGACGATGCCGAGCGTCTTGCCGCGCTCGAGGTCGAAGGAGAGGCCGTCCACCGCCTTGACGGCGCCGTCCTCGGTGGAGAACTGCACCCGCAGGTCGCGTACCGAGAGGAACGCCTCGGAACCGGTCGGGGCCGGGGCGTCCTCGGTCTTGGTGAGTGTGGTCACGGGGGTTCTCCTAGGACAGGCGCACGCGCGGGTCGATCACGGCGTACAGCGCGTCCACGACGATGTTGCAGATGATGATGAAGGCGGCACTGACGATCATGACGCCCATGAGGACCGGCAGGTCCTTGTTGATCACGGAGTCACGGGCGAGCCGGCCGAACCCGGCCAGGCCGAAGGTGAGTTCCGTGACCATGCCGCCACTGAGCAGACCGCCGATGTCCATGCCCAGGATGGTGACGATGGGGATGATCGAACCGCGCCAGGCGTACCGGTAGAAGACGTACCGGCTGCTCATGCCCTTGGCCTTGGCCGCCCGTACGTGCTCCTCCTGGAGCTGCTCGATCATCGACGAGCGGGACATACGGGTGTAGTTGGCCGTGAAGATCGTCGCCATGACGACCCAGGGGATCAGCAGGCCCATGAACCAGGCCGCCGGGTCCTCGGTGAGCGGCACGTACTTCGGCTTGTCCAGGATGCCGGTGCTGTAGACGAAGATGCCGAGCACGATCGGGCCGAGGAAGTAGATCTGGAACGAGCTGAGCACCAGCGAGCCACCGCTGAAGATCTTGTCCAGCCAGGTGCCGCGGAAGCGGGCGGCCATCATGCCGGCGCCGAGGCCGACGATGAGGAAGACGATGAGGCTGCCGAAGGTCAGCGAGAGGGTGGTGGGGAGCCGGTCCATCATGGTGTCCCACACCATTTGGTTGTTGCGGAACGAGACGCCGAAGCACGGCGCCGCGCAGTGTCCCACGCCGAAGTCCCGCCCGGCGAAGATGCCCACGAGGAAGTTCCAGTACTGCACCGGAACCGGGGAATCCAGGCCGAGGTTCTTGTGGATGATGTCGAGTGCGGCCGGAGTGCAGTTCTTGCCGCACGCGAGCAACGCCGGGTCCTGTGGGATGGCGAAGTACATGAAGAACGTGAAGGCGCTGATCAGCAGGAGGATGAGTGCTGCGCCAGACGTCCGGCGTATGAGAAATCGAAGCATCGCTAAAAGCTGCTCTCAGGACGGCGGCGGTGGGAGGCCAGGAGGGGGGGTCCGGCGGCCCGGGGGTGAGGGCTCCGCCGCGCCCTCACCCCCGATGACTGCCTTGTACTGATTACTTCCGGTTACTTCTTGAGGTAGATCGTGGTCGGGTCGGTGTAGCTGACCACCTGGCCGTAGCGCAGGCCACCCACGTTGGAACCGGCGATCTGGAACACCTTGGTGTAGTAGATCGGCGCGGCCGGGTTGATCTTCTCGGAGATGTACTTCGAGAGCTTCGCGTACTCGGTGGCGCGCTGGTCGGCGTCCGCGATCTTCTGGATGCGACCCAGCTCGGAGTTCACGTGCTCGTCGTTGGTGTGCGAGTAGTTGGACGCGCCGTCCTGGATCTGCGCACCGTCGAAGGAGGGCGGGAAGACGGTGTTGCCGTCGGCCCAGTCCTGACCCCAACCGGTCATGTACAGGTCCATGCCGTTCTTGACCTTGCCCATCTGCTCATACCAGGTGGCCTGGTCGACTTCCTTCTTCTGGATGTCGAGCCCGATCTTGTCCAGCTGGTTGATGATCAGGTTGGCCTGCGTGGTGCGGACCGGGGTGTTGGCGTAGGCGTAGACGAGCTTCTTGCCCTCGGCGCCCGCCTCCTTGATGAGCTTCTTCGCCGCCTCGATGTCGCCGTTCGGCTTCTTCGTGCGGTTGAACGGGTCGTACGACTTGTCGTAGCCCGGCGTGGTCGGCGACATCAGCGAGGTGGCGGCGTCACCGCCGTAGGCACCACCGTCGGCGCGGGCGGCCGAGGTGGCCGGGATCGCGAGGGCGATGGCGTCACGGATGCGCTTGTCCTTGACGCGGTCCATGTTGAAGTTCAGCTGCCACACGTACGGGGCGTAGCCCTGGATCGTGCGCTTCATCACGGCCTTGTCGCGCGTGATCTTCTGCAGCTGGGTGGCGTCGATCTGGCCCGTGAACATGATGGCGTTCTGGGCGTCGCCGCGGTCGGCCAGGATCGTCTTCGTCTGGTCGGCCTTGTCGTGGTTGAACTCGATGTTCCAGCCGTCGACGTAGGCGTGGCGCAGCGGGTCGGTCTTCTCGTCCCAGTTGGTGTTGCGTACCAGGCTGAGGGACTTGCCCGACTTGTACGAGGCGACCTTGTACGGGCCGGTGGCGACCGGGTTCTGGTCGTACTTCTGCTTGGTGTCCGTCTTCTCGGGCACGACGGAGTAGGCGGCCATGGCGAGCGCCTGCGGCACGTCGGTGTGCGCCTCGAGGAAGTGGAACGTGATGGTCTTGTCGTCCGGCGTGGCCAGGACCGAGTCGGGCAGGTGCTTGCCCTTGTACGGGCCCTGGTAGGCCTCGCGGTACTTGGTGCCGGCGCCGGAGAGCCACTGCTGGATGTACGTCGGGCCGTCCGTGAGGAACGGGTCGTACATGCGCTCGATGGAGTGGCGGATGTCGGCCGACGTGATGACGTGGCCGTTCTGGTCCTTGACGCCGTCCTTCAGCGTGAAGGTCCAGGTCTTGCCGCCGTCCGAGGACTTGCCCGGGTCGGTGGCGAGGTCGCCGACGACCGTCTGGTTGCCCTTGTCGTCCTCGGTGTACGTGGTCAGACCGCGGTAGAGGAGCTTGGCGAGCATGCCGGCGTCCGAGACGTAGATCTGCCCCGGGTCCAGGTGCGAGAAGTCCGCCTCCTGGTAGACCTGGACCGTGCCGCCCTTCCGGGCACCGGCGACAGGCTTGGCCGGACCGACCGAGTCCTGGGCCGTACCCATGGCGACCGGCTTGGCCTGGGCCTTGGCGTCGTCCTGGGACTTGCCGACGGGCTTGTCGCTGCTCTTGCTGCCGCTGCTGCAGCCGGTCAGCGCGAGGGCGCCGACAGCCGCCGCGGCGACCGTTGCCTGCGCCGTGCGCGATCGAAGGATGCTCATGGAGTCGAGTCCACCTGCCTGTGAGTAGTGATCCTGCGGTGCTGCCTGGCGCATCCGGTCCTGATCGTCCGGCGCCCGGGTGGCAGCTCTCTCCTGGATGGTGCTGATCAGCGTCCGGTCTTGGGATCGAAGGCGTCCCGGACCGAGTCGCCCAGGAGGTTGAACGCCACGACGAAGACGACCATGGCGATACCCGGGAAGAACATGTAGGTCGGGTCCTGCTCGTAGATGTTCGCGGCCGTGGCGAACATCAATCCCCAGTCGGGGGTGGGGTCTTGGTACCCCACACCGACGAAGGAGAGGAAGGCGACCGAGAGGATGGTGCTGGGAAGCATGTACGTGCCCTGCACGATGATCGGCGTCACCAGGTTGGGCAGCAGCTCCTTGCGGATGATGCGCAAGGGCGAGGCACCCGCGACCTTCGCGGCCTCCACGAACTCCCGCTCGCGCAGGGAGAGGGTGACGGCGCGGATCAGACGCGCGAGGCTCATCCAGGTCAGCAGCCACATCACGCCGGTGATGGCGAGGAAGCGGACGTAGGTCGGCGTCTCCTCGTCGGGGGCGACGAAGACGGTGACGATGACCGGCATGACCGCGACCATGAACAGCTGGTTCGGCAGCGCGAGCATGAAGTCGATGAACCGGCCCAGCCAGTAGTCGATCTTGCCGCCGAAGTAACCGGCGACCAGACCGATCACGATGCCGATGAGCACCATGCCGATCGTGGCGAGCAGAGCGGTGAACAGCGACGTGCGGATGCCGTACAGCAGGTAGGCGAACACGTCACGCCCGTAGTTCGGGTCGATGCCGAACCAGTGCTCGGGCGACATGCCGCCGTTGGGTCCGGCCGGCAGGTTGAACTCGTTGAGGAGCGTGGGGTCGTCCTGCCCGTAGAAGGTGTACGGGTCCTTGCCGTACAGCTTCGTGATGAGCGGGGCGAGCAGGGCTATCAGGAAGAAGAAGATGACAATGCAGGCCGAAGTGATGCCCGTCTTGTCCCGCTTGAAGCGGCGCCACATCAACTGACCGGGGCTGCGCCCCTCCAGCTTCTTGGGCTCCTTCGCGTCACCCTGCGGCGCGCTCTCTTTGTCCAAGGCGGAAGAGGTCTCGGCGCCCTCAATCTCGATTGGACTCGTCATGATTCGTCCATTTCACAGGTGTTGGAGGTCGTCGGCCGGGTAACCGGTGATCGACGGCCGTCGCACGGCGTACGTCATTCGAAGCGCGCGATGGGAACAACGACTGGGGTGAACCCACCCCTTGGGGAACCCTGGCCCGCGGCCGGCCTCGGCCTGCCGTCGGACCGAGCCGTCAAGAGCGCTCGCGACGCTGGATCGTTACCTCGTCCACCACGGGGACGGGGCGAGACGTGCCCGCGGGACCAACACCTGTCATCGGGGACGACGCGACCCATATGGCGCTTGTGGCACCTCGCATGGGTTCCTCCTCATGAGTCCACTTTGTTCACTACAAGTGGGGGCACAAGTAACCAGGCCGACACCCCTGACGGCGAAGGTTGAAGTGCCCCAGTGTGCTCGCGAGTCGGCGCTCCCCACAGCGCGTGACCCATTGACCCGAGCTCTACGCCGTCAACTATTAGCCACGCGGCCTTCGTCGACCACACCCTTTTGGTCTCGGTTCGATCACACCTGATGCGTACTTTGCCCAAAATCCGGACAAACTGATCCGAGATAGAGGGCCACGAAACGGACGTGTTACATATCTATCGACCATGGGTGCCCGGATATCGGACACCCGGGTGGAATTAATCACTTGCGTCCCGGCAGCTTTTGACCCTTTGTTGGGTGAGACCTGACCTCGCCGAGTCAATCCGCGTAGACAGGGGCAGATTAGCGCCAACGCGAAGGGCCCGGCACCCCTCTCGGAGGTACCGGGCCCGACGCGTCGATCAGCGTCCGTCAGAGGCGCGTCAGCTGTGCTTGGCGCGCGAGGCGGAGCGGCCGCGCTCCTTCTGGTCCAGGACGACCTTGCGGATGCGCACGGCCTCCGGAGTCACCTCGACGCACTCGTCGTCGCGGCAGAACTCCAGGGACTGCTCCAGGGACAGCTTGCGGGGCGGGACGATCGCCTCGAAGGAGTCGGCGGAGGAGGAGCGCATGTTGGTGAGCTTCTTCTCCTTGGTGATGTTGACGTCCATGTCGTCGGCGCGCGAGTTCTCGCCGACGATCATGCCCTCGTACACCTCGGTGCCGGGCTCGACGAAGAGGACGCCGCGCTCCTGCAGGTTGGTCATCGCGAAGCCCGTGACGGCGCCCGAGCGGTCCGCGACCAGCGAACCGTTGTTGCGGGTCGTCAGCGTGCCGAACCAGGGCTCGTGGCCCTCGTGGATCGAGTGGGCGATGCCGGTGCCGCGCGTGCTCGTCAGGAACTCCGTACGGAAGCCGATGAGGCCGCGGGACGGCACCACGAACTCCATGCGGACCCAGCCGGAGCCGTGGTTCGACATGTTGTCCATGCGGCCCTTGCGGACGCCCATGAGCTGCGTGACGGCGCCCATGTGCTCCTCGGGCACGTCGACCGTCAGGCGCTCGACGGGCTCGTGCGTCTTGCCGTCGACCTCCTTGGTGACGACCTGCGGCTTGCCGACGGTCAGCTCGTAGCCCTCGCGGCGCATCTGCTCGACCAGGATGGCCAGCGCCAGCTCACCGCGGCCCTGCACCTCCCAGGCGTCGGGGCGCTCGGTGTCCAGGACGCGGAGGCTGACGTTACCGATCAGCTCGCGGTCGAGGCGGTCCTTGACCTGGCGGGCGGTGACCTTGCGGTCCTTGACGGCCGACTTGGCCGCCGCGCCCTTGCCCGTGCCACCACGGCCGACGAGCGGCGAGGTGTTGGTGCCGATGGTCATGGAGATCGCCGGCTGGTCGACCGTGATCAGCGGCAGCGCGACCGGGTTCTCCGGGTCGGCGAGCGTCTCGCCGATCATGATGTCGGGGATACCGGCCACGGCGCAGATGTCGCCGGGACCCGCCATCTCGGCGGGCTTGCGGGTGAGCGCCTCGGTCATCATCAGCTCGGTGATGCGCACGTTCTGGATCGAGCCGTCGCGCTTGATCCAGGCCACGGTCTGGCCCTTGCGCAGCTCGCCCTGCTCGACGCGCAGGAGCGCGATACGGCCGAGGAAGTTGTCGGCGTCCAGGTTGGTGACGTGCGCCTGGAGCGGGGCCGCCTCGTCGTACGTCGGGGCCGGGACGTGCTCCAGGATCGTGGAGAAGAACGGCTCCAGGCTGGTGGAGTCGGCCGGGACGGTGCCGTCCTCGGGCTTGGTCAGCGACGCGATGCCGTCACGGCCGCACGCGTAGACGATCGGGAACTCGATCTGGTCCTCGTCGGCGTCCAGGTCGAGGAAGAGGTCGTACGTCTCGTTGACGACCTCGTCGATGCGCGAGTCGGGCCGGTCCGTCTTGTTGATGCACAGGATGACGGGGAGCCGCTGCTGGAGCGCCTTGCGCAGCACGAAGCGGGTCTGCGGGAGCGGGCCCTCGGAGGCGTCCACGAGCAGGACGACCGCGTCCACCATCGACAGACCGCGCTCGACCTCGCCACCGAAGTCGGCGTGGCCGGGGGTGTCGATGATGTTGATCGTGATGACCTCGCCGCCATCCTTGGGGTGGTACTTCACCGCCGTGTTCTTGGCGAGGATCGTGATGCCCTTCTCACGCTCCAGGTCATTCGAGTCCATCATGCGATCGTCGAGGGACTCGGCGGCGTGCGCGGCGAACGAGCCCGCCTGCTTGAGCATGGCGTCGACGATGGTCGTCTTGCCGTGGTCGACGTGGGCGACGATAGCGACGTTTCGGATGTCGTGGCGCGTGGCCATATTGCGGCGTACTCCCGGAATAGGTGACGGCTGCGCGTACATCAGTGATACGCGCGCCCTGCCGGGCTGGACACGCCACGGCCTCACCCCATGGTACGTGGCTTGACGAGTGGGGGCGCTTCCGGCCCTGTAGGGGAGGGCCAGATCATGGCGGGCTCGGTCGTTCGCTGGAGAAAAACTGCAGGTCAATGGGTACAACGAACCTTGCCCGCAGGGCCGTCCCGCGGGCAAGGGAGTTGAGCTCGATCTGAGGTTGAGATTCTTGTACGCCTGTCGTCGGCCCCGCGTTCGCGCCTACTTCTTCCCGTCGTCCTTCGCGGGAGCGGACGGGCCCGACGCGGCCCGCGCGCCCTTCTTCAGGTAGCCGATGTCCTCGTAGTGCGGGTCCTGGAAGCCGAAGGCGCCGACGTTGGCGAGGTCCGCGCGGGCGGCCACGAGCTGGGGCCGCTGATAGAGAGGAATCGATCCTGCAGCGGCCCAGATCCGCGCGTCCGCCTTCTTGACCAGGGCATTCTCCTCGTCGGCGTCGAGTTCACCGATGGCCTGGTCGAAGAGCTGGTCGATGTGGTCGGTACCGACGCGCGTGTAGTTCTGCTCGACCGTGAGCGAACCGTCGGCGGCCGGGACCGGCTTGGCGTAGATCGGCCGGGCGTCGGTGGCCGGGAAGGCGGAGGCGGGCCACGAGTACAGCGCCATGTCGTACTCGCCGGACGCGATGTGGTCCTTGAAGTAGCTCTCGTCGTCGACCTTCATGACGTCCGTCCGCACGCCGATCCTGCTCAGCATCTGCGTGATCCGGTCCGCGACGGCCCGCAGCTGCTCGGAACCGGCGCCCGAGGGGAGCACGAAACGCAGGGTGAGCGGCTTGCCGTCCTTGGCCAGAGCCCCGGCGGCGGCCCCGGCGGGTGCGGCGGTGCCCTTCGGCGCGTAGGCGCCGGAGGCGGCGTGGTCGCGGTGGCCGGAACTCCCGGCCTCCTCCTTGTCCGCCTTGTGCTTGAGGACGTGGACCTGCTGGAGCAGCGCGGCGTGCTGGGCGGTGACCCGGTGCGGCCCGAAGGGCAGGGCGCGGGCCGGCGGCTTGTCGTCCTGGACCGCGCCGGCCCGCTTGGAGTCCTCGGTGCCGTGGTCCCGGCCGTGCTCGCGCTCGCCGCCCGCCGTCTTCGGCTTGTCCTTCTTCTCCTTGAGCGGGCCGCCCGGCACCCAGCCCGCCTCGGCGAGCAGGGCCTGCGCCTCCGCCATGTCCTGGTCGCCGAGCGCGCTGCTGTTGTCGGCGTACGCGGCCTGCCCGGCCAGCGCCAGGTGGTTGTCGACGGTGCTCACCGGCAGGCCGAGCGGCTTGAGGGCCACCTCGGCGAGCTGGTTGCGGTCGAGGGCGCGGGCCACGGCGCGGCGCACGCGCTCGTCGGCGAGCGGACCCTGCGCACCGTTCAGGGCGAGCTGCGTGTAGGCGGGCGCGAAGGACTTGCGCACCTTGAACGCGTGCAGGTTCCCCTGCTCCTTCGCGTACTTCCTGACGGCCTTGCGGGTCTTCGCGCGGGCGGCCATCTCGTCGTAGGCCGCCTCCTCGTCGTCGCCGTGCGCGATCGCCCAGGAGCGCAGCGCCTCGGCGGGGGTGCGGGCGGCGCCGGGGCCGTGGCTGAGCGGGCCCGGGGAGCCGTGGTCGCGGGCGGCGTGGGCGATGCGCTCGGCGCCGCCCGCGTCGACGTCGGCCACGTCCAGTTTTCCGGCGGCGAGCGCCGTGGCCCGCTTCGCGCGCGGGACGACGGTGAGGACCAGCTTGTCGAGTTTGGGGCGCTCGCCCCACCAGCGCGGGCTGCGCTTCAGGGTGACCTTCTTGGCGTCCCGGTCCACGGAGTCGGCGGTGAAGGGGCCCGCGGTCACCTTGAGCTTGCGGCGCGCCCCCTCGTTGAAGCTGTCCGGGGTGCCCATGACGTCCTTGGGGTACAGCGGCGAGAAAAGAGCGCGCCAGTCCGCGTACGGCTTCGCGAACGTGACCCGGACCTCCAGGTCGTTCGCGCCACGCTCGATCTTCTCGATGCGGTCGTACCCCGCGTTGTGCGCGGTCCAGTACGAGCTGTCCTTGCCGGAGAGCGCCCGCCACTGGGCGGCGAAGTCGGGGGCGCCGATCTCGCGGCCCGTGGACCAGACGGCCTTCTGGTTCAGCTTGTACAGGACGACCTGCTTCGGCTCGGTCTCGATGACCTCGGCCTTCTCCAGGTAGTCGGCGTCCGGCCGCGGGCGGCCCTGCGCGTCGAGGCGGAACATCGACGGCAGGACGGCGCCGGTGATCCGGCTGGTGACCGGGTCGGCGTCCGCCTGGAAGGAGTTCAGGGTCTGCGGCATGGCGTCGACCGCCCAGCGCACACTCCCGCCGTCCCCGACCCGGTCCCGGGCGGCCGGCGCGATGTCGGGGCCCGCGGTCGGGGCCCACGTGTCGTCGTCCGAGCCACACCCCGCGAGGGTGGTCACGGCGAGCGCGCCGCACACGAGGAACGCGGCTGCGCGTGGGCGCCTCTTGTTGTCATGCATCTCGACGGGTACCTCCGGTGCGGGCCGGTTCTGTCTCGTTCGGCGGTATATGTCGCTGATCACATCTATTGGCGCCCACTGAAGTGGATGGCCGGGCGGGGGCGCGGCGACACGGCGTCCCTCCGGGGGAAGGTCACCCGTGCGGGCTAGTTCTGGGGTCCCTCCGGGGGATAGGGGGCGCCGTCCGGCGGGGGGCCGCGGGTCTCGTCGTGGTTGCTCGCGCAGTTCCCCGCGCCCCTGAGAGGCGCACTGCGTGCGCCGTCTCAGCGCCCCTGGGGCTGCGGCGAAGCCGCATGCTCCAGGGGCGCGGGGAACTGCGCGACCGGCCACGACGAGACCCGCGGCCGCCGGCGAGAGCGCACACCCCCACCCGGACGGCGAACCGGACCCCGGGGGCGCACACCCCGCCCCGTGCCCCCGGCAATACGCGTCGCGGCCTTCACAAACGGTGATGTGACGCGCGACACTCGCAGGCGCATGAACATCTCCGCCGCACCAGCGGAAGCGAGGCAAGTCATGTCCGTAGACAATGAGTTGACGAAGGTTCAGCAGTGCGTCGACGAGCTGACCCGCGCCGTCAACCGGTTACAACCCGCACTCGCGGGACCTGACCTGCGCCGGGTCCGCGCCGACACCGACCATCTGCGCGAGAGCGTGGCCCTGCTGCGCGCGTCGGCGATCGCGGCGGCGGCGCCGGACGAGCGGCCCCCGCTCCCCCGGCAGGGCCTCGTGCCGATCCCCGACACCCCGTACGACACGTCCCTGTGGACCGACTCGGACGACGAGGGGCTCGGGGCGCACCACAGGCACGCCCCCTGACCGCACAGGCATGCCCCTGACCGCACAGGCACGCCCCTGACGGACCACCCCGTCACACCGACCCCGTCCCTTCGAGCGGAGGCTTCCTTGGCCACCGGCACGGAACCCACCAGCACCGACGAAGCCCATACCAAGAGCGGCAGCGCCCCCGGCACCGGAGTGCGGAGCCGGACGCGTGCCGCGATCGCCGCGCCCCATCTGCGCACGGACCGCTGGTGGCTGGCCCCGGCCGCGACCGCGGCGGGCCTGTTCGCCTTCGTCGTCTACTCGACGTGGCGGGCGTTCGCCAACGCCGACTACTACGCGGCCCCGTACGTCTCACCGTTCTACTCGCCGTGCGTCGCGGAGAACTGCGCGCCCATGCGGCACGGCCCCAACTGGGAGATCTTCGGCAGTTGGTGGGGCCTGTCCCCCGCGCTGCTCATCCTGATCTTCCCGCTCGGCTTCCGGCTGACCTGCTACTACTACCGCAAGGCCTACTACCGCGGCTTCTGGGCGTCGCCCCCGGCCTGCGCGGTGGCCGAGCCGCACAAGAAGTACAGCGGTGAGACGCGGTTCCCGCTGATCCTGCAGAACATCCACCGGTACTTCTTCTACGCGGCCGTACTCGTCGCCTGCATCCTCACCTACGACACCGTGCTCGCCTTCCGCGACGAGCACTACGCGTGGGGCCACATGGGCCTCGGCACCCTGGTCTTCCTGCTGAACATCGTGCTGATCTGGGCGTACACGATCTCCTGCCACTCCTGCCGGCACATCGTCGGAGGCCGCCTCAAACACTTCTCGAAGCACCCGGTGCGCTACCGCCTCTGGGGCTGGGTCGGCAAGCTGAACGGCCGTCACATGCTGCTCGCCTGGGCCTCGCTTGTGAGCGTCGCGCTCGCCGACTTCTACGTGTACCTGGTCGCGTCCGGCGTCTTCGACGATCCGCGGTTCTTCTAATGGTGGGAGCTTCTCGATGAGTGTGGTGGAGCGGCAGCACTGGGATGTTGTCGTGGTGGGCGCGGGCGGGGCCGGCCTGCGGGCCGCGATCGAGGCCCGCGAGCGGGGCGCCCGGACGGCGGTGATCTGCAAGTCCCTGTTCGGCAAGGCCCATACGGTGATGGCGGAGGGCGGCATCGCGGCCGCCATGGGCAATGTGAACTCCGGCGACAACTGGCAGGTCCACTTCCGCGACACGATGCGCGGCGGCAAGTTCCTCAACCAGTGGCGGATGGCCGAGCTGCACGCCCAGGAGGCGCCCGACCGGGTGTGGGAGCTGGAGACGTGGGGCGCCCTGTTCGACCGGACCGGCGACGGCCGGATCTCGCAGCGCAACTTCGGCGGGCACGAGTACCCGCGCCTCGCCCACGTCGGCGACCGTACGGGCCTGGAGCTGATCCGCACCCTCCAGCAGAAGATCGTCCAGCTCCAGCAGCAGGACAAGGCGGAGTTCGGCGACTACGAGGCCCGGCTGAAGGTCTTCCAGGAGTGCACGGTCACGCGGGTGCTGAAGGACGAGGACGGATCGCGCGTCTCCGGTGCCTTCTGCTACGAGCGCGAGAGCGGACGCTTCTTCGTCCTCGAAGCGCCGAGCGTGGTCCTGGCGACGGGCGGCATCGGCAAGTCGTTCAAGGTGACGTCGAACTCGTGGGAGTACACGGGCGACGGCCACGCGCTCGCGCTGCTCGCGGGCGCGCCCCTGCTGAACATGGAGTTCGTGCAGTTCCACCCGACGGGCATGGTCTGGCCGCCGTCGGTGAAGGGCATCCTCGTCACCGAGTCGGTGCGCGGCGACGGCGGGGTGCTGCGCAACTCCGAGGGCAAGCGGTTCATGTTCGACTACATCCCCGACGTGTTCAAGGAGAAGTACGCCGAGTCCGAGGCCGAGGGCGACCGCTGGTACGAGGACCCCGACCACAACCGGCGCCCGCCCGAACTCCTGCCCCGCGACGAGGTGGCGCGCGCCATCAACGCCGAGGTGAAGGCGGGCCGCGGCTCCCCGCACGGCGGCGTCTTCCTCGATGTCTCGACGCGGATGCCCGCCGAGGTGATCCGGCGCCGGCTGCCGTCCATGTACCACCAGTTCAAGGAGCTGGCGGATGTCGACATCACGGCCGAGGCGATGGAGGTCGGGCCGACCTGCCACTACGTGATGGGCGGCATCGCCGTCGACTCGGACACGGCGGCGGCGCGCGGCGTACCGGGCCTCTTCGCGGCCGGTGAGGTCGCGGGCGGCATGCACGGCTCGAACCGGCTCGGCGGAAACTCCCTGTCCGACCTGCTTGTCTTCGGCCGCCGCGCCGGGCTGCACGCGGCGACGTACGCGCAGGGCCTCACCGGGGAGCGTCCGGCCGTGCCCGAGCTCCAGCTCGACACCGCGGCGGCGGAGGCGCTGCGCCCGTTCTCCGCGGAGGGCCAGGAGGACGGCGCCGTCCCCGAGAACCCGTACACCCTCCACCAGGAGCTGCAGCAGACGATGAACGACCTCGTCGGCATCATCCGCCGCGAGGGCGAGATGGAGGAGGCGCTGCGCAAACTCGCGGCGCTGCGGGTGCGGGCGCGGCGGGCCGGGGTCGAGGGGCACCGCCAGTTCAATCCGGGCTGGCACCTCGCCCTCGACCTCCGGAACATGCTGCTCGTCAGCGAATGCGTGGCCCGTGCCGCCCTCGAACGGCAGGAGTCGCGCGGCGGCCACACCCGGGAGGACCACCCGGCGATGGACCGCGAGTGGCGCCGCGCCAACCTGCTCTGCCGCCTCCGCGACCCGAGCGGGGGGCTGGCGGCCACCGACCCGGTGCGCGGCCAGATCGACCTCGTACGCGAGAGCACCGAACCGATCCGCCCCGACCTGCTGGCCCTCTTCGAGAAAGAGGAGCTGGTCAAGTACCTGACCGAAGAGGAGCTGTACGAGTGAGCGCGTATGAGGCCCGCTTCAAGGTGTGGCGCGGGGACACGGCGGGCGGCGGCCTGGAGGACTTCGACGTCGAGGTCAACGAGGGCGAGGTGGTCCTCGACATCATCCATCGCCTGCAGGCGACGCAGGCGCCCGACCTGGCGGTCCGCTGGAACTGCAAGGCGGGCAAGTGCGGTTCGTGCTCGGCGGAGATCAACGGCCGGCCCCGGCTGATGTGCATGACCCGCATGTCGGTCTTCGGCCAGGACGACGTGATCACCGTGACCCCGCTCCGGGCGTTCCCGGTCGTCCGTGACCTGGTGACCGACGTCGGCTTCAACTACACGAAGGCGCGCGAGGTCCCGGCGTTCGTGGCGCCGAGCGGGCTCGGGCCCGGCGAGTACCGGATGATGCAGGAGGACGTGGACCGGCCGCAGGAGTTCCGCAAGTGCATCGAGTGCTTCCTGTGCCAGGACACCTGCCATGTGGTGCGCGACCACGAGGAGAACAAAGCGGCGTTCGCGGGCCCGCGCTTCCTGATGCGCGTCGCCGAACTGGACATGCACCCGCTCGACGAGGCCGCCGAGACCGGCCTCGACCGCAAGAAGACGGCCCAGGACGAACACGGCCTCGGCTACTGCAACATCACCAAGTGCTGCACGGAGGTCTGCCCCGAACACATCAAGATCACGGACAACGCCCTGATCCCGTTGAAGGAGCGGGCGATCGACCGCAAGTACGACCCGGTGGTGTGGCTGGGCAACAAAATCCGCCGCAGGTCGTGACCGGCCCCACGTCGTAGGCGCCCGGCGTGCGCCGAGGGGATGGGCGGGCGCGGCGGAGGCGCAGCGGTCGCGGAGGCCGCGGGGCGGACATACGCTCCGAAATGTGCCCCCGCCCGAGAGCCGCCCCCGCCCGGTGCCGATAGCCGCGCGGACCGCCGTCGCCGCGCTGCTCACCCTGTTGTGGCTGCTCGCGCCCGCCGGTCCGGTCCGCGCCGACGACCCGGTCACCCTCTCCCGTACCGGCCAGATCACCGACAAGGTGGGCGCGCTCGCCGACCGCAAGGGCGCCGTCGCCACCGCGCTCGGGGACCTCGACGACCGGCACGGCACACAGCTCTTCGTCGTCTACGTACGGGACTTCTCCGGGCGTTCGGCGCAGAGCTGGGCCGACGCCACCGCCGACAGGAACGGGCTCGGCCTCGACGACGTGCTCCTCGCCGTGGCCACGCACGAGCGGCAGTACGCCCTCTCCGTGGACCAGGACGCGCGGATCACCGACGCCCAGATCCAGGAGATCACCCGGACCGGGATCGAACCCGCCCTGCGCGAGAACGACTGGCCGGGCGCCGCGATCGGCGCCGCGAACGGCATCGGCGCCGTGCTCGCGGGCCGCCCCGTCCCCACGCCGACGATCACGCCGGGCGCCGACGACCCGGGCGCGAGCGGCGACGACGGCGGCCTCAGCGGCAGCGGCGACCTCGTACTGCCGGTCATCGCGGTCGGCGCCGCCGGTGCCCTGGCCGCGTACACCTACACCCGCCGCAAGCGGCGCATGAGTGAGCGCACCACGCCCAGGACCTGGGGGCGCCAGGACGTCACGCCGCTGCCCGAGCTGGACAAGCAGGCCGGGCACCTGCTCGTGGAGACCGACGACGCGGTGCGCACCAGCACCGAGGAGCTGGGCTTCGCGACGGCCCAGTTCGGCGAGGACGCGGTCAGACAGTTCAGCGAGGCGCTCGCGTACGCGCGCTCGGAGCTGACGGCGGCGTTCAAGCTGCGCCAGCAGCTCGACGACGCGTTCCCCGAGGACGACGCGACCAAGCGGCGGATGCTGGACGAGATCATCAGCCGCTGCACGGAGGCGGGCCGCCGCCTCGACCAGGAGTCCGGCGACTTCGACCGGCTCCGCTCCCTCGAACAGGCGGCGCCGGACGCGCTGGCCCACGCCGAGCGGGCCTACCAGGGCCTGACGGCACAGGCGCGTCACGCGCGGGAGACGCTGTCCGCCCTGGGCGCCCGGTACGCGCCGTCCGCGCTCTCCCCGGTCGCGGGCCATGTCGAGCAGGCCGAGGACCGGCTGACGTTCGCCTCGGCCCAGCTCGACGAGGCCCGCCGCCTGGTGGACGCGGGCGACAACGGCAAGGCCGCCGTCTCGCTGCGGGCCGCCGAGGGCGCCGTCGACCAGGCCGGCACCTTCGTCACCGCGATCGAACGCCTGGCCGGTGAACTCGCCGAGGCGACGGACCGCCTCCCCACCGCGCTGACCGAGTCCGAGGCCGACCTGGCGGACGCGCGCGGCCTCCTCGAAGGCACCACCCAGGGCGTCTCCACCGCCGACCTGCGCGGCCGGATCGCCCGCGCCGAGTCCGTCGTCGGCGACGTACGCGAGGAGACGGCCGCGGGCCCGTACGACCCGATCGACGCGCTGCGCCGCGTGGAGGAGGCGGACG
Source organism: Streptomyces sp. SGAir0957 (assembly GCF_043523415.1). Taxonomy (NCBI): domain Bacteria; kingdom Bacillati; phylum Actinomycetota; class Actinomycetes; order Kitasatosporales; family Streptomycetaceae; genus Streptomyces; species Streptomyces sp. SGAir0957. The sequence continues at coordinate 3,237,678 of NZ_CP027293.1, forward strand.
CGGCGCTCGACGAGGCGCTCGCGGCGGCCCGGGAGCGCGAGGCCGGAACCACGCGCGCCCGCTCGCTCCTCGGGCAGGCGCTGCTCGCGGCGCGCAGCGGCACCGGCGCCGCCGCCGACTTCATCACGACGCACCGCGGCGCGGTCGGCAGCGAGGCCCGCACCCGCCTCGCGGAGGCCCAGCGCCATCTCGCGAACGCGCAGAACGCCGAGGAGAGCGACCCGGCGGGCGCGCTCACCGAGGCGCGGCAGGCCGACGCGCTGGCCCGGCAGGCCCAGTCGCTCGCCGAGCGGGACGTGCGCGCGTACGGCGGTCCTTACGGGGGTGGCGGCGGGCGCGGCGGCGGCTCCGGCGGCGCGATGCTCGGCGGCATCCTCCTCGGCCAGCTCCTCGGCGGCGCCGGTCGCGGCATGGGCGGGATGGGCGGCGTGGGCGGGGGCCGGCGCGGCGGCTTCGGCGGCGGGGGCGGTCCGGGTCCCGGCAGCTTCGGCGGCGGAGGAACCCGCGGCCGAAGGGGCGGCGGAGGCCGTTTCTGAATGCCTTAAGTCCAGCGATCCCCAGTGCCGGCTCGACTCCCCCGACGGAGGACCTGACCATGACCAAGCAGACCATTTTCAGCCGGGTCGCCACCCTCGCGAAGGCGAACATCAACGCGCTGCTCGACAACGCGGAGGACCCCCAGAAGATGCTCGACCAGCTCATCCGCGACTACACGAACAACATCCGGGAGGCCGAGGACGCGGTCGCGGCGACCATCGGCAATCTGCGGATGCTGGAGCAGGACCACCAGGAGGACGTGGACGCGGCCGCCGAGTGGGGCACGAAGGCGCTGGCCGCCAGCAGGAAGGCGGACGAGCTGCGGGCCGCCGGGACGACGGCGGAGGCGGACACGTTCGACCACCTCGCCAAGGTCGCGCTCGGCCGCCAGCTCCAGGCCGAGAAGGAGGCGAAGGGCGCCGAGCCGACGATCGCCGCGCAGACCGAGGTCGTCGACAAGCTGAAGTCCGGCCTCACCCAGATGCAGGAAAAGCTGAAGGAACTCCAGGCCAAGCGCGACCAGCTGGTGGCCCGCGCGAAGACCGCGCAGGCGCAGAACCAGATGCTGGACGCGGCGAAGAACATCGACGTCCTGGACCCGACGAGCGAGCTGCACCGTTTCGAGGAGAAGGTGCGCCGCGAGGAGGCCAAGGCGCTCGGCAAGCAGGAGCTGGCCGCCTCCTCGCTCGACGCGCAGTTCGAGCAGCTGGACTCGCTCGGCGACGACGCGGAGATCGCGGCCCGCCTGTCCGCGCTGAAGAACCCCGCGTGAGGCCGCTCAGAACAGGCTGAGCAGCGCCTCCGTCGGATCCACGAGCCCGGTCCCGCCGTCCGGCAGCGCCATCTCGAACCAGACCGTCTTGCCGCGCGGCGTACGGCGTGACCCCCACGCCGCGCTGAGCAGCCCGACGAGCTGGAGCCCGCGCCCGCCCTCGTCGGTGTCGCGGGCGCGGCGGCGGCGCGGCTGCACGAGCCCCGCGTCCCACACCTCGCACACCAGGGTGCGGTCGAGCAGCAGGCGGAGCCTGATGTCGCCCTCGCCGTAGCGCAGGGCGTTGGTGACCAGCTCGCTGACGAGCAGCTCGGTCGTGTCGACCAGGGGTTCGAGCTCCCAGGTGGTCAGCTGCTCCCGCGCCAGCTCGCGCGCCAGGCCCACCGACTTGGGTTCGCGCGGCAGCGTCCAGTCGCCGACGTTCTCGCTGGGCAGCCCCTCGATCCGGGCCATGAGCAGGGCGATGTCGTCCTCGCCGTGGTGCGTGTCGAGGGTGGTGAGGACGTGGTCGCAGACGTCCTCGAGGGCGGGCGCCGGATCGTCCAGGACGGCACGGAACGCGGAGAGCCCCTCGTCGAGCGGATGGTCACGGGACTCGACGAGCCCGTCCGTGTAGAGGGCGAGCAGCGATCCCTCGGGCAGTTCGACCTCCACCTCCTCGAACGGTTCGCCGCCCACGCCGAGCGGCATCCCCGGCGGCACGTCGAGCATCAGGGCGCCGTCGCCGGGCGCGACCAGGACAGGTGGCAGGTGCCCGGCGTTGGCGAAGGTGCAGCGCCGGGTGACGGCGTCGTAGACCGCGTAGACGCAGGTGGCGAGGTAGACCTCGGACAGGTCGGCGTCGGCGGGCTTGCCGCGCACGGAGCGGGTGGCCTGCTGGACGCCGCCGGGCGTGCCGAGCCCGCGCGCGATCTCGTCGAGCGCGCTCAGCACTTCGGCGGGTTCGAGGTCGAGCAGCGCCAGCGTCCGTACGGCGGTGCGCAGTTCTCCCATGGCGACGGCGGCGCGAAGGCCGCGCCCCATGACGTCCCCGATGACGAGCGCGGTGCGGTGTCCGGGCAGCTCGATGACGTCGAACCAGTCGCCGCCGACCTCGGTCGCGGCATTGCCGGGCAGGTAGCGGCAGGCGATGTCGAGCCCGGACGCCTCGGGGTTGTCGGGCGGCAGGAGCGAGCGCTGGAGGATCAGGGCGCGCTCGTGCTCGCGGCGGTACAGGCGTGCGTTGTCGATACAGACCGCCGCGCGCGCGGCCAGCTCCATCGCGAGCGCCCGGTCCCGCTCGTTGAACGGCTCGCTGCCCTTCGTGCGGGAGAACTGCACGAGCCCGACGACCGTGTCGTGCGCGACCATCGGCACCGCGAGCGTGGACTGCACGAGGTCGCCCGGCTCGGCGGGCAGCAGCTGGGGCCGGGCGGTGCGCAGCGCGTCGGCGCAGGCGGAGTTGAACGGGAACCGGTGCACGGCGCCCACGCTGACCGGCTCCGCGCCCCCCATGTCCAGGAAGGGCACGTCGGCGACGGCGCTGGCGGCGGCGACCCGCCGCAGCTCGGCGCTCCCGTCGGCGAGGCTGTGGCTGCCGAGCGCCGCCTCGTCACCGACCAGAAGCCCCTGGTACAGGTCGACGGAGGCCAGGTCGCAGAACCCGGGCACGACGACGTCGAGCAGTTCCCGCGCGGTCGTCTCCAGGTCGAGCGAGTTGCCGATGCGGGCGCCGGCCTCGTTCAGCAGCGCCAGGTTGCGGCGGGCGTGCGCGGCCTCGCGGGCGGCGGCATGGCGCCGGGTGACGTCGGTGGAGAGCCCGGCGATCCCGATGGGCCGCCCCGAACCGCTGTGCACGCGGTAGAGGTTGATGGACCAGTGCCGCCGCTCCGAGGAGCCGGGCACGGTCCCGACGAGCTGCATGTCGGTGACGGCGTCCCCGGTCTCCAGGACGCGGCGCAGCGCGCCCTGCACCCGGTCGGCCTCGTGGCGCGGCAGGTAGTCGTGGACGGTGCGGCCCCGGTGGTCGTCGGCCTTGCCGCCGAAGACCGAGGTGAACGTGCGGTTCGTGCGCCGCACCTTCAGATCCGTGTCGAACAGCAGGAAGCCGAACGGGGATTGGCCGAAAATGGACTGCGAGGCGGCGAGGTCCGTCTCGATGCGCCGCAGGGTCCGTACGTCGACGACGATGCAGACGGCGGCGCGCTCACCGGACTCGGTGGTCGTCGGCATCACATAGACCTCGGCGCGCGCGGTGGGCCGGTCGGCGCCCGCCCCGGCGCCCTCGCGCGGCGGCATCCGGAACGGCACGCTGCCCGTCCACTCGCGCCCGTCCAGGATCTCGGCCATCTTGCGGTGACCGCGTTCCCGGAGGTCGGCGGGGACGAACGCCTCGATCGGGTCCTTGCCCACGGCGTCCGCGGGCGCGACCCCGAAGAGGTGCGCGGCGCGCAGGCTCCACTGGTCGATCAGCCCGTCGGGCCCGATGGAGAAGGAGGCGACCTTGATGTAGTCGTAGATCGATCCGGGCGGATTCGACTGCCAGGTGTCGGACGCGCCCGCCTGGGCGCCACGGTCCGCATCCCGCGCAGACTCCGTGCCCGAGGGATCCTCGGACATCCCGGCCTTCGCTGGTATCTCGCTCACGCGAACCGTCCCCTCCAGCTCACCACGCCCGGCACCGGTCACCGGGGCGGCTGCCCGCAGTATCCAGCACTACGGGGCCGCGCAACACGGTGTTCACGATCACACCACGCTCCCGACGCTTTTTGGCCCGTCGGGGCCGATTGTTTCCGTACCCAGGGTGGAGGTACGCCCACACCCGACGCCCCGCACCCGCTGCCGATTCCCTCAACGATCACCCCTGCCGAACGGTTTCTGCTCCCTCGTCTAACCAGGCAGCGCCAGCTCGAACCACACGGTTTTGCCACCCGTGCGGGGGTCGCCCGGTCTGGTGCCCCAGCACCGGGAGGCCCCGGCGACCAGTTGGAGCCCACGGCCGCCCTCGTCGTCATGGGCGGCGGTACGGGCGCGCGGCGGATCGGGCAATGGATCGGAGACCTCCACGAGCAGCCCGCCGCGCCGCTCCCCCTGCCGGCACAGACGCACCCCGATCGGCCCGGACGCGTGCCGCATGGAGTTGGTGACCAACTCGCTGACCAGCAGCGCGGTCACATCGCTCAGCTCGGCGAGGCCCCAGTCGGCGAGCTGCGCCCGCACGGCCGCACGGGCTCCGCGGACCGCCGTCGGGTCGGCGGGGAAGGCCCACTCGGCATAGTCGCCGTCGGTGTGGAGCACGCCGATCACTTCCCTGGAACGCGAAGGAGCCCTGCCCGGTTTCAGAGGGTTAATCGGCATATACCCGGACGGAACGTGGTGCTACCGCGTCAGGGGGTGTGTGGTGGTACGGACGGCGTACGCGGGGTCGCCATGGGCGCACGGGGATCGCGCGCCCGGCGGTCACCCCGAGGCCACCGTCTGCTTGACGGCGGGAACGTCCTGATCCAGCCAGTCGACGGACCAGATGGCGTCGGCTTCCAGCCAGCGCAGCTCGTCGTGGTCCTGGAGGGCGGCGGGAGCGCCGGAGACGAGCCGCGTCCGCCACACCCGCAGGACGTATCCGGGCTTCAGCTCCCACTCCCCCGCGACGCGCTCCTCGGGCCGGGCCTCGACGCCCAGCTCCTCGCGCAGCTCCCGTACGAGGGCCTGCTCCGGGCTCTCGCCCGGCTCGACCTTGCCGCCGGGCAGTTCCCAGCGCCCCGCGAGTTCGGGGGGCGCGCTCCGTCGCGCGGCGAGCAGGCGGCCCGCGTCGTCGTACAGGGCCGCGGCGACCACCACGACGGGCCGGGGCGGAGTGGGTGCAGAAGGCATGTGCCGGAGCCTACGGCCCCGTCAGCGCCCCGCGCCGTTCTGCCCCGGCTCCGGGTTCGGGGTGAGGCGCTCGACCCAGTAGAGCTGCTTGTGGCCGCCGTTGTCGAAGCTGTCGGCCGTGCGCTGCGCCTCGGCCCGGGTCGCGAACCTCCCGACGCGATAGCGGTTGCCGTTGTCGTCCTCGCGAATGACAAGCCACGGAAGTGTGGTCGTGTTGTCCGTCATCGCGCCCCTCCACTCCCCGACTCCGGCTCGCATGGTGCCCCGCCCCCTAAGCGTCCTGAGGAAACCGCAATCCGCATATGCCCGAGCCTACGCCTGACCTTTACGGAGCGGATACGCATTGGCACAAAGAGATACGCAACAAGCCACGGAGCGTTGTTGCACGCTGGAACACAACAAAAGGGGCGCGTCACGAGGACACGCCCCTGCTCCCCCGCGCTCCCCACGTCAGGGGGGCGGAACCGGCCGCGGCGCAAGGCGGAACGCCGCGCGCCACCCACCCGACAAATCGTCAACAAGAACAGAGCAGGCAAAGCCGAAGCCAAGAAAGGCCAGATTCCATCGCAGAGCCGCCCCCGGGACCCTCCGCCCCAGGAGTTCTTACTTCACCGGCAGGTGATAGGCGATGCGATAGCGATCGGCGGGAACGACGACATCGGCCGTCTCCACGGGTCTCCCGGACGCGAAAAAGGTCCGGTGAATGACCAGCACGACATGGCCGGGCACCCCGCCCAGAGCACTCAGCTCCTCGGCGAGCCCGGGGCGGGCGGCGACTTCCTCCGTCATGTTGTCCACGACCACGTCGATCGCCGCCATGCGCTCGACGACTCCGCAGCCGCCGAGCGGCCCCTCCTCGGGCAGCATGACGGGCGTACGCCCGGTGACGGCCAGCGGCTCCCACGAGGTGGCGAGCATCACCGCCTCCCCCGCGTCCCGGTACACGTACTTCGTGCACATGACGCGGTCGCCGATCCGCACGCCGAGGCGCTCGGCGATCCCCCCGTCGGCCTCGATCTGCTCACTGCGCGAATCCCAGGACCCGCGCGCCGCCGGGTCGGCCTGCTCCTGCCGGAACGGGGTCGATCCCCCGCCCGTCTGATAGCCGCTCCGGGCCACCCGCCGCGGGACGGGCCGCTCGCGCACATAGGTCCCGGACCCGGAACGCCCCTCGACGAGGCCCTCGGCCATCAGCACCTTGCGTGCCTCAAGGGCGACCGTGTCGGAGACCCCGTACTCCTCACGGATTCTGGCCTGGGAGGGGAGCCGGGTGAGCGGCGGCAGTGAGCCGTTGACGATCTTCCTGCGCAGGTCTCCCGCGACACGCAGGTACGCCGGCTGCTCACCGAATGCCACTGGTTGCTTCCCCTCGAATCCCCATCAGATTGACAGACAGCAACAGCGTGGCAACCGTGGGTTGAGCCATGCAAGCAAAGGCCAGGGAATCACCCGAAGTGATGACATGCAGCGCCGCAAGTCTTTACTCAGCGACTTTCTCCAGGTAGTGCAGGATTCACACATCGATGCGCGCCCCAAAAGCCCGTACGGAAGCACCTTCGGCACCACTCACCGCTACCGGCTCTCCGCCAGACCCGTCTTCAGTCCGGCCCCGCAGAGGGGGACGACGGCGGCCCGCCCGTTGAGGACGGCGGCGACCGGACCGCCCTCCCGGGTGGCCGCCCAGCACGCGGCACCGGTCGACTCCACGAACAGCCCGCGCGAGGCCAGATCCCGCTGGGCGTGCCGGATCTGATCATCCGTCACGGTGTGGACGGCGCCCCCGGACTCCCGTACGACCCGCAGGATCTGCCGCGCACGGGCGGGCAGCGGAATGGCGATCCCCTCGCCCAACGTGGGCACCGCGGGCACCGCCTCGACCACGTCCTGCGCCCCGTCCCGCCATGCCCGGGCCAACGGCGCGACAGCCGCGGTCTGCACCGCATGGAGCGCCGGCCGCCGATCGATGAGCCCGGCACTGTGCAACTCGGCGATCGCGAGCGCGGCCCCCAGCAGCAGCGTCCCATTGCCCACCGGCACGACAAGCACCTCGGGAAGCCGCCCGCCGAGGTCCTCCCACACCTCATGGACGTACGTCTTGGTCCCGTGCAGGAAGTAGGGGTTGTGCACATGGCTGGCATAGAAGACCCCGGGCTCGTCGGCCACGGACCGGGCGGCCCGCGCGGTGGCCTCCCGGTCCCCGGCGACGATCTCGAGCCGGGCCCCGTGAGCCCGAATCTGCTCCACCTTCTTGCCGGACGTCCCCTCGGGCACGTACACGGTGCAGGCCAGCTGGGCCCGCGCGCAGTAGGCGGCGACAGCGGTCCCGGCGTTCCCGCTGCTGTCGGCGATGACCCGCTCGGGCCGCAGCCGCCCGGCAAGCGCGGCGAGCATGACGGCCCCCCGGTCCTTGAACGAGAGGGTCGGCATCAGGAAGTCCAACTTGGCGGAGACGTCCCCCGCCAGCGGGACAAGAGGCGTACGCCCTTCTCCTAACGAACACTCCGCGGGCCCGGCCAGCGGCAGACACTCGGCATACCGCCACAGCGAGTTGACCCGCCCGCTCAAGGAGGCGAGCGAGGCGGGCGTAGGAGCCCAGTCGAGGTCGAGCGGTCCCCGGCACACGGGACAGCACCAGTCGAGGGACCCGGCGGGAACACGCGTTCCGTCGAGGGGGCAGTAGCAATCAGGAAGGGCGCTCATGAGGGCACCCTAGGCCGAGGGCCGAAACGGCGAGCGGGGACATGCCCCGGGCCGGCCCGGGGCATGTCCCTGCTCTCCCCGACCTCCGCCCCTACGCCGCCACCGGCACGGTGAACTTGTGGGCCGGGACGTCCCGGAGGGACCTGCGGGCCAGGCCCGCGAGCGTGCCGCCGGGGCCGATGTCCAGGAAAGCCGTGCAGTCCAGCTCCTCGTGGAGGGTCGTCAGGGACTCCGCCCAGCGGACCCTGCCGACCAGTTGCCGGGTACTGAGTTCCTGCCACTGGCTGCCGCCGTAGTGCGCGCGGGCATCGACGTTCGCGACCACCGGCAGCACGCCTGCCGCGAAATGGGTCACCTGCAGGGCCCGGCGCAGGGCAGCGCTCGCGGACTCCATGTACGGGCTGTGGCAGGCGGCCGTCACCGGCAGGACGCTGAGGCGGAGGCCGGACTCCGCCGCGCGCCGCGCCGCCGCGTCGATCGCCGTACGGCTGCCCGCGATCACCGTCTGCTGGGGGCTGTTGTGGTTGGCCACCCACAGGTCGGCGCCCTCCTGGCGGAAGGCGTCGACCAGGGCGGTGACCTCCTCGACGGTTCCGCCCATGACGGCGGCCATCGCCCCGGGGTGGCGCCGGGCCGCCTCCGCCATGGCGCGGCCGCGCTCGCCGACCAGCCAGGCGCCGTCCGCCACCGAGAGAACACCGGCGGCGACCAGGGCCGTGTACTCGCCGAGGCTGTGTCCGGCGACCGCCGCCACCCGCGCGCCCGGCTCGTGGCCGCGGAACTCCGACCAGGCGAGCAGCGAGGCCGTGAACACCGAGATCTGGGCGTGGTCGGTGCGCGACAGCGCCTCCTGGCCGGCCGTGAGCAACAGCTCGGCGACGTCGAACCCGGAGGCCCGCGCGACGGTCTCGACGAGCTCCCAGGACTCGGTGTCACGCCAGGGCTCGCCCATCCCGGGCCGCTGGACTCCCTGTCCGGGAAAGAGAACGGCGTAGCGCGGCGAGGAGTCGGCGGACTCGTGGAGGTACGTGGTCATGGTCTTCCCTTCCGGTGACGGTCGGGAAAAGCATCCGGGGGGTCCGCTCAAGGCCCGGAAAAGAATTGCCATTTGATTCGGCCTTGAGTCGCACATTGTCGGCCACCCCGAATCCTGTTTCCCGATGGCGCCGGTCAGGTGCCGTCCGGATGGGAGGAGATGACATGACCACCGTGGTGGAGGAACCCGTCACACCCAGCTCGGACACGCTCGGGGAGACGGAGACGGAGCCGGGGCGGCCCGACAGCGTGCATGTGCGCGTCGAGGAGTTGCGCCGGCTGCGCGCCGAGGTACAGGCGGGCCCCGGGGTGCGGGCGACGCAGGCGCAGCACGACCGGGGCAAGCTCACGGCCCGCGAACGCATCGAACTCCTCCTCGACGAGGGTTCGTTCACCGAGCTGGAGGCGCTGCGCAGGCATCGTGCCACGGGCTTCGGCCTGGAGCGGCGCCGGCCGCACACCGACGGGGTGATCACGGGCTGGGGCACGGTCGACGGGCGTCAGGTCTTCGTCTACGCCCATGACTTCCGGATCTTCGGCGGCGCGCTCGGCGAGTCCCACGCCCAGAAGATCCACAAGTTGATGGATCTCGCCGAGGCGTCGGGCGCCCCGCTGGTCAGCCTCTGCGACGGCGCGGGCGCCCGGATCCAGGAAGGCGTCACCGCGCTCGCCGGATACGGCGGGATCTTCACCCGCAACGCCCGCTCGTCCGGGGTGATCCCGCAGATCAGCGTCATCCTCGGGCCGTGCGCGGGAGGGGCCGCGTACTCACCGGCGCTGACCGACTTCACGTTCATGGTGCGGGGCGTGGCGCAGATGTTCATCACCGGCCCCGACGTGGTGCAGGCGGTCACCGGCGAGCGCGTGAGCATGGACGAGCTGGGCGGGGCGGACGTGCACGCGTCGGTCTCGGGTGTCTCCGCGTTCGCCTACGACGACGAGGTGTCCTGCCTGGAGGACGTGCGCCATCTGCTCTCGTTCCTGCCGTCGAACAACCGGCAGGCTCCGCCCGTGGTGGCCACCGACGATCCGCCGGACCGGCGCACCGACGCCCTGGCCGATCTCGTGCCCGTGGACCCCGCGCGGGGCTATGACGTACTCGCCGTCATCGAGGAGATCGTCGACGACGGCGAGTACTTCGAGATCCAGCCCGACTGGGCGAACAACGTGGTGTGCGCGCTGACCAGGATCGACGGGCAGGTCGTCGGCATCGTCGCGAACCAGCCGATGGCCAGCGCCGGCGTCCTCGACATCAAGGCCAGCGAGAAGGCGGCACGGTTCGTGTCCCTGTGCGACGCCTTCAACATCCCGCTGGTCACCCTGCTCGACGTGCCCGGCTTCCTGCCGGGTGTCGAGCAGGAGCACAACGGCATCATCCGGCACGGCGCGAAGCTCCTGTACGCGTACTGCAACGCGACCGTCCCGCGCATCCAGCTCATCATGCGCAAGGCGTACGGCGGCGCGTACATCGTGATGGACTCCCGGTCGGTGGGCGCGGACCTCTCCTTCGCCTGGCCCACGAACGAGGTGGCGGTGATGGGCGCCGAGGGCGCCGCGAACGTCATCTTCCGGCGGCAGATCGCCGCCGCCGACGATCCCCCGGCGATGCGTGAGCGGATGGTCGCGGAGTACAGGGCCGAGCTGATGCACCCGTACTACGCGGCCGAGCGCGGCCTCGTGGACGACGTCGTCGAACCGGGCGAGACCCGGGCCGTGCTCGCCAGGTCGCTGGCCATGCTGCGGACGAAGCACCGCGCACTGCCGCAGCGCAAACACGGGATCACCCCGCTGTGACCGCCGCCACCGGCACCGATGTCCTGCGGGCGGCCGCGTTCCGGGTGGTGCGCGGCAACCCGACCCCCGACGAACTCGCCGCGCTCGTCGCCGTGCTGACGGTGACCCTGCGCTCCCGGGAGGGCGCCGACGCCGGCGACACCCCGGTGGCGCCCGCGCGCGCGGACTGGGACCGGCCCGCCGACGGCTGGCGCAGCCCGCTCGCCTGGGCTGCCTGAGTGCGCCGCGCGGCGTCTTGAGACCGCCTTTAGTGAGCCCTTTGCCACCCCCCTCGAAAATAAAACCAAGCGAGGGAAGAGAAGAGGAAGGCCCGGAGCTCCAGAAAATTCCGAAGCTCCAGAAGATTACGGGGTTCCGGGAAATTCCGGAGCAACGGAAAATCCCGGAGTTCCGGAGAATTCCCTTCTCTCCTCGCACCGTTCCAGGAGGACGAATATGAGCACCGAGACCGCCGAGACCCCCGCTTCCAAGACCTGCCTGCCGGGCGCCGCGAACCTCGAATTCATGCGCACCGTGGACCGTTCCCTGCTCCACCGCTGGGCGCTCTCCGAGGTCTTTCTGACGGACAGCCGGCAGACCGGCGAGAACGACTACCTCGCCGCCGCCCAGCTCCCCCCGTCCCACGCCTACTACACCGAGCACACCTCGCGGCTCGGCGCCCCCGACCCGATGCTGCTCCTGGAGTGCTGCCGGCAGGCCGAGACGTACGGCGGCCACGAGTTCGCCGGGGTCTCGCGCTCCAGCAAGTTCCTGCTGCGGTCCTGGTCCATGGAGCTGCCCGGGCTGCTCACCCTGCCCGACGAGGAGACGCCGGGCGAGCTGCGGATCTCGGTGCGCACCGGCAACCGCCGCGGCGTCCCGGGCGATGTGCGCCGGCTGACGTTCGGCATCGACATGAAGCTGGCCAAGCGCTGCCTGGGCTTCGTCAAGATGGACGTCGGCTACATCCCCGCCGAGGTCTACGACGCCGTGCGCGTCCAGGGCCGCGGCAGACCACTGATCCCCTTCAAGGACATCCCCCGCGAGAACTCCCACGTGGCGCCGCACCTCGTCGGCCGCAGCTCCCCCTCGAACGTGGTGCTCGCCTCCGCCACCGTCAACAACGACAACGCGTACGCCACCGTGCGCATCCCCCTCGACAACCGCAGCATGTTCGACCACGGCCAGGACCACGTGCCCGGCATGGTGCTCATGGAGGCCGCCCGCCAGCTGTGCCTGCTGGGAGTCTCCGATCTGTGGGGGGCCTCGGTGAGCCGCACCACGGTCGCCGGCTTCGACTTCGACTTCATGCGCTACGCCGAACTCGACGCCCCCACCACGGTCCACATCCGCAAGACCGAGCCGTACGCCCACGAGGACAACCTCAGCCTGATGCTGCCGGACCTGCGGACCTTCTACATCGAGTTCGAGCAGGACGGCGACGTCATCGCCTCCGGCCGGATGCACACCACGACGTCGGCGGCGGTCACCCCGCTGCCCGAGGGAGAGGAGTGCCTGTGATCCCCCACCACGTGTGGCTGTCGCCCTCCCAGTGGCTGCCGCCCACCGCGGAGAAGACCGTCGACGCGCTCGCCGACGGCCGGGTGACGGCCGACGAGGCCGAAGCCATGGGATACGGGCAACTCCCCGTCTCCGAGCGGGAGTCGGCACCGCAGATGGCCGTACGGGCCGCGCACCGCGCGCTGTCCGGCGCGGGCGTCCGGGCCGGTCAGCTGTCCGCCACCCTGCACGCCTGGACCTACTACCAGGGCCACGACTTCTGGTCGCCCGCCCACTACGTGGCCGCCGAGACCGGCGCCCACGGGGCGGTCCCCACCGGCATCCAGCAGATGTGCAACGGAGCGGCCGCCGCCCTGAGCACCGCGGTGGACCACATCGCGGCCGGTGGGAGCAGCGCACCGGTCCTCGTGACCACGGCGGACCGCTTCGCCCCGCCGGGCTTCGACCGCTGGGGCGGCGACTACGGGGTCTGGTACGGCGACGGCGCCACCGCGGCCGTCGTCGCACGGGCCGCCACCGCCGACGACGTACCGGAGGGCGCGCTCACCCTGCGCGCCCTGCGGACCCGGGCCGTCCCCGCGCTGGAGAGCGCCCACCGCGACGTCGGCACGTTCCACCCGGCACCGCACACGAGCAGCGCCGCCGTGGACGTGCGGCGCACCAAGAAGGCCTTCCTCGCCGCCCGGGGCAAGCCGGAGTTCCTCGGCCGGCTGCGCCGCGAGACCAGCGAGGTCCTCGCCGCCGCGCTGGACGACGCGGGCATCGGCCGCGGCGGCCGGGAGCTGCGCACCGTGCTGCTCCCCCGGCTCGGCCGGGCCACCGCCCGCGACGTGTACGGCCCCGCCGTCGCCCAGCTCACCGACGCCCCGGTCGCCGACCTCGGCGAACGCACCGGACACCTCGGCGCCGGAGACCTCCTGTCCAATCTGACCGCACTGTCCGCGGACGCGAGCCCGCTGCGGCTCGGGCCCGGCGAGTACGCCGCCGTGCTGAGCGCGGGCGCCGGGTTCACCTGGAGCGCCGTCGTGGTGCACCGCCCCTGACCGCCCCGTTACGACCCCCACTCGATGAAAGGCACACCTGTCATGACGATCCCGCTGCGTGAGGGCCCCGGCGGACGACGCCCCGTCCTCGTCGTGGGCGCGGGCCCCGTGGGCCTGGTGCTCGCCACCGAACTCCTCGCCCAGGGCGTCCCGGTGAGACTGATCGACAACTCGGCCGCCGGTCCCGTCCAGCACTCCCGCGCCAGCGTGGTCTGGCCGCGCAGCCTGGAACTCCTCGGCCGGATCGGCGCCGCCCAGGGCGTCGTGGAGTCGGGCAACCGCCTCGACTCCGTCCAGTACTACTCCCGCAAGCGGCCCATAGGCGCCATCGAGATGAGCCGGCTCACCGACACCCCGTACCCGTTCGGCGTGGTCATCCCGCAGGACACCACCGAGGCCGTCATCCGCACCCGGCTGGCGGCCCACGGAGGGGAGATCGAGTTCGGGAAGCTGACCGGGCTCGACACCTCGGGGCCGCGTCCGGTCGCCGACGTGGAGGGCGCCGACGGCCGCGTCGAGCAGATCGAGGCCGACTGGGTGGTCGGTGCGGACGGCGCCCGCAGCGCGGTCCGCGAGTTCGCCGGCATCCAGCTCCTCGGCACCGGCAACGATGTGCTCTTCGCGATAGGTGACGGGCCCGTCGACGGCGACATGGACCCCCACTCCCTCGTCTACTGCTACTCCCGCACCGGCGCCCTCGGCATCGCGCCCTTCGGCGACGGCCAGTTCCGGCTCGCCATCAGCGTGCCGGACTGGGACAAGGAGCAGGGTCCGCCGCGCGAACTGTTCCAGCACTTCCTCGACGAGCGGTCCCCCCGCCCCGGTCTGGTCGGGAACCTGGACTGGTCCACGATCTTCCGGGCCCGGCGCAGGGTCGCGGAGACGATGTGCGCGGGCCGGGTGTTCCTCGCGGGCGACGCCGCCCACGTGTTCAGCGCGGCCGGCGCCCAGGGCATGAACACCGGTATCCAGGATGCCGTCAACCTGGCCTGGAAGCTCGCCGGTGTCATCAACGGCCACTACGAGCCGGGCATCCTCGACACCTACGACTCCGACCGCCACCTGGCCGCCGAGCGCATCGTCCTGACGACCGCGAAGCAGACCAGCTGGGGCCTGTTCAAGCGCCGCCACGAGATAGCGGCGCGCGACGGCGCCCTGCGGATCGCCGCACGCACCGGCCTCCTCCAGCGCTTCGGCGCCCCGCTGATGGCGCAGCACGACGTCAGCTACCGTCCGGCCGAGTCCCTGCGCGACACCCTGCCGGGCCTCACCCGCAAGGTCCGTGCCGGTGACCGTCTCCCCGTGTTCGCCGCGCACCGCACTCCCCAGTCCGGCGCCGACCGCTGGCCCTCGGTCGACCCGGCGCGGCTCTCGCTGCTGCTGTGGGCGGGCGAGCGGCAGGACGCGGAGTGGGTCGCGGCGCGCGAGGCCCTGACGGCCGCCGCACCCGAGCGCGTCCGCGTCCAGGACATCTCCGCCTGGCCCGGCTTCGCCCCGCTCCTCGGCAAGGAGCCCAGGGCCGTCCTCGTACGGCCCGACGGACACATCGCGGCGCTGACCGCGCCCGACCCGGCCGCTGTACGGGCCGCCTTGCGCCGTGCGGGCAGTTCCTTCAGGCCGGCCGTGCGGGCCGTACGGGCCACCGAGCGGATCGAGGAGCTCGCCTCATGAGCCGCGCCGCCGTGGTCTGCGGTCTGGGCGGCGCGCTGCCCGCCACCGCCGTCACCAACGAGGAGCTGGCCGCCCGCCTCGACACCACCGACCAGTGGATCCGTACGCGTACGGGCATCGGCCTGCGCCACGTCGTCGCGCCGGGCGAGGCCACCTCGGACCTGGCCGTCGCGGCCGGTGAGCGCGCCCTGGAGTCGGCCCGCCGCGGCGGCGGCGCGCGGGACGCCGCCGTGGACCTGGTGGTCCTCGCCACCAGCACCCCCGACCGGCCGTGCCCGGGCACCGCTCCCGGCGTGGCCCACCGGCTCGGCCTCGGCACGGTCCCCGCGTTCGACGTCTCCGCCGTCTGCACCGGCTTCGTGTACGCCCTGGCCACCGCCGCCTCCATGATCACCGCGGGGGTCGCCGAACGGGCCCTGGTGATCGGCGCGGACACCTTCTCCACGATCCTCGACCCCGCCGACCGCACCACCCGCGCCATCTTCGGCGACGGCGCCGGAGCGGTGGTCCTGCGGGCCGGCGAGTCCGGCGAACCCGGCGCGCTGCTCGGCTTCGACCTGGGCAGCGACGGCGGCGGCGCCGACCTGATCACGGTGCGCGCCGGCGGCTCGCGCCAACGCTCCACGGGCCGGCCGGCCCCTGCGGGCGACGAGTTCTTCGCCATGGAGGGCCGGCCCGTCTTCACCCAGGCCGTGATCAACATGAGCGAGTCCTCGCAGCGCATCCTCGACCGGGTCGGCTGGACACCGGGCGACCTCGACAAGGTCGTGGCGCACCAGGCCAACGTCCGCATCCTGCACGCCGTCGGCGAGCAACTGGGCCTGTCGGAGAAGCAGATCGTGGTGAACCTGGACCGGGTCGGCAACACCGTCGCCGCCTCGATCCCGCTCGCCCTGTCGGACGCCGCCGCGCGGGGCGACCTCGTACCGGGTCACCGTGTCGTCCTCACCGGCTTCGGCGGCGGACTCACCTGGGGCTCGGCCGCGCTGGTCTGGCCGGACATCGAACCGGTCATGGCCCCTGCGGCCCCCTGAGCCCCCTCTCACGTTCCACCGCACACCGTTCCACCCGCACCTCAACCACATCGCCAGCACACACACCTGGAGTCGTCATGACCGCTCTTTCCGTCGAGTTCTCCCTCAAGCACCAGGTCTCCGGTCTCATCAGCGAGAAGTTCGGCCTCGACGAGGCGGAGCTGCTGTCGGGCGCCACGTTCGACGAGCTCGACATCGACTCGCTGATCCTGGTCGAGCTCAGCCTGATACTCCGCAAGGAGATGGGCGTCGTCCTGGTCGAGGGCGAGCTCAAGTCGTCCTTCACCCTCGACGAAGCCGTCGCCGTGATCGCCTCGAAGGCGGCCCAGGCATGAGCGGGGTGGCCCGGGGCCGCGGAGTCGCGGTCACCGGTATGGGCCTCGTCACCCCCGCCGGCATCGGCGTCGAGGAGAACTGGCGGCGCGTCCTGTCGGGCGTGTCCGCCGCCGCCACCGACCCCGAACTCAAGGGTGAGCGGGTCGACATCTCCTGCCGCGTCCCCGGCTTCGACCCCACGGCCGAACTGGGCCGGCGCCACGCCTGGAAGCTGGACCGGTTCGCGCAGCTCGCCATCGTCAGCGCCCGGCAGGCCGTCAAGGACGCGGGGCTCGACTGCGGCTCCTGGGACGGCACCCGGGTCGGCGTCGTCATCGGCAACTCGCTGGGCGGCGCGGCCACCCTGGAGAAGCAGCTGCGGACGTACTTCGACGGCACACCCGACGACGTGTCCGCGCTGATGATCCCGATGGGGATGGTCAACATGGTCGCCGGATACGTGGCCATGGACCAGAAGATCCACGGTCCCAGCCTGGTCACGGCGACGGCCTGCGCGTCCGGGGCGTCCGCCATCGGCACCGCCCGCGAGTGGCTGCTGTCCGGCCTGTGCGACGTGGTCCTCGCCGGCGGCACCGAGTCGGCGATCAGCCCGGGCACCCTCAACGGCCTCTCCCGGATGGGCGCCCTGTCGGCCCGCACGGGCGACCCGGCCGCCGCGTCCCGCCCCTTCGCACACGACCGGGACGGCTTCGTGGCCGGGGAGGGCGCCGCCATCCTCGTACTGGAACGGTGCGAGGACGCCACCGCCAGGGGCGCGCGCCGCTACGCCGACATCGCCGGATTCTCGGCGACGTCGGACGCGCACCACGCGACCGCGCCCCACCCGCAGGGCGCGGGTCTGGCCCGGGCCCTGCGGGACGCCCTGCGCGACGCGGGGGTGCTCCCCGACGAGGTGGAGCATGTGAACGCGCACGGCACGTCGACCCCGATGAACGACCTGACCGAGGCCAGGGCGCTGCACTCGGTGCTCGGCGACCGGGCGGCGGTGACCTCCACCAAGGGCGTCACCGGGCACACCCTGGCCGCGGCCGGTGCGGTCGAGGCCGCGTACACCGCCCTCGCCCTGCACCACGGCGCACTGCCCCCCACGGCCAACGTGGACGCGCTCGACCCGTCGATCGACGTCGACATCGACGTGGTGACCGGCGCGGCGCGGCAGCGGCGGATCCAGGTCGCCGCGAGTACGTCGCTGGGGTTCGGCGGGCACAACGCCGCCCTCGTCCTCACCGCCGCGTGAACGGGCCGGGGCAACGGCGCCCCGGCCCCCGCACCACCCCCCACGACCACCTGAACCACCCACGACGCAAGAGGAGTTCGCGTGACA
Organism: Streptomyces sp. SGAir0957; assembly: GCF_043523415.1. Taxonomy (NCBI): domain Bacteria; kingdom Bacillati; phylum Actinomycetota; class Actinomycetes; order Kitasatosporales; family Streptomycetaceae; genus Streptomyces; species Streptomyces sp. SGAir0957. The sequence goes on from NZ_CP027293.1 coordinate 3,255,273, forward strand.
CGGCGACAGCTCGGCAGCACCGGCCCCGAGGTCACCCCCATCGGTCTCGGCTGCATGGGAATGAGCTGGGGATACGCCGAGTCGCTGCGCGACGACGCGGCCTCGGTGGAGGTGATCCGCCGCGCGCTCGACGCCGGGCCCCTCCTTCTCGACACGGCCGACGCCTACGGCGCCGGTCACAACGAGACCCTCGTCGGGCGGGCGCTCGCCGGCCGCCGCGACGACGCGGTCGTGGCCACCAAGACCGGCATCGTCGTGGACGAACTCGCCACCCGCACCCTCAGCCGCGACGGCTCCCCGGAGCACATCCGGCGCTCCGCCGAAGCGTCGCTGCGCCGCCTCGGCGTCGATGTCATCGACCTCTACTACCTGCACCGCGTCGACCCCGGCGTACCGCTGGAGGAGTCCTGGGGCGCCCTGGCCGATCTGGTGCGGCAGGGCAAGGTGCGCCGGCTCGGCCTCTCCGAGGTCACCCCCGAGGAGGCGGCCGCCGCGCACCGCGCGCACCCCGTCGCGGCCGTCCAGTCCGAACTGTCCCTGTGGACCCGCGAACCGCTCGACCCGCACACCGGGATCGCCGCCTGGTGCGCCGCCAACGGCGCCGCGTTCATCCCCTTCGCCCCCTTGGGCAGGGGCTTCCTCACCGGCCGCTACACACGGCCCGACGACTTCGAGGACAGCGACTTCCGCGCCACCAACCCGCGGTTCCAGGACGCGGCGTTCAGCAAGAACCTGCGCATCGTGCAGGCGGTCGAGAAGGTCGCCGCCCGGCACGGAGCCACCGCCGCCCAGACGGCCCTGGCCTGGACGCTCGCCCAGGGCGACCACATCGTCCCCATCCCCGGCACCAAGCAGCTGCGCTATCTGACGGCCAACCTGGCCGCGGCGGACCTGCGCCTGACCGCCCAGGATCTGCGCGACCTGGACGCCGCGCCCGCCGCCACCGGCAGCCGCTACTGATGCCCGAACCCACGAAGGCAGGAGCAGCACCATGGCCGACCCCACCCGTACCACCGACGCCGTCCCCTCCGCCGAGGCCGCCCGGCCTCCCTACACCGTGGCCGTGGTCGGCCTGGGCGGCGCGGGACTCGCGCTCGCCCGCCGTCTGACGCGCGCGGGGCTCACCGTCGTCGGTGTCGACGACGACCCCGCGGCCCTGGTCGACGCGCTGAACCTGGACCCCGCCGAGCGCCCCCGCACCCTGACCCGCTTCCCGGCGGGCGTCGCCGCGGCCGACCTGATCATCGAGGCCGTACCGGAGCCACCCGCACTCAAACGCCTGGTCCTCGCCTCCCTGCGGGAGCACCGGCGCCCCGGAACCCCGGTCCTCACCACGGCGCTGACCACTCCACTCGACGCGCTTCAGGACGCGGCGGGGCCGGACCTGTTCGCGCTGCGGTTCCTGCGCCCCGACGCCCTGGACGCGGTCGAGCTGGCCCGCGCCCCGCACGCGGGCGACGCGGCCGCCGACCGGGTCGACGCGGTGCTGACGGCGGCCGGGATCAAGGTCCACCCGGTCGCGGACCGCGCCGGTTCGCTCGCACCCGGCCTGCTCCTCGGCCTCGTCAACCAGGCCGCATGGATGGTCCACGACGGCTATGCGAGCGCCGAGGCCGTGGACACCGCGGTCCGGCTCGGCTGCGGCTGGAGCAAGGGTCCGCTCGCCGTCCTCGACGCCATCGGCCTGGACACGGCCCGCGACATCCTCAGCCGCCTCGGCGACCTCGGCGGCGGCCACCGTGCGCCCGCCCCCGTCCTGGACGAACTGATCGCGCAGGGCGCGCTCGGCGTCAAGACCGGCCGGGGCTTCCACCGGTACACGGACCGGGCCGCGGACGAGCGGAGCGTCGCCCCCACCGCCGCTCCCGGCAGCACCGTCGTCGTCATCGGTTCGGGCACCATGGCCACCGGCATCGCCGAGTCCTTCGTCCGCGGCGGATTCCGTACGACGCTCCTGGCCAGGACCGACGAGAAGGCCGCCGCCGCCGCAGAGCGCATCGCCCTCGCGCTCCAGCGGGGCGCCGACTCCTCCGCGCCCTGGACCGCGACGAGCGACCGGTCCGTGCTGGAAGCGGCGGACATCGTCGTCGAGGCCGTGCTCGAGGACCTGGCGGTCAAGCGCGAACTCTTCGCCGAGCTCGGAAAGGTGTGCGCGCCCCACGCCCTGCTCGCCACCTCGACGTCAAGCCTGCCGGTGCGCGCCTGCACCGAGCCCGCGGGCCGCCCCGCGCACGTCCTCGGCCTGCACTTCTTCAACCCCGCGCCGCTGATGCCGCTGGTGGAGCTGGTGCCCGGCCCGCGCACCAGCGCGCACACCCTGGCCCGCGCCCGCGCGGTGGCGGAGCGGCTCGGCAAGCGGACCGTGGAGTGCGGTGACCGGGCCGGGTTCATCGTCAACGCCCTGCTCTTCCCCTATCTGAACGAGGCCCTCGAACTCCTCGACGCGGGCGTGGCGACGACGGCGACGCTCGACGCGGCCCTGAAATCGGTGGGCGGCCAGCCGCTCGGTCCCGTACGGCTGCTCGACACCGTCGGCGCCGATGTGGCTCTCGCGGTGCAGCGGCGGCTGCGGGAGGACCCGGCGCTGCACACCCTGGAGCCCGCACCGCTGCTGGAGCAGCTCGTCGAAGCGGGGCACCTCGGCCGCAAGACGGCCGGCCACGGTGTCCGTACCTATCTGACGGCGCGCGCGGCGGCCGCCACTCCCGCCGCGGCCGCGGCCTGACCCTCGCACGGAAGGCGACTCGTATGCCAGTCATCCCCGGCTCATCCTTCGAAGCGGCAGGTTCGTCCGTCGACATCGCCTTCTTCGACGTCGACGAGACCCTGATCACCGTCAAGAGCATGTTCCGTTTCCTGGAGTTCCACTACCGCGAGCGGGGGCTGCCGCCGTCCGCGTACGCGGAGGCCGCGAGGGCGCTGCGGGACCGGGCGGCGGCCGGCGTCTCGCGGGTGCGGACGAACCGCGAGTACTACCGGCTGTTCACCGGCCGGCCGGTGGAGGAGCTCCTCGCGCACGGCCGCGCCTGGTTCGACGCCGAGCTCGCGAGCGGCACGCTCCTGCACCGGCCCGCCGTGGACGCACTGCGCCGGCACCGGAACGAGGGCGCGCTCATCGCCCTCGTGTCCGGCTCGTTCCGGCCCTGTCTCGAACCCGTGGCACAGCACCTGGGCGTGGACGTCGTCCTGTGCAGCGAGCCCGAGAACGTCGGCGGGTTCTGCACCGGTCATGTCGAACGCCCGGTCATCGGGCCGGAGAAGGGCCGGCTCGCCCGCGCGCTGATGGCCCGGCACTCGATCCCGCCGTCACGGGCCGCCGCCTATGGCGACCACGCCTCCGACCTGGACCTCCTGCGGTCCGTGGGACACCCGGTGGCCGTCGGGGACAACCTGGAGATCGGGGCCCACGTCACCGCGGTGGGCGGGGGCACACTGCCCGGCGTCGTCAGGCCGTGGACGCCTTCGCGACCGACACCAGGGCGGTGAAGCAGAGCGCGCCCTCCTGATGCATCGTCACCAGGAGCCGGGCGCGCCGCTGCTGGTCGGCCGGGAGCGGCCGTGCGTCGACCCGGCAGGGGCTGTCCAGCTCCACGTAACGGTGGAAGACGGTCTCCATCGCCACGGTGACCCCGTCCCGGGAGTGCCGGAGGGCGCGGGCCGCCTGCTTGGCGGCTTCGAGGAGCAGGATGCCGGGCGCGTGGTCGCTCGGGTGGTCGAAGTACATCGGGTGGTGCGTGTCGACGCGCAGGAGCCAGCGGTCGGGCTCGTCGGTGGGCGACAGGACGGCGTCGCGGAACTCCTCGCTGGCGCCGGAGACCGGGGGCGGCAGCGGGCGGCTGCGGGCCAGCTCCAGCATGTCGAGGGCGTTGCCCCGGGTGCCGCGCAGCCGCTGGTAGATGGCGGCGGGCTGGATGGCGAACCGGGTGCGGGCGGTGGCGAGCTGCTCGCCGTCGCGCAGCACCGTGATGTCGAGGGAGAGCGCGGAGACGACGCCGCGGCGGCGCACGATGTCGTAGCACCTGATGTAGAGCTGGGGCCGGCCGCCCGCGCCGTCGGCGTCCGGCGCCGTGAGACCGAGGGCGTAGTGGTACTCGTCCCACAGCAGGTGGTGTCCGAAGGGGACGTCGTAGCCCGCGTGCGAGAGCAGCGGGAAGGTCTGCCGGATCGTCTCCGTGAGCAGGACCGCGTCGTCGCGGCGGCCGTTCCGGATGCCCCCCAGGAATCCGGTGTCCGTCCAGTCCGCGGTGATCAGGAACTCGTCCTCGCCGAGCCGTCTGAAATCGGTGAGAAGAACTTGCGCCGCGTCGCGCTTGTGCACCAGCTCCTTGGTGACGCGAGCCGGTATCGAACTGACCGTCTCAGCCATGCCGTTCATAAGTGACCCCCCTGTTGGTCGGCCGATGCCACGCACCGGCCTCGACGCGGTAGCGGATCCGCGCCACGGCCAGTAACATAGAGGGCGTTCTTTTTTTTGTCGAGACCGGGACGTGGCATGGCAGCACTGAAACAGGAACGCGCAGTCCAGACCCGTGAGCAGCTTCTGCGGGCGGCGGCCGAGGTCTTCGACGAGTACGGCTACGCCGGTTCGGGGATCAACAAGATCCTCAAGCGGGCGGGTGTGACGGCGGGGGCGCTCTACTTCCACTTCAAGAACAAGCAGGATCTCGCGCTGGAGGTGATGCACGCCCAGCGCACCACCATCGAGCCGCACGTGCCGTCCACGGGCCTGCAGCGCATGGTGGACATCACCCTCGTCTGGTCGCATCTGCTCCAGGCCGACCCACTGCTGCGGGCGGGCGTGCGCCTCACCGGCGAGCAGGCCAGCTTCGGCCTCCAGGACGCGTCGCCGTACGCGGTCTGGGCGCGCGGCTTCGAGGAGTGCCTGGAAGTCGCCCGCGAGAACGGCGAGTTGCGCGACCACGTCGACATCGCCGAACTCGCCGAGTTCGTCGTCGGCGCGTGCACCGGCATGCAGGAGTACGCGCAGGTCGTCTCCAAGCGGGCCGACCTGCCGCGGCGCACGGTGAACATGTGGAAGCTGCTGCTGCCCGGCACCGCCACCGACCGGACCCTCGAAACGATCGAGAACAGCCAGGAGCGCGCGGAGTCCCTGTGGGCCTCCCTGGGCGCGCACGACAAGGGGAGCGAAGATGACTGACGGGCTGCGCCGACTGAGACTCGCCGCCGTGAACATCGACGGCGTTCTGCTCAACGACACCTTCAGCCCGTTGATCCACCAGTTCGTCACCGGGCGCGGCGGCACCTACTCCGCGGACGTCGAGCGCCGGATCTTCTCCCAGCGCCAGGCCGTCGCGGGCCAGGCCATGGCGGAGGCGGTGCCCCAGGAGCTGACCGGCCCCGAGGCCCTGGACGCGTACTTCGAAGAGCGCGCCCGCTATCTCGCCGACCACCCCGTGGAGATCATGGACGGCGCGATCGCCCTGCTCGAACGGTTGCGCGCCGCGGGGCTGCCCGCGGTCTGCTACGGCGGGCTCGGCACCGCGCACTTCGACGAGCATCTCGGCGCGTACGCCGACCTGTTCACCGCGCCGCGTTACCTCTGCACGAACGAGGTGCGGCCCGGACTCAGGGAGATCACCGCGCACTTCGGTCTCGACCACGGCGAGGTGCTGTTCATCGACGACGTGGCCCGTGTCGCCGAGGCGGCCAGGGCGCTCGACGCGCCGTTCATCGGCCACCCCAGCACCTTCGAGCACAGCCACCAGGCGGAGCTGATGCGGGAGACCGGAGTACGCCATCTCGTCGGCTCCCTGCACGAGATCGACGACGCCCTGCTGCACAGACTGGACGAGGAAGCGGCCGCCGGCACCGTGTGGACGCGCGTCGGCGCGACCGCGGCCGCCGCCTGATTTCACGTCACCGTCCGGCATCCTGCCGGAGGTCGGTCCGGTCTGACCTCACGTCACCGTCCGGCCCTCCCGCCGGAGGTCGGTCCGGTCCTCCCGCGGGGGGCCGGACCGACCTGCCAAGAACGTTCCGGACTCTCCCCCTTGGGACCCTCTTGGGGGAATCTTGACCTACGGTAGATCCATGGCACGCCAGGAGAGAGCAGAACAGACCCGGCGCCGGCTCATCGAAGCCGCCGCCACCGAGTTCGCCGCGCACGGGTACACAGGCGCCTCACTGCTCGGGATCGCCACCTCGGCCGGGGTCACCATGGGCGCCCTGACCTTCCACTTCTCGTCGAAGTCCACGCTGGCCGACGCCGTCCAGGAGGCCGGGGCCGCCGCCACCAGGGCGGTCCTGCGCGACGGCGCCCCGGGGCCGGGCCCGAGCGGCGTGTTCGGCGACACCCTGGCCCTCGCCGCGGCACTCGAGACCACCCCGAGCATCAGGGCCGCCGCCCGGTTCACCCGCGAGGGCCGCGACGCCGAGTCCAACTGGTACGCCGCCTGGGTCCCGCACCTGCGGGCGGGCCTGGAGCACGACTGGTCCGGCGAACGCCCCGGCTCCGACCTGTCCCCGTCCTCCGCCGCGGCGCTGCTCACGTACGTCCTCGCCGGTTACGAGGCCACCACATCGGCCAGGGGCGCCCTGCGGGACGCGTCCGGCGCCGATCCCCAGGCCGACCCCCAGGACGAACTGACGCGGGCGCTCCAGGCGTTGAGCGCCCTCGCGGCTCCGGACACCTCACCGCGCCAGGACGGGCGCCCGCTCGTCGTGGCCGACGAATGACCGCACCTCCGGCACACCGCTGAACGAAGAGCGCCGGGCGCGCACCGTACGTACGGTGCGCGCCCGGCGCTCTTCGTCGTTCCGCGTCTGATAAATCTTCAAGATCTTTCCAGTCGGCCCCGGATGCGCTCCCTTCCCAGCTCAGCACCCTTGTGACCGGACCACCGTCCTCACCTCCCCTCTCCCCTCCCCGTAAACCGGGCTAGAAAAATAGAGAACGTTCGCTATATTTCCGGGGCGGCCACGACGCGGGGAGAGGAGCCCACCCATGGACCGGACGCTCGACGACATGACGTGCACCGAGGACACGGCCTCCGCACCACTGGCGCGCCGGCTCTTCGCCCACCTGCCCCGCGCCGACCAGCGCCGGTGGGCCGAGGTCTACGTGAAGGGCCTGCTCGCCACGCCGGGAAAGAAGTCGCTGCGCCGGATGGCGGCCGTCGTCACCTCGTCCCCTACGGCCTCCCAGTCGCTCCAGCAGTTCATCAACGGCAGCCCCTGGGACTGGCGTCCGGTCCGCGCCGAGCTCACCCGGTGGGTCGCCGCGCACGCGTCGATCCGCGCCTGGACCGTGGCGCCCGTGGTCATCCCCAAGCGGGGCAGCCTCGCCGCCGGGGTGCACCGGCGCTTCGTGCCCGCCCTCGGCCGCACCGTCAACTGCCAGCTCGCGCTGGGGGCGTTCCTGTCCTCCGGTGGTGGTGACGTCTCCGTGGACTGGGAGCTCTACCTGCCGCGCGAACCGTCCCGGACCACCGCGGGCACCGGCCACACCGGCACCGCGGGACTCTGCCTCGGCCTGCTCGACCGGCTCGCGCGGACCACGCGCCGCGCTCCCGTCGTCATCGACCCCGAAGGCCATGTCGACGCCGAACCGCTCATCACGGGCCTGGAGGAACGCGGGCACGACTGGATCGTCGCCGTGCCCGACACCTTCCGGCTCGCTCTCGCACCGGCCCGGGGCGCGGCCTCCCGGCCGGCCCCGGAGACCGTACGCACCCTGGTCCGCCGGCCCGCACCGCCGTGGTCCGTCACCCCCACGCACACCGACGGCCTGCACCTGGGCGCCCTGCCCGTCACCGCCGCGCTGCCCGGCGGGAACCGCCCCCGCCTGCTGATCGGCGAATGGACGGCGGCGTCGGCGCGGCCCCGGCGCACCTGGCTGACCAACCTGCCGCCCGCCCGGCACCGCCACGTGGGAGCGCTGATCGCGGCGCGCGCCGCCACCCGGGCCGGCGCCGCCGAGACGGAGCTCGGCCTCCACGACTTCACCGGCCGGTCCTACGCCGGCTGGCACCGGCACGCGACGCTCGTCTCCGCCGCCTCCGCCCAGCGCGGGCTCGGCTAGGGCGGAGGCCCGCGCGGCACGCGCCACGGCACACCGCACGGCGTTCCCACCGACTGTCCTGTCCACCCACTCACCGACTGTCCTGTCCACCCACTCGCCAACTGTCCTGTCCACCCACTCGCCGTCCGCCGACACGGACAGTGCGTCCATCACGAGGGAGGGGCTGTGGAGTTTCGTCTCCTAGGTCCGATCGACGTATCCGAGCAGGGGCGCGACATCACGCCCACCGCACCGAAACAACGACAGGTACTCGCCCTGCTCCTGGCCAGAGCGGGCCGCCGGGTGTCCGTACCGGCACTGCTCAACGAGGTGTGGGACTGCGAACCGCCCCGCACCGCCACCACCGCGCTGCAGACCTACATCGGGTCCCTGCGCAAGGCGTTCGCCATCGCCACCGGCACCACCGCGCGTGAGGTCGCGGAACACCGCCTCGTCACCGACGGCAACGGCTACGTGCTGAAGCTCGCCGACAGCGAGTGGGACCGGCCCCGCTTCGAGCAGCTGGTTCTCCAGGCCCGCGGCCTGCTGGAGCAGCGTCAGGCGCAGCACGCCACCGACGTCCTCGGCGAGGCCCTCGCCATGTGGCGCGGCACCCCGTTCTGCAATGTCAGGGCGGGCAGCCAGCTCAGCGTGCAGATAAGGGTGCTGAACGAGGCCCACCTGGCGGCATGTGAGGTCCGGGTCGACGCGCTGCTGTCGAGCGGACGGTTCCAGGAAGCCGTCGGCGAGGCCGTCGCCCTCGTCGAGGAGCACCCGTACCACGAGAACGTGCACGCCCAGCTGATGCGCGCCCTGTACGCCTCCGGGCGCAGGGCCGCCGCCCTGGAGGCCTACCAGTCACTGCGCCGGCGCATGAGCGACGACCTCGGCATCACACCGTCACCGGCCACCAGGACCCTGCACCACACCATGCTCCAGGACCGCCCCGACGACCGGTATCTGTCCGCCGCGGGAGCCGTCCGCTGACCCTCGCGCGCGCCCGGCCCCCGCCCCACCCCGGAACCGCTCAGCCACCGCCCTCGGACGCCCACAGGGTCTCCAGCGCCCTGGCGGGGCCGCCCAGCGACCGTACGTGTTCCAGCGCGGCGCCCACGAACGCCCGCAGCCGCGCCGTCTCGTGGTCGGCGGGCCACAGGAACGCGTACTCGATGCGGGGGGCGTCACCGAACGGCCGGAAGGCGAGGCCGGGCCGCGCGTAGTACCGCACCCCCGCCGCCGCCACCGGCGTCACCCCCTTGCCCGCGAGGACCAGCGAGAGCGCGTCCTCCCAGTGCGTGATCGCCTGGCCGTGCGGAATCGGCCGCCCCGACGGCGTCTGCCGCGGGAAGTGATGGTCCAGCCAGTGGGCCGGCACGGGCCTGGCCACCGTCAGCAGCGTGGCCTCCGCCAGGTCCTCCAGGCTCACCGTCGCGTGCCGCGCGAGCGGGTGCGTGGACGACATCAGCAGCACCCTCGGCTGCGACAGCAGCACCGGCCCGGTCGTCAAGTCGGGCTCCACGACCGGCAGTTCGGAGACCTGGAGATCGATGTCGCCGCCCCGCAGGGGCCCGTACGGATCCGAGATCTGCACCTGCCGGATCTGTACGTCCACCCCTGGGTGACGGCCTGCGAACAGCGCGGCGACGCTGTGCAGCAGATGCCCCGTGAACGCCCCCGAGAAGCCGATCCGCAGGGTGCCGGTGATCCCCCGGCCGGCCGCGGTGGCCTTGGCGATCTCCTCCTCGATACGGCGCTGGGCAGGGCCGATACCATCCCTCAGCTGCTCCCCGATGGCGGTCAGCGTCACGCGCCGGCTGCTGCGCTCGAACAGCTTCGCCCCGATGCGGCGCTCGACCCGGGCGATGGTCTGGCTGACACGGCTCTGCGAGACACCCACGCGCTCGGCGGTCCGGCCGAAGTGCAGCTCTTCCGCGAGCGTCAGAAAGATCTCGATCTCCTGGCGTTCCATGCCCTTCTCCTCCCGTTCCCGTCCGCTCGCCCGCCACCCCGCCCACCTCGAACGATGAGCCCGGTGAATCGATCGTTGCACAGATCGTTCTTGTTGCGCAGGTGCGCCGAATTCGATGCTGGTCAGGCCCGCTCAGATAGCGAAAGGACACCCCTGATGGCTGTCACCGAATCCTCTCCCCCCACCGAGACGGCACCGCGCGACGTGCTCGCCCAGCCCGCCCCCGTGGCCGAAGTCGCCGCGCCCGACGGCTCGTTCAGCGCGCGGGGCTGGCTGACCCTGATCACCCTGTGCTGCGCGACGTTCATGTGCGGGCTGGACTTCTCCATCGTCACCGTGGCGCTGCCCGACATCGGCAGCAGCCTCGGCTTCTCCTCGCCCGGCACGCTCCAGTGGGTCGCCACCGCGAGCCTGCTGCCGTCCGCGAGCCTGCTGCCCCTGTTCGCCCGCGTCGCCGACCTGGTGGGCCGCAAGAAGCTGTTCACCTTGGGCGTCGCCCTGTTCACCCTGTTCTCGCTGGGCGCCGCCCTGGCGGGCTCCCCCGGCGTCCTGATCGCCACCCGCGTCGGCCAGGGCACGGCCGCCGCGATGATCGCCCCCGCCGCCATCGCCCTCATGACGGGCCACTTCCCCGAGGGCCCGCAGCGCGCCCGCGCCCTGGGCCTCAACGGCGCCGTCATGTCGCTCGGCTTCGTGCTCGGCGCGCTCGGCGGCGGTGTCATCACCAACGGCTTCAGCTGGCGCTGGACGATGATCGTGCTGTGCGTCCTCGGCGCCGCCGCGCTGGCCGGCGCGCTCGCGCTGCCCGCGGTGCGGGAGTCCTCCACCGCCCGGCGCATGGACATCCCCGGGGCGATCCTCGCCACGCTCGGCCTCTTCGGTCTCGTCTTCGGCATCTCCACCGGCGGCGACAAGGGCTGGGTCCGCGCGGACTCGCTCGGCTGCATCGTCGGCGGCCTGGTCCTGCTCGGCGCGTTCCTGCTGGTCGAGCGCCGTCACCCCGAGCCGCTGATCCCGCTCGGTGTCCTGGGCCGCACCACGGTCAAGTGGTCGGGTCTGTTCGGTGTCGTCACGTTCGGCATGTGCGCCGGTACGACCGTGCTGCTCAGCCTCTACATGCAGGACGTCCTCGGCTTCACCCCGCTCCAGGCCGGTCTGGGCTACCTCGGTGAGGGCGCGGCCGCGATGCTCGGCGGCATGTACGTCGCCAAGCTGCTCGGCCGGTTCGGCGGCGCGAAGGTGCTCGCGGCCGGTCTGCTCATCCAGGGCGTCGGCACCGTCGCCATGTTCGCCCTGCCGCAGAGCGGCAACGTGGCGGTCCTCATCGCCACCTCCTCCGTCATGGGCCTCGGCCACGTCTTCAGCGTCGTCTCCTTCATCACCGTGATGACGACCGGCGTCACCGAGGAGGACCAGGGCGTCGTCGGCGGTCTGTCGCAGCTGCCGCAGTACGTCGCCGCGATCGGCGTCGCCGGTCTCAGCGCCATCGCGGCGGCCCGCACGAACGCCCTCGCGGGCGGTTCCGCGCCCGACGCCGCTGCGACCCTCGGCGGTCTGCACGCGGGAATGGTCACCGCGGGCGTCGTCGCGCTCGTGGGCGCGGCGCTCGCCGCGACCGTGCTGCGCGAGCGGCCCCGCACCTGACCGCCGGCCCGGGGCGCGGACCCACGGAACGCGCGGGCGGCGCACCCCCGGCCGCGCCGCTCTCCGCGCCCCCGACGGCGCCCTGTACACGGGCACGGCGCGTCCTCCACCCTTCCGGGGCGGGCGGGCGCGCCCCTTGCTCTCCCTCCCGCAAGGAGACCTCGCTGTGAACGACAGGCGACTGCGCAGACCCTCCGCCGTGTGCTCCGTGCAGGTGGGCGACCTGAAGGTCAGTTACGTGCCCGACGGCGCCATGCTGCTCAAACCGTCGCCCCCGCTGCCGCACGGCACCGCCCACCTCAACGACACCGCCCACCTCGTCGCCAACACCGGCGGCCTGCTCGTCCAGCTGGGCGACCGGGCCCTCCTGATAGACGCGGGGTTCGGCCCCCACTCCGTACCGGAGGACCCCGCTCACCCGTACGTCGGGGCGGTGCACGGCGGCTCGCTGCTCGACAACCTGGGGCGGCTCGGCACCCGGCCCGACGAGATCGAAGTCGTCGCCTTCACGCATCTGCACACCGACCACATCGGCTGGGCCTGCACCGATCCGCCCGTCTTCACGCGGGCCACGTTCGCCGTGCCCAAGAGCGAGTGGGAGAACCGCCACGACGTGCCGGGACCGACCCCCAAGGCGCTGGCCGCCCTGGAACGCCGACTGCGACTCGTCTCCCCCGGCGAGGAGGTCTTCCCCGGCGTACAGGCCCTCGCCCTGCCCGGCCACACCGCGGGCCACACCGGCTTCACCCTCACGTCCCGTGGCCGCCGGCTGCTCGCCTTCGGGGACGCGCTGCACTCACCGCTCCAGGTCCGCCACCCCGAATGGTTCGCGGTCCCCGACGGCGCCCCGGCCCAGTCGGTGCGCCACCGCCGACACCTGATCAGCGAACTCCGGCGCCCGGACACCCTCGGCTTCGGCATCCACTTCGCCGACGTCGTCTTCGGCCAGGTCGTCCCGGACGGGGCGGGCGAGAACGCCGTCTGGCACCCCCTGTGACGGTCCGGCGCACCGCCCGGCGCCCGGTCAGGCGCGTCTCACACGGCGAACCGGGGTACCGACGGCGGGGCTTCGCCCTGCCCGACTGGATGCCCATGAGGTCTCCCCTGCTCGAACGGAGCTGAGAGCTTGGGGAAGGATCGATGCCTACCGGCACCGGGCACCGTGACGGCGCAATGCTCGGCGTACGGCACGAGACCGGCCGCCGCGGCGATAACGTCCATCCTGTGAGCGAGTACCAGTACTACGAGTTCCAGGCACTCGACCGCCCGCTCGGCTCCGAGGAACAGCGGCAGTTGAGGGCCATCTCCACCCGGGCCCGGATCACCGCCACCAGCTTCACCAACACCTACGAGTGGGGCGATCTCAAGGGCGACCCGCGCCGCATGACCGAGCGCTACTTCGACGCCCACCTCTACGTGGCCAACTGGGGCACCCACCGGCTCATGCTCCGCCTGCCCAAGCAGGCGCTGAGCCTGCCCACGGCGCAGCCCTACTGCCTCGGCCCCCACCTCGACGCCTGGACCACCCGCACCCACACCCTCCTCGACCTCACCAGCGAGGACGAGGGCGGCGACTGGACCGAGGGCGCCGACGACTCACTCACCACCCTCATCGGCGTACGCGACGAACTCGCCACCGGCGACCTGCGCCCCCTCTACCTCGCCTGGCTCTCCGCGCTCACCGCCCGGGAACTCGATGACGACGACGAAGACGAGTACCGGGCCTGCCCGGAGCCGCCCGTCCCGGCCGGGCTCGGCGACCTGACCGCGCCGCAGCGCGCGCTCGCGGACTTCCTGCGCGTGAACGCCGACCTGCTGACCGTCGCCGCCCAGGCCGCCCCCGCCCCACCCAGGCAACCGGCCAGGCCCACGAAGAGGGAGCTCGCCCCGCTGATCGCCGCCCTGCCTCAGAAGGAGAAGGACGCCCTGCTGCTGCGGCTCGCCCTCGGCGCGGAACCCGGCCTGCACACCGAACTCCTGCACCGCCTGCGCGGCGCCCCCACCCCGGCCCGTACGGTCCCCGGGCGCCGGTCCGCCGCCCACCTCCTGGACGCCGCCCACACCGTGCGCACCGAACGCCGGCAGCGTGCCGAAGCCGAACGGGCCGCAGCACGCGCCCGGCACCTGACCGCCCTCGCCGACCGGGCCGGATCCGTCTGGCAGCAGATCGAGGCGCACCTCGCCACCAGGAAGCCCAGCGCCCACGACCAGGCCGTCACCCTCCTCTCGGACCTGCGTGACGCCTGCACCGACACCGCACGACGTGCCGACTTCCACCAGCGCCTGACCCGCCTACGCGAGGCCAACCGGCACCGCCCCGGCCTCATCCAGCGCCTCGACCGCCGCAACCTCCGATAGGCCGACCGGCCGGCTCGAACTCCCGGGGTCGCCCGGAAACCGAGCGACCCCGACCGACCTGCACATGTGCCAGGTCACGGCAGCAACGCCGAGGCGCGCACTACACGTTGAAGCGGAACTCCACCACGTCCCCATCCTGCATCACATACTCCTTGCCCTCCATGCGCGCCTTGCCGGCCGCGCGGGCCTCCGCCACCGAGCCCGTCTCCACCAGGTCGTCGAAGGAGATGACCTCCGCCTTGATGAAGCCCTTCTGGAAGTCGGTGTGGATGACGCCGGCCGCCTCGGGGGCCGTGGCGCCCTTCTTGATGGTCCAGGCGCGGGATTCCTTGGGGCCGGCCGTGAGGTAGGTCTGGAGGCCGAGCGTGTTGAAGCCGACCCGGGCGAGGGTGGCGAGGCCGGGCTCCTCGGCGCCGACGGACTCGAGGAGCTCCATCGCGTCGGCCTCGTCGAGCTCGGCGAGGTCCTGCTCCAGCTTGGCGTTGAGGAAGATCGCCTCGGCGGGGGCGACGAGGGCGCTCTGGGCGGCCTTGAACGCGTCGTCGGTCAGCTCGTCCTCGTCGACGTTGAAGACGTAGAGGAAGGGCTTGGTGGTGAGGAGGTGCAGGTCGTGCAGCAGCTCCTCGTTGCCCGAGCCCTGGACGATGCCCTGGGAGAAGAGGGTGTCGCCCTTCTCGAGGATCGCCTTGGCGGCCTCGACCGCGGCGACCTTCGGCGCGACGTCCTTCTTGATGCGCGACTCCTTCTGGAGGCGCGGCAGGACCTTCTCGATGGTCTGGAGGTCGGCGAGGATCAGCTCGGTGTTGATCGTCTCGATGTCGTCCTTGGGCGAGACCTTGCCGTCGACGTGGACGACGTTCTCGTCCTGGAAGGCGCGGATGACCTGGCAGATGGCGTCGGACTCACGGATGTTCGCCAGGAACTTGTTGCCCAGGCCCTCGCCCTCGGAGGCGCCGCGCACGATGCCCGCGATGTCGACGAAGTCGACCGTGGCGGGCAGGACCTTCTGGGAGCTGAAGATCTCGGCCAACTTGTCGAGGCGCGGGTCGGGCACGCCGACCACGCCGACGTTCGGCTCGATCGTGGCGAACGGGTAGTTGGCCGCGAGCACGTCGTTCTTGGTCAGGGCGTTGAACAGGGTCGACTTGCCGACATTCGGCAGACCGACGATTCCGATCGTGAGCGACACGTTGCGACTTCCCGTACGTGGTGGGCGCTGAAGGCCAGGACTGATGGATGGGCGTAGGCAGTCCACCAGTCTACGGCCTGACCGCAACCGATCCGGCTCCGCACGCATCTGTACCGAACGGGCGACCTGAGCGACGGGTGACGGTCAAGGTCGGCCAAAACGCGTGTCCTTTGGCGTATTCCACACATAAGCGCACCTATGTTGGGCCTGTGGAGCAACCCAGGACGCGTCCCGCGCAAACCCGGCAAACCCGCCCGCGCCGCACGGCCCCGCTTCCGCCGCAGGCGCAGGGCGGCCGCGATGCGCGCGCCACGGCCCCGGACACGGCCGACGGCGCCGTGGCCGTGTACCGGAGCGGCGCCCGACCGGGGCGCAAGGTGCCCCCCGTCCTGCGGGCGCTGCGCCGCTTCCCCAATCCGCGCCTGACGGGCCTGGGCAGCGGGCTGTTCTGCCTCGCCGCGATGCTCCTGTCCGGCTTCCTGGCCCGGCTCCTGTTCGACGGCTCCGCGACCGTCTACGGCGTGCTGTTCCTGCTGGTGAGCGCGTTGACGGCGGGGTGGGTGCGCAAGGCGGACCTGGTGACGGCGCCGGTCGCGGTGCCGATCTCGTTCGCCGTCGGCACGCTCCTCATCGCCGACGGGGCGGGCGGGACGGGGGCGCTTCTGATGGGCGTCTTCACCACGCTCGCCCTGAACGCGGGCTGGCTCTACGCCGGCACCCTGCTCGCCGGGGCGATCGTCGGCGTCCGCAGGGTGCGGCTCGTCGCGCGCAGGGCGGCGCGGCGCCGGGCCGCCGGACAGCAGCAGGCGGCACGCTCGGCCGCTCCGGCGCCCCGTCGTCGTACGGCCTGAGGCCGATGTACGAGCGCGCTACGCGCGCGAAGCGGCCATCGCCGCCCCCACGATCCCCGCGTTGTTCTGCAGCTGCGCCGGCACCATCTCCGCCTTGATACCCTCGATGAGCGGCAGGAACTTGTGCGCCTTGCGGCTGACGCCGCCGCCGATGACGAACAGGTCGGGCGAGAACAGCATCTCGACGTGGGCCAGGTACTTCTGGACGCGGTGCGCCCAGTGCTCCCAGCTCATGTCGTGGTCCTCCTTGACCTTGGTGGAGGCGCGGTGCTCGGCGTCGTGGCCGTCGAGTTCGAGGTGGCCGAGTTCGGTGTTGGGGACGAGGACGCCCTCGCTGAACAGGGCGCTGCCGATGCCGGTGCCGAAGGTGAGCAGCATGACGGTGCCCTTGTGGCCCTTGCCCGCGCCGAACTGCATCTCGGCGACGCCCGCCGCGTCCGCGTCGTTGAGCACGGTGACGGGCAGGCCGTCGAGCTTGGCGCTGAGCAGGGCGCGCGCGTCGACGTCGACCCAGCTCTTGTCGACGTTGGCGGCGGTTCGGATCGTCGAGCCGCCGGTGACGACGCCGGGGAAGGTGATGCCGACGCGCTCGCACCGGCCCCCGAAGTTGTCGACGACCTGCTTGACGCCGTCGGCCACCGCGTCGGGGGTGGCCGGTTGCGGCGTCAGTACCTTGAACCGCTCCTGGGCGAGGTCGCCGCGCTCAAGATCGACCGGGGCACCTTTGATCCCGGAACCGCCGATGTCCACACCGAAGATCTCCATGGGCACCACCGTACGACGCCGGGACGCCGGTCACTTCTCGGAGCGGGAACCCTGCATCAGAGCGGCGGCCTCGGCACGCAGGTCGCGCCGCAGCTCCTTGGGGAGCGAGAACGTGATGGACTCCTCGGCGGCCTTGACGATCTCCACGTCGGCGTAGCCGCGCTGCGAGAGCCACTCCAGGACCTCCTCGACGAGGACGTCGGGGACGGAGGCGCCCGAGGTGACGCCGACGGTCGTGACGCCGTCGAGCCAGCCCTCCTCGATCTCGGAGGCGAAGTCGACCAGGTACGCCTCGCGGGCGCCCGCCAGCTTGGCGACCTCGACGAGCCGCTTGGAGTTGGAGGAGTTGCGCGAGCCGACGACGATGACCAGCTCGGAGTCGGCGCCCATCTGCTTCACGGCGAGCTGACGGTTCTGCGTCGCGTAGCAGATGTCGTCGCTGGGCGGCGAGATGAGGCCGGGAAACTTGGTCTTCAGGGCGTCGACCGTCTCCATCGTCTCGTCGACGGAGAGCGTGGTCTGGGAGAGCCAGACGACCTTGGACGGGTCACGGACCTCGACCTTGGCGACGTCCTCGGGGCCGTCGACCAGGGTGATGTGGTCGGGGGCCTCGCCGGAGGTGCCGATGACCTCCTCGTGGCCCTCGTGGCCGATCAGGAGGATGTCGAAGTCGTCGTTGGCGTAGCGGATCGCTTCCTTGTGGACCTTGGTCACCAGGGGGCAGGTCGCGTCGATGGTGGCGAGCCGGCCGCGCTCGGCCTCCTCGTGCACGGTCGGGGCGACGCCGTGCGCGGAGAACATCACGATGGCGCCCTCGGGCACCTCGTCGGTCTGCTCGACGAAGATCGCGCCCTTCCGCTCGAGGGTTTGCACGACGTACTTGTTGTGCACGATCTCGTGGCGGACATAGATCGGGGCGCCGTACTGCTCCAGGGCTTTCTCGACGGCGATCACGGCACGGTCCACACCGGCGCAGTAGCCACGGGGGGCGGCGAGCAGGACGCGGCGGGAGCCGGTGGTAGCAGTCATGGCTCCATCGTAAGGCCGCGTACAGGAGGCCGAAGATCCCCCGCGTGCCGAGACTGGAAGCCCGCGATCTACGGAGGCACGATGTCCGCACCAGCCGACCCCGAGGTCCCCGACGGCACGCTCCGCCGTGACCTCGGCTTCCGTGACCTCGTCGTCTACGGGCTCCTCTTCATCGCCCCCATGGCGCCGGTCGGTGTCTTCGGCACTCTGGACGCCAAATCGCACGGCGCGGTCGCCCTCGTCTACATCGTGGCGACCGTCGCGATGGCGTTCACCGCTTTCAGCTACGCGCAGATGGTGCGGGTGGCTCCGCGGGCCGGGTCCGTGTACACCTACGCGCGCGTGGGGCTCGGCAAGGGCCCGGGGTTCATCGCGGGCTGGATGGCGATGCTGGACTACCTGCTGATCCCCGCCGTGGCGTACCTGTTCTCCGGCATCGCGATGAACGCGCTGGTGCCGTCGGTCTCCCGCTGGGTGTGGACCGCGCTGGCCGTGGTGATCACGACACTGCTCAACCTGTGGGGCGTACGGGCGGCGGCCCGGGTCGGTTTCGCGGTCCTGGCGCTGGAGATCGTCGTCCTGCTCGTCTTCGTGGTCTCCGCGATCGTGGTGCTCGCGCGGGACGGGGCGCAGCGGGACTGGCTGTCGCCGCTGTCCGGGGACGGGACGCAAGGCGCCTTCGCCCTGACGGCGGTGATCGGCGCCGTGTCGGTGGCGGTCCTCTCCTACCTGGGCTTCGACGCGATCGCCTCGTTCGCGGAGGAGGTGACGGGCGGCTCGGCGAAGGTGGCGCGGGCGGTGCTGTTCTGTCTGGCGCTCACGGGTGTGCTGTTCGTGGCGCAGACGTACCTGGTGGCGCTCCTGGAACCGACGACCTCGGCGCAGCTCGCGGCCGACCCGGGCAAGCAGGGTTCGGCGTTCTACGACGCCGTGGACGCGTCCGTCGGCGGCTGGCTGCATGACCTTGTGGCGGTCAGCAAGGCGATCGGGGCGGCGTTCGCGGCGCTCGCCGGGCAGGCCGCGGCGGGCCGTCTCGTCTTCGCGATGGCCCGCGACCGCCGCCTGCCGAAGGGCCTGTCCCGGACGAACGCGGGTGTCCCGCGCGCTGCGCTGCTCGTCGCCGCGGTGATCACGCTGGTGGCGGCGGTCTGGGCGGCCCGCCGCGACGACGGCATGGACCACCTGGTCTCGGTGGTCGACATCGGCGCCCTGACGGCGTTCACGCTGCTGCACGCGAGCGTGGTCGGCTATTTCGCCGTACGCCGCCGGGGCGGCCCGGTGAGCTGGTGGCGCCACCTCCTGATCCCGCTCCTCGGCGCGGCGATCACGGTCGCGGTGATCGTGGAGGCGTCGGGCACGGCACAGGTGGTCGGCGCGATCTGGCTGGTCGTGGGACTCGTGGTGCTGGTGGCGCAGCGGGGTCGGGTGACGGACCCACTGGGCTGAGCGCGGGGGTGGTTTGGTGGGCCGGGGGGCACCGGTACGCCGTGGGCGGCCCCGTACGCCAAGGGCAGCCGCTTGCACCGGGGCGGCCCCGTACGCCATGGGCGGCCCCGCACCCCAAGGGCGGTGTGCTGTCGGTCCTGGCCGTTACCCTCGCGGCATGGCTGCCAATACGTCCCCGGACGCCCCGCTCCCCGTGGGCGAGATCTCCCGGCTCATCGGCGGATGGATCGACCGGCTCGGCGCCGTGTGGGTCGAGGGGCAGATCACCCAGCTCTCCCGCAGACCCGGCGCCGGAGTCGTCTTCCTGACGCTGCGCGACCCGTCGTACGACATCTCGGTCTCGGTCACCTGCTACCGGCAGGTGTTCGACGCGGTGGCGGACGTGGTCCGCGAGGGGTCCCGGGTCGTCGTGCACGCGAAACCCGAGTGGTACGCGCCGCGCGGGCAGCTCTCGCTGCGCGCCGCGGAGATCCGCCCGGTCGGCGTCGGCGAGCTGCTCGCCCGCCTGGAGCAGCTGAAGAAGTCCCTGGGGCAGGAGGGTCTGTTCGCGGCGGACCGCAAGAAGCCGCTGCCGTTCCTTCCCCAGCTCATCGGGCTCGTGTGCGGCCGCGCCTCGGCCGCCGAGCGCGACGTCCTGGAGAACGCGCGCCACCGCTGGCCCGCCGTCCGCTTCGAGGTGCGCAATGTGCCCGTGCAGGGCGTGCACGCCGTGCCGCAGGTCGTCCAGGCGGTCAAGGAGCTGGACGCGATCGACGACGTCGACGTGATCATCGTCGCGCGGGGCGGCGGCAGCGTGGAGGACCTGCTGCCCTTCTCCGACGAGCAGCTGGTCCGGGCCGTGGCCTCCTGCCGTACGCCCGTCGTCTCCGCGATCGGCCACGAACCGGACAGCCCGCTGCTCGACCTCGTCGCCGACCTGCGCGCCTCGACACCGACCGACGCGGCGAAGAAGGTCGTGCCGGACGTCGGCGAGGAGTACGAGCGGGTGCGCTGGCTGCGCGACCGGGCCAGGCGCTGCATGGAGGCGTTCCTCGACCGCGAGGAGCGGGGCCTGGCCGCGGCGCTCTCCCGGCCCTCGATACAGGATCCGCACCGCATGATCGACGAGCGCGAGGAGCAGGTCGCCGCGCTCGCCGGGCGGGCCCGCCGCACGCTCGGCCACCTTCTGGACCGCGCGGAGTCCGACCTGACGCACACCCACGCGCGCGTGGTCGCCCTCTCCCCCGCGGCCACGCTCAAGCGCGGCTACGCGGTCCTGCAGAAGGCGGACGGCCATGTGGTCCGCGCCCCGGACGAGGCCGCGCCGGACGAGGAGCTGCGGGCCAGGGTCGCCGAGGGCGAGTTCACCGTACGCGTCACCACCACCGACACCTGATTGAGGACGGACCACGCATGACCACCACCGACACGGCCGCCGCGACGCTCGGTTACGAGCAGGCCCGGGACGAGCTGATCGACGTCGTACGACGCCTGGAGACCGGCGGTACCTCCCTCGAGGAGTCCCTCGCCCTCTGGGAGCGCGGGGAGGAGCTGGCCAAGGTGTGCCGCCGCTGGCTGGACGGCGCGCGGGCGCGGCTCGACGCGGCGCTCGCCGAGGAGAACGACGGGGAGGGCCCGGAGGACGACGCCGAGGACGCGTGACGCCGCGGCGGTGAGCGGGCCCACCCGAGGTTTGGTTGAAAGTTGAACCTCATTCGCGTACTGTCGTGGACACCGGCTGATCCGGAACGGATCGGATCACCGCAGCCGGCACGCCGCACGTCTGTACCGAGAAGGTTGATCGATGTCTCTCGTTCTTGACCCCGCCGCCCAGGACCTGCTCTTCCGCGAGGCCCGCACCGCGAACACGTTCACCGACGAGCCGGTGACCGACGAGCAGGTCCAGGCGATCTACGACCTGGTCAAGTTCGGCCCGACCGCCTTCAACCAGTCGCCGCTGCGCATCACCCTGGTCCGCTCCGCCGAGGCCCGCGAGCGCCTCGTCGGGCTCATGGCCGAGGGCAACCAGCCGAAGACGGCCACCGCCCCGCTGGTCGCGATCCTCTCCGCGGACAACGAGTTCCACGAGGAGCTCCCGGCCCTCCTCCCGCACTTCCCCGCCGCCAAGGACGCCTTCTTCTCCGAGCGTCCGGTCCGCGAGCAGGCCGCGCTGGTCAACGCCACGCTGCAGGCCGGCTACTTCATCGTCGGCGTCCGCGCCGCCGGTCTGGCCGCGGGCCCGATGACGGGCTTCGACTTCGCCGGCGTCCAGAAGGAGTTCCTGGACGACGACCACACCCCGCTGATGATCATCAACATCGGCAAGCCGGGCGACGACGCCTGGTTCCCGCGCTCCCCGCGCCTGGAGCTCGACCAGGTCATCACGACCGTCTGAGTTCCCGACCGAACGCGCGAAAGGGCCCCGGCACCAGCCGGGGCCCTTTCGCGCGACTGGTCGAGTACAAACCACAAACCAGTACAGACCAGTTCTACTGAGCGGGGGCGTCCTCGCCCTTCTTCATCTCCAGCGCCTCGGCCATCTTCGTCAGCTGCCCGAAGTCGGCCGTGCCGGTGACCAGGGTCGTCGACCCCTTCTCCGTCAGCACGAGGGCGTCGTACTTCTCGCCCTCGTAGCGCCGCCACTCCTTGCCGTCGATGGTCTGCTTGCGGCCGGTCTCCTCGGCGCCCTGGCTGGCGTCGTCGATGAACCGGGCCGGCTTGTCGGTGGACTGCTCGACGGCGACGTACTGGCCGTCGGGGTCGAGGAAGCCGAGGTGCCACGCCTCGTTCGACTCGCCCGTGTAGCGCACGGACGTCGGCTTCCACGCCTTGGGCAGGCCCGTGGGGGCGGCCACCGGGTACGAGGCCGCGCGCCGGGCCGTAAGCAGCTCGATGCGGTAGTCGACGCGCTTGACCGGCGGCTGCTTGGAGTCGTCGTGCGGGATGAACGCGTAGGCGACACCGGCCGCGGCGACGCAGACGCCGAGCGAGAGGACCAGGCTGCCGACCGTCTTCTTGCCATTTCTTGCTGCCACGTGCTCCATCGTCGCAGGTCCCCGAATGATCTCCGGCGGGAGGTCCCGAAATGCGCCACCCGGAGCCGGTAGGTCCGCTCAAACGTGGGGCGCCCTGCTCAGATTGTCGTACTGGCGATAGAGTCAGCCGTAATAACCCTCATCCGGCCGTCGTCGTATCCCGGTGAAAACGCCGGAACAGAAAGGTGCGTCTCGATGACCGAGCATCAGCATCATCAGCTTCCGTCCGAACTCGAGGTTCCCTCCGAGGCCCCGGACCGCAACCTCGCTCTGGAACTCGTCCGGGTCACCGAGGCCGCGGCGATGGCCGCGGGCCGCTGGGTCGGCCGCGGTGAGAAGAACGGGGCGGACGGCGCCGCCGTGCGCGCCATGCGGACCCTCGTCTCCACCGTGTCGATGGACGGCGTCGTCGTCATCGGCGAGGGCGAGAAGGACGAGGCGCCGATGCTGTTCAACGGTGAGCGGGTCGGGGACGGGACGGGCGCCGAGTGCGACATCGCCGTCGACCCGATCGACGGCACCACGCTCTGCGCCAAGGGCATGCCGAACGCCATCGCGGTCCTGGCCGCCGCCGACCGGGGCACGATGTTCGACCCGTCCGCCGTCTTCTACATGGACAAGCTGGTGACCGGCCCCGAGGCCGCCGACTTCGTCGACATCAACGCGCCGGTGTCGGTCAACATCCGCCGTGTCGCGAAGGCGAAGAAGGCGTCGCCCGAGGACGTCACCGTCGTCATCCTCGACCGGCCGCGCCACGAGGGCATCATCAAGGAGGTCCGGGAGACCGGCGCCCGGATCAAGCTGATCTCCGACGGCGACGTCGCGGGCTCGGTGCTCGCGGTGCGCGACGGGTCGGGCGTCGACCTGCTCCTGGGCATCGGCGGCACCCCCGAGGGCATCATCTCGGCCTGCGCCATCAAGTGCCTGGGCGGTGTCATCCAGGGCAAGCTGTGGCCGAAGGACGACGCGGAGCGGCAGCGGGCTATCGACGCGGGCCACGACCTGGACCGCGTCCTGTCCACGGACGACCTGGTCTCGGGGGAGAACGTGTTCTTCGTCGCCACCGGCATCACCGACGGCGAACTGCTGCGCGGCGTGCGCTACGGCTCCGAGACGGCGACGACCTCGTCCCTCGTGATGCGCTCGAAGTCCGGCACGATCCGGCAGATCGACTCCCAGCACCGGCTGAGCAAGCTGCGCGCGTACAGCGCGGTCGACTTCGACCGGGCCAAGTAGGCTCGGCCGCACCGGCCGCACGTGCGGGGGCGCCCCCAGATCCTGGGGGCGCCCCCGCTCACGTACGCCTGCGGACTAACCCGCCGCGGCCACCGCCCGCGCCGCCTTCTTGAGCTCGACCTCGCGGCGGCGCCTGCGGGCGAGGACCACGCGGCGCTCGGCCGCGGTCAGGCCGCCCCACACCCCGTACGGCTCCGGCTGGAGCAGGGCGTGCTCGCGGCACTCGACCATCACCGGGCAGCGGGCGCAGACCCGCTTGGCCGCTTCCTCGCGCGACAGACGCGCGGCGGTGGGTTCCTTCGATGGGGCGAAGAAGAGTCCCGCCTCGTCGCGCCTGCACACGGCCTCCGTGTGCCATGGTGCGTCCTGGTCCCGGTCCCCCACGGGCCCCCGCTGCGGCGGGACGGCGGAGACCTGCAGGGACTGATGCGGCGGATGCAGCACGGTCTACTCCTGACGACGGCTTACGACGGCTTTCGCGAGCGAGAGACGATGCAGCAAGCTCTACCCGCTGTGTCGACGCCTATGCACTGAGTTCCGAAGAGCGGAAGTAGCGGTACCCGTAGGGGAGTTCACCGCCGGTGCCGTCAGGGTGCGCGCGTCCCGTCAGTCCAGGTGCTTGCGCAAACGTTTGTCGACGTATCTGCCGACGTACTTGTGCAGGTCCGCGATGATCTTGCCGCGCTTGGGGCGTGCCTCGATGTTGCCGAGGACCGAGACGCCCTCGACGTGGACGACGGGCGCCTCCGGGTCGGCCGCGTCGAGCGTGTCCACCTCGAAGTTGCCGAGGACGCCGCCGCCGCTGCCGCGCAGCGACACGTTCTCCGGGACGCGGATCTCGACGTTGCCGAAGACCGAGACCGCCCGGATGTAGACCTGGGGGTGCTCGAAGATCGCCTCGCTGAGGTCGATCTCGACATTGCCGAACACGGCGTACGCGTGCGTGCGGCGGGCCACGCGCCAGCGGCCGCGCCGGGTGGTGGCGCTGAACACCGCCACCAGGTTGTCGCTGGGGCCCGCCGGGATCGTGCCGGGCGCCGGGCGGCCCGGCGCCGGGTCCGCGGCGGGGCGCGGGGCGTGCCCGCCGGGCAGGTCGCGGACCAGCGGCTCCAGCTCACCCACCGTCTTGGCGCGGTAGACGCCGTCGATCCGCTCGGCGTGCTCGTCCGCGTCGAGCCGGCCCTCGGCCAGGGCCTCGCGCAGGATGTCCGCGATGCGGTCGCGGTCGGCGTCGGATGCGCGCAGTGCGGTCGGGTCCGCCGCGGGGGCGCTCGGCTGGGGGCGCTTGTGAAGGTCCACGGCAGCAGCGTACCCAAACGCGATAGATCGCGACTAGGGGCAGCGGCCCGCCGATCTCGCGGAACTGAGCCTTACCTCACAGCGGCACCCGCTCGGCCAGGTTCTACGCTGGTTGGCGCTGCCAACGAATGCCAGCCGCTGTCTGCCGAGTGAGGAATGGGCGAGATGCCTGAGTTCGCGTACACCGATCTGCTCCCCCAGGGCGAGGACACCACGCCGTACCGGCTGGTGACCTCGGAGGGTGTCTCCACCGCCGAGGGGCCGGACGGCCGTACGTTCCTGAAGGTCGAGCCGGAGGCGCTGCGCAAGCTCGCCGAAGAGGCGATCCACGACATCCAGCACTACCTGCGCCCGGCCCACCTCGCGCAACTGCGCCGCATCGTGGACGACCCGGAGGCGTCGGGCAACGACAAGTTCGTCGCGCTCGACCTGCTGAAAAACGCGAACATCGCGGCGGCCGGCGTGCTTCCGATGTGCCAGGACACGGGCACCGCGATCGTCATGGGCAAGCGCGGCCAGAACGTCCTCACCGAAGGTGAGGACGAGAAGGCGCTGTCCAAGGGCATCTACGACGCGTACCAGAACCTGAACCTGCGCTACTCGCAGATGGCCCCGCTGACCATGTGGGACGAGAAGAACACCGGCTCGAACCTGCCCGCGCAGATCGAGCTGTACGCGACCGACGGCGGCGCCTACAAGTTCCTCTTCATGGCCAAGGGCGGCGGCTCGGCCAACAAGTCGTTCCTGTACCAGGAGACGAAGGCCGTCCTGAACGAGGCCTCCATGATGAAGTTCCTGGAGCAGAAGATCCGCTCGCTCGGCACGGCCGCCTGCCCGCCGTACCACCTGGCGATCGTCGTCGGCGGCACCTCGGCCGAGTACGCGCTGAAGACCGCCAAGTACGCCTCCGCGCATTACCTGGACAACGTCCCCTCCGAGGGCTCCGAGCTCGGCCACGGCTTCCGCGACAAGGAGCTGGAGGAGAAGGTCTTCGAGCTGACGCAGAAGATCGGTATCGGCGCGCAGTTCGGCGGCAAGTACTTCTGCCACGATGTCCGCGTGGTGCGCCTGCCCCGGCACGGCGCCTCCTGCCCGGTCGCCATCGCCGTGTCCTGCTCGGCCGACCGCCAGGCCGTCGCGAAGATCACCGCCGAGGGCGTCTTCCTGGAGCAGCTGGAGACGGACCCGGCGCGGTTCCTCCCGGAGACCACGGACGAGCACCTCGACGAGTCGTCGGACGTGGTGAACATCGACCTCAACCAGCCGATGGACGCGATCCTCGCCGAGCTGACCAAGTACCCGGTGAAGACCCGCCTCTCCCTGACCGGCCCCCTGGTCGTGGCCCGCGACATCGCGCACGCCAAGATCAAGGAGCGCCTGGACGCGGGCGAGGAGATGCCGCAGTACCTGAAGGACCACCCGGTGTACTACGCCGGCCCGGCCAAGACGCCGGAAGGGTACGCGTCGGGCTCGTTCGGGCCGACCACCGCCGGGCGCATGGACTCCTACGTCGAGCAGTTCCAGGCGGCGGGCGGCTCCAAGGTGATGCTCGCCAAGGGCAACCGCTCGCAGCAGGTCACCGACGCCTGTGACGCGCACGGCGGCTTCTACCTCGGCTCCATCGGCGGCCCGGCCGCGCGCCTGGCCCAGGACTGCATCAAGAAGGTCGAGGTCGTCGAGTACGAGGAGCTCGGCATGGAGGCGGTCTGGAAGATCGAGGTCGAGGACTTCCCCGCGTTCATCGTCGTCGACGACAAGGGCAACGACTTCTTCCAGAACCCGGCGCCCGAGCCGACGTTCACGCACATCCCGGTGCGCGGCCCCGGTCTCGCGTAACCACGCGTCTCGCGTAACCACGCGTCTCGCGTAACCACGCATCTCCCGTAACCACGCGTCTCCCGTAACCACGCGCGCATACCCACGCGCGCGTACCCGCCGGACGGGCTGAATCGAACGGCCCGTCCGGCGTTTCCCGGCGTTGCACGGCGTTTCTACGGGAACACCGCCGCTCTCCCCTGTGCTGTACGGGGTATGAGCGACTACCGGATCGAACACGACTCCATGGGCGAGGTGCGGGTCCCCGCCGACGCGAAGTGGCGGGCGCAGACCCAGCGCGCCGTGGAGAACTTCCCCGTCTCCGGGCAGCGCATCGAGCGCGCCCACATCGAGGCCCTCGCCCGGATCAAGGCGGCGGCGGCGAAGGTCAACGCGGAGCTCGGCGTCCTCGACAAGGACATCGCCCAGGCGGTCGCGGACGCTGCGGCGGAGGTCGCGGAGGGCCGCTGGGACGACCAGTTCCCGGTGGACGTTTTTCAGACAGGATCCGGCACCTCCTCCAACATGAACACCAACGAGGTGCTCGCCACGCTCGCCACCGAGCGCCTCGGCCGTGACGTCCACCCGAACGACCACGTCAACGCCTCGCAGTCGTCCAACGACGTCTTCCCGTCGTCCATCCACATCGCCGC
This sequence comes from Streptomyces sp. SGAir0957, assembly GCF_043523415.1. Taxonomy (NCBI): domain Bacteria; kingdom Bacillati; phylum Actinomycetota; class Actinomycetes; order Kitasatosporales; family Streptomycetaceae; genus Streptomyces; species Streptomyces sp. SGAir0957. The sequence goes on from NZ_CP027293.1 coordinate 3,282,561, forward strand.
CACGGCCGCCGTCACCCACGATCTGATCCCTGCCCTCGACCACCTCGCCGCCTCCCTGGAGCGCAAGGCGGAGGAGTTCGCCGACGTGGTGAAGTCCGGGCGTACGCACCTGATGGACGCCACCCCGGTCACGCTGGGCCAGGAGTTCGGCGGCTACGCGGCGCAGATCCGCTACGGCGTCGAGCGGCTGGAGTCCGCCCTGCCCCGGCTGGCCGAACTGCCGCTGGGCGGCACGGCGGTGGGCACCGGTATCAACACGCCGCCCGGCTTCCCCGCCGCGGTGATCGCCGAGGTCGCGCGCGCCACGGGCCTGCCGCTGACCGAGGCCCGCGACCACTTCGAGGCGCAGGGCGCGCGCGACGGCATCGTGGAGACCAGCGGGCAGCTGCGGACCATCGCCGTCGGACTGACGAAGATCGCCAACGATCTGCGCTGGGCGGCGTCGGGCCCGCGCACCGGGCTGGCCGAGATCAACCTGCCGGACCTGCAGCCCGGTTCGTCGATCATGCCGGGCAAGGTCAACCCGGTGATCCCCGAGGCGACGCTGATGGTCGCGGCGCAGGTCATCGGCAATGACGCGACGGTGGCGACGGCGGGCGCGGCCGGCAACTTCGAGCTGAACGTGATGCTCCCGGTCATCGCCAAGAACGTCCTGGAGTCGATCCGGCTGCTCGCCAACGTCTCCCGGCTGCTCGCCGACCGCACCGTCGACGGCATCACCGCCAACCGCGAACGCGCCCGCGAGTACGCCGAGTCCTCCCCCTCCGTCGTCACGCCGCTCAACAAGTACATCGGCTACGAGGAGGCGGCCAAGGTCGCAAAGAAGTCGCTCGCGGAGCGCAAGACGATCCGTGAAGTCGTCCTGGAGGGCGGCTATGTGGAGCGCGGGGACCTGACGGAGGAACAGCTCGACGAGGCTCTGGACGTCCTGCGGATGACACACCCGTGACGGGTGGGGTTCCAGAGGCGTACGAGGCGGCCGGATGACGTATTCGTGACCTGTGCCGCAGCGTCGTATGCCGACGGCACCTAATATCTGCGCATGACAGACGACGGCCGGACCGGCGGCGGGGAAGGCGGGCGATGGGCGCCCGGGGAGCAGATCCTGTGGCGCTATCGCGCCAACGGGGGCGACGGCTTCCACATCTGCCGTCCGGTCACGGTCGTCCGGGACACGGCGGACCTCCTCGCCGTGTGGATGGCCCCCGGCACCGAGTGTGTGAAGCCCGTCATGGCGGACGGCACCCCGGTCCACCGCGAACCGCTCGCCACCCGCTACACCAAGCCGCGGGCCCTGCGCCGCGACCACTGGGCGGGCGCGGGCGTGCTCAAGCTGGCCCGGCCCGGCGACCCCTGGTCGGTGTGGCTCTTCCGGGAGCCGGACTGGACCTTCCGCAACTGGTACGTGAACCTGGAGGCGCCGCGGGCCCGCTGGTCGGGCGGCGTCGACTCCGAGGACCACTTCCTGGACCTGTCGGTGTATCAGGACCGCACCTGGCGCTGGCACGACGAGGACGAGTTCGCGCAGGCGCAGGCGGCGGGCCTGATGAGCGCGGAACAGGCCGCGGAGGTACGGGACGCGGGGCGCCGCGCCGTCGAGGTGATCGAGCGCTGGGGGCAGCCGTTCTCGGACGGCTGGCAGCACTGGCGGCCCGATCCGTCGTGGCCGGTCCCGGCGCTGCCGGCCGACTGGGACCGTACGCCCGCGCACGTGTCGTCATGAGACCCTTGATGCGCCCCCATGGGGTAAACGTAGGATCGTCCTCCGCAAGAGCGCACAGCGACGCGAAGAAGAGCACAAAAACTGTCTCGCACCGCAACTCTTCGCGTGGTCAACGGGTCTGACGTATGCATAGGTCTGACGTATGCATAGGTCTGACGTATGCACAGGTCTGACGATGCATTGGCCCGACACGGTGTCGGTGAGGTCATCTAGGCGGCGGGAGCGTGGACGTGGGTGGAGCGGGCGGGGCCGACATGCCCGGCCGGACCTCGGCGGACCGGTGTCCGTACCCCGATGCGAACCTGTATGACGCGGAAGTTCCGTTCCCGGCACACCCGATCCGGGTATCGGATTTCCTGCGGGCACCAGCTGTTCCCCAACTGCCGGCGCGCCGGCCAGTGACACGGCGCGCAGCCCCGGACGGACGGATTCGACACGCGTGACGGAGTACCCGACCTCGCACGAAGGCCGCCATCACGGCACGGCGGCCCGCCCCGCCGATCCCCGCGGGGCCTTCCGGCGTGCCCCACAGGCCTCCGCGGCCCCGGCCGGTGACGGCCTGCCCCAGCAGCCGCGCCGCGCCCCCGCCGCCGCCATGCCCTCGGCGTCCGCGGACGCCGAGCACACGCAGCCGCAGGCGCCCTCCCCCGAGCCGGTGCGCCCCACGGGCCCGCCGGACGGCGGCGAGCGCCGCACCGGCGGCCAGCCGCGCCCCATCGGACAGCCCACGCCGATGCGGCGCGACGGCGACCGGCTGCGCTTCGTCGGTGCGGCGACCCGCCGTATCGCCCGCGGCATCGACCTCGACGAGATCGTGATGGGCCTGTGCCGGGCGACGGTGCCGACGTTCTCCGACGCGATACTGGTCTATCTGCGCGAGCCGCTGCCGGTCGGCGACGAGCGCCCGGCCGGGCCGATGGTGCTGCGTCTGCGCCGCACCGACCGCATCCCCGACGCCGTCGACGACACGGACACGGACGGCGTCGCCCCGCCCGCCACCGTCGTCGTCCCCCCGATCGAACTCGCGCCGGACAGCATCGAGTTGTGCGAGGTGCGGAACGGGGGCGCGCTCGCCGAGGTGCTGCGCGGCGTACGGCCCGTCTTCGCGGACTCCCCCGCGGCGCTCTCCGCGCTGCCCGAACTCCTCGGCAGCGACCGGTCGGTGCCGGTCGGGCGGCGCGCCATCCTGGCCCCGCTGCGCGGGCGCCGCCGGGTGATCGGCGCGGCGGTGTTCCTGCGCCACCCGAACCGGACCGCGTTCGACGGCGACGACCTCCTCGTCGCCGGACAGCTGGCCACGCACAGCGCGCTCGGCATCGACAAGGCGGTCCTGTACGGGCGCGAGGCGTACATCGCCGACGAGCTGCAGCGCACGATGCTGCCGGAGACGCTGCCCCGGCCGACCGGGGTGCGGCTCGCCTCGCGCTATCTGCCCGCCGCGGAGACCGCGCGCGTGGGCGGCGACTGGTACGACGCGATCCCGTTGCCCGGCAGCCGTGTCGCCCTCGTCGTCGGCGACGTCATGGGCCACTCCATGACCTCCGCCGCGATCATGGGCCAGTTGCGGACGACCGCCCAGACGCTCGCCGGGCTCGACCTGCCGCCGCAGGAGGTCCTGCACCACCTCGACGAACAGGCCCAGCGGCTCGGCACGGACCGCATGGCGACCTGCATGTACGCGGTCTACGACCCGGTCTCGCACCGCATCACCATCGCCAACGCCGGGCATCCGCCGCCCATCATGCTGCACCTGGGCGGGCGCGCCGAAGTCCTGCGCGTCCCGCCCGGAGCGCCGATCGGCGTGGGCGGCGTCGACTTCGAGGCCGTCGAACTGGACGCCCCGGCCGGCGCCACGCTGCTGCTCTACACCGACGGCCTGGTCGAATCGCGCCTGCGCGACGTCTGGACCGGCATAGAGCAGCTGCGGGAACGGCTCGCCGCCACCGCGCAGCTGACCGGGCCCGACCACCCGCCGCCGCTCGAAGCGCTCTGCGACGACGTGCTCGACATGCTCGGCCCCGGCGACCGGGACGACGACATCGCGCTGCTCGCCGCCCGCTTCGACGGGATCGCGCCGAGCGATGTGGCGTACTGGTTCCTCGACCCGGAGGACTCCGCGCCGGGGCGCGCCCGGCGCCTCGCCCGCAGCGCTCTGGCCCGCTGGGGCCTGGAGGAGATGACGGACTCCGTGGAGCTGCTGGTCAGCGAGGTCGTCACGAACGCGGTGCGGTACGCCTCACGGCCGATCACGCTGCGGCTGCTCCGCACCGACGTGCTGCGCTGCGAGGTCGGCGACGACGTGCCGCAGCTGCCGCGCCAGCGCCAGGCCCGCGCCACCGACGAGGGCGGCCGCGGCCTGTTCCTGGTGAATCGTCTCGCCCGGCGCTGGGGGGCGACGCGGCTCAGCACCGGCAAGGTGGTCTGGTTCGAGCTGGTGCGGCCCGCCGGGGGCTGACCGGTCCACATGCGTGAGGGGCCCCGAGAACCTGTCGTTCTCGGGGCCCCTCACGCATGTGCTCAGTTGCCGCCGGGGTCTCTGCCGTTGTCCAGGGCGTCGCCGCCCGGGTTCTCCGGGATGCCCCAGGACGACGAGGCCGAGTCGGAGGGCTCCGGCGGGCTGCTGCTCGTCGGCGGCTCGGACGGCGGGGTGCTGGACGGCGGCTGGGACGTCGTCGGCGGCGTCGAGGGGGGCGTCGACGAGGCCGGCGGGGTGCTCGGCGGCGCGGAGCTCGTGGGCGGCGCCGTGGGCGTCGTCATCGTCGGCGTGGGGGTCTCCACGGCCGCGCCCATGTCGGTGTCGAGGTCGAACGCGGCGGAGGTGCTGGAGGAGTTGAACGTGTACTGGGCCCAGATCTGGGCGGGGAAGCTGCCGCCGTCGACGCGGGGACGGCCACCGGCCCCGGCCATGGTGACCTGCTGGTTGGCCTCGGCCGTGCCCTGGGCGCCCTCACCGAACAGACCCACCGAGGTGACGAGGTCCGGGGTGTAGCCGGTGAACCATGCCGACCGGTTGTTGTCCGAGGTGCCGGTCTTGCCCGCGACCTTGCGGCCGTCGCGCGACGGGTTGTCGCGGACCGAGGTCTTCGCCGTACCGTCGTCGACCACGCCCGTCAGCACCGAGGTGACCGAGTCGGCGGCGGCGCGGCTGATGACCTGCTCGCCGATGGCGCTCTTGAGCTCGACCGGCTGGCCCTGCTTGGTCACCGACTTCACGATCTGCGGGGTGACCTGCTTGCCGTGGTTGTCGAGGGTGGCGTACACCCCGGCCATCTCCAGCGGGCTCGCGCCCATGGTGCCGAGGGTCTGCGCGTAGTACGGCTTGAGGTCGCTGTCGTCCATGCCGAGCTTCTTGGCCGTGGCCATGACCTTGTCCATGCCGACGTCGGCGCCCATCTGCGCGAAGACGGAGTTGACGGACTTGTTGGTCGCCGTCTGGACGGTGACGGGACCGTAGCTGCGCCGGTCCTCGTTGGGCGGCGCGAAACCGACCTTCTTGCCGTCCTCGACCACCGGCCGCCTGCTCGTGCCGTCGTAGATCGTGCTCGCCCTGATCGACGCACCGTCCTGCGTCGTGGCGTTGTTCTCCAGGGCGGCGGCCAGGATGATCGGCTTGAACGTGGAGGCGGGCTGGTAGTCGGTGCGCGTCGCGTTGTTGCGCCAGTGCTTGCTGATGCCGGCGCCGCCGTACATCGCGACGACCTTCCCGTTCTTCGGGTTCACGGAGACCGCGCCCGCCTGCACCCGCTTGTCCGCCTTGGTCCCGGACTTCAGCTTGTCCGTCAGCTGCTGCTGGACCGCCTTCTCCAGCTGCTTCTGCTTCTTGCGGTCGATGTTGAGGGTGACGGTGTAACCGCCCAGGTCGAACTGTTCCGAGGTGATGCCGAGGTCCTTGACGACCTCTTCCTTGGCGGCCTGGTAGAGGTACCCCTCCTGCCCCTGCAGCCCGGACACGGCCTTCGGCTCCTGCGGCACCGGGAACGTCAGGTCCTGGCGGTCGGCGGAGCTGATGCGGCCCATCTCGACCATGTTGTTCAGGACGTAGTTCCAGCGCTGCTTGACCAGCTTCTTGCCGGTGTCGGAGGCGACCGCCCAGTCGTACTGGTTGGGGGCCTGGAGGAGCGCCGCGAGGTACGCGCCCTGCGCGACGCTCAGCTTCTTGGCGTCGACGCCGTAGTAGGCCTGCGCCGCGGCCTGGATGCCCCACGCGCTGCGGCCGTAGTAGCTGGTGTTGATGTACCCGGCGAGGATCTCGTCCTTGGACTTCTTGCGGTCGACCTTGAGCGAGATGACCAGTTCCTTCAGCTTGCGCGTGACGGTCTGGTCCTGCGTGAGGTAGTAGTTCTTCACGTACTGCTGGGTGATCGTCGAACCACCCTGCTTGCCCTTGCCGGTGACCGTGTTGAGGACACCGCGGGCGGTGCCCTTCAGGTCGATGCCCTTGTCCTTGTAGAACGACTTGTTCTCGGCGGCCACGAAGGTCTGCTGGACCTCCTTGGGCACCTCGGACAGGTCGACTATCTCCCGGTTGACCTCGCCGGTACGGGCCATGGTGGTGCCGTCGCTGTACTTGTAGACATTGCTCTGCGCCTTGGCGTCCGGGTTGCCCTCGGGCACCTCGATCACCATGTACAGCACCACGAACGCGCCCATGACGAGCAGCACGAATCCGAAGAAGGCACCCAGAAGCTTCTTCCAGGTGAAGAAGCGGCGTATGCCCGACGGCCGCGTCGCGCGCTTGCGCGCCTTTCTCGCATCCGCTCGGCCCATGACCTCAGTCGCTCCGCTTCTCGTCCGTACCGCTTGTGATCAGTCGCGTCTTCCGGCGCTTCCGTGCTGAATCAGCTCATGAAGCTAACACCGCCACTAAAGGCAAAACCCTGCCCATCCGGTCATTTCCGGACGTGACAATCAGCACCCACCCCATGGGAACCGACGATCCAGGGTCGCCTATGGTTGCCGTACGCGGTAAAGTGATAGCACTTTGCTAGACGACGTTCGAGGCATCTCCGCCACGAAGCGCCAGCTCAGAGAGGTGGGACTCGCCATGACCGAGACCGACGCCACACCGGACGTGCCAGCGATGCCGAAGGCGCGTGTGCGCGAGTTCACGGCGCACAGCATCGGGGGCGGGCTCGCGCTGCTGCTCGGACTCCTCGGCCTGCTCGCCGGCGCGGCCCTGGTCGCCCTCGGCGGCGCGCTCACCTCGTCCGGCGGGGCGGTGCGGGCGGTCCTCATCACCGTCGGCATCGTCGTCGCCGTAGCGGCGTGCATCGCCATGGGCGGCCTGAACATGGTGGCGCCGGGCGAGGCCCGCGTCGTCCAGCTCTTCGGCCGCTACCGGGGCACCATCCGCGAGGACGGCCTGCGCTGGGTCAACCCGCTCACGTCGCGCACCAAGATCTCCACCCGCGTGCGCAACCACGAGACCGCCGTCCTCAAGGTCAACGACGCCTACGGCAACCCCATCGAGCTGGCCGCCGTCGTCGTCTGGAAGGTCGAGGACACCGCGCAGGCCACCTTCGAGGTCGACGACTTCCTGGAGTTCGTCTCCACCCAGACCGAGGCCGCCGTCCGGCACATCGCCATCGAGTACCCCTACGACGCGCACGACGAGGGCGGGCTCTCCCTGCGCGGCAACGCCGAGGAGATCACCGAGAAGCTCGCCGTCGAGCTCCACGCGCGCGTGGAGGCGGCCGGTGTCCAGATCATCGAATCCCGCTTCACGCATCTCGCGTACGCGCCCGAGATCGCGTCGGCCATGCTGCAGCGGCAGCAGGCCGGGGCGGTGGTCGCCGCGCGGCGGTTGATCGTGGACGGGGCCGTCGGGATGGTCGAGGACGCGGTCGCCCGGATCACCGAGCAGGACTTCGTCGCCCTCGACGAGGAGCGCAAGGCCGTCATGGTCAGCAACCTGCTGGTCGTGCTCTGCGGTGACCGTGCGGCGCAGCCGGTCCTCAACACGGGGACGCTCTACCAGTGACACCGCCACCGCCTCCGGCGCGTAAGCAGGTCCTGCTGCGGTTGGACCCGGCCGTGTACGAGGCGCTCGCCCGGTGGGCCGGGGACGAGTTGCGCTCGGCGAACGCGCAGATCGAGTTCCTGCTGCGCCGGGCGCTGGCCGAGGCGGGCCGGCTCCCCGGCTCGGCGGGCCCGATCCCCCGGCGGGGCCGCCCGCCCAGGAGCCCGGCCGAGGACGGCACGCCCCCACCCGACCACTGAGCCCGGCCACCCGCACAGTTCCCCGCACCCCCACGGAGCTGCGGCGAAGCCGCACGCTTCAGGGGCGCGGGGAACTGCGCGACCAGCCCCCACCGGCCCGCAGCCGAGAACCGGCCGGACGGGTGCCGCACGCAGTGCGCACCCCCAGGGGCGCGGGGAACTGCGCGACCAGCCCCCACCGGCCCGCAGCCGAGGGACATGCCCCCGCGAAGCCACACCGGGGCGGTATACACACCAGGTATACACACCGTGTACAGTCCTCCCCATGTCCATCGGTCACACCCTTCTTGGGCTTCTGGAAGCCGGGCCACGGCACGGCTACGACCTCAAGCGCACCTTCGACGAGACGTTCGGGCACGACAAGCCGCTGCACTACGGGCAGGTCTACTCGACCATGTCCCGCCTCCTGAAGAACGGCCTCGTCGAGGTCGACGGGATAGAGCCGGGCGGCGGCCCCGAGCGGAAGCGGTACGCGATCACCGAGGCCGGCGTCACGGACGTACGGCAGTGGCTCGCGACGCCGGAGAAGCCGGAGCCGTACCTTCAGTCGACCCTCTACACCAAGGTGGTCCTCGCGCTGCTCACCGAGCGCGACGCCGCCGAGATCCTCGACAGCCAGCGCGCCGAGCACCTGCGTCTGATGCGCATCCTCACGGACCGCAAGCGCAAGGGCGACCTCGCCGACCAGCTGATCTGCGATCACGCCCTGTTCCACCTGGAAGCCGACCTGCGCTGGCTGGAACTGACCGCCGCGCGCCTCGACAAGCTCGCCGCGGAGGTGCGCCCGTCATGACCCCCGCCGGATCCCTGCTCACCGCTCACGACCTGCGCAAGGCGTACGGGCCGACCCCGGCGCTCGACGGCGCCGCGTTCACCATCCATCCGGGCGAGATCGTCGCCGTCATGGGCCCCTCGGGCTCGGGCAAGTCGACGCTCCTGCACTGCCTCGCGGGCATCGTCACCCCGGACTCCGGGACGATCACGTACGACGGCCGCGACCTGACCGCGATGTCCGACGCCCAGCGCAGCGCCCTGCGCCGCACCGAGTTCGGCTTCGTCTTCCAGTTCGGCCAGCTGGTCCCCGAGCTGACCTGCGTCGAGAACGTGGCGCTCCCGCTGCGCCTGACCGGCGTCAAGCGCAAGGAGGCCGAGCGCCGGGCGGCCCGGTGGCTGGAGCGCCTGGAGGTCGAGGGGCTCGCGGGCAAGCGGCCCGGCGAGATCTCCGGCGGCCAGGGCCAGCGCGTCGCCGTGGCCCGCTCCCTGGTCACGAACCCGCGCGTGCTCTTCGCCGACGAGCCGACCGGCGCCCTCGACTCGCTCAACGGCGAGCGCGTCATGGAGCTGCTCACCGACGCGGCCCGCGGTTCGAACACCGCCGTCGTCCTCGTCACGCACGAGACGCGCGTCGCGGCCTACTCGGACCGCGAGATCGTCGTACGGGACGGCAAGTCGCGGGACATGGAGTTCATCGGATGACGCTCCTGGACGACCCCAAGAACCGCACCGCGCCACCCGCGCCCGGCGGCCCGTCGGGCCCCAAGGGCTGGCTGCGCGACCTCGGCCTCGGCATCCGCTTCGCCGTCTCGGGCGGCCGCGAGGGCTGGATCCGTACGCTGCTGACCGCGCTCGGCGTCGGTCTCGGCGTGGCCCTGCTGCTCGGCGCGGCGTCCGTGCCGACCCTGCTGAACCAGCGGGACGTGCGCGCCGACGCACGCCAGATGGGCGTCGGCACGGAGGGGCAGCTCGAGCGGAGCGACCGCACGATGCTCATGGTGGACGCCTCCTCCAGCTTCCGGGACGACTCGGTCGGCGGTTATCTGCTGCGCCCCGAGGGCCAGCACCCGCCGCTGCCGCCCGGCATCGACAAGCTGCCCGGCCCCGGCGAGATGGTGGTCTCGCCCGAGCTGAGGAAGGCGCTCGACGCCCCCGGCAACAAGCTCCTCAAGGAGCGCTACCCGTACCGCATCGTGGGCACGATCGGTGAGGCGGGCCTCGGCGACCCCTTCGAGAAGTACCTGTACATCGGCAGCGACAGCCTGAGCGCCGAACGCGACGCCTCCCGCGTCGACCACTTCGGCATGTCCTACGTGAGCGGGCCGCTCGACCCGGTCCTCATCGTCCTCATCGTCCTCGCCTGCGTCGTCCTGCTCGTACCGGTCGCCATCTTCATCGCGACGGCCGTACGGTTCGGCGGCGAGCGGCGCGACCGGCGCCTCGCCGCGCTGCGCCTGGTCGGCGCGGACGCGCGGATGACGCGCAGGATGGCGGCGGGCGAGGCCCTGTTCGGCACTCTGCTCGGGCTCGTGTGCGGGGCCGCCTTCCTCTTCGGCGGGCGGGAACTGCTCGGCGTGGTGAAGATCTGGCGGCTCTCGGCGTTCCCCTCGGACGTGACGCCGGTGCCCGCGCTCGCCGTGCTGATCCTGCTCGCGGTCCCCGTCGCTGCGGTCGCCGTGACCCTGTTCGCGCTGCGCTCGGTGACGATCGAACCGCTGGGCGTCGTCCGCAGCGGCCGCACCCGGGGCCGGCGGCTCTGGTGGCGGCTGCCCGTGCCGGTCTTCGGTGTGCTGCTCCTGCTGACGTCGGGTTCGGCGGACGCGGCGGGCACGATGGGCGTCGTCCAGATCTCGGCGGGCATCACGCTGACGCTGCTCGGTCTCGTCCTGCTCATGCCGTGGATCGTCGAGGCGGCCGTGCACCGGATGCGCGGCGGCCCCGTACCGTGGCAACTCGCCTCGCGCAGGCTCCAGTTGAGCAGCAACGCGGCGAGCCGCGCGGTCGCCGGGATCACCATCGCGGTGGCGGGCGGCATCGCCCTGCAGATGTTCACCGTCGGCATCAACGACGACTTCACCAAAACGACGAAGGAGGACCCGAGCCGGGCCCAGATCGGCGTCAACACCAGTGTCGGCGACGGGGAACTCGCCGAACGGATGGTGCGGGACTTCGGGACGACCAAGGGCGTCACGTCGGTGATCGGCACCGTGGACACGTGGGCCTCGGCGGCGGGTACCGATCCGGAGTCCGACGATGTCGCACACGTCGTGACGGTCTCCGTCGGCACCTGCTCCACCCTGCGTGAGCTGGCGAAACTGCCGTCCTGCCAGGACGGCGACACCTTCCGGGTCACGGGGTCCGACTACCCCGACGACGACACCGAGCTGACGAGGACCGCCAAGCCCGGCGCCGAGCTGATGCTCGGCGACGAGCCCTCCGACCGGTGGACGCTGCCCGCGAGGGCCCGGCTGGTCCACTCCCGTGTCGACCCCGGCGGCAAGCGCTTCGGCGGCATCCTCGCCACCCCGGCCGCCCTGGACGTGGCCAAGGTGGACGTCGCCTCGACGTCCGCGCAGATCCAGATCGACGACTCGGTGCCGGACGCGGTCGACTTCGTCCGCAACACCGCGTTCCGGCTCGACCCGGGGATGCGCGTGTGGAACTACCGGTCCGAGGAGCGCGACTCGGACTACGCGAGCATCCGCCGGGCCCTGTTCACCGCGGCCGCCCTGACGATGTCGCTCATCGCGGCGTCGATGCTCGTCTCCCAGATCGAGCAGCTCCGCGACCGCAAGCGGCTCCTCTCGGTCCTGGTCGCCTACGGCACCCGGCGCGCGACGCTGGCCTGGTCGGTCCTGTGGCAGACGGCGATCCCCGTCGCCCTCGGCATGGCGGTGGCGGTGAGCGGCGGGCTGCTCCTCGGGTGGCTGATGCTCCGCATGGTGAAGAAGCCCGTCACGGACTGGTTCCTGTTCCTGCCCCTGGCAGGGGTGGGCCTCGCGGCGATCGCCGCGGTGACCTTGCTGAGCATGCCGGCGCTTTGGCGCTTGATGCGGGCGGACGGTTTGCGCACGGAGTAGCTCGCGCTGGCCTGGGGGGTGTGCGGGCGGGTCCTTGGCGGGGCGCCGTGGGTGGTTGCTGACGGGTGCCGCGTGCGGGTCTCGTCGTGGCTGGTCGCGCAGTTCCCCGCGCCCCTGGGAGCTTGCGGCTTCGCCGCTGCTCCCAGGGGGACGGCACTGCGTGCGCCCCTGAGATGGCGCACGCAGTGCGCATCTCAGGGGCGCGGGGAACTGCGCGACCAGCCACGACGGTAGCCGCGCCAGTTCACCGGCAGGTTGAAGCTCTCAGCCCCGCACGACCCGAACCGGCAGATCTCGCAGAGCGCCCCGCAACGCCCCGGCCAGTTCCTCGTACTCCCCGGCCCGCGCGGCCCCCACCCGCATCGCGAGCGCGACCCGCCGCGTGGGCGCGGGCTCGGCGAAGTACCCGGTCAGCAACTGGCTGCTCCGGCTGGTCTCGACGGCCACGGCGGTTCGGGGCAGCAAGGTGACCCCGAGCCCGCCCGCGACCAGCTGCACGAGCGTGGCGAGCCCCGCCGCGGTGGTGGTGACGGGCGCGTCCGAGCGCCCGGCCTCCCGGCAGATGTCCAGCGCCTGGTCCCGCAGGCAGTGCCCTTCGTCGAGCAGCAGCAGGTTCAGCTCGCGCAGCGCTTCGCGCGGAATCCCCTCACGCCCGCCCAGCCAGTGGTCCAGCGGAGTGACGAGCACGAAGTCCTCGTCGAAGAGGGGGAGTTCGCTCACACCCGGTACTCCGAGCGGCACCGCGAGGAGCAGCAGGTCGAGCCGCCCGGCGGTGAGCCCCTCGACCAGCGACGCCGTCTGTTCCTCGTGCACCTGGAGGTCGAGCTCCGGGTACTTCTCGTGCACGAGCCGCAGCACGCTCGGCAGCAGGTAGGGCGCGACCGTCGGGATCACCCCGAGCCGCAGCGCCCCGGTGAACGGCGCCCGTACCGCCTCGGCCTCCTCCATGAGCGCGGAGACCTCGTCGAGCACGGCCCGCGCTCGTACGGCGATCCGCTCACCGGCGGGCGAGAGCAGCACTTTCCTCGTCGTGCGCTCGAGAAGGGTCACCCCGAGCGTCTCCTCCAGGGCGGAGACCGCCCCGGACAGCGCGGGCTGGCTCATCCCTATCGCGGCGGCCGCGTCCCGGAAGTGCAGATGCTCCGCGACCGCCCCGAACGCCCGTAGCTGCGCCAGACTGGGCGTCCTCTTTCTCACGGCCACTGATAGCCACCTCCGATCAACACGACCGAGTCTAGCCAGCTCCGCGATCAATCATGAACGCGTCGGGCAGCCCGAGCGCCAGGGCCATGACGAGGTTCCGCTTGTGCGTGATGGTCACGCTGATCCGGCGAACGCCCAGGTCGGCCGCGCGCTCGGCGGCCGTCCCGCTGAGCCGTACGGTGGGGGAACCGTCGTCCTCGCGCAGGACGGCCACCTGGCAGGGGCGTACTCCGCCCGCCATGCCGGTGCCGAGCACCTTCAGTACCGCCTCCTTCGCGGCGAACCGCCCGGCGAGGTACTCCCGGGCGCGATCGGGGCCGAACCCCTCGGCCGTGACCAGTTCCTCCGGCGCGTAGACGAAGGACCTGAACCAGTCGCGGCCGAGCAGTCGGTCCAGCTCGCCGAGGTGCAGCAGGTCGGCCCCGATCCACATCACTCGCCCTTGTCGCCCGCGGCCGTGAACACCGCGACGTGGGTGCGGCCGTCCCGCGGATCGGTGTCGCAGAGCACGACCTTGCGGTACGTGTCCTGCCACTGCCGCCAGTGGTCCGCCAGCTCCAGCCAGACGCTGGTGCAGTACGTCCCGGGCGCGGCGCGGTGCGTGGCGGCCCCGCCGGGTACCGCGACGTCCGCGACCCAGGGGCCGAGGACGAACAGCGTCCGCCGCGTGCCGCCCTCGCCGGCGCAGGCGTCGTCCGGCGTCGGCACGGTGGCGACCCGTTCGAGCCGCAGTCCCTGCCCGGCGCCGGAGCCGGTGCCTGCTCCGAGCACGAGCGCGGCCGCCGAGTCCCGCAACGGGGTGTCGTGGACCAGCGGGAACCGGGTCGGCAGTGTGGTCTGCTCCAGGACGGCGACGACCACGTCCGCGGCCCGCCCCGCGCGGTGGTACGCGGCGGCGATCCGCAATGCGGTGAAGGGAGCGGCGAGCCCTTGCTGGCCGATCGCGAAGTTGACCGCTTCGCCGCCCAGTCGCGCGGTCAGGTGCGGGGACACGGCGGTGAACGGCACGACGTCCGGCAGGGCGTGCGCGACGACGAGGAGCTGTGGCCTGCTCTCCCGGACTCCGTCGGCGTCCGCGAGCAGGTCGGCGAGCCGCTGGTGGGTGACGTGCGTACCGGCCCGCAGCAGGTCCTCGTCCGGCTTGGTGCCGAAGGGGACCAGCAGGTCCCGGAAGTACCCGAGGGCCGTCGTGTCGTCGGCCGGGGTTTCGCCCTGCGGCGCGCGCACCGTCGCCGCCGCTCCGATGGTCAGCTGCGTCATACCCCTACCTGCCCCGCGGTCAGCAGCCCCTCGACGTAGTCGGCGAAGGACCGGATGGTGCGCAGATGGTCGATGTCGAGCGTCTCCGGGTCGACCGCGGCGCCGGTGCTGTCCTCGACGAGCAGCAGCAGTTCGAGGACGGACGAGGAGTCGAGCCGCAGGTCGTCGAAGAGCCCGGTGTCCTCGGGCACCTCCCCGATCTGCCGCTCAAGGACTTCTTCCAGTGCCTCCTCGATGGCCGTAAGGACCCGGGCGCGGTCCGGCACTGTCCCGCTCACGCGCCGCCCTCCTTCCGATGAGTGATCACCATGGCCCCGAAGGTCGCGCCGAGGCCGACCGAGACCAGGACGTAGTGGGCGCCCTCGGTGAGCCGGCCCGCCTCGCGCAGGCTCGTGTAGTTGACGAACACGTCGGAGGCGAAGGTGTGGCTGTAGCGGGGAACGTTCTCCAGGAAGACCCGGTCGGCCGTCACGCCGAGCGCCTTGATGGTCTGGCGCCAGGCGAGCATGTTGACGTTGTGCGGAATGATCAGCTCGATGTCGTCGAGGACCAGGCCCGCGTCCGCCACCGCGCGGTTGATCACCTCGGCGATCCGGGGCCCGTACTGCTGGCCGAACTCGTTGTTCTGTTCCGCCGTCAGCTCCAGCCACCGGGCGTACTCGCCGAGCGTGCGGGTGGTGAACGCGCGGACCTGGTCCCCCTGCCCGTCGACGGTGACCAGGCAGGCCGCCGCCGCGTCGGCCATGATCGCCGTGTTCGGGATGTGCTGGACGACGGGCGAGTAGGCCCGCTCGCCCGTGACCATCAGGGCGTACGCGCTGTCGTCGCCCTCCGCACGCAGCAGTTCCCCCACCACGTCGATGGCGCCGAGGCTGGAGACGCACGCCTGGTGGCTGAGTCCGAACGCCTCGGTGCCGTCTGCGGCGAGCCCCAGTTCGTCCCGGACGACCTGGGCGACGTCCACGTCGGGCGGTGCGACCGCCTGTGTGGTGTGCGCGTAGACGAGGTAGGCGAGCCTGCCGCCCTCGGGCAGTGCCTCAAGGGCACGCCGTGCGGCAGGCCGCACCAGGTCGAAGAGGCTGACGTCGGGGTCGAAGCGGAGTGTGTCCAGGCCGTAGAACTTGCGGAACACCCCGAGTTCGGCCCTGCGCAGCCCGAGGTGCTCACCCAGTTCCTCAATGCGCAGGCTGCGTTCGGGCAGATGGGATTCGATGCGCTCCAGCGTGGTGTGACCGCCCATCAGCGGGCGGCGATCTCTGCGCGGATCAGCCACAGGCGGTTGGCGCCGCGCCTGCTCCTCGGCTGGGTCTCGTACGGCCAGCGGCCCTCGCCCGCGCCGGGGGCGCCCGGCTCCCGTACGTCGGTCGCCTTCCAGCCGTTGGCCTCGATGAACTCCTCCGGCTGGTCGGTGCCGAAGATCCACGGCGTGCCGTCGGCGGCCAGGGTGTCCATGAAGGGCTTGGAGAAGGGGCTGCGCAGCAGGGTCTTGCCGAGGATGTCGAAGGAGAGCCTGCTGCCGGGCGCGGATGCGGAGGCCAGCAGCTGGAGCAGGCCCGCCGCCTGGTCCTCGGTGAGGAAGAAGGTGAGTGCCTCGGCGATCCACAGCGTGGGCCGGGACCGGTCGAACCCCGCGGCCTCCAGCTCCGGCAGCCACTCCTGGGTGAGATCGGCGGAGACCTCGCGGCGGTCGGTGCGGGGCTCGGCACCGAGCGCGTCCAGGCGCCGGCGCTTCTCCGCGATGAGGGGGGCGTGATCCACCTCGTAGACCTCGACGCCGTCGGGCCACTCCAGGCGGAAGGCCCGGGTGTCCATGCCCGCGGCGATCAGGACCACCTGCTGGATGTCGCTCTCGGCGAGCGTGGTCCGGATGCTGTCGTCGAGGAACCTGGTGCGGATGGAGATGAACGGCAGGAGTCCGCCGCCCTGGTAGCGCTCGATGAGCTCGAAGCCCTTGGGCTCCGCCAGTTGCCGGGCGAACGGATCGCGGTAGAGGGCGTCGTCCCGCTCGGATTCCAGCGCTCGGGCGGCGGCCATCCATTGGGCCGTGTAGGAGACTGCGTGCATGATGCGCCTCTTCGGGGTCGAAAGGGGTCGGGAGGGGTCGAGAGGGGTCGAGAGGGGTCGGGAGGGGTCGAAAGGGATCGGCGATGCGGCCGGGCAGGCGGCAGGTGGCAGGTGGCAGGTCAGGCGAAGAACGCCCGCTGGATGGTGGCGAGGGACTGGAAGTCCTCGATGTCGATGGCGTCGAAGTCGATCTCGGTGCCGCTCGCGTCCTCGATCGTGTAGACCAGTTCGACGAAGGAGAGCGAGTCGACCAGCCGGTTCTCGATGATGTTGACGTCCATGGCCAGCTCGGTACGGCCTTCGTGCCGCCCGAGGATCCAGGCCCTGACCTTGTCGATGCCGGTGGAAGTGGCGACGGAACCCATGGGAGTCCTCTCGGGGTTGTGGAGTGGGATGTCAGCCGGGGAAGGTGTGCGGCGCCCCGGCGGGAGCAACGGTCACCGCAGCGGCGACCGCGACGGCGAACCCGCCGTCGTGGCTGATGCTGACGTCGATCGGGCCGAGTCCGGCCCGGAGCGCGAGCCGGGCGGCGCGGCCGGTGAGCCGCACGTACGGTTTGCCGCCGGTGCCGCGCAGGATCTGGATGCCGGACCAGGGCAGCGGCTGTCCGGCGGAGCCGAGCAGTTTGAAGACGGCCTCCTTGGCGGCGATGCGCCCGGCGAGCGCCGACGGGTCGGGGCCGCTGCCGGGGTCCGGGCTCGACAGCGCCAGCTCCTCGTCGGTGACCATCCGGCGCAGGGCGGGCGCCGACTCGGCGGTGAGCAGGGCGGGGATCCGGGAGAGCGGGACGAGGTCGACGCCGATGCGCGGGAGGCCGGGGGCCTCCGCGGTGTCAGCCCGCATCGGTGGCGGCCGCGTGCACGGCGTCCAGGGCCGCGTCCAGGTCGTCGTCGAACCGCGTGGACAGCACGGCCAGCCAGCGTTCCAGGCCGAAGGCGACGCAGGAGGTGAAGGCGTGTGCGCCGGAGGCGAGGGTGATGCCGCAGCGTTCACCGAAGAAGTTGCGGTGGCTGTTGACCGAGGCGATCGCCAGGTCCCCGTACTGGAACTCGTATTTGACCGGGCTGAGTTTGGCCAGCAGGGCGCGGGCGCCGTCGTTGCGGAAGAAGGGGTCGGTGGCGGCCTCCTTGACCAGGCCGAGGCCGAGCGCCTCGGAGAAGCGCAGGATGCGTTCGGTGGAGCGGGCGATGACCTGCTGGGTGTGCTCGTAGCTGCCCAGGGCGACGATCTCGCGCATCTGGAAGCTGGCCAGGCGCCGCAGCCCTCCGTAGTGGTCCTCGTTGCGGAAACACCGGTTGACGAGCGTCACCAGGGTGTCGTCGGCGACCTGGCCCCCCTCGTGGAAGAGGTAGGCGCCGTAGCAGGTCGCGTGCGGCAGGCCGTAGCGCGCCTCCCGCAGGCCGGCCCGGTCGAAGGCGCCGTCCACCGGCTTGGCCTCCCCCGTCTCCAGGTCCAGGGAGCCTGCCACCCATGCCAGGTGCGGGAAGTTGTCGTAGACGTCGAACTTCTCCAGGTCGGTGACCGGGTACAGCGGGGGCGGGCTGATCTCGTCCGCGCCGGCGGCAAGGCCCCAGCGTGCGAAGGTCCGGTCCAACTCCCTGAGCAGCAGGGTCTCCTTGGGACCGAGGATGGCCAGGGCCTGCTCGCCCCTGCTTCCGGTCAGCCGGTTCATCGGATGATCCCCGTCTTCTGGAGGAACTTGGCCGTCTTGCGGAACGTCTGCTCCTCGGCGCGGACCCGGGCCGGTGAGGCGAGCAGTTCGCGGCGCACTCCGTGCGGGTCGTCGAGCCCGGCGTCGCGGTAGACCTGCGGGTGGTAGAGGGACTCGAAACTGTGGGTCATGTAGCGGCGCAGGTAGGCCGAGATCGCCGCGAGGTCCTCGTCGGTCGCCGTCTTGCGCACTTCCTGGAAGAGCAGCTGGACCAGTTCGCGGCCGAAGGCGATGTGCCGGGACTCGTCCTGGTGGTGGATGCGGTTGATGGCGCGGATCGTCTCGTGCAGCCGCTGGTCGGCCGCCATCGTCGCGTTGAAGTGGTCCACCAGCTCTTCGAAGATCATGATTCGGGCGAAGACGAGAAGGTTCTCCACCGCGGCGGACGAGGCGGGCGCGGCCGCGGCGCCGGCCGGCTGGCGGTAGATCTTGCCGTTGCCGTAGCGCAGGCAGAACTCCGCGAAGAACCACATGTGCTCGTTCTCTTCACCGATGAAGTGGTGAAAGAACTCCGAGGGCGTCTCGAACCCCGCCGTGTGGATGCGGTTGACGACTTCGACGAGGAGTTCCCGGATGCCGTGCACATTGAGGCTGTAGAAGTTGATGCTCTCGTAGCGGGAGAGTTTGTGAGCCTGTTCAGGATCGAGCCGCTCCGCCACTTCCGTGCCGTACGTGGTGACGAGTTCCGGGCTCATCCACCACATGTCATCGGGGAGCCGGTCCGGCCACTCGAAGAGCCGGTACGGGTTGTAGTAGTCGTCGACGGACTTGGCGCTGAGACGGCCCAGAATTCCCTGGAACCGCTCGCTGCGCTCGATGACCTCGCTGACCATGAGCAGATGACCTCCGTTCGCCGCGGGTGCCGCGTCGCCACAGAAGCTAGGTCGGCGCCGGAAAGGCTTTCAACGCCCGAAAGCGGCCTGGCCTGGTTCGGACACCGATCGTTTCAGGCCAGCCGACGTTTTTTGATCGGCAAGCGCCGTTCACTCGTCACACCCCTCCCCTACCATTAGTCGATTGGCCTTCGGTCGGGGTGATTTGACGCGGGTGCACCTGTTTAGGCATTTCGCTCCGACCACTGCTTCGGAATCGCCGACGTGCATAGACGGGGGACCTTGTGGAGAGGCAGTTCTCAGCGGAGAAAAGAATTTCGCAGGAACCCTCAGAAATCGTTCCCGCGTCCGTCGGAGCCTGGATCCAGAAACTGCGCAAGCGCGCCCTGATGGGGCAGCAGGAGCTGGCGGAGAGAGCCGGGATGAGTACGCGCGCGCTCCGTGACATCGAGCGGGGCCGGGTCCAGCAGCCCCAGTTGCGCACGATGCAGCGCCTTGTCGCCGCCCTGGGGCTCACCGACGACGAGGCGGCCGCCCTGCACTCCGCCGCGCGGGGGGACGCGTCCCAGGGCGGCAGGCGGCTGCGGTTCCTGGTCCTGGGCACGCTCGCGGTGCAGCGCGGCGAGAGCGAGGTGGTGATCGCGCGCCCGATGCTGCGGCGGATCGTCGGTCTGCTGGTGCTCAAGCACCCGCACCCGGTCACCCAGCGGGAGCTGGTGGACACCCTGTGGCCGTCCGGGCCGCCCCACTCCTACCAGAGCCTGATCCACACCTACATCAGTCAGGTGCGCCAGAGCCTCAAGCCGGACACGTCACGTTCCACGGCCCCCGGAGTGGACCGTGTGCCCGGCGGATACGTGCTGAAGGTCGACCAGAGCCAGACGGACCTGGGCCGCTTCCAGGAGCTGGTGGCCCGGGCGAAGCGCTCCCAGAGCGCGGGCTCCCGCGAACTCGCCTACGAGTCCCTGACCGCCGCGCTGCAGTGCTGGCGCGGTCCGCTGCTCGCGGACATGGACCCCGCGCTGCACCAGCATCCGAGCGCCGTCGCCGTCACGGAGAGCCGCACCGAGGCCGCCCTCCTCCACGCCGACCTGGCCCTGGAACTCGGCCGCCCCGAGCAGTCGGTACGGCTGCTGTGGGCCGTCGCCGGCAACGACCCGCTGCACGAGGGCGTGCACGCCCGGCTGATGCTCACGCTGGCGGCCTGCGGTGAACAGGCCGCCGCGCTCAAGGTGTTCACCGCCTTCCGCGACCGCCTCGACGACCAGCTCGGCATCTCCCCGAGCGACGAGATCCGCGACGCCCACCTGCGGATCCTGCGCCAGCAACTGCCCCGCCCCGAGCGCGGCCCGGACGCGGCGCCCGCCGCCGACCGGCCGGCCGCGTCCCGCCCCGCCCAACTGCCGTACGGGACCTCCTGGTACACCGGCCGCGACCGGCAGATGCACGAGCTCGACGCGCTGCTCAACGACGACCCGGCCGAGCGCATCCCCATCATGACCGTGGTCGGCCCGCCCGGTGTCGGCAAGACGGCCCTCGCACTGCACTGGGCCCATGCCCATCGCGGCCACTTCCCCGACGGGCAGCTGTTCGTGAACCTCCAGGGGCATTCGCTGCTGCCCGCCCTGCGCCCCGTGGACGTCCTGGCCCGCTTCCTGCGCTCCCTGGGCGTGCCGCCCGGGCAGGTGCCGCCCAGCGAGGACGAGGCGGCCGCGCTCCTGCGCACCATGCTCGCGGGCAAGCGGATGCTCGTCGTGCTGGACAACGCCGTGGATGTCGCCCAGGTCCGCCCGCTGCTGCCGGGCGGCGGTGACTGCAGGACCCTGATCACCAGCCGCACCCAGCTCTCGGGCCTGATCGCGGGCGACGGGGCCCGGCCCCTCAGCCTCGACGTACTGAACCTGAGCGAATCCCACTCGCTGCTCACCCGCATCCTCGGCGAGCAGCGCGTGGCCGCCGAGCCCGATGCCGTGGTCGAGCTGGCCCGGCTGTGCAGCTGGCTGCCGCTGGCCATCCGCATCGCCGGGGCCAACCTCATCGCCAACGGAACCGCGGGCGTGGCGGAGTACTGCGCGGAGCTGGCGAGCGGCAACCTCCTCAACAGGCTCCAGGTGGAGGGCGACGAGCGGTCCGCGGTACGGGCGGCCTTCCGCCTCTCCTACCAGGCCCTGTCCGAGCCCGCCCGCCGCATGTTCCGGCTGTTCGGTCTCGTCCCGGGCCCCGACCTCACCCTGCGGGGGGCCGCGGCCCTGATCGGCGCGGACCCCGTCGAGGCCGCCTCGCTGCTCGGCGCGCTGGCCCACGCCCACCTGGTCCAGGAGCCGGAAGCGGGCCGGTTCGGCATGCACGACCTGTTGCGCTCCTACGCCCGTGAACTGGTCGCGGACGACGAGGCGGAGGCGCAACGGCGGCTGTTCGACTGGTACACGCGTGGCGTGGAGGCCGCGGCCCTGGTCCTGTACCCCGAGGACCCGGCGCTGGGGCTGCACGCGGACGACGGGAGCGCCGACGGGACGGTCTTCGCCGACGCCGCCCGCGCGACGGAGTGGCTGGAGAGCGAGCGCGAGAACCTGATCGGCGCCGTCCTGTTCGCGGCCGGGTCCGGGGCGCACCGCAGCGCATGGCGGCTGGCGGGAGCCCTGTACGGCTTCCTCGCGCAGGGCACGTACACCACCGAGTGCCTGGCGGTCGCGGAGGCGGGGTTCGCGGCCGCCACGGCCGACGGCGCCCCTCGCGCCATGTCGGCGGCCCGGCTGAAACTCGCCGACTGCCATTGGGCGCAAGGGCACAACGCGGCCGCGGAGGAGCAGTACACCGACGCGCTGCGGCTGGCCACGGAGGCCGGCTGGGCCGACGGGCAGGCGGCCGCGCTGCGCCGGATCGGCGCCGTGCACCAGGAGAACGGGGCCATGAGCACGGCGTCCGAGCTGTTCTCGCAGGCCCGCGAACTCACCGGCGGAACCGCGGGGGCGGGCGCGGCCGACGACCTGATGAACCTGGGGCTGATCTGCTGGAAACTGGGGCGGCTCCAGGATGCCGTGGTCCACTACACGCAGGCCGCCGGGCTCTTCGGCCGGCTGGGTTCGCTCAGCGGCGAGGCCATCTCGCGCACGAACCTCGGCATCGTCTACCGCGCCATGGGCCGCCCCCGGACCGCGATCCAGGTGATGAGCGAGGCCCTGCACGTCCATACGCGCAGCGGCAACAAGACGAGCGAGACCGTGGCGCTGAGCTGTCTTTCGTCGGCCCACTCGGATGTGGGCGACCATGAGGCGGGGGCCCGTCTGGCGCGCTCCGCGCTCGCCTCGGCCCGGTCCCTGCGCAACCGCCGCCTCGAGGCCAACGCGCACTTCTCGATGGGCGCGGCCCAGGAGCGGGCCGGGGACCCGGAGGCGGCCGCCGACAGCTACCGGAGGGCGCTCCATCTGGCCGAGGTGGTCAACGACCGCTATCCGCAGGTCTACGCGCTGATCGGGCTCGCCATGATGCGCTTGCGCCTGGGCCGTCCCGACGAGGCGCTCTCCGTCGCCGCTCGCGCCCTGTCCCTCGCGCGGGAGGCCGAGTTCCGGCTCCTGGAGGCGTCCGCGCTCCATGTCCTGGCCCAGGTGCGGGTCGTCCTCGGCGATCCGTCGCCGGCCCTCGACGACGCCGGACGGGCGCTCGCCCTGCACCGTGAGACGGGGCACCGGCCCGGCGAGGCGCGCAGTCATCTCGCGCTCGGCAGCGCGTACCGGGCGCTCGGCGACCCGGGCCGGGCCTTCGGGCACTGGCGCCAGGCGTTCCTGCTCTTCCGCGACATGGGGGTGACGGGCTTCAGGGACCTGCGGGCGGTGGCCACCAAAGACGCCGCATCCCGTTCCTGAGCACCTTCGTCCGACCGGGCCTCCTGAGCACCTTCGTCCGGCCGGGGCTTCCCGAGCACCTTCGTCCGGCCGGGGCAGGCCTCGGCGACTACCGGCAGAGGAATTGCGATTTCTGCCGCCCTCGGTGGGGCCGCCCGTCCCCGGATCCGCGTCGCCGCAGGCCAGGGCCGCTTCTTCCGCCGCGAGCCGGCAAGACGCGCACCGCTCCCCCGCTATGGCGCGGCTCTGGCCGGACGGGCAACCGGCCTCCGTACGCTCCTCGGACAGGTACAGACCATTGAGTCGCAGAGCGTTTCGCCGTACGCGCATCCATCGCACTCCACTGAAGGAGCACCATGGACATCACCTCTGCCACACGGCCCGGGGACGGCCTCGGCAACGAAGACATCGTCATCGCGGGCGGCCACGTCGCCGTCCTGGTGAGCCTGGTCGATCCGCGGACCGGCGGACACCCACCGGCGCGGGAGATCTGCGCCCGGCTGACGGGCAGCCTGCTCCAGGACACCGGCACACCGCTGCGCGAGTTGCTGTCCAAGGCCCTCGGCCCGCGGGCGGAGCCCCCCGCGGCCCTCTCGGTCGCCGTCGCCCGCTCCCGTGCGGGACATGTGGACCTGCTCCTCCAGGGCGATGCGGCGGTGCTCATCCAGTTCCCGGACCTGACGGTCAACGAGATGGCGCACGGCGGCCGCCCCGGTGGCCCGCTGATCGCCAGCCTGCCCGCGTCGGAGGCCCGCCGCGTCTGTCTGCTGTCCGACGGCGCACGGACGTCGGCCGGCCGGTGCGGCTGGGACCGTCGCCGCATCCTCGACCACGTGGCGGCGGAGGGCCCCGACGCCTTCCTGGCGAAGATGCGGGCCGCCGCGCCGGGAACGTCCTCCGGCCCGGCTCCCCTCCCCGGAGCGGCTGTGGCGCTCTGCTCCGCGTGAGCCGGCCGGCTCACCCCGTTCCAGGACCTACTCCCACCCGAGGTGTCTCCCTTGACGCAGTTCGCAGTGGCCTTCTCCGGGCTCTCCAGCCGCTCCGGCCCCCTCTCCTTCGGACACTCCAACATCCTGCGCGCCATCACCATCGACGACGATCCGACCAGACTCAACCTGGCCATGGTCTTCGACGCCCCCGCCGACGGCGGACTCGACCGCGTGGCCGAGCAGTTGCACACGCTCGTCGCACGCCACGAGTCGCTGCGCACCACCTACCGGCCGGGCACCCCCGTCACCCAGCACGTGGCGGGCGAGGGCACGCTGACCGTGGAGGTGGTCGACGGCGGCCCCGACCCGTTGCCGGCCGCCGAGCGCACCGCGCGCCGGATGCGCTCCGACGTCTTCGACCTGAGCGCGGACCTTCCCTTCAGGGTCGCCGTGGTCACCGCGGACGGCGCACCGCTCCATCTCGTGTGGGTGGTCTCGCACGCCGCGATGGACGTGGCCGCCTGCGAGGTCCTGCACGCGGAGTGGCACGCCCTGTCCCGGGGCGAACCGCTGCCCCGGCCACCGGCGCTGGAACCCGTCGACGTCGTGGAGCTGGAGCGGACGCCCTCCGTCAAGCGGCTCGGCGAAGGCGCCGTGCGGTACTGGGCGGCGCGGATCGGCGAGGTGCCGCAGGCGATGTTCACGCTGTCGCACCGAACCCCCGCGAAGAACGACTGGCTGCACCCGGGTCTCCACATCCGCTCACGGACCGCCCCCGCACAGCTGGAGGCCATCGCGGAGCGTACGGGCGCCAGCGCGTCCGCCGTGGCCCTCGCGGCGCTCACCGTGCTGATCGGCCACCGCACCCGCAACGCGTCCGTGGTCACCACCTCCCTCTCGGGCAACCGGGTCGTCCGCAAGCTGCACGGGTTCTTCGGCTCGCTCGCGCAGGACGCCCTGCTGCCGGTCGACCTCACCGGGCTCGACACCTTCGACGACGTGGTCCGCCAGGTGCGCTCCGCCGCCCTCCCCGCCTACCGGCACAGCTGGTTCGACCCCACCGCCGTCTGGCAGGTCATCAACGGGACCAGCGCGCAGCGCGGCATCAGCTTCGCCCGCGACTTGGTCTTCAACGACATGAGCGCGCTGGCCGCCGCGGCCGGTTCGCCCGAGCCGTCCGCGCTCGGACGGCTGCCCGGCGTCTGGATACC
This sequence comes from Streptomyces sp. SGAir0957, assembly GCF_043523415.1. Taxonomy (NCBI): domain Bacteria; kingdom Bacillati; phylum Actinomycetota; class Actinomycetes; order Kitasatosporales; family Streptomycetaceae; genus Streptomyces; species Streptomyces sp. SGAir0957. The sequence goes on from NZ_CP027293.1 coordinate 3,307,410, forward strand.
CGGCCACCAGGCCCCGTACGAGCCGGACCCGGAGTTGGACGGCAGCCTCACCTGGCTGCCCGCCGAGGACATCCCCTGCCGGTTCTTCAGCTGCCTGTACCGGCTGGAGGAGGAGTTCGAGCTGACGCTCTGGATCGACCCCTGCGTCCTGGACAAGGGCGAGGCGGAGGAGTTCGGGCGCGCGCTGCTGCGACTCCTGCGCGCCGCCGCCGCGAGCGAACTGCCGCTCGCCGGGCTGACGTCCCTGACCACCCTGGAACCCGTCGGCCGGGACGAGGACTGGTACCTGAGCGACCGCTCGTGGATCGAGCTGGACGCCGTGCGCGACCTGCTCTCCGAGGTCGTCGGGGACAGTCCGCACCTGGTCACCACCGAGCCCGACGAGCGGCTCGGCCACCGCCTGGTGTGCCACCTCGTCGCGCCGACCGCACCGGAGTCCGTCCACGAACGCACCCTGGTGGCGCTCCCCGGGCGGGTCACCGCCATGGCCCCGCACCGCTATCTGGTGCATCCGGTCGCGCCGCCCGCCGACCGTGTCGGCGACCCGGCGGCGTGGGAGTCCCTCCCCGTCATCGCGGACGCCTCCGGACGCACCGAAGGACGTGAGAGCGCATGAGCACCACGACTGGTTCGCCCGCGGGAGGAGCGCCGGACGGCGTTCCGGCGAGCGAGGCGGACCCGGCCGCCGGACCCTCCACGACCCGGGGACCCTCCACGACCCCGGGGCCCGCCAAGGCCCCGGAGCGCGGGACCTCCGTGTGGACGACCAACTTCCGGCTCTACTTCGGTGCGCGGACCGGCTCGCTGCTGGGCGACGCGATGCTCCCGGTGGCGCTGTCGGTGGGCCTGATCGACGCCGGGTACGGATCATCGGGCGTCGGCTACGCGCTCGGCGCGTGGATGGCCGCACTCGCGCTGTGCATGCTCTTCGGCGGCGTACTGGCCGACCGCTTCACGCCCCGCCGGATGATGGTGCTCGCGGACCTGGCCCGGCTGGCCATCCAGGCGGGCATGGCGGTCATGTTCGCCACCGGGTCGACCTCCCTGGCCGGGGTCGTCGCCCTGCAGTTCCTCAGCGGTGCCGCCACGGCGCTGTTCCAGCCCGGCGTGGCGAGCATGGTTCCGCAGGTCGCGACGGACGTCCAGCGGGCCAACGGGGTGCTCAGGGTCGCGGAGTCGGTGGCCGGCGTCCTCGGCCCGGCGCTCGCGGGACTCCTGGTCAGTTTCTCGGGCCCGGGCACCGTCTTCGCCATCTACGCGGCGACGTACGCGCTGAGCGCCGGATGCCTCTTCGCCCTCCGCCTCGAAGCGGCCTCGGACACCGAGGCCGGGGCGGAGTCGTTCCTGCGCCAACTGGCGACCGGCTGGCACGAGTTCACGTCCCGCCCCTGGCTGTGGGGCGTCATCTCCATCTTCCTGCTGTACGGGTGCTTCGTGGCCGGCGTCTCCCTGCCGGTCGGCGCCGACCTCGTCGTGAGCGACCTGGGCTCCGGCGCGCTCGGCATCGGCATGGCGGCCTTCGGCGCGGGCGGAGTGCTCGGCGGCTTCGTGGCGATCAAGGTGCGCAGTGAACGGCCGCTGGCCGCGGGCTCGCTCGGCTGGGCGCTGTTCGCCCTGTACCCGGTGATGCCCGCGCTGCGGCCGGGCATCGTCCCGCTCTCGGTCGGCTGGGCCCTGGCCGGTGCGGGGCTTGCCTACTGGTCGGTCATCTGGGCCACGACGGTGCAGACCCAGATCCCCGCCGAACTGCTCAACCGCGTCTACGCGTACGACGTCGCCGGATCGCTCACCTCCATGGCGCTGGGCCGCTCGCTGGCCGGCCCGCTGGCCTCCGTGACCGGGCAGCGCACGCTCATGGTGCTCGCGACAGCGCTCGGCCTGGCCTGCACCGCACTCCTGCTCGCGGTCCCGGCCATCCGGGGGCTGCGCGCGGTTCAGGCCGGTACCGCCCTGAACGAGACCGAGAAACAGAGGGGTTGACCATGAACAGTGCGATCCAGGCCATCCGCCCCGACACCGCGGCCCCCTCGACTTCGTCGGCCCCCCGGGCCCCCTCGACGCCCTCGACGCCCTCGGCCCCCTCGCCCTCCGAGCCCGTCGACGAGTTCACCATGCGGGTCTACGAATACGTACTCGGCCACGACGCGGCCACCCCCGAGACCATCGCCACCGCACTGGACGCCCCCGCGCACCCCGTCAAGCAGGCCCTCCATACGCTGCGGGGGCTCCGGCTGCTCAAGGACCCGGCCGGAGGCGGCCGCGAGATCGTCGCCGTGCATCCGGAGGCCGCGCAGCTGGAGCTCCTCCTGCCGCTCGAGAACGCCATCCGCGACCAGCGGCACCGGCTGGCCGGCGTCAAGGGCCAGCTGCGCGCCTTCATGGAGGTGTTCGACAACACCCGGCGCCACCGCGAGACCGTCGTCTCCACCGACGACCAGAGCGAGATCACGCTACGGCTGCAAGAGGCCGCACAGCACTGCACGTCCGAGATCCTGCTGATGCAGCCCTGCGTCACCCGGGAACCGTCCGAGCTGGTCAGCGCCCGGCCGCTGATCATCGAAGCACTGCGACGCGGCGTCGAGGGACGGGTGCTGTACCCGCACACGGCGCGAAGCGACGCGGGGACCCGCTCCTACGCCCTGCGCCTCGCGGAGGCGGACGGCCAGGTCCGCACGTCGCGGGACGTACATGCCCGCTTCCTCGTCTTCGACCGCAAGACGGCCTTCGTCATGGTGGAGGACGACAACGGCGGACCCAACACCATCACGATCGTCTACGAGCCCTCCCTCGCGATGTTCCTCGGCTCCCTCCACGATCTGACGTGGCAGTCCGCGTTCCCCCTCCAACAAGGAACCCACGGTTACGCCGGGACCCTCAACGACCTGCGGGCGACGATCGTCGAGCTCCTCGCCTCCGGTATCAAGGACGAGGTGATCGCCCGCAGGGTCGGCCTGTCGGAGCGTTCGTTCCGCCGCCACGTCGCGGCGATCATGCAGGACCTCGCCGCGGGGAGCCGGTTCCAGGCCGGGGTGATGGCGGCCCGGGCCGGCCTGGTCGGCCACGCCGCCGAGAGCCCCGTGCCGCTGCCGCCAGCGACGACACCCGGCAGGGCCGCATGAGCCGCTACGCCCACCTCGCCTACACGCCGACCGTCCGGCAGGTGCAGCACGAGATGGGCAGCGGGATCGCGGCGGGCCGCCGGCTGCGCGAACCGGGGGCCGCACCGGAGCCGCTCACCGCCGCGGAAGCCACGTTCATCCGGAGTCTGGACGGCTTCCTGCTCGCCACGGTCGGCGAAACCGGCTGGCCGTACGTGCAGTTCAGGGGTGGCCCGCCGGGCTTCGTCCACGTACTGGACGGTTCGCGGATCGGCTTCGCGGACGTCGGCGGCAACCGCCAGTACATCACCACGGGCAACGTCCGGACGGATGACCGCGTAGCACTGTTCTTCATCGACCACGCCCGGCAGACCCGGCTGAAGATGTACGGGCACGCGCGCATCGCCCCCGCCGCCGACGACCCCGAGCTGGCCGCGCGGCTCGCCTCGGTACGGACCGACGGGCGGGTCGAGCGGCTGGTCACCATCGCCGTCGAGGGATACGACTGGAACTGTCCCCGCCACATCACACCGCGCTTCAGCGAACGGGAACTGTCCGCGGCGCTGGCCCCTCTCCAGGACCGCCTCGCACGCCTGGAACGGGAGAACGAGGCCCTGCGCGGCCAACTGGCGGCGCAGCGGCGCGACCCCCTCTGAGACAGCGCGTCCGCACGAAACGCCGGGGCCCGTCGGAGAGATCCGACGGGCCCCGGCCCTGTTCAGCCGTCCGGCCTCAGCCGGCCCGGCGCTGCGCGAGCAGCCACTCGTAGAAGTCCGGGTCGTCGTAGGTCCGCGTCCACGCGTCGTGCCCGACCCCCGGGTAGCGGGTGAACCGCACCGAACTGCCGCGCTCCTGCAGCGCCTTGACGATCTTGTCGGTGTGCTCGACGGGGATGTCCCGGTCGTCGGAGCCGTGGAAGGTCCACACCGGCAGGTGATCGATGCGCGGGGCGGCCTCGGGCAGCCACGATCCGCAGATGGGCGCGACGGCCGCGAAACGGCCGGGGTACCGCGTGGCCATCGCCCAGGACCCGGTGCCCCCCATGCTCAGGCCGGTCACGTAGACACGGTCCTGGTCGACGCGGTACTGGGCGGCCACCTCTTCGAGAAGCGCGTGCACGCCCGCCAGCTCCAGCGTCCACGTGCTGTACGCCGGACATTGCGGAGCAAGCAGCACGAAGGGCACCCGGACGCCGTCGGCCACCCGCTTCACCAGTCCTTGCGCGGCGAGTTCCGCCGGGTCGTCGCCCCGCTCGGAGGCCCCGTGCAGAAAGAGCACCAGAGGCCATTGCTCCGCTTCCCCGGCCTGATACCCGTCGGGCACATGCAAAAGGTACGGAAGTGCGTTCCCCGTTTGATCAACCTTGAACGTATGAGCCTGAAGAACTTCTGCGGTCACCGCATACCCGCCCTTGAAATCGCCGAGTCGAACGTTTCACAGGACATATTTTCCCGTCCAGGGGACGGCGTCAACGTTGCTTTAAGTCGAGCGCGGGCAGGGCGGGGAAGAAACACCCACGACCCCCGTGAAGAGAACTGCCGCCCTACCGAAAGGCAATGAAGGAAGAGAATGAATGTGCAGGTCAGAGCCCTGCTCCGTACCTCCTCCGCCACCCCATTCGCTCTGGCCAGACTTTGGAGAACTACCCATCGCGCCCGGCTAGGCTCATTTCGAGAAGGCGACGAACTCGCCTCCTGAACTTCTCCGCCGCAGCTCCGTCGAAATCGACTCATGCCCTGAAGAAGGCGAGACGCGAACCATGGGGACCGTGCCAGAAATGAATCGCCGCGAGCTGATCCGACGCGCCTTGGCAGCCGGCCTGCTGGCCGCTCCCGCGGCGGCCGCGCTGAGCGCCTGCGCGAATTCCGGGAGCGAGCGGCGTGACCCGGCCAAGGCCGGCTCCGGCACGAGGACGCCCGACAACCCCTTCGGCGTCAGCGGTTCGGCGCCACTGGAGGTCGTCGTCTTTGACGGCGGCCTGGGGGTCGAGTACGTCAAGAAGGCGGAGGCCGGCTACCAGAGGGCGTTCCCCGGCGCGAGGCTCAAGCACGTCACCACGCAGGACATCCAGACGCGGCTCCAGACACGCTTCCTCGACCGCACACCCCCGGACCTGGTCGACAACACCGGCGCCCGCTCGCTGCCCACCGCGGCCCTCGCGGATCGCGGCCAGCTGACCGACCTCCGGAGGCTGCTCGCCGCGCCTTCCTACGACGATCCGGCCACCACGGTCGGCGAGACCCTGATCCCCGGCGTGGCGGAGAAGGGAAGGTTCGGCGGCGCCGAGATCTGGTCGCTGAACTACGCCTACACCGTGTTCGGGGTCTGGTACTCCAACTCCCTCCTGCGCAAGCACGGCTGGGAGTACCCGAGGACCTGGGACGCGATGCTGCGGCTGTGCGCCGAGGCGAAGAAGTCGGGCATCGCGGGCTGGACGTACGCGGGCGCGTACCCCTACTACCTCCAGTGGACCCTGTATCCGTTCATCGCGAAGATCGGCGGAGCGGACGTCCTGACGGCGATCGACAATCTGGAGCCGAACGCCTGGCGCCACCCGGCCGTCAAGCAGGCGTTCGAGGCGTACCACGAGCTGGCGGCCAAGGGCTATGTGCTCCGCGGCACCCCGGGCCTCACGCACATCGAGTCGCAGACCGCCTGGACCAAGGGCCGCGCGCTGTTCATCCCCAATGGCACCTGGGTGGAGACCGAGGCCAAGGCCACCACGCCGCGGGGCTTCGAGATGACCGTGGCGCCCCCGTCCGGCCTCGACGGTTCGGACGCGATGCCGTTCGAGACGCTCTGGGCCCAGGTCGGCGAGGCGTTCGTGATCCCGCGGGACGCGAAGAATCCGCAAGGCGGAATGGAACTGCTGCGCAGAATGCTCAGCAAGGAGGTCGCCCAGCAGTTCACCCTCGCCTCGTCCACGCTGACCACGGTGCGGGGTGCGGACGAGGGCCTGCGTCTGCCGTCGGGGCTCGCCTCCGCGGCCTCGGCGCTGAAGGCGGCGGGCACCCACATCGTCTCGCCGCGCACCGACTGGTACCAGACCCTCAACAGGGAGAAGATCGCGGGACTGATCGGCGAGATGATGGCCGACCGCCTCGCGCCGGCCGAGGCGATCACCGCGATCCAGAAGGCGGCGGACAGCACGGCGAAGGACAAGTCCGTGAAGAAGTACCACCATTGACCTTTTTCGGGTCCGCACTCCTTTTTCAGGCCCCCACTGATCGGCATCCCCTATCAGATTCACCGGAGTGATCGATTTCCCTGCATGATCCCCGCTGTGGCAGGGTGGCATTCGTCCAACCCAGCACCATCGGAGGCTTTTGTGCTTTCTGTCGGAGATAAGTTCCCCGAGTTCGACCTGACCGCCTGTGTCTCCCTGGAGAAGGGCAAGGAGTTCGAGCAGATCAACCACAAGACCTACGAGGGCAAGTGGAAGATCGTCTTCGCGTGGCCCAAGGACTTCACCTTCGTGTGCCCCACCGAGATCGCCGCGTTCGGCAAGCTGAACGAGGAGTTCGCCGACCGTGACGCCCAGATCCTCGGCTTCTCCGGCGACTCCGAGTTCGTCCACCACGCCTGGCGCAAGGACCACCCGGACCTGACGGACCTGCCCTTCCCGATGCTGGCCGACTCGAAGCACGAGCTCATGCGTGACCTCGGCATCGAGGGCGAGGACGGCTTCGCGCAGCGCGCCGTCTTCATCGTCGACCAGAACAACGAGATCCAGTTCACGATGGTGACCGCCGGTTCCGTGGGCCGTAACCCCAAGGAGGTCCTCCGGGTCCTCGACGCCCTGCAGACCGACGAGCTGTGCCCCTGCAACTGGAGCAAGGGCGACGAGACCCTCGACCCGGTCGCGCTGCTCTCGGGCGAGTGACGGAAACGGAAGGGTACGAGCACTGACATGGCTCTCGACGAACTCAAGTCCGCCATACCGGACTACGCCAAGGACCTGAAGCTCAACCTGGGCTCGGTCATCGGCAACTCCGACCTCCCGGCCCAGCAGCTGTGGGGCACGGTCCTCGCGACCGCCATCGCCGCCCGCTCCCCGCGCGTCCTGCGCGAGCTGGAGCCCGAGGCGAAGGCGAACCTGTCGCCGGAGGCGTACAAGGCCGCCAAGTCGGCCGCCGCCATCATGTCGATGAACAACGTCTTCTACCGCACGCGCCACCTGCTCTCGGACAACGAGTACGGGACGCTGCGCGCGGGCCTGCGGATGAACGTCATCGGCAACCCGGGCGTCGACAAGGTCGACTTCGAGCTGTGGTCGTTCGCGGTCTCCGCGATCAACGGCTGCGGCATGTGCCTGGACTCGCACGAGCAGGTGCTCCGCAAGGCGGACGTCTCGCGCGAGGTCGTCCAGGAGGCCTTCAAGATCGCCTCGGTCATCCAGGCCGTCGCGGTCACCCTTGATGCCGAAGAGGCGCTGGCGTAACACGCTGAAAACGACGACGGCCCCCCGCGCGAGCGGGGGGCCGTCGTCGTTTCTCAGGGGCGCGGGGAACTGCGCGCCCAGCCCCTACGAAGGATCGCTCGGGGGATCAACCGGAGCCACGTCCACCGCTGTCGCCCCGTGCGGAGCAGGCGTCTGCTTGATCGCCGCCTCCTGCGACCACGACCGCAGATACCCGACCACCGTGTTGGTCACGGCGACGAGCGGCACCGCCACCACGGCCCCGCCGATCCCCGACACCATCCCGCCGGCGGCGACCGCGAGGACGACGGCCAGCGGATGCACCCGCACCGCGCGGCCGAGGATGAACGGCTGCAGGATGTGCCCCTCGATCTGCTGCACGGCGAGGACCACGACCAGCACCATCACCGCGGTGAACACGCCCTGCGTCACGAGCGCCACGACCACCGCGAGCGCGCCGGAGACGACCGCGCCCACCAGCGGGACGAACGCGAACAGGAAGATGAAGACGGCGAGCGGCACCGCCATCGGCACGCCGAGGAAGAAGATGCCGAGGCCGATGAAGATGGCGTCGATCAACGCCACTATGACCGTGCCGCGGACGTACGCGGTCAGCGTGCGCCAGGCCCGCGGCCCGGCTCCGGCGATCCCGGGGCGCGCCTGCGCCGGGAACAGCCTGAGCGTCCACTCCCAGATGCGCTTGCCGTCGTAGAGCAGGAACAGCGTCGAGAACATCGCGAGCAGGATGCCGGTCATCGCCTCGACGATGACGGTGACGCCTTCGAGCCCGGCCGAGGTGATCTCGTCGGTGTTGGCGCCGACCGCGTCGCGCAGCGACTTGGCGATGTCGTTGATCTGGTCCTCGGTGACGTGGAACGGGCTGTTGAGCAGCCACTTGCGCAGCTCGTCGATGCCGTCCTGGACCTGGCTGGAGAGGTTGTCGATGTTCTCCTGGACCTGCCAGACGACGAACCAGCCGACGAGCCCCATGATGACGAAGCCGAGGATGGCGGTGAGGGCGGTGGCGAGCCCCCGGGGCACGCCGTGCCGGCGCAGCCGGGCCACCGTCGGCTGGAGCAGCGCGGTGATGAGCAGCGCCGCGACGAAGGCGAAGACCACCAGCTGCACCGAGGCGATGATCTTCATGAGGACCCAGACCATGCCGGCCAGCACGAGGAGGCGCCAGGACGCCTCGGCGGCGACCCTCAGCCCCCAGGGCACGGCGGCGGCCGGTTCGGGCCTGGCGGACACGGCGGGCGCGTACGCGGGCGGCGGGGGCACCTGGTCGTGCGGCGACTCGTCACGCGACTCATCGGCGGACAAGGCGTCTCCCTCGGCCCGGCGCTCGTCCAAGCGCTCGCCCACTTTGCTTATTTCGGCGCCGACTCTCCCGAGCCAGCCTGGCACACGCGACATGATCCGTCCCTTTCCCCCGTGCGCTCCGACCACTCCCCCCAGAGCCCGTGGATCAAGACGGTACAACGACGGAGCCCCTGCACCGTAGGACGGTGAGGGGCTCCGCGAGGTTGAGCGAGGTCGAGCGCGGGCTCAGTACCAGTGGTTGGCCTGCCAGAAGTCCCAGGCGCCGCAGGGGCTCTGGTACCGCTCGTTCATGTAGTTGAGGCCCCACTTGATCTGGGTGGCCGGGTTGGTCTGCCAGTCGGCGCCCGCGGAGGAGTACTTGGAGGCGGGCAGCGCCTGGAAGAGACCGTACGCGCCGGAGGAGGCGTTGGTGGCCGTGTAGTTCCAGCTCGACTCGTGGTTCACGATGTTGCTGAAGCACTGGAACTGACCGGCGGGCACCATCTGGCGGGCCATCGCCTGGATCTGGCCGACGGAGTACGACGACTGGACCGAGAAGCTGGACGCGTCGCGGGTGGCGGAGCGGCTGGCGACCTTCTCGGCCTCCTCGCGCGCCTTCGCCTCCTTGGCGGCCTTCTCGGCCTTCTCCTTGGCGGCCTGCGCGTCCTGCTGCTTGGCGATGGCGTCCTCGGCGGCCTGCTTGCGGGCCGTCTCCTCCGCCGTCTTCTGCGCCGCGTTGTCGGCCGCGATGGCCTGCGTCTGTGCCTGCTGGGTCAGCGACGCGGTCTGCACCTGCGCCTGCTGTCCAGCGGGGATGTCCGCGAGGAGGGTCGCGTCGCCGACCGCTGCCCCTGCCTCGTTCGAGGCGGGCTGAGCGGTGCTGCCCGAGGCAACACCCACGACGGCGCCGACGGTGGTGACCGCGGTGGCCGAAGCCACTGCGAATCCCCGGACCGAGATCCGGCTCACACGGTTTCCTTCCAGCATCGCCCGCTGAAGTGTGACCCTCGCGGACGCGATCGTGCCCCTGGCACTGGCCTCCCAACTGACGGGTCACGGGAGGCACGGGCCCGGTGGGCAACTCCCGCTCGGGGAGCGCCGCATGGTGCTCGGGCGGCATACGACGATCGCTATGAAGTTCAGATGCAGCTGATGCTGCGGTGACGCCGTACCGCTGGGGGTACACAAGTGTCGTATGCGGGGCCTGACGGAACCGAGACTCTGCCGTATGCATACGCCGCAAGGCAATTCTGTGCCGGGTGTGAAAGGTCACACCTCGTTTGCCCCAGCGCTTTTTCGGAAATGCGGGCGCAGCAAGGCGCCGCCCGGATAAGCTCTCTGGCTTCTCCGGACGGCGCCAAGTAGGGCCAATCGGCCTAGATCTGACCGTCCTCCAGCATTTCGGTCACCAGGGCCGCGATCTGCGACCGCTCCGAGCGGGTCAGCGTGACGTGCGCGAACAGCGGATGGCCCTTGAGCTTCTCGACGACGGCGACGACACCGTCGTAGCGGCCGACCCTGAGGTTGTCGCGCTGGGCGACGTCATGGGTGAGGACCACCCGCGAGTTCGCCCCGATCCGGGACAGCACGGTCAACAGCACGTTGCGTTCTAGGGATTGGGCCTCGTCCACGATCACGAAGGCGTCGTGCAGCGAGCGCCCCCGGATGTGGGTGAGCGGCAGCACCTCCAGCATGCCGCGCGAGGTGACCTCCTCGATGACCTCGCGGGAGGTGACCGCCGAGAGGGTGTCGAAGACGGCCTGCGCCCACGGCCCCATCTTCTCGGCCTCGGAGCCCGGCAGATAGCCCAGCTCCTGCCCGCCGACCGCGTACAGCGGCCGGAAGACCATCACCTTCTTGTGCTGGCGCCGCTCCAGGACGGCCTCCAGGCCCGCGCACAGGGCGAGCGCGGACTTGCCGGTGCCGGCCCGGCCGCCCATCGAGACGATGCCGACGTCCGGGTCGAGGAGCAGGTCGAGCGCGATCCGCTGCTCGGCGCTGCGCCCCTTGAGCCCGAACGCCTCCCGGTCGCCGCGCACCAGCCGGACGTTGCCCTCGGGCGTGACGCGGCCGAGGGCCTTGCCCCGCTCGGAGTGGATCGTCAGGCCCGTGTGCACGGGAAGCTCGGCCGCCTCGGGGACGTACACGCTCTCCTCCTCGAAGAGCAGGTCCACCTGCTCGGCGGGGAGCGAGAGGTCGGACATGCCGGTCCAGCCGGAGTCCGTGATGGCGAGCTCGGCGCGGTACTCCTCGGCGAGGAGGCCGACCGAGGATGCCTTGATCCTGAGCGGCAGATCCTTCGAAACGACCGTGACGTCGAACCCCTCGGCCTGCAGATTGCGGGCGACCGCGAGGATGCGGGAGTCGTTGTCCCCGAGGCGGTAGCCCGAGGGCAGCACGCTGGGGTCGGAGTGGTTGAGCTCGACGCGGAGCGTGCCGCCCAGGTCCCCGGTGGGGATCGGGGCGTCGAGCCGCCCGAAGCGGATGCGGTAGTCGTCCAGCAGGCGCAGCGCCTGCCGGGCGAAGTACCCCAGCTCCGGGTGGTGCCGTTTGGCCTCCAACTCCGTGACCACGACGACGGGAAGCACCACTTCGTGCTCGTCGAAACGGGTCATGGCGTTCGGATCGGCCAGCAGGACGCTGGTGTCGAGAACATAGGTGCGCCGGTCGGGCTGGTGGCGCTTGTTGCTGGTCACCACGGAAGGACGTACCCCCTCGGAAGAGGTCGGGGAGCGACGGAGGGAATCCCGGGCCGGGAGGGCGGGAGCGACCTGCCGGTCGACGGCCGCGCTGCGCGGGGCCGAGAGCCGGCCCTCCAAGTCGCGTCCGTACTCGTCTGCGTACGGTCGTCCTGGTGCAAAGGGCCTCCCGGGCGGGCGGCCCCGTGCCGCCCGCTGAGAACCGGTGTCCGTGGTTCGGACACCGACCTGGAGGGGTTATTCCCTCGAACACGCGCAGCCATGCCACGGCATAGGACGACGCGTGCGTTAACTCCTGGTGACCCGCTTGGCTCCCCGTCCCGCCCGTCCGGCGGGTACGAGGGGGGTGACGCCGGATCAGCCGCCGAAGCGGCGGTGCCGGGCGGCGTAGTCGCGCATCGCGCGCAGGAAGTCGACCTTGCGGAACGCCGGCCAGAAGACGTCACAGAAGTAGTACTCGGAATGGGCCGTCTGCCACAGCATGAACCCGGAGAGCCGCTGCTCGCCGCTGGTGCGGATGACGAGGTCGGGGTCGGGCTGGGCGCTGGTGTAGAGGTGGCGGCCGATCAGGTCGATGGTGACGTCGTCGGCGACCTGCTCCAGGCTCGCGCCCTTGTCGGCGGCGTCGAGGAGCATCGAGCGGACGGCGTCCGCGATCTCCTGGCGGCCGCCGTAGCCGATGGCCACGTTGACCAGTATCCCGGGGCGGTCCGCGGTGGCCTCCTCGGCCTCCTTGAGGGCCGTCTGCATCCCGGAGGGGAGGATGTCGGCGGCGCCGACGTGGTGCACGCGCCAGCGGCCGTCGGTCGCGAGCGTGCGCACGACGCCCTCGATGATGGCGAGCAGCGGGACCAGCTCCTCCTGGGGCCGGTCGAAGTTGTCCGTCGAGAGCAGCCACAGGGTGACGACCTCGACGTCCGTCTCGCTGCACCAGCCGAGGAACTCCTCGATCTTGGCGGCACCCGCCTGGTGGCCCTGCGCGGCGGTGGAGCCGGCGGCCTTCGCCCAGCGTCGGTTGCCATCCATGATGACGCCGATGTGCTTGGGTGCCTGGTCGTGGTCCAGGTGGCCTTCCACCCGGCGTGCGTAAAGCCCGACCAGCAGGCGGCGCAGCCTGTCGCGCAGGTTCACGGTGTTCTCAGCCTCTCCGTGCAGACGGCGGTCCCCGAGGGCGAAAGCCTACCCCCGCGCCGGGACCCCTTCCGCCCGTACCCCGGCGGCCTGCCCTGACGTAGTTTCGTCTTCATGAACGACACCTCTCCCTACGTCGCCGCGGGCGACCGGTACGACGCGATGGAGTACCGGCGCACCGGCCGCAGCGGCCTGAAGCTGCCCGCCGTCTCGCTCGGCCTGTGGCACAACTTCGGTGACGACCGCACCCTCGACTCCCAGCGGGCCATCCTGCGCCGCGCGTTCGACCTGGGCGTCACCCACTTCGACCTGGCGAACAACTACGGTCCGCCGCCCGGCTCCGCCGAGTTGAACTTCGGCAAGATCTTCGCCCAGGACTTCGCCCCGTACCGGGACGAGCTGGTCATCTCGACCAAGGCGGGCTACCTCATGCACCCCGGCCCGTACGGCGAGTGGGGCAGCCGGAAGTACCTGCTGTCGTCGCTCGACGCGTCCCTGGACCGGATGGGCCTGGACTACGTCGACATCTTCTACTCGCACCGTTTCGACCCGGAGACTCCGCTCGAGGAGACGATGGGAGCGCTCGCATCGGCTGTTCAGCAGGGCAAGGCGCTCTACGTCGGCGTGTCCTCGTACACGAGTGAGCAGACGGCCGAAGCGGCGCGCCTGCTCAAGGAGATGGGCGTGCCCGCCCTCATCCACCAGCCGTCGTACTCGATGATCAACCGCTGGACCGAGGACGACCACCTGCTCGACACCCTGGAGGCGGCCGGCATGGGCTGCATCTCCTTCGTGCCGCTCGCGCAGGGCCTGCTGACGAACAAGTACCTGAAGGGCATCCCGGAGGGTTCGCGCGCCACGCAGGGCAAGTCGCTCGACCCCGATCTGCTGAGCGACGAGGTCGTGCGGCGCCTCAACGGTCTGAACGACATCGCGTCGCGGCGCGGCCAGTCGCTCGCGCAGCTCGCGCTGCAGTGGGTGCTGCGCGACGAGCGCATGACGTCGGCGCTGATCGGCGCGTCCAGCGTGAAGCAGCTGGAGGAGAACGTGGCGGCGCTCGCGGGTCCGAAGCTCACGGACGCGGAGCTGACCGAAATCGACTCGTTCGCGGTCTCGACGCCGGGCACGAACATCTGGGCAAACCGGGGCTGAACCGCCCCTTGCAACGCCTGGGAGGACGGAAAGAAAAAACGGGCCGGTCCGTGGGGGGGGGAGACGGACCGGCCCGAGGGGGGGTTTCCACCATAACCCTTCGTAAGTGCGGGCGCGCGCATCCGCGTGTCACAACTACTCTCCGCAGTCACCCGGCGACGGCGGGCCGCGCGTTTCCGGCCGCTGCTCAGCGGGGTCGCCCGGAGATTCGACCCCCGCTTCCCGGCGGCAGCGCCGGGATTTCACTGTCCCTCTCCCGGGTGGTGCGCGCGGTTGACGCGCGGCCGGGGCGGCGGGGTCGCGGCGGGGCGGCCGGGCGGGGATGGCGCATTCGGGGTACGCCCATCGGGCGGCGGGCGCCGAACGGGAGACGCGGACGGCACCGCGCAGCCCCCTCCACCGCGCGGTGCCGGCGCGCAGCTTTGCTCACGCGAATTGCCGTTGGTCTGAACTTACGTGAGGTTTACGTGTGGATCGAGTGCGTCTCGATAACGATGCGGAATCGGTTGCTTCAGGCCGTCGGCACCGGCGTGACCTGCGAAGGTCTCATGCCGAGGGCTTGCGGGCCTCGATGAGGTGCCGGGTGCTGTGCGCCACGAAAGGCCCCTCCTTCCCGATCCGCTCGTGCAGCGCGAGAAGCCGTGGCCGGTACGCGTCGACGGTGAACCCCGGGACCATCCAGACGACCTTGCGCAGGAAGTGCACGACCGCGCCGACGTCGTGGAACTCCATGCGCAGCCGCTCCGCCCGCAGGTCCACGACCTGCAGACCCGCCGCCTCGGCCGCCGCCTTCTCCGCGTACGGGTCCCGGGCGCGCCGGGTCTCCTCCGGCTGCGGCCCCAGGAAGTACTCGACGAGCTCGAACACGCTGCTCGGGCCGACGTGCTGGGCGAAGTAGGTGCCGCCGGGCCGCAGCACACGCGCGATCTCGGCGAACCGCGCCACGACCGGGTGGCGGCTCGTGACGAGGTCGAACGCCGCGTCCGCGAACGGCAACGGGGCGTCCTCGGGGGACGCGACGACGACCACGCCGCGCGGCCCGAGACGCCGGGTCGCCCTCGCGACGTTCGGCGGCCAGCCCTCGGTCGCGGCCATCAGCGGCGGCAGCACCGGCGCCTCGTCGAGGACCTCGCCGCCGCCCGTCTGCAGATCGAGGGCGGCCTCTGCGCGCGCGAGCCGCTCCCCCATCGCGCGCGCGTAGCCCCAGGACGGCCGGGCCTCGGTGGCCCGGCCCTCGAACCACGAGAAGTCCCAGCCCTCGGTGGGCTCGGCGACGGCTTCGGCGACGAGTTCCTCGAAGTCGCGGCGGTGCGAAGGGGTGCCGTTGCTGCGGGGGCCGTTCGGGTCGAGGCCGTTCGGGTCGAGGCCGTTCGGGTCGAGGCCGTTCGGGTGGGCGTCGGCGTCTTTGCTGCTCATGGCTCGATGGTCGCAGGGGGCGGGGCCCGGATCATCCCCATTTCCACGCGGCGGCGGTAGGGCTGGCCCCAGGGGCGATGCGGGGGCGGCCCCTCTTCCGAAGGGCCCGGGGAACGCACGTACCCTTGGCGAACCCCCGCGCCCCGTCAGAACCACGGCCCCCACGTACCCGTCCAGGTACCCGTAGGCCCATCCTGTCCCACCGCAGAAATGCGAGCACATGTCCGTACGTTCCGCGATAGCGACCTGGCTGACCCGTCTCTACTTCTCCCGGCTGCGGAAGAAGGGGGGCAGCCTCGATCTGTCCGTGCTGGCGAGGCTGCCCGACGCGGCGCTCCTGCCGCTGCGCCGCGAGGGCCTCGACCCGGTCCCCGAGATAGCCGCGCTGCGCGAGCGCGAACCGGTCAGCAGACTGCCGATCCCCGGCATGACGGTCTGGCTCGTGTCCGGCTACGAGGAGGCCAGGGAAGTCCTGGGCGACGCGAAGGCGTTCAGCAACGACTTCCGCCACCTCGTCGGCGTGGGCGGCGCCGGGGCCGACCAGAACCCGGGCGGCCTCGGCTTCTGCGACCCGCCGGACCACACGCGGCTGCGCCGCCTGCTCACCCCCGAGTTCACGATGCGCCGCCTGTCGCGCCTGACACCGCGCATCCACGCCATCGTCGAGGAGCAGCTGCTGCACCTGGAGAAGGCGGCGCACGAGTCGGGGGACGGCACGGCCGACTTCGTCGAGCACTTCGCGATGCCCGTACCGGCCCTGGTGATATGCGAGTTGCTGGGCATCCCGTACGAGGAACGCGAGGCGTTCCAGGAGTTCTCGGTGGCCCGGTTCGACGTGCTGGGCGGGGCGGGCGCGTCCTTCGGAGCGGTGTCGCAGTCCCTGGACTACCTGCGCGGGGTCGTCGCCGAACAGCGGCGCGACCCGGGCGAGGGCCTCCTCGGCATGCTGGTGCGCGAACACGGCGACACCATCACCGACGAGGAGCTGACCGGCCTCGCCGACGGCGTCCTGACCGGCGGCCTGGAGACCACCGCGAGCATGCTCGCCCTCGGCACGCTGATCATGCTCCAGGACCGCGAGCACTTCGACGCGTTGCGCGACGCGGAGGACCCGGCGGCGGTGGCGGCCCCCTTCGTCGACGAACTCCTGCGCCATCTCACGGTGGTCCAGACGGCGTTCCCGCGGTTCGCCCGCGAAGAGGTCGAGGTCGGCGGGGTCCGGATCGCCGGGGGCGACGTCGTGATCGTCTCCCTCAGCGCGGCGGACCGCGACCCGCGCCTCGGCGCGGACATGGAGGCATTCCTGCCCGCGCGCCCGCCCGCCTCCTCGCACCTGGCCTTCGGCTACGGGATCCACCGCTGCATCGGGGCGGAACTCGGCAAGATGGAACTCCGGGCGGCGTTCCCCCAACTGGTGCGCAGGTTCCCGGAGATGCGGCTCTCGGTCCCCACGGCCGAACTTGAGTTCCGGAAACTGTCGATCGTGTACGGGGTGGACGCGCTGCCGGTGCGGGTGTGGGAGTGAGGGTTCAGGCCGGACCGGCGACGAAGTGATCGAACTCGCCGGCCTGTACGCCCAGTACGAAGGCGTCCCATTTTGTGCGGGTGGTGGTGACGATCGTCGCGGGGTCGGACGTCTCCCGTAGATGCACCAGGTCCCCCGCGCCGAACGCGATCTCGATCCAAGGTCCGGGGCCCTCCGCGTCCTCGGGGGCCGCGCGGGTCCAGGTCAGGTCGGAGGGGATGTCGGTCACCGGTGGGGGTCCTTGAGGGTGCGCAGGAGGTGGGAGAGGGCCGCGGGGGTCGTGGCTATCTCCTGTGCGGGGTCGTCGCTTTCGCGGAGATGGATGGAACCGGCGGCTGCCGCCACCTCTACGCAGGTGTTGCCGTCACCGCCCCCCGAGAACGTCGACTTCTGCCAGTGCAGGGGCTCCGTCATGCCGTACGCCTCACAGTTCCTTGGCCAGCTGGTGAATGAAGTCGCGGGACGGCACGGGTTCCAAGGCCGCCTTCGCCACCTTATGCAGCAGCGCACGGAACCGGCCCAGTTGTGACTCGGCATCGAGGAACGCGGTGCCGTGCGGCGCGTCGCGGAGCACCGTGTCGAGCGGGGCCAGGGGGCCGCCCACGTACATCATCTCGATGCCGGCGCCCGCGAAACCCTCCCTCTCGAACGGGATGACCCGCACCTTCGCGTGCCCGCGTTCGATCTCGCGCAGGATGCCCCTGAGTTGGGCCACGGCGGTGCGGCGGTCGGCCACGAGGATCCGTAGCGCCGTCTCGTGCACGATCGTCTCGTACGGTGTCGGGTCGGCCCCCTCGAAGATGGCTCTGCGCCGCATACGGTGCTCGACGCGAGGGCGCAGCTCGCTCTCGGGAAGCTCCGGCACCATGTAGCCGAACACGGCGCGGGCGTAGTCCGGCGTCTGGAGCAGGCCCGGCACGTGCGTCGTCACCACCTCGCGCAGGTACGTCGCGTGGTGCTCGGTCTCCGCCACATCGAGGAACACGCAGGGCAGGACCCCGCGAAACTCCTCCCACCAGCCGCGCGTGCGCTCGGTCGCCATAGCGACCAGTGCGTCGACGTGAGCGGCATCGGCGCAGGCGTAATGCGCGGCCAGGCGGCGCACGCGCTCCTCGCTCACGCCGGATACACCGGATTCGATCTGACTCATCTGAACCGAGCTGGCGCCCAGCAGAGCCGCCGCCTCGGTCGCCTTGAGCCCGGCGGCGTTCCGAAGTTTCCGCAGCTCCGCGCCGAGGCGGAGGTGCCGCGCGGTGGGATGACGCCTCGTCGCCATGTACCGGTCCCTCGATCCAACTCGTAGTGCTGTGCGCCTCGTTCGGGTGGCAGAGTACGCGACCCGCTTGCGGCCCCTTAAATTTCAGGCATACGGTCCGTGACGGAACGCAACGCTGCGCATCCGAGTACGGGTGCGCGTCCATCGCCGTGGGCATCCCCTCATCTGAAACGGAGTTCAGCCATGCCTCGATACGCCTCCTCCCCCTGGGAGTACGTACTCCACATCCCGCAGGACCCCAGAGCCGTCACCGTCGCCCGGCACACGCTGCGGCTCGTGCTCCACGCGCACGGGCTGCACGCCCTGACCGAGATGGCCGAGCTTCTCGCCACGGAGCTGGTGGGCAACGCCGTGCAGCACACCAAGGGGCCCGCGGCCCTGCGGCTCGGCTGGGAGGACGGGCTGCTGCGGGTCGGCGCCTGGGACGCCGACCCGACGCCACCACGCCCTCCCACCCCGCACCTCCTCCACGCCGAACGGGGCCGGGGCCTCGCGCTCGTCGGAGCGTGCTCGGACGAGTGGGGCTGGCAGCCGTCCTCGACGTGCGGGGACAGCGGCAAGTACGTGTGGTGCGCGCTCGGGGCCGCGTGATGGTGAGCTCTTCGCACGAGGCGATGCACCGGGTCTTCCAGAAGGACACCGTCGGCCTGATCCGCAATTTCGAGCGCCTCTTCCGGGTGCCCTTTCCCGAGCCGCGCGACTTCGCCGTGCTCAACACCGACCTCACCGAGATCGAGCCGGTCGAGCGTCGTGTGGACAGCCTCGTACGGGTGGACACGGACGAGGGTGACTTTCTGATCGTCCTGGAGTCTCAGGGCAAGAAGGACGAGCGGAAATGGGGCAGTTGGGCCTACTACCTGGGCTACCTGCGCGAGAAGTACCAGTGCCAGCCCGTACTGATCGTGCTGACGCAGAGCAGGTCGACGGCGCGATGGGCGGCGCGGCCCATCAGATTCGGGCTACCCGGGTGGGCCTCGCTCACGGTGCGGCCGCTGGTCCTCGGACCGGACACCGTTCCGGTGATCGCCGACGAGGACGAAGCCGTGCGGAATCCATCACTGGCCGCACTCTCGGCGATGACGCATGGTAACGACGCGCATGCCGCTGCGATACTGAAGACGCTGGCGGCGGCGCTTGAACGCGTCGAACCCGAGAGCGCGGCGGTACTGGCGATGCTCGTGGAGGCAGGTCTCGTGGACGACGAGGCCAGGAAGTTGTGGAGGGAACTAATGTCGCAGATGCACTACTTCTTCCGGCACGACGTCGCCGAGAAGGTGCGGGAGGAAGGGCGCGAGGAGGGGCGTGAGGAAGGGCGGGTCGAGACACAGGCCGAGATGGTTCTGCGCATCCTTGACTGGCGTGAGCTCGACGTGCCTAGAAGCGTGCGGGAGCGCGTACTCGCCTGTACAGACGCGGATCAGCTGACCGCCTGGGCCGAGCGCGCCATGCATGTGACAGAAGCGGTCGGCATCTTCCACAGCACCGCCGACTGATTCGAGAGGGCTGAGCGGGCCGCGGGGCCCGTTCAGCCTCCCTTTGGGAAGGACACCTCCACTCGGCGGTTCTTCTTCCTGCCCTGTTCCGTCGTGTTGTCCGCGATCGGATAGTCCTCGCTGTAGCCGCGGACCTGGAACGTGATGTTGCCGCCCTCGGCGCCGAGCGCCGCGGTCAGTTCGTCGTGGACCGCTTCCGCGCGCTTCTTGGAGAGGGTCAGGCCGTGGGCGTACGAACCCAGGTTGTCCGTGAAGCCGAAGACCCGCACCGCGCCCGCCTTCTGCGTGTTGATCTCGTCCGCGATCGTCTGGATGCGGGAGCGGGCGTCCGGGTTGAGTTTGGCGCTGTCCTTCGGGAAGAGGACCTCGGCCTGGAGGGCGAAGGTGACGTTCTCGTTGGTGTCGGAGCGGCGTTCGTCGCCGGAGAGGTCCTCGACCACCGATTTGATGTCGAGGACCTTGGCGGGGGCGAGTGTCGCGCCGTCGGCGAGTTTGAGGCCCGGGCTGTTGGCGTCCACCTGGGGTGGCGGGGACGTCGTCGTGGTGCCGGGCGGGGCGCTGGTCGCCTGGCCGGCGGGGGTGGGGTCGTCGGCCACCGCCGGGCCGGCGGCGGTCGCGGTGGTGAGGACGACTGTGGCCGTGGCCACCGTGAGCGCTGCGGTCACGCTTCGTCGGGGCATGTCAGTCGCCCTCGGTGATCTCGATCAGGGCGGGGGGCATCGCGCCGACCTGGAACGACAGTTTCGTCGTGCCTTCCGGCGGGGCCGGGAACTGGGCGTACCAGGTGGCGGTCTCACCGTTGCGCACGCCGCCGGTGAAGCGGGTGCAGAGGCAGCGCCCCTCCGTGTCCCGCAGGACGAGGTACTTCTTCTTGCCCGCCTCGTCCACGAGGGCGGCGCCCGCGATGGAGCCGCCGTTGCCCATCAATTCGCGTTCGTCCCCACGCCAGTTGACCGGGACCCACGCCTTTCCGGTGCCGTTGGCCACCGTGCCCTGCACGGTGACGAAGCCGCCCGCGTCGCGCGCCGCCGAGGAGACGGTCAGCGTGATGCCGTTCTCGCCCTTCACCTCGGCCAGGGTCTTGTTCTCGTCCTCGGCCGGAGGCGCCGAGCTTTCCGCGCCGCCGCCCGCGTCGGCCGACGCCGTCGTGGACGCGGTGGAGTCCTTCGCCTTGTCGCCGCCTCCGTCGCCGTCGCCTCCGCAACCGGCGACCGTGAGTACCAGCCCCGCCGTGATCGCCGCCATGGTCAGGGACCGGCGGCCCGTCGTCGTACGCCGAAGTTTCATGGCTGGGGCTTCCCTCTTTCTCGTCGTTCGCTTCGTCAGTCGGCCAGGTGGACGGAGAACAGGTCGGACGCGTCGGGCAGGTCGGCGGGGTCGAGGTCCTCGGGGTCGATGATCACGTCACCGAGGGCGCCGTCGCAGTGGAGTTCGAGGGGCTTTTCCGGGTCGGCTTCCGTGTCGAAGTCGCAACGGGGTTTGAGCACGGCCGTGGCGTGCGCCGTCGCATGCATGGACTCGGTGCCGGGGATGATCGTGTCACCGACCGTGGACTGGGTCTCGACGCCGACTTCGTACCCCGGGTAGCCGTTGACCAGCCTGAAGGCCGGGCCGTAGGCCACGGTGGCGTCGTTCTGCGCCGCCAGGTCGCTCGCGGCCGCGTCGGCCGGCCCCGCGTTGAGTCCGTCGAAGGAGCCCGGGTCGAGGCGGTCCATCCAGTCCTCGTCCTCGTTCCCCACGGACTGGATCAGGTCGTCGAGCAGCTCGTCGCGCACGGACTGCGTGGCGGCCAGCGCGGCGGCGTCGGCGGCCGACTGCGCCCCGTTGCGCGCCGACGCCGCCTGGGCGAACGCGAAGAAGGCGAACGCGGCGAAGAGCAGGATCGCCGTCACCCAGATGTAGATCGGGAGCGTCGATCCCCGGTCGTCCCGCAGGCGCACAGGCAGACGAGTGCGGAGACGCACGCGCCTGCACGAACGGAGGCAGCGCTCCGTCAGCCGCCGATGACGTTGGAGATGGCGTCCAGGACCGCGCCCGAGATCAGGCCGTCCAGTCCGAGGCTGTCGATGGCCACGAAGATCCCGGCGATCAGAATCATCAGCCCCGCATACTCCACGAACCCGGCCCCGGCATCTCGCCGTGCCCCCCGGACCCGCTCCCCCAGCGCACTCGTCCACGTCATCCACGTCCCGCGCACTCGGTCCTTGATCACGGGGACCCCCTTCCGCCACGTCCTCCAGGGCAACCAGAACAACACACGCAACGTACGCGAACTGCGACCCTGCGCACCCGGTTTCGCCAACATAGGGATCGGGCTTGACCGGAAGTTGTCTAGGTGTTGCCCGGGGCGTCATCGCGTGCCAGCTCCCTTCCCTGCTGCCCTGATACCGCTTTCGTCATGCCCCGGTCATTCAAGTCCGGAGTTCAGCCCGGGGCGCCGTTCGCAATAGCCAACCTTTGCTCACTTTCACTGTAGCCAGTCATTCGGTGAGAGAGGAGGGGTTCAACGACCCAGTATGGAACCGAAGTTGGTTCCCGAGCCGAGGAACATGCCCGTCGCGATCAGGATCATGGTGGCGGGGAGCATGAAGACCAGGGTCACCATCGTTGCCTTCGGGATCGTCTTCGCGGCGCGGCGGCGGGAGTTCTGGGCGTCGGTGCGGCGCATGTCCGTCGCCAGTTGGATCAGGGTCTCCGCGATGGGCGAGCCCAGTTCCTCGCCCTGCTGGAGCGCCGAGACGAATTGGGCGACCTGTTCGGACGCGTTGCGCCGGCGCAGTTCGTCGAAGGCCTGGCGGCGCGGGACGCCCATGTCCATCTGGCGCAGGGTGATGCGGAGTTCGTCGGCCCAGGGCCCCTCGTACTTCTCCGCCACGCGGTCGAGTGCCTGGCGGAAGCCGAGGCCCGCCGAGACGACCACGGCGAGCACGTCCAGGAAGTCGGGGAGTGTGCGGTCGATGACCTCCTTGCGTTCGCGTACCGCCTGCCAGATCAGCGCGTCCGCGGCGAGCGCGCCGAAGGCCAGGGTGAGGAGGGCGAGGAGCGGGCTGCCGTTGGAGAGGAACACCAGCGCCATGACGACGCCGAACACGCCGTAGACCGCGCGGC
Source organism: Streptomyces sp. SGAir0957 (assembly GCF_043523415.1). Lineage (NCBI taxonomy): Bacteria > Bacillati > Actinomycetota > Actinomycetes > Kitasatosporales > Streptomycetaceae > Streptomyces > Streptomyces sp. SGAir0957. The sequence continues at coordinate 3,330,030 of NZ_CP027293.1, forward strand.
GCGCCCCGTACCGGTCGATGGTCAGGCCGCCCGGGTTGCCCGCCATGTCGATCTTGCGGCGCTTGGCGTCCACCCGGCGCGGGCCCATGAGGCGCAGGACGAGCGGCGCGAAGCGCATCCCGAGGCGGTCCACCGCCGAGCCCGTCGTGGAGACGCGGGTGGCGCCAACCTCCAGGGCGAGGGCCAGGTCGCTGGGGACCTTGGCCTCGGCGCGGTACATCCGGACGCCGGTGAAGACGCCGAGGACCGCCGCGCCCGCGAGCAGGGCCAGGAGCAGGCCCGCAACCGTTGTCGACATGGCTCAGACCTCGATCGTCGGGGACTCGGATCCGGCCCGGATCGTTGCGTACATGGCTCAGACCTCGATCTTTCCCAGGCGGCGGATCACGAAGAAGCCGATCCCGTACAGGCCGAGGGAGATCAGGATCAGGGTCTGGCCGAGGGGGGAGCCGGTGACCTTCGCGAGCGCGCCCTCGTTCGAGGAGTTGATCAGGAGGAGGGAGCCGAGGCCGAGGAGCGGGACCGTGAACGCCGTCGCGTTCACCTCCGACAGCATCGTGCGGATCTCGCGCCGGGTCTCCTTCCGGTCCTCCAGGGTCTGGGTGAGGTTGCGCAGCGAGGAGACGACCGTGCCGCCCGCCTTGTTCGCCAGGACCAGCGTCGTGACGAGGACGATCAGCTCGCGCGACGGGAGGCGGCCCGCCAGTTCGTCCAGCGCGTCGTCGACCGAGCGGCCCAGCGCCAGTTGGTCCGCCACCCGGCTCAGCTCCTCGCCGGCCGGGGCTTCGAGTTCCTCCGCCGCCATCGCGAGCGACGTGCGGAGGGCAAGCCCTGCCGCCGTCGCGTTCGCGAGCAGGCGGGCCACGTCCGGGAGCTGGTTGATGAACGCCTCGATGCGTTTCTGGCGCTGCCAGTTGAGGAAGATGACCGCCGCCCAGACGGCGACGGCCCCCGCGATCGGGCCGAAGAACGGGGCCAGCGTCGCCGCCGCCAGGGTCCACAGAGCGGCGACGACCGCCGCCACGTAGACGGAGAACTCGCCCGCCGTCAGGTCGAGGCCCGTCGCGGACAGGCGGAGGTGGACGGCGCGGCCCAGGCGGGTGCGGCGCAGGCGGCGGTCGACGGCGGCGAACCGGCGGACGCGGCCGCCCATCGTGCCGGAGCCGCCGCCGTCGCCCGCCCGGTAGTCGTCCAGGCGGTCGACGAGGGCTTGGCGCTGGGCGCGTCCGGACGCGTAGACGTGGACGCCCGCGATGGCGACGACGCAGGTCAGCAAGGTGGCGCCGAGGGCGATCAGGGCCGTGTCCGTCATGTCGCCTCCCGTACGCGTTCAGCTGTCGTCCCTGCCCGGACCGGTGTCACCCCGTCGCCTCCCTCGTATGCCGTGCGTCCACCGTCTCCACGACCCCGTACGCGGGCGGCACCGACTCCCCCGCCACGTACAGCCGGTCCGCGAGGCGGCGCGGCAGCGGAAGGTGTTCGTAGTAGCCGTGGACGCGGCGGCGTTCCAGGTCCGTGGTGCCCGAGACGTACGGCTGCGCCACGAAGCGCGTCACCGGGGCGATCGTGAACTGTTCCCTGCCGTGCGAGACGAGCAGCACGATCTCGCTGACCCGGCGGGAGCCGTCCGCGTGCCGGGTGAGTTGTACGAGGACGTCGACGGCCGAGTTGATCTGGTCGCGCAGCGCCTCGAAGGGGACGTCGACCTCCGACATGGAGCCGAGCGTCTGGAGGCGGGTGAGGGCGTCCTCGGCCGTGTTGGCGTGGACCGTGGCGAGGGAGCCGTCGTGGCCCGTCGACATGGCTTGCAGCATGTCGAGCGTCTCGCCGCCGCGGACCTCGCCGACGATGATGCGGTCGGGGCGCATGCGCAGGCTGTTGCGGACGAGGTCGCGGATGGTGACCTGGCCCTTGCCCTCGACGTTCGCGGGGCGCGACTCCAGGCGGATCACATGCTCCTGCTGGAGCTGGAGCTCCGCCGAGTCCTCGATGGTGATGATGCGCTCGTGCGACGGGATGAGGGCGGAGAGGGCGTTGAGCAGGGTCGTCTTGCCGGAGCCCGTGCCGCCGCTGACGATGATGTTGAAGCGGGAGCGGACGAACGCCGCGAGCAGCATCAGCATGTGCTCGTCGAGCGAACCCAGTTCGAGGAGTTCGGTCAGGCTGTACGCGCGCGGGAAGCGGCGGATCGTGAGGGTGGCGCCGGTCAGGGCGAGCGGCGGGATGATCACGTTGACGCGTTCGCCGGTGGGGAGGCGGGCGTCGACCATGGGGTTCGACTCGTCGACGCGGCGGTTGACGGTGGAGACGATGCGTTCGATCGTCTGCATCAGTTGCTCCGGCGACGCGAAGCGGAGCGGGAGCTGTTCCACCCGTCCCGCCCGTTCCACGAAGATCGCGTCGGGGCCGTTCACCATGATCTCGGTGATGGAGGCGTCCGCGAGGAGGGGTTCGAGGATGCCCAGGCCGAGGGCCTCGTCGACGACCCGGCGGATGAGCTGGGTGCGCTCGGTGGAGGAGAGGACCGGGCCCTCGCGGCTGATGATGTGGCCGAGCACGCGTTCCAGGCGGACGCGGCGGTCCGCGGCCTGGAGCGAGGACATCTCGGCGAGGTCGATCTCCTCCAGGAGTTTGGCGCGGTAGACGGCGATCAGGCCCTCGTCGCGGTCCGGGGGTGTGCCGGTGGGGGTGTCGCGGGTGGCTACGACCCGGGAGCGCAGGCTCATCTCGTGTCAGCTCCCTTCGCCGGCTGCGTCGCCGGAGCGGTCGTTCGGCATCGTGGCGGAGCGGTGGATGTCCCAGCCGTCGAAGAGGGGGATGATCGCGCCCACGTGGACGGTGACGGTCGCGGTGACGGTGTCGCCGGTCGCGATCGACGGGGACGGGTCCAGCCAGCCGCTGACCGAGCCGACGGCCGCCGCCGCGCCCGTCCCCTCGTTCAGCGACTCCGCCCTGGCCCCGGCCCGCGCCGCGCTCCCCGCCTGGTTCGCCCCGTAGCCGACGAGGCCGAGCTGGATCGCGGCCAGGCCGATGACGAGGAGGAAGGGCAGGAACCCGGCGAACTCCAGCATGGAGACACCGCGGTCGTCCCACTTCAGCGCCCGGGGCGCGGGAGGTTCGGGCGGCCCGGGCGCTGTCACTGGTCCGCCTCGGACGCCGCGCCCGCCTCACCCGTGACCTTCCACCCCGGGTTCACCCCCGGGAAGAACACGGGCACGTCGACCTCGACCCTGGCCTTCATGAGCGCGCCCTCGGTCCCGCAGCCGATCTGCGCCCCCTGCCAGGCCGACGGAAGGTGCTCCCTGCCCGCCGCGGCACAGGCCGCGCCGTAGTCCCCGCCGCCCGCCTGCGCCGAGGTCGCGGCGCGTGCCGCCTCGTCCGCCGCGTTCCCGGCGAGGGAGTACGTGTAGCCGTACAGCACGCACTGCCACATCAGCGCGAGGACGACGAGGACCAGCGGGAACATCGCCGCGAATTCGAGTGTCACCGCGCCCTTGTCGCCGCCGGCGCGGCGGCGGGAGCGGCGGCCCGTCGCCTCCGGGGCGGGGGCGGTGACGAGGCCGAGTTCGCCGGCCAGGGTCCACAGGGCCTGTTTGACGGTGGAGCGGTTGTCGAGGTCCTGCATGCGGCCCGCGTCGACGGCCGCCTGGAGCTCCTTGTAGGCGGCGGGGACGGTGGCGCGGGCCGTCTTCGTGCCGGTGACGCGTTCGACGAGCGGGGCCTGGATCTCGGCGGAGCGCGCGTACCGGTTGACGACCGTCAGGGTTTCCTCAGCCTTGCGGATCTGGAGGCGGTCCCAGAGCCGGACCATGCGTTTGGCGGCCCGGACGGCGACCACGTCCGGGGTGACGAGGAGCACCGCCTGGTCGGCGAGTTCGATCGCCGCCGCGTTCGCCGCGCCCATCTGCGTACCGCAGTCGACGACCACGACCTCGTACCGGGCGCGCAGGGCGTGCACGACCTGGCGGGCGACACGGTCGGTGACCTCCTCGCCGCGTTCGCCGTCGGCGGGGGCGAGCAGCAGGTCGATGCCGGTCTCGTGGGTGAAGACGGCGTCCTGGAGGACGCGGGGTGTGATGTCGCGGATCGCCGCCAGGTCCGCCACCGAGCGGCGGAACTGGACGTCCAGGTACGAGGCGACGTCCCCCGACTGGAGGTCCAGGTCGAGCAGGGCCACCGCCTTGCCCGACGCCCGTGCGGCGAGCGCGAACTGGACCGACGCCAGCGTGGTGCCGACCCCGCCCTTCGCCCCGGTCACGGCGACGACCCGGCCGCCGCCGCCCGCGGGCATCAGCTCCGCGCCCGTACCGCCCGCGAGGTGCCGCCTCATGCCCGCCGACCAGGAGGCCGCGGCGTGGACGCGCTCGGCGAGGGCGTCGTAGCCGAGCGGGAACGCCACGATGCCGCGCGCTCCGCTGTCCATCGCGGCGGTGAGCAGCGCGGGGCTGGTGTCGGCCGTCGCGAGGACGACGCCGACGGCCGGGAAGCGCAGCACCAGGTCGCGGATGAGGTCCAACGCCGGTACGGGGCCGATCCGTTCGTGTACGAGGACGACCTCGGGCAGTTCGTCGAGGGACTCGGCGGCGAGCCTCGCCAGGGTGTCGAGCAGGGCCGTGGAGTCGGCGACGGGTGGGGCGGGTTCGGTGTCGGGGAGTTGGGAGAGGAGGGTGACCAGGGCGCGGGCCGCCTCCGGCTCGCCTGCGGCCGGGAGGATCCTCGTAGTCATCGGCGTTCTCCCTTCGAGGGCGCTGATTCCCGGGCCACGGGGCTCCGCCCCGGACCCCGCTCCTCAATCGCCGGAGGGGCTTGATGTGCCGGACCGGCTTGATGTGCCGGGCCGGCTTGATGTGCCGGACAGGCTTGATGTGCCGGACAGGCTTGATGTGCCGGACAGGCTTCCCAGACCCGCATCACTTGGCCTCGCTCAACGTGTACGACCGGTCCTCCGGCGCGATCTTCCCCTCGGCCCCCGGCGCCACCAGCGCCAGCCGGACGTGCGTCGCGAACGACTCCGCGTACGCCACCCGCTGCGCGTCCCCCGCGCTCAGCGCGAACGTGATCGGCACGGCCTCGCCCTGGCGCCGGGTGCGGCTGCCGGAGTCGCCGGTGCCCTGCTGGTCGATCGGGGTCAGTTTGCCCACGTCGATGACCTCGGCGTTCTCGACGATGACCTCGGAGCGGTCGCGCTGCTTGTCGTTCTCGGCCTTGAAGGTGGCGTAGATGTTGACCTTCGCGCCGGGGTCGATCTTTCCCGCGACGCCCGTCTCCGCGTCGATCATGATGGCGATCTCCTGCTGGCCCGGCTCCAGCTCGGGCCGGGCGACGACCATGTCGCTCTGGAGCAGGGAGCCCTTCTTGAGCTGGGTGACGGCGATCTTGCCGCGGACCTCGCGGAGGTTCTTGACGGCGGTCTTCGACAGCCAGCGCTCGGGCATCTCCACCTCCTCGAACTGGTCGTCGGTCAGCTCCTTGTACGGCGCCACGTCCTCCTTCAGCCGGTACGCGGCCACCTCGGGCCCGACCTTGGAGTTCACGTCGCGGATCACGGACAGCACACCGGCGAACGCGCCGACGGCACACAGGGCCGAGACGACCAGAAGGATGACGCCGCGGCGCTGACGTGAATTCATGGACCGGACAACCTCGTCGGTAGGCGGACAGGGATCTCAGCTGGTCAGGGGCGGTGGAACGGGGACGTCATCGGTGGTGCGAGGCCCGGGGCAGTGCCGGCCGCCCGGACGCGGCGGCCGGCGCCAGTGGGGTCCGGGCCGGCCCCGCGCGCTCGGGAACCGCGCCGGTGGCCAGCGGCGCGGAGCAGAACCCGCACCGGTCGCCGATGAGTTCGAGCCCGCACCAGTGGCACGCCTCGCGCCGCACGGACGACACGAGCTGGTAGAGCACGGAGATGTCGGGGATGGCGGCGGCGAACTCGACGATCTTGCCGGGGTGGCCTTTCCGCCCCGTCGCCCACCAGCGCGGCGACTCGGCGGGCAGCGGTGCCTCGGTCGCGCCCGACACCCGCCAGGCCGGGGCGAGCGCGGTGGTGACCCAGTCGGTGGGGAGCTGCCCGGCGGCGTAGTACATCCGCGTGCCGAAGGCGGGGCCGCTCGGTGTCTCGGCGCCGGTGACGCGCAGGAGCTGCGGCTGCGGCGAGGCCACGACGGCGAACTGGGCGTTCGGCGACCACGATGTGGCGTGCGCCTTGAGCGGGACGGCGACGCGGTCGAGCTTGGCGACGGAGCCGAGCAGGGCGCCCGCGTGGACGTAGTGGGCGAGCAGCCGCCCGGCGGAGGCGAGCACGCCGGGGCTGAAGTCGCAGATGGACAACTGGCGCAGTTGCAGCGCGAGTACGGCGAGGCCGAGCGGCGGGAGTTCCGGCCGCAGGATGGCTATGCGGTCACTTTCGAGCACGGAGCGGACGGAATGCAGCCGGTGCACGACGGAGTCCGGTACGGATCGCGGGCAGAGCACGATCACGTAGCCGTGCTGTTCGATCAGTGTGTGGACGTCGGTGAGCGCGCGGTCCAGCGGATACGCGTCGGGGGCCGCGCCGACGGGCAGCACGGCCGCGCTCGGGGTGTGCCGGTCGGGCGAGGCGAGCACCAGGTCGGGGTCGGTCACGGCTATGGCGGTCGGCACGCGTGAACCCCCGGTCGCTCTGCGCTCAGTCCTCCTACGGTCCCTGCCTGAGCACCATATCCACGCGGGCGCCCGGCAACACCCCTCTTCGCACTGTTCACGAACCTCTGTCCGCGAGTTGGCGAGGAAGCATCGGCTCAAACCCTTGACATAGCTATTGGTCTGGACCAGTTTTTACGCCCAGCAGCTGCTTCCCCACGCACCTCGACCCGGCACACGTGTGCCGGGTCCCTCCCCCCACATGGAGGCAGGAAGATGAAGCGACTCGGCGCGCTGGCAGGCGCGTTCACGGCGGCGACGCTCGCCGTGACCGGCCTGCTCACGACGGCGGGCACCGCCACGGCCACCCCCACGGCCACCCCCACGGCCGCCTCCGCCGTCCCCGCCCACGCGGTGACCGGCTACTGGCAGAACTTCGACAATGGCGCCAGCGTCCAGAAGCTGAGCGATGTCCCCTCCGACTACGACATCATCGCGGTCGCCTTCGCGGACGCGACCACGACGCCGGGCGCCGTCGATTTCACGCTCGACTCGGCGGGCCTCGGCGGATACACGGAGGACGCGTTCAAGGCCGACATCAAGGCGAAGCAGGCCGCCGGCAAGTCCGTGATCATCTCGATCGGCGGCCAGAACGGCACGGTGTCCGTCAGCGACTCCGCCTCCGCGACGAACTTCGCGGACTCGGTGTACTCCCTCATGCAGGAGTACGGCTTCGACGGCGTGGACATCGACCTCGAGAACGGCCTCAACTCCACGTACATGTCCCAGGCGCTGAAGTCGCTCGCGTCAAAGGCGGGTTCCGACTTCGTCCTCACGATGGCGCCCCAGACCATCGACATGCAGTCGACGTCCGCCGAGTACTTCAAGACGGCCCTCGCCGTGAAGGACATCCTCACGGTCGTCAACATGCAGTACTACAACAGCGGGTCGATGCTCGGCTGCGACGGCAAGGTCTACAGCCAGGGCACCGTCGACTTCCTGACCGCGCTCGCCTGCGTCCAGCTGGAAGGCGGCCTCGACCCGTCCCAGGTCGGCATCGGCACCCCCGCCTCGACGAGCGCGGCGGGCAGCGGCTACGTAGCCCCGTCCGTCGTCAACGACGCCCTCGACTGCCTCACCAAGGGCACGAACTGCGGCTCCTTCAAGCCGTCCAAGACCTACCCCGGCCTGCGCGGCGCGATGACCTGGTCCACGAACTGGGACGCGACATCCGGCAACGCGTGGTCCTCGGCGGTCGGCCCGCACGTCCACGGCCTGTAGCTCCAGGGCCCGTGACCCCACGGCCCGTGGCCCCTTGACCGGGCAGCGCCGCCGCTCCCCCGGCGGCGCTGCCCAAGGCTTGGTCAGTAACCTTGCGGCGTCCACCGGAAGCAGCGACCAGGGAGCAGCCGCCATGACGTTCGGTCCGCCGCCCCAGGACTTCGGCCCGGCAGCGGCAGCGGCACCGGCGTGGAACGCGCCCACCCCCACAGAGCAGGCGCTGTACGAGGCGAAGAGCCGCGGAGACTGGGCGGCGTACTACGAGACGCTGGCGCGGGCGTATCTGTACTTCGTGATCGACCGGGCCCACGCAGACACCCACGCCGACTCCATCCTCCCGCTCTATTGCCCGCCGCACGCCCCCACGTACCGGTGGGAGGTCTTCACCGACGGGATGCTGCCCACGCCCGAGCCGAACCTCGTGTTCACGCGGCACCCTCTGCACTGGTTCGCCCGCTCCTGGACTCCCACCGATCCGCCGCTCCTCACCGTGAACCCCGGTTCCCCCTGCGAGGTCTCGCTGCCCGCCGGCCCGCCGCACGCCACCCACTGGGCCCGAGTCGCCGACCACGTGGGAAGTCCGAGGCTTCGCGGACATCTGCGAGCACTGAGCGTCGGCGGCCCGCTGCACGGCACGGTCGCCCACGGCCTTGCCTGCGGAGCGCTCCTCTGCGTGACCAACGGGTCCCTGTGGAACGCCATGGGCTGGCACGGAACGGGTTACGACAAGGAGCGCGAGCGGCTGCGCGAGTGGTGGGGCATCACCACGCGCGAGGAGTGGAGATCGGCGCTGGACGGCCTGCTCGCCTGCGAGTCCCACAGTCCCGTTTGGGAGTTCGCTCTGAGCCTGCGCCGCACGATCGCCCGCGACTTCGGGGGCCACGTCGACCCCGCGTACTGGCGCCAGGCGGCGGAGACGGTGATGCGGCGCAACGCCGCCGAACGCACCACGCTCAGCGAGGACGGGGTCACCTACACGGAGCCCCGACCCGAGGCGGAGACCACCGCCCGGATCGAGGGCGTGCAGCGGCTCATCGGCCGGATCACCCGCTATGAATCCCGGATGCGGGCCGACGGCGTACTCGCCGAGGGGCGGTACGTGAGCTCGGTGGACGCCTGGGACCTCGGCCGCGCCTCGAAAATGGCCCGCTGGGGCCTCGGCGCCCGCTTCGGCACACTCCAGGAGGCGGAGTCCGCTGTCGTGGCCGCGGGCCGGGCGGCCTCCCTCTCGTACCGCTCCTGGCAGGACTTCTCCGCGGGCTACATCCTCGGCCGCTGCCTGCACTTCGACGACGAGGAGTTCGGTGACTGGTACGAGGACATGGTCCAAGCCCACCGCATCCTGACGGAGGACCCGGGGAGCCCTTGGCTGAACATCCCGTTCCAGTAGGCCTCGTGCATGGCGGGCCCTACCTCCCGTAGGCGCCTGCCCCATGCCTGGGCAGCACGACCCGCATCCGCGTTCCACCGCCGGGTTCCCGGGAGGGCCCGTAGCCCCAGTCGCCGCCGCACGCCCGCGAGACACAGGCGAGCAACCGCAGGGCGGCCCGCCGCCGACCGTCGCAGGCCGCGAGGAGGCGCGGGTGCCTGTGAGGGACATGGTGGTCGTACGTGGTGACGCGAAGGGCGTCGTCCCTGTAGCGCAGTGCTACGTAGACGTCGGCATCGTCCGTGAACCGGCAAGCCGTGGCGACGAGTTCGGAAACGGCCTGCTGAGCGGGTTCGAGAAGCCCATCGAGATCATGTGTGCGCAAGAAGGTGCGGGTTGCTGCGCGGGCGATCGCGGGTGTGGTGAGTGCGGCGGGCAGCGTGAGGCTGTAGGCGAGTCTGCCGGGGGCCGGGGCCGAGCGGTGGGGGTTCACGGGGCAGGCGGGAACAACGCTGAGAGACATGCCGGGCTCCTCGCGGTGCGGGGCGGATGTGGTCGGCGGCAGCGGGTGGCTCGTCTCCCTGAACGCGGGCCCCGCCCCTCCTAGGGAGGGAGTCTGCGGGCAGGCTCGCGCGATGCACTGCCAACTGCCGTGTGTAGCGTGTGCGTTACTGAACGTAGGGCAGAGAGTGGTTCAGGTGCCACGCCATTAACAAAACCAACCCATCCGTGAGTGAGGGGAGCCGCCGCACGGCAGACTGCTGACGTACGCGGGAAGGGAAGGGCATGCCACCGAGGACCACGTCCACCGAACGTCAGCGACGCCTGGGCAGTGAACTGCGCAAGATCCGGACAGCTGCCGGGATGACAGCGGAACAGGCCGCCGGGTTGCTCGGCATGGACCGGGCGAAGATCTCCAACATAGAGACCGGTATCCGCACCATCAGTGCCGAACGCCTGCGTACGCTGGCCTGCAATTGCGCGTGCTCGGACGAGACGTACGTGGAGTCCCTCGTCGACATGGCCGGCCCCAACGGGCGTGGCTGGTGGGAGCGTTATCGCGGCTCGCTCTCCTCTGGCCTGCTGGACATCGCCGAACTGGAATGGCACGCCACCCGCATGCGCACCGCCCACACGGCACACATTCCGGGCCTGCTACAGACCAGCGACCACGCCCTCGAACTGTTCCGGGCCGTCCTGCCCGCGCTGCCGCAGCACGAGGTGGCGCTGCGCCTGGCCTACCGCGTGGAGCGCCAACAGGTCCTGGAGGGCGACAACCCCACCGAGTACGTCTGCCTGATTCATGAAGCGGCGCTCCGGATGCAGTTCGGCGGGCCACGCGTGGCCCGCCGACAACTTGAGCACCTCATCGCGGCTTCCGAGCAGGAGCACGTCATCGTGCGAGTCGTTCCGTTCGCGGCAGGCTCTTTCCCCGGCGCCGGCCAGACCGTGAACTATCTGCACGGTCCGGTGCCTCAACTGGATACCGTCCAGGTCGACAGCTCGCACGGCCCGGAGTTCCTCGGCGACCAAGCGCAGCTGAACAAATACCGGACCCACCTCGACTGGATGGAGCGCATCGCCCTGCCGACCGGGCCGTCCCGCGACTTCATCCATGAAATCGCCACCCACCTCTGAGGAGATCACGTTGCCCGAGATCATTTGGGAAGCCCCTTTCTGCGGCGAGGGAGCAAGCTGCTTCCGCCTCGGGACCGATGCCAGCGGTAACGCATACATCACCGTGGCCGGAGCCGAGGACACCTACATCACCGACTCCCACGAAGCGCTCCGCACACTGATCCGCGACATAAAGGCCGGGAAGGCGGACCACTTGCTTTGAGACGCCGAAGCGAGGCATACCCGATTGGGAGATGAAAAGGCCATCTGCGTGGCACGCTGCATAGACGGGACGGCTCGTATCGACCAGCTCTTCTCACTGGGGTCGGACCGCCCGTGGCGCCTCACAGGAATCGATCGATACGCACGGAACGTCGAGTTCTTCGACGCCCCGCATGGCGCCAAAGTGTCCTTGTCGGGCGGCTACGTGAGCCACCTCCAGGAGCGATCAATCCTGATATCGATCGAACCCTGAGGCGACCGACTACGAGGGAGCCGGCATGACCGACATCAAGTGGGAAGACCCGTTCTGCGGCGAGGGTAATTCTTGCTTCCGCCTCGGAACCGATTCGACCGGCAACGCCTACATCACCGTCACCGGAGCCGAGGACACCTACATCACCGACTCCCACGAAGCGCTCCGCACACTGATCCGCGACATAAAGGCCGGGAAGGCGGACCACTTGCTTTGAGACGCCGAAGCGAGGCATACCCGATTGGGAGATGAAAAGGCCATCTGCGTGGCACGCTGCATAGACGGGACGGCTCGTATCGACCAGCTCTTCTCACTGGGGTCGGACCGCCCGTGGCGCCTCACAGGAATCGATCGATACGGACGGAACGTCGAGTTCTTCGACGCCCCGCATGGCGCCAGGGAGCCAGCGTGACCGACATCAAGTGGGAAGACCCGTTCTACGGCGAGGGGAATTCTCCGGGTGCGAGGAGCACTATCCCTATGCCCCCGAATAGCATCCCGTTGCGGAACGGAGAGGTGTTGGCCTCCTTCTACGACGCCGGACTCCCCCCGTTGGAGTTCGTCCGGCTGCGATCCGTCCATCTCAACTGGCGCGGGCCCAGCGTCACGCTGCGGCTGGACTTGCCCGCGCCTTCCCTGCCGCTTCCCGACGATTGGGTCGCGGCCGGGGTCGACACGGTCCAAGGACAACTCCAGTTCCTGGCCGTGGCCGATGTGGAACTGGACGCTTGGGAGCCGCCCGTGGCGATGCGCCTCGGCACGACATCTTTGGAAGGCGAACAGCACCGGATCCGCGTGACGGCCGCCGCCGACGGCAACTCATTTCTTCGCTTCACCAGCAGCACCGATGTTCTTGTAGGACATGTGAGCGGCTTCCGACTGGGTCCCGCAGGGAGCGACGACGGCCTGCACGTGTTCCGCAGCAGGCTTGACAGCATGCGCCACACCACGATTCCCGACTTCTGCGAGAAGACCTTCTATGAACGACTTTGACATCGAGGCGCTCGCAAATCCGTCCATGCTGAGCGCCAGCGACCTTTTCTACGTGCACCTCGACGAGCGGCTCGCCTCTGCCACCCTCGGGTTCACCACTCAGGAAGGGAGCGAAGGCTTTGAGTTCTTCTTGGTTTTCACCGGCGTGCGCCAGGTGACGGTGAGGGGCTGGGGTCCACCTGGCTCTAAAAGCATTGACCTGGTGCGGAGCGCTGAAGGAATCGCCGTGGTCGTGCAGGATGAAAATTCGCTGCTTTCCTTCCGCGCCACTGAGATGACCCTGGCCCGGACGCGTACCTTTCAAGCCTCTCCACAGGCCATTTGATCCTGGCCTAGAAAAAATCCGACCAAGGCTGATCCCAGATCTGTTTCACGCACAGGATCACGAACAGCAGGCCCGCCACCGCCAGCATCCCGTTGCTCAGCCAGCCGTTGCGCCAAGCGGCGGGCGTGCGGGCGGAGTTCAGGAGCCAGATCAGGGTCAAGGCCAGGAAGGGCATGAAGGCCGCGCCCAGGACCCCGTAGAGGATGACCAGGCGAAACGGCTGGCCCTGGAAGAGGAGGATGATCGGGGGGAATGTGAGCCAGAGCAGGTAGATGCGGAAGGGCCAGTTGCGTTCCAGGTCGCCCCTTGCCACCTTCTCGCCCCCGACGCGCTCCGCGCGGTACCGCTCCACGAAGTCCGCGAACATCAGACTCACGCCGTGCCAGACGCCGATCAGGGACGTGAAGGACGTGGCGAAGAAGCCGATCAGGAAGAGTTTGGCCGTGGCCGTGCCGTACTCCGACTCCAGGATCTTCGTCAGGTCGAGCAGGCCCTTGTCGCCGCTTGCGATGGCCGTGTGGGACGCGTGCAGGAGTTCCGCTCCCACGAAGAGCATTGCCACGACGAACACGCCCGTCGTGATGTACGCGACCCTGTTGTCGAGGCGCATCACCTTCATCCAGGACGTGTTCGTCCAGCCCTTCGCGTTGACCCAATAGCCGTATGCCGCAAGCGTGATCGTGCCGCCCACCCCGCCGATCAGGCCCAGCGTGTTGAGGATCGAGTCCTTTTCGTCGGGCAGGACGGGAAGCAAGCCCGCGAACGCGTCGCCGAGGTTCGGGGTTACGCGGATCGCCAGATACACCGTCACCACGAACATGACGCCCACCAGGACCGTCATGACCTTTTCGAAGACGTCGTATTTGTTGAACCAGACGAAGAGCAAACCCACCAGGCCGCAGAGGATCGCCCACGGCTTGATCGACCAGTCGGACGGGAAGACGTCCGGGAAGAGCGCTTGGAGCGGGAGTGCGCTGGACGACATCGCCGCCGCCCCGTAGACGAAGCCCCAGATCACCACGTAGACGACGAAGAACCACGTCGTCCAGCGGCCCAGACTCGCCCAGCCGTCGAAGAGCGTACGGCCGGTGGCCAGGTGCCAGCGGCCCGCCGCCTCGGCCAGGCTGATCTTGACGAGGCAGCCGAGGACCGCCGCCCAGAGGAGGGTGTAGCCGAAGTTGCTGCCCGCGACCAGCGTGGCGACCAGGTCACCGGCACCGACGCCCGTCGCGGCCACGACGATGCCGGGGCCGATGTACTTCCAGCTGGACTTGCGGGGGTGGTCGTCGATGCCCGAGGTGGTGGGGGTACCTGTGCTGCCTGTGCTGCCCGTGGTGTCCGCCATGGATACCAAGGGAGCGTAAAGCGGGCCCGGCGGCAAGGGGGCCTACCGGAACCGTTGCCGGTCCGCCCGCCGCCGCCCGGCCCGTCAGTCCTCGAAGTACGCGTCCAGCGCCTTGTCCAACTGCTCGGTCCACTCGGCCAGGCGGGACTTGTCCGGCGCCTCGACGTCGTTCGGGTACCAGCGGCTGTTGGGCGTGTGGACCGTCACCGTGAGGCGCTTGCGGGACGTGCCGTACTCGACCGCGCTGATCTCGTCCCAGGTGAACTCCGCCTCCTGGTCGTCGAGCGTGAACCGGACACCGGTCGCGTCGACGGTGATCGAACCCCGGCGGTCCTTCGCCTCCATGGCCGGGCCGTCACCCTCGACAGCCTTCTCGTCGGTCTCCTCAAGGAGCTTCTCGACGGGCTTCTCGACGGGCTTCTCGTCAGTCTTCTCGACGGGCTTCGCGTCCTCCGGCTCTTCCCGCGTCACCTCCTCCGCCGCCGTCTCGTCGGGCTCCGTGACCGTGTCCTCGGCTGCCGTCCCCGGCCCGGGAGACGTCAGGCCGGGAACGTACGCCGGGTCGAAACCGGCACCGGTGACGGGCGTGACCTTCTGACTCTGACTCTCCATACGCTGCTCCACGGGCGGAAGTATGGCGGACGAGGCTGTGCGGCGCCTCCCCCGGGCCCCACTGGTTCTCGTCCGCCACGGGCGGTGTCTCAACTCACGGCTTGACGCGCCCTTTACCGTACGCGGCGCACCGCTAGACGAACAGGCTGACCACCGCCGCCACCACGAACCCGGCGATCGAGAGCACCGACTCCAGGACCGTCCACGTCCGCAGGGTGTCGCGCTCCGTGATGCCGAAGTACTTGGCGACCATCCAGAAGCCGCCGTCGTTGACGTGCGAGGCGAAGATCGAGCCCGCGGAGATCGCCATGATGACCAGGGCCGTGAAGGCCTGGGAGTAGTTGCCCTCCGAGAGCAGCGGGGCCACGATGCCCGCCGTCGTCACGATGGCCACCGTCGCCGAGCCCTGCGCCACGCGGAGCACCAGCGAGATCAGGTAGGCGAGGACGATGACCGGCAGGCCCACGTCGTTGAACGTGTCGGCGAGTGCCTGCGCGATGCCGCTCGCCTTGAGGACCGCTCCGAAGATTCCGCCCGCGCCGACCACCAGCAGGATGTTGCCGACCGGCTTGAGCGACGCCGTCGACACCGTCTCCAGGGACTTGCGGGACCAGCCGCGCCGGATGCCGAGCAGGTAGTAGGCGAGGAGCAGCGCGATCGTCAGGGCCACGAAGGGGTGGCCGAAGAACTCGATGACGGAGCGGCCCGTGGACGGGTCGAAGGCGATCGAGGAGAAAGTGGCGAGGAGGATCAGGATCAGCGGGGTGCCGATGATGGCGAAGACGACGCCGAGCGCGACCGGCTTCTCGGTCGGGGTGACGCCCGAGGCGCGCTGTTCGGCCTCAAGGGACGCCTTGGCCTCGTCGGCGGCCTCGACCATGTCCTGCGGGACGGGCACGAAGATCCGCTTGCCGATCCAGGCGGCCCAGCCCCAGGCGGCGAGCACGGCGGGGATGCCGCAGACGATGCCCATGAGGATGACCCAGCCGAGGTCGACGTGGAGGAGTCCGGCGGCGGCGACGGGGCCCGGGTGCGGGGGCAGGAACGCGTGCGTCATCGACAGGCCGGCCAGGAGCGGCATGCAGTACAGGATGATCGACTTGCCGCCGCGCTTGGCCGCCGCGTAGACGATCGGGGCCAGGACGAAGATGCCGACGTCGAAGAAGACGGGGATACCGAAGATCAGGCCGGTGAGGCCCATGGCGAGCGGGGCGCGCTTCTCGCCGAAGAGGTTGAGGAGGCGGGAGGCGAGGACCTCGGCGCCGCCGGAGACTTCGAGGACCGCGCCGAGCATGGTCCCGAGCCCGATGATGATCGCTACATGGCCGAGGGTGCCGCCCATGCCGGACTCGATCGTGGAGACCGCGTCGGATTTCTGGACGGTGCCGAAGAGTTCGGTGACGGACAGGCCCGCGCCGAGGCCGACCGCGATGGAGACCGCGAGGAGGGCCACGAAGGGCTGCAGGCGCGCCTTGATGATCAGGAAGAGGAGCAGCACGATGCCGAGCGCGGCGATCGTCAGGAGGCCCGCCGTGCCGTCGATCAGCTTCAGGATGCCGCCGGTGTGGGGTGGCGGTTCGGAGGCGGCGGCCGCGAGCGGGGCCAGGGTGGTGGATATGGGGAGCATGGGGGTCCTCGTAAGGGCATGGATGTTTCTGGGCAGGGGGGATCGCGGTGCGGCGCGTCCGGACGACGCGCCGCACCGTGACGACGTACAGAAGAAGCGAGGAAGATGCTGCTCAGCTCAGAACGGGATCAGCGGATCAGCGGATCAGCCCAGGACTGCGAGCGCGTCGATCTCGATGAGCAGGCCCGCCGGGAGACCGACGTAGACCGTGGTGCGGGCCGAGGCGGGGGCCTTGAGGCCCTGCTCCTCGAAGTACTCGTTGTAGATCTCGTTCATCTCGGCGAAGTGGTCGACGTCCGTGAGGTAGACGCGCATCATCATGACGTCGTCCCAGGTGGCGCCGCCCTCTTCGAGGATCGCCTTGACGTTGGCGAACGTCTGGAGGGTCTGCTCGCGCAGGGTCGGGCCCGCCGGGGTCGGGGCCTTGCCCTCCTCGGCGGGGAGGAAGCCGACCTGGCCGGCGACCTGGAGGATGTTGCCCTTCTTGACGCCGTGCGAGAACTTCGCGGGCGGGGTGGTGTGCGTGGCGGGGGTGAGGGCCGTCTTCTCGGTCATCGTGAACTTGCTTCCTTCGTGGGGGTGTTACCTGAACCTGGGCCGGGACCGGAACCCGGGCCGGGACCGGTTCCTGAGTAGTCCCGGCTGATGGCTTCCGCCGTGCGGCGCACCAGCGGGAGCAGGGTGAGGAGTTCCTCGGCGGTGACGACCACGTTCGGCGCGGAGACCGACATGGCGGCGACGACGCGGCCGTCGGCGCCGCGGACGGGCGCCCCGACGCAGTTGATGGACTCCTCGTGGCCACCGAGGTCGGTGGCCCAGCCCTGTTCGCCCACCTTCTCCAGCTCGCGCAGGAACGCGGCGGCGTTGGGGGTCGAACGGGACGTGTACATGGGGTAGTCGAGCTTCTCCGCCACGGCGCGGCGCTCGGGTTCCGACAGGTCGGCGAGGAGCAGCTTGGCGACGGCGGCGACCGTGATCGCGACCGGCTTGCCGATGCGCGAGTACATGCGCACGGGGTAGCGGCTCTCGACCTTGTCGATGTAGAGGACCTCGTCCTCCTCGTAGACCGCGAGGTGGACGGTGTGGCCGCACTTCTCGTTGAGGGCTACGAGGTGCGGGTGGGCGATCTCGCGGACGTCGAGGTTCTCGACGGCTTCCTGGGCGAGGGCGAAGAGGCGGGCGCCGAGCCGGTAGCGCTGGTCGGCCTGGCGGTGGACGAGGCCGTGCTCGTGCAGGGTGCGCAGGAGACGGAGAGCGGTGCTCTTGTGCACGCCGAGGCGGTCGGCCACCTGGCCGAGGTCCGCGGGTCCCTCGGCGAGCAGCGGCAGGATGCTGAGCGCGCGGTCGACGGTCTGGCTCATGGCGTACGTACCTCCTCGGCGGCCTCGTCGTGGGCGGTCGTCCACCCGGGGCCGAGGTGCAGTGTCCCCCACGCGGCGGCGTCGAGGGCGACCAGGCGGTCGGCGTGGTCGCGGTGCGGGGGCGCGGCGAGGTCGCCGGGGACGGTGAGCGCGGCGGCGGCCCACAGGTGGCCGTGGCGCAGCCGGTCGGCGACGGGCAGGCCGCGCAGGGTCGCGGAGAGGAACCCGGCGGCGAAGGCGTCGCCCGCGCCGACGGCGGCGACGACGTCGACGCGCGGGGCGGGTTCGAAGTGGCGGGCGCCGCCGTCGCGGTCGTAGGCGACGGCTCCGTCGGCGCCGCGCTTCACGACGAGCAGGTCCGGCTCGGGCAGGGCCGCCCGTACGGCGTCGGGGCCGCCGGTGATCCCGAACGCGTCCTCGGCCTCGTCCTCGCCGACGAAGACGAGGTGGGCCCGGCGGGCGAGGTCGAGCAGGACGCGGGCGTCCTCCGGGGTGCTCCAGAGCCCGGGGCGGTGGTTGACGTCGAAGGAGACGAGCGGCCCGCCGGGGGCGCCGGGCAGCAGGGTGCGGAGCAGGGCCAGGCAGTCCGGCGACAGGGCCGCGGTGATGCCCGACAGGTGCAGGATGCGGCCCGCGCGGAGCGTGTCCGGGTCCATCGTGGCCGGGGACATGGCGGAGGCGGCGGAACCGGCGCGGTAGTAGGCGACCTCGTGGGCGTCGGTGGCGCGGTCCCCCGCGGTGCGGAAGTAGATGCCGGTGGGGCGGGCGGCGTCGCGGCCCACGTGCGCCACGTCGACGCCGTACGCGCCGATCGCCTCGATCAGGTGGTCGCCGAAGCCGTCGGCGCCGACGCGGCTGACCCAGCGGGCGCGGTGGCCGCCGGCCGCGAGGACGCAGGCGAGGTTGGACTCGGCGCCGCCGATGCCGCGCTCGAAGGACGGCACGTCGGCGAGGCGCCCCGGGACCGAGGGGACGAACGTGACCATGGACTCGCCGAGCGCGACGACGTCGGGCACGACGACGGCGGCTGCGCTGTGCGGGGCTGCGGGTCCGGTGACGGTCACGGGGGTCGGTCTCCTCACGGCGTGGGGGCCAACAGCTCCGTTGACCCGGCGTTGGCTCGGATGTTAGACAGCAGTGAGCGACATACGCAATGGGCGTTGCATATATTGCAACTGCCTCGCCTGGAGGAGGCAACCGTGACCGCCAAGAATGCCGTCAGCGCCGACGACGCGGCCGAACGCGGAGCAGCACGACTGCAGGAGCTGGCGCGCGAGCGCGTCGACTTCCGGTTCAAGGGCCTGCCGCCCCAGGCCGAGGGCCTGACCGTCGCCGAACTGGCCGAGCGCCGCCTCAACCTCTTCACCGACGGCTTCACCACCCCCGTCCTCGCCCTCTCCGCCGAGCGCCTGGAACACAACCTCGCCCTCATGGAGACGTACGCCACCCGGCACGGGCTCACGTTCGCGCCGCACGGCAAGACGTCCATGGCGCCGCAGCTCTTCCACCGCCAGATCGAACACGGGGCGTGGGGCATCACGCTCGCCGTGCCGCACCAGGTGCGGGTCGCGCGCGAGTTCGGCGTCGAGCGGATCTTCCTCGCGAACGAACTGGTCGACGCGGCCGCGCTGCGCTGGCTCGCCGGTGAACTCGACTCCGACCCGTCCTTCCGCTTCGTCTGCTACGTGGACTCCGTACGCGGCGTCGAGCTGATGGACGCGGCTCTGCGCGCCGCAGGGGCGGGCCGGGCCGTGGACGTCGTCGTGGAGCTGGGCGCGGGTGACGGGGCACGGACCGGCGCCCGCACGGAGACCGAGTGCGGGGCCATCGCCGACGCGGTCGCCGGGGTCTCGACGCTGCGGCTCGTCGGGGTCGCCGGGTACGAGGGCGAGGTGCCGCAGGCCGACGGCGAACGGGTCCGCGCGTGGCTGCGGCGGCTCGTCGCCCTCGCGGTCGGGTTCGACGGGGGCGGGCGGTTCGCGGGGCTCGACGAGATCGTGATCAGCGCGGGGGGCTCAGCCTGGTTCGACGCCGTGGCCGATGTGTTCGCGGAGATTCCCGAACTGGGGGCGCCCGTAGTGAAGTTGCTGCGCTCCGGGGCGTACATCTCCCACGACGACGGGCACTACCGTCATCTGACCCCGTTCAACCGGGTCCCCGAGGAAGGCGCGTTGCATCCCGCCTTCCGGCTGTGGGCGCAGGTCGTGTCGCGGCCGACGCCCGAGCAGGCGTTCATCAACGCGGGCAAGCGGGACGCCGCCTACGACCTCGACCTGCCCGAGGTCCAGGTCGTACGGGACGCGCGTACGGGGGCGGTACGGGAAGCGGCCGGGGTCGCCGTGACGGGGCTGTCGGATCAGCACGGGTGGGTGCGTACGGAGCCGGGGGCCGGCGGGGTCGAGGTCGGGGACTGGCTCGGCATGGGGCTTTCGCACCCCTGCACGTCGTTCGACAAGTGGCAGCTGATTCCGGTGGTGGAGGGGGACGGCACGGTCGTGGATTACGTGCGGACGTTCTTCTAGGCGGGTGATGGGCTCGACCGGGTCGCTTGTCGGCGGCGGGGCCGGGCCCCGAGTCCCCGCCGTTCGCCTACCGGCCGGTTTTCGGCCACTGGTCGCGGCGGGTCGCTCGCGCAGTTCCCCGCGCCCCCGGCGGGGTGCTTCTCACCGGCGACGCAGCGGTGGCCGCCGGCGGTGGGGCGGCACCGCGGGGGCCACTGGCACTCGGCGACGAGAGTCGCACGGGTGGGCGGGTGGGTGTGTCCGCAGTTCAGCTCAGCCACGACGAAAGAGGCAGTCGGAAATGGACCTGGTCATCAAGGACGTGCGTGTGATCGACGGCACCGGAGGTGCCGCGTACCGCGCCGACGTCACTGTCGACAACGGCCGGATCGCAGAGATCATTCGCGAGGGCGAGGGCCCGCGCCCCACGGCCGCCCGCACGCTCGACGGCGACGGCCTCGCCCTCTCCCCCGGGTTCATCGACATGCACGCCCACAGCGACCTGGCTCTGCTCCGCGACCCGGACCACAGCGCGAAGGCGGCTCAGGGCGTCACCCTGGAGGTCCTCGGCCAGGACGGCCTGTCGTACGCCCCGGTCGACGACCGCACCCTCGCCGAGGTCCGCCGCGCGATCACCGGCTGGAACGGCGGCGCCCCCGGGGACACGTCCGTCGACTTCGACTGGCGCACGGTCGGCGAGTACCTGGACCGTCTGGACCGCGGCATCGCCGTCAACGCCGCCTACCTCATCCCCCAGGGCACGGTCCGGATGTACGCGGTCGGCTGGGAGGACCGCGACGCCACCCCCGCCGAGCTGGACCGGATGAAGCGGCTCGTCGCCGAGGGCATGGAGCAGGGCGCCGTCGGCATGTCGTCGGGGCTGACCTACACCCCGGGCATGTATGCCAAGGACGCCGAACTCACCGAGCTGTGCCGCGTCGTCGCCGGGTACGACGGCTACTACTGCCCCCATCACCGCAGCTACGGGGCCGGCGCCCTGGACGCGTACCGGGAGATGGTCGAGCTGACGCGCACCGCGAACTGCTCGCTGCATCTCGCGCACGCCACCATGAACTTCGGCGTGAACAAGGGCAAGGGCGCCGACCTGCTCGCCCTCCTGGACGAGGCGATCGCGGGCGGCGCCGACATCAGCCTGGACACCTACCCGTACACCCCGGGCGCGACGACGCTCGTCGCCATGCTGCCCAGCTGGGCCAACGAGGGCGGCCCGGACGCGACCCTCGCCCGTCTCCTGGACGACGCCACCGCCGAACGCATCCGGCACCACGTCGAGGAGATCGGCTCCGACGGCTGTCACGGCGTGCCGATGGAGTGGGAGACGATCGAGATCTCGGGGGTCGCCGATCCGACGCTCGGCGCCTACGTCGGCAGGACGGTCGCGGCGGCCGCCGCCGAGCGCGGTGAGGCCCCCTGGACCACCGCCCGCCGACTCCTCGTCGAGGACAAGCTGGGTTCGACGATCCTTCAGCACGTCGGGCACGAGGACAACGTCCGGGCGATCATGCAGCACCCGGTGCACACGGGCGGCAGCGACGGCATCCTGCAGGGCGAGAAGCCGCACCCGCGCGCATACGGCACGTTCCCGCACTACCTCGGCCACTACGCGCGCGACCTGGGCGTCATGTCCCTGGAGGAGACGGTCGCGCACCTCACGTCCCGCCCGGCCGCGCGGCTCCGGCTGCCCGACCGGGGCCTGGTCCGCGAGGGCTACCGCGCCGATCTGGTCCTGTTCGACCCGGAGACGGTGGCGGCGGGCTCGTCGTTCGAGGCGCCGCGGACGCTGCCGGTCGGCATCCCGCACGTACTGATCGACGGCCGCTTCGTCATCGAGGACGGGCGCCGGACCGATGTCCTCGCGGGCAGGTCCGTACGCCGGACCGCGTAGCGGAGTCTCAGCGCACGCCCTGCGGCCGGAACTGGATGCTGATCCGGGGTCCGGTCGCCCGCGCCGACTTGGGGATGGCGTGTTCCCAGGTCCGCTGGCAGGAGCCGCCCATCACGATGAGGTCGCCGTGCCCGAGCGGCCTGCGCACGGTCGGCGCGCCCCCGCCCAGCGGACGGAGCACCAGGTCACGGGGTGCCCCGACGGAGACGATGGCGACCATGGTGTCCTCGCGGTCGCCGCGCCCGATCCGGTCCCCGTGCCAGGCGACGCTGTCGCGCCCGTCGCGGTAGAAGCAGAGCCCGGCCGTGGTGAACGGCTCCCCCAGCTCGTCGGCGTAGTGGGCGGACAGCGCGTCCCGGGCGGTGTCGAGCGCGGGGTGCGGGAGCGGCTCGGCCGCCCCGTAGAACTTGAGGAGCCGGGGCACGTCGACGACCCGCTCGTACATCTGGCGGCGTTCGGCCTTCCAGGGGACGCCGGACGCGAGGTGTTCGAACAGGGCGTCGGCACCGCTCAGCCAGCCCGGCAGGACGTCGATCCAGGCCCCGGACCCGAGCACGGTGCGCCGCAGGCCCGTGAGGTCGCCGAGCGCGACCTCCTCGGCCTGGTCGAAGAGGGATCCCTGAAGCATGCTCTCCACCGTACCGAATGAATAGAACAAACGCTCGAACAGCCTCAGGGTGCCGGTCACCGTGGCCGATCTCACCCGTCAGGACAGAGGGCGCCGCCCCGTTACCCGGCCGTAAAGTCGGAGCATGCAGCTCATCCAGTCGACCAAGCTCTCCAACGTCTGCTACGAGATCCGGGGCCCGGTGCTCGAGGAGGCGATGCGGCTGGAAGCGGCGGGCCACCGGATCCTGAAGCTGAACACGGGCAACCCGGCGGCGTTCGGGTTCGAGTGCCCGCCGGAGATCCTGGAGGACATGCTCCGCAACCTCGGCGACGCCCACGGCTACGGCGACGCCAAGGGGCTGCTCGCCGCCCGCCGCGCGGTGATGATGCACTACCAGACGCTCGGCGTGGAGACGGACGTCGAGCACGTCTACATCGGCAACGGCGTCTCCGAGCTGATCGTCATGGCGATGCAGGGCCTCCTCGACGACGGCGACGAGGTCCTCGTCCCCGCCCCCGACTACCCCCTGTGGACCGCCGCCGTCTCCCTCTCCGGCGGCACCGCCGTGCACTACCGCTGCGACGAGCAGGCCGACTGGATGCCGGACCTCGCCGACGTCGAGCGCAAGGTGACCGACCGCACCAAGGCGATCGTCATCATCAACCCGAACAACCCGACGGGCGCCGTCTACAGCGACGAGATGCTGCGCGGCCTCACCGACATCGCCCGCCGCCACAACCTCCTCGTCTGCTCCGACGAGATCTACGACAAGATCCTCTACGACGACGCGACACACACACCGACCGCCGCCATCGCCCCCGACCTGCTCACCCTCACCTTCAACGGCATGTCGAAGGCGTACCGGGTGGCCGGGTACCGGGTCGGCTGGATGGCGATCTCCGGGCCGCGCGCGCACGCCGCCTCGTACATCGAGGGCCTGACGATCCTCGCGAACATGCGCCTGTGCGCGAACATGCCGGGCCAGCACGGGGTCGTCGCGGCGCTCACCGGACGCCAGACGATCAAGGACCTGGTGCTGCCCGGAGGGCGCCTGAAGGAGCAGAGCGACGCCGCGTACGACCTGCTCACCCAGATCCCGGGCGTCACCTGCGTCAGGCCCAAGGGCGCGCTCTACCTCTTCCCGCGCCTCGACCCCAAGGTCTTCAAGATCAAGGACGACCGCCAGATGGTGCTCGACCTGCTGCGCGCCGAGAAGATCATGGTCGTCCAGGGCACCGGGTTCAACTGGCCCGAGCCGGACCACTTCCGGGTGGTGACACTGCCCTCGACGCGGCAGCTGACCGAGGCGATGACCCGGATCGGGAACTTCCTGGACGGGTACGCGCAGCCGTGACACTCCGCTTCTTTGGACAGGTTCTAAGTTAGACCGAATCCAAGGTACGATGGAGGCCAATCAGCTACCTGTCCGTTGCCTGGAGGCCTTCCATGTACGAGCCGATCCGCTCCAAGTCGGTCCACACGATGGCGGCCGACAGCGATTTCCCGCACCGCTCCCGCGAGGAGGAGCTGGACATCCAGCTCGCCGGGCACCTGTCGGCGCTGCTCGCCCTGACCGACGAGATCCGGCTGGCCGCCGGGGACCCGGAGCTCGACGCCGCCGCGGAGGAGCTGGCCGCTCAGGTCGCCCGGCTGCGGGGCGGGCACGCGCCGGTGCGTTCCTCCGTCGCCGCCGCGGTGCACGAGCCGCATGTCGCCGCTCTGCACCAGCGGGCGCACGCGCTTGCCGGGCGGGCGCTTGTCGTTGCGGCATCGCGGGCGGACACGAGCGCGGCGATTCTGGCGGCGCAGCGCATGGAGTACCACGCCAACGCTGGCCGCTTGGTAGCCGCCTAGGGGCGCGGGGAACTGCGCGCTCAGCCACGACAAAGCCGCAGGCGCGTCTGCTCGGTACATGAGCAGACGCGCCTGCGGCTTTTCTGTGGTTGCTCGCGCAGTTCCCCGCGCCCCTAGGCGGAGCGAATCGGACCCCGCACGTCATTGTGCGGGGCCCGATTCAAGTGCGGCCTAGCCGAGGCGCTGGACCAGTTTCCGGTACTCGTCCCACAGCTCCGGCGGAGTGTGATCGCCGAACGTGTTCAAGTGCTCCGGAACCAGCGCAGCTTCCTCGCGCCAGACCTCCTTGTCGACGGTGAGCAGGAACTCCAGGTCCTTGTCGGCCAGGTTCAGGCCGTCCGTGTCCAGGGAGCCCTTGGCCGGAAGAATGCCGATCGGGGTCTCGACACCTTCCGCCCGGCCGTCGAGGCGGTCGACGATCCACTTGAGGACGCGGCTGTTCTCGCCGAAGCCGGGCCACACGAAGCGCCCGTCCGCGTCCTTGCGGAACCAGTTGACGTAGTAGATCTTGGGGAGCTTGGCGGCGTCCTTGTCCTTGGCCACCTTCACCCAGTGGGCCATGTAGTCGCCCATGTTGTAGCCGCAGAACGGCAGCATCGCGAACGGGTCGCGGCGCAGCTCACCGACCTTGCCCTCGGCGGCGGCGGTCTTCTCGGAGGCCACGTTGGCGCCGAGGAAGACGCCGTGGTTCCAGTCGAAGGACTCGGTGACCAGCGGCACCGCGGACGCGCGCCGCCCGCCGAACAGGATCGCCGAGATCGGTACGCCCTTCGGGTCCTCCCACTCGGGCGCGATGATCGGGCACTGCGCGGCCGGAGTGGTGAAGCGGGCGTTGGGGTGGGCGGCGGGGACGCCTGATTCCGGCGTCCAGTCGTTGCCCTTCCAGTCGGTGAGGTGGGCCGGGGTCTCCTCCGTCATGCCCTCCCACCAGACGTCGTTGTCGTCGGTCAGCGCGACGTTGGTGAAGACCGAGTTGCCCCACAGCGTCTTCATCGCGTTGGCGTTGGTGTGCTCGCCCGTGCCCGGCGCGACGCCGAAGAACCCGGCCTCGGGGTTGATCGCGTAGAGCCGGCCGTCCGCGCCGAACCGCATCCAGGCGATGTCGTCGCCGATCGTCTCGACGGTCCAGCCGGAGATCGTGGGCTCCAGCATGGCGAGGTTGGTCTTGCCGCAGGCGGACGGGAACGCGGCTGCGACGTACTTGGACTCCCCCTGCGGCGGCGTCAGCTTGAGGATGAGCATGTGCTCCGCGAGCCAGCCCTCGTCACGCGCCATGACGGAGGCGATGCGCAGGGCGTAGCACTTCTTGCCGAGCAGGGCGTTGCCGCCGTAGCCGGAGCCGTAGGACCAGATCTCGCGGTCCTCGGGGAAGTGCGAGATGTACTTGGTGGAGTTGCAGGGCCAGGGGACGTCCTCCTGGCCCTGCTCCAGCGGGGCGCCGAGGGTGTGGACGGCCTTGACGAAGAAGCCGTCGGTCCCCAGTTCGTCGAGGACCGGGCGGCCCATCCGGGTCATCGTGCGCATGGAGACGGCCACGTAGGCCGAATCGGTGATCTCGACGCCGATCGCGGACAGCGGCGAGCCGAGCGGGCCCATGCAGAAGGGGACGACGTACATCGTCCGGCCGCGCATCGAGCCGCGGAAGATGCCCCCGTTCCCCTCGTTGCCCTGGAAGATCTCCCGCATCTCGGCGGGGGCCTTCCAGTGGTTCGTGGGGCCCGCGTCCTCCTCCTTCGCGGAGCAGATGAACGTCCGGTCCTCGACCCGCGCGACATCGGTCGGGTCGGAGGCGGCGTAGTAGCTGTTCGGGCGCAGCGTCGGGTCGAGCTTCTTGAACGTTCCCTTGGTGACCAGTTCCTCCGCCAGCCGCTCGTACTCGGCCTCGGAGCCGTCGCACCAGACCACGCTGTCCGGCTGTGTCAGTTCGGCGATCTCGTTGACCCACGAGATCAGTTCCTGGTGGTCGGTCGGAAGCTCTTCGGCCGGAAGGGTGAGTGCCGGGGCTGTGTCGATCCGGGAGGGGGGAGCCGCGATGTCGCGCGCCACGATCGCTCCTAAATGAGGGTGTTGTGTTGGTTGCCCCGTGGGGGCCGCGACCCGGACGCCGCGCCTCCCGTTCCACTGGAGCCCAGTGAGCGCTCATCCGGTGCCGACCGCACTCATATGATCATCGGCCCGTTTCGCCCATCTGTCCAGGGGGCCTCACACTTGAGCGACGTGAGCATCCCCACTCGGCTCCGTCGACGCGCGGCGCTTATGGATCAGGACTTCGGGTTAACCCCCCGTGAGAACTGAAGCTCTCCATATCCATCACCTACGGTCGCGTAGGTACGATGCGAGCCATGAGCGTCGCCGCCGAAGAGTCCGAAGTCCCCGTCGCGCACCCTTCTCCGCTGAAGCCGAGACTGCGCGGATGGCTGCACGCGGGCATGTTCCCCGCCGTGCTCGTCGCCGGTCTCTTCCTCACCGCCCTGGCCGACTCCACACGGGGCCGGGTCGCCTGCGGCATCTACGTCCTGACGGCCTGCCTGCTGTTCGGCGTGAGCGCGCTCTACCACCGCGGCAACTGGGGCCCGCGCGCGGACGGCATCCTGCGCCGCCTCGACCACGCCAACATCTTCCTGATCATCGCGGGCACGTACACACCGCTGACCCTGCTGCTCCTGCCCGACTCCAAGGGCGACGCCCTGCTGTGGGGCATCTGGGTGGCGGCCGCGGCGGGCATCGCCTTCCGCGTCTTCTGGGTCGGCGCCCCGCGCTGGCTGTATACGCCCTGCTACATCGCGATGGGCTGGGCCGCCGTCTTCTTCCTGCCCGACTTCATGAAGGCGGGCGGTGTCGCGGTGCTCGTCCTGGTGATCGCGGGCGGGCTGCTCTACAGCGTGGGCGGTGTCATCTACGGCATCAAGAAGCCGAACCCGTCGCCGCGCTGGTTCGGCTTCCACGAGGTGTTCCACTCACTGACCCTCGCGGCGTTCGTCGTGCACTACGTCGGCATCTCACTGGTGGCCTACCAGCACGCCTAGACACTCCCTCCTGTCCCAGCAGGGCCGCGGCTCCCGAGCCGCGGCCCTTATTCGTGCCCGGCGACCGCGCCCGAGCACGCCACGTCCGGTACCGAGGTGGCCCCGATCAGCGCGGATACTCGACAATGACGGTCATGGCCGCCTCGACACAGACCCCCGATGCCAAACTCGGGCTCCGGGAACGCAAGAAGCTCAAGACCCGTCTCGCGATCCGCGAGGCGACGTACCGCCTGATCGCCGAGCAGGGGTACGACGCGACGACGGTCGAGCAGATCGCCGAAGCCGCCGAGGTGTCGCCGTCGACCGTCTTCCGCTACTTCCCGACCAAGGAGGACATCGTCCTCACCGACGAGTTCGACCCCGTCCTCGAACGGGAGCTGCGGGCGCGGCCGGCCGACGAGTCGCTCATCGACTCCCTGCGCCACGTCATCGACCACAGCCTCCAGCGCGCCCTGGAGAGCGAGGACCCCGAGGTCACCCGGTTGCGCACCCGTCTCCAGGTGGAGGTGCCCGCGGTGCGCTCCCGGATGATGGAGTCGATGTCCGTCACCGGCCAGATGGTGTGCCGCGTCCTCGCCGACCGCACCGGCCGCGACGCGGGGGACCTGGAGGTCCGGGTCTACGCGATGTCCGTGGTCGGCGCGCTCATGGAGGCCACGATGTACTGGGCCGAACAGGACGACCGGGGCCTGGACCTGCGGGAACTGTCGGTACGGGCGCTGGACACATTGCAGCACGGGTTGTAGCCGCCCGGCCCGGAGCGGACGGGCGGCTCCCCGGTTCCCTATCGCTGTGCGGGCT
The DNA here is from genome assembly GCF_043523415.1 of Streptomyces sp. SGAir0957. Taxonomy (NCBI): domain Bacteria; kingdom Bacillati; phylum Actinomycetota; class Actinomycetes; order Kitasatosporales; family Streptomycetaceae; genus Streptomyces; species Streptomyces sp. SGAir0957. The sequence goes on from NZ_CP027293.1 coordinate 3,358,351, forward strand.
CGCTCAATACGCGGCTGAGCCGCTCGACGTCGTTCACCGGCGCGTCGCACACGAAGTGGCGGCACACGTACGCGGTCTCCCGGTCCTCGACGAGGGGCCGGTCGGCGAGGAGCGGGAGTTCCTCGCCGCCCTCGGGACCGGCGGCGACGACGGCGCCGGGCGCGGTCCCGGTGAGCGCGGCGTGGTGCATGCGCCCGCCGACCTCCCCGACCACGGCGATCTCGCGGGGCCCGTCGAGCAGCGCCTCGGCGACCGCGAGACCGTTGCCGATGAAGCGGGGGGCGCGCGGGCCGAGCGCCTTGACGACGCCGAGCGCCTTCTCGGCGGCCGTGCGGTGCGGTTCGCTGCCGGTGTGGGCCGCGTACGAGAGCAGTGCTCCGGCGGCGGCGGTCCAGCCTGACGGGGTGGCGTTGTCGGTGGGGTCCTGCGGCCGCCGGATCAGCTTCTCCGCGTCGACGGCGGTGTCGTAGAGAGCACCGCTCTCCGGATCCACGAACCGGTCGAGGACGTGATCGAGCAGGAACCCGGCGAACTCCAGCCACACGCCTTCCCCGGTCACGCCCGCCAGCGCGAGGAACCCCTCGGCGACATCGGCGTAGTCCTCGAGCACCCCGCTGTTGCCGCCGGCCTGCCCGTCCTTGCTCGTACGGGAGATACGGGCGAGCGGGTCCATGTGCAGGCGCACCAGCAGGTCCCCCGCGCCGACGGCGGCGTCCACGAGGTCCTGCCGGCCGAAGTAGGCGCCGGTCTCGGCGAGAGCGGCGATCGCGAGCCCGTTCCAGGCGGCCACGATCTTGTCGTCGCGGCCGGGGGCGGGCCGCTCGGCGCGGGCGTCACGCAGCCGCTGCCGGATGGAGGCGATCCGCGCGGCGTCGAACACCTCGTCGCTCTGCGCCAGTTGGAGCACGGAGGCCCCTTCCTCGAAGGTCCCCTCCTCGGTGACCCCGAAGTACCGGGCGGCGACGGCCCCGTCCTCATCGCCGAGAACCTCGGCCAACTGCGCCGGGGTCCATACGTAGTAGGCGCCCTCGACGTGCTTCCCGCTCGCCGGATCCTCGCTGTCGGCATCGAGCGCGGACGCGAACCCGCCCTCGTTGGTCCGCAGCTCGCGCACCATGAAGTCGGCGGTCTCCAGGGCGACGCGCTTGGCCTGCTCGGAGCCGGTGGACCGCCACAGGTGCGCATACGCCCGGCACAGCAACGCGTTGTCGTACAGCATCTTCTCGAAGTGCGGCACGACGAACTCGCGGTCCACGGAGTACCGGGCGAACCCGCCCCCGAGCTGGTCGTAGATCCCGCCGCGCGCCATGTGCTCACACGTGTCGACGGCCATCTGCAACGCGCCCTCGGCACCCGTCCTCGCATGGTGCCGCAGCAGGAACTCGATCACCATCGACGGCGGGAACTTGGGCGCCCCGCCGAACCCGCCGTACGTGGCGTCGTACTCCCGCGTGAGCCCGAGCAACGCCTGCGCCAGCTCGCCCTCGCCCGGCACATCCGTGTCCCCGAGCCCGAGTTGCCGCCCCGCGAGATCCTGCGTGATCTTCCCGGCGACCTCGGTAACCTCCCCGCGCCGGTCCGTCCACGCGTCCCGCACCCCCTGGAGCACCTGAGTGAAGGACGGCATCCCGTGCCGCGGCTCCGGCGGGAAGTACGTCCCGAAGTAGAACGGCTCGGCATCCGGCGTCAGAAACACGGTCATGGGCCAGCCCCCGTGCCCGGTGGCGGCCTGCACGGCTTCCATGTAGACGGCGTCGACGTCGGGACGCTCCTCGCGGTCGACCTTGACGCTGACGAAGTGGTCGTTGAGGACAGCGGCGGTGGCGTCGTCCTCGAAGCTTTCGTGTGCCATGACATGGCACCAGTGACAGCTCGAATACCCGACGCTGAGCAGCACCGGCACCCCCCGCCGCCGCGCCTCCGCGAAGGCCTCGGCCGACCAGGGCCACCAGTCCACCGGGTTGTCGGCGTGCTGGAGGAGGTAGGGGGACGTCTCATGGGCCAGTCGGTTCGGCATGCCTCCCATCCTCACCCATGTCCGCCACGGACGTGTCTTTGATCGCCTGGCCTCTGTCGCCTTCACCCCATACGCAGGACACTTGACCCGGAACTGTCGCCATCGGAGGGGGACCGAATATGCGAGACAGCCATCGGGCGGAGGCCGAGCGGCTGTTGGCCCGGGCCGTGGAGGAAGAGGTGCGGCGTTCGGGCGGGCGGACGGACGGGGGTGTGCTGCTCAGCCGGGCCAAGGGTGCGCTCGATGCCATGGGGCGGACCGCGGGCGAGGAGTACGCCGCGTACACGAGGGCGCTGGACGAGGCGGCGGCCGGGCAGATGTCGTTCGGACAGCGGTTCGCGAAGGAGGGCGGGTCGACGCCGCTGGTGGTGGCGGGCGTCGGGGCCGTCACCGCCGTCGTCGCCGATCTGGCGCTCGGGGCCGGGACCGGGGTCGCCGTGGGGGCGGGGGCGGCCGTCGCCGTGCTCGGGGCCGCGACGACCGTCGTCAAGGTGACCGCGGCGCATCTGCCGGCGGCCAGCCGCAGCGCGGGCGCGCTGAATCAGCCGGGCGGGCCCGAGCAGCTGCGGTTGCAGTGGCTGACCGCCCTTGAGGTGCGGGGTATCCGGCCGTTCCTGGATCAGCAGCGGGTGCTCGCCGCCAGTACCGGGACGACGAAGAAGACGGCCGGGCCCGGGGCGCGGCGGACCGACAAGAGTGCCGCGGCGCGGCGGCGCAGCGTGCTTGAGCAGTCCTTCGACCAATTGCCCGTGCCGGACGGGCCGTTCGCGGGGCGGCGGGCCGCGATGGCGCGGATCGCGCAGTGGGTGCACGCGGCGCGAGCCAGTACGGAGACGCGGCCGACGGTCGTGGTGCTGCACGGGGCGCCCGGTTCGGGCCGTACGACGCTGGCCGTGCGGGCGGCGCACGATCTGCGGGACCAGTTCCGCGGGGCGTGCGTGGTGGATCTGCGCGGGGACCGGGCGGACGCGGCGCCGCTGATGACGCGGGACGCGCTGCTGCATCTCCTGAACCGGCTCGGGGCGCCGCGCGAGCAGTTGCTGTTCCGGGAGCGTTCGTCGCCCGACCAGCAGATCAAGCGGTTGAGCGAGCTGTACCACCAGCATCTGACCGGGCTTCCGGTGGCGATCGTGCTGGACGACGCCGCCGATGTCGAGCAGGTGCGGACGCTGATTCCGGAGCGGTCCGACAGTCTCGTCGTCGTCACCGCCCGCAAGCCGCTCGAACTCCCCGAGTCCCTTCCGGCGTGGGTGCACCATCTGCCGGTCGAGGCGCTGGACGCGGCGGGCGCGGAGGAGTTGCTGCGGGAGGCCGCCGAGGACGCGAGTGGCCCGTACGACGCCGAATCCAGTGACGCGGTACGGGAGTTGTGCGGCGGCCTTCCGTTGGCTCTGCGCATCGCGGGGTCCGCCGTGGGGCCTCGTACGACACGTCAGCTCGCCGCCGACCTCAGCGCGTACGGGCCCGTCGAGCCTGTCGAACGCGTCCTGTGGCTGCGCTACACCGACCAGTCCGACGCGGCCCGCCGCCTCCTGCGCAGGCTCGCGCTCGCCGGGCGCGCCTCGCTCGGCGCGGGCGCCGCCGCCGCGCTCCTCGCGACGGGCGAGCAGGACGCCGCCCGCCATCTGGCGGCGTTGTCGCGCGCGGGTCTGATCGATCACGTCAGGGGCGACCGTTACCGCCTGCACGATCTGGTGCGTTCCTTCGCGCAGGCGCGGCTCGCGGACGAGGAGGAGCCGGCCGAGCGCACGGCGGCGCAGGAGCGGCTGATCCAGAACTACGCGGATCTCGCGGACTCGGTGATCCGCCTGGTCGACGGCAACATGTCCACCCGCGCGGGCCAGCCGGGCCCGCACGGCTTCACCTCCCTCGACGCGGCGCTGCGCTGGCTGGACGACGAGTCGAGCTTCATCACGGCGGCGCTGCGCCACGCGGAGGGCGTCAGCCAGGAGGCGGTCCTCGGCCTGCTCGGCGCGCTCTGCGACTACTGCCTGCTGCGCGGCGACCTGTACCGCCTGGGCGAGATCAGCGAGCTGACGCAGGCGATCGACCAGGGGCTGCTCGTGCGCTCGGTCCAGTGGCGTACGGGTATCGCGGCCCGTCAGCTCGGCGAGCTGGACAAGGCGCGGACGACGCTGACGTCGGTGGTCGACCTGTACCGGGAGGCACACCACCAGGCGGGCGAGGCGCGCGCCCTGTGCTCGCTCGGCATCACCCTGCACCACCAGGGTCAGCTCACCGACGCGGCGGCGAAGCTGCGGGAGGCGCTGGACCTGCAGACGACGCCGGAGACGCGCGGCGACCGCGGCTGGACGCTGCACGCGCTCGCGGCCGTCGAGCGGGACCGGGCGCACGTGCACGAGGCGCTCGCCCTGCTCACGGACGCCCTCGCCCTGCACCGGGAGAACGAGTCGCTGCACGGTGAGGCGTGGGCGCACTTCCAGCTCGGGCAGCTCTGCCTGCGCATGGGCGATCTGCCGCGCGCCGACCGTGAGCTGCGCGCGGCCCTCGGCCTGTACGGGCGGACGCGCGACGGCCGCGGCGAGGCGTGGGCGCTGACCCAGCTGGCCCGGGTCCGGCTGGTCGACGGGGACGCGTCGGCGGCGGTGGAGGACTTGCGCCAGGCGGTCTCGCGCCACCAGGACAACGAGGATGCGCGCGGTGTGGCCTGGACCCACTACTACCTCGGCCAGGCGCTTGAGGAGACCGGCGACCTGAACCAGGCGGTGCGCGAGCTGGAGCGGGCCCGCACGATGTTCTCCCGGATGCGGGACGTCTACGGTCTCGCGTGCGCCCGGCACCATTCGGCGCGGGTCACCCGTGACCAGCGGGCGGCGCAGACGGGTTCGCTGCGCAACTCCGGTTTCGCCCGGCAGCTCCTGGTCGACGCCCGCGCCGATTTCCAGCGCATCGGGGTCGCGCACGGCGAGGCGTGGACGTGCCTGGAGCTGGCGGTCGTCGACGCGGGCAATGCCCGGCTCCAGCAGGCGATGACCCTCTGCGAGGAAGCCGCCGCGCTCTTCGCCTCGTACGGCGACCGGCGCGGTGAGGACTGGGCGGCGTTCCTGCGCTGCACGCTGCTTCCCTACGCGTCGCCGGGCGGCTCGGAGATCGGCACGGCGGTCGCGCAGGAGGAGCTGTCCCAGCTGGCCCGCACCCCGAACCCGGTCCGCGACGGCAAGCTCGACGACTACCTGGGCGCGTACGCCCTGCTGCTCGAACGCGGGGTGGAGCTGGACGCGGGCTGGCAGGCATGGCGCCTGGGCATGGTCCCGAACCGGCACGCGCGGGACGTGATGGGGGTGCCGGAGGGCGCGGCGCAGCAGTGAAGTGAAGTGGGCTAAGGCTTGCGCGCCCGGTACTGGAGGTGCAGCACCCGGTCCCCCTGGATGACCACGTGCGGGTCCTCCAGGAGGTGCTGTCCCCGGACCGGGCCGAAGTAGCGCCTGCCGGTGCCGAAGACGACGGGGACCACGTCCATGGCCACGATGTCGACCAGGCCGAGCGCGAGGGCCTGGCCGCCGATGTCGCCCGCGGTGACGGCGACGGCGCGGTCGCCCGCGAGTTCTCTGGCGCGGGCGACGGCGTCGGCCACGTCGGTGGCGAAGTGGTAGTGCGACGCCTCGGGGTGCCAGTCCGCGGGGCGCGGGCGGTGGGAGACCACGACGACGTGTTCGCCGGCCGGCGGCTTCGCGTCCCACCCGTTGGTGAGGTCGAAGAGGCGCCTGCCCATGATCGTCACGCCGAGGCTGTCCCACATCGGCTGCGTATACGCCGCGGACGCTTGGGAGATGCGGAAGCCGCCGCCGTCCCCGAGCGGTGTGTCGCCGTTGCCGTACCAGTCGAACAGCGGTCCGACCTGGTCCTCGGCGTCGGCGATGTACCCGTCCACGGAGACGACCGCGTGCATCAGTACAGGGCTCGTCACAGCATTCATGCCTGTACGACCGGGCGCGCCCGCGAAACTCATCGCGGGCCGCCCTGGAGTTCCGCTACGAGCGGTCGGCGGACGCCTTGCCGGAGCCGGTCACGCCGGCCGGCTCGGTGCCGTCGGCGCCCTTCTCCTTGAAGTCGACCTTGCCCATGTGCCGGTTCATCGACTTCATCAGGCCCCAGACGGCGAGCGCCATCACGGCGAAGACGATGAACCCGAGCACGCCCGGGGTCACCTTGTTCTCGTCGACCTCCTGCGCGGCTAGAGGGACGAGATGGGTCAATGCCAGATTCGATGTCACATCAGGCATTGTGACGGACGCCGGCGAAGAGGTCGTCCTCGGGGAGGGACGTATCGACAAGAGACCTGGCCAGCTCGTACTCCTCGGTCGGCCAGACCTCCTTCTGGATCTCCATCGGGACGCGGAACCAGCCGCCGTCCGGATCGATCTGCGTGGCGTGCGCGATCAGCGCCTTGTCGCGGATCTCGAAGAACTCGGCGCAGGGCACGTGCGTGGTGAGCGTGCGCTCCTCGCGCTCGAACTCGTCCCAGCGCTTCAGCCAGTCCGCGTACGGCGACTCCAGGCCGCGCTCCAGCATGGCGTTGTGCAGGGCCTCGGTGCGGGGACGGTTGAAGCCCTGGTTGTAGTAGAGCTTGCTCGGCTGGAAGACCGGGCCGAACTCGCCCTCGGGGTACTTCTCCGCGTCGGCCGCACCGTCGAACGCCACCATCGTGATCTTGTGGGTCATGATGTGGTCGGGGTGCGGATATCCGCCGTTCTCGTCGTACGTCGTGATGACCTGGGGGCGGAAGGAGCGGATCTGGCGGACGAGGCGGCCGGCCGCCTCGTCCACGTCCTCCAGGGCGAAGCAGCCCTCGGGCAGCGGCGGCAGCGGGTCGCCCTCGGGCAGGCCGGAGTCGACGAAGCCGAGCCAGTCCTGCTTGACGCCGAGGATCTCGCGGGCCTCCTCCATCTCCTTCCTGCGTACCTCGTGAATGTGCTCCTCGATGTACTTGTCCCCCTGGAGCTTCGGGTTGAGGATCGAGCCGCGCTCACCCCCCGTGCAGGTCACGACATGCACGTCCACCCCCTCGGACACGTACTTGGCCATGGTGGCCGCGCCCTTCGACGACTCGTCGTCGGGGTGGGCGTGAACGGCCATCAGTCGCAGCTGCTCAGTCAAGACAAGATCCTTGGTGAATTAAGGCGCCCTGGTGTGATTCGGCGCGTTGGGCGCTTCTATAGTGACCGAACCGGGGGGCGGAAAATTCCGGTGCCCGGACCCAGGCGGGCGTTGCGAGAGGAACTGGCTGATGAGCGCCGTGCAGCAGCTGCCCGAGGGCCGCTACGGAGCGTCGCGCTCGGCCGACGCCCGCGCCGACCGGAAGCTCAAGATCGCCGCGATCGTCCTGGGCACCCTGTTCGCCGCGATGATGTGCTGGTTCGGCTGGTACTACGTGGCGGGGAACAAGTTCAGTGGCGAGGTCATCGCCTTCAAGACGTACGCGGACCACGTCCAGGTCCACCTGGAGATCCGCAAGGACACCGCCACGAGCGGCTACTGCACGGTCCGCTCGCAGACCGCCGACGGCGCCGAGGTCGGCCGCGCCGACTTCCGCTTCTCCGAGCACAAGGACCGCATCGACAAGGTCGTCACGCTGCGCACGACGGGCGGCCGGGGCACGAGCGCGGAGCTGGTCGGCTGCCACGCCGACTGAGGACGCCGAGCCCGCCCCGGCTGACCTGCGGGGACGGAAAATCGCGGCCATATGTCCTCCCCCTTCGACCGCGGAATTGTTAGGCTCGTGGTTTCGCCCACCCGTAAGGGAACATCCTTCTGGGTAGGGCGATGCTTTTTATTTCCCAGTACCTACGAGGAGCGACCTGTGACCCAGACCAGCGAAGACGTCACCTGGCTGACGCAGGAGGCGTACACCAAGCTCAAGGACGAGCTGGCGTACCTGTCTGGTCCCGCGCGCGAGGAAGTCACGCAGAAGATCGCTGCTGCGCGCGAGGAGGGCGACCTGCGGGAGAACGGCGGGTACCACGCGGCCAAGGAGGAGCAGGGCAAGCAGGAGCTCCGCATCCGCCAGCTGACCCAGCTCCTGGAGAAGGCCAAGGTCGGTGAGGCGCCCGCGGCCAGCGGTGTCGTCGCCCCGGGCATGGTCGTCACGATCGCTTTCGACGGCGACGAGGACGACACGATGAGCTTCCTGCTCGCCTCCCGCGAGTACGCGAGCTCCGACATCGAGACGTATTCGCCGCAGTCGCCGCTCGGCACGGGCGTGAACGGCAAGAAGGTCGGCGAGGACGCCCAGTACGAGCTGCCGAACGGCAAGTTCGCCATGGTCAAGATCCTCAAGGCGGAGCCGTACAGCGGCTGACGCCGCACGTATGAGGCCCCCGCGGCGCCCTGCGCCGCGGGGGCCTCGTCATACCTCGGTCACGCCGCCGCGTTGCGGTACTTGCGGACCGCGAGGGTGCGGAAGACCAGGATGATCAGGACGGACCAGATCAGGGACGCCCACACGGGGTGCTCCATCGGCCACGCGCCGGTGACGGACTTCGGCACCCCGTCGATCGTGTTGCCGAACAGCTCGCGGGCCGCCGCCACCGTGGCGCTGAACGGGTTCCACTCGGCGATGTACTGCAGGAACTTCGGCATACCGTTCACCGGCACGAACGCGTTCGAGATGAAGGTCAGCGGGAACAGCCAGATCAGGCCGCCCGAGGTCGCCGCCTCCGGGGTGCGCACGGACAGGCCGATGAGCGCGCCGATCCAGGTGAACGCGTAGCCGAGCAGCAGGAGCAGGCCGAACCCGGCGAGGACCTCGCCGATGCTCTCGTGCGTGCGCCAGCCGACGAGCACGGCGACGACGGCGAGCACGGCCAGGGTCACGGCCGTCTGCACCAGGTCGGCGAGGGTACGGCCGGTCAGGACGGCGCCGCGCGCCATGGGCAGCGACCGGAACCGGTCGATGAGGCCCTTGTGCATGTCGTCGGCGATACCGGCGCCCGCGCCCGCCGTGGCGAAGGTGACGGTCTGCGCGAAGATGCCCGCCATCAGGAATTCCTTGTAGGCGCTCGCGCTGCCCGCGGGCGCCCCCGGGATGTTGATGGAGCCGCCGAAGACGTACGTGAAGAGGACCACGAACATCACCGGCTGGATGACCCCGAAGAGGATCATCTCGGGGATCCGCGTCATCCGGATGAGGTTGCGCTTGGCGACGACCAGGGAGTCCCGGACGGACTGCCCGATGCCGCCCGCCGCGCGCGGGACGCGCACGGTGTCGGTGACGGCGCTCATGCGCGGGCCTCCTCGCTCTGGCGCGGACCGGGGTCCCCGGCGTCCCGCGCGTCGTCCGCCTTCTCCTCCGCCACATGTCCGGTGAGGGAGATGAACACGTCGTCCAGGGTCGGGCGGCGCAGGGCGATGTCGTCGATCTCGATGCCGCGCGCGTCCAGCTCGCGGATCACCTCGGCGAGCAGCTTGGCGCCGCCCGTGACCGGGACGGTCAGCTTGCGGGTGTGCTGCTCGACGGTGGCCTCGCCCTTGCCGAAGCCGGCCAGGATCTGGTGGGCGGTGCCGATGTGCTCGCGCTCGTGCACGACGACCTCGACGCGCTCGCCGCCGGTCTGGGCCTTGAGCTGGTCGGAGGTGCCGCGGGCGATGACGCGGCCGTGGTCGACGACGCAGATGTCGTGCGCCAGGTGGTCGGCCTCCTCCAGGTACTGGGTGGTGAGCAGCAGCGTCGTGCCGCCCGCCACCAGCTCCTGGATGACCTCCCACAGCTGCTGCCGGTTGCGGGGGTCGAGCCCGGTGGTCGGCTCGTCCATGAACATGACCGGCGGCGAGACGACGAGCGCGGCCGCGAGGTCGAGGCGGCGGCGCATACCGCCGGAGTACGTCTTGGAAGGGCGGTCGGCGGCGTCCGCGAGGTGGAACCGCTCAAGCAGCTCCCCGGCCCGCGCCTTCGCCTGCTTGGCCCGCATCTGGTAGAGCTGGCCGACCATCTGGAGGTTCTCCCGGCCGGTCAGATACTCGTCGACCGCGGCGAACTGGCCGGACAGGCCGATCGAGCGCCGTACCTCGTTCGGGTTCTTCCGTACGTCGATGCCCGCGACGACCGCCTTGCCGCTGTCGGGTGTCAGCAGCGTGGTCAGGCAGCGGACCGCCGTGGTCTTGCCCGCTCCGTTCGGTCCGAGCAGGCCCAGGACGGTGCCTTCTGGTACGTCCAGATCGACGCCGTCCAGAGCCCTTACATCGCCGAAGGTCTTCACCAGTCCTTCGGCGTAGATGGCGCCTGGCATTGGTTCCCCCATGGGTTGGTGGGTGGTGCCTCGGTGGTGCCTGTGCGGTGCCTATGTGGTGCCTATGGCTTTATGTGCCGAAATTTCAGTCTCGCCGGGATGGCCCCGCTCGGCAATCGGGTGACGTGGCGCACACCGTAACGCGATGTATCGCGTCTCCTCAACCGCTTTTCCCGGACCCTCCCGGAGGATGGCGCTCCGGTCAGCCGAGGACCGTATAACCGGCGGCCCGCAGCGCCGCGCCGACCTCGGCGGCGTGCGCGGGACCCTTGGTCTCCAGGTGCAGCTCCACCTCCGCCTCCGTGAGCCCGAGCCGGGGATCGGTCCGTACGTGGCCCACGTTCAGGACGTTAGCGTCCGCCACTGACAACACCTCGGCGATGGAGGCCAGGGCGCCAGGCCGGTCGGTGAGGCGGACCCTGAGCGAGAGGTAGCGGCCCGCGGCGGCCATGCCGTGCGTGAGGATGCGCTGCATCAGGAGCGGGTCGACGTTCCCGCCGGAGAGCAGCGCGACGACCGGGCCCTCGAAGCTGTCCGGCTCGCTCAGGAGCGCCGCCACGGGGCTGGCGCCCGCCGGTTCGACGACCATCTTGGCCCGCTCCAGACAGAGCAGCAGCGCGCTCGCGAGGGCGTCCTCCGACACGGTGCGGACCTCGTCGACCAGGCCGCGCACGAGCGCGAAGGGGACGTCACCGGGGCGGCCCACCTTGATGCCGTCGGCCATGGTCGCCGGATGCGGGACGGAGACGGGGCGGCCCGCCTCCAGGCTGGGCGGGTAGGCGGCGGCACCGGCCGCCTGGACGCCGATGACCTTCACGTCCGGGCGCAGCGCCTTGACCGCGACGGCGACGCCCGCCGCGAGCCCGCCGCCACCGATCCCGACGACGAGGGTGCGCACCTCGGGGCACTGCTCCAGGATCTCCAGGCCGAGCGTGCCCTGGCCCGCGATGATGTCCGGGTGGTCGAAGGGGTGGATGAAGACGGCGCCGGTCTCGCGCGCGTACTCCTGCGCGGCGGCGAGCGTCTCGTCGACCACCTGGCCGTGCAGCCGGACCTCGGCGCCGTAGTCATGGGTCGCGGCGACCTTCGGCAGGGGCGCGCCGACGGGCATGAACACCGTGGAGCGCACGCCCAGGAGTGAGGAGGCGAGGGCCACGCCCTGGGCATGGTTGCCCGCGCTGGCGGCGACGACACCGGCGGCCCGCTCCTCGGGGAGCAGCCCGGCGATGCGCACGTAGGCGCCGCGCAGCTTGAAGGAACCGGTCCGCTGGAGGTTCTCGCATTTGAGGTGGACGGGCGTGCCGACCAGCTGGGAAAGGTGGTGACTGTGGGACATGGAGGTCGTCCGCGCCACCCCGGAGAGCATCTTCTGGGCGCCGCGTACGTCATCGAGGGTCACGGCGGGCAGAGGGTGCGGCAAGGAGTCAGACGCGTTGTAGCTCATGACCGAAGTCTTGCAGCTCACGGCGCGGGTCTCCCCGGATGTTCACGCTGCGAGACCGGATTGCGCAGCGCCGGTACGGCCAGCGCTTTCGCCGCGTACCCTGTGCCCCAATCCAGTGCAATCCACCACCCACGCATGAAGTGAGCCCCCGGCCATGCCCACACCACAGGAAATGATGGACATGACGACCGCCGGCGACACCGGCCTCCTCGAAACGCTGCAGCACGAGGTGGCGGTCTTCGCCCGTCGCGCCGAACAGACCCGGCTCGGCGGGGTCGGGCAGGTGCGCAACTCGATGGACCGTGCCGCGTATCTGCTGCTCAACCGCCTCGACAAGGAAGGCCCGATGGGCGTCAAGGCGCTCGCGTCGAGCATGGGGATCGACTCCTCGACGGTGACGCGTCAGGTCGCCCCGCTCGTCGACACCGGCCTCGTCAAGCGCACCTCCCATCCGGAGGACGGCCGCGCCGTCGTGCTCCAGCTCTCCCCGCGCGGTCTCTCCCGCCTCGACGAGGTCCGCTCGTCCCGGCGGGAACTGATGGCGCAGTTGACGGAGGAGTGGGAGCCACAGGAGCGCGAGCAGTTCTGTGCGCTCCTCACGCGCTTCAATTCCGCCCTGTCCGCCCGCCAGTCGAGCCAGGGCCAGTCGGCACCCCCGGCCGCCTCCTGAGCCCCGCGTACCCCGTACGTACCACCGCGGTCCCCGCCTCTTGACCAGGGGGCCGCGGCAGGCCTCATATGAAGCGTGCGCGAACGGCAGGCGTCGAGGAACGCCCGCCGGGCCCGCGAGTTCGAGGCGTTCGTCGCGGGCGCGGCAGGGCGGCTGCTGCATGCCGCGACGCTGCTCACCGCGGAGCCGCACGACGCCAACCCGCGCGCGCGGAAGCTGCTCACGGCCGCACTCGCCCGGACGTACGCCTCCTGGGACCGTCTGCGGGGTGAGGATCCCTACGACTGCGCCCGCAAGGAACTAGGCGTCCGTTTCGCGCGCGGGGCGTGGCGCCGGCACCGCGGGTACGGCGGCGTCCTCGACCATCTGGCCCCGCAGGAGCGCCTCGTCCTCGTCCTGCGGCTCTTCGAGGGCATCGGCGAGGAGCAGGTCGCCGCGCTGCTCGGGCTGCCCGTGGAGCGGGTCCGGGCGGTGCACGCGCGCGCGATGGCGCTCGTCCTGCACCCGCCGCGCGGACCCGCGCCCGCGGCGGAGCTGCCCGGGGCGGCCCCGGCATGAGTCTTCAGGAGCGTACGGAGGCCACGGTGCGCGCAGTGCTCGACGCGGCACCGCCGCCCGTCGTGCCGGCCGACCTCGGCGCGGAGGCGATGCGCAGGGGCGGCCGCACGCTGCGGCGCCGCCAGGTGGCCCGGCGGGTGCTGTGGCTGCTGCTGTGCGCGGCGGTGGTGGCGTTCGTGGTGTGGGCGACGATGGCGCGGCCGTGGGTGGAGCCGCCGGACACGACGACTCCACCGTTGACGGGTTGGTGACAGTACTTACTGCGGTCAGCTGTCCAGGGCCTGCTGGAGGTCGGCCAGCAGGTCGTCGATCGACTCGATGCCGACGGAGAGGCGGACGAGGTCGGCGGGGACCTCCAGGAGCGAGCCTGCGACCGAGGCGTGCGTCATGCGGCCCGGGTGCTCGATGAGGGACTCGACGCCGCCCAGGGACTCGCCGAGGGTGAAGACCTTCGCCCGGTTGCAGACCTCGACGGCGGCTTCCTCACCGCCCTCGACGCGGAACGAGACCATGCCGCCGAACGCCTTCATCTGCTTGGCGGCGACCTCGTGACCCGGGTGCTCGGGAAGCCCCGGGTAGAGGACGTGGGTGACGCGCGGGTGGCGGCCGAGCATCTCGACCACCTTGGCGGCGTTCTCGCTGTGCCGGTCCATGCGGACCGACAGCGTCTTGATGCCGCGCAGGACGAGCCAGGCGTCGAAGGGCCCGCACACGGCGCCCATGGCGTTCTGGTGGTAGGCCAGCTCGTCGCCGAGCGCCTGGTCGTTGACGACGAGCGCGCCACCGACCACGTCGGAGTGCCCGCCCATGTACTTGGTCATGGAGTGCACGACGACGTCCGCGCCGAGCGCGAGCGGCTGCTGGAGGTAGGGGCTGGCGAAGGTGTTGTCGACGACGAGCCGGATCCCGGCCTCGCGGGTCACCTGGGCGACGGCGGCGATGTCGGTGATGCCGAGCAGCGGGTTCGAGGGCGTCTCGACCCAGACGGCCTTCGTCTTCGGGGTGATCGCGGCGCGCACGGCGTCGACATCGCTGGTGTCGGCGACGGACCACTCGACGCCCCAGCGCGACACGACCTTGTCGAACAGGCGGAAGGTGCCGCCATAGGCGTCGTTCGGAATCACGACATGGTCACCAGGGCTCAGCAGCGTCCGCAGCAGGCAGTCCTCGGCGGCGAGCCCGGAGGCGAAGGCGAGACCGCGCCGTCCGCCCTCGATCGCGGCCAGGTTCTCCTCCAGGGCGCTACGGGTCGGGTTGGCGCTGCGGCTGTACTCGTAGCCGCCGCGCAGGCCGCCGACGCCGTCCTGCTTGTACGTGGAGACCTGGTAGATCGGCGGGACGACGGCGCCGGTGACGGGGTCTGCCGTGTTCCCGGCGTGGATGGCGGTCGTCTCGAACCCGCGGGGTTCGCCGTTGTGGCTGTGGGTGTCGCTCATGGAGCCCGAGCCTAGTGCGCCACGGCCCTGGACCGGCCTCTTACACCTCCTCGGTTAGCTTTGGAGGTATGGGAATTCTCTGGGTCCTGATGGCCGTGCTGATGATCGCCTGGGTGGTGATGCTGCGCCGGCGCGGCGGTGGGGGCGGGATCCGCCAGGTCGCCCCGGGCTCGCCGGACGCGGCCGACCCGGCGGACTACGGCTTCGTCCGTCAGGAGGAGCTCGACGTGCGCCTGCCGGGCCCCGACCAGGATCTTCTGAACGTGATGGCCGTCGTCCAGCGCAATCAGGATTTCACGGCGGCTTCGCAATTGCTCGCCGGTACCGGCAAGGAGACGGAGACCCGCTGGGAGCGCGTCCAGGCGATCGCCGGGGCCGCCGCCATCGAACTGGCGCAGACCCCGCGCCTGGGCGCCGGATGGCTGCACGCGTGGCGCTCGCAGAAGCCCAAGGACGCGGGCGGGGCGCAGGTCTTCGCCGAGTTCCTGGTGCAGCAGGCCTGGCGCAACGGCGGGACCCAGGACGAGCAGCGCATCATCCTGGAGGAGGCGCGGGCCGCGTGCGACCAGGCGGCGCTCCTGGCCCCCGGTGACCCGGTCCCCCACATCACGCACCTCGCGGTGGCGCGCGGCCTCGGCTATTCGCAGTCCGAGTTCGAGCAACTGTGGCTGAAGATCCTCGACACGGCCCCTGGCCACATGGGCGCGCACTTGGCCGGACTCCGCTACTGGACGGAGAAGTGGCACGGCTCGCGCGACGAGGCGTTCGCCTTCGCGGAAGCGGCGGCGGCGCGCGCCCCGAGGGGCTCCCTCCTGGCGGCCCTCCCCTTGTTCGCCCTGTACGAGCACATGCCCGACCTGAACCTCGTCCGCGGCTTCTACGAGAGCGAGGTCGTGTCCAAGGCGCTGCACGGCGCGCTCTTCGCGGTGCACTCCGCGCGCCCCGACGACCCGATGCTCGCGCACGTCCGCCACCTGTTGATCTTCTTCCTGGTCCGGAGTGAGCGCTGGTCGGAGGCGATGCAGCAGATCGTGCACGTCGACGGGCATGTCGGGGCGATTCCGTGGACGGCGGAGGAGGATCCTGCGGCGGCGTATGCGGTGTACCGGGCGCTTGCGGTTGCCGGGTACGAGGCCAATGGGGGCAGCCCGGCGAGCCTGCGGCACTGAGCTTTAATTCGCTGGCGGGCGTCCGCTCGGGGCGCCCATTCTGTCGGGCATGAGCGAGTCGATTCCCCGGCAGCAAATTCGGGCGCGGTACACGGATTCCACGGTCACGGTGTATCAGGCATACGCACCCGAGATCGGGCTGCCCGCCGCGCGTGAGGGCGGTTTCCCGCCCGGGTGGAAGCGGGAGCGGATGACGTGGATCAAGCCGTCGTTCCTGTGGATGATGTACCGGTGCGGCTGGGCCACGAAGCCGGGGCAGGAAGTTGTGCTGGCTGTTGAGATCCGGCGGAGTGGCTTCGAGTGGGCGCTGCGTCATGCGTGTCTGTCGAGCTACGAGTCCGGGGTGCATGGCGATCACGCCGCCTGGAAACGGGAGTTGCGGGAGGCGCCCGCGCGGGTGCAGTGGGATCCCGAGCGGGATTTGTGGCTACGGCCGCTTCCGCACCGGTCGTTGCAGCTCGGGCTCTCCGGGGAGGCGGTTCGGCGGTACGCGGATGAGTGGCTGGTGTCCGTTTCCGATGTGACCCCGCTTGTGCGTGAGGTACGGGGGTTGGTCGCCGGGGGCGATGTGGAGGCGGCGACCAAGTTGCTCCCGGCCGAGCGGCCGTACCCCGGGCAGGAGCAATTGGTTGAGCACCTGGTGGCGTCGGGTGTCAGGACCGGCGCACACCTGTGATGAACGCGGACCAGGTCGTGTCGGCTACGACGATCACGGGCCCGGCGGGGTCCTTGCTGTCGCGCACCGGGACGATGCCCGGGATGCCCTCAGCGACCTCGACGCAGTGACCGCCGTCGCCGTTGCTGTGGCTGGACTTGCGCCAGCGGGCGATGTCATGAGGAGCGCGAGCGCCGCCCGTCCCTTCGTCGTTTCGGCCGCGCCGCGAAACAGCGCTCACATCATCCTGGAACTTTGCCATTGCGATAGTCCTCTGCGGCTGTCTCGATGAGCTTCAGGGAGGTCTCGGGCGGTAGTGCTGCGGCCCTGAGACGACCGTACGCCCTCGCGTACTGCCTCACGAGCCCCGGATCGTCGATCAACTGACCGCTGTACATCCCCTCCGTGTACATGACCGGAGGCTCTTCAGCGAAGGTCATGAACCTGGCCTGGCCCATCATGAAGGGATGAGCGCCCGAGTTCCGCAACAGGATTTGCGGAAACGACCGGCGCCGACGCGCCACCTCTGCGATGTGAGCGAGCTGTTCCGCCATGTCCCCGGCCGGGATGATCGGCTCACGCAGGATCGACTCGTGCAGCACCAACCAGGTCTCCGGCGCCTCGGTCGCCTCGAAGAGCCAGGCACGGGCTCGCCGGTCGGCGACTTTCCCGGCCAGTTCCTCCTCGGAGGCCATCGGGTACGCCGCGACCACGACCGCGCGGATATACGGCTCCAGTTGCAGCGGGCCCGGGATCAGGCACGGGTCCCACTCCTCGATCTCCCGCGCCCGCTTCTCCAACTCCAGCGTGTCGGCGAAGTACTCGGCGTGGGTTCCCCGCCGGGCCTTCCCCACATCGTCACACCCTCGTGCGAAGTACCCATCCGTACCCAGTGCTCGATCCACATGCCGGGCCAGTTCCACCGGCATTCGGCGTTCGCCGCGCTCGATGTCGCTGAGCAGTGACTTGCCGTAGAAGCTGCCCTCGACCAGCTCCTCCAGCGACAGCCCGGCCGCTTCCCGCTTCCACCTCAATTCCTTGCCGTAGAAGGTCGGGACGCTCATCGACCCGTCGATGTCCTTGCGTCGTGCCATCGCTCACCGCCACGTGTGGGGGGCTTCCGCAGCTGACGCTGCGTACTTGAAACCCTCGTCACGGTACGCAGCGTGACGCCACTGTGTGAGCGAACCGTCACAGTGCGCCCAGGAAGGTGACGCCCGCTCATGCCCGACCTCGCCCTCGATCTACTCGCCACCCCGAAATCCGTCCCGGAGATCCGTCGCCACCTCCGCGCCCATGACTATGAAGTCCGGCTCTGCGCCTCGGAGTTGATGACCAACGTCATCGACCATCTGGGCGAGGGAACACCCGTCACCGTAAGAGTGCACGGCACCGCCGACGGGCTCACCCGCGTAGAGGTGACCGACCCGGACCCCCGTGCCCTCCCGACCCTCCTCCACGCCACCCTGACGGACGAGTGCGGCCGGGGCCTCACCCTCGTAAGCGCACTGGCTCTGCGCTGGGGCGTCGAGCAGGGGGCGCGGGGCAAGACCGTGTGGTGCGAGCTGGCGTCGGCCGGGTCACCGTGAGGCGGCTCGCACGGGCCCTGCTCACCGTGTTCCTGCCGGGCACGGGCCGCCGCCGCGCCCACGCACCGCCCCCTGAACCCGTCGAACCGGCACCACTCGTACGCCCGCGCAGCCCCTACGCCCGCGAAGCCGCAGAGGCGGCCCGCGTCGACGTCAGCCACGTACCGCTCGTCCGGCCCTACTACCGCGCGGAGCGCATGGCCGCCGCCGTGCGCGCCGCGTCGTAGTTCTCCGGCACCCCCTCCACGAACACCATCTCCCCCGGGATGTGATCCGCCCGCAGCCGCAGGATGTCCTGGTAGGCGGCCGACGCGTACCACTCGTGGGCCCGTGCCAGGTCCGGGAAGCCGACGATGACCATGTCGCCGTGCCACTCCCCCTCGACGTACTCGCTCCTCTTCCCGTGGGAGAGGAAACGGCCGCCGAACGGGGCGAACGTGGACTGGACTCGTTCGATGTACTCCAGGACCTCGGGGTGCGGCGGGCCGTCGTTCGGGCGCAGTACGGCTATCGCGTAGGCGGTCATGAAGAGGCCCTCCTAGGGTCAGGCTGTCGCGGCTGCACAAAACAGCCTGCCGGGCCCGAAGGAGGGCGTCGATTACCTGCCGGGTAAGCGTCGGAGCGTCGCCGGCACGGACCGGCTCAGGCCGGTGGTGACGACGCCTCCGGCGCCGGGGCGGAGGGAAGAGGACGGGGCACGTTCATGTCGAGTACCACGTCGCACTGGTCGCGGACGCCGGCGTCGTGTGTCGCGATGACCACGGCACACCCGCTCTCCGCCATGTCGCGGAGGTGAGTGACGACCATGGTGGAGTTGGCGTCGTCGAGCGCGCCGGTCGGCTCGTCCGCGAGGATGAGGGACGGCCGTTGGAGGAGGAGCCGGGCGAGGGCCACACGCTGCTGTTCCCCGCCGCTGAGATGGTGAACGCGATCCTTGCCGCGTCCCGCCAGACCGACTCTCTCCAGCGCCTCCGCCGTGGTGGGGGCGGCTTTGGACTGCTCGTTCCCGCGCAGCCGCGTGACCACCCGCAGATTCTCGTCGACGGTCGCGTCCTCGATCAGGGCGTAGTTCTGGAACAGGTAGCCAAGGGAGTCGCGACGGAAGCGGACCGTGTCGCGGCGACTGAATCGTGTGATGTCGCGGTCCTCGTAGAGGATGGTTCCGCCGCTGGGCCGGTCGAGAAGTCCAAGACAGTTCAGCAGGGTCGACTTGCCCGAGCCGCTGGGGCCCACAAGGGCGAGCATCGTGCCCCGGGAGACGATGAAGTCGAGGTCGCGCCACAACGTCCGGGCGCCGAAGGTCTTCGTCAGGTTTTCGACTGTGATCACGGCAGTTCCGCCTAGCTGGGTCGTCACGCCCGTCGGGTGGTGGTCAGGATGCGGCCGCGGCGTTCTTGATGATGCGGCGATGGAAGAGTGCGAGCGCGACCAGTACGGCGCCGAGTTCCAGGCCGACAAGGCCCGTGAGGAGACCTGCGTCGAGCGCGGTGATGTGCAGCGGCTCGAACGGGGCGGGAGCGCCAACGGCCGTGTACTTCTCCAGTTCCTGGTGTTGCTTCCAGGCCACGAACGGCACACGGGTGGCGAAGACGACCGCGATGCCCACCTCGACGAGGAGAACAGCGCGGTGAATGGCCGGGTAGTTCCAGCCGCTGATGCGTTTGACGAAGATGCTCTGCGCGTTTTTGCGTGCGTAGATGAGGCAGACGCCCACCCCCGCGACGAGAAGCACGATCACGGCGACGACGAGGTTGAAGATCTGCAGCCGAAGGTCACCGACCGCGCTCCTGAGGTCCGCCGCTGTTTGCCGGCCCACCGGGCTCACGGCGTTGACGTAGTCCTGTACCTTCGCCTGCTCGATGCCTCGCAGTGCGTCGCCCGGCTGGGAGAAGACCACGCCGGCCTGGGTGGCGAACGCGGTGTAGGCGTCGTCGGTGAGCAGGCGTGAGCCGTTGGGCACGGCGATGACAACGGGGTCGCGAATCTGCGACCTGTCCTCGTCGGCGCTGTGTGCCGCGTTGTACACGTAGGCGCCGGTGCTGTACCCGAACAGGTTCTGGCCTGTCCGGCTTTCGAGGGTCTTGACCGTGAGCTGCCGGTCGTGCCCGGGATCGATGATGTTGGACGCGGCTCTGGCGATCGCCGGAGCGTGCGCACCCAGGGATCGCGGGACGATGACCCGCACCTCGTCCGCGGTCGTACGCCGGTTCTCAGCACGGAAGTCGAAACGGTGTCCTGCCGGATCGAGGACCTGCTGCTTGCTGAGGTAGGTGTCGTTGACGACGAGGATCTCGCCAGGAGGTGTATGGGCCGCGCGTACGGAGAGTTGGAGATCCCTGCGTCCGGCGACGATGATCTCTCCCTTCTTGTCCGCATCCCTCAGCCAGGGACCCACGTGCTTGTTGACCTGGTCCATGTGGGCGGCGAAGGCGCCGTTGATCCGGAGGGTGACGGCATCACCCACCGTGCGGTAGGCGTCCCGGTTCTCCTCGCGCGTCGAGACGTCCCGGCCGGCCAGGGCCACGTTGGTGGCGATGCTGAGAGCCAGCAGCAGGGCGGGAATGCGCACGAGGTAGACCGTGATCGATGCGGCGCGTGACGGCAGTTCACCTTTGAGCGCGCGCAGGACATCGACTCTGAAGGTCAGGGCGAGGGCTGCCGCGTGGGAGGCCAACGCCAGCAGCGTGAGCAGCCCGGCGATCCCCGCGGTGACGGCCGCGTAGAGCCCCAGCCAGGCGAACTGGTTGTAGAAGCCGAGTGCCGTGACGGCCCCGAGGGCCACCACCAGCGCCGAGAGCGCCCAGAAGGGACCGAGTTGACGCAGATCGCGCAGAAGGATGCGGGAGACGGACATGCCGTGCAGGCGCAACACCCCGTACTTCTTCGCGCTGAGCAGCACACCGGCTCCCGTGGTGGTCAGCACCGCGAGCGCCACCACGCACAGAGCCCTGAAGAGCGGGTCGTCCTGGTAGCGGTCAGCCAGCTCCCGGTACGCGAGAGGGTGCGAGACGCTCGCCGACAGTCCGAGGGAGGCGAACCGGGCTTGGAGGGAGTCGGCGTCCGCCGCTGATCCATAGACGTAGTAGGGGCCTCGCGGGTCCTGGTGCGCTATCCGCTCAAGCGGGCGCACGCGGGTCGTGAAGTCCCTGCCGAACGAGGGGTAGCCGTGCCGCAGCCACGCTTCGGCGCGGGAACCGGCACCTCCTGACGCCACGTACAGGTTGCGCACGCCGTCGGGATCACGCAGGTCGGTGACGTCGCGCGCCACCGTGACGTGGTGCTCGGCCGCGAAGCGTTCGACGCTCTGCGCGACGCGGGTCGCGTTCACGGATTCGTCGGAGTCGAAGACATCGACGAGTGCGAAATTTCCCAGCGGCGCACTCTCGTCCAATTCTCGCAGGAAGAGAAAGGCGAGAACTGCCGAAAAGGCCAAGACGGTGACGTGGACGTAAATTATTCCTCGGTGCAGCATCAGATACCCAGGTCGAGGACGCCGGTCAGCGATGCGTCCGAGAAGGTTGAAGCGTGCATTAGTAGCACCGGCGAAGCCCGCCGTACAGAAGGGCGAATCCCTTCTGCACGGCAGATCGCGTCAGGCTCCCATGGGCGGCGCCACCCTCGGGAGCCCGCGACAGGAGCTTCTACCGACTACTCAGCAGGAGGACTTGTAGTAGTAGTTGATCGAGCCGCCGTTCTTCGAACCCGACGCGAGCGACCAGTCCCCCGCGGAAGCACAGCCACTGGCGAAGGTCGTCCTTCCGATCTTCACCGACGACGAGTGCTTCTTGCTCGGGTGCTTGTAGTTCGACCACGCCGTGTTGGCGCCCTCGTCGTAGCTCCACTTACCGCCGCCGACATCCACAGTGGTGGCGAGTGCCGGCGTTGCGGCGGCGAAGAGGAGGCCCGCGGTGACTACCGCGGCCTTGATACCAGTTCGCTTGTTCATGAGTTCCCCATTTCATCATGACGCTGGTCTGGACAAGCCAGGAGTTTTGTTTACCGCGTCACCGGAATGCAACTCTCCGCATATGTGATCAACGTTACCCACCTCCATTCCGGAGATTTCCGCTCACCGAGATGGAAAGTGATATCTGAGCGCGCGCGAAAGTGCGGGCTCGCCCGCGCGCAGGCGGATGAGATTCAGTGGACTTACGTTGCCTGCGTTCCAGCCAACCAGTGACCCCCGTGGCCGAAAGGCGCCAGGTCGAGCCGGTTGGAAAAGGATGTGACAGAAGTGCATGGCAATGGCACTCTTATGCCCGTCGGCTCTGACCAAGCCGGCCACAACGGGGACGGGGGAAATGGACGGCCATGCCGTATGCGCTGAGGCTGTGTCACATACCGGGCCCTGCCCTGCTCACTTGCGCCTCGGAAGCTCTTCTTACATGCCGCTAGCCCGTAGCCTGCGTCCGTCCTCCCCTCTCCCGGCAGCCGGGCCCGAGTCCGCCGTCACGAACGCGGTGGTCGTCCGGCCCTTCGTGGTGTGGCTCGTGCCGATGGTGTGGACCGTCGCTCTGGGCCTGTGGGGGCTCGACCGGCACCGGAGTCTGTGGCGGGACGAGGCGGCGACCTGGCAGGTGGCGCAGCGGTCCACCGCCGAGATCTGGCACATGCTGGGCAACGTCGATGTCGTGCACGGCTGCTACTACCTGCTGATGCACGTGCTGTTCGAGTGGTTCGGGGCCGGTACGACCACTCTGCGGCTCCCCTCGGTCCTGGCCACCGCCGTGGCGGCCGCGACGGTCGGCGCCATCGGCAGACGCCTGGCGGGCCCGTGGGCCGGCCTGGCCGCGGGGACGGCCTTCGCCCTGTTGCCCGCCGTGCAGTTCTATCTGCAGGAAGGCCGTCCGTACGCGCTGGTGGCCGCCTGCGCCGGCGGTGCGACCCTGTTGCTGGTGACCCTGCTGCAGGGAGAAGGGCGGATGCCGGGCCGCTGGGCCGCCTACGGCGCGACCATCGTGCTCGGCGGGCTGCTGAACTGGCTCTCCCTGCTGATCCTCGCAGCGCATCTGGTCACCCTCGTCCGGATCCGGGCCGAGCGGCGCGTGTGGCTGTCCTGGGCGGCGGCCGCAAGCGTCGCGACATGTTGCGTACTGCCGCTGGTGATCTTCAGCCGCGGCCAGTCCGCCCAGGTCTCCTGGATTCCCCCGCTGACCTGGCACATGTTGATCGGTCCCGGCATTCTGCTGGGTATCGGCTGCGTCGGCACGCTGGCCGACGCGAGCCGGCGGCACCGGCTGTCGCTGTCCGCCATCGCCCTGCCCCTGCTGGCCCTGCCGCAGCTGGCGCTCATCGGCGTCTCACTGATCCAGCCGCTGTTCCTGGACCGCTATGTCCTGTTCAGCCTGCTGGGTCTTGCCCTGCTGATCGGTTCGCTCGTCGACGCGGCCGTCCGCTTCGTGCGGTCGCGCCGTCCGCGCCTGGCCCCGTGGGTCCTCCCGCTGGTCCTCGTCGTGGCGACCGGCGCGCTCACGCCCCAGCTGCTGGCCAAGCGCTCTCCCGCAAGCCGCGTCGACGACGTCCTCGCCATCGCCGGCGACGTACGGACACTGGCCGGCCCCGGCGACGCCGTCCTCTTCGTCCCCGCGGCGCGCCGGGACACCAAGTCCGTTTCGCCCAAGGCCTTCTCCGGCCTCCAGGACATCGCTCTGGCGCAGAGCCCGCAGGCTTCCGGAACGCTCAAAGGCACGGAGGCCGGCCCTCGCCACATCCGCGCGGCCATGCTCACCCACCGGCGGATCCTGCTGGTGACAGACGCCCCGCAGGTGGCCAAGCCCGCCACCGCCCGGCGGGACAGGACCAAAATGCGCGTCTTGGAGCGCTACTACAGCCCTGTCTCCGACAAGCAGGTGCGCGGGCGACGCGTCACGCTCTACGAACGCGCCGCGCGCTGACGAGCACGCCTCCGGACGGTCATGGCAAAGCCCTCCCCGGGGGCCCGGAGGACGCACATGCGTGATCCTGCCGGGGCCCGGGGAGGGCGTCGGTTACCTCGGACGTAGGACCGAAGCGGTCAGATCGTCGCCGCGTCGATCACGAAGCGGTACCGGACGTCCGAGTTCAGGACGCGCTCGTACGCCTCGTTCACCTGGCTGGCCTCGATCAGCTCGATCTCCGCGCCGAGACCGTGCTCCGCGCAGAAGTCCAGCATCTCCTGGGTCTCGGCGATGCCGCCGATCATCGAACCGGCGAGGGTCTTGTTGCCGCCGATGAGGGAGAAGAGGTTGAGGGAGACCGGCTCCTCGGGGGCGCCGACGTTCACCAGGGCGCCGCCCGTCTTGAGCAGGCCGAGGTACGCGCCGAAGTCCAGCGGGGCGGAGACCGTGGAGAGGATGACGTCGAAGGTGCCCGCCAGGTCCTCGAAGGTCTTCGGGTCGCTCGTCGCGTAGTACTGGTCCGCGCCGAGCTTCAGGCCGTCGTCCTTCTTGCGCAGCGACTGGGAGAGGACCGTCACCTCCGCGCCGAGGGCGTGGGCGATCTTGACGCCCATGTGGCCCAGGCCGCCGAGGCCGACCACGGCGACCTTCTTGCCGGGGCCCGCGCCCCAGTGCTTCAGCGGGGAGTAGGTCGTGATGCCGGCGCAGAGGAGCGGGGCGGCCACGTCGAGGGAGATGCCCTCGGGGATGCGGAGGGTGAACGCCTCGTCGACGACGACCTTCTGCGAGTAGCCGCCGTAGGTGGGCTCCCCGTCCTTGCCGACGGAGTTGTACGTGCCCACGTTCCCGCGGACGCAGTGCTGCTCCTGGCCGCTCAGGCAGGGCTCGCACTCGCGGCAGGAGTCGACCATGCAGCCGACGCCCACGCGGTCGCCGACCTTGAACTTGGTGACACCGGAACCGACCTCGGAGACGACACCGGCGATCTCGTGGCCGGGAACCATCGGGAAGATGGCCTCGCCCCAGCCCTCACGGGCCTGGTGGATGTCGGAGTGACAGATTCCGGCGTACTGGATGTCGATCAGTACGTCGTGCTCGCCGACCGTGCGGCGCTCGATGGTGGTGCGCTCCAGCGGGGCCTTGGCGCTGGGCGCGGCGTATGCGGCAACAGTCGTGGTCATGGCTCCCAGCGTGCCTCGCGCGGAGACATTCGCCCAGGTCACCGCTTTGCGTACGTCCAGCGGTCCTACTACTGACGGGGTCAGGCTCGTAGGCGTACGACCGGGAATACTGGACAGCATGGATGCCAAACCGGACAACCCCGACGGCCACGGGAACACCGAGAGCCCCGACGGCCTCGACCAGCGCGCCGAGCTGAGCGAGTTCCTGCGCACCCGGCGGGCCCGGCTTAAGCCCGAGGACGTCGGGATCGCGACCATCGGACGGCACCGGCGCGTGCCGGGGCTGCGGCGCGAGGAGCTGGCGCAGCTGGCCGGGGTCTCGGTGGCGTACTACACACGTCTGGAGCAGGGCAACGGGCGCAATGTGTCCGCGGAGGTGCTCGACGCCATCGCGCGCGCCCTGCGGCTCAGCGAGACCGAGCACGCGCATCTCACGCATCTCGCCAAACCCCGGCAGCAGCGCCGCAAGCACCGGGCCGCCAGGCGGCAGCACGCCCGACCCGCGCTGCAGCATCTCGTCGACTCGATGGAGGGCGTGCCCGCCTACATCGGCGGGGCGCGGTCGGAGATCCTCGCCTGGAACCGGATGGCCGCCGCGCTCTTCGGGGACTGGGGCGCGATGCCCGCCCACGAGCGCAACTGGGCCCGGCTGACCTTTCTCAACCCGGACTACCGCGAGCTGTTCCGCGACTGGGAGCAGAAGGCGTCCGACATGGTCAGCTATCTGCGGCTGTACGCCGGTCAGCACCCGGACGACCCGGAGCTGTCGGCGCTCGTCGGCGAACTCTCCGTCAAGAGCGAGCAGTTCCGGACGCTGTGGGCCACGCACGACGTCAAGGAGAAGGGGCACGGGGTCAAGCGGATGCGGCATCCGCTGGTCGGTGAGCTGACCCTCGCCTACGAGACGCTGCACCTGCCGGACGACGACGGGCAGTTCCTGTCCGTGTACCACGCGGAGCCGGGGTCGCCGTCGGCGGAGGCGCTGCGGCTGCTGGCCAGTTGGGGCGCCGACGCCACCCGTGCCGGTAGCGAGGCGCCCCGCTAGAGGCGCGGGGAGCTGCGCGACCGGCCACGACGCATCCGCACCCGGCGATGACGCCCAGCCCAGGGGCTCCGCCCCGGACCCCGCTCCTCAAGCGCCGGAGGGGCTGGATCGGGGCCCGCCCCGGACCCCGATCCTCAAGCGCCGGAGGGGCTGGGGCGGGGCCGGGGCGGGCCTCGCGGGACAACTTGCTACTTGCCGGCGTACGCGTGCCGGATCGTGATCGTCGACGTATTGCCCTGCCTGTCGACGACCTTGGCACGGAAGGACACCGTCCCGCCCTTCGCCGGGTTCTTGACGGTGATCCTGCCGTGCTCGACGGCGGTCCCGCGCCAGCTGTGGCCGCCGTCGTAGGAGACGTGGACGGTGAGGGACTTGAGGTTGCGGCCCGCCGCCGCCCCCTGGACCTGGACCGGGAAGGTCTGGGTCCGGCCCGCCGCGACCGTGCTGTCCAGTCCGGTCGTCGCCGCGAACCGCGCGCCGGACGCCGGGAGCCGCGTCGGCCCTGTCGTCCTCTTCGAGCGGAACGTCCAGCTCGCGTCGATCCTCGTCGAGGCCGCCGCCACCTTCGCGTCCCGGGTCACCGAGGTCGTCAGGCGGTACGCGGCGTCGCCCGGCGGGACCGGGTAGGACCGGTTGCCGAAGAGCGGGTCGGCGGCCGAGGCGATCCTGGTGCCGTCGCGGTACAGCGTCGTCGTGACCGAGGTGAAGTCCGACTGGCCCGCGTGCGTCCTGCCGTCGGCGACGAGCGGCAGGTACCCGTACAGCTCGTCGCCGACGCGGAACAGGCCGTAGTCGCCGCCGACGCGCGGCCCGAACACGGCGGTGTTCAACGTCTTCTCGTACGTCCTTCCCGCCTTGAAGGGCTGCGGACTGCCGAGCGTGTACGAGGCGTCCACGACCAGGCGGCCGTCCGGGCCCCTGCCCGCGAACTGGTGGAAGTCCAGGCCCCACTCGACCTGGTCGGCGGTCGACAGGCGGAAGGTGCGGGTGGCCGGCAGCGGCTGCTGGACGAGCAGGCCGAACCCGGCGCCGTCCGGCAGTTCGGCCGAGCTGTCGAGCGCGCCGGTCTTGCCCGGGGCGGAGGCGCCCAGCCTGCCGGTGACCGTCGCCAGTTCACCCGCCGTGAAGTGCCGGACCTTGGTCCCCTGGATCCGCTTGACCCCGGCGCTGGTCACCACGTCGTACTCGGTGGCGGCGCCCTTGGTCCACTGCCCGAACCAGGTCTGCGTCAGACCGCCCGGCACGGCGGAGCCCATCGGCGCCATGCGGATGTTCGCGAACGAGTCGTGCAGGACGCCGAACCAGCCGGCCCGGTCGTAGCTGTAGGAGGCCATCGCGCTCAGCTGTCTGGCCTCGCGGTCCGGCACGGTGAGCGTCGCCGACCTCGTCCTGCGGGCGTCCAGGGTCAGGGTCAGGTTTTTGGTGACGTCGAGCCTAGGCTGCACCAGCCAGTCGACGCCGCCCTTGAACTCCACCAGGTCCTCGGCGAGGAGGCCGTCGAGGAGGTAACTGCCCTTGGGCACGCGCAGCGTCACCGTGCCTGAGGCGTCGGGCGGCGCGGAGAACGCCTGGTCCCGGCCGAGACCCGCGTAGCCGAACAGGTCGGTCAGGTAGGTCGGCAGGGGCTGCCCGTCACGGCCGATGTGCCGGAGCGTGACGTCGTACGACTCGACCTCGCGCTGCACCGCCGCCGCCGTGCGCACCGACTGGCCGCCACCGCTCGCCGTGACGTACGCGGAGTACGCGCCGTCGAGGGTGCCGCCGAGCCTGGTGTCGGCGGTCATCGGGACGTCGGCGGTGCCGCCCGCGGGGACGGTCACCTTGGTGGCGCCGAGTGTGAAGAAGCCCGCCGGGGCGGTCCGCCCCTTCGGGTCGGTGGCGGACGCCTTGAGGCGCAGGGTGATGTCCTTCGTCCCGGTGTTGCGGTACGTGATCTTCTTGGTGATCACCTTGTCGTCGGCGTGCGGCCACCGCGCGAGGCCGAAGCTCACCGAGGTGTTCTGCGCGAACACGGTCTGCCTGATGGCCCTGTCGACCTGGATGCGGCCGCTGCCCTGCTCGAACGGCGTGTACGCGCCGCCCTTCGCCGACCCGGCGAGCACGCCCTTCAACTCCCGGTACGTCCAGCCGGGGTGCTGCTGCTTGAGGAGGGCGGCGGCGCCCGCGACGTGCGGCGTCGCCATCGACGTGCCCGAGATGGTGAGATACCCGGCGGGGTTCTCACCGACCTCCTGCGCGATGACGCTGCCGCGCGCGGCGGCGGCCGTGATGTCGACGCCGGGCGCGGTCACGTCCGGCTTGATCGCGCTGTCGCCGTCGCGCGGCCCGGTCGAGGAGAACTCGGCCAGCTTGTCCTTGTCGTCGACGGCACCGACGGTGAGCGCCGCGTCCGCGCTGCCGGGCGAACTGATCGACCGCGGGCCCGAGTTGCCCGCCGCGATCGCGAAGAGGATGCCCTTCTGCTCCGCCAGCTTGTCGACCTCGGCTTCGAGCGGGTCGGTCCCCGGGGTGTCAGTGCCGCCGAGGCTCAGGTTGACGATGTCGGCGCCCTGCGCGGCGGCCCATTCCATGCCGGCGAGGATGCCGGAGTCGTCGCCGAAGCCGTCGTCGTCGAGGACCTTGCCGCTGAGGATCCGGGCCCCGGGTGCGACGCCCTTGTACCTGCCGCCGGACTTGGCGCCCGTGCCGGCGGCGATGGAGGCGACGTGGGTGCCGTGCCCGAGGCGGTCGGTGGCGTCGGCGGCGGTCGAGAAGTTCCGCGCCGCGACGACCTGGTCCTTCAGGTCGGGGTGGGTGGCGTCGACGCCGGAGTCCAGGACGGCGATCCTGACGCCCTTGCCGTCGTATCCGGCGGCCCACGCCTTGGGGGCCCCGATCTGGGGCACCGACTTGTCCAGGCTCGCCCGGCGCAGGCCGTCGAGCCAGACGCGGCCGACGCCGGCGGCGGTGGCGCCCTTGCCGTTCGTCACCGCTTTCCACAGCTTGCCCGCGTCGCCCCTCGGCGTGCTGACGGCCTCGGCGTTGAGCGTCCTGAGGCTGCGGCGCACCGTGGTCTCCCCGGCGTCGCGCACCTCGGCCCGTGCCGCCGTGGCGGCACCCCGGTACCCGACGATGACCTTGAGGCCGCCGCGCCGCGCCTTGACGTACGCGGCCCCGGACAGCTCGGTGACGTCGAAGAGGCGCCGGTCGACGCGGCCGTCGGAGAGCAGACGCCGCGCATCGGCCGGAACGACGTAGGTGTGGCCCCCGATCGCGCGGATCTGCACGGGTATGTGCGCCCGCCCGGGTCCGCGCTGGAACCCGACGGGCCTGCCCTTCGCGTCGAGCGCGACCTGGTCCCCGGTGATGAGCGTGACGTGCGTGCGAGGCCCTAGGCCGGGGGCGGGGCGGCCACCGGCGGCCCGCTCCGGTGCGGCGGACGCCGTCGGGACGGTCAGCCCGGCGGCCAGTGCGACGACGGCGGCGACGGAGACGACAGCCGCCGGGCGCCGCGCCCGCACCCGCACCCGTCTCTCGTGTCCCTGACTGCTCGTGTGTCCCTGACTGCTCGTCTGTCCCTGACTGCTCGTGTGTCTCTGATTGCTCGTCTGTCCCTGACTGCTCGTGTGCCCCTGTCCGTACGACTCCGCGTCCAATGTTCCCCCTGGTGACGGTGGTGCACCATGAGGGACCGCGCTCGGCCCCCTTGCTGGGAGAGGCGGCAAGAGGGCCGTGGGTTGCGCGCCCGTCAGGCGGCGGAGCTGTTCTCGGTCACCTTGATGCGGCCCTTCCGGATCGTCGCGAGGCGCGGCGCCTTGCGGGCTATCGCGGAGTCGTGGGTGACCATGATGAACGTCAGCCCGTGCTCCTTCCACTGCGCTTCGAGCACATCCATGATCTCGTCCCGCATGGACTCGTCGAGGTTGCCGGTCGGTTCGTCGGCGAGCAGCACCTTCGGGTTCTTCACCAGCGCGCGGGCGATGGCGACGCGCTGCTGCTGACCGCCGGACATCTCCGAGGGCAGGTGGGTGAGCCGCTCGCCGAGCCCGACGGACTTGAGCGCCTCCGCCGCCCGCTCGCGCCGGTCCGCGCCCTTCAGGCCGAGCGGCACGAGGGCGGTCTCGACGTTCTCCTGCGCGGTCAGCGTCGGGATGAGGTTGAAGGACTGGAAGACGAACCCGATGGATTCGGCGCGGACCTTGGTGAGCCGGGCCTCGGGAAGCTTGGCCAGATCGGTGCCGTCGAGCTCGACGCTGCCCGAGGTCGGCCGGTCGAGGCCGCCGAGCATCTGGAGCAGCGTCGACTTGCCGCCGCCGGTGGGGCCCTGGATGACGAGCCGGTCACCGTCGCCGATGGTCAGGTCGATGCCCGCGAGCGCGTCGACGGTGTCCTTCCCGCGCCGGTACTGCTTGGTGACGTCTCTGAGCTGATACATGGTGCAACTCCTGCAGTACGTATGGCTGTACGTAAGGCTGTACGTGGATGGGTCGGATGCCCGTGGCAGGGCTGCCGCCGTTACTCGACGCGGCGCAGGGCGTCCGCCGGGCGGAGCCGGGAGGCGCGCCAGCCGCCGAACGCTCCGGCGATGAGGCCGCCCGCGACGGCGAGGCCGACCGCGAGGGCGATGGTGGTCGCGGAGACGGGGGCGCTGAGCGCGATGTCGAGGGTCTTGCCCCCGCCGCTCGCGGCCTGGCGCATGCCGCCGAAGCCGCCGCCACCGGGGCCGCCGCCCATGCCGCCCCCGCCCCCGCCCCCGCCGCTGCCGCCGAGCTGCGCGGAGAGCGTCGGGCTGATGGCGGTGACCGCGTAGGCGCCCGCGAGGCCGACGGCGATGCCGAGGACGCCGCCGATCAGGCCGTTGATCACGGCCTCGCCGATGACCTGGCGGGTGACGCGGCCCGACTTCCAGCCGAGCGCCTTGAGCGTGCCGAACTCGCGCACGCGCCGCGACACGGCCGACGAGGTGAGCAGGCCCGCGACGAGGAACGCGGCGACGAGCACCGCGATCGACAGCCACTTGCCGACGTTGGAGGCGAGGTCGGAGGCGGTGGAGAGCGAACCCGAGACGGTGTCGGCGAGGTCGGCGGAGGTGGTGACCGTCGTACCGGAGATGTTCTTCTGGATGGTCGACTTGACCGCGTCGATCTGCTGCGAGTCGGTGGCCTTGACGTAGACCGTCGTGACCTTGTCCTTGGAGTCGGCGAGCGTCTGCGCCTGCTTCAGCGGCAGGTACAGATTGGCGGCCGCGTCCCCGCTGTCGGGCGTCGCGATGCCGATGACCTTGTACTTCGTGCCCTTGACGGTGACGGTGTCGTCGAGCGCGAGCTTCTTCTCCTTGGCGTACGAGGCGTCGGCGACGACGACCTTGGCGTCCGTCTCGGAGGTCGTGAAGGTCCGCCCCTTGGTGATCTTCGAGGAGGTCAGCGGGCCGAGGTCCTGCTTCGTGACATCGGTGCCGTAGACGGAGTAGGAGTTGACGTCGAAGTCGGCGCCGCCGCCCTCGACGCGGCCCTGCGGCTCACCCGAGCCGCCGCCCATGCCGCCGCCGGGGCCGCCCTGCTGCTGCCCCTGCTGCGACTGGTCCTGCTTGAACTGGCCGCGTGTGAACTGGCCGCTGACCTTCATGACTTGCAGGCTCAGGCCGCCGACGGTGTCCTCGACGCCCTTCTGCCGGGCGACCTCGGTGACCGTGGACGAGGCGAGCGTCTGGAAGCCCTGCACCATCACGCGGTCGGTGGACTGCTCCGCGTCGGAGTCGCTGTCCTTGGCGTCGAAGCTGAAGCGCGGGCGGCCGGTGTCGCCGCTCTTGGGGGCGGTGGCCGCCTTGGTGACGGTCATGTCGGTGCCCAGGCCGTACAGCGACTGCAGGACCTTGTCCTGGGCCTTGCTCATCCCCGCGGACACGGAGTTCACGACGATGACGAGCGCGATACCGAGCGCGAGCCCGGAGGCGACCACGAGGGCCGCCTTTCTGCGCCGGCGCAGCTCGCGCCTGAGATAGGTGAAGAACATCGAAGCCTCGCCGGTGACGGCCCCGACCGGGGCGCTGAGTGGGAACCAGCGCAACGTATGCAGGCCCTGTAAGGGTTGCGTGAGGTACGGATGAGAGCAGCATGAAACCCCTGGCACACACCGCGTACCAGGGGTTTCTCAGGCTTCTCGGGGGTGGGCTCAGGCGGCGGAGCCGGCCTTCCAGTCCGCCCAGCTGAGGTTCCAGCCGTTGAGGCCGTTGTCGGGCTGGACGGTCTTGTCGCCGGTGTTCTTCACGATGACGACGTCACCGACCATCGAGTGGTCGTAGAACCAGGCGCCCGGCGTGCTGGAGTCGTTGGCACCCTTGGCGTCGGCGAGACCGACACAGCCGTGGCTGGTGTTGGCCGAGCCGAAGATCGACTTGGCGCCCCAGTAGTTGCCGTGGATGAACGTGCCGGAGGTCGACAGGCGCATGGCGTGCGGCACGTCCTTGATGTCGTACTCGCCCTTGCCGTCGTCGTCGGTGAAGCCGACCGACGCGCCGTTCATCCGGGTCTCCTTGAACTTCTCGGAGATCACCATCTGGCCTTCGTACGTCTTGTTCTCGGGCGAGCCGGCGGAGATCGGGATGGTCTTGATCGTCTTCCCGTTCTGGGTGACGGTCATCGTCTTGGTCTTGGCGTCGACCGTGGAGACCTGGTTCCGCCCGACCTTGAAGGTGACGGTCTTCTGCTGGACGCCGGTCACGCCGTCGGCGCCCTCGACGCCGTCGAGCGCGAGCTTCAGGGTGACGGTGGAACCGCCCTGCCAGTAGTCCTCCGGGCGGAAGTCGAGCCGGTTGGGGCTGAACCAGTGGCCGACGACCTCCTGGCCGCTGCTGGAGGAGACGGTGATGTGCGACTGCACGTCCGCCTTGTTGGTGATCGCCTTGTCGAAGTTGATCGACACCGGCATACCGACGCCGACGGTCGAACCGTCCTCCGGCGTGAAGTTGCCTATGAAGCTGTTGGCCGGGGAGACCGTGGTGAACGACGCGTTCTCGTGCGCGACCCGGTTGTCCTTGTCGCTCGCGGTAGCGGCGATCTTGTAGGTCGTGGCGCGATCGAGCTGGCCGGTCGGCTTCCAGCTCTTCTTGTCGGCGGCTATCTCGCCCGCGACCGCCGTGCCGTCCGCCGTGGTCATCTTGACGTCGGTGAGCGTGCCCTTGCTGACGGTGACCTTGGCCGCGTTGTTGATGCTCGCGTTCGAGGAGCCGTCCTTCGGGGCGATCTTGATGTCAGCCTCGGACGCCTTCTTCGCCGCCGCCTCGTCCGCCTGCGCCTGCGACTCCGCCTTGCCGCTCGACGAGGCGTTCGGCTCGTCGTCGCCCCCGCCGCACGCCGTCAGTACCAGCACACCGCCGAGCACAGCGGACGCGGCCATCAGACCCTTGCGCCGCTTACCGTCCGTCATCACACGCTTCTCCATAGTCGCCGATTTCCGATCTCCCCGGCAGGCCCGGCCGCCCCGGCCGGACCGTGAGGAAAATCCGGAGTTCCCCTTAACACCCGTCAACGGTGCCACTGGTTCCCCTCGTTCCCGAAAAAACCGGGATGTGGGGGACGACACGTCCGGGAGCCCCGGGCGGCGACGGCCACCCGGGGCTCCCGCACCCGTCCGTCACCCGCTACCCGCGCCCCTCGTCGGCCCCCCGCGCGTCATCCGCGTCGCCATCATCCTCGTCGAGGTCCCATTCCGGCGAATCGGGGTCGTAGTCGACCTGCTCGCTGGACCAGGACGCCTGGACGAGTTCCGCCCCCGGCACGTCCCCGACCAGGTCGAACGGGTCCACGAGGTACGCGATCGCCTCCGCCTCGTCCTCCTGCACCGCGTACTCGGCGTGCGCCCGCTCCTCGGCGGGCATCCCCTCGTCCTCGGCGACGCGCTGCAACGCGGCCCCGGTGAGCGCCTCCTCGTCGGCGACCTCCAGGACCAATTCCACCTTCAGGCGAACAAAACGTGACGTCTCATCAGTGCTCATACGCCGGAGCGTACGGCCCGCCACCCCCGCCGCTTTCCCGTGACCCGCCCCTTTCACTAACATCGGCCCACACGGCCAATTCGCCAGCGCCACAAGGGGGATCGCTTCCGTGTCCGCCGCACGTCGATCGTTGTTCACCGCCACCGCCGCCGGGACCCTCCTGGCCGCCCTGTGGTTCGTCCCCAATGCCTCGGCCACCGCCGAGCACCCCACCACCCCCGACCAGGGGAGCCGGGCCGCCGCGGCGGTGGACAGCCAGTCCGCCGCCCAGCCCTCCACCCAGTCCGACCAGCAGCTCAGACTGGCCGACACCGGCACGTTCGACACGACGCCGTACGTGATCGGCGGCTCGGCGTTCCTGGGTCTCGGGGTCGGTTTCGTCGCGTACTCGGTCCGCCGGGACCGCTCCCTGGAGGCGCCCGCCTGACGCACGAGCGGGGTGCGACGTGATCTGCCGCACCCCACCCCCGTGGACAGCCCTACTTGAGCGGGCCCGTCACGGACTCGACGGCCTCCACCAGCGCGCCGCCGCGCACGAACGCGTCCGCCGCGGCCAGGTCGGGCGCCAGGAACCGGTCGGGCCCCGGGCCCCGCACCCCGGCCTTGCGCACGGCCTCGATGACCGCCCGCGACGCCGGGGCCGCCTCCAGACCCTCCCGCAGCTCGATCGCGCGCGTGGCCGCGTACAGCTCCACGGCGATGATCCGCGTCAGGTTGTCGACGGCCGTCCGCAGCTTGCGCGCCGCCGACCAGCCCATCGAGACGTGGTCCTCCTGCATCGCGGACGACGGGATCGAGTCCGCGGACGCCGGCACCGCGAGCCGCTTCATCTCGCTGACCAGGGCCGCCTGCGTGTACTGGGCGATCATCAGGCCCGAGTCGACCCCGGCGTCCTCGGCGAGGAACGGCGGCAGGCCGTGCGAACGGTTCTTGTCGAGCAGCCGGTCCGTGCGCCGCTCGGCGATCGAGCCCAGGTCGGCCGCCGCGATGGCCAGGAAGTCGAGCACGTAGGCGACCGGGGCGCCGTGGAAGTTGCCGTTGGACTCCACGCGCCCGCCGCCGTTCCCGTCCGGGAGAACCACGGGGTTGTCGACGGCCGCCGCCAGCTCCCGCTCGGCGACGAGCCGGGCGTGCGCCATGGTGTCCCGGCCCGCCCCGGCGACCTGCGGTGCGCAGCGCACGGAGTACGCGTCCTGCACGCGCGGCGCGTCGTCCTGATGGTGTCCGGTCAGGCCCGATCCGGCGAGGACGGCGGCCATGTTGGCGGCGCTCGCGGCCTGCCCGGGGTGCGGCCGGATCGCGTGCAGCTCGGGCGCGAGGACCTTGTCCGTGCCGAGCAGCGCCTCCAGGGTGAGGGCGGCGGTCACGTCGGCGGCCTTGTAGAGGTTGTCCAGGTCGTCGAGGGCCATGAAGAGCATGCCGAGCATGCCGTCGGTGCCGTTGAGGAGCGCGAGCCCCTCCTTCTCGCGCAGTTCCACGGGGCTGATGCCGTGCGCGGCGAGCAGCTCACCGGCGGGGCGCACGACGCCGTCGGGGCCTTCCGCGTCGCCCTCGCCGAGCAGGGTGAGCGCGCAGTGGCTGAGCGGCGCGAGGTCGCCGGAGCAGCCGAGGGACCCGTACTCGTGCACGACCGGGGTGATCCCGGCGTTCAGGACGTCCGCCATGGTCCGCGCGACCTCGGGCCGTACGCCCGTGTGGCCCGAGCAGACGGTCTTCAGGCGCAGGAACATCAGCGCGCGCACGACCTCGCGCTCGACGCGCGGGCCCATCCCGGCCGCGTGCGAGCGCACGATGTTGCGCTGGAGCTGAGCGCGCAGCTCGGGCCCGATGTGCCGGGTGGCGAGCGCGCCGAACCCGGTCGAGACGCCGTAGACGGGGTCGGGCCATGCGGCCAGCGCGTCGACGACCTCGCGGGCCGCGGCCAGTGCGGCCAGGGCCTCCTCGGACAGTTCGATGCGGGCGCCCCGGCGCGCCACGGCGATCACATCGGCAGCGGTGACCCCGGCTGCCCCCACCACCACAGTGTGCATATCCATATTCAGGAACGTACACAGTGAATCCGAAGATGTCACGACCGGTGCGGCGGAACGCTCCTTACCCGTTTCTCAGCTGGGCGGACGCGGATCCCGGCCACGAATGCGGCGCCGCTCCCCCGGCACCGGCGGCGGCGCGTCCGCGAGCCGGACCACCGGATCGTCGAGCCCGCCATGGCGCCCGGCCACCACCGGCTTGGCGGAGCGCAGCGCCTTCGCGCGGTACTGGGCCGCGTCCGCGAGCCGGAAGAGCCGCCGCGCGCTGGTCACCTCGCCGATCGGGTCACCGGTGGAGGCGATGCCGCAGGCGACCCCGTTCCCGAGGTCCATCTCCCCCGCCCGCGAGCAGATCTCGTCCCCGACGCGGACCACCTCGTCGGCGCTCGGACCCACCGCGAGCAGGCAGAACTCGTCGCCGCCGAGCCGTGCCGCGAGCGCCCCCGGCAGCATGGCGCCGCACAGCGAGAGGACCGAGCCGAACCGCTCCAGGAGGCGGTCGCCGGTGGCGTGCCCGAGGGTGTCGTTGACCCGCTTGAGCCCGTTCAGATCGCAGACGACGAGGCTGACGACGACGCCCTGCGCATGGTGCCGCTCCACCGCCTCGTCGAGCCGTATGTCGACCAGGCGCCGGTTGGCGAGGCCGGTCAGCGCGTCCGTGAAGGCGAGCCGCCGCGCCTCCTCCAGGCGCTCCGTCTGCGCGATCCCGGCCGAGACCACGGAGGCCAGGACGGTGGCGAAGTCGGCGTCCTCGGGCCCGAACACCGGCGCCCCGGACTCCCGCGCCACATACAGCTCGCCCCAGGCCCGGCCGTGCAGCACGATCGGCGCGACGACACAGGAGCCGCGCCCGCGCCGCCGCAGGGCCGCGACGCGCTGATGGCAGTACCCGGCGCGCTCGACGGGCCCCTCCGCCGTCTCGACCCAGGCGTCCGGCTCCCCGCCGCCCGCCCACCGCTCGTGCAGGAACTCGGTGATCTCCGGGAAGCGGTGCACCGGATACGTCTCGTCCTCCGGGAACTCCTCCTCCCCCTCGGCCCGCTCCCCGACATTGGCCAGGACCCGGAGCCTCCCGCGCTCGCGCTCCCACACGGACAGAGCGGCGAAACTTCCCGACAGCGCGTGGCAGGCGCCGAGAGCGGCGGCCCGCCAGGACTCGCGCGGGCTCTGCGCAGCGGCCATCCCCTGCGCGAGCGTCACGACGGCGCGCAGCCGGACATCGTCACCCATGGGGCCAGGTTAGGTAATTTTTAGACAATACGGATAATTGTGTACGTCCGTACCGGGCCGCGCCGTGGCCGGAGCCGAGGCTCGGGCCGGACCCCGGGTCCGATGGGAGCCGGGGTCCGGGCCGCCGTCACGCGCGTACGGGAACGCTCACTCCCCGGGCCACCGCGGCGTGCGCTTCTCGTTGAACGCGGCGACGCCCTCCGCCCGGTCGCCCGAGAACGCCACCGAGCGCCACGCCGCGTCCTCCACCTCAAGCCCCGCCCGCAGGTCGAGCCCGTGCCCGAGGCGCAGGGCGCGCTTCGCGGCCCGCAGCCCGACCGGCGAGTTCGCGGCGATCCGCGCGGCGAGCGCCAGCGCCTCCGTACGGTCCTGCCCGGCCGCCACCACGTGGTCGACGAGGCCGAGCGCGCCCGCCTCCCCGGCCTCCACCCGGCGCGCGGAGAAGATCAGCTCGGCGGCGCGCGCGGCCCCGACCCGGCGCGGCAGCAGCTGCGTACCGCCGCCGCCCGGAATGACCCCGACCGACACCTCCGGCAGGCCCACGACCGCGCTCGCGTCGGCCACGATCAGATCGCAGGCGAGCGCCAGCTCGAAGCCGCCGCCGAGCGCGAACCCGTGCACGGCCGCGATCGTCGGCATCGGCAGGTCGAGGACGCCGGTGTACGCGCCCCGGGACACGGGCCGCTGGCGCATCAGCTCGGCGTCGGAGAAGGAGTTGCGCTCCTTCAGGTCGGCGCCGACGCAGAACGCGCGCTCGTGGCTGGAGGTGAGGACAGCGACCCGGACGTCACGGTCCGCGCCGAGCGCCTCGCAGGCGCCGCCGATCGACCGGGCCATGTCACTGCTGACCGCGTTCATGGCCTTGGGCCGGTCGAGCACCACCTCGGCGACGGTCCCGTTCTCGTGGCGCCGTACGGCCACGAACTCCCCGAACCGCTGCTCATCACCCATGATCCACCTCTTCGGTTAACGCCAGTTAACCGTCAAGATGTCAGGTGCGCCGGGTCAGCGTCCAGGGTTCGACGATGCCGAGACCGCGCACGGGCCGCTGCCACATCGGCTGCAACGCGAACCGGTAGGAGGGCGGCTCCTCGCCCTGCTCCGCCGCCTTCTCCGCGGCGGCCGCCGCCTCCGCCTCCGAGGCCGGGGCCTCGCCGGTACGGATCAGCTCCTCGGCGAAGGCGCCGTCCACCAGCACGTTGTCCCGGGGAGCTATCGAGGTGAGGCGGCTCGCGAGGTTCACCGTGGTCCCGAAGACGTCGCCCATGCGCGTCGTCACGGTCCCGAAGGCCATCCCGACCCGCAGCTCCGGCATCGTCTCGTCATTGCTCATCGTCTCGATGAGGCGCAGCGCGATCTCCCCGGCGATGCCCGCGTCGTCGGCGGCGAAGAGGACTTCGTCGCCGAGCGTCTTGATCAGCCGGCCGCCGTGCGCCGCGACCAGGTCGGCCGCCGTCGTCTCGAAGGCCTCGACGAGTTCGCCGAGCTCCTCCTCCTCCATGCGCCGGGTCAGCCGGGTGAACCCGACGAGGTCCGCGAACCCGACGGCGAGCCGCCGGTCCACCATCTCCTCGTCGTCACCGGCCTGCACCACGCGCCCGGTCGCCGCCGCGAGCTGCCGCCGCCACACATAGACGAGGAACTCCTCCAGCTCGGGCAGGAGCAGCTCTATCAGCGGATACGTGACCTCGGTACGGGTCATGCCGGGCTCGGGCGGCTCGGTCAGACCCTCCAGGAACGAATCGATCTGCCACTCGGCGAGCCGCGCGGTGGTCTGCCCGGTCGACCGGGCGACCTGCACGGCCATCGCCTCGCTGAGCAGCCCCGCCTCGACCAGACCGGCCAGGCGCCGCAGAGCCAGGACGTCCGCCTCGGTCAGCGCCTTCGCCTGCCCGATGTCGGCGAAGCCCATCGCCCGCCAGAACCTGGACGCCAGCTCCATCGAGACGCCCGCGCTGCGGGCCGCCTGGAACGGGGTGTAACGGCGCTCCGCGCCGAGGATCAGCCCTTCGAGCCGGAGCGCGAGCGGATCGGCGGGGTCGGTTGCCTCGCTGTCCTCCGCGTCCTGCTGTCCGGGGTCGGATGGGGTGCCCGTGCCGGAGCCCGAGTCGTCGACGGTCACGCCTGCTGCCCTTCCGATCTGCCGCGGTCAGGTATCGACCGGGCTCAACTCTACGGCAGCGTCCTGTGCGCCACGTCACTCCGTTCGGGGGCGGGTGTCGCGGGTGCCCGGCGATCGATCACGGAGCGTCCTGCCGCACCCTGTAGTCCGTCGCCTGCCGCGCCGTCGTGGCTGAGCGCGCAGTTCCCCGCGCCCCTGGAGCATGCGGCTTCGCCGCAGCCCCAGGGGCGCTGAGATGGCGCACGCAGTGCGCATCTCGGGGGCGCGGGGAACTGCGCGGCCAGCCACGACGGCGGTGCAGACGGAGCGACTAGCCGGCCGGGGGGCCCGGGCGCAGGTGGACGATGTCGCCCGCTCCGACCGCCTCCCGGGCCCCGTCCGCCGTGACGATCACGAGTCGCCCGTCCCCGTCGACCGCGACCGCCTCCCCCACCACATCCCGGTCCCCGGGAAGAATCGCCCGTACGGACCGCCCGAGCGTCGCGCACCCCGCCGCGTACGCCTCCTGCACCCGGGACAGCCCGGGATCCCCCTCGGCCGCACACCACTCGGAGTACCACCGCTCGAACGACCGGAGCACGGCCCGCAGCACCGGCTCCCGGTCGAGGACCTTCGCCCCGGCCAGCGCCAGCGACCCCGCGCCGGGGACCGGCAGCTCCTCCTCGCGGAGCGACACGTTCAGGCCGACCCCGACGACGACCCCGCCGCCGGCGGCCTCCGCGAGGATGCCCCCCGCTTTGCGTTCCTCCCCGCCGACGGTGACGAGGATGTCGTTGGGCCACTTGAGGGCGGTGTCGACACCGGCCGTCGCGGAGAGGGCCGAGGCGACGGCGACCCCGGTGAGCAGCGGCAGCCACCCCCGCCGTTCGACGGGCACCTCGTGCTCCCCGGGCATGACGAGGACGGAGAAGAAGAGCCCGGAGCGCGGCGGAGCCGTCCACTGCCGGTCGAGGCGCCCGCGCCCCGCGCTCTGTTCCTCGGCGACGAGGACCGCGCCTTCCTGGGCGGTGCCGTCGGCGGCCCGCGCCACCAGGTCCGTGTTGGTGGACCCCGTACGGGGCACCACGTCCAGGGACGACCAGAGCCCTTCGCCCCGCAGGAGGGAGCGGCGCAGCCCGGCCGCTCCGAGGGGCGGCCGGTCCAGGTCGGACCAGCGGTTGTCGTGCGCGTCTGAACCATCTCGCGGCGTCATGCAACCCAGCCTAGGTGTGGCAAAGACCGCACTGCCGAACGGTATTCGCGCCACTACCCTACGAGTCAGTAGC
Organism: Streptomyces sp. SGAir0957; assembly: GCF_043523415.1. Lineage (NCBI taxonomy): Bacteria > Bacillati > Actinomycetota > Actinomycetes > Kitasatosporales > Streptomycetaceae > Streptomyces > Streptomyces sp. SGAir0957. The sequence goes on from NZ_CP027293.1 coordinate 3,398,856, forward strand.
CCGTTTGATTTCCCCGTACACCGTCCTCACCCGTCCCGCTCAGTCCCCACCCGTCCCCGTGTAGCCAGTCAGGGAGCCGCGCCCCGATGTCCGAGTTGGAAGAGCCCCAGAGTCCCGACATCCACACGACCGCAGGCAAGATCGAGGATCTGCGGCGCCGGATCGACGAGGCCACGCACGCGGGTTCCGCGCGCGCCGTGGAGAAGCAGCACGCCAAGGGCAAGCTGACGGCGCGTGAGCGGATCGGGCTGCTGCTCGACGAGGACTCGTTCGTCGAGCTGGACGAGTTCGCGCGGCACCGTTCCACCGATTTCGGCCTGGACGCCAACAAGCCGTACGGGGACGGGGTGGTGACCGGGTACGGAACGGTCGACGGCCGCCCGGTCGCCGTGTTCTCGCAGGACTTCACCGTCTTCGGCGGCGCGCTCGGCGAGGTCTTCGGCCAGAAGATCATGAAGGTGATGGACTTCGCCCTGAAGACGGGCTGTCCGGTCATCGGCATCAACGACTCGGGCGGCGCCCGTATCCAGGAGGGCGTCATGGCCCTCGGCATGTACGGCGAGATCTTCCGCCGCAACACGCACGCGTCCGGTGTCATCCCGCAGATCAGCCTCGTGGTCGGACCCTGCGCGGGCGGCGCCGTCTACTCCCCCGCGATCACCGACTTCACGGTGATGGTCGACCAGACGAGCCACATGTTCATCACCGGGCCCGACGTCATCAAGACGGTCACCGGCGAGGACGTCGGCTTCGAGGACCTCGGCGGCGCGCGCACGCACAACGCGCAGTCCGGCGTCGCGCACCACATGGCGGGCGACGAGAAGGACGCCATCGAGTACGTGAAGTCGCTCCTGTCCTACCTGCCGTCGAACAACCTCAGTGAGCCGCCCGCCTTCCCGGAGGAGGCGGACCTGACGCCGACCGACGAGGACCGCGCGCTCGACACGATCGTCCCGGACAGCGCGAACCAGCCGTACGACATGCACACGGTCATCGAGCACGTCCTGGACGACGGCGAGTTCTTCGAGACGCAGGCGCTGTTCGCGCCGAACATCCTGACCGGCTTCGGCCGCGTCGAGGGCCACCCGGTCGGCATCGTCGCCAACCAGCCGATGCAGTTCGCCGGCTGCCTGGACATCGACGCCTCCGAGAAGGCCGCCCGCTTCGTGCGGACCTGCGACGCCTTCAACGTGCCGGTCCTGACCTTCGTCGACGTCCCCGGCTTCCTGCCGGGCGTCGAGCAGGAGCACACGGGCATCATCCGGCGCGGCGCCAAGCTGATCTACGCCTACGCCGAGGCGACCGTGCCGCTCATCACCATCATCACGCGCAAGGCGTTCGGCGGCGCGTACGACGTCATGGGCTCCAAGCACCTGGGCGCCGACCTCAACCTGGCGTGGCCGACCGCGCAGATCGCCGTCATGGGCGCGCAGGGCGCGGTGAACATCCTGCACCGCAAGACCCTGGCCGCCGCCGAGGACGTCGAGGGCACGCGGGCGCGGCTCATCCAGGAGTACGAGGACACGCTGCTCAACCCGTACACGGCGGCCGAGCGCGGATACGTCGACGCCGTGATCCTGCCGTCCGACACCCGCGCGCACGTGGTGAAGGGGCTGCGCCAGCTGCGGACGAAGCGAGAGTCGCTGCCCCCGAAGAAGCACGGCAACATCCCCCTCTAGACCGCTGAACGCACCGGGCCGCAGGGAGCCATCGCCATGATGATCAAGGTCGTACGAGGAAATCCGACCCCCGAGGAGCTGGCCGCCGCACTGGCGGTGGTCCAGGCGCGCGCCGCGGCCGTCTCCGACGCGCCGTCCGCCACGGCGCGCGAGGACGGCTGGGCCCATCCGTCGCGCGTCGCCCGGCGCCGCCTTCCGGCGCCCGGCCCGGCGAGCTGGGCGCGCACGTACTGGCCGGTGTGACACCGCCGACACCCGGGAGCGCCTGAGTACGCGTACTCAGGCGCTCCGCACGGGCCCGGCGCACCATCGGATGTGTGCTGTGGTCAGATCCCGAGAACGAGCCGCCGGAGGAGCTCCGCGAGACGCAGGCGATGCTGCGCCGCGCGGGTCTCGTCCTCGCGCTCGCCGTCTTCCTGGTGATGCTGGGGCTCGGCGTGCTGTGAGCGGAGCACGGCACCTCAGGTGCTCCTCTACGCTGGCCGCATGACAGCCGCGCGCCGCCTCATCCTCGCCTCCCAGTCCCCCGCCCGCCTCGGCCTGCTGCGCCAGGCCGGTTTCGCCCCCGAGGTGATCGTCAGCGGCGTCGACGAGGACGCCGTGTCCGCCCCGACCCCCGCCGAACTCGCGCTCGCCCTCGCCGAGGCCAAGGCGTCCGTGGTGGCCGCGCTCCCCGAGGCCGGCGGCGCCCTGGTCGTCGGCTGCGACTCGGTCCTGGACCTGGACGGCGAACCGCTCGGCAAGCCCGCCGACGCCGAGGAGGCCACGGCCCGCTGGAAGGCGATGCGGGGCCGCGCGGGCACCCTCCAGACCGGCCACTGCGTCTACGACACCGCCGCCAAGCGGTACGTCTCGGCGACCGCCTCCACCGTCGTCCGGTTCGGCGAGCCGAGCGACGCGGAGATCGCCGCGTACGTGGCGACCGGCGAACCCCTCTACGTGGCGGGCGCGTTCACGCTGGACGGCCGCTCGGCGCCGTTCATCGACGGCATCGAGGGCGACCACGGCAATGTGATCGGCCTGTCGCTGCCGCTGCTCCGCCGGCTTCTCGCCGAACTGGGCGTCTCCGTCACGGAGTTGTGGGCTCCGGCGCACTAGCGGGCGGGGGCGGCGGGGCGGTGCCGGCGTCGGCGTCGCCCGGTGTGCGGGCCTGGTCCTTGCGGTCGAACGACACGAGCGAGAACACGATCAGCGCGAGCACGACCATCATGAACACGAACGCGGGCCAGCCGACGAGGCCGACGGTGAACGCGCCGAGCAGGCCGTGCACGACGGCCGCGCTGATGAGCACGATCCGGCCGACGACCCCCGGCGAGCGGTCGGTGGCGGCCGCGCGGGCGAGCAGGAACGCGCACACCGCCAGGTAGAGCCCGAAGACCGCGCCCGCGATCCAGGCACCCACCGACATCGCGCGCGGATCGAGCCCGGCGAGCGACATCTCCTGGTGTTTCACCACGACGCCCAGGAACCAGTTGAGCAGCACGATCCCGACCGCCTCCGCGAGCAACACGATCGCGGCCACCCACGCCACCGGTCTGCGTGCCACCGGTCCCACCCACCTTCGCGTACGACAGTCGGTTACCCCGAGTATCTCGGGACATCGCGAACGCTACTAACGGGTAAACCTGCGGACAAGGGGTCTGCCGAAGGCAAAGAATCATTGGGCCATTCGTAGGGACTCCACAAAGAATGCCCATGGGGCGGTGCACGGTCGCACAGAGACCTTGACCACATCGTCCGGCTAGGGTTGGACCGAGGGATCCCGCACAGCCAGGCGCGACAAGGGATTTCGCGGAGCGAGCGGGCCTCGGGTCACACTCCGTGTGGGCAAGCTCACCATCGGGGACGGGTCGTAACCCCGTGTCGGCAGTCCCTAAACTCGGCTTGTTTCAAGGAGGGAGCCATCGTGCGCAAGGTGCTCATCGCCAACCGTGGCGAAATCGCTGTCCGCGTGGCCCGGGCGTGCCGGGACGCAGGGATCGCGAGCGTTGCCGTATACGCCGACCCGGACCGGGACGCATCGCATGTCCGCGCGGCCGACGAGGCCTTCGCCCTGGGCGGTGACACCCCGGCCACCAGCTATCTAGACATCGCCAAGGTGTTGCAGGCCGCCGAGGACTCCGGCGCGGACGCCATCCACCCCGGCTACGGATTCCTGTCGGAGAACGCGGAGTTCGCCCAGGCCGTGCTCGACGCGAACCTGATCTGGATCGGTCCGCCGCCGCACGCCATCCGGGACCTGGGCGACAAGGTCGCCGCCCGGCACATCGCGCAGCGCGCCGGTGCCCCGCTGGTCGCCGGTACGCCGGACCCGGTCTCGGGCGCCGACGAGGTCGTCGCCTTCGCCGAGGAGCACGGCCTGCCCATCGCGATCAAGGCGGCCTTCGGTGGCGGCGGCCGCGGCCTGAAGGTCGCCCGCACCCTCGAAGAGGTGCCGGAGCTGTACGACTCCGCGGTCCGCGAGGCCGTGGCCGCGTTCGGCCGCGGCGAGTGCTTCGTCGAGCGCTACCTGGACAAGCCGCGCCACGTCGAGACCCAGTGCCTGGCCGACAGCCACGGCAATGTGGTCGTCGTCTCCACCCGTGACTGCTCGCTCCAGCGCCGCCACCAGAAGCTGGTGGAGGAGGCCCCGGCCCCGTTCCTGTCCGATGCCCAGGTCGAGCAGCTGTACTCGGCCTCCAAGGCGATCCTGAAGGAGGCCGGCTACGTCGGCGCCGGCACGGTCGAGTTCCTGGTCGGCGCGGACGGCACGATCTCCTTCCTGGAGGTCAACACCCGCCTCCAGGTCGAGCACCCGGTCACCGAGGAGGTCGCCGGCATCGACCTCGTACGGGAGATGTTCCGCATCGCCGACGGCGAGGAGCTCGGCTACGGCGACCCCGAACTGCGCGGCCACTCCTTCGAGTTCCGCATCAACGGCGAGGACCCGGGCCGGGGCTTCCTGCCCGCGCCCGGCACCGTCACCGTCTTCGACCCGCCGGCCGGTCCCGGCGTGCGCCTGGACGCGGGCGTCGAGGCCGGTTCGGTCATCGGCCCGGCCTGGGACTCGCTGCTCGCCAAGCTGATCGTCACCGGCCGCACCCGCAAGGAAGCCCTTGAGCGCTCGGCCCGCGCGCTCGCCGAGTTCGAGGTCGACGGCATGGCCACCGCCATCCCGTTCCACCGCAAGGTCGTGCGCGACCCGGCGTTCGCCCCCGAACTGACCGGCAGCGACGAGCCGTTCACCATCTTCACCCGGTGGATCGAGACCGAGTTCGTCAACGACATCCCGCCGTTCTCGCCGGGTGGCGCGGACGCCGCCGAGGACGAGGACGGCGACCGCGAGACGATCGTCGTCGAGGTCGGCGGCAAGCGCCTGGAGGTCTCCCTCCCGTCCTCGCTCGGCATGTCGCTCGCCCGCACCGGGCTCGCGGCGGGCGCCAAGCCCAAGCGGCGCGCGGCCAAGAAGTCCGGCCCGGCCGCCTCCGGCGACTCCCTCGCCTCCCCGATGCAGGGCACCATCGTCAAGGTCGCCGTCGAGGAGGGCCAGGAGGTCCAGGAAGGCGACCTCGTCGTCGTCCTGGAGGCCATGAAAATGGAGCAGCCGCTCAACGCGCACAAGTCCGGCACGATCAAGGGCCTGTCTGCCGAGATCGGCGCGTCCCTCACCTCGGGCGCCGTGATCTGCGAGATCAAGGACTGACCCGCACGCGTACGACGACGAAGCGCCCGGCAGGCTCCACTCGCCGGGCGCTTTCTCGTGTCGCCGCTTCCTCCTGGACGGTGGCGCTGCACCCGGTGGGCCCGGCCGCTGGTCGGGCGACGGGGCCTGGGCGGATCGCGGCCCGACCGGCGTGGAACGGCCCCGCGGGCACCGTCGGGGCAGCGCGGACGCCTGCCCTCCGCACCGGCCCGCGAGGACGATCAGGCATCCTTGAAGGCCCCGCGCACGCCCAGGGAGGCACGATGACGTCCGGCACCGAGTACGAGCGCCCCCGCCCCATGCGTGCGGACGCCCGCCGCAACTACGAGCGGCTGCTCGTCCAGGCCCGCGCGGCCTTCGCCGAGCACGGCACCGGGGCGTCCCTGGAGGACGTGGCGCGCGGCGCCGGGGTCGGCATCGGCACCCTGTACCGGCACTTCCCGAACCGGTACGCGCTGGTCAGCGCCGTCTTCGAGGAGGCGGTGCGCGATCTGCTGGCGCGCTCGCGGGCGCTGCTGGACGCTCCGCAGCCCTGTGCGGCGCTCGTGACCTGGCTGCGCGAGATCATCACGCACGCGAGCGAGTACCGGGGACTGTCCCGGGCGCTCATGTCGGCGTCCCAGGACGAGAGTTCGGCCCTGTCCCGGTGCAGTACGCCGATGCGCGAGGCGGGGCAGGCGCTGCTTCTGCGCGCGCAGCGCGCCGGGGCGGTGCGGCAGGACGTGTCCATCTCGGACCTGCTGCAGCTCACCAATGCGATCGCGCTGGCCGCTGAGGAGACGCCGTCCGACCCGGACCTGGCCGACCGGCTGCTGCGACTGACCCTGCGGGGCATCACGGCCTCCGGATCGAGCCGCTCCGAATCAAGCCCCTCTGGGGGTACCGCCCAGCGTTAGCTGGGGGAGATTGAGGAGCGGGGTCCGGGGCGGAGCCCCGGGGCCTGTCGCCGGGTGACGGTCTCGTCGTGGCTGGTCGCGCAGTTCCCCGCGCCCCCTAGCGGCGACGTAGATCAGCCACCCTGGCACTGCGCTCGGGGCTTTGGTCCAGCGGGGCCGCACTCCGCAACGGGTGCCCCCCGCCAGGGTGCTGGCGGCGCTGGCCCGGGAGGGGAACGTCCCGGCGCTGTTGGCGCGCCGGGGCGGGATCACCGCCCCCGGCCGACGCCTGCCCCGCCCCCGCGACAGCGATCTGCACGCCCTGATCGGCCAGCGCCTGGAGTTCGGTGGCGGCGCGGTCGTCGTGGGCGGGCGGTTCGTCGGTGACGAGCCGCGTGATCACATCCGTCGGGACGGTCTGGAACATCGTGTCGGTGCCGAGCTTGGAGTGGTCGGCGAGGACGACGACCTCCGCGGCGGCCTGTACGAGGGCCCGGTCCACCGACGCCGAGAGCATGTTGGACGTGGAGAGTCCGCGCTCGGCCGTCAGACCGCTGCCGCTCAGGAAGGCCCGGGAGACTCTGAGCCCCTGGAGGGACTGCTCGGCCCCGCTGCCCACCAGGGCGTAGTTGGAACCCCGCAGCGTGCCACCGGTCATGACGACCTCGACGCGATTGGCATGAGCCAGCGCCTGGGCCACCAGGAGGGAGTTGGTGACGACGGTCAGGCCCGGCACACGCGCGAGCCGGCGGGCCAGCTCCTGCGTGGTCGTCCCCGCGCCCACCACGATGGCCTCGCCCTCTTCGACGAGACCCGCGGCGAGATCGGCGATGGCCGTCTTCTCTGCGGTCGCGAGATGTGATTTCTGCGGAAAGCCGGACTCCCGCGTGAATCCGCCCGGCAATACCGCACCGCCGTGCCGGCGGTCGAGGAGTCCTTCTGCCTCCAGTGCGCGCACGTCCCGCCGTACGGTCACTTCAGAGGTCTGGACGACGCGGGCGAGCTCCCGGAGCGATACCGCTCCATTGGCCCGCACCATTTCGAGGATCAATTGACGACGTTCTGCAGCGAACACGAAACTGACAGTAACCCCAACGACCGTCTGCTTTCAGCAGTTTGCGCCGAATTGCAGATTCTGTTCGCACACTGCCATCGGGAGTGGTATAAACCCCCGCGCTCAGCCCTCTTCGGCGGTCTTCCGGCTGTGCAGCTGGCGCGCCACTTCGGCGATCGACCCGGAAAGAGAGGGGTACACGGTGAACGTGTTCGCGATCTGTTCGACGGTCAGATTGTTGTCGACCGCGATCGAGATGGGGTGGATCAGTTCCGAGGCGCGCGGCGCGACCACGACGCCGCCGACCACGATGCCGGTGCCCGGACGGCAGAAGATCTTGACGAAGCCGTCGCGGATGCCCTGCATCTTGGCGCGCGGGTTGCGCAGGAGCGGCAGTTTCACGACACGAGCGTCGATCTTCCCGGCGTCGACGTCGGCCTGGGAGTAACCGACAGTGGCGATCTCCGGGTCCGTGAAGACGTTCGAGGAGACCGTCTTGAGGTTCAGCGGCGTCACCGCGTCGCCGAGGAAGTGGTACATGGCGATGCGGCCCTGCATGGCGGCGACCGACGCGAGGGCGAAGATGCCGGTGACGTCACCGGCCGCGTAGACGCCCGGGGCGGAGGTGCGCGAGACCTTGTCGGTCCAGATGTGGCCCGACTCCTTGAGCTTGACCCCGGCCTCCTCCAGGCCCATCCCGCTGCTGTTCGGGATGGCGCCGACCGCCATCAGGCAGTGGGTGCCGGAGATGGTGCGGCCGTCGGCGAGGGTGACCTCGACGCGGTCGCCGACGCGCTTGGCGGAGGCGGCCCGCGAGCGCGCCATGACGTTCATCCCGCGGCGCCGGAACACGTCCTCCAGGACCGCGGCGGCGTCCGGGTCCTCACCCGGGAGCACGCGGTCGCGGGAGGAGACGAGGGTGACGCGGGAGCCGAGCGCCTGGTAGGCACCGGCGAACTCGGCGCCGGTGACACCGGAGCCGACCACGATCAGCTCCTCCGGCAGCTCCTCCAGGTCGTAGACCTGCGTCCAGTTGAGGATGCGCTCCCCATCCGGTTGCGCGTCGGGCACCTCGCGCGGGTGGCCGCCGGTCGCGATCAGGACGGCGTCGGCGGTGAGGGTCTCCTCGGAGCCGTCGGCGGCGGTGACGATCACCTTGCGGGAGCCGTCCAGGTCCTGCTGCCCGTCGAGGCGGCCCCGGCCGCGCATCACGCGCGCGCCCGCACGCGTGACGGAAGCGGTGATGTCGTGGGACTGGGCGAGCGCGAGGCGCTTCACCCGGCGGTTGACCTTGCCGAGGTCGACGCCGACGACGCGGGCCGGGCTGTCCGGGTCCGGGGTGTCGTCCTCGACGATGATCCCCAGCTCCTCGTAGGAGGAGTCGAAGGTCGTCATCACCTCGGCCGTGGCGATCAGGGTCTTCGACGGCACGCAGTCGGTCAGCACCGACGCGCCGCCGAGACCGTCGCAGTCGACGACGGTCACCTCCGCGCCGAGCGACGCGGCCACCAGGGCCGCTTCGTATCCGCCAGGTCCGCCACCGATGATCACGATCCGAGTCACGTACCCCATTGTCCCGCACCGCTCAAGGTGGTGCCCTGGCGGGGGTGGCAAGCACTTCGCACGGAGCACCCGCGGCAACTGCCGTACCCTCGGACCCATGTCGCTCTACGCCGCGTACGCCGGCAATCTCGACCCGCGGCTCATGACGCGCCGCGCCCCCCACTCGCCGCTGCGCGCGACCGGGTGGCTGCAAGGCTGGCGGCTGACGTTCGGGGGCGAGCACATGGGCTGGGAAGGAGCGCTGGCCACGATCGTGGAGGCGCCCCGCTCGCAGGTCTTCGTCGCGCTCTACGACATCGCGCCCATGGACGAGGACTCCATGGACCGCTGGGAGGGCGTCGGCCTCGACATCTACCGGCGGATGCGGGTGCGCGTCGACACCCTGGAGGGCGAGGAGCCCGCCTGGGTGTACGTCCTGAACGGGTACGAGGGCGGGCTGCCCTCGGCGCGCTACCTGGGTGAGATCGCCGACGCGGCCGAGTCCGCGGGCGCCCCGCACGACTATGTGATGGAGCTGCGCAAGCGGCCTTGTTAGCCGCCAGCACGCGGGCCCTGGGCAGCCTTGTCGGCCGCACACGGGCCCTGCGCGGGCCATGGGCGAAAAGCCCCTGGCCGGTTTTCGTCGGAAACGACAAGACAACGATCGCAATACCGTCGGGCTCGTCATCTACGCGCGTAGGACTCCACCGGCTACTCTCAAACGCGTGAACGCATCTGTTACTCCGGAAGACCTGCCGGGCGACGCCTACGCCGCCGCCGACATCGCCGCCGCGCGCCTGCGCGAGCTCACCGGTGCCGAGACCCACGACGTCGCCCTCGTGATGGGCTCCGGCTGGGCACCGGCCGCCGAGGCGCTGGGCACGCCCGCCGCCGAGTTCCCCTTCACCGAGCTGCCGGGCCAGGGCGGCGCCGCCGTGGCCGGGCACAAGGGCACGGTCCGCTCGTACCAGGTGGGTCCGAAGCGCGCCCTGGTCTTCCTCGGCCGCACGCACTACTACGAGGGGCGCGGGGTCGCCTCCGTCGTGCACGGCGTGCGCACCGCCGCCGCCGCGGGCTGCAAGACCATCGTGCTGACCAACGGCTGCGGCGGTCTGCGCGAGGGCATGCGCCCCGGCCAGCCGGTCCTCATCTCCGACCACCTGAACCTGACGGCCACCTCGCCCATCGTCGGCGCGAACTTCGTGGACCTCACCGACGTGTACTCGCCGCGCCTGCGCGCCATGTGCCAGGAGATCGACGCGAGCCTGGAGGAGGGCGTCTACGCCCAGTTCCCCGGCCCGCACTACGAGACCCCCGCCGAGGTCCGCATGGCCGGCATCCTCGGCGCCGACCTGGTCGGCATGTCCACCGTCCTGGAGGCCATCGCCGCCCGTGAGGCGGGCCTGGAGGTGCTCGGCATCTCCCTGGTCACCAACCTGGCCGCGGGCCTGTCCGGCGAGCCGCTGAACCACGAAGAGGTCCTCCAGGCCGGCCGTGACTCCGCCGCGAGCATGGGCGAGCTGCTGACCAAGGTCCTCGCGAAGATCTGATCCTGGTCGCACCCGTAGTACGTACGCCGACGTCTGAAGGAAGCCAACCGTGACCGTACAAGGCAGCGAACTGCTCGACCGGGCGAAGACCTGGCTGGCGGAGGATCCCGACGAGGAGACCCGCGAGGAGCTGGCCGCCCTCATCGACGGCGGGGACCTCGACGCGCTCGGCGAGCGCTTCGCGGGGACGCTGCAGTTCGGCACGGCCGGGCTGCGCGGCGAGCTGGGCGCGGGCCCGATGCGGATGAACCGCGCGGTGGTCATCCGCGCCGCCGCGGGACTCGCCGCGTACCTGAAGGCCAAGGGGCAGACCGACGGCGTGGTCGTCATCGGCTACGACGCGCGCCACAAGTCCGCGGACTTCGCGCGCGACACGGCCGCGGTGATGGTGGGCGCCGGGCTGCGCGCCGCGGTGCTTCCGCGCCCGCTGCCGACGCCCGTCCTCGCGTTCGCCATACGGCACCTGGGCGCCGTCGCGGGTGTGGAGGTCACGGCCTCGCACAACCCGCCCCGCGACAACGGCTACAAGGTCTACCTCGGCGACGGCTCCCAGATCGTGCCGCCCGCCGACGCGGAGATCGCCGCCGAGATCGACGCGGTCGGCCCGCTGCACGACGTGCCCCGCCCGGAGTCCGGCTGGGAGACGCTCGGCGAGGAGGTCCTGGAGGCGTACCTCGCCCGTACGGACGCGGTCCTCGCCGCCGGTTCCCCGCGCACCGCCCGCACCGTCTACACGGCCATGCACGGCGTCGGCAAGGACACCCTCCTCGCCGCCTTCGCGCGCGCGGGCTTCCCCGAGCCGGTCCTCGTGCCCGAGCAGGCCGAGCCGGACCCGGACTTCCCGACGGTCGCCTTCCCGAACCCGGAGGAGCCGGGCGCGATGGACCTGTCCTTCGCGACGGCCAGGACGGTGGACTGCGACCTGATCATCGCCAACGACCCGGACGCGGACCGCTGTGCGGTGGCCGTCAGGGACGGCGCCGACTGGCGGATGCTGCGCGGCGACGAGGTCGGCGCGCTCCTCGCGGCGCACCTGGTCGAGCGGGGTGTGGAGGGTGTCCTCGCGGAATCGATCGTCTCCTCCTCCCTCCTCGGCCGGATCGCCGAGGCGGCGTCCCTCCCGTACGAGGAGACGCTGACGGGCTTCAAGTGGATCGCCCGCGTCGAGGGCCTGCGCTACGGCTACGAGGAGGCGCTCGGCTACTGCGTCGACCCCGAGGGCGTACGCGACAAGGACGGCATCACGGCCGCGCTCCTCGTCACCGAGCTGGCCAGTGAGCTCAAGGAACAGGGCCGCACCCTCCTGGACGCGCTCGACGACCTCGCGCTCGCCCACGGGCTGCACGCCACCGATCAGCTGAGCGTCCGCGTCGAGGACCTGTCGGTCATCGCCGACGCGATGCGGCGCCTGCGCGAGCAGCCGCCGACCGAGCTGGCCGGGCTCGCCGTGACCCGCGCCGAGGACCTCTCGGCGGGTGCGAACGGGCTGCCGCCCACCGACGGCCTGCGCTACACGCTGGACGGCGCACGGGTCATCGTCCGCCCGTCCGGCACCGAGCCCAAGCTCAAGTGCTACCTGGAGGTCGTGGTGCCGGTCGCCGACCGCGCCGCGCTCCCCAAGGCGCACGGGACGGCGGCCGACCGGCTGGCCGCGATCAAGCGCGACCTCTCGGCCGCCGCCGGGATCTGAGCCGTCTTTCGGAGCTGAGCCGTCTTTCGGCGCTGAGCCGTCCTTCAGCCCAGCGCGACGAGGACGACGAGGAGAACCGCCCCGGCGACGGCCGGGGCGATGATCTCGTAGGCCCAGCGGACGTGCGGCTCGCCCTGCGACGTCTTGGCCGCCGCCCGCGCCTCGCACAGCTCGCGCAGCTCGTCCATGGACTTGTCGGCGGGCGCGCGGCGCTCCTCCGGGGTCAGCTCCTCGACGTCGGTCGCCCCGCGCCCGCGGGCGCCCGCCTTGGGCCGTACGGGACGACGCTGCGCCTTGCGGCGGGCCCGCATGGAGACCGGGATGGACCAGAGCTGGTACTTGGTGCCGGCCTCGTCGAACACCTCGTTGGAGTACCCCGAGCGGAAGCTCGCCACGGTCGCCCAGGGCAGGGTGATGACGCGGAACGGGTTGCGCACGCGCAGCCGGTCGTCGTTGCCGAACACGGCCGGGCGGATGGTGAACGCCACCACCAGCGGCGCCGCGAACAGCAGCCCCGCGAGCGCCAGCCACGGCGTCCGCCCCTCCCCGTTGACCACGGCGTCCCCGCCGAGCCAGGCCCCGAGGACCAACAGCACGACGCCTCCGGCGACACCGGCGGGTGACCGGTAGATCCGGTCGGGGGAGGAAGGGGGGCGGTTGCTCATACCCCCGATTCTGCCTGACGCCGCGCTTTGCCCGACCAGGACCTCCGTGAGATCGAGCCCCTCCGGCTATCGAGGAGCGGGGATGGGGGCGGAGCCCCGGGGCCGGGCGTCCGCGCCGGGTGCTGATACCGGACCCGATGAACCCCGGGCCCTATACATCCGCTACGCGCGTAGATATGCTCAGCTCGTGACCATGCCCACTGCATCCCCCGCCAAAGAACACGCGCTGGCAGACGCCACCGCCTCCGAGGCCACGCTGCGCCGATTCCTCCAGGGACTGCCTGGCGTCGACGCGGTGGGTCTGGAGAGCCGTGCCGCCGCGCTCGGGACCCGTTCCATCAAGACCACGGCGAAGGCGTACGCCATCGACCTGGCCATCTCGATGATCGACCTGACGACCCTGGAGGGCGCCGACACCCCGGGCAAGGTCCGGGCGCTCGGCGCGAAGGCCGCCCACCCGGACCCGACCGACCGCACCGCTCCCCGCACCGCCGCCGTCTGCGTCTACCCGGACATGGTGGCGACGGCGAAGGAGGCCGTGGCCGGCACGGACGTGAAGGTCGCCTCGGTCGCCACCGCCTTCCCGGCGGGCCGCGCCGCGCTCGACGTGAAGCTGGGTGACGTCCGCGAGGCCGTCGCCGCGGGCGCCGACGAGATCGACATGGTCATCGACCGCGGCGCCTTCCTCGCCGGCAAGTACATGAAGGTCTACGAGGAGATCCGCGCCGTGAAGGAGGCCTCCGGGTCCGCCCGGCTGAAGGTCATCTTCGAGACCGGCGAACTGTCGACGTACGACAACATCCGCCGCGCGAGCTGGATCGGCATGCTGGCGGGCGCCGACTTCATCAAGACCTCGACGGGCAAGGTGGGGGTCAACGCCACCCCCGCCAACACGCTCCTGATGCTGGAGGCGGTCCGCGACTTCCGCGCGGCGACCGGCGTCCAGATCGGCGTGAAGCCCGCCGGCGGCATCCGTACCTCGAAGGACGCCGTCAAGTTCCTCGTGATCGTGAACGAGACCGTGGGCGAGGACTGGCTCGACAACCACTGGTTCCGGTTCGGCGCCTCCAGCCTCCTGAGCGACCTGCTGATGCAGCGCCAGAAGCTGGCAACCGGCCGCTACTCCGGTCCCGACTACGTGACGGTGGACTGAACACCATGACCAACTCACCCCTGAGCACCGCATTCGCGTACGCGCCCGCGCCCGAGTCGCGCTCGGTCGTCGACATCGCCCCGTCCTACGGGCTGTTCATCGACGGCGAGTTCACCGAGGCCGCCGACGGCAAGGTCTTCAAGACCGTCTCCCCGTCCACCGAGGAGGTCCTCTCCGAGGTCGCGCAGGCCGGCGAGGCCGATGTCGAGCGGGCCGTGAAGGCCGCGCGCAAGGCGTTCGCCACATGGTCGGCGCTGCCCGGCGCCGAGCGCGGGAAGTACCTGTTCCGGATCGCCCGCATCATCCAGGAGCGCTCGCGCGAGCTGGCCGTCCTGGAGACGCTGGACAACGGAAAGCCCATCAAGGAGACGAGGGACGCCGACCTCCCCCTCGTCGCCGCGCACTTCTTCTACTACGCGGGCTGGGCCGACAAGCTCGGCCACGCGGGCTACGGGCCGGACCCCAAGGCGCTCGGCGTCGCGGGCCAGGTCATCCCGTGGAACTTCCCGCTGCTGATGCTCGCGTGGAAGATCGCCCCGGCGCTCGCCACTGGCAACACGGTGGTCCTGAAGCCCGCCGAGACGACCCCGCTGTCCGCCCTGTTCTTCGCGGACATCTGCCGCCAGGCGGGCCTGCCCAAGGGCGTCGTCAACATCCTTCCCGGCTACGGGGACGCGGGCGCGGCGCTGGTCGCGCACCCCGACGTGAACAAGGTGGCCTTCACCGGCTCCACGGCCGTCGGCAAGCAGATCGCCCGGACCGTCGCCGGTACGGACAAGAAGGTCACGCTCGAACTGGGCGGCAAGGGCGCGAACATCGTCTTCGACGACGCCCCGATCGACCAGGCCGTCGAGGGCATCGTCACCGGCATCTTCTTCAACCAGGGCCAGGTCTGCTGCGCGGGCTCGCGCCTCCTCGTCCAGGAGTCGATCCAGGACGAGCTGCTGGACTCGCTCAAGCGGCGCCTGTCGACCCTCCGCCTCGGCGACCCGCTCGACAAGAACACCGACATCGGCGCGATCAACTCCGCCGAGCAGCTCGCCCGGATCACGGCGCTCGCCGAGACCGGCGAGGCCGAGGGCGCCGAGCGCTGGTCGGCGCCGTGCGAGCTGCCGTCGTCCGGCTACTGGTTCGCGCCGACGCTGTTCACGAACGTCACGCAGGCGCACACCGTCGCCCGCGACGAGATCTTCGGCCCGGTCCTGTCCGTGCTCTCCTTCCGCACGCCGGAGGAGGCCGTCGCCAAGGCCAACAACACGCAGTACGGGCTCTCGGCGGGCATCTGGACCGAGAAGGGTTCGCGCATCCTGGCGGTCGCGAACAAGCTGCGGGCCGGTGTCGTCTGGGCCAACACGTTCAACAAGTTCGACCCGACCTCGCCGTTCGGCGGTTACAAGGAGTCGGGCTTCGGCCGCGAGGGCGGCCGCCACGGCCTGGAGGCGTACCTCGATGTCTGACAAGTCCGAGAAGACCATCAACTCCGAGTCGACGCGACTGTCCGTCCTCAAGACCTACAAGCTGTACGTGGGCGGGAAGTTCCCGCGTTCCGAGAGCGGCCGGGTGTACGAAGTGACCGACACGAAGGGCACCTGGCTGGCGAACGCGCCGCTGTCGTCCCGCAAGGACGGCCGTGACGCCGTCGTCGCCGCCCGCAAGGCGTTCGGCGGCTGGTCGGGCGCGACCGCGTACAACCGCGGGCAGATCCTTTACCGCGTCGCCGAGATGCTGGAGGGCCGCCGCGAGCAGTTCGTGCGCGAGGTCGCCGCGGCGGAGGGCCTCGGCAAGTCGAAGGCGGCGGCCGTCGTGGACGCGGCGATCGACCGCTGGGTCTGGTACGCGGGCTGGACCGACAAGATCGGCCAGGTCGTGGGCGGCGCCAACCCGGTCGCGGGCCCGTATCTCAACCTCTCCACGCCCGAGCCGTCCGGTGTCGTCACGGTCCTCGCGCCGCAGGAGTCGTCGTTCCTGGGCCTCGTCTCGGTGATCGCCCCGGTCATCGCGTCGGGCAACACGGCGGTCGTGATCACCTCCGAGAGGGCGCCGCTCCCGGCGCTCTCTCTCGGCGAGGTGCTCGCCACCTCCGACCTGCCGGGCGGCGTCGTGAACCTGCTGTCCGGCAAGGCGTCGGAGATCGCCCCGTCGCTCGCCGCGCACCAGGACGTCAACGGCATCGACCTGACCGGCGCCGACGCGGCTCTCGCCAAGGAGCTGGAGATCGCGGCGGCCGACAATCTGAAGCGCGTACGCCGTCCCCAGCCTGTGGAGGACTTCACGGCGGACCCGGGCACGGACCGCCTGACGCAGTTCCTGGAGACCAAGACGGTCTGGCACCCCACGGGTTCGCTGGGCGCGTCCGGCTCCTCGTACTAGCCCCGCCCGGCACACCTGAGGCCCCGGCCCCTCCTCCGTCCAGGAGAGGCCGGGGCCTCGTTCCGTATCCGCCCTCAGATGCCGAGCCGCTGCGCGATCCCGTCGAGCACGCAGTCCAGGCCGAACTCGAACTCCCACCCCGGGTCGTCCTTGCGCGTCGCGGACAGGGCGTACTTCCGGTACGTGGGGTAACGGCCGGTGCCCATCAGGTAGTTCATCTGCGGCGCGAGCGCCTGCCGCGTCTCGTCGCCGCTCTCCCAGCCGTGGTCCCGCTTGTACGCGCGCAGCGCGATCTCCGACTGTGTCGCACCGTGCACGAACGCGCCGACCGCGCGGAACGCCGCCATCATCGAGTCGGCGTCCAGATCGTGTCCCGCCAGCGCCCGCAACTGCCGTTCGGCCACGGCCATCCGGGCCGGGGTGAGCTGGATCAGCGGCGTCGGCACCTGCCCGAGCCAGGGGTGGCGCAGCATCAGCTCCCGCGTCCGCAGGGCGATGGAGCGCAGCACCTCGCGCCAGTCCTCCACCTCGTCCGCCACGGTGAGCTGGGCCGAGACCCGGTCGAACATGAGCGCCCACAGATCGTCCTTGCCGGACACGTGCCGGTACGCGGCCATGGGCGCGACCCCGAGCTTCGTGGCGAGGCGCCGCATGGTGACGGCGGTGGCGCCTTCCTCGTCCGCGAGCTGTACGGCCGCCTCGGCGATCCGGTCGAGGGTCAGTGAGGCGCGCTGGGTGGGCGCGGGCCGCTCAAGGCGCTCCCAGAGCGAGGGCTCGACCAGCCGGCTCTCCCCCTTGCCGCCCTCCTCTTCCTTCCGTGCCGCCACGGTTCGTCCCCTTTCTCCGCGCCTCGTCGAACGTGTACAGCGTATCCCCAGTGGACGGCGTACACATTGCGTGTGTACATTGTACGCCAAGAGATACGCCGTACACATCGACCGAGCACACAGGGGGTTCCCATGTCCGGCCCGTCCGGCACGTCCGACCCGTCCGGCACGTCCGATCCGTCCGGCACCTCCGGCCCGTCCGGCACGTCCGACCGCGCACCGCTCCGCGTCGCCGTCCTCGTCGGCTCCACCCGTGAGGGCCGCTTCGCGCCCGTCGTCACCAAGTGGCTGACGGGCCACCTCGGCCACCGCGACGACCTGCGCGCCGACGTCGTCGACCTGGCCGAGACGCCGCTGCCCACCGTCCTGCCGGCGTTCGGCCAGGAGCCGCCGCCCGGGACGGCGGAGGCGCTCGCGCTCGTGACTCCGCGCCTCGCCGCCGCCGACGCGTTCGTGTTCGTCACGCCCGAGTACAACCACAGCTATCCGGCCGCCCTGAAGAACGCCGTCGACTGGCACAACGAGCAGTGGCACGGCAAGCCGGTCGCCTTCGTCTCGTACGGCGGCCTGTCGGGCGGCCTGCGCGCGGTCGAGCACCTGCGCGTCGTCATGGCCGAGCTGAACGCCATGACCATCCGCAACACGGTCAGCTTCCACAACGCCTTCGGGGCCTTCGCGGCGGACGGCCGCGTCGACGACCCGGCGGTGGACACGGCGGCGAAGGCGATGCTCGACCAGCTCACCTGGTGGGCGCACGCCCTGCGGGACGCCAAGAGGACCCGGCCGTATCCGGCCTGACGCCACGTCATCCGTGGCACGCCCGAAGGGGGAGGCAATGCGTCCACGTACGGAAGGAGAAGAGCCGGCGACGCCGTCCCGGCTCGTGATCGCCGGGCTGCTGCTCGGCATCGTGCTCGCCACGCTCGACGGCACCATCGTCGGCACCGCGCTGCCGGTCATCGTCGACGACCTGGGAGGCGTGGCACACCTGTCCTGGGTGGTGACGGCATACCTGCTGACCACCGCCGTCTCGACCCCTCTGTGGGGCAAGCTCGGCGACCTCCACGGCCGCAAGGGCAGCTATCTGGCCTCCATCACCCTCTTCCTCGTCGGCTCCGCGCTGTGCGGACTGGCGCAGGACATGGGCCAGTTGATCGCCTTCCGTGCCGTGCAGGGGGTCGGCGCGGGCGGTCTGTTCGTGGGCGCGCTCGCGCTCATCGGGACGCTCCTGACCCCGGCGGAGGCGGCCCGCGCGCAGTCGCTCATGGGCGTCCTGCTGCCCGCCGCCATGATCGGCGGCCCGCTGCTCGGCGGCTTCCTCACCGACCAGCTGGACTGGCGCTGGGTCTTCTACGTCAACCTCCCGGTCGGCGCCGTGGCGCTCGCGATCATCGGGACCGGCGTCCGGGTCCGTACGGAACGGATCAGGGCCCGTGTCGACATCGCGGGCGCCGCCCTCCTCACCGCCGCGATCCTCGCCCTGACCCTCCTGGCCAGCTGGGCGGGCACGACGTACGCGTGGACGTCACCGCAGGTCATCGGGTGCGCCCTGGTCTCGGCGGCGGCGTTCGCGGCGTTCGTCCGGGCCGAGCGGCGCGCGGACGAACCGGTGATCCCGCCGCGCCTGTTCCGGGACCGCAACTTCACCCTCGCGCAGATCCTGAGCTTCACCTCGGGGGCCGCGATGCTCGCCGCCGCCAGTTTCCTGCCGCAGTACACGCAGCTCGTCCGGGGCCGCTCGGCGACGCAGAGCGGACTGCTGCTGCTCCCGCTGATGCTCGGCATGATGGCCGCGCAGCTGCACATCGGCCGCAGGGCCGGCGCGGGCGGGCGGTACGGGCGCTACCCGGTCCTGGGCGGCGCGCTGTCCACGTCGGGCGCGCTCGCCCTGCTGCTGCTCGACACCGGGACGGCCGTGTGGGCGGCCTCGGCCCTGACCCTGCTCCTCGGCGCCGGACTCGGCTGCCTGATGCAGCCCGCGCTGCTGATCACCATGAACAGCGCGGAGCCCCGCGACATCGGGGCGGCGAGCGGCACGCAGACGCTGCTGCGGACGGTCGGCGGTTCGCTCGGGGTGGCCGTGCTCGGCTCGGTGTTCGCGGGGCGGGTGCGGGAGGGCGCGGAGCCCGCCGTGTTCCGGTCGAGCGTCGTCGACGGGGTGCACGGGGTCGCGCTCGGCACGGCGGCGCTGTGCGCGGTGGCGTTCGCCGTCGCGTGGGCGGTGCGCGAGACCCCTCTGCGCACGCGCCCCGCTCCGGCCCCCGGGCGGGGCTCAGCCCGGGAGCACGCCCACCACGGTGCCGACGAGCGGCAGCTCGGACAGTGAACTGCCCGAGGTGATCGGGCCGGTCAGCGCCGCCGTGCTGACCGGCTTGAAGTCGGCGAGCTGCGTGCCGATCGCGTTGTCCAGCGGGTCGGCGCCCGTGCCCGCCAGCGGGTCGAGCTTCAGGTTCTTGATGGGCCCGAGCGCGTGCGTCGTCGAGGCGGTCAGCGCCTGGGTGGCGGCCTGCACGGGCGACCCCACGCCGCTGCCGGCGTCGGGCGCGGGCGCGGCGCTCGCGGTCACGGCGCCCGCCCCGACCACCGCGCCGGCGGCGGTCACGGTCAGCCCCGCGCACAGCAGGGCGCGCCGGGCGCCGTGGGTCGTCAACGGGTTCTTGCGGGCAGCGTGTCGAGCCATGATCTCTCCGCCTGAGCCTTTCGGTCCGGGTACCAACTGACGTTCGTGCGATGCGCTTCCATGAAATCACTTCTGTGTAATCACAGAACCACGAAGAGTAGTTGAACGTGGCGCCTGCCACATCACCACCACGCGGGGTCGGCCCTGCCGCGTCCATGCCGCACACTGGTCTCTCGTGAGTCCGCATCCTCCGATACCGACCCGGGTCGTCCTGCTCGCAGGGCCCTCCGGCTCCGGCAAGTCGTCGTTCGCCGCCCGCTCCGGGCTTCCCGTGCTCTGCCTCGACGATTTCTACAAGGACGCGGACGACCCGTCCCTGCCCCTCGTGCCGGGCAGTTCGGACATCGACTGGGACTCGACCGACTCCTGGCACATGGACGCGGCGCTCGCCGCGATCGTCGAGCTGTGCGAGAAGGGACGTACCAACGTCCCCGTCTACTCCCTGGTCACCAGCGCGCGAGTGGGCGAGACGGCGCTCGACATCGAGCGCACGCCCCTGTTCATCGCGGAGGGCATCTTCGCGGCGGACATCGTGGAACGGTGCCGCGAACTCGGCGTCCTCGCCGACGCCCTGTGCCTGCGCGGCCGCCCCTCGACGACGTTCCGCCGCCGCCTCCTGCGCGATCTGCGCGAGGGCCGCAAGTCGGTCCCGTTCCTCCTGCGCCGCGGCTGGCGCCTGATGCGCGAGGAGAAGGGCATCGTCGCCCGCCACGTCTCCCTCGGCGCCCACGCCTGCGACAAGAAGGAAGCCCTGGGCCGCCTGACAGCGGCGGCGGCAGGCCGCAGAGCAAAGGCACGGGCGACGTCCTAGGACCGCCCCACAAAAGACGTCCTAGGACCGCCCCACAAAAGGCGACGGGACCAGCAAGGCCCCCCGGCCCTCTGGTCCCGCCTGTTCCCCCCGAACACCCCGCTCCCCCGAGCGGGGCCCCCGTTATCCCCCGTTTCCCCCGTTTCCCCCGTTTCCCCCCCGGAGGGACCCTCAGGCGACAAGCTCCCCGAAGCTCTCCTCCTGGTCCCGGCCGAAGCTCAGGACCTCGTCATCCCGCAGCCGCCGGAGCGACCGCCAGATGCTCGACTTCACCGTGCCGACGCTGATGTCCAGGATCTCGGCGATCTCGGGGTCGGTACGGCCCTCGTAGTAGCGCAGCACGAGCATGGTGCGCTGCAGTTCGGGCAGGCGGGCGAGCGCCTGCCAGAGCACGGCCCGCAGTTCGGTGCCGCGCATCGCGTCCGTGTCGCCGGCCGTCTCCGGCAGCTCCTCGGTCGGGTACTCGTTGAGCTTGCGGCGCCGCCAGGCGCTGATGTGCAGGTTGGTCATGGTGCGGCGCAGGTAGCCCCCGACCGCGGCCTTGTCGCTGATCCGGTCCCAGGCGCGGTAGGTCGAGAACAGGGCGCTCTGCAGCAGGTCCTCGGCCTCGAACCGGTCGCCGGTCAGGTGGTAGGCGGTGGCGTACAGGGAGGCACGGCGTTCCTGGACGTAGGCCGTGAACTCGGCCTCCGACAGCGACGTACGCCGCTCCCCCGCCTCCCTGTACGCGGCTCCCCCGTGAGCAACCGCCTCGGTCACCGCCTCCGGCGCGTCAACCACCGTCATGTACGCGGTGTGCTGACGTCCGGCGCCGCGAGCGCACCCCCGCCCGCTCACGGCACCGGACTTCTCGTGACGCTCGCTCCGGCCCAGGTCGTGCAGGCGCGTGACAACTGCGGTTGATGTGGTGCTGTGCAGCGTGTTCATCTCGCGCCCCCCGTCGTGGAGTCCGGTACGTCCGTCATTCGTTCTGTGCTCCGTCGCGTCTTGCTGTGCGATGTCCAAAAGCTTGCCGGGGCGACTTCATGGCGGTGTCCTTCGACTGTCACAGACCTGTCACAGGGGCTCCGGCTGTGCGGGTCGGGTGTGGGACGGCCGCACCCGGTCGAACTAAAGGCCTGTCATGGGCCAGAATGGCGGCTGTGCCTTCCCTGTTGCTGATCGAGGACGACGACGCCATCCGCACGGCCCTGGAGCTGTCACTGACCCGCCAGGGCCACCGGGTGGCCACCGCTGCCACCGGTGAGGACGGTCTGAAGCTGTTGCGCGAGCAGCGGCCGGATCTGATCGTCCTCGACGTGATGCTGCCCGGCATCGACGGGTTCGAGGTGTGCCGCCGCATCCGGCGCACGGACCAGTTGCCGATCATCCTGCTCACGGCGCGCAGCGACGACATCGACGTGGTGGTGGGCCTGGAGTCGGGGGCCGACGACTACGTGGTCAAACCCGTTCAGGGCCGGGTCCTCGACGCCCGTATCCGCGCGGTGCTGCGCCGTGGGGAGCGGGAGGCCAACGATGCGGCGTCGTTCGGTTCGCTGGTGATCGACCGTGCCGCGATGACCGTCACCAAGAACGGGGAGGACCTCCAGCTCACCCCGACCGAGCTGCGTCTTCTGCTCGAACTGTCCCGGCGGCCCGGTCAGGCGCTCTCCCGGCAGCAGCTGCTCCGCCTGGTGTGGGAGCACGACTACCTGGGCGACTCGCGGCTCGTGGACGCCTGTGTGCAGCGGCTGCGCGCCAAGGTCGAGGACGTGCCGTCCTCCCCGACGCTGATCCGTACCGTGCGCGGCGTGGGCTACCGGCTGGACTCCCCTCAGTGACCGATCCGCACGACACCTCTCCGCACGACACGCCCCACGGCCTGACCGGGGCGAAGAAGGCGATACCGGCGGGGCTCCGCTTCACGAGCCTGCGGCTCCGCCTCGTGGTGGTGTTCGCGCTCGTCGCCCTGACGGCCGCCGTCTCCGCGTCCGGGATCGCGTACTGGCTCAACCGCGAGGCCGTGCTGACCCGCACCCAGGACGCGGCGCTCAGCGACTTCGAGCAGGAGATGCAGAACCGGGCGGCCGTGCTCCCCGAGCACCCCACGCAGGGCGAGCTGCAGCACGCCGCGAACCTGATGGCCGACAGCAGCCAGCACTTCAGCGTGCTGCTCATCGACACGGACGAGAACGGCCGCCGTGTGGTGGGCAATTCGGATCTCGACGCGTTCACGGTCGCCGACGTGCCGCGCTCCCTGCGGGCCGCGGTGGACAAGAAGCAGCCGGTCGACGACAGCAACAAGCACCCGTACCACCTGTACTGGCAGCGGATCACGCGCGGCGACACCCCGTACCTGGTGGGTGGCGCGCAGGTGAACGGCGGGCCGACCGGCTACATGCTGAAGTCGCTCGAACCGGAGGCCAAGGACCTGAACTCGCTGGCCTGGTCGCTCGGGATCGCCACCGCCCTCGCGCTCATCGGCTCCGCGCTGCTCGCGCAGGCCGCGGCGACGACCGTGCTGAAGCCGGTGCACCGGCTGGGCGTGGCGGCGCGCCGGCTCGGTGAGGGCAAGCTCGACACCAGGCTGCGCGTGTCCGGCACGGACGAGCTGGCCGAGCTGTCGCGGACGTTCAACAATGCGGCCGAGAACCTGGAGAAGAAGGTCGCGGACATGAGCGCGCGGGACGAGGCGTCGCGCCGGTTCGTCGCCGACATGTCGCACGAGCTGCGGACGCCGCTGACCGCGATCACGGCCGTCACCGAGGTCCTGGAGGAGGAGCTGGACGCCGAGACGGGCTCCGTCGACCCCATGATCGAGCCGGCGGTCCGCCTTGTCGTCAGCGAGACCCGGCGCCTGAACGACCTGGTCGAGAATCTGATGGAGGTCACCCGCTTCGACGCGGGCACCGCCAAGCTCGTCGTCGACACCGTCGACATCGCCGACCAGATCACCGCCTGCATCGACGCCCGCGCCTGGCTGGACGCCGTCGAGCTGGACGCCGAGCGCGGCAACCTCGTACGGCTCGACCCGCGCCGCCTCGACGTGATCCTCGCCAACCTGATCGGCAACGCCCTCAAGCACGGCGGCTCCCCGGTGAACGTCTCGGTGCGCACGGAGCCCGGGGACGGCGGCGACCTCGTCATCGCCGTCCGCGACCACGGGCCCGGCATCCCCGAGGACGTCCTGCCGCACGTCTTCGACCGGTTCTACAAGGCGAGCGCCTCCCGGCCCCGGTCGGAGGGGAGCGGCCTCGGGCTCTCCATCGCCCTGGAGAACGCCCACGTGCACGGCGGCGAGATCACCGCCGCCAACGATCCTGACGGCGGCGCCGTGTTCACGCTGCGGCTCCCGGCGGACGCGAGCGGCACCGAGGACACCGAAGACACCGAGAGCGCCGAGAACTCCCAGGAAGGCGGTGTCGTCACATGAGGCTGCGGGGACGGCTGGCGGGGCTGCTCGGGCTCACGGCGGTGCTGCTCGCCGGCTGCGGCATCCGCCCGACCGAGGTGCCCACCGAGTTCGGCGCGGCGCCCACGCGCGTGGGCTGCGCGATGTCCCGTACGGAGGGGGTGCGGGCGCAGGCGGCGGGCGAGTTCGGGGTGCAGGTGTACCTCGTCTGTACGTCGCAGCTCGTCACGGTCGACCGGACGGTGACCGTGCCGTACGACCGGACCTCCGACCGCGTCGGTGTCGCCCGGGAGCTTCTGGCGCAGCTGGCGAAGCCGCTGTCGGCCAAGGAGAAGCAGGCCGGGTACACGACGGACGTCGGCTCCCACACGAAGGTCTCGGGCCCGCGGAAGGGCGACCCGGCGGACGCGCTGCGCCTGAACGTGCCGCCGGACGATCTGTCGCCGTACGCCCTGGCCCAGATCGTGTGTACGTTCGCGAACAGCAAGGTGGCCGTCGACGGCGAGGACCACGTGGCCCTCGGCGGTCCCGGTGACGACCCGCTGCGCGGCTACGAGTGCTCGGACGCGGTGAAGGCCCGGCCGGGGATGGCGCCCGCCCCGGCCGAGACGGTGGGCTGATCGCGGCCCATGACGTGACCCAGCTCATCGTGGGGTCCCCGGAACCGATCGTGCCACCGGGGGCGTCTACGGGGTCGTGCAGCGTCACAGCTCGGACGGTCACAGGGCCGTCATCCGCTTCCGTACGGCAGGGCTCGTCCTCCTGGCCGCGCATCTTCTTCTCGTCGCCTGGGTGACGCTGCGCCCCCTGGACGTGCCCTGGGTCAGCGCCGCGAACCTGCACCCGCTGGCCTCCATCCGGGCCGATCTGGCGCTCGGCTGGCGGCAGGGCGCCCGGTGCATCGCCACCGGTCTCGCGCTGCTCGCGCCGCTCGGTGTGCTGCTGCCCCTGGCGGGCGGCCGTCTGCACGTGTCCACCTGGGGTTCGCTGGTGCGCACGGTCGCGGCCGGGGCGCTGATCTCGCTCGGCATCGAGCTGCTGCAGACCGGGGTGCCAGGACAGGTCGTGAACATCGACTCGCTGCTGCTCAACACGGTGGGCGTGGCCCTCGCGCACGCCGCCGTGGTGCCCGCCCTGCGCGCCCGGCTCCGCCGCAGGGCCGAGCGCTCCCCCCTCCCCCAGCAGGAGCCGGCTCAGGGTCCGACCCCGACG
This sequence comes from Streptomyces sp. SGAir0957, assembly GCF_043523415.1. Classification (NCBI taxonomy): domain Bacteria; kingdom Bacillati; phylum Actinomycetota; class Actinomycetes; order Kitasatosporales; family Streptomycetaceae; genus Streptomyces; species Streptomyces sp. SGAir0957. The sequence goes on from NZ_CP027293.1 coordinate 3,424,037, forward strand.
ATTCCCAGGGTCGGCGTAGCCCCGTGAGCCGATGCCTCGCCCTGCTCGCCGCCGTACCTTCGAATACGTAAGCACCACAACGTACGCACCACACGACGAAGGTTCGCGAAGGAGCCCACCATGACCGCCCTGGCCCGCCCCACCAACGGACGGATGATCGGCGGAGTGTGCGCAGCGCTGGCACGGCGCTTCGGCACCTCCGCGACCACGATGCGCGTGATCTTCCTGCTCTCGTGCCTGCTGCCCGGCCCGCAGTTCCTGCTCTACATCGCGCTGTGGGTGCTGCTGCCGAGCGAGAACAAGGCGCGCCAGGCCTGGTGACCCGGCGCGGTCCACGCAGCGGAGAAGGGGCGCACCCCGCGAGTTCGCGGGGTGCGCCCCTTCGTCGTGCGCCGCGCCGGGGTCAGCCGAGGGCGGGGAGGCCGCCGCCGACCGGGAGGCCCTCGGTGGGCAGCGAGTTGGTGGGCAGGCCGCCGAGCAGGTTGTTGACCGGGTCGCCGCCGTCGGTGAGCTTCTCCACGACGGGCTGGGCGGCGGTCAGGCCGTTGTTCACGGCGCTCTGCGCGCCGGCGAGGGCCTGGGGGCCGCCGGCGGGCAGCGAGCTGGTCAGCTGGTCGAGGGGGAGACCAGAGGTCAGGTCGGTGACGGTCCCTGCGACATCGGGCACGGCCGTGACAGCGGCGGCGTTCGCGGCACCGGCACCGGCGACGGCGAAGGCGGCACCGAGAGCGGCGACACCGAGGGTCTTGGCAGCAGACTGCTTCATGGGGTCCTTTGTTCCTTGTTCTGGGGGACGCGGTTCCGTTCCCGGCAAACACGCGAGATCACCCCGGAGTTACTACCGACCTCCACTCGGCACCCGCCGCCACCCTGCCGACCGTACGGGGAAACCGCAGGTCAGGCAGGAGAGGGAGCGGGGTCAACACGGGACGGCGACGACCCGTTCGCCGTCAACCCCGTGTTGACCTGACGCTTAACGGAAAAGCCACTCCGCGCGCAGTTCGGCGTAGCGCGGCTTGACGACGTCGTTGATCATCGCCAGGCGCTCGTCGAACGGGATGAAGGCCGATTTGAGGGCGTTCACGGTGAACCACTCGAAGTCGCTGAGGGTGTACCCGAACGCGTCGGCCAGGTGCTCGAACTCGCGGCTCATCGACGTACCGGACATGAGGCGGTTGTCCGTGTTGACGGTGACCCGGAACCGCAGCTCGCGCAGCAGCCCGATCGGGTGTTCGGCGTAGGAACTGGCGGCGCCGGTCTGCAGGTTGGACGTCGGGCACATCTCCAGCGGCACGCGCTTGTCCCGTACGTAGCTCGCGAGGCGGCCCAGTTCGACCGTGCCGTCGTCGGCGACCTGGATGTCGTCGATGATGCGCACGCCGTGGCCGAGGCGGTCGGCGCCGCACCACTGCAGGGCCTGCCAGATGGAGGGCAGGCCGAACGCCTCACCGGCGTGGATCGTGAAGTGGTTGTTCTCGCGCTTGAGGTACTCGAACGCGTCGAGGTGGCGGGTGGGAGGGTAGCCCGCCTCCGCGCCCGCGATGTCGAAGCCGACGACGCCCAGGTCGCGGTAGCGGTTGGCGAGTTCGGCGATCTCCAGCGCGCGGGCCGCGTGGCGCATGGCGGTGAGCAGGGCGCCGACACGGATGCGGTGCCCGTTCTCCTTCGCGCGGCGCTCGCCCTCGCGGAAGCCCTCGTTGACCGCCTCGACGACCTCTTCGAGGGTGAGGCCGGCCTCCAGGTGCTGCTCCGGCGCGTAACGGATCTCGGCGTAGACGACGCCGTCCTCGGCCAGGTCCTCGGCGCACTCGGCGGCGACGCGCACGAGGGCGTCGCGCGTCTGCATGACCGCGCAGGTGTGCGCGAACGTCTCCAGGTACCGCTCCAGGGACCCCGAGTCGGCGGCCTCGCGGAACCAGAGGCCGAGCTTGTCCGGGTCGGTCTCGGGCAGGTTCTCGTACCCCTGCTCGCGCGCGAGGTCGACGACCGTGCCGGGGCGCAGGCCGCCGTCGAGGTGGTCGTGCAGAAGGACCTTGGGGGCGCGGCGGATCTGCTCAGGGGTCGGAGCCTGAGGGCGGTCGGGGCGGGGCACGATGGGCTGGCTCGTCATTTCCGCACTCTAACTCCTACGCGCGTAGATCGCTCCGGTTCGGTGGAAGAAAGTGATCCGTCGATACGTAACAGTGACCCCACGGACGGGTGGCGTACATCGGTGGTTCTGACACTGTTCTGTCATGCAGCAGCAAGCGACGCCGGTCCGCGCGGCGAGGCTCGGCAAGGCGAACGGGCCCGTGCCCGGGGCGGTCGGCGGCGTGGTGCTGCTGCTGCCCGCGGGCGAGGAGACGTCCACGCGCAGACCCTTTCCGCTGGCGACGGCGGCCCTGCGGCCGCTCGCGCGCAGACTCACGCGCCGCGGCCGGGACGAGGGCCTGGTCACGCACGTCGTGCACTACCGCAGCCGCGGCTGGAACGGGGCGCAGGCCGAGACCGCGCGGGACGCCGAGTGGGCCGCCGACGAGGTGGTGCGCCGCTACGGCGACGTGCCGGTCTGCCTCATGGGCGTCGACATGGGCGGCCGGGCGGCCCTGCACGCGGGCGGGCACCCGGCCGTCGAGTCCGTGCTCGCGCTCGCCCCCTGGCTGCCCGAGGACGACGTCGCCCTGACCCCCGATCCGGTGAAACAGCTCGCGGGGCGGCGGGTGCTGATCGTGCACGGCACCGACGACCGGCGCACGGACCCCGAGTTGTCGTTCCGGTTCGCCGAGCGGGCGAAGAAGGCCAACCGGGATGTGTGCCGCTTCGAGGTGCACTCGGACGGGCACCGGCTCGCCCAGCACCGCTCCGAAGTGACCGCCCTGGCCGTGGACTTCGTGCTCGGCACCTTGTTCGGCCACCCGTTCTCGCGGCCGTTGCAGGACGCCCTCGCGGCGCCGCCGCCGCTGGGGCTGCGGATGCCACTGGCCTCCGGGTTCGGCGAATCGCTCAACCAATAGGCGCGTCGGACTCCGGGAGCAGCTTGCCGCGCCTGGAGAGCAGGAACTGTTTGAACGCCGCCACCGGAGGCGTGTCCGGATGCCCTTCCAGCCAGGCCACGCCGATCTCGCGGACCGCGCGCTGCCCGGTGACCGTCAGCTCGACAACCCCCGGACGCGGTACGGCCGGTGGCGGCAGGAGCGCCACACCGAGGCCCGCCGCGACGAGGCCGCGCAGCGTCTCCGCCTCCTCCCCCTCGAAGGCGACGCGGGGCGTGAAGCCCGCCTCCGCGCACAGGTCGTCGGTGATGCGGCGCAGGCCGTAGCCGGGTTCGAGCGTCACGAAGGACTCGTCGGCGGTCTCCGCGAGCCGGATCCGCTTGCGCCCGGCGAGCCGGTGGTCCTCGGGGACGACCAGCCGCAGCCGCTGCTCGTCCAGGCGACGGGCGACGAGCCCCGGGGCGTCCGGCACGGGCGAGGTGAGGCAGAGATCGAGCTCGCCCGCGCGCAGCCGCTCCAGCATGGCCTCGCCGTAGTTCTGGACGAGGCTGAAGCGAATGCGCGGGTGGTCCGCGCGGAAGGCGCGGAGCAGGCCGGGCACCGTTTCCGTGCCCATGGTGTGCAGGAAGCCGAAGGCGACCTTCCCCGACTCGGGATCGGCGTCGGCGCGTACGGACTCGGCGGCCTTCTCCACCTTACCGAGCGCGCGCTCGACCGACGTGAGGAAGGTGCGGCCCGCCGGGGTCAGGGAGACGGTGCGGCCGTGACGGGCGAACAGGTCGACGCCGAGGTCCTTCTCGAGCCGCACCATGGCGCGCGACAGCGTCGACTGCGGGACCTGCATCTCGTGCGCCGCGCGCGTGACGTGCTCGGTGCGGGCGACCCCGGCGAAGTAGGCGAGGCGGGGCGCGAGGAGCCGCACGATGTCCTCGTCCTGGCTGCGCTGATGCTCCATGGGAACGATTATGGGGCGTTCATGCATTGGACGCATGAATCACGGCGTCCTACGGTGCTTGCATGCCTGCTGCCAGTAGCCGGGCGGCCGCCTCCGTGGACGCGGTCGCCGACGGGACCGACATCTCCTGCGGTGATACGCGGATGACCCCGGGCGGGCCCGGCTACCGCCGCATGAGCCTCGCCCTCTTCCTCGCCGGTGTCGCCACCTTCGCCCTGCTCTACTCCACGCAGGCGCTGCTCCCCCTCGTCTCCGGCGGCTTCGGGGCGAGCGCGAGCGCGGCGAGCTGGACGGTCTCCGGGGCGACGGGCGCGCTCGCGCTGTGCGTGCTGCCGCTGAGCGCCCTGTCCGAGCGGTTCGGCCGGCGCACCCTGATGACGGCGTCCCTGACGGTGGCCGTCACGGTCGGTCTGCTGGTCCCCTTCGCGCCGAACCTGGGCGTACTGATCGCCCTGCGCGTGCTGCAAGGCGCGGCCCTCGCCGGTCTGCCCGCCTCCGCGATGGCCTACCTCGCCGAGGAAGTACGGCCGAAGGCCCTGGTCGGCGCGATCGGCCTGTTCGTCGCGGGCAACTCCATCGGCGGCATGAGCGGCCGGGTCATCGGCGGCTGGATCGCGCAGGAGTGGGGCTGGCGCGCGGCCGTCGGCACGATCGGCGTGCTCGCCGTGGCCTGCGCCGTCGCGTTCCGGCTGCTGCTCCCGGAGCCGCGCCACTTCACCCCGGGCTCGCTGCGGCCCCGCGCCCTGGCCAGGACGGTCGGCGACCACCTCGGCAACCCGCTGCTCCGCCGCCTGTACGTGATCGGCGCACTGTTCATGCTGGTCTTCGGCGCGGTCTACACGGTGATCGGCTACCGGCTCACCGCCGCCCCGTTCTCCCTGCCGCAGGGCATCGTCGGCTCGATCTTCCTCGTCTACCTCGTCGGTACGGTCTCGTCGGCGGCGGCAGGGCGCCTTGTCGCGCGGCTCGGGCGGCGCGGAACGCTCTACCTTGCGGCGGGCACGACGACGGCGGGGCTGGCCCTCGCGCTCGTCCCGCACCTCCTCGTCGTGCTGCTCGGTCTGGTCCTGATCACGGCGGGCTTCTTCGCCGGGCACGCCACGGCGTCGTCGTCCGTCAGCCACACCGCGACGCACGGCCGGGCGCAGGCGTCCGCCCTGTACCAGTCCGCGTACTACATCGGCTCCAGCGTCGGCTCGGCCGTCGGCGCCGTCGCCTTCCACGCGGGCGGCTGGGCGGGCACGGTCGGCCTGGGCGTCGTCGCCGTGCTCGGCGTCGTGACGGTCACGCTGTGGGGCTCGTACGCGGCACGGGTCCAGGGCCGCCGTGCGGCGGCGGGAACGGCCGCCGCACACTGACCGCCACCTGACGTCCGCCCCAGGGGTTTCGTCAACTCCCCCCTGACCTGCGCTTATCGCCGGTCCGGGGGCCGTTGTCAGTGGGCTGCGGTAGCTTGCGGAGTGCTGGGGCTCACAGCGATTCACAGCGGCGATGGGGGCGTTGGACGATGAGCGACACTGCGACGAAGGCCGAACTGGACGACCTGGAGAAGTACCGGGTCGAGCTGACGGGGTACTGCTACCGGATGCTGGGCTCGGCGTTCGAGGCCGAGGACGCCGTGCAGGACACGATGGTGCGGGCCTGGCGCAGCTTCGCCACGTTCGAGGGCCGCTCCTCGCTGCGTTCCTGGCTGTACCGCATCGCGACGAACGTGTGCCTGGACTCCCTCCAGGCGGGCAACAAGCGGGCGAGGCCGATGGACCTGACGGCGGCGGCGCCGCTCGCGCAGGCCGCGCTGACGCCGCGCCCGGACAATGTGTGGCTGGAGCCGATGCCGGACGCGCGCGTCCTGCCCACGGTTCACGACCCGGCGGAGGCCGCGGTGGCCAAGGAATCGGTGCGGCTGGCGTTCGTCGCCGCCCTGCAGCAACTGCCCGCCAAGCAGCGGGCGGTGCTGATCCTGCGCGAGGTCCTCGCGTGGAAGGCGAGCGAGGTCGCCGAGCTGCTCGACACGTCGGTGGCGTCGGTCAACAGCGCGCTCCAGCGGGCGCGGGCCACGCTCGCGGACGCGCCGCCCGCCGACTCGGCGACGGCGGACACGCTGGACGAGGAGCAGCAGAAGCTCCTCGCCCGCTATGTCGCGGCCTTCGAGGGCTACGACATGAAGGCCCTCACCGCGCTCCTCGCCGAGGACGCCGTCATGACGATGCCGCCGTTCGACCTGTGGCTGCGCGGCGCGGACGACATCACGGGCTTCATGACGACGATCGGGCACGAGTGCGCGGGCTCGCGGCTGCTCCCGGTGTCGGCGAACGGGACACCGGCGTTCGCCCACTACAAGCCGGACCCGGACAGCGGCGGGTTCGTGCCGTGGGCGATCCAGGTCCTGGAGATCTCAGAGGGCCGGATCGCCGGTTTCCACTGCTTCCTGGACCTCAGCAAGCGATGGTTCCCGCTGTTCGGCGTTCCGGAGCGGCTGCCCGCCTGAGCCGTCCGAACCGCCTGAAACGCCTGAGCCGTCCGATCCCTCGGTGGCCTTGGTGGCCTCCAGGCCCAGCGCGTCGGCCAGCCCGGAGAGCCGGAGCAGCAGGGCGAGGGCGGGGGACGGATCGCGCAACCGGATCCGGCCGCCGGCCCGCCGTGCGGCGAGCTGCATCCGGGCCAGCGCGTCGACGGTGACGAAGTCGGTGCTGGTGACGCCCGAGACGTCACAGACGACGGTCGGCTCGCGGCCCGGGGCCCGGTCGCGGGCGGCGCGGACGCGGTCGCACAGGGCGGCGGCGTCGCCGGGGCGGATCGGCCCGGCGATCGTCACGACGGGAGGGGTCGAGGAAGCGGCCATGCAGAGAAGGACCGCGCGTCCGGCCGGAATTCATCGCCGCCGACGCGGGGCGCGGTGGCGTGGGCTGGGTCACGTTGCGTCGGATCGACGTTGACCTGCGGTTACTCCGCGTCCGAGGGTGGAGCCCGTGCAAGGGGTTCTGAACGGTTTCGCGGTCATCGCCATCGTCATCGCGGTCGGCTATCTCATCGGGCGGCGCGGTTATCTGGGCGAGGGCGGCCGTGAGGTCCTGACGAGACTGGCCTTCCACGTGGCCACCCCGGCGCTCCTCTTCACAATGCTGTCCACGGCGGACCTGTCCCTGATCCTGTCGCCGAGCCTGCTCGTCACGGCGCTGTCCACGGCCGCGATGGCCGGGGTCTTCGTGGTGGTGGGGGTCGTACGCGGCTGGGGTGCCGGCCGGACGACGGTCGGCGCGCTGTGCTCGTCGTACGTGAACGCGGGGAACCTCGGCATCCCGATCGCCGTGTACGTGCTCGGTGACGCGTCGCTGGTGGCGCCGGTGCTGCTCTTCCAGCAGATCATCGTGGGGCCGGTGGCGCTGACGATCCTGGACCTCGCGGAGTCGGAGTCGTCGGGGACGCGGCAGTCCTGGGGGCAGCGGCTCCTGACCCCGTTCCGCAACCCGATCGCGATCGGGGCGCTGTCCGGCGTCCTGGTGTCGGCGACGGGCTTCACCGTCCCCTCCCCCGTGCTCGACCCGCTGGAGCTGATCGGCAACATGTCGGTCCCGGCGATCCTCATCGCGTTCGGCATATCGCTGTGCGGAAGCGCCTGGCCGGGCGGACGCGGCGCGGACCGCGTACCGGTGCTTCTCTCGACGGCCCTGAAGGCGGTGGGCCAGCCGTTCGCGGCCTGGGCGTTGGCCTCGCTCGTCTTCGGCCTGCGCGGAGAACGTCTCCTGGACGTGGTGGTGACCTCGGCACTCCCGGCGGCCCAGAACCTCTACACGTACGCGAGCCGCTACAGGGTGGCCGAGCGCCTGGCCCGTGAGTCGATCCTGCTGTCGACGATGGCCTCGGTGCCGGTGCTGGTCGTGGTGGCGGCGCTGCTGGGGTGACCTCAGTCGTTGAGAGGCAGCACCTTCGTGTCGAGGGTGATCTCGAAGGGGGCCGGGAGGGGCAGCTCCTCGCCGTACTCCACCGACGCGAGGACGCGGTAGGTGCCGTGGGACGGATCACCGTAGAGGGTCGCTGTGGGCCTGCCCTTGAGCCACGGGTCCAGGAGCAGGTACAGCCGCACGCCCGCCTTCGCGTAACCGTGGGCCTTCTTGATCCTGTCGTGGTTGGCGTTGCTCCGCGAGGTGATCTCGACGACCAGCTCGGCTTCGGCGGCCTGGACGCGTCGGCGTTCACGCAGCGCCGTCCGCGGGACGATGCACAGGTCGGGGATATAGAGGCCTGCCGCGTCGGCGGCTAGCAAGCCCAGGGTCTGATAGATCCCGTATTCCTCCGGGACGACCTGATAGAGAAGGCGCTGAAGCAGCTCAGCGGCGTCATTGTGCTCTTCGGACGGTGGCGGTGCCAAGGTGACGATCCCCTCGATGATCTCCACCTTGCAGCCCTCGGGAGCGTCCGTCTCCTCCCAGATACGGACGATCTCGTCCCAGCCGGAACCCTCGGCGGGCTCTGGCTCGACGGCGAGTGCGCTCATGGCGGTGCTCCAATCGGTCGTCACCGATACCAGCATGCCGAACGGGACCGGTGCGGGTCCACCGATCCCGTTCACCCGAATGGGAAAGCTGCAGGTCAGCCGATACGTTCCAGCACGATCGGGCCCGCCGCGAACTCCGTCCCCGGCGCCGCGATGTCGTACGCCCCCTCCACCGACTCAAGCGCGTACGCGAACCGCTCGGGCGTGTCCGTGTGCAGGGTGAGCAGGGGCTGGCCCGCGGTCACCTCGTCGCCGGGCTTGGCGTGGAGTTCGATGCCGGCCGCCGCCTGGACCGGGTCCTCCTTGCGGGAGCGGCCCGCGCCGAGGCGCCAGGCGGCGAGGCCGACGCCCATCGCGTCGAGGCGGGTGAGGACGCCGGAGGACGGGGCCGTGACGACGTGGGTCTCGCGGGCCGTGGGGAGCGCCGCGTCCGGGTCGCCGCCCTGGGCCGCGATCATCCGGCGCCAGGCGTCCATCGCGGAGCCGTCGGCGAGGGCCTTCGCCGGGTCGGCGTCCTTGAGGCCCGCCGCGTCAAGCATTTCGCGGGCGAGGGCGAGGGTCAGCTCGACGACGTCCACCGGGCCGCCGCCCGCCAACACCTCGACGGACTCGCGGACTTCGAGCGCGTTGCCCGCGGTGCGGCCGAGCGGGGTGTTCATGTCCGTCAGCAGGGCGACGGTCGGCAGGCCGTGGTCGGCGCCGAGCCCGACCATCGTGCGGGCCAGTTCGCGGGCCTGCTCCAGCTCCCGCATGAACGCGCCGGTGCCGACCTTCACGTCCAGGACGAGGGAGCCCGTCCCCTCCGCGATCTTCTTCGACATGATCGACGAGGCGATCAGCGGGATGCACTCCACGGTCGCGGTGACGTCACGCAGCGCGTAGAGCTTCTTGTCGGCGGGGGCGAGCCCGCTGCCGGGGGCGCAGATGACGGCGCCGACGTCCTCCAGGGTGCGCATCATCTCCTCATTGGAGATGTTCGCGCGCCAGCCGGGGATGGACTCCAGCTTGTCGAGGGTGCCGCCGGTGTGGCCGAGGCCCCGGCCGGAGAGCTGCGGCACGGCCGCGCCGCACGCCGCGACCAGCGGGGCGAGCGGCAGGGTGATCTTGTCGCCGACGCCGCCCGTGGAGTGCTTGTCGGCGGCGGGGCGGGGAAGGACCGAGAAGTCCATCCGCTCGCCCGAGTTGATCATCGCAGCCGTCCAGCGGGCGATCTCGGCGCGGTCCATGCCGTTCAGGAAGATCGCCATGGCCAGGGCCGACATCTGCTCGTCGGCGACCTCGCCGCGCGTGTAGGCGTCGACGACCCAGTCGATCTGCGCGTCACTGAGCCGCCCGCGGTCCCGCTTCGTACGGATGACGGAGATGACGTCCATGGCACTTCCTCCCGGTAGCGGACCTACAACATAGGTACGAGCGCCGACTCTACGCGCATAGAACCGGCTGATGAAGAGGGCCCCGCCAACTCGGCGGGGCCCTCCACGAGTTACTGCTGATCAAGGTGCTCCGGGCCGAACGCGTCCGGCAGCATCTCGCCCAGCGGGCGCACCCCCGACGCGGTCTCCAGGAGCAGCTCCCGGCCGCCGAACTCGTACAGGAGCTGGCGGCAGCGGCCGCACGGCATGAGGATCTCGCCCTTGCCGTCGACGCAGGTGAAGTGCGTCAGCCGGCCGCCGCCGGTCGCCTGGAGCTGGGAGACGAGGCCGCACTCGGCGCACAGGCCGAGCCCGTACGAGGCGTTCTCGACATTGCAGCCGGTGACCGTGCGGCCGTCGTCGACGAGGGCCGCCGCGCCGACCGGGAAGCCCGAGTACGGCGCGTACGCGGTCGCCATGGCCGCGCGGGCGGCCTCCCGAAGCCCGGCCCAGTCGATCGCGGAGGTCACGCGCCCTGCCCCTTCCGGTACGGCTGGCCGTCCGCCTTCGGCATCCGCAGGCGCTGGGCCGAGAAGGAGAGGACGAGCAGCGTGACGACGTACGGCGTGGCGGTGACGAGCTGCGTCGGGACGTCGTCGGTGGTGGCGTACCAGGCTGCCATGCCCGCGGCGGCGACGGCGCAGACGACACCGGCGATGTACTTCTTCTTGACGACCATCCACACGGCGCCGATCACCAGGAGCAGGGCGACGAGCAGGAGGAGCGCGTGGACGTTCTCCGTGCCGCCGCGCAACTTGAGGCTGTCGGTGTAGCCGAACAGCCCTGCGCCGAGGGCGAGGCCGCCCGGCATCCAGTTGCCGAAGATCATCGCGGCGAGACCGATGTAGCCCTTACCGGCGGTCTGCCCCTCCAGGTAGAAGGGGTTGGCGACGATCGAGAGGAACGCGCCGCCGAGTCCGGCGAGGCCGCCGGAGATGATCACGGCCAGGTACTTGTACTTGATCACGTTGACGCCGAGCGACTCGGCCGCGACCGGGTTCTCGCCGCAGGAGCGCAGGCGCAGGCCGAACGCGGTGCGCCAGAGCACCCACCAGGTGAACGGGATCAGCGCGACCGCGATGAGCGTCAGCGGCGAGAGGTTCGTGACCAGGCCGCCGAGGAGCCCCGCGATGTCCGAGATGAAGAACCAGTGCTTCTCGTTCAGGGTCGTCAGCCAGTCGGAGAGACCGGGAACCGTGATCGTGCCGAGCGAGTCGACCGGCGGGGACTGCTTGGTCGTGCCGCCCTCGACGCCCTCGAACGTGAAGTTGGAGAGGTAGCGGGTGACGCCGAGCGCGAGGATGTTGATCGCCACACCGGAGACGATGTGGTTCACGTTGAAGGTGACCGTGACGACCGCGTGGAGCAGGCCGCCGAGCGCGCCGCCGATGATGCCGACGAGCACACCGACCCACGGGCCCCACTGGTAACCGGCCCAGGCGCCGAACCAGGTGCCCAGGATCAGCATGCCTTCGAGGCCGATGTTGACCACGCCCGCGCGCTCGGCCCACAGGCCGCCGAGACCGGCGAGGCCGATCGGCACGGCGAGCTGGAGGGCCGTCGCCATCTGGCTGACGTTGGTGATCCCGTTCGCGTCGGTGACGAGGCGGACGAGGGAGGTGAGTGCCAGGACGCCCGCGATGACGAGCATCAGGACCGGCAGGGAGAGCTTGGTGCGGCCGCCCTTGGCGGGCGGCGACGCGGGCTTCTTGTCGAGGACCGTAGCCGTGCTCATCAGGCAGCGACCTCCTTCTTGAGTTCGCTGGTGTTCTCACCGGCTGCGGCGGCGAGTTCGATGCCGACCCGGCGCTGCTGGCGGCGCTGGCCCCAGACCCGTACGGCCTCGTAGGAGACGACGACCGCGATGGTGATGATGCCCTGCATGATCACCGCGATCTCCTTGTCGTAGCCGCGCAGGTCGAGTTCCTGCGAGGCCTTCTCCAGCCAGGAGATGAGGAGCGCGGCGAAGGCGATGCCGACCGGCGAGTTACGGCCGAGCAGGGCGATGGTGATGCCCTGGAAGCCGATCGTGGTCGGGAACGTGAGGGAGTAGGTGTGCGTGTCGCCCAGCAGCAGGGGCAGCCCGGCCAGACCCGCCAGCGCGCCCGAGACGAGCATCGCGGTCAGCACCATGCGCTTGGCGTCGACGCCCGACGCCGCGGCGGCCGACTCCGAGGCGCCGGTTGCGCGCAGGTCGAAGCCGAAGCGGGTGCGGTTGAGGACGAACCAGTAGGCGACACCGAGCAGGGCGGCGATGACGACGAAGCCGTAGATCTCGCCGACGCCCTCGCCCATGTTGATGCCGGGGAACCAGCCGGACTCGTGCATGATGCCGGTCGTCTTGTTGTTGCCGACCTGCACGCCGAAGACCTCGGGCAGGTACAGGTAGCCGATCACGCTGGACGCGATCGAGTTCAGCATGATCGTCGCGACGACCTCGCTGACGCCGCGCGTGACCTTCAGGATGCCCGCGATACCGGCCCACATGGCGCCGGTCAGCATGGCGACCAGGATCAGCAGCGGGATCTGCGCGAAGCCCGGCAGGGCCACCTTCGCGCCGACGATCGCGGCGACGACGGCGGCGAGCCGGTACTGGCCGTCCACACCGATGTTGAAGAGGTTCATGCGGAAGCCGATGGCGACCGCGAGCGCGGCGAGGTAGTACATGCCGGCCTGGTTGATGATCAGGACCTGCACGTCCGAGAACGTCGCCTGCTCGAACATGATGCTGTACGGCTCGATCGGGGACTTGCCCGAGGCGAGCAGCACGATGGAGGTCAGCACCACGGCGGTGAGGAGCGCGATGACCGGCCCCGAGACGCCGAGGAGCAGCCGCTCCTTGTCGAACTTGTTCTTCATGGCCATCAGGACTCGTCCTTCGACTGCCGCGCCGCGTCCGCTGCCGCTGCTTCTTCTACGTGTTCCAGGTGGCCGGAGGCCGCGCCCGTCATCGCCGAACCCAGCTCCTCCGGGGTGATCGTGGCCGGGTCGGCGTCGGCGACGAGCCGCCCGCGGTAGATCACGCGGAGGGTGTCGGACAGGCCGATCAGCTCGTCCAGGTCGGCCGAGATGAGGAGCACGGCCAGGCCCTCGCGGCGCGCCTCGCGGATCTGGTCCCAGATCTGCGCCTGCGCGCCGACGTCCACACCGCGCGTCGGGTGCGCGGCGATGAGGAAGCGGGGCTTGTGGCTCATCTCGCGGCCGACGATCAGCTTCTGCTGGTTGCCGCCGGACAGGGAGGCGGCGGTGACGTCGATGCCGGGGGTGCGGACGTCGTACTCCTCGACGATGCGGCGGGTGTCCGCCTGCGCCGCCTTGAGGTCGAGCAGGACGCCGCGCGCGTTCGGCTTCTCGGTGACGTGACCGAGGATGCGGTTCTCCCACAGCGGGGAGTCCAGGAGCAGGCCGTGGCGGTGGCGGTCCTCGGGGATGTAGCCGACGCCCTGCTCGCGGCGCTTGCGGGTGGCCCAGGAGGTGATCTCCTCGGCCTCCAGCTGGATGGTGCCGGAGTCGGCGTGGGCGAGGCCGATGAGCGCGTCGATGAGCTCGGTCTGGCCGTTGCCCTCGACGCCCGCGAGGCCGAGGACCTCACCGGCGTGGATGGTGAAGGAGATGTCGTCGAGCAGCGGACGCCCGCCCTCGGCGTCGAGCCGCAGGCCCTCGACCGTGAGGACCGGGCGGTCGGTGACCGTGGACTCGGCGGTCTCGGGGGTCGGCAGCTCGCTGCCCACCATCAGCTCGGCGAGCTGGCGGGGCGTCGTCTCGGCGGGGACGGCCGTGCCGACCGTCGTGCCGCGCCGGATGACGGTGATCTCGTCGGCCACGGAGAGGACTTCGCCGAGCTTGTGCGAGATGAAGATGACGGACAGACCCTCGGCCTTGAGCTCGCGCAGGTTGTCGAAGAGCGCGTCGACCTCCTGCGGGACGAGCACGGCGGTCGGCTCGTCGAGGATGAGGGTCGTGGCGCCGCGGTAGAGGACCTTGAGGATCTCCACGCGCTGGCGGTCGGCGACGCCGAGGTCCTCGACGAGGACGTCCGGGCGCACGTTCAAGTGGTAGCGCTCGGATATTTCGACGATCTTGCGGCGGGCGCGGCCCGCGATCCCGTACAGCTTCTCGCTGCCGAGCACCACGTTCTCCAGGACCGTGAGGTTGTCGGCGAGCATGAAGTGCTGGTGGACCATGCCGATGCCGCGCGCGATGGCGTCGGCGGGCGAGGCGTAGCTGACGGCTTCGCCGTCGATCGCGATGGTGCCCTCGTCCGGCTTCTGCATGCCGTAGAGGATCTTCATCAGCGTCGACTTCCCCGCACCGTTCTCACCGACGAGGGCGTGCACGGTGCCCTTGTGGACGGTGAGGTGGATGTCGTGGTTGGCGACGACGCCGGGGAAGCGTTTGGTGATGCCGGTCAGTTCGACGGCCGGCGGGCTGCTGGACGCGTTGATGGCGCACTCTCCTGAGAGATGGGGGCCTTCTACACGCGTAGAGCCCCTACGGCAGTACGAAGTGGACGCGAGTCGGTCATTTCGGTCGCATCGCCGGGGAGTCGCATGGTCTGTACCGCCCATGTGCTCTGTGCGATGCGCCCGGTGCGGGGCCCCGCCCCGCCGCGAACGGGGTGCGGTCGCGTCCCGTGTCCGAGACTCGCCGCACCCCGTTTCCCACTCATGTCCGCGTGGTGACTACTTGCTGTTGACCTTGATCTTGCCGCTGGTGATGCCCGCCTCGGCAGCCTTCAGCGCCTTCTGCATCGCATCGTTACCCGAGAACTTCGGGTTCGAGGCGGCCAGGCCGACCTCGCCCGACTTCAGGTCACCGGTGATGACGCCGGTCTCGGGCTTGCCATCCTGGACCGACTTGGCCAGGTTGTACACGGCCGACGCCACATTCTTCGTGGCCGACGTGAGGATGTAGTCCTTGTACGGGGCCAGGGCCTTCTGGCTGTACTGGTCGGAGTCGACGCCGATCGCCCAGACCTTCTTCGCGGCGGCGGCCTGGATGACGCCCTGACCGGAGAGACCGGCCGCGTGGTAGACCACGTCCGCGCCCTTCTCGATCTGCGCCTCGGCGGCCGTCTTGCCCTTGTCCGGGCTGGAGAAGCCGCCCTCGTCGGCGGTCTCGGTCAGGTACTGCGAGACGACCTTGACCTTCTTGTCGGTGTCCGTGACGCCCTGCTTGAAGCCGGCCTCAAACTTGTGGATGAGGGGGACGTCCACGCCGCCCACGAAACCGACCGTGTTCGACTTGGTGGACTTCGCCGCCGCGACACCGGCCAGGTAGGAGGCCTCCTGCTCGCTGAAGACGAGGTCCGCGACGTTGTCCGCCTGGACCTGGGCGTCGTCCACGACACCGAAGGTGGTCTTCGGGTACTTCGCGGCGGCGGCCTTCACGGCCGGGGCGTACGCGAAGCCGATGCCGACGACCGGGTTGTAGCCCTCCTTGGCGAGCGACACCAGGCGCGCGGTCTTGTCCGCGTCCGTCTCGCCGTCCGTCGGCTCCTGGTCCTCGCCCTTGTAGCCGAACTCCTGCTCGGCCTTCTTCATGCCCTCGTACGCGGCGTCGTTGAAGGACTGGTCGCCACGGCCGCCCACGTCGTACGCGATGGCGATGCCCTTGGACTTGCCGCCGTTCTCCTTGCTTGCGGCGTCGCTGGAGGTGCCGCCGCAGGCGGACAGGGAAGCGGCGAGAGCGACGGTCGCAGTGCCTGCGAGCGCTATTCGGGAAACGCGGCGCATGGGATGAGCTCCTTGGGTACAAGCACCGACGACGGTCCGGACGGCGCTGGCTTCGCCGCAGATTAACGCGCGTAGAACGCGCATTGAAGACCTCCCGGCAGACCGTTATGCGTCCGTACTGAAAGCGACCTGAATCGATCTTGTACGGACATACGGACGCGCCCCGGCTTCTGGGGGAAGCGGGGGCGCGTACGGGTGCGGGGGCCGTTGTGGAGGGGCTTACGGCTTCGTGGCCACCGTCACCTTGCCGTCGACGATGCTCTGCTTGGCCTTCTCCACGGCGTCCGCGAGGCCCGCGATCTCCTTGTACTTCGGGTTGGTGTCGGTGATGCCGACGCCGCCCGCCTTCAGGTCGAACCGGGTCACGCCCGACAGCGGCTTCTTGTCCTGGACGGATTTGGCCAGCTCGTAGACGGCCCGGCCGACGTCCTTGGTGGCGGACGTCAGGATGTAGTCCTTGTAGGCCGCCAGCGGCTTCTGGCTGTACTGGTCGGAGTCGACGCCGATCGCCCAGACCTTCTTCGCGGCGGCGGCCTGGATGACACCCTGACCGGAGAGACCGGCCGCGTGGTAGACCACGTCCGCGCCCTTCTCGATCTGCGCCTCGGCGGCCGTCTTGCCCTTGTCCGGGCTGGAGAAGCCACCCTCCTCCGCGGTCTCCGTCAGGTACTGCGTGACGACCTTGACCTTGCTGTTCGTGTCCTTCACGCCCTGGACGTAACCGGCCTCGAACTTGTGGATGAGGGGGACGTCCACGCCGCCGACGAAGCCCACGGTGTTCGTCTTGGTCGCCTTGGCGGCGGCCACGCCCGCCAGGTAGGAGCCCTGCTCCTCGGCGAAGACCAGGTCGGCGACGTTCTTCGCGTTGATCGTCGAGTCGTCGATGATGCCGAAGGTCGTCTTCGGGTACTTCGCCGCGGCGGCCTTCACGGCGGGCGCGTACGCGAAGCCGACGCCTATGACGGGGTTGTAGCCGGACTTGGCGAGGGAGCTGAGGCGGGCGATCTTGTCCGCGTCGCTCTCGCCGTCGCTCGGCTCCTGGTCGTCGCTCTTGTAGCCGAACTCCTGGTCCGCCTTGACCATGCCCGAGTACGCGGCGTCGTTGAAGGACTGGTCGCCGCGACCGCCCACGTCGTAGGAGATCGCCATGCCCAGGTTCTTCTCCTTGGCCTCGTCCCCCGCCTTGTCGGCACTCGTGCCGCCGCAGGCGGTGGCGGCGAGGGCGAGGCCGCTGACGGCCACCGCCATGTACGTGAACCGGGACGTACGAGATCGACGCATGATGGACCGCTCCTTCGTCAACACGCCGCGTGGGGCGCTGAGTTCGGCGGAGCGTAACGCGCGTAGAAGGGGCGTGGAACGAATTCGGCTCCGCCGTTATCGGATCGTGGCGGGTCCGTCTTGAGCCGCGGCCCCGCCGACGCCGAGGTCGCGGGGCTCCGCCCCGGGCCCCGCTGCTCAATCGCCGCAGGGGCTTGAAATGGTGGCGGGTGGCCTCAGTCGCGGGGGTTCGGTTTGTCCAGGAGGACCGTGGCCGTGAAGAGTTCTACGCCTACCGTGATCGCCGACTCGTCCACGTCGAAGTCACCCTGGTGGAGGTCCCGGGACGTGCGGTCCTGGGGCGGCTTCACGCCGAGGCGGGCCATCGCGCCGGGGACGTGCTCCAGGTACCAGGAGAAGTCCTCGCCGCCGAGGCTCTGCGGGGTGTCCTCGACGGAGGAGAGCCCGCGGCGGGCCGCCATGGCGTCGCGGAGGAGGTCGGTGACCGCGGGGTCGTTGACGACCGGGGGAACGCCGCGGACGTAGTTCACGACCGGCTTGGCGCGGTAGAGGTCGGCGATCTCCTGGACGGCGGCGTGGATCACGTCGGGCGCCTCCCGCCACGCGTCGAGGTCGAGGCAGCGGACGGTGCCGGAGAGTTCGGCGTGCTGCGGGATCACGTTGCACGTGTGGCCGGACTCGATGCGGCCCCAGGTCAGGACGAGCCCGGAGCGGGCGTCGACGCGGCGGGCCACCACCGCGGGGACGTCCGTGGCGACCCGGGCCACCGCCGTGACGAGGTCCGTCGTGAGGTGCGGGCGCGCCGTGTGGCCGCCGGGGCCGTCGAGGGTGACGTCGAGGCGGTCGCAGGCGGAGGTGATGGGGCCGTAGCGCAGGCCGATCCGGCCGGCGTCGACCTTCGGGTCGCAGTGCACGGCGACGATCTTGCGGACGCCGTTGAGCGCCCCGGCGTCGATCGCGTCGGCGGCGCCGCCGGGCAGCACTTCCTCGGCGGGCTGGAAGATCAGCCGCACGGGGTGCGGGAGGCGCCCGAGCCGGTCGAGGTCGGCGAGGACGAGGCCCGCGCCGAGGACGACGGTGGTGTGCACGTCGTGGCCGCAGGCGTGGGCGCGGTCCGGGACGGTGGACCGGTAGGCGCAGGCGGACTTGGTGTCCGGGATCGGCAGCGCGTCGATGTCGGCGCGGAGGGCGAAGAGCCCGTCCTCGCCCTCGTACTCGCCCGTCTCGGTGCCGGTGCCGATGTCGCAGATGAGGCCGGTGCCCGTGGCGAGGACGCGCGGGGTGAGCCCGGCCTTCTCGAGCCTCGCCTTGATCGCCGCGGTGGTGCGGAACTCCTGGTTCCCCAGCTCCGGGTGCATGTGCAGGTCGCGCCGGAATTCGACGAGCTCGGCGCGGAGGGCTTCGGGCAGAGCGCCGGGAAGCACGCTGCCGGGGGTTTCTTCACCCGGCAGATCGACCTCGGTCTCTAGGGGCGTCACGTAGTTCACCCTGTGAAGGGTAGGACGACGCGGGTGCCAACTGAGCTGAGATCAACAAAACTTCAGCCAGATTGGGGTAAGAAAAATGGCCGCCCTGCGCATGTCGATCGCGCGGTCGGGGTATGACCACTCTTTCCACCTGCGACAAGTCACGGCGGGTGCGTCGCCCCTCACACCATGCGCACGCCCCTCGCCGATCCCGCGATTCCCGCCAGGAACCCCTGTGCGTGATCGGAGACACCTTCCTTCAGCCAGGCCGGGTCGATCTCGCAGACGGCGACCTTCACCCCCGTACCCTCCAGGGCGATCGGCAGGGTGTGCACGACCGTCGACGGGAAGCTCAGGATCGTCCGGCCGACCGGGCCGCGGCGGGCGATGAGCTCCAGGGGCAGGTCGGGGCGGACGACCTCCAGGCCGGTCTCGGTGGCGAGGCGGTGGAGCTTGTCGGCGGCCTCACGGCGGTGGGCGAAGTAGCGGGTCGCGCCGTGCGCGGTGGCGAGGGTGCGGACCGCCTCCAGGTAGCGGTCCACGTCCACGACCCCCGTCTCGACCAGGGACGTGCCGACCAGGTCGGCGCCCCGGGTCAGGCGCGGCGGGCCGAAGCGGGCCCGCGTCCACGCGTAGTCGTTCTCCAGGATCTTCACCCCGTCCGGCGCCTCGTCGACCGGCATGGAGGTGAAGACGGACACGGTGCGGCGCCCCGCCCGCGGGGTGAGTCTTCTGCGGGCCGAGGAGGAGACCGGCGCGAAGACCAGGTCGCGGGGGCCGGGGCGGCCGCCGCGGCGGTGCCAGCGCACGAGGCGTTCGCCGCGCGCCAGCTGGGAGATGAACTCCATGGTGGCCGTGCCGTCGTCGACGACGACCAGATCGCGGGCGCGGGTGATCGTCAGCAGGAGCTGTACGTAGCGGGAGAACGGGTCGCCGATGACGACGCGCTCCGCCTTGCGCAGCGGCCCCGCGAGTCCGCCGACCGTCTGGAACGGGGCGCCCGCCCCGTCGCGCGCCTCCTCCCAGCGGACCGTATGGCCTTCCGTACGGGCCAGTTCGGCCATGCGGCGCAGCTGGCCGCGGGTCATGGGGTCGGTGGGCGAGAGCACCACGACGGTCGTCCGCGCCCCGGCCCGGTGGGCCCACTCCAGGACGTTGAGGAGCTGTACCGGGCTCTCGACGAAGCAGAGGGTACTGCTGGACATGGCCCCTCCCGGGGACGCCGAGGCGGTCCGGCGCGCTCGCGCACACCGGACCGCGACAGGAGTGGTGGATCAGACGCCGACCGGCTCACCGGCGGCGACGGCGATCTCCGACTCGGCGACGACGCCCGCGACGCGGCGCAGCTTCTTCATCGGGCCGAGCTCGGACTCGTAGACCTTCTTGACGCCGTCGCCGAGGGACGCCTCGATGGTGCGGATGTCGCGGACGAGGCGCTGCAGGCCCTGCGGCTCGACGGAGGCGGCCTGGTCGGAGCCCCACATGGCGCGGTCGAGGGTGATGTGGCGCTCGACGAAGGTGGCGCCGAGGGCGACGGCCGCGAGGGTGGTCTGCAGACCGGTCTCGTGGCCTGAGTAGCCGATCGGGACGTTCGGGTACTCGGCCTGGAGGGTGTTGATCACGCGGAGGTTCAGCTCCTCGGCGACGGACGGGTACGTCGACGTGGCGTGGCACATGAGGATGTTGTCCGAGCCGAGGACCTCGACCGCGTGGCGGATCTGCTTCGGGGTCGACATGCCGGTGGAGAGGATGACCGTGCGGCCCGTCGCGCGCAGGGCGCGGAGCAGCTCGTCGTCGGTGAGGGAGGCGGAGGCGACCTTGTGGGCGGGGACGTCGAACTTCTCCAGGAAGGCGACGGCCTCGGTGTCCCACGGGGAGGCGAACCAGTCGATGCCGCGCTTCTTGCAGTGCTCGTCGATCTGGCGGTACTCGTCCTCGCCGAACTCGACGCGGTGGCGGTAGTCGATGTACGTCATCCGGCCCCAGGGGGTGTCCCGCTCGATGTCCCACTGGTCGCGCGGGGTGCAGATCTCGGGGGTGCGCTTCTGGAACTTCACCGCGTCGCAGCCGGCCTCGGCGGCGACGTCGATCAGCTTGAAGGCGTTGTCGAGGTCGCCGTTGTGGTTGATGCCGATCTCGCCGGTGATGTACACGGGCTGGCCGGGGCCGGCCGTGCGCGAACCGAAGGTGCGGAGGCGGGAGTTGGAGGCAGCAGACATGTGAGGTGCGTTCCTTACTTGGTTTCGAGGGTGTCGAGAGAGGGGCCGAGGATCCAGCTGGCGATCTCTCGGATCGCGCCGTCGCCACCGGGGACGGTGGTGACCGCGCGTGCGGCGCCGCGTACGACGTCATGGGCGCTGCCGACCGCCACGGGCCAGCCGACGAGGCCGAAGCACGGGAGGTCGTTGACGTCGTTTCCGGCGTAGAGCACGCGCTCCGGCGCGATGCCCTGCTCCTCGCACCACTGCTTCAGTGCGAGGTCCTTGCGGTCGATGCCGTGCAGGACCGGGATCTTGAGCTTCCTGGCCCGGGCGGCGACGACCGGGTTCACCTCCGTGGACAGGATCAGCAGGCGCAGGCCGCTCTTGCGGAGGGCCGCGATGCCGAGGCCGTCACCGCGGTGCACGGTGACGAACTCCCGTCCGTCGGAGTCGATCAGCACCCTGTCGTCGGTCTGGGTGCCGTCGAAGTCGAGGACGACCGCGTCGATGTCCTCCCGGGTGGGAAGAGTGCGCTGGTCGAAGAGGGGGGCCAGCGCGCGGGCGCGGGCCAGGTCGTGCGGGTCGTCGATCTCCAGGACCCGCGCGGGGTCGGTGCGCACCAGGTCGGTGCGGCCGAAGAAGCGGTGCTGGTGGCGGCGGAAGCCGGTGGCCTCCATCGCGTAGACGGCGCCGGTCTCCAGGAGGTCCTGGGGGCGGTCCTGGCGGCGGGGCCGGAAGGACTTGTCGTGGTTGACGCCGTAGCCGCCGCCGGTCGCGGGCGCCTCGGTGACGAGGGTGTCGGTGCCGTTGACGGAGACCGCGCGGTCCGCCGCCACCGGCTGCGGCTCGTCGAGCGTGTCGTCGATGTCCCGCCACACGAAGCCGTGGAACGGGGCGACGGTCAGGGCGCTGTCCGCGCCGTCCTCGACGATCGCGCGGACCACGCCGTCGACGTCCTCGCGGGCGATGAACGGGCTGGTGCACTGCACGAGCAGGACCACGTCCACGGCCGCGCCGTGCAGCGCCTCGTGGGCGTCCATGGCGTGCAGGACGGCCGCCTCCGAGGTGGCCTTGTCGCCCGCGATGGCGGTGGGCCGGGTCACGACCTCGGCGCCCGCCTCCCGCGCGGCGGCGGCGATGGCCGCGTCGTCCGTGGAGACCACCACGTCGGTGACCTGCCGGGTGGCCAGGCACTCCCGCACGGCGCGGGCCACCAGGGGCACACCGCCGACCGGGGCGAGGTTCTTGGCCGGTACGCCCTTGGAGCCGCCGCGCGCGGGGATCACGGCGAGGACGCGGCGGACCGGGGCCGCCTGTCCCGCTTCCGGGTCGGTCATGTGGGGGTCTCCTTCGGGGAACGGGTGGGGGCGCGGGGGCCGGGTGCGCCCGTCGGGCGGGCGGCGCGTCACAGCTCGCCCATGCGCCGGATGACGGGGGCGACGCGCTGCACGCCGTGCCGGTAGGCGCCGCGCGCGGCCCGGCGGACGATCTGCCGTACGGCGGACGGGTCCCGGTCGGCGGCGGGCGCACCCGGCAGCGGGCTGCCGTCGGGCGCCAGGTGGTGGCGGGCGAGGATGCGCGGCAGATAGCCGGGCGCGGTGGTGCGGCTGTAGTACGGGGCGAGGGGCGGGCGGTCGGCCGCCAGGAGCGCGGCGACCTTGGCGCGGGCCCCGTCGAAGGCGTTCTCGTACGAACCCTCGGCGGCGACGCCCTGCCGGGCCACCCACGCGGGGTCGGCCCCGGGCAGCTCGCCGGCGTCGAGCTGGTCCCAGGAGACCAGGCAGCCGGAGCCGGTGAAGTGGTGGTTGCCGAGCGCCTCGCGCACCCCGAGGTCGGTGAGGAGCGCGGTCGGGACGCGCCGGTGCAGCGATTCGAGGGCGGCCGTCGAGCTGACGGTGACGAGCAGGTCCGTACGGTCGAGGACCTCGCCCATGTTCCCGTACACGAGACGGAAGTTGGGCGGTGGATCGAGGCGCTGGACGAGCTTCTGGTACGGGATCTCCTCGATGTGGGTGGTGTGCTCGCCGGGCTTGGAGCGCAGCTTGAGCAGCACCTCGCGCTCGGGGTACCGCTCGGCGTGCCGGACGAGGCGGTCGAGGAGGTACATCCGGTCGGCCTGGGTCTCCGGGACGGACGGCTGCGCCGCGAAGACGACGGTGTACGGGTCGTGCGCCTCCTTGTACGTCTCGCCGCCGAGGAAGGGCAGGGCGCACTCGGTGACCGACCCGGCGTCCGCGCCGACCCCCTCGTAGACGGCGCGGAAACGCTCCGCGTCGTAGCGGGAGTTGGCGAGGACCACGTCGGCGCCGTGCCGCAGCAGGAGCCCGTCGGCGAGCTTCTCGTAGACGACGCCGACATAGCCGGTGACGACGACGGGGCGCTCGGGGGCGCCGCGCCAGGCGTGGGCGAGTCCGTGCAGTACGGCCTGGACGCCGCCGCCGACGAGGGCGAGGACGACCATGTCGTAGCCGCCGGCCTCGTCGCCTTGCGCGGACCCGTCGCCTTGCGCGGACCCGTCGCCTTGTACGGCCCCGTCGCCTTGTACGGCCCCGTCGCCTTGTACGGAGCGTTCCATCTCCCGCAGGAACTCGACCGCGGTGACCTCGCGCAGCCGGTCGGCGCGCACGCCGACCTCGGTGAGCTGGCGCGGGGTGGGGGTGGCCCGCCCTCGCAGCAGGAAGCCGTCGAGGGTGGCGCCGGTGTCATGGTGCGCGGTGAGCCGGGACGCGGTGAGCGCGCCCCATTTCCATCGGGTGTCGGAGTCCGCGAGCACGGCGATCCGCCGCGGCCCGGGTTGCTCGGAGGTACTTGCTGGCACGTCGAAGAAGTTAGGAAGCCATTTCGATGCGCGGCCCAACCCGAGTGCAACAAACGGTTAACAGCGTGCCGACGAATGGCGAATCGGCCCGGGAATTGCGCTGGGCGGGGGCTGGTTCATGGTCTCGCCATACGTCGTTCACCCGACAGCAAGTTCCCGGTCAAGACGAATGCCGGGCCGCCGCCTAACGTCACCGTCGTGGTCAAGCTCTCCGTCATCGTGCCGTTCTACAACGTGCAGCAATACGCGCCCGACACTCTGCGAAGTCTCCGTGCGAACGCACGGGAGGATTTCGAATTCATTCTCGTCGACGACTGCTCGACGGACGGCACGCCGGACATACTCGCGCGCGCCGAGCGGGAACTGCCGGGTGCCCGGCTGCTCCGGCACGAGCGGAACGAGGGCCTCGCCACCGCGCGCAACACGGGGATCGACGCCGCACGCGGCGAGTTCCTGACCTTCCTGGACGGTGACGACTGGCTCGCCGCCGGCTACTACCCGCAACTCCTCGCCCCCATCGAGGAGCTGGGCTGCGACTTCGTCCGCACCGACCATGTGCAGTGCACGGGCCGGGCCCGCGCCGTGCACCGTGTCCCGCACGGCATGCGCGGTGTCGTGCTGAACCCCCGGGACGCGATCCTGCCCTCGGACCGGACGACCTCGGTCGACTACGCGTACGCCTGGGCCGGTGTCTACCACCGTCGTCTGGTCGACGAAGGGCTCCTGCATTTCACACCCGGTCTGCGCACCGCCGAGGACCGGCCCTGGATCTGGCGGCTGCACCGCGAGGCGCGTTCCTTCGCGGTGGCGGGACTTCTCGGCGTCTTCTACCGCCGCGGAGTCGCTTCGTCCCTGACCCAGATCGGTGACGTACGCCAACTCGATTTCATCAAGGCATTCGACCAGGTCATCGAGGAAACATCCCGCGACCCCGACGCCGCCCGTCTGCTGCCGAAGGCAGTACGGACCTATTGCGCCGTCATGGCGCACCATCTGGGCTCCATCGAAAGGTTCGAGCCGCCCGTGGCACGACAATTGCGCGCCTTGTGCGCGAGCAGCCTCCGACGACTTCCCCAGGCCGAACTCATGGACACGCTCGACTCCATGGACCAGCAGCGCGCGGCGCGCCTGCGCCGCCTGCGCCGACGGCCCGTGCCGAGCGGGGCGGTGAGCTCCTGATGCCGCGCACCACCCAGATCTTCTGCGCGTCCACGCTGTACGGTGCCGCGACGCTCGCCGCGGCGATCGACGCGGGCCGCTTCGCTCCCGCCGGCCGCCGCCTGCTGCTCGTCAGCAACAACGCGGCCAATCCGGAGACGACCCCTTCGCTCGACCGCGCGCCGGGGTTCGCCGCCGTGCGCACCCGGTTCGACGAGGTGCTGTCGTGGAACGAGACCGTCTCCCCGTTCCACCCGTCGAGCTGGCGCCCCCGGATGAACGACGCGCCCCTGTGGGAGCGTCATCTGCGGACGCTGTGGCGGCTCGGCGACGATCGCGTCGAACTCGTCCTGGAGTCGATCCAGGTCGCCCCGGCGCTCGCCCTGGCCCAGGTGTTCACGGACGCGCCCGCCGATGTGTACGCGGACGGCCTCATAAGCTATGGCCCCACGCGCAGCAAGCTGGACCCGCTGATCGGGACGCGGGTGCGCCGCCTGCTCCACCTCGATCTCGTCCCGGGGCTGCGGCCGCTGCTGCTCACGGAGTTCGGGGTGCCGGCCGAACTCGTCCCGGGCGAGGCCCTCGTCAAGGTCATGCGCGAGGTCGGCGAGGCGGGCGACACCGGCGACGGGCTGTTCGCCCCGGACGACGAACCCGTGCTGCTGCTCGGTCAGTACCTGTCCGCCCTCGACATCCTCACCGCGGAGCAGGAAGAGGGGCTGCACCGCGAGATGGTGCGCGGGGCCGTCGCGCTCGGGCACACCCGGCTCGTGTTCAAGCCGCATCCCGTCGCGCCCGCCCGCTGGTCGCGCCTGCTCGAGGAGGAGGCGGCACGCCTCGGGGCCGAGCTGGTCGTCGCCGGGTCGCCGGGGCCGGCCGAGGTCCTCTACCAGCGGCTGCGCCCGGCCCTCGTCGTCGGCTGCTTCTCCACGGCCCTGCTCACCGCCTCCGCCCTGTACGGGATTCCGGTGGCCCGGGTCGGCACGGGCACGCTCCTCGACCGCCTCGCCCCCTACCAGAACAGCAACCGCGTCCCGGTGACGATCGTCGACGCGCTCCTTCCCGACCTGGCCGACCGCGACCGCGTCACGTCCCAGGAACCGGGCATGCCCGTCGACGAGCTGACCGCTCTCCTGCGCGCGGTGGGCTTCGCGATGCAGGCGAAGATCTACCCGGATCTGCGCCCGGCCGCCGAGCAGTACCTCTCGACGCGCCTGGACGACCGCACCTGGCGCTATTTCAAGCGCCGCCGCCTCACCGCGCTGGCCCTGCCGGGCGCCGTCCCGTCCCAGCTCGCCTTCATCCCGCGCAACGCCACCGTGCGGCGCATCGCGCGCCGCGCTCGCGCCCTGCGGCCTGCGGCACGGCGCTGAGATCCCGGCACCCGGGTTCCGCATCCCCAGTCGCCCCCGTCCCGCCGCAGGGACGGGGGCGTTCCCGTCGTCCGCCCCGACTTCCCGTCTATGCCCCGACTTCCCGTCACCCGCCCCGAGTTCCCGTCACCCGCCCCGAAACGGAGCGCTCCGCAGTGAATCCGCCCGACGTCAGCCTGCCCGACCGGACGCTCACCACCGAAGGGGCCGTCCTCCAGCCCCCCGGCCCCTTCCCGGCCGAGCCTTCCGCCACCGCCGAACCGACCACGCCCGCCGAACCCACCACGCTCACCAAGCCCGCCGCACCCGCCGCCCGCAGTCGGCCCGACGGCAGGCTGCGGGCCCTGGACGGGCTGCGCATCCTCGCCGCGCTGATGGTCTGCCTCTACCACTTCGCCGGGAAGAACGGGACCGTCGCGGAGTCCTGGCACCAGTCGCCCGGCACGCTGTTCCCCGACGTCTCCGCGGTCGCGACCTACGGCTGCCTCGGCGTCCAGTTCTTCTTCGTCATCAGCGGCTTCGTGATCTGCATGAGCAGCTGGGGCCGCACCCTCGGTGACTTCTTCCGCTCCCGCGTGTCCCGGCTCTACCCCGCGTACTGGGCGGCGCTCGTCATCGTCACCGCCGCCGCCTTCCTGCTGCCCGTGGTGGTCCACCCGGTCCGCTCCGACGAGTTCCTGGTCAACCTGACGATGCTCCAGCAGCCGATGGGCGTACCCCGCGTCCTGGGCGTCTGCTGGACCTTGTGGGTGGAGGTGCGCTTCTACGCGCTGTTCGCCCTGTTCGTCGTGTGGCGCGGCGTGACCTACCGGCGCGTGGTGGCCTTCTGCGCGCTGTGGACGCTGGCCGGCGCCTTCGCCCGGATCGCGGACCACCCGCTCACCGACGCGCTGGTGATGCGCGACCACGCGCCCTTCTTCATCGGCGGCCTCGCGCTGTACCTGATACACCGCTTCGGCGGCGACCCCCTGCTGTGGGGCATCGTGGGCGTCAGCTTCCTGCTGGGCCAGCGCTACTCGGTCACCGCCCTCTGGCACCCCGGCGCGCAGGGCGACTTCCCGCGCGATCCGTACGTCATCCAGGCGATCGTCGCGCTGTCGTTCCTGTCCGTGGCGGCCGTGGCCCTGGGCTGGCTGCGCTGGGCGAGCTGGCGCTGGCTGACCGTGGCGGGCACGCTGACGTACCCCTTCTACCTGATCCACGAGCATCTGGGCTGGTTCGTCATCCGGGTACTGCACCGCGGCGCGGGGCTGCCGCCGAAGCTGACGCTGGTGCTCGCCCCCGCGCTGCTGCTCGCCCTCGCCTGGGTCATCCACCGGTGTGTGGAGCGGCCCTTCGGACCCCGGCTCAAACGGGCCATGAAGCCGCGCGCGACCCACTGATCCGCGCGCGGGTCCCCGCCCGGGCCGGGCTCGGGCGGGGGTTCACGCCTGCGCGGCCCGCACCTTGCGGACGACGCGGCGCACGGTGGGGTTGCGGCGCAGCGCCTCGGCCCGCACCGGGCTCCCCCCGGGCAGCCGGAGGCTGGTCAGCCGCCGCTTCTTGAAGTACTGCGGGAACTCCTCCAGGTGCGCCGTGAGCCACTCGGCCGTCTCGTCGCGCAGCTCGGGATGTTTGCGGGCCTGCATGCAGAAGCCGACCGCCCGTACGAGCCGGGTCAGTTCGGCGGCCCGGTCCGTGAGGCGCAGGGGCTTGCCGACCGCGTCGTGCTCGGCGTCGGGCAGGGCCGCGTCGATGATGGTCAGCGGGATGCGGTTGCTGTTCTCGTACGGGGTGATGCGTTCCAGGAGCAGTCCGGTGCCGACGCGGGCGACCGGGATGCCGTAGAAGGCGGCGGCGGTCATGAGCGCCGTGGAGAAGCAGCCGATGACCAGCTCCGGGCGCAGGTACGCGAAGACGGTCTCGGCCAGGACCGGTGCGTCGAGGACGGTCAGCCGCACCCCGAGGCCCGCGGCCGCGGTCTCCAGGGAGTCGGAGTAGGCGGCCGGTGCGCTCGGGTGGGGTTTGAAGAGGACGGACGTGTGCCCGGCCGTCGCGGCCGCGCGCAACATCCGCACGTGCAGTTCCTCCTCCTCGTCCTGGCTGATCAGGTCGATGGCGGACAGGTACTGACCGAGCAGCACGGCGGTGGGCGCGGGTTCCGTGCCGGGGAGGCGCTCCGCGAGGATCCCGGCGCCCTGTGCGCCGATCCGCTCCAGTACGGCGACGATCGCCTCGTTCGGCACGGGTTCGGGCTCGACGCCGTACTCGGACAGCAGCATCGGCCGCAGCCCGGGGATCAGGTCGAGGTGCAGGACCCGCACGATGCGGCTGGTCATGTCGTGGGGGACCCGGTTGCGCGTGGGGCCGTAGCTCATCAGGCCGTCCGCGTAGACGTGGATCGGGGCGTCCGCGAAGATCTCGGCGACCGCCCTGGACGGATTGGCCTGGATCGATTCGCAGGCGATCTCGACGGGTTCGTCCCCGAGGTCCCAGGCGAGGCGTACGGCCTTCTCCCAGAGTGCGGCGTCCTGCTTGCGCGGCGACCACCCGACCGGATGGTGCGGGGAGATGAACTCGTTCCACGAGCGCACTTCGTCGAATTCGGGGCGCAGTTCGCCGAATCCGGTCATCCGGTCGAGCGGGGTGCCGACCTCCGGGACCGCCGCGGTGTTGCTGACGACGAGAATGCGGCGGCGGCCCTCGCGCGGGCCGAACTGACCCGCCCGGAGCGCGGCCGTGATGGTCGCGGCGGCGTACTGCGTGGCCGAGAAGAATATCTGGATCATGCGGCAACCCCCTTCATTCCGCCGCGTATGCGCCGCAGCGTCCGTACCCGTTCCTCCCCCATGCCGACGAGGGCCTCCTCCAGTTCGGGTTCCGACATCCGTCCCAGCGCCTCCGCGCTCAGCTGCCGGAGCCGCGTCGCAACGCTCCGCTCGAACCGGTCCTTGGCGAGCAGCTGATGGGCGATCACCACGCAGTAGTTGCGCAGAGCCTTCTTGCGCAGCCGCCCGGCCTCGGGGTCCGCCGCGAGTTCCGAGAGGACCAGATCGAACGACCGGAAGAAGTCCAGCTGCCGTACGTCGCCGATCTGGGTCAGCGACGTGGCGACGCCGCGCCGGTAGAACACCCCGCGCAGGCTCGCCACGGCGCAGGAGTCCGCACGGCGGTGCAGCTCCCAGATCCAGGGGCGGTCCTCGGCCGTGCGCAGCCCGTCGTGGAAGCGCAGCAGCCCGCGGTCGAGCAGGCGGCGGTGGTAGACACCGGCCCACGCGTACGGGTAGTCGACCATGGTGCTCTCCCCCACCGGGAGGATGGAGCCGCGCGGGTCGAGCGCGACGTGGCGCCGCCCCTCCGGCGCCCGGTGCACCGTCCGGACGAGCCCGGTCACCTGCACGTGGTCGGTCCGCACGAAGTCGACGTCGAGGCGGCTGATCGCCTCGACGAGGGCGGGCAGATAACCCGGCGCGAGCCAGTCGTCGCCGTCGAGGAAGGTGAGGTAACGCCCTTCCGCCGCGTCGATACCGGTGTTGCGCGCGGTGGCCAGGCCGCCGTTCCGCTCGTGCCGGATCACGCGGCTGCGGGGAAGCCTCTTGGTGAGTTCGAGAAGCGCCTCGTACGTCTTGTCCTTCGTCGAACGGTCCTCGACGAAGAGGAACTCGAAATCGTCCCGGGCATTGTTCACGAGACCGGCCACGGTTTCCGCGACGTAATGCTCGATGTTGTAGCAGGGAATTATCACGGAAAGTGTGGGCGGGCTCTTGGTCACGCGAACACCTGGGCCTTCTCGACGGCAGATCACCCGGACCTTATGAGCGTCTCCGCACCGGATACTGAAACTCCATCGACAACGGGGTGAACGAGACGTGTCGAGACGGTTCACCGAGACGTTTTCCTGATGCACGCGGTTGCTCGCCCTTTAAGATCACCGCTCGGATGTTCGACTCGTCTGGGGGGATCCATGACCACGACAGCCATCGAGCACGAGAATCAGTTACCGCTACGGCGCCTGGCCGAACTCAACCGCTCCCTGCTGACCAGCGACCACCCCGCGCGGGTGTGGAGCTCGGACCCGCGGCGGTTCCACGCCACCGTGCGCCCCGTCGCCCTGGGGGCCGTGACCGTCACCGGGGTGGACTGTTCACCGTCCGTCATGCTGCGCACCACGCGGCTCATCCGGCGCTCGGATCCTCAGCTCTACTCGGTGCTCTTCGTCCAGCGAGGCCGTCTGCAGGTGGTGCAAGCGGGGCGCAAAGCCGTGGTGGACCGTCACGACTTCACGTTGTACGACAGCTCTCGCCCGGTCGTCCTGCGCACGGTCGACCCGGGACCGACGACCTTCGTCCGAGTCCGGGCACCCCTGGCCCTCCTCCCGCAGCCGGCCCGGTCGATCAGTCATCTGTCGGCCAGACGGCTCCCGGGACGAAGGGGCGTCGGCGCACTGCTCGCCGGATTCGCGACCGGGCTCGTCACGCTCTCGACAGCGACGCACTCCTTCGAGCTCGGGCGCCTGGAAGCGACGGCCCTGGACCTGTTGGCCACCGCACTCACCCCTCAGCCCGGGGCGAGCCCGCCGGACTCTCACCCGTCCGACCGGGAGCGTCTGCTGCGCCGCATGACGGCATACGTGCGGCAGCACGCGGCGGACCCGGAGCTGACACCCCGTGGTATCGCCGCCGCGCACCACATCTCCCTCGGCCATCTGCACCGCGTCTTCCGGGCCGGTGACACCACGATCACCTCGCTCATCCGCCACCGCCGGCTGGAGGCGGCGCGCCGCGACCTCAGCGACCCCGGGATGGCCGAGGTTCCGATCCACCGGATCGCCGCCCGTTCCGGTTTCCGCGACCACACGGCACTGACCCGTGCCTTCGGCGACGTGTACGGGATCACCCCCGGTGAGTTCCGCCGTCGCGCCCGCGGTCACCACTGAAGGCGCCCGGACCGGCAAGGAGAAGCAATGGCGCATGTGCTCACTCCCCTGAACTGCCGCCGCACCGCGGAAAGGGCTGATCCACGCCACCCCTTCCACGTCGTCCCGCTCGGAGCCGCGACGGTCTGGTCCGCGACCCTGCGTTCCGCGCCCTCGCCCTCGCCCGCGCCCTCGCCCTCGCCCTCGCCCTCGCCCTCGCCCCTGGTCTCACCCACGACGTCCCCGTGCGTCGGCCGCCTGCACCTGCTGCTGCCACTGGAGGGCGAGATCACCGTCGGACCGGCCGGCGGCCAAGCGCTGCTGACCGCGCACGACTTGTACCTCGACGACTGCTCGCACCCGGCCGACCCGCGGTCCGGACCCGTGACCCTCATCGGGGCCGACATCCCCGAAGCGATGCTGCCCCGGCCGCGCGACGCGGCTCCCTTTCTGCTGGGGCGTCATGCCGCCCACAGCCATGCCGCCGCCACGGTGCTGACGCGGTTCCTCGCGCAGGTCGTCGACGAGAGCCGTGCGTACCGGCCGGTGGACGGGCCCCGCCTGGGCGCCGTGCTCTGCGGAATGGTGGCCGCCCTGCACGACCCCGTCCCCGGACCCGACACCGTCCGGCACGGGCTCACGGCGCGCATCACCGCCTTCATCCAGCAGCACGTGGCCGACCCCGGGCTGACCCCCCGATCCGTCGCCGCGGCGCACGGGATCTCCTTGAGCTACCTCCACCGGCTCTTCCGGAACGAGCGGGAGACCGTCGCCGCTCTCATCCGCCGCCACCGGCTCGAGCGGGCCCGCTTCGACCTGGCCGATCCGGCGCAGAGCTCCGCGCCCGTCCAGGAGGTGGCGGCACGGTGGGGGTTCGTACGCGCCACCGACTTCGCACGCTCCTTCCGCGCCGCGTACGGAGTCGCCCCCTCCGCCTATCGCCGGTCCGCCGACGGGGCCCGGTGAACCGATTGCCACACAAGTGAGCACGGAGCGCTGAGGCCTCAGCCGTCATGGTCCGGAAGGCTGATCGACAGGCGGCCGGCGGCGCGCATGCGTCCGGGCCGGCCACCGTCGTCCTGCTCCTGACTTTCGCGAAAGAGGTCGCAGTGAAGAAGATGCGTATGGCCGCCGTCGGTGTCATCAGTGGGCTCACCGCCGCGGCCGGGCTCATGTTCCCGGCTTCCGCACAGGCCGCGCCCACCTACTGGACGTTCCAGAACGCCCGGTTCGGCACGTGTCTGACCGGTTCCGACAGCGGCACCGCCTACGGCACCCTCTGCCAGGGCTGGGAACGGCAGCAGTGGGACTGGACCGGCTCCGGCCACGGCGGCTACCACCAGCTCAAGAACCGGGTCACCGGTCAGTGCCTCACGACCGACTTCGTCAACAAGGTCAACGCCGTGTGGACCAGCGCCTGCGACGCGAACAAGTCCCAGTGGTGGTTCTACGACGGCGACAGCAAGTTCCTCTTCAACGAGGGGTCGAGCAGCGCCTCGCTCGGATACCTGAGAGCGAGCGACGTCAAGGACGCCATCTACACCAGCTCGTACGCCGGCAACGACATACCCACCACCTGGTTCCAGTGGACCGGCACCACCAACTGACCCACCCCGCCCCGGCCCGGACCGTGTTCACGGCCCGGGCCGGGGCATGTCCGCTGTGCGGGCCGGGGCGTGTCCGCGGCGCGGGCTCGGACGAGCCCCTCAGCGGATCCCGTACCGCGCCTCGATCCCCGCCACGATCAGGCGCAGACCCTCCTCGAACCGCTCGTCGTACGCCGCGAAGAGCTGGTGCCCCGCGGCGGCGGCGAGCGGGTAGTCGGCCAGCATCTCCGCCCGCTCGGCGACGTCCACCGCCGGCTCGTCCTGCGGGGAGTACGGCCTCATGCCCTGCTCCTCCGTGACGAAGCCGAGCGTGTACATGTACGCCGTGGTGCTCGCCCACGCCGCCTGGTCCGCCCCAAACCCGGCGTCCACGAGGAACCGCAGGTTCGCCTCCATCTCGCGGCCGTGATCGACGCCCGTGAACCGTGACCCGCTGAAGACCTTCGCGCCGTCGCGGTAGCGCAGCAGCGTGGCACGCAGCTGCCTGTTGCCCCCGATCAACCGCTCCTGCCAGGTCCCGGAGGGCTCGTAGGCGATCTCCTTCCCGGCCGCTTCGCCGGCCGCCGTCATGCGCCGGAACATCACGGTCGCCATCTCGTCGAGCAGCGCCTGCTTGTTCTTGAAGTGCCAGTACAGGGCGGGCGCCTGCACGTTCAGCTCCTTGGCGATGGCGCGCAGGGTCAGGCCCTCGAGACCCAGGTCGTTCAGCAGGTCGAGGGCGGTGTCGGCGACGTAGCTCTTGTCGAGCTTGGCCTTCTTCGGCTCTTTCGGGTTGGTCTGCTCAGCCACGCTTGACAGTTTAACGCCGTTAAGGCCATGCTCGGGACGAGCGTACTTTAACGGCGTTAAGGAGTGGGTGGCATGGCGGTGACCATGGCGGGGGCCGGGGTGGCGAGCACGGATGTACTGATCGTGGGGGCGGGCCCGACGGGGCTCGTCCTGGCGGCGGACCTGGCGCGGCGCGGGGTGCGGGCGATGCTGGTCGAGCGGGCCGGGAGCCTGTTCCCCGGCTCGCGCGGCAAGGGCCTGCAGCCGCGCACACAGGAGGTGCTGTACGACCTCGGAGTGCTGGACGGGATCTGCGCGGCGGGCAGGCCGTACCCGCTGATGCGGGGCTGGGAGGGGGACGAGCCCGGCCAGGAGTGGGACATGGTCACGCGGTCCGAGGCGACGGAGCGGGTGCCGTTCACCGACGCCTGGCTCATTCCGCAGGCCCGCACGCAGGAGGTGCTCCACGCGCGACTGCGGGAGCTGGGCGGCGAGGTCCGCTTCGGCACGGGCCTCACCGGCGTCGAGCAGGACGCCGAGGGGGTGACGGCGACGCTCGGCGACGGTTCGACGGTGCGTGCCCGGTTCCTGGTGGCGGCGGACGGCGGCCGTTCGACGGTGCGCAAGGCCCTCGGTATCGAGATGCGGGGCGAGACGGTCGACCCGAAGCCGATGCTGGTGGCGGACGTACGGATCAGGCCGGATTCGCCCGTCCCGGACACGCACTGGCACCTCTGGCCGAAGGCCCCGGGCGGCGGCGTCGCCTTCTGCCCGCTCCCGCCGGACGGCGGCGAGGGCCGCCTCTTCCAGCTGGCCGCGCAGTTCACGGACGAGTCGGCGGTCCCGGACACGTCACCGGCCGGGGTGGCCAGGCTCCTCGCGACCCGTACGCCACTGCGTGCGGAGCACATCGTCGAGGTCGTCTGGGCCTCGGACTTCCGGGCGCGGGCGGCCATGACGGACCGCTTCCGGGAGGGCCGGGTCTTCCTCGCGGGAGACGCGGCGCACGTCCACTCCCCCGCGGGCGGCCAGGGCCTGAACACGAGCGTGCAGGACGCCTACAACCTGGGGTGGAAGCTGGCGGCCGTCCTGTCCGGCGGCCCCGAGTGGCTCCTCGACACCTACGAGGAGGAGCGGCTGCCCGTCGCGGCGGACATCCTGGGCCTCAGCACCCGTATCCACCGCGCGAGCGCCCAGGGCAGGCCGGTGCAGCGCGGCGAAGAGGTGCGGCAACTGGGCATCGGCTACCGCGAGTCGAAGCTGACCCGCGAGACCCGGGCGGGCCTCGCGGACGACGCGCTGCGGGCCGGCGACCGCGCCCCGGACGGCCGCCGCGGCGGAACCCGCCTGTTCGACCTCTTCCGGGGCCCGCACTGGACGCTGCTCGCGGTGGGGGACGTGCCCGCACCGCCGCCCGTGGAGAGCGCGTTCATACGTACGGCGCGCATCCCGGCCTACGAGGCGTACGGCGCGGGTGTGTTCCTGGTGCGGCCCGATGGCTACGTGGGGTGGGCCGGGGAGACGGCGCGGGGCGTGGAGACGTATCTGGAGGAGGTGGGGGCCTGCTCCGCACGCTGAGAGCCCGCTCCGCACGCTGAGAGGCCGCTCCGCACGCTGAGAGGCCGGGTCGTCCGCGAGCCCCGCCGAAGCCGGGCGCTACACGCTGGCCAGCGACAGCTTCACCGCGAAGCCCAGGAACAGCACACCGGCCGCGGAGGTCGCGCCCGCCGAGAGCCGCTTGCGGCGGCGGAAGGCGGCGGACAGCCTCGTGCCGCTGAAGATCAGGGCCGACAGGTACAGCACGCTGGCGAGCTGCGCGAAGGCGCCGAGCACGACGAAGGAGACGGCCGGATAGGCG
The DNA here is from genome assembly GCF_043523415.1 of Streptomyces sp. SGAir0957. NCBI lineage: Bacteria > Bacillati > Actinomycetota > Actinomycetes > Kitasatosporales > Streptomycetaceae > Streptomyces > Streptomyces sp. SGAir0957. The sequence continues at coordinate 3,459,030 of NZ_CP027293.1, forward strand.
TAGGAGCGGTCGACGAACTGCACGAAGAACGCGATGAAGAAGAGGATCGCCTTCGGGTTGAGCAGGCTGATCACGAAGGCGCGGCGGAAGGGCCGCTCCTGCGGCGAGGGGACCTCGTCGAGACCGGCCTCGGCGGCGGCGATCCGCTCGCGCCGGGTCCGCCACATCGACCACGCGGCGCGCATCATGCCGATCGCGAGCCAGGTGAGATATCCGGCGCCCGCGTACTTCACGATGCCGAACAGCACCGCGTTGGCCTGGAGGAGGGAGGCGACACCGGCGGCGGAGAGGGTCATCAGGACCGTGTCCCCGCACCAGACACCGGCGGCCGCTTTGTAGCCGGTGCGGACGCCGCGACGGGCGGCGACGGAGAGCACGTACAGCGAGTTCGGCCCTGGAAGGAGGACGATGAGGACGGTACCCGCGAGATAGGTCGGAAGATCGATGACACCCAGCATGAGCGGAGTGTCGCACAGCGGTCCGGCACTCCGTCCACCCGTTTCGACCAGCGGAACCACGTGGCCTTCGCCACAAGATCGCTGGTCAGGACCGCTGTACGGACGCGAAGGGGATCAGAACCGTTCCGCGGGGGTGTACGTGCCCCACACCTCGCGCAGGGCGTTGCTGACCTCGCCGACGGTGGCGCGGGCGCGCAGGGCGTCCTTCATCGGGTAGAGGACGTTGTCGTCGCCCGCGGCGGCCTTCTTGAGCGCGGCGAGCGCCGTGTCGACCGCGCCCTGGTCGCGTCCGGCGCGCAGGGCGGCCAGGCGCTGGGCCTGCTGGGCCTCGATGGCCGGGTCGACGCGGAGCGGTTCGTAGGGCTCCTCGGTGTCGAGCTGATAGCGGTTGACGCCGACGACGACGCGCTCGCCGGAGTCGGTCTCCTGGGCGATCCGGTAGGCGGAGCGCTCGATCTCCGCCTTCTGGAAGCCGTGTTCGATCGCGGCGACGGCGCCGCCCAGCTCCTCGACCCTGCCCATCAGTTCGAGGATCGCGGCCTCGACGTCGTCGGTCATCCGCTCGACGACGTAGGAGCCGGCGAAGGGGTCGACGGTGGCCGTCACGTCGGTCTCGTAGGCGAGGACCTGCTGGGTGCGCAGGGCCAGGCGGGCGGACTTGTCGGTGGGCAGGGCGATGGCCTCGTCGAAGGAGTTGGTGTGCAGCGACTGGGTGCCGCCGAGGACGGCGGCGAGGCCCTGGACGGCGACGCGGACCAGGTTCACCTCCGGCTGCTGCGCGGTCAGCTGCACCCCGGCCGTCTGCGTGTGGAAGCGCAGCATCAGCGACTTGGGGTTCTCCGCGCCGAACTCCTCGCGCATCACCCGCGCCCAGATCCGGCGGGCCGCGCGGAACTTGGCGACCTCCTCCAGGAGCGTCGTGCGGGCGACGAAGAAGAACGACAGGCGTGGGGCGAAGTCGTCCACGTCCATCCCGGCGGCGACCGCCGTGCGGACGTACTCGATGCCGTCGGCCAGCGTGAAGGCGATCTCCTGCGCGGGCGAGGCCCCCGCCTCCGCCATGTGGTAACCCGAGATGGAGATGGTGTTCCAGCGCGGGATCTCCGCCTTGCAGTACTTGAAGATGTCCGCGATCAGCCGCAGCGACGGCTTGGGCGGGAAGATGTAGGTGCCGCGGGCGATGTACTCCTTGAGCACGTCGTTCTGGACGGTGCCGGTCAGCTTGTCGGCGGCCACCCCCTGCTCCTCGGCGACGAGCTGGTACAGCAACAGCAGCAGCGCCGCCGGGGCGTTGATCGTCATCGACGTGGAGACCTTGTCCAGCGGGATCCCGTCGAACAGCACCCGCATGTCGTCGAGGGAGTCGATCGCCACGCCGACCTTGCCGACCTCGCCGGAGGCGATCGGCGCGTCGGAGTCGTGGCCCATCTGGGTCGGCAGGTCGAAGGCGACCGACAGGCCCGTCGTGCCGTTGGCGATCAGCTGCTGGTAGCGGGCGTTGGACTCGGTGGCCGTGCCGAACCCGGCGTACTGGCGCATCGTCCACGGCCGGCCCGTGTACATCGTCGGATACACCCCGCGCGTGAACGGGAACACGCCCGGCTCGCCCAGCTGACGCTCCGGGTCCCAGCCCGCGAGGGCAGACGGGCCGTACACCGGCTCGATGGGCAGTCCCGACTCGGATGCGCGCGTCATGGTGGTGCCTCCAGCGATCTGCCGACGGATCGTGCGTCGGGTGCGCGCCACTGCCAGGAGTCGCCGCACCCCGCTACGGACTGTAGCGGCGGGCGTGCGCTCGGTGGAGGGGCCCACGCTGGGAGCTTGCTCACAGGCCCACCGCCCGGAGTCGGCCAGAGTGCGCGCGCCCTGTTCGCGACCGGCGTGGCGCGGGCAGCATCTGGAGTGACAACAGGGAACGGCGCGGCAGGCGGGGGACGTCATGCGAACAGCTGTCATACGGAGAACGCTCGTCGGGCTCGGGGTGCTCGCCCTGACCTGCGGCTGCAAGGTCGAGACGGTCGGGGCGGGCGGAGTGGGCCAGTCGGGGGCGGCGCCCTCCGGGCCGCCGGCGTCCGCTGCCGCGTCGGCCCCCGGCACGGCGGCGACGTCCGCGCCGGGGGCCGCCAAACCGTCGGGTACCGGCCACGACAAACCCCGCGGGCAGCCCGCGAACGCCGGTGACGACAAGCCGTCGACCCCCGCCTCGGTGGCGCCGGTCCCGGGCCCGACCCTGTACGCCCCGGGCAGCCGTGGCGCGCAGGTGCGCGAACTCCAGGCGCGGCTGCGGCAGATCGCGTGGCTCTTCGACGGGCCGACCGGCACGTACGACGACCCGACGGCGAAGGCGGTCGGCGGGTTCCAGCTGAAGCGCGGTCTGCCGAGCACCGGCATCACCGACACCGTCACCTGGCAGCGTCTCGTGGCGATGACGCGCGAACCGACCCGTGACGAGCTGTACGCGGCGGGCGGGCAGCCCGCCGCGAAACCCGACCCGCGCTGTATGACGGGCCGGGCGCTGTGCATCAGCAAGAAGAGCCGGACGGTGTCGTGGATGGTGGACGGCAAGCGGCTGCTGACGACGGACGTACGGTTCGGGTCGCAGTACACGCCCACCCGCGAGGGCCTCTTCCACGTGTTCTGGAAGTCCCGGCACCACGTCTCGACGCTGTACGACACACCGATGCCCTACGCGATGTTCTTCAGCGGCGGCCAGGCGGTGCACTACTCGTCGGACTTCGCGGCCCGCGGCTACAGCGGCGCCTCGCACGGCTGCGTGAACGTTCGGGACGAGGCGAAGATCGCGAGCCTGTTCGCGCAGGTGCGCGACGGCGACAAGGTCGTCATCTACTGGTGAGGTGCAGTGCGGTGAGGTGCAGTGCGGAGAGGTGCGAAGAATGGGGGCGTGGGTGGGACCGGGGGAACGTGTCCCACCCACGCCGGTGGCACTGAGCCGAAGGTACGGGGGGAACCCCCGGCTCGTGCGCTGCCGATGACCAGTCGGCAATCAGTACTGCGTCCACGCGGCGGAAAATGTCACACCTGGTGCGCAACTTTTTTTCGCTGATCAGATCGGCGCTGGTCAGAGCCGGTTTCCCGGTAGGTTTTCCGGTCGCGGTCCCGGTCGCCCGCGCGGTCGCCTGCGCGGTCGCCGCGGTGGTCCCCCTGGCCGTGCGGGCGGCCGTCGCGGGGGCCGCTGCCGCCGCCCCGGCGGTGGTGGCCCGAGGCCGGGTCGGGGTCGGGGTCGTCGTCCTCGTCGGCGTCCTGGCCGCCGCCGTGCTGGTGAGGGCCGGACAGGCCGTAGGAGCTGTCGGACCCGCCCGCGCCCTGTGAGTCGCCCGACTGGTTCGGCCCGTAGTAACCCTTCGGACCGTTGCTTCCGTTGCTTCCGTTGGTTCCGTTGGGCGCGCCGTCCTTGCCTCCGGAGTACTCGGAGTCGCCGGACGGGTCGAGCACGCGGTCGCAGAACCGGCCGATGTCCGCGCTGCTCCGGCCGTACTGCTTCGCGGAGCCGCGCAGCCGCCGTCGTTCGTCGGCGCTGAGGTCGCCGTCCCGGTAGCGGCGGCAGGCGTCGGTCACGCGGCGCAGCCGGTCGGACATCCGGTCGTCGTCACGGTTGCCGCCCGCCGTGTCCTTGCCGTCGCCGGGGGTGGCCGGCGCGGAGGTGCCGGGCGGCTCCTTCCGCGCGGTGTCCCCGGCGCCGATCCCCGGCGAACCGCTGGGGTCCGGGGTCGTCGAGCCGTCGGGCAGGACCTCGCCCTTGTCCTTGCCGCGCGGCGGGGGCGAGACCAGCGGCCGTTCGTCGGGGTCGGTCACGCCGCCCGACACGGAGGAGGCGGGCGTCGGATCGCCGCTGCCGCCGAAGGGGGAGCGCATCATCCCGGTTCCGGCGGCCACACCGACGCCGCCGACCATGCAGGCGGCCAGCGCGGCGGCGAGCCCGAACCGCATCGACCGCGACCGGCGCGGGCGCTCCCCGGCCCCGTGCCGCCCGGCGATCACCACGCTGGCGGCCGTCTCGTGCACGGCGGCGTCCACCGCGGAGACGGCGCGGGCCTCCCGGAACGCCTTCAGCGCCGCGTCCTCGCCGGGGAGTTCCCCGTCGGGTCCCGCGGGCAGGACGGTCAGCGCGTCGAACGCGGCGCTCAGCCGCTCGGCCCGCCGGGCGTCGTCCTCGGTGGCGGCCTCCAAGGGCTCCCCGCGCAGCAGGCGCTCCGCCGCGTCGCGGTCCAGCCACTTGTCGTGCTCGTCGGCCATCACATGTCCTTCTGCGTCCGTGTACGCGATTGCGTCACACCGGCAGACGTCACCGTAGGGGTGCTCGGCTGCCTCTGATGCGGGACGGATTCGAGAGGACCGGAGGATTTCTGGTCCGCGCCGAGCAGTTCGGCGAGCCGCTTGAGGCCGCGGTGGGCGGCGGTGCGGACGGCGCCCGGCCGCTTGCCGAGGGTCTGCGCGGCGCTCTTCGCGTCGAGGCCGACGACGACGCGCAGCACGACGGCCTCGGCCTGGTCCTGGGGCAGCTGGGATATGAGGTGCATCGCGGAGCCGGTGGCGAGGGACTCGAGCGCCTCGCCTGCGGTGTCGGAGAGCGCGGGCCGTGCGGCGAGTTCGCTCTCGTCGCCGCCGATGGCGGGCCTGCGTCCGCGCATCCGGATGTGGTCGAGGGCGCGGTTGCGGGCGATGCGGGCGGCCCAGCCGCGGAACCGGTCGGCGTCGCCCTCGAAACGGGTGAGGTCCCGGGCGATCTGCAGCCAGGCCTCGGACGCGACGTCCTCGGCGTCCGGTTCACCGACGAGCGTGCGTATGTATCCGAGCAGCCGTGGGTGCACGGCGCGGTACACAGTCCGGAACGCGGTCTCGTCCCCGTCCTGTGCCGCAAGCACCGCGGCGGTCAGCTCCGCGTCGTCCCCCAGCACTTCCAGTCCCTGCCTGCCCCGGTGATGAAGCCCGTGCCCCGTGTGAAGGTGTGCGCTCCCGGCGCGAATCAGCACGCTACGGCCTGAAACGCCCTCGCGTCCATGTTTGTACAACGTGCAACCAACGCGTCACCCACCGGGGTGTGACACAAAACGCAGGTGCGGCGCTGAGACAAGTACGGGCCGTTAGCGACCCGTACCGCGCGGCGGCCGGGGTCTCTCCTGTGGGGGGTGGCGACCCCGGTCGTCCCGTTTACGGGGTCACGGCTTCCCGTGCGCCTTGCCGGACCCGGCCGTGTCGGACTCCGCGGTGGCCGTGGGGGTCTCGCAGCCCTCGGCGGCCCGCTCCGAGCGGTTCAGCCCGTGGCCGGCCTCGTAGGACTTGCAGCGGGCCTGCTGGTCCTCGGCCTGTCCGGGACGGGACGGGTCCGCGGTCCCCGCGGTTCCGGCGGCCTTCTCGGACAGGCGGTCCCTCGGTTGCCCCGAGGGGGCCTCAACGGGGCCTGTGGCAGCGGGAGTCGCGGCCCCGGAAGCCGAGCCGGCCGGTACCGAGCCGGCCGGAACCGAAGACGCCGCTGCCGTACCCGCCGGATCCGTACCCGCCTCTCCCGGAGCCGCCGCACCAGGACCCGCCGGACCCGTACTCGGACCCGCACTCGCACTCGCCGACGGCGCACCCGTCCGCCCCGGCCGCCCCCGCTCCCCCGGATCGTCCGGCGAGGACACCGTCCCGATGCCCGCCACCGCCACCCCGCCCACGGCGACGCTCGCCACCAGCGTCCCGACGACCGCCCGCAGGGACCACCTGGCCGGGCGGCGGCGCGGCCGCCAGTCGTCGCCGGGCCGGGGCCGCGCGTCGAGCGCGCCGGCGTCCCGCGCGGCGCGGAACGCGGTGAGCGCCGCCTGTTCCGCGTCCGCGTCGGGCGGCCCGGCGCCGACGACGGCCGCGGCGAGCCGGGCGCCGACACCGTCCGGCGGTACGGAGGTCCCGCTCATCCCGCTCCCCTCTGCGTGCCGGGCCCGTCCTCGGCCCCGCCCAGCTGCCGCGCGAGCCGCTTCAGCCCCCGGTACGCCGCCGTGCGGACCGAGCCGGGGCGCTTGCTGAGGACGCGCGCGGCGGCGGGCCCGTCGAGCCCGACGACGACGCGCAGCAGCACGGCCTCCCGCTGGTCGCGGGGGAGTTCGCCGATGAGGGCGAGGGCGCGTTCCGTGGACAGGGTCTCCAGGGCCTGGTCGGCGGTGTTGTGGGCGGCGGGCAGGTCGAACACGTCCTGCTCCAGGACGGAGGTGCGCGGGCGCGCCTTCTGCCGGCGCAGCAGGTCGAGGGCGCGGTGGCGGGCGATGGTCGCGGTCCAGCCGCGGAAGCCCGCGCCGTCGCCGCGGAAGCGGCCCAGGTCGCGGGCTATCTCCAGCCAGGCGTCGGCGGCGACGTCCTCCGCCTCGGTCCCGACGAGCCCGCGCAGATAGCCGAGCAGTCCGGGCTGCACCATGCGGTAGGCGACGGCGAAGGCGGCCTCGTCGCCTCCCTGGGCCCGTGCCACGGCCGCGCCCAGCGCGTCGTCGCGGACATCCGGACGACGGGGCTCCGCTCCCTGGCCCAACCGCTTCCCTCTTCGTACGACAACGATGTGCCGGGCTCCACGCCCGTGGACGCGCCCATGCCGATCAGCGCCCCTGCGCACGGAAACGTCACAGGACCGGTCGTACGCGCGCCGGGCGTCGGGGCGCAGGCGGGGGTTTGCAGACAGGCGCTCAGACCTCGAACAGCGCGCCCTCGCCCGCCCGCGTACAACCTTCGGAGGCCGTCGGTCGTCTGGGGGCACAGCCGTGGGGTGCGTGTGACGTTCCTCGACGGCTGTCCGCTGAACAGATCAACTCCCCGTGAAACACGCGGGGTTCTTGAGAACTTCTCCAAGGGGTGGGGCATTTGAGCCCGCGACATTCGCGCGGCAAGGAGCAGAGCGAGCGTGCCGCACACGCGTACAAGCCGCTCAGCATGAAGCGCAGAGCATGGATCACGCTCGGCGCGGTCGTGCTCGGCGGGGCCGGGGCGGCGACGTACGCCATGGCCGCGGATCCGGCGGACGGCGCCAAGGGCGCCGAGCGGCGGGCCGCGGCGGTGCACACGCTGAAGATGGAGACGAAGGACGACCGCAAGGTCGTCCCGCGGAAGTCGACCGCGACGTTCGGCGCCGTGTCCGTGACGTGGAAGAACCCGGACGACGAGATCGACGGCAAGGCGCAGTTCCGCGCGCGGGACAAGGAGAGCGGCGACTGGGGCGCGTGGACCACGCTGCCCGAGGAGACGAACGACGCCGACGGCGCCGAGCGCGAGCGCTCCGCGGTCCGCGGCGGCACCGCGTCCGTGCCGACGGAGAACGTCTCGGACGGGGTCGAGGTCCGGGTGGTCGCCGCCGACGGCACCGCCTCCGACCTGCCCGCGGGCATGGACGTCAAGCTGATCGACGCGGGCACCGGGCCCTCGGCCACGGACCTCGCCGAGCCGGCCGCGTTCACCGAGGACACGGCGACACCGACGGCGGGCACGGCGGCCGGCCCGTCGGCGACGCCCTCCGTGCCGCAGACGGTCGACCCGAGCTTCGCCGGGACGGAGGCCGGCAGCCCGGCCGACACCCCGCCGGCCACGACGACCGCCACGACGACCGCCACCACGACGGCGACCACGACGGCCACGGCGTCCCCGTCGCCGAGCGACACCCCGCCGCCGGCCCCCCGGCCCTCGACGGTCGTGAAGCCGTACATCATCCCGCAGTCGGTGTGGGGCCCCGGCCTCAGCCACGACGGGACGCCGTCCTACGACACGGAGATCAAGGCCGCCGTCGTCCACCACACCGGTGTCGACGCCGACAACCAGGTCCCCTGCGCCAAGTCCGCCGAGCGGCTGCGCCAGATCCAGCAGGACCACGTCTCCAAGCACTACTACGACATCGGCTACAACTTCGTCGTCGACCGCTGCGGCCAGATCTTCGAGGGCCGTACCGGCGGCATGGACCTGCCGGTGCACGGCGCCCACGACTACGGGTTCAACACCGACACCGTCGGCATCTCCTACATCGGCAACTTCCAGACGGCCAAGCCGACGAAGGCGGCGCTCGACGCGATCGCCCGCGTCGTCGCCTGGAAGTTCGGCCAGTACGGCATCAAGGCGACCAGCAACGTCACGCTGACGTCCAACGGCGCCCTGGGAACCGACGGCAACAAGGTCGCCCTGGGCTCGACCATCACCCTGCCCCGCGTCTTCGGGCACAAGGACACCAACAACACGCTGTGCCCCGGCGCGAACCTGTACCCGAAGCTGGCGCGCGTCCGCACCCTCGCCGCGACGCCGGGCATCTCGCACGCCCTGCCCTCGCAGAACCTGATCGGCGACGCCACTGCGGACATCGTTGCCGGCGTGCCGAAGGGGTCGAGCGGCGGCCAGGTCGTCGTCGTCCCGGGCACCATCGACGGGCCGACCGCCACGGGCCGCAAGGCCATCTCGCAGGCCGGGGACGTGCTCGGCGCCGCCGAGGCCGGGGACGAGTTCGGGGCGGCCACCGCGACCGCCGACCTCAACGGCGACGGCGTCACCGACCTGATCGTCGGCCAGCCCGGCGAGGACGACTCGGCGGGCCACAAGGACCGCGGCGCCGTCACGGCCCTGTACGGTCCCGAGCTGACCAAGGGCTTCGCCCTGGACCTGCCCGCGAACTACACGCCGACCGGCGCCCGGATCGGCTCGGCCGTGGCCGCCGCCGACTTCGACGCCGACGGCAAGGCCGACGTGTTCACCGCGTCCACCGGCGCGGGCGGCACCTGGGCGGCCCGCTACGCGGACGGCCGGATCGCCCACGCCAAGCTGACGACGGCCACCGGCAACCTCGCCTGGGCGGACGCCGCGAGCGGCGACTTCAACCTGGACGGGTACGCCGACGTCGCCCTCAACTACCGCGACGCGGGCGGCATCGGCCGCGTCGTCTGGTTCAAGGGCGGCGCGAGCGGCCTGACCCAGGTGGGCACGCTGAGCGTCAAGGGCGGCCGCTCCCTCGCCGCCGGTGACGTCAACGGCGACGGCACCGACGACATCGTCATCGGCCAGCCCTACACCGCCGAGTCCGGCGGCGCCTCCGGCGGCCAGGTCACCTTCGTGAAGGGCGTCCCGGGTACCGGCCTGACCGCCACCGGCGCGAAGACGATCAGCCAGTCGACGGCGAACGTCCCCGGCGCCAACGAGTCGGGCGACGCCATGGGCTGGTCCGTCGCGGTCGGCGACTACGACAACGACGGCTACGCCGACATCCTGACCGGCGCCCCGAACGAGGACATCACCCGCACGACGAACCGCTCCAACGCGGGCACGACGCTCCTCATCAAGGGCGCGTCGGCCGGCCCGACCGGCACCGGATCCGTCGCCCTCTCGCAGGACACGACGGGCGTCCCGGGCGCGACCGAGACCAACGACAACTTCGGCACGGCCACCGCCCTGGTCGACTTCTCCGGCTACGGCCGGGCCGACCTGGTCATCGGCGCGGCGGGCGAGGACACGAACAACGGCACCCTGCTCTACGTGCCGAGCAACAGCACGGGCCTCGGTCTGACCACGACCAGGACCTACAACAACGCCTCCCTGGGCACCCCGGCGGGCGCCCGGCTCGGCGCCAACCTGGCGCCGTAGCGGCGGGTTCGTGGACCGGCTCCGGCGGCGGCGCTCACTGCGCCACCCCGAGCCGGTCCAGGAACCGGAAGAACAGCTCCTCCGCCGACGGCTCCGCCACCGCGTTCAACACGTCGGCCAGCGGCTGCGCCTCCACGGCGCGCCCGCACTCGCGCGCCCAGGAGACGGCGCGCGCCGCCGCGTCGTCCGGCGGCAGGAAGTAGTCCTCCAGGGCGCGCTCGTCGCCGCCGATGAACAGGGCCGTCGCGGCGCGCCCCAGGCACGTCGTCCACGCGCCGGTGTCCGGCGCCGCCGCCTCGATCACGGCGCAGCGGCTGTCCATCACGTACGCGAAGAGGGCGGGCGCCCGTGTCTCCGCCGCCAGAACGTTCATGCTGCCGACGTCGCGCGTCTGGTCCCCGGTGCCGCCGGGGCACTCCCAGATCTGCCAGTCGCCGGGCCGCTCCTCCAGGAGCGTGAGTTCATCGGCCACCCCGGCAAGGGCGCGCAGCTCCTTCAGCGGACGCTCGCTCCTGGCCACCACGTAATAGCCCCAGTAGCCCATGGCCCTGTCCCCCGTTCCGGTGCTCCCCTGTGAGTTCCGGGCGAATAGACCACAGGGGTGCGGGACTTCGCCACCCGGAGTGTCGCCTAGGCGGTCGCCGGGCCCGGGACGTCGCCCGTCGTCACCTTGTGGTTCTGCAGCCGGGTCAGGGACCGGACGAACCAGATCGCGGCGGCGGCGCTGACGATGTCGAGCACGTCACCGGCGATCACCCAGCCGGTCGCCGACCTGATCGCGGTGACGCTCTCGGCGTTGTCGAGGTCCCGGCCCACGAGCCGCCCGACGAACTGGTTCAGGAGCCAGAGGAACCACCACAGCTCGATCACGCCGGACCGCGCCCGCGCGCGGGAGAGTTCCAGGCCGTCGGCGCTGGCGTGCCAGGTGTCGAGCGCGATCCGGCGCGGGAACCAGAACGCCACGACGGGCACGAAGAAGCCGAAGATCGCCCACGGGCGGGCCTTGCTCTGCCCGTGCGGCGCGAGGATGTGCGCGTTGTCGCGCACGCGCAGGAACCAGGCGATGAAACCGATCGCGGTGATCACGAGCGCGACCGTCTGGGCCCCGCCCATGATCCGGTACGCGTCGTCGAGGCGGCCGAACTTCCCGTCGTCGAACCCGGACCAGTCGCCGCCGGCGACGTCGCCGAGGGCTTGGTACTCGGCGATCCCGACGCCCACCGCGCCCAGGTCGACCGCGATGACGAGGCCGAGCAGCGCCATGGCGAGCATGGCGAGCCGGTTCGGCGACCGCAGCCGCGCCCAGCTGGCCCTCGGGTCGTAGGGCGCGGACGGTACCGGCGGCGGCAGCGGCGCCAGGGGCTCCGCCCGGTCCGGTCCGGCGCCCGGCGGCGCCGTCAGCGACCCGAACGCCTCGTCCGAGCAGCGGGCGCACAGCCCGTCCTCGACCAGCGCGTTGTTCTTCCCGCATCTCTTGCACAGCACAGCCGCGCGCCCTCCCCAGGCATCGCCGCTGTGTTCGACCCCCCGGCCGCGCGGCCAGCGGACCATACGGCCCGCCGGCCTCCGCTGTCCAGTCGTTTCCGCAGGTCAGCCGGTTACCCGCGCCGCCAGATCGGAGAATTGCGACCACGTCAGCTCCGGCTTCCCGGCGTCCCACAGCTTCTGCGCGGTCGCCCGCAGCGGCATCCGAACGCCCTGCGCGACCTGCGCCTGGGTCTGCGACTGGGCCAGGTCGCACCAGACGGCGAAGGTGCCGCCGAGGATCTGGTCGTCGTAACTGGCGGGCACGGCCGTCGTCCCGCGCAGGACGCGCGGTGTCCAGCTCTCGTAGATCCGCTTGCCGGTCGGGTAGGTGAAGGTGTTGGGCTGGCCGAGGACGTAGTAGAGGAACTCGTCGTTGTAGTTGGTCACCTTCCGCCCGGCGCTCAGGTACGAGACCGGTTCGCGCGCCCCGATCTCCTTGCCGGTCCAGTAGGCGACCTCCAGGTTCTTGTCGGCCTCGACGCTCCCGCCCTCGAAGAACCCGTCGTTCCACGCCTTCAGGTGCCGGTCGAAGGGGGCCATGGTCTTCGCCCGGTCGTTCAGCCAGGACTGCGCGAGGTCCTGCACGCGCGCGCCGGAACCGTGCGCCCGCTTCGCCGCGGTGGCGAGCTGCGGGTACGAGGTCTCGGGGTTCTTGACGGTCAGCGCCCGGTATTCGTCGGCGCCCAGGTGCCAGTAGGCGCCCTTGAACAGGCCCGCGTACTCCTTCAGCAGATCGTCCACGATCTTGGCGGACCCCGGCTTGGAGATGTCGACGGCGCCGCGCTGCGCCACGCCGTTCGCATCGCGCAGTTGCAGGTCGGGGTGGGCCTTTAGGACCGCGCCGAGGTGGCCGGGCGAGTCGATCTCGGGGACGACCGTGACATGCCGCTCGGCGGCGAGGTCCAGGATCTCCCGCACCTGCGCCTTGGTCAGGTGGTCCTCGGAGACGATCTCCGGATGCGAGTCGGACTCGATGCGGAACGCCTGGTCGTCGGAGAAGTGCAGCCCGAACTGGTTGTACTTCAGGTCCCCGATCTCCCGGATCCTGTCCTTGATCCAGTCGGCGGAGAAGTGCTTGCGGGCGATGTCCATCATGAACCCGCGCTGCGGCTTCGCCGGCTCGTCGTCGACGACGCCCTCCGGGACGGTCGCGCCGCCGTGCGCCTCCTGCTTGAGGGTGCGCGTGCCGTAGAAGACACCGGTCTCGGTCGGCCCGACGATGCGGACGGTCCCGCCCCGCACCGTCATCCGGTACGACTCCTGGTGCGACCGGCGCGCCCCGCCGAGCGCCAGTTCGACATCGCCCGCGCCCGCCTCGGCGTCCTCGCCCGCGTACTTCAGGCCCAGCTCACCGGCGATCAGCCGGCCCTCGTCGGCGAGCCCCTCGTCCCGCACGACGACCCGGCCGCCGTCCGGCTTCCAGCCGGGGCCGCGCGCCGGGGTGAAGTCGCGGACCGCCGGGATCGTGCGCGGCGGCTTCGACAGCGGGTACGACCGGCTCGGCGAGGGGGACGGGGACGCGGGCGCCGACGAGCCGGTCTTGCCGTCCGAGGGAGCCTGCGAGGAGGAGCCGTCACCGCCGTCCGGCCACAGCACGGCCGCCGCGATCACCGCCCCGGCCACGACGACCCCGCCGCCGCCCAACAGCACCTTCCGCTCCACGTGCGACCACCTCCGCTAGCGATCATGTTGCCGCCGACGGTAACGGTCGCCCCCCAGGGGCGCGGGGAACTCCGCGGCAAGGCACGACGCGTCGGCACCCGAGACCAAAGCGGTCCGGGACGGCGCTGTCACGGAAACGCCCTAAACTCTTCCGTCCGGGTGAAATTCGCGCATCCGTCGGACACTCGCAATCACACCTCGCTAGCGTTACGGCACAAACACACGCACGCCGCCCGTATCACCAGCCCATCGCACAGCCCCCCACCCGTTCCCGCCGGAGGCACCCGCTGTCCGCGCACCGCGCCCCGTTCGTACCCGGCCGTCCGCCCCTGCCGGCGCAGACCGGATCGGCCCAGGGAGTCGCCCGCTTCAACGTGCTGCCGCGGGCCGCCGCCGAGGACGCCCTGCACACCTGCTTCGGCAGCCGCGCCTGGGCCCGCCGCCTCGTCGCGCACCGCCCCTACCCGGACCTCGACGCGCTGCTCGCCGCCGCCGACGAGGCCGCCTACGACCTCCCCATCAGCGCCGTCGCCGAGGCCCTGGCCTGCGAAGAGCTGCCCCACCTGCCGGGCGCCGCCGCCTACTCGGCCGCGTACACCGCGCTGGCCGCGGCGCACGGCGCGTACGAGTCCCGGTTCGGGCACGCCTTCGTGATCTGCCTGGACGACATCGCCCCCAGCGAGGCGCTCGACCACCTCCTTGCCGGCATCCACGCCCGGCTCGGCAACGACCGGGAGGAGGAGCGCGTGACCGCCGCGGAGGAGCTGCGGCGACTCGCCCGGGGACGCATCACCCGTCTGCTGCGCGCACTGCCCGCCGCCCGGACCGGCGACCCGGACACCGCACGGCGGCCGAGCCTGGGCGATAGCCCGTACGTGCCTGTTTGATTGCCTGTTTGATCACACCGGAGGCCCCGGCGCGATCGAGCCGACAACTCGTCGATACGATGACGAGCGGCCGGTGGACCGTACCCGGCCGGGCCCGACCGACAGTGAAGCCGGCGCGGCCCTCAGTCCCCGCTCCCGGAGGGTTCTTCCGTGCCGGCTGGAACGCTGTACCGCGGCCGGGAAGGCATGTGGTCGTGGGTGGCTCATCGAGTCACCGGTGTCCTCATTTTCTTCTTCCTGTTCGTACACGTCCTGGACACCGCTCTCGTCCGCGTCTCCCCCGAGTCGTACGACGACGTCGTTTCCACCTACAAGACGCCGATCGTCGCGCTCCTTGAGTACGGCCTCGTCGCCGCCATCCTCTTCCACGCGCTCAACGGCCTGCGTGTCATCGCCGTCGACTTCTGGTCGAAGGGCCCGCGCTACCAGAAGCAGATGCTCTGGACCGTCGTGGGCATCTGGGTCGTCCTGATGATCGGGGCCCTTTACCCGGTCCTCGGCCACGCCGTCCGTGAACTCTTCGGGAGCTGAGGCCAGACATGTCTGCTGAGACCACGTCCGCTCCGTCCGGTGTCGGCCCCGTCGAGGGCGTCTCGCTCTACGACGCCGACAACCCGGCCCCCGTCATCGAGGCGCCGCGCAAGCGCACCTCGAAGACCGGCAAGGGCAGCCGCGGCAACTTCGAGATGGCCGCATGGCTGTTCATGCGCCTGTCGGGCATCGTCCTGGTCGTCCTCGTCATCGGCCACCTGCTGATCCAGCTCGTGCTCGACGGCGGCGTCTCCAAGATCGGCTTCGCGTTCGTCGCGGGCCGCTGGGCGTCCCCGTTCTGGCAGGGCTGGGACCTGCTGATGCTGTGGCTCGCGATGCTGCACGGCGCCAACGGCCTGCGTACCGTCATCAACGACTACGCCGAGCGCCCCCAGAGCCGCCTGTGGCTGAAGGGCCTGCTGTACGCCGCGACGGTCTTCACCGTCCTGCTGGGCACGCTGGTGATCTTCACCTTCGACCCGAACATCCGTTAAAGCCGAGGCGAGCGAACCCGTGAAGATTCACAAGTACGACACCGTCATCGTCGGCGCCGGTGGCGCGGGCATGCGCGCGGCCATCGAGTCGACCAAGCGCAGCCGCACCGCCGTGCTGACCAAGCTCTACCCCACCCGCTCCCACACGGGCGCCGCGCAGGGCGGCATGGCCGCCGCGCTGGCCAACGTGGAGGAGGACAACTGGGAGTGGCACACCTTCGACACGATCAAGGGCGGCGACTACCTGGTCGACCAGGACGCCGCCGAGATCCTGGCGAAGGAGGCCATCGACTCCGTCCTCGACCTGGAGAAGATGGGCCTGCCGTTCAACCGCACCCCGGACGGCACCATCGACCAGCGCCGCTTCGGCGGTCACTCCCGTAACCACGGCGAGGCGCCGGTCCGCCGGTCCTGCTACGCCGCGGACCGCACGGGCCACATGATCCTCCAGACGCTGTACCAGAACTGCGTGAAGGAGGGCGTGGAGTTCTTCAACGAGTTCTACGTCCTGGACCAGCTGATCGTCGAGGAAGACGGCGTCAAGAAGTCCGCCGGTGTGGTCGCCTACGAGCTGGCCACCGGCGAGATCCACGTCTTCCAGGCCAAGTCGGTCATCTACGCGTCCGGCGGCACCGGCAAGTTCTTCAAGGTGACGTCCAACGCGCACACCCTGACCGGCGACGGCCAGGCCGCCTGCTACCGGCGCGGGATCCCGCTGGAGGACATGGAGTTCTTCCAGTTCCACCCGACCGGCATCTGGCGCATGGGCATCCTTCTCACGGAGGGCGCCCGCGGTGAGGGCGGCATCCTCCGCAACAAGGACGGCGAGCGCTTCATGGAGAAGTACGCGCCGGTCATGAAGGACCTCGCGTCCCGTGACGTCGTCTCGCGCTCCATCTACACGGAGATCCGTGAGGGCCGCGGCTGCGGCCCCGAGGGCGACCACGTCTACCTCGACCTCACGCACCTCCCGCCGGAGCAGCTCGACGCGAAGCTCCCGGACATCACCGAGTTCGCCCGCACGTACCTCGGCATCGAGCCCTACACGGACCCGATCCCGATCCAGCCGACCGCGCACTACGCCATGGGCGGCATCCCGACCAACGTCGAGGGTGAGGTCCTCGCGGACAACACCACCGTCGTCCCGGGCCTGTACGCCGCCGGTGAGGTCGCCTGTGTCTCCGTGCACGGCGCCAACCGCCTCGGCACGAACTCGCTGCTCGACATCAACGTGTTCGGGCGCCGGGCCGGCATCGCCGCCGCCGAGTACGCGCACACGGCCCAGTTCCTGGAGCTGCCGGAGAACCCGGCGTCGCTGGTCGAGGCCCAGGTCGAGCGGCTGCGCAACGCGACGGGCACCGAGCGCGTCGCGGTCCTCCGCAACGAGCTGCAGGAGTGCATGGACGCCAACGTGATGGTGTTCCGCACCGAGCAGACGATCAAGACGGCCGTCGAGAAGATCGCCGAGCTGCGCAAGCGTTACCTCAACGTCTCGATCCAGGACAAGGGCAAGCGGTTCAACACCGACCTCCTGGAAGCCATCGAGCTGGGCAACCTGCTCGACCTGGCCGAGGTCATGGCGACCTCCGCGCTGGCCCGCAAGGAGTCCCGCGGCGGCCACTACCGCGAGGACTTCCCGAACCGCGACGACGTCAACTTCATGCGCCACACCATGGCGTACCGCGAGGTCGGCGACGACGGCTCCGAGTCCATCCGTCTGGACTACAAGCCGGTCGTCCAGACCCGCTACCAGCCGATGGAGCGTAAGTACTGATGGCAACCCCGATCATGGACAAGGCGGAGGCGGCCGGCAAGGCCGAGCCCGGGTTCGCCGACTCCCCGTACATCACCGTCACCTTCCGGATCCGCCGGTTCAACCCGGAGGTCTCGGCGGAGGCGAACTGGGTCGACTTCCAGCTGGAGATCGACCCGAAGGAGCGTGTCCTCGACGCGCTGCACAAGATCAAGTGGGAGCAGGACGGGTCGCTGACCTTCCGCCGCTCCTGCGCGCACGGCATCTGCGGGTCCGACGCGATGCGCATCAACGGCAAGAACCGCCTTGCCTGCAAGACGCTCATCAAGGACATCAACCCGGAGAAGCCGATCACGGTCGAGGCCATCAAGGGCCTGACGGTCCTGAAGGACCTGGTCGTGGACATGGACCCGTTCTTCCAGGCGTACCGCGACGTCATGCCGTTCCTCGTCACCAAGGGCAACGAGCCGACGCGTGAGCGCCTGCAGTCCGCCGAGGACCGCGAGCGGTTCGACGACACCACCAAGTGCATCCTGTGCGCCGCGTGCACGTCGTCCTGCCCGGTGTTCTGGAACGACGGCCAGTACTTCGGCCCGGCCGCGATCGTCAACGCGCACCGCTTCATCTTCGACTCGCGCGACGAGGCCGGGGAGCAGCGCCTGGAGATCCTCAACGACCGTGACGGTGTGTGGCGCTGCCGCACCACCTTCAACTGCACGGACGCCTGCCCGCGCGGCATCGAGGTCACCAAGGCGATCCAGGAAGTGAAGCGCGCGCTGATCACGCGCCGCTACTGACCTTCCGGTCATGCCCGGTCCGTGGGCCCCGCTCCTTCCGAGGAGCGGGGCCCACGGCGTTTTCAGCGGCGTATCTGGCTGATGATCGTCGGATCGGTGATCTCGGTGTCCTTGGCGAGCATCAGCGCCTTGCTGAGCACGACGGCGAGGGTGCGGTCGCCCTCGTAGGGCAGATAGCCGGTCTGCGGGGCGGCTCCCGTGGACGACTTGGGGACGATGCAGAGGTACTGGTCGTTCGGCGTCATCAGGATGTTGCCCGAGCCGAGGTGGATCTTGTACGTCCGCAGTGCGCCTTTGACGTGCAGGAACCGGCCCTCGATCGTGCACTGCCCGGCGATGGCCAGCCGCGGCACCAGGCGTTCGAGCAGGACGCGGCGGGTCTCGGCGCTCTGGTTCAGCTCGCCGAAGCCGTACGACGTCCAGTACTCGCGGAACCGGCCGCCGGGCCCGCCGTCCTGCCACGTCGGATCGTTGCCGACGCTGGCGACGCCCACGAACAGATCGACGTCGCGCAGGACTTCGGAGAGGACCAGCGGCGGGATCTCGGTGAGCGGGAGCGGCTCGACCGGCTCGGCGCCGTCGGGCAGCCACATGCGGTATCCGCCGCCGGAGCAGTGCGCCGAGTTCTCCGGGGCGCCGATCGGATAGAAGCGGACCTGGTCGGTGCGGAGCCGCAGGTAGCTGCCCGAATCGGTGGTGTCGACGCCGTACTCCTCGCCCTCCCCCTCGATCCAGTACTCGGCACGCAGGCCCCACTGCGGGAGTTCGCGGGTGGCGGGCGGCGCCTCGTCGTCGACGCAGAGCCGCAGCCTGTTGCGCCAGCCGCGGACCGCGGCGAGGGAGTGGAACTGGTGCTGGCGGACGATGTGCGCCGCGAACCGGTTCGAGTACGTGCCCGTCGCCCGCTCGGCGTCGGTCAGCAGGTACACCTCGCGGTGGGCCTGCTTGAACGGCTGGGTGACCGCGTGCCGCTCCAGCCAGTCCCGCCAGGCGACCACCTCGGCGGGCTCACGGCCGACGGGGTGCCAGAGGGTGACCTCGGCGCCGTCCCCGATCGATTCGACCGGGTCGTCGGTGAGCGTGCGCAGGGCGCCGTCGGCGAAGCCGGCCGTGGTGCCGTCGACCGTCCACAGCAGGCGGCGGGCGAGGGTGCCGACGAGCGGGTGGTCGAGGTAGCGCTCGCGCCAGGCGGCGTAGGTCCACGTGCGGCGGGCGAGGAACTGCCGGTCCAGGCGCTCGGCCTGGGCGCCGAGCATCTTGTCGATGTCCTTGGCGGCGGCCTTCAGCTCTTTGACCTCGTCGGAGTGGTCACGGCGGACCGCGGCGGGCACGGACTTGACCTCCTTGCCGGTGGCGGAGCGCCAGCGCAGGACGGCCTTGGCGCCCTGTATCTCCAGGAGGGCCGTGACGTCCCCGAGCCGCGTCTCGCACCGGCCGACCCCGGTCAGCCCGTACGCGGGCACGGCCAGCTCCTCGACCTCCTCACGGCTGAGCCCGAGCGCTTCCGCGCGGGTGTCGAGGGCGCCGTTGAGCAGCTTCAGGGTGCCCTTGTAGGTGACGCGGGCGGCGAGCCGGGCCAGCTCGGCGAGGGCCGCCTCGCTGTCGGTGCGGGCGAGGGCGGTGACCCCGGCGTTGGCGACCTTCGGGTTCACGGGGCCGACCCCCGGCACCCTGCGCAGGGACTTCTCGACTAGGAGGCCGAGCGCCCGGGCCGTCTCCGGGTGAGCGGGCAGCAGGGCGAGGATCCAGGCCAGGCCGCGCAGGGCGTTGGCGTTGTACGGGTCGTAGGTGAGGTTGACGTCCGGCCCGTAGCGCGGGGCAGTCAGGCGGAACGTACGCTCCTTGCCGACCCGCGGAAGCCACGACACCACCGCCTCGCGCACCCGGTCCGCGCCGAGCGCCTCGATCAGCGGTCGAGCCGTCTTCTCCCACTTGGCCGTCGGCTTCGCGGAGGTGGCGGTCGCGGCGTGCGCGAGGAGGGCGCGCCAGGGGTCGTCGGGCGCGTCGGTGACGTTCTCCATGGCGTGCTCGGCCCACGGTTCCCCGACGTTGAGCACGGGGCTGTGCAGCTTCGTCGCCAAGGCAGCCGTTCCGTCCGTGCGATACGACTCCGCGGCGAGCCTGCGGAAGTACGCGACGGTGGCGGCGGGCAAGGCACGGCCCGTCGCGAGCTCCGCCTCGGCGAGACGGTCGGCGTGGCTCTCGTGCCAGGCGGAGCGCCCGAGCCGGGCCAGTTCGGCGGTCCGCCACTCCGCCAGCGGCACGTCGGGCAGGTCCGCGCCCACGATGCCCAGCATGGCCAGGCCCCCTCGCCTGGCGACCGGGTCGTCGCCGAGCGAGCGCACCTCCTCCACCAGGGCTTCCGCGACCCGCGCGCGCAGCTCCGCGTCGAGATCCTGCAAGCGTCTGACGGCGTACTCCCAGCGCGGCGTCTCCCAGCCCCCTTCGTCGCTCGCCGCCGCTTTGACCGCCTCACGGGCAAGACGCCGCGCGTCACGTGCCGCCGCATGATGAGCGATCTTGTCGAGGTGGCTCCGCAGGCTTCCCATCAGCCACCCACCAGCGGCACGAGCTTCAGGAACGTGACCTCGGCCCCGAGCGGCAGCTCGATCTCCTCGTCCGGGTCCGTGATCTGCCGGTCGCCGACGAGGACCAGGAACCCGTTCCCCGCGAACGCGGCCAGCGCGCGCTCCGCCTGGGCCTCCGGATCGATGCGACGCGGGCTGCGCAGCGCGTACCCGTTGAGCACGCGCTCGGTGTCCCGCGGCTGCACGAGGCCCTGGAAGACCTGCGGCTCCGTGCGGGCGTTGAACTCCGCGACCTCCTGGAAGACGCGCCGCCTGATCACCTCGCGCACGGTGAGCCGCTCCTCGGCGATCTCGAGCCCGAAGGCCGCGCCCCTGTCCCCTGATGTCGTCTCGTCGACGCACGTCACTGTCCCCATGCCGAGGACGCTACGGGTCACCACTGACAACGGCCCCTGGCCGCAGAGGCCGTGACGCCACGGAGACGACGGCGACCGCATACATGCATGTTTGACCGATTCAGCGCTAATCTGACGGTATGTCACTCGCCACCTCCTCCCCGTCGGCCACTCTCGGCTTCGACAACGTGCTGCTTCCCGTCGGCGATCTGGCCGAGGCCGTCGCCTTCTACGAGCGCGCCGGGCTGCCCGTGAAGTTCCGGCTCGACGAGGCCGGTATCGCGCTGCTCGGTGTCGGCAAGGAGACGCCGGGGCTGCTGCTGCGGGTCGAGGAGGGGTTCACGCACCGGCCGCCGCCGTGGCCCGCGACGCGGCTCTGGCTGGAGGTGGCGGACGCCCGCGCGACCGCGCGGTCCCTCGCCAGGGCGGGGATCGAGCCGCTCGATCCGCCCTTCTCCACGTCCACGGGGTACGTCGTCGAGATCGCGGACCCCTGGGGCAACGTCATCGGGTTCACCGATTACCTCAAGCGCCCCGAGCTCGCCCGGAATTGCTGATTCCACCCACCAGCTTGAACGTGTTCAAAAACAGGGCTACTGTCACTCCTGTCAGCGTTTTTTGAACGCGTTCAAGGCAGTTCAAGGAGGGTGGGGCATGGACCTCACAGTGGTCGCTTACGTCGTGTACCTCGTCATCAGCATCGGTCTGACGGTGTGGGTGGCGCGCACTCTGAGCCGCAACGGCCGGGTCTTCCTCGCCGACGTGCTGCACGGCAACGAGAAGCTGGCCGACGCCGTCAACCACCTCCTGGTGGTCGGCTTCTATCTGGTGAACCTCGGCTTCGTCGCCCTCTACCTGAGCGACGACGGGACCGTCGAGAACGCGCGCGGCGTCTTCGAAGCCCTCTCGACCAAGCTCGGCGTGGTGCTCCTCGTCCTCGGCGTGATGCACCTGGGCAACGTCTACGTCCTCAACAAGATCCGGCGGCGCGGCGTCATGGAGCGCGAGCAGCGGCCGCCGGTCCCGCCGCAGGGATGGGCCGCCCCGGTGGCCGGGGCGTGACAGCGGTGGGAACCCCGGGGGGAGCCGCGGGGGAGACGGACCGGGGCGCCCGGGGGGACGCTCCGGTCCGCCGGCTCACCGTGCTCTACGACGCCGAGTGCCCGCTGTGCACCTTCGCGCGCGGCTGGCTGGCCCGGCAAAGGCAACTGGTGCCGCTGGACTTCGTGCCCGCCGGGTCCGACGAGGCGCGCCGGCGCTTCCCCGGCATCGACCACTCCGCCACCCTCAGCGACATCACCGTCATCGGGGACGGCGGCCAGGTCTACCGAGGGCCCGCCGCCTGGGTCGTCTGCATGTGGGCGCTGCGCGAGCACCGGGCCACCGCCCACCGCATGGCGACGCCCGCAGGGATGAAGTTCGCCAAGCAGGCGGTGCTCGGCGCCGCCAAGTACCGCGAGCTGCACCAGTGGCGGCAGGCCGGGGGCGGGGCGTACCGGCGGGCGGACGGCTGGGTGTACGACGCGAAGGACGGCTGGTACTACGTGCGGCCCGGCACGGCCGGCGCGAGCCGCGCGGCGGGACGCGCCGCCTGTGACAGCGGTTGCCGCGGCGCCGATTAGGCTCTGGGGCGTGGCTACAGACAAGTCGGAGGCCAAGGGCGCCAAGAGCGAGCAGACACGCGCGCTGATCCTGGAGACCGCGATGCGGTTGTTCCGGGAGCGGGGCTACGACAAGACGACGATGCGGGCCATCGCCCAGGAGGCCGGCGTCTCCGTCGGCAACGCGTACTACTACTTCGCCGGCAAGGAACACCTCATCCAGGGGTTCTACGACCGGATCGCCGCCGAACACCAGGCGGCGGTCCGGTCCGTCCTGGACACCGAGACCGACCTCCAGGCCCGGCTCGCCGGGGTGCTGCGGGTGTGGCTGGAGATCGCGGAGCCGTACCACGAGTTCGCGGCCCAGTTCTTCAAGAACGCGGCCGACCCGGACTCGCCGCTCAGCCCGTTCTCGGCGGAGTCGGAGGGGGCCAGGGAGGCGTCGATCGCGGTGCACCGGGAGGTGCTCGCCGGGTCCAGGTCGAAGGTGCCGAAGGAGCTGGCGGTCATCCTGCCCGAGCTGATGTGGCTGTCCCAGATGGGGCTCGTCCTCTACTGGGTCTTCGACAGTTCGCCGGGCCGCGAGCGCAGCAGGCGCCTCGCCGAGCGGGGCGCCCAGCTCACCGCACGGGGCGTGGCGCTCGCCCGGTTCCGGGTGCTGCGCCCGCTCGTCTCCGAGGTGCACGAACTGTTCATCGACTTCCTGCCGGGGATGACGCGGACGGCGCCCGAGGCCTGACGGGGTGGCGGACCGGTGGCGGACCCGCCCCCGGGACCCTCTGTCCTTTGCCTGCGCTTGGGCCGGTACGGTCGCGGAATGCCCGGCACCACCCCTCCCCCACAGTCCCCCCGGTCCACCCGCGTCAGCCGCCGCGGCGCCCTCGGCATGGGCCTCGGCGCGGCGGCCGCACTCGCTCTGCCCACCGCCCGGAACGCCTCCGCCGCGACCCCGGTGATCGGGGGTGAACGGCTGGCCGCGCCCGGTGTGCAGGTGCGGCCCGGCGCGGGCACCCCGAAGCTGCCGGGGCTCGCCGCGAAGGCGTGGCTCGTCGCCGACCACGACAGCGGTCACGTCCTCGCCTCCTACGGCGCCCACCGCGTCCTGCCGCCCGCGTCGACGCTGAAGATGCTGTTCGCGGACACGGTGCTGCCGAAGTTCCCGCACGACCTGACGTACAAGGTGAAGGCGGCGGACCTGGCCGACATCCCGGCGGGCTCCAGCCTCGTCGGCGTCCAGGCCGGAACCACGTACACCGTCCACCAGTTGTGGCAGGGCGTCTTCCTGCGCTCCGGGAACGACGCGGTGCACGTGCTCGCCTCGATGTACGGCGGCGTCGCCCGGGCGGTCGCGGCGATGCAGGCCCGCGCGCAGGAACTCCAGGCGCTTGACACGCGCGTGGTCAGCCCGGACGGGTTCGACCACGCGGGCCAGGTCTCGTCCGCGTACGACCTGACGCTGTTCGCCCGCGCCGGGCTGCGGAACCCCGACTTCCGCGGCTACTGCGCCACGAAGGTCGCGGACTTCCCTGCGGGCGGCGGCAAGACGTTCCAGATCCAGAACACCGACCGTCTCCTCACCGGGCAGGGCATCGCCGCGTACGAGGGCCTCATCGGCGTCAAGAACGGTTACACGTCGCACGCGGGCAACACCTTCACCGGCGCGGCGACCCGCGACGGACGCACGCTCCTGGTCACCGTCATGCACCCGAAGGCCGGGTACGAGGCGGTCTACGCGGAGACGGCCGCGCTCCTGGACTGGGGTTTCGCGGCGGCCGACAAGGTGAGCGCGGTCGGCGAGCTGGTCACGCCGGTGAGCGCGCGGGCGAAGTCGCCGGGGTCCTCGGCGTCCCCCGCGCCCGGCGTCCCCGGCGCGGCCTCCGCGGCGCCGCGCGCGGCGGGATCGGAGGGCTGGGCGCTGGGCGGCTCGGCGACGGTCGCCGCGCTGGCGGGCGGCGGGCTGTTCGCCTTGCGGCGCCGGGGTGACGCACGCCCCACCGGACGCCGTCGGAAGGCGTGAACCCGGGGCCACCGGGGGCCGTCTCCCGTCACCGCGGGGCTGAGCGCGACGGTGACGCTGCCGGGGCCCGGGGCGGGCGGGGAGGGGGTCGCGCGAAGCGGGGTGGAGAGGGCAGGGACAGGGCCCGGCTCCGTGGAGCGGGGTCAGGAGCGCACGAGCGCCCAGACCGTCTTGCCGTAACGGCCGCGGTGCCACACGCCCCACGCCTCGGCGAGCGCGTCGACCAGGTGCAGGCCGCGACCGCTCTCGTCGTCGGGTGAGCGCGGGGGCCGCAGCTCGGGGTCGGCCGTGGACTCGTCGGACACCTCGATGAAGCACGAGCCGTCCGCGAGTACCGTCACCGCGATCTCGAACTCCCTCTCTCGCGCGGGCCCGTGCCGGATCGCGTTGGTCGCCAGCTCGGAGACGAGCAGGATCGCGGCGTCGAGCGCGTCGGCCGGTTCGGTGTGGCCCCAGACAGCGAGGTGATCGCGCACGCGCAGCCGCGCCACCCCCACCGAGGCCGGGTGTCGGGGCAGTCTGAACGCACTGCGCCGCAACACACGTAGCCACCTCCTCCATTTGCTGAACACAGGTTCGACACACTATGCAGCGTTAAGGCAACTCTGTGTGTCACTGCGCTCACTTTCCCCACACCACTATTCGGACAGATTGCCGACGGGTCGTAGATATACGCGTTTTCAGGCCTGCTTCGAGGCGAGCTCCACGACCGTGATGTCGGACGGCGCCCCCACCCGTACGGGCGGACCCCACGCGCCCGCGCCACGGCTGACGTAGAGCTGGGTGTCGCCGTACCGTTCGAGACCGGCGAGGGTCGGGTTGGCCGCGTCGGCGACGAAGGGGCCGGGCCACAGCTGACCGCCGTGCGTGTGCCCGGACAACTGCAGGTCGACGCCGTGCCGCACCGCCTCGTGAATCATCACGGGCTGGTGCGCGAGCAGCACCGCGGCGCGGGACCTGTCCCGGTCGCCGAGCGCCTTCGCGTAGTCGGGCCCGTCGTCGTGGCTCTCGCCGCTGATGTCGTTGACCCCGGCGAGGTCGAAGGCGCCCATCTCGACCCGGGCGTTCTCCAGCGGGCGCAGCCCCAACTCCCGTACGTGCGCGACCCACGGCTCGGCCCCGGAGAAGTACTCGTGGTTGCCCGTGACGAAGAAGGTGCCGTGCCGTGCGCGCAGCCGGGCGAGCGGGGCGACCGCGGGGGCCAGGTCCTCGACGCTCCCGTCGACCAGGTCGCCGACGACCGCGATCAGGTCCGGCTGGGTGGAGTTGACGGTGTCCACGACCTGCTCGGCGAACCCGCGGCCGAGCACGGGCCCGAGGTGGATGTCGCTGACCACCGCGATCCTGAACCCGTGCGCCGCGCGCGGCAGCTTGGCCAGCGGCACGGTGACCCGCTTCACCTTCGGGCCCCGCAGCACGCCGTACGCCCCGTTGCCCACGACACCGGCGGCGGCGACGGCGGCCACGACCCCGACGGACCGGGCGATGACCAGCCGCCGCGTCGGATCGGGAGCGGGGGTGACGGGGCCGGCATCTGCGGGGCCTGAGTCGGCCTGCCCGGAGTCGGCCTGCCCGGAGTCGGCTTGGCCGGAGTCGGCTGGGCCCGAGCCGGCCGGGCCGGCAGTGGCGGGTTCCGGAGCCGACGGGGCCGCGGGCTTGACAACGCGCCGCAGCAGGGGCCGCACGACCTCCCCCACCAGCAGCGCGAGCAGCAGGTAGAGCGCGAAGGCCATCCAGAGGAACCCGGGCCACGCCAGGATCCGCTGCACCAGGAACGGCGCCCCGGCCCGCTCCGCGATCAACGCCGCGAACATCAGCACAGGACCGGCGACGAACACCGCCGTGCCCAGCCGCCTCGGCCACCCGGGCCCCGCGGTCGTGTCCCGCACGAGCCGCCGCCAGGCGTAATAGTGCAGCGCGGCGAAGACCGCCAGCACCACCAGGACGACCAGCACCACCACAACGACCATGAACCCGCCCACCCATTACGCCCGTTTTATGTTCTATGTCGCCGAGGTGTTCCGCAGAGCACGCACTCCACGGAACCCGATGCCTCCGACCACCGTCCCCAAGACAAAGGAGACGACGGCGAGCGTCAGATGCACGAAGAAGTACGCCGTCGGGTCACCGGCGTCGTCGAAGGCGAGGCCGCTGCCGTCCTTCCACAGGTTTTTGACGAAAGTGATCCAGATGATCCAGCTCCACACCCCGAAGGCGAGCAGGAACCAGGAGACGGGACGGCTGAGCTTCATGCCTTCAGTATCGTCAGCCGCCGTCGCGCACCGCCGCCGGGGTGGGGCCGGAGAGACACAGAACACCTCGGCGAAGACTTACGGGCCGGGTACATGTACGTTTCCGACCGTGCCTGCCTCCCATGCGTCGTACTCGTCCTACTCGTCGGACACGTCGTACGTGATGAACCCCCGACCGACCGCGCCCAGCGCCCCGGCCCGCCCGCTGCGCGCCAGGCTGCTCGCCGCCTCCGCGGCGCTGCTCACGCTCTCCGCGCTGTCCCTGACGGCCGCGCTGCCCGCGTCCGCCGCGGACGGCCCGGACAACGAGCCGACGAAGAAGTCCGCGGACAAGGCCGGGCCCCCGGCCGGCATGTCGACCGTCGGAGGCGCCCGGCTCGGCGAGCCGGGCACACAGGTGAACCTCGGGCCCGGCGCCCCCGTCCTCCCCAAGGACCTGACCGCCAAGTCCTGGATCGTCACGGACGCCGAGTCCGGAGCGGTGCTCGCCTCGCACAACGCGCACTGGCGGCTGCCGCCCGCCAGCACCCTGAAGATGCTCTTCGCGGACACGCTCCTGCCCAAGTTCCCCAAGACCTCGACGCACAAGGTCGTCCCTACCGACCTGGCGGGCATGGGCGCGGGTTCCAGCCTCGTCGGCGTGAAGGAGAACTTCACCTACACCGTCCACGACCTGTGGCTGGGTGTCTTCCTGCGCTCCGGCAACGACGCCGTGCACGTCCTCTCCGCGATGAACGGCGGCATCCCGCAGACCGTCGAGGACATGCAGGCCCACGCCGAGGAGCTGCAGGCCGACGACACGCACGTCGTCAGCCCCGACGGCTACGACGCCCCCCGCCAGCACTCCTCCGCCTACGACCTCACCCTGTTCGCCCGCTCGGGCCTGCAGAAGAAGGACTTCCGCGAGTACGCCGCCACGGTCACCGCCAAGTTCCCCGAGGCGCAGAAGAAGGGGCGGACGACCAGCCGCTTCGAGATCCAGAACACCAACCGCCTCCTCACCGGCGACGTGGGCCTCGACGCCTACCAGGGCATCGCCGGCGTCAAGAACGGCAACACGACCAACGCGGGCGCCACCTTCACCGGTGTCGCCGAACGCGACAACAGGGTCCTCCTCGTCACCGTCATGCATCCCGACGCGAAGGAGAGCCACGCCGTCTACAAGGAGACCGCCCGCCTCCTCGACTGGGGCTTCCAGGCCGACGGCAAGGTCACCCCGGTCGGCACCCTCGTCCCGCCGAAGGGCGCCGCCTCCCCCAGCGCGTCCGCCAGCCCGCAGGGCGACGCCGGGCCCGGAAAGCCGGCCGCCCGCGCCACGGTCTCCGCCTCGCACTCCAGCGGCGTCGGCATCGCCGTCGCCATCACCGCGGGCGCGCTGGCCCTCCTGGCCGGCGCGGCCTTCACCGTCCGCAAGAAGTGGCCGAACCGCGTTCCCAAGCCGTAACCCGGAACCCGGAACCCGGAACCCGTCAGCCGTCAGCCGTAGACCCGGGTCGGCGAGCGGGCCGGTCCGGCCGGTGCCTCACGTGCCGGCCCGGGACGCCCGGTCCGTGCCGCCCCCGGCGGCGAGGGAACTCCCGCCGGTCTTCGCCACGCCCTCCGCGCCCTCCGCGTCCTCCGCGCCCTCCGGGGCCGGGGGGTCCGCCGCTTCGTCCGGTTCGGCGTCCTCCCCGTCCCGCTCCCGCGCGGCGGCGCGCCCCGTCGCGGTCCATGCCGCGCAGAACAGCACCAGCTTCGCCGTGAAGTTGATCCACAGCATCAGCGCGACGGGCGTGCCGAACGCCCCGTACATGCTCTTGCCCGCGACTCCCTTGATGTAGCCGCCGAGCAGCAGCTTCAGCAGCTCGAACCCGGCCGCCCCGAGCAGCCCCGCCTTCAGCAGATCCCGCCGCCTCGGCTGCACCCCCGGCAGCAGCGTCAGCACGTACAACAGCAGCAGGAAGTCGGCGAGCACCGCGATCGCGAACGTGAAGAGCTGGAGCAGCACCGCCCCCCAGCCCTCCTTGTCGATGCCCAGGTGGTCCGCCGACCAGCCCACCGCAGAGGACGCCACGGTCGACGCGAGGAGCGAGGCGAGCCCGGCGCCCCCGAGCCCGACGAGCACCCCGGCGTCCTTCAGCTTGCGCAGGACCGGGTTCTCGTCGCCGACGGGCAGCTCCCACACCGTCCGCAGACAGTCCCGTATCGAGCCGACCCAGCCGACGCCGGTGAACAGGAGCAGCGCTCCGGCCACCACCCCGACCGTCCCGGCGTTGTCGATCAGCGCCCCGAGGTCGAGCTGGTCGGCGATCCCCGGGACCTGCTCGGAGATCTTCTCCTCGAACTTCCGCTGCTGCCCTGCCCCGAGCGTTCCGGCCGCGATCGCCGCCCCCACGGTGAGCAGCGGAAACAGCGCCAGGAAGCTGATGAACGTCATCGCCGCCGCCAGCCTCGACCAGAGCACCTCGTCGAGCCGCTCGTAGGCCTTCCAGGCATGGGTCCGCATCAGCCGTACGAACAACGGCCCGATCACGGGAAGTCTCTTCAGCCAGTCCATGATCCCCGCCTGCCCTGATCGACCGGTCCGAACGGTTCGGCCGGGACACCTGGCCGCACCCGTCCCACCGCCGCCGGCACTTTCTCGGCCGGACTCCCACTCGGTCTCGCACCGAAGGCCAGGGTCCGAGTACCCCAGAACCGCACGACCGTGGCAAGCGCCATGCCCACCCCCGCGCCCGAGACCGTGTCGGCCCGCCGCGACGTGAACCCGAGCCCGTAGTGCGCGACCGCGAGGCACAGCAACTGCACCACCGCACCCGCCGCGTTCACCGCGAAGAACACCCCGTACTGCCGCAGCCGCGGCCCCCGGGCCGCCCTCTCCCGGTACGTCCCCAGCGCGTTCCCCACGTACGCCACCGAGCAACCGGCCACGAACGACAGGGCCTTGGCGGAGATCGGGTCCACCCCCACCGGCCCGCGCAGCCACACGAAGAGCCCCAGGTCGACGGCGTACGCGCAGACCCCCGCCGCCGCGAACCCCAGCAACTCAGGGCCCAGGGCCCGCAGCCGCTCCACCGCCCCGGCGCTCACCAGCCCGCGACCGCGAGCCCGTACATGGCCAGCCAGAGGAGCCCGATCACCGCCAGCGCCCGGTCCTCGAGGACCACGTCCTCCGGCTCGCCCGCCGTGCCCCGGTCGGCGAAGACCGCGTATCTCAGCACCGCGACGATGAACGCCACCATCGACAACTGCCGCCACGGCAGCAGGCCGCCGTGCGCGA
Organism: Streptomyces sp. SGAir0957; assembly: GCF_043523415.1. Lineage (NCBI taxonomy): Bacteria > Bacillati > Actinomycetota > Actinomycetes > Kitasatosporales > Streptomycetaceae > Streptomyces > Streptomyces sp. SGAir0957. The sequence continues at coordinate 3,488,782 of NZ_CP027293.1, forward strand.
ACCCGCCCTCCTCCATCGCCCACAGGCAGTACGCGAGCACGGCCACGCCGGCCGCCAGCTGCCACACGAAGCGCAGGTAACCCGTCGTGTACTCGGTGAGCAGCGCCCGCGTCGCGCCCGCCGTGCCGGCCATCTGGACCGACTCCGAGTACCGCTTGGCCGCGACCATGAACAGCGCGCCGAACCCCGTGGTGATCAGGAACCAGCGCGACAGCGGGATGCCCAGCGCGAGTCCCCCCGCCATCGCCCGCATCAGGAACCCGGTGCTCACCACGATCAGGTCGACGACCAGCACATGCTTCAGGCTGACGCAGTACGCCAGCTGCATCGCGACATAGGCGGCCAGCAGCGCCGCCGTCACCGGATTGCACAGCACCACCGCCCCGGCCGGCGCGCACACCGCGAGCAGCCCGCCGACGGCGTAGGCGACGGGCACCGGGACAGTCCCCGCCGCCACGGGCCGGTGCCGCTTCACCGGGTGCGCCCGGTCCGCCTCCGCGTCCCGGGCGTCATTGATCAGGTACACCGCCGAGGCCGCCGCGGTGAACAGCGCGAAGACGACCACGAGTTGCCGGAGCGCCTCCGGCGCGAACAGCTCTCCGGCCGCCGCGGGCGCCGCCACCACCAGGACGTTCTTCACCCACTGCTTCGGCCTGGCCGTCCTGAGCAGACCGGCCGGAAGGGCGGCCGACATCGCCACGACGCCGGTCGGGCGCACCCGCTCCACCTGCTCGACCCGCTCGGTCATCGCGCCGGGCCCCCCGCCATCCAGCGGGCCCCCAGCCGCGCCGTGAGCGCGCCGAGCGCCGCGCCCGCCGCGACGTCGGAGGGGTAGTGCACACCGACGACCATCCGCGAGACGCATACCGCGGCCGCGAGGGGCGGCACCAGTCGCGCCCCCGCCGGCCCCAGCGCCCCGTACGCCACGGCCGCCGCGGCAGCCGATGTCGCGTGCGAGCTGGGGAACGAGTGCCGGCCCGCCGTCCGCACCAGCGGCTCCGCCCCCGCCTCCCCGGCCGGCCGGGGCCTGCGCACCACCCGTTTCACACCCATGCTGGCCAGGTGCGCTCCCGCCGTGAGAGCGGTCCCGCGCAGCCACGCCGTTCGCCGCTCGCGGTCGGCGGCGGCCCCGGCGAACCCGACCGCCAGCCACAGCGCCGCGTGTTCGCCCGCCCAGGACAGCGCACGCGCCGCCCCGGCCACGCGCGGGTCGGTGCCGCAGTCGCGCAGTGCCGACAACAGTCGACGGTCCATGTCGTCCATGTGGCTCACTCTGTGGCCCGGCCCCTTCATATTGTTGGCTATTCATCACGACATCCCCTGAATCACCCGTACCGGGGAGGGATCGTGAGATTTAGAGTGAATTACCCCTTTCCGGGCGATACGGTCTCGCACATGGCTGCCGACCTCGCACCCGCCCCCACCGCCGTGCCCGCACCCGCCGCCGCCCCCTCCCCCGCACGGACCCCGGGCTACGACACCGCGCCCCTCACCGGCTGGGGCCGGACGGCGCCCACCTCCGCACACCTGGTGCGCCCCCGCTCGTACGAGGAGGTCGTGGCGGCGATCAGGGAGTGCGCGCTCCCCGGCCGCCGGGGCGGCATCGCCCGCGGCCTGGGCCGCGCCTACGGCGACGCGGCGCAGAACGCCGGGGGCGCCGTCCTCGACATGACCGGCCTCGACGCCATCCACGCCATCGACTCCGCGGGCGGCACCGTGCTGTGCGACGCGGGCATCTCGCTGCACCGGCTGATGGAGGTGCTCCTCCCCCTCGGCTGGTTCGTCCCGGTGACCCCCGGCACCCGCTACGTCACGGTCGGCGGCGCGATCGGCGCCGACATCCACGGCAAGAACCATCACGTCTCCGGGTCGTTCTCCCGCCACGTCCTCGCCTTCGAGCTCCTCACGGCCGACGGCGAGATCCGCGTCGTCGAGCGCGGCACCGAACTCTTCGACGCCACCGCCGGGGGCATGGGGCTGACCGGCGTCATCCTCACCGCCACCGTGCGACTGCAGCCCGTCGAGACCTCGTTGATGACGGTCGACACCGAACGCGCCCGCGACCTCGACGATTTGCTTGCCCGGCTCACCGCCACCGACCACCGCTACCGCTACTCGGTCGCCTGGATCGACCTGCTGGCCCGCGGAGCCGCGCTCGGCCGCTCCGTCCTCACCCGGGGCGACCACGCCCCGCTCGACGCCCTGCCCGCCCGCACCCGCAGGGCGCCGCTGGCCTTCCGCCCCGGCCGGCTCCCCGCCGCCCCCTCCTTCATCCCGAACGGACTGCTCGGCCGGACGACCGTCGGCCTGTTCAACGAGTTCTGGTACCGCAGGGCGCCGGTGTCCCGGGTCGGCGAGATCCAGCGGATGCCGGCCTTCTTCCACCCCCTCGACGGCGTCCCGCACTGGAACCGCGTCTACGGGCGCGGCGGATTCGTGCAGTACCAGTTCGTGATCGGCTACGGGAAGGAAGAGGCGCTCCGGCGCATCGTGCGGCGTATCTCGGACCGCCGCTGCCCCTCCTTCCTCGCGGTGCTCAAACGCTTCGGCGACGGCGACGCGGGCTGGCTCTCCTTCCCCATGCCCGGCTGGACCCTCGCCCTCGACATCCCTGCCGACCTGCCGGGACTCCCCGCGTTCCTCGACGAACTCGACGAGGAAGTGGCCGCGGCGGACGGCCGCGTCTACCTGGCGAAGGACTCACGGGTGCGCCCCGAACTGCTCTCCGCCATGTATCCGCGCCTGGACAGCTTCCGCTCGCTGCGGGCGCGCATGGACCCTCGGCAGGTGTTCCGCTCCGACCTGTCGCGACGGCTGAACCTCTGAACCGCTCCGCGCGCCCGCCCTGTCCCGCCCCGGCCGCCGGCCGGCCCCGCACCCCTGGAGTTCGGATCCCATGAAGGACGCCTTCGGCACCCCGCAGTCCCTGCTCATCCTCGGTGGCACGTCCGAGATCGCGCTGGCGACGGCCCGCCGCCTCGTCGCCCGCCGCACCCGCACCGTGTGGCTCGCGGGCCGCCCCTCCCCGGCGCTCGACGACGCGGTCGCGCAACTGCGGAAGGTGGGCGCCGACGCGCACGCCGTCCCCTTCGACGCCCTGGACTCGCAGACCCACGAGGAGACGCTCGGCAAGGTCTTCGCCGAGGGCGACATCGACATGGTGCTCCTCGCCTTCGGGGTCCTCGGCGACCAGGCCAGGGACGAGGGCGAGCCGATGGCGGCGGTGCGGGTCGCGCAGACCAACTACACGGGCGCGGTCTCGGCCGGGCTGGTCTGCGCCCGTGCGCTGCAGACCCAGGGGCACGGCTCGCTGGTGGTGCTCTCCTCGGTCGCGGGCGAGCGGGCCCGGCGCGCCAACTTCATCTACGGATCGAGCAAGGCGGGCCTCGACGCCTTCGCGCAGGGGCTCGGGGACGCGCTGCACGGCACCGGCGTCCACGTCATGGTGGTGCGCCCCGGCTTCGTCCGCTCGAAGATGACGGCCGGCAGGGCGGAGGCGCCGATGGCCACGACGCCGGAGGCGGTGGCCCTGGCCATCGAGACGGGGCTCAGGCGCCGCTCGGAGACGGTGTGGGTGCCGGGGGCGCTGCGGGTGGTGATGTCGGCGCTGCGGCACGTGCCGCGGCCGCTGTTCCGCAGGCTCCCGGTCTGACGGGCCGCCGCGCTCAGCGTGCGGGCAGCCGCCGTCCGCGCTTGGAGCGGTCGGGGGCCTGGGCGGGGAGCGTGGGCCTGCCGAAGGTGAAGTCGCGCAGCCGCCGCCAGATGCCGTCCTCGCCCTGCTCGTACAGGGCGAAGCCGGTGCACGACCAGGCCGCTTCGTAGTCGGCGAGCTCCTCGAAGGCGTGGTCCATCGCCTCTTCGGAGATGCCGTGGGCCACGGTGACGTGCGGGTGGTACGGGAACTGCAGCTCGCGGGCGACGGGACCCGACGCGTCCCGCACCTGCTTCTGCAGCCAGGTGCAGGCCTCGGCGCCCTCGACGACCTGCACGAACACGACGGGCGACAGCGGCCGGAAGGTTCCCGTGCCCGACAGCCGCATCGCGAAGGAGCGGCCGGAGGCGGCGACCTCCACCAGGTGCGACTCGATCGCCGGGAGGTCGCCCGCCTCCACCTCGGTCGGCGGCAGCAGGGTGATGTGCGTGGGGATGCCGTGCGCCGCGGGGTCGCCGAAGCCCGCACGCCGCTCCTGGAGCAGGCTGCCGTGAGGCTCCGGGACCGCGATCGAGACACCGATCGTTACGGTCCCCACGTCAAACTCCTGTCGTCGTGTGGCGGGCGTGCGGGCGGGCGTTGCGCAGGTGCGGGCTAGTGCTTGGCGGGCAGGAAGCCGATCTTCTCGTACGCCTGGGAGAGGGTCTCGGCGGCGACGGTACGCGCCTTCTCCGCACCCTTGGCCAGGATCGAGTCGAGCGTCTCCGGATCGTCCAGATACTCCTGGGTGCGGGTCCGGAACGGCGTCACGAAGTCCACCATGACCTCAGCCAGGTCCGTCTTGAGCGCACCGTACATCTTGCCCTCGTACTTCTGCTCCAGTTCCGGGATACCGGCGCCGGTGAGGGTCGAGTAGATGGTGAGCAGGTTGCTGACGCCCGGCTTGTTCTCCGCGTCGTAGCGGATCACGGTGTCGGTGTCGGTGACGGCGCTCTTGACCTTCTTGGCGGTGATCTTCGGCTCGTCGAGGAGGTTGATGAGGCCCTTCGGCGTCGACGCCGACTTGCTCATCTTGACCGTCGGGTCCTGCAGGTCGTAGATCTTGGCCGTCTCCTTCAGGATGTACGGCGCCGGGATCGTGAAGGTCTCGCCGAAGCGGCCGTTGAAGCGCTCGGCGAGGTCGCGGGTCAGCTCGATGTGCTGGCGCTGGTCCTCGCCGACCGGGACCTGGTTGGCCTGGTACAGGAGGATGTCCGCGACTTGGAGGATCGGGTACGTGAAGAGGCCGACGGTGGCGCGGTCGGCACCCTGCTTGGCCGACTTGTCCTTGAACTGCGTCATCCGGCTCGCCTCGCCGAACCCGGTGAGGCAGTTCATGACCCAGCCGAGCTGGGCGTGCTCGGGCACATGGCTCTGGACGAAGAGCGTGCAGCGGTCCGGGTCGAGACCGGCGGCGAGGAGCTGGGCCGCGGCGAGCCGCGTGTTCGCGAGCAGCTCCTTCGGGTCCTGCGGAACCGTGATCGCGTGCAGGTCCACCACCATGTAGAAGGCGTCGTGGGACTCCTGCAGCGCCACCCACTGGCGGACCGCGCCGAGGTAGTTGCCGAGGTGGAACGAGCCGGCGGTGGGCTGGATCCCGGAGAGCACGCGAGGACTGTCAGAGGCCATGCTCCTCATTCTCTCAGGTGACTCTCCTTGCTCGGGCCCAGGTGCGCGGCGCGTGTGCTGAGACGAGGAACACAGTGGGGCGCCGGGCCGGTGCGGCCGGCGCCCCGGGCGTGTCTCAGGTGAGGTCGACGGAGGGGTAGAGCGGGAAGCCGGTCAGCAGCTCCGCCGCCCGGTGGGAGACCTCGTCGGCGACCTTGGCGTCCAGGACGTGCTGCGCCTTGGAGGTGGCGCCCTTGCTGGTGGTGCCGGGCTCGGTGGCGGTGAGGACGCGGTCGATCAGCGCGGCGATCTCGTCCATCTCGGCCGTGCCGAGGCCGCGCGTGGTGAGCGCGGGGGTGCCGATGCGGATGCCGGAGGTGTACCAGGCGCCGTTCGGGTCGGCGGGGATGGCGTTGCGGTTGGTGACGATGCCGGAGTCGAGGAGCGCGGACTCGGCCTGCCGCCCGGTCAGGCCGTAGGAGGTGGCGACGTCGATCAGGTTGAGGTGGTTGTCCGTGCCGCCGGTGACCAGGGTGGCGCCGCGCCGGGTGAGGCCCTCGGCGAGGGCGCGGGCGTTGTCGACGACGGCCCGGGCGTAGCCCTGGAACTCGGGGCGGCGCGCCTCGGCGAGGGCGACGGCCTTGGCGGCCATGACGTGCGGGAGCGGCCCGCCGAGGACCATCGGGCAGCCGCGGTCGACCTGGTCGGCGAGCGAGTCGTCGCACAGGACCATGCCGCCGCGCGGGCCGCGCAGCGACTTGTGGGTGGTCGTGGTGACGATCTGGGCGTGCGGCACCGGGTCGAAGTCGCCGGTGAGGACCTTGCCCGCGACGAGACCGGCGAAGTGCGCCATGTCGACCATGAGCGTCGCCCCGACCTCGTCGGCGATCTCCCGCATGATCCGGAAGTTCACCAGGCGGGGGTAGGCGGAGTACCCGGCGACGATGATCATCGGCTTGAACTCGCGGGCCGTGGCGCGCAGCGCCTCGTAGTCCAGGAGCCCGGTGGCCGGGTCGGTGCCGTAGCTGCGCTGGTCGAACATCTTGCCGGAGATGTTGGGGCGGAAGCCGTGGGTGAGGTGGCCGCCCGCGTCCAGGGACATGCCGAGCATGCGCTGGTTGCCGAAGGCCTGGCGCAGCTCGGCCCAGTCGGCGTCGGACAGGTCGTTGACGTTGCGGACGCCCGCCCGCTCCAGGGCCGGGGCCTCGACGCGGTCGGCGAGGACGGCCCAGAAGGCGACGAGGTTGGCGTCGATGCCGGAGTGCGGCTGGACGTAGGCGTGCCGGGCGCCGAACAGCTCGCGGGCGTGCTCGGCGGCCAGGGACTCGACGGTGTCGACATTGCGGCAGCCCGCGTAGAAGCGGCGGCCGACGGTGCCCTCGGCGTACTTGTCGCTGAACCAGTTGCCCATCGCGAGCAGGGTGGCGGGAGAGGCGTAGTTCTCGCTGGCGATCAGCTTGAGCATCTCGCGCTGGTCGGCGATCTCCTGGCCGATGGCGTCGGCGACCCGGGGCTCCACGCCCCGGATGACGTCGAGGGCGCTGCGGAAGGCGACCGACTCGGTGGACGCGGCGGCGGACGACGGGGTGGGCTCTGGCATGACGGACCTCCGGGACGGGTTCCCCCGGGCCCGCGGGGAGCGGGCGCACGGGGCGGTGCACGGTTCGGCCCAGGCGCACGGCACACAGTTCGCGGGCCGCTCCCCGATGGTCGGTCCCATCCCAGCGCGCCAGTCACGGCCCGTTCTCACCCTACCGGGCGCGCCGGTGCGGGAGGTTTCCGCGTCCAGGATGCGAGCGACGATAGGAATGGGCGACAAACCCGTTTCGCGCCGTAAGAGCCGCAAGGCCTTCAGAGCCGTAAGAACGGAGATCCCGTGACTTCTGTGACCCCCGCCCACGCCGCTGGGAACACGCACACCACTACGGAGAGCCTGATCGCTGTCTCCGACGAGCACAGCGCGCACAACTACCACCCGCTGCCCGTCGTCGTCGCCACGGCGGAGGGCGCCTGGATGACCGACGTCGAGGGGCGGCGCTTCCTCGACATGCTGGCCGGATACTCCGCGCTCAATTTCGGGCACGGCAACCGGCGGCTGATCGACGCCGCGAAGGCCCAGCTGGAACGGGTCACCCTGACCTCCCGGGCGTTCCACCACGACCGCTTCGCCGAGTTCTGTACGCAGCTCGCCGCCTTGTGCGGCATGGAGATGGTGCTGCCGATGAACACGGGGGCGGAGGCGGTGGAGACCGCGGTGAAGACCGCGCGCAAATGGGGCTACCGGGTGAAGGGGGTGCCGGACGGGCGGGCCAGGATCGTGGTCGCGAGCGACAATTTCCACGGCCGCACGACGACCATCGTCAGCTTCTCCACCGACCCGGAGGCCCGCGCGGACTTCGGCCCGTACACGCCGGGGTTCGACATCGTGCCGTACGGGGACCTGGCGGCGCTCCGTGCCGCGGTCACCGAGGACACGGTGGCGGTGCTGCTCGAACCGGTGCAGGGCGAGGCGGGGGTGCTCGTACCGCCGCCCGGCTACCTCGCGGGCGTACGGGAGCTGACGCGCGAGCGGAACGTGCTGTTCGTCGCGGACGAGATCCAGTCGGGCCTCGGCCGCACGGGGCGGACCTTCGCCTGTGAGCACGAGGGCGTGGTCCCCGACATGTACGTCCTCGGCAAGGCGCTCGGCGGGGGTGTCGTCCCCGTCTCGGCGGTGGTGTCGAGCAAGGCCGTGCTCGGGGTGTTCCGGCCGGGCGAGCACGGGTCGACGTTCGGCGGCAATCCGCTGGCGTGCGCCGTGGGCCTTGAGGTCATCGCGATGCTGCGCACCGGGGAGTTCCAGGAGCGGGCGGCGGAGCTGGGCGAGCACCTCCACGCCGAGCTGGCCCTGCTCGCCGGGACGGGCAAGGTGACGGAGGTCCGGGGCCGCGGGCTCTGGGCCGGGGTCGACATCGACCCCGCGTACGGGACGGGCCGGGAGATCTCGGAGAAACTCCTGGAGCGGGGCGTCCTCGTCAAGGACACCCACGGCTCCACGATCCGGATCGCCCCGCCGCTGGTGATCAACAAGGAGGACCTGGACTGGGGGCTCGACCAGCTCCGGGCGGTCCTCAGCTGACGGTCCCTACCGGATGACGTGCGGCAGGAAGCGGGCGTACTCGTCCGTGACCGGGCCCGCGGACTCACGGATGCCGAGTCCTGCCGCCTCGTTCTCCACGACCCAGGCGCCGAGCACCACCCGGTTGCCGTCGAAGTCCGGGAGCGGGCACAACTCCTGGTAGCAACAGGGCTCGTCGCGGACGGGCGGCGCGGAAGCGGCGCCGTCCGCCTCGTGGAGGGTGATGCCCGCGCCCTCGCGGCCGAGGAGGGGCTTGGCGACGTAGCCGGTGGTGCGGGCGAGTTCGCGCGGGCCGTCCAGGTAGGCGGGCAGGAGGTTCGGATGGCCCGGGAACAGCTCCCAGAGGACCGCGAGGAGCGCCTTGTTGGAGAGGAGCATCTTCCAGGCGGGTTCGATCCACAGGGTGGTGCCGGTGCCGCCGCCGTTGTCGAGCGTGTCCAGGACGTGCGGCGCGAAGCGGTCGGTGGTCAGCCACTCCCAGGGGTAGAGCTTGAAGCAGCCGCGGATGAAGCGGAGCCGCTTGTCGACGAAGCGCCGCGACAGGGGGTCCCAGCCGATGTCCTCCACGGAGATCGCCTCCGTGTCCAGGCCCGCCTGGGCGGCGGTCTCGCGCAGGTAGGCCACCGTCATCAGGTCCTCGCCGAGTTCGTCGGCGGCGGAGTGCGCGAAGTACAGGGGGCTGCCGGGCGGCAGGAGCGCGGCCTGCTTCTTCCACGCGTCGACCAGGCGTTCGTGGAGCGAGTTCCACTGGTCGGCGCCGGGGAAGCGCTCCTCCATCCAGAACCACTGCGGGCTCGCGGCCTCGACGAGGGAGGTGGGCGTGTCGGCGTTGTACTCCAGGAGCTTCGCGGGACCGCCGTCGCGGCCGTCGTAGCGGAGGTCGAAACGGCCGTACACGGATGGCAGTTCCGCGCGCCGGTGCCAGGACTCGCGTACGAGTGACCCGAGGCGGGGGTCGGTGATGCCCAGGTCGGCGAGGCGGTCCTCGGCGACGAGGTGCTCGGCCGCGGCCAGGCACATGGCGTGCAGCTCCTCGACGACCTCCTCAAGGGCTTCGACCTCGGGGAGGGAGAACGCGTAGTAGGCGCTCTCGTCCCAGTAGGGGCGCAGGGAGTCGTCGGGGTAGCGGGTGAGCGGGTAGACGAGGCCCTGGTTCTCGACGGTCTGCTGCCAGCCGTCGCGGGGCTTGATGGTGTGGCGCCGCATCCCCGGTTCAGCCGCCCCCGGACCCGCCCGAGCAGCCGAAGCCGCCGCGGTCGACGGCCTCGCTCTTGCTGAAGGTGCCGTCGTCGGCGCGGCGGCCGCTGACGTCGGGGTCGTAGTACCAGGCGCCGTCGACCCGTCCGCTCCTGCCGCTGCCGCTCGTGGTGCCGCCGGTGGACTTGCGGCCCTTGCCGGCGGAGGACGTGCCCGAGCCGCTCTTGCAGTACTGGTCGCTGACGATCTTGTAGCCGTTGTACGTGTCGTAGCTGTCGCGGTCCACGCAGCGCCGGTCCGGATCGGACCCGCACGAGGTCAGGGCCGTGGCCAGCACCCCCATGCCGCCGAGCACCACTGTGCTCGACCGCAGCCGTCGCCGTCTCTCCGCCATCCTCAGGACTCCCCCGTCTGTCGATGCTCAGGCATGTCGGTGTTCAGACACGTCTGCCCTGCCAGCGTAGAAGAACGCGGTCGCGGTCCGCGCACCGCCCGCCTCCACCGGCTACGGGAGCACCCGGCACAGCGCGTCGAGGGCGCCGGCCCAGGCGTGGTCGGGCGGCGTGCCGTAGCCGACGACCAGGGCGTCGCCCGCGGCGGGCGTCGGCGCGGCGTGCTCGTGGCGGAAGCTGGAGAGGCCCGCGACGCCGAGGCGGTGCCAGGCGGCGGCGCGGACCACGGACTGCTCGGTGCCGGGCGGGAGTTGGAGGACCGCGTGCAGTCCCGCGGCGATACCGGTGGCGTGGACGGCGGGCGCGTGCCGGGCGAGGGCGGCGACGAGCTGGTCGCGGCGGCGGCGGTAGCGCAGGCGGGCGGTGCGCAGATGGCGGTCGTAGGCGCCGGAGTTCAGGAACTCGGCGAGGGTCAGCTGGTCGAGGACCCCGCAGGACCAGTCGGTGGCACCCTTGGCCGCCACGACCTCGTCGGTGAGGGACGCCGGGAGGACCATCCAGCCGAGCCGCAGTCCGGGGGCGAGCGACTTGCTGGCCGTGCCGAGGTGGACGACCCGGTCGGGGTCGAGGCCCTGGAGGGCGCCGACGGGCTGGCGGTCGTAGCGGAACTCGCCGTCGTAGTCGTCCTCCAGGATCAGCCCTCCGGTGCGGCGGGCCCAGTCGACGGCGGCCGCCCTGCGGTCCGGGTGCAGCGGGACGCCCATGGGGAACTGGTGGGCGGGCGTGAGCAGGGCCGCGCCGACCGCGCCGGGTCCGGGGCCCCGGGACGGCCCGTCCGCGGACCGGGCGCCCGGCGTGCCGGTGTCCAGCGCTCCGGTGTCCAGCGCGCCGGTGTCCGTGCCGTGTTCGTCGAGGGGCAGCGGGTGGGTGCGCAGGTCGGCGCGGTGCAGGAGGTTCCAGTGGACGTCGAGGCCGTACGACTCCACGGCCACGTCCCGCACGCCCCGGCGGCGCAGCACCTCGCCGAGCAGCATCAGGCCCTGCGCGAAGCCCGCGCAGACGACGACGCGGTCGGGGTGGGCGTGGACGCCCCGGGCGCGGGAGAGGTAACCCGCGAGGGCGGTGCGCAGTTCGGGGCGGCCGCGGGGGTCGCCGTAGCCGAGGGCCTCGTTCGGGGCGGCGGTCAGGGCCCGCCGGGACGCCTTGAGCCACTCGGCGCGGGGGAAGGAGGCGAGGTCGGGGGTGCCCGGGTGCAGGTCGTGCAGGAGGCTGCCCGGGGCCCGGCGGCCGGGGGCGGGTGCGGGTGCGGGACGCGGGGCGTCGACGGAGCGTTCGGCGACGCGGGTGCCCGAGCCCTGGCGGGCGGTGAGCCAGCCTTCGGCGACGAGGTCCGCGTAGGCGTCGGCGACGGTGTTGCGGGCGATGCCCAGGTCGACGGCGAGGGTGCGGGTGGCGGGGAGCCGGGTGCCGGGGGCGAGGCGCCCGCCGCGGACGGCCTCGCGGAGCGCGTCGGTCAGGCCCCGGCGCAGGCCGGTGCGCGGGCCGGTGCCTGTGCCGGTCCCCGTACCCGTGCCGGTGGGCTCGATGTGGAGGTCGATGCCGAGCGCCTGACCGGAGCGCGAAGTGGCCCAGGATTTGTCCATGACAATGGACCATACCGTTGGGCCACCTTGTTCGTAGGCTCGCCTCATGACCACGCACGAGAGCACCTCAGGACAGGCCCCGCAGGGCGACGCGGCACACGGGACGGACGGCGGATACGCGCACGAGCACACTCCTCGGCTCGCCTGGTCCCGGCACGCCCCCGAGGTCTTCAAGGCGATGGTCCGCCTGGACGCGGCGGCGCGTCAGGGGGTCGACCCGGTGACGTACGAACTGGTGAAGATCCGGGCGTCGCAGATCAACCGCTGCGCGCTCTGCCTGGACATGCACTCCAAGGACGCGCTGGCCGCCGGGGAGAGCGTGGAGCGGATCATCCAGCTCGCCGCCTGGGAGGAGTCGAAGCACTACTACACCGAGAAGGAGATCGCCGCGATCGAGCTGACGGAGGCGATCACGGTGCTCACGGACGGCTTCGTGCCCGACGAGGTCTACGAGCGGGCGGCGAAGCTCTACGACGAGCGGGAGCTGAGCCAGCTGATCGCGGCGATCACCACGATCAACGCGTGGAACCGGTTCGGGGTGTCCACACGACAATCGCCTGGACACTACAAGGCGGGCGACTTCAAGTGAGCGCCCGGACCACGTGGTTGGACGCCGGGGTCCGGGACGCGATGACCGCGCTCGGCGCCGCCGCGAAGAAGGGGCTCGGGGACCCGGTCCTCGCCGAGCTGGTGATGATCCGGGCCTCGCAGATCAACGCGTGCGCGTTCTGCCTGGACATGCACGTCGATGTCGCCGTCGACAGGAACGGCGAGAGCGCGAAGCGCGTCGCGTTGCTGGACGCCTGGCGTGAGGCCGGGGATCTGTACAGCGAACGGGAGCGGGCGGCTCTCGCGCTGACCGAGGCGGTCACGGTCCTCACGGACGGCTTCGTGCCCGACGAGGTGTACGAGAGCGCCGCGAAGCACTTCGGCGAGGCGGAGCTCGCCCACCTCATCGGGGTGATCACGGTCATCAACGGCTGGAACCGGCTGATGGTCAGCCGCAGGATCGAGCCGGGCGGGCCCGCGTGGTGACCGCGGCCGGGGCGGACGTATTCCGTGCGCTGCACCACGACCGGGCCGCGCGGGACCTGGTCCGAAAGGTTGTGCCGGGTGCCCCCGTCAGGAAAGGCACCCGGCACCGTAGAACCTGCCCGGCTACTCGGGCAGCCACGCCTGCCAGGTCGCGCGATGTGCGTCGATCCACTTCTTCGCCGCCTCGTCCGGCGAGAGCTTCTGCTCGGCGATCATGAGGGAGACCTCGTTCTGGTCCTCCGTCGTCCACTGGAAGTTCCGCAGCAGGGCCGCCGCCTTGCCGCCCTTCCTGGCGAAGTCGGCGTTGAGGTACTTCTGCAGCGGGGTCCGCGGATAGGCGCAGGCGACCTTCTCGGGGTCGGCGTCGCAGCCCTCCTTGTAGGCAGGCAGCTTCACCTCGGTCATCGGCACCTTCTCGAACAGCCATTGCGGCTGGTACCAGTACGTGAGGAACGGCTTCTTCTGCTTGGCGAACTGCTTGATCTGGGTGATCTGAGCGGCCTCGGAGCCGGAGAAGACGACCTGGTAGTCCAGTTTGAGGTTCTGGACGAGCGCTTTGTCGTTCGTGACGTACGAGGGTGAGCCGTCGAGCAGCTGGCCCTTGCCGCCGCTCTCCGCCGTCCTCAACTGGTCCGCGTACTTGTTGAGGTTCTTCCAGTCCGTGACGTCGGGGTGCTGCTTCGCGAAGTACGTGGGGACGAACCAGCCGATGTGCCCGGTGACGCCGAGGTCGCCGCCGCCGCGGATGGTCTTCTTGTCCTTGACGTAGCGCTGTTCCTGGTCGGGGTGGCCCCAGTCCTCCAGGATCGCGTCGACGCGGCCCTGGCTGAGGGCGTCCCAGGCGGGCACCTCGTCGACCTGGACGGTGTCGACGCGGTAGCCGAGTTCGTGCTCCAGGAGGTACTGGGCGACCGCGACGTTGGCCTGGGCGCCGACCCAGGACTGGACGGACAGGGTCACGGTCCTCGCGCCCTGGGCGTTGGCGTAGGGGGACGCCTGCTTGGTCATGTCGGCGGCGCCGCAGCCGGCGGTGGCCAGGAGGGCGCAGGCGGCGGCGATCGCGGCCGGTGTGTGACGTGTGCGCATGTCAGGCCCCCTTTCCGAGGCGGGTGCGGCGTTCCGTCGGCTGGGTCACCCGGTCGAGCATCAGGCCGAGGCAGACGATCGCGGCGCCCGCGACCAGGCCGGTGGCGAGGTCGCCCTGGGCGAGGCCGAAGACGACGTCGTAGCCGAGCGCGCCGCCGCCGACGAGGCCGCCGATGATGACGACGGCGAGGACGAGGACGACCCCCTGGTTGACGGCGAGGAGCAACGCGGAGCGCGCCAGCGGCAGTTGGACCTTGCGCAGTTGCTGCCCCGTGGTGGCGCCCATCGAGCGGGACGCCTCCATCGCGGCCGGGTCGACCTGGCGCAGCCCCTGGGAGGTGATGCGGACGACGGCGGGCAGCGCGTAGACGACGGCCGCGGCGGCGGCCGGGGCGCGGCCGACACCGAAGAGCGCGACGACCGGGATCAGGTAGACGAACTGGGGCATCGTCTGGAAGACGTCGAGGACGGGGCGCAGGACGCGTTCGAGCCGTTCGCTGCGGGCGGCCGCGATACCGACGGCGAAGCCGAGGACGAGCGTCACGGCGACCGCGGCGAGGACCTGGGACAGCGTGTCGAGCGACGGCTTCCACACGCCGAGCACGCCGATCGCGGCCATGGCGAGGACGGCGGTCAGGGCGGTGCGCCAGGTGCCGATCAGCCAGGCGAGAGCCGCGACGATCAGGAGCACCGACCACCAGGGCAGCCAGGTCAGGCCCGAGCGCAGGGGGTCGAGGATCCAGGTGGTGAAGTGACCGGCCCAGTCGGCGGTGCCGCCCACGTAGGGGACGCCGGTGTAGAGGTGGTCGGTCATCCAGTCGACGGCGTCGTTGACGGGCGTGGCGAGGGTGACGACCCAGGAGCCGGGCCAGTCGAGGTGGTCGGTGAAGCGGGCCGCGAGGGCCGCCAGGAGCGTGCCGGCCGCGACGACGCCCCACTTCCAGGGGGCCGGGGGCTCGTGGGAGCCGAGCCGTTCGCCCGCCGCGCCGGTCACCCGGTCGAGGACGACGGCGAGCAGCACGATCGGGATGCCCGCGGCGAGGGCGGCGCCGACGTCGACCGAGGCGAGCGCCTGGTAGACGCGGTCGCCGAGGCCGCCCGCGCCGATGACGGAGGCGATGACGGCCATGGACAGAGCCATCATGATCGTCTGGTTGACGCCGAGGAGAAGCTCCTTGCGGGCCAGTGGGAGGCGGGCGGTGAACAGCCGCTGGCGGGCGGTCGCGCCGAGCGAGGCGACGGCCTCCATGACGCCGCTGTCGGCCGAGCGCAGGCCGAGCGCGGTGAGGCGGGCCATGGGCGGAGCCGCGTAGACGACGGTGGCGAGGACCGCGGCGGGCACGCCGATGCCGAAGATCAGCACGACCGGCAGGAGGTACGCGTACGCCGGGAACACCTGCATGGTGTCGAGGACCGGGCGCAGGGCGCGGTTCATGCGGTCGCTGAGGCCCGCGGCGAGCCCGAGCAGGGCGCCGAGGACGACCGAGGCGACCACGGCGACCACCATGAGCGCCAGCGTCTGGACCGTGGGCACCCACATGCCGAGGACGCCGCACGCCAGCAGGGCGAGGACGGACGTGACGGCGAGGCGGACGCCCGCGACGCGCCAGGCGATCAGTCCGGCCGCGGCCGTGACACCCGCCCAGCCCGCGGCGAGCAGGACGAGATAGACGCCGCGGACGGAGAGGACGATCGCGTTGCTGATGTGGCCGAGGAAGTAGAGGAACAGGGGGTGGCTGTCCCGGTTGTCGATGATCCAGTCGCTGGCCTTGCCGAGCGGTTCGGAGACGTCGACGGTGAGGGCGTCGGGCCAGGTGCCGCTCGACCAGCGGGCGTTGACGAGCGGGGCCAGGACGGCGGTGAGGGCGGCGAGCAGAAGCAGCTTCCCGAGCACACGGTTGCGCAGCACCGCGCTGCGACGGGCCCGGACGCTCCGCTCCTCCGGGGCGCCCTCCGAGCCCTTGGGGCCCTGGTTCCCGGCCGGGGTGACGGTGACAGTGACGGCCATGTCAGGAGCCGTCCTCTCCGGCGTCGCGGAGCGGGGGCGTGCCGGACGCGGCGTCCTCCCGTACGACGGGACGCGAGGCCGTGCCGGACGCGGCGTCCTCCCGTACGGGGCGCGGGGCCGTCGGTGTCTCGTCGTGTTCGGGGCGCGGGGCCGTCGGCGTGGGCTCGCTCTTCGCGTCCTGGTCCACGGTGCCTGCCACGACGCCCAGGAGCCGTTCGTGGTCGACGACGCCGACGCACTCCCCCTCGTCCATGACCCGGACCGCGAACCCGCTGCGCGCCACCGCGTCGATCGCCTCGGAGACCGTGGCGTCGGGGGCTATCTCGGGGCCGCGGGCCGTCTCGTCGGTGTCGGCGGGGCGCATGGCGCGGCGGACCGTCATGACCTGTTCGCGGGGGACGTCGCGGACGAAGGCGCGGACGTAGTCGTCGGCGGGGGCGCCGACGATCTCCTCCGGCGTGCCGAGCTGGACGATGCGGCCGTCGCGCATGAGGGCGATGCGGTCGCCGAGGCGCAGCGCCTCGTTGAGGTCGTGGGTGATGAAGACCATCGTGCGGCCCTCCTCGCGGTGCAGGCGCACGACCTCCTCCTGCATGTCGCGCCGGATCAGCGGGTCGAGCGCGCTGAACGGTTCGTCGAAGAGGAGGACCTCGGGGTCCACGGCGAGCGCGCGGGCGAGGCCGACGCGCTGCTGCTGGCCGCCGGACAGCTGGCCGGGGCGGCGCGACTCCAGGCCCTGGAGGCCCACCTTCTCGACGACCTCGAGCGCCTTCGCCCGGCGTTCGGCGCGGCCGACGCCCTGGATCTCCAGGCCGTAGGCGACGTTGTCGAGGACCGTGCGGTGCGGCAGCAGGCCGAAGTGCTGGAAGACCATCGCGGCGCGGTGGCGGCGCAGGGCGCGGAGCCGGCTCTTGTCCATGGCGCGGACGTCCTCGCCGTCGATGGACAGGGAGCCGGCCGTCGGTTCGATGAGGCGGGTCAGGCAGCGCACCAGGGTGGACTTGCCCGAGCCGGACAGGCCCATGACAACGAAGACCTCGCCGCGCCGCACGTCGAAGGAGACGTCGCGCACGGCGGCCGTACAGCCGGTGCGGGAGCGCAGCTCGGCGGCGCCGAGCCCGGCCAGCCCGGGGTCGCCGGGGACGCGTTCGGGCTTGGGGCCGAACACCTTCCACAGGTTGCGGACGGAGAAGACGGCCTCGGCGGAGCCCGGGCCCGCGTTTGCGTCCGGGGCGGGGTCCTTCACGACGGTCTGCGTACTCATCACGCGTCACCACCCAGCATCTCGGCGCACTTCTCCCCGACCATGAGCACCCCGATCATCGGGTTCACCGCGGGCATCGTCGGGAAGACGGACGCGTCGGCGATTCGGATGGAGCGCAGCCCGCGCACCCTCAACTCGGGGTCCACCACAGCGAGTTCATCACTCGCGGCGCCCATGCGACAGGTGCCGGCCGGGTGGTAGACGGTGTGGGCGACCTTGCGGGCGTACGCGGACAGCTCCTCGTCACCGGTGACGTCGGGGCCGGGGCACACCTCGCGCTTGAGCCAGCCGGCCAGCGGCTGCGTCTTCGCGATCTCGCGGGCGATGCGGATGCCGTCGACGAGGGTGCGCCCGTCGTAGTCGTCCTCGTCCGTGAAGTAGCGGAAGTCGAGGGCGGGCTTGTCCTCGGGGTCCGCGCTGGTCAGGTAGAGGCGGCCGCGGCTCTTCGGCTTGGGGATGTTGGGGGTCATGGACACGCCGTGCTCGGGCCTGACGTAGCCGAGCCGCTCCGGGTTGTCCGTGAACGGGATTTGGTAGAAGTGGAACATCAGGTCGGGCCCGGCGGCCTCCGGGTCGCGCTGGACGAACAGGCCCGCGTCGCTGTCCATGGCGCTGTTGTCGGGGATCGGTCCGTCCGTCTCCCAGACGACGACCGACTCCGGGTGGTCGAGCAGGTTCTCGCCGACGCCCGGCAGGTCGTGCACGACGGGGATGCCGAGCCGCTCCAGGTCGCCCCGGGGGCCGACGCCGGAGTGCAGGAGCAGCCGGGGCGTGTCGACGGCCCCGGCGCACACGACGACCTCGCGGCGCGCGGCGATCAGCCTCTCCCCGCCGTCCTTCGCGCGGACGTGCACGCCGCGGGCGCGCGGAGCGCCGCCGTCGCCGTCGCCGTCGCCGTCGACGAAGTCGAGCTTGTACGCCCACGTCTCCAGGAGCAGCGTCAGGTTCGGGCGGTCGCCCGCCTCCATGTGCGGGTGGAGGTAGGCGACCGACGCCGACGACCGCTTGTTGTTCTCGGGGTGGTAGGCGAGGTCGAAGAAGCCGACGCCGTCCTTGAACGGGGCCTTGTTGAAGCCCTCCACGCGCGGCACACCGGTCGCGGCCCGCGCCGCTTCGACGAAGTCGCGGGCGATGGCGTTCCGGTCCTTCTCGTCGACGGCGACGATGTTGTTCCGCAGCTTGCCGAAGTACGGGTCCATCGCCTTGTGGTCCCAGCCCTCGGCCCCGGCGGCCGCCCATTCGTCCCAGTCGCCCGGGAGCGGCTTGAACGAGATCAGGGTGTTGTGCGACGAGCAGCCGCCGAGGACCTTGGCGCGGCTGTGCAGGATGTGCGAGTTGCCGCGCGGCTGCTCGGTCGTGGTGTAGCCGTAGTCGAGGTCCCCGCCGAGCAGGCCGAGCCAGCGGCGCAGGGTCAGGACGTCGTCGCGGTCGATGTCGCTCGGGCCGCCCTCGATGACGGCGACGGTGACCTCGGGGTTCTCGGTCAGTCGGGAGGCGATCACCGATCCGGCGGTGCCGCCGCCGACGATCACGTAGTCGTACGTGTCCGTCGGGGGTTCGGGATTCATGGACATGCGTCAACTCCAGTGCAGGGCGCGGTACTTAGGTGTCGAAAAGGCCGGGCGCGCGGGGTCAGCCCGCGAACCACCGCACCGGCTTCGGCGCCAGGTTCTGGTACACGTGCTTGGCCTCGCGGTACTCGGCGAGCCCGGCCGGGCCCAGCTCCCGTCCGACGCCGCTCTTGCCGAAGCCGCCCCACTCGGCCTGCGGCAGATAGGGGTGGAAGTCGTTGATCCAGACCGTGCCGTGGCGCAGGCGGGCGGCGACGCGGCGGGCGCGGCCCGGGTCGGCGGTCCAGACGCCGCCGGCGAGCCCGTACTCGGTGTCGTTGGCGAGGGTGACGGCCTCGTCCTCCGTGCGGAACGTCTCGACGGTGAGGATCGGCCCGAACGTCTCCTCACGGACGACGCGCATCTCGCGGTGGCACTGGTCGAGGACGGTCGGCTCGTAGAAGTAGCCGGTGGCGGGGCGTACGGCGCTCGGCTCGGGGCGCTTGCCGCCGCTGCGCAGGACAGCGCCCTCGGCGAGCGCGGAGGCGACGTAGGACTCGGTCTTGTCGCGCTGCTGCTCGCTGACGAGCGGCCCGCACTCGACGCCGTCCTCCGTACCGCGGCCGAGACGGATCTTCTCGGCGCGGCGGGCGAGTTCGGCGACGAAGCGTTCGCGGACGGACTCCTCGATGATGAGCCGGGACCCGGCGGAGCAGACCTGGCCGCTGTGGATGAACGCGGCGTTGAGGGCCTGGTCGACGGCGGTGTCGAAGCCGTCCTCGGTCTCGCAGGCGTCGGCGAAGACGACGTTCGGGTTCTTGCCGCCGAGTTCCAGGGCGACCTTCTTGACGCCCGCGGCGGCGGCCTGCGCCACCTTGACGCCGCTGACCAGGCCGCCGGTGAAGGAGACCAGGTCGACGTCGGGGTGGTCGGCCAGGCGGGCGCCCACGGAGGCGCCGGGGCCCGTCACGATGTTGGCGACGCCGTCGGGAAGCCCCGCCTCCGTCAGCAGCTCGACCAGGACGACCGTGGTCAGCGGCGTGATCTCGCTCGGCTTGATGACGAAGGTGTTGCCCGCGGCGAGCGCCGGGGCGATCTTCCAGCTGGCCTGGAGCAGCGGGTAGTTCCAGGGCGTGATCATCGAGCAGACGCCGACCGGCTCGTGCACGACGACGCTGTGGACGTCATCGGAGCCCGCGTCGACGACACGGCCCGCGCCCTCGCCGATCACGAGGTCGGCGAAGTAGCGGAAGGCGTCCGCGACGCAGTCGACGTCGACGCGGCCCTCCTCCACCGTCTTGCCCGCGTCCCGGCTCTCCAGGAGGCCGATCTTCTCCCGGTCGCGGACGAGGAGGTCGGCGACGCGGCGCAGCAGCGCGGCGCGCTCGGCGACCGGCGTCCCCGGCCACGGCCCCTCGTCGAAGGCGCGGCGCGCGGCGGCGATCGCGGCGTCCGCGTCCTCCGCGCCGCCCTCGGCGATCACCGCGAACGGCTTGCCGTCCGCGGGGTCGAGGATCTCCCGGGTCGCCCCTGAGGCGGCGCCGCGCCACTCTCCGCCGACATGGATGGTGCTCTGTACTGCCCCGTCTGACACGTCCTGCTTCGCCTTCCGCTTCCGTTCCGCAGCGCTCCGAGCACCGTGGAACGGCCTCTCGGCGCGCTCTGCCGTGATGCCGGATGCCCCTGCCCGGGGCAGCGGGAACCATGCGCGTTCGACGGTCGAAAGTGCGCCGCGTCACCGGTACGACGGCGTATGTGCCGAGGAAAGCGGCGAAACGTACCCTGAAGGACGATCTGCCCTCGGGGGGTGCGCCATGGCAAGGAACGGGTACGGGTGGGTGCTGGTGGCGGCCGTCTGTACGGCGACGCTGATCGCGGCGACCGCGGGGTCGGGCGACGGCGGCGACGCCGAGAGGCCGGTCGAGAAGTCGGCCGAGAAGTCGGTCGGGAAGTCGGCCGAGAAGTCCGGCGATAAATCCGGCGAGAGGTCGGTCGAAGGGCTCCCCGCCGCCGAGATCTCCGACAAGGCGCGGCACGAACTGCTGAACGCCGCGTCGCTGCACGTCACGGTGGTCGACCGGTCGACGGGGGCCGGCGCCACCGCCCCCTCCGCGATGGACCTCGCGCTCGACCAGGACAAGAACTGCACGGCGACGCTCACGTTCGGAGCGGACGGCGAGGCCGACATCGTCCGGCGCGGGGACCGGCTCTGGCTGCGCATGGACGACGCGCTGTGGCGGGCGCGGGTGCCGGGCGCCAAGGGCCGGGCGGCGGCCGAACGGTTCAAGGGCCACTGGGTCACCGGCCCCGTCACCGCCCCGGTCCTCAAGGATTACGCGCGGGTCTGCGACCTCGACGCCCTGCGGGAACAACTGCGCGGCGGGGCGGAGTCCGGCAAGGCCGTCACGAAGGGCGCGCCGACGACCCTGGACGGCACCCCCGTCATCCCGCTGACCGGCACGGAGAAGGACGGCACCCGCGAGACCCTGTACGTGGCCGCCCGCGGCACCCCGTACGCCCTGAAGTACACCGAGGTCGGCGCCGGTGCGCCCGGGGCGCGCAGGACCGACACGACGACGCTGTACGCGGGCTACGGGCAACCGGTGCCGGCCCGGACACCGGCCGCCGCGGACGCGTGGTGACGCGCCCCGCGCTCGCCGGACGAACGGAAACCGCCCATGGCGAGTCGCACCGACGACTCGCCATGGGCGGCAAACCCGGTCCGACCGGAAGGTCAGAGAAGGCCGAGGCCTCGCACAGCCTCCCGCTCCTCCGCCAGCTCCGCGACGGACGCATCGATCCGCGCCCGCGAGAACTCGTTGATGTCGAGACCCTGGACGATCTCGTACTTGCCGTCCTTGGTGGTGACGGGGAAGGAGGAGATGAGGCCCTCGGGGACGCCGTAGGAGCCGTCCGACGGGATGCCCATGGAGGTCCAGTCGCCCTCGGCCGTGCCGTTGACCCAGGTGTACACGTGGTCGATCGCGGCGTTGGCGGCGGAGGCGGCGGAGGACGCGCCCCGCGCCTCGATGATCGCGGCGCCGCGCTTGGCGACGGTCGGGATGAACTCGTCCGCGAGCCACTTCTCGTCGTTCACGGTCTCGGCGGCGTTCTTGCCGGCGATCGTGGCGTGGAAGATGTCGGGGTACTGGGTGGCGGAGTGGTTGCCCCAGATCGTCAGGCGCTTGATGTCGGCGACCGTCGAGCCCGTCTTCTTCGCGAGCTGCGTCAGCGCGCGGTTGTGGTCGAGGCGCGTCATCGCGGTGAAGCGCTCGGCCGGTACGTCCGGCGCGGCGGCCTGGGCGATGAGGGCGTTGGTGTTGGCCGGGTTGCCGACGACGAGGACCTTGATGTCGTCCGCGGCGTGGTCGTTGATGGCCTTGCCCTGGGGCTTGAAGATGCCGCCGTTGGCCTCCAGGAGGTCACCGCGCTCCATGCCCTTGGTGCGGGGGCGGGCGCCGACGAGGAGGCCGACGTTGGCGCCGTCGAAGGCGACGTTCGGGTCGTCGGTGATCTCGATGCCCTGGAGCAGCGGGAAGGCGCAGTCGTCGAGCTCCATGGCGGTGCCCTCGGCGGCCTTGAGCGCCGGGGTGATCTCCAGGAGGCGGAGCTTGACCGGCACGTCCGCGCCGAGCAGCTGGCCGGAGGCGATGCGGAAGAGCAGTGCGTAGCCGATCTGGCCGGCCGCGCCGGTGACGGTGACGTTCACGGGAGTGCGGGTCATGGCGTTCTCCGTAGGACAGCGGGTCTTTTGATCGATCTCTCGGCATCAAGAGATCCGCTCGTCAGGCTATCGCGCCGCGCCCCGGCCGGACCTATCGGTACGTGTGGCTCACCCCACAGGGCGATCAAAGGGCGATCGACGGAGGGGGCCCCGGACACGGGGCGGCCGCCGGCCCGGGGGAAGGGGCATCGGCGGCCGCCGGGGTGTCACCGAGTGACCATCCCGTGGGGGTACTCCTGCGCCTTCCCCGAATGCACGTACCCATGCACGGTCGTCGGCCGCTGCCGTACGGGGTCCGGGGCGGGCGCCCTACTCGGTGCAGCCGCGCTGTCCGGAGACGAGCGTCGCGCAGGCCTTCGCGTCCGCGGGCGATCCCACCGCGACCATCGGCGTGTACGCGTCCGTGTCGGCGTCGCCGACCAGTCCCTTCTTCGACTTCTTGCGGCCCACGTCGAGTCGGACGCTGTCGCCCGGCGCCGCGCCCTGGATCCGCGCCCATGCCGCCGCGCACGTCCTGCTGTAGCGGACCTCCACGGTGACGGCGCCGACGACGGCCCGCGCGGGGCTGTCGGCCTGGTCGCCGCCGCACCCCATGGCCTCCGGGTCCTTGCCGGTGCAGCCCGCGCCCACGCACTCGACACCGGCGGGCAGTACGGGCGCGCTGGTCGTCGGCGACGGCGGGGGTTCGGCCTTCCTGTCCTTGTGGTGGCCGGTGAGATAGCTGGTCAGAACGTAGGCGACGAGAACGAGGAGCGCCGTGCCGACGGCCCCGGCGAAAAACACGAGCACCCGCCGCCTGCCCCGCCCGCCACCGGCCCCGGAGCCCGGCCCCTCCGGAGGCGAGGGCGAGGGCGAGGGCGAGGACGGGGGCGCGTACGAGGGCGAGACCTGAGGGACGGGCACCGTGAAATCGACGGGTGGCCCGAACTGGCCCACCGGCGGCGCCGACCTCTGCGGCGGCACGGTCGGCACACCACCCGCACCACCCGCACCACCCACACCCGTCGCACCCGCCGCACCGGCGCCCGGCCCCACGGCAGCCGTCGCGGTCGGTCCCCCGAACTCCCCCAGCGCCGCCCGCGCCTGGGATATCCGTATCGCTTCCATGGTCATGTCGTGGCGCATCTCGGAGCGGCTCCAGGCGCGCTCCGCGAGCTCCCACAGGGTCGTCAGGTGGACGGGGCTGGTGCCGGTCACCTCGGCGAGCGCGACGACGGCGCCCTTGGGCGCGAGCAGCCGTCCGTTCAGATACCGCTCCCAGGACGTCTTGCTGTACCCGGTGCGGTCCGCCAGCGCGGCGATGCCGAGTCCGCTGCGGTCGACCAGTCTGCGGAGCTGGGCGGTGAACTCCGCCAGCTGCGGGTCGAGTTCGTCCGGTAGTAGCGCCTTCCATCGAGGCATTGCTTACCCCTCTTCCCCCCGTACGAGCCCGTACGAGCCTGTACGAGCCCCCGTACGTGCCGAATTACCCCGCCGTTTTCCCAGCGTCCCCCCGACTGACTGGGATGCGTAGAGCCAGGGTGACAGTTCCCGGCGGGACGGCGGTGTGCGCCCTCTGCCGACAAAAACCCGGAGGCGGACCGGACATCGCCACACAAGGAAGCGGGGCCTCCGTCCCGGAGGCCCCGCGCGTCGGACAGTCACCCGGCGACGAACCGTCACCGCAAGGTGAAGTGCAGCGTGTCCTGGAGGAAGGGGATCTTCAGCCACGGGTTCGGCTGCGCCATCATCGCGAGCAGCACGATGGCGAGCCCGAGCACCCCGTACGTGATCAGGTCCGTGAAGCGGGAGCGCACGGCGAGCATGCCGACGGACGGCAGGACCCAGCGCAGCGCGGCGCCGCCGAGGAGGGCCACGCCCACCAGGATGGTGCCGACCCGGAACAGGCCGAACGCGGTGAGCAGCAGCCCGAGCCCGGTCACCACGAGCACCGCGATCAACGGCCACTGGCGGGCGGGGACGGGCGCGTCGGCGGGGGCCGCGCGGCCGCCGCCCTCGGGGCGCGCGGTGTCGCGGGTCCACAGCGGGAAGCGGCGCGTGCCCCGCTTCTTGGTGCGCGCGCCGTCCCGGGAGGCGTCAGCGAACACCGTTCGCGTTCCGCTCGGCCGCCTCGACGACGTTGACGAGGAGCTGGGCGCGGGTCATCGGGCCCACACCGCCGGGGTTCGGGGAGATCCAGCCGGCGACCTCGGCGACGCCGGGGTGCACATCGCCGACGATCTTGCCGTTCTCGTCGCGCGAGACACCGACGTCGAGGATCGCGGCGCCCGGCTTGATGTCCTCGGGCTTGATCAGGTGCGGGACGCCCGCCGCGGCGACGACGATGTCGGCGCGCTTGAGGTGCGCGGAGAGGTCACGGGTGCCGGTGTGGCACTGGGTGACGGTCGCGTTCTCCGACTTGCGGGTGAGCAGCAGCGGCATCGGACGGCCGATGGTCACGCCGCGGCCGACGACGACGACCTCGGCGCCCTTGATCTCCACGCCGTGCTTGCGCAGCAGCGTGATGATGCCGAAGGGGGTGCAGGGCAGCGGCGCCGGCTCGTTCAGGACGAGGCGGCCGAGGTTCATCGGGTGCAGGCCGTCCGCGTCCTTGGCCGGGTCCATCAGTTCGAGGATGCGGTTCTCGTCGATGCCCTTGGGCAGCGGCAGCTGGACGATGTAGCCGGTGCAGGCCGGGTCCTCGTTCAGCTCGCGGACGACGGCCTCGATCTCCTCCTGCGTGGCCGTGGCGGGCAGCTCGCGCTGGATGGAGGCGATGCCGACCTGCGCGCAGTCGCGGTGCTTTCCTGCCACGTACTTCTGGCTGCCGGGATCCTCGCCGACCAGGACGGTGCCGAGCCCGGGCGTGACCCCCTTCTCCTTCAGGGCCGCCACGCGGGCGGTCAGTTCGGACTTGATCGCGGCTGCGGTGGCCTTGCCATCGAGAATCTGGGCGGTCATGGTGCCCATTCTTTCAGGGCGCCCCTGCTTCGCCCAAGTTGCACTTGCACAACGGCCCGACGGCCCACTGGACAGGAGCATGTCCGATTAAGGAGCATGATCCACGCAGTGCCGCGGACGGCGGCAGGGGGGCGAACCGCGCAAGTGGTGGCAATTCCGTTCTTTAACCTCCGCATTCCTCCGCGGGGCCGCGCCGTCCCCGTAGTCGTCCCCGGAGGAATCTCGCCATGAGTTACGGCGAACCGAACAACCCTTACGGTCAGCAACCGCCGCAGCCGAACCCGTACGGCCAGCAGGCCCCGCAAGGCGTCCCGCCGCAGCAGGGCTACGGCTACCCGCAGCAGCCGGGCCAGTCACAGCCCTATGGGGCGTATCCGCAGCACCCGCAGCAGCAGGGAATGCCCGGGCCGAACAATGGCATGGGCATGCCCGGTGTGCCGCCGCTCGCCTCGATGGGCCGCAGACTCTGCGCCCAGCTGATCGACGGGGTACTCATCGGCATCGTCTACATCGTGTTCCTGGCACCGAAGTTCAGCGACTTCATCGACGCGGTACAAGCCTGCGACGCCGGCTCGTCCACGTACGACACCTGCGTGAACAACGCCACGTCGGACTTCCAGTCCGCGACGCTGCCGATCGCCGGCGTCTTCATGCTCGTCGTGCTGCTCTACCAGGTCCTGATGATCGCCTTCGTCGGCGCGACGCTCGGCAAGCTGGCCGTCGGCATCCGCGTCCTGAAGGCGGAGACCGGGGCGAAGCCGGGCATCGGCGGCGGCTTCCTGCGCTGGATCATCCCCACCGTCGGCAGCTTCGCCTGCGGCATCGGCGCGCTCCTCGTCTACCTCTCCCCCTTCTGGGACAAGTCGGGCCGCAGGCAGGGCTGGCACGACAAGGTCGCGAGCACGGTCGTCGTGCACGTGAAGGGCTGACACGCGCGAACGCACGAGGAGGGCCCGCCGGTCGGTGACCGGCGGGCCCTCCTCGCGTACGGGGTGGTGCTCAGTGGAAGAAGTGGCGCGTCCCCGTGAAGTACATCGTCACGCCCGCCTTCTTCGCGGCCTCGACGACCTGCTCGTCACGGATCGAGCCGCCGGGCTGCACGATCGCCTTGACGCCCGCGTCGATGAGGATCTGCGGCCCGTCCGGGAACGGGAAGAACGCGTCCGAGGCGGCGTACGCACCGCGCGCCCGCTCCTCGCCCGCCCGCTCGACGGCGAGCTTGCAGGAGTCGACGCGGTTGACCTGGCCCATGCCGACGCCGACGGAGGCGCCGTCCTTGGCGAGCAGGATCGCGTTGGACTTCACGGCGCGGCACGCCTTCCACGCGAACGCCAGCTCGTCCAGCTCGCCCTGCGAGAGCGCGTCGCCGGTCGCGAGGGTCCAGGAGGCCGGGTTGTCGCCGTCGGCCTGGAGGCGGTCGGTGACCTGGAGGAGCGCGCCGCCGTCGATCTGCTTGGTCTCGACCGGGGCGGACGGGCCGTTCGGGGCCCGCAGCACGCGGATGTTCTTCTTCTTGGTGAGGGCTTCGAGGGCGCCGTCCTCGTAGTCGGGCGCGACGATGACCTCGGTGAAGATCTCGGCGACCTGCTCCGCCATCTCCTTGGTCACCGGGCGGTTGACCGCGATCACGCCACCGAACGCGGAGAGCGGGTCGCAGGCGTGCGCCTTGCGGTGGGCCTCCGCGACGTCCGAGGCGACGGCGATACCGCACGGGTTCGCGTGCTTGATGATCGCGACGCAGGGGTCCTCGTGGTCGTACGCGGCACGGCGCGCGGCGTCCGTGTCCGTGAAGTTGTTGTACGACATCTCCTTGCCGTGCAGCTGCTCCGCCTCGGCCAGGCCGCCGGTGCCGTCGACGTAGAGGGCCGCGCCCTGGTGCGGGTTCTCGCCGTAGCGCAGGACGTTCTTGCGCGTGTACGTGGCGCCGAGGAACTCGGGGTGGCCACTGTCGTCGGCGGCCGCGTAGTCGGCGGCGAACCAGGAGGCGACGGCCACGTCGTAGGAGGCGGTGTGCTGGAACGCCTCGGCGGCGAGCCGCTTGCGCGTGGTGAGGTCGAAACCGCCGTCCTTGACCGCCGCGAGGACGTCGGCGTAGCGGCGCGGGCTGGTGACCACGGCGACCGACGGGTGGTTCTTGGCGGCGGCGCGGACCATCGAGGGGCCGCCGATGTCGATCTGCTCGACGCACTCGTCCGGGGTCGCGCCCGAGGCGACGGTCTCCTTGAACGGGTACAGGTTCACGACCACCAGCTCGAACGGCTGCACACCCAGGTCGGCGAGCTGCTTCCGGTGGTCCTCCAGGCGCAGGTCGGCGAGGATGCCGGCGTGCACCTTGGGGTGCAGGGTCTTGACGCGCCCGTCGAGGCACTCGGGGAACCCGGTGACGTCCTCGACCTTGGTGACCGGGACCCCGGCGGCGGCGATCTTCGCGGCGGTCGAACCGGTGGACACCAGCTCGACACCCGCCTCGTGGAGCCCGCGCGCCAGCTCCTCCAGACCGGTCTTGTCGTAGACGCTGACCAGCGCCCGGCGGATGGGCCGCTTGTTGCTCTCGGCGGTCACGAAATAACTACCTTTCGTCCCTCAATGCTGTAGCCGTTACGGGCCAGACGCCCCACGACATCGACGAGCAGCGTGCGCTCGATTTCCTTGATGCGCTCGTGCAGAGCGCGCTCACCGTCGTCCGAATCGGCTTCCACGATCTCCACCACGCCCTGGGCGATGATCGGGCCGGTGTCGACGCCGTCGTCGACGAAGTGGACGGTGCAGCCGGTGACCTTCGCGCCGTACGCGAGGGCGTCGCGCACACCGTGGGCACCGGGAAAGCTGGGCAGCAGGGCCGGGTGCGTGTTCACGAACCGGCCGCCGAAACGGGCCAGGAACTCCTTGCCCACGATCTTCATGAACCCCGCGGAGACCACCAGGTCCGGCTCGTACGCGGCCGTCGCCTCGGCGAGCGCGCGGTCCCAGTCCTCGCGGGTCTCGTGGTCCCCGACCCGGCGGACGAACGTCGGGATCCCGGCGCGCTCGGCGCGCTCCAGACCGACGATGCCGGTCCGGTCGGCGCCGACGGCGACGATCTGCGCGCCGTAAGCGTCCGCTCCCCGCTCCGTGATGGCGTCGAGCAGAGCCTGCAGATTCGTACCTGATCCGGAGACCAGCACGACGAGGCGCTTGGCCTTGGCCACGGCGGGGCCCTTTCTCGTACAGGGGCGTACTTGTATGTTCCTACGGAAGCTTCGCGCTGCCCCGTACGGGGGACTCTACGAAGCGGCCGACCGTCAGCAACGATACCGGCACACCAGCCAGCCCCCACGGGACGGGGGCGCGGCCGGGAGGTAGCGTCAGCGTGCGGGAAGAGCGAGCCTTCGCGCGGAACGCGGAGCGGGTGCGGAACGTTGACGTGAGGGAACGTAAAGAACGGACCAAACCGCAGGCGCGATCCGACCGACGACGTCCCACGAGACGGACGCCTGCGCAACCGACGACCTAGGGGAAGACGCACACCTGATGCCGGACCGAAGCCTTCGCCAGTCCCAGGAGTCCAAGGAGTCCGACGAGGGCAAGAACTCCGGGGCCTCCGGCGGATCCGGGAACTCCGGGAACTCCGGCGCGGACAATCCGTTCGCACCGCCGCCCGAGGACGCCCCGGACCGCCCCTGGCAGCCGCGCAGGCCCGAGGGCTCCGACACCGAACAGGGCGAGCACGGCGACAGCCGCTCGCCCTGGGGCAGCCAGTGGAGCGACCGCCAGCCCGGCCCCGCGCAGGGCGGCCGGTTCGGCGACCGCCCGGGGAACAACGGCGGCCAGGGCGGCCCCGAAGGACAGGGCCCCGGCCGCGGCCCCGGCTCCGGCGGCATGCGCTGGGACCCCACCGACCCGGCCCAGCGGCGTGCGCGCTACGCGCTCCTGTCGGGCATGTGGGGCTTCTTCTTCGCCCTGTTCGCCTGGCCGTACGTGGCCCTGCTGCTCGGCGCGCTCGCCCTGTACTGGAGCATCAGCGCCCTCCGCGCGAAGCCCCGTACCCCGAACCCGGACACCCCGGCCCCGCCCGCGAAGGCCGACGGCGCCCCCGCCTCCCGTCCGCAGACGACGGCGGCGA
Organism: Streptomyces sp. SGAir0957; assembly: GCF_043523415.1. NCBI lineage: Bacteria > Bacillati > Actinomycetota > Actinomycetes > Kitasatosporales > Streptomycetaceae > Streptomyces > Streptomyces sp. SGAir0957. The sequence goes on from NZ_CP027293.1 coordinate 3,518,140, forward strand.
TCAGCGGCCTCGTCACGGGGGCGCTGGCGCTGGCCATGGTGGCGTCGATGTTCGCGGCGAAGCTCGTCTACAGCGACTACTACGAGTGCCGCTCGGACGCCCTGACCCACGCGGCCACCCAATCCTGCGAAGACCTCCTCCCGAAGCAGCTCCGGCCACTGCTCGGATCCCGCTGACGGGGGCCGAAGGGGCCTGATGACGGGGGCTCGGGCCCGGTCCTGGCATGGGCCCCAGGGTCGGTCTGACCCTCAGTCCGGGCTCTGGTCCGAGTGTCGGCCTGGGTCCGGGGCCGGGTCTGGGTCTGGGTCTGGGTCCGAGTTTCGCGTCGGGGCCGGGTCCTCCGGGTTCGAGGGCGGTTCTTGGTCCGGGGCCGGGGCCGGATGCTGGCCCGGGTTCGAGGGCGACTGTGACAGCGCGGCCAGTTGTGCTTTGGGTTCCGGGGTCAATGGGCCGTCCCGCAGGATGGCCCAGCGTTCCGCGCGAGACGCCTCGTCGAAGAAGTCGAAGGGGTCGAAGTCGTCGTCCGCCCCGACGGCCGGTCCGGGCTCCGGTGCCGCGCTGGTCCGCCCGGCGCTCTTCCGGCGCCACAGCCCGCGCCGCCGCGCCTTGGTTCCGTCCCCGGACACCTCCCCGTACTCGTCCTCGTCCTCGTCCCCCGCTACGAACCCGGCCCTGGGCCCCGCCCCCGGTTCGGCCGGGAACCTGGCCCCCGGCGCCCTCGGCCCGGTCCCGGACGCGGGCTCGGGCCCGGCCCCGTCAGTCACGGGCGCACCCCTCGACCCGCCCCGCCTGCCGCGCAGCCACCGCACCACCAGCGCCACCGGCAGCCCGACCGCGCCGGTCCACGCCGTCGCGGCGAGGCCGGTCAGCCAGCCGGCGGGGCCGAACGTGGCGAGGAGCTCCACGCCCAGCGCGCCGCCCGCCGCCACGGCGAGCACGGAGAGCGCCACTCCGCACAGCGCCGCCGCGACGACCGCGCCGTAGGCCGTCCGCCCCCGCGACCAGCCGGACCGCTCGCCCCCGATCACCACGAACCAGGCCACGGTCACCGCCGCCACGACGGGCACGGCCGCGACCGCCCAGGTCAGCGGCGTTCCCTCGCCCTCCGGTGGCACCGCCGCGAGCAGCGGGACGGCGGGCAGCAGCGGCCCGCCCGCACTGCCGAGCGGCCCCACGGTGTGCCCGGCGCCGACGGCGAAGCCGGGCCCGAGGGCGTACGCGGCGCCCCAGACCGCCGCGTTCGGCACCAGGGCCAGGCAGAGCAGCAGGACGCCGATGCGCCCCGTCCACGCCGCCGTGAGCTGGGTGAACGCCTCCCGCGCGGCGCCCCCGTGCCAGACGAGTCCGACCGCCACCAGGAGCGCTCCCCCGGCGAGCAGGACGAGGACCCCCGCGGCAGCGGCCCGCGCGGCGACCGGGAGGACCTCCCGTACGAGGATCCGCGGCAGCACGTCGAGCGCCCTGCGCAGGGCCTGCGGCAGTGGCCCGTACGGCCTGCCGTGCGCGGTCCACACCCCGGCGCCGGACGCCGCCACGGCGACGAGGACGAGGTGGGCGACGCAGCTGATCCAGGAGGGCCGCAACTCCCCGCCGGAGGTGTAGAGCGCGGCGGCGACACCGATCAGCAGATAGCCGAGCGCGACCCCGCCCCACACCCCGGCGGCGGGCGCGGGCGGCGCGTCGGCCTCGTCCTCCGGGGGTTCGGCCGCGTCCCGCCCGGCCCGGAACACCAGCCACACGGGCAGCGCGAGCAGCATCAGCGGGCTGACGCCCACCGGGGCGGGCGTGCCGGACAGCGTGTCCGTCCGGATGATCTCGGCACCGTGCGCGAGCAGCCACAGCGCGGCGGCGGTGTGCAGTGCGCCGCCGGGGCCGCTGTCCGGGTAGGGCGAGCTGATCCACATCGCGATCACCAGGACCGCGAAGAGGCCGAGTCCGAGCCCCGCGGCGACGAACCCGCCGAACATCCCGGCGGCGGGCCCCGGCGAACGTTCGCGCACGCGGGTCAGGAGCACGGGCATCGACGGTCCACGGCCGGTCATCTGCGTCACGGGCCCATGCTGCCAAGGACACCCGCTTTCCTCGCGTAACAGGCGAAGTATGGATGTGTCGCTCAAGATACATTTATGTACTTTTTGGCGCGAAAGGGTGTGTGGAGTACCTCATGACGCAGAGCGCCGCCACCCCACTGCCGACGCCGAAGGAGCGCCGCAGGCTCCGTGAGGCGAAGTCCCTGACCCAGGCCCAGCTCGCCGCGAAGATCGGCGTGACGCGGGAGACGCTCCGCGCGTGGGAGTCGGGCCGCACCACGCCCGGGGGAACGAGGAGGGAGAAGTACGCGGAGCTGCTGCTCGCCCCGGTGGAACGCCCGGCGCCCCGCAAGGCGATCCGGAAGGCGACCGGGAAGCCCGCCTCCGGATCAGCCCCGCGACCCGCCGAAGCCGCCCCATCCGCCGCATCCGCCGAGGATCCGGCGGCGCCCGCCGCGAAGGCCGTCTCACTCGCCACGGCGGAGCCCCCCGCCCCCGTCGCAGAGGCCGCCGCGCCCGGACAGGCCGTCACCCGCCCCCCGGCCCAGGCCTTCGACGCCCTGTACGCCTACGCCGCGCCCCTCCTGGTCCGCCACACCTACCTGCTCTGCGGCCGCCGCGGCCTCGCCCGCGAAGCCGTCGAGCGCGCGTTCCAGCTGGCCTGGCAGCGCTGGCCCGAGGTCGCGGTCGACCCGGACCCGGCCGGCTGGGTGCGCGCGGCGGCGTACGAGTACGCGATGTCGCCCTGGCACCGGCTGCGCCCCGGTTTCCGCCGCCCGGACGCGCCGCCCGCGGAGCCCGCGGACCGTGAGCTCCTCGACGTTCTCCAGAGCCTGCCGCCCGTGTACCGGCGCACGCTGCTGCTCTACGACTGGGTCGGCCTCGATCTGCCGGAGACGGCCGCCGAGACGGAGGCCAGTACGCCGGCCGCCGCCAACCGCATCCTGCACGCGCGCGAGGCCGTCGCCGAACGGCTGCCGGAGCTGGCCGTCCCCGAGCAGTTGCACCGGCGGCTGAGCGGCCTCGCGGGCGCGGAGAAGCTGGACGCGCCGAAGCCGACGCTGGTGCGGGAGGTCGGTGAGCGGCGCACCCGGTTCTGGACGCGGGCGGCGATCGCCGTCACGACGCTGATCGTCGGGGCGACGGTGCTGACGCTGCGGGTGGCCCCGACACACTACGAGCCGGTCCCCGCGCCCGGCGCCCCGGTCAGCGGCGTGCCCGCGCCGGCCGGCCCGGGTCCGCTGTCGGAGCGGGAACGGCAGCTCCGCACGCTGCTGCGGGCGGAGCTGAGCGGCGGCCCGGAGCGGCTCGTACCGGCCGCCGAATAACCTCCGGACGCATCAGTGGGCCCGCACCGGTGACGGTGCGGGCCCACTGATGTACGTACGACTACCGACTACCGGCTACCGGCTACCGGCTACCGGCTACCGGCTACGAAAGCAGCTCGCGCGCGAGCTTCGCCGTCTCGGTCGGGGTCTTGCCGACCTTGACGCCGGCGGCCTCGAGGGCCTCCTTCTTCGCCTGGGCGGTGCCGGACGAACCGGAGACGATGGCGCCGGCGTGGCCCATGGTCTTGCCCTCGGGGGCGGTGAAGCCCGCGACGTAACCGACGACCGGCTTGGTCACGTTGGCCTTGATGAAGTCGGCCGCGCGCTCCTCGGCGTCGCCGCCGATCTCGCCGATCATGACGATGAGGTCGGTCTCGGGGTCGGCCTCGAACGCGGCGAGCGCGTCGATGTGCGTCGTGCCGATGACCGGGTCGCCACCGATGCCGACGGCGGACGAGAAGCCGATGTCCCGCAGCTCGTACATCATCTGGTAGGTCAGCGTGCCGGACTTCGAGACCAGGCCGATGCGGCCCGGCTTCGTGATGTCGCCCGGGATGATGCCGGCGTTCGACTGGCCCGGCGTGATGAGACCGGGGCAGTTCGGGCCGATGATGCGGGTCTTGTCGCCCTTGGACTTCGCGTACGCGTAGAACGCGGCGGAGTCATGGACGGCGATACCCTCGGTGATCACGACGGCGAGGGGGATCTCGGCGTCGATCGCCTCGACCACGGCGGCCTTGGAGAAGGCCGGCGGGACGAAGAGGACGGACACGTTGGCGCCCGTCTTCTCGATCGCCTCGGCGACGGAGCCGAAGACGGGGATCGACGTGCCGTCGAAGTCCACCTCGGTGCCGGCCTTGCGCGGGTTCACGCCGCCGACGATGTTCGTGCCGTCGGCCAGCATGAGCTTGGTGTGCTTCATGCCCGTGGCACCGGTCATGCCCTGGACGATGACCTTGCTGTCCTTGTTGAGGAAGATAGCCATGGCTGTTCTGTCCCTCGTCCCTTACTTCGCGGCCGCGAGCTCGGCGGCCTTGTCGGCCGCGCCGTCCATGGTGTCCACGCGCTGCACCAGCGGGTGGTTGGCGTCGGAGAGGATCTTGCGACCCAGCTCGGCGTTGTTGCCGTCGAGACGCACGACGAGGGGCTTCTCGACCTTCTCGCCCTTCTCCTCCAGGAGCGCGAGCGCCTGGACGATGCCGTTGGCGACCTCGTCGCAGGCGGTGATGCCGCCGAAGACGTTGACGAAGACGGACTTGACGTCCGAGTCGCCGAGGATGATCTCCAGGCCGTTCGCCATCACCTGGGCGGAGGCGCCGCCACCGATGTCGAGGAAGTTGGCCGGCTTCACGCCGCCGTGCTTCTCACCGGCGTACGCGACGACGTCGAGGGTCGACATGACCAGACCGGCACCGTTGCCGATGATGCCGACCTCGCCGTCGAGCTTGACGTAGTTGAGGTTCTTCTCCTTGGCAGCGGCCTCGAGCGGGTCGGCCGCGTCCTTGTCCTGGAGCGCCTCGTGGTCGGGGTGGCGGAAGTCCGCGTTCTCGTCCAGGGACACCTTGCCGTCGAGGGCGATGATGTCACCGGAGGCGACCTTGGCGAGGGGGTTGACCTCGACGAGGAGGGCGTCCTCCTCGATGAAGGTCTTCCAGAGCGTGACCAGCACGTCGGCGACCTTGTCGGCGACCTCGGCCGGGAACTTGGCGTCCTCGACGATGCGGCGGGCGACCTCGGGGGTCACACCCTCGTTGGCGTCGATCGGCGTCTTGGCGACGGCCTCCGGGCGGGTGGCCGCCACCTCCTCGATCTCCATGCCGCCCTCGACGGACGCGATGGAGAGGAAGGTGCGGTTGGTGCGGTCCAGGAGGAAGGAGACGTAGTACTCCTCCACGATCTCCGGGGCCGTCTCGGCGATCATCACCTTGTGGACCGTGTGGCCCTTGATGTCCATGCCGAGGATGTTGGTGGCGTGCTGCACGGCCTCGTCGGTGGAGGCGGCCAGCTTGACGCCGCCGGCCTTGCCGCGGCCGCCGACCTTCACCTGCGCCTTGACGACGGACTTGCCGCCAAGCCGCTCGGTCGCCTCGCGGGCTGCCTCAGGCGTGTCGATGACTTCACCGGCCAGCACCGGTACACCGTGCTTGGCGAAGAGGTCCCTCGCCTGGTACTCGAACAGGTCCACGCGCGTCCGTCCCTATCAGTGATCTCGCGGTTCGATCTTCCTGCGTGGGCGTGCCGCGATGGGCAACGTGACTCCGCTGTCACAAGGGAGGCGTACGAGGCGTACACAGTGGCCGGGTACGCGGCATGTCCGTCTCGCAGGTTATCGCCGCTCACCGACGGCTTCTAAATCGCAGATCACACATGAGCGGTGATACCTGTCACAGAGCGCGTCCTTCCGACCCTTTTTCGTACGGTCGTTCGCGGCCTCACCGCGCGGGGGTACGCACGGTGAGGCCACCCGATGAGCCCCGTGCCTCGCATGCGGCGCACACGACACACAGTGGGGCCCGGAACGGGCGGCCCGTCCCCAACGGGACCGCCCGCACGCCGGTGACAGGCCAGGTCACGCCGACGGATTCGGCTGACAGGGCACTCCGGCGTCGGTCAGATGCCGGGCTGTCTAGCCAGGGAGTACGGGAATGTCGCGATGCCGGTCGGTCACCGGCGCGGCCGTGCCGCGGACGAACGCGCCGGGCGGCAGCAGCACCGGCACCCGGCGGCTGCCGAACGCGGCGGCGTGCACATCGCCGTGGCGCGAACCGCCGCCGTCACCCGCGGAAGCACCCGCCACGGGTACGCCGTCCGGGTGCGCCGGGGCGCCGGGCACGGCGGGCCGGGGCGCGGCGGCGTGCCGGACCGCGGCGGAGTGGCGCGGGTGCGCGTCCGCCCGGTCGCGCGGTACGACGCCGGTCCCGGCGGAGCCGTACGCCGTCGGGCCGACCGGCGCGAGGGCGTACGGACCAGGGGCGTGCCGCTTGCCGCGCGCGGCGCCGGAGCGCTCGGCCCGGTCTTCGTCGGCGGAGGCGGCGGACGCGCCGGGCTCGCCGGATGCGCCGGACGCGGCGGAGCCGGTGGCGTCGGCGCCGGACCCGGCGGGCTCGGCGGACGCCGGGGGTTCGGCCTGGTGCACGGGGGTGGTGGGCGTCCAGGGCTCGGACGGGGCGGGCAGCGGAACGATCCCACCGGGCGCGTCCGGCAGCCCGGGGAGCGCCGGCGGCCCGTCCGGCAACGGCAACGGTGACGGTGACGAGGTCGCCGGGACGACCCCGTCCACGACCTCTCCGACCTGCCCGAGCAGTTCGCCGACCGGCTCGGTCACGTCCTGCACCGTGTTCTGCACGGTGTTCCGCACGGTGCCGAGGACCGGGCGCAGGACCGTGTCCCGTACCGCCCCGACGACACCGGACGACGCTTCGTCCTGCCCGAGTACTCCGCCGAGCAACCCGCGACGGCCTTCATCCGAGTCCGTGCCCGTGTCCGAGTCCGTGCCCGCGTCCGTGTCCGCCACCACCGTGTGACGAACGGCGTGCGAGGCGTCCTCCTGCGCGTGGGCCTGGCCGCCGCACAGGAAGCCGAGACCGATCAACCCGCCCAGCAGCAGCGCCAGTTGGAGCGCGCGGCGTCTCGCCACCGGGCGCGGCAGGCGCTCGGCAGGGGCGGGAGACACGGTCGCATAGATCACGGTGCGCGAATCCTCGCACGGGACGTGTGCGCCTGCGCAAGCCCCGTGTTACCGATGGGTACTCATTTCCGGTTTGCCGCCGCGGCCCCGCTTTCCGCCCCTGCGTCGGGTATGGGCAGCGGCCGCTTCTCGATGGCCGCGGCCATCACGTCGGGGAACAGGTCGGGGGTGCAGGCGAACGCCGGTGCGCCGAGCGCGGCCAGCGCCGCCGCGTGCTCCCGGTCGTAGGCGGGCGCCCCCTCGTCGGACAGGGCGAGCAGCGTCACGAACTGCACCCCGGACGCCTTCATCGCGGCGACCCGCTTCAGCATCTCGTCGCGGATGCCGCCCTCGTAGAGGTCGGAGATCAGGACGACGACTGTCTCGGCGGGGCGGGTGATCTGCGACTGGCAGTAGGCGAGCGCGCGGTTGATGTCGGTGCCGCCACCCAGCTGGGTGCCGAAGAGAACGTCGACCGGGTCGTCGAGCTGGTCCGTGAGGTCCACGACCGCCGTGTCGAAGACGACGAGCCGGGTCCGGATCGACCGCATGGACGCCAGCACGGCGCCGAAGACCGAGGCGTACACGACGGACGCGGCCATCGAGCCCGACTGGTCGATGCAGAGGACGACCTCCTTCTTCACCGACTGCGAGGCCCGCCCGTACCCGATGAGCCGCTCCGGCACGATCGTGCGGTACTCCGGCAGGTAGTGCTTCAGGTTGGCCGCGATCGTGCGGTTCCAGTCGATGTCGTGGTGGCGGGGCCGGCTGATCCGGGCGCTGCGGTCGAGGGCGCCGGTGAGGGTGGCGCGGGTGCGCGTGGCGAGCTTCTTCTCCAGCTCCTCGACGACCTTGCGGACCACTGCGCGGGCCGTCTCCTTCGTCGTCTCCGGCATCGCCTTGTTCAGCGAGAGCAGGGTGCCGACGAGGTGCACGTCCGCCTCCACGGCCTCCAGCATCTCCGGTTCGAGGAGCAGCGCGGACAGGCCGAGCCGGTCGATCGCGTCGCGTTGCATGACCTGGACGACGGAGGACGGGAAGTACGTGCGGATGTCGCCGAGCCACCGGGCGACGGAGGGGGCGGAGCCCCCGAGGCCCGCGCTTCGGCTGCCGCCGTTGTTCTGTCGCCCGGGTCCTGCGGGGCCGCCGGAGCCGTACAGGGCGGTGAGGGCGCCGTCCATCGCGGCGTCCCGGCCCGTCAGCCCGTGCCCCGTGCCGTCGGCCGCGTCGCCCCCGAGGACGAGCCGCCACCGCCGCAACCGTTCGTCACCGCTGCTCATGGTCTCTGTCATGTCGCCGCCTCCGTCCCATGTCCCATGTCCCATGTCTCATGCGAATACATCCGCCTTGCGCGACACGCGGGGCTGAATCCGCGCCCCTGAGATGGCGCACGGAGTGCGCGTCTCGGGGGCGCGGGGAACTGCGCGACCAGCCACGACGGCCCCGCGGTCGGCCCCACAACCCAGCCACCCCACCCCTGACCCCCACCCGCACCCCGCGCCCCGCCCCCGCACCACCCCGCACCCGGCGTCACAACGCCCCCGACCCCGCCCCCAACAACATCCGCACCACCGACACCACCGCATCCGCCCGCTCCCCATCCAGCCGATCCGCGAACCCGGGCGGCAAGCCCCCGGTCACCGGGGCCGAAGTCGCCGGCCCCCGCCGGACCAGCTCCCCGAGCGTGCGCCGCACCCCGGACTCGTACGCGGAGAAGGTGCGCCGCAGCAGGGGCAGGACATCCGTGAACGCGTCCGGCGACACGCCCACCAGCCACGCGTCGACGAGGCCGAGCAGCCGCTCGTCGTGGACGAGGAGGAGCCCGCCCCCGGAGCCGCCGCCGACGAAGCCCTCGATCCAGGCGGCCGCCTCGCCCGGCGGGGTGCCGGGTGAGAGGGCGAGCCCCATGAGCCGGGCCGCGCCCTCGTCCTCCAGGGCGCCTTCGTCGAGCAGGATGCGCGCGCAACGCCCCCGGACGACACCGGCCACGCTGTCCCGCGCGGCGAGTGTGTGCAGCACGGTGCGCCAGCGGACGCGCAGTGCGGCGTCGTCGAGGAGTCCGAGCGCGGAGTGCACCGCGTCGACGTGACCGCGCATCTCCTCGGCCGCGTCGTTGTCGAGGTTGGCGCAGGCCGGGGGCAGCCCCACGAAGATCCGCTGGGCGAGCCCGGTGGCGACGCCGGCGAGGGCCCCGGTGCCGGTGCCGCGCACGTCCCCGTAGCGCAGGGCGCGGACCAGTGCGGGCAGGGCCTGGGCGAGGTGGCCGACATCGGCGTCCAGGGCGGCCCGGTCGGCGAGGACCCGCATGACGACCGGCAACGCGTCCGGCAACTCGGCCAGCAGGCACCGCTCGGCGAGCGCCGTCACGTCGGCGAGGGCGCTCGCGGCGACGGCGTCCGCGGCGGCCTTGGCCCCGGCCGCGGCGAGAACGGTCGTCCCCCAGATCCCGGCCTCGGCGACCCGGACGGACAGCTCGGGCTCCCACCGCAGCCGCCAGGTCTCGCGGAAGGTGCCGGTGGAACCGCGGGCCGATCTGGCGGGCTCGCCCCAGGGCACTCCAAGGAGCCGGAGCCGGTGCAGCAGACGGCTCCGCGCGACGTCCGTGTCACCGCGCAGGTCGAGGTCCAGCTCCTTCTCCGCCGCACTGGGCTTGAGCCGCAGACTGCGCTGGAGGCGGCTGAGGTCACGCTGCAACGGCACGGCGGGCGCCGCGTCGGGCACCTCTCCGAGCACGTCACCGACGACGAGCTTGTCGTGGATCAGCGCGAGCGGGACGTCGGACCCCTCGCAGAGCACGGCCCGCACCGCGTCGGTGGTCTCGGTGAGTCCGGCGAGCGGCCGTCCGCGCATCGCGGCGAGGCTCTCCGCGAGCCGCACCGCCTCGATGACGTGGGCGGAGGACACGATGCGGTCCTCGTCGCGCAGCAGCCCGGCGACCTTGGTCAGCCACCGCTCCACGGGCCGGTCGGGGGCGCTGAACAGATGCCCGTACCAGCCCGGCGACTCGATCCCGGCGCCGTAGCCGCCCGCGCGGGCGAGCCTGCGGTGGGTCCACGGCACCCAGGTCAGGTCGACCTTGGCCTTGGGCAGCCCTTTGAGCAGGGCGCGGTCCGCGGTGACCGTCGTCTTCTGCCGCAGCGCGGGGACATGCCACGCCCCGCACACCACGGCGACGTCGTCCCCGAACTCCTGCGTGGCGGCCCGCACTTGCAACCGCATGTAGGCCTCGCGCACGAGGTCGCGTCCGTGCCCGCCGTCCCCGAGCGTCTCGCGCAGCGCCCCCATGGCCTCACCGAGCGCGGCGAAGGCGTCGCCTTCCCGGTGCTCGACGACGTCCTCCCACCAGCGCTCGGCGTCGTCGTACCCGGCGGTCTCGGCGAGGACCCGCAGCGGATCGATCCGTACGTCCTCCGCGCCCTCCGCGCCCTCCGCGCCCTCCGCGCCCTCCGCCGCCTCCTCCTTGCCCGGTGTCTCCTCTTCGCCGTCCCGCATCGCCAGGGTGTGCGCGGCGGGCAGGTCGATGAAGCGGACCGGCGCCCCGTGCTCCAGCGCCCAGCGGATGGCGACCCACTCGGGCGAGAACTCGGCGAACGGCCAGAACGCCGACTTCCCGGGCTCGTCCACCACGTGCGCGAGCAGCGCGACCGGCGGCCGCATGTCCTCCTCGGCGGCGAGCGGCACCAGCGCGTCGGCCTCGGGCGGGCCCTCGATGAGCACGACCCGGGGCCCGGCCGCGTCCAGCGCACGGCGCACGGCGCGCGCGGAGCCCGGCCCGTGGTGCCGGACGCCGAGGAGCAGCGGCCCTGTCATGCGCTCACCTCGCGGCAGGCCCGGTAGAAGTCCTTCCACCCGTCCCGCTCGCGGACCACGGCCTCCAGGTACTCCTGCCAGACCACCCGGTCGGCCGCCGGATCACGGACGACGGCGCCGAGGATCCCGGCGGCGACGTCCGAGGACCGCAGCACGCCGTCCCCGAAGTGGGCGCAGAGCGCGAGCCCGTTGGTGACGACGGAGATCGCCTCGGCCGTCGAGAGCGTCCCGCTCGGCGACTTCACCTTGGTGCGCCCGTCAGCGGTGACGCCGTCGCGCAGCTCACGGAAGACGGTGACGACCCGCCGGATCTCGTCGATGCCGTCGGGACCGGCGGGCAGCCCGAGGCCGCGCCCGACCTGCTCGACCCGGCGCGAGACGATGTCGACCTCGGCCTCGACGCTCGCGGGCAGCGGCAGCACCACGGTGTTGAACCGCCGCCGCAGCGCGCTCGACAGATCGTTGACTCCCCGGTCCCGGTCGTTGGCCGTGGCGATCAGGTTGAACCCGCGCACGGCCTGCACCTCCTGCCCCAACTCCGGTATCGGCAGCGTCTTCTCGGACAGGATGGTGATGAGCGTGTCCTGCACGTCGGCGGGGATGCGGGTCAGCTCCTCGACCCGCGCCGTCATGCCGTCCGCCATGGCCCGCATGACGGGACTGGGCACCAGCGCGTCCCGGCTCGGCCCGTGGGCCAGCAGCTGCGCGTAGTTCCAGCCGTACCGGATCGCTTCCTCCGGCGTGCCCGCCGTGCCCTGCACGAGAAGCGTGGAGTCCCCGCTGACGGCGGCGGCGAGATGCTCGGACACCCAGGTCTTGGCGGTGCCGGGCACCCCGAGCAGCAGGAGCGCGCGGTCGGTCGCCAGCGTCGTCACGGCGACCTCGACGATGCGCCGGGGCCCCACGTACTTGGGTGTGATCACCGTCCCGTCCGCCAGCGTGCCCCCGAGCAGATACGTGGCGACGGCCCAGGGCGACAGACGCCAGCGGGCCGGCCGGGGCCGGTCGTCCTGGGCGGCCAGCGCCGCGAGTTCAGCGGCGAACGCGTCCTCGGCGTGCGCCCGCAGCACCTCTCCCCCGGCTTGCTCGCCGGCCCGGTCCTCGACGGAAACGGTCATGGCTTCCCACCCCTCGACTAGCCCAACTCGAATCACCACGACGAGATGCTGAACTCCCTCGCCGCGCAACTGGTCCCACGGTGCACCACGCCACTGACAATCGCTCAGGCCCGCACGATCACCGCAGGTCAACAGGGGAGCCCGATGGATTGTCAGTGGTGGGATCTACCGTCGAAGACATGACTCAGCAGGGGGTGCGCTGGACGACGGACCAGGTGCTGGCACTGGCGCCTGACGCCTCGTCACAGAGGGCGGGAAGCAGGCTCGGAGGGGCCGGACCGTGGTCGGAGACCGGGAGTTCGGCCGAGGGGGCGGTATGGGGACTGTGCAAGGGCAGCGGCAGCAAGCCGTACCAGACGATCGTGGACACGGGCGGGACGGGCCCGGCGTACAAGTGCTCGTGCCCGAGCCGGAAGTTCCCGTGCAAACACGCACTGGGCCTGCTCCTGCTCTGGGCGGCGGACGACACGCACGTGCCGCCGGAGCGGACACCCCCGGAGTGGACGGAACAGTGGCTGGAGTCCCGTAGGAAGCGAGCACAGCCGAAGCAACCCGCCGCCTCTCCCGCCTCGGCCTCCGCCACTTCCACGACCAACCAGGAGGCGGCCCGACGCAGGGCGGAGCGCCGGACCCAGCGGATCACCACAGGCGCCACCGAGCTGGAACAGCGCCTGACCGATCTGCTCCGCGGCGGACTGGCGCAGGCGGAGCAGGCGGGGTACGGGCTGTGGGAGGAGACGGCGGCCCGCATGGTGGACGCGCAGGCACCCGGACTGGCGGCGCGGGTACGCGAGTTGGGCGCGATCCCGGCATCAGGACCGGGCTGGCCGATGCGTCTCCTGGAGGAGTGTGCCCTCCTGCACCTGCTCACCCGAGCGTGGCTGCACCGCACCGCACTCCCCGAAGACCTGGCCACCACGGTCCGCACCCGCACAGGTCTCGCGGCGACCCCGACCGCCACTCCCCTGCGCGACCGCTGGCTGGTCCTCTCCCAGTACGACACGGCTGACGGCCACCTCACCACGCGCCGCATCTGGCTGCACGGCGAGAAGACGGACCACACGGCCCTGCTCCTCTCCTTCGGAGCGGCGGGCCGCGCCCCGGCCCTGGCACTGCCGACGGGCCTGACCCTGGACGCGGAGCTCACCCCGCACCCAGGAGCGGGAACCCTCCGCGCGGACCTGACCACCACGCACCAGACACCCCTCACAGAGCCGGAACCCACGCCCCACCCCGAGAGGCCCGCCCACCCCGAGGAGCCCGCTCACCCCGAGGGCACCACCATCCCCCAGGCACTCGCGGCCTACGGCAGGGCCCTGACGGCGGACCCATGGCTGGAGAGCCGGCCGGTGACCCTGCGGAACGTCATACCGACCCGAACCTCGCCCAACCACACCTGGCACCTGACGGACGCGGCCGGCACCTCGTCCCTGCCCGTCCCGGCCCGCACCTCCTCGCCCCCCGACCTCTGGCGCCTGATGGCCCTCTCGGGCGGCGCCCCGCTGACGGTGTTCGGAGAGTGCGGCCACAAGGGCTTCACCCCGCTGTCGGCATGGACACAGGAGTCCCCCAGGGTCATACCCCTGCACTGACAGCGCACCGACCGCACACCGATCGAACCCCCGACGGCCCGCACCCGCCCGACGACGGAAGGGAACGTGTCGGGGTGCCCCCGCAAGACACCGCAGAACACCGCAGGACACCGCAGGAACCCAGCACAGGACGACGCACCCCTGGGCCGGCAGAGGGCGGCGGGACCGACGCGGCCGAGGAGGCACGCCGGCGCGGCCCCGCCCCACGCCACCACGAGGGGCGCACGACAACGCGGAGGAGCAAGCCGATGCCCGAGACAAAGACCACCCACCCCACGTGGGACGACCTGGTGACGACAGCGCTGCTCGGCACGGACCGCCGCCCGTCCCTCACCCCGGAACAGCTCCTCGACGAGGCGGCGCTCCAGACCGTACGCCGCCGAGCGGGCCTGCTCCCGGCCCCCGCCACCACCCCACCGACCCCCGCGGCAGCGGACCCGCGCCCCCCGCTGCCACCCCTCGCCCGCAACCGCCTCGCCCTGCTCCTCGCCGACCGCCCCGGCACCGGCACCACCCGCCGGGGCGCCACCCCCGACCTCCTCGAACTCCTCCCCCAGTGGCTGGCCACGGCGAACAGCCACGGCTACGCGCCCCCGCCCGAACTGCTCCCGGCCCTGCTGGACGCGGCCCGCGGCCGCACGGACCTCCGCCCCGGCGCGCTGACCTTCGCGGGCCCCCGCGCCCTGTGGCTGGCCCGCCTCAACCCGGACTGGAAGTTCGCGCTGCGGGCGGCCCCGGGCTCAGGCGCGGCACTGCCGCCCCGGACGAGCCCGAACAGATACAACGCCTGTGGGAGGAGGGCCTGTTCGCGGAGAGAGTGGCCCTGCTCGCGGCACTCCGCGACCACGACCCGGAGGCGGCCCGCGCCCTCCTCAAGAGCACCTGGAGCACCGAGCGCGCCGAGGACCGCCTCATGTTCCTGGACTCCCTGCGCACGGGCCTGGCTGACGCGGACGAGCCGTTCCTGGAGCGGGCGTTGGCCGACCGCAGCCGCAACGTCCGGGCGACGGCCGCCGAGCTGCTCTCCGCCCTGCCGCGCTCGGCGCTCGCCGGACGCATGGCGGACCGGGCGCTGTCCTGCGTGGCGCTCGACCGTACGACGGGCACGGTCGTCGTCGAGGCCCCGCACGAGTGCGACGCGGCGATGGAGCGCGACGGCATGGTGGCGAAACCGCCCGCTGGCCGGGGCGAGCGGTCGTGGTGGCTCGGTCAGCTGATCGAGGCCGCGCCCCTGGACCGCTGGCCGGCGCGGCTGGGCGGCCGCACCCCGCGGGAGATCGTGGCGCTGCCGGTGGCGGACGACTGGCGGGGCGAGCTGCACGCGGCGTGGTGCAGAGCGGCGGTGCGCCAGCGCGACACCGGCTGGTCGCGGGCGCTGCTCGGCACGCCGACGGCGCCGGACGCGGCGGGCCCCGGTGCGGTGTCGCTCGCGGAGCGGGCGAAGCTGCTCGCGGCGCTGCCGGCGGCGGAGCGGGCGGAGTGGGTCGCGGGGTTCATCGCCGCGCACGGTCTGTCGGAGGCGTTCCAGCTGCTCGGGGTGTGCGCCACACCCTGGACGCCTCCGCTCGGCGGCGCTGTCGTGGACGCGCTGAACATCGCGCGCGACGCGGGCAGTTACCCGTGGAGCTTCAGCGGCGTCATGGGCCTGGCGGAGCGGTGCCTCGATCCGGAGGAGGCCGTACGCCTGGAGGGGCTGACGGCGACCGTGGAGGAGACGGAGGACTCGGCCCCCGGCGCGGGCAGCTACTGGTCGGAGGCGTTCCAACGCCTGCTGGGCACGCTGCGCCTGCGCCGCACGATGCGAGAGGAGCTGCTGCCGCGCAGAGCCTGACCGGCAACCGGAACGGGACAGGACGGGACGGGACAGGACGGGACGGGACCGGCCTACGCCCCGGCGGGCTGCCTGACGTTGGCCCGCACCCAGTCCACGATGGAGGCGGTGGTGGCACCGGGGGTGAAGATCGCGGCGACGCCCTGCTCCTTGAGCGGCGGGATGTCGGCCTCGGGGATGATGCCGCCGCCGAAGACCTGGATGTCGGCGGCGTCGCGCTCCTTGAGGAGTTCGATGACACGCGCGAAGAGGGTGTTGTGGGCGCCGGAGAGGATGGAGAGACCGATGGCGTCGGCGTCCTCCTGGATGGCGGTGTCCACGATCTGCTCGGGCGTCTGGTGCAGCCCGGTGTAGATGACCTCCATACCGGCGTCGCGCAGCGCCCGCGCGATCACCTTGGCCCCGCGATCGTGGCCGTCGAGCCCCGGCTTCGCGACGACCACGCGGATCGGACCGGCTGCCACACCCATCACTGCCTCCATGAAGTGACTGACCCCGAGCCCTGGTAACCGCTTGGTACCCGGGCCGGCGGGTCCGGATACCCATCCGGGACATCCGAAGTGAACGAACGTTATCGACAGCATCCCGCAAGCGCCCGTTTCACGGTGCACGGGGAGGGGGAAATCACACAAAGGGACATGTTCATTGCGCGCCGCAACCGTTCCGGTCGGCACATCGTCTTTTCCGGGACAGGCGCGAGGGGAGTCGCTCCGAGGAGGCCGCGCGATCGCGCCGCCATCCGTACGACACGCCCGCGGGACGCAACTTCGCCCGGCTCCCCATCGAGTGCACACGGGGGACGGAGCCGCCCGCCGCGTGCCGACGGGAGGCTGGCCTATGCAGGTCACGAGGAGTTCGCCCTTTCGCCCGCTCTGCCGGGTGCTGCCGGTAAGACTGGCGGGGCTCTCGATCGCCCTGATGAAGGCGACCGCGCTGGAGCTGGCGATCCTCGCGGGCCATCTGCTCCTCTACCCCTCGGGCATCCTCCCGGAACGAAGGCACCCGGAGGCGTTCACGCACCCCGAACTCCAGCTCCCGGACGCGCCGGACTCCCCGGACTCCCCGGACGCGCAGAACGATCAGCCGGACGGCGCCCCGGACCCCCTCCACGGGATGAGGGAGCTGGCGGACGCGCCGCGACTGCCCGCCAGGGCCAGGCCCCCGGTCCTCCTCCTGCACGGCTTCATCGACAACCGTTCCGTCTTCGTCCTGCTGCGCCGCAGCCTGGCCCAGCACGGCAGGCACCAGGTCGAGTCGCTCAACTACTCGCCGCTGACCTGCGACATCAGGACGGCGGCGACGCTCCTCGCGCGGCACGTGGAGGAGTTGTGCGAGCGTACGGGCCAGGAGCGGATCGATGTGGTGGGCCACAGCCTGGGCGGACTGATCGCGCGGTATTACGTGCAGCGGCTCGGCGGCGACGAGCGGATCCGCACCCTGGTCACGCTGGGCACGCCGCACGCCGGCACCCGGGTCGCGCCGCTCGCGGACGCGCACCCGATCGTGCGGCAGATGCGCCCCGGCTCGTCGGTGATCGAGGAGTTGAGGAGGCCCGCGCCGGGCTGTCGTACCCGGTTCGTGAGCTTCTGGAGCGATCTCGACCAGCTGATGGTGCCGCTGGAGACGGCGTGCGTGGACCACGGGGATCTGCAGGCGCAGAACGTGCGCGTGACGGGCATCGGACACCTCGCCCTGCCGGTGCACCCGGCCGTCGCGACGGGCATCCGGCAGGCGCTCGACGCCGATCCGACGCGGGAGGGAGGCACTGCCGCCGACTCGGTCGGCGGCCTGACGGTGGCCTGAGACGGACCGCCGGTGCCGCGCCGATGACGCGCCGATGACGTGCCGACGATGCGCTGACGGCGCCTGACCGGGTGGGCAAATCCGGCGAATCGTCGAACGGACCTCGAACTCAGAGCCAACAGTGCGCCCGCAGTTCACCGAAAGGCGGCTGATTGCCCGATTACGCGGGGCACGAAACCTGCCGAAGATTGTCCCGCCCTCGTACCGCCGGGTACAGTCGCCGACACTGCTCTGGCAGCCCCTGTTGTCGAGGCGAAAGAGAAGTTGGTGAACGACCGTCATCCGTCGGGGACCGCGCACTACGCGGCGTTCGACGGGCACTCCACGACCAGCTTCGGCGCCGACCCCCTCTTCGGTGACCTTCCGGGCGACACCTCGTACAACGCGGCGTCGTACGACACGGGTTCCCACGAATCGGGTTTCTACAACACGGGCCAGTGGCCGACTTCCTCGTACGACACCTCCGCGTACGCCTACGGCACGAGCGGGTACGAGACGGGCAGCTACGAGACGGGCAGTTACGACACGACCGCCGTCTGGGCGGTGAGCGAGGAGCAGCAGCACACCGGCCAGTGGCCCGCCCAGTCCTACGACACGCAGGCGTACGGCACACCGGTCTACGACATGCGGCCCGACGCCACCCAGACCTTCGAGGCGCCGGTCTTCGGGACGACGGCCTACGACACGGGCGCGTACGACGCCACCGCGTGGAACTCGGCGGAGCCCGATCCCGCCACCGACACCGCGGCCCACGCCTACGTTCCGGACCAGTACAGCCCCGCCGAATACCCTCAGGCGCACGACGAGCCGGAGCCCGTACCCGAGCTCGAACTCGAACCCGACGCTGAGCCGGAGCCGGAGGCCGCGCCCGAGTTCAAGCCCCGCGCGGAGACGCGTGCGGAGGGCCGCGCGGCGACCCGTTCAGCCGCCCGTTCCAGGCGCCGCACCCCCGCGAAACGTTCCGCGCTGCTGACCATCGCGGTGCCGTCGGTGTGCGTGGTCGGGGTCGCCGGGATCGCGGCGGCGTCGGTGGGCGGCGGCGGGGACGACGCCGGGCAGGCACAGGCGATGTCGGCGCCCGACGCGAGCGCGGTGAAACCGTCCGTCGCCAACAACCAGCTGGACACGCAGCTGAAGGATCTCTCCGCGGACGCGGGCGACTTCGCCGACCGGGCGAGCCGCACGCAGGAGCGGATCGATCTGCGGGCGCAGCAGGAGGAGGACCGCAAGAAGGCCGCCGAGGAGGCCGCGCGCAAGGAGGCGGCGCGCCCCAAGTTCGCGCTGCCGGTCGCGCGGCACGGGCTGAGCGCCTACTTCGGGCAGGCGGGCATCAACTGGATGTCCGTGCACAGCGGCATCGACTTCCCCGTCTGGTACGGGACGCCGGTGATGGCGGCGACCGACGGGACCGTGCGCACGCAGTTCAACACGGCGTACGGAAACATGGCGATAGTCACCGCGAAGGACGGTACGGAGACGTGGTACTGCCACCTCTCCTCGTACACCGTGGCGAACGGGCCCGTGAAGGCCGGTGACGTGATCGCGCACTCGGGCAACTCGGGCAACTCCACCGGACCGCACCTGCACTTCGAGGTGCGGCCGAACGGCGGCGCAGCGATCGACCCCCTGCCGTGGCTCCGCAGCCACGGCCTGGACCCGACGTAAGAACCGCTTACAACTTCTCGACCGGCGCGTACCGCAGCAGGAGCCGCTTCGGCTTCGGGTCGCCGAAGTCGATCGTCGCCTCCGCGTTCCCTCCCGAGCCGCCGACGCCGACGACCGTGCCGAGGCCGAACTGGTCGTGGGTGACGCGGTCACCGACGGCCAGGGAGACCACCGGCTTCTCGTTGGCGCGGCGCGTGGCGAACGCCGGGGTCGTACGGGAGCGCGACGAGGACAGTGACGCGGCGATGCCGCCCCCGATGCCCTTCGTGGAGGGCGCCGGGGCGGAGCCGCCCTTGCGCTTCCACTCCAGGTGCGTGTCCGGGATCTCCTCCAGGAAGCGCGAGGGCGGGTTGTACGAGGGCTGGCCCCAGGCACTGCGCATGGAGGAGCGGGTCAGGTACAGCCGCTCCCGCGCGCGCGTGATGCCGACGTAGGCCAGGCGGCGCTCCTCCTCCAGCTCCTTGGTCTGGCCGAGGGAGCGCATGTGCGGGAAGACGCCGTCCTCCATGCCCGTCAGGAAGACGACGGGGAATTCGAGGCCCTTGGCGGTGTGCAGGGTCATCAGGGTGATGACGCCGCTGCCGTCGTCCTCCTCGTCGGGGATCTGGTCGGAGTCGGCGACGAGCGCGACCCGCTCCAGGAAGGCGGAGAGATCGGCACCCCCGGTCTCCCCTTCGGCGCCCTCGCCCTCACCCTCGGTGGCCGCCTGCGCGGCCTCCTGCTCGAATTCCAGGGCGACGGCGGCGAGTTCCTGCAGGTTCTCGATGCGGGTCTCGTCCTGCGGGTCGGTGGAGGACTGCAGCTCGGCGAGGTATCCGGTGCGCTCCAGGACGGCCTCCAGGACGGTGGCCGGTCCGGCGCCGGACTCGACGATGGTCCGCAGGTCCTCCATGAGGGTGTTGAACCGCTTCACGGCGTTGGTCGAGCGGGCCGCCATGCCGTACGCCTCGTCGACGCGGCGCAGCGCCTGCGGGAAGGAGATCTTCTCGCGCTGCGAGAGGGCGTCGATCATGGCTTCGGCGCGGTCGCCGATGCCGCGCTTCGGCACGTTCAGAATGCGGCGCAGGGGGACGGAGTCCTCGGGGTTCGCCAGCACGCGCAGGTAGGCGAGGACGTCCCGGACCTCCTTGCGCTCGTAGAAGCGGACGCCGCCGACGACCTTGTAGGGCAGGCCGACACGGATGAAGATCTCTTCGAAGACACGGGACTGCGCGTTGGTCCGGTAGAAGACGGCGACGTCCCCGGCCTTCGCCTCGCCGGCGTCGGTGAGCCGGTCGATCTCCTCGGCGACGAACTGGGCCTCGTCGTGCTCGGTGTCCGCGACGTAGCCGGTGATCTGGGAGCCCGCGCCCGCGTTGGTCCACAGGTTCTTGGGGCGGCGCGACTCGTTGCGCTCGATCACCGCGTTGGCGGCGCTGAGGATCGTCTGGGTGGAGCGGTAGTTCTGCTCCAGGAGGATCGTCGTCGCGTCCGGGTAGTCCTCCTCGAACTGGAGGATGTTGCGGATCGTGGCGCCGCGGAACGCGTAGATCGACTGGTCGGCGTCGCCGACGACGCACAGCTCGGCGGGGTCGGCGTCCTCCCCCTCCGCCGGCCCGACCAGTTCGCGCACGAGCGCGTACTGCGCGTGGTTGGTGTCCTGGTACTCGTCGACGAGGACGTGGCGGAAGCGGCGCCGGTAGTGCTCGGCGACGTCGGGGAACGCGCGCAGCAGGTTGACCGTGGTCATGATCAGGTCGTCGAAGTCGAGGGCGTTGGCCTCCCTCAGCCGCGACTGGTACATCGCGTACGCCTGGGCGACGGACTTCTCGAACCCGTCGGCGGCGGTCTTGGCGAAGTCTTCCTCGTCGATCAGCTCGTTCTTCAGGTTCGAGATCTTGGCGCTGAAGGACTTCGGCGGGAACTTCTTCGGGTCGAGGTCCAGGTCGCGGCAGACCAGGGCCATGAGCCGCTTGCTGTCGGCGGCGTCGTAGATCGAGAACGACGAGGTGAAGCCGAGCTTCTTCGACTCGCGGCGCAGGATGCGCACGCAGGCGCTGTGGAAGGTGGAGACCCACATCGCGTTCGCCCGCGGGCCCACCAGGGACTCGACGCGCTCCTTCATCTCGCCCGCGGCCTTGTTCGTGAAGGTGATCGCGAGGATCTGGCCGGGGTGCACGCCGCGCTCGCCGAGGAGGTGGGCGATGCGGTGGGTGAGGACGCGGGTCTTGCCGGAACCGGCGCCCGCGACGATGAGCAGGGGCGAGCCGCCGTGCACGACGGCCGCCCGCTGGTTCTCGTTCAGCCCCTCCAGCAGCGCCGCCGCGTCCACGGCCGGGCGCGGCGCGCCGCCCCGGTAGTAGGCGTCCCTGGCCGGGGGTACGTCGAACTTCCCGCCGAACAGGTCGTCCGGGATCGGCTCGGGCTCCGGTCCGTCGTGCTCGCTGTCGGGCGGCGGCGGGGGCCCATCGGTCCGGTTCTGGAGGCCCGCCAGGAAGCTGTCGTCAAAGAGGCTGCTCATCGCCTTACGAGTTTAGGCGGACCCACTGACACGCCGCCCCCTCCTTCAGGACACCGCGCCGCACTGTCGCCAAGGTCACGAAAATGTATCGGGCATATCGAACAACATCCTTCACAGCGGCATCACGAGTTGGCTACGGTGCTGCGCGGGCCGTCCGTCCCCACGACCGCGAGCGCCGCGGCGAGCGGGCTGCCCCCGCCGAGTCCCGTACGCCGTGAGGTAGGGAACCGGGGACCCACCGAACCTGGGGTGAATCGGCCGGGCGGTTCGCTGTCGGCGACAGCGGGCGGCCGGCCGTAGGGCAGCCTTCCGTACGCCCGAACCCGACAGCTAACCCGGTAGGCGGAGCACGGAAGGAGTCGCCTGCCTTGGCGTCGCACCGCAAGCCGCGCACCCGCTCCCGGATGACCGGTGGCCTGCGCACCACCCCCGCGGTCGGGATCACGACCGCCGCCCTCACCTCCGTCGCCCTGCTGTCGCAGACCGCCCAGGCGGCGCCCGCGCCGGCGAAGCCGAGCCTCGAAGAGGTGCGCAAGAAGGTCGACACGCTGTACCGGCAGGCGGAGACCGCCACGCAGAAGTACAACGCGGCCAAGGAGCAGACCGACAGCAAGAAGCGGCAGGTCGACAGGCTCCTCGACGACATCGCGAAGCGCACCGACCAGATGAACACGGCCCGCCAGGAGCTGGGCCGGTTCGCCGCCGAGCAGTACCGGACGGGCGGGATCAGCGACACCGCGACGATGTTCCTCGCGGACGACCCCGAGGACTACTTCGCGCAGGACCGGCTGCTCAGCCGGGCGACGGCGGACCAGAAGAAGGCCGTCGACGCCTACCAGGAGCAGCAGCGGGCGACCGCGGAGAAGCGCACCGAGGCGCAGGAGAACCTGCGTCAGCTCACCTCCTCGCAGACCGAGCTGCGGACGTCGAAGCAGAGCGTGCAGTCGAAGCTGTCCGACGCCCGTGAGCTGCTGTCGAAGCTGACCGCGGAGGAGAAGCGGCGGCTCGCCGCGATCGAGAAGAAGAAGGAGGAGGCGGCCCGCAAGAAGGCCGCCGAGCTGGCGGCGAAGCAGAAGGCGGAGGAGGAGCAAAAGCGGAAGGCGGCGGCGGAGGCGGCGGCCCAGGAGCAGGCGGATTCGGGCGCCGGTTCAGGCTCGGGCAGCACCGGGTCGACGGGGTCCGGCTCGTCCGGCAGCGCCTCCGGTAGCGCCTCGTCCGGTTACGCGGCGAAGGCGGCGCAGGCGCTCGCGTTCGCCAAGGCCCAGGAGGGCAAGCCGTACGTGTGGGGCGCGACGGGGCCGGGCTCGTACGACTGCTCGGGCCTCACGCAGGCGGCGTGGAAGGCCGCGGGCATCTCGCTGCCGCGCACGACCTGGGACCAGGTGGAGGCCGGCACGACGGTCCCGCTCTCCGACATCCAACCCGGTGACCTGGTCTTCTTCTACGACGACATCAGCCACGTCGGCCTCTACCTCGGCGACGGGATGATGATCCACGCGCCGAAGCCGGGCGCGTACGTCCGCGAGGAGTCGATCTACTACGACGGGACGTCCTCGATCCACAGCGTGGTGCGGCCCGCCTGACGACGAGCGGGTGCTCAGGTCCAGAGCACCGCGATGAAGATGTTGGCGAGGGTGAGGGCGCCGACGGCCGCGAACAGGCCCTTCTCCGCCTTCTCCTCGTCACGCTTCACATAGACGATGCCGAGGATGACGATCAGGACCGCCAGCTTCACGCCGATCTTGATGTTGTTGACGGTGTGGTCGTCGGCCTGGTTGAGGCCGACCAGGGCGACACCGGTCACCAGCATGGTCAGCGCGCCATGCAGCATCGCCTTGTTGAATCGGGCCTCGCCCCGGCCCAGCGCCGACATCTGCGTGAGGAAACCGCCGAGCAGCGCGGCGATGCCGATGATGTGCAGGCCGACGAAGAAATGGATGAGTACGTCCATGGTTGCGGAGCCTAATGGGGCGTCTGTCGTGCGCTGACAGCGGGCGGCGTCGGACAGCGGGCTGTCACTCCGCGCCACCGCCCGTAAACAAGGGGTCAGTTGCGAACAATGCGCGGCCGACCCGTTACGCCGAGGTTTAGCGTCCTTGCTCAGGTGACCGGCTCCCCACCGCCGCCCGGGCCAGGGGCGGCAGCCGGACACCACCGCCGAGAAAGGTCCGGCGGCGGCCAGCTCCCCCTGTGCGGGCCGCCGCCGGACGTGCGACGAGGCGGCAGTACGACCGGAAGGACGTGGCACTTCGTGCCGGCAGCGCATCGCAAGCCCCGCCAGCGTGTCCTCGGTGGCAGCACGGTCCGCACCGCGGCCACCTTCGCCCTCGCCTCCGCGGCGTCCGTCACCGCCCTCGACGGCGGCGCGGCGCACGCCGAGCCGGACCTCACCCCCGCTCAGGTGAAGGCGAAGGTCGACCGGCTGTACCAGGAGGCGGAGGTCGCCACCGAGAAGTACAACGGCGCGAAGGAGAAGGCCGGGCAGGCCCGTCAGCGGGTGGACGCCTTGCAGGACGAGGCGTCCCGCAGGACCGAGTCCCTGAACTCCCGGCGCGAGCGGCTCGGCGCGGTCGCGGCGGCGCAGTACCGCTCGGGCGGCGTCGACCCGTCCGTCCAGCTCCTCCTCTCCTCCGCCCCCGACCGCTACCTCGACCGGGCGGCGCTCGCGGACCGTGTCGGCACGCGGCAGGCGGCCACGCTCGCGGGGGTCCGCAAGGAGCTGCGGGAGATCGACCAGCTGCGCGCGCAGGCCGACGGGTCGCTCGCGGAACTGCGCGCCAAGCAGGCCGAGCTGAAGAAGCAGAAGAAGACGGTGACGGGGAAGCTGGCGGAGGCGCGCGCGCTGCTCGACCGGCTGACACCGGCGGCCCGGGCGACGGCGACGGGCGCCGCAGACCGGGCCTCACGCTCCACGACCCGGGGTGGCGCGATCACGGCCGAGGCGCCGAACTCCCGCGCCGCCGCGGCGATCTCGTTCGCGCGGGGTGCGCTCGGCAGCCCGTACGTCTGGGGCGCCACCGGCCCGAACGCGTTCGACTGCTCGGGGCTCACGCAGGCCGCCTACCGCGCGGCGGGGGTGTCCCTGCCGCGCACGACGTACGCGCAGATCGACGCGGGCCAGCGCGTTCCGCGCTCCCAGCTCCGCCCCGGTGACCTGGTGTTCTTCTATTCCGGGATCAGCCATGTCGGCCTCTACATCGGCGGCGGCCAGATGATCCACGCCCCGAACCCGAGCGCGCCGGTGCGGATCGCGCCGATCGACCAGATGCCGTTCGCGGGGGCGACGCGGGTCGCATAGCGCATAGCGGCGGGCCCGGGCGGTCAGCGGCTCACGGGGGTCTCGCGGTCGACCCGCGCCAGCTTCTCCGGGTTGCGGACGGCGTAGAGCCCGGTGACGAGGCCGTCGTCGATACGGACCGCGACGGCGGCGACGAGTGCGCCGCCGAGGCGGAGCACGAGGCCCGGGGCGCCGTTGATCCGGGTCGGCTCGGCCGAGACGCCGGTGGTGGTGAAACGGACGAGGACCTCGGTGACGTCCGCGATGCCGACGACCGGGGCGAGGGCGGCGCGGACGACGCCGCCGCCGTCGCCGAGGAAGACGACGTCCGGGGCGAGCATGTCGAGCAGACCCTGCAGGTCACCGGTGTCGACGGCCCGCTGGAACGCGGCGAGGGCGCCGCGGGTCTCGGCGGGCGACACGGTGCCGCGCGGCCGTCGTGCCGCGACGTGGGCGCGGGCCCGGTGCGCGATCTGCCGGACGGCGGCCGGGCTCTTGTCGACGGCCTCCGCGATCTCGTCGTAGCCGAGGTCGAACACCTCGCGCAGGACGAACACGGCGCGCTCGGTCGGCGCGAGGGTCTCCAGGACGAGCAGCATCGCCATCGAGACGCTGTCGGCCAGTTCGACGTCCTCGGCGACGTCGGGCGCGGTGAGCAGCGGCTCCGGGAGCCAGGGGCCCACGTACGACTCCTTGCGGCGGCCCAGCGTACGGAGGCGGGACAGGGCCTGCCGGGTGGTGATCCGGACGAGGTAGGCGCGCTGGTTGACCACGGTCGCGAGGTCGACGCCGCTCCAGCGCAGCCAGGTCTCCTGGAGCACGTCCTCGGCGTCGGCGGCGGAGCCGAGCATCTCGTAGGCGACGGTGAAGAGGAGGTTGCGGTGGGCGACGAAGGCTTCGGTGGCGGGGTCGGCGGCGGCCATGTGGGGCTCCTGATTCTGTTCCGCGTCCGGTCGGTTCGCCCATGGGACACCGGCCGGCGGCCGCCTGTGACAGCCGATACCGACCGGCTCGGGGTGATTCAGGTCACAGGGCAGTGGCGTCACGGCAAGCCGGCCGCCGGCATCCCATGCCCGACAGGACGCCGCGCCACGAGGTGCGGCGCCGGGGAACCCGTACCGAAGGACGAAGCGACGCCATGACGCAGCACACGCAGCACACGGACCACCACGCCCACAGCCCCCGCCTCGACCTCTTCGGCGACCCGGTGGTGGCCAAGGCCCTGAAGTACTTCGCCTCCGCGAGCCAGGCCCTCATCACCGGCTCCCGCGTCCCGAGGACCACCCAGGACCTGATCCTCCTCCGGGCCAGCCAGATCAACGGCTGCGGCTTCTGCACCGCCGTGCACAGCAAGGACCTCGCCGACGCGGGCGAGAGCGCGGCCCGCGTCCACCTGGTCGCCGCCTGGCGCGAGGCCACCGTCCACACGGACGCCGAGCGTGCCGCCCTCGAACTGGCGGAGCAGGGCACGCGCATCGCCGACGCGGCGGGGGGCGTCCCGGACGAGGTCTGGGAGCGCGCGGCCAAGCACTACGACGAGGGACAGCTCGCCGCGCTCATCGCGTTCATCAGCCTCATCAACGCGTCCAACCGGATGGGGGTGATGAACCGGATGGCGGGCGGGGCGGCCTGAACGCCGCGCTCCGCCGCCCGGCCCGTCTTCCTCGGCGCCGCGCCGCGCCGGGCCTCAGCCTCGCGTGCCCGGCTTCGAGCCCCAGACGTAGACCTTGTCGCCCTTGGCCAGGAGGTTCCAGAGGCGCTTCGCGTCGGGGACGGTCAGGTTGACGCAGCCCGCCGAGCCGCCGCCGTCGAAGAGGTGGCCGGGGTGGCCGTGCAGGGCCTGGCCGCGGTCGAAGAACTGGGCGTAGGGCATGGGCGCGTTGTCGTAGAGGGTGGAGCGGTGGTGGCGGCTGCGCCAGTAGACGGTGTGCCAGCCCGTGCGGGTCTCCTGGAGGTCGCGTCCGGTGCGGACGGGGACCGGGGCGAACCGGATCCGCTTCTTCTGCTGGACCCAGAGGAGTTGGCGGCCGAGGTCGACGCAGGTGACCCGGTACGTGCGGACGGGGCAGCGGCCGGCGGCGTTCGGGTTCGGGCGGGCCTGGACGGCGACCAGGGTGCGGTAGGTGCCGAGGTCGGCGTAGCCGTCCTTGCGGGGCATCCGGTGTTTCGTCTGGAGGGCGCGGATGGCCTCGCAGTCGGCGCGGGACTGGACGCCGTCGACCGGGCGGTGCAGATGTTTCTCGAGTTCGCGCTGGTAGGGGCCGGTCGGGGCGGTGCAGGCGGGGGCGGCGGCCGCCGGGGTGGCGGCGGTCGCGAGCCCCGGGCCCAGGGTGAGGAGGCAGAGGAGGATCGCCGGTCCGCGTCCGCGACCCGGCGTTCTCATTTGCCGCCCTTTCCTTGCTCGCCCCGCTTGTTCTTCAGCGTCACTGTCACCCCTTGCTCGCTGTTCGCCGCCGTGAGGCGGTAGGGGCCGAAGACCCGGTCGGCCGGGAGGACATAGCCCTCGGGGACCGCCGTCTCCCGCAGGTAGTAGGTGCCGGGGCGCAGGCCCGTGAAGCGGCAGATCCCCGCGCGGTCGGTGGCGCAGCCGGGGCCCACGCGGGTGTCCCGTCGCGTGCCGGTCGTCTGGAGTCCCTTGCGGCCGTTGGTCTCGCGCCAGGCCTCGAAGACGGCTCCGGCGAGCCGCGCGCCCGTCTTGGCGTCCTTCTTCACCACGCGGAGGGAGCCCTTGGCGGCCGGAGTCGTCTCGCGCCGGTTGTCGGCCGTGATCTCGACGCCACTGCCCGTGTCGGCCGGGGTGAGGGTGAGGGGGCCGAAGACGTTCGGGGAGGGCCGCTCGTACCCGGCGGGGGCCGATGTCTCGCGCCAGTAGTAGGTGCCCGTCCGTACGGCCTTCTGGCAGACGCCGTCCGCGCCGGTCGTGCAGGGGTCGCCGACCTGGGTGTCGGGGTCGCCGCCCGAGGTCTGCAGCCCGTCGGTCCCGTTGGTCTCGCGCCACAGCTGGAACTCCGCGCCGGGCAGCGGCGCGTGCGTGTCGGCGTCGCGCTTGACCACCTTGACCTGGCCGATGACGTTCGGTGTCACGCAGGCGGGCAGGTCGCCGTTGAACGGGTAGGCGTGGAACTCCTGGCCGCCGTTGCCCGCGGGGCTGGTGTGGGTGAGGGAGCCGGTGGTGAAGAAGCGGCCGTTGATGCCGGGCAGGGACACGGTCGTCGTCGACCGCTGGTCGCCGATCAGGAAGCTGCCCTGGAACTGTCCCGTGCCCTTCAGGTCGACCGAGACGGCGTCCGGGAAGTTCCACAGGAGCCGGTCGCGGTAGGAGTTGAGGGGGTCCGTCGCGTCGTCGATGCCGCCGCTGTAGGTGTTGATGATGCGCGCGTCGCCGACCATGTTGACCAGGATGGTCGCGCCTTTGGGGATCTTGGCGAAGACGACGCCCTGCTGTCCGCCGCCCGAGCCCACGAGGTCGAAGTCGACGTTGAAGACCTGGAGCTTCGACGTGCCGTCCCCGGTGAACAGGGTCTGGTAGCCCTGGTTGACGGTGGTGCCGGTCGCCTCGCGGGGCTCGCCGCCCTCTCGCGCGTAGCACTGGCTGGCGGTGGAGAGGTCGTCGCGCAGGTTCTCGTACGGGGCTGCCGCGTCGGGGTCGTGCACGAGCCTGGCCGCGTTGATGGTGCCGGTGGTGTCGACCCCGTACCGGACGACGCCGCGCTCGGCGAGCAGCCGCTGTCCGTCCGCGACATTGACGCTGCCGCCCGTGGTCAGCCAGTCCGCCCCGTCCGACGGGGGCACGCGGGAGCCGACGCCCGCCTCCCCGATGTCGTAGACGCTGCTGCCGCCCGACTTGTTCAGGTCGAAGTTCCCGAGGACGACGCTGCGCCCCTCGGCCTCGGCCGCGCCGCCCCTGACCAGGAAGTCGTCGCCGACGAAGATGTTGACGGCGTCGTCGCGGCCGGCGTACGAGCCGTTGTTGATGCCCGGGTACGGGTCCGGGCAGTCGCCGGGGACGCACGGGCCGAGGCCGCCCGGCAGCGGGGCGGCGGCCGCCGGAGCGGCCGCCAGGCCGAGGCCGAGGACGGGGAGCAGCCCCGCGACCAGCGCCCACGCCAGAGCGGTCACGCCGGTACGGGACCGCCGGGCTGCCGCCGGTAGGAACGTCGTATGCATGCGGCCCATCGTCCACAGGGCCGCGCGCCCGCTCGTGCCGACGCTCCCGGACGACACCGGTATGGCGCAGAGGGGCGCGGCGCGGTCACAGGGCCCGGTGGGGCGCAGAGGGGCGCGGCGCGGTCACAGCGCCTTGAGCGCCGCCGCCGTGGCCGCCGCCAGCCGTTGCAGATGGCCCTTCGGCAGCGCCGGGTTCCTGACGACCACGGAGCGCCAGTAGAGCGGGCCCGAGATCAGGTCGAGCGCGAGGTCCTCGTCGAGGCCGTCGCGGAGTTCGCCGCGGGTGATCGCCGCCGTGACGATTCCGGCGGCGACCCCGTGCTGGCCCTCCCGGAGTGCTTTCTGGAGGGCGTCGGCGATCTCCGGGTTGCGGGCCGCCTCCGCCTGGAGGTCGGGGAGGATCTGGCCGGCGACGGGGTGTTTCAGGGCGCGGGACATGACCTTGTAGAGGAGCAGCAGGTCCTCGTCGAGCGAGCCGGTGTCCGGTGCGGGCAGGCCCTGGACCGCCAGCGCGGAGACCAGGTCGAGGACGAGGTGGAGCTTGGAGCGCCAGCGGCGGTAGACCGCGGTCTTCCCGACGCCCGCGCGGCGCGCGATGCCCTCGATGGACATCCGGGCGTAGCCGACGGCGGCGAGTTCCTCGAAGACGGCGGCCCGGATGGCGTCGGTCACGTCCTCGCGGAGGACGGCGGCCCCGGCCGGGGCCCGGCGCCGTGGCGGCGGCTTGGGGGCTTCGGCGTTGGTCGTCATGCGGCCCAGCATAGTTCCGTGACGACGAAACGGTTGCGTTCCGACGTACGGACGGCCTACGCTCACGTCACGACGATACGGGCCCGTCCCGACGTAAACGGCAGGCAAACAGCTGGTTTCCGCAAGCCCAGCCCGACCGAAAGCAGCGGATGTGAGTCAGGTCCTGGAGACACCCCCCGCCCCGGCGACCCCCTCCCCCGGCACCACGGCGACGACCGGCACCACGGCGGAGCCGGACGCCGCCGCGCTCGCCGCCCGGTACGGGCTGACCGTCAGCGGCGCCCGCCCGTCGCTGCCCGCCTACGTGCGCCAGTTGTGGCAGCGGCGCCACTTCATCACCGCGTTCTCGACCGCCAAGCTGACCGCGCAGTACAGCCAGGCGAAGCTCGGCCAGGTCTGGCAGGTGGCGACGCCGCTGTTGAACGCGGCCGTCTACTACTTCATCTTCGGCATCCTGATGGGCACCAGCCACGGCGTCCCGGACTTCGTCCCGTTCCTGGTCACGGGCGTGTTCGTGTGGACGTTCACGCAGTCGTCGGTGATGGCGGGCACCCGCGCGATCTCCGGCAGCCTCGGCCTCGTACGGGCGCTGCACTTCCCGCGCGCCTCGCTGCCGATCTCGTACTGCCTGCAACAGCTCCAGCAGCTGCTGTTCTCGATGTGCGCGCTCGTCGTGATCCTGCTCTGCTTCGGCGTCCCGCCGACCGCGTCGTGGCTCCTTGTGGTCCCGGCGCTGTTCCTGCAGTTCACGTTCAACACCGGGCTCGCGCTGATCATGGCCAGGATCGGTGCGAACACCCCGGACATCGCGCAGCTGATGCCGTTCCTGCTGCGGACGTGGATGTACCTGTCCGGCGTCATGTGGAGCCTGGACCACCTGCTGAGCAGGACGGATCTGCCGCACGCCGTGACCGTGCTGCTCAAGGCCAATCCGGCCGCCGTCTACATCGACCTGATGCGGTTCGCGCTGATCGACAGCTTCACCGGCGACCAGCTGCCCGCGCACGTGTGGGCCTGGGCCCTGGGCTGGGCGCTGCTCGCCGGCGTCGGCGGATTCATCTACTTCTGGAAGGCAGAGGAGACGTACGGCCGTGGCTGAACAGACCGACGCAACCGTCCCCACCGTCATCGTCGACCACGTCGACATCGTCTACCGCGTCAACGGCACGGGCGCGGGGCGCGGCACCGCGACCGCCGCCCTGAACCGCATCGTCGGCGGCCGGAAGAAGGCCGAGCAGCGCTCCGGCGTACGCACCGTGCACGCGGTCCGCGACGTCTCCTTCACCGCCTACCGCGGCGAGGCCATCGGCCTCATCGGCACCAACGGGTCCGGCAAGTCCACCCTGCTCAAGGCCGTGGCCGGGCTGCTGCCCGCGGAGCGCGGCCGGATCTTCACCGACGGCCAGCCCTCCCTGCTCGGCGTCAACGCGGCGCTGATGAACGACCTCACCGGTGAGCGCAACGTCCGGCTCGGCGGCCTCGCCATGGGGATGAGCCGCGAACAGGTCCGCGACCGCTACGACGACATCGTCGACTTCTCCGGGATCAACGAGAAGGGCGACTTCATCACCCTGCCCATGCGCACGTACTCCTCCGGCATGGCGGCCCGGCTCCGGTTCTCCATCGCCGCCGCCAAGGACCACGACGTGCTCCTGATCGACGAGGCGCTCGCCACCGGCGACCGCTCGTTCCAGAAGCGCTCGGAGGAGCGCATCCGCGAGCTGCGCAAGCACGCGGGCACCGTCTTCCTGGTCAGCCACAGCAACAAGTCGATCCGCGACACCTGCGACCGGGTGCTGTGGCTGGAGCGCGGAGAGCTGCGGATGGACGGGCCGACGGACGAGGTCCTCAAGGAGTACGAAAAGTTCGCCAGGTGATTTTTGTCCGCTTAGTGTGCGGCTATGCGTCATGCCCGGCTGAGTGTGATCGTCCCCGTCTCCGACGTCGAGCCGCACCTCGACACATGCCTGAGCTCCCTCGCCGCGGACTTCCGGGCGGCGTTCTGCGACCTGGACGACGGGCGGGCGGCGGGCCGGGTCATGGGCCGGATGGCGGAGCGGAACGGGGGCGCGGCATGAGCGCACGGCTGAGCGTCGTCGTGTACGGGCGGGACGTGCAGGGCCTGCTCGGCGGCTGCCTGGACAGCGTCGCCGGGCAGCTCCCGCCCGGCGCCGAGCTGGTCACGGCCGCCGTCGGCGAGGTCGCGCGGGACGTCGCCGAACGGTACGGCCACCCCGTCGTACCGCTGCCGCGGGGCGCCTCGGACTCGGCGGCGCGCGCGGCGGGCGCCGAGCGGGCGGGCGGCGACTGGCTCTGGTTCGTGCACGCCAAGGACCGGGTGCCGACGGGGGCGCTGCGGGCCGTGCTCGACCGCCTGGCGGAAGTGGCCGAGCACGCGCCCGAGCCGCGGACGGGCCGGGTGGACGTCCTGGTCGCCGACCACATCCGCTCGACCTGGCGCTCCACCCTGGGCGCCGGCACCGACGCCTGGCGCCTGGCCCGCGTCGGCCGCCGCGACCTGCCCCCGGCCCACGCCCCCGACCTGCTGCGCGTCGCCCCGCTGCTCGGCAACCGGGTCGTGCGCGCCGCGTTCTGGCACGAGCACCGCGCCGACCTGTCGGGTGCCGAAGAGGCGTCCGCCGAGATGTTCGCCGCCCGCGCCTGCCTCGTCCTCGCCGAACGGATCGCCTGCCTGGAGCACGTCATCGTCGACGTACGGGAGCTGCGGCCCGAGAGCCTGCCCCCGGTGACCGCCGACGAGCGGTACGGGTTCGTCGAGGCGTACGAGGAGTTGCAGCGGCTCATGGCGCGGCTCGGCGCCCCGGTCCGGCCGCGCGCCGTCCTGTACGACCTGATGGCCACGGAGTCGATGCGGGTGGTGGCGCGCGCGAAGATGCCGGACGCGGTGGCCCGGGAGTTCTTCCACCGGGCGTCGGCCGCCGCCGTGCGCTGGCGCCCGGAGGGCTACCGCCGCCCGGCCGGTCTCGAGGGCGTCCGGCGCCGTCTGCTGGAAGAGGACGCGTACACGAAGTACCGGGTGTTCCAGAGCGCCAACCACAAGCGGCGCGACGCGAAGGCGGCGGTGCGGGCCCGCAAGAAGCGGTTCGGCGCGAAGGTCCGCGACCTGCACTACCAGCGGGCCCTGCGCGAACCGGTCGACCCCGATCTGGCCGTCTTCTCCGCGTACTGGGACCGGGGCGTCGCCTGCAACCCGGGCGCGATCGCGGCGGAGCTGACGCGGCGCGCGCCGCACGTCCGCCAGGTGTGGGTGGTGTCGAAGCGGACGGAGCCGCTGCTGCCGCCCGGCACGGAGCACGTGGTGCCCGGGACCCGCCGCTACTGGGAGGTCATGGCCCGCGCCAAGTACCTCGTCAACAACGTCAACTTCCCGAACGCGGTGGTCAAACGACCCGGCGCGGTCCACCTCCAGACCCACCACGGCACCCCGCTGAAGAAGATGGGCCTGGACCAGCTCGACTACCCGACGGCGTCCAAGGGCCTCGACTTCGACGCGCTGCTCGCCCGCGTCGACAAGTGGGACTTCAGCATCAGCTCCAACAGCCATTCCACCCGTATGTGGGAGCACGCCTACCCGTCGCGCTACACGTCCCTGGACCACGGCTACCCGCGCAACGACGTCTACTACGGCGGGGGCGCCGCCGACATCCGCGCCGTCCGCGACCGCCTCGGCATCCCGCCGGGCCGCCGCGCCGTCCTCTACGCGCCGACCCACCGCGACTACGAGGCGCGCTGGACCCCGCGTCTCGACCTCGCCGCGCTCGCCGAACGCCTCGGCGAGTCCACGGTCCTGCTCGTGCGCGGCCACTACTTCTACGGCGGCGCCGCCTCCCCCCTCTCCTCGCTCCGCCGCAGCGGCCGCGTCATCGACGTCTCGGCGTACGACCCGGTGGAGGAGCTGGCGCTCGCGTCGGACGCGCTGATCACGGACTACTCGTCGATCATGTTCGACTACGCCAACCTGGACCGGCCGATGATCGTCTACGCCGACGACTGGGAGACGTACGCGAGCACGCGCGGCGTCTACTTCGACCTGATGGCCGAGCCGCCGGGCCATGTGGCGCGCACCCAGGCCGAGTTGACGGAGATCCTCGCGACGGAAGCGTGGCGCGACGAGGTGTCCGCGAAGGCCCGCGCGCACTTCCGGCGCCGGTTCTGCGAGTTCGACGACGGGCACGCCGCCGAGCGGGTCGTGCGCCGCGTCTTCCTCGGCGAACCGGAGGAGGCGCTGCCGCCCATCGTGCCCGTCGACGACCGCAGACCGGCGCCGACGCCCGAGGAGGCGAGTTCCTGATGGCGCCCACCCCCGATGTGACGGTCACGGTGATCGTCTTCAACGACGCGGAGCGCCTGCCGCGCGCGGTCGCCTCCCTCCAGGCGCAGACGCACGCCGACATCGAGATCATCATCAGCGACGACCACTCGACGGACCACACCCCGCAGGTGGCCCGGGAGCTGGCGGCCTCCGACCCCCGCATCACCTACCTGCGCCTCCCGGAGAACTCGGGCGGGTGCAGCGCGCCGCGCAACCGGGCCCTGGACATCGCACGCGCCCCGTACGCGATGTTCCTGGACAGCGACGACGAACTGCCGCCCCGCGCCGTCGAGCTGCTCCTGTCGGCGCACCGCGAGGACCCGTCGATCGACTTCGCGATGGGCGCGGTCGAACGCATCCGCGTCGACACGGGCCGCGCCTCGGTCTGGATGCCGCACCTCGTCGCCGAACGCCGCACCGTCGATGGCATCGAGGCCGAGCCCGGCTTCTTCTTCGAGCACCTGTCGACCAGCAAGATGTACGCCCGCGCCTTCCTCGACCGGCACGGCCTGCGCTTCCCCGAGGGCATCCACTACGAGGACCAGCTCTTCTCCGCCCAGGCCTACTGCCTGGCGACCTCGTTCGCGGTCGTCCCCGAGCCGGTGTACCGCTGGTACATCGCCCCGTACGCGGAGGAGTCCGCCGCCTCCATCTCCAACCAGCGGCACAAACTGAGCAACGTCCGCGACCGCGTCCACGTCCAGGAACTCATCGACGCCTTCCTCGACGAGGGCGGCTACAGCGCGCCGCTGCGCGAGGCCAAGGACTACAAGTTCCTCAAGCACGACTTCCGCATGTACGCGAACGACCTGCCCTACCGCGACGAGGAGTGGCTCGCGGGCTTCGCCGAGATCGTGAACCCGTATCTGGCCCGGCTCGCGCCCGGCGCGTACGCCCGTCTCCCGCGCGCCGAACGCGTCGTCCTGCAACTGGTGCGCGACCGCCGCCTCGCCGACGCCCACCTCGCGGCCCGCGGCCTCGGACAGGGGGTCGCCCCGCGCACGGCGGTCGCCGACCCCGTCACCGGCGTCCTGTGCTGGGGCGCCGAGATCCCGGCGACGGAGACCGCCCGCCGCGAACTCTCCCTGGCCGACCTGGCGCTCGACGCCCGCCCCTTCCGCCGCGCCCTGTTCCGGCACGAGATCGTGCGCCTGGAACGGGGCCCCGGCCCGGCGTCCGTGCGGCTGCGGATCCGCACCTACGACCCCGGCCTGCGCCTGCCCGTCGGCCCGCAGATCGCCGCGCTGGTCGTCTCCCCCGGCGGCAGACGCCTCACCGTCCGGTTCCGGCTCGACCCGGTGCGGCCCGGCGTCCACGAAGGCGGAGTCCTCCTCGACCTGGCCGCCGCCGCCCTCCCCCAGCAGGGCTTCGACGGCATCCGCCACCCCGTGCTCCAGCTCCAGGCGCCCGAGGGGATGCGCAACAACGGCCTGCTCCTCGCCCCGCTCGACTTCCCCGCCTTCACCGCGGAAGTGCCGCGTCACCGGATCACCGTCGAGCCCGAGGGGCGCGGGGCGGGCCGGATGCAGGTCCGGTGGGAGACGGTGGGGCTGACGGCGAAGGTCGTGCGGCCGGTGGCGCGCCGGGTGTCGGGCACGTCGCTTGCCCGCAAGGTACGGCAGGCGGTCAGGCTGGTGCGGGCGTAGTCCAGGTCCGTCGAGGTCCAGGTCCAGGTCCGTCCAGGTCCAGGTCCAGGTCCAGGTCCAGAGCTCTAGGGCACCCGGTACAGCACTTGGCCGCGCGGCCCCACCGCCACTTCCTCCAGCGCCGGGCCGCCTCCCCCGACCTCCCCCGGGTACGCCACCACCCACCCCACCCCGTACCGCCGCAGCACGTCCGCCCGCCGCCGCTCCGGCGTGCCCGCCGCGAAGTACGTGCGGACCGCCGCGAGCCGCTCCTCCTCGTCGTCCAGGAAGAAGTCCGGGTAGCCGGGGGCGACCGTGTACGGCCCGTACGCGGGGATCTGCCGGGCCGGCCACTTCTTGGCCAGGACCACGTCCCCGTACCTCACCCATGGCGTGATCCAGTGGTAGCCGGGCCACGGCTCCCGGTACCGGTCGGCGACGGCGGACGGCAGGGACGAGCGCGGCAGGACATACCCCAGCACCCCGGACTGGGTCCACGCCCCGGCGAGCAGCGCCCCCGCGACGGCCCAGCCGAGCGCCGCCCGTACCGCGCGGCGCGGCGCGCAGAAGACCTCCAGACCCGCCGCGACCTGCGCGGGGATCAGTACCGCGGGCAGCACCCGGCCCCACGACCAGTGCCCGCTCAGGCCGCCCGCGGCGAACACCACGGCCCCGAGGACGCAGCACAGCACCAGCGGATCGCGCCGGTCACGCCACCAGCGGAGCGCGAGCGCGGCGCCGCCGACCAGCGCGACGAGCCAGAAGCGGCCCGGCAGGCTCCGGTACAGGGAGCGGTGGATCTCCTCCAGGCCGCCGACGCCGAACAGGCCGAAGAAGGAGTAGTACGGCCAGAGCGCGAGCAGCAGCAGGCCGAGGGCCGAACCGGCGGCAAGGCGGAGCCACACCGCCCGGCCGGGCCACTGGCGCGCCCCGAGCACCATCGCCAGCGCCCCCAGCGAGGCGACCACCCCGGTGAACTGGTGGCTCAGCAGGATCGCCGCCCACAGGACGCCGGCCCCCAGGAAGTGCGGCCATGTCGTCGCCCGGCGCAGCAGCGCCCACAGCCAGAAGGCGGCGCCCAGCGCGCACGTACTCGGGTAGGAGACGCTCAGCGCGAGGGAGTGCAGGCCGAGGAAGCCGCTCCAGTCGAACAGGGTCGTGCCCCACAGCAGCACCAGGGCGAGCAGGACGAGGGCGGTCACGGCGGCCCGGCGCCACCGCCCCGCCGCACCCGTCAGGAACGTACCGACGAACGACCAGACCCCCGTCACCAGCACCGCGAGGGACACGAGCGCCGCGCCGCGCAGCACCACGAAGACCCCGAGCCCAGTGACCTTCGCCGCGCAGCCGAGCAGCAGGGTCCAGGGCGTGTAGTACGGGCTCGGCGCGTCGGCCGCGACCAGCGGGTCGCCCGGGTCGAGCAGGTCTCGGCGGAGGCGTTCGACCGTGGCGGCGTGGACGCCCAGGTCACCGGCCCACGGCAGCCGGACGACGACCGCCACCAGCAGCACGAGGAGCAGCAGGGCGGCGGCCCGCGCGAGTGCGCTACCGGCGGCGCGCACGGTGCGGGCGGTGCACCCCGGTCACCGGCGCGACCTCGCCCGCAGCTTCCACGGCATCGCTACGGACTCCAGCTGCACCATCAGGTTCATCTTGGACTCGCCGACCGTACGGTCCTCGAAGTGGATCGGCACCTCCATGATGCCGAAGCCGCGGCGCACGGCCCGGTACTTCATCTCGACCTGGAAGCTGTAGCCCGCGCTGTCGACGGAGGCCAGGTCGATGGCGCGCAGCGCGTCCTCGCGCCACAGGTTGAAGCCGCCGGTGATGTCGCGGACCCGGGTGCCGAGGATGGTGCCCGCGTAGGCGTTGGCCCAGCGGGAGAGCAGGCGGCGGTGGGCGCCCCAGGCGTCCGAGAGGGTGCCGCCCTGCACGTAGCGGCTGCCGAGGGTGACGGCCGCGCCCGTCGAGAGGGCGACGCCGAGGAGCTGCGGGACCTTGGCGACGGGGTGGCTGCCGTCGGCGTCCATCTGGAGCACGTACCGCGCCCCGTCGGCGACGGCCTGCCCCATGCCCGCCGCGTAGGCGCGCCCGAGGCCCTCCTTGCCCGCCCGGTGCAGGACGCCGACGCGCTCGGGGCCGAACCGGCGGGCGTACTCGTCGGCGATCTCGCCGGTGCCGTCGGGGCTCGCATCGTCGACGACGAGCAGGCGCAGGCCGGGCAGGTCCAGCTCCATCAGCGCGTCGGCCATCCGGGGCAGGTTCCCCGCCTCGTTGTAGGTCGGCATGACGACGGTCAGCGGTGTCGCGGCCCAGTCGGCGGGCAGCGCGGCGACCCGGCTCTCCGGCTGCGTGTCAGGGCCGGACGGCTTCGACGGGATCAACGGCATCGGCTCTCCCTGCATCTGTCAGACAATCAGCTCCACTTTAAATGGATTGCCCGATTTTGTGTCGTATTCAGAGTGGTCGGAGACATTCAGAGTGGCCGGAGACGTGCGGAAAAGCCAGTGACGGGCGCCCCGGGCCGGAACACATCCGGCCCGGGGCGCCCGTCACCACGAAACCCCTACGAGTGCACCCGAAGGAGCGTCCGCATCGTCCGCATGGCCACCGACAGGTTGGCCAGGTCGAACGCGTCCGAGCCCTGGATCTCCTCCAGGGTCGAGCGCGCGCGGCCCAGGATCGGCGCGTTCTTCTCCTCCCACGCCTTGAACCGC
This sequence comes from Streptomyces sp. SGAir0957, assembly GCF_043523415.1. Lineage (NCBI taxonomy): Bacteria > Bacillati > Actinomycetota > Actinomycetes > Kitasatosporales > Streptomycetaceae > Streptomyces > Streptomyces sp. SGAir0957. Next base: position 3,556,353 of record NZ_CP027293.1, read on the forward strand.
TCCTCCGGCGTCGACGCCCCGTTCCCGACGGCCAGGACGTCCGCCGTCAGGGCGGCGTGCGCCGCGTACAGGTCCTCGCGGATGGAGGCGCGGGCCATCGACTGCCAGCGGTCGGCCCGCGGGAGTTCGATGATGCGGTCCATGAGCTGGGTGATGGAGAGCCGGTCGGCGAGGTCGTAGTAGACCTCGGCGACGTCCGTCGCCTCCTTGCCCATGCGGTCGGCGATCTGCACGATGTCGAGCGTCGGGAACGCGGAGGAGAACCCGGCGACCTGCGCGGCCAGCGCCTCCGGCACACCGCCGCCGGTCAGCTCGTCGCAGATCGACTGGTACCACTCGGCGTCCGCGCCCCTGAGCATCTTCGGCATGGCGGCCCACACCTCGGCGACGCCGTCCTTGAAGAACGAGATCGTCTCCGCGAGCTGGAGCGGCTGCGGCCGGTTGTTGAGCAGCCAGCGCGTGCCGCGCTCGACGAGGCGGCGCGAGTGCAGCCGGATGCGGGTCTGGACGTCGGCGGCGACGACATTGTCGAGCGCCTCCACCGCGTCCCACACCTCGCCGAGCCCGAAGATCTCGCGCGCGGCGAGCTGCGCCCGCACGATCTCCTCCAGGGACGCCCCGGTCTCCTCGCAGAGGCGGTGCAGGAACGTCGAGCCGCCGGTGTTCACCGTGTCGTTGACGAGGACCGTCGTGATGATCTCGCGGCGCAGCGGGTGCGCGTCGATCGCGTCGGCGTACTTGTCGCGCAGCGCCTTCGGGAAGTAGGCGTGCAGGAGCCGGCGCAGGTAGGCGTCGTCGGGCAGCGTCGTGTGGATGAGCTCCTCGGCGGCCGTGATCTTCGTGTAGGCGAGGAGGACGGCCAGCTCGGGCTGGCTGAGCCCGCGCCCGGAGTTGAGGAGCTCCTTGATCTGCCGGTCGTTGGGCAGGAACTCCAGGGACCGGTCGAGGTGGCCCTGCTTGCCCAGGCGGCGCATGAACCGCTGGTGGGCGTGGAGCAGGGACGGCGACTGGGCGACGGCGTTGGCCAGCGCCACGTTCTGCGCGTAGTTGTTGCGCAGCACCAGGTGGCCGACCTCGTCGGTCATCGCGGCGAGCAGCTTGTTGCGCTGCTTCACCGTCAGGTCGCCGTCGGACACCAGGCCGTTGAGCAGGACCTTGATGTTGACCTCGACGTCGGAGGTGTTGACGCCCGCGCTGTTGTCGATGGCGTCGGTGTTGACCTTGCCGCCGGTCCTGGCGAACTCGATGCGGCCCAGCTGGGTCGCGCCGAGGTTGCCGCCCTCGCCGATGACCTGGGCGCGCACGTCCTGGCCGTCGACGCGGATGGCGTCGTTGGCCTTGTCGCCGACGTCCGCGTTGGACTCGGCCGAGGACTTCACGTACGTGCCGATGCCGCCGTTCCACAGCAGGTCCACCGGGGCCTGGAGGATCGCCTTCATCAGCTCGGCCGGGGTCATCTTCGCCTGGCGCGACTCGATGCCGAGGGCCTCGCGGATGTGGTTGTTGAGCTGGATCGCCTTCGCGGAGCGCGGGAAGACGCCGCCGCCCTGCGAGATCAGCGCCTTGTCGTAGTCGGCCCACGACGAGCGCGGCAGCTCGAACATGCGGCGCCGCTCGGCGTACGAGGTGGCCGCGTCCGGCTTCGGGTCGATGAAGATGTGCCGGTGGTCGAAGGCGGCGACCAGGCGGATGTGCTCGCTGAGCAGCATCCCGTTGCCGAACACGTCACCGGACATGTCGCCGACGCCGACGACGGTGAAGTCCTGCGACTGGGTGTCGACGCCCAGCTCGCGGAAGTGCCGCTTCACGGACTCCCAGGCGCCGCGCGCGGTGATGCCCATGACCTTGTGGTCGTATCCGGCGGAGCCGCCGGAGGCGAACGCGTCGCCGAGCCAGAAGTTGTAGCTGCCCGCGACCTCGTTGGCGATGTCGGAGAAGGTCGCCGTGCCCTTGTCGGCCGCGACCACGAGGTACGTGTCGTCCTCGTCGTGGCTCACCACGTCGTTCGGCGGGACGACCTCGCCGGCCACCAGGTTGTCGGTGATGTCGAGCAGCGCCGAGATGAACGTCTTGTAGCTGCGGATGCCCTCGGCCATCCACGCGTCCCGGTCCACGCTCGGGTCGGGAAGCTGCTTGGCGACGAAGCCGCCCTTGGCGCCGACCGGCACGATGACGGTGTTCTTCACCATCTGCGCCTTCACCAGGCCGAGGATCTCCGTGCGGAAGTCCTCACGCCGGTCCGACCAGCGCAGGCCACCGCGCGCGACCTTGCCGAAGCGCAGGTGCACACCCTCGACACGCGGCGAGTACACCCAGATCTCGTACGCGGGGCGCGGCGCGGGCAGGTCGGGGATGGCCTGCGGGTCGAACTTCATGGAGACGTACGCGTGCGGCTGGCCGCCGCCCGCCTCCTGGAAGAAGTTGGTGCGCAGCGTCGCCTTGATGACGGTGAGGAAGGAGCGCAGGATGCGGTCCTCGTCGAGCGAGGCGACCTGGTCGAGCGCGCCGTCGAGCTCTTCGAGCAGACCGTCGGTCAGCTCGGTCCCGGCCCGCTGGCGCTCCGGCGACATCCGCGCCTCGAAGAGCGAGACGAGCAGCCGCGTGGTGTGGACGTTCGTACGGAGGGTGTCCTCCATGTAGTCCTGGCTGAACGTCGAACCGGCCTGGCGCAGGTACTTCGCGTACGCGCGCAGGACCATCGCCTGGCGCCAGTTGAGCCCGGCGCGCAGGACGAGGGAGTTGAAGCCGTCGTTCTCGGCGAGCCCGGTCCAGGTCGCGGCGAACGCCTCCTGGAACCGCTCGCGGCCGTCGGCCCCGAGGTCGTCCGCGCCGCCGTTCGCGGGCTTGGGCATCCGGAGCCCGAAGTCGTAGATCCACGCGGTCGTCCGGTCGCTGCACCGCAGCTCGTACGGGCGCTCGTCGGTGACCTCGACGCCCAGGCGCTGGAGCACCGGCAGGACCTCGGAGAGCGAGACGGGCGCCCCGGTCCGGAAGATCTTGAAGCGGCGCTCGCCGGGCGCGGCGCCGACCGGCTCGTACAGCGAGAGCGCGAAGTCCTTGCCGCCCTTCTTGAGCTGCTCCAGGTGGACGAGGTCGGCGACGGCCGCCCGCGGCGAGTGGTCCGCCTTGTAGCCCTCGGGGAACGAGCCCGCGTAGCGGCGAAGCAGCTCGGCGGCGCGCTCCTCGCCGCACTCGGCGTTCAGCGCCTCGGCGAAACCGTCGGCCCAGGAGCGGGCGGCCTCGACGAGCCGCGCCTCGATGCGGTCCTTGTCGGCGTCGGAGAGCTGCGGCAGCTCGGTGCCCGGCGCGACCCGGACGACGAAGTGCAGCCGGGAGAGGATCGACTCGGTGTTCCAGGCGGTGAAGTCGACGCTGGAGCCGGCCAGCTCCTCCTTGAGGATGTCGATGATCCGCAGCCGCACGCCGGTGGTGTAGCGGTCGCGCGGCAGGTAGACGAGCGCCGAGTAGTAGCGCCCGTACTCGTCCTGGCGCAGGTAGAGCCGCAGGCGGCGGCGCTCCTGGAGGTACAGGACCGAGGTGACGATGGAGCGCAGCTCGTCGGCCGGGGTCTGGAACAGCTCGTCGCGCGGGTACGTCTCCAGGATCTGCAGCAGGTCGCGGCCGTCGTGGCTGTTGGGCGAGAAGCCCGCGCCCTTGAGGACCTCGGCGACCTTGCGGCGGATGACGGGGACGCGGCGCACCGACTCGGTGTACGCGGCGGAGGAGAACAGGCCGAGGAAGCGGCGCTCGCCGACGACATTGCCGTCCGCGTCGAACTTCTTCACGCCGACGTAGTCGAGGTAGGACGGCCGGTGCACGGTGGCGCGGCTGTTGGCCTTGGTCAGCACCAGGAGGCGGTGCTCGCGGGCCTTGGCACGGGCGTCGGCGGGCAGCCGGTTGAACGACGGGGAGACCGGGTGGTGGTCCTCGCCCTCGTGCTGCGGGTCGGCGCGCAGGATGCCGAGCCCCGTACCGGGGACGGCGGCCAGGGAGTCGTCCTCGGTGAGCGTGTACTCGCGAAAGCCCAGGAAGGTGAAGTGGTCGGCGGCCAGCCAGCGCAGCAGCTCGCGCGCCTCGTCGACCTCCTGCTCGGCCAGGTCGCCCGCGGTGGGCTCGGCGGGCAGCTCCTCGGCGATGCGCAGCGCGGCGTCGCGCATCTTCTCCCAGTCCTCGACGCACTCGCGCACGTCGGACAGGACGCGCAGCAGGTCCGCGGTGATCTGCTTGAGGTCGTCGCGGTCGCTCTCGCGGTCCGTCTCGACGTGGATCCACGACTCGGTGAGCACGTCGTGCCCCTCGGCGCTGGACCCGGCGGGCAGCACTTCGAGGAGCTTGCCGGTGACGTCGCGGCGGACGACGACCTGCGGGTGGATGACGACGTGGATGCCGCGGCCCTGCCGGGACAGCTCGTTGGTGACCGAGTCCACGAGGAACGGCATGTCGTCGGTGACGACCTCGACGACGGAGTGGCTGCACGTCCAGCCGTTCTCCTCGACGGTCGGGGTGTGCACCTTGACGTTGGCCGTGCCCTGCGGGCGCGTCTCCGCGAGCCGGTAGTGCGAGTAGGCGGCGCCGAAGACGTCGACCGGGTCGCGGTCGGCCAGGTCCTCGGGTGCCGTGTGCAGGTAGTAGCGCTGGAGGAACGCGAGCACGGTCTCGTGGTCCAGCGGACCCTCCGCGCCCTCGCCCGCCGCCCCAGTCGGTAGGTGCCCCCCTACCGGGCTGTTCTCAGCTACCCGGGCGGCCCGCGCGAGCAGCTCGGCCTTGGCTTCGTCCAGCTTGGTCTGCATTGTCCTCTGGCTCCTGTCGCGCGCCATTGCGTGACGTAGACGTTCCGGTGATGAAGCGATCGACGCAACGCCGTGACACGGGGTGTCCGGTCAGCCTCGACGTTATGCCGGATTGGAAGAAGAGCGGACGGTAATGCGCCATTTTCAACGAACTGGCCATCCGCCGGAAATGATCAGCGGTCGGGAGCCCGTCCAAAGGCTCCTGGCGCCGGGCACGGTCGCGGTGGCGACCCGTGTCTTCCCGGCGCGGGCAGGGGGCGACGATGCCCCCGCGAGATATCGCGCTGATCACGGGACCAGGCTATCGCTCTCCGCGGCGGACCCGTCATGAGCTGTATGTGTACAAAACCAGCGGCCGAACTTTGACACTCTGCACAGAAGCGCGCCCGCACCCGTGCCCGGGCCCGCCCTCTTGCCAGGATCGCGGGGCGGCGGCACGTTGGGCACGACGGCGGATACCCGACCGTCGAGGGGAGGGTGTGACCAATGGCACCGAAGATCCTGATCGTCACGGGCGACGCGGCGGAGTCCCTGGAGGTCCTCTACCCGTACCAGCGGCTGCGCGAAGAGGGCTACGACGTGCGCATCGCGGCCCCCGCGCGCAAACGGCTGAGGTTCGTCGTGCACGACTTCGAGCCCGGGTTCGACACGTACACGGAGAAGCCCGGGTACACCTGGGAGGCCGACCTCTCCTTCGCGGACGTCGAGCCGGGCGCGTACGCGGCCCTCGTCATCCCGGGCGGCCGGGCCCCGGAGTACCTGCGCGGCGACGGCGAACTCCGCAAGATCGTCAAAGCCTTCTTCGACTCCGACAAGCCCATCGCCCAGATCTGCCACGGCCCGCTCCTGACCGCCGCGGTCGACGGCCTGCGGGGCCGCCGCGTCACGGCGTACCCGGCGCTCGAACCCGACATGCAGGCGGCGGGCGCCACGTTCCAGGACACGGAGGTCGTCGTCGACGGCACGCTCGTCTCGTCCCGCGGCTGGGCGGACCACGCCGCGTGGATGCGGGAGTTCCTCACGGTGCTGCGGGCGAAGGCGCCGGTGCGCTGACACCCGCGGGGTCAGGGCGGGCCGGCTGCCCCGCCGACGGGGCAGCCGGTGACAGCTTCGCCCGGCATCCGCGGTCCGGGCATCGGTATGCGGACGGGGCGGGTATACGCAGAGCCCCGCGGATCGGCGTCGTCCGTATACCTACGGGCCGCGCGAGAGCGCCGGTCAGGCGGCGGCGACCAGCCGCTCGGCCGCGCGCACCGCCTCCGCCAGCGTGTCCACGACGGGCGCGCCCACCCCTTCGAGACTGGCCCGGCTGTGCGAGCCGCCCGTGTAGAGCACGGCGTGCGCGCCCACGCCGAGCGCGGCGACCGCGTCGTCGGCCGCGTCCCCGATCACCACGGTCCGCTCGGGCGCCACGCCTTGCAGCGCGCCCAGGTGCCGCACCATGTGCTCGGCCTTGCTGCCACCGGACGGGCCGGTCCGCCCGTCGACCCGGACGAACCGCTCGGTGATGCCCAACTGCCGCACCAGCGGCACCAGTTGGTCGTGCCCGTACATGCTGAGGATCGACTGGCTGCGGCCCGCGTCCTGCCATCCGGCGAGCAGCGGCTCCACCCCTTCGGCGAGCCCGCACGCCACGGAGTGCAGCACATAGTGCCGGTGGAACGCGTCGTCCATGAGGACCCACTCGTCGTGCGTGGGCATCCGCCCCATCAGCCGCTCGTAGAACTTGGGCACCGGCACGCAGTACAGGGCGCGGTACTTCTCCAGCGTGATCGGGGGCAGCCCGATCTCCGCGAAGGCTGCGTTGGTGGCGCGGATGATCGCCTCGTTGTCGTGGAACAGCGTCCCGTTCCAGTCCCAGACGATGTGCGCGGCAGGTATGTGTCTCCCCATCCCTGGAACATACCCGCCGCCTCGCGGGAGGCCGCGTCCCAGCCGCCCTCCGCCGCCTGGAGGGAGTCGGCTCAGTCGTCGCGGCCGACGAGGTTGGGGATCTCCTGCGTGGCGAACCACAGCAGCTCGTGGTCCTCGGCCCCGTCGACGACGAACTGCGCGTCGTCGTCCCCGTGGTCGGCGGCGCCGAGCGCGGCCGCGGCGGCGGTGACGTCGGCCTCGGCGTCGTCGGCGTCCACGTGCACGGCGGCCGCCTTGGCGAGGCGTACGGTCTCGCGGACGGTGACCTCGCCGAGCGAGGCCGGGTCGAGCCCGGTGTCCGGGTCGGCGACGGCGGCCTTGTCCGCCACGTCCACGGCGACGACGACCCGGCGCCGCGCCGCGTCCGGCTCCCCGGCGAGCAGCCGCAGCGAGGCGAGCGCGGCGCGGTTGAGGGCCGCGTACTCCAGCTCCTCGATGTCGTCGGAGAGGTACCACTCGCGCAGCGCGGGCGTCACGGCGTAGGCGGTGAGCGGCGCGGGCCCGAGCTCGCCCGTCTTGTACGCCTCTGCGAGTCGGGGCAGGGACAGAGGTACGTACACGCGCATGGCCGGCCGCTTTCGTCGTCTTCGGGGGTCGCAGGGGTCTCAAGGATACGGGTGGGAGTACCCCTTCGGGCTGTGGCTCCCGCCCCGGGCAACCGTCAACAGGGACGCGGCCGGCCGTCGGCGGCGCTCGCCCGACCTGCCCTTCCCTCACCCGGATGCGTGAACCGATCGCCGCCCGCGGGCCCCTCCCCGCACCCCTTGCCGCGCTGTCCGCGCGCCCCGTAGAAGGTCCCACAGACAGAGTTACCGACCGGTATCCAGCAAGGCGTACGAACGATCGGCATGCGGAGGCGACGTGCAGAAGGTCATGTTCCGGCAGGGGCCCCGGGGAACGGCCCGGCCCCCGTCCCGCCCACCGGCCCGCCGGGACCCCCGCCGCCCGGCCACCGCCCGCCGCGTCCCGCCGGAGGCGCCCCCGCACCCCACCGAGACGTTCACCCAGCGCCTGCTCCTGGTCCTGGCCGGCACCAGGCCCCCGCACTGGTTCGCCCGCCACACCGCCGACCGCGCCTACGACGACCTGCTGTGGCTGGTGGCCCGCCGCCCGCTCGGCACCGGCGGCCGGCGCCCCACGATCCACGACATCGGCTACTTCGTCCCGGCCACCGGCACGTACGAGGTCTTCGCCCGGATCACGGCGGGCCCGCGCCTGCACGCGCTGGCCTTCCGTATGCACCTGGCGGCCGACAACCGCTGGCGCGTCACGGCGGTGGAACTCGGCGGACGCCCACCGCGAGAGGACGGGTGACAGGCGCGAGGCGAGTGGCACGCGAGAGGCGGGAGACACGCGAGAGACAGGCGCGAGGCGGGTGACACGGCGAAGGGCCGGGCGCATCGCGCCCGGCCCTTCCGACAACCATCGCAGGCTACTTCTTGCGGCGGCGCCCCTTCGACTGCTTCCGGCGCTCGGCCCGCGTCAGACCGTCCGACTCGGAGCGCGTCGGCCCGTCCTCGGTGACGAAGTCGCCCTCGTCGACACCGCCCTCGGCGTTCGGCGCCTGGAAGTGCAGGCGGTCCGGGCGCTGCGGGGCGTCGAGGCCCTTGGCGCGGATCTCCGGACGCGAACCGGCCTGCGCCGGGACCGCGTCCTCCTTGTCGAGCGACGTGGCGGGCGCGGCGTCCTCGACCGGGACCTCCTCGACCTGCTGCTCGACCTGGACCTCCAGGTTGAACAGGTAGCCGACGGACTCCTCCTTGATGCCCTCCATCATGGCGGTGAACATGTCGAAGCCCTCGCGCTGGTACTCGACCAGCGGGTCCTTCTGCGCCATGGCGCGCAGGCCGATGCCCTCCTGGAGGTAATCCATCTCGTAGAGGTGCTCGCGCCACTTGCGGTCGAGCACGGAGAGGACGACCCGGCGCTCCAGCTCACGCATGATCTCGGAGCCGAGCTGCTCCTCGCGCTGCTCGTACTGCGCGTGGATGTCGTCCTTGACGGCCTCGGCGATGAACTCGGCGGTCAGACCGGCGCGGTCACCGGCCTCCTCCTCCAGCTCCTCCACCGTGACCTTGATCGGGTAGAGCTGCTTGAAGGCGCCCCACAGCCGGTCGAGGTCCCACTCCTCGGCGAAGCCCTCGGCGGTCTCGGCGCCGATGTACTCGTCGATGGTGTCGTCCATGAAGTGCACGACCTGCTCCTGCAGGTCCTCGCCCTCCAGGACGCGGCGGCGCTCGCCGTAGATGACCTCGCGCTGGCGGTTGAGCACCTCGTCGTACTTCAGGACGTTCTTGCGCGTCTCGAAGTTCTGCTGCTCGACCTGCGACTGCGCGGAGGCGATCGCGCGGGTGACCATCTTGTTCTCGATCGGCACGTCGTCCGGCACGTTCGCCATCGACATGACGCGCTCGACCATCTGCGCCTTGAACAGCCGCATCAGGTCGTCGCCCAGGGAGAGGTAGAAGCGGGACTCGCCGGGGTCGCCCTGACGGCCGGAGCGACCGCGCAGCTGGTTGTCGATACGCCGCGACTCGTGGCGCTCGGTACCCAGCACGTAGAGCCCGCCGAGGTCCTTGACCTCCTCGAACTCCGCCTTGACGGCCTGCTCGGCCTTCTCCAGGGCGGCGGGCAGGGCCGCGGCCCACTCCTCGACGTGCTCGACGGGGTCGAGGCCCGCCTGGCGCAGCTCGGCCTCGGCGAGGTCGTCCGGGTTGCCGCCGAGCTTGATGTCGGTGCCACGGCCCGCCATGTTCGTCGCGACCGTGACGGCGCCCTTGCGGCCCGCCTGGGCGACGATCGTCGCCTCCCGGTCGTGCTGCTTGGCGTTGAGCACCTCGTGCTGGATGCCGCGCTTGGAGAGCTGCTGCGAGAGGTACTCGGACTTCTCGACCGACGTCGTACCGACGAGGATCGGCTGGCCCTTCTCGTGCTTGTCCGCGATGTCGTCGACGACCGCGTCGAACTTGGCGACCTCGGTGCGGTAGATCAGGTCGGCCTGGTCCTTGCGGACCATCGGCTTGTTCGTCGGGATCGGGACGACGCCGAGCTTGTAGATCTGGTGGAACTCGGCGGCCTCGGTCATCGCCGTACCGGTCATGCCGGAGAGCTTGTCGTAGAGGCGGAAGAAGTTCTGCAGGGTGATCGTGGCGAGCGTCTGGTTCTCGTCCTTGATGTCCACCCCTTCCTTCGCCTCGATCGCCTGGTGCATGCCCTCGTTGTAACGGCGGCCGGCGAGGATTCGGCCGGTGTGCTCGTCGACGATCATGACTTCGCCGTCGATGACGACGTAGTCCTTGTCCTTCTTGAACAGTTCCTTCGCCTTGATGGCGTTGTTCAGATAGCCGACGAGCGGGGTGTTCACCGACTCGTAGAGGTTGTCGATGCCCAGCCAGTCCTCGACCTTGGCGACGCCGGACTCGTGGATGGCGACGGTGCGCTTCTTCTCGTCGACCTCGTAGTCGCCGGTCTCCTCGATGCCCTTCAGCTGATTGCCCGCCTCGCCCTTCTTCAGGCGGGTGACGAGCTTGGCGAAGTCGCCGTACCACTTGGTGGCCTGGTCGGCGGGGCCGGAGATGATCAGCGGCGTACGGGCCTCGTCGACGAGGATGGAGTCGACCTCGTCGACCACCGCGAAGTTGTGGCCGCGCTGCACCAGCTCGTCCTGCGACCACGCCATGTTGTCGCGCAGGTAGTCGAAGCCGAACTCATTGTTCGTGCCGTACGTGATGTCGCAGTTGTACTGCTCACGGCGCTGCGCCGGCGTCATGTTCGCCAGGATGCAGCCGACGGTCAGACCGAGGAACTTGTGGACGCGGCCCATCATCTCGGAGTCGCGCTCGGCCAGGTAGTCGTTGACCGTGATCAGGTGCACGCCCTTGCCGGACAGCGCGTTCAGATACGTCGGCAGGGTGCCGACCAGGGTCTTGCCCTCACCGGTCTTCATCTCCGCCACATAGCCGAGGTGGAGCGCGGCGCCGCCCATCAACTGCACGTCGTAGGGGCGCTGGCCGAGGACGCGCCGGGCGGCCTCGCGCACGGTCGCGAACGCCTCGGGCAGCAGGTCGTCCAGGGTCTCGCCGTCCGCGAGCCGCTGCTTGTACTCGTCCGTGAGCGCGCGCAGCTCGGCGTCGGAGAGGCTCTCGAAGTCCTCTTCGATGGAGTTGACCTGGTCCGCGATGCGGTGCAGCTTGCGCAGGATCTTGCCTTCGCCTGCACGCATGATCTTCTGGAGGACGGACACGCGGTTGGTCTCCTTGCCGGTCGGGCCTGGCACGGTCGGTTACTCAAGCGACAGCCTGAGCAACGGCCATCGTATGCGAGGACCCCACCGCGCCGGGAGGTCTGCCATGAGGTCCAACGGACAGGGGCCTCGGAAGGTGCCGCCACAAGGGGTGAAAAGTCATGGCGTCCGCCTCTTTCGCCGAGCAGAATCGTGCGATGGACCCCGTGAAGCTGACCACCGCCCGCCTGTTTCTGCGCACCTTCGAGCCCGCCGACATCGACGAGGTGTGCGCGGCGGTCCAGGACCCCGAGATCCAGCGCTGGGTGCCGGTCCCCTCGCCCTACGCGCGCGCGGACGCCGAATACTTCGTCCAGCGCGTGGTCGCCGACGGCTGGCGCACCGACACCGAGTACACCTTCGCCGTCCGCACCGACGAGGAGGGACCCGTCCTCGGCGCCGTCTCCGTGCACCACCCGCGCGCGGGCACCTGGGAGATCGGCTTCTGGACGGCCAAGGAGCACCGCGGCCGCGGCTACATGACCGAGGCCACCCTGGGCCTCGCCCGCTGGGCCTTCACCGATCTCGGCTGTACGCGCCTGGAGTGGCGCGCCGAAGTGGGCAACGTGGGCTCGCGCACGGTCGCCGAGAAAGCCGGCTTCACCATGGAGGGCACCCTGCGTTCGGGCCTGCTCAACAAGGACGTCGTACGGGACTGCTGGATAGGCGCGCTGCTCCCGTCCGACCTGGGCCTGCCGTGCCCGGTGCCGTACCTGCCCGCGCCCGCCTGACGCCGGGCGGCCGGGTGCCGCCGCGTGCCGCCGGCTGTCAGTGGCCCGTCCTATCGTTTGCGGTATGACGACCTTGCCGCGTCCCGCCGTTGACCTGTCCGCCGACGAAGCCCGCCGCATCGCACTGCGCGCCCAGGGCTTCCTCGGCGCCCCGGACCGCAAGGGCGGGGTCCGCGGGGTCCTGCGCCACCTCGGCGCGGTGCAGCTCGACACGATCTCGGTGCTCGCCCGCTCCCACGAGCTGATCCCGTACGCGCGCCTGGGCGCGGTCGGCCGGTCCCGGGTCGAGGCGGCGTACTGGACGGACCGCCACGCCTTCGAGTACTGGTCGCACGCGGCCTGCATCCTGCCGATCGAGGAGTGGCCGCACTTCGCGTTCCGCCGCCGCGCCTACCGCGCCCGCCCGCACTGGCACCACGACCTGCCCGACGGGGCGTACGAGCAGGTCGTCAAGCAGCTGCGCGCCGAAGGCCCGCTGACGGCCACGGAGTTGGGCGGCGCGAAGAACAAGGGCGAGTGGTGGGACTGGTCCGAGTCGAAGATCGCCGTCGAGCGCGCGCTGATGTACGGCGAGGTCGTGTGCGTCGAGCGGCGCGGCTGGAAGCGGGTCTACGACCTGGCGGAGCGCGCCGTCCCCGCCGACCTGCTCCATGACGAGCTGGACGACCTGGAGTGCGTGCGCCGTCTGGTGCGCCAGGCGGGCGAGGCGCTCGGCGTCGGCACGCGCGCGGACATCGCCGACTACCACCGCCTCAAGAGCGAGCAGTTCGACGCGGTGATCGCGGACACCGGCCTGGTCCCGGTGGCGGTCCAGGGCTGGTCCAAGCCCGCCTGGGCCGATCCTGCGGCCCTTGCCCAGGCCCCGCGCGGCCGCCACCGTACGACGCTCCTGTCGCCCTTCGACTCCCTGGTCTGGGAGCGGGCCCGCACGGAGCGGATCTTCGGCTTCGCGCACCGCCTGGAGGCATACGTCCCCAAGCCGAAGCGCGTGCACGGCTACTTCGCGATGCCGGTGCTGTCCGGGGGCCGCCTGGTGGGCCGCGTCGATCCCGCGCGCGAAGGCACCACCCTGGTCGCCCGGCAGGTCTCCCTGGAGAGCCCGAAGGCGGTCGCCGGGGTCGCGGAGGCGCTGCGGGAGGCGGCGGGCTGGGTCGGCTGCGACAGCGTACGGGTGGAGCGCATGGACTCCCCCGAGCTGAAGCGTGCTCTGGTGGCGGCGCTCGGCTAGCGGATCTCGAGGATCTTCTCGCGCATCGCGTAGACCACGGCCTCCATCCGGGAGTGCAACTGCAGCTTCTCCAGGATGTTGCGCACATGGTTCTTCACGGTGTTCTCGGAGATGAACAGCTCCTTGGCGATGTCCCGGTTGTTCATGCCGGTCGCGACGAGCTTCAGCACTTCGAGTTCCCGGTCGGTCAGCCGGGGCGCGGGCACGAGCCTGCGCTCGTCGGTGCGCTGGATCATCGATTTGAACTCGGTGAGCAGCTTCGACGCCATCGACGGGCTGATCTGCGACTGCCCGTCGGCGACCGCGCGAATGGCCGTGGCCACCTCGTCGGTGGAGATCTCCTTGAGCAGATAGCCGGTCGCGCCCGCCTTGATCGCGTCGTAGAGGTCGGCTTCCTCGTCGCTGATCGTCAGCATGATGATCTTCGCGCTGGGCGCCACCTCCTTGATGGAGGTGCACGCCTCGATCCCGCCCCGCTTGGGCATCCGTACGTCCATCAGGACGATGTCCGGCAGCAGGTCGGCCGCCTTGTCCACCGCCTCCGCGCCGTCCCCGGCCTCCCCGACGACCTGGATGTCCTCCTCGGCGGCGAGGACGATCTCCAGGCCGCGCCGGAACAGCGCATGGTCGTCGACCACGAGGACCCGGATGGGCTCCTTGCGCGGGGAGCCCGCGTCCGGTCCCATGCCGACGCCGTCGTCGGCTGCGCCGGCGCCCTCGCCCCGCATCGGTCCGAAGCTGTCCGCCATCGTTCCTCCCCCTGAAGGCCGTGGCCCCGTCTTCCTGTGCCGCGCCAACCCGAGGCGCCGTCAAGCCGGTTGACCCGGCCCAGCCATGATTTCATGCCGTGGCGTCCGCGCGGCGACGGTGCGGCGCACTGGGGGGTCGCACAAAGGTGCCCCCGGGGGCGCACGAGCGCTCCAGGGGCACCTGATGAGCGAGTTTTCGGACAGCTGTGCCCGGGTGGGCCGGCCGCCCGGACCGGCTCAGCCGCCGATGGCGTCACCCGCGTCGGCGCCGCGCGTCTCCGCGTCGGTCACCATCGGGTCGGTGCTGAGGTGGATGACGCCGTAGTCGTAGGCGTGACGCCGGTAGACGACGCTCGGTTCCTTGGTGTCGGAGTCGACGAACAGATAGAAGTCGTGCCCGACCAGCTCCATCTCGTAGAGCGCCTGGTCGAGCGTCATGGGGGCCGCCACGTGCGTCTTCTCGCGCACGATGAGCGGACCTTCACCCTGGACCTCGAGCGACCCCATCTTGGTGGTCGGTACGCCGTCGCCCTCGGCCTCGTCCCGTACGACCGAACCGTCCCCGTTCAGCGTCGCCGCGCCCGGGACGACCTCGGCCACCTCGGCGGCCGAGATCCGCTTGGTGCCGCGCCGCGTCGAACGCTTGCTGTGCTCCTTGCGCAGGCGCGCGTCCAGCTTGTCGGTGGCGAGGTCGAGCGCCGCGTACGGGTCGCTGGCGGCGGCTTCGGCCCGGATCACCGGGCCGCGCGTGCGCAGCGTGATCTCCACGCGGTCGCACCGGTCGGCCTGTCGGGGGTTGGGCTCCTTGGACACCTCTACGTCGAGGCTGATCACCTTGCCGTCGAGCTTCTGGATCTTGTCCAGCTTCAGCTTCTCGGCCACGTGCTTGCGGAACCGCTCCGGTACCTCGGTCTTGCGGCCCTTGACGACGATGTCCACGCAGAACTCCGTTCCCGGATCGCTCCGCTCTGGTCGGCGGAGCTTCTCCCTCTTGCACCAGGCTCCGGCCATATCCGGAGCCTCGGACTCGGTGACTTCCACCTCCTCCTCCCCCGCGGACAAGATCTCCACCCCACCGATGCGGGTGATTGCGGAATCCTTGTACAAACCCACGGGACGGCAATCCGATATGCGAGGCACGAAGGCTGTCTTTCTTGCCAAGTTCCTCACACCCGAACATATCTCGCCCGGACGGATGTCGTCACCCTCTACTGACGCGTACCTCCATTCAGTGGAAATAACCCTGTCGCCACCTGCAATGACGTAGATTCTCGGTCACTTCCGGTTTATTTCGAAGGAATCCGGAGAAGCGGCGATCACCGCCCCCAGGACCTCGGCCGGCTCCGCCATTCGGGAACCCGCCGCACGGCCTTCCGGGCCGTCTCCGACCTCCCCGTTACCCGATTCCGGACGCGTCAATGCCCGTACGGCGCGGGCCGCCTCGGCCAGGGAAGCGCCGGTCGTCATGAGGTCGTCGACCACCACGATTCGGCCAACTTCGCGCAGGAGACCGCAGGACCCGGCCGCCACCTCCAGCGCACCGGTCACGTTCGCCAGCCGCTCCCGGGCGTCGAGGCCTGCCTGGTCCGCCACCGGCCGCCGCTGCCGCAGGACGGCGAGGACCCGGGCCGGAACGCCGGTCCGGCGCAGCTCGGCCGCCGCGGCGTACGCGATACGCCGCATGGGGTCGTGGCCTCGAGCCCGCACGGCGCGGGCGGCGGAGGGCACGGGGACGAGCCCGACGGTGCCTGGGCGGGGTCCCGCAAGGGCTGCGCCCAGCCCTTGCGGGCCCGTCTCCGTCAGCCTCTGCCTTCGCCTCTGCCTCTGCCTCTGCCTCTGCCTCTGCCTCTGCTGGGATGCCACTGTCAGCCCCTGCGGGGCCGGACCGGACAGGCCGCCCAGGACCGCGGCGGCGAGAGCCGCGCCGAGCGGCCCGGCCAGCCCCAGCGCGCCCCGCTCCTTGTGGGCGAGCAGCACGGCCCGCACGGCGTCCTCGTACGGCGCGGCCGCGTGCACGACGGGCAGCCCCGGCGCCCCGGAGCGCGGCCGCACCCGGCCGGGCACAGCACCGCTCAACGCCGCCGAGCACCGCGCGCACAGCGACGTACGAGACCTGCCGCAGCCCGCGCACAGAGCCGGCAGCACCAGATCGGAGAGGTCCTGCCACCACCCCCGCATACCCCCACTGTGCCAACGGGCCCAGCGCACCACCAGCCCTGTGGACAACGGCCTGTGGACAACTGGCCCCGTCTGACAGGGAGACGGGGTCACCCCGGATAGACCGGCGCCGTCCCGTCCTTGAGCACCGACTGCCAGGCCGCCCCCGGCGGCAGCCGGACGATGCCGTCGTCGGAGTGGGCGAGCAGCGGCAGGCGGTCGTCCTCGGAGGCCGCGATCTCGCTGACGCGGGTCAGGCCGGGCAGCGCCTGGCCCGTCGGGGTCGAGCCGTCGCACTGCACGTACCGCATCTGCTGCAGCTCACCGGCCTCCCGGCCGACGACCAGGAGACGGCTGCCGCCCGCCCAGGACACGGCGGTGACGTCCTCCATCTCCGGCGCGGCGACGCGCAGATCGGCGACGGAGAACTCGACCCCTCCGTCCCCGTCGGACTGCCGCTCGACGCGCCCGATCCGCAAGGAGGTCGCGCCCTTCTCCTTCACGAGCAGCGCGATCCGCGCACCGTCGGCGGACATCTTCACCGCCTCGATCCGGGCGCCGTCACCGAGGCCGTCCGTGGCGACCTCCTGCATTCTGTCGCCGAGGCCCTGTCCGAACACGAGCAGCCGCGGATCGGCGGGATCCCGGTCGGCCACCCACAGGTCGCCGCGCCCGTCCCAGCTGGGCTTCGTCAGGCCGTCCTTCATGGACACGGCATTGCTGCGCACCAGCGCGTCCCCGAGCGAGGCGCTGGAGACGAACGAGGCCACGTACAGCGACCGCCCGTCGCTCGACACGCCGGCGCCGCGCTCCTGGTCCCGCGAGACCGCCACGGACCGCAGCGGCTGCACGCCCTCGCCCAGCGGCCCCGGCACCCGCGCCGGCTCCCGGTCGGAGCTGCTGTTGCCCGCCATGCGGACCAGCCGCCCCTTGCCGTCCAGGAAGTACTGGTTGTCGAGGACGGGGGAGCGCCGGGGCGCCACGAAGGCGTCCGCCTCCGACTCGTTCAGCGCGCACATGAACCGGCCGTCCGCGCGCTTCAGCTCGACCTCGCCCACGCTCGACGACGACAGGTCCCGCAGGGAGTACAGGAGCTGGGCCGCCATCTCCTTGCACTTGGTCGGGGTGACCGCCTCGGCCTGCGTGTTCAGCGGCACGGTCAGCTTGTTCGCGTCGTCCGGCGCCAGCGACTCGACGCCCTTCTTCAGCCCCGCGCCCGTCGGGAACGCCGTCCGCACCGCGGGGTTCAGCCACCGCGTCGGCCCGGCGAGGACCTCCTTGACCGTCTCGGTCAGCGGATCCGTCCACTGCCGTACGAACACGGGGTCGGCGACGAGCTGCTTCTGCGGGGCCGCGTCCTCGGAGACCGAATCCACCGCGTAGTAGTACTTGTTGACGGACTGGTAGACCCGCTGGAAGTCGGACTCACCGAGCACGACACCGGTCGGCAGGTCGTCGATCCGCCACTGCTTGCCCTTGGCGGTCTTGACCAGGGACAGATGCAGATTCTGCCCGTACTCGCCGGAGTCCGGCTGGTACGCCTGCTGCTGGTCGACCGTCGCGACCCGCTGGCCCGTCAGCCGGAAGGACTGGCCCTCGTCGCCCCCGTCCTGCTGACTGGCGGGGCGCGCGCTCGGCCCGTCGGCGAGCACCACGGTCTCCTGCCCCGGCCGCCAGCCCTTCGCCGCCTTCGGCGTCAGGTACTTGCGCGCCATCGCGTACGAGGGATCATCACTGGTCAGCGCCTCAAGGAAGCCCTCGACGACATTGGTGGGGCTGGCCCCGTCCCGCGGCGGCAACGCGAACACGCGTACCTGCGAGTCCGGCCGCTGCGACGCCTCCACCGACTCGAGCCCGCCGTTGTCCGGCATGGAGGCGCATCCGGCGAGCACCACCACTCCGCAGCCGGCCAGCGCGCCGAACCGTGTCCCGCGCCACCGCCTCGCCCCGCGCGACTCACGCCCGCCCATCGTCGCCACGCCCCTCGTCCCGCTCGTCCGGCTGCCTCGGCACGCCCGGCGTGCCCTCACTGGTGTTGACGCCGCCCCGGGGGACCACGCGCGCGCCGCTGCCCGGCAGCGCCGTCGGATCCGTGGGGACCGCGGCCCGCGTGAGGCCCGGCGCCATCGGGGACTGCATCCGGGCCGGCACCT
Organism: Streptomyces sp. SGAir0957; assembly: GCF_043523415.1. Lineage (NCBI taxonomy): Bacteria > Bacillati > Actinomycetota > Actinomycetes > Kitasatosporales > Streptomycetaceae > Streptomyces > Streptomyces sp. SGAir0957. The sequence continues at coordinate 3,574,357 of NZ_CP027293.1, forward strand.
GGCCCCGCACCTGACCGTCGACCGTGCCGGACGGCGATGTCTGCGCCGGTACCGTCGCCAGCTTGCGGCCCTGGTCGGCCGTCCCGTCCGCGTCACCGGGGGTACGGCCGCGCCGCGAGTCCTCCGGCTCCAGCGGTATCGGCGACCCGCGCAAGGGCTCGTCCGCCGTCCGCGGCAAGGTGAGCCGGAACTGCGAACCGCCGCCCGGCTCGCCCCACGCCTGGAGCCAGCCGCCGTGCAGCCGCGCGTCCTCCAGGGCGATCGACAGGCCGAGGCCCGTACCGCCCGTGGTACGCGCGCGTGCCGGGTCGGCCCGCCAGAAGCGGCTGAACACGCGCGTGGCCTCACCCGGCTTGAGCCCGACCCCGTAGTCGCGCACCGCCACGGCGACGGCACCGCCCGCGGCGGCGAGCCGCACCACGACGTCCTTGCCCTCACCGTGCTCCACGGCGTTCACCACCAGGTTGCGCAGGACGCGCTCCACCCGGCGCGCGTCCGCCTCGGCCACCACCGGCTGCTCGTCACCGACGACGCGTATGTGCGTGCCCTTGCGCTCCGCGAGCGGCTCGGCGCCACCGACGACCCTGCGCACGACCTCCCGCAGATCTATCGGCTCCGCCTCCAGGGCAGCCGCCCCCGCGTCGAACCGGCTGATCTCCAGCAGGTCCGCGAGGAGCGACTCGAACCGGTCGAGCTGATCGGCGAGCAGCTCCGCGGAGCGCGCGGTGATCGGATCGAAGTCGACCCGCGCCTCATGGATGACGTCGGCGGCCATCCGTACGGTCGTCAGCGGCGTGCGCAGCTCATGGCTCACGTCGGACACGAACCGCCGCTGCATCCGCGACAGGTCCTCCAGCTGCTGGATCTTCAGATGGAGGTTCTGCGCCATCTTGTTGAAGGCTTCGCCGAGGCGCGCGATGTCGTCCTCACCGGTCACCTTCATACGTTCCTGGAGGCGGCCCGCGGAGAGCCGCTCGGCCACCCCGGCCGCCATCCGCACGGGCGTGACGACCTGGCGCACGACGAGCCAGGCGATGGCCCCGAGCAGCACGACCACGAAGAGCCCGGCCGTCGCGAGGGTGCCCTTCACGAGGCCGAGGGACTTCTCCTCCTGGGTCAGCGGGAAGAGGTAGTACAGCTGGTAGGCGTGGCCCTGCGGGTCGGCGAGCCGCTTGCCGATGACGAGGCCGGGCTGTGTGTCGCCGTCCCGGTAGATGATCCGGGTGTACTCCTGCGACGCGCCGGTCATGCGGTCGACCCGCGCGCGCAGGTCGTCCGGCACGCTGCGGTCCGGTTCCACGTTCCCCGAGGCGCGCGGCCCGCGGCCGCTCCCGCTGCCCGCGTCATCGGGGCTGAGCGTCACCACGTCGTAGGCGCCCTTGCCGCCGCTGGAGAGCTGGGTGACGAGGTCGCTGAGCCAGACATTGGGGTTGAGCGTGGCGCGGCTGTCGGCGGCCGCGCCGTCACGCGCCCCGGTGGCCGCCGTGTCCGCCCGGTCCTTGGCCGCGCGGAAGCCGCCCTCGGCCTGGCTCTGCGACGCCTTGACCTTGGCGTCGAGGAGGCCGTTGCGCACCGAGCCGATGACGACGATGCCGAGCAGCAGCACGACACCGAGCGACATCAGCAGCGTGGTGACGACGACCTTCAGCTGGATGTTGCGCCGCCACAGCCGCATCGCGGGCAGCAGCGGGCGCCGCACCCAGCGGGTGAACAGGCGCAGCACCGGGCTGCCGTTCATCCCGCCCTGGAGCAGCAGCCCGCTGTCCATGAGGCGGCGCAGCCGGGAACTCCGTCCGGCCGCGGGTCCCACAGGCCGCTCCGGACGGGACCCCGGCTTGCCGGGCGCCGAAGCGGCACTGTTCCGGGACATGTCAGCTCGGTCCGGCCTTGTAACCGACGCCACGGACGGTCACCACGATCTCCGGCCGCTCGGGGTCCTTCTCGACCTTCGAGCGCAGCCGCTGCACATGCACGTTGACCAGACGGGTGTCCGCCGCGTGCCGGTAGCCCCAGACCTGCTCCAGGAGCACCTCACGCGTGAACACCTGCCAGGGCTTGCGCGCGAGCGCGACCAGCAGGTCGAACTCCAGCGGCGTCAGCGCGATCGACTGCCCGTCCCGCTTGACCGAGTGCCCGGCCACATCGATGACCAGGTCACCTATGGCCAGCTGCTCGGGCGCGGGCTCCTCCGACCTCCGCAGCCGCGCCCGGATCCGGGCCACGAGCTCCTTCGGCTTGAACGGCTTCACGATGTAGTCGTCCGCGCCCGACTCCAGGCCCACGACGACATCGACGGTGTCGCTCTTCGCCGTGAGCATCACGATCGGAACCCCGGACTCCGCCCTGATCAGGCGGCAGACCTCGATGCCGTCCCGGCCGGGCAGCATCAGGTCGAGGAGGACCAGATCGGGCTTGGTCTCACGGAAAGCGGCCAGCGCCTTGTCGCCGTCAGCTACGAACGACGGCTCAAAACCTTCACCACGCAGCACAATGCCGAGCATCTCGGCCAGTGCGGTGTCGTCGTCGACGACAAGGACTCGTCCCTTCATGGACCACATCATCCCATTAGCTAATCGTTACCTGGCGTGACCTCGAACACAGGTCCTCCAGACTCCCACCCGTCACAGGGGAAACAACGCCCCAATCCGTGACGATCGCCGTCACCAGCTCCGGCGGGGTCACGTCGAACGCGGGGTTGTACGCCTGCGTTCCCAGCGGTGCCACCGGAATTCCGCCACCTGCCTCCATCCCGGCCAGCGGCGCCTGCGGCGCCGTGACCTCTGTCACTTCATGCCCGGCTCGCTGCTCCACCTCGATGGACGCACCGTCCGGAGTCGTCGGATCCACCGTCGTCACCGGCGCCACCACGATGAACGGCACGTGGTGATATCGAGCCAGTACGGCGAGCGGATAGCTCCCCACCTTGTTGGCCACCGAACCGTCCGCGGCGATCCGGTCCGCCCCGATGAGCACCGCGTCCACCTCGCCCGCGGCGAACAGCGACCCGGCCGCGTTGTCCGTGAGCAGCGTGTACGCCATCCCGTTGCGAGCGGCCTCGTACGCCGTGAGACGCGCGCCCTGCAGCAGCGGACGCGTCTCGTCCACCCAGAGCCTGCGCAGCCGCCCCTCCCGGTGCGCGGCGAGCGCCACGGCGAACGCGGTGCCCTCCCCGCCGGACACCAGCGCCCCGGTGTTGCAGTGCGTCAGGATCCGGTGGCTGCCGCCGGGCAGCAGCTCGTCGAGCAGCCGCAGCCCGTGCTCGGCCATCCGGACGCTGGCCGCCGCGTCCTCCTGGTGCAGCGCCCGCGCGGCGGCGAGCGCGGCCGCGGCGGCCCGCCCCTGAACGGCGGCCCCTCCTCCCGAGCCGTTCCCGAGCGCCTCGCGGTAGGCCGCCTGGGCGCGCCGCACCCCGTAGGCCAGATTGACGGCGGTGGGCCGCGCCCCCGCCAGCGCGTCCGCCGCGTCCTGCACGTCGAACCCGCGGGCCGCCGCGAGCGCCACTCCGTACGCTCCGGCGATGCCGAGGAGCGGAGCTCCGCGCACGGACAGGGAGCGGATCGCCTGCACCAGACCCTGCGGGTCGGTGCAGACCAGCTCGATCTCCTCGGCCGGCAACCGGGTCTGGTCGAGCAGGACCAGAACGGGCCCCTCGGCCGGTTCCTCCCACCTGATCGCCGGTATGTCGATGGTCTTGGGCTGTATGTCCTCGCTGGGCCGTATGTCCCCGCCGGTTTGCGCGTACTGATCAGCCATCTGCCCAGTCTGCCCCGGACAGGGCCGACAATTGAAGGTGTCCAGCCCCCACGGGCCCAGGTCACCTGGCGCCCGCCCCATGGCACGATGGCAGCCAACCTGCCGCCGCGACCGCGGACGGGCACCGTGAAGGAGCGACGATGAACGACACTCCGGGCTGGGCATCGCCCGGATCCGCCCCCTCCGACGGCCCTGGCGACCACCGCCAGGACGGTCCGAGCGGCGACGAGCAGGGCGCCGGCCCGCAGGACGCCGCGGGCCAGGGCCCGCAGTGGTCCAAGGAGCAGCCGCCGCCCGCCCAGTGGTCCGCCCCCTCCGGCCCGCCCGCACCCGACCCGGGCCAGACACCGCCCCCACCACCGCCCCCTCCGGCCCCCGGCCAGGGACAGGGCTGGGGCGGCGGCGGCCAGAACTGGGGCGGCGGTCAAGGCTGGGGCGGCGGCCAGGGCTGGGGCGGCGGCCAGGGCGGCTACGGCGGTCCCGGCCCCTGGGGCCACGGCGGCTACGGCGGCCCGCCCCCCGCGGCCAAGCCCGGCGTCATCCCGCTGCGCCCCCTCGGCGTCGGCGAGATCCTCGACGGCGCGGTGTCGACCATGCGGACGCACTGGCGCACCGTCCTCGGCATCGCTCTCACGGTCGCCATGCTCACCCAGGTCCTTCTCGTCCTCCTCCAGGGCTTCGTCCTCGACGACTCGACCACCGACGTCCTCGACGACCCCGACGCCAGCGCCGCCGAGCTCACGCGCGCACTGGGCGGGATCCTGGCCGGCACCGGCGTCGTGCAGGTGGTCACGCTCCTCGGCACGATCGTCGCGACGGCCCTGCTCACCACGGTCACCAGCCGTGCCGTACTCGGTCGGTCCGTCACCATCGGAGAGGCCTGGCGCGATGCCCGTCCCCAGGTCTTCCGGCTGCTCGGCCTGACGCTGCTGCTGCCGCTGATCGCCGCCGCCGTCGTCTTCGCCGGCACCGTCCCGGGCATCCTCGTCGCCGTCCTGGGCTCGACCGACGGCGGCATCGCCCTGGCCGCCCTCGGCGGCGTCGTCGGCATCGTGGTCATGATCTGGCTCATGGTCCGCTTCTCGCTCGCCTCGCCCGCGCTGATGCTGGAGAAGCAGACCGTCCGCAAGGCCATGAGCCGCTCCGTCAAGCTCGTCCGCGGCTCCTGGTGGCGGGTCCTCGGCATCCAGCTCCTCGCCTCGATCATCGCGGGCATCGTGAGCTCGATCATCCTGGTGCCCTTCAGCATCGTCGCCGGAGCCGTCAGCGGCGACGGTCTGGGCAGCTTCCTCGACACCACCGGCGACGTCGGCTGGGCCTTCCTGATCATCAGCGGCATCGGCTCGGTCATCGGCGCCACCATCACCTTCCCGATCACCGCGGGTGTCACCGTGCTGCTCTACATAGACCAGCGCATCCGCCGCGAGGCCCTCGACCTCGAACTCGGGCGCGCCGCCGGCCTCCACGGCTACGGGGACACCCCCGGCGCGACGCCGGGGAGCTGATGGGGTGAGCGTGCACGGGGGGATGCTCGGGGCCGCGGCCCGGCTCACGCGCGCCGGCGGCGACGAGCCACCGGTGACGATCTCGCGCGACCCCGCGCGGGAAGCGGCCGAGCGGGAGCTGTCCAAGCCCGCGTACCACGAGAACGACCCGAGCTGGTTCGTACGCGCCCTGAACAAGTTCTGGGAGTGGGTCGACAAGCTGTTCTCCGCCGCGTCCGGCGCCGCCCCGGGGGGCACGCTCGGCCTGGTCGTCATCATCCTGGCCGTCCTCGCCCTGGTCCTCCTCCTGTGGTGGCGCCTGGGCACCCCGCGCCGCTCCCCCGCCTCCGCGCAGGCCCCGCTCTTCGACGCAGGGCCGCGCAGCGCCGCCGAACACCGCGCGGCCGCCGACGCCCACGCCGCCCAGGGCCACTGGAACCAGGCCGTCCAGGAACGCATGCGCGCCCTCGTCCGCTCCCTGGAGGAGCGCGCCCTCCTCGACCCCCGCCCCGGCCGGACCGCCGACGAGGCGGCCACCGAGGCCGCCCGCCCGTTCCCGGCCCACGCCGAGGCCCTCCACACGGCGGCCCGCACCTTCGACGACATCGCGTACGGCGGCCGCACGGCGACCCAGGACGCGTACCAGGCCCTCACCGCCCTGGACACCGAGCTGCACCACACCACCCCGTCCCTGCCGTCCCCCGCGGGAGCCGTCCGGTGACCGACACCCCGCACCCCGACCCGGCGAACGATGACGGGAACACCCCGAACCCGCTCGCCAAGGCCACCGCCCCGCCCGGCAACACCCCGGACGCCCACCCGAACCCCGGCCACCAGAGCAGCCAACCGGCTCCCGCCCCCGGGGCTCACGCCTCGACCACGCTCACGGCGCCGCCGCCCGCGACAGACCCCCCGTCCAACGGCACCTCGATCGCGCCCACGCCCCGCCAGATCTGGACCCGCACGCGCGGCATCGCCCTCGCCCTCGTCCTCCTCCTGGTCACCGGCGTGGCCATCGCGGCGGTCCGCTCCGACGAGCAGCACGGCACGCTCGACCCCCGCTCCGCCGACCAGTACGGCAGCCGCGCCGTCGCCGAACTCCTCGCCGACCGGGGCGTGGACACCCGCGTGGTCACGACCACCGCCGAGGCCCGCGCCGCGACCGACCGCGACACGACCCTCCTCGTGGCCGTCCCCGACCTGCTCACCCGGCACCAGCAGGAGCAACTGCGGGCCGCGACCGCCGACTCGGGCGGCCGCACCCTCCTCGTCGCCCCCAGCACCGCGTCCGTCGGGCGACTCGCCCCCGGCGTCACCACCGACCCCGGGCCCAGCGCGGACAGCACACTCGCCCCGGACTGCACGCTCCCGGCGGCCCGCCGCGCCGGCACCGCGGACACCGGCGGCCTCCGCTACACCACCACGCTCGGCAATGCGGAGCCCTGCTATCCCAGCGACGGCCTCCCGACGCTCCTGCACCTCCCCGCGGCCACCGGCGACGGCGACACCGTCGTCCTCGGCTCCCCCGACATCCTGCTCAACGACCGCCTCGACAAGCACGGCAACGCCTCGCTCGCCCTGCAACTCCTCGGTACCCGCCCCCATGTGGTCTGGTACCTCCCCTCCCTCTCCGACGAAGCCGCGACCGCCGACGACCAGAACGACCGCGGCTTCTTCGACCTGATCCCCTCGGGCTGGCTCTGGGGCACCCTGCAACTCTTCATCGCGGCAGCCCTGACCGCCCTGTGGCGCGCACGCCGCCTCGGCCCGCTGGTCCCCGAACGACTCCCCGTCGCGATCCGCGCCTCCGAAACCGTCGAAGGCCGCGCCCGCCTCTACCGCAAGGCGAACGCCCGCGACCGCGCCGCCTCGGCCCTGCGTATCTCCACCCGCACCACGCTGGCCCCCCTCATCGGTGTCCCCCCGTCCCAGGCCCACACGCCCGAGACCTTCCTCCCCGCCCTGGCCCGTCAACTCCCGACGCCCGACCAGGACTTGCACACCCTCCTCTTCGGCCCGCCGCCGACCACCGACGCAGCGCTCATCGCACTCGCCGACCACCTCGACGCCCTCGAAAGAGAGGTACGCCATTCATGATGGACCCGACCACTGACAACGCCGGGCCCACGACCGATCCCCGCAGCTCAAGGGCGTCCTTGGAGGCCCTGCGCACGGAGATCGCCAAGGCCGTGGTCGGCCAGGACCCCACCGTCACGGGCCTGGTCGTGGCCCTCCTCTGCCGCGGCCACGTCCTCCTCGAAGGCGTCCCCGGCGTGGCGAAGACCCTCCTCGTACGCGCCCTCGCCGCATCCCTCGAACTCGACACCAAGCGCGTCCAGTTCACCCCGGACCTGATGCCCAGCGACGTCACGGGCTCGCTCGTCTACGACACCCACACCTCCCGCTTCTCCTTCCAGCCGGGCCCGGCCTTCACCAACCTCCTCCTCGCGGACGAGATCAACCGGACCCCGCCCAAGACCCAGTCCTCCCTCCTGGAGGCCATGGAGGAGCGCCAGGTCACGGTCGACGGCACCCCGCGCCCGCTCCCCGACCCGTTCATGGTGATCGCGACCCAGAACCCGGTCGAGTACGAGGGCACATACCCCCTCCCCGAAGCCCAACTGGACCGTTTCCTCCTCAAGCTGAACGTTCCTCTCCCCACCCGCCAGGACGAGATCGACGTCCTGAACCGCCACGCCGCCGGCTTCAACCCCCGCGACCTCCAGGCGGCAGGCATCCGCCCGGTCGCCACCGCGGCCGACCTGGAAACGGCCCGCGCGGCCGTCGCGAAGACCACGGTCTCCCCGGAGATCACGGCGTACGTCGTCGACATCTGCCGCGCCACCCGCGAATCCCCGTCGCTCACCCTCGGCGTCTCCCCGCGCGGCGCCACGGCCCTGCTCGCGACGGCCCGCGCCTGGGCCTGGCTGACCGGCCGCGACTACGTCACCCCCGACGACGTCAAGGCGCTCGCCCTCCCCACGCTCCGCCACCGCGTCCAACTGCGGCCGGAGGCGGAGATGGAAGGCGTGACCACGGACTCGGTGATCAACGCGCTCCTCACCCACGTCCCCGTCCCCCGCTGACCAGGCCGGAGACGATCACGACATGGCCCTCACCGGACGCACGGCCCTGCTCGCCGCCCTGGGCTCCCTCCCCGTCGGGATCTGGGAGCCCAGCTGGACGGGCATCCTCGCCGTCAACACCCCTCTGGCCCTGGCCTGCGCCTGCGACTTCGCCCTGGCGGCTCCCGTACGCCGCCTGCGCCTGACGCGCTCCGGCGACACCTCGGTACGCCTCGGCGACCCGGCCGACGTCACCCTGACGATCACCAACCCCTCGCGCCGCCCCCTGCGCGCGCACCTGCGCGACGCCTGGCCGCCCAGCACGTGGCGCCAGGGCACGGAGCACGACGCGTCCCGCCACCGCGTGACGATCCCCGCGGGCGAACGCCGCCGCGTCACCACCCGCCTCCTGCCCACCCGACGGGGCGACCGCCGGGCGGACCGTGTGACCGTACGCTCCTACGGCCCCCTGGGTCTCTTCACCCGCCAGGGCACCCACGTCGTCCCCTGGACGGTCCGCGTCCTGCCCCCGTTCCACAGCCGCAAGCACCTCCCGTCCAAGCTGGCCCGCCTCCGCGAACTCGACGGCCGCACCAGCGTCCTGACCAGGGGTGAGGGCACAGAGTTCGACAGCTTGCGCGAGTACGTGCCCGGGGACGACACCCGCTCCATCGACTGGCGCGCGACAGCCCGCCAGTCCGCGGTGGCCGTCCGCACCTGGCGCCCCGAACGCGACCGGCACATCCTGCTGGTCCTCGACACGGGCCGCACCTCGGCGGGCCGCGTCGGCGACGCCCCCCGCCTGGACGCCTCGATGGACGCGGCTCTCCTCCTCGGCGCCCTGGCGTCCCGCGCCGGCGACCGCGTCGACCTCCTGGCCTACGACCGCCGCACCCGCGCCCTGGTCCAGGGCCGCACAGCCGGCCAAGTCCTCCCGGCACTGGTCAACGCGATGGCCCCCCTCGAACCGGCACTGATCGAAACAGACGCCCGCGGCCTGACCGCCACGGCAGTGCAGGCAGCTCCCCGCCGCTCCCTCATCGTCCTTCTTACGTCCCTGGAGGCGGCCCCCGTCGAGGAGGGCCTTCTTCCGGTCCTTACGCGCCTGACGAAGCGCCACACCGTGATCGTGGCGTCGGTCGCCGACCCGGCGATCGAGACCATGGCCGCGTCCCGTGGCACTACGGAGGCCCTTTACAACGCGGCTTCGGCAGCGCAGGCCAAGGCCGAACGTCTCCGCACCGCGGAAAAGCTCACCCGCCATGGCGTCACGGTCGTGGACGCGATCCCGTCGGAACTGGCCCCCGCTCTCGCGGACGCCTATTTGTCACTGAAGGCAGCCGGCCGCCTCTGATGGAAAGGGGCGGCGGCCCGCCGCTTTTTATTTACGTCAGAACGCAGAAAAGCCCCGTGCCAATGGCACGGGGCTTTTCTCTACAATTAGTTCGGCGGCGTCCTACTCTCCCACAGGGTCCCCCCTGCAGTACCATCGGCGCTGTGAGGCTTAGCTTCCGGGTTCGGAATGTAACCGGGCGTTTCCCTCACGCTATGACCACCGAAACACTATGAAACTGTCAACCGGAGCCGTGACCATGGCTACAAACGGTTGTTCGTGGTTTCAGAACCAACACAGTGGACGCGAGCAACTGAGGACAAGCCCTCGGCCTATTAGTACCAGTCACCTCCACCCGTTACCGGGCTTCCAGATCTGGCCTATCAACCCAGTCGTCTACTGGGAGCCTTAACCCCTCAAAGGGGGTGGGAGTCCTCATCTCGAAGCAGGCTTCCCGCTTAGATGCTTTCAGCGGTTATCCTTTCCGAACGTAGCCAACCAGCCATGCCCTTGGCAGGACAACTGGCACACCAGAGGTTCGTCCGTCCCGGTCCTCTCGTACTAGGGACAGCCCTTCTCAAGACTCCTACGCGCACAGCGGATAGGGACCGAACTGTCTCACGACGTTCTAAACCCAGCTCGCGTACCGCTTTAATGGGCGAACAGCCCAACCCTTGGGACCGACTCCAGCCCCAGGATGCGACGAGCCGACATCGAGGTGCCAAACCATCCCGTCGATATGGACTCTTGGGGAAGATCAGCCTGTTATCCCCGGGGTACCTTTTATCCGTTGAGCGACGGCGCTTCCACAAGCCACCGCCGGATCACTAGTCCCGACTTTCGTCCCTGCTCGACCCGTCGGTCTCACAGTCAAGCTCCCTTGTGCACTTACACTCAACACCTGATTACCAACCAGGCTGAGGGAACCTTTGGGCGCCTCCGTTACTCTTTAGGAGGCAACCGCCCCAGTTAAACTACCCATCAGACACTGTCCCTGATCCGGATCACGGACCCAGGTTAGACATCCAGCACGACCAGAGTGGTATTTCAACGACGACTCCCCCTGAACTGGCGTCCAGAGTTCACAGTCTCCCACCTATCCTACACAAGCCGAACCGAACACCAATATCAAACTGTAGTAAAGGTCCCGGGGTCTTTCCGTCCTGCTGCGCGAAACGAGCATCTTTACTCGTAGTGCAATTTCACCGGGCCTATGGTTGAGACAGTCGAGAAGTCGTTACGCCATTCGTGCAGGTCGGAACTTACCCGACAAGGAATTTCGCTACCTTAGGATGGTTATAGTTACCACCGCCGTTTACTGGCGCTTAAGTTCTCAGCTTCGCACACCCGAAAGTGCACTAACCGGTCCCCTTAACGTTCCAGCACCGGGCAGGCGTCAGTCCGTATACATCGCCTTACGGCTTCGCACGGACCTGTGTTTTTAGTAAACAGTCGCTTCTCGCTGGTCTCTGCGGCCACCCCCAGCTCACCGAGTAAATCGGATCACCAGTGATGGCCCCCCTTCTCCCGAAGTTACGGGGGCATTTTGCCGAGTTCCTTAACCATAGTTCACCCGAACGCCTCGGTATTCTCTACCTGACCACCTGAGTCGGTTTAGGGTACGGGCCGCCATGAAACTCGCTAGAGGCTTTTCTCGACAGCATAGGATCATCCACTTCACCACAATCGGCTCGGCATCAGGTCTCAGCCTTAATGTGCGACGGATTTACCTACCGCACGGCCTACACCCTTACCCCGGGACAACCACCGCCCGGGCTGGACTACCTTCCTGCGTCACCCCATCACTCACCTACTACCAGATTGGACCGGCGGCTCCACCACTTTCCATTCCCCGAAGGGTCCGGAACGGCTTCACGGCCTTAGCATCACTGGATTCGATGTTTGACGCTTCACAGCGGGTACCGGAATATCAACCGGTTATCCATCGACTACGCCTGTCGGCCTCGCCTTAGGTCCCGACTTACCCTGGGCAGATCAGCTTGACCCAGGAACCCTTAGTCAATCGGCGCACACGTTTCTCACGTGTGTATCGCTACTCATGCCTGCATTCTCACTCGTGAACCGTCCACCACTAGCTTCCGCTGCGGCTTCACCCGGCACACGACGCTCCCCTACCCATCACAGCCGCCGTTGGGCGTATTGCTGCAATGACACGACTTCGGCGGTACGCTTGAGCCCCGCTACATTGTCGGCGCGGAATCACTAGACCAGTGAGCTATTACGCACTCTTTCAAGGGTGGCTGCTTCTAAGCCAACCTCCTGGTTGTCTGTGCGACTCCACATCCTTTCCCACTTAGCGTACGCTTAGGGGCCTTAGTCGATGCTCTGGGCTGTTTCCCTCTCGACCATGGAGCTTATCCCCCACAGTCTCACTGCCGCGCTCTCACTTACCGGCATTCGGAGTTTGGCTAAGGTCAGTAACCCGGTAGGGCCCATCGCCTATCCAGTGCTCTACCTCCGGCAAGAAACACACGACGCTGCACCTAAATGCATTTCGGGGAGAACCAGCTATCACGGAGTTTGATTGGCCTTTCACCCCTAACCACAGGTCATCCCCCAGGTTTTCAACCCTGGTGGGTTCGGTCCTCCACGAAGTCTTACCTCCGCTTCAACCTGCCCATGGCTAGATCACTCCGCTTCGGGTCTTGAGCGCGCTACTAAATCGCCCTATTCGGACTCGCTTTCGCTACGGCTTCCCCACACGGGTTAACCTCGCAACACACCGCAAACTCGCAGGCTCATTCTTCAAAAGGCACGCAGTCACGACGCAAGGAACAAGTTCCTTGCGCGACGCTCCCACGGCTTGTAGGCACACGGTTTCAGGTACTATTTCACTCCGCTCCCGCGGTACTTTTCACCATTCCCTCACGGTACTATCCGCTATCGGTCACCAGGGAATATTTAGGCTTAACGGGTGGTCCCGCCAGATTCACACGGGATTTCTCGGGCCCCGTGCTACTTGGGTGTCTCTCAAACGAGCCGCTGACGTTTCGACTACGGGGGTCTTACCCTCTACGCCGGACCTTTCGCATGTCCTTCGCCTACATCAACGGTTTCTGACTCGTCCTGTCGCCGGCAGACGACAGAAGAGAGATCCCACAACCCCGCATACGCAACCCCTGCCGGGTCTCACACGTATACGGTTTGGCCTCATCCAGTTTCGCTCGCCACTACTCCCGGAATCACGGTTGTTTTCTCTTCCTGCGGGTACTGAGATGTTTCACTTCCCCGCGTTCCCTCCACACTGCCTATGTGTTCAGCAGCGGGTGACAGCCCATGACGACTGCCGGGTTTCCCCATTCGGAAACCCCCGGATCAAAGCCTGGTTGACGACTCCCCGGGGACTATCGTGGCCTCCCACGTCCTTCATCGGTTCCTGGTGCCAAGGCATCCACCGTGCGCCCTTAAAAACTTGGCCACAGATGCTCGCGTCCACTGTGCAGTTCTCAAACAACGACCAACCACCCATCACCCCGAACCAGTAGATTCGAGTGCACTGGGGCCGGCACTGAAGGCAGCCGTACTCGGCCGTACCTTCAGATACCCAACAGCGTGCCCGACCCGGTCCCGTCCGGAGATCATGCTTTCCACGCCCCGAAGAGCAGTACTCACAGCCTCCGACCCGACAACCGGATCGAATAGTCAACGTTCCACCCATGAGCAACCAGCATCGAACGTGCGCCGATGTACTGGCCTCTGACCTCACCCCGAAGAGTGCGGTAAGAAGTGCTCCTTAGAAAGGAGGTGATCCAGCCGCACCTTCCGGTACGGCTACCTTGTTACGACTTCGTCCCAATCGCCAGTCCCACCTTCGACAGCTCCCTCCCACAAGGGGTTGGGCCACCGGCTTCGGGTGTTACCGACTTTCGTGACGTGACGGGCGGTGTGTACAAGGCCCGGGAACGTATTCACCGCAGCAATGCTGATCTGCGATTACTAGCAACTCCAACTTCATGGGGTCGAGTTGCAGACCCCAATCCGAACTGAGACCGACTTTTTGAGATTCGCTCCACCTTGCGGTATCGCAGCTCATTGTATCGGCCATTGTAGCACGTGTGCAGCCCAAGACATAAGGGGCATGATGACTTGACGTCGTCCCCACCTTCCTCCGAGTTGACCCCGGCGGTCTCCTGTGAGTCCCCATCACCCCGAAGGGCATGCTGGCAACACAGAACAAGGGTTGCGCTCGTTGCGGGACTTAACCCAACATCTCACGACACGAGCTGACGACAGCCATGCACCACCTGTACACCGACCACAAGGGGGACCCTGTCTCCAGGGTTTTCCGGTGTATGTCAAGCCTTGGTAAGGTTCTTCGCGTTGCGTCGAATTAAGCCACATGCTCCGCTGCTTGTGCGGGCCCCCGTCAATTCCTTTGAGTTTTAGCCTTGCGGCCGTACTCCCCAGGCGGGGAACTTAATGCGTTAGCTGCGGCACCGACGACGTGGAATGTCGCCAACACCTAGTTCCCACCGTTTACGGCGTGGACTACCAGGGTATCTAATCCTGTTCGCTCCCCACGCTTTCGCTCCTCAGCGTCAGTAATGGCCCAGAGATCCGCCTTCGCCACCGGTGTTCCTCCTGATATCTGCGCATTTCACCGCTACACCAGGAATTCCGATCTCCCCTACCACACTCTAGCCTGCCCGTATCGACTGCAGACCCGGGGTTAAGCCCCGGGCTTTCACAACCGACGTGACAAGCCGCCTACGAGCTCTTTACGCCCAATAATTCCGGACAACGCTTGCGCCCTACGTATTACCGCGGCTGCTGGCACGTAGTTAGCCGGCGCTTCTTCTGCAGGTACCGTCACTTTCGCTTCTTCCCTGCTGAAAGAGGTTTACAACCCGAAGGCCGTCATCCCTCACGCGGCGTCGCTGCATCAGGCTTTCGCCCATTGTGCAATATTCCCCACTGCTGCCTCCCGTAGGAGTCTGGGCCGTGTCTCAGTCCCAGTGTGGCCGGTCGCCCTCTCAGGCCGGCTACCCGTCGTCGCCTTGGTGAGCCATTACCTCACCAACAAGCTGATAGGCCGCGGGCTCATCCTTCACCGCCGGAGCTTTTAACCATCGTCCAGGAGGACGGAAGTGTTATCCGGTATTAGACCCCGTTTCCAGGGCTTGTCCCAGAGTGAAGGGCAGATTGCCCACGTGTTACTCACCCGTTCGCCACTAATCCACCCCGAAGGGCTTCATCGTTCGACTTGCATGTGTTAAGCACGCCGCCAGCGTTCGTCCTGAGCCAGGATCAAACTCTCCGTGAATGTTTCCCCGTAATCGGGGTCACACCACGAGAGCGGACCAGACAGGAGGAATAATCCCGTCCGGTCACAGCGTCCTCGCTGTGTTTATTTCAAAGGAACCTCGCCCCAACCATCAGATGACGGCCGGAGACGGGGTAATCAACATATCTGGCGTTGACTTTTGGCACGCTGTTGAGTTCTCAAGGAACGGACGCTTCCTTTGTACTCACCCGAGAGACTCTCTCGCGGCTTTCCTCCGGGCGCTTCCCTTCGGTCTTGCGTTTCCAACCTTACCAGATCCGTTTTCCGTTCCGTTTCCGGTTCGGAATTCATTTCCGGTGGCCGTTGGAGGGCCTTTGCCTTTCGGCGGTTCCGACTTTATCAGAAGTTTTGGGCCGGACTGACCGGCTGATTTCTCTGAATAATCGGGGGCTTCTCGAAGAATGTTATTTCGTGAAGCGCGCTAGATGCTAACGGTTGCGGACGAGCCTTGTCGAACTCGGGGCAACTGTTCGAATCTACCTCCCCGGTTCAACCGTGTCAACGGTCTTTCCGAGGCGAAGAGGAGACTAGCAGGTCAGATGAGCCGTATGCACATCACGCAGCCGTGGGCACGGCCGCGCTGCGTTCCGCCGTCTCCAGGTCACCGGTTTCGCCCGCTCGCGCCGCTCGGCCGCCGAGGACGTACACGTAGGTGAGGAAGGCGAGTTCGGCGGCGATGCCGATGCCGATACGGGCCCAGGTCGGCAGTCCCGAAGGCGTGACGAAGCCTTCGATCGCGCCGGAGACGAAGAGGACCAGGGCCAGACCGATGGCCATGCCGATCGCCGCACGGCCCTCTTCCGCCAAGGCGGTCCGGCGGGTGCGGGGGCCCGGGTCGATGACGGTCCAGCCGAGGCGTAGCCCCGTACCGGCGGCCACGAAGACCGCGGTCAGTTCCAGGAGGCCGTGCGGGAGGATCAGGCCGAGGAAGGTGTCGAGCCGGCCGGCCGAGGTCATCAGGCCTATGCCGACGCCGACGTTGAGCATGTTCTGGAAGAGGATCCACAGGACCGGCAGGCCCAGGAAGACGCCGAGGACCAGGCACATCGCTGCGGCCTGCGCGTTGTTCGTCCACACCTGGGCCGCGAAGGACGTGGCCGGGTGGCTCGAGTAGTACGTCTCGTACTGGCCGCCGGGGCGAGTCATCTCGCGGAGTTCGGACGGCGCGGCGATGGAGGCCTGCACGTCGGGGTGGGCGCCTATCCACCAGCCGATCAGGACGGCTATCGCCGTGGATATGAGGGCGGTGGGCACCCACCAGTGGCGTGCCCGGTAGACCGCTGCCGGAAAGCCGTGGGTGAGGAACCGCGTGACGTCGCGCCAGGAGGCGCGACGCGTGCCGGTCACGGCGCTACGCGCGCGTGCCACGAGTTGGGTGAGGCGGCCGATGATCCTGGGATCAGGGGCGCTCGACTGGATGAGCGAGAGGTGGGTCGCCGTGCGCTGGTAAAGGGACACCAGTTCGTCCGCTTCCGTGCCGGTGAGGCGGCGTCGGCGGCGCAGCAGTGCGTCCAGGCGGTCCCACTCGGCGCGGTGGGCGGACACGAAGACGTCGAGGTCCATCCGGTCTGCTGCTCCTCGCTCATCCGGCACCTGTGCGGCGCGTTGTGCCCTCAGCTTGGCAGACTGGCGGTTCCGGAGGCAGGTCAGGGAAGGGTGGGTGGCCGGCGTGAGTGAGCTGGTGACAGGCGAGGCAGTGGCATTGGAGCTGCGGCCCGCGAAGCTGCCGAGCCGTGCGCTCGCCGTGCTCATCGACCTGGTGGCGGCGTTCGCCGTCTACATCGTGGTGACCATAGCCGTGGTCGCCGCGACCGCGTCGATGGACGACGCCGCCTCGGCGGCCCTCTCCGTGGCGTTGTTCCTGCTGGTGCTTGTCGGTGTGCCGATCGCCGTGGAGACGCTGAGCCATGGGCGCTCGCTCGGGAAGCTCGCGTGCGGGCTGCGGGTCGTGCGGGACGACGGAGGGCCGGTCCGGTTCCGCCACGCGCTCGTGCGCGGGGCCGTCGGCGTCGTGGAGATCCTCATGACGTTCGGGGTCGTCGCGTGCATCGCGTCGCTGGTCTCCGCGCGTGGGCGGCGGGTCGGCGACGTGTTCGCCGGGACGCTCGTCGTGCGCGAGCGGGTGCCCGCCGGGCAGGCGGCGGTCGTGCCGCCTCCGCCGCCTTGGCTGGTGGGGCGGTTCGCGCAGGTGGATCTGTCGGCGGTGCCCGAGGGGCTGTGGCTCGCCGTGCGGCAGTACCTGACGCGGATGGGGCAGCTGGACCCGCAGATCGGGTACGGCATGGCCGAGCGGCTCGCAGCCGATCTGGCCGCGCACACGGGTGCGCCCGCGCCTCACGATGTGCCGCCGGCGGCGTTCCTGGCGGCGGTGATGCACGAGCGGCAGTCGCGTGAGGTGCGGCGGGCTTATGACGCGGCCGGGCGGGGCGGGAGTGTCGCACCGCCGATGCCGATGTCCACGCCTCCGTCGATGCCCATGCCCTCGCCCATGGCGGCCCCCGCGCCCGGACCGTACGGTCCGCAGGGGGCCTACGGCGCCGGGTCGGCCGCGCCCGCGCCTCAGAATTTCGCGCCTCCTGCCCAGGCGCCTTCCGCACCGCCCTCAGCGCCGCCCGCACAGCCCGCGCCGCCGGACTCCCAGAAGCCTGAGCAGCCGCCGTCCACCGGGTTCGCACCGCCCGCCTGACGGTCAGGTCACGGCCTCCGCGTCAGCCGAACACCGACGGGGGTGTCTCCAGGTCCTCCAGCTCGATGCCCGGGGCCGCCAGGACCACGTCGCCGCTGATGTGGATCGTGTGCTGCTCCCCCGTGTCCAGGGCTGTGACCTGGTACGCGTCCACGACGAGGGGGCCGTTGTCAGTGGCGTGTGCTTCGCTGTTCAGCAAGGTCCAGGACTGGTCCAGAGTGCGTGGGGCCAGGACGGGATCCGTCAGGGCTACGAGGCGTACGCGGGCCGAGGGGGAAGCGGGGGTGAGGTTCAGCAGTCGCGTGGTGGCGACGAGGAACGCGGGGGATGTGCCGGTGAAGGCATGAGCGGGTGCGTTGCCCTCGGTGGCGTGGGTGCCGGTGGGGTCGGTGCGTACCCAGGTCACGCCGTCGATGGCGGCTCCTCGCACCTGCCAGCTCGCGGCGTTCACTTCGAGACGGATGGGGCGGCCGAGTTCGTCGAGGGCGAGGTCGATCGAGCCGGCGTGATCGCCGGAGGGGGTGGTCCGCTGGGCCACGTAGCGCCAGCCGGAAGGGCCGGGGGCGCAATGGAAGTGCTCGTCACCGAGGGGGGTGTGATCGTGCGGATCGTGCAGCGAATATCGGCCGCGGGGCATGGGGTGCGCGGAGTCCTTCGAAGATCGTGACGGCTGGCGGCCCGTGGCCGACGGTCGTGCGCGGAGTACGGGACAGGCCCCCGGCACGGGGGTGCGGGGGCCTGTCCTGTCAGTCCGTGCGCGCGACCGGCGTGGCCGTGGTGCCCGGTGTCAGTAGCGGTAGTGGTCCGACTTGTACGGGCCCTCGACCTCGACGCCGATGTACGACGCCTGCTCCGGGCGGAGCGTCGTCAGCTTCACGCCGAGCGAGTCCAGGTGGAGGCGGGCGACCTTCTCGTCCAGGTGCTTCGGCAGGACGTAGACGTCGGTCGGGTACTCCGACTGCTTGGTGAACAGCTCGATCTGGGCCAGCGTCTGGTCCGCGAACGAGTTGGACATCACGAAGGACGGGTGCCCGGTGGCGTTGCCCAGGTTCAGCAGGCGGCCCTCGGACAGCACGATGATGACCTTGCCGTCCGGGAACGTCCACGTGTGGACCTGCGGCTTCACCTCGTCCTTGACGATGCCGTCGATCTTCGCGAGCCCGGCCATGTCGATCTCGTTGTCGAAGTGACCGATGTTCCCGACGATCGCCTGGTGCTTCATCTTGGCCATGTCGCTCGCCATGATGATGTCCTTGTTGCCGGTCGTCGTGACGAAGATGTCGGCCTTGTCGACGACCTCGTCCAGCGTCGTGACCTGGTAGCCGTCCATCGCCGCCTGCAGCGCGCAGATCGGGTCGATCTCGGTGATGATCACGCGGGCGCCCTGGCCGCGCAGCGACTCCGCACAGCCCTTGCCGACGTCGCCGTAGCCGCAGACGACGGCGGTCTTGCCGCCGATCAGTACGTCGGTGGCACGGTTGATGCCGTCGACGAGTGAGTGGCGGCAGCCGTACTTGTTGTCGAACTTCGACTTCGTCACCGCGTCGTTCACATTGATCGCGGGGAACAGGAGGGTGCCCTCGCGCTGCATCTCGTACAGGCGGTGGACACCGGTCGTGGTCTCCTCCGTCACGCCGCGGATCTCCGAGGCGAGCTGGGTCCACTTCTGCGAACCGTCCGAGATGGTGCGGTGCAGGAGCTGGAGGATGACGCGGTGCTCGTCGGACTCGGCGGTGTCGAGCGAGGGGACCTTGCCGTCCTTCTCGTACTCGACGCCCTTGTGGACGAGGAGGGTGGCGTCGCCACCGTCGTCCAGGATCATGTTCGGGCCGCCGGTGGGGGTGTTCGGCCAGGTCAGCGCCTGCTCCGTGCACCACCAGTACTCGTCGAGCGTCTCGCCCTTCCAGGCGAAGACCGGGACGCCCTGGGGGTTGTCCGGGGTGCCGTTCGGGCCGACGGCGATGGCCGCGGCGGCGTGGTCCTGGGTGGAGAAGATGTTGCAGGACGCCCAGCGGACCTCGGCGCCGAGGGCGACGAGGGTCTCGATGAGGACGGCCGTCTGGACGGTCATGTGCAGGGAGCCGGTGACGCGGGCGCCGGCCAGCGGCTGCGCGTCGGCGTACTCCTTGCGGATCGACATCAGGCCGGGCATCTCGTGCTCGGCGAGGGTGATCTCCTTGCGGCCGAACTCGGCGAGGGAGAGATCGGCGACCTTGAAGTCCTGGTCCTGTCGGGCGGCGACAGAAGTCATAGGTGAGCTGCTCCTCGGTGCAGTTGCAGGTGGTCGAGGTGGGCTTGGTGCGCTTGCCCGCGGTCGGGTGGGCGCATGGCTGGTCTGCGGCGCCGACGGACACACGGGTCCGCTGGTGGGACACCAGTGTTCCCTGACGGAACCCAGGTGTTCCCTAGCGCTCGCAGCGCAGTCCGTCGGAGGCCCTCTCTCCCTCGGACAACCCGTCGCGCGGGGTGCCCGACCGCCATCAGCAGCGACGTCTGGCTCGTTACGAATCTACACCGATCGGCCCAGTCGGCCCCACCCCGTCTCCGTCGAGTCGGGGCGGGGCGTGGCCGAAAGCCGTCCGCTGCGGGCCGGATCAGTGGCCCGGGGCCGGGGCGGGGCCGCCCGGCGTCGCCTCACGGTCGGGGCCCTTGGCGGCCTCGGTCTCGCTGTAGATGTCGGGTTCGAGGTAAATGACGCGGGCGATCGGGACGGCGGCGCGGATACGGGCCTCGGCGGCGTCGATGGCGCGGGCGACCTCGGCGGCGGTGTCGTCGTGCTGGACGGCGATCTTCGCGGCGACGAGCAGTTCCTCGGGGCCGAGGTGGAGCGTGCGCATGTGGATGAGGCCGGTGACGGTGTCCCCGTCGACGACCGCTTCCTCGATCTTGCGGACCTCGTCCGTGCCGGCGGCCTCGCCGAGCAGGAGCGACTTGGTCTCCAGGGCGAGGACGATCGCGATGGCGATGAGGAGGAGGCCGATGCAGAGGGTGCCGATGCCGTCCCAGACGGCGTCGCCGGTGGCGAGGGTCAGGCCGACGCCGAGCAGGGCGAGGACGAGACCGATCAGCGCGCCGAAGTCCTCCAGGAGGACGACGGGCAGCTCAGGTGCCTTGGCGCGCTTGATGAACTGGCCCCACGAGAGCTTGCCGCGCAGCTGGTTCGACTCCTTTATGGCCGTACGGAAGGAGAAGCCCTCGGCGATGATCGCGAAGACGAGGACGCCGACCGGCCAGTACCAGTGTTCGAGGTCGTGCGGGTGCTTGATCTTCTCGTAGCCCTCGTAGACGGCGAACATGCCGCCGACGGAGAAGAGGACGATCGAGACGAGGAAGGCGTAGATGTAGCGCTCGCGGCCGTAGCCGAAGGGGTGTTGCGGGGTCGCCTCGCGCTGGGCCTTCTTGCCGCCGATCAGCAGCAGGAACTGGTTGCCGGAGTCGGCGAGGGAGTGGACGGCCTCCGCGAGCATCGACGAGGAGCCGCTGAAGAGGAACGCCACGAACTTCGATACCGCGATGGCGAGGTTGGCGGCGAGCGCCGCCACGATCGCCTTTGCTCCGCCTGAAGCACTCATGTTGTTCCCGGTGTCCCTTCGTACGTCCCGTGCCGCTGTGAGAGGTGGTGCTGCTTTGCCTGTCCTTTGCGGTGGGTCATTGTTGCAGCACGGGACGGGAGGGGCGGGAGTCAGGCCACGACGGTCGCGCGGAAAAGGGTGCCGGGTCCGGACACTTCGGTCTTTTCGCCCGCCGGGACGAAGGCGGAGTGGCCGGGGCCGAGGGTGAGGTCGCCCGCGCGGACCGTGCCGGCCGTGCAGAGCAGGATCTGCGGGGTGGCGGCCGTCAGGTCGTGGGCGGGGGCGGCGGCGGGGAGCACGAAGCGCGAGAGGCGGAACTCGTCGATCGGGGTGTCGTAGACCTCTTCGCCGTCGGCGCCGGCCTCCGGGCGCAGGACGCCCGGGTCCGTGGCCTCGAAGCGGACGATGCGGAGCAGCTCGGGGACGTCGACGTGCTTGGGGGTGAGGCCGCAGCGCAGGACGTTGTCGGAGTTGGCCATGATCTCGACGCCGAGGCCGTTCAGGTACGCGTGCGGGACGCCCGCGCTGAGGAACAGGGCCTCGCCCGGCTGCAGCCGTACGTGGTTGAGCAGCATCGCGGCGATGACGCCCGGGTCGCCGGGGTAGTGGTGGGCGATGCCCGCGTAGGGCTCGTAGGCGCCACCGATGCGCTGGGCGGCGGCCGTGGCGTCGGCGACGGTGCGGGCCATCTCGTCGCGGTCCGCGCTCAGGACGGCGGTGAGGACCTCGCGCAGCGCGGCCTCCTCGGGGTGGGCGCGCAGGAGGTCGACGTACGGCTTGAGGCTGTCGACACCGAGGCCTTCCAGGAGGCGGGCCGCCTCCTCCGGGGTGCGGAAGCCGCACAGGCCGTCGAACTCGGTGAGGGCGCAGATCAGTTCCGGCTTGTGGTTGGCGTCCTTGTAGTTGCGGTCGGGGGCGGTGACCGGGACGCCCTTCGCCTCTTCGGCCGCGTAGCCCTCCTTCGCCTGTTCGAGGTCCGGGTGGACCTGGAGGGAGAGGGGGGCACCCGCGGCGAGGAGCTTCAGCAGGAACGGCAGGCGCGGGCCGAACTTCCCGGCCGCCGCGTCGCCGAGTGCGGCCGTCGGGTCGGCGGCGATGACCTGATCGAGGGGGCCGCGGTCGGTCTGCGACGGGGCGCCGGGGTGGGCGCCCATCCACATCTCGGCCTGCGGCTCGCCGGTCGGGTCGGTGCCGAGGAGGTGCGGGATGGCGGTGGTGGAGCCCCAGGCGTAGGGGCGGATGGTGTTCGTCAGGGCGTCCATCTGGGGCTTCTCCGTGGGCGGGGTGGCGCGGGGGGCGTCTGCGGGTAGGTGGGTCACCCCGGACGATCGAGGCCCGGAGGGGGTTGGCGGCGGGTGGCCGGGGCGCGCCGGGTGGGTGTGGCCGGGGGTGTCGGCGGCGGGTGGTCGGGGCAGGCCGGGTGGGCAGGGCGTGGGGGCGTCGGCGGGAGGGTTCAGGTGCCCGAGGCCAGGCCCAGGTAGACGGCCGCGAAGTCCGTTACGGCGATCAGTTCCGCGAGGGTTTCCAGGTCCGTGCCCTCCTCGGGTTCCAGCTCGCTGATCGCGGTGTCGTGGGACAGGGCGAGTTCGCGGGCGGCGACGGCGGCGGACAGGCCGTCGGCCGGGCGGTCGCGGAGCAGGACGACGCGGGCGCGCAGGGCCTGGCCCTCCTCGACGCGGTCGCGGAAGAAGTCGTCGGGGTCGGAGCCCGCGGCGAGATCGCTGGTCAGGAGCGCGCCGTGGGCGGGCAGCGCCTCGGGCAGGTCCGCGGCGAGCGCGGGGCGGCCGGCCAGTTCGGCGAGCGCGGCCGCGAAGCGGCGGCCCGCCGGGCCCGCGGCGGCGCCCTCCGTCCAGATCAGCGGGAGCGCTTCGGCGAGTTCGGAGGCGAGGGTCTTGGCCGGGTTGCTGTACGTCGCGATGGCCGGGCCGCAACGTTCCGCGGTGCGGTCGAGGCGGTCGGCGACCTTCTCGAGCGTCTCCGCGGGGGCCGACAGCAGGCCCGTACGGTCGAGGAGCGCGAGGAGCGGGGTGAGCAGGGACCAGAGCACGCCCGGGGCGGCCGCCGCGACCAGTTCGTCCTGGTCGAACGGGGAGGTCGCCATCGGCACGAAAAGGCCGTGCGCGCCCGCGACGGACTCCGTCAGAGGGGCGCCCTTGGGGCAGACGGCGACGACCGTGACGCCGCGCCTATACGCCTGTTCGACCAGGAGGGACAGGCTGGGCTCCGTGCCCGTCGGGGACGCGATCAGGAGCAGGTCCACCGAGCCCGCCCAGCCGGGCAGCTCCCAGCGCAGAGCGCCCGGGGCCGGGGCCACGCCCGAGGGGCGCAGGCGGATCACCGGGCACGCGGCGCCCGCCAGACGGCCGAGCAGCTCGGCGACGCCCGTGGCCGCGGTGCCGGGGCCCGCGATCAGCACGGCGCGCGGGCGGCCGTCCGGCTTCAGGTCGTTTATCCCGGCCTCGGCCGCGTGCCGGGCCGCCGTGCGGACGCGGGCGCCCGCCTCGGCCGCGCCGCGCAACAGACCGCGGCGGTCGGCCCTGGCCAGCGCCTCCGGGTCGTCCAGGAGCGTTTCGTCGAACATCGGGTCGGGCCTCCTGCTCGCGGGACGGTTACGCGGGGCGGCGAGCCTCGTCGACCAGGAGGACGGGGATGTCGTCGCGGACCGGGTAGGCCAGACCGCACTCCGTGCCGGTGCAGACCAGCTCGGCGTCGGCCTCCTTCAGCGGGGCGTGGCAGGCCGGGCAGGCGAGGATCTCCAGGAGGCCGGCTTCGAGCGGCATGAGGGTCCCTTCGGGGTACGGGGTGGAGCGGTGCCGCGGGGCTTGCGGCCAGCTCAGCGTAGCGCTGCGCTGGGCTTGGGCGGGGTGGTGGGCCCGGGGTTGGTGCGGGGGGTGGGGTTTCTTGTTCGGGGGGTTCTGGCCCGGCGGGGTGGTCGCCTTCAGGGCTCGTCCTCAAGCGCCGGACGGGCTGGGAGTGGGGTTCGCCCGGCGAAAGGACTTCCGGCCGCCCTCGCGCAATCGCCCTAAGGGCTCGTCCTCGAACGCCGGACGGGCTGGGAGTCGGGCTCGCCCGGCGGAGGGACATTCCGGCCCCCTCGGGCTATCGCCCTAAAGGCTCGTCCTCAAGCGCCGGACGGGCTGGGGGGGGCGAACCCCGCCCGGTGAAGACACACCCCGCCACCTCGCGCCATCGCCCCAAAGGCTCGTCCTCAAGCGCCGGACGGGCTGGGAGGGGGCGGATCCGTCCGGCGATGCGGCATTGCGGTGGGGGGCGGGCTCGGCCGGCGCTATGCGGTGGTGCGGTGGAAGGCAGGGGCGTCCGGTGGTGTGGCGGCGGATCGGGGCGGCAGGTGTGGCTAGGTTCTGATCAGGGTCAGTACCTCGTCCCTCACCTTCTCCATCGTCTGCTGGTCGCGGGCCTCCGCGTTGAGGCGGAGCAAGGGCTCCGTGTTGGAGGGGCGGACGTTGAACCACCAGTCCTGGGCGGTGACGGTGAGGCCGTCGAGTTCGTCGAGGGTGAGGTCGGGGCGGGAGCCGTACGCGGACTTGAGCGCGGCGAGGCGCTCCGCCTGGTCCGCGACCGTGGAGTTGATCTCGCCCGAGCCGACGTAGCGGTCGTAGGAGGAGACCAGGGCGGACAGCGGGCCGTCCTGGCCGCCCAGGGCCGCGAGGACGTGGAGGGCGGCGAGCATGCCGGTGTCGGCGTTCCAGAAGTCGCGGAAGTAGTAGTGCGCGGAGTGCTCGCCGCCGAAGATCGCGCCGCTGGTGGCCATCTCCTGCTTGATGAAGGAGTGGCCGACACGGGTGCGTACGGGCGTGCCGCCGTTCTCCTTGACGACCTCGGGCACCGACCAGGACGTGATCAGGTTGTGGATGATCGTGCCCGAGCCGCCGTTCCTGGCCAGTTCGCGGGAGGCGACCAGCGCGGTGATGGCGGACGGGGAGACCGGGTCGCCGTTCTCGTCGACGACGAAGCAGCGGTCCGCGTCGCCGTCGAAGGCGAGGCCGAGGTCGGCGCCCTCGGCGCGGACGCGGGCCTGGAGGTCGACGATGTTCGCCGGGTCCAGGGGGTTGGCCTCGTGGTTCGGGAACGTGCCGTCCAGTTCGAAGTACATGGGGATTACGTCGAGCGGGAGGCCCTTGAAGACCGTCGGGACCGTGTGGCCGCCCATGCCGTTGCCCGCGTCGACCACGACCTTCAGGGGGCGGATGGCGGTCAGGTCGACGAGGCCGCGCAGGTGTGCCGCGTAGTCCTCCAACGTGTCACGCCGCGTGATGGTTCCCGGGGTCACGGTCGACGCGGCCCCGGGGGCGCCCGTCCCGCTCCACTCCTCGGCGAGCCGCCGGATCTCGGCGAGGCCGGTGTCCTGGCCGACCGGGGCGGCCCCGGCGCGGCACATCTTGATGCCGTTGTACTGCGCGGGGTTGTGCGACGCGGTGAACATCGCGCCGGGCAGCTGGAGCGCGCCCGAGGCGTAGTACAGCTGGTCGGTGGAGCACAGGCCGATCTCGGTGACGTCCGCGCCGAGGGCGGTGGCGCCGCGCGCGAAGGCCCGGGTGAGGCCGGGCGAGGAGGGGCGCATGTCGTGCCCGACGACGATCGCGGTCGCGTCGGTCACGCGGACGAACGCGGCGCCGAAGAGTGCGGCGAGCTCCTCGTCCCACTGGTCCGGGACCACCCCTCGCACGTCGTACGCCTTCACGATCTGCGACAGATCAGCAGCCACGGCCCGACCAGCCCTCCTGGAGTGTCCTCACCGGACGCACAAACTAATGGGCCCATAACGTACCTGTCCGGATACCCGGCCGGACCGGCAACCGGCCCGCGGCCTGTGGTTCAGGGCAGCATCCACGACAGGACGAACGTGCTCTGGGCGAGAACGATCAGGCACATCACCAGGAGCAGCCCGAGGCTCCACGGCAGCACCTTGCGGAGCAGGTCGCCCTCGCGGCCCGCAAGGCCGACGGCGGCACAGGCGATGGTCAGGTTCTGCGGCGAGATCATCTTGCCGAGGACGCCGCCCGAACTGTTCGCGGCCGCAAGGAGCTCCGGTGAGAGCCCGGACTGCTGGGCGGCCGTCACCTGGAGGGCGCCGAAGAGCGCGTTGGCGGAGGTGTCGGAGCCGGAGACGGCGACGCCGAACCAGCCCAGGACCGGGGAGAGGAAGGCGAGGCCCGCGCCCGCGGCCGCCACGAAGTGGCCGATGCTGGCGGCCTGCCCGGACAGGTTCATGACGTAGGCGAGCGCGAGGACGCTCGTGACGGTGAGGATCGCGAACCGCAACTCGTACACGGTTGCCAGCCATTCGCGCGCCGCTACGCGCGCGTGCACGCCGAGAACGACCGCCGTGCCCACTCCGGCGAGCAGCACGAGCGTGCCTCCGGTGGAGACGAGCGGGAGCGTGAAGACGTTGCCGCCGACCGGTTCGCCGTTCGGGGCGGCCACGTTCAGGAAGGGCCAGTCGAAGGTTCGCGTCGCCTTGGCGAGCCAGTCCTTCACGGCCGGGATCTGGGCCACCGAGAAGACGGCGACGATCAGCGCGTACGGGGCGTAGGCGCGCAGCACTTCGCGGCGCGGGTCCTCCTCGTCGAGGTCCTCGCTGCGTACGCCGGTGAGGACGGCGGCGCGTACGGGTTCGGCGGCGGGCCTGCGCGCGCTCGGGACGGCGACGAGGGCGCCCGCGCCGGCGAGGGCGGCGCCGATGTCGGCGAGTTGGGCGGAGACGTAGTTGGAGGCGGCGAACTGGACGACGGCGAAGGCGACTCCGCAGGCCAGGGCGGGCGCCCAGGTCTCGCGCAGCCCGCGCCTGCCGTCGACCAGACCCACGAGCACCAGGGGCACGACGAGCGCGAGCAGCGGCGTCTGGCGGCCGACGACGGAGGCGACCGAGTCCAGCGGGAGGCCGGTGACCTGGGCGAGGGTGACGACGGGGGTGCCCATGGCGCCGAAGGCGACGGGCGCCGTGTTGGCGACCAGGGAGACGACCGCGGCCTTGACCGGGTCGAAGCCGAGCGCGACGAGCATGACCGAGCAGATGGCGACCGGCGCGCCGAACCCGGCGAGCGCCTCCAGGAGCGCGCCGAAGCAGAACGCGATGACGAGCGCCTGGATGCGCGGGTCGTCGGAGAGGCGCCCGAACGAGCGGCGCAGGATGTCGAAGTGCCGGGTGCGGACGGTCATCCGGTAGACCCACAGGGCGTTGACGACGATCCACATGATGGGGAAGAGGCCGAACAGCGCTCCTTGCGCGGCGCTGGAGACGGTCTGGCCGAGCGGCATGTCGTACACGAGCCAGGCGACCAGGGCGGCGACGCCGAGGCCGATCAGTCCCGCGCGGTGCGCCTTCATGCGGACGGCGCCGAGCAGGACGAGGACGGTGACGAGGGGCAGCGCGGCGACAAGGGCGGACAGGCCGAGCGAGCCGTTCACCGGCTCCAGTTGCTGGACGAACACGAGCGCCTCCGGGATCCCGGTCCGTGGTGCGGGTGGCGAAATCGTCGTGTCCTCGACAATCAACGGTCAACGCGTACGACGGCGAAGATCCCGTGAAGGCGCTTTCCGATGACAGCAATGCCTGTAGGCAGCACCGCCTGCAAGCAGCACTGCCTGCAGGCAGCACTCCGAGGCGGCCCGCGAAGGGCGGCGAGGCGCGCGTCAGTTGTCGGGCGAGCGCAGGACGCGGAGGTGGCCGCGGCGGGCGACCTCCATCGGGTCCGCGTGGCGCCCCCCGGAGCCGCCCGCGCCTGCCGCGCGCTCCTGCGGGCGGGCCGCCTCGCGCACGGCGTTGGCCAGGGCCTCCAGGTCGTCGCCGCTGGGGCGGGCGGGGGCGCTGCCGTCGGTGAGACGGACGACCTCCCAGCCGCGCGGCGCGGTGAGCCGCTCGGAGTGCTCGGCGCACAGGTCGTAGCAGTGGGGTTCGGCGTAGGTGGCGAGAGGGCCGAGGACCGCGGTCGAGTCGGCGTAGACGTACGTCAGCGTCGCGACGGCGGGACGGCCGCAAGCGGTGCGCGAACAGCGACGTACAGGGCTCACGACGTTGGACGGTACCGCACTCCTGAGCGGGCCGCGACGACTCTCCCCGAGGTCACCCCACCGTGTCGTGGCGTGAGATGGCCCACACCGACCTCCGGAGGCCCTCTTTTGACCTGCGGCGTCCGTGGGTCCCGTACCCCGTCGGACAGTTGAAAGCGGTCACCACTCGGGGCAAATAGCTTCAATTGTCACGAGATCAACGGTCCGGGAGGGAAGCGGAATCAGGCCCAAGTTTGGCTTGATCGGTCAGGAACCGACATGCGGGCGCGTGGTGAGCGACATGCGGGCGCGTGGTGAGCGACATGCCGCGCCCGGTGCGGAGCCGCCCCTCCCCGAACGCCCGGGAGGACTACGCTGCGTCGGTGATGGAAAGGCCCCTCAACGCCGAGAACCCGCTCCCGCCCGAAGGGCAGGTACCGCCGCAGTCCCCCGCCGAGCCGGACTCCCCCGCCGAGCCGCGACCGGCCCGCCGCCGCGACCGGCACGGCCGCGGGATGCGCGGGCCCGTCGCACCGCCGCAGGTGCCGCTGTCGGCGAGCCGCGCCGAGGTCTTCGCCGACCTCGTGCAGGACTCCGTGGAGCGCCTGGAGCGACGCTGGCCGCAGCTGGCCGAGGTCGACTTCCTGATCCTCGAGGTGCCCCGGCTCACCGCCGAGGACGAGGCGTGGGGCCCCGACACGGTGCCGCTCGGCGGGATGATCCCCGCGCGGGACGGCACCCCCGCGCGCGTGGTCGTCTACCGGCGCCCCGTGGAGATCCGCACCAAGGGGCGCGACGAGCGGGCCGCCCTGATCCACGACGTGGTGGTGGAACAGGTCGCCGAGGTCCTCGGGATCACCCCCGAGACCGTCGATCCCCGGTACGAGGACGGCGAGGAGTGACCACGCGCGCGTAGCGGCGCCTAAAGGAGTGACTACGCGCGCGTAATGAGGAGCCAAGCGGAGTGCCCACGCGCGCGTAGTGCCCCGAAGGCCCCGAAGGCCCCGAAGGCCCCGAACGAGTTACTTCTGCAGGATCGACAGGTCCTCGCCTGAGTCCGGCACCGACACCGTCCCCCGGTCGTCGGGGAGCGTCTGGATGGTGAACGCCGGGACGCCGTCCCGCTTCTCCTCCAGCAGGCGCGAGCCGTAGACCTTGCCGCCCGACACCGGCTCCACCGTCAGCGCGTACGCGCCCTTCAGGCCGTCCGGGACGGGCGCGGGGACCGACAGCGTCGTACCGGCCTTGACCGTGTACTCCTTGCTGGTCGCGGTGCCGCCCTCGGCCCCGGCGGAGGCGGTGACCTTCACCTTGCCGGTGGCGTCGGGAGCGGTCAGGGCGAGCGTGGAGCCCTTGGCGCGGTTGTCGGCGACCGTGGCGCGCGCGCCGATGTCGCGGGCGGCCGGGATGAACGCGGTCTCCTGGTTCGCGCCCTTGCCGCGCACGACGCGCAGCGCAGCCACGACCGGCACGGAGGCGTCCGTCGGCGACAGGAGCAGGGAGCCCGCGTCGCCGCGCGTGAGGGCGCCGAGGTCGACGGCGGCCGTCATGCCGGACTTCACGTGCAGGGTGTCGTTCCCGGCGGGCGCGATCTTGCCGGTGGAGGTGGCGAGCTGGATCTTCAGGTCGGCGTCGTCCTGGCCCGGCGCGAAGGCGACCAGGCGCACGCTCGTGGCGTCCTTCGGGATGCCGGGGAGGACCAGCGAGGGAGCCGGGTACGCGGCGGCGGGCAGCCAGTCGCCGCCCAGTTTGTCGTCGGCGGCCGACACGGCGGCGGCGATCCGGCCGCTGCGCGCGGTCACGTGCAGGGTCAGGTTCGTGTACGGCTTGTCGGTCAGCGTCGAGAGCAGGACCGGCACGCTCGCGTGCGGGCCGACCTGGATGCCTTCGCCGACCTCGGACTTGACGGTGCCGTCGGGCCCGTAGAGCTGCACGTCGACCACCGCGGCCTCGTCGTCCGGGTTGGTGAGGTGGATGTAGTCGCTGCGGTCCTTCGCGGTGCTGGCGCCGGGGAAGTAGAAGTCGGTGTCCGGCGCCGAGCAGGTCAGACCGGCCAGGCCGCGGCCCGTGCCGGCGGCGACCTCGGTGGTCTGTTGCACGGTCCAGCCGGGTGCGAGGGCGCCGTCGGCGGTGCCGAGCACGGCGGGCGCGTCGGCCCCGGACGCCTCACCGGCGGCGGGCGTGCCGGGCTCCTTCGGGACGGCGACGGTCTTCGGCTTCTTCGTCCCGCCCTTGCCGCTCCCGGCGTCGCTCGAACCGCTCTCGGCGGGCACCAGCTGCGCCTTGCCCGCCTTGTCGCCGCCGCTGCCCTTGGAGGGCGGCGTGTAGGACGTGTAGGCGGTCTCCGCGAGTTCGGACAGGCCCGGGGACGGGCACAGCACGCTGGAGCGCTCGACGGGCAGCTGGGCGGCCGCCTTCGCGGGAGTGCCGTCGTCCGTGCCACCGGACGTCGTGGCGGCGAACCCGGTGACGGCGGCCAGCGCCGTCACCGCGGCGATCAGGGACAGGGTCGTGCGGTTCACTGCTGGCTCCCGTCGGGGCGCTCACTGTCTGCACCGTGGCCGTTGCCGCGGTCCTGGCCGTTGCCCTGGCCGGCGCCGTGGCCGTGCTGCTCGTACGTCGGGTCGTACTGCCCTTGCGCGTCGTACGGGCCCCCGTAGGCGTACGGGTCGTACTGGCCCGCCTGGTACGGATCCGCCTGGTAGGGGTCCGCCTCGTAGGAGCCTGCCTGGTAGGGGTCGTTCTGGTAGGCGGTGGCCGACTGCGGGTCGTAGCCGTAGCCGCCCTGGTACTGCTGCTGCCCGTCCGGCGCGTACGTGCCGTACGCGTCGCCCGCGTGTGCGGGCTGCTCCCAGTCGTCGTACGGCTGCTGCTGCGGGATGTCCGCGGCCGGAGCCGCCTCCTGGACCGGCACGGCCTCCTCGGCGGACGGCTGCCCTGCCTGCTCGGCAGCGGCCTGTTCGGCCTCCGCCTGCGCGCGCAGGCGGCGCGCCCTGCGGCCGTCGCCCGACGCGTCCTGCGCGGGCACGACCGGCTCCTCCGGGAGGTCGTCGTCGACGTGCTTGCGCCGCCCGGGCAGCGCGAGCACCACGAGGACGAGGGCGAGCACGCCCTGCGCCCACAGCCAGGCGGTGTGCGTGAACGGCGCCTCGTAGGTGACGTCCAGGGTGCCGCCCGAGGCGGGCAGTTCGAAACCCTGCGCCCAGCCGTCGACCGTGGTCCTCGTCAGGGGCTTGCCGTCCAGGGTGGCGGTCCAGCCCTCTGCGGCCTCGTCGGCGAGGCGCAGCACGCGCCCCTCGCCGCCGTTCGGCAGTTCGGTGTGGAGGTCGACCGGGCCCGCCGCGAGCGGCTTGGCCTCCTCGGCCGTCGGCCCCGCGTCGGCCGTGGGCAGGACGACGGCGCGGGCCACCTGCCGGTCGACGCGCCACAGGGCGGTGCCGTCCTGCTGGCTGAGCCGGGTCAGGCCCGGCGTCGCGTCCAGGACGCGGCTCATCTGGCGCGGCGCCCCGTCCCGTACGAGGACGTAGCGGACCGCGAAGCCGCCGAGCTGGTCGGCCTGGTCGGCGCCGGAGCCCGCGACCAGGTTGGAGACGACCTTGTCGAGGTTCTGGTTCTCGCCCGCGGCGGCGGTCAGCTCACCGTCGCCCAGGCGCGCGCCCGCGCCCCGGACGAGCGTGTAGGAGACCTGGCCCGTGGAACCGGCCAGGACGAGGGTGCGGGCCTGGTCGCGGGTGCCGGCCTCCTCGGCGACGAAGGCGGGGACCTGCACCGGGTCGCGGCGCTCCAGGGGCCCGTCGGCGCCGGCGATCATCCAGCCGGCGGCGAGCAGCAGGGGGCCGGCGGCGGCGGCGAAGGCGACGAGCGCGGCCACCGGCTGGCGCCAGCCGAAACTCTGCTCGGCCACGCGGGAGCGCGCGCCGTCGGCGCCGAGCGCGGCGGCGGCCAGGAGGGCGATGCCGTAGACGAGGGTGGCGGGACCGGCCCACGTCGAGTTGTTGGAGAGGACCGCGAAGACCAGGCCGACGATGGCGACGGCCCAGGCGGTGAGGACCGCGAGGCGGCGCTCCTGGCGCAGCAGTGCGCCGAGCGCGGCCAGGACGAGGCCGATGAGCAGCAGGCTGCCGGTGGTGCCGGGGCCGCCGGGCGAGGCGCCGAGCAGGCTGAGCGCGGTGCCGCTGGACGCTCCGTACGGCAGGCCCGCTTCCTCGAAGAAGCCGAACGGCAGCAGCGTCAGCGACCAGGGCGCGAGCAGCAGCAGCGGCGTGCCGAGGGCGGCCAGGAAGCGCAGCCCGTAGGCGGTGATGTCGCCGCGGCGCAGGGCGAGGAGCGCGAGGCCGAGGACGAGGGCGATCGGCCAGACGATGGGAGTGAAGGCCGTCGCGATGGTGAGGAGCAGCGCGTACGCCCAGGTGGCGCGCCAGCTGCCGCGGGCGCCCTTGTCGTTCATGAGGCCCGCGGCGGACATGCCCGCGCGCGCGATGAGCGGCAGCAGGATGACGAGTACGGCGGTGCCGATGCGGCCGCCCGCGAGGGCGCCGGTGGCGGCGGGCAGGAAGGCGTAGGCGACGGCCGCCCACGCGCGGAGCAGCCGGGACTGGACGAGCCGCCTGGAGGCGAAGTAGGCGGTGAATCCGGCCAGCGGTACCGAGCCGACGAGCAGCACGGTGACCGCGAGGCCCGTCGAGCCGAGCATCAGGGTGGAGAGCGCGGCGACGACCGCGAGGTAGGGGGGCGCCGAGCCGGTGGAACCGGTGCTGGTGGCGTGCCAGGCGTCGAGGTAGCGGGACCACAGGTCGGAGGCGTCGCCGGGCGCGGGGAGCAGGGCTCCGCCGGCGAGCGCGCCGCTGCCGAGGAGGCCGCGGCAGGCGATCAGGGAGACGAAAAGGAGCACCACGAAGAGCATCGGCCCGGGGTTGCGGGCGATGCGCTTGAGCCGGGCGAACTGCTCGACCTGGATGAAGTCGTCGTCGTCGCCGGGCCCCGATTCGAGTCCGCCGCCGCCGTGGCGCCCCGCGTTGGAGCTCTCCGGGTCGGCGCCGTCGAAGAGGTTCCCCGCGACCTGCTCGACGGTGAGCCGCAGCGTCGCGCCGGGCGGCGGGAACAGGGGCCGCAGCTCCTTGCCGTCCACCACACCTTGGCCGCGCTGCCGTCGACCGGCGAGGATCCGCCCCGGTCGCAGCAGGGTCGCCAGCAGGCCGGTGATCTCGTCGAAGGCCTGTCCCGGCACCTTGCCGACGAGGTAGGCGACCGTGCGCAGCAGGGTGCCGAGCACGAGCCGGATCAGGACCCAGGGCAGCACCGCACCGCGCGCGTTGACGAGCAGCGTGTAGACGGCGCCTGCCTTGTCGACCTTGTGCGGCGACGAGGCCGTGCGCCCGACGCAGTCGACGGTGCGGCGCTCGCGCGAGGACGCCTCGGCGTGGCGCACGACGGCCTCGGGGGCGACGACGACACGGTGCCCCGCGGCCTGGGCGCGCCAGCACAGGTCGACGTCGTCCCGCATCAGCGGCAGCCTGCGGTCGAACCCGCCGAGCTGCTCGAAGACGTCGCGCCGGATCAGCATGCCGGCGGTGGAGACGGACAGGACGGGCCGTACGTGGTCGTGCTGGCCCTGGTCCTGCTCGCGGCGGTCGAGGCCGGTCCAGCGGCGCCCGGAGTTGGCGATGGAGACGCCGACCTCCAGGAGCTGCCTGCGGTCGTACCAGCCGCGCAGCTTGGGGCCGACGATCGCGACGTCGGAGCCGGCCTCGCGCTCCATCTCGACGACGCGCAACAGCTGGGCGAGCGCGTCGGGTTCGGGCGCGCAGTCGTCGTGCAGCAGCCACAGCCACTGCTCCGGCTCGCCGTGCGGCAGCTCGGGCAGGTCATAGGCGTCGTCGCGCCATTGCCGGCTGACGGGGTCCCAGCCGCTCGGCCGCTTCAGGTAGGGCAGCTCTTCGGGGGTGAGCACACCGGCGCCGCGCACGGCCTCCTCGACGGCCTGGCCGAAGCCGGTGCGGCGCGCGAGGTGCAGCACGCGCTCGTCACCGAGGGCGCCCGCGACCAGGGCCGCGGAGTCGTCGGCGCTGCCCGTGTCGGCCGCCACCGCGTCCTGCACGGGGCGCTCCTGGCCGAGCAGGCCCGAGAGGACCGCTGGCAGCCAGCGGGCGCCGTCGTGCGAGACGAGGACGGCGGTGACGACATGCCGGGGGAACTCGGGGGCGCCGCTCGGGTCGAGCCCTGTGGCGTGCCCCGGGTTGAACGTGGCGGCGGCAGTACCGAACTGGTCTGCCGTATGGCTGTGCACGGACATCGAGGTACGGGCCCCGGTTCGTTGGACTGTGGTGGACGTCTGTGTCCGCTGGGGACACGGAGGCGTCTCGGACGGGGCCCCACACTAACGGCTGGCAACACAAGCGGCCCGCCGCCTGTGGACAACCACAAGGGACGGGCCGTACGTACGGCACATTACGTACCGCGCGGGAAGCGGGTCTGACGTCACATCAGACAGTGGTTCGAGCACGGGACCCGGTGAGGGTGGGTCCGGTGGTGGACCCGGTGAGGGTGGGTCCGGTCGGTGGTGGACCCGGTCAGGGTGGGTCCAGTGGTGGACCCGGTCAGGGTGGGCCCGGTGGTGGACCCGGTCAGGGTGGGCCCGGTGGTGGTCCGGTGGCGGTTCAGACCGCGGCCTTCTTCAGACGCCTGCGCTCGCGCTCCGACAGGCCGCCCCAGATGCCGAACCGTTCGTCGTTGGCAAGTGCGTACTCGAGGCACTCGGAGCGGACCTCGCACGCGAGGCAGACCTTCTTGGCCTCCCTGGTGGAGCCGCCCTTCTCCGGGAAGAAGGACTCGGGGTCGGTCTGCGCGCACAGTGCGCGCTCCTGCCAGCCGAGTTCCTCTTCCGCGTCCTCGACCAGCAGATCCTGAAACGACTCGGTCATAGTGCGCCCCTCGTCCGTCCGTGCGTCCCCGTGATGTTGCCGTTACCGAATCCGGCTGAACGACACGAGTGAAATTACAAGTGTGCCGATCCGGGGCAGTCAAGCCGCGATCTGCTATTGGGCCCCTTATTCACTCTGCGGAACCAAGGCTATGCGGAAAGTGTTCAAATCGGCAAAAACCGGAACACTCTCCAGCGCCCCATGTCGGGTCCCAGAAGGACCCACATGGATGCCCTACCCCGTGCAAACCACTACATGGGAGGACGCCGCGAAGTTTGATCTCGTTCCGGCACGCCCGCAGAAGCGAACCGGATCACATTCGGATCACAGGATCGCAACGGCGTTTGCGTGCCGGGCTGCTGCGCCACATGTCCGGTCAACGGGGTGCACAAACCTTTCGCCTTTCCGGGATACCGGATGAGGTGAAACATTTCCCACTATCCGGACATTGAGTTGACAGCGCAGGCATGAACCGGTGTGCTGGTGGGCATGCTCGCGAACTTGGCACTGATGACGACGACCCGCACCGCCGGGTCCGTCTCCGTTGCCCGCGCGCACTGTTGCTGTTCCAGCTGTTGAGTCGTCGAGCCACTGAGCCGTTGAGCCACTGAGCTCCGACCGCCGCCTCCGCACCGCCCGCCCTCACCGGCATCTTCTCCTCCCTTGTACGGCTTCGCGCCCCCCTACGGGGCACCCCGCACTCCCCTCCGAGGAACCCCACACCGATGAACAGCGACAGCGACCTCCAGATCGCCGGCGACATCCTCGAAGTACCGCACCTGCTCCGGCCCGCCCGTGAACACCCCGAGACGGTGGCCGAGTTCGTCGGTCTCGCACGCGCCGTCGCCGCCGACCGCGCGCAATGGGCCCACCTTGTCGAGTACGACGCCACGAGCCGCTGGTACCACCGGCTGCGCACCGGGCCCGGCTACGAGGTGTGGCTGCTGTCCTGGGTGCCGGGACAAGGCAGCGGAATGCACGACCACGGACCCTCGTCCGGCGTACTCACCCTGCTGCAGGGCGAACTGACGGAGCGTACGGAGAAGGGCGCGAGCCGGCGGCTCACCGCGGGCGCGCAGCGGGTGTTCGCGCCGGGGTACGCGCACGAGGTCGTCAACGACTCCCTCGAACCGGCCGTCAGCCTGCACGTCTACTACCCGGGCCTGACCGAGATGCCGTTGCACTCCCCCACCTGCACCACGGCCCGGCACGCCACTGTCTGACACCTGCGGTCCGGTGCCCACTGTCCGGTGCCCACTGCCACGTTGTCGTAGCTGCCTGCGATGCTGGGGCCATGCG
The DNA here is from genome assembly GCF_043523415.1 of Streptomyces sp. SGAir0957. Taxonomy (NCBI): domain Bacteria; kingdom Bacillati; phylum Actinomycetota; class Actinomycetes; order Kitasatosporales; family Streptomycetaceae; genus Streptomyces; species Streptomyces sp. SGAir0957. The sequence goes on from NZ_CP027293.1 coordinate 3,610,785, forward strand.
CATTGTGGTTCTGGCAGGCGGCATCGGTGGTGCCCGGTTCCTTCGCGGTCTCAAGCAGGCCGCCCCGGACGACGCGGTCATCACGGTCATCGGCAACACCGGGGACGACATCCACCTCTTCGGCCTGAAGGTCTGTCCCGACCTCGACACGGTGATGTACACCCTCGGCGGCGGCATCAACGAGGAACAGGGCTGGGGGCGAACCGACGAGACCTTCCACGTCAAGGAGGAGCTCGCGGCGTACGGGGTCGGACCCGAATGGTTCGGCCTCGGCGACCGCGACTTCGCCACCCACATCGTCCGTACGCAGATGCTCGCCGCCGGCTACCCGCTCAGCGCGGTCACCGAGGCGCTGTGCGAGCGGTGGCGGCCCGGGGTGCGGCTGATCCCCATGTCCGACGACCGGGTCGAGACCCATGTCGCCGTCGACATCGACGGGGAGCGCAAGGCCGTGCACTTCCAGGAGTACTGGGTGAAGCTGCGGGCCTCCGTCGACGCCCAGGCCGTCGTGCCGGTCGGCGCCGAGCACGCGAAGCCCGCGCCGGGCGTCCTCGAAGCCATCGCCGAGGCTGACGTCATCCTCTTCCCGCCGTCCAACCCCGTCGTCAGCGTCGGGACCATCCTCGCCGTGCCCGGCATCCGGGAGGCCATCGCGGAGGCGGGCGTCCCCGTCGTCGGCCTCTCCCCGATCATCGGTGACGCGCCCGTGCGCGGCATGGCCGACAAGGTGCTCGCCGCGGTGGGCGTGGAGTCGAACGCCGCCGCCGTCGCCGAGCACTACGGGTCCGGGCTGCTCGACGGATGGCTCGTCGACACGGTGGACGCCGGGGTCGTGGAGCGCGTCGAGGCCGCCGGGATCCGGTGCCGGGCCGTGCCGCTGCTCATGACGGACCCGGAGGAGGGCACGGCCGCCGCGGCGATGGCGCGGGAGGCCCTGCGGCTGGCGGAGGAGGTGCGGGTCGCGTGAGTTCCGGTACGCCTTCGTCCTCGTCCCCGTCCTCATCCCCATCTTCGTCGACGTCCTTTCGGGCGTGGGCCGTCCCCGGCATCCCTGAGGTCAAGGCGGGGGACGATCTCGCCAAGCTGATCGTTGCGGCCGAGCCCGCGCTCGCCGACGGGGACGTCCTGCTCGTCACCTCGAAGATCGTCAGCAAGGCGGAGGGGCGGATCGTCCGCGCCGACGACCGCGAGACCGCCATCGACGCCGAGACCGTCCGCGTCGTCGCCCGGCGCGGGCCGCTGCGCATCGTCGAGAACAAGCTCGGCCTCGTGATGGCCGCGGCGGGCGTCGACGCGTCCAACACCCCGGCCGGAACCGTGCTCCTGCTCCCCGAGGACCCCGACGCCTCCGCCGCCGCGATCCGCCGCGGGGTGCGGGACGCGCTCGGCGTCGAGGTCGGTGTCATCGTCACCGACACCTTCGGCCGCCCCTGGCGGAACGGGCTCACCGACGTCGCCATCGGCGCCGCCGGTGTCCAGGTACTCGACGATCTGCGGGGCGGCTTCGACGCGTACGGGAATCCGCTGCACGCGACCGTGGTGGCCGTCGCGGACGAGCTGGCCGCCGCGGGTGATCTTGTGAAGGGGAAGGCCGGGGGGCTGCCGGTCGCCGTCGTGCGCGGGCTCCGTGGCGTGGTGGCGGAAGGCGGGCGAGGCGGGTCCGCGCGCGAACTGGTACGCGTCGCCCGGGACGACATGTTCCGGCTCGGGACCTCCGAGGCCGTACGCGAAGCCGTCACCCAGCGGCGCACCGTACGGGCCTTCACCGACGAGCCCGTCGACCCCGGAGCCGTGCGGCGCGCCGTCGCCGCCGCCGTGACCGCGCCCGCGCCGCACCACACGACGCCGTGGCGCTTCGTCCTCCTCGAATCGGAGGACTCCCGCGTACGGCTGCTCGACGCGATGCGGGACGCGTGGATCGCCGACCTGCGGCGCGACGGGAAGAGCGAGGAGTCCATCGCGCGGCGCGTCCGGCGCGGCGATGTGCTGCGCAACGCGCCCTACCTCGTCGTCCCCTGCCTCGTCATGGACGGGTCGCACACGTACGGGGACGCCCGGCGGGATGCCGCCGAGCGCGAGATGTTCGTCGTCGCCGCGGGGGCCGGGGTGCAGAACTTCCTCGTGGCGCTGGCCGGGGAGCGGCTCGGCTCCGCGTGGGTGTCCTCGACGATGTTCTGCCGCGACGTCGTACGGGACGTGCTCGCGCTGCCCGCGGAGTGGGATCCGATGGGGGCGGTCGCGGTCGGCCACGCGGCTGTGGCTCCGCCGGTTCGGGCGGATCGGGTGGTCTCGGCGTTTGTCGAGGTGCGGTAGGTAGTAGGTAGGGGGCGGTCGGGCGGGCCCGGGGGACGTGGGGTGAGGCGGCCTCGGGTTGGGTGAGATGCGGTAGCCCGGGGTTCGGTTGAGGTCGTGTCGAGGTGCCGCGGGCGTGGTCGCGTGGAGGCGTCTCGGTTGAGGTCGCGGAGAAGCGTCTCAGGCGAGATCGCCTCGATGCGTATCGGTCGAGGTCCTGTCGAGCGGCCCCGGTCGAGATCGCTTGAAGGCGGCTCCGTCGACGTGGCTCAGCGGCGGGCCTAGTGAGGTGCGGGGGTCACCACTGTGCGATGTCCACCCTGCGCATCTTCGGCTGCCTTCTGGGCGGGGCCACGCCTGACAGGAGGATCAGGCGGGCCGCCCTGTGGCGCTGGCCCGCGTACGGGGCCAGGAGCTCCAGCATCTCCTCGTCCGTCGCGTCCCGGTTGCCCGCCAGCGCGTAGCCCACCGTGTGCGGCAGGTGCAGGTCGCCGGTCGTCACCTCGTCGGGGGCGCCGTTCGTGCGCTGGATCGTCTCGGCCGAGGTCCACGGGCCGATGCCCGGGACCAGTTCGAGGCGGGCGCGGGCCTGTACGGGCTCCATCGCCGCCGCCTCCTCCATGCGGCGTGCCACCCGCGCCGCGCGGATGATCGTCGACGCGCGCTTGTTGTCGACGCCCGCCCTGTGCCACTCCCACGACGGGATCAGCGTCCACGTACGGGCGTCGGGCACGACCCGCATCCGCAGCTCCTGCCCTGCCGGGCCCGGGGCCGGTTCGCCGTGCCGGTGCAGCAGCAGACGCCAGGCGCGGTACGCCTCGTCCGTCGTGATCTTCTGCTCCAGGATCGACGGGATCAGGTTCTCCAGGACCAGACCCGTACGGGTCAGCCGCAGGCCCACGCGGCGACGGGCCGACTCGGCGACCAGGCGGTGCCTCGGCTCGAACGGGGTCGGGTCGTCCAACTCGCCCAACAGCTCCGGGAGTTGCTCCAGGAACCAGTCCGCTCCCGGGCCCCACGCCTGTGCGTGTACGGTGCCGCCGCGCTCGGCAATCCGCAGCGTGCCCGGGCCCTGCGGAGTGCGGCTCGACCGCCACACCGCGCCGTCCGGCGTCGTACGGAACGTCGGATCGGCGGGGCCTCGGCGCAACGGGCCCAGGGTCAGGCCCAGGTGCAGGGGGGCGGCGGGGGTGTACGTGCGGGTGGCCGGGGGTGCCGCCGTGAGGGTGGGGGCGGAGGCGGGTGCCGTCGCGGGAGCGGGGGCAGGTGCGGGTACGCGGGTTTCGCCGGCCCGCACGGTGGTGCGGGTCAGCGGGGTCTGCGTACGCGGGGTGTATCGGCGGCCTGCCACGGGGGTCCTCGGGTGGGGCGGGTGTAGCCCTACGAGGGTAGGGGGTTTCCGGCCGCTCCGGGGGCGGTCGGAAGGCGGGGTCCGTCACACGGCCCGGCTCTCGGCCCGGGTTCAGATACGGACCCCGGCCCGTACCCGGTGCGGACCTCGGCCCAGGACTGGACCCGGATCTCGGCTCGGAACCGTCCCAGATCTCGGCTCGGGACCTGGCCCGGACCCAGGAGCGGGCCTCGGTTCGGACCCCGGCCCGGACTCGCCCCGGAACCCGCCCTGGGCCCAGGCCCAGCATTCGACCCGGGCCCAGGTCAGATCTGCCAGGCCCCGGCCTACTGGTCCGACGAGAAGCGGAGCGCGGCCGCGGGGAGGTGTGCCTCGCACCAGATGCGGACGCCCGTCTGGAGTTCGTTGTCCGCGCCCACGTGGGCGCCGTCGCCCACCACCGCGCCGGTCACGATCGTCCGCGCCCCGATGTGCGCGTTCCTGCCGATCAGCGCGTCCGTGATCACCGCGCCCGGTTCGATCACCGCGCCGTCCAGGACCGTCGAGCCGGAGACCCGCGCGCCCTCGCCGATCCGCGCGCCCTCGCCGACGACCGTGCCGCCGGTCAGCTTCGCGTCCGGCGCGACCGTCGCCGTCGGCAGGACCAGGCTGTCGCCGCAGCGGCCGGGCACCGCCGGGGACGGGGCGCGGCCGAGGACCAGGTCGGCCGAGCCGCGCACGAACGCGGCCGGGGTGCCGAGGTCCAGCCAGTACGTCGAGTCGACCATGCCTTGAAGGTGCGCGCCGGCCGCCAGCAGACCCGGGAACGTCTCGCGCTCCACCGACACCGGCCGGCCCGTCGGGATCGTGTCGATGACCGAGCGGCGGAACACGTACGCGCCCGCGTTGATCTGGTCCGTCACGATCTCTTCCGGCGTCTGCGGCTTCTCCAGGAACGCCGTCACCCGGCCCGTCCCGTCCGTCGGCACCAGGCCGTACGCCCTCGGGTCCTCCACGCGGGAGAGGTGCAGGGAGACGTCCGCGCCGGTCGACTCGTGCACGTCCACCAGCGCCGCGATGTCCAGGCCCGTCAGGATGTCGCCGTTGAAGATCAGGACCGGCTCGTCCGGGCCCGAGCGCAGGCGCTCGGCCACGTTGCGGATCGCCCCGCCCGTGCCCAGCGGTTCGACCTCGGTGACGTACTCCAGCTCCAGGCCGAGGCGGGAGCCGTCCCCGAAGTACGGCTCGAAGACCTCCGCCAGGTACGACGTCGCCAGCACGATGTGGTCGACGCCCGCGGCCTTCGCCCGTGCCAGTTGGTGCGTGAGGAACGGCACACCCGCCGCCGGCACCATCGGCTTCGGCGTGTTCACCGTGAGCGGGCGCAGTCTCGTGCCCTTGCCGCCGACCAGGAGGATCGCTTCTGTCACCTGTCGTCTCTGCTTCCTGCTGGGGCCGGCCGAACTGTCTTTCGGCCGGCCAGTGTATGCAGACCGTGTCGCGCCCCTGGCGGCCGGCGTCAGCGGCCCTGGAGGCGGGCCGCACTGCTGCGGATCGTGCCTAGCTTTTTGTAGAGACGGCTCCCCGGGCAATCGGTTGCGTAGCCGTCCCGGTGGCCGGAGATGACGTGCAGTCGCACATTCTTTCCCTTGGCGTAGAGATTGCCACCGCCCGACTTGAGATAGGTCGTCCCCGCGGGGTTCGCGCCCGACAGGCCGAGCTTCCACGCGGTGAGTTTCGCGACGGCGGTCGCCACCGCGGCGGGCGGGTTCGTGCCGCTGTACGAGCCCAGCACCGCGATGCCCGTGCTGTTCGTGTTGAAGCCGAGGGTGTGGGCGCCCATGACCGGCTTCGTGACACCGCCCGCCCGGCCCTCGTAGATGCGGCCGCACTTGTCGACGAGGAAGTTGTAGCCGATGTCCCGCCAGCCGCTGCTCTTGACGTGGTAGCGGTAGATACTGCGGATGACTGAAGGGGCTTGTGCGCAGGTGTAGTTGTTGCCGGTCGCACTGTGGTGCACGAAGGCCGCCTTCACCTTCTTCGTGTAGCCGAGCTTCTTCTCGCGCAGCTTTTCGTCCGCGCCCCAGCCCTTGCGGGTGACGATGCTCGGGCGGGGGGCCTGGTGGGCGGCCGTGGTCGTGGTTGCGTCCGTGGTCGTGGTTGCGTCTGTGGTCGTAGCTGCGTCCGTGGTTGTGGTTGCGTCTGTGCTCTCGGAGGCCTTGGCGGGGGGTGTCTCCGCTTCCGGGGCCGATGTCGCGGGCGGGGTGTCCGCGGGTTCCGGGCCCGGGTCCACGAGGTCCAGGCGGAGGCCCTTCGGGAGGGGCTCGGGGGGTGTGGTGCGGGTCTTGTCCGCGTCCCCTCCCTCGCCCTCTCCCTCGCCCTCCATGCGGACCTCTACGCCGTCGGAGTCGCCCACCCAGAGCGGGGCGGTCGAGCCGTGCGTGTGGCCTGCGGCGCGTTCGGGGGCCTCCGGGTCGGGGGCGTCGTCCGTGTGCGTCTCCAGGGTCTGCCACGCGGACCACGTGCTCGTGCCGGTGGTGCGGGTGCGGACCTGGACGCGGCCGTGCAGCTCGGCGTTCGGGTCGTCCCAGACGACGCCCACCAGGGAGAACGGGCGGACGTCGCGTTGGGGCAGGTACGGGTGTGGGGTGGCGCGGGGGGTTGCGGTCGGCGGGGTGAGGGGCAGGGACTGGGTGCTGCCCGAGAGGGCGTCCTGGGCTGTCGTGGCGTGCGAGGGCATTGCCGCGGGGAGGGCCAGGGCGGCCACGCAGGTGACGCCGATCGAGGTAGCAAGGAATCCACGCATGCCCATGATCGTGGTCATGTTGGGGTGATCGGGCCATTGGGGTGTGCCATACGGGTGGGTGTGGCGGTGACGGGGTGTCAGGCGCGGGGCGCGCCAGGGCGCGCCGGGTCTTGGGGTTGGGCGGGGCCGCGCGCGTTGGGTGTGCCGCCTGTTGTGTCGTGGGGCGGGGCCGCGCCGGGGTACCTCCTCGGCCGGATAGGCCTCATCCCCCGCCGTCCGCCATAGGCGCGTCATCCTGGACTGCATTCCCGCGGAGTCCTGCGGGGGCACCCCGACACGTCCCCTCCCGTCGAGACGCGAGTGCACCCCGGTGGTCCTTACGGTCGCCGACCAAGGCCCCGCCCTGCCGGCCCGGGGGGGTCCCCAGGGCGGCAGGGCGGGCAAGGGGCGGCACCCCAGCGCCGGGGGACCGTAGAACCGGCCCCCACCAGGCGCACCGTTTCAGCAGGCCCGCGCAAAGGGATCCGCCCGGGGCAGGCGCGGTCGGCGTTAGGGTGAAGGCGTGAATGTCGTAGCCCGGACCCCCGCTCAGCTTCTGCAGGACGCGCTCGCCGCCGACCCGGGCCGCCCCCTGGTCACCTTCTACGACGACGCCACGGGCGAACGCGTCGAACTGTCCGTGGCGACCTTCGCCAACTGGGTGGCCAAGACGGCCAATCTGCTGCAGGGCGAGCTGAACGCCGAGCCCGGTGACCGCGTCGCCCTGCTGCTGCCCGCGCACTGGCAGACCGCCGTATGGCTGCTCGCGTGCTCGTCCGTGGGCGTCGTCGCCGACGTCGACGGCGATCCGGCCGCTGCCGACATCGTGGTCAGCGGCCCCGACTCGCTCGAAGCGGCCCGCGCCTGTTCGGGCGAGCGGATCGCCCTCGCGCTGCGCCCGCTCGGCGGGCGGTTCCCGCAGTCGCCGGAGGGGTTCGCCGATTACGCGGTGGAGGTGCCGTCGCAGGGCGATCGTTTCGTCCCGTTCACCCCGGTCGGCCCCGACGACCCCGCCCTCGCCCTCGGCGGCGCCGAGTGGACGGGCGCCGAGGTGGTGGCGAAGGCGAGCGCCGACGCCGCAGGGCTCGGTCTCACCGGTCCTGGTGCGCGGCTGCTGTCCGGACTGGCGTACGACACGTGGGAGGGGCTGAGCGCCGGGCTCCTCTCCCCGCTGGCCACGGGCGGCTCAGTCGTCCTGTGCCGCAATCTGGACCTCCTCGACGACGAGGGCCTCACCAAGCGCGTCGAGAGTGAGCGGGTCACCGCCGTCGCCCGGTAGAGGGGTGCGGGGCCGGGTAGTCCGTTCGGCTCAGCTCCTCAGAGTCCGGTGCCTCCGGTGGGTCCATGGTCGTAGAGACGTGCCCGCGTTCTCTACGTCGCCCGAGGGGGACCTACGTGACCGACTCCGCCGCCGTGCCCGCGCCGCCCGGACCGGGCGGCGGCTCCTCCCCGACCGGCGCCGGACGCTCCCGGCGGCGCAGGAGGTGGCTGCGGTACTCGGCGATCGCCGCGGCGCTGCTGGTCCTCGTGGCGGGCGGTACGGGCTGGATGGCCTACGAGAAGCTGAACGGGAACATCACCGAGGACTCGGACACCGCCGCCGAACTCGCCCGCTACGAGAAGGAGCGCCCGAGCGTCCTCGTCGAGGGGGCGCAGAACCTGCTGCTCATCGGCTCCGACTCGCGGGCCGGCAAGAACGGCAAGTACGGGCGCAACGACGGGACGCAGCGGTCGGACACCACGATCCTGTTGCACGTCGCCGCCGACCGGAAGAGCGCCACCGCCGTCTCCTTCCCCCGCGACCTGATGGTGGACATGCCTGGCTGCAAGGGCGTGGACGGGGCCCGTACCGAGCCCATGTTCGCCATGTTCAACTACGCCTTCGAGGTCGGCGGGACCGCCTGCACCATCCGTACGGTCGAGAAGATGACGGGTGTGCGGGTCGACCACCACATGGTCGTCGACTTCCAGGGGTTCAAGAACATGGTCGACGCCGTCGACGGGGTCGAGGTCTGTCTCGACCGGCCCATCCGGGACAGCGACGCCCATCTCTCCCTTCCCGCCGGGCGGCAGCTGCTCGACGGTGAGCAGGCCCTCGGTTACGTCCGCGTCCGCAAGACCCTGGGCAACGGCAGCGACACCGACCGGATGGACCGCCAGCAGCGGTTCCTCGGCGCCCTCGTGACCAAGGTGCAGAGCGACGGGGTGCTCCTGAATCCGACGAAGCTCTATCCCGTTCTCGACGCCGCCACGTCGTCGCTGACCACCGACCCCGGTCTCGCCAGTCTGCGCGGGCTCTACGACCTGGTGCGCGGCATGCGGGGCATCCCGGCCGAGCGCATCCAGTTCCTGACGGTGCCGCGGCAGTCGTACGTCAACGACGCCAACCGCGACCAGCTCGTCCAGCCCGCCGCCGACCGGCTCTTCACCCAGCTGCGCACCGACGCACCCGTCGTCGTATCCAAGAAGACGCCCGCGGACCAGCAGAGCGAGAGCGAACAGGCGTACGAGGGTGAGGATGGTTCGTACGAAGAGGGCGGCTCCTACGACGAGGGCGGCTCCTACGACGAGGGTGAGGGGTACGACCCCACGTACGAATACGGCGGCTGGGACGACGGCAGACCCGAGCCCTCCCCCGTCGCCGCCGAGCCCTCCCCCGCGCCCACTTTCCGGGGCAACACCGCGCGCCAGAACGCGTGCGACTGAGGCGTCACACCCGCCCCGGGGTAAAGCGCAAGTCATCAGTAGGCACACAGGTTCAAAGAAATGCGCCGGAATGCCCAGTTGTAGGGGAGTGGAATTTGTCACCGCCGTCGCTCGACGCTGAACTGGGCGGATAGTGTGAGCGATCCGGTGCACCCGGCCATGCTGTCCGGCGCGGTCGCGCATCGCTTATCGACTGACCGGGCGCCTGCTGATGAGGGGGGCGAGGCGCCGCGTGGCCCCGACGGAGGATGCAGACAACCGTGGACGCGCAAGGCCGTGGGCGGGCCGACGACATCGATCCCGCTGACCAGTGGGTGCTCAACCCTCAGACTGGCGATTACGAACTGCGACTGACCCCTTCCTCTGGGCAGTCGACGGTGCCGGGCCCGCGCCGCACCGCGCCGCCCGAGGGACGGCGACAGCGGCGGGAGGCACCGGTCGCCAAGGGCGCCAAGGACGTGCCGCCGCAGCGCAGCAGGCGGCGCGAGTCGCAGCCGCCGCCCGCGGCCGCGAACCGGCGCCGCTCGAAGCCGAAGAAGAAGTCCACGGCGAAGAAGGTGCTGCTGTGGTCGTCCGGCAGCCTCGCCTTCGTCGTCCTCGCCGCGGCGGCGGGCGGCTATCTGTACTACCGCCACCTGGACGGCAACATCACCACGCAGGACGTCGTCGGTGCGAAGAATGGCTTCTCCAAGGACGAGGCGTTCAACATCCTCGTCATCGGCACCGACAAGCGCACCGGCGAGGGCAACGAGGGCTACGGCGACAAGGGCAGCGTCGGGCACGCCGACACCAACGTGCTGCTGCACGTCTCCAAGGACCGGACGAACGCGACCGCGCTGAGCATCCCCCGCGACCTCATCGTGGACGTGCCGGACTGCGAGGTGAAGGACCCCGAGAGCGGTGAGCTGAAGACGGTTCCGGGCACGTCCAACGTCCGGTTCAACACCAGCCTCGGGCAGGACGGGCGCGACGCCGGCTGCACGATGAAGACCATCAAGGCGGTCACCGGCATCACCGTCGACCACTTCATGATGGCCGACTTCAACGCGGTGAAGACGCTGTCCAGCGCGGTCGGCGGCGTCGAGGTGTGTCTCGGCAAGGACGTCGACGACCCGGACTCGCACCTCAACCTCAAGGCGGGCACGCACAACCTCAAGGGCGAGGACGCGCTCGCGTTCCTGCGCACCCGGCACAGCTTCGGCAACCAGGGCGACCTGGACCGCATCAAGGTGCAGCAGCAGTTCCTGAGTTCGCTGGCGCGCAAGATGAGTTCCGGCGACACGCTGACCAGCCCGTCGAAGCTGACGGGCCTCGCCGAGGCCGCGACCGAGGCGCTCACCGTCGACAAGGGCATCGGCAGCCTGTCCAAGCTCAAGGACGTGGCCCTTGAGCTGAAGAAGGTGCCGACCAAGAACCTGTCCTTCGTCACGACGCCGGTCGTCGACAACCCCGCCGAGAAGACGCCCGTGACGGTGGTGCTCGATCAGTCGGCCGCGCCGCAGGTCTTCGACGCCGTCAAGAACGACCTCTCGCTCACGGAGACGAAGAAGAAGCAGAAGGCCGCGACCGACAACAAGCTCAAGGGCACCAAGTCCGACGCCGCCGACGTCCGCGTCGACCTCTACAACGGCAGCGGGCAGACCGGCGCCGCCCAGGCGACCCTGACATGGCTGCAGGTCAGCGAGGGTGTCGCCAAGTCCAGCCAGATGGGCAACAAGCCCGCCCAGCCGAAGACGACGCTGGAGTACGCGCCCGACCAGGCCGACCAGGCACGGCGTCTCGCCGACATCATGGGGCTGCCCGGGTCCGCCCTGAAGGAGGGGCAGAGCGAGAAGAACGACCAGGGGCTGCCCGCGATCGTTCTGATCCTCGGCAAGGACTTCAAGGGCGCGGGGACGCCCATCAGCGGTGGTACGGCGAAGGTCACCGCCCCCAAGACGACCGCCGACAAGACTGTGTGCGCCAAGTGACCAACCTAGGCCGCCCTTCAACTGTCTAACCATGTGACAGCGGGGCGGCCGAGTCATGGCCATGGGCGGGGAGGCGGGGCAGGACATGGGGCGAAGTGGTGTGCGCGGGGTGCAAACGCGGTCGGAGACCCGGGAGGAGACGGCGGCTCACGTCGCTGAACAGGGCCGCGACGAGGACGCGGACGTGGCGGTGTCGGCCGCCGTCGGTGGCGAGGAGCCCCCGGACCGTACGCCGCAGGGCCGCCGGCGCGCGGGCGGGCGGCCGAGGAAGCGCAAGTACCGGATACTGCGCTGGACGGCGGGCGTCGTCGCGGTCGTCATCGTCGGCACGGCAGGCGCCGGCTACCTCTGGTACCGCCACCTCAACGGCAACATCAAGACGGACAAGCTCAACCTGGGCGAGCACAAGGTCGCCGCGCCCACGCCGAACGCGGCCGGCCAGACCCCGTTGAACATCCTCCTCATCGGCTCCGACGCGCGCGACAACAAGGAGAACCAGAAGCTCGGCGGCGCCAAGGAGACCTTCGGCGGCACCCCGCTGGCCGACGTGCAGATGCTGGTGCACCTGTCGGCGGACCGCACGAACATGTCGGTGGTCAGCATGCCGCGCGACACCCTGCTCCAGCTGCCCAAGTGCACCGACCCGAAGACCGGCAAGGAGTACGCGGCGACGACCGGGCGGCGCATGACGAACGAGTCCCTGGGGCGCGGCGGTCCGGGCTGCACGGTCGCCACCTGGGAGCAGCTGACCCGCATCCACATCGACCACTTCATGATGGTCGACTTCTCCGGTGTGGTGTCGATGGCCGACGCCATCGGCGGCGTCCCCGTCTGTGTCGACGCCAACATCCGCTCCAAGGACAGCCAGGGCCACGGCTCGGGCCTGAAGCTGAAGGAGGGCACGCACCCCATCAAGGGCGTACAGGCCCTGCAATGGCTGCGGACCCGCTACGGCTTCGAGGACGGCAGCGACATCGCGCGCGCCAAGGCGCAGCACATGTACATGAGCTCGATGGTGCGCGAGCTGCGCGAGAACGCCACGTTCTCCAACCCGGGCAAACTGCGCACGCTCGCCGAGAAGGCGACCGACGCGCTCCACGTCGACGAGGGCCTGGACACCGTCAAGAAGCTGTACGACCTGAGCAACGAGCTGAAGAAGCCGGAGCCGAGCCGCATCACCATGACGACGATGCCGTTCGTGTACGTGGGTGCCCGCGTCGCCCCCAAGGAGGGTGAGGCGGAGCAGTTGTTCCGGCTCGTCCGGGACGACATCGCGCTCGACGGCAAGGACAAGAAGGAGCCCGCGAAGGAGGAGGTCGCGAAGGACCCGGCCGCTCCTGACAACAAGATCGCGGTGCAGGTGCGCAACGGGACGCGGACGACCACGACACCCGCGACGCGCGGGCGCGCCTCCGAGGTGGCGCAGGCGCTGATCGGCCAGGGGTTCGCCCAGGCCGTGGCGGACCAGGGGCAGTCACTGGTCGAGGAGAAGACGGTGATCCGCTATCCGTCGGCCGATCTGGAGGGCGACGCCCAGCGGGTCGCCAAGTCCCTCGGCCTGCCGCTGAGTTCGGTGGAGAAGTCGACGGACGTGTCCGGCGTGACCCTGACCGTCGGCGCGGACTGGCGGACCGGGACGACGTATCCGAAGACGGCGACCGACGACAAGGCGCCGAAGTCGGACCAGACGCTCAATGGCGCCGACGACGGCGACTGCATGCATGTGAATCCGGCGTTCACCTGGTAGATCCTGGTGAACGCCGGGACTCCGGAGCCGTCGGTCAGCTCGTGGCGGGCTCGCTGTGCACCGTCGGGCGGCGCGAGGCGATGACCTTCCTGGCGAGCGACTTCGGGCTCGTCAGGAAGCCCCAGCCCCACGACATGTGCATCGTGGCGAGGGCCACGGGGATCTGCGCGCGCGCCTTCAGCGGCAGCCCCTTGCCCGCCGGGAGGGAGCCCGCGACGATCGCCGCGAGGTATCCGGCGGGGACGAGATACGCCCACGGCGTCACGGCCGCGCCCACCACGATGCCCGCCGCGATGGCGACGACGGCGGTCGGCGGGGCGAGATAGCGCAGGTTGATGGAGCCCGCGTGGTAGCGGGCGACGACGTGACGCCAGCGCCCGTAGTCCTTGTACTGCTTGGCAAGGGCCTTGACCGACGGGCGCGGACGGTAGGCGACCTTCAGCTCGGGCGAGAACCAGATCTTGCCGCCCGCGTCGCGGATGCGGAAGTTCAGCTCCCAGTCCTGGGCGCGGATGAACTCCTCGTTGTACCCGCCCTGCCGCTCCAGGGCCTCGCGGCGGAAGACGCCGAGGTAGACCGTCTCGGCGGGCTGGGCGCTGCCGCCCGTGTGGAAGACCGCGTTGCCGACGCCGATCTTCGAGGTCATCGCGGCGGCGACGGCCTTCTCCCAGTCGTTGGTGCCCTGGGCGTGCATGATGCCGCCCACGTTCATCGCGCCGGTCTCCTCCAGGAGGCGGACGGCGGTCGCGATGTAGCCCTGGGAGAGCGCGGCGTGCCCGTCGACGCGGACGACGACCGGGTGGCGGGATGCCTTGATCGCGGCGTTCAGCGCGGCGGGCGTGCGGCCCGTCGGGTTCGGCACGGTGTGCACGCGCGGGTTCTCGGCGACCAACTGCGCGGCGATCTCGTCCGTGCGGTCGGTGGACGGGCCGAGCGCGAGCACGACCTCCATCTCACCGTCGTACTCCTGCGCCAGGATCGCCTCGACGGCCTCCCTCAGGTGCCGCTCCTCGTTCAGGATCGGCATGATCACGGAGACGGCCGGAAGCTGGTTTCCAGAGTTCACGTTCATCCTTGGTCACGTTACCGCCAATGGGGGACATGCATGCGTGCCGCCCGGCCCGCTGCCGCGGTCTGGAGATCGTATCGGCCTACGGTTCTCGGGTCCCACGCCCGCTCACGCGGAGGTGTCCGCCCGTGCCCACGCCGCCCCGCTCCCCGGCCCGTCCGAGCCGTCCCGCGCGCCCTCCGCAGGGCCGGCGGCCGGCCGAGCCACTGCGCCGCAGGAAGACCCGGTGGGGCATGAGGATGGCGACGGCGCTCTCCGTGTCGGTCCTCGCCGCGGCCGGACTCGGCCACGCCCTCGTCGCCGGGCTCGACACCGGCATCGACCGCATCGACCCCTTCAAGGACATGAAGAACCGGCCCGCCGCCGGGCACGGCATGAACGTCCTGCTGGTCGGCACCGACGGCCGCGACAAGATCACCGACGAGGAGCGGCAGAAGTACCGGCTCGGCGGGGCGCCCTGCCACTGCACCGACACGATCATGATCGTGCACATCTCCGCCGACCACGAGCGCGCCTCGGTCGTCTCCCTGCCGCGCGACTCGTACGCGATGATGCCGCCGCACGTCGACGAGAACAGCGGCGACCAGCACCACGCCCACCCCGTGAAGATCAACGCGGCGTACGCAGAGGGCGGCCCGCAGCTGACCGTCCGGACCGTCGAGAACATGACGCACGTCAAGATCGACCATTATCTGGAGGTCGACTTCACCAGCTTCATGAAGACGGTCGACGTGCTCGGCGGCGTCCAGGTCTGCACCGTCCGCCCGCTCAAGGACTCCTACACCGGCCTCGACCTCGGCGTCGGCACGCACCAGCTCAACGGCGGCCAGGCCCTTCAGTACGTACGGGCCCGGCACACCGACGGCGCCGGGGACCTCGGCCGGATGCAGCGCCAGCAGCGCTTCCTCGCCTCGCTCATCTCGAAGACGACCTCGACCGGGGTGCTCCTCAACCCCGTCAGGTTCCGCGAGGTCGCCCGTACGCTGCTCAGCTCCGTCCGCGCCGACAAGGGGTTCGGGACCGACGAGATGGTCGACCTCGCCCGCGCCATGCGGTCCTTCACGCCGTCGTCCTCGGAGTTCACGACCGTGCCGATCGGCAACATCGACTACCCCGTCCCCAACATCGGCTCCACCGTGAAATGGGACCCCGCCAAGTCCGAGAAGCTCTTCGCCGCACTGCGCGAGGACAAGCCGCTCGCCGTGCACAAGAACCGGAAGAAGGCGGTCGTCGTCGACGTCTCGCCCGAGCAGATCCGGGTGCAGGTGGAGAACGCGACGGGTACGGCCGGGCTCGGCAAGAAAGTGGACTCCGCGCTCGCCGCGACCCGGTTCCAGACGACGGGGGCGCCGGTCGACGCGGCGGATCGCTCCGCTCGGGAGACGGTCGTGCTGTACGACCCGCGCTGGGATCGGTCCGCGAAGTCGCTGGCCACGGCGGTGCCCGGGGCGCGGATGCGGGCCGTGGCCGGGCAGGGGGCCGTGTTGAAGGTCACGGTGGGGGCGGATTATCGCGGGGTGCGGAAGGTTCGGGGGGAGGATGCGCAGCAGGGGGAGTACGGGGCTGTCACCGGGGATGAGGTGGCCTGTTCGTGAGCCGTGCGGGCCGCTGCCGTGCGGGTCACGGGGCTCTGCCCCGGACCCCGCTCCTCAATCGCCGGAGGGGCTTGAAGGGGCGGAGGGGCTTGAGGGGGCAGAGGGGCTCGCGGGGGCCGAGCGGGCCCTCAGTTCCTTGATCGCTCGGCGGCGTGCCAGCCTGTGCTGCCTGCGGATCTGCGCCTCCTGGTAGCGGCGGCGGTCGCGGTCCGTCTCCGGGATGACCGGAGGGACGACGCGGGGCTTGCCGTCGGCGTCGACCGCCGCGAAGACCAGGTAGGCGGAGCCGACCTGCTGGGCGGGCGCCGACTCGTTCCAGCGCTCGGCCAGGACCCGGACGCCGATCTCCATGGAGGTCCGACCGACCCAGTTGACCTGCGCCTTCACATGGACGAGGTCGCCGACGCGGACCGGCTCCAAGAAAGCCATCTCGTCCATGGAGGCCGTCACGGCCGGGCCCCCGGAGTGCCGGCCCGCCACCGCGCCTGCCGCGTCGTCCACGAGTTTCATGATCACGCCGCCGTGCACCGTACCGAGGAGGTTGGTGTCGTTGTGCGTCATGATGTGCGACAACGTCGTGCGGGAAGCTGCGGTCGGCTTGCCCGGAATATCGGTCTCCGCGCCATGGGCCTGGTCTGTCATGCCCTCCACTGTATGTGGGGCTCGTTTGTGTCAGCTTGGCAACAGCCCTGGCCCGAATCCTCGACCGCCCTGTAAAGCACACAGTCACGCACGGCAAACTGAGTCCATGAGCGATTGGCCCGAGGGGCGGAGCGACCGGCAGGGCGGCGGCAGCCGCGGCGGCTACGGCCGTGGCAGCGGCAGCGCACGCCCCGAGGGCGCGCGAGTCATGCCACATGTGCAGCGCCCCGTCCCGCAGCAGCCCCAGCCCGGCTACGACGACGCGTACGAACCGCAGTACGACAGCGGTTACAACACGGGGCAGGTCTACGGCCAGCCGAGCCGCGCCCCCGGCGGCGGTGGCGGCGACGGCTACGGCCCGCCGGCCGGACGCCCCGCGCGCCCGGCACCGAACTGGCGCAAGCGCATCAAGTGGACGGCGATCACCGTGGTCACCGTCGTCGTGGTGACGAGCGTCTCCACCTACTTCTGGGCCGACTCCAAGCTCCACCGGGACGTCGACCTGTCCAAGGTCATCGACCGGCCCGAGGCGGGCGAGGGCACCAACTACCTGATCGTCGGCACGGACTCCCGCGAGGGCATGACCGCCGAGGACAAGAAGAAGCTGCACACCGGCTCCGCCGAGGGCAAGCGCACGGACACGATGATGATCCTGCACGTCGGGGACAACGGGGACACGCTCGTCTCCCTCCCCCGCGACTCGAACGTCACGATCCCGAGCTTCAAGGGCGCCGAGTCCGGCAAGCTCTACCCGGCCACCGGCCGCCAGACGAAGCTGAACGCGGCGTACGCCGAGGACGGCCCCGAGCTGCTCGTGCGCACCGTCGAGGCCAACACCGGCCTGCACATCGACCACTACGCGGAGATCGGCTTCGGCGGCTTCGCGAGCATCGTCGACGCGGTCGGCGGGGTCGAGATGAACCTGAAGGAAGGGTTCAAGGACAAGTGGTCCGGCGCCGACTTCAAGGCCGGCAAGCAGACCCTCGACGGCCAGCAGGCGCTCGCCTTCGTCCGCACGCGCCACGCGTTCGCCGCGTCCGACCTCCAGCGCACCAAGAACCAGCAGGCGTTCCTCGCGGCCCTCGCCCACAAGGTGGCGTCCCCGACGACCGTCATGAACCCCTTCAAGCTCTATCCGACGCTCGGCGCGGGCCTCGACTCGCTCGTCGTCGACAAGGACATGAGCCTGTGGAACCTGGCCTCCATGTTCATGGCCATGAAGTCGGTCTCCGGCGGCGACGGTGACGGCAAGTCCATGAACATGCCGACGAGCGGCTCGGTCGGCGGCAACCTGCTCTGGGACAAGACGAAGGTCAAGCAACTCGTCGACCAGTTCAACAACGACGAAAAGGTCACCGTGACGAGCAACTGACGGCCACGACCCCGGCTACGAGGAAGGGGCCCACCGAGATCGACTCGGCGGGCCCCTTCCTCGTACGCTCCTACGCTCGTACGGGGTTACAGGGCTTACGGCAGGTTGCGGGCCATGACGATGCGCTGGACCTGGTTCGTGCCCTCGTAGATCTGGGTGATCTTGGCGTCGCGCATCATGCGCTCGACCGGGTAGTCACGGGTGTAGCCGTAGCCGCCGAGGAGCTGGACGGCGTCGGTGGTGACCTCCATGGCGACGTCCGAGGCGAAGCACTTGGCGGCGGCGCCCTGGAAGGTGAGGTCCTTGTCGCCGCGCTCCGACTTCGCGGCGGCCGCGTACGTGAGCTGGCGGGCGGCCTCGATCTTCATGGCCATGTCGGCGAGCATGAACTGGATGCCCTGGAAGTCGGCGATCGGCTTGCCGAACTGCTTGCGCTCCTGGACGTAGCCCTTGGCGTAGTCGAGGGCGCCCTGGGCGACACCGAGCGCCTGCGCGGCGATGGTGATGCGGGTGTGGTCGAGGGTCTTCATCGCGGTCGCGAAGCCGGTGCCCTCCTCGCCGATCATGCGGTCGGCGGGGATGCGGACGTTGTCGAAGTAGACCTCGCGGGTCGGCGACCCCTTGATGCCGAGCTTCTTCTCGGGGGCGCCGAAGGAGACACCCTCGTCCGACTTCTCGACGACGAAGGCGGAGATCCCCTTAGAGCGCTTGTCGGGGTCGGTGACGGCCATGACCGTGTAGTACTCGGAGACGCCCGCGTTCGTAATCCAGCGCTTCACGCCGTTCAGGACCCAGGAGTCGCCGTCGCGCACCGCGCGCGTCTTCATGCCGGCCGCGTCCGAACCGGCGTCCGGCTCGCTGAGGGCGTACGAGAACATCGCGTCGCCCTTGGCCAGCGGGCCCAGGTACTTCTTCTTCAGCTCCTCGGAGCCGGAGAGGATGACGGGGAGCGAGCCCAGCTTGTTCACGGCCGGGATCAGGGAGGACGAGACGCAGGCGCGCGCCACCTCCTCGATCACGATGACCGTGGCGAGCGCGTCGGCGCCCGAGCCGCCGTACTCCTCGGGGACGTGGACGGCGTGCAGGTCGTTGGCGACCAGCGCGTCCAGCGCCTCCTGCGGGAAGCGGGCCTCCTCGTCCACCGCGGCGGCGTACGGCGCGATCTTCGTCTCGGCAAGGCCGCGGATGGCCTCGCGGAGCATGTCGTGCTCCTCGGACGGGCGGTAGAGGTCGAACTCCGGGTTGGACGCCGATCCGGCCAAGGTGTCTCACGCTCCAAGCGCTGCTAATTACCGTTAAGTAACCCAAATTTTAGTTCTCGGGCCGCGCCACCGATACGTGACCTGCGCGACAGCGGAGAAACTGCCCGCGGACCGACCCTGCCACGCCACGACTATGCTCGTCCCGCACACGCGCAGCCACACCTCTGGAGCTTCGTCATGGCCCTGAAAATCACCGTGATCGGTACCGGCTACCTCGGCGCCACGCACGCCGCGGCCATGGCCGAGCTCGGTTTCGAGGTGATCGGCCTGGATGTCGTCCCCGAGAAGATCGACATGCTCACTCGGGGCGAGGTCCCCATGTACGAGCCCGGTCTCGAGGAGCTGCTGCGCAAGCACGTCGCCGGGATCGAGGGATCCACCGGGCGGCTGCGCTTCACCATGGACTTCGCGGAGGCCGGAAACTTCGGCGACGTGCACTTCGTGTGCGTCAACACCCCGCAGAAGCACGGTGAGTACGCGTGCGACATGAGCTACGTGGACTCCGCGTTCGCCTCACTCGCCCCGCACGTGAAGGAGGGCGCGCTCGTCGTCGGCAAGTCGACCGTGCCGGTCGGCTCCGCGCGGCGGCTCGCCGGAATGCTTCCCGAGGGCGTGGAGCTGGCGTGGAACCCCGAGTTCCTGCGTGAGGGCTTCGCCGTGAACGACACGCTGCACCCCGACCGGATCGTGATCGGCGTCGGCAGCGAACAGGCCGAGAAGGTGCTGCGCGAGGTGTACGCGACGCCGCTCGACGAAGGCACGCCGCTCGTCGTGACGGACTTCCCGACGGCCGAGCTGGTCAAGACGGCCGCCAACTCCTTCCTCGCCACGAAGATCTCCTTCATCAACGCGATGGCGGAGGTGTGCGAGGCCGCGGGTGGCGACGTCGCCAAGCTCGCGGAGGCACTGGGCTACGACGACCGGATCGGCGGCAAGTACCTGCGGGCCGGGATCGGGTTCGGCGGGGGCTGCCTGCCCAAGGACATCCGGGCGTTCATGGCGCGCGCCGGCGAACTCGGAGCCGACCAGGCGCTCACCTTCCTGCGCGAGATCGACTCCGTGAACATGCGGCGGCGTGGGGCGATGGTCGAAATGGCCCGCGAGGCGCTCGGCGGCGGGCCCTTCCTCGGCAAGCGGGTCGCTGTGCTCGGCGCCGCGTTCAAGCCCGACTCCGACGACGTACGGGACTCGCCCGCGCTCAACGTCGCCGGGCAGATCCACCTCCAAGGCGGGCAGGTCACCGTCTACGACCCCAAGGGCATGGCGAACGCGCGCCGCGTCTTTCCCACGCTCGGGTATGCGGAGTCCGCGCTCGACGCGGTCCGGGGGGCGGATGTCGTCCTGCACCTCACGGAGTGGCAGGAATTCCGGGAGCTCGACCCGGCGGAACTCGGCGCTGTCGCTTCCGCGCGGGTGATTTTGGATGGGCGCAATGCGTTGGACGCTGGCGCTTGGCGGGGGGCCGGGTGGACGTACCGGGCGATGGGCCGTCCGGCCGCGTAGGGGTTCCGGCCTCTTGGCGGGGGCGGTCGGCGCTGGGGCGGCCTGGTTCATGACCCGACCCTGACTGCATGGTGCCCCGGCGCTGGATCCGCCTGGTTCATGTACGGCCCTGATGCACGGTGCCCCGGCGCTGGGGCCGCCCGCCTAGTTCATGACCCGACCCTGACTGCACGGTGCCCCGGCGCTGGGGTGCCGCCTTGCCCACCCTGCCGCCCCAGGCGGCAGATTGCCCAAGGCGGGCGGGGCGGATCTCGCCCGGGGCGGGGCGGGGGCGGCAGTTGCCCGGGGCGGGGCGGACCTCTCCGGGGGCGGTAGTTGCCCAAGGCGGGGCGGCGTGGGGCCGAGTGTGTTCGGTGGTGGGGTGGGCTTTCGGGCGTATCCGGTGACCGGACGGGGCACCGGGGTGCACTCGCGTCTCGACCGGAGGGGACGTGTCGGGGTGCCCCCGCAGGACTCCGCGGGAATGCAGTCCAGGATGACGCGCCTATGGCGGACCGTGGGGGATGAGGCCTATCCGGCCGAGGAGGTACCCCGGCGCGGCCCCGCCCCACGACACAACAGGCGGCGCACCCAGCGCGCAAGCCCCACCCCACGACACAACAGGCGGCAGCCTTCAGCACCCCGCGGTAATTGCGTGCCTCAGGGCCACCGTTGCGGCACCATGCGGTGAGTCAGCAGGGTCGAACCGGAGGAGAATCATGGCCGTCGCCAAGCTCGATGTCATTGCCCTCGACTGTCCGGAACCGCGCAAGCTCGCCGACTTCTACGCGGCCGTCCTCGACGGCACCGTCACGGACACCGAGGACGACGGCGACTGGATCGTCGTGAAGGTGCCGGGCGCGCAGCTGGCCTTCCAGAGGGCGCCCGGGTACACCCCGCCGGCCTGGCCCTCGGCGGAGTCCTCGCAACAGTTCCACCTCGACCTGAACGTCGAGGATCTGGACGCCGCGGAGAAGGACGTCCTGGCGCTCGGCGCGAGGGTGCTCGACAACGAGGACAAGAGCCGCAGCTGGCGGGTGTACGCGGACCCGGTCGGGCACCCGTTCTGCCTCTGCGGCCCCGCCGCGTCCTAACAGGTCGCCGTCGACGGGCCCCGGCGCCGCCGGGTCTCGCGCGCCGTGAACTCCACGCCGCGCAGCACCCGTTGGACGTTGCCCCAGGTCAGCAGCGCGACCTCGGCCTCCGACCAGCCCCGGCCGAGGAGTTCGGAGATCAGCGCCGGGTAGCCGGAGGGGTCGGCGAGGCCCTCGGGGTGGGGCTCCCCGGTGTCGTACATGCCGGAGAGGCCCACCGCTTCGGGGCCCGCGACGCGGCGTACGTGGTCGAGGTGGTCGGCCACGTCGCGCAGCGCGGGCCCGGTGCGCGCCGCGGAGCAGGGCACCAGGCAGACGCCGCGGTTCGCGCCGAGGGTCGCGAGGAGGTCGTCGGAGGCGTTGTCCGGGTGGCTGTTGAGGGCGTGGGCGCCCGAACGCGTGAGGATCGCGGGGGCCTTCGACACGGCCAGGACGCGGGCGGAGGTCGCCGGGGTCGCGCCGGTCAGGTCGACGAGCATGCCGAGCCGGTTCATCTCCCGGACCATCTCCTCGCCGAACCGGGTCAGCCCGTCCTGCGGGGCCCACGGCGCGCCGCCGAGGGTGAGGACGCGCAGGCCCAGATGGTGCAGGGCGCGCAACGTGCCCAGTGATTCGCCCGCGGCGGAGGCCGGGGCGGGGCCGATGAGGACGGCGATGCGGCCGTGGGCGCGGGCGTCGGCGGTCTCGGAGGCGGAACGGGCCAGGCGCAGGCCCTCAGGGAAGCGGGCGACGACGTTGTTGACCAGGTCGATCTGTTCCAGGGCGGACGTGATCGGACGGTCCGGGGTCGTCTCCAGGGCCCACATCAGCGCACCCGTGCCACCCTCGCGCAGGCGCGGCAGGTCCGTCTCCACGGCGTGCTCGCCGACCTCCAGGTCGTACCAGGGGAGGGTGAGGAGCGTGCCGGGGAGTCCGCAGCAGCCGTCGGCGACGGGGTGCCTGCGGAGCAGGTCGTGGGCCGAGGCGGGGGCCGCCTCCGGGGCGGGGGCCGCCTCCGGGGCGGGGGCCGCCTCCGGGGCGGGGGCCGCCTCCGGGGCGGGGCTCGGGCCGGGGCCGGGTTCCGGCTCGGGCAGACGGGATTCGTCCGGCGCGGTGGGGCGGCTGTCGAGGTCGCCCACGCCCGTGGTCGCGGTCAGTTCGTCCTGCAGGTCTGCCATGGCACGGCTCCGGCCGGGGAGAGGTGACGGTCATGCGGGTGCGTTCACCGTGGCACGGGGTGGGGGGCTGGACGCGGTGGGGGGCGCCGTTCGGGGGACAGGGTCAGTCGAACGGGGCGTTGAGTTGGTGCCGGGTGTACGTGTACGGGCCCGCTTGTATGGTCGCCCGGCGCTGGGGTCGCCGCGATCTGGTGCGGGCCCGCTCGTACGGTCACCCGGCGCTGGAAGCGGCCTCATTCGTGTACGGGCCCGCTTGTACGGTCACCCGGCGCTGGAAGCCGCCTCGTTCGTGTGCGGGCCCGCTCGTAGGGTCGCCCGGCGCTGGAAGCGGCCTCGTTCGTGTGCGGGCCCTCCGCTACGGCCACCCGGCGCTGGGGTGCCGCCTTGCCCACCCTGCCGCCCCAGGCGGCAGATTGCCCAAGGCGTGGGCGGGGCTGGGGCTGGTCCCCAGGGGGAGGCTGGTCGGATCGCACGGGCAGGGCTAGGCGTCCAGTTGGGCCAGGGTCGCGTTGGACGGGCCCCGGGTCGAGCGCACGTCGCGGGCCACGTCTTCCGCCGCTCCCAGCACCCGCACCGCATTGCTCCACGTCAGCTTCGACAGGTCGGTCGTCGACCAGCCGCGGCCGATGAGTTCGGCGATGAGGTTCGGGTAGCCCGAGACGTCGTCGAGGCCGTCGGGGGTGAAGGCGGTGCCGTCGTAGTCGCCACCGATGCCGATGTGGTCGATGCCGGCGACCTCGCGCATGTGGTCGAGGTGGTCGGCGACGGTGGAGACGGTGGCGACGGGGCGCGGGTGGCTCTCCTCGAAGGCGCGGTGGAGCTTCATCGCCTCGGGTGAGGAGTCGAGGTGGTGGTAGCCGTGGGCGCGCAGGTTGTCGTCGGCGGCGGCGGTCCAGTCGACGGCGGCCTGGAGGACGAACTTGGGGACGAAGGTGGCCATGGCCACTCCCCCGTTGGCGGGGAGGCGTTCGAGGACGTCGTCGGGGATGTTGCGGGGGTGGTCGCAGACGGCCCGCGCGGAGGAGTGCGAGAAGATCACCGGCGCCACGGACGTGTCGAGCGCCGCGCGCATCGTCGTCGCCGCCACGTGCGAAAGGTCGACGAGCATGCCTTCGCGGTTCATCTCGCGGACGACTTCGCGGCCGAACGCGGACAGGCCGCCCACGCCGGGCTCGTCCGTGGCCGAGTCGGCCCAGGCGATGTTGTCGTTGTGGGTGAGCGTCATGTAGCGGACGCCGAGCGCGTACAGGGCGCGCAGCGTCGCCAGGGAGTTGTTGATCGAGTGGCCGCCTTCGGCGCCCTTGAGGGAGGCGATGCGGCCTTCGGCGCGGGCCGCTTCCATGTCGGCGGCGGTGAGCGCGGCGCGCAGGTCGCCCGGGTAGCGTGCGATCAGCTGGTCGACGCAGTCGATCTGTTCGAGGGTGGCGCTGACCGCCGCGTCGCCGGTGAGGTCGGTGCGGACGTAGACGGACCAGAACTGCGCGCCCACGCCGCCCGCCCGCAGCCGGGCCAGGTCGGTGTGGAGGTGGGCGCTCTGGTCGGCGGCGATGTCGCGCGCGGCGATGTCGTAGGTGACCTGCTCGCGCAGCGCCCACGGCAGGTCGTTGTGCCCGTCGACGACGGGGAACTCGGCGAGTACCGCCCTGGCCTGCCGCAACGCGTCGTCCGTCATACCGCTCCCACTCACTCCCGGATCACCCGCTCCTGACTTGCCGACGGCGACTCACTTGCTGAAGCCGACTCACTTGCCGACGCCGACTCACTTACCGACGCCGACTCACTTACCGAACCCGACTCACTTACCGACGCCGACTCACTTACCGAACCCGGCTTACGTGCCGAACCCGACTTACTTGCCGAACCCGAAACCGGCCCCGGCCCCCTCCGCCTTGGCCCGCAGCCGCTTGCCCTTCTCGGTGGCCTGGTCGTTGAGTTCCTGCTGGAACTCGCGCATCCGGCCGAGGAGTTCCTCGTCGTGCGCGGCGAGCATGCGCGCGGCGAGCAGCCCCGCGTTGCGCGCCCCGCCGACCGAGACGGTGGCGACCGGCACCCCGGCGGGCATCTGCACGATGGAGAGCAGGGAGTCCATGCCGTCGAGGTACTTCAGCGGGACGGGCACGCCGATGACGGGCAGCGGGGTCACGGAGGCGAGCATGCCGGGGAGGTGGGCGGCGCCGCCCGCGCCCGCGATGATCGCCTTGAGGCCGCGCCCGGCGGCGTGCTCCCCGTAGGAGATCATCTCGTGCGGCATCCGGTGCGCGGAGACGACGTCGACCTCGTAGGGGATCTCGAACTCGGCGAGGGCCTTCGCCGCCGCCTCCATGACGGGCCAGTCGGAGTCCGATCCCATGACGATGCCGACGACGGGGCCGGAGGTGCGTGCGGCGCTCACTCGGTGATCGTGCCCTTCAGGTATCCGGCTGCGTGACGGGCGCGGTCGAGGACCTCGTCCAGATCGTCGCCGTAGGTGTTGACGTGGCCGACCTTACGGCCGGGCTTCACGTCCTTGCCGTACATGTGGATCTTCAGCTGCGGGTCGCGGGCCATGCAGTGCAGGTAGGCGCTGTACATGTCCGGGAAGTCGCCGCCGAGGACGTTGGCCATGACGGTCCACTTGGCGCGCGGGCGCGGGTCGCCGAGCGGGAGGTCGAGGACGGCGCGGACGTGGTTGGCGAACTGCGAGGTGATCGCGCCGTCCTGGGTCCAGTGGCCCGAGTTGTGCGGGCGCATCGCCAGCTCGTTGACGAGGATGCGGCCGTCAGGTGTCTCGAAGAGTTCGACGGCGAGGTGGCCGACGACGTCGAGTTCCTTGGCGACGCGCAGCGCCAGCTCCTGGGCCTCGCCCGCGAGCGCCTCGTCGAGGCCGGGCGCGGGGGCGATGACGGTGTCGCAGACGCCGTCGACCTGCTGGGACTCGACGACGGGGTAGGCGACGGCCTGGCCGTGCGGGGAGCGCACGACGTTGGCGGCCAGCTCCCGGACGAAGCCGACCTTCTCCTCGGCGAGGACCGGGACGCCCGCCTTGAACGGCTCGGCCGCGTCCGCCTCGGAGCGCACGACCCATACGCCCTTGCCGTCGTAGCCGCCGCGCACCGTTTTGAGGACGACGGGGAAACCGTCGCCCTCGGCGGCGAACGCGGCCACGTCCGCCGCGTCGCGCACGATGCGGTGGCGGGGACACGGGACGCCGAGCGCGGTGAGCTTCGCGCGCATCTCGCCCTTGTCCTGGGCGTAGAGCAGCGCGTGCGGTCCTGGCCGCACGGGGATGCCGTCCGCCTCCAGGGCCCGCAGGTGTTCGGTCGGCACGTGTTCGTGATCGAAGGTGATCACGTCACAGCCGCGCGCGAACTCGCGCAGCGTGTCCAGGTCGCGATAGTCGCCCACGACGACATCGCCGACGACCTGCGCCGCGGAATCCTGAGGAGTGTCACTGAGGAGCTTGAACCTGATGCCGAGCGGGATGCCCGCCTCGTGTGTCATACGAGCGAGCTGGCCCCCGCCGACCATGCCGACTACCGGGAACGTCACACCCCCAGGGTATCGGCCGTTCGGCTGGAACCCGTACGGGCCTCCCCTTGGAGGAAGGTCCATAAACGTCGTCACCGGGCGACTTCGGGAGCGCGTGGTTAGCATGACGGGAGTGGTCCCGACGGACCGCGCGACCATGTTGACGGGGACTACGGGGGCTGAGGCGACCACATGAAGGCGACCACCAGCCGAACATCCGGTGCGGACAGCGGGGTGCGGCCGGGCCGTATCGGCGCGCTGAGGCAGCGTTTCGACGCCCTGGCCCGCGAGATCGCCAAGTTCGGCGTCGTGGGCGCCCTGGGCGTGCTCGTGAACTTCGCCGTCTTCAACGCGATGCGGCACGGCACCGACCTGCAGGTCGTGCGGGCCAGCGTGATCGCGACGGTCGTCGCGATCGCCTTCAACTACGTGGGGTTCCGCTACTTCACGTACCGCGACCGCGACAAGAGCGGCCGGGCGAAGGAGCTGACGCTGTTCCTGCTGTTCAGCGTCGTCGGCCTGGTCATCGAGAACGGCGTGCTGTACGTGGCGACGTACGGGTTCCACTGGGACAGCCAGCTGCAGAGCAACGTCTTCAAGTTCCTCGGCATGGGTCTCGCGACCCTGTTCCGGTTCTGGTCGTACCGGACCTGGGTCTTCAAGGCGCTGCCGGCGCGGGAGACCGTGGCGCACGCGGAGTCGTTCCTGGAGGACGAGCCGGACGCGCAGCGCGTCTACCGCGTCAAGCCGTAGGACGTACGCGCCGGGCGGCTCAGCGGATCGTCTCCGGGTCCGGGTCGGCGTCCGAGGTCTTCTTCAGCGGTGTCCGCGACAGGAACAGGCCGAAGACGGGCGGCGCCGCCTGGAGCATTTCGAGCCGGCCGCCGTCGGCCTCCGCGAGGTCGCGGGCGACGGCGAGGCCGATGCCCGTCGAGTTGCGGCCGCTGATGGTCCGCTCGAAGATCCGTGAACCCAGCTCGGAGGGGACGCCGGGCCCCTCGTCCGTGACCTCGATGACCGCTTGGTTGCCGGTGACGCGGGTGCGCAGGGCGACCGTGCCGCCTCCGTGCATCAGCGAGTTCTCGATCAGCGCGGCGAGGACCTGGGCGACCGCGCCCGGCGTGCCGACCGCCGTGAGGTGGCGCTTGCCGGACGAGACGATGGCGCGGCCCGCGCTGCGGTAGGCCGGGCGCCACTCCTCCAGCTGCTGCTTGATCACCTCGTCCAGGTCGAAGGTGACGGCCGAGCCGGTGCGCGGGTCGCGCGAGTTCGTCAGCAGCCGCTCCACGACGTCGGTGAGCCGCTCGACCTGCGCGAGCGCGATCGTCGCCTCCTCCTTCACCTCGGCGATGTCGTCGGTCATGGTGATCTCTTCGAGGCGCATCGAGAGCGCGGTCAGCGGCGTGCGCAGCTGGTGCGAGGCGTCGGCGGCGAGGCGCCGCTCGGCGGTGAGCATCCGGGCGATGCGCTCGGCCGAGCCGTCCAGGACGTCGGCGACGCGGTCCAGCTCGGGGACGCCGTAGCGCTTGTGGCGCGGTCGCGGGTCGCCGGAGCCGAGGCGCTCCGCGGTGGAGGCGAGGTCGGTGAGGGGGGATGCGAGCCGGTTGGCCTGGCGGACGGCGAGCAGGACGGCGGCGACGACCGCGAGCAGCGCCACGCCCGCGATGATCAGCAGGGTCCGGCCGACCTCGCGGGTCACGGCGGAGCGGGGCTCCTCGACGGTGACCTTCTCGCCCCGTTCGCCCTCGGCGGTGTACGTGATGACGTCGCCGTCGGGTTCGGTGCCGAGTTCGATGGGGGCGCGGCCCGGGATGGCGACGACCGCGTACCGCTCCTCCATGGCGATCTGGTCGGCGAGGATGTCGCGGCTGACCTGTTCGTCGCTGAGGAGGCGGCTGTCGACGATGGAGGCGAGGCGGACCGCCTCCGACTCGACGCGGTCCTGGGCGCTGTTGCTGATGGTCCGGGTCTCCACGATGACCAGGGAGACCCCGAACACGGCGATCACGACCAGGACGACGGCGAGGGTCGAGTTGATGAGTCGGCGGCGCATTGTCTCAGTGTCCCGGATACGCGCCCGGCGCTCGCTTCGCCGTCACGGGGCTCCGCCCCGGACCCCGCTCCCCAGTCTCCCCCGGCCAACGCTGGGAGGTGCCCCCAGAGGGGCTTGAGCCGACCGCACCGAGCGGAGCTCCTCAGCTCTTCTCGAACCGGAAGCCCACGCCGCGCACCGTCGCGATGTACCTGGGGTTCGCCGCGTCGTCGCCCAGCTTCTTGCGGAGCCACGAGATGTGCATGTCCAGGGTCTTCGTCGAGGACCACCAGGTGGTGTCCCAGACCTCGCGCATCAGCTGGTCGCGGGTGACGACCCGGCCCGCGTCGCGCACGAGCACCCGCAGGAGGTCGAACTCCTTCGCCGTGAGCTGGAGTTCCTCCTCGCCCATCCAGGCGCGGTGCGACTCCACGTCGATGCGGACGCCGTGCGTCGCCGGGGTCTCCTTCGGCTCGGCGGCGCCGCGCCGCAGCAGGGCCCGGACGCGGGCGAGGAGTTCGGCGAGGCGGAAGGGCTTGGTGACATAGTCGTCGGCGCCCGCGTCGAGGCCGACGACGGTGTCCACCTCGTCGGCGCGCGCGGTGAGGATCAGGATCGGCACCGTGTGCCCCTCGGCGCGCAGCCGCCGGGCGACCTCGAGGCCGTCCATCCCGGGCAGGCCCAGGTCGAGGACGACGAGATCGATGCTGCCCTGCAGTCCGGCGTCGACCGCGGTCGGTCCGTCCTCGCGCACTTCGACCTCGTAACCCTCCCGGCGCAGGGCGCGAGCCAGTGGTTCCGAGATGGACGCGTCGTCCTCGGCGAGCAGTACACGGGTCATGGGGTGATGGTAGTCCGCACCGGAGGACGGCCGTGGGGTGATCGGCGAGAGCGCTCTGCCGGGTGACGGCCGGGAGAAACGGAGCCATGGCCTCCGGGTTCGCGTCCTGCGGCTGTGGGGTGCGATCCTGGTAAACACCTTCGAAACAGCGCGGGCGGTTCCATGAGGACCTGTGATCCATCTCTCAAGTCCTTCCATATCCGGCAGTGTCGTGTCGTATGGTGACCGAACGCCTGATGCACTAATGGGGGACCTTAGGAGCGCACTGCGCACCGAAGGTCCCTTTCCTGTGTGAGCTGACCGCGGTCAGCATCGAAAGGAACGACCTGTGGCCGGGCCCCGCACGCAGCGAAGCGTGCCGGGGTGTGGATCCCGGGTCCGCCGTACCTCGTCGCGTGCGATCACCTCGCAGCGGCAATCCCCCCGGGCGTGGGGAGGACGGTAGGACTCCGGTGCCGGCCGACCCCCCACCGGGCGCGCACCAGCACTGCGGCGCGCGTCCCGCACACCCCCGAGGATCGACCATGGCGTCCAGCCTGACGAAGGACTCGCCCAGCACCCCTGGGACCGAGAAGACCTTCTTCGGCCACCCCCGCGGACTGGCCACTCTCTTCATGACCGAGATGTGGGAGCGATACAGCTTCTACGGCATGAAGGCACTGCTCCCGCTGTACCTGATCGCGCCCGGCGGCATGCACATGAGTGCCACCAACGCGACGGCGATCTACTCCGTCTACATGTCGATGGTCTACCTGCTCGCCATGCCGGGCGGCTGGGTCGCGGACCGCTTCTGGGGTCCCCGCAGGACGGTCGCCATCGGCGCCGGAGTCGTCATCCTCGGCCACATCACGCTCGCCCTGCCGAGCGCGGCCACCTTCTTCGCCGGTCTGGCGCTCGTCGCGCTCGGCTCCGGCCTGCTGAAGGCGAACATCTCCGTGATGGTCGGCCACCTCTACCAGGGTCCGAAGGACCCGCGCCGTGACGGTGGCTTCACGCTCTTCTACATCGGCATCAACGTGGGCGCCTTCCTCGCCCCGCTGACCATCGGCACCGTCGGCGAGAACTGGAACTGGCACGCCGGTTTCGCGCTCGCCGCGGTCGGTATGGCCCTCGGCCTCGGCCAGTTCCTGCTCGGCTCGCGCCACCTCAGCGAGCAGAGCAGCGTCGTCTCCCAGCCCGCCACGGCCGAGCAGCGCCGCTCCGCGCTGCGCAACGGCCTGATCTGGCTGATCGTCGCCGTCGCGCTCTACACGCTGATGGGCGTCACCGGGAACTTCGCCGACTGGGCGCTGATGCCGCTGATCATCGCCGGCCTGATCATCCCGATCACCGTCCTGGCGCGCATGAAGCGCGACAAGGAGCTGAGCACGCTCGAGCAGTCGAAGCTGTCGGGTTACATCTGGTTCTTCGTGGTCGCCGCCGTCTTCTGGATGATCTACGACCAGAACGGTTCGACGCTGTCGATCTTCGGCGAGAACAAGACGACGAACCACCTGCTCGGGTTCGACTTCCCGACCTCCTGGTACCAGTCGCTGAACCCCATCTTCGTCATGGCGCTCGCCCCCGTGGTCGCCTCCGCCTGGCTGTGGCTGAACAAGCGCGGCAAGGAGCCGAGCACGGCCGTCAAGTTCGCCTCCAGCCTCACGCTGATCGGCATCTCCTTCGCCGTCTTCCTCATCCCGCTGCTCGACACCGCCGCCAACGGCGGCCGGGTCAGCCCGATGTGGCTGGTCGCGATCTACTTCATCCAGACCGTCGGCGAGCTGTGCCTCTCCCCCGTCGGCCTGTCGCTGACCACGAAGATGGCGCCGGAGAAGTACAGCGCCCAGATGATGGGTGTCTGGTTCCTCGCGGTCACCGCGGGCGACTCGGTGACGGGTCTGCTGACCTCTCCGCAGCTCGGCGTCGACCTCAACAACACCGGCGCGGTCGCCGTCGAGGCGATCCTCGCGGTCATCGCGGGCTTCGGCATCTGGACCTCCCGCAAGAAGGTCAAGGAGCTGATGGGCTCCGTCAACTGACGGACGCCGCCACCCTGCTGTGAAAGGGCCGCCGCACCGATGCTCCGGTGCGGCGGCCCTTTCGTACGTCGGCGGGTCCGGCGTGCGTCAGCGTGTCCGGGCCGCCCGGGCGTGCGTCAGCGTGTCCGGGCCGCCCGCCGCCTCGGCAGGAACGTGAACACCGCCCCGCCCAGCAGGATCACCGTCCCGGCGACCAGGCCGAGCGCGCGCAGGGCGCCGTCGTTGGACGCGCCCGTCTCGGCGAGGCCGCCGCCACCGCCCGCGGAGCCCGCACCGGCCGCTGTGCCGCCCGCCGAGCCGCCCGCGGAGCCGCTCCCGCCGCCGGCGCCCGAGCCGCCGCTCGCGCCGCCCTCGACCGCCTTCGTGTCGATCTCCAGGGAGACCTCCGTCTTCGTCGGCGTACAGGTCGTGGTCGTGCCGAGCGCCTTCACCGTCAGGACGCCCGGCGACAGGGTCGACTTCCCGTCGGCGCCCGGCTTGTAGGTGCCGGTCAGGTCCGGGATCGTCATCGGGTCGCCGGACTTGATGGGCTCCTTGTTGGTCGGGCCCTCGACGTTCACCGTGCCCTTGTCGGCGCCGCCCAGCTTCACCGCCATCGACGGCTTGACCGAGTCGGCCGGGATGTCGGCGGGGCTGTCCATCACGGACGCCCCGAACTTGACGGTCAGCGCGTAGCTCCCGCCGTCCTTCTTCGCGTTGATCTGCACCGGGGACGTGGCGTTCTTGTCGCCGATGGGCGTCTTGCAGGCGTACGGGACGGAGACCTCCTTGCCGGTGAAGTCGGTCTGGCCGCCGCCTCCGCCGCCGCCGGAGCCGCCGGTACTGGTCCCGCCTGAACTGGTGGTCCCGCCTGAACTGGTGGTCCCGCCCGAGCTGGTGGAGCCGCCCGAGCTGGTCCCGCCCGCGCCGCTCGTGCCGCCGGTGCTCGTGGTTCCGCCGGCGCTGCTCGTGCCGCCCGCACCACTGGTGCCGCCCGCCCCTCCCCCGTCCGTCACCTTGATGGTCACGGCGGGCTTGACCGTCTCCTTCGGGGTGCACTTGGTGTCGGTCGAGATCGGCTTGTTGACGTTGATGGTGTACGCGTCCGGGGTGAGCGTCACGTCCCCGGCCGCCGTCAGTTTCAGCTTGCCCGTCATGTCCGAGAGGACCATCGGGCTGTTCTTCGGGATCGCCGGGTTCTTCCGGGCGCCCTGCACCTCGAGGTCACCGGTCTGCGCGCCGCCCACCTTCACCGTGCCCGTGGGCTGCACGGTGTCGGCGTCGAGATCGAGGACGTCCGGGTTCTTCGAGGCGGCCTGGGTGGTCTTCCAGACCACGTCGATCTCGTCGCCTACCTTGGCGGTCGCGGGTGCCGTGACATCGGCGACCGTCGTGCCCTCGACCGGCGGAAGCCCCGAGATCGACGGCGGTATGCACTCCGTCCTGAACGAGGACTCGGCCGCGTGCGCCGGGGTCGCGGCCAGCCAGAGCCCCGCACCGGACAGGATCAGGGCACAGCCGGCCGCACCGGCTCTCCGTTGCCTGCTCACGTGTTTCCTTTCGTCGTCCTGTTGTTGTCGGGCGGTGCGGAGAGCTGCCCGGCCGCGGGTCCGCCCGGACCGGTGTCCGGGGCGAACCAGGGCAGGGTCGTCGTGGCGGAGGCGGCGCCGTCCCGCGGCGCGTCCGTCTCGGGGGTCTCTTCGTGCGGTCCGGCGTCCTGTGGGTGCGACCGGGGAGGGCGGCGAGGCGCTGGACGGCGAGGCCACGGTGTCGTCCCGCCCCATGCGGGCGGCCCGGGTCCCGTGGGCGCAGCCGGTCCACGACCGCCATGCCGATCCGGAAGACGGCCGCCGGGACGACGACGCAGAGCAGAAGCCAGAACAGCGCCACGCCCCACGGCCTGCCGACGCCCCACGGCTGCTCGGCAAGGACCTTGCCGCCGTACTTCAGCGACACCAGGTAGTCGCCGTGGGCGCCGCCCGCCAGCTCGACCGGCAGGGCGATCCGCGCCTTGCGGCCCGGCGCGATGGTGCCGCGCCATTGCTGCTCCTCGTACTGCGGAGCGAACACGCCGTGCGCCGTGCCGACCTGAAAGACCGGGTCGCGGACGGGAGACGGGCCGACGTTGCCCACCGTGAAGACGAACGTGCGGGCGGGCGGGGCGCCGAACCACGTCAGGACGGAGCTCGATCCGTCGAGCCGGGTGTCGGTGACCATCGACAGCCGACCGGCGCCGGACTCGGCGGGCAGCGCCCGCACCGGATGCCCCGCGACCTTCAGCACGGCGTCCACCTGCGCTTTCGGGCCACCCTTCACCGTCGCCACGTGGACGACGCACGGGCACGGCCTCGGCGGCTCGACCACCGGGAGCCGCCTGCTGAACGTGCCGCGCGGGTCGGTGGTGACGGCGCGCCCGTCCCCGTTGGCGCAGGAGTTCGTGCCGCCGATGACGCCGCGCGCCGGGCTCGACTGCCCGCAGACCAGCAGCATCAGCAGCGTCCTCGACCCCCACCCCTTCCCCTTGACGGTGATCGACCCGCCCGCGCCCGCCTCCGCCCTCGACAGGCCGACGGTGGGCGGGTCCGCCGCCGCAGCCCAGGGCGCCGTGCTCGCCAGGAGCCCCGCCAGGAGGGCGAGGACGGTCAGCAGCCGTGCGGCGGGGGCGCGGTGTGCGCTGCGACGGGTCATGGCGCGCTCCTCACATCACCGGCACCGGTGCCGTGCCGCTGGCGATGGCGATGGCGATGGCGATGGCGATGGCGTACGAGGCTGTAGACGGCGCCGACCGCCACCGCGGCCAGGGCGAGTGCGCCCCCGAGCGGCCCCCAGGG
This sequence comes from Streptomyces sp. SGAir0957, assembly GCF_043523415.1. Lineage (NCBI taxonomy): Bacteria > Bacillati > Actinomycetota > Actinomycetes > Kitasatosporales > Streptomycetaceae > Streptomyces > Streptomyces sp. SGAir0957. The sequence continues at coordinate 3,644,499 of NZ_CP027293.1, forward strand.
CACGAACCGGGCGGTCGCGGTCGCCGAGTCCCGGGCGCCGCCGCCCGCCGTGACCGTCACCTTCACCTCGACGGCGTCGAACGTCGGGGCGTCCGGCCAGGGTTCCGACAGGGCGGCGCGGCGGCCGGGCGGCAGCCTCAGCGGCAGCGTGCGCGGCGCCTTGTCGAGGACGCTGCCGAGGAGCCCGTCGGCGGTGACCGCGAGGCGGGGGGTGAGTGTGGTGTTGCCCCGGTTCACGACGTCGTACGTGATCCGGTCCCCGTCGACCATCCGTACGTGCTCGACGGTGAGCGCCGAGAGGGTGGGGCCGCTGACCCGCAGATGGACCGCTACGCCCGAGGTCCGGCCCTCCGCGTCCGCGACGACCGTGCCCGGGTAGTCGCCCGGGGTGGCGGTCCTCGGGACGGTGATCGTGAGGGGGACCTCGGCGCGGGTGCGGGCCGGGACCCGTACGGAGCGCTCCGCGAACGTGATCCAGGCGTCGGGCCCCGTTGCCCGCAAGGTCACCCCTAGGGGCCTGGTGGTCGGATTCGTGACGGCCACCTTGTCCTCCAGGACGGTGCCGGGGGTGCCCTCCGCGTAGATGTACGGGCGGGCGGGGGATGTGCCGGCGGACGGGGTGAGGGTCCAGGGTGGGGCGTCCGCGGCGGCGGGGGTGGGCATGAGTGCGGCCCAGAGAGTGGCGGCCACCGCGGCTGCGACGCCTATGCGCCGCGGGTGGTGGTGTCTTGTCGGCGGGTGCGGCGGCGTCGTGGCTGGTCGCGCAGTTCCCCGCGCCCCTGGCGGGGTGCTTGCCCCGGCGCTTCCTGTTGGGAGGCCCAGCCGCCGTAGAAAACTGGCCTTCGTCGGCGGGTGCGGCGGCGTCGTGGCTGGTCGCGCAGTTCCCCGCGCCCCTGGCCGCGTGCTTGCCCCGGCGCGTCCCACCGCCAGGCCCAGCCGCCGTCGGAAGCTCTCCCTCGTCGGCGGGTGCGGCGGCGTCGTGGCTGGTCGCGCAGTTCCCCGCGCCCCTGGCCGCGTGCTTGCCCCGGCGCGTCCCACCGTCAGGCCCAGCCGCCGTCGGAAGCTCTCTCTCATCGGCGGGTACGGCGGCGTCGTGGCTGGTCGCGCCGGTCCCCGCGCCCCTGGCGGGGGGCTTGCTGGGGGGCGTGGGTGCGGGCGCATTGGCGTTGCTCGCGCGGTTCCTCGCGCCCCTAGCGGGGCGTGCCTTCCTGGCGCCTCCTGGTGAGCCACAGCGTGCCTGCCACTCCGGACAGGAGGACCGTTCCGCCCAGGGTGCCCAGGGCTATCGCGGAGTCCTCGGGGCCGGTCTGCGGGAGCTGGTCGTCGCCGGCGGAGCCGCCCCCTGTGGAGGTGCCGCCGTTGTCCGTGCCGGAGCCGGAGCCCGAAGCGGCGCCGCCCGCACCCTGCACCGTCAGTTCCAGGGACGGCTTCGGGTTGTTGCCCGGTGTGCACGTCGTCGTCGTGCCGAGCGCCTTGATGGTCAGGACGCCCGCCGTGAAGGTCACCTTGCCGCTCTTCTTCGGCGTGTAGGTGCCCGACAGATCACTGATCTTGATGGGGCTGTTGGCGGGGATCGCCGCTGAGTTCGGCGGCCCCGACACCGGCAGCGACCCGCCGTCCGCCCCGCCGAGCTTGATCACCGCACTCGGGTTCATCGCCCCCTTGCCCAGCTCGACCGGGCTGGACGAGACGCCCTTCTGGAAGGTCATCGTGATCTTGTAGCCGCTGCCGCTTTTGACGCTCTTCATGTCGATCGGGGAGACGGCCGACTTGTTGCCGATCGGCGTTTTGCACTGGTAGTTGACGTCCTGCACCGTGGCCCGCGCCGCGGGGGCGGACATGAGCACCGCCGAGCCGGCCAGGGCCGCGCCGAGCGCACACGCGGCGGTTCGTTTCTGGTACGTCCGGTACGACACCTCGAGATCCCTCCAGACCGACGGCGGCCGACAGCTCAATTGCTGACGGTTCATCAGATGCGGGTGGCTCAAGGTACGCCCGGGGCCTTGCCGAGGGAAGACACAGAGCAGGGGAAGACGCGGGAACACGAAGAGCACGCCGGGACCGAGGCCGATCCGGCGTGCTCTCAGGAGGGGTGCGGGGCCGAACTCAGGCGGGTGTGCCCAGCTCCGCCCAGACGGTCTTGCCCACGACCCCGGGCGTGCGCACGACGCCCCAGTCGAGGCAGAGGCGCTGGACGATGAACATGCCGTGGCCGCCGGGGCGCCCCGCGCGGTGCGGGGTGCGCGGCTCGGGCTGCCCGGCACCGTGGTCGGCGACCTCGATGCGCAGGACCTTGTTGTCGAGGGAGACCGTCAGCGAGTCCGGCCCGTCGGCATGCAGGCAGGCGTTGGTGACCAGCTCGGAGACGACGAGCAGCACATCCTCGGCGGCGGCGCGGCTCTCCGCGGTCGGGGCGGGCAGCCAGCCCCACGCGTGCAGCGCGTCCCGGGAGAAATCACGAGCCAGCGGCACGATGCCGCTCGCCCCTGCGAGGCTCAGCGTGCGGACCTGCCGGCCGCCGGCAGCCGGAACATCGCCGGACTCGGGGCCGTGGTCGCCCGGCGAGTAAGGCCGGGTGGTGCTCATCAGCACTTCACCTCACCGATTCACCATTTCAGCTTCTTCTTCAGGACTCAGGGCTCAGGGTTGCAGGGGTGGTCGGGTGTCTCCTGCCCGGCGGGACGACGAGAACACCCATCGATTCCGTGCGGACCCTGTGACGCCGATAACGCCTCGATCACGTGGAGACAACTGGAGCGTAACTTCTGCCGCTCCGGGGCACGAGCGCATCCGCTCACTCCGCGGCGAGCGCCGCGGACAGGGTTTCGTGCACCGTAAAGACGGCGTCGGCGCCGGTGATCTCGAAGACCCGGGCGACCACCGGCTGCATTCCGGCGAGATGGACCCCGCCGCCCGCGGCCTCGGCCTTGATGCGCGCCCCGAGCAGCACGTTCAGCCCCGTCGAGTCGCAGAACTCGAGCCGCGCGCAGTCCACCACCAGCCGGGAGAAGCCGCTCACCAGGCATTCTTCGAGGGGTTCGCGCAGCAGATCCGCGGTGTGGTGATCCAGCTCACCCACCGGGGTCACGACGGCGCTGGCGCCCTCTTCCCGTACCTCGACCAGAAGCCGGCCCCGATGAGCGCTGCCGACTGTCCCGCGGTCCATGACGTCTCTCTCTCGCTGCCTTCGACGTGCCGGTTGACGCCCTCGAACACTACGCCTTCTGTACGGCACCCGGTACCCAACAACCCCTAAGAAACGGACATTTAGGGGCATAGCGCACTTGCGGCCCGGCGACGAAAGCGGGTAGGCCTAGTAAGGACAGAAAACGAACCCGCCGGCTATGGAGGCGCCGCACTCCCGACAGTGCACGTATTGGCATCGGCAGCCATATGCCGAGAACGATGGAGGACATCATGTCACCCCGGCTCGACGCATCGCATTCCGCCCAGGCGACGTCGACACCCACACCGGAACGCCACTCCGACCTCGAGTCCGACGCTCTGGAAGGTCTCGACGGGCTCCCGGAGATCCCGCCGTTCGCCGAGGTGGGAGCGGTCGACGCCCGCGCCCTCTCCAAGACGCTCTTCGAGCGTCTTGAGTCCCTCGAAGAGGGCACCCACGAGTTTTCCTATGTCCGCAACACCCTGGTCGAGCTGAACCTCGCCCTGGTGAAGTTCGCGGCCTCCCGGTTCCGCTCCCGCAGCGAGCCGATGGAGGACATCATCCAGGTCGGGACCATCGGCCTGATCAAGGCGATCGACCGCTTCGAGCTGAGCCGTGGGGTCGAGTTCCCCACCTTCGCGATGCCAACCATCGTCGGTGAGATCAAGCGCTTCTTCCGCGACACCTCCTGGTCCGTCCGGGTGCCCCGGCGCCTCCAGGAACTCCGTCTCGACCTCGCCAAGGCGGGCGACGAGCTCGCCCAGCAGCTCGACCGGGCCCCCACGGTGGCCGAGCTCGCCGAGCGCCTGGGCCTGTCGAACGACGAGGTCGTGGAGGGCATGGCGGCGTCCAACGCCTACACCGCCAGCTCCCTCGACGCCCAGCCCGAGGAGGACGACTCCGAGGGCGCGCTCGCGGACCGGATCGGCTACGAGGACCACGGTCTCGAAGGCATCGAGTACATCGAGTCCCTGAAGCCCCTCATCGCCGAACTCCCGGCGCGCGACCGCAAGATCCTCTCCCTGCGCTTCGTCGCCAACATGACGCAGTCCGAGATCGGCGACGAGCTGGGCATCTCGCAGATGCACGTCTCCCGCCTGCTCTCCCGCACCCTGGTCAAGCTCCGCAAGGGGCTGACGGTCGAGGAATAGAGCACCCAAGTCCTGCCGCGGGCCCGCCGGTTGTCACGGAGACGACCGGCGGGCCCTCGACGTTCCGCGGCGGGCGCGGCGCCTTGCCCTCTCAGGCGACCCGTGACCCCGTCCGCCACACCTCGCCGACCAGCGGCACCCCCGGCCGGTACGCCAGGTGCACGTGGCTCGGCGCGTCCAGGAAGGCCAGGTCGGCGCGGGCGCCCGGGGACAGGTGGCCCACGTCCGTCCGGCGGAGGGCCGCCGCGCCGCCCGCCGTGGCCGACCAGAGCGCCTCGTCCGGGGTCATGCCCATGTCGCGTACGGCCAGGGCGATGCAGAAGGGGACGGAAGAGGTGAAGGAGGAGCCCGGGTTGCAGTCCGTCGACAGGGCCACGGTCACGCCCGCGTCCAGGAGGCGGCGGGCGTTCGGCCACTGCGCCCGCGTGGAGAACTCGGCGCCGGGCAGCAGGGTCGCCACCGTGTCGGACTGCGACAGGGCCTCCACGTCGGCGTCCGTCAGGTGCGTGCAGTGGTCCGCGCTGGCCGCGTCCAGCTCCACCGCCAGCTGGACCCCGGGGCCGTAGGAGAGCTGGTTGGCGTGGATGCGGGGGGTCAGGCCCTTCGCCTTGCCCGCCATCAGGATCGCCCGCGCCTGGTCGCCGTCGAAGGCGCCCTTTTCGCAGAAGACGTCGATCCAGCGGGCGTGGGGCGCGCAGGCGTCCAGCATCTCGCCGGTCACCAGCTCCACGTACGCCGCCGGGTCGTCCGCGAAGTCCGGGGGGACGATGTGGGCGCCCAGGTACGTGACCTCGTCCGTGTGGGACGCCGCGATGCGCAGGGCGCGGGACTCGTGCTCCGTCGACAGGCCGTAGCCGGACTTCGTCTCGAACGTGGTCGTGCCCTGGCGCAGCGCCTCCGTCAGGTAGCGGGTCAGGTTCGCTTCCAGCTCGGCGTCCGTTGCCGCCCTGGTCGCCGCCACCGTCGTACGGATGCCTCCGGCGGAGTACGCCCTGCCCTCCATGCGCGCGTTGAACTCCTCCGTGCGGTCGCCCGCGAAGAGGAGGTGGGAGTGGCTGTCGACGAAGCCGGGGATCACGGCTCGGCCCTGCGCGTCGTGGGCCTCGTCCGCCGCCGGGACGTTCTTGTCCGGGCCCGTCCAGGCGATCCTGCCGTTCTCGATGATCAGGGCGGCGTTCTTGATCTGACCGAGGGGGCTGCCGCCCAGGTTCGGGTTGTTGGTGACCAGGGTGCCGATGTTCGTGATGGCGGTGGTCCTGCTCGGCGGCGTCATGGCGCTGGCTCCTTCTTCCTGAGGTCGCGGGGCTCTGCCCCGGACCCCGCTCCTCAATCGCCGGAGGGGCTGGGTTGTGCCGGACGGGCTGACTTGTGTCGGGCGGGCTGACTTGTGCTTATGCGTGCAGTGCCGTGATCGCGTTCGTCAAGGCCGTCGGTACGTCGCCCACCAAGGCGTGGCGGCCCTCCGTCACTACTCGGCGGCCGCCCGCGATCACGTCCGTCACGTCCGCCGCGCTCGCCGCGAACACCGCTGTCTCCGCGCCGAGGTGCGGTGCCGCGCCCGCCGTGCGGACCGAGTTCAGGGACAGCGTCACGAGGTCCGCCACCGCCCCGGCCTCCAGGGTTCCCGCGTCCTGCCAGCCGAGCGACGCGTGGCCGTCGACCGTTGCCGCGCGGAGCAGGGCCGCCGCCGTCCAGTGGCCGCGGGTCCGGGAGCGCAGGCGTTCGTTCAGCTCCATCGCGCGCGCCTCCTCGAACGGGTCGATGACGGCGTGGCTGTCCGAGCCGAGGGAGAGCGGGGAACCCGCCTGCTGGAGGGCGACCGCCGGGCCGATGCCGTCCGCGAGGTCGCGTTCCGTCGTCGGGCACATGCAGGTGCCGGTGCCCGTGCCGCCGATGAGCGCGATGTCGGCGGGCGTGAGGTGGGTGTTGTGGACGCCGGTCGTGGACCGGCCCAGCACCCCGTGGTCCGCGAGGAGTTGGGTGGGGGTGCAGCCGTGGGCCGCCTCGCACGCCTCGTTCTCCGCCGTCTGCTCGGAGAGGTGCACGTGGAGCGGGGCCCGGCGGGCCCGTGCCCACTCTGCCACCGTGGAGAGCTGGTCCGCCGGGACCGCCCGCACCGAGTGCACCGCCGCGCCGATCCTGGCGTGCGGGCGCTCCTTGAGCAGGGACGCCCGTTCGGCCCAGGCCTCCGTCGTGCCGTCGGAGAAGCGGCGCTGGTGGCGGTCCGGTTCCTTGCCGAAGCCCGAGGAGACGTACGCCGTGTCGAGGAGCGTGATGCGGATGCCCGCCTCCGCCGCCGCCGCGATCAGCGCCTCGCCCATCGCGTTCGGGTCGGCGTAGGGGGTGCCGCCGGGGGCGTGGTGCAGGTAGTGGAACTCGCCGACCGCCGTGATGCCGGCCAGTGCCATCTCGGCGTACACCGCCCGGGCGAGCGCGTGGTAGGTGTCCGGGGTCAGCCGGTCGGCCACCGAGTACATCGTCTCGCGCCAGGTCCAGAACGTGCCCGAGCCGACCTGGACCGTCGAGCGCAGCGCCCGGTGGAAGGCGTGGGAGTGGGCGTTGGCCAGGCCGGGGAGGGTCAGACCGCGCAGAACGGTCGCGCCCGGCGGGGGTGTCTCCACCTCCTTGCGGACGGCCGTGATCCGGGCCGTGCCGTCCGTGTCGTCCGACACCTCCACCGCCACGCCCGGCTCCACCGTCGGGTCGAGCCAGGCGTGCTCCAACCAGTACGTCGTCACTTGCAGGCCAGTCCTTCCAGTACGTCGGCCAGGGCGCGCACGCCCGCCACGCAGTCGTCCTCGGACGCGGACTCGGCCGGGGAGTGCGAGACGCCGGTCGGGTTGCGTACGAACAGCATGGCGGTGGGGACCGACGAGGCGAGGATCCCCGCGTCGTGTCCCGCGCCTGTCCCCAGGACGGGGACCCTGAGGTCCGCCGAACCGGCGCCCGCGCCGAGGATGCGGGCCATCTCGTCGCGCAGCGCGTGGTCGAAGTCGACGACCGGGGTGAAGGACTCGCGTGTCAGGGCTACGTCGATGCCGTGCGCGTCCGCGTACTCACGGGCCGCCTTCTCGATCGCCGTGACCGTACGGTCGAGGGCGTCCTGGTCGGCGGCGCGCGAGTCGAGCCAGCCTCGGACCAGGGAGGGGATGGCGTTGACGCCGTTCGGTTCGACGGCGATCTTGCCGAACGTGGCCACCGCGCCCGCCAGTCGGGCCTCCCTGCGGGCCGCAAGGACCGTCTCCGCGTACGGGAGCATCGGGTCCCTGCGGTCGGCCAGGCGGGTCGTGCCCGCGTGGTTGGCCTCGCCGCGGAAGTCGAAGCGCCAGCGGCCGTGCGGCCAGATGGCGCTGGCGATGCCGACCGCGTCGCCGGACAGGTCCAGGGCGCGGCCCTGCTCCACGTGGAGTTCGATGAAGGCGCCGATGCGGGACAGGCGGTCCTGGTCGGGGCCGATCGCCTCCGGGTCGTGGCCCGCGCGCTCCATCGCCCGCGGGAGGGTGATGCCGTCGGCGTCCGTGAGGGCGAATGCCTCGTCGCGGGTGAGGCGGCCGCCGGTGAGACGGGAGCCCACGCAGGCCAGGCCGAAGCGGGCGCCCTCCTCGTCACCGAAGTTGGTGATGGCCAGGGGTCTGGTGAACTCCGCTCCCCTGTGGCGGAGTTCGTCCAGCGCGGCGAAGGAGGAGACGACTCCGAGGGGGCCGTCGAAGGCGCCGCCGTCGGGGACGGAGTCCAGATGGGAGCCGGTGACGACTGCGTCGCCCGCTTCCGGGTCTCCCAGCCAGGCCCACTGGTTGCCGTTGCGGTCCAGTTCGTAGGTGAGGCCGCGGGTCTCGGCCTGCGCCTTGAACCAGGCCCGGCAGTCGGCGTCGGCCGCCGTCCAGGCGTGGCGGCGGTAGCCCTTCGTTTCGGGGTGGCGGCCTATGGGGGCCAGGTCCCGCCACATCTCCAGGAAGGTCGGGGCCGATGTCACGGGGCCCTGCCCCGGACCCAGCTCCTCAAGCGCCGGAGATGCTGGTGTCGGCGGGACTTGACCGTGCGGGGCTCGATCGGCCGCGTTGCTCACTCGCCCTCCCGCATCGGGACCCGCACGCCGCGCTCCGCCGCCACCTCGGCCGCGTGGTCGTAGCCCGCGTCCACGTGGCGGATCACGCCCATCGCCGGGTCGTTCGTCAGGACGCGTTCGATCTTCTGGGCGGCGAGGTCCGTGCCGTCGGCGACGCACACCTGGCCCGCGTGGATGGAGCGGCCCATGCCGACACCGCCGCCGTGGTGGAGGGAGACCCAGGACGCGCCGGAGGCCGTGTTGACCAGGGCGTTCAGGAGCGGCCAGTCGGCGATCGCGTCGGAGCCGTCCTTCATGGCCTCGGTCTCGCGGTACGGGGAGGCGACGGACCCCGAGTCGAGGTGGTCGCGGCCGATGGCGACCGGGGCGGAGAGTTCGCCGGACGCGACCATCTCGTTGAACTTGAGGCCCGCGAGGTGGCGTTCGCCGTAGCCGAGCCAGCAGATGCGGGCGGGGAGGCCCTCGAAGGAGATGCGTTCGGCGGCCATGTCGAGCCAGCGGTGCAGGTGCTTGTTGTCGGGGAAGAGTTCCTTGATCGCGGCGTCCGTCCTGGCGATGTCCGCCGGGTCGCCGGAGAGGGCCGCCCAGCGAAACGGGCCGAGGCCCTCCTCGAACAGCGGGCGGATGTGCGCCGGGACGAAGCCGGGGAAGTCGAAGGCGCGCTCGCAGCCGGCCTTGCGGGCCTCGTCGCGGATGGAGTTGCCGTAGTCGAAGACCTCGGCGCCCTGGTCGAGGAAGCCGATCATCGCCTCGACGTGCAGGCGCATCGACTGCCGTGCCTTGTCGGTGAAGCCCGCCGGGTCGGCCTCGCGCTCCTTGTCCCAGTCCTCGACCGCGATGCCGAGGGGGAGGTAGGCGAGCGGGTCGTGGGCGGAGGTCTGGTCCGTGACGATGTCGATCGGGGCTTCGCGGCGCAGCAGTTCGGGGAAGACCTCGGCCGCGTTGCCGACGACGCCGATGGACAGGGCGCGGCGCTCGTCGCGGGCCTGGACCGCCAGCTCCAGGGCGTGGTCGAGGTTGTCGGCCTTGACGTCCAGGTAGCGGGTGCCGATGCGGCGGTCGATGCGGGTCTCGTCGACGTCGACGCAGAGCGCGACGCCCTCGTTCATGGTGACGGCGAGCGGCTGGGCGCCGCCCATGCCGCCGACTCCGGCCGTGAGGGTGATCGTGCCGGCGAGGGTGCCGCCGAACTTCTTCCGGGCCACCGCGCCGAACGTCTCGTAGGTGCCCTGCACGATGCCCTGCGAGCCGATGTAGATCCACGAGCCGGCCGTCATCTGGCCGTACATGGTCAGGCCCTCGGCCTCCAGCTTGCGGAACTCCTCCCAGTTGGCCCAGTCGCCGACGAGGTTGGAGTTGGCGAGCAGCACGCGCGGCGCCCACTCGCTGGTGCGCAGGACGCCGACCGGCTTGCCGGACTGGACGAGGAGCGTCTCGTCGGACTTCAGCGTCTTCAGCGTGCGCACGATCGCGTCGAACGCCTCCCAGGACCGGGCCGCCTTGCCCGTGCCGCCGTAGACGACCAGCTTGTCGGGGTGCTCGGCGACCTCGGCGTCGAGGTTGTTCATGAGCATCCGCAGGGCGCCTTCCTGCTGCCAGCCGAGCGTGTTCAGCTCGGTGCCGCGCGGGGCTCGTACTCCACCAGGGGGCGGCCCGGAGGGCCTCGTTTGAGGGTGGCGGCGGGAGACGGGCGGGTGGGGTCCTGACATCGGGCGGCCTCCTGCTGATACTCCGTTGATGATCCAGCTCTATTCACATCCTGGTCTTCTGAATAGAACTAGTCAATACGTTCCCCCGGACGCGCTCCGGGTGGTTGTCTGGACCACATGGCACCCACGGACGCATCCACCGACCCGACCCTCCGGCTCTCCGCCCTCACCACCCGCCGCGACCAGGCCGTCCGCGCCGCCGTCGCACAAGGGCTCGTCTCCCCCACCGCCCCCGTCGCCGGGCTCCTCGACGTCACCGGCGTCCGCGCGTCCGCCGCCTCCCTGCGCGCCGCCTTCGACGCGGTCACCGCCCCCGGCACCGAGGTCCTGCACGCCTTCGCCGTGAAGGCGACCCCGCTCGTGCCCGTCCTGCGGCTGCTGCGCGAGGCGGGCATCGGGGCCGAGGTGGCGAGCCCCGGTGAGCTGGCGCTCGCCCGCGCCGCCGGGGTAGCGCCCGCCCGGACCGTCCTGGACTCCCCCGCCAAGACCGGCGCCGAACTGCGCGAAGCGCTCGCCCTCGGCATCGCCGTCAACGCCGACAACCCGCAGGAGCTGGCCCGGATCGACGCCCTGGTCGCCTCGGCGCCCACCACGTCGCCGATCGGCATCCGCGTCAACCCGCAGATCGGCGCGGGCTCGATCGGCGCCCTGTCGACCGCGACCGCCACCTCCAAGTTCGGCGTGGCGCTGCGGGACGAGGGCGCCCGCGAGTGGGTCGTCCGCGCCTACCTCGACCGGCCGTGGCTGACCCGGCTCCACACCCACTCCGGCTCGCAAGGCGTGCCCCTCGAACTGATGGCCCAGGGCGTGCGGGCCGCGTACGAACTCGCCGAGGAGATCAACGAGGCGGCCGGGCGGCGGCAGATCGACACCCTCGACATCGGCGGCGGGCTGCCCGTCAACTTCGCCTCCGACGAGGAGACGCCCGACTACGCGACCTACGCCGAGCTGCTCGCCGCCAGCGTCCCCGGGCTCTTCGGCGGGCGCTACGGACTCGTCACCGAGTTCGGCCGCTCGCTGCTCGCCAAGCACGGCACGATCCTCGCGCACGTCGAGTACACGAAGGAGAGCGGCGGGCGGCCGATCGCCGTGACCCACGCGGGAGTTCAGGTCGCCACCCGGACCGTGTACGCGCCCGCGTCCTGGCCGCTGCGGATCGCCGCCTACGACGCGCAGGGACGGCGCAAGACCGGCCCTGACGTCGCCCAGGACGTGGCGGGCCCGGCCTGCTTCTCCGGCGACCTGCTCGCCGAGAACCACGCACTGCCGCTGCTCGAAGCCGGCGACTACGCCGCCGCGCTCGACACCGGCGCCTACTACTTCGCGCAGCACTACTCGTACAACTCGCTCGTGCGGCCCGGGGTGTACGGGTTCGGCGCGGCCGGTGACACGAACGGCGGCGTACGGTTCGCGACGGTCCGCGCGCCGCAGACCGTCGAGGAGATCGTGGCGGAGTCGGGCGGTGACCGCAGGCGCGCCCTGCTCGATCTGTGACGTCTTCCGGGGCGCCTTCCGCGACACCTTCTCCGGCGGCTTCCATGAAGCCTTCTGTGGCGCCCGGGGCTGCCGTGAACGCTCCGGATTTGTCGCGGGGTTGGCGGATTTTAGCCCCCTTCTGAATGTTCCACCGGAAAATGCCAGAACCCTCACCGGGTCGCCGCACAGTGCGTAGTTTCGTCGTCACGCAAGCGACAGCTTTGCACGGACCAGGCGATGTGGTGGGGAGTTTCAGGCGTGCCGGGAATCGACGAGTGCCTGCTTCAGGTCATGCGACTGCCGGGGGCGCGCGGCGCCGCCGTCGTCGACTGGACCAGCGGGCTCGCCCTCGGCACCATCGGGGACTCGCCCAACGGGGACCATGAGGCGACCGCCGCGGAGGCCGCCGAGCTGGCCCGGCTCGCCGCCGAGCACCGGGTGTTCGCCCCGGCCGAGGGCAGCGACTGGTCGCCGGGGTCCGCCAGCGACAAGGCGCCGCCCGTCGAGGACGTCATCGTCACCAACCGCGACGGCTACCACCTGCTGCGTTTCGTCCGGACCAGCTTCGACAGCAGCGTCTTCCTGCACCTGTGGCTCGACCGGGACGAGGGCAACCTCGCGCTCTGCCGGCTGCGCCTCGCCGACCTGGCCGACCGGCTGGTCCTGGGATGAGCGCGGCGACCGCCGACACGGGCGCGAAGATATCCCCGATGCTCGACCGGCTCGCCGACGAGCGGGCCACCGGCGCGCTGATACGCGAGCACGGCACGCTCTACCTCGCCGACGGCCACGTCGTGCACGCGGAGGCGCCCGCGACACCCGGCATGGACGTCCTGCTCACCGCCGGCGGCGCGATACAGGCCGACGGCTGGTGGGAGGCGGTCGACCGGGCGGGCGCCCGGCAGCGCGTCGGCCGCTACCTCGTCGAGCAGGGCCGCCTCTCGGACGGCGCGCTCGAACTGTGCCACCTGAGCGCCATCTTCGACGCCGCCTACTTCACGCTCGCGCCGAGCAGCGGCCCCTCCCGCTTCCGCTACGGGGTCTCGCACTGGTTCGGGGCGGTGCGCCCGGTGCCGGTGGCGGCCGTCGAGCGCGAGACCCGGCGCCGCCGCGAACTCCTCCAGCGGATCTGGCCCGAGCCCGACACCGACACCGCGCCCCTCGCGAGGACGGGCGGCATCGAGCCCCCGGTACCCGCGCGCAGGCGCCGCGTCCTGGACCTGGTCGACGGCGTGCGCACCGCCTCCCAGATCGCGCTCGCCCTGGGCAGGCCCGCCTTCCACACCCTGGTCGACCTGCGCCGGCTGGCCGCGGGCGGCCTGGTCACCCCCGCTCCCCCGGAGCCCGCCACCGCGTTTCCCGTCCCCGCGTGGATGGCGCACGCCGACGTCGAGGACCCCGACGTGGCGCTCCTTCGCAGGCTGCGTGCCGCGCTGGAGGCGCTGTGAAGCGCCTGCGCCGCATCGGACGGACCGGCTCCGAACCTCCAGAAACTTCCGGAAGGAGACCGCCGATGGCCGACGAGGCCGAAGTCCTCGGCGAACTGCAACGACTGCGCGTCCGGGTCCCCCAGGTCACCGGCGCCCTCGCGGCCAGCGTCGACGGACTCGTGCTCGCCCAGGACACCCAAGGCGTCGAACCCGAGGGCGTGGCCGCGCTGACCGCCGCCGCGCTCGGGGTGGCCCAGCGCCTCTCGGACGCCACCGGGCAGGGCGGCTTCCGCGAACTCCTGGTGCGCGGCACGGACGGCTACGTCGCCACGTACGCCGCCGGGGGCGCCGCCGTCCTGACCCTGCTCGCCGAGGACCGGATCAACGTGGGGCGGCTGCACCTGGAGGGCCGCCGCTCCGGCACCCGGATCGGCGAACTGGTCGACGCGGCCGTCGCCGCCGCCGAACCGCCCGCGCGGGCCCGCGGCCGCTCCCGGGCGCGGACGGCACCCGCCCTGCCCCCGGCGGCCGCCCTGCCCCCGGCGCCCGCCGACAGCAAGCTGCCCGTCCGCACCCCGAAAACCGCGGGGCCCGAGCTTTCCGGGCCCGAACTGCAACCCCGCACAGCCCGTTGAGGCGTAGGAAAGGATCCACCACCATGGCCAACACCGAGACCGCACTGAAGGACGCCGTCACCTCCATCGAAGGCGCGAGCGCCGCCGCCCTGGTCGACTACAACAGCGGCATGGCCCTCGGCACGATCGGCGGCTCCAAGAGCTTCGACCTGGAGGTCGCCGCCGCGGGCAACACCGACGTCGTCCGCGCCAAGCTGCGCACCATGGAGCACCTCGGCCTGAAGGACGAGATCGAGGACATCCTCATCACCCTCGGCACGCAGTACCACCTGATCCGGCTGCTCAAGGGCCGCAGCGGCAACGGTCTGTTCCTGTATCTCGTCCTGGACGCCTCGCGCGCCAACCTGGCGATGGCCCGCCATCAGCTGAAGAAGATCGAGGCCGAACTCGACGTGTGAGCGACCCGGCAGGGTCTCGAAGAGAGGGTCTCAGCGACGCCGTGCCCCACCGGGCGCGGCGTCGCGCCGCCGCCGGCCCCGGCACTGCGGAGAAGGGGCCTTGGGGGCTCTAGTCCTCCCAGTCGGAGTCCTTGCGCTCCCGGCGCTTCTCGCCCAAGCGGGGCACCCAGTGGCCCGCGTGCAGGGCGTTGACGCCGACGATGCCGCCCCAGGCGATCAGCAGCCCCGGCAGATGGGCGTTGACCACGGCGATCGCGGAGAGCGGGATGGCGAGGACGAGGGTGACGACGGCGAAGCCGAAGCGTTCGCCCCAGCCGTCGCTGCCGGGGGTGCGGCCCGCGCGCGCGTCGCGGGCCACGACCATCTGCTGCTCGGCCAGCTGCCTGCGGACCCGGCGGTCCACGCTGGAGTCCAGGCGCTGCTCGACCTTGTCGAGGAACGAGTCGACGAGCGCGGTCTCGTACTCTTCGCCGAGTTCCCTGCGGGCGTGCAGGGTGGCGTCGAGTTCCTTCTTGAGTTCGGCGTCACGTGCCTGTTCGCGGGCTTCCATACCGATTCACAGTACGGAGCCGGAGGCCGCGGGACAGTGGGGCTAACCCCCGTCTTGCTACGGGGCCACGCCCGAGGCCACCGGTCCCGGGTGCGGCGCCGCCAGGATCGTCGCCTCCGGTACGTGCGCGGTGTCGCGGCGCGCCAGCAGCCAGTACAGGGCGGCCGGGACGACGAGGCCCACGATCCAGGAGACGTCGGCGCCGCCGAGCGGATCGACGAGCGGGCCCGTGTAGAAGGAGGTGGCCAGGAACGGGAACTGGGCGACGAGCCCGATCCCGTAGACCACGAGCGCCTTCCACCGCCAGGCGCCGTAGCGGCCGTGCGGGTCGGCGAGGGCCGGGATGTCGTAGCGCTCGCGCGAGATCAGGTAGTAGTCGACGAGGTTGATGGCGCTCCACGGAGTGAAGAACGTCAGCAGGAACAGCAGGAAGTCCTTGAACGACGACAGGAAGCTGTCCTTGCCGGCGAGGGCGACGGCCGTGCCCGCGACCATGATGAGCGCGATGTAGAGCGTCCGGCCGCGCTGGGAGAGGACGCGCTGTCCGCGGAAGCCGCTGACGCCGGTCACCATCGCCATGAAGCCGCCGTACGTGTTGAGGACGTTGACGGTGAGCTTGCCGAGCGCGATGACGAAGTAGAAGACGGAGGCGACGGCGCCCGCGCCGCCGAGCGAGACGACGTAGCCGACCTGGTTGTCGAGGAACGCCTCACCGGCGGTCGCCGCGACGAGCACGCCGAACGTCATCGACCACTGCGAGCCGAGCGCCGATCCGGACAGCGTCCACCAGAACGTGGCCTTGGCGCTGGTGTCACGCGGCAGGTAGCGCGAGTAGTCGGCGACGTACGGGCCGAACGCGAGCTGCCAGGAGGCGGAGAGGGAGACCGCGAGCAGGAACATCGGGAGCGAGAAGTGCGCATTGCTCAGCAGATCGCCGAGGTCGACGCGGTCCAGGAGCCGTATGCCGAGGTAGACGAAGGCGACGGCACAGATGACGCTGGCGACCCGGCCGAGAACGTGGATGACGCGGTACCCGACGACCGCGAGGACGGCCGTGACCAGCGCGAACAGGATGATCCCGATCGTGTCGCCGGTGTGCGTCAGCCGGGCCGTCGCCTGCCCGGCGAGCACGCTGCCGCTCGCGAAGAAGCCGACGTACATCAGGATGACGAGCAGCAGCGGCACGATCGCGCCCTTGACGCCGAACTGGGCCCGCGACTGGATCATCTGCGGCAGCCCCAGCTTCGGGCCCTGCGCGGAGTGCAGCGCCATGACGGCGCCGCCGAGCAGGTTGCCGAGCACGAGGCCGATGAGCGACCAGACCACGTCGCCGCCGAAGACGACGGCGAGCGCGCCGGTGACGACGGCGGTGATGTGCAGGTTCGCACCGACCCACAGGGTGAACTGGTGGAAGGCGCGCCCGTGCCGCTCGCTGTCCGGGACGACGTCGATGGAGTGCTTCTCCACTACCGCTGCCATGAATTGACCTCTTGCCTCTTGCTCAGTTACTTCTTGCTCAGCCCGTGCTGACGCGCGTAGTCGTTCGCGACGTCCTCGGGGTCCTTCTTGTCCTTGTCGACGAGCCGGTTCAGCTCGGTCAGCTGCTCGGTGGTGAGTACGTTGCCGAGCCGGGCCAGCGCCTTGCGGACGGTCGAGTCGGCCTTGCGGTCGGCGATCAGCGGGACGACGTGCTGACCGGGGACGAGGTTCTTGGGGTCGGTGAGGACGACCCAGTGGTTGGCGGCGATGTCGGTGTCGGTGGTGAACAGGTTCGCCACGTCGACGTCGCCCTTCTTCAGGGCGCCCTTCACGAGCGGCCCGGAGGAGTCGAGGGACTTGAACTCCTTGAACTCGACGCCGTAGACGTCCTTCAGGCCGACGGCTCCGACCTGCCGCTTCTTCACCTCCGGGGCGGCGCCGATGACGAGCTCGCCGTTCTGCTTGGCGAGATCGGCGAGGGACTTCAGCCCGTACTTCTCGGCGGTCTCCCGGGTGACGACGAACGCGTCCGAGTCCTCCGCCATCCCGTACGGCAGGATCTGCAGGCCCGCCGGGAGCGCCATGGCGAGGGCGTTCTGCATCTCGCCCTCCTCGGTGGCGTCGGCTTTCGTGTCGAGGTAGTGCAGGAGGGCGCCCTGGTACTCGGGCAGGAGGTCGATGTCGCCGCCCTTGAGCGCGGGGATGAGGATCTCGCGGGTGCCGAGGTTGGGGCGGACCTTCGTCTTCACGCCGGCCGCTTCGAGCACGGCGGCGTAGAGGTAGCCGAGGACCTGGTTCTCGGTGAAGTTGGCGGTGCCGATGGTGACGCCGTTCTTGCTGGAGCCGCCGCCACCGCCGCCCGAACCGTCCCCTTCGAGGGAGGTGATGCCGCTGGAACAGGCGGCGAGCGCGGGCACGGAGGCCGCGGCGAACAGCCCGCCGAGGAGAGTACGTCGATTCATCTGATCTGCTCCTAGGCCGACTTGAGGGCGGCGGGACGGTGACGGAAGAGGAGACGCTGCAACCCGGAGAGGGCCAGGTCGAGGACGACGGCGACGACCGCGACGAGGACGGCCCCGCCGAGCACCTGCACCAGGTCCCGCTGGGCGAGCCCGTCGAAGACGTAGCGGCCGAGCCCGCCGAACGAGACGTACGCGGCGATGGTCGCCGTCGCCACGACCTGGATCAGCGCGAGCCGGAGCCCTGTCATGATGAGCGGGAGCGCGAGCGGCAGCTCCACCTGGAGGAGGACCTGGTGCGCGCGCATGCCCTGGCCGCGCGCCGCGTCCTTCACCTCCGGATCGACGGCGGTCATCCCCGCGTAGGTGTTGGTCACGATGGACGGCACGGCGAGCGCGACGAGCGCGATGTAGACGGGCCACATCGAGAGCCCGCTGGCGAGGAAGACCAGCACGACGAGTCCGACGGTCGGCAGCGCGCGGCCGAAGGAGGACAGGTTGATCGCGACGAACGCGCCCCGGCCCGTGTGCCCGATCAGCAGGCCGACGGGGAGCGCGATCGCGGCGGCGACGAGCGTGGCGATCAGCGAGTACTGGAGGTGCTCGGCGAGCCGGTGCGCGATGCCGTCGGGCCCGGTCCACTGCTCGCCGCCGACCAGCCAGGAGCCCAGGTTCTTGAAGAGTTCGTACATGGCGGTCAGGCCTTCCGGATCCGGGACCGGGTGGAGCGGGTACGGGTGGAGCGGGTACGGGTGCGGGCCCACGGCGTGAGCAGCCGCTGCACGAGGACGAGCAGCGCGTCCGCGACGAGCGCGAGCAGCAGCGTCAGCACGACGCCGACGATCACCGGGGTCGGGAAGTTGCGCTGGAACCCGTCGGTGAAGAGCTGGCCGAGGCCGCCGTCACCGATGTACGTGGCCACGGAGACGAGCGAGATCGACATGACCGTCGCGATCCGGACGCCCGCCATGATCACGGGCAGGGCGAGCGGCAGCTCGACGGTGAGCAGGGCGCGCAGCGGCCGCGTCCCCATGGCCTTCGCCGCCTCCTTCGTCTTCTGCGGCACGGAGTCGAGACCCTCCACCGTGTTCCGCAGCAGGACGACCAGGGTGTAGATCGTGAGGCCGATGACGGTGGTGGTCCGGGTGAGCCCGGAGACCGGCAGGAGGAGGACGAAGACGGCGATGGAGGGGATGGTGAACAGGACGTTGCTCATCCCGAGCAGGAAGCCGCGCAAGGGCCTGACCCGGTGGGCGAGGACCGCGAGCGGGAGGGAGATGAGCAGCCCGAGCGCGACGGCGGTGAGGGCGGCCTGGAGGTGGGAGAGGGTGAGGGTGGTGAGGTCGGACCCGTGAGATCCGATCCAGTCCCAGTCGATGCTCACGCGACATCCCGCCCGTCCGACTTCTCGAGCCGGTCCGGCCCATCGAGCCCCGTTTTCGTACGAGGGGCAGCGGGGTCCGGGGCGGAGGCCCGTGACGGTGCGCCGGACAGGGCCGCCGCGTGAGCAGCACCCGCACGCGCGTGGATGTCGTCCCGGGACGAGACCCCGGTGAAGACTCCGTCGGCGTCGACCCGGGCCACCAGCCCGGAGGGCGACGCGACGGACTCGTTCAACGCGCTGAGCAGCGAGTCCGTATCGCGCAGGGGCCGGACGGGGGCCTCGGCCCCGTTGTCCCGCGCACGCCAGTGCAGCGGCTTGCGGGCCGCGTCGAGCACCAGCTCCCAGTCCCCGCCCTCCGGCGCCGGCCCCTGCGCCACATCCGCCAGACCCGTCAGGGACAACAGCTTGAGCCCCCGCTCGGCCCCGAGGAAGTCCGCCACGAACCCGTCGACGGGCCGGGCCAGAAGCTCCGCGGGAGCCGCGCACTGCACGAGATGCCCGCCTTCCCGGAACACGGCGATCCGGTCCCCGAGCCGCACGGCCTCGTCGATGTCGTGCGTGACGAAGACGATGGTCTTGCTCAGCTCTTTCTGCAGGCGCAGCAGTTCGTCCTGGAGCTGGGCCCGTACCACCGGGTCCACCGCCCCGAACGGTTCGTCCATGAGCAGCACCGGCGGATCCGCCGCGAGCGCCCGCGCCACCCCGACCCGCTGTTGCTGCCCGCCGGAGAGCTGGTGCGGATACCGCTTGCCCATCTCGGGGGCGAGCCCGACCCGTTCGAGGAGTTCACCGGCGGCGGCGCGGGCCTTCTTGCGCCCCCAGCCGAGGAGCAGCGGCACGGTGGCGACGTTGTCGAGGACGGTGCGGTGCGGGAAGAGGCCGGCCTGCTGGATGACGTAGCCGATGGAGCGGCGCAGTTCGGCGGCGTCCTGGTCGAGGACGTCACGGCCGCCGACCCGGATGGTGCCGGAGGTCGGCTCGACCATGCGGTTGATCATGCGGAGGCTGGTCGTCTTGCCGCAGCCGGAGGAGCCGACGAAGACGGTCACGCCCCCTTCGGGCATGGTCAGCGAGAGGTCGTGGACCGCTGTCGTGCCGTTCGGGAACCGCTTGTGGACCGCTTCGAACTGAATCATGGAGCGCCTCTGTAGTCCTCTTGCCCGGCCTGCATACCGTCATGCAGAGTTCTCGGTGCGTGAATAACTTGTCAATGCCCCCGCGTAAATCGCTGGTAAATCAACCCGGCCGGCCCGGGATGTGAGACGCGACGGCCGTCGCGAGGGCGATGGAAGCCACTAAAGACCCTTACAGGCCAATTCGAGGAGGAACAGCGCGTTGATGCCCCTTACGGACACGACACCGACCCCGGTCGTCGTCCTCGACGGCCACGGCCTCCCGGTCCCCGACGTGGTCCGCCTCGCCGACGCGAACGCCCGACCCGTACCCGGCACCGAGGCCATGAAGCGCGTCGAGGTGTCCTGGAACGCGGCCCGCGAGATCGCCGCCTGGGGCCGCGTCTACGGCCGATCCACCGGCGTCGGCGCCAACCGCAGCGAGGACGTGCCCACCGAGGCCGCCGCCGACCACGGCCTGCGCCTGCTGCGCAGCCACGCGGGCGCCATCGGCGACGAACTGCCCGAACGCGAGGTCCGCGCGATGCTCGCGGTCCGCGCCAACCAGCTCCTCGCGGGCGGCGCGGGCCTGCGCCCCACCGTCGTCACCGCCCTGTGCGAGGCGCTGGAGAACGGCGCCTACCCGGCCGTCAACGAGCACGGCTCCGTCGGCACCGGCGACATCGCCGCCCTCGCCCAGATGGGCCTCGCCCTCGCCGGCGAACACCCCTGGCGCGGCAAGGGCACCGCCCCGGCCGCCCAGCCCCTCGACAACAACGACGCGCTCGCGCTGATCTCCAGCAACGCCCTCACCCTCGGCCAGTCCGCCCTCGCCCTGCACGAACTGCGCTCCCTGCTCGCCGCGACCCAGCTCGTCGCCGCGCTCAGCCTCCTGGCCGTCGACGGCTCGTACGAGGCCTACGCGCTCCCCGTCCACGAGGCCCGCCACCACAAGGGCTCCTACGAGGTCGCGGCCCGGATGCGCGACCTCCTCGGCGCCCCCGACCGGCCGACCCCACCGCTCGGCCGCATCCAGGACCCGTACGGATTCCGCTGCGTGCCCCAGATCCACGGCCCGGCGCAGGACGCGGCGGACGCCCTCGAAGCGGTCCTCACGGTCGAGATCAACGCGGCGGCCGAGAACCCTCTCATCTCGTCCGAGGACATGACCGCGTACCACCACGGCGGCTTCTACATGGCCCAACTCGCGCTCGCCCTGGACCACTTCAGGCTGGCGGTCACCCAGGTGGCCCGCCTCTCCACCTCCCGCCTGTCCACCCTCAACGAACCGGCGTACACCCGCCTGCGCCCCTTCCTCGCCGACGGCGCACCCGGCGCGTCCGGCGTCATGATCCTGGAGTACGCCGCCGGAGCCGCACTCGGCGACCTGCGCGCCTTCTCCGCCCCCGCCTCGCTCGGCCACGCGGTCCTCTCGCGCGGCGTCGAGGAACAGGCCAGCTTCGCCTCCCTCGCCGCCCGGCAGACCCTGCGCGCCTGCGCCGCCTACCGCCAGGTCGTCGGCTGCGAACTGGTCGCGGCGGTCCGCGCCCTGCGCCTGCGCGACCACCGCCCCGACGAGGAGCTGCCGGTGGGCCGCGCCTTCGCCCTCGCCGACACCACCCTCGAACCGGACCTCACGGACCGCCCGCTGACGGCGGACGTGGAACGGGCGGCGGCCCTCCTCGACCGTTTCACCGGGTGAACGGCGCCCTCGGCGGGGCTCACCGCTTCACCGGGTGCACCGCGCCCCCGGCGGCGCTCACAGCTTGCCGAACACCACCGCGCGCCACGTCCACCCGGACTTCAGTACCGCGTCCCGCAGCGGGTCCTTCATCTCCGCCGAGTCGAAGGAGAACGTCTCCACCAGGCGCCGCTCACCGTCCGCGCCGCGCTCGACGGTGTGCCGCTTGCTGATCTGGCGCGACGGCCCCCGGCCGTACTCCCGCGAACGGGCGAAGCGCGGGGTGCCGTCGTGCCAGGTGACCTCCCACTGCTCGTCGAGCGCCCGCACCTCGCGTGTGTCCGCCGCGAGCCGCATCGTGATCCGTACGGTGCGGTCGACGTGCCGGCGCCGGAAGAACTCCTGCCACGCGGGCTCCCGCACCCGCCACTCCGCGACGAGGTCCGCCTCCTCCCCGGGGGTGGCGGCGCGCACGGTCCAGGGCACGTCGGGCCCTGCCAGAGCGAGCAGCGCGTCCCGCACCTCGGCGGCGGGGCGGGCGGCGACGCCGTCGTCGGGACGCCGGGTGCCGGTCAGCTTGTCGAAAAGACCCATGGCGGCAACGTAACAAGGCGCACCCGGGCCGAGCCTTCCACCACCACCACCACCATCCCCATCCCCATCCCCACCTGCAAACCTGGCGCCGGACCCAGCGCCTGAATAACATCATGCACGGCGAGAGCAGACTGAATGGACTGGACGGCGCGGGACGGACGGGGACACATGACCGAGCACACCACCAACGGCACCGGGGGCCAGGCCGGACACAGCCCGGCCACCCGCCTCCAGCATCTCTTCGAGGGCCACCGCCTCACCCCCACCCAGCGCCGCATCGCGCACTGCATGGTCCGGCGCGCCGCCGACGTACCGTTCCTGTCCTCGGTCGAACTGGCCGAACTGGCCGGGGTCAGCCAGCCGTCGGTGACCCGCTTCGCGGTGGCGCTCGGCTTCGACGGCTACCCGGCCCTGCGCAAGCACCTGCGCGAAGTGGCCCCGGCCGAACCCACCGCCGCGACCCGCGCCAACGAGTACCAGCAGGCCGTCGAGGCCGAGATCGCCAACCTGCGCCACCTGGCCGACCTCCTCGCCGACCCCGCCCCCGTCGAACGGGCCGGCGCGCTCCTCGCCGCCTCCCAGCCCCTCCTCGTCCTCGGCCTGCGCGCGGCGGCCTCCCAGGCGTACGGGTTCTCCTACTTCGCGGCGAAGGTCCACCCCGACGTCCGCCTCCTCGACGAGGGCGGCACGATGCTCGCCGACCGCATCGACGCGGCCGTCCGCGCGGGCGCCACGACCCTGCTCTGCTTCGCGCTGCCCCGCCACCCCCGCGAGGTCGTCGACACCCTCGCCTACGCCAAGTCGGTCGGCCTGACGGTGGTCACGGTGGCCGACTCCGCGTTCGCCCCGGTCGCCGCCCACTGCGACCTGCTCCTGCCCGCCGCCGTCGGCACGGGCCTCGCCTTCGACACGGCCTGCGCACCCATGCTGCTCGGCCGCGTACTCCTGGAGGCGATGTGCGACGGCCTGCCCGAGGCCCAGGCACGCCTGGAGGAGTTCGACGTACGGGCGGCGGAACGCGGCCTCTTCGTCGAATGAGATTGCGCGGGGACCGCCGCACCCCCTGTGACGGGGGGCGGGACGACGGCGGTCCCCGCGAAAGGCGTACGACCGGGTCAGAACCGGGTGGTACGCCCAGGGCGTCCATGGAGATCCGGGAGCCGCTCCGAAACCATCCTTGACGCCGCTTGGTGCCGTCCGAGGCGGGGAGCCGCTCCCGCCCCTTCCGACATCCACCAATGTGCCGGACCCGTGTTAAGCGGGTGCTGCGCGCACGTGACGTGCGCGTACCGGTTTCCCGAACCCGGCGCGCGGGACCGGCCCGGAACCTACTTGCCGACGCCCTTGGCGAGGAAGGACAGCAGGTCCTGACGGCTGACGACACCGGTCGGCTTGCCCTCGACCAGCACGATCGCGGCGTCCGCCGTACCGAGCACGGCCATCAGGTCCTCCACCGGCTCACCGGAGCCGACGTGCGGCAGCGGCGCCGACATGTGCTTCTCCAGCGGGTCGCTCAGGGAGGCCCGCTGCGCGAAGAGCGCGTCGAGCAGCTCCCGCTCCACGACCGAGCCGATGACCTCGGCGGCCATCACGTCCGGGTGTCCCGCCCCCGGCTTCACGATCGGCATCTGCGAGACGCCGTACTCGCGAAGGACCTCGATGGCCTGACCGACCGTCTCCTCGGGGTGCATGTGGACGAGTTCGGGCAGCGAGCCGCCGTCCTTGTCCTTGAGCACGTCGCCGACGCGGGCGCTCGGCCCGGAGTCCTCCAGGAACCCGTAGTCGGCCATCCACTCATCGTTGAAGATCTTCGAGAGGTACCCGCGCCCGCTGTCCGGCAGCAGCACCACGACGACGTCGTCCGGGCCGAGCCGCTCCGCCACCCGCAGGGCCGCCACGACCGCCATGCCGCAGGAGCCGCCCACCAGGAGGCCCTCCTCCTTGGCGAGGCGGCGGGTCATCTGGAAGGAGTCCTTGTCGGAGACCGGGACGATCTCGTCGGCGACCTCGCGGTCGTAGGCGGTCGGCCAGAAGTCCTCGCCGACGCCCTCGACGAGGTACGGGCGTCCGGAGCCGCCCGAGTAGACGGAGCCCTCCGGGTCGGCGCCGATGACCTGGACGCGGCCCTCGCTCGCGTCCTTCAGGTAGCGGCCGGTGCCCGAGATGGTGCCGCCCGTGCCGACGCCGGTGACGAAGTGCGTGATGCGGCCCTCCGTCTGCTCCCACAGCTCGGGGCCCGTGGAGTGGTAGTGGGAGAGCGGGTTGTTGGGGTTGCTGTACTGGTCAGGCTTCCAGGCGCCCGGCGTCTCACGCACCAGCCGGTCGGAGACGTTGTAGTACGAATCCGGGTGCTCCGGGTCGACGGCGGTCGGGCAGACGACCACCTCGGCGCCGTACGCGCGCAGCACGTTGATCTTGTCCGTGGACACCTTGTCGGGGCACACGAAGATGCACTTGTACCCCTTCTGCTGCGCCACGATGGCGAGGCCCACACCGGTGTTGCCGCTGGTGGGCTCCACGATCGTGCCGCCGGGCTCGAGCTCACCGCTCTGCTCGGCCGCCTCGATCATGCGCAGCGCGATGCGGTCCTTCACGGAACCGCCGGGGTTGAAGTACTCGACCTTGGCCAGGACGGTCGCCTGGAGTCCTTCGGTCACCTTGTTGAGCCTCACCAGCGGGGTGTTGCCGACGAGGCTGATCATCGAATCGTGGATCTGCACGTTGTCTCCGGGTCTCCTACAGACGGTTGTGGTCAGCGTATGCCGGACATCGACGCTTCATCCCCGGTTGCGATTGACCGACAGTGCTTACGGGGCAAGGACTGAGGAAGCCGTAAAAGCGAAAGAGGTGGCCGCGGAACATGTCGAGCAGGGCAAGGGTGGCACGGCGGATCGCCGCGGGGGCGGCGTACGGCGGCGGCGGGATCGGATTGCTGGGCGCGGCCGCGGTCGGGGTGGTGCTCGCGGAGGTGCAGTTCGCGCGGCGCCAGGTGGGCAACCACGGCACCGCGCCGGTCCACCTCCCCTCCGCCGACGGCCTCTACGGCACGACGTACGGGGACGCGGGCGCCGAGCCGCTGCGCTTCGCCATGCTGGGCGATTCCACGGCGGCGGGCCAGGGCGTGCACCGGGCCCGGCAGACCCCGGGCGCGCTGCTCGCGTCGGGGCTCTCGGCGGTCTCGGAGCGCGCGGTGCAGCTGCGCAACGTGGCGCTGCCGGGCGCCATGTCCGACGACCTGGACCGGCAGGTGGCGCTCGTCCTCGCGGACCCGGAGTGGCGCCCCGACGTCTGCGTCATCATGATCGGCGCCAACGACGTCACGCACCGCATCCCCGCCACCAAGTCCGTCCGTCACCTGGCGGCGGCGGTCCGGCGCCTGCGCACGGCCGGCGCCGAGGTCGTGGTCGGCACCTGCCCCGACCTGGGCTCGGTCGAGCCGGTGCAGCAGCCGCTGCGCTGGCTGGCCCGCCGCGCCTCCCGCCAGCTCGCCGCCGCCCAGACGATCGGCGTGGTCGAACAGGGTGGCCGCACGGTCTCCCTCGGCGACCTCCTCGGCCCGGAGTTCTCCGCTAACCCGCGCGAGCTCTTCGGCCCCGACAACTACCACCCCTCCGCCGAGGGCTACCAGACGGCGGCCATGGCCGTCCTGCCCACCCTGTGCGCGGCCATGGGCGCCTGGCCGGACGAGGAACGCCCCGACGTCTCCCGCGCGGAGGGCTTCCTGCCGGTGGCCCGCGCCGCGGCGAAGGCGGTGGAGGAGGGCGGCACCGAGGTCACCGCCGCCATGCCGACGGGCCCCCGAGGCCCCTGGGCCCTCCTGAAACGCCGCAAACGCCGCCGAGTCCCCACCCAGGACCCGGTAACGGCAAACACGGGCCCCTGCGGCGATTGAGCAGCGGCCCCTTCAAGCCCCTCCGGCGATTGAGGAGCGGGGTCCGGGGCAGAGCCCCGAAACAGGGCGCGGGGTACCGCGCCAAGGGGCCCCGCACTAGGGACCGGCCGAACCGGCGGAGCCCTGAGCAAGCGCTTAGAAAAATGCGGCAGGGGTCACACCCCCACACCCGTGACCCCCGCCATACGTACGGGTAACTTCCGAAGCGGTCCTGCCGTTCGCCAAGAACTCCCCCTGGAGCCGTGATGCCCGAAGCCGTAATCGTCTCAGCCGCCCGCTCCCCCATCGGCCGCGCGTTCAAGGGCTCCCTGAAGGACCTGCGCGCGGACGACCTGACCGCGACGATCATCCAGACCGCGCTCGCGAAGGTCCCGGAGCTGGACCCGCGCGACATCGACGACCTGATGCTCGGCTGCGGTCTCCCCGGCGGCGAGCAGGGCAACAACCTGGGCCGCATCGTGGCCGTGCAGATGGGCATGGACCACCTCCCGGGCTGCACGGTCACCCGCTACTGCTCGTCGTCCCTCCAGACGACCCGCATGGCGCTGCACGCGATCAAGGCGGGCGAGGGCGACGTCTTCATCTCGGCGGGCGTCGAGATGGTGTCGCGCTTCGCGAAGGGCAACTCGGACTCGCTGCCGGACACCCGTAACCCGTTCTTCGCCGAGGCCGAGGCCCGTACCGCCGAGGTAGCCGGGCAGACGGGCACGAGCTGGCACGACCCGCGCGAGGACGGCCTGGTCCCGGACGCGTACATCGCGATGGGCCAGACCGCCGAGAACCTGGCGCGTCTGAAGGGCGTGACGCGCGAGGACATGGACGCGTTCGGCGTGCGCTCGCAGAACCGTGCCGAGGAAGCGCTCAAGAACGGCTTCTGGGAGCGGGAGATCACCCCGGTCACCACCCCGGACGGCACGGTCGTGAGCAAGGACGACGGGCCGCGCGCCGGCGTGACGATGGAGGGCGTGGCGGGCCTGAAGCCGGTCTTCCGCCCCGACGGCATGGTCACGGCGGGCAACTGCTGCCCGCTGAACGACGGCGCCGCCGCCCTCGTGATCATGTCGGACACGAAGGCGCGGGAGCTGGGTCTGACCCCGCTGGCCCGCGTCGTCTCCACCGGCGTCTCCGGCCTCTCCCCCGAGATCATGGGCCTGGGTCCGGTCGAGGCGAGCAAGCAGGCGCTGAAGCGGGCCGGTCTCGGCGTCGGCGACATCGACCTGTTCGAGATCAACGAGGCGTTCGCCGCGCAGGTCATCCCGTCCGCCCGCGACCTGGGCATCGACGAGGACAAGCTGAATGTGAACGGTGGCGCCATCGCCGTCGGCCACCCCTTCGGCATGACCGGCGCCCGCATCACCGGCACGCTGATCAACAGCCTCCAGTTCCACGACAAGCAGTTCGGTCTGGAGACGATGTGCGTCGGCGGCGGCCAGGGCATGGCCATGGTCATCGAGCGCCTCAGCTGATCAGGAGCCGACCGGCCGGTCAGGACCGGGCTGTCCTGAATCCGGCTATGCAATCGTGATCCAATCTCCCCCAGGATGTGACGTACATCTCGGGGGAGAAGGATTTCGCAGGTCAGCCCGGTACCCGACCCATTTGTGGGCTAAACGCCTGGCCAAAAGACCTGTCCATTTCGTGACGTAATGCACTGACAGCTGGTTCGTCCAGGCTTCAAGCTGATGTAGGAAGTCGGGGGTCGACTTGAAACCGGGAGTACGTCAGTGAGCGCCATCCCTCTTGCACTGCTGCTCGCCACGGCCGCTGCCACGGCCGTCGGCGCCGCCACCCTGCACAACGTCCGGGGTCTGCGACGACAGATCGCGGATCTGCGCGAAGAGGTGTCACGGTCCCGTGCCACCGGCGCGCACCCGGGCGTGCCCGCGGCACGCACGACCGCCGATCTGAGCGCCGACATGGACGCCATACGGGTCGCCGTCGCCGACGCCCTCGCCGAGGAGCGGGAGCGCGAGCTGGCGGAGGCGCGGGCGTTCTGGGCGGCGCAGGAGGCGCGCGACACCTCGGACCTGCCCCCGTTCCTCGCGGGCGGCGGCGGTCTCGGCGGCGCGTCCCTCGACGAGGTGCTCGGCAACGAGTTCTTCATGCCGCGCCAGGCCGACTTCGCAGGCCTGGAGCCGGTCGTCGAGCCCGTGGTCGAGTCGGCTCTCGAGCCGGAGGACGAGTTCTTCCCCAAGGACTCCGTCCAGGGAGGTGCCCCCAGCGAGTCCCCCGAGCTGGCCGCCGCCCGGCGCCGGCACCCCTCGCACCCCGACTTCGTGCCGGTGCAGTCACCCGTCGTCAGTGACCATGAGCGCACGGTGGCGTGCCTGGAGGAGCTGGCGCACACCCGCACCGCCCTGTCCGACGTCCGCCCCGGCCCGCTCGGCACGCTCGACGTCTACGTCTTCGCCGACGGGACGACGCTGTGCATGACCCCGGGCCACCGCGAGACGGCGGAACAGCTCGCCGCGGCCCTGCGTGACGGCGACAGCCCCGTCCTGCTCGGCGGCTCCGGTGTCTCCGGCGCGTACGCGCTGACCTTCGAGTGCGCGGGCGACAACGTCTACATCCTGGCCGACCGCGTCATAGCGTCGGCCTGACCGGCCCGCTTCCGGCCTCCCTCGCGGGCCAGACCCCGGCCCGCTCCCGGCAGCCCCGCCGGATCAAATCCCGGCCCGCTCCCGGCATCCCCGCCGGGTCAGATTCCGGCCCGCTTCATGGCGATCTCGACCTGGTCCACGGCGTCCGCGAGACCGCCCTCGTCCCGCAGGGCGACCGCCAGGTCCCGCGCGGCGACCGTCACTTGGTCCGCCGCCGCGAACATCCCCGCGTCGGGCATCTCCCGCACCGGCGCGTCCGGATCCTCCAACCGCTGCGCTCGCCCGGACAACTCTCTGGCCAGGGCCAATGCCTCCGCGGCGGCCCCTCGTTGCAGCCGGCTCTGCGGCGCGGCCCGCAGCCGATCCGCGAACTGGTCCACCGCGGCCGTCAATGGCGTCGTATCAAGCACTCGGCGACTGTAGCTGTTTACAAGCGTGCGGCGCTCAGGCACGGTGGCGTGAAGGACAGGCCACATCGAAGCGTTCCGGAGGCGCCGATGTCCCAAGTGTTCTACGCGGAGACCCACCGCAATCTGCTGGCTCGCATCCCCCACTGCACCGGTCGTGAGGTCTCCGACTGGCTGCGCACCGTCGAAGAAGGCCCCTGCTTCCTCCGCTTCGAGGAGAAGGTCAGCTGGCTCCGCGGGGAGCACGACCTCGCGTACGGCCACGCCAAGGCGATCATCCACGAGTACGACCTCAGGCGTGCCGCTCGGCGGTTCGGCTGAACCCCGGCTCCCCCACCCACACAAACGGCGAGGGGCCCGCGCACCGGAGTGCGCGGGCCCCTCACTTCACCACTCGGGTCAGGCGTCGCCCGGTCAGTCGTTGCCTTGCAGGATCGCGATGATCCGCAGGAACTCCATGTAGATCCAGACCAGGGTCATGGTCAGACCGAAGGCGGCGAGCCACGCCTCTTCCTTCGGGGCGCCGTACGCGATGCCGTCCTCGACCTGCTTGAAGTCCAGGGCCAGGAAGCACGCGCCGAGCAGGATGCCGATGACGCCGAACAGGATGCCGAGGCCGCCGCTGCGGAAGCCGAGGCCGTCACCGCCGCCGAAGACCGCGAACAGCAGGTTGACCGCCATCAGCAGGATGAACGCCATCGCGGCGGCCATCACGAAGCCGTAGAAGCGCCGGTTGACGCGGATCCAGCCCGCCTTGTAGGCGATCAGGACGGCCGCGAAGGTGGCCATGGTGCCGAGCACGGCCTGCATGGCCGCGCCGTCCGCGATGCGGTTGTCGACGACGCTCGACACGACGCCGAGGAAGACACCCTCCAGCGCCGCGTAGCCGATGATCAGCGCCGGGGACGCCGAGCGCTTGAACGCCTGGACGAAGCCGAGCACCATCGCCACGAGTCCGGCACCGATCGCGATGCCGTACGACCTGCCGATGTTCGCGTCGTCCACCGGCAGCAGCGCCCAGGCGAGCGCGGCGGTGACGACGAGGACACCGAGGGTGGTGGCGGTGCGCATGATGACGTCGTCCATCGTCATGCGGCCGGTGGTGGCGGGCGCCTGCGGAGCGCCGTACTGCACGTCCTGCTGCGCGTAGGGGTTCTGCGCGTACGGGTTGCCGGCGGGCGCCTGGCCGTAGGGGTTGGCCTGCGTACCGACCGCGGGGCCCCCGGCCTGCGGCTGCGCGTTGAACTGCGCGTAGCCGTTGTCGCGGCTGAATCCCCGTCGCGAGAAGACCGGGTTGCTGCTCCTCATTTCACTCCTCCATGGCCACCGTGTATGGCCTTGCCACAAGAGTAATGGTCTGGCAAAGATCCGGCCCTAGTGCTCAGGGAGGATCTTTCCCATCCTGTTACCGCCAACGTGCGGGGTACTCCCGTTGTTCCGCCGCCGGGGCTCGGGCGGCGGGATTCTCCGCAGCGGCGATGCCGCCGTCAATGGGGCGCCCGCCACGCGCGCGACCGCGACATGACAGCAGAGGTGAAGGAAGTCGGAGGTGCCCGGAACCGGACTTGAACCGGTACGCCCGCGAAGGGCAGCGAGGTTTAAGCTCGCCGTGTCTGCATTCCACCATCCGGGCAGGCTGTGGGGCTCCGCGTAGACCGTCCGAGCCTATCCGGCGGCCTCCCCCGGTCACCGGGCCGATGGCCCGATGTTGTCTTATTTTATTGGCGTCTGAGGGTGCATCAGCACACGACAGTCGCCATACGCACTTGCCGGGGGCCCTTCCACGGTTGACGGCCCGTCGCCGGGGATTGACGGAATTTCACCGCCCGCCGGTGAGCCGCGCAAGTGCGCCTCTCTCGGGGGTCCGTGTCATCCCCAGGTATGACGCGACGCCGCCCGGTCCGACCGAAGTCGCCCCCTGGAACGGGAACAGCGGCTGACTCCACGCGCTCCGGCGGCCGAGACGATGGAAAGGTCCCCAGCAGTCGTCCCGACAGGAGCACCCTCCCGTGACCACCACCCCCCTCGCCGGCCGGACCACCACGGCGGCCGCCCGCGCCACGGAGCTCTCCAAGGTCTACGGACAGGGTGAGACCCAGGTGGTCGCCCTGGACCGGGTCTCCATCGAGTTCCGGCAGGCCGAGTTCACCGCGATCATGGGTCCGTCGGGCTCCGGCAAGTCGACGCTGATGCACTGCGTCGCGGGCCTGGACACCTTCTCCTCGGGCTCGGTCCGCATCGGCGACACCGAGCTGGGCTCCCTCAAGGACAAGCAGCTGACCAAGTTGCGCAGGGACAAGATCGGGTTCATCTTCCAGGCGTTCAACCTGCTGCCGACGCTGACCGCCCTGGAGAACATCACGCTCCCCATGGACATCGCGGGCCGCAAGCCCGACAAGCAGTGGCTGGAGAACGTGATCCACATGGTCGGCCTCTCGGGCCGCCTCGGCCACCGCCCGGCGCAGCTCTCCGGCGGCCAGCAGCAGCGCGTGGCGGTGGCCCGCGCCCTCGCCTCCCGGCCCGAGATCGTCTTCGGCGACGAGCCGACGGGCAACCTGGACTCCCGCTCCGGCGCGGAGGTCCTCGGCTTCCTGCGCAACTCCGTGCGCGAACTGGGCCAGACCGTCGTCATGGTCACGCACGACCCGGTGGCGGCGGCGTACGCGGACCGCGTCGTGTTCCTGGCGGACGGGCGCATCGTCGACGACATGTACGAGCCGACGGCGGACCGCGTCCTGGACCGTATGAAGCGGTTCGACGCCAAGGGGCGCACCAGCTGACCCGCGCTTGACTGCCGTCCCTGTTCTCGCGCCCCGCACTGGCGCTGAGGCCGCGGGGCTCTGCCCCGGACCCCGCTCCTCAATCGCCGGAGGGGCTTGATCCACCCTCCGCCACGACCCCCAGGACTGAGCCCGACCCATGTTCCGTACCGCCTTGCGCAATGTGTTCGCCCATAAAGCACGCCTCCTCATGACGGTCCTCGCCGTCATGCTCGGCGTCGCCTTCGTCTCCGGCACCCTCGTCTTCACCAACACCATCTCCTCCGCCCTGGAGAAGTCCTCGTCCAAGGGCTTCGACCAGGTCGACGTGGCCGTCACACCCGGCTGGAAGGACGGCACCGACGACAAGGTCGGTGAGGAGATCAAGCTGACCGACGCCACGCTGAAGAAGGCACAGGACGTGCCCGGCGCCGCGTCGGCGACCGGTGTGCTCAGCGGCTACGCCGCCGTCGCCGACCAGGACGGCAAGCTCGTCGGCAACGGTTTCTCCACCAAGGGCGGCAACTACTGGGGCGACAAGGACAGCCGCTACCCGCTCAAGGAGGGCACGGCCCCGCACGGCAAGAACCAGGTCGCGCTCGACGCGGAGACGGCGAAGCGGGCCGGGTACAAGGTCGGCGACCAGGTCCGGATGTCCGTCGACGGGCCGGTCCTGACGCCGACCCTGACGGGCGTCTTCACCACCGACGACGGCAATGTCACCGCGGGCGGCTCCCTCGCCCTGTTCGACACGGCGACCGCGCAGCAGCTCTTCCACAAGCAGGGCGCGTACGACGAGATCGACGTGCGGGCCGCCGCGGGCACCACGGAGGACCAGCTGCGCGCCCAGCTCGACAAGGCGCTCGGCACGAAGAACGTCGAGACGGAGACGGGTCGGCACCTCGCCGACGAGCAGGCCGAGATGATCTCCTCGTCGATGAGCTCCATGAAGCAGCTGCTTCTCGGTTTCGCCGGCGTCTCGCTCTTCGTCGGCATCTTCATCATCGCCAACACCTTCACGATGCTGGTCGCCCAGCGCACGAAGGAGCTGGCCCTGATGCGCGCGGTCGGCGCCTCGCGCCGCCAGGTGACGCGTTCGGTGCTGATCGAGGCGTTCGTGGTGGGTGCTGTCGCCGCCGTCACCGGTCTGGCCGTCGGCATCGGGATCGGCGCGGGCCTGCGCTCCCTGATGAACGGGACGGGCGCGATCATCCCGGACGGGCCGCTCGTCGTCACCGCCGGCACGGTCGTCTCCGCCCTCGTCGTCGGCGTCCTGATCACGATGCTGGCCGCCTGGCTGCCGGGCCGCCGCGCCGCGAAGATCCCGCCGGTCGCCGCGATGAACGCGGTGCACGCCGCCCCGACCACCAAGTCCCTGGTCCTGCGCAACACGCTCGGCTCGCTCGTCTCGGCCGCCGGCGTCGCCGCCGTGCTCGCCGCGACCACCATGAAGGGCGACGAGGGCCAGGCCCCGATGGCGCTCGGCGCCGCGCTGCTCGTCATCGGCGTCTTCATCCTGACCCCGCTGCTGTCCCGCCCGCTGATCGCCGCCGCGGCCCCGCTGCTTCGCGCCTTCGGCATCTCCGGCAAGCTGGCCCGGCTGAACTCGGTCCGCAACCCGCGCCGCACCGCGGCCACCGCGTCGGCGCTGATGATCGGCCTGACGCTGATCACGGGCCTCACGGTCATCGCGGGCAGCGTCCAGTCGGCGATCAACAAGATGGCCGCCGACTCCATCAAGGCCGACTACGTCGTCTCCATGGCGAACGGCAACTCGCTCTCCCCCGACGTCCGCGAGAGCCTCGACAAGACCTCGGGCGTGACCGCGAGCAGCGGCCTGGCCAACTCGCCGTCGCGGATCGGCGGCTCAAGCGAGTACCTCACCGGCGTCAACGGCAAGACGATCGATCAGCTCGTCGACCTGCCGGTGAAGGACGGGAAGTTCACCGTCGGCGGCTCCCGCGTCGTCGTCGACGACAAGACGGCCAAGGACCACCACTGGAGCGCCGGTTCGGACTTCACCGTCACCTATGAGGACGCCAAGAAGCAGCGGCTGACCGTCGCGGGCGTCTACGAGGCCAACGAGATGATCCGCGGCATCATGATCGACTCCCCGACCCTCACCCCGCACCTCACCGACGGCGTCTCGGACATGCAGGTCATGGTGAAGACGTCCGGCGGCGCCTCCGACGCCGCGAAGGACAAGCTCACCAAGGCGCTCGGCGAGAACCCGGCGATCAAGATCCAGGACCGTCAGGACATCTCCAACGAAGTGGCCCAGATGTTCACGCTGATGCTGAACATGCTCTACGGGCTGCTCGCCATGGCGGTCATCGTCGCGGTCCTCGGTGTCATCAACACGCTGGCCATGTCGGTCTTCGAGCGGCAGCAGGAGATCGGGATGCTCCGCGCGATCGGCATCGACCGCAAGGGCATCAAGCGCATGGTCCGCCTGGAGTCCCTGGTCATCTCGCTCTTCGGCGGCGTGCTCGGCATCGGCCTCGGTGTGTTCTTCGGCTGGGCCGCGGGCGAGCTGATCGGCAAGACGATGGCGACGTACGAACTGGTCCTGCCCTGGGGCCGGATGGGCGTCTTCCTCGCGCTCGCCGCGGTCGTCGGCATCCTGGCCGCCCTGTGGCCGGCCCGCCGCGCCGCCCGCCTGAACATGCTTGCGGCCATCAAGGCCGAGTAGCGGCAATGCAGCGACGTAGGTGGGGGCGCCCGGTGGTCATCACCGGGCGCCCCCCGTCACGTACGGCTCAGAAAGGCGCTAGTTCCAGGTGCGGGCCCGCAACGGCATCCCGGAGGCGCCGCTGACCGGGGTCTTCACCGCCAGGATCTGGTTGACGCCGATGCGGTTGCGCTCGAAGCTCAGGGCGGAGGCGGCCATGTAGAGGCGCCAGACGCGGGCCCGGCCGGGGCTGACCATCTTGAGGGCCTCGGGCCAGCGGGCCTCCAGGTTGCGCACCCACTGGCGCAGGGTGAGCGCGTAGTGCTCGCGGATCGCCTCCAGGTCGCGGACCTCGAACCCGGCCCGCTCCAGGAGCCCGGTGGTCGTGCCGACCGGGGCCAGCTCGCCGTCGGGGAAGACGTAGGCGTCGATGAACTCGTCGACCTCGTAGGCCGACTCGTCCTCCTGGGGGCGCCGTGCGATCTGGTGGTTGAGCAGCCGCCCGCCGGGCTTGAGCAGGGCGTACAGGTCGGTCGCGTACTCCAGGTAGCGGGCCGAGCCGACGTGCTCGGCCATGCCGATGGAGGAGATGGCGTCGTAGGGGCCGTCGCGCACGTCGCGGTAGTCCTGGACGCGGATCTCGACGCGGTCGGTGAGCCCCTCGTCGGCGACGCGCTTCCTGGCGTACGCGGCCTGCTCCTGGGAGAGCGTGACGCCGACGACGGACACCCCGTGCTCGCGGGCGGCGTGGATGGCCATGGAGCCCCAGCCGCAGCCCACGTCCAGCAGGCGCATGCCGGGCTTCAGGTCGAGCTTGCGGGCGACCAGGGAGAGCTTGTCGCGCTGAGCGGATTCGAGCGTGGCGCCGGGCGACTCCCAGTACGCGCACGAGTAGACCATGGACGGGCCGAGGACCAGCGCGTAGAAGTCGTTGCCGACGTCGTAGTGGTGGCTGATGGCCTGCTTGTCGCTGCCCTTGGTGTGCAGGTGGAGGCGGCTCCTGCGGCGCGTCTCCTCGGCGGGCGGTGCGGGTGGCGGGAACGGTCCCGCCAGCTTGGCCAGGTCCCCGGCGGCGGCGCGCACCTCCGGGTCTCTGAGCGCCTGGAGGAGCCCTCTGCGCTCGCCGTCCGCGTCCGGCTCCCGCTCCCAGAGGAGTCCGGCCATGACGTCGAGCGCCGCGTACAGGTCGCCGTCGACGTCGAGTTCACCGGCGACCCACGCGCGGGCGAGGCCCAGCTCGCCCGGTTTCCACAGCAGCCTGCGCAGGGCGCGGCGGCTGCGCACGACGAGGACGGGGGCGTCCGGGGGGCCGGCCTCCGAACCGTCCCAGGCGCGAAGGCGCACCGGGAGTTCGCTGCCGAGCAGTCGCTCGGCGATGTTCTTCAGCCGCTGTGCGGCGTCCTGCATGGCGCACACCTCCGTGACAGGGGAAATCCCGGAACGGTCCAACACCACGTAAACACCGAGCGGAGCATTCCGCAGTCCCGTGTTCGCGTCACGGATCGGCAAAATACCTGTAGATACCATGTATGTGGTCGCGCACACGCCGAAGGGGCCACTCGCACCACGGATGGCGAGCGGCCCCTTCGGGCGTTGCGCGGTACTCGGACTACGCCGGGGTCAGGAGGCCTTGGCCTTCTCCTCGACCTTGCCCTCGGACTTCTCGGCGGCCGACTTGGGCGCCGGAGCCGGCTTGGCGGCCTCGTAGAACTCCTCGCGCGGAGTCTCCAGGGCGCCGAGCGCGGTGATGTCGCGCTTCTGGAACATGTTGATCGTCCACTCGGCGATCACCCGGATCTTGCGGTTGTACGTCGGCATCGCCATGCCGTGGTAGCCGCGGTGCATGTACCAGGCAAGGCGGCCCTTGAGCTTGATCTTCATCTTGCCCATGACGATCATCGCGACGCCCTTGTGCAGGCCGAGACCGGCGACCGCACCCTTGTTGGCGTGCTCGTACGTGCGCTGCGGGAAGCCGCGCATACCCGAGACCACGTTGTCACCGAGGACCTTGGCCTGGCGCATGGCGTGCTGCGCGTTCGGCGGGCACCAGGCGTTCGGGTTGCCGTTCTTGCGGCCGACGACGTCCGGGACCTGGGCGTTGTCGCCCGCGGCCCAGATGTAGTCGGTGCCCTGGACCTGGAGCTTCTCGCTGGTGTCCACGTGGCCGCGCGGGCCGAGCGGGAGACCGAAGCGGGCGAGCGCCGGGTTCGGCTTCACGCCGGCGGTCCAGACGACCGTGTTGGAGTCGGCCTCCAGGCCGTTGCTCAGCACGACGTGACCGTCCACGCAGGAGGGCATCGTCGTGGAGAGGTAGACCTCGATGCCGCGGGACTCCAGGTGCTTGCGGCCGTAGACGCCCAGCTCCGGACCGACCTCGGGCAGCACCTTGTCGGCGGCGTCGACCAGGATGAAGCGCATGTCCTCGCGCTTCACGTTCTTGTAGAACTTGGCGGCGTCGCGCGCCAGGTCCTCGACCTCGCCGATCGTCTCGGCGCCCGCGAAGCCACCGCCGACGAAGACGAAGGTGAGCGCCTTGCGGCGGATCTCCTCGTCCGTCGTGGACTCGGCCTTGTCGAGCTGCTCGAGCACGTGGTTGCGCAGGCCGATGGCCTCCTCGACGCCCTTCATACCGATGCCCACCTCGGCGAGGCCGGGGGTCGGGAAGGTGCGGGAGACCGCGCCGAGCGCGATCACCAGGTAGTCGAAGGGCACCTCGTACGCCTCACCGACGAGCGGGGAGACCGTGGCGACCTTGCGGTCCTGGTCGATGGTGGTGACGCGGCCGGTGAGAATCTCGGCGCCCGGCACAGCGCGTCGCAGCGGGACGACGACGTTGCGCGGCGAGATGCTGCCTGCGGCGGTCTCGGGGAGGAAGGGCTGGTACGTCATGTACGAGCGCGGGTCGACGACCGTGACGGTCGCTTCCGCGTAACGCATCTTCTTCAGGATGCGTCGCGCCGCGTACAGGCCTACGTACCCACCCCCGACAATGAGGATCCTGGGACGCTCCGTGGTGCTCATGCCATCGAGTATCCACCCGGTTGGAGGGGGGTGCTCGTGCGCCCCTTCACAAGGACCGACGGTGCCTCTGCTACACTTCGCCGCCCACGTGACCCATGTCATGGCCGGCCGAGGGAACCACGGTCAACCGCCACTCGTTGCTCACCCCTCTTGAGCAGCCACAGTGAGCCTCCGACCCCTCTGAACCACTCCCGGATGTCATCGTCCCGCAACACGGCGGACACACCGCGGACGGGCCCCGGCACCCCACCTGGACGCCACCGAACGGGCCCGTGGGCCACAAA
The DNA here is from genome assembly GCF_043523415.1 of Streptomyces sp. SGAir0957. Taxonomy (NCBI): domain Bacteria; kingdom Bacillati; phylum Actinomycetota; class Actinomycetes; order Kitasatosporales; family Streptomycetaceae; genus Streptomyces; species Streptomyces sp. SGAir0957. The sequence continues at coordinate 3,681,923 of NZ_CP027293.1, forward strand.
GCGCGCCCAACGGGGCCGAATTCCTTGTGAAGAACTTCACGAACTTTGTCGGCGGGGTGCGCGAAGAGCGTGTCGCGACCCCCTCAAGCCGTGCTCAGACGGGGCGCGACACGCTCAGGCGAGATCAAGAACTGGGCCCTGCGGTCAGGCCAGCGACCAGGCGATGCCGTCCAGAATGTCGTGTTCGCTCACGACCACCTCGCGGGCACCGGTCCGCTCCATGATCAGCCGCAGCACGAGCGCCCCTGAGGCGATCACGTCGACGCGGCCGGGATGGATCACCGGCTTCAGGGCGCGCTGGTCGTGCGTGGACGTCAGCAGCCAGTCGGTGATCTCGGCGACCTTCTCGTAGGAGATCCGCGCGTGGTGGATCGCCGCCGAGTCGTACTCCGGGAGGCCGAGCGCGAGCGCCGCCACCGTCGTCACCGAACCGGCCAGGCCGACCAGGGTGCGGGCCTCGGACAGCGGGACGAGGTCCGCCGCACGGTCGAGACCCGCGACGATGTCCGCGCGGATCGCCCCGATCTGCGCGGCGGTCGGCGGGTCGCCGACCGTACCGTCCTCCGCGACGAGGTGCCGCTCCGTCATCCGTACGCAGCCGATGTCGACGGAGTGGGCGGCGCGCACCGCCCCGTCGCCGACCACGAACTCCGTCGAGCCGCCGCCGATGTCCACCACCAGGTACGGCGTCTCCAGGTCGGCCCGGCCCGTCAGCTCCTTCGTCGCACCCGTGAAGGAGAACGCCGCCTCCTGGTCACCGGTGATGACCTCGGGCTCGACGCCCAGGATGTCCAGGACCCCGCGGACGAAGTCGTCGCGGTTGGAGGCGTCGCGCGACGCCGACGTGGCCACGAAACGGAGGCGCTCGGCCCCGTGCTCCTTGATCACTTCCGCGTACTCGCGGCACGCCGCGAAGGTCCGCTCAAGCGCCTCGGGGGCGAGGCGGCCCGTCTTGTCGACGCCCTGGCCGAGCCGGACGATCGTCATCCGCCGGTCCAGATCCACGAGTTCGCCCGTCTCCGGGTTCGCGTCCGCGACGAGCAGCCGGATCGAGTTCGTACCGCAGTCGACGGCCGCGACCCGGGTCACTCGGCCACCTCCGGGGAGACGCACGGGCCCTTCTTCCACCACTCGGGCAGCATCTCGATCGCCTCGTCGCCCAGCGGGTTCACCCCGGGGCCGGCCGCGAGGGAGTGCGCCACGAGCACGTGCAGGCACTTCACGCGGTCCGGCATACCGCCCGCGCTCGGGAAGTTCTCCAGGACCTCGATGGCGTCGCGGCGGGCGATGTAGTCCTCGTGCGCCGCCCGGTACTGACGCGCCAGCTCGGGGTCGCTCGCGAGCCGCTCCGTCATCTCCTTCATGACGCCGTTGGCCTCAAGGGTGCCGATGGCGGAGGCCGCGCGCGGGCACGTCAGGTAGTACGTCGTCGGGAACGGCGTGCCGTCCTCCAGACGCGGCGCCGTCTCGACGACGTCCGGGTTGCCGCAGGGGCAGCGGTGCGCGATGGCCCGCAGGCCGCGCGGCGGGCGGCCGAGCTGCTCCTGGAACGCGTGGATGTCGGCGTCCGTGGGCGCGGTGGGCTCGGTCTGGGGCGGGGGCGTTTCCATGCCTGTCTTTCACCTAGAAGTAACCGGGTCACGCGGACGTGACCGGGAGGCCGGGACGGAGGGGGATCAGTTCGCGCGGTCGGCCTTGTCGACGCCGTCCCAGACGTTCGAGTACCAGGGGCGGTCGGCCGCGCCCTGCTCGTCGCGGCCGTCCTCGGTGGCGCGCGGGTCGGGCACCACGTACCCGGTCTCCCCCGGCGCCACCATGTGCAGGCGCTCCCGGATCCGCTGCTCGGCGTACGCGTCGTCCTGCCAGCGCGCCTTCTCCTCGCGCAGCCGCTCGACGCGGTCCTTCGCCTCCTGCTGCTGGCGCTGCAGGTCGGCGATCTCGCCGCGCTGGGACACGTACTGCCTTATCGGGTACGCGAGCGCGACCACGAGGGTGCAGACGACGAGGGCGAGCAGCGCCGCGCGCCCGGTGAGCCGGGAGCGGCGGGCCTGGCGCTTGTTCTGCGAGCGGTAGACGCGCTCGGCCGTCTGCTCGCCGAGCACGCGCAGGCGGGTGGCCGTGGAGAAGCGGGCCGCGTCACCCTGGCCCCTGCTCCGTACCTTTCCCGGCATTCGCCTGTCGCCTCCCCGATCCGCGCGCCGTCCGGCCGCCTACGTGCGTACGTCCCCGCACACGGTACGGGACCGAGTGCGGGGACGTACGGAACTACGGCGCCGGGGCGGTCGGCCCTCGGAACGCGGGCTGTCAGCCCTTGAAGCGCGGGAAGGCCGAGCGACCGGCGTAGACCGCCGCGTCGTCCAGGATCTCCTCGATGCGCAGGAGCTGGTTGTACTTGGCGACGCGCTCGGAGCGGGCCGGGGCGCCGGTCTTGATCTGGCCGCAGTTGGTGGCGACGGCGAGGTCGGCGATGGTGACGTCCTCGGTCTCGCCGGAGCGGTGCGACATCATGCACTTGAAGCCGTTGCGCTGGGCCAGCTCGACGGCGTCCAGGGTCTCGGTCAGCGAGCCGATCTGGTTGACCTTGACGAGCAGGGCGTTGGCCGAGTTCTCCTCGATGCCGCGGGCCAGGCGCTCCGGGTTGGTGACGAACAGGTCGTCGCCGACGAGCTGCACCTTGTCGCCGAGCTTCTCGGTGATGGTGTTCCAGCCGGCCCAGTCGTCCTCGAACAGCGGGTCCTCGATGGAGACCAGCGGGTACGCGTCGACGAGCTCCGCGTAGTACTCGGTCATCTCGGCGGCCGAGCGCTGCTTGCCCTCGAACTCGTAGACGCCGTCCTTGTAGAACTCGGAGGCGGCGACGTCGAGCGCGAGCGCGACCTGCTGGCCGGGGACGTAACCGGCCTCCTTGATCGCTTCGAGGATGAGGTCGAGCGCGGCGCGGTTCGACTCCAGGTTCGGGGCGAAGCCGCCCTCGTCGCCCAGGCCGGTGGAGAGGCCCTTGGTCTTCAGCACCTTCTTCAGGGTGTGGTAGACCTCGGTGCCCCAGCGCAGCGCCTCGGAGAAGGACTCCGCGCCGATCGGGGCGATCATGAACTCCTGGATGTCGACGTTGGAGTCGGCGTGCGACCCGCCGTTCAGGATGTTCATCATCGGGACGGGCAGCAGGTGCGCGTTCGGGCCGCCCAGGTAGCGGAAGAGCGGCAGGTCGCTGGCCTCGGACGCGGCGTGCGCGACGGCGAGGGAGACGCCCAGGATGGCGTTGGCGCCGAGCGAGCCCTTGTTGTCGGTGGCGTCCAGGTCGAACATCGCCTGGTCGATCAGGCGCTGCTCGGTCGCGTCGTAGCCGACGAGCTCCGGGCCGATCTGCTCGATGACGGCGAGGACGGCCTTCTCGACGCCCTTGCCCTGGTAACGGTTGGGGTCACCGTCGCGGAGTTCGATGGCCTCGAAGGCACCGGTGGAGGCGCCCGACGGGACAGCAGCACGACCCGTGCTGCCGTCGTCGAGGCCGACCTCGACCTCGACCGTGGGGTTGCCTCGGGAGTCCAGGATTTCCCGGGCTACGACGACGTCGATGGACGGCACGAGCATCTCCTTCTGGGATGTGACACAACAGCGCGGGCGGCTGGCCCGCACCCCTGAGCGTAACGGGCTCCGGGGCATCGGCCAGCCGACCGCCCGGGTTGTGGACAACGCCGACAGCGAAATGTTTCTTAACGGAACAAAGACGGCGACCCCCGTTCCGCACACGTGCAGCGGAACGGGGGTCGCCGGAGCGAGCGGCCCTGGACCCGGCGTCCGCCGATGCCGGGTCGTCGTGCTCTGAGGGCTCCTGGGGGCTCTGCGGCGCCCCGGGGGTCCTACTTGAGGTGCAGCTGCTGACCCGGGTAGATCAGGTCGGCGTCGGCGACGATGTCCTTGTTGAGCTTGAACACCTTCTGCCAGTTGGTGCCGTGCGCCTCGGCGATCTTGCTGAGCGTGTCGCCGGTCACGACCTTGTACTCGCCGTCGCCCTTCTCGACCTTCTTGCCGGTCGGGGTGGTGACGGTGTCCTTCTTGGTCTCCTGCTGCGGCTGAGCCTGCTGCTGCGGCTGCTGACGCTGCTGCGAGCGGGTCGTCGTCGAGGAGTCGGAGCGCTCCTGCTGCTGCGGCTGGGCCTGCTGCTGCGAGGAGGAGTCCGACGAGGACTCGGCCGGAGCGGAGTTGCTGGTGTCGGCGCCGGACAGGCCCACACCGCAGCTCGGCCAGGCACCCTTGCCCTGCGAGGCGAGAACCTTCTCGGCGACCGATATCTGCTGCGCCTTGGACGCCTGGTCGGCGGAGGACGCGTAGGCGGTGCCGCCGTACGCGGCCCACGTCGAGGACGAGAACTGGAGGCCGCCGTAGTAGCCGTTGCCGGTGTTGATCGACCAGTTGCCGCCGGACTCGCAGGAGGCGACCTGGTCCCACTCGGAGGTGGAGGCGGCGGAGGCGCCCGTGGCACCCATCAGCGGAACGGCGACGGCGGCACCGGCGACACCGGCGAGCGTGGCGACACGGACGGCCTTGGACGGGCGGCGGTGCTTGCCCTTGCTGGAAAGCAGCATGGAGGAATCCCCTCACCGACGCCTACGAGGTGAGCTGTCGGGTGCGGACCAGTGAGTGTCCGGCCGCGCAACCTAGTGCGCGGGCTTAACCCCAAGCCGGCGGACCGGCACTTACCTTGGGTCCCCCGCTCCTGCCTACGGCGCTTACGCGTCGACTGTTCCCGTACGGACGTTGGCAGGATTCGGCGTGACGTCCGTCGGGGCCCGCTGTGGCGAGCGGTGACGACGTTAAGCAGTCGATCCGCCCGATTTCAAAGACGATCAGGGTGTTTGAGACTCATGTCTCACTCTCGCAAAAGCGGACATAGGCGCCTCAACCATCCCTGAAGTCCCGCTACTTTTCATCCGATTCGAGGCCAAGATTCAGACTCTGACCAGGAAGGATGAGGTCGGGGTCGGAACCGACCGTCTTCTTGTTGAGGTCATAGAGGGCATTCCACCCTCCGTCGACGTTCTGCGCGTCCGCGATGTCCCACAGACTGTCGCCGGAACGGACCGTGTACGCGCTCTCGGAGCGGACCTCCTCGCGAGAAGCGTGACGACCCTCACCCCCACGGGACACCGTGGCGTCGTCGGCGGCGGGGGCACCCCGGTGGCGACCGGCGGAGGACGCGTCCGCGTCGTCCGCGTCGTCCGCGTCGTCGGCGGAAGTGGCGTGCGACTGGCCCGACTTACCCGAATCGCCCCCTTCGGCGGCGCCGCTCGCCTCGCCGCCCGCCGTGTTACCGGGGGTATCGGTGGTGGTCCCGGCCGACGGGGTGTCAGACGCGGCGGGGGTGCCGGGCGTGTCGGCGTCCTTGGCGGAACCGGAGCTCTTGGAGGCGCCGGAGCCGTCGCTCTCGTCCGAGTTTTGGTGACTCTTCTCTCTCCCGGAGTCCGAGGCGTCCGAGGAGTTCGAGGCGTCCGCGGAGCTTGAGGCGCTGGGCGAGCCGGAGGAGTCGGAGGAACCGGAGGAACCCGCGGAGCCGGTCTTGTCCGGCGACTGGGCGAGACCGGACGGCCGCGGCGAGACGGTCGCCCCCGGGTCGACCTCGGCCGCGTCGTCGCCCTGCGTCAGACCGGCCACGATCGAGCAGCTGGGCCACACACCGGGCCCCTTCGCCTGAAGCGCCTTCTCGGCCACGGCTATCTGCTGCGAACGGCTGGCCTCGTCGGCGGTCGGGGCGTAGTCGAGGCCCCCGTACTGCTCCCACGTCTCCTGCGACAACTGCAGCCCGCCGTAGTAGCCGTTGCCCGCGTCGAGGCTCCACTGCCCGCCGGACTCGCACTCGGCGAGCTTGTCCCAGGTGGTGGTGGAGGCGGCGCTCGCGCTGGTCGCGGCGAGCAGCGGGATCGCGAGGGCGCTGCCGGTGACACCGGCGGCGACGACCAGAGCAGGGGCCTGACGAGGGCGACGGTGACGACCGTTCCCGGTGAGCATGCGGTTGCCTTTCGCGAGACTGATGCAGCACGCGACAGGAGTGGCGGGAGTGGTGCCGGTTGTGCCTGTGTCGCGATGACTGGTGAACGTAGCGGGACTCGAACGCTTGTCACAAGTCGATGCAGCGCAGATCACGTGAAAGTCACGAAGTTGAGAACCTGTCAGCTTTTCTCCGTGAGTGTTCCGTCGCGCTCAGGCGTGAACTCCACTGGCAGCGTGCGCAGTCCGCGCATGATGAGCCCGCCGCGCCAGCGCAGTTCGGCCGGCTCCTGGGCCAGTCGCAGGTCCGGAAGGCGCGTCAGAAGGGTGCCGAGGGCGGCCTGTCCCTCCAGGCGGGCCAGGGGCGCGCCGAGGCAGTAATGGATGCCGTGGCCGTAGCCGAGATGCTGGTTGTCGCGGCGGGAGAGGTCGAGCGTGTCGGGCTCCGCGAAGCGCGCCGGGTCGCGATCCGCCGCCGCGAGGACGACGAGGACCGGGTCGCCGGTGGCGACGGCCTGCCCTCCGATGGTCAGCGGCTCGGTCGCGAACCGCCAGGTCGCCAGCTCCACAGGTCCGTCGAAGCGGAGCAGCTCCTCCACGGCGGTGGCGAGCAGGGCGGTGTCGTTCTCGGCCAGGCCGCGCTGCAGCCGCTCGCGCTGCTCAGGGTGGGTGAGCAGGGCGTACAAGCCGTTGCCGATCAAGTTGACCGTGGTCTCGAAACCTGCGAACAGCAAAATGAAGGCCATGGCCGCGGCTTCGTTCTCGGTGAGGTGCTCGCCATGGTCGGAGGCGCGGATCAGGCCGGAGATGAGGTCGTCACCGGGGTCCTGGCGCTTGCGGTGGATCAGCTCGGCGAGGTAGCCGCGCATCTTCTTCACCGACCGGGCGACGCCGCCGCGCGGCCCTCCCCCGTGCCGGATCATCATGCCCGCCCAGTCCCGGAAGTCGTCCTGGTCCTCGCGCGGGACGCCGAGCAGGTCGCAGATGGCGTAGATGGGGAGCGGGAAGGCGAAGTCGTGGATCAGGTCCGCCTCGCCCTTCGCCGCGAAGCGGTCGATGAGGCCGTCCGTCAGCTGCTGCACCCGGGGGGCGAATTCGGCCACCGTACGCGGGGTGAACGCCTTGGAGACGAGGCGGCGCAGCCGGGTGTGGTCCGGCGGGTCGATGTTGAGCAGATGCGTCATCAGGTCGGCTTTGCGCTCGCCCGGGATGCCCGTCTTGCCCTTGGCGTGCGTGGGCTCGTCGTGGTGGGCCGGATTCTTGCTGAGCCGCTGGTCGGCAAGGGCCTGCCGGGCATCCGCGTACCGCGTGACCAGCCATGCCTCGACCCCGCTCGGCAGCGTCGTCCGGTGCACGGGCGCGTGCTCGCGCAGCCAGGCGTAGGCGGGGTACGGGTCGCTGGCGAACTCCCAGGTGAAGAGTTCGGGCATGTCGGCGGGGGCGGGGCTTTCGGTCACGCTTCGACGGTATCCGGAGCGGGCGGCGGAGCCGTACCGAAGGGGCCGTCGAGGGCCGTCGGGGGCCGTCGGGGGCCATTGAGGGGCCCCCTAAGAGGGCTATAGAGGGCTATCCCTCGTCGAGGTCCCGGTCGGCGCTCTGCTCGACGTCCTGGTCGACGTCCTGGTCGACGTCCTGGTCGACGTCCTCGTCGAGGCCCTCCGCCACCCGGACCGCCGCCCGGTACGCCCTGGCCGCCGCCCGTAGCGCCGTCTCCGGGTCCGCCCCCTCCGCCTCCGCGCGCAGGGCCAGGGCGAGGAGTTCGTAGCCGATGCCCGCGCCGGTGGGGACCGGGACGTCCAGGCCCGCCGTGCGGACGCGGGAGCCCAGTTTCGCGGCCAGGGCGAGGCCCGGCTGGCCGACCGGGACGCCGTCGGTGACCGAGGCGCGGCGCTTGGCCTCGCCCTTCTTGCGGAGCCAGATCTCCCTGACCTCCTCCGGCGTGGACGCGGTCTCGTCGCCGAAGACGTGGGGGTGGCGGTGGATGAGCTTGGTGACGATGCCGCCGGCGACGTCGTCCACGGAGAACGGCTCCTCGGGGTCCTCCTCCGCGATCCGGGCGTGGAAGACGACCTGGAGGAGTACGTCGCCCAGTTCCTCCCGCAGCTCGGTGCGGTCGTTCGTCTCGATCGCCTCGACCAGCTCGTACGCCTCCTCGATCGCGTACTTCGCCAGCTCCTCGTGGGTGCGCAGGGACGACCAGGGGCACTCGCGGCGGATGCGGTCCATGACCTGGACGAGGTCGAGGAGGCGGGCGCCGGGGAGGTCGTAGGAGCCGGGGAGGAGTTCCAGGGACGGCATCCGCTCGCGGCCGGAGCCCGCCAGGGCCGCGAGGCCGTCCGTGAGGCGGCGGTCGCCCTCGGCGGTGGTGAGGACGACCACCGTGCGGTCGCCGTCGGCGCAGCGGTCGACGAGGTCACGGGCCGACAGGGGCGCCGTCGCGAGCGTGACCTCGACGCCCGCCTCCTTCAGGTACGGCAGCTGCGGGTGCGCGGCGTCGGCGCACAGCACCGCGTCGGCACCGCGCAGCACCTCCCACGCCGGCCAGGAAAGCAGCCCTGGGGCGACGCGGTGGCTGCTGGTGAGCAGGACGACGCGGCCCGCAGCGTCGCCGCCGGTCCCGCTGGTGGAGGCGTGCATCTCTCGATCGTTCACCACCCGAACGTAACCCAGGCGGCCGGGGTCCCTACGCCGTCTGCTGGGTCGACGGGGGCGCCTGGCGTGTGACCTGCTTCAGCCACGGCGTCTTCGACTCGACGAGGCGGCTGCGCGGGGAGATCTCCCAGGCGCCGTAGCGCGGGTTCAGGTCGACGTTCAGCTCCTTGGACGCCTTGCCGAGCGCCTTCCAGAACGTGGTCTGGCCCTCCTGCGTCTGCATGTCGGCGCCGAGCGCGGTCGCGAGCTTCTGCGCCTCGATCTCGGTGCGCAGGCTCTCGGTCAGCCGTTTCGGCGGCACGTTGTACTGCGCGAGCCAGCCCGTCTCCAACTGCTTTGCGCCGCCCGCCCGTTGTTCCAGGCCGGCCCGCATGTCCTGCATCTCCTTGCGGGTGACGGCGACGCCCGCGTCGGTGGCGGCGCGGTGCAGCACCCGGTCCAGGACCATGGTGTGCAGGGTGTTGCGGGTCAGGCCACCGGATTTGGCGATGGCCTGCTCGTACTCGGCGCTGTCCTTCGTGGCGGCCTGCTGGGCGTCCCGTACCTCGTTGACCCGGGTCTCGAGCTGGGCGACCGTGATGCGCTGGCCGCCGACGACAGCAGCGGCGCCGGGATGCGCCTCGCTCCCGCAGGCGGTCAGGACGGGTGCCGCGGCGATGGCGGCGGCGGACAGGACGAGCGCGGTACGGCGACGGCTGCTGGTGCGGCGGTGCAAGGTGAGCCTCCCTGCGGCGAGTTTGTGCGTCGGTGCACAAAGTCCGTGATCGATGGTAGGAGGTGGCCGCTGGCTCGGCCACCTATTCGACAACGATTCGCCGCTAGTTGAGGTACTCGGGTCCGAAAGAGTGGTCGGACGACGCGTGGTCAGCCGACGCGTGGTCGGACGACGCGCGGTCAGCCGACGATGGCCACCGGGGCGTCCCACGCGTTGCGGTCCACGGTGATCGTGTAACCGCCGCGCTTCTCCTTGCTGTTGACCATGTACTGGTGGCCGCGGCTGTGGTTCGTGTAGAGCGACTTGTCCCAGGGCCAGTCGGACGTGGTGGTGTTCACCTTGTCCCACTTCGCGTACCAGAGGTTGCCCGGCAGGTCGGTGCGGTCCTTGGCGGTCGCGATCGCGGCGGCGCTGGAGCTGCTGAACCCGTAGTAGCCCGCGCGGTACGTCTTGGCGCGCAGCACCTTGTTGAAGGAGCGCACATAGGTGAGCACGGCCTTGTTGCAGGACGCGTTCGTGATGTCGTACGGCTCCATGTCGAGGTAGAGCGCGCTGCCCGCCTTCATGCCGAGCGCGGACGCCTTGGCGACGGCGTCCTTGCCGTCGGCCGTGCCGAGCGAGGCCGCGTTGGAGGCGGTCATCTTCTCGTTCCTGGTGCCGGTCTGGCAGGGCGGCTGGGCGCCGACGTAGAGCGGGATCAGCTTCCAGCCCTGCGCGTTGACCGTCTTCACCCAGGACTTGGTCAGGTTGGGCTGGGCGCAGCCGCGGTTCTTGCCGCCGATGTAGACGGCGGCGGCGCCGTAGAAGCCGGTGCGCCAGGCCTTCATGGCGGCGGCGGACGGCGCGGTGCAGGTGTCGAAGGCGCGGCCGGTGTACGTCTTCTGCGCGGGCCACGGCGTGGCGGCCGAGGCGCTGGTCGCGGCGAACGCGGCCCCGGCGGCGACGACCGCTCCGGCGGCGCCCCAGGCCACGTAGCGGTTGCGCTTGGAGAGCCGGTGGCTGCCCGCTCTCGCGCGCTTGGTGCTGGTCATGAGATCCCCACCCCTGTGTGCTGTCGCCGCTGATCACGGCGATCGGCGGCAAGGAAAGATAACCGGTGCACCGGTCAGCCCCTGACCTGCCCCAGCCACTGGAGCGTGCGCCGCACCTCCGCCGGGAACGGATGCCCTGGCCCGTGCAGCCGCTCGGCGTCGTGCAGCAGGCGTACGAGCGTCTCGTGCGCGGCGCCCCGGTCGCCGACGGCGAGCAGGAGCTGGCCGATGCGGCGGCGTACGTCGAGGGCGAGGCGCAGGTCCGTGGTGGCGTACTGGTTCTCGTAGTACGGCAGGAGCGAGCGGTACTCGGTGAGCGCGGCCGCCGGTTCGCCGAGCGCCTCCAGGCACTGGGCCGCCTCGTAGCGGAACTGGAGGGACTGCGGGTCGGCGTGTCCGGCCTCTGCGGCGCGTTCGTCGGCGAGGCGGCGCAGCTCGGGCAGGGCGCGGCGGTACTGGCCGTCGTCCATGAGCGTGGCCGCGTACTGCTTGCGCAGGGTGCGGACGACGGGCGAGTGCTCGCCGTGCTGGGCCGCGGCGGCGGGCAGGATCGCGCCGAGGATGTCGACGGCCTGGGTGATGCGGCCTTCGCCGAGCAGGCGCTTGACCTCGTCGACGGCGCGGGCCACGTCGGGGCGCTCGCCCTGGACGTCGGAGCCCGCGGGCTGCGGCGCGGGCGTGCGGGCCCGGTCGGGCCAGGGCGCGTGCGGGCGCAGGAACGGGCGGGTCGGGTCGAGCGGGTGTCCGGTCGGCACTCCGCGCGGGGGCAGCAGCGGGAGCAGTTCCTCGTACGTCTGCTGCGCGGAGGCGGGCCGGTGCTGGGGGTCCTTGGCGAGGAGGCGCAGGACGAGGTTCTCCAGGGCTTCCGGGACCTCGGGGCGGAGCCTGCGGACCGGGACCGGCGCCTCGTACAGGTGGCGGTGGAGGATGCCGAGGGCGGTGGTGCCCGCGAAGGGGACGTCGCCGCTGAGGAGTTCGTGGAGGAGCACGCCGAGCGCGTAGAGGTCGGTGTACGGGCCGACGGCGCCGCCCATCGCCTGCTCGGGCGCCATGTAGGCGGGGGTGCCGATGGGTGACCCGGTGTGGGTGAGGCGGGTGGTGTCGGTGTCCATGACGGAGGCGACACCGAGGTCGAGGACGGTGAGGGTGCCGTCCTTCTTCACCATCACGTTGCGCGGCTTGAGGTCGCGGTGGACGATCGGCACCGCGTGCACGGCGGAGAGCACGGCGCACAGCTGGGCGGCGACCGACACGGCCCAGGGCCACGGGTACGGGTCGTGCTCGGCGAGGTGGTCGCCGAGGTCGGAACCGTCGATGTACTGCATGACGAGGTACAGGAACGAGGAGGCGTCCTCGCCCTCGGTGCCCGCGTCGTGCACGGTGACCAAGCCGGGGTGGTCGACCTGGGCGGTGACGCGGCACTCGCGCAGGAAGCGGCGCCGCAGCTCGTCGGCCTCGGCGCCCGCGACCCGGTCGGGGCGGAGCAGTTTGACGGCGACGCGGCGGTCCAGGCGCTTGTCGTACGCCGTCCAGACCTGGCCCATGCCGCCCTGGCCGATGAGCGTGGACAGCTCGTAGCGCCCGGCGATGACACGGCCGCCGCTCGCCGCGGCGGCGGGGGGCGGGAAGGTCACCGGCCGCCGTCCTCCCGCTTGCGCAGGTAGTCGCTCAGCTCGTCCAGCTCGGCGCGGACCTGGTCGATGCGGTGCGGGGGCGGGGTCCGGTGCTGCGGCGCCGGGGTCGTCGGCGCCGGCGGGACCGGGGTGGACGCCGGGCCCGGCCCGGAGACCTGGGTGGGCATGGCGTGCAGCGGCGGGGTGGGCGGCTGGGGCTGCGCGTAGGGCTGCGGCCGGGTCTGGTGCTGCGGCTGGTGCTGGGGCTGCGGTTGGTGCTGGTGCTGGTGCTGGTGCTGCGGGTAGCCGTACTGCTGCTGGGGGCCGGGAACGCCGTAGAGGGGTATTCCGACGGGGCGGCGGTTCTTGTTGGCGTGGCGGATATCGGCGACCAGGTAGTACGTGACGGAGACGGCCAGGTTGACGAGCATCAGGCCCATCCCCGCATTGCCGTACCAGGTGATGAACTCCTCGCCGCCCGGATCGCTGAAGACGGCCACCCAGCAGATGAGTTGGACGGCGGCCACGCCTATGAACACCCGCCAGTCGACCTTGCTGCGGGTGGTCAGGGCAAGGCGCAGCATCGGCACGAAACCGAGGAAGCCGACGGTGAGGACGGCGATGGCCACGAAGAGCACGCGCATGCCGGCCTGCGCTCCGGAAGAAGGGAGCCTGGGCGGAGGCGGGGGCGCATAGCCGTGGCCGTGCATGACTGCTCCTGCTGGGTGCGTGCCTGGTGGGAACCGCGTACTCCCACGAGCGTATCGGTCGTCAAGGACAACGGGCCCGGGTAGTGCTCACTCCGGTTCTCTCCGGTTCATTCCGGTTCGATCACGCCGTCCGTCAGGCCGTCGTGCAGGCCCTGCACGAGCCGCTCGCCGAGGCGGCCCGCGGAGCGCAGCGCGTCCTCGAAGGCGGCGAGGGAGGCGAACCGGGCGCCGTAGCGGGCCTGTTCGCTCAGGGGCAGGCGGGGCAGCTGGAGGCGGCGCACGTCGAGCCGGGTCGCGGTGGAGGCGTAACTGCTGGCCTGCCGGTTGTTGGCGGTCCCGCGCAGGAACCCGGCGAGGAACCAGGGGTCGAGCGCGGCCGGGTCGGGGCGCAGCAGCGCGAGGCCGCGGCCGAGGGCGGCGCCCGCGGTGGCCTCGTCGACGACGCGCGCGGTGGCGCCGCCGCCGACGACCGGCACGACGACGTCCCCCGCCGCCAGGAGGACGGGTTCGCCGTCGGCGGCGGCGCCGGTGTGGCTGCCGGAGGGGGCCGAGCCGGTGAGCACGTCGTGGTCGGTGAGGACGGGCACGCGCGCGTGGCCGTCGCCGCCGCTCAGGGTGGCGGTGGAGGCGGAGCGGAGCGTCAGCGCGCCCGCGCGCGCGAGTTCGCCGATCGTGGTCTGCGGCCAGCGCGCCGGGGACGCGGCCGGGGCGGCGTCCTTCGGGGTGAGTGCGGTGGTCAGGCGCAGGGTGTCGGCGAGCTGCTCGCGCACGGCGGACAGCTCGGCGGCGCCGCCCCCCGCGGCCTGTGGCGGGAGGCGCCGGGCGGGCGCGAGGTCGACCTCGTCGTCGAGGAGTTCGATGACGGGCACGGAGCGGGCGAGTCCGGGGCGTTCGGCGAGGGAGCCGGCGCGGTCGAAGGCGCGCCAGGCGTCGAGCACGGCGTCGCGCACGGCGGCCCAGCCCTGCTTCTCGCGCACGTCGGCCGCGGCGGCGAGGGAAGTCGTGTCGACGAGGAGCAGTTCGGGTGCGGCGAGCGGCTGCGCGGCGGGCCTGCGCAGGACCCACAGGTGCAGCGGGATGTTGTTCGGCGGGACGGCTCCGGCGGGCAGCGCGATGACCGCGCGCAGGGCGCCGCGCCGCAGCAGGTCGGCGCGGATGCGGCGGCCCGAGCGGCGGGAGGCGACGGCGGGCGGCATCAGGAGCACGGCGGTCCCGCCGTCCCTGAGGCGGGCCAACGCGTGCTGCACCCATGCCAGTTCGGATTCGGTGCGGGCCGGGAAGCCGTACTCCCAGCGCGGGTCGTAGGCGAGTTCGTCGTGGCCCCAGCCGCGCTCGTTGAACGGGGGGTGGGCGAGGACCACGTCGGCCCGTACGTCGCCGAGGGCGTCGCGGCGCAGCGTGTCGGCGGCGGCGGTGCGGATGACGGGCGCGGCCTCTCCCCCGTCCTGTCCGTCCAGGGCGAGGCGCAGCGCGGTCAGGGCCGCGAGTTCGGCGCTCGCGTCCTGGCCGTGCAGGTGCTGTCCGGGGCGGGGGTCGAGGGCGCAGACGGCGTGCAGCAGGGCGCCGGTGCCGCAGGCGGGGTCGAGCGCGGTGTCCGCGGGTCCCGCGAGGGCGGCCATCAGCTCGGCGGGGCCCGGCGGGGTCAGCGTGTACTGGCGCGGGTTGGCGTCGAGGTGGCGGCCGAGCAGGAAGGCGAAGGTGCGGCGGGCGCCGAGGTCGGCGGCGAGTTCGGCGGCGCCGCGCAGCAGGGGCACGGACGGCAGCAGGGCGGCGGGGCCCGGGGTGGGCAGGGCGCGCCGGGTGGCGTGGCCGAAGCGCGGGGTGAGGACGCCTTCGAGGGCCGGGGACAGCCGCTCGGCGAGGGCGTGGTCGTCGTCCGCCTCGGCGAGCGCGAGCCATTCGGTGGGCCGGTCGTGCACGAGCAGCAGGACGCTTCCGGCGTGCAGGAGGGCGGTGACGGGGCCTGCCGGGTGTCCGGCGAGCTGCTGCCAGACGCGTTCGCGCAGGGGGACCTCGGCGAGCTTGCCCTGGGCGCGCAGCCAGTCCTCGACCTCGGTGAGCGCGAAGGAGGGGCTGGTCTCGGTGCCGCCGACGGGTTTGGGGAAGTCGGCGTGGCGCCGCCGCCAGTTGCTGACGGCGGCCCGGCCCACGCCCGCGAGCCGGGCGATTCCCGCGGCCGTCACCTCTGTCGCGTTGTCCTGCACCGCGTCGGCTCCCCTCGTGGCGGTCGGTGCGCACGCCCGGCACGTGTGTGCCGGACGGCGGGTGTGCACAGCCGACCATACCGACTCCCGTGTAAGAGCCCCGTTCACACGTGTAGGGACGTGAATACCGTGTACGCGGTTGACTCGGTTCACAGGCTGTAGTGTTCTTGACCCAGCCAACCGCCGGACACACGGAAAGCCGGGGGGAGGTTGGCGTCTCTCATCACGGAGGAACCCATGTCCCAGACCCAGCAGCACCCGCAGTACCCGCCGTTCCAGCCGCCGCAGCAGCAGCCGCGGGTCGCGCGGAACGGGCTGGGCACGGCGGCGCTGATCCTCGGCGTCATCGGCGCGCTGTCGGGGATCGTCCCGATCCTGTTCTGGCTGGCCGGCATCCTCGGCGTGATCGCCCTGATCCTGGGTCTGACGGGCCGGGGCCGGGCCAAGCGCGGCGAGGCGACGAACAAGGGCGTGGCGCTGACCGGCGTGATCCTCGCGCTGGTCTCGCTCGGCCTCGCGGTCTTCGGCGCGGTCACGACGTTCAAGGCGGTCGACGACGCGGTCGACGAGATCAACAAGTCGGTCCAGGACACGAAGGCCAAGGACACGAAGGCGTCCGGCGACGCCAAGGACAAGGCGGACTCCGGCGCCGCGTCGGACGAGAAGAAGCCGGACCCCGAAAAGGCCCTCGAAGCGGGCGACTCGGTCATCTACGACGACGATCTGACGGTGACGGTGTCGAACCCGGTGGCCTACAACCCGAGCGAGTTCGCGGCGGGCCACACCGCGGGCAACCACGCCTACAAGGTGACCGTGACGGTCCAGAACGACAGCAAGGCGAAGTTCGACTCGGCCCTGCTCAGCACCAGCGCGCGGGCCGGCAAGGACGGCGTCGACGCCGAGCAGGTCTTCGACGAGAAGGTCGGCACCGGCTTCGAGGGCACGATCCTGCCCGGCAAGAAGGCCACGGTCGTCTACGCCTTCGACGCCCCGGCCGCCGCGAAGAACCTGACGGTCGAGGTCACGCCGAGCTTCGAGTACAACGCCACGCAGTGGGACCTGAAGCTGTAGGACCCCGTCCCCCGGGAGGGGCCGGTCGCCCGAGGGGGGAGATGACCGGCCCTACGAAATGCGGCACGCGCTGTTCACAGCGCGTGCCGCACCCCTGCGTTCACACACGTCCGCTCTACAGCGCGTGCCGCAGCCACACGTTCGGCTCCACGTACGAGGCGTGGTCGTGGGCCGGCTCGCACCGCACCGGCACCAGGGCGCCCGGCACCTCCACGTCACCCGCCGCGTCGAAGGGCAGCCCGGTCCACGCGCGCCACTGCGCGAGCGATCCGGAGACGGCCATCGAGGCGGGCGCGACCTTGTCGATGACGGCGCCCGCGCGGACGTGCACCCGCAGCCACGGATCGGTCGGCAGCCCGTCCGACGCGCGCACCCGGTACGCGTACGCGCTCATCGGCACGGCCGGCTCCAGGTGCTTGGCGCTGGGCCGCACGGGGGCGACGACCTCGCGGAAACCCCGCCCGCGCGCGTTGTCCCGCATGGCGGCGAGCATCAGCCCGGACAGCCCCTCGCCCTGCCTCGCGGGCGCGACCGTGATCTCGATGGCGCTGACCGTGTCCGGCTCCCGGCCGCTCGCCAGGTCGGCGAACGCCCATTGCAACACCTGGTCCCAGCCCCGGTCCGGCAACTCACCGCGCCCTTCGGCGTGCAGCGCGAAGGGCACGCTGAAGCCCCGGGCGACGACCTCCCCGTCGGCGTCGGTCGCGACGAGCACGTACTCCGGGAGCTCGTCGCGGATGCGGGGCATGAGCAGCACGGCGACCGGGCCCTGGACGGCGAAGAGGGGCCAGGTGTCCGGCATCTGCCACAGCGCGGCGGCCAGTTCGGGCCGCTCGGCGAGCGTGGTGACGCTCGGAGCGGGATCAGGGGCGCGCGGGTTCATGCCCTCATCGTGCATGGAAGCGGGACGGCGCCGCAGTCGGATTTCCGCCCGTCGGCAGCTTCTGCTCGGGGCACGTGCCGAGCACCTTCTTCATGGCGGCGCGTTCGGCGGCGGTCACCCAGACCCCGTACTTCTTCTTCACCGCGACCTGCCCGGCGACGTAGGTGCACCGGAAGCCCTTGTTCGGCGGCAGCCAGGTCGCCGTGTCACCGTCGCCCTTGCTGCGGTTGGGGGTCGCGTCGACGGCGAGGAGGTTCAGCGGGTCGTTGGCGAACGCGATGCGCTTGCTCGGCTCCCACTGGAAGGCGCCCTTCTGCCAGGCGTCGGAGAGGGCCACGAGGTGGTCGATGTCGACCTTGCTGCGCCCGCGCGTGAAGGTGATGTCCTTGCCGCCGTACGGGTCGGGGTCGAGCCGCCCGGCGACGACCTTGCACTTCCCGTCCCCATCCTTGGCGTAGTGGACGTCGTCCAGGTCGCGCTTGAGGATGTCGTCGCGGGTGCCGCAGCCGTTGGAGTCGGTGTCGGCCCACGCGGTGCCGAACCGTTCCCGCGCATAACCGGTCTTGGGCGCGCGTCCCTTGACCGTGAGCTGGTCGACGGCGGCGAGCGCGCTGCCCGCCTTGCCCTTGCCCTGCGGCTCGGGCCCGGCCCCGCCGGCCCCCTCCACCTCGGCCTTGCATCCGGTGACGGCCACGGCGGCCATCAGCACGGCGGCCGCCCCCCGCCCAGCGCCTCGCAGCACGGCACTACCTCCCCTTTTGTTCGTGTACGGCCCGCTCACCGTACCCGAGCAAGATCACACACAGCGCCGGGCCCGGTCCACGGGTCGCTTACCCCCGATGGACCGGGCGACGCCGGATGCCGGGGAGCTACGACCCGAGGATCGACGTGAGGAACTCGCCCGCCCAGGCGAGGAGTTCACGGCCCATCAGCGGCTTGCCGCCCACCTTCGCCGTCTTCGGACGCGGTACGAGGACCTGGTGCGTGGCCGCCTTGATGACCGTGCCGGGGTAGAGCCGCTTGAGGCGCAGCTCCTGCGACTCCCGGAGCTCCACCGGCGCGAAGCGGACGTTGTTGCCCTGGAGGACGATCTCGCCGACGCCGCACGCGCGCGCGAGCATCCGCAGGCCCGCGACGAGGAGCAGGTTCTCGACCGGCTCGGGCAGCTTGCCGTAGCGGTCGGTCAGCTCCTCGCGGACCGCCTTGACGTCCTCCTCCGTGGTGGCGGAGGCGATGGAGCGGTAGGCCTGGAGGCGCAGCCGCTCGCCGGGCGCGTAGTCGTGCGGGACGTGCGCGTCGACCGGCAGCTCGATCTTGACCTCAAGGGGCGGCTCCTCCTCGACGCCGCCCTCGATCGAGGCGCGGTAGTCGGCCACGGCCTCGCCGACCATCCGCACGTACAGGTCGAAGCCGACACCCGCGATGTGCCCGGACTGCTCGCCGCCGAGGAGGTTTCCCGCTCCCCGGATCTCCAGGTCCTTCATGGCCACGTACATGCCCGCGCCCATCTCGGTGTGCTGGGCGATGGTCGCGAGCCGCTCGTGCGCGGTCTCGGTCAGCGGCTTCTCCGGCGGGTACAGGAAGTAGGCGTAGCCGCGCTCGCGGCCACGGCCGACGCGCCCGCGCAGCTGGTGGAGTTGGGAGAGGCCGAAGTTGTCGCCGCGCTCGACGATGAGGGTGTTGGCGTTGGAGATGTCGATGCCGGACTCGACGATCGTCGTGGAGACGAGCACGTCGTACCGCTTCTCCCAGAAGTCCACCACGACCTGTTCGAGGGCCTGCTCGGACATCTGGCCGTGGGCCGTGGCGATGCGGGCCTCGGGGACGATGGCGCGCAGCCGGGCCGCCGCGCGGTCGATGGACTCGACGCGGTTGTGGATGTAGAAGACCTGGCCTTCGCGCAGCAGCTCGCGGCGGACGGCCGCGCCGATCTGCTTCTCCTCGTACGGGCCGACGAAGGTGAGGACCGGGTGGCGCTCCTCGGGCGGCGTGGTGATCGTCGACATCTCGCGGATGCCGGTGACCGCCATTTCGAGCGTACGGGGGATGGGGGTCGCCGACATCGTCAGCACGTCGACGTTGGCGCGGAGCTTCTTCAGCTGCTCCTTGTGCTCGACGCCGAACCGCTGCTCCTCGTCGACGATGACCAGGCCCAGGTCCTTGAACTTGGTCTCGGAGGAGAACAGGCGGTGCGTGCCGATGACGATGTCGACCGAGCCGTCCCGCAGCCCTTCGAGCGTCGCCTTCGACTCGGTCTCGGTCTGGAAGCGGCTGAGCGCCTTCACACTGACCGGGAACTGGGCGTAGCGCTCGGAGAACGTGCCGAAGTGCTGCTGCACGAGGAGCGTCGTCGGCACGAGGACCGCGACCTGCTTGCCGTCCTGGACCGCCTTGAACGCGGCGCGCACCGCGATCTCCGTCTTGCCGTAACCCACATCGCCGCAGATCAGGCGGTCCATCGGGACCGTCTTCTCCATGTCCTCCTTGACCTCGGCGATCGTGGTCAGCTGGTCGGGCGTCTCGATGTACGGGAACGCGTCCTCCAGCTCGCGCTGCCAGGGCGTGTCCGCGCCGAAGGCGTGCCCCGGGGCGGCCATGCGGGCGCTGTAGAGCTTGATCAGGTCGGCGGCGATCTCCTTGACGGCCTTCTTGGCGCGCGCCTTGGTCTTGGTCCAGTCGGCGCCGCCGAGCCGGTGCAGCGTCGGGGCCTCGCCGCCCACGTACTTGGTGATCTGCTCCAGCTGGTCGGTGGGGATGTAGAGGCGGTCGCCGGGCTGGCCGCGCTTGGCGGGCGCGTACTCGACCACGAGGTACTCCCGGGTCGCGCCCTGCACCGTGCGCTGCACCATCTCGATGTAGCGGCCGACGCCGTGCTGCTCGTGCACGATGTAGTCGCCGGATTCGAGGGTGAGCGGGTCGATGGTCTTGCGGCGCCGGGCGGGCATCCGCTGGCCGTCCTTGCCGGCCGCCTTCTGGCCGGTCAGGTCGGTCTCGGTGAGGACGGCGAGCTTCAGTTCGGGGTGGACGAAGCCGACGTCGATGCAGCCGCAGGAGACCTGCACGACGGACGGGGCGAGGGTGTCCAGCTCCTTGTCGAGGCGGGCCGCGATGCCCTCGCCGCCGAGCACCTCGACCGTACGGGCGGCGGGGCCGTGCCCCTCGGTGACGTAGACGGTGCGCCAGCCGTCGGCCAGCCAGCCCTTGGTGTCGGCCAGCGCCTTCGCGGTGTCGCCGCGGTAGGTGTCGGGGGCGTGCATGCCGAGGCGGAGGGTGTCCCCGTCCCCGTCGAGGGAGGCGTCGGGGTCGTCGGCCGCGAAGGGGGAGACCGACCACCACATCATGCCCAGCTCACGGGCGCGGTCCCGGACGTCCGCGATGCCCCACAGCGAGGCGGCGCCCACGTCGATCGGGGCCTCGCCGCCGGTCGCCGACGCCGCCCAGGACGCCTGGAGGAACTCCTGCGAGGTGGCGACGAGGTCGGCGGCGCGGGTGCGCACCCGCTCGGGGTCGCAGACCAGGGCCATCGCGCCCTTGGGGAGGACGTCGAGGAGCAGCTCCATGTCGTCGACGAGGACGGGCGCGAGTGACTCCATGCCCTCGACGGCGATGCCCTCGGCGATCTTCCCGAGCAGTTCGCCCAGCTCGGGGTGGCGTTCGGCGAGGTCGGCGGCGCGCGCCCGTACGTCGTCGGTGAGCAGCAGCTCGCGGCACGGCGGCGCCCACAGCCCGTGCTCGGCGATCTCCAGGGAGCGCTGGTCGGCGACCTTGAAGTACCGGATCTCCTCGACGTCGTCGCCCCAGAACTCCACGCGCAGCGGGTGTTCCTCGGTCGGCGGGAAGACGTCGAGGATGCCGCCGCGCACCGCGAACTCGCCGCGCTTCTCGACGAGTTCCACGCGCGCGTACGCCGCCGCCGCGAGGGCCTCGACGATCTCGCCCAGATCGGCGCTCTGCCCGCTGCGCAGGGCGACGGGTTCCAGGTCGCCGAGCCCCTTGACCTGCGGCTGCAGCACGGAACGTACGGGGGCCACGACGACGGAGACCGGCCCCGTCTCCGGGTCGTCGTCCCTCGGGTGCGCGAGGCGGCGCAGCACGGCGAGGCGGCGGCCCACCGTGTCCGAGCGCGGGGAGAGGCGCTCGTGCGGCAGCGTCTCCCAGGACGGGAACTCCACGACCTCGTCCTCGGGCAGGAGCGAGCGCAGCGCGGCCGCCAGGTCCTCGGCCTCGCGGCCGGTGGCGGTGACGGCCAGGACGGTGCGCTTCGCCTCCCGGGCGAGGGCGGCCACGGTGAAGGGCCGGGACGCGGGCGGGCCCACGAGGTCGATGTGCATCCGGTTGCCGTCGCCGGCGGCCTTCACCGCTTCGGTGAGGGCCGCGTCCTTGACGACGGCGTCGAGCAGTCCGTACAGGCTCATGGGTGGGACTTGGCCTTTCCCGTCCGGGGGTGGGCAACGCAAGAGGCCCGACACGTCGAACGGGCCGGGGGTTCCAGGGTACGTCTCCGGGGTGCCGGTCGCCCGGGCTGCCCTTGAGCGGGGGCGGGGGCTGGGCCCCGCCTGGCCCTGGCCGGGCCGGTGGGGGCGTCACCGTAATGGGTGACGGGGCGCCGGTGGCGGTGCTTGTCGGGAGGCGGCCGGGCCGGTCCTGTCCTGTCCTGTCGGTGGTCACGTGCGACGCCGTCGTGGCTGGTCGCGCAGTTCCCCGCGCCCCTGAAGCATGCGGCTCCGCCGCAGCTCCAGCGACGATGCGCACCCCCGCGGACCCCTGAGAGGGCGCACGCAGTGGGCACTCCAGGGGCGCGGGGAACGGCGCGACCGGCGACCCACCACCCGCGGTCGGCAGCGCAGGCAAAGAAGACCCCGGGGCCACCCAGCCCCGGGGTCTTCCGCTCGACCGGCGGAGCTAATCCGTCGCGATGGCGTTCAAGACATTCATCCGCCCCGCCCTGAACGCCGGCACCAGCGCCGCGAACAGGCCCACGAAGGCCGAGCCGATGAAGACCGCGATGATCGTCGGCCAGGGGATCTCCAGGACGCCGAGGCCCTCCAGGGCGAGGAGCTTCTGGGCGGTGGCGCCCCAGCCCATGCCCAGGCCGAGGCCGAGCAGCGCGCCGAAGAGGGCGATGACGACCGACTCCAGGCGGATCATGCGGCGCAGCTGGCGGCGGGAGAGGCCGATGGCGCGCATGAGGCCGATCTCGCGGGTCCGCTCGACGACCGAGAGGGCGAGCGTGTTCACGACGCCGAGGACCGCGACGATGATCGCCAGGGCGAGCAGACCGTAGATCATGTTCAGGAGCTGGCCGATCTGGTCCTTGAGGGACTCCTTGTAGTCGGTCTGGTCCTTGACCTTGACGGTCGGGTCGGCGGCGACGGACTTCTTGAGCGCCGCGTACGCCTGCTCGGCCTTGCCGTCGGCGGCCTTGGCGAACATCATCCCGTTGAGCGGCACCCGGTCCGCCGGCAGGTACGTCGTGGCGGTGGCGATGTTGATGTACATCGCGCCCTTGTCGAAGACGGTGTCGTCGGAGGTGATCGCGGCGACCTTGAGCTTCGTGGTGCGGCCGTGCTCGAAGGCGACGGTCAGGGCGTCGCCCACCTTGACGCCGTTCTTCTTGGCGAAGTCGGAGCCGACGGACATGGAGTTCGCGTCGTAGGCCGCCTTCAGCGTCCCGGAGGTCGCTTCGCGGCGCAGGTCCTGCGCGTAGGACGGGCTGGCCGCGACCAGCTCCTCCTTCTCCTTCTTGCCGGACGGGGTGGTGAGCGTCGTCTTGACGTACTTGACCTCGGTGACGTGGGAGACGTCCCCGGACGCGGCGACCTTCTTCAGGGCGGCGGCGGCCTGCGGCGTGATGGTGCCGTTGCTGGGTTCGACGATGAAGTCCGCGCCGACCGACTTGTCGAGCTGGTCGGTGGCGGAGGCGACCATCGAGGAGCCGACGACCGAGAGGCAGGCGACGAGCGCGAGCCCGATCATCAGGGCGGCGCCGGTGGCCCCGGTGCGGCGCGGGTTGCGCAGCGCGTTGCGCTCGGCCATCCGTCCGACGGGCCCGAAGAAGCGGAGCAGAACCGCGCTGATGACGCGGACGACCAGACCCGCCAGGAGCGGTCCGACGACGACGAAGCCGATGAGCGAGGCGACGATGCCGAGGCCGAGCCAAAGGGAGCCCTGGCTCGCCTTGTCGGCCTGCGTCGCCAGGTAGAGGGCGAACCCGCCGCCCGCGGTGAGGACGAGGCCGAGAACGGCGCGGACGGCACCGGCCTTGACGTCGGCCGGGGTGCCCGCGTCGCGCAGGGCGGCCATCGGGGAGACCTTCCCGGCCCGGCGTGCGGGCAGGTAGGCGGCGAGGACGGTGACGACGATGCCGAGGAGGAGGCCGATCGCCGGGGTCGTCCATTTGACGGTGAGGTCGTCGGTGGACAGGTCCATGCCCGCGGCCGACATCAACTTCATCAGGCCGATGGCCAGGCCCACACCCGCGCCGACGCCGACCACGGAGCCGACGACGCCGAGCAGCAGGGCTTCGACCAGGACCGATCGGTTGACCTGCTTGCGGGAGGAACCGATGGCCCGCATGAGGCCGATCTCCCGGGTCCGCTGCGCGACGAGCATCGAGAACGTGTTGATGATCAGGAAGATGCCGACGAGGAAGGCGATCCCGGCGAAGCCGAGCAGCGCGTACTTGATGACGTCCATGAAGGAGGAGACGTCGGCGGCGTTGGCGTCCGCGGCCTCCTTCTGCGTCTGGATCTTGTACGGCCCTTCGAGCGCCGCGGCGACGTTCGCCTTGAGCCGGGTGTTGCTGACGCCGGGTTCGGCGACGAGGTTGATCGCGGTGAACCGGCCGGTGGCGCCGACGAGTTCGCGCTGGGAGGTGGCGGTGTCGAAGTAGACGATGGTCGCGCCGGGGTTGGTGACCTTGAAGGCGGCGATACCGACGATCTTCGCCTTGATGTCGCCGGTGGCGGTGATGGTGCGCAGCTCGTCGCCGAGCTTCAGGTGGTGCTTGTCCGCCGCGTCTGAGTCGATCATGGTCTCGGTCGGGCCGCGCGGGGCGTGCCCGGAGGTGATCTCCATGGAGCGGAGGTCGTTCCTGGTCCAGTTGCCCGCGATGGTGGGCGCGCCGGTCTCGGAGCCCAGGTTCTTGTTGTGGGAGTCGACGACCGTCACGCTCATCGAACTGATCGCGCCCTCGGCCGACTTCACCCCGTCGATCTTGCTGACGGCGGCTATCGCGGAGGCGGGCAGCGACTCGGGGCGGCCGGTCGCGGTCCCCTCGGTCCCGGCGTCCTTCGGGCTGACCGTGACGTCGGCCGCGGTTGCGGTGAATATCTTGTCGAACGTCTTGTCCATCGTGTCCGTGAACACGAGCGTCCCGCAGACGAACGCCACCGACAGGAGCACGGCGACGGCGGACAGGGCCATGCGGCCCTTGTGCGCGACGAAGTTGCGCAGCGAGGTCTTCAGCACGGTGTTGGCGCTCATGACGTGCGCCCCCGGGCGTCGAAGTCCTTCATCCGGTCCAGGACCGCCTCGGCCGTCGGGCGGTGCATCTCGTCGACGATGCGGCCGTCGGCCAGGTAGAGGACGCGGTCGGCGTAGGAGGCGGCGACGGGGTCGTGGGTGACCATGACGATGGTCTGGCCCAGCTCGTCCACGGAGCGGCGCAGGAAGCCGAGCACCTCGGATCCGGCCCGGGAGTCCAGGTTGCCGGTGGGCTCGTCGCCGAAGATGATCTCGGGCTGGGCGGCGAGCGCGCGGGCCACGGCGACGCGCTGCTGCTGCCCGCCGGAGAGCTGGGTCGGCCGGTGCTTGAGCCGCCCGGCGAGGCCGACGGTCTCCACGACGCGGTCGAGCCACTGCCGGTCCGGCTTGCGGCCCGCGATATCCATGGGGAGGGTGATGTTCTCCAGGGCGTTCAGGGTGGGCAGCAGGTTGAACGCCTGGAAGATGAAGCCGATCCGGTCACGGCGCAGCTGCGTGAGCCGCTTGTCCTTGAGGCCGGTGATCTCGGTGTCGTCGAGGTAGATCTGGCCCGAGGTCACGGTGTCGAGCCCGGCCAGGCAGTGCATGAGCGTCGACTTGCCGGAGCCCGACGGGCCCATGATCGCGGTGAACTGCCCGCGGGCGATGTCCACGTCGACGTGGTCGAGCGCGACGACCCGGGTCTCCCCCGCCCCGTACGCCTTCACGACCTGCCGCGCCCGTGCGGCAACGGCCGTACGCTCTCCAGTGCCCCCGGTCCTGGGAATGGTCACAGCCGATGCCACGGTGTTCTCCTATGTCGGTGTCGCGAACCCGCAGTGCTCTGCGGTACGCCCAAGTCTGGTGACGCGGGGCCCCGGGCGCGCTGGTGGAAGGCACCGTGTTTCCCGGGGGAAAACCCCACCCCCCGACGGTAGGAAGAACCCCCCGCCCCCCTCGTCCTCCGGGGGGACGAACGACCCCCGGTCCGTTGTACGGAGGGACCCCTAGGGGAGCTGCGCCCTTCGGCGGACCCGGTCTCAGGGTCGCCTCCACCCACCGCCTCCACCGGCCTCCGCGAACCGTTCCGACCGAACGGTTTGCGCGACCCCTCCCCAACCCCGTTACGCACGAGTAGCGTTCCGCCTCCCCCGCACGGCTCCGGCCACGCAAGGAGAACGGGATGCCGCACCCCTCCCATGCCCACCGCACCCCGGCCCACCGTCTGCCGCGCCACCCGGACCTGCCCCCGCCGGGCGGTCCCAGCCACGACCTGGTGCTGCTGCGCATCGCCTACCGGTGGCAGCGCCGCGTCGCCACGCTCACCGCGCTCGGCTACTTCACCCTGTTCCTGCTGCTCTCCGCGTTCGCCCCGGCCCTGATGAACCGCGCCGTCACCGGTGGCCTCTCCACGGGCCTGCTGATCGGCCTGTGCCAACTGCCCGTCGTCTGCGTGGCGTTGTTCCTGTACGAGTACACGGCCAGGCGGCGCGTGGACCCGCTCGCCCACCGGCTGCGACGGCGGGGCAGGCGCGGGCAGGGCACGGAAGGCGCGGCGCGATGAACGGGTCCTCGGCGGAGTCCATGGCCCTCGTGGCGTTCACGGCCGTCGCCACGGTCACCCTCCTGCTCTGCATCGTGACGGGGCCCGACCGGGACAACCTGGAGGAGTTCTACACGGGCTTCGGCCGCCTCACCCCGATGAGCAACGGGCTGGCCGTGGCCGGCGACTACATCTCCGCGGCGACCGTCCTCGGCACGGGCGGCATCATCGCCCTGACGGGGTACGACGGGGTCGTCCTCGCCCTCAGTACGGGGCTCAGCCTGATGCTCCTGATGTTCCTGCTGGCCGAACCGCTGCGCAACGCGGGCCGCTTCACCATGGGCGACGCGCTGGCCCGCCGGATGCCGGGCCGCGCGGTGCGGATCGCCGCCTGCGCCACGACCCTGACCGCACTCCTCCCGCTGATGCTGGTCCAACTGGCGGGCACGGGCGACCTGTTGGCGTTCCTCCTCGGCTTCACCAGCCAGGGGTTCAAGACCGCCTGCGTCGTCGCCCTCGGCGCGCTGATGATCAGCTACGCGGCGATCGGCGGCATGAAGGGCACGGCCGTCATCCAGATCGTGAAGATGGTGGTGCTGCTCGGCTCGGGCACGGTCGTCGCGGGCCTGATCCTGCACCGGTTCGACTGGAACCCCGGCACGCTCCTCGCGGAGGCGGCGCACCGGAGCGACGTGGGCCGCGCCTACCTCATGCCGGGCCTGGAGTTCGCGGACGGCCCCCTCCCCCGTACGGACATGATCAGCTCCCAGCTGACGGTGGTGCTCGGCGCGGCCTGCCTGCCGCACGTCACGATGCGCATGTACACGGCCCGGCACGCGCGCGAGGTACGGCGCTCCATGACGTGGGCGGTGTCGTCCGTGGGCGTCTTCGCGCTGATCATCTCCGTCGTGGGGATCGGCGCGACGGCGCTGCTCGGCCGCTCGACCGTCATGGCCGCGCATCCGCAGGGCAACACGGCGTACCTGCTCGGCGCGCGCGCCGCGTTCGGCCCGTCGATGTCCACGACCGAGGCGCTGCTGTTCACGACGGTCACCACGGCCCTGTTCCTGACGCTGCTCGCGTCGGTGGCGGGCATGATCCTGGCCTGCGCGAACTCCCTCGCCCACGACGTCTTCGCGTACGGCAGACGGCAGTTGAGCGAGCGGGCCGAGCTGCGGATGGTGCGGATCGCGGCGCTCGCGGTCGGCGGGCCCGCGATCCTCCTGGCCACCCTCGTCCAGCACCGCAATCTGCAGCCCCTGGTCACGCTCTCCTTCTGCCTGGGCGCCTCCGCGCTCGCCCCCGCCCTCGTCTACAGCCTCTTCTGGCGGCGCTTCACGCGCGCGGGCCTGATGTGGACGCTGCTCGGTTCGACGGTGGCCTGCCTCGCCCTGATGAGCGGCACCAATCTGGTCTCGGGCTCTCCCGGCTCGGCGTTCCCCGACCGGGACTTCAACTGGTTCCCGTTCACGACGACGGGGCTCGTCTCCGTCCCCCTCGGCTTCCTGCTCGGCTGGCTGGGCACGGTGCTGACCCCGGCGCGCAGCGCGGCCGAGCAGCGGCGGCAGTACGAGGCCGTCGAGGAGTGGATCCTTGCCGGAGCCGTACGGCAGCCGGACTCCGGGGCGGGGCGGTAGCCGTCACTTGCCGAGGCGTTCGGCGACGGCCGCCCGGCGCGCGAGGACCCCGTCCCGCAGCTCCGCCATCTCGCGCAGCGCCTCGCGGCGGTCCCGCTTGCCGAGCCGGTCGATGTAGAGGCGGCCGTGCAGATGGTCCGTCTCGTGCTGGAGGCAGCGGGCGAAGTAGCCGCGGCCCTCGACGACCAGCTCCCTGCCGTCCTTGTCCCGGCCCCGGACGACGGCGTGGTCGGCGCGCGCCAGCGGCCGGTAGGGGCCGGGGACCGACAGGCAGCCCTCCATCTCCTCGACGAGCCGGCGCGTGGCGAGCGGTTCCTCGTCCAGGACGGGGTTGGCGATGTGGCCGACGTGGCGCACGCCCCAGTCGTCCTCGATGTCCCACACGAAGAGTTGCAGGTCCACGTCGACCTGGTTCGCGGCCAGACCCGCGCCGTGCGCGACGTGGTTCGTGGCGAACATGTCGTCGATCAGACGCGTCAGCTCCGGCGTGCCGAACGCGGCGTCCGTGACCGGTTCGCAGCGGCGGTGCAGCACCTCCTCGCCGACCACCGTGATGCGCCGAACGGCGCCCCGCTCGACCTCCGGCAGCATCCTGTCCGCCATCGCCCGTCAACTCCTCGTACCCGTACGCCACTTGCCCGATGACTTTGCAAAGTAGCACTGTCCGCAAAGAGGACCGCCCCCGCCGGGCGCCGGGAAGCGCGGCTACTCCGCCACCGCCCGCCCCGTCAGCGTCGCCAGCGAGCTGCGGACATGGTCCATGTGGGCCCGCATCTCCTCCTTGGCCTCGTCGTGCTCGCGCAGCATCCGCTCGGTCTCCCGGGCGACGGCCTCCGCGCGGGCCCGCGCCTGCGCGAGGATCTCCCCGGCGGCGGCCTCCGCGTCCTCCTGCCGGTGCCGGGCGGCCTCGCCCGCCTCCGCGTACGCCCGCTTCGCCCCGGCGAGCCGCTCCTCGGCCTCGGTGACGGCGAGCGCCTCCCGGGCGTCCGCCGCGGCCACCCACTCCGCCGCCTCGCGCTCGAACGCCTCGGCCGTCTCGGCGTGCTCCTCGGCCTGCTCGGCGAGCGCCGCCTCACCCCGGCGCCGTGTCTCCCGCAGCATGGCCAGGGACTCGGTGCGCGCCTCCTTCACGTCGCGGCGGGCGGCGATCCGGATCTCGTCGGCGTGCGCCCGTGTCTCCCGCTCGCGGCGCACCGCCCACTCCTCGGCCTTGCCGCGCACCTCGTCGGCGTGGGCGCGGGCGGCGTCGCGCGTCTCGCGCCCCGCGTCGGCGGCGGCCTCGGCTACCG
Organism: Streptomyces sp. SGAir0957; assembly: GCF_043523415.1. Lineage (NCBI taxonomy): Bacteria > Bacillati > Actinomycetota > Actinomycetes > Kitasatosporales > Streptomycetaceae > Streptomyces > Streptomyces sp. SGAir0957. The sequence goes on from NZ_CP027293.1 coordinate 3,710,720, forward strand.
CGTTCGCCTGGTGATGCGCCTCCTGCCGGACGGCGACGGCCTCCTCCTCGGCCAGCTCCAGGAGGTACTGCGCGCGCTTGCCGAGAGTCTCGTAGGTCTGCGGCGCGAGGTGCGCGACGACCTCGCGCAGCCGTTCGGCCTCCGCCTCCATCTCCTTGGCGAGGACGGTCAGCCGCGCGGCGCGTTCCCACGCGTCGTCCCGGGCCCCGGACAGCTCGGCGGCGACGGCCTCCACCCGCTCGGGGCGGTACCCACGGCCCCGTACGACGACGAATCCGTACGGCGACGACGACGCTCCTGCACCGCTCATCTCGATCCCTTCTGCGCGATCCCCGCGAAACACGCGATCGGCGCACATCCTGATGGATCGGGCGTTGGCGCCGATACCACGACACACGACGCGCACACGTCACAGGTGACACATCTACCCGACCTACTCGGTCAAGGATGCGTCATTTCGAGTCGAAAGTCGGAATCGCGGTGTCGTTCTTCAGCGCGGTGAAGAGCTGGAGCGCCTTGGCCCGGTCCCATTGGACGACATCGCCCGCCCCGGGGACGTACGGTTCGCTCGCGACCGGCACGGTCGCCGTCCCGGCCAGACCGCGGACCTTCAGACCCATCGAGGCCAGGGCGCCGACGCCGGTCCCGGTGTCGACGGTCAGCGCGTCCAGCGTGGTGCGTACGAACGGGATCAGCTTCCACGGTGGCAGCGCCACCGACGGACCGAGCGCCTTGTCGGCGATCGCGTCGACGAGCTCGCGCTGGCGCTTGACGCGGCCCAGGTCGCCCTGCGGATCGGAGTAGCGGGCCCGCGCGAACTGCAGCGCCTGCACGCCGTCCATGTGCTGACATCCCGCGTCGAAGTCGGCGCCGGACTTCTCGTCGTGCAGACCGCCGTCCGGTACGCAGATGCGGACGCCGCCGATCGAGTCGACGACGTCCACCAGGCCCAGGAAGCTGATCTCCGCGTAATGGTCGAGGCGCAGCCCTGTCGCCTGCTCGACCGTGCGGGTGAGCAGCTTCGCGCCGCCCATCGAGTACGCCGCGTTGATCTTGCCGCGGCCGTGGCCGGGAATCGCGACGTAGGAGTCGCGCGGGATCGAGACCAGATACGGACCGCTGTCGCCGTAGTGCAGGATCATGATCGTGTCGGTGTTCAGACCGCCATCGTTGCCCACATGCAACTGTTTGCGCTGTTCGGGCGTCAGGTCCGCCCGCGAGTCCGAACCGACGAGCAGCCAGTCCGTGCCCTTGCCGCCCTCCGGACGGTCACCGCCGTCGCCGAACGCCTCGGTGGTGCGCAGCCGCTGATCCGCCCAGAAATACAGGCCCGTGCCGTATCCCGCGAGCAGGACGAGCACGAGCAGCACGGCCACCAGGACGCGCCTGGGCCAGCGCCGCTTGCCCGACGCCCCGGTCCGCCTCCGTCTCACCGCCATGAGCGCATGATCGGGGCGCCCGACCGGTTCCGCAGGTCGAGCGCCCCGGGAGCGACGTGGAGTACGGGCCTACAGCAGGCCGTCCCACATCTGTTCCAGCAGCACCGACCACCAGGTCTCGGGCGAGCCGAGCGCCGCCGGGTCGATCGCGTTCAGCTGCGCCTGGAAATCGACGGTCCAGCGGCCCGCCTGCTCCGGGTTCAGGCCGTAGCGCAGCCGCCACATCCGCCCGAGCAGCCCGAGCGAGCGCGCGAACTCCGGCAGGCCGGTGTTGACGAACTGCGGCGGCACCGGCGCCCCGCCCGGACCCGACTCCACCGGCACGGCCACGATGTGCGCCGTCCCGTACTGGACACAGATCGCCTTGCCGAAGTCGCTGCCCATCACCAGGTACGAGCCCGCGTCCGACGCCGGCTGCACCCCGCGCTCCTGCGCCAGCTCCGCCAGCGTCGGCACCGGACGGCCCGGCACGGCCTGCGCCCAGAAGAACGGCCCGAAGTCCGCGGGCAGCCCCGCCACGACCAGCGTGTGCGCCACGAGGTCCGGCACGCCCTGGCGCGAGACCGCCCGCTGGTCGAACCGGAACACCCCGGGGCCGAACGCCCCGGCCAGCTCCTGCGCGATCGCCTCCGGCGGGACCGGCGGCGCGGGCTGCGCGGGCGGCAGCGGCGCGCGCACCGGCGCCGGACGCGCCGGGCCGTCCGCCACCTGGTGCAACTCGCCCTGATGCGCGATCAGTTGCTGCATGCCCTGCTGACGCGACGCGTGATCGGTGCCGTACGGCGCGATCGACGTGATCCGCGCCTGCGGCCACTGCTCCTTGATCATGCGTGCGCAGTAGGCGCCCGGCAGCGCGCAGGACTCCAGCTCCGTGTGGAGTTCGAGGACCTGGTCCGGCGGGATGTTCATACCGCGCAGCTCATGGAAGATCTGCCACTCCGGGTGCGGCGTACCCGGCGCGCTGCGCCGGATGAGCTGCTGCTCGGAGCCGTCGGGCGCGCGGTAGCGCAGCACGGCCTGGTAGCCGGGCCCGACGGTCGGCTGACCGCCCTGCTGCGGGTAGCCGTACGCGGCCGGGGGCGCCGGAGCGGGCGGCGGCACGGGTCCGCCGGGCCCCTGCGGACCCGGTCCCGCGAGCATCGTCGCCGCGTGGTGCACACCGCCGCCCGCGGGGGGCGGAGGCGTGGCGCCGGGCGGCGTGGGCGCGGGCGGCGGCTTCGGCGCACCAGGCGCACCAGGCGCACCAGGGGCGCCGGGCGGCCCCGGCGGAGGCGGTGTCTGCCCACCCGGCGCACCCGGGCCGCCGACGGCAGGACCCGCCAGCATCGTGGCGGCGTGATGCACCCCGTCGGCGGGCGGCTGCGGCTGGGGCGGCGACGGCGGCCCCGGCGGCTGCGGCTGCCCGTCCGGGCCCAGCGAGGAGACGAGCTGCGTCGGCACGTACCCGCCGGCCGGACCGCCCGGCGCCCCGGGCGCCTGCGGAGGCGGCGGCAGCTGCGGCCCGTCCCCGCGCCCGGGACCCTGCGCCTTGCTGGTGGCGACACCGGCGATGTCGTCGGCCCCGGGAGCGGCGGGAGGCGGCAAGGGGGCACCCGGGGGCGGCGTCGGGGCACCGGGCGCGCCCGCGCCCTGCGGATACCCGTACGGCTGGGCGCCCGGAGGCGGCGTACCCGGCGTACCCGTGCCCGGCACCGGAGGCGGCAGCGGGGCGCCCGGCGCGGGCGACGGAGGCGGCGTACCGGTCGCGCCCGGCGCACCCGCGCCCAGCGGGATGCCGTGGTGCGTGTACCCCGGCGGCGGCTTCAGCGGCACGGCCGAACCCGGCACAGGCGGCGGGAACGGCGCGCCCGGCCCGGGCGGCGGCGTGCTGGAGGCGGGCGGCGGCGGAGGCGTGTCCGGGCCGCCGACCGGGCCCTGCGGGTACCCGTACGGGGGCGCGCCCGGCGCCTCGGGCGGCAACGGCGCGCCCGGAGCGGGCGGCGGGGTGTGCGGCGTCGGGGCCGCGGGCCGCGGCTCGTCCGGGGTCTGGTCGAGCGCCGGGGCGACCTCGGTGCGCGGCAACTGGCTGCCGCCCGAGATCAGGGCCGTCTTCGCGTCCGGGGTGGCGCCGGGCCGGGGCGGTTCCTCGGACAGGGGCGGCGAGAACACGGTCTCGGGCAGCGGCACCGAGCGGTCGTCCTCGTCACCGGCCCCGTTCGTGTCCGTACCGGCCCACGGGGTCGCGCCCTCGGGCACGGCGTCGGCCGGCGCCTCCGAAGCGACCGGGGCCGGGGTCGGGGTCGGGGTCGGCGGAGTCTGTGCGGCCGGGGTGCGGCGGTCCGGGATGCCCAGCTTGTCCGCCGCCTCCTGCAACCACTCCGGCGGGCTGAGCAGGAACGACGTCTGGTTCAGGTCCACCCGCTCCGGTGCCCTGGGCGCCACGGGCTGCGCCGGGGCCTCCGGCAGCCCGTACTCCTCCTCGTACCGCCGGATCACCTCGCCGACGGGGAGCGACGGCCAGAGCGTGGCCTCGCCGCTGTCCCGCGCGATGACGAGCCGCTGGCGGCCGCCGTCGGAGACGGGACCGTTCTCCCGGTCCTCCGCCCACACGACGAAGCCCAGCTCGAACTCCCGCACCCGCACCTCGCGTTGCTGGTAGCCGGGCACGTCACCGTTGATCCATTCCTCGGCGCGCTCCTGCGCCTGCGCGAACGTCACCATCGGACCTTCACCCCTCGTCCGCGTACGTCGAGACCGGGACGGCGCTCGCGAAACCGCCGTCCACCATCAGGTTCGCCACCGTCTCCAGCTCCGGCGGATTTCCGGCGAGCCGGGACAGGAACACGTCGAAGTCGTCCCCGCACGGCAGCAGCAGCCGCTCCACCCGCTCCGCGACCGACAGGGCGGCCAGCTCCCCGCCGTCCCGCGCGTCGTCGTACGCGCAGAACCAGACGGACCCGACCCGGTCCCCGCGCACCTTCACGGCGAGGATGCCGCCCTGCACGAAGCCGACCGCCAGGTAGTCCTTGGTGAGGTGGTCGCGCAGGCACTTGTTGACGTAGACGACGTCATTGACGGCGGCCTCGTCGCGGACCGTGAAGAACGGCTGGTCGATGAGGAGACCGAGGTCGGCGTCGAGCGCCGTGCCGACGGGCGCGCTGCCGCCGGCCGCCTTCAGGAACGAGCGGTAGGCGCCGGGCAGCCGGTAGCCGAGGTCCTCCTCCACGCCGAGGACCTGCTGCTCGGTGACGGCCACCGCCGACTTGGGCAGCCCGAAGTGCGCGGGCCGGGTGTCCTGGAGGGGCCGGGTGCCGCGCTTGTGCTGGTCGACGGCGGCCGTCGCGAGCCCGCCGTGGTGCCGCAGCAGCGCCTTGACCTCGACGGGTACGAGTTCGAGGCGGCGCGAGCCGCGTACGTGGTGCCAGGTCCAGCCGTGCGGGGTCGCCACCGCCGGGATCGTGTCCCACAGGGCGTGGCCGGACGCGGCGAGCGCGGCGTTCGCCGACACGTAGTCGGTGAGGCGAAGTTCGTCGACGCCGAAACCCTGGGGCGGCTCCGCGATCTCGGCCGCCGCGCGCGCGTACGCCGAGAAGTCCGGATAGCCGTCGCCGTCCACCCGCACCCCTCGGGGATGGCGGGCGGCGCGGACCGGGTCAGGGAAGTTCACTACCTGCCCGGCATAAGCCGCGTTCGGCGGCGCGGCCTGCTGCCCGAGCCGACCTGTCGTCATGGCGGTTGCCCCCTGCGGCGCTGTTGACGGGTACCTGCTGCACCGCGGCCGAACGGGTGCCGAACTCGTGGCCTGTTCCCGTCCCGTGTCGATCGCGGACACCGACAGCCTATGCGGTTGTACGGCACCGGTCACCGGGCCTCTGGTTCCATGACCAGCAGTCACCTCGGTGTCACCACCCCGTGACGATCAGGCGTGTCGACGGGTACCGGCTTCCGCACCCGCCGTCCCATTTGGCACTCTGTGCAGGCAACCTGGGGGATTGCAGGAGGGGAAGCACTACATGAACACCGGTACCGCACAGACGGCGACGGAGCCGTCCGCCGACGCGGAGGCACCGTCCGGCAACGACCCGCGCGTGGGCTGGAGCGCGGCCGACGCCATCGACGTACCCGTCCTCCGGGGGCGCAGGGACGGCATCCTGCCCGCCGTCGCCGCCGCGCTCTCGGTGCGCGGCGGCACGCTCACCTCCACCGCCGCACGGGGCGAACTGCCGCCCGCGCTGCATCCTTTGGTGCAGGATTTCCTGGACACGTTGACGAGCGCGCAGCGGGACCGGTTCACCGGCCGCTGCGCCGAGGCGATCCTCGTCTCACGCCACCTGGTCGCCACGGACGCCGAACGCACCGAGAAGTCCAAGCGGGCCCGGCGCAGACCCATGACGATGGGAGAGGCCCGCAAGGCCCTCAAGCACGCCAAGCTCACCACCCGGCGCATCCGCGAGGACGGCGACCCGCTGCACGGCGGCTTCGCCCGCCCCTGCCGCGCCTGCGCCGCGCTGACGGCGCACTTCGGCGTACGCGTGGTGGACCCCTCCGCAGACACAGCCGAGAGCGAGACGGCCCCCTGATGCCCACCCAAGGTTCCTCCTCCACCGCCCTCTCGGACCGCTCGTCGAGCACACGCTTCACCGTGCCGGTCGACGCCGCGCTGCGCGCCGCGGGGTGGCAGCCCGGCCGCTGGGACATCAAACAGGCCGAGTTCTGGGCGGACGCGCTGCGCTCGCACGTCTCCCCCGCCGGACACCGGCACGCGGTCTTCCCCGCGGCGGTCGAGGCCTGGGCCGAGTTCGGCGGCCTGCACCTCACCCCGACCGGTCCCGGCCGCCAGATCGCCCCGGTCCAGCCGCACCTCGACCCGCTGCACGGCCTCCACATGGCCCGCACCCTCGGCGACCTCGGCCGCGCCCTCGACACGGAGGTCGCCCCGCTCGGCGCCGAGTCCGGCACGGAGGCGCTCCTCGCCATCGACACGGAGGGCCGCGTCTACGCCCTCGACCACAGCGGCGACTGGTACCTCGGCCCGAACATCGACCGGGCCCTGGAAACCCTCACGACGGGCGTCCAGCCGGCGCGGCTCCAGGCCACCTGAGGCCCGCGGAAGGGGCTACGCCGCCGGGAGCACCGCGGACACCCGGTAGCCGCCCGCGTCCGTCGGGCCCGAGACGAAGACGCCGCCCAGGACCGCCACCCGTTCCTTCATGCCGACCAGGCCGTTGCCGCCCGAGGGGAGGCCGGCGGAGGAGGCGTCCGCGAGGTCCGGCGGCGGTTCGTTCTCCACCTGCATGGCGACCTCGGCGGCGCGGTGGGCGAGGCGGACGTAGGTCTTGGCGCCCGCCGCGTGCTTGTGCACATTGGTCAGGGCCTCCTGCACGACGCGGTAGGCCGTCTGTTCCACCGCTCCGGCGTACGCGCGCACATCGCCCTCGACGGTCATCTCGACGACCATTCCGGCCTCCCGTGACTGGCCCACCAGCTCGTCGAGGTCGGCGAGGCACGGGCCGCCCTCCGCCGCGCCGTCCTCGGCCTCGGCCCGGGACGCCGCCGCGGCCGCCGCCGCCCCGACCGCCGCGAGCGGCACGCTCAGGCCGCGCTCCGGCACCGGGTCCCCGGACCGCAGCACGCCGAGCATCTCGCGCAGCTCGGTGAGCGCCTGGCGGCCCATGTCGCCGACGAGCGCCGCGTTGTGCACCGCCTTCTCCGGGTCCTTGCGGGCCACCGCCTGCAACGCCGCCGCGTGCACGACCATCAGCGACACCCGGTGCGCCACGACGTCGTGCATCTCCCGGGCGATCCGGGTGCGCTCCTCGCCGCGCGCCCACTCGGCCCGCTCCTCGGCCCGCTCGGCGAGCAGCGACAGCTCGCGCTCCAGGGACTCGTTGCGCTCGCGCAGGCTCTCCATCAGGCGGCGCCGCGCCCCCACGTACAGGCCGAGGAGCAACGGCGGCGCCGTCACGCCGAGCGATGTGGTGATGGCGACGAACGGCACGAACCAGCCGCCGACCTGGAACCGGTCGCTGTGCACCATGTCCTGCTGCGCCCGGACCACCGACACGATCAGCGTGCCGACGAACGACATGCAGGCGAGCGAGCCGATGATGCGGCGCGGCATCTCGGAGGCGGCCAGCGAGTACAGGCCGACGACGGTGAGCATGATGCCCATCTGCGCCGGGGTCACCGCCACGGACACGAGCACCACGGCGATCGGCCAGCGCCGCCGCAGCAGGAGCGTCGCGCCCGTCAGGACGCCGAAGAGAACGCCGGTCCAGACCGGAAGACCGGCCTTGTGCGCGAACGGCACGCCCTCGAACGCGCACTCGACGGCGGACGCCGCCGCGAGCCCCACGTCCAGCACGGCGCCGCGCCACCGCTCCCACCACCACGGCCCCCCGGCTGTGGCTCGGTGAACTTCCCCCGTCGTGGTCATGCCCCCAGCCTACGGGCGGTCGGCGCCCGTTTTCCGGTGAGTTTTGCTCATAGCCGCCGGGTCCGCACGCGTACGCACGGGCCCCAGGTTGTACCGTCGCGTGGAAGGTGCCTGGTACGGCATAGTGTTGGGTGCTCACTCGACGGGTTGGCGCAATGTCCGTCTTGTCGAGGTTTTCCCCCGTGGTGTAATTGGCAGCACCGTGGCTTTTGGTGCCATTTGTCCGGGTTCGAGTCCTGGCGGGGGAGCACGACGTGACGCGGGGTCCGGCCGACTGGTCGGGCCCCGCACTCGTTTCGGCTCTCGAACACCCCGGTATCCTGCGGATGTCCACCCCATTCGAAGCCGAAGGGCACCTCCGTGAGCGCCATCCGCCCGGCCGCCGTCGTCGTTCTCGCAGCGGGTGAGGGCACCCGTATGAAGTCGGCCACCCCCAAAGTCCTGCACGAACTCTGCGGCCGCTCCCTCGTCGGCCATGTGCTGGCCGCCGCTCGTGAGTTGGACCCCGAGCAGCTCGTCGTGGTCGTCGGGCACGCGCGCGAGAAGGTCACCGCCCATCTGAACACCGTGGACGCGGGCGTCCGCACCGCCGTACAGGCGGAGCAGAACGGCACCGGGCACGCGGTCCGCATGGGCCTGGAGGGCCTGGCCCCCGAGGGCGCCCTCGACGGCACCGTCGTGGTCGTCTGCGGCGACACCCCGCTCCTGACCGGCGAGACCCTGACGGCGCTCGCCGCCACCCACTCCGCCGACTCCAACGCCGTGACCGTCCTCACCGCCGACGTCCCCGACGCCACCGGCTACGGCCGCATCGTCCGCGACGCCGGGACCGGCGCCGTCACCGCGATCGTCGAGCACAAGGACGCCACCGAGGAGCAGCGCGCGCTCACCGAGATCAACTCGGGTGTCTTCGCGTTCGACGGCCGCCTCCTCGCCGACGCCCTGAAGAAGGTGCGCACGGACAACAGCCAGGGCGAGGAGTACCTGACGGACGTCCTCGGCATCCTGCGCGCCGCCGGGCACCGGGTCGGCGCGTCGGTCGCCCGCGACCACCGCGAGATCGCGGGCATCAACAACCGCGTCCAGCTCGCCGAGGCCCGCCGCATCCTCAACGACCGCCTCCTTGAGCGCGCGATGCTCGACGGCGTCTCCGTCGTCGACCCGGCCGGCACGTTCATCGACTGCACGGTCACCTTCGACCGGGACGCGACGATCCTGCCGGGCACCCAGCTGCACGGCACCACGCACGTGGGCGAGGGGGCGATCGTCGGCCCGAACACCCGCCTGACCGACACCACGGTCCACGCGGGCGCCCGCGTGGACAACACGGTGGCCGACGGCGCCGAGATCGGCCCGCAGGCGAGCGTCGGCCCGTTCGCCTACCTGCGGCCCGGCACGCGCCTCGGCCTGAAGTCGAAGGTCGGCACGTTCGTCGAGCTGAAGAAGTCCTCCCTCGGCGAGGGCACGAAGGTCCCGCACCTGTCCTACGTGGGCGACGCGACGATCGGTGATTTCACCAACATCGGCGCCGCCAGCGTCTTCGTGAACTACGACGGCCAGGACAAGCACCCCTCCGTGATCGGGTCGCACTGCCGCACCGGCGCGGACAACATGTTTGTGGCTCCTGTCACGGTCGGGGACGGTGCCTACACCGCCGCGGGGTCCGTCATCACGAAGGACGTACCGGCCGGTTCGCTGGCCGTCGCCCGGGGCCAGCAAAGGAATATCGAGGGTTGGGTGGCGCGCAAGCGTCCCGGTAGCGCGGCCGCGAAGGCGGCCGAGGCGCTCACCGAGGAGCCGGGCAGCGAAGGCTGACCGGAAACAGGTGCGTCCGACACGGCGTACCGTGATAGATGCTCACGATTCGCCTGGCTCGCTGCTATAGGGACGCGCGGGCAGCTGCGGCGGACGAACTCGTCTGAGGAGACTAGTGCTGTGACCGGGATCAAGACGCAGGGCGAGAAGAAAATGATGTTCTTCTCGGGCCGCGCCCACCCCGAGCTTGCCGAGGAGATCGCGCACCAGCTCGGTGTCGGGATCGTCCCGACCAAGGCTTTCGATTTCGCCAACGGCGAGATCTACGTCCGCTACCAGGAGTCCGCTCGCGGTGCCGACTGCTTCCTGATCCAGAGCCACACGGCTCCGATCAACAAGTGGATCATGGAGCAGCTCATCATGATCGACGCGCTGAAGCGCGCGTCGGCCCGCTCCATCACCGTCATCGTGCCGTTCTACGGTTACGCGCGACAGGACAAGAAGCACCGCGGACGTGAACCGATCTCGGCGCGTCTGATCGCGGACCTGATGAAGACCGCGGGCGCCGACCGCATTCTCACGGTCGACCTGCACACGGACCAGATCCAGGGCTTCTTCGACGGCCCGGTGGACCACCTGTTCGCGCTGCCGATCCTGGCGGACTACGTGGGCGCCAAGGTCGACCGCTCCAAGCTGACCGTCGTCTCCCCCGACGCCGGCCGCGTGCGCGTCGCCGACCGCTGGTGCGACCGGCTCGGCGCCCCGCTGGCGATCGTGCACAAGCGCCGCGACAAGGACGTCGCCAACCAGGTGACCGTCCACGAGGTCGTCGGTGACGTCGAGGGCCGGGTCTGTGTCCTCGTCGACGACATGATCGACACCGGTGGCACGATCTGCGCCGCCGCGGACGCCCTGTTCGCGCACGGCGCCGAGGACGTCATCGTGACGGCCACGCACGGTGTCCTGTCGGGCCCCGCCGCGGACCGCCTGAAGAACTCCAAGGTGAGCGAGTTCGTCTTCACGAACACGCTGCCGACGCCGAACGAGCTGGAGCTCGACAAGATCACGGTCCTGTCGATCGCCCCGACCATCGCCTCCGCCGTGCGCGAGGTCTTCGAGGACGGCTCGGTGACGAGCCTCTTCGAGGGCGAAGCCTAAAAAGGCCCGCTGAAGATCGATTTGGGTACGGCCTCCCCTGCCGAGTAAACTGCTGAAGTTGCTCGGCGAGGGAGGCCGTACTTTTGTACGGCGGTCCGTTATCGACGCGCTCTTCGTAGCAGGCCGTTCGTGGCCGGGTGACCGCCTTCTTTCGAGGTCCCCCTAGTTCTACGAGGAGTTGAAGAGCATGTCCGAGGTCAAGCTCGCCACCGAGACCCGTACCGAGTTCGGCAAGGGCGCCGCCCGCCGCATCCGCCGCGAGAACAAGGTTCCCGGCGTGGTCTACGGCCACGGTGGCGACCCCGTCCACATCACCCTGCCGGGCCACGAGCTGCTGCTCGCCCTGCGCACGCCGAACGTCCTGCTCTCCCTGGACATCGACGGCAAGAACGAGCTGGCCATCCCGAAGGCCGTGCAGCGCGACCCGCTGAAGGGCTTCCTGGAGCACGTCGACCTGCTCCTCGTGAAGCGCGGCGAGAAGGTCACCGTCGAGCTCCCCATCGTCACCGAGGGCGAGCTGGCCCCGGGCTCCACCATCCTGGAGCACGTCCTCAACACGCTGGCCGTCGAGACCGAGGCCACGCACATCCCGGAGTCGGTCACCGTCTCCATCGAGGGCCTCGACGCCGGTGACTCCGTCGCCGCCAAGGACATCAAGCTGCCCTCCGGCACCACCCTCGCCGTCGACGAGGACGCCGTCGTCCTCCAGGTCCTGGCCGCCCAGGCCGAGGAGGCCCCGGCCGAGGCCGAGGGCGACGAGGCCGCCGCGGAGGCCTGAGCCTTCGTCGCGTGAACTCCCGGTGTACGGGGTGGTGGGCACGGCCCGCCGCCCCGTACAGCCATCTCCGGCACCCTCCGTAGCGCCCTCTCCAGCGAAGGAACGCTGATGTCCGACGACAACGCCCCCTGGCTGATCGCCGGGCTCGGCAACCCAGGCCCCGAGTACGCGATGAACCGGCACAACGTCGGCTTCATGGTGGCCGACCTCCTCGCGCGGCGGATGGGCGCCAAGTTCAAGCGGGCGACCAAGGGCCAGGCCCAGGTCGTGGAGGGGCGCATCGGCCCGCCCGGCCCCGCCAACCGCCGCGTGATCCTCGCCAAGCCGATGTCGTACATGAACGTCTCCGGCGGCCCCGTGACCGCGCTGCGCGACTTCTACAAGGTGCCGACCGAGCGCATCGTCGCCGTCCACGACGAACTGGACATCGACTACGGGGTGCTGCGCCTGAAGCTCGGCGGCGGCGACAACGGGCACAACGGCCTGAAGTCGATGACCAAGGCGATGGGCCCCGACTACCACCGGGTGCGGTTCGGCATCGGCCGCCCGCCCGGCCGGATGCAGGTCGCCGACTTCGTCCTCAAGGACTTCTCCTCGGCGGAGCGCAAGGAGCTCGACTACTTCGTGGACCGCGCCGCCGACGCGGTGGAGGCGCTCGTCACGGAGGGCCTGGAGCGCGCGCAGTCCTCGTACAACTCCTGATCCCGTCCGGGAGTTGACCGTACGCGTACCGATGGCCAAAGATCACGGCCATGGCTTCAGCGGTGTCGGTGACCCGGCGGATCGCGGCGTTGGCGATCGCCCTGCTCCTGGTGGTGGCGGGGTTCTGGGCCTCCTGGGGCGCCGCGCAGCACGTGGTGTTCCCCAAGGGACGCGCCCACGGCGTACTGCTCGTCGAACGGTGCGAGGGCAGCGAGTGCAGCGGGCCGCTGGCCTCCGCGCCCGGCGGCGCCAATGTGTGGATGCGGCGCTCCGTCGGCGTGAAGAAGGGCGCCCGCATCGAGGTCGTGCTCAAACCGAGCAGCCGGCAGGCCGTGCGCTCGGGGACGGCCGGGTTCTTCACCGGGTTCATGCCGCTGGGCGGCGCGCTGCTGCTCGCGTCGGTCGTGCTCGCGGGCGGAATGCTGAACCGGCGCCTGGCGTGGATCACGGCAGGCGCCGGTCTCGCGCTGCTGACGGCGGCGTTCGTCGCCGTCAGCGCCTAGCCTTCCGCGGGGGTCAGCCGGTGTTGCGCAGACCCGCCGCCACACCGTTCACCGTGAGCAGCAGGGCACGGGCCAGCGTCGGGTCCGGCTCCTCGCCCGCCGCCGCCGCGTCGCGCTGGCGCTTGAGCAGGGCGACCTGGAGGTAGGAGATCGGGTCGAGGTAGGCGTCGCGGATGTCGAAGGTCTGCTTCAACACCGGCTGCGCCGCGAGGAGTTCGCTCTCGCCGGTGACCCGCAGCACCTCGCGGATCGTCAGCTCGTGCTCGGCCTCGATGTCGGCGAAGACGTGCTTGAGGTTCTCCGGGACGAGCGTGTCGACGTAGTGCCGGGCGATGCGCAGGTCCGTCTTGGCGAGCGTCATCTCGACGTTGGAGATGAAGTTCCGGAAGAAGTGCCACTGCTCGTGCATCTCGTCGAGCATGGAGTCGAGACCGGCCTCGCGCAGCGCCTTCAGGCCCGAGCCGACACCGAACCAGCCGGGCACGATCTGCCGCGACTGGGTCCAGCCGAACACCCACGGGATGGCGCGCAGGCCGTCGAGGGAGACGCCCGAGCCGGGGCGGCGCGAGGGCCGCGAGCCCAGGTGCAGGTCGGCGAGCTGGTCGACGGGGGTCGACGCGAGGAAGTAGTGCGGCAGGTCCGGGTCCTCGACGAGCCTGCGGTACGCGGCGTGCGCGGCGTCGGAGACGACGTCCATGGCGGCGTCCCAGCGGGCCAGCGCCTCGTCGGACTGGCGCGGCGCGGTGTGCAGCGCGGAGGCCTGGAGCGTGGCCGCGACGGTCAGTTCGAGGTTCTCGCGGGCCAGGGACGGCACGAGGTACTTGTCGGAGATGACCTCGCCCTGCTCGGTCACCTTGATCTCACCCTCCAGGGTGCCCCAGGGCTGGGCGAGGATCGCGTCGTGCGAGGGGCCGCCGCCGCGGCCGACGGTGCCGCCGCGGCCGTGGAAGAGGCGCAGCCGGACGCCGTAGCGGTGCGCGACGTCACGGAGCCGCCGCTGGGCCCGGTGGATCTCCCACTGCGAGGTGGTGATGCCGCCGAACTTGGAGGAGTCGGAGTAGCCGAGCATGACCTCCTGCACGTCCCCGTTGAGCGCGACGAGGCGCCGGTAGGACGGGTCGGAGAGCATGTCCTCCAGGATCGTGTCGGCGGCCTTCAGCTCGTCCGTGGTCTCCAGGAGCGGCACGATGCCGATCTTCGCCCAGCCGGCGTGCAGGTCGATGAGGCCGGCCTCACGGGCGAGGACGGCCGCGGCGAACACGTCGTCGGCGCCCTGGCACATCGAGATGATGTACGACTCGATGACCTCGGGCCCGAACACGTCGAGCGCCTTGGCGACGGTGTGGAAGACGCCGAGGGTCTTCTCGCCGTCCGCGTCGAGCGGGGCCGGGGTCGGCGCGAGCGGGCGGCGCGAGCGCAGCTCCTTGGCGAGCAGCTTGCCGCGGTAGTCGCGGGGCATGTCCGCGTAGCGCCAGGACTCCTCGCCGAGCCGGTCGAAGAGCTGGCCGAGGGCGTGGTGGTGGGCGTCGGCGTGCTCGCGGACGTCCATCGTGGCGAGCTGGAGGCCGAACGCGGCGAGGGTGCGGATCGTCCGGTTCATCCGGCCGTCGGCGAAGAGGCCGCCGCGGTGCTCGCGCAGCGAGGTCTGGATGAGGGTGAGGTCGCGCAGGAGCTCGGCGGTGCCGAGGTAGTCGCGGCCGTCGACGTGCGGGGTGTTCTTGGCGAGCCGGTCCTTGGTGTTCTCCAGCTTCTGCCGGATCGCGGTCGCCTTGAGCCGGTAGGGCTCCTCCGCGTTGAGCCGCTTGTAGCGGGGGCTGATCTCCGGCAGCCGCTCCAGGTCCTGCTTGAGGGAGGTGAGCAGCTCCTCGGTGGCGCCGGTGTAGCGGATCGAGTTCGACAGGAAGCCGCGCAGCTCGTCGATCATGTCGAGGGCGTCGTTGATGCCGTGCTCGTGCTGGAGGATCAGGACGTCCCAGGTGACCTGCGGGGTCACGTTCGGGTTGCCGTCGCGGTCGCCGCCGATCCAGGTGCCGAAGGTCAGCGGGCGGACCTCCTCGGGGAGGGCGACGCCGACGCGCTCCAGCTCGGCGGTGAGGTCCTCCAGGACGTCGCCGACGGCGCCCGCGTGCAGCTCGTCGAGGTAGTAGATCGCGTTCCGCGACTCGTCGGTGACCTCGGGGCGCACCACACGCAGCTCGTCGGTCTGCCACACCAGGTCGATGTTCTCGGCGAGGCGGGTGTCGTAGCGGCGGCGGTCGGCCTCCAGGACCGGCGTCTCGAGCAGCTCGGCGATGCGGCGCAGCTTGTTCAGGACGGAGCGGCGGGCGGCCTCGGTCGGGTGGGCCGTGAAGACGGGCCGCACGTTGAGGTTCTGCACGGTCGCGCGCAGGTGCTCCGGGTCGGCGTCCTTCAGGCGGTCGGCGGTGCGGGCGAGCAGACCGCCCTCGGCCTCGCGCTTGGCGCGCATCTCGCGGCCGCGGTGGACCTGCTCGGTCACGTTGGCGAGGTGGAAGTAGGTGGAGAAGGCGCGGACCAGCTTGGCCGCCGTCTCCAGTTCGGTACCGCGCAGCAGTTCGGCGGCGGCCTCGCCGTCCTCGCGCGTCAGGCGGCGGACCTTCTCGACGAGTTCGAGGAGCTCGGGCCCCTCCTGTCGGACGAGGGTCTCGCCCAGCAGATCGCCCAGTCGGCGGATGTCGGCGCGCAGCTCGGCACTGGTGCTCGTCGAGGCGGTCTGTTCGGCACTGCTCACAGGTGCGGCTCCTTGCAGTGGTGAAGCTCGTCTGGAGGGAAGAGTCCCCGGAACCGGGTAGAAGTCCCGGGTGGAGATTCAGAGCGGACCGCGCTGTCCGACCGTTTCCAAGGATATGTGCCCGTGCTCGCGGCGCTGCCCGGGGCCTCGTGGCGCCCGGATACACGCCGCTACGCTTACGACCCCGTAAGTTACGGAACCGTAGGGATGACGGAGCCTTCCGTGGATCTCCTGGGATCTCCGTTGATCTCGGTGGAACTCCTCACCAGTCCCGGCCCCTCTCAACCCTCCTCGACCCTCCCGACGCCCCCTTCGACCCGCTTCGACCCCGTTGCCCCCCACGCTCAGCCCGTGACCCGACCCTCGACGTACAGGGGACCCCATGGCCACACGTTCCGACGTGATCGAAGACGCTCCGCAAGGGGCGCCCCGACCCTCCACCGCACCACCCCCGCCCGCGACCCTCGGCGGTGAGCAGAAGCGCTCCGTGGAGCAGTTCGCGCTGCTCCTCTTCATCGTCGTGCCGTTCGTCGCCCTGTGCGCGGCGGTGCCGCTGGCCTGGGGCTGGGGCGTGAGCTGGCTCGACCTCGGGCTGCTCGTGTTCTTCTACTACCTCGGGTGTCACGGCATCACGATCGGCTTCCACCGCTACTTCACGCACGGCTCCTTCAAGGCGAAGCGCCCGCTGCGCATCGCGCTCGCCGTCGCCGGTTCCATGGCGGTCGAAGGCCCGCTGGTGCGCTGGGTGGCGGACCACCGCAAGCACCACAAGTTCTCCGACGCGGAGGGCGACCCGCACTCGCCGTGGCGCTACGGGGAGGACCTGCCGGCCCTGATGAAGGGCCTGTGGTGGGCGCACATGGGCTGGATGTTCGACGAGGAGCAGACCTCGCAGGAGAAGTACGCGCCCGACCTGATCAAGGACCCTGCGCTGCGCGCGATCTCCCGCCAGTTCGTCCTGTGGACGTCGCTCTCGCTGCTGCTTCCCGCCCTGATCGGCGGTCTGGTGACGATGTCGTGGTGGGGGGCGTTCACGGCGTTCTTCTGGGGTTCGCTCGTCCGGGTGGCATTGCTGCACCACGTCACGTGGTCGATCAACTCGATCTGCCACGCGGTCGGCAAGCGCCCCTTCAAGTCCCGCGACCGCTCGGGCAACGTGTGGTGGCTGGCCGTCCTCTCCTGCGGCGAGTCCTGGCACAACCTGCACCACGCCGACCCGACCTCGGCCCGGCACGGCGTGCTCCGCGGCCAGATCGACTCCTCGGCCCGCTTCATCCGCTGGTTCGAACAGCTGGGCTGGGCGCACGACGTGCGCTGGCCGTCCAAGGAGCGGATCGAGCGCCGCAGGGCCGAGGCAGAGGTACCCGACACCGCGTGAGTGGGGCCAGGCATGATGGGAGTGTGGCGACCGACTCAAGCACCTCCAGCAGCGCGAGCAGCGACCGGCCCGACAAGCCCCGGCGTACGCGCCGGACGCGGATGACGGGAGCCGAACGCCGTCAGCAGCTGCTGGAGATCGGCCGCACGCTCTTCGCCGCGAAGGGTTTCGAGGGCACGTCGGTGGAGGAGATCGCGGCGAAGGCCGGGGTCTCCAAGCCGATGGTGTACGAGCACTTCGGCGGCAAGGAGGGCCTGTACGCGGTCGTCGTGGACCGGGAGATGCGCCAGCTCCTCGACATGGTCACCAGCTCCCTGACCGCCGGGCACCCGCGCGAACTGTGCGAGCAGGCCGCGTTCGCGCTCCTCGACTACATCGAGGAGTACACGGACGGCTTCCGCATCCTCGTCCGCGACTCCCCCATCCCGCAGTCCACGGGCTCGTTCGCCTCGCTGATCTCCGACATCGCCACACAGGTCGAGGACATTCTGGGCCGCGAGTTCAAGGCCCGCGGCTTCGACTCCAAGCTGGCCCCGCTGTACGCGCAGGCGCTGGTCGGCATGGTCGCCCTCACGGGCCAGTGGTGGCTGGACGCCCGCAAGCCGAAGAAGGCGGAGGTCGCGGCGCACCTGGTGAACCTGGCATGGCACGGCCTGGACGGCCTGGAGCCGAAGCCGCGCCTGATAGGCCACCGGAAGAGCTAGCGCGCGGGCTCCAGGAATTCGAGCCGGTTGCCGACGGGATCGGCGCAGTAGAAGCGCCGGTACCCGGGCAGCAGCCCGTCGTCCCAGGTGACGCGGGTTCCCCGGGCGGTGAGCCGCGCCGCGTACGCCTCGATGTCCCGGACGAGCAGCCCTGGATGCGCCTTACGGGCGGCCCGGAAGGGCTCCTCCACACCGAGATGCAGCCGGGCGCTCCCCGCCTCGAACCAGCAGCCGCCGCGCGCCACGAGCGCCGGCGGCTTCGGCGTCTCGGTCATGCCGAGGGTGCCGGCGTAGAAGGCGCGCAGGACGTCCTCGCTCCCGGCGGGCACGGCGAGCTGGACGTGCTCCATTCCGGTGATCACGCTTCGCCCGCCCCTTCGACCGCTCCTCTGACCGCCCCTTTGACCGCCACGACGAAGATCCGGCGGAACGGGAGCACGGTGCCGTGCGGCGTCGCCGGATACGCCTCGCGCAGCAGATCGCGGTAGGCGCCGACGAAGGCGTCACGCGCGTCCGGGTCGTCGGCGAGGGCGGTGAGGACGGGTCGCAGCCCGGTCCCCTTCACCCAGTCCAGAACGGGATCGTCCCCGGTCAGCAGATGCGCGTACGTGGTCTCCCAGGCGTCCACCGCGCAGCCGAGCCCGGTGAGCCGCTCCAGGTAGGCGGCGGGGGTCAGCACGGCGTCACCGTGGCGCAGCACCCCGGCCAGCCGGTCCCGCCAGGGCGCGGAGGCGGCGAGGTCCCGCATGAGTACGTGGCTGGGGGCGTCGAAGTTGCCGGGCACCTGGAAGGCGAAGGTCCCGCCGGGCGCGAGGGCGTCCAGGAGCGCGGGGAAGGCGTCGGCGTGGTCCGGGACCCATTGCAGCGTGGCGTTGGAGGCGATGAGGTCGTACGTCTCCGGGGGCGTCCAGTGCCGCAGGTCGGCGGGGGCGAAGTCGATGCGGCCGCCCTCGCTCGTCGGCCCGGCGTACCGCTCGGCCTTGTGGAGCATCTCGGGTGAGTTGTCGTAGCCGGTGACGTGGGCGGTGGGCCAGCGGTCGGCGAGGAGCGTGGTGACGTTGCCGGGGCCGCAGCCCAGGTCCGCGATCCGGGGCGGGTCGTTCGGCAGGGCCGGGACGCGGGCGAGGAGGTCGGTGTAGGGGCGCGCGCGGTGGTCGGCGTGGCGCAGGTACTGGTCGGGGTCCCAGGTGGGAGACGTGGAGGAAGCCATGGGGCCAGGGTCCCGCCGCATGTCTCTCGACGTCAAGTAACTTGACATCAAGAGACTTCACGTCGACACACCCCCTACACTGATCGTCATGGAGGACGAGGTCGACCGCTTGGTCGCAGCGTGGCGCCGGGAGCGCCCCGACCTCGACGTGGAGCCCCTCGAGGTGCTCAGTCGGGTCAGCAGGCTGGCGCGCCATCTCGACCGTGCGCGGCGGCTCGCGTTCGCCGAGCATCAGCTGGAGCCGTGGGAGTTCGACGTCCTCACGTCCCTGCGGCGCGCCGGCGCCCCCTACCAGCTCTCCCCCGGTCAGCTGCTGACGCAGACCCTCGTCACGTCCGGCACCATGACCAACCGCATCGACCGCCTCGCCAAGAAGGGCCTCGTCGAGCGCCTCCCCGACCCGAGCGACCGGCGCGGCGTCCTCGTCCGCCTCACGCCCGAGGGGCGGGACCGGGCGGACCAGGCCCTGGCCGGGCTGCTCGCGCAGGAGCGGGCGATTCTGGCGGAGCTTTCGCGCTCCGAGCGGGGGGAACTGGCGTCGCTTCTGCGGCAGTTGACGGCCCCGTTCGACAACATTCCTGGGTGACGGGCCCTCCGGGGTTTCCGGGTGCGGCGCCGTCGTGGCTGGTCGCGCAGTTCCCCGCGCCCCTGAGGCATGCGGCTTCGCCGCAGCCCCATGAAAGGGCGCACGCAGTGCGCCTTTCGGAGGCGCGGGGAACTGCGCGAGCAGCCACGACGCAGCCGCACCCGGCATAACGACCCCGCACGCGCAGGGACTCAGCTGGCCGCCTCCAGGTCGACCGGCCCCACACCCGCCCGGCGCGCCAGCGCAACCGCGGCCAGCGTGGAGTGCACCCCCAGCTTCCCGAGCACGTTCTGCATATGCGTCCGCACGGTGTGCGGCGAAAGGAACAGCCGCTCGGCGACAGCCTTGCGCCCGAGCCCCGCGACCATGCACCGCAGCACCTCGCGCTCGCGCGGCGTGAGGGATTCGACGAGCCGCTCGGACTCGGTCCGGTGCTTGCGCGCCGCGGTCAGCTCGCGCAGCACACCCGTGAGCAGCGCCGGAGGCAGATGTGTCTCGTCCCGCAACACTCCCCGGATCACCGTGAGCAGCCGCGAGAGGGAGCAGTCCTTCGCGACCCACCCGGACGCCCCGGCCTGGAGGGCGAGCGCGGCGCGCCGCGGATCGTCCCGCTCGGCCAGCACCACCGTACGGACGGCCGGCTGCCCGGAGCGGACGCCCGCGACCAGGGAGATCCCGTCGACGAGGCCTTCTTGTGCGGGCCCGTCGGGCACGACGGTCGGTGGCCGCATGCCTTGCATGGACGCCGCGCCCAGGTCGGCGTCGACAAGCAGCACATCGAATCTGCGCCCTTCGGCGGCGCCCCGGTCGAGGCTGCGCAGGGCGGCCGGGCCGCTGCCCGCGGCCGACACGTCGACGTCCGGCTCGGCGGCGAGCGCCGCGGCCAGGGACTCGGCGAAGATGCGATGGTCGTCGACGACCAGAACCCGGATTCGAACCACGTGATAACCCCCTTCCCCGCTCTCTCGTGGAGCGGGGGGTGCCTGATCGTCGGGGGTCGGATCAACGCGGGTACGGCGCCCGGTGTGCGGGTCACCGCGGTCGCACGGCCGCCGCCGTGTCGGTTCCGCTACCCCCACCCCGGGCGTCGTACCCGGCTGTCTCGCCCCCTGATCAACACCGGCCCCCACCGGTGTTGTCCCTCAGAGTAGGGCTGCGCGGCAGGAGGGGAAGGCAATTCACAGAACTGGTTACCCGTTGGCCGGTCCATGACTGTCCGGCGCGTTTAGGGTGTGGCACATGTTTCGCATTGAGACAGAAGTCGACAAAGAGCGCCGCCTTCTGCTCCGGTCGCTGCTCGCGGACGCCAACACGGCGGCGTCCCCCGTCCTGCGCGATCTGCGCGGGACGCCCGGCGACCGCGAAACCCCTCTTCAGGTGTGGGCCCTGGCGGAGGACGGCTCACTGGCCGCAGGCCTGGACGCGCACACCTGGGCGACCTGGCTGCACGTGAACCTGCTCTGGGTCGACGACCGCAGGCGCGGCGCGGGCCTCGGCTCCCGGCTCCTCGCGGAGGCGGAGCGGATCGCCGTCGAGGAGCACGGCTGCGTCAACGCGCGCGTGGAGACCTGGGATTTCCAGGCCCCCGGATTCTACCGGCAGCACGGGTACGACGTGGTCGCGGTGGTGCCGGACTATCCGCCGGGGGTCAAGGAGTTCACGCTGACGAAGCGGCTGAACTGAACCGCACGGTTCAGGACACCCGGTGCGCGCCCGGCGACGGCACCGCCGGGAACACGCGCGGCACGGTGTATCCGGCCTCTTCGAACGCCGTCAGGACCGCCTTGGTGACGGCGTCCGCGTCGTCGCTCTCCACGAGGACGACCGCCGAGCCGCCGAATCCGCCGCCCGTCATACGGGAGCCGAGCGCGCCCGCCGCGTTGGCCGTCGCGACGACGAGGTCCAGCTCGGGGCAGGAGATGCGCAGGTCGTCGCGGAGCGAGCGGTGCCCGTCGGTGAGGATGGCGCCTATCGCGCGGACGTCGGCGGAGTCGCCGGTGTCGAGCAGGGCGATGGTCCGCTCGACGCGGTGGTCGTCGGAGACGACGTGGCGGACGTAGCGGACGACCTTCTCGTCCACCTCCGCCCGCTCCAATGTGGCGAGCGCCGCGTCGAGTTCGGCGTACGGGACGTCGCGGAGGTGCGATACGCCGAGGACGCGCGCGCCCTCCTCGCAGCCCGCGCGGCGTTCCGCATACGCCCCGTCGCCCAGTTCGTGCTTGACGCGGGTGTCGACGACGAGCAGCTGGAGCCCGTGCGCCGCGAGGTCGAACGGGACCTGCCGGGTGGACAGGTCGCGGCAGTCCAGGTGCAGGGCGTGGCCCTCGGTGGCGCAGGCGGACGCCATCTGGTCCATGACGCCGCAGGGGACGCCGACGAAGTCGTTCTCGGCGCGCTGCGACAGGACCGCCAACTCGGGTCCGGTGAGCCCGAGTTCGAAGATCTCGTTCAGCGCGTACGCCGTCACGACCTCCAGGGCCGCCGAGGACGACAGGCCCGCGCCCGTCGGCACCGTGGACGCAAGGTGCAGGTCGGCGCCGGTGATCGGGTGGCCCGCCGCGCGCAGCGCCCAGACGACGCCCGCCGGGTACGCGGCCCAGCCGCCCTGCCCGTACTTGGAGAGCGGGGTCAGGGCGTCGACGCGCAGTTCGGTGACGGGGGCGTCGATGTCGGCGGAGTGCAGGCGCAGGACGCCGTCCGTCCGCTTGGCGACCGCCGCGACCGCGGTGTGCGGCAGCGCGAGCGGCATGACGAAGCCCTCGTTGAAGTCGGTGTACTCGCCAATGAGGTTGACGCGGCCGGGGGCCGCCCACACCCCCGCGGGCTCGTACCCGTACAGGTCCTTGAACTGCGCGGCGACAGACATGTGTTGACTACCTACCCTGCTCCGACGAGTGGTGACTACTGGCGAGCGGCTACTGGCGCGCCTGGGCGAAGCGCCAGGCGTCGGCGACGATGTCCGCGAGGTCCGCGCGGGACGGGTTCCAGCCGAGGCGCTCGCGGGCGGTGGCGGCGGAGGCGACGAGGGTCGCCGGGTCGCCGCCGCGGCGCGGGGCCACGACCTCGGGGATCGGGTGCCCGGTGACCTTGCGGACGGTCTCGATGACCTCGCGGACCGAGAACCCGTTGCCGTTGCCGAGGTTGCAGATGAGGTGCTCGGCCGGGCGGGCGGCGCCGACGGCGAGGAGGTGGGCCTCGGCGAGGTCGGCGACGTGGATGTAGTCGCGGACGCAGGTGCCGTCGGGGGTCGGGTAGTCGTCGCCGTAGATCGAGATGGCGTCGCGGCGGCCCTGGGCGACCTGGAGGACGAGCGGGATGAGGTGCGACTCGGGGTCGTGACGCTCGCCGTACGCGCCGTAGGCACCGGCGACGTTGAAGTAGCGCAGGGAGACGGCGGCCAGGCCGTGCGCGGTCGCCTCGCCGCTGATCATGTGGTCGACGGCGAGCTTCGAGGCACCGTACGGGGAGGTCGGCGCGGTCGGGTCGGACTCGGTGATCGGCGTGTTGACGGGCTCGCCGTAGGTGGCCGCGGTGGAGGAGAAGACGAGCTTGCGCACGCCCGCGGAGCGCATCGCGGCGAGCAGCGCCATCGTCCCGCCGACGTTGTTGTCCCAGTACTTCTCGGGCTTCACGACGGACTCGCCGACCTGGGAGAACGCGGCGAAGTGCAGCACCGCGTCATAGGAGGAGTCCAGCCACTTCGAGGCGTCGCGGATGTCGCCCTCGATGAAGACGGCGCCCGCGGGCACGCCCTCACGGAAGCCGGTGGAGAGGTTGTCGAGAACCGTGACGTCGTGGCCCGCTTCGACGAGGTGCTGGGCGACGACGCTGCCGACGTACCCCGCACCACCCGTGACCATGTACTTCTGAACGGCCTTGCCCATTACTTGCTCGCTACCTCTCGCAGTCGCTCGGCCGCGGTCTCCGGCGGCACATCGTTGATGAACACGTTCATGCCGGATTCGGAACCCGCGAGAAACTTCAGCTTGCCGGAAGTGCGGCGGATGGTGAAAAGCTCGAGGTGGAGCGCGAAGTCGTCCCGGTTGACCCCTTCGAACTCCTCCAGCGTGCCGAACGGGGCCTGGTGCCACGCCGCGATGTACGGCGTCGGCGGCTCGTCCTCCCCGAAGATCCGGTCGAAGCGCTTCAAGAGTTCCAGGTAAATCTTGGGGAACTCTGTGCGCGCGTCGTCGTCGAGCCCGAGCAGGTCGGGGACCTGGCGCTTGGGGTAGAGGTGGACCTCGTAGGGCCAGTGGGCGGCGTACGGCACGAAGGCGACCCAGTGCTCGCCGTCGATGACGACGCGCGAGCCGTCCGCGATCTCCTTCTCGATCACGTCGGCGAAGAGGTTGCGGCCGCCGGTCTGCTCCTTGTGCTGCGCGAGGGAGCGGAGCATGAGGGCGGTGCGCGGGGTGGTGAAGGGGTAGCCGTAGATCTGCCCGTGCGGGTGGCCGAGGGTGACGCCGATCTCGGCGCCCCGGTTCTCGAAGCAGAAGACCTGCTCGACGGAGTCGAGGTGGGAGAGCTCTGCGGTGCGGTCGGTCCACGCGTCCAGGACGAGCCGCGCCTGGTCCTCGCTCAGGTCGGCGAAGGACTTGTCGTGGTCGGAGGTGAAGCAGACGACCTCGCAGCGGCCGGAGTCCCCGGCGAGCGAGGGGAACCGGTTCTCGAAGACGACGACGTCGTAGGTCGAGTCCGGGATCTCGCTGAGCCGCTCGCCCCGGGTCGGGCAGAGGGGGCACTGGTCGGCCGGCGGGTGGTAGGTGCGGCCCTGGCGGTGCGAGGCGATGGCGACCGAGTCGCCGAGCAGCGGGTCGCGGCGGATCTCGGAGGTGGTGACGGTGCGGTCGAGGGGGCGCCGGTCGACGGCCTCCCGTACGACGTCGTCGCGCGAGTCGTAGTAGATGAGCTCGCGCCCATCAGCCAGCCGGGTCGACGTCTTCTTCACGTCCGACACTCCTCATCGCGCCAACCAACATTCAAACAAACAGAACCAAACACAATGAAGCATAAGGCAACAGGGGCGTCAAGGGGCGCGCCGCGCATGGCCGAGTGCGAGTCCTCGATCACAATCAAACAAAGAACGTCATGAGAACTGTTCACTTATTGAACATAGGGGCGTAGGTTCCCGTCTGATTCAGTTCGCGCAACGAAGCGAGTTCCCCCATGCAGTCCCCCACACTGTCCGGCACGACAACCCTGGCCGAAGGGCTACGGCTGCCCACCAACGGCCTCGACTACGCGATCCTCGCGATCTACTTCGTCGTCGTCCTCGGCATCGGCTTCATGGCCCGCCGCTCGGTGAAGACGAGCCTCGACTTCTTCCTCTCCGGGCGCTCCCTGCCCGCCTGGGTCACGGGTCTCGCCTTCGTCGCCGCCAACCTGGGCGCCACCGAGATCCTCGGCATGGCCGCCAACGGCGCGCAGTACGGCGTCTACACCGTCCACTGGTACTGGATCGGCGCCATCCCGGCCATGGTCTTCCTCGGCCTGGTCATGATGCCGTTCTACTACTCGTCGAAGGTGCGCTCGGTCCCCGAGTTCCTGCTGCACCGCTTCGGCCCCTCCTCCCACCTGCTCTCCTCGATCATCTTCGCCGTCTCCTCGGTGCTGATCGCGGGCGTCAACCTGTACGCCATGGCGCTGGTCCTCAAGGCGCTGCTCGGCTGGCCGCAGTGGCTGGCCATCGTCATCGCGGGCCTGTTCGTCCTCGCGTACATCTCGATCGGCGGCCTCTCCTCGGCGATCTACAACGAGGTCCTGCAGTTCTTCGTCATCCTCGCCGCGCTGATCCCGCTGACGATCGTCGGCCTGAAGCGCGTGGGCGGCTGGGACGGCATCACGGACTCCCTCTCCAGCTCCCACGGCAACTCGTTCATGACGGCCTGGGACGGGACCGGCATCGGCTCCTCCAACCCGCTCGGCGCGAACTGGCTGACCATCGTGCTCGGCCTCGGCTTCGTCATGAGCTTCGGCTACTGGACGACCAACTTCGCCGAGGTGCAGCGCGCCCTCTCCGCGAAGAACCTCTCGGCGGCCAAGCGCACGCCGCTGATCGCCGCGTTCCCGAAGATCCTCATCCCGATGGTCGTGGTCGTGCCCGGCCTGATCGCCCTGGTGATGGAGCCCTCCCTCGGCAAGGGCGGCGCGGACGGCCTCCAGTACAACGACGCCATCCCGGTCCTCATGCGCGACCTGCTCCCGAACGGTGTCCTCGGCATCGCGGTGACCGGCCTCCTGGCCGCGTTCATGGCGGGCATGGCGGCCAACGTCTCGTCGTTCAACACCGTCTTCACGAACGACATCTGGGGCGCGTACGTCAAGAAGGACCGCAGCGACGCGTACTACCTGAAGACCGGCCGGGTCGTCACCGCCGTCGGCGTCTTCATCGGCATGGGCACGGCGTTCATCGCGGGCAGCTTCAGCAACATCATGAACTACCTGCAGACGCTGTTCTCCTTCTTCAACGTGCCGCTGTTCGTCGTCTTCATCATCGGCATGTTCTGGAAGCGCACCTCGGCCGCGGCCGGCTTCTGGGGCCTCCTCTCCGGCACCGTCGCCGCCATGGTGAACTACTTCTGGTTCTACAAGCAGGGCGTCATCTCGATCCCCTCCGACCAGGGCGCCAACTTCGTCTCCTCGATCGTCGCCTTCGTGGTCGGCGGCGTCGTGATGTTCGTCGTCACTCTCTTCACCAAGTCCAAGCCCGCCGAGGAACTGGCCGGCCTGGTCTACGGCACGAAGGCCCCCGGCCTGGAAGAGCCGCCGGCCGAGGGTGACGACGCCTGGTACCGCAAGCCGGCCCTCCTGGGCTGGGGCGCGATCGCCCTCGCCGTCATCTGCTACATCCCGTTCTCCTTCTGAGGCCCCAGGTACACGAGGTACACGACATGAGCGACCACAAGAACCAGCACGTGGACGAGGTGGACCAGCTGGAGGCCAAGTCGGCGACGGCCGCCCGCCTCTTCGACGTGCGCCGCATCATCGGCGGACTCTTCGTGGTGTACGGGATCATCGTCACGATCGCGGGCATCACGGCATCCGACGCGGACCTCAAGAAGGCCCAGGACATCAACATCAACCTCTGGACGGGCATCGGCATGCTCGCGCTCGGAGTCTTCTTCCTGGTCTGGCTGAAGCTGCGGCCGACGGCGCCGCCCACGCCGGAGGAGTCGGAGTAACTCCGTCCGGGCGGGTTGTTCAAGGGCCGGGGTTCATCGCTTGGCGGCGGTGGGCCCCGGCCCTTCGACGTACTCACCGCCGAACGCACGAATCCCGCCCTGCCATGGTGGCGGAGCGGGACTCGGAGTGGAGCGCCGGGCAGGCCTTGCACCTGCATTTCCCCACAGGAAGTGGGGCGTCTTTCCTTAGACGACCAACGCATTGTCCGGTGGCCGCTGTTGCGGTGCCGGACAAGATCCACTGTAGCCCGGAGAAACGGATTTGGCGAGTCCTGTCACGGGTCAGCGCCTCAGCAGCGCCCTGATCGTGTCCGTCACCTCGTCCGGCGCCGCCTCCGCCATGAAGTGGCCCGCCCGCGTCAGCCGGTGATCCAGGTCCGGGGCCCACGCCCGCCACACCCCCGCCGCGTCGTAGCCGAGCTGCGCGCCCCAGTCCTGCTGCATGACCGTGACGGGCATGGCGAGTTGGGAGCCCGCGTCCAGGTCCGCCTGGTCGTGCGTGACGTCGATGGTCGCCGAGGCCCGGTAGTCCGCCACGATCGAGGGGACCGCCGCCGCACTGGCCCGCAGGTATGCGGCCCGTACCGGGTCCGGCAGCGCCGAGGGGTCCACGGACCAGGCGTCCAGGAACGAGCCGAAGAACGTGTCCGCGCTGCCCGCGATCAGCGCCTCCGGGACGCCGGGCGGCTGCGCCATCAAGTACAGGTGCCAGGCGACCGCCGCCTGGACGCCGTGCAGGACGTTCCACATGTCCAGGGTCGGGACGACGTCCAGGATGCCCAGATGGGTGATGGCCTCCGGATGGTCGAGGCCCGCGCGGAAGGCGACCAGGGCGCCCCTGTCGTGGCCGACGAGGGCGAAGCGGTCGTGGCCCAGGGCGGCGGCCGCCCGGACCACGTCGGCCGCCATCGTCCGCTTCGCGTAGACGTCCGGGTCCGTGGCCCCCGGCTTGTCGCTCGCTCCGTAACCGCGCAGGTCGGGGCAGATCACCGTGTGGTCGGCGGCCAGTCGTTCCGCAACGTGGCGCCACATCAGACGGGTCTGCGGGAAGCCGTGCAGCAGGACCACCGGGGTGCCGGTGCCGCCGACGGCGACCGCCAGCTCCACGTCGTCCGTCGCACCCGGCAGGCGTACGTGTTCGAAGCAGGCGGGAAAGGTCTCTGTCATGTCGGGGCTCCTTCGAAGAGGCGGGCGTGACAAGCACTTCCTCCCGAGACTCCGGCACCCTGATCAGCAACCGATCAGTGCCCGTGCGCGCCACCCCGCCCCGCCCCGCACGATGGACCCATGCGAATCGACGTACTCGGCGCCGTACGTGCCCTCGACGACGACGGCAGCCCCGTGGAGCTGGGCGGGCCCCGGCACCGGGAGGTGCTCGGGCGGCTGGTCGCCGCCGAAGGGCGGATGGTCAGTACCGACACCCTGGTCGACGACCTGTGGGCCGCCGAACCGCCGGTCCGTGCCGTCGGCGCCCTGCGTACGTTCGTCGCCGCCCTGCGCCGCGCCCTCGAACCCGACCGGCCGCCCCGCGACCCGCCGCGCCTCATCGTCACGGAGGGCCCCGGGTACGCGTTGCGGGTGGCGCGTGAGGACATCGACGTCCAGCGCTACGAGGACACCCTGAGGCGGGCCCGCGGGAACCCGGCCGCCGTGGACGGCCTTTCCGCCGCGCTCGCCTCCTGGCGCGGCCCCGCCTACGCCGACGTAGCCGACTCCGCGTGGGCCCGGCGCGAGCGGGCCCGGCTGGAAGAGCTGCGGCTGGAGGGGCTGGAGTTGCGGGCCCGCATCCTTCTCGACCGGGGGGACGGGGCCGATCTCGTCGCCGGCCTGGACGCACACGTCGCCGAGCACCCCTGGCGCGAGCCCGCCTGGGGGCTGCTCGCCCGCGCCCTGCACCGTGCGGGGCGCCGGGCCGACGCCCTCGCCTCGCTGCGGCGGGCCCGCGCCATGCTCGTCGGGCAGCTCGGGCTCGACCCGGGGCCCGGACTCCAGCGCCTGGAGACGGACCTCCTCAACGACTCCGTCAACCGCGAAGAGGCCACCGCACCACCCTTCACCGCCCGGCTCGGACCCCGTACCACCGTCGACCTCGCCCGCACCCTCGCCCTCGCGGGCGGCGACGCCCTCGTCCACGCGCGGCGCGACCGGCTCGCCGCCGCCCAGGCCGCCGAACGCACCGGGGATCTCCTCCTCACCGCCCGCATCATCGGCGCCTATGACGTGCCCGCGCTCTGGAGCCGCGCCGACGACCCCGCGCAGTCCCGGGCCGTCGTGGCCGCCGCCGAGCGCACGCTCGACGCCCTGGGGCCAGAAGGACCCGGCGATCTCCGCGTCCGCCTCCTCGCGACCATCGCCGTCGAGAGCCGCAGCGCCGATCTGACCCCGGCGGAGGCGCGCCGCGCGCAGCACGCGGCCCGGGAAGCCGAATCCCTGGCGCGCGAGGCCGGTGACCCCGCCCTGCTGGTCTTCGCCCTCAACGGTGTCTTCCTCCAGTCGTTCCACCGGTGCGGGCTCGCCCCCGTACGGGATCGGACCGGGGCCGAGATGCTCGACCTCGCCACCCACCACGACCTGCCGCGCTTCGCCGTGCTCGGGCGGCTCATCCGGTTGCAGTCCGCCTCCGCCCTTGGGGATCTCGACGCCGCCGCCGCGCACGCCGAGGCCGCCGAACGCCTCGCCTCCGCCATCGAGTCGCCGCTCGTGCCGGTCCTCGCCGACTGGTTCCGGGCCCGCGCCACCGCGGAAACGGACGCCGTCACCGCCGCCGCCCGCTACCGCGCCGCCGAGGACCGCCTCCGTACGGCCGGGATGCCGGGGCTGCACCGCGGCCTCCTCCCGCTGGCCGTCCTCGGTCTCCGGCTCCTCAACGACCGGCCCGCGCCCACCGATCCCCGGCTCGACTGGGGCCCGTACGAGCCCTGGGCGCGGCCTCTCGTCCTCCTCGCGAAGGGGCGGGAGGCGGACGCCCGTACGGCCTTGCGCGCCGTACCGGAACCGGAACACGACCATCTGCAGGAGGCCATGTGGTGTCTGACCGCCCGCGCCGGCGTGCTGCTCGGCGCGCGTGACCTCGCCGCCCGCGCCGCGGACGCCCTGCGTGACGCCCGTACCGAACACGCGGGCGCGGCCAGTGGGTTGGTCACCTTCGGGCCCGTGGCCCGGTACCTCGACGAGGTGGACGCGATGGCGTGAACGCACACGTCCCGCCCTGCCGAAGCGGCAGGGCGGGACGTGGAGTGGAGCGCCGGGCAGGCCTTGCACCTGCATTTCCCCACAGGAAGTGGGGCGTCTTTCCTTAGACGACCAACGCATCGTCCGGTGGCCGCTGTTGCGGTGCCGAACAAGATCAACTGTAACTCACGAATCCGGTTCTGGCGAGTCCGGAGCGGGAGACGAGGGGGAGGCCGCGGGCGCCGGGACCGGGCCCGCCCTGTCGAGGAGGCCGGTGCGCGCCGCGAGGGCCGCCGCCTCCAGGCGGGAGCCGACGCCGAGTTTCATCAGGACGCGCTGGACGTGCGTACGCGCCGTGGAGGGGGCGATGCCCATGCCGGCCGCGATGAGGCGGGTGTCCTCACCGTCCGCGACGCGGACCAGGACCTCGACCTCGCGCGGTGTCAGCATCTGGAGCAGGCGCTGCCCCTCGTCGTCGGGCTGGGCCGCCGGGTTCAGCAATTCGCTGAACGCGCCCTGGAGGAGGGCCGGCGCCACGGCCGCCTCGCCCGCTCTCGCCTTCATCAGGGCTCGTTCGACACCCTCTATGCGTTCGTCGTGGCGTACGTAGCCGGAGGCGCCGGCGGCGAAGGCGGCGGCGATGCCGCGCGGGGACGGGACGGGGCCGAGGACCACCACGGCCACCTGGGGGCGCTCCTTCTTGATGCGGACCACCGGGTCGAAGGTGCCGGGTTCGGCCGGGGTCGCGGTCCCGATGAGGCAGACCTCGGGCGCCCTGGATATGACGAGTTCGGCGGCGCCCGCGGCGGGCGCGGCCGCGGCGAGCACCCGGTGCCCGCGCAACTTGAGGGCCGAGGCGAGTGCCTCGGCGAGCAATCGGTGGTCGTCGACCACCATGAGCCGCACACCCATTGAGCAAACCCCCCAGTTCGCCCCAGAAGCTGCCTATGGACTCCCGGGCCCCCCACGGACAGGCGAGCCCCCCGACTCTCCGTCCTCCTTCATCCCCCGGAAGCTACACGCTTGTTCGACGTTGCGCGCCCCCTACCGGTGAGATGCGGCCCGCAATGCTGAAATTCCGGCCTTCGCGTACGCGACGGCCCCGCCGCCCGATAGAGGGCGCGGGGCCGTCGGAGGAGCAAACCGCTTATTTCATGCGTTACTTGGCGGTGAAACCGACCGCGGCGTACTGCTTCTCGTCCGCGGAGTACCGCTCGCTGATCAGGTCCTCGGCCAGGAACAGACGGCCGTTCGCATACAGCATTTCGGACGACCTCGGGACCATGCGGCTCAGAACACTGCGCACGGCCTGGGTCCCGGGGGTCTCCAGGAGCGTCGTCTGCTTGCCGCCCTTGGGCGCGATGGTGATGATCTGGGCGCCCTTGTCGTACGGGCCGTCCTTGTACGCGAGCACGTTGCCGCCGTCCATGCGCAG
Organism: Streptomyces sp. SGAir0957; assembly: GCF_043523415.1. Lineage (NCBI taxonomy): Bacteria > Bacillati > Actinomycetota > Actinomycetes > Kitasatosporales > Streptomycetaceae > Streptomyces > Streptomyces sp. SGAir0957. Next base: position 3,741,884 of record NZ_CP027293.1, read on the forward strand.
CGGGAAGATCTCGTAGTCCGCGCCGCTGTCGAAACGGTCGCCGGTGATCTTTCCGTCGGCGAGGTTGAACGACACGATCTCGTTGACCTGGTCGGTACCGCTGCCGTCGTGCTGCTGCGACGGCAGGTAGAGGCGGTCGTTGCCGACGACGACGCCCTTGCAGCCGTGCACCTCGCCGACCTCGCAGTCGACGTCGTACTTCTCCGGGTCGATGGAGATCTTGGCGCGCAGGGCGCCCTTGTCGTCGAGCGAGAACGCGTCGGTGTACTTGACCTCTTCGCCGAGCGCGACGCCGAAGACGACCGGCTTGCTGGAGAAGACCGAGAGCAGGTTGACGCTGCCGGCCTGGCCGGGGACCTTGTACGTCGACCGGGGCTTGCCGGAGGCCGGGTCGAGGACCTGGACCTCGTACGTCTCCGCGTCGAAGTCACCGCACTTGCGGACCGCGACGAGCTGCTCGCCGCCGCGATAGCCGACGTCCTCGCAGCTGCCCTGCTGCGGCTTCCACAGCGACTTGCCCGACGTGATGTCGAACGCCGCGCCGCCGTCGTAACCGCCGCCGACGGCCAGCGTGTTGCCGCTGATGGACAGCTCCTTGAAGGCGATCTTCTGGCCCGACGCCTCGACGCTGTTCGTCCACACCTTCTTACCGGTGTTGACGTCGAAGACCGTGATCTCGGTGCACTTGAAGTAGTCCTTCTCCTTCTTGCGCTTGCCGTCCTCGGAGAGCACGGCGGCCAGGCCCGCCTCGGTCACCTCGGGCGAGGCGCCGCAGGTCTGGCCGGACAGCGGGAGGGTCCACTTCTTGGTGCCGGAGTCCGGGTCGTAGCCGTTGAGTTCGGCGAGGCCCGACTTCACGTACGCGGAGTCGGTCAGCCACGATCCCTCGACGCTCCACACGGCGTCCTTGACGACGGCGGGCGCGGGCAGCTGGAAGGCGATGCTCGCGGCGGTGGAGCCGGGGACCTTCTCGTCGCCGGCCGAGCTCCCGGAGCCGCCGTCCTTGCCCTCGTCGCCGCCCTTGTCACCACCGTCGGCGGAGTTCTTCGTGCCGTCCTTGTCGTCGTCGGACGAGCCGGCGTAGAAGATGCCGCCGCCGACGATGAGGGCGATCACCACGACGGCCGCGGTGATGATCCAGGCGATCGGCGAGACCTTCTTGCCGCCTCCGCCACCGGGCCCGCCGGCCGCCGTCATCGGGGCGGTGGGCGGCTGCGGGTAGCCGTACTGCGGCTGCTGGCCGTAGGGCTGCGTCTGCTGGCCGTAGGGCTGCTGCGGCTGACCGTAGGGCTGCTGGCCGTACGCGGGTGCCGGCGGCTGCTGCTGCGGCGGCTGGGCCGGGTAGCCGTAGCCCGGGGCGCCCTGCGGCGGGGGCGGGGTCGGGGCGCCGAAGCCGCCGGGCGGGGGCGTGGTGGGCGCGCCGAAACCGCCGGGGGCGGGGGGCTGCTGCGGTGCCTGCGGCTGCTGCGAAGGCTGGGGCTGCTGCGGCTGCTGCTCGGGCTGCTTGCGGAAAGGGTCCTGCGGGGGCTGGCCCGGAGGCTGGTTGGGCGGCTGGCCCGGGGGCTGGTTGGGCGGCTGGTTCGGGGGCTGCTGCGGGGGCGGCGGCGGCTGTGTCATGGCGTGGGTACCTCGGTGCCTGGAGCGGGGACGGGAGGGGGAAGAAGGGAGCGGGTCAGTCGCCGTACGCCAGCATCAGCTTCTGCTGGCCCTTGCTGCCGGACAGCCGGGTGGCGGACATGTAGAAGCGTCCGTCGCGCCAGGCGACGTCCGGCGAGGAGAAGCCGCTCTCGATCTCGGCCGTGCCGGCCGGGTTCTGCAGGAGCGTCCTCGGCGTGTGCGCGCCGGAGACCGGCAGGGACACCACGCGCCCCGCGCTGCCGCTGTACGAGGCGCCCATGTACGCGACGACGGCGCCGTTCTCGACCTTCAGCGGCTGCAGGGGCAGGTCCTCGGGCGACTTGGCCCGCCAGCGCTCCTTGCCGCTGGTGAGGCTGATCGCGACGACCTCGTTCCGCCCGCCGGCCTTGCCCTGCGTCGGCATGTAGAGGGTGGAGGCGTCCGCGACCACGCCCGCGCAGCCGGTGATGCTCCGGTTCAGGGAGAAGATGCCGGAGCCGCCGCAGCGCGTGTCGAGGCCGTCGACGGTGACCTCGGCCCGCACGGCGCTGCTGCCGGGCGAGAAGGAGGCGATGTTGTACTTCTTGGCCTCGTTGTTCGTGCTGTACACGACCAGCGGGCTGACGGAGTAGACGTTCCCGATGGTCCAGTTCTTGGGGAACTTCTTGGTCCACAGCGCCTTCCCGGTCTCCGGGTCGAGCTGGCGCAGCTCCTCGTGCGCGTTGTCCCCGCCCGCCGCGCAGGAGGCGACGGAGAGCAGCTTGGTCTTGTCGCCGGTGTAGGCCTTGGGGAAGCAGTTGCTGCCGTACTCGCTGACGACGAACTTCTTCTTCGCCCCGGTCTTCGCGTCCAGCGCGAGCCCCGACATCTCGCGGCCGACCATCAGGGTGTCGGTGCCCACGTAGGCCAGGGAGATGCTGGAGCCGGTGCCGTCGAAGAAGTCGTTCTTGTCCTCGCGCTCGGGGATCTTCGCCGTCCAGCCCTTGGCGCCGGTGGCGAGGTCGATCTCCTGGACCTGGTTGCAGTGGGCGCGGGAGCTGGTGCCGCTCATGTACGCGACGACGATCTTGCCCGCGTCGGACTGCGTCTTCGTGACGGCGCAGATCTTCTGCGGCAGCGTGATCGCGGGCCAGCTGACCTTGCCGTCCGCGGTGTTGTACGCCAGGACCTCCTTGAACGCGGCCTTGACCGCGACCTTGTCGGTGATCCACATGCCGGGGGCGTCGGCACCGTCGCTGCCCACCTTGGGGGCGGTCTTGTACCAGAGGACCTTGGCCTCGCCGTCCTGGCGGCCCGCGTTGAGGTCCTCCTCACCGCCGTGCCCGTCGCCCTGCCCGTCACCCGGGTTGACCGGGGCGGAGGCGGAGGCGGACGCCCTGGGGTCCTTGTCCTTGCCGGCGGTGTCCGTCTTGCCGTCATCACCGTCGTCGTCGCCACCGACCACGGCGAACACGACACCGCCCGCGACGACGAGCAGGGCGACGGCCGCGGCCGCGATCGCCCACGTCTTGCCCTTGATACCGCCACCGCCACCGCCGCCACCCTGCGGGGCCGGGGGTTGCTGCGGCGGGTAGCCGTACTGCGGCTGCTGGGCGTAGGGGCCCGGCTGCTGCTGCGGATACCCGTACGGGCCCGGCTGCTGCTGACCGTAAGGCCCGGGCTGTCCGGGCTGTCCGTAGGGGCCCGGCTGCTGCGGGGGCTGACCGTACGGTCCGGGCTGCTGCGGGTACCCATAGCCGGGCTGCTGCTGCGGGTACCCGTACCCGGGCCCCTGGGGTGGCTGGGGCTGACCCTGCGGCGGGGTCGGTGGGGCCTGCGGCGGGTTGGGCGGGCCTTGCGGCGGATTCGGTGGACCCTGCGGCGGATTCGGTGGACCCTGCTGCGGATTCGGTGGGTCCTGTGGCGCTCCGAACCCGCCGGACGGCGGCCCGCTGGGCGGCTGAGTCATCAGCGCTCCCCCCTCTTTCACTGCTGATGTACCGGCACGCCTGGGTGTTTTCCGGACGTTCTCAAGGTGGTCACGAGGTGCGCTCAGGCCGCCCCCAGCCGCCCTTTCTATCATTCCGGACACACATGCGAAGGCCGGTCCAGCCCCTGTTCCCAAGGGTGGACCGGCCTGTGATGCGTCTGTTACGCGCCTACACGCGGCCTTCACGCGTCATCGGCGAGTTCCAGCCAGCGCAGTTCCAAGTCCTCGCGCTCGGCCACCAGTTCGCGCAGCTCTGCGTCGAGTTTGGCCACCTTCTCGAAGTTTGTGGCGTTCTCGGCGATCTGCGCGTGCAGCGTCGACTCCTTGGAGGAGATCTTGTCCATCTGCCGCTCGATCTTCTGCAGCTCCTTCTTCGCGGCGCGGGCGTCCGCGGCCGACGGGCCCGACTTCGCGGCGGCGGGGGCGGCGGCCACGGGCGCGGGCGAGGCGGCCTCGATCATCCGCTGCCTGCGCTCCAGGTACTCCTCGATGCCGCGCGGCAGCATCCGCAGGGTGGCGTCGCCGAGCAGCGCGTACGTGTTGTCGGTGGTGCGCTCGATGAAGAACCGGTCGTGGGAGATCACGATCATGGAGCCGGGCCAGCCGTCGAGGAGGTCCTCCAGCTGGGTCAGGGTCTCGATGTCGAGGTCGTTGGTCGGCTCGTCGAGGAAGAGGACGTTCGGCTCGTCCATGAGCAGGCGCAGGAGCTGCAGGCGGCGCCGCTCACCGCCGGACAGGTCGCCGACCGGCGTCCACTGCTTCTCCTTGCTGAACCCGAACTGCTCGCACAGCTGGCCCGCGGTCATCTCGCGGCCCTTGCCGAGGTCGACGCGGTCGCGGACCTGCTGGACGGCCTCCAGGACGCGCAGCGAGGCGGGCAGCTCGGTCACGTCCTGCGACAGGTAGGCGAGCCGGACCGTCTTGCCGACGACGATCTTCCCGGCGGCGGGCTGCCGCTCGCCCTGCGTACGGGCGGCGTCCGCGAGGGCGCGGAGCAGGGACGTCTTGCCCGCGCCGTTCACACCGACCAGGCCGACGCGGTCGCCGGGGCCGAGGTGCCAGGTGAGGTGCTTGAGGAGCACCTTCGGTCCGGCCTGGACGGTCACGTCCTCCAGGTCGAACACGGTCTTGCCGAGCCGGGCGTTCGCGAACCGCATCAGCTCGCTCTTGTCGCGGGGCGGCGGCACGTCGGCGATCAGCTCGTTGGCGGCCTCGATGCGGTAGCGGGGCTTCGAGGTGCGGGCCGGGGCGCCGCGGCGCAGCCACGCCAGCTCCTTGCGCATCAGGTTCTGCCGCTTGGTCTCCTCGGTCGCCGCGATGCGCTCGCGCTCGGCGCGGGCGAACACGTAGTCCGAGTAGCCGCCCTCGTACTCGTAGACCGTGCCCTTCTGCACGTCCCACATGCGGGTGCAGACCTGGTCGAGGAACCAGCGGTCGTGCGTGACGCAGACCAGCGCCGAGCGGCGAGCCTGCAGGTGGCGGGCGAGCCAGGCGATGCCCTCCACGTCGAGGTGGTTGGTGGGCTCGTCCAGGATCAGCAGGTCCGGGTCGGCGATCAGCAGCTTCGCGAGCGCGATGCGGCGGCGTTCCCCGCCGGAGAGGGGGCCGATGACCGTATCGAGGCCTTGGTCGAAGCCGGGCATGTCGAGTCCGCCGAAGAGGCCGGTGAGCACGTCCCTGATCTTGGCGTTGCCCGCCCACTCGTGGTCGGCGAGGTCGCCGATCACCTCGTGGCGTACGGTCGCCGCCGGGTCGAGGGAGTCGTGCTGCGTCAGCATGCCGAGGCGCAGGCCGCCGCTGTGCGTGACCCGGCCCGTGTCGGCCTCCTCCAGCTTGCCGAGCATCCGGATCAGGGTCGTCTTGCCGTCCCCGTTCCGCCCGACCACGCCGATCCGGTCGCCCTCCGATACGCCGAGGGAGACGCCGTCGAGCAGGGCCCTTGTGCCGTAGACCTTGGTGACGTTCTCGACGTTGACCAGATTGACTGCCATTTCGCTCCTGCCGCGGGGGTAACTGTCCTCCAGCGTAGTCGGGGTCTCGGGGTGGGCTTCGCGCCGCGGGGTTGTGGGGCCGGGTCGCCGGGTGCGCCGCCGTCGTGGTTGCTCGCGCCGTTCCCCGCGCCCCTGAGATGCGCACTTCGTGCGTCATCTCATGGGCGCGTTCTCGGGGGCGCCCTCGGGGGAAGGCGTGGCGGAGCCGCTGGGCCTCAGGGGCGCGGGGAACTGCGCGATCAGCCACGACGGCGGCGCGGCCGCGACACCGCTACGGCCGCCTGCGGCGGTGGCGGACGAGCACCACGACCTCCCGCGGCCGCGCGATCCGCCCCTGCCCGAGCGCGGGCGGCGGCAGCGGGTGTCCCCGGGACGCCATCGCCGCGTGCAGCCCGAAGAGGGCGACCGTGCCGAGCGGAACGGCGGCGCGACGCAGACGACGATGACGGCGGCGGCGGCGGCGGTCACGACAATGCGGACCCGTGTTGTTCATGGACGCAGCGTGACGCCTCCCGCCCCCGCGCGGCAGCGCCCCCGTACTCACGTCCGGGATGAGTACCTCCGGCAACTCCCAGGTGAACGCGTAACCGGGACAAATCCACCCCTTGCCACAGCCGCGTAACGGCAACCCCGGACCGGACAACTCCCGCCCCGGGCCCACCGTCGAACCGGGTGCGTCGCACACCCCGCGCCGCGGCGGAACCGGTGCCGCCCGGCGCACATCCTCGGACCCTGACCGAAAAGGAAGTTCGAACGTGCCTGCACCCACCCTGCCGACGCGGCTCGCCGCCACCGCCGCCCTGCTGCTCGCGACCGCCGCCCTGACCGCCCCCGCCGCCTCGGCGGACCCCGCGCCCGGCGACCCCTACGTCGTCGACGTGACCACCGACCCGACCGGCACCGACTACGACCACCGCACCGTCGACGTCACGGGCACCGTCACCAAGGCCGACGGCACCCCCGCGCCGAACGTCCCGGTCACCGTCCAGGAGGTCGTGCAGTTCACGACCTGGAACCCGTGGAGCGACCCGATCGACCCCGCCTACTACGAGCCCCGGGACCTGGGCACCCCGGTCACCGACGCGAACGGCAGGTTCACGATCCCGGACGTCCGTATCGACCACACCACCGGCAGCAGCCTGCTCAACGTCCAGCAGGACGTGCACATCACCGCCATGTGGGACGAGGACGGCGACCTGAACACCCCGCAGGACGGCTACTTCGACGAGACCACCGTGCACGCCGCGACCAAGCCGACCTCGCTCACGTACAAGGTGAACAAGAAGAAGGTGAAGAAGGGCGACATCCTCACCGTCGAGGGGAAGGTGACCGTGCCCCGGGGTGTCGACCCCCAGGACATCGAGGTCTTCCTGCAGACGTACTGGGAGAGCCAGTCCCGCGTGAAGGTCACCACGGAGGAGGACGGCACGTTCGTCATGTCCGCGCGGATCCGCGCGGAGGACGGCGTCTTCGTGCTGCGCACGGCGACGCGCGACCTCTACGTGGCGGGCACGGAGACGAAGCTGCCGGTCACCAACGTCTCGCTGCCCCGCCCCTGAGCACGGCGTCCGGGCGTCTCACCCGGTGACGAGCGAGGCGCCCGGCGCGGGCGACGCCGCCACGCGCGCGGTCCGGCAGGTCCCGGAGGCGGTCAGCGCGGCGGCGACCCGGCGCGCGGCCGCCTCGTCCGCCGCGAGGAACGCCGTGGTCGGCCCGGAGCCGGAGACCAGCGCGGCCAGCGCCCCGGCCCCCGTACCCGCGTCGAGCGTCGCCTTCAGGGACGGGAAGAGGGACAGGGCCGCGGGCTGGAGGTCGTTGGTGACGGTGGCCGCCAGGGCCGACGCGTCGCCGGTGCGGAGCGCCTCCAGGAGCGCGGGCGAGGCGACGGGCTCCGGGGCGTCCGGCGTCAGACGGTCGAACTCCCGGTACACGGCGGGCGTCGACAGACCCCCGTCCGCGACCGCGAAGACCCACCAGAACTGCCCCCTGACGTCGAGGACGTCGAGCTTCTCGCCCCGGCCCGTGCCCAGCGCCGCCCCGCCCACCAGACTGAACGGCACGTCGCTGCCCAACTCGGCGCAGATGTCGAGGAGTTCGTCGCGCGAAGCGCCGGTCCCCCATAGCGCGTCGCAGGCCAGGAGCGCGCCCGCCGCGTCGGCGGAGCCGCCCGCCATGCCGCCGGCCACGGGGATGTCCTTGGCGATGTGGATACGGACCTTCGGCTCGCCCGGCCCGTCACCGCCCAGCCCGTGCCGCTCGGCCAGCGCGATCGCGGCGCGCGCCGCCAGGTTCGTACGGTCGAGGGGGACCTGGTCGGAGCCCGGGCCCGTGCAGGTGATCTCGAAAGCCGGCGCCTCCTCCACCGTCACCTCGTCGTAGAGGCCGACCGCGAGGAAGACATTGGCCAGGTCGTGGAAGCCGTCGGGGCGGGCGGCGCCGACCGCGAGCTGGACGTTGACCTTGGCGGGGACGCGTACGGTCACACTCACGCGGCCGTCTCCTCGTGCTTGTGCTCGGCGATCCGGGCGAACTCCTCGACCGTCAGCGCCTCGCCGCGTGCCTGCGGTGAGACCCCGGCGGCGACGAGCGCCGCCTCCGCCGCGGCGGCCGAACCGGCCCACCCGGCGAGCGCGGCGCGCAGCGTCTTGCGGCGCTGGGCGAACGCCGCGTCGACGACGGCGAAGACCTCGTCCTTCGACGCGGTCGTGGCGACCGGCTCGGCGCGGCGGACGAGGGAGACGAGGCCGCTGTCGACGTTCGGGGCGGGCCAGAACACGTTCCGCCCGATGCTGCCCGCGCGCTTGACCTCGGCGTACCAGTTGGCCTTGACGGACGGGACGCCGTAGACGCGGGAGCCGGGGCCCGCCGCGAGCCGGTCGGCGACCTCGGCCTGGACCATGACGAGGGTGCGCTCGATGGTCGGGAAGGTGTCGAGCATGTGCAGGAGGACCGGGACCGCCACGTTGTACGGGAGGTTCGCGACCAGGGCGGTCGGGGCCGGGCCCGGGACCGCGGTGATCTGCATGGCGTCCATGTTGACCAGGTCGAAGGCGTCCTTCTTCGCCGGGATGCGGGCCGCGACAGTGGCGGGCAGCGCGGCGGCGAGCGTGTCGTCGATCTCGACGGCGGTCACGTGCCGGGCGACGTCCAGCAGCGCCAGGGTGAGCGAGCCGAGGCCCGGACCGACCTCGACGACCACGTCGTCCGCGGTGACCTCCGCGGTGCGGACGATCCGGCGGACCGTGTTGGCGTCGATGACGAAGTTCTGGCCGCGCTGCTTGGTCGGGCGGACGCCGAGGACGGCGGCAAGCTCGCGGATGTCGGCGGCGCCGAACAGGGGGCCTTGGGGGTCAGGGGTGCTCACCGTTCAAGGGTACGGGGCGGCGCCGCCCCGGGTTCACCCGTGCAGCCGGGGCCCGCAGTGCGGCCAGGGGCTGGTGCCGCGCCGCACGTAGAGCTTCTTCGCCCGGTACGTCTGCTCGGCGGCGGGCGCGTCCTGCGGGCGGCCCGCGCCGCCGAGGCTGTGCCAGGTCTGCGTGTCGAACTGGTAGAGGCCGCCGTAGGTGCCGGTCGTGTCGGTGGCGGCGGGGCTGCCGCCGGACTCGCAGGCGGCCAGCGAGGACCAGTTGAGGGTGTCGGCGCCCGCCACGGAGCTGGGCAGCGGCCGCGTCCCGACCCGGATCATCTGCGTACGGGGGGTGCGCACCGGCTCCGCCTTCAGACGGCGCGGCTTCTGCTTGACGCCGTTGACGGTGCGCAGCGCGTACGTGACCCGGCGCATACCGGACTCACCCGCCTGCGTGACGACCTCCGTGCCCTGGAAGAGGGCCGGGTCGTCGATGCGCTCGGTGGCGAACGGGACGATCTCCTCGCGGACCTCCTTCCCGCCGGTCACCCGCATCACGGTGATCGTCTGCCCGTCGCGGGGGAAGCTCTGCGCCGGTACGGAGGTGGTGTCCTGGCCGTGCAGCCGGACCCCGGCGGCGTCGACGGCCTCGCCGACGGTCGCCGCGTTCGTGCGGATGGTGCGGCGGCGGCCGTCGGCCATGACGGTGACGCTCCGCTCGGTCCGTACGTCCAGGTCGAGGCCGTGGCGCTCGATGCGGCGGGACCGGGACGCGGAGACGTACGCGCCCTCCGCCCGCACCCCGAGCTGTCTCAGCGCCCCGTCGACGGTGCGCTCGGTCGTCCACACCTGGCGGCTCTGCCCGTCGAGGGTGAGCCGGACGGGGCGGCCGTAGCGGACGGCGACCTCGTCGCCGCTGGTTAGGGCGGCGGTGCGGCCCGGCGCGATCACATCGTGGGCGCCGACGTCGACGCCCTCGTCCGCGAGCAGCTCGGTGACGTCGTCGGCGAAGGTGTGCAGGGTGCGCTCCTTGCCGTCGACGTTCAGCCGGATCGCCTTGTCGTCGGCGACGAACGCGGTGGTGCCTCCGGCCAGGAACGCGACGACCAGCGCCTGCGGCACGAGCCGCCGCAACGTCTCGGGCCGCTGCTCGGCCTTCCTCCGCCGCGCGGCCCTCCGGGCGGCACCCCGACCGGTCACGGTTTCCGGTACGGGTACGGGTACGGGCACGGGTGCGGCCGGAGTGGGCCCGGGCCCGGCGGTGCGGCTGTAGGTGTAGGCGGGGCGGTAGGTGTCGTGGAGGGGGTAGGGGCCCGGCGCGGCGTGGGCGTCCGCCGCGACCTGGAGATCGGGCGCCGCGTACAGGCCCTGTCCGGTCCCCTCCGGGTACGGGTCCGCCCCGCCCTCGTACGGCGGCGCCGCCACCCTCGGATCCGGAACCGCCGCCGGAGGCCCCCCGTACCGGGCGTGCGGAACGTAAGGGCCGTACGTGTCCTCGTACGTCTCGTACGGCGTATTGCTCACGACGACGCTCCAGCCGCTCCAGGGGTCCGTACCCCGGGCGGGGCGGATCGGGCGAGCAGAACCTAGCGGAGGAGCGGTCACTCTCCAAAGCAGGTCGGTGACGCAGTGTCGCGGCGTTGCGCATGCCTCGTCGACGGTGCGCGGGCGCGCGTTATCGGTCAGTAACCGAACGCGCGGGCCGTGTTGGCGGAGACCGCCGTGGCGAGGGTTTCCTCCGTGACGCCCTTGACCGCCGCCATCGCCCGCAGCGTGACCGGAATGAGATACGGCGCGTTAGGCCGTCCGCGGTACGGCGCCGGGGTCAGGAACGGCGCGTCGGTCTCGACGAGGACCAGTTCGAGCGGGGCGACGGCGAGGGCGTCGCGCAGCGGCTGCGCGTTCTTGAAGGTGACGTTGCCCGCGAACGACATGAAGTAGCCGTTCTCGGCGCAGACTTGGGCCATCTCGGCGTCGCCGGAGTAGCAGTGGAAGACGGTGCGCTCGGGCGCGCCCTCTTCCTTCAGGACGCGTAGCACATCGTCGTGGGCCTCGCGGTCGTGGATGACGAGCGCTTTGCCGTGCCGCTTGGCGATCTCGATGTGGGCGCGGAACGAGCGCTCCTGGGCCGCCTTGCCCTCGGGGCCGGTGCGGAAGTAGTCGAGGCCGGTCTCGCCGACGCCCTTGACCTGCGGGAGCGCGGCGAGCCTGTCGATCTCGGCGAGCGCCTCGTCGAGCCCGGCGTCACCGAGGGGCTGTCGCGCTCCCTGCCGGGACCAGCCGTCGGGGTCCCCATGGACGATGCGGGGCGCCTCGTTCGGGTGCAGGGCGACGGTGGCGTGCACGCGCGCGTGCTGCCCGGCGACGTCCGCGGCCCAGCGCGACCCGGCCAGGTCGCAGCCGACCTGCACCACGGTCGTCACGCCCACCGACGCCGCTTTGGCGAGGCCCTCCTCCACGGTGCCCGCCTGCATGTCCAGGTGGGTGTGGGAGTCGGCGACCTCCACCGCGAGCGGTGCGGGCAGCGGGGGCGGGGTGACGTCCTTGGCACGGTCGGAGCTCATGGCCCCGATTTTACGAACCCGTTCCGCGGAGCCGCGCTCACGCCTCCTTGCCGTGGTGGTGGCTGAAGGGATGCAGCAGGTCGGACAGGTGCCAGTGGTGGCGCTGCCCGTCCGGGGAGGGCGGCGCCGTTTCCCCGGCCGCCGGCCCGGGAGCCTCCACCGGGCCCGCGGCGGGCGTCTCGTCGTGGCGCGAGGTGTGCAGCACGTTCTGTGCCGAGGAGACGCGGCCAGCCCGCATGATCCGCAGGACGTGCCCGTCGCAGTTCTGGCAGGTGGGCCGGGTCAGCGGCGACGGCACCCGCGTACCGTCCGCCACGTACCGCACGTAGGGCGCGCCGTCCCCGTCGACATGGTGCTCTATCTCGTACGACTGCTCCCAGCCGTGCCCGCACCGCATGCAGGCGAACGCGTACGACTCGTGGGCGATGGATATCGCCGCGCCGCGTGTCGAAGAAATGGACGGGGGTGTGATGGGCGTTGCAGCACCGGTCGACGTACTGGAGACTGCGAACTCGCTCATGCCGGCTCCTCTTGTCCGCTGGACAAGCGCTGCCCGCGGGCAGCGTGGGGACGGGTGCGTCCCTTCAACCAGTGGACGCCTCCGCCGGGCCGGGCGCAAAAGCCCTGTCGACTATTGGAGCCGATTTGGGCTTTCCCTGCCTGAACAGCCGTGACACCCGGTCTTCGCTTTGCTTTTCAGGTTAGTCCTTTACGCCCTTATGGGGTCTCTCGCGCCGCATTCTTTGCCGCCACCACGGCATCGAACACGTCCCTTTTGGGTAGCCCGGCCTCGGCGGCGACGGCGGCGATCGCCTCCTTGCGCCGCTCCCCCGCCTCCTCCCGCACCCGCACCCTGCGTACCAGCTCTTCGGGGGTGAGGTCGTCGCCGGACTTCTCCGGGGCGCCTTCCACGACGACGGTGATCTCGCCCCGTACGCCGTCCGCGGCCCATGCGGCGAGGTCCTTCAGCGGCCCGCGCTTCACTTCCTCGTACGTCTTGGTCAGCTCGCGGCAGACGGCGGCGCGGCGGTCCTCGCCGAACGCCTCGACCATCGCGGCGAGCGTGTCGTCCAGGCGGTGCGGAGCCTCGAAGTAGACGAGGGTGCGGCGCTCGCCTGCGACGTCCTTGAGGCGGCTGAGGCGTTCGCCCGCCTTGCGCGGCAGGAACCCCTCGAAGCAGAACCGGTCGACGGGCAGTCCGGAGAGCGCGAGCGCGGTGAGCACGGCGGACGGGCCCGGCACGGCGGTGACCCGGATGTCCCGCTCGACCGCGGCGGCGACGAGCCGGTAGCCCGGGTCGGAGACGGACGGCATACCCGCGTCGGTGACGAGCAGCACGCGCGCGCCGCCCGCCAGGGCCTCGACCAGCTCCGGTGTGCGGGCGGCCTCGTTGCCCTCGAAGTAGGAGACGACACGCCCGCCGACCTGAACGTCGAGCGCCTGCGCGAGCCGCTTCATGCGGCGGGTGTCCTCGGCGGCGACGACATCGGCGGTGGCCAGTTCCTGGGCGAGCCGCGGCGGCGCGTCGGCGACGTCGCCGATGGGCGTGCCGGCGAGTACGAGCGTTCCGGCGTTCTGGGGATCGGGGCTTCCTGTCACCCGTCCATCCTCGCAGGGCCGCGGCGCCGTGCCGTCCCCGCGATGCGGCGGGTGCGGCCGAGTCGGGCCCGTGCACGGGACTCGCACAGCGCCGTTCCCTACGATGGCGCGGTGACCAGTACCGCGTCGTCGTCCCACCCGGCCCCGACCAGCGCCCCGCCCGAGCAACCGCCCACCGGGCGGCGGCCGTCGTCGGCGTGGCTGCACGGCCTGCGCCGGTTCGGGTACCGGGCGCCGGAGAGCGGCGGCGACGTCCGCGCACGCCTCGTGCCGCCGTATCCCGCGCCGTCGTCCCGGCTGTGGGCGTCGTTCGGCCTGAGCCGGTTCACCGCGGGGCAGGCCGGGCGGCTGCTCGGCTGGGCGGGCCCGCTGCTCGTCACGCTCGTCGCCGGTGTGCTGCGGTTCTGGAACCTCGGCAGCCCCAAGGCGGTGATATTCGACGAGACGTACTACGCCAAGGACGCGTGGGCGCTCATCCACCGCGGCTACGAGGTGAACTGGGCCAAGAACGCCAACGACCTGATCCTCGACAAGAACGGGCACGTCCCCGTCCCGACGGACGCCTCCTACGTCGTGCATCCGCCGGTCGGCAAGTACGTCATCGGCGTCGGCGAGTGGATGTTCGGGTTCGACCCGTTCGGCTGGCGGTTCATGACGGCGGTCCTCGGGACGCTGTGCGTGCTGATGGTGTGCCGGATCGGGCGGCGCCTGTTCCGCTCGACGTTCCTCGGCTGCCTGGCCGGGGCGCTGCTCATGGTCGACGGCCTGGCGTTCGTGATGAGCCGGACCGCGCTGCTCGACTCGGTGCTCGTCTTCTTCGTGGTGGCGGCGTTCGGCTGCCTGCTCGTGGACCGGGACCGGACCCGCGAACGGCTCGCGGCGGCGCTCCCGGTCGACGAACACGGCCTGGTCCGCCCGGACGCCCACATCGCCGAGACCCTGCGCCTCGGCCTGCGCCCGTGGCGGCTCCTCGCCGGCCTCTGCCTGGGCCTCGCGGCGGGCACGAAGTGGAACGGGTTCATCTACCTGGCCGCGTTCGCGCTGATGTCGGTGCTGTGGGACGTGGGCTCGCGGCGCGTGGCGGGCGCGCACCGCCCCTACCTGGCCGTCCTGAAGCGGGACGTCGTCCCGGCGTTCGTCGCCACCGTCCCGGTCGCGATCGCCACCTACGTCCTCTCCTGGCTGGGCTGGATCCTCTCCCCCGCCGACGGTTCCGGCGGCTACTTCCGCGACTGGGCGGCGACCGCCGGCAAGGGCGGCCACTTCACCTGGCTGCCCGACTGGGTGCGCAGCCTGTGGCACTACGAGCACGAGGTCTGGGAGTTCAACACCCATCTCAGCTCGCCGCACACCTACCAGTCCAACCCCTGGAGCTGGATGGTCGACGGCCGCCCGGTCTCCTACTTCTACGAGTCCCCCTCCGCGGGCCGGCAGGGCTGCCCGGCGGACGCGGCGGACAAGTGCGCCCGCGAGGTCCTCGCCCTCGGCACCCCGCTGCTCTGGTGGGCGGCCTGCTTCGCGCTGCTCTTCGTCCTGTGGCGCTGGTTCTTCCGCCGCGACTGGCGGGCGGGCGCGATCGTCTGCGGCGTCGTCGCGGGCTACGCCCCCTGGTTCCAGTACCAGGAACGCACGATCTTCTACTTCTACGCGGTCGTCTTCGCCCCGTTCCTCTGCCTGGCCCTGGCGATGCTCCTCGGCGCGGTCATCGGCCGCCCCGGCGCGAGCGACCGCCGCCGGGTCGCGGGCGCGGCGAGCGCGGGGGTCCTGGTCCTGTTGATCGCCTGGAACTTCGTCTACTTCTGGCCGATCTATACGGGGACGGCGATCCCGATCGACTCGTGGCGTTCACGGATGTGGCTCGATACCTGGATCTGACCGGGTTTCGGCCGTCTCCCCGATCACTCTTCGGACACCTTCGGACACCATCTGGAAAACGCCCTGCGTATCGGGGCCCCCGCGTGCCTACAGTCCCTTGGTCAACCTGGGGAGGGGGCGCGTGATGCGCAAGGGCGTCAAGGTCGCCATCGTGGGCGGAGTGTTCGCCACGATGGTGGGCGGTGCCGGGTACGGGGCGTTCAACATCGTCTCGGCGGTGTCGGACACCGGTGGCGGCACGTCGGTCACGGCGACGCGCAGGAGCGGGCCGCCGACGAGCGAGGAGATCAGGGAGACGTCGCGGAAGTTCCTCGCGGCGTGGGCGAAGAACGACGTGGCCACGGCGGCCGGTCTCACGAACTACGCGGACAGCGCGCTGCCCGCCCTCACCGGCTGGCACGACGACGCGCACGTCACGCGCACCGTCCTGACGCCGGGTACGCCGGCCGGGGCGGAGGTTCCCTTCAAGGTCAGGGCGACCGTGCAGTTCGACGAGGTGAGCAGGACGCTGTCGTACGACTCGGCGCTGACGGTCGTGCGCGGCGAGACGACGGGGCGGCCGCTGGTGCAGTGGCGTCCCTCGGTCCTGCACCCGGAGATGCGCGAGGGCGACACGCTCCTCACCGGCGAGTCGGCGGCCCCGCCCATCCAGGCGGTGGACCGCAACGGGGCGGTGCTGAGCAAGGAGAAGTACCCCTCGCTCGGGCCGGTCCTGGAGACGCTGCGCGCCCGGTACGGGGACTCGGCCGGAGGCACGCCGGGCGTCGAGACGTTCATCCAGCGTCAGGACGCCGAGGGCACGACCACCGCCAAGACGCTCCTCACCCTCGCCAAGGGCAAGCCGGGCACGCTGCGCACGACGCTCAGCGCGAGCGCGCAGGCGGCGGCCGAGCAGTCGGCGGCGAAGTTCCCGAAGTCGGCGGTGGTCGCGGTGAAGCCGTCCACCGGTGAGGTGCTCGCGGTCGCCAACCACGGCTACGGGGCGTGGAACGCCGCGTTCGAGGCGAAGCTGGCGCCCGGCTCCACGATGAAGATCATCACCGCGGCGGCGCTGATCGACAACGGTGTCACCTCGATGACGGGCTCGGCGCCCTGCCCGAACGAGGCCCCCGCGCTGAGCCAGACCTTCCACAATCTCGAAAACATGGCACCCGACGAGGGCGCGACGCTGTCCAGCAGCTTCCAGCGCTCCTGCAACACCGCCTTCATCAAGCTCTCCGACGAGCTGCGCCCGGACAGGTTCGCGGCCGAGGCGCAGGACCGGTTCGGCCTCGGCAAGGACTGGCAGACCGGGATCGTCTCGTACGACGGCTCCGTGCCCGTCAACGGGGACTCGGACGACCCGGCCGGGATGATCGGCCAGGGCAAGGTCACGATGAACCCGCTGAACATGGCCTCGGTCACGGCGACCGCAATCACCGGCGCCTTCCGGCAGCCGGTGATCGTCTCCCCGAAGCTCGGCGACCGTCAACTCGCCACCGCGCAGGGGCTGCCCGCCTCGACCGTCGCCCAGCTGAAGCAGATGATGCGGGCGACGGCGACCTCGTCCATCGGCACCGCCACGCACGCGATGGCCGGGCTCGGCGGCGACATCGGGGCGAAGACGGGCTCGGCGGAGGTCGGCGGCCAGGCCGTCTCCAACTCCTGGTTCACGGGCTTCAGGGGCGACGTCGCCGCCGCCGCGATGGTCGAGGGCGGCGGACACGGCGGCGACGCGGCGGGGCCGATCGTGGCGTCCGTGCTGCGCGCCGGATCGTAACGAAACCAAGGGCCGTTGTACGGCGTTCTGTCCTACAACAGCCGCGACTTGGGCCACCCCGTAACCTTGGGCCACCCGCAGAGCACCGGAGGACGACGTTGGGCACCAGAGGCAGGCGCAGGGAACCCGAGCGCCGCAACACCCGCACACTGGTGATCGGGGCGGCTGCCGTGGTCGCTGTCGTCGGGGCGGGCGTCGGCGCGTACGCGCTGATGGACAGCGGTACGGGGGCCTCCGCCGCGGCCGCGTCGGACGACAAGCCGAAGATGCCCTCCGGGCCGCCGAGCGCCGCCGAGGTCCACGCGGTGGCGGACGCGTTCCTCGCCGCCTGGCAGTCCGGCGACGCGGCGAAGGCGGCCTCGTACACCGACGACGTGACCGCCGCGCAGGCCGCGCTCACCTCGCTCGCCAAGGACGCCCGCCTCACCGGCGTGAAGGTCGCCCCGGGTGCCCCGGCGGGCGCCAAGGTCCCCTTCCACGTCACGTCGACGGTCTCGTACGAGAAGAAGGCCGGCGGGCCGGGGATCAGCAAGCCGTACGCGTACGACTCGGCGCTGACGGCCGTGCGGCGCGCGAGCGACGGGAAGGTCCTCGTCGGCTGGCAGGCGTCCGTCGCGCACCCCGAACTGAAGGACGGCGACCGGCTCGTCACCGGGGAGGCGGGCGATCCGCCGATCAAGGCGGTGGACCGTGCGGGCGGTGAACTGACCGCGAAGAAGTACCCGTCGCTCGGGACCGTCATCGACGGGCTGCGCGAGAAGTACGGCAAGAAGGCGGGCGGCACGGCGGGCGTCGAACTGCGCGTCGTGCGCAAGGAGTCGGCGGGCGGGTCCGGCAAGGCCTCGGAGAAGAACGCCGTGCCCGACAAGACGCTGCTCACCCTCACCGAGGGCACGCCCGGCACAGTGAAGACGACGATCAGCCCGTCCGTGCAGACGGCGGCCGAGCAGCAGGTCGCCAAGCGCGAACGCGCGTCCGTCGTCGTCCTGCGGCCCTCGACCGGCGAGATCCTCGGTGTGGCCAACTCCAGCCCCGGCTTCAACACGGCGTTCCAGGGCTCGCTGGCCCCCGGCTCGACGATGAAGGTCATCACGTCGTCGCTGCTCCTGGAGAAGGGGCTTGCCGGGGTCGACAAGAAGCACCCGTGCCCGAAGTACTTCACGTACGGGCACTGGAAGTTCCAGAACGACGACAAGTTCCAGATCAAGAACGGCACGTTCAAGGCGAGCTTCGCCGCGTCCTGCAACACCGCCTTCATCAGCCAGGCCCCGAAGCTGGACGACGACTCGCTGACCAAGCAGGCGCAGCAGGTCTTCGGGCTCGGGCTGAACAACTGGGCGATCGGCGTGCCCAGCTTCGACGGCTCGGTCCCCGTGCAGTCGGAGGCGCAGATGGCGGCGTCGCTGATCGGGCAGGGCGGGGTGCGGATGAACCCGCTGAACATGGCGTCGGTCGCGGCGACCGTGAAGTCCGGCACCTTCCACCAGCCCTACCTCGTCTCGCCGGACGTCGACAACCGTGCGCTGGCGAAGGCGTCGCGGACCATGTCGGCCGGGACCGTGGCGTCCCTGCGGGAGCTGATGCACTACACGGCGATCGCGGGTACGGCGGTCAAGCCGATGGCGGGGCTCGGCTCCGACATGGGCGCGAAGACCGGTTCGGCGGAGGTCGACGGGCAGAAGGAGCCCAACGGCTGGTTCACGGCCTGGCGCGGCGACCTCGCCTCGGCGGCGGTGGTGCAGCAGGGTGGCCACGGCGGCGACTCGGCGGGCCCGATCGTCCGCGAGATGCTGCTCAACGGCGCCGGCTGAGCGGAGCCGCCCACCCGTGCCTCCGATAGTCGCCGCCGCGGTCCTGCTCGCGGCCGTCACCCACGCGTCCTGGAACGCGCTGGCCCACCACATCACCGACAAACTCGTCGGCTTCACGCTGATCTCCGGGGGCGGCGCGCTGATCGGGCTGCTGATGGCCCCGTTCGTGCCGTTCCCGGCGGCGGGCGCGTGGCCGTACCTGGTGTTGTCGGCAGTCATTCACATCGTGTACTTCGCACTGCTGATCACATCCTTCCGACTCGGCGACTTCGGCCAGGCGTACCCGATCGCGCGCGGCACGTCCCCGCTGGTCGTGACCGTCCTCGCGGCCCTCTTCGCGGGCGAGGTACCGGGCGGCTGGCAGGCGGCGGGCGTCGCGGTGTCGTGCGCGGGCCTGACCGGGCTCGCCGTATGGGGGCTACGCGGATCAGGGCGGCGGCCCGACTGGAAGGCGATCGGGGCGGCGCTCGCCACCGGGGTCTCCATCGCCGCGTACACGGTGGTGGACGGGCTCGGGGTCCGCGAGTCCGGCACCTCGACCGGGTACATCGCGTGGCTGATGATCATCGAAGGGATCGCGGTGCCGGTGTACGCGGCGTACCGCTGGCGCGGCGAACTGCTCGGTCGGCTACGGCCGTTCGCTCGGCTGGGCCTCCTCGGCGCCGCGCTGTCCGTGGGCGCGTACGGCCTGGTGATCTGGGCACAGACGCGCGCGGACCTGGCCCCGATCTCCGCACTGCGGGAGTCCTCGATCATCGTCGGGGCGGCGATCGGGGCGGTGTTCTTCAAGGAGCGGTTCGGGTTGCCGCGGATCGTGGCGGCGGGCGTGATGGTGGCGGGGATCGGGCTGATGCTGCACGCGGGGTGAGTTCCCCTCGGTGTTCCTTCAGGGGGCCGAGCGCTTGAACCCCGTCTGCACCGCCGTGATGCCGCCGTCCACGGGGAGCGTCACGCCCGTCACCCACGCCGCGTCGCCGGACGCCAGGAACGCCACCGCCGCCGCGATGTCCTCCGGTTCGCCGACGCGGCCCAGCGGATACAGGTCGCGCATGACGTCGGGGTCGCGGCCCTGGCCCGTCCAGGCGGGGGTGCGGACGGTGCCCGGGGCGACGAGGTTGACGCGGACGCCGCGCGGGCCCGCGTGCCCGGCGAGCGTACGGGTCAGGGAGACGAGGCCCGCCTTCGCGGCGCTGTAGGCGTGGTTGCCGAAGTCCTGGAGGCCGTTGACGGAGCCGATGCTGACGATCGCGCCGCGCCCGGACGCGGCGAGGTGCGGCATGGCCGCCTTGCAGCAGCGATAGGTGCCGGTGAGGGTGAGGTCGAGGTCGACGGCCCACGTCTCGTCGTCCTCGTCCTCGAAGAGCGGGGCGTCGGGGTGGCAGGCGTAGGCGTTGTTGACGAGGACGTCGAGCCGCCCGAAGTTCTCGACGGCGGCGGCGACGGCCGCCTCGACGGATCCCCGGTCGCCGACGTCGCAGAGGTGCGCGGTGGCGGTGCCGCCCCGCTCCCGGATCTCCCCGGCGATCTTCTCCGCCGCGTCCATGTCGACGTCGGTGACGAGGACGTGAGCGCCCTCGGAAGCGAGACGACGGGAGATGGCGGCACCGATGCCGCGTCCCGCGCCGGTGACCATGGCCGCGTGTCCCTCGAAACGTGTCATGATCCCGACGCTACTCGGGGAGCGGGCGGAGGTCAGCGGTCGTGGATCAACCGGATCGCGCCGCCCCGACGGCCTCGCGCACCGCCCGCACCAGCGCCTGCGCCCGCGGGTCCGCCGTCACGCCCTGCCGCATCCCGTTGGTGACGTAGCCGAGCGCGATGCCCGTCTCCGGGTCGGCGAAGCCGAGGGCGCCGCCGCGGCCCGGATGGCCGAAGGAGTGCGGGGTGAGGAGTGGGGAGGCGATGCCGTGGAGCATGTAGCCGAGGCCGAAGCGGGAGGGGACGGCGAGGACGCGGTCGGGGCCGGACGAGGCCTCCGTGCGGGCCAGTCGCAGGGTCGCGGGGGTGAACAGGCGTTGCCCGCCGTCCACTTCGCCGATCAGGGACGCGTAGAAGCGGGCCAGGCCCTCCGCCGTGCCGATGCCGTTGGAGCCGGGGAGTTCGGCGGCGCGGTACGCCGGGTCGTTCTCGTCCGGTGCCGGGGTGATCGAGTCGAAGGCCCGCCGGGTCAGGGACTGCGGGTTCGTGTACGCCTCGACCAGGGCCCGCTTGGGCTTGGCGCGCGGGGCGCCGGGCACGACCGGGGCCTCGGTCGGGCCTGCGCGGCCGGCGCGGTGGGCCTGTGCGGCGGGCAGCCCGATCCACAGGTCGGCGCGGGCGGGGCCGGCTATCTCGTCGGCGACGAACGCGCCGAGGGAGCGTCCCGTGACCCGGCGCACCAGCTCGCCGGTGAGCCAGCTGTACGTCTGCGCGTGGTAGCCGTGGTCCGTGCCGGGCGCCCAGGTGGGGGCCTGCGCGGCGACGGCGGCGGCAGCGTGGTCGTGGTCGGCGGCCTCGGCGGGGGTCAGCGGGCGGTCCAGGGCCGGGACCCCGACGCGGTGTGCCAGTACGTGCCGGACGAGCGCGTCCTCCTTGCCCCGCGCCTTGAACTCGGGCCAGTACGCCCCGACCGGCGCGTCCAGGTCCAGCTCTCCGCGCTGGTGCAGCAGGAGCAGCGCGGCGGCGGACACGCCCTTGGTGGCGGAGCGCAGGATCTGCGCGGTGCCGGGTTCCCAGGGCTCGTCCCCGTCCACGTCGCGTGTCCCCGCGTACAGGTCGACGACCTTGCGGCCGTCCCGGTAGACGACGACGCCCGCGCCACGCTCCCCGGCCTCCTCGAAGTTCCTGGCGAAGGCGGCCCCGACGCCTTCGAATCCGGGGGCGATCGTGCCGTTCACTGCTGTATCCACGGTGGGTGCAACAGGCATGGGTGTCTGCCCATTCCGATCCGCCGCTACGTCACAGGGTGCGGCTCCAACGGATCTCGCCGTCCTGGACCGCATCCGTC
Organism: Streptomyces sp. SGAir0957; assembly: GCF_043523415.1. NCBI lineage: Bacteria > Bacillati > Actinomycetota > Actinomycetes > Kitasatosporales > Streptomycetaceae > Streptomyces > Streptomyces sp. SGAir0957. The sequence goes on from NZ_CP027293.1 coordinate 3,763,401, forward strand.
GGGGCGAGCCCGGCGGACCTCGCCACGGCGGCGGACGCGGAGTGGTCGGGGTGGATGTGCGCGATCAGCGTTCGCACCTGCCGCACACCCGCCAGCCAGTCGGCCAGCCCCCGCGCCGCCTCCCCGGCGATGCCCCTGCCCTGCCACGGCGTGCCCACCACCCACGCGACCTCCGCGACGGGGCCGTTGAGCGTCGCCTGGACCGTGCCCGTCAGGCAGGACTCGGCGCGCAGCCGGATCACCCAGTTCAGCCAGGTCACCGCCGGGTCGGGGGAGCCCGCGGTCAGGCGCGCGTAGCGGGCGCGCAGGGTATCGGGGGTGTGCGGGGTGCCGCCGATGTACGTGTGCAGGTCCGGGTCGCCGAGCACGCCCGCCATCTCGGGCGCGTGCGCCACCTCCAGCGGGAGGAGGTCCAGGCGGGGCGTGACCACCTGCTCCGCCGTGATCCCGCTCAAGCCGTCTTCCCCGCCACCGACTTCGGGTCGAACCCGAACGGCAGCTCCAGGCGGTGGGCGCGCATCAGGTCCTCGTCCGTCAGCAGGTCGCCGGTCGCGCCGTCCGCCGCGATGACGCCCTCGCTGAGGATCACCGAGCGCGGGCAGAGTTCCAGGGCGTAGGGCAGGTCGTGCGTGACCATGAGGACCGTCACGTCCAGCGAGCGCAGGATGTCGGCGAGTTCGCGGCGGGAGGCCGGGTCCAGGTTGGAGGACGGTTCGTCCAGGACGAGGATCTCCGGTTCCATGGCGAGGACCGTGGCGACCGCCACCCGGCGGCGCTGGCCGAAGGAGAGGTGGTGCGGGGGCCGGTCCGCGTACTCCGCCATGCCGACCGAGGCGAGCGCCTTGCGGACCCGGGCTTCCAGCTCGGGGCCCTTCATGCCGGCCGCGGCAGGGCCGAAGGCCACGTCCTCGCGGACCGTCGGCATGAACAGCTGGTCGTCGGGGTCCTGGAAGACGATGCCGACCTTGCGGCGGATCTCCGCCATGTTCCGCTTGTCGACGGGCAGCCCGGCGACGGTCACCGTGCCCGCGCCGCCGGTCAGGATGCCGTTGAGGTGCAGGACGAGGGTGGTCTTGCCGGCGCCGTTCGGGCCGAGCAGTGCGACTCGCTCGCCCTTCGCGATCGTCAGGTCGACGCCGAAGAGGGCCTGGTGGCCGTCGGGGTAGGCGAAGGCGAGGCCGGAAACTTCGAGAGAGGCAGTCACAGCGTCCATCCCAGCAGACAGACCACGAGCGCCGCACACGGGAGGGCCAGCGCGGAGGACCACTGCGCCCGCGACGCCGTCACCTCGTCGATCACCGGCATCGATCCCGCGTAGCCCCGGCTGACCATCGCCAGGTGCACCCGCTCGCCCCGTTCGTAGGAGCGGATGAACAGCGCCCCGGCCGATTTGGCGAGGACGCCCCAGTGGCGGACGCCGCTCGCCTCGAAGCCGCGCGACTCCCGCGCGATCTTCATGCGCCGCATCTCGTCCGTGATGACGTCCCCGTAGCGGATCATGAAGGAGGCGATCTGGACGAGGAGGGGTGGCAGTTTCAGGCGTTGCAGGCCGAGGAGCAGCTCCCGCAGCTCCGTCGTCGACGCCAGGAGGACCGACGCGGCCACCCCCAGCGTGCCTTTCGCCAGGACGTTCCACGCGCCCCACAGTCCGCTCTCGCTGAGCGACATGCCGAGCACATGCACGCGTTCGCCCTCCGCGACGAACGGCATCAGGACCGCGAAGGCGACGAACGGGACCTCGATCAGCAGGCGCTTCAGCAGATAGCCCGCCGGGACCCGGGCCGCGTACGCCACCGTCCCGAGCAGCGCCGCGTACAGCGCGAACGCCCACATCGCCTCGCGCGGCGTCGAGACGACGACCACGACGAAGCAGAAGACCGCGGCGAGCTTCGTGTGCGGGGGCAGCGCGTGCACGGGCGAGTGCCCGGCGCGGTAGAGGCGGTGGGCGTGTCCGGCGCCCATGTCAGACCGATTCCGTCGCGGTGACCTCGGTGGAGGCCGCGTCGCTCGTACGGCGCCTGCGCAGCGCCCAGAAGATCCCGGAACCGGCGACGACGGTCACGCCGACGCCGATGATCCCGGCGAGGCCCCCGGAGAGCCGGGCGTCGGTGACGTCCTTGACCCCGTAGTCGGCGAGCGGCGAGTCGGCGGAGGCGTGCTCCTCGGTCTTGCTGTCGATGCCCTTGTCGTGGGCGACCTTCTCCAGGCCGTCGGGGTTGGCCGAGGCGTAGAAGGAGACGAAGCCGGCGAGGACGAGGGAGGTGACCAGGCCGGTGATCCAGATCTTGCGGTGCGAGCGCGGGGCCGCGGGGGCGGGCGCGGCGGCGGGGGCGTCGACCAGTTCGCCGCCGACCTTCAGCTTGAGCGGCTGGGTCAGGCCGCGGGCGCCGTACACGAGGTCGGGGCGGACGGCGACGACCGCGCCGACGGTGAGCGCCGTGATCACTGCCTCGCCGATGCCGATCAGGACGTGGACGCCGATCATCGCGGTGGCGACCTTGCCGATGGAGACGTCGGTCGTCCCTCCGATGGCGTAGAGGAGGGTGAAGACGATCGCGGCGGCCGGGACCGAGAGGACGGCGGCCACGAAGGAGGCGGCGGTGATCGAGCGGCGGCCGCGCGGCAGGACCTTCACGAGGCCCCGGAAGACGAGGTAGGCGACGACCGTGGTGGTGATCGCCATGTCCGTGATGTTCACGCCGAGCGCGGTCAGGCCGCCGTCGGCGAAGAGCACGCCCTGCATGAGGAGCACCACGGACACGCAGAGGACCCCTGTATAGGGGCCGACCAGTATCGCGGCCAGAGCGCCTCCGAGGAGGTGGCCGCTGGTGCCCGCCGCCACGGGGAAGTTCAGCATCTGCACGGCGAAGATGAACGCCGCCACGAGTCCGGCGAGCGGCGCGGTGCGTTCGTCCAGCTCACGGCGGGCGCCGCGCAGGCTGACGGCGACAGCGCCCGCGGCGACGACACCGGCGGCCGCCGAGACGGGGGCATTGATGAATCCGTCGGGTACATGCATGGCAGGGCACTCCGGCGCTTGGAAGCTGGTTAACCGTTCGATGATAGTGCCCTCTTGCGAACGGCTTGCAAGAGCGTCTCAGCACCAATTGGGCCCGGTCCGTACACCCGAAGCACTCCACACAACCTGGGCATATGGGACATTGGAAGACATGACCGTCGGCACAGAGCAGTACGTGGAGCAGTACGTCCGCGCCCATGTCGTCACCGACTCCCCGGACGTCCACCGGGCCGTGCCCGCTGTGTTGCGCTACGACGGCCGCGTCCGCGTCACCCTGCCCGGTGCGGGTGAGTGGACCTTCCCGCGTGACCTGCTCGAACGCGGTCTGCGGGCGCCGGTCAGCGGCGGCGCCGTCCGCATCTGGCCGTGCGGCCGCGTCCAGGCCGTGATCGAGTTTCACCCTCAGGGGTCCCAGGAGTCCCAGGAGCCCCAGCAGCCCGGGGAGTCCGGACAGCAGAACGGGGTGACGGTCGTGCAGTTCGACGTCAAAGCGCTGATCCGCTTCCTGCGTCGTACGTACACGGCCGTCACCCCGGCGGCGACACTCACGCCATAACCCGAGGGCTACGCGTCGACGAGCTCCCGCTCCTTCTCCTGGGCCGCGTTCAGGCCCTCACCCTCGACGTCCACGTTGGGCAGCGCCCGGTCCAGCCACTTCGGCAGCCACCAGGCGCGCTTGCCGAGCAGCGCGAGCACCGCGGGCACGAGCGTCATGCGGACCACGAACGCGTCGAGGAAGACGGCGATCGCGAGGCCGAAGCCGATCATCTTGACCATCTGCTCGGAGGAGCCGATGAAGCCGGCGAACACCGCGATCATGATGACCGCCGCGGCCGTCACGACGCGGGCACCGTGGCGGAACCCGGTGACGATGGCCTGCGCGGGCCGCTCCCCGTGGACGTACGCCTCGCGCATCCGGGTCACGAGGAAGACCTCGTAGTCCATGGCGAGACCGAAGACCACGCCCACCATGAAGATCGGCATCATCGACATGACCGGACCGGTCTGCTCGACGCCGAAGAGCGAGCCGAGCCAGCCCCACTGGTAGACGGCGACGACGGCGCCGAGCGCGGCGAGCACCGAGAGCAGGAAGCCGAGGGCCGCCTTGAGCGGGACGAGGACCGAGCGGAAGACGACCATCAGGAGCAGGAAGGCCAGGCCGACGACGAGCGCCAGGTAGGGCACGAGCGCGTCGTTGAGCTTCTGCGAGACGTCGATGTTCATGGCCGTGGAGCCGGTGACCGCGAGTTCGGCGCCGGTGTCGGCCTTGATGTCCTTGCCCGCGTCGCGGATGGCGTGGACGACGTTCTCGGTCTCGACGGAGGACGGCTTGTACTTGGAGACGACGTTGACGATGGCCGTGTCACCGGCCTTGTTGAACGTGGCCGGGGTGACGGCCGCGACGCCGTCCGTGCCCTTGATCTCCTTGACGACGCGGTCGACGGCGGCCTTCGGGTCGTCCGCTCCCTTGGCGTCGACGACGGTCATGAGCGGGCCGTTGAAGCCGGGCCCGAAGCCGTCGGAGAGCAGGTCGTAGGCCTTGCGCTGGGTGGTGTCGGTGGGCTGTACGCCGTCGTCGGGCAGGCCGAGTTCGAGCGAGGCGACCGGGATGGCCATCGCGCCGAGGCCGATGACGCCCGCGACGAGGACCATGACCGGGCGGCGCAGCACGAAGCGGGCCCAGCGGGTGCCCATGTTGACCTTGGGCTCCGCCTTCTCGGTGGAGTCGAGCGCCTTGCGGGCCTTGCGGCCGTGGACGCGCTTGCCGACGTAGCCGAGCAGCGCGGGGATCAGGGTCAGTGCGATGAGGACGGCGATGGCGACCGTGCCGGCGGCGGCGACGCCCATCTTCGTCAGCATCGGGATGTTGACGACGGCGAGGCCGACCAGGGCGATGACGACGGTCAGACCGGCGAAGACGACCGCCGAGCCCGCCGTGCCCACGGCCCGTCCGGCGGCTTCCTCGTGCCCCCGTCCCTCGGCGAGTTCCGCGCGGTAGCGGGAGACGATGAACAGCGCGTAGTCGATGCCGACCGCGAGGCCGATCATCATCGCGAGGATCGAGGTGGTGGAGCCGAGATCGAGCGCGTTGGCGAGCGCGGTGATCGTGGAGACGCCGATGCCGACGCCGATCAGCGCGGTGAGCAGCGGGAGCCCGGCCGCGACCAGCGAGCCGAAGGTGATGACCAGGACGACGGCCGCGACCGCGATGCCGATGACCTCGGTGGCACCGGTCTCCGGCATGGCCTGGAAGGCGTCACCGCCGGCCTCGACGGTCAGGCCCGTCTTCTTCGCCTCGTCGATGACCTTCTGGAGCGCGTCACGGTCGTCGTCGGTCAGCTCCATCGAGGAGACCTTGTACGTGGCCGTGGTGTAGGCGATCCTGCCGTCCTTGCTCACCGTCTTGGCGACGAACGGGTCCGCGACGGAGGCGACCTGCTTGGAGCTGTTCTTCAGGTTGGCGACGGTGTCCTCGACGTCCGCCTTGTTGGCGGCGCCGGTGAGCTTCTCGTCCGTCGGCGCCTTGAAGACGATGCGGGCGGTCGCGCCGTCGGCGGCGGAGCCGGGGAAGCGCGCGTCGAGCAGGTCGAACGCCTTCTGCGCCTCGGTGCCGGGGATCGAGAAGGAGCTGGAGGCGGCGGTCGGCGCGGTGGCGGCGCCCACGCCCGCGAGCGTGAGCAGCGCGATCCATATCAGGACGACGAAGTGGCGCCGCCGATAGGCGAGCTTGCCGAGTTTGTAGAGGAATGTGGCCACGGGGGGCGACTCCCGGTCAGGTCGTGGGGGTCAAAAAGGGCAGGGAGGTTCAGCCCGACGACGTGAGCGGTCGCGTCAGGTGCGGGGTGGGAAAACAGGGTGGTGCGGGGTCAGGCGCTGAGAGCGGGGAGGACCACAGCGTCGATGTACGAGGTCAGATAGGCCTGGGTCGGGGGCTGCTCGTCGATGAGCGTGCGGGTGGCGAACGCGCCGATCAGCATGTGGAGCACATAGCCGAGGCCCGGGTTGTCGGCCCGGATCTCGCCGCGCTCCACGGCTCTTTGCAGCAGCCGGTCGAGCCCCGACAGCTCGGGCTCGACGATCCATTCCCGGAAGGCCTCCAGGAGGTCGGGGTTGACGTGCACGGCGACCATCAGGCCGCGCATCAGCGCACTGTTCTGCTCCATGTGACAGTCGTCCTCGCGGACGGCCATCGCGTGCAGGTCACCGCGGAGGGAGCCGGTGTCGATCTCGGCGAAGCGCGGCTTCTGGTGCCGCAGCGCCTTGACGACCAGCTCCGCCTTCCCGCCCCACTGGCGGTAGAGCGTCGCCTTGCTGGCCCGGGTCCTCGCGGCCACGGCGTCCATCGTCAGGGCGTCGTAACCGACCTCGCGGAGCAGATCGAGCACGGCGCCGTACAGCTCGGCCTCGCGCTCGGGGGTGATCCGGCTGCGGCGCGCCGTTGCTTCCGCGACCATGATCGTCACCTCTTCCTCGGATCTCGTACGCCCTGAACATACCCCGCGCCTAAACGAAACGAAACCGTTTCGTACGTGGGGTCCACCACAGTCGTAAAGAACGTGTAGGGACCCGTATGTACCGCGGCCCGGTTGCCTAAGCCTCCGGGACGGAAAAGCATGAGGAGGTGACTGAGGCGACTGAGGCGAACGAGGACCACACGGGCCGGGCCTACCTGCGATTCCCGCACCTGAGCGGCGAGCGACTCTGCTTCGTCGTCGAGGACGACCTGTGGGTCGCGCCCGTCGACGGCTCGGCGCGGGCGTGGCGGATCACCGTCGACCGCACGAAGGTCAGCCATCCGCGCTTCTCCCCGGACGGCGACCGGATCGCGTACACGACCTGGCGCAGCCTCGACCCCGAGATCTACGTGTCCCCGGCCGACGGCGGCTCGGCGCGCCGCCTCACCTACTGGGGCAGCGTCGACACCCAGGTGCGCGGCTGGACCCCGGACGGCGACATCCTCGCGGTGGCCTCGCACGGCGAGCCGTTCTCCTACTTCACCTTCGCCTACCGCGTCCCCACCGACGGCTCCCCCGGCGGCAAACTGCCCTGGGGCCCGGTCTCCGACATCCAGGTCGCTGACATCGACGGCGAACGCAGGACGCTCCTCCTGACCGGCACGCCACCGCACGAGCCGGCCTCCTGGAAGCGCTACCGGGGCGGCGCCCAGGGCCGCCTGTGGATGCACGGCGAGCGCATCCTCGCCGACCTCGACGGCCACCTCGACGACCCCATGTTCGTGGACGGCCGCATCGCGTTCCTCTCCGACCACGAGGGCATCGGCAACGTCTACTCGTGCCTGCCCGACGGGTCCGACCTCACCCGCCACACCGACCACGACGCCTTCTACGCCCGCCACGCCTCCAGCGACGGCACCCGCGTCGTCTACCAGTGCGCGGGCGAGATCTGGCTCCTCGACGACCTCTCGCCGACCTCACGGCCGCGCCGCCTCGACGTGCGCCTCGGCGGACCGCGCGCCGGACGCCGCGCCTATCAGGTCCCGGCCTCCCTCCACGTCGACGCCCTCTCCGTCGACGAGACGGGGCGGGCCAGCGCCGTCGTCGTACGCGGCAGCCTGTACTGGCTGACCCACCGCGACGGCCCGGCGCGCACCCTCGCCGACACCCCCGGCGTCCGCGTCCGGCTGCCCGAGATGCTCGGCTCCGGCGGACAGGTCGCCTACGTCACCGACGTGGCCGGCGAGGACAGCGTGGAGATCGCCTACCTGCCGCGCGCCACCGGCGACCGCCCGCCGCGCCGCCTCGCGGGCGGCGACCTGGGCCGCGTCCAGGAACTCGTCAGCGACCCGGACGGCGAGCGCCTGGCCATCGCCTCGCACGACGGGCGGCTCCTGCTCATCGACGCGGGCGAGGAGGCGGAGGGACCGGAGGGTCAGGTCGTCGAGCTGATCCGGTCCGTGAACGGGCCCGTCCGCGATCTCGCCTTCTCGCCCGACGGCGCCTGGCTGACCTGGTCCCACCCGGGCATCGGCCGCTCCCTGCGGCAGATCAAACTGGCCCGGATCAAGGACCGTACGATCGTCGACGTCACCGACGGCCGCTTCGAGGACGAGAACCCGGTCTTCACCCGCGACGGCCGCTACCTGGCCTTCCTGTCCTGGCGCGGCTTCGACCCGGTCTACGACGTGCACACCGGCGACCTGTCCTTCCCGCTCGGCTGCCGCCCCTACCTCGTACCGCTGTCGTCGGCGACGGCCTCCCCGTTCGCGCTCTCGCCCGACGGGCGCACGGCGGCGGGCGGGCTCGACCCGATCGAGGAGACGGGCTCGGGGCTGACCCAGGCCGCCCCGACCGTCGAGATCGAGGGGCTCGCCAACCGGGTCGTGCCCTTCCCGGTCGCCGCCTCCAAGTACTCGGGTCTGCATCCCGTCGCGGGCGGCGGGCTCGTGTGGCTGCGCTGGCCGATCTCGGGCGCGCTCGGCGAGACGTTCGCCAACCCGGCCGACACCTCCTCGCAGCCCACGCTCGAACACTTCTCCCTCGCCAAGTGCAAGAAGACGCAACTCGTCGACCACATGGACTGGTTCGCGGTCAGCGGCGACGGCACCCGGCTCGTCGTCGGCGACGAGGGCGAGCTGCGCGCCGTCCCCTCCACCGAGAGCGGCGACAGCGACTCCACCGTCTGGATCGACCTGCGCCGCATCCTCCACGAGGCCGACCCGCCCGCCGAGTGGCGCGGCGCCTTCGAGGAGGCGGGCCGGATCATCCGCGCCTACTTCTGGGAGCCGCACATGTGCGGCATCGACTGGTCGGCGGTGCTCGACCAGTACCGCCCGCTGGTCGAACGGGTCGCCTCCCCCGACGAGTTCGCCGACCTGCTCCGCGAGGTCCTCGGCGAGCTCGGCACCTCCCACGCCTACGTCTCCGCCGCCCGGCGCAACGAGGGCCCGGCCCACTACCAGCGCGCCCAGGGTCTCCTCGGCGCCAACTTCGTCTGCCGCGACGAGGGCTGGATGGTCCAGCGCATCCTGCCCGGCGACTCCTCCGACTCCAAGGCCCGCTCCCCGCTCGCCGGCACCGGCATCCGCGAGGGCGCCGTCCTCACCCATGTCGACGGCCGCCCGGTCGACCCGGTCGCGGGCCCGTTCCCGCTGCTCGCGGGCGCGGGCGGCACGACGGTCGAGCTGACGTTCACGCGCTCGGAGGGCGGCGGGCGCCCGCGCCGGGTCGCCGTCGTCCCCCTCGTCGACGAACGCCCCCTGCGCTACCAGGACTGGGTCGCCAAACGCCGCGAAGTGGTCCGCGAGTTGAGCGGCGGCAAGTGCGGCTACCTGCACATCCCCGACATGGGCGGCTCGGGATGGGCCCAGTTCAACCGCGACCTGCGCATGGAGGTGTCCCGGCCCGCCCTCATCGTCGACGTACGGGGCAACGCGGGCGGCCACATCAGCGAACTGGTCATCGAGAAACTCAGCCGGAAGATCATCGGCTGGGACCTCACCCGCAACGCCCAGGCCGTCTCCTACGCCTCCAACGCGCCGCGCGGCCCGGTCGTCGCCCTCGCCGACGAAGCCACCTCGTCCGACGGCGACATGATCACCGCCGCGTTCAAGCTGCTCGGGCTCGGCCCCGTCGTCGGCCAGCGCACCTGGGGCGGCGTCGTCGGCATGACCGGCCGCCACAAGCTCGGCGACGGCACGGTGATCACGGTGCCGATGAACGCGGCCTGGTTCCCCGAGTACGGCTGGTCCGTCGAGAACCGCGGCGTCGACCCCGACATCGAGGCGCTGCGCACCCCGCTCGACTGGGCCGAGGGCCGTTACGCGCAGCTCGACGACGCCGTCCATCTCGCGCTCGACCTGCTGAACAAGCAGGGCGCGCTCGAACCGCCGGACCTGTCGGACGTCCCCGACAAGCGGAGGCCGCCGCTGCCGCCCCGGTGAACCCCGGGACGCGAGAGGCCCCACCCGGCGTCCCGGGTGGGGCCTCTCGTTCAGGACAGGGCGTCAGGCGTCGCGACCCTGGTCGAACGTGTCCTGCGTCCGCTGCGAGGCGTCCTGCGCGCGGTCACGGCCCTGCCGGCCACGGTCGCTCAGCTCGTCCTGGCCCTGCTGCCCGCGCTCGCGCGCCTGGTCCTTGGCGTCGCCCATGCGGCCCTTGGCCTTGTTGGAGAGCTCGTCGGCCTTGTCCTGGAACTGGTCCTTGATGCCCATGCTGTGTCACTCCCGAAGGGGTTGGTGGGGTGGGGCTCGACCAGACTGACACGCCGGGACATCAGCCGCATTTCGATCAATAACGGACCGTGGCCAGGACCTGAAACCGCAGGTCAGTCAGTGCGTGCGCGCGGTCTCGTCAGCCGCGCCACCCGCACCGACGAGCCCCCGCGACACACTCCCGAGCCGCGGCTCGAACCGGCGCATCTCGCGCTGCCCGACCGTCCCGATGAGCGCGGGCAGATAACCCCGGATGCCCTGCATTCCCCGCAGCCACCACTGCGCGTACACGTGCGAGGAGCGCCGCTCGATGCCCGCCACGAGCCGGTCCACGGCCGGGCCCAGCGGATACGTCTTGTTCGACGGCCAGGGCAGCCGCTGACGCAGCTCGCGCATCACGTCGTCCTGGTCGGCGCCGCGCACCATGTCGGTGTCGGTCCAGGACAGATAGCCGATGCCGACCTTCACGCCCTTGTAGCCGACCTCGGCGCGCAGGCTGTGCGCGTACGCCTCCACGCCCGACTTCGACGCGCAGTACGCGGACATCATCGGCGCGGGCGTGATCGCGGCGAGCGAGGCGATCTGCAGCAAGTAGCCGCGCGACTCGGTCAGTACGGGCAGGAAGGCGCGGCCGGTCACGGCGGAGCCGATGAGGTTGACCTCGATGACGCGGCGCCAGGCGACCGGGTCCGAGTCGACGAACGGACCGCCCGTGGCCACACCGGCGTTGGCCACGACGATGTCGACCTTGCCGAACCGCTCCTTCACCTCGGCGGCGACCCGCGCCATCGCCTCGTGGTCCGTGACGTCGGCGTGCCACCAGTCGGCGTCGGAGTGCAGCCGCCCCGCGACCTGCTTCAGCTCGTCCGGCTCAAGACCGACGAGCGCGATCTTGGCGCCGCGCGCGGACAGCTTGCGCGCGAGCAGCTCACCGACCCCGCGCGCCGCTCCCGTGACCACCGCGACCTGGCCCTCAAGGCTGACCCTGCTCATGCGACATCCGCCCCCTTCTCCATTCGGTTCTCCAGGTAAGTGGCGGCCAGTTCACGGACCTCGCCCGTGACGGCCTCCGGCGCCTCGATCGGCGTCATGTGCCCGAGTCCGGGCAGCTCGCTCAGGCCGACGCACTCCGGCAGCGCGGCGGCGATCCGCCGGGCGTGCACGATCGGGGTGAGCCGGTCGGCGGTGCCGCCGAGCACGGCCACGGGGAGCGTCAGTTCGGCGAGGGCGGCGTCCATGTCGAGCGTCTCCAGGACGTGCGACCAGCCGTACCGCACGGCGCGCGGGCAGGCGTGCACGATGTGGGCGCAGGCCTCGACCTGGCCGGGCGCGGCGCCGGGCCCCATCGTCGCGTACTTCAGTATTCGCTTGCCGAGCGGCGTGACAGGGCCGAGCGGCGCCTTCGACCCGAGGATCGACTTCGTCAGCCGGGTCCGCACCGCGCCCGCGAGGAGCAGCGGCACGACGGTCGCCTCGGCCACCAGCCGCGAACTGCCCGTGCTGCACAGCAGAACGGCGGCCGCGTGCTCCTTGAACTTCTCCCGCCCGGCGGCGGCCATCATCGTCATGCCGCCCATGGAGTGCCCGGCGAGCACCGCCCGCTCGCCCGGCGCGAGCACCGCCCCGAGCACGGCCTCCAGGTCGTCGGCGAGCATGTCGGCGGTGTACGGGAGCCGCGTCGCGGCCGGTGAACGCCCGTGCCCGCGCTGGTCGTAGACGATCACCCGGTGATCGGTGGACAGGGCGCGGATCTGCGCGGCCCAGAACGCCGTCGAACAGGTCCATCCGTGCGAGAGCACCACCGCGGGCGCGTCGTCGGGCCCGTGCACCTCCACGTACAGCCGTGATCCGTCCGCCGAGACGGCGGTCAGCTCGCGAGCGGGGACGGGCGGCGCGTAGGGCCCGGTCCGCATATGGGTCGGCCGGCTCATGCGGCGCTCACCTCAGCCTTCTTCGCAGCGTCCGCGGCGGCGGCGCCCGGTGCGGACGCGGGGGCGCGCAGAACCTCGTACTCCCCCACGTCCACATGGCGCGTGGCCTGCCGGAACTCGGTCGTCGTGCCGGGCCACACGGTCGTGTTGACCCCGTTCTCGTCGAGGTACCAGCTGGTGCAGCCGCCGGTGTTCCACACCGTCCGCCTCATCCGGTCCTGTACGCGGTTGTTCCAGCCGGTGACGGCGGTCGGGCGCGGGGTGAGGGCGACCCGGCCGCCGAGCACGTGCAACTGGCGCAGATAGTCGGCCAGGTAGTTCAGCTGGGACTCGATCATGAGGATCATCGAGGAGTTCCCGAGCCCGGTGTTGGGCCCGATGATCGTCATGAAGTTCGGGAAGCCGGCGGCGGTGGCCCCGCGCAGGGCGGCCATCCCGCCCTTCCAGCTCTCGGCCAGGCTGACACCGTCCGCGCCGATGACGCGCTCGGCGATCGGCATGTCGGTGACGTGGAACCCGGTGCCGAAGACGATCGCGTCGACCTCGGCCTCGGTGCCGTCGGCGGCGACGAGGGTGCTGCCGCGCACCTCGCGCAGGCCGGACGCGACGACGTCGACATTCGGCTGGGCGAGCGCGGGGTAGTAGGTGTTCGACAGCAGGATCCGCTTGCAGCCGATGCGGTAGTCGGGCGTCAGCTTGGCGCGCAGGGCCGGGTCCTTGATCGCCCGGTACATGTTCCGCTTGGCGAGCTGCTCGACCATGCCCAGCTCATTGGGCCGCTTGGTGAACGCCTGGACCTGCAACTCCCTGATGCCCCACAGCACTCCGCGCCGCGCCTGCGTGGTAAACGGGAGCTGCCGGTGCAGCCAGCGCTCGGCCTTGGTGATGGCACGGTCGGCCCGCGGCATCACCCACGGCGGCGTCCGCTGGAAGAGGGTGAGCCGCCCGACCTCCTTCTGGACGGCGGGCACGATCTGGATGGCGGAGGCGCCGGTGCCGATCATGGCGACGCGCTTGCCGCGCAGGTCGTAACCGTGGTCCCAGCGGGCGGAGTGGAAGACCTTGCCGGGGAAGGTGTCGAGCCCCGGCATGTCCGGCACCTTGGGGTCGGAGAGCGGCCCGGTCGCGGAGACGACGACATCGGCGGTGAGCGTGCCGCTCGCCGTGTCGATCTCCCACAGGAGCCGCTCACTGTCCCACCTGAGCTGCGTCACCTCGGAGTTGAGCCGGATGTGCGGTCGCAGCCGGAAGGTGTCGGCGACGTGCTCCAGGTACTCCCGGATCCGCCCCTGCCCGGAGAACGTGCGCGGCCAGTCCGGGTTCGGGGCGAACGAGAAGGAGTACAGGTGCGAGGGCACGTCGCAGGCGCAGCCCGGGTAGCTGTTGTCGCGCCAGGTGCCGCCCACGGCGTCGGCCCGCTCCAGGACCACGAAGTCGGTGATGCCCTCGCGGCGCAGTCTGACCGCGGCGCCCAGACCGCCGAAGCCGGACCCGATCACCGCCACCCGCACGTGTACGTGCTCCTGCTCGGGCATACCGGCGCCTCCCTTGCCGCGCGACTCTGCCAGTGAACACTGGCACAGTTGGTGAGCGTAGAGCAGGGGCGTACTGATGGGTAGGGGGCGGGCCGAGGAAAGTTACCGCCAGTACGGCTTAGGGTCGTGGTCGTGGCAGAAACGGCGACGGACGCAGACGGCGACGGGGAAAGCGGGCCCGCTCCCCGCGAATACCGCATGGAGGAACTGGCGGCGGCGGCCGGCATCACCGTCCGCACCGTCCGCTTCTACCGCGAGCGCGGCCTGATCAAGCCGCCCCGCCGCGAAGGCCGCATCGCCTGGTACGACGAGACGCACCTGACCCGGCTGCGGACGATCGCCGCGCTCCTGGACCGGGGCCACACCCTCAACGGCATCACGGAACTCTCCGAGGCGTTCGACCGCGGCCGCGACGTGGGCGAACTCATGGGCCTCGGCGAACCCACCGAGGAGACCCCGGTCCGCCTCACCCCCGAAGAACTGGCCGACCACTTCGCGGGCCAGGTGACCCCGGAGAACCTCCAGGCCGCCCTGGACCTCGGCTACCTCGGTACCGACGGCGAGGAGATCGTCCACGTCAGCCGCCGCCTCCTGGAGGTCTCCTCGGCCCTGGTCCGCGAGGGCATCCCGCTGGCCGAGGTCCTCTCGGCGGCGAGCCGCGTCCGCGCACACGCCGACGCCATGGCCACCCTCTTCACCGACATGGTCCTGGCCCACGGCACGGAGAAGGACGTACAGCGCCTGCGCCCGCTGGCCAAGTCGGTGGTGGAGGCGGAACTCTCGATGGCCCTGGACAGGAAACTGCCGCCGCCGTCCGGGCGCTGACTCAGACCGGCAGCCACCACCGGGCCTTGTAGATCCCCCCGCCCACCAGCCTGTACGCCCCTGCGGGCCGGTGCAGGCTCACGGTGGTGGTCCACCAGGTCTCTTCGAGCCCGGGTTCCGGCACGGTGGTGACGACCCGCCCCGTACGCGGATCATCACCGACGCACTTCACACCCTTCCGGCTGATCTCGCCGACCCCGGCGAAGTCCTGGAGGAACACCCGCCCGTTCACGTCGTACTGGAAGACGGCCGCGCTGGTGGACACCCACATCCGTCCCGGCCGCCCGGCGACGGGGAACAGATCGTGCCCACCGGCGGACTTCCCCGGGGTCGCGACCGGCAGCGGATCGGCGAAGAGCCGCGTGAGCCCCGGCCGCGCCGCCACCCCCGTCACCTCGTACGCGACCAGCTCGTCATCGCCAAGCGCCCACAGCACCCGGCGCCGCCGGTCCCAGTGCAGCCCGTGCGCGCCCTTCAGCCCGGCTTCGGCGAACCGCGCGGCGCGCGGCCCGAGCGAGGCGGCGTACAAGCGCACGCGTGCGCCCGTACTGCACGCGACGGCGACGTTCCCGTCCGGCAGGATCTCCGCGGAGTGCGGGTTGAACAGATCGTCCCCGGGCCCGATCGCCGTCCCCCAGTACCGCCGCCCGCTCGGCCACTCGACCACGCCGACGAACCCGAACGAGGCCGTGGTCAGCACGAACGTCCGCCCCCGATGGAGCCGCACCTTCGCCTCACTGGGATACACCCAGCTGACCTCGGGATCGAGGTCCTCATAGCGGCGATCCCCGAGCGGCGAGAACGCCCACCGCACGACACCGGGATCGGCCGCCGGGTCCCACACGTCCCGACCCGGATCAAGAACCAGGATCCGCTTGCTGGCCTGCTCGGTGAGCAACACCGGCGCCACCCGCACCCCGGCCGCGCTCCCCGACGCCGCACCCCCGAACACGACACCGGCCCCCGCACCGGCGGCCCCGAACAACAGCCTCCGCCGTGACGGAACACGAGAAACCTCGGACATCGGAATCCCCTCCCCGCACGCCAGTGTGGCCGCTGCCCCCTCCTAGGAGAAGACCACCGTCACCGGCGCGTGGTCCGACCACCGCTCCCCGTGGCTGGCGGCCCGCTCGACGAACCCCTTCACGGCGCGCGCGGCGAGCCCGGGGGTCGAGACGAGGACGTCGATGCGCCATCCCGTGTCGTTGTCGAAGGCCCGCCCCCGGTACGACCACCACGAGTACGGCCCCTCCACCCCCGGATGCAGCGCCCGCACCACATCCACGTAGCCGCCGTCCGCCGCGTCGTACACGCGCGTCAGCCACTCGCGTTCCTCGGGGAGGAAGCCGGAGTTCTTCTTGTTGCCGCGCCAGTTCTTGAGGTCGGCCTCGGTGTGGGCGATGTTCCAGTCGCCGCAGACCACGACTTCGCGGCCGTCGGCGGCGGCCCGGACACGCAGCTCCTTCAGGTACTCCAGGAACTCGGCCATGAAGCGGATCTTCTCGTCCTGGCGCTCGGTGCCGACCTCGCCGGAGGGCAGGTAGAGGCTGGCGACGATCACGCCGGGCAGGTGCGCCTCGACGTAGCGGCCGCTGGTGTCGAACTCGGCGGAGCCGAAGCCGATGCGTACCTCGTCCGGCGCGCGCCGCGTGTAGAGGGAGACGCCGGCCCGGCCCTTGGCGGCGGCGGGCGCGTGCACGACGTGCCAGCCCTCGGGGGCGCGCACCTCGGCGGGCAGTTGTCCGGGCTCGGCGCGGACTTCCTGGAGGCAGACGACGTCGGCGTCGGTGGCGGCGAGCCACTCGACGAAGCCCTTCTTGGCGGCGGCGCGGAGCCCATTCACGTTCACGGTGGTCACAGTCAGCACCGGGCCACGGTACCGGCACACTGAACAGGTACACCGCCCCTACAAGCATAGAGATACGATCGGACGCATGAGTATCCAGACCTCTTCCGCCACGGCGATCACCCTGCGCACCGTCTCCTACGGCCACCCCGACGCGGTCGCGCTCAACGACCGCGTCCAGCTCGAGTACGCGGAGCGCTACGGCGACGAGGGCGACATCACACCGCTCGACCCGACGATGTTCACCCCGCCGCAGGGCCTGTACCTGATCGCGTACGACGAGGCCGGGACCCCGCTCGCCACGGGCGGCTGGCGCGCCCAGGACGCGAACGAGGAGGGGTACGCGGACGGCGACGCCGAGCTGAAGCGGATGTACGTCATACCGGAGGCGCGCGGCCTGGGCCTGGCCCGCCGGATCCTGTCGGCCCTGGAGGCGGACGCCCGCACGGCCGGGCGCGGGCGCATGGTCCTGGAGACGGGCACGAAGCAGCCGGAGGCGATCGCGCTGTACGCGTCGAGCGGCTACGAGGAGTGCGCCAAGTTCGGCCTGTACCGCTTCGAGGAGCTGAGCCGCTGTTACGCGAAGGCGCTATAGGGGGCGGTGGTGGCGATGTGGTGACCGTCACAGCGGTCGCCCCGCCCCAGGGGGCCGCCCCGACAGGAGGCAAAGCAAGAACCCCGCCGGTTTCCCGGCGGGGTTCTCAATTGCGGTGGACCTGTGGGGATTTGAACCCCAGACCCCCTCGATGCGAACGAGGTGCGCTACCAGACTGCGCCACAGGCCCTTGCAACGAGTGAAACTCTAGCACCCTCACCCGGTAGCCCCAAAATCGCTTCCGGGCAGGTCAGCCAGGTCACTCGTTGGCGGCCTTGGGACGGCCCCCGGCGTCGGCGCCGTCGTCGTACTGGTCGAACAGCGGCGTGCGGCCGCGCTCGCGGGAGCGGCGGGCGGAGGCGGCGCGGCGGGCGTCGCTGCGGCCGTCGTCGGCGGGCTGTTCCTGCGGCGGTTCGGGCGCCGTCTGTTCGGCGGCGGAGGAGCGGGCCGCGCTCCACGTCTCGGGGGCGCCGTAGTCGACACCGCCGCCCGCGCGCGGGGCGACCGGCGCGGTCACGTAGGTGGGCAGCGGTACGGGGACGGGGTCCCAGCTGTCACCGGCGCCGGGCGGGCGCTGGCGCTCGCGCTGCTGGTCGACCCATTCGGCGTGGTCGGTCTGTTCGACGAGGGCGCGCCGGTCGGCGGCGAGCGCTTCGAGCCCGGGGTCGGTGCCCACCTCGGTGTCTGGGCCGTCCTCCAGGTCGTCGGCGGCGCCTCGCTGCGCGGACGGCTGACGGCGCCGGGGCTGGCGCTCGCGCAGATGCTGGGCGGCGATCTCGGCGCGGCGGCGGTCCATGACGTAGGCGAACCGGCGTCGCTCCTGGGCCCGCAGGTAGACGATGTAGGTGCTGAGCAGCAGCGCGGGCGCGACGGGCGCCCACAGGAAGGCGACGCCGCCGACCCCGGCGACCACGGCGCCGGCGGTGAAGGCGACGAAGAGCAGCACGGTCGTACGGCGCCTGCGTGCGAGCACCTTGGTCCGCCGGGCCCGTGCCTGCGCCTCTGCGGCGGAAGTGGTGCGCGCGGGGCGGGACTTGGGGGCGGGTTCGGCGGCGGGCTCCGGCTGGGGTTCGGGCGCGCGGGCGGGCTCGGGCACGCGTACGGGCTCGGGCACGCGTGCGGGCTCGGGGCGCTGCCGCGCGGTGGCCGGGGGCGCGCCGAGGGCCCGGACGTCCACCGCGTCGGTGGGCGCGTCCGGGTCGGCCAGGGGCTGCTCGTCCGTCTCCGGGGAGCGCGCCTGCAGGTCCTTGGCGTACCGGCGCTCCATGCCCGCTCGTCCGGACAGAAGTCGGATGGCGGTGCTGAAGCGTTCCGTCGGACGGGCTTCGTTCAGCTCGTCCTGCCTACGGAGCCACATCGGCACCAAGTAGGCGGCCCAGGCCCCGACGATGACTGCGTAGATGAGGCCGCTGCTGCTCACGCCTCACACCGTAGAGGGGTTTGCGGGGAGCCATCCGCCAATTGGGCCGGTGTGTCGCACGATCTGCCTGATATTTCGAGCATTTTTTCCGACTGGTGCGATCAACTGGCCACCGAGGGTGCGAATTCAATGACCTGGAGGGCGTTCCGGGCCGCCTCGTGCGCGTTCACGAGCGAAATTCGAACATTTATTTTATTTCGAGGGGGCGCCCGGATCGACGGCGCTGGAACCGGCCGGACCTGCGGTGTTGCCGCGCCGTCCGCGCCGCCAGCGACGAAGGAGTCCTTCGGGGACCTCTTCGGCGGTGAGCGCGAAGACGAGATGGTCGCGCCAGCCGCCGTCGATGTGGAGATAGCGGGGCCGCAGCCCCTCCTCGCGGAATCCGAGTTTCTCCACGACGCGGCGGCTCGGCCCGTTCTCGGGGCGAATGCAGACCTCGATGCGGTGCAGGCCGACCGTGCGGAAGCAGTGGTCGACGGCGAGCGCGACGGCGGTGGGCATCACCCCGCGCCCGGCCACCCCCTGGTCCACCCAGTAGCCCACGTGGCCCGAGCACATCGAGCCCCAGGTGATCCCGGCGACCGTCAACTGGCCCACGAGCACGCCCTGGTACTCGATGACGAACGGCAGCATCCGGCCCGCGTTCGCCTCCGAGCGCAGATGGCGGACCATCTGACGGTACGTGGGGCGGTGCGTGATCGGGCCGCTCGCGGTGGGCGGCGGGATCGTCGCCTCCCAGGGGCGCAGCCAGTCGCGGTTGCGGCGGTTGACCTCACGCCAGGCGCGCTGGTCGCGCAGCTTTATCGGCCGGAGGACGACATCGCCCTCCGCCAGGACGACGGGCCAGGACGGGCTGTTCAGTGCGCACCCCCGGCTTCGTGGGCGCCGGGTCTGGGGTGATCGCCGCCGCGCAGCTGGTCGACGGCGTGGGTGAGGAGCGGCGCGAGGACGGCGAGCCCGTCCTTCACCCCGCCGCTCGAACCCGGCAGGTTCACGATCAGTGTGCGCCCGGCGACCCCGGCGCGGCCACGCGAGAGCGCGGCGGTCGCCACCTTCTCGCGCCCGTACGCGCGGATCGCCTCGGGGATGCCCGGCACGTCGTACTCGACGACGCGGGCGGTCGCCTCGGGCGTGCGGTCGGTGGGCGAGATGCCGGTGCCGCCGGTGGTGATCACGACGTCGTACGCCGCCTGGACCGCGGCCCGCAGCGCCGCCTCCACGGGGTCGCCGTCCGGTACGACCTGCGGGCCCTCGACCTCGAAGCCCAGCTCGCGCAGCCCTTCGGCGATCAGGGGGCCGCCCTTGTCCGCGTAGACGCCGGCGGCGGCGCGGTTGGAGGCGGTGACGACGAGGGCGCGGTAGGTGTGCGTCATGCCCGCTCCTCGCGGTGCCAGGCGCCGGACTTGCCGCCCGTCTTCTCCTCGACGCGGACGTCCGTGATCACCGCGCCCTTGTCGACCGCCTTGACCATGTCGACGACCGTGAGCGCGGCGACGGAGACCGCGGTGAGGGCCTCCATCTCCACGCCCGTACGGTCCGTCGTCTTCACGGTGGCAAGGATCTCCACGGCGTCGTCGGCGACGGAGAGGTCCAGCTTCACGCCGGAGACCGCGAGCGGGTGGCAGAGCGGGATCAGGTCCGGGGTGCGCTTGGCGCCCATGATCCCGGCGATCCTGGCCGTCGCGAGGGCGTCGCCCTTGGGGACGCCCTCGCCACGCAGCAGCTCGACCACGCGCGGTGAGACGAGGACGCGGCCGCTGGCGCGGGCGGTGCGCGCGGTGACGTCCTTTTCCGAGACGTCGACCATGCGGGCCGCGCCCGCCTCGTCGATGTGGGTGAGTCGGTCCTGCGAAGTGCTCATGGTGCTGTGGCGCTCCCGATCCGAGCCGTGCGCGGTGCGGCGCGCCGGACTGCCTGTGCGCGACACGGTATCGCGGGGCCCGCGAAAACGGGCGGCCCGGGCCGGTCAGCCGAGGCGGACGACGGCCACTTCGGTGCCCGGTTCCAGGGCCGTCACGTCCTCGTCCACCACGATCAGCGCGTCCGCCTGGGCGAGCGCCGCGATCAGGTGGGAGCCCGAGCCGCCGACGGGGGCGACCGTGCCCGCCTCGGCGTCGTGAGCGCCGCGCAGGAACTGGCGGCGGCCCGCCGGGGAGGTGAGCGCCTTGTCGGCGCTCAGCACCGCGCGCGTGGTGCGGCGCGCGGTGTCGTCGTCCAGGCCCATGAGGGCGCGGATCGCGGGCCGGACGAAGAGTTCGAAGGAGACGTAGGAGGAGACCGGGTTGCCGGGCAGGGCGAGCAGCGGGGTGTGGTCGGGGCCGACGGAGCCGAAGCCCTGCGGCTTGCCGGGCTGCATGGCGAGCTTGCGGAACTCGACGCCGCTGCCCGCGCCGATGCCGTCCTCCTCGTCCGGGTCGCCGACCGAGGAGAGTGCCTCCTTGACGACGTCGTAGGCGCCGACGCTGACGCCGCCGGTGGTGACGACGAGGTCGGCGCGGATCAGCTGGTCCTCGATGGTGGAGCGGAGCGTCTCGGCGTCGTCGGCGACCGCGCCGACCCGGTAGGCGATCGCCCCGGCGTCACGGGCGGCGGCCGTCAGGGCGAAGCTGTTGGAGTCGTAGATCTGGCCCGGGCCCAACGGCTCGCCGGGCTGGACGAGTTCACTGCCGGTGGAGACGACGACCACGCGCGGGCGCGGGCGTACGCGTACGGTGCCGCGGCCGATGGCGGCGAGCAGGGCGATCTGCGGCGGGCCGAGGACCGTGCCGGTGGTGAGGGCGCGGTCGCCCGCCCGGACGTCGCTGCCCTGCGCGCGTACGTGCGCGCGTGCCGCGGCGGGGCGGTGCACGCGGACCTCGCCCGAGGCGCCCTCGGGGGCGTCGGCGTGGGCGGACATCGTGGTGACGGGGCCCGCGCCGAGCCCGCCGTCGGTCCACTCGACGGGGACGACGGCCTCGGCGCCCGGGGGCAGCGGGGCGCCGGTCATGATGCGGGCGGCCTCGCCGGGGCCGACGGTGGGCTGCTCGGCCTGGCCCGCCGCGACGTCGCCGATCACGGTGAGGACGGCGGGGTACTCCTCGCTCGCCCCGGCGACGTCGGCGACGCGTACCGCGTATCCGTCCATCGAGCTGTTGTCGAACGGGGGCAGCGAGACCGGGACCGTCACGTCCTCGACGAGCACACAGCCTTGCGCGTCGAGGAGCTGCAGCTCGATGGGGTCGAGCGGGTGGACGGCGGCGAGAATGTCCTCCAGGTGCTCGTCCACCGACCAGACGTGCTGGCTGTCGGTGCTCGGCCCGGTGCTGGACGGGGTGGTCGCGCTGCTCAAAGTGCTACATCTCCTCGGTGACGTAACTGCGGAGCCAGGTCCGGAAGTCCGGGCCCAGATCTTCACGTTCGCACGCGAGTCTGACAATGGCACGCAGATAGTCGCCACGGTCGCCGGTGTCATAGCGGCGGCCCTTGAAGACGACGCCGTGCACGGGGCCGCCGATCTTCTCGTCGGCGGCGAGCTGCTGGAGGGCGTCGGTGAGCTGGATCTCGCCGCCGCGGCCCGGCTCGGTCTTGCGCAGTATGTCGAAGACGTGCGGGTCGAGGACATAGCGGCCGATGACCGCGTAGTTGGAGGGGGCGTCGGCGGGGTCGGGCTTCTCCACGAGTCCGGTGACCTTGACGATGTCGTCGTCCTCGGTGGCCTGGACGGCGGCGCAGCCGTAGAGACCGATCTGCGCGGGCGCCACCTCCATGAGGGCGACGACGCTGCCGCCGTGGCGCTCCTGGGTCTCGACCATGCGGGCGAGCAGCGGGTCGCGGGGGTCGATCAGGTCGTCGCCGAGGAGGACCGCGAACGGCTCGCGGCCGACGTGCGGGGCGGCGCAGAGCACGGCGTGGCCGAGGCCCTTGGGGTCGCCCTGGCGCACGTAGTGCATGGTCGCCAGGTCGCTGGACTCCTGCACCTTCGCGAGGCGGGCGGCGTCGCCCTTCCTCTGGAGGGCGTTCTCCAGCTCGTAGTTGCGGTCGAAGTGGTCCTCGAGGGGGCGCTTGTTCCGACCGGTGATCATCAGGACGTCGTCGAGCCCCGCGGAGGCGGCCTCTTCGACCACGTACTGGATCGCCGGCTTGTCGACCACGGGGAGCATCTCTTTGGGAGTCGCCTTCGTGGCGGGCAGGAACCGGGTGCCGAGGCCCGCTGCGGGGATGACAGCCTTGGTGATCCTGGGGTGCGAGTCAGTCATGCCCGTCACCATATCTGCCACGTATGGGCGGAAACTGTGGTTCCGCTTTGTGTGCGCATATATGGGTGGAATAGGAGAGGTTTGTGAGCCGACTATGAGCCCACATCCAGACAAGCCGCGTGGCGCTCACCCTGACAAGCGCACATTGCGACGAAGGTTCCTCGCGGTGAGGAGCAGCTTGCCGGTGGATGACGTGCGGAAGACGGAGCTGGCCCTCGCCGAGCGGGCCTTCGAGGTCGAGGAGCTGGCGCGGGCCGGCACCGTCGCGGCGTACGTCTCCGTGGGCGGCGAACCGGGCACCGCGCCCCTGCTCGACGCGCTCCGCGCGCGCGGGACGCGGGTCCTGCTGCCGGTGCTCCTCGACGACAACGACCTGGACTGGGGCGTGTACGACGGCCCTTCCTCGCTCGTCGAGGTCCAGCACCCGGGCCGGATCGCCCTGTTGGAGCCGGGCGGCGAACGGCTCGGCCCCGACGCGGTCCTGGCCGCCGATGTCGTGCTGCTCCCGGGGCTCGCCGTGGACGCGCGCGGGATGCGGCTCGGCCGCGGCGGCGGCTCGTACGACCGCGTCCTAGCCCGGCTGGAATCGGCCGGTGCACGCCCCGCACTCGTCGTGCTCCTTCACGACGCCGAAGTGGTCGCGCACGTCCCGGAAGAGGCGCACGACAAGGCGGTGCACGCCGTGGTGACACCGTCGGGAGCGCGCCGCTTCACCTAGACGCTTCCCTTGAGCGCCGAGAACGCGACGAAGGGGCCTCCACGCGCGCGTGGAGGCCCCTTCGTCGCTTACGGCCGCTGTTCTACGGCTGCAGCACCAGCGTGTCCGAGGTGCTGTCGCCGACGGCCTTCTCCGTGAAGTTCCACGGCAGCAGCTCGCCCTTGACCCACTTGTCGGTCTGGTCCGTGTAGTGCGCGCTGTAGGTGTGGCCCGAGGCGCCGGTGAGGTTGATCCACCGGGACTTGTCGAGGTCGGCCAGGTTGACCACCATGCGCATCGACGGCACCCAGTCGACGCCGTAGCCGCCCGCGGCGTTCCAGCCCGTCGCGTTCACGGCCGCCTCGCCGCCGCCGAGCTTCCAGGGGCCGCGGTTCAGTACGTACTGCAGCCAGCCGGGGCCCTCGGTGCCGAGGGTCTGGTTCTTCAGCTCCAGCTTGTGCAGCCGGCCCCAGCTCCAGGTGTCGATGTCCTTGCCGAGCTTGGCCGTCAGGTCCCAGCGGGCGTCCTTCATGGCACGCGCGAGCAGCTCGTCACGGGTGGCGGTGGCCTTGTTGTTGCGGTTGCCCGGCGTCTGCCACCAGTCGTTCTTCTCATCGTTGATGATCTTGCGGACGACCTCGAACCAACGGTCGCCGCCGTCCGGCTGCGCCGAGTGCGCGTCGCGCTGGCCGCATTCGCGGACCTTGCGGTCCTCGTCGGCCGGGCCGGTGTTGTCGACCGGCGTGACGCTCAGGCACTGGCCCTCGACGCGCAGCTCCTTGGGCAGCTTGTTGCCGAAGGCGAGCTTCAGGACGTTGCGCCACACGGAGTTGAAGTACGCGGCCGCCGCCGAGTCCGGGTTCTGGGTGTAGTCCCAGTTCTCCAGGAGCTGCTGCGCCTCGCGGACGTACGTGTCCTTGACGTCGATCTTGAGCAGCTTGGGCACGAGCAGCTTGGCGATCTCGCTGCTGTTGTCCATCTGCATGAGCCGCATGTCGTCGGTGGAGATCTTCCCGCCGCCGTCGATCTTCGACTTGATGAGGTCGGTGATCCGCTGGCTGCGGGTGCCGTAGCCCCAGTCGGTGGTGAGCGTGTGCGGGTAGTCCTTGCCGACCACGGCCTGGTTGGCGGTCACGATGTAGCCGCGCTTCGGGTCGTACTCGTAGGGCAGCTCGTCCTGGTCGAGGTAGCCGGTCCACCGGTACTTCGAGGTCCAGCCCGGTGACGGCAGGGAACCGTCGCCCTCGCCGCGCTCGGGGATGCGGCCGGGCAGCTGGTAGCCGATGTGGCCCTCGGTGTCGGCGTAGACGAGGTTCTGCGAGGGCACCTCGAAGTGGGTGGCCGCCTTGCGGAACTCGGTCCAGTTCTTCGCCTTGTCGATGGCGAAGACGGCGTCCATGGTGTTGCCCGGGTCGAGCGCGGTCCAGCGCAGCGCCATGCCGTAGCCGTCACCGCGGTCCGGCGCCGTGGTGCCCACCGGCGCCTTCTTGCCGACCTTGACGAGCTCGTCATTGCGGTCGGACAGCAGCGGCCCATTGTTGGTCTCGCGGACGGTGATCGTCTTGGAGGCGCCGCCGGCGACCTTGATGACTTCCTGGCGGGTCTTGAAGGCGACCGTCTTGCCGTCGTACAGGTACCCGTCGTTCTGGAACTTCTCCAGGTAGAGGTCGGTGACGTCGACGCCCGAGTTGGTCAGGCCCCAGGAGATGTCCGCGTTGTGGCCGATGACCACGCCGGGCATGCCCGCGAAGCTGTAGCCCGCCACGTCGTACTGGCACTTGGCCGAGACGCTCGTGCAGTGCAGGCCCATCTGGTACCAGACGGACGGGAGTTGCGGCGCGAGGTGCGGGTCGTTGGCGAGCAGCGGCTTGCCGGTGATGGTGTGCTTGCCGTCGACGACCCACGAGTTGGAGCCGATGCCGTTGCCGTTGGGTCCCAGGCCCGCGGAGTCGGGGATCTGGTCCAGGACGTCGGCGAGGCCGCCCAACTGGCTCTGGAAGCCGCTGGGGGCGCCTGTGCCGCCCGTCAGGCCGGTACCGGCGGTCGCTCCGGTGCCGGTTCCTGTGCTGGTGCCCGTTCCGGTTCCTGTCCCGGTGCCGGTGCCGGTTCCCGTACCCGTACCCGTGCCGGTGCCGGTGCCGGTGCCGGTGCCAGTACCCGTACCGGTGCCCGTGCCGCCCGTTCCCGTGCCGGACGCCGAGTCGTCGTACGTGCCCGTGGCGCTGTTGTAGGCGCCCTCCTGCACGATCGGCTTGTTCCGGTCGTACGGGTACTCGGGGTACAGGTCCTTGATCTGCTTCGTGGTGAGGCGGCTCGTCATCAGCGAACGGTCGATCTCGTCCTGCATGTTGCCGCGCAGGTCCCAGGCCATCGCCTTCAGCCAGGCCACGGAGTCGACCGGGGTCCACTGCTGCGGCTTGTAGTCGTTCTCGAAGCCCAGGGCCACGTACTCCGCGGAGATCTGCTTGGCGCTCTTGCCCGCCAGGTAGGCGTTGACGCCCTTGGAGTACGCCTGGAGGTACTTCTTCGTCTCGGGCGACAGCTTGGAGTCGTACTCCTTCTGCGCCACCCGCTGCCAGCCGAGGGTGCGCAGGAACTCGTCCGTCTTGACCTGCCCCTTGCCGAACATCTCCGACAGGCGGCCGGACGTGGTGTGGCGGCGCACGTCCATCTCGTAGAACCGATCCTGCGCCTGGACGAAGCCCTGCGCCATGAACAGGTCCTCGTCCGAGGAGGCGTAGATCTGCGGGACGCCGTAGCCGTCCCGTTTGACCTGCACCTGTCCCTTGAGGCCGTCGATCTTGACCGAGCCCGTCGTCTGCGGCAAGGACGCGCGCACGCTGTCCACGCCCCAATAGGCGCCGTATCCGATGCCCGCGACGACGGCCAACACGAGGACGATCACGAGCAGTCGGGCTCGGCGCCCCTTCTTCTTGCCGGACTGGCGACCGGAAGAGGCGTTCGTAGTGGAGGGCATCGCGATCCTTGCTGTCCTTCGCTAGCGGCTGGCTGGAGCAACCATACGAGCAGTGCGGTGCGGGCCCGGACGCGGAGTCAGGAACGGAGGGGCCAACCACCGGCCGGGCGTCAAGAAAGCGTTAACGATTAGGTAAGGTAACGAAGTACCTCATCCCCTTTGACGGCGCCCCTCGCGGAAGGACCGGCCCCTGACTGTCCACCACCTCAACCAGCTCCTGCTCGTGAGCGCGCTCGTGCTGCTCATCGCGGTCGCCGCGGTGCGCATCTCCTCGCGCAGCGGGCTGCCAAGCCTGCTGCTCTACCTGGGCATCGGCATCGCCATGGGCCAGGACGGCGTCGGCGACGTCTCCTTCAGTGACGCGGAGATGACGCAGGTCATCGGCTACGCGGCCCTCGTCGTGATCCTGGCCGAAGGCGGCCTGGGCACGAAGTGGAAGGAGATCAAACCGGCGCTCCCGGCGGCCGCGGCCCTGTCGCTCGTCGGCGTCGCCGTGAGCGTGGGTGTGACCGCGGCGGGCGCGCACTACGTGGTCGGCCTGGAGTGGCACCAGGCCCTCATCATCGGCGCGGTGGTGTCCTCCACGGACGCGGCGGCCGTCTTCTCCGTGCTGCGCAAGGTGCCTCTCCCGTCCCGCATCACCGGCGTCCTGGAAGCGGAGTCGGGCTTCAACGACGCCCCTGTCGTCATCCTCGTCGTCGCCTTCTCGGCCGCAGGGCCCGTCGAACACTGGTACGTCCTCATTGGCGAGATCGCCCTGGAGCTCGCGATCGGCGCGGCGATAGGCCTCGCGGTCGGCTGGGCCGGCTCCTACGGCCTGCGCCACGTCGCGCTGCCCGCCTCCGGTCTCTACCCGATCGCCGTCATGGCCATCGCCACCGTCGCCTACGCCGCGGGCGCCATGGCCCACGGCAGCGGCTTCCTCGCCGTCTACCTGGCCGCCATGGTCATGGGCAACGCCAAACTGCCGCACTGGCCCGCCACCCGCGGCTTCGCCGAAGGGCTCGGCTGGATCGCGCAGATCGGCATGTTCGTCCTGCTCGGACTGCTCGTCACGCCGCATGAACTGGCCGACGACATAGTGCCCGCGCTCCTCATCGGCCTCGTCCTCACGGTGATCGCCCGCCCGCTCGGGGTGATCATCAGCGTGGCGCCCTTCCGCATCCCCTGGCGGGAGCAGGCCCTCATGTCCTGGGCGGGCCTCCGCGGCGCCGTGCCCATCATCCTGGCGACCATCCCGATGGTGACCGGCGTCGAGGGCAGCCGCCGCATCTTCAACATCGTCTTCGTCCTGGTCGTCGTCTACACGCTCGTCCAGGGCCCCACACTGCCCTGGCTCGCCAGGAAGCTGCGCCTCGGCTCCTCGGACGCCGCCGCCGACCTCGGCATCGAGTCCGCGCCCCTGGAGCGGCTGCGCGGGCACCTGCTCTCCGTCTCCGTCCCCGACGGCTCCCGCATGCACGGCGTGGAGGTCGGCGAACTGCGCCTGCCCAAGGGCTCCGCCGTCACCCTCGTCGTGCGCGAGGGCGCCTCCTTCGTCCCGTCGCCCACCACCGTGCTGCGCCACGGCGACGAACTCCTGGTCGTGGCCACCGACCCGGTGCGCGACGCCGCCGAGGCCCGGCTGCGCGCCATCGCCCACGGCGGAAAGCTCGCCGGCTGGCTGGGCACAGGGGGCGAAACCGCCCGTTAACATGGTCGGACAGACATTGCTTTCCGCAATGTCTCCCGAACCACTGAACTCCCGAACCACTGAACTACCGACTCTGCCTGATGTAGAGCCGGCGCGACCGCAAAGCGGCCGCGGTCCCCTTGCGGCACCCCGCCACGCGCGCGTGCACCGCATGGCCCAGGGCCTCTCCTGGCGCGGACCGCAGGTATCACTCGGTTCCCGGCGCATGAGGACGGCTCTCGGCCCGGTACTCCTCGACCAGGAGGCCACCGGGCTACCAGGCGGCAGAAAGGCGAGGGCCGTGCCACAGAAGGACACGGTTCCCGGCACCCCCGGCTCCCGGCCGGGCTACGGACAGCTGCTGCGCACCCGCGGGGCCTGGACGTTCCTGCTCCCCGGCTTCGCGGCGCGCCAGCCGTTCGCGATGCTGACCATCTCCATCGTGCTGCTCGTCCAGCACACCTCGGGCTCGTACGGCACCGCGGGCGCGGTCTCCGCGACGACCGGTGTCGCCATGGCCCTGTTCGCGCCCTACAGCGGCAAACTGGCCGACCGCTTCGGCCAGCGGGCCGTCCTGCTGCCCGGTGTCCTCGTGCACTGCGCGGCGGGGATCACCCTGACCGTGCTCGCCCTGTCCGGGGCGCCCACCTGGGCGCTGTTCGTCGCGGCCGTGCCCACCGGTGCCTCCACGCCGCAGATCGGGCCCATGGTGCGCGCCCGCTGGGGCGTCAAGCTGCAGGGCTCGCCCCTGATGCAGACCGCGGCCGCCTTCGAGTCGGTCACCGACGAGTTCACCTTCGTCCTCGGCCCGCTCTTCGCGACCGCGCTGTGCACCGGCATCAACCCCGCCGCGGGCCTGATCACGGAAGCCGCGCTCACCCTGGTCGGCGGCCTGCTGTTCGCCGCGCAGAAGCGCACACAGCCGACCCCCACGGCCGCCTCCGCTCCCGCGACGGGTGCCGCGGACGGCCACGCGCGCGTGGAGCACGCCTCCGCCCTGCGCGTCCCCGGCGTGCGGGTGCTCATCGTGACGTTCCTCGGCATCGGCTCCGTCTTCGGCGGCATGCAGGTCTCGCTCGCCGCCTACACCGAGGCGATCGGCGAGCCCGGCCTCAACGGCGTCCTGTACGGCACCTTCGCCGCCGGCAACATGCTCTCCGGCCTCGTCTGCGGCGCCATCGCCTGGAAGGTCGCGCCGCAGCGCCGCCTGCTCGTCGGCTACACCGCCCTCGCGCTCACCGCGTCCGGCCTGTGGGCGGCGCAGTCGGTACTGCTGCTCGCCGGGCTCGGCCTGCTGGTCGGCGTCTGCATCGCGCCGTCCCTGATCACCGGCTACACGCTCGTCGAGTCGATCGTCCCCGCGGGCTCCCGCACGGAGGCCTTCACCTGGCTGACCGGCGCGGTCGCCCTCGGCCAGGCGGCCGCGGTGACCGTGGCGGGACAGCTCGAGGACCGTTTCTGGGACGGTGCGGGATTCCTGGTCCCGATGGGCGGCACGGTGCTCGCCCTGGGGGTCATGTTCCTGCTGCGCTCGCGCCTCGTGCCGCCGTCCTCGGGGCGCACCGTCGCGCGTGGCGTGGGTCACCGACAGCCGGTGGCAGTGGACTGATCTCGCGGAATAGGTCACTATGGATCGTCGTTAGCACTCAATGAGTGAGAGTGCCAGGAGGAAGACACAGTGCCGACTTACCAGTACCAGTGCACCGAGTGCGGCGAAGGCCTCGAGGCGGTGCAGAAGTTCACCGACGACGCCCTCACCGAGTGCCCCAACTGCGGTGGCCGCCTGAAGAAGGTTTTCTCGGCCGTCGGCATCGTCTTCAAGGGCTCGGGCTTCTACCGCAATGACAGTCGCGGCTCGTCGTCGAGCAGCAGCCCGGCGTCGTCGTCCTCGAAGTCGGGCTCCGACTCGTCCTCGAAGTCGTCCTCGGACTCCTCGTCGTCGTCCTCGTCCTCCTCGGACTCGAAGACGTCGTCCAGCTCGTCGAGCGCGTCCGCCGGCTCCTCCAGCTCGTCGTCCGCCGCCTAGGCGCGACCTTCCACGAGCGTCCTGCCGGACCCTGCCGCACACCTGCGGCGGGGTCTTCGGCATTTGTGGCCTTGGTTACTGTGCTGACCATGGCGACCAATACGAACACGCACGCCGACGCCGCAGAGATCGGCGTGATCGGCGGTTCCGGCTTCTACTCGTTCCTCGACGACGTCACCGAAGTGCAGGTGGAGACGCCGTACGGGCCGCCCAGCGACTCCCTCTTCCTCGGCGAGGTCGCCGGGCGCCGGGTCGCCTTCCTGCCCCGGCACGGGCGCGGCCACCATCTGCCGCCGCACCGCATCAACTACCGCGCCAACCTGTGGGCGCTGCGCTCCGTGGGCGTACGGCAGGTCCTCGGACCGTGCGCGGTCGGCGGGCTCCGGGCCGAGTACGGGCCGGGCACGCTCCTCGTGCCCGACCAGTTCGTGGACCGTACGAAGGCGCGGGCGCAGACCTACTTCGACGGACACCCGCTGCCGGACGGCACCGTCCCGAACGTCGTGCACGTCTCCCCGGCCGACCCCTACTGCCCCACGGGCCGCAAGGTCGCCGTGAAGGCCGCGCGCGGCAAGGACTGGGAGCCGGTGGACGGCGGCACCCTCGTCGTGGTCGAGGGCCCGCGTTTCTCGACCCGCGCCGAGTCCCGGTTCCATGCCGCGATGGGCTGGTCGGTGGTGGGCATGACCGGGCACCCCGAGGCGATGCTCGCGCGTGAGCTGGAGCTCTGCTACACGTCGCTGACGCTCGTCACGGACCTCGACGCGGGCGCCGAGACAGGGGAGGGCGTCTCGCACGACGAGGTGCTCGAGGTCTTCGCGGCGAATCTGGGGCGGCTGCGGACGGTGCTGTTCGACGTGGTCGCCGGGTTGCCGGGGAACGGGGAGCGGGACTGTCTGTGCGCGGGGGCGCTCGGGGGGATGGATCCGGGGATCCGGTTGCCCTGACCGGGGTGGGCAGCTGCGTCGGCGGGGGTGTGAGGGCGTGGCCCGGCGGGCGGCAGGGGTGCTGGAACCTCGCGTTCGGGTGAGGGAGTTGTCCACAACCCGGCGGTAGTACACGGGGCTCAGCGGGATCCGGCCGGGAGGCGGATCGTGGTCGGCGTGACGGGTGAAAGCCGGTCACACCGACCACGATCCTCGACCCCCGACCCTCGATCGACACGACCCGCAGGCGGTGACGGCCATGTCCGCGACGACTCCCCCGGCCCAGCTCAGCACTCCCCCGACCTCTGAGGTGCCCTCGTTCCCTCCCGTACGGGTACGGGGCCCGCGGTGGCGGCCAGGACGCCCGGGGCGCCGCCGGGGGCCGACCATGGCCGCCGGGCTCGCTCTCACGGCGGCGGCGCTTGCTGCCGCCGTGCCGTCGTCCGGCGCGGGACGCGGCCACGAGCGGGCAGCGTCACCACCGGGCGAGCGGGCACGCGGCCCTGCCGTGTCAGTGTCGGCGCCGGTACGGATCGCCGACGCGGGAGCGGTGCGGTTGCTGCGGGCCGGCGACCGGGTCGACGTGGTGGCGGCGCGGACGGACGGCGGGCCCGGGGTACGGGTACTGGCGTCGAGGGCGCGGGTGGCGTCCGTGCCGGAGGCGGACGCGGGGCCCGGTGAGCCGGACGCGGCCGGGGCAGTGGCGGGCGGGGCGCTGGTGGTGCTGTCGGTGGGCCGCGCCACGGCTGTGCGGCTCGCGGGCGCCGGGGCCACCGCACGGCTGGCGGTGACGGTGTGGTGACCGGGACCTTGATGGCGTGCGGGGCGTCAAGTCCCCCGATCGAGTTAGCGAATTGGACAGGTCTGACCCGTGCTGTCGTAAGTTGCGAAGCCGTCTGCTCCGCATCCGGCGCACGTGAAGAGAGGCCTCCTGGTGAGCAAGAAGAACGAGCCGAGTCTGTGGGAGGGCTTCAAAGCCTTCTTGATGCGCGGCAATGTGATCGATCTGGCGGTGGCGGTCGTCATCGGCGCCGCGTTCACGAACATCGTGAACGCGGTGGTGAAGGGGGTCATCAACCCGATCGTCGGCGCCTTCGGCACCAAGGACCTCGAGGGCTACAAGTCTTGCCTGAAGGGCCCGTGCGGCGAGGACGAGGGCATCGAGATCCTTTGGGGCTCGGTCCTGAGCGCGACGCTCGGCTTCCTCATCACGGCCGCGGTCGTCTACTTCCTGATGGTGCTGCCGATGGCGAAGTACCTGGCCCGGCAGGCCGAGCGCAAGGCGGCACGGGAGGGCGCGGCGGAGACCGTCGAGGTGTCGGAGCTGGAGGTCCTGAAGGAGATCCGCGACACGCTGGTGGCCCAGCGGGGCGGTTCGGGCCGCGCGGAGCCCTGACCGAGGCCCTAGCAGGAGCCCTGGCCGGGGTTCAGAGGTGGTGGGGCGGCTTCTCGTCGAGGAAGCGAGCCAGGTCGGCGGCGCTGCTGTCGCCGGCCGAGGGCCGCTCGCCCCAGCCACGGTCCGTGTCATCGGCGGACTGGGCCGTCAGCGGGTCGTCGAAGATCAGCGCGGCCTTGGGGTCACGCGGCTCGGGGGCGGGGGCGGTACTCATGACTCCAGGGTACGTCGGGGCCCCCGAACCCGGGGCGAGCCTGGCGCCCCCAAACCCTGGGCCCTGAACCCGGGGATCGCGGCCCCGACTGCCACCGGCTCCGCTGGGCGCCACCCGGGAATGCGGACGCCGACGCCCCCGCCCACCCCGGCGGCACGGACGCCGACGCCCCCTTTCACCCCGGTGATTCAGGCGCCGGTGACGCCGACGCCCCCGCCCACCCCGGCGATCCAGGTGCCGGTGACCGCGGCGCGGCTCCTCATCTGGTCTCCTGTCCGCATGAAGCCCACGTCCTCCTCCCCGCCCCCCTCGCCCCACACACCGCACGAGTCCGGTGGCCAGGGCACCGTGCCGCACGCCTCACCGCAGCCGCACACTTCCCCTGTGCGCCGCTTGCGGGAGAGGGGGCGGGACGAGAAACACCGCGTCGCGTCGACGCTGGAGCTGTTCTTCGATCTCTGTTTCGTCGTCGCGGTGGCGCAGGGCGGCGTGGAGCTGGTGCACGCGATCGCCGAGGGACACACGGACACGGGCGTGATCGGCTACGCACGGGTCTTCTTCGCCATTTGGTGGGCCTGGATGAACTTCACCTGGTTCGCCTCGGCGTACGACAACGACGACGTGCTCTACCGGCTCGTGACGCTCCTCCAGATCGCCGGTGTCCTGGTGCTGGCCGCAGGCGTCTCGCGCGCCTTCGCCGACGACTTCACCGTGGTCGTGCTCGGCTACTTGATCATGCGGGTCGCGATGGCGGCGCACTGGCTGCGCGCGGCCAAGGCGACGAGCGGGGCCGCGCGGACGGTCGCGCTGCGGTATGCGGGCGGGATTCTGCTCTGCCAGGTCGGCTGGCTCAGCCTGGGCTTCGCCTCGGACGGCGCACGGAACTGGGTGTTCCTCGTGATGGCCATCCTGGAGATGTGCGTACCGGTGTACGCCGAGAAGGACCGGCAGTCCTCCTGGCACCCGCACCACATCTCCGAGCGCTACGGGCTGTTCACGATCATCGTGCTGGGCGAGACGATCGCGGCGGCGACGGTCGCCGTGAAGACGGGCGTGCAGGAGAACGACGCGCTGGGCGAACTGCTGCCGATCGCCGCCGGCGGCCTTCTCATCGTCTTCGCCGCCTGGTGGATCTACTTCGCGGCCCCCGTCCACGACCGTCTGCGCAGCAACCGGCAGGCGTTCCTTTGGGGCTACGGCCACTACTTCGTCTTCGCGTCGGCGGCGGCGATCGGCGCGGGTCTCGAGGTGGCCGTGGAGCAGGCGGTCGGCGAGGCCCACATCTCGACGGTCGCGGCGTCGGCGGCCGTGACGATCCCGTCGGCGTTGTTCCTGCTGATGGTGTGGGCGCTGCACGCGCGGTACTTCAAGGTGGGTACGGCGCAGCAACTGACGCTGCCGGTGGCCGCGTTGTTGATGCTGGCGTGCACGTTCGCCGGACACTGGGCGGTGTTCGCGGCGGGGCTCGTGGCGGGGCTCACGGTCGCGGCGGGCGTGCTGCTGTCGGCGCGCGGGGCACGGCGGGCGGAGGCCGGGCACGCCTCCTGAGTCGCGCACAACTGCCGTGCTACGCATGGTGGATGGCGACAGAGCGAGCACACCCACCGAAGACGACGCCGACGACGGCGGCTACGACTACGCCCAAGCCCACGCCCACGGCGGCAGAAGCCACGGCGGCCTCCGAGACAGCAGCCACGACGGCGGCGCGGCCCTCCCAGGGCGCCCTCACCGACGTGACCGGCCTGCGGGTCGGTCACGCCACCCTCACCGGTGACGGTTTCCTGACCGGGACGACCGTCGTGCTCGCCCCCGAGGGCGGCGCGGTCACCGCCGTCGACGTGCGCGGCGGCGGCCCCGGCACCCGGGAGACCGACGCGCTCGACCCGCGCAACCTGGTGCGGCGCATCGAGGCGATCGTGCTGACCGGCGGCAGCGCGTACGGGCTCGACACGGCGTCCGGCGTGATGGCCTGGCTGGAGGAGGCGGGCCGGGGCGTCCCGGTGGGCGGGCCCGGCAGGGTCGTCCCGGTGGTGCCCGCGGCCTGCGTCTTCGATCTGGGCCGGGGCGGTGACTGGCGGGCCCGTCCCGACGCGGCCACCGGCCGCGCCGCGGTGGAGGCCGCCGCCGCGACGGAGCCGCGCTCGCCGGTGCCGGAGGGCAATGTGGGCGCGGGCACCGGCGCGCTCGTGGGCCGGCTGCGCGGCGGCATCGGCACCGCGTCGGCGGTGCTCGGCTCGGGGATCACGGTGAGCGCGCTGGTGGTGGCCAATGCGGCGGGCTCGGCGTTCGACCCGGCGACCGGCGCGCTGTACGGGGAGTTCTTCGCGGGGCAGGGCCCGGTGACGTACCCCTCCCCCGAAGTCCACGCGGCGGCGACGCACCGCCTCTCCGCGGCAGCCGCGAAGGACCCCGCACCGCCGCTCAACACGACCCTCGCCGTGGTCGCGACCGACGCCGAGTTGAGCCGGGCGCAGGCGCAGAAGATGGCGGGGACGGCGCACGACGGCATCGCGCGGGCCGTGCGGCCGGTGCATCTGCTGAACGACGGCGACACGGTGTTCGCCGTCGCCACCGGAGCCCGGCCGCTGGACGCGGCGAACCCGCTCGCGTTGAACGAGATACTCGCGGCCGGCGCCGACCTCGTGACGCGGGCGATCGTGCGGGCCGTGCGGGCGGCGGAGTCGGTGGACGGCCCCGGCGGCACCTATCTGTCGTACAGCGACCTCTACGGCACCGGGCAGCCGTCGTCCCGATAACCGATGCCCGTACGCGCCCGTGGAGCCCCGTACGCGCCCGTCGAGCGCCGTACGCGCCCGTAGAGCCCCGCGCGGGCCCGTACGTCACAGCGCCATCACCCGCGTAACAGGACTGTCCCTGTGTCCCCGTTCACAGCAAGCGGAAGGAACCTCTCCGGCCGTCCGTGACTCTCTCCACGTACCGGATCAACCAACCGCAACGCCATCAATGGGCCGCAACGCCCAAGAAGGAACAGAAGGAGCAGACCGTGAGAAGGCAGAACATGGCCGTCGCGTGCGCCACTCTCGTCATCGGTGCCCTCACCCTCACGGCCTGCGGCGGCAGCGCCAATGCCGACGACGACAAGCACGGCAAGGACGGTGCGGAGAACGCACCGCAGATCACGATCTCCGCGAAGGACGGTTCGACCGGCGCCTCCATCAACACGACCGGGGTCAAGGTCAGCGAGGGCAGGCTCACCGACGTCAAGATGGTCGAGTCGGCGTCCGGCAAGCAGGTCGCGGGCGCGATAGCCGCAGACGGCACAGCATGGAAGCCGAAGGAGCAGCTGGAGCGCGGCACCAAGTACCGCCTCTCCGCGACCGCGAAGGACGGCGAGGGCCACACCGCCGCCGCCAACTCGATCTTCACGACGGTCTCCAGTGCCAACAGCTTCATCGGCACGTACACGCCGGACAACGGGGCGACGGTCGGCGTGGGCATGCCGGTGTCGTTCACGTTCGACAAGGCGATCACGAACCAGAAGGACGTGCGGTCGCACATCAAGGTCACGTCCAGCAGCGGGCAGCAGGTCGTCGGCCACTGGTTCAACTCCCAGCGCCTGGACTTCCGGCCGCAGGACTACTGGAAGGCCGGCTCCAAGGTCACGATGAAGATCGCGCTCGACGGCGTCGAGGGCGCCAAGGGCATCCATGGCGTGCAGAACAAGACGGTCACCTTCACCGTCGGCCGCAAGCAGGTCTCCACCGTCGACGTGAAGACGCAGCAGATGACGGTCGTGCGCGACGGCCGGACCCTCAAGACGGTGCCGGTGTCGACGGGCAGCGCCGACCACCCGACGTACAACGGCCAGATGGTGATCTCCGAGAAGTTCGTCCAGACGCGGATGAACGGCTCGACGGTCGGCTTCGGCGGCGAGTACGACATCCCGGACGTGCCGCACGCGATGCGCCTGTCGCAGTCCGGCACGTTCATCCACGGCAACTACTGGAGCTCGCCCGGCATCTTCGGCGCCCAGGGCACCAGCCACGGCTGCGTCGGCATGCGCGACGTGAAGGGCGCGGGCGGCGACACGACGGCCAAGTGGTTCTTCGACCAGTCGCTCGTCGGCGACGTCGTGGTCGTCAAGAACTCCCCCGACAAGACGATCTCGCCCGACAACGGCCTCAACGGCTGGAACCTGAGCTGGAGCGAGTGGACGTCGGGCGCCTCCGCCTGAGATGACCGCGGGTAACCGCGCCCTCACCAGGGCGGACGAAAAACCATGACGACACGGGCCGCGCGGGAACCTTCCGCGCGGCCCGCCCGTTGTCAGGACACGTTTCCCAATTGCCGTTCCCGGATTGCGATTTCCCGGACATGATGTCCGAAGCAGGGGCTACGGTATGCACCCACAAGGTGACATGCAGCAATGCCGGGAGGTGCCTTGAGCGTTCCGCACGACTACGAACACGACGCCGTCTCGTCGGCCACAGCCCCCACGTCACCCACGCCCGACGAGCACCTGGCCCAGCTCCTGGGCCGCGCCCTCAACTCGTTCGAACTGCCCGACGAGACCCTGCACCTCCTCGACAGCGCGCTCGCGTACGCCGGTTCCCTGCACTCGGCCCACCACAGCGGCGGCCGCCACCGCGAGACGTACCGGCACACCTGGCTGCTCGCCGACGGCAGTGCGCTCACCCTCTGGGAGCTGGTCCACAACACCGGCCGGGACGGCGCGGAACAGCATGAGGTCTACGTCACCGAGGACGAGCTGCACCTCGCCACCGGCCGACTGCCGCTGCCCCCGGAGGCCACCCCGGACTTCGATCTCCATGCGCCCCTCGCCTCCGTCCAGTTGACCGCGGTCCCACCGGAGCGGCACCGTTTCGGCCCCGCCGACCCGGACAGCTCCGTCGATCACGCGCGCCGGCTGCTGCGCCGTGCGGAGAACCCGGACCCGTCGACCAGGCCGGGCCCCGGCACGGCCCGGCTGCTGCGGGACGCGTGCGCGCACCAGATCACGCAGGCGTTCGGCCGCCGCGTCAGCCAGGGGTTCGCGCTGTACGAGCACGCGTTCTTACTGCGGGACGGGGACGAGGTCAGCCTGTGGGAGGTCGAGCACACGGCGACGCCGGACGGCCGCCACATGTGCGAGGTCTACGCGACCCAGGACGAGGCCCGCACGGCGATCGAACACCGGGCGGCGGCGAAGCGCCGGACCAGCGCCTGACGCACGTACGCCTGAAGCCCGTTCACAAGCGTTCAGCAGCCGGGGCGCGGACTCAGCTCCGGCCGAACTGCCGTACGAGCCCGGCGAACGCGTCCTGCTCGTCGGCCGTCAGCGGAGCCGACTCCGCCGCCGGGGCCTGCGACTGCTTCGGCAGCACACCCAGCGGCAACCGCGCCGTCTCGGGCGGCGCGAAGGCCACGATGCGCACCAGTCGGACCAGACCGACCACCCATGCCACCGTGGCGACCGCGAGAATCGCCAGGCCTATCTGCTGAAGGATCGACGCGTGCTCAGGCATGCCCACCAGTGAACACCACGCTCCGGGCCTTTGGGCCCGGACCGTGATGTATCTCGCAGGAACGGACAGTTAGTGCCTTACCGGCGGTATTGGCCGTACCAGCTGGAGTGAACTGGAGTGGCTGGAGTGGCGTATAGGCCTTGGTGGCCGATACGCCCCTTACGCGGCAGCCGGGACCTTGGCCCCATCAGCCGCGGACGCCTCGCCCGCACCGGTTCCCTGCGCCGTCTCCGGCGCCGCCTTGCGCATGCCCTTCAGGACGACGACCAGCGCGGCCGCGACCCCGACACCGGCGGCGACCGCGATCAGGTAGAGGAACGGGCTGCCGATCAGCGGGACCACGAAGATGCCGCCGTGCGGGGCGCGCAGGGTGCAGCCGAAGGCCATGGACAGGGCGCCGGTGACCGCGCCGCCCGCCATGGACGCGGGGATGACGCGCAGCGGGTCGGCCGCGGCGAACGGGATCGCGCCCTCGGTGATGAAGGACGCGCCGAGCACCCACGCCGCCTTGCCGTTCTCCCGCTCGGCCTTGGTGAAGAGCTTGCCGCGCACGGTGGTGGCGAGCGCCATGGCCAGCGGCGGGACCATGCCCGCGGCCATCGCCGCCGCCATGACCTTGAGCGAACCGTCCGTCGGGTTGGCGAGGCCGCCGACCGCGAAGGCGTAAGCGACCTTGTTGAGCGGGCCGCCCAGGTCGAAACACATCATCAGGCCGAGGATCACGCCGAGGACGATCGCGTTGGCGCCGGACAGGGAGTTGAGCCAGTCCGTCAGCGCGCTCTGGAGGGAGGCGATCGGCTTGCCGATCACCACGAACATCAGAAAGCCGACGGCAATCGAGGAGAGCAGCGGAATCACGACGACCGGCATGATGCCGCGCAGCACGGCCGGCACGTTCACCTTCTGGATCGCCATGACGACACCGCCCGCGATGAGCCCTGCGGCGAGACCGCCGAGGAACCCCGCGTCGACGGTGAGCGCGATCGAACCGCCGACGAAGCCCGGCACGAGACCCGGCCGGTCCGCCATGCCGTACGCGATGTAGCCCGCGAGGACCGGGACGAGGAAGGCGAACGCCGCCTGGCCGGTGTAGAAGAGCAGCGCGGCCCAGCTGGTCGTGGAGCCCCAGTCGAAGCTGTCGAGGAGGGTCTCGACCTTGACGTCCGCGACTTCGTAGCCGCCGATCGCGAATCCGAGCGCGATGAGCAGCCCGCCCGCCGCCACGAACGGGACCATGTAACTGACGCCCGACATCAACCACTTGCGGAGCTTTGTGCCGTAACCGTCCTGGGAGTCGCCAGAGTTTTCCACAGGTGTGGATGACGCGGCGTCGCCCGACGGGGCCGTCGTCGCCTCGCCGCGGGCCGCCTTTTCGCGTACCTCCGCGATCAGGGCGGCGGGGCGGTTGATGCCTGCCTTCACGCCGACGTCGACCGTGGGCTTTCCGGCGAAGCGGTCCCGCTCGCGGACCGGGACGTCGTGGGCGAAGATCACGCCGTCCGCCGCGGCGATCACCTCCGGTGCGAGGCGGGTGAAGCCGGCCGAGCCCTGGGTCTCCACCACCAGTTCGACGCCGTCGGTGTCGCGGGCGGTGTTCTCCAGGGACTCGGCGGCCATGTAGGTGTGGGCGATGCCGGTGGGGCAGGAGGTGACGGCGACGATCCTGAACGGGCCGTTCTCCGCCGTCGTGGGAGTCTCCTCCGGCTGGGCGGATTCCGGTTCCACGGGCGCCGGGGCCGGATCGTCGCCGCGGATCAGGGACGCCGTGTGCTCCGCGTCCGTCGCCGCGCGCAGCGATGCCTTGAAGTCCTCGTCCATCAGCTGCCGGGCGAGGGCGGAGAGGATCGTGAGGTGGGCGTCGTCGGCGCCGGCCGGGGCCGCGATCAGGAAGATCAGGTCGGCGGGGCCGTCCGGGGCGCCGAAGTCGATGCCGTGGGCGGCGCGGCCGAACGCGAGTGTGGGCTCGGTGACGTGCGCGCTGCGGCAGTGCGGGATGCCGATGCCGCCGTCGAGGCCGGTCGGCATCTGGGCCTCGCGGGCCGCGACATCGGCGAGGAAACCGTCCAGGTCGGTGACGCGGCCCAAAGCCACCATGCGCTGCGCCAAGGAGCGGGCGGCCTCGGTCTTGGTCTGGGCGGACAGGTCGAGGTCGACCAGTTCCGCGGTGATCATCTCCGTCATCGCGGGCTCCTAGGGTGCGGGGTGAGGAGTGAGAGGAGGGTGAGGGGTGAGAGGAGGGTGAGGTGAGAAGGGGAGGCGGTGTGGGGCGGGGGGTTCATCGCGGCGCCGGTTCCGGCGCCGGTTCCGACACCGGTTCCGACATCGGTTCCGTCACCGGTTCCGTCAACGGGCGGTCCAGCGGGAGTTCCGCCGTCAGCGTCACCGCCGTCGGGTCCAGGTCCGCCGGTGTCGGCATCGCGCTGCCCGGCAGTTGCACGGCCGCCGCGCCGTGGGCGACCGCCGATGCCAGCGCGGCCGGGCCCTCGCCGCCCGCGATGAGGAAGCCGGCCAGGGAGGAGTCGCCGGCGCCGACGTTGCTCCGTACGGCGTCGACCGGGGCGCTCGCGAACCAGGCGCCCGCCGCGTCGACGAGGAGCTGCCCGTCCGCGCCGAGCGAGGCGAGGACGGCGCCCGCGCCCAGGTCACGCAGCTCCTCCGCCGCCTTGACCGCGTCGCCGACCGTGGCGAGCGGGCGTCCGACGGCCTCGGCGAGCTCCTCGGCGTTGGGCTTCACCACGTCGGGGCGTTCGCGCAGGGCGGCGAGCAGCGCGGGCCCGGACGTGTCGAGCGCGATCCGGGCGCCCGCCTCGTGCGCGCGGGCCACCAACTCCGCGTACCAGGAGGGTGCGAGGCCGCGCGGGAGGCTGCCGCAGCAGGCGATCCAGGCGGCGCCGGACGAGCGTGCGCCGATGACGCCGAGGAACGCCTCCGCCTCCGACGCCGACAGTTCGGGGCCCGGCGCGTTGATCTTCGTGAGGGTGCCGTCGGGTTCGGCGAGGGCGATGTTCGACCGGGTCTGCCCCGCGACCGGCACCGGGGCGACCTCGATGCCCTGTTCGGCCAGGAGCTCGGCGACCAGGGCCCCGGGCGCGCCACCCAACGGCAGCACGGCCAGGGTGGGGACGCCGGCGGCGGCGACCGCGCGGGAGACGTTGACACCCTTGCCGCCCGGGTCGACCCGCTCGCCGCTGGCGCGCACGATCTCACCGCGGTCGAGCCCGGGGAGCTCGTAGGTGCGGT
Source organism: Streptomyces sp. SGAir0957 (assembly GCF_043523415.1). NCBI lineage: Bacteria > Bacillati > Actinomycetota > Actinomycetes > Kitasatosporales > Streptomycetaceae > Streptomyces > Streptomyces sp. SGAir0957. The sequence continues at coordinate 3,804,612 of NZ_CP027293.1, forward strand.
CGAGGGAGGGGTTGGGGGTGACGGTGAGAATCATGCCGCGGTCGCCGTTCCGGTACGGGGGTGTGCTGGTGGGGTGTGGGGGGCGGGGCTCGGGTGCAGGCTCGGGTGCGGGGCAGAACCCCTGCGCGGGGTGAGGTCCCTGTGCGGGGCGGGGCCCGTGTGCGATCCGGAGCCCCTGTGCATGGCGGGGCCCGTGTGCATGGCGGGGCCTGTGAGCGGTGCGGCGCCCGTGTGCATGGCGGGGCCCGTGTGCGAGGCGGGACCCGTGTGCGGGGCAGGGCCCGAGTGCGGGCCAGGGCCGCGTACGAGGCGGGGCCCACGTAGGGGCCAGGGCCCACGTACGGGGCGGGGCCCGCGCCAGGAGCCGCGTACGGGTCACGGCTCGTATGCAAAGCGGGGCTCGCACCCATGACCGGGCTCACGTGCGGAGCACCTCCGTGCCGGTCGCCTCGATCGCCGTGGCCGTCTCCGGGGTCAGGCCCTCGTCCGTGATCAGCAGGTCGACCTGGGCCAGGTCGGCGAAGCGGGCGAAGTGTTCCTGGCCGAACTTGCCCGAGTCCGCGAGCAGCACGACCCGGCGGGCCGCGGCGACGGCGGCGCGTTTCACGGCGGCCTCGGCGAGGTCGGGGGTGGTGAGACCGGCCTCGGCGGAGAATCCGTTGGCCGCGAGGAAGACGACGTCCGCGCGGATCTCACCGTAGGCGCGGAGCGCCCACGCGTCGACGGCGGCACGGGTGCGGTGGCGGACCCGGCCGCCGATGAGGTGGAGCTGGATGCCGGGGTGGTCGGCGAGGCGCGCCGCGGTCGGCAACGAGTGCGTGACGGCGGTGAGTTCGGAGTCCAGCGGCAGCGCGGCGGCGAGCCGGGCCACCGTCGAACCGGCGTCGAGGATGACGCTGCCCTCGGCCGGCAGTTCGGCGAGGGCGGCGCGCGCGATGCGGCCCTTCTGATCGGCGGCGGTCGACTCGCGCTCGGCGAGGTCGGGCTCGAAGTCGAGCCGCCCGGCGGGGATGGCGCCGCCGTGGACGCGGCGTACGAGTCCGGCCCGGTCCAGGGCCTTCAGGTCGCGCCGGACGGTTTCGGCGGTGACCTGGAACAGCTCGGCGAGCGACAGCACGTCGACCCGGCCGCCGTCGCGGGCGAGGCGGAGGATCTCCTGCTGGCGCTCCGGTGCGTACATGCCCGTTTACCTGTGCCTTCACTGCCGCGTACGGACGACTGATGCCCGAACCTGTTGCTTTACCGGGAGCGTACGGCCACGTCTCGGGAAAGTAAACAGGTTCGGGCATCAGTCAGACACAAACAGGCATCCAGCGGCGCGAACCGCGTCAGCCGACCAGCTGCGATTCCGGCTCCGTCTCGGGCGCGGGCCTGGGCGCGGACTCGGGCTCGGGCTCCCGCTCCTGCGCGTCGGAGGTGTTCGCCGAATCCCCCGACTCCCCCGACGCCCCCGCCGCCCCCGCCGCCCCCGCCACCGCCGGCCTACGCGGCAGCGCGAACATCAGCGCGAAGATACCGACGAGGATGCCCGCCGCCCACAGCAGCGAGCTGTGGAACCCGTCGATGAAGGCGGCGTTGCCCGCGCCCCGCTTCATGTGGTCCTCGACGACGTTGAAGAAGATCACCGAGACGAGGCTGAGGCCGAGCGCGTTGCCCATCTGCATCACCGTGTTGATCAGCCCGGACGCCGAACCGGCGTGCTCGCGCGGCACCTCGGAGAGCACCGCGTCCGTCAGCGGGGCGACGATCAGGCCCATGCCGAGCCCCATCACGACGAGCGGCAGCGCCATCTGCCAGGAGGCGATGGAGAGGCCGTAGTGCCCGGACTCCCACACGTAGATCAGCACACCCGCGGCCATCGTCAGCGCGCCTGCCTGCAGCACCTTGCGGCCGAAGCGCGGCACGAGCTTCTGGACGGAGATCCCGGCGGCGACGGAGACGGCTATCGAGAACGGCACCCCGGTCAGACCGGCCCGCAGCGCGCTCCAGCCGAGGCCGAGCTGCATGTAGAGCGTCCAGGTCAGGAAGAAGACGCCGGTCGTGACGCCGAAGACGGTCTGGACGGCGATGCCCGCGGCGAAGCTCTTGACCTTGAAGAGGGAGAGTTCGATGAGCGGCGACCCGTCGCGCCGCGCCTTCGCCTTCTCGTACGCGACGAGCACAACGACGATCACGACCGACGCGGCCATCATCACGTACCCCCAGACCGGCCAGCCGTTCTCGCGGCCCTGGGTGAGCGGGTAGACGAGCGCCAGCATGGCGAGGGTGACGAGGACGACGCCGACAAGGTCCAGCTTGAGCGCGGTCGGTGCCTTCGACTCGCTGATCACGCGCGAGCCGAGGATGAGCGCCGCGATGCCGACGGGCAGGTTGATGAGGAAGATCGGGCGCCATTCGAGGCCGAACAGGTTCCATTCGGTCAGCAGCGCGCCGAGCAGCGGGCCCGTGACGGCACCCAGGCCGACGATCGCGCCGAACAGGCCGAAGACCTTGCCTCGTTCGTGCGCCGGGAACGTCGCGTGGACGATCGACAGGACCTGCGGCACCATCAGCGCCGCCATGCCGCCCTGGAGGATGCGGGAGGCGACCAGCATCTCCGGGTTCGCGGCGAGACCGCACAGCGCGGAGGCCACGGTGAACCCGGCGATGCCGAGCAGGAAGAGCCGCTTGCGGCCGAAGATGTCACCGAGCCGCCCGCCCGTGATGAGCAGCGCCGCGAAGGCCAGCGCGTAACCGGCGGTGATCCACTGGATCTGGCCGGTGGAGGCGCCCTCGTCGTGCTGGATGGTGGGCAGGGCGACGTTGACGATCGTGACGTCGACGAGGTCCATGAACGCGGCGACCATCACGATCGCGAGGGCGAACCAGCGCCGGCGGTCGTGCGGGCGGGCGACGTCTGCGGCGGCCCCGGTCTCTGCCGCGATCCCGGTCCCGGTCTCTGCCGCGATCCCGGTCCCAGTCTCTGCCGCTGCCTCGGTCTCTGTGGCGGGCTCTATGTCTGTCGCCGCCGCGGGGTCGGTGGGCGAGCTCGGTGAAGTCATGTGAGGAACCTAGAGGCGATGTAGGTCAGATCGTGTCCCACATCTACGGCAGTCTTACGGCCATGACGACGACCAGTACGGACACCCCGGCCCGGTTGCTCCATCTCCTCTCCCTCCTCCAGACCCCGCGCGAATGGCCCGGCGGCGAACTCGCCGACCGGCTCGGCGTCTCGCGGCGCACCGTGCGCCGCGACATCGACCGGCTGCGCGACCTCGGCTACCCCGTCCAGGCGTCCATGGGGGCCGACGGGGGCTACCGGCTGATCGCGGGCAAGGCACTGCCGCCGCTCGTCCTCGACGACGAGGAGGCCGTCGCGATAGCCGTGGGGCTGCGGGCCGGCGCCGGGCACGCGGTCGACGGCATCGAAGAGGCGTCCGTGCGGGCACTCGCCAAGCTGGAGCAGGTCCTGCCGTCGCGCCTGCGCCATCGCGTCAGCACGCTCCAGGCCGCGACCATCCCGCTGACCTCGGGCGACGGCGCCACCATCGCGCCCGAGACCCTGACCGTGCTCGCCTCCGCCGCCGCGGGCACGGAACGGCTCCGCTTCCACTACCGCGCCGCCGACGGTACGGAGACGCGCCGCCTCGTCGAACCCCTGCGGCTCGTCTCCACCGGGCGCCGCTGGTACCTCGTCGCCTACGACATCGATCGCGACGCCTGGCGGACGTTCCGGGTCGACCGGGTGACGGAACCGTTCGCCACCGGGGCGCGGTTCGCTCCGCGGGAAGTGCCGGAAGGCGACGCGGCGGAGTACCTCCGGCGGTCCATGGAAGCGCGGGGCGGGGCGGCGTACGAGGTCGAGGTGGAGTTCTCGGCGACCGTCGAGGAGGTGGCGGCGAAGGTGCCGCCGGGGGTGGGGCGGCCCGAACGGTTGCCCGGGGCGAGGGGTGTCGGCTCCGGGCGACCGCGGCGGGCCCCGTGGAGTGGATGGCGGTTCGTCTGGCCATGACGGGGCTCGACTTCCGCGTACGGGGGCCTGCGGCGCTGGTTCGGGCGGTGCGGGAGTTGGGGGATCGGCTGACCCGGGCGTCCGGGGACGCGGCCCCCTGACCCCCTGCCGCGCCACGCCCCATCACCGCTCGCCCAGTCCCCCGCACCCCCAGAACGCGCACTGCCGTCTCTCGACTGCGGCACCATCGTGGCTGGTCGCGCAGTTCCCCGCGCCCCCGAGATGCGCACTACGTGCGCCATCTCAAGGGGCGCGGCATAGGCGTGCGCCCCCTGCAGCACACCGGAGGGGAAGGCGCGGCGAAGCCGCAAGCCTTCAGGGGCGCGAGGAACTGCGCGAGCAACCACCACGGCGGCGCACCCTTGAGGGGCGCGGGGAACTGCGCGACAAGCCCCGCGGCGCCGCGCCTCAAAAAACAACCCGCCGAGGCACCCCCTCAGGGGCGCGAGGAACTGCGCGACCAGCCACCACGGCGCTGCGCCTCAAAAAACAGCCCACCGGGGCACCCCCACAAGGGGCGCGGGGAACTGCGCGACCAGCCACCACGGCGCCGCGCCCGAAGAACCGGCCCCCGGCACACCGGCACACTGGCACAAGCACAAGCCCCCTAAACCCGGACAGCCCGCGCAGCGAACCGCGCGGGCCGATCGATGTCCAGCTCCCCGAAGGGCAACCGCTACGCGGCCGCGTCGAACCCCGTGTCGCGGGCCAACTTCTTCAGCTCGAGAAGAGCGTGCTTCTCGATCTGCCGGATGCGCTCACGCGTGAGCCCGTGCTCCTTGCCGACCTCGGTGAGCGTCCGCTCGCGCCCGTCCTCGATCCCGTACCGCATCTTGATGATGGAGGCGGTGCGCTGGTCGAGCCGGCCGATGAGGTCGTCCAGTTCTTCGGAGCGGAGGAGGGTCAGGACGGACTGCTCCGGCGATACGGCGGAGGTGTCCTCGAGGAGGTCACCGAACTGGGTGTCGCCCTCGTCGTCCACGGACATGTTGAGCGAGACCGGGTCGCGGGCCCAGTCGAGGACGTCGACGACGCGCTCGGGCTTGGTGTCGAGCTCGGCGGCGATCTCCTCGGGCTCCGGGTCCCGCCCGTTCTTCCGGTTGAACTCGCGCTGGACGCGCCGGATGCGGCCGAGCTCCTCCACGAGGTGGACGGGGAGCCGGATCGTACGGGACTGGTCGGCGATGGAACGGGTGATGGCCTGGCGGATCCACCACGTGGCGTACGTGGAGAACTTGAAGCCCTTGCGGTAGTCGAACTTCTCGACCGCGCGCACCAGGCCCGCGTTCCCCTCCTGGATCAGGTCGAGCAGAGGAAGGCCGCTGCGCGGGTAGCGGCGGGCGACCGCCACGACCAGGCGGAGGTTGGACCGGATGAAGACGTCCTTGGCCTTCTCGGCCTCGGCGACGAGCGCCTCCAGCTCCTCGCGGGACGCCTCGACGGCGGCCTTGCTGTCGGTGACCTCTCCGTCGAGGATCTGCTGGGCGTAGACGCCCGCCTCGATGGTCTGGGAGAGGTCGACTTCCTTTGCGGCGTCGAGCAGCGGTGTACGCGCTATCTCGTCGAGGTACATGCCGACCAGGTCGCGGTCGGCGATCTCCCCGCCTACGGCGCGAACACTGCGTGCCGCGTCAGTCTCGCCGGAGGCGGCGGACTTACGACGGGCTACGGCACGGGTTGCCATGCGTGCTCCCTTGCGATGGTAGGTCGGCATTGGGCTTGGCCGGACGGCTCACACCCTCCCGGGTGCCCTGCATCTGATGGAAACAACGACTGGAATCCGGACAGAATTCCCAACTGGCCCCAACATTTTTGTGATCATGCAGTACCCTGTGCCGCCACGCGGCGCACGAAGGAGAGGCGAGTTGCGGTTGAGGTCCACAGAGGTGCAGGTCAGGCCGGGAGTCGAGGGCGACCTCACGGCTCTCACGAACCTCTACAACCACTACGTACGTGAGACGCCGATCACTTTCGACACGGCCGTCTTCACCCCGGAAGAGCGACGTCCTTGGCTGCTCTCCCACCCTGAAGACGGCCCGTACCGTCTGATGGTTGCGCAGGACGTACGGAACGGGACCTTCGGCCCACTGCTCGGATACGCCACGTCCAGCCCCTTCCGCGCCAAAGCCGCGTACGACACCTCGGTCGAGGTCACCGTCTACTGCGCCCCGGACGCGGGCGGCCGCGGCGTCGGCACTCTTCTCTACGACGCCCTCTTCGACGCCCTCGCCGGTGAGGACCTGCACCGCGCGTACGCGGGCATCGCCCTGCCCAACGAGGCCTCGGTCCGCCTCCATACCCGCTTCGGCTTCACTCATGTCGGCACGTACCGCGAGGTCGGCCGCAAGTTCGGCTCCTATTGGGACGTCGCCTGGTACGAGAAGGAACTACACCCACGGGACTAGGCCCCGGCCGGGGCCGGCCTACGGCCACGGACCGTTACGCCGCGTGCACGGCCCGCCTACCGTCGGCTCCATGGACGACGACACGACTGGCACCCTCGACGAAGCCCTCCTGCGACTGCACAGGACCGGGCCCGAGTTCGACGGCTGGCTCAGCAATCACGGGCCGATGGCCGTCGAGTCCCTCGTACGCGGCGGGCAGGCGCCCCGCGTGCACCGCTGGCTCGACCACTACGAGCGGCGCCTCGACGACATGCCCGCGCGGACCCTCCCCCTCCGCGACGACGACTGGCGGTCCGCCCTCGGTGACCCGCGCCGCCTCGCCGACTGGATCGCCCACTTCGAACGCGCCCTCGCCGAACACCCCTGGCGCGACGTGCTCGCCACCTGGTGGCCCCGGCTGCTCCCCGGCATCGCCGCGGGCGCCACACACGGGGTGATCCGGGTCGGCCACGCCGTACGTACGCTGCTGACGGCCGAGCCGACCGAGCCCCGCCTCGCCGAACTCGCCCACGGCCTCGGCTACTGGGCCGCCCGCCACCAGCCGCTGCCGCCGCTGACCGCGCTCCCCTCCGCGCCGGACGCGCCGTCCGCCCTCGACGCGGTGCCGCTCGTCCCCGACCAGAGCGGGGGCATCGTCGCCCGGCTCGACCAGCTCACCGCCCTCCCCGCGTGGGCGGCCGGGCCGGTCGATCCGGACGCGACGCGCGAACGGCTCGGGGAACTGGTTGCCGCGGCGGTCCACCGTTACGCGACGCACGCGCACGGCAACCCCGTGATGCTCGTTCACGCGGCGACCGCCCCGAACGCGGTCCTGCGCACGCTGCCCGCGCTGCCCCGCGCACTCTGGGCCGCGTCCTTGGAGGCTGCCTGGGCGGCGAGCGCGGCGGTGACGGCGGCGTACGCGCCGCCTGGTGTGGCAGCCCCCTCCGTACCCGGCGCTTCGGTGTCCCCGGAGGAGGTGTTCGCCCTGGCGGCGGTGCACGGTGACGATCACGCGATCAAGTTCACGGACACGGCGCTCGATGTCGCCGACCCGGCAGCGCTGGCCGCGGCGGAGCGGGCCCTCCGCCTGATCGAGCCGGTCTGAGGTCTCGTCGGAGTCAGCGAGCCGGTGGGGGCTGGTCGCGCAGTTCCCCGCGCCCCTGAAATGCGCAGTACGTGCACCATTCCAGCGCCACGCCCCACAGGGCCTCGTTCCTCGGAGCGCGCGCCCTACGGAGAAGGCGCGGCGAAGCCGCATGCCTTCAGGGGCGCGGGGAACTGCGCGACCAGCCACGACGGCGCCGCACTCAACCGACCACCCGCCCGTCAACCCCACCGGTCACCCGAACTGCACGGACCTCTTCGCCAGCCCCATCCAGAACCCCTCGATCACCGCCCGCTGCGCCCCCAGTTCCCCAAACGCATCCGCCGCCCCCATAGCCACAAACAGCGGAGCAAAGTGCTCCGTACGCGGATGAGCCAGCCCCCCAGCGGGAGAGGCATGCGCGAAGTCGAGGAGCCCGTCGACATCCCCTGCGTCGAGCGCCCGCTGCCCCCAGTCGTCGAACTCCGCGGACCACGACGGAATGCCGCCCTGCCGCAGCGCCGCGAGGTTGTGCGTGAAGAACCCTGAGCCGATGATCAGCACGCCCTCGTCCCGGAGCGGAGCGAGCCGGCGGCCGATGTCCATGAGTTTCTGCGGGTCGAGCGTCGGCATGGAGACCTGGAGGACGGGGATGTCGGCGTCCGGGTACATCTCGACGAGCGGAACGTACGCGCCGTGGTCGAGCCCGCGATCGGGCACGTCCTGCACCGGGGTGCCCGGGGCGCGCAGCAGTTTCCGTACGGAGTCCGCGAGTTCGGGCGCGCCGGGGGCGGCGTAGCGCACCTGGTAGTAGTGCTCGGGGAAGCCCCAGAAGTCGTAGACGAGCGGCACTGTCACGGTGGCGCCGAGGGCGAGCGGGGCCTCTTCCCAGTGCGCGGAGACGACCAGGACGGCCTTGGGTCGCGGCAGGTCGGCGGACCAGGCGGCGAGTTGTCCCGGCCACAGGGCGTCGTCGGCGAGCGGCGGGGCGCCGTGGCTCAGGTAGAGCGCGGGCATGCGCTCCGGTGCGGGTGCGGTGGACACGGCGGCAACCTCCTTGAACTTTCAAGCTCTAGGTACTGCCAAAGTAACCGTTGTTTGTTTAATATTCAAGGAGGAGGTCCTTACGATGGTGGCGATGAAACACACCGAGAACCAGAGCGAGTACGACGAGCGGGGCGGACAGGCCGTCCAAGGCGCCGGCAAGTGGCTCAGCGCCGACGAGCAGCAGGTCTGGCGCGCCTATCTCCACGCCACCACGCTCCTTGAGGACCACCTCGACCGGCAGTTGCAGCGCGACGCGAAGATGCCGCACATCTACTTCGGCCTGCTGGTCCAGCTCAGCGAGGCCCCGAAGCGGCGGCTGCGGATGACGGAGCTGGCGATGAGCGCCAAGATCACCCGTTCCCGCCTGTCGCACGCGGTCGCCCGCCTGGAGAAGAACGGGTGGGTGCGGCGCGAGGACTGCCCCTCGGACAAGCGCGGCCAGTTCGCTGTCCTGACGGACGCGGGCCTGGAGGTTCTGAAGGAGACGGCCCCGGACACGTGTCAGCGGTCCGTCAGGCCCTCTTCGACCGGCTCACCCCCGAACAGCAGAAGTCCCTCGGCGAGATCATGCGGATCGTCGCCGAGGGACTTCAGCCGAAGGAGGCGGGGGCGGACCTTCCCTGGCTCAGGTGAGGTCCGGCCCACCACGGGACACCGTCAGTGCGCGACCACCGGCACCCGGAACTCGTCCTCGACACCCTCCGCGTCCCCCGCGGCCACGGCGGGACCGGAGCCGGGAGCGCGGGTGTTGATCAGCGCGAAGGCGATCGCGGCCGAGACGACCAGGATGCCGACGGCCCACCAGATGGCGTGGGTGTAGCCGTCGACCATGGCCTGGGCCTGGAGCAGCTGCGGGTTGCGCGCGCCGGCCGCGTGGTCGGCGATGTACGCGGTCGTGGCCGAGGCCGCGATCGTGTTGAGGAGGGCGGTGCCGATGGCGCCGCCGACCTGCTGCGAGGTGTTGACCATCGCGGAGGCGACACCGGCGTCCCGCGCCTCGACGCCGATCGTGGCGAGCGACATGGCGGGCATGAACGCCGTACCCATGCCGAGGCCGAGCAGCAGCTGGGCCGGGAGGATCAGCGCCGGGTAGGAGGAGTCGACCGACAGCTGGGTCAGCAGGCCCATGCCGAGGGCGGCGAGCAGGAAGCCCGGGCCCATGAGCAGGCGGGGGCTGACGCGGGTCATCAGGCGGGCGCCGATCTGCGTGGAGCCCGTGATCATGCCCGCGATCATCGGCAGGAACGCGAAGCCGGTCTTGACCGGCGAGAAGCCCTTCTGGACCTGGAGGTAGTAGGTCAGGAAGAGGAAGAGGCCGAACATCGCGATGACGGCGAGGCCGAGGGAGGCGTAGACACCGCCGCGGTTGCGGTCGGCGACGACGCGCAGCGGAAGCAGCGGGTGCTTCACCCGGGCCTCGACGGCGACGAACGCGACGAGCAGCACGGCGGCGGCGACGAAGAGGCCGACGGTGGTCGCGTCGGACCAGCCGTTGGACTCGGCGCGGGTGAACCCGTAGACGAGGGAAACCAGGCCGAGCGTCGACAGGAGGACGCCGGGGATGTCGAGCGGCGAGCGGTTGCGGCCGCCGGCCGGCTCACGGATGACGAGTACGGCGCCGAGCGCGGCGACGGCGGCGAACGGGATGTTGACGAAGAAGGTCCAGCGCCAGTTCAGGTACTCGGTGAGGAATCCGCCGAGGATGAGGCCGACGGCGCCACCGCCACCGGCGATCGCCCCGTAGATGCCGAACGCCTTCGCGCGCTCCTTGGCGTCGGTGAACATGACGGCGAGGAGGGAGAGGGCGGCGGGCGCGAGCAGCGCGCCGAACAGGCCCTGCAGGGCGCGGGCGCCGAGCATCATGGCCTCGTTCTGCGCGGCGCCGCCGACCGCCGAGGCGAGGGCAAAGCCGATCAGGCCGGTGACGAAGGTCTGCTTGCGGCCCCACAGGTCGGCGATGCGTCCGCCGAACAGGAGCAGGCCGCCGAAGGCGAGCGCGTAGGCCGTGATGACCCACTGGCGGTTGCCGTCGGATATGCCGAGGTCCGTCTGGGCGGACGGCAGGGCGATGTTCACGATGGTGGCGTCGAGGACGACCATCAGCTGCGCGAGCGCGATGAAGACGAGCGCCTTCCAGCGGCGCGGGTCACTTACGGGGAGGGCCGATTTCGGCAAGGGGGTACCCACAGCGGGACTCCAAGTACGTCAGGTAAGTCGGCGGGAGAGCCGTCAGGAAAGTCGTGAATAAAGCTGAGAAATCGGTTCGGTACGGGGCAGGGCGGAGTGCCGCGAGCCGTGACGAACCCTTCCTGGGAGAGGGGCGGCCGGCCGGTGCGCGCGCCGCGGGGTCAGCCCTTGCGGAGTGCCTCCAAGGTCGCGGCCTCGCCCGGGAGTTCCGAGCGGGCGGGTGCCATCAGGCCGTCGAGGAACAGCTGCAGATGGCGGTGGACGAACCGGTCGAAGTCCAGGCAGGCCTTGCCGGGGAGCGGCCGGGTGAGCTGGGAGAGGGCCACCATCAGGTCCCCGACGCCGATGTCGGGGCGCAGCTCGCCGGCCGCGTGGGCGCGCCCGAGCAGGTCCTCGACGCCGCTGGTGAGGCGTTCGAGGGAGGCGAGCAGGTCCGGGTGGTCCTTGTCGAAGGTGGTCTGGAGGGTCGGGCACAGCGCGCCGATGCGTTCGTCGGCGGCGGCGTGCACGAAGGTCCGCAGGGCGGTGAAGGCGCCGCTCTCCCCGGCCTCCTGCGCGGCGAGCGCCTTGTCGGCGTGCTCGGTGACGCGGTCGGTGACGGAGAGGACGACATGGTGCAGGAGTTCGCCGCGGTCCTTGAAGTTGCGGTACAGCGTGGCGTTGCCGACGCCGGCGCGGCGGGCGACCTCGTCGAGCGGGAGGTCGGTGCCGTGTTCGACGAGGAGTTCACGCGCGGCGTCGAGGATCCGCTCCCGGTTGCGCAGGGCGTCGGCCCGCGGGCGCGGGGTGCGGCGCTGCGGCTCGGCGGGGGCGGCGGTGGCCACGGCGTTCTCCTCAGATCTCTCGGCTTCGGGGCGGGATGCGGGGAGTGATTCCCCGCTTCGCGCGGACACAGGTCTAAACGGGGAGACGGTCCCCGCTTATTTCCCGTCCTTCCTGTGACCCGTCTCACACTCCCTACGCGTCGGTAACCCCCGAACGGCGCACCCAGCGCGCGACCCGCCCCACCCCGACACAGGGTGATCGAAAGGGACCCGAGGGTGAGGCGGTTCGGATGCGGCAGGGGAAGCGGCGGCGGATACGCGGGGGCCGGCGCGGAGCGACGGTCGCCGGGGCCACGGCGGTGGCCCTCGCGCTGACGATGACCGCGAGCACCGGCCGGCTGCTCGACACGTCGCCGACGGCGGCGGGCCCGGTGGCACCCGCGAGGGAGGCCTCGCTCGGCCCCTGCATGATCCGCGGCACGCTCGGGGTGCAGATGTCGGAGGGCGTGCCGACGTCCTCGGGCTACGCCCGCTCCACCGGCACCGTCCACGCCCTCAACCTGATGATCGACTTCCCCGACGCGCACGGCGAGGGCAGCGCGACGGACCGCCTCGCGGAGTTCTTCCCAAAGACCCAGAACTGGTTCCGCACCGCGTCGTACGGCCGTCTCACCTACGTCCCCGAGGCCCCGGTCAAGCACTGGCTGCGGATGCCGAAACCGTTCTCCGAGTACGGGATAGAGCGCGGCGCCCCCTTCGAGCCCGGCTACCGCGAGCTGGTCGACGACATCGTGGCGGCCGCCGACCCCGAGGTGGACTTCCGCGCGTACGACCTCGCCAACATCCTCGTCACCCCGAACGCGGGCCCCTCCGCCCTCGACACCGTCCTCTCCGTGACCTTCGCCGGGAACCGCGAGGCACCGGTCGCCGACGGCGTCCCCCTCTCCAACGCCTCCTTCGTCTACTCCCGCCAGGACGACGGCTCCGGCTCGTACGCCGAGACCGGCTACCGGGTCCTGCCGCACGAGAACGGCCACGTCTTCGGCCTGCCCGACCTCTACACCGCGGACGGCGGCGGCGCCGTCGGCCACTGGGACATCATGAGCGAGGACTGGGGCGCCGGGAACGACCTGCTCGGCTGGCACAAGTGGAAGCTCGGCTGGCTCGACGACACCCAGATCGGCTGCGCGGCCGGCTCCGGCACCTCGGAGTACCTCCTCGCCCCGCTCTCCAAGGAGGGCAGCGGAACGAAGATGGCGTTCGTCCCGCTGACCGAGAAGAAGGGCTACGCGATCGAGGTCCGCACCCAGGACGGCAACGACGAGGCGGTCTGCCGCCCCGGCGTCCTCATCTACAAGGTCGACGCCGATGTGGACACCGGCCGCGGCCCCATCACCGTCAAGGACTCCACCCCCGACAGCGGCGGCTGCACCCGCCGCCCGAACGTCCACGCGGAACTCTCCGACGCGACGTTCCGCCCCGGCGAGGTCTTCAAGGACCGCAAGCAGGGGATCCGGATCTCGGTGACGGGCACGGACGACTCGGGGAACTACCGCGTGTACGTGACGCGGCGCTAGTTCGTCCCGGGGAACCGTCCCCGCAGCTCCCTCTTGAGGACTTTGCCGGTGGCGTTGCGCGGCAGGGGCTCCTCCTGGATACGGACGTGCGCGGGCACCTTGAACGCGGCGAGCGTCTTTCCGGCGTGCTCCCGCAGGCCGTCGGCGTCGATCGCGGCCCCGCCCCGCACCCGTACGACGGCGGCGACCTCCTCCCCGAGCACAGGATGCGCGACCCCGACGACAGCGGCCTCCACCACCTCCGGGTGCCCGTGCAGACAGGCCTCGACCTCGACGCAGTACACGTTCTCGCCCCCGCGGATGACCATGTCCTTGATCCGGTCGACGACGCGGATCAGCCCGCCACGGTCGAGGACCGCGAGATCCCCGGTACGGAACCAGCCGTCGTCGGTGAAGGCGGCGGCGGTGGCGTCGGGGTCGCCCCAGTACCCGCGGATGACGGACTGCCCCCGCAACAACAGCTCCCCCACCTCGCCCTCGGAGGCGTCGACGCGCGCCTCGACAGCGGGCGCGACCTTCCCCACGCTCTCGGGCCACCTTCGATACTGCTCCCCGAAATTGGCGGCGACGCCACCGAGGGTCTCCGTCAGCCCGTACCCGTTGCGCGGCTCGACGCGCTCCCCGTACCGCTCGACCAACCGCGGCGGCGCAGCGGCACCCCCCGTACTGAACATGGTCAGCGTCGGCAGCTCGTCCCCCACCTCCTCGGCCCGCTCCAGCAACTGCAGCGCGGTGGCCGGCACCCCGCCGAACGCCCCCACCCCGTACTCCTCGATGACGCGCAGCGCCCGGTCCGCGTCCCACTTCCGCAACGTGACGATCGTGCCGCCGGCCGCCATGGCCCCGTAGAACCCGGTGAACGCCGCCACATGAAAGAACGGAAACGTCAGCAGCCCGACGGGCGCGGGCCCCTGCCCCGGCACGACCCCGCGCGCGAGCGCCGAAAGAGCCGCGAAATAACGCGGGTTGGCGATGGCCCCCACATGCGCGTGATGCGTGGCGACGGCCCCCTTGGGCCGCCCGGTGGTGCCGGAGGTGTAGAGGATGGTGGCGTCATCCTCGGGGGCTACGTGGACGTCGGGGGGCCCGAGGGTGGGGTCGGGGGTGGGGAGGTCACGGTAGAGCCGCACGCGGGAGGGCAGGTCACCACCCTCCTTGCCCTCTTTGCCGTCCTGCACGAGGAGAACGAAGGGCCGGGCAAGCCCCGCCTGCTGCCGCCACCATGGCTGCATTCGCTCATACTGCTCCCCGTCGACGAAGACGAGCCCGGGCCGGCAGTCATCAAGGGCGTACGCGAACTCGTCCGGGGTCCACCAGGAGTTGAGCGGGACGGCGATGAGCCCGGCCAGCTGGGCCGCCCAATAGCCGACTTGCCACTCAGGCCGATTCCGCATGGCGATGACGACACGGTCCCCGGGGTTCAGCCCATACCCGTGGTCACTCTCTGAGCTCAGGTAGCGCCGGGCGAGCGCACAGGCGGCGGCGAAGAACTCCCCGTACGACATCCGCCCGTCCTCGGAGATCAGGAAAGGGGCGTCCCCGAAGGCCCAGGTGGTCTCGACGAACTCCCGCAGGGTCCGGGGCCCGTCCACATACCCGAGCCGCCCGTCCTCCCCCCGCCCCACAGCAAACGGCGCACCCGGCGCGACCAGCAAGGCTTCCAGCGACGCCAAGGACTCCAGGGATTCCATGCGGGGACGCTACGTCTGGGGGGCCGGGGGGCGTCAAGGTGCGTGCGGGGGTCGCGGGGGCGACAGGGAGCGCGGCGGGCGGCGGCACGGGGGCGACGGCACGGGCAATGGAACCCGAACGCCCACGACAACCCACCCGCTACACTGTCGGCGGTGGCCCAGACCTACGGTCTGCTCCGCCACCCCGCCTTCGTAGCTCAGGGGATAGAGCACCGCTCTCCTAAAGCGGGTGTCGCAGGTTCGAATCCTGCCGGGGGCACCAGGCAAAAGGCCCCGGACCGATCATGGTCCGGGGCCTTTGACATCTACTTCTGACATCAACGCGGGTGGTCACTGACGACCGCGACGCGCCCTGAGCAGCCGACCCGTGTGACTCATGGCCTCGCGCTGTGGAGCCGGACGACACGGATGCCGACGGACTCAGCGACTCTCCCCACAGGCAATCGTCCTGCCGGTGACCGACGAGGGCGGCACGGGCACGGACCCCAAGGTCGAGCACGCAGACGACGACGCCCTACACGGCCGGGGACCAAGGATGGTCAGCGCACTCGCGCACCGGGTCGTAGTTCACGACAGCGAGGACGGCCTTACGGTCACGCGGAGCTCTACACGAACGGCGCCAGCGGGAGCAGCAATGAACTCGACACGTAGGCGCATGCACCCCACGAGAGGCACTGAGTTACAACCCTCTCTACTGGTTCAAGCACCCGGCTGCGCTCCGCTCCGCCGGGCGGGCTTCCCGGCTCCGCCTGGGGCTGCGCTCCTGCCTTCGGCCCGCTCCGCCCCTGCTGCGCCGACGCCCGCCCACATATGGATAGGGCCAAGAGTCGAGCACCCTATGTTCGCGGCCCACGGTCAAGGACATGCCTCCGGCGGGGGGATCGGCCGACACCGGGTGGGAGGGGGCGCCGTTCCCGGCCGCGGGCCCATCGTGGTGAGCGTGGCGGGCTCCCATCCCGTCCACCGTCGCCCCAGGCAGAGCCAAGCGGGCGTGTGGGTCGACGGCGGACGGGATGGGAGCAGGGGTGGGTTGTGGTGAAGGGGGAGTCTCGCTAGCCGCCGCACGTCTCCACCAAGATTTGCAGGTGGCCAGCGCCGCACCATGCGCTGCGGCATGATGCGCGTGTGGAAGTTGCCAGACTGATACTCGATTACCTCAAGGTCCTCATATGGCCGACCGCAACAGTTGCGATCATCTACGGGTTTCGGAGCCAACTAAGCGACCTGATCCGCAGAGTAAAGGCCTTGAGCGCACCCGGCATTGATGCCGAGTTCTCTGGAGAGATCATCGAGGCGAGCACGGGCGCAGAGGTGGCGGTTCTCAACAACGAACTCTCAGGAGGCGACGCGCCCAATCAACTCGACTCCAATGAGAAACCCACTAAAGCCGCCAACGTGCGGATCCGAACAGAGAGGATGAACCACGAAGAACTGCTGCTGTCCTACGCCGCGGCACAGCCAGAGTCGGCTGCTATTGCAGCATGGTGGCACGTAGAGTCTGAGCTTCGACGGCTAGAGGCACTGGAACTCGGGACATCCGAACGTGGGGCCGTGCCCATCACTCGGCTGCTTGAACGTCTGAACCTTCCGCAGAACATCAAGATCTCAATCTTGGAACTCAGTAAGGTCCGCAACCGTGCCGCCCACCGCATGCCTCTCAATCTCAGCCCAGAGGCTGCACGCGCGTACGTGAGCAGCTGCTGAGAAATGGCTGATTGGCTGCAAAAACGAGGACATCAGCAGCCGCTATTTTAGTTGTCCAAGGCACTGTTCAGTAACGGGGGTCCGGTGGAACTCAACTCGATCACTCAGGCCGCAACTGCATTCTCACCTGTGGCTATCGCAGTACTCACAGGATTCTTTACTGCTCGCTCGAATCGTCGAGCGAGATCAGACACGATCATGGCACGACTCACAGCAGAGATTGCGGCTTTGGACACCCTCCCAGACGAAGGATCGGCCAAGGCCACGCTTCAATCTCAGGTTGAGGCGACGGTAGCGAAGTACAAGCAGGCTTGCCTACGCGAGGATACGTTCCGCAGAGACGGAGTAGGCGTCGGTCTGGGCATCGTCCTCGGTGGCGGAGGTATCGCGCTCGGTACCTGGGCCGCCGTCCAAGGCGGCTCCACCCTCTGGTGGTGGGCGCTCGCAGTACCGGCAATCATCCTCGGCGTACCAGGCTTCGTTCATGAGTGGACTGGCGGTGATAGCCGTACGGCCGACGCCGAAACTGATGCAACGACTACGACGACGGACGACTGACGATGCAGATCAGAACAAGCATGCTCAGTCGGATACCCGTTGTGGGGCACTAACCTTGAGCGGCCTGCGATCGCGGCTGCTCTCACGAGGCTCTAATCCGCGGTGCGTGGCTCGGCGGCGGACGGGATAGGTGGCGGGAGAGCGATGGGTCGCCAGCTGCTGCAGTGGCGGTATCACACCATTTGACCAGCGAATTCGAAACACTTTTTTCTGTGGGGTTCCTCGGGGTTCCTCGGGCTTGCGCGGGATAGCGATAGCTATATGACCTGGCATTGAGCGCAATGAAGGTCCGCAGGTACGACGAACTTGACGCCCTGAACTGGGAAAACATGAGTGGCCGATTATCTATTACGCACGCAATACGTAATAGACCCCCGTACACCTCACGGGCCACCTGCATCAGAGCCGGAACTCGCCCTGCTGGACGCACGCCCACGGCACGATGCTCAGGACAGCAGAAGCCCACCACGCGGCTCGGACCCTTCAAGAACAAGCTGCGTGATGGGCTACGAACCCGGAGGTCCAAGAGTGAGTCTTGCCCCAACCCCAAGGCATCTGTCAAACCCACCGCGCTACCCGTGGGCAGTTGTCATTGTCCTCATCCTGATGATCGCTTGGCCGCCACTATCAGGAGCCGTGAGCGCCACCACCAATGGTGTGTCCCTAGTAGCGATCCTTACGATCGGGGTAAGCACAGCAAGGGGCAACGCTCGACTTCGCCCGGCTACGAGCCAGAAGGCATAGCCTGTTGAGTGGTGCGGTCGTCCGCACGGTAAAGGCCGGGACCCGGGGTGCGACAAGGGCCGGCTGCCTCACCGCTCAAGTCCATGCCAGATCCGTGCCAGGTTGGGCGGGAAACTAGGGGGAACAGCGGGCAACAAGCCACCGGCATCGAGAGCCGTCAGGTCACTCCACCGCAGGCCAGACGCCCAACTTCGCCTAATCAGCTGAGCTTCCCAAGCTGGCGACCGCTTGGTACTTCAGGTCCGTTGCAAAGTCTTCCGCATCTCTTCGATCAGCGTGGCCCGAGTCTGGCGGGCGGATCGCCAAGCCCGGACGTACGCAAGAGAGTTCGCGGCGTGGCCGGCAACCACCGCGTCATGAAAGTCGAGCACGGCGAGGGTGGCGCGACCGGCCTTGGTGACGAGTGTCGGTTGCGCCACTAGTTCCAGTTGCTGTTGTGCTGCGTAGACACCGTGCTCGCCGATCGCGACATGCCCCTGGCCAATACGTTCAGGTGCAGGCGCTGCCCGGGAGAATGCATCCTTGGCTGTCGAGAGGGACGTGAGGTACTCCGTGAAGGCGGCGCGCAGAGTGTCGCGGTCACGCTCCGAACGGTCGCGCCGCCAGCGGACATGATCGGCAATGAGCGTGGCGAGTACGCCGAGCACTGTGCCCACGCCTGTAGCCGCGAGCGTCGACCATTGCATGCGCCCCCCTCAGGGTTTTGTGCAACCTGCCTCTCACCAGCAGTACAGCAGCGAAGTACCGCAGCTACAGCAGCCGCAGACAAGTTGCCCTGCCCGCGTAGGACCTCGATACGGCCGTACGCCCACTCGCGATCGACCTGCATGTAGACGTGCATCAGAAGGCGCCCGTGATCGACCGGCCGCGACTCAAGTACGGGATTGGCGCCCGCGGGGACTCGTGCTACGACGGCTCGCAAGACCGACCGTGAGCAGCCCAAGGTGTCTCGGGCCGAAAGCGGGTGGGGCAGTCAGTTTCCTGTCACGACAGGAACTATTACCGCCGCGATGGCGGAGAGGAGGCCTCCTACAGCAAGGACGGCGTTGAACTTCTCTTTAGCGGTCGGGAAGACGGCGCGACCCATGTCCCCGACCTTGCTCCGCAGCACGATCATCTTAAGCTTCTGCCAACGGTGTTGGCGGTTTCGGCACCCCATCAGTACGCCGTAGGCGTTGTTCCGGCAGTATGTCCTGCCGTCGCGATTGACCGCTCCACACCAGACCGGCACCTGGAAGGAGGCGTAGGCGAAGACCGCGATGGACAAGGCAGCGACGATTGGAAGGGCCCATTGTTGGGTCCAGGCGACTACGAGTGCCGCAACCGCGATGTATCCCCAGTACAGGCGCATGGCTTTCCCCATGAGGGCACAGCGTAATGGCATATGCGCAGGTCAAGTAGCGGCTAGAACCGGACAGAGTTCCCACCATGGCGCGTACGTCCCTCTTGACTGCCGGTGCCCCTGGCGAAGCAGCCTGGGCCGCCCGAAGCCGCTCAACACCGGCCGTCAACGACCAATGACGACCAGTCAGGTAGTCGCGACCAGGCCCTTGAGTTGCAGAGATGCAGGCCGCCAAGATCCCCCGATAAGACTCAGGGCAAGAAGATAGGTCTTGACTCTCTCGCTAGGACCCCGCCGAAGCCGCCAACTCACTGACTCGATGGTCGAGTCTTCGAGAAGATCAACCTATGTCGCAGACCTACATCGCACTCGTTGGCGCCGGCGGCGCAGTGGCAGGCGCTGTAGCTGGTGCACTCGCTACCGGCTTGCTGGGAGTCAAAGTTGCCCGAACACAGCTCACAGGGCAGAGGGCGAGCCAAGCCCTGGACCTCCAAGAGCAACACCGCACGCGTCATCGCGAGGTGAGCCGCACAACCTACGTCGATCTCATTAATGAGGCAAATAAGGCGAAAAAAGCCATTTGGGAGGTAATGCACAGCAAGATCATAGATATCGATTCGCTGCTTGAGAGGGCTGAATCTATCAATGCCCTACTTGAAAGAGTAAGTGAATGCATCACTATGGTTGAACTCGAAGGCGAGCGGGCCGCCATGAATAGGGCTGTCGCATACTGGCAGCGCATGGAAGATGCGACGACGACTATGGCCCAGCTCCTGTCACAACTCACTGAACCGCAAGTTCGTCAAAATCTGAACGCCAATTCAGCCCTTATGGACGTCGATCGCTCGAGCGCACAATCGGCAATGGAAGAGATCCATCGAAGCCGCTCTGAATTTATGGAGGCGGCCCGGTCCGCCCTGGGTAATAACGCCGTCTGACAGGCGCGTAGGCGGTGGCCACGTCTAGGACCTCAGAACACGATGCCGACAACGGGACCGTCAGCCACCCCATTCTTCCCGCATTAGCTCGCCTGCGGTGGTAGCTGTACAGCATGCGGTGGTAGCTGTACAGCAGCGAAGTACAGCTACCAGGACAACCAACTGTGACCGTCAGCCCCTCAGAGGGTCCTTGATGCGACCGGTGCGATCCTGGTCCACCGCTCTCTGTCGAGCTACAGATCAGAAGGCATAGCCTGTTGAGTGGTGAGGTCGTCCGCACGGTAAAGGCCGGGACCCGGGGTGCGACAAGGGCCGGCTGCCTCGCCACTCAGGTCGTGCCAGACCCGTGCCAGGTGGGGCGGGGAACCACGGGGAAGCTTCACCCTTAATAATCTGAGCTTCCCAAGCTAAGGGCGTCCGTTCCCGTTGAGTGGGTTCGCTCAGTAGGGTGCGCAGAGTGCGATACCTGACGGAGTTTTTCCCTGTCGGTGCCTTAAGTTGAGCAGTTCCTTGGGCCGGTCACAGCTGCCGGCCGAAGCGGCGTCAGCTACGTCGAGGTCCGCCCAGCGCGGGGGGCTTACGAGGTCTATGTCCACACCGTTGAGGACGTGGGCCACGAGAGCTTCTTCGACCTGGGTGCGTTCCCAGCCTTCGATACTGACGCCGAGGAGGAAGACTTCGGCCGTCTCGTTGCCACCGTCCAGGCCCCCTTGAGCGGCCTGGCTGCCGCCGAGGAGGTCACGGGCGCGGTGCGCAAGAGATGGGTCAACGAGGGCGTGGTCCAGGACGAGTACGCCAACTTCGTTCGAGCGGGTCGGCCTTTGTCTGCGTCTCCTGATGGGCTCCCCTGGCCGAGTCCAGCCCTGTCGTCTGTCATCCACGGCTGACCTCAACGGCAGCGAACGACGGTGGCTCCGACCGGCCTCAGGCGTCCGTACAGTCGTCACGACGGCCGAGCAAGACGCCCCCTAGATCGAACTCCTAAGGCGGGTGTCGCAGGTTTGCCCGTTAGTTTTGCTGTCGTCTCCGTGTTTCTCTCGGTACTACCGGCAACTGCCAGCACGGTCCGTTCTCGGCATCGTCCAGCCACACCCGCTGGCGGTCCACAGCAATCGTCACGCTGAACGCGGTTGCGGGTGGTGAGCCGGCTGCTTGCCATTGAGCGAGGGACCGTTCGACCTCCCTCCAGAGCTGTGCGGGGCCGCCCTCGCGGACCGTCCAGTTGGTGCCGGCTGGGGAAAGCACCGCGAAGGAGGCGTTCGTGGTGTCCAGGATGAACGTGCGTGTGCGCCCGTCGGCGTCCGGCATGTCGAAGGTGCGGGCGCCCGGAAGCGCGAGTTGGGTCACGAAAGCGGTGCCGGGGGTGTGCAGCGTCTCCGGCCCGTATGCCGTCTCGCGCGTGGTGCCTTCGTCGTCGCCAGGGAGAAGGACGAGGTTGGTCGGGGCCTGCTGTTGTCGCGCCATCATGAACGCGGGGTCCGCTGCGATGAAGCGGCCCGTCGCGTTCTGTCCGTCGAGGACGCTCAGTCGTACTAGGCCCAGCGAGCGCAGCCAGCCGCGTAGCGTGGCCACGTTTATCCGCCCGGTTCCGTCTCGCGCAGCCATGCCCAGGGGATGCCGCGTACGCCCATCGTGGCGATCGTTCGTGCCGCCAAGTCCTTGCGACCGGTGCCGACGAGCCCGTTCCCGACGATCAGTCGTGGGGCGTAGCCGCAGAGTCCGAGGGCCGCGCGGGCTCGGTCGGCGACTCCGGGGTCCGTTTCGACCGACGTGATCCTCTCCGCGCCGAACCGGTCGCACATCAGCGCGGTCGAGTAGCCGGTGCCGGTGCCGTATTCGGTGACCGTAGTCCCGTCGTCCTCGGCCTCCAGCGCGTCGAGCATCTGCACTACCAAGGACGGCAGCGTGGACGAGGAGGTCGGTGAGGCGCCGTGGATCAGTTGCGGCTTCGACCAGTCGATGTCTCGCCCGTCGAACTGCGTGATCAGCGTTGCGTCACTGTAGATCCGTCGTAGCCATGCGTCGGTGTCGACGAGTTCGCGAGTGATCGGTACGTACGTCGTCGTGGGAGCACCGAGCGGAGTGTCGGTCGGGACGTAGAACCGGGGGGCGAATTCGTGGCGGGGGACCGAAGCGATGGCGGCGCGCCATGCCAAAAACTTCGACCGTCCCTCGGTGCACAAGCGGTCGGCGAGCCTCTGGCGTAGCTCGGTGGCGGCTGGTTCGAGGGAGCAGGGGTGTGTCATGGGTGGGTGCCTCGTTCCAAGAGGTCGGCCAGCGCCGTCGTCATGGGCAGGCCGGTCGGCGGTTCGAGCCATGCCCACTGCCCCGACGGGTTGCACTCGATGAAGGTCCACGTGCCATCGGCGGAGAGAGTGAAGTCGAACGCGCCGAAGACGAGCCCGAAGTGCCGCAGGTATGCGAACAGTGCGTGCTCCACGGGCGGGGGAACGTTGAGCCGCGTGTAGGTGTGCGTGCTGTAGTCGGTGCGCCAGTCGAGCAGGCCCGAGTCGATGCGCACCGCGAAAATCCGTCGGCCGATCACGGTCACTCGTACATCGGCGACCTTCTCCACCCGGGCCTGCAAGAGGTGCATGGTCCCGGCGATACCGTCGTCGATCCGGTCCTCGGTGACTTCGTCGACGAGTACGGTCCGCGCCTGGCCGTCCACGAGGTACAGCGGCACCGCGAGCGGCTTATAGATCACCCGGCCGCCCTCGTTCCGATGTCGCGCGATGAACGCGCGGGCGTCGTCCGGCCGGTTGGTGATCAGTCTCGGCGGCAGGATGAAGCCGCAGGTGGCCGCCGCCGCCAGCCCCGCCGGCTTGTACTCGGCGTCCCCGATGCGGTTCGGGTGATTGACGTACAGGCAGCCGGGGAGCGAGACGAGAACGCCGCCGAGTCCGTACCGGGCCTGTGCGGCGGCGAAGCGGGCGTCCTGTGTGTCGAGGTGCGGGAAGCTGAATCCGGATGGGCGGCGGTAGTACAGCGCTCGTACACCGTCGAGTGCGGCGACACGGGTTTGCGTCGCGAGATCCCCCCGCCAGCCAGCCGTGCCACCGCCGATGCGGGCGGAGCAGGACAGGGTGGCGGGGAAATGGCCGCTGTCGAAGCGCACGACGGGGATGCCCCGGCCGTGCAGTTCGGTGATCACGAGATCGGCGGTCGGGTCGTCGTCGATCGTGACGACGGCGACCGGTCGTACCTCGTTGTCGATGCCGTTGCCGTTGCCGTTGTCCTGTGTCACTGGTCGGTGTCGTTGCCGGTGTCCGTGTCGCCGCCGCCGTGGCCGTCGGGAGACGTGCCGGTCGACGGGTTGGTGCCACTGCTCGTGCCGTGCCCAGGTGCGGCGACCGGGACGCCGCCCGCATCGAAGTAACGGGCGGTCTGCGACTCCGCGTCGATCTCCGCGCGAGTGTGCTGAGACGTCCTGGCGGACGGGTACGGGACGAGCCGGCCGAGTCCCCAGGGCGGTGGCGTGGGAAGTCCCGTCGGGATGGCGGTACCTGTGGGAATGCGTTCCGCGTGGTCGAACATCGTGGAACCTTTCTGTGGTTCGGTCGGGGTGCGCGGTGTGATGACCGTCACCTCGCGTCCTGTCTCGCAGCCGGTGGGCGGGGTCGTCCGGAACTCGATCCAGACGGTGTATCCGGAGTCCGTGTTGCGCCGTACACCCCAGTCGTCCGCCAAGGCCGCCACGAGGAAGAGCCCGCGCCCCGCGGAGTCGTCATCGGCGGGCCATCGCACGTGCGGGGCCACGCCTCCGACGCCGCCACCATCGCGCACCTCTACGCGCAACCGCTCGGCACACCGCGCCACATGGACGAGGAAGCAGTCACCCGGGTGACTGCGGCTGCTGTACCTGATGGCATTCGTGGCGAGTTCGGAGACGCAGACCTTCACGTCGTCGATCCGGTCGTTCGACAGCCGGCCGGAGAGACCGTCGATGACGAACGACCGCGCGTGCCCGACGGACACCGATCGGAGATCGAAGCGTCTTTCGCGTGGCCGCTGTATGGGCGGTCCGACCTGATGCGCCGCACGTTGCTCCGCAAGAATGGCTGCGGTGTTCGCTTCCATGCCTCGATCCCACCGCAAAGTGGCGCAACGGGGGATATGACAACCTATGACACGGAGTTGATCATGTCTCTGACCATCACGATCACCGGCACGCGGTCAACCGGGCACCGAGAAGTCACCTGGTACGCGGGGCTCTTCGCTCGCTACCTGGGCCCCTTCGCCGACAGCGGTGCATCTCATTTCTACGTCGGCGGCGCGAAGGGGGTCGACAGCCTGGCCCTCTTATGGCTGGCCCGGAACTCGGCATCGCGGATCACGGTCGTCGTGCCGGGCGCGGTGGTGCAGCAACCGACCGAGGCGCAGCGGGTGATGTACGAGTGCCGCGAACGGATCGCCGAACTAGTCGAGTTGGGCGCTGCGGAACTGCGGACCGCCGCGTACCACGCGCGGAACCGATGGATGGTCGACCGTTCCGACATGGTCATCGGGTTTCCGGTGGAAGGCCCGAAGGGCACGTCCGGAACCTGGCAGACGATCGACTACGGGGCGCATCGAGGCATACCGCGGTTGATCGTGCCCGTCTGACCCGGCCGGGTGGGCATGATGCAGCCGTGAGCACTCACGACAGCGCCCTCGGTGCGGCCACGCTCAAAAGACTCCGACAACGTCACGGCTGGTCCCTGCGGGATACCGCCCGGGCCCTGATCGACGCCTCCGCACACCTCGGACAGCCACTCGACGCCAGCCTCGACGGCGTGCAGCGCTCCGTCGCGCGCTGGGAGAGCCGAACGGCGCCGGTCCTGCCCAGCGGGCGCTACCAGATCCTGCTCGCGCACTCGTACGCGCGCGACGCCGACGGGCACATGGCGCTCGGCCCGGGTTCGGACTTCGCCGAACTGCTCGACGCGCTCGCGCACCTCGGCGAGGGCGAGCGGCAGCTCCAAGAGGTGCGCATCCTGTTCGCGCGTACGGCCACGGAGACCGGCAGCGGGCTGCTCGCACTGCTGGGGCCCACTGCTCAAAACGCACTCGCGTCGGCGCTGGCCGACCCGACCCGTGTGGACGAGGGTCTGATCGCCGCGCTGCGCATCGCCATCACGGACGTCAACGACCAGGTCGGCAGCGTCCCGTTCGTACGGCTTCAGCTCTGTCTCGCGCCCGTCGTCGAGTCGTGCCGACGCCTGCTCGACGGGACAGCGCCCGTCCCGGCCGCCTTCCTTCCGGATCTGCGGGCGGTCGCGGCGCATGCGTACACCCTTGCTGGACGGTTCGCGTTCGAGACCCACGACGATCAGGCGTCACGGTCCCTGTACACCGAGGCCACGACGGCAGCGGGGGCTACCGGCGCGGCCTGGCGGCGAGCCATGGTGCACCTCAGTCACGCGCTCGTGACGCTCTACTCGGCCTCAGGACTCGATGGCGCGAGGACGCTGGTGGACGCGGCTGTGCGTGACGCTCGGTCCGGGGAGAGCGGGACCGTTCGCGCCCGCGCTCACGCGGTGCAGGCGGAGGTCGCCGCTCGGACCGGGGCCGGCAACCACGCGAGGGCGGCACTCGCGCTCGCCTGGTACGACATGGACAACAATCGCGACGGCGACCCCGCGGCGGCGACCGTCAGCTTCTCCCCCGCACATCTACGGGGCTTCGAAGGAGTGACGTCGCTGTACGTCGGCGACCCGTCCGAGGCGCACGCCTGCTTCGTCCGCTCAGCGACCTCACTGTCCGGGCCCAGGGAGCGGGTGCAACGCGCGATCGTGACGACGGACCAGGCGGCCGCGTGCATTCGCCTCGACGATCCGCAGGCGGCGGCTGTCCTCCTGCACGACTGCGTCGACGCCACCGCTTCCGCGGGAGGCCGTGTGGCCTCCATGCGGCTTCGACAGGCCCGGCGTGATCTGAAGCCGTGGCGACGTGAGGACTTCGTCACCGAGCTGGACGATCACATGCTCGACACGCTCGGCTTGTGACTCGCCCTGGGGTCAAGCTTGCGCGAGCAACGGCCCCAGCAGTTCCGCCGGGTCCGTCCCGGAAGGGAGGTCGCTTACCTGGCCGTCTCCGACCTCGATCACTCGCCACGTGCCGTCCGTGCGGCGGGTCAGGTCTGTCGTGAGGAAGCGGGCGTCCAGTCGCGCGATCAGGGGGCGGAGCGCGTCCAGGGGTGGGGACGGGTGCAGGGTCGGGGTGTCCGGGTGGGGGGTTGTGAGGAACGGGGTGCCGTCCAGCCACCAGACCCTCGCCTCGCCCAGCGTGCGGTCGAAGTCCTCGTACGCGCGCAGGACCACGCCGCCCGCCAGGTCGTCGCCCTGGAGTTCCACGAAGCGGGTCACCACCTTGTGGACCGCCGCCGTGTCGGTCAGGTCGGGGAGGTAGCAGGCCTCGGTCCAGTCGTGCTTGCGGGACTTCACGTAGTCCTTCACCACGCCCGGGCCGGGCGGCAGCGCTGCCGTCAGGTTCGACAGGGTCGCCGTCGTGGGTGGGTCGTTCGGGGCGCAGGGGGCGTACGCGGACTGTGGTGTGTGGGCGGAGAGGGCGCGGTGCCAGCCGGGTAGTTCATGCGCCGTTCTGTACATCGCCGGTGTCGTGCACAAGTGGGTGCCCCGGGCGCGAAGTGCCGTGTCCAGCGCCTCGTACGTCGCCGACGGGATCATCCAGCCCCGGTACCAGGCCGCGCCCAGATCGCCCGGGACCCTGCGGATCGCTTCCTCCGTGCGGCCGGCCAGCAGGTCGTCGTGGTCGATGAACGCCACGGAGGCGCCGGCCTCGCGGGCCGCTGTCGCCTGCGGGGCGAAATGCGGGTCGCAGCGGGTGGGGCGCAGCGGGTCGTTGCAGAGGAGGAGGGGCGTCGGTTTCCTTGTCGGTGTCGGCACTCCCTCATTGTGGCGTCACGTCGTCACGCCGTTACGTGGTTGTCCGGGGAGTCGCCTCGGCCCCAGGCCGCCTTCACCACCGTCGACACCACCGTCGTCGCCGCCAGGCTGCCGAGCAGCAGCATCATGACCCCTACCCCGTACAGGCCGCTCGCGTCGTCCGACCAGTCGATGAACGCGGCGATCGTCAGGCCCGCCGTCGTGCCGATCACCGCGCCGGGGACGTGGTCGCGGGACGCCGCCCAGACCACCGGGAGCAGCAGGGTCGCCACCAGGGCGAGGACCTGCCACACCTCGTACGGGCCCGTCTCCGTGCCGTCCGCGCCGATGTCGCGGTGCTGGTCCCAGCCCAGCCATGCGGCCCATGCCGCGCCCGCGATCACGGCCATGATCAGGGCGGAGAGCGCCTGGCGGAGAGGGGTGCGGGTGCTGCGCGGGTGCTGATTCATGGGTTCAGGGTCGTCGGTTCGCCGGGCCGTCGCCTGAGCGCGCCTACTCAGATGACGTACTCAGATCACGGGGTCAGGCGACGGCTTCGGGCCCCCGCGCGGGCGCGATCCTCACGTGGACGTGCATGTCGTGCCAGCCGTCCGTGTGCAGCGCCGAGCTGCGGCGCGTCCCCTCCGGCTCGTATCCGGCCTTCAGCGCCACGCGGCACGACGGCTCGTTCCGTGTCGAGTGGAGTACCTCCAGGCGGTGGAAGCCCGTCGCCCAGGCCCATTCCGTCAGCGCCCGCAGAGCCCGCGGGGCCACACCCCGGCCCCTTGCCTCCGGGAGCATCCAGTAGGCGGCTTCCGCCAGGCCCTCCAGCAGGTCCATCTCCCGCAGCGCCATCCGGCCGAGCGGGGCCCCGTCGGTCGCACGGGTCACGAACCATTGGGCCGCCGTCTCCTTGGCCCAGCCTTCGCGAGCGGTCCGCACCCATGTCTCGGCCTCGTCCAACGTCGCCATGGTGCGGGCGTGCCAGTAGCTCAGGGCCGGGTCCTGGAAGGCCGCGTGGACGACCGCCGCGTCCGTCAACTCGAAGCGGCGCAGGTGTAGTTCACCATCCGCTGTGCGCAGGGTCGGTTGCGGGGTCGCGGCCAGCGTGCCCGGCTCGATGACGGGGGCGATCTCGATCGGCATGGGCGCATCATCGTCCCCTCACGCCGCTTCACGCATCGGCATTTCGCGTGGGTGTTGCAACATGTGCACACCTGTTGCGCAGGCGTTGCTACGGTCCCTCGTGTTGTTCATGCACGCCCAGAAGGGAATCCCACATGCCCGGTGCCGGCACCCCCGCCGCCGTCCTCTGTCTCGGCGAGACGATGGCGCAGGTCGGGCCCGTCGACGGGCTCCCCCTCGAAGACAGCCGGGAGCTGCGGCTCGCCGTGGCCGGGGCCGAGTCGACCGTCGCTCAGTACCTCGCCGATCTCGGGCACCGGGCCGCCTGGGTCAGCCGCGTCGGGGACGATCCGTTCGGGCGGCGGATCGTGCGGGTGGTGGGGGCCCGGGGGGTCGATGTCAGCGGGGTCGAGGTCGATTCCGGCGCGCGCACCGGCGTCTACTTCAAGGACCCCGGGCCCGACGGCACCCGCGTGCACTATTACCGCGCCGGGTCCGCCGCCTCCCGGATGTCCGTCGCCGACGCCGACCGCGTACACCTGCGCGGCATCCGGCTGCTCCACCTCACCGGGATCACGCCCGCCTTGTCCGAGGGGTGCGGCGCGCTCGTGCGGACGTTGATCGCGCGGGCCCGGGACAGCGGCACCCTCGTGTCGTTCGACGTCAACTACCGGCCTGCTTTGTGGACTTCAGCGCGGCAAGCCGCCGACAGCCTTCAGGAACTCGCCGACCTCGCCGACCTCGTACTCGTCGGGCGCGATGAAGCCGAGGTCCTCTGGGGCACACCCGACGCCGATGCCGTTCGTCGGCATCTCCGGCCCGGAAGAGCAAGCACCCTCGTCGTCAAGGACGGGGGCGTCGGCGCCACCGAGTTCGGTCCTGACGGCACGCACTTCGTCGCCGCGCCCGTCGTGGACGTCGTCGAGGCCGTCGGCGCCGGGGACGCGTTCGCCGCCGGGTATCTCAGCGGGCTGCTGAACGGTGCCGGCCCGCGCGACCGGCTCGCCCTCGGGCATCGGCTCGCCGGGCGCACCCTCCTCAGCGTCGAGGACTACGTACCTGTCACGGAAAGGGGCTGACCCGTGTCGCAGACCGTCCGGCGCGCCATCGACATCCTTGAATTCGTCGCCCGCAGACCCCGCACCCAGACCGAGGTCGGCGAGCACCTGGGCGTGCACCGGTCGACCGCGTTGCGCATCCTGGAGTCGCTCACCGACGGCGGGCTCGCGCGGCGGCTGCCCGACGGGCGGTACGCGGTCGGGCACCGGCTCGCCGGGCTCGCCCAGCTCGCGCGCGAACAGTTCGGGATCAAGGACATCGCGGGGGCGCATCTGCGCGGCCTCGGGGAGCGGTGCGGGCACACGGTGCTGCTGGCCGCCCTCGAAGGGCATCAGATCGTCTACGTCGACAAGGTCGACCCGGTCGACGGGGTCCGGCTCTACGCCGAGATCGGGCGGCCGGTCCCGCTCCACACCGCCGGGGTCGCCAAGGCGATCCTCGCGTTCCTGCCGCGCGAACGCGCCGACGCGCTGCTCGCGGGGTGCGACTTCGCGCCGCGCACCGGCACGACGCTCACCGACTCCGTCGCCTGTCGCGGCGTTCTCGACGTGACCCGGGCGCGCGGGTGGGCCGTCGACGACGGGGAGTACGAGGAGTACGTGAACTGCGTCGCCGTTCCCGTCCGGGACAGCGGCGGGGACGTGGTCGCCGCCGTGTCCGTGACCGCGCTCAAGGCCAAGGCGGATCTTGCCGCCCTCGAAACCGGTGTGCTGCCCGATCTGGCCGCCACCGCCGAGACGATCTCCAAGGAGCTGGGATGGCGTCCGTGAAACCCGGGGCAGACCCGACCTTCGACGACCTGTTCGGCCGCGTACCCGTCATGGCGATCCTGCGTGGCATGTCCCCCGACAAGTCCGTCGAACTGGCCGTACGGGCATGGGATCTCGGCATCGAGTGCGTCGAGGTGCCCGTGCAGGACGAGGCCGCCGGGCGGGCGCTCGCCGCGGTCGTCGCCGCCGGGGCCGAGCGGGGCAAGCCGGTCGGCGCGGGGACCGTCACCTCCGTCGAGCGGCTGGAGCGGGCGGTCGCGGCCGGTGCCGTGTTCACCGTCGCGCCGGGGTTCGACGCGGGGGTGGCGCGGGCCAGTGTCGAGGCCGGGCTGCCGCATCTGCCCGGGGTCGCCACGGCCACCGATGTGCAGGCCGCGCGGGCGCACGGGCTGACCTGGCTGAAGGCGTTTCCGGCGAGTGTGCTCGGGGTGGAGTGGTTCCGGGCGATGCGGGGGCCGTTTCCTGAGGTGCCGTTCGTTGCCACGGGGGGTGTGGATGCGGGGAGCGCGTCCGCTTATTTGGCTGCCGGGGCTCGGGTGGTCGCCGTCGGGTCCGCGCTGGAGGATCCGGCTCAGCTCGATCAGCTTGCGGCGCTGCTCGGTCACTGACGCGGGGCTCCGCCCCGGACCCCGCTCCTCAATCGCCGGAGGGGCTTAGGGAATCGGAGGGGCTTAGGGAATCGGAGGGGCTTAGGGAATCGGAGGGGCTGGGAACCTGAAGGGCTGGGAACCGGAGGGGCTGCCAGCCAGAGGGGCTGGGAATCGGAAGGGCCGGGGGAGCTCGGGCGTCGCACCGAATCCACACAGTCGTTCAGGGTTCACCACCCCCGCCCCGCACCTATTGTGGGACGCCATGGAGGGGGACTCCTCGGGATCGGGGCCGTTGTTCGTCATGCCGCCGCCGGACAGGCCGCGTGACGCCGATGTCGAGCTGCCCGCGGAAGGGCCCGATGTCACGGCGTTGCCGGAGATCCGGCCGCGGGATCCGGTGGCGGGTGACGCGGAGGACCGGCGGCCGGGGCTCGCGCCGGACGCGTTGCTGGCCGGGCAGTACCGGGTGGTGCGGCGGCTGGGGCTCGGCGGGATGGGGGACGTGTATCTGGCGCGCGACGAGAAGGTCGACAACCGCGAGGTCGCCGTGAAGACGCTGCGGCCGGGCCAACTGGCGCTGGCCGACCACGCGTTGGCCGAGGAGCGGCAGGCGTTCGCCGACCTCAATCACGAGGGCATCATCCCCGTCTTCAACTACGGCAGCCATGAGGCGGTCGGCGACTTCCTCGTCCTGCCGTACGTGGACGGGCTCAACCTGGACGAGGTGCGGGCGCTCGCCCGGTTCGACCCGGGGCGGTTCGGCGGGTCCCGCTTCCACGAGTTCGTGCTCGCGTACGGGGTGCGGATCCTGTCTGCCCTTGATCACCTGCACTCCCGGCCCGCTACCGCCGCGCTCGTGTACGGGGATCTGAAGCCGCAGAACGTGATGCACGACGGGGCCGCCATCAAGGTCGTCGACGTGGGGTCCATCCGGGCCGCGGGCGCGCCAGGGCTGACGACGTACGGCTTTCGCGCCCCGAACGTGCGGCTCAGGCCCGCCGACGTGGCGGGCGCCAGTCAGCCGCAGGACGATCTGTTCGGGCTCGGCGAGACCTTGCGCAGGTTGTGCGGGCTCGGGGAGCACGCCCGTGACCTCGGCCCGCTCGGCGCCCTCGACCGGCTGCGCGAGGGCGATCCACTGGCCGCCCGTACCGCGCTGACGACGACCACGCCCGCGCCCGGGGGGCTCGGTCTGCTCTCCCTCGCGCGCGTGCTGCGGCGCGCCACCCGGTCCGCGCCCGCCGACCGGTTCGCCGACGCCCGCGAGATGGAGTCCCAGTTACGCGGCGTATGGCGGGAGTTGCGGTCCTTGCGGACCGGGGACGAGACATTCGAGCCGTCGCCGCTGTTCCTGCAGTCGCCGTACGCCCTCGACAGCGGGCTCGGCACCGCTCCCCCGCTGCCCCGCTGGGCCGTTCCGCCCGGCGAGGACCCGCCGGGTCCGCTGCACGAACCGCCCGCCGCAGCCGAGGCCGCCGCGAGCCTGCCCGCGCCCCGGCCCGACCCGCACGACGCCCACCACGCCGAGATCAGCCGCCTCGCCGACGCCGACCCGGCGGCGCTGCTGCAGAACACCGCGGACTGGCGGGCGTCGCCCGAAGTGCACTTGCTGCGCTGCCGGTTGACGCTCCGCGTCGCCTTGCGCGGTGAGACCGATCCGGCCGGCCTCGAACTCGCCGAGCAGGAGCTGGGCGCCGCCGCCGACGCCATAGGAGCGGAGCGGGCGCGGCACGACTGGCGGATCGACTGGCACCGCGGCCTCCTCGCGCTCGCCCACGACGACGTCACCGTGGCCCGCGATCACTTCGACCAGGTCTACGGGGCGATCCCCGGCGAATACGCGCCCAAGCTCGCCCTCGGGCACTGCGCCGAGCGGCTCGGCCGCCACCACGAGGCGCTCGAACTCTACGAGGCGGTGCGGCTGCGCAACCCGTCGCTCGGCAGCGCCGCGTTCGGGGCGGCGCGGGCGCGGCTCGCGCTCGGCGGGCCGCGCGCCAGTGCCGCCGCGATCGAGGCGCTGGACGCGGTGCCGCAGCACTCCCGGCACCGTACGGCCGCCCGCACCGCCACGGTCAGGATCGCCGTCGAGTACGCGGCGGGGACCGACAGCCTGGGCAGCGCCCTGGTCCGCCTCTCCCGCCTGTTCACCGAGCACGGCCTCACCGACGAACCGGCCCGGGTCCGCATGAAGGCCGAGGTGTGGGAGGCGGCGCAGCAGCTCGTGGCGGGAAAGATCGTCGACGCGGACGGGCTGCGGCGGCTCGCCGCGCAGACGGCGGCCCGGGACGACGCGGCGCTCGACGCGGCCGCGCGCCTCGTGTTCCCGGCGCAGGAGCGGGCCCTGGGCCGGGACCTGTCCGGCTTCTACCTCTTCCTCGCCCGCCAGGCCGCCCGCTCGGCGGACCTGCCGCACGCCGACCGCATAGCCGAGCGCCTCCTCGACCGGGCCTACTTGGTGCGCCCTCTCGCCCTGCGCCATCACCGCGAGCGGCGTCC
Source organism: Streptomyces sp. SGAir0957 (assembly GCF_043523415.1). NCBI lineage: Bacteria > Bacillati > Actinomycetota > Actinomycetes > Kitasatosporales > Streptomycetaceae > Streptomyces > Streptomyces sp. SGAir0957. Next base: position 3,837,532 of record NZ_CP027293.1, read on the forward strand.
CCTGCACGTCCTGCTGCGCCCCCTGCTCCGGCGGACCGGATGAACCGGCGATCGCGCCCGCGACCGAGCGGAGCGGACCGGATGAACCGGCGACCGCGACCGCGACCGCGACCGCGCGGAACGGACCGGATGAACCGGCAATCACGCCCGCGACCGCGCGGAGCGGACCGGACGACGAGCAGCCCGCGCCCGGCACCCGCCTGGCTCCTCGTCCTGCGCCGCGTCCTGTGGCCGTCCACCGACCGCGTCCGCAACCGCAGCTACCTGCGGGACCGGCTCGTCGCCCTGCCGCTGTTCGCCGTCGTCGCCTTCACCACGCTCGGCTGGGCCTACGCCGACGTACGCGACGACTCCGCGTACATCCGCACCCAGCTCGCGCCCGCCCTCGGCGATCTGGCCGACGCCCGGATCTCGCTGCGGATCGCCCAGCGGGAGGCCGAGGTCAGCCTCGACGCGGGGACCGCGGTGGAGCTGGCGGGGCTCGGCCCCCGGTACGCGGCCCGCACCGGCGCCGCCGCGCAGGACATCGCCCGGCTCTCCCGCGGCGGCGCGTTCACCGAGGCGCAGCGCCAGGAGCTCGACGTCGTCTCGGGCCTCATCGACGGCTACGAGGAGTGGATCGCCTGGGCGCGGACCAACGCCACCAACGGCTCGCTGCGCAAGGCCGGGCTCGCGTACGCCCAGAGCATGTTGTGCGCGTACACGACCGCCGAACCGGCCACGGACCGGCACGCGCCCTACCCGCCGTGCGGCGCGGCGCGGGGCAATGACGCGACGACCGTCGTCGACCGGATCGCCGCCCTGGAGAGCGAGCTGCGCGACCGCCTCGCCGACCGCGCCGCGCTCGGGCCGGGGGTCCTGGCCGCGCTCGCCGTCTCGCTCGTCTCCTTCACCCTGCTGTCGGTGGGTCTGTGGCGGACGCTCGTCTTCCTGCGCCGCCGGATGCGGATCCGGGTGAGCGTGCCCCTCATCGCCGCCGCGCTGCCGCTGCTCCTCGTGCCGTGGGCGGTCGCCGACGGGGCGCGGGCGTGGCAGGCGCAGCGGGACGCCGTGCCGTACGCGCGGGTGCTCGCGGACGAGGCGTCGCCGGCCGTCGAGGTCGCCCTGGACGAGGACCCGCTGGCCGAGCCCGCCCCCACGGCGATCCGCCCGGCGACGGCGCGGATGGAGGAGACGGTGGCCCGGGGGCGGTTCGGCGGGGTCGGGGCGCTGGCGGGCTGGTTCACGCCGGCGGGGTTCGTGGTGGGCGGGGTCCTCGCGGGGGCGCTGCACGCCTACCGGAGGGAGTATCTGGTGGTCGGCCGGGGCGGGGGCACATCATGAGCCGGATCGGGCGGACCCTGCGGCTTCTCCTCGCGGGCAGCCTCCTCGGGATCACCGCGCTCACTGGTGGCTGCTCCTCCGGCGAGGGCCGCCAGATCGTCGTGCTCGGGCCGTGGACGGGGCCGGAGGGCGACGCCTTCGAGCAGGTCCTGGACGACCTGTCCGAGGGCTCCGGACACCACTACGTCTACAAGGGCACCCGCTCGCTGCGCGAGACGCTCGTCGCGCAGCTCGCCGCCGACGCGCCGCCGGACGTCGCCATCCTCAACAGCATCGGCGAACTCACCGAGTACGCCACCCAGAACAAGCTGAAGCCGCTCGACCCGTCCACCGCCGAACGCGCCTATCAGCCCTGGTCACCGGGTTTGATGGTGGAGGGCAGGCGCCGTACGTTCTGGGTGCCGCTCAAGGTCGACCTGAAGAGCATGGTGTGGAGCAGGGCGGGTGCCTCGGGCGCCGCGCCGCGCTGGTGCGTGGGGATGGCGGCGCAGGCCACGTCCGGCTGGCCCGGCACCGACTGGGTCGAGGACATCCTGCTGCACCAGGCGGGCCCGGAGACGTACGCGCGGTGGGCGACCGGTCAGCTGAACTGGGCGAAGTCGACCGAGGTGAAGCGGGCCTTCACCACCTGGGCGGGGCTGCTCAAGGAGGGTGGTCTCGGGGCCGCCGCCCGGGACCGCTCCCTGACCATGTCGTTCTGGGGCACGCCCGACCCCCGCCATCCGGACGGGGACCCGCGCGGCCTGCTCGGCGGTTCGCTGCCCGGCTGCACCCACGAGCACCAGGGGTCGTTCGTGCGGTACGTGTACGCGCCGCGCGGCGACATCCGCCTGGAGCCCGCGGCCCGCTTCCTGAAGGGTTCGCCCGCGTACAGCAAGGCGTTCGAGGTGTCGGGCGACATGGCCGCCGTGCTCACCGACGCGCCGGGCGCGCAGGAGCTCGTCAAGCGGCTGACCAGCGAGGAGGGGCGCGCGCAGTGGTCGAGGAAGGCGAAGGCGCATCTGCGCCCGTTCTTCCCCGACCGCTCCGACCCGCGGCCCGACGACAACGCGGCGGCGCAGGAGATCGCCTCCTACCTCACCGACGAGCGCAACAAGCTCTGTTTCGACGCCTCGGACGTCATGCCGCCGGTCCTTCGCGACGCGTTCTACCGCGCGGTCCTGGAGTACTTCCGCTCGCCCCGGGAGACGACGCTGAGGAAACTGCTCGGCCAGCTGGAGACGGTGCGCACGGAGATCGCCGGGACACGGACACCGGAGGGCATCCGCCCGCCGACGGACATCTGCCGGTGAGCCGCTCCTCCAGCCGGAACCGGTGAGCCGCTCCTCCAGCCGGAGCCGGTGAGCCGCTCCTTCAGCCGGTGAGCCGCTACTTCAGCTCCTCCGGGCAGGGCGTGCCCCGCGACCACCACTTGTAGGGCGCGGCCAGGTGGTAGGTGCCCGCGCGCGGGGCGATCAGCTCGGTCCACTGGTCGCCGGCGGCGTCCTCCTCGGTCTCCAGGAGGCAGCCGTGCTCGTTCTCGTACCGCTTGGGCGCCGACTCGTCGCTCTCCCGGGCCCGCTTCGACGCCTCGGTCTCCTGCGGGGCCTCAAGGGCCTTGCCGTCCTCGTCGACGACCGCGAGCCACGGCGAGTACGGGACGCGGATGAGGACCCGGCCGGGCTTGGTCACCTCGATGGTCAGCTCGGCCTGCTCGGCGGCGTCCACGGTCGCGTGCGGCTCGGCCAGCGGCGTCGGGTCGGTCATGGCGAACAGCTGCCAGTTGTCGTCGCCCCACACCTGCTTGAGGTAGGGCAGGCCGCGCTGGACCAGCTCCCGCTCGCGCTCGCCGCCGTCCCCGTCGGGCGCGCCCTTGGGCAGGACCACGTAGTGCACGGCCCAGCGCTTCAGCCACTCGTGGTAGTTCGCCGAGTTGAGCGTGTCGTCGTAGAAGAGCGGGTTGCGCTTCATGTCGGCCTGCCGGGTCCAGCCGCGCGCCAGGTTCACGTACGGGGCGAGGGCGGACGCCTCGCGGTGCGAGCGCGCGGGCACGACCTCGACGCGGCCGCGCTCGGCCTTGACCTGCTGCAGTTCGTTGACGAGCGGGGCGAGTTCGCGGGCCCAGGACGCGGCGGGGACGGTGTGCACGACGTCGTAGACCATCTTGCCGCCGACCCAGCAGTTGAAGCCGATGAACGCGATCACCGTGACGTACCACTTGCGGGAGCGGGGCACGGTGAACGGCAGCATCGCGAGGAGCGCGACGCCCGCGAAGAGCATCGGCAGGCGCGTGATGTTGGTGCCGATCTGCGAGCTGATCAGCCAGACGCCGAGCACGGACAGGACGTAGACGGCGGAGGTGATCCGGACCGTCTTCCACCGCTTCGGCGCGAGGAAGAGGACGAGCAGGCCGTAGACGAGCGGGAGCAGCGCCGACCAGAACGACATCGGCTGCGTCCCCGAGAACGGGAACAGCCACGCCGAGAGCCCGACCACGACGGCGGGCGCGATCCCGAGCGCGTACGCCCCGGGCCGCCGCTTCTGCAGGAACAGCGCGACCGCGACGAGCCCGACGAACAGGCCCGCCACGGGTGAGGACGCCGTCGCGAGCGCGGCCAGTGGCGCGGCGACGGCGGCCTTCGCCCATCGTTTGTGACGCCAGCGGTACGGCCAGCAGAACACGGCAGCGACCGCCGCGAGCCCGAACAGCATCCCGAGCCCGAAGGTGACGCGCCCGGAGGCGGAGTTGCACAGCAGGGCGAAGACACCGGCGAGCGCGGGCCACAGGGGCCGCGCGAGCACCCGCGTACGGATCAGGAGAAGGGTCAGCAGGGCGGCGGAGAGCGTGCCCGCGATCATCATCGTCGTCCGGACACCGAGCACCGACATCAGATACGGCGACACCACGCTGTACGAGACCGGGTGCATGCCGCCGTACCAGGCGAGGTTGTACGCGGAGTCGGGGTGGCGGCCGACGAACTCGGCCCACGCGTCCTGAGCGGCGAGGTCACCGCCGCTGTTCGCGAACGTGAAGAACCAGACGAGGTGCAGCACCGCGGCGACGGCGGTGGCGACGAGGATCGGGCGCCGCTCGGCGCGCGCCGGCCAGGAGGAGGGCCCGCGGCCACCGTCGTCGGCGGGCGCCGGCTCCCGGCGCTCCTTCGCCTCGGGCCGTATTCGTACGCCCCCGGCGCCCGGCCCGTCGCCGCCCGCGCGCGTCGGCTCCGCTGTGGTCACTGCTGACACTCCCGTACGTACCGTCTTACCGACCGAGGGAACGTCCCGGTCCTGCCCCGGTCTCGCGACGCTAGCACGGGCGGTGCGGGCGGGCGCCGCTGGAGCGGCCCGGCCGCCCGCGGGCTCACGGCGCATCGTTCTCCGGGCGGAGGCCCAACCCTTCGGGGCCCGGCACACTCTTCGGTAGTGCCCCGCCCATGGACCGACGACCTCGTTCCCGACCCGAGACGGACACGCTCAGTGCACTCCACCGAACTGCCCGCCCCGGGCGACGCCCTCGCCGCCGCCTGTCCCGGCCCGCCCCCCGCGCCGTGGCACGCACGGTTCAGGGTGCCGCTCCTGGTCACCGCGTGCGCGCTGCCGCTGTACGGGCTGTGGTGGGCGGTCTTCGCGACGGGCGGCGGCGACCTGGCGGCGCAGGTGGCGTGGGCGGAGTTCGCGCGGCAGTACCCGGGCTACGCGTACAACCTGTTCTGGTACGGCGGCCTGCACACGGCGAACTACAGCGTGATCTCGCCCTACGTGATGGCGGCCATCGGCGTCGTCCCGATGACCCTGCTCTCCGGACTCGCCTCCTCCTGGCTCGCCGGGGCGCTGATGCTGCACAGCAAGGTGCGCCGCCCTCTGGCACCGGCTCTCGTGCTGGCCTTCTGCCTGTGGTGCCAGGTCGTCTCGGGCCGCTCCACGTTCATGCTGGGCGTGGCGTTCGGCCTTGCCGCGATCGTCGTGCTGACCGGCGGACGCGGCGCCTTGCGCCTCACGGCGCCGGCGCTGTGCGCGGCGGTGGCGACGATGGCCAGCCCGGTCGCCGGCCTCTTCCTCGTCGTGGTCGGCGCCGCGCACCTCATGACCCGCGACGGGAGCCGGGCGGCGGCCCTGCTCGCGCCCCCGGTCCTCATCGTGGCGCTGACGACGTGGCTGTTCCCGTTCAAGGGCGAGCAGCCGATGCCGTTCGGGCGGATCTGGCCGCCCCTGCTGTTCTGCGCGGTGATCCTGCTGACGGCCCCGCGCTCGTGGCGCCTGCTCCGGTGGGGCACCGCCGTGTACGGGCTCGGCGTCGTCCTCACCTTCTTCATCGCCTCGCCGGTCGGCACGAACGTCGAACGGCTCACGGAGCTGGGCGCCCCGGTCGCGCTGCTGGTGATCGCGATGGACCGGTACGGGCAGGCCTCTGTGCCCGGCGGGTGGTTCACGGCACGACGGCGGACCGCGCTCTGCGGCCTCGCCCTCCTGCTCTCCCTGACCTGGCTCACGGGCAAGACGACCGCCGACATAGTGGCCAACACGGAGGTCCCGGCCTGGGCGGTGCAGACCGACGGCGTCGTCTCCGAGCTGAAGCGGCTCGGCGCGCAACGCACCCGCGTCGAGGTGGTCCCCGCCCGCGACCACCGCGAGGCGGCCGTCCTCGCCCCGTACATAAACATGGCGCGCGGCTGGAACCGGCAGGCCGACGTCGAACGCGGCCGCCTCTTCTACGGCGGCCGGGAGGGGACGGACGTACCCGAGGGCTCGTTCACGTCCGCGTCCTACCGCGCCTGGCTCTCGCACTGGGCGGTCGGCTACGTGGTCCTCCCCAAGGGCGCGCCCGACGGCCCCGCCGAACTGGAACACGCCCTGGTCAAGAGCGAGCCGCCCTACCTGAAGCTGCTCTGGCACGACGCCAACTGGCAGATCTACGGGGTCCGGGACGCGGTACCGCTCGTCGACCCGCCCGCCACGGTGGCCAGCTCCGACGGGGCCAACCTCGTCGTCTCCATGCCGCGCGCGGGCTCGGTCACCGTACGGATCGCCTATTCGCCCTGGCTGTGGGCGGACGCGGGGTGCCTGGCGCCGTCCGGGGAGTTCACGCGGCTCACGGTCAAGCAGCCGGGCAAGGTCCGGATCACGTCGGCCTACCGCGGTCCTTCGGGCAAGGAGATGCCGCGCTGCCCTCCGGTCGGGCGCTGACGGCACAACGCACCGCGCCCGCTGATCGCCGTGGGTCCGGCGGATCAGCGGGCGCGGAGGGTGTCCGGCCGGGTCGGGGTCAGCCGAGCCTGCGGAGCTTGGGGCCGAAGCCCGGCTCGGCGAGGTCCTTCTGGAGCGCCACGGGGACTTCGACGGCGGTGGCGTCGTTCTTGCCGTCGCCGACGCTCAGCACGCCGACCACGGTGCCGGCCTTCGCCGAGTGCGGGAGCGTTTCGCCCTTCTTGCCGTCCAGCTTCAGACGAACGGTGAGCCCGGACCAGCCGACCGCGGAGACGTCCTTGGTGGCCACGACCGGCGTGGTCCCGCCCAGCCCGTCGTCGACCTGGCCGACCACGTCGCCCTTCTTCACTATGGTCTTCGCCTTGAGCGCGCCCTGGCCCGCCTCGATCAGCTTCCGGACGACACCGGTGACCTCGTCGATGTTGGCGACGCCGGGTGCGCCGTACTGGCCGAGGGCCGCGCCGATGATCGTCTGGGTCTTGCCGTCGACCGTCTTCTCCGCGGCGAAGAGGATGTTGCCGCCGGCCGCGGTGGTGGTGCCCGTCTTGATGCCGATGGCGACGGTGGGCACGAGCCCGAAGAAGTTCTTCTGCTTCTCCCCGTTCAGGTCCATGTAGCTGGGCTGGCGGGAGATCTCCTTGAAGACCGGGTCCTCCATCGCGGCACGGCCGAGCTTCACCAGGTCGTCGGCGGTGGAGACGGTCGTCTTGTCCAGGCCGCTGGGGTCGGTGTACGTGGTGTTCTTCATCCCCAGCTCCTTCGCCGTCTTGTTCATCTTCTCGACGAACGCGGACTCGGAGGAGCTCTTGGTGTCCCAGCGGGCCAGCAGCTTGGCCACGTTGTTCGCCGACGGGAGCATGACCGCCTGCAGCGCCTCGTACTCGCTGAGCTGCTGCCCCTCGGTGACCTTCACCACCGACTCGTTCTCGGCCTTGCCGGTCTCGTAGTGCTTCTGCGCCGCCGCGTCGACCGGGATCTTCGGACCCTTCTCACCCGTCTTCAGCGGGTGGTCCCGCAGGATCAGATAGACGGTCATGACCTTGGCGATGCTCGCGATCGGCACCGGCTTCTGCGTGCCGGACATGCCGAACGTGCCGATGCCGTTCACGTCCATCGCCGCCTGGCCCTGGCCGGGCCACGGCACCGACGGCTTGTCGCCCTCGAAGGAGACGGACTCCTTCGCGGTCAGGTCGAGCGTCGGGGTCGGCAGCGGGCGCACGACCTGTACGACTGCAAAGATCACGATCAGGAGCAGGATCAGCGGCGTCCAGATCTTGACCCGCCGCACCGTCGTACGGACCCGGGTCTCCGGGGGCGGCGGCGTGTTGGTCAGCTCGGCGAGCAGATCGAGCGGCGGCTTCGGCGGAAGCGGCTGCTGCGTGGTCGGCTCAGGGACGGCCGTCTCGGCGGTGCGCTCCGCGGGTTTGGCGGCACCGGGCGCGGCGGCCCTGCCCTTGGCTCCGCCCTCGTCGTCCAGGGACTTGAGCGGCACGAACCTGCTGGTCCGCTCGGCCTCGGACTCACCGGTCCCCTTGGCGCCGGGCGCTCCGGGCGCTCCGGGCGCTCCGGGCGCCTTGAGCATGGTGGTGGGCTGGTCGACCGGGGGCGCGACGGCCTTGAAAACGGCGGTGGCCTGGTCGACGCCCCGATCGGACGTGGCGTCCTTACCGGCTACGGGCTTCGAGTCGGCGTCGGCGTCGTCAACGGGCTCGGCCTGATCCGCCTTGGTGGGGGTGGACTCGGCCTGGTCCGCCTTGGCGGGGGCGGGCTCGGCGTCCTCGACATCGGCGACGACGGGCTCCGCGTCCTCGACGTCGGCGGCGACGGGCTCCGGCACGGCGTCAGCGGCCTTGGGAGCGGCGCGGGGCCCGTCTTCCGGCTCGGCGGCGTCCACGGGCTCGACGCCCTCCGCACAGGCGGCCTCGGCGGCCTTGGGGGCGGTGTCGGGCTCGGCCGCCGGCTCGGCGGCGGCGCCAGCGGGCTCGGAACTCTCCGCACGGACGGCCTCAGCGGCCTTCGGCGCGGTGTCGGGCTCGGCCGCCGGGGCCGCGTCGGGCTCGGCCGTCGGGGCCGCGTCGGGCTCGGCCTCCGGCTCAGCGGCGTCCGCGGGCTCGGGCCGGGGCTTCTCCGGCTTTTCGGCGTCGCGCGGCCCGGCCTGCTCACCGGCATCGGCATCGCCGTCGGCTTCGGCGTCGGCGTCGGCGTCCGCGGCAGCGGCCTTGGCAGCGCTCGGCTTTGCGTCCGCGTCGTCGGCGGAGCCGTTCTTCGATCCCGCCGTGCCGACCCAGGCCGCCACCGCCGCGCGGAGCCGCTCGTCCCCGGGCTCCGCCGCGGACGCGGACCCCGTACCGGAATCCGTCTCCGCACCGGACCCGGAACCCGAACCGGATCCGGAACCCGAACCGGAACCGGTCTCCGCCTTCGCGACGTCCCGGACGGAGAACACCGCCGTCGCCTGATCCACTCCGGGCTCCGACGGAGTCTCCCGCGCCACCGCGAGGCGCGGGTCCTGTTCGTCCCGGGCCGGGCCGCCCGACGCCTTCTGCTCTTCGCCCGACCTGTCCGGGGTCCCCGCCACCGATGCCTCCTCGACCACTCACCACTCAGCGCCGGACAGGCCGATCCTGCCCGGCGGCCCTGTCCGAACCATGTACCAGTGTCCTGTGTGGGGGCTTAACCCCCGTGGTAGACGAGAACGACATACCTACTGGTTCCCGTCCAAAGCCCCCACGCACTCTCGACAGACCAATGTGAGAGGGGTCACCCTGTCATTCATCCACGCGGGGAGGCATGGATGGGCAGGAGCCGCAGAACACTTCCGGAGGAGCTTCTGCTGCTGGCGCTGGACCCGACCACGGGTACCACCGCACAGCCGCAGTCGCTCGACCTAGGTCTGGCCGGAGCACAGCTAGTAGAGCTGGCGCTGGCCGGACGGATAGCCCCAGACGGGGATCGTATCGCCGTGGTGGCACCACGGCCGACCGGAGATCCGACTCTGGACTGCGCGTTGGAGTTGCTGCGAAGGCGCGGCGCTCCTGTGCGGGCGGTCCACTGGATTGGCGGGCCGCGTCTCGGGCTGCGCCAGACCTACCTCTCGCACCTGGAGCGGTGCGGCATGGTGCATGCCGTGGCCGGCCAGATGTGCGGGGTACTGCCGACGACTCGCTATCAGGCGACGGACACGGCGATCAGCCGGGAGATCAGGTCCCGGCTGGATTCAGCGATCCGTACCGGCGTCCCGCCGGACCCACGGACCGCGGCGCTCGCCGCGCTGGCCCACGCGGTCGGTCTCGGCAAGCACCTGTACCCGGGCAATGAGGGACGCTCGTCCCGCTCCCGGCTGCGGGACCTGATCAGGCACGACCCGATGGGCGGCCTCGTGGCGCACGCCGTGATGGACGTCCAGAACGGGGTGGCCGCTCAGCCACGCCGTTCGCCCGCCGCCCCGGCGGGCCGGGGCGCACCGGAGCCCGCCAGGGGGGTTCCGATGCAGCCGCGTCACGGTTCCATGGCCCGGGCCGTCGCCCACTAGGCAGGCGGCCAGCAAAAACAGAACCGTTACACCAGAGCACCACGGCACCAGAGCACCACAGAGTCGCAAAACCGTAGAACCGCAGAACCGTAGAACCGCAGAACCGCACGACACCAACCGCAACATCCGCAACAACCCGCAACAGCGCCGCGCCGCAGTCCCCACGACCCGGTCCGGGAGCCGCTGTACCGCGCGGGGCGATGTACCGGACGTCCGTGAAACGCGGCGGGTGCCCGGCCATCGCCCCGCGCGGTCGCGTTGGTACGGGTAGTCCGTACACACATCCGCACACACATCCGCTGTTTCCCAGCGGCAAAGGCTTCCGAGTGGCAATCTGCTGAGCAGCAGATACGCAACGTACAAAAAGATGCACGCAGCCGGAGGTGCACGTCCCGTGGCGTCCAACGTCAATCCCACCGTCAGGCGACGCCGGTTGGGCCAGGAGCTGCGCAGGCTCCGTGAGCTCAAGGGCATGACCGCCGAAGAGGTCGCCGAGCGCCTGCTGGTGTCGCAGTCCAAGATCAGCCGCCTGGAGAACGGGCGGCGCAGCATCAGCCAGCGCGACGTACGCGACCTGTGCGGGGTCTACGAGGTCGAGGACCACCGGATCGTCGAGTCGCTGATGCAGATGGCCAAGGACTCGCGCCAGCAGGGCTGGTGGCATTCCTTCGGCGACATCCCCTACAGCGTCTACATCGGCCTGGAGACGGACGCCGCGAGTCTGCGCGTCTACGATCCCCAGGTCGTGCCCGGTCTCCTGCAGACCCGCGGCTACGCGGAGGCGCTCATCAACGGCGCGCTGCCGGAGACGACCCCGCAGGACATCGAGAAGCGCGTCCAGGTCCGGATGCGCCGGCAGGAGCGCATCCAGGCGCCGGACAACCCGCTGCGCCTGTGGACGGTGCTCGACGAGGCGGCGCTGCGCCGGGTCGTCGGCGGCAAGAACATCATGCGCGAGCAGCTGGAGCACCTGGTCGAGCAGTCGCAGCTGCCGCATGTGACGGTCCAGGTGATCCCGTTCGACATGGGCGCGCACCCCGGGCTCAACGGGCAGTACGCGATCCTGGAGTTCCCCGACGCGGCCGACTCCAGCGTGGTCTACATCGAGGGCGTCACCAGTGACCTGTATCTGGAGAAGGCCAACGATGTCCAGAAGTACAGCGTTATGTACGAGCACTTGCGGGCACAGGCGCTGAATGTGGAGCAATCCCGGCAGTTCATCTCGGAAATCGCCAAGGAGTACGCGCACTGAGGCGTGTTCCCGGCGGTTTCACGTTGATCGCCGGAAGGCCGGATTCCCTCGGCGATCAAGGGATTTCATGCCTCCGAGGCAAAGGTGCCGCACGGTACACCTACTCCTCGGAGGAATGGAAGACTCCCGTGGAATATGCCATCCGGTCGGGTGAATGCCCGCTTCACGTACTCGGGTTGGCGAGTAGCGTCGATCACGCCATCAAGACAACATCGTTGGCGAGAACCGCTCTGGACCTCCAGGCGGGGAAGCATTCGACCACCGGCTAAAAGCGGAGCAATCATGGCAATCCAGCAGGGCGCCACCGAATCCTGGGTCAAGTCCTCCTATTCGACGGGGAACGGCGCGTGCGTCGAGGTCCGGTCTCCCGAACTGTGCGCGATCGCGGTCCGGGACTCCAAGGTCGAGCAGGGCCCGTCGATCGACTTCGGCCCCGAGACCTGGACCGCGTTCGTGCGGAAGGTGAGCGCGGGTTCGTTCTAAAAGGCGAGGAACGGCACAACAACCTCACATGCACCACTCAGCACCACCAGCACGACCAGCACCACCAGCACGATCAGCACCACCAGCACCACCGGCACGCCCAGCACCACCCAGCGTCACCTGTATGACAGGCACCACCGTGGGAGCCCTCTCGACTGGCCCGCCGTCCCGGCCGAGGGGGCTCGGCTTGTGCCCAAAAACCTTCGCTACCGCAATTGATCGACATAGCGGTCGGTGCCCGGCACGGTCGGTACGAACGGCGCCATGAGCTCCACCCGCGCCCCGAGCCCCGCCCCCGCCACCTGCTCCGCGAGCCCCGTGAACCGTTCCTGCCAGCAGTCGCGCGGGTCGGCCTCCAGGAACCACAGCAGGGTCAGGCGGGTGTCGACGCCCTCCACCTGTTTCACGTAGGTCATCCGGTCGCCGGGCAGCGGCGTGGGCCGGAAGAGGGTGACCATCGCGGCCGGCGACCCGGCCAGGGCCTCCGGCAGATGCCGCGAGCGCAGCCACTCCACGAGTTCGGGGCGCCGCTCGCCCCGCTCGACATCGACGACCTCCAGGACGAGCCCCGCGTACGGGTGGTCGAGGGCATGGAAGTCGCGGGGCCCGGCGGCCCCGTCCCGGTAGACCGTCGCCTCGTGGTCCTGGAACGCGGTGAAGACGTGGGTGCGGTCCTGATGGACGCGGCCGTCCCGGTTGAGCCGCTTGTTGATGCCGACGGTCCACCTCATGTGGTCGTCGTAGCGGCCCTCGGTGATCCAGTACGTGGAGAGGTAGCACCCGGCGGTGACGGGCTCGGCGACGGCCGACTTCGCGGGCAGGCGCAGGAGTTGCAGGTCCCGGGTGGCGACCCAGCGCCGGCCGGCGAACATCCAGGGCATCGCCATCGCACCGGCGTAGTAGTGATCGTCCTCGTACCAGCGGTTGTACGCGTGCTCGTGCCCCGGGTGCGGTTCGACCATGGTGATCAGGGCGTGGCCCGGGTGGACCCCGTAGGGGCCGAGGGCCGCCAGCTCCGCGTACGTCTCGCTCCGGGTGTCGGACCCGGGCCGTGCGTCCATCGCCACCACTCCTTCTTCCGCCCCGCTTCTGCCTTCCGAAGTCCACGTGCCACCCATACTCTGACGGTCCGTCAGCTAATTGGCCAGACTCGGGAGGCCCCATGGGCACAGGTGAGCTGCTCGCCGGCAAGACCGTGATCGTCTCCGGCGTCGGCGCCGGGCTCGGGCACCAGGTGGCGGCGGCCGTCGTGCGCGACGGCGGCAACGCGGTGCTCGGCGCGCGCACCGAGGCCAACCTCGCGAAGACGGCGGCCGAACTGGACCCGGAGGGCGCCCGGACCGCGTACCGGGCGACGGACATCGGCGACGAGTCACAGTGCGAGGCGCTGGCGGCGCTCGCGCGGGAGCGGTTCGGCGGGGTGGACGCGGTGGTCCACGTGGCCGCGTGGGACAGCTACTTCGGCGGCCTGCAGGACGCGGACTTCGAGACGTGGCGCCAGGTCATCGACGTGAACCTGCTCGGCACCCTGCGCATGACCCGGGCCTGCCTGCCCGCGCTCAAGGAGCAGGGCGGCGCGGTCGTCATCATCGGGACGCAGTCGGCGGTGGCCGCGCCTTCCCAGGTGCGGCAGGCCGCGTACGCGGCATCGAAAGGGGCGCTGACCAGCGCGATGTACTCGCTGGCGCGCGAACTGGGGCCGCACCGGATCCGGGTCAACACGGTGCTGCCCGGCTGGATGTGGGGCCCGCCGGTGCAGGCGTACGTCCAGTTCACCGCGCACACCGAACAGGTGCCGGAGGACGAGGTCCTGGGGAGGCTGACCGAACGGATGGCCCTGCCGGAGCTGGCCACCGACGGCGATGTGGCGGACGCGGCGATCTTCCTGGCGTCGGACCGCGCGAGGGCGATCACGGGCCAACAGCTGCTGGTGAACGCGGGAGAGCTGATGCGCTGAGGCGTGAGCGGACGGCATCAGGGGGTATGAGCGGGCGGCATCAGGGAGGTAGAAGCCGGCGGCATCAGGAAGGTGTGAGCGGGCGGCACAAGAAAGGTATGAACGGCGAGTCGAGGGCGATCGATCCCCTCCTCCAGGTCGTTGCGCGACCGCACGGGACCCGCATCCCGTGCGGTCGTTCGCGTGTGTGCGGCTACTGACGAAGTGCCCGCTCATCGTGTGGGCGGCGTCACGTTCACGACAACTCCCCGTCGAGTAACGAAAATGCAAAATCGTTCGACTTGCTGATCTGGGTTCACATCCATGACCCATGAAACTCTTGACCGGCCGCCCGAACAAGCGGTTCAATCCCGGAAGTCCCCACTCCCGCAAGGGGGCGCCCGCTGGAACGGACGTACTGACGAAGAGCCGCAACGTTCACAAGGCGGACCCCTGGAGGGGGCACATGAACAGTCTCGACTGGGCCGTGCTCATCGGCTACTTCGGCATCATGGTCGCGATCGGCGTCTGGTCGCACAAACGCGTGGACAACGTCAGCGACTTCTTCACCGCCGGCGGCAAGATGCCCTGGTGGCTCTCCGGCATCTCGCACCACATGTCCGGCTACAGCGCCGTCATGTTCACGGGATACGCCGGTATCGCGTACACGTACGGCGTCACGTCCTTCATCACCTGGTCCTTCCCCATCGCGCTCGGCATCGCCATCGGCGCCAACCTGTTCGCGCCGCGCATCAACCGGCTGCGCTCACGGCTGCACGTGGCCTCGCCGCTCGAATACCTCAAGAACCGCTACAACCTGGGGACACAGCAGGCGCTCGCCTGGTCCGGCATGTTGCTGAAGATCGTGGACGTGGCCGCCAAATGGGCCGCCATCGCCACCCTGCTCGCCGTCTTCACCGGTATCTCCATCAACCAAGGCATCCTGATCACCGGCGCCATCACCGCCGTCTACTGCACCATCGGCGGCCTCTGGGCGGACGCGCTCACCGAACTCGGCCAGTTCATCATCCAACTCATCGCCGGTATCGCCATGTTCGTCGCCGTAGTCTCCAAGCTGGGCCCCTTCGGCGGCATCTTCGGCGTCTGGGACGAACCGGAACTGGCAGGCCACGGGAGACCACTGGTCGGCCCGTACGGCACGGTCTTCCTCCTCGCCTTCCTCTTCATCAAGCTCTTCGAATACAACGGCGGCATGCTCAACCAGGCCCAGCGCTACATGGCCACCAACAGCCCCCGCGAAGCCACCCGCTCGGCCCGCCTCTCCGCCGTCCTCTGGCTGATCTGGCCGGTGGTCCTGTTCTTCCCGATGTGGGTGTCACCGCTCCTGGTCAAGGCAGAGAAGCCGGACGGCTCGGACTCGTACGGCCTGATGACCGAACAACTCCTCCCCCACGGGCTCCTCGGCCTCGTCATCGTCGGGTTCTTCTCCCACACGATGGCCATGTGCTCCTCCGACGCGAACGCGATCGCGGCGGTGTTCACGCGGGACCTCGCGCCGGCGCTGTCGAAGAAGGCGAAGGAGCAGTGGATCGGCAGCAAGGGCCTGCTGGCCGCGCGCCTCACGACCGTCATCTTCCTCGGCCTGTCGATGGCGGTGGCGACACAGGTCAACTCCCCCACCTTCAAGGACATCATCACGGTCGTCATCAAATGGGTCGCCGGGCTCATGGGGCCGATCGCGATCCCGATGATGCTCGGGCTGCTCCGCCCGTTCCGCAAATCCGGGCCGACCGCGGCGCTGACCAGCTGGGCGATGGGGCTCATCGCCTTCTGGCTGGTCAACTACCCCATCAGCTGGAACGTCGACGGCGGCGTCCCCCTCCAGTACCAGGTCTCCATCCCGCTCGCCGTCTCGCTGCTGCTCTACATCGTCATCGGCTTCATCAAGCCGGAGGACACACCTGAGCGGGATGCGCTGATCGAACGCCTCAACACGGATGACGACGGGGCGGGCGCCATCGGGGCGATTCCGTCTCCGACGGTGGCGGGGGATGAGGTGCGGCGGCTCTAGGGGTTGTGCGGGCCTGTCCTGGACGGGCCCGCGGCGCTGGGGGTGCCGGGCCGTCGCGGGGGCCTGCCGGCACGGTGCCCCTGCGCTGCGCTGCGCGAGGCGACCGGGTCCTTGCGGGGGCCTGTCTGCACGGTGCCGCGGCGCTTGCCGAAGCCACGGGGTCCTTGCAGACGCCTCTTCACACGGTGCCCCGGCGCCGGGGTGCCGCCTTGCCCACCCTGCCGCCCCAGGCGGCAGATTGCCCAAGGCGGGGCGGGGTGGGCCTTGGTCGGTGACCGGACGGGGCACCGGGGTGCACTCGCGTTGCTACGGGAGGGGACGTGTCGGGGTGCCCCCGCAGGACTCCGCGGGAATGCAGTCCAGGCTCACTCGCCTATGGCGGACCGTGGGGGATGAGGCCTATCCGGCCGAGGAGGTACCCCGGCGCGGCCCCGCCCCCCCACGCCCCCACTCTCAGGCCCGCGGATACCGCGTAAGCCACCCCGGGGACGAGACCCCCGGTCCATGCAGCGCAGCGCCCTGCGTCATTTCCATCGCGAAATCGTCCGCCAGCAACAGAATCGTCGCCCGCCCCTCCAACTCCGCCACCCACGCCGGAGGCAACGCCGTCTCCCCGTGCAGCGCCCCGAGCAGCCCCCCGCACAACGCCCCCACCGCGGCGGACGGCCCATCGTGGTGGACGGCGAGCCCGAGCCCGTGCCGTATGTCCTCCCCGACGAGCGCGCAGTACACCGCGGCGGCGAGCGCCCCCACGGCCCCGCCCTCGCCGACCAGTTCCCCGACCCGCGAGGGACTCGGCATCCCTTGCCGCACCGCCCCCACCGCGTGCTTGAGCGCCTCGACGACGGGCGGATGCCCCGGCCGCGCGGCAAGCAGCACGAGAGTCCGTTGCACGGCCGCGTCCAGCGACTCCCCGCGCGCCAGCGCATGCACGATCACGGCGTACGCCCCGGCGGCGAGATACGCCTCGGCGGCACCGTGCGTATGGACGGCGCATTCGACGGCCAGTTGCAGCACGAGCTGCGGCTCCCACCCGACGAGCAGCCCGAACGGCGCCGACCGCGTCACCGCCTCGGCCCCGACGGCCTCGGGGTTCTTCGGTTTGTCCAGCGTCCCCATGACGTCGTTGCCGAGCCCGAGCAGGCACGCCTGGGCGGCTCCGCGCCGCGCGTACAGCCATTCCTCGCGCGCCAGCCAGCCGTCTTCTTTGCGGCGTTCGTCGGGCCCCCAGTCCCGCTGGGTGGCGGCCCACCGCAGGTAGGCCCGGTGCACGTCGGTGGGCGGATGCCAGGCCCCGGTGTCGCGGCGCACCTGCGCCCGGATCAGCCCGTCGACGCTGAACAGCGCGAGTTGCGTCGCCGCGGTGACGGCGCCCGTACGTCCGTACGCGGGTACGAGCCGGGTGAGTCCGGCGGCGCCGTGCGCCTCCCGGATCCCTTCGAGGGTGAGCCCGTTGAGCGGGGCACCGAAGGCGTCGCCGAGCGCGGCACCGAGCAGCGTGCCCCGTACCCGGCTGCGGAAGTCCTGCTGCTCGACGCGGCCCCAGACGGCCGCGGCGGCGACCGGTGCGCCCATGGGATCCCCTCCTCCGGGCAGCACTGTAATCGACCGAACGCGACCGGGAACGTTCGCTTGAGCGACCGATATGACCTCGCCACTTATGCGAAGAGACGCCCCCGAAATCACATGAGACAGACTTTGCCCAATTAGCGAAGGCGTACAGGCACCGCACGTCACTGCGTCCGGCGCCCGACGGCTCAGCAGAGGCAGGGTTCCACGCCGAAGCCCAGGCTCAAGATCTCGCTGTCGCTCAGCGCGCCGGAGAAGGCGTGCACCTCGTCGACGGCACCGCGCAGATACTCGCCCCAGCCGTCACCGACGTGACCGCGCCCGACTTGCAGCCCTCCGGTGCTGTGCCATGCCCCGTGAAAGGACACGGTCGCGTCGTCGCTGGTGTAACCGTCCAGGAAGAGCTTGATCTGGTCGGTCGCGTCGTCGTACACGACGGCCAACCGCTGCCCGGCGCCCTCACCACCGTCGGCGACCGCCGCCCGCGCGACGACCGTCTCCGCGGCGCCGGCCTCGTCGCCGTCGGTCACCACGAGCTGCCAGACGTGGCTCGCGGGAACGTAGCGCACCTTGAACGCGTCCGTGTTCTCACCCCCCTGCGAGAGCACCGTCATCGGACGGTCGGGGTCGGCGTCGGCGAGACGGACCGTCACACCGATGGTGAAGCTGTCGTCCGTGTCCACGACGGGCCCGGCCGAGGCCGCGTGTCCGGTGGCCCCGTCCAGCTCCAGGTGTCCGTCGCCCACGAGCGCGAGATCGGGGACGCAGTCCGGGTCCATCCAGCAGTCGTCCCCCGAGGAACGAAGGATCGTGGCACCGCCGGACAGCCCGAGCGGCGCGCCTCCGTAGAGTTCAGGGCTCATGCCGCCCTGGGCGTCCTCCAGCGACCAGTGGCCGCGCAACTCCGGTTTACGCAACCCGAGTTCCGCCACTTCCCCCGGGACGACCACCCGGTCGAATGCCCGTACGTCACCCACGTCGCCGTCCCAGCGGTCCCGGTACCCGCTCGCACCACGGGCCCGACCGATCTGGAAGGGTCCCGCGGCCTCGGCCGGCGTCGCCGCCTGCGGTGTGCCCACCTCATGGCCGTTCACGTACAGCGTGGCCAGGCCGGTCACGCTGTCGTAGACACCCAGGACGTGCGCCCATTCGCCGGCTTCGGGGGCGCCGCCGGTCACCTGCGCCCCGCCGAACCCGAAGACCCACACCGGTGACGTGCCGTCCTGCCGCAGGCCCAGGGTGAAACCGGGTGCGCTGCCCGCGTCCTGGCTGACCACGGTCCGTACGGCGTCCGTCCGCCCGGGGCGCACCCAGCCGCCCACGGCGAAGGTGTGCCGCGTATCGACGACCGCCGTGCCGGGCGTCAGGTACCCGTGCCCCGTACCGTCCAGGTGCGCGGTGGTCTTCAGCGCGGTGCCACTTGGCGCCGCGGCGCCGAAGGCGACTCCGGTACCGGCCCGGGCGACCGGCCCGGTCTCGGCGGCGGCCGACTTCGCACCCACGGCGTCGGCGAGGCCCCAGTGGGCCACCGGGGCACGGCCGGCCCGTACGAAGAAGCTGTAGTCCGTCTGGTCGCTCACACGACCGGATCGGTCGACGGCCTCCACTCTGAGCGTTTCCGTCCCCTGACGGAGCGGCAGGAACCGGACGGTCGCAGGGCCGCCGGGTTCCTCGGGCCGCGCGTAGTCGTAGGAGCCGCCGAGCCACCAGTAGCGGTAGGAGACGACGTCGTCGGACGGCGAGTCCAGGGTGAAGGTGCCGTACCTGCCGACGCCCTCGATCCACTGCTCTTCGGGATACTCCGGTGACGACACGACCGGCTTCGCCGGGTTCTCGTCGTCGTAGACGAACTCGCAGACAAAGCCGCCGTCCTCGGAGCTCCACGGGGAGACGGCGGTCCCGTCGTCCGCCCGCACCCGCCACGACACGACGGTGTCCGGCGGCACGTCGTCCGGCATCCGCCACGCCTGCGTCGAGCCCGACGACGTCGCGTTCGTCGTGTAGGTCCTGCGCTGCACCGCTCCGTCGGCGCCGGTCCACCACGCTTCGAACGCGCCCCGTACGGAGTTGAACTCGGCGGGCTGGTTGTCCTCCTCCGGGTCGTACAGCACGGCGGTCAGCCTCGGCGGCTCCGACACGTACGGCCGGTCCGCTCCTGTGGCACAGTCCTTGCCCCCCGTACCCAGATCCCGCACAAGCGGCCGCGCGGGCGGCAGGTTGTCAGCCGCGAGAGCCCCACCCGACGGCACCCCGACGACCACCAGCGTCGCCGAGCACACCAGCGCCGCCCGTCTGAGCCTTCCCGAACTACGCTTTCCGACAGTCAAGTTGAACCCCTCCCCATTGACCCCGCTGTGCTCGTCTCCGCACGCTCCGCACACGGACCGCAGGAGGCTAACAACCAGCACTGACAGAAGGCGCGCGAATTAGGGCCGTCGAATCCGTTCCGGAAGCCGTACAACGCTTCGCACGCCCCGACCGTCTCCCCTATGGATGTATGGATGCCGGTGTTTCCCGCGTATCCACCTCGACGTCACCGGGAGCCCACGTGCGCCGCACTTTGCTGACCGCCCTGACCCTCACCGCCGCCCTCACCGCCACCCTCACCGCCACGACCGGCCTGACGGTCACCACGGCCGCGGCCGCCCCCGCCGCACCGATTCCGCCCCGCACCCCCGTCACCGACTTCAACCACGACGGCTACGCGGACCTCGCGCTCGGCGCGCCGGGCAGTGCCGTGGGCGGTCAGCAGGGGGCCGGGGTCGTGGCGGTGGTCCACGGGTCGGGGAACGGGGCCGATGTCGCCCACGCGCGCGTGCTCAGCCGGGACTCCGCCGGGGTGCCGGGGGCGTCGGCCGGCGGGGAGTACTTCGGGGAGCGGACCGCCACCGGTGACCTCGACGGGGACGGCTTCACGGACCTCGTCGCCGGGTCGGTGAACGGGGCGCACCCCGTCGTGCTGTGGGGCTCCGCGACGGGGCTGAGCGGGACCGGGGCGGTCGGCCTGCCGGGCGGCTCCGGACTGTTCTCCGTCGGGGACTTCGACGGGGACGGCCACCGTGACCTGGTCACCGACGACTACCCCCGCAGTGACGACCCGGACAACGACGACGCCGGGATGACCGTCTCGTACGGCCCCTTCGAGCGAACGACCGGCGCGGCCGCCCGCACCGACCGGATCGTGACGAGCCAGACCTTCGGCCCGCAGGACTTCGTGGTCGGCGATGTCACGGGCGACGGCGCGGACGACATCGTCACGAGCCACGGCTTCGAGGAGATGGCGTACGCCAGCAAGTTCTGGAAGGGCGGCAAGGAGGGCGTCTCCCACACCTCGACCTCGCTCACCTCCAGCCTGGCGGGGGCCGTCGCCGACGTCGACGGGGACGGTTACGGCGATCTCGTCGTGCACGACATCGGCGACAACTACGAGGACATCGCCTACGAGAAGGGCACAGTCCGGGTCCTGTACGGCAGCGCCGCCGGACCCTCCACCACCCGTACGACGGCGATCACGCAGGAGACGAACGGCGTCCCGGGCAGCGGTGAGAGCGGCGACCGGTTCGGGACGGACATCGCCGCCGGTGACGTGAACGGCGACGGGTTCGCGGACATCGCCGTCGGCGTCCCCGGCGAGGCCATCGGCGACGTCACCGACGCGGGCGCCGTCGTCCTCCTGAAGGGCGGCAGGGGCGGTCTGACCGGCACCGGCGCGCAGGCCTTCCACCAGTCCACCGCCGGCGTCCCCGGCGCCAGCGAGAAGGGCGACCAGTTCGGGCTCCAGGTCCTGCTGTCCGACCTCGACGGCGACCGGCACGCCGACCTCACCGCCGCGGCCCCGCTGGAGGACGGCGCCTACCGCGACTCGGGCGCGGCCTGGACCCTGCGAGGCACCGCGACAGGCCTGACGACCACAGCCATCACCTCCTTCGGCCCCGCCACCCTCCACGCCCCCGAGCCGAACGCCCAACTGGGCCGAGACCTGGGCCGCTGACCCGCGGGACCGCTCGTCACTCGCCCAGGAACACCGGGTTCGTGAACGCCGCCAGGGCGCCGGGGAGGCCCGGGGCCGTCGAGGGGTGGCGGATCTCCGCGCGGACGTAGGCCGCGTACGAGGGGGTCGTGCGCCAGTTCACCGTGGACTCGCCGGAGGCGGGCAGCGCGGGGGAGGTGAACAGCGTGCCCTGGTCCGTCACCAGGTGGAGGGTGCAGCCTGGTGCGCCCTTCACCGACAACTGAACCGTCACCGGCGTGTCCAGCGCCACCGCCAGCCGTTCGCCGATGCCCGCGTGGGCGCCCTTGCCGCCCGTCGCCGTGAAGGCGACCTCCACGTCCTTGGACTCGGCCACGTACGAACGGCCCGCCTTGATGCCCGCCTGGATCGCGTCGCGGGACAGGTCGTCGGCCAGGACGACCGTCTGGGGGCCGCCGACGCGGTCCGGGTCGCGGTGGGCGTCGCTGTTGCCCATGGCCGGGATCCAGCCCGTCCGGCGCCCCGAACGGGTGTACGCGATCAGTGTGTTGTCCCAGTCACCGAGCGAGATCTCGTCGTCCGGGGTGTAGGGCCCGTTCCACACCTCCACCGCGTCCGCCTCGCCGAAGCCGAACTTCCAGCCACAGCCGATGCACGTCGCGTGCGGATGCGCGGGCACGACCAGACCGCCCGCCCGCCGGATCTTCTGCGCGTACGTCGCCCAGCGGTTGTCCCGCGCCCGGTAGCGCCAGTCGACGAAGGTCTCCGGTTCGACGCCGAGCGCCAGGACGTGACCGTTGCGCGTCGTGACCTCCTCGCCGATCAGCACCAGCAGGTCGTCGCCCGCCACGTCCGCCCAGTGGGCGTGGGAGGAGTGCGTGTTGTGGTCGGACGTGTTGATGAAGTCCAGGCCCGCCTCGCGGGCGAGCGCGCCGATCTCGGCCGGGGTGCGGCGCCCGTCCGAGTACCAGGTGTGCAGGTGGCAGTCGCCCCGGTACCAGGCCCGGCCGCGTCCACGCGCGCGGCTCGGCGGATACGTACGGGCGGGCGCCTTCCCCGGCGCCCCGTGCGTCAACGTCACCGTCACCTCGTACGGCAGCCCCTCCGGCGCCACCGTGTACGGCCCGAGGACGATGTGCCACGTCCCCGCGCGCACCGGACCCGGGAGGTAACCGGGCGTCGCGTCGTCCGCGCGGAGGAAGAACTCCGTGCGGGCGCCGCCCGACCAGCCGCGGAACCCCTTGCCGCCGAGCGCGATGCCGCGTTCGTCGAAGATGCCGATGTCCAGCGCGTTGTTCTGGGTGCCGGGCGGGACCGTCGCCTTCGTGTACGTGTAGGCGACCTTGATCTCGCGTACTCCGCGCGGCACTTCCACCGGCAGGTACACGTAGTCCGGCGCGCCCGGCGGCAGCGTTCCCTTGAGCGTCTTGGTGGACTCCGAGCCCTCGGGCGAGCCCTCGGCGGCGCTGGCGAAGCTCATGGTGGTGAGCGTAAGGGCGCCGGCGGCGCCGGTCACGAGCAACGACCGTCTGCCCATACCTGGCGCCTGCTCGTTCGTGTCGTCGGTGCACATATCGCGGCTCCCCTGAAGGTCGGGTGTGACGGGTGCGACCCTGGCATTGAGCCGTGAACTCCCGTGCAAGGGAAGGGGGGCGGCGGATGACGCGTATGTCGTCGGCCATGGACTCCTCGGGCCCCCGGCGCTACGAATGCCCGCATGCGGATCTCGACCACGATCTTCCTGACCGACGAGACCATCACCCCCGTCCGCCTCGCCCGCGAACTCGAACAGCGCGGCTTCGACGGCCTCTACCTTCCCGAGCACACCCACATCCCCGCCGAGCGCGCCACCCCGTACCCCAACGGCGGCGACCTGCCCCGCGAGTACACCCGCCTTCTCGACCCGTTCGTGGCGCTCGGGCAGGCGGCCGCCGTCACGGAGCGGCTGGCGCTCGGCACCGGCGTCACGCTCGTCGCCGAGCACGACCCGATCGTCCTCGCGAAGCAGGTCGCCACGCTCGACCACCTCTCCGGCGGCCGTTTCACGCTCGGCGTCGGCTTCGGCTGGAACCGGGAGGAAGCCGCCGATCACGGTGTCGAGTGGCGTACGAGGAGGGAGCTCACCCGGGACCGGATCGGCCTGATGCGTGCGCTGTGGGCCGCGGACCCGACCCCGTACGAGGGTGCGCACGGGCCCGGGCGGCGGTCCGTGCGCGCGAGCCACGCCTTCCCCAAGCCCGTCCGCGGCGGCGCGCCCCGCACCCTCGTCGGCGGCGCGGCGGGCCCGGTCCTCTTCGGCCACATCTGCGCGTACGCGGACGGCTGGATGCCCATCGGGGGCGGCGGTCTGAGCCGGACGCTGCCCGAACTGCGGGCGCGGTGGGAGGCGGCGGGACGGGACCCGGCGGCCCTTGAGGTCGTCCCGTACGCGGTCGTGCCGACGCCGGGCAAGCTCGCGCACTACGCCGAGCAGGGTGTGGCGGAGGTGGTGCTGCAACTGCCACCGGGCGACGAGCGGACCGTGCTCAAGGCGCTGGACGGCCTGGACCAGTACGTATGAGACACATCCACTCGTATGCTCGCTACATGAGTGATCCGGACGACGCCGTACGCAGCGAGGACCGACCCCAGACACAGCCGCAGGCGGACCGCCCCACCGCCAACGCGATGCGCCGCGCGCTCAAACGGGCCAGAGACGGTGTCGCTCTCGACGTCACCGAGGCCGCCGTCCTCCTGCAGGCGCGCGGCGACGACCTGACGGACCTCACGGCGTCCGCCGCGCGGGTGCGCGACGCGGGCCTCGATGCGGCGGGCCGGCCGGGTGTGATCACGTACTCGAAGAGCGTTTTCATCCCGTTGACGCGGCTGTGCCGGGACAAGTGCCACTACTGCACGTTCGTGACGGTGCCCGGCAAGCTGCGGCGCGCCGGGCACGGGATGTTCATGTCGCCGGACGAGGTCCTCGACCTCGCGCGCAAGGGCGCCGAACGCGGCTGCAAGGAAGCGCTGATCACGCTCGGCGACAAGCCGGAGGACCGCTGGCCGGAGGCGCGCGAGTGGCTGGACGCGCACGGCTACGACGACACGATCGCGTACGTGCGGGCCATATCGATCCGGATCCTGGAGGAGACGGGTCTGCTGCCGCACCTCAACCCGGGGGTCATGTCCTGGACGGACTTCCAGCGGCTCAAGCCGGTGGCGCCGTCCATGGGCATGATGCTGGAGACGACGGCGGAACGGCTCTGGTCCGAGCCGGGGATGCCGCACTACGGCTCGCCCGACAAGGAGCCGGCGGTACGACTGCGTGTGCTCGAGGACGCGGGCCGCTCCTCCGTCCCCTTCACCAGCGGCCTGCTGATCGGTATCGGCGAGACGTACGAGGAGCGCGCGGAGTCGCTGTTCGCGCTGCGCCGCGTAGCCCGCTCGTACCACTCGGTGCAGGAACTGATCATCCAGAACTTCCGCGCCAAGCCGGACACGGCGATGCGCGGTATGCCGGACGCGGACCTCGACGACCTGGTCGCCACGGTGGCGGTCGCCCGCCACATCATGGGCCCGTCGGGCAACCTCCAGGCTCCGCCCAACCTCGTCGACGGCGAGTACGCGCGTCTCATCGGCGCGGGGATCGACGACTGGGGCGGGGTGTCCCCGGTGACGATCGACCACGTCAACCCGGAGAAGCCCTGGCCTCGACTGGACGAACTGGCGGCGCGGTCGGCGGAGTCGGGCTTCACGCTCCGCGAACGCCTCTGCGTCTACCCGGAGTTCGTCACCCGCGGCGAACCATGGCTCGACCCACGCCTGATGCCACACGTACGCGCCCTGGCCGACCCGGAGACGGGCCTGGCGATCGCGGACGCCCCCGTGACCGGCCGCCCGTGGCAGGAACCGGACGAGCAGTTCACCGCCACCGGCCGCACGGACCTGCACCGCACCATCGACACGGAGGGCCGCACGTCGGACCGGCGTGACGACTTCGACGAGGTGTACGGCGACTGGGAGGCGCTGCGCGAACAGGCGGCGCCGGGCATGGTCCCGTCCCGCATCGAGGCCGACGTACGCGAAGCCCTCTCGGTGGCGGCCGACGACCCGACCCGCCTCACAGACGACCAGGCGCTCGCCCTGCTCCATGCGGACGGCCCGGCGCTGGACGCGCTGTGCGGGGTGGCGGACGACATCCGCACGTCGGTGGTCGGCGACGACGTCACCTACATCGTCACCCGGAACATCAACTTCACGAATGTCTGCTATACGGGCTGCCGCTTCTGCGCGTTCGCGCAGCGCCGCACGGACGCGGACGCGTAC
Organism: Streptomyces sp. SGAir0957; assembly: GCF_043523415.1. Classification (NCBI taxonomy): domain Bacteria; kingdom Bacillati; phylum Actinomycetota; class Actinomycetes; order Kitasatosporales; family Streptomycetaceae; genus Streptomyces; species Streptomyces sp. SGAir0957. The sequence continues at coordinate 3,863,118 of NZ_CP027293.1, forward strand.
ACGCTCTCGCTGGACCAGGTCGCGGACCGGGCGGCGCAGGCGTGGGACGTCGGCGCGGTCGAGGTCTGCATGCAGGGCGGCATCCACCCGGACCTGCCCGGCACCGCGTACTTCGACATCGCGAAGGCCGTGAAGGAACGCGTCCCGGGCATGCACGTCCACGCCTTCTCCCCGATGGAGGTCGTGAACGGGGCGTCGCGGACCAACCTGTCCATCCGCGAATGGCTGACGGCGGCGAAGGAAGCGGGCCTCGACTCGATCCCCGGCACGGCCGCGGAGATCCTCGACGACGAGGTCCGCTGGATCCTGACCAAGGGCAAGCTCCCCACGGCGACGTGGATCGAGGTCATCAAGACCGCCCACTCCCTGGGCATCCGCTCCTCCTCCACCATGATGTACGGGCATGTGGACCAGCCCCGCCACTGGCTCGGCCACTTCCGCACCCTGGCCGCGATCCAGCAGGAGACGGGCGGCTTCACGGAGTTCGTGACGCTCCCCTTCATCCACACGAACGCCCCGGTCTACCTGGCGGGCATCGCGCGCCCCGGCCCGACGACCCGCGACAACCGGGCGGTCACCGCCATGGCCCGCGTCCTCCTCCACCCCCACATCCCCAACATCCAGACCAGCTGGGTGAAGCTGGGCACGGAGGGCGCGGCGGAGATGCTCCGCTCCGGCGCGAACGACCTGGGCGGCACCTTGATGGAGGAAACGATCTCCCGGATGGCGGGCTCCTCCTACGGCTCCTACAAGTCGGTCAAGGACCTGATCGCGGTAGCGGACGCGGCAGGCCGCCCGGCCAAGCCCCGCACGACCCTGTACGGATCCGTCCCGGAGGAGCGGGTCCGGGCCGCGGCGGCATCGGACGGGCATCTGCCGGAACTGCTGCCGGTGCTCGGGGACTGAGATGCGGGGGCGGAGTGCGGGGCGCCGTCATCCCCGCACTCCGCTCTCCTCAGCACCCTGAAGTCGAACGCCACCCGAACCCGACCGCACTCTCACCCCGGCCACACGATCGACTGCACCTCGCTGTAAGCGTGCAGCGCGTACGAGCCCACGTCCCGGCCCACGCCGCTCTTCTTGAACCCGCCGAACGGTGCCTCCATGTTCCGGCCGATCGTGTTCACGCCGACGCCGCCGGCCCGCAAGCGACGGGCCACGCGGAATCCGCGCGCCACATCCCCGGTCCACACGTAGTCGATCAACCCGTACGCGGAGTCGTTCGCGAGGGCCACCGCCTCGTCCTCGTCGCCGTCGAACGGGACCACCGCGACGACCGGGCCGAAGATCTCCTCACGGACCACGCGCATGTCGGGGGTGCAGTCGGCGAGCAGCGTGGGGGCGACATAGAACCCGCGGTCCAGGTCCGGGGGGCGCACGCCACCGGCGACGACCCGTGCACCCTCCTTCCGGCCCAGCTCCGCGTACGCCTCCACCCGGTCCCGGTGCGCCGCCGAGATCACCGGGCCGATCACCGTGCCCTCGGCCCGTGGATCACCGACCCGCAGCAGACCCGCGTACGCCGCCAGCCGCGTCACGAACTCCTCGTACACCGAGCGGTGGACGATCGCCCGTGTCGGCGCCGTGCAGATCTGGCCGCTGTAGAAGGAGTACGTCGTCCCGATCCCCGCGACGGCCGTGTCGAGGTCCGCGTCGCCGAAGACGATCGCGGCGCCTTTCCCGCCCAGCTCCATCAACTGCCGTTTCATGGCACGGCCACAGACCTCGCCGATGCGCTGCCCGACGGCCGTCGAGCCCGTGAAGCTGACCATGTCGACGTCCGGGGAGTCGACGGCGGCTTCCCCGACCCCCACCTCCGCGCCGCTCACGACGTTGACGACGCCCGGCGGCGCCCCCGCCTCCGCCAGCGCCGCCGCCATCCGGTACACGGACAGCGGGTCCTGCGGCGCCGGTTTCACCAGCACCGTGTTGCCCATGGCGAGCGCGGGCGCGATCTTCCCCGCAGGGTTCGCCCACGGGTTGTTGTAGGAGGTGATGCAGGTGACGACACCGACCGGGTGGCGCACCGCCAGCGCGCCGATCACCCCGGCCCCGCCCATCGGGCCCGCCTCGTTGATCTGCGGCGGCAACCCTTCCTCGACCGGTTCGAGGGCGCCCCGCGCATACCGCCGGAAGCGGGCCGCGCCCACCGCGACCTGCATCCCCCGCGCGGTCCCCACCGTCGCCCCGCTCTCGGCCTGCGCCACGCGCGCGTGCTCCGCGAAGTCCCGCTGGACGAGGTCGGCGGCGCGGTCGAGGATCGCCGCCCGCTCCCCGGGCGCCGTACGGGACCACGCGCCGAAGGCGTCACGCGCGGCGCGCGCGGCCTCGTACACCTGCCGCCGGGACGCCTCGGGCGCCTGGCCGACGACTTCCTCGCTCGCCGGGTCGACGACGTCGTAGTAACCGCCGTCCGGCTCGACCCACTCGCCGCCGATGAGGAGCCCCCGCTCCGGAGGCGCGCTCACCTCGTGCTCACCGTCCGCGTGTCACGGCCCGAGCGGAGCACCTTGCCGGGTACGGCGCCGCTGACCACGTCGTGCCGGATCGCCTCGACGCCGTTGACCCAGACCGCCGTGATGCCGATGGCCTTCGAGTCGAGGCGGGGGCTGTCGCCGGGGAGGTCGTGGACGAGCGTCGCCTTGCCCGCGTCGATCGTCTCCGGGTCGAAGAGGACCAGGTCGGCGTGGAAGCCCTCCCGGACCCGCCCGCGCTCCCGCAGCCCGAACAACCGCGCCGGGTCGTCGGTCAGCATCTTCACCGCCGCTTCGAGGCCCATCAGCTTCCGGCCCCGCAGGCAGTCCCCGATGAACCGTGTCGTGTACGGGGCCCCGCACATCCGGTCCAGGTGCGCGCCCGCGTCGGAGCCGCCGAGCATGACGTCCTCGTGGAGCCAGGTCTCGGCGCGCAGGGCCCAGGACGCCGGGTCGTTGTCGGTCGGCATCGGCCACAGGACCGTCCGCAGCCGGTCGGCGGCGCAGATCTCGACCAGGCACTCGAACGGTTCCTGGCCCCGCTCGGCCGCGATGTCCCGGACGACCCGCCCGGTCAGCCCGGCGTTCGTCTCGGCGTACGTGTCCCCGATGACGTAACGGCCGAAGTCGGTGAGGCGCCGGAAGACCCCCGCCTCCTTGCTGTCCGCCCGTCGCAGCATCTCGGCGCGCACGTCCGGGTTCCGGAGCTTCGCGATCCGCTCCTCCACCGGCAGGCCCAGCACCTCTCCCCAGCCGGGGATCAGGTTCAGCGCGCAGAACGTGCCGAGCGACATGTTCATCGGCGTCAGGATCGGCATCGTCAGGGCGACGATCCTGCCGCCCGCCTTCCGCGCCCGCTCGCTCGCCGTGAGCTGGCGGGGCACGCGCTCGGGCACGGCGGCGTCGACGGTCAGCACGTTCCAGTTCAACGGCCGTCCGGCGACCGCGCTCATCTCCACGAACAAGTCGATCTCCGCGTCGCTGAACTGGTCCAGGCACCCGGCGACGATCGCCTCGATCTGCGTCCCCTCGTGCTCCCCGACCGCCTGGCTCAGGGCGATCAGCTCGGCGGGCAGGGCGTGGCGCGAGGCGACGGGCTTTCCGTCGCCGTCCGAGTGCGTGGAGGACTGGGTGGTGGAGAAGCCCCAGGCGCCCGCGTCCATGGCCTCGTGGAAGAGGTCGAGCATGGCCGTCAACTGCTCCTGCGTCGGCTGACCACCCACCGCCTCCGGTCCCATCACGTACCGCCGCAGCGCGCAATGGCCCACCATGAAGCCCGCGTTGACGGCGATCCGCCCCTCCAGCGCGTCCAGGTACTCCCCGAACGAACTCCACGTCCACGGCGCGCCCTGCTCAAGGGCGACCAGCGACATGCCCTCGACCTTCGACATCATCCGCCGCGTGTAGTCGGCGTCCTCGGGCCGGTCGGGGTGGAGCGGCGCGAGCGTGAACCCGCAGTTCCCGCCGGCGACCGTGGTCACCCCGTGGTTCAGGGACGGCGTCGCGTACGGGTCCCAGAACAGCTGGGCGTCGTAGTGGGTGTGCGGATCGACGAACCCGGGCGCGAGCACGAGCCCCGTGGCGTCCTCACTGCTCCGGGCCTCCTCGGTGACGGCCCCGGGTTCGGCGACGACGGCGATCCGCCCGTCGCGGATCCCCACATCGGCGACGAACCCGGGCGCTCCGGTCCCGTCGACGACGGTGGCCCCGGTGATGAGGTGATCAAGCACGATCCCTACCCAGCCTCTCCAGCAGTCAGATACAAGCCCCTCCGGCGTTTGAGGAGCGGGGCCAGGGGCGGAGCCCCGCGACCTCAGCGACAAGGGGCCCCGGCTCCCCTGTCCGGGAGGAGAGAAGCCGGGGCGGCTCAGCAAGTCAGACCCCGGCCGCCCGGAACCGCGAAGTCCGGTGGACCGGATCCGTATCGATCTTCGGAATCACGTGCTCCCCGATCAGCCGGATGGAGTTCAGCGTCTCCTCGTGCCCCATCCCGATGGGCAGCCCGAACGACAGCTGATCGGCCCCGGCCTGCTCCCACCGCTTGCACTGCTGGAGCACCTCGTCCGGGTCACCGCAGATCATCAGCTCCTCGGCGATGAGCAGCTCGATGATCTCGGCGGTGTACTCGGGCAGGATCTCCGGCCACTCGGGGATGCCGTCGGGCCGCGGGAAGGTGTCGTGGTAGCGGAAGACCAGCGACTGCAGGTAGTTGAGCCCGCCGTTGACGGCGATCTCGACCGCCTTCTCGTGCGTCTCGGCGCAGATGGCCGTGGACGTCACCATCACGTTGTCGTTGACGAAGTCCCCGATCGGCTCCGCGTTTTGGATCGCCGTCTTGTACTGCTCAAGGACCCACTCCATGTCGGAGACCTTCTGGACGCTGAAGCCGAGCACCCCGAGCCCCTTGCGGGCGGCCATGGCGTACGAGGGCGGGGACCCGGCCGCGTACCACATGGCCGGGTGCGACGTCCCGTACGGCTTGGGGAAGATCTTGCGGGGCGGCAGCGACCAGTGCTTGCCCTGGAACCCGGGGTACTCCTCCTGGAGCCACATCTTCGGGAACTCGGCGATGGTCTCTTCCCAGATCTCCTTGGTGTGGTTCATGTCGGTGACGCCGGGGATGAAGCCGAGGATCTCGTGGGAGCCGGCCCCGCGCCCGCTGCCGAACTCGAACCTGCCCTCGCTGAGGTGGTCGAGCATGGCCACCTTCTCGGCGACCTTCACGGGGTGGTTGACCTGGGCGAGCGGGTTGAAGATCCCCGAGCCCAGGTGGATCCGGTCGGTCGCGTGCGCCAGGTACCCGAGGAAGACGTCGTTGGCGGAAAGGTGCGAGTACTCCTCCAGGAAGTGGTGCTCGGACGCCCAGGCGTACTTGAAGCCGGACTGGTCCGCCTGGATGACGTACTCGGTCTCGTTCATGAGCGCGCGGTGCTCGGCGGTCGGGTCCGTCAGCGCCTGCTTGCCCACGTATCCCTGTACAAAGAGGCCGAATTCCAAGGAGGTTCACCGTCCTCGTCAGTTTCTGACGGTACGTCAGATCGGATGCCCCGACTGTTCCACCGAGCCCGTGGAGCGTCAATAGCTGATACACCGTCAGCTCAGGGGCGAGTGGGGTCGGAGGACCGACGCGAGCGGGGTCAGAGGACCGACACCCCCGCCAGCCACCCCCCGTCGATCACGAAGGGCTGCCCCGTGATGTACGACGAGTCCTCCTCCGCCGTCAGGAACAGCGCGAGCCGCGCCACCTCCTCCGGCCGCCCGACCCGTCCGAGCGGGACGAGCTCGCGGTAGTAGCGGTCGAGCGCCTCGCCGGACTCGGCGAGGTCGGAGCCCGGGTCGAGCTGGGCCGGATTGCTCATGGCGGTGTCGACGGCGCCGGGGCAGACGGCGTTCACCCGTATCCCCTTCGACGCCAGCTCCAGGGCCGCGACCCGGGTCAGGCCGACGATCGCGTGCTTGGTGGCGGCGTACGCGCCCACGTACGCCATCCCCGTCAGGCCGGTGTACGACGCCGTGTTGACGATGGAGCCGCCCCCGGCCGCCGCGATCTCCGGTGCCACCGTCTTGATACCGAGGAAGGCGCCGACCTGGTTGACCCGCACGACCTGCTGGAACTCGTCGAGGGGCGTCGAGACGAGTGCGTTGAAGCGGAGGATGCCCGCGTTGTTGACCAGCCCGTCGATCTTGCCGAAGGCGTCCTTGGCGGCCGTGACGGCGGCGGCCCAGTCGGCCTCCTCGCTCACGTCGAGATGGACGTAGAGGGCGGCGCCACCGCTCCTCGCACCGCCGCTCCCCGCGCCGACGCTCTCGTCGATCTCCTTGGCGACCTTCTCCCCCTGATCGTCGAGCACGTCGGCGACGACGACCCGCGCGCCCTCCGCCGCGAACAGCCGCGCCTCCTGCTCGCCCTGCCCGCGCGCCGCACCGGTGACGATGACGACGCGCCCGTCGAGCTTGCCCATCAGTTCCTGCCCCTCAGTCGAGTTCGGGTACGACATCGGCCGCGAAGGCGGCGATCTGGTCGAGCAGTTCGGCGCACGACCGGCTCCGGAAACGGACCTGGATCTGGTCGACGCCCATGGCCGCGTACGCGCGGAGCGACTCCGCCAGCGCCTTTGGGGCGCCGGACAGCGTGCGCCGCCCGACGTCCCAGCCGGGCACGCCCACGTACAGCGGCTCGGTGAGGGCGCCGACGGTGAAGGGCGCCTCGACGCCTGCCTCCGCGCGCAGCCGCCGCAGGGTCGCGATCTGCTCGGGGAGCCGGTCGCGCGGGTCGCCCTGCGGGAGCCACCCGTCGCCTTTGAGCGCGGCGCGGCGGACGGCGGGCGCCGACGAGCCGCCGACCCAGACGGGGACGCGCGCCTGCGCGGGCCGTGGCCGCTGCCCCAGCCCCTCGAACGCGTAGCGCTCCCCCTTGTGCACGGGGAACTCGTCCGGGCCGAGGGCCGCCCGCAGCGCGTCCACCGTCTCGTCGAGGACCGCGCCCCGGCGCCCGAAGTCGGCCCCCAGCGCCTCGAACTCCTCCTGGACGTGGCCGGCCCCGACCCCGAGGATCAGCCGGCCGCCGCTGAGATGGTCCAGGGTCGCGTACTGCTTGGCGGAGGCGAGGGGATGGCGCAGGCCGACGAGGGCGACGTGGGTGAGGAGACGGACGCGTGCGGTGACGCCCGCCAGGAAGGCGAGCGTGGCGACCGGGTCGTACCAGACGGTCGACATCGCGTCGGCCAGGCGGCGCGGGATGGCGACGTGCTCGCAGCAGGCGATGTAGTCGAAGCCGCCCCGGTCGGCGGCGCGGGCGATCTCCGCGAGTTCGGCGGTGCCCGCGCCCGCCTCCCACGGTTCGGCGTAGATCGTGCTCTGCGACTGGACCGGCAGCTGCATCCCGTAGGTCAGGCGGCCGCCTCGGGCCGTCACCGGCGCCACAGCCCTTCCGGTGTCAGGCCGAGCAGGTCGATGGCGTTGCCCCGGACGATCCGTTCGACGGTCGCCGGGTCCAGGTGGGCCATCTGCGCCTCGCCGACCTCCCTGGACTTCGGCCAGGTGGAGTCGGAGTGCGGGTAGTCGGTCTCGTAGAGGACGTTGGACAGGCCGATCGCGTCGAGGTTCCGCAGGCCGAACGCGTCGTCGAAGAAGCAGCCGAAGACGTGGTCCGCGAAGTACTCGCTCGGCGGTTTCCTGACCTTGTCGGCGACGCCGCCCCAGCCCCGGTTCTCCTCCCAGACCACGTCGGCGCGTTCCAGGATGTACGGGATCCAGCCGATCTGGCCCTCCGCGTACATGACGCGCAGGTTCGGGAAGCGTTCGAACTTGCCGCTCATCAGCCAGTCGACCATCGAGAAGCAGCAGTTGGCGAAGGTGATGGTCGAGCCGACGGCCGGTGGCGCGTCCGCCGAGGTGGACGGCATCCTGCTGCTCGACCCGATGTGCATGGCGATGACCGTGCCGGTCTCGGCGCAGGCGGCGAGGAACGGATCCCAGTCGTCGCCGTGGATGCTCGGCAGGCCCAGGTGCGGCGGGATCTCGGAGAACGCGACGGCCCGGACCCCGCGCGCGGCGTTGCGGCGGACCTCGGCGGCGGCCAGCTCCGCGTCCCAGAGCGGCACGAGCGTCAGCGGGATGAGGCGGCCGCGCGCCTCGGGGCCGCACCACTCCTCGACCATCCAGTCGTTGTAGGCGCGGACGCCGAGCAGCCCGAGCTCGTGGTCGGGCGCCTCGGTGAAGGTCTGCCCGCAGAAGCGCGGGAAGGTGGGGAAGCAGAGGGCGGACTGGACGTGGTTGACGTCCATGTCGGCCAGGCGCGCGGGGACGTCGTAGGAGCCCTTGCGCATCTGCTCGTAGGTGATGACCTCCAGCTTGATCTCGTCCCGGTCGTAGCCGACGGCGGTGTCGAGCCGGGTGAGCGGGCGGTGCAGGTCCTCGTAGATCCACCAGTCCCCGATGGGTCCGTCGTCGCCCGGCTCGCCCATGACGGGCGCGAACTTTCCGCCCAGGAAGGACATTTCCTTCAGGGGCGCCCGTACGACGCGCGGGCCGGTGTCGAGGTACTTCTTCGGGAGGCGGTCGGACCAGACGGTCGGCGGTTCGACGGTGTGGTCGTCGACGGAAATGATCGGCGGGAACTCATCGGATATCAGGGCATTGTTCGGATTTCCGGTCTCCGTGGTCTCCATGGGGTCACGGTAGCGCCGATCTGACGACCCGTCAGCTAGCCGGATCGGGCTTCAGCGGCATCCGTACGCGTGAGGTGTCTGTGATGGCTGTCTCCCACGGCTGACGTATCCGCCATGAACAAGGCAAACTGGCGGGGTTGTCCTTGCGGGTCCGTCGCCTCGACGGCGCGCCGCCTGGACGGCGACGGCACCACACGTGAACCGGCACGGCGGCAGGGGGCAGAGATGGACGGTGGAGCGCGGGTACCGGAGCAGCGGCGTCCCGCCGCGTCCGGCGACATCCCGGAAGCGGTGCCGTCCGCCGCCTCCGGCCTGCGCTTCAGCGTGCTCGGCCCGGTGCGGGCGTGGCGCGGCGGCGAACCGCTGGCGACGGGCTCGCCGCAGCAGCGGGCGCTCCTCGCGACGCTCCTCCTGCGCGAGGGCCGCACCGCCACGGCGGGCGAACTGATCGACGCCGTCTGGGGAGAGGAGTCCCCGCAGCAGGCCCTCGCGGCGATCCGCACCTACGCCTCACGGCTGCGCAAGGCCCTCGGCGCGGACATCCTGGTCAGCGAGTCCGGCGGCTACGCGATCCGCTCGCTCACCGGGGGCGCCCTCGACCTGGCCGTCGCGGAGGAGCTGTGGGCGGACGCGGAGAAGGCCCGGCAGAACGGCGACCTGCGCCAGGCCCGCGCCCTCCTCAACAAGGCGCTCGGCCTCTGGGACGGCGAACCGCTCGCCGGGGTCCCCGGACCGCACGCCGAGACCCAGCGCGCCCGCCTCGACGAATGGCGCCTCCAGCTCATCGAGTCCCGCCTCGACATGGACCTCGAACAGGGCTGCCACGCCGACGCCGTCTCCGAACTCACCGCGCTGACCGCCGCGCACCCGCTGCGCGAGCGCCTGCGCGAACTGCTGATGCTCGCCCTCTACCGCTCGGGCCGCCAGGCGGAGGCCCTCGCCGTCTACGCGGACACCCGCCGCCTCCTCGCCGACGAACTCGGCGTCGACCCCCGCCCCGGCCTCTCCGCACTCCAGCAGCGCATCCTGCGCGCCGACCCGTCACTCGCGGAGACCTCCGCACCGGTGCCGGAACCCGCCTCGACGCCACTGCGCCCCGCCCAACTACCGGCCCGCGTCCCGGACTTCACCGGCCGCGCCTCCTTCGTCAAGGAGCTGAGCGAGGTCCTCGCGGCGGCCTCGTCGGACGACGGCACGGGCTCCGTCATGGCCGTCTCGGCGGTGGCGGGCATCGGCGGCGTCGGCAAGACGACCCTCGCCGTCCACGTCGCGCACGCGGCCCGCTCCTCCTTCCCCGACGGCCAGTTGTACGTGGACCTGCAAGGCGCGGGCGCCCGCGCCACCGAGCCGGAGACGGTCCTCGGCTCGTTCCTGCGCGCCCTCGGCACGGCGGACGCGGCGATCCCGGACACCCTCGAAGAGCGCGCGGCCCTCTACCGCTCCACGCTCGACGGCCGCCGCGTCCTGGTGCTGCTCGACAACGCGCGCGACGCCGCCCAGGTCAGGCCCCTGCTCCCCGGCACGGAGGGCTGCGCCGCCCTGATCACCGGCCGGGTCCGCATGGTCGACCTCGTCGGCGCCCACCTCGTCGACCTGGACGTCATGTCCCCCGAAGAAGCGCTGCTCCTCTTCACCCGCATCGTCGGCGAGGAGCGCGTCGCAGCCGAACGCGAGGCCGCCCTCGACGTCGTCGCCGCCTGCGGCTTCCTCCCCCTCGCCATCCGCATCGCCGCGTCACGCCTCGCCGCCCGCCGCACCTGGACGGTCTCCGTCCTCGCCGCCAAGCTGGCCGACGAGCGCCGCCGCCTCGACGAACTCCAGGCCGGCGACCTCGCCGTCAAGGCCACCTTCGAACTCGGCTACGGCCACCTGGAACCCGGCCAGGCCCGCGCCTTCTGCCTCCTCGGCCTCGCCGACGGCCCGGACATCTCGCTCGCCGCGGCGGCCGCCGTCCTCGATCTCGGCCCGGAGGCGACTGAGGACCTCCTGGAGTCCCTGGTGGACACCTCCCTCCTGGAGTCGGCGGCGCCCGGCCGCTACCGCTACCACGACCTGGTCCGGCTCTACGCGCGTGCGTGCGCGCAGCGCGACGAACTGCCGTCGTCGGAGCGGGAGGCGGCACTGTCGCGGCTCCTCGACTTCTACCTGGCGACGGCCGCGCGGACCTACGCCATCGAACGGCCAGGCGACCGCCTCGTCGACCATCTGGAGCCGACCGACCACGACGGCCTGCACTTCCAGGACGCCACCAAAGCCCTGGACTGGCTCTACGCGGAGGGCGAGTCCCTGCTCGCCTGCGTCCGGCAGTCCGTGACCACCGACCGGCTGCGGCGCGGCGTCGACCTCCTGTGGGCGGCGAAGGACCTGGCCGAGTCGGGCGCCAACTCCCGCCAGTACGAGGCCACCGCCGTCGCCGTGTGCGAGGCCACCCAGGCCGCGGGGGACGTCCGCGCCGAGGGCCGCGCCCGGACGACGCTCACCAACGTGCTGCTGGTCTCCGGGCGCATCCGGCAGGCCGCGGACGAGGCGCGGCTCGCCATGGACCGGGCCGCCGCCGCGAAGGACATCGCCGCGCACAGCTGGGTCGCCAACGACCGGGGGCTCATCGCCCTCCACCAGCACCAGTACCTCGACGGCAAGGTCTTCTTCGACCAGGCCATCCAGGGCTACACCACCGCGGGCAACCGGGCCGGCGAGGCGACGACCCTGTTCAACCTGTCCCGCGCCCACCTCGGCATGGACCAGGTCGCCAAGGCCGTCGACATCGCCCGGCACGGCCTCGCCCTCCTCGCCGAACTCGGCAGGACCATGCGGCTCGCCAACGGGCACTACGCCCTCGGCATGGCGCTGACCAAGGCCGCCCGGCACGACGAGGCGCTCAGCCAGCTGCACGAGGCCGTCACCATCTTCGTGGACCACCGCCAGCGGCTCTGGGAAGGGACCACGCACTTCCGCATCGCCGAGGCGCACGTCGCCGCGCTGCGCCCCGCCCAGGCGGCCCAGCACGCCGAACAGGCCCTCGCCATCGGGTGCATCGGCGGCGACCGGATGCGGGGCAACGTCCTCACGCTGCTCGGCAGGGCCCTCACCCGGCTGGGCCAGGTCGACCGGGCCCGCGCCTGCTGGCACGAGGCGCTCAAGCTCTACGAGGACGCCGGCGCCCCCGAGGCCGTCGAGGTCCGCGCCCTGCTCAGGCCGGCCGCGGCGGCCTGAACGGCCCGCGCCGTCCCGGTCGCCGCAGGCGTTCAGCATTCGTTTATCGCGGCACGGCACTCTCATAACCAACGGACCGTCGCATCGGGGGGCAGACGGTCCACGGGGGAGCCGCTACGGCTAATCTGCGGCTCTGATCGCCCGCCCGGCGGTCCACGGGGGAACTTCCGGGCGGGCGTTTCACACCAGCTCTCGCCGTTGCGAAGGAGTACGAACGATGAGCGAGCAGAAGAAAACGCAGGCAAGGCCGCTCGACAACCAGATGCCCGTCCCGCCCGCGGACGACGCCATCGTCACGATGGACAACCAGATGCCGGCGCCGCCCGCCGACGACACCATCGTCACCATGGACAACCAGATGCCCGCGCCGCCTGTGGACCCGCGCGGCTGAACAGACCTCATTCCCGACGGGGATCGGCCGCGGCGGCGCGGAGGGGGAGCCGCCGCGGCCGAATCATTGAGCAAGGGGCCGAGCAGACGCTCGGCCCCTTTTCGCGTTGCCCACCTGTGACAGAACCCCCCTCGAACGCCACTTCGTGTAACAGGCATGTACGAGGGAACGGGCGGAGGGAACGGCCGCGCGGCACAGGCGGGTCCTAGGAGGCAGCAAGGAACGCTCGTGTCGAGCACTCCGCACCGACCGCAAGGAAGGCACCATGCGCGCTCAGAAGATCACCCTCGCCGGTATCGCCCTCGTCGCAGGTCTCTCCCTCACCGCCTGCCAGAGCGGCGACGACGCCAAGGCCTCCGACGCGAACGACTCCGGGTCCACGGCAGCGTCCTCGTCATCCTCGTCCTCCTCCTCGGAATCGGACACCTCCGCCAACTCTCCCTCCTCCAACGGCGCCGGCACCGAGAACACGGGCAGCGACGCCGCCACCGACGGTTCCGCCGAAGGCAGCGGCGGCGGCCAGATCACCACCGGCCCCTGCAAGACCGCGAACCTCTCCTTCCACACCGCCCACGGCATGGGCGAGGGCGACTTCACGGTCGCCATGAAGAACACCGGCGACGCCTGCACCCTCAAGGGCTTCCCCGGCGTGGACCTCAAGGCCGACAGCGGTCCTGGCGCCATCAGCGCCGAGCGCACCAAGCTCAGCGCCCCGCTCGTCACCCTCAAGTCCGGCGAGGAGACCCGCTTCCACCTGCACTACCCGCGCAACGACAGCGGCGGCTCCGGCGTCGACATCACCCGGCTCGTCGTCACCCCGCCGAACGAGACCCACTCCAAGACCCTCCCCGTCGCCATCAACCTCCCGGTCACCGACAGCCCCACCGAAGCGGGCGTCACGGTGGACCCGGTGGGCACGGGCAAGCAGTAGCCGCCACGTCGCGGGCGACGCCCGGCCGAACGTCCACCGGCCGGGCGCCCGGACACCGCACCTACCCGAACACCTTCGCCTCCACCACCGGCAGCCCCTTCACCCACCAGTGGTCAGAACGCCGGTACGCGGCCTCGTCCCGCTCCGCCAGCAGCCCGCGCAGCCCCCGCGCCTCCTCCTCCAGCGCCTCCCACACCTGGCCCGTGAGCGGGTGGAACGCGCTCACCTCGATGCCGGAGCCGTCCGGTGCCATCCGCCAGACCCCGGCCACGTATCCGTCGACCAGGACGGTCGGGAGTACGTCCCCGTTCACCCGGGTCACCTGCTTGCGGTACCCGGGCGGGAGGACGCGGCCCCGGTCCGCGTAGGCGAGGAGCACGCTGTCCCACATCGGCAGCAGCCTCGGCGGCGCCGCCACCTCCTCCGACGGACGGACGGCCCCGGGCACGTCGTAGAGCACGCTTCCGCCGGGGCCCGGCAGCTCCTCCAGGTCGTCCCCGAGCGCCGCCCGCACCCGGCCCTTCTGCACCAGCCCGAACTGCGCGATGTCCGCGACGGACGCCGGGCCGAACCCCGCCAGATACCGGCGGACGAGCGCCCGCATCCCCTCCGCCACCGCCTCCTCGTCCCGCAGCGCCGGGCGGTGTGCCGCACCCGCCGACACATACCGCTGCCCGGCCCCGGACACGTACGACCACGGCGCCCCCTCGACCGGCACATGCCACAGCGGCGCGTACTGCCGCAGCATCCGCCACGCCGTCGGCGCCGACTCCCTCCCGATCCCGGCCCGCGCCCGCAGCCACTCCCCCAACTCCCGCGCGCCGCCCGCCACTTCGGCCCGCGTCAGCAGCTCGGGCAGCAGCGCGTCGGCGTCCGACTCCGTGAGCCCCGACGCCTTGAACCGAGGGTCCCGCAGCCGCGCGCCCCGTACCGTCGGCTCCACCGCCGCGCGGAACGCCGCGTAGTCGTCGGCGTGGACCGCGTGCAGCGTGATCCGCATCAGCGTCGACTTGACCACGCGGAAGGAGGCGAGCGCCGCGTCGAGGTCCGCCGCGCGGAACCCCGCCACCCGGTTCCACAGCGCCACATACGGCGAAGCGGGCTGCTGCGCCTGGAGCGCGACAACCCGCCGTACCGCGTCCTCCGCCCCGAGCGGCTGCCGCTGAAGCAGCAACTGCCGGGCCAGAGTGGACCTGTTCAGGGCGCGCTCGGTGATCGCTGTCGCTGTCATGACGGGATTGTCCGCCACGGCACTGACAGGACCCCCGGGGCCCGGGCCGGTCAGCCCAGCTGCCGGGCCACCTCGGTCGCCCAGTACGTCAGGATCATGTTGGCGCCCGCGCGCTTGATCCCGGTCAGCGACTCCATGATCGCCCGGTCGCGCTCGATCCAGCCGCGCTGCGCCGCCGCCTCGATCATCGCGTACTCGCCACTGATCTGGTACGCGGCGACCGGCACGTCCACCTCGTCGGCGACCCGCGCGAGGATGTCCAGGTAGGGACCGGCCGGCTTGACCATCACCATGTCGGCGCCCTCCTCCAGGTCGAGCGCCAGCTCCCGCAGGGACTCCCGGATGTTGGCCGGGTCCTGCTGGTACGTCTTGCGGTCGCCCTTGAGCGAGGAGCCGACGGCCTCACGGAACGGGCCGTAGAACGCCGACGAATACTTCGCCGTGTACGCGAGGATCGCCACGTCCTCGCGGCCGATCTGGTCGAGCGCGTCGCGGATGACGCCGATCTGGCCGTCCATCATCCCGGACGGGCCGACGACGTGGGCGCCCGCGTCCGCCTGGACCTGCGCCATCTCGGCGTACCGCTCAAGGGTCGCGTCGTTGTCGACCCGGCCCTGCTCGTCGAGGACGCCGCAGTGCCCGTGGTCGGTGAACTCGTCCAGGCACAGGTCGGACATGACGATCAGGTCGTCCCCGACCTCGGCCCGTACGTCCCGGAGGCCCTGCTGGAGGATGCCGTCGGGGTCGGTGCCGACCGTTCCGGCGCCGTCCTTCTTCTCCTCCAGCGGAACACCGAAGAGCATGATCCCGGAGACGC
Organism: Streptomyces sp. SGAir0957; assembly: GCF_043523415.1. Taxonomy (NCBI): domain Bacteria; kingdom Bacillati; phylum Actinomycetota; class Actinomycetes; order Kitasatosporales; family Streptomycetaceae; genus Streptomyces; species Streptomyces sp. SGAir0957. The sequence goes on from NZ_CP027293.1 coordinate 3,878,345, forward strand.
CCGCCTCGACCGCCTCGGCCGCAGCCTTCTTCAGGGAGTCACGCGTGTGCTGGTACACGCCGGGCATCGAGCCGATCTCGACCGGCGCGTCGATCCCTTCCCGCACGAACGCGGGCAGGATCAGATCGGCCGGATGCAGCCGTGTCTCGGCGACCATGCGCCGCATGGCGGGAGTCGTGCGCAGCCGCCGGGGCCGCGAACCGGGGAAAGAGCCGTACCGAGTCACTGGACTGTCACCTCGTCGTACCTACGTGTACCTGGACCAAATGAACCAGGGCGGGTACCCGGCTCGCACCCGGTACCCGCCCCCACTTCTACTCCTACGGAGCCGCGCGCCTGCGCCGCGACCCGGGCCGCCGCTCGCTCGGCCGCGTCACCGGGTCACCGGCCTCGATCGCCGCGTCCCGGCGCCGGGCGCCGAAGTCGGCGAGCGCGGCGGCCAGCTTGAGCACCGACGGCTCGGGGGCCATCACGTCGACCCGCAGGCCGTGCTCCTCGGCGGTCTTGGCGGTGGCCGGGCCGATACAGGCGATCACCGTCACGTTGTGCGGCTTGCCCGCGATACCGACCAGGTTGCGCACGGTGGACGACGAAGTGAAGAGCACCGCGTCGAAGCCGCCGCCCTTGATCGCCTCACGCGTCTCGGCCGGCGGGGGCGAGGCCCGTACGGTCCGGTAGGCCGTGACGTCGTCGACCTCCCAGCCCAGCTCGATCAACCCGGCGACCAGGGTCTCCGTGGCGATGTCCGCGCGCGGCAGGAACACTCTGTCGATCGGGTCGAAGACCGGGTCGTAGGGCGGCCAGTCCTCCAGGAGCCCCGCGGCCGACTGCTCGCCGCTCGGCACCAGGTCCGGCTTGACGCCGAACGCGATCAGCGCGTTCGCCGTCTGCTCGCCGACCGCCGCGACCTTGATCCCGGCGAAGGCGCGCGCGTCGAGCCCGTACTCCTCGAACTTCTCGCGCACCGCCTTGACCGCGTTGACCGAGGTGAAGGCGATCCACTCGTAGCGGCCCGTGACCAGGCCCTTGACCGCGCGCTCCATCTGCTGCGGGGTGCGCGGCGGCTCGACGGCGATCGTCGGGACCTCGTGCGGCACCGCGCCGTACGACCGGAGCTGGTCGGAGAGGGACGCCGCCTGCTCCTTCGTGCGCGGGACGAGCACCTTCCAGCCGAACAGCGGCTTGGACTCGAACCACGACAACTGGTCGCGCTGCGCGGCGGCGGACCGCTCACCGACCACGGCTATCACCGGCCGGTTGCCCTCGGGCGAGGGCAACACCTTGGCCTGCTTGAACGTCTGCGCGATGGTGCCGAGCGTCGCGGTCCAGGTCTTCTGGCGCGTCGTCGTCCCCGCGACGGTCACCGTCAGCGGCGTGTCCGGCTTGCGGCCCGCCGCGACCAGCTCACCGGCGGCCGCGGCCACCGAGTCGAGCGTGGTGGAGACGACGAGCGTGCCGTCGGACGCGCCGACCTCGCTCCAGCACCGCTCGGAGGCGGTGGCGGCGTCGACGAAGCGGACGTCGGCGCCCTGCGCGTCGCGCAGCGGGACACCGGCGTACGCGGCGACACCGACGGCGGCGGCGACACCGGGGACGACCTCGAAGTCGATGCCGGCGGAGGCACAGGCGAGCATCTCCTCGGCCGCGTACGTGTCGAGCCCGGGGTCGCCCGAGACCGCACGGACGACCCGCTTGCCGCTGCCCGCGGCCTCCATGACAAGATTGGCCCAGTCCCTCAGAGCCGGGACCACGACGGCAGTTGACGCCCCGTCAGCAGCCGTGCGCCCCGGCGTGCCCGCGTCGAGCACGGTCACGCCCGCGGCGGCGTGCGTGCGGACGACGTCGAGCACTTCGGGCTCGGCGATCAGCACATCCGCTCGGGTCAGGGCCTCCACGGCCCGCAGTGTCAGCAGTCCTGGGTCACCGGGACCGGCACCCAGGAAGGTGACGTGCCCAGGTGCGCAGGCGGTCGATTGAGGCGTGGTGGGGCTCAAAGTGCTCGCTCCCCCATCAGACCGGCCGCACCCTTGGCCAGCATCTCGGCGGCGAGTTCCCGCCCGAGCGCCAGCGCCTCGTCCTCCGACGAGGGCACGGGACCGGTGGTGGACAGCTGCACCAGCTCGGAGCCGTCGGTGGTGCCGACGACGCCGCGGAGGCGCATTTGATTGGCAATCTGCCCGTCGGCCAGGAGGTCGGCCAGCGCGCCCACAGGGGCGCTGCAACCGGCTTCCAGGGCGGCGAGCAGGGCTCGCTCGGCCGTGACGGCGACCCGGGTGAACGGGTCGTCGAGCTCGGCGAGCGCGGCGGCGAGCGCACTGTTCTGCGTGGTGCACTCGACTGCCAGTGCCCCCTGACCGGGGGCGGGCAGGACGGTGTCGGTCGCGAGGAGGTCGGTGGCCTCCGCGGCGCGGCCTATGCGGTTGAGCCCTGCGGCCGCCAGGACGACGGCGTCGAGCTCCCCCTTCTCGACGTAGCCGATGCGGGTGTCGATGTTCCCGCGGATCGGCACGGTCTCGATGGTCATCCCGTGGCTACGGGCGTACGCGTTGAGCTGGGCCATGCGGCGCGGCGAACCGGTGCCGATCCGGGCGCCGGCCGGCAGGTCGGTGAACTTCAGCCCGTCCCGTGCGACCAGCGCGTCCCGGGGGTCCTCGCGCACCGGCACGGCGGCCAGCGTGAGCTCCTCGGGCTGCGTCGTCGGCAGGTCCTTCAGCGAGTGCACGGCGAAGTCGATCTCACCGCGCAGCAGCGCGTCGCGCAGAGCGGTGACGAAGACCCCCGTCCCGCCGATCTGCGCCAGCTGCTCACGGGAGGTGTCCCCGTACGTGGTGATCTCCACCAACTCGACCTCGCGGCCGGTCAGCTGGCGTACGGCTTCGGCGACATGCCCGGACTGGGACATGGCCAGCTTGCTGCGCCGGGTCCCCAGCCTCAGTGCTTTGTCGGCGGCGGTCATGCCGGGCCTCGATTCTTGCCTACCGTGCCGGTTGCGGATTCACGGTCTCGGGGGATGGCCCGGGAGACGGCGGCGACCGTCTCCTGGTCCAGGTCGAACAGGGTCCGCAGCGCGTCCGCGTACCCGGCACCGCCGGGCTCGGCGGCGAGCTGCTTGACCCGTACGGTCGGCGCGTGCAGCAGTTTGTCCACCACGCGCCGCACGGTCTGGGTGATCTCCGCGCGCTGCTTCTCGTCCAGCCCTGGCAGCCGGCCGTCCAGGCGCGCGATCTCGCTGGTGACGACGGACGCGGCCATGGTGCGCAGCGCCACGACGGTCGGCGTGATGTGCGCGGCGCGCTGCGCGGCGCCGAACGCGGCGACCTCGTCGGCGACGATCGTGCGCACCTGGTCCACGTCCGCGGCCATCGGCGCGTCCGCGGAGGCGTCCGCGAGCGACTCGATGTCGACGAGGCGGACCCCGTCGATCCGGTGCGCGACCGCGTCGATGTCGCGCGGCATCGCCAGGTCGAGCAGGGCGAGCGCGACACGCTGCACCGGCTCGGGCTGCCGCTCACGGCGCATCTCGGGCACCCGGCCGGCGGCCGCGAGGGCGGCGATGGTGTCGGCCTCGGAGGGCCGCACCCGCTCGCCCGGCGCGTTGTCGACCCAGGCGCCGTGCTGTTCCAGCGCGGCGGCGTCGAACCCGGCGACGGCGGCCTCGCCCTCGACGGAGAACCCGCCGCGCACGGGCGCGCTCGGGTCGACGGGGCAGCCCTCGACCGGCGCCTTCGCGCCCGGCGCCGACACCTGCTGCGGCACGTCGCCGCCCGCGGTCGGCGTGCGGCCCGCGACGGCGGCGCGCACGGCGTCGGCGGTCAGGACGAGCCCGGTCGCGCCGGTGCAGGAGATCGCGACGTCGGCACGTGTCAGTTCGTCCGCCACGGCGTCCATGGCGACGGCACGGGCGGCGGTACCGCCCTCACCCAGACCGTGTCCGTAGTTCTCTTCGAGAAGGGCCACGAGGCGCTCGGCGCGCTCCATGGTCCGGTTGGCGACGACGATCTCGGCCACCCCGGCGCGCGCGAGCGTCGCCGCGGCGAGCGAGGACATCGAGCCCGCGCCGATCACGAGCGCGCGCTTGCCCTGCGCCCAGGCGGCCACCGGCTCCTTCTGCGCGAGCTGTTCGAGCCCGAAGGTGACGAGCGACTGTCCGGCCCGGTCGATCCCGGTCTCGGAGTGCGCCCGCTTGCCGACCCGCAGCGCCTGCTGGAAGAGGTCGTTGAGGAGCTTGCCCGCGGAGTGCAGGTCCTGGGCGCGGGCGAGCGTGTCCTTGATCTGGCCGAGGATCTGGCCCTCGCCGACGACCATCGAGTCGAGCCCGCACGCCACCGAGAACAGGTGGTGCACCGCCCGGTCCTCGTAGTGCACATAAAGATAGGGAGTCAGCTCTTCCAGACCCACGCCACTGTGCTGCGCGAGCAGCGTCGACAGCTCGGCGACACCGGCGTGGAACTTGTCCACGTCCGCGTACAGCTCGATGCGGTTGCAGGTCGACAGGAGCGCCGCCTCGGCCGCCGGTTCGGCGGCCAGCGTGTCCTGGACGAGCTTGGCCTGGGCGTCCGCGGTCAGCGCGGCCCGCTCCAGGATGGAGACCGGGGCGCTGCGGTGGCTCAGCCCTACGACGAGGAGGCTCATGCCGGCATCACGGCGGGCACGTCCCCGTCGGGTCCCTTGCGGTCGGCAACGGTGCTGGGCTTGGTGACCTTGGCGGCCGGACCCTCGACGCCCACGGCGCCCTCGGCCGCCTCCATGGCGCTCTCGCCCGCCTTGCGCTGCTCGTGGAAGGCGAGGATCTGCAGCTCGATGGAGAGGTCGACCTTGCGCACGTCGACCCCGTCCGGCACGGACAGGACGGTCGGCGCGAAGTTCAGGATGGAGGTGACACCGGCGGCGACGAGCCGGTCGCAGACCTGCTGCGCGGCGCCGGCCGGGGTCGCGATGACGCCGATCGACACCCCGTTGTCGTCGATGATCTTCTCGAGGTCGTCGGCGTGCTGCACCGCCATCCCGGCGACGGTCTTGCCCGTCATCGCCGGATCAGCGTCTATGAGCGCCGCGACCCGGAACCCGCGCGAGGCGAACCCGCCGTAGTTGGCGAGGGCCGCGCCGAGGTTACCGATACCGACCATCACGATCGGCCAGTCCTGCGTGAGGCCCAGCTCGCGTGAGATCTGGTAGACGAGGTACTCGACGTCGTAGCCGACACCGCGGGTCCCGTACGAACCGAGGTAGGAGAAGTCCTTGCGCAGCTTCGCGGAGTTGACCCCCGCCGCGGCCGCGAGCTCCTCGGAGGAGACCGTGGGCACCGAGCGCTCCGACAGAGCGGTGAGGGCTCGGAGGTACAGCGGGAGACGGGCGACGGTGGCCTCGGGAATTCCTCGGCTGCGGGTCGCCGGTCGGTGAGTTCGGCCAGTTGCCACGGTGCTCCTGCGGGTAGAGCGGGGCTGCGGGCGGCTCTTTGTTCCTGGACCGCCCCGTCGAATGCAGGCTATGTCTTTGTGAACGCGTGCACAAAGATGGTGTCCGATTTGCCCGGCCAACGTGACCGGGGTCACGCGCCCCCGGCGCGCTCTCGTGGAACCGGCGCGCAGGCAGCCTCGTTGCATACCTGTGGGGGGCAAAACCGGACACCTTCCTTCAGATCCACGCCCCCCGAGACCAAACCGCCCCCGATCCTAAGCGACTTTGGGGATTAGTTGGACTCGTCGGTCAGTGACGTTCGCGACCGCGGGCAGCGCCCGTGCACGGACGGCTACCGCGTGAGCGCACGCCGCAGCCGCTCCTCCTGCACGCGCCAGAAATCGTGCTGCGCGCCGTCGACCAGAACGACCGGGATCTGCTCCCAGTACTTGCGGTACAACTCCTCGTCCTCGGTGATGTCCTTCATCTCCCACGCGGCGCCCACCTCGGCGCACACCTTCTCGATCACCACCTGGGCGTCGTCGCACAGGTGGCATCCGGGCTTCCGGATCAGCGTGACGACACGCTCCTGCGGATTCTTCTTCTCACCACGGCGAAAAATGGGACTCATACCGGCCATTCTGACCCCGCCCTCGGCTGTCGTACGACGCCGGGATTTCCCGGACCGACAGCTTCCCGAAATCCCCTCGACCCCGGAAGCACCGAACACAATGGCTATGCTCGCGCCATGTCCCGCCCGTCGCCCTACCGCCGCCCCGGCAGGAGGCACGCCATGCCGCTGATCGGATTCGGATGGCTCACCCCTCGCAGGCGCCCCGCGACCGCGCGCAGTGTCCTCGCGGGCGAGGCGTCGGCGGAGGCCGCCCGCAAGACCTCGCAGGAACTCGAGGAACAGGCGCCGCCCGCGGAGAGCCCGGAAGGCCAGGAACCGGAATTCCCGGTCTTCGGCGACGACAAGGCCGCCGCCTTCTTCGACCTGGACAACACCGTGATGCAAGGCGCCGCGATCTTCCATTTCGGGCGCGGCCTCTACAAGCGGAAGTTCTTCGAGCGCCGCGAACTCACCCGCTTCGCGTGGCAGCAGGCCTGGTTCCGGATCGCCGGGGTCGAGGACCCCGAGCACATGCAGGACGTCCGCGAGAGCGCCCTGTCCATCGTCAAGGGCCACCGCGTCGCCGAGCTGCAGTCCATCGGCGAGGAGATCTACGACGAGTACATGGCCGAGCGGATCTGGCCCGGCACCCGCGCCCTCGCCCAGGCCCACCTCGACGCGGGCCAGAAGGTCTGGCTGGTCACCGCCGCGCCCGTGGAGATCGCCACGGTGATCGCCCGGCGCCTCGGCCTGACCGGCGCGCTCGGCACGGTCGCGGAGTCCATCGGCGGCGTCTACACCGGCAAGCTCGTCGGCGAACCGCTGCACGGCCCCGCGAAGGCCGAGGCCGTCCGCGCGCTCGCCTCCGCCGAGGGCCTGGAGCTCGGCCGCTGCGCCGCCTACAGCGACTCGCACAACGACATCCCGATGCTTTCGCTCGTCGGACATCCGTATGCGATCAATCCTGACGCGAAACTGCGCAAGTACGCGCGCGAACGGGAGTGGCGGCTGCGGGACTACCGCACGGGCCGCAAGGCCGCGAAGGTCGGCATCCCGGCCGCCGCGGGGGTGGGCGCGGTCGCGGGCGGCACGGCGGCGGCGATCGCCCTGCACCGGCGCCGTCGCTGACGTCTGCGGGGCGGACAGAGGGGCATACCCGGCTCCGGCCGCCGCCAGTCGCATTGACGCCCCGTTGATACCACTCGGCCACAACGAGTCACCGGCATAGCCCGAACATGACCTCATCCGATCAAGAAACGGTCACTCTCCGGTGCTCAAAGCCTCGTCGATCGACTACAGAAGTGACGTAATCGATGATTTGAGCAACTCGGTGTAGCGCTCCCTGCACGAAGCGTTATTCTCCTCAGACGCATTCCGGTACCGGCACGTCAGCACGACGAGTGAACGGTCCCGCACTGCACGTGATGGAAGCTCTGCCTCTGGGAGTCCCGTGTTTCAACACGTCGGGGTTGACGCCTCGGGCCTGGCTACGCTGCGCGCAACGGTCATCGACCGCTTGCGCGGCTTCGTCCCCACCGCGTACGCCGTCCCCGCCCTCGCCGTCGCCGCACCGGTCGGCCCGTGCTTCGCCATGGCCGATTCCGGTGCCGCCACCGTCGGCAGACGGACCAGGTCCGGAGCCGCCGGCGCGTCCGGCACGTCGACGGCGTCCGCCCCACGCCGTCCCGCCGCGGACAGCGACAGTGCCCGCATGATGGAGCTGGTCGAGCGCGCCCAGTCCGGCGAGGCCGATGCCTTCGGCCGCCTCTACGACCAGTACAGCGACACCGTCTACCGCTACATCTACTACCGCGTCGGCGGAAAGGCGACGGCCGAGGACCTCACCAGCGAGACCTTTCTGCGCGCCCTGCGCCGTATCGGGACCTTCACCTGGCAGGGCCGCGACTTCGGCGCCTGGCTGGTCACGATCGCGCGCAACCTGGTCGCCGACCACTTCAAGTCGAGCCGCTTCCGCCTCGAAGTGACCACCGGCGAAATGCTCGACGCGAACGAGGTGGAGCGTTCCCCCGAGGACTCCGTCCTCGAGTCCCTCTCCAACGCGGCCCTGCTCGAAGCCGTGCGACGGCTCAACCCGCAGCAGCAGGAGTGCGTCACGCTCCGCTTCCTCCAGGGTCTGTCCGTCGCCGAGACCGCCCGCGTGATGGGCAAGAACGAGGGCGCGATCAAGACCCTCCAGTACCGGGCCGTGCGCACGCTCGCCCGCCTCCTGCCGGACGACGCCCGCTGACGCCGCCCGGCCCCGGCACCGGCGCACGGCGCCCGTCACCGTCCGCGATTCTCAACTCACCTTCTGTGAGGGCGAGATGAGATCGTGGTCGGATCATCTTTCGTCCGTAACCCAAGTGCCGCGCCGCTCGTTGAGCGGGATGCAGGCTCCCTGTGGTCACTCCTGGACCGACTCCGCTCACTCGTTCGTGTGCAAGTCGGCGCGGCGTGCAACCCTCAGGACCCCTTGGGGAGTCGACCACGTGGGAGTCGACCGTCATGACGAGAGGAGGTGCCGCCAGTGATCGCGAACGTATCGGCACACCGGCGGGCGAACGCCTTCGCCCAGGCCCTGGAGGACCAGTCCGACCTGGACCCGGCGGCGCAGCAGCCGGAGGAACCGGAAGCTCGAGCGAGCGACCGGTCCGATCGGACCGAACAGGGCAGGCTCCTGTCCCTGGCCTCCGGCCTCGGCGAACTGCCCAGGCCGAGATTGGACCCCGAGGTCAAAGTGGTGCAGCGGGCCCAGCTCGTCGCCGCCATGGAGGCCATGCTCCAGGAGGGCACCGTAGGCCCAGCGGTACCGGAGCAGCGGACCCGGGCCAAGGGAGCGCACCGGGCGAGCCCCCTGCGCAAGCTGCGGCCCCGCACCCGCCTGACCAAGGGGCTCGCCGCGGGCGGGCTCACGGTCGGCGTGGCCGCCGGCGCCTTCGGCGGAGTGGCGGCGGCCAGCTCCAACGCCCTGCCGGGGGACAATCTCTACGGCCTCAAGCGCGGCATGGAGGACTTCAAGCTGGGCCTGGCCGACAGCGACTCCGACCGCGGCACGCTATACCTCGACCAGGCGTCGACGCGGCTCAGTGAGGCGCGGCGGCTGATGGAGCGCGACCGCAGCGGCCCCCTCGACCACGAGTCCATCGGCGAGGTCCGCCGCGCGCTCTCCGGTATGCGCTACGACGCCTCCGAGGGGCACCGGCTGCTCAGCGCCGCCTACAAGCGGGACGGCTCCCTCGGCCCGATCCAGGCGCTGAACGCGTTCTCGGAGTCGCACCGGCGCAGCTGGCAGGCGCTCAGCGACCGGCTGCCGGTCCAGCTCGGGGACGTGCGGGACGAGGTCAGCTCGGTCTTCGACGCCATAGACGAAGAGGTCGACCCGCTGCGCTCCCTGCTCCCCAAGACCCCGACCCGGGGCGGCGCCCCGGCCACCGGCCGCAGTGGCGCGACGACGCCGGGCACGTCCGGCACCCACCGGGCCACCCCGTCCGACCCGGCGGGCCAGGACCACCAGGGCACCAGCTCCACCAAGCCGAAGCCGTCCAGCTCCGGCAGCGGTACGAGCCAGGACCATGACGGCCTCCTCGGCGAGACCACCGGCGGCCTCCTCGACCCGCCGAAGGACGAGACGAGCCCGCCCGCGTCGGACGACGGCAAGCTCGACACGCCCCAGGTCCCCAAGCCGGACGTGACCCTGCCGCCGCTCCTGCCGGGCCTGTTGCCGGGCCTCGGCATCGACGCGGAGGACGCGGACTGACCCAGTCCTTCCGAGCAACACGCAGGGCCCGGGGTTCGTACACCCCGGGCCCTGTCGCGTGCCGCGCCGGTCGCGTGCCGCGCCGTTCGCATGCCTTGCTAGAAGAACACCGACCGTCGCTGCACCAGCAGCTTGTACAACGTGTGCTGGATCTGTTCGCGGACCTGGTCGGTCAGGTTGAACATCAGCATCGGGTCCTCCGCCGCCTCCGGCGGATAGCCGTCCGTCGGGATCGGCTCCCCGAACTGGATGGTCCACTTCGTCGGCAGCGGCACCGCCCCGAGCGGCCCGAGCCAGGGGAACGTCGGCGTGATCGGGAAGTACGGGAAGCCGAGCACCCGCGCCAGCGTCTTCGCGTTGCCGAGCATCGGGTAGATCTCCTCCGCCCCGACGATCGAGCACGGCACGATCGGCGTCCCGGCGCGCAGCGCGGTCGACACGAACCCGCCGCGCCCGAACCGCTGCAGCTTGTACCGCTCGCTGAACGGTTTCCCTATCCCCTTGAACCCCTCCGGCATCACGCCGACCAGCTCACCGCTCTCCAGCAGCCGCTGCGCGTCCTCCGCGCAGGCAAGGGTGTGCCCGGCCTTGCGCGCCAGCTCGTTGACGACCGGCAGCATGAAGACCAGGTCGGCCGCGAGGAGCCGCAGATGCCGCCCGGCCGGATGGTGGTCGTGCACGGCGACCTGCATCATCAGGCCGTCGAGCGGCAGCGTCCCGGAGTGGTTGGAGACGATCAGCGCCCCGCCCTCGGACGGGATGTTCTCCACGCCCTTCACCTCGACGCGGAAGTACTTCTCCGCGACCGGCCGCAGCAGCGACATCAGGACGTGGTCGGTGAGCTCCTCGTCGTAGCCGAACTCGTCGATCTCGTAGTCCCCGGTCAGCCGCCGCCGCAGGAACGCGAGCCCGCCAGCGACCCGCCGCTCCCAGCCCCCGCGCTCCCCGGCCGGCGGCGCCTGCGGTGACGGCCCGGCCGCCGGTTCCGGGCGCTGCACCGGCAGCGGTTTGATCTCGTGCACGTCACCGGCCCCCGCCGGCTCGTTCTTGCGCCGGCCCTTGCGCCGCCCGGCGCTCTTGCCGGTGGCCCCCCGCGACCTGTCGTCGTCGAACCGAATGACCTTGGCGTCCGCCATCGTTCACGCGCTCCTCAGTTGGCGCTCTGCTTCGGGGGGTGGCTCGCTGCGCGCCCGCCGCCCAGGAACGGCAGCGACGCGATCCTGTCGACGGCTCCCGCCACCGCCCTCGGCGGCAGCAGGCCGGGGCCCCGGCCACGGACGAAGTCCTCGAAGGTCTCCGCGGTCGAGTACAGGGGCCGGAAGCCCAGCGTGTCCTTCATCTGGGCCGTCGACACCATCCGCCCATGGGTGAGCAGCCTGATCTGCTCGGGTGAGAAGTCCGTCGCGCCCAGCGTACGCAGCGCTCCGCCCACCCACGTCACCGCGGGCAGCAGCACCGGGACGGTCGGCCGGCCGAGCCGTCGCGAGCACTGCGAGAGCAGCAGGACGCCGTCGCCCGCGATGTTGAAGGTCCCGCTGTTGAGCGTGCCGCGCTCCGGGTCGCGGGAGGCGAGCCGCAGCACCTCGATCACATCGTCCTCGTGCACGAACTGCAGCCGGGGGTCGTAGCCGAACACCGTCGGCAGAACCGGCAGCGAGAAGTACTCCGCGAGCGGTGAATCGGCCCTCGGTCCGAGGATGTTGGCGAACCGCAGCACGCACACCGCGACATCGGGCCGGCGTCGGGCGAAGCCGCGCACATACCCCTCGACCTCGACGGTGTCCTTGGCGAAACCGCCGCTCGGCAGCGACTTCGGCGGCGTGGTCTCGGTGAAGACGGCCGGGTCGCGGGGTGCCGACCCGTACACGTTGGTACTGGACTTGACCACGAGCCGCCGCACGCTCGGCGCCTTCTGGCACGCGCCGAGGAGCTGCATCGTGCCGATGACGTTGGTCTCCTTCACCGAGCCGCGGCCGCCACTGGCGAGCGGCGTCCCGGTGACGTCCATGTGCACGACCGTGTCGACGGAGTGCTCGGCGAGCACCCGCGCGATCGTCGGCTGCCGGATATCGGCCTGGAGGAAATCCGCGCCGCCCAGATGGTGCGCGGGCGGTACCGCGTCCACGCCGATGACCCGGTCCACTTCGGGGTCCCGCTGGATGCGCCGTACGAAGCGGCCCCCCAGCTGCCGGGCCACCCCGGTCACGAGCACGACCTTGCCCAAGATCAGCGCCTACCTTCCGTCCCCAGCCCCGCCGCGCTCCACGCTCGACGTACCCGTGTCGCGGCTCACGTTAGCGCTTCGTCGTTGCGCTGTGATGTCCACCCGATGCAGGAAGTGACGACAGCCACAGGCGTACGTACAGCCCTGAGCCTGCTCCGCGTGGTGCCGTCCCCACGAGTGCCTGGAAGAACTTGTCCGAAACGCAGTCGGAACGGACTCGGACCGCACGCGGAACGGCTCGTGAACGCACTGTGGCCCTCCCACCGTAAGGAAACGGTGGAAGGGCCACAGATCGCGCTGTTGGTACAGCGGTCGCTTACTTCTTGTTGCGACGCTGCACACGCGTGCGCTTCAGCAGCTTGCGGTGCTTCTTCTTCGCCATCCGCTTACGCCGCTTCTTGATAACAGAGCCCACGACTACCCTCGCTCACTTCTCGGACAACCCCCGCGGTGCGGGGACAATCACTCGGTGCGGGGCTGCATTGGGGCCCACACGACCTACGGAGGGCCAGCGTACCCCGCCCGAGCGCCGAGCTAGAAATCGAGGGGTCGATCAGCCGCTCTCCACCCCCACGTAGGACTCGCGGAGGTACTCGTGGACCGCCTGCTCGGGGACGCGGAAGCTCCGCCCCACCCGGATGGCGGGCAGATGACCGCTGTGCACCAGCCGGTACACGGTCATCTTGGACACTCGCATGACCGAGGCGACTTCCGCCACGGTCAGGAATTGCACCTCGTTCAGAGGCCTACCTTCACCAGCAGCCATGACACACCTGAACCTTCCGCACTCGACGGCCACCGGCTTCCCCTTCCGGTGACTCAACGTCGTTGCGTGCTCACTCCCCAGACTAGGGGCGTGTGGTGCGAGTGGGGAAGAGGAGCAGCGATCGGCCGCCTACTGTGACAGACACGCTCGATTGAGTACATAGCGACTAAGCGGTCGGTAGTAATCAGACCGCACAGCGTCATCAAGCGGAACGACGACGGACACTCGCCCCTCCGCCTCACCGACGAACAGGGCCGGATCGTCGGTATCGGCCAGGCCGATGGCATCGAACCCCAACTGACCTGCACCGCAGACCCATCCGTGGTCTCCGATGACAAGGTGCGGGAGGGGCCATCCGGCCTCCGCGCACCCCGCCAGGGCGGTGCGAACCGGGAGTGGGGAGTGGGTGTGCGCGCCGGGCTCGTCGCCGGGGGCGCACGCGCCGGGTTCGCGCACCAGCGCGACTCCTCGTACGTAGTCAAGGTTGTACGTACGTAGTCCGAACCGGGTCGTTATGTCGACACTCTGACCCTGCGCGGGGGTGAGGACGGGACATCCGAGCGCCGACAGCGCGTCCGCGAGCGCGGCGTAGAAGCCGAGCAGGCGGTGCGGATGCCCGGTCCCGAAGAGTACCGGGGAACGCTCATGAGCGGCCCGGCCGAGACGGTCCCCGAAGGCGTCGAGCGCCGCCAGGGTCAGCTCCGGGTCGATGACGTCGAAGCCCGAGGTGTGCCCGGGATCATCCGACACGCCACATTTGTCGGCCATGAGCGCGAGCAAGTCCCGCTGCCCCCAGGCCCATTCAGGATCGAGCCCGAGCAGGACCCGCGGGTCGCGCGCCTCGAACAGGCGGTAACTCCGCAGGCTCTCCTCGCGGGAGGTCGTCACGGGCCCGGCAAGGCGAGCCGCCAACAGGTGCGCACGCAGGGCGCCGGTGCTCAACACGTGCCCGATGCTGGCGCATTGGCCGCCCGGATACCGCCGAAAAGCCCCGAACACCCCACAGTCGGAGTAACGCGGGCCCAAAGTCCCGTCCCCGGACGCCCGTGTTGGCTAAGAGCCTGTCTGCGAACAACCTCTAAGGCAGCAGCCCCCGCAGCGGGAACGCCGCCTTGCGGGTGGCCAGGATCGCCTGGTCGAGCCGGTCGGCCGGGTCGTAGCCCGCCTCCCACTCCCGGTGCTCGACGGGCCAGCGCCCGTCCGTCATCCGCCCCGGCGCCAACTGCCGCGTACGGGCGTACACATCCTGCCGCCAGCTCTCCGGCGTCAGCGTCTCGGGCGCGATCTCCCGCCCGGCCGCGATGGCCACCAGATGCGTCCAGGAGCGCGGCACGACGTCCACGACGGCATACCCGCCCCCGCCGAGCGCCACCCAGCGCCCCTCCGCGTACGTGTGCGCCAGCTCATGGCAGGCGACCTGCACGGCCCGCTGCGCGTCCAGCGACACCGCGAGGTGGGCGAGCGGGTCCTCGAAGTGCGTGTCGGCCCCGTGCTGCGTCACCAGGACCTGCGGCCGGAACTCCGCGAGCAGCTCCGGCACGACGGCGTGGAAGGCCCGCAGCCATCCGGCGTCCCCGGTCCCGGCCGGCAGCGCCACATTGACGGCGGTCCCCTCGGCGGCACCCTCGGCACCCGTCTCCTCGGGCCACCCGGTCTGCGGGAACAGCGTCCGCGGGTGCTCGTGCAGCGAGATGGTGAGGACGCGCGGGTCCTCCCAGAACGCGGCCTGCACCCCGTCCCCGTGGTGCACGTCCACGTCCACGTACGCGACCCGCTCGACGCCCAGTTCGAGCAGGCGGGCGATGGCGAGGGCCGCGTCGTTGTACACGCAGAACCCGGACGCCGCGCCCGGCATGGCGTGATGAAGCCCGCCGGCGAAGTTCACGGCGTGCAGGGCCTCGCCCCGCCACACGGCCTCCGCGGCGCCCACGGACTGCCCGGCGATCAGCGCGGACACCTCGTGCATCCCCGCGAAGGCCGGATCGTCGACCGTCCCGAGCCCGTACGCCTGGTCGGCCGCGGCCGGGTCGGCGGAGGCGGCCTTGACCGCGTCCACGTAGTCCTGGCGGTGCACGAGCCGCAGCGTCGACTCACCCGCCCGCTTGGCCGCGACGATCTCCACGTCCCGGTCGAGCCCGAGGGCGTCGACGAGGCGCCGGGTCAGATCGAGTCTGACCGGGTCCATCGGGTGCCCGGACCCGAAGTCATACCCCGTCACCGCCGGGTCCCACATCAACTGCGCGCGGCCGCTCATGCCTGCCACCGTATCGGTCCGCCCCGGAACCGAACGAAGGGGCGTACACGAGCGTCACCAGCACCAGCGCCATCGGTACGAGCATCGCCCAGCGGTAGCTCCACGCGTCACCCAGAGCCCCCACAAGCGGCGAACCGATCAAAAAGCCTACGTAGTTGAAGATATTGAGCCGCGCGATGGCCGCATCGGACGCACCGGGGAACATGCGCCCCGCCGCGGCGAAGGTCTGCGGCACGATGACACACAGACCGAGCCCGAGCAGCGTGAACCCGGCCATCCCCACCCAGGCCCCGGGCGCGATCGCCACGACACCGAATCCGGCGGCGGCGACGACCGTCCCCATCCGCACCACGGCCACCGCCCCGAACCGCCGCACCCCCACGTCGCCGACGGCCCGCCCGATCAGCGTCATCACCATGTAGACGTTGTACGGAACGGTCGACAGCTGCTCCGAACTCCCCAGCACGTCCTGCAGATACTTCGCGCTCCAGTTGGAGACGGTCGAGTCCCCGATGTACGCGAAGGTCATCACCAGGCACAACGGCAGCAGCATCTTGAAGACGAGCCCGCCCGCCTGCTCCCGTACGGCGTCCTCGACGAGGCCGGCGTCGCCACCGGCATCCACGTACCACCGGCTCCCGACGAACAAGGCGGGCACGAACACGACGACGACCGGCAGATACAGCACGAACAGCGAGAGATCCCAGTGCGCCCCCGCCCAGGCGAGCGAGGCGCCCACGATCCCGCCGAGGCTGTAGGCGGCGTGGAACCCGAGCATGATGCTGCGCCCGTACGCCCGCTGGAGGCTGACCCCGAGCATGTTCATGGACGCGTCGAGCGCCCCCACGGCAAACCCGAACGCGGCGAGCGCTACGGCCACTTCCCACATGCTGTCCCCGGCGCCCACGCCGAGCAGCGCCAGGAGGGCGACGGGCTGCGACCACCGCAGCACCCGGCTCGGCCGCACCCGCTTCACCAGCTGCTCGGTGCCCACGCTGCCGACTCCGGCCAGGATGGGCACGGCGGCCAGGAACACGGGCAGCAGCCCGTCGGATATCCCGTACTGGTCCTGGAGCGCGGGGATCCGCGTCACGAGCAGCGCGAAGGCCGCTCCCTGGGCGAAGAAGCTGAACCCGAGGGCGCCGCGCCCGCGGCGCATCACGCCGGTTATGCCACTCGTGCCGTCGGTGCTGCCCGTCCCGCCCGTGCCATCGGTCATGGCGGCACAGCGTATGCGCTGGGGATACTGGTGGGTAGATGGATCACCGGGTGATTTGGTCCGGATCCCCGGCCGCGAGGAGCGCGGGCAACTCGCGCATGTCGGCGAAGAGTTGCCGCGCCCCGCCGAGCCGTTCGGCGGGCGTCATGGCGGTGAACCCGTACACATCCATCCCGGCGGCGACGGCGGCCTGCACCCCGAGCGGACTGTCCTCGATGACCAGGCACTTCTCGGGCGCTACGCCCATGCGCTCAGCGGCGTACAGGAAGAGGTCCGGGGCCGGCTTCCCGCGCCCCACGTCCTGCGAACTGAAGATCCGCCCGTCCCCGAACCACTGGTCGAGCCCGGTCGTCCGGTGCCCGACCCGGATCCGCTCATGGCTCCCGGACGAGGCGACGCAGTACGGCACTCCGTCGGCGGCCAGCTTCTCCAGCACGTCGACGACGCCGGGTACGGGCTTGAGCTCCTGCTCGAACGCGTCGAAGACCCGGGCGTGGAAGACGTCGTCGAAATCGGCGGGCAGTCGCTTCCCGGTCCGCTCCGCGATGAGGTCGTGCACACGATGCATGGCAGCGCCCATGTAGTCCCGCAGCGAGTCCTCGTACGAGGTGGGGTGCCCCAGCTCGGTGAGGTAGCCGGCGAGGAGGGTGTTGGAGATCGGCTCGCTGTCGACGAGGACACCGTCATTGTCGAAGAGGACGAGTTCATAGCGCATACGTCGCACCCTAGATGAGCATGTTCTCCTGAACGCAGAAAAGCCCCGTGCCAAGGGCACGGGGCTTTTCTCTACAATTAGTTCGGCGGCGTCCTACTCTCCCACAGGGTCCCCCCTGCAGTACCATCGGCGCTGTGAGGCTTAGCTTCCGGGTTCGGAATGTAACCGGGCGTTTCCCTCACGCTATGACCACCGAAACACTATGAAACTGTCAACCGGAGCCGTGACCATGGCTACGACGGTTGTTCGTGGTTTCAGAACCAACACAGTGGACGCGAGCAACTGAGGACAAGCCCTCGGCCTATTAGTACCAGTCACCTCCACCCGTTACCGGGCTTCCAGATCTGGCCTATCAACCCAGTCGTCTACTGGGAGCCTTAACCCCTCAAAGGGGGTGGGAGTCCTCATCTCGAAGCAGGCTTCCCGCTTAGATGCTTTCAGCGGTTATCCTTTCCGAACGTAGCCAACCAGCCATGCCCTTGGCAGGACAACTGGCACACCAGAGGTTCGTCCGTCCCGGTCCTCTCGTACTAGGGACAGCCCTTCTCAAGACTCCTACGCGCACAGCGGATAGGGACCGAACTGTCTCACGACGTTCTAAACCCAGCTCGCGTACCGCTTTAATGGGCGAACAGCCCAACCCTTGGGACCGACTCCAGCCCCAGGATGCGACGAGCCGACATCGAGGTGCCAAACCATCCCGTCGATATGGACTCTTGGGGAAGATCAGCCTGTTATCCCCGGGGTACCTTTTATCCGTTGAGCGACGGCGCTTCCACAAGCCACCGCCGGATCACTAGTCCCGACTTTCGTCCCTGCTCGACCCGTCGGTCTCACAGTCAAGCTCCCTTGTGCACTTACACTCAACACCTGATTACCAACCAGGCTGAGGGAACCTTTGGGCGCCTCCGTTACTCTTTAGGAGGCAACCGCCCCAGTTAAACTACCCATCAGACACTGTCCCTGATCCGGATCACGGACCCAGGTTAGACATCCAGCACGACCAGAGTGGTATTTCAACGACGACTCCCCCTGAACTGGCGTCCAGAGTTCACAGTCTCCCACCTATCCTACACAAGCCGAACCGAACACCAATATCAAACTGTAGTAAAGGTCCCGGGGTCTTTCCGTCCTGCTGCGCGAAACGAGCATCTTTACTCGTAGTGCAATTTCACCGGGCCTATGGTTGAGACAGTCGAGAAGTCGTTACGCCATTCGTGCAGGTCGGAACTTACCCGACAAGGAATTTCGCTACCTTAGGATGGTTATAGTTACCACCGCCGTTTACTGGCGCTTAAGTTCTCAGCTTCGCACACCCGAAAGTGCACTAACCGGTCCCCTTAACGTTCCAGCACCGGGCAGGCGTCAGTCCGTATACATCGCCTTACGGCTTCGCACGGACCTGTGTTTTTAGTAAACAGTCGCTTCTCGCTGGTCTCTGCGGCCACCCCCAGCTCACCGAGTAAATCGGATCACCAGTGATGGCCCCCCTTCTCCCGAAGTTACGGGGGCATTTTGCCGAGTTCCTTAACCATAGTTCACCCGAACGCCTCGGTATTCTCTACCTGACCACCTGAGTCGGTTTAGGGTACGGGCCGCCATGAAACTCGCTAGAGGCTTTTCTCGACAGCATAGGATCATCCACTTCACCACAATCGGCTCGGCATCAGGTCTCAGCCTTATGTGCGACGGATTTACCTACCGCACGGCCTACACCCTTACCCCGGGACAACCACCGCCCGGGCTGGACTACCTTCCTGCGTCACCCCATCACTCACCTACTACCAGATTGGACCGGCGGCTCCACCACTTTCCATTCCCCGAAGGGTCCGGAACGGCTTCACGGCCTTAGCATCACTGGATTCGATGTTTGACGCTTCACAGCGGGTACCGGAATATCAACCGGTTATCCATCGACTACGCCTGTCGGCCTCGCCTTAGGTCCCGACTTACCCTGGGCAGATCAGCTTGACCCAGGAACCCTTAGTCAATCGGCGCACACGTTTCTCACGTGTGTATCGCTACTCATGCCTGCATTCTCACTCGTGAACCGTCCACCACTAGCTTCCGCTGCGGCTTCACCCGGCACACGACGCTCCCCTACCCATCACAGCCGCCGTTGGGCGTATTGCTGCAATGACACGACTTCGGCGGTACGCTTGAGCCCCGCTACATTGTCGGCGCGGAATCACTAGACCAGTGAGCTATTACGCACTCTTTCAAGGGTGGCTGCTTCTAAGCCAACCTCCTGGTTGTCTGTGCGACTCCACATCCTTTCCCACTTAGCGTACGCTTAGGGGCCTTAGTCGATGCTCTGGGCTGTTTCCCTCTCGACCATGGAGCTTATCCCCCACAGTCTCACTGCCGCGCTCTCACTTACCGGCATTCGGAGTTTGGCTAAGGTCAGTAACCCGGTAGGGCCCATCGCCTATCCAGTGCTCTACCTCCGGCAAGAAACACACGACGCTGCACCTAAATGCATTTCGGGGAGAACCAGCTATCACGGAGTTTGATTGGCCTTTCACCCCTAACCACAGGTCATCCCCCAGGTTTTCAACCCTGGTGGGTTCGGTCCTCCACGAAGTCTTACCTCCGCTTCAACCTGCCCATGGCTAGATCACTCCGCTTCGGGTCTTGAGCGCGCTACTAAATCGCCCTATTCGGACTCGCTTTCGCTACGGCTTCCCCACACGGGTTAACCTCGCAACACACCGCAAACTCGCAGGCTCATTCTTCAAAAGGCACGCAGTCACGACGCAAGGAACAAGTTCCTTGCGCGACGCTCCCACGGCTTGTAGGCACACGGTTTCAGGTACTATTTCACTCCGCTCCCGCGGTACTTTTCACCATTCCCTCACGGTACTATCCGCTATCGGTCACCAGGGAATATTTAGGCTTAACGGGTGGTCCCGCCAGATTCACACGGGATTTCTCGGGCCCCGTGCTACTTGGGTGTCTCTCAAACGAGCCGCTGACGTTTCGACTACGGGGGTCTTACCCTCTACGCCGGACCTTTCGCATGTCCTTCGCCTACATCAACGGTTTCTGACTCGTCCTGTCGCCGGCAGACGACAGAAGAGAGATCCCACAACCCCGCATACGCAACCCCTGCCGGGTCTCACACGTATACGGTTTGGCCTCATCCAGTTTCGCTCGCCACTACTCCCGGAATCACGGTTGTTTTCTCTTCCTGCGGGTACTGAGATGTTTCACTTCCCCGCGTTCCCTCCACACTGCCTATGTGTTCAGCAGCGGGTGACAGCCCATGACGACTGCCGGGTTTCCCCATTCGGAAACCCCCGGATCAAAGCCTGGTTGACGACTCCCCGGGGACTATCGTGGCCTCCCACGTCCTTCATCGGTTCCTGGTGCCAAGGCATCCACCGTGCGCCCTTAAAAACTTGGCCACAGATGCTCGCGTCCACTGTGCAGTTCTCAAACAACGACCAACCACCCATCACCCCGAACCAGTAGATTCGAGTGCACTGGGGCCGGCACTGAAGGCAGCCGTACTCGGCCGTACCTTCAGATACCCAACAGCGTGCCCGACCCGGTCCCGTCCGGAGATCATGCTTTCCACGCCCCGAAGAGCAGTACTCACAGCCTCCGACCCGACAACCGGATCGAATAGTCAACGTTCCACCCATGAGCAACCAGCATCGAACGTGCGCCGATGTACTGGCCTCTGACCTCACCCCGAAGAGTGCGGTAAGAAGTGCTCCTTAGAAAGGAGGTGATCCAGCCGCACCTTCCGGTACGGCTACCTTGTTACGACTTCGTCCCAATCGCCAGTCCCACCTTCGACAGCTCCCTCCCACAAGGGGTTGGGCCACCGGCTTCGGGTGTTACCGACTTTCGTGACGTGACGGGCGGTGTGTACAAGGCCCGGGAACGTATTCACCGCAGCAATGCTGATCTGCGATTACTAGCAACTCCAACTTCATGGGGTCGAGTTGCAGACCCCAATCCGAACTGAGACCGACTTTTTGAGATTCGCTCCACCTTGCGGTATCGCAGCTCATTGTATCGGCCATTGTAGCACGTGTGCAGCCCAAGACATAAGGGGCATGATGACTTGACGTCGTCCCCACCTTCCTCCGAGTTGACCCCGGCGGTCTCCTGTGAGTCCCCATCACCCCGAAGGGCATGCTGGCAACACAGAACAAGGGTTGCGCTCGTTGCGGGACTTAACCCAACATCTCACGACACGAGCTGACGACAGCCATGCACCACCTGTACACCGACCACAAGGGGGACCCTGTCTCCAGGGTTTTCCGGTGTATGTCAAGCCTTGGTAAGGTTCTTCGCGTTGCGTCGAATTAAGCCACATGCTCCGCTGCTTGTGCGGGCCCCCGTCAATTCCTTTGAGTTTTAGCCTTGCGGCCGTACTCCCCAGGCGGGGAACTTAATGCGTTAGCTGCGGCACCGACGACGTGGAATGTCGCCAACACCTAGTTCCCACCGTTTACGGCGTGGACTACCAGGGTATCTAATCCTGTTCGCTCCCCACGCTTTCGCTCCTCAGCGTCAGTAATGGCCCAGAGATCCGCCTTCGCCACCGGTGTTCCTCCTGATATCTGCGCATTTCACCGCTACACCAGGAATTCCGATCTCCCCTACCACACTCTAGCCTGCCCGTATCGACTGCAGACCCGGGGTTAAGCCCCGGGCTTTCACAACCGACGTGACAAGCCGCCTACGAGCTCTTTACGCCCAATAATTCCGGACAACGCTTGCGCCCTACGTATTACCGCGGCTGCTGGCACGTAGTTAGCCGGCGCTTCTTCTGCAGGTACCGTCACTTTCGCTTCTTCCCTGCTGAAAGAGGTTTACAACCCGAAGGCCGTCATCCCTCACGCGGCGTCGCTGCATCAGGCTTTCGCCCATTGTGCAATATTCCCCACTGCTGCCTCCCGTAGGAGTCTGGGCCGTGTCTCAGTCCCAGTGTGGCCGGTCGCCCTCTCAGGCCGGCTACCCGTCGTCGCCTTGGTGAGCCATTACCTCACCAACAAGCTGATAGGCCGCGGGCTCATCCTTCACCGCCGGAGCTTTTAACCACCGTCCAGGAGGACGGAAGTGTTATCCGGTATTAGACCCCGTTTCCAGGGCTTGTCCCAGAGTGAAGGGCAGATTGCCCACGTGTTACTCACCCGTTCGCCACTAATCCACCCCGAAGGGCTTCATCGTTCGACTTGCATGTGTTAAGCACGCCGCCAGCGTTCGTCCTGAGCCAGGATCAAACTCTCCGTGAATGTTTCCCCGTAATCGGGGTGACACCACGAGAGCGGACCAGACAGGAGGAATAGTCCCGTCCGGTCACAGCGTCCTCGCTGTGTTTATTTCAAAGGAACCTCGCCCCAACCATCATGTGACGGCCGGAGGCGGGGTAATCAACATATCTGGCGTTGACTTTTGGCACGCTGTTGAGTTCTCAAGGAACGGTCGCTTCCTTTGTACTCACCCTCTCGGGCTTTCCTCCGGGCGCTTCCCTTCGGTCTTGCTGTCTTGCGTTTCCGACTCTATCAGATCTTTCCGATCCGATTTCCTCGGGGTCTTGCTCGGTTTTGCTTGGTGTTGCTTTTCGCTTTCCGGCCTTTCGGCCTTCCTGCGGTGTCGACTCTATCAGATCCTTTCGGGCCTGATTCCCTGTCAACCGGGTTGTCTGCGCGGCCCTTCGGCCGTTCCGACTGGTGAGACTTTAGCGGAATCCCGGTCCCCGACCTAATCGGGGTCCCGCTCTTTCGAACGTGGATTCCTCATTCCGGAAAGGCGTACGCGAACAGCGCGACGACAAGCGCCGAGCGTTTGAGTAGGTCTTGCGGAATCGCTGTCCGGGGCCGACCAGAGGCGGCGCTCACGTCGGACAACTCGGAGCACACTACGTACCGGGCCGGGGCGTGTCAACTTCACGCCCCGGCCCGTCGCGCTGTCAGCTGTTGTTGCCGGAGGCCAGGGCGCGGCTGCGGTCGCGGGCCGCTTCGAGGGCGGCGATGAGGGCCGCGCGGACGCCGTGGTTCTCGAGCTCGCGGATGGCGTTGATCGTCGTACCGGCCGGGGAGGTCACGTTCTCGCGGAGCTTCACCGGGTGTTCCCCGCTGTCGCGGAGCATCGTGGCCGCGCCGATGGCGGACTGGACGATGAGGTCGTGGGCCTTGTCGCGGGGCAGGCCGAGCAGGATGCCGGCGTCGGTCATTGCTTCGACCAGGTAAAAGAAGTAGGCGGGTCCTGATCCGGAGAGGGCGGTGCAGGCGTCCTGCTGGGATTCCGGGACGCGGAGGGTCTTGCCGACCGAGCCGAAGATCTCCTCGGCGTGGGTGAGGTGGGCGGCGGTCGCGTGCGTGCCCGCGGAGATGACGGACATGGCCTCGTCGACGAGGGCCGGGGTGTTCGTCATGACGCGGACCACCGGGGTGCCCGGCTCCAGGCGCTCCTCGAAGAACGTCGTCGGGATGCCTGCCGCGCCGCTGATGACCAGGCGGTCGGCGGGGAGGTGCGGGGCGAGTTCCGCGAGCAGGGTGCCCATGTCCTGGGGCTTGACCGTGAGGATCAGGGTGTCCGCCTGCTTCGCGGCCTCCTGGTTGGTGACCGGGGTGACGCCGTAGCGGGTGCGCAGCTCGTCGGCGCGTTCGGGGCGGCGGGCCGTGACCATGAGGTCGTCGGGGCTCCAGCCGCCGCGGATCATGCCGCTGAGCAGGGCCTCGCCGATCTTCCCTGTGCCGAGCACGGCGAGCTTGTGGCGCGGGTTC
This sequence comes from Streptomyces sp. SGAir0957, assembly GCF_043523415.1. Lineage (NCBI taxonomy): Bacteria > Bacillati > Actinomycetota > Actinomycetes > Kitasatosporales > Streptomycetaceae > Streptomyces > Streptomyces sp. SGAir0957. Next base: position 3,902,036 of record NZ_CP027293.1, read on the forward strand.
GGGCTCGTCTGGGGCGTCGTCTGGCTCATGTCGGCTCGGGCCTTCCGTGTGCGCGGGTGCGGCTGGGTCGTCCGGTCGCATCCTCGCATCGGGCGGGCCGGGCGGCCGGGGCCTGTCCGGTGGACGGACGGTCCGCACCGGCGGCGCGAGAGTCGGCGGGGGGCGTGGGTGCCGGGTCAGGCCGTGCGGCGGCGGAGGGTGGCCGCGCCGAGGGCGAGGACGAGGACGGCACAGCCCGCGACGATCAAGACGTCGCGCACGTAGAGGGCGGTGAGGTCGGTGTGGCGCAGGACCTCGTTCATGCCGTCGACCGCGTAGGACATCGGGAGGACGTTCGAGATCGCTTCCAGGACCGGCTGCATCTTGTCGCGGGCGATGAACAGGCCGCAGAGGAGGAGCTGGGGGAAGATCACCGCCGGCATGAACTGGACGGCCTGGAACTCCGATGCCGCGAACGCCGAGACGAACAGGCCGAGGGCCGTGCCGAGCAGCGCGTCCAGGAGAGCCACCAGGAGCAGGAGCCAGGCCGAGCCGGTGACGTGCAGGTCGAGCACCCAGAGGGCGAGGCCGGTGGCCAGTGCCGACTGGACGACGGCGAGGGCGCCGAATGCTAGGGCATAACCGGCGATGAGGTCGGTCTTGCCGAGGGGCATGGCGAGGAGGCGTTCGAGGGTGCCGCTGGTGCGTTCGCGCAGGGTGGCGATGGACGTCACCAGAAACATCGTGATCAGCGGGAAGATGCCGAGGAGCGAGGCGCCGATGGAGTCGAAAGTGCGCGGGCTGCCGTCGAACACGTAGCGGAGAAGGAAGAGCATCACGCACGGGACCAGGAGCATCAGCGCGATGGAGCGCGGGTCGTGGCGGAGCTGGCGCAGGACGCGGGCGGCGGTGGCGGTGGTGCGGTACGTGTTCATGGCGGGTCTGTCCCGGGGGTGAGCGCGGAGGGGAGGCCAGTGGGCCGCGGAAGGGAGGCCGGTGGGCCGCGGAGGGGAGGCCGGTGGGCCGGGTCAGTGGGTGGCGTCGGCCGGGTCGACCAAACGCAGGAACGCCTCTTCGACCGTGGGCGAGGCGGTGCGCGTACGCAGGGCTTCGGGGGTGCCTTCGGCGAGGAGTTCGCCGTCGCGCATGAGGAGGAGGCGGTGGCAGCGTTCGGCCTCGTCCATGACGTGGGACGAGACCAGGATCGTCGTGCCGCGAGTGGCGGCGAGGTCGTGGAAGAGGTGCCAGAGGTCGCGGCGCAGGACCGGGTCGAGGCCGACCGTCGGCTCGTCGAGGACGAGGAGTTCGGGGGCGCCGAGGAGGGCCACGGCGAGGGAGACACGGCCGAGCTGGCCGCCGGAGAGGTTGCCGGCGAGAGCGTCCGCGTGGGTGGTCAGGTCTACGTCGGTCAGGACGCGGTCGATGTCCGTGCGGCGGCGTGCGGCTGCCGCGCGGCCGGGTTCGAGGACGGCAGCGAAGTAGTCCAGGTTCTGCCGCACCGTCAGGTCGAGATAGACGGACGGGGCCTGGGTGACATAGCCGACGCGGGCGCGCAGTGACGGGTGGCCCCCTGGTTCGCCGAGGACTTCGAGTGTGCCCGTGACCTTGGCCTGGGTGCCGACCAGGGCGCGCATCAGAGTGGACTTGCCGCAGCCGGAGGGGCCGAGGAGACCGGTGATCCGGCCGCGCGGGACGGTGAAGTCGAGGCCGTGCAGGACGGTGCGGGGGCCGCGGACGACGGTTAGGCCTGCGGCGCGGATGGCGGGGGTGAGGGCTTCCTGGGTGACGGTATTCCGGGGGCCGGCATTCCGGGCGTCGGCTTTTCGGGGGACCGCTTTACGGGGGCCGGTACCGGTGCCGGTTTCGGTGCTGGCGCCGGTTTCGGGGCCGACTCCGGGGGAGCCCGAGCTTTTATTCATCACATGATGAATATTGCTCCCGGTGTCGCGGCGCGGTCAAGGGGCGGGGGCGCGGAGGACCGTCAGCTCCACGGCATAGGCGTCGTCGACGATGCCGTCGGGGAAGCGGGCCAGGAGGTGGGCGCGTTCGGCCGCCAGGATCGGGGCGGAACGGGCGGGGCCAAGGACCGCGAAGTAGGAGCGGCTGCTGAGGTGCTTCAGGTGCAGGTCGACGGGGATGCGGCGGGACCAGTGCAAGCGGCGGAGGACCGGGGTCGTGGGCAGGCCGAGCGCGGTGATCAGGGCGGGGGCGTCGGTGGCGACCCCGTGGCGGTGGTAGCCGGGAAGCGTCTCCTGGAGGCGGGCTTCCTGGGCGACGGTCCACTCGGCGTCGGGGTCCGGCACGTTCCACCACACGGCGAGCGCGCCGCCCGGCCGCAGCACGCGCAACGCCTCCGGGACCGAGCGGGCCGGGTCGGTCCAGTGCCAGGACTGGGCGTACGTGACCAGGTCGACGCGGGCGTCCGCGAACGGCAGTGCGTCGCCGACGGCGCGGACCAGGGGGACGTCGGGCAGGGCGCGGCGGAGTTCGGCGCCCATGCCGGGGCCCGGCTCGACGGCGGTGACGTCGGCCCCGCGGTCGCGCAGGAGGCGGGTGGCGATGCCGGTGCCCGCGCCGATGTCGAGGACGCGGGCGCCGCGCAGGTCCAGCGCCGCCAGCTCCTCCACCGCGTCGAACAGCTCGGGGGGATAGCTGGGGCGGGCCGCGGCGTACTGAGCGGCGACGGTGTCGAAGGAGAGGGCGAAGTCGGGGTCGGACGTGCCTGCGGGGTCGGACGTGGTTGCGGGGTCGGACGTGGTTGCGGGGTCGGACGTGGCTGCGGGGTCGGACGTGCCTGCGGGGTCCGTGGGCTGGTTCGTCATGGGGGCATCGTCTTCGCGCCGGCCCCTCACTGCCAGCTGCCGGGCGGGTCAGCGCCTCCTGCCGGGCGGGTCAGCGCCTCTTCTTGTTGCGCGGCTTCTTGGCCGGGTTGCCCGCGCGGCGGGCGGTGCGGCGCTCGTACTGGTCGCTGGCGGTCTCGTACTCCTGCCTGCGGAGTTTCTCGCCCGGGGCCTCGGTCAGGCAGCGCAGGGCGTGGGCGACGAGAACGCCGACGAAGCCGATGGTCATGAAGCCGCGCAGGGACGCCTGGCGCTCCGGGTCGGGGCGCTGGGTGAAGCCGCCCCAGGTGCGGGTGAAGGCGAAGGCGCTGCAGACGGCGAACATGACGACGACCAGGACGTTCACGAAGGAGCCGACGTCCGCGATGGCCAGCCCCTGGTAGGCGAGGCGCAGCACGAGGCAGCCGGCCGCCGCGGCGACGAGCGCGCCCACGCCGACGGCGGCGCGGCGCAGGGCGTAGCCGCCGCTGTGGTCGACCCAGGTCGTCCCGAAGAAACGGATCTCTTCGGGACGTGGGCCGCCTGCAACGGTGCTGGTGTCTGTACCTGTGTCTGTGCCAGTGCCGGTTTCGTCGCTCACGTGTCGATTATCGCCGGGCGGCGGGGAAGGTCAGGCGCAGCGGGGGGCCACGTAGCCGTCGCTGCCGGTGTGCACGTAGGAGTCGGAGATGTACTCGCCGACGCCGATGCAGTCCCAGATGTTCGTGGTGCCGTACGGGCCGGTGACCCACTGGCCGGGCTTCTGGCAGCCGATCGTGACGCGCGCGCCCAGCGGCAGGCGGCGGACCAGGCGGTACTGGGTGCCGGGGCCGCTGCGGACGTTCACGTTGTAGCCCGGGGCCACCGGGTAGGAGGCGGACGCCGTGGCGGCCACGGTCGCCGCCGTCTCCGCCACGTCCTCGGTAGGCACGTCAGCAGGTACGTCAGCAGGTACGTCAGCAGGTACGTCAGTAGGTACGTCAGTAGGCACGTTCTCGATCGCCATGTCGTCTCCCCCGTCGATCATGAAGCGTCATTCGTGTCGGACACCGAACCGCGAACAAGGCTCGTTCAGCGTTTGTTGAGGCCCTGTTGCGATGGTGTGTGGGCGGAGGCTAGCAAGCCTCTCCGGTCCCGGACGAACCTTCGACTAGGCTCCGTGCGTCGCGCGCACACGGAGATCACGTACGACGTCGGACGGGATCGGGCACGACGATCACGACGACATCCACGGGGGTGGACATGCCGTCACGGCCGAGCATCGGGCCCGACGCGGAAGCGGAAGTTCCGGAGTATGCCGGGCACTACCGACTGGAGGAGCGCCTCGGCGCGGGCGGCATGGGTGTGGTGCATCTGGCGCGTTCGGCGGCGGGGCTGCCGCTCGCGGTGAAGGTGGTGCACGCCGAGTTCGCCAAGGACCCGGAGTTCAGGGGCCGTTTCCGGCAGGAGGTCGCGGCGGCGCGGCGGGTCAGCGGGGCCTTCACGGCGTCCGTCGTGGACGCCGACCCGGACGCCGAACGGCCCTGGATGGCGACCCTGTACATTCCCGGCCCGACCCTCGCCGACCACGTCAAGCGGAACGGGCCGCTGACGCCCGCCCAGTTGCGGCATGTCACGGCGGGGCTCGCGGAGGCGCTCCGCGACATCCACCGGGTCGGGGTGGTGCACCGTGATCTGAAGCCCAGCAATGTGCTGCTGGCCGAGGACAGCCCCAAGGTCATCGACTTCGGGATCTCGCGGCCGAAGGACAGCGAACTGCGGACCGAGACCGGCAAGTTGATCGGCACGCCGCCGTTCATGGCGCCGGAACAGTTCCGGCGGCCGCGCGAGGTCGGCCCGGCGGCGGACGTGTTCGCGCTCGGCTCGGTCCTGGTGCACGCGGCGACCGGGCGCGGGCCGTTCGACTCGGACAGCCCGTACCTCGTCGCGTACCAGGTCGTGCACGACGAGCCGGATGTGACCGGGCTGCCCGAGGAACTGGCGCCGCTGGTGCTGCGCTGCCTGGCGAAGGAGCCGGAGGACCGGCCGACGCCTGATGAGCTGATGGCGGAGATGCGGGCCATGTCCGCGAAGTACGACACGCAGGCGTTCACGACGGGGGCGTTCGCCGACTCCTTGGCGGGGCGGTCGTTGATACCGGCGCAGCGGGGGGCGTCGGAGCGGGTTGCTTGGGAGGGGCCCGAGCCTTCGGCCCCGTCCCCGTCCTCGTCTCCGTCCCCGTCTCCGACTTCCTCCCCCTCCCCGTCTTCGTCCGACTCCGACTCCGAGTCCGAGTCCGAGTCCGCGGGTGCGTCCGCCTCGGCCTCCGCCTCCGCCTCCGCTGGGAAATCGACCGGGCGCCTGCGGACGCGTGTGCGGGCGGCCCTCATCGGTGGTCTGGCGTTGTGCGGCGCCCTCGCGGCGGCGGTCCTGGCCCTGGTGCCGCACGCCGCCGACGACGACGCGCCCGCGCCCCGTACGGCGGAGGTCGCGTCCCACGCCTGGAACCGGCAGGTCGGTTCGGGGCCGGGGACGGCGTGCTCGTACGGGAAGGGGGCTCTGCGTTGCGCCGCGCCCGGGGTGCTGGCCGCCTCGCTCGATCCGCGTGACGGCACGGTGCTGTGGCTGCGCAAGGCGTCCGGGACCGCCTATGGCAATGCGCCCGCGCCCGTCCTCGCGGGCGGTCTGCTCCAGGTCGTCTCGGCGGACAGCACCCGCCTGCTCGCGCTCGATCCGGCGACCGGGAAAACCCGCTGGTCGAAGGGGATCGCCGCGTACCAGGGCCAGGTGCAGCCGGTAGGCGATACGGTCCTGCTGGCCGCCCCCGACGGCACGCTGACCGCGCTCGACGCCGGGACCGGTGAGCAGCGCTGGCAGCGTCGGCCGACGACACAGCAGCCGGTGCTCTCGTACCCCGGCGGCGCCCTCGCCTACGCCACCACTATGGCGGCGGACGGGGTGAACTCGCTGGTCAGCGCGGTCGACCCGACGACCGGGGCAGTGCGCTGGCAGCGGGAGTCGCCGGGTTCGGCCACTCCAGTGGGGGTGAGCGCCGATGTGGTGTGGTGCGTGCGGCGCGGGGCGGACGGCGCGACGGTGGGCCTCGTCGGACACCGCCTCTCCGACGGGACGATCGCCCGGCGCGTCCGGCTCGCCCTGCCCCTGCCGCAGGCGACGGTGTCGGTCCACGCCGGCAAGGCGTACCTGCTCGCCGCGGGCGGGGCGCTGGTCGCGCAGGACCTGGCCTCCGGCAAGCAGCTCTGGCGGTCGGAGACCTCGGTGAGCAGAGGCTCGGCGCCCAGCGTCGACAGCCGGGGGCGCGTCTACGTGACCGCCCCTGACGGCCGCCTCCTGGCCGTCTCCCCGACCACGGGCCGCCCGCTCGGCCAGACGCGGCCGCGCCCCGGCGCCCGTACCGACCGGGTGGTGGCGGACCTGCCGTCCCCGGTCGTGGCCGACGGCCGGGTCTACGCGAGCGCACCGGACGGCACGGTGTTCGGGACGGACGGCGGGCGACCGCAGGACTGGTGAGGCGGCCGCAGGGCTGGTGAGGCGGCCGCAGGACTGGTGAGACGGGTCGCCGCGGAAAGGGCGCGGCGGCCGCCCCCGGGACTGATGAGGGGGCGACCGCCACGTGACAGCTTCTGCGTCTCCGTACTCGACGCTCGACGCTCGGCGCTCGACGATTAGCGCTCGGCGCCTGATGGTTCAGCCGAGTTTGGAGACGTCCCGGACGGCGCCGCGGTCGGCGCTGGTGGCCATGGCGGCGTAGGCGCGGAGGGCGGCGGAGACCTTGCGCTGGCGGGACTTGGGGGCGTAGACGCCGCCCAGGGCCTCGCGGCGGGCGGCCAGCTCCTCCTCGGGGACGAGGAGTTCGATGGAGCGACCCGGGATGTCGATGCGGATGCGGTCGCCGTCCTCGACGAGGGCGATGGCGCCACCGGCGGCGGCCTCGGGCGAGGCGTGGCCGATGGAGAGACCCGACGTGCCGCCGGAGAACCGGCCGTCGGTGACGAGCGCGCACGCCTTCCCCAGACCGCGGCCCTTCAGGTACGAGGTCGGGTACAGCATCTCCTGCATGCCCGGGCCGCCCTTGGGACCCTCGTAGCGGATGACGACGACGTCGCCCTCCTTGACCTGCTTGAGCAGGATCTTCTCGACGGCCTCCTCCTGCGACTCGCAGACGACGGCCGGGCCCTCGAAGGTCCAGATGGACTCGTCGACGCCGGCGGTCTTCACGACGCAGCCGTCCTCGGCGATGTTGCCCTTGAGGACGGCGAGGCCGCCGTCCTCGGAGTAGGCGTGGGCGATGTCGCGGATGCAGCCGCCCGCCGCGTCGGTGTCGAGGGTGTCCCAGCGCTCGGACTGGGAGAAGGCCTCGGCGGAGCGCTTGCAGCCGGGGGCGGCGTGCCACAGCTCGACGGCCTCCTCCGAGGGCGAGCCGCCGCGCACGTCCCAGGTGCCGAGCCACTCCTTGATGGAGGCGGAGTGGACGGTGTGGACGTCCTCGTGGAGCAGTCCGCCGCGGTACAGCTCGCCGAGGATCGCGGGGATGCCGCCGGCGCGGTGCACGTCCTCCATGTAGTACGTGCCGCCGGGGGCGACGTTCGGGGCGACCTTCGACAGGCAGGGGACGCGGCGCGAGACGGCGTCCATGTCGGCGAGCGTGTAGTCCAGCTCGGCCTCCTGCGCGGCGGCCAGCAAGTGAAGAATGGTGTTGGTGGAGCCGCCCATGGAGATGTCGAGCGCCATGGCGTTGTCGAAGGCGGCGCGGGTGGCGATGGAGCGCGGCAGCACCGAGTCGTCGTCACCGTCGTAGTACCGCTTGGCGATCTCGACGACCGTCGCGCCCGCCTTCTCGTACAGCGCCTTGCGGGCGGTGTGCGTGGCGAGGACGGAGCCGTTGCCCGGCAGCGACAGGCCGATGGCCTCGGTCAGGCAGTTCATGGAGTTGGCGGTGAACATGCCGGAGCAGGAGCCGCAGGTCGGACAGGCGTTCTCCTCGATACGGAGGATGTCCTCGTCGGAGACGCTCTCGTCGACGGCGTCGCTGATGGCGTTGACGAGGTCCAGCTTCCGGACGGTGCCGTCGACGAGCGTGGCCTTGCCGGCCTCCATGGGGCCGCCGGAGACGAACACGGTCGGGATGTTGAGCCGCAGAGCGGCGTTCAACATGCCCGGGGTGATCTTGTCGCAGTTGGAGATGCAGACCAGGGCGTCCGCGCAATGCGCCTCGACCATGTATTCGACGGAGTCGGCGATGAGGTCGCGCGAGGGCAGGCTGTAGAGCATGCCGCCGTGGCCCATGGCGATGCCGTCGTCGACGGCGATGGTGTTGAACTCGCGGGGGATACCGCCCGCGGCGCGCACGGCGTCGCTCACGATGCGGCCCACCGGGGCCAGGTGCGTGTGGCCGGGCACGAACTCGGTGAACGAGTTCGCCACCGCGATGATCGGCTTCCGGCCGATGTCCGCACCGGGTACACCGGAGGCGCGCATAAGGGCGCGGGCGCCCGCCATGTTGCGGCCGTGGGTGACTGTGCGGGACCTCAGCTCGGGCATCGTCGCTCGCTCCTTCAGACAGAAAAGACTGCGTCCGACCCTACGCCGCCTCTCCAAGATCCGGACAGCGTGTCCGAATGGCGGGACGCTCGTCTCACGGGGAGCTGCTGGAGAAGCCCCTCAGGAAGAACTGTCGGGAAAGCCCGTCAAGGATCAGGGAGAACTGTTGGGGACGCCCATCAGATGGCCCTGCACCACGGGTGCGAGGCGCGCGACCAAGACCTCGGCATCGACCGACGCGAGCGGCTCGACCTTGATCACATACCGGAGCATCGCGGTCCCCACCAGCTGCGCGGCCGCCAGTGAGGCCCGCAGCTCGGCCTCCTGCTCCGGCACCTCGAGACGCCGCCCGATGCGCGCCAGCAACTGTGCGGCGACAAGGCGCCGGAAGACACCGGCGGCGACCTCGTTGTTGACGGCGGACCGCACGACGGCGAGGACGGGCGCCCTGGTCACCGGGTTCTCCCAGACGCCGAAGATGAACCGGGTCAGCTGCTCGCCGATGCCGTCCAGCGGCCCGTCCGCCAGCCGGTCGGGCGCTTCGAAGGCGGGCGCGAGAGCCGTCTCCACCGAGGCGGCGAACACCTGCTCCTTCGTCCCGAAGTAGTGGTGTACGAGCGCCGAGTCGACCCCGGCGGCCTTCGCGATCCCCCGCACGGAGACCTTCTCGTAGCCCCGCTCGGCGAACTCCTCCCGGGCCGCGCCGAGAATCCGCTCACGGGTCCCGGGCCCGTCCGCACCCTCACTCCGCGAGGGCCGCCCACGCCGCCGTACGGGCTCTACGGGCGCCGCGGGCTCTACGGGCGCCGCGGGCTCTACGGGCGCCGCGGGCGCCGCGGGCCCCGGTGGCTTCGATGGCTTCGATGGCTCCGTCATGAACGCGGTACTCGCACCGCGGACGCCAGCTGCAGCCGCGTGAAGGCCAGCGCCTCCGCGAGATCGGCCTCACGCTCGGCGCTGGACATGGCCCGCCGCGTATTGACCTCGATCACCACGTGCCCGTCGAACCCGCTGACCGCAAGGCGCTCCAGCAACTCGGCGCAAGGCTGCGTTCCGCGGCCCGGCACAAGATGCTCGTCCTTGTTGGAGCCGTTCCCGTCGGCCAGATGCACATGACCGAGCCGGTCGCCCATGCGGTCGATCATCTGCATCGCGTCCGTACGGGCGGTGGCGGTGTGACTCAGGTCGACGGTGAAATGCCGGTAGTCGTCCTTGGTGACATCCCAGTCGGGCGCATAGGCGAGCATTTCGCGATCCCGGTACCGCCACGGATACATGTTCTCTACGGCGAACCGCACATCCGTCTCATCGGCCATGCGCCAGATACCGCTCACGAAATCCCGGGCGTAATTGCGCTGCCACCGGAAGGGCGGATGCACCACGACCGTCGACGCCCCGAGTTTCTCGGCCGCGGCCCTGGCCCGCTGCAACTTCACCCACGGGTCCGTCGACCACACCCGCTGCGTGATCAGCAGACATGGCGCGTGCACGGCCAGAATCGGAATCCGGTGATAGTCGCTCAGCCGGCGCAGCGCCTCGATGTCCTGGCTGACGGGATCGGTCCACACCATGACCTCGACGCCGTCGTAGCCCAGGCGTGCGGCGATCTCGAAGGCCGTCGCCGTCGACTCCGGATACACCGAGGCGGTCGACAGGGCGACCTTCGCATCCGGGATGCGCACCACTGGTTCTGCCACGCAGACAGAGTACGGGGCCCTTGCCGGGCGGGGGGAAGTGGTGGGGCCCGGGCCGGGATCTGTGCCGCTCTTCACAGCCCGGGCCGGGATCTGCGCCGCTCTTCACAGCCCGGTCCGCTGCCCGCACCTCCGAGGGCTCCGCCCCGTACCCACCCCGACACCCGTGGGAACGAGACCGTCGGCCGCCAGGGCGACATCAGACGGCCGCCCTCCACTCACCAGTCGAAAGTCGAAGCGCCGAACGCTCAGCCCGGCAGATGATCGAGCCGCCGCAGGATGACCCCTTCCCGCAGCGCCCAGGGGCAGACCTCCAGCGTCTCCACCCCGAACAGATCCATCGCCCCCTCGGCCACCAACGCCCCCGCGAGCAACTGCCCGGCCCGCCCCTCGGAAACCCCGGGCAGCTCCGCCCGTTCGAGAACGGTCATCGCCCCGAGCCGCGGCACCCAGTCCTCCAACGACTTCCGCTTCAACTCCCGCTGCACGTACACGCCCTCGGCGGACCGGGCCGCCCCGGCCAGCCGGGCCAGCTGCTTGAACGTCTTCGACGTGGCCACCACATGATCCGGCGCCCCGAACCGGCTGAACTCCCCCACGGTCCGCGCGATCTCGGCCCGCACATGCCGCCGCAACGCCTTCACATCGGCGGGGTCCGGCGGATCCCCGGGCAGCCACGAGGCGGTCAGCCGCCCGGCCCCGAGCGGCAGCGACACCGCCGCGTCGGGCTCCTCGTCCATCCCGTAGGCGATCTCCAGGGATCCGCCCCCGATGTCGAGGACGAGCAGGGTCCCGGCGGACCACCCGAACCACCGCCGGACGGCGAGAAAGGTGAGCCGGGCCTCTTCCTCGCCGCTGAGGACCCGCAGCGCGACCCCGGTCTCGTCCTTGACACGCGCGAGGACCTCGTCCGCGTTGCTGGCCTCGCGCACGGCGGAGGTGGCGAAGGGCAGGAGGTCCTCGACGCCTTTGTCCTCGGCGGCTTCCAGAGCGCCATGGATGGTACGGATGAGCTGCGAGACGCCGTCCGCCCCGATCGCCCCGCGCTCGTCGAGGAGTTGAGCGAGGCGCAGATCCGCCTTGTGCGAGTGCGCGGGCAGCGGCCGGGCACCCCCGTGCGCGTCCACCACGAGCAGATGGACCGTATTCGAACCCACGTCGAGGACACCGAGTCTCATATAAGGAACGCTACTGCGCGCATGTGTCCGCTCATCGGCCGCAGAGGTCTTCTCGTCCCCCTTGGCGCGCTTACTCTGGAACGGTGCCAAAGACGAAAAAGGCCAAGACGGACAAGACCGACAAGAGCAGCAAGAACAACAAGAGCGAAGACAAGTCGGCGAAGCGGAAGAAGGAGCCTGAGCAGCTCCTCCAGATCCAGCCGGGCCCTGCCGCGGCGGGAGCGCTGACGGCGGGGCCGGACGAGAAGGGGATCGACTTCCCGCGCGCGTGGGTCGAGTTCCCGGACCCGGCCGACGACGAGCAGGTCTTCCGTTGTGATCTGACATGGCTGACCTCTCGTTGGACGTGCATCTTCGGCAGCGGCTGCCAGGGCATCCAGGCGGGCCGCGCGGACGACGGCTGCTGCACGCTCGGCGCGCACTTCTCGGACGAGGACGACGAGAAGCGCGTGGCGGAGCACGTGGCGCGCCTGACGCCCGACATCTGGCAGCACCACGCGGTGGGCACGAAGACGGGCTGGGTGTCGGAGGACGAGGACGGGGAGCGGCAGACGCGCCCGTACAAGGGCTCGTGCATCTTCCAGAACCGTCCGGGGTTCGCGGGCGGCATGGGCTGTTCCCTGCACATCCTGGCGATGAAGGAGGGCAGGGAGCCGCTGGAGACGAAGCCGGACGTGTGCTGGCAGCTGCCGGTCCGCAGGACGTACGAGTGGATCGACCGGCCCGACGACACACGGGTGCTGCAGGTCTCGATCGGCGAGTACGACCGCAGGGGCTGGGGTCCTGGCGGCCATGACCTGCACTGGTGGTGCACGTCGGCGACGTCGGCGCACGGCGCGGGCGACCCGGTGTACGTGTCGTACCGCCCGGAGCTGATCGAGCTGATGGGCAAGGACGGCTACGACAAGCTGGTGGAGCTCTGCGAGGAGCGCCTGGCGGCGGCGCCGAAGGGCCGCCCGCTGCCGGCGGCGCACCCGGCGGACCCGGCGGACCCGGCGCCACTGCCGGGCCCGCGCGCGTAAGCGAGCACCTCACACCTACGGTGTGGCGCTCCCGGACCCGGACGGGTCGGAGGGCGCGGGCGTGGAGTCCCCGGGCGACGGATCGGTTCCGGGAGAGCTGGGGTCGGGCCCGGGCGAGGTCGGATCGGGATCGGACGGCGAGGGCCCCCCGGTCCCGGGGTCGCTGGGTCCCGGGTCACTGGGCCCGGGGTCGCTGGGCCCCGGGTCGCTCGGGCCGGGATCACTGGGCCCGGGATCGCTGGGCCCGGTCCCCCCGCCGGAGCCGGGCCCCGGCCCGTGCCCGTGCCCGGGGTGGTGGCCGGACCCGTGCCCGGGACCGTGTCCCGGATGCCCGCTGCCCCAGCGCCCGTACCCCTCGATGGAGATGACGGCCCCGGACGGGTCGATGGCGACGCGTGCGCTCCAGTGCCCGTTCGGCTCGCGGTCCTGGTCGACGTAGACCTGGAGGGTGACGGACTCCCCCGGCTGGAGCGTCCCCGAGGTGCGGCTGAGGCGGAGCCAGGAGGCGGGGGTGTGGGCGGTCCAGTGGACGGCGGTGCTGCCGGACGCGGTGAGCGTGATCAGGGTGGTGCCACCGCTGGGCTGCGCCTCGACGGTGAGCCGTCCGGGCCCGGTGCTGCCCGCGCGCGTGGGGGGCGAGATCACTTCGACGGAGACGTCGTCGGGCGAGGCGCTGCCGTCGTGGCGGAAGCGGGGGTCGGGGGTGGTCCTGGCGTTGCCCGCGTTCTCGTAGGTGTCGCCGCTGCGCTCACCGGCGGGGCCGCCCGGGTCCCCGGCCTCACCGGCGCCGATGGAGCGGCCGTCGGTGCCTTCGCCGATGAGCGGGGCGCCCCGGTAGGCGGCCCAGAGGGCGATGACGGGGGCGGCGACGACGGTGGCGACGACGGTCGTGGTGACGGCACGCGCGCGGAGCCGGTCGCGCCGGGCGGCGCGGTCCTTGGGGTCCATGGGGAACCCGAGCCGGTCGAAGCGGGGCGCGGCGCCGTGGCGGCGCGGGATGTGCATGGCGTGGTGGAGGGCGGCGCGCGGCGCGTCGACGAGGGGCAGCGCGGCGGGGGTGACGGAGGTGCCGGGCCAGGTGCCGGGGGCGGCGCGCTCGGCGGTGCGGCGGCAGCGGGGGCAGTCGTCGACGTGCCGGACGAGTTCGCGGCGCAGGGCGGAGGAGAGCAGGAGCTGGTTGTCGCCGGTGAGGCGGGCGACGCTGGGGCAGGTGCCGGTCTGGACGACGGCGAGGGCGGCGCGGGTGCGCTCGACCTCGCAGGCGGCGGCCGCGAGGAGTTCACGGGTGGCGCCGGGGTCGGTGCCGAGGACGGCGGCGACCTCGCGGGGCGAGAGCTGGTGGCGGACGGCGAGTTCGAGGGCTTCGCGCTGCTCGGGGGTGGTGCCGGCGGCTTCGGGCCAGGCGAGCAGGGCGAGTTGCCGGCGGCGTTCTTCCTGGAGGAGCGAGTCGTCACCGGCGGCATGGGGCGCCGGCACGGCCCCGGACGAAGGCGCGGGCTCGGCGGGACGGCTCTTGCCCGCCCCGTGCGTGGCCTGCCGCCGCCGCTTGGCCTCGGCGAGGCGGCGCAGGCAGGACCAGCGGGCGAGCGCGTAGAGCCAGGCCCTGCGATCGGCCTCGGAGTCGGCGGCGGGCGCGCGGGAGCCGCGGCGCTCGGCGAGGGCGAGGGCGTCGCCGAGGGCGGTGATCGCCTCGTCGTGGTCGCAGAGCACGGAGAGGCAGTACGTGAACAGGCCGTCGAGACACGGCTCGTAGCGGGCGGGCGGGCGCTGCGGGACGGCACGGGGCACCGGCCGCCGCGTCCCGGTGCGCTGCGCCCGGTGTGCGCCGGTGGTCTGGGTGGGGGTTTCCGGCCTGCTGCTCATCACCCGTGCGACCGTAGGCGTCGGGCGCGAACCACTTACGCCCCCTTGCACACTTTTAATCCTTACGGGTGAAACGATCCCTCAAAAGGGGACAGGAACCCTGCATCCCATGGCCAGCGTGGCTACGCGCGGCAACCGCCAGGGGCAAGGTCACCCTGGATACCCGGCAGATCACGGCCGCGCCGGACCCGTCGACCGGGCGGGCAGGGGCGTTGTCAGAGCCGCCCGCTACGGTTCCCTCCATGGCTGCCCGTACGAAATCCGCGAAGGACCGCCCGTCCTACCGCTGCACCGAATGCGGCTGGCAGACGGCCAAGTGGCTGGGCCGCTGCGCCGAGTGCCAGGCGTGGGGGACGATCGAGGAGTACGGCGCGCCAGCGGTGCGCACGACCGCGCCGGGCCGCGTCACCACGTCCGCGCTGCCCATCGGCCAGGTCGACGGCAAGCAGGCGACGGCCCGCAGCACGGGCGTGCCCGAGCTGGACCGGGTGCTCGGCGGCGGCCTCGTACCCGGCGCGGTGGTGCTGGTGGCGGGCGAGCCGGGCGTGGGCAAGTCCACGCTGCTCCTGGACGTGGCGGCGAAGGCGGCCGACGCGGAGCACAAGACGCTCTATGTGACCGGCGAGGAGTCGGCGTCGCAGGTCAGGATGCGGGCCGACCGCATCAAGGCGATCGACGACCACCTCTACCTGGCGGCGGAGACGGACCTGTCGGCGGTGCTCGGCCACCTGGACGCGGTGAAACCGTCCCTGCTGATCATGGACTCCGTGCAGACGGTCGCGTCGCCCGAGATCGACGGGGCGCCCGGCGGCATGGCGCAGGTCCGCGAGGTCGCGGGCGCGCTGATCCGCGCCTCGAAGGAGCGCGGCATGTCCACGCTGCTCGTGGGTCACGTCACGAAGGACGGTGCGATCGCGGGCCCGCGCCTGCTCGAACACCTCGTGGACGTGGTCCTCAGCTTCGAGGGCGACCGGCACGCGCGCCTGCGCCTGGTCCGCGGCGTGAAGAACCGGTACGGGACGACGGACGAGGTGGGCTGCTTCGAGCTGCACGACGAGGGCATCACCGGCCTCGCCGACCCGTCCGGCCTGTTCCTGACGCGCCGCGACGAGCCGGTTCCCGGCACCTGCCTGACCGTCACCCTGGAAGGCCGCCGCCCGCTGGTGGCCGAGGTCCAGGCGCTCACGGTGGACTCCCAGATCCCCTCGCCGCGCCGTACGACATCCGGCCTGGAGACGTCCCGGGTGTCCATGATGCTCGCGGTCCTCGAACAGCGCGGCCGGATCAGCGCCTTGGGCAAAAGGGACATCTACTCGGCGACGGTCGGCGGCGTGAAGCTGACCGAACCCGCCGCCGACCTGGCCATCGCCCTCGCCCTCGCCTCCGCCGCGAGCGACACCCCGCTGCCGAAGAACCTGGTCGCGATCGGAGAAGTGGGCCTGGCGGGCGAGGTCAGACGGGTCACCGGGGTGCAGCGCAGGCTGGCCGAGGCGCACCGTCTCGGCTTCACGCACGCGCTGGTTCCGGGCGATCCGGGCAAGATCCCAGCCGGTATGAAGGTCCTGGAAGTCGCCGATATAGGGGACGCGCTGCGGGTCCTGCCCAAGAGCCGTCGTCGAGAGGCCCCGCGGGAGATGGAGGAGCGCCGGTAGACTTTGCCCTGGTCTCGCCTGTGCGTGCGAACGCGACAACCGTACGAACGCGACAAACCCAGGGCGGCGCCCCAGAGTCTGCGATCCGGAGGAGTGCAGTGGCAGCCAACGACCGGGCGGCAGCTCCCGGCAAGTCCGGAGGGAGCTCCGGTGCGGACGCCTCGATGCGCGCCGCGCTGAGCGCCGTGGCGCCCGGAACGGGCCTGCGGGACGGTCTGGAGCGGATCCTCCGCGGCAACACCGGCGGGCTCATCGTCCTCGGCTCCGACAAGACGGTCGAGTCGATGTGCACCGGCGGTTTCGTCCTCGACGTGGAGTTCACGGCCACGCGCCTGCGTGAGCTGTGCAAGCTCGACGGCGGCATCGTGGTCTCCTCCAACCTCGACAAGATCCTGCGGGCCGGCGTCCAGCTGGTCCCGGACCCGATGATCCCCACCGAGGAGACCGGCACCCGGCACCGCACCGCGGACCGCGTGAGCAAGCAGGTCAATTTCCCGGTCGTCTCGGTCTCGCAGTCGATGCGGCTCATCGCCCTGTACGTGGACGGGCAGCGCCGCGTCCTGGAGGACTCGGCGGCGATCCTCTCCCGCGCCAACCAGGCGCTCGCCACCCTGGAGCGGTACAAGCTCCGCCTCGACGAGGTCGCGGGCACGCTGTCCGCGCTGGAAATCGAGGACCTCGTCACCGTCCGGGACGTCACCGCCGTCGCGCAGCGCCTGGAGATGGTGCGCCGCATCGCCACCGAGATCGCCGAGTACGTGGTGGAGCTCGGCACCGACGGACGCCTCCTGGCGCTCCAGCTCGACGAGCTGATCGCGGGCGTCGAGCCCGAGCGCGAACTCGTCGTACGGGACTACGTGCCCGAGCCGACGGCCAAGCGGTCCCGCACGGTCGACGAGGCCCTCGTCGAACTGGACTCGCTGCACCACGGGGAGCTGCTCGAACTGCCCACCGTGGCCCGCGCGTTGGGCTACACCGGGTCCCCCGAGGCGCTCGACTCCGCGGTGTCGCCACGCGGCTTCCGCCTCCTCGCCAAGGTCCCGCGACTGCCCGGCGCGATCATCGACCGCCTCGTGGAGCACTTCGGCGGCCTGCAGAAACTGCTCGCCGCCAGCGTGGACGACCTGCAGACGGTGGACGGGGTCGGGGAGGCGCGGGCGCGGAGCGTGCGGGAGGGGTTGTCGCGGCTGGCGGAGTCGTCGATCTTGGAGCGGTACGTGTAAGGGTGCTGGTTCTCGGCCCCTGTTTCAGCTTCTCCGGCGTTTGCGGAGCGGTTCCAGCCTCTCCGTCATTTGAGGAGCGGGGGCCGGGCGGAGCCACGGGGCGGTGGGCCGGGCCCCGGTGGGGCCCTCAGTCCGACTTCAGCACGAACGACGTGCTGACGGCGGCCAGTTGGGCCCCCTTGACCTCGACCAGGTACGTGCCGGGACCCGCCGACCCCGCCGCGGGAGTGGCACACCGCGGAGCACTCGGCTTGCGGTCCCACGTCAGCGTCTGCGTGACCTTGCCGCCCGCCGGAACCCGGAGCAGGATGCCGCCCGTACCGGCCGGGCAGTCCTCCGACGCCCAGTACTTCTCGTCGCCGTCCGCCTTCGTGATCGTGACGACGGCCGTCTTCGGACCGAGATCGACCTTGCAGTCCTTGTCGGTGGTGTTCTTGACGGCCAGTTCGAGCTTCGGCTTGTCCCCCGGGCCGTACGAGTTGTGGATGCTGCGCACCGCTAGGCTCACACCGCCGGCCGTGCAGTCGGGCAGGCTCGATCCGGCCGGGACCTGGTCGCCGGAGGTCGAAGTGGAGCCGCCGCCATAGCCGTTGCCGCCGCCCGCGCCGCTTTTGTCGCCGCCCGTGCCCTCGGCGCTGCCACCCGCCGAGCCGCCCGCGCTGTCGCCGGAACCGTCGCCCGCGCCCGCGTCGTCGCCCGATCCGCCGCCCGATCCGCCGCCGGAACCGGAACCGCCGCCCGACCCCGAACCGCCCGACTCGTCCCGGCCGCCGGGGTGTTCGGTGATCGCGGGACCCGTGCCGGACGGGCCCGGCGTGATGGCGTCCGTCGGGTGCTTGCCGTTGGAACCGTCGGCGCCGTTGTTCCCGCCCCCGCCGCCCAAGTTGGCGACCCACACGACGAGCAGCGCCAGGAGCACGACAACGGACGCCAGAACAACCCTCCTACGCCAGTAGATGGAGGAGGGAAGCGGCCCGATCGGATTGCGCAGAGATCCCACGCCCCAAACCTTACGAGAGAAAGGGCGTTGTCCCGCGCTCACCCGCCGCCCCGCACGGCAAGTTTTCCGGATCATCATCACGCAGGCGTCACTCGGGTGCGGCGCGCGCCTCCACGCACCCCTGTCTTTCGTCAGGTGCGGTCCGCGACCATCGCGAGATGTGACGGGGCCCGGTCATTGCGTACTGTCCGTCACCATGGGAACCATCGACTCCGATCTCTATCGCTCCATCCTCCAGTTCGCACACGACACTCCTTCCTGGTTTCAGCACTTGATGGAGGTGTGGACGGAACTGGGGCTGCTGCTCTTCGCCGTGC
This sequence comes from Streptomyces sp. SGAir0957, assembly GCF_043523415.1. Lineage (NCBI taxonomy): Bacteria > Bacillati > Actinomycetota > Actinomycetes > Kitasatosporales > Streptomycetaceae > Streptomyces > Streptomyces sp. SGAir0957. Next base: position 3,920,324 of record NZ_CP027293.1, read on the forward strand.
TCTTCGTCGTCGCCTGGGGACGGGCACGACGCGGCGACCCGCGCGCCTTCGCCGTCGCCGTACTGGCGCCGCTGGCCACCGCGGTCGCCTACGTGTGCAGCGAGTTGGCCAAATCGGGGATCGATGAGGAACGGCCGTGCCGGGCCGTCTCCGGTGCGTTGCCGCCCCTCGTGGACTGTCCCGTCTACGGGGACTGGTCCTTCCCCAGCAACCACGCCACGATCGCCGCCGCGGCCGCCGTCGGGCTTGCCCTCGCCTGGCCCAGACTCGGCTTCCTCACCGTGCCGATGGCGATTCTCATGGCCTTCTCCCGCGTCTTCGTCGGCGTGCACTACCCGCACGACGTCGCCACGGGCCTTGTCCTCGGCACCCTGGTCGCGCTGCTCCTCGTACGCCTTCTGACGCGTCCGGGGGCGCGGGTCACCGAGGCGATGCGGGGGTCGGGGAACGGGCTCGCCCGATGGTTCGCCGGGCCCGGGCCTGCGGGCGGGGGCGGGTATGCGGTGGCGTCCGGGGGGCGACGGGCCCGGGGCGGGGCGCATCGGCGGTAGGGGGTTATCGCGGGGTGTGGCTTGCGGGTCTCGCTTTGCGGGGGGGCCGGCTTGCGGGCCTCGCTTCGCGGGGGGCCGGGCTTGCGGGCCTCGCTTCGCGGGGGCCGGGCTTGCGGGCCTCGCTTCGCGGGGGGCCGGCTTGCGGGCCTCGCTTCGCAGCCTCGCCCTGTGGGCCTCGCCTTGCGGGTTCGCTTTGTGGGCTTCGCGTTGCGGGCTTCGCGTTGCGGGCCTCGCCTCGCCTCGCTACGGCAGTAGGCCCGCCTCGTACGCCACGATCGCCGCCTGCACCCGGTTCTTGACCTCCAACCGGTCGAGGACCGCGCTGACATACGCCTTCACCGTGCCCTCGACCAAGTGCAGGCGGCCGGCGATCTCCGGGTTCGACAGGCCCGCGCCGACCAGGCCCAGGACCTCCCGCTCCCGCGGCGACAGCCGCGCCACCCGCTCGCGTGCCGACGCCTCGCGCGCGAGCCTCCCGGCGCCGCCCATGCCGTCGATCACGTGCCGGGCCACCTTCGGCGACAGGAACGCCGCGCCGGACGCCACCGCCCGTACGCCCGCCATCAGTTCGTGCGGGTCGCCCGACTTGAGCAGGAAACCCGTCGCCCCGCCGCCGAGTGCCCGCGCCACGTACGCGTCCTCGGAGAACGTCGTCAGCATCGCCACCGCCGTGCCCGGCACCGTCGCCGTGATCTCCTCGGCCGCCGCCAGACCGTCCAGGCGGGGCATCCTGATGTCGAGCAGCGCCACGTCCGGGCGGTGCGCCGTCGCCAGCGCGACCGCCTCGCGGCCGTCCGCCGCCTCCGCCACGATCTCGAAGTCCCCGCCCGCCGCGAGGATCGCGCCCACACCGGCCCGGATCATCGCCTCGTCGTCGGCCAGGAGGACCCTGATGCGCTGCTGCGGATTCTCGTTCAGCGGGCCCATTCCTCTTCCTCTTCCTGTACCTGCTCGGCCGTGCCCGCCTTCGGGATCACCGCCTTGTCGATGAGGGTGTGCGCCGCGTCGTCGTCGAAGCAGAGCCTGAAGTGCTCGACCGGCACGAACAGTTCACCGCTCGCCCGGTAGTAGCGGCAGTCCGCCCGCGCGGGCGGCGGCGTCGGCGCCCGCTCCACCGGCGGATCGCTGATCGTGCGGTCGGGCAGCCGGGACGCCGCCTCGGCGAAGGGGGTGCCGGGGCGCAGTTGCGCGTACGCCTGCGGGGAGAGGACGGCATGCGTCTTCGTGTACGCGTACCAGGTGAACGCCGCGCCGATCAGAACGGTTCCCGCGACCGCCGCCGCCGTGAACGCCAGAGCGACGCGGCGGCGGGCGCTGCGGCGGGCGTACGCGAAGCCGTCCGGGGTGGTGCGCGTCTGCGGTGCGTTCGGCGCGGGCACGCGGGCCGTGACCCGGAAGCCCTCCTCGTGCGGGGCCGCCTCGAACGTGCCGCCCAGGGCCGTGACGCGGGTCCGCAGATTGCGGAGGCCCGTGCCGCTGCTGCGGTGGGGTGGGCGCGGGAGGCTCGGCGGGCGGCCGTTGGTGACGGTGATCGTCAGCGCGGGTGGGTGCTCCCGGTGCGCCGCCGCTTCCGTCGTCTCCACCGTGACTTCCGCGCCCGGTGCGTGTTTCGCCGCGTTCGTCAGCGCCTCCTGGACCACCCTGTACGCGGTCCGGTCGGCCGGGGCCCGCGGTCCGACGAGCTGGACCGGCATGCCCGACTCCGCTGCCCGTTCCACCAGCTCCGCGACGCTCTCGCCGGGCGGGGCGAGCGGGGCCGGTTCGTCGTCCTCCTCGCGCAGCAGGCCGATGATCTCGTGCAGCCGGTCCGTCGCGTCGGACGCCGCCGCGCGCAGTTCGGCGGCGGCCCTGCGGTGGGGCTCCGCCAAGTCCGGGGTCACCTGGAGGGCGCCCGCCCTCAGCGCGATCAGGCTCAGCTCGTGGCCCAGGGAATCGTGCATGTCCTGGGCGATCCTCGCCCGTTCCAGGAGGCGGGCGCGGTCGGCGACGATGCGGTGCTCGCGCTCCAGTTGCTCCGCTCTGGCCCAGCCGGCCGCGGTCAGCTCCCTGCTCTGTCGCCAATAGCGGCCGATGAGCCACGGGAAAACCGCGCCGAACAGCAGCGTGCCCATCAGCACGAGCCACTCCGCGGCGGGGTCGACCTGGCGCGCCATGATCCTCGCGGTGCCGGTGAGGGTCAGAGCGGCGAAGGTCAGGAGCGACGGGCGTACGGGGTGGGAGCGCAACCCCATCAGATACGCGAAGGCGGCCAGGGCGGGGCCGTAGGAGAGCGTGAAGAGGCTGGGGGCGGTGGCGAGGCCCGGGGCGGCCGCCAGGAGGAAGGCGGTGGCGGGGAGCCGGCGGTGCGTGGCCGCTGCCGCGGCGAGGGCGGTGAGGCCGGCCGGTTGTTGCCAGGCGGCGCTGGGTTCGTGCAGGTGGAGGTGGTCCACGAGGAGGACCGGCAGGGCGAGCGCCATCCAGAGCGCCAGATCCGGCGCAACGACACGACAAACTCTGCGCTTCACCCCCTCGACGGTAAGGGGTCCGCCCGGGGCGTGGGTTCGGGGCCGGGCTTTCCTGGCGCCCTGGGCGCGGGGCTCTCCTTGCGCCCAGCATGTGGGGGAGGAGCCGCGCTCTCCTTGCGCCCAGTCGTGTCGTGGGGCGGGGCCGCGCCGGGGTACCTCCTCGGCCGGATAGGCCTCATCCCCCACGGTCCGCCATAGGCGCGTCATCCTGGACTGCATTCCCGCGGAGTCCTGCGGGGGCACCCCGACACGTCCCCTCCCGTCGAGACGCGAGTGCATCCCGGTGGCCCGCCCGGTCACCGACCAAGGCCCACCCCAGCCCGCCCCGGGCGAGGCCCGCCCCGCCTTGGGCAATCTGCCGCCTGGGGCGGCAGGGTGGGCAAGGCGGCACCCCAGCGCCGGGGCAGCGGGTATACGGGCCCGTACAAGAACGCGGCACCTCAGTGCCGGGGCACCGGGCGAGCGAGCCCCTGCAAGGACCCCGGCGGCTCGCTTAGCGCCGGGGCGCCGGGCGGGCGCGCTGCCGCGTGTATGCGGGGCATCCGCATTAGGTGGCCCGTGCCAAGAGAGACACGCTTGAAACCGGCCGCACCACACCAACAGGCCCCCGCAATACCCGGCCAGCCGAGCAGGCGCGCGGGTCGGGCCCGGGGGACGCCCGGGGCGTGGCACCATCGTGGGTGCCATGACTGCGCTCACGAAGATCCCCGAGAACGTCCCCGGCCGCCCCGATCTCCACGAACCCGTCATCGACTGGTTCGGCGAACACGCCAGGGACCTCCCCTGGCGCCACCCCGACGCGGGCCCGTGGGCCGTGATGGTCAGCGAGTTCATGCTGCAGCAGACCCCGGTGAGCCGGGTGCTGCCCGTGTACGAGCAGTGGGTCGAGCGGTGGCCCCGCCCCGCGGACCTCGCCAAGGACGCCCCCGGCGAGGCCGTACGCGCGTGGGGCCGCCTGGGCTACCCGCGGCGCGCACTGCGGCTGCACGGCGCGGCCGTGGCCATAACGGAACGGCACGGCGGCGACGTACCGACGGGGCACGCGCAGCTGCTCGCGCTGCCGGGGATCGGGGAGTACACGGCGGCGGCGGTCGCGTCGTTCGCGTACGGGCAGCGGCATGCCGTCCTCGACACGAATGTGCGGCGCGTTCTCGCGCGGGCCGTCAGCGGCGTGCAGTATCCGCCGAACGCCACGACCGCCGCGGAGCGCAAGCTCGCCCGCGCGCTCCTGCCCGAGCAGGAGGAGACGGCGGCCAAGTGGGCCGCCGCTTCTATGGAGTTGGGTGCGCTGGTGTGCACGGCGAAGAACGAGGAGTGTCACCGGTGTCCGATCGCGGCGATGTGTGCCTGGCGGCTGGCCGGCAAGCCCGCGCATGACGGGCCGCCGCGGCGCGGACAGACGTATGCGGGGACGGACCGTCAGGTGCGGGGCAAGTTGCTGGCCGTGTTGCGGGACGCCGTCGCCCCCGTACCGCAGGCGGCGCTCGACCGCGTGTGGCACGAGCCCGTGCAGCGGGCCCGCGCGCTGGACGGCCTCGTCGACGACGGTCTGGTGGAACCGCTGGGGGGCGGGTTCTACCGCCTCCCCGCCGGCTGAGCAGCGCGCCGAGCAGCAGGCTGAGCAGCGCGCCGAGCAACAGCCTGACCAGTACGCTGACCTGCAGACTCCGCCGCTTCCCCGTCGCTGTCGCGGAGCGCGTCGTCGCAGTTGAGAGTCGACTCTTGCGTTCGTTACACAACCGACGGACAGCCGTGCGTTCTTCGACGCCTGGAACGGACAACGCCGTGACAACCCCTCCGTAACTTCTTCCTCGTGACCGCACATGACCGGTGCGGGCGACACACACGGGGCTTGCGGGAAGCGGGAGGCGGTTGATCATGGCGCACGGCGGCGAGGTGCTCGAGTTCGAGGAGTACGTCAGGACGCGACAGGACGCCCTGTTGCGCAGCGCCCGGCGCCTGGTGCCGGACCCCGTGGACGCCCAGGACCTGCTGCAGACCGCGCTCGTTCGGACGTACGGGCGCTGGGACGGCATAGCCGACAAGCGCCTGGCCGACGCCTACCTGCGGCGCGTCATGATCAACACGCGGACCGAGTGGTGGCGCGCCAGGAAGCTGGAAGAGGTGCCGACCGAGCAGCTCCCGGAGTCCTCGATGGACGACTCGACGGAGCAGCACGCCGACCGCGCGCTCCTGATGGACATCATGAAGGTGCTGGCTCCCAAGCAGCGCAGTGTCGTGGTGCTGCGACACTGGGAGCAGATGTCCACCGAGGAGACGGCCGCCGCGCTCGGAATGTCGGCCGGAACCGTGAAGAGCACGCTGCACCGGGCCCTCGCCCGCCTCCGTGAGGAGCTGGAGAGCCGGGACCTCGATGCACGCGCGCTCGAGCGTGAGGAGCGGGAGCGTTGCGCGGCCTAGGCATACGTGCCTCTCGGATCCGTTGGGCCCTGTGGGCTCTGAGGGCGGGGAGTTCGGCGATCGCCGGGCTCGCCGCCGTCGGGCTTTTCGTCGGGGTCCTCGCGGCATGTTCGGCCGGTGGTACGGGCGCCCGTGACGAGGGCCCCGCCCGGACGGATCCGGTCGGGTCGAGCGAGTCGGCCGCCACCGCGAAGGCGTCGCCGCCGACCCCCTCGTCCCCGTCGTCCCCCTCGTCCTCTTCGGGCCGCTCGTCCTCGTCGGGCCGCTCGTCCTCGTCGGCCCCGTCTGCCGAGGCTCCCGACTCGGTCGACGCCGTTCGGCTGGTCAAGGACGATCCCAAGGTCAGCTCGGACATCAAGCGCGATCTCAAGCCATGTGTCGCCGACGAGTACCCGGTCGACGTCAGCTACGGGAATCTGACCGGCAGCGCGTCGAACGACGTCCTGGTCAACGTGATGACCTGCGGTGACGCAGTCGGGATCGGGACATATGTGTACCAGGACGACGCGGGCTCGTACCGGAACGTCTTCCAGGCCGAGGAGCCCCCGGTCTACGCGGAGATCGACCGGGGTGATCTGGTGGTCACCAAGCAGGTGTACGAGAAGGGCGACTCGGTCTCCTCCCCGTCGGGCGAGGAGATCCTCACCTACCGCTGGAGCGGCGACGGCTTCGCGCAGGAGAGCCGTACGCACAACGATTACAGCCATGCGGTGGACGGGGCGTCGCCCCCGCCCTCGGACGACGGCTGAGACTACTCATATGGACACCTACGGACGTCTACGGACAGGTGCATCGATGGAGAGGGCAGAGGGCGATGAGCGCGATGGGTGAGCGCAAGGGCGAGCAGACCCACGTGCTGTTCGTCGAGGACGACGACGTCATCCGCGAGGCGACGCAGCTCGCTCTGGAGCGGGACGGTTTCGCGGTCACCGCGATGCCCGACGGGCTCGCCGGGCTGGAGGCGTTCCGCACGGACCAGCCGGACATCGCCCTCCTCGACGTGATGCTGCCGGGGCTCGACGGGGTCTCCCTGTGCCGCCGCATCCGCGACGACTCGACCGTCCCCGTGATCATGCTGTCCGCGCGCGCGGACTCCATCGACGTCGTCCTTGGCCTGGAGGCGGGGGCCGACGACTACGTGACGAAACCGTTCGACGGGGCCGTGCTCGTCGCCCGTATCCGCGCGGTGCTGCGCCGCTTCGGGCACGCCGGCGGGCCGTCGTCGGCGCATTCCGGCGGCGCGGAGGAGTCGGAGGGGCCCGGCGGGGGTGTGCTGCACTTCGGTGACCTTGAGATCGACACGGAGGGCATGGAGGTCAGGAAGGACGGGGTCACGGTCGCGCTGACGCCGACCGAGATGCGGCTCCTTTTGGAGTTCTCCTCGGCCCCCGGCACCGTGCTCTCCCGCGACAAGCTCCTGGAGCGCGTCTGGGACTACGGCTGGGGCGGGGACACCCGCGTCGTCGACGTCCACGTGCAGCGGCTGCGTACGAAGATCGGGCAGGACCGCATCGAGACCGTCCGCGGCTTCGGCTACAAGCTCAAGGCCTGAGCGGCCCAAATCAATGCCGATCCCGATGCCGATGCCGATACCGATACCCATGCCGATGTTGACGACGATGTTGATGCTGACGCCCAGAGCTTTTACGGGGACGGGGATATGACGGGGCCCGAGTCACGGCATAACCGGCTCTCCCTGCGCACCCTTCTCCCCCGCCGTCTGCGGCGCAGCCTGCGCTCCGGCGTGCGGTGGAAGATCAGCGTGGCCATCGCCTCGGTCGGGGCGCTGGTCGCCGTCGCGCTGAGTCTCGTCGTGCACAACGCGGCGCGCGTCTCGATGCTGGACAACGCCCGCGACGTCCAGGACGAGCGGATCCAGTTCGTGCAGCGGCAGTACGAGGCGCGCGGCGGCAACCTGCCGGTCGGGTTCAAGGTCAACGACCCCGACATGCCCCGTGACCTGCGGCTGAAGGCGCTGTCCGGCCGCCGCGCCACCTATATCTCCGAGCCGTCCAACGGCGTGCCCGACATCTGGGCCGCAGTGCCGCTCAGCAACGGCGACCTGCTCTCGGTGCACACCCGTTTCACCGACCGCAGCGCCACCGTCATGAAGGACCTGGACCAGGCCCTGCTCATCGGCTCCATCTCGGTGGTCCTCGGCGGCAGCGCGCTCGGCGTGCTCATCGGCGGCCAGCTCTCGCGCCGACTGCGCAAGGCGGCGGGCGCGGCCCGCGAGGTCGCGCAGGGCAGCACCGATGTCCGCGTACGGGAGGCGATCGGCGGTGTCGTGCGGGACGAGACCGACGACCTCGCCCGTGCCGTCGACGCGATGGCGGACGCGCTCCAGCAGCGTCTGGAGGCCGAGCGCCGGGTCACCGCGGACATCGCGCACGAGCTGCGCACCCCGGTCACCGGTCTGCTGACGGCGGCCGAACTGCTGCCCGAGGGGCGGCCGAGCGAGCTGGTGAAGGACCGGGCGCAGGCGATGCGCACCCTCGTCGAGGACGTCCTCGAAGTGGCCCGGCTCGACAGCGCCGCCGAGCGGGCCGAGCTGCAGGACATCCTGCTGGGCGAATTCGTGGAGCGCCGGATCGCGGCCCGCGCCGCCGACGGAGTCTCCGTACAGGTCGTCCACGAGTCCGAGGTGACGACCGACCCGCGCCGCCTGGAGCGCATCCTCATCAACCTGCTGGCGAACGCCTCCAAGCACGCCCGGCCGCCCATCGAGGTCAGCGTCGAGGGCCGCGTCATCCGGGTCCGCGACCATGGGCCCGGCTTCCCCGAGGAGCTTCTGGAGGAAGGGCCGAGCCGGTTCCGCACCGGCGCCGCCGACCGCGCGGGGCACGGGCACGGGCTCGGCCTGACGATCGCGGCCGGCCAGGCACAGGTGCTCGGCGCCCGGCTCACCTTCCGCAACGTACGTCCGCCGGGCGCCGGGCCCGACACGCCCGCCGAGGGGGCGGTCGCCGTGCTCTGGCTGCCCGAGCACGCACCGACCAACACCGGCAGCTTCCCGATGCTGCGCCTGCCCGACACCCGTACATAGCCCGTACCCGGTGTCCGTACGCGGTGTCCGTACCCGATGTCCGTACCCGATGTCCGTGAACGGCGGCCGTACCCGATGTCCGTGAACGGCGGACGTGAACGGCGGACGACCCCGGCGCTTCACAGCGCCGGGGCCGTCCATAGACCGAGGGCGGATGAGGGGGCGGTCCGCTCAGACGGACTCCACGCCCGTCCCCCCGCCCCACGCGGCGTCCCCAGCCGCACCGCCCACGGCCGGCTCGTAACCGACCGACCGACTCCCCGGCCGGGTCGGCACCGACCTACACGACACCCGCCGACTTGCCATCGGCCGACGCAACACGGGCCGACTCGGCACCGGCCGCCTCGGCACCGGCCACCCCTCGGTCAGCCGCCTCAACACCGGCCCCCGTACCGTCCCCCGGAGCCGCCCCCGGAGCCACCTCCGCAGACGCCCCCGGCGCCTTCTGCGGCCCCGCCCCCCGCAGCGCGACCTCCTTCACGAACCACGCCGTGATCAGCGCGCCGATCGCCACGATCGAGCCCAGCAGGAACGCGGAGTGCGTGCCGGAGGAGACCGCGTCCTGGTAGGCCTCGCGGGCCTGCGCGGGAAGCTTCGCCAGGCTCGCCGCGTCGAGCTGCGCCGACTGCTCGGTGATCTTGCCGCCGAGGGCGCCGGCCTTCTGCGCCATGACGTCCTGCACCTTGTTGTTGAACAGGGCGCCCATGATGGCGACACCGAACGACGAGCCCAGGGTGCGGAAGAGCGTGGTGGACGAGGAGGCGACGCCCATGTCCTTCATCTCGACGCTGTTCTGCGCGACCAGCATCGTGATCTGCATGAGGCAGCCCATGCCGGCGCCGAGCACCGCCATGTAGAGGCCGGAGGTGAAGCGGGAGGTGCCGGTGTCCATCTGGGCGAGCAGGAAGAGCCCGGCGACCATCAGGACGCTGCCGACGATCGGGAAGACCTTGTACTTGCCGGTGTTCGTGGTGACCCGGCCCGCGACCAGCGAGACGACCATCATCGAGAGCAGCATGGGCAGGAGCAGCAGACCCGAGTTGGTCGCGGACGCGCCCTGGACCGCCTGCTGGTACAGCGGCAGGAAGAGCACCGCGCCGAACATCACGAAGCCGGTGATGAAGCCGATGAGGGACATCAGCGTGAAGTTGCGGCTGCGGAAGATGTGCAGCGGCAGGATCGGTTCAGCGGCCTTGGTCTGCGAGAAGACGAAGCCGACGAGCGCGGCGACGCCGATCGCGATGAGCTCCATGATCACGGCGGAGCCCCAGGCGTACTCGGAGCCGCCCCAGGTGGTGACCAGGACGATCGAGGTGATGCCTACGGTGAGCAGCGCCGCACCCAGATAGTCGATCTTCCCCGAGGAGCGCTTCTTCGGCAGGTGCAGGACCGCCGTGATCATGACGAGCGCGACCGCGCCGATCGGCAGGTTGATGTAGAAGGCCCAGCGCCAGCCGAGGTGGTCGGTGATGGTGCCGCCGACAAGGGGTCCGCCGATCATGGCGAGCGCCATGACGCCGGCCATCATGCCCTGGTACTTGCCGCGCTCGCGGGGCGGGATGAGGTCGCCGATGATCGCCATGACGCCGACCATCAGACCGCCGGCGCCGAGGCCCTGGACGGCCCGGAAGCCGATGAGCTGGCCCATGTCCTGGGCCATGCCGCTGAGCGCGGAGCCGATCAGGAAGATCACGATGGAGGTCAGGAAGGCGCCCTTCCTGCCGTACATGTCGCCGATCTTGCCCCAGATGGGGGTGGAGGCGGCGGTGGCGAGCGTGTAGGCGGTGACGACCCACGAGAGGTGGTCGAGGCCGCCGAGTTCGCCGACGATCGTGGGCATCGCGGTGCCCACGATCATGTTGTCGAGCATGGCGAGCAGCATGGCGATCATCAGCGCCATCAGCACCACGCGTACGCTGCGTGGCTGTTTCACCTGCTCTTTGTCCTGTATCGCTGCTGTCGCCATGATCCCCAGCTCCCCCAGAAGACGGATTCCGGGACTTACTTGTCGCCCGGCTAGTTACCTACAATGGGGAAGGTAGAGGGCTAACTAGCCGGGCGTCAAGTAAGTTTCTCCCAAGAGAACTTCAAGGAGCACGAGGGGCACGCGATGGTCACGGGCAGCAGCAACAAGCCGCAGCAGCGGCGCGGGGACACCCGCCAGCGCATCCAGGACGTGGCCCTCGAACTCATCGCCGAGCAGGGGTACGAGAAGACCTCGCTCCGGGAGATCTCCGAACGGCTCGGGGTCACCAAGGCCGCCCTGTACTACCACTTCAAGACCAAGGAAGACATCGTCGTCAGCCTCTTCGACGACCTGATGACGCCGATCGACGACCTGATCGTCTGGGCGGGCGAGCAACCGCCGACGCTGGACACCAAGCGCGAGATCCTCACCCGCTACGGCACCGCGCTCACCAACGCGTCCCCGCTCTTCCGCTTCATGCAGGAGAACCAGGCGACGATGCGCGAGCTGAGCATCGGCGAGAACTTCAAGGAGCGGATGAAGACCCTCCTCGACCACCTGTTGCCCGAGGACGCCACCATGACCAACCGGGTGCGCTGCTTCAGCGCCCTGTTCTCGATGCACGCGGGGATGTTCGTCCTCAAGGACGTCGAAGGCGACCCCGAGGAGAAGCGCGAAGCCATCCTCGAGGTCGCCATGGACCTGGTCGTGCAGGCCCACCAGAGCTGACGCCCCGGGTGGGTCAGACCTTCACGCCCTTGGAGTGCATGAAGTTCACGGGGTTCACCGCGGAGCCGTAGTTCGGGGTCGTACGGATCTCGAAGTGCAGGTGGGGGCCGCTGGAGTTGCCGGTGTTGCCGGACTGGGCGATGTGCTGGCCCGTGGAGACGGTCTGGCCGACGTGGACGTCGACGCGGGAGAGGTGCGCGTACTGCGAGTACGTGCCGTTGGCGTGCTTGATGACGACGGCGTTGCCGTAGGCGGGGCCGTCACCGGCGCCGTTGCCACCGGTCTTGACGACGGTGCCGCCGTGCACGGCCATCACGCTGGTGCCGATCGGCACGGCGAAGTCCTGGCCGGAGTGCTTGCCGGTGGACCACATGCTGCCGCCCTGGGCGTAGCCGGCGGAGAGCTTGTAGTTCTTGACCGGGTCGATCCAGGAGGCGGCCTTCTTCGCGGCGGCCTCCTTGGCCTTCGCGGCGCTCTGCTTGGCGGAGGTGGCGGCCTTGGCCTGGGCGTCGGCCTGCGCCTGCACGGACGCGGCGGACACGGCGGGCAGCGGGCCCTGGGCGGAGTCGGCGGCGAACGCGGCCCCGGTGCCCAGTGCGGCGGAGAGTCCGAAACCGGCGGCCACGACGGTGGCGCGCTTGCGGAAGACCGACGTGCTGGGACGGTGGGACATGGTGCGCTTCGACATGCGGGAGACCTCTTCGAGCTTCGGGGACATTCGGGTCCGGTCGCCCTCCTGAATCCCTGAAGCGGAATCCGGTGGGCAGGAAGGGACCCGGCTCACGTCCTCGTGTCGCCGGGTCGGCCATCCCTTGGTAACCCCCACCCCGACCCCGGTTCAATGTCCCGAATTACTACGACACCTCGTACACGGGTGGGGTGACGGCGGTCTCTTGACACCCCTTGCGAACCCACGGCGAAGTGCCGGATTTATCCGCCGATCGATGGTTTAGCCCCACCTGGCGCGCCTGGCTCCCGGGCCTGCCCGCCCAGTCGGCCTCTTTATTCTCAAAACGGACAAAACAAGGGTCGCCATCGATCGCGTAACAGCCACCCCGCCGGACGAACGTCCCACTATTTCAGGTAGTACCGGACAAAACGCCTGTGCGGCTTGTCACCGACGCTCAAGATCCAACCCCCGCCGAGTGTGATCGGGGCTACGCTCCCGAGCCATGGATCCCGCTGTCCTCGGCACCCGGCTGGCATCGAGTCTGATCGTCCCGGCGCTCCGCAAACTGCTCGTCCAGGAGGGTCCGGGAGCCGGCCTCACCGACCGCCCCGTCCGTATCTCGGGCCTCGTCTCCTTCAGGGGCGAGAAGCGCACACTCACCGAACAGGACGTCGAACGGCTGGCCAGGAAGCTCGTCACGGCCGCCCTCGAAGGGCCCGGCGAGCCCCCGTTCCCGTACGACGAGGGCGAAGCGGTCGTCCTCGCGCTCGCCCGCACCCTGCGCTCCCTCGGCGACCTGTCCATGGACGACGTGCAGGCCGTCCGGCTCGGCCCCGGCGCGCTCGCCCGCGCCCTGCGCGCCGCGGCCCCCGCCCCCGGCCTGTCCACGGACGCCGCCTACTTCCTCGACTCCCTCACCGAGTGGGCGTGCCTGCACATCCTGCACTTCTTCACGCAGCGGTCCACCTTCGTCGCCCGGACCCTGGTCGAACAGAGCCGAGGGCAGGCCGAGACCATCGCCAAGCTGGACGCCCTGCTCGCTCGGGCCCCGGGCAGCGCCGCCGACCGCGCGTTCGAGCAGCGGTACCGGAGCTATCTCGGCCTGCGCCACAACCACCTGACGATCTTCGGCCTCGACGCCGGCGACACCGCCGACACCTGGCCGCTCGACGTCGCCTACCTCAGCCTCGAAGCGACTGCCGTCGAGGACGCTCCACCGGGGCCCGGCTCGCCCGAGCCCGCCCCGGTCACCGTGCGCGTCGCGGTCGCCGACGCCATCGCCGCCCACGACCGCGTCCTGCTGCGCGGCGGCGCCGGATCCGGCAAGACCACCCTGATCCAGTGGCTGGCCACCACCACCGAGGACCGCGTCCCCTACGTCCTGCCGCTGCGCACCCTGGCCCGTGCGCCCCGGCTGCCCTCCCCCGCCGACTTCCTCGCCGGTACGGACTGCCCGCACACCCCGCCCGAGGGCTGGGCCGAGCGCGTCCTGACCGACGGCCGCGCCCTCGTCATGGTCGACGGCCTCGACGAGATCCCCGCCGCCGACCGCCGCCGCGTCCGCGACTGGCTCCTCGCCCTCGTCCGCGGCTACCCCGGCAACCGCTGGCTGCTCACCGCACGCCCCACCGCCGTCCGCCCCCAGTGGCTGGCCGACGACGACTTCGCCGAACTGACGCTGGCCCCCATGGACGGCCCCCGCGTCGCCGCCTTCGTCCGCCGCTGGCACACCGCCGCCCGCGCCCCCGAGCACCAGGACCCCCTGCTCGACGCCCTGCGCACCAAGCCCGACCTCGCCCGGCTCGCCGCCAACCCGCTGATGTGCGGCCTGATCTGCGCCCTGCACCGGGCCCGCCGCGGCTACCTCCCGCCCCGCCGCAAGGCCCTCTACGACGCCGCGCTCCAGATGATCCTCACCGAGCGCGACCGGCAGCGCGGCATGGGCAACCTCGACGGCATCGACCTGGAGACCGAGGACCAGATCGAACTCCTCCAGCGCCTCGCCTACGCCCTCGTCCTCGCGGGCCGCAGCGAGATGGACGAGGAGACCGCGCTCTCCCTCCTCGAACGCGCCCTGCCCACCGTCCCCGCGGCTGCCTCCCAGGGCGACGCCACCGCGATCCTGCGCCACCTCCTCCTCCGCAGCGGCGTCCTGCGCTCCCCTGCCGCCGGCGTCGTCGACTTCGCACACCGCACCTTCCTCGACCATCTCGCCGCCCGGTACGCGGTCGAGGAGGGCCACTTCGACGTCCTGCTCGGCCGCGCCGACGACACCCAGTGGGAGGACGTCCTGCGCATGGCCGTCGCCCACGCCCGCACCCGCGAACGGGGCCGCCTCCTGCGCGGCCTCCTCGCCGCGGGGACCCCGCGCATGACGCTGCTGGCCCTGGCGTGCCTCCAGGACGCGGCGTCGGTGGACCAGGAGGTCGCGGAGGAGGTCCGGAGACGGGCCGGGGTGCTGATCCCGCCGCGCACGGTGACCGAGGCGGAGGCGCTGGCGCAGGCGGGCCGTCTCGTCCTGGAACTCCTCCCCGGACCGCGGGGCCTGTCGGACGACGAGGCACACGCGGTGACCGTGACGGCGTCCCTCCTCGGCGAGGAGGGCTCCCTCCCGGTCCTGAAGAAGTACCGCGAGCACCCGTCCCTCGAAGTGCGGAGACAGCTGGTGGGGACGTGGCACAGGTTTCCGTCCCAGGAGTACGCGGACGACGTCCTGGCCCACCTGGACCGCGACAGGCTGGACCTGACGGTGCACAGCCGCGAGCAGTGGGAGGCGGCGCGGACGATGGCGCCCTGGCACCGCCTCGACCTCACGGGCTCGTACACATGGGAGGAGATCTTCGCCGCGACGGACCCGGAGCGGCTGGAAGGCCTCACGCTCTCCGACAACGCCGCCGTGGACGATCTGGGCCCGCTGCGGGAGCTGCCCGCGCTGCGAAGCCTGACGCTGCGGCGCTCCCCGCACACCCTCGACCTCGCGCCGCTCGCCAACACCGGAGTCGAGCATCTCGGCGTCATCGACGTACCGGGCACGCGTGGCCTGTCCGCACTGAAGCGGCTCGGCTCCCTCACGATCGGCTATCCGCTGCCCGGAGCGGCGCTCACGGACGAGCTGCCCTTCTCGGACCGGCTCCGCTCCCTCTTCCTGACCCGGGGCGCGGTCACCCACACCGGGCTGCGCGCCCTGGCCATCCTGTCCGGTCTCGGCTTCCTCAGCCTGAGCGCCACCCTCGGCCCCCTCTCCCCCGACGACTGGGAGGACCTGGCCCTGCACGAGGGGCTCACCGGCCTCTTCCTGGCCGCCGAGATCCTCCCCTCGCCGCCACTGCCGCCGCTCCCGGGCGTGACCCGCCTCGGCCTCCATCTGCCCGACGGCCCCGCCCGGTTCGCCCCGTACGCGGAGCTCTTCCCCTCGGTCCGCGCCGTGGAGGTCTTCCCGGGCGCGGCGACGGACCAGGACCCGGCCGCGTACGCCGCCCTCCTCCCGGACGCGGAGATCACCGTCCGGGCCCGCTGAAGGGTGCCGCACGCGACAAAGCTGAAGGGCCGCACACGACAAAAGGGTGGGCCCGAACCGTCCGGAAGGAACGGTTCGGGCCCACCCTTTACAGGCTCACCCCGGAGGGGCTACGCCTCCTTGCTCAGGTTCGGGCCGCCGGAGCCGCCCGCCGCCGCGTCCTCGATCGGAGGAACGTCCGGCAGCGCCGACTTCTCCTCGCCGCGGAAGGTGAAGGTCTTGTTCTCGCCCTCGCCCTCCGTGTCGACGACCACGATGTGGCCCGGACGCAGCTCGCCGAAGAGGATCTTCTCCGAGAGGGTGTCCTCGACCTCGCGCTGGATCGTGCGACGCAGCGGACGCGCGCCGAGCACGGGGTCGTAGCCCTTCTTGGAGAGGAGCTCCTTCGCGGACTGCGAGAGCTCGATGCCCATGTCGCGGTCCTTGAGGCGCTCGTCCACCTTGCCGACCATCAGGTCGACGATCTTGAGGATGTCGTCCTGCGAGAGCTGCGGGAAGACGACGACGTCGTCCACACGGTTGAGGAACTCGGGACGGAAGTGCTGCTTGAGCTCGTCCGACACCTTGTTCTTCATGCGCTCGTAGTTGGACTTCGTGTCGCCCTGGGCGGCGAAGCCCAGGTTGAACCCCTTGGAGATGTCCCGCGTACCAAGGTTGGTCGTCATGATGATGACCGTGTTCTTGAAGTCCACGACGCGGCCCTGGGAGTCGGTCAGGCGACCGTCCTCCAGGATCTGGAGCAGCGAGTTGAAGATGTCCGGGTGGGCCTTCTCCACCTCGTCGAAGAGGACGACGGAGAACGGCTTGCGGCGCACCTTCTCGGTCAGCTGGCCGCCCTCTTCGTAGCCCACGTAGCCGGGGGGCGAACCGAAGAGACGCGAGACCGTGTGCTTCTCGCTGAACTCCGACATGTCGAGGGAGATCAGCGCGTCCTCGTCGCCGAAGAGGAACTCGGCGAGCGCCTTGGAGAGTTCCGTCTTACCGACACCGGACGGGCCCGCGAAGATGAACGATCCACCCGGACGCTTCGGGTCCTTCAGACCGGCCCGCGTACGACGGATCGCCTTCGAGAGCGCCTTGACGGCGTCCTTCTGACCGATGACCCGCTTGTGGAGCTCGTCCTCCATGCGCAGCAGACGCGAGGACTCCTCCTCGGTCAGCTTGAAGACCGGGATGCCGGTGGCGGTCGCGAGGACCTCGGCGATCAGCTCGCCGTCGACCTCCGCGACGACGTCCATGTCGCCGGCCTTCCACTCCTTCTCGCGCTTGGCCTTCGCCGCGAGCAGCTGCTTCTCCTTGTCGCGGAGAGAGGCCGCCTTCTCGAAGTCCTGGGAGTCGATCGCCGACTCCTTGTCGCGACGGACGCCCGCGATCTTCTCGTCGAACTCGCGGAGGTCCGGCGGCGCGGTCATCCGGCGGATGCGCATCCGGGAACCGGCCTCGTCGATCAGGTCGATCGCCTTGTCCGGCAGGAAGCGGTCCGAGATGTACCGGTCGGCGAGCGTGGCCGCCTGCACGAGGGCCTCGTCCGTGATCGAGACACGGTGGTGGGCCTCGTAGCGGTCGCGCAGACCCTTGAGGATCTCGATGGTGTGCGGCAGCGACGGCTCCGCGACCTGGATGGGCTGGAAGCGGCGCTCGAGCGCGGCGTCCTTCTCCAGGTGCTTGCGGTACTCGTCGAGCGTGGTGGCACCGATGGTCTGGAGCTCACCGCGGGCCAGCATCGGCTTCAGGATGGAAGCCGCGTCGATGGCGCCCTCGGCGGCACCCGCGCCGACGAGCGTGTGCAGCTCGTCGATGAACAGGATGATGTCGCCGCGGGTGCGGATCTCCTTGAGGACCTTCTTCAGGCGCTCCTCGAAGTCACCGCGGTAGCGGGAACCGGCGACCAGGGCGCCGAGGTCGAGGGTGTAGAGGTGCTTGTCCTTGAGGGTCTCGGGCACCTCGCCCTTGACGATGGCCTGGGCGAGGCCCTCGACGACGGCGGTCTTGCCGACGCCGGGCTCACCGATCAGGACCGGGTTGTTCTTGGTACGGCGCGACAGGACCTGCATGACGCGCTCGATCTCCTTCTCGCGCCCGATGACCGGGTCGAGCTTGGACTCACGAGCGGCCTGCGTCAGGTTGCGGCCGAACTGGTCGAGCACCAGGGACGTGGAGGGGGTGCCCTCGGCAGGACCGCCGGCGGTGGCGGTCTCCTTGCCCTGGTAACCGGAGAGCAGCTGGATGACCTGCTGCCGCACCCGGTTGAGGTCGGCGCCCAGCTTGACCAGGACCTGGGCGGCGACGCCCTCGCCCTCGCGGATCAGGCCGAGCAGGATGTGCTCCGTGCCGATGTAGTTGTGGCCCAGCTGAAGGGCCTCGCGGAGCGACAGCTCCAGGACCTTCTTGGCACGGGGGGTGAAGGGAATGTGGCCGGACGGGGCCTGCTGGCCCTGGCCGATGATCTCCTCCACCTGCTGGCGGACCGCCTCGAGCGAAATCCCGAGGCTCTCCAGGGCCTTAGCGGCGACACCCTCGCCCTCGTGGATCAAGCCCAGGAGGATGTGCTCGGTGCCGATGTAGTTGTGGTTGAGCATCCGGGCTTCTTCCTGAGCCAGGACGACAACCCGCCGCGCGCGGTCGGTGAACCTCTCGAACATCGTTAATCGCTCCTCAGAGCGGTCAGGCAGTAAGGGGGCTGTCCCCTCCCTGTCCTTCCGCAGCTTAGTCCCGTAAGCGGGGACCGCTCATTCCATCTGCCGACACCCGGACCCTTCCCTGGACAGTCTCCCGTCCCCGAACGCCGACACCTGCTCCAACCCGATGGTGCGAGACGATGTTCCCGCAGGCCAGGCAGATACGACCACCATCACTACGCCGATGGCGAACGCGGGCGGCCCGGCCCTTCCGTGTCGCCCCTCCCACTAGGGATGTCTTACCCGCAAGGACTGACAGTCCATGCGGCGCGCGCCGGTTCCCTCCGCTATGGGCGAACACCATTGCGCTACCCAACGCTCCCGTACGCCCCCATTTCGGACACGTAACGCGTTTGGACCGGCACAGCGCGTAACCCCGGACCGTTTTCCGGGGTTGCTTCTGGCATGGTCGTTCCTTCGCCCAGCCCTTCGCGCCCCGACGCCGCCCTCCCGAAGCCGCGACGCCCGCTCGACGCGGGTGCACCGGCCGATGTGGGTGTACCGGCCGATGTGGCCGGATCCGAGCGCGTCCGTCAGTGGTACGAGGACGAGCTCGGCTGGGCCGCGACGAGCGGCCCCGACGGGGCCCGGCTGCACACGGGGCTCCGGTTCGACGTCCTCGAGGTGCCGGCCGACGCCGGGTTCGCGATGCTGCGCAGGCTCGATCCCCGCTCGCCGGTGGCCGTGCGGGGGGAAACGATGCGGCTGCTGCTCGCGGCGGGCAGCGCCGACGAAGTGCCGGGCCTGCTCGACTGGCTGGAGTGGGGGGCGCTCCCCCTCGACCTCGTCACGCTCGGGGCGGGCGGGTCCATCGACGCGCCGACGCCTCCGGGATGGACCGGCTCGCAGGAGGCCGCCGTGTGGGTGCGGCCCCCCGAGCCCGGACGCGAGGTGGAACCGGTCCTGCCGGCCCTGACGACCTTGACGGCCGTGTCGACCTTGCCGGTCGTGGGTGGCGGTGGGGGCGCCCCCGATCTCGTACGTCTCGTGGACACGGCGGCGACGTGCTGCCACCGGGCCCGGCTGCGCCGCGCGTCGGCATCGCCGAGCGCTCAGCCGTTGGCCTTCTCGTAGGCCTCACGGATCGCCGCGGGGACACGGCCGCGGTCGTTCACGTCGTGGCCGTTCTCCTTCGCCCACGCGCGGATCTGCGCGGTGTCCTGGTTGCCGCCGGACGCGGCGCGCGCCTTGCCCCGGCCGCTCGCGGCGCGGCCACCGGTGCGTCGGCCGCTCTTCACGTACGCGTCGAGAAGACCGCGCAGCTTGTCCGCATTGGCGGTGGTGAGGTCGATCTCGTAGGTCTTGCCGTCGAGCGCGAACGTCACGGTCTCGTCCGCCTCGCCACCGTCGAGGTCATCGACAAGAAGGACCTGAACCTTCTGTGCCACCGGATTTCCTTTCATCGATATCCGAAGGGCCGACCACGCGACCACGGCCGCCGATTCGCCGTCCCCTTGTTATATGCACTACTGCAGTACGTCGGAAAGCAAACCGCTTTTCCGGGAAAAACACAAACCCCTGGCTGAGATCCGGAGAGATCCCGGAGTTGTACGCTGCCCGCCCGGGCAGTAAACATGCGCGTTTCGGACATAGGGCACCCGGCTCCGCCCCGTTGCCGAAATGCCGGACGGGTCGATCACAGATGCAGAAGCATCCGGCTGTTGCCCAAGGTGTTCGGTTTCACTCGTTCGAGACCGAGGAACTCCGCGACGCCCTCGTCATAGGAACGCAGTAGCTCGCTGTAGACATCGGTGTCGACCGTATCGACGGGCGTCTCGCCGATCTCCACGAAGCCGTGCTTGGCGAAGAACTCGACTTCGAAGGTCAGGCAGAAAACCCTGCGAACGCCGAGCCAACGTGCAGTCTGCAACAGCTTGTCGAGGACCTGGTGCCCCACGCCGCCGCCCTTGACCAGGGGGTTCACCGCCAGCGTGCGGACTTCCGCCAGGTCTTCCCACATGACGTGCAGGGCGCCGCAGCCGACGACCTCCGCGTTGTCGTCCCGTTCCGCGACCCAGAACTCCTGGATGTCCTCGTAAAGCGTCACGGTGGCTTTGTCGAGCAGGATCCCCTGTCGGCTGTACGCGTCGAGCAGTCGGCGCACCGCGGGCACATCGGCGGTCCTGGCCCTGCGGACGCTGACCGCTTTAGCGGAGGAATCGGAGCGGGGGAAGACTTCGGGGGGCTCTGCTGGCATGAGCGGACGCTATCGCCCGGGGCCCTCGTCCGGTTCCCCGGGTCCTGGCGGCACTTCGGCCGGTACTTCGGGGTCCTCTTCAGGGTCCTCTTCGGGGGCCTCTTCGGGGGCCTCTTCGGGGGCCTCTTCGGGGGCCCCTTCGGCCCGGACTTCGGGTGCTTCTTCCGCCGGGACTACGGCGGGCACTTCGACCGGCACTTCGACCGGCACTTCGACCGGCACTTCGGCGGGCACTTCGGGCTGAACGATGCGCATGGCGTCGCGGAGCGCTTCGCGCTGCTGGGACGACATCATGCCGAAGAAGGCGACGAGGGCGGCGGCGGGGTTGTCGCTGCGCCCCCATGCCTCGTTCATCAGCGCGGCCGAGTACGCGGCGCGGGTGGAGACGGCCTCATATCGATAGGCCCGGCCTTCCGCCTCGCGGCGCACCCAGCCCTTCTGATGGAGATTGTCCAATACGGTCATGACCGTCGTGTACGCGATGGAGCGTTCCTGCTGGAGATCCTCCAGGACTTCCCTCACCGTCACCGGGCGGTTCCACTTCCACACCCGTGTCATCACAGCGTCTTCGAGTTCTCCCAAGGGGCGGGGCACGAACAGCACAATAGTGGGAGAAGACGGTAATTCAACGCCAGACGTGGCGAACGGCTGCAAGCAACAGCAAAAGGGGCGCCCGTGGGCGCCCCTCGCTCTGCCACGGACGTGCGTGGCAGCGGTGCTGTCAGGCCCCGGCCTCGTGCGCGCCGCCGCTCTGGCGGGCGGCCTCGGCGCGGGCGAGGGCGGCGTCGACGGCCGCGTCCTCCTTGGCCTTCTTGTCGCCACCCTGCGACTTCACGATCGTCACGATCAGGCCGATGAAGAACACGGCCATCACGACGGGGGGCACGAGCGCGGAGACGTAGTCCATGGCTCCAGAGTAGCTAGCCCACGGCAAGGCGCTGCGACGGGGCCGCGGGACGCGCCGGTCGCCGCTTGGGCGGGAAGACCTCGGCCGGGGTCGGCATCGGCTTCGGCGGCGCGGGCTGCGGCTTCGCGGGCTGTTTGTCGCCCGCCGCCAGGCCGCCGGGCAGGGCGAGCAGATGCGACCTGGAGGCCGGGACGCGCGGGCGGTGGCGGGCCGCCAGGCGCTCGCGCACGCCCTCCTCGGCCAAGGCGCGGCAGCGGCCGAGCAGCGTGGCGGCCACCGGGTTGCCGCGCAGGGCACGCAGCCCGGCGAGGTCGTCGGCGCCCGGCCGGTACCCCGCGGCCAGGGCGTCGGCGAGGAGGCTCAGGTAGCCGCTGGCGGAGCCGGGCAGGGCGGCCCGGTAGCGGTCGAGGTCGGCGAGGAGGAAGGCCCGCATGCGGGCGCTCTCCCGCGCGGCCGCGTCGACCGACTCCGCGAGTCGGAGACAGTCCCGGACGTCCGTGTCCGAGGCGGGGCTGGGATGGAGGGCGAGGGCGAGGGCGCGTCGGAGCACACGCAGCTCTTCTGCACCGAACGCCAGGCCGCCGCGGTTTCCGTAAGGCGTGGGCATGAAAAGACGATACGTGCCATTACCGACAAAATCGGCTTATTCGGAAATTACGGCGTGGCTATGGAGCCGACCAGGGAGCCGGCTGTGGGGTCGGACTATGAGGTCGGGCTACGGGGTCGGCTATAGGCCCGGCGATGGAGCCGTTTCAGAGCCGCGAGACATTGCGCTCGTACACCAGTCGCAATCCGATCAGGGTCAGCCACGGTTCGTGCTCGTCGATGACCGACGACTCGCCGAGGATGATCGGCGCGAGACCGCCGGTGGCGATGACGGTGACATCGTCCGGGTCGGCCGCCAATTCCTTCGCCATGCGGTGCACGACGCCGTCGACCTGGCCCGCGAACCCGTACACGATGCCCGACTGCATGGCCTCGACGGTGTTCTTGCCGATGACGCTGCGCGGCCGGGCCAGCTCGATCTTGCGGAGCTGCGCGCCGCGTACCCCGAGCGCCTCCACGGAGATCTCGATGCCGGGCGCGATGACGCCGCCGGCGTACTCCCCGCGCGCGGAGACCGCGTCGAACGTCGTCGCCGTGCCGAAGTCCACGACGATCGCGGGGCCGCCGTACAGCTCGACGGCGGCGACCGCGTTGATGATGCGGTCGGCGCCGACCTCCTTGGGGTTGTCCATGAGGATCGGGACGCCGGTCTTGATGCCGGGCTCGACGAGGACGGCGGGCACGTCGCCGTAGTAGCGGCGGGTCACCTCGCGCAGCTCGTGCAGGACCGAGGGGACGGTCGAGCAGATGGCGATGCCGTCGATGCCGTCGCCGAGTTCGTCGCCGAGCAGCGGGTGCATGCCCATGAGGCCCTGGAGCAGGACGGCGAGTTCGTCGGCGGTGCGGCGCGCGTCCGTGGAGATGCGCCAGTGCTCGATGATCTCCTCGCCGTCGAACAGGCCGAGGACGGTGTGGGTGTTGCCCACGTCGATGGTGAGCAGCATCAGGCATCGGCCTCTCGGAGGTCGAGGCCGATGTCGAGGATCGGCGCGGAGTGGGTGAGGGCGCCCACGGCGAGGAAGTCGACGCCGGTCCTGGCGTACGTCGCCGCGTTCTCCAGGGTCAGCCGGCCCGAGGACTCCAGAAGCGCGCGGCCGTCGGTGAGGGCCACCGCCTCCTCGGTCTCCAGGGGCGTGAAGTTGTCCAGGAGGATCAGGTCGGCGCCCGCGTCAAGGACGTCGCGCAGCTGGTGCAGCGTGTCGACCTCGACCTCGATCGGCAGGCCGGGGAAGCGGTCCCGTACCGCCTGGAACGCCTGGGCGACGCCGCCCGCGGCGACCACGTGGTTGTCCTTGACGAGCGCCGCGTCCGACAGCGACATGCGGTGGTTGACGCCGCCGCCCGCGCGGACCGCGTACTTCTCCAGGGAGCGCAGGCCCGGGGTGGTCTTGCGGGTGTCGCGGACCTTGGCCTTTGTACCGTCCAGGGCGTCCGCCCACGCGCGCGTGGCCGTGGCGATGCCGGAGAGGCGGCACAGCAGGTTGAGCGCGCTGCGCTCGGCGGTGAGGAGGTCGCGGGTGCGGGTGGTGACGGACAGGAGCTTCTGGCCCGCGATCACGCGGTCTCCGTCCTCGGCGTGCCGCTCGACCTCGAACTCGTCGGTGGCGACGACGGAGATGATCGCCTCGGCGACGCGCAGTCCCGCCACGACGCCGTTGTCCCGTGCGGTGAAGTCGGCGGTGGCGACGGCCTCTTCGGGGATGGTCGCGACGGTCGTCACGTCGACGCCGCCGTCGAGGTCCTCGGCGATCGCCATGTGGGCGATGTCCTCGACCTCGACGGGGTGCAGGCCCGCGTCGAGCAGGAGCTGGGCGAGCGACGGGTCGAGGCCGCACTCCATGGCGTCGGTGGCGTCGTCGGAGGTGGCCTGCGCGCAGCCGCAGTTGTCGCCGCAGCCGCCGCTGTCGGCGGCTGCCAGGGGAAGGTCGGGGGTGGCGCTCACGTCGGTCACTGCTCCTGAAGGGTCGTTGCCGGGAAGTTCGCGGTCGGGGTGGTGTGCGTGGCCAGGGTGCGGTCGGCGTTCAGGCCCACGACGATGTGGCGGCGCCAGTGCGCGTCGTCGCGGTCGGCGAAGTCCTCGCGCCAGTGGCAGCCGCGGGTCTCCTCGCGGCGCCGTGCGGCGGCGACCAGGACGCGGGCCACGCACAGGAGGTTCGTGGCCTCCCAGGTGTCGACGCCGGGCTCGGCCGTCTTGCCGTCCTCGGCCAGGGAGTTGACGGCCTCGGCATGGATGCGGCCGAGGCGGGCCGCCGCCTCGGCGAGGGAGTCGGCGGAGCGCAACACGCCCGCGCCCTCGGTCATCACCCGCTGGATCGCGAAGCGGGCCTCGGGCGGCAGGAGGGGGTGGGTCGGGGTGCTCGGGTGCGGGACGGGTGCCGGCACGCGGGCGTGGAGCCGCTGTCCGGCATGGCCGCGCTGGATGTCGTCCGCGATGCGCTCCGCGTAGACGAGGCCCTCCAGGAGGGAGTTGGAGGCCAGCCGGTTCGCGCCGTGGACGCCCGTGCAGGCCACCTCGCCGCACGCGTACAGGCCGGGCACGGTGGTGCGGCCGTGCGGGTCGGTGCGGACGCCGCCGGAGGCGTAGTGCGCGGCCGGGGCGATCGGGATCGGCTCGGTGACGGGGTCGATGCCGTGGGCGCGGCAGGCGGCCAGGATCGTCGGGAAGCGCTTCTCCCACATGGCGGCGCCGAAGTGCCGTCCGTCGAGGTACATGTGCTCGGCGCCGCGCTCCTGCATGCGGCGGGTGATGCCCTTGGCGACGATGTCGCGCGGCGCCAGTTCGGCGAGTTCGTGCTGGCCCACCATGAAGCGCACGCCGTCGGCGTCCACGAGGTGGGCGCCCTCGCCGCGTACGGCCTCGGACACGAGCGGCTGCTGGCCCTCGGCGTCGGCGCCCAGGAAGAGCACGGTCGGGTGGAACTGGACGAATTCGAGGTCGCTGACCTCGGCGCCCGCGCGCAGGGCGAGCGCGACGCCGTCGCCGGTGGAGACGCGCGGGTTGGTCGTCGCGGAGAAGACCTGGCCCATGCCGCCGGTCGCGAGGACCACGGCGGGTGCCAGGACGGCGCCGACGCCGTCGTGCTGGCCCTCGCCCATGACGTGCAGGGTGATGCCGGCCGTGCGGCCGTCGGCGTCCGTGAGGAGGTCCAGGACGAGGGCGTTCTCGATGGTGTGGAGCGCACGCGCGCGTACGGCTTCGACGAGGGCCCGGGAGATCTCCGCCCCGGACGCGTCGCCGCCCGCGTGCGCGATGCGGCGGCGGTGGTGGCCGCCCTCGCGGGTCAGGTCGAGGGTGCCGTCCGGGGCCTCGTCGAATCGGGCGCCGGTCTCGATGAGGCGGCGTACGGCGTCGGGGCCCTCGGTGACGAGGGTGCGGACCGCCTCCTCGTCGCACAGGCCCACGCCTGCCACGAGGGTGTCGTCGAGGTGCTGCTCGGGGGTGTCGCCGTCGCCTAGCGCCGCGGCGATGCCGCCCTGGGCCCAGCGCGTCGAGCCGTCGTCGAGCCGTGCCTTGGTGACGACGACCGTCGTCAGGCCCGCGGCCTCGCAGCGCAGGGCGGCGGTCAGGCCCGCGACGCCCGAGCCGACGACCACGACGTCGGCCTCGATGGACCAGCCGGGGGCGGGGGCGTGCAGTCGTATGCCGGTTCCTGCAGAGGCGCTCATGGGCGGGCTCCGAACGTGAGAGGCAGGTTGTCGATCAGCCGGGTCGTCCCCACGCGCGCGGCGACGGCGAGGACGGCGTCGCCCTCGAAGCCGTCCCGTACGTCGCTGAAGTCGGCCGGGTCGATGAGGGCCACGTAGTCCAGCTCGACCGGTGGCGTCAGGCGGGCCGCCTCGTCGAGGACCAGGCGGGTCGCGGCGAGGACGCCTGCGGGGCCGCCCGGGGCGGCGACGGCGTGGGCGTCGGCGGCGGCGCGGGCCTCGCCCAGCGCGCCGAGCGCCTGGGCCCGCGCGAGCGTGGAGGGGTTCTCGGCGCCACGCGCGCGTAGAGCTTCTTGTGCGGCGTGCCGGTCGCGGCCCGCGAACAGGGCGCGGGACAGGTTGAGGGCGCTGCGGCGCTCCTGCGGGGAGAGGTAGCGGTTGCGGGAGGAGAGCGCCAGGCCGTCGGCCTCGCGGACCGTGGGCACGGCGACGATCTCCACGTCGAAGTTGAGGTCGCGCACCATGCGGCGGATCAGGGCGAGCTGCTGGGCGTCCTTCTGGCCGAACAGGGCGACGTCCGCGCGCGTGAGGTGCAGCAGTTTGGCGACGACGGTGAGCATGCCGTCGAAGTGGCCGGGCCGGGAGGCGCCCTCGTAGCGCTCGCCCATGGGGCCCGCCGCTATGCGGACCTGCGGCTGCCCGCCGGGGTAGACCTCGTCGGCGGAGGGCGCGAACACGGTGTCGGCGCCCGCCTGCTCGGCGATCTTGAGGTCGGCGTCCAGGGTGCGCGGGTAGCGGTCGAGGTCCTCGCCCGCGCCGAACTGGAGCGGGTTCACGAAGACGGTGACGACCACTTCGCCGTCGGCGCCCGCGCGCTCGCGCGCGCTGCGGATCAGGGTGGCGTGGCCCTCGTGCAGGGCGCCCATCGTCATGACGACGACGCGCTGCCCGCTACGCGTGCGTGCCCGCAGTTCCTCGCCCTTGTGCAGCAGGGCCGTGCTCATCGGGGGTCCTCCGCTCCGGTCGCGAGGACGCCGAGCAGGTCCTCGGCGAGCTCCGGCTTCAGCAGGCCGTGCGCGAGGGCGCGGTCGGCGGTGGCGCGGGCCATCGCGAGGTATCCGGCGACGGTCCCGGGGGCGTGCTTGCGCAACTCGGCGACGTGCGCGGCGACCGTGCCCGCGTCACCGCGCGCTACCGGGCCCGTGAGCGCCGCGTCGCCCGACCTGAGCGAGTTGTCGAGCGCGGCGCCGAGCAGCGGGCCGAGCATCCGGTCGGGGGCGCCGACGCCCGCGTCCCGGAGCAGGTCCATGGCTTCGGCGACCAGGGTGACCAGGTGGTTCGCGCCGAGCGCGAGGGCCGCGTGGTAGAGCGGGCGCTTCTCCTCGGCGATCCACTCGGGCTCGCCGCCCATCTCGATGACCAGGGCCTCGGCGGCCAGGCGCAGCTCCTCGGGCGCGGTCACGCCGAACGAGCAGCCGGCCAGGCGCTGGACGTCGACGGCGGTGCCGGTGAACGTCATGGCGGGGTGCAGCGCGAGCGGCAGGGCGCCCGCGCGCAGGGCCGGGTCGAGGACCTTGGCGCCGAACCGGCCCGAGGTGTGCACGAGCAGCTGGCCTGGGCGGATGGAGCCCGTCTCGACGAACCCCTCGACCAGGCCCGGCAGGGCGTCGTCGGGGACGGTGAGCAGCACCAGGTCGGCGCGGGCGAGCACCTCGGCGGGCTCCACCAGGGGCACGTCGGGCAGCAGGGCAGCGGCGCGGCGCACGGAGGCGTCGGAGACTCCGGAGACGGCCACGGGGCGGTGCCCGGCCAGTTGGAGCGACGCGGCGAGCGCGGGACCCACGCGGCCCGCGCCGACGACGCCCACGGTGAGGCGGGCCGGCCGGTCCCGGGGATCGGTGGGGTCGGGATGGGCGTTCGGCGGGGGAAGTGACACGGGACGATGGCCTTCCGTTCCAGTCCGCTCGGGGTACCGGACGATTTCTCGTCATGTTAACGCTATCTGGGCGGGCGGGCCTCGGCTGTCCACAGGCTGTGGGCAAGCGCACGCGCGTGCGAGATCATCCGGGAATGACTGACAGCGCTGACGGCGGGTTCGGGACCGAGGACGAGAAGCGGGCCGCACGGCGGCTCGCGGCCTGGCGGGGCGCGGAGCGGAGGCTGGCGCGGCGGCCGAACGAGGCGACGCTCGGCGAGCGGCTCGCCCGGCTGACCCAGGACGCCGCCTCGGTGACCGACCTCGACGGTGATCTCGACTTCTACGGTGACGGGGTCGTCGCCGCCCTGGAGGAGAAGGTCGCCCGGCTGCTCGGCAAGGAGGCGGCCGCGTTCTTCCCCAGCGGCACGATGGCGCAGCAGGTCGCGCTGCGCTGCTGGGCCGGGCGCACCGGGAACCCGACCGTGGCGCTGCATCCGCTGGCCCATCCGGAGGTCCACGAGCGCGACGCCCTCTCGCAGCTGACGGGCGTGCGCACGGTGCACCTCACGCGGGAGCCGCGCCAGCCCTCCGCCGACGAGGTGGCCGGCCTCGACGAGCCGTTCGGGACGCTGATGCTGGAACTGCCGCTCCGCGACGCCGGTTTCGTCCTTCCGGACTGGGACGAGCTGGAGGAGGTGTGCGAGGCGGCACGCGCGCGTGACGCCGTCGTGCACTTCGACGGAGCCCGCCTGTGGGAGTGCACGGAGCACTTCGGCCGCCCTCTCGACGAGATCGCGGCGCTCGCGGACAGCGTCTATGTGTCGTTCTACAAGACGCTCGGTGGGCTCAGTGGCGCGGCGCTCGCGGGCCCGCGGTCGTTCATCGACGAGGCCAGGGCCTGGCGGCACCGCTACGGCGGGCAGGTCTACCAGCAGTTCCCGCAGGTGATCGCGGCGCTTGCGGGCCTGGAGCGGGAGCTGCCGAAGCTGCCGTCGTACGTGCGGCACGCGCGCGTGGTCGCGCACGCGCTGCGGGAGGGCTTCGCGGAGGCGGGCGTGGCCTGGGCGAAGGTCCACCCGGAGGTTCCGCACACGCACGAGTTCCGGGTGTGGCTGCCCTACGACGCCGAGGCGCTCACGGACGCCGGGGTGGCCCAGGCCGAGGAGACCAAGGTGTCGCTCTTCGGGCGCTGGTGGCCGACGGACGAGGTGCCGGGCGTGTCCGTCAGCGAGGTGACGGTCGCCGAACCGGGGCTCGGGTGGAGCGCCGACGACGTCCGCGCGGCCGTCGCGGACTTCGTGGGGCGCTTGCCCGGGCGGGCGTAGCGCCCGGTCAGCAGCCGGCCGCGGGGCGCCTGCGGAAGGCCGCGAAGCGGCGGGTCAGCGCCGCGCGGATCCGGCCGCGGGCCGGGCGGCCCGCAAGGACCGCCTCGAAGCGGCGGTGGTCGCGCAGCTCGCGCAGGGCGGCCCGGTCGTGGCGGCCGGGGGCGGGGGCCCCGGGTTCGCCGCGCTGGGCGGCTCGGTAGACGTCGAGGGCGTACTGCTGGGTGACGGTCATGGCTGGCACCTCGCTCGGTCGGTGGGTCGGCGTGCGGTGGCGGCTTCCGGGGAGGGTGGTGACGCGTGTTGCCGGGTGCCGGTTCGCTGTGGTTGCTCGCGCGGTTCCCCGCACCCCTTGGGCACGGTTCGGCGCCTTGCATCCCGTAGTGCGGTGTCTTCCCCCGATAGACACCGCACTGTCGTGTTCCGGGGTGGATGACACGAGGTTGTGCCAAGTCCGGGGTCGCGGTCACGTCGATTGACGGGAGCCGTCAATCGGTGGCCCGGTTGTCAGTGGCGGCGGGCACCATGGGGCCATGAGCGTGAGCATCGACATCACGGGCCTGACGCCCGAGCGCATCGGCGTCGTGCCCTCGCCCCTGGCCGAGCTGGGCATGGCGCTGCACGCGCTGGCCGAGCCAGCGCACCACCCGGGGTTGCAGGGGTGGACCACGAGCGTGTCCACGCGCCTGGACCCCTGCCTCGCGGATCGTCTGTGCGAGGCGGACTTCCTGTGGCGGACGACGTTCTCGGACGTGTTCACGCCGTCGGCGGGGATCGCCGGGCGGCGCACCCGGCCCGGGGCCACGCTCACCGAGGAGCTGGACCTCCTGGACAAGCTGTCCGACGAACAGTTCGTGGACGCCGCCCTGGAGTTCACCTGCCAGACCAGTTACGGGAGCCGGTCCGTCAGCCGGCTCGACGACCCGCGCGTCCGCGAGCGCGCGCTCGACCTCGCGGCGGCGCGCGGCGCCCACCAGGTCCGTTTCACCCAGCGCCTCCTTGACGATCCGCCCGCGGTCAGGGCCTGGTTCCGGGAGCTGCTGCGCGACTGCGAGGAGGCGTTCTTCGCGGACGTGTGGGCGCGGGTGGAGCACCAGCTCGCGGCCGACGCCCGGCACAAGACGGCGCTGATCCGCCGCAAGGGCCTCGGGGACGCCCTGAAGGCCACGTCCTCGGCGGTCTCGCTCGACCAGACGGGCCGCACCCTCGTCGTGGACAAGATCAGCAACGGGGTGGCGGCGACCGGGGACGGCGACCTCGTCCTCATCCCGACCAGCCTGGGCTGGCCGCACCTGTGGGTGCTGCACCGCGCGGGCTGGCAGCCGGTGATCACCTACCCGGTCTCGTCACCTGGGCTCACGGCGCCGCCCTCCGTGGAGCAGCTGACCCTGCGCATGTCCGCCCTCGCCCACCCGGTGCGGATGCGCCTGTGCCGCCACCTCGCGCGCGGCTCGTACACGACGAGCGAGCTGGCCGACGCGCACGGGATGTCGGCGCCGGAGATATCCAGGCACCTGTCGGTGCTGAAGAAGGCGGGCCTGATCACGACGCGCCGTCAGGGGCGTTACGTGCAGCATCAGTTGGACTTGAGCGTGGTCTCACGCCTGGGCGGCGACTTCATCGAGGGCGTGCTGCGCTGACGCCCCCGTGGCTCAGCGCCCGCCCGCGCGGACGAGCCCCGTCTCATAGGCGAGGACGACGACCTGGACGCGGTCGCGCAGGCCCAGCTTGGTGAGGATGCGGCCGACGTGCGTCTTCACGGTGGCTTCGGAGAGCACCAGGTGCGCCGCGATCTCGCCGTTGGACAGGCCCTGGGCGACGAGGACCATCACCTCGCGCTCGCGCTCGGTGAGCCGCTCCAGCTCGGCGGCCTGCGGCTCCTTGGCGCCGCTGGGCAGCATCGGCGCGAACCGGTCGAGCAGGCGGCGCGTCGTCGACGGGGCGACGACCGCGTCGCCGCTGTGCACGGAGCGGATCGCGGTGAGCAGCTCGCCCGGCGGCACGTCCTTGAGCATGAAGCCGGAGGCGCCCGCCTTGAGGCCGGAGAAGGCGTACTCGTCGAGGTCGAACGTGGTGAGGATCAGCACCTTCGGCGGGTTCGGGTCCGCGCAGATCCGCCGCGTCGTCTCCACGCCGTCGAGCTTCGGCATACGGACGTCCATGAGGACCACGTCCACCGCCGTCGCGCGCAGCACCTCCAGCGCCTCGACGCCGTCGCCCGCCTCGGCGACGACCTCCATGTCCGGCTGCGCGGCAAGGACCATCCGGAAGCCGGTGCGCAGCAGCACCTGGTCGTCGACGAGCATGACCTTGATCGACATCGGGCGGGTCCTCACATCTCGTGGCGACTTGTGGGGTCGGGTTGCTTGTACGTGTCAATGGGCGGGCTTCAAAGGCAGCAGGGCGCTGATACGGAACCCACCGCCGGGGCGCGGGCCCGCGTCCAGCGTGCCGCCGACCATACCGATGCGCTCCCGCATACCGATGAGGCCGTGGCCGCGGCCGTCGGCGCCGCCGTCCTCGTACAGCTCGTGCGGGGCGCCCTTGCCGTCGTCCTCCACGAGCAGGCCGAGACCGTCGTCGAAGTAGACGAGGCGGACGCTCGCGCCCGCGTTCGGGCCGCCGTGCTTGCGGGTGTTGGTGAGCGCCTCCTGCACGATGCGGTAGGCGGTCAGCTCGACGCCGCTGGGCAGCGGGCGCGGGGTGCCCTCCACCTTGAAGTCGACCGGGAGGCCCGCCGTGCGGACCTGCTCGACGAGGTCCTCGATCTGCTCGACGTCGGGCTGCGGCACATATTCGCCGCCCTCCTCGTGCTCACCGGTGCGCAGCACGCCGAGCAGCCGGCGCATCTCGGCGAGCGCCTGGCGGCCCGTGCCCGAGATGGTCTCCAGGGCCTTCCTGGCCTGGTCCGGCGCCTGGTCGAGGACGTAGGCGGCGCCGTCGGCCTGCACCACCATCACCGACACGTTGTGCGCGACGACGTCGTGCAACTCGCGGGCGATCCGCGCCCGTTCGGCGGCAACCGCGACCTTCGACTGCGCCTCGCGCTCCTTCTCCAGGCGGTTCGCGCGCTCCTCCAGCTGCGCCAGATAGGCGCGGCGGGTGCGCAACGAGTCGCCGAGCACCCAGGCCAGGGCGAAGGGCACCATCTGGAAGACGGTCACCGCGATGTGCCCGGCGCCGCTGGAGGACATCGTGGGCCAGCGCAGCTCGGCGAGCGGCGCCGCGCACAGGCCGCCGATCAGCGCGAGCCGGGAGGCCCAGCGGGCGCCGCTCACGGCGACCGTGTAGATGATCACCAGCATGGCGAAGTCGGACGGGTTGGTCCGCGCGTCGAAGACCAGCTGGGCGAGGCCCGCGACGATCGCGAGCACGAGCATCTTCTCCGGCATACGCCGGCGCAAGGCCACGACCAGGGAGAGCACGACGGCACAGCCGATCGACACCGCCTCGTTCCCGCGCGGCGGCGAGCCGTTCGCGGTGGTGCCGCTCGCCACCGAGATCCCGAGCAGGATCACGGCCCAGAAGCCGTCGACCCACGTCGGGTGTCTGCGGAGGAAGTCGTAGAGGCGCTGCACGTAACCCAGAGTAGGCAGGCCCGAGGGGTGCCGGGGTCAACCGGAGGGCCGATCCGGACCGGGCGCGCGTACTCCGCAAGGTGGAGGCGCATGCGCCCCCTGCGCTTAGCCTTCGGGCGTGAGCAACGCACAAGAGGGCGCGGGACGCGGCTGGCGCGCCGCCATGGACGAGGCGCTGTACGGCCCGTACGGCTTCTACCGCAGGCCCGAGGGGCCCGCCGGGCACTTCCGTACGTCGGTCCACGCGTCGCCCTTGTTCGCGGGCGCGGTGGCCGCGTTGCTGTGCCGGGTCGACGCGGCGCTCGGCGAACCGGACGAGCTGACCTTCGTCGACATGGCGGCCGGGCGCGGCGAACTCGTCACGGGCGTCCTTGCCGCGCTTCCGGAAAAGGTGGCCGCACGCGTGCGTGCCTGCGCGGTGGAGAAGGCCGACCGCCCCGCCGGTCTCGATCGGCGGATCGAGTGGCGCCCCGAACCGCCCGCCGGGATCACCGGCCTCCTCTTCGCCAACGAGTGGCTCGACAACGTGCCCCTGGACGTCGTCGAGGCGGACGAGGACGGCACGGCCCGGCTCGTCCTCGTACGGCAGGACGGCGGGGAGCACCTGGGCACCGCGCCCCTGGACGACGCCACGCGGCGCTGGCTGGACGCCTGGTGGCCGCTGCCCGCCGAGCCGGGAACGCGCGCCGAGGTCGGCCTGGCGCGCGACGAGGCGTGGGAGGCGGCCGTCCGCTCGCTGGAGCGCGGCCTCGCGGTCGCCGTCGACTACGCCCACGCGCGCGGGGCACGCCCGCCGTTCGGCACGCTCACGGGGTTCCGGGACGGCCGCGAGACCGCTCCGGTGCCGGACGGCTCCTGCGACATCACGGCACACGTGGCGCTCGACGCGTGCGCGGTGACGCCCGGGGCCCGCGTCGTCTCACAGCGGACGGCCCTGCGCGCCCTGGGCGTCGCCTCAGGGCGCCCGCCGCTGACTCTGGCGTCCGAGGACCCGGCGGCGTACGTCCGGGCCCTTACGCGGGCGGGAGAGGCGGCGGAGCTGACGGCCCGGGGCGGGCTCGGCGACTTCGGCTGGCTGCTCGAACCCGTGCACGTCCCGGAACCGGCGGCCGGCCTACTTGTCGATGTCGCCGACGACGAAGAACAGTGACCCGAGGATCGCCACCATGTCGGCGACCAGCGTCCCGGGCAGCAGTTCGGCGAGCGCCTGGATGTTGTTGTACGAGGCGGAGCGCAGCTTGAGCCGGTACGGCGTCTTCTCGCCCTTGCTGACGAGGTAGTAGCCGTTGATGCCGAGCGGGTTCTCCGTCCACGCGTACGTGTGGCCCTCGGGCGCCTTCAGAACCTTCGGGAGGCGCTGGTTGACCGGGCCCGGCGGGAGTTCGGCGAGCCGGTCGAGGCAGGCGTCGGCGAGATCGAGGGCGACGTGGGACTGTTCGAGGAGGCACTCGAAGCGCGCGAGGCAGTCGCCTTCCTGCCGCGTGACGACCTTCAGGGTGTCCTGGAGCTCCCCATAGGCGAGGTACGGCTCGTCGCGGCGCAGGTCGAAGTCGACGCCGGACGCGCGGGCGATCGGGCCGCTGACCCCGTAGGAGTGCGCGGCCTCCGCGGACAGGACTCCGACGCCGCGCGTACGGCCCCGGAAGATCTCGTTGCCGAGGACGAGACGGTCGTAGACGTCCATCCTGGAGCGCACGTCCGCGACGGCGGCACGCGCGCGTGTCGTCCAGCCGAGCGGCAGGTCCTCCTTGAGGCCGCCGACCCGGTTGAACATGTAGTGCATGCGGCCGCCGGAGACCTCCTCCATGACGTTCTGCAGCTCTTCGCGCTCGCGGAAGGCGTGGAAGACCGGGGTGATTCCGCCCAGTTCGAGCGGGTACGAACCCAGGAACATCAGATGGTTGAGGATCCGGTTCAGCTCGGCGAGCAGCGTCCGCAGCCAGACGGCCCGCTCGGGGACCTCCATGCCCAGCATCCGCTCGACGGCGAGCACGACGCCCAGCTCGTTGGAGAACGCGGACAGCCAGTCGTGGCGGTTGGCCAGCATCACGATCTGCCGGTAGTCGCGCGCCTCGAAGAGCTTCTCCGCGCCGCGGTGCATATAGCCGATGACCGGCTCCGCGTGCTGGATCCGCTCGCCGTCGAGCACGAGACGCAGGCGCAGCACGCCGTGGGTGGACGGGTGCTGCGGACCGATGTTGAGCACCATGTCCGTGCTCTCCGCGGCACCACCGATGCCGACCGTGGCCTGAGTCGTGGGCGTCATGCGGACAGTCTCTCCTACGTAGGGTGGACGCATGGAAACGGGGATGACGGGGACCACAGGCGGCATAGACCCGGCGGACGGCCCGGCGGACGGCCCGGCGGACAGCCCAGCGGTCGGCCTGGCGGGCAGTGGCCCGGCGCGGTCCGGGGCGCCGGGGGACGGGCCGGTGTGGACGGGGCTGCCACCAGGGCTGCTGAAGCTGCGCAGACTGCTGCTCGTGCTCTGGCTGCTGCCGACCGCGATCGTCATCGGGGTGCTCCTCGCGCTCACCGCGGGCCCGCCCTGGGCGGCCTTCGCGCTCCTTCCGCTCGCCGTGCTCGCCTGGGGCTGGCCGATGCTCGGCCGCAACTGGCGCTCGTGGCGCTACGCCGAGCGCGCCGACGACCTGCTCATCAGCCGCGGTGTCCTGTGGCGTGAGGAAACGATCGTGCCGTACGGGCGCATGCAGCTCGTCGAGGTGACCTCGGGACCCCTCGAGCGGAAGTTCGGCCTGGCCAGCCTGCAACTGCACACCGCGGCCGCCGCCACCGACGCCACCGTCCCCGGCCTGAGCCCGTCCGAGGCGGAGCGCCTGCGCGACCGTCTCACGGAGCTGGGCGAGGCCCGATCGGCGGGGCTGTGACGGGCGCGCCCCGGGCCGGGGACGTGGCACCCGCGGCCGCGGCCGGCACCCTGCGGGAGCGGCGGCTGCACCCCGTCACACCGTTCCGGCGGGCCTGGGCGCCGATCGCCGTGCTGCTCGGCTGGGCCGTGCACGACATGGACCAGGCCCAGCGCCAGCTCGCCCACCTGACCGGGGCCACCCTGTTCATCGGGCTCGCCGTCCTGGTGCCCGCGGCCGCCCTGTACGGGTTCCTCACCTGGTGGTTCACGCATTTCGCGGTGACCGACACCGAGCTGCGCATCCGTACGGGCCTGCTCTTCCGCCGTACGGCGCACATCCGGCTCGACCGGCTCCAGGCCGTCGACATCACCCAGCCGCTCATGGCCCGCCTCCTCGGCGTCGCCAAGCTGAAGCTCGACGTGGTGGGCACCGACAAGAAGGACGAGCTGTCCTTCCTGGGCGAGAAGGAGGCGCGCGACCTGCGCGCCGAACTGCTCGCAAGGGCGGCCGGTTTCGCCCCCGAATCGGCGCACGAAGTGGGCGAGGCGCCCGCGCGCCAGCTTCTGCACACGCCCCCGCGCACGCTCGCGGTGGCGCTGCTCCTGACGGGCGCGCCCTGGGCGATGCTGCTCGCCGCGCTCGTCGTACCGGCCTTCCTCTGGTTCCTCACCCACAACCTGTGGACGGTGATCGCGGCCGGGGTGCCGCTGGCGGGTGCCGCGTTCACGCACAGCGCGGGCCGCTTCATCACCGAGTACGACTGGACGGTCGGCGAGTCCCAGGACGGGCTCCGCATCGACCACGGGCTGCTCGACCGGGCGCACGAGACGGTGCCGCCGGGCCGCGTGCAGACCGTCCGCCTCGTCGAACCGCTGCTGTGGCGGCGGCGCGGCTGGGTCCGCGTCGAACTGCACGTCGCCGGTTCCGCCAACTCCGTCCTCGTGCCCGTCGCCCCGCGCGCGCACGCCGAGGACGTCATCGCGCGGATCCTGCCGGGCGTCGCCGTCCCCAAGCCCGGCGACTTCACGCCCGCGCCCCGGCGCGGCCGCTGGTGCGTGCCGCTGTGGTGGCGGGCGTACGGGGTCGCCGTCACGGAGACCGCGTTCGCCGCGCGCCATGGGCTGCTGCGCCGCCACGTCTCGCTCGTCCCGCACGCCAAGGTGCAGAGCGTGCGCGTCACCCAGGGCCCGTGGGAACGGTGCCTGCGCGTCGCCGACCTGCACCTCGACACCGGCGCCAACAAGACGGTGACGGCCCGCCTGCGGGACGTCCAGGAGGCGTCGGAGCTGTTGCGCGCCCAGGCGGACCGGTCCCGTACGGGGCGCCGGGAGGCGCGTCCCGACCGGTGGATGAGCCAAAAGTGAAGGCGCCCTACGAGAAGTAGGGCGCCTCACGCGCGATCAGCGGGCCGTTTCCGGCTGCCGGGGAGATGACACGGGCTCTCAGGCCCGCAGCGCCGACCTCAGGTCACCGACGTCGATCTGCTCGGTCTCGTCGTGAGCGGTCAGATCGATGACTTTCTGCTCCGCGACGTCCTTGGTCTCCGTGGAGTCCGGCTCGGGGGCCTCGTGGCCCCGCGCCCGTCCGCGCTCCCGTTCCTGCTCCGCGAGCGCCTCGTCGCCGATGACGTCGGCCAGGTCCTCGTCCGGCTTACCGGCGGAGCCGTCCGCGGAGCCGGCCGCGGGGCCGTCCGCGCGGCCGTCCTCGGAGCCCTCCGGGGAGCCGCTCGTGCCGAAGAAGTCGAAGCCGCCCTGCGGAACCCTCCGCGCGGGCGCCGCGGGCACCACCGCCGCGGCGGCCGGCACGGTGTAGTGGCCGGACGCCGCGCGGGGCTTCCCCTGCGAATCGGCCTCCGAAGCCGGCTTGGGCTCGGGGCGGGCGAGGCGGTCGAGCGCCGCGTTGGCCCGCAGGTACAGGAGCGGGGTGGTCGGGCCGCCGGCCACCGCGGGCAGCGCCTTGGCCGGGGTGGTGGCCTCTATGGCGAGGCGGCGCCGGCCCTCCAGGGCGCTGGCCCGCTCCGTCTCGGCGTTGGCGTACCGGCGCAGCAGCGCCGCGTGCTCGTTGCGCAGCCCCGCCAGCTCGGACCGCTTCGCGCGCAGCTTGGCCTCCAGCTTGAGGCGCAGCTCGCGGGACTCCTCGAGGTCGCCCTCCAGCTCCGCCACCGCCTCCTCGTGCCGCCAGCGCTCGCTGGCGGCGCCCCGGGTCAGCTCGGCGACCTGCTTGCCCGCGAGCCGGTCCCAGCGCCGCATGACCACGGCGCCGATGACGGCGGCGGCCGCGGCGGCGGCGGTGATCCCGCGGAGCACGAGCGGATCGTCGGACAGCCAGACGCCGCCCGCGCAGACGAGGGGTACACCGGCGATCACCGAAGGAGGCAGCAGCCGGTGCAGGGGTGGGGAATGGCGGTGACGTCCACGTGGCATGGCCAGAAACTTACCGCGCGTAGGCGAATCCTGAAGCCCCGCCCGGCAAAATTCGGGCACAGGCGGCGCAGAAAGCACCGGACTCACACCAGAAGACGCCCTGACCGCCCGTTCCGTTCCCTCCCGCGCCTTCGACGCGCCTTCAAGATCATTTACCGATGAGGTCCTTGGACTCGAGATAGTCCTTCGCGACATCCGCTTCCTTCTGGCGCTCGGCGTCGACCTTGCGGTTCAACTCGATGAGGTCGTCCGTGGTGAGCGTCTGCGTCAGCTTCCCGAGAACGTCGGATATCCCCTTGTCACCCGCGTCCTTCGCGTTCACCACCGGAATGATGTTGTCCGCGTTCTGCAGCTTCTTGTCGTCCTCCAGGAGAACGAGGCCGAAGTTCTTCAGCGTCGCGTCGGTCGTGGTGGTCAGGACCAGCTGATCCGTGCCGTTCTTCACGGCCTGCTTGGACTGCGTGGTGCCGACGCCCTTGGGGTCGATTCCCGTGACGTCGATGCCGTAGGTCTTCTCCAGGCCCGGCGCGCAGAACGGCCGCTCCTCGCATTCGTCACCGGCCGCGATCTTGACCTTCTCGCCCGACTTCCCGAGATCGGAAAGCGTCTTGAGGCTGTGCTTCTTCGCGAAGCTCTCGCTCACCGCGAACGCGTTCTGGTCGACGGCCTCGCCCGGGTCGAGAACCTTCAGCCCCTCCGGCTCGGCGAGCTTGCGCAGCGCCGCGACCGTGGCGTCGACATCGCTGGAGGCGACGGGCTTCGCGTCCGAGCCGTTCTTCTTCAGGTTGAGGAATTCGGCGAGCGTCGCCGCGTATTCGGGCACCACGTCGATGGCGCCCTTGGAGAGCTGCGGCTCGTAGATCTCCCGGTTCTCGACCGTCTTGACCGAGGCGTCGTACCCGGCGTCGGACAATATCTGCCGGTACAGCTCGCCGAGGACCTTGGCCTCGGTGAAACTCGCGGCGCCGATGACGACCTTGCCCTTCTTGCCGCCGTCACCCGCGCTCCCCGAATCGTCCTTGCCCTCCAGGCTGTCGCCGCCGCACGCGGTGACACCCGCGGTCAGCGCCGCGACCGCCACGGCGGCCAGAGCCATTCGACGCGTCCTGCTGTTCATCGCTCTCCTAGTTGCCTTCACGCCCGGCCCCGCATGGGGTCGAGCACCCGTCCCAGCGCCACGAACACGCCTTCCACCAGCAGCGCGAGCGCGGCCACAAGCACGGCTCCCGCGACCACCTGGGGCGTGTCCTGGAGGTTGAACCCGGCCGTGATGATCCGGCCGAGACCGCCCTCGCCGGCCATCGCCGCCAGCGTCGCCGTCGCGATCACCTGCACCGCCGCCGAGCGCAGCCCGGTCATCACCAGCGGGTACGCCAGCGGCAGCTCGACCCGGGCGAAGACCTGGCGGCCGCTCATGCCCATGCCGCGCGCCGCCTCCACCACCGAGCGGTCGACCTCGCGCATCCCCACGTACGCGTTGGTCAGCAGCGGCGGCACCGCGAACAGGACCAGGGCGATCAGCGTCGGCGCGTCACCGTGGCGGCCCAGCGGGGTCAGGGTCAGCAGGACCAGGACGGCGAGCGTCGGTACCGCGCGCCCCACGTTCGACACGTTGATCGCGAGGGCGCCGCCCTTGCCGATGTGCCCGAGCCAGAGGGCGAGCGGCAGCGCGATCAGGCAGGCGACCGCGAGTGCGACACCGCTGAAGTACAGATGCTCGGCGAGGCGGTGCCACACCCCCTTCTCGCCCTGCCAGTTGGCGCCCGTGCTCAGCCAGTCCCATGCCCCCGATATCGCGTTCATGCCACCTTCTCCGGCTCCACCGGGGCCGAGGCCGGACCCGGGACCGCGCCGTCTTCCCGTATTCGGTTCCTGCGCGAGGACCGGCCGGCCGCCACCCGCGTCCACGGGGTCAGCCACCGCTGCACGCCGAGGAGCAGCAGGTCCGCGAGGATCGCGAGCACCACGCAGAGCACCGAGGCGGTCAGCACCTGCGCCTTGAAGTCACTGTCGAGGCCGTCGAGGATCAGCGTGCCGAGGCCGCCGTAGTCGACGATCGCGCCGACCGTCGTCAGCGCCACCGTGGAGACCGTCGCGATGCGCACGCCCGCGAGCAACGCGGGCAGCGCCAGCGGCAGTTCCACCTCCCACAGCAGCCGCAGCGGCCCGTACCCCATGCCGCGCGCGGCCTCTCTGGCCTCGTCCGGCACCGCCTGCAGCCCGGCCAGAATGTTGCGCACGAGAATCGTCAGCGAATACAGGACGAGTCCGGTGACCACAAGGGAGGCCGACAGCCCGAAAAGGGGCAGCAGCAGCGAGAACATCGCCAGCGAGGGAATCGAGTAGACCACTGTCGTCAGCCCGAGCACCGGGCCCGCGAAAGCCCGCTTGTGGCGGGCGAGCAGCGCGAGCGGGAAGGCGATCAGGACGCCGATCACCACCGAGGCGACGGTGATCCCGATGTGCTGGACGGTCGCGTCCACCAATTCCTGGCCGCGGGTGCGCAGATACTCCCCGCACACCCAGTCATTGGCCACCAGGCAGTTCTGCTCGCTCACCCCGCCCACCTCCCCCGCTTCCCCGAACGTATGTCAGTGATCCGTACGACAGCACGCATCCTTTCCGACTGTCGACGACCCTAGCGGGCAGCACTGACAATGGCCGATACCCGTCCCCTCCCCGCAACATTCCCTTCACACGACTGCCTTGCCGGGCCGTGTCCGTCGGCGCCGCGGCGCGGCAGAATGGGGTCTCATGATCCGGTTCGAGCACGTCAGCAAGCGGTACGCGGACGGCACCACTGCCGTCGACGACCTGTCCTTCGAGGTGAACGAGGGCGAACTGGTCACCCTCGTCGGCCCCTCGGGCTGTGGCAAGACCACGACGATGAAAATGGTGAACCGGCTGATCGAGCCCACCGAGGGCCGGATATTCCTCGACGGCGACGACATATCCGCGATCGACCCCGTCCAGTTGCGGCGCCGTATCGGCTACGTCATTCAGCAGGTGGGCCTCTTCCCCCACAAGACGGTGCTCGACAACACGGCGACCGTGCCGCACCTGCTCGGCGTCAAGCGCGCCACCGCCCGCGAGCGCGCCGCCGAACTGCTCGACCTGGTGGGCCTGGACCCGAAGACGTTCGGCGACCGCTATCCGGAGCAGCTCTCGGGCGGGCAGCGCCAGCGGGTCGGCGTGGCCCGTGCCCTGGCCGCCGATCCGCCGGTCCTGCTGATGGACGAGCCGTTCGGCGCCGTCGACCCGGTCGTCCGCGACCACCTGCAGACCGAGTTCCTGCGGCTGCAGCAGACGCTCGGCAAGACGGTCCTCTTCGTCACGCACGACATCGAGGAGGCCGTCCGCCTCGGCGACCGCATCGCCGTGTACGGGCAGGGCCGCATCGAGCAGTTCGACACCCCCTCGGCGGTCCTGGGCGCCCCCGCGACCCCGTACGTGGCCGACTTCGTCGGTGCGGACCGGGGTCTCAAGCGGCTGTCCGTGACGCCCATCGAGGAGGGCGACCTGGAGCAGCCGCCCGTCGTCCACCTCGACGACCCGCTGCCCACGGACCTCGACGCCCGCTGGGCCGTCGTCCTGGACCACGACAACAATCTGCACGGCTGGATCTCCGGCGAGGACACGCGCGCGGCGGCGGACCGGGGCGCGGGCGGCACCGTGCGCGACCACGCCCGCCGCATGGAGGCGTGGCTGCCGGTCGGCGCCTCGCTCAAGCAGGCGTTCGCGACGATGCTCCAGCACGACGCGGGGTGGATCGCGGTGATCGACGCCCGGTCCGAGGGCCGCTTCCTCGGCGTCCTGACCCCGGCCAAGCTCCACGAGGCGCTGCGCCGTTCCACGGCGGCGGACGCGCGGGACATCTCCCGCGCGGAGGTCGAACTGGAGACGGTGGCCCCGCTCGGCAAGTGAGCCCCTCCGCCGCGCGCCGCGCTCCACATAGCTGTTTGCGGTGACTTTGCGACAGGGAGTGAACCGCGCTCCCTGTCATCCCGTCCTAGAGGGCGCAAGTCGCGGATGCCGGATTTGGCACCGCGTTCACGTTTCTCGCGGAACCACGGGAATGCGATGTTCGTCAGGAAAAGCCCGGAGCA
Source organism: Streptomyces sp. SGAir0957 (assembly GCF_043523415.1). Lineage (NCBI taxonomy): Bacteria > Bacillati > Actinomycetota > Actinomycetes > Kitasatosporales > Streptomycetaceae > Streptomyces > Streptomyces sp. SGAir0957. The sequence continues at coordinate 3,961,978 of NZ_CP027293.1, forward strand.
GGGCGTGGGGCGCGGCGCGGGGCAGGACGTGGCGACCTCCGCGCTGCCCCCGGGCCGGCTGCGGCGCCTGGCGCGCGGTCCGCGCCCGGAGGCCGTTCCGGCCCTGCTCACCAGGGCCTGCGTCCTGGCCGGGTTCCTCGACATCGCCGCAGGCGTCCTCCCGCGGTTCGGGCACAGCCGGACGCACACCCCGGCCGGGGTCGTTCCGGGCACGCTCGGGCCGTTCGCCGCGGCCCTCGCGCTCAGCAGCGGCGTCCTGCTGCTCCTGCTCGCGCACGGACTGCGGCGCCGCAAGCGGCGGGCCTGGCGGGCGGCCGTGGTGCTGCTGCCGTTCGGCGCCTGCGCGCAGTTCGTCCACCGCCACTCGGTCGTGGGCGTCGTCGTCCCGCTGCTGCTCCTGTGGCTCCTCGCCAGGCATCGCGGCGCGTTCGACGCCCTGCCGGACCCGCGCAGCCGCTGGCGCGCGCTCACGAACTTCGTGCTCATGGGCGCCGGTTCCCTTCTGCTCGGCCTCGCGATCGTCAGCGCCCACCCGCACGACATGGTGGGCAGCCCGAGCCTTGCCGAGCGCCTGGAGCACGTCCTGTACGGCCTGTTCGGCGTCGAGGGGCCGCTCGACTACACGGGCCCCACAGCGCGCACGGTCGCGTTCTCCCTGGGCGCGCTCGGCATGATCACCGCGCTCACCACCGTCTACCTGGCGTTCCGCCCCGAGCAGCCGGCCGCGCGCCTCAGCGAGGAGGACGAGACGAAACTGCGTGCCCTCCTGGACAAGCACGGCCCGCGCGACTCCCTGGGCCACTTCGCGCTGCGCCGCGACAAGGGCGTCGTTTTCTCTCCGAGCGGCAAGGCGGCCGTCTGTTACCGCGTGGTCTGCGGGGTGATGCTCGCGGGCGGTGACCCCGTAGGTGACGTGGAGGCCTGGCCCGGCGCCATCGAGCACTTCATGGACGAGGCGCGGGCCCACTCCTGGACCCCCGCCGTCATGGGCTGCTCCGAGACCGGCGGCGAGGTGTGGACCCGCGAGACCGGCCTGACCGCGCTCGAACCGGGCGACGAGGCGGTGGTGGAGGTCGCGGATCTCTCCCTGGCCGGGCGGGCGATGCGCAATGTGCGCCGGACGGTCAGAAGGATCGAGCGCCATGGCTACGAGATCCGGGTGCGGCGCATCCGCGACCTCGCCCCCGGGGAACCCCGCCCGTGCGCCCACAGAGCCCAGGAACGTGACGCGCAGGCCGCCTAGAGGTGGTCAGGGGCGCGGGGAACCGCGCGAGCAACCACGACGGGACCCGCACCCGGCGGCGGACCGCACGCGCCCCCACGGAAGCCGCCCACCCCGACGCGGGCCCACCGACACCGGCTCTAGGCTGGAAGCCATGAGCACGTCGCAGGTCCACCGCGGCCACGTAGCCCACCTCCCCGTCTGGGACCGCTGCGCGGTCATGGGCGTCGTCAATGTGACGCCCGACTCCTTCTCCGACGGGGGCCGCTGGTTCGACACCACCGCGGCGATCAAGCACGGCCTCGACCTGGTGGCCCAGGGCGCCGACCTCGTGGACGTCGGCGGCGAGTCCACCCGGCCCGGCGCCACCCGGGTCGACGAGGACGAGGAGCTCAAGCGCGTCGTCCCGGTCGTGCGCGGCCTCGCGGGCGAGGGCGTCACCGTCTCCGTGGACACCATGCGGGCCAGCGTCGCCGAGCAGGCGCTCGCGGCGGGCGCGGTCCTGGTCAACGACGTGAGCGGCGGTCTCGCCGACCCGGCGATGATCCCGGTCGTCGCCGCCGCGAAGGCGCCGTTCGTGGTGATGCACTGGCGCGGCTTCCTGGAGGGCGCCACCATCCGCGGCAGCTACCGGGACGTCGTCGCCGAGGTCGTCGGCGAGCTGCACGCGCGCGTGGCGGCCATCATCGAGGGCGGCGTCGCCCCCGACCACCTCGTGATCGACCCGGGCCTCGGCTTCTCCAAGGAGCCCGAGCACGACCTCGCCCTCCTCGGCCACCTCGGCGAGCTGCGCGCCCTCGGCCACCCCATCCTGGTCGCGGCCTCCCGCAAGCGGTTCCTCGGCCACGTCCTGGCCGGCGAGGAGGGTGCCCCGCCGCCCGCGCGCGAGCGCGACGCCGCCACCGCCGCCGTCTCGGCGATCGCCGCGCACGCCGGCGCCTGGGCGGTGCGCGTCCACGAGGTCCGGGCCACCGCCGACGCGGTCCGGGTGGCCCGCGCCGTCGAAGGAGCCCGGTGACCAGCACCGACACGCAGGCCGTCGACGACGCGAACCGCGCCTACTACGAGGCCATGGAGCGCGGCGACTTCGAGGAGCTGACGTCCCTGTGGCTGGCGCCCGAGGACGTCTCGTACGCCGAGGACGCGGACCCCGACGACGCCGAGGACACCTCGATCAGCTGCGTCCACCCGGGCTGGCCGGTACTGACCGGACGCGGCGAGGTGCTGCGCTCGTACGCGCTGATCATGGCGAACACCGAGTACATCCAGTTCTTCCTGACCGACGTACGGATCAGCGTCGTCGCCGACACGGCCCTGGTGACCTGCACGGAGAACATCCTCAGCGGCGGCCCCGCCCCCGCCGACAGCGACGAGCTGGGCCCGCTCGTCGGCCAGCTCGTCGTCGCCACGAACGTGTTCCGGCGTACTCGCGACGGCTGGAAGCTGTGGTCCCACCACGCCTCACCGGTGCTCGCGGAGTCGGACGACGCGACGGACGCCGCGCGCCTCGCCGACAGCGCCGGTGAGGAGGACCTCACCGACAACCCCGAGGACGACGGACCACTCGCCTGAGTGGTTATCGCTCTTGCGGAATCACTGAATCCCTTCTCGCGGTTGGTTCCCGGGCTCATTGGGTATGGGCGGCTACCAGCCGTGGGCCGCACTGTCCATAGCCCCCGCGGGCGAGTGCTGTCAGTGCTCGCAGGTAGATTCGATCGAGGCCATCGCGTCGACCGCACATCGGCGGGACCGGCCTCTACCGACGACTGCAGGAGTGATTCGCGTGGATCGTGTCGCGCTGCGCGGCCTCAAGGCCCGCGGGCACCATGGCGTCTTCCCCAAGGAACGCGAAGAGGGCCAGACCTTCATCGTGGACCTGGTGCTCGGACTGGACACCCGGGCGGCCGCGGCCGACGACGACCTGGCGAAGACCGTGCACTACGGCATCGTGGCGGAGGAGGTCGTGGCCGTCGTGGGGGGCGAGCCGGTCGACCTCATCGAGACGCTCGCGGAGCGCATCGCCCAGACGTGCCTCAAGCACGACGGAGTGCAGGAGGTCGAGGTGGTCGTCCACAAGCCGGACGCCCCGATCACCGTGCCCTTCGACGACGTGACCGTCACCATCACCCGGAGCCGAGTATGAATCAGACTCAGTTCGACCCGACCGTCCAACCGGTGCCGACCTCCGTGGTGGAACAGGTCGACGCCGCCGACACCACCCTCTCCAACCCCAAGCGCGCCGTCCTCTCCCTCGGCGCCAACCTGGGCAACCGCCTGGAGACCCTGCAAGGCGCCGTCGACGCCCTGGAGGACACGCCCGGCGTCCGCATCAAAGCGGTCTCGCCGGTGTACGAGACGGAGCCGTGGGGCGTCGAGCCCGGCAGCCAGCCCTCGTACTTCAACGCGGTGGTGGTCCTGAAGACGACGCTGCCGCCCGCCTCGCTCCTGGAGCGCGCCCACGCCGTCGAGGAGGCGTTCCACCGCGTCCGGGACGAGCGCTGGGGCCCGCGCACCATCGACGTCGACATCGTCGCCTACGCCGACGAGGTCTCCGACGACCCGACGCTCACGCTGCCGCACCCGCGCGCCCACGAGCGCGCCTTCGTCCTCGCCCCCTGGCACGACGTGGAGCCGGACGCCCAGCTGCCGGGGCGCGGCCCGGTCGCCGAGCTGCTCACCGGCGTGACCCGGGACGGAGTGGCGCCGCGCGGCGACCTGGAACTCCGGCTGCCCGAGTAATCGTTAAGGTCGTGCGGGCAGGCCGAGAAGACGAGGCCCAGGACACATGAGGGGCGACGTACGGGGATGAAGCAACTGCGCATCAGGACCCTGGTGGGCCTGTTCCTGGCCGCCGGGGTGCTGTCCTGGGCCGGCGCCCGGCTGTGGGACTCCCTCGGCACGCTGCCGAAGGTGCCGCTGGCCGCGCCGATCGTCCTCGCGGTGATCGCCGCGGTGCTGCTCGCGACGGCGCTGTCCATCCGCTCCCGGCTCAGGGCCCAGCGCGAGCGGCGCCCCGAGGCGAAGGGCGTCGACCCGATGATGGCCGCGAGGGCGCTCGTCTTCGGCCAGGCCAGTGCGCTGGTCGCCGCGCTCGTCGCCGGGATGTACGGCGGCACCGGAGCGTTCCTCCTGGAGTGGCTGGAGGTTCCGGCCCGCCGCGATCAAGCCATCTACGCCGGCTTCTCGGTCGTCGCCGGTATCGCGGTGATAGCGGCGGCCCTCTTCCTGGAGCGCGTCTGCAAGCTCCCGGAGGACGACGACACCGACGGCACGGCCCCGGCGGCCTGACCGGCGCCTCCTACGGCACAGGCCCTGCGCCGGAGAAGCAGCCTCAGCGGCCGATGATCAGGCTCATCGCCTCGTTACGGGTCGCCGCGTCCCGCAGCTGGCCCCGCACCGCCGAGGTGATGGTCTTGGCGCCGTGCTTGCGCACGCCCCGCATCGACATGCACATGTGCTCGCACTCGACGACGACGATGACGCCGCGCGGCTCCAGGATCTCCATGAGGGAGTCCGCGATCTGCGTGGTCAGCCGCTCCTGGACCTGGGGCCGGCGGGCGTACACATCGACGAGGCGAGCCAGCTTCGACAGACCCGTGATCTTGCCTTCGGCCGACGGGATGTAACCGACGTGGGCGACGCCCACGAACGGGACCAGATGGTGCTCACAGCTCGACTGCACCTCGATGTCCTTCACCAGGACCATCTCGTCATGGCCGAGATCGAACGTCGTCGTCAGGACATCCTCGGGCTTCTGCCACAGCCCCGCGAATATTTCCCTGTACGCGCGCGCCACCCGGGCCGGGGTCTCCCGCAGGCCCTCGCGGTCGGGGTCCTCACCGACGGCGATGAGCAGTTCGCGCACGGCGTTCTCGGCGCGCTTCTCGTCGAACTCGCCGATGGTGCCCTCGCCGTCCAGCGTCACCGGGTCGGTCATCTGGTGCCTCTTCCTCGTATGTGCAGGTGCGGCACCACAAATGCCGCGTCCCCCACACCGTAAAGCGTGGGGGACGCGGCATTCATTCCGGGCCGTGAGTCGACCCGGGTCGCCTCGGGTCAGCTCTCGGGGCGGTCTTCCTTCACCGTGTCCACCGGGGTGGTGGTCTCGATGGCGGGCGCCGATCCGTTCGCCCCGTTCGTCAGTGAGAGCTCCTTGGGGGAGAGCACCGGCGGCCGGGTCGAGGGGGTGCGGCGGGAGGAGCCGGTCCACGCGGGGCGGGCCGGACGCTTCACGATCGGGGTGAAGATCTCGGCGATCTCCTCCTTGTTCAGCGTCTCCTTCTCGAGCAGCGCGAGGACCAGGTTGTCCAGGACGTCGCGGTTCTCGACGAGGATCTCCCACGCCTCGTTGTGCGCGGTCTCGATGAGCTTCTTGACCTCTTCGTCGACGAGCGCGGCGACCTCTTCCGAGTAGTCGCGCTGGTGACCCATCTCACGGCCCAGGAACGGCTCCGTGTTGTCACCGCCGAACTTGATCGCGCCGAGCCGCTCGGTCATGCCGTACTGCGTGACCATCGCGCGGGCCGTACCGGTGGCCTTCTCGATGTCGTTCGCGGCACCCGTGGTCGGGTCGTGGAAGACGAGCTCCTCGGCCGCGCGGCCGCCCAGCATGTAGGCGAGCTGGTCGAGCATCTCGTTGCGCGTGGTCGAGTACTTGTCCTCGTCCGGGAGCACCATCGTGTAGCCGAGGGCACGGCCTCTGGAGAGGATCGTGATCTTGTGGACCGGGTCGGAGTTCGGGGAGGCCGCCGCGACCAGGGCGTGTCCGCCCTCGTGGTACGCGGTGATCTTCTTCTCCTTGTCCGACATGATCCGGGTCCGCTTCTGCGGGCCCGCGACCACGCGGTCGATCGCCTCGTCCAGCATCTTGTTGTCGATCAGCTTCTGGTCCGAGCGGGCCGTGAGCAGCGCGGCCTCGTTCAGCACGTTCGACAGATCGGCACCGGTGAAGCCGGGGGTGCGGCGCGCGACGGCCGACAGGTCGACGTCGGGCGCGACGGGCTTGCCCTTCTGGTGCACCTTGAGGATCTCGAGGCGGCCCTGCATGTCCGGGCGGTCGACGGCGATCTGCCGGTCGAAGCGGCCGGGGCGCAGCAGCGCGGGGTCGAGGATGTCGGGCCGGTTGGTGGCGGCGATCAGGATGACGCCGCCCTTCACGTCGAAGCCGTCCATCTCGACGAGCAGCTGGTTGAGCGTCTGCTCGCGCTCGTCGTGACCGCCGCCGAGGCCTGCGCCGCGGTGGCGGCCGACCGCGTCGATCTCGTCGACGAAGACGATCGCCGGGGCGTTCGCCTTGGCCTGCTCGAAGAGGTCACGGACGCGGGAGGCGCCGACACCGACGAACATCTCGACGAAGTCGGAACCGGAGATCGAGTAGAACGGGACCCCGGCCTCACCGGCGACGGCGCGCGCGAGGAGCGTCTTGCCGGTTCCGGGCGGGCCGTAGAGCAGCACGCCCTTGGGGATCTTGGCGCCGACGGCCTGGAACTTGGCCGGTTCCTGGAGGAACTCCTTGATCTCGTGGAGCTCCTCGACGGCCTCGTCCGAACCGGCGACGTCGGCGAACGTCGTCTTCGGGGTGTCCTTGGTGATGAGCTTGGCCTTGGACTTCCCGAACTGCATGACCCGGGAGCCGCCGCCCTGCATCTGATTCATCAGGAACAGGAAGACGACGACGATGAGGACGAACGGCAGCAGGGAGAGCAGGATGCCCACGAAGGGGTTCTGCTTCGACGGGGAAACGGTGTACCCGTCGGGGATCTGCTTGTCCTCGAACTTGGCCTGCAGACTCTTGGCCACGTCGACGCCCTGGTCGCCGATGTAGCTGGCCTGGATCTTGCTGGAGTCCTCGACCTTCTGGCCGTCCTTCAGCTCGACCTTGATGGTGCTTTCATCGCCGGTGGTGAGTTTGGCCGACTCCACCTTGTTGTCGTTGATGGCCTGAATGACCTGGCCGGTGTCCACCGTCTTGTAGCCGCCGGACGAACCGACGACCTGCATCAACACGACCACGGCAAGGACGGCCAGCACGATCCACATGACCGGCCCACGGAAGTATCGCTTCACGTCCATCCATACGGAGCGATGACGCCCCGTCCCTCCTGCCATAGTGAGTTTGATAAGGCTGTTTGAAGCTGTTTGAAGAACTGTTCTTCGGACGGTACCCCAGCATTGTCACCCGACGCCGCAGGGGACGACCGACAAACGACCCTTCGCATGCTCCAACGGCGGGGAGCCCAGAAGGGTTCCCAGCCGTCTCGCGGGTGCTCAGCCGCCGTAGACGTGCGGCGCCAGCGTGCCGACGAACGGCAGGTTGCGGTACTTCTCCGCGTAGTCCAGGCCGTAGCCGACGACGAACTCGTTCGGGATGTCGAAGCCGACCCACTTCACGTCGATAGCGACCTTGGCCGCTTCCGGCTTGCGCAGCAGCGTGCAGACCTCGAGGGAGGCGGGCTCGCGCGAGCCGAGGTTGGTGAGGAGCCAGGACAGGGTCAGTCCGGAGTCGATGATGTCCTCGACGATCAGGACGTGCTTGCCCTTGATGTCAGTGTCGAGGTCCTTGAGGATCCGCACGACGCCGGAGGACTGGGTGCCCGCGCCGTAGGAGGACACCGCCATCCAGTCCATCGTGACGGGGGTGGACAGGGCGCGAGCCAGGTCCGCCATGACCATGACGGCGCCCTTGAGGACCCCGACGATCAGCAGGTCCTTGCCCGCGTATTCCGCGTCGACCTTGGCGGCCAGTTCGGCCAGCTTCGCGTCGATCTCTTCCTTGGTGATGAGCACCGACTTGAGGTCGGTGCCCATGTCTTTCGCGTCCACCCGCATCACTTTCGGTCGTCCCACCGGCCGCCGCGACGTGAGCCGCGGTGTCAGCCTTGCCGGATGACCAGTCTGCCACCCTGCCGCTGAGCGAGGACTTTGCCCGGGAGGTTGATCTCTCCCTGGCCGCGCCAGCCGGTGATCAGACGGTCGACTTCCTCGATGTGACGGGCGAAGAGCGCGCCGGCCGGGGCGCCCGCCTCGATGGCGGCTCTGCGCAGGATGCGGCGGCGTACGGCGGGCGGCAGCGCGTAGAGCTTGGCGCATTCGAGGAGCCCTGCCGCGTCCCGTACGGAGTCCGCGGCCTCCCTCGCCCAGGTGTCGAGGGCGTCGGCGTCGTCCCGGGAGAGCTGGGCCGTACGGGCGAGGGCCTCGACGACGCCCTTGCCGAGCGCCTTCTCCAGGGCGGGCAGTCCTTCGTGGCGCAGCCGGGAGCGGGTGTAGGCGGGGTCCGTGTTGTGCGGGTCGTCCCAGACGGGCAGGTGCTGGACGAGGCAGGCCTTGCGGGCGGTCTGCCGGTCGAGCTGGAGGAAGGGGCGCCGGTAGCGGCCTTCGGCGCCCGGTCCGCCGGAGACGGGTGCCATGCCGGACAGGGAGCGGATGCCGGAGCCGCGGGCGAGGCCGAGGAGGACGGTCTCGGCCTGGTCGTCACGGGTGTGGCCGAGCAGGACGGCGGCGGCGCCGTGGCGCTGGGCGGCGGCGTCGAGGGCGGCGTAGCGGGCGTCGCGGGCGGCGGCTTCGGGGCCGCCTTCGCGGCCGACCTGGACGGCGACGGACTCGGCGGGGTTCAGGCCGAGGGCGGTCAGACGCAGGACGACATCCTCGGCCCGGGAGTCGGAGCCGGGCTGCAGACCGTGGTCGACGGTGATGCCACCGGCGCGGATGCCGAGTTTGGGCGCTTCGAAGGCGAGGGCGGAGGCGAGCGCCATGGAGTCGGCGCCGCCGGAGCAGGCGACGAGCACGAGGGGGCCGTGGGGCCGCTCATCGCCCGGGGGGTTCGGTTGTGCGCTGAGGATGTCGTGGAGTACGCGGCGGACCGCCAGGCGTATCGCCGCGACCGCAGGATGGGGACCCATGTCCGGTTCCCTTCATTCCGTGTCTGGGAGGTGGGCGCCAGAAAGAGAGCTGGCTCAGTCGCTCAACGGTTTTCCGATGGATTCGGTCACGCAGAGTGCCTTGATGGTGACAGAGCCGAGCCATTCCCTGAGCATCGCACGCCTACCCAGGGGCCACGGTCCCTCGGATGGGTGATCCTGAGCAATAACGGACGCCGCCTACGGTGCGTCGTGAGCTCCGTCCGCCTTGTTGTGCACCCGCGCGACCCAGTCGGCGGGTTTGGCGATCTCCGCCTTGGTGGGGAGCGTGTTGGGCGAGGTCCAGACGCGGTTGAAGCCGTCCATGCCGACCTCGTCGACGACGGCGCGCACGAACCGCTCGCCGTCGCGGTACTGGCGCAGCTTGGCGTCGAGGCCGAGGAGCTTGCGCAGGGCGAGGTCGAGCCGTGAGGCGCCCTTCTGCCTGCGTTGCTGGAACTTCTCGCGGATCTCGCCGACGGTCGGCACGACGGCGGGGCCGACGCCGTCCATCACGAAGTCCGCGTGCCCTTCGAGGAGGGACATGACGGCGGTGAGGCGGGCGAGGATCTCGCGCTGGGCCGGGGACTGGACCAGTTCGACGAGGGAGCGTCCGCCGTCGTCCTCCTCGCCCTCGGGGCGGCCGCCGGCGAGGGACTGGGCGGCTTCCCTGATGCGCTCCAGGAAGGTGGAGGGGTCGACCTCGGTCTCGGCGAGGAACGACTGGATCTCGCCTTCCAGGTGGTCGCGGAGCCAGGGCACGGCGGTGAACTGGGTGCGGTGCGTCTCCTCGTGGAGGCAGACCCAGAGCCGGAAGTCGTGCGGGTCGACGTCCAGCTCGCGCTCCACGTGGACGATGTTCGGCGCCACGAGGAGGAGGCGGCCGCCGCCGGTCGGCGAGGCGGGCAGGTCGCGGGAGGGCGGGGCGAACGTCTCGTACTGGCCGAGGACCCGGGAGGACATGAACGACAGGAGCATGCCGAGTTCGACGCCGGTGACCTTGCCGCCGACCGCGCCGAGCACGGCGCCGCCCGCGCCCGAGCGGCGCTCCTGCATCTTGTCGAGGAGGGGCTTGAGGATCTCGCGGAAACCCTCGACATTGGCGCGCACCCAGCCGGGCCGGTCCACGACGAGGACGGGGGTGTCGTGCGTGTCCTCGGTGGCCATGCGCGTGTACGCGCGTACGTGCTCCTCGGATGCCTTGGCGTGCCGGCGCAGCTCCGCGACGATGGCCCGTGCCTCGTCGCGGCTGACTTCCGGGCCTGGTCGTACGAGTCGGGTCGCGGTGGCCACCGCGAGGTTCCAGTCGACCATCCCTGAACTGGCAGCGCCGCCGATGCTCGTCATGCGTCAACGGTACGTGACCCCCTCCGCACACGGAGGGGGTTGCGCGGGGCTGTGTTCAGCGGCAGCCGCAGTCGGCGACCGAGGAGGCGAGGCGGTCGAGGCCCGCCTGGGCGGACTGGGGGCCGGGCGCGTCCTGGGTCATGAAGGCGAAGACGAGGAGGCGTCCGTCGGCGTCGACGACCGTGCCGGCGAGGGTGTTGACGCCGGTCAGGGTGCCGGTCTTGGCGCGGACGAGACCGGTGCCGGAGGCGTCGGCCTCGTCCGCGTAGCGGCTGCTGAGGGTGCCGGTGAAGCCCGCGACGGGCAGTCCGGTGAGCACGGAGCGCAGTTCGGGGCGGCCGGGTTCGGCGGCTTTGGCGAGCAGGGTGGTGAGCAGGTCGGCGGAGATCTTGTCGGCGCGGTCGAGGCCGCTGCCGTCGGCGAAGCGGGCGCCGTCGAGCGGGAGGCCGAGCTTGCCGAGCTGCTTCTTGACGGCCTTGCCGCCGCCCTCGAAGTCGTGGCTCTCCCCCGCGGCGATGGCGGCCTGCCGGGCGAGGGCCTCGGCGATGTCGTTGTCGCTGTGCGTCAGCATGCGTTCGACCAGGGCGGACAGCGGGGGCGAGGCCACCTTGGCGACGTCCTCGGCCGTGTCGGGCGCCTTGCCCGCGCGCGGGTCGCCGCCCTTGGTCCTGATCCCGCGTTCGCGCAGCAGGTCGGAGAAGGTGCGGGCCGCCGAAGCGGCGGGGTCCACCGCGCGCGTGGCGGGGCCGCTGAAGGAGTCGTCGGTGCGGGCCTCGTCGGCCATGAGGGCGGTGACCTGGGCGAGGTTCTCGTTGGGGCCGATGGGGTGGGTCGTGGGCCCGGAGTAGAGGGAGGTGTCGTAGGTGAGGGTGATCTCGGTGGTGCCGGTCGCCTTGAGCGAGGCGGCCGTTTTGTCGGCGAGAGTGCGCAGGCTGGCGGCGCCGTAAGGATTCTTCTGACGGGCCGTCAGGGTGGGGTCCCCTCCGCCGACCAGGACGAGCTTCTTGGCCGCCTTGTCGAGGACCGTACGGGTCGCAATGCGGTGATCGGGGCCCGCCGCCGACAGGGCCGCGACCGCGGTGGCCAGCTTGGTCGTGGACGCCGGGGTGAGGGCGTCGCCCGCGGACTTGCCGTACAGCCGTTTGCCGGTGGCGGCGTCGACGACCGCGGCCGTGCGGTGCGTGCCGAGCGCGGGGTCCCTCAGGAGCGGGTCGAGGACGTCGGCCAGGGCGCCCGGGGTCGGCCCGGGCACCGTCGCGCCGGGCGCGGCCAGGACCGCGGGGGCGCTGGGGGCGACGGGCGGCAGGCCGGGCCTGGCACCGGCGGCGCCGTGATCTGCGCCACCCCCGGCCGCCTGGAAGACCGCCCGGTCCGCCTCGGCCTTACGCTGGCCGGAAGCGTCCCAGGGACCGGTCGTGGCCACCACGACGGCGGCGAGGGCAAGGCCCACCGCCGTCGCGCCCGCCGCGACGTGCCTGGTCCTCGCTCGTACCACCGCTGTGGCAGCGGTCTTCGCCGCGCTCGTCAAGAGCTGCGAAGCCTTCGGCTCCGGCACCGCGGACCAGCCCCTTTCGCGATCACACACCTGCGTGAGGGACACTTAATCACCACCCCCTCGCCGGGTGATCACTTCAAGGCGGCTTCGGCCACCGGGTCGGCCGGGGGTCCGGGGGTTGTCCCCCGGGAGCAGCAGTATCACCAGTCGTATGTGTTGATCATGGAGGAGCCACCGGTGGAGTTCGACGTCACGATCGAGATTCCGAAGGGTTCGCGGAACAAGTACGAGGTCGACCACGAGACCGGTCGGATCCGTCTGGACCGTCGTCTCTTCACCTCGACCGCCTACCCGACGGACTACGGATTCGTCGAGAACACCCTCGGCGAGGACGGCGACCCGCTGGACGCCCTGGTCATCCTGGACGAGCCGACCTTCCCGGGCTGCCTCATCAAGTGCCGCGCGATCGGCATGTTCCGGATGACGGACGAGGCCGGCGGCGACGACAAGCTGCTGTGCGTCCCGGCGACGGACCCGCGGATGGAGCACCTGCGCGACATCCACCACGTCTCCGAGTTCGACCGCCTGGAGATCCAGCACTTCTTCGAGGTCTACAAGGACCTGGAGCCCGGCAAGTCCGTCGAGGGCGCCGACTGGGTGGGCCGTACCGAGGCCGAGGCCGAGATCGAGCGCTCGTACAAGCGCGCCCAGGACCAGGGCGGTCACTGACCCCTCATCGACCCAGGGTTCACCTGCGGGCCGCACGACCTCAGCCGGGGTCGGGCGGCCCGTTCGTGTACGAGTGCGCATACTGAGGCGTACGGGAGGCAGACGCTTAGTACGTAGACGTGCGTAGGTGGACGTACGTCGGGCGAGGAACGACAGAGGTGCCACAGAGGTGACGGACCGGGAGACGGAGGCCCTGGAGGACGGCAAGCCGCAGTCCGACGAGGCCCGCAGCCAGTTCACGCAGCCCATCGGGGTGGTGTCCGCGCCTGCGCCGGTGGACGAGGAGTCGTCGACCACCTCGGAGTTCTCGCTCCCCCAAGGGCTCAGCGTGCAGGCGCCCGAGCCGTCCGACGCGGAGGGCTCCGCCTTCACCCCGCCGAAGACCTACAGCTCGCGCCAGTCGCCGCCCGCGTTCACCCCGGCGCACGGCATCCCCATGGTCAAGCTGACCAGGGAGGCGCCCTGGCAGGACCGGATGCGCACGATGCTGCGGATGCCGGTCGCCGAGCGGCCCGCACCGGAGGCGGCGCAGAAGCAGGACGACGCGGGACCGGCCGTGCCGCGCGTGCTCGACCTGACCCTGCGTATCGGGGAGCTGCTGCTCGCGGGCGGTGAGGGCGCCGAGGACGTGGAGGCGGCGATGTTCGCCGTGTGCCGCTCCTACGGGCTCGACCGGTGCGAGCCGACGGTGACGTTCACCCTGCTCTCGATCACCTTCCAGCCCTCGCTGGTCGACGACCCGGTGACCGCGTCGCGCACCGTGCGCCGCCGCGGCACCGACTACAACCGGCTCGCCGCGGTGTTCCGGCTCGTCGACGACATCAGCGACGACGAGATCGACGTCACGCTCGAAGAGGCGTACCGGCGCCTCGCGGAGATCCGCCGCAACCGCCACCCCTACCCCGGCTGGGCGCTGACCGGGGCGAACGGGCTGCTCGCCGGGTCCGCCTCGATCCTCGTCGGCGGTGATCTCGTGGTGTTCCTCGCCGCGGCGATCGGCGCCATGCTGGGCGACCGCCTCGCATGGCTGTGCGCGGGGCGCGGATTCCCGGAGTTCTACCAGTTCACGGTGGCCGCGATGCCGCCCGCCGCGATCGGTCTGGTGCTCACGCTCGCCCATGTGGATGTGAAGGCGTCGGCGGTGATCACCGGTGGACTCTTCGCCCTGCTGCCGGGACGGGCGCTCGTGGCGGGCGTGCAGGACGGCCTGACCGGCTTCTACATCACGGCTTCCGCGCGCCTGCTCGAAGTCATGTACTTCTTCGTCGGCATCGTCATCGGCGTACTGATCATGCTGTACGTGGCCGTGCAGCTGCACGCGCCGCTCAACGCCGAGGCGGCGCTGCACCCCGTCCAGCGGCCGTACTGGCAGATCGCCGCGTCGATGGCGCTGTCCCTGGCGTTCGCGGTGCTGCTCCAGCAGGAACGTTCTACCGTGCTCGCCGTGACACTCAACGGCGGGGTCGCATGGGTGATCTACGGGGCGATGCACGACGCGGGCGGCATCTCACCGGTCGCCTCCACCGCCGTCGCGGCCGGGCTCGTCGGCCTGTTCGGCCAGCTTTTCTCGCGCTACCGGTTCGCGTCCGCGCTGCCCTACGTGACCGCCGCGATCGGCCCTCTGCTGCCCGGTTCGGCCACGTACTTCGGGCTGCTCGCGATCGCGCACAACGACGTGAACCACGGGCTCATCTCGCTGTCCAAGGCGGCCGCGCTCGCCCTGGCCATCGCCATCGGGGTGAACCTCGGTGGCGAGATCTCCCGGCTCTTCCTGCGCTCGCCGGGGGCGGAGAACCGCCGCGCGGCCAAGCGGACGCGCGGCTTCTAGAACGGGCTCTACCGCTTGGCGTGGCGGCCGCGCTGGGCCTGGACCGGGGCCTGAGCCGGGTCACCGGCCGGGCCCGGATCCTCTTGGGCCGCCTTCTTGGACTTGCTCCGCGCCCGCAGGAACTCGATCGCGATCGGCACCACGGAGATCAGGACGATCAGGATCAGGATCGCCTCGATGTTCTTGTGCACGAACTCGATGTTGCCCAGCCAGGAGCCGAGCAGCGTCACGCCCGCGCCCCACAGGACGCCGCCGATCACGTTGTACGTGATGAACGAGCGGTACTTCATGCCGGAGACACCGGCGATGATCGGCGTGAACGTGCGGACGATCGGCACGAAGCGGGCCAGGACCAGCGACTTCGGCCCGTGCTTCTCGAAGAACTCGTGCGCCTTCTGCACGTTCTCCTGCTTGAACAGCTTGGAGTCGGGGCGCCGGAACAGCGACGGGCCGACCTTCTTGCCGAAGAGGTAGCCCGCCTGGTCGCCGAGGATCGCGGCGACGCAGATCAGCGCCACCGCGCCCCACAGCGGGAAGTCCAGGGTGCCCGCGGTGATCAGCAGACCCGTGGTGAACAGCAGCGAGTCGCCCGGCAGGAAGAAGCCGATCAGCAGACCCGACTCGGCGAACACGATCAGCAGCAGACCCCAGATGCCGAACGTGTTCAGCAGATAGTCCGGGTCCAGCCAGCTTGGTCCGAGCGCAAGCGTCATCACGGGTCCGGGCTCCTGGGGGGCTTGGGAAACAGAACGGAACTGCACGAGGTTCAGGCAAGGCAATGGTGATGCAAAGTTATCAACGCCGATCGCCTGCGCCAGGTTCCAGTGGCCCCTTCAGGATGCACTGTGCCCCAACTGTGGCAAACCTGTCGGTCAGCCACCCCGCTTCGCGGCGTTCGCGTGGATCGCGTCCCGCAGGTGCTCCGCGACGCCCTCGCCGATGGCGTCGTAGTACGCCCTGAACCGCTGGTCGGCCACGTACATGTCACCGAAACAGACGTGCGTCGCGTACGGGCACTCGAAGAACCAGCCCGTGATGTGGGCGCGGTGCTCCTCGGCCAGATCCATGGCCGCCTCGCCCGTAGCGGGGGCGCCGGAGGCGACAAGGGCCGCGTAGCGCGCGCCCCAGTCGTCGGCCTCGGCCCGGAGCCGCTTGGCCGACGCCGTCGAACACGCCATGGCACTCTTCCGCAGACGTTCGATACGGGCGACGAGGACCGCGTGCCAGCGGCGCAGGTGCTCGCGCGGGTCCGTCGCCGGGTCGTCGAGCAGGGTCCGCACCTCCTCCAGCGGGAAGCCGGCCACCTGGCCCACCGGGTAGCTCATCGCGGACCTCCCTGGGGCCTGTCGTCGTCGCGTTCTTGCCGGCGTCCGCGTTCCCGCCGGCGTCCGTGGTCGCAAGCCTGGGTCCGCACGCCGCGTGAGGTGCAAGCTTGACCCGCACTCCGGGTGTTATGCGCTTAATGTCCGCATACAGTGTCGCCGTGAGCCCTGAAGCCGTCGCCGCGCCGCCTCCGGCCGCCCAGCCCGCCGTCTCCGCTCGCACCCTGCTGCCCCTCGTCGCGCCCGCGCTCGTGGTCGGCATCGGATGCAGTCTGCTGCTCCTCGCCGTGAGCGGGGCCGCCGAGAAACTCCAGGACGTGCTCTGGAGCGACCTGCCCGACGCGCTCGGCGTCGGCCGGTACTCCGCGCTCTGGATCATCGTCATGCTGACGGCCACCGGCGTCCTCGTCGGGCTCGTCGTGTGGAAGGCCCCCGGGCACGCGGGCCCCGACCCGGCGACGCTCGGCCTCGGCGGGGAGGAGCCGCTGCCGCCGTACGTGCTGCCGGGCCTCGTCGTGGCCACGGCGCTGATGCTCGCGGGCGGGCCCAGCCTCGGCCCGGAGAACCCGATCATCGCCACCAATGTCGCCCTGGCGTTCTGGCTCGGCCGCAAGGTGGCGCCCGGGGCGCCGGGCGCGCTGTGGGTGTCGCTCGCCTCGGCCGCGACGCTCGGCGCCCTGTTCGGCACCCCGGTCGCCGCCGCGCTCGTCGTCTCCGAGGCGCTGGCCGGCAAGCCGATGCCGATCAAGGGCTCGCTCTGGGACAACCTCTTCGGGCCGCTCCTCGCCGCCGCCGCGGGCGCGCTGACCACGACGCTCGTCGCCTCGCCCTCCTTCGACCTCGGCCTGCCGCACTTCGACCGGCCGGGCTGGGGCGATCTGCTCGCCGCGATCGTCGTGGCCTGCGCCGCCGCCGTCCTCGGCATGCTCGCGGTCCTCGCCTTCCCCTACGTCCACGGCGCCTTCGCGCGGCTTCGGCACCCCCTGCTGACGCTGCCGCTCGGCGGGCTCGTCCTCGGCCTCCTCGGCGCGCTCGGCGGGCATCTGACGCTGTTCAAGGGCCTGGGAGAGGTCGGCGAGCTGGCGGCGGACCCGGAGGGCTGGTCGGCGGGGCAGTTCGCGGTGATGACCGTGGTGAAGCTGGCCGCGCTGCTGATCGCCGCGTCCTGCGGGTTCCGGGGCGGGCGGATCTTCCCCGCGGTGTTCGTCGGCGCCGCGTTCGGGCTGTGCGCGCACGCGCTCGTGCCCGGCGTCCAGGTGTCGGTCGGGGTCGCGGCGGGCGTTCTCGGGATGCTGCTCGCCATCACCCGGCAGGGCTGGGTCAGCCTCTTCACGGCCGCCGTCCTCGTCGCGTCACCGGCGATCCTTGCCCTCATGTGCGTGGCCTCTTTGCCCGCTTGGCTCCTGGTGACCGGGCGGGCGCAGATGCAACTCTCGGAGGACGGAAAGTCGTTGCGCTGACACCCCTGCCCGTCCTGGAAACCCGCCCCGTACAGGAGTTGATGGCATGTCTCCGCTGCACCGGAGCCCGTCCGACAAACCCGGCGAACCACACCTCTCCGTCAACCCGATCTTCGGCGAGGCCGATCCGACGGCCGGGATGGTCGAGGCACCGCCCAAGCACCGCCTGCCGGACCAGCCGCTCGCGCCCATGACCGCGTACCAGCTCGTGCACGACGAGCTGATGCTCGACGGCAACGCCCGCCTCAACCTCGCCACCTTCGTCACGACGTGGATGGAGCCGCAGGCCGGGGTCCTGATGGCCGAGTGCCGGGACAAGAACATGATCGACAAGGACGAGTACCCGCGCACCGCCGAGCTGGAGCAGCGCTGCGTGGCCATGCTCGCCGACCTGTGGAACGCGCCGGACCCGTCGGCCGCCGTCGGCTGTTCGACGACCGGGTCCAGCGAGGCGTGCATGCTCGCGGGGATGGCGCTCAAGCGGCGCTGGGCCCGGAAGAACGCGGACCGCTACCCCTCCAAGGAGGCCCGGCCCAACCTCGTCATGGGCGTGAACGTGCAGGTCTGCTGGGAGAAGTTCTGCAACTTCTGGGAGGTCGAGGCGCGGCAGGTGCCGATGGAGGGCGACCGCTTCCACCTGGACCCGGCGGCCGCCGCCGCGCTGTGCGACGAGAACACGATCGGCGTCGTCGGCATCCTCGGCTCCACCTTCGACGGGTCGTACGAGCCGATCGCCGACCTGTGCGCGGCGCTCGACGCCCTCCAGGAGCGGACCGGGCTCGACGTCCCGGTGCACGTGGACGGGGCGTCGGGCGCGATGGTGGCCCCGTTCCTCGACCCGGACCTGGAGTGGGACTTCCGGCTGCCGCGCGTGGCGTCCATCAACACCTCGGGCCACAAGTACGGCCTGGTCTACCCGGGCGTCGGCTGGGCCCTGTGGCGCACGGCGGAGGCGCTCCCCGAGGAGCTGGTCTTCCGCGTGAACTACCTGGGCGGCGACATGCCGACGTTCGCCCTCAACTTCTCGCGGCCCGGCGCCCAGGTCGTCGCCCAGTACTACACGTTCCTGCGGCTCGGCCGAGAGGGCTACCGCGCGGTCCAGCAGGCGTCCCGCGACGTGGCGCGCGGCCTGGCCGAGCGGATCGAGGCGCTGGGCGACTTCCGCCTCGTCACGCGCGGCGACGAACTGCCCGTCTTCGCGTTCACGACGGCGCCGGACGTGACCGCCTTCGACGTGTTCGACGTCTCGCGGCGGCTGCGGGAGCGCGGCTGGCTGGTCCCCGCCTACACGTTTCCCGCGCACCGCGAGGACCTGGCGGTGCTGCGGATCGTCTGCCGCAACGGCTTCTCGGCGGATCTCGCGCAGCTCCTGATCGAGGACCTGAACCGGCTCCTGCCCGAGCTGCGCCGCCAGTCGCACCCGTTCACGGACGACCGGGGAGCGGCGACGAGCTTCCACCACTGAAGGCGCGTCACCCGCCTCCACCGCTGAAGGCGCGTCACGCGGATCACGCGCATCACGAACGGGCGTACGGGTTCTCCTGGCCGTCCGCGAGGACGCCCACGAACGGCTCGCCCTCGCCCGCGAACGTGTAGGCGCCGCCCTCGACGCGGCCGATCAGGGCGCGGGTCCACTCCGCCCCGGCGTCGGCCGCGTGCGTCCAGTAGTTCATGATCTCGCCGATGTGGCCGAGCTGCCCGGGGCCGCCCTCGGGCGTGTAGTACTCGGTGACCGAGGTCCGCCACTCCTCGATGCGGCGCACCCGCTCCTTGAGCAGCGCGACCGCCTCCGGGCGCGGCAGGTCGACCATGAAGCCGAGCGCGGCGGTGAGGCTGTCGGGCCGCTGGTCGCCCGAGGTGAGCGCCTCCCGGAGCAGGCCGAGGTACTCCTCGGTGCCCGGCCCGGTGATCTCGTACTCGGTGCGCGGCGGGCCGCCGGCCGTGGACGGTGCCGTCTCGTGCGCGACGAGCAGTCCTTCCTTCGCCATCTGCTTGAGGGCGTGGTAGATCGAGCCCGGCTTGGCGTTCGACCACTCGTGCGCGCCCCAGTACTCCAGGTCGCTGCGCACCTGGTAGCCGTGCGCGCGCCCGTGCTGGCGCACGGCTCCGAGGACCAGGAGGCGGATCGCTGACATACGGCCAGCGTATGGCCCTCCGCCGCTCAGCCCTGCGCGAGGGCGACCAGTTCGAAGGCGGTCCTGCCGTCCAGGGACTCGCGGATGATGTCGGCGTGCCCCGCGTGCCGGGCCGTCTCGCGGATCAGGTGCAGGCCGAGCCAGCGCACGGAGACGGCGGGGCAGCCGAAGAACCACGGGTCGGGCGGGAGCGGGAACGTGGCGTCCAGGCTGGGCGCGGCGCGGAAGAACTCCTCGGTGCGGCGGGCGACATCCTCGTAGTAGTCGAGGGTCTGCTCGACCGTCTCGTCGCCGACGAGGCGGAAGCTGTCGCCCCAGTTCTCCTCGGACCGCTGGATGTCGGGCGCGATCTGCTGGGCCCGCGCGATCCAGCCCTGTTCGACCTCGGCGACGTGCTTGAGGAGCCCGGCGAGGGACAGCTCGCTGGCGCTCGGGGTGGCGGTGGCTTGTGCGTGGGTGAGGCCGAGCAGGGCCCGGCGGACGCCGCCGCGCTGTTCGGCGATGAAGGCGAGGAGGGCTCCGCGCTCGTCGCCGGGGGCTTCGGGGTTCACGTGCATGACCATGACGGCCGCCTCTCGTGTCGGGGTGACAGGAGAACGGTAGGAGGGATGTAGGTCAGATCTTGACCGCTATGGGGAGCGCTTGCATGGGTGGCTCCGGCGGGGGCAGATGCAGAGTGACCTGTAACCGTCGGACCACCCCGCGTGCACGTGCATCTGCTCATGCATTAGCACGTGAACGCAGCTATGCTCTCGCACAGTTGGGACAGCTGATCACCACCGGGGAGCGAACCGTGCACCACGTGTACAACGGCATGGCGGCCACGGATCTGCACGGAGTGGTCTGGCAGAAGAGCAGGCACAGCAACTCGCAGGGCTCCTGCGTGGAGTTCGCCAAGCTGCCCGGCGGCCGCGTGGCCGTGCGCAACTCCAACTACCCGGAGGGCCCCGCCCTCGTCTACACGCCCGCCGAGATCGAGGCGATGCTGCTGGGCGTGAAGGACGGCGAGTTCGACCATCTCGTGGCCGGCGCCTGACACGGGGCGGCCGTCAGACCCGGAACAGCGCCCAGACCACCTTGCCGCTGAGCGCGCCGGCCAGCGGATGCCAGCCCCAGCTGTCGCTGAAGGACTCGACGAGGAAGAGCCCGCGCCCGGACTCGGCGGAGAAGTCGTCCTGCGGCTCGCCGGTCGCGGGGGTGTCGTCGCTGGGGTCGCGCACCGCACACACCACACGCGTCGCCCAGCGCATCAGATGCAGGCGTACGGGCGGCTCCTGGTCGTCCGGCACCTCGCCGGGCAGGGCGTGCCGCAGGGCGTTGGTGACGAGTTCGGAGACGACCAGACAGATGTCCTCGAAGCGCTCGGGGACGTCCCACTCGGTCAGCGTCGCACGGGTGAACTGCCGTGCGCAGCGCACCGCTTCGAGCCGTGCGGGCAGTGCGCAGGAGGCGGCACTGGAGACGGCCGAGGGGTCGATGGGGGGAAGCCCCTGCCGTAAAGGCGCGAGCATGGTCGATCCGTCCGTCCCCATGCGAGGCACTCCCCAGATTCGCGTTGGTAGCGAGCGGTGGTGGCGACCATCGTTCCGAATGCGTACTGCGGATGCAAGGGCAGATGCACGTGCACGTGCCAGACTTGAACCCTCCCGTACCACTTCTTGCTCATTTCTCCCTACGACTTCTTACGCAGGTCTTTCGCGTTCTCTCCGTTTCTGTAACCGAACGCATACAGGCAGCCGCGTTTAATGGCAGACTTCGGCACTTGAACCGATGGGGAGGCAGAGACGTGACCGCTGGGGACCCGAGCGGCTCGGTGGTGCGGCGCATTCTGTTGGGCTCGCAACTGAGGCGCCTGAGGGAATCGCGCGGCATCACCCGCGAGGCCGCCGGATACTCGATCCGCGCCTCCGAATCCAAGATCAGTCGCTTGGAGTTGGGACGGGTGAGTTTCAAGGCCAGGGACGTCGAGGACCTGCTGACCCTGTACGGGGTGACCGACGAGGCCGAGCGCGGAGCACTGCTCTCCCTCGCGAAGGAGGCCAACGTCGCGGGCTGGTGGCACAGTTACTCGGACGTGCTGCCCGGCTGGTTCCAGACCTACGTGGGCCTGGAGGGCGCCGCGTCGGTGATCCGCGGATACGAGGCCCAGTTCGTGCACGGCCTGCTGCAGACCGAGGCGTACGCGCACGCGGTCGTCGAGCGCGGCATGAGCGGCGCCTCCCGCGAGGACGTCGAACGACGCGTCGCCCTGCGGCTCGCGCGGCAGAAGGTGCTGGTCGCGGAGCGCGCGCCGGAGCTGCACGTGATCCTCGACGAGGCCGCGCTGCGCCGGGTGCACGGCGGGCCCGAGGTGATGCGCGAGCAGCTGGACCATCTGGCCGAGGTCGCACGCCTCGACCACGTCACGCTCCAGGTCGTGCCGTTCAGCCACGGCTGGCACGCCGGCGAGTCCGGCACCTTCACGCTCCTCACGTTCCCCGAGTCCGATCTCTCGGACGTCGTCTTCCTCGAACAGCTCACCAGCGCCCTCTACCTGGACAAGGCCGAGGACGTGGCGCAGTACGAGACGGCGATGCAGAGGCTGCGGGAGGAGAGCCCCTCCCCGGAGGAGAGTTTGAAGCTCCTTGAGCGCATCGCGACTGAATTCGCCTGATCCGTACGGCAGTTGCGCACCGAAGTTGTGCAGACTTCACCCACACTTGACAGGTGACCGTCCTACGATGACGTGCCATCAGGTGTCCGGCGCAGCAGCGAGGGGTCTCGGCCATGACGTCACACGCGTACTTCACGGATCTCGACCGGCAGTACATCGACGGTTCGTGGCGCACCGGACGCGGCTCGTGGGACATCCTCGACCTCAACCCGTACACCGGGGACAAGCTCGCCTCCATCACCGTCGCCTCCGTCGAGGAGGTCGACGAGGCGTACCGGGCGGCCGAGCGGGCGCAGAAGGAGTGGGCGCGGACCAACGCGTACGCGCGCCGCGCCGTCTTCGAGCGGGCCCTGCGCCTCCTGGAGGAGCGCGAGGCCCAGATCGCCGAGGCGATCACCGACGAGCTCGGCGGGACGCGCGTCAAGGCCGGGTTCGAGCTGCACCTCGCGAAGGAGGTCCTGCGCGAGGCGGTCCAGCTGGCGGTGCGCCCGCACGGCCACGTCATCCCCTCCCCCGAGGACGGCAAGGAGAACCGCGTCTACCGGGTGCCGGTCGGGGTGGTCGGGGTGATCTCCCCGTTCAACTTCCCGTTCCTGCTGTCGCTGAAGTCGGTGGCGCCCGCGCTGGCGCTCGGCAACGGTGTCGTGCTCAAGCCGCACCAGTGCACGCCGATCGTGGGCGGCGCGCTCGTCGCGAAGCTCTTCGAGGACGCGGGCCTGCCTCCGGGCTTGCTGAACGTCGTGATCACCGACATCGCCGAGATCGGCGACGCGCTCCTCACGCACCCGGTGCCGAAGGTCATCTCCTTCACCGGCTCGGACGCGGTCGGCCGGCACGTGGCGACGGTGTGCGCCGCGCAGTTCAAGCACGCGGTCCTCGAACTCGGCGGCAACAGCGCCCTGACCGTCCTCGACGACGCCGACCTCGACTACGCGGTCGACGCGGCCGTCTTCAGCCGGTACGTGCACCAGGGCCAGGTCTGCATGGCCGCGAACCGCATCCTCGTGGACAGCAGGGTCGAGGCGGAGTTCACGGAGAAGTTCGTCGCGAAGGTGGCGACGCTCAAGGCGGGCGACCCGCGCGACCCGGACACCGTCATCGGCCCGCTCATCAACTCGACGCAGGCCGAAGCGGTCTCGGGCATCGTCGAGCAGGCGGTGCGGGAGGGGGCGACGGTGCTGCTGCGCGGCGGCGTCGACGGGAACCTGGTCGAGCCGGTGGTCCTGACCGGGCTGCCCGCCGACTCCCCCGTGCTGCGCCAGGAGATCTTCGGCCCCGTCGCGCTCCTCATCCCGTTCGACGGGGACGAGGAAGCGGTGCGGATCGCGAACGACTCCCCGTACGGGCTGAGCGGGGCCGTGCACACCGGTGACATCGAGCGGGGCGTGGCCTTCGCCCACCGCATCGACACCGGCATGATCCACGTCAACGACGGCACCGTGCACGACGAGCCGCTCGTCGCCTTCGGCGGCGAGAAGCGCTCAGGACTCGGCCGCCTCAACGGGGAGGCGACCGTGGAGTCCTTCACGACGCGGAAGTGGATCTCCGTCCAGCACGGCCGGAGCCGCTTCCCCTTCTAGGGCAGCCCCAGGGCGGACCTTACGAGCTGGAGCGGACCTTACGAGGCGGACCCGTAGCGGCGCTCGAAGCGCTCGACGCGGCCCGCGGTGTCCAGGACGCGCTGGTTGCCCGTGTAGAAGGGGTGGCTGACGTCGGAGATCTCGACGTCGACGACGGGATAGGTGTTCCCGTCCTCCCACTCGATCGTCCGCTCGCTCGTCATGGTCGAGCGGGTGAGGAAGGCGTGGTTCGCGGCGCGGTCGCGGAACACGACCGGGCCGTAGGCGGGGTGGATGGCGTTGTTCATGGTCAGCGCTCCTCTCGGAAGTCGACGTGGCGGCCGGCGACGGGGTCGTACTTGCGCAGGGTGACCCGGTCGGGGTCGTTCCTGCGGTTCTTGCGGGTCACGTAGGTGTAACCGGTCCCCGCTGTCGACCTGAGCTTGATCACTGGGCGGAGTTCGTTTCGTGCCATGCAGGCAGTATATGAAAATGGGAGCCATTTTCAATAGGCTGGAGGCCCGACGGGCTGAGAGATGCGTCACGCCGACCGCGCCGGTTGACGGCTGGTAACTTCGGCCGCGATCCAGGTCGACGGCAGGGACATAGGGGGATGGTGTGCGCATCAGGAAGCGGATCGTGGCGGGCGTCGCGGTGGCCGTGGCGGCGCTGGCCGTGACGGGCTGCAGCAGCGACGACGGTGACGGCGGCAAGGACGAGGGCGCGGCGACGTCCTCGGCGGCGCCCGACGGCGGCGCGTCGTCCGGCGCGCCCTCCGGCTCGGCCGGGACCGCCGGGAGCGCCGGGAGCACAGAGGGCATCTGGAGCGCCACGACGGACGGCAAGGCCGTCGTCCTCGTGGTGGGCGACGGACAGGTGGCCCTGAGCACCGGCGACGGACACCTGTGCAACGGCACCGTGTCCGGCACCGGCAAGCCGGTCATCGACCTGACCTGCGCGGACGGCAGCACCGACCGGGCCAAGGGGACGATCGCGTCCAACGACGGCTCGACGATGAAGGTCTCCTGGAAGGACGGCACCGAGGACACCTTCACGAAGTCGACGGACGGAAAGCTGCCGACGGGGCTGCCCAGCGGCCTGCCGACGGGCTGAACCCGCGCGAGGGCTGCCCAGCGGCCTGCCGACGGGCTGAACCCGCGCGCGACGGCTCAGTCCCCGGGCCTCTCGTCGGGCTTGACGGTCATGGGCGGGTCGTCCGTGTCGAGCGCGTCGGAGAACTCCTGGAGCGCCTCCAGGACCATGCCCGCACCGCGCCGGACGACCCGGTCGGGGACGCCCTCGCCGTCCCAGGCGTCGAGGGCCGCGCGGACCGGCTCCCAGTCGGGGACGCGGCGCTCGCGAAGGGCGCGCGCGCCGTCGCGGGTCGCGGCGCGCAGGGCGTCGGCGAGGGCGGCCGCCGCCGGTACCGGGGTGGCGTCGCGCTCGGGAAGGTGGGCCTCCATCAGCATGGCGACGCGGCCCAGGCGGTGCAGGGCGTGCGCGGCGTCGTCGGCGGCGGCGTTCGACAGACCGCGATGGCGTACGGGTTCGGTCCTGGCCCGGTCGACGGCCTCCTGCCAGGCGATGTGCGCGTCCCGCGCCTTCAGCAGCGCCTCACGGACGTCCGGGCACGCCTTGCCCGCCGGATGCGCGTAGTGGTCGACGACGACGGCCGCGTACTCCCCGAGCGCCACGAGCCAGTCCGCGAGACGGGTGCGCAGGCGCGGCGTCTCCCAGGCCGGGTAGAGCGCGTAGGACAGCATGGCCAGGAGACCGCCGACGACCGTCAGCACCAGCCGTTCCGGAACCGTCTGGCCCCACGCCTCGCCGCCCATGCCCAGCAGGAACACCACGTACGCGGAGACGCACACCTGCGACACCAGCTGGCCCGTGCGCATGAGCAGGTACATCAGGGCCGCGCACAGGACCGCGAGCGCGGCGGACAGTTCGGTGTCCGGATGCGCGAGCTGCACGACGCCGGTGGCCACGGCGACCCCGACCAGGGTGCCGCAGAACCGGGCCACGGCACGGGAGTACGTCTGCGAGAAGTCCGGCCGCATGACCATCACGGCGGACATCGGCGCCCAGTACCCGTGCCCCAGCGGAAGCGCGCCGCCGATCAGGTACCCGGCGACCGCCACCGCGCAGATCCGGGTGGCGTGCCGCAGGATCGGCGACCCGGGCCGCGCCTCCCGCCGCATCGCCCGCACGGCGACGGGGAGCAACTGGAAGAGGGAGGGGCGGCGCAGAGGGCGACCGGGGTCCGGGGCCGCGGGCGCTGGCGCTGACGCTGACGCGGGCAGCGGTGTGGCTCCCGGGCGGCGGCCGGGGAGCAGGCGGTCGCGCAGGGTCGTGGCCCGCGTGCCCGGCGCCTCCGCGGGCGGGGCGCCACCCGCCGTCTCCACCACGTCGCGCAGGAGGGAGCCCAGGCGGGTCGCCGCCCGTTTCGCGGGGCCGGACAGGACATGGTCGACGTCGGGGCTGCGGAACGCGGCGATCGCGCCCGGCGGGATGTCCACCGGCGTGCCGTGCCGGATGGCGCGCGCGGCCGCGTCCAGGATCGAAGCGGCGGCGGCCAGGAGTTCGCGGACCTTGTCGCGTTCGGGCCCCTCGGCGGGGACGCCGACCGCCGGGTCCGCGAGCGACGCCAGGACCGGGCGGATGCGTTCGGCGACACCCCGCGTGCCGCGCAGCTGCGCGGGGCGGGTGCGGGCCTGGCGGGGGGTGAGCGCGGCGGCGTTGCGGGCCAGCATCAGCGGGGCCGGGTCGAACTCGGCGACCGGGTCGTGGCGCAGGCGGCGCGCGTAGTCCGCCTCGGCGGCCAGCGCGTCGGCGAGTGCGTCGCGGTGCGCTCCCCAGCGGCGTACGGGGAAGAGGATCACCAGCGCCGCCTGGACCAGGCCGCCGAAGGCCATGATCGCGGCGTGGCCCGCCGCCTCCGCGATCGTCGTCGGCAGGGTGATGGTGACCAGCATCATCGCCACGTTCGACGACGCGATGATGCCGGTGGTCGGTCCCGCGGCCCAGGAGAGACCCGCGAGGAAGGTCCAGAGGGCGAGGAGGGGGAGGAAGAGTACGAGGTGGGAGCCGGTGAGGTAGCCGAGGAACGTGGACACGCCGAGGCTCGCCCCCGAGGCCAGCGCCAGCTCCGGCCGGGGCCGCCAGCTGCGCTGGAACGTGGCGATCGCCGCCTGGAAGCCGCCGAACGCCGAGCCGGCGGCTGCCGCCGGGCCGAACAGGGTCAGGCTGACGGCGATCACGATCGCGAGGCCGGCCGCGCCGCGCAGCGCGACCAGCGGCTCCAGCCGTTTCCGCTCCACGGTCAGGCCCGAGCGGGTGGCGTCCTTCAACGCCCGGAACCAACTCACTCCGTAAGAATAGGTTCATTCCGCCCATCCCGGACGCCCACGCCGCGATCACGAGCCTACGTTTCCGGGTCCCGGCTTCGTCGTGGCTGGTCGCGCGGTTCCCCGCGCCCCTCAGCGCCACGAGCGCAAGCCCTCGTTTCCGGGTCCCGGCTTCGTCGTGGTTGCTCGCGCAGTTCCCCGCCCCCCTGGAATGCGCACTTCGTGCGCCATTCCATCCGATGGGGCTGCGGCGCAGCCGCATGCTCCAGGGGCGCGGGGAACTGCGCGACCGGCCACGACGAACCCGCACCCGCGATCGGGGGGACCGCCGCACGAAGTGCGCGTCCCAGGGGCGCGGGGAACTGCGCGAGCAAGGAGGGAACGGGCCGCACCCGCCAACGAAAGCGCACCGCCCACGCCGACCGGCTCAGGGGCGCGGGGAACTGCGCGAGCAATGGGGGACGGGCCGCACCCGCCGACGAAAACGCACCGCCCACGGCGACCGGCTCAGGGGCGCGGGGAACTGCGCGACCGGCCACGACGAACCCGCACCCGCGATCGGGGGGACCGCCGCACGAAGTGCGCGGCCCAGGGGCGCGGGGAACTGCGCGAGCAATGGGGGACGGGCCGCACCCGCCGACGAAAACGCACCGCCTACGGCGACCGACTCAGGGGCGCGGGGAATTGCGCGACCAGCACGGCGGACCCGCGCCGAAAGACTCCGCCCCGCTAAGACCCGGGCAATCGCGCCCGCGAGGCCGCCGCGGCCCCCTCGACCCACCCCGCCTTGTCAGAAACCCCCCGCATCCGGGTCGTCACCGTCGACGGAAACATCTCTTCCGCCCGCCCGGCGACAGCCACATCCCGCGCCGCGAGCACCGGCAGCAATTCCCCGCTCCCCCACGACCCCCTCCGCGACAGCGGACAGCCGGTCCCCGATGCGATGGGCGTACGCGGCGAGGAAGGACTGCCGAAAGGTCTTCGTCCGCTTGCGCCCCCCGGCCCGCTGCTCCGCCTCCGCCCGCGTCATGGCCGCGGACGCCTGTACGAGCAGCGACGTGTACAGCACCTCCACCGCGTCGAGATCCGGCTCGAATCCGACCACCGTCGAGAACCCGAACGCGCTGTTCCACACGGCCCAGCACCGGTTGGCGGAGGCGACGGAGTCGAGGAGGACCGCCTTGGCCGTCTCGTAGGGCGCGTCGACCCCGACGCGCCGGGCCCCGGGCGCGTCCTTCGCCTGCGTACGGGAGGCGAGCACCGCCTCGTCGACCGAGTGCCGGGCCATGAGTTCCTGCGCCTTGGCCGACAGCGCCTCGGCCTCCGGCGGATATCCGGTCGCCTCGGCCTTGGCGAGCAGCGCCCGGATCCGGGCGAGCGCCCGCGGCTCCCCGGCGACGGGCACCGTGACGGACTCCCCCGGCACGGGCCCGACCGCCTCGATGGCGGGCAGCCGCACGAGGAGCCGGTACAGCTCAAGGGCGAGCGTGGCGCCGGAGAACCGGTCCCGGCGCGGCACATCGTCATCCGGCAGTGCGTCGATCTGCTCGGCCCAGCGCGGCGGCAGCGCCTCGTACCGCCCGGTCTCGGCCCGGATGAGCCGGGCGGCGGGCCCCGCGTGTTCGGGGGACAGTTCGCGGACGACCATGCGGATGACGTCGGCGGGCTGCCAGCCGCGTTCCCAGGCCCGCCGGACGAATTCCCGCCCGCGCAGAGCGAGTTCCTGGTCGGCGGACGGGTCGGCCGCGAGGAGGGACGCCCCGGTGTCGAGGTCGACGGCGTCGTCGGCGGTGAACAGCGCGGCGCTGAAGGCGCGTTCGACGGTGGAGCCCGTGCTCATGCCACGGACGCCATGATCTCGGCGGCCCGCGCCACGAGCAGGTCGTCGGGCGACGCGTCCTGCGCGGGCTTGGTGGTCAGCACGGAGAGCAGGACCGGGTCGCCGGACGGGGCCCACGCGATGCCGACGTCGTTGGCCGTCCCGTACGAGCCCGTCCCGGTCTTGTCGGCGACGACCCACTCGTCCGGCAGCCCGGCGCGGAACCGCTTGTCGCTGGTGGTGTTCGCGAGCAGCCACTGCGCGAGCCGCGCCCGGTCGCCGCGCTCCAGGGCGCGGCCGAGGACGAGACGCCCGTACGTCGTGCCGATGGCGCGCGGTGAGGTGGTGTCGGTGCGGCGTCCGGGTTCGGCCGAGTTCAGCTCGGGCTCCATGCGGTCGAGCCGGGTGACGCGGTCGCCGAGCGAGCGGGCGAAGCGGGTGACGGCGGTGGGGCCGCCGAGCCGTTGCAGGAGGAGGTTGGCGGCGGTGTTGTCGCTGAAGGAGATCGCGGCGCCGCACAGCTCGGCGACGGTCATCCCGTGCGCGAGGTTCTCGGGCCTGCCGGTGACGGGGGCGCCGCCCGCCCGGTCGATGTCGGCCTGGGTGTAGCGGACGCGGCGGGCGAGGTAGGTGCCGTCGTGGTCGAGATCGCGCAGGACGGCGGCGACGGCGAGGGTCTTGAAGGTGGAGCAGAGCGGGAAGCGTTCGTCGGCGCGGTGGGTGAGGGCGGCGCCGGTGCGCACGTTGAGGGCGAACACGCCGAGGCGGGCGCCGTGCTCGCGCTCCAGGGCGGCGAGCCGTCGGCCGGCCCCGGCGGCGACCTGGGCGTTCAAGGCCTGTGCGGTCGCGGCTTGCGCTTGCACGGCCTGCGCGTGCAGGGCCTGCGCGTGCAGGGCCTGCGCTGGCACGGCCTGCACTGGCACGGTTCGTGCGGTCGCGGCCCGCGCGTTCGTGGTTCCGATGAGGGCGGT
This sequence comes from Streptomyces sp. SGAir0957, assembly GCF_043523415.1. Lineage (NCBI taxonomy): Bacteria > Bacillati > Actinomycetota > Actinomycetes > Kitasatosporales > Streptomycetaceae > Streptomyces > Streptomyces sp. SGAir0957. The sequence continues at coordinate 3,991,760 of NZ_CP027293.1, forward strand.
CGCGCCCAGGGCGGAGCCGGTGGTCAGCAGGGTGCGGCGGCTGATGCGCACGTGTTTGCGTCCTCTACGTCGCGGCGGTACGTGACCGGAACCTGTCGTCCCGGGATGCCGAGTGAAACAGTTTGTGCCGTGAATTGTCAGTGCCGGGTGTGACACTCGGCCATGTGAAGGAGCGCTGGGCTCTGGCCCCCACCGAGCACGGCGGCGCCGACGTCGTGCCGCTGGACGGGGACGGGCTGCCCGCCGCGCCCCTCGCCAGGGAGCCCGACCTGGTGGAGGCGGTGCGGTCCAGACCGGACGTGGCCCGCTGGGTGTGGCGGGACACGCACGCGGTGTACCCGCGCCTGCTCGCCGCGGGCGTCGTGGTCGAGCGCTGCTACGACATCGAGGCCGCCGAGAACCTGCTGCTCGCGCACGAGGGGCGGCACGGCGAGCCCCGTTCGGCCGCCGCCGCGCTCGCCAGACTCCGCTCCCTGCCGGTGCCGCCGGACCCGCCGCCCCGGGTCGCCGAGCCCGGTTCCCAGTCCTCGCTCTTCGAGCCGCGCCCGCCCGTCGACGTCCCCCTGGCCGATCTCGTCGACGTGTACGCGGAACAGCAGCGCAGACACGCGGCGACGGCCCTGCCGGACCGGATGCGGCTGCTCACCGCGTCGGAGTCGGCGGGCATGCTGATCGCCGCCGAGATGCGCGCGGCGGGTCTTCCGTGGCGCGCCGACGTGCACCGGGAGCTGCTGCACGAGCTGCTCGGCGAGCGGTACGCGGGCGGCGGCGAGCCCCGCCGTCTCGCGGAGCTGGCGGACGAGGTGTCGGCGGCGTTCGGCAGACGGGTGCGGCCCGAACTGCCCGCCGACGTGGTGAAGGCGTTCGCCGAGGCCGGGATCAAGGTGTCCTCGACCCGGCGCTGGGAGATCAGGAACATCGACCACCCGGCCGTGCGCCCGCTCCTGGAGTACAAGAAGCTGTACCGGATCTACACCGCGCACGGCTGGTCCTGGCTGCAGGACTGGGTGCGGGAGGGCCGGTTCAGACCCGAGTACCTGCCGGGCGGCACGGTCTCGGGCCGCTGGACGACGAACGGCGGCGGGGCGCTGCAGATCCCGAAGGTCATCCGCCGCGCGGTCGTGGCCGACCCCGGCTGGCGGCTCGTGGTCGCCGACGCGGCGCAGATGGAGCCGCGGGTGCTCGCCGCGATCTCCCGCGACCCGGTGTTCATGGAGGTCGCGGGACAGGACAGCGACCTGTACCAGTCGATCTCGGACCGGACGTTCTCCGGTGACCGCGGACGGGCCAAGATCGCCGTACTCGGCGCCATATACGGGCAGACGGCGGGCGACGGCCTGAAGAACCTCGCCCTGCTGCGCCGCCGCTTCCCGAGGGCGGTCGCGTACGTGGACGACGCCGCCCGCGCCGGTGAGGAGGGCCGGCTGGTGCGCACGTGGCTGGGCCGCACCTGCCCGCCTGTCGTGGGCGCGGCCGAGGCGGAGGAGGCGGGCCTGCCGCAGGACGCGCCGGGCGAGCCGGACACCGACGGCACCGGCCCGGCACAGGGGTACGGCTACGGCTACGCGTCCTCGAACTCGCGCGCCCGCGGCCGCTTCACCCGCAACTTCGTGGTGCAGGGCAGCGCCGCCGACTGGGCGTTGCTGCTGCTCGCCGCCTTGCGGCGGACCCTCGCGGGGATGACGGCCGAGCTGGTCTTCTTCCAGCACGACGAGGTGATCGTGCACTGCCCCGAGGACGAGGCGCCCACGGTGTGCGAGGCGATCCGGGCCGCCTCGGACCTCGCGGGGCGCCTCACCTTCGGCGAGACGCCGGTGCGGTTCCCGTTCACGGTGGCGGTGGTGGAGTGCTACGCCGACGCCAAGTAGGCACCGGCGGGCCGCTCACGACTGCCGCCACTTCTTCGAAAGCGCGATCTTCTTCAGTTCGGCGAGCGTCAAGGCCGGGCTCGGGCGGGTCGCATCCGTCTCCTGCGACGCCGCGTTGAACGCGGAGACCACGACCCGGAACCCGTCCGGGCGCATCGTGTCGGCGGTCCACATGACAATCCCGGAGCCGCCCTTGTCGTCGCCGGCACCCTCCTGCGTCGCCACGCGCGTGCCGTCCGGCAGCGTCTCGCCCCCGGATCCGAACAGGTCGCCCGCTACGTCCTGCATCCCGGACTGGACATTGACCTGCACGAACGACGCGCCCTTGCCGTCGTCGACGACCACGTACGCGTACCCGCCGTCCTGGCCGCCCGAGCCGGTGGCCTTCAGCCGCTTCGGCAGCAGCGACGTCAGCCCGGCGAGGACCGCGGCCTTGCCGGGCCCCTCCGCCACCGGTGGCGCGGCCTTCTCGGGCTGGGCCTCGCCGATCGCCTTCATCACGGGCCCCCACTTTGACGAGGTGACGAGCGCCTTCAACTGCTCGATGCTGAGCGCGGGTTCGGGGCGGCTCACCGGGGCGTCCTTCTCCGCGGCGGCGTTCCACTCACCGGCGTCGACGGTGTATCCCTCGGGGGACATGTAGACGGCGCGCCACAACTTGGTGTCGGCCCGCTTGTCCGGATACTCGTAGCCGCGGAAGAGCAGCAGCCGGGACCCGTCGGGCATCTTCCGGTCCGTGCACGAGTCGTACGGCACGAACGCCTTGTCCGGGCAGGTGAGTTGCTCGTCGGCGGAGGCCCCGTCCGGGTCGATGGCACCGACGCCGACGCTGAGGGCGCTCTTGCCGTGACCGTCGTCGTACACGAGCCGCGCGTACGGGTGGTCGGCGGTGCCGCGCCCGTCCCGCTCGCTCACCTTCCCCTCGGGCAGCAGCCCTTCGAGGACGGCGACGACCTGGTCGGCGCTGAGCTGCGGCCCGTCACCATGCGCGGTGCCCTTGCTCTCGGCGCTCCGCTGGGACGAGGGACTCGAGGACGCCACGCTGCTCATGGCGTCATCGGGACCGGTCCCGAAGGCCCCGGCGGCGTACGACGAGCCGAGCCCGACGACGGCCAGCGCCGCCACGCTCCCGGTGACCGCGCCGACCCGTCTGCGCCGCACCCTGCGACGGCCGCGCAGCATCCCGCCCTCCACCAGCGTCCGCCCCTCAGCGGCGAACCCTTCCCCGGTGCGCCGCAGCGCCACCGAGAGCTCGTCCTCGAACCCCTTGCCCTGGCCGTCGCCCGCTGCGGACACCTCGACCACTCCCCTCTGCCAGTACGTACGGTCTGCGGTCGCGCCCGTAGGCGCATCGGTTCTAGGAGGCGACGAACTCGGCCACGGAACCGCCGAGTTGCTCACGAAGCCTGGCCAGCGCCCGGCTGCTGCGTGTGCGCACCGCGGCCGAGCTGAGGTGCAGCGCGTCCGCGGTCTCCTCGATGGAGCGGTCCTCCCAGTAGCGCAGGACGACCACCGCCCGGTCCTTGGGCGGCAACCGGCGCAGCGCGTCGAGCAGCGTCAGCCGCAGCGACGGGTCACTGCCCCCGGCCGCCTCGGTCTCCGGGAGATTGTCCGAGGGACGCTCCCCCGCCGACCGTCTCCGCTGGTGCGCCAGAAAGGCCCGTACGAGCACGGTCTGCGCGTACGCCGCCGGGTTGCCCTGCCGGACCGCAGGCCGCCCCCAGGCCACGTACATCCGGCCGAGGGTCTCCTGCACGAGATCCTCCGCGAGATGCGTGTCCCCGCTGGTCAGCAGGCACCCGGAACGGAACAGCTGACCCGTGCGGGCCTCCGCGAACTCACGGAACGCACCCTCCAGCGACCGTCTCATCCCCGGCGTCCTCCCCCGTCGCCCCACCTACACCTGATCAATGCGGTGGCCCCGGGGAAATGTTGCACGCGGTTCCGGGCGGCCTGGGCTCGCCGCCGTCACCGCGCCCACGCCACAAGAAAACCCCAGGTCGGAATCGATCCGACCTGGGGTTCCAAGGTGAGCCGCCTTCGGGATTCGAACCCGAGACCTACGCATTACGAGGGCTGGTGGGATCGTGACAGCACCTGCCGACACGTGCCGGCAGGTGCTGTTTCCTCAGGTCGCGAGCAGGCAGCACCCTCAACCGCATCGCTGGATGCCGCCTGCTGCCGCACAGTCCGCTCACGCCATGCTCACGCGGCACAGGACCCCGGGGCCTGCTGCCGGCGGGTCGGCGGCGTCAGCGGATGAAGAACCGCGCAGCGATGATCTGGATCGCGATGGCGCCGCCGGCGTAGGCGGCACCCTTGAGAGCCTGGACGGTGAGCGCCCAGCGGAGGAAGCGCAGCCGACTCAGGATCTTGCGCCACGAGCACCAGGCGGTGAACCCGCCGGAACCGCCCTGGCGCGTCTGGATCGCCTCGACGCGGCGCGTCCAGACAGCCTTGATCTTCCTGGCACCCTTGGCCAGGCAGGCCGTATAATTCACGGGAGGGAACTCCTTCTCGTCTTTGATTCGAAGTAGGGCGTTTCCTTCAGGGGAGGTTGGGCGCGGTTGGGAAGCCTTTCGTCCGACCTCTCCTGCCTTTATTGGTGCGGCGGCGCGCGACAGCCGCCATCGAATGCCCGGCTACGAGAGCCCGGCGATTCGACAGTCACAGAGTAGCCCCTCCAGTGGTCGACAAATGCACCTGCGCCGCTTCATTCAATCCTAATCACACCCAAGAGCGGCGAGCGCGATCTTTACGGCATCCCGGCCCGCAGACTCGGCCGACCTCAGAAGTACCTCCATTTCAGGATTCATCCGATTTCGACTCAGCTTTGACACCAGGGAGCCGCACTCACCCTCGGGAAGGGTCGCCCCAAGGTTCCACAAGAGGGCGGTCCGGGCCGCCAGGGGAAGTGCGGCAAGGGAATCCGGAATACTGCATTCCGGCTTGTCGGCAGCCGTGCTGTTGCGCCGGTCCCCCTCGGCGGGCTGGCCGCCTCCACCGTTGCGCCGGTCCCGCCCCGCGCGCCCGCCACCACATGAGCATGCGCTCGCGCAGTCGGCGCAAGGCGAGCACCGCGCCATCAGCAAGAGGCGCTCCACGCGCGCGAGGTCCTCGCCCAGACGGTCCGTCCCGGCGATCTGCGCAGATCGCACCGGCTGCCTCAAGGCCGAAAGGACCTCGGGGCGGGGCAGCCTCCTCCCATGCAGCCAGTGCGAGAGCAGGGAAGGGGAGACACCGAGAGCCTGCGCCTTCTCGGCCATGGTCGCTCCGGGGAGAAACCGGGGCAGCACCTCCTGGAAAGCGAGCGCGAAAGCCTTCACCCCCTCCGTGGCCTCGTCCACACAGGAGTTTTTGATCGATCCAAGTGACGGCACGCAAAGGAGCCTCTCGCTCGCCGGAGATCACCAGGGTTTACGTGATCACCAGAACCCTACCCCTTCCTTTCTGCGCCGCAGAGCCGTCCGGCATTATTACGCGGATGTATTTATGACAGCGGCTTAAATGTGTTCAAAATGACCATTTAAGGGGCAAAACGGATCTTTACTCTGCCGAAAACGTAAAGATCCGAAACCACTGGAACGGGCGACGCCACTTGTGCTAATACTGAGCAGGAATCGTGGCCCGTGATGCGTCTTCAGGGCCGCACCGGAAGTACGGCATGAAATGGAGGCGCTATGACGCCGTCGTGGCGCGATGACAGCCTCGGAACGATGAAGCGGGTCGCCCTCTGGCTCGTGTCGGAGGTCGGCGAGGGGCGGCCCTTCACCAAGGAGGCGCTGCGCGACGCCTTTCCCGGGGTGTCCCAGGTGGATCGGCGCATGCGTGATCTCCGCGACTTCGGGTGGCGAATCGACACGAACAGGGAGGACGCGGACCTCGACTCCCACGAGCAGCGTTTCGTGAAGCGCGGCGATCCGGTGTGGGAGCCCGGCCGAGCCACCCGGAAGACCGGTACGACGGCGATCGGCGCCGGGCGTCGCCGCGAGGTTCTCCAGCGGGACGGCAACATGTGCCGCTCCTGCGGGATCGTTCCCGGTGAGACCTACGCCGGCACGTACGAAGCGGCCCAGCTGGACATCGCACGGCGCGAGGTCCTGAAGCCCGGCGGGTCGAAGGCCACTGAGCTGGTCACCGAGTGCAAGCGGTGCCGCATCGGCGGCAGGGAACTGGTCGCGGACCTGGACCGAGTGCTTCAGGAGGCTGCCGGGCTCAGCTCCATTGAGCGCAATGTACTGTCCGGCTGGGTGGAAGCCGACGAGCGCCAGTTCAGCCGACTGGAGCAGCTCTGGAGCGACTACCGGTCCCTGCCCGAGGAGTCGCGCGCCCATTTGCGCAAAGAGCTGGGCGTCGACTGAGCATCCGGCAGGCGCGGAGGGCATTAGAAGCAGGACGAGCAGAGGCAGGAGCGAGGACAGCGGACATGGCCAAGGATTACGGGCTGCCGCCCAGGGCTGAGGAGAACCGGGCCACCGTTGCGGCCCGGCTGGCGGAGAGCGCGACCGGTGGAGGCACCCGCGAGACGTTCACCGTCGAGTGGCGGGGCAAGCCGGAGCATCTCGAAGTGGTCGAGATGCAGGTCGGCGACCTCTACTACAACCCGGCCACCCACCGGATCCGAGCGCAGGCCGATCACGATCCCAAGAAGTCCGAGCTCCTCGAAACGGACCCGTGGAACACGGATGCTCAGCGGTACCTGGGGCGTCTGCTGCAGGTGGTTCCCGCCGATCCAGCAAAGACCGATCCCGCGTTCGACGAGCTCACCGCGAGTCTCAAGGAGTTCGGACAGACCGAGCCGGGGCTGATCACCCACGAGGGCGTCCTCGTCAACGGCAACACCCGGCGTGCCGCGCTCCTGGAACTACACGGTCCGAACCACCCCATGCGCGTGGCTGTGCTGCCCTCTTCCTGCGACTGGCAGGACGTGGCCGCCGTCGAGCTCTCGCTGCAGCTGCGCAAGGAGCACCGGCGGGACTATTCCTACATCAACCGGCTCCTCGCCGTGGAAGAGCTGGTCGATCAGGGCACCCCGCTCGCGGCGATCGCAACCACCTTCCGCACTACGGCTGCGCGAGTCCGGCAGGACCAGTGGGTGCTGTCCATCATCCGCCAGTTGATCAAGCGCAGTGCAACCTCCGGCGAGCGGCTGTCACTCGTCGCGTTCGAGGAGCACGCGGAGAAGTTCCGCGAGCTGCACCGCGCCTACGAGAAGCAGTACAGCGTCAACCCCGAGCGGGCCGATCTGCTCGTGGAGAACCGCCTGGCCGCCATGCTCATGGGCTTCGCTAAGACGGACGTGCGCTTTATCGATGACAAGTTCCGTGACACGTACCTCTCGGAGAACCTGCCAGCCGGCCTGGCCCCCGATCCCGCTCCGTCGCAAGGGGGCGTAGCAATCCCAGGCCTGGGGCGTGCCGTACAAGGCCCCAGCCTGGCTGTCTCGGCCGCCAGAGCCCTGACGGACGTCGTCCTCCACGCTCGGGCCGTCACCCAAGCCGGTAGCTCCGCCCCGGCGGAAGTAGTCGCTGCGGCGCAGGACGAGGTCAGGCTCATGCACCAAGCGATGGACCGGGCCCTCACCAACGCCGGCCGCGACGCCCGCATCACCAAGCGCAAGCAGGCCGCTCCCGCTCGCCTCGCAGACGCGAACCGCAGCATCGAGCAATGCGTCACGGACCTCGTCCTCTCCCGATCGCAGCGAAGCCTTGATGAGGAAGCCTTCGACGATGCCATCGTCGAACTGCGGAAGAGGCTCGAGAAGCTGGCTATCGAAGCCCGACGGACGGTCGGTGAGCCTGGCGACGGCTTGTCCTGGCTCCTCGAAGCCACAGAGAAGGCACGCTGAGTGGGCAGCCAGCCCAGCCTGGTGATCGGCTTCGATACCACGCGCACCCAAGCGGCGCTCAGGACCGTGCCCGAGTGGCGCGGTGAGTTGGGGCAGATGATCGCCAGCTTCCCCAGCGGCCGGATGACCGACCGGCTGTCCGCCGCTGTCCCCCTGGACAGCTTCCTGGCCAGTATCGGCTCCCTAGCCGAATGGCCGCAGCCCGAGAGCGTCGTCTGGGAGGACGACTTCCGCCGCATTGTCAGCGAGATGCTCGATACTGCCGTGACGGCGGATCGCCTGCTCAACGGCGCGCCGGACGAGGAGAGCGCCTCCCCGGAAGAGGTGCCAGCTCTGCTGGGCGACTCCTGGACGGGAGCGCTCACCCCCTTCCAGCTCCGGGACATCGCCCAGCTGCTCTCGGTCGGCCACGGGGCCAACTTCAGCGTGCCCGGCGCCGGCAAGACCCGCGTCTCTCTGGCCGTGTTCGCGGCCCTGCGAGAGCAGGGAACGGTCAACCGCATCCTGGTGGTCAGCCCGAAGTCGGCTTACGAGGCGTGGCAACTGGAGGCGCGGGAGTGCTTCTCCTCGCCCCTGGACGTACAGGTGCTCGGCAAGTCGGTGCCCCCACTAGCAGACGTCCTCCTGGTCAATTACGAGCGGTTGGACCGGGCACTGGCCGGGCTGTCGCAGTGGCTGAAAGCGGCCCCGACCATGCTCATCCTCGACGAGGCGCACCGTATGAAGCTCGGCGGAGCGGGTGTCTACGGGGCTGCCTGCATGGCGCTGGGGCCGCTCAGCCGCGTGCGCATGATCCTCAGCGGTACTCCGGCGCCGAACGGGGCGAAGGACCTGGAGAACCTGCTGTCCTTCGTCTGGCCTGGCCACGGACGACGCGTGGTCACCCAGGCGGTAGACGGTGGCGACCTAGCCCACGCAAGCCAGGTGCTGCGCCCCCTCTACACCCGGACGACGAAGGCGGAGCTGGGGCTTCCGCCTGTCGACTTGCGCGTCCGCCCACTCAGGATGCCTCCGTTGCACCGTGAGATCTACGACGCCTTGATCGGCAAGTTCTCTCCGCGCGCAGCTGCCGACCGAGGCGATTTCGAGGCATTCGGCAAGGCAATCCTGCGTCTGCTCATGGCCGCGACAAGCCCAGCGCTCCTTGTCGGCGGCTCGACCCGCTACGAGCCGCTGAGCTTCCGTGTCCCGCCCTTGGATGTCCCGGAGGGGGACTCGCTTGCGGCCCTCCTCCGGAAGCTCCCGGACTACGAACTTCCGCCCAAGTACACGGAGACGTTGTCCATCGTCTCCGCCAATGCCGCGGCCGGCAGGAAGACCCTGGTGTGGACTGGCTTCGTCCGGAGCATCACGTCGTTGCAGACGCTGCTCGCACCGTTCCAGCCCGCCGCAGTGCACGGGGGCACTCCGGACCGGGAGGAGGAACTGCGCCGCTTCCGCGAGGATCCGGATTGCAGCGTCCTCATCTCCAACCCGGCGACCCTGGGCGAGGGCATCAGCCTCCATCAGGTCTGCCATGACGCCGTGTACGTCGACCGCGACTTCCAGGCAGGCCGGTTCCTCCAGAGCCTGGACCGCATCCATCGTCTTGGCCTCTCCCCAGACACGGAGACGCGGGTCACCGTCCTCACTGCTGCGGAAAGTGTCGATGATGTCGTCTCCATGCGGCTCGCAGAGAAGCTGGAGTTCATGGGCAGCATCCTCGACGACCCCGAGGTGCAGCAGCTCGCTGACCCGGAGGACGAGGCCCCGATGGCCGCAGGGATGAACTCAGCCGATGTCCAGGCACTGCTGGACTATCTGAGGCGGCGCCCGGCTTAGGGGACGCTGCCAGCCTTCCGATAGCCGTCAAAGCGTGCCCTCGCTGAGGAGCCGCTCGATGGCGACCGCTTCCCGCTGCAGCACGATGCGTCCATCTCCGTCGCTGAAAGCGAGAAGGCGGCTGCCTGCATCGAATCCTGCTTCCGCGAGGAGGCCGAGAGGGAGTACGACCTGCTCCTCACCACCGACCAAGAGTTCTGCTGGTTCGCGTATCACGCCCAGCAGTCCGCCAGCACCGCCCCGCAACCGGCTGCCCCGGCACATCCTCCGCCGATAGAGTCCCGCTGTGGACGGCGAAACGATCAGCGTGCAGACGCCCCTGTGGCCAGTCGATGAGGGCGATGACCCGGCCTTGGAGGCGGTGGCAGAGGAGATTCTACGCGCGGACCCGGACGGCAGCCGGTTCGCTGGCGCGGTCCGCCGCAGCATCGACATGTTGCTGGACGGCCAGCACACAGGGCGCTTCCGCTGGGACCAGCTCTTCAAGACCGAGAAGGCCCACTTGGGAACCCTGATCGAGATCAATGTGCAGCGCGAGTTCGGCTTCGCGGATGGCGCCAGCATGGACTACTCGATCGCCGGGTCAGACGTCGACTGCAAGTACTCCCAGACCCTCGGCCAGTGGATGATCCCGCCCGAAGCCCACGGGCACCTGCTGCTCGTTGTCTGGGCCAGCGACGAGCAGTCCAAATGGTCAGTGGGACTCGTTCGGACGTTGCCCGAACGGCTCAACAACGGCGGCAACCGCGACGCCAAGAAGACATTGAACGCGGCCGGGCGGGGCGCAGTGCGATGGCTGTTCCGCGACGCGCCCCTCCAGGAGAACATGCTGCTGCGCCTCTCCGAGGAGGACATCACCGCTGTCTTCTCCCACAAGAGTGGCCAGCGCCGCGTGGACGAGCTGTTCATGCGGGCGCAAGGGCGCCGGGTCAGCCGCAACGTCGTTGCTACGGTGGCTATGCAGGAGGACTACATGAAGCGCGTCCGCTACAACGGCGGATCGCGCTCCAGGCTCCAGCGCCACGGAATAGTGATCTTGGGTCACTACACCCGCCACGGGCGCATCGCCGAAGCCTTGGGGCTGCCGGTTCCGGGCCCCGGTGAATCTGTCAGTGCCAGCCTGACCCCTGCACGGGCCCACCACGTAGGGGTCCCGACAGTAGAGCTGGACGGACAGGAGTGGGTCCTGGCCATGGCCGACGACCCAGAAGAGACAGTACCGAGACTGCCGGAAATATGAACGGACGCAACGAACCCGGCGCAGTACCGGAGTCGGGTACTCGGGCGGGACCGTGGGTCCCACCCGAGGGGTCGTGGGCTTCGTCAGCCGCAAACCGACGCAGCATGGGCAACCGGAGCCGCGGCACGGCTCCGGAACTACTACTGCGGTCACTCGTCCACGCAGCGGGGCTGCGCTACCGGGTAGCGGCCAAGCCCTTGCCGAAGATGCGGCGCACAGCCGACATGGTCTTCCGCCCCGTAAAGGTAGCTGTCTTCATCGACGGATGTTTTTGGCACGGCTGCCCTGACCACTTCGTCATGCCGAAGACCAACCGTCCGTATTGGGAAGACAAGACCGGGCGGAATGTTCAGCGCAACCGGGACACCGACCAGCGCCTGGCGGACGAGGGCTGGCTCGTGGTGCGCTTCCGGGAGCACCTCGATTCCGAGGCATGCGCCGAGACCGTTATTGACGCGGTGAAGTCTCGGCGGCAGGCGGCAGTCGGGTCGCAGCGGTCCCATTAGGCCCGGCGGACACAGCGCCCGCCTTCGAACACGCCCTTGGGGGTCAGCTGATCTTCGCCTGGTTCAGCGAGAAGAGCTCGTGTCGCTGGTGCCCCTCCTGGCCGACGAACGCCTTGAATTCGCCGAGGCTGTACGCGTACGTGCCGCCGGAACGCTGCTCCCTCCGGATCTCGAAGTCCCTTTCGAGATGCGCAATGTGCCGCTCGACCTCGGGTTCAGACAGCCGCTTGCCCGCCTTCTCCAAGCGGCCGATGATCTGGGTGATACCGATGAACCTCTGCTTCTCGGCCTCCGCGCGGAGCAGTTTGTACACAGGATCGTGCACCGTCTCGGTGTCCTCGACCAACGCCGCCGGGGCACCCTTCTTGTTCAGCGCGCGGGCGATAGACCGGCCGATGGCCTCAGCCACAGGCGGAGGGAAGGCGTTCCCGACCTGACGGTACTGGCTGGTCTTCCTCCCTGCGAAGACCCACTTGTCCTCAGGCTTCCATCCCTGGATGCGGGAGACCATCTCTACCGTGAGCTTCGGCCCAGGCTTCCCCTCGGCAGGCTCCCAGTCCTCGCCGGGCGCTTCGTCCGCCACACCATGAGCATCGACCCCGAGCTTGGCCCAGGCCGCCTTGGCACGGGTAGGCCCCAGGTCCGCCCCGCCATGCTTTTTGGAACCACCGACGATGGTCGGCGCAATGTCGTTAGCACTCTCAGCCCACTTCTCAGCGCCCTTCCAGCCGCGGGCAGCCATGAGGTCGTAGAGCGTCTCGCCGACCTTCGGACGCTCGCCTTCTAGAGGCTTCGGCCAGGCAAAATAGGGTGCGTACTCGCGCTGGAGCGCCACAAGGACGAACCGCGGGCGTAGCTGCGGTACGCCGAAGTCCGCAGCGTGGAAGAGCTCCCACTGCGCTACGTAGCCAGCGTCTTGCAGCGTGTCCAGGACGTTCTGTCGGTAGGCGGCGAAACGGTTCGCGCTGAGCCCTCGCACGTTCTCCAGGAGGAGGGCCTTGGGCCGCACCCTCTCAGCGAGACCGACAGCCCAAGCGAACAGGTCTCGCTCGTCAGCGGCGCCAAGCTGCTTGCCTGCAATAGTGAAGGGCGGGCAGGGCACGCCCCCGGCAATCAGGTCGGGGGTGCCGTGCTTGGTACAGAACTCCTCAGGGTCCCAAACCGACCGGTCGGCCACGTCCCCAGTGCGTACATCGCAGCCCGGCATGTTGCTTTTCAGGGTTTCCGCGGCCCTTGGATCGAGCTCCACGGCAACAGCGTGCTCGAATCCGGCGCGCTCCAACCCCAGAGCCTGCCCGCCAGCACCTGCGCAGATCTCCGCGACCTGAAGCTTGGCCATTCGTCCTCCATACGTGCGCACCGCCCGCCGCGCGCTCGGCTGCACTCGCGACGTACCGGACTCGAACACGTTAGCGAGTCCGTCTCCGCTCACGAACATCCCAGCAAGATCGCACCAAGTCCACTGGGTCGGGGCAAGAACAGCTGAGTTGACCGCGAACGCGGTCAGCGAGGTGGCCTATATTAGTTCGCCGGCATCAGCCCGCGCGGTTATCCACAGGCCCCGCTCCACGAAAAGCGACGAACGACTCATCGGCAGGCAAAGCCCTACTCCGTACGCCTGGAGCTCTCACCCCGCGAGGACGGCAGCCGCCGCTCCTTCGCCCGTGGCGGGTACGCGAGTGTCAAGGCAGCCCAGGCCGACCTCGATTACGTACGCGCCCTCCTCGGGCTCGCCGACTCGGACGCCCCCGAGGGCACCGAACTCATCGCCGGGATGCTGGCCGAGGTCAGTCGAGAGCGGTCGTCTCTGCCCGAGGTCGAGGAGACGCGGCGGCGCCTCAACTCCGGTCAGGACCTCATAGGCAACCTGACCGTCGCCGAATGGCTCGACCGGTGGTTGGCCGGCACGCGCATACGCAAGTCCGGCCTCAAACGCTACGAGACCAATATCCGCGTCCATCTGAGGCCGCGCATCGGCAGCCGGCGCCTGGACCGGCTGCGCGTCAGCCACCTCAGCGAGATGTTCACCGACATTCGCGAGGCGAACGCCCAGATCCTGGAGGACAACACCCAGCGGCGAGCCGCTCTCGACGAGCTGGCGACGGTGCCGTGGAAGGGCGTCGGGAACCAGGCTCGTCACAAGGCCATGAAAGCCGCGATCGACGAGATGCCGCCCTTTCGGCGCGTCACCGGCCCTGCCACGCGGCTGCACGTAAAGGCCACCCTCCGGGCCGCCCTGAACGACGCGATCGGGCAGCAGATCATTACGTTCAACCCGGCCGCCCATGTCGAGATCGACCCCGTGCGCAAGCCGAAGGCGCTCGTGTGGACGGACGAGCGGGTCGCCAAGTGGGAACAGACGGGCGAGAAACCGTCGCCCGTGATGGTCTGGACGCCGGAACAGACCGGTGCCTTCCTCGAGTTCGTCGCCGAGGACCGGCTGTACGCGATGTGGCACCTGATCGCGTTTCGCGGCCTGCGCCGAGGCGAGGCGTGCGGCCAGCCGTGGTCGGGACGAACCTCGACACCCACTTCCTCACCGTCTCCTCATAACTCGTCCAGGACGGCTGGGAGGTGGAAGCGTCCGACCCCAAGACCGACAGCGGCTCCCGCGTGGCCGCCCTCGACGACGACACCGTCGACGTCCTGAAGCACCACCGCGAACGGCAGGAAACGGCCCGCGAAGAATGGGGCACAGCCTGGGTCGAGACCGGCCACGTCTTCACCCAGGAAGACGGCTCCTGGCTCCACCCCGGCAAGGTGACCGACCTCGTCGCCGCCTCCGGTCTCCCGCCGATCCGCCTGCACGATCTGCGCCACGGCGCGGCCACCCTCATGCTCGCCGCCGACATCGACATCAACATCAACATCGTGTCGGACACCCTTGGGCGTAGCGACACCCGCATCACGCGGGACATCTACCAGAGCGTCCTCCCCCACGTCGGCAAGGGCAGCAAGGGCGGCGGCAAGCCGAAGAGGGACAAGGCGAAAGCCCAGGCCAAGGCAGCCAAGAAGGCCACACGCCGCAAGCCCACAAAGTAGGTCCCGAGTGGCTCCGCTCACTAGGCGACATGACGGCAACCCGGCCGTGTGACCCACCATGCCCCCAGCAACAGAAAACCCCAGGCCACGGGCTATGTGACCTGGGGTTTTTCTGAGCCGCCTTCGGGATTCGAACCCGAGACCTACGCATTACGAGTGCGTTGCTCTGGCCATCTGAGCTAAGGCGGCGCCGCCGCGCGCACGGGAGTGCGTCAGCAACATCGCCAATCCTACACGCTTCCCAGGGGTGCTCCGCCCACCCTTTTATGGCCGCGGGGCCTCCCGACGGCGGCCGGGCCCACCCGTCACGAGCAGCGCTTTCCGTCCTTCGGAGGGGTGCCGGACAGCAGGTAGGTGTCGATCGCGCGGTCGATGCAGTCGCTGCCGCGGCCGTACGCCGTGTGGCCGTCGCCGTCGTAGGTGAGGAGGTGGCCGGAGGAGAGCTGGGCGGCGAGGGCCTTGGCCCAGGGGTAGGGGGTGGCCGGGTCACGGGTGGTGCCGACGACCACGATGGGGGCGGCGCCGTCCGCGGTGATGCGGTGCGCCTCGCCCGTGGGCCGGACCGGCCAGGACGCGCAGTTCAGGGCGGACCAGGCGAGGCCCGCGCCGAAGACCGGGGACGCCTTCTCGAACGCGGGCAGCGCCTCCTCGACCTCCTTCGTCGAGGTGAAGGCGGGGGGCTGGTCGAGGCAGTTCACGGCCGCGTTGGCGAACATGAGGTTGGCGTACTCGCCGTCCGGGTCGCGCTCGTAATAGCTGTCGGAGAGGGCGAGCAGGCCCGCGCCGTCCTTCTTGGTCATGGCGGCGGTGAGCGCCTCGCGCAGTTGCGGCCAGGCCCCCTCGTCGTACATGGCGGCGATCACGCCGGTCGTGGCGAGGGACTCGCCGAGCTTGCGGCCGTCGGGGTCGCCGGTGCCGATGGGGGCGGCGTCGAGCCGGTCGAAGAAGGACTTCAGCCGCTGTCCCGCCGCCTTCTGGGTGCCCGTGCCGAGGGGGCAGCCGGAGCGGGCCACGCAGTCCTTCGCGAAGGACTGGAACGCGGTCTCGAAGCCGGCGGTCTGCTGCCGGTTCAGTTCGCGGGCGGGCAGGGACGGGTCCATGGCCCCGTCGAGAACGAGCCGCCCGACGCGCTCCGGGTACAGGCCCGCGTACGTGGCGCCGAGGAAGGTGCCGTAGGAGGCGCCCACATAGTTCAGCTTCTCGTCGCCGACGGCGGCGCGGACCAGGTCCATGTCGCGGGCCGCCTCGACGGTGGAGACGTGCGGCAGCACGCGCCGCGACGCCCGGTCCTTCGTCTCGCAGCCCTTCGCGAACGTGTCGAAGGCGGCCGAGAGTTGCTTCTGCTCCCCGGCGTCGTCCGGGGTCACGTCGGTCTGCGTGTAGGTGTCCATCTGCTTGCCGTCGAGGCAGGTGACGGGCGCGCTGCGGGCGACGCCGCGCGGGTCGACGGCGACCATGTCGTAGCGGGCCCGGACCTTCTCGGGGTAGCCGATGCCCGCGTACGCCTGAAGGTAGCCGACCGCGGAGCCGCCCGGACCGCCCGGGTTGACCAGGAGCGAGCCCAGCCGCTTGCCTGAGCCGGTGGCCTTCTTGCGGGAGACGGCGAGGTCGATGTCGCCCGCGGACGGCTTCTCATAGTCGAGCGGCGCCTTGAGCGTCGCGCACTCGAACCCGGGCGCGCCGCACTTGCGCCACTTCAGGTTCTGGTCGTAGTAGGTGCTCAGCCGGGCCTCGTCGGAGCTGGGCAGCGCGGCGAGCGTGCCCCCCGCGGCCTGCGAACTCTTCGGCGAGCAGGCCGGGATGCCGACCAGCAGCAGTCCCGCGGCGGCGGCGATCAGGGCGGCTCGGCGGCGGGCGGTGGAGGGGTGGCGCCTGGTGTACATCCGGCGAGCGTAACGCTCCGCGCGGGTCACGTCACTTTCCGTAGCTCGACACGGCCCTGTAGTGCGAACGAGCCCCAAACTCGGAACGGCCCTGTAGTGCGGACGAGCCCCATACCCGGAACGGGCCCCGCCGCCTGGGACGGCCCCGCAGCTTGGGACGGGCCCCGCAGCTTGGGCCGGCCCGGCCCATCCGTCCTAACCCGCCCGCAGCGCCAGCGTCATCGCCTCCACCGCGAGCAGCGGCGCCACATTGCGGTCCAGGGCGGTGCGGCACTCCCCGATCGCCTCTATGCGGCGGAGCGTCGACTCCGGTGACGTGCCCCGCGCCAGACGCTCCAAGGTGTCCTGGATCTCCGTGTTGGCGAGCGCCACGCGGGAGCCGAGCTGGAGCGCGAGGACGTCGCGGTAGACGCCGGTCAGTTCGGTGAGGGCGAGGTCGAGGGAGTCGCGCTGCGAACGCGTTCTGCGGCGCTTCTGCTTGTCCTCCAGGTCCTTCATGACCCCTGCCGTGCCGCGCGGCATACGGCCGCCGCTCTGTGCGCCTAGGGCGGCCTTCAGCTCCTCGGTCTCCTTGGTGTCGACCTCCTCCGCGAGCTGCTTGGAGTCCTCCGCCGCCGCGTCGACCAGCTCCTGCGCCGCCTTGAGGCAGCCGCCGACGTCCTCGACGCGCAGCGGCACCTTCAGCACGGCGGCTCTGCGCTCCCGCGCGCGCGGGTCGGTGGCCAGGCGCCGGGCCCGGTCGATGTGGCCCTGGGTGGCGCGGGCGGCGCTCGCGGCGACGGCCGGCTCGATCCCGTCACGCCGTACGAGCATGTCGGCGACGGCGTCCACGGCGGGCGTGCTCAAAGTGAGGAGGCGGCAGCGGGAGCGGATCGTCGGCAGCACGTCCTCCACCGAGGGCGCGCAGAGCAGCCACACCGTGCGCGGGGCGGGCTCCTCGACGGCCTTGAGGACGGCGTTCGCCGATTTCTCGTTCAGCCGCTCGGCGTCCTCGACGAGGATCACCTGCCAGCGGCCCGTCGCCGGAGACGTGTACGACTTGCGGACGGTGTCGCGCATGTCCTCGGCGAGGATCTGGGTGCCGACCGCTGCCACGGTCGTGACGTCCGCGTGCGTGCCGAGCAGCGCGGTGTGGCAGCCGTCGCAGAATCCGCAGCCGGGGGCGCCGCCGAGCGCCCTGTCCGGCGACACGCATTGCAGCGCCGCCGCGAAGGCCCGCGCCGCGGTGACCCGGCCCGCGCCCGGCGGACCGGTGAACAGCCAGGCGTGCGTCATCTTGGACGCCTCGGGCGGGGGCGCGCCGACGCCGGCGGCGGTCACCAGCGCGTCCGCGTCCCGCGCGGCCGCGCCCAGCTCCGCGACCACGCGCTCCTGACCCACCAGGTCGTCCCATACGGCCATGGGGACACCGCCCTTTCTCTTGCTCCCGCCATTGTGCCGGGCGCCACTGACAACACCCCCCGCACCCGCTTGGCTACGCGCATGACCGATCTTCCTGGTGATCTCCGCTTCGAGACCCTGACCGGCGGCGCGGGCGACGACGGCACCCTCGTCGCCGACTGGCAGCACGCGCACAACACGGTCGTCCCCGCCGACTCGGCGTACCTCTCCCTCGACGACGTGCGCGAACGCGCCGGACGCAACGTCCTGGAGGTCGTCTACGCCGGGGACGTCCTCGTCGGCTGCTCCACCGTGCGCACCCCGAAGGACGGGGTGGCCACGGTCATCGCGCGCGTCCTGCCCGAGCACCGGGGGCGCGGATACGGCAGGGCTCAGTACGAGCGCGGCCTCGCCAAGGCCCGCGCGCTCGGCGCCGGGCACATCGAGACGGTCGTGCTGACCTCGAACGCGGCGGGGCTGCGCTTCGCCGAACGCGCCGGATTCACCGTCGAGGTCGACCGCTACCGCCTCGACGGGGACACCGTGGACTGGGTGGAGCTCAGGCTGGCCGAATCCTCCTCGACCACAGCCTGAGCCCCATCCTCCGCGGCCACAGCCCGAGCCCCGTCCTCCTCGACCACAGCCCGAGCCCCTCGCCCGTCACCGGGCCTGAGACTCGGCCTCGTCGTACCTCGCGGTCAGCGGCGGCGCCGCTTGCGGCCCCCGTCACCGTCCTCGGTGGGGGCGTCGTCCTCGTCGTCCCGGCCGCCGAGCAGCTCGTCGGCGAGGGTCGGCAGGTCGTCCAGCGGGGTCTCCTCCGCCCAGTCCGGGCGGGGGCGGCGGCGCGGCCGGCCCTGCTCGTCGATCTGCGGCAGCTCGGCCGTACGGTCGGCGGCGCTCTCCGGCGCCGACGCGGGCCGCTCGTCGCGGAAGTACCCCTGCGGCACCCGGCCCTCCGCGGGGTCCGGGACCCGCGGCAGCACGGCCGTCTCGTCGGCCGCCCCGGCCGCCGGGCGCGGCAGCTGGGCCGTCTCCTCGGCGTCCCGGACGGGCGGGAGCACGGCGGTCTCCTCGGCATCGCGGACCGGCTCCTGCACCGGCTCCCTGAACTCTTCCCGTACGGGCTCCCGTACGGGCGGCAGGACCGCCGTCTCCTCGGCGTCGGACTGCTCCTGTGGCCGCACGATCGGGGTCTGGATCGTCCGCTCGTTGTCCGACTCGGGCGCCGCGGACGGCTTGGACGGCTTGGAAGGCTTGGACGGCTCGCCCTTACGGAGATCAGCGGCACCGGTCGAGGCAGACCCGGTCGACGCGGACCCGGTCGACGCGGACCCGGCCGGAGCCGGCGCACTCGCCCGAGGAGCCTGCGCCGCCTGAGCAGCCTGCGCGGCCTGAGCCGCCTGCGCCGCGAGCCGTCGCGCCTCCTCCGCGCGCAGCAACGCCTCCTCGGCCTTGCGCTGCTTCTCCAGGCGCCGCTCCTCGGCCTCGGCCCGCAGCCGGGCCTCCTCCTCGGCCTGCTTGCGGCGGCGCTCCTCCTCGGCGGCGCGGGCCTTCTCCTCGGCAAGGAGGCGCGCCTTCTCGGCCTCGGCCTTCTTGCGCGCTTCCTCGGCGCGCTGCCTGGCCTCCTCGGCCTGGCGCTCGGCCTCGATGCGCTGCGCCTCCTCCAGCTCGCGGCGCTTGCGCTCCTCCTCCTCGGCGCGGAGCTTGGCGAGCTGCTCCTGGCGCTCGCGCTCGATCCGCTCTTCCTCGGCCTTGCGCGCCGCCTCTTCCTCGGCCTTGCGCCGCGCTTCTTCCTCGGCGGCCTTGCGGGCTTCTTCCCGTGCCTTGATCTCGGCCTCGGAGAGCGGCAGGAGGGTGTCGAGACGGTGGCGGATCACAGTGGTGACGGCCTCCGGCTCCTGGCCCCCGTCGACCACGAGGTAGCGGCCGGGGTCACCGGCGGCGAGGGTGAGGAAACCGGAGCGCACGCGCGCGTGGAACTCCACCGGCTCCGACTCCAGGCGGTCGGGCGCCTCGGTGAACCGCTCGCGGGCGGCCTGCGGGTCCACGTCGAGCAGCACGGTCAGGTGCGGCACGAGCCCGCTGGTGGCCCACCGGTTGATGCGGGCGACCTCGGTCGGCGACAGGTCGCGGCCCGCGCCCTGGTAGGCGACGGAGGAGTCGATGTAGCGGTCGGAGATGACGACGGCGCCGCGCTCCAGGGCGGGCCGTACGACGGTGTCGACGTGCTCGGCGCGGTCGGCGGCGTAGAGGAGCGCCTCGGCGCGGTGCGAGAGCCCGGCGGAGGAGACGTCGAGCAGGATCGAGCGCAGCCGCTTGCCGACGGGCGTCGCGCCCGGCTCGCGCGTGACGACGACCTCGTGGCCCTTGCCGCGGATCCACTCGGCGAGCGCCTCGGCCTGCGTCGACTTTCCGGCGCCGTCGCCGCCCTCCAGGGCGATGAAGAAGCCGGAGGCGGCGGGGGCCGCCACCGGGTCGTTGCCGCCGAGGAGCGCGTCCCTCAGGTCGTGGCGGAGCGGGACGCCGCTGCGGTCGTCGGTCTTGGCGAGGACGAGCGCGGCGACGGGCAGCAGCAGCGCGCCGACCAGCATCAGCGTGAACGCGGCGCCGCCGTGCGCGAAGACGAACTTGCCGTTCTCCAGGCGGTGCGGGCCGATGAGCGCGGCGAGCAGCGGCGCGAGGAGAGCGCCGAGCGCGACGCTGACCCGTACGACGGCCTGGAGGTGCTCGGTGACGCGGGCGCGCCGGTACTCCTCGCTCTCCTGGTCGAGCAGGGTGTGCCCGGTGTTCGCGGCGATGCCCGCGGTCGCCCCGGCGATGGTGACGACCAGGAGGACGGTGGTCACGTCCGGGACGAGTCCTGCGGCGAGCAGCGCGATGCCGGTGAGGGCGATGGCGAGGGCGAGCAGGCGGCGCCGGGACAGCGCGGGCAGCACGGTCGGCGCGGTGCGGATGCCGACGACGGTGCCGCCGGTCAGGCCGAGCACGAGCAGGCCGAAGGTGACGGGGCCGCCGCCCAGGTCCTTGGCGTGCAGGACGGCGACGGCGACGGCGGCCGCGATGGCTCCGGCGACGGCGGCGCAGGCGAGGACGAGCAGCGGGATCGCGTTCGTGCGGCCCTTGTCGACGGTGCCGGCGGTCTTGGGGCGGCGCAGCCCTTCGAGCGGCGACCGCGCGCGCGGGGTCTGCACGCCGGGCAGTTCGAGGAAGTAGACGACGGACAGGGCGGCGGCGAAGAGGCCCGCGCCCACGTACGAGGCGAGCGCGACCTGGTGCTGCGCGAACCAGTCGACGCCCGCGCCGATCAGGTTCTGCACGAGGGTGATGAGGACGAGGACGGCGGCGGCGAGCGGGATCGCGACGAAGCCGGTGCGCAGCGACAGGCGGCGCAGGGCGTCCATGTGGTCCGGCAACGGCCGTACAGCCGCGCCCTCGATCGGCGGCGCGGGCAGCAGGGCCGGTGCCGCGCTCTCCTTGGCGACCGTCCAGAACCGCTCGGCGACACCGGCGACGAAGGCGGTCACGAGGAGCAGCGCCAGCGCGTTGTCCGGCGTCCAGTCGATCCACAGGGGGGCGACGATCAGCAGGGCCGCCCGGAGCCCGTCGGCGCCGACCATGGTCCAGCGCCGGTCGAGCGGGCCGCCCGGCGTCGTGAGCGAGGTCAGCGGTCCGAGCAGGACGGCGCCGAAGAGGAGGGTGGAGAGGATGCGCGCCCCGAACACCGCGGCGACGGCGAGGGCCACGCCCCGGTACCCGCCGCCGAACGACCCTTGCGAGATCGCCGCCTGGAGCGCGAGCACCACGAGCACAAGCAGCCCGAGCACATCACCGACCCCTCCGACCAGCTGCGCGGACCACAGTCGCTTCAACTGGGGTTCGCGCAGGAGGGCGCGGACTGCGCGCTCTCGGGAGTCCGCTACCAGGGCGTCGTCTGGGGCCGCGTGGGGGGCCGTTGGCTGCTCGGCAGGGGTCATTCGTCCAGCCTATCGGGGAGCGCCGACACTCCGGAGGCCCACCCGAACAAACGGACGCCCCCGGGCACGAGTCCCGGAGGCGTCCCCTCCATATAAGCGGCGTACGACCTGGCCGTACTGCCCGTACGTACTGCCCGTACGTACTGCCCGTACGTACTGCTTCCACGTACTGGCTGTAAGTACTGGCCCTGGCTATACGTACCGGCTACTCGACCGGCGCCGAAGCCGCCTTCTTCGCTGGCGACTTCTTGGCGGCCGTCTTCTTCGCGGCGGCGGTCGTCGTCTTGGCCGCGGCCGTCTTCTTGGCAGCGGTCTTCTTCGTGGCCGTCTTCTTGGCCGGTGCCTTCTTGGCGGCCTTCTTCGCCGTCTTCTTGGCCGGGCCCTTGGCGCGCTTCTCCGCGAGCAGCTCGTAGCCGCGCTCGGGCGTGATCTGCTCCACGGAGTCACCGGAGCGCAGTGTGGCGTTCGTCTCGCCGTCGGTGACGTACGCGCCGAAGCGGCCGTCCTTCACGACGACGGGCTTCCCGCTGACCGGGTCCTCGCCCAGCTCCTTGAGCGGCGGCTTGGCGGCCGCGCGCCCGCGCTGCTTGGGCTGTGCGTAGATCGCCAGCGCCTCTTCGAGCGTGATCGTGAAGAGCTGGTCCTCGCTCTGCAGGGAGCGCGAGTCCGTGCCCTTCTTGAGGTACGGCCCGTACCGCCCGTTCTGCGCGGTGATCTCGACGCCCTCGGCGTCGGCGCCCACCACGCGCGGGAGCGACATCAGCTTCAGGGCGTCGTCGAGCGTGACCGTGTCGAGCGACATGGTCTTGAAGAGCGAGGCGGTCCGCGGCTTCACCGCGTTCTTGCCGGTCTTCGGGGTGCCCTCGGGGAGCACCTCGGTGACGTAGGGGCCGTAACGGCCGTCCTTGGCGATGATCTGGTGGCCGCTGACCGGGTCGGTGCCCAGCTCGAAGTCGCCGCTCGGCTTGGCGAGCAGTTCCTCGGCGTACTCCACGGACAGCTCGTCGGGGGCGAGGTCCTCGGGCACGTCGGCGCGCTGGTGGTTCTCGGCGTCGCGCTCACCGCGCTCGACGTAGGGGCCGTAGCGGCCGACGCGCAGCACGATGTCGTTCCCGACCGGGAAGGACGAGACCTCGCGGGCGTCGATCGCGCCCAGGTCCGTGACGAGCTCCTTGAGGCCGCCGAGGTGGTCGCCGTCCCCGTTGCCCGCTTCCGCGGCCGATCCGGAACCGTCGCCCTCGCCGAAGTAGAAACGCTTCAGCCACGGCACGGACTGGGCCTCACCGCGCGCGATGCGGTCGAGGTCGTCCTCCATCTTGGCCGTGAAGTCGTAGTCGACGAGGCGCCCGAAGTGCTTCTCCAGGAGGTTCACGACGGCGAACGACAGGAAGGACGGGACCAGGGCGGTCCCCTTCTTGAAGACATAGCCGCGATCGAGGATCGTGCCGATGATCGACGCGTACGTCGACGGGCGGCCGATCTCGCGCTCTTCCAGCTCCTTGACGAGCGATGCCTCGGTGTAGCGGGCCGGCGGCTTGGTCGCGTGGCCGTCGACCGTCAGCTCCTCGGCGGTCAGCGGGTCGCCCTGGGAGACCTGCGGCAGGCGCCGCTCGCGGTCGTCCAGCTCCGCGTTCGGGTCGTCGGCGCCCTCGACGTAGGCCTTGAGGAAGCCGTGGAAGGTGATCGTCTTGCCGGACGCGCTGAACTCGGCGTCACGGCCGTCGCTCGAGCGGCCCGCGATCTTCACGGTGACCGAGTTGCCGACCGCGTCCTTCATCTGGGAGGCGACGGTCCGCTTCCAGATCAGCTCGTACAGCTTGAACTGGTCGCCGGTCAGACCGGTCTCGGCGGGCGTGCGGAAACGGTCGCCCGAGGGGCGGATCGCCTCGTGCGCCTCCTGCGCGTTCTTCACCTTGCCGGCGTACGTGCGCGGCCTGTCCGGCAGGTAGTCGGCGCCGTACAACTGCGTGACCTGCGAACGAGCCGCCGCGACCGCCGTGTCCGACAGCGTCGTGGAGTCCGTACGCATATAGGTGATGAAGCCGTTCTCGTACAGCTTCTGCGCCACCTGCATGGTCGCCTTCGCACCGAAGCCGAGCTTGCGCGAGGCCTCCTGCTGCAGCGTCGTCGTACGGAACGGGGCGTACGGCGAGCGGCGGTACGGCTTGGACTCGACGGAGCGGACGGCGAACGACGTGTCCTGCAGGGCGGCGGCCAGCGCGCGGGCGTTCGCCTCGTCCAGGTGCAGGGTGTCCGACTTCAGGCGGCCCACGGAGTCGAAGTCGCGGCCCTGCGCGATGCGCTTGCCGTCGACGGCGCTGAGGCGCGCGACGAGGGACGACGGGTCGGACGGGTCACCGGCGCGGCCGGTCGCGAAGGTGCCGGTGAGATCCCAGTACTCGGCGGAGCGGAAGGCGATGCGCTCGCGCTCCCGTTCGACGACGAGCCGGGTCGCGACGGACTGCACGCGGCCCGCCGACAGGCGCGGCATGACCTTCTTCCACAGGACCGGCGAGACCTCGTAGCCGTACAGACGGTCGAGGATGCGGCGGGTCTCCTGGGCGTCGACCATGCGCTTGTTCAGCTCGCGCGGGTTGGCGACGGCGCTGCGGATCGCGTCCTTGGTGATCTCGTGGAAGACCATCCGGTGGACGGGGACCTTGGGCTTCAGGACCTCCAGGAGGTGCCACGCGATGGCCTCGCCCTCGCGGTCCTCATCGGTGGCGAGGAAGAGCTCGTCGGAGTCCTTCAGCAGGTCCTTGAGCTTCTTGACCTGCGCCTTCTTGTCGCTGTTGACGACATAGACGGGCTGGAAGTCGTGCTCGACGTCCACGCCGAGACGGCGCACCTCACCGGTGTACTTCTCGGGGACCTCGGCCGCGCCGTTGGGGAGGTCGCGGATGTGCCCGACGCTCGCTTCGACGACGTACCCAGGACCGAGATAGCCCTTGATCGTCTTCGCCTTGGCGGGCGACTCGACGATGACGAGTCGGCGGCCGCCCTGTGCGGTCTCGCTGGTCGGGGACAACTTCGCTCTTCTCTCCGGTTGGTGGTTGTGGCTGCTTTTATGACACTGCTGCGGAGTGTGACGGTACCTCCCGCCGGTGTGTCAAACGGGAAAAGCGCGCAGCAGCCACTCGGAACGGTAACCCGACTCCTCGTGATCCTGCCCCCGGACCGGGGAGCGGAAGCCCCGCCTCCGGGTAGCCGCGGTCCTGGCTCCGCGTAATCACAAGATCACTGCGCGCGGCCCCCGAGCGCCACGTTCCTGTCACGACCGTCCCCGTCCCGCTGCTATTCCCGCTCCCTCGCTCCCCTCCCTTATCTGCTCCTGACAAGATGGCGGATGGCTGGGGGGAGCCCATGGACGCTGTGGAGCCATGGATGACCACGGGAGGCCCCCGGTCCGTCCCCACCGGCATCCCTACCCAGGAGCAGTCCCGATGTCCGACAGCAACCCCTACGGCCAGCAGCCCCCGCAGGACCAACCCGGCGGCGCGAACCCGTACGGCTACCCGCAGCAGCCCCCGCAGGGCCCCCCGCCGGGCGGCCAGCCCTCCTACGGCTACCCCTACCCGGGCTCGGCCCCGGCCGGCGGCGGCTACCCGCCCCAGCCGCAGCCCGGCATGCCCGCGCCCTACGACCCGATGGCGCCGTACGGCTACGACCCTTACGGCCGCCCGTACTCGGACAAGTCGAAGCTGACGGCCGGCCTGCTCAACATCTTCCTCGGCACCTTCGGCGTCGGCCGCTTCTACACCGGGCACACGGGCCTGGCCGTCGGCCAGCTCCTCGTCGGCGTCCTGACCTGCGGCATCGGCGGCCTGTGGGGCTTCATCGACGGCATCGTCATGCTCGCCGGCAGCAACACGACCGACGCGCAGGGCCGCATCCTGCGGTCATAGTGGCGCCCCGTCAGGACACCGCACCCCGCGCCCCGGCCGCGGCACCCCTCGCGGTGCTCGCCGCCGGGGCCGCCGGGGCCGCGTACCTCTACGGCACGAATCCACACGAACCGGGCCACTGGCTGCCTGGCTGCCCGTTCCGGGCGCTCACCGGGCTGCTCTGCCCCGGCTGCGGCGGTACGCGCATGGCCTACGACGTGCTGCACGGCCACCTCGCGACGGCCTGGCACGACAACGCCCTGCTGCTCACCGCGACCCCGTTCGTCCTGTACGTCCTGGGCCGCTGGCTCTACGAGGGGCTGCGCGGACGCCGCTGGCGGCCCTCGGCGAGCCCGCGCACGCAACTGGCCCTGCTCGGCGTGGCGGCCGTCTGGACCGTGCTGCGCAACGTGCTCTGACGAGCTGGGCCCGCAACGGCTCCTGACAGGCCGTCAGCGACTCCCCTAGCGCGCCATCTCCACCCGCGCAAGGTCACGAACGCGCCACGATCGGTGCCCCGACCCCGTGGCACCCGCATGTCCACCTTTACGCTTCGGACTTCCGAGGCCACGCCGTGTCCCCACCGGTGCGTCGCTCTCGGAACCTTCCGCTCACAGGCCCGGCCTCGCCGTGCCGCTTTTCGCGTCCCTAGGAGCAACTCCCATGTCCCAGCCCTTCCCCGGCGCCACGCCCGAGGCCCCGTTCGGTGTCGACCCGCAGGGCCGCCCGTACTCCGACAAGCAGAAGATGGTCGCCGGCCTCCTCGGCATCTTCCTCGGCTCGTTCGGCATCGGGCGCTTCTACGTGGGCGACACCAAGATCGGTGTCTGGCAGCTCGTCGTCTCCGTCCTCACCTGCGGCGCGGGCGGCCTGTGGGGCTTCATCGACGGCATCCTCTTCCTCACGAGCAACGACCGCACGGACGCGCAGGGCCGCGTGCTGCGCTGACGCGCGGAGCCGTACGCGTACGTGTACGACGACGCCCGCCCCGGGTTTTTCCGGAGGCGGGCGTCGTCGTTCTACGTATAACGGGGTTTGGTGGTGGGGGGCTTGGGACGGGTCATACGTATAACGGCGGCCGCCGCCCTCACACCTGGCCGAAACACCACGCCGACAGCGCCAGGCACAGCAGGCCGGCCGCGCCGGTGACCGCCGCCGCCGTCACCGGGCGGGCGCCGTACACCACGGGCCGGCGGTGTGCCGTACGCGCGCCCGTCCACAGCACCAGGCCCGCGCCGAACAGCGCGAACACCGTCCCCGCGAACACCGCAGGTGCACTCTCCATCGCCTTGCCTCCCGGACTCCCCGAACGCCGGGGCGGCCCCCGCCGCCCGGTCCGTGACGCTGGCACGGGCGGGGGAACCCGGGGTGAACTCCCGGGCAGCACAAGGCGAAGAGGAGCTATCCGGCCTGTCCGGGGCCGGGGCCGCCGGGGACACCGGCCGGCTCCAGGAAGCCCTGCTCGACCAGGGTGCGGATCTGCGCGGGAGTACGGTCGCGCAGCAACACCTGCTCCTCGCCGACCAGTTGGGCGATGGCGTCGAGGATCCGCCCGGCGCTGAGCGTCCCGTCGCAGACGCCCGCGAACCCGGCGCCGACCGTGTCGACCTTCGTGGCCCTGCGCATCCCGCGCCCCTGCCGGAGCACGACATGCTCCGGGTCCTCGGCGCCCGGCAGCCCGACCTGTTCCTGGACGACTTCCCCGGCGAGCATGAAGGAGGATTCGAGCAGCGCCGCGTCGTCGTGGGTGCGCAGCCAGTCGAGCCGCTCGAAGTGGGCGCGCACGGTGTCGCCGAGCGGCTGCTCGACGGGGTGCGGCCACTCCTCGACGACGATCGACGGCTCGGCGGCGGCCGTCTTGCGCAGGGTGATCCAGCCGAACCCGACGGCCGTCACCTTGCGGGCCTCGAACTCGTCGAGCCAGGCGTCGTAGCGGGCGGCGTACGCGGCCGGGTCGGCGCGGTGGTCGCCGGCGTCGCGCAGCCACAGCTCGGCGTACTGCGTGATGTCCTGCACCTCGCGCTGCACGATCCAGGCGTCGCAGCCGCGCGGCACCCAGGAGCGCAGCCGCTCGGTCCACTCCTCGCCCTCGACGTGCTGCCAGTTGGCGAGGAACTGGGCGTATCCCCCGTCGTTGAGGTGCTCCCCCGCCCCTTGGACGAGCGAGCGGCACAGATCGTCCCCGCCCATGCCGCCGTCGCGGTAGGTGAGGCGTGCGCCGGGCGAGATGACGAAGGGCGGGTTCGACACGATCAGGTCGTAGGCGGCGTCGCCCACGGGCTCGTACAGCGACCCTTCGCGCAGGTCGGCGGCGGGCACCCCGGACAGTGCGAGGGTGAGCGCGGTGATGTGGAGGGCGCGCGGGTTGAGGTCGGTCGCGGTGACGCGGGTGGCGTGCCGGGCCGCGTGCAGCGCCTGGATCCCGGAGCCGGTGCCGAGGTCGAGGGCGGACGCGACGGGCGTACGGACGGTGATCCCGGCGAGCGTGGTGGACGCCCCTCCGACACCGAGGACGACGCCCTCGTCAGTGCTGCCGATACCGCCCGCGCCGCCGACGGCGCAGCCGAGGTCGGAGACGATGAACCAGTCCTCGCCGTCGGGCCCGCCGTAGGGCCGTACGTCGACGGTCGCGACGACGGTGCCGTGGTCCTGGCCGCCCTCGCGCAGCCAGCCGCTCTCCAGGCACGCCTCCAGGGGCAGCACGGCGGCGACGCGTTCGCGCGCAGCGGGCTGCTGCAGCAGGAAGAGCCGGACGAGCGTCTCCAGGGGCGTCTCCCCCCGGGTGGCGCGCAGGGCGGGCACGGTCTCGCTGCGGGCGAGCGCCGCGTAGGCGGGCGCCCCGAGCAGCTCGAGCAGCCCGTCGGCGGTGAACTCGGCGGCGATCAGGGCGGCGCGCAGCGAGGCGGCGACGTCGTCACGGTCGGCGGCGGGCAGGGTGGGGGTGGCGGGAGAACTCACGCGTCCATTGTGACGCTTCGAGGTCCACGGCACCGCCCCCACCCGGGGCCAGTCGTGAGCGGTCGTGACCAGTCGGGCCCCGGGCCGACCGGGGTCGGCCCGGGGCCAGTCGCGACTAGGAAGAGGCAGAAGGCGTCACGGACGCGCTCTTGCAGCTCTCCTGCTCGGACATCGCCTTGCCGACGTCGCCCTCCTCGAGCTTCTTCAGGGCGTCGCTCCCGGACTGGCTCAGCTTGCTCAGCTCACCGGCGACGCTCTTGAGCCCCTCGGCGAACTTGCCCTGGTCGCCGGTGTCCAACTTGTCGACCTGCTTCTTCAGGTCGGCGTACGAGGTGGAGATCTTGTCCAGCTCCTGGACGGCGTTCTGCTGCTTCTTCTCGCCGCCGTCGACGTTCGGAGCGCCCGCCTTGTCGACGGCGTCGCCGATCGCCTTGTACGCGTCGGACATGTCCTGGAACGCCTTGGAGTCCGTCTTCTGGACGTCGGCGGGCGAGCTGTTGTCCGAGGTCTGCTGCTGGATCGCGGCGTTGGCCGACTCGATCTTCTTGGCCTGCGGCTGGACCGCGTCGCAGACCTGCTTGGCCCAGGAGTTCAGCTTGTCGTTGCTGTCGTCGCCGCAACCCGACAAGGCCAGTACCAGTACCGCACCGCCGGACAGTGCGGCTGCGAGCTTCTTGTTCACCGGATCGGTCCCTTCCATGGCTCTCGGCCCCGGAACTTACACGCCGAGCACACGCCTCTCGCTCTTCAGACGCACTATATGACCGCTTTATTTACCTTTAGCAGCCATTTGCACCAAGGGAGATAAGGCTCACGGAGAAATCGCCGAAGGAACTGGACGAGTCACTGGACACGGCATCGGACACGACACCGGTCACGGCTGTGGGCGGACAGGGTGTCAAGAACCCGTGCCCGCCCACTCGTTGCACATGCCCCACGATTCGTGGCGCCCGCGCTCGACCGGAACGCGTGTTACGTACGGGACGGTGCCACGGCCGGATCGGCCGGCTTCGGCACGCGCCCCGGTCCCTGCTCGCCGTTCCCGTCCTCGTCGTCGCCGACCGCGATGCCGCGCCGCTTGGAGGCGTAGACCGCGCCGACGATGACGCCGAGCGCCACGACGGCGATCACGACCCGCACCGGCACGCTCGCGTCGTCCCCGTAGCTGAACTTGACGACCGCGGGCGCGATGAGCAGCGCGACGAGGTTCATCACCTTGAGCAGCGGGTTGATGGCGGGCCCCGCCGTGTCCTTGAACGGGTCGCCGACCGTGTCGCCGATCACCGTCGCCGCGTGCGCCTCGCTGCCCTTGCCGCCGTGGTGCCCGTCCTCGACGAGCTTCTTCGCGTTGTCCCAGGCGCCGCCCGAGTTGGCGAGGAAGACCGCCATCAGCGTGCCGGTGCCGATGGCCCCGGCGAGATAGGCGCCGAGCGCGCCGACGCCCAGCGTGAAGCCGATCGCGATGGGCGCCATGACGGCGAGCAGCCCGGGCGTGGCCAGCTCCCTGAGCGCGTCCTTGGTGCAGATGTCGACGACGCGCCCGTACTCCGGCTGCTCCGTGTAGTCCATGATCCCGGGGCGCTCGCGGAACTGCCTGCGCACCTCGTAGACCACCGAACCGGCCGACCGGGAGACGGCGTTGATGGCGAGTCCGGAGAAGAGGAACACGACGGCGGCCCCGGCGATGAGGCCGACCAGGTTGTTGGGTTGCGAGATGTCCATGACGAGGTTCATCGGCCCGCCGTCGCCGACCTTCTCCCCCACGTCCCGCGCGGCGGTGAGGATCGCGTCGCGGTAGGAGCCGAAGAGCGCCGAGGCCGCGAGCACGGCGGTGGCGATGGCGATGCCCTTGGTGATGGCCTTCGTCGTGTTGCCGACGGCGTCCAGGTCGGTGAGCACCTGCGCGCCCGAGCCCTGTACGTCGCCGGACATCTCGGCGATGCCCTGCGCGTTGTCGGAGACAGGCCCGAAGGTGTCCATGGCGACGATGACGCCGACGGTGGTGAGCAGCCCGGTGCCCGCGAGCGCGACCGCGAACAGGGCGAGCATGATCGACGTGCCGCCGAGCAGGAACGCCCCGTACACGCCGAGCCCGATCAGCACCGCCGTGTAGACCGCCGATTCGAGCCCGATGGAGATGCCCGCGAGGACGACGGTGGCGGGGCCGGTCAGCGACGTCTTGCCGATGTCCCTGACCGGGCGCCGGGTCGTCTCGGTGAAGTAGCCGGTGAGCTGCTGGATGAGCGCGGCGAGGACGATGCCGATGGCCACGGCGACGACGGCGAGGATCCGCGGGTCGCCGTCCTTGACGCGGATCGCGGCGTCGGTGACCCCGTCGAGCTCCGCGTACCTGCCCGGCAGGTAGACGAAGACGGCGACGGCCACGAGGGCGAGGGAGATCACCGCGGAGATGAAGAAGCCGCGGTTGATGGCGGTCATCCCGCTGCGGTCGGCCCGGCGTGGCGCGACGGCGAAGATGCCGATCATCGCCGTGACGACCCCGATCGCGGGCACGATCAGCGGGAACGCGAGTCCGGCGTCGCCGAAGGCCGCCTTGCCGAGGATCAGCGCGGCGACGAGCGTGACGGCATAGGACTCGAAGAGGTCGGCGGCCATGCCGGCGCAGTCCCCTACGTTGTCCCCCACGTTGTCGGCGATGGTCGCCGCATTGCGCGGGTCGTCCTCCGGGATGCCCTGCTCGACCTTGCCGACAAGGTCGGCGCCGACGTCGGCGGCCTTGGTGAAGATGCCGCCGCCGACACGCATGAACATCGCGATCAGCGCGGCGCCGAGCCCGAATCCCTCCAGGACCTTGGGCGCGTCGGCCGCGTAGACGAGGACGACACAGGAGGCGCCGAGCAGACCGAGCCCCACCGTGAACATGCCGACGACGCCGCCCGTGCGGAAAGCGATCTTCATGGCTTTGTGCGAGACAGCGGTGAGATCCTTTTCCGGCTCGCCTTCCGCCGGTGTCGCTTCCCGGGCCGCGGCGGCGACACGCACATTGCTGCGCACCGCGAGCCACATTCCGATATAGCCGGTGATCGCCGAGAACAAAGCGCCGATCAAGAAAAAGATCGAGCGCCCGGCACGCTGATTCCAGTCGTCCGCGGGAAGCAGCATGAGCAGGAAGAAGACCACACCGGCGAATACGCCGAGGGTACGCAGTTGCCGGCCCAGATAGGCGTTCGCGCCTTCCTGGACCGCGGCCGCGATCTTCTTCATGGAATCCGTTCCCTCACCGGCCGAGAGCACCTGGCGCACCAGGACTCCGGCGACGGCGAGCGCCGCGAGCGCGACGACGGCGATGACGATCACGATCAGACGGTTGTCGTCCGTCAGGACTGCGGCTGCGATGGTTGAGGGCTCCGCCATTCGTCCTCCTTGACGCTTGGGCTGAGCTCAAGATTGTGGACGGATTGTAGGGAGCGGAACCTGATCAAAACAGTACGCCGCAACCGCCGATGTTCTTCTTCTGCCGTGTTCTGCCTACCCGGCCAATGATCGAGAAACACATTCCGGGCCATACGCGCTGGGTATGGGGATAACACCCTTGAGGCATTATCAAAGATCACAGAGGAAATCTAAGATCTCTATCGGTGATCTATCGGTGATCGAATGTGCGGCGCACGGAAAAGAGGGCATGAAAAAAGCCCTGTTCACCGGGGTGGTGAGCAGGGCCTCGCGGGGCCGGGCCTCGCGGGGCGGCCGCTTCGGGACCGCTACGGAACCGCTAACCGCTACGGAACCACTAGGGGAGCGTCAACGGCGTGGTGGGCCACGTCATCCGAAGGAGACCTCCGGACTCGTCCGCGGTGACCTCCACGTCGTCCACGAGCCCGCTGATGACGGCGAGGCCCATCTCGTCCTCGCCCTCGGCCTCCAGTTCGTCGCCGCTGCCGGCGACGCCGGGCGCGGCGGGCACGGAAACCGTACGGGGCGCCTCGTCACCGACCTCGATGGAGAACTGCTTCTCCTCCTCGATCAGCGCCACCCGCACCGGCGCCGTGATGTCACTGCTCCGGTGCAGCCCCACGGCGCGGGAACACGCCTCTCCGACGGCGAGCCTGACCTCGTCGAGGACCGCCTCGTCCACACCCGCCCTGCGCGCCACAGCGGCCGCCACCAGACGGGCGGTCCTGACGTGCTCGGGCAGAGGGCTGAAGCGGAGTTCGACGGTGGCCATGCATCCCCCT
Organism: Streptomyces sp. SGAir0957; assembly: GCF_043523415.1. Taxonomy (NCBI): domain Bacteria; kingdom Bacillati; phylum Actinomycetota; class Actinomycetes; order Kitasatosporales; family Streptomycetaceae; genus Streptomyces; species Streptomyces sp. SGAir0957. The sequence continues at coordinate 4,024,360 of NZ_CP027293.1, forward strand.
CGGACGTACGGGCGTGCTCTCGGGGACCGGGCCGGCCAAGGGCCGATCCCCACCATCTACCGGCTCCGCGGGACCGGCCGCGCCGACGGGTCGGGGACCCGGCGGGCGGCGCGATCCGGCGGATCCGCCTGCTCATTCCGCTCAGTCGGTCGCCGCTACGGCTTCCTCGACCGAGGTGTGGATCGGGAACACCTTGGTCAGGCCCGTGATCCGGAAGATCTTCAGAATGCGCTCCTGGTTGCAGACCAGGCGCAGTGAGCCCTCATGGGCACGCACCCGCTTGAGACCGCCGACCAGCACGCCGAGCCCGGTGGAGTCGAGGAAGTCCACGCCCTCCATGTCGACGACAAGATGGAAACTGCCGTCGTTCACCAGCTCGACCAGCTGCTCGCGCAGCTTGGGCGCGGTATATACATCGATTTCGCCACCGACCTCGACGACCGTACGATCGCCGACGGTACGGGTCGACAGGGACAGGTCCACGGATCCTCCAGCACCTTGCTATCGAGCGGTCGCCCCTTGGGGATACCTCGGCTTGATCCCCCGGGACGGTTCGCCAGCCGCGATGGCATTCAATCACTTACCGGCAGGCGTGCACGACGCCTTGGAAGCATTGTCCGTCACGCCAGTGACACACTCGATGCCGATGGCCAAGAAACACCGACCCGATCTTCCCCAGCCGTCCGCTGCCTCGCGCCCCTCTCCCGGGGCGGTTCTGGAGCGGCTCGCCTCGGGGCCGAACAGGGCTGCGCGCATCACTCATACGGAGCACTTGCCCCGTCGCCCAGGTCGTCATGCAGTCTGGCCCGACCGGATCCGATCCGAGGTCATCGCCGCTGTCCAGGCGGCGGGGATCGAACACCCGTGGGCCCACCAGGCGCGCGCCGCGGAGCACGCCCTGGACGGCGAGTCGGTGATCGTCGCCACAGGCACGGCGTCGGGCAAATCCCTGGCCTACCTCACCCCCGTCCTGTCGACACTGCTCGACGGCTCCGAGGCGCCGAACGGGCGCGGCGCGACCGCCCTGTACCTCGCCCCGACGAAGGCGCTCGCCGCGGACCAGTGCCGCTCTGTGAAGGAACTTTCACAACCACTGGGCTCCGCGATACGCCCCGCGGTCTACGACGGCGACACCCCGTTCGAAGAGCGCGAATGGGTGCGGCAGTACGGCAACTACGTCCTGACCAACCCCGACATGCTGCACCGCGGGATATTGCCCTCCCACGCCCGCTGGTCCTCCTTCCTGAAGGCGCTCAAGTACGTCGTCATCGACGAGTGCCACACCTACCGCGGCGTCTTCGGCTCGCACGTCGCCCAGGTGCTGCGCCGCCTGCGCCGCCTCTGCGCCCGCTACGGCTCGTCCCCGGTCTTCCTCCTCGCCTCGGCCACCGCCGCCGACCCGGCCGTCGCCGCGGGGCGTCTGACGGGCCTGCCGGTCGTCGAGGTCGCCGACGACGCCTCCCCGCGCGGCGAGCTCGTCTTCGCCCTCTGGGAGCCTCCGCTCACCGAGATGCAGGGCGAGAAGGGCGCGCCGGTGCGCCGCACCGCCACCGCCGAGACCGCGGACCTCCTCACCGACCTGACCGTGCAGGGCGTCCGCTCGGTCGCCTTCGTACGGTCCCGGCGTGGCGCCGAGCTGATCTCGGTGATCGCCCAGGAACGCCTCGCCGAGGTCGACCGCTCCCTGGCCCGCCGCGTGGCCGCCTACCGGGGCGGCTACCTCTCCGAGGAGCGCCGCGCCCTGGAGGCCGCGCTCCACTCCGGTGAACTCCTCGGTCTCGCCGCCACCACCGCCCTCGAACTCGGCATCGACGTCTCCGGCCTCGACGCCGTCCTCATCTCCGGCTACCCCGGCACCCGTGCCTCCCTGTGGCAGCAGGCGGGCCGCGCCGGGCGCTCCGGCCAAGGCGCGCTCGCGGTCCTCGTCGCCCGCGACGACCCGCTGGACACCTATCTCGTCCACCACCCCGAGGCCCTCTTCGACCAGCCGGTCGAATCGACGGTCCTCGACCCCGACAACCCCTACGTCCTCGCCCCGCACCTGTGCGCCGCGGCGGCGGAACTCCCCCTGACCGAGACCGACCTGGAACTGTTCGGCCCGGCGACGACCGAACTCCTCCCGCAGCTCGAAGCGGCGAAACTGCTCCGCCGCCGGGTCAAGGCCTGGCACTGGACGCGCCGCGAGTCCGCCGCCGACCTCGCCGACATCCGCGGCGCGGGCGGCAACCCCGTCCAGATCGTCGAAGCCGCCACGGGCCGGCTCCTCGGCACGGTCGACGCCGCCTCCGCCCACACCACCGTCCACGACGGCGCGGTCCACCTCCACCAGGGCCGTACGTACGTGGTCAAGCACCTCGACCTGGACGACGACGTAGCCCTCGTCGAGCCCGGCAACCCCACCTACTCCACGACCGCCCGCGACACCACGGCCATCTCCATCCTGGAGACGGACGTCGAGGTGCCCTGGGGCGAGGGCCGCCTCTGCTACGGCTCCGTCGAGGTCACCAACCAGGTCGTCGGCTACCTCCGCCGCCGCCTCATCACCGGCGAGGTCCTCGGCGAGACCAAACTCGACCTCCCTCCCCGCACCCTGCGGACCCGCGCCGTCTGGTGGACGGTCACCGAGGACCAGCTCGACGCCGCCCGCATCAACCCCGAGATCCTCGGCGGCGCCCTGCACGCCGCCGAACACGCCTCCATCGGCCTGCTCCCCCTCTTCGCCACCTGCGACCGCTGGGACATCGGCGGCGTCTCCATCCCCCTGCACCCCGACACGCTCCTCCCCACGGTCTTCGTCTACGACGGTCACCCCGGCGGCGCGGGCTTCGCCGAACGCGCCTTCCACACGGCCGAGGAATGGCTGACCGCCACCCGCGAAGCGATCGCCTCCTGCGAATGCGAGGCCGGCTGCCCCTCCTGCATCCAGTCCCCCAAGTGCGGCAACGGCAACGATCCGCTGCACAAGCGGGGTGCGGTGCGGTTGCTCTCGGTACTCCTGAAGGGGGCGGCGCCCTCGGACGCCGGACAGGGGTCCGGGGCTGGCGCGGACGCCGGACAGGGTTCCGGGGCTGGCGGGGCGGCGCCGGGCGCGACGAGCGCCGCGAGCGCGGCGGCGGGGGGAACGGCGCCGGGCGGGACGCCGCCTGGCGGGGCGGCGCCGGGCGGTACGGCCCAGGGGGCGGCGGCACGCGGGGCGGCGCCCGGAGCGTCTGCGGGGGTGCCGGGGGCGTCTGCGGGGGCGTCTGCGCAGGTGCCGGGGGCCTCTGCGGAGGTGCCGGAAGCGTCCGCGGGGGTGCCGGGCGGGTCTAGCCCCGGAACCACCCGCTGACCCGGCCCCGCCGCGCTCACCTCCCCGCCGCAACCGGACCCGCAGGGCCCGCCCTGGATCTGACCCGCGCTGCGAACGGGTCCGTGCCCGACGTCGCCGTCACCTCTGCGATCTGGCCGGACACCACGCACCGCGCGACCCCGGCGCCCTGGGCCCGGGCGACCCTCTTCGCCAGCGCGCATGCCGTCTCGCCTCCCTCCGTCCAGTGGTCCGCCGCCGCCAGTGCCGCCAGATCCGCCGCGCCGCCCGCCCGGTGCCGGGCCTCGATCGCGTGGCTCATGGCCAGGAGGCCCCCGAAGACGATCCCGATCGCGGCCAGCGCCATGGCCACCCACACCGTGGCCGAACCGCGATCCGAACGCCTCCGCACGGGCCTGCCGCTCTGTCTCCCCCTCACGTCACTCCTCCCCCGCCGTCGGCACCGTCTCCTCCGCCGCCGCCACGGCCTGCGCGCTCAGGTCCACTCCGAGCGGCCCCGGCCCGGTGGAGCGCACCCGCACCGTCACCCGGACCAGCTCGCCCTCCCGGCTCACCTCGACCCGCGCCCCGTCCGGCGCCGCCTCCCGCGCGACGGCCATTGCGGCGTCCCGGGGCTCCTGGCGGGCGACCGCCCTGGCCCCGGTCCGCGCCGCGTCCACACACCGGATCTGCGCCGACGCCGCCAGCAGCGCCCAGACCAGCCCCATCGTGAACGCCACCAGCACCGGCAGCACCACAGCCGCCTCGGCCGTCACCATGCCCCGGTCGCGCCGGCGCCGACGCAGCACCTCGGACCGCGTCACCTTGGACCGCGTCACCTCGGACCGCATCGCCTCAGAACGACCCATGGAGCGCCTTCGCCACCAGGGACTGCAACGCCGACCGCACGACATCGCTCGTCACCACCTGGTACAGCAGCCCGGCGAACCCCACCGCCGCGATCAACCCCACCGCGTACTCGGCGCTGACCATGCCCGCATCCCGCCGCACCGACCGAACCGCCCGGTACCGGCGCAACGCTCCCGCCCGCACCCACCCGTACACCGTCCGTGCCGCACTCGCCTTGTTCCGCATCACAACCACAACCCCCGTTCGCCACATCCTTGTTGACCTCTCGCCCGTACGACCGCACGGGCCTCATCGACCACCCATCACCCCTTCCGCCAGGCCGATCACCACGGGCACCACCCCGATGACGAGGAACGCGGGGAGGAAGCACAACCCCACCGGCGCCGTGATCAGCACAGCCGCCCGTCGGGCCACCGCCGTCGCCCTGCGCCCGCGCTCGGCTCTGCACTCCGCGGCGAAGCGTGCGACCGGCCCCGCAGCCGGTGCTCCGGACTCCCCGGCGCGCTCCAACAGCCGGACCAGCGCCCCGGCACCGGGTATGGCCGTCAGCTCCCGCCATGCCGCCGCCGGTTCGCCTCCAAGCCGGACTTGCGCGGCACCCCGCGCCATCGCCTGCCCGACCGGCCCGCCCACCGACTCCCCGATGGCCCGCGCGGCTCCCACCGGCTCCGCACCAGCAGCGAGGCACGCCGCCAGCAGGTCGGCCATCAGGGGCAGTTGCCGCTCTGCCTCGTCCCGCACCCGGACCTTCATCGAGCCAGGCCCACGCAGACCGAGACCGGCACCGGCACCGGCACCGGCACCACCGGAACCGAACGAGGCTGCCCTGCCTCGCCACCACCGCCGCACCCCCACACCCGCGACCCCACCGACCACCAACCCGGCCGCGCCCCCTACGCACACCCACCCAGCACTCACCGCTCCTGCCACCAGCACCCAACCCCGGACCACCACAGGCACCCCGACCGAGCGCCCCCTCCGCCCCGCCTCGGGGACCGCGCACACGAGCCGGACCCGTCCCCGTATCGCCCTCTCACGGCGCCGCGCCGCGACCTCACTCACCAGCGACGCGACCAGCAGCGCAACGCACAGCACTACCCCCAGCCTGTGGACAACTTCCATCGCCCCGCACCTCCCGACTCCGTCCACCCCTCGTGGCTCACGCCTCCGCACCCCGCACGATCCGCACCGCCCACCACATCCCGGCCGCCTCCAGCGCCCCTCCCACGACCAGGCACCCGACCCCGGCTCCCGTATGCAGCAGCACCCGCAGCGGGTGGGCGCCCAGGGCCGAGCCGAGGAGCAGGCCGAGCGCCGGGAGCGCGGCGAGCATCACCACCGTCGACCAGGGGCCTGCCAACTGCGCTCGCAAATCCGCCCGTTGGTCCCGCTCCGCCCGCAGCGCGCCCGCCAGACGATCGAGCCCCGCCGCCAGCCCCGCGCCCCGGTCCACCGCCACCCGCCAGCACGCCGCGAGCCCGTGCAGCCCCTCCGACCCGGGCCGGTCCGCCGCCTCCCGCAGCGCGCCGGACACGTCCCCGCCGAACCGCGCCGCCGCGACCACGGCCCCGCTGCCACCGGCGTCGGACAACGCCGCGGATTCCTGTACGGCCACGACCAGCGCCTCCGCGGGCTGCTTCCCCGCCCGCACCTCGCCCGCCATCAGCCCGCACAGCCGGATCACCGCGTCCCCGCGCCGGTCCCGTTCTCGTCGGGCCTCCCTGGCCCGCCGCGCCCGCGCCACACCGGGCACGGCGCAGAGCCCCAGCACGAGCGGCACCACCGAGGCCCCGGCGAGTCCGATGACCAGCCCGACCGCGACGCACCCCCACTCAGGGCGGGCCCGGCTCCGGCTCCACCACCCCTCGACCACCCGCCGCCACGCGGGCCTCGGGCACGGTGCTTCCCCCGGTCCGACGCCCAGGACCACCCCGGCCCGCCGCGCCTCCGCGCCCCGCCACGGCCCGTCGGCCCACCACCCCATGACCGCTCCGGACAACGCCATCACCCCCAGTACGAACACCCCGGCCGACATCAGCCCCCCGCCCCGCGTCCACGCCCCGATCGCCTGCTCTGTCACGGCGCTCGCACCCCCAGCACCTCGCCCAGCCGCCTCCAGCCCTCTCCCGGCACGAAGCCCCGCTCGCCCCACTCCAGCGCCGGTACGGCCCGCACCCAGCCGTCCGCGCCCCGCTCGAGTACGCGGACCTGCGCGATCCGGCGCCGCCCGCTCCTGTCCCGTACGAGGTGCAGCACCACGGACACTGCCGCCGCCAACTGGCTGTGCAACGCCGCTCGGTCGAGGCCGGCCGCCATCCCCAGCGCCTCCAGGCGGGCCGGGACATCGCTCGCCGCGTTGGCGTGCACCGTTCCTGAGCCGCCCTCGTGGCCGGTGTTCAGCGCGGCGAGCAGCGAGACGACCTCCGGGCCGCGCACCTCGCCGACGACCAGCCGGTCGGGGCGCATCCGCAACGCCTGACGCACCAGATCCGCGAGATCGACCGCGCCCGCGCCCTCCTGGTTGGCGGGCCGTGCCTCGAGCCGCACCACGTGCGGATGGTCCGGGCGCAGCTCGGCGGAGTCCTCGGCCAGCACGATGCGCTCATGCGGCCCGACCAGGCCGAGCAGCGCGCTCAGCAACGTCGTCTTGCCGCTGCCCGTCCCGCCGCTGATCAGGTACGAGAGGCGGGCGTCCAGCAGTGCCCGCAGCACCCGGTCGCCGCCCGGCGGCACGGTTCCGGCCGCCATCAGCTCGTCCAGCGTGAAGGCACGGGGGCGTACGACCCGCAGCGACAGACAGGTGCAGCCCACCGCGACCGGTGGCAGCACCGCGTGCAGCCGGGTTCCGTCCGGCATTCGCGCGTCCACCCACGGGCGGGCATCGTCGAGGCGCCGCCCCGCCACCGCGGCGAGCCGCTGCGCCAGCCGCCGTACGGAGGCGGCGTTCTCGAACGCCACCTTTGTCGGCTCCAGGCCGCCGCCGCGGTCGACCCAGACCTGGTCCGGCGCCGACACCAGGACGTCCGTCACGGACGGATCCGCGAGCAGCGGCTCCAACGGCCCGGCGCCCACCAACTCCGACCGCAACCGCCCTGCCGCGCCCAGCACTTCCGCGTCGCCCAGGATTCGCCCCTGTGCCCGCAGCGCCTCGGCGACCCGGGCGGGTGTCGCCTCCGCCCCGTTCTCCGCGAGCCACTGGCGTACGCCGTCCAGCATCCGCGCCCCCACCACCGCGCTCATCGCCATCCCCTCGCCCCTGCCGCGTACCGCACCCATGACCGGCCCCGCATCCGCCGCACCCTCGTCACACCCCTTCCTCCGACCCCACCGGCATCCGCTCCCAGAACTCCGCGCAGAACCGTCCCAGCGGTCCGCCGGTGGGTGTGTCCACCGCCCGGCCCTGGTGCGGCAGTTCGCCCGCCAGCGGCAACCCCAGCAAGCGAGCCACCTCGTCCCCGTCCATCACACCCGGACCGGCAGCGGGGCCGGAGGCCGGTGCCGTCACGACCCGCAGGTCCCGCAGCACCATCCCGACCGCCCTCGCGACCCGGCGGGCCGCCGCGACGGCCCGCAGCTCCGGTGGCACCACGAGAAGGCACAGGTCGAGCTGGGCCAGCGCCTCCACTGATCCGGCGTCGACGCGGCGCGGCAGGTCCACCACGACGGCGCCGCCTCTGCGGCGGCCCGCCGCGAGCACCGCCCGTACCGCCTCGGGCGGCACCGAGGCCAGGTCACCGCGGTCCCAGCTGAGCAGCCGCACATCGTGCAGTCGTGGCAGTGACTCCTCGAGCGCGGTGCTGCCGACGCGGCCCCTCGACTGGCTGAAGGCCGGCCAGCGCAGGCCGTCCACCGCCTCCCCGCCGAGCAGGACGTCGAGCCCACCGCCCAGTGGGTCCGCGTCGACCAGGAGCGTGCGGCGCCCGGCGCGAGCGGCTTCCACCGCGAGCGCGCACGCCAGCGTCGAGGCACCGGCGCCGCCCCGGCCGCCGATCACTCCGACGGTCACCGCGGGCCGCCCCACGCCTTCGGCGACGTCGGCGATCCGGTCCATCAGCCACTGCTCGCCGTCGGGCAGCATCAGCACGTGGTCGGCGCCGATCTCCACGGCCCGCTGCCACACCCCCGGGTCGTCCTGATCGCGCCCTACAAGCACGACCCCGCGCCGTCGCGCCAGGCCGCGCAGCCGCCTCGCCGCGTCGTCCCCGACAAGCACCAGGGGTGCCGCGTCCCAGCTGCCCCGCGTCGCGGGTGCCCCGGGCCCGACCTCGGGCCGTACGCCCGCCGCGGCGCACAGCCGCAACAGGTCGTCCAGGAGCTCCACGTCCTCCGTCACGATCAACGGGGTGCGCCGTACGCCCCGCACCTCACATGTCATGGTTTCCGCCACGATCCGGCCCCCTTCTCCCCGCACATCCGCACTCGCACGACCCGTCCGGCCCGCCGGTGCGCACCCGCATCCGCCGTACGCATACGGGAACTGCGGGCCGAACCGGCTGCCGCGAAGTCCGGAACCGAAGCGTCGAATACCAGCCGCCCGGCACAGGTCTGCCATAACGAACCGGCCATGAACACCGATGCCGAACTTCGCCTGCGGAATCACCGTGCAGCGATCCCCGAAATCGTGGGGATCTTGGTCAATAACTGTGGACGCGAGAAGGGTTGTGAATATCCCCTTCACCCATACCAGTGACACAGTGAAGTTGAGGCAGAACTTCCACAGGGCCGCCCTCGAGACCGCCTCCGGGGGCGCTCCGACGTCGCTCCACAGTCACCCAAAGTGACCGCCTCGTCGCAGCTCACGGCCTGTGACCCGAGGCGTCATGAGGGAGTCGAGGGCAAAAAAAATGGACCCGAAAACGGGTCCGGACATGCGACGACCCCCGCCGGGGGGGAGAGCGGGGGTCGTCCCCACAGTCTGACTCGGGGGGGAGGAGCCAGACCGGGGTTAGCACGGTCGCGAACGATCCGTGACTTCCATGGTGTACCCGAGAGCGTTCTCAAGCAAACCCACGCGCCACAGCTTACGCCGAATGGTGGGCGCCTATGCTCAAACTCGTGGAAATCCAGTCCTTGACCCACTCCATGCCGCGCACAGCGGCCTTCTTTGACCTGGACAAGACGGTCATCGCTAAGTCGAGCACGCTCACCTTCAGCAAGTCGTTCTACCAAGGCGGGCTGATCAACCGCAGGGCCGTGCTGCGCACCGCGTACGCGCAGTTCGTCTTCCTCGCCGGCGGCGCCGATCACGACCAGATGGAGCGGATGCGCGCGTACCTCTCGGCACTGTGCCGCGGATGGAACCGCGAACAGGTGAAAGAGATCGTCGCCGAGACGCTGCACGACCTGATCGACCCGATCATCTACGACGAGGCGGCCTCCCTGATCGAGGAGCACCACGCCGCGGGGCGTGACGTCGTCATCGTCTCCACGTCGGGCGCGGAGGTCGTCGAGCCGATCGGGGAACTGCTCGGCGCGGACCGGGTGGTGGCCACGCGCATGGTGGTCGGCGACGACGGCTGCTTCACCGGCGAGGTGGAGTACTACGCCTACGGGCCCACCAAGGCCGAGGCGATCAAGGACCTGGCCAGGACCGAGGGGTACGACCTGGCGCGCTGCTACGCGTACAGCGACTCGGCGACGGACGTGCCGATGCTGAGTTCCGTGGGCCATCCCTACGCGGTCAACCCGGACCGGGCGCTGCGGCGCGAGGCGCTCACGCGCGCGTGGCCGATTCTCGATTTCCACAAGCCGGTCAGGCTCAAGCAGCGGCTGCCGAACTTCTCCACCCCCTCGCGCCCCGCCCTGGTCGCGGCGGCCGCGGTGGGCGCGGCGGCGGCCACGGCGGGCCTTGTCTGGTACGCCAGTCGGCGCCGGGCGCTAGCCGCCTCCCGGTAGGGCCGCGGGGGCGCCCGAAAAGAGCTGACGGAAAAGTCCCTTTCCGTCCCCATAAGTAAAGAAGTGCGGCCAGGGCTTCCGCTTCCCCGAGGGGAGGAGTACAAAGGAGTCAACGGCCCGCGAGACCAGGGACATCCGAGAGGATCACCTTTTAACCGCAACCAAGGCCCCACGGACCGAAGCATGACCACAGGGCACCCACGCGACGTCGACCCGTCGATTACGGGCCAGCCGCACCAGGTGACGGGCAAAGTCCCGACCTGATGGGCACATATCGAGGACGCTTGGTAACCCGGCGCGTCATGCCAGCGGCGGTACGAGAACTCGTACCGCCGCAACCCTTTTCAGGCGCAATTACCGCTGCCGCAATTTCCCCGCGCCAGGCCGCAGCACGCCGTATCTCGGGCCGCAGCACGCCATGTCGCAGGCCGCACCCAGGTTTGGCCCTTGACCTCAGGCCGCACCCCGCTGCAGCGCCTCGCAGACCGCCGTCGACTCCCTGACGCCCAGCTCGACCGACTTGCCGCAGTGGGCGATCCACGCGGCCATCCCTTCCGGCGTACCGGAGACATAGCCCTCCAGCGCGGCCGCGTACGCCGCACGCCCCAGCTCCGCGTGGCCGACCTCGGCCGGGCAGATCGACTTCGGGTCGAGGCCGCTGCCGATCAGGACGATGCGTTCGGCGGCACGGGCGACCAGGCCGTTGTGCGACGCGAAGGGGCGCAAGGCGAGGAGTTCGCCGTGCACCACTGCGGCGCTCACCAAGGCGGGCGCGGAGCTGCCGCTGATGATCAGCTGGGAGAGGCCCTCCAGGCGGCCCGCCACCTCGTCGGCGCCGGGCAGCGGAAGGTCGATGAGCGGCTCGTCGACGGGCTCGCCCGCCATGCGCGGGCGGCCGACCGCGTCCCCCCGGTCGGCGGCGGCCACCAGGTGCAGCCGCGCGAGGACCCGGAGCGGCGACTGGCGCCAGATGGACAGGAGCTGTCCGGCCTCGGCGGTGAGCCGCAGGGCGGCGCCGACCGTGGGCGCCTCGGGATCGCCGTCCGCGCCGCTGAAGTCGGTGCGCCTGCGCACTTCTTCGAGCGCCCAGTCGGCGCCGGAGAGCGCCGCGCTGCCGCGCGCGCCGCGCAGTGCGGCCTCGGAGGTGACCTCGTTGCTGCGGCGCCGCATGACCCGGTGCCCGTAGACCCGGTCCACGGCCTTGCGCACAGAGTCCACGGCGTCGCTCACGCCGGGGAGCGTGCCGAGGGCGGCAAGGGGATCGGCTGACGTACTCATGAGTACGACCCTACGGGCCCCGGGCCCGCGCCCCACGATGGAGTGGTCTTCTTCACGCGCACTCGACACTCTGTGCGTTTGCTCCACTACGCTAGGTGAACATGAAGATCGCTTTCGTAGGGAAGGGCGGCAGCGGGAAGACCACGCTGTCCTCGCTGTTCATCCGGCACCTCGCCACCACCGGGTCCGCGGTCGTCGCCGTCGACGCCGACATCAACCAGCACCTCGGCGCCGCGCTCGGTCTCGACGACGACGTGGCCGCCGAGCTGCCCGCCATGGGCGCGCGGCTGCCGCTCATCAAGGACTACCTGCGCGGATCGAACCCGCGGATCGCCTCGGCCGAGACGATGATCAAGACGACGCCGCCCGGGCAGGGCTCGCGCCTGCTTCGCGTCGGCGAGAACAATCCGGTGTACGACGCTTGCGCGCGGCCGGTGGAACTCGACGGCGGCGCCGTGCGTTTGATGGTCACCGGACCCTTCACCGAGGCCGATCTCGGTGTCGCCTGCTACCACTCCAAGACCGGAGCGGTGGAGCTGTGCCTGAACCACCTCGTCGACGGGCGTGACGAGTACGTGGTGGTCGACATGACCGCCGGTTCCGACTCCTTCGCCTCGGGCATGTTCACCCGCTTCGACATGACGTTCCTCGTCGCCGAGCCGACGCGGAAGGGGGTCTCCGTCTACCGCCAGTACAAGCAGTACGCGCAGGACTACGGCATCGCCCTGAAGGTCGTGGGCAACAAGGTGCGCGGGGACGACGACGCCGACCTCGACTTCCTGCGCTCCGAGGTGGGCGACGACCTGCTCGTCACCGTCGGGCAGTCCGACTGGGTGCGCGCCATGGAGAAGGGCCGCCCGCCCCGCTTCGACCTCCTGGAGGAGTCCACCAGGACCGCCCTGCGGACCCTTCAGGACGCCGCCGACGCCACGTACGAGGCGCGTGACTGGGAGCGCTACACGCGCCAGATGGTGCACTTCCACGAGAAGAACGCGCGCAGTTGGGGCAATGAGCGGACCGGGGCCGACCTGGTGGCGCAGATCGACCCCGGTTACGTCCTGCGGGAGAGCGTCACCGCCCCCGTCTGACGGGGGTCACGACGTGCCGGCCGGAGCGCCCGGCGCCCCCTTGGGTGCCGGGGCCGGCGAGTCGTCGAGGTAGGACTGCCAGCCCCGCTTCGGCGCCTCGCCCACCTTCAGTTCGGTGAGCTTCTCCAGGGTCTTGGGGTCCTGGGCGTCGAGCCAGTCGGCGAGCCGGCGGAAGGAGACGCAGCGGACCTCTGGTTTGCCGCAGACCTTCTCGACCGTCTCCTCGACGGCGCGCATGTAGACGCCGCCGTTCCAGGACTCGAAGTGGTTGCCGATGATCAGCGGGGCGCGGTTGCCCTGGTAGGCGCGTTCGAAGCCCGCGACGAGGCTGTCGCGCATCTGGTCGCCCCAGTACGCGCGCCTGGCCGGGTCGCCGTGCACGGTGCCGGACTGGTTGACCATGAAGTTGTAGTCCATGGTGAGCTGCTCGTAGGAGTGTCCGCGGAACGGGACGAGCTGCATGGACAGGTCCCACAGGCCGTGCTTCTTCCTGGGCCACACCTGGTCGTTGACGCCGCTGGTGTCGTAGCGGAACCCCATCTCGCGGCCCGCGCGCATGAAGTTCTTCTGCCCTTCGAGGCAGGGGGTGCGGGCGCCGACGAGTTCCTTCTCGTAGTCGAAGGGCAGGGGGGCCGCCGCCTTCGTGCCCGTGTTGGTCTTCCAGGTGCGCACGAAGGACTTGGCCTGGCGGATCTCGCTCTTCCAGTCCTCCACCGACCACTGCCCGACGCCGCCGTCGCTGCCGCAGAAGTGGCCGTTGAAGTGGGTGCCGATCTCGTTGCCCTCGAGCCAGGCGCCGCGCAACTGCTCGACGGTGTCGCGGATCCCCTCGGCGTCGTTGAAGCCGATGTCGGAGCGGCCCGGTGCGTGCTGCGGCGGGTCGTACAGCTCCTTCTTGGCGCCCGGGAGCAGATAGACGCCGCTGAGGAAGTACGTCATCGTCGCGTTGTTCTTCTTGGCGACCTTGCGGAAGTGCGAGAACAGCTTCTGGCTGTCCTCACCGGCCCCGTCCCAGGAGAAGACCACGAACTGCGGGGGTCTGTGGCCCGGTCTGAGGCGCTCGGCCTTCGGCAGGTGCGGCTGCCGGCCGGTGTACGCGGTCGAGCCGTCGCCGATCAGCCGGACGGTGCGGTGCGCGGCGGCGGGCGCGGCCTTCTTGGCGCCGGGGGCGCCCTGGTCGCGTGCGGCGTCGGAGTCGTCGTGCCCACAACCCGCGAGGGTCGCGGCGCACGCCGCGGCCGCGGCGACGGCCGCGGTGACCCTCAGGGCGGTGAACCGCCGGGGGGAGGTTGTCTGTGTGGCGGTCCTCTGGGTGGCGGCCATCTTCCGCCCACCTGCTTCCTTTTGGTCGGCCTGCGAGACGGCGCATGCGCGACGGGCATGCGCGGGCACGCCCGCTGCGCGCGAGCGGCCGCCGTCAACGTCGCACGAGGTTCGCTCCTGATTTGTACGACAAGCCGACCAATATTCTTATTCACTCCTCCAGGTGAATAAGTAGGCTATTTGCCCGTTTAATTCAGCCGTAATCTTTACTCTCCATTACTGTTCGTTTACCGAGTGTTGCATTTCATCCCGCCGCTACGTGCCAAGGAGACGGGACATGACAGCCTGCCTTCCCACTCGCCCCAGCGACCCCGGCGACCCCGACCGGACGGCCAAGCCGTCGGCCGGCGCCCGGAACGCACACAGTCCCCCACCACCGCCGCGTCGCCGCTTCCGGATCGCGGGAGCCGACCTTTCGGCGTCCATCGCGGTCTTCCTGATCGCCCTTCCCCTGTCCCTGGGCATTGCCCTGGCGACCGGCGCGCCCCTCGAAGCGGGGCTCGTCGCCGCCGCGGTCGGCGGACTCGTCGCCGGTCTGGTGGGCGGCGCCCCGCTCCAGGTCAGCGGCCCCGCCGCGGGCCTCACCGTCGTCACCGCCGAGCTGATCCAGCGCTACGGCTGGCGCACCACCTGCGCGATCACCGTGCTCGCCGGGATCGCCCAACTCGGGCTCGGCTGCCTGCGGGTGGCCCGCACGGCGCTCGCCGTCAGCCCCGCCGTCGTCCACGGCATGCTCGCCGGTATCGGCATCACCATCGCGGTCGCCCAGCTGCACATCGTGCTCGGCGGCACCCCCGAGAGCTCGGTGCTCGACAATGTGGCGGCGCTGCCGTCCCAGTTCGCCGACGCGCTGCCGGCCGCGTTCGGCGTCAGCGCCCTCACGCTCGCTCTCCTCTACTTCTGGCCGCGCATCCCGGGCCGGATCGGCCGCTTCACGCGCGTGGTGCCCGCGGCGCTCGTCGCCGTCACCGCCGCCACCGCGGTCACCGCACTGTGCGGTCTGGCGCTCCCCAAGGTGGACCTGCCGTCCTGGAGCAGCCACGCGCTGGCCGGGATGCCGGACGGGCCGGTGCTCGGCATCGCCGCCGCCGTGCTGACGACCACCCTGGTGTGCAGCGTGCAGTCGCTGCTCGGCGCCGTGGCCGTCGACAAGCTGGCCTCCGCGCGGCCCGAACTGCCGCCCGAGGCGCGGCGTTCGAAGCTGGACCGGGAGCTGCTCGGCCAGGGCGCCGCGAACATCGTGTCCGGCGCCCTCGGCGGGCTGCCCGTCGCGGGGGTGGCGGTGCGCTCGACGGCGAACGTGAACGCGGGAGCGGTGAGCCGCAACTCCACGATGCTGCACGGCGTCTGGGTCGTCGCCGCCACTCTGCTGCTCGTCCCGGCCCTGGAGATGATCCCGCTCGCCGCGCTCGCCGCCCTGGTCATGGCGGTCGGCCTCAAGATGGTGTCCCTGCTCCACATCCGTACGGTCACCCGCCACCGCGAGGTCCTGGTGTATGTGGTGACCACCCTCGGCGTCGTCGTCTTCGGCGTGCTCGAAGGCGTGGGGCTCGGCGTCGCGGTGGCCGTCGCCGTCGCGCTGCACCGACTCACGCGGACCCGGATCACGCACGAGGAGGACGCGCGCGGTGTCCACCATGTGCGCGTACGCGGGCAGTTGACCTTCCTCGCGGTGCCCCGGCTCAGCCGGGTGCTGCATCAGATCCCGCACAGGGCGCGATGCGTCGTCGAGCTGGACGGCTCCTTCATGGACCATGCCGCGTACGAGGCGCTGCAGGACTGGGAGAAGACGCACACCGCGCAGGGCGGCGAGGTCGAGCTGGCGGGCCGCGGCGGCCAGCGGATCGCCGAGCCCGCGAGCGCGAGCCACTCGTGCTGCCGGCCCTGGACGCCGTGGCGCAACCATCACTGCGACCGCCCCTCCGACCCGGCGCCCGAGACCGTCGCGCCGCGTGGCGGGCACCATCTGGCCAGCGGGCTCAGCGCGTTCCAGCGCAACACCGCGCCGCTGGTGCGCGGGGAGCTGGCGCGGCTCGCCAAGGAGGGGCAGCAGCCGACGCAGCTCTTCCTGACCTGCGCCGATTCGCGGCTGGTCACCTCGATGATCACGTCGAGCGGCCCGGGCGACCTCTTCGTCGTACGGAACGTGGGCAATCTGG
The DNA here is from genome assembly GCF_043523415.1 of Streptomyces sp. SGAir0957. Classification (NCBI taxonomy): domain Bacteria; kingdom Bacillati; phylum Actinomycetota; class Actinomycetes; order Kitasatosporales; family Streptomycetaceae; genus Streptomyces; species Streptomyces sp. SGAir0957. The sequence goes on from NZ_CP027293.1 coordinate 4,040,259, forward strand.
TGCCCCTGCCGGGCGCCGAGAGCGGGGACGACTCGGTCGCGGCGGCCATCGAGTACGCGGTCGACGTGCTGAAGGTGCAGTCGATCACCGTGTGCGGCCACTCCGGGTGCGGGGCCATGCAGGCGCTGATGAGCAGTCCGCCGTCCGGGGCCGGGGCGCTCACGCCGCTCAAGCGGTGGCTGCGGCACGGTGTGCCGAGCCTGGAGCGGCTGGCCGACCAGGGTGTGCCGGACGCGCGGCTCGCCGGCCGGGCGCCCGCCGACGCGGTCGAGCAGCTCTGTCTGACCAATGTGGTCCAGCAGTTGGAGCATCTGCGGGCGCACGAGGCGGTGGCCCGCGCCCTCGACCTGGGCACGCTGGAGCTGCACGGCATGTACTTCCACGTGGGCGAGGCACAGGCGTACCTGCTGGAGGAGACCGACCCCGTCTTCGGCCAGGTCGCGGGCGCCTCCACGGAGGCCGACCCCGTCTTCGGTCAGGTCGCCGGCGCCTCGACGGAGACCGACACGGTCTTCGGGCACGTCGCGGACGCGTCCGCCGACGGCGTCAGAGACACGCCCGCCACGCGGGCCTGAACCCGCGGGCACCCTTCCGCGTGCAACGGGTGAGAGCGTGACGGTTCCCGGCCGTTTCGGCCGGGAACCGTCCGCTCGTCCACCAGGGCCGTCTACAGGTCTAAACCAATTCGCCGACCCCCCTTGTCACCAGGGGGCGCCGTCTGATGAGCTGTGGTTTGGGACACAACGGTCGCCCGGCGAAGCACCGTAAGGGAGATGTCGTGAGCAACGAAAGCCTGGCCAACCTCTTGAAAGAGGAGCGTCGTTTTGCGCCGCCCGCCGAGCTGGCGGCGAACGCCAACGTCACGGCCGAGGCGTACGAGCAGGCCAAGGCTGACCGGCTCGGGTTCTGGGCCGAGCAGGCCCGCCGCCTGAGCTGGGACACCGAGCCGACCGAGACGCTGGACTGGTCGAACCCGCCGTTCGCCAAGTGGTTCAAGGACGGCAAGCTCAACGTCGCGTACAACTGCGTCGACCGGCACGTCGAGGCGGGCCACGGCGACCGGGTCGCGATCCACTTCGAGGGCGAGCCGGGTGACAGCCGCGCGATCACCTACGCCGAGCTGAAGGACGAGGTCAGCAGGGCGGCCAACGCGCTGACCGAGCTGGGCGTGCAGCAGGGCGACCGGGTCGCCGTCTACCTGCCGATGATCCCCGAGGCGGTCATCTCGATGCTGGCGTGCGCGCGCATCGGCGCCGCGCACTCGGTGGTCTTCGGCGGTTTCTCCGCCGACGCCATCGCCAAGCGCATCGAGGACGCGGACGCCAAGGTCGTCATCACCTCCGACGGCGGCTACCGCCGCGGCAAGCCCTCCGCGCTCAAGCCGGCCGTGGACGAGGCGCTGACCCGCGTCGAGGGCGTCAGCACGGTCCTCGTCGTGCAGCGCACGAAGCAGGACGTGGCCTGGACCGAGGGGCGCGACCAGTGGTGGCACGAGGTCGTCGGCCGCCAGTCCGCCGAGCACGCGCCGCAGGCGTTCGACGCCGAGCAGCCGCTGTTCATCCTCTACACGTCCGGCACGACGGGTAAGCCCAAGGGCATCCTGCACACCTCCGGCGGCTACCTGACGCAGGCCAGCTACACGCACCACGCGGTCTTCGACCTCAAGCCCGAGTCGGACGTGTACTGGTGCACGGCCGACATCGGCTGGGTCACCGGCCACTCGTACATCACGTACGGCCCGCTCTCCAACGGGGCGACGCAGGTCATCTACGAGGGCACCCCGGACACCCCGCACCAGGGCCGGTTCTGGGAGATCGTGCAGAAGTACGGCGTCACGATCCTCTACACGGCGCCGACCGCGATCCGTACGTTCATGAAGTGGGGCGACGACATCCCCGCGAAGTTCGACCTCAGCAGCCTGCGCGTGCTGGGTTCGGTGGGCGAGCCGATCAACCCCGAGGCGTGGGTCTGGTACCGCAAGAACATCGGCGGCGACACGTGCCCGATCGTGGACACCTGGTGGCAGACCGAGACCGGCGCCATCATGATCTCGCCGCTGCCGGGCGTCACCGAGACCAAGCCGGGCTCCGCCCAGCGCGCCCTGCCCGGCATCTCCGCGACCGTCGTCGACGACGAGGCCAACGAGGTGCCGAACGGCGGCGGTGGCTACCTGGTCCTGACCGAGCCGTGGCCGTCGATGCTGCGCACCATCTGGGGCGACGACCAGCGGTTCATCGACACCTACTGGTCCCGTTTCGAGGGCAAGTACTTCGCCGGTGACGGCGCGAAGAAGGACGACGACGGCGACGTCTGGCTGCTCGGCCGGGTCGACGACGTCATGCTCGTCTCCGGCCACAACATCTCGACCACCGAGGTGGAGTCGGCGCTCGTCTCGCACCCGGCCGTCGCCGAGGCCGCCGTCGTCGGCGCCGCCGACGAGACGACCGGTCAGGCGATCGTCGCCTTCGTGATCCTGCGCGGCAGCGCGGACGCCGAGGACGACAAGCTCGTCGCCGACCTGCGCAACCACGTGGGCGCCACGCTCGGCCCGATCGCCAAGCCCAAGCGGGTCCTGCCGGTCGCCGAGCTGCCCAAGACGCGCTCCGGCAAGATCATGCGCCGTCTGCTGCGCGACGTGGCGGAGAACCGGGCGGTCGGTGACGTCACCACGCTCGCCGACTCCTCCGTCATGGACCTGATCCAGGACAAGCTGCCGGCGGCGCCCAGCGAGGACTGATCGCGGCTCAGCACGGTACGAGGCGGGCATCCGGCGAACGCGCCGGGTGCCCGTTTCGCACGTATCGTGGCGGTACGTATGGCGATGATCACCAGGCACGCCCCCGTCCCCACCCGGTCTCACCCGGTAGGGTGACGGACGCGTCAAGAACGCGTCAGGACGTCACAGGGTGTGCCGGGAAGTCTGGTCGGCGAGTCGATCAGCCGTACCCGACCGGAGGTCCCCCGCGTGAGCGCCGCCCCCCGCAAGAACGACCGCACCGCCTTCGGACACCTGTCCCTGCCCGAGCGGAACTTCGTGGCCGACGCCCTGCGGGCGGAGACCGTCGGCGGGGTCCTGCTCCTTGTCGCGGCCGTCGCGGCGCTCGTCTGGGCGAACGTCCCGGCGCTCAGCCACAGTTACGAGACCGTGCGTGACCTGCACCTCGGGCCCGGCACGCTCGGCCTGCACCTCTCCCTCGAACACTGGGCCGCCGACGGCCTCCTCGCGATCTTCTTCTTCGTCGCGGGCATCGAACTCAAACGCGAGCTCGTCGCGGGCGACCTGCGCGATCCACGGGCCGCCGCGCTCCCCGTCGTCGCCGCCGTCTGCGGCATGGCCGCGCCCGCCCTCGTCTACACGCTGGTCAACCTGGCCGGTGGCGGCTCGACCGACGGCTGGGCCGTGCCGACCGCCACCGACATCGCGTTCGCCCTCGCCGTCCTCGCCGTCATCGGCACGTCGCTGCCGGGCGCCCTGCGCGCCTTCCTGCTGACCCTCGCCGTCGTCGACGACCTCCTGGCCATCCTGATCATCGCGGTCTTCTTCACCAGCGACCTGAACTTCGCCGCGCTCGCCGGCGCCTTCCTCGGTCTCGCCGTCTTCTGGGTGCTCCTGCGCACGGGCGTCCGCGGCTGGTACGTCTACGTGCCGCTCGCGCTCGTCATCTGGGGGCTGATGTACAACAGCGGCGTCCACGCCACCGTCGCGGGCGTCGCCATGGGCCTGATGCTGCGCTGCACGCGCCGCGACGGGGAGGAACAGTCCCCCGGCGAGCGCATCGAACACCTGGTGCGCCCGCTCTCCACCGGCCTGGCGGTCCCGCTGTTCGCCCTGTTCAGCGCGGGTGTGGCGGTGTCGGGCGGCGCGCTCGGCGATGTGTTCGCCAGGCCCGAGACGCTCGGGGTCGTCCTCGGTCTCGTCGTCGGCAAGACCGTCGGTGTCTTCGGCGGTACGTGGCTGACGGCGCGGTTCACCAGGGCGTCCCTCTCCGACGAGCTGACGTGGCCGGACCTCTTCGCGATCTCCGCGCTCGCCGGCATCGGCTTCACCGTCTCGCTCCTCATCGGCGAACTGGCCTTCACGGGCGACGCCGCGCTCACCGACGAGGTCAAGGCCGCCGTCCTCCTCGGCTCGTTGATCGCGGCCTTGCTCAGCGGCGTACTGCTGAAGATCCGCAACGCGAAGTACCGCGCGCTGTGGGAGGCGGAGGAGCGCGACGAGGACCTCGACGGGGTCCCCGACATCTATGAGGTGGGCGACCCGGCCTACCACCTGCGGATGGCCGCGCTCCACGAAAAGAAGGCCGCCGAGCACCGGCGGCTTGCCGAAGCGACGGGCGGGGAAGGCGGCGAGGGCGAGCGTCCGGCATGATCTGACAGCAAGTCCGCACAACCGACAGAGCCACAGGGCTCCTACAGGAGAACAGGGAGAACGCGATGAGCGCACCCGACGGCAGCACGGTCGGCGCGGTCGGCGCCGAGCGCAGCATCGGCCAGCTGTTCGCCTCGGCGACGGCCGAGATGTCCGCACTGGTGCACGACGAGATCGCCCTGGCGAAAGTCCAGCTCAAGCAGGACGTGAAGAAGGGAGCGGTGAGCGGCGGCGCCTTCACCGCGGCGCTGACGATCGCGCTCTTCTCGCTGCCGATGCTGAGCTTCGCCCTCGCCTACGGCATCAACGCCTGGACGGGCGGGCACAACGGCAACGGCGGCTGGAACCTCGCCTGGTGCTTCCTGCTCTCCTTCGCGGCGAGCCTGCTCGTCGCCGGTCTGGTCGGCCTGATCGGCGTGGTCTTCGCCAAGAAGGCCAAGAAGAGCAAGGGCCCGCAGAAGGTCGCCGCCTCCGTCAAGGAGACCGCGGGCGTCCTGCAGAACGCGAAGCCGCACCCCCGCCCGGTGACGGCCGGAGACCGTGTCCCCGAGGCCATCGAGGCTGTGGCACGCTCGTCTTCATGACGGACCCCGCCACTCCTTCGGCCCAACCGCCTTCCTCAGTCGTACGTCTCGACGTACCCGGTGCCAAAGAGGTGATCCACCGGGACGTCGCGGCCAACGGCGCGCGCTTCCACATCGCGGAGGTGGGCGACGGGCCGCTGGTGCTGCTGCTCCACGGCTTCCCGCAGTTCTGGTGGACCTGGCGGCACCAGCTCGTGGCGCTCGCCGACGCGGGGTTCCGGGCCGTGGCGATGGACCTGCGGGGTGTGGGCGGCAGCGACCGCACGCCGCGCGGGTACGACCCGGCCAACCTCGCGCTCGACATCACCGGTGTGGTGCGCTCGCTCGGCGAACCCGACGCGGCGCTCGTCGGCCACGACCTCGGCGGCTACCTCGCCTGGACGGCGGCCGTGATGCGGCCGAAGCTGGTGCGACGGCTCGCGGTGACGTCGATGCCGCACCCGCGGCGCTGGCGCTCGGCGATGCTCTCGGACCTCAAGCAGACCACCGCCGGGTCCTACGTCTGGGGGTTCCAGCGGCCGTGGCTGCCGGAGCGTCAGCTCGCCGCCGACGACGCGGCGATGGTCGGACGCCTGATCCGGGACTGGTCCGGGCCGCGCCAGCCGGACGACGAGACCGTCGAGACGTACCGGCGCGCCATGTCCATCCCGTCGACCGCGCACTGCTCGATCGAGCCGTACCGGTGGATGGTGCGCTCGCTCGCCCGGCCCGACGGCATCCAGTTCAACCGGCGCATGAAGCGGCCGGTGCGCGTCCCGACGCTGCATCTGCACGGCTCGCTCGACCCGGTGATGCGCACCCGCAGCGCCGCGGGCTCCGGCGAGTACGTCGAAGCGCCCTACCGCTGGCGCCTGTTCGACGGGCTCGGCCACTTCCCGCACGAGGAGGACCCGGCCGCGTTCTCCAAGGAACTGGTGAACTGGCTGAAGGACTCCGAGCCCGACCGGTGAGCCGGCGTCGCGCCCTCGACGCGCCTGCGCGCGCCCTCGGCGGGTCCGCCACGAGCTGTGCGTGAGCGGTCGGTGCGCGGACGGTGAGCGTCCGGTGTCCGGACGGGAACACCTGTCCTACGAACAGCCAATTGCCTGCCGCATAAGCCAAATTGGGGCTGTGGAGGCGGTTACCGACCATGGGGCCCGGGCAGACGTCGGGGTATGGGCTGGACGCACGACTACAGTGACGCAGCACGCAATCGCCGCCCAGCGATGACGCTGGGCTCTCCCCAGAGGGGCGCACCGCAAGGACACGCGGTGCACGATCCCCATCTGGGCATCTCGCGCATCCTGCGGCGTCGGGCCCGGTGGGTGTCCGCCCGGCTGCGCCACAGCGGGCGCGGCTGACACCTTTCCCGGATCTGCGCAGGTTTCCCCCGGGGTTTGCGGACAGGCTCTCAGAGCGCGCAGGCGTCCGTGTCCACCTGCTGGACCGCCGTGCGGCCGCGCGTGATGTCGGTGCGGATCTCGTCGCCGGTCAGCGCGTAGCCCGTCTGCGCGTTGTCCAGGGACTTGGCGAAGACCACGCCGTACACCTGGCCCTCGGGGGTCAGCAGCGGGCCGCCGGAGTTGCCCTGACGGACCGTCGCGTACAGCGAGTACACGTCGCGCTGCACCTTGCCACGGTGGTAGATGTCCGGGCCGTCGGCGGTGATGCGGCCGCGCACGCGCGCGGGGCGGACGTCGTACGCGCCGTTCTCCGGGAAGCCCGCGACGATGGCGTCGCCGCCGCGCTGCGCGTCCGTCGGCGTGAAGCGCAGCGGGGGCGCCTTGAGCTGCGGTACATCCAGGACGGCGATGTCGCGCTTCCAGTCGTAGAGGACGACCTTCGCGTCGTACTTGATGCCCTCGCCGCCGATCTGCACGGTGGGCTCCTCGACGCCGCCGACCACGTGCGCGTTGGTCATCACACGGCGGTCGGAGAAGACGAAGCCGGTGCCTTCGACGACCTTGCCGCAGCTGGGCGCCTGGCCGACGACCTTGACGATGGAGCGCTTGGCCGTGCGCGCGGCGGCGCTGTGGGCGAGCGCGGGGTCGGGCGGCTTGACCTCGGCGATCGGCTCGTTGGCGAACGGGCTGAAGACCTGCGGGAACCCGTTCTGCGCGAGCGTGGAGGAGAAGTCGGCGAACCAGGTGTCCGCCTGCGCGGGCAGCACCCGGGCCACCCCGAGCAGCACCTTCGAGCTGCGGACCTCGCTGCCCAGGGTGGGCAGGGCGGTACCGGCGAGCGCGGAACCTATCAGCCAGGCGACCAGGAGCATCGCCGCCACGTTGACCAGGGCGCCGCCCGTCGCGTCGAGCGCGCGCGCCGGTGACCAGGTGATGTAGCGGCGCAGCTTGTTGCCCAGATGTGTGGTGAAGGCCTGGCCGACGGAGGCGCAGACGATCACGACGACCACGGCCACGATCGCCGCGGTGGTCGTCACCTGGGCGTCGCTGGTGGCGGCGGCCCAGACGGCGGGCAGCGCGTAGACCGCCACGAGGCCGCCGCCGAGGAAGCCGATCACCGACAGGATGCCGACGACGAAGCCCTGCCGGTAGCCGACGATGGCGAACCAGACGGCGGCCGCGAGCAGCAGAATGTCCAGCACGTTCACCGAATTCCGGCCTCGCCTCGCATCGCGGATGTCCTCGCGGATGTCCTCGCGGGTGTCATCGTGGGGTCCACTTCCGCGCCGGGGTTCCGGGGGCGGTCCCCGGGACGGCACGGCACGGAGGCCACCCTGTCATGTGCGCCAGTCGAGTGGCACCGTCTTCTTTCGGTCCCAGGGGCGCTCCCACCCCGCGAAGTGCAGGATCCGGTCGATCACACCGGCCGTGAAACCCCATACGAGGGCCGACTCCACCAGGAACGCGGGGCCTCTGTGGCCGCTGGGGTGAATGGTCGTCACCCGGTTCCGCGGGTCCGTGAGATCCGCCACCGGGACCGTGAAGACGCGGGCCGTCTCCGCCGGGTCGACCGCGGTGACCGGGGTCGGCCGCCGCCACCAGCCGAGGACCGGGCTCACCACGAAGCCGCTGACCGGGATGTAGAGCCGCGGCAGCACGCCGAAAAGCTGCACGCCCCTCGGGTCCAGCCCCGTCTCCTCCCACGCCTCGCGCAGAGCGGCGCGCAGCGGGCCCTCGGTCCTCGGGTCCCCGTCCTCCGGGTCGAGGGCGCCGCCGGGGAAGGACGGCTGGCCCGCATGGGATCTGAGCGAGCCCGCCCGCTCCATCAGCAGCAGCTCGGGGCCGCGCGGGCCCTCGCCGAACAGGATGAGCACGGCGGACTGCCGCCCCGCGCCGTCCGCCGGGGGCAGGAAGCGGCTCAGCTGCTCGCCGCGCACGGTACGCAGGGCGTCGGCGACGGGGGCGAGCCAGCCGGGCAGACCGTCCACGCTCAGCGTGACGTCAGGGACGTGCGGGGCGCCGCCATACGAAGCGCCGCCGTGCGGGGCGCCACCATACGAAGCGCCGCCGTGCGGAGCGCCAGCATGCGGGACACGGCCGTGAAGGTCACTGCCGTGAAGGTCACCGCCGTGCGGGGCACCGCCTCCCGGGTCCGCGCCGTCGGAGCCGGTCGCCTCGCCGGTCACGTCACTCGCGTCCTCGATCTCGCTCACGTGCTTCATCTCGCCGCCCCCGTACCCGATCGTCCCTCGCCCAACGCCTGGCCGTCACCGATTCGTTCCGGCTTCCGCGGGTGTCACCCGGTCGTGTCACCCGGAGTGCGGCCCAGCGGCGGGGCCGGCCGGCCGCCCGCGTCGAGGTAGGACTGCGGGGGCTTGAGGCGCTGGCCCGGGAAGCCGCCCTTCTCGTACTTCAGGAGCTTCCGCGCCTTCTCCGGGTCCGTCTCGCCCTCGCCGAACGCCGGGCAGAGCGGGGCGACCGGGCAGGCGCCGCAGGCCGGTTTGCGGGAGTGGCAGATGCGGCGGCCGTGGAAGATCACGTGGTGGCTCAGCATGGTCCAGTCGCTCTTCGGGAAGAGCTCGCCGACCGCCTTCTCGACCTTGTCCGGGTCGGTCTCCTCGGTCCACTTCCAGCGCCGGACGAGTCGGCCGAAGTGCGTGTCCACGGTGATTCCGGGGCGGCCGAACGCATTGCCGAGCACGACGAAGGCTGTCTTGCGGCCCACGCCGGGCAGTTTGACCAGGTCTTCGAGCCGGCCGGGCACCTCGCCGCCGAAGTCCTCCTCCAGGGCCTTGGCAAGCCCCATGATCGACTTCGTCTTGGCCCGGAAGAAGCCGGTCGGCCGGATCAGCTCCTCGACCTCCTCGGGGTTGGCCGCCGCGAGGTCCGCGGGCGTCGGGTACTTCGCGAACAGCGCCGGAGTCGTCTGGTTGACCCGCAGGTCCGTCGTCTGGGCGGACATCACCGTGGCGAGGATCAGCTGGTATGGGTTCTCGAAGTCCAGCTCCGGGTGCGCGTACGGGTACGTCTCCGCGAGGACCCGGTTGATCTTCCGCGCCCGCCGGACCAGCGCCGTGCGCGACTCGGACCCGGCCGCGCCCGTACCCGTCCCCGTCCCCGTCCCCGTACCTGAACTCGCACTGGTCGTCGCGGCGGATCGCTTCTTCGCGGGCATGAGCTATGCGGCCTTTCCCTGCACGGACGGAACCGTTCCGGACGGTACGGGCAGGACGCCGGGCGGGGTCGCGCGGGCAGCGCGCCCGCCCCGTCCGCCGTGTTCGCCCACAGCGGAATCCCGGTCGGCTGCCACCCTTACAGCCCCTTCCGCCTGCGTCGTCCCCGGCTTTTTGGATACTCGGCCAGCCTAGAGCCCGGCACCGACATCCGCCCCGACGCCCACCGATCGGCCCCCGATTGGCCCCCTCCCCGTCGGGTTGTGACGCAGGTGCGGCAGACTTGTGTCTGAGTGACTGATCACACTGTTTGGACCGTCCGGCAAAATGGGCGGCGGGAAACACCCGTCCCCACAGTGCAGGCGACATAGGAGAGAAACTCGTGGACGACGTTCTGCGGCGCGCCCCGCTCTTCGCGGCGCTCGATGACGAGCAGGCCGCGGAGCTCCGCGCCTCCATGAGTGAGGTGACCCTCGCGCGCGGCGATGCCCTGTTTCACGAGGGCGACCCCGGCGACCGCCTCTACGTGGTCACCGAAGGCAAGGTGAAGCTCCACCGCACATCCCCCGACGGCCGCGAGAACATGCTGGCCGTGCTCGGCCCGGGTGAGCTGATCGGCGAGCTGTCGCTGTTCGACCCCGGCCCGCGCACCGCGACCGCCAGCGCGCTGACCGAGGTCAAGCTGCTCGGCCTCGGCCACGGCGACCTCCAGCCCTGGCTGAACGCGCGCCCGGAGGTGGCCGCCGCCCTGCTGCGCGCCGTCGCCCGGCGGCTGCGCAAGACCAACGACCAGATGTCCGACCTGGTCTTCTCCGACGTGCCGGGCCGTGTCGCCCGCGCGCTGCTCGACCTGTCGCGCCGCTTCGGCGTGCAGTCCGAGGAGGGCATCCACGTCGTGCACGACCTCACGCAGGAGGAGCTGGCCCAGCTGGTCGGCGCCTCCCGCGAGACCGTGAACAAGGCGCTCGCCGACTTCGCGGGCCGCGGCTGGCTGCGCCTGGAGGCGCGCGCCGTGATCCTGCTCGACGTGGAGCGCCTGGCCAAGCGTTCGCGCTAGGCCTTCGCGCCCTGACGCAGACGGGTCCCGCCACGACATCGTGGCGGGACCCGTTTCCGTAGCGGGCCCCGCACCTCGCCGCATCGGCGCTCGACCATCCCGGAGGGGAACCCGGCATGACGCAACCCCCGTTCCAGCCACCGTCCGCGGCCGACCTGGCGACCAGGTTCGAGGCCGAGCGCGGTCGGCTGCGGTCCGTCGCGTACCGCATGCTCGGTTCGCTCAGCGAGGCCGAGGACGCGGTGCAGGAGGGCTGGCTGCGGCTCCAGCGCGCCGACACGGCGGACGTGCGCAACCTGAGCGGCTGGCTGACCACGGTCGTCGGGCGGATCTGCCTGGACATGCTGCGCACGCGCGCGTCGCGGCGCGAGGACCCGCTGGACCCGGGGACGGCCGAGACGCACGTCCCCGATGTCGTCGTACGGCCCGCCGACCCGGGTCAGGAGGCCGAACTCGCGGACTCCGTCGGCCTGGCGCTGCTCGTCGTGCTCGACACGCTCGCGCCCGCCGAGCGGCTCGCGTTCGTCCTGCACGACATGTTCGCGGTGCCCTTCGAGGATCTCGCGCCCATTGTCGAGCGCACACCGGCGGCGACCCGGCAGCTGGCGAGCCGCGCCCGGCGCCGCGTGCAGGGCTCGGTCGTGCCCGCGGCGACCGATCTGGCCCGCCAGCGCGAGGTCGTCGACGCCTGGCTCGCCGCCACGCGCGCGGGGGACTTCGAGGCGCTGCTCGCGCTCCTCGACCCGGACGTGCTGCTGCGCGTCGACGCGGGTCCCGGCACGGCGTCCAAGCTGGTGCGGGGCGCGGTGGAGGTGGCCGGGCAGGCGACGTACTTCGGCTCGCTGGTGGACACGGCGTCCGCCGCGTACGTGGGCGACGGCGTCGGCATCGTGCAGGCGCCCCGCGGCCAGGTCGTCTCGGTCCTCGTCCTGTCGTTCCGGGACGGCAGGGTCAGCGGCGTCGACATCATCGCGGACCCGCGGCGGCTCGCGGCGATGGGCGTCACCTGGCCCTTGGCGCCGCGCGAGGACGGTCTCTAGGGCTGACCTGGACAGAGCTGACCTGGACAGAACTGACCTGTGGTCCACCTGGCAGGGCTGACCTGTCCAGGGCTTGTCCTGGACAGGTCTGTCTAGGGCTTGTCCAGGATTGGGCTGTCTAGCTCTAGACGCCGCTGCTCTGGATGAGCCCGTGCTCGCGCAGGTACTCCAGCTGGGCCAGGACGGACAGCTCGGCGGCCGGCCACAGGGAGCGGTCCACGTCGGCGTAGACATGGGCGACGACGTCGGACGACGTCACATGGCCGTTCTCGACCGCCGTCTCGACCTGGGCGAGGCGGTGGGCGCGGTGCGCGAGGTAGAACTCGACCGCGCCCTGCGCGTCCTCCAGGACGGGGCCGTGGCCCGGCAGCACCGTGTGCACGCCGTCGTCGACGGTCAGGGAGCGCAGGCGGCGCAGCGAGTCGAGGTAGTCGCCCAGGCGGCCGTCCGGGTGGGCGACCACGGTGGTGCCGCGCCCGAGGATGGTGTCGCCGGTCAGGACGGCCCGGTCGGCGGGGAGGTGGAAGCAGAGCGAGTCAGCGGTGTGCCCGGGGGTCGGGACGACGCGCAGCTCCAGGCCGCCCGTCGTCACCACGTCCCCGGCGGCGAGCCCTTCGTCGCCCAGGCGGAGCGCCGGGTCGAGGGCGCGCACCTTGGTGCCGGTCAGCTCGGCGAACCGGCCCGCGCCCTCGGCGTGGTCGGGGTGCCCGTGCGTGAGCAGCGTCAGCGCTACGCGCTTGCCCGCCTTGTCGGCGATGTCGATGACCTGTGTCAGGTGCGCGTCGTCCAGCGGGCCCGGGTCGATGACGACGGCGAGGTCGCTGTCCGGCTCGGCGACGATCCAGGTGTTGGTGCCGTCGAGCGTCATTGCGGAGGCGTTGGGCGCAAGGACGTTGACGGCGCGGGCGGTGGCGGGGCCGGAGAGCACCCCGCCGCGCGGCTGCCCGGGCAGGGCGGCGGCTTCGGTCATCAGCTGTTTCCCCTGCTCGGAGCGGTGGCACTGGACGGTGCGGTCGGCGTGCCGGAGTCGGCGGGCGCGGTCGGGATGTGTTTGGTGAACTCCTCGTGCCCGGGCCAGGACAGCACCAGCTCGTCGCCCTCCATGCGCGCCCGCGCCAGTACGGGCGTCAGGTCGTGCCCCGTCGAACCGGCGAGCGCGCTGTCCACGCGCGCGTACGTCACAAGAGTGCGCAGTGTCGCGACGGTCGGCGGCATCATCGACAACTCCGCCCGGTCGTACGCCGCGAGGGCCTCCTGCGGGCGGATCCACACGGTGCGGTCGGCCTCCGAGGAGTCGTCGCTGGTGCGCTGGCCCTCGGGCAGCGCGGCGACGAAGAACCAGGTGTCGTAGCGGCGCGGCTCGAACTCGGGGGTGATCCAGCGCGCCCACGCGCCCAGCAGGTCGGAGCGGAGCACGAGCCCGCGGCGCTGCAGGAACTCGGCGAAGGACACGTCCCGGGCGATCAGCGCCTGCCGGTCGGCGACCCAGTCGGCGCCCGTCGTGTCGTCGACGACGGTGTCCGGGGTGTCCCCGGCGAGCAGCACGCCCGCCTCCTCGAAGGTCTCGCGCACGGCGGCGCAGACGACCGCCTGGGCGTCCTTCTCGGGCACCCCGAGGCGCGCGGCCCACTCCTGGCGCGACGGACCGGCCCAGCGGACCTGGCGGTCGTCGTCGCGGGGGTCGACGCCGCCGCCGGGGTAGGCGTAGGCGCCCGCGGCGAAGGCCATGGACGTACGGCGGCGCAGCATGTGCACCTCGACACCGTCGGGGCCGTCGGCGGCGTCCCGCAGGAGCAGCACGGTCGCGGCGCGCCGGGGCTCCGCGGGCACCAGCGCGCCGGCGGCGAGGGCGCGGATGCGTTCCGGCCACTCAGGGGGGTACCACTGCCCGTTTGCCATGGCCGGAGGCTATCCGGTGGAGGGCAGATGTTCGAGAGCCCACCCGTCCACCGGAACCCCGTACCGATCCATGGAGCCACGCCACGGCCGATGGAGCTACATCTCGGTGAGCTCGACCTGGATCTCGACCTCGACCGGCGCGTCCAGCGGCAGGACGGCCACGCCGACGGCGCTGCGCGCGTGCACGCCCTTGTCGCCGAGGACCTCGCCGAGCAGCTCGCTGGCGCCGTTGACGACACCGGGCTGCCCGGTGAAGTCGGTGGCGGAGGCGACGAACCCGACGACCTTCACCACGCGCGCGATGCGGTCCAGATCACCGGCGACGGACTTCACCGCGGCCAGCGCGTTCAGGGCGCAGGTGCGGGCCAGCTCCTTGGCCTGGTCCGCGGTGACCTCGTCGCCGACCTTGCCGGTCAGCGGCAGCTTGCCGTCGACCATGGGCAGCTGCCCCGCCGTGTACACGTAGCTCCCGGACCGCACGGCCGGCTGGTACGCCGCGACCGGCGGAACCACGGGCGGCAGGGTCAGGCCCAGCGACGCCAGCTTGTCCTCGACGGCGCTCACGCCGCCTTCTCCCGCTTCAGGTACGCCACCAGCTGCTCCGGGTTGTTCGGGCCCGGCACGACCTGCACCAGCTCCCAGCCGTCCTCGCCCCAGGTGTCGAGGATCTGCTTCGTCGCGTGCACGAGGAGCGGCACGGTCGCGTATTCCCACTTCTTAGCCATGGGGCCGACTGTATCCGCCGCGGCGGGCCGCCTTCTTCGCCGCTCCGGCCAAGGCCGTCCCGAGGCATCCGTGTCGGCCGTCCCGAGGCATCGGTGTCGGCCGTTCTCCGGGCTCCTGCGTGATCGCGGCGCTCTCTGGTTAGGCTCGAATACGTGAGCAGGCTCCAGGTCGTCAGCGGCAAGGGCGGTACCGGAAAGACCACGGTCGCCGCCGCACTCGCGCTCGCCCTCGCGACCGAGGGCAAGCGCACTCTCCTCGTGGAGGTGGAGGGCAGGCAAGGCATCGCACAGCTCTTCGAGACGGAAGCGCTTCCCTACGAGGAGCGCAAGATCGCCGTCGCCCCGGGCGGCGGGGAGGTGTACGCGCTCGCCATCGATCCCGAACTGGCGCTGCTCGACTACCTCCAGATGTTCTACAAGCTGGGCGGCGCCGGCCGCGCCCTGAAGAAGCTGGGCGCGATCGACTTCGCCACCACCATCGCCCCGGGCGTCAGGGACGTACTCCTGACCGGCAAGGCGTGCGAGGCGGTGCGCCGCAAGGACAAGCAGGGTCGTTACGCCTACGACCACGTGATCATGGACGCGCCCCCGACGGGCCGCATCACCCGCTTCCTCAACGTGAACGACGAGGTCGCCGGGCTCGCCAAGATCGGCCCGATACACAACCAGGCACAGGCGGTCATGCGGGTCCTGAAGTCCCGTGAGACCGCCGTCCATCTGGTGACCCTCCTGGAGGAGATGCCGGTGCAGGAGACCCTCGACGGGGTCGCCGAACTGCGCGCGGCGAGCCTCCCGGTGGGACGGATCATGGTGAACATGGTGCGTCCCGCGCTTCTCGGGGAACCCGCCCTGGCGTTGAGCCGCGACACGTCGATGCGCCCCGAGGTCACCGGGGCACTGACGGCGGCCGGGCTCGGCGGCGCCGACAAGCTCGTGGGGCCGCTGCTCGACCAGGCCGCGGAGTACGCCGAGCGGTACACGCTGGAGAGCGCCCAGCGCGCCCTGCTCACCGAGGCCGGGCTGCCGCTGCACGAACTGCCGCTGCTCACCGAGGGCCTGGACGTGGCGGGCCTGTACGAGCTCGCCAAGGAGCTGCGCCGGCAGGGCATCACCGAGGACGCCAAGGGCACGGGGAAGGGTGGCAAGGGCATGGGGGGACCGCTTCGATGACGCTGGATCCTGAGGGCACGCTCGACATCGACCCGCTGCTCGACGACCCCGGCACCCGCATCGTGGTCTGCTGCGGCAGCGGCGGCGTCGGCAAGACGACGACCGCCGCCGCGCTCGGCCTGCGCGCCGCCGAGCGCGGCCGCAAGGTCGTCGTGCTCACCATCGACCCGGCCCGCCGGCTCGCCCAGTCCATGGGCATCGACTCGCTGGACAACACGCCGCGCCGGGTGAAGGACATCTCCCCCGCCGACGGGGCCGAGGGCGGCGAACTGCACGCCATGATGCTCGACATGAAGCGGACCTTCGACGAGATCGTCGAGGCGCACGCGGACGAGGAGCGGGCGCGCGCCATCCTCTCCAACCCCTTCTACCAGTCGCTCTCGGCGGGCTTCGCGGGCACGCAGGAGTACATGGCGATGGAGAAGCTGGGGCAGCTGCGCTCCCGTGACGAGTGGGACCTGATCGTGGTCGACACGCCGCCGTCGCGCTCCGCGCTCGACTTCCTGGACGCGCCCAAGCGGCTCGGCTCGTTCCTCGACGGCAAGCTGATCCGGGTCCTCATGGCGCCCGCGAAGGTCGGCGGGCGCGCGGGCATGAAGTTCCTGAACGTCGGGATGTCGATGATGACCGGCGCCCTCGGCAAGGTGCTCGGCGGTCAACTCCTGCGCGACGTCCAGACGTTCGTCGCCGCGATGGACACCATGTTCGGCGGCTTCCGTACCCGCGCGGACGCCACGTACAAGCTCCTCCAGGCGCCCGGCACCGCGTTCCTCGTGGTCGCCGCGCCCGAGCGGGACGCGCTGCGCGAGGCCGCGTACTTCGTGGAACGGCTGGCCGCCGAGCGGATGCCGCTGGCCGGTCTCGTGCTGAACCGGGTGCACGGCAGCGGGGCCGACGCGCTCTCTGCCGAACGCGCCCTGGCCGCCGCGGAAAATCTTGACGAGGCCCGCATTGTGGATCAGTCGGGAGGGAAAGAAGACGGTCGTACTACTTCCGCGCGTCGTACCGCCCCCGCCAGTCGTACCGCCCCCGCCAGTGGCACCCCCGACGTCAGTGGCACCGCTTCCGCGTCCGGCTCCCCCGCCGCAGCGGACACCCCGCAGGACCCCGCCGCCCGGCAGCCGACCGCCGCTCAGCTGACCGCCGGTCTGTTGCGGCTGCACGCCGAGCGGATGCAGGTCGTCGCGCGCGAACAGCGCACGCGTGACCGCTTCACCGCGCTGCATCCCGAGGTCGCCGTGGCCGAGGTCGCGGCGCTGCCCGGTGACGTACACGATCTGGCGGGCCTCAGGGACATCGGGGAACGGCTCGCGGCCGGGAACACTCCGGCCGGAGCTGTGTGAGCCGTACGTACCGCCCGGTGCGAGCCGTCGGCTACCCGACGGCCGCGTACCGCTCGTACGTCTCGTCGTCCTCGAACTCCGCGGGCAGCAGGCCCGCGCCACGCTCGTACTCCGTCCGTGCCGTCTCCAGGAGCCGGCGCCATGAGGTGACGGTCGGACGCCTGCGCAGCAGTGCGCGGCGCTCCCGCTCCGTCATGCCGCCCCACACGCCGAATTCGACGCGATTGTCCAACGCGTCCGCCAGGCACTCGGTCCGCACGGGGCAACCCGTGCACACCGCCTTGGCCCGGTTCTGCGCTGCTCCTTGAACGAACAGTTCATCCGGATCGGTAGTGCGGCAGGCCGCCTGCGCACTCCAGTCGACTACCCAGCCCATACCGGCGCCGTCCTCTCCCGAATCGAGGCTCCCCCACGGCGGCAGCGGCATATTCACCGCCGCCAGTTGAGGACGTTACGGAAGGTGGGCACAGCGCAACACCCCCTTCGGGCCCAATCTTGAATGGTCCGAACGGACTATGCGTAAGCGGCAGATCACCCGACGGAGTGACCGAAGGACATGCGTAATAACCCCGGCAAATCCGGGCAGTTCATTCGCGCCACAAGGGACGGCAACTGACACACGAGGCGATTCCGGACACCCGACGAGCCCTCGGCGGCAAGCCCGCCGAGGGCTCGGAAATGACTACAAGAGCCATATCGGAGACCGCCTCGCGAGCCGCGGAGGGCCGCCGCGGGAGCCACGGAGGACCACAGAGGGCCACCAAGAACGCGCCGGGAACGATTCGGGTTCGTCCCACGTCTTGATACGAGACCGCACTGCTGTGACAGTTGAGTGCAGCTTAGGCCAAGGCATATACGCCTGTCCGGAGAATCGACACGTAGGCTGCCCGCATGGGAAAGAAGCGCTCGGCCGGTAGCGGCGGCGGACTGTCGCCGACTCAGCAGGCCGCCAAGTTCCTCGGTGTCAGCGTGCTCGCAGGAGCCGTGCTCGCCGGGATCGCGCTGCCCGCTGCGGGCGCGCTCGGTCTGGCCGCGAAGGGATCCGTCGAGGGGTTCGACGAGATCCCCGCCAACTTGAAGACGCCGCCGCTGAGTCAGCGCACCACGATCCTGGACAACCAGGGCGGCAAGATCGCCACCGTCTACTCCCGCGACCGCACCGTGGTCGCCCTCGACAAGATCTCGCCCTTCATGCAGAAGGCGCTCGTCGCCATCGAGGACTCGCGCTTCTACGAGCACGGGGCCGTCGACGCGAAGGGCATCCTGCGCGCCATCAACGCCAACGCGCGGGACGGAGGCGTCTCCCAGGGCGCCTCCACCCTCACGCAGCAGTACGTGAAGAACGTCTTCATCGAGGAAGCGGGCAACGACCCGACGAAGGTCGCCCAGGCCACCCAGCAGACGCTCGGCCGCAAGGTCAAGGAGCTCAAGTACGCGATCCAGGTCGAGGAGGAGCTGGGCAAGAAGAAGATCCTCGCCAACTACCTGAACATCACGTACTTCGGGCAGCAGGCGTACGGCGTCGAGGCGGCCGCCCGCCGCTACTTCTCCAAGCACGCCAAGGACCTCAACCTCCAGGAGTCGGCGCTCCTCGCCGGCATCGTGCAGTCGCCGAGCCGCTACGACCCGGTCAACGACGAGACCGAGGCGACGAAGCGGCGCAACACGGTCCTGAACCGCATGGCGCAGGTGCACGACATCTCCCCGGAGGAGGCGGAGAAGGCGAAGAAGACGCCGCTCGGCCTCAAGGTCAGCAAGCCGCAGAACGGCTGCATCACGGCGGTCAAGGGCGCGTCCTTCTTCTGCGACTACGTCCGCGAGATCTTCCTCAGCGACCCGGTCTTCGGGAAGACGAAGGAGGCCCGCGCCAAGGTCTGGGACCGCGGCGGACTCACCGTGCGGACCACGCTCGACCCCCAGTCGCAGACGTCGGTCCAGGCCGCCATAAAGGGCAACGTCTACAAGACGGACAAGGTCGCGACCGCGGTCACGCTCGTCGAGCCGGGCACCGGCAAGATCCTCGGCATGGGCCAGTCGAAGCCGTACGGCACCGACAACGACAAGAACGAGACGGTCCTCAACTACTCGGTCAACGCGGCCTACAACGGGTCGGGGTACGGCTTCCCGACGGGTTCGACGTTCAAGCCGTTCCTCGCGGCGGCCGCCCTGGAGCAGGGCACGCCGATCGACCAGGAGTACCCGGCGCCGTACGACATGCCGTACCCGAGCAGCGTGCAGACGTGCAGCGGGAAGCCGTGGATCAACGACCGCAACTACAAGGTCGAGAACGAGAACGAGACCGAGGTCGGCCCCTACCGCCTCAACGAGGCGATGGAGAAGTCCATCAACACGTACTTCGTGCAGATGGTCGGCGACATCGGGATGTGCCCCGTCGTCAAGATGACCGACAAGCTGGGCGTGGTGCAGGGCAACGGCACCAAGGTCGACGAGACTCCTTCGTCGATGACGCTCGGTTCGACGGGTCTGTCGCCGCTCACGATCGCCTCCGCGTACGCCGCGTTCGCGAACGAGGGCACGTACTGCACGCCGGTCGCCATCAACTCCGTCAAGGGCCCCGACGGCAAGTCGCTCGCCGTGCCGAAGACGAAGTGCTCGCGCGCCATGTCGACGGAGACCGCGGACAAGATCAACACCTTGCTCAGCGGCGTGACCGACTCCGGTACGGGCAAGGAGGCCGGCCTCCAGGACGGCCGGGACAACGCGGGCAAGACCGGTACGACCGACGCCCGTAGGAACGCCTGGTTCGTCGGGTACACGCCGAACCTCGCGGGCGCGGTGTGGGTCGGCAGCCCGCAGCAGAACGTCGAGATGACCGACATCACCATCGGCGGCCGCTACCACGAGAAGGTCTTCGGCGCCGACACCCCGGGCCCGATCTGGCGCAGCGCCATGACCGGCGCCCTGGCCAACCGGCCCGCACCGAAGTTCACCAAGGTCGACATCCCCAAGCACGACAAGGACAAGGGCGGGGACGGGAACCAGGGCGACGACAAGCCCGGCGGTAACGGCGGCGGCGGCCACGGCGGGAACGGCGGCGGTGGCGGTGGCGGCGGTGCCACCGGCGGCACCGGTGGCGACGACGGCAACGACCCGCTGCCCGGCTTCTCCATCCCGCCGGGGCTGATCGGCGGGAACAACGGGAACGGCGGGAACGGGAACGGGGGCGGCTGGGGCCGCTGAGGTTCCGGCAGTCACTGGGCCGCTGAAGGTCCGGCAGTCACCCGGAGTATGTGGAAGGGGCGCCCCCGAGTCGGGGGCGCCCCTTCTGGCTGTGGGGGGCGGTCAGCCCGCGAGCAGTCGCTTGACCGTCGCGGCGACGCGGCCGCCCTCGGCGCGGCCCGCGATCTTCGGGTTGGCGATCTTCATGACCTGGCCCATGGCGCGCGGCCCCTCGGCGCCCGCCGCCTTCGCCTCCTCGACGGCCTGGGCGACGATCTGCTCCAGCTCGGCGTCGCTGAGCGGCTGCGGCAGGTACACGGCGAGGATCTCGCCCTCCGCCAGCTCACGGGCGGCGGACTCGGCGCGGCCGCCCTTCTCGAACGCGTCGGCGGCCTCGCGGCGCTTCTTCGCCTCCTTGGCGATCACCTTCTGCACCTCGTCGTCGGAGAGCTCCCGCTTCTCCTTGCCCGCGACCTCCTGGTTCGTGATCGCGGAGAGGGTCAGCCTCAGCGTCGAGGAGCGCAGCTCGTCTCGCTCCCTGATCGCGGTGTTGAGGTCGTCCTGCAGCTTCGACTTGAGCGTGGTCATGCCTTGATTGTCGCAGGTACGCGGGGTGCGGCGCCCGCCGATTTCGGGGGCCCCGCGGGTCTGCGACGATGGGCCACATGCGCGTGCGAAACGAAGCTCTTGTGCAGCCCGTTCTTCGGACCCCTCTGCAAAGGGCGCTGAAGACGTCTCTGAAGGTGTCGGCCGGGGTCGCGGCGGTGGGCGCCGCCGGGGTCGCCTACGCGGCGGGGTTCGAGGCCCGCTCCTTCCGGCTCCGACGGGTGACGGTCCCCGTCCTGCCGCAGGGCATGCGCCCCCTGCGCGTCCTGCAGGTCTCCGACATCCACATGGTCAGCGGGCAGCGCAAGAAGCAGCGTTGGCTGCGTTCGCTGGCCGGACTCCGCCCCGACTTCGTGATCAACACGGGCGACAATCTGTCGGACACGGAGGGCGTCCCCGAGGTCCTGGACGCGCTCGGCCCGCTGATGGAGTTCCCGGGCGCGTACGTCTTCGGCTCGAACGACTACTACGGCCCCAAACTCCTCAACCCGGCCC
This sequence comes from Streptomyces sp. SGAir0957, assembly GCF_043523415.1. Lineage (NCBI taxonomy): Bacteria > Bacillati > Actinomycetota > Actinomycetes > Kitasatosporales > Streptomycetaceae > Streptomyces > Streptomyces sp. SGAir0957. The sequence goes on from NZ_CP027293.1 coordinate 4,061,282, forward strand.
GCTACTTGGTCAACAAGACCCGCGGCAGGCACGGCCTGAACGGCAACGCGCCCGTCGTCCACGCCATCCACAACCCGTGGACGGACCTGCGCGACGGCTTCGACGAGGCGGGCTGGCTGAACCTCACGAACACGCGGGGCATCCTGAAGGTGGCCGGCGTCGAGATCGGCCTCACCGGCCTCGACGACCCGCACATCAAGCGCGACCGCTACGCGGAGGTGGCGGGCGGCCCGCTCCCGGGCCCCGACTTCTCCATGGGCGTGGTCCACGCCCCGTACCTGCGGGCCCTGGACGCGTTCACCGCCGACGGCTACCCCCTGGTCCTGGCCGGCCACACCCACGGCGGCCAGCTCTGCATCCCCTTCTACGGCGCCCTCGTCACCAACTGCGACCTGGACACCGACCGGGTGAAGGGCCTCTCCACCCACTCGGCGGAGGGCCACACGTCCTACCTGCACGTCTCGGCGGGCTGCGGGGCGAACCGCTACACACCGGTCCGGTTCGCCTGCCCGCCCGAGGTGACGCTGCTGACGCTCGTGCCGGGGCCGAAACGCCGCTGAGGCCCTCTCCGCGCCTGTTCGCGGGCCGCGTCCTACGGTGGGTGGATGATCGACCCTCGTGCCTCCAGCGCCCGCTCGGTACCGGCGGAAGCGGTGGTCCCCCGACACCGGCGCCCCGTGGCCGCCGCCTTCCGCGCCCTGGTCGCGCTGGCGGCGGTGGCGGGCATCATCATCGACCTGACGCTCAGCGACAGCGTGCTGCGGCTCCTCAGCTACTTCACGGTGCAGTCGAACATCGTGCTCGCGGTGGTCATGGCGCTGTCCGCGGTGCGCGCGTGGACGGCGGACCGGCCTCTCCCGCCCCTCCTCACGGGCGGCGCGCTGCTCCTCATCTGCATCACGGGCCTCGTCTACCACGTCATCCTGACGAACGACGCGAGCGGCTTCTCCATGACGGACGACCCGGATCACGCGATGACCGGAGCCCGCCAGGTCTCGACCCAGCTGCTGCACACGGTCACGCCCATCGGCGCCGTCCTCGACTGGCTCCTGCTGACCCGCCCCGGCATGTTGCGCCTCCGCCACGCGGGCACCTGGATGATCTACCCCCTCGCCTACTTCTGCTTCGCCCTGATCCGCGGCGCGATCATGACGCCGGGCACACCGGCGCGGTACCCGTACCCGTTCCTGGACGTCGACCGGCACGGCTACGCGGGTGTCCTCGGCAACGCCGTGATCTTCGGTCTGGCCTTCTACGCCCTGGCCCTGCTCCTCGTCACGGCCGACCGTTTCCGGCCCGAGATCCGGGGCCCCGAAAACCGGATTTCGTCTCAGGCCAGCAGTCCGCTAAAGTAATCGATGTCGCCGCGACCGGTCCGAACGGGCCAGGGAAGCGGAGCAACGACATCGGGGTGTAGCGCAGCTTGGCAGCGCGCTTCGTTCGGGACGAAGAGGTCGTGGGTTCAAATCCCGCCACCCCGACAGCTGAAACACCAGGTCAGGCCCGGTTTCCTTTCGAGGAAGCCGGGCCTGATCCCGTTCCGGGGGCAAGAACCCCATACTGGGGAAGGAACCCCGTTCCGGGGCAGGAGGGGCAGGAGGGGAAGGTGGTGAACCGTTGAGCCGGCGCATCGTCATCGTCACGGCCGTCCACGCCCCGTCGGCGCACTTCCTGGCCGACGCCTACACATCACTCCTCGGCCAGGAGCTGCCGGAGGGCTGGGAGTGGCGCTGGCTGATCCAGGAGGACGGGACCACCGACCAGGTCGCGCCGCACGTGCCCGACGACGCACGCGTCTCCTTCCGGCAGGGCCGGCCCGGGGGCCCCGGCGTCGCGCGCACCCTCGCCCTCGCGCGCGCGGACGGCGAGTACGTCAAGATCCTGGACGCCGACGACCAGCTCGCCCCGGGCGCCCTCGCCCGTGACCTGGCGGCGCTGGAGGCCGACCCGGGCATCGGCTGGGCCACCTCGCGCGTACTCGACCTCCTGCCGGACGGTTCGACGGTGGGCTTCCCCGGAGATCCGGAGGACGGGCCGGTCGAGCGCCGGGAGATCGTCGAATACTGGGCGGCGCACGACTACCGCGCCCAGGTCCACCCCGCGACCCTCTGCGTCCGCCGGGACCTCCTCCTCGCCCTCGGCGGCTGGATGGCCCTGCCCGCGTCGGAGGACACGGGGCTGCTCCTGGCCCTCAACTCCGTTGCGCGCGGCTGGTTCTCGTCCGAGGTCGGCCTGTTCTACCGCAAGTGGGAAGGGCAGGTCACCGGGCAAGCGGCCCATGTGGACACGGCCGAGCGGACCGCGCGGATGGCCGTCGTGGAGGCCAGGGCGCGGGCCCTGGAGAACCTCGCGTGGCGCTCCCCGGGCAGCCCGGACTGAACCGCCGCTGACCCGGGCCGCGGCCCGGACCCGGGCTACGCCCCCGACCCGGACCGCGCCCCCGGCCCGGGGACGAGTTCCTCCGCGTCGACGCGCGAGAAGATCAGCTCCGTCTCGCCGGTGATCGGACCCCGCCACCTGCGGGGCGGCACGGGGTGCCGGATCGCGCGCGGGTAGCCGGCCGCCGCGTAGTCGGTGGGCAGCCGGTACACGTGGAAGTCGTGTTCGCGCATCGTCTCCAGCAGCTCCTCCGCGCGGTCGCCGAGCTGCTCCATGCGCTCCGGGGTGATCTCCACGGCGATCTCGACGTCCTGCCGCAACTCGCCGAGCAGCGGTGCCAGACCGCGGACGACGCTTCCCTCCGCGCCCTCCACATCGATCTTGATGACGCGGGCCCGGGCCACCTCGTCCGGCGCGAGGAGCTCCGCCAGCGGCACCGCCTCGATCTCGAACGTGGACTCGGCGGGCCCGTCGTACGGGACGATCGAGTTGGCGCCCATGTTCTGCGAGCTGGCCAGGATGAAGGTCAGCTTCTTGTGCTCGTCGGAGACCGCCGTGTTGACGGAGCGGATGTTGTCGCAGTGGTTCAGCCGGGCGTGCTGCCGGACGCGGCGGTGGAAGGCGGGCGACGCCTCGATGGAGACGACCCGGCCCGCGCTGCCGACGAGGCGGGAGCCGAGCACGGAGAAGACGCCGATGTTGGCGCCGACGTCCACGAACACGTCGCCGGGGCGCAGGCGGGTCTCCAGCCACCGGGTCATGTGCGGTTCCCAGGCGCCGAAGAGGTAGAGGTAGCGCTGGATCAAGTCCCGCGTGTCCAGGGCGAAACGGTCCCCCTGGAGGGACTCGACCACCCGCCGCCTCGGTATGTCCCGCAGGCGTAGGTTGAGGTACCGGGCCGCGAGGCGGCCCTTGCCCAGCGTGCCCGGCGCGTGGCGGACGTAGCGCCGGCCGAGGGTGGTCGCGATGTCGGACACGGTGATCGTCATGCACTCGCCTTCCATGGGGCCCCGGTCACGGTAGCTTCCGCCCGGCTCCCCGGCACGCCTCCCTTCCCTGTCAGCGCCTCGTCTTTCTCCGTCAGGGCCTCGCCTTTCCCGTCAGGGCCTCGCCTTTCCCGTCAGGGCCTCGCCTTTCCCGTCAGCGCCTCGCTCGCCTTTCCCCGTCAGGGCCTCGGCGACCGGTCGAACGGCAGGTCCAGCATGCGGATGGCGTTGCCCCGCAGGAGCTTGTACGCCACGTCCTCGGGGAGGTGGCCGACGTGGTCCGCCGCGACCTGCTTCGTGTGCGGCCAGGTCGAGTCGACGTGCGGGTAGTCGGTCTCGAAGGTCGCGTTGTCCACGCCGACGGTCTCGATGGCCTCGACCCCGTGCTTGTCGCGGAAGAAGCAGCAGAAGATCTGCCGGTAGTAGTACGTCGACGGGGGCTCGGGGATCAGATCCTTCACGCCGCCCCAGGCGCGGTGCTCCTCCCATACGTCGTCGGCGCGTTCGAGGGCGTACGGGATCCATCCCATCTGCCCCTCGCTGTAGGCGAGTTTCAGCCGGGGGAACTTCACCAGTACGCCGCTGAAGAGGAAGTCCATCATCGACGCCATGGCGTTGTTGAAGCTCAGCGAGGCCTGGACCGCGGGCGGCGCGTCCGGGGACGCGGCCGGCATCTGCGACGACGAACCGATGTGCATGTTCACGACGGTCCCCGTCTCCTCGCAGACCGCGAAGAACGGGTCCCAGTAGCCCGAGTGGATCGACGGGAGCCCGAGGTAGGTCGGGATCTCCGAGAACGTGACCGCCCGCACGCCGCGCGCGGCATTGCGCCGGATCTCCGCCACGGCCAAATCGATGTCCCACAGGGGGATCAGACAGAGCGGGATCAGCCGGCCGCCGCTGTCGCCGCACCACTCCTCGACCATCCAGTCGTTGTACGCCCGCACGCAGGCGAGCCCGACCTCCTTGTCCTTGGCCTCGGCGAAGGTCTGGCCGCAGAAGCGCGGGAAGGTGGGGAAGCAGAGGGACGCCTCGACATGGTTGAGATCCATGTCCTCCAGGCGTGCCTTCGGGTCCCAGCAGCCGCGCCGCATCTGCTCACGCGTGATGCCGTCGAGCGTCATCTCGTCCCGCGAGAACCCGACGGCCGCGATGATGCGCTTGTACGGGAAGATCTCGCCCTCGTACTCCCACCAGTCCGTGGTCTGCCCCTCGGGGTCGGTGGTGAACTTGTACTTCCCCCCTACGTAGGCGAGGTCGCCGATCCCCGCAGTGAAAGGCTTCGGCCCCCGGTCGCGGTACTTGCCCGGGAGCCACGTCTCGAAGAGGTGCGCGGGCTCGATCACGTGGTCGTCCACGCTGATGACCCGGGGTAGATCCTTGCTGCCGTTTTCACCGCTCGTCACGCCTTACCCCCTGCTGCCTGCCAGTTTCCCGGCTCCTATCTGACGGACCATCAGATGGAGCGTAGGACTCGGCATCAGCGACGACAAGGGCCCATTGCCGCCGTACCCCTTGCGGGATCGACCGCGGTCCGCTGAACTGACGCTCCGTCAGGGATTGGCGCTGGCTCGTGGAGGCGTTCATGCGGACGATGTGGCTCAGCGGCGCCGAGTGGCTGGCCGTCCTCCGCGTCGGCCTCGGTCTGTGGTGGCTGGAGAGCTGGCGTCACAAGGACAAGAAGACGTGGTTCGACGGCGGCGGCATCCGGTGGGCCGCCGGCATCGCCGACAAGCACCGCTGGTCCTTCGTCCAGTCGGGCTTCGCCGTCGTGGTCGGGCCCCGGCCGCGCGTGATGGCGTACGTGGTCGCGTACGCGGAGCTGGCGCTCGGGCTCGGGCTGATCGTCGGCTTCCTCACGCCGATCGCCCTGGTGTGCGGGCTCGTGCTCAGCCTGGTCTATCTGGTGCTGATGATCGACAACGTCAGTGAGCAGGGCCAGAACCTGATGATGAGCCTGATCGCGCTGGTCGCGCTGCTCGGCATGGGGTGGCAGACCTGGTCACTGGACGCGGTGTTGGGGCTGTTCCGGTAGCACTCTGTCGCGCAGGCGGTAAGGAGAGACCCATGGACCAGGACGCCCACGAAGACGAGGCCCCGACGGCGGAGACCGCGGCCCTGAAGAAGATCCATGCCGCTCGCGCCGAGAGCGCTGCCGCACGGGCGGCGGCCCTCAGCCACTACGTCGAGCGGCACGGCGCCGAGGACGCGAACGCCGTCTGGAAGGCCGCCCACGCCGGACGGGTGGCGGCCCAGGCGTTGGCCGTCCTCGCGGAGAGCGGCCCCGACCCGGCCGCGGACGCGCGATGCGCCCGGAACGCGGCGGCGGCCGCCGCGCAGGCTTCGCAGATGGGGCTGGGTGTCGATACGGCCGACGCCTCCGACGTCGGAGCCTCCGCTCGGGCCGCACAAGCCGCCATCGAGGCAGCTCAGGCCGCGGCGGCAGCGGCGGCAGCCGCGCATCTGGGCGCCGACGCAGCACTCAACGCCGCTGCCGACGAGGCGGAAAGGGCCGCCGTCGCAGCGGCCGAGAGCGCGGGGTGGATCGTCCCCGGCGAGAAGGTGCCTGGCATGGCGACCGGCGTGCGGAGCCCGGAAATGATGTCGATGCTGCACCTGTGAGAGGGCCGCCGAAGGGGCTGTTGAAAGGGCCGCCGAAAGGGCTACGTCGTTTCGGTGCCGGTCCCTCCCCACGTGCGGACCGGAACCGAACGACGCGGACTGTGCCGCCCGCGACTGCCGTGCGGCGACGCGGGACGAGCACCTGCCGGATCCGCCCCTCATGCGAGAGCGGTCCGGTGCATGGCCTCTCCGAACACTGGGAAGGTGATCTGTTCGGACGCAGCGTGTTGGGTTCGCTACTGCTTTGCGATCCTGCCATCCGTGGTGCCCGCGTGAAGAGGGCGCTACTTGTCCGGACTGCATAACTGCTGGTCAGGGCTATAAGGTGAGTTTTCCGGTCCGGATACGGGGGGCGGACGCAGGCCGGAGACGGGCCGGAGACAGGCCGGATACAAGCCGGACGCACAGGTGCGGCAGGGGTCGGAGGGGGAGGCCGTGGGTTCCGAGTCGGGGACGCGTACGGCCTTCGCGGAACATCTCGCCCTCCTGTACGGAGAAGCCGGCAACCCGCCCCTCAAGCGCGTCTCCGAAGCCGTGGCCCGGCTGCAACGGGTCGACGAACGAGGGCGCCCCGTACGCGTCTCCGCCCAGCGGATCAGCGACTGGCGGCGCGCCAAGAACGTCCCGGCCCAGTTCACCGCCCTGGCCGCGGTGTTGCAGGTGCTGATCCCCGAGGCGCGGCGCGAACGGCCCGTACCGGTCTCCGCCGGCCTGTACGACCTGGCCCATTGGCAGCGCCTGTGGGAGGGCGCGGTGGCCGACCCGGTCGTCGGCCCCGGCGCCGTGTCGGTTGCGGACGACCCCCGGCCCGGTGGGGCCGAGGCGTCGGCCACCCCGAACGTGTGCCCGTACCGGGGGCTGGCTCCGTACCGCCAGGAGGACGCCCAGTGGTTCTTCGGCCGGGAACGGAGCACCGAGCGCCTCATCGAGCTGTTGCGCGCGGCGGAGTCGTCGGACGGTGGCCTGGTCATGCTCGTGGGCGCGTCGGGCGCGGGGAAGTCCTCGCTCCTGAACGCCGGTCTGGCGCCCTCGCTGCAGAACGGCGAGCCCGGCGGGAAGGCGACGGGCGGCCGTCACGTACTGCAGCTCGTACCCGGAGCCGATCCGCTCGCGGAGCTGGCCGACCGGATCCCCGAGCTGGCGCCGCACGTCGCCTGCGCGGTCGCCCCCTCGACCGATCCGGCCCAGTTGGCGGGCGCGGTGCGCGAGGCCGTCTCGGCATGGGCGCGAGGGGCGTCGTCGGGCGAATCGGCCCTGCCGGTCATCATCGTCGACCAGTTCGAGGAGGTCTTCACCCTCTGCCCCGACGAGGAGACCAGGCGCGGCTTCATCCAGCTGCTCCACGCCGCCGCCTCCCCCGGTGCCGGCGGAGAGCGCCCTCCCGCGCGCGTCGTCCTCGGCATACGCGCCGACTTCTACGAGGAATGCCTCGACCACCCCGAACTGGCCGATGCGCTGCAACACCGGCACATGGTCCTCGGGCCGCTGACCACGGGCGACCTGCGCCGGGCGGTGACGGGCCCGGCGAAGGCCGTGGGCCTGGAGCTCGAACCGGGGCTCGCCGAGCTGATCGTCCGGGAGGTGAGCGCCGACAGGCCGCGTGGGGCGCACGACGCCGGGGTGCTCCCGCTCCTCTCCCACGCCATGCTCGCCACCTGGCAGCGGCGCAAGTCGGGGAGGCTGACCCTGGCCGGTTACCGCGCGGCAGGCGGGATCCAGGGCGCCGTGGCGGCGACCGCCGAGCGCGCTTGGTCCGCACTCGACCCGGCGGCGCGCACCGCCGCGCGGCTGCTCCTGCTCAGGCTGGTGAAGCTGGGCGAGGACACGCAGGCCACGAGGAGGCGTGGCAACCGGCGCCGGTTGACGGAGGAGTCGACGGACCCGGCGAAGACGGAGGAGTCCCTGGAGTCCCTGGCGCAGGCCCGGTTGCTCACGCTCGACGCGGAGACCGTCGAGATCACGCATGAAGCGCTTCTCCACGCCTGGCCCCGGCTGCGCGGCTGGATCGACGAGGGCAAGAGCGATCACCTCCTGCGCCAGCGCCTGGAGGAGGACGGCCGGGCCTGGGAGGAGTCCGACCGCGACTCCGCGCTCCTCTACCGGGGCTCCCGCCTCGACCATGCCCGGGGCTGGGCGCGGTCCGCCAACGACACCTACCTCACCCGGGTCGCGACCGACTTCCTGACGGCGTCGGCCAAGCTGCGCAAGCGCACGGTCCTTCTCGGACGCGGTGCGGTCGCGGCGCTGGTCGTCCTCGCGCTGCTCGCCGTCACGGCCGCGGTGATCGCCTGGGAGCAGCGCAACGACGCCGTGTTCCAGCAGGTGGTCGCCGAGGCCGACCGGGCCCAGGACTCCGACCCGTCCCTGTCCGCGCAGCTCGACCTGGTGGCCCACCGGCTGCGGCCGGACGACGAGGACACGAAGAACCGGCTGCTCTCCATCGTGAACGCCCCGCTGGCCTCACCGCTGCTCGGCCACACCGGTGCCGTCTACCTCACCTCGTTCAGCCCGGACGGCAAGCTCCTGGCGACCGCCAGTTACGACCGTACGGTCCGCCTCTGGAACGTCGCGGACCCGACGCGGCCCAAGCCCGTGGGCAAGCCCCTGACCGGCCACACCAGTTGGGTGAGCACCGCGGTCTTCAGTCCGGACGGCACCACCCTGGCCAGCGCCTCGGAGGACGGCACGATCCGCCTGTGGGACGTACGGGACCCGTCCCGCCCCCGGCCCTTGGGCGCCCCCGTGGCCGGTCACGGCGGTGCCATCTACCTCCTCGCCTTCAGCCCCGACGGCCGCACCCTCGCCTCCGCCGACGAGGACCACACCGTACGTCTGTGGAACGTCGAGGAGCCGCGCAGGCCCCGGCCGCTCGCCACACTGACCGGCCACACCGCGGCCGTACGCTCCGTGGCCTTCAGCCCTGACGGACGCACGCTGGCGGCAGGCGGCGACGACGGGACGATCAGGCTCTGGGACACGGACGATCCCGGCCGCGCGCGACCGCTCGCCCCGGTGCTGACCGGCCACACCGACACGGTGCACTCGGTGGCCTTCTCGCCCGACGGCCGCACCCTCGCCAGCGGCGGCACGGACCGCACCGTCCGGCTCTGGAGCGTCGTCGATCCGCGCCGCGCGAAGTCGCTCGGCCCACCCGTCACCGGGCACACCGGGCCCATCTGGTCCGTGGCCTTCAACCCCGCCGGGACCATGCTCGCCGTCGGCAGCGCCGACAGCACGGCCAGTCTGTGGAACGTCAGCGATCCGTCGCGGCCCTCGCAGGTGGGCGAGCCTCTCGCGGGCGGCAGCGGAGAGATGTACGCGCTCGGTTTCAGCCCGGACGGGAAGACCCTCGCCACGGGCAGCGGGGACAACAAGGTCCGGCTCTGGTCGGTGCCGACGTCCGACGTGATCGGCCGCATCGGGGCCTTCCGCCCCGACGCGAAGCTGCTCGCCACGGCGGCCGGCGACAACAAGGTCCGGCTGTGGAACGTGGAGCGCCCCGACCGGCCCGTACCGATGGGCAGGCCGTTCAGCCCCGGCGACGGCGACCCGCGCTCCCTGGTCTTCTCCCCCGACGGCCGCACGCTCGCGGTACTGACGGGAACCCACGCGGTGCGGCTGTGGAACGTCACGGACCCGGCTCGTCCCGTGCCCCACGGACCACCGATGGAGCTGCGGACACGGTTCGCGGGGCCCCGGGCGCTCGCGTTCAGCCCGGACGGACGGACCCTGGCGACGGCCAGGACCGACCGAACGGTGCAGCTGTGGAACGTCGGCGACCCGTCCCGCCCCCGCTCCCTCGGCCCTCCGCTGACCGGGCACAAGGGCTACGTCAACGCCCTCGCCTTCGGCACCGACGGGCGCACCCTCGCCAGCGGCAGCGCGGACGGCACCGTCCGGCTCTGGAACGTGTCGGCCCCGACCCGCGCCACCCGGCTCGGCGCCCCGCTCACCGGCCACCTGGGGGCCGTCAACACCATTGCCTACAGCCCGGACGGAAACACGCTGGCCAGCGGCAGCGACGACGGCACGGTCCGCCTCTGGGACGTGACGAAGCCGCGCAGGACATCCCCACTGGGCGCTCCCCTGACCGGCCACACCGACGCGGTCGTCTCCCTGACCTTCAGCCCGGACGGCCACCATCTGGCCAGTGGCGGCAACGACAACTCGGTCCGGCTCTGGGACGTCGCGCGGCCCTCGGAGGCGTCACCCATCGGCCAATCGATGAGCCCCAACGCCAAGACGGGCAGCTTCCTGTCGTTCCGCCCGCACAGCAACATGCTCGGCGTGTCGAGCGGCACGGACACCGTCCGGCTCTGGAACCTGGACACCGAGGCGGCGATCCACCACATCTGCACCACGACGCGGGGCGTCCTGACCCGGGAGAAATGGGATGAGTCCCTCCCCCGCCTCTCCTTCGACCCCCCTTGCGACAACTGACGCCCCCGGACCGGGTGATACCGATCACATCAAGCCATCCCGGCAGGTCACCCCTGCCACAACACCGCCCGGCACTTGTACCGTTGACCCCGGCCCGATCGCTGATGCATCCCCCGTCGTCAGCGGTCGGGCCTTCTCGTGCGCGGCGTCAGTGACGTCCACTGCGCGCGGGCGGGCGCCGGGACGATCTACAGCGGCTGGTCGGGCCAGTCCAGCAAGCGCGCCCCGATCACCGCCGTCTGCAGCGTGTACCTGTCCCCCGGGTCCGACGGGTCCGCTCCCGTCAAGGTGTGGATGCGTTCCAGGCGGTACGTGAACGCCCGCACGCTCAGGGACAGGCGGCGGGCCGCCTCCGCCGCCACGCAGCCCGCGTCGAAGTACGCCGACAACGTCAGCAGCAGGGGGGTCGCGCCGCCCCGGGCGCCTCGCAGCGGGCCCAGTACGTTGACCACCAGGTCGATCAGGGCCTGGCGGTCGCGGTTGAGGACCGGGTAGACCAGGAGGTCCGCGGCGTGGAGGACCGGGTCGGCGAGGTTCAGGCGGTCGGCCAGTTCCAGGGTGCTGAGGGCTTCCTCGTAGGACTGGACGACGCCGCTGGGGCCGGGCTGGGAGCGGCCGATGGCCACCTGGCCGCCGTCCGTCGTGACGTGGGCGTGTTTGGCGAAGAAGGGGAGGATCTCGGGCTGGTCGCCGGGGGCTATGCAGACCAGGCGGCCGTCCTTGGTGGTCAGGAGGACCTCTCGGTCGCCGAAGCGGGAGATCATGGCGCTCTCGACGGCCCTCGGGACCTCGTCGCCCTCGTCGTACGCCGCGTCCCCCTGGGCCACCGCCACCGCGTGGGCGTGGGAGAGGCGCAGGCCGAAGCGTTCGGCGCGCTGGGCGAGCTGGCCCAGGTCGCTGCGGCCGTAGAGGAGGTCGTCGATGAACTCGCGGCGGGCCGTGACCTCTTGGCGCATCGCCTGGCGCTGGGCGCGCTCGTAGCCCTCGACGAAGGCGTCCAGGGCCTGTTCCACCGCCGACATGACGTCCACGGCGTGCACACCCGCCGCCGTCGGCCAGTTCGTGCGGGCCTCCGCCAGGTGCGCCGTCATCAGTCCGCGCAGGCGCACGCCCCGTTCCGCGGCGGCCTGGCCGAGCGTGCGGCGGGAGTCGAGTTCGTCGCGGGTCAGGCGGCGGCCCGTCGACGACGCCTCCGCCACCAGACGCGCGAAACCGGACAGGTAGGTGTCGACGACCGTGGTCTCGTCGGTCATGGTCGTCGCCCCCGGTCTCCAATATCGTCGCCGCCCCCGCATTTCTAGCGCACGGGTCAGGAGCGGCTCTGTGTGGGGGGCCACGGCTAGGGCCTGTCTTCGCTGGTGGGCACCGCTCGGCTCAGCGTCGTCTCGATCGCCGCCATCCGGTCCGCGAGGAGGCCGAGCGCCGCCACCGCCCGCACCGCCGGGTCCGTGTCCGCGCCGCCGAGCGTCCGGGCGCGGACGTACGCGCGCTTCAGCTCCGTCCAGCGCGACGCCTGGGCACCGGTCAGCGTGCCGCGCAGCTCCGCCAGCTTCAGGAGGTTCGACTCGGCGCCGGTCGCCAGGGTCTGCGCCTCGCCCTGGTAGTGGTCGTCGATGAGCGCGGCCAGTTCCGTCTCGTTCATCGCCGGGTCGATGCGTGCCGCGATCTTGTTCATGTTGCGGTACGAGCCCTGGAGCTGGAACGGGGGTTCCGTGCGCGCGTCGCCGCTCTGCGCGGCCGACGCGATGTACGCGGCGTTCACGGCCAGGACCGTCTCCCTCGCCGCCAGGAGGTGGCGCAGGACCGCGACCACCCGGTCCACCTCGGTCGCCGCGTACGGGTGGGTCAGCTGGTCAGGGCGGGCCGTCGGGTCGCCCGAGGCCAGGCGGACGAACGTGTCCACGTCCGCCCTGTCGCGGCCGGCCAGCGGGGCCAGGTGCGCGTTGGCCGTCAGCGCGTTCTCCACGAAGCTGAGCGCGAACGCGTCCCCTTTGCCGGTCAGGACCGAGCCGAGGTTCCACACGTCGGCCCGGTTGGCGAGCATGTCGGGGACGCGGAAGCGGGCGCCCGACTCCGTGTACGGGTTGCCCGCCATGCAGACGGCGAAGCGCTTGCCGCGCAGGTCGTACGTGCGGGGCTCGCCGTTCCACACGCCGGTCATGCGGCGTTGCGCGTCGCACAGGGAGATGAACTGCTGCAGCAGCTCGGGGGACGTGTGCTGGATGTCGTCCAGGTGGAGGAGGACGTTGTTGGCGGCCTCCAGAGCGAAGTTGATCTTCTCGACCTCCCGGCGGGCCGTCGCGTTCGGGGCCTCCGCCGGGTCCAGGGACGTGACCGTGTGGCCCAGGGCCGGGCCGTTGATCTTCACCAGGATCATGCCGAGCTTGTCCGCCACGTACTCGATCAGCGTCGTCTTGCCGTAGCCGGGCGGCGACGTCAGCATCAGCAGGCCCCCCGCCGTGCCGAGCTGTCTGTGCAGGCTGTCGCCGATCAGGGGGAGGTAGACCTCGTCGATCAGGCGGCTGCGGACGAACGACGGCAGGACGTGCGGGCGGTGGTCGTCCACGCGCAGGCGGGTGCGTTCGGCGGTCGCCAGGTCGGTGCGCAGGCGCTGGTAGGCGCGGAAGCCGGGGACCACGTCCGTGCGGAACCGGCGGGTGCGCGCCAGGAACTCGTCCAGGCGCAGGGTCAGGCGGCGGCCGTCGATCCTGGGGTGGGTGCCGAGGAGGCCGTCCACCGTCGCCGTGAGCGGGGCGTCGGCGTCGTAGTGGCGCAGGTCGGGGCAGAGTTCCACGGCCACCGCCTCGGCGAGGTCCGCCGCGTGCTCGTCCGCCATGCCGGCTGCCGCCGCGTGCTCGTCCGCCAAGCCGCCTGTCGCCGCCGCGTACGCGGACAGCCACGCCTGCGCGAGGGACCGGCGCGCCGCCAGATCCGTCACGGCCGCGAGATCGGCCTCGTAGTCCCCCGAACTCCCGCTCGCTCTGCGGAACTTGTCGAGGAACACCCGCACCCCGGGCGAGCGGGCGAAGCCCTCGGGGCCCGTCGTCAGCTCCTCGAAGAGGTACTCGGCGGCGGCCTGCGCGTCGTCGGCCGTCATGCGCGCCGCCGCCTCCGCGCACCAGGCGTCGATCCCCGGCGCCGAGCCGAACGTGTCCCGGGCGCGCGCGAGGGACCGCGCCCGTCGCGTCCACTGCTCGCGCTCCTCCCGCGTCGTCGCGTGCGCCCAGAACAGCTGGGCGGCGGCGCGGGCCGCCGGGGTGTGGCGGAGCACCCCGGCGCCGGAGTGCAGGCGCAGCAGCTCCGTGAGGACGAGGGTGGCGTCGTGGTCGTGGACGCCGCGTTCGTAGCCCTCGTCGTACGCCTCCTCGGCCGCCGACCGTACGAGCGCGGGCAGGTCGTCGGCCGCCGACAGGTGTTCCGGGCCGTGGTCCGCGAGGAGGCGGGCGGCCAGGTGTTCGGCGCGGTAGACGTCCGCGTTCTCGGAGGGCAGGGACTGGCCCCAGTAGGGCGCGAAGGCGGCGAAGTCCGCGTCGTCGACCGGGGACCGGTAGTCCGTTCCCGTCAGCGCGAACGCCATCGCGTCGCCGTACGGGACCAGGGTCAGCTCGTGCGGCTGCGCGTTGACCGGGAACGTGTGGCGGCCGAGCCGGATCGTGGTGCCGCCGTCGGTGTAGAGGTCGGTGCGGTCGCGCAGCGCGCGCAGGGCGTCCTGGCGGACGGTGTCGAGCCGAGTCTCCAGCTCCTCGGCGCGGACCTGGTCGCCGAGGTCGCGCAGGTCGGCGACGGTGCGGCGGGCCTTCGCCACCATCGGGTCCGACGCCAGGTACGTACTGATGGCGTCGAGGCCGCCGAGCGCGGACAGGCGGCGGGCCACCGAGTCGAGGATGCGGTCCGCGGAGCCGGCGAGGCGTTCGGCGTGGCGGGCGCGGGCGTCGGCGAGGGTCTGCTTGCGGGCGGCGAACGCCTCGTGGACGGCGATGCGCTTGGTGTCGAGGTCGGCGAGGAAGTCGTCCGACTCGGCGAAGCGGCCCTCCAGGGTCTCCACCTGGAGGAGGAGGCGGGCCAGTTGGTCGTCGCAGGCGTCCGGGGTGGTGGCCACCGCGAGGGCGCCCGTCACCGCCTGGCCGAGCAGGGAGAACTGCGCCGCGAACTCGGCCCGCCCCTCGTGCGCGGAGAGTTCGCGGCGGCGGGCGTCGAGGGTGGCGCGGGCGCGGTTGACGCCGGCGACGACCTCGGCGATGCGCTCCAGGACGTTCGTGCGGACGGTCGCGTCGTCGATGTCCAGGCCGCCGAGCACGTCGGTGACCGTGTGGAGCCGCTCGGCGAGTTCGTCGACGCGGGCGGTGAGCGGGGCGGCCTCGGCGGCGGTCCCGATCCGTCCGGCCTCCGCCTCGATCCGTTCGAGGTCGCTGTGGTGGGCGGCGAACGAGTCCGGGCGGGCCAGGAACGTCACCGCCCGGCCGCCCGCCGCCGCGATGTCCGCGGCAAGGTCCTCGGCGAGCACGTCGACGCGCTCGGTGTCGGCGTAGCGCAGGTCCTTGAGGGTGAGCAGGTGGCCTTGCGCGCGGCGCAGTTCGGTGAGCCGCTCCACCCACTCGGTCGCGGTGCGGGGCGCTTCCCCGCGGACGCGGCGGACGAGGGTGGTGGCGCGGGCCTCCGCCTCCGCGAGCGCGTCGGCGGCCTGCCGGGTGAGGGCGCGGACGGTCTCGTACTCGGTGAGGATCCGCTCGGCCGTCGCCCGGAGTACGTCGATCGCGTGGCGCAGGGCGGCGCCCACGTCCTCGCCCAGCCAGGGGTACGAGTCGCCGGCGCGCTCGCACGCGGCGGCCAGCGCCTCGTACGCCGTCGTGGTCGGCGTCGCCGCCGCCTCCTCGGCCGTACGGCTCAGGGCCAGGCAGTCGGAGATGCCGCGGACGAGGTCGGCGTTGCCGATACGGGCCAGCTCCTCGTCGGCGACGCCCCCTTCGAGCGCGTACGTGTCCGCCGTGAACGGGGTGGACCAGAGCTGGGCCGGGTGCACGCGCGCGGGCTCGTCGCTCCCGGCGGTCGCCGTCTCGTCGCGGAGCAGGACGAGCGTGCCGTCGTCGAAGAGGGCGTGGCCGCGGCCGGTGAGCGGAGCGGTGATCTCCTTGCGGATCAGGTTGTACGGGAGCAGGACCGTGCGGCCCTCCACGCGCGCGCGGAAGACGTAGAGGACGTCCTCACCGTTGGGTGAGCGCACGGTCCGCTCGTAGGCGAGGTGGGTGGTGTCCAGGCCGTCGAACGTCTTGTGCGCGCCCGTGGCCAGGCAGTATCCGCCCGCGAAGACGACGCCCTGCTCGTCGGGGAGCGTCCGGCACCCCTGGCCGATGCCGTCGAGCCGGACGACGGTCCGGGTGAGGGTGTTGAAGACCAGATGGCGCCAGGTGTCCTCCTTGTACGGGCGGACCCGGACGATGAGGAGCGCGCCCACGCGCGCGTGGGCGATGTCGGCGTCGGCGAGGGACTGCAACGGCTCGTCGACCGGTTCCGCGTGGATGCCGTCGGCGGACTCGGTGTCGTCGTCGGCCTTGACGGTCAGCGCCCCGCCGACCGTGGACACGTAGATCGGCAGGCCGTCGCCCTCCCCGCCGACCGCGACGTGCGGGTGGCGGCCGAGGACGTGGTCCGCGCGCGTCGACTCCCGCCAGGTGAGGTCGTGGGCGGGCGGCGTCACGTCGTCGCGGTCGCCGCGCGCGTCGAGGAAGCGGGCGCCGCTGCCGTCCGGAGCCAGCTCCCAGCGCAGGACCCGCAGGTCCGTGGCGCGGTCGCCGGTCTGGAAGACGGCCAGGAGCTTGCCGTCGAGGACCCGGAGCCGGAGCAGGCGGCTCTGCCGGTAGTAGCGGAAGAGCGCGGTGAACTCGGCGACGAACGCCGGGTCGTCGAGGAGGCCCGGCACCGTGTCGTCGGGCAGCCGCGCCAGGGTCTGGTCCGGGGTGTGCAGCGTGAAGACGTCGGCGACCGCGGGCGTACCCGTGCCGAGGACGTCCCGCAGGCCGAGCAGCAGGGCACCGCCGACGGCCACGACGTCCCGGGCGAGGCGCGGCTCGTCGGTGCGCAGCCCGCCGGTGCCGGTGAGGGTCAGGCCGACGGAGCCGAAGGCGGCGGTGCGGCGCTCGTTGAGCTGGGCGGCGTGGGTCGCCAGGTGGCGGGCCTGGGTGGTGAGCCGGGCGCGCAGTACGTCGTACGTACCGGCGTCCAGGCCGGTGTCCGCACCGGTGGGCGCACCGGCGGCCGTATCGGTGGGCGCACCGGCGGCCGTACCGGCGACCGTATCGGTGGGCGCACCGGCGGCCGTACCCGTCTGCGCACCGGTCTCCATGTCCACCAACGTCTTCTCCTGTCCGATGTGATGGCCGGGGCCGCCGACCCCCGTACGGCGTCCCCGGCCGGTCTGTGCGGTGCCGTGCTCGCGGGGTCAGACCCGCGCGGAACCGTTCAGCTTCAGCTGGTCGAGCGGCAGGTCGGCGACGCCCAACTGGCCTGCCTTGTCCAGCAGTTCGCGGAGCTGCCCGGCCTGCTCGCCGCCCCCGCCCTTCATCAGCTTCATCAGCAGCGCGGAGACCGTGAGGTTCTGGACGTCGCCCGTGGAGACCGAACCGAGGATCTTGGTCAGGTCCTGGGTGAAGTCGGCCGAGCCGTCCAGCCACGGCTTCGCGAGGACCTGCGCGGTGTCGGAGTGCTGGACGAAGGAGTCGACGCCCTTGCCGAGCGCGATCGAGGAGACGATCCGGTCGAAGAAGGCGGACTCGCCGCCCACGATGTTGATGTCGGCGTTCTCCAGGCCGGTCGCGAGGACCGTGGCCTGCGCCTCGGCGACCTGGCGCTGCACGTCGAGCCCGGCGAGCCGGATCTCCTTCTCCGCCTGGAGGCGCAGCCGGTACTCCTCGTGCCCGCGCGACGCCTCGTCGAGCGCGGCCATAGCGGCGGCCTTCTGCGTGATGCCCTCGGCCTCCGCCTTGAGCTTCGCCTCGATCGCGGTGGCCTCGGCGAGCGCCTGCTCGCGGGCGCCGAGCGCCTCGGCGCGCATCCGGGCCTCGGTGGCCTCGGCCTCGGCGCGGCCCGCCTTCTCGATGACCTCGGTCTCCTTGTCGCGCACCTGCACCTCGGCGAGTCCGGCCGCCGCGCTCTCGGCCTGGATGCCCTCGGCGAGCCGCAGCTTGGCCTTGGCCTCCAGGTCGGCCGCCTTCAACTGGGCGTCGGCGAGCGTCAGTTGCTCCGCCGCGCGGTGCGTGGCGGCCTGTTCCGCCGCCTCGGCCGCCTTGATGTCCTTGACGAGCTTCTCCTGCGCCTCGGCCTCCGCCGCGATGATGACGGCCTGCCGCCCGCGCTCGGCCTCCTCGACCGCCCGGAGCTTCTTGATCGACTCCTCCTGCTCGGCGACCGTACGGTCCACGGCGACGCGCTCGCGGATGACCTCGGCGATCTCGCGGCGCTCCGCCTCGACCTCCTTCTCGGCGGCGATCTGCGTCAGCCGGGTCTCCCGCTCCCGCGCGATGACCTCCAGGAGGCGGTCCTTCTCGATGCGCTCGTTCTCGACGGCGATGACGCGCTCACGGTTCTTCTGCGCGACGGCGACCTCGCGGGCCTGGTTCTCCCGCTGCACCCCGAGCTTCTCCTCGGTCGCGAGGAAGGCGCCCTGCGAACGCAGCCGCTCCTCCTCGACCACCCGCGCCGTCTCGGCCTCCTCACGGGCCCGTACGGTGTCGATCTCCCGCTTCTGCTTGATCTCGGCGTCGGCCTGGCGGCGCTCCAGTTCGAGGATGGTCTCGCGGGCGTCGACGTTCTGCCGGGTGATCTCCTTCTCCTCCGTGCGCTGGAACTCGTTGGTACGCACGTGCTCGATGGCGGTCAGCTCGGTGATCTTGCGGATGCCCTGGGCGTCGAGGACGTTGTGCGGGTCGAGCTGGCTGAGCGGCGTCTGCTCCAGGTAGTCGATCGCCGCGTCTTCGAGGTGGTACCCGCTGAGGTCGACGCCGATGACCTCGATGATCCGGTACCGCAGCTCCTCGCGCTTGGTGTAGAGGTCGGTGAAGTCCATCTGCTTGCCGACGGTCTTCAGCGCCTCGGAGAACTTCGCGTGGAACAGCTCCTGCAGCGTCGTCTTGTCACTGGCCCGCGCCGTGCCGACGGCCTGGGCGACCTTGATGACGTCGTCGACGGTCTTGTTGACCTTCACGAAGAACGAGATCCGGATGTCGGCCCGGATGTTGTCCTTGCAGATCAGGCCGTCCTTGCCGGCCCGCGTGATCTCGATGGCCTTCACCGAGATGTCCATCACCTCGGCCTTGTGCAGCACGGGCAGCACGACCTGTCCGGTGAAGGTGACGTCCACCTTGCGCATCTTGGAGACGATGAGCGCCTTGCCCTGCTCCACCTTGCGGAACAGACGCGTAAAGATCAGCAACAGCACGACGGCGACGAGCAGGACAGCGGCGACGGACACGCCGATGCCCACAGTGGTGGCATCCATGGTGAAGTCCTCTGGTTCCAGGGGTGATCGAGACCCCGAGCCAATGAAGGAGGAAGAAAAAAAGGGGGAGGAAGGGCGAACCCGACTGCCCGCGGGTCTACTGCCGCGCAGGCCTAACGTTCGTCAGGGGCCGGCCGGCCCTGAGGGCACACGGCCGCATACGGGGTTCCGGCGGGACCGGCGAGGCGCTTCCCCATGTCCCCGCCCCCCTTCACCGTGCCGTCGGCTCGGCTCCACCCCGGCACCGACCCCGTTTCCGGGCTCCGGCACCGGGGCTGGCCCCCCGTTTCTGCCACGGCCATCCTGGCGCAGGACAGCGGTGTCGCGCATTGCCGAGACCCGGCAATCTTTACGCGTTCTTGATGCCGGGCGCCGACACGCCCGTCATCTCACCGCTCCCGCCACCACACCGGTCAGCGCGAGCGCGAAAGAGGCTCCGCCCCAGGCCAGCGCGTGCCGTATACAGCGATATTTGGTCCAGGCGATCCGGGACACGGCAGCGAGCTGGCTCAGGGTGCGAAGCGCGAGGTCGGTGTGGTGCAGCCGCCATTCCAGGTGCGCGATCGACACCGCGAGCCTCGTGTCGCCGAAGTAGTGGCTCCGGCGGTCGTGGGGACGGCCGAGCCGTGGAAGCACGGCCAGCCCCAGCAGGACGAGCGCCGTCGCGCAGGCGGCGCCGCCCGCGCACAGGAGGAGCAGCGGAACCGTGCCGTACCGGCGCACGGCGATGTCCCCGCTGCCGATGGCGGCCAGCACCGCGGTCGCCGCCCCGGCCAGGAACGCCAGCATGAGCGCGGCCTTGTTGTCGGCCCGCACGACCTCTTCCCGCGCCTCGGCCAGCAGGACCCTGGCGAGTTCCGCGCCGGTGTCGGTCGTGACGTCGATGTCCGGGACCGTGCCGTCCCCGCCTCGCGGTGTGGTCACGCTTCCCCTTCCTGTGCGTCGGTGCGAACGGCCGCCCCGGCGTGCGGGGCGGCCGTTCGTGCTCCGTGTCGGTCCGGGTGCCGGGTCAGACCGCCGACGAGCGGCGGATCTCGTCCTCCAGCGCGTTCACCGCCTGCCGGGTCCGGATGTTCATGGCCGCCGTGTGTTCCCGCAGGGCTGCCTCGGACTCGGCCCGGTGGCGACGTACCTCGTGCTCGATGGCGTCCTGGGCGATCTCGATGTCCGCCATGGCCCGGTGCTCCGCGAGCCGGACCTCGGCCTCGTGCACCCGCACCCCGCTGTTGCTGGCGCTGGACAGCATCTGGTCGTAGGCGGACTCGCCGCTCATGTACTTGACCAGGACGGGAAGGATGTCGAGGACGATGAAGAGCAGGCGGACCAGCCAGATGCCGACGAACAGCACGGGGTTGCCGGTGGCGAGCTGTTCGAGGGCCCGCATCCGTTCCAGGACCCCGATCTCCTTCTGTTTGGCGCGCTCCACCGCGAGGCGCTGCTCCACCCCGTCGGCCCGTGCCTTCAGGAAGTCGCCGCGCGAGGCGGTCTGCCGGCTCTCGATCTCCGAGATCCGGCCGTTCATGGTGGCGAGGCGGCTCTCGTTCTCCTCGGTGCGGTGGGTCGTCCGGTAGTCCTGTGCCTTCTCGCGCAGGCGCAGGCATTCCGACGTCCGCTGGTACAGGCCGGTGGCCGCCATCCGGATCAGCCGGCGGCACTCGTCCCGTACCTGGTTGTCGAGGGTCTCCAGGCGGTTCGTGTCCCGGTCCACCCGCGTCTGCAGTGCGGCCGCGTCCGTGCGCAGCGCGCTCAGCTCCCCGGCGCGCTCCCCGGGCGACGTTCCGAAGGACAGTACGTACGTCTTGTCGCAGCCCTCCGGGGTGACGGTGCGCGTCGTGGTGGGCACCGGGTTGCAGCGCACGAGGTTGGTGCGCAACTGGTCGATCCTGTCCGTGCGTTCGTCGGCGACGCGCTCCTCGATGGCCGTCTGGAAGATGCGCAGCACCAGCGGTTCGGCGATCACCGCTCCGAGCAGCACGGCGACGAGCAGACGCATGAGGAGAGGCGCGGCCCGTCGTCGCGCGTTGGGCTGCGGGGTCACCAGCCAGCGGTCGAGGTTGAGCACGAAGAGCAGCCAGATGACCGTGGGCAGGAGCGCCACGGCCGAGACCCCGCCCAGCGCCTCGGTCGCGAAGTTCCACATGGAGAACGCGGCTATCACGGCGGTGCCGAGCACCACGCCGCCGAGGGCCGTGTACTTGCTCCGCTCGAACCGGACCCGGTTCAGGAGCTCCTCGTCGACACCGGTCAGGGTGCGCAGGGCGCGGCCCGCGTCGAAGTCAGTCAACGAGATCGTCCTCATCCTTGACGAACCCGTTGTGCGGGTCGCTCGCACCGTCACGGACCGGTCCGGCGGCCCGGGACGCCGGGCCCGGCTCGACCATGTGCGCGGTGCCGGCCCCGGTGACGGCGGCCGAGGCGGACGGCCCGCCCGTCTCCCGCAGGACCTGTTCGAGCACCTGGTGGTAGTCGACGTACTCGCTGCCGCCCATCTGCCGAAGCAGCGTCAGCAGCATGTCGCGGCGCATCTGCGCCTCCGCCGTCTCGCGCGCCTGGGCGTGGGCCCGGTTCGACGCCTCGATCGTGTCGCGGCGGGCCACGTCCTGCGCCGTGTTGCGGTGAATGCGGGCGGCGGCCTCGGTGACGTCGATCTCGTTCCTGGCGATGCCGAAGGCGTCCACGTGGTCGGAGCCCTGCGCGAGCAGCTCCGCGATGCGCAACGCGTCCTGTGTCTCGAAGTCCCGCTGTCCGCGCTGGAGTTCCCAGGAGCGCCGCTCGTCGCGCAGCTTCTGCTCCCAGTCCCGCAGGTCGTCGGAGGCGTGCACCTCGGCGCTGACGAACTCCACGTTCATGCCCGCGACCCGGGGCGGCACGATCGCGCTGTACGCGGTGATGCGGTGGCTGACCTCCGTACGCACGGCGTTGACCTCCTCCACGCGGTGCCCGGCGCTGACCCTCGGGAGGTCGGCGTCGCCCATGAGGTAGGCGCGCAGCGGAACGGCGACGTCGATGACGCCCTTCCGGGCGATGACAACGGGGTCGGTCACCTGGCAGGTGAAGGAGGCCCGCACGGTGAACCGGTCCGCCTCGCTCACCGAGGGGAGCGTGCGCTCCACCTCGACGAGGCGTGCCCGGGTGTCCACCAGGCTGACGGAGGACGCGTCGAGCACGTCCGGGTGGGACGGGTCGAACACCATGCCCTCGGGGAAGGTGCGGTAGTTGCCGCCCACCCTGAAGACGTGGACCGCACCGGGCGGCAGGGGAGGCACATCGTCGCGCTGGCGGCGCCGAGACCACCAGGCTCCCTGGACCGTGGTCAGGATGTGCTCGGCGATGACCGGGTAGTTCACTTGCTTCGTCCTCCTTGGGCGGAAGTGACGTGAGGGGTGGATATCGGGGGGCGGGCGCCGCGCCGCGGGCCCGCCGGGGCATGGCCGCGCAGCGATCCGAGGAGCACCTGTGCCAGTTCCTCGGCGCCGGGGATCGCGAAGTCGGGGTGGCGCAGGGCGATGGACAGGTGACGGCGCAGCGCGGTCCACTGCTGTCCGCTCATGGCGCTCCGCATGGACTCGCCGAGTGCGTGGACGGCCCCCGTGACGGCCGGTTCGTGCCGCAGCTGGACCAGCGTCCGGCACAGTGCGCGCATGGCCCGGCCCCGGTTGCCGCTGTGCAGGGCGTCCGCCCACAGGGAACCGAGGTGGCGGGCGCTGTCCGGGACGCCGCGCAGGAGCGCCGCGGCGACGGGTTCGACGGCGTAGAGGCTGTCCGCCTCCAGCAGGTGCACGGTGGTGCGCAGCGCGATGGACCGCTCCGGCGACCTCGGGGCGCTCCTGGCGAGCGCGGTCCGCAGGTAGCGGAGGAGGAACAGCGCCCGCTCCGCGTCCTGTTCGGCGGTCTGGAACAGCAGGACCAGCGAACGGTGCGCCGCGAGGGCGACGCGTTCCCCGCGCATCGTCAGGAACGAGAGCCAGTTGAGCGCCTCCAGGCGGTAGAGCGAGCCGAGACGGCCCGTGAACGCCATGGCCGCCGTCACGGCGCGGCCCTGACCGCTGCAGTCCGTCCAGCCGACGGCGATGTTCCGGGCGTGCGGCGCGAGATCCTCGGTCTCGCACATGAACTGGAGCGTCAGCGCGGCGGTCACCCGCTGGTTCGCGACGCCCTCGGACCAGACGTGCAGCATGTTCTCGTCGACGTCGGCGAGGGCGTGCCGGGCGAGGACGGCGACGCCGCGGGCCACCTCCGTGCGGGTCGCCAGGTCGCCCTGGACCGTCAGCTCGCTGAGCCATTGGCGCAGCGGGTACCAGAGTTCGTAGCCGTAGAGGTCGTGCAGCTCCTTGATGACGAGTTCGCGGACGCGCGGCGACGTGAACACCAGACGGCGCTCACGGCGCCCGACGCCGTCGGCCGACTCGATCCGGTGCTCGGTGCTCACGAGCCCTGTGGCCCGCTCCTTCCAGCGTGCGCGGGACTGCTGCGCGACCGCGCCGCCCCCGCCCGCCGCCTCGCCGGCCCGCTCCGCCGCCGGTGCCTCCCCGCTCTGCTCCCACGCGCGCACATGGGCGGTGAGCGAGGCGCACTCCTTCTCGAAGGTGCGCTGCGGAATGCCTTCGAGGAAGGCCAGGGCGGCGAGCGGGATGAGGTCGTCCGCGTGCGGTTTGCGGACGAAGAACTGCTGGACGAGGTCCTGGTGGCGGTCGCGCAGGCTGTTCAGCGCCTCTTCCGCGCCCTCGTGGGCGAGGATCGTGGCGGCGTCGACGATGTCCTTCGGCCGCCGCTGTTCGGCGACCCGCTTCAGCAACTCCTCCTCGGTGTCCGGTTCCAGGGCCCGGTACGGCAGCTCGCTCCGGCACCGCTCGAACAGCTCCAGGGGATCCGGTGCCTGCCACGGCACGCAGTGGTCCCGCAGCGCCAGCCGCCGACGGGTCGCCTCGCCCGCCGTGATCACCAGGTAGGACCCGTGGCGGCGCAGCTCCGCGCTGAGCCGGCTGATCTCGTAGGCCTGCACGGCCTCGACGCGCAGCTCGCCGACGTAGTCGAGGATGACGTAGCCCTGCCCGCGCTGGAGATCGCGCGACGCGGCCAGGTCCGCCAGGGCGTTGCCGGGCGACAGGCTGCGCAGCCGGGCGGCGGGTCCGAGCACCTCCCTGAGCAGGGCGAGGGAACCGGCGCGGCGACCGCAGTGGTCCTCGCCCACCAGCACCACCAGGGCGTGCTCGCGCAGGCTGGTCAGTGCCTCGTCGAAGCAGGGCCGCACGCGCTCGTAGAACCGCAGGGACCGGTCGGCGTCCTCGGGCTCGATGGTGCCGGGCGAGAGACCCGCGGAGCGGGCGCCCCCGAAGCCGAACGCGGCTCCGGAGGCGTCGACCATGCCGTAGAAGTTGTTGCTGACCAGTTGCTGGACCTTGCGCAGCTCGTCGTAGCCGCGGCCGTCCTCCGCACGCTCGTCCCGCTCCTTGCGTCCGGCCGGCGGCCCGTCCGGTGCGGCGGCCGGGCCCCGGCCGCCGTCGTCCGGCTCGCCCCGGCCGCCGTCGGCGTCCTCGGGACCGGCCGGGGGACCGTCCTCGTCGGGCGGGGGCACGGGCGGTACCGCCGCGAGACCGGCCCCGTCCGGTTCGTCACTCACCGGCGCTCCCGAATCCGAAGTTCGCGCCCCTGGCGTCCACGGACTCGGCGAAGTTGGTCACGCTGATGCGGTCGGCCCGGTACTCCTGCCGGCCGAAGCCCGCCCGGGGCCCGGCCCCGCCCGCGGCGGCCGGATCGCTCCGGTCCGCCGCGGGCTCCCCCGTCGCGGGGGCCGCGGGCTCCCCCGTACCCGCGGCCCCCGGCTCCTGTGCGGCAGTGGTTCGTGCGCCCGGCGTGGGAACCGGTGTGGGAACCCACAGCCAGGCCGTCGCCGCGTACTCCTTCACCTCGACGGTGACGCGGTCGAAGTCGTCGGGCGACAGGGTCGTGTGGCCGCCCCACACCGTGGAGCGGAAGACGTCGTCGGACAGCAGCAGCGCCAGGTCGGTGCCGGGGTGCGCGGCCAGTGCCTCGTAGAGCGCTCGCGCGTTCAGGAGACGGGCCGTGGCCACCACGGCCGCTCCGGCGAAGCCGTTGTCGGCCACCTGCACGAGTCCCTGGTGGATGACGGCGCGCAGGCGCATACGGGCCGAAGGGAGCCGCTGCGCGTTGTAGTGGCGCAGTTCGGCGACGAGGTGGCGGACGTAGTCGTCGACCAGTCGCGGCTCCTCGCCGTCGACGGGCCGGATCGCCAGCTGCTCGTCGCCCTTGCGCTGGATCTGCCAGGTCGCACGGTCCAGGCCCGCTCCCCAGGCGGCCTGGTCGAGGATGCGCGGCAGATCGTGCTGGATCTCGGACTGCCGACGGTCGTTGTTGCCCCCGTAGGCCTGCGCGTCGACGGCTATGCAGGTGCAGGGTTGGAAGTAAGGCCTCGCAGCCACCCGATCTTTTCCTCTCTGGGCAGGCGGTGGGCAGTCACTGCCCACGAAGTGCTGCCCGAGAGGTTATGAGCGGGGCCGCGGAGCGATTCCGTATCAGTACGGGTTGTCCGCGAATACTTTCGCGAATTCAAACAGTTTCGGGACGTCACAGATTGTTATGTTCCGGTAATGCCGTTCCACCAGGCCCTGTGCCGTCAGCGCGGCCAGATTCTTTTCCGCGGTGTTCAGTTTGAGGCCGGCGAGCGAGGCCAGCTCCTTCTGCGTCAGCGTCACCCCGAGGTCGCACCGGGTGGCGTGGGCGTCGGGCGCGGGTTGCGCGTACGCCTGGCACAGCTCGGCGAGGACCCGCGCGAGGCGGGTCAGGAAGTCGTAGGCCTGGAAGTCCACCCGGCGCCGGTTCGCCCAGCGCAGCCGGGCACAGATCATGCGGAGGATGGCCAGGGTGGCGTCCGGGTGCCGGGCGAGGAATGCCTCCAGGGTCCGCATCTGGATGATCCGCGCGGTCACGTCACCGCACGCGATCACCGTGCCGGACCTGGGGCGGTCCTCGAAGGCCGCCATCTCACCGACCAGATCGCCCCCTATGCGCACGGCGAGCAGCATGTCGTAGCCGCTTTCGGCGCTGGCCACGACTTTCACGACACCGCTCGTGAGCAGCAGGACGTGGCGGCTCTCTTCGCCCTGCTGCAGCAATGTGCGGTGCGCCGGATAATTGATCAAGGTGCCTTGGCTCAGCAGCTCTTTCCGTGTCGTCTCGCGCAGCCGGCCGAGAAATGTCGATGCTGGCCATACCCGTTCCACGCACGCCCCCCGCAATGTCACTCCGTGGCGCAGCGCGTCACCGTTCAAGTGCCCGTCCATGCTGCCGTCGCGGCGCGCCGTGGCAAGCGCGCGGGAAGGGATGTGGCCGGTTTACTTGCCTGGACGTCGGGATTGGCCGAACGCTTTTCCTCGGGCGGTCCCGCTCCGCGTCGGCCGCGGGCCCCGGCATGTACCCTTGAACACGCAAGCGAAGGGGAGTAGCCCCGCGAACCGGTCGTCGACACACTGGAACCCCCGGGTTCCCGGTGGCCGGGCCCGGACCGTACGCGGTTGGGGTGGGCGAGACCTTCGACCAGGCAGAACGACAGACGCGTAGGGATACGTGTCTCGACACGTAGGGCCTACGTGTCTCGCTGCCGGGTCGAGTGGTCCTCTCCGCGCGGCGGGTGGGGTGCACGGACCCGGCCCGCACAGAAAGCACCCGCACATGCATCTCGACCCCCTGGCGATCATCACCGCCTTCGGGCTGATCTTCCTCGCCGAGCTGCCGGACAAGACCATGTTCGCCTCGCTGGCGATGGGCACCCGGATGAAGCCGCTGTACGTGTGGTTCGGCACGTCCGCCGCGTTCATCGTGCACGTCGCCATCGCGGTGGGCGCCGGTTCGCTGCTCGGGCTCCTGCCGGACTGGATCGTGAAGGTCGTCTCGGCGCTGCTGTTCGCGTTCGGCGCGTTCATGCTGCTGCGCGGGGGCGACGACGACGAGGACGACGAGGCGGGCGCGAAGACCGTGACCGGGTTCTGGCCCGTCTTCGGCACCGCGTTCACGGCCGTCTTCATCAGCGAGTGGGGCGACCTGACGCAGATCACCACCGCCAACCTCGCCGCCACCAACGGCACCTGGTCCACGGCCATCGGCTCCGCCGCCGCCCTGATGTCCGTCTCCGCGCTCGCGCTGGTCGCCGGGCGGTTCATCGCCAAGCGGGTGCCGCTGAAGACCGTGCAGCGGATCGGCGGGGCGTGCATGCTGCTGCTCGCCGTGTGGACGGTCGTCGAGATCTTCATCTGATCCGGCCCCGGCCGCAGGTCACCCGCGTACGCCCCTTGTCGATACAGGAACGTATCGCATACGTTCCTGTATCCGACGCGGCCGATACGGACGGCGCAGGAGGCGCAGGAGGCGATGATGCCGGGGACCCCGACCAAGCGCCGCGCCCGTACGCGGCAGCGGCTCCTCGACGCCGCGCTCGACGTGTTCGCCGAGGTGGGGTTCGGCCGCTCCACCGTCGAGCAGGTCTGTGACCGGGCCGGATTCACCCGCGGCGCGTTCTACTCCAACTTCACCTCCCTCGACGAGCTGTTTCTCGCCTTGTGGGAGGAGCGCTCCGCGCGGATGCTCGGCGATGTGCGCCGCGCCCTTGCCGGCATCGACCCGGCCGACCCCGAGACCGCCGTGCGGGCCGCGATCGCCGCGGCCCCGGTGGACGACGCCTGGTACCGGATCACCGCCGAGTTCACCGCGCACGCCCTGCGCAACCCGGGCCTGCGCCGCGTGATGGCCGCCCGCGAGCAGGCGATCCGCGACGCGGTCCTGCCGGTGTGCGTGAGCGCGCTGCGCCGCCTCGGGCGGCGGGTGACCGACGAGCGGGCCCTCGGGGACGCGCTCGTCGCCGTCCACGACGGCACCGCCGTACAGGTCCTGCTCCAGCCGGACGACGACGCCGTACGCGCCCGTCGCGAGGCCCTGTTCGGATTCGTACTCGACGCCTACAGCACACCCATGGAGAGCGCATGAGCGAGACCAAGGGCACCGGAGCCAGTGCGGATGTCATCGTCGTGGGGGCCGGGCTCGCCGGGCTCGTCGCCACCTACGAGCTGACGCGCGCGGGCAAGCGCGTCGTGCTCGTCGACCAGGAGAACGCGGCGAACCTGGGCGGCCAGGCGTTCTGGTCGCTCGGCGGCCTCTTCCTGGTGGACAGCCCCGAGCAGCGCCGCATGGGCATCAAGGACAGTTACGAGCTGGCCCTCGCCGACTGGCTGGGCTCCGCCGGGTTCGATCGCGAGGTCGAGGACCGGTGGCCCCGGAAGTGGGCCGAGGCGTACGTCGGTTTCGCGGCCGGCGAG
Organism: Streptomyces sp. SGAir0957; assembly: GCF_043523415.1. Lineage (NCBI taxonomy): Bacteria > Bacillati > Actinomycetota > Actinomycetes > Kitasatosporales > Streptomycetaceae > Streptomyces > Streptomyces sp. SGAir0957. The sequence continues at coordinate 4,089,526 of NZ_CP027293.1, forward strand.
AAGCGCGACTACCTCTACGGGCTCGGGCTCAAGGTCACCCCGAACGTCGGCTGGGCCGAGCGCGGCTCCGGCACCGCCACCGGGCACGGCAACTCGGTGCCCCGCTTCCACATCACGTGGGGCACGGGCCCCGAGGTCGTCCGCGTCTTCCGCGAGCCGGTGCTCGAAGCGGCCGCGCGCGGGCTCGTCACCTTCAAGCACCGGCACCGGGTGGACGAGCTGATCGTGGAGGACGGGGCCGCCGTCGGCGTGCGCGGGACGCTGCTCGCACCGTCCGACGCGGGGCGCGGCGTCGCCTCGTCGCGGGAGACCGCGGGCGACTTCGAGCTGCGCGCCCAGGCCGTCGTCGTCACCTCGGGCGGCATCGGCGGCAACCACGAACTGGTCCGCAAGAACTGGCCCGTCGAGCGGATGGGACAGCCACCCGAGTCGATGGTCACGGGCGTGCCCGCCTACGTCGACGGGCGGATGCTGGAGATCACCGAGGGCGCGGGCGCCTCGATCGTCAACCGCGACCGCATGTGGCACTACACCGAGGGCCTGAAGAACTGGGACCCGATCTGGCCGGGCCACGGCATCCGGATCATCCCGGGCCCGTCGTCGCTCTGGCTGGACGCCACCGGCAAGCGGCTGCCCGCGCCGCTCTTCCCCGGGCACGACACGCTCGCCACGCTCAAGCACATCACCGCCACCGGGCACGGCCACACGTGGTTCGTGCTGACCCGGGCCATCGTGGAGAAGGAGTTCGCGCTCTCCGGGTCCGAGCAGAACCCCGACATCACCGGCAAGGACCTGAAGCTGGTGCTGCAACGGGTGAAGAAGGGCGCCCCGGGCCCCGTCCAGGCGTTCCTCGACCGCGGCGAGGACTTCGTCGTCCGGCGGAACCTGAAGGACCTCGTCGCCGGGATGAACGCGCTGACGCCCGAGACACCCGTCGCCTACGAGCAGGTGGAGCGCGAGATCGTCGCCCGCGACCGGGAGGCCGAGCACGGGTACGGCAAGGACCTCCAGCTCATGGCCGTCCGCAACGCCCGCGCCTACCTGCCCGACCGCCTCACCCGCGTCGCCAAGCCGCACCGCCTCCTCGACCCGGCGCAGGGCCCGCTCATCGCCGTCCGCCTGCACGTGCTGACCCGCAAGACGCTCGGCGGACTGGAGACCACGCTCGACTCCCAGGTCGTCCGGCCCGACGGGGCCGTCTTCGACGGGCTGTACGCGGCCGGGGAGGTCGCCGGGTTCGGCGGCGGCGGCGTGCACGGCTACAACGCGCTCGAAGGGACCTTCCTCGGCGGCTGCATCTTCTCCGGTCGGGCCGCCGGTCGCGCCCTCGCCAGGAGCCTGGCGTGAGCCCCCGCGGCACGGCGCTGGTGACCGGTGCGTCGTCCGGGATCGGGGCGGCGGTCGCCGCCGCGCTGGTGCGGCGGGGGTACCGGGTGTACGGGACCAGCCGTGACCCGGAGAAGGTCAAGTCGCCGGTTTCCGGGGTCACTTACCTCGCGCTCGATCTCGCCGACGAGAGCAGCATCGAGGCGTGCGCGGCCGCGGCGGGCGCCGTGGACGTGCTCATCAACAATGCGGGTGAGTCGCAGAGCGGGCCCTTCGAGGAACTGCCCATGGACGCCGTCCGGCGGCTGTTCCAGCTCAACGTCTTCGGGGCCGTCCGGCTCAGCCAGCTTCTCCTTCCCGGGATGCGGGAGCGCGGGCGCGGGCGGGTCGTCATGGTCGGCTCCATGCTCGCCAGCTTTCCGCTCGCCTACCGGTCGTCGTACGTCGCATCCAAAGCCGCGATCAAGGGGTTCGCGAGCGCGGCGCGGCGGGAGTACGCGGCGTACGGGGTCGGCATCACGACCGTCGAACCCGGCTCCATCGCCACGGGGATCAGCGAACGGCGCACGCAGTACGTGGGGGCGTCGTCGCCGTTCCGGGAGGCCTACGACACGATGCTCTCCGCTCTGAACCGGAACGAGGCGTCCGGGATCTCCGCCGAGAAGGTGGCGGCGAAGATCGTGGCTGTCGTCGAGGCGCGGCGGCTCCGGGCGTTCTATGCGGTGGGGAGCAATGCGCCGGTCGTTTTCGCGTTGCGGCGGGTGCTGCCGCGCGGGGCGAGTGAGTTGATGGTGGCCCGGCGTCATGGGCTGAGGTAGGTCCGGCCCCCGCCGTGGGGCTTCCCATTGGTGCGCGACCACCCGTCACGTCGTGGTTGCTCGCGCAGTTCCCCGCGCCCCTGAGAGGGCGCACGCAGTGCGCATCTCAGGGGCGCGGGGAACTGCGCGGCCGGCCACGTCGCACCCGCGGCCGGGCGCACCCCCGCAAGCTCTACGGCGCGACCGTCCAGCTCACGCTATTGGTCGCCGCCGCACGGGCCCCGGGATCGCGGAGCGCCGTCGTGTGGTCCGTGGCCGTCGCCGTGACCGTGTGCTTGCCCTTGCCCAGCTTCAGGGCGCCGGCCTTCAAGGTCCGCCCCTGCGCCCCGGGCACCTCCGTACCGTCCACGGACCACCGCACGCGGACGTCGGAGAGGCCCTTCGGGAGCGGGGCCAGGTCGACGCGGAGGGTGGCGCCGGTGTCGAGGGTGCGGGTCGTCGGGGTGGCGGGCGTGAGGAGGTCGGCGGCGCGGTAGAAGCCCGCGATCATCGCTTCCCTGCCGGGCAGGTTGAAGACGTCGGTGTCCAGGGCCCGCATGATCGAGTTCTGGGTGGGCCGGTAGATGCCGTACTCGTAGTAGCCGCCGCCCTCGTACGTGCCGACCGTGCCGCCCGCCGGGTCGCTCTGGCCGAGCCAGCGGTACCACTTGGTCTGTGCGGCGCGCATGGCGCCGTCGGTCAGCTTCGAGGTGTTGGGCTCGGCCGGTTCGGCGCCCGGGTAGGTGCCGTAGCCCGCGTACTGGTACTCGTCCGCCAAGCGGCCTATGGAGTGGCCGAGTTCGTGGGCGCCTATGAGGTAGGAGAGGTCGTTGTCGGACGACATGGTGGCGATGCCGGTGTGGCCCGCCGTGGAGGTCAGGCCGCTGTACCCGGCGCCGCCGTACTTGGTGGAGTTGGAGATGACGAAGACGATGTCGGAGGCGGGGGCCTGCCGGGCGTACGTGTCGACCTTCTTCTCGTCGACGCAGAGGAGCCGTTCGGTGTCGGAGCAGAAGAAGTAGCTGCTCACCGCTGTGTCCCTGACGACGTTCTTGGTGGGGTCGCCGGAGACGCCGGACTGGTTCGAGACGGCGTCCACGAACCAGAAGTTGAAGAGGCCCTGGTAGCTCTTGTACGGCTCGATCGCGAAGATCGCGTCGAGCTTGGCCTGCGCGTCCGCGTGGAAGTCGGCCTGCTGCGAGGCCGTGTACCCGTCGCCGATGATCACCAGGTCGAGGCGGCCGTCGGAGGCGCCGGTCTTCTGTCCCGGGGTGACCGTGGTGGCGTCCGGGGTCCGCGCGGGGGCCTTGCGCGCCGCGTCGATCCGCTCCGGGGCGGTCGTGGGGACCTGGGCGTGGCGACCCGCGCCGTGCGCGTCGGGGAAGTACTCGACGGTCCTGGTGTCCTCGGTGGGCCCGGCGTTGGCCGTCGTCCCGGCGACGCCGAGCGCGGCGGTGGCGAGGCAGCCTGCGGCGATCGCGGTGACCAGGGGGGTACGGACGCGCACGGGTACCTCGCAGTAAGTAAGTTGAAGATTAAGCAGACTTAACTCGCCTTAACTGAGCGCTCAACCTAGGGGGTTGGCCGGGCGGCGGGCAAGAGGCGAAACTGCAAGCACCCCGGAGATCTCCAGGGAGCTCATGCGAAAGGCGGCCGACCCGCGTCATGCCAGAACAACCGCCGGAACCCGCACCGGCCCTCGCAGCGGACCCCGAACCGGAGTCCGTCGGCCGCCGCGTCCTGCGGCTGCGCACCGAGCGCGGCCTCACCCAGCGCCAGGTCGCCGAACCCGCCTACACACCCGCCTACATCTCCACCCTCGAAGCGGGCCGCGTCCGCCCGAGCGAGGCCGCGCTGCGCCACATCGCCGAACGCCTCGGCGTCACGTACGAGGAGCTGGCCACCGGGCGCTCCGCGCATCTCGCGACGGGCCTGCGGCTCCGCCTGACCGAGGCGCAGCGCGCGCTCGCGACCGGCGCGGCGAGCGAGGCGGCCGAGCTGTACCGGGAGCTGAGCGCGGAGGCGTCCCGGCACGGGCTCGGCGCCGAACACGCCGCCGCCGAACTCGGGCTCGGCGAATGCGCCCTGGAGACCGGCGAACTCGCGCTGGCCCGCACCCACTTCGACACCGCCGACGCCCTGCTCCTCGAAGCGGGCGCCCCGCTCCCGCAGCGCGTCCCGGTGATCCGGGCCCGCGCCCTCGCCCACTACCTCTCCGGCTCCCTGCGGTACGCCTGCTACCTCCTGGAGACCGCCCTCGACGGGCTCAACACGGGGGGCCTGCACGACCCGGACGCGCTCGTCCTGCTCTACACCGCGTCCATCGCCCCGTACATGGACATGGGCGCGCACGCACGCGCCGCGCACTCCGCCGAGCTGGCGCTCGCGCTCGCGCCGCAGGTCGGCGACCCGGCACTGGTCGCCCAGATGCACCGCTCCGTGGCCCGTACGCTGCTCGCCGAGGGCAAGGTGGCCGAGGCCGACGCCTCCCTCGCCAAGGCCGCCGAGCTGTACCAGCAGCTCCAGATCCGTACGGAGCTGGCGCACTGCCACTGGATGCGCGGCTACGTCCACGCGCAGGCCGGCCGGCTCCACGACGCCGAGTCCGAGCTGCGCACGGCCCGCGACATGCTCTCCGCCAAGCGGGCCGCCCTCTACACCCAGCAGGTCGAGGTCGAACTCGCCGACGTGCTGCGCAGGCTCGGCCGCCCCCAGGAGGCCGCGCAGCTCCTGCGGTCCCTGCTCGGCGAGCTGAGCCCGGAGCGCGGGGCCGTGCACGCGGCGGGCGCGCACCGGCTGCTCGGGCTCATCGCGCAGGAGTCGGACGCCGTGGAGGAGGCGGAGGAGCACTACGTCAACGCGCTCAGCCTCCTGGAGCGCGCGGGCGCGGCGGGCGATCTCGCCGACCTGTGCCGCCTGCTCGGCGACCTGTACCGGCGCACGGGCCGGATCGAGGCGGCCCTGGACACCTACCGCACGGGGCTCGGCCACCGGGCGGCGCCGGGCACGACGACCCTCGGACCGGCCCCGGCACGGCCGCCTCTGTGACGCGTCCACGCTGAAATACGTAGATAAATGCGTGGGGTATTCCGAGGCGCCGCCTCCGGGCGTACATTCCTCTCACCGTCGCCGAATCCGGGGCGCCGGATGAGCCGCGTCGGCGCAGCTCATCCACTCCCCCTCCCCGTCCCGGCCCGCCGACGGACGGCAGGCACAGCTCAGCGGGAGCACCTGCGAGGCGGACCCGGCCACTCCCCTCGGTGGCACCACCCCGGCCGGGTCACGCCGCCTTTCTCCGGGGCGGCGCCGGAGGGACGGCGCACCGGGTCACCATCCCTGTGTGTCCCTTCCCCGGCGTCGGGTTTGATGGAGGGCATGACCGACGCAGAGACCATGCCCGACTGGGAGAAGCGGTTCCGCGCGCCGCGCGTCTCCCTGCCCGAAGCGGCCGAGGACGCCCCCGGCCGCGCCCTGTTCACGTCCAACGCGACCGGCACGTACGAGATCTACGCCTGGGACCGGACCACCGGCGACCGGCGCCGGGTCACCGACCGGCCGGACGGCACCACGGACGCGGTGCTCTCCCCCGACGGCGAGTGGATCTGGTGGTTCGACGACGGGCGCGGCGCCGGGCCCGGCGAGGCACCGTCGTACGGGGACGAGTTCGGGGTGTGGCTGCGGCAGCCGTTCACCGGCGGCCCCGACACCGAGGCCGTGCCGGGGCTCGCCCCCTCCTACCCCGCCGGGCTCGCGCTCGGCCGGGACGGGCGGACCGCCGTGATCGGCCGGTCCACCGACGAGGACGGGACGACCATCCACGTCGTCCGGCCGGACGGCGACGGCCGCGCCGCCGAGATCTACCGGCACCGCGAGTCCGCCGGGGTAGGTGACCTGAGCCATGACGGCGGGTTCATCGCCCTGGAGCACACCGAGCACGGCGACGCGATGCACTCGGCGCTGCGCGTGGTCCGGCTCGACGGTTCGACCGTGGCCGAGCTGGACGACACGGAGGGCGGGGAGAAGGAGCTGGGCCTTGAGGTGCTCGGCTTCGCGCCCGTCCAGGGCGACACCCGGCTCCTCGTCGGGCACCAGCGGCGGGGCCGCTGGGAGCCGATGATCTGGGACGTCGTCTCCGGCGACCAGACCGACCTGGCCATCGACCTGCCGGGCGACGTGTCCGCCGAGTGGTACCCGGACGGCTCGGCCCTCCTCGTCGTCCACGAGTTCGAGGCCCGCTCCGAGCTGTGGCGGTACGACCTCGCGTCCGGCGCGCTCAGCCGCGTCGAGACCCCGCCGGGGTCGGTGTCGGGCGCCACCGCGCGCCCCGACGGCACCGTCGAGTACCTGTGGTCGTCGGCCGAGCAGCCGCCCGCCGTGCGCTCCACCACGGGCCGCGTCGTCCTCGACGCGCCCGGCATGAAGGCCCCCGCCTCCGTCCCCGTCGAGGACGCGTGGGTGGACGGGCCCGGCGGCCGGATCCACGCCCTCGTCCAGAAGCCCGCCGGGGCCACGGGGCCGCTCCCCACCGTCTTCGAGATCCACGGCGGCCCCACCTGGCACGACTCCGACGCCTTCGCGGCGGGCCCGGCGGCCTGGGTCGACCACGGCTACGCGGTCGTCCGCGTCAACTACCGGGGCTCGACCGGCTACGGCCGCGAGTGGACCGACGCCCTCAAGCACCGCGTCGGCCTGATCGAGCTGGAGGACATCGCGGCGGTCCGCGCCTGGGCCGTCGACTCCGGCCTCGCCGACCCGGAGCGCCTGGTCCTGGCCGGCGGCTCCTGGGGCGGCTACCTCACCCTCCTCGGCCTCGGCACCCAGCCCGGCGCCTGGGCGCTCGGCCTCGCGGCGGTGCCGGTCGCCGACTACGTGGCGGCGTACGAGGACGAGATGGAGGCCCTCAAGGCGATGGACCGCACGCTCCTCGGCGGCTCCCCCGAGGAGGTCCCGGACCGCTTCGCCGTCTCCTCGCCGCTCACCTACGTGGACGACGTGAAGGCCCCGGTCTACATCTCGGCGGGCGTCAACGACCCGCGCTGCCCGATCCGCCAGATCGACAACTACGTGGACCGGCTCGCCGCCCGCGACGCGGTCCACGAGGTGTACCGGTACGACGCCGGACACGGCTCCCTCGTCGTCGAGGAACGCATCAAGCAGCTCCGCCTCGAACTGGACTTCGCGAGCCGACACTTGCCGCCGAGGTCCTAGAAGCCGCCCCGCGGGGGTCGCAGGACCCGTCCTTACATCGGACCCGTACCGTGTAGGTGTGTACCGGTTCCTGCTGACTCCCCGCTGGTGGGGGATCAACATCTTCGTCCTGCTCGCGGTCCCCTTCTGCGTCTTCATGGGCTCCTGGCAGCTCAGCCGGTTCGAGGACCGGGTGCAGGACCACCGGTCCGCGAGCGAGCAGAGCGACGCCAACAAGAAGGCGGACGCCGAGCCGCTCGCCTCGCTGCTCCCCGTCGACCAGAAGACCTCGGGCAGGCGCGCCACCGCCACCGGCCACTACGACAAGCAGCTCCTGGTGCCCGACCGCGACCTCGACCGGCGCACCGGCTTCTACGTCGTGACGCTCCTCAAGGTCGACGGCACCGGCAAGGCGCTCCCCGTGGTCCGCGGCTGGCTGCCCGGCACCGCGTCCGCGGCGAAGGCGCCCGCGCCGCCGAAGGGCGACGTCACCGTGGTCGGCGCGTTGCAGGCGTCCGAGTCCTCGGGGTCGAACGGCGTGTCCTCCGCGGGCGGCCTGCCCCCGGGACAGGTCGGCATGATCAGCGCGGCGTCCCTGGTCAACCTGGTGCCGTACGACGTGTACGACGCCTGGGTCACGCTCGACACGGCCGACGGCACGATGGAGCCCGTCCCGGCCGACATGGCCCAGGGCAGCGGCCTCGACCTCAAGGCGTTCCAGAACCTCGGCTACACCGGCGAGTGGTTCGTCTTCGCGGGCTTCGTGCTCTTCATGTGGTTCCGCCTGGTCCGCCGCGAGGCGGAGGCCCTGCGCGACGCGGAGCTGGGGCTCACCGAGGAGCCCGGACCCGACGAGGAGCCCGGGAGCGCCGAGGAGCCCGGACCCGCCGGGGAGACGGCCGCGGAAGCCCCCGCGAAGACGGTCTGACGGCCACGCCGGTCCGTCGCCTACGACGCCGGGAGCACGCCCGTCCGGTACACCGTGCCCGCGCACGCGTCCGGGATCGTCGCGGCCGCGCTCGGCGCGCCGGGCTCCGCCGTGTGCGACACGACGACGCTGCCCGGCTCGTCCTCGCTGCCGAGCTGCGCCGACAGGCCGGAGTCGGACGTGGTCGAGTCGCCGGACGAACCCGTGCTGCCGCTGGTCGGCGTCGGCGTGGGTGTCGGCTCCCCGCCGCCGTTGCTGGGCGCGGTGCTGCCTCCGGTGGAGCCGCCCGTCGAGGGGCAGGTCGCCGACGGCACCCAGGCGAACCGCACCTCGTAGGCCATCCCCGGTTCGAGGATCAGCTGGCCCGGCTCGGTCGACGGGTCGGGCAGGCCGGTCGCGCGGTCGCCCGCCGTGTGGTCGACGACGCTGACCCGGGCGGGGTCGGCCGCGCCCTCGGCGAGGGTGACGACGGCGCCGGGGCTGTCGACCGTGCAGTTGCCGGCCGAACCGTTCGACACCCGGAACGAGCCGTAGACCGTGCCGTCCGCCTGCGGCTGGCCGACGGTGGCGACGGCCTCGCTCAGGTCGTTCGCGTCGCAGACCGGGGAGGTCGCGGCGGCCGTGGACGCGGGGTCGGGGCCCCCGCTCGCCCCGTGGCTCACGCCGCCCTTCTCCTTGCCGCCCTTGTCCTCGTCCTTCTTGTCGGCCTTCTCGCGCTCCTCCGCGTGGGAGGGCGTGCCGCCGCTCTCCTTGGAGCCGTGCCCGTCCGAGGTGCCGGCGCCGGTGCTGCCCTGCGAGGCCTCACTGTGGCCGGCGATGGAAGGGTGGTCGGAGGAGGCCGTCTTCGTCACGTGCAGCACGGCGGGCACCGCCATCGCGACGAACACCCCGGCGGCGACCGCGCCGACCAGGGCCTGCCGCTTGCGGGCCCGGCGGGCGGGCACCGCGCGCCGCAGCCGGTCGAGGGCCTCGTCCGTGGGGGCGATGTCGGCGACGGCCTGCCGCATCATCCGCCGCAGTTCCAGCTCGTCGTCGGCCTCCGCATCGGCCGGACGACGGGGTGCGTCGTTCACAGTTGCGTTCCCTGCGTGCTCGTCCTGCGCGTGGTGCTCAGAGTCATGCTGATGGTGCGGGTGGCCGGGGTTCCCGGGCCGGTCGTCGTCGGGGTCACGGGGGGCGGGGCTCATGCCGGCGCCTCCATGGCGACGCGCAGTGCGGCGATGCCACGGGAACCGTACGCCTTCACGGACCCCAGGGATATCCCGAGCGCGTCGGCGACCTGTGCCTCGGTCATGTCCGCGAAGTAGCGCATGACGAGCACCTCGCGCTGGCGCCGCTGGAGCCCGCGCAGCGCCGCCTTCAGGGCGTCACGCTCCAGGAGGTCGTACGCGCCCTCCTCCGCGCTCGCCATGTCGGGCATCGGCTTGGTGAGCAGCTTCAGGCCGAGGATGCGGCGGCGCAGCGTGGAGCGCGAGAGATTGACGACGGTCTGGCGCAGGTACGCCAGCGTCTTCTCGGGGTCACGGACGCGTTTGCGCGCGGAGTGGACCCGGATGAACGCCTCCTGGACGACGTCCTCGCAGGAGGCCGTGTCGTCGAGGAGCAGCGCCGCGAGTCCCAGGAGGGAGCGGTAGTGGGCGCGGTACGTCTCGGTGAGATGGTCGACTGTGGTGCCCGCCGCCGTCACGTCGTCAACGCCCTGTTGTGCCGGAAGCTGCGCCGGCCGCGCCGCGGGCATGGGGGCGATCACCGGCATGCCGCCGGCCGCGCCGCCGCGGGGACGCCTGGTCCCCAGGGGCGCGAGGGTCGGGAGGGAGGGCCGCAAGGCCGTGCCTCTCGCCTGTACCGCTGTGAAGTCGAGTACCTCTGCCACGCCTGTTGGACACGCTTCCCCCCGTCAGGGTTGTACGCGTGTGGCGCCTCATTTGCGACAGACTCCGTCATCCCCACCGATGACGACCCGTCAAATGCCGACATGCGTACCTGCTCTTCCCCTACGCCCCGAATAGCCCTCTGTGTCCGGCCCCGGCTGAAGGCCGCCGCCCCGAGAGTGCCCGCAGAGACGCTCCCCGCCCTGCTTGCGGTTGCGGGACGGGGAGGATTTCTTTCGGACGACCGGGGTTCGGACCAGAAGGTGCCGTCAAGTGGTGTGAACCACTTCCTTCCACAGAACTCTCACAGATCCTACGAGGCGATCCGTATATGTGAAGAGGGAGATCGACAGTCGTTTGGCATATGCGCCCGTCGCTCAGGCCCCGGTGAACTCCGCGGCCACCAGCTCGGCGAGCTGCGCGGTGTTGAGAGCGGCGCCTTTGCGCAGATTGTCCCCGCAGACGAAGAGTTCGAGCCCGTTCGGGTCGTCGAGCGAGCGCCGCACCCGGCCCACCCAGGTCGGATCGGTGCCCACCGCGTCGGCGGGCGTGGGGAACTCACCGGCGGCCGGGTTGTCGAAGAGGACGACACCGGGCGCGGTCGCGAGGATCTCGCGCGCCTTGTCCACGGTGACCTCGCTCTGGAAGCGGGCGTGGACGGTGGCGGAGTGCGTCGTGACGACCGGCACCCGCACACAGGTGACGGCCACCCGCAGACCGGGCAGCCCGAGGATCTTGCGGGTCTCGTCCCGCACCTTCATCTCCTCCGACGACCAGCCGTCCTCGCGCAGCGATCCGGCCCACGGCACGACGTTCAGCGCGACCGGCTCGGGGAAGGGCCCGGTCCGGTCGCCGACGGCCCGGCGCACATCGCCCGGGCTCGTCCCCAGCTCCGTACCGGCGACGAGGGAGAGCTGGGCGCGCAGCGTCTCGACGCCGGCCCGGCCCGCGCCGCTGACGGCCTGGTAGCTGGAGACGACCAGCTCGTCGAGGCCGAACTCGGCATGGAGCGCGCCGACCGCCACGATCATCGACAGCGTCGTGCAGTTGGCGCTGGAGATGATCCCGCGCGGGCGCACGCGCGCGGCGTGCGGATTGACCTCGGGGACGACCAGCGGCACGTCCGGGTCCATCCGGAACGCGGCCGAGTTGTCCACGACCACGACGCCCTTGGACGCGGCGACCGGGGCCCACTCGGCGGCGACCTCGTCGGGCACGTCGAACATGGCGACGTCGACCCCGTCGAAGACGGACTCCTCCAGGGCCACCACCTCGACCTCGGCGCCGCGCACGGTGAGCTTGCGCCCCGCCGAGCGGGCCGAGGCGACGAGCCGGATCTCGCCCCAGATGTCCGCGTGCTGCGACAAGATCTGCAACAGCACGGCGCCGACGCTCCCGGTCGCTCCCACGACCGCGAGCGTCGGACGCCCTGCGGGATCGGCTGCGGCCATCAGCGGCCGGTGCCCCCGTAGACCACGGCCTCGTCGGAGTCCGAGTCGAGTCCGAAGGCGGAGTGCACGGCGCGCACGGCCTCGTTCACGTCGTCGGCGCGGGTGACGACGGAGATGCGGATCTCGGAGGTGGAGATCAGCTCGATGTTGACGCCCGCGTCGGTGAGCGCCTCGAAGAACCCGGCCGTGACGCCCGGGTTCGTCTTCATACCGGCGCCGACCAGGGAGATCTTGGCGATCTGGTCGTCGTAGCGCAGCGAGTCGAAGCCCACGTTGGCGCGCTGCTTCTCCAGGGCGTCGATGGCCTTGCGGCCCTCGGTCTTGGGCAGCGTGAAGGAGATGTCCGTCAGACCGGTCGACGCCGCCGACACGTTCTGGACGATCATGTCGAGGTTGATCGCGGCGTCCGCCACAGCCCGGAAGATCTTCGCGGCCTCGCCCGGCTTGTCCGGCACACCGACCACGGTGATCTTGGCCTCGGAGGTGTCGTGCGCGACACCGGAGATGATCGCCTGCTCCACGGCCTTGTCCCCTTGCTGCTTCTTCTCGATCGGCTCGTTGCTGACCCAGGTGCCCTTCAGTCCGCTGAAGCTGGACCGCACATGGATCGGGATGTTGTAGCGGCGGGCGTACTCCACACAGCGGTGGAGCAGCACCTTCGACCCGGAGCTGGCCAGCTCCAGCATGTCCTCGAAGGAGATCCAGTCGATCTTCCGCGCCTTCTTCACCACGCGCGGGTCGGCGGTGAACACACCGTCGACGTCGGTGTAGATCTCACAGACCTCGGCGTCGAGCGCGGCGGCGAGCGCCACGGCCGTGGTGTCCGAGCCACCACGCCCGAGGGTCGTGATGTTCTTGCCCTCCTGGCTGACGCCCTGGAACCCCGCGACGATGGCGATGTTGCCCTCTTCGATGGAGGTCCGGATGCGCCCGGGGGTGACGTCGATGATCCGGGCTTTGTTGTGGACCGAGTCGGTGATGACGCCGGCCTGGCTGCCCGTGAACGACTGGGCCTCGTGGCCCAGGTTTTTGATCGCCATGGCAAGCAGCGCCATGGAGATCCGCTCCCCGGCGGTCAGCAGCATGTCGAATTCGCGCCCGGCAGGGATCGGGGATACCTGCTCGGCGAGATCGATCAACTCATCCGTCGTGTCACCCATCGCGGACACCACGACAACCACCTGGTTGCCGTTCTTCTTGGCGTCCACCACGCGCTTGGCGACCCGCTTGATGCCCTCGGCATCGGCTACGGAGGAGCCTCCGTACTTCTGCACGACAAGGCCCACGTGCGCTCCTCGCTCAGTCCGTCTGTCACCACATGTACGTATGCGTACTGCGGTCGGCTCAGTTTAACGAGCGGCCGAAATCCGCCCCGGCGATACCGCATCGTGAGATGTCCCGCTCACGACGTGATCACCGGGGACTCTCTGACCGGGGTCCGGCCGCCCGATCAAGCACATGCCCAACGGGGACCCGGGCAAGCGGAAAGTGGGCCAGCTCACGTGCGGATGCGGTGCCTGCCCGAGGGCTATTTGACGGGCCGCAGACCGAGCGGACCGGCGATCTCCTCCACCATGACCTGCCCGGCCTCCTCGGCGAGCGTGTCCTCGGCGCCGGACAGGTCCTCGTCCGTGTCCAGGCCGTCGAGGTCGTCCAGGGGCTGGTTGAGCCGCACGTGCGCGACCAGGGACTGCAGCGCGCGCAGCGTCGCCGACGCGGTGGAGCCCCAGTTCGAGAAGTACGAGAACTGCCACCACCACAGCGCCTCCGTGACCCGGCCCGCGCGGTAGTGCGCCATGCCGTGGCGCAGATCGGCGACCACGTCCGTCAGGTCGTCGGAGATCCGCGCCGCGACCCGGGCCTTGCGCGGCTCGTACGGGTCGAAGACCTCGGAGTACACGTCGACCGGCGCGAGCATCGCGGCGAGCCGCTCCCGCATCTCGTCCACGTCCTGCTCCGGGCCGAGGTCCGGCTCGTAGCGCTCGTCCGGGACGATGTCCTCGTGCGCGCCGAGCCGACCGCCCGCGAGCATCAGCTGGGAGACCTCGAGCAGCAGGAACGGGATGGCGGAGTCGGGCTCGTCGCCCTTCGCGATCTCGGTGACCGCGACGATGAACGACTCGATCTGGTCGGAGATCTGGACGGCGAAGTCGTCCGGATCCGGAGCGGTGGCGTGCAGCGTGGCGTCAGACATCTAGGAGTCGTCTCCCCTCGAAAGCCCGGCCGAGGGTGACCTCGTCCGCGTACTCCAGGTCGCCCCCGACGGGGAGGCCGCTGGCCAGGCGGGTGACCTTCAGGCCCATGGGCTTGATCATCCGGGCGAGGTACGTCGCTGTCGCCTCGCCCTCCAGGTTCGGGTCGGTCGCGAGGATCAGCTCGGTGACCGTGCCGTCCGCGAGGCGGGCGAGCAGCTCCCTGATCCGCAGGTCGTCCGGGCCCACGCCCTCGATCGGGCTGATGGCGCCGCCGAGCACGTGGTACTTGCCGCGGAACTCACGCGTGCGCTCGATCGCCACGACGTCCTTCGGCTCCTCGACCACACAGATGACGGAGAGGTCGCGGCGCGGATCGCGGCAGATGTTGCACAGCTCCTCCTGCGCCACGTTCCCGCACGTCGCGCAGAAGCGGACCTTCGCCTTGACCTCCATCAGCGCCTGCGCGAGCCGGCGGACGTCCGTCGGCTCGGCCTGCAGGATGTGGAAGGCGATCCGCTGCGCGCTCTTGGGACCGACGCCGGGCAGTCTGCCCAGTTCGTCGATGAGGTCCTGGACCACGCCTTCGTACACGGGTCGGATGCCTTCCGTCGGGTTCTGCTGATGGTGTCTCTGGCTCGTACGGTAGTCGGCGCCGGGGCTAGAAGGGGAGGCCCGGGATACCGCTCGCGCCGCCCCCGCCGAGGCCCTGGGCCAGCGGGCCGAGCTTCTGCTGCTGGAGCGTCTGCGCGTTCTCGTTCGCCGCCTGGACCGCGGCGACGACCAGGTCGGCGAGGGTCTCGGTGTCCTCCGGGTCGACCGCCTTCGGGTCGATGACCAGGCCGCGCAGCTCGCCGGAGCCCGTCACCGTCGCCTTGACGAGGCCGCCGCCCGCCTGGCCGTCGACCTCGGTCCGCGCCAGCTCCTCCTGGGCCGCCGCGAGGTCCTGCTGCATCTTCTGGGCCTGCTGGAGCAGCTGCTGCATGTTGGGCTGGCCACCACCGGGGATCACGATCAGCTCCTGTTCCGCGTAGTCGTCGGGCGCGGACGCGCCCCTGAAACGAGCCTACGTGGTCCGGGGAGTGCCCGCCCCGGCACCTCGCACTGCACTCTTTCGAGTGAGATGCGCCGCTTTTCTCTCCCTGATGAGGGCCCACGTCTGAGCGGAAAAGCCGCGGAATCGGGGCCCGGGCCACCCATTGGGCGGTAGGAAGATGCCTTACCAACCGTGACCGATCGAGGAGTGCCGGGTGAGTCAGCCGGACATGCAGCCCGAAGGACCGCCCCAGAAGGGGCCGGGCGAGGGCCGCAGCACCTCGGACGACCTCACGGGCCGGGAGTTCCCGCTCGGCGACTGGGGCGAACCGGCCGAGCGGCTCGACGAGCTGTACCGGTGGGTGGAGCGCGGGGCCCTGCGGACGGCGAGCTGGTACCTGGCCGAGCGGGCGTGGAAACGGCGGGTGGCGCGGGTGCTGCGCGGCGGGGCGGTGCTCGGGGCGCTGGCCGCGGGGGCGCTGCCGCTGCTCGATCTGGCGGGGGCGGTGACCGGTGCCGCGATCTGGGGCTACCTGGGCCTCCTGCTCACGGTGGCCTGTGTGGGCTGCGACCGCTGGTTCGGCCTCACGTCCGGCTGGATGCGGGACGTGGCGACGGCGCAGGCGGTGCAGCGCCGCCTCCAGACGCTCCAGTTCGACTGGGCGTCGGAGTGCGTCCGCGAGGTGCTCGGCCCGACCGAGGGCACGGCGGGCGAGGCGGCCGAGCGGTGCCTCGCGGTGCTGCGCCGCTTCTCGGAGGACGTGACGGAGCTGGTCCGCGCCGAGACGGCGGACTGGATGCTCCACTTCCGCACGGGCCCGCTCCCGATCTCCCTCCACCCGATGATCCCGACGCCGCATCGCCACCAGGACCCTCCAACGCCCCGCTTCCCCCTGCCCCCGGGCACCCGCCCGAACATGCCGAGGCAACGACCGCCGGAGCCGAGGTAGGGGCGGGGGCGAAGGGGTGCGAGGGGACGGAGTCCCCTCAAAGCCCTGAGGGGCGGGTGGGTGGGGAACGCGGGAACGCCGGGTTCCGCCGGGGGCATAAAGTTCGGGGGACGTTGACGGACAGGTAGACCGGGGGACCCGCTCGTGCCCGCTTTCGACGGCCCCGCCGTCACCCGCAGCACCCTGCGCCAGCAGATCGCGGACGCCCTGCGCGACGAGATCCTGGCGGGACGCCTGAGCCCGGGTCAGGAGTTCACGGTCAAGGAGATCGCCGAGGGCTACGGCGTGTCGGCGACCCCGGTCCGCGAGGCCCTGGTCGACCTGACCGCGAAGGGCCTCCTGGAATCCGCCCAGCACCGTGGCTTCCGTGTACACGAGTACTCCCTGACCGACTACCGCGCGATCGTCGAGGCCCGCAGCCTGGTCGCGGACGGCATCTTCCGCGTACTGCCCGAGATCCCGGAGGGCGCCCTCACGGGGGTGCGCCGCCGCGGCGAGGAGGCGGCCCGCGCGGCGGGCGCCGGTGACCTGAACGTCCTGATCGGCTACGACCTGAGGTTCTGGCGCGAGCTGGCCGCCCTGTTCGGCAACCCGTACCTGTCGGACTTCTTCCACCGTCTGCGCGTCCAGTCCTGGATGTGCGCGGTCCCGCTCCTGCGCCGCGCCGACGACCTGCGGGGCGCCCTGTGGTCCGGCCACTGCGCGCTCGTGGACGCGCTGGCCCGCCAGGACGCCCCGGCGGCGCAGGCGATCATCGCGGGGTACAACCGGGACTCGCTCGATCTCCTGGAACGCCTCGCGGGCAAGCCGGGCCGCTGAAACCGTGTGGGCGGGTACCCGCAAGACAGGGCTGTGCCGGGCCGCCTCGCACTACCCTGACCTGACAACCGGAGCCCTAAGGAGCCCCCTTGGCCTGTGATCTGTGGCTCGTCCCGCTGGTCGACGTGCTGTGCCACAGCCCCGACAACCCGTTCGCGGAAGAACTCGCGCTCTACGACAAGGCCTTGCACGAGGCGGGCCTGCCCCCGGTCCCGGTCTACGCGTACATGCCGGGCCTGTCCGGCGACGTGGCCCCGGTGGCGGGGTTCGACTACGACGCGCTGCATTTCCTGCGCCGCGCGTACCTGTTGCAGATGTGCGGGCTCGCGGTGACGCCGGTGGACGAACTGGGCGGCGACTACGAGCAGTTGCTGGAGATGTTCGAGTCGACGGCGCAGGCGTCGCACCTGGTGTGGCATTACGACCACGCGGGCGCGTACGTCCCCGTGGACTTCCCGGCGCCGCTGTCGAACGACGAGTTGCTCGAGGGCGGCGGCCCGCTGGGCTCCTCGCACGCCTTGCTGCGCGAACTGGAGTACGTGGCTCCGTCGATCGGCATCGATCCGGCGAACCCGCCGCGCCCCCCGGCCCCGCCCGCGGCCCCCACGGAGCTGGAGGAACCGGCGGCGCCGGTCGCCCCCGGCGAGGGCCCGTTCGCCCGGGAGCGCCATGTCTGGCTGGGCCTGCACCAGGCGGCGACGCGCAGCCTGGCCCAGGGCTCGATGATCATCTTCAGCTGAGCCGCGACAGGACGTGGGGGCGCCGTCCGGGCACCCCCACTTCCTTTTACGGCCGCTCAGGCCACGTACTGGTCTGCCACGCCCAGCGCCGAGTCGAGCGCCGCGAGCCCCTCCTTGGCCTCCGCCTCGGTGATGTTGAGCGGCGGCACCACATGGGTCCGGTTCATGTTCACGAACGGCCAGAGCCCCTGCTTCTTCGCGGCGGCGGCGAAGGCGGCCATGGGGGCGTTCGCCTCTCCGGCCGCGTTGTAGGGCACGAGCGGTTCCCGCGTCGCCCGGTCCCGTACGAGGTCGAGGGCCCAGAACATGCCGGTGCCGCGGACCTCGCCCACGGACGGATGCCGCTCGGCCAGTTCGCGAAGACCGGGTGCGATGACGTCGGCGCCGAGCTTGGCGGCGTGCTCGACGATGCCTTCCTCCGCCATCACGTCGAGCGTGGCGACGGCGGCGGCGCAGGCCAGCGGGTGACCGGAGTAGGTGAGGCCGCCGGGGTAGGGCCGCTTGGCGAAGGTTTCGGCGATGGCGCCGGAGATCGCGACGCCGCCGAGCGGCACGTACCCGGAGTTGACGCCCTTGGCGAAGGTCATGAGGTCGGGCGTGACCCCGTACAGGTCGGCCGCGAACCACGTACCGGTGCGGCCGAAGCCCGCCATGACCTCGTCGAGGACGAAGACGATGCCGTACTGGTCGCACAGCGCGCGGACGCCCGCGAGGTAGCCCTCGGGCGGCAGCATGATGCCCGCCGTGCCGGGGACGGTCTCCAGGATGATCGCGGCGATCGTCGAGGCGCCCTCGAACTGGATCGTCGACTCCAGGTGCTCAAGAGCGCGCTCGCACTCCTGCGCCTCCGTCTCCGCGTAGAAGCGGGAGCGGTACAGGAACGGCGCCCAGAACCGGACGACCCCGGCCGTACCGGTGTCGCTGGCCCAGCGGCGCGGGTCGCCGGTGACGTTCACGGCCTGCTGGGTACCGCCGTGGTACGAGCGGTAGGCGGAGAGGACCTTCGGGCGGCCCGTGTGCAGGCGGGCCATCCGCAGGGCGTGCTCGACGGCGTCGGCGCCGCCGTTGGTGAAGAAGATCTTGTCGAGGTCGCCGGGGGTGCGCTCGGCGATGAGGCGTGCGGCCTCGGAGCGCGCCTCGACGGCGAAGGCGGGCGCGAACGTCGTCATCTTCGCGGCCTGCTCCTGGATCGCCGCGACGACCTTCGGATGCTGGTAGCCGATGTTGGTGAAGACGAGCCCGGAGGCGAAGTCGAGGTAGCGGTTGCCGTCGTAGTCCCAGAAGTACGAGCCTTCGGCACCGGCGACGGCAAGGGGGTCGATGAGCTCCTGTGCGGACCAGGAGTGGAACACGTGCGCACGGTCCGCGGCCTTGACGGCGGCGCCGACCTGGGGATTCGGCTGAGGGGTCATGGGCCCGAGGGTAGATGCGGAGGCCGCCGGCGCACTATCGGCGTCCTGTCTGCGGGACGGCGCCGAACGCGACACCCTGTCGCTCTGCGCGCGCATATCACCCTCCGCGTCCGTTACGGAACCGTGTGAGCGGCTCCGGTCCTCTCTGTCGTATGTCCGCACTATTCTCGAAGCGTTGGTCACGTACGGGGGAGGGTGGCGCGACATGGGAAGGCTCGAACCGCTGGGGTCGGGGGACCCGCAGCGCATCGGCGCGTACCGGCTGCTCGGCCGGCTCGGCGCGGGCGGTATGGGACAGGTGTATCTGGCGCGCTCCGAGCGCGGGCGCACCGTCGCGGTGAAACTGGTCCGCCAGGAGCTGGCGGAGCAGGAGGAGTTCAGGTCCCGCTTCCGCCAGGAGGTGCGGGCGGCGCGGCAGGTCGGCGGCGCGTGGACGGCGCCCGTGCTCGACGCGGACACGGACGCGGAGATCCCGTGGGTGGCGACGGGATATGTCGCGGGCCCCTCGCTCCAGCAGGTCGTCTCGCACGACTACGGGGCGCTGCCGGAGCGTTCGGTGCGGATTCTCGCGGCCGGCCTCGCGCACGCGCTCCAGGACATCCACGAGGCGGGTCTGATCCACCGCGACCTGAAGCCGTCGAACGTGCTGGTGACGATCGACGGCCCGCGCGTCATCGACTTCGGCATAGCCCGCGCCCTGGAGACGGTCGCCGAGGGCGGGCTCACGCGGACGGGCGCGCTGGTCGGCTCCCCCGGGTTCATGGCGCCCGAGCAGGTGCGCGGCGACCGGATCACCCCGGCGTGCGACGTGTTCTGCCTGGGCTCGGTCCTCGCCTACGCGGCGACGGGCGCGCTGCCGTTCGGCACGTCCAACAGTGGCGTGCACGCGATGATGTTCCGCATCGCCCAGGAGGAACCCGATCTGGACCGGGTCCCCGAGGGCCTGCGGGACCTCGTCCGGGACTGTCTGCGCAAGCAGCCGTCGGCCCGCCCCGGGCTGCGGGAGATCCTGGAGCGCACCGGCGCCGAGGACACCCTGGGCGACGGCGGCCGCACCCGCGACCCGTGGCTGCCCGGCGCACTCGTGGCCCAACTGGGCCGCCAGGCCGTGCAGTTGCTCGACTCGGAGGACCCGGACCAGGGCCCGCGGCCCGCTCCCGAACCACCCGGCTCCGCACCCGCACCCACACCCGGCCCGGCAGCGGCACCCGCGCCCGCACCCACGCCCGGGCCAGGACAGCAGGGCGCCCCGGGCCCCGTGCCGCCGCCGGGACAGCCGGGCGGCGCCCAGCTCGACCACCTGCCCACGATGGTCGTCGGCCAGGAGGCGGCGGCGCCGCCCGCCCCGGCCCCGGCCGCGCCCGCCTACGGCTACCCGTCGCCGCACCCGCCGCATCCGCAGCCGGCCGCGTACGGCTATCCGCAGGGGAACTGGGGCCAGACCCCGCCCTACGGCCCGGCGCCGCTCCTCGCGCCGCGGCAGGAGCCGCCGCGCCGGGGCCGTTCCACGGCGGCGCTGATAGCGGTCGCCCTGATAGTGGCCGTCGGCGCGGGCGGCTCGGTGTTCGCCCTGATGAAGGACGACGGCACGGCGGGCAGGAAGGCGGGGCGCGAGACGGCCTCGGCGTCGGTCACGGCGCCGGAGCGGCCGGGCTCCGGCGCACCGTCGCCCACCCCGTCGCCCACCGGTGAGCAGGAGCGGACCCCGCAGTCGGGCTCGGGCGCGATACCGACACAGTTCCTCGGCAGCTGGGACAGGACGGACAACGGCGTCGCGTACCGCCTGACCATCCAGCAGGGCGGACCCGGCGAGACCGTCCTGTCGATGACGGCGGACGGGTCGCTGGCGTCGGGCGTCACCTACCGCTGTGTGTTCCAGGGCAGCCTCGTGTCGGCCGACCCCGATTCCCTGAGCGTCGGCCGGACCGGCGTGGTCTCGGGACCGGGCGCGCCCACCTGCACCCCTGGAGCGGCGAGCACGTTCACCGTGCTCCCCTCGGGGCAGCTGAGCCGCGTCATGACCACCGGCAAGCAAGCGGTGTACGACAGGGCCGGCTGACGCGTACGCCCCGGCCCGCGCGAGGCGGACCGGGGCGTACGGGGACGTGCCTTCCGCAGGGCCACATGCAGGCACTGCTGCAGGGCACTGCGGTGCTCTCTACAGGAACGAGTTGATCTCGATCGTCTCGTCGCGGCCGGGACCGACGCCGATGGCCGAGATCGGGGCGCCCGACATCTCCTCCAGCGCCTTCACGTAGGCCTGCGCGTTCTTCGGCAGGTCGGCGAAGGTCTTGGCCTGGGTGATGTCCTCGGACCAGCCCGGCAGCATCTCGTAGACGGGCTTCGCGTGGTGGAAGTCCGTCTGCGAGTACGGGAGCTCCTCGACGCGCTTGCCGTCGATCTCGTAGGCGACGCAGACCGGGATCTGCTCCCAGCCGGTGAGGACGTCGAGCTTGGTGAGGAAGAAGTCGGTCAGGCCGTTCACGCGGGTCGCGTAGCGGGCGATGACCGCGTCGAACCAGCCGCAGCGGCGGTCGCGGCCCGTGGTGACGCCGCGCTCGCCGCCGATGCGGCGCAGCGCCTCGCCGTCGTCGTCGAACAGCTCGGTCGGGAACGGTCCGGCGCCGACGCGGGTCGTGTACGCCTTGAGGATGCCGATGACGCGGCTGATCTTCGTCGGGCCGACGCCGGCGCCCGTGCAGGCGCCGCCCGCGGTCGGGTTCGACGAGGTGACGAAGGGGTACGTGCCGTGGTCGATGTCGAGGAGGGTGCCCTGGCCGCCCTCGAAGAGCACGACCTTGTCGTCGTCGAGCGCCTTGTTGAGGATCAGGGTGGTGTCGGCGACGTAGCCCTTGATCTGGTCCGCGTAGCCGAGCAGCTCCTCGACGACCTGCTGGGCCTCGATGGCGCGGCGGTTGTAGAGCTTGGTGAGCAGCTGGTTCTTGACCTCGAGGGCCGCCTCGACCTTCTGGGTGAGGATCGACTCGTCGTAGAGGTCCTGGACGCGGATGCCCACGCGGTTGATCTTGTCGGCGTAGGTCGGGCCGATGCCGCGCCCGGTGGTGCCGATCTTGCGCTTGCCGAGGAACCGTTCCGTCACCTTGTCGACGGTCACGTTGTACGGCGTGATGATGTGCGCGTTGCCGCTGAGCAGGAGCTTGGACGTGTCGACGCCGCGCTCGTTCAGACCGCTCAGCTCGGAGAGCAGGACCGACGGGTCGACGACGACACCGTTTCCGATGACCGGCGTGCACTCCGGCGAGAGGATCCCGGAAGGGAGGAGATGCAGCGCGTACTTCTGGTCGCCCACGACGACCGTGTGACCGGCGTTGTTACCGCCTTGGTAGCGCACTACATAGTCCACGGATCCACCGAGCAGGTCGGTGGCCTTTCCCTTGCCTTCGTCACCCCACTGAGCACCGAGCAGCACAAGTGCGGGCACAGGCGTACACCCCTTCCGGGCGGGGCATGTCCAAGGTCAGGGGTCGCAGCCACTGATGAATGCGTAAGCCTTGGGGTGCCCCGGAATAGACGAAGCCCCTGGCGCAATAGCGCAAGGGGCTCTTGCACCAAGATGCTACCCGAGGAAGCGAGGCAAGGCCGAGGTGGCGGCTTTGGAACAGCCGGCTGACCGGACGGACGAGGGGCTGTCGCGGCAGGTTCTGGTGCTTGTGGACCCCCTCGCCCGGCGCGCGGACGGGGAGTCCGTGCGGATCGCCAAGGATGTGCTGTGTGCGGGCGCCGAGGCCCGCGTATGTCTGCCCGAGGGACCGGAGGAATTCGCGAAAGCGCTGGCCAGGAGGGGTGCGCGGCGCCCCGTGGTGATCGGTGACGACCGGGCGCTGCTGCGCGCCGTGTCGCTTCTGCACCGGGAGCGGGAGCTGGCCGAATCGGTGCTCTCGATGATCCCGGTCGGGGGTGCGGTGGCGCTCGCGCGCTCCCTCGGGATTCCCTGTGGAGCGGTCGCGGCGGCGCGTGCCGCGCTCGACGGGTCGGAGCGCCGCCTCGACCTCCTCGTCGACGACAGCGACGGCGTGGTCCTCGGCGAGCTGCGCATCCCGCCGCTCACCCAGCCGCCCGCCGACCCGGACGGCGCGGCCCGCCCGTGGCTGCGCACCTGCCGCTCCCTGGTCCGCACGCTGGCGCCGCGCCCGGCCCGGCCCACGGGTCAGGTCCCCGGGCCTCCGGCCCGGCTGCGGATCGAGGCCGACGGCGCGACCCTCCTCGACCTGGACCAGCCGGTGCGGCACGTCTCGGTGGGCCCCGCCACCGGTACGGGCCTGGCCCGACTGGAGATCCACCGCACCCCGGACGCGCCCCCGCTGCGCGCGTCGGCGCGCACGATCACGGTGACGGGCCCCGACTTCCGCTACCGCACGGACACGGTCGCCATCGCGGGCCCGGTCCGCCGCCGGATGTGGACGGTACGGGAGGGGGCCTGGCGGCTGGCGCTGCCCTGAGCCCGGCCCGGCCGGGGCCGCCGCGGGGTCAGGAACCGTCCGGCCGGGGCCCGCGGGGTCAGGAACCGTCCGGCCGGGGCCACGGGCGGCCCTCCAGGTCCTCGATCGCCCGGTTCAGGCGCTTCAGGCTCGCCGCGAAATCGGCGACCTCGCCCTCGGTCCAGTCCGCCATGAGGCCGCCGATCACCTCGGTGTTCAGGCCGCGGTCCTCGTCGAGGCTCTTGGCGCCCTCCTCCGTGACCCGGAACTTGCGGGCTATGCCGCCGTCCGGGTCCGGGATGCGCTCGACGAGCCCGGCGCGGAGCATCGCGGCCGTCTGCCGGTTCAGGGTCGAGGCGTCCAGGCCGAACGCCTCGGTGAGCTGGCCGATCGACATGGGGCCGTCCAGCTGGATGCGGCTGAGCAGGATGTAGGCGCTGCGGTCCAGGCGCCAGCGGTCGGATCTGGCGCGGGAGCCGAAGAGGTAGCCGTGCCGGCTGAGCAGCATCGTCTCGAACTCCACCCGCCGCGCGGTCCTGCCCCCGTCCGCCCCGTCGGCCCCGTCCGCCCCGTCGGCCCCGTCCGCCCCGTCGGCCTCGCCCACGTCGCCGCCCGCCTCTCCGCTTCTCGTCCCTGCTCAGCAGGTATATCAAGCCCGGACGCCGGCAGCGGAGGCACCGCTCGGGCCGGATGCGCGGGTGCCTTCCCGCGAAACCGTTGACCATGATCACGCGTCCGTTCAGGGCATGGGACAACGCGCGCAGGCCGCCCTCGGCTGCTCCACCTCGTTCGCCGGGCTCGCCGCCGGGTTCGCGGTCTGGTGGTATCTCCGCACGCCGGGCCGGGTGCACCGGTTCGAGCAGGGGCCCGACTGGCAGGTGTTCGTCGTCGATCTGCCGTTGTGCCTGGTCGGCGGGGTGGGGGCCGGGGTGCTCGGCGGGGTGGTGCTGCACCGGGTGTTCAGAGCGCGACGGGGAGGCCCTCCAGGCCCCTGATCACGAAGTTCGGCTTACGGGACGGCTCCGCCGCGAGGTGGAGGGCCGGGGCTTGCGTGAGCAGGGCGCGCAGCGACGCCGCCAGTTCCACCCGGGCCAGGGGTGCGCCGATGCAGTAGTGGATGCCCGCGCTGAAGGAGATGTGGGGGTTGTCGGCGCGGGTCAGGTCGAGGCGGTCCGGGTCGGTGAAGACCGCCGGGTCGTGGTTGGCGGAGCCGAAGAGGAGGGCGACCTCGCTGCCGCGCGGCAGGGTGACGCCGGCGAACTCGATGTCGTCGAGCACCCAGCGTTCGAAGAGCTGGAGCGGGGTGTCGAAGCGCATCAGCTCCTCCACGGCGCGCGGGATCAGCGCGTGGTCCGCCCGGAGCGCCGCCAGTTGGCCGGGGTGGCGGAACAGGGCCCACCAGCCGTTCACCGTCGAGTTGACGGTGGCCTCGTGACCGGCGTTGAGGAGCAGGACGCAGGTCGAGATCAGCTCTTGTTCGGTGAGGCGGTCGTCGTCCTCGTCATGGGCGGCGATCAGGGCCGAGATCAGGTCGGTGGAGGTGGGGTTCCGGCGGCGGGCACCGATCAGCTCCCGCAGGTACGCGGTGAACTCGACCGACGCCCGTACGGCCGCCCGTGCCGTCTCCGGTGGCGGGTTCAGCTCGTACATCCCGCAGATCGCCGCCGACCAGGGGCGCAGGAGCGGGCGGTCCGCCTCCGGGATGCCGAGCATCTCGGCGATGACCGCGACCGGGAGGGGTTCGGCGACGGCGGTGAGGAGGTCGCCGCCGCCGTCCGCGACGAGGCCCGCGACCAGTTCGCCGGCCAGCTTCTCCACGTAGGGCCGCAGTTGTTCGACCGTGCGCGGGGTGAACGCCTTGGAGACGAGGCGGCGGATGCGCGTGTGGTCCGGGGGTTCGAGGTCGAGCATGCCGTGGTCGTTGAGGGTGTGGAACGGCTCGTGCTCCGGGGGCGGGGCCGTGCGGCCGAAGTCCTCGTGCGCGTACCGGTGCTGGTAGGTGCGGCCCAGGCGGCGGTCCCTCAGCAGGCTCGACACGTCGGCGTGGCGCGGGATCAGGTACTGGCGGGTGGGCTCGAACCAGTGGACCCGGCCGGCCTCGCGCAGCGCCGCGTACGCGGGGTACGGGTCGGCGACGAAGGCCGGGGACCACGGGTCGAAGGCGGTGGCAGCGTCCATGACGGGACGCTAGCCCCGCTCAGCCCGGCGTGACCAGACCTGCCTCCCGCGCGAAGCGCCTCACCCCGGCGTGACCAGACGTGCCTCGTACGCGAAGACCGCCGCCTGCGTGCGGTCGCGCAGACCCAGCTTCACCAGGACCCGGCTCACATGCGTCTTGATCGTCGACTCGGCGACCACGAGCCGCTCGGCGATCTCCGCGTTCGACAGGCCCTGCGCGATGAGGACCAGGACCTCCGTCTCGCGGTCGGTCAGCTCCCCGTACGCCTGAGGGTTCTGCACGGCGGGCAGCTTCGGGATCTCCGAGAGTCTGGAGAACTCCGTGATCAGGCGGCGGGTCACGGAGGGGGCCAGGAGCGCTTCGCCGCTCGCCACCACCCGTACGCCGTCCGCGAGTTGGCGGGCCGACGCGTCCTTCAGGAGGAAGCCGGACGCGCCCGCGCGGAGCGCCTGGTACACGTACTCGTCGAGGTCGAAGGTGGTGAGGACGAGGACCTTGGCGCCCTCGTCGGCGGCGACGATCTCGCGGGTCGCCTCGATGCCGTTCAGCTCCGGCATACGGATGTCCATGAGGACCACGTCGGGGCGCAGCTCGCGGACCTTGGTGACCGCCTCGATCCCGTTGACGGCCTCGCCGACGACCTCGATGTCCGGCATCGCGCCGAGCAGGACCGAGAAGCCCTCGCGCACCATCATCTGGTCGTCGGCGATCAGCACCTTGATCATGCGTCCGCCCCGGTGGTGCCGCTGGTCTCGTCGGCCTTCTCGCGCTGCTCGGGCGGCTGGGCCGCGACCGGCACGAAGACCAGGACCTCGTAGCCGCCGTCGGCCGTCGGCCCGGCCGTCATCTCGCCGCTGAGCATCGAGACGCGCTCGCGCATGCCGGTGATGCCGTGCCCGGCGCCGGGCGAGGGCTTGGCGAGGGCGTTCGGGGCGCCGTTGACGACGCGCAGGCCGAGGCCGCCGAGCACGTACGACACCTCGACCGCCGCCGCCGCGCCCGGCGCGTGACGCAGCGTGTTGCTGAGCGCCTCCTGCACGATCCGGTAGGCCGACAGTTCGACGCCCTGCGGCAGTTCGCGGACGGCGCCGGTGACGGTCTCGGTGACGGTCAGGCCCGCGTCCCGCACGTTCTCCAGGAGCTTGCCGAGGTCGGCGAGCGTGGGCTGCGGGGCGTCGGGCGCCTCGTAGTCCTCGGCCCGTACGACGCCGAGGACGCGGCGCAGTTCGGTGAGCGCCGCCACCGCGTTCTCCCGGATCGTGACGAACGCCTGCTCCAGCTCGGGCGGCGGGTTCTCGACCCGGTAGGGCGCCGCCTCCGCCTGGATCGCGACGACCGACATGTGGTGGGCGACGACGTCGTGCAGCTCGCGGGCGATGTTCGTGCGCTCTTCGAGCAGGGTGCGCTTGTCGCGTTCGACGGCGGTGACCGTGCGCTCCTCGACGACCTGGCGCCGCGTGGTGCGGTTCGCCTGGACCAGGGTGACGAGCGCGACCGCGACACCGGAGACCACGAGCACCGGGACCGACACACCGGTGTCCAGGCCGCCCATCAGCTCGCCCGCGAACACCGAGTACACCGCGCTGAGGACCCACATCCAGGCCGCCGTACGGGGCCGGGTGCGCGCCGCGACGATCATCATGACGGCGGTGTGGCCCACGATGCTGCCGGCCGACCACGGGTAGAGCTCACCGCTGCTGACCAGGATGAGGACGGGCGCCACCGCGAGCGAGAGCCACCAGGCAAGGACCGGCCGCAGCAAGGTGAGCGCCACCGGCACCGCCGGGATGAGCCCCGTCAGGAGGGAGACGGACATGTCGCTGTGCATGCTGCCGCTCACCATGCCCACGAAGAACGTCAGCAGGGCCAGGGCCAGCACGACGGCGTGCGGGAAGCCGCCCAGGTGCCTGCGGACGCGGTCCGGGAAGAGCCGGGCCCACGGCCCGTCCGTCGCCGCCCTGGGCAGCGGCCGGTAGGCGCGCACGTCGCGGAACAGGTCCTCGCGCAGCCCCCGCAGCGCCGACTGCGCGAGGCTGAACTCGGGGCTGCGGTCGCGGGGCGCCCCGGAGATGGTGGTCGTCTCGGTCATGCCCCGACGGTACGGGCCGCCGCGGGCCCTGGTCGTCCACAGTCAGACGGGTCCTGGCCGTCCGCCCTGAGTACTACCCGGGTCACCAGGCGAGTTGCGCGATCTCCTCCGCGACGACCGCGCACGCGTCCGCCGCCGGGTCGATGAGCGGGAAGTGCCCGACCTCCTCCAGGAACGTGACGCCGACGACCTCGCCCGCCCTGGCCGCCGCGTCCGCGTACGCCTCGGCGACGGCGACCGGCACGGTCGTGTCCGTACGCCCTTGGACGAGGGTGGTCGCGATGCCGGTGGGCAGCAGCCGGGCCGGGTCGGCGTACGGAAGGCGTGCCTCGACCAACTCGTCCTCGCCGCCGAGCAGTTCGGCACCGGCCCCGCCGCAGATGCCGAGCTTGCGCGCGAGCCCGAGGTCCGCGACCGGGGCGAGCGCCACGACGCCGCGCAGCGCGGGCGCCGCCGGGGTGTGCCAGGGCGAGTCGGCCGGCAGGACGTGCCGGGCCGCGGCCCACAGCGCGAGGTGGCCGCCCGCCGAGTGCCCGGCGATCACCGTGCGCCGGGCGTCCGCCGCGGGCAGGTGCTCCGCGACGAGCGCGGGCAGGGCGTCGAGCGCGGCGGCCACGTCGTCGAAGGTGTCGGGCCAGCGCCCGGCCGCCGGGCTCTTCGCGCCCTGCTTCGGCAGCGGACGGCCGCGCCGGTACTCGACGCTGGCGACGGCGAACCCGCGCCGGGCCAGGAAGTCGGCGAACGGGCTCAGGTGCGTCCGGTCGAACGAGGCCCGCCAGGCGCCGCCGTGCAGGACCACGACGAGCGGGGCCCCGGTCGCGCCGTCGCGCGGCGTGTAGAAGTCGACGACCTGGTCCGGGTGGTCGCCGTAGGCGGCGGTGACGTCCGGCGGGACCACGGGGTGCGAGAAGGCGGACGCCTCCTCCGCCTCGTCGCGCGCGGCGGCTTCGTCCGGCATGCTCCCACCCTCTCGACGTCACGACACGCGTGCAGGAAAACACTGGTGACCCAGTAAGTAAGCGGACGCTACCAGCCCGATGACGTGCGCCGACACGTACAGTGACCGAATAAACGGTCCTGCTGTGCCGTTACCCTGCCTGTCATGAGCAGCGACCCCGAACCCGGCACGCTCCGTCCCGGCGGCCGTACCGCCCGTGTCCGCGCGGCGGTGCTCGACGCCGCGGGCGACGTCCTCGCCGAGGAGGGCTTCGACCGGCTCGACCTCGCCGACATCGCCCGCCGCGCGGACGTCGGCAAGACCACGGTCTACCGGCGCTGGTCCTCCCCCACCGGCCTTGTCGCCGACCTGCTCGCGCAGATGGCGCAGGAGTCGCTGCCCCGCACGGCGACCGGCACCCTGCGCGGCGACCTCACCGCCAACGCCCTGCTGGTCCAGCGCACCCTGTCCGACCCGCGCCAGGGCCCGCTCTTCCGCGCGGTGATCGCGGCCGCCACCTGCGACGAGCGGACCGCCGACGCCCTGCGCCAGTTCTACGAGGTCCGGGTCGCCGAGTGGGCGCCTTCCGTCGAAGAGGCCGTCCAGCGCGGGGAGTTGCCCGCGGGGACGGACGCGGCGGAGGTCGTCCGGGCGGTGTCGGCGCCGCTCTACTACCGCCTGCTCACGACCGGGACCGCGCCCACCGAGGCGGACGCGGCCCGTGCGGTGGCCGCCGCGGTGACGGCGGCCGAGGCAGGCGTGTACGTGGTCCAGGGCCTAAAGAAGGCCTAGTGCCTGAAGAAGGCCCTAGCCGAGCGTCTCCGCGAGCACCCTCGCCGCCCGCTCCACCTCCGCGAACCCCAGGTACAGCGGCGTGAACCCGAACCGCAGCACGTCCGGCGCCCGGAAGTCGCCGACGACGCCCGCCGCGATCAGCCGCTCCATGACGGCGCCCGCGTCCGCGCACCGCAGCGCCACCTGGCTGCCCCGCTCGGCGTGCGCGGCCGGGGTCACCGGCTCCACCCGCCCGGCGGGGACGTACGCCTCGACGCACTCCAGGAAGAAGTCCGTCAGGGCCAGGGACTTGGCGCGCACGGCGTCGACGGACACGTCGGGGCGCGACCACACCTCTAGCGCCGCCTCCAAGGCCAGCATCGACAGGATGTCCGGCGTCCCGACGCGCCCGCGCACCGCGCCCTCGGCCGCCTCGTACTCGGGTCGCATCCCGAACGGCTCGGCATGCGAGTTCCAGCCCGGCAGCGGCGAGTCGAAGGCGGCCTGGTGCTCGCCGCGCACGTACAGGTAGGCGGGCGATCCCGGCCCGCCGTTGAGGAACTTGTACGTGCAGCCCACCGCCAGGTCGACCCCGTGCGCGTCGAGCCCGACGGGCAGCGCGCCCGCGCTGTGGCACAGGTCCCAGACGCTCACGGCCCCGGCGGCGCGGACGGCCGCCGTGAGCCCCGGCAAATCGTGCAGGCGGCCCGTGCGGTAGTCGACATGGTTGAGGAGTGCGGCGGCCGTACGGGGGCCGAGCGCGTCCGGCACCTCGTCCGGCGCGACCGCCCGTACCGTGCACCCCGTCATCCGGGCCGCCGACGCCGCGATGTAACCGTCCGTCGGGAAGGTCGCGGCGTCGACGAGTATCTCGTCCCGCCCCTCGCCAGCGAGCCGCACGGCGCCCACCAGCGCCTTGAACACGTTCACGCTCGTGGAGTCGCCGACGACGACCCGGCCGGGCGCGGCGCCGACCAGCGGGGCGATCAGGTCGCCGATCCGCTCGGGCGCGGTCCACCAGCCGGACTCGGTCCAGGACCGGATGCGCAGCCGACCCCATTCGCGCCGCACGACGTCGTCGAGGCGTCCTGGAACCTTCACGGGCAGCGCGCCCAGCGAGTTCCCGTCCAGGTACACGACGTCGTCGAGGACGAAGTCGGCACGCACGGCGGCCAGTTGGTCGGCCGCGTCCAGTTCGCGCGCCCGCTCGTGCAGATCAGACATGGGACCTCGCCGTCCACAACTCGGGGAACACGTTCTTCTGCGCGCGCTTCTCCAGCCACGCCACCCCGGCGGAGCCGCCGGTGCCGGTCTTGGCGCCCATCGCGCGGCGCGTGGCCACCAGATGGTCGTTGCGCCAGCGCCACACCAGCTCGGCGACGTCGGTCAGCGCCTCGCCGAGCCGTGCGAGCTCGGAGGCTTCGTCCCCCGCGTACAGCGCCGTCCAGACCGCTTCCACCTCGGGCGACGGCTCGTAGCGCTGCGACACGTCCCTGTGCAGGACCGAGCGCGGGATGCGGTGGCCGCGCCGGTCGAGGAGGCGCAGCACCTCGTCGTAGAGGCTGGGCTCGTGCAGCGCCTTCTCCAGCTCGTCGTGGACGCGGGGCGCGCCGCGGTGCGGCACCAGCATCGACGCCGACTTGTCGCCGAGCAGGAACTCCATGCGCCGGTACATCGCCGACTGGAACCCGGAGCCCTCACCGAGGGAGGACCGGTAGGAGTTGAACTGGGCCGGGGTGAGCCCGGCGAGCGGCCGCCAGGAGGCGTTCAGGGCCTCCAGTTCGCGGCGCGAGCGCTTGAGCGCGGCGATCGCGGTCGGCACGTCGTCCTGGGCGAGGGCGCGGGCGGCGGTCTCCCACTCGTGCACGATGACGGTGAACCACAACTCCATGACCTGGGTCGTCACGAGGAAGACCATCTCGCCGGGGTCGTCCGAGCGCAGGTGCTGGAGGTGGGTGAGGACGTCGGCCTGGACGTAGTCCTCGTAGGGCGTGGTGCCCGCGAAGTCGAGATGCGGTGCGTCGGGGGTGTCCGCCGCTGTGGAGGTGTCCGCCACAGGGGAGGTGTCCGCCGCTGTGGAGGTGCCCGTCGCAGGGGAGGGGTGATCTCCGTGATCCGCGTCGTGGGACATCGCTGTCTCCTGATGTGTACTCCGGGTAGCGGTCCGCCCTGCCGTTACCGGCACGGGGCCCCGGTCCCCGCCTCGCATCCTTCACAATCGTCCCCCGGAACGGCAAGGCCCGCCTGGTCACAGGCGGGCCTCACCGTCCGTGCGCGGTTCAGCCGAGGGTCTGCGCCGCCACCGGGGACGAGTCCTTCAGGAACTGCGAGCAGCGCTCGAACTCCTCCTGCTCGCCGATGGCGCCGGCCGCCCGCGCCAGGGCGTGCAGGGCGCGCAGGAAGCCGCGGTTCGGCTCGTGCTCCCACGGCACGGGCCCGTGGCCCTTCCAGCCGCTGCGCCGCAGGGCGTCGAGCCCGCGGTGGTAGCCGGTCCTCGCGTAGGCGTACGACTCGACGACGCTGCCCCGCTCGTACGCTGCGTCGGCGAGCTGGGCCCAGGCCAGCGAGGAGGTCGGGTACTTCGCGGCGACGTCGGCCGGGGGCGTGCCGCCGGCGAGCAGCTCGCGCGGCTCCGGGTCGTCGGGCAGGTGGGTCGGGGGCGGTCCCCCGAGCAGGTTCTCGTGAAGGCTCATGGTGTCCAGTCTGCGCCATCCGGGTGGCTGTTCTCCACGCCGGTGATCACGTGAACGCTCACTTACCGGTCACGCCCCGTGACGGTCCGCAGGGCGCGGACGAGCGCGTCGGCGCCCGCCGCCGCCTTGCTCCGCGGACAGCCGACGTTGAGCCGGACGAAGCCGGGCGCCCCGTACGTCCCGCCCTGCATGACGGCGACCTTCTCCTGCTCGACGAGGACGCGCTGCAGCTCGTCGTCCGCGGTGACGCCGAGGGGCCGCAGATCCACCCACGCCAGATAACCGGCCTCCGGGGTACGCCACTTGAGCTCGGGGAAGGCGGCGTCGAGCCGTTCCTCGACCAACCGCAGATTGCCGTACGTGTACGCGCGCAGGGCGTCCAGCCACGCGCCGCCCTCGCGGTACGCGGCGATGTGGGCGGTGAGGGAGAGCACGGCGGGCGAGGCGAGCCCCTCACCGGTGTTCATGCGGCGCTCGAACTCGGCGTGGTCTTCCGGCTCGCCGACGAACCCGTAACTGCCGCTCAGCGCCGGGAAGTTGAAGGACTTGGTGGCCGAGGTGACGAGCGCCCAGCGCAGGCCGTCGGCGTACCGGGTCCAGGGCAGGTGCGTGAACCCGTCGTGGGCGAGGTCGGCGTGGATCTCGTCGCTGATCACGGCCACGTCGTGGATGGCCGCGAGCTCGGCGAGGCGGCGCAGCTCGGCGTCGGTCCAGACGTGCCCGGTCGGGTTGTGCGGGGAGCAGAGGAGG
Organism: Streptomyces sp. SGAir0957; assembly: GCF_043523415.1. Taxonomy (NCBI): domain Bacteria; kingdom Bacillati; phylum Actinomycetota; class Actinomycetes; order Kitasatosporales; family Streptomycetaceae; genus Streptomyces; species Streptomyces sp. SGAir0957. Next base: position 4,122,095 of record NZ_CP027293.1, read on the forward strand.
AGCACGCGGCTGTCGGGCCGTGCCAGCTCGCGCTCCAGGCCGGTCCAGTCGTCGACGCCGACGGTGCGCATCTCGCGGCCGAGCCCGGTGATCGCCTTGCGGAACCCGTCGTAGGTGGGGGCGTGGACGACGACCCCGTCCCCTTCCCCGGTCCACATCCGCAGCAGCTGCGATATCTGGTTGAGGACGGACGGGCCGTACACCAGCCGGTCCGTGTCGACGTCGGTGGCGTACCGGGTGCGGAACCAGTCCCGGATCGCGCCGCGGAAGTCCTCGTGCCGCCAGTCGGTGTAGCCGAGGACGCCGTGCGCGAGGCGGGCGTGCAGGGCGTCGAGCACCTCGGGCGCGCACGCGAAGTCCATGTCGGAGATGGTGAAGGGCAGCAGGTCGGGGACCGGGAAACGGTCCGTGACGCCGTCCCACTGCACACACCAGGTGCCGTGCCGGTCGACGGGGGTGTCGAAGTCGTACGTCACTGAAGGGCACCTCCGGGCATGGCACGGGCCCGGCACCCCCGGGAAGTCAGGAGCGCCGGGCCCGTACTCGGGCGTTACGGGTGTTACTTGATGCGGGTACCCGCGGAGCGCAGGCTCTCGCAGGCCTCGACGATGCGGGCGGTCATGCCCGACTCGGCCTTCTTGCCCCACACGCGCGGGTCGTACGTCTTCTTGTTGCCGACCTCGCCGTCGACCTTCAGGACGCCGTCGTAGTTCTGGAACATGTGACCGGCGATGGGCCGGGTGAAGGCGTACTGGGTGTCGGTGTCGAGGTTCATCTTCACGACGCCGTTCTCCAGGGCGGTGCGGATCTCCTCCAGGGTGGAGCCCGAGCCGCCGTGGAAGACGAAGTCGAACGGCTTGGAGCCGGCCGGCTTGCCGTACTTCGCGGCGACGCCCGCGTTCAGCTCCGCGAGCAGGTCGGGGCGGAGCACGACGTTGCCCGGCTTGTACACGCCGTGCACGTTGCCGAACGAGGCGGCGAGCAGGTAGCGGCCCTTCTCGCCCAGGCCGAGCGCCTCGACGGTGCGGATCGCGTCGTCGACCGAGGTGTAGAGGTTGTCGTTGATCTCGTGCGAGACGCCGTCCTCCTCACCACCGGTCGGGGTGATCTCGATCTCCAGGACGATGTGCGCGGCCTTGGCCTTGGCGAGCAGCTCCTGGGCGATCTTCAGGTTGTCGTCGAGGGTCTCGGCCGAGCCGTCCCACATGTGCGACTGGAACAGCGGCAGGCCGCCGGCCTCGACGCGCTTGGCGGAGATGTCGAGCAGCGGGCGCACGTACCCGTCCAGCTTGCCCTTGGGGCAGTGGTCGGTGTGCAGCGCGATCTTGTTCGGGTACTTCGCGGCGACGACGTGCGCGAACTCGGCGAGCGCCTGGGCGCCCACGACCATGTCCTTCACGCCCTGGCCCGAGAGGTACTCGGCGCCACCGGTCGAGATCTGGATGATGCCGTCGCTCTCGGCCTCGGCGAAGCCCTGGAGGGCCGCGTTGAGGGTCTGCGTCGACGAGACGTTGATGGCCGGGTAGGCGAACTTGCCCGCCTTGGCCCGGTCGAGCATCTCGTTGTACTGATCCGGGGTTGCGATGGCCATCTGCCGACTCCTCGTGAAGCGCGCGATTGCGGGTTTGGGTTGTTCAGGTGTCCCGACCGGTGGTCCGACCCTCACCAAGTCCATGGGGTGACGTCATCGTCGCCCCCATCTTTCCAGACTTGTGCGAGACCCGGGTTCCGGGCCCGGCGGCCCGTCTCGGTCCGGGCCGGTCTCAGTCCAGGCCCAGCTCGTCCTTGGAGAAGGCGAACAGGTACGGGACCCCGGCGCCCTCGGTGATCTTCTCGGCGGCGCCGGTCGCGCGGTCCACGATGGTGGCCACGCCGACGACCTCGGCGCCCGCCGCGCGGACGGCCTCGACGGCGGTCAGCGGGGAGCCGCCGGTCGTGGAGGTGTCCTCGACGACGAGCACGCGGCGGCCCTTGATGTCCGGGCCCTCGACCTGGCGCTGCATGCCGTGCGCCTTGGCGGCCTTGCGGACGACGAACGCGTCGAGCCGCTGCCCCCGGGCGGCGGAGGCGTGCAGCATGGCCCCGGCGACGGGGTCGGCGCCCATGGTCAGCCCGCCCACGGCGTCGAACTCCAGGTCCGTCGTCAGATCGAGCAGCACCTGCCCGACCAGCGGGGCGGCCTCGCCGTCGAGGGTGACGCGGCGCAGGTCGATGTAGTAGTCGGCCTCCAGGCCCGAGGAGAGCGTCACCTTGCCGTGCACCACGGCCTTGTCCTTGATCTGCTGGAGCAGCGCCGCGCGCACGTCGTTCGTCGTCATGGCTACGAGCTTAAAGGCGCCGCCAGGTCCAGGTGGTGCTGGCCTCCAGGGGCTCCACCGGGGTGACGAGGCGCGGCTCGGTGTTGAGCCCGTTCGGCGGCCCGGTCTGCGGCTCGACGCACACGGCGGCGTCCTGCTCGTCGTAGACGACGACCCACTGCTCACGGCTCTTGACGTGCAGCTCCAGCGCACCGGGCCAGGTCAGCGACACGTCGACCCCGTCGGGCATCCCGAAGCAGTCGTCCCACGGCCCCGGCTTCACGTCCACGCGGCGCCCCGTCGGCAGATGGTCCTCTCCGCGCTCCTCCTGCCAGGCGGGCTCGAACGCGATCTGCACGTGGCTGCCGTCCTCGGCCAGGGTCCGGTTGAACCACGGGTGCCAGCCGGCCTGCGCCGGGAACGAGTCGCCGTACGTCTCGATGCCGAGCGTCAGCGTCAGCGAGTCCTCGCCGAGGGCGACGATCTGCGTGACGCGCCCCGGGTAGGGCCACGGGTCCGTCAGGTCGTACGTGAACACCGCCTCCGAGCCGCTGACCCGCGCGGTGGTCCATTCGGCGTCGCGGCCGAAGCCGTGGATGGCGTGCGGCGGCGAGTTCAGCGGCATCTGGTGGACCTGCCCGCCGTCGCGGAACCGCCCGTCCCTGATCCGCCCGCACCAGGGCACCATCGGGAAGCACCCGTAGCGCTCCCCCTGCCGCAGCAGTTCGGTCCCGGCGATCTTTAGGCTGCTGATCCGGCAGCCGTTGCCCGGCGCCACCGTCACTTCCGCGTCGCCCGCGGTCAGCGTCGTCTCCTGAGTCGTCACGACGGCTCAGCCTATGCGGCGGGCGGTCAGTGGCGCCTGCGCAGGGCCCGCCCCACCACGATCGCGGACGCCAGCGCGAGGGCGGCGGCGGGTGCGGCCCAGCGCAGGGTGGCACTGGCCGTGACGCCCTCCGGCGCGGGTACGGGCGCGTACCGGCCGCGCGGCGGCGCGTGATCGACCTCCTCGGCGCTGCGGCCGATCATCGTGCGGCGGGCGTGCGCGGCGGCGGGCTCCGCCGGGAGGTCACCGGTGTCCTCGCCGTCCGGGGCGGGTTCGAGGCTGGACGGGGGGACGGCGGTGTCGTAGAGGGAGGGGCGTGCGGGGGCGCCGTCGCCGTCGCCGGGTTCCGGATCGCCGCCGTCGGCCGCGTCCTCCGCGCCGGCTCCGACCTCACCGCCCTCGTCGCTCTCGTCGTTCTCGTCGTCCTCATCGGTCTCGTCGTCCGAGCCGGGCTCCTGGCCGGCCGCGCCGAGGTTTCCGCCGAAACGGTTCAGCAGCCGGTGTGCCGCCGATGTGACGGCCTCGTCCGAGAACTCGGCCACCCGCCCGTCGCCGGACGCCGTACCGGCGAACGTGAGCAGAGAGCCGCCGTCCGCCGCGACGACCCGGGCCGTCAGCGCGAACACGACACCGCCCGTGCCACGCGCCTCCGTCCCCTCGCCGGTCACCGCGTACGAGCCGTCCGGCGACTCCACCACGCGGACCGCTCCGCGGTAGGTGATGGTGTGCCCCTCGATCCGCACCTTGAGGCGGCCCCCCTCGCCGGACGCGTCGGGCTGGAACCCCGGCAGGGCCCTCTCCACGCGCGACGGATCGCAGAGCACCGCCCGAAGGGACTCGGCGGGAACCGGAACGAACACCTCATGCTCCATGGCACCCGAGCGTAGCGACTCCGTCGGGAGCGGGCGTCTTGTTCGGCCCCCCGAATCAGGAATCGCCCCGGGTGCGGCGCCGTCGTGGCTGGCCGCGCAGTTCCCCGCGCCCCTGAGATGCGCACTGCGTGCGCCATCTCAGCGCCCCTGGGGCCGCGGCGAAGCCGCATGCTCCAGGGGCGCGGGGAACTGCGCGAGCAACCACGACGAGAGCCGCACCCGACAAGGGAGGACACGGTCAGTCGCCGTAACGCGGGTGCACCAGTGTCGATGCGGGATACGCATGGCCCGGGGCCGAAAGCGGCCGGACGCCCGGGACGTGGGGAGCGGTGCGCCCGGCCACCACGAAGCCCGCCGCACCCCCACCCCGGTACACGACCACCCGCAACCCGGCCGCCCGAACACTCGCCGCGACGGTCCACACCCGCCCCGCCCCACCGCCGCCCCCGCCGCCCCCGCCGGACACGACCACCCGCCCCCGCGGAGCGCCGATTACCCGGGAGACCAGCCCGTAGAACTCCTGGGAGTACAGCTTCGTACTGTCGGTGCGCGCGGGGTCGGGCAGATCGCAGATCACCACGTCGTACCGCCGCCCGCCGAGGGCCCCGCCCCGGAGCAGCCCGAACAGATCCCCCGTCCGCACCCGCACCCGCGGATCGGTGAGCGCCCCGCGATTGAGCGCCCGGAGCCCCGGATCGGTGCGGGCGAGCCGGACGACCGCGGGGTCGGTGTCGAGGACGTCGACGTGGCGCACCCCGGGCCGGCGGAGCACTTCGCGGACGGCGAGCCCGTCACCCCCGCCGAGGACGAGGACCCGCGCGTGGGGCCCGCCACGCATGACGGGTCCGACGAGCGCCGCGTGGTGCCGCGCCTCGTCCCGGCCGCTGACCCTCAGCTGGCCGTCGAGGTAGAGGTCGAGGGGGCGCCCGCGCTCGCCTCCGGTGAGGACGACTTCCTGGACGGCGGTCCGTTCGGCGACCCGGACGTCGGCGCCGTAGATGGCCTGCCGGGCGGCCTGCTCGAAGTCGTCGACGCGGACGAACGCGGCGGCGAGCAGGCCGAGGACGACGACGTTGACCACGAGCAGCACCCGCCGCCCCCGCGCGCTGAGGTCGCGCCGGAGCAGTCCGAGCACGAGCGCGCCCCCGGCCACCGCGTTGACCGCGCCGGTGAGGAGGGCGCCGGTGAGCTGCCCGAACATCGGCAGGAGCAGGAAGGGGAAGGCGAGGCCGCCGACGAGCGCGCCCACGTAGTCCGCGGCGAACAGGTCGGCGACGGCACCGCCCGCGTCCTGCCGCCGGATCCGCTGGATGAGGACCATGAGCAGCGGCACTTCGGCGCCGATCAGCACCCCGATCGCGAGGGAGAAGCCCGCGAGCAGCCAGCGCGGGCTGTCCCCGAGGGGGCCGGCCCCGCCGTCCGTCCAGGCGAAGACCGCGTAGAGCGCCATGGCGCTGAACCCGCCGACGAGCGCGAGCGCCGCCTCGACGAGCCCGAACCCGGCGGCGGCGCGCGGCCGGAGGCGTTTGGCGGCGAGCGAGCCGAGGCCCATCGCGAAGACCATGAAGGACAGGACGACGGATGCCTGGGTGACCGAGTCGCCGAGCAGGTAGGACGAGAGCGCGACGAGTTCGAGCTCGTAGACGAGTCCGCAGGCCGCGCAGACGAAGACGCAGACGAGGACGAGGAACCGGCCGGTGCCCGGTTTCACCGGGAGCGGGGCCCGGCCGTACCCGCCCGCCGGCCGGGTCGTCACTCCGCGCCTCCCGGGCGGCGCGGACACGTGCGGTTCGATCACGACTGGAACGCTACGTCACCGCCTGAGCGCTCCTCGTCACCCACACGTGTGGAACGGGCGCACCGCACGCATACTCCCGCCAATGTGGGCATGGCGTTCTACAGCGCGGCGACCGGCATCCGTACGCCCACGCGGCTGCGGGTGGCGACGAGTTGGCCGTCCTGCGGATAGGCGTGCCAGGTGCGCCATTGCACCTGGCCCTCGTGGTACTGCGCGAGCATCGCCGTGAAGGCGTGCGGGGAGCCGGGGAAGACGCCCGCGAGCCCGTTCGGATGGTCGGCGACGAGGGCGAGGAGTTCCTGCGCGCGCCCCGCGAACTGCCCCTCGGTGAGGTGCTCGACGTGCGCGGCGAACTCGTACTCCCAGTCACCGACGCGCTTGGCGACGCCGAGCGGGAGCGGGGTGCTGCTGCCGGGGATGCAGGCGACGGTCTCCGAGCAGCTGCCGTGCTCCTCGTCGAGCAGGACTTGGTGGGAGGCGCCGAGGAGCCGCAACTCCAGTTTCGCGCCGTTGAGTTCGAGGTCGAGGGTGGCGAGCGCGGGAAGCGGCTCCCGGCCCAGGGCCCAGGCCAGATCGGCCGCACTCGTGTCGGTGTACGCGGTGTTCAGGGTCGTGAGCATGGGTCGGCTCCGCAAGCGCGCAAAGGAGGTGGGGCCGGCTATGTCGATGGGACCGGCTCGTGCCCACGCGAACGCGTTGAGACGTGCTGCGAGGGCGCTGAGTTGACGGTTAAAGGGAATCATGGGCGTCGTCGCCCTCACAGCGTTTTTACCCAACTTCGGAGGGTTTCCATCCCCCGAGGGCTCCCCAGTTCAACTGTTCAACTGCCTTAGCGGACTTCCCCGCCCCACACCCCTCTGCCGGGTGTCAAGGGGAACACACGTGCCTGCGGCCCGCGCGGACCGACTGCCCCGTGTCAGTCGCCTCCGCGCGGGCCGCAGCCCCGGGCCCGGCGTCAGCTGCCGCCGCCGCACCCGCCCCCGCCACCGCACGACGACCCGCCGCCCCCGCAGGAGCTGCCGCCGCCGCACGAAGACCCACCGCCGCACGACGAATGGTGGCCGCCGTGGTGGCCGGAGGAACCGGAGGAACACGAGCCGCCGCCACCACCGCCGCCGGCCCACCAGCTGCCGTTGTTGCCGCCACTGCTGCCACTGCTGCCGCTGTGGGCCCGGCCCCCTCGGCGGCCCCTCTGCTGCGACGTCCGCACTCCGGCCCGTCCGACCCCCCTGGCCGCTTGGACGATGAACACGACGACCACGGCCGCGAAGATTCCGAAGACCAAGATGACGAAGGGTGCTTCCATCACCGGCCCTCCTCTCTCATCCCCCGTTCCCCCTGGGCCCCGTGCGTTCCACGGTCCCGGAGGGGCGCCCCGAGCGGGCGTGACAGGGGGATGCCCGAACGCGCCGCGGGCCAAAGCAGAGTTGAGGAACTCCAGAGGTTCGGCGCAGGATGGCCGGCATGACCTCCAGCGCGCGCCCCCTGCTCAACCGCCGGCTCGCCGAGTTCGGCACGACGATCTTCGCCGAGATGTCCGCGCTCGCCGTGCGGACCGGCGCCATCAACCTCGGCCAGGGCTTCCCCGACACCGACGGCCCCGAGCAGGTCCGCGAGGCGGCGGTGCGGGCGCTGCGCGACGGGCGCGGCAACCAGTACCCGCCGGGCCCCGGCGTCCCCGAGCTGCGTGCCGCGATCGCCGCGCACCAGGAGCGCCGGTACGGCATCGCGCTCGACCCCGACCGCGAGGTGCTGGTCACGGCGGGCGCGACGGAGGCCATCGCCGCGTCGCTGCTCGCGCTGGTGGAGCCCGGGGACGAGGTCGTCGCGTTCGAGCCGTACTACGACTCGTACGCGGCCTGCATCGCGATGGCGGGCGGTACGCGCGTCCCGGTGACGCTGCGCCCGGACGAGGGCCGCTTCCGCCTCGACCTCGACGAACTGCGCGCCGCGATCACCCCGCGCACCCGCCTCCTGCTGATCAACACCCCGCACAACCCGACCGGCACCGTGCTCACCCGCGCCGAGCTGAAGGCGATCGCGGAGCTGGCGGTCGAGCGCGACCTCCTCGTCGTCACCGACGAGGTCTACGAGCACCTGACCTTCGACGACGCCGAGCACGTGCCGCTCGCCACCCTGCCCGGGATGCGCGGGCGGACGGTGACGATCGGCTCGGCCGGCAAGACGTTCTCGTTCACCGGCTGGAAGGTGGGCTGGGTGACGGCGGCGCCCGAGCTGGTCACGGCGGTCCGCTCCGCCAAGCAGTTCCTCACCTACGTCTCCTCGGGCCCCTTCCAGTACGCGGTCGCCGAGGCGCTCGCGCTGCCCGACTCCTACTTCGGCGACTACCGGGCCGCCATGACGGCCAAGCGCGACCTGCTCGCCGCCGGGCTCGCGGACGCCGGGTTCGCGGTGTTCCGCCCGCAGGGCACGTACTTCGTGACCACCGACATCCGCCCGCTCGGCTTCGACGACGGCTTCGCGTTCTGCCGGGCGCTGCCCGAACGCTGCGGTGTCGTCGCGGTCCCGAACGCCGTGTTCTACGACGACCGCGCGGCGGGCGCCCCGTTCGTACGGTTCGCGTTCTGCAAGCGGGACGAGGTCCTCGCGGACGCCGTGGCGCGTCTGAAACAGCTCTGATCCGAGGGGAGCCGCCCGTCTGGCGGCTCCCAACTCGCGGGCCCGGCAGGCGCATCGCAAGGTTCGGTTTGTGACCGAGCCATCCGCCGCCGTCCTCGACGCCCCCTCAGCCACCACCGCCGGGCCCCGGGCGCTCCCGCGTCCGCTCGCGACCGGGGCCGCCCGCGCCCTCGGGCTCTTCGCCGCCGCCCGGCTCGCCGGAGCCCTCGCCGTGGTCGCCGCCGGGTGGGCGACCGGCAAGCAGCCGCTCACGCTCTTCGGGCGCTCCTGGGACTCGTTCTGGTACCTGCACATCGCCGAGCACGGCTACGGCAGGACCGTGCCGTTCGGGAACGGCCAGGTCTACAGCGACCTCGCCTTCTTCCCGCTCTACCCGGCGCTGGTCAGGGCCGTGCACACGCTGCTGCCCATCGTGGACGCCCCGGTGTGCGCGCTGCTGATCGCCTGGACCGCCGCGCTCGCCGCCGCGCTCGGCGTCTACCGGGTCGGCGACCTGCTGCACGGCCGCCTCGTGGCGACGCTCCTCGTCGTGGTCTGGGGCCTGCTCCCGCACTCCGTCGTCCTGTCCCTCGCGTACACGGAGCCGGTGCTCACGGCGCTGGCCGCCTGGTCCCTGTACGCCGTCCTGACGGGCCGCTGGCTGTGGGCGGGAGCGCTGGCCGCGCTCGCCGGGATCGCCCGGCCCAACGGGGTCGCGGTCGCCGCCGCCGTCCTCGTCACCGCCGCGTACGAGCTGGTCAGGCGGCGCGGCCGCGTTCCCCACAGGCTGTGGACAGGCGCCCTGCTCGCACCGGCCGGCTGGCTCGCGTACGTCCTGTGGGTCGGGCTCAGGAAGGGCGATCCGCTCGGCGGGTACTTCGCGGTGCAGCGCGGCTGGGGCTCCACGTTCGACTACGGGGCCGGATCGGTGCAGATGGCCTGGCGGGTGCTCGAGCACGGGCACCGCTTCGTCTTCGGCATGACGCTGGTGATCGTCGTGGTGGCGGTGCTCCTGTACGGGCTGCTGCTCCTGGACCGGCCGCCGCTGGCGCTCGCCGTCTACAGCGGCGTGCTGCTCCTCGTCACCCTCGGCGGCTCCGGCTTCTTCGCGTCCAAGCCGCGGTTCCTGCTGCCCGCGTTCCCGCTGCTGCTGCCGCTCGCGTGCGCGCTGGCCCGCACGGCGAGAGCCCGGCCCGCACACGCCCTCCTGACGGTGGGGTGGCTGGCCGGGCTCTCGGTGGCGTACGGGACGTACCTGCTGGTCTACGTCCACAAACCGCTGTGAGCGGTTCTCACTGCTCCCCGTCGTCCTCGGGCTTCTCCGCCGAGTCGACCTCGGCCTCCAGGCCCAGCTGCTCCACGAGCCAGCGGTCGAACTCGATCGCGGCGCGCACCCAGCTGACGGTCGACGACACGAAGTGCTCCAGGGAGACACCCGTGCCGATCAGCATCTGCGCCTCGCCGATGAGGCGGACCGTGCCGTCGTCGTGGGTGTGGCTGTAGACCTTCGGCCACAGGGTGCGGCGGTTCCAGTCGTCGATGGACTCCAGGAGCTGCGGCTTGGCGTCGATGCCGTGCGGGCGGTCGTAGAACGTCCGCACCGAGAAGACCTGCTGGTCGCCCTCGCCACGGAACATGAAGTACGTACGGAACTCCTCCCACGGCGCGGCGAGGTCACCCTCGTCGTCCAGGACGTACTTGAGCTCCATCTGCTCCAGGAGCTGCTTCACCAGATCCTGGTCGGGGATGACGGGGCCTGCCGGTCCCGCTCCCTGCTGCGGTTCGGGCTGTCCCCCGAAATTGGGAATCGAGGACGGGTCGATGCTCACGCGCTTGGTCCCTTCGTATGGCTGAGGCCCATCCTCTCCCACGAGGGCCTGTCGTCAAACCCCCGACGCCGCCCGAAGGGCGGCCCGCACTTCGTGCGCCGCCCCCCGGGGGCCGGGTTGTGGCTTACAGGGTCTTCTCCGGGGTCGCCGGGCCCACGATCAGGCCGTCTTCGAACGTGTCCACCCTGACCGTGTCGCCGTCCTTGACCTCGCCCGAGAGGATTTCCTTGGCGAGGCGGTCGCCGATCGCGGACTGGACGAGGCGGCGCAGGGGGCGCGCGCCGTAGGCCGGGTCGTTGCCCTCGTCGGCGAGCCAGGTGAGGGCGGCGTCGGTGACGTCGAGGGCGAGGCGGCGGTCGGCGAGGCGCTTGGCGAGGCGGTCGAGCTGCAGCTTGGCGATGCGGCGCAGCTCGTCCTTGTCGAGCGCCGAGAAGACGACCAGGTCGTCCAGGCGGTTCAGGAACTCCGGCTTGAAGGAGGCCCGGACCACCTCCAGGACCTGCTGCTTCTTCTCCTCGGCCGTCGTCAGCGGGTCCACCAGGTACTGGCTGCCCAGGTTCGACGTCAGGACGAGGATCGTGTTGCGGAAGTCGACCGTGCGGCCCTGGCCGTCGGTGAGGCGGCCGTCGTCGAGCACCTGGAGCAGGATGTCGAAGACCTCGGGGTGCGCCTTCTCGACCTCGTCGAGGAGGACCACCGAGTACGGGCGACGGCGTACCACCTCCGTGAGCTGGCCGCCCTCCTCGTAGCCGACGTAGCCGGGGGGCGCGCCGACGAGGCGGGCGACGCTGTGCTTCTCGCCGTACTCGCTCATGTCGATGCGGATCATGGCCCGCTCGTCGTCGAAGAGGAAGTCCGCCAGGGCCTTCGCCAGCTCCGTCTTGCCCACGCCGGTCGGGCCGAGGAAGAGGAACGACCCGGTCGGGCGGTCGGGGTCGGCGATCCCGGCGCGGGTGCGGCGGACCGCGTCCGACACGGCCTGCACGGCCTCCGTCTGCCCGATGAGGCGCTTGCCGAGTTCCTCCTCCATGCGGAGCAGCTTCTGGGTCTCGCCTTCGAGCAGGCGGCCCGCCGGGATGCCGGTCCAGGAGGCGACCACGTCCGCGATGTCGTCGGGACCGACCTCCTCCTTGACCATCGTGTCCTTGGCGACCTCTTCCTCCGCCTCGGAGGCGGCCTCCAGGTCGCGCTCCAGGGACGGGATCTCGCCGTACAGCAGCTTGCTGGCCGTGTCGAAGTCACCGTCGCGCTGGGCACGCTCGGCCTGGCCGCGCAGTTCGTCGAGCTTCTCCTTCAGCTCACCGACGCGGTTGAGGGACTGCTTCTCCTTCTCCCAGCGGGCGGTGAGGCCGCGCAGCTCCTCCTCCTTGTCGGCGAGGTCGCGCCGCAGCTTCTCCAGGCGCTGCCTGCTGGCGGGGTCGGTCTCCTTGCCGATGGCCAGTTCTTCCATCTTGAGGCGGTCGACGGCGCGCTGGAGCTCGTCGATCTCGACCGGCGAGGAGTCGATCTCCATACGGAGCCGGGACGCGGACTCGTCGACGAGGTCGATGGCCTTGTCGGGGAGGAAACGGGAGGTGATGTACCGGTCGGAGAGGGTGGCGGCGGCGACGAGCGCGCTGTCCGCGATCTGCACCTTGTGGTGCGCCTCGTAGCGCCCCTTCAGGCCGCGCAGGATCGCGATGGAGTCCTCGACGCTGGGCTCGGCGACCAGGACCTGCTGGAAGCGGCGCTCCAGGGCCGGGTCCTTCTCGATGCGCTCGCGGTATTCGTCGAGGGTCGTGGCGCCGACCATGCGCAGCTCGCCTCGGGCGAGCATGGGCTTCAGCATGTTGCCCGCGTCCATGGCGGAGTCGCCGCCCGCGCCCGCGCCGACGACGGTGTGCAGCTCGTCGATGAACGTGATGATCTGCCCGTCGCTCTCCTTGATCTCGGAGAGGACGGTCTTCAGGCGCTCCTCGAACTCACCCCGGTACTTCGCACCCGCGACCATCGCGCCGAGGTCGAGCGAGACGAGCCGCTTGTCCTTGAGCGACTCGGGCACGTCCCCCTTCACGATGCGCTGGGCGAGCCCCTCGACGACGGCGGTCTTGCCGACGCCGGGCTCGCCGATGAGCACGGGGTTGTTCTTCGTGCGCCGCGAGAGAACCTGCACGACGCGACGAATCTCCTGGTCACGCCCGATGACGGGGTCGAGCCGTCCCTCGCGCGCGGCGGCGGTGAAATCGGTACCGAACTTCTCCAGGGCCTTGTACGAGCCCTCGGGGTCGGGTGTGGTCACCCGGCGCCCTCCCCTGCTCTTGGTGAATGCCTCGGCCAGCTTCTTCGCACCGGCCCCGTTCTGTGCGAGTACGTCGCCCGCGGCCCCGCCCTTGGCGGCGATGCCGATGAGGAGGTGCTCGGTGGAGAGGAACTCGTCGCCCAGCTCCTTGGCCCGCTCCGCGGCGTCGGCGACGACGGCGAGCAGGTCCCGGTTGGGCTGGGGCGGCGCGACGGTCGACCCGGTGACGCTGGGCAGGGACCCGACGACGCGCTCGGCGCCGGCCCGCACCTGCGCCTGGTCGGCGCCGACGGCGGCCAGCAGGTCGGTGATGTTCTCGTTCTCCTGCCCTTCGAGCAGGGCGAGCAGCAGATGCGCCGGGGTCAGATCCGGGTGCCCCCCGGACACGGCCCGGCTCGTGGCCGCGTTGATCGCGTCGCGGCTCCGGTTCGTCAGCTCGGCGTCCACGTAACTGTTCTCCTTCTCCTCCACGTCACGGGCAACTCTGACCTATTCAGCGTACACAAAGTTGAGTCTATTCCGCTCAAGGTTCCGCTCAAGGTTCCGCTCGACGTTCCGCTCGACGTTCCGCTCGACGTTCCGCGTGCGGGGGACGCCGCCCGCGGGGATAGATTCCCGACCATGGCCAAGCAGATCGACCTCGACGAACCCGGCAACGCCTTCCTCGACTTCTGGCGGGAGCGGCACCTGTGCACGCTGACGACGCTGCGCGCCGACGGCACCCCGCACGTCGTCCCGGTGGGCGTGACGTACGACGCCGGGGCGCGGGTGGCCCGCGTCATCACGGACAGGGCGAGCTGGAAGGTCGCGCACATCATGGCGGCACCCTCCTCGGCTCAGGCGCGCGTCGCGGTCTGCCAGGTCGACGGCCGGCGCTGGACCACCCTCGAAGGCGCGGCGACCGTCCGCACGGACCCGGCGTCGGTCGCGGACGCCGAGGCGCGTTACGCGGAGCGGTACAACCATCCGCCGCGCCCCAATCCGACGCGGGTCGTCATCGAGATCGCGGTGGACCGGGGCACGGGCAACGCGGTCTTCGACGACGCGTAGCGCGCGGCGTGTTCCGCTGGGCGAGTAGCCGAAAAATGAGCCCGTACACAAAACTGCAGCGGCGCCACCGTGTTCAGGTCCACGGTGGCGCCGCTGCGGGGGGAAGCACCTGCGCGATCTACTACGACGGGGGAATCGCGTCAGGCACTGCGGGGGGTGGCAGAGGTAGTACTGGTGTGCGGGATCTCGGACCCCGGGTCCCCGACCAGCTGGTGGTCACGCTGATCGAGATTGACGAAGATCATCCCGTACCGGACGACCGTCCGCACCGGCTGCGGGGCGCCGCGCGGGCGCCGCAGACACCGGTAGGCCCGGAGATCGTCGTCGTCGTCCCGCACCACGATGATCGGCTCCCCGAACAGGGTGACCATGAGCGAGTCACCCGGATTCGGGATCGCCGTCACGAGGTCGATCGTGTGCCAGCCGGAGCGGTACGCGATCGCCATTTCGCGGCGGAGGGATCTGTCGTCCGGTGGGGTGATCATGCTGCGTCCGTGGGAGCGGCGTTCCAGACCGGGTCCTGAGCGGTCGTGCCCGGGGCCAGGTTCCAGACCGGGTCCGGCACGACAGCGGGCGAAGCCTGCGTGGTCTTCGCTCCGGCCGGCGCGACGTTCCAGATCGCGTCGCCGGGCGCCGCCTGGACGGTGGGCGTGGAGTTCCAGATCGCGTCCGCCGGGCCGACCGCACCGAAGACCAACCCGGCGGAGAAGGCGCCGGCAAGAGCAACGCCAAGTATTCCCTTACGCATAGTGGGTTTTGTCCTCACTTCCATGGCTTCTCTCCCCCGGCTCTCCATGACGATGGCTCATTCGGCCACGCAAACACCACAGGGTCGATGCATCATGTTCCTGCACGTTCAGGACCCTGGGGGGTGGAGCTATGCCAACGAAAAGCTCAAACCGGGCACATCCACACGCCATGACCGAGATGTGCGACGCGGGCAAGCAGTTGTATGCGGCCGCACTGCGCTCGGGGCGCATCGCGCGCACCGAAGTCACCGCGGCACCCTGCCTGCTGGAGTTCGCCCTCCTGCACCCTGACCCAGGGGACCCGACTTGGCTACGCCCGGTTCCTCCCACCACAGCACTCTCACAACGGCTTCACCCCCTGGAACGCGAGATCCAGGAGAAGAGGACGCTCGCGGTCGAGCTGACCGATGCCTTCGAGCCATTTCTCGCCATCAGTGCCCAGGGTCTCACCAGTACCTCCGCCATCACGGTCCTGGAGGGCAAGGACCGGATCAACGAGGCCATCGAGATGGCGCTCGCCGAGTGCACGACGGAGATGCTCACGGTGCAGCCCGGCGGCGGCCGCGATGAGCACACCCTGACCAAAGCACTGCAGATGGGCAAGGAGATAACCGACCGCGGCATCACCATGCGCACGCTCTATCAGCACACGGCGCGGCACAGCCACGGCACCCTCGCCTACGCGGAGGCACTCGCCCAGGGCAACGTGCAGATTCGTACCCTCGAGGAGCTCATCGAGCGGCTGATCATCGTCGACCGCTCGGTGGCGTTCATTCCCGCTCGCGAAGACCGCCAGGCCGCTCTCGAACTGCGCCACGGCGGCCTCGTCGAATACCTGGCCAAGGTCTTCGAGCAGCTCTGGCAGCGCGCCGTCCCGCTGCTCGACGAGACGCCCTACGCCCCGCCCACCGACGGCATCACGGGTGTGCAGCGCTCCATCGCGAAACTCCTCATCGACGGACATGTCGACGAGGCCATCGCCCGACGGCTCGGCATGAACGTACGTACCTGCCGTGCGCATATCGCCAAGCTGGCGGCCGCCCTCGGCAGCGGCAGTCGCGCGCAACTCGGTTATTTGATAGCCAGGTCAGGGATCCTCGAGAGGGACGGCTGACACGGACAGCCAAGACGCCCGGAGAAGGACCCCACGGCCGGACGAAGAGAGTCACACGTGATCCCAGACGCCCATCAGCACGGACCGGAAGAACTCTGCGAGGCCGGCTCGGAGCTGTACGCCAAGACGCTGCGCGAGGGCCGTGTCCACCGCGCCGAGACCGAGCCCGTCCCCTGTCTCGAAGCGTTCGGCCTGCTGTCCCCCGACCCCGAGGCTTCCCAGTGGCTGCGCCCGGTCCCGCCGGCGGTCGTCCTGCCCGAGCTGCTGCGCACCATCGAGGAGTCCGTCGCCAGGCAGCGCCGCAAGGAGGCGCGTCTCGCCGAGGCGTTCGCCCCGCTCATCGACCTGGCCGCGCAGCGGGCCGCCGTACCCAGCACACCGATGATCGAGGTTCTGCTCGGCTTCCAGCGGATCAACGACGCCATCGGTGAGGCGATGCTGGCCTCCTCCGAGGAGTTGCTGACCGTGCAGCCCGGCGGGCAGAGACCCCCGGAGCTCCTCGCCTCCGCGCTCCCCCGCGAGCAGGAGCTGCTCTCGCGCGGCTGCCGCATGCGGACGCTCTACCAGCACCCTTCACGCCACTACCCGTCGGTCGTCGCGCATTACGAGCAGCTGACCGGCGACGTCCAGGTGCGCACCCTCGACGAGGTCACCGAACGCCTCATCATGCTGGACCGTACCGTCGCGTTCATCCCGGCCAACCCGGACCGCACGGTCGCCCTGGAGATCCGCCACCCGGCGCTCATCGCCTACCTGGCGACCACCTTCGAGCGGCTGTGGCGGCTGGCCACGCCGATGTTCCCGCAGTCCGTCGACAAGGAGCCGCCGGCGAACGGGGCATCGCCGCGCCAGCGCACCATCGCCAAGCTGCTCGTGGAGGGACACACCGACGCCGTCATCGCGGACCGCCTCGGCATGAACATCCGCACGGTCCGCGTGCACATCGCCAAGCTGGCCGCCACGCTGGGCAGCACGAGCAGGGCCCAACTCGGCTTCCTGATCGGCCAGTCGGGCCTGCACACCGCCGAGAAGTGAGCCCGGAAACCGGGCCGCAGGCTCCGCCCTACTTGAGACCCGCCTCCGCGCAAGCCGCCGCGTACTTTTCCGTGCAGATGTCCTTGATCTTGAGGATGCCGTCCTTGACCACGGTCTGCTTGATGTTGTCCCGTTCCAGCGCGACCACGCTCACGCTCGCCGTACGGATCTGCTTCGTCGTAGGACTGTCCGTGCGGCCCATGGCGAGGGCCTCGAACTCGATGGTGCGGCCCTGCGCGATGCGTACGGCCATCTCCGCGGCCGTCGCCGCCTCCTCCGGGTACGGCTTGTAGACGCTCATGTACTGATCGCCCGTCAGAATGCGTTGTACGGCCGCGAGTTCGGCGTCCTGCCCGGTGATCGGCGGCATCTTGGTGAGGCCGGCCTCCTTGAGCGCGGCGACGATGCCGCCCGCCATGCCGTCGTTGGCCGAGTAGACCCCGGCGATGTTGGCGGCGCCGATGGAGGCGATGGCCTGCTCCATGTTGGCCTTGGCGTTCTGCGGCTTCCAGGCCACCGTGTCGTAGGACTTGGCTATGGTCACGGCCGACAGTTCCGCGCGCGCGGCTTCCTTGAAGTCGAGGGCGTTGGGGTCGGTCGGCGACCCGTTGATCATGACGATTTTGCTGTTCTTGGTGGCCTTCGAGCCGAGCGCCTGAATGAGTTCCTTGCCCTGGGTCTGGCCGACGAGCCCGTTGTCGAAGCCGACGTACGCGTCGACCGGCCCCTGGGCGAGCCGGTCGTAGGCGATGACGTGGATCCCCGCGTCCTTGGCCCGCTGGACGGCGGCGGTGATCGTCTTCGCGTCGACGGCGTCGACGATCAGCGTGTCGACCTTCTTGGCGATCATCTGGTCCACCTGGCGGTTCTGCAGGTCGGCATCCTGCCCCGCATTGGCGTAGACCAGTTCCCCCTCACCGTTGGTGAGTTTGGCGATCTGCCGCTTGATGTTCGGGTAGTCGAACTTCTCGTAGCGCGCGGTCTCCTTCTCCGGAAGGAGCAGGCCGATCTTCACATCGTTGCCCTTGCGCACGGGCTCGCTGCTGTCGCTGCCCCCGCCGGGCAGCACACCACCGCAGGCCGACAGCGAGACCACCAGGACGGATGCGACACCGGCGAGGCCGGCGCATCGCATACGCGTGTTCATTACGGATACCTCCCTGACGTGGCCGCACCGGTGCGGCCGAGGTGGCTCGAAGCCAACTCGGCCGCCCACATCGCGTCAAGAGGTGAAGCAACACCGCAACGAAACCGCATCCGTTACTTCCCCACATGAAGCCAGATACATCGAATACCGGACATGTGTACCCGGCGGTAACACCCTTGTCGTCAGCTTTCGACCGGTACGCGGTCGAGGAATCCGTGCACGTTCCGGATCCGCCCGTCCTCGTCGAGGGTGATGACGTCGAACCCGGCGACGGGCGCCGACCCGTCCGCCTCCGACACCAGCTCCCACCCGAACCGGGCGACCCCGTGATGCCCGTCGACCGCCCCGAGCGGCCGGAAGAAGAACCCGGGGAACTGCTCGTGCGCGGCACCGATCACGGCGGCGATCCCGTCGTGCCCGGCGACGTCGGCCAGCGGGTCGGTGTACGTTCCGCCCTCGCCCCAGGCGTCGGCGACGGCCTTGCGCAGCGCGTCCCCGTCCGTGGCGTTCCAGGCCGCGAAGTAACGGTCGACGGCGGTCTCGTAGGCGTTGCTGCTGCTGTTCTGCTCGTTGGCGCTCATGGCGTGCGGCCTCCTGAAGTCCGTGTCCCTCACTACGTCGACCCGGAGCCCGGACGGAGTGCGCCGCCCGGGTTCCGGTGACTTCAGGTTGCCGGGCGGCGCGACCGTGGTCGATTACGTCGGAGGTAAGGGCGTGAGGGAGGGTTCAGAAGGCGGCGGAGAGCAGCACAGCCAGTGCAGCGGCGGGGTAGGCCGCCGTGAGCAGCGCCACGGGCAGGCCGACGAGGACGTGGACGAGGAGCATGAGCACCCGGGCGACGGGACCGTACCGACCGCCCACCCGCTCCTCGTTCTCGGGGTCGTACGCCACCTGGATCCGCTTCGGGTCCTCGGCGATCCGCCTGCCTTCGCCCCGGTACTCGCGACGCCGCCCGCCGCGGTCGGTGAAGACGTAGACCTCGGTGCAGGTCGGGTCGCCGTCCGAGTCATGGCCGTGGTCGGTGCGGTCGTACGTGGGATGGCCAATCCCTGCCCGAGTACGAACAGCCCGGCCCACGCGAGCAACGGCAGGCGGGCGCGACGTATCCTCTCCGGTGGGTCCGGCCTCCGGTCCTGGGGAGGCACAGGTCAGGTGCGGCGGGGGCCGGTGATGGACTCGCCGACGGTGAAGCCCTTGGCGGGGCCCTCGGGGATGACGACGTCGGTGCCGTACGGAGCGCGGTGGACCACGGCCCAGTCCGCCGTCCCGGGGCGAGGCGCGGTCAGAACGGTGACGGTGCCACCATCGTCATAGTCGTCGACGAGGACATACACCGCGATGCCCGCCCGCGCGTACTCACGACGTTTGCGGAGCCGGTCCCGGTCCTGATTGTGCTTGCCCGGTGAGACGACTTCCACGACCAGTGCGACAGCTTTGGCATCGACACCGAGGCCGTATTCGTCCGCGTACGACTCCAGGTCCTCCGGCCCGACCACAACGTCGGGAATCCATGTCTTGAGCCGGTGGATCACATTGATGTCCTGGTGCGCGGCGTGATCGCCGTCGGCCAGGTGCCTGTCCAGTGCCCTGCGCACTCGGTTGGCGACCTGGGCGTGGGACACACCTCCTGTGGGCGACACGTCGATTGCTCCCTCGATGATTTCGGCGTGATAGCCCTCGGGGAGTTCCATGGCCTTCCATGCCTGCCACAGGGTCTTGTCCAGCTCCGACATCTGGGTGTCGTGCGCCGGGTACTCGATCCCGGTGTCCGGCATGGTCTCCGGCCTCTCGTGTGCAAGAGCGGTCATCGTGGCGTGTCTCCTTTCCAGTGTGGGCTGGGCTCACGGGCGGCACAAGCAGTGCGGTCAGCGTGGCGTGGGGCGACAGCCGGGGCAGTGGTGTGGATCCGGGCCTCGGTAGGCGTGGTCGCAGGTGTCGCAGTTGCGGAGCGGGTGGCGGGTCGGCGGTGGAATCGTGATCCGGTGGTACGCGGGGGGCCTGGGTGGGAGGTGCGCCGTCAGGCGGTGGGCCAGGAGCGCTGCCGGGCTGCGGATCGGGCGGTCTTCCGGCAGCGCCCGGGTCAGGGCGTGGCGTACGGCGCCGGGCTCCAGGTCGCGTTCCAGCCAGGCGACGACGCCGGGGGCGAGGCGGTCCGTGTCGACGGTGGAGAGGGCGAGGCGGGGGTCCGTCCGGTGCAGGTCGGCGAGGAGGTCGGTGGCGGTCTGGAGGATGCCGGGTACGAGGGCCAGCTCGGGGTGCGGGACGGCGAGGGGCCGGGGCTTCTTCGGTTTTGGCTTCGGTGGTCGCGGTTCCGCGGCGCTTGGCGTGCTGCCCGGCTGGTTGCAGGAGACCGTGCGGGTGCGGACCCGGCCGTCGGGGGCGCGGCGGCGTTCGCGCCGCAGGTAACCGTGTTTTTCCAGCTCACGCAGTGCGGCTGCGATCCGGGTCGTGCCCTCGGGGAAGCGGGCGGCGAGCGTCCTGACGTCGGCGCGGGACCCTGCCGGGAGGGACTGGATGTAGACGGCGAGCCCGATCGCCAGGCCGGAGAGGCTGTGGTGCTGGGCGAGGTGGTTGCCGATCACCGTGAAACGGGTGTGGTGACGGGTGTTCTCATGAACGATGCCGTAGCCCTGCCGGGGGTCTTCGGGTGAAGTCCGGGCCGGGGTGTTCGACCGCGCGTTAGTCTGCTGCGTATCCATAGGGAAGGGTTGAGCTTCCTGTGTGGTGAGGCCCTCGCAAATGGGATGCCAGTCCCGGCGGGGGCCGTCACATGTCTTGGGTTGTCTGCGATTGCTCGCTGTGCGTGAGCGTAGGGGGCGCAAAGGGCGCGCCCGCAAGCCGAGTTGGCGACCTTCACCCGTCCGTGTCGCGACGGAGGGAGGGGTGGGGCTTGGCCTGGGTCCTTTCCCCCTCAGTCGTTCCTTTGGGGTTGTCGCCCCCGTCACTGGCGTACGGGTTTCCGGGCGCCGGTGCTACGAGGTCGAGCTCGGCCCAGACGGTTTTGCGGGGCGCTTCGGCGGGGGTTCCGGTGACGCCCCAGCGGTTCGCCAGCGCGGCTACGAGCGTCAGGCCCCGGCCGGTTTCAGCGGTGAGCGCGGCGTGCTGCGGCTCCGGCGTCCGGTCTCCCCGGGCGTCGGCTACCTCGATACGCAGGGTGCGTTCGGCCACGTAGACGGTGAGGCGGAAGTCGCGGCCGGGGAGTCGGCCGTGGGTCGCCGCGTTTGTTGCTAGTTCCGCGATGACGAGGGCGGCGGTGTCCAGGTCCAGGGGGAGTTCCCAGGTGCGGAGTTGTTCCACGGCGAGGAGGCGTGCGAGGCGGGCTCCGCGTGGCGTGGGGGACAGCTGGATGTGGAAGTGGCGCCGGGTGCGGGGAAGTTCGGTGATTTCTGGGTTCACGTCACTCAGCGTGGCCGCGCGCCCGTACGCTCACCTGTGACATGCCGGTCACGTATAGCTACTGTCCAGCGTTTGTCCAGGGCTGTACATGGAGTACGCGGCCGGGCGTTGACGACCGGGTGGGAGGTTCGCGGATGAGTGATGCGACGGAGGGTGACGGCTGGGAGGTCGAGCCGGGGGATGAGGAGGGCGCGGCCGTCATGGCGCTGATCGGGCGGCAGTTGCGGGCGTGGCGGGAAGCCGCCGACCTCAAGGCGTCCGAACTCGGAGCGGCGATGGGGTACGGGGAGGGCATCGTCTACAAGGTCGAGGCCGGGACCCGGATTCCCCGCGCCGAGTACCTCGACAAGGCGGACGACGTCCTTGAAGCGGGCGGTCACATCAGAGGGATGGCAGAGGACGCGGCGAAGCTTCGGTACCCGAAGAAGGTGCGGGACATCGCCGATGTTGAGGCCAAGTCCGTCGAGCTGACGGCGTACTCGGACCACTATCCGCACGGGCTGCTGCAAACAAGGGAGTACGCGCAAGCACTCATCTCCCTGTGGCGCCCGATTCTCCCCCAGGAACGCGTCGAGCGCGGAGTGGCGGCACGAATGGCACGCCAGAACATCTTCGAGCGCGACCCGGCGCCGAACCTCAGCTTCATTCAGGAAGAGGTGACGCTACGACGGCCGATCGGAGGGAAGATGGTGCTACGGGGGCAACTCGAACGCATGCTGCAGCTGGGCGAGTTGCCGCACGTGGAGATCCAGGTGATGCCCACGAACAGCACGGACCATGCTGGTATGGACGGGGAGATGGAGGTGCTGAAGTTCAAGGACGGGTCAGCGCTCGGGCGCGGAGTACGGCTCTTCGGCGGTCGTCCGGTCTCCGACCCGAAACAACTACGCATCATCGAACTGCGGTGTGGCATCATCCGGGCCCAGGCTCTCCCACCAGGAGAGTCACGGGCCTTCATCGAGCAGTTGCTGGGAGAACTATGAACCGCAAGACCCTCGCCGGGGGCGTGTGTGAGCTGTCCTGGTTCAAAAGCAGCTACAGCAGCGGCGGCAGCGACCCCGACTGCGTGGAGGTCGCACACGCCCCAGGCGCCACCCACGTCCGGGACTCCAAGAACGCACCGGGGCCCCACCTCACCGTAGGAACATCAGCCTGGGCCCGCTTCCTGGAACAGCTGTGACCACGACGGAACCGCGCGGCTGGCGCAAGAGCAGCTACAGCAGCGGCGGCAGCGAGCCCGACTGCGTCGAGGTCGCCCACACCCCCGGCGCCACCCACATCCGGGACTCCAAGAATCCGGGCCGCGCCCACCTCACCGTCACCCCCAGGGCCTGGGCCGCGTTCATCGGCGAAGCCACCCGCTGAGGGGGTCAGCCCTCGAACTCCGTCAGGTCGATCGCGTACAGGCGGAAGCCATCCGCCTCGCCGGTCTGGGACAGGCCCAGCTTCGACAGGACCTTCTCCGAGGACGTGTCACCCTCCCCCACGGCCGCGACCACGCGGTCAATGCCCCTGTCCTGGAGGGCGAACTCCAAGCTCGCCTGCGCCGCCTCCGAGGCATACCCCTGTCCCCAGAACTGACGGCCGAGCCGCCACTGGATGCCGATGTGGCCCGCGATCTGCGGCGGGGCGACGGGCACGTACAGGCCGACCGCGCCGGCCAGCTCGCCGGAGCCGAGGAGTTCGACGGCGAAGACGCCGAAGCCCTCGTCGTCCCACTCGTCCTCCCAGCGCTCGATGTCGTCGGCGGTCTCGTCGAGGGAGCGTGGCGCGCCGTCGCCGATGTGGCTCATGACGGCGGGGTCCGACTGGATCTCGGAGAGGGGCGCCAGGTCGTCATCGGGCGACCAGCGGCGCAGAAGGAGACGGGGGGTGCGGATCTCGGTCATGGGCCCATCCTGCGCCATGACCGGGCGGGTCGCGTCACCGGCCGGACCACGACCCGGTCGATACAACCGCGGCGGCACCCCACTCGTCCTACAGGGCATGACCTTACGAAGATCCGCCGGTACCGCCGCCGTGGTCGCCCTCGGCGCTGCCCTCCTCCTCGGCCCCGCCACCACGGCGGCGTCCGCGTCCCCGTACCTCCAGAGCGGCGGCGGGGCGCAGTCCGCAGCGCAGGACGACGACCCCGCGCCCGCCGCGCCGAGCGGCCTCCAGATGTCGTACGACCCGGGCAGCGAGACCGCGACGGCCGGCTGGGATGCGAACACCGAACCGGACCTCGTCGGCTACCGGCTCTACCGGCGTCTGCTCGAGGGCGACATGGACTGGACCCTCGTCAGCGGCGCCACGCCCCTGACGGCGACGTCCACGACCGATCACCTGCCGCCCACCGGCGACCTGTACAGCTACACGGTGCGGGCGGTCGACCAGGCGGGGAACGAGTCGGAGAACAGCTTCGAATGGTGGCTGGAGACGCCGGACGTCTCTCCGCCCAGCGTCCCGACGGACCTCACCGCGCAGGGCACGACGGCGGGCAACACCGTGCGCTGGCACGCCTCCTCGGACCACGTGGACCACTACGAGGTGTGGGCGGCGCCCGCGGGCGCGCAGGACCCGGACGGGCCGGAGATCGTGTACGGCTCCGGCTACACCGACCCGAACGCCCCGCTGAACGCGGCCGTCACCTACACCGTCGAGGCGGTCGACGCGTCGGGGCAGCGCTCCGGCGTCTCCGAACCGGTGACCGCCACGCGGCCCGCGCCGGGCACCGCGCCGAAGCCCGTCGGGGTGATGGGGTGGACGGCCGGAGACAGGGTCGTCATCTCGTGGGACGCGCACTCCGGTGACATGGGCCAGTCCTACCGTGTCTACGCGCACCAGTACCCCGACCCGGCCGCGTGGTCTCTCGCCGTCACCGCCTACCCCCGCAACGGGATAGTGGGATTCCCTTCGGGCGGCGGCGCTTTCTACGTGGTGAGCGTCGACGACGAGGGCCGGGAGTCGTCCCCCGTCCGCGTCTACGCCTACTGAGCCTGCCCGCTCCGTACCGAACAACCCGGCCGACGGCCCACGCACTGCGGCCCGGCGCAAACCGCTCGCGCGCCGGGCCGCCCCTCGCTCTCCCACCGCCGAGTGCCCCCACGGGCCCACCCCATGCCTGCGATGGGCGACCCATAAGAAAGACGCAAACGTGAAGGGGCCCGGAGTCGGTTGATCGACTCCGGGCCCCTTTCCCTGTTCCGAGCGGCGCGCTACTGCTCCTGCTACCGTTTCGGCCGCCACACCACCAGCGCGCTGGTCTGCTGGACCTCCTGGTACGGGACCAGGTCGCGGCGGTACGAGGCGTGGACCGCCGCCTCGCGCTGCTGCATGGCGGCCGCGGCGCCGTCCACCGCGGCGGAGAGTTCCGCCACCCGGGACTGGAGCGCGGCGACCTGGTTCTCCAGCTCGATGATGCGCTTGATGCCGGCGAGGTTGATGCCCTCGTCCTGCGACAACTGCTGGACGGTGCGCAGCAGTTCGATGTCACGGGCCGAGTAGCGGCGGCCGCGCCCGGCCGTGCGGCCGGGGGAGACCAGGCCGAGACGGTCGTACTGGCGCAGCGTCTGCGGGTGGAGGCCGGAAAGCTGGGCCGCCACCGAGATGACGTACACCGGTGTTTCTTCGGTGAGTTCGTACGGGTTGCTGCGACGCCGGCCGTCCATCTCGCTCAAGCTCCCTTCGCGGCCTGGAACAGTTCTGCCCGCACATCGGTGTCCTCAGTCGCCTTGCGGAACGACTCGAGGGCCGAGCGGGCCTCGTCGGAAAGGTCCTGCTCCGTGGGGACGGCCACCTCGACCGTCACCAGGAGGTCCCCGCGCGTGCCGTCCTTGCGGACGGCGCCCTTGCCGCGGGCCCGCATCGTCCGCCCGTTCGGCGTGCCCGCGGGCAGCTTCAGGGTGACGGCGGGGCCGCCGAGGGTCGGCACCTTGACCTCGCCGCCGAGCGTCGCCTCGGTGAACGTGACGGGCACGGTCACCGTGAGGTTGTCGCCCTTGCGGCCGAAGACCGGGTGCGTGTCGACGTGGACCACTACGTACAAGTCGCCCGCGGGGCCGCCCCGTTCACCGGGGGCGCCCTTGCCGCGGAGGCGGATGCGCTGGCCGTCCGAGACCCCGGCGGGGATACGGACCTGCATGGTGCGGGAGGACTTGGCCCGGCCGGAGCCCTTGCAGACGTCGCAGGGGGTCTCGGCGATCAGGCCGCGGCCCTTGCAGTCCACGCACGGGTCGGTGAGGGAGAAGCCGCCACCGCCGCCCCGCGAGACCTGTCCGGTGCCGACGCAGGTCGGGCACACGCGCGGTGTGCCGTTCTTGTCGCCGGTGCCGGAGCACGCCTTGCAGGGGGACTGGGACGACATGCGCAGCGGAACCGTCGCGCCGTCGACCGCCTCGGTGAAGCTCAGCGACACCTCGGACTCGATGTCCTGGCCCCGGCGCGGCTGGGTGCGGGTGCCCGCACCGCCGCCGCCCCGGTTGAAGAGGCCGCCGAAGACGTCGCCGATGCCGCCGCCGAATCCGCCGGAACCGCCCTGGCCCTGGCCCTGGGCGCCGCCGCCGAAGAGGTCGCCCAGGTCGAAGTTGAACGATCCGCCACCGCCGGCGCCGGGTCCCGGACGGAACCCGCCGTTGCCGAACAGCGTGCGTGCCTCGTCGTACTCCTTGCGCTTCTTGGGGTCCCCGAGGACGTCGTTCGCCTCGGAGATCTCCTTGAAGCGCTCCTCCGCCTTCTCGTTGCCCTTGTTGGCGTCGGGGTGGTTCTCCCGGGCGAGCTTGCGGTACGCCTTCTTGATCTCGGCGTCGGTGGCGTCCTTGGGGACGCCGAGGACCTTGTAGTAGTCCTTCTCGATGAAGTCCTTGGTACTCATCGGCCTCGACGTCCCTCCTCACTCACGTCAGTACGTACTGCCCTTGCTTCGCGGATCACGTCAGCCCTCGTCCGGGCCACCGCTCTCCTTCTCGGCGTCCGCCTCGGGGGCGTCGGCCGTCTCGGACGTGCCCGCCTGCGCGCCCGGCTGCGGTTCGGCGACGGCCACCCGCGCGGGGCGGATGGTGCGCTCGCCGATCTTGTAACCGGGCTGCAGGATCGCCACACAGGTCGTCTCGGTGACGTCCGGCGCGTACGAGTGCATCAGGGCCTCGTGGACCGTCGGGTCGAAGGGCTCGCCCTCCTTGCCGAACTGCTGGAGGCCCAGCTTGGCCGCGACCGTCTCGAGCGACTCGGCGACGGACTTGAAGCCGCCGACGAGTTCGCCGTGCTCACGGGCGCGGCCGACGTCGTCGAGGATCGGGAGCAGCTCGGTCAGGAGGTTCGCGACGGCGATCTCCTTGACCGTGACGCGGTCCCGCTCCACACGGCGCCGGTAGTTCTGGTACTCGGCCTGCAGGCGCTGGAGGTCCGCGGTGCGCTCGCTGAGCGCGGAGCGGGCCTGGTCCAGCTGGGCCGTGACGGCCACGTCCTGCGCGGATGATGCCTTGCTCGCGTCCCCTGCCGGGGCCGCCGGGCCCTCCTGCGCGGAGGGCTCGGCGGACTTCGGCGCGGCGTCGTCGGTGGCGCCGGAGGGGACGTCAGGCTGCTCGGCGTTCTCGCCGGTGCCCGGGGTCTCCTCCGTCATCAGGCGGCGCCACCCTTCTGGTCCTTCTCGTCGTCGACGATCTCGGCGTCGACGACGTCGTCGTCCTTGGACATGTTCGGGCCGGCCTCGCCGCCGGGGGCCGCGCCCTCGGCGCCCTGCGCGGCCTGCGCGTCGGCGTACATGGCCTGGCCGAGCTTCTGCGAGACGGCGGCGACCTTCTCGGTGGCCGTGCGGATCTCGGCCGTGTCCTCGCCCTTGAGCTTCTCCTTCAGCTCGGCGACGGCTTCCTCGACCTCGGTCTTCACGTCACCGGGGACCTTGTCCGCGTTGTCCGTGAGGAACTTCTCCGTCTGGTAGACGAGCTGCTCGCCCTGGTTGCGCGACTCGGCGGCCTCGCGGCGGGCGTGGTCCTCCTCCGCGTACTTCTCGGCCTCTTCGCGCATCCGGTTGACCTCGTCCTTCGGCAGCGAGGAGCCACCGGTGACGGTCATCTTCTGCTCCTTGCCCGTGCCGAGG
The DNA here is from genome assembly GCF_043523415.1 of Streptomyces sp. SGAir0957. Lineage (NCBI taxonomy): Bacteria > Bacillati > Actinomycetota > Actinomycetes > Kitasatosporales > Streptomycetaceae > Streptomyces > Streptomyces sp. SGAir0957. The sequence goes on from NZ_CP027293.1 coordinate 4,149,181, forward strand.
TCCTTCGCGGTCACGTGCATGATGCCGTTCGCGTCGATGTCGAAGGCGACCTCGATCTGCGGGACACCGCGCGGGGCCGGCGGCAGACCGGTCAGCTCGAACATCCCGAGCTTCTTGTTGTACGCCGCGATCTCGCGCTCGCCCTGGTAGACCTGGATCTGCACCGACGGCTGGTTGTCCTCGGCCGTCGTGAAGATCTCGGACCGCTTGGTCGGGATCGTGGTGTTGCGCTCGATGAGCTTGGTCATGATGCCGCCCTTGGTCTCGATACCAAGCGACAGCGGGGTGACGTCGAGGAGCAGGACGTCCTTGACCTCGCCCTTGAGGACACCGGCCTGCAGGGCGGCGCCGATGGCGACGACCTCGTCCGGGTTCACGCCCTTGTTGGCCTCGTTGCCGGCGGTCAGTTCCTTGACCAGCTCGGCGACGGCGGGCATACGGGTCGAGCCACCGACGAGAACGACGTGGTCGATCTCGGAGAGGTTGATGCCCGCGTCCTTGATGACGTTGTGGAACGGCGTCTTGCAGCGCTCCAGGAGGTCGGACGTGAGCTGCTGGAACTGGGCGCGCGTGAGCTTCTCGTCCAGGTGCAGCGGGCCCTCGGCGGAGGCCGTGATGTAGGGCAGGTTGATCGTGGTCTCGGTCGAGGACGAGAGCTCGATCTTCGCCTTCTCGGCGGCCTCGCGCAGACGCTGGAGCGCCATCTTGTCCTTGGCGAGGTCCACGCCGTGGCCGTTGTTGAACTGCTTGACCAGGTAGTCGACGACGCGCTGGTCCCAGTCGTCACCACCGAGGTGGTTGTCACCGTTGGTGGCCTTCACCTCGACGACGCCGTCGCCGATCTCCAGGAGCGACACGTCGAAGGTGCCGCCACCGAGGTCGAAGACGAGGATCGTCTGGTCGTCCTTGTCGAGGCCGTACGCGAGGGCGGCGGCCGTCGGCTCGTTGACGATGCGCAGCACGTTCAGGCCCGCGATCTCGCCGGCCTCCTTCGTGGCCTGGCGCTCCGAGTCGTTGAAGTACGCCGGGACGGTGATGACCGCGTCGGTCACCTTCTCGCCCAGGTAGGACTCCGCGTCACGCTTCAGCTTCTGCAGGATGAAGGCGCTCATCTGCTGCGGGTTGAAGTCCTTGCCGTCCAGGTTGATCTTCCAGTCAGTGCCCATGTGGCGCTTGACCGAACGGACCGTCCTGTCGACGTTCGTGACCGCCTGGCGCTTGGCGACCTCGCCGACGAGCACCTCACCGTTCTTGGCGAAGGCGACGACGGACGGCGTGGTCCTGGCGCCCTCGGCGTTGGTGATGACGGTGGGCTCGCCGCCTTCGAGAACGCTGACGACGGAGTTAGTCGTGCCCAGGTCGATGCCGACCGCACGTGCCATTTCGATTCCTCCAGCTGATACTTGAGTGGAACTGACTCAAGACTGCAACACCACCCCCCTCCCCGTCAACAGACTTGAGTCGCGACCACTCAACTTTTATCCTGCGCTTATGGGCAGGGTGTCGGGAATCCTTCGCTGACCAGCGCTTTTACGAAGCGACCGACCCGGCGAAGGAGGGCTCCGGGTGCCCAGCCCGAGCCCTGCGACACCTAACGCGTCGGCGGCATCGACAAGGCCCCGGCCCGTTCGCCGGCTACGGGGCGGGCGGCGCCGGAGCGCTCGGCCCCGCGTAGAGCCGCTCCACCCGTTCGGCCCAGGCCGCTTCCCCGTACCGCTTCGCGTGCACGCCGCGGCAGTGCTCGCGCAGGGCCGGGAAGATCCGGTCGGCCGCGTCCAGGGCGGCGGGGAGCGGGGCGTCCCAGCCGGTCACCGTGCCCGTGCCGTCGGCGCGGACGACGCGGGGCGCCGCCGACCCCTCGAACGCGAGGACGGGCAACCCGGCCGCCAGCGCCTCCGGGTACACCGGATGAACCGTGCCCGCACGCCACTGACCAGGAAGGACGAGGCCGCGGTGGTCCGGCAGCGCACGCCGCAGCGCGGGGCGGCCGGTCTCGCCGAGGAACCGTACGGAGGCGGGCGCGGCAGCCCGGCACGCCTGTTCCAGGGGGCCCGCGCCCAGGATGTCGAGGCGCCGCCCGGCGGGCCAGCGGCGTACCAGGTCGAGGACGTTCTCCTCGGCGGTGAGCCGCCCGGCGCAGACCCAGACGTCGCCGCCCGGGGAACGCTCGGCGACCGGCACGGGGTGCGGCAGCACGGTGATCCGCTCCGGGGGCAGCCCCGCCCGCTCGTACGCCTCCCGGCCGAGCTCCGACGGAACGATCACCCGGTCGGCACGGCGCAGCAGCGGATCGGTGCGGGCGCCGTCCCGCGTGCCCCGCGTGCCCCGCGTGGCCCATGTGCTCCGGGTGCTCCGGGTGCCCTCCGCGCTCCGGGCTTTGCGGGCTCCGAGGGCTCCCCGGGCGAACGGCAGCCACCGGGCGCGCGGAACACCGGGCTCGGGCAGGCTCGCCACCAGCGGCCCCGTCCACTCGGCGACCCAGGCGCGCCCGAACCCGGGGGACAGCTGATGGACGTGGACCACGTCGGGCCCGAAGGCGCGCAGCGCGGAAAGGGGGTCCCGGCCGAGCCCGGCGGCGACGAGCCGCACCTGGTGCCCGGCGCCGCCCAGCGCGACGGCCTGGTCGAGGACGGCCTCGTCCGCCGCGCCGAAGGCGTATCCGAAGGTGTGGACCAGCGCGACCTTCACGCGAACACCGCCGGTGGCCGCCCGGCGGGCCCTCCCCCGGCCACACCCCCGGTCCGTACGAGCGCCAGGTCCGCGCCGAACTCCCCGGCCCCCTCCAGCACCTGGCCCAGCTCGGGCCGCGCCTCGACCTGGAGCAGCACCCGCTCGCCCGGCGCCACGACCTCCTCCCACACCCCGTCGAGCCGGCGCATCCACGTACCGTCGCGGTGGCCGAGGGCGTAGGGCAGCACGCGCCAGTCGAGGTCGCGGGCGGCGGCCTTGCGTACGGGGGCCCGCTCCCCGCCGAACGGTTCGAAGGAGACGATGCGGCCTCGGTAGCCGCGGCGCCGCAGCGCCCGGCCGAACGCCCCGTCCTGCCCGCCCGCGTCGAGCACCAGGTCGATCTCGCAGTGGGCGAGGTGCCGCACCAGCTCTCGCATCCGGCCGAAGCGCGCCATGACGTCTGCTCCCTTGCGTTGCGGCGTTGCGTTGCGGCGTGTGAAGCCCCACACAAGCTAGCCGTTATGTCCGCATTTGCAGCGAATAACACGATCTACCATCAAGGGAGCGTGGCGAGGTGCCCATGGCGCGGACGCGGCAAGGGCCCCCTCAGCGACGCAGATCACGACCCGGCCGACTACATTGCGATCGCGTAAGTGGGTAGTCTCAGACGGACTGCATAAGTTACCGCTTAGTAATCACCAGTACCGTCCGAGTACGACAAAGAAGAGACCACCTCGCAGGCCCGAGGAGCCCCCAAATGCAACTCGCCGCGATCATCGTGTCGCTGGTTCTGATCGTGGTCGGCGTGGCCCTGTTCGCCCGCGCCCTCCTGCAGATCTACAACTTCATGCGGCTCGGCCAGAACGTGCCCAAGGGCACCCGCACCGACGAGCCCGCCCAGCGCACCCTCACCGTGGCCCGGGAGTTCCTCGGCCACACCCGGATGAACCGCTGGGGCGTCGTCGGTGTCGCGCACTGGTTCGTGGCGGTGGGCTTCTTCTCGCTGCTGCTGACGATCGTCAACGCCATCGGCCAGCTCTTCCAGGCCGACTGGCTGCTCCCGGTCATCGGCGAGTGGGCGCCCTACAACGTCTTCGTCGAGTTCATCGGCACGATGACGGTCCTCGGCATCCTCGTCCTCATCGTGATCCGCCAGCTGAGCCGCCCCGACAAACCGGGCCGCAAGTCCCGCTTCGCCGGGTCCAACTTCGGCCAGGCGTACTTCGTCGAGGCCGTCATCCTCATCGTCGGCGTCTGCATCTTCATGCTGCACGCCCTCGAAGGCGCCCAGCACCACGTCGACTCCTACGAGTCCTCGTTCTTCATCTCCTACCCCGTCGTGAACTGGCTGGAGGGGATGGACGTCTCCACCCTCCAGAACCTCACGTACTTCTTCGCGGGCCTGAAGATCGCGACCTCGTTCATCTGGATGATCACGGTCGCCCTGAAGACCGACATGGGCGTCGCCTGGCACCGCTTCCTCGCCTTCCCGAACATCTGGTTCAAGCGCGACGCCAAGGGCGAGACCTCGCTCGGCGCGCTACTGCCGATGACCTCGCAGGGCGAGCCGATCGACTTCGAGGACCCGGGCGAGGACGACGTCTACGGCGTCTCCCAGATCGAGCACTTCTCCTGGAAGGGCCTGCTCGACTTCTCCACCTGCACCGAGTGCGGCCGCTGCCAGTCGCAGTGCCCCGCCTGGAACACCGGCAAGCCGCTCTCCCCGAAGCTCCTCATCATGTCGCTGCGCGACCACGCGCACGCCAAGGCGCCGTACCTGCTCGCCGGTGGCGGCAAGTCGATGGAGGGCGAGGAGAAGGCGACCGAGGAGCAGCTCAAGGACGTTCCCGCCGCCGCACTCGCGGAGGCCGAGCGCCCGCTGATCGGCACCCTCGAAGAGAACGGCGTCATCGACCCGGACGTCCTGTGGTCCTGCACCACCTGCGGCGCCTGCGTCGAGCAGTGCCCGGTCGACATCGAGCACGTCGACCACATCGTCGACATGCGCCGCTACCAGGTGATGATCGAGTCCGCGTTCCCGTCCGAGGCGGGCACGATGCTCAAGAACCTGGAGAAGAAGGGCAACCCCTGGGGCCTCGCCAAGAAGCAGCGCCTGGAGTGGCTCAAGGAGCTCGACTTCGAGGTCCCGGTCGTCGGCAAGGACATCGAGGACCTCACCGAGGTCGAGTACCTGTACTGGGTCGGCTGCGCGGGCGCGCTCGAGGACCGCGCCAAGAAGACCACCAAGGCCTTCGCCGAGCTGCTCCACATCGCGGGCGTGAAGTTCGCGATCATGGGCGGCGACGAGAAGTGCACCGGTGACTCCGCCCGCCGCCTCGGCAACGAGCCGCTGTTCCAGCAGCTCGGCCAGGAGAACGTCATGGCACTCAACATGGCGTTCGGCGAGGAGCTCGACGACGACGGCAAGGTGACCGCCGAGTCGAAGAAGCCCAAGTCGGCGAAGAAGATCGTCGCCACCTGCCCGCACTGCCTCAACACCATCGGCAACGAGTACCCGCAGCTCGGCGGCGACTACGAGGTCATCCACCACACGCAGCTGCTCCAGCACCTGGTGGACGAGGGCAAGCTCGTCCCGGTGACGCCCGTCGAGGGCATCATCACCTACCACGACCCGTGCTACCTGGGCCGCCACAACAAGATCTACTCGCCGCCGCGCGAGATCATCGGCAAGGTCCCGGGTCTGCGCAACGAGGAGATGCACCGCCACAAGGAGCGCGGCTTCTGCTGTGGCGCGGGCGGCGCGCGGATGTGGATGGAGGAGCGGATCGGCAAGCGCATCAACAACGAGCGCGTCGACGAGGCCCTCTCGCTGAACCCGGACATCGTCTCCACGGCCTGCCCGTTCTGCCTCGTCATGCTGACCGACTCGGTCAACGGCAAGAAGAACGACGGCAAGGCGAAGGAGTCCGTCCAGGTCGTCGACGTGGCGCAGTTGCTGCTCGACTCCGTCAGGACGCCGGTCGACCCGGCGGGCGAGGCGGAGAGCGAGGACGCGCCGGAGCCGGAGCCGGTGAAGTAGCGCTCGCCTAGTAGTAGTTGAAGGGCACCCCGTCGTGATGACGGGGTGCCCTTCTCCTTGTCGCCTGCCCGCGGTCGCCTGTCCGCGGTCGCCTGCCCGCGGTCGCCTGCCCGCGGTCGTCTGCCCGCGGTCGTCTGCCCGCGTTACTTGTACGTCCGCGTACAACCCTTGTAGCTCGCAACGAGTCTCCTGTGCGCCGGACGGCGGACGACCCCGGGGACAACTCCCGGCAAACGCCCACCGAACGGCACCTCACCGACGCCGGATGCCCGCCAGGCATCCCCTCAACGCCGCAGGAGTCAGCCACACCATGGACCGACCCAGACGCACCGCCTCCCTCCGCCTCCTCACGGCGACAGCCGCGGCGCTCACCCTCACCGGCGGCCTCTTCGTCGCCGCGACGGGCCCCGCCTCGGCCGCGACGCCGGGCGTCGCCGAGTCGGACGCCGACTTTAACGGCGACGGCCTCGCCGACGCCGCCGTCTCGGCCCCGGCCGCCTACGTGAACGGCCGCGGCGGAGCCGGCCAGGTCGTCATCCTGTACGGGGGCGGCCGGCGGGCCCTCATCAGCCAGAACACCGCGGGCGTCCCCGGCGCCGCCGAGGCCGTCGACAACTTCGGCTTCGCCACCGCCTACGGCGACTTCGACGGCGACGGCTTCGACGACCTCGCCGTCGGCACCCCCGGCGAGGACGGCACCGGCGACCCCGACAGCGGCACCGTCGCCATCCTGTGGGGCTCCACCCGCGGCCTGACCAGCGGCACCACCGTCTCCGACCCGCGCCCCGCGAGCCACGACTGGTTCGGCTACGCCCTGGAGGCCGGCGACTTCGACGGCAACGGCAAGGACGACCTGGCCGTCGGCACCCCCAACTCGACCACCGTGGACATCGTCCGGGGCGGCGCCCGCACCACCACCCTCGGCGGCGCCTACACCGTGCGTTTCCCTGGGATAAGCGGCAAGAACGTCCTCAACAACCTGCACTCCGGCGACGTCAACGGCGACGGCAAGGACGACCTCCTCACCAACGGCTACGAGAACACCAGCGACGGCTACAACGCCAACTACTACCTGCCCGGCACCGCGTCCGGCGTCAAGGCGGCCGGAGCGGTCGCACTGCCCGCCGGCATCATCACCGACGTCGGCGACGTCGACAGCGACGGCAAGGGCGACATCGTCTTCGGCCTGGAGTGGGACAACGGCATCCCCCGCGCCCAGCTCGGCGGCGCCGTCCTCATCGCCCACGGCACCGCGAGCGGCCCCGACCTCTCCGGCATCCAGACCATCGACCAGGACACCGCGGGCGTCCCCGGCGCGGGCGAGAAGGGCGACGACTTCGGCGGCGAGCTCGACCTCGGCGACATTGACGGCGACGGCCACCTCGACCTCGTCGTCGGCGCGCGCGGCGAGGACCTCGCGGGCGTCACCAACGCCGGCGCGATCATCGTCCTCTACGGCGCGAAGGACGGCTCCGGGATCACCGGCGAGGGCGCCAAGTTCTACAGCCAGGACACCCCGGGCGTGCCGAACTCCAACGAGAAGGACGACAAGTTCGGCACCGACGTCCACATCGACGACCTCGACGACGACGGCCGCGGCGACGTCCTCGTAGGAGCCAACGGCGAGAACAACCACAACGGCGCGGTCTACTCCCTGCACTCGAACACGGACGACACGCTGTCCGCGTCCGCGGGCATCTACACGTCCACGGTCGGCATCTCCGCCACCGGCGCCTCGCAGTTCGGCGTCAACTTCGCCGACTGACCCCTAGGGGATGTCACAGCTCAGCCCCAATGCCGGGCCCGGCAACCCGGGCCCGGCATCCCGCCCGCCGAAACCAGGTACGTTCGAAGCGTGGCTGGATTCAGGAACGGACGCGGCCGGGACAACCGCGAAGCGCCGCAAGGGCCCCCGCAGCACTACGGCGGGCAGTACGGGAACCAGTACGGGGCCCAGCAGCAATGGCCCCAGGGCGGCAACGGACACGCACCGGAGAACGCGCGCGCCCAGGGTGGCGGACACGGTGAGCCGGAATACTTCGGCGACCCCGGCACGCCCCCGTACCCGCAGGGCGGCCACGACCCCTACGCGGCCAACAACCCGGGCCACACCCAGGCGTTCTCGGTGCACGACGACGATGCCTACACCCAGGGCAACACCTACCAGGCGGGCTCGGCGGCACCCGGCCCCGTGGGCCCGCGCCTGCACTGGAAGCAGCTGCTCAGCGGCGTGATTCTGCGCCCGGCGCCGACCTATCTCCAGATGCGGGACTACGCGATGTGGGCCCCGGCGCTCATCGTCACCTTCCTCTACGGGCTGCTCGCGGTGTTCGGCTTCGACGGCGCCCGCGAGGACGTGATCCACGCCACGCTCGGCTCGGCGATCCCCTACGTCCTGTTCACCGGCGTCGTGATCACGCTCGGCTTCTTCGTGCTCGGCGTGGTCACCCACACCCTGGCCCGCCAGCTCAACGGCGACGGCGCCTGGCAGCCCACCGTCGGCCTCTCCATGCTCATCGCGTCCCTCACGGACGCGCCGCGCCTGATCGTCGCCATGTTCCTCGGCGGCGACGCGCCGTTCGTCCAGATCCTCGGCTGGGCCACCTGGCTCGGCGCGGGCGCCCTGCTCACGACGATGGTCGCCAAGTCGCACGACCTGCCGTGGCCGAAGGCGCTGGCGGCGTCCGCGATCCAGCTGATCGCACTGCTGTCGATCATCAAGCTGGGCACGTTCTGAGGGAGCGGGCACGGATACGGAAAGGGCGGGGCCCGGAGGCCCCGCCCTTTTCCGTATCTCTATCTCTATCCCTATCTCTATCCCTACCTCTGCGCTCTCTCAGGCGTCGAGGACCTGACCGGCCCGCTTCACGACGGGCTCCTGAACACTCCACGGGAAGTTGATCCAGTCATCGGTCCGCTTCCACACGTACTCGCACTTCACGAGCGAGTGGGACTTCTCATAGATGACGGCGGACCGCACCTCGGCCACGGTGTCGAGGCAGAAGTCGTGCACGAGCTTCAGCGTCTTCCCCGTGTCGGCGACGTCATCGGTGATCAGCACCTTCTTGTCGCTGAAGTCGATGGCGTTCGGCACGGGCGCGAGCATGACCGGCATCTCGAGGGTCGTCCCCACACCGGTGTAGAACTCCACGTTCACCAGGTGGATGTTCTTGCAGTCGAGCGCGTACGCGAGCCCGCCGGCGACGAAGACGCCGCCGCGCGCGATGCTCAGGACGATGTCGGGCTCGTAGCCGTCGTCGGCGATGGTCTGGGCGAGTTCGCGCACCGCGCCACCGAACGCCTCGTAGGTAAGGTTCTCCCGCACGTCACTCATGTCGCTGCTGCTCACACCTGGGTCCGATGGAAATTGAGGAAGGAACGGGAGGCGGTGGGACCGCGCTGCCCCTGGTAACGCGAGCCGTAACGCTCACTGCCGTACGGGTGCTCGGTCGGCGAGGACAGCCGGAACATGCACAGCTGCCCGATCTTCATCCCGGGCCAGAGCTTGATGGGGAGCGTCGCGAGGTTCGACAGCTCAAGGGTGACGTGGCCGCTGAACCCGGGGTCGATGAACCCGGCGGTGGAGTGCGTCACGAGCCCGAGCCGCCCGAGGGAGCTCTTGCCCTCAAGGCGGGAGGCGAGGTCCACGGGGAGCGAGATCACCTCGTACGTCGACGCGAGCACGAACTCGCCCGGGTGCAGGATGAACGGCTCGTCGCCCTCGGGCTCCACCAGCCGCGTCAGGTCGGCCTGCTCCACGCTCGGGTCGATGTGCGGGTACTTGTGGTTCTCGAACACCCGGAAATAGCGGTCGAGACGTACGTCGATGCTCGACGGCTGCACCATGGATTCGTCATAAGGATCGATCCGGACCCGCCCGGCGTCGATCTCGGCGCGGATGTCCTTGTCTGAGAGAAGCACGTAGCGAGGATACGCAGAGCGCGCGGACCCGCCACAATCGGCTCGGCCCGCGCGCTGTGCCGGGTGTTTCTGTCGCTCTACTTGCTGATCAGCGCTGTCACCGCTTACCGGGCCCCACAGGAACGGCATGCCGCAGTCGAGCACAGCGCGGACACCGGATGAGCCGGCCAGGACCGAGACGGTCCGCCTGCTGCATCGGGAACGAAGCGGTGCTGAACACGTGCCCTTCGGCACAACGGACGACGGTGCGCTCCATCGAGTCCATCAAAGTCCCGGAGTCCCTTCCCCACGAGCCATGTGGCCAGTTTCCTGGCCGACGACAAACGCCACGTTACGGGATGAAAGGGACGGCAATCCAGGCGGCACTCCGCCCTCGGGCAACCCTCTCGCGGTCCCCACACCGTACGCCTCAACTCCCTTCACCCGCAGTCACATCCACACGCCCCAACGCAGCCGGGCCCCGAGGCGCGAGCGCCCGGGACCCGGTATGAGGTAGAGTGACCGCCAGTACGACACCGCTTCGGCGGGGGTACTGCGCGGGTGTAGTTTAGTGGTAGAACATCAGCTTCCCAAGCTGAGAGTGCGAGTTCGATTCTCGTCACCCGCTCCATAGCTTGCTAAAGAAGGCCCAGGTCAACGACCCGGGCCTTTTTGCTGTCCGCTTCCGACCGAGCAGCGTGACACTCGGCGGGAGGACGGTCACTCTGTAGTCCATGGAGCTCGTGGAGCGTACGGAGATCAGTCGTAGACGTCTGCTGAGTGCGCTCGGGGCCGCCGGTGTGCTCGCCGCCGTGCCCAGCCGGTGGGCGAGCGCCGATGAGGTCGAGGCCGGGGTCGCGCGGCTGGTCTCCAACACTGTTGAGGTGTTCGCGGGGAACTCCGTCTCCAACTCCCGGCCGGAGACCAGGAGCAAGCTCGCCGCCGTCGAGCGGGTCGCCCGTGCGGATCTCGTGGCCCTGGACGCCGCCAGTGGGGACGGTGAGCTGTTCGGGGGCTTGCCGCTCGGTACCAGTGATTCCAATCTCAACAGCAGCTATCAGCGGTTGTACGAGATCGCGCTCGCCACGCGTACCTACGGGCTCCCCGACGATCTGTACGGGAACACGAGCGTCCAGGAGCGGGTGCTCGACGGGCTGGCCTGGTTGCACGAGCGCTTCTACGGGGACCAGGCCACCGGCTACTACGGCAACTGGTTCTTCTGGGAGATCGGGATCTCGCAGCACGTCGGCAAGACCCTGATCCTTCTGGCCGAGCGCGCTCCCGCCGGGCTCGTCGACGCCTACATCGCCTCCATGGACGCCTACCTGCGCAACGGCAAAGGCGGTGACGTCGACCTGGATTCGCGGTTTCACACCGGTGCCAATCTCGCCGACATCACCACCAATCGCATCCTTCAGGGCGCTCTCCTCCGCGATGAGGGGCGCATACGCAAAGCCCTCACCGATCAGCTCACCGTCTTCGCCACCATCGATCCGTACGCCCTTCGGCACGGGGTCACCGACGGGTACTACGCCGACGGGTCGTTCCTCCAGCACGCCTCCGTCGCGTACACCGGGTCGTACGGGAAAGGGCTGCTCAGCCGCGTCGTGCAGACGCTGAAGCTGCTCGACGGGACCGGGTTCGCGCACGGTGAGGAGCTGGTGCCGACCGTGTACGGGTGGGTGCGGGACGGGTTCGCGCCGTTGATCTTCGAGGGCTGGATGATGGAGGTGGTGAAGGGGCGGGCCGTCTCGCGGACCGGCACCGGGTACGCCGATGTCGCCACCGTCGTCGAGGCCGTCGTCGATCTCGCGTCGCTGGCCGACGGGGAGACCGGCGCCGCCCTCGGCTCGTACGTGAAGCACCTGCGGGCGAGTTCGCGGGCGGCGCTCGATCCCGCCTCGTTTGTCTCGCCGCTCAGCGTCGTCCGCTACGCCGACCTGCTCGCCGACGACTCCGTACCGGCCGCCGATCTCAACCCGGCCGGGCGGTCGGTCGCGTTCAACGCCATGGACCGGACCGTGCACCGGCGGCCCGGGTACGCGTTCGCGCTGGCCCGCAGCTCGCGGCGGATCAGCAAGTACGAGTACATGAGCGGGGAGAACCTGCTGCCCTGGTTCCAGGGGGACGGCGCGCACTACCTGTATCTGTCGGGGCAGGACCAGACGCAGGCGTACGGGGTCGACTACTTCACCGCCGTGTCGCCGTACGGGCTCGCCGGGGTCACCGCGCCCGTGGAACAGCGGAGCAGCGTGCCCGAGTCGTACGGCGGGAAGCTGTTCTACGACAACCCCGGGCATCCGCTGAACTTCACCGCCAGCAGCGAGTCGCAGAACACGTACGTCTACTTTCCGACCGCCACCCAGGAGTACTCCGGGGGCGCCGTGCTCGGCGCGTACGGGGCCGCGGGGTGGGTGCTCGGTGAGGACGTGCCCTGGCGGGACAAGCAGGCCGGGGTGCTGCCCGACGACTTCGTCGCGTACCGGAGCGCCCGCGCCACCAAGTCGTGGTTCCTGCTCGACGACGAGATCGTGGTGCTCGCCGCCGGGGTCGGGGACGCGCCCGGCGCGGGGCGGGCGGTGACGACGACGCTTGACGCGCGGATCGCCAGCGCGGCGGACCAGGTCAGTGTCGCGGAGGGGCGGCGCTGGGTGCGGTGGGCCAACACGACCCAGGGGACCGCCGTCGGGTATGTGCTTCTCCGCGGGCCCGAACCGAAGGCGCGCCTTGAGACCGTGGTCCGCAGTCGGCGCGCCGTGCGGACCTCCAACCCCGACACGGCTGTCACGCGGCAGGTGTTCTCGCTGACGGTCGAGCAACCGGCAGGGGGCCCGCCCGTCTCCTTCGCCTACGCGCTGCTGCCGAACGCGTCGGAGGCGGCCGTCCGGCAGCACCGTGGCGCCGAGGTGCTCGTCAATACGGTGAAGGTGCAGGCGGTGCGGCATCGCGGGCTCGGTCTGGCCGCCGTCAACACGTTCACGTCCGGGGTCCAGCAGGCCGCGCAGCTCTCGGTCGAGGGTCCGGCGTCCGTGCTGGTGCGCAAGGAGGGGCGGGACATCGCGGTCGCCGTCGCGGACCCGACGACCCGGCGGGACACGGTCACCGTGCTGCTGCACGGGCCGGGCCTGCGCAAAGTCGCCGGGGACGGTGCGGTACGAGCGACCCGGGTGCCGGGCGGCACCCGGGTCGACGTGCGGACGCGGCACGCGTACGGGCGGAGCCTCACCGCCGTACTGCGCTAGTCGGGCGCGCGACGGTGGCCTGGCCGGCCTGCCGGTCGATCAGCAGGTGGACCGGGAGGCCGGCCCGCGCGTATCCGAGCCTCAGTTCGTCGAGTAGAAGTACTTCCAGGTGCTGTACTTCGTCGAGTTGACGTTGTCGCCGGAAGAGCCGTTGATGTAGGCGGTGCGGATGCGGAACTTGTAGCCCGCCATGCCGATCGAGCCCATGTTGACCTTGGTCTTGCCCGCCGTGCCGAGCGGGATGTACTCGCTGTCGCCGGAGCGCCAGGCACCCGCCGCGTAGACCTGGATGTCGAGGCGGAACTTGCGGCCCTTGTAGTAGTTCATCGACTCCGTCGCGTACACCTTCGAGTTCTTGTGGAAGTAGGCGTAGCGGTGCGAGCCGATGGTGGCGGTCTTGTAGTGGCCGGAGAGGGTGACCGAGGTGCGGGCCCGGGTGTAGACGGTGTTGGTGACCGTCCGCGGCTTGTAGCGGGCGTCGCCCGCGTAGACCGCGGAGAGGGTGACGTCGCGGGACAGGTTGTCGAGCCTGACCGAGATGTTGCCCTTGGAGTTGACGTTGCCGGACCGCACCAGCTTCTTCGGCTTGTCCGAGCCGTACGGGTCGGCGTAGATCTTCACCCCGCGGTTCTTGTACGTGGTGCCGAGGTGCGCGGTGAAGGTGACGTCGGCGCCGTACTCGTAGACGGCCTTGTTCTTGTTGAGGGTCAGCGTGGTGGCGCTGCGCGAGACCTCGACCGCGTCGGACTTGCTGACGGGGCGGTGCTCCTTGTCACCCGCGTAGGACGCCTTGTAGGTGACCTTGCCGCCGGTGGCCGGGGTGTCGGTGAAGGAGTACGAGCCGTTCGCGGCGGTCGTGACCGTCTTGAGGGTCTTGCCGCTCGGGCTGGCCATGTCCGTCTTGGTGATCGTCAGCTTGGCCCCCGCGGTGAACGGGACCGTGGAGCTGATCTTGCCGGTGACCTTGAGGGACTTGGCGCGGGTCGCGGTGGACGGCGCGTTCACCGTCAGGGTGGGGATGGCCCGGTTCGGGTCGGTGTAGGCGTGGAACCGGATGTGACCGTTGTAGTTGTCGGAGACCGCGAAGAGGGTCGCGCCGTCCGGGGACCAGGACATCACCCCGTCGATCAGGGTGTCGCCGCCGGAGCTGGTGGAGGTGTTGCCGAACTCGTAGGTGCGGACCGGCTGGGTGCCGCCCTGCCGGTAGACGTGCAGGTCATCCTGGTACCAGGAGGAGGTGCCCGCGGCCAATATGCCGGAGGGGGAGACGGCCACGCCCGCGCCGTAGTCGCCGGACGGGTAGGTGTGCACCCGGTTCAGGTCGGTGGTCGAGTAGGCGGGGTGCTCGTACGGGTAGCCGCTGGCCGTGATCACCTGGGTGCCGTCGGCGGAGAAGGCGATCTGGTCGTAGCCGGAGCCGTCGAGGCCCTTCGTCACGCGCTGGGTCGCCTTGGTGCCGGACACGTCGTAGACCGTGACGACGCCGCCGCTGTCGCGTGCCCCGGCGGCCAGTTCGCTGCCGTCCTGCGACGCGGCGAGGACCGGCGCGCTGGAGAAGGAGTAGCCGCCCGCGGTCTGGTCGAGGACGGGCTCGGGCTTCTCCTGCGTGGTGTCGAGGGCGCCGATGGAGCCGCCGGACGTGCCGTAGCTGAACCACAGGGTGGAACCGGTCACGGCCAGGTCCAGCGGGGCGTTCACCCCCAGGTCGTAGAAGACGGGGGCGGTGGCGCCCGTGGTGTCGATCGCGGCGATGGTGTTGGTGTTGGTCAGGGCCGCGTAGAGCCGGCTGGAGTCGGCGGACAGGGCGAGGCCCCGCACGCCGTCCAGGTTCCCGACCCGCTGGAGCTCTTTGCCCGCGTAGTCGGTGACGACGACGGCGTCGTTCTCCGGGGCCGAGAGGAAGACCCGCTTGTGGACCCCGTCGACCGCCATGTCGGCGACCGTCGTGACGTTGAGGGCGCGTGCCGAGTCGGCCACGGCGGCCGTGGGGACGGCCACGCTGAGCGCGGCCGATCCGGCGAGGACCGCGAGGGCGGTCGCGGTGGAGAGAGCGCGTGCGCGTCTGCGCATGGGTGAGGTACCCCCCTGGGCGGACCGGCGGCCGCCTGCGGCCGCCGGTACTGATGAGTGGGCAGCTCGCGGACGTCCGGGCACCGGAGGAACCCCCCACCGGGTGAGCCACGGGTCAACGCGAGCTGAAAGACGGCTCATCGTAGATCACCCGGGGGGTGCGCGGGTAGCGGTATTCGCGCGGGGCCCGGCGGGGTGCGCGTGGGGCCCGGCGGGGTGCGCGTGGGGTTACTCGTCCGACTCCAGGTCGCCCTCGGTCTCCAGGTAGACCTGGCGCAGCGCCTCCAGGACCTGCGGGTCCGGCTTCTCCCACATGCCGCGGGACTCGGCCTCCAGGAGGCGTTCGGCGATGCCGTGCAGGGCCCACGGGTTGGCCTCGGAGAGGAACTGGCGGTTCGTCTCGTCGAGGACGTACGTCTCCGTGAGCTTGTCGTACATCCAGTCGGCGATGACGCCGGTCGTGGCGTCGTAGCCGAAGAGGTAGTCGACCGTCGCGGCGAGTTCGAAGGCGCCCTTGTAGCCGTGGCGGCGCATCGCCTCGATCCACTTGGGGTTGACCACGCGGGCGCGGAAGACGCGGGACGTCTCCTCGACGAGCGTGCGGGTGCGGACCGTCTCCGGGCGCGTCGAGTCGCCGATGTACGCCTCGGGGGCCGTGCCGCGCAGGGCACGCACCGTCGCGACCATGCCGCCGTGGTACTGGAAGTAGTCGTCGGAGTCGGCGATGTCGTGCTCGCGGGTGTCCGTGTTCTTCGCCGCGACCGCGATGCGCTTGTAGGCCGTCTCCATCTCCGTGCGGGCCGACTTGCCGTCGAGGCCGCGGCCGTACGCGTAGCCGCCCCACACCGTGTAGACCTCGGCGAGGTCCGCGTCGGTGCGCCAGTCGCGGGAGTCGATCAGCTGGAGGATGCCCGCGCCGTACGTGCCCGGGCGCGAGCCGAAGATGCGGGTGGTGGCCCGGCGTTCGTCGCCGTGCTCGGCGAGGTCCGCCTGGGTGTGGGCGCGGACGTGGTTGTGCTCGGCCGGTTCGTCGAGGGACGCGGCGAGGCGGACCGCGTCGTCGAGGAGGCCGATGGTGTGCGGGAACGCGTCTCGGAAGAAGCCCGAGATGCGCAGGGTGACGTCGATGCGGGGGCGGTTCAGCTCCTCGTACGGGATGGGTTCGAGGCCCGTCACGCGGCGGGAGGCGTCGTCCCAGACCGGGCGGATGCCGAGCAGGGCCAGTGCTTCCGCCACGTCGTCGCCGGCTGTGCGCATCGCGCTGGTGCCCCACAGGGAGAGGCCTACGGAGGTGGGGTACTCCCCGTCGTTGTCCGACTTGTAGCGCTCGACGAGGCTGTCGGCCAGGGCCTGGCCCGTTTCCCAGGCGAGGCGGGAGGGGACCGCCTTGGGGTCCACGGAGTAGAAGTTTCGGCCGGTCGGGAGGACGTTGACCAGGCCGCGGAGCGGTGACCCTGACGGGCCTGCGGGGACGAAGCGGCCTGCTAGGGCGCGGGCCGTGTTGTCGAGTTCGGCGGTGGTCGCGTCGAGGCGCGGGACCACTTCCGTGGCGGCGAAGGTCAGGATCTGGTGGACGGGGCTGTCCTGGGCGCCTGATGCATCCGCACCCGGGGTCTGCCGCCTTGCCCACCCTGCCGCCCCAGGCGGCAGATTGCCCAAGGGGGTGCCGGACTCTGCCTGCGGGGCGGGGGTGTCGGACTCTGCCTGTGGGGCGGGGGGCGGGGTGTGGGCGGCAGCCACGGTGGTCTCGACCTGGGCCGGGTCCCAGTTTGCCGCCTCCATCGCCTCGACCAGGGCGCGGGCCGTCTCCTCCGCCTCGTCCGCCGCCGTGCGGGTCGCCGCCGACTCGTCCAGGCCGAGGGCCTCGCGCAGGCCCGGGAGGGCCTGGGTGCCGCCCCAGATCTGGCGGGCGCGGAGGATCGCGAGGACCAGGTTGACGCGGTCGGGGCCGGCCGGGGCCTGGCCGAGGACGTGCAGGCCGTCGCGGATCTGCGCGTCCTTGACCTCGCAGAGCCAGCCGTCGACGTGGAGGAGGAAGTCGTCGAAGCCGTCGTCGTCGGGGCGGGCTTCCAGGCCCAGGTCGTGGTCGAGCTTGGCGGCCTGGATCAGGGTCCAGATCTGGGCGCGGATGGCGGGCAGCTTCGCCGGGTCCATCGAGCTGATCTGGGCGTACTCGTCGAGGAGTTGCTCCAGCCGGGCGATGTCGCCGTAGCTGTCGGCGCGGGCCATCGGCGGCACGAGGTGGTCGATGAGCGTGGCGTGGACGCGGCGCTTGGCCTGGGTGCCCTCGCCGGGGTCGTTGACCAGGAAGGGGTAGACGAGGGGGAGGTCGCCGAGGGCCGCGTCGGGGGCGCAGGCGGCGGAGAGGCCCGCGTTCTTGCCGGGCAGCCACTCCAGGTTGCCGTGCTTGCCGAGGTGGATCATCGCGTCGGCGCCGAAGCCGCCGTCGGCGGACGACGCGGCGATCCAGCGGTAGGCCGCCAAGTAGTGGTGCGACGGCGGGAGATCGGGGTCGTGGTAGATCGCGATCGGGTTCTCGCCGAAGCCGCGCGGCGGCTGGATGAGGATGAGCAGATTGCCGCGGCGCAGGGCCGCGAGCACGATGTCGCCCTCCGGGTTGCGGGAACGGTCGAGGAACATCTCGCCCGGGGGCGGGCCCCAGTGCCGCTCGACGCCCTCGCGCAGCTCCTGCGGCAGCGTCACGTACCAGCGCTTGTAGTCGGCGGCCGGGATACGGACGGGGTTGCGGGCGAGCTGCTCCTCGGTCAGCCACTCCTGGTCGTGGCCGCCCGCGTCGATGAGCGCGCGGATCAGTTCGTCGCCGTCGCCGGAGGCGAGACCGGGGATGTCGGCGTCGGGACCGAAGTCGTAGCCCTCGGCGATGAGGCGCTTGAGCAGGACGATCGCGGAGGCGGGGGTGTCCAGGCCGACCGCGTTGCCGATGCGGGAGTGCTTGGTCGGGTACGCGGAGAGGACGAGCGCCAGCTTCTTGTCGGCGGGCGCGATGTGGCGGAGGCGGGCGTGGCGGACCGCGATACCGGCCACGCGGGCCGCGCGCTCCGGGTCGGCGACGTACGCCGGGAGGCCGTCCTCGTCGATCTCCTTGAAGGAGAACGGGACGGTGATCAGGCGGCCGTCGAACTCCGGGACGGCGATCTGGCTCGCGGCGTCCAGCGGGGAGACGCCCTCGTCGTTCTCCTCCCAGTCCGCGCGGGACGAGGTCAGGCACAGGGCCTGGAGGATCGGGACGTCGAGGTGGGTGAGGGCGCCCGCGTCCCACGCCTCGTCGTCGCCGCCCGCGCTCGCCTCGGCCGGGCGGGTGCCGCCGGCCGCGAGGACCGTCGTGACGATGGCGTCGGCCGGGCGCAGCGCGTCGATCAGCTCCGGCTCGGGGGCGCGCAGCGAGGCGACGTAGAGGGGGAGCGGGCGGGCTCCGGCGCGCTCGATCTCGTCGCACAAGGCGTGCACGAAGGCGGTGTTGCCGCTCATGTGGTGGGCGCGGTAGTAGAGCACGGCGATGGTCGGGCCGTCCCCGGTGGACTCCGCGCGCTCCAGGGGGCCCCAGGTCGGCGCGGGCGCCGGGGGTTCGAAGCCGTGCCCGGTCAGGAGGACCGTGTCGGAGAGGAAGCGGGCGAGTTGGGCGAGGTTGGCCGGGCCGCCGTGGGCCAGGTAGGCGTGGGACTCCGCCGCGATGCCGACCGGGACCGTCGACGCCGCCATCAGCTGGGCGTCCGGGGCCTGCTCACCGCTCAGCACCACCAACGGGATCCCGGCCGCCGTCAGCCGGTCGATGCCGTCCTGCCAGGCGCGGACCCCGCCGAGCAGACGGACGACGACGAGGGCGACGCCGTCGAGGAGCGCGGGGAGTTCGGTGTCGACGTCGAGGCGGGAAGGGTTCGCGAACCGGTAGGTGACCGAGTTCTCGGCGGTGGTCGCGGCGTTCGCCGCGCGGGCGCTCAGGAGATCGGTGTCGGACGTCGACAGGAGCAGGAGCTGGGCCGGTTGCGCGGGCTGCGAGGGCTGCTGGGGCTGCGAGGGCTGCTGAGGCATGCGTCGTCGGGCCTTCCTCGGGGTGTCCGCGCCCCGGGTGGTCGTTGGACGGCGGGAGTTCCTGGCTCGCCCTCCCGTATGAGAGGGCTCACAGTGGCGGGACCGCGCCGGAATTCCACCGGGCTTCCTCCCCTGTCGCCGTCGCTGGCGATGGTGGCGGGCCGGACGGGTCCGCCGCGGTTCATCGTACGGGGCGGGGGTGTGACCTGGTACGGGAAGCTACGGGATGCCCGTCACAGGCGGTGGGTATGCTCCGACGCATGCCCGCCTCCCCCATACCCATCCGCCCCGGTGCGTCCGGTGTGCCCGGAACGTCCGCGACGTTTCCGGGTGACGCCTGCCCCGGGGCGCTGCGGCTGCACTCCGCGGACGACGGGTTCCTGGCGCGGGTCCGCGTGCCCGGTGGCGTGCTCGACGTGGATCAGGCGCGGGCCCTCGGCGACGCCGCTCGGCGGCTCGGCGACGGCGCGCTGCACCTCACCTCGCGGGGCAACGTGCAGCTGCGCGGGTTGCGGGACGGGTGCGGTGGGGAGCTCGCGGCGGTGCTGGGCGCGGCCGGGCTGCTGCCGTCCGCCGCGCACGAGCGGGTCCG
Source organism: Streptomyces sp. SGAir0957 (assembly GCF_043523415.1). Taxonomy (NCBI): domain Bacteria; kingdom Bacillati; phylum Actinomycetota; class Actinomycetes; order Kitasatosporales; family Streptomycetaceae; genus Streptomyces; species Streptomyces sp. SGAir0957. The sequence continues at coordinate 4,168,745 of NZ_CP027293.1, forward strand.
GAACGTCGTGGCTTCGCCGATGTCCGGGCTCGACGGGGTCGGGTTCGTGGACGTACGGGGGTGGCTGACCGGGCTCGACGCGGCCGTGCTGGCCAGTTCCGTCACGCCCGAGCTGTCCGGGCGGTTCCTCTTCGGGCTCGACGACGGGCGCGGGGACGTTGCCGGGCTCCGGCCCGATGTGCTGCTGCGCGGGCTCGAGGATGGTTCGGCCTTGCTCGTCATGGGCGGCGCGGAGTTCATCGTGGGTCACGCGGACGCGGCTCGGGCCGCCGTGGTCGCCGCGGAGGTTTTCGTCGAGGCCGCGCGTGATGTCTCCGACCGGCGGGTGTGGAGGGTGTCGGAACTGGGCGTGCCCGGGGCCGAGTTGGCCTCGCTCATCGCCGAGCGACTGGCCGCGACGGGGATCGGGGCCGGTCCCGCCAGGGGTGCGGGGAACTGCGCGCCCGGCGACGACGGGGCCGCACCGGCCGACGACACAGCAACCGGCAACGCCGCCCAGGCCACGGGGCTCCGCCCCGGACCCCGCTCCTCAATCGCCGGAGGGGCTAATTCTCCCGAACCGTCCGCTTCGACGAGCGGCGGGGACGAATTTTCGGGACCGTCCGCCTCGACGACGAGCCGCAGGGACGGACTCTCGGGACCGTTCGCCTCCGCGGACACGGCCGTCGGGAGCGCCACGGCGCTACAGGTCATCCCGCCCTTCGGCTCCCTCACCGCCCGCCAATGGACCGCCCTCACCGACCTCGCCGCCGAACTCCCGGCAAGGGAACTGCGGTTGACGCCCTGGCGGCGGGTCGTCGTGCCCGGGGGCACCCGCGAACAGGCCCCGGCCGGGCTGGTCGCCGATCCCGGGTCTCCCTGGGCCCGGCTGGGGGCATGCACCGGGCGCCCCGGATGCGCCAAGTCCCACACGGACGTCCGCGCCGACGCCACCGCGCGGAACAGCGCCCCGCACCCCACCCTCCCCACCTACTGGTCCGGCTGCGAACGCAGATGCGGGCATCCCGTCGGGCCGTACGTGGACGTCGTGGCCCGGCCCGACGGAACGTACGCCGTCACGACCGTCACCAGCGACCCGACCGTCACGACCGTCACGACCGAAAGAGCCGAACCCCGTGTATGACTACGAGAAGGACGGCGCCGCGATCTACCGCGAGTCCTTCGCCACCATCCGCACCGAGGCGGCAGCCGGCCTCGCGGCGCTGCCCGCCGATGTCGCCCAGGCGGCGGTCCGCATGATCCACGCCTGCGGTCAGGTGGATCTCGTACAGGACATCGGCTGGTCGGCCGGGGTCGTGACGAAGGCGCGTGCCGCCCTGCGCGCGGGCGCGCCGATCCTCTGCGACGCGCGGATGGTCGCCAGCGGCGTCACCCGCAAGCGGCTGCCCGCCGACAACGACGTGGTCTGCACCCTGAACGAGCCGGAAGTGCCCGCCCTCGCGGCAGAGTTGGGGACCACGCGGAGCGCCGCCGCGCTCGAACTGTGGCGGGACCGGCTCGACGGCGCCGTCGTCGCCATCGGCAACGCCCCCACCGCCCTCTTCCACCTCCTGGAGATGATCGGGAAGGGCGCGCCCAGGCCCGCCGCCGTGCTCGGCATACCCGTCGGCTTCGTCGGGGCCGCCGAGTCCAAGGACGCCCTGGCCGCGAACGAGCTGGGCCTCGACTACCTGATCGTCCGCGGGCGTCGTGGCGGCAGCGCCATCACGGCCGCCGCGATCAACGCCATCGCGACCGAGGTGGAGATCCAGGCATGAGCGACACCACGGCAGCACAGGGCAAGTTGTACGGGGTCGGGCTCGGGCCCGGTGACCCCGAGCTGATGACCGTCGCCGCCGTCCGCGCCATCGCCGGGGCGGACGTCATCGCGTATCACTGCGCCCGGCACGGCCGGTCCATCGCCCGCTCGATCGCCGCCGAACACATCCGTGAGGGGCAGATCGAGGAGCGGCTGATGTACCCGCTCACGGTCGAGACCACCGATCACCCCGGCGGGTACCGCGGCGCCCTCGACGACTTCTACGCCGAGGCCGCCGCGACGCTCGCCGCGCACCTCGACGCGGGCCGCACGGTCGCCGTGCTCGCGGAGGGCGACCCGCTCTTCTACGGCTCGTACCAGCACATGCACAAGCGGCTCGCGGACCGCTACGACACGACGGTCATCCCCGGTGTCACGTCCATCAGCGCGGCGGCGGCCCGGCTCGGGGAGCCGCTGTGCGAGGACAAGGAGACGCTGACGGTCATCCCGGGGACGCTCCCCGAGGACGAGCTGTCGGCGCGGATCGCGGCGGCGGACTCGGCGGTCGTGATGAAGCTGGGCCGTACCTTCACCAAGGTGCGTGCCGCGATGGAGAGCGCCGGGCGGCTCGACGACGCGCGGTACGTGGAGCGGGCGTTCATGGCGGGCGAGCGCACGGGCCGCCTCGCCGACATCGATCCGGAGTCGGTGCCGTACTTCTCGGTGGCGGTCCTTCCCTCGCGGATCGACGCCGAGCCCGTCCCGGACGCCGCGCCCGTCCCGGACGCCGAGCCCGTCCCGGAGGACGAGGGGCCCGCGCGGGGCCAGGTCGTCGTCGTCGGGACCGGGCCGGCCGGGGCGCCCTGGCTGACGCCCGAGTCGCGCGGCGCGCTCGCGAACGCCGACGACCTGGTCGGTTACACCACCTACCTCGACCGGGTGCCGGTCCGCCCGGGTCAGCGGCGGCACGGCTCCGACAACAAGGTGGAGTCCGAGCGCGCCGAGTTCGCGCTCGACCTGGCGCGGCGCGGGCGGCGCGTGGCCGTCGTCTCGGGCGGCGACCCGGGCGTCTTCGCGATGGCGACGGCGGTCCTGGAGGTCGCCTCGCAGGAGGCGTACGCGGACGTGCCCGTTCGGGTGCTGCCCGGCGTGACCGCCGCCAACGCCGCCGCCGCGAAGGCGGGCGCCCCGCTCGGCCACGACTACGCCACGATCTCCCTCTCCGACCGGCTCAAGCCGTGGGAGGTCATCGCGGAACGCCTGCGCACCGCGGCCGCCGCCGACCTGGTGCTCGCGCTCTACAACCCCGGCTCGCGCAGCCGGACGTGGCAGGTCGGCAAGTCCCGTGAGCTGCTGCTCGAACTCCGCCTTCCCGACACCCCGGTCGTTCTCGCGCGGGACGTCGGCGGGCCCGAGGAGAGTGTCCGCACGGTCCGGCTCGCCGACCTCGACCCGGCCGTCGTCGACATGCGCACGCTGCTCATCGTCGGCTCGTCGCAGACGCAGGCGGTCGTACGGGGCGACGGTTCGACGGTGACGTGGACGCCGCGCCGCTACCCGGAGGCCGCGCCGGACCGGGCCTGAACCCAGGCGGCGGCCTCTTCCACGGTGGCCGCCACCGGCACCCCCTCGGGGGTCGGCGGGCGCCGGACCACGATCACCGGGAGGCCCGCCTCCCGCGCCGCCGTCAGCTTGGGGGCCGTCGCCGCGCCGCCGCTGTCCTTCGTGACCAGGACGTCGATCCGGTGGCGGGCGAGAAGGTCGCGTTCGCCGTCGAGCGTGAACGGGCCCCGGTCCAGGAGCAGCTCCATGTGCGGCGGCGTGGGCGGTTCAGGCGCGTCGACGGAGCGTACGAGGAAGTGGGCGTCGTCGATGTGGGCGAACGCGGCCAGACCCATGCGGCCGGTCGTCAGGAAGACGCGGCGGCCCGGCCCCCGTCCCGTGCCGCGTACGGCTTGCGCCGCTCCGGTGAGGTCGTCCACCGGCCGCCAGTCGTCGCCCTCACCCGGGACCCAGCCGGGCCGACGCAGCGCCAGCAGGGGAACATGGGTGGTGGCGGCCGCCCCGGCCGCGTTGAAACTGATCCTCTCGGCGAAAGGGTGCGTGGCGTCGATGACCGCGTCCACGGCGTGCTCGCGCAGCCAGCGCGCCATGCCGTCCGCCCCGCCGAAACCGCCGATCCGCACCTCGCCCGGGGGCAGGCGCGGGGCGGCGACACGGCCCGCCAGCGAACTGGTGACCCGCAGACCGGCCCCGGCTGTCAGCGGGTGCGCGTGCAGCAGTTCGGCCAGGCGCCTGGCCTCCGTCGTGCCGCCTAGGACTAGTACATGCATCGAGGGGCTCCATGGGTGACATGCCCGAGGCGAAGGGCGGGCGCGGCGCCCAACTCAAGCACACCGGTCTGCGGTCCGGCTGGACGACCGGGGCCTGCGCCACCGCGGCGACGACCGCGGCGTACACCGCGCTGCTCGGCGGGGAGTTCCCCGACCCGGTGACGATCACCCTGCCCAAGGGGCAGACGCCCGCGTTCGCGCTGGCCGTCGAGGCGCTCGACGCGGGGGCGGACGGGGCGCCGACCGCGACCGCCGGGGTCGTCAAGGACGCCGGGGACGATCCCGACGTCACGCACGGGGCGCTGGTGCGGGCCACCGTACGGGCGCTGCCGGCCGGGTCCGGGGTCGTCTTCCGGGCCGGGCCCGGCGTCGGCACCGTCACCCGGCCCGGGCTGCCGCTCGGCGTCGGAGAACCCGCGATCAACCCCGTGCCGCGGCAGATGATCCAGGAACATGTCGCGCGGGTCGCGGCCGCGCACGGAGGCAGCGCGGACGTGGAGGTCACCGTCTCCATCGACCACGGCGAAGAGATCGCCCGCTCCACCTGGAACCCCCGCCTCGGCATCCTCGGCGGACTCTCCGTCCTCGGCACCACCGGCATCGTCGTGCCCTACTCGTGCTCGGCGTGGATCGACTCCATCCGGCGCGGCGTGGACGTGGCGCGGGCCGCCGGGCGTACGCATGTCGCCGGGTGCACCGGGTCCACGTCCGAGAAGACGGTCGTGCGCGAGTACGGGCTGCCGGAGGACGCGCTGCTGGACATGGGGGACTTCGCCGGGGCCGTGCTGAAGTACGTCCGGCGGCATCCCGTGGACCGGCTCACGCTCTGCGGGGGGTTCGCGAAGCTCTCCAAACTGGCGGCCGGGCATCTCGATCTGCACTCGGGGCGGTCCCAGGTGGACAAGGGGTTCCTGGCGCGGCTCGCGGAGCGGGGCGGGGCGGGGCCCGGACTCTGCGCGCGGGTCGCCTCGGCCAATACGGGGCTCGCGGCGCTGGAGATGTGTGCGGAGGCGGGGGTCCCGCTCGGGGATCTGGTGGCTCGGGGCGCGCGTGAGCAGGCGGTTCTTGTGCTGCGGGGGGCACCGGTGGCGGTGGACGTCCTCTGCATCGACCGTGCCGGGAACGTGGTGGGCCGGGGCTGAGCGCCCCACCATGGCCTCCGGCCGGTCACCGGTTGCGTCGTGGTTGCTCGCGCAGTTCCCCGCGCCCCTGAGAGGCGCACTGCGTGCGCCATCTCTCAGGGGCCCATGGGGCTGCGGCGAAGCCGCATGCTCCAGGGGCGCGGGGAACTGCGCGACCAGCCACGACGGTGGGGCACCCGGCGATGGACCGCACATGGCAGACGCGCACCCGGCCGAACCTCAGCAAACGTGCCGGTCGCGCTCCGCCGAGTACAGGTGGCTGTCACGGAACTGCGACGCACCCAGCGTGCGGCCCACCAGGATCACCGCCGTGCGCAGCACACCGGCCGACTTCACCTGCCCGGCGATGTCACCGAGAGTCCCCCGCAGCACCAGCTCGTCCGCGCGGCTCGCGTACGCCACGACCGCCGCCGGGCACTCCGCCCCGTAGTGGGGGAGCAGTTCGGAGACGATCCGGTCGACGTACCGCGCCCCGAGATGCAGGACGAGGAGGGCGCCGCTCGCCCCCAGGGTCGCCAGGTCCTCGCCGGCAGGCATCGGCGTGGCCTGCTGGGCGATCCGCGTGAGGATGACGGTCTGCCCGACGGTGGGCACCGTCAGCTCCCGCTTCAGCGCGGCGGCGGCCGCCGCGAACGCGGGTACACCGGGCACGACCTCGTACGGGATGCCGCGGGCGTCGAGGCGGCGCATCTGTTCCGCGACGGCGCTGAAGACGGACGGGTCGCCGGAGTGCAGGCGTGCCACGTCGTGCCCGGCGTCGTGCGCGGCGACGAACTCGCGCTCGATGGCGTCGAGGTCGAGGTCGGCGGTGTCGACGAGCCGCGCGTCCGGCGGGCATTCGGCGAGGAGTTCCTTCGGCACCAGCGAGCCCGCGTAGAGGCACACGTGGCAGGCGGCGAGGGTGCGCGCGCCGCGCACCGTGATCAGGTCGGCGGCGCCGGGGCCCGCCCCGATGAAGTAGACGGTCATGCCTGTCCCACCTGTTCGGAATCGGAGGTTGCGCTGGTCTTCGTCACCGACCACTGGGTGACCGGCATCGCCTGCCGCCAGCCCGTGAACCCGCCGACCGGCACCGCGTGCGCGACGGCCAGTTTGACGAGTTCGCCGCCGTGGCGCCGGTACCGGTCGGCGAGCAGGGCCTCGGATTCGAGGGTGACGGTGTTGGCGACGAGCCGCCCGCCGGCCGGGAGCGCCGCCCAGCAGTGATCGAGGAGGCCCGGGGCGGTCAGCCCGCCCCCGATGAACACGGCGTCGGGCGTGGGGAGTTCGGCGAGCGCGTCCGGCGCACGGCCGGTGACGACGGTGAGCTGCGGGACCCCGAGCCGGGCGGCGTTGCGCGCGATCCGCTCGGCCCGTGCCGGGTCCCGTTCGACGGCGTACGCGCGGCACGAGGGGTGGGTGCGCAGCCACTCGACGCCGATCGAACCGGCGCCGCCGCCCACGTCCCACAGGAGTTCGCCGGGGGCGGGGGCGAGCGCGGCGAGGGTCGCGGCGCGGATGTGGCGCTTGGTGAGCTGGCCGTCGTTCTCGTACGCGGCGTCCGGCAGGCCCGGCACGGCGCCGAGGCGCAGGGTGTCGGGGGCGCGGCGGCACGTGACGCCGATGACGTTGAGCGGGTCGCCGGGCGGCCTGTCCCAGTCGGCGGCGACGCCCTCGTACGCCGTCTCGCCCTCCTCCGCGCCCAGCCGCTCCAGGACCGTCATCCGGCTGGGTCCGAAGCCGCGCCCGGTGAGCAGGGCGGCCACCTCGGCCGGGGTGTCGGCGCCCGCCGACAGGACGAGGACGCGGCGCCCGTCGTGCAGCGCGGCGGCGAGCCGGTCCGCCGGGCGGCCCACCAGGGTGACGACCTCGGTCTCCTCGACGGGCCAGCCGAGCCGCGCGCACGCGTAGGAGACGGAGGACGGGTGCGGCAGGACCCGTACGGCGGCCGGGCCCGCGATCTCGGTCAGGGTCCGTCCGATCCCGTAGAACATGGGGTCGCCGCTGGCCAGCACGGTGAGGCGGCGCCCCGCGTACCGGGCGAGGAGGCCGGGGACGGCGGGGCGCAGGGGGGAGGGCCACGGGACCCGTTCCGCGCGGCACTCGGCGTCGGGCAGCAGCGCGAGCTGGCGCGGCCCTCCGACGACGGCCTCGGCGGCGCGCAGCACGGAGCGCGAGCTCTCCGGCAGTCCGGGCCAGCCGTCGGCGCCGATCCCGACGACGGTCACCACGGGCGGGGCGGGCGTCGCGGAGGGCGGAGGAGTCACTGCCTGGTACCTCGTACGGGTTGCGTCGTGATCAGCGGGTTTACGTGTGGTCAAGGGAGCCGCACTCTATCGGGCGACATCAGCGACCTCCCCGACGCCCCTGGAGCACCGCGCCCGACGCGCCGCCCGGTCGTCCGGTCCCCGGAGCGGCCCCCCGCACGGTGTTACCTCGGAAACCGGACCGGTGACAGCGAGCGGGTAGCGGAGGTACGGGGCGCATGACGAAGTACGGGGCGGCGCGAGCGTGGGTCGTGTCCGCCGTGGTGCTCGGGGCGTCCGCCCTGCCGGGCACGGAACCCGGCCCCCAGGCGACCGGCGACACGACGGTGCGGACGGCCACCGAGGACACGGCGGGGCACGCGCCTGCCACCGCCCCCACCACCTGCGCGGCGGGAACCAGCCCCCTGCGCGCCGCGCCCCGCGCCGACCGGGCCGGTGCTGTGCGGGCCGGTGCTGTGCGGGCCGCCGCCCCCCTGCCCCCCGCCGACGAGGACCGCGCTGACGCCGCCCGGGTCGAGAAGGAGGGCGGCACCGTGCACGCCGCCGTCGTCTGGCCCGTCATGGCGACCCCGCACATGACGGCCGCCGCTCTCGGTTCGGGGCCGGGGGCGCAGGCCGTGTTCGACGATGACGCGCTGGCGGGGCTGTTCGCCACGGGCGGGCGGTTGCGGGAGGTCGTCGAGGCGGGGAAGGGGCGCGAGGTCAGCTGGGTGCTCGATCCGGAGCTGGTGATCGCCGCGCAGGAGATGGCGAACGGGTACCGGATCGCGGGCGGCGCCGACTCCAGCAACCCGCAGGACAGCACGCGCGGTACGGGACAGAGCGCGGCGCGCGCATGGCTGGCGGCGCTCCGGGACGCGGTCGAGGGCCGCGACGTGTGGCTGCTGCCGTTCGCCGACCCGGACCTGGCGTCGCTCGCCCACCATCCGGGCACGGACACCGCCGATCTGACGGAGGTCGTCGCGGGGCTGGCGGACGCCACGAAGGACGAGGTCGACGACATCCTCGGCGCGGGTACGCGGACCGGGCTCGGCTGGCCGGCGGACGGCGCGCTCGACACCGAGATCACCCAGCTGGGCTCGGAGCTGGGCATGACCCGGGTGCTCGCCTCGGGCGAGGGGCTGACCCCGGCGGGCGCGGACCCGGTCACCCTGAACGTCCCCAAGGCGGCTGCCGGCACGGGCGGCAGCCCGAACATGCCGGCCCGCGCGAACGCCGAAGGCGACCAGGACGCCAAGGCCGCCCAGCTCACCGCCCTCCCCTACAACGCCACCCTCACCACCGCCCTCGCCCGCATCAAGGACCCGGATCCCAGCGCCTCCCCGTCCCCTTCGGTGTCCCGGTCCCCTTCGGTGTCCCCGTCTCCTTCGGTGCCCCCGTCCCCTTCGGTGTCCCCGACCCCCTTCGCGTCCGCGACGGGATCACCCAGCGGCTCCCCCACCCCGTCGGCCAGTCCGACCCCGAGCCCGTCGGCCAGTCCCACCGGCTCCCCCGACCCCGCCACGGTCACCCGGCTCACCGGGCTCCTGAAGAACAACACCCGCCCCGTCCTCGTCCCGCCCCGCGATTTCTCCGGCACCGCCGCCGACGCGCTCGGCGCCGCGCTCGACACCGGTACGGACAAGGGCTGGCTGGACCTGGAGGGCCTCCGCACCGCCGACAACGACCCCGTACGGGGCTCGGTCGAGGCGCCCACGGAGTACCCGTCCAAGCTGGCGGGCGGCGAGCTGACCGGGGCGCAGCTCTCCGCCGTCGCGGGTGATCTGGACGGGCTCGCCACCCTGTCGAAGGTGCTGGCCGACCCCAAGGCCACCACCGCCTCCGTGCACGCGGCGATGGCGCGCGCCCTGTCCACGGCCTGGCGGCTGCGGGACGACGCGGCGCAGGAGGCGTTCCAGGAGCGCACGTCCGGCTTCCTGGCCACGTCCGTGGAGTCGTTGCGGCTGGTGCCGAAGACGACGCTCACGCTGACCGCCGGTGACTCGACGGTCCCGGTGACCGTCGACAACGGGCTCCAACAGCCGGTCTCCGGGCTCGAACTGCGGGTCACCTCCGACCGGCCCGAGCGGCTGCTGATCAACGACCCGGAGCTCGCGGTGGAGGCGGCGGGCTCCGCGAACCACACCGCCCACATCGACGTCACCGCCAAGGCCAACGGCAAGGCGCGCGTCACCGCCCGGCTCCACACCCGCAGCGACGGCAAGCCGTGGGGCGAGCCGATGACGTTCGAGGTGGACGTCACGTCGGTGTCGACGGGGTCGATCGCCGTGGTCGCGGCCGGTGTCGTGCTGATCGTGCTCGCGGCGCTGTTCCGGATGCGGCGGGTGCGCGGGCGCCGGGCCGCCGCGCCGCCCCCCGTGGAGTGATCCCCGGGCGGAGTGCGCCTCAGGCGGCCCAGCCGGGCAGCCAGTACGCGTCCCTGTCCGGGGCCCGGTAGCCCTCGGCCAGATGGGCGCGGAGCGCCGTGAGGCCGGGGTGCGGATTGTCGTCGCGCCAGAGCAGGGAGTGCGGGTAGACCGGTTCCGGGTCGCGGACGGGGATGGTGCGCAGGTCGAGGCCCGCCGGGTAGGCGAGCGGGGTGCGCGGGCCCATAAACGTGGCGGTCGTCGCCGACTCCGCGACGGTCTGGAGCAGGTGGTCCGTGCCGAAGTTCGGGCCGGACGCGTCGATCGTGAGGCCGTGGTCCGCCGCCAACTCCTCGTAGTACGAAGCCCATTCGGTGCCCGGGGTCAGGCTCGGCATCCAGATGTGGTGCCCGGCGAGAGCGGCGAGCGTGGTGGTCTCCGCGTCCGCCAGGGGGTGGGCAGGACCGGTGACCAGGAGGAGCGGTTCGTCCGCCACGCGCGTGCTGCGCACCCCGGACGGCAGTTGGTCCTCGGGGACGCGGCGCGCCCAGAACGCCGTGTCGACGCTGCCGTCGCGGACGGCGGCGAGCGCGGCCTTCCCGGCGGCGCCGAGCGCGACGACGTCGAGGGGGATGTCCGGGTGGGCGCGGTGGAAGCCTTGGATCAGTCCGGCGGTCATGGCGCGGGTGCCCATCACGTCGACGCGCAGGGGGCGCCGGCCGGGCCGTACGGACGCGGTGGCCTTCGCCAGCGCGCGGAGGACCGCCTTGGCGTGCGGCAGGAACGCCCGTCCGTCCAGGGTGAGTTGAGCGCCGCGCGGCACCCGCGTGAACAGGCGCACGCCCAGCTCCGCCTCCAGGGCCGCGATCCTCTTGGACACGGCCTGCTGGGTGACGCCCAGCTCCTGGGCGGCCACCTGGAACTGGCCCTCCTCGGCGACGGCGACGAAGGTGCGTACGGCTTCCTGCTCCACCTCGCCATACAACCATGAGTTGTACGGGTCCGGGTCCACGGTTGTTTGATCGGCCCCGCCCTGCGGCGCTTGGATCGCAGGTCATGACAGGGACGAGGGTGCGGCTCGGGCGGGACTTCGGATGGCTGTGGGCCGCCTTCGCGGCGAGCACGGCGGGGACGTGGCTGGCGCTCGACGCGTTCTCGCTGATCGCGCTCCTCGTCCTGGACAGCGGCACGGCGCAGGTGTCGTTCCTGGCGTCGGCCGGGCTCTTCGCGGGCGCCCTGCTCGCGGTGCCGACGGGGCCGTGGGTGGAGTTCCGGCGCAAGCGGCCCGTGATGATCGCGGCGGACCTCGTACGGTGCGCGGCGCTGCTCACGCTGCCGCTCGCCTACGTGCTCGACGTGCTGCGCTTCGCCCAGCTCGTGCTCGTTTCGATGGTGGTCGCCGCCGCCGACCTCGTCTTCCGGGCCGCCAGTGGGGCCCATCTGAAGGCACTCGTCCCGGCGGACGCGCTGCTCGTCGCCAGTGCCCGGTTCGAGACGACGACGTGGACGGCGACCGCGCTCGGGCCGCCGCTCGGGGGCGCCGCGATCGGCGCGTTCGGGCCGCTGACCACGGTCGTCGGGGACGCGGTGAGCTACCTCCTGTCGGCGGCGGGCGTCCGCGCGATCCGCGCCCCCGAGCCGGTGCCCGCCACGAACGCGGGCAAGAGGTTCCGCTGGTCCGGGGTCGGGGAGGGCTGGCGGTATCTGTGGCGGCGGCCCGATCTGCGCGGACTCTTCCTGAACACGGTGCTCGTCAACGCCCTGATCATGGTCGGCGCCCCGTTGATGGCGGTGCTGATGCTGCGCGAACTCGGCTTCCCCGTCTGGCAGTACAGCCTCGCGTTCAGCGTGCCGTGTCTGGGCGGGCTCGTCGGCTCGCGTCTCGCGCCGCGCCTCGTCCTGCGGTACGGGGCGGAGCGGGTGCTGCGGGTCAGCGGCACGGCGCGGGCGTGCTGGCCGCTGGGGCTCGCCTTCGTGGGCCCGGGGGCGGCCGGGCTCGCGGTCGTGATGGCCGTCGAGCTGGGCCTGATCACCTGCTGCGGCGTCTTCAACCCGGTGATGGCCCGGGAGCGCCTCCGGCGGACGGGGACGGACCGGGTGGCGCGGGCACTGTCCGCCTGGTCGATCACCGGCAGCGTGGTCACCGCGTCGCTGACGCTGCTGTGGGGCGGACTCGCGGCGGTGACGGGGACGCGGGCCGCGCTCGCCGCCGCCGGGGCGCTGCTGCTGGCCACGCCTCTGCTGTTGCGCGGCCAAGTGGCCCGCGTCGCGCCGGTCCGTGACACCCGTAGCGGCGTGTGAACCGCGCTCCGACCCCACCGCACTGTCACAGTGACCACGAGCATTCGCCCCAAAAGCGCTGTACGCGTCATAACGCCATAAACGCCGTAAACGCCGTAAACGCCATTCAGGGAGTATTCGTGGCCCACGTGCATGTGATCCTCAATCAGAAAGGCGGCGTGGGAAAGTCCACGCTCGCCGTGAACCTGGCCGCCGTCACCGCCGACGTGCTCGGCGCGGGCGCGCCGCGGGAGGGTGAGCACCCGCCGGTCGTCGCCGTCTCCATCGACCCGCAGGGCTCCGCCGTGTGGTGGTCCGAGCGGGTCGGCGACGGCCTGCCGTTCGACTTCGTGCAGGCGCACAACGACCTCCCCGGCCTCGCCGCGCTGTCCCGGATCCCCTCGGCGCAGCACATCTTCGTCGACACCCCGGGCTGGCTCGACCTCGCCGAGAAGGACGGCGCCGACCCCCTCGGCAAGGGCGCCGCCGCCGACGCGCTCCGCGCCGTCCTCTCCACCGCCACCGACGTGATCGTCCCCATCGAGCCCGAGCCGCTCGGGTTCCAGCCGACGCAGCGCACCGTCGAACGGGTCGTCAAACCGCGCGGCCTCCCCTTCCGCGTCGTCATCAACAACTGGGACCCGCGCGACGGCAAGGCCGACCTGGAGCAGACCCGCGCCTTCGTCGAGGCGCAGGGCTGGCCGCTCGCCCGCACCGTCGTACGCCACTACAAGCTGCACACGCGGGCCAGCGCGGACGGCCTCGTCGTCACGCAGTACGGCGCCAACCGCGTCGCCCTCCAGGCCCGCGAGGACTTCTTCCGGCTCGCCCTGGAGGTGGGGCTCGCCGCGATCCCGAAGCCCGCACGCGGCGCGCGGACCCGCACCCGGACCCGTACGCGCGCGAAGAAGGAGGTGCAGGCCTGATGGGGCGCCGTACCGATCTCTCCTCGCTTCTCGGTGCGACGGGCGCGGGGAACTCCGCGCCCGAGGCGTCCGGCACGCCGCCGCGCACCGTCCCCGTCACCGTTCCCGTCGCCGACCTCGCCGAGAACCCCGACAACCCGCGCCACGAACTGCGCGACCTCGACGGACTCGCCGAGACCGTGCGCGAGCGCGGCGTCCTCCAGGCGCTCGGGGTCGTCCCCGCCGCCGTGTTCGTCGCCGCGTACCCGCACCACGCGGAGGCGGTCGGCGGGGCCCCGTACGTCGTGCTCCACGGCCACCGGCGCCTCGCCGCCGCGAAGATGGCCGGGCTCGACGAGGTGCCCGTCCTCGTCCGGGCCGACGCCAGCCGCTCCGACGAGGACGCGCTGATCGAGAACGTCCAGCGCGACGACCTCACCGAACTGGAACAGGCCCAGGCCATCCAGGGGCTCATCACCGCCTACGGCTACTCGCAGCGCCAGGTCGCCGCCCGCATCGGCAAGACCCAGGGCTTCGTCTCCCAGCGCCTGTCCCTGATGAAGCTCCGCGAGGATCTGCAGGAGGCGCTCGCGGACGGGCGGGTCTCCGTCGAGGACGCCCGGCGCATCGCCCGGCTCCCCCACGAGGAGCAGCAGCTGCCGGGGCAGTACGGGGAGCTGCCCGCCGCCTCCGTGCCCCCGGCCCGCAAGGAGCGGCGCGGCGGCCGCGATTACGGCGTAATTAAGATCGACAGCCGGGGGACGCCGCAGGACGTCGTGGACTCCCTGCGCCGCCACCTCGCCCCGGCGACGCTCGACCGGGTCGTGCAACTCCTGCGCGGCTGAGCGCCCGCCCGCCCCGGGCCCGTACGCCGCCGTTCGCCTCCGGTGGCCCACGCGCCGGGCCGCCGCGTTGCGGAACGTACGCGGGCGGTCGTCAATGGAGGAACGGGACAGGGGGACGTAGGCATCTGAAAGGAGCCCGTCATGGCTCACGCGGCACCCGCACCGGCCCGCTCCACGCAGGCCGGCCGCCCCGCGACCCCGTCGGCGTCCATGACCGCACTGGCCCTGCCGGTCCTCGCCGGCATCCTGTACGGATTCTGGGCGGCGAACATCCAGCGCTACGGCCACGAGGTGACGGGCGGCAACATCGCGCTCGGCCTGGTCAGCGGCGTCCTCGTCGCGGCGCTCTGCTTCGGCATCCATCTGTGGAGCGCCCGCCAGGGCGTCCGCCACATCGCCCTGCGCGCGCTGGTCTGGGCCGTGTTCGCCGGTGCCGCCATCGGCTTCCTGCACAGCCTCGCCAACGGCGCCGTCGTCTGGTCGGTGCTCATCGGCCTGGCCGTGGCCGCCGCGACGTTCCTGGCCACGCTCTACCGGTACTACTCGTCGAGCGAGTACACCGCCGCGCACCGCCTCGCGCCCGCGCGCGGCCGCACCCGCCTCACCTCCTGAGCCCGGCCGCCCCCCCCCGGTACTCCGTTTGCGGGCCTCCCGCTCGCGGCTCGCGCGCGGGGGGCCTTGCCTTGAAGGGTGAACCGCACCGTCCGCGCCGCGCTCGCCCCCGTGCTCCTCGTCCTCGCCTGCCTCCTCGTCCCCCTCGGCACGCTGTCCACCTGGGCCAAGTACGAGATCGGGGACAGCGACCGGTACGTGTCGACGATGGCGCCGCTCGCCACGGACGAGGACGTGCGGAACACGGTCGGGGACGCGGTGACCACCGGGATCATGAAGAACATCAGCGTCGGGCCGCTGCAGTCCACCGTCGAGCAGTACCTGCACGACGCCGTCGTCTCCTTCACCGGCACGGACGCCTACAAGGGCGCGTGGGACACCGCCAACCGTGCCGCCCACGACGCGGTGCAGCGCGCCCTCGACGAGGGCGGCACCGGCGCCGTCACCCTCGACCTCGCACCCGTCACGAAGCAGGTGAAGCAGCGGCTGGAGGACGACGGCGTGCCCTTCGCCGCGCAGATCCCGGTCACACACACCGAGATCACCGTCCTGTCCGCCGGTGAGTTCGCCAAGCTCCGCCGGAGCTTCCACCTGCTCCAGGTCGCCGGACCGTGGCCGCCGCTCGCCGCCCTCGTCCTCACCGTCGCGGGCCTGCTGCTCGCGCCGCGCCGGCGCCGCGCCGTCGCCGCCACCGCGCTCGGCATGGCCCTCGGCGCCGCCGCGCTGCTCCTCGCGCTGACGATCGCCCGCTCCCTCACCCTCGGCGACCTCGACAGCGACGCGGACAAGGCGACGGCGGGCGCGGTGTACGACGCGCTGACGGCGTCGATGCGGACCGTGTCCTGGGTGATCGTGGGGGTGGGCGCGGCGGTCGCGGTGGCGGCGTGGCTGACCCGGTTTCACCCGTTCGGCCGTACCCGGGATGCCGCGGGCCCCGAGCCGGACGAGCCTTCCCCGTATACGAGCCGTGCCGCGCGTACGAGCCGTGGCACGAGGCCCGAGACGAGGAGGGCCTCCTCATGAGCCAGACGACTCCCCCCGGCACCCCGCGGCCCGGCACCCCGCCGACCGGCACACCGCCGCCCCACACGCCGCCGCCCCCTGCCCCGGACCCGAACCCCGACCCCATGGCCGGGTCGCGAAAGCGCGGGGACGACGACGGGTGGGCCGCGGGCGGCACCGTCTTCGCCGGTGTCCTGATGCTGGTCAGCGGCGTCCTCGGCATCCTCGACGGCATCGCGGGCATCGCCAAGGACGACGTGTTCGCGCGGGTCGGCGACTACGTCTACTCGTTCAACCTCACCGCGTGGGGCTGGATCCACCTGATCCTCGGCATCCTCGTCGCCCTCACCGGCTGGGGCATCCTCAAGGGCGCCGACTGGGCACGCGGCGCGGGCATCGCGCTCGCTTCCCTGTACGTCGTCGAGTACTTCCTCTTCCTGCCGTACGCGCCCGTCTGGTCCGTCATCTCCATCGGCATCGGCGTCTTCGTGATCTGGGCGCTCGCGCACCACGACGGCCACCGGCGCAAGACCGTGTGACCGCCCGCGTACCCGACGGCGGCGGTGGCGAAGATCGCATACTGGTCGTATGCCGCCCCGCCGCCGCCTGACACCCCCCGACTGGCTGGTCAGAACGCTCAAGCCGCAGCGCGCGCCGGTGCCCTGGCCCGCCGTGGCACGGGCCTCGGTCGCCATGGCGGTGCCGCTCGCCGTGGGCCTGGCCACCGGGCACACCGCTTACGGGGCGCTCGCCTCCATGGGTGCCCTCAGCGGTGTCATCGGCGACACGGCGGACGCGTACCGGATGCGCATCCTGAACATCGCGGTCCCGCAGCTGTTCGGCGCCGTGGGCGTCGCGGTGGGCACGCTGGTGAACGGGCAGGGGTGGATCGCGGTCGCGGCGGTCACGGCGGTCGCGCTGGTCTCCGGGATGATCTCGACGATCGGCGCGGTCGCCTCCGTCGCCGGTCTGCTGCTCCTGCTCAACTGCGTGGTCGGCGCGGGCCTGCCGATGCCGGGCGAGTGGTGGCTCGCCCCTCTCCTCATGACCAGCGGCGGCGCGCTCGTCCTGCTCTTCGCGCTGCTCGCCTGGCCGCTGCGCGGCGGTGTTCCCGAACGGGCGGCGGTCGCGTCGACGTACCGGGGCGTCGCCCACCTCCTGGAGGCGGCGAGCCAGGACCCCCTCGCCTACGCGGAGGCCCGCCACGCCGTCACGCAGTCCCTCAACCAGGCCTACGACCTCGTCCTCGCCCGCCGCGCCCGCACGCACGGCCGCAACCCCGAACAGGTACGCCTGGTCGCCCAGCTGAACGCGGTGACCCCGGTGGTCGAGGCGGCGCCCGCCGTCCACCAGTGCGGAGTGCCGCTGCCGCCGCAGGTGCCGGACGCGGTGCGCGCGCTCGCCGGCGCCATCGCCGCCGGCCGGCCCGCCGACGCCACGTCGCTCGTCCTGCCCGAGCCCGACGGGCCCGCCGCGCGCGCCCTCGACCACGCGGTGCGGCACGCGGCGGAGGTCGCGGCGCGCACCGGGGAGAACGACTTCACCAACGTCGACGACCGCCTCGGCCACCCGGCCGCCCTGCGCGTCCGCGCCCGCCGGGGCGCCCGCAACGTGCTCCTGTCCGGCGCCTCCTGGCGCTACGGCTCGCGCCTGGCCCTGTGCATCGGCCTAGCCCAGATCCTGGTGTCGACGGTGCCGGTGCCGCGCTCCTACTGGGTGGCGCTGACCATCACGTTCGTCATGAAGCCCGACTTCGGGTCCGTCTTCTCGCGGGCGGTCCTTCGCGCCCTCGGCACGGCGGCCGGGCTCGTCGTCGCCGCGGCCGTCCTCGCGGAGGTGCCGGTCGGCTGGTGGGACGTGCCGGTGATGATGGTGCTCGCGCCGCTCATCCCCGCGCTCACGCCCCGCGGCTACGCCTTCCAGACCGCGGCCATCACCCCGGTCATCCTGCTCCTGTCCGACCTCCTCAACCACCAGGGCACGGCGCTGCTCGGACCGCGCCTCCTCGACAGCCTCATGGGGTGCGCGATCGCCCTCGTAGCTGGCTACCTGCTGTGGCCGGAGAGCTGGCACACACGGATCGGCGACCGGCTCGCCGACGCGGTCGCCGACACGGCGGCGTACGTGGAGCGCGCGTTCGGCGAGACGAGGGAACCGGCCGTACGGGCCCGGATGCGGCGCCGCCTGTACCGGGACCTGTCCGTCATCCGCACCGAGTTCCAGCGGGCGCTCACGGAGCCGCCGCCCACGGGGAGGCGGGCGGCGGCGTGGTGGCCCCTCGTCGTCGCGGTCGAGCGCATCGTGGACGCGACGACCGCGGCGCGGGTCAGGGTCCGGCACGGGGCGGCTCCGCCGTCGTATGCCGAGGTGGAACAAGTGGTGCGGCAGCTGCGGGAGTTGGCGCAAGGTTTGCGGGACTCGGTGGTCCTTGAGGAGGTACGGGCCGACTTCGGCGAGCCGGGTGCCGGGACGGGGTCCGGGTCCCGGGCCGGTGTCCTCGAGCACGTACGCCAGGAAGTGGCGGCCGCGCGGGCGATCGGGGTACGGGGCGGGCCCACGGCGGAGACGGTCCGTCCGTAGACCCGCCCTGGTGGGGAGGGTGAGGTGGCCGCTACCTGAGCTCGGCCCCGGCCTTCTCCAGGGCCTTGGCGAAGCCGTTGGCCCACAGGGAGTTGACGCGCGAGCGCTCGGTGGCGTTCGGGTAGGCGTTGGTGCAGGACGTGCCGGGGCCGCCGCCCGACATCAGCTCGCTGCACGGACCCGAGTAGTGGTCCGGCAGGCCGAGCACGTGCCCGGTCTCGTGGGCGGTGACGCGGGTGGAGTTGTACTGCCGGTTCTGCGCGTAGTCGAGGAAGACGTAGCCCCGGCCGTGCCCGTCCGTGGACGCGTACGAACCGCGCGAGTCGTTGCCCTCGTAGTAGGAGAAGTTGCCGGTGCCGGTCGTCGACGCGAGCTTGACGTTCGACACCGACGAGTTCCAGATCGACGTGCTGTTCGCTATCTGCGTCCGGAAGGACGGCGCCTGCGACGCGTTGTAGGTGACGGTGACCTGGGCGGCGAGCGGGTTCGCGGCGCGCTGCTCGGCGACGGACTTCACGACCGCCTCGAAGAACGCCTTGTTGGCGGCGGCGTCCTCGGCGGAGCCGGTGTAGCCCGCTCTGACGGTTTCCGCCCGCTCCTGGGGCGCGGGCTGCGCGGTGGCCGGGCCGGCCGCGAGCGCCGTGACGGTGAGGCCCGCGCCGAAGGCGCACGCGAGGAGACGGATGACTGTGGGGGGTGCTGTCATGGTCATGCAAGCGAGTGTGGGGGCGGGAGGGGCGGCTGGGAATGATGGCACTTGGGGATAGCACGGTGTTATCGGGCCGGTAAGGGGTTTTGGGTGGTTGGCGGTTGAAGGGGCGGCCCATGGCGGCAGGGCCCGGTGAAGAGTGGCGCGGGGACGTACTGGTGCGGCACCCGCGCTCGGCTTACGCTCAGCGCCCATGGAGCTGGACATACGGCACCTGCGCGCCGTGTGCGCGATCGAGGACGCCGGCAGCCTGCACAAGGCCGCACGCCAACTGGGCCTGACACAGCCCGCGCTCAGCACACAGCTGCGCCGGATCGAGGCGTTCCTGGGCGGGCCGCTCTTCACGAGGGAACGCACCGGGTGCCGCGCCACACCCCTCGGCCGCGTCCTGCTCACCCGGGCCCGCCCGCTCGTCGACGGCCTGAGCACACTCGTCGACGAGGCCCGCGCGGTCGCCGCGGCGACCGCCGAAGGCCCCGGCCGGCTCCGGATCGGCTCCACGGCCAGCCGGGCGCTGCCGGGCTGGCTGCGGCGGCTCCGCGACAACCCCGAGTTCCTGAGCACGGAACCGACCCTGCGGGTCGATGTCTCCGCGCACGCGCTGCTGCGGCAGGTCGCGGAGGGCGGGCTCGACGTGGCGTTCGTCCACGAAGTGGAGGGCAGCCCGCTGCGGATGCCGCCGGGGCTCGTCTGGCGGGTCCTCGTCGAACGGGAACCGCAGTTCGTGTCCCTGTCGACGGACCACCCGGCGGCGGGCCGCAGCGTGGTGCGCCTCTCCGACCTGGCGGGCGACCGGTGGATGGTCGACCCCACGGTGGACGGCGAATGGGACGGCCTGCTGCGGGCGTTGCGCTCGGCCGGCCTCCAGCCGCGCGTCCTGCACGGCGACTACCTGACGGCGGCGTCCCTCGTCGCGACGGGCGAGGTCGTCGCCCTGTGCCAGCCCACCTCCCGCGCCCGCACCGACATGGCGATCCGCCCCCTCCACGGCGACCCGGTGGGCGTGCGGCTGCTGTTGGCGGCCCGAAGCCAGTCGCTGCTCGACGTGGTGCTGCCGGATCTCCGGGCGGCGTACGGGGAGGCCGCCCGGCAGGCACCGGCGTACGACTTCCAGGAGGACGCGGCGGCGATCCCCGAGCAAGGGCCGGTGGCGGGCCCGATGGGGGATTCTGTGCGGGGTTCTGTGCGGGATTCAGTACGAGGTTCTGTGCGGGATTCAGTACGAGGTTCTGTGCGGGATTCAGTACGAGGTTCTGTGCGGGACCCGGTGTGAGGGGTCCTCCGCACGGGGTGAAACGGGCGCCCTGTCGGGGGGATCGTCGGCGGACCCTTCCCAAGATCGCCTCCCACGGCGGCTAACCTTACGTGTCCGCCCTGGCCAGGGGTTCCAGGGACGTTCGGGGACCAACTCATGCGGAAGGTTGCGCACATGGGCATTCTGGATCTGCTGCGGAACGCGTTCGGGCGGTCCCGAAAGAGGGACACGGAGCCGGCTGCCGCGGGCGAACCGGAAGCCACGCGCTCCGCGCCCACCGAGCCGCCCTCCCGGCCGACGGTCCCCGCACCGTCGCGGGGCGAGGCCGACGACCTGGTGGCCGCCGCCTTCGACAACGTCACGGTCCCGAAACCGTCCCGCCCGGTGGACCCGACGACACCGGACCCGACGACACCGGATCCGACGACACCGGATCCGACGACACCGGATCAGTCCGACGCGCCGACCCCGTCATCGCCGGGCCAGCCCGACGCGGCGGTCCCGACCTCACCGGGCCAGCCCGACGTGGCGGTCCCGGCGCAGGCGTCGTCGCCGGACGAGCCGCCCAGAACGGCGGCGCCGGTGGCTGACGCCGGCGGGGACGAGAGCGCGCCGAGGGATGGCGCCGCCGAGGCCGAGAGCACCGCGGTGGAAGACGCCGCTGAGGGCAAGAGCACCGCGACGGAGGGCGCTGCGGAGGCAGCAGCCCCGGCCGAGGCAGCCGCCCCGGCCGAGGGCGCCAAGGCGGGCGAGGACGCCGACGCGGGCGAGGCCAAGGGTGCAGACGAGGCCAAGGGCTCGGACGGGGCCAAGGGCTCGGCTACGAAGGCTGTCGCGGGCACGACCGATGGTGCGGCCGAGGCGGCCGCCCCGGCCAAGGAAGCCGACGCGGGCCAGCCCAAGGCCTCGGCGACGAAGGCCCCCGCCAAAGCCACCACCCCGACCGAAACCGCCACCGCGCACGAGGCCAAGGCCCCGGCGACCTCGGACGACTCGGCCAAGACGGCGGCCCCGGCCAAGGACGCCGACGCGGGCGAGGCCGAGAGTTCGGCGACGAAGGCTGCCGCCAAGGCAGCCACCCCGACCGACGCGGCCGAAGCCGACGCGGACGCCGACGCCGACGCCGACAACGGCAAGCGCCCCGCGAAGGCGGACAACTCGACCAAGACCGCGGCCCCGACCGCTACCGCCGCCGAGGGCGCTGACGCCGGCGAGGCCCCGGAGGGTGCTGCGGCTTCGGCCGAGGCCCCGGACCGGTCCGCGAGCGGGGCCGACTCGACGGCCCCCGGGACGGAGGCCGCCCCGGCCGAGTCCGCGAGCGCCGCCCAGGCGGACCCGGCGGCGCCGGAGGCCGCAAGCTCCGCCGCTACGGACGCCCCGGCCGAGCCGGAGGCCGACGCGGGCAAGTCGAAGCCCGCCGCGCGGAAGAAGGCCCCGGCCAAGACCGCGGCCGCGACCAAGGCGCCCGCCAAGAAGACCGCCAAGGCGAAGGCCCCGGCGAAAACCGCCGCCGCCGAGGCCGAGCCCGCCAAGCCGAAGGCCCCGGCAAAGGCGGCCACCGCCACCGCCAAGGCCGAAGCCGAAGCCGAAGCCAAGCCCGCCGAAAAGACCCCCTCAGGGTCCAGGCCCGCCACCCCGAAGGGCCTCACCGCCGCATTCGCGGCCGCCGGGGACGCCCTGGAGGCGCGGGGCCTCGCGGGGGCCCGCGCCCGCGTCTACCTCGTACTGGACCGGTCGGGGTCGATGCGGCCCTACTACAAGGACGGCTCCGCGAGCGCCCTGGCCGAGCAGACGCTCGCGCTGGCCGCGCATCTGGACGACCGCGACACCCCCACCGTCCACACCGTGTTCTTCTCGACGGACATCGACGCGACCGGCGACCTGACCTTCGACGACGCGTACGAGGGCAAGATCGACGAGTGGCACGAGGCGGCGGGCCGTATGGGCCGCACGAGCTACCACCGCGCCGTCGAGGAGGTCGTCGCGCACCACGCGAAGAGCGACGACCCGACGGTCCCGGCGCTGGTCGTGTTCCAGACGGACGGCCCCCCGGACACCCAGCGCCCGGCGAACGAGGCGCTGGCGAAGGCGGCGAGCCACCCGCTGTTCTTCCAGTTCGTGGCGTTCGGCGAGCACGACGCGAAGGGCTTCGACTACCTCCGCAAGCTGAAGGCGGACAACGCCGCGTTCTTCCACGCGGGCCCGGCCCCGCGCGAGCTGACCGACGCGGAGCTGTACGAGGGTGTGCTGGCGGCCTGGCGCCCGTAGGGCGTCGTAGTACAGAAGGCCCCGCCGGAAAGGCACGCCGTACCCCAGGCCGTCCGCGCAGTAAAACACCGCGCGGGCGGCCGCCCCATGTCGGCTACGATTTCTGGATTCACATCCCGCAGCCGGAACACGGATCCCGTCACTGCGCGCACCACATCGTCACGACTTGGGAGCAGCCTCCGATGGCTCGACACCTCATCACCAGCGCCCTTCCCTACATCAACGGGATCAAGCACCTGGGCAACATGGTGGGGTCCATGCTCCCGGCCGACGTGTACGCCCGTTACCTGCGCCGCCGCGGCCACGACGTGCTGTACATCTGCGCGACGGACGAGCACGGCACCCCCGCCGAGCTGGCGGCGAAGGAGCGGGGTCTGCCGGTCGCGGAGTTCTGCGCGCAGGCGCACGACGCGCAGAAGGCGATCTACGACGGCTTCGCGCTCGCGTTCGACCACTTTGGCCGCAGCTCGTCGCCGCAGAACGCGGAGCTGACCCAGCACTTCGCCCGCCGCCTGAACGAGAACGGGTTCATCGAGGAGCGGGCCATCCGCCAGGTGTACTCGCCCGCCGACGGCCGTTTCCTCCCGGACCGCTACGTCGAGGGCACGTGTCCGCACTGCGGCTACGACAAGGCCCGCGGCGACCAGTGCGAGAACTGCACCCGCGTCCTGGACCCCACGGACCTGATCAACCCGCGCAGCGCGATCTCCGGCTCCACCGAGCTCGAGGTCCGCGAGACGAAGCACCTCTTCCTCCTCCAGTCGAAGCTGCAGGGCGAGGTCGAGGCGTGGATCGACGAGGTCGCCGACGAGTGGCCGCAGCTCTCGTCCTCCATCGCCCGCAAGTGGCTGACCGAGGGCCTGAACGACCGCGCGATCACCCGTGACCTGGACTGGGGCGTCCCGGTCCCGGCCGACACCTGGCCGGAGCTGGCCGCCGACGGCAAGGTCTTCTACGTATGGTTCGACGCCCCGATCGAGTACATCGGCGCGACGAAGGAGTGGGCGGACGCGGCCCCCGACGGTGAGACCCGCGACTGGAAGTCCTGGTGGTACGAGCCGGCCGGCGCCTCCGACGTCCGGTACACGGAGTTCATGGCGAAGGACAACGTGCCGTTCCACAGCGTCATGTTCCCGGCCACCGAGATGGGCATCCGGGAGCCGTGGAAGAAGGTCGACCACCTGAAGGCCTTCAACTGGCTGACCTACTACGGCGGCAAGTTCTCCACGTCGCAGAAGCGCGGTGTCTTCACCGACCAGGCCCTGGAGATCCTCCCGGCGGACTACTGGCGCTACTTCCTGATCGCCAACGCCCCGGAGTCGGACGACTCGTCCTTCACCTGGGAGCACTTCACGGCGACGGTCAACAAGGACCTGGCCGACACCCTCGGCAACTTCGTCAACCGCGTCCTGTCCTTCTCCCGCAAGCGCTTCGGCGACGACGTCCCGGCGGGCGGCGAGGCGGGCGAGGCGGAGACGAAGCTCGGCGAGCAGATCGCCGAGCTCCTCGCCGAGTACGAGACCCAGATGGAGGCCCTCCAGTTCCGCAAGGCCGCGGCGGCGCTGCGCGCCCTGTGGTCGGCGGGCAACTCCTACCTGGAGGAGAAGGCCCCCTGGCTGGAGATCAAGACCAACCCGGAGGGCGCCGCCCTCACCCTGCGTACGGCGATGAACCTGATCCACCTGTACTCGGTGGTCTCGGAGCCGTTCATCCCGTCGTCGGCGGCGGCGATGCGGGCGGCGTTCGCCCTCACGGACGACACGCACACCTGGATCAGCGCCGACGAGGCGAAGTCCCTGACCCTGGTCCCCGCGGGCACCGCCTTCACCGTCCCCCCGGTCCTCTTCGCGAAGATCACGGACGAGGACCTGGAGTCGTACAAGGAGCGCTTCGGCGGCGCCCCCGAGTAGGCGGCGCGCGGATCGTCCGTCAGGAGGTGGAGGGTGAGGGGGCCGGCGAGGTGGTCCCGGTTCCGGGAATTCCCCCGTCCTGCCCCTCATGCGTCGCCTCCGGATCCACCCCTACGGTGAGGGACGCGACGACCCCGCGCGCGATCCGCCCCTTCTTGTACCGCAGCCGCAGCAGCCCGCCGCTGACGCCGCTCTGGTCGTAGATGGTGTCCTCGGTGAGCGTGGTGCGTTCGGTGGTGCTGGTGGAGTAGGGGGCGACCTCGGCGGAGGCGAGCACGGCGGCCTCGTCGAAGTAGAGCTGGCCGGTGTGGCAGGTGTGCCCGCCCTCGTAGCCGCTCTCGGTCAGCTTGCCGCCGACGTGCACCTTGGTGTGGATGTGCACGGCGCGGCCCCGGTACCAGCCAGGGAAGATCGTCTTGAACTCGACGTGGCCGTGCCGGTCGGTGAGCCACGTGCCGCGCAGGTACCGGTGGTCGTCGGTGGGCTCCGTCTTCCCGGGCCCACCGCCCCCGCCGGGCGGCGGCTCGGTGGGCGGTTCGGTGGGCGACCCGGTACCACCGGGCCCGCCCGGCCCACCGGGTCCTCCCGGCGGCCCGCCCTGCGACGCGTCCTCGTATCCGGAGTAGATCCCGAGCGCGTCGCAGTGCCAGATGTCGACGGCGGCGTGCTTGAGCGGCCGGCAGCTCTCACTGTCGATCACCTTGAGGCGCAGGATCAGCGGGATGCCTTCCTTGTCCTCGGTGACATCGCGGCGGATCTTGTCGGCGTCGATGTAGTACGGCCCCTCGATGCTCTCGGCGGTGAGCCGATAACACTCCTCCCGCCCGACCGCCCCCACCGCCCCGGACTGCCCGGACTGCCCGGACTGCCCGGCGAAGGCGACCCCGCCCCCGACAGCGACCGCCGCGACGGCCGCCCCACCGGCGACGACGATCTTCCGCCGCGACAACTCCGGCCCGTTTCCGATCTCTTGAGGTAACTCGTTGTCCGTCATGGCCGTGAAAGCTAGAGGCGCCCCCTGTCAGAGAGATGAGTGAGAGCTATGAGTTCCATGTGAGCCGGCGACGCCGAGGGGCCCGGAACCGTCCAGCGGTTCCGGGCCCCTCGTATCGCGTCGGTCAGCGGAGCGTTACTTCTTCTCCACCGGCTTGCGCAGCTGGATGTTGAGTTCGCGCAGGCGCGACTCGTCCAGTTCGGTGGGGGCGCCCATCATCAGGTCCTGCGCGTTGCCGTTCAGCGGGAAGCTGATGGTTTCCCGGATGTTGGGCTCGTCGGCGAGGAGCATGACGATGCGGTCGACGCCGGGGGCGATCCCGCCGTGCGGCGGGGCGCCGAAGCGGAAGGCGCGGAGCATACCCGCGAACTCGGCCTCGACGGTGTCGCGGTCGTAGCCCGCGATCTCGAACGCCTTGAGCATGATCTCGGGCTCGTGGTTCCGGATCGCGCCGGAGGACAGCTCCGTGCCGTTGCAGACGATGTCGTACTGCCAGGCAAGGATGTCCAGCGGGTCCTTCTCCTCCAGGTCCTTCATGCCGCCCTGGGGCATCGAGAAGGGGTTGTGGGAGAAGTCGATCTTGCCGGTCTCCTCGTCCTTCTCGTACATCGGGAAGTCGACGATCCAGCAGAACCGGAAGACGCCCTCCTCGAAGTGGCCCGCGCGCTTGGCGGCCTCGACGCGGACCGCGCCCATGATCTTGGAGACCTCGTCGAACTCGCCCGCGCCGAAGAAGACGGCGTGCCCGGCCTCCAGGCCGAGGCGCTTCGTCAGCTCCGCCACGTTCTCCTCGGTGAGGAACTTGGCGATCGGGCCGGTCAGCGAACCGTCCTCGGCGACGCGCACCCAGGCAAGACCCTTGGCGCCCTGCTCGACGGCGTAGTCGCCCAGGCCGTCGAAGAACTTGCGGGACTGCGAGGCGGTGTCCGGCACGGGCAGCGCGCGCACGTGCTTGCCCGCGAACGCCTTGAACTCCGAGCCCTCGAAGATGTCGGTGATGTCGACGAGTTCGAGCTTGGCGCGCAGGTCCGGCTTGTCGCTGCCGTACTTCAGCATCGACTCGCGGAACGGGATGCGCGGGAACGGGGAGGTGACCTCGCGGCCGCCGCCGAACTCCGTGAAGAGTTCCGTCATGAGCTTCTCGATCGGGCGGAAGACGTCTTCCTGCTCGACGAAGCTCATCTCGACGTCGAGCTGGTAGAACTCGCCCGGCGAGCGGTCCGCGCGCGCGTCCTCGTCGCGGAAGCAGGGCGCGATCTGGAAGTACCGGTCGAAGCCGGAGATCATCAGCAGCTGCTTGAACTGCTGCGGGGCCTGCGGCAGCGCGTAGAACTTGCCGGGGTTCAGGCGGGACGGGACGACGAAGTCACGGGCGCCCTCGGGGGAGGTCGCGGTGAGGATCGGCGTCGCCATCTCGTTGAAGCCGAGGGCGACCATCTTGGCGCGGATGGCCGCGATCACGGCCGAGCGCAGCATGATGTTGCGGTGCATGCGCTCGCGGCGCAGGTCCAGGAAGCGGTACTCCAGGCGGCGCTCCTCGCCGACCCCGTCGTCCTGATTGATCTGGAACGGCAGCTGCTGGGCGGCGCCGAGGACCTCGACCTCCGCGGCCTCGATCTCGATCTCGCCGGTGGGCAGCTCCGGGTTGACGTTGTCCGCGCCGCGGGAGACGACCTTGCCGTCGACGCGGACGACCGTCTCCTTGGTGAGCTTGTCGAGGACCTCGGCGGCCTTGGTGCCGGGCCGGGCGACGAGCTGCGTGATGCCGTAGTGGTCGCGGAGATCGATGAAGAGGATGCCGCCCAGGTCTCGGCGATTGTGCAGCCAGCCGCTCAGCCGGACGTCGGCACCGACGTCAGTGGCGCGGAGCTCGCCGCAGGTGTGGGACCTGTACCGATGCATCGTCGTTCATCCAGCCTTCGCGTTTCGGGGTTCCGGGGTGACAGCCCGGTTCCCCCAAGGGTACCGGCCGCCTCAAGATCGGCCGCCAACAAGTCTCGGTGGCCGTGTGCGATCACCTCTTCTTAGAGTGGGGCCATGCGCACTGGTGAGCCCCTTCCTCCGGTGGAGGACGTCCT
The DNA here is from genome assembly GCF_043523415.1 of Streptomyces sp. SGAir0957. Taxonomy (NCBI): domain Bacteria; kingdom Bacillati; phylum Actinomycetota; class Actinomycetes; order Kitasatosporales; family Streptomycetaceae; genus Streptomyces; species Streptomyces sp. SGAir0957. The sequence continues at coordinate 4,195,987 of NZ_CP027293.1, forward strand.
CGCCGCTCTCGCGACCGGCCTGTGGCGGTGGGACAACCGGACGGGCCTGGTCACGTTCGACGTGGAGGCCGCCCGGCTGATCGGGATGCCCTCCCCCGACGGGCGTCCGGTCACCCTTTCGGAGTCCGGGGTCAGGGCCCGCTTCCACCCCGTGGACTGGAACGAGGTCGACGGCATCGTCCAGCTCGCCGTCGCCGAGGGCACCCTCGCCGAGGCCCGGCTGCGCGTCATGGACGAGCTGGGGCACGTCATCCGTACCGTGCGCAGCCGATCCAAGCCGGTGCTGACCGGCGAGGGCCCGGACTCCTACGAGCTGATCGGCACGCTTCAGGAGGTCTCCGAGCCGCCACCCGGCGCCGCAGCCCGCGCCCCCGTCACCGGTGACTGGCGCCGCTCGCGCGAGGCGTTCCTGCTGGACGCGGGCCGCGCGCTCGCCGAGGCCGGTTCGACGGAGGAGGTGCTGCGGGTCGCGGCGGGCCTGTCGATGCCCGGCTTCTCCCCGGAGGGCCTCGCGGTGTTCGGCGTCTCCGGCGACCGCCTCACCGTCATCGGGCACTACGGGCAGCAGGCGGACTCCGGGCACCCCTTCACCGATATGGACCTGTCCACGGACTACCCGGCGGCCGAGGTCTGCCGGACCGGGCGCGCGGTCTACCTGTCGTCGCCCGAGGAGTACCAGAAGCGGTATCCGGCGGCCTGGCCGCTGGCCGCCCGGTTCCGGCGGAAGTCGTGGGCGTTTTTGCCCCTGGTCGTCGCGGGCCGGACGATCGGCGCGTGGATGGCGGGCTTCGCCTACCCGGTGTCGTTCACCCCCGACGAGCGGTCGGTCCTGACGACGGTCGCGCGGATGCTGGCGCAGGCCCTGTCGCGGGCCGGGGTCGCCGAGTCGGAGCGGGAGCTGACGGACGGCCTGCAGAAGTCGATGCTGCCGAACCTCGGCCCCGAGATCCCCGGCCTCGGCATCGCGGCCCGCTATGTGCCGACCGGCGGCGGCCTCCAGGTCGGCGGCGACTGGTACGACATCATCCCGCTGCCGGGCGGGGCCGGCCGGACGGAGGCCGGGGGCGGCCGGGTCGCCCTGGTCATCGGCGACGTGCAGGGCCACGACGTGCGCGCCGCCGGGCTCATGGGCCAGCTCCGCATCGCCCTGCGCGCCTACGCCTCCGAGGGGCACCGCCCCGACGCGGTCCTCTCCCGCGCCTCCCGCTTCCTGAACGGCATCAGCGACACGGTGGGCGGCGGCGACCCGGACGACCTGCGCTTCGCGACCTGCCTCTACGTCGAGGCCGACCCGGCGACCGGTGTCCTGGAGATCGCCCGCGCCGGACACCCCGACCCGGCCATACGGATGGCCGACGGCACGGTCATGATGCGGCCCACGGCCGGCGGGCTCCCGCTCGGCATCGACCCGGACGCCGACTACCCCACGACCCGGCTGGTCCTGGAGCCCGGCGAGACGCTGCTCCTGTGCACCGACGGCCTGATCGAGACCGGCGGGCACGACCTCGACACGGGCTGGGCCCGGGTGCGCAAGACCCTGGAGACGGGCCCCGCCGACTCCCTGGAGGAGCTGGCCGACACCCTCGTCCAGGCCGTGCACGGGCCGTCCTCGCACCACACGACGGGGCCGCTCGTCGATCGCCGCGAGGACGACATAGCTCTGCTGCTCCTGCGCCGCACGCTCCAGTCGAGCAAGCCGTCGGCCGGTCGCCGCACGGCGATGACGATCGCGCAGGCCGAGCCGGAGCGGATCGCCGCCGCCCGCCAGCAGCTGCGCGAGCTGCTGCACGACTGGGCCGACGACGACCAGGTCGACTCGGCGGCGCTGCTCGTCTCCGAGATGGTCACCAACGTCCTGGTGCACACGGACGGCGACGCGCTGCTCGTCGCCGAGGTCGCCAAGGACGCGGAGGGCGCCCGGCGGCTGCGGGTGGAGGTCGCGGACGCCTCGGACAACCTGCCGCACAAGCGCAGGCCGGGGGAGCTGGCCTCGTCGGGCCGCGGCCTCGTCCTCATGGAGCTGCTCGCCGAGCGGTGGGGCGTCGATCCGCAGGGCGAGGGCAAGTGCATCTGGTTCGAGCTCTACGAGCCTTCGGGCGCCGTGGGCGAGGAACCGGCTGTTTCACGTGAAACGCCGCCGTCTTCGGCCCCGTAGCGTTCTCGCAGCTCGTTCACGATGCCGAACGCTGCGGCCGTCAGCGGCACCGCGAGCAGCATCCCGAGGATTCCGGCGACGGAGGCACCGCCGGTGATCGCGAGCAGCACCACCGCCGGGTGCATCTGCACCGTCCGCGACTGGATCATGGGCTGGAGGATGTGCCCTTCGAGCACCTGCACCGCGAGGACCACGCCGAGCGCCCACAGGGCGATCACGAATCCGCGGTCCGCGAGCGCGACGAGCACCGAGACGGCGCCGGAGATGAAGGCGCCGAGGTAGGGGATGTAGGCGCCGACGAAGACGAGTGCGGCGAGGCCGACCGCGCCCGGGACGCGCAGGATGAGCAGGCCGACGCCGATGCAGGTGGCGTCGATGAGGGCGATGATCGTGGTGCCGCGCATGAACCCGGCGATGGAGTTGAAGGAGCGGCGGGCGATGGCCTCCAGGGTCTCGCCGTTGTGTGGCGCGCCCTGGCGCAGGGCGCGTCGGAAGCGGCCCGCGTCGCGCAGGAAGAAGAAGCAGAGCAGCAGCGCGAGGACCGCCATGGCGACGACCTCTCCGACGACGCTGAGCCCGCTGATGACGCCGGACGCGGCGCTGCCCCCGTACTTCTTGAGCAGGTCCTGGGCGCTGTCGGCGAGGTGGTCGAAGTCGACGGCGCCGGTGCCGAACCGGTCGGAGAGGTCGTTGGCGGCCGTCTTCACCGAGGCCACGATCTGGTCGCCGGTGTCGATGAGCGCCGCGACCACGATGTATCCGGCGCCGCCGACAACGATCAGGATCAGCGCGCAGGTCAGGCCGCTGGCCAGGGACTGCTGCACTTTCGCGCGGCGCAGGGCGAGGTAGACGGGGCGCAGCAGGGCGGTGCCGAGCAGCGCGAGCAGCACCGGCACCACGGCCGTCTTGAGTTCGACGCAGAGCCGGATCCCGACCCAGGCGACCCCGGCGACGAGCAGGGCCACCGCGCACCAGGCGGCGACGCGGCGGGCGGGTTCGGGGAGGAGCTGCTGACGGGTCGGCACCCGGCCAGACGATCATGACCGGCGGCCGTTCACCCGCTGGACGGGTCCGCGCGGGTGACGAGCGGGTGACGAGGCGTCACGGCATGGAAGACGGCCCGCCGGGTGCAGAGTCGGCGGGCCGTCGGTTCGGGGACGCACACGGTGGGGCGTGTGTGCGGCGGTCCGGTTACGTGTGCGGCAGGCGCTCCTTCGACGGGATGACGCCCAGGCGGCCCGCCTGGAAGTCGTCGAAGGCCTGCTGCAGCTCGGCCTTGGTGTTCATGACGAACGGGCCGTAGTGGGCCATGGGCTCACGGATCGGCTGGCCGCCGAGGATGACGACCTCCAGGTCAGGAGTGTTGCCGTCCTGGGACTCGTCGGCGCGCACGGTCAGGGACGAGCCCGCGCCGAAGACGGCGGTCTGGCCCGCGTGGATCGGGCGGCGCTCGGCGCCGACGGAGCCGCGGCCCGCGAGCACGTACACGAGCCCGTTGTAGTCCTCGCGCCAGGGCAGGGTGGCCTCGGCGCCGGGGCGGACGGTGGCGTGCACCATCGTGATCGGCGTGTGCGTGATGCCGGGGCCCTCGTGGCCGTCGAACTCACCGGCGATGACGCGGAGCAGCGCGCCGCCGTCGGCCGTGGTGAGGAGCTTGACCTGGCCACCGCGGATGTCCTGGTAGCGCGGGTTCTGCATCTTGTCCTTGGCGGGCAGGTTCACCCACAGCTGGAGGCCGTGGAAGAGGCCGCCGGACATGACGAGGGACTCCGGCGGGGCCTCGATGTGCAGCAGGCCGGAGCCTGCCGTCATCCACTGCGTGTCGCCGTTGGTGATGGTGCCGCCACCGCCGTGCGAGTCCTGGTGGATGAAGGTGCCGTCGATGATGTAGGTCACGGTCTCGAAGCCGCGGTGCGGGTGCCACGGGGTGCCCTTGGGCTCGCCCGGCGCGTACTCCACCTCACCCATCTGGTCCATCATGATGAACGGGTCGAGGTGGCGGTAGTTGATCCCGGCGAACGCGCGGCGCACCGGGAAGCCCTCGCCCTCGAAGCCGCTCGGGGCGGTCGTCACGGTGAGCACGGGGCGCGCCACGGCGTCCGCCGGCGCGGCCACACGGGGCAGGGTCAGCGGGTTCTCGACGGTCACAGCGGGCATTTTGGGGCCTCCTTGGCGTCCTCGTGCCTCAACTTTAGTTGAACGTAGAACTTTCTGCCACCCAGAACGCGGAACGCCCGGAGGGAATTCCCTCCGGGCGTCCGGCAGCGTGTGCGGGTGGCGCGTATCAGCCGTACATACGGCGCATGGCGAAGTCGACCATCTGCTCGACGGCCTTCGCGTCGAAGACCATCCGGTGCTCGCCCTCCATGTCGAGGACGAAGCCGTACCCGGTGGGCAGCAGGTCGATCACCTCGGCGCCGGTGATCACGAAGTACTTGGACTCCTTGCCCGCGTACCGGCGCAGCTCCTTGAGCGTGGAGAACATCGGGATCACCGGCTGCTGCGTGTTGTGCAGCGCGAGGAAACCCGGATTGTCGCCGCGCGGGCAGTAGACCTTCGACGAGGCGAAGATCTGCTGGAAGTCCTCGGCGGACATCGAGCCGGTGGTGAACGCGCGGACCGCGTCGGCGAGCGAGGGCGGCGACGGCTCCGGGTACAGCGGCGGCGCCTGCTGCCCGTACCCGCCCTGCTGCGGCGGCGCGTACTGCTGGCCGGCAGCTCCTGCGTGCTGCTCGTATCCGTACATGGGGCAAAGCCTACCGAGGGCCGGGGAGGCGGTGGGCCCGGCAGCGGATCCGGCCACTTACGGCTCGTTCGTCACAGTTCACGCGTCAGGGGTTGCGTCTTATTACCGACGGGTAGCATCCTGGGGATTACTAGTTGGTACGCGTACGAGGACGATCCCGGAGCCCGACACGAACGGGCCCCACGCCGCGGGTCTACCTCCCTGAGCCTTTACGGAGCCGTCGCCATGGGGCACTACAAGTCGAATCTCCGCGACATCGAGTTCAACCTCTTCGAGGTGCTCGGCCGCGACAAGCTGTACGGCACCGGCCCGTTCGGGGACATGGACGTCGACACGGCCAAGAGCATCCTCGAAGAGGTCGCCCGCCTCTCCGAGAACGACCTGGCCGAATCCTTCGCGGACGCCGACCGCAACCCGCCCGTCTTCGACCCGGAGACCAACACGGCGCCGCTCCCGGCCAGCTTCAAGAAGTCCTACAAGGCGTTCATGGACGCCGAGTACTGGCGCCTCGGCCTGCCCGAGGAGATCGGCGGCACCACCGCGCCGCGCTCCCTGATCTGGGCCCACGCCGAGCTGATCCTGGGCGCCAACCCGGCGATCTGGATGTACGCCTCAGGCCCGGCGTTCGCCGGCATCCTCTTCGAGGAGGGCAACGAGCAGCAGAAGAAGGCCGCCGAGATCGCCGTCGAGAAGCAGTGGGGCTCGACGATGGTCCTCACCGAGCCGGACGCCGGCTCCGACGTGGGCGCAGGCCGCACCAAGGCCGTCCAGCAGGACGACGGCTCCTGGCACATCGAGGGCGTGAAGCGCTTCATCACGTCCGGCGAGCACGACATGTCGGAGAACATCTTCCACTACGTCCTCGCCCGCCCCGAGGGCCACGGCCCGGGCACCAAGGGCCTCTCCCTCTTCCTGGTCCCGAAGTTCGAGTTCGACTGGGAGACCGGCGAGCTGGGCGAGCGCAACGGCGTCTACGCGACCAACGTCGAGCACAAGATGGGCCTCAAGGCGTCCAACACGTGCGAGATGACCTTCGGCGACCAGCACCCCGCCAAGGGCTGGCTGATCGGCGACAAGCACGACGGCATCCGCCAGATGTTCCGCATCATCGAGTTCGCCCGCATGATGGTCGGCACGAAGGCGATCTCGACCCTGTCGACCGGTTACCTGAACGCCCTGGAGTACGCCAAGGAGCGCGTCCAGGGCCCCGACCTCGCCAAGTTCATGGACAAGACGGCGCCCAAGGTCACCGTCACGCACCACCCCGACGTCCGCCGCTCCCTGCTCACGCAGAAGGCGTACGCCGAGGGCATGCGCTCCCTCGTGCTCTACACCGCCACCGTCCAGGACGCGATCCAGGTCAAGGAGGCGAACGGCGAGGACGCCTCGACCGAGCACGCGCTCAACGACCTGCTCCTGCCCATCGTCAAGGGCTACGGCTCCGAGAAGGGCTACGAGCAGCTCGCGCAGTCCCTCCAGACGTTCGGCGGCTCCGGGTTCCTCCAGGAGTACCCGATCGAGCAGTACATCCGTGACTCGAAGATCGACACGCTGTACGAGGGCACGACGGCCATCCAGGGCCAGGACTTCTTCTTCCGGAAGATCGTCCGCAACCAGGGTGCCGCGCTCAACGGTCTCGCCGAGGAGATCAAGAAGTTCCTCGCGGTCGAGACGGGCGGTGAGGAGCTGAGCGCCGCGCGCGAGTCCCTGGCCAAGGCGGCCGTCGAGCTGGAGGCCATCGTGGGCGTCATGCTCACGGATCTGGCCGCCACGGAGCAGGACGTCAAGTCGATCTACAAGGTCGGTCTGAACACGACGCGGCTGCTCATGGCGTCCGGCGACGTGGTCGTCGGCTACCTGCTCCTGAAGGGCGCGGCGGTGGCTGCCGAGGCGCTCTCCGCCGGGGCTGCCGGTAAGGACGTGCCCTTCTACCAGGGCAAGATCGCGGCGGCGAAGTTCTTCGCGGCGAATGTCCTGCCCGGTGTCATCGGGGCGCGGAAGCTGGCGCAGGCCACGAGTGAGTCGGGCCTTGACGTCATGGACCTCGACGAAGCGGCGTTCTAGGCTCCGCCGCTGCCAGACCCCGACCGAGGCCCGTCGGGCCGTCACCCATCCGCGGCGCCGTTGTGGCTGGTCGCGCAGTTCCCCGCGCCCCTGAAGACATGCGGCTCCGCCGCAGCTTCAGGGGCGCGTTCGCGTAACCGGCCCTGAAATGGCGCACGAAGTGCGCATGCCAGGGGCGCGGGGAACGGCGCGACCAGCCACGACGGCGCCGCACCGTCAGTACCCGCGAAAGGGGCGGGCCCCCCGAAGCGCGGGGGAACCGCGCAATCGGTCACCCCAAGAGCCGCGCCACGCGTAACCGCCCAGATCGCGCGGAGCGGACCGCACTACCCTGGCCGCATGGCAAACCCCCAGGCCCCCTTCGATCGCGGGCACACCGACGACCTGATGACCTTCCTCGCGGCGAGCCCCACGCCGTACCACGCCGTGGCGACCGTGGCCGCGCGTCTGGAGGAGGCGGGGTTCAAGCAGGTCGCGGAGGTCGACGCCTGGGACGGCACCACCGGCGGCAAGTTCGTGACGCGCGGCGGCGCCGTGGTCGCCTGGTACGTGCCGAGCGGAGCGCACCCGCACACCCCGTTCCGTATCGTCGGCGCGCACACGGACTCCCCGAACCTGCGGGTGAAGCCGCAGCCGGACATGGGGAGCAACGGCTGGCGCCAGGTCGCCGTCGAGGTCTACGGCGGCCCGCTGCTCAATTCCTGGCTGGACCGGGATCTCGGCCTGGCGGGCCGGATCTCGCTGCGGGACGGCAGTGAGCGGCTCGTCGACATCGACCGCCCGCTCCTCCGCGTCCCGCAGCTCGCGATCCACCTGGACCGTTCCGTCACCGCCGACGGTCTGAAGCTGGACAAGCAGCGCCACATGCAGCCCATCTGGGGCCTGGGCGGTGATGTGCGCGAGGGTGATCTGCTGGGCTTCGTCGAGGACGAGTACGGCCTGGAGCGCCGCTCGATCACGGGCTGGGACCTCATGACGTACCCCGTCGAGGCGCCCGCCTACCTGGGCCGCGACAAGGAGCTGGTGGCGGGCCCGCGCATGGACAACCTGCTGTCCGTGCACGCCTGTACCGCCGCGCTCGTCGAGGTGAGCAAGCGCGACGAGGCGGGCGCCCTGCCGTACATCCCGGTGTTCGCCGCCTTCGACCACGAGGAGAACGGGTCGCAGTCGGACACCGGCGCGGACGGCCCGCTGCTCGGCACCGTGCTGGAACGTTCCGTCTTCGCGCGCGGCGGCTCCTACGAGGACCGCGCGCGGGCCTTCGCCGGGACCGTGTGCCTGTCGTCGGACACGGGGCACGCCGTGCACCCGAACTACGGCGAGCGCCACGACCCCACGCACCACCCGCGCGCGAACGGCGGCCCGATCCTCAAGGTCAACGTCAACAACCGGTACGCCACGGACGGCGGCGGCCGGGCCGTGTTCGCGGCGGCGTGCGAGAAGGCGGGCGTGCCGTTCCAGTCGTTCGTCTCCAACAACGCCATGCCGTGCGGCACCACGATCGGCCCGATCACCGCCGCCCGGCACGGCATCAAGACCGTGGACATCGGCGCCGCGATCCTGTCGATGCACAGCGCCCGTGAACTGTGCGGCGCCGACGACCCGTACCTCCTCGCGAACGCGCTGACCGCGTTCCTGGAGGGCTGAGAATCCCGCCGGCCCACCCTGTCTCCCGAACAGCCGTGTGATGCGAGGCGCTCCGGGTACCCGGAGCCCTCAAGTACCCACGTGACAGACAACTTTGGGGAGGCGGACCTCATGAGCATGGGAGGTTGCATCATCCTGATCGCCGTCGGGGCGATCCTCAGCTTCGCGACCGACTGGCACATGAAGGGGGTCAACCTCACGCTCGTCGGCTGGATCTTCATGATCGTCGGTGCGATCGGCCTCTTCGTGTTCCGCAGCGTCGGACGGCGCAGGAACATGGTCGTGCCGCCCACCCAGACGACCGTGATCGAGGACGAGCGGCACCGGCGCATCTGAGGCCCCGCGGCCTCCCGAAGCCATACGGCCGGTACCAGCCATGTGCCCGGCGCCACGTACTCCCCGGTAGCCCCCTCCACGTACCCTGATCACCTCGGTTTTCAGGCCTGTGGAGGGGGACGACGCCGTGGAGTTCCGGCTGCTCGGCGCGGTCGCCGTGGCCACCGGGGACGATGAGCTGCCGCTCGGCCCCGCCAAGCGGCGCAGCCTCCTCGCGGCGCTGCTGCTGCAGCCCAACAGGGCCGTCCCCCTCGATCAGCTGATCGACGCGCTGTGGCCCGAGGGGCCGCCCGCGCGGGCCAGGACCGTGGCACAGGGCCATGTGTCGCGACTGCGGGCGCTGCTCGCGCAGGGCGGCGCCGACCTGTGGGACGTGCGGCTCGTCACGCGCGGCGACGCGTACGTCCTGGAGATGCCCGAGTCGCTGCTCGACGCGCACCGCTTCGAGGAGCTGGTCCGGCTCGCCCACGACCAGCGCTCCCCCGACGACGCGGCGGCCCTGCTGCGCGAGGCGCTCGCCCTGTGGCACGGGCCCGCGCTCGTCGGCGTCGCGACGGCCGGCCCGCTGCGGGTCGCGGCGGACGGCCTGGAGGAGGCGCGGATCTCGGCGGTCGAGCACCTGGCGCGCACCTACGGCGAGTTCGGCGACCACGCGCGCGCCGCCTCCCTGCTGCACGCCGAGGCCGTCGCCCACCCGATGCGGGAGTCGCTCGCGGCCGCGCTGATGCGGGCGCTGTACCGCTCGGGCCGCCAGTCCGACGCGATCGACCAGTACCACCGCACCCGCACCCTGCTCGCCGACGAACTCGGGATCGATCCGGGCGCGGCGCTGCGCGAGGCGTACGCGGAGATCCTCGCGGGCTGCCGGACCCCGGTCCCCGTCCCGGCCCCTGCCGCGCCCCCCGAACCGGCCCCCGCCCCGGCTCCCCCGGCCGCTCCCGCGCCCCGCGCGGACGGCCCCGACCTGCTGCCGCGTCCGCCGCGCGGGTTCGTCGGCCGGGACCGGGAGCTGGCCGCGCTCACCGCCGCCGCGCGGCGCGAGCACGCCGTGGTCGTCGTCACCGGGCCCGCCGGGGTCGGCAAGTCGGCGGCCACCCTGCACTGGGCGCACGCCGCACGCCCGCACTACGACGGCGTCCTCTTCGCCGACCTGCACGGCTTCGACGACGAGTCCAGCGGCGACCCCGGCGCCCCCGACACCGCCGACGTGCTCCGCGAATTCCTGATCGCCCTCGGGGTCGCGCCCCGCGAACTGCCGGACACACAGGGCGCGCTGGCCGCCGCCTACCGCTCGCACACCGAGGAGCGGCGGCTGCTCGTCGTCCTGGACAACGCCCGCACCGCCGCCCAGGTCCGCCCGCTCCTCCCGGCAGGCCCCGGCGGCGCCGCGCTCGTCACGTCGCGGCTGCGGCTCGACGGGCTCGCGGTCAGCGAACTCGCCCGCACCGTCGACATGGGCGTCCTCGACGGGCCCGCCTCCGCCGCGCTGCTCGCCGCCGCCACCGGCGCCGAGGAGCGGCTCGCCGCCGAACCGGCCGCCGCCGCCCGGCTCGTCGCCCTGTGCGCGGGCCTGCCGCTCGCGCTGCGCGTCGTGGCGGCCCGGATCAACGCCCGGCCGCGGTGGCCGCTCGCGCCGCTCGCCGAGGAACTCGCCGACGAGCAGCGCCGCCTCGCCCTCCTCGACGTCGACGACACCGGCGTCGCCGCCGCGCTCCGGCTCACCCTGCTCGCCCTGCCCGCCGACGCCAGGGCCCTCTTCGGCCGCCTCGGCGACCTGCCGGGCCCCGACCTCGACCGGTACGCCGCCGCGGCCCTCACCGGCACCCCGCCCGCCGACGCGGCCACCGCCCTCGACCGGCTCGCCGCCGCCCACCTCATCACCGAACGGGCCCCGGGCCGGTACGGGATGCACGACCTCGTACGGCTCTACGCGCGCGGGCCCGCCCGCGAGGACGCGCCGACCGCCTCCGACACCGAACCGGGCGAACCCCTCGTCCGCCTCCTCGACCACTACGTGCGGACCGCCCTGCGCGCCACCTCGGTCGCCGAACCCGACGACCGGCCCTGCTGCGTCCTGCCCGCCGACGTCCGCCCCGACCTGGGCGGACCACCGCTGCCCGACCGGGCCGCCGCGCTCGGCTGGTTCACCGCCCAGCGGGAGAACCTCGCCGCCGCCGCCGGTGCCGCCCGCGCCGCCGGGCACGACGACCGGGCCTGGCGCCTCGTCGTCCTCCAATGGCCCTCCGTCGTCAGCTACGTACGCGACGACTGGATGCCGCTGCTCGAACAAGGTCTTGCCGCCGCCGTGCGGCTCGGCGACCCGGACGCCGAGGCCCGGATCCGGGCGCTGTGCGGCTGGGTCCTCACCGAGGAGGGCCGGCTCGTCCAGGCCCTGGAGCACCTGGAGCGGGCCCCGGCGCTCGCCGCGCGCGCGGGCGACCCGTCCAGCGAGGCCACCGCCCTGGTCAACCTCGCCGTCGCCCTGGACCGCGCCGGGGCGGCGGGCCCCGAACCCCTCGCCCACCTCACGCGCGCCGCCGACCTGGCCCGCGCCGCCGCCGACGTCCTGACCGAGCTGCTCGCCCTGGAGCACCGGGCCCGTCGCCTCCTCGCCCTCGGCGACCACGAGGCCGTGCTCGACTGCACGGAGCGCGGCCTCGCCCTGCCCGGCGCCGCCGCCGAAGGACTCGCCCCCTTGCGGCAGACCCTGCTCCGGATCTCGCGCGGCACCGCTCTGCTCGGCCTGGGCCGCGCCGAAGAGGCCCGCACATGTCTGCGTCAGGCGTACGAGGACGCGGTGCGCCAGAGCTTCGAGGACGGCATCCAGCGGGCGAAAGCGCAGCTCACACGGGTCGACAGCCAAACGGCGACGAGGCGATAGCGCGTCGGCGACCGGACGGCGACAGCGCTGGGCAAGGTGGGACACACAGCAGCCCGCAGGACCGAGCGGGCGCACGAAAACCGGGGGAATCTCCACCATGGCCCGCATCACCGCCCGCACGACCGTTCTCGCCGCCGCCGCTCTCGTCGCGGGGCTGACCATGACCGCCTGCTCCGGCGGCGACTCCGGCGGCACCAAGGACGAGGGCGCCGCCCCGCAGGCGACCGTCGCCGCGACCACGGTCACGGGCACCGCGACCGACGCCGCCGATGCCCAGCAGCCGGGCGGGGCCGCCCAGGCCGACACCGCGAAGGCCGACACGGCCAAGGGCGGCACCGCCAAGACCGGCACCGGCACCGGCGCCGGCAAGGCGGGCACCGGCGCCAAGGCCGCCGCGCCCGAGTGCAAGGTGACGTCCCTCGGCTACACCCTCACCCGCAAGAACCCGGAGCAGCAGGGCGACCACCTGCTGATCACCGCCGTCAACAAGTCCGGCGCCGCCTGCACCGTGCAGAAGTTCCCGGTCGTCACCCCGGGCGACGCCAACGGCGACGTGCCGCTCGCCAAGGACGACCAGCAGCCCGCGCAGCCGCTCCTCGTAAAGCCGGGCGGCACCGTCTACTCGGCGCTCCCCGTCTACCAGGACATCAAGGCCGAGGACAGCTACTTCACGTCGATCAAGCTGTCCCTGGTGATGAACGACGCCGACGCGTCCGGCGCCTTCGTCACGCTGAAGACGCCGGGCGAGGTCGAGTACGCGGGCAAGCAGGCGGACGGCATCGAGGTGCTCTCCTGGAACACCCGCAAGCCGTACGCCTTCTGAACCGCCGTCACCCGCATCGCCTGATCAGGACCGGTGCTCGTCCATCCCGGCGAGCACCAGCGGCAGCCGGTCCGCGCCGCCCTCCGCGACGCGGACCGGGACGCCCCAGTCCTGCTGATGGACGTGGCACGCGGGGTATTCGTTGGCCGGGTCGTCGTCGCAGGACGCGGCCATCGCCGAGACGTGCAGGACACCCTCGGTGATCTCGGGGTTCAGGGTCAGCTCACGCGCCAGGTCGGTGCCCGCGCCGTCGCCGGAAGCGAGCAGTTCGGGCGGGGTCGCGGAGACGAGGAGCCGGGTCGAGGGGCCGTACCGCGTATCGAGCTTCTGCCCGGCCGGCGCCTGGAAGATGACGTCGAGGGCGAGCCTGCCGCCCGCCACCTCGGTCGCGGCGCGCTGCGTGCGGTGCGCGACGGACTCGACGCGGACGGCCTCCTCGGGCAGCCGCAGCCGGGTCAGCCGGTGGCGCGCGGACTCGACGACGACGATGTCCTCGCCGACGAGCACGGCGTCGCTGGGCTCGCGCAGATCGGTGGCGAGCGTCGTCACCTGCTCCGTCGCCGGGTCGTAGCGGCGCAGCGCGTGGTTGTACGTGTCCGCCACCGCGACCGAGCCGTCGGGCAGGGCGGTGACGCCGAGCGGGTGCTGGAAGAGAGCCTGGGCGGCGTCGCCGTCGCGGTGCCCGAAGTCGAAGAGGCCGGTGCCGACGGCCGTGTGGACGTGCCCGTCCAGGTCGACCCAGCGCAGGGCGCTGGTCTCCGAGTCGGCGACCCACAGCCGTTCCCCGGTGGCGGCGAGCCCGGAGGGCTGCGCGAACCAGGCCTCGGGGCCCGGCCCGTCGACCAGCCCTTCGTTGGTCGTGCCCGCCGCGACCTCGACGGTCCCCGCCTCGGGGTCGTACGTCCACAGCTGGTGGACACCGGCCATGGCGATCCACACCTTGCCGCCGAAGACGGCGACGTCCCACGGCGAGGACAGGTCGACCTCCAGGGCGGGGCCGCTGGTCGGCGAACCCTGCCACCACTGCTTCCCGGTGCCCGCGAGGGTGCTGACGGCGCCGGTCGTCAGGTCCAGGGCGCGCAGCGCGTGGTTGACCGTGTCGGCGACGACGACCGTGTTCTCGTCGAGCAGCGCGAGCCCCTGCGGCTCGTTGAACTGGCCGGGCCCGAGGCCGCGCTCCCCGCTGCCGACGCGGCGCACGACGCTCTCGCCGTCGGCCGCCAGCTCCACGAGCTGGTGCCGGGTGGTGTCGCTGACCAGGAAGTTCCCGGAGGGCAGCAGCAGCGCCTTGCCGGGGAAGCGGAGGTCCGTGGCGACCGGCTCGGGCGCGACGTAGGGGCCCTCGCCGCGGTGCAGCGTCCCCTTGGCCTCGTGCTCGGCCTCCAGCTCCTCGACGAGCTTGGCGATGGCGTGCGCGTGGCCCTCACCGGCGTGCTGCGCGACGACGTACCCCTCGGGGTCGATCACGACGAGCGTCGGCCAGGCGCGCACCGCGTACTGCTTCCAGGTCGCGAGCTCGGGGTCGTCGAGCACCGGGTGCTCCACCCCGTACCGCTCGACGGCGTCGACGACCGCCGCGTGCTCGGCCTCGTGCACGAACTTCGGCGAGTGCACACCGATGATCACGAGGGTGTCCCGGTGCTGCTCCTCCAGCTCCCGCAGCTCGTCGAGGACGTGCAGGCAGTTGATGCAGCAGAAGGTCCAAAAATCCAGGACGACGATGCGCCCGCGCAGGTCGGCAAGGGTGTAGTCCTTGCCGCCTGTGTTCAGCCAGCCGCCCTTGCCGACGAGTTCGGGGGCGCGGACACGGGCACGGCGGGCTGCTGCGGGCGCGGAGTCGTTCATGTTTCAAGGGTGCCACGCGGCACCCGTGATCACCGGAGCGGGCTGCCCAGGAGCGCCTTGGCCTCGGGGGCGGCCAGCGCCTTCGGGTTCACCGTGGTCGAGCCGGTCCCGGTGACGCCGCTCGCGGTACCCGGGAGCGCCCAGACGGCGCCCGCCCGCGCGTTCTCCCCGGTCGCCGAGACGGCGAGGTCGCGGCGACCGTCGCCGTCCACGTCGAGGAGGGCGCAGCCCGAGCCGAACGCGTCGCCCGACTCGGCGACACCCGCCACGCCCGCCGAGTTCTGGTTGAGGACCTGGGAGCCGGTGCCGGTGACGCCGTCCGCGGTGCCGTGCAGCAGGGCGATCGAGCCGGCGTCCGTCTTGCCGCCGAAGTCCTCGCCCGAGATGCCGAGGGCTACCTCCGCCTTGCCGTCGCCGTCGATGTCGGCGACCGCGACGCAGGAGCCGAGGTGGTCGCCGTCCTCCTGGGCGCCGTAGAAGCCGGGCAGGGACTGGTCGAAGCTCTGCGTGCGGCCGGCGTCGAGGCCGTCGGCCGCTCCCAACGCGAGCGTCACCTTCTGGTCCTCCTCGTCCGAGCCGACGACGAGATCGTCCTTGCCGTCCCCGTTCACATCACCGACGGCCAGGTCGCCCTGGGTCTGCGGCGCCCAGCCCCGCTTGAAGCCGGAGCCGCTGCCGTACAGGACGGTGTTGTTCCACATGCCGTCGCCGTTGTAGCTGCGCAGGGCGAGGTCGTCGCGGCCGTCCCCGTTGAGGTCCCCGACCGCCTCGAAGGTGACGGGCCCGGTCGTCGAGTCCGGGCCGTCGACACAGCCGTACTCGTCGTCGACGCAGGTCGCGTCGTCGGCCCCGTACCCCCACCACTCGGACCGGTCCATGAAGTCGAGCTTCTTCGCCGGGACGCCCGCGCGCGTGAGCGGGCCCTTCCACAGCGCCGCGCCCTCGTGCTCCGGGTCGTCGCCGTAGCTGCCCATGTCGGCGAGGAGGGCCAGGTCGGCCTTGCCGTCGCCGTCGAAGTCGCCGATCCGCGGCGACTTCCCGTACGTGACGATCTTCGTGCCGCCGGTCAGGCCCGAGGGCGAGCCCCACAGGACGACCGCGCCGCCGGTCGCCTTCTCGCCGCCTATGACGAGGTCGCTGTAGCCGTCGCCGTCCAGGTCGCCCCTGGACACGTAGGCGCCGAACGCCTCGCCCGCGGTGGCCGAGCCGGGCACGCCGGTCGTCGAGCGGCTGATGAGCTTCTTGTGCGATGCGCTCAGGCCGTTCGCCGAGCCGTAGGTGACGGCGACGTAGCCCGCCTCGGCCTTGCCGGAGACCGTGCCGCCCCGGGCACCGGAGACGAGGTCGGCGTAGCCGTCGCCGTTGAAGTCGTCGGCGGGGTCGGCCTTGCCCGCGGGGGCGGCCTGCGCGCCCGGCGCGAGCGTGAGGGCGGCGGCGCCTCCCGCGAGCAGCATCGCGGCGAGGACGGGGGCGGTGAACCTGGTGCGGACAGAATGACGTCGTGCGCTCGACATGAACTGTTCCTTCGGTCGTAAGGTCACGTCCGCTTCCCAAGACCCACGACGACCCATGGTGGTTGCATCTAGTTCGGGACTGTCACCGTGTAACGGTCGACGCGCAACTGTCGCCGTGCGACTGTCATTCGACTGCCGGGGATCCGAACCGCGCGTTCCGGGCAAGCATCGACGTATGCGCTACGAAGTGAGGGAACGGCTCTTCGCCATCGGCGAGGACTACTGGATCGAGGACGAGAACGGCCACAAGGCGTTCCTCGTCGACGGCAAGGCGATGCGCGTGCGGGACACCTTCGAGCTGAAGGGCCCCGACGGGCGCGTCCTCATCGACATCCACGAGAAGATGTTCGCCCTGCGCGACACGATGATCGTCGAGCGCGGCGACGAACAGCTCGCCAAGGTCAAGCGCAAACGCCTGTCGCTGCTGCGCAACCACTACCGGGTCGAACTGGTCGACGGCACCGAACTCGACGTCAGCGGCAAGATCCTGGACCGCGAGTTCGCCATCGAGTACGACGGCGAACTCCTCGCCGAGATCTCCCGGCGCTGGCTGCGCGTGCGCGACACCTACGGCGTCAACGTGGTCCGCGACGACGCCGACCCGGCCCTGATCATCGCCGTCGCGGTCTGCGTCATCCACCTCGCGGAGAAGGAACGGGGGGACGACTAGAACCCTCGGGGGCGGGCGGCGCCCCTCAGTGGCGGGGCGGCGTCTCCATGCCGAGGAGGCGGTCCTTGAGCGCCGGGAACTGGTCCCGGGTGGCCGCGACCCGCGCCGGGTCGAACTCCACCCGCAGCACCTCTTCCCCGCCGCCCGCCTCCGCGAGGACCTCGCCCCACGGATCGACGACGATGCTGTGCCCCGCCTGCGGAACGCCCGCGTGCGTCCCGGCGCTTCCGCAGGCCAGGACGTACGCCTGGTTCTCCACGGCGCGGGCCTGCGCGAGCAGCGTCCAGTGGGCGCGGCGCCGCTCGGGCCAGCCGGCCGAGACGAGTAGGGTCTCGGCGCCCTGGTCCACCAGGCCCCGGTACAGCTCGGGGAAGCGCAGGTCGTAGCAGGTGCTGACGCCGAGGACGGTCTCCGGGAGGCGGACGCTGACCAGTTCCTCGCCCGCGTTCATCAGCACGGCCTCGCCCTTGTCGAAGCCGAACCGGTGGATCTTGCGGTAGGCGGCGACGAGGGCGCCGTCGGGGGAGAAGACGAGCGACGTGTTGTAGAGCGGGCCCTCGGGGTCCCGCTCGGGGATCGACCCGGCGTGCAGCCACACGCCCGCCTCGCTCGCCGCCTTGGCCATCGCCTCGAAGGTCGGCCCCTCCAGCGGCTCCGCCTCCGTCGCGAACAGGTCGTAGGCGAAGGCGCCGGTCGTCCACAGTTCGGGGAGGACGACGAGGTCGGCGGCGCCGGACTCCGCCCTGACGAGCGAACTCACCCGGTCTCGCCGCTCATTGACCGATTCGGCCGCTTTGCCGTCGTTTACCGCGATCTGGATGAGGGAGGCGCGCACACTACCACCGTCCTGGCATTCGAGTCTTCGACACGGGCCTACGATCGTCACACGAAAGCACTGCAGGGGTGCCTACGGGCAGCGTACTGTGCCAACCCGGGGGAGCCCCCGGACCCCCACAGGCGTTCCACCCCGCAGCCCGCGCCCGCAGAACCGCACCGCCGCCGCCCGCAACCGCCGTCTACTTCACCGACCGTGCACCACACCGCTCGAGGGGTCCCCTTCCGTGAGTCTCCACCCCAGCCTTCAGTCCTACGCCGACGCCTGGACCCACTCCGTGGAAGCGATATCCGAGCTGGTCACACCGCTCGTCGAGGGTGAGTGGAACCGTGCGACGCCGTGCCCCGGCTGGTCGGTGCGCGACATCGTGTCCCACGTCATCGGCGTCGACTGCGAGATGCTCGGCGATCCCCGGCCGATCCACACGCTGCCGCGCGACCTCTACCACGTACAGACCGAGGCGCAGCGTTACCAGGAGGTCCAGGTCGACGTCCGCCGCCATCACACGGCGCCGGAGATGGTCGCGGAGCTGGAGTACACGATCATCCGCCGCTCGCGTCAGCTGCGGAACGAGAGCCGTGCCCCGGAGACGACCGTGCGGGGCCCGCGCGCGGTCGAGGAGACCCTCGAATACTCCATGCGGCGGCGGGCGTTCGACATCTGGGTCCACGAGCAGGATCTTCGCTGGGCCCTCGGCAAGCCCGGCAACCTCGATTCCCCGGGCGCCCACGTCACCCGCGACATGCTCCTCGCGGCCCTCCCCAAGATCGTCGCGAAGGACGCCGGCGCCCCCGCGGGCTCGGCCATCGTCTTCGACGTGCACGGCCCGGTCGAGTTCCTGCGCACGGTCCGCGTCGACGCGGACGGCCGGGGCACGATCGACGGAGCGCCCTCGCTCGGCCCGGCGGTGACCCTCGCCCTGGACTGGGAGACCTACGTCCGCCTCTCCTGCGGCCGGGTCACCCCGGAGGCGGCGGGCGACCAGGTGAAGGCGGACGGCGACATGGATCTGGCCAGGGCGATAGTGGCGGCGCTGAGGGTCACCCCGTAGGCCACAGCAAGCGCGGATCGACTACAGGCCCGGCCCCGGTGGGCAAGGCGGCCCCCTGCGCGGGCTACGCATCACGACCGGGGCCGCCACAAAAGCCCCGCTCTAAGCGGGCACGTGCACAGAGGTGACCCGGGAAGCGACCAGCCGCTCCCGCTCGGCCCGAGCAGCCCGCTTGCGCAGCCGCAGAATCTGTCCGACCCCCAGCGCCTGCAACAAGAACACGGCCGAGAACGCCACCCGGTAATCATCGCCGGAGGCGTCAAGCAACACCCCGACCAGCAACAACGTGGTCATGGACGCGATGAACCCGCCCATGTTCACGATCCCGGACCCGGTCCCCTGCCGCTCGGGCGGATTCGCCGGCCGCGCGAAATCGAAGCCGATCATCGACGCGGGCCCGCACGCCCCGAGCACCACGCACATCACCACGAGCAGCCACATGGGCGCCCGCCCCGGCCACGCGATGGGCGCGGCCCACACGAGCGCGCTCGCCCCGACCGTGCCGAGCGCCAGCGGCAGCCGCGCCGTGTGGTGCCGGGCGACGATCTGCCCGTACACGAGCCCGACGACCATGTTGGAGATCACGACGAGGGTCAGCAGCTCACCGGCGACGCCCCGCGAGAGCCCCTGCGCCTCGACGAGGAACGGCAGCCCCCACAGCAGCAGGAACACCATCGCCGGGAACTGGGTCGTGAAGTGCACCCACATCCCGAGCCGTGTCCCGGGCTCCCGCCACGCCGCCGCGATCTGCGCCCGCACGTACGCCGCCCCCTTGTGCGAGGCGGGCATCGGCGCGGGCTCGAACCCCTCGGGGTGGTCCTTGAGGAAGAGCAGCATCAGGACCAGCACCACGACACCCATGAGCGCGCTCCCGGCGAACGCGGCCTCCCAGCCGATCCCGTGCAGCAGCCGCGCGATGACCAGGGTGGAGATGAGGTTGCCCGCCATGCCGACGAGCCCGGCGAGCTGTGCGACCAGCGGCCCGCGCCGCGCCGGGAACCAGCGGGTGCCGAGCCGCAGCACGCTGATGAACGTCATCGCGTCACCGCAGCCGAGCAGCGCCCGCGAGGCGAGCGCCATCCCGTACGACGACGAGAACGCGAAGCCCAGCTGTCCCACGGTGAACAGGACCACGCCGAACGTCAGCACCTTCTTCGTGCCGAGCCGGTCGACCATCAGGCCGACGGGTATCTGCATGCCCGCGTACACGAGGAGCTGGAGGATGGAGAAGGTGGAGAGGGCGGAGGCGTTGATGTGGAACCGCTCGACCGCGTCGAGCCCGGCCACCCCGAGCGAGGTACGGAAGATGACGGCGACGAAGTAGACGGCGACGCCTATGCACCAGACGGCTATCGCTCTGCGTCCGCCGGGCGGATCGCCGGGCAGGGACGAGGCGGGGGAAGCGGAAGAGGCGGAGGAGGCGGAGCTCATCGCACGTCACCCCGCGCCAGGTTCTGGAACCAGCCCACGTGCCGCCGCACCACGGCGACCGCCGCCTCGACGTCCCCGGCGCGCAGCGCGTCGAGGAGTTCGCCGTGCTCGGCGAGGGTCTTGGCGATGCGGTCCGGGTGGGAGTGCATGACGGCGACGCCCATCCGCAGCTGCCGGTCGCGCAGCTGGTCGTAGAGGCGGGAGAGGATCTCGTTCCCCCCGCTGCGCACGATCTCGGCGTGGAAGCAGCGGTCGGTGGCGGCGGCCTCCGCGAACTGCCCGGCGGCGGCCTGGAGCCGCTGGGTGTCGAGCAGCTCCTCCAGGCGCTCGATCAGCCACGGCTGCGCGGGGACGGCCTTGCGCACCGCGTGCTCCTCGACGAGCAGCCGGGTCTCGACGACGTCCGCGATCTCCTGCGCCGAGACGGGCAGCACCAGGGCGCCCTTCTTCGGGTAGAGCCGCAGCAACCCCTCGACCTCCAGCTTGAGCAGCGCCTCGCGCACGGGGGTGCGGGACACCCCGACGGCCTCGGCGAGCTCGCCCTCGGTGAGCAGCGTTCCGCCCTCGTAGTGGCGTTCGAGCACGCCGCGCTTCACATGGTCGTAGACGCGGTCGGCGGCAGGGGCACGCTTTTCGGCGGTGCGTTTTTCGGTGACGGTCGAGGGCATGCGCACATCATAGATACAACAGGTACGCAACTCGGACCGTGTCCGCCATGTGGGATGCCGCCCGGATGACGCACCCTGGACGGCTTTACGAGCTTTTTCGCCTTCCCTGTGCAACCCCGCACCCGTCCCAGGTGTCTCATCAATGCGCGTCCCGCCCAAAGGGCGGCGCATTAGGGGCACTTGGAGCGTCCATCTTGAAGACTCGCATAACGGGCATCGCTGTTCTCGTCGCCGGAACCGTGCTCACCAGCGGAGCGCTGACCACCTCCGCACAGGCCGCCTCCGCACCGGCCGTACCCAAGATCGCGGCCGCCGGCGGCTTCGTGATGAACAACGGGACGGGCAAGTCCCTGTTCACCAAGGCCGCGGACACCCGCAGGTCGACCGGTTCCACCACGAAGATCATGACCGCGAAGGTGGTGCTGGCCCAGAGCGGCCTGAACCTGAACTCCAAGGTCACGATCCAGAAGGCGTACAGCGACTACATAGTGAAGAACAACGCCTCGTCGGCCCGGCTGATCGTCGGCGACAAGGTGACCGTCCGCCAGCTCCTCTACGGGCTGATGCTGCCGTCGGGCTGCGACGCCGCGTACGCGCTCGCGGACAAGTTCGGCTCGGGCTCCACGCGCACCGCGCGCGTGAACAACTTCATCGCCAAGATGAACAAGAGCGCCAAGGACCTGGGCCTGAAGAACACCCACTTCGACTCGTTCGACGGCATCGGCAACGGCAAGAACTACTCGACGCCGCGCGACCTGACGAAGATCGCCTCGTCGGCGATGAAGAACTCCACGTTCCGCTCGGTCGTCAAGACCAAGTCGACGAAGCAGAAGGTCACGACGAAGACCGGCGGCTACCGCTACATGTCGTGGTCGAACACGAACACGCTGCTCGGCTCGTACTCCGGCGCCATCGGCGTGAAGACGGGCTCGGGTCCCGAGGCCGGCTACTGCCTGGTCTTCGCGGCCACGCGCAGCGGCAAGACCGTGATCGGCACGGTCCTGAAGTCGACGTCGGTCAACGCCCGCACGTCCGACGCGAAGAAGCTCATGGACTACGGCTTCAAGAAGTAGCCACGGTCCAGTACACCGAGTCGGGAGCGGGCGGCGCCTTGGGAGTCCACGAGGCGCGGTCCGCTTCCTCGCTCCAGTCCGGGACGTCCTCGTAGTAGATCGTCAGCGCCCAGAAGCGCTCGTCCTCGTGCAGGATGATGTCGTCCTCGTCGGACAGGTCCTGGCCGTGCCACTGCCGGTTGACCCGCGCGACGGCCTCCGCCCGCGAGATCCCCAGCTCCGTGACCATGTGGTCGACGATGTCCGTCAGGAGCTCGTCCGTCTCGGCGCAGGTGGGCATGGTGTACGTACTCATGATCTGTTCTCCGACTCCAGCTTTCCCGGCGGGGACGCGTCCCCTCTCACAGGAGTGACGCGTCGAGCAACGGTCCCGTATTGCCGAAGAAGACGGTCTGGTCACCGGACCAGACGGGCGCCCTGCCCTTCTTGAAGGGCCCCGGATTCCGCAGCATCGGCCCCTCGACGACATCGTACGCGGGCGTCTCCGTGCCGCTGCCGGAGCGGAAGCGGCGCACGAAGTCGCTCAGCTCGGGATCCGACTCCGTGAACGACCGGCGGCTCAGCGCGTTGAACTCGCTCTCGGGGATCTGGAAGTGCAGCACCACCCCGTCGTTCGGGAACCGCTTGTCGGCCCAGTCCTGCGCCTGCTGCCGGCTGCGCGTCGTGTAGAAGCCGTTGCCGAAGTCCATGGGGCGCGGCTTGAAGGACGGGTCGACGCCGTGCGTGCGAATGGCCTGCTCACCGCCCCTGTTGGTGGCGTGGTACAGGTCGACGCAGGGCGCCAGGCCCAGCGGGTCGGCGATGGCCTGCGGGTTGGTGACGTAGGCGAGCGGGTTCGGGGCGGGGTCGAGACCGAGCGGGTCGGGGCTGATGTAGCGGGCGGTCTCGGGGTCGTAGTGGCGGAAGTAGTTGTAGTGCAGGCCCGTCTCGGCGTCGGCGTACTGGCCCGGGTGGCGCAGCGGTGTGTAGGCCGTGGCGTCGGAGTTGTAGGCGGTGGCGCCCCAGACCGTGGAGCGGGTGTGCCAGGCGAGGTCGCCCCGCGCGTCGACCAGCTCGGTCGGGGCGCCGATGACGTCGGTGACGATCGCGAAGAAGCGGGCGTCGACCTCGCCCTGGTCCAGCGGGCGCCGCTCGTACTGCGCGAGCGGGCGGTGCCCGTCGTACTCCCAGGTGAGGATCGCGCCCCCGGCGGGCTGCTGCTCCTCGGCGAGGCGGGTGCCGTCCCAGCTGAAGCGGGTCTCCTCGACCCGGGTGGCCCCGTCGTCGGCGAGGCGGTACTTGGCGGTGCGGCGGCCGAGGGCGTCGTAGGCGTAGTGCCAGGTGGTGCCGTTGGGGGTGGTGCAGGAGGTGAGGCGGTCCTCGGCGTCCCAGGTGTAGCGCCAGACGTCCGCGTCCCGGGACAGGCGCTTCTTGCGGCGCTCGACGAGGCGGCCCGCCGCGTCGTAGCGGTACGAGACGCGCCCCGCGCTCAGGAGCCGGGTGCCGTCGAGGGTGCGCGGGCCCGCCGCGTCGGGGTCGACGGGGGTGCCGGTCCACTCCGCGCGCGTCTGGTTCCCGGCCAGGTCGTAGGCGTAGGTCTCCCGCGTGGCGGCGCCGGACCCCGATCCGGTGGCGGTCAGCGGGCGGCCGACGGGGTCCAGTTCGTACGCGGTGGTGCGGCCCGTGGCCCGGTCGGCGACGGACGAGGGGAACCCGTCGCTCCGGTACCCGAACTCGCGCTGCCGAGGCGCCCCTTGGGGCGTCGTCAGGGTCTGGCCCGTCAGCCTGCCCAGCTCGTCCCACGCCGAATCGAGCGTGACCTGGTCGCCGAGGGTCCGGCGGATCTCGCGGCCCAGCGGATCGTGGCCGAACCCCAGCTGGTGCGCGCCGTCCACGTGCAGGCCCGCCACATTGCCGAGTTCGTCCCAGCGGGTCTCGGTGGCGGCGCCGGTCGGGGTGGTGCGCCCGGTGCGGCGGCCGAGGGCGTCGTAGCGGTAGGTCGAGGTGCGGCCGTCGACCGTCTCTGCGGTCAGCCGGCCGAGGCTGTCGTAGGCGCGGCTGAGCCGGGAGCCGGGCGAGACGGCCCCGGTCAGCCGGCCGACGGCGTCGTAGCTGTACTCGGTGCGCTCCCCGGCCACGTCTTTGACGGCGAGGCGTCCGGACGCGTCGAAGGCGTACGTGATGGTCTCGCCGGCGGCGTTGGTCCGGGAGGCGGGGCGGCCCGCCGCGTCATAGGTGTAGCGGGTGGTGCGGCCGTCGAAGTCGGTCTCGGCGGTCAGGCGGCCCGCCGCGTCGTAGGTGTAACCCCAGGTCAGACCGGTGGAGTCGGCGACCTCGACGAGGCGCTGCTCGGTGTCGTACCGGAAGTGGTGCTCGGCGCCGTCCGGGGCGACACGGCCCGCGGGCAGGTCGAACGGGCCGGGCGGCAGCAGGGTGCGGCCGCCGAGCGCGTCGGTGTGCCCGGTGAGGTTGCCCTCCCCGTCGTAGGTCCACGACTCGGTGGTGCCGTCGGCCGCGGTGCGCCGCAGCGGACGTCCCTCGGCGTCCCGCTCCAGGGTGGTCGTCGCGCCGAGCGGATCGGTGACCTGGACCGTGCGGCCGAACGCGTCGCGCCGGTACGTGGTCCGGGTGCCGTGGGTGTCCTCCATGGACAGCGGCAGTCCGGCCGCGTCGGCCTCGATGCGCAGGGTGTCCCCGAGCGCGTTGACGACGGTGGCGACCGCGCCGGTGGCGTGGTGCGTGAAGCGGTGGACCGCGCCGTCCGCGGCCGTGTGCGAGGTGCGGTTGCCGCGCTCGTCGTAGGTCTGCCGCTGGACGGCGCCCAGCGGGTCCGTCAGCTCGACGGGCTGGTGCAGCTCGTTGTAGACGACGCGCAGCTCCGCGCCGTCGGGGGTGAAGGACCGCACGAGATCACCGGCGTCGTCCCACTCCCAGCGGGTGGTGTGGCCCAGCGGATCGGTGCGGGAGAGCAGGTGGTCGCGCCGGTCCCACTCCTGGCGGGTCGTCGCGCCGAGCGGATCGGTGACGGCGATGATCTGCCCGTACCGGTTGGCGCGGTACACGGTCCGCTGTCCGAGGGAGTCCGTGTACGTGGCGGTGGTCTCGCCCGACTCGTCCGGCTCGCCGTACGCGATACGGGAGTCGAGGATGCCGTCGGTGCCTCGGGTGCCCGTGACCCGGCCGAGGGCGTCGTACTCGTAGGCGAAGGTCGTGCCGTTCGCGTCCTGCCAGCCGGTGACGCGGTGGGCGTCGTCGTAGGTGAACCGGGTCGCGGCGTCCGCCGCGTTCCGTACCTCGGTGAGGTCGCCCGCCTCGTCGTGGCCGAAGGCGCGCAGCCGGACGGGCCCGTCGTCGAGGAGCGCGAACAGGCCGGTTATTCGGCCCTGTCCGGCGTCCGCCTCGACGTGCAGGCGCTGTCCGCCGGAGTGGCTCACGCCGACGGGGACGTCGTCCTCGCCGCGGTCGATGCCGACGGTATTGCCGTTGCGGTCCTCGACGGCCGCCAGCCACCACGTGCCGGGGCTCGCGGAGGACGGCTCGAAGTGCCTGGTCAGGCCGGTGTGCGGGTCCTGGACCGTCAGGACGTAGGAGGCGCCGCGGGTGACGTAGGTCAGCGGCAGCGGGGCGCCGGCGGCGGGCTGGACCCGGTCGCCCGGCAGATCCGGGCGGCGCGGGTAGACGAGGACCGAGCCGTCCTCGCGGTACCACCACAGGCCGCCGAGTTCCTCGTTCTCCGTGAGGTGTTCGTCCAGGGTCGAGGCCCAGGACGGGCCGAAGAAACGCCCCGCCGTGTAGCCGCTGAGGTGGGTGCGGCGCAGGGTCAGCGGCAGGACGCCGGGCAGGTCCACGTCGGTCTGCGCGAGCAGCATCTGGCCGCTGGCCATGTCGATGGGGTCGCCGCGGGTCTCCCGCTTGTCGAGGCTGTGCGACTGCTTGGCGAGGTCGGCGTCGCTCGGCTTGAGGCCGTCGTTCTCCGGCTTCCCGGGGTTCCGGCCGCCGTTCCCGTTGCCCCGGCCGTTCCCGTTGCCCCGGCCGTTGCCGTTGCCGTTCCCGTCGGCTCTGCCCTTGCCCTTGCCGCCGCCGTTGCCCCGGCCACCGCCGTTGCCCCGGCCGCCGCCGTCACCGGGGTTCGCCGCGTTGATGCCGCCGACCTTGTCGCGGACGTCGTGGTCCTTGCCCTTGTGCAGCCGCGAGGTGGCCTTCGCCCGGTCCGGCACGGTCTCCGTGATGTGCTTGGTGACCTTGGCGAGCGCCTTCTCCGAGCCCTTGAGCGCGCCGTCGAGGACGCTGTCGAAGGTCTCCGTGAACGGGTCGCGGCCCTTGCTCCTGCCGAAGGCGCCCCTGGCCTTGCCGAGCGAGCCGGTCGCGGCCGTGTGCAGGTCGCTGCCGTGCCGGGAGACCTTTCCCGCGCCGTCCTCGAACTCGACGTGGTCGATCCTGGTCTTCCGCGTACCGCCGCCTCCGGAACCGCCCGAGCCGCCGGAGCCGCCGGACGAGGCCAGTTGCAGGCCGCCGTGCCCGCCGCTGTCGCCGTCGCCGGACGGCATCGAGAACGCGCCGTCCGCCAGATCGAGCACCATGTCCTCGACCATGGCCTCCAGCTTGGCGTTGATCGGCTGGGTGATCAGCGCGAGGACCTCGTCGACGATCCGGTCCACGGCCTCGTCGACAAGGCGCTTGATGATCACCCTCGCCGCGGTCATCTCCCCCGCGACGGCCAGCATGGACAGACCGGCGGTGAACACGGCGGACGCGACCGCGGCGGCGATCGTGGCCGCCATGACGGCCAGTTCGATCTCGGCCTTGGTCTTCATCCCGAAGACGATGTCGGCGAGGATGTCGCAGGCGTCCGCGAGCAGCCGGGCCAGCTCGGGAAGCTTCTCCAGGTGACTGGCGCGCACATGGTCCCAGTGCTTCTCGAACGCCTCGACGGCCAGGCCGTCCGAGGAGGACAGGATGCGGGTGACCGCCTTGTGCGCGTCACCGCCGTGGGACTCGAACTGCTCCGCGAACTCCCGCATGGCGGTGGCCATTTCGCGGTAGTCGTCCTCGTCCACGTTCGGGAAGCTGACGCCGATGACTTCCAGGAGTTCGTCCAGCCACCCAGGGATCGTGTACCCCACCGCTACAACAACCCCTATTCAGCGCACGCGTCGTTCAAAAGTGAATCGCTTTACGCTACATCTATCGTGGCGCGCTTTGACGCCCGAGAGCTGGTCAGATGGTGGAGCACATGTGAAGGGGCCGCCGCACACCTTTCGTGTGCGACGGCCCCTTCACTCAAGGCCGACGTGTGCCTTCGGGCCCGGCTCAGCCCCAGGTGATCAGCCGCTTCGGCCGCTCAAGGACGGCCGCCACGTCCGCGAGCACCTTCGAGCCCAACTCCCCGTCCACCAGGCGGTGGTCGAAGGAGAGCGCGAGGGTCGTCACCTGACGCGGCTTGACCTTGCCCTTGTGCACCCAGGGCTGCCACTTGATCGCGCCGACGGCGAGGATCGCCGACTCACCCGGGTTGAGCAGCGGCGTGCCGGTGTCGACGCCGAAGACGCCGACGTTGGTGATGGTCACCGTGCCGCCCTGCATCGCCGCCGGGGACGTCCTGCCCTCACGCGCCGTGCCTACCAAGTCACCCAATGCGGATGCCAGTTCGGGCAGGGTTTTGGCGTGGGCGTCCTTGATGTTCGGGACGATGAGCCCGCGCGGGGTCGCCGCGGCGATGCCCAGGTTCACGTAGTGCTTCTGGACGATCTCCTGGTTGGCCTCGTCCCACGCCGCGTTGATGTCCGGGTTGCGCTTGATGGCGACGAGCAGCGCCTTGGCGATGAGCAGCAGCGGGTTGACCCGCAGCCCCTGCATGTCCTTGTCGGCCTTCAGCTCCTCGACGAGCTTCATCGTGCGCGTCACGTCGACCGTCACGAACTCGGTGACGTGCGGCGCGGTGAACGCCGAACCGACCATGGCCTGCGCCGTCGCCTTGCGCACGCCCTTCACCGGAACGCGCGTCTCACGGACGCTGTCGTACGAGGCGGCGGGCGCCGCCACCGTGGCGGCGGCCGGGGCCGGGGCCTGCGCCGGGACCTCGGGCGCCGTCGGCGCCGACGCGGGCGCCACCGCCGCGTGCACGTCCTCACGCGTGATGATCCCGTCCGGGCTCGACGGAATCACCGCGGCGAGGTCCACGCCGAGGTCCTTGGCGAGCTTGCGCACGGGCGGCTTGGCGAGCGGGCGCTGCGCGGCGGCCGGGGCCGCCGTCCCGTTCGCCGGCGCCGCCTCGGCGCCCTTGCGGGCCCGCCGCTTGGTCGACGTCTCGGCGACGCCGTAGCCGACGAGCACGGGCTGGCGCCCCTGCGGCTCGGCGGCCTCGGCCTCCGCCTCGGTCTCGGCCTCGGCCGGTGTGTCGACAGGCGCCTGCACCACGGGCTCGGGCGCGGGCGCGTCCCCCGCCACGTCCACCGAGATGATCACCTGGCCGACGTCGACGGTCGTGCCCTCGGGGAACAGCAGCTCCTTGACCACGCCGTCGAACGGGATGGGCAGCTCGACGGCCGCCTTCGCCGTCTCGACCTCGCAGACGACCTGCCCGTCCTCGACGGTGTCACCGGGCTGTACGTACCACTTGAGGATCTCGGCCTCGGTCAGACCTTCGCCCACGTCGGGCATCTTGAATTCGCGCGCCATGACGGTCAGCCCCTCTCAGTACGCAAGCGAGCGGTCGACGGCGTCGAGCACCCGGTCCAGGCCCGGCAGGTACTCGTCCTCCAGGCGCGCCGGCGGATACGGGGCGTGGTAGCCGCCGACCCGCAGCACGGGCGCCTCCAGGTGGTAGAAGGACCGCTCGGTGATCCGCGCGGCCAGCTCCGCACCGGAGCCGAGGAAGACGGGCGCCTCGTGCGTGACGACGAGGTGGCGGGTCTTCTCCACCGACTTCTGCACGGTGTCGAAGTCCATCGGCGAGATCGAGCGCAGGTCGACGACCTCCAGGGACTTGCCCTCCTCCGCGGCGGCGGCCGCGGCCTCCAGACAGACCTTCACCATCGGCCCGTAGGCGACGAGGGTCAGGTCCGTGCCCTCGCGCACGACGCGCGCCTTGTGCAGGTCGGCGGGGACGGCCTCGGTGTCGACCTCGCTCTTGTCCCAGTAGCGCCGCTTCGGCTCGAAGAAGATCACCGGGTCGTCGCTCTGGATCGCCTGCTGGAGCATCCAGTACGCGTCCGACGAATTCGACGGGGAGATCACCTTCAACCCCGCGACGTGCGCGAACAGCGCCTCGGGGGACTCACTGTGGTGCTCGACCGCGCCGATGCCGCCGCCGTACGGGATACGGACGACGACCGGCGTCTTGACCTTGCCCAGAGCGCGCGCGTGCATCTTCGCCAGCTGCGTCACGATCTGGTCGTAGGCCGGGAAGACGAAACCGTCGAACTGGATCTCCACCACCGGGCGGTAGCCGCGCAGCGCGAGGCCGATCGCCGTGCCGACGATGCCGGACTCGGCCAGCGGGGTGTCGATGACCCGCTCCTCGCCGAAGTCCTTCTGCAGGCCGTCGGTGACGCGGAAGACGCCGCCGAGCTTGCCGACGTCCTCGCCCATGACGAGGACCTTCGGGTCGTTCTCCAGCGCCGTGCGCAGCGACTCGTTGATCGCCTTGGCGATCGGAAGCTTCTGTACCGCCATGTCCTCAGGCCTCCCCGGCCGCTTCGTCGGCGAACGACGCCTGGTAGGCGACGAACTGCGCGCGCTCCTCGTCGACGAGCGCGTGCCCGTCCGCGTACACGTTCTCGAAGATCGCGAGGTGGCCCGGGTCCGGCATGGCCCGTACGACATCACGCACTCGCTTGCCCAACGCCTCGCTCTCGGCGTCGAGTTCCGCGAAAAATCCCTCATCCGTGTCCGTTTGGGACTCGAGGTAGGTGCGCAGGCGCAGGATCGGGTCCTTCGCCTCCCAGGCGACGCGCTCCTCGTCGGCCCGGTACTTCGACGGGTCGTCGGAGGTGGTGTGCGCGCCCATGCGGTACGTGAACGCCTCGACCAGGGTCGGGCCCTCGCCGGTCCGTGCCCGCTCCAGGGCCCAGCGCGTGACGGCGAGGCACGCCAGGACGTCGTTGCCGTCCACGCGGACGCCGGGGAAGCCGAAGCCCTGCGCGCGCTGGTACAGCGGCACGCGCATCTGGCGCTCGGTCGGCTCGGAGATCGCCCACTGGTTGTTCTGGCAGAAGAACACCACCGGCGCGTTGTAGACCGCGCCGAAGTTGAAGGACTCCAGGACGTCGCCCTGGCTGGAGGCGCCGTCGCCGAAGTAGGCGATGACGGCGGAGTCGGCGCCGTCCTTGGCCACCCCCATCGCGTAGCCCGTGGCGTGCAGCGCCTGCGAGCCGATGACGATGGTGTAGAGGTGGAAGTTGTTGCTGTTGGGATCCCAGCCGCCGTGGTTCACACCGCGGAACATGCCGAGCAGATTGGTCGGGTCGACCCCGCGGCACCAGGCGACGCCGTGCTCGCGGTAGGTCGGGAAGACGTAGTCGTCCTCCCGGGTGGCCCGCCCCGAGCCGATCTGGGCCGCCTCCTGGCCGAGCAGCGACGCCCACAGGCCCAGCTCGCCCTGGCGCTGCAGGGCGGTGGCCTCGGCGTCGAAGCGGCGGGTGAGGACCATGTCGCGGTACAGGCCGCGCAGCTCGTCGTCGGTGATCGCGTCGACGTACGCGTCGTACACCGCGGTCTGTGCCGTCCTGACCCGCTTCCCCTCGGGGGTCAGCAGCTGGACCAGCTCGGGTCCCCGGTCCGCGGCGGGCTTGGCCGCGGTCTTCTTCGGGGACTTCTTCGCGGCGGCCCGCTTGCGCGGCGGCTGTGCCTTCTGCGCGGCGGCAGTGCTGTCAGCACTGTCTACGGTCACGTGTGCTCCTCCGTCGGTCCGGCCCCCGGGATTGCCGGATGGCCAGTCGGCTCGGCTCGCCTGATCCGTCCACGCACGGGGTGGGTGCGGTGGAGCCGGGTTCAGGCGTGACTAGGAAAAACGAAAAGAACCTGTGCTCCGGCAAGCACCCTTCACCCAGCACGTTACCCAGTGCGCCACACATCTGCGAAACCCCATCTGACCTGCGATTTTGCTTGGATTTCCAAGTAATTCGATGCTTGGAACTCCTAGTACTCGCAACGCCGGTGGAGCGTCGCAGGTCACAGCGTGTGGACTGTGCCCTGGTCTCAGCCTGGCAGGGGGCCGGAACACCGGCACGTTATCCCGGTCACCCAGCGCGCGGGAAGAGCTGATGTGTGAGACTGCAAACGTGCGCGAAGACGGAAAAATCACGGTATTCCTCCTCGACGACCATGAAGTGGTGCGCCGCGGCGTCCACGAGCTGCTCGCCATGGAGGAGGACATCGAGGTCGTCGGCGAGGCCGGCACCGCCGCCGACGCCCTGGTGCGCATCCCCGCCACCCGGCCCGACGTGGCCGTGCTCGACGTACGCCTGCCGGACGGCAGCGGCGTCGAGGTATGCCGCGAGATCCGCTCCCAGGACGAGTCGATCCGGTGCCTGATGCTGACCTCGTTCGCCGACGACGAGGCCCTCTTCGACGCCATCATGGCCGGCGCGTCCGGCTACGTGCTGAAGGCGATCCGCGGCACCGAGCTGCTGACGGCCGTCCGCGACGTGGCCGCGGGCCGCTCGCTGCTCGACCCGGTGGCCACCGCCCGTGTCCTGGAGCGGCTGCGCGACGGCGGGCGCTCCAAGGACGACGACCGGCTCGCGAACCTCACCGACCAGGAGCGCAAGATCCTCGATCTGATCGGCGAGGGCCTGACCAACCGCGTGATCGGCGAGCGCCTCCACCTCGCCGAGAAGACGATCAAGAACTATGTCTCCAGTCTCCTGTCCAAACTCGGCATGGAGCGCCGCTCGCAGGCCGCGGCCTATGTGGCGCGTATGCAGGCCCAGAAGCAGCACTGACTCTGCGGGGCGCGGCACTCACCCTCCGGGTCGCGGGACCGATCCTCCGGGGCGCGGGACCGATCCTCCGGGTCGCGGGACCGATCCTCCGGGTCGCGGGACCGATCCTCCGGGGCGCGGAGGCCGGGTTGTTTGTCCGTTTAGGGACCTACGACCTGTGCGGCGGGGGCGGCCGACCCTTCTGCCGCGCCGCGCCCGCGTCGCACAGTGGTGACATGCCTCCCGAGACGACGCGGCCGCACGACTCCGAGCGCGGCTTCGAGCTGCTCGCGCGGGTGAACTACGGCCGTGTGGCGACCAGCATGCGCGCCCTGCCGTTCCTCGCCGCCGCCCGCCACATCGTGGCGGACGGACGGCTGCTGCTCCGTCTGCACCGCGGCTACGGCTACCACCAGGCCTGCGTCGGCAGCGTGGTGGCGTACGGGGCGGACAACCTGGGGCCCGGCGATTCCGGTTCCCAGTGGTCCGTGCAGTGCGTCGGCACCTGTGCGCAGGTCGAGCCCAGCACCGCCGACCTTGAGCTGTTCGGCCCCGCCCCCCACTTCGCGGACGACGAGCTGTTCGACCCGGTCTATCTGCGGGTGGACCCGCAGTTCGTGACCGTGCACGAACTGCGGGGCGGTTCCGCGGACCGCAGGTCGCCCCACGCGCGCGTGCGGCGTTTTTAGCGCGTCGTACGCGTCGTACGCGTCGTACGGCGCCTCTCGGCGATTGCCGCGCGTGAGGCGGTGGCTCAGCCGGTCAGGCCGCCGGTTTCGGGACCGGCCGCGGTCCCGGCGTTGCCCCCGGTCTCGCCGCCCGTGTCGGTGCCGCCGGCGCCGCCGCCCGCGTCATTGCCGCCACCGTTGCCCCCGGTGGTCGTGTCGGACGAGGCGGGCGGGGACTCCGGCTCCGTCTCCGTCGGGGTCTCCGGCGCCGACGGCTGGCCGGTCTGCTGCGGCGGCTGGTTCGACGCCGACTGCGACGGCGTCCAGTTCCCGTTCCCGCCCGTGTTCGGCTGGGAGGGCGGCGTGTAGTCGCTCTGGCCGCCCGTGTCCTCGTTCGGGTCCTGCGTCTCGCCCTGGGTCGCGTCGTCGCTGGCCGACTCGCTCGGCTCCTTCGACTTCTTGGACTCGGTCGCCGACGGGGACTGCTTGGTGCCGCCACCGCCGCCCTTGTCGTCGCCCGCGCTGAGCGCCAGGGCGACGCCCACCGCGATCGCGATCACCGCGAGCGCGGCGACGATCCACAGCTTGCCGCGGCCGCCGCCGCCCCGGTTCCCCCGGCCGTCGAAGCCGCCGTCGTCGCCCGGCGGGCGCAGCATCGGCTGCGCGGCCGTGCCGTGGTCGCCGGGGTGCGGCAGCGCGGTCGTGCCGGCCAGGCCCATCGCCGCGGTGGAGCCGCCCTCGTGCGCGGCGGCGTCGACCGGGCCGGTGTTCCAGGTGCCGGTGTGGCCGCCCTGCTCGTACAGCATCGACAGGCCGTACTGGACGAGCCCGCGCATCTCCTCGGCCGTCTGGAACCGGTCGTCCGGGTCCTTGGCGAGGGAGCGCATGACGAGGCCGTCGAGCTCCGGCGGCACCGCGTCCGTGACCTGGGACGGCGGCAGCGGGATGTCCTGGACGTGCTGGTAGACGACGGACAGCGGCGTCTCACCGGTGAAGGGGGGCCGCAGCGCGAGCAGCTCGTAGAGCAGGCAGCCGGTCGCGTACAGGTCGGAGCGGTGGTCGACGGCCTTGCCGAGCGCCTGCTCGGGCGAGAGGTACTGCGGGGTGCCCATGACCATGCCGGTCTGCGTCATCGTGGACTGCGCGCCGTGCAGGGCGCGGGCGATGCCGAAGTCCATCACCTTCACCGCGCCGGTGTGGGTGATGATCACGTTGGCGGGCTTGATGTCACGGTGCACGATGCCGTGCTGGTGCGAGTAGGCGAGCGCCTCCAGGACACCGGAGACGATGATCAGCGCCTGCTCGGGTCCTGGTGCCTCCGCGTTGAGCAGCAGGTCGCGGATGGTGCGGCCCTCGACGAGCTCCATGACGATGTACGGAACGGTCGACCCGTTCACGTGGTCCTCGCCGGAGTCGTAGACCGCCACGACGGCGTGGTGGTTCAGGCCCGCGACCGACTGCGCCTCGCGCGTGAAGCGGGCCTTGGAGACCGGGTCCTCGGCGAGGTCGGCGCGGAGCAGCTTGACGGCGACGGTGCGCCCGAGGCGGACGTCCTCGGCCGCGAACACCTCGGCCATGCCGCCCCGGCCGAGTCTGTGCGTCAGCCGGTACCGGCCGTCGCCGACGAGCCCGCCGTTACCCCACATCTCCGGCGCATCTGACATACCGCCGCCAGTCGCCTCGGGGTCGGACGGGCCCTGAGCGCGCTGCTGCTGTGCCATCAGTCCTCGCCGTCGTTTCTGTCCGTGCTGCCGTTGCCGCCGGATCACTCGTCGGAGTACGCGCGGTTGTGAAATACGGTCTCCGTCGGGCCACGCTACAGGCTTCGGACGCGGCTCCGTTCCGAGATGGACCGGACATCAAACCCGTTGCCGTGCACGCCTTGCAAATCGTGCGCGCAATCTTCGCGCCCGTTCGACGACCGTTCCATGACCGTCCCCTGCCAGGGGTGGTGGTCATGGACCTGTAACGCTTGCACGACGCTTCCCGCCCGTACGGTCACGGATCGGGCATCGAGCTTGACGTCCCCGTGGCCTCGGGCAGACTTGGCCGGGAATAGCTGAATTCGATCACCGGCCGCGCCGACGCGGGGCGCGATGGGGGACGTAAGAGATGAGCCAAGACGGTGGCGCCGGTGACCGGTACGCGGGACGTTCCGTTGCGGGCGGCCGCTATCAGCTGCGTGACCTGCTCGGCCAGGGCGGCATGGCGTCCGTGCACCTCGCGCACGACACCCGGCTCGACCGGTCCGTCGCCATCAAGACTTTGCACACGGAACTCGGCCGCGAGGACTCCTTCCGTCAGCGCTTCCAGCGCGAGGCCATGTCCGTGGCCAAGCTCACGCACACGAACATCGTCTCGGTCTACGACTCCGGCGAGGACGACCTCGACGGGACGGTCACCCCGTACATCGTCATGGAGTACGTGGAGGGGCTCCCGCTCGGCTCCGTGCTCGACCAGGACGTGCGCCAGTACGGGGCCATGCCCTCCGACAAGGCGCTGAAGATCACCGCCGATGTCCTCGCGGCCCTGGAGATCAGCCACGAGATGGGCCTGGTCCACCGCGACATCAAGCCGGGCAACGTGATGATGACGAAGCGGGGCGTCGTCAAGGTCATGGACTTCGGTATCGCCCGCGCCATGCAGTCCGGCGTCACCTCGATGACGCAGACCGGCATGGTCGTCGGCACCCCGCAGTACCTCTCGCCCGAGCAGGCGCTCGGCCGCGGCGTGGACGCCCGCTCCGACCTCTACTCGGTCGGCATCATGCTCTTCCAACTGGTCACCGGGCGGCTGCCGTTCGAGGCGGACTCACCGCTGGCCATCGCGTACGCGCACGTCCAGGAGGAGCCGGTCGCGCCCTCCTCGATCAACCGCTCGCTGCCGCCCGCCATCGACGCCCTCGTGGCCCGCGCGCTGAGGAAGAACCCCAACGAACGCTTCCCGAGCGCGGAGGCGATGCGGGACGAGTGCCTGCGCGTCGCCCAGTCGCTGGCCGGCGGCCATGCCGTGGCGCCGAGCATCGTGCCGGGCGCCCCGACGGCGAGCGGCGCGGGCGTCGGCTCGGCCGTCTTCCCGCCCGTCGACCAGAGCGCGGCGCCCGCGCCGGGTCCGGTGCAGCAGCCGTACCAGCCCCATCCGTACGGCACGCCGACGCCGCAGCCGCAGGCCGGCTACGGCTATCCGCAGCAGAGCATGCCGAACATGCCGCACCTGCAGGGCGGCTACCAGACGC
The DNA here is from genome assembly GCF_043523415.1 of Streptomyces sp. SGAir0957. Lineage (NCBI taxonomy): Bacteria > Bacillati > Actinomycetota > Actinomycetes > Kitasatosporales > Streptomycetaceae > Streptomyces > Streptomyces sp. SGAir0957. The sequence continues at coordinate 4,231,531 of NZ_CP027293.1, forward strand.
CGCCGCCCGCGTCCCCGTACGCGCAGCATGGCCAGCAGCAGCACACCCCGCCCCCGTACACCATCGGCCACCAGCCGGCGACGACGAGCACGCGGGGCGCGGGCGGCGGGGGCGGCGGGGGCCGCAACAAGGCGGTGGTCATCGCCTCGATCGTCGTCGCGCTCGTCGCCATCGGCGGTCTGATCACGGCCCTGACGCTGAACAACAAGGGCGACGACAACGGTGGCGGCGGCAGCACCGACAAGCCGTCCCGGTCGGCGGTCGCCGGGCACAAGGGCCCCGACCTCACGAAGACCATCGCGGCGGACGAGTGCACCGAGCCGACCATCGGCAGCAACGACGAGAACATGATCAAGGTCCCCGACTTCTACCTGAAGAACATCGAGTCGGTGAAGGCGTGCCTGCAGGCCGCGGGGTGGACCAAGACCATCAAGCCCTTCGACGAGAACACGTACGGCGAAGGCTCGGTCATGGACCAGTATCCGGCGGCCGGCACCGAGGTCGACCCGGACAACGTCAAGATCCAGCTGAACGTCTCGACGGGGGACCCGGCGTCGTGACCCGCACCGTCTCGACCTGAACCGTCGGCACCCGCACGGCCGTCACCCGCGCCGCCGGCACCCGCGCCCACACAGCGAAGGGCCCGGTCCGTGTGGACCGGGCCCTTTTCGTTGGCTTTGTCGGGGCGTGCGGGTTACAGGTACGGGCCGCCCGAGCGGCCCATCGTCCGCGGGTCCTCGCCCTCACCGTCGCCCCCGCCGACACCCGGCGGCAGCGCGCGGCGCATCTGCTCCAGCTGGGCGCGGGCCGCCATCTGCTGGGCGAACAGCGTCGTCTGAATCCCGTGGAACAGACCCTCCAGCCAGCCGACCAACTGGGCCTGCGCGATCCGCAGTTCCGCGTCGCTGGGCGTCGTCTCCTCGGTGAAGGGCAGCGAGATCCGCTCCAGCTCCTCCACGAGCTCGGGCGCGAGCCCGTCCTCGAGCTCCTTGACCGAGCTGGCGTGGATCTCCCTGAGCCGCTGCCGGCTCGCCTCGTCCAGGGGAGCCGCGCGCACTTCTTCGAGCAGCTGCTTGATCATGCTGCCGATGCGCATCACCTTGGCGGGCTGTTCCACCATCTCCGTCACCGGGACCTCGCGGGATTCATCGTCTCCGCCGCCGCCCAGAGCCATTCCGTCCTGGCCCACGACCAGGATCTGCGGGTTCTCCGGCGACTGTTCGTTCCTCGGCATCTCCATGCAGCCATTCTCTCGCACCCAGCATTGACTCCTTCGGTGGTGCCCCCGTTGCGCGCTGATCCACCACCTCCGGACGAGCCCAAGGTCCGGCGTGCCCGTTTAGGCAGCGTATGTGAGGCTTGTCGAAGGCGCCGTGCGAACGCGGAAGGCGAGGGGACGGTATGCAGGGGACGGGGACGGGCATAGCGAGCATCCGGCGGACGTCTCGGAGGGCGAGCATCCGGCGGACGCCTAGGTCGGCGAACACCCGGCGGGCGCCTCGGTCGGTAAGCATCCAACGGGCGCCTCGGTCGGTAAGCATCCAACGGGCGCCTCGGTCGGCGAGCATCCGGCGGACGTCCCGCGAGGTGGGTAGGACGGCCCGGTCGCTTCGCCGCGTTCCTGTTCTTGTTCTCGCGCTGGTGGCGGTCGCCGCTCTGCTTCTCCTTGGGGGCCGGGCCTCGTCCGGCGGGTCCGGTGGGGTGCGCGTCCTCGCCCTCGCCCCCGCAGCCGCGGCCCACGCCGCCGAACCCGACCCGCACGCCTCGCTCGCCGGGAGCCGGGCGGGCGTGGGGCGGACCCCGCCGGGGCGCCCCCTGCCCGATCCGGACGACGAGGACGCGGCCGCCCTGCCGCCCCCGGAGGCCGAGCCGTCCGTCTCCACGCCGCCGAGCACGCGCCCCGAGCCGCCACCCGATGCCGGGCGGCAAACCACCGCCACTCAGAGCCCCCTGGGCAACGTGGTGCCGCTGGGAGCGGGGCTGCTGCTCACCGGCCTCGGCATCGGGTTCCTGGCGCTGCGGCTGCGCCGGTAGGGCCGGACCTACGGGCTACGGGCTACGGGTCACTGGCTACCGCTACGGGCCACCAGCTACGGGCTACGGGCTACGGGCTACGGGCGAACCAGCAGGACCTTGCCGATGTGGCCGCTCTCCTCCAGGACCCGGTGCGCCTGCGCGGCCTCGTTCATCGGCAGCTCCTGGTCCACGATGGGCCGCACATGGCCGCCCTCGATCAGCGGCCAGACATGCTCACGCACCGCCGCGACGACCGCCGCCTTCTCCGCGAGCGGGCGGGCCCGCAGCGTGGTCGCGGTGATGGCGCCGCGCTTGCCCAGCAAGGTGGCGATGTTCAGCTCGCCCTGAACGCCGCCCTGCATGCCGATGATGGCGAGGCGGCCGTTGACGGCGAGCGCGTCGACATTGCGGTTCAGGTACTTGGCGCCCATGTTGTCGAGGATGACGTCGGCTCCGGCCCCTGCCGTGGCCGCCTTGATCTCCTCGACGAAGTCCTGCTCGCGGTAGTTGATCAGGATGTCCGCGCCGAGGCTCGCGCAGAAGTCGAGCTTCTCCTTGCTGCCCGCCGTGACGGCGACCTTGGCGCCGACCGACTTCGCGAGCTGGATCGCCATGGTGCCGATGCCGCTGGAGCCCCCGTGCACGAGGAACGTCTCGGCCGGCCGCAGATGGGCGATCATGAAGACGTTGGACCAGACCGTGCAGGTCACCTCGGGCAGCGCGGCCGCCTTGACCAGGTCGATCCCCTTCGGCACGGGCAGCAACTGGCCGGCCGGGACGACGACCTTCTCGGCATAGCCGCCGCCCACGAGCAGCGCGCACACCTCGTCGCCCTCGGACCAGCCCGACACCCCTGGGCCGATCTCGGCGATCCGGCCCGCGCACTCCAGGCCGGGGTAGGGCGAGCTGCCGGGCGGCGGGTTGTAGAAGCCCTGGCGCTGCAGCAGGTCGGCGCGGTTGACGGCGCTGGAGACCACCTCGACCAGGACTTCGCCCTCGCCGGGTACGGGGTCGGGGACCTCCGCCCAGACGAGCGCCTCGGGTCCGCCGGGTTCCGGGATCGTGATCGCATACATGGCGGCGAGGCTACTCCGGTACCCGCGCCGCACCCGGTGCGACGCCGGGCCCCGCCGCGCGGGCGGGAGGTGAAGGCAGGTTTTTCAGTCCTGCGGCAGCGGCTTCGAGTCCGCCACGACCTGCGTGGTCGGCGTGACCCGCACGATCGTGATGAGCCGGTCGGTCAGCTGGAGCCCCCCGATGGCCTTGTCGTCGTAACCGAGCACGCGATGTCCTCGTACGACGCTGACGACCAGGTCGTCCACTTCCTTCGGCTTCAGCCCGACCTCGGCCTTTATCACCGGGCGCTCGACCAGGTCGAGGCCGCTGCCCTTCTGGATCAGGTCCTCCATGACCATGCCCGCGTGCGGGCTGAGCACCGACATGCCGAGCAGCCGCCCCGCCGCGCTGGCGCTGGTGATCACCGCGTCCGCGCCGGACTGGCGCAGCAACTGCGCGTTCTCCTCCTCGCGCACAGCGGCGACGATCTTCGCGCTGCGGTTCAGCTGCCGTGCGGTGAGCGTCACCAGGACGGCCGTGTCGTCGCGCTGAGTAGCGATGATGATCTTCCGGGCGCGCTGCACCTCGGCCCGCAACAACACGTCGCTGCGGGTCGCGTCACCGACGACACCGGCGTACCCCAGGCTGTTCGCCGCCTCGACGACCTTCCCGCTCGGGTCGACCACCACGACCTGTTCGGGCTTCAGACCGGTCGCACAGACGGTCTCCACCGCGCTACGGCCCTTGGTGCCGAAGCCGATGACGACAGTGTGGTCACGCAAGTTGGACCTCCAGCGGTTCAGGCGCCATTCCTCCCGGGTCCGTTCGGTGAGGACTTCGAGCGTGGTGCCGACCAGGATGATCAAGAACAGCACACGCAGCGGCGTGATGAGGAAGATGTTGGTGAGCCGCGCTCCGTCGCTGACCGGCGTGATGTCGCCGTAGCCCGTGGTGGAGAGGGTGACGGTCGCGTAGTAGAAGGCGTCGAGGAGATCGACCCTGCCGTCGGAGTTGTCGTTGTACCCGTCGCGGTCCAGCCAGACGAGCATCGCGGTGAGGACGAGCACGGCCAGAGCCATCAGGACTCGGCGGGCGACCTGGCGCAGCGGGCGCTCGACGATCCGCCGGGGCAACTTCACCCGGTACGTCGTCGTCTTCTCGTCCGCTTGGCGCGCCATGGCGTCATGGCCGGCCAGTTTCACGTGAAACGCCCTTCCCTGCCTGGGGGTTGTCGGTGTCGCTGCGGGTGCCTTCGGTGCTGCTGGTGCTGGTGTGCGGTGGTGCGGGGTCCATGGTGGCGTGTCGCGCCGACGGCTGTGCGGGCAGGGGTCCCCCCGTCGCGGAGCCCCAGGACCAGGGCAGGTCGAGGATCTCCACCTCATGGCCCTCGTGGGCACCGCCCGGCGCCACGACCGCGAGCCCGTCGGCGGCGGCGATGCCGCGCAGCATCGCCGGCCCGTTGTAGTGCAGCGGCACCGCCCAGTCGTGCCCGCTGCCGCTGTCCTGACGCAGGACGACGGGGACGAGCCGGGTGTCGTGCGGGTGCCCCTGGACGGCGCTGTGCAGGGGAGCGCCGTACGGGACCTCGTCCTCGGCCCGGCCCGCGAGCGCCCGCACCAGTGGCTCGGCGAGCGTGAGCAGCCCGGAGACGGCCGCCAGCGGGTTGCCGGGCAGGCCGACGAGGTGCCGTCCGTCGTCCAGGCGGGCGAGCAGCATGGGGTGGCCCGGGCGCACCGCGACGCCGTCCACGAGCAACTCGGCGTCGAGTGCGCGCAGCGTGGGGTGGACGTGGTCGACCGGCCCCGACGCGGTCCCCCCGGTGGTCACGACGAGGTCCGTCTTGGCCCCGCGCACCGCTTTGAGCAGGGCCTTCGCGTCGTCGCCGATACGGCGTACGGAGGTCACCTCGACGCCGAGCGCGCGCAGCCAGTGCGGCAGCATCGGGCCGAGCGCGTCGCGGATGAGGCCGTCGCGGGGCAGGCCCGAGGTCAGCAACTCGTCGCCCAGAATCAGCACTTCGGCCCGCGGGCGCGGGAAAGTGACCAGTTCGTCGTAGCCGGCCGCCGCCGCGAGGCCGAGCACGGCGGGGGTGACGAGGCCGCCCGCTGGCAGCAGAAGGTCGCCGTTGCGGCACTCCTGGCCGCGCGGCCGGATGTCCTGCCCCTGCGTGACATGGCGCAGCGGATGCAGCCGGCCCTTGTCGTCGATGTGCCCGTGCTCGCTGCGGATCACGGCGGTGGTGTCCGGGGGGATGCGCGCCCCGGTCGCGATGGTCGCGGCCTCACCGTCCGCGAGCGACCCGGGGAGCGCGTGCCCGGCGAGGATCCCCTCGTCCCGCACATCCCACGGACCCGGCCCGGCGACGACCCAGCCGTCCATCGCCGACGTGTCGAAGGAGGGCAGGTCGGTGAGGGCGGTCAACGGAGCGGCGAGAACCAGCCCGAGGGCCCGGTCCAGGGGCGTACGGGTCGCTCCGCGGGGTTCGGCGGGATTGTCGACCAGGTTTTCGACGAGGTTTTCGATGAGGTCTTGGGCGGGGTTGTTGGCGGTGCGGGCCCGGTGCTGGGCGGCGTGGCGGCCCGCGTCACGGGCGATGCGGCGGGCGGCGGGCCAGGGGGTTGCTCGGGAGTGGGGGGTGGGGGGAGCGGGGGTGGCAGAGTTGGCGGGGTTGGCCGGGCCGGGGTTCGTACCCGTATGGGTGCTGTGGACGGTCCGCGGGGGCGGGGTGCCGGGGTTGGTGGCGGGGCCGCGGGTGCCGTTGGCGAGGGCGATGACCTCGTCGACGTAGGCGTCGAGGTCATCGCCGGTGTCGCGGGGGTCCCTGGTGTCCCCTCGGTCCCTCCCGGCCCCTCCGCTCCTTCCGTCCCTTCCGTCCAACGGTTCGGCCGGGGCCGACGCTCGCCCGTCGGGGCCGCTCATTGGACGTCTCGTCCGGCGTCCGGCGCGGGGGCGCCCGGTTCCGGCGCGGCAGGGCCGGGCTCGGAGGAGGCGGGGCCGGACGTCGACTCGGATTCGGCTTCCCGGGCCCACCTGTTGGCGAGCGCGGCGGCCTTCACGGCGGCGGCGGAGACCGCCTCGGGGCCGCCACCCGCCTGTGCCGCCGCGTACCCGACGAGGAACGTCGTCAGGGGCGCCGCGGGGCGGGCGACCCCGTGGGCCGCGTCGCGGGCGAGATCGAGCAGGACGCCGGTGTCGACGTCCAGGTCGATGCCCAGTTCGTCCTTGGCTGCGGAGATCCATTCATCCAACACGTGACCATGCTCCCTGATGCGTGACCGGGCGGCGGCGATGTCGTCCCAGGTGTCGCAGTCGAAAGACGCGACGGGGTCGGTGATACGAACCGGCTCCAGGCCCCGGACGAGCAGCCGCAGAGGCAACCCGGTGAGCGCACCGTGCTCGGTGCGCAGCGCGGCGAGGACCCGGTGCAGGGCGGATTTCCGGTACGCGGCAACGAGCGGCTGATCCCGCCCGTCCCCGTCGACGAGCAGAACAGCGTCAGCACCCTGCGTGTCGAGAGCCGTCAGCAGGAGACGGACAGTGCGCTCACGCAGGAACGGCAGATCGGCGGAGAGCACGACGAGGCTCTCCGCGCGATGGGGTTCCTGGCTGCACGGAGCACGCAGCCCATCGCCCTCGGGCCCCGGCCCGCTCAGGCTGTCCAGCCCCGCGACCTCGGGCCCCGGCCCGCCCAGGCTGTCCACCCCCGCGACCTCGGACTCCGGAGTGTCCAGGGTGTCCAGGGTGTCCAGGGTGTCCGGCCCAGCGACCTGAGATTCCGGGCCACGCGGGGCACCCAGCCGGGCGGCCTGGTGCTCCGGGCTGTGTGGGGCGTGCGGATCCGTGGCCTGGGAGTCGGGGCGGCCCGGGCCATCCAGCACCGCATCCCTGGAACCCGGGCTGCCCGGACCAATCAGCCCCGCGCCGCCACCTTCCAGGCCGCCCAGCGCAAGCGCCCCCGCTTCCAGGGCGGCCAGCGGGCCCCCGCCCGCTGGTTCCTCGCGGGCCCAGTGGACGGGGCGTGCGGTCGGTCTCGGGGCGGCGACCACCACGGTGTTGCGGGCCCCGGCGCATGCGGCGAGGACCCGGTCGAGGAGCGCCCGGCCACCGACGCGCACCCCGGGCTTGTCCGCGCCGCCGAGCCGTCGCGCGGCACCCCCGGCGAGGACGACGGCGTCGTACGCGGGCGTGCCCTGGACGGGCCCGGCGGCTTCGGTCATGGACCGAGTATGCGTGCTCGGAGCGGATCAGTTGTGGTTCAAAGTGACCGCAACAGAACGGCCGGCTGCTCCACACAGTCCGCGACATACCGCAGGAAGCCGCCCGCGGTCCCGCCGTCGCACACCCGGTGATCGAAGGTGAGCGAGAGCTGGACCACTTGGCGCACGGCCAACTCCCCTTGGTGCACCCAGGGCTTCGGGGTGATCCGGCCGACGCCGAGCATGGCGGCCTCGGGGTGGTTGATGATCGGCGTGGAGCCGTCGACCCCGAACACCCCGTAGTTGTTCAACGTGAAGGTGCCGCCCGTGAGTTCCCCGGGCGTCAGCGTCCCGGCCCGCGCCGCCTCGGTGAGCCGGCCGAACTCGGCGCTCAACGACTCCGCCCCGCGCGCGTGGGCGTCCCGGACGACGGGCACGACGAGCCCGCGCGGGGTCTGCGCGGCGAAACCGAGATGGACCTCGTCGAGGCGCACGATCTCGCGGCGCTCCATGTCCACCGTCGCGTTGAGCTCCGGGTAACGGGCGAGCGCGGCGGTGCAGATGCGGGCCAGCAATGCGAGCACGGAGATCTTCGGCCCGGCGGACGGCCCCGTCGCGGAATTCATCGCCACGCGCGCGTGCATGAGTTCCGTGGCGTCGGCGTCCACCCAGCAGGTCGCGTCGGGGATCTCATGCCGACTGCGCGAAAGCTTGTCGGCGACGGCCCCGCGCACGCCGCGCAAGGGCGTGCGGTGCCCTTCAAGGGCGGGCGCCGTGGCGACGTGGACGGCTGGTTCGATACGCGCCGCAAGGGCACGCTCGACGTCCGCCCTGAGGATGAGGCCCTCGGGCCCTGACCCCCGCACCTCCCGCAGATCGAGCCCCCGGTCCCGCGCGAGCTTGCGCACGATGGGCGAGATGACCGGCACGGGTCCGGCCGCGACCGGAGCGTGCGTCGCAGTCGTCGTCGCCGTCGCCGTCGCCGTCGCCGTCGCAGTCGGCGTCGCTGTCGCAGTCGGCGTCGCTGTCGCCGTCGCCGACAGCGCATCCCTCGTACCGCGAGCCGAGTCGGCCACCGAGCTGCCTGACGCCGCCCGCGCCGCCACCGCACCGCCCGTGGGCGCCGAACCCGCGCGTTCCGGGCTCACCAGCGCCTGAACGGTGCCCGCGGCCCCCGAGCCGTCGACCCCGCCGGGCCGCACGCGCCGTCGCCGGGCCGCCGGGGCAGCCGTCCCGTACCCCACCAGAACGTTCCCGGACCCCTCCGCCCCGGAACCGGCGGCCCCCCCGCCCCCGTCAGTCCCCCGCTCCCCGACCGGCTCCCGCTCACCGACCGCGACCGTCAGCAGGGGCGAACCGACCGGCATCTCCGTGCCCTCCTCCCCGAAGCGGGCAGTGACCACGCCGCCGTAGGGGCAGGGGACCTCGACCATCGCCTTGGCGGTCTCCACCTCGACGACGGGCTGGTCGACGGCGACCACGTCACCCACCGACACCAGCCACCGCACGATCTCCGCCTCGGTGAGCCCCTCACCGAGGTCGGGCAGCTTGAACTCCAGCACCTGAGCCATCAGCCCGTCCCCCTCACTGGTCCCACTGGAGCCGCGCGACCGCGTCGAGGACGCGGTCGACGCCGGGCAGATGGTGCCGCTCCAGCATGGGCGGCGGATACGGGATGTCGAACCCGGCGACGCGCAGCACGGGCGCCTCCAGATGGTGGAAGCAGCGCTCGCTGACGCGCGCGGCGATCTCCCCGCCGGGCCCGCCGAAGCCGCCCGACTCGTGCACGACGACAGCCCGCCCCGTGCGGCGCACGGACGCGGCGACGGTCGCGTCGTCGAAGGGAACGAGCGAACGCAGGTCGACCACTTCGAGGTCCCAGCCCTCCGCGCGGGCCGCTTCGGCCGCCTCCAGGCAGACGGGCACCGACGGTCCGTACGTGATGAGCGTGGCGCTGGTCCCGGGGCGGCGGACCACTGCCGTGCCTATGGGCTCGACGTCCGCCGGCCGCTCGGGGTTCCAGGACTCCTTGGCCCAGTACAGCCGCTTGGGCTCCAGGAAGACGACGGGGTCGTCGGAGGCGATCGACTGCCGCAGCAGCCCGTACGCGTCGGCGACGGTGGCGGGCGTGACGACGGTCAGGCCCGGCGTCGCCATGTAGTACGCCTCGGAGGAGTCGCTGTGGTGCTCGACGCCGCCGATGCCGCCCCCGTAGGGGATGCGCACGGTGAGCGGCAGCGGCATGGCGCCACCCGTGCGGTTGCGCATCCGCGCCACGTGCGAGACCAACTGTTCGAACGCGGGGTACGCGAACGCGTCGAACTGCATCTCCACGACCGGCCGGAGCCCGTACATGGCCATGCCGACGGCGGTGCCGAGGATGCCGGCCTCGGCGAGCGGCGTGTCCGTGCACCGGTCGTCGCCGAACTCCTTGGCGAGGCCGTCGGTGACGCGGAAGACCCCGCCGAGCGTGCCCACGTCCTCGCCCATGACGTGCACGGCCGGGTCCTCGGCCATGGCGTCGCGCATGGCGCGCCCGAGCGCCTGCGCCATGGTGGCCGGTTTCGTGGCCGGCGTGGCCGGCTTGTCGGCGACCGTGGTCATGCCCGTCCCCCTTCGGGCGTCCGGTCCGCGCCGGACGCCTCCGCCTCGGCCTCGAGTTCGGCCCGCAATTGCGCCGCCTGCTCGCGCAACTGGCTGGTCTGTTCCGCGTAGACGTGCGTGAACAGGTCCATCGGTTCGAGCGCCGGGTCCTGGTTCATGCGCTCGCGCAGCGCGGCGGCCATGGTCTCCGCGTCGTCGCGCACCGCCTGTATGCCGTCCTCGTCGATCAGGCCGCGCCGTGTCAGCTCGCGTTCGAGAAGGAGTACGGGGTCGTGTCCGCGCCACGCCTCGACCTCGGCGTCGCCGCGGTAGCGGGTCGCGTCGTCGGCGTTCGTGTGGGCGTCCATGCGGTACGTGACGGCCTCGATCAGGGTCGGACCACCGCCCCCACGCGCGCGTGCCACGGCGTCGGAGAGGACCTCGTGCAGGGCGACGGCGTCGTTCCCGTCGACCAGGCGCCCCGGCATCCCGTATCCGACGGCCTTGTGGGCCAGGGACGGCGCCGCGGTCTGCTTGGCCAGCGGCACGGAGATGGCGTAGCCGTTGTTCTGGACGAGGAAGACGACCGGTGCCTGCCACACGGCCGCGAAGTTCAGCGCCTCGTGGAAGTCGCCCTCGCTGGTGCCGCCGTCGCCGACCATGGCGAGCGCCACGACGTCGTCGCCCTTGAGGCGCGCGGCGTGCGCGAGGCCCACGGCGTGCGGCAACTGGGTCGCGAGGGGTGTGCACAGGGGCGCGATGCGGTGCTCGCGCGGGTCGTAACCGGTGTGCCGGTCGCCGCGCAGCAGCGTCAGGGCCTCGACGGGGTCGAGGCCGCGGGCCACGGCGGCGAGGGTGTCGCGGTAGCTGGGGAAGAGCCAGTCGCGCTCCTCCAGGACGAGCGCGGCGGCGACCTCGGCGGCCTCCTGGCCGGTCGTGGACGGGTAGACCGCGAGGCGGCCCTGCTTGGTCAGCGCGGTCGCCTGTGCGTTGTACCGGCGCCCGCGCACCACCTCGGCGTACAGGCGGCGCAGCAGCGCCGGGTCGGTGCGCTCGGCGGCGCCTGTGCCCAGAACCCGGTAGGGCTCCGCGTCGGGCAGCAGTGGCGCGGGGTCCGTACGGGGCTGCCAGGCGGGCGGCGGCGCGGACGCGTCGGCGCGGTGGGCGCCCCGCTGCTCCGTGACCGTCATGACGGCACCTCCTCGTGGGAGCGGCTTCGAGGGCGCCTCGGGTGTGATGCGCCTCACCTACCGATTGTTCGGTCGTCGGCACATTTTGGCTACAGGCACCTCCGGGCTGTGGACAAACGGTTCTCCACAGCCTGTGATGAACGCAGTACGTCCATGGTAGGGAGGCGGGGGCAGATGGCATCTGAACAAATGGCCGACGGCTCCGCCGGGCGCGATCCCGGCGGGAACGACCCCGTGGCCCGGCCCCTGGACGCCATCGACCGCGACATCCTGCACATGCTCCAGAAGGACGGCAGGGCGTCGATACGGTCCGTCGCCGAGCGTGTCCATGTCTCCCGGGCGAACGCCTACGCCCGCATCAACCGCCTCATCGACGACGGCGTGATCCGCGGTTTCGGTGCCCGGGTCAACCATGAGAGAGCCGGCCAGGGCGCGTCCGCGTACGTCACCCTGAAGATCGTGCAGAACTCCTGGCGCACGGTCCGCGACCAGCTGCGGCGCATGCCGGAGGCCTCGCACATCGCCCTGGTCAGCGGCGACTTCGACGTCCTGATCCTGGTGCACACCGAGGACAACAGGGCGCTGCGCGAGCTGGTCCTCACCAAGCTCCAGGCCATCCCCGAGGTGCTGAGCACCCGCACGCTGCTGGTCTTCGAGGAGGAGGACCTGGGCCCCGACCACCCCTAGGCGCCTGGTCCCACCCACGCCTGGGCGGGCGGCCCCGACCACCCTGGGCGGGTCGTCCCGACCACCTGCCCCGGGACGGCGCTCAGCCCTCCTTGCGGAGTCCTCCGAAGACGAGCTCCACGACCGCGTCCGCCACCTCGCGGTCCCGCAGCCCGCCGCCGTCCGGCCGGTACCACTCCACCACCGAGTTGATCATTCCGAAGACGAGCCGCGTGGCGAGCCGCACGGGTATGTCCGCGCGTACGTCCCCGTCGGCGGCGGCGGCCTTGAGCAGCTCGGCGACCTGGTGGTCGAACTCCCTGCGCCGCTCCATGGCCCACCGCTCGGTGTCAGTGTTCCCGCGTACACGCAACAAGAGCGTGACGTAGGGGAGTTCGCCGGTCAGCACCTCGACCATGCGCCGCGTCACGTACTCCAGGCGCTCCACGGCACGCCCCACGCGCGCGGGTTCCTCGCCGAGGATGCCGAAGAGCCCGTCGAGCGCGCGGCTCACGGCGCGGCGCAGCAACTCCTCCTTGCCCGTCACATGGTGGTAGATCGAGGACTTGGAGATGCCCGCCGCCTTGGAGAGGTGCTCCATGGACGTGCCGTCGTAGCCACGCTCGTTGAAGATCGTGACGGCGACCGCGAGCAGGCTGTCGGGCGTGTACGTGTCGCGGCGCCCGCCGGCGTCCCGTCGTGCGCCGTTGTCGCGTCCTGTGCCGGTGTCGTGTCGTGCGGTGGTCATGAGGCGGCCTCCCGCTTCTCCGGGGCGTACGAATGGCGGTAGAGCGCCAGGGACGGCGCGTAGCGGCCCGAGGGGTCGCGCAGGTGCAGGTCGTCGAGGAGGGCGTACGCCCAGTTCTTGCCGAGCTTGCGGCTCCATTCGATGGGCCCGAGCGGGTAGTTGACCCCGAGCCGCATGGCGGTGTCGACGTCCTCCTCGGTGGCCACTCCCTTGGCGACGGCGTCGTGCGCCAGGTCGATGAGGCGCGCCACCGTACGCGCGACGATCATGCCGGGGACGTCCCCGATGACGCTGACGTCCTTGCCGAGCGCCTGGAAGAGCCCCACGGCCTCGCTCAAGGTGCGCTGGTTGGCGTCCTGGGCGGTGGCGAGCGCGATCCGGGTCGCCTTGCGGTAGTCGAGCGCCAGGTCGAAGTAGACGACGTCCCGGTACTCGATGGACGTCTGCCCGTCCGCCAGGGCGAGTTGACCGCCGCCGGGCAGTACCAGGCGGGTGCCGTTGTCCTCGTCCTCCTCGCGCACCTCGATGCCCGCCTCGCGGATGAGGGCGAGCAGCTCGCGCGCGGGGCCCAGATCGCCCTCCGCGACGACGTGGGCGGGCTTGTCGGCGGGCGGCGCGGTGTGCGGTTCCGCCCGCTCCTCGTCGTCCCCGTACGCGTACCAGCCCTGGCCCGCCTTGCGGCCCAGGTGCCCGGCCTCGACCAGGCGGCGCTGCGCGAGGGACGGCCGGAACTTCACGTCCTGGAAGAAGCCCTCCCAGACGGAGCGGGTCACCGCCTCGTTGACGTCCTGGCCGATGAGGTCGGTCAGTTCGAAGGCGCCCATGCGGAAGCCGCCGCTCTCGCGCAGCACCGCGTCGATGGTGGCCGGGTCGGCGCCCTGATCCTCGTAGACGGCGAACGCCTCCGCGTAGAAGGGCCGCGCGATGCGGTTGACCAGGAAGCCGGGGGTGTCCGCGCAGGCGACCGGGGTCTTGCCCCAGGCGCGGGCGGTCTCGTACGCGCGCGTGGCCGCGGTGACGTCGGTCGCGGACCCCGAGACGACCTCCACCAGGGGCAGCAGCGGCGCGGGGTTGAAGAAGTGCAGGCCCACGAAGCGGCCGGGAAGGCGCAGCGCCCCGCCGATCGCCGTCACCGACAGGGACGAGGTGTTGGTGGCGAGCAGACAGTCGTCCGCGACGATCTCCTCCAGGTCGCGGAACAGCTGCTGCTTGACGTCCAGGCGCTCCAGGACGGCCTCGATGACGAGGGCGGCGTCCGCCAGCTCGTCGAGCGCCTCCGCGGGCTCCAGGCGCGCGACGGCAGCCGTGCGCTCCTCCGCGCTCATACGCCCCTTCTCGACGAGCCGGTCGAGGCGTGCGGCGATCGACTCGGCGGCGGCCCGTGCCCGGCCGTGCACGGTGTCGTACAGCCGGACGGGGTGCCCCGCGACCAGGGCGACCTGGGCGATGCCCTGGCCCATGGTGCCGGTGCCGACGACCCCGACAAGGCGGTCGAGGCGCTCAACGCGGTCATGTGCTGTCATGCGCGCGATCCTTCCGCATGCAGCCCGGATTCCGGGCGCCGGGGCCCGTCGGATCGGTTTTCCACAGGTTCCGCACACCCCCTTGTACCGACCGATCGTTCGGTTACTCTAACTCTCACTGTTCGTTCCTGCCCAGCCCAGCCCAGTCCTGCCCATAGGAGGAGTTGGTCCGCCATGGCCGCCGCCGAACGCACCGCGCACGACCTGATCACCAAGCACCGGCCGACGCTCGACCAGGCGCTGGAGGCGATCCGCACGCGCGCGTACTGGTCCCCGCACCCCGAGCACCCGAAGGCCTACGGGGAGAACGGGAGCCTGAGCGCCGCCGAGGGCAAGGCCGCCTTCGACGCGCTGCTCGGCACCCGCCTCGACCTGGGCCAGCCCGGCACGGACGACTTCGTCGGCGGCGAGGTCTCGCCGTACGGGATCGACCTGGGGATCACCTATCCGCACGCCGACATCGACACGCTGCTGCCTGCCATGCGCGCGGGGATGCGCGCATGGCGCGAGGCGGGCGCCGAGGTGCGGGCCGCCGTGTGCCTGGAGATTCTGGCCCGGATCAGCGCGCGCACCCACGAGTTCGCCCACGCGGTCATGCACACCAGCGGCCAGGCGTTCATGATGGCGTTCCAGGCGGGCGGCCCGCACGCGCAGGACCGCGGCCTCGAAGCGGTGGCGTACGCCTACCAGGAGCAGACGCGCACGCCGGACGCGGCGCGGTGGAACAAGCCGCAGGGCAAGCGCGACCCGCTCGTCCTGGACAAGGAGTTCACTCCGGTCGGCCGCGGGATCTCGCTGCTGATCGGCTGCAACACGTTCCCGACGTGGAACGGCTACCCGGGCCTGTTCGCCTCCCTGGCGACGGGCAACCCGGTCCTGGTCAAGCCCCACCCGCGCGCGGTGCTGCCGCTCGCGCTGACCGTGCAGGTGGCCCGGGACGTCCTGGCCGAGGCGGGCTTCGCGCCCGACCTGGTGGCGCTTGCGGCCGAGCGGGACGGCGAGGGCATCGCCAAGACGCTGGCCGTCCGCCCCGAAGTCAAGATCATCGACTACACCGGCTCAACGTCCTTCGGCGACTGGCTGGAGACCCACGCGCGCCAGGCGCAGGTCTACACGGAGAAGGCCGGCGTCAACACTGTCGTGATCGACGGCACGGACGACTACAAGGGCATGCTGGCGAACCTCGCCTTCTCCCTGTCGCTCTACAGCGGCCAGATGTGCACGACCCCGCAGAACCTCCTGGTGCCGCGCACCGGCATCACCACCGACCAGGGCCCGAAGTCGTACGACGAGGTCGTCGCGGACCTCGCGCGTTCGGTCGGCGGCCTGCTCGGCGACGACGCGCGGGCGAACGGGCTGCTCGGCGCCCTGGTCAACCCGGATGTGAAGTCCCGCCTGGAGGCGGCTCCTGGGCTCGGCGAGGTCGCCCTGCCCTCGCGCGAGGTCGCCCATCCGGACTTCCCGGACGCCGTCGTGCGCACCCCGGTGATCGTGAAGGCGGACGGCGCCCGCAAGTTCTGGGAGGACGCCGACGCCGAGGCCGCCTACATGGCCGAGTGCTTCGGCCCCGTCTCCTTCGCCGTCGCCGTCGACTTCACCCAGGACGCGGTGGATTTGCTGCGGCGCACGGTGCGCGAGAAGGGCGCCATGACCGTCGGCGCGTACACCACCTCCGACGCGGTGGCGGGCGCCGTCGAGGAGGTCTGCCTGGACGAGTGCGCCCAGCTCTCGCTCAACCTGACGGGCGGCGTCTACGTGAACCAGACGGCGGCTTTCTCCGACTTCCACGGCTCCGGCGGCAACCCGGCGGCGAACGCGGCCCTGTGCGACGCCGCCTTCGTGGCGAACCGCTTCCGCGTGGTGGAGGTCCGCCGAGAGGCCGCCTGACCGTCCGGCTAGGGCGCGTGCGTGCTGTGCGCGCTCCAGTGGAAGAGCGTCATGCCGACGCTGGTCGCCAGGTTGTAGCTGGAGACCTGGGGCCGCATCGGCAGGGAGACCAACTGGTCGGCGCGCTGCCGCAGTTCGGTCGACAGGCCACTGCGCTCGGACCCGAAGGCGAGCAGCGCGTCGTCGGGCAGCTTCAGGCCGCGGATGTCCGCGCCCTCGGGGTCGAGCGCGTACAGCGGCCCGGACGGCAGCTCGTCGGCCCCGAGCCGCTCCACGGCGGTCGCGAAGTGCAGCCCGGCCCCGCCCCGGACGACCGTGGGGTGCCAGGGGTCGAGGTCGCCGGTGGTGATGACACCGGTGGCGCCGTAGCCGGCGGCGAGGCGGATCACGGCGCCCGCGTTGCCGAGGTTGCGCGGGTTGTCGAGGACGACAACAGGTGTCGTACGTCCCTCACTTCGCAGCGTGGCGAGGTTGTCGGCGCGAGTGCGGCGTGCGGCGAGGGCGGCGACACCGGTCGGGTGCAGGCGCGGTACCAGGCCCCGCAGCACGTCCTCCCCGACCTCTACGAGGAGCGCGTCCAGGAGCGTCACCACGTCAGGGGCGAGATCGGCGGCAAGGGCGAGCGCCGCTGCCCGGTCGGTGGCGAGCGCGGTGGACACGTCGGCGCCGAACCGCAGAGCGTGCTTGAGCGCGTGAAAACCGTCGAGCAGCACGGCCGCGTCGGCCCGGCGCCGCCAGGCCCGCACCACGCCCTCGGGCCCGCTGTCCGCCCCGCCGTCGCCGCCGCTGTCCGTGCTGCTCGTCCCGCTCATGGCTGGAAGCCTACGTGCGGGCCGTGGGCGCCTGCGCGGGCAGCGGCTCGGGGTCCCGTTCGGTACGCGGGGCGGGTACCTCGGCGCTCCGCGTGCCGGGGAAGAGCCGTCCACGCGTGCGCGCCGCCCACCTGCCGACCCGTCGCAGGAAGGACGTCGGCAGGAACACCGCGTCGGCGGCGATCATCGCGAGCGAGAAGAAGGGCAGCCCGAGCACGATGGCGATCACCGCGTGCTCCAGGATCATGAACACGAGCAGGACGTTCTTGACCCGCCGGTTGAAGACCGTGAACGGGAACGCGACCTGGACCGCGACCGTCCCGTACGTCACCAGGAGCACCATCGGGCCGAACGCCGTGAGCAGGTCGCCGAGGGCGGGCCACGGCGAGAAGTAGTCCAGGTGCAGCGGGTAGTAGACCGCGGTGCCGTCCTGCCAGCGGGTGCCCTGGATCTTGTACCAGCCGGCGGTCGCGTAGATCAGGCACGCCTCGACCATGACCACCAGCAGGGCCGCGTTGTGCGCGAGGTTGGCGACCACGTCGCAGAGCAGGCGCGCGTCACCGGCCCCGGAGCGACGGTCGGCGTACCACCACAGGCCCTGGACGAGCCACAACCCCCAGAAGATCGTCAGCCAGCCGCCGCCCACGTCGCCGGAGAACGTGACGGCCGCCAGCGCGAGTCCCAGGACCCACCAGAGGATCATCCCGCCGAGGTCCACCGCCGCCGGTCCCTCGACCGGTTCCGCCGCGCTACGCGCGCGTGCAGCGCGACGGGCGTCCAGCGACCACACCTGCCCGCAGCGGGTGAAGATCAGGTAGATCGACATGAGGTGGATGACGTTGTCGCCGCCGTCGCCCACGAAGACGCTGCGGTTCTGCAGCGACAGCACACCGATCATGAAGAGCACCGAGGTGGCGCGGGTGTGCCAGCCCAGCATCAGCAGGACGGAGGCAAGGACGGCGATCGCGTAGACGAGTTCGAACCACGCCTGGCTGTCGGACCACAGCAGCGCGGTGAACGCGTGATTGTCCGCGATGAGCTGTTGCGCCAGGCTCCAGCTCCACGGACCGTCCGGCCCGTACAGCTCCTGGCGGTGCGGGAACTCGCGCAGCAGGAACAGCAGCCAGGTCGCGGCGAATCCAATGCGGATCACGGCGCTCTGGTAGCGGCCGAGCGGCGCCGCGGTGATCGCCTGAAGGCCCGAGCGCAGGGCCTTCTCCAGGCGGCGCGACTGCTCCACGACGGGGTTCATCGGGCACCACCCGTCGCGGCCTTGACCCGCAGATGCGTACCGCTGTCGAGCGACGCGTCCCGCGCCGTCACCGTCCACCAGGACACCTGCCGATAGACCGGCTTCTGGTCCACCTTCTCGGCACTCCACTTCGGCGGCTTGATCACGGTCGACCGCGAACGGACCTGGACGCGCTCGACCATGTCACCCTTGCCGGCCACACCGATCCGGTCGAGGCGCAGGACGAGGACGCGCCGCAGGTACTGCTCGGAGAGCGTGCCGCGCAAGCTCGTCGCACGGTTCTGCAGGTCATGCGTGGATGTGTAGATGTCCCATGCGCGGCGCAGTTCGTTCTGCTGGGTGTGGCTCGGCATCAGGTTCCCGTCGATGGCGGCGCCGTCCTGCGCGGACAGGTCGTGCCAGGCGGTGGTCCGCAGCTCGCCGTCCGACCCGCGCACCTCGGCACGGGCCTCCACCGCGATGTTCTGCTGCAGCGGATTCGGCGCGAACAGCTTCCAGTTCTGCTCGAACTCCGGGTAGATCCAGGCGCTGACCAGGGGAGCGTGCTGCTTGGACACGGTGTTCGCCGGGGCGACGTGCAGGAAGACCATGAGCACGTGAAAGCAGGTGACGGCGCCGATCGCGACGAGCGCCAGGCCGGCGGTGAACCGGTAGCCGGGGGAGAGGGCGAGGATGCCGCGACGGTCAAAGGGGGCGGACGGGCCCTCGTCGACCGGCAGTCCAGGGCCGAGAGGCTCCGCGGTGCCGCTCCACTGCGTGTCCGCCGCGTCCGGCGGCGTGGGCGGTGCCTCTTGTGGCCTGCGCCGGGCGGCCTCGTCCGCGGCGCCTGCTTCGGTGTCCATCGGTGCTCCCCGTTCCCCGGTTCCTCTGGTTCGCCTGGTCCGTCGCGCCCGGTCGCCCGGCGGCGAACCGATTCCGCGCCGTGCCGCCCAGCAGGTGCGGCGCACCGGCACGGTACTGGGGAGTGGTCGTTCGGCACAGCTGCCCGCGGTTATCCACAGGCTCGGCGGCTCAGGGTTGACACCCTACGGCGCCACGTCCCACCATTGAATCCGACGAACCGAACGATCGGTCGGGAGCATCGAGGGCCTCCGACCGGGATTCGAGCAGCCGAGGTCGAGGGGCCGAGGCCGAAGGGGACCGGGATGGCGACAGCAGCCCCGCACCACCAGGCAGTCGGCACAGCCGCGGACGCGGACCCCGCCGCCGGGTTCCAGGCCGCGTTCGACGCCGCAGTGGCGGCCGACGAGCGCATCGAGCCCCGCGACTGGATGCCCGACGCCTATCGCGCGACCCTGGTGCGCCAGATCGCCCAGCACGCGCACTCCGAGATCATCGGCATGCAGCCGGAAGCGAACTGGATCACGCGCGCCCCCTCCCTGCGCCGCAAAGCGATCCTGATGGCGAAGGTCCAGGACGAGGCAGGGCACGGCCTGTACCTCTACAGCGCGGCCGAGACCCTCGGCGCCGACCGCGACGACCTGCTCGACAAGCTGCACAGCGGTCGCCAGAAGTACTCCTCGATCTTCAACTACCCGACGCTGACCTGGGCCGACGTCGGCGCGATCGGCTGGCTGGTGGACGGCGCGGCGATCACCAACCAAGTACCGCTGTGCCGCTGCTCGTACGGCCCGTACGCGCGGGCCATGGTCCGCGTCTGCAAGGAGGAGTCCTTCCACCAGCGCCAGGGCTACGAGCTGCTGCTCGCCCTCAGCCGCGGCACAGAGGCCCAGCACGCGATGGCGCAGGACGCCGTGGACCGCTGGTGGTGGCCGTCGCTGATGATGTTCGGCCCGCCCGACGACGAGTCGGCGCACTCCGCGCAGTCCATGGAGTGGAAGATCAAGCGCCACTCCAACGACGAACTGCGCCAGCGCTTCGTCGACATCTGTGTCCCCCAGGCCGAGTCCCTCGGTCTGACGCTCCCGGACCCGGAGCTGAGGTGGAACGAGGAGCGCGGGCAGCACGACTTCGGCCCGATCGACTGGGCGGAGTTCCGCGAGGTCCTCAAGGGCAACGGCCCGTGCAACGAACAGCGGATCACCCAGCGCAGGCGCGCCCACGACGAGGGCGCCTGGGTGCGCGAGGCCGCCGCGGCACACGCGGCCAAGCACGCCACGACGGCGACCTCGGAAGGCAGGGCGGCATGAGCGACACCCCGACCACTCCCACGACGCAAGGCGGCGGCTGGCCCCTGTGGGAGGTCTTCGTCCGTTCCCGGCGCGGCCTGTCCCACACCCACGCGGGCAGCCTGCACGCCCCGGACGCGGAGCTGGCGCTGCGCAATGCGCGGGACCTGTACACGCGCCGCGGCGAAGGCGTCTCCCTGTGGGTCGTGCCGTCCGCGGCGATCACCGCCTCGTCCCCCGACGAGAAGGACCCGTTCTTCGAACCGGCCGCCGACAAGCCGTACCGGCACCCGACGTTCTACGAGATCCCGGAGGGGGTGCAGCACCTGTGACCACCAGCCCCGCCACCGGCACCACCACCGACGCCGCCGGCATCGCCACCAGCACCGGCACCGGCACCGGCACCGTCCTCGCGACGGCCGCGCTGGCCCTCGGCGACGACGCCCTCGTGCTCTCGCACCGCCTCGGCGAGTGGGCGGGCCACGCGCCGGTCCTGGAGGAGGAGGTCGCCCTGGCCAACATCGCCCTCGATCTGCTCGGCCAGGCCCGCGTCCTGCTCGGCATGGTCGGCGACGAGGACGAGCTGGCGTACCTGCGCGAGGAGCGCGCCTTCCACAACCTCCAACTCGTCGAGCAGCCGAACGGCGACTTCGCCCACACCATCGCCCGCCAGCTCTACTTCTCCACGTACCAGCACCTCCTGTACGCCGAACTCGCGGCCGGGGACGGCGCATTCGCCCCGCTCGCCGCGAAGGCCGTCAAGGAGGTCGCCTACCACCAGGACCACGCCCAGCAGTGGACCCTGCGGCTCGGCGACGGAACCGAGGAGAGCCACGCGCGGATGCAGCGCGCGGTCGGCGCCCTGTGGCGCTTCACCGGCGAGATGTTCCAGCCCGTCCCCGGCCTGGACGTCGACGGGGCGGAGCTGCGGACCCGGTGGACCGCCACGGTGACCGACACCCTGCACCGGGCCACCCTCACCGTCCCGGAGGGCCCGCAGACCGGGGCATGGCGCGCCGGAGCCGGACGCCAGGGCCTGCACACCGAGCCGTTCGGCCGGATGCTCGCCGAGATGCAGCACCTGCACCGCAGCCACCCGGGGGCGTCATGGTGACCCTCGCCCGCGATCAGGAGACACCGCTCGAAGCCGAGTTGCGCCGGGTCGCCGGCTCCGTCCCCGACCCCGAGCTGCCCGTGCTGACCCTGGAGGAGCTGGGGGTCCTGCGCGCCGTGCACACGCGCGGCCCCGGCCGCGTCGAGGTCGAGCTGAGCCCCACGTACACCGGGTGCCCCGCGATCGAGACGATGGCCGGTGACATCGAGCAGGCCCTGCACGAGCACGGCGTCCCGGACGTCACCGTGCGGACCGTGCTGGCGCCCGCCTGGTCCACCGACGACATCACGCCCGAGGGCCGCCGCAAGCTCAGCGAGTTCGGCATAGCGCCGCCCCGCACCACGCGCGCTCCGGCCGGGCCGGTCACGATCGGCCTCGGTCCGACCCGGCGCATAGCCGGCCCCGACCGGGGCGCGGAGGCCGTCGCCTGTCCGCACTGCGGCGCAACCGACACCGAGCTGCTCAGCCACTTCTCCTCCACCGCCTGCAAGGCGCTGCGGCGCTGCCTGTCCTGCCGCGAACCCTTCGATCACTTCAAGGAGCTGTGATGGCCGCAAAGAGTTGTGATGGCTGACGGGACAGGCAGGGCCCGTTTCCACCGCCTGCGCGTCGCCGCGGTCGACCGGCTCACCGACGACGCCGTCGCGCTCACCTTCGCCGTGCCCGCCGAACTGCGCGCGTCCTACCGTCACGCACCGGGTCAGCACCTCGCCCTGCGTCGCACGGACGACGGCACGGAGATGCGGCGCACGTACTCGATCTGCTCCCCGGTCCCGGCCGGTGAGGCGCCGCGGACGTTGCGGGTGGGGGTGCGTCTCGTCGACGGCGGCGCCTTCTCGACATACGCGCACAAGGAGATCGCCGTCGGCGACGAGGTCGAGGTGATGACCCCGGCCGGGCGCTTCACCCTCGACCCGGCCCCCGGGCACTACGCGGCGGTCGTCGGCGGCAGCGGCATCACCCCGGTCCTGTCGATCGCCACGACGCTCCTGGAGCGGGTGCCGGACGCCCGGTTCTGCCTGATCCGCAGCGACCGCACCGCCGCCTCCACGATGTTCCTCGAGGAGGTCGCCGACCTGAAGGACCGCTACCCGGACCGGTTCCAGCTGGTCACCGTCCTCTCGCGGGAGGAGCAGCAGGCGGGCCTGACATCGGGCCGGCTCGACCAGGAACGTATCGCGGCGCTGCTCCCGGCCCTGCTCCCGGTGGACACGGTCTCGGGCTGGTTCCTGTGCGGTCCTTACGGTCTGGTGCAGGGCGCCGAGCGGGCGCTGCGCGGCCTGGGCGTGCGGCGCGACCGCATCCACGAGGAGATCTTCCACGTGGACGAGGGACCCGCGTCAACCCGGCCCGCGACGGCCGGAACGCCCGCGCACAGCACGGTGACCGCCCTGCTCGACGGCCGCTCCGGCACCTGGCCCGTCGGGGACGGCGAATCCCTCCTGGACGCGGTACTGCGCAACCGCCCGGACGCGCCCTACGCCTGCAAGGGCGGCGTCTGCGGAACCTGCCGCGCGTTCCTCGTCTCGGGTTCCGTGCGGATGGAGCGCAACTTCGCGCTGGAGCCGGAGGAGACCGAAGCGGGGTATGTCCTGGCCTGCCAGTCGCATCCGGCCACGGAACGGGTGGAGGTGGACTTCGACCGCTGAGCCGAGCCACCGCATCGCCGGATCACGCGGCGACCCACCCTCCGGGTCCCGGGTCCCCCGGCCCCCCGGTCCTCGGTCCCCGCCCCAACCCCCGGCCGGCTCACGGCTCGCGGCTCCCGGCCCGACTGTTCCCTTCTCGTAGAACCTGTTCTATCTTGACGCCCCGTCAGGTCGAGGTGCGGCACGGAACGGGAGGACAGCCCGGTGGACTTCACCTTCTCCGAGGAGCAGCAGGCGGCCGTCGAGGCGGCGCGGGCGGTATTCGCGCCGGTCGCGCCCGACGGGGTGCCCAGTCCCGCGCTCACCTCCGGCGCCGTCGCCGACGACTTCGACCGCGCCCTGTGGGCCAAGACGGCCGAGGCCGATCTGCTGAGCCTGCTCATCGCACCGGAGCACGGCGGCGCGGGGCTCGACGCCATCGCGCTGTGCCTGATCCTGCGGGAGGCGGGAAAGGTCCTGGCCCGGGTCCCGCTACTGGAGCACAGCGCGGCCGTGGCGACGATGCAGTCCTATGGGCGACCGGAGTTGCGGCAGAAGCTCCTGCCCGCTGCCGGGCGGGGCGAGACCGTGCTGACCGTCGCCTCGGCCGGACGCACCGGGCACGACTCCGCCGACCTCGCGGTCACCGCTCGCCGCGCGCCCGACGGGGACGATGGCGATGACAGTGAGGGCGACGGCGGCGATGGCGGCGGCTGGGTGCTGGACGGCGTCCAGACGGCCGTTCCGTGGGCGTGGAACGCGGACCGGATCGTCGTCCCCGCCCACACCGCCGAGGGCGCCACCGTACTCGCGCTGCTGCCGGGGCCGGCCACCGAGGTGAAGGGCCGCAGCTTTGCCGAGCAGTTCTCGACGACCGGTGAGCGGCTGGCCGAACTACGCCTCGAAGGCGCCCGCGTCGCGGCCCGCGATGTCATCAGGGATCCTGCCGCATGGCCCCTGCTGCATGGCCTGCTGACCACCGGCACCTGTGCGCTCGCTCTGGGCCTCGGGGAGCGCGTTCTCGCCATGACCAGCGACTACGCGAGCAAGCGCGAACAGTTCGGGCATCCGATCGCCACGTTCCAGGCGGTCGCCGTGCAGGCCGCCGACCGCTACATCGACCTGCGCGCGATGGAGGTCACCCTGTGGCAGGCCGCCTGGCGTCTGAGCAGCGGCGCCTCCGGTCAGCTGCCGGTCACGGGGGACGTGGCGGTCGCCAAGACGTGGGCGTCCGACGGCGTGCGCCGCATCGTGCAGACCGCGCAGCATCTGCACGGCGGCTTCGGCGCGGACACGGACTATCCGCTGCACCGCTATCACGCCTGGGCCAAGCACCTGGAGCTCGCGCTCGGCCCGGCCGCCGCCCACGAGGAGACACTCGGCGATCTCCTCGCCGCCCACCCCCTGGGCTGAGCGACGGGGCGGACACGGGTAGGGGGCGGTTCAGACGACCGAGCCCGGCTGGCCGTTGTCGTCCACGACGGGGCGGCCGACCGCCTCCCACGCCTGCATGCCGCCGTCCACGTTCACCGCGTCGACGCCCTGCTGCACGAGGTACTGCGTGACCTGGGCGGAGCGCCCGCCGACCCGGCACAGCACGTGGACCCGGCCGTCCTGCGGCGCCGCCTCGGTCAACTCGCCGTAGCGCGCGACGAACTCGCTCATCGGGATGTGCAGCGCACCCGCGGCGTGACCTGCCTGCCACTCGTCGTCCTCACGGACGTCGAGGAGGAAGTCGTCCGCCTTGAGCTCGTCGACACCGACCGTGGGCACACCAGAACCGAAAACCATGCGCCCGACGCTACCCGACCGGACCCGGCGCCGACGCCCGGCCCGCACCTATATCCGACCCGCACGTACCCACAGACCCGCGCTCACTCCCAGGCCCGTACTCGCCACCGCCCGACCGGCCGGCCGGCCGGAGCTTCAGGATTCGGCGGTGAGGCGCTCCAGCTCGGACTCGCGTTCGGCGACCTGTGCCAGCAACTGCTCGGCGATCTCGTCGAGCAGCGCGTCCGGGTCCTCCGGCGCCATCCGCAGCATCGCGCCGATCGCGCTCTCCTCCAGCTCCCGCGCCACCGCGGCCAGCAGTTCCTTGCGCTGCGCCAGCCACTCCAGGCGGGCGTACAGCTCTTCGCTGGGCGTCGGCTCCCGCTCCGGCGGCACCGGGCCCGCGGCCCATTCGTCGGCCAGCTCTCGCAGCAAGGTCACGTCACCGCGCCCGTAGGCCGCGTTGACCCGCGCGATGAACTCGTCCCGGCGGCCCCGCTCCTTCTCGTCCTGGGCGAGATCCGGGTGGGCCTGGCGGACGAGCTCGCGGTAGAGCTTGCGGGCCTCGTCGCTGGGCCGCACGCGCTGCGGGGGCCGCACGGACTGCTCGGTGAGCATCGCGGCGGCCTCGGGGAACAGCCCGTCCCCGTCCATCCAGCCGTGGAACAGCTCCTCGACACCGGGCATCGGCATGACCCGCGCCCGCGCCTCGTCGGCCTTGCGCGCGTCCTCGGGGTCGCCGGTGCGTGCGGCCGTCGCCTCGGCGATCAGCGCCTCCAGCTCGTCGAGCCGCGTGTACATCGGCCCGAGCTTCTGGTGGTGGAGCCGGGAGAAGTTCTCCACCTCGACCCGGAACGTCTCCACCGCGATCTCGAACTCGATCAGGGCCTGCTCGGCAGCGCGCACCGCCCGCTCGAGGCGCTCCTCGGGCCTCTTGCGAGCCTGCTCCTCCGGCGGCTCCGCCACATCGCTCTCCGGGCTCATCACCCACCCAGCCTAGGGCACCCATCCACCACGATCACGCCCCGCGCCAGCTCCGACCCCCACCACGAACCCACCCAGCGCCGGCTCCGGCCTTCGCCACGATCACGCCCCGCGCCAGCCCCGACCCCCACCCCGCACTCACCCACACGACCACGCCCCGCTGCTCAAACCCCGCTCTCCGCCGCGACCCGCCCACCCCGCACCGCCCGCATCAGCTCGGCGTGATCCGCCTCGGTCCGGTCCGCGTAGGCCACGGCGAAAGCGGCGATCGCCTCGTCCAGCTGCTCGTTCTTGCCGCAGTACCCGGCTATCCGGCGCGGGTCGGCGCTGTGCGCATGGGCGCGGGCCAGGAGCGCGCCGGTCATGCGCGCATAGTCGTCGATCTGGTCGGCGGCGAGTTCGGCCGGGTCGACGCTGCCCTTGCGGTTCCTGAACTGCCGCACCTGGAACGGGCGCTCGCCCACCGTGGTCCAGCCGAGCAGGATGTCGCTGACCACCTGCATCCGCTTCTGCCCCTGCACCACCCGCCGCCCCTCGTGCTCGACGGCGGTCGGCTTGAACCCGACCGCTGGCAGGTGCGGGAGCAGCGCGGACGGCCGCGCCTCCTTCACCTGCAGCACGAGCGGCTCGCCCCGATGGTCCAGGAGCAGCACCACGTACGACCGGGTCCCGACGCTCCCGGTGCCGACGACGCGGAACGCCACATCGTGGATGGCGTACCGCGCGAGCAGCGGCAGCCGGTCCGGCGCCACGGTCTCCAGGTACCCGCCGAGCGAGGCCGCGACCGCCTCCGCCTCGGCGTCGGGTATCCGGCGCAGCACCGGCGGCGCGTCCACGAACCGGTGCCCGCCCTCCTCGTCCGCCTCCGTGGACCGGGCCGCGAAGCGCCCGCTGGTGTTGTGCCGCGCCTTTTCGGAGACCCGCCGCAGGGTGCCGACGAGGTCCTGCGCGTCGGTGTGGGAGACGAGCCGCTCGTCCGCGATGGCGTTCCACGCGTCGAGGGCGGGCAGTTTCGCGAGCAACCGCATGGTGCGGCGGTAGGCACCCGCCGCGTCGTGGGCGGCCGTGCGGCACACGTCCTCGTCCGCGCCCGCCTCCCGCCCGGCCAGCACGAGCGAGGCGGCGAGCCGTTTGACGTCCCACTCCCAGGGGCCGTGCACGGTCTCGTCGAAGTCGTTGAGGTCGATGACGAGGCCGCCGCGCGCGTCCCCGTAGAGCCCGAAGTTCCCGGCGTGGGCGTCGCCGCATATCTGGGCGCCGATGCCGGTCAGCGGGGTGTGCACCAGGTCGTGCGCCATCAGCCCGGCGGAGCCCCGCAGGAAGGCGAAGGGCGAGGTGGTCATCCGGCCCACGCGGATCGGCGTGAGGGCGGCGATCCGGCCCCGGTTGGACTCCTCGACGGCCCGCACCGCGTCCGGCCGGTCCGCGCTCACCTCGAACCCGGCGTGCGAGGACCTCGGCACCCGCTGCCGCAGCGCCTTGCCGGCCGCCTTCGGCGACTCCTGCGCACCGTCTTCCCCGTGCCCGGCCCGCCCCGCGAATGCGGCCACGCGCGGCAGCCTCCGCGCCGCCCGAGCCACCCTGTCCTGCCGTCCCGTCGTCACCACGCCGACCTCCCCCATCCCGTACGACACCGCACGGCGTACGACACCGCACGGCGTGCGGGCCCGCCTACGCCTTCACGTAGGCCCCTGATGGGCCGCACCTCCGCGATCGGTCACGACCGTACCGCCGCCCGGAAAACCCCGTCAGAGCCTGTGGACAACCAACCCGCTGTGGACAACCCGCCAGTTGTGGACACCCCGCCCGGCCCCCCAACACGTCCACCGCCGACACATCCGCCCACCCAGGCCCGGCGCACCCAGCACCCCCCACTTCAGGGCAGGCCCAGCTCCGGAAAACCCCTACCTCCGGAACTCCTCCGGACACGTCCCACCCTCGGCCGCCAGATACTTCTCCGCCCACGCCCCCAGCTCGGCCAGCGACGGCTGCAGCGCCGAGCCCGCCGTGGTCAGCCGGTACGAGACGCGCAGCGGCGGGCCTTCGTCGACCTGGCGTACGACGATCCCGGCCGTGCCCAGTTCGGTCAGCCGGTCGGAGAGCATCCGCTCGCT
Source organism: Streptomyces sp. SGAir0957 (assembly GCF_043523415.1). Taxonomy (NCBI): domain Bacteria; kingdom Bacillati; phylum Actinomycetota; class Actinomycetes; order Kitasatosporales; family Streptomycetaceae; genus Streptomyces; species Streptomyces sp. SGAir0957. Next base: position 4,259,199 of record NZ_CP027293.1, read on the forward strand.
GATCCCGGGGATGGCCCGGCGCAGGTCGGCGAAGTGCACCGGCCCCTGCATCAGGACGGACACGATCAGCCCGGTCCACCGCTTCCCGAGCAGCCCGAAGACGCGCGTCATCCCGACGTCGACCCCGGTGCAGCCCTGGGGCTCGTGGGAGGCGTGCGCGCCCGCCCCGTTCGTCTCTTCCCCGATGCCGGCCATGGGTCCAGGGTACTGCGCTCCCGTTCGGGGGTGAAAAAAAGTAAGTCCCTGTGCTATTACTAGTTACGTACTCAACTGCACCCAGCAGTCGCGCTCCCACCACTCACACCCGACCGGTCGCACCTGACCACTCACACCCGACCGGTCACACCCGACCGCTACACCGATCACTCGCACCCCGCTGGAGACACACCATGGCCACGCTGCTGCACATCGACTCGTCCGTTTTCACCGGTTCCGCCTCCGCCTCCCGCACCGTCACGGACGCGTTCCGCAAGGCCTGGCAGGAGCAGCACCCCGAGGGCACGGTCATCCACCGCGATCTCGGCGCGGAGCCGGTGCCCCACCTCACCGCCGACGCCCACACGGCCGGCTTCGCCGACCCGGCCACGCACACGCCCGGCCAGAGCGCCGCCTTCGCCGCGCGCGTGCGGCTCATCGAGGAGCTGGAGCAGGCGGACGCCGTCCTGATCGGCGCCCCGATGTACAACTTCACGATCCCGTCGACACTGAAGGCGTGGCTGGACAACATCATCCTGATCGGCCGCACCGCGGGGACGGAGACGCCGTCCGCCCAGGGCAAGCCGGTCACCGTCGTCGCGAGCCGCGGCGGCTCCTACGCGCCGGGCACCCCGCGCGCGGGCATGGAGTACGTGCAGAACTACCTGGAGGCCGTTCTGCGCGACTCGCTCGGCATGGACCTCGCCTTCATCGTCCCCGAGCTGACGATGGCCCCGGTCAACCCGGCCATGGCCGAGCTCGTCCCGCTCTACGAGACCTCCCGCGCGGCGGCGCTCGAGTCCGCCGAGAGCAAGGGCAAGGAGCTGGCCGCCCGCTTCGCCGCCTGAAGGTGACATAAACCACAGGGCGGCGCGGCCCGCGCAAGACGGTTCAGGGCAACGCAAAAGCCCCGCAGATCCGAAGATCTGCGGGGCTTTTCGCTGTGCGCGAGGGGGGAGTTGAACCCCCACGCCCTTTCGGGCACTGGAACCTGAATCCAGCGCGTCTGCCTATTCCGCCACCCGCGCATTGGGTGTGTCTTCCGGTCTCGCCCTTGCGGGGTGAGCGCCTTCCGACATCCAGAAGATTAGCACGCTGCGGAGGGTGGATTCACATCCGTTTCCCCGCCCCCCTGGCGGGCACCTGACAGTGCGTACGACGCCGGGACCTCGTGCGGACTCCGCCCCGGACCCGCACCGGACCCGGCCCGGCCACCGCACCGAACCTGTACCGATCCCGGCACGGAACCGCACCGGACACAGCTCGAACCAGGAACAGAAAACGGCACGGACCCGCACCGAACACCGCACGGAACCCGCACCGCGCACGGCACCGCCCCCGTACTCCCGGGCCCGGCTCGCCCGTACCCCGCCGTCTCCACAGCCGCGTACGGGACACTGTCCCGGAGCCCCCTCTACGATCCTCCGTAGAAGGGCGGTCGAAGCAGGCTGTGAGCGTCGACACTCATCAGCCGGGCGGGCAGGGGGAACCAGCCGTTTTCCCGGCGCGTGGATACGATCAGTAAGCAGTACCAAGAAGGCAGCGCTACGAAGGAGGAGGTGCCCCATGGGAGTCCTGAAGAAGTTCGAGCAGCGGCTCGAGGGTCTGGTCAACGGCACCTTCGCCAAAGTCTTCAAGTCCGAGGTGCAGCCCGTCGAGATCGCGGGCGCCCTCCAACGCGAGTGCGACAACAACGCGACGATCTGGAACCGCGAGCGGACGGTCGTCCCCAACGACTTCATCGTGGAGCTGAGCGCGCCGGACTACGAGCGCCTCAGCCCCTACTCGGGACAGCTCGGCGACGAGCTGTCCGGCATGGTGCGCGACTACGCGAAGCAGCAGCGCTACTCCTTCATGGGCCCCATCAAGGTGCACCTGGAGAAGGCGGAGGACCTGGACACGGGTCTGTACCGGGTACGCAGCCGCACGCTCGCCTCGTCCACCAGTCAGGACCGGCCCGACCGCCCCACCGCGCCCAGGCCGAACCAGGCGCCGGGCGGTTACAGCTACCCGCAGGCGAGCGCGCCCGCCGCGCCGCCCATGCCCGCCGCGCCGCCCCCCGGGCGTCCGGCCGCGGCACCGGCGCACGCGCCCGCCGCCTCGGCGCAGCGCCCCGGCGCGGGCGCGATGCCGGGCACGCGCGTGCGGCACTGGATCGAGATCAACGGCAGCCGTCACCAGATTTCCCGGCCGACGCTCGTTCTCGGCCGGTCCACCGAAGCAGACGTACGGATTGACGACCCCGGCGTCTCGCGCCGGCACTGCGAGATCCGGACCGGAACGCCCTCGACGATCCAGGATCTCGGGTCCACCAACGGCATCGTGGTGGACGGGCAGCACACCACCCGCGCTACGCTCCGCGACGGCTCGCGGATCGTCGTGGGCCAAACCACCATCGTTTATCGGCAAGCCGAAGGGTGAAGCGGGGGCAATGTCAGAGCTGACCCTGACGGTCATGCGGCTGGGTTTCCTGGCCGTTCTGTGGCTGTTCGTGATCGTGGCCGTCCAGGTCATCCGCAGCGACCTGTTCGGGACGCGTGTCACGCAGCGCGGCGCGCGCCGCGACAACACGCGTCCCCAGCAGACGGCCCGGCAGGCCGCCACGCCGCCGGCGCCGCAGCGCCAGCAGCAGGGCGGCGGCCGGCAGCGCCGTGGCGCGCCCACCAAGCTGGTCGTCTCCGAAGGCACCCTCACGGGTACGACGGTGGCGCTGCAGGGGCAGACGATCACGCTCGGCCGCGCACACGACAGCACGATCGTGCTGGACGACGACTACGCGTCCAGCAGGCACGCCAGGATCTATCCGGACCGGGACGGCCAGTGGATCGTCGAGGACCTCGGGTCCACCAACGGCACGTACCTGGACCGGACCCGTCTCACGACCCCCACACCGGTCCCGCTGGGCGCACCGATCCGCATCGGCAAGACCGTCATCGAGCTGCGGAAGTAGTGCTGCATCATGAATGAGCGCGAGCGGAGCGAGCGAGCCGGCGCGGCGGTCCCCGTACGGGACAGCGGCCCGCTCCCGACCGGAGGGTGGGCACCGTGCGGATGTACCCGGAGTCGGATTCGACGGGGCAGGTGCGCATGAGCTTGTCACTGCGCTTCGCCGCCGGATCGCACAAGGGCATGATCCGCGAGGGCAACGAGGACTCCGGTTACGCCGGTCCCCGGCTGCTCGCGATCGCCGACGGCATGGGCGGCCAGGCCGCCGGTGAGGTGGCCTCGTCCGAGGTCATCTCCACCATCGTCGCGCTCGACGACGACGTGCCGGGCTCGGACATCCTGACGTCGCTCGGCACCGCCGTGCAGCGCGCCAACGACCAGCTGCGCATGATGGTCGAGGAGGACCCCCAGCTCGAGGGCATGGGGACCACCCTGACCGCCCTGCTGTGGACCGGCCAGCGCCTCGGCCTCGTCCATGTCGGCGACTCGCGCGCGTACCTGCTGCGGGACGGCGTGCTCACGCAGATCACGCAGGACCACACGTGGGTGCAGCGCCTCGTCGACGAGGGCCGCATCACCGAGGAGGAAGCCACCACGCACCCGCAGCGCTCGCTGCTGATGCGCGCGCTCGGCAGTGGCGACCACGTCGAGCCGGACCTCTCGATCCGTGAGGTGCGGGCCGGCGACCGCTACCTGATCTGCTCCGACGGCCTCTCCGGCGTCGTCTCCCACCAGACGATGGAGGAGACCCTCGCCAGCTACCAGGGCCCGCAGGAGACCGTCCAGGACCTGATCCAGCTCGCCCTGCGCGGCGGTGGCCCGGACAACGTGACGGTGATCGTCGCCGACGTCCTCGACATCGACAGCGGCGACACCCTCGCGGGCCAGATGTCCGACGCCCCCGTGGTCGTCGGCGCGGTCGCCGAGAACCAGCACCAGCTGCAGGACGGCGGCGCCATGGAGACCCCCGCGGGCCGCGCCTCCAGCCTCGGCCGCCCGGCCCACGGGCAGGGCGGCGGCGAGTTCGGCCCGCCCGGCAGCGGCGACAGCGACGGCTACGCGCCCGAGGGGGGCTTCGGCGCGTACGCGGACGAGGACTTCGTCAAGCCGCGCCGCGGCCGCCGGTGGATCAAGAGATCCCTCTACACGGTGCTCGCGCTCGCCGTGATCGGCGGCGGCCTGTACGGCGGTTACCGCTGGACCCAGACGCAGTACTTCGTCGGCTCGAACGACGACCATGTGGCGCTCTACCGGGGCATCAACCAGGACCTCGCCTGGGTGAGCCTGTCCAAGGTGGAGAAGGACCACCCGGAGGTCGAGCTCAAGTACCTGCCGCCGTACCAGAAGAAGCAGGTCGAGGCGACGATCGCCGAAGGTGACCTGGCGGCCGCCCAGGACAAGATCGACGAGCTGTCCTCGCAGGCCGGCGCGTGCAAGAAGCAGGCCGAGCGGGAGCAGGCCCAGAAGCAGAACAACGCGAAGACCGGCGAGGGCGAAGCCGGCGGGACCACGGGTGGCACCAATACCGCCCGCAAGGCGTCCTTCCACAAGGAGACGGCCACGCCGAACCCGTCCAACCCGTCTGGCTCGCCCGACCCGTCCCGTTCGCCGTCCGGCAAGGCGAAGTCACCGTCACCCACGCCCACCCCTGGCCCCACTCTCTCCGAGGAAGAGCAGCAGCTGGCCAAGGCGTGCGCGCAGCAGTAGAAGCCTTGGGGGCCACAGCACGCCATGAGTAGTAGTTCCACGACCCATACGTCGACCATCGGCGCGATCGGCGCGCCCAGCCGGCGCAACACCGAGCTGGCGCTCCTCGCGTTCGCCGTGGTCATCCCGGTCTTCGCGTACGCCAATGTCGGCCTGGCCATCGACGGGAACCTGCCCGCCGGTCTGCTCGGGTACGGACTCGGCCTCGGCCTGCTCGCGGGCGTCGCCCACATCGTCGTGCGCAAGTTCGCGGCCTACGCGGACCCGCTGCTGCTGCCGCTGGCGACGCTGCTCAACGGGCTCGGGCTCGTCATCATCTGGCGGCTCGACCAGTCGGAGCGGCTGCAGCTGCGGTCGACGTTCAGCCCGGCGGCGCCCAAGCAGCTGCTGTACTCGGCGATCGGCATCGCGCTCTTCGTCGGCGTGCTCATGCTGCTCAAGGACCACCGCATCCTGCAGCGGTACACGTACATCTCGATGGTCGGCGCCATCATCCTGCTGCTGCTCCCGCTCGTGCCGGGTCTCGGCATGGACGTCTTCGGCGCCAAGATCTGGATCCACGTCGGTGGCTTCTCCATCCAGCCCGGTGAGTTCGCGAAGATCGTCATCGCGATCTTCTTCGCCGGATATCTGATGGTGAAGCGCGACGCCCTGGCGCTCGCGTCCCGCCGTTTCATGGGTCTCTACCTGCCCCGTGGCCGCGACCTCGGGCCGATCGTCGTCGTCTGGGCGATGTCGATCCTCATCCTCGTCTTCGAGACCGACCTCGGTACCTCGCTGCTGTTCTTCGGCATGTTCGTCGTCATGCTGTACGTCGCCACCGAGCGCACCAGCTGGATCGTCTTCGGTCTGCTGATGTCCGCGGTCGGCGCGGTGGGCGTCGCGAGCTTCGAGCCGCACGTGGAGCAGCGCGTCAACGGATGGCTGCACCCGTTCTCCGACAGCGTCCTCGCGCAGTCCGACCAGATCGCGCAGTCGCTGATGGCGTTCGGGTCCGGCGGTGTCCTCGGCACCGGGCTCGGCCAGGGCAACTCCGACCTGATCGGCTTCGCCGCCAACTCGGACTTCGTCCTCGCGACCTACGGCGAGGAGATGGGCCTGGCCGGCGTCATGGCGATCCTGCTCATCTACGGGCTGATCGTGGAGCGCGGCGTCCGCACCTCCCTCGCCGCCCGCGACCCGTTCGGCAAGCTGCTCGCGATCGGCCTCTCCGGCGCCTTCGCCATCCAGGTCTTCGTCGTCTCCGGCGGTGTCATGGGCCTCATCCCGCTGACCGGTATGACCATGCCGTTCCTCGCCTACGGTGGTTCCTCCGTCATCGCCAACTGGGCACTTGTCGGCGTCCTCCTGCGGATCAGCGACACCGCCCGCCGCCCGGCGCCGGCGCCGGTGGCCAACCCCGACGCCGAGATGACTCAGGTGGTCCGACCGTGAACAAGCCCCTGCGCCGTATCGCGATCTTCTGCGGTCTGCTCATCCTCACGCTGCTGATCCGCGACAACTGGATCCAGTACGTCCAGGCGGACTCGCTGCAGACGAACGCGCTCAACCGCCGTGTAGCCATCGAGCGCTACGCCCAGCCGCGCGGCGACATCATCGTCGACGGCAAGCCCATCACCGGCTCCGAGGCGACCTCCGGCACCGACCTGAAGTACAAGCGCACCTGGAAGAACGGGCCCATGTGGTCGCCCGTCACCGGATACGCCTCGCAGATCGTCGGCGCCACCCAGCTGGAGTCCATCGAGGACGGCATCCTCACCGGCAACGACGACCGGCTCTTCTTCCGCCAGACGCTCGACATGATCACGGGCAAGAAGAAGGAGGGCGGCAATGTCACGACCACCCTCAACGCCAAGGCGCAGCAGGCCGCGTACGACGGTCTGAAGACCCGCGGCAAGGGCGCCGTCGCCGCGATCGAGCCGTCCACCGGCAAGATCCTCGCGCTGGCCTCCACGCCCTCGTACGACCCCTCGGTCTTCGCGGGCAACTCGACCAAGGACAGCAAGACCTTCTCCAAGCTCGACAAGGACAAGGACAAGCCGCTCCTGAACCGCGCGCTGCGCGAGACGTATCCGCCGGGCTCGACGTTCAAGCTGGTCACGGCCGCGGCCGCCTTGGAGAGCGGTAACTACGACCCCGACAAGGCGACCAAGACGCCGCTGCCGTGGACGATGCCGGGCACCCAGACGCCGCTGAACAACGAGGGCAACATCCCGTGTGAGGACGCGACGCTGCGGGTCGCCCTCAAGGTCTCCTGCAACACCGTCTTCGGCAAGATCGGCTCGGACCTCGGCAAGGAGAAGATGGTCGAGGAGGCCGAGAAGTTCGGCTTCAACAAGGAGCAGTTCGTCCCGGTCCGCTCCAACGCGTCGAACTTCGACGACGACATGAACCCGTCGCAGACGGCCCTGTCCTCCATCGGCCAGTACAACACCGCCGCGACCCCGCTCCAGATGGCCATGGTCGCCTCCGCGATCGCGAACGACGGCAAGCTCATGCAGCCGTACATGATCGACGAGCTGAAGGCCCCGAACCTCGACACCATCGAGAAGACGGAGCCCAAGGAGATGAGCCGGCCGCTCACCGAGGACAACGCGCAGAAGCTCCAGTCGATGATGGAGACGGTCGTCAACGACCCGGGCGGCACGGGCGGCAACGCCAAGATCAACATCGATGGCGTCACCGTCGGCGGCAAGACCGGTACCGCCCAGCACGGCGTCGACAACAGCGAGAAGCCGTACGCCTGGTTCGTCTCGTACGCGAAGACGAACTCCGGTTTCCCGGTCGCCGTGGCCGTGGTCGTCGAGGACAGCGCGGCCAGCCGCCAGGACATCTCCGGTGGTGGTCTCGCCGCCCCGATCGCGAAGAGCGTGATGGAAGCGGTCATCGGCAACAAGGGGTGACCCGAGCGACAGGGGCTACCGGGAGGCCACCGCCTCCCTGTGACCCCGGTCACCCGCATTTCACAGACACGCACGTGGCGGTACCGGTCCTGTCACGGGTCACCCTGGTGGCCAGGTCACGTCGGGCAGGCCGGGTACGGTATGCCCGGACAGCACACCGCCCGACCCCGCACGGGACGGTCGGGACCGACGGAGAGGGCTGGTAGGTAACCATGGAAGAGCCGCGTCGCCTCGGCGGCCGGTACGAGCTGGGCCACGTGCTCGGCCGTGGTGGCATGGCCGAGGTCTACCTCGCGCATGACTCCCGGCTGGGGCGCACGGTGGCGGTGAAGACGCTGCGGGCGGACCTCGCACGCGACCCGTCGTTCCAGGCCCGGTTCCGCCGGGAGGCCCAGTCGGCCGCCTCGCTCAACCATCCCGCGATCGTGGCGGTGTACGACACGGGCGAGGACTACGTCGACCAGGTCTCCATCCCGTACATCGTGATGGAGTACGTCGACGGCTCCACGCTCCGCGAGCTCCTGCACAGCGGCCGCAAGCTGCTGCCCGAGCGCGCGATGGAGATGACCATCGGCATCCTCCAGGCCCTGGAGTACTCGCACCGGGCGGGCATCGTCCACCGCGACATCAAGCCCGCCAACGTGATGCTGACCCGCAACGGCCAGGTCAAGGTCATGGACTTCGGCATCGCCCGCGCCATGGGCGACTCCGGCATGACGATGACGCAGACCGCCGCGGTGATCGGCACCGCCCAGTACCTCTCCCCCGAGCAGGCCAAGGGCGAGCAGGTCGACGCCCGCTCCGACCTGTACTCGACGGGCTGTCTGCTCTACGAGCTGCTCACCGTGCGTCCGCCGTTCGTCGGCGACTCCCCGGTGGCCGTCGCCTACCAGCACGTCCGCGAGGAGGCGCAGCCGCCCAGCGTCTTCGACGGCGAGATCACGCCCGAGATGGACGCGATCGTCCTCAAGGCGCTCACCAAGGACCCGGACTACCGCTACCAGTCGGCCGACGAGATGCGGGCCGACATCGAGGCCTGCCTCGACGGCCAGCCCGTCGCCGCCACCGCCGCCATGGGCGCGGTCGGCTACGGCGCGGGCGACGGTTACGGGAACGACCAGCAGACGGCGATGCTGCACTCCCAGAACGGCGCGGCGGCCACCTCGATGCTGCCGCCCGTCAACCCCGACGACGGCGGCTACGGCTACGACGACCGCCCCGACCGCCGCAAGCAGGGCAAGAACCGCACCTCGACGATCCTCCTGGTCGTCGCGGGCATCCTCGTCCTGGTCGGCGCCATCCTCATCGGCAAGTACGTGATGAGCGGCGACGGCGGCGGTGACGGCGACGTCACCGTGCCGTCCCTGGTCGGCGAGACCTTCGAGGGCGCTCAGCAGAAGGCCGAGAACATCGACCTCAAGGTCGTCCGTGGCGACAGCATGCCGTGCGAGGACCAGCCCGCGAAGCGCGTCTGCGAGCAGGACCCGAAGGACGGCTCGGTCGCCAAGGGCGACACGATCACCGTCCGGATGTCGACGGGCGCGCCGAAGGTCACGGTCCCGGACGTGCAGGGCCTCTCCTACGACGAGGCCGAGAAGATGCTCACCGAAAAGGGCTTCAGCAACATCAAGAAGGAGTCCCGGGAGTCGGAGCGGACGCCGGGCAAGGTGATCGACCAGAACCCCAAGGGCGACGCCAAGGTCGAGAAGGGCTCCGAGATCACCCTGACCGTCGCCAAGGAGAAGGCGACCACCACGGTCCCCAACGTCTCCGGCGGCAACCTCACCTGCGACCAGGCGACCTCCCAGCTCCAGGCCAGCAACCTCAAGGCCAGCTGCACCGAGGTGGAGAACGACTCGGTCGAGGCGGGCAAGGTCTTCGAGCAGAACCTCTCTCCGGGCACCACGGCCGACCCGGGCTCCACGGTCCAGCTGAAGTACGCCAAGGCGCCCGAACAGCTCCAGGTCCCCGGTGACCTCGGGGGCAAGAAGCTCAAGGACGTGCGGGATCAGCTGTCCGGCATGGGGATCCAGGTGCAGGTCTCCGGCTCCTCCGACGACAACGCCACGGTCGTCACGAGCCAGCCGACGCCCGGCAGCACCGTGAAGAAGGGCGACACCGTCACCCTGTTCACCACCCCGCCCGCAGGGGGCGGCGACAACGGCGGCGGCAACAACGGCGGCGGCGGCTTCATCGGCGGCAACTTCGGCCGCGGCGGGGACGACTGACCCGGCACCGCAGCAGCGCATGACGGAGCCCCGCCCCCTTTCGAGGGGGCGGGGCTCCGTTCATCTGCGCCGACCGCCAGTGGAGTTCCGCCGGGAGCGTCGGGTCGCTACCGGAGTTCCGCCCGGGGCGTCCGGTCACTACCGGAGCTCCGCCAGGCGCGTCCGGTCCCTACGGAGTTCCGCCGGGGGCGTCCGGTCACTACCGGAGTTCCGCCGGGGGCATCCGGTCCCTACCGGAGCTCCGCCGGGGGCGTCCGGTCGCTGTCGACCTTCTCGACCCGCTCCAGCTCGCCCCAGACCACGTAGCGGTACCGCGACGTGTAGACCGGCGTGCACGTCGTCAGGGTGATGTAGTGGCCGGCCTTCTTCTTCCCCGACTCCTCGGGGATCTGGCCGATGACGTCCACGTTGTACTTCGAGGTCTCGGGGAGGATGTCGTAGACCTTGTAGACGTACCACTTGTCGCGGGACTCGTAGACGATCGCGTCGCCCTTTTTGATCTTGTCGATGTTGTGGAACTTGGCGCCGTGCCCGTCCCGGTGCGCGGCCAGGGAGAAGTTGCCGTTCTTGCCGCTGGTGGGCAGCACGGCCTTGACGGGCTCGGTGTAGTACCCGGCGACGCCGTCGTTGAGGATCTTGGACGTCGTGCCCTTCTCGACGAGCACCTCGCCCTTGCCCATCGCCGGCACATGCAGGAACCCGATGCCGTCCTTGGTGTCCAGGGCGCCGGGCCCGGTCGCCTGCGACCAGTGGTCGCGGACCTTGTCGCCCTGCTGGTGCGCGGCCCGGTCGGCCACCACGTTCGTCCACCACAGCGAGTAGACGACGAACAGGCCGAGCAGCACACCGCCGGTGATGAGCAGCTCACCGAAGAAGCTGACCGCCAGCGCGATCGGCCCGCGCCGGGGCGGCGCCGCGGGGGCCTTCGTCTCGGCCTCTTCCTCGTGGTCGGTCGTCGCTGCCACTGCCTGTGCCCCGTCCCTGTGCCGAAATGGCCCTGTCCACCGCCGGCTAGCCGACGAGCGCGTCCGGCTTGCCCTTGCTGCGCGGCCGCTCCTCGACCATCTTGCCCCAGACGATCATTCGATACGTACTGGTGAATTCCGGAGTGCAGGTCGTCAGGGTGATGTAGCGGCCCGGCTCGGTGAACCCGGACTCCGCGGGGATCGGGTTGATCACCGCCGTGTTGGACGGCGATGTCTGGGGGAGCAGGCTCGACATCTTGTAGACGTAGTAGGTGTCCTGCGTCTCGACGACGATGGGATCGCCCGGCTTGAGCCGGTTGACGTAACGGAACGGCTCGCCGTGGGTGTTGCGGTGGCCCGCGAGCGCGAAGTTCCCGGTCTTCGCCTCGGGCATCGCGGTGGGAATGCTGTTCTTGTCGTAGTGCCCGACCATGCCCTTGTCGAGCACCTTCGTCTTGCTGATGCCCTCCGCGATCGGCACCACGACGTCCAGCTTCGGGATGTAGAGGATGGCGAAGCCCTGGCCCGGCTCGAACGAGTCCGGCTTGGCCTTGCCCTTGCCGTTCGCCCAGTCGTCCTCGAGGTGGTGGCGGGCGTTGCCCGCGAGGTTGTGGGCCCGGATGTTGGACCACCAGAGCTGGTAGGTGACGAACAGCAGCATCAGCACCCCGATGCTGATGAAGACCTCACCGAGTCCGCGGCTCACGATGACGCCCACGGTGGGCTTGGCGGCCCGTGCGGCCCGTCGCGCCTCGACCCGCGACAACGGCTTCCCGTCGCCGCCCTGCGCGGGCGCCGCCGCCTCCTGCGTTTCGCCGGCCCGGCGTCTGCCGCCCCCGCCCTTCTTGGCGGCCTTCCGCCGGGCGGCACGGCCACCGGTGGTGACAGGGGCCTCGACCCTGGTCCCCGGCTCCGTATCCGGATCCGGCTCCGGTCTCAGCGGCTCTTCCGGCTCGGAATCGGTCTGAGGGCTCGGCTGCGGGTCCAGTATTCGCCGGGTGTCGGCCGTACGCAGCGCCACGGTCTCGTCGTCCCGTACGGGCGCCTGCGGCGCGGCCTGGGCCCCGCCGTACCAGTCCTGGGCGTACCCCTCCGGGTCGTACCACTCGGGCTCCGGCTCAGGGCGCTCCGCCCGCCGCCGCGCGGGCTCCTGGTGCACGGGCGCCTGCGCCGCGGAGTCCGGCTGCGGCTCGTCCTCGGCCCGGAACCACGGCGACGGATGCTGCCCCGGCAGCGGATCGTTCAGGGGGTCGTCGAGGCCCCTGACGGCGTCCTCGAACCCGCCGGCGCCGCCCTGCTCGGGGCGCAGCGCGGTCACGCCGAGGCCCTGCCCACGACCGGCGCGAGCCCGGCCGAGCGGCCCACCGCCTCCTTGTCCCCGCATTCGGCGAGCCAGTTCGCCAGCGTCAGGTGCCCGTGCTCGGTCAGGACCGACTCCGGGTGGAACTGGACGCCCTCGACCGGCAGTTCACGGTGGCGCAGGCCCATGACGATGCCGTCCTCGGTGCGCGCGGTCACCTCGAACTCCGCCGGTACGGTGCCGGGCTCGGCGGCCAGCGAGTGGTACCGGGTCGCGGTGAACGGGTCGGGCAGGCCCGCGAAGACACCCGTGCCGTCGTGCCGGACGAGCGAGGTCTTGCCGTGCAGCAGCTCGGGCGCCCGGCCGACCACACCCCCGTACGCCACCTGCATCGACTGCATGCCGAGGCAGACGCCGAAGACGGGGACGCCGGTCGCCGCGCAGTGCCGCACCATGTCGATGCAGACACCGGCCTGTTCGGGGGCGCCGGGGCCGGGGCTGAGCAGGACGCCGTCGAAGCCGTCCTGCGCGTGTGCCGTGCTCACCTCGTCGTTGCGCAGCACCTCGCACTCGGCGCCCAGCTGGTAGAGGTACTGGACGAGGTTGAAGACGAAGCTGTCGTAGTTGTCGACGACGAGAATGCGGGTCTTTCGCGTACTCACTGGCCGTCCACCGTCACATCGTTGAAGGGCAGCAGCGGCTCGGCCCACGGGAACACGTACTGGAAGAGGACGTAGACCACGGCGAGGACGAGCACCAGCGAGATCGCCGCCCTCAGCCACGCGTTGCCCGGCAGATGCCGCCAGATCCAGCCGTACATGCCGGTCGCTCCCCTTCGACAGTCCCTCAACACCATCGCCGCACGGCTTCAGCCGTCGCCGTACACCACCAGACTAACGGCGCAACGCCTCCGGTTTCCCGGCCTCCACAGGCTGAGTGGCATCCAAGTGCGCCCAGACGATCAACCGGTGGCTGTGCCCCCACTCCGGATCACAGGTGGTGAGTGTCAGATAGCGGCCCGGCGCCGTGTACCCGGACTTGCGCGGCACCGGGTCGACGACGCCGGTATCCGTGGGCAGCGTCCGGTAGGGGCCCCGGTCGATGCGGTAGGTGAACCAGGTCGTTCCGTCGGTGAGAACCACGGCGTCCCCCGGCCGCAGTCTGGGGAAATCCTTGAACGGGTCGCCGTACGTGCGCCGATGCCCGGCGACCGCGAAGTTCCCCTTCTGCCCGAGCCGCGCGGTGCCCTCGTAGTGACCGAGCCCCTTTTTCAGGGTCCCGACCTTCGTGTCCTCGAGCACGGGCTTGTTCCACGTGAAACCAAGACGCGGGATGTACATCACAGCGAACGGTTTTCCGCCCTCGTACGCGGCCGGGCCGGGCGGCGTCTCCGGTGCGGAGGAGGCGGACGGCGGGGCGGTGGCGGACGGCGGCGCGGTGGCGGACGGCCGCTGGGCCCACTGCTCGTGCAGCACGTCGATCTGGTGGTCCATGGCGCTGTCGGCCTTCACACCCGTCCAGAACAGCACGTAGACCACGAAGAGCACGATCACGGCGCCGACGGTGACGCAGAGCTCGCTCAGCGACCTGACGACGACTCGCACCGACATCGAGGGCCTCCCCGCCCTGCCCAGGTGGCGCCCAGGTACTGCCCAGGTGGCGCCTGCTACTGCACCGGCTTCGCGTAGTGGAGATCCACTGTGCCCGAGTACGCGGGAAGAGTCACCGCCCCGTCGTCCTCGACTTTCCAGCCGAGGCCGTACGCGTTGACGTAGAGCATGTAGTTCTGGATCTCCGGGGAGGCCGCGACCGCTTGCTTCATCTTCTCCGGGTCGCCGACCGCGGTGATCTTGTACGGCGGTGAGTAGACCCGCCCCTGGAGGATCAGGGTGTTGCCGACGCAGCGGACGGCCGAGGTCGAGATGAGGCGCTGGTCCATCACCTTGATGCCCTCGGCGCCGCCGTGCCACAGCGCGTTCACCACGGCCTGGAGGTCCTGCTGGTGGATGACCAGGTCGTTCGGTTGCGGCTCGGGGTAGCCCGGGAGCTTCGCCGTCGCGTTCGGCGGGGCGTCGTCGAGGGTGACGGAGACCGCCTCGCCCTTGAGCTTCTTCGTGCCGGACGCCGTCTCCAGGCGGTCCAGCTTCTCGTCCTCCGCCTTGGTCGACCCGTCGTCGCGCTCGGCCAGCGCTTCGACGTCGTCCCGCACCCCGCTGTTGCCCTCCTCCAGCTCCTTGTTCTTGCGGCTGCGCTCCTGGATGAGGTCGGAGAGCTTCAGAAGGGACGCGTCCGTCCGGATATTGGTGCCCTTGGCCGTATTGAAGCTGGTGAAGAAGATGAGCCCGGCGAGAGCGAAGACCCCCATGGTGAGCAGCCGCACGGGACGGAAGCGGGCACCGGGGACATCCGGAGCGCCAGAGGCGTTGACAGGCCCTTCGTCAGGGTCGGCAGAATTGCTCAACGTACCCTTATCTCCTTCGACGCCGCGGAAGCACTACGCTAACGGACGCCCGGGGGAGCGCTCAGATTCCTTTGAACTTCCCCTTGTACGCTGCTCCGGAGCCAGCCCACGTCCCCTGCGCGGCCACGCAGCGCATCGACAGGAGAGACCCTCGTGCCGAAGTCACGTATCCGCAAGAAGGCCGACTACACGCCGCCGCCGGCGTCCAAGCAGGCAGCCAATATCAAGCTGACCAACCGCGGCTGGGTGGCCCCGGTGATGCTCGCGATGTTCCTCATCGGGCTCGCCTGGATCGTGGTCTTCTACGTGACGGACGGCTCCCTGCCGATCGACGCGCTCGGCAACTGGAACATCGTCGTGGGCTTCGGCTTCATCGCGGCCGGGTTCGGCGTCTCCACGCAGTGGAAGTAACGGTTCGACCGGCGCTTTCCGGCGGTGCCGCCGGGCTGTCCACCTGATGGTCGCCTGACGTCCCACCGGGTTGTCCACCAACGTCCCATCGGGTTGTCCACTGACGACCCACCGGGTTATCCACAGGGTTTTTCCACAGTGTTGAAAAGGTCAGACGATCTGTGGATAACTCTCCGGAGATTGACGCCGGTGTGACTGGTCAGGTCACGCTAGTTCACCTGTTCACCCCTTGCCTCTCCTGGGAAAACCCAGCTCAGAGGCGAGGGGCGAACACGTTCCGCACAGCATGCACAAGATCCGGCACTCGCTGTGGACAACGTCTGCCGCGGAGCGGTCACCATCCGTGGAGAAGCGGGCTCAGGTGAGCTGCGCCGTTCGGACAAGAACCGTGCCGAGTACGACCGCGAGCACCAGTGCGCAGACCCCGTACTGGATCAGCGCGCGGCGTTCGCGCGGGGCGTGGACCATCGCGTACCCGATGACGAGGCCGCCGATCAGACCACCGACGTGGGCCTGCCACGAGATGCCCCGCCACGTGAACGTGAAGAGCAGGTTCAACGCGAGCAGGGCGATGACGGGGCGCAGGTCGTAGTGGAGCCGGCGCATCAGGACGGCGGTCGCGCCGAGCAGTCCGAAGATCGCGCCCGAGGCTCCGAGCGTGGCGGTGCCCGGTGCCGCGAAGGCGTACCCGGTGGCGCTGCCGGCGAGGCCGGACAAGAAGTAGAGGGCCAGATAGCGGGCTCGGCCCAGCTGCGCTTCGAGGGGGCCGCCGAGCCACCAGAGGCCGAGCATGTTGAACGCGATGTGCCACACCTCGTTGTGCGTGAACATCGAGGTGACCAGGCGGTACCACTCCCCGGCCGCGACACCCTGGCCGGGCGGGGACGACCAGGGGGGCCAGGCGCCGACCAGGACGAACCGGTCGAGCAGGGCGGTGTCCAGGTGGACCGCGACGAACACGGCCAGGTTGAGCACGACCAGGATCTTCGTCACCAGACGCGGGTCCGCGACGACGGTCCCCCCGGCGACGGTCCGCGGCCGGCTCGCACCCGGCGGCGGCCCGGCGCCGGCATTGCCGCGCACACACTCCGGGCACTGGAACCCGACCGAGGCACTGATCATGCACTGGGGGCAGATGGGCCGCTCGCACCGGACACAGCGGACACCCGTCGGCTGGTCCGGGTGGCGATAACAGCCGGGCAGGTCCATGAACCGGCCTCCTGGAGAGGTGTCAGCGGGTCTCCACGACCACCGATTCGATGATCACGTCCCGCACCGGACGGGCGGTACGCGGATTCGTCTGAGTGGCGGCAATGCTGTCCACGACCTTGCGGCCCGCCTCGTCGGACACCTCGCCGAAGATCGTGTGCTTACGGGTCAGCCAGGCGGTCGGGGCGACGGTGATGAAGAACTGCGAGCCGTTCGTCCCCGGCCCGGCGTTGGCCATGGCGAGCAGGTACGGCTTGGTGAAGGCCAGGTCGGGGTGGAACTCGTCCTCGAACTGGTAGCCGGGGCCGCCCGTCCCGTTCCCGAGCGGGTCACCCGCCTGGATCATGAAGCCACTGAGGACACGGTGGAAGACGGTGCCGTCGTAGAGGGGAGCCGTGGACTTCTCCCCGGTCTCCGGGTTCGTCCACTCCCGCTCGCCCCTGGCCAGCTCCACGAAGTTCCTGACCGTCTTCGGCGCGTGGTTCGGCAGGAGCCTGACCTCGATGTCGCCCTGGTTGGTCCTGAGAGTGGCGTACAGCTGCTCGGCCACGGTCTGCCTTCCGTCGTCTTCGGTGCTGTGCCGATCCTCCCACGGTGCAGCCGGAGGCCAGAGGTTTCAGCCACCCAAAACCGGTCTACTCGTAACGGCAGAGGCGCGCCCCGACACGATCCGTGGCATTGTCGTCGCCAGGCCCTCTACCGCTCCTTTACGAGCCGTACCACCGCATTGAGCTTTTGGCAGGCATGATCCGCAAAAGGGTGGAAAGGTGAAATACCTGTACGCCACCGAGGAGGAGGATCCCGTGACCCGCATCGACAGCGTGCGCGCCGCGACCGGCTCGGCGAAGGACAGCGTGCTGCACGCCGCGGACGTGGTGGCGCCCTACGCCGGGACGGCCAAGGACCGTGCGACGCAGTACGCGCACGAAGCGCGTGTCGCGCTCGGCCCCAAGGTCTCGCAGGCCGCCCAGCAGGCGCGCGCCCAGTACGGCGCCCACCTGGCCCCGCGCCTTGAGCAGGCACGCACGCATGTCCCGCCGAAGGTCGACCATGCCGCGCATGAGGCCGCCACCCGTACGCTCCAGGCCGCCAGGCAGGCAGCCGAGTTCTCGAAGCCCCGCCTCGAGCAGGCCGTGGCCTCGGCCCAGCCGGTGGCCGAGGAGGCGACGGCCCGCAGCGTCGCCGCCCTCGCCGCGCTGCGCGGACAGGTCTCCCCCAAGGAGATCCAGAAGATCGTCCGCAAGCACGAGCGCCGCGCCCGCGCGGGCCGCTTCACCAAGGGGCTTCTGGTGCTGACCGTCGTGGCGGGCGGTGCCTACGTCGCATGGAAGTGGTGGGACAAGCAGGCCAACCCGGACTGGCTGGTCGAGCCCCCGGCGGCCACCGAGGTCCCCGACGGCACCCCGCTGACCTCGGTCGACGGCGCCGGCGCCCAGGACGTCCTCGACCCGGAGGTCCAGGCCAAGCAGGCCGAGGCGGAGGCGGGCCCGGAAGAGCCCCGCTGACACTCCACGGCGAAGCCCCTCTGGCCACCGGATTCACCTGGTGGCCAGAGGGGCTTCGTCATGGGTACTGCTTGTACTACTTGTACTACTTGTACTGCTTGAGCTTCTTGTGGAGCCTAGGGGAGTCGAACCCCTGACATCTGCCATGCAAAGACAGCGCTCTACCAACTGAGCTAAGGCCCCGCAAAACGGTGCGTCCCACCGACGATTCACGCCTCCGGCGAGCACCGCAGACCAGAGTACCGGGTCACCCCCCGGATCTAGCAAAAGGATTGGGGGTCCCGGCGGACGACCACTCTCCGTAAGATGCCCCACGTGCTTCGCGGCAGCGAAGCGCCGTATTGGGGAAAGCGATGGGGAGACGCAATGGACGCCGCACAGCAGGAAGCTACCGCAAGAGCCCGGGAGCTCCAGCGGAGCTGGTACGGAGAGCCACTGGGGGCGCTCTTCCGCCGACTGATCGAGGACCTCGGGCTCAATCAGGCCCGTCTGGCAGGTGTCCTCGGCCTTTCCGCACCCATGCTGTCGCAGCTGATGAGCGGTCAGCGCGCCAAGATCGGCAACCCCGCGGTCGTGCAGCGCGTCCAGCTTCTGCAGGATCTCGCGAGCCAGGTGGCCGACGGGAGCGTCAGTGCGGCCGAGGCCACCGAGCGCATGGACGAGGTCCGGAAGTCGCAGGGCGGCTCCGTCCTCTCCAACACCGGGCAGACGGCCTCCGGTTCGGGCGCGCCGACCGTGAAGCGCGTGGTGCGTGAGATCCAGTCGCTGCTGCGTTCCGTCTCGGCGGCGGGCGACATCATCGACGCCGCGGACTCCCTCGCCCCCACCCACCCCGAACTGGCAGAGTTCCTCCGGGTCTACGGCGCCGGCCGCACCTCCGACGCGGTCGCCCACTACCAGGCCCACCAGAACTGACCTCCGACCGGACACAGCGCCGACCGGCTGTTTCTTGGCGGGGCGGCGTGTGGGGGTGCCGGGGGCGAGGCGACGGGGCCGAGGTGACGCCGGGGATCCGGGAGAGCCGGGAGAGCCGGGTGATCAGGGAGAGCCGGGAGAGCCAGGTGAGCCAGGTGAGCCAGGGACGTGGGAGATGCCGGGGATCTGGGAAGCCGTGATCACCACGGAGGCCACGTGATCCGAGGGTGTCTTCCACGCCGCGAGACCGGGAGGGGAGCGACGCACGACCATGGGTGAGGTCTTCGCCGGCCGGTACGAACTGGCCGACCCGATCGGTCGCGGGGGAGTGGGCGCGGTATGGCGGGCCTGGGACCACCGGCGCCGCCGCTATGTCGCGGCCAAGGTCCTCCAGCAGAGCGACGCCCACACGCTGCTGCGCTTCGTGCGGGAACAGGCGCTGCGGATCGATCACCCCCATGTCCTGGCCCCGGCGAGCTGGGCCGCGGACGACGACAAGGTCCTCTTCACCATGGACCTGGTCGCGGGCGGCTCCCTGGTCCACCTGGTCGCCGATTACGGACCGCTGGCGCCTCATTTCGTCTGCGTCCTCCTCGACCAGCTCCTCTCGGGCCTCTCCGCGGTCCATGCCGAGGGGGTGGTGCACCGCGACATCAAACCGGCCAACATCCTTCTGGAGCGGACCGGCACGGGCCTGCCGCACCTGCGCGTCTCCGACTTCGGCATCGCCATGCGCAAGGGCGAGCCCCGCCTCACGGAGACCAACTACGTGGTGGGTACCCCGGGTTATTTCGCCCCCGAGCAGGCGATGGGCGCCGAACCGGACTTCCCCGCGGACCTCTTCGCGGCCGGCCTCGTGGCGCTCTATCTCCTGGAAGGCGCCAAGCCCGACGCCAGAGCCCTGATCGAACATTTTGCCGACCATGGAACACCCGGCGCCCCAGTGGGCGTCCCCGGCCCGCTGTGGAGCGTCCTGGCCGGTCTTCTGCAACCCGATCCCGACGCCCGCTTCCGTACCGCCACGGGCGCGCGCAAGGCGCTTCTCGACGCCGCGGAGCTCCTGCCGGAGCCCGGCCCCGACGACGAACTCATCGAGGTCTTCGACCAACTCGGCCCCCTCCCCCCGGGTTTCGGTCCGAACGGCCCCGCAGCCCGCGGCCGCCGAGCCCGCCCCCTGACCGCCACCTCCCCAACCCCGGTGATGCCGATCCCCGAGTGGGAACGGGGCGCTGAGCGCGGGGCGGGACAGGAGTGGTCGAACGGCGCCCGGGGGCAGGGGGATGAGCGCGGGTCGGGGGCTGGTGGGGGGCCGGATGCCGATCGCCCGGAGCCCGAACACGGATGGGAAGCGGGTCGCAGGCCTCGACCCCAGTACGAGCAGGAACTCGATCGCGGTCCAGAACCCGACAGCGGACGGAACTGGGAGTACGGGCCGGGCCCCACGCACGGGCCGGAGACCCAGCACGGGCCGGAGACTGGTTCCGGGCCAAGCTCCCAGTTCGGGCCGGGGACTGGCTCCGGGCCAAGCTCCCAGTTCGGGCCGGAGACTGGCTCCGGGCCGAGCTCCCAATTCGGGTCAGGGACTCGCTCCGGGTTGAGCTCCCAGTTCGGGCCGGAAACTGGCTCCGGGCCAAGACCCCAGTTCAGGCCAGGAACTGAATCCGGGCCAGGCCATCATCACGGGCCGGAAGGGGCTTCCGGGCCGAGCGTTCAGCACGGGGCCGAGGCCGTTTCTGGGCCAAATCCCCAACACGGTGCGGAGACCGCTTCCCGGCCAGGCGGTCAGTACGGGTCCGGGACCGGCGCCGGACCACGCCCCCACACCGGGCGGGAGTCCACTTCCGGTCCAAGCCCTCAGCATGGCGCGGGGAACCCTTCCGAGCCGCCCCCCTGGAAGCGCCCGGAAGCCACTTACGGGCCGAACCCCCAGTACAAGGCCGACACCGCTTCCGGGTCGAACCCTGCGTACCAGGCGGGAACCCCTGTCGGGCCGGACTCCACACACGAGCCGCATCCCCCGTACGGCCCGGATTCCACTCACCCGCCAGGCCCCTCGTACGGGCCGGAATCCCGTCTCGGATCGCAGCCTGCCCGCCGGCCGGGCCCGAACCCCGGGCTTGAAGCGGCGCAGCCCACCCGTTGGGCCGGGCCCGACCACGAACCAACCCCCGGGCGCGGGCCCGAACTCGCATACGGCCGGGGCACCGACCACCAGCCAACACCCGCAACCGCAGCCGCAGCCCCCACCACGGAACCGCCCACTCCCTCGACCTCAGAGCCGGTGTCGGACCCGTCCCTCCCCTCGATGTCGGAGACGGGCAGCTTCCACCTGCCGCCCCCGGTTCCCACCGACTCCACCGACCCCTCCCTGGGCTCCACGCTTCCGCCTCCACCACCCGTCCCCCCAATGCCTACGGGCCAGCCGACCACCGGGACCCAGCTGCCCGAGCCGCCCCGGCACCGCCCGTCCGTCGCTCAGCCCCTCCCGGAATCCACGCCCACCCCACCCCGAACGCAGCCGCGCGCCCCACGGCCCTACCCCCAGAACAGCCCGACGGCCGACGCCACCCCTACCCCGCACTCCTCCAGCCGCGCCCACGCGGTCACCACCGTGGTCCCGTACGACGAGGACCGTCACTCTCTGTACGCAGCTCGCACCCCAGAAGTTCCCGAAGGTGACCGAGAGGAAAGCCGAGTAGGTCGCGAGGCCTCGAGCCGCGATGAACACCTCACCGCCCACCACCCAGGACCGCCCCCGAAAATCGCGATCCCGGTCCTGCTCATAGCCCTGATCTGCTTCACCATCGGCATCTGGGCCCTCACCCAGACCTAGCGCTCCCGGGGAATCCGAACCGAATCCGCACCCAACCGGCCACCAGCCCACCAGGCTGCCCCACCCACCTAGCCCAACCTCACCTCACACCACTCCACCCCTCAACCCAACTCAACCCACCCCTCTCACCCCTTTCACGCGCCGAACCGCCACCACCCACCACACCCCCATCCACAGCACCAGCGCACACCCCACACCAATCCCCGCAACCCCCACCACCAACATCCCCCCACTCCCCGCGGGCGAAGACGCGGCGGAGCCGGACGCCCCCGAGGCGGATGCCCCCGCTCCGGCGGATCCCCCGGACCCCGTACCACCGGTCGGCTCCCCGCGCCCGTCCTGCCCACCGGCGACAGCCGCACCGTCCTCACCAGAGCGCGGATCCGAGTCCTCCCAGACCGCGCCGCCCTCCCCCTTCTCGGCAGCGTCCCGATCCCCGTCCGTCACCTGGAACTCCCCGGGATCCCGCACATAGTCCGGTGGCTGTCGCCGCTCCCCCTCCACACCGATCCGCAACGTCAGCCCCGACGCCTTGTCCCCGAACTTCGACGCCATCGCCGGATTCAGCGTGACCTTGAGGTAGTACCAGCCGGCCAACCGCATCGCCGCCTCGTCGCCGCGCATCAGATAGCGGTTCTCGTAGGCGACCGGCGGCAATGGGTCGAACGCCGCCGACGTCGGATCCCCCGCGTAAGAGGCCTGCTTCGCCGCGACCGACGCCCGTGCCGGGTTGTAGAGCTCCATGTCGAGCGCCCCCGTCACGATCGCCGCCCGCGCCCCGTCCCCCGCCGAACTGCCCAACTCCGCGTCGACGGACAGCTGCTGTCCCCAATCCACCGGCACCCGGTAGAAGTGGCTCTGACCTGGACGGACACCGTCCTTCCACACCCCGCCCGGCAAGGCCACCGCGTCGTTGAACCCGGTTCCGCCGACCCGCCGCACACCTTTCTGCGTCGGCGGCTGCACCGAGGCCGACGGCCAGCTCTGCGGTCCCTGCGTGGGGGCGGGGGACACGAGGCCGGGTTCGGTGTCGACCTTCAGTTCGAGCCCCCAGGACTCCTGTGTCGACTCGGCGTCCGCCTTCCGCTCCACCACCACGTAGTACGTCCCCGCCGCCTGGCAGCGCAGCGCCCCCGGCCGTACGAGCCGCTCCGCGGTGGCCGCGACGGGCCGTGGATAGCCACCGGAGCGGAATGTCGAGCGCTCGGAGTCGCAACGGTTGCCGTCGCGGTCCTGGAGCGTCACGGCGATGCCGTCCGCGTAGGACGCCTTCACGCCTGCCCCGAGGGGCGGCACAGCGACGACCGACACGTACGCGTTGGCGGCTCTGTCGAGTTCGACGCGGTAATACGCGGCGCCGCTCATGCCTGCGCCGAGCGAACTGCGGTAGGTCCCACCCGCACTCAGCCGCGGCGCGTCCGTGCTGTTCGGCACGCTGGGCACCGTTGTGGCGTCTTCGGCGTAGACGTACGGATTCGCCACACCGCCGGTCACCGCCTTCGCGGTCGCGGCCGTGCCGGGCAGTGCGAACGCCATGGACGCCCCGGCGCCCAGCACCGCGCCGACGGCCACCGCCGTCCTCCCTCGCGCGCGCCATTCCCGCATCGGCCGCCTCTTGCGCCTCCCCATGGGGGGCCATCCTGCCGTTCTGCGGTGCGTACTGTCCGCCGTGCGCCGGAATCCCGCCAGTTATTCGCTGCAGTACTTACTGCCGCCGCGTACGTGGATACCGCCGCCCTGCGTCACGCGCAAGGCGAGGCGTACGGGCGCGGACAGCACAAGGCCCCGGCCGCTGAAGCGACCGGGGCCTGCGAAGTGACTGTTGTCGATACTCACGAACCCGTGGGCACGGAGTCAGTCGCCTCCGTCCACAGATCCTGCTCGGCGCGATCCGCCTGGATCTGGCGGTACACGAGGAGCCCGCCGATGGCGGCCAGTGCGACCAGGAGAAGCTTCTTCACCGCGCGACCTCGTCTTTCCTTGACGTAGGGGACTTCTGGCGCCCGACTATACACACCGGCCGATACCGATCGGTGACCTGGCCGCACCTCAACTCCCGGCCGGAAAACCGCAGTAGAACCGGATGACGCCACTCCGCGAATCACCCACACCTCCATGCAAAACGGAAAATCTTCCGCATCAACGGCGTTTCCAGGCCTCTTGCCTCCATCCGTGTGATGTTCATCTGAAGATCGACGCGGCGCGAGCGTCGGTCCCGCACTTCCGGCACCGCGTACACATCATGAGGAAAGTACGCAAATCGCCCAACCCGAAAGTGAGGGAACATGACCAAGAACCGGGTCATGACGCTGTGGACCGTCGTCATCTCTGCCTTCATCGCGCTCTTCTCGGCGCTCGGACTCGTCTCCCCGGCCGCCGCGGCCGCTCCCGTACAGCAGACGGAGGGGGCGTGCAGCGCGGCGGCCACCGTGCCCGCCCCGGCCTCCGCCCGCCCCTTCTGGAGCTTCAAGAGGTCCCTGCCACCGACGATGAAGCAGCGCATCCGGGCCGAGGCCCACGGTTCCTCCCCGAGCTGCCGCCACCGCCCGCCGGCCGACACCGAGCAGTCCGATGCCGACGCGGGCCTGTCGTCCGAAGCGCTGACGTCGTAGCCGCCGCCGGACGCCCCGTCCGACGCCCCGGCAGCACAAGCACGCACAAGCACGCACAACAGCCCGAACGAAGCCCAGCAGCACAGCAGAACCGCAGGACGGCAGGACCGCAGGACGGCACGACAGGGGCGTACGAGCCCCGACGCGGCCACGGCACCACCAGCGGGCGGCATCTCCTACGCCGCCCACGCCAAGCAGGCACCACAAGCGCATCGGCACCAAAGACGACGATGAAGACGAAGAAGACGAAGACAAAGACGCCGAAGAAGACGTCGCCCACGAAGACGACGCCAAAGACGGAACCGCAGACCTACGAGGCCCCAGCCATCCCCACCGGCTGAGCGGGCCCATTCGGCATGCCCGGGCGCAGCTCAGGCCGACCGGATGCACCACAGGCCCACCCCCACGCAAAAGACCCCCAGCCGATATCGACTGAGGGTCTTTCTCTGTGGGGCTAACAGGATTTGAACCTGTGGCCTCATCCTTATCAGGGATGCGCTCTAACCAACTGAGCTATAGCCCCGCCGCGCTTTGCGGTGTGTGTCCCGCGCGCTGACCTCTGAAGATTAGCGCACCTGGGGGCCAGTCCCAAAATCGATAGTCCTGGCCCGCCCACCAGCGGCTCTCGACGACCCGGCGCCAACCCGGCGACGACCCGCTGACGACCCGCTGACGACCCGCGAAAACGCCTACTCGTCCTCGGCGAGCGTGAGCTCGATGCCGCCGACGAAGCCCGCGGAGAGGTTGTAGATGAACGCGCCGAGCGTCGCGAGTGCCGTCGCCAGGACGACGTCGATGACCGCGATGACCGTCGTGAACATCAGCACGCGCGGCAGCGACAGGAACGACTGGAGATCGAAGCCATTGGACTCGTTGGAGCCCGTGGCCTCGGAGATCGTCCCGCCGACCGTGGAGAAGACGCCCATGGCGTCCATGACCATCCACAGCACGGCGGCCGCGATGATCGTGCAGATGCCGAGCGCGATGGACAGCAGGAAGCTGACCTTCATCACCGACCACGGGTCCGCCTTGGCGACGCGCAGGCGCGCCTTACGCGTGCGTGGCGTGGTGCGGGCGCCGGTGCGCGGCCTGCGCACCGCTCCGGCCGGCGCGTTCTGGTACGCCTGCGGCGGGTGGTACGGCTGAGCCGCTTGCTGCGGCTGTTGCCTTTCCCCGGGCAGAGCGCCGCCACCGTCCGCGTACTGCTGGGCCTGCGGACCTCGGGTGTCCGTCACAGTTCCCCCCTGGGATCCATGAGACTCGTGCGAGTCTGTCGAGTCATGAGCGGAGCCACGGCCGCCCTCGGTTTCCGTACCGGTCGATGTGCCGGTAGAGCCTGCGCCCGTGGCTCCGCTCACGATGACTCTCTCCTCGCGCTACTCGGCCGAGGACTGCTCGCCCTCGTCCGTTACGACGGCCGTTTCGTCCTGGGCCGTTGCGTCGGTCACGGTGCCGTCCGCGTCCGCGTCGTCACCGTCGACCTCCTCGGCCTCACGACCGGCCTCGGCGTTGCGAGCGATACCGACGACGGCATCGCGCTTGCCAAGGTTGATCAGTTGGACGCCCATGGTGTCACGGCCTGTCTCCCTGACCTCGTTGACGCGCGTACGGATCACACCGCCGGAGAGCGTGATGGCGAGGATCTCGTCCGTCTCCTCGACCACCAGCGCGCCGACGAGCGAACCACGGTCCTCCACGATCTTGGCAGCCTTGATGCCGAGGCCGCCACGGCCTTGCACACGGTACTCGTCGACCGCGGTCCGCTTGGCGTAGCCACCGTCCGTGGCGGTGAAGACGAACGTACCGGGCCGGACGACATTCATCGAGAGCAGTTCGTCGCTCTCGCGGAAACTCATCCCCTTGACGCCCGAAGTGGCGCGGCCCATGGGCCGCAATGCCTCGTCCGTCGCGGTGAACCGGATCGACTGCGCCTTCTTGCTGATGAGCAGCAGGTCGTCCTCGGCCGAGACCAGCTCGGCGCCGATCAGCTCGTCGTCCGCGCCGTCGGCCGTCTCGCGCAGGTTGATGGCGATGACACCGCCGGAGCGGGGCGAGTCGTAGTCCTTGAGCGACGTCTTCTTCACCAGGCCCGCCTTGGTGGCGAGGACCAGGTACGGCGCGGCGTCGTAGTCGCGGATCGCGAGGATCTCCGCGATCGCCTCGTCGGGCTGGAAGGCGAGCAGGTTCGCCACGTGCTGCCCGCGCGCGTCCCGCCCGGCGTCGGGAAGCTCGTACGCCTTGGCGCGGTACACGCGGCCCTTGTTGGTGAAGAACAGCAGCCAGTGGTGGGTCGTGGAGACGAAGAAGTGGTCGACGATGTCGTCTTCCTTGAGCTTCGTCCCGCGTACGCCCTTGCCGCCGCGCTTCTGGGAGCGGTAGTCGACCGTCTTGGTGCGCTTGACGTAGCCGCCACGCGTGATGGTGACGACGATGTCCTCCTCGGCGATGAGGTCCTCGATGGACATGTCACCGTCGAAGGGCACGAGCGCGGAGCGCCGGTCCTCGCCGAACTTGTCGACGATCTGCTGGAGCTCCTCGCTGATGATCTGGCGCTGCCGCTCGGGCGAGGCCAGGATCGCGTTGTACTCGTTGATCTTCTGCTGCAGTTCGTCGTGCTCGGCGACGATCTTCTGGCGCTCCAGGGCGGCCAGTCGGCGCAGCTGCATCTCGAGGATGGCGTTGGCCTGGATCTCGTCGATCTCCAGAAGGCCCATGAGGCCCTCTCGCGCGATCTCTACGGTGTCGCTGCGCCGGATGAGGGCAATGACCTCGTCGATGGCGTCCAGGGCCTTCAGGAGGCCGCGCAGGATGTGCGCGCGCTCCTCGGCCTTGCGCAGCCGGAACTTGGTGCGCCGGACGATGACCTCGACCTGGTGGGCGACCCAGTGGCGGATAAAGGCGTCGAGCGACAGGGTGCGCGGCACTCCGTCGACGAGGGCCAGCATGTTGGCGCCGAAGTTCGTCTGCAGGTCGGTGTGCTTGTAGAGGTTGTTCAGGACGACCTTGGCGACGGCGTCCCGCTTCAGGACGATGACCAGGCGCTGACCGGTGCGCGAGCTCGTCTCGTCGCGGACGTCCGCGATGCCGCCGACCCTGCCGTCCTTGACGAGGTCGGCGATCTTCTGGGCGAGGTTGTCCGGGTTGACCTGGTAGGGGAGTTCGGTGACCACCAGGCACTGGCGGTTCTGGATCTCCTCGACCTCGACGACCGCGCGCATCGTGATGGAGCCGCGCCCGGTGCGGTACGCCTCTTCGATGCCCTTGCGGCCCACGACAAGGGCGCCGGTCGGGAAGTCGGGGCCCTTGATGCGCTCGATGAGGGCTTCCAGGAGCTCCTCGTGCGAGGCCTCCGGGTTCTCCAGGCACCACTGGGCGCCGGCCGCGACCTCGCGCAGGTTGTGCGGCGGGATGTTGGTCGCCATGCCGACCGCGATGCCCGCCGAGCCGTTGATCAGCAGGTTCGGGAAGCGGGACGGCAGGACGGTCGGCTCCTGGGAGCGGCCGTCGTAGTTGTCCGTGAAGTCGACGGTCTCCTCGTCGATGTCGCGGACCATCTCCATGGACAGCGGCGCCATCTTGCACTCGGTGTACCGCATGGCGGCCGCCGGGTCGTTGCCGGGAGAGCCGAAGTTGCCGTTGGAGTCCACCAGCGGCATCCGCATCGACCACGGCTGCGCCAGGCGGACCAGGGCGTCGTAGATCGAGGAGTCGCCGTGCGGGTGGTAGTTGCCCATGACGTCGCCGACGACGCGGGCGCACTTGTAGAAGCCCTTCTCGGGCCGGTAGCCGCCGTCGTACATGGCGTACAGGACGCGGCGGTGCACGGGCTTCAGGCCGTCGCGCACGTCGGGCAGCGCGCGGGACACGATGACGGACATCGCGTAGTCGAGGTACGAGCGCTGCATCTCCGTCTCGAGCCCGACGGGCTCGACACGGAGGGCGATCTCGCCCTCTTCAGGGGTAACCGGGGTGTTCTCGTCGGCCATTGCTGGTGACAATCCTTTCTGCGGCGGTCAGCTGAGACCGACTCAGATGTCGAGGAAACGGACGTCCTTGGCGTTGCGCTGGATGAACGAGCGGCGTGCCTCGACGTCCTCGCCCATGAGGACCGAGAACAGGTCGTCGGCCTGGGCGGCGTCGTCCAGGGTGACCTGGCCGAGCACGCGGTGCTCTTGGTCCATCGTGGTGATGCGCAGCTCCTCGGCGTTCATCTCACCGAGACCCTTGAAGCGCTGGACCGAGTCGTCCCGGATGCGCTTGCCCGCCTGGCGGCCCATCTCGATCAGGGCGTCGCGCTCACGGTCCGAGTAGGCGTACTCGAAGTCCTCGCGACCCCACTTGATCTTGTACAGGGGCGGCCGGGAGAGGAAAACATGGCCGGCCTCGACCAGGGGCCGCATGAAGCGGAAGAGGAAGGTCAGCAGCAGGGTGTTGATGTGCTGGCCGTCGACGTCGGCGTCCGCCATCAGGATGATCTTGTGATAGCGGAGCTTCTCGATGTCGAAGTCCTCGTGGACCCCGGTGCCGAACGCGGAGATCAGCGCCTGGATCTCCTGGTTCTGCAGGATCTTGTCGATCCGCGCCTTCTCGACGTTGAGGATCTTGCCTCGGATCGGGAGGATCGCCTGGTACTGCGGGTTCCGGCCGGACTTGGCCGAGCCGCCGGCGGAGTCACCCTCGACGATGAAGATCTCGCACTTGGTGGGGTCGTTCGACTGGCAGTCGGAGAGCTTGCCCGGCAGGGACGCCGACTCGAGGAGACCCTTGCGGCGCGTCAGGTCGCGCGCCTTGCGGGCCGCCACGCGCGCGGTGGCCGCCTGGATCGACTTGCGGATGATGTCCGACGCCTCGACCGGGTTGCGGTCCAGCCAGTCCGTCAGGTGCTCGTGCACGACCTTCTGGACGAACGTCTTCGCTTCGGTGTTGCCCAGCTTGGTCTTGGTCTGGCCCTCGAACTGAGGCTCGCCCAGCTTGACCGAGAGGATGGCGGTCAGACCCTCGCGGATGTCGTCGCCCGTGAGGTTGTCGTCCTTCTCGCGCAGCAGCTTCTTGTCGCGCGCGTACCGGTTGATGAGACCGGTCAGCGCGGCCCGGAAGCCCTCCTCGTGCGTGCCGCCCTCGTGCGTGTGGATCGTGTTGGCGAAGGAGTAGACGCCTTCGCTGTAGCTCGTGTTCCACTGCATCGCGACCTCGACGGAGAGCAGCCTCTCCTTGTCCTCGGCCTCGATGTCGATCACGGAGGGGTGGACGACCTCGCCCTTGCGGGAGTTGAGGTACTTCACGAAGTCGACGATGCCGCCTTCGTAGTGGTACGTCACCGAACGCGCTTCGTTGTCGTCCTTGGCGTCGGCGGTGTCCGCGCCCACGACGGCCTTGGCGGAGTCGCGCTCGTCCGTGAGCTTGATCGTCAGGCCCTTGTTGAGGAAGGCCATCTCCTGGAAGCGCCGCGACAGCGTCTCGAAGGAGTACTCGGTGGTCTCGAAGATGTCACCGTCGGCCCAGAAGGTGACCGACGTACCGGTCTCCTCGGTGGCCTCGTGCTTGGCGAGCGGCGCGGTCGGCACCCCCGCCTTGTAGTCCTGCGTCCAGCGGTGGCCCTCTGTCTTGATCTCGACGGAGACCTTGGTGGACAGCGCGTTGACGACGGAGACGCCGACGCCGTGCAGACCACCGGAGACGGCGTAGCCGCCGCCGCCGAACTTGCCGCCCGCGTGCAGGACGGTCAGCACCACCTCGACGGCCGGCTTGCCCTCGGAAGGGATGATGCCGACGGGGATGCCGCGGCCGTTGTCGATGACGCGGACCCCGCCGTCGGGCAGGATCGTCACGTCGATGGTGTCGGCGTGCCCGGCCAGGGCCTCGTCGACGGAGTTGTCCACAACCTCCTGCACCATGTGGTGAAGGCCACGCTCACCGGTCGAGCCGATGTACATGCCGGGTCGCTTGCGGACCGCGTCCAGCCCTTCGAGGACGGTGATCGCGCTCGCGTCGTACGAGGCTTCAGTCGCCCCTACGTGCACGCGCGCGTCTGCGTCGGTGGACGGGATGTTCTCGTTGGGGTTGCCGGAATCGGCCACGAAGCGCCCTTTCTGGCACAGCACAAGCCAAGCTCCCGGTTGGTGGCCGGTGCGGCTGCGGCGTGTTGGTTCGGTAAGCCCTGTCAGCGTTGCTCGGTGCGTCCCACAAGTGGGGCGGGATTAGCTTCCAGTCTACCGGTAGCGCCGACAGTGATGGGGGTTTGGCGGTACCTGAGTCCGCATGTGCCGCCCTCAACCGGTCTCGGCCGACTCCCCATATGCGGAACGGGGCTCCAAGAGGCTCACAGCGGCACTCAGCGCTTCGGGGTGTCAACCCCCAGCTACCGGGGCTCCGCGGTCACCCGAAGGTGTCGTCGTGACCCGTGCTCCCAGGGGCGCGCAAGGGGCCGTAGCGGCGCGGGCCACCCCCGGGATTCCTGATGTCGATGCGGCGCACGGTGCCGTGCCCGAGGTCCTCGTTGAGCCGCCTGACCAGCTGCTGCGCCAGCATCCGCACCTGCGTCGCCCAGGCCGTCGAATCGCACTGCACCACCAGGACGCGCTCGTCCTCGTCGTACTTCTGCGGCACGCAGTGCCTGGCCAGCTCCTCGCCGACGATCTGCGGCCAGCGGCCCATGACGCCGCCGACCGCGGCCGGCGTCTCCCAGCCGCGCTCGGTGATCAGCCGGTTGATGGCGGGCCCGAGCCCCATCGGGTCCCGTCCGTCCGCGCGGGCGCCCGAGCGCAGCGAGCCGCCGCGGCGGACCTGCTTCTTCTGCTGTGCCGCCGCGCCACGCGCGCGTGCGGCCTCTTTCGCGGCGCGCAGGGCGACGCGGGCGAGGTCGACCCCGGAGGGTTCCGGCGCCGGCTTCCGCGGCTTGTCCGCGCCCTGGTCCGCGTCGAATGTGCCGTCGCTCACAGTCGCTCCACCGTCCCCTCGGAGACGGCGTACCGCGTGCCCGTGAGCACCCCCGGTACGTCGTCGTCGACCGCCGCCGTCACCAGGACCTGCTCGCCCGGCGCCACGAGCTCCGCCAGACGCTCCCTGCGGCGCGCGTCCAGCTCCGCGAAGACGTCGTCGAGGACGAGCACCGGCTCGTTCCCCTCGGCCTTCAGAAGGTCGTACGAGGCCAGGCGCAGCGCCAGCGCGTACGACCAGGACTCGCCATGGCTGGCGTACCCCTTTGCGGGCAGCCGCCCGAGCTTCAGGAGCAGTTCGTCGCGATGCGGGCCGACCAGGGTGACGCCCCGCTCGATCTCCTGCTTGCGGGCCTCCTCCAGGGCGGCGAGGAGCTGCTCGTAGAGCTCCTCGCGCGCGTGCCCGGTGATCTGCGGCGAGGACGGCTTGTAGTCGAGGGCGACCGGCCCGCCGCCGGGCGCGAGCTGCTCGTACGCCTTGTCGGCCAGCGGTTGCAGCGTCGCGATGAGGTCGAGCCGCTGGGCGAGGAGTTCCGCGCCCACGCGCGCGAGGTGCTGGTCCCACACGTCGAGGGTGGAGAGGTCCATGGTGCGGCCGCCGTGGCGCCGGGCCAGCGCCGCGGACTTCAGGAGCGTGTTGCGCTGCTTGAGGACGCGGTCGTAGTCGGAGCGCACGCCGGCCAAGCGCGGAGAGCGGGCGGTGATCAGCTCGTCGAGGAAGCGGCGCCGCTCACCGGGATCGCCCTTGACCAGGGCGAGGTCTTCGGGCGCGAACAGCACGGTCCGTACGATGCCGAGCACGTCACGCGGCCTGACCTGCGAGGACCTGTTGATGCGGGCGCGGTTGGCCTTGCCGGGGTTGAGTTCGAGCTCGATGAGCTGCTGGCGCTCGCCCTGGCGCACCTGGGCCCGGATGACGGCGCGCTCGGCGCCCATCCTGACCAGCGGGGCGTCGGAGGAGACGCGGTGGCTGCCCAGGGTGGCGAGATAGCCGACGGCCTCGACGAGGTTCGTCTTGCCCTGCCCGTTGGGGCCCACGAACGCGGTGACGCCCGGGTCGAGGGCGACCTCGGCCCGGGGGTACGAGCGGAAGTCGGCCAGCGACAAATGCGTGACGTGCATGGTCGTGGGCCGACCTCCCCCAGTGGTTCGCGTGGTGCCGTGCCCGGCTGTGGGTCAGCCGTGCACAGCTGTGGATCAGTTCTTCTTCGCCTGTGGACCGGTTGTCCCGGCCTGTGGATCAGGCTTTTTGTCCGGCCTGTGGATTCAGGCCTTCTCGACGGCGTGGCCGCCGAACTGGTTGCGCAACGCGGCGATCATCTTCATCTGCGGCGAGTCCTCCTGCCGCGAGGAGAAGCGGGCGAAGAGCGACGCGGTGATCGCGGGCAGCGGCACCGCGTGGTCGATGGCCGCCTCGACGGTCCAGCGGCCCTCACCGGAGTCGGCCGCGAAGCCGCGCAGCTTGCCGAGGTGCTCGTCGTCGTCCAGGGCGTTGACCGCCAGGTCGAGCAGCCAGGAACGGATGACCGTGCCCTCCTGCCAGGAGCGGAAGACCTCGCGCACGTCGGTCACCGAGTCGGCGGCCTCCAACAGCTCCCAGCCCTCGGCGTAGGCCTGCATCATGGCGTACTCGATGCCGTTGTGGACCATCTTGGAGAAGTGGCCCGCGCCGACCTTGCCCGCGTGCACCGAGCCGAAGTCACCCTCCGGCTTCAGCGCGTCGAAGACCGGCTGGACCTTGGCGATGTTCTCCTCGGTGCCGCCGTACATCAGCGCGTAGCCGTTCTTCAGGCCCCACACACCGCCGGAGACGCCGCAGTCGACGAAGCCGATGCCCTTCACGCCCAGCTCGGCCGCGTGCTTCTCGTCGTCCGTCCAGCGCGAGTTGCCGCCGTCCACGACGACGTCGCCCTCGGAGAGCAGCTCCTTCAGCTCGTCGACGGTGGACTGGGTCGCGGCGCCCGCCGGGACCATCACCCACACCACACGCGGGCCCTTGAGGCTGCCCACAAGCTCTTCCAGGCTGTGGACGTCCGCGAGGTCCGCATTGCGGTCGTAGCCGATGACGGTGTGGCCCGCGCGGCGGATGCGCTCGCGCATGTTGCCGCCCATCTTGCCGAGGCCGACGAGACCGAGCTCCATCAGTGGTTCCTTACGTTGCGACAGGGCGTGGAGAGGCATGTACCGGCACGTCACCGCGCCCGCGTACCCGCGTCCGAGCCTAAACCTGGGGGCGCCGCCCACGCCTTTCGGGCGACGGGCGCCCCACAAGGCGCTCAGAGGCGCGAAAAGGGCACGGTCGCTCGGGCGGGACCCCGGACGACGTGCCCTTCAGCGACTCAGCCGGACAGTCGCACCGGCATGATCAGGTACTTGTACGCGTCGTCCGCCTCGGCGTCCACCGCGGGCTTGCCGCTGAGCAGCGCCGGCTTGGTGGAGGTCGTGAACGACAGCTGGGCGACCGGGGAGTCGATCGCGCTCAGGCCGTCGAGCAGGAACGTCGGGTTGAACGCGATCGAGATGTCGTCGCCCTCCAGCTGGGCGTCGACCCTCTCCACAGCCTGTGCGTCGTCGCTGGAGCCTGCCTCCAGGATGAGCACGCCCTGCTCGAAGCTGAGCCGCACCGGGGTGTTGCGCTCGGCGACCAGGGCCACACGCTTGACGGCCTCCACGAAGGGGGCGGTCTCGATGACGGCCACGGAGTTGAACTCCGTCGGGAACAGCGTGCGGTACTTCGGCAGGTCGCCCTCGAGAAGGCGGGTGGTGGTGCGGCGGCCCGCGCCCTCGAAGCCGATGAGGCCCTCGCCCGCACCGGAGCCGGAGAGCGCCAGGGTGACCGTGTCGCCGCTCGTGAGCGCCTTGGCGGTGTCCAGGAGCGTCTTGGCGGGCACCAGGGCGACCGCGGACGCCTCGGGGTCCTCCGGCTTCCACAGGAACTCGCGGACCGCGAAGCGGTAGCGGTCGGTGGAGGCGAGCGTCACCGTGTCGCCCTCGATCTCGATGCGCACGCCGGTGAGGACGGGCAGCGTGTCGTCGCGGCCGGCGGCGATGGCCACCTGCTGGGCGGCCGAGGCGAAGACCTCACCGGGAACGGTGCCCGTGGCGGTCGGCATCTGCGGCAGCGCCGGGTACTCCTCCACAGGCAGGGTGTGGAGTGTGAATCGCGAGGAGCCGCAGACCACGGTCGCTCGTACACCGTCTGTGGAGATCTCCACCGGACGGTTGGGGAGGGCGCGGCAGATGTCGGCGAGGAGACGGCCGGAGACGAGCACCGTGCCCTCTTCGTCGATCTCCGCGTCCACGGAGACGCGTGCCGAGACCTCGTAGTCGAAGCTCGACAGGCTGAGCGCCCCTTCTTCGGCCTTCAGGAGAAGGCCAGCGAGGACAGGCGCAGGCGGTCGTGCCGGGAGGCTGCGCGCCGCCCAGGCCACTGCCTCCGCGAGTACGTCGCGTTCCACCCGGATCTTCACCGTAAGCCGCCTCCTGCTGTTGCTGGCTGCTCTCGCCCTGCGTTGGTCATCGGTCTCGTCGTCAGACGTGGTGTCGCTCGGCCCACCGATGGGGAGAACACCGGGGACCAGTCTGACGCACCGCACTGACAGTCGGTGCCTGTCGGGGTCAAGTCGTGCCGAGCGGCAGTCGGGCCGCCGGGAGCGAGTTGTGCACAGCCCCCACTTCGAAACGAATTCCCAGCTCTCTCTAGTTGGGAGTAGTAGTAGGGCCTGTGGAAACCGTGGATAACCCCGTTTCCGCAGGTCAGAGCCGGTTTTTTGTCCACTGGGCCTGTGGGCGGGGGCGGTGGACAACCCGTCCTATCTGTGGACGGCGAAAAGTTCTGCACACCCGATGCACAGGCGAGGGCCACTTCTCCCCAGAGCCGTCCCCAGCTTTACCCACGTTCCCCACAGCCCAACCCACCCCCTCGGTGTGACGGCTTTCACTCGGCCCGGTGATGGAGCGCGTCGCGTTGCCGAACAGTGGACAGCGATGTGGAGAAGCTTCCCTCCGCTGTGCACAACAGCTGAGATCCTGTGGGTCGCCGGTGGACAACGCAGTGCACAGGCTGTGGATGAAAAGTCTGTCCACAGCCTGTGGAGAACTTCTGTCCACCAATCCACACCCACCTGACCTGGCCTGATGAGATTTCACTACCGTGCGCTGTGGACACCGTCTGGACAACTTCGCCCTCCCCAGGCTGTGGAGCGAAAAAATCCGGCACATCTGTGGAGAACAGCCGTAACGTGCCAAGTAATCGAACAGTGACGGGGTCCGCGCTCGTACGCAGCAGCGATCGCGCGCGCGTTCGCCCACGAAGAAGGGCGCCCCGGGAGGGTTCCCGAAGCGCCCTTGAGGGACGTAACCGGCTTGCTGTCAGCCGTTCTTGATGCGGTTCGTGAGCTCGGTGACCTGGTTGTAGATGGAGCGCCGCTCGGCCATGAGGGCGCGGATCTTGCGGTCGGCGTGCATCACGGTGGTGTGGTCGCGGCCGCCGAACTGGGCGCCGATCTTCGGCAGCGAGAGGTCCGTCAGCTCGCGGCAGAGGTACATGGCGATCTGCCGGGCCGTCACCAGGACGCGGCTGCGGGAGGATCCGCAGAGGTCCTCCACCGTGAGCCCGAAGTAGTCGGCCGTCGCCGCCATGATGGCCGTCGCCGTGATCTCGGGGGACGCGTCCTCACCACCGGGGATCAGATCCTTGAGGACGATCTCGGTGAGCCCCAGGTCCACAGGCTGTCGGTTGAGCGACGCGAAGGCCGTGACCCGGATCAACGCCCCTTCCAGCTCACGGATGTTGCGCGAGATGCGGGACGCGATGAACTCAAGGACCTCCGGCGGGGCGTTGAGCTGCTCCTGCACCGCCTTCTTGCGGAGGATCGCGATACGCGTCTCCAGCTCGGGCGGCTGAACGTCCGTGATCAGACCCCACTCGAACCGGTTGCGCAGCCGGTCCTCGAGCGTGACCAGCTGCTTGGGCGGCCGGTCGCTGGAGAGCACGATCTGCTTGTTGGCGTTGTGGAGCGTGTTGAAGGTGTGGAAGAACTCCTCCTGCGTCGACTCCTTGTCCGCCAGGAACTGGATGTCGTCGACGAGCAGGATGTCCATCTCGCGGTAGCGCTTGCGGAAACTGTCGCCCTTGCCGTCGCGGATGGAGTTGATGAACTCGTTGGTGAACTCCTCGGAGCTCACATAGCGCACGCGCGTGCCCGGGTAGAGGCTGCGGGCGTAGTGCCCGATGGCGTGCAGGAGGTGCGTCTTGCCGAGCCCCGACTCTCCATAGATGAAGAGGGGGTTGTACGCCTTCGCCGGCGCTTCGGCGACAGCGACCGCGGCTGCGTGCGCGAACCGGTTCGAGGCGCCGATGACGAAGGTGTCGAAGAGGTACTTGGGGTTCAGGCGAGCGGTCGGCTCACCGGGACCGGTCGCGGGCGCGGGCTGCGCGGCCAGCGGGCCCGGAGCGCCGCTGGGGACACCGCGTCCGCCGGGGCCGCCGGGTCCCGACGGGCCATTGTCCTGGCCGTGGCGGCCGCCCATCGACAGCTCACCCGGATCGCGCCGCTGCTGGCGCTCGCGCGGGGAGTCGTAGGAACCGCGCTCCTCATAAGAAGGGCGCTCGTCGTAGGAAGGCCGCTCTTCATAAGAGGAGCGTTCGTCGTAGGAAGACCGCTCTTCATAGGAGGAGCGGTCCCCCTGGTTCTGCTCGTAGGGCGAGCGTTCCGGCTGCTGGCCGTAGCGGCCGCGCTCGGTCTCGTACGACTGCTGCTCGTAGGGCGAGCGATCCTGCTGCCGGTAGTCGTGCTGGGGCTGCGGGGGCGACGCGTACGGGTCCCGCTCCGGGAAGCCGAGGCGGGGCTGCTGCCAGCTGTACTCGTCCTGCTGCGGGCGCGGCCAGGCGCCCGGCTCGGGGCGCTGGTAGTCCGGGTAGGCCGGGCGGGCGGTCGGCAGCTGGTCGGCGCGCGATGGCTGCTGGTCGCCGCGCTGGCCGTGCTCCTCCGGGCCGCGTCGCTCGTAGCCGTCGTAGGAGTCGCGGCTGTCGTACGTGTCGCGCTGCTGGCCGGCGGCCGGGGGCTCGGCGTCCTCATAGCGGTGCTGCTGGACCGGCGGGGCCGGGGGCGCGGGGGTCTCGCCGACGGAGTCGTCGACCGTGATCGCGATACGGATGGGGCGCCCGCACTCGCGGCTCAGCGTTTCGCTGACGACCGGGGCGAGGCGGCCTTCGAGTACGCCCTTGGCGAATTCGTTGGGGACCGCGAGGAGTGCGGTGTCGGCGACCAGCGCGAGCGGCTGGCAGCGCCGGATCCAGTGTTCGTCCTTCGTCTCGACGCCCTGCCCGCGGCCTTCCCCGAGGAGTTTCTCCAGAACTTGTGGCCACACTGCGGCAAGATCGGCAGGTACGTCAGCCACAGGGCACGCTCTCTCGCTGGTCCCACGAACGTGTGATTCCTGGGACGGGTCGGGAAGAAAATCGGGTGGGGTGGTGAGAAGGGAACGAATCGGAGTTCAGCCACGGTAGTCAGCGCGACCGCTGCGGTTCAAGTTGTTGTCCCCAGCCTGTGGACAGTGTCTCCCGCGTGGGGCCGGTTTGACCGGATGGCGTAGCCGCGCGTACCGTAACCAGGTCGAGTTGTCGATGGCTGCTGCCGCCTGCCTCCGATGGGCAAGATCGCGGTCCCCCGGTTCCACGGGGGTCGTGTAGCGGTGCACTCGGGCGTATTGCGAGCTACTCGTGGGCGCACGGTGACAGCCAGGCGATGTCCCGCCACCACACGATTTTCTGGAGCCCCCGAGTGAGCAAGCGCACCTTCCAGCCGAACAACCGCCGTCGCGCCAAGACCCACGGTTTCCGCCTTCGCATGCGGACCCGTGCCGGCCGTGCGATCCTCGCCAACCGTCGTGGCAAGGGTCGCGCCAGCCTGTCCGCCTGATCTCGTAATCAGGTCATGACGTGCTGCCTACCGAGCATCGGCTGAGGCGGCGCGAGGACTTCGCGACCGCGGTACGCCGAGGACGCAGGGCCGGCCGCCCGCTACTCGTCGTCCATCTACGCAGCGGTTCAACGGACCCGCACGCGCTTGGGGAGAGCGTTACCCCATCGCGTGCGGGTTTCGTCGTGAGCAAAGCCGTGGGTGGAGCCGTCGTACGGAACGCGGTCAAGCGCAGACTCCGCCACCTCATGCGGGACCGAGTGGCCTTGTTGCCCCCAGGTAGCCTGGTAGTCGTACGCGCGTTGCCCGGAGCGGGCGACGCCACCCACGCACAGCTGGCCCGAGACCTGGACGCCGCCCTTCAGCGGCTGCTGGGAGGGGGCGCGCGATGAAATACCCACTGCTCGCACTGATCAAGATCTACCAGTGGACCATCAGTCCGCTCCTTGGTCCCGTGTGCAAGTACTACCCGTCGTGTTCCCACTACGGCTTCACGGCCATCGACCGGCACGGTGCGATCAAGGGAACAGCCCTCACCGCCTGGCGCATCCTCCGGTGCAATCCATGGTCGCCCGGCGGTGTCGACCACGTTCCACCACGCAAGCGTCCGCGCTGGCACGAGATGATCCGTGACGCCTTGCGCGGGGACAAGAAAGCGGCCCCCGTCGCCCCGGGCGAGGACCCCTCCGCCCAGGACAACCCGTCCGCAGCGACTTCGCCCCATGCCCAAGGAGCCTGATCAGGGACATGATTTCCGATATCGTCAACGCGATTTCTGGTGTCTTCGCGTTTCTCACGACCCCGGTGTCCTGGGTCATCGTCCAGTTCCACAAGGTCTTCGGGGCCGTCTTCGGCCCTGACACTGGATGGGCCTGGGGTCTGTCGATCGTGTCCCTGGTGGTACTGATCCGGATCTGCCTGATCCCGCTCTTCGTGAAGCAGATCAAGGCGACCCGGAACATGCAGCTGCTCCAGCCGCAGATGAAGGCGATCCAGGAGCGCTACAAGAACGACAAGCAGCGTCAGTCCGAAGAGATGATGAAGCTGTACAAGGAGACGGGCACCAACCCGCTCTCCTCGTGCCTTCCCATCCTCGTGCAGTCGCCGTTCTTCTTCGCGCTCTACCACACGCTCGCCGGTATCGCCGACAACAAGAAGATCGGCGTCATCGACCAGTCGCTTCTGGACAGTGCCCAGAAGGCGCACATCTTCGGTGCCCCGCTGGCCGCCAAGTTCACGGACAGCGCCAGTGAGATCGCCAAGATGGGCGCCTCGCTGACGGACGTCCGCGTGGTCACCGCGATCATGATCGTGCTGATGTCGGCGTCGCAGTTCTACACGCAGCGCCAGCTGATGACCAAGAACGTCGACCTCACGGTGAAGACGCCGTTCATGCAGCAGCAGAAGATGCTGATGTACGTCTTCCCCCTGATCTTCCTGTTCATGGGTATCAACTTCCCCGTCGGTGTCCTCGTCTACTGGCTGACCACCAACGTGTGGACCATGGGCCAGCAGATGTACGTGATCAGCCGCAACCCCACCCCGGGCAGCAAGGCGCAGGCCAAGATGCTCGAGAGCCTGCAGAAGCACGTGGTCACGCACAGCGCGACCCGCACCAAGCGGGAGCGGAACATCGTCAAGGGCATCGTCGCCAAGGGCCGTGACCGCAACGAGCAGGAGCGGAAGTTCATCAACGGCCTCAGCAAGGCCGGTCTCGCCGCTCAGGCCGACGGCACCGTGGTGAAGAGTTCCGCCGCCACGGAGGTCCTGGACGAGGACGGCACGACCGCCGCTGCGAAGCGGCAGCAGCCGAAGCGGCAGTCCAAGTCGCAGCGTCAGACGGGTGTCACCGGAGCCCCGGCCAAGCCCGCCTCCCCGGCGAAGCCCTCCCTTGAGAAGAAGGACGAGCCGCAGGACGCCGTCCCGCAGGCCAAGCAGTCCGGCGCCAAGCCCGCCGGCGGTTCCACCGCCACGGGCGCGAACGGCCGCAGCAAGGCCAAGTCCGGCCAGCGCAAGGGCCAGCCGCCGCGTTCCAAGTCCTCGTCCAAGAAGTAACCCTCGACGTAAGTCCTCGACGTACAAAGGAGTCCATCCCGTGACGGAAGGCACCACCTCCGCCGCTGCCGAGGGTGGCGACACCCTGACCCGCCTCGAGCAGGAGGGCGAGATCGCTGCGGACTACCTCGAGGGTCTGCTGGACATCGCCGACCTCGACGGTGACATCGACATGGACGTCGAGGCCGACCGCGCCGCCGTCTCCATCGTCAGTGACGCGGGCGGCCGCGATCTGCAGAAGCTCGTCGGACGCGACGGGGAGGTTCTGGAGGCCCTTCAGGAGCTGACGCGGCTGGCCGTGCACCGTGAGACGGGCGACCGCAGCCGGCTCATGCTCGACATCGGCGGCTACCGCGCCAAGAAGCGCGCCGAGCTGACCGAGCAGGGCGCCAAGGCCGCGGCCGAGGTGAAGAACACCGGCGAGCCGGTCAAGATGCAGCCGATGACGCCGTTCGAGCGCAAGGTCGTGCACGACGCGGTCAAGGCCGCCGGCCTGCGCAGCGAGTCCGAGGGCGAGGAGCCGCAGCGCTTCGTCGTCGTGCTTCCCGCCTGATCGGCACGTCGCTTTCCGGCCCCGTCTGTTCGCAGGCGGGGCCGATCTTTGTCAGCCTGTTAGTCAGCCACCCAGTGCGCTAGTGCGGTACGGAAGGACGGTCCTCGTGACGGAGGCAGCAGAACTCCCCCCGGCTCCTGAGCAGGCGCGGGCGGTATTCGGCGATCGCTTCTTGGACGCCGTCCGCTACGCGGAGCTGCTCGCCGACGCGGGAGTGCAGCGCGGTCTCATCGGCCCGCGCGAGGTGCCGCGCCTGTGGGAGCGGCACATCCTCAACTGCGCGGTGCTCTCCGAGGTGGTTCCGGAGGGCGTCACCGTGTGCGACGTGGGCTCGGGCGCCGGGCTGCCGGGCATCCCGCTGGCACTGGTCCGCCCCGACCTCAAGATCACGCTCCTTGAACCGCTGCTGCGGCGTACGACGTTCCTGACCGAGGTCGTCGAGTTGCTCGGGCTCGACCACGTGACGGTGGTGCGCGGACGTGCCGAGGAAGTTCTGGGGAAGCTGACGCCCGTCCATGTCGTCACGGCGCGCGCTGTGGCCCCGCTGGACCGCCTGGCCGCATGGGGTGTCCCCCTGCTCCGGCCGTACGGCGAGATGCTGGCCCTCAAGGGCGACACGGCGGAGGAAGAGCTCAAGAACGCGGGTTCGGCGCTGAGCAAGCTGGGTGCGGTGGAGACCTCCGTCCTGCACGTCGGCGAGGGAGTGGTCGACCCGCTCTCCACGGTGGTGCGGGTAGAGGTCGGCGAGAGCCCTGGTGGCGTACGGTTCGCCGCCAAGCGGGCCAAGGCCGCCCGCACGGGCCGCGCACGGCGCAGGCGCTAAGTACACAGACGCCTGATTGCTGAGTACTGCTGATCCGTCCTGAGGACCAGCAGTACTCCACACAAGCTTCCAAACCTACGCATATCGGGGTGTCGCGCGGGAGTGCACCGGGCTGCGGTGCATCGTGTTTCACGTGAAACGTCGCTCACTGCTGCATGGCATCATCGGTCGCGGCCGCACAGCGGCCGCTCCCCGCGACCGTAGACCCCTCGGATCCCTCGATTCGGGCACGGAGTTGTCCACACAAGGGGATTCGTCCACAGAAGACCGGGCCTCGCTGGTTCTCGACCCCGACGGCATGGGAGGCTCTGTTCATTGCGAGCCTGAAGTCGAGGAGAGTGAATCCTTGCGGTCCGACGCCAACATCGCGGGACCGATGACCGATCCGGTCCCCGGTCCCCGCACCGAGTCGGCGGGGGAGGATGTTTCACGTGAAACACCGACCCCGATGGACGACACCCCCATCGGTCGCGCTGCCCAACTGGCAGTAGAAGCCCTCGGTCGCGCAGGCGAAGGCCTGCCGCGTCCGGAGCAGACCCGCGTCATGGTGGTGGCGAATCAGAAGGGCGGGGTCGGTAAGACCACGACGACAGTCAACCTTGCGGCATCTCTCGCGCTGCACGGTGCACGTGTCCTGGTCGTCGATCTGGATCCACAGGGCAACGCCTCCACGGCTCTGGGTATTGATCACCACGCCGATGTGCCCTCCATCTACGACGTGCTGGTCGAGAGCAGACCGCTCTCGGAAGTGGTCCAGCCGGTCACGGATGTCGAAGGCCTCTTCTGCGCTCCGGCCACCATCGACCTCGCCGGCGCGGAGATCGAGCTGGTCTCGCTGGTCGCACGCGAGAGCCGGCTGCAGCGGGCCATCCAGGCGTACGAGCAGCCGCTGGACTACATCCTCATCGACTGCCCGCCGTCGCTCGGCCTTCTGACGGTCAACGCGCTCGTCGCCGGGGCCGAGGTCCTCATCCCGATCCAGTGCGAGTACTACGCGCTGGAAGGGCTCGGCCAGCTGCTGCGGAACGTCGATCTTGTGCGGGGTCACCTGAACCCCACGCTGCACGTCTCGACGATCCTGCTGACCATGTACGACGGACGGACGCGGCTGGCCTCCCAGGTCGCCGACGAGGTTCGGAACCACTTCGGCGACGAGGTGCTGCGGACGAGCATTCCGCGCTCGGTCCGTATTTCGGAGGCGCCGAGCTATGGGCAGACGGTGCTGACCTACGATCCAGGGTCGAGCGGTGCGCTCTCCTACCTCGAAGCAGCGCGGGAGATGGCGCTG
Source organism: Streptomyces sp. SGAir0957 (assembly GCF_043523415.1). Classification (NCBI taxonomy): domain Bacteria; kingdom Bacillati; phylum Actinomycetota; class Actinomycetes; order Kitasatosporales; family Streptomycetaceae; genus Streptomyces; species Streptomyces sp. SGAir0957. The sequence continues at coordinate 4,301,966 of NZ_CP027293.1, forward strand.
CGCGGGGTGGGGATCCACTACGACGCCCAGCGTGCCCACGCGGGCACTTCACTTGACCAGCACAGCACGCCGGAGGGTATTCAGTGAGCGATCGACGGAGGGGACTGGGCCGTGGTCTCGGCGCACTGATCCCGGCTGCTCCCACGCCGGAGAAGGCGGCGCCCGCGGGCCCGGCAGGAGGAGCGTCGACTTCTCCCGCCTCGGTGCCCGTGCTGACGACGGAGCGAGGGGTGGCTGCGGCCAAGGTGGCATCGTTGCCACCCGCTCAGGTTTCACGTGAAACGGAGGAAGTGAACTCCGGCGCGGCCGACGGGTTCGACGCGCCCGCGGGAGCGTACTTCGCGGAGCTGCCGCTCGACGCGATCACGCCCAACCCGAGGCAGCCGCGTGATGTGTTCGACGAGGACGCCCTCGCCGAGCTCATCACGTCCATCAAGGAAGTCGGCCTGCTGCAGCCTGTCGTCGTACGGCAGGCGGGTCCGGGGCGCTACGAACTGATCATGGGCGAGCGCCGCTGGCGCGCCTGCCGCGAGGCGGAGCTCGATCGCATCCCGGCGATCGTGCGGGCCACGGACGACGAGAAGCTTCTCCTCGACGCGCTCCTGGAGAACCTGCACCGTGCCCAGCTGAACCCGCTGGAAGAAGCCGCTGCCTACGACCAGCTGCTCAAGGATTTCAACTGCACGCACGACCAGCTGGCCGACCGCATCGGCCGGTCCCGCCCGCAGGTCTCCAACACGCTGCGTCTGCTGAAGCTGTCACCGGCGGTGCAGCGGCGGGTCGCGGCAGGTGTGCTGTCCGCCGGTCATGCCCGCGCCCTGCTCTCGGTCGACGACTCGGAGGAGCAGGACCGGCTCGCCCACCGCATCGTGGCCGAAGGGCTCTCGGTGCGGGCGGTCGAGGAGATCGTGACCCTGATGGGTTCGCGGCCCACCAGCGCGGCTCGAGCGAAGGGGCCGAGGGCCGGCGCTCGCGTCTCCCCGGCTCTCAACGTCCTCGCCACGAGGCTGTCGGACCGCTTCGAGACGCGGGTGAAGGTCGACCTCGGACAGAAGAAGGGCAAGATCGTCGTCGAGTTCGCATCGATGGACGACCTGGAGCGCATCCTCGACACGCTCGCTCCGGGCGAGGGGCCGGTTCTGCAGAACGGGCTCTCCGAGCAGAGCGCCCTTCCCGAGGGAAGCGAGAGCGAAGAACAGGACTGACCGTCCGGCCAGGAGTGTTAGGCGAAAAGCGGGCTGTGTCCGGTGTGTACCGGAACACGGCCCGCTCTTTGCTTTTTTACGGTATCGATGGAATCGCATCGTGGTTACGATGCGACCGGGAAGAGCGCATTCACCTGGCAGCACCTCACAGGGGAGGCGGGGTCATGCGATCGGTGAGTCGCACCGGACTGATGACCGCTGGTCTCGGACTGGGCGCGGTCGGCGGATTCGTCGGCAGTCTGCTCAGGGAACGGGGCGCTCTGACAGCCGCCCGTGTCGCCGCGGGCGAAGGAAGCGAGGATCAGCCTTCATGGGGCGTCGGCTCGTACCGCTCACGCTGGACAACCTTCCGGACCTTCCCAAGCGTTGCCGGTCGTGTGTCTTCTGGGAGCTGGACCCCGTCAGCGGTGAAGCAGCGGTAAGAGCCGGTACGGCGGAGCTGCAGAAGGAGGCATGGATCTCCGGCGTCCTCCTGGAGTGGGGATCCTGCGGCCGCGTCGTCTACGTCGATGACGTCCCGGCCGGTTACGTGCTCTACGCGCCGCCCGCGTACGTGCCTCGTTCCACGGCCTTTCCCACGAGCCCGGTCTCCCCCGACGCCGTGCAACTGATGACGGCCTGGATCACGCCGGGCTACCGGGGGCAGGGGCTGGGCCGCGTCATCGTGCAGACCGTCGCCAAGGATCTGCTGCGGCGCGGCTTCAAGGCGATCGAGGCGTTCGGCGACGCTCAGGGCAAGGAGCCCGCCTGCCTCCTGCCCGCCGATCACCTGCTGGCGGTGGGCTTCAAGACTGTCCGTCCGCATCCCTCCTATCCGAGGCTGCGGCTGGATCTGCGGACGACGCTCTCGTGGAAAGAGGATGTGGAGATGGCCCTGGACCGGCTTCTGGGCGCGGTACAGAAGGAGCCGGCTCTGCGGCCGTTGTGAGACGCGCCCTGGTGGAGCTTGCAGGACATGACGAAGGGCCGACCCGATCGGGTCGACCCTTCGTGTTTCACGTGAAACAGCGGCGCTGAGATTACTCGCCGATGAAGTCCTCAAGGTCGCGCACGATGGCGGCCTTGGGCTTGGCGCCGACGATGGTCTTGGCGACCTCGCCACCCTGGTAGACGTTCAGGGTCGGGATCGACATGACGCCGTACTTGGCGGCAATGGCCGGGTTCTCGTCGATGTTGAGCTTGACGACCTCGATCTTGTCGCCGTACTCGGAGGCGATGGCCTCGAGGGAGGGCGCGATCTGACGGCACGGACCGCACCAGGCGGCCCAGAAGTCGACCAGCACGGGCTTGTTGCTCTTCAGGACGTCCTCGTCGAAGGAAGCGTCCGTCACGTTCTTCAGGTTGCCGGCCACAGCGGGCTCCTCATTTTTTCTGGGGGTTGCGGGGGTGGAAGTGCGGGATCAGACGCTGGTCGGCGTCTTCTCGGGCTCAGGGGCCTCACCGTCGGAGAGCGCGGCGAGGAAGCGCTCGGCGTCGAGGGCGGCGGAGCAGCCGGTACCGGCCGCCGTGATCGCCTGGCGGTAGGTGTGGTCCACCACGTCACCGGCGCCGAAGACACCCGTCAGGTTGGTGAGCGTCGAGGGGGCCTGGACGCGCAGGTAACCCTCGTCGTCGAGGTCGAGCTGGCCCTTGAAGAGTTCCGTCCGCGGGTCGTGGCCGATGGCGATGAAGAGACCGGTCACGGGCAGCTCGGACGTCTCGCCCGTCTTCAGGTTGCGCAGCGTCAGGCCGGCGAGCTTCGGGTCACCCTTGATCTCGGCGACCTCGCTGTCCCAGACGAACTTGATCTTCGGGTCCGCGAAGGCACGCTCCTGCATCGCCTTGGAGGCGCGCAGGGTGTCGCGGCGGTGGACGATCGTGACGGACTTGGCGAAGCGCGAGAGGAAGGTGGCCTCCTCCATCGCGGTGTCGCCGCCGCCGATCACGGCGATGTCCTGGTCCTTGAAGAAGAAGCCGTCACACGTGGCGCACCAGGAGACGCCGCGGCCGGACAGCGCGTCCTCGTTGGGCAGGCCGAGCTTGCGGTGCTGGGAACCGGTGGTGACGATGACGGCCTTCGCGCGGTGCACGGTGCCCGCGGTGTCCGTCACGGTCTTGATGTCGCCGGTCAGGTCGACGGCCACGACATCGTCGGGCACGAGCTCGGCGCCGAAGCGCTCGGCCTGGCCGCGCATGTTGTCCATGAGCTCGGGGCCCATGATGCCGTCCTGGAAGCCCGGGAAGTTCTCCACCTCGGTCGTGTTCATCAGCGCGCCACCGGCGGTGACCGCGCCCTCGAACACGAGTGGCTTCAGCGACGCGCGCGCGGTGTAGAGCGCCGCCGTGTAGCCGGCGGGCCCGGAGCCGATGATGATCACGTTACGGACGTCGCTCACGGCTTGTTTCCTCGTCTCTGCGGGACTGCTGCGTACTGCCGGGGGAGCCTCTTCTCAGGACTCTCACCCCACCCAACGGATCCTACGGGGCTCGCATTCCCGACGTGTCCGGGCGCACGTCGGGGTTGCGTTCGGGTGCCCGTCAGCCGCGGTCGTAGTCGTGGGTGTACAGCAGCTCGCCCTCGGACGAAGCCTCCTTCAAACAGGAGGAGTCCACGACGAACGCGGTGACGCGATGCGCCGGGTCGGTCTTGTGGGGCAGCACGACGAGGTAGGCGCTCTTTCCTTCGTACGTGCCCTTCTCCACCGCCAGAGGGTCCTCATTGCGGTGGGTCCCGAGCTGTACACAGGCCGGCACGGTGGGCGCCCGCTTCGGCATGGAGAGAGACTTAGGCGCCTTGGGACTGCTCTCCTGCGTCCCGAACGAGGGCGCCTCCGTGCCGAGGGGCGTGGCGCTTTCACTACTCCCACCGAGGAGCTCCGAGACCTTCGTCTCCAGGGAGCTGTCGGCGAAGGTGTCGGCTGGGGTGCTCTCCTTCGCCGTCGGTGTCCCGTCCCCGTTCTGCAGGAGGAGCGCGCCCACGCCGAGAGCGGCGACGGTCAGGACCGCGCCCAGAGCGGCACCTGTGCGCCGTCGCCTGGTGCGGGGCTTGCGCCCTGGCCCGGCGGTGGCACGGGGGTGACCGGACGGCCGGTCCGTGGAACGCGGGGTGGAGGCGACCGATGTTTCACGTGAAACGGGATCGGTCGTGTCGCGTGCGTCCTTGTCCGCCCCCTCGTCCGTTCCCTCGCCCGAACCCTGGGTCGTCCCCTGCGCTGTCTCCGGGGCCGTGAGGTCGGGCGTGAGGTTGCCCAGGAGCGCCTCGGCGGCCAGCGCCGCGTCGATGCGTCCGGCGACGTCGTCGGGCATGCGGGTCGCCCCCGGCAGCGGCGTACCGAGGAGACCGCGCATCTCTTCCAGAGAGGCATAGACGTCGGCACAGAGCGCGCAGCCCTCGAGGTGCCTGCGGAGATCGGCGGTACGGGAAGCGGGCAGCAGACCCTCGGCGAGTTCGGAGATCTCCTCGACCTCCGGGTGTTCCGGGTGATGCGCCGTACCGGTCGTGGAGGTCACCCTCGCCCACCTCCGCCCTTCACCGCAGCTGAATCATGTGGTCCTGCCTCGTCCCGAGGCCCTGCCGCCGGTGGGACGGATGTCCCCGCCGTCCGGTTCCTCGCCGCAGGTGGATTTCCACCGCCTGCCTGACCGTCGCCGTCCGTACGGAGGTGGTTCACGAGGGGGAGGAGTCTGGCTCTGCCCCGTGCGCAGCGGCTCTTGACGGTACCGACGGGGACGTCGAGTATCCGGGCGGCCTCGGCCACCGGATAGCCCTGCATGTCGACGAGGACGAGTGCGGCCCGCTGGTCGGCCGGCAGCGAGCGCAGGGCGGTCAGGAGCTCGCGGTGGAGGTCGTTGCGCTCGGCGGGGGCTGCGGCGGACTCGTGCGGCTCCAGGATCTGGTCGAGTCGCTCGGCGTCGTCCACGGGTGAGGTCTTGCGGGAGGCCATCTTGCGGGCCCGGTCCAGGCAGGCGTTGACGGTGATGCGGTGCAGCCAGGTCGTCACGGCGGACTGGCCGCGAAAGGTGTGCGCGGCACGATAGGCGGAGACCAGGGCGTCCTGTACGGCGTCGGCGGCTTCCTCCCGGTCGCCCAGGGTGCGCAGGGCCACGGCCCAGAGCCGGTCCCGGTGACGGCGCACGATCTCCGCGAAGGCGTCGGGGTCACCGGCCACGTGACGGGAGAGGAGGTCCTTGTCGCTCGTTCCGCCGTGGGCGTCGTCCACGTGGAACCTCCTCCCCCTGCGCGTCCCGTGTCGTCAGCCGGTGAACTTCACGTCCGTGATGCCCTGCTTGTATCCGGCGTTGCTGTATCCATCCTTGTCCGCGTGGGGCAGTGCGGTCAGCCAGAGCAGCACATAGCGCGTGTTGACCGGCTTGTCGGCCTTGATGCTCGCCGACGTGTTCGTGGTCTGGGTCTTGGACCCGATCTGCTTCAGACCGTCCACCGAGGCCGGGGAGAGCGAGTCCGCCGCGTACAGCGAGACCGTGGTGTGGTCGCCGGCGTAGCGGAGCCCTATCGACGCGGCGGACACGTCCTTGGCCGAGCCGAGGTCGTAGACGATGCCGACGCCCGGCTTTATGACGATCTCGGGACCGTCGATGAACGACTTGGTGCGCCAGAAGGTGGAGCTGTCGTTGTCGAAGGTCTGCGCGACGGCCTCCGGTGCCTGCGCGCCGCCCTCGGCGACGTACTCCCGGGCATCCGCGATGGTGATCGGCTTGGCAGGCTTCTTGTCGCTCTTGCTGCCGCCGTTCTCCGTGGTGTGCGTGGTCTTCGGGGTCTCGGGCTTGTTGCGGTCCATGAGGGCGTCCGCGAGCTGCCAGCTCCCGAGCCCGAGAGCGGCGATGAGCAGCGCCGAGACCGCCCACTTGAGGGCCTTGCCGGTGCGGCTCTGCAGCGGGGGCGGCGGGGCCGGTACGGGCTGGGTGACGCCGGGGCCCGCGGGGCGTCCGAACGGGCCCTGCTGGTACGTCGTCCGCTGGTACTCGGGCGGCGCGGTGAACGCCGGCTCCGGCGGCCGGATCCTGGGCATCTCGCCGATCGCCTTGACCAGGTCCTCCGGCGTGGTGCAGGCCGGTTCCTGGCGGGACGCCGTCGCCCCGTCGTTGGCGAGCGCGCGCATGGCGAGCTCCGCGAGGCCGCGGTGGACGCCGGCGCGCACCTGGTCGGGGGCGATGAGGCCGACGCCCTTGGGGAGCCCGGACAGGCCGTACGCGTCGTTCTCGTACGGCCAGCGCTGGGTCAGGGCGGCGTACAGGAGTGCGCCGATCGCCTCGGTGTCCGTGCGCTGGGGGGTGTCGGAGGTGATGCCGCGCAGCGCGGCGTTCACGGCGAGGCCGCGAATGCGCCACTGTCCCGTGGAGGTGCGCAGGACGGCGCTGGGGGTGAGGCGCAGATGGGCGAGGCCCTCGCGGTGGGCCGCGGCCATGGCGAAGGAGATCTGGCTGACCATCTGGTAGGCGTCGTGCGCCTCCAGGGAGCTGACGGCGAGCAGCGCCGTGAGTTCGGTGGCGTCGGGCAGCCACTCGTGGACGACGTAGACGAGGTCGTTCTCCTCGACCGCGTCCAGGACCTGGACGAAGCGGGGGTCGCCGAGCAGCGCCGACGAGCGGGCGGCGGCGAGCACCGAGCGCGCTCGCGGGTGGTCGGCGGGCAGCAGGTGCACGCCGACGGCGCGGCGGAGTTTCTCGTCCACCGCACGCCAGCTGCTGAAACCGTCCAGACGAGTGACGCATTCTTCGAGCCGGTAGCGTCTGGCGAGCTTGTGGCCGCTGTGCAGCTCGGGCGGTGAGGACGTGCGAGGACTCACGTGGGTCCCCGTCTCCGCGATGTCCGCGGGTTCCTCACGCGCCTTGGTGTCTCGCTTCGCGATGTCGGCCACCCCGTCGGCCGTGGCCTGCTCCGCCTTGTCCGCACTGGCGGTCAGCGGTTCGTCCCCGCCGTTGTCGGCCACGTCGACGGCAGCCGTGCTCCGTTCCGCCACCGTCGTTCCTGCCTCCCCATTCGTTGCATTCACTCCGACGCCCAAGCCAATTGTGCCCACAGTCCGACGCTATGCACGACACACGGTGGTCGCTGAAGGTTGTGCGCGATCCCGGTCCTCTCAGCGGCCGAGACGTCCACGGACCATACCGACCATCGAATTGAGCTCCTCGATCCGCATCTTCCGGGCGGCCACGTAGAAGGCGCCGAGCAGCGCCGCACCGCCGACCACCAGCGCCGCGATCGATCCGAGCGCCCCGTGGCCGAGGACCATGGTGAGCGCGTACCCGATTCCGCCGCCGATGATCGCCGCGGGCACGGAGGCCAGGCAGAGGCGGGCGTAGGTCCGCACGACGTTCGCGCCGTCCAGGTCGCCGCCGAGCCGCTTGCGCAGCCGCTGCCACGCGACGCCGACGCCGATCGCGTACGCGAGACCGTACGAGAAGGCCATGCCGACGACCGCCCAGCGGGCGGGAAGGATCAGGTAGCACAGGGCCGAGGCGGCGGCGTTGACCGCGGCGACGATGACCGTGTTGTAGAAGGGCGTGCGGGTGTCTTCGTACGCGTAGAAGCCGCGCAGGACCACGTACTGCACGGAGAACGGGATGAGGCCGAGGCCGAACGCCATCAGGATGTAGCCCATCGACTGGGCGGCGCCGATGCCGCTGGAGCCGAAGAGCAGGGTGCACATCGGGACGCCGAGGGCGACGAACATGAAGGCCACCGGGACGATTGCCACGGCAGAGGTGCGCAGGCCCGAGGAGATGTCGTCGCGGACCGCGCCCGGGTCGCCGTCGTGGGCGGCGCGGGAGATGCGCGGCAGCATGGCGGCCATGACCGACACGGTGATGATCGCCTGCGGCATGCCCCAGATCAGCTGGGCGTTGGAGTAGCCCATGATGCCGGCGCCGTTGACGTCGGAGGCCTTGCCCGCCGCCGTGGCGAGCTGGGTGACGACCAGCACGCCCGCCTGGTTGGCCAGCACGAAGAGGACGGTCCACTTGGCGAGCTTCACGGCCTTGCCCAGGCCGTGGCCCTTCCAGTCGAAGCGCAGCCGGAAGCGGAAACCGGTCTCCCGCAGGTACGGAAGCATGGCCAGCGCCTGCACGGTCAGACCGAGCAGCGTGCCGATGCCCAGCAGGCGGACGCCGTCCGGCGGGATGTTGGTGACCTGCATACCGGAGTCGGCCGCGGTCCCGTAGACCCAGATGAACAGGCCGAACGTGAAGATCATGACGATGTTGTTGAGGACCGGGGTCCACATCATCGCGCCGAACTTCCCGCGCGCGTTCAGGATCTGGCCCATGACCACGTGCACACCCATGAAGAAGATCGTGGGCAGGCAGTAGCGGGCGAAGGTGATGCCGACGTTGTTGGCGGCGGGATCGCTGGCGACCGGGACCGACATCAGCTTGATCAGGAGCGGGGCCGCGAAGACCACGATCGCGACGATGGCCGCGAGGGCGACCATCACGAGGGTGAGGAGGCGGTTCGCGTACGCCTCGCCGCCGTCGTCGTCCTCCTTCATCGAGCGCACCAGCTGGGGCACGAACACGGAGTTCAGGCCGCCGCCGACGGTCAGGATGTAGATCATCGTCGGCAGCGTGTAGGCGACGGTCCAGGTGTCGCCGAGCATTCCGGAGCCGAGCGCCGCGGTGATGACCACAGTGCGGACGAATCCGGTGAGGCGGGAGACGAGCGTGCCCGCCGCCATCAACGCGCTCGACTTCATCAGGCTCCCCGCGCGGCCCGCCTTCTTCGGGGCAGGGGCGGGAGCGGGCGCGGCTGGCGGTGGCGCGGCCTGGAGCGGTGCCTGGCCGAGGAACGTGGTGGGGTCGTCGACCGGCTGCTCGGCCTGAGCACGGCCACCGCGGTAGCCGGGCTGCTGGTCCCGGAAGAGGTGGGCGAAGGCGTCCGGCTCGTGCCGTTCCTCGCCGGCCTGCGTCACGAGGTCGTCGACACCGACGAACTGGGTCGTCCGCGCGTCGTCGCCGTACGGCAGGTACTGGGAGGGGCCCTCCGGCTCCGGGGCGGGTGTCTGCGCCCAGACGCGCGGGTCCGGCTGGTACTGGTTCGCGGGCGGCGGCGCGTACAGGGGCTGCGGCGCCTGGTAGGTGCCCGGGGGCGGCGGCGGGTGCGCGGAGCGGTCGTACAGCGCCTCGGTCACCGGGTCCTGGGCGGAGAGGTCGTGCGCGCGGTAGGGATCCTGACCGTACGCGTCCTGGAGGTACGCGTCCTGCGGGTAACCCTCCTGCCCGTAGGTGTCGGGGGCGGGCTGGGGCGGCGGCACCTGGCCGCCGGACCCGTGGGGGTCGTACGGGTGGCCATCGCCCGAGGCAGAGCCGCCCGAGCCCTGGCCACGGTCACCGTTGTACGGCGCGTTCATGGATACCCCACCTCATCGTCCCCGGCCCACCGGCCACGACATCGCTCAACGGTCCACTCTCTCACCCGCGCCCGACGGTCCCGCGCTTTCCGAAGTGGTGTCAGCCGTCGGGTCACTCGGCTGCTGCGGAACGTCCGCACGCGCGCCGGGAGCCGGCTCGGTCTCCGCCTCGTCCCGCGCGGGCTCGCCGATGTCGGCGGTGGCGGCCGTCTGCTCTTGCGGCACGCCCTCCTCCAACTGGGCGGCGGCAGTGCGCTTGCGCTGGGTGTACATCCGGAACCCGGCCAGGACAAGGAGCAGGACACCGCCGCCGATGACGAGCATCACGGTGGGCGTGATCTCGGTGGCGTCCACCTTGAAGGACATCCTGGCGCCGTAGGGCTGGTTGTCCTCGGTGTACAGCTGGGCGTAGACCGTGACGGGACCCGTGGCCTTCGCCGTGGTGGTGAACTTCACGGACTGGCTGTGCCCGCTCGCGATCTTGACCGCCTTGTCCTCGAAGACGCCGTCGCCGATCCGCAGACGCGTGCCGTTGGTCGAGGTGAGGCGGAGAACCAGATGGTCGACGTCCTGCCACAGGTTGTTCTGGACGGACACCGGGATGGTGGCGCTGCGCCCCGAGAGCCGCACTCGGGACTTGTCGATCAGCGCGACCTGGTTGGAGCTGTCGGAGAGGTACGACGAGACGCCCTCGCGGAAGGACGCGGAGCCCTTGCCCCTGCCCCGCCACGACGTGGACATCTCCCGGTCCATCGAGCGGCCGAACGGCGTCACCACCCGGGACCGGTCGGTGAGGACGACCTTGAAGTTCTCGAGGTCGTCCTGAGTGCTCTGGATCTGCTCGAACGCCGCGCGCGACAGCTCCTGCTTGCGCAGGGAGGACGGGTAGGAGCGGGCCGAGGGGACGCGGGTGGTCGCGCCCGGGTCCGGCTTCGCCGCGGTCGCGGCCGCGAGGCTCTGGGGCTGGGACCAGGCGCCGTCCTGCAGCGCGTGCACCGCCTGGGCCATGGCCTGGGCCTGGCTCGTGGTGGGCATGCGCTGGGGCGCCACCACGACATTGCGCTGCTTGTCCGTCTGCCTGGTCAGCATGAGGCTCTGGGCGAGGAACTCCTGGACGGCGAGCGTCGAGTTCTCCGCGTGCGACATGTCGCCCTCGAACGCGGTCGAGAGGCGGGCGTCGGCGACCACGGCCGTGGCGCCACCGCCGATCGGGCGGGCCGCGGACGGCGTGTACGACAGGTCGCCCGTCTCCTGGAAGGTGTCGCTGCGAGCGATGATCTTGTTGGCGCCCGCGGAGGTGGCGACCTGGACGATGTCCGGGTCGACGGCGCCCTCGGCGGGCCACGCGTACGACGTGTCGGCCTTCACGTGAAGGATCGTGTCCACGGTGTACACGGCCGCGTCCGTGGCGTCCTTGAGATGGCCGAGGGAACCGGAGACCTTGGTGCCGGTGTGCGCGAGGGACGCCAGGTCCGGGTCGGCGAACGGCAGCGTCACCACCTTCTGGCCCTGGACGGCCGCCTGCAGGTCGCTCAGCCACTCCTTGGCGACCGCCTGGTCCTTGCCGGGCGTGAACTTCCCGTCGGCGCCCTTGATCGTGTACGTGTCCGTCATCGCGTCGACCGATGCCAGCAGATCGGGGTCGAGCACCCAGGTGACGTCGAGGTCGTCACCGAGCGCCAGCATCTGCTGGAGACGGCCGCCGGGGCCGATCTGCCGCGCGAGACTGTCGTCGTTGAAGACGGGCGTCTGCTGCTCGCTCGTGCCCGTCTCGGCGGTGAGGTGGGTGTCGGAGATCAGCGGCCACAGAACGGTGGTCCTGGTCCTGGTGTCGGCCCGGCCGGGCTGCCAGGGCAGGAAGGTCCGCTGGATGCCGAGCGTCTGCTGGTACGGGGCCGCGGCGGTCTGGCCCATGAGGGCGGCGCTGATCTGGTAGACGCCGTCGGCGCCGAGATGCAGCTGCTTGACCGGCACGGACAGCGTGAAGCCCTCGGTGGCGCCCGGCGCCAGCTTCGCGAACTTCTGGGCGTACTTGCCCGCGACCTCGGTGCCGTCGGGCGCGCCCCCGGTGCCGCTCTTGGCGGCGTCGTCGAGCGCCGAGCGCCCTCCGTAGGAGGTACCGACGCGCAGGCCCACGTGGGCGTCGGTGACGGCCTGCTTGCCCTTGTTCGTGACCGTGCCGCGGATCGTGAGGGTGTCCTGCGCGGACGGCGCGACGGGCGAGAGCTGGTTCACGGCCACGTCGACCGTCTTCGTGCCGGTCGCCGAAGCGGCCGCGGACGCCGCTGTGTGCGCGGACGCGGGCCCGGCACCGGGCAGGAGGGGCAGCGCGGCAAGCAGTGGCGCCGCGGCGAGCAGAGCGCCGGTACGCCGCAGCAAGCGGCGGGCAGGTGAGGGACTCATCCCTGGGTAGTCTGCCGCCTCGGCCACGCGCTCGTCCGTCCCTCGTCGTCGTCAGTGGTCGCAGATGTGTCCACGCATGGTAACGAGGAGCCCTGTGGCTCAGTGCCACGGTCCGCTCCACAAGATCGTGGAGCCAGGGTAGGGGGCCGCTCCGGTGGTCCTGCGGCGGCCCCGCCGAACGGTTCGGTCCGCGCGCGGTGGGCCACGTACCCTGTCCTGTTGTGCCGAACGCCAATGAAGACAACCCCAGCGCCCTCAGCCAGGTCCAGCGCCTCGCGGTGAGTGAGCTGCTGCGGGTCTCGCCCGTCGCAGACGAACTTGCCCGCCGATTTCAGGAGGCCGGGTTCTCTCTCGCCCTGGTCGGCGGTTCGGTCCGGGACGCACTGCTCGGCCGGCTCGGCAACGACCTGGACTTCACCACGGACGCGCGCCCCGAGGACGTACTGAAGATCGTCCGGCCGTGGGCCGACGCGGTGTGGGAGGTCGGCATCGCCTTCGGCACCGTCGGCTGCCAGAAGGACGCGCGCGTCGGGGACGTCGAGCAGAGCTTCCAGGTCGAGGTCACCACCTACCGCTCGGAGGCGTACGACCGCACCTCGCGCAAGCCCGAGGTGTCCTACGGCGACTCCATCGAGGAAGACCTCGTCCGCCGCGACTTCACCGTGAACGCGATGGCCGTCGCGCTGCCGGAGAAGGACTTCATCGACCCGCACGGCGGTCTCGAGGACCTGGCGGCCCGCGTCCTGCGCACGCCCGGCACGCCCGAGGACTCCTTCTCCGACGACCCGCTGCGCATGATGCGCGCCGCCCGCTTCGCGGCGCAGCTCGACTTCGAGGTCGACCCCGACGTGGTCGCCGCGATGAAGGCGATGGCCGACCGGATCGAGATCGTCTCGGCGGAGCGCGTGCGGGACGAGCTGAACAAGCTCCTGCTCTCGGCCCATCCGCGCAAGGGCCTCACGCTCCTCGTCGACACCGGCCTGGCCGACCACGTCCTCCCCGAGCTGCCCGCCCTGCGCCTGGAGCGGGACGAGCACCACCGGCACAAGGACGTCTACGACCACTCGCTGATCGTGCTCGAACAGGCCATGGCCCTGGAGACCGACGGCCCCGACCTGACGTTGCGCCTCGCGGCCCTGCTGCACGACATCGGCAAGCCGCGCACGCGCCGGTTCGAGTCGGACGGCCGCGTCTCCTTCCACCACCACGAGGTGGTCGGCGCCAAGATGACGAAGAAGCGCATGACCGCGCTCAAGTACTCCAACGAGCTTGTGAAGGACGTCTCCCGGCTCGTGGAGCTGCATCTGCGCTTCCACGGTTACGGCACCGGCGAGTGGACGGACTCCGCCGTACGTCGTTACGTGCGGGACGCGGGCCCGCTCCTGGAGCGTCTGCACAAGCTGACCCGGTCGGACTGCACGACCCGGAACAAGCGCAAGGCGAACGCCCTGTCCCGCGCCTACGACGGCCTTGAGGAGCGCATCGCCCGGCTGCAGGAGCAGGAGGAGCTGGACTCGATCCGCCCGGACCTCGACGGCAACCAGATCATGGAGATCCTGGGGGTGCGGCCGGGGCCGGTCATCGGGCAGGCGTACAAGTTCCTGCTCGAGCTGCGGCTGGAGAACGGGCCGATGGAGCAGGACGCGGCGGCAGCGGCCCTGAAGGAATGGTGGGCCTCCCGCCCGCAGGATTGACCGAAAGACGACCAACACCTTGGGTCTCTGTTTCACGTGAAACAGAGACCCAAGGTGTTGGTCGCATCGGGGCGGTGTTTCACGTGAAACACCGCCCCGATGCATGGAGGGCCCGGTGTCAGGCCGTGCTCTTCAGACGCGCACCGAAGCGGGCCATGCAGAGCGCGACCGCCCCGTAGAGCGCCGCGATGAAGACCACCAGAGGAATGGAGCGGCCGTCAGGCGGCAGCATCAGCGCCGCCACACCGGCCGCGCCGACGAAGGAGATGTTGAACAGCACGTCGTAGACGGAGAAGATCCGGCCGCGGAAACCGTCGTCCACCGAAGACTGCACGACCGTGTCCGTGGCGATCTTCGCTCCCTGTGTGGTGAGCCCCAGCACGAAGGCGGCCACCAAGGTGGGGACCGGCGCGAAGGGGAGCCCGAGAGCGAGCTCCAGAACGGACGCCATCCCGGCGCAGACCACGATCCAGCCGCCCGCCCCGAACCGTCCCACAGTCGCGGGCGTGATGACCGCCGCGACGAAGAATCCCGCGCCGGAGACGCCCATCGCGAGGCCCAGCAGGGCCAGACCCTCGGACTCCGTGGACGACCACGCGTAGCGGCACAGCATGAGCACCATGACGAGCAGGGCGCCGTAGCAGAACCTCATCACCGTCATGGCGGCCAGAGCGCGCGCCGCGGGCCGCCGGGACGTGAGGTGGCGTACGCCTGCCAGCAGGTCGCGTGCGGTCCCGGCCAGGGCGGCTCCGAGCCGGGGTTGTATCAGGTCGCGTTCCGGGCCGAGGAGCTGCAGGCCCATGCGGAGGGAGGCGAGCGCGGCGCAGAGGTAGAGAGCCGCGCCGAGGAGGACGACTGCCGCGTCCGAGTCCGAGCCCACGAGCCGGACGACGAAAGCGAGGCCGCCGCCGAGCGTCGCGGCGAGCGTGCCGGCGGTCGGGGACAGTGCGTTGGCGATGACGAGACGGTCGGCGTCGACGACGCGCGGCAGCGCGGCCGAAAGCCCGGCCAGGACGAAGCGGTTGACCGCGGTGACGCAGAGGGCGGAGGCGTAGAAGAGCCAGTCGGGCGCATGGCTCAGCATGAGGGCGGCCGTCGCGGAGGCCAGCAACACCCGCAGGAGGTTGCCGTAGAAGAAGACCTGGCGGCGGCGCCAGCGGTCGAGGAGGACGCCCGCGAAAGGGCCCACGAGGGAGTACGGCAGCAGCAGGACCGCCATGGCCGAGGCGATGGCGGTGGGCGTCGTCTGGTTCTCCGGGGAGAAGACGACGTACGTGGCGAGTGCGACCTGATACACGCCGTCCGCGCCCTGGGAGAGCAGGCGCACGGCGAGCAGACGCCGGAAATCGCGCAGGCGCAGCAGGACGCGCAGGTCACGTACGACAGCCATGGGCACAGCCTCACACAGGGAAGGCCCCCGGATCGCACGATGGGTGCGATCCAGGGGCCTCGAAGCCCTCAGGCGGGCGCTGTTTCACGTGAAACAACGTCGCGGGAGGAGAGTCAGCGCTCGACCTCGCCCTTGATGAACTTCTCGACGTTCTCGTAGGCCTCGTCGTCGAAGTACTGCACCGGCGGGGACTTCATGAAGTACGAGGACGCGGAGAGGATCGGGCCACCGATGCCCCGGTCCTTCGCGATCTTCGCGGCGCGCAGGGCGTCGATGATGACACCCGCGGAGTTCGGGGAGTCCCAGACCTCGAGCTTGTACTCCAGGTTCAGCGGGACCTCACCGAAGGCGCGGCCCTCGAGGCGGACGTACGCCCACTTGCGGTCGTCGAGCCACGCGACATAGTCGGACGGGCCGATGTGGACGTTCTTCTCGCCCAGCTCACGGTCGCGGATCTGCGAGGTGACGGCCTGCGTCTTCGAGATCTTCTTCGACTCGAGGCGGTCGCGCTCAAGCATGTTCTTGAAGTCCATGTTGCCGCCGACGTTGAGCTGCATGGTGCGCTCGAGACGGACACCGCGGTCCTCGAACAGCTTGGCCATCACACGGTGCGTGATGGTCGCGCCGACCTGCGACTTGATGTCGTCGCCGACGATCGGGACACCGGCCTCGGTGAACTTGTCCGCCCACTCCTTGGTGCCTGCGATGAAGACCGGGAGAGCGTTGACGAAGGCGACCTTGGCGTCGATGGCGCACTGGGCGTAGAACTTCGCCGCGTCCTCGGAACCCACGGGCAGGTAGCAGACGAGCACGTCGACCTGCTTGTCCTTGAGGACCTGGACGACGTCGACCGGGGTCTCGGAGGACTCCTCGATCGTCTCGCGGTAGTACTTGCCCAGACCGTCGAGGGTGTGGCCACGCTGGACCTGAACGCCGCTGTTCGGGACGTCGCAGATCTTGATGGTGTTGTTCTCGGAGGCGCCGATGGCGTCCGAGAGGTCCAGGCCGACCTTCTTCGCGTCGACGTCGAACGCGGCGACGAACTCGACGTCACCGACGTGGTACTCGCCGAACTGGACGTGCATGAGGCCGGGGACCTTGGTCTCCGGGTCAGCGTCCTTGTAGAACTCGACGCCCTGCACCAGCGAGGTGGCGCAGTTGCCCACGCCGACGATGGCTACGCGAACCGAACCCATTCCGGTTGCTCCCTGTGTGTACTGGTGAAGCCCTGAGCGGACTTCACGTGGCGGTGTCATCGGACGGATCCGGCCGGGTGCTGTCCCGGTGCCGGGGCAGGCCGCCCGTCTCTCCAGATGTGTCCTGCTGAGCTGCGCCCCCCGGGTCCGACCTTCGCTGGTCGCGGCCCGCGCGCTCGCTCTCGATGAGCTCGTTCAGCCAGCGCACTTCGCGCTCCACGGACTCCATGCCGTGTCGCTGCAGCTCGAGTGTGTAGTCGTCCAGGCGCTCTCGGGTGCGGGCGAAGGAGAGGCGCATCTTCTCGAGACGCTCCTCCAGACGGCTTCGACGGCCCTCGAGGACGCGCATGCGCACATCGCGTGACGTCTGCCCGAAGAAGGCGAATCGCGCGGCGAAGTGCTCGTCCTCGTAGGCGTCGGGGCCGGTCTGCGAGAGCAGATCCTCGAAATGCTCCTTACCTTCTGCCGTCAACCGATAGACGATCTTGGCGCGACGTCCCGTGAGTGAGGCGGGAGTGTCGGCGGGACCGGCGCCCGGTTCCTCGATCAACCAGCCGTTCGCGACCAGCGTCTTGAGGCAGGGGTACAGCGTTCCGTAGCTGAAGGCGCGGAAGACCCCCAGCGACGTATTGAGTCGTTTGCGCAGCTCATAGCCGTGCATCGGGGATTCGCGGAGCAGTCCGAGTACGGCGAACTCGAGGATGCCGGAGCGCCGGCTCATCGTCGCCTCCTCACTGTCGCGGACCCATGTATCGACTCTTTATGTCGTGCTGATGTATCGACTCGATACATCAGCACGATAGAACGACCCTACGACTGCGACAAGAGGGATCACGGTGAACGGCGTCACATCGTTGATTCATAGGAGCAACTTGCCTGTTTTGGGGTGAACTTCGGCGCTCGGAGGGTTTTGACGGTGCGTAGTCTGTCCGCCATGCAGACCACCGGGAACCATGTGATGCCTGGGGGCGTCGTTGTCCCGGGTGCAGTGCGGGTGAGTGCCGGGAGCGGCGCATCCGTACGTCGGGGGGACCGGACACCAGACGCCGTTTCCAGGCGCGCGAGGCCGCGCCTGCCCGAGGAGTAATCGTTCGATGAGCGAGCACCGTCGCAAACCGCCGCAGCCGCAGGGCGGGCGCGCCGCGGCCCGTCGCGGAGCGTCAGGAGAACCGTCGGGCCGCCGTGCGGCACCGCGCGGCAGCACCGCGTCGCCTTCCGGTTCCTACGATCCCCCGAGTTCCTCGGGTTCGTACGGCAGCCAGGGCGACGATCAACCCTGGGGAGGCCGAGCAGAGGCCCGCCGCGCTGCGCAGCGCGGCGGCGGGCGGCGCAGGGCCGCCGAGGGCGGCGCCGGCTCCGGCGGCGCCGGAGGCGGGGGGCGCCGTGGTGGCGGTGGCCCGGGTGGGCCGAGCGGCCCCGGACGGGGCAAGGGGCGTGGTCCGCAGAAGAAGCGGTTCATCGACTACCCGCGTGCGAACAAGTGGGGCTGGCGCCGCTGGGTGCCGTCGTGGCGGCTCGTGACCGGGACGGGCTTCGGGTTCCTGGGCGGCATGATGCTGGTGGCGGGCATCGCGTACGCGATGGTGGGCGTGCCCAAGGTGGCCGACACCGCCTCGGCGCAGAACAACGTCTACTACTGGTCGGACGGCACGCAGATGGTCGCCACGGGTGGTGAGACCAACCGCCAGATCATCAAGTACGAGGACATCCCGAAGTCCATGCGCTATGCCGTCATGTCGGCCGAGAACAAGTCGTTCGAGACCGACAAGGGCGTCGACCCGATGGGTATCGGCCGCGCCGTCTTCAACATGGCCAGGGGCGGCGAGACCCAGGGTGGCTCGACGATCACCCAGCAGTACGTGAAGAACGCGATGCTGGACGACCAGTCGCAGACGATCAGCCGCAAGATGAAGGAACTCCTCGTCTCCATCAAGGTCGGCCGTACGGTCGACAAGGACGACGTGATGGCCGGGTACCTGAACTCCGCGTACTACGGGCGCGGCGCCTACGGCATCCAGGCCGCCGCCCGCACGTACTTCGGCAAGGACGCCTCGAAGCTCGACGCGAGCCAGACCGCCTTCCTCGCCGCCGTCCTCAAGGGCGCCACCTACTACGACCCGGCCGGCTCCCCCGAGATCGACCCGGTGAACGCCTCGAAGGAGAAGAACTCCGAGCGCGCCACGGCCCGCTGGAAGTGGATCCTGGACGAGGAGGTCAAGGACGGCCACCTCAGCGCCGCGGACCGCAACGGGTACACCGAGTTCCCCAAGCTGCAGAATCCTCGCGCCAACGCCCAGCTGGGCGGCCAGATCGGCTACCTCGTCGACCTCGCCAAGGCGTACGTGATCAACAACAGCAACGGGAAGATCACCGCTCACGATCTGACGCTCGGCGGCTACGAGATCCACACGACCTTCGACCGCAGGAAGGTGAAGCAGCTCGAGGACGCGGTCAAGAAGGTCCGCAAGGAGAACCTTGACGAGAAGCGCAAGGTCAACGGGGTGTACGTCGACAAGTACGTGCAGTTCGGCGGCGCTTCCGTGTCCCCGAAGGACGGGGCCATCGAGGCGATCTACGGCGGTGAGGACGCCACGAAGCACTTCACCAACAACGCGGACGTGACGGGCGCCCAGGTCGGTTCGACGTTCAAGCCGTTCGTCCTTGCCGCGGCGTTCCAGTACGGCGTCAAGAAACCGGACGGTCCGGAGGAGCAGGACGAGTCGCAGCGCACGATCGTCTCGCCCAAGAGCCTCTACAGCGGCGAGAACGGCCTGAAGATCCACGAGTACAACGGCGACGTCTGGATGAACGAGAAGGGCGAGCAGTGGAACCAGACGAACGACGGCAAGAAGTCGTACAACGCGCCGAGCTACCAGATCGATCTGCGTGAGGCGATGCGCGAGTCCGTGAACTCGGCCTATGTGCAGTTGGGCATGGACGTGGGACTGAACAAGGTCAAGGAGGCCGCCCAGAAGGCCGGCATCCTGGACAACAGCTTCGCCAGCGCCAGATACCCGTCGTTCTCGCTCGGTACGTCCGACCCGAGCGCGATCCGTATGGCCGGTGCCTACGGGACCTTCGCCTCCAGCGGCCAGCAGAACGACCCGTACTCGGTGAAGTCCGTGAAGCACGAGGGCGAGACCGTCTTCACGCACGACGTGACGCCCAAGCGCGCCTTCGACCCCGAGGTCGCCGACAACGTGACGGACGTTCTCAAGACGGTCGTCGAGAAGGGCACCGGTACCAACGCCAAGCTGCCGGGCCGCGACGTGGCCGGCAAGACCGGTACCACCGACGGCAACAAGTCCGCCTGGTTCGTGGGCTACACCAAGCAGTTGTCCACGGCGATCACGATGTACCGGATGGACGACGACGAGAAGTCCAAGAACCGCAAGTTCCTCGAGATGTACGGAACGGGCGGGCAGACCAAGATCCACGGTGCCTCGTTCCCGTCGGAGATCTGGCACGACTACATGTCCCAGGCCATGAAGGACCTGCCGAACCTGCCGTTCCCGGACCCCGAGCCCATCGGCAAGGTCGTTGGCGCGACCCCCACGCCCACGCCGACGCCCACGCCGACCCCCACGCCCACGCCGACCCCCACGCCGACCAAGACGACGCCGAGTCCCACCACGTCCGCACCGTCGTCTCCGACACCCACGGAGACCTGCAACAAGTGGACGGACTGGACGTGCGGGGACAACGGCGGGACGACGGACGGCGGCACCACCGACGGCGGAGCCACGGACGGCGGCACCGCCGACGGCGGAGCGACGGACGGTGGCACCTCGCCGGATCCGAGCGAGGGAGCCGACCGGGGCAATCAGAACGGCGGGGGCCTCTTCGGAGGAACCGGCTAGCAGCCGGGCCGAGCGCTCACGCCGCGTGTTTCACGTGAAACGCAGCGTGTTCCACGGCTGACGAGGGCCGCCGCACCCCACCGGGTGCGGCGGCCCTCGCCTCGTTCTCAGCCGCGTACGGCAGGATGTGCGGCATGCCCAGTCCAGAGACGACGCGTATGAGCCGACCCGAAGATGAGCCGGTGCGGCCCACCAGGGAGGACGAGGTCGCGGCGGCCGGCAGCGAGTTCATCGGCGGCCCCCTCGGCGTACGGGCGCTCCTCGGCCGCTCATGGTGGTCGCCGGTCCGCGTCATCGCGCTGGTGATGCTCGGCATGTTCGCGCTCGGGATGATCCAGAAGTTCCCCTGCTACGACGGCTCGTGGTTCTTCGGGGCGAGTTCCCAGTACACGCACGCCTGTTACTCGGACATCCCGCACCTGTACCAGGGCCGAGGCTTCGCCGACGGGCTCGTGCCGTACTTCGACAAGCTGCCCGGCGACATGGACTACCTCGAATACCCGGTCCTCACCGGCGTGTTCATGGAGGTCGCCTCGTGGCTGACGCCCGGCAGCGGCAGCATCCAGCACCAGGAGCAGGTGTACTGGATGGTCAACGCCGGGATGCTGATGATCTGTGCCGCGGTCATCGCCGTCTGCGTCACCCGCACCCACCGCCGACGCCCCTGGGACGGCCTCCTGGTGGCTCTGGCACCCGCGTTCGCGCTGACCGCCACCATCAACTGGGATCTCTTCGCAGTGGCGCTCACAGCGGCCGCGATGCTGATGTGGTCCCGAGGGCGCGCTCTCGCCTTCGGCGTGCTGCTCGGGCTGGCGACCGCGGCCAAGCTCTACCCCTTCCTGCTGCTCGGTCCGCTGCTCGTGCTGTGCTGGCGGGCCGGGAAGTGGCGGGCGTTCGCCGTCGCGACGGGTGGCGCGATCGTCGCCTGGGTGGTCGTGAATGTGCCGGTGATGCTGCTCGCGCCCGAGGGCTGGTCGAAGTTCTACTCGTTCAGCCAGGAACGCGGCGTCGACTTCGGCTCGTTCTGGCTGATCATCTCCCAGCACTTGAACACGCCGCTCAACACGGAGGTCGTGAACACCCTGGCGACCGCCCTGATGGTGCTGGTGTGCCTCGGGGTCGCGGGGCTCACGCTGACCGCGCCGCGACGACCGCGCTTCGCGCAGCTCGCCTTCCTTGTCGTTGCCGCCTTCATCCTCACCAACAAGGTCTACTCGCCGCAGTACGTACTGTGGTTGATCCCCCTCGCTGCCTTGGCGCGGCCCAAGTGGCGGGACTTCCTCATCTGGCAGGCGTGCGAGGTCGCCTACTTCCTGGGGATCTGGCTGTACCTCGCGTACACGACCAGCGGCGACAAGCACCAGGGCCTGCCGACCGAGGGCTACCAGTTGGCGATCGCCGCGCATCTCCTGGGCACGCTGTACCTGTGCGCCGTCATCGTGCGCGACATCTGGCTGCCCGAGCGGGACGTCGTACGCCGTGGCGGTGAGGACGACCCCTCGGGCGGTGTGCTCGACGGCGCGGAGGACGTCTTCGTACTCGGCTACGCGGCCCGTCCCCCGCGCCACGCGGACCATGGCGAAGAGCTGCCGCCACCGGTGAACTGGGGCAAGGCACCGGACGGTTCGCTGTGAGCGAACAGAGCGCTTGAGGGCAACGTGAAGGGGCCGGGCACCCAGTAGGTGCCCGGCCCCTTCACGTACGTCTGTGTCGAACGGCGGCTCAGCGGTCCACAAGCCGGTCGAACTGGGTGGTGGTGTGCCGCAGGTGGGCCACCAGCTCCTCGCCGACCCTCGGCTCGGCGGCATCCGAGGGCACGAAGAGGATCGACACCTGCATGTGCGGCGGCTCGGCGAACCAGCGCTGCTTGCCGGACCAGACGAACGGCGCGAGGTTCCGGTTGACCGTCGCGAGGCCGGCGCGGGCGACGCCCTTGGCGCGCGGCATGACGCCGTGCAGCGCCTTCGGGGCCTCCAGACCCACGCCGTGCGACGTGCCGCCCGCGACGACCACGAGCCAGCCGTCGGAGGCCGCCTTCTGCTGCCGGTAGCCGAACCGGTCGCCCTTGGCGACGCGCGTGACGTCCAGGACCGCGCCGCGGTACTCGGTCGCCTCGTGGTCGCCCAGCCACAGCCGCGTACCGATCCGCGCGCGGAAACGGGTCTGCGGGAACTGCTGCTGCAGCCGCGCCAGCTCCTCGGCCTTCAGGTGGCTCACGAACATGGTGTGCAGCGGCAGCCGGGCCGCGCGCAGCCGGTCCATCCACCCGATGACCTCCTCGACGGCGTCCGAGCCGTCGGTGCGGTCCAGTGGCAGGTGGATCGCGAACCCCTCCAGGCGCACGTCCTGGATGGCGTGGGCGAGCTGCGGCAGGTCCTGCTCCGTCACGCCGTGGCGCTTCATCGAGGACATGACCTCGATGACGACGCGGGCGCCGACGAGGCCGTGCACGCCGTCCACGGAGGAGACGGAGCGGATGACGCGGTCGGGCAGGGGAACCGGTTCTTCACCCCGCCGGAACGGCGTCAGGACCAGCAGGTCGCCGCTGAACCAGTCCTTGATGCGAGCGGCTTCGTAGGTGGTCCCGACGGCGAGGATGTCGGAGCCGAGGCGGGTGGCCTCCTCCGCCAGCCGTTCGTGGCCGAAGCCGTAACCGTTTCCCTTGCAGACGGGTACGAGTCCCGGAAACTGGTCGAGCACGTGCTTGTGGTGTGCCCGCCAGCGCGCGGTGTCGACGTAGAGCGTGAGCGCCATGGCCCGGTCCCGGAACCTTTCTCGTGGCTGCGGTGTGTCTGAGGTTTGGAAGAACTGTGGAGCTACGTGAATTGTGCCGGGTCCGCGGCGAGGGCGGAGCGGGGCGTCAGCGCCGCGACATGTACATGTCGAGCGCCTTGTGGAGCAGCTTGTTCAGCGGGAAGTCCCACTCGCCGAGGTACTCGGCGGCCTCGCCACCCGTGCCGACCTTGAACTGGATCAGGCCGAAGAGGTGGTCGGTCTCGTCGAGCGAGTCACTGATGCCGCGCAGGTCGTAGACGGTGGCGCCGAGCGCGTAGGCGTCCCGCAGCATTCTCCACTGCATCGCGTTCGACGGCCGGACCTCGCGCCCGATGTTGTCGGAGGCGCCGTAGGAGTACCAGACGTGCCCGCCGACGACGAGCATCGTCGCCGCCGAAAGGTTCACCCCGTTGTGGCGCGCGAAGTACAGCCGCATGCGGTTCGGGTCCTCGGAGTTGAGAGCCGTCCACATGCGCTGGAAGTACGAGAGCGGGCGCGGCCGGAAATGGTCGCGCACGGCCGTGATCTCGTACAGGCGCTGCCATTCGGCGAGGTCCTGGTAACCGCCCTGGACGACCTCGACACCGGCCTTCTCGGCCTTCTTGATGTTGCGGCGCCACAACTGGTTGAAGTTCTTGTGGACCTCTTCAAGGGAGCGGTTGGCAAGCGGCACCTGGAAGACATAGCGGGGCTGCACGTCGCCGAAGCCGGCGCCACCGTCCTCGCCCTGCTGCCAGCCCATGCGGCGCAGCTTGTCGGCGACCTCGAAGGCGCGGGGCTCGATGAAGTCAGCCTCGATGTCGCGCAGGCGCTTGACGTCCGGGTCCTGGATGCCCTTCTTGATCGACGGGGCTTCCCAGCGCCGGATGACGACGGGCGGGCCCATCTTCACCGAGAAGGCGCCCTGCTGCTTCAGGTGCGCGAGCATGGGGCGCAGCCAGTCGTCGAGGTTGGGCGCGTACCAGTTGATCACCGGGCCCTCGGGGAGGTACGCGAGGTATCGCTTGATCTTGGGGAGCTGGCGGTACAGGACAAGACCCGCGCCGACCATGTCGTTCGTGCGGTCGTCGAACCAGCCCATGCTCTCGGACCGCCACTCGGCCTTGACGTCGGCCCAGGCCGGGACCTGCATGTGGCTAGCCGCGGGCAGGCTCTGGATATAGGCCAGATGCTGCTCTCGACTGATGGTCCTCAGGGTCAGGCTCATTCGGGGCGCTCCTCCGGGCTGGTGTGGCTCCCTGGGTACAGGGGCTCCGGCTCTCGCGCCGAAGCCTACTGCGCCGGGTGAGCGCCCCGACTGGCTGTATGGGGGGTAGGCCCCTCCAGGGGGCCGGCCTCACCCGATGACGCCGCCGAAGAGGCCGCCGTGGGCCATGCCGATGAAGAAGCCGACGGCCGACGCCCCGAGGCCGAGGATCAGGGCGAAGCGCTCGCGCGTCGTCTCCGAGACGAACTGGCCGTACGCCCCGGTCAGGATGCCGATCAGGCCGGTCCAGGAGCTGAGGAGATGGAGGTTGTGCCAGATCGACGTGATGATCGCGATGAGTCCGAGGACCGCGGTCACCGCGACCAGGGTGTCGGGCACCGGATGGGCCTTGCCGTCCGAGGCGAAGAGACCGCCGACGGTGGGGCTGGTGGGTCGCACTGCTTGTGCCATGAGGCACCTCCTGCGGAAGGCGGCGCATCGTAGCGCCGGTCACACCCGTCGTATACCGAGTGTGGGCCTCTTCCGCCGGATTTCAACCGGAAGCCGGGGTGCGGGTAGTCTGTACCGTCTGCATTGGTGTCTGCTCACGTCCCGACCTGGGACGAACCCGCTGACCTGCTCGGTCGTCCTCGTGAGGGCCGATTGTCAGTGGCCGCCGATACCGTTGCTCACGCATAACAACCCTCCTGCCACGGAACGACCGTGGCCGCTGAGTCCAAAGGAGGTGGGTTCCACATGCGTCACTACGAGGTGATGGTCATCCTCGACCCCGATCTCGAGGAGCGTGCTGTCTCCCCGCTGATCGAGAACTTCCTCTCCGTGGTCCGTGAGGCCAACGGAAAGGTCGAGAAGGTCGACACCTGGGGCCGTCGTCGTCTCTCGTACGAGATCAAGAAGAAGCCCGAGGGCATCTACTCGGTCATCGACCTGCAGGCCGAGCCTGCGGTCGTCAAGGAGCTCGACCGGCAGATGAACCTGAACGAGTCGGTCCTCCGGACCAAGGTCCTCCGTCCCGAGACCCACTGAACTTCCTAGTTCAGCGGTATTCGGGATCCGAGTAGCAGCAAGCAGTCCGCAGCAAACCCGCCGAGAGGTACCCCATGGCAGGCGAGACCGTCATCACGGTCGTCGGCAATCTTGTCGACGACCCCGAGCTGCGCTTCACCCCCTCCGGTGCGGCGGTCGCGAAGTTCCGCGTCGCGTCCACTCCCCGCACCTTCGACCGGCAGACCAATGAGTGGAAGGACGGCGAGAGCCTGTTCCTGACCTGCTCGGTCTGGCGTCAGGCGGCGGAGAACGTCGCGGAGTCGCTCCAGCGAGGCATGCGCGTCATCGTGCAGGGCCGGCTGAAGCAGCGGTCCTACGAGGACCGTGAGGGCGTCAAGCGCACGGTCTACGAGCTCGACGTCGACGAGGTCGGCGCCAGCCTGCGCAGTGCCACGGCCAAGGTCACCAAGACCAGCGGCCGCGGTGGCCAGGGTGGTTACGGCGGCGGTGGCGGTGGCGGCCAGCAGGGCGGCGGCTGGGGCGGTGGCTCCGGCGGCGGTCAGCAGGGCGGTGGCGGTGCTCCCGCCGACGACCCCTGGGCGACCAGCGCGCCTGCCGGCGGCGGCCAGCAGCAGGGCGGCGGCGGTGGCGGCTGGGGCGGAAGCTCCGGCGGCTCCGGCGGCGGCTACTCGGACGAGCCCCCCTTCTAGGCCCCTGGGCCGAGGGTGGGCCGTACCCCCACTTCTTGATCACACAGGAGATACACCATGGCGAAGCCGCCTGTGCGCAAGCCGAAGAAGAAGGTCTGCGCTTTCTGCAAGGACAAGGTCACGTACGTGGACTACAAGGACACGAACATGCTGCGGAAGTTCATTTCCGACCGCGGCAAGATCCGTGCCCGCCGCGTGACCGGCAACTGCACGCAGCACCAGCGTGACGTCGCCACGGCCGTGAAGAACAGCCGTGAGATGGCGCTGCTGCCCTACACGTCCACCGCGCGATAAGGAAAGGGTGACCGAATCATGAAGATCATCCTTACCCACGAGGTCTCCGGCCTCGGTGCCGCCGGCGAGGTCGTCGACGTCAAGGACGGGTACGCCCGTAACTACCTGATCCCGCGGAACTTCGCGATCCGCTGGACCAAGGGTGGCGAGAAGGACGTCGCGCAGATCCGTCGTGCGCGCAAGATCCACGAGATCGCCACGATCGAGCAGGCCAACGAGATCAAGGCCAAGCTCGAGGGCGTGAACGTCCGTCTGGCCGTCCGCTCCGGCGACGCCGGTCGTCTCTTCGGCTCCGTCACCCCGGCCGACGTCGCTTCGGCGATCGAGGCTGCCGGTGGCCCGAAGATCGACAAGCGTCGTGTCGAGCTGGGCTCGCCGATCAAGACGCTGGGCGCCCACGAGACGTCCGTGCGTCTGCACCCCGAGGTTGCCGCCAAGGTCAACGTCGAGGTCGTCGCTGCCTGAGCCCTGCGCTGAGCAGAGCTTCTGAAGCACGTATGGGGCCGCACCTTTCGGGGTGCGGCCCCAAACGTTTGCGGGCGTCTTGCCCTCTCCCTGTTCTGTGGCCTCCGCGATGGCGTTTCACGTGAAACAGGGCGGGGGCGGGGACGCTGGTCAGCGGGTGGCGCCCGTGACCGCCCAGCGGCCGGAGCGGTAGCGCAGCCACAGCGTGACCATGCGCACTGCCATCATCAGCGCCATCGCTCCCCATACGGCGGTGAGACCGCCCCCGAGCACCGGCACCAGCAGGGCTACGGGGGTGAAGACCGCCAGGGTGATCAACATGGCGCCGGCCAGGTACGGTCCGTCGCCCGCGCCCATCAGGACGCCGTCCAGTACGTAGACGATGCCGCAGACGGGCTGGGAGACGGCGACCACGATCAGTGCGAGCAGCGCCGCGTCCTGGACGGCCTGATCGCTGGTGAACAGAGGGACGTACACAGGACGAGCCGCGATGACCAGCACGCCGAGGACGACTCCCGCGGCGATACCCCACTGGACCATGCGTCGGCAGACGTCGCGGGCGCCCTGGGCGTCGTCGGCACCGAGGTAGCGGCCGATGATGGCCTGCCCGGCGATGGCGATGGCATCCAGCGCGAAGGCGAGCAGGCTCCACAGGGACAGGATGATCTGGTGCGCCGCGACGTCGGCGTCACCGAGCCGGGCCGCGACCGCTGTCGCGATCATCAGGATCGCGCGCAGCGAGAGGGTACGGACGAGCAGGGGCACGCCGGCCTGGGCGCAGGCGCGGATGCCCGCCGCGTCGGGCCGCAGGGACGCCCCGTGGCGCCGGGCTCCCCGGACGACGACGACCAGGTAGACCGCGGCCATGCCGACCTGGGCGATGACGGTGCCCCAGGCGGATCCGGCGATGCCCAGACCGGCGCCGTAGACGAGGCCGAGGTTGAGTACGGCGTTGGCGACGAAACCGGCGACGGCCACATACAGCGGGGTCTTCGCGTTCTGGAGGCCGCGCAGGACGCCGGTGGCGGCGAGGACCACGAGCATGGCGGGGATGCCCAGCGCCGAGATCCGGAGGTAGGTGACGGCGTAGGGCGTGGCCGTGTCGGAGGCGCCGAAAAGATCGACGATGGCGGGGGCGGTGGGCAGCACGACGGCGATGACGGCGGCGCCCAGGAGAAGGGCGAGCCAGATGCCGTCCATGCCCTGCTGGATCGCGGCCCGCAGATCACCGGCGCCGACCCGGCGCGCGACGGCCGCCGTGGTCGCGTAGGCGAGGAAGACGAAGACGCTGACCGCGGTCGTGAGGAGGGCCGAGGCGACGGCGAGCCCTGCCAGCTGTGCCGTGCCGAGGTGGCCGACGATGGCGCTGTCGGCCATGAGGAAGAGAGGCTCTGCGACGAGCGCGCCGAAGGCGGGAACGGCCAGGGCCACGATCTCCCGGTCGTGGCGTCGCCGGGCAGCCTTGGGTGTCACGGAAGCCTGTGTCATGGGCACCAATCTAATCTTCCACAGGTAAGAGATGCAACGGCATCTGAACCCTTACTTAAGGCGCGCTCATCTGGACGGCGAGGCGATGTCACAAGAGAACGTGGGCCGACTGGGGAAGTTTTTCTTCTGCACAGCCGGTGGACGGTGTATGTGCAGGTCAGAGCCTATGCGGGAAGAGCCCTGAGGGCTTGTTCACAGGGCTGTCCACCGGCTCGTGCACAGGTTTTGCCAGGTTCTCCACAGGCAGAGGGCCGTCATCCACACCGCCTGTGGATAACCAGATTGGCTGACGGTGCCGACACGCCTAACGTGGGGCGGCGCCCACCGTGTCATCCGGCCCGGAAACCTCGTGAAAACCTCGCGTCACAACCGGAATCGGGCGCCGTATTTGTCAGTGTCGTGCCGTACGAATGAGAGGCACGGCGAGGTCCGCTCGGCGGACGGGAGGAGGTGGCCCGGTGAGTATCTCCGAGCCCTTGGACGACCCCTGGGCCGACAGTGGTCCCAGTGACCGTCTGCCCTCTTCCCGGCAAGGCCGCCAGGGTGGCCGCGGACGCGGCGACGAGCACGAGCGCGGCCGGGAAGGCGGCGCATGGGACGACGGTCCGGCCACCTTCGAGCGTGTGCCGCCCCAGGATCTGGACGCGGAGCAGTCGGTGCTCGGTGGCATGCTCCTGTCGAAGGACGCGATCGCCGATGTCGTCGAGGTCCTCAAGGGCGCCGACTTCTACAAGCCGGCGCACGAGACGATCTTCCAGGCGATCCTCGACGTCTACGCCAAGGGCGAGCCGGCCGACCCGATCACCATCGCCGCCGAGCTGACCAAGCGCGGTGAGATCAACAAGGTCGGCGGCGCGTCGTATCTGCACACCCTCGTCCAGACCGTCCCCACGGCGGCGAACGCCGAGTACTACGCGGAGATCGTTCACGAGCGTGCCGTGCTGCGGCGTCTCGTCGAGGCGGGCACGCGGATCACACAGATGGGATACGCCGCCGACGACGACGTCGACGAGATCGTCAACAAGGCGCAGGCCGAGATCTACGCGGTCACCGAGCAGCGCACCAGCGAGGACTACCTCCCGCTCGGCGACATCATGGAGAGCGCGCTCGACGAGATCGAGGCGATCGGCTCACGCAGCGGCGAGATGACCGGTGTGCCGACGGGATTCACCGACTTCGACTCGCTGACCAACGGTCTGCACCCGGGGCAGATGATCGTCATCGCCGCCCGTCCCGCCATGGGAAAGTCGACGCTCGCGCTGGACTTCGCGCGCGCCGCGTCGATCAAGCACAACCTGCCCAGCGTCATCTTCTCCCTCGAAATGGGGCGCAACGAGATCGCGATGCGTCTGCTGTCGGCCGAGGCGCGCGTGGCCCTGCACCACATGCGGTCCGGCACGATGACCGACGAGGACTGGACGCGCCTCGCGCGCCGTATGCCCGAGGTCTCGGCCGCGCCCCTCTACATCGACGACTCCCCGAACCTGTCGATGATGGAGATCCGCGCGAAATGCCGCCGCCTCAAGCAGCGCCAGGACATCAAGCTCGTGATCATCGACTATCTGCAGCTGATGCAGGCAGGTGGGTCCAAGCGCTCCGAGAGCCGTCAGCAGGAGGTCTCGGACATGTCCCGAAACCTCAAGCTGCTGGCCAAGGAGCTCGAGGTCCCCGTGATCGCGCTCTCCCAGCTGAACCGTGGTCCCGAGCAGCGCACGGACAAGAAGCCGATGGTGTCCGACCTGCGTGAGTCCGGCTCCATCGAGCAGGACGCCGACATGGTCATCCTGCTCCATCGCGAGGACGCGTACGAGAAGGAGTCGCCCCGCGCGGGCGAGGCCGACATCATCGTCGGCAAGCACCGCAACGGCCCCACCGCCACGATCACGGTCGCCTTCCAGGGCCACTACTCGCGCTTCGTGGACATGGCTCAGACCTGATCCGGCAGCGGGACCCGGTGACGGAAGCGCCGGACAGGGGAAGCGGCCGGAGCTTGATCAGCCTCGGGTGAAATCGGCTCGACGCCGGACGGCACCCACGGTGGACTGGGCGTATGACGACACGCGCAGAATTGCTGCCCGCCACCCGCCGCGCCCTCCTGCACCGCATCGCCGTCGCGCAGAAGGACGGGCGCGCGCCGTCCCTCTGCGCGGCCGTCGGCCGTGACGGGGAACTGGTGTGGACGGGCTCGCGCACCTCGGTCGACGGACACGGCCCCGACGAGGACGTGCAGTACCGAATCGGTTCGATCACGAAGACTTTCACCGCTGTGCTGGTGCTGCGGCTGCGCGACGAAGGGCTCCTCGACCTGGGTGACCCGCTGGAGAAGCACCTTCCCGGAACCGGGGCGGGGGACGTCACCATCTCCCAACTCCTGGCGCACACCGCCGGGTTGGCGGCGGAGACGCCGGGTGAGTGGTGGGAGCGGTCGTCCGCCGCGCTTCGGCCGACGCTCGCCGATGTCCTGGGGGAGCAGCCCTTCCGGCACCCGGTCGGACGCCGCCATCACTACTCCAACCCCGGCTACACCCTGCTCGGCTCACTGGTGGAGGCGGTGCGCGGAGTGCCGTGGGAGGAGGCTCTGCGCGTTGAGATCCTCGAGCCGCTCGGGCTGAGCCGCACCGGTGCCACGGCGCAGGCACCGCACGCCAAGGGCTGGGCCGTGCACCCCTACGCCGATGTACTGCTGCCGGAGCCCAGCGAGGATCTCGGGCTGATGGCCCCCGCCGGCCAGCTGTGGTCCACGACCCGCGACCTGACCACCTTCGCGGCGTTCCTTTCCACCGGGGACGACCGGGTGCTGAGCGCGGAGTCCGTACGGGAGATGCGGACGCCGGCGGCGCCGACGTTGCCCGGCGACTGGGAGGCGTCCTACGGGCTCGGGATGCAGCTGGTCCGCGGCGGTGGCAGGACGCTGGCGGGGCACACCGGCTCGCTGCCCGGGTTCGTGGCGGGCCTGTGGCTGAGCGAAGAGGACGGACTCACCGCCGTCACCTTGGCCAACTGCACGTCAGGTGTGCCCGCTGCCACCGTGGCCGCCGAGCTGCTGAGCATCGTCGCCGAGGCCGAGCCGCGCATCCCCGAGCCGTGGCGGCCGCTGCCGGAGGTGGATCCGGCGGTTCTGGAGCTGACCGGGCCCTGGTACTGGGGAACGCAGGTGGTGGCTCTGCGCCTCACCGCCGACGGCGGAGTGAATCTGGGTCCGGCGGCCGGCGCGGGGCGGCGCTCCCGGTTCCGGGCCAACGGTGACGGCACCTGGACAGGCCTCGACGGCTATTACGCGGGGGAGGTGCTGCGGGCCGTCCGGCGAACGGACGGTTCGGTGAGCCACCTGGACCTCGGGTCGTTCGTTTTCACCAGGGAGCCGTACGGTGCGGATGCGCCGGTGCCCGGTGGGGTGGATCCGGAGGGGTGGCGGGGGCTGCCCCAGTAGTACAGCGGAGCCGGACGGCCGGGTGCCCCACGGCGGTACTGGACGGCCGGGTGCCCCACGGCGGTACGGGAGGGCCGGGCGCCCCCGCGACGGTGCCTCTGTGGCCGTGGTCCGTAGCGGCGTCTCGCACCGGCCATGCACCGACCCCGTGCCGGTGGCCCGTATCGAAGGCCCGTTTCACGTGGAACGGGCCGGGGTCGGGCGGCCAGGCGTTTCACGTGAAACCGGCCAGACCACAGCTGGTCACCGCCGCCCCCGGTCATCACCGCAACCCGGTCACCACCGCGCCCCGGTCACGCCCCGCACCCCAGCCACCACCGCACACCAGTCACGCCCCGCACCCCAGTCACAGCTGCAGCTTGAAGCCCACATGCGAAGCCGTGAACCCGAGCCGCTCATAGAAGCGGTGCGCATCGGTGCGCGTCGCGTCGGACGTCAGCTGGACGAGCTGGCAACCCTCTCGCCGGGACGCGTCGACGGCCCACTCGATGAGCTGGGTGCCCAGCCCGCTACCGCGCTCGTCGGCGTGGATACGCACGCCCTCGATGATGGACCGGGTAGCTCCCTTGCGGGAGAGGCCCGGCACCACGGTGAGCTGCAGCGTGCCGACGACCCGGCCCTCGCGTACGGCGACGACGAGGTGCTGATTCGGGTCCGCGGAAAGACGGGCGTGGGCGGCGAGGTACGGCGTGAGGTCCCCGGGCGATTCGCGCTGTGCGCCGAGCGGGTCGTCGGCCAGCATCGCGACGATCGCCGGGATGTCCTCCGCTGTGGCCGCTCTTATTTCAAGATCTCCCATGGCGGCAGCCTAAAGCCGCGGCAGATCAGGGCCCGGATCAGGCGGGGACGCCCAACCCCTCGACGGCCCGGACGAGAGGAGCCAGTTCGGGGTTCTCGGCCGCGGTATCCAGTGCCTCGCGCAGGGCCGTCTCGTTCGTGGGACGGGCCTCAGCCAGGAGGGCCAGGCCCGCGTCGGAGACGTTCGTGTAGATGCCGCGCCGGTCGGTGGGGCACAGGTAGCGCAACAGCAGGCCGCGGTCCTCGAGGCGGGTCACGAGGCGGGTGGTGGCGCTCTGGCTGAGCACGACGGCGTCGGCGACCTGCTTCATCTGCAGGTGGCCGCCTTCTCCGTCGTGCTGACGGCTGAGCACGTCGAGCAAGGAGTACTCGCGCACGCTCAGGTCGTGCTTGGCCTGCAGGGCGCGCTCGATGTGGGCCTCGATCCTCCCGTGCAGAAGGGAAAGGGCGCACCAGCCCTGGGAAAGGGCGGTGAGTGCGGGGTCTGTCGCGGTCATGGCTCGTGGATCCTCCGTCCCGGAGCGACTGCATACCAGGGTAGTCGATGGACGAAATTGCCCGCGCTTGCAATTAGCAAGCGTCTGCAACTATTGTCGTAACACGTAAAGCGCACCTGCAACTGTCTGGAAGGGTCAACCCCATGCCTCTCGCGCTTCTCGCCCTCGCGATCGGGGCCTTCGGGATCGGAACCACCGAATTCGTGATCATGGGACTGCTTCCCGAGGTCGCCGGTGACTTCGGCGTCTCCATCCCCACGGCCGGATTCCTGGTGACCGGCTACGCCCTCGGCGTCATGTTCGGCGCCCCGCTCATGACGGTCCTGGGCACGCGCATCCCGCGCAAACGCATGCTGATGCTGCTGATGGGCCTGTTCATCGTCGGAAACCTGCTCTCCGCCGTCGCACCCGCCTTCGCCGTGATGCTCATCGGCCGCGTGGTGGCCTCACTCGCCCACGGAGCCTTCTTCGGCATCGGTTCGGTCGTCGCCGCCGAACTGGTCGCCCCGCAGAAAAAGGCCGGCGCGATCGCCATGATGTTCACCGGCCTGACCGTGGCCAACGTCGTCGGCGTCCCGCTCGGCACGTTCGTCGGCCAGGCCGCCGGCTGGCGCGTCACCTTCACGATCGTGGCCGCGCTCGGGGTCCTCGGGCTCGTCGGCATCGCCAAGCTCGTACCGGATCTGCCCAAGCCGGAGGGCGTGCGGCTGCGGCACGAGGTGGCGGCCTTCAAGAACGTGCAGGTCCTACTCGCCATGGCGATGACCGTGCTCGGCTTCGGCGGCGTCTTCGCGGCCATCACCTACATCGCGCCGATGATGACGCACGTGGCCGGCTTCGCCGACGGATCGGTGACCTGGCTCCTCGTCCTGTTCGGACTCGGCATGGTCGGCGGCAACCTCGTCGGCGGCAGGTTCGCGGACCGCGCCCTGATGCCCATGCTGTACGTCTCGCTCGGCGCCCTCGCCCTCGTGCTCGCCCTCTTCACGGTGACCGCGCACCACAAGATCCTCGCCGCGGTCACCATCGTGCTGATCGGCGCGCTCGGCTTCGCGACCGTGCCGCCGCTGCAGAAGCGGGTCCTCGACCAGGCGTCCGGCGCCCCCACGCTCGCCTCGGCCGTCAACATCGGCGCCTTCAACCTCGGCAACGCGCTCTCCGCCTGGCTCGGCGGAATGGTGATCTCCGCGGGCCTCGGCTACACCGCCCCGAACTGGGTCGGCGCGGTGCTCGCCGCGAGCGCCCTCGTCCTGGCCTTCGTGTCGGCCGCGCTGGAGCGCCGCTCCCCGGCGCCGAGCGTGGTCGTCACCGGTTCCGGGCAGCGAGAGGCCGAGCCGGTCCACCAGTAGCCAGGTGGACCACCGCCCCGGCCCTCGCCGCGCAGGTCAGCCCGCCGCCACCGTCAACGGGGCGAAGCGGCGGGTCCAGTCGCCCGGCAGGTCCGGGGCGCCGTGGTTCATCACGGCATTCATGCTCACACCCTCGAGACCGCGCTCCTTGAGCCAGGTCAGCAGCTCCTCGTGGCGGACATCGACATCGGTCCGCAGCGGCCGGTCCGTGTCCGCCGCGAGGGAAGCGACGAGGGCCTTCGCCGTCTCGGTGTCACGGGCGACCAGCGGGCCGATGACATGCGTATCCATGTTCGGCCAGGCCGCGGCGTACCCGATGAGCCGCCCGTGCTCCTCGGCCACGCGCAACTGGTCCGCGAAGGCCGGAAGCCGCACGAGGACGTGGGTGCGGTCGGGCCCGAACACCTCCGCGTCGAGCCGCAGGATCGCGGACAGGTCCTCCGCGGTGGCCGCGCGCGTGGCCACCGTGAGCGCCGGGCCACCGGCGACGAAGCGGCCACGCACCATCTCGGCCCGACCGGTCGCCTTGAAGCCCAGCTCCTCGTAGAGCGGCCGCCCGTACGGTGTCGCGTGCAGCGTCAGTGGGGTCGTGCCCGCCTGCTCGACGACATGGCGCATCAGACGCCGGCCGACCCCTCTGCGCGCGTACCGCTCGGCGACCAGGACCATGCCGATCGCGGCGAGTTCCGGCCGCTCCCGTGGCCCGTACTCGGTCACTACGCAGGCGGTGAGGAATCCGCCGTCGGGGGCGTCGATGCCGTAGCCGGTACCGGCGGCGAGCAGCAGCCCCCACTTGTGTTCCTCGCGGGGCCAGCCCCGGTCCTCGGAGAGGTCGGCGCAGGCGCCCACGTCACGCGGGGTGAGACGGCGGATGGGCAGGTCGGAGAGGGAAGGTGTCGACACGCTGGTCAGGCTGTCGGACGGAGCACGGTGGCGTCCACCGCTTTGGGTGCAGTGGCCCGATACTTTCGGCCACCCGGCATCAGGCCCCGCCCGGGACCAGGGTGGCCGACATGGCGCATTCAGAGCCGTCCCCGCCCAACCAGGCGGAAAGATCAAAGACCCGTACTTTTCGGTTTTCCTCCAGCGGGAGGGAAAGGAGTGGCACTCTGCCGTGTGGGCCTCTCCGTAGCGGCGTGCAGCCAGTGCTGGAGTGTGCAGTGAGACGGACGTACGCAGACCGACCCCGAGATGTTCGAGGCGAGGCACCGCATGGACGCTCCGACCACCACGCCCGCCGATTCCGGTCCGGGCGGCGGGGACGGCTGGTTCACGTCGCGCACCACGCCGGACGAGAGCACGATGCCGGACGAGCGCGCCGCTCCGGACGAGAGCACCACGCCGGACCAGCGCGCCGCTCCCGCCGACCGCGCCGCTCCAGCCGATCGCGCCGCTCCGGCTGACCGCAGCTCCCCGCCCGACCACACCTCCCCGCCCGACCGCACACCGCCGTCCCGCGCGCTCGAGAGGGCCACGCCCGACGCCGTCCTCGTGCGCCGCACGATGGACGAGGTCGGGCCGGGGGCCGCCAAACTCATCTCGTACTTCTACGCGCTGCTCTTCGTCCGCCACCCCGAGCTGCGCCCGCTCTTCCCCGTCGCGATGAACCTCCAGCGGGACCGCCTGCTCAAGGCGTTGCTGACCGCCGCCGAGCACGTCGACAACAAGCTCGTCCTCGTCCCGTACCTGAAGAACCTGGGCCGCGGCCACCGCAAGTACGGCACGCGGGCCGAGCACTACCCGGCCGTCGGCGAGTGCCTCATCGCCGCGCTCGCCCGGTACTCCGCGGCCACCTGGGACGCGGCGACCGAGGCCGCCTGGGTCCGTACGTACACGACGATCTCCCAGGTGATGATCGACGCGGCCGCCGAGGACGAGGCGAAAGCCCCCGCCTGGTGGTTCGCCGAGGTCGTCGAACACGAGCTGCGCACGTCCGACATCGCGGTCGTCACGCTGCGGCCCGACCAGCCGTACCCCTTTCTGGCGGGCCAGTACACGACGCTGGAGACGCCGTGGTGGCCGCGGATCTGGCGGAACTATTCGTTCGCCTCGGCGCCCCGCTCCGACGGTCTGCTGTCGTTCCACATACGAGCCGTCCCGGCGGGCTGGGTCTCCAACGCCCTGGTCCACCGCGCGCGCCCCGGTGACGTGCTGCGCCTCGGCCCGCCCGCCGGCTCCATGACCGTCGACCACAGCAGCGACAGCGGCCTGCTCTGCCTGGGCGGCGGCACCGGCATAGCTCCCATCAAGGCGCTCGTCGAGGACGTCGCCGAGCACGGGGAACGGCGGCCGGTCGAGGTGTTCTACGGGGCCCGCACCGATCACGACCTGTACGACATCGACACGATGCTGCGGCTCGAGGAGAGCCACCCGTGGCTTGCGGTCCGGCCGGTCGTCGACCGACGAGCCCATCGGCAACTGCCGGACGCCGTGCGGCAGTACGGCCCGTGGCACGAGTACGACGCCTATCTCTCCGGTCCGCCCGGCATGATCCGCAACGGGGTCGACGCCCTGCGCGCCCTCGGCATTCCGCGCCACCGCATCCGCCATGACGCGGTGGAGGACCTTGTCCTGACCGCGGACTGAGCCCCCTACGGGCCGTCCGAAGAGCTGGTCAGCCCAGGTCGGGCGCGTGCATCGCCCGTACGCCCTCGATGTTGCCGTCCAAGTAGTGGCGCAAGGAGAGCGGCACCAGATGGACCGAGGCGATTCCTACGCGAGTGAACGGGACGCGCACGACTTCGTACTCGCCGCACGGCTCCTCGATCTCAGGGCCGTGGCGCTGGGAGAGGTCCATCGACTCGAGTCGGCAGACGAAGAAGTGCTGGACCTTCACGCCGGTCGTCGCGGCGTCCTCGCCGATGTGCTCGACGGTGTCCACGAAGCACGGCACCACGTCGGTGACCTTCGCGCCGAGCTCTTCATGTACCTCGCGGTGCAGCGCGTCCACGACGGTCGTGTCCTCCGCTTCGACACCGCCACCCGGGGTCACCCAGTACGGATCGACGCCTGGCTTGGTCCGCTTGATCAGGACGAGGTCGTCGCCATCGAGCAGAACAGCGCGTGCGGTGCGCTTGACCACGGGTCGGACGGTCATGGGAGAAATGTGGCCCGGCCGGTTCCACGTGAAACATTCCGCATCGCGTCGTGACCGCTCATGACCAGTCGACCGCAGCGCGCAACAGCCACTCGTGCGCCCGCGCGATACGCGGTGAGGCAAGCGTGCCGGAGCGCACGACGAGGAAGTAGGTACGCAGCGGTGGCACCGGCGGATCGAGCAGCGCCACGACCTCCCCCTGCTCCAGGGCGGACGCGCACAAATAGCGCGGCAGGACCGCGAGACCGGCGCCCGTGATCACACACGCGAGGACCGCGCGGAGGTCGGGCACGACGACGGTGCCGGAGACGGCGGGGCGGGAGTCGAAGACAGTGGCCCAGTAGCGCTCGACCAGCGGAAGCGACTCATGGACCTCGACCACGGGGAAGTTCTCGAGGGAGGGCGCCGCGTCGCGGTGCAGCGTGCCGGAGCCGATCCGGGCGGCCCAGCGGGGAGCGGCGACCAGGACGTGCTCTTCGTCGCAGAGCGGAGTCGCCGTGAGCAGAGCACCGCGCGGCCGCGTCGTCGTGATGGCCAGATCATGATGTCCGGCGGCGAGGCCCTCCACGGACTCCTCGGCGGTGCCGAAGGAGGCTCGCAGGGCGATGCTTTGGCCGTTCCTCCTGGTCAGCTCCGTGAGGGCGGGCAAAGCGCGTTCCGCGGTGAACTCTGGAGGGCCCGCGACGTGCAAGGTGCGGACCTCGGACTCCTCGTCGAGCCCGATCTCGGTGATCTCCATGAGGGCGTCGAGGTGCGGGGCCGCCTTGTGGGCCAGCTCGTCGCCGATGGTCGTGGGGGTCACGCCGCGCGCCTGGCGCAGGAACAACGGGCGGCCCAGCTGGCGCTCCAGCGTGCGGATCTGCGAGGTGACCGCGGGCTGGGAGAGGCCGAGCAGGGCGGCGGCGCGGGTGAAGGAACCGGCGCGGTGGACCGTGACGAAGGTGCGCAGCAAGGCGAGGTCCATGGATACGCGCCTCCCTCCCGGCCCTGAGGACGCGCTCAACTATAAATATGCCGATGCGTCC
Source organism: Streptomyces sp. SGAir0957 (assembly GCF_043523415.1). Classification (NCBI taxonomy): domain Bacteria; kingdom Bacillati; phylum Actinomycetota; class Actinomycetes; order Kitasatosporales; family Streptomycetaceae; genus Streptomyces; species Streptomyces sp. SGAir0957. Next base: position 4,340,181 of record NZ_CP027293.1, read on the forward strand.
CTGTCGCTACCGTGATTGGACACTGACAGACAGTCAACTAGCCTTGTGGGCGCGGTTCTTCGCGCGCAGAACCGGGACGGTCCGAGCCACGAGGGGGGAGGCTCGGGCCGTCTGTTGTGCGTAGCCCTCGTCATGGCTCAGGCCGCTCGGCCCTCCACCGCGTCGCGCACGGCGTCAAGCAGCCCCTCGCAGGCCGTCTCCACCATCCGCAGACAGTCCTCGAATCCGGCCGTGCCGCCGTAGTACGGGTCGGGAACGTCCAGGTCGTCACCGGCGGCGGGGTCGTAGGAGCGCAGCAGGCGGATCTTCTCCGCGTCCTGCGGGGTCGGTGCAAGGCGGCGCAGGGTGCGCAGGTGGCTCGCGTCGAGGGCGATCACGAGGTCGAGGCGCGCGAACCAGTCGGCGTCGAACTGGCGGGCCGTGTGCGCGGTGGCGTAGCCATGCTCCTCCAGGACGCGGACGGTGCGCGGGTCGGCGTTCTCGCCGACGTGCCAGCCGTCGGTTCCGGCGCTGTCGATCTCGACGGCACCGGACAGGCCGGCTTCCTCGACGCGGGTGCGGAAGACGTGTTCGGCGATGGGCGAGCGGCAGATGTTGCCCGTGCACACGAAGCAGACGCGGAAGGTCATGGCGGTTCAGTCCTTCTCGGGCAGGACGACGTTGAGCGCCCAGGAGACGATCGAGATGATGAGGCCGCCGAGGACGGCGGTCCAGAAGCCCTCGACGTGGAAGCTCAGGTCGAGCTTGTCGGCCAGCCACGAGGTGAGCAACAGCATCAGGGCGTTCACGACCAGCGTGATCAGGCCGAGGGTCAGAATGAAGAGCGGGAAGGTGAGGACCTTCACGACCGGCTTCACCAGCCAGTTGACCAGGCCGAAGAGGAGCGCCACCAGGACCAGCGTGCCGATCTTTTTGCCGGTGCTGTCCCCGGTCAGCGTGATCTTGTCGACCAGCAGCACCGCGACGGCGAGCGCCCCCGCGTTGGCGACCGTCTTGACTACGAAATTCAACATGTGTCTGATCGTGGCAGACGGGACCGGCGGTGGTGCCGGTGACGAGCGTGACAGGCGTGACGAGCACAGACGGCGAGGACGACAAGGGCGATGAAGGCATTCCGGCTGGACGAACTGGAGGCGGAGCGCGCCGCGAACGACGGCGCGTATCTGCAGTTCCTGCGCGAGCGGAACATGTCGGTCGGGCTGTACGCGCTGAACGCGGGGGACCACGACCCGCAGCAGCCGCACCAGCAGGACGAGGTCTACCTCGTGGTCAGCGGCCGCGCCTCGATCACCGTCGGCATGGAGACCACCCAGGTCGGGCGCGGCAGCGTGGTGTACGTGCCGGCGGGCGTGGCCCACAAGTTCCACCACATCAGCGAGGACCTGCGGGTCCTGGTCGTCTTCTCTCCCCCGGAGAGCTGACCCCCGACCCTGGGATTCCCTAAGGGTCGGGTCAGGGGAGGACAAGGGATCGCGGCGCCCCGCACGGGCCCCCGGCATGTCAGCATCGGGTACAGGAAGTCGGAAGAGTCCCGGCGAGGGCCTCGGGAGCGAAGGAGCGAGGGCAGTGCGAGAGATATTCGCGGGCATGCCGTGGTGGGTGAAGTGGGTCGCGGTGCCGGTCATCGCCCTGGTCGTGTTCGGCGGCCTGATCGCCAGCGTCGTCGGGTTCGTGATCGGCCTGCTCTTCAAGGTGCTGGTCTTCGCCGCCCTGGTGGGTGGACTCATCTACCTCGTGCGGAGGTTCATGGCGGGCTCGTCCTCGCGCAGCGACTGGTGAGGCCGGGCGGCGCGCGGAGCGTCGTTCGTTGCAGGGTGCGACGGTTCGCTGGACCGGGGGAAGTTTCCGTTCCGGGGCCGTATCGAGCGGTGGCCAAGGGTTAAAGTCCGGATTCCGATGCCTCCCATCCCCGCGATCCCAAGAAATGCGGGGGGACGCACGTGTACCGGGAGTGAACCTTGGCCGATCCCGCTTCAGCACCCTCGCAGACGCTCATCGGCTCCGTTCAGCGCGCCATGCGGCTGCTGGAGGCGGTCGCCGCACATGACGAGGGGGCTCCCGCCAAGCAGCTCGCCCGGGAGGCCGGAGTCGCCCTCCCCACCGCTTACCACCTGCTGCGCACGCTGACGCATGAGGGTTATCTCCGCAGGGACAGAGGCGTCTTCCTGTTCGGGGACGCGGTGGAGCGGCTGAGCAGCCGTGGAGCCCAGCAAAATCGTCGCATCATGATCACCGACGCGCTGCGCCACTGGCGGGACACGCTCGGCGTGCCCGTCTACTTCGCGCTCTACCGCGACGGCGAGATCGAGATCGTCGCCGTAGCCGACACCCCGGCCAGTCCGGCCGTCGAGGAGTGGGCCGACTTCACCGCGACCGGGCACGCCCACGCGATCGGCCAGTGCCTGCTCTCCCAGCTCGGCGAGGAGGCCCGCCGGGACCATCTCGACCGCCATCCGGCCCGCGCCCTCACTCCGTACTCGGTACGGGACGACCGGACGCTGCTGCGCAAGCTGCGGACCGTGGGTCGGATGGAGCCGCTGATCGAGCGCCAGGAGTATGCGCTGGGCACGGCCTGCGCCGCGTTCCCGGTCACCATCGGCTCGACCGCGGCGACCGTGGCCATCTCCCTTCCCGCACATCAGGCGGACCGGCTGCTGCCCCTCGCACGCCGGCTGCAGGACGAGATCGGCAACCTCGTAGGGACACTCGCCTTCTCTATCAGCATCTGAAAACTCACTCCTTGTAATTAAGTGTGTACGTTGAGCAAGATGCCAGCAGCGTCAGGAAGGTCATTCCTGGCCAATCGACGTCACATTGACGGGGTAGGCGATGCGCGAGTCGGTACAAGCAGTGCAAGCAGAGGTCATGATGAGCTTCCTCGTCTCCGAGGAGCTGTCGTTCCGCATCCCGGTGGAGCTCCGGTACGAGTCCGCCGATCCGTATGCGGTACGCCTCACGTTCCATCTCCCTGGTGACGCGCCCGTGACCTGGGCATTCGGCAGGGAGCTCCTCGTCGACGGGGTCAACGGGGCCACCGGTGACGGCGACGTCCGGATCATGCCCGTGGAGAACGCGGGAGGCGGCGCCGACGAGTTGCCGGTGGACGTGCACATCCGGCTGCAAGTGGGCGGTGATCACGCGCTGTTCCGGGCCGGGGTCGCCCCGCTCGTCGCGTTCCTCGACCGCACGGACAAGCTCGTCCCCCTCGGACAGGAACAGGCCCTGGCCGACTACGAGGCCGAACTCGACGAGGCGCTCGACCGGATTCTCGCCGAGGAGCAGAACGCGGGCTGACCCGGCAGTCGACGACGTGACGCCTGTGCGGCGCGGTGCACCCGAGCCGTTCCGCGCCGCTCAGCGCTTGCGTCGTCGGCCTCCACCACCGCGTCCCGGAGCGGTCCGCGCAGGCTTGCCGGGCATCGGACGGTCGGCCGAGACCACGAGGGCGGCCAGCGCGGTGGTCACCGGCACCGCCGCCACCAGGCCGATCGAACCGACCAGCGTGCGCACGATCTCCTCGGCCACCAGCTCGCTGTTGGCCACGTCGACCACGCTGCTCTGCGCGATCGAGAACAGCAGGAGCAGCGGCAGCGCCGCGCCCGCGTACGCCAGGACCAGGGTGTTGACGACGGACGCGATGTGGTCGCGGCCGATCCGGATGCCCGCCCGGTACAGGCCGCGCCAGCCCATCGTCGGGTTGGCCTCGTGCAGCTCCCACACCGCCGACGTCTGCGTGACCGTCACGTCGTCCAGGACCCCGAGCGAACCGATGATGACGCCCGCGAGCAGCAGACCGCTCATGTCGATGTCCGGGTAGAGCCCGTGGATCAGGCCGGTGTTGTCGTCCGTGTTGCCCGTCAGCGCGGCCCAGCCGATGAAGAGCGACCCCAACAGCCCGATGAGCAGCAGCGATACGAGGGTGCCCAGGACGGCGACCGAGGTACGGGCCGTCAGGCCATGGCACATGTAGAGCGCGATCAGCATGATCGCGCTCGCCCCGACGACCGCCACGACCAACGGGTTCGAGCCCTGGAGGATCGCCGGGAGGATGAACAGGGTCAGCACCAGGAAGCTGACCGCGAGCGCGACCAGCGCCATGACGCCGCGCATGCGGCCCACCACCACGACGACCAGGGCGAAGATCCCGGCGAGGAGCGCCATGGGGAGCTTGCGGTTCACATCGGTGACCGAGTACTGCAACTCCTTGGGAGCGTCCGGCGCGTAGGCGACGATCACCCTCTGGCCCTCGCGCAGTTGCCGTGGCGAGTCCGGCTGGATGATCTCCGTGAACGTACGGCCCGTGTCCTTGCCGGTGTCGACCCGGATCGTCGCCTTCTCACAGGTACCCGAGGACGGGTTCTGCGTCGACGTGCCCGAGGGGTCCTGGGTGGCGGAGCCCGTCGCGTTCACGGACTTGCAGTCCACCTTCTCGACCTCGGCGACCGTGGCCTGCTGCGTCTGCCGGTCGAAGCCGACGCCGGTGCGCTCGTGCTCAGGAGCGCCGCCGGGCCACAGCACCACGAGACCGACGACGACGGCCATGGAGAACGGCACCAGGATCGCCGCGATGACCTTGCGCAGATGCTGTGAGACGGGGGCGGCGGGGCCATGACTGTGAGAGTGGCCGTGCCCGCCAGGTCCGTGCCCTGATGGACCCTCTCCATGCGGAGGTTGGGGCGGCGGAGGCGGAGGCTGCTGCGTCGTGGTCACCGCCCGATCATCGCAAGAACGACAGGGGCCCTCTGTTCAACGCGTCCGAAGTGACGCTAGCGTGGAGGCACTTTGCACACGCGGGAGCTCGGAGCACCGGGCTGAGAGGGCGCTGACCTTCGTCCATGCGGTTTCACGTGAAACAGCGTGAAACGCCGCCGACGAACACCGCTGCGTCGACCGCCGAACCTGTTACCGGGTAATGCCGGCGTAGGGAGTAGGTCTCATGACCACAACGGACGCACGCACGCCTGCCTCCAACGGCTCTGAGCCGGAGGCCGGGAAGTCCATCGGCTGGCACAAGGGGTACATCCGGGGCTCGCGCCCCGACCTCAACGTGCCGGTCCGCCAGGTGCACCTCACCAACGGCCAGGCCGTCACGCTGTACGACACCTCCGGCCCGTACACCGACCCCACCGTCGACACCGACGTGCGCAGGGGGCTCGCCCCGCTCCGGGAGAACTGGATCATCGCCCGCGGTGACACCGAGGAGTACGCGGGCCGCCCCGCCCGCCCCGAGGACGACGGCATCAAGCACACCTCGCCGCGCGGCGGGCTGCGCAACCTCGACGCGGTCTTCCCAGGCCGCCCTCGTCAGCCGCGCCGCGGCAGGACCGGCGAGCCCGTGACCCAGCTCGCGTACGCCAGGCGGGGCGAGATCACCCCGGAGATGGAGTACGTGGCCATCCGGGAGAACGTCGCCCCTGAGGTCGTCCGTGACGAGATCGCGGCAGGCCGCGCGGTGCTGCCCGCCAACGTGAACCACCCGGAGATCGAGCCGATGATCATCGGCAAGCGGTTCCTGGTGAAGGTCAACGCCAACATCGGCAACTCCGCCGTCACCTCGTCCATCGAGGAGGAAGTGGAGAAGATGACGTGGGCGACCCGCTGGGGCGCCGACACCGTCATGGACCTCTCCACCGGCCGCAACATCCACACCACGCGCGAATGGGTCCTGCGCAACTCCCCCGTCCCCATCGGCACCGTGCCGCTCTACCAGGCTCTCGAAAAGGTCGACGGCAAGGCCGAGGAACTGACCTGGGAGATCTACAAGGACACCGTCATCGAGCAGGCCGAACAAGGCGTGGACTACATGACGGTCCACGCCGGAGTCCGGCTCCCGTACGTCCCGCTGACCGCCAACCGCAAGACCGGCATCGTCTCGCGCGGCGGCTCGATCATGGCCGCGTGGTGTCTCGCACACCACAGGGAGAGCTTCCTCTACGAGCACTTCGAGGAGCTCTGCGACATCCTCGCCGCGTACGACGTCACGTACTCGCTCGGCGACGGGCTGCGCCCCGGCTCGATCGCGGACGCCAACGACGAGGCTCAGTTCGCCGAGCTCAGGACACTCGGCGAACTGAACTCGATCGCCAAGCGGCACGGCGTCCAGACCATGATCGAGGGGCCGGGCCACGTCCCGATGCACAAGATCAAGGAGAACATCGACCTCCAGCAGGAGATCTGCGAGGAGGCCCCGTTCTACACGCTCGGCCCGCTGACCACGGACGTCGCTCCGGCGTATGACCACATCACGTCCGGAATCGGCGCCGCGATGATCGCCTGGTGGGGCACGGCGATGCTCTGCTACGTCACCCCCAAGGAACACCTCGGCCTGCCCAACCGCGACGACGTGAAGACCGGCGTCATCACGTACAAGATCGCGGCGCACGCGGCGGACCTCGCCAAGGGGCACCCCGGAGCGCAGGACTGGGACGACGCACTCTCGGACGCCCGCTTCGAGTTCCGGTGGGAGGACCAGTTCAATCTGGCCCTCGACCCGGACACGGCCCGCGAGTTCCACGACGAGACGCTCCCCGCCGAACCGGCGAAGACGGCGCACTTCTGCTCGATGTGCGGCCCGAAGTTCTGCTCGATGAAGATCTCGCAGGACATCCGTCGCGAGCACGGCACCACGCAGGCCGAGGTCGAGGCCGGTATGGAGCAGAAGTCGAAGGAGTTCGCCGAGGCGGGCAATCGCGTCTACCTGCCGCTCGCCAACTGACCGGCGAGCGCGGATGACGACGGGCTCGGGGCCACACCGTGCACCCCGAGCCCCTTGTCCCCGGCTCAGTCCGGCTGGTGCTCGGGGCCCCCGAAGTCCGGGCTGGAGAAGTCCGGACTGGAGAACCCGGCACGCTGCCCCGTGGCGGTACCGCCGCCGTCGGGGCTGCTGAACCCGGGCCTGTTGTAGCCGAGCTGGGGCATACGGCCGGTGGAGCCGCCGCCCCTGCCGCCGCTCAGCGAACCGCCGCCCAGGGCGGTCCGGGCCTGGGCGTCCCGCAGGAACGGCAGGATGCCCCGCTCGAGAAGCGCCTCGGCCCAGGCTTCCCTGGCGCGCGCCACCTCCTTGTTGGCTTCGCCGTGGGCGCTTGCCTGCAGCGAGGTCGACCCGTTGCGCAGGGCCGTCAGGAGCAGGCAGACCGCGGCGACGAGGATGCCCGCCGCGGTGAGCGCGCCGAAGACCCAGCCGACGGACAGCAGGGTGCCGGCGAAGTCGGGCTGCGGGTTGAGCATCTTCAGGATGTAGCCGACCAGCAGGAAGATGGCGGCCGCGGTCCCGGCGAGGACCGGGGCGAGGACGACGGCGACCGCGGCGACGCCGGGTCCCGTGGTCTCCGCGACCTCGCCCACCCTGGCGGCGAAACCGATGGAGCTGGAGCCGCCGGACTCGGCCGAGCTGGAGGAGCCTCCTTCACGTAGCGGACGGACGGGTTGCGGAGCGGCGCGCAGCTCGTCGCGGACCTTGGTGTACTGCTCGTACTCGGTGGCTGCCGCCGTGCTGATCAGTGCGGCGGCGTTCAGTGCCATGGTGCGCAGTTGTTCGGGGTTGAGCCGCTGGCCCACGGCGGCGAGATCAGGCCGGTTGGGTGCGGTACGCAGCGCCTCATCGAGGATCCGCTCGAACTCGGGGCGGTCCTCGTTCAGCAAATGCGGAGCGCTGTTCATGTGCATCCCCCGATGCTCCGTAGGGCTTGGTGGCCCGCATGGTTACGAGCCGTCGGGCAGAAACGGAGGGGAGCCTGCTACGGATAAGCCGATGGTAGAGCGGTCACAGCACGCCGTGACAGGGGGTTTTCGAAATTCAGCCGTCGGCGCGCCGGACGCTCCGTCCACGGCGCCTGCCCGGGGAACTCTCAGCCATGCATGGGGAGTTGCTGGACCAGCAGCTTTCCGGCCATCGTGACGCCGCCGTCCATGGCGATGGCGAGCCCACCCGCGTAAACATGAGGCCCCTCGACGACCGGACCGCTGTCCTCGCCGTCGGCGTCCTCGGTGCCGACCTCGCCGAGAAGGTACGGAATCGGGCTGTGGCCGTGCACGACGCGCGAGCCGCCGTAGGCGCCGAGGAGCTCGCGTACGGCGCCGGGGCCCGACTCCTCGTCGCGGAACGCGAAGCGCTTGGTCAGCTTGCGGAACACGTCCCAGCACTCGTCCGCGTCGTTGCGCGTGAGGGTCTCGCGGACCGTGTCGTTGACCGCCTCGATGGAGTCGCCGTAGTCCAGATAGGCGGTCGTGTCGGAGTGCATGAGGAGGTGGTCGTCCTCGATCTCGATCGCGTCGAGCCGGGACATCCACTGCAGATGCACGTCCTGGAGGCGGTCCATGTCGGACTTCTGTCCACCGTTGAGCAACCAGGCCGCCTGGAAGGTGGCAGTGCCCGCGCCCGAGTTGACCGGCGTGTCGCCGAACCGCTTCGCGCCGAGCAGCAGCAGCTCGTGGTTGCCCATGAGCGCCTTGCAGTAACCGCCGGCGGCGGCCGCCTCGGCGCTCAGCCGCATCACGAGGTCGATGACGCCGATGCCGTCGGGGCCGCGGTCGGTGAAGTCGCCGAGGAACCACAGGCGCGCGTTGCCCGCCACCCAGGCGCCGTCCGCGTCGACCAGGCCCTTCTCGCGGAGCGCCGCGAGCAGCTCGTCGAGGTAGCCGTGCACGTCGCCCACGACGTACAGCGGCCCCTTCTCGTCGCTCGACCGGGGCGCGGGCGCGGTGGTCTCCATCCGCACCGTGTCCCCCCGGTTGATGACGGGCAGGTCGCGCTCGGTCGGCGTGTAGCCGTCGGGGAACCGCTCCGCCTCGGGGGAGTCGGGAACAGGCTCGGTGGGCTGCACGTTCGCCGGTACGTCATGGACGTACGCGGGCACGCGGAAGTCACGCAGCGTCTCCGTGCGCGCTGCGGGTCCCTGACCGGCCCCCTGAGTCATCGACCCCTCCACCATTGCGCCGCCTGTGCACCGGATCGGACTGCCTGGTCGCAGCGGCCCGCGGTGTCGTCCGCCCATCATAGGAATGCGGCTCGTGCTGTGTGATGCACCAGGGGTGGTGAATCGGTGACGGGCGGCTGTTCGCCACACTTTTCTCCCGAATTGGTGTGGACTTTTCCCCTCGGCCGCGGCGTCCGCGGCCGGTCCGGAGGGTGAGTGGGGCCGGTCAGCCCTGCCCCGGGGAGCGGGGCGGGCTGACCGTGGTGCGCTGCGGGCGGCGCTGCGAGGAGGTCCGCACGATCAATTCGGTCGGTATGACCTGCTCGACCGGTTGGTCCGAATCGACTCCTTCGATGGCGTCGATCAGGAGCTGGATGACGGCTGTGCCGATACGGCGCGGTTTCAGTGACAGGGTCGTGATGGGCGGCTCCGTCGTCGCGTACACGGTCGACTCGCTGCAGCACACGAGCAGCAGGTCCTCCGGTACGCGCAGGCCGTAGCGGCGGGCCGCGGCGAGCAGATCGGTGCCATTGGGGTCGAAGAGGCCGTAGACCGCGTCGGGCCGGTCCGGACGGGCGAGCAGCCGGTCGGCGGCGACGGCGCCCGCGCACGGGTCGTGCGCCGGATAGGACTCGTAGACCGGCTCCTGCCCGATCCGCTCGCACCAGTGCAGATAGGCCGAGGTGGACAGGTGGGTGTAGGTGTCGGTGGTGGTGCCGGTGAGCAGGCCGATGCGGCGTGCGCCGGCCTCGGCGAGATGGTCGAGGATGCCGAGGACGGCGGCCTCGTGGTCGTTGTCCACCCAGGCGGTCACGGGCAGGGTGCCCGCGGGACGTCCGTCCGAGACGACGGGCAGGCCCTGGCGGACCAGCTCGCTGACGACCGGGTCGTGGTCGGAGGGGTCGATGACGACGGTGCCGTCGAGGGCGACGTTCGACCACACGTCGTGGCGTGAGGTGGCGGGCAGGATGACGAGCGCGTACCCGCGGGCGAGCGCCGCGGAGGTCGCGGCTCTCGCCATCTCCGCGAAATACGCGAATTCGGTGAAGGTGAAAGGTTCATCCCCGTAGGTCGTCACTGTCAGGCCGATCAGGCCCGACTTGCCGGTACGGAGCGTGCGGGCGGCCGCGGAAGGGCGATAGCCCAGCCGGTCGGCGACCTCGCGGACATGGCGTCGGGTGGCGTCCGGGAGCCGGCCCTTGCCGTTGAGCGCATCGGAGACAGTCGTGATCGAGACCCCGGCGGCGGCGGCAACGTCTCTGATGCCTGCCCGGCCCGGCCGGGTGCCCCTGCGGGTCGTCTCTGCCCGGCTCACCTGGTGCTTCCCTGCTGCTGTCATGGCGAGCCGATAGTAGGGCTCATGCGGCCGCATGGTGGGGGCGCATATGCACGCGTTGACAGGCACGTTTCTGCAAGGTGATGGCCCGTCAATGACCATGGAACAACAGGGAGTTGGCGGGTTCGACGGTGCTACGTCACTTGTCGGTACCTACGAGCCTGCCGACTCGGCGAAGTTGCGGGCAGGCCGCAACTCACCTGCACGGGTGATGCGCGCCACGGCGCGAGCCACCGGCGCGCGCCAGTCCACGGAGCGCTCCCCCCTCTCCGTACGCCTTCCCGTCCCCCTTGCACGGGGCGGTCGGTCCCGCCCCATTGGGGCGGACGGCCAATCCTCATAAGGTAAGCAGTATTGGAACGGTGGCCACGAGGAGGACTGCGGTGAGCGAGACGAACCCCAAGCTGCGCGCGGAGCTGGCGGGGATCCCCACCTACAAGCCGGGCAAGCCCGCGGCCGCCGGGGGACCGGCGGCGTACAAGCTGTCCTCCAACGAGAACCCCTATCCCCCGTTGCCCGGTGTGATGGAGCGGGCGATCGCCGCGGCCGGCACGTTCAACCGCTACCCGGACATGGCCTGCTCCGGGCTGATGGACGAGCTGGCGGACCGTTTCGGCGTGCCGGTCACCCATCTGGCCACCGGGACGGGCTCGGTCGGCGTCGCCCAGCAGCTGCTCCAGGCGACCAGCGGGCCGGGCGACGAGGTCATCTACGCGTGGCGCTCCTTCGAGGCGTACCCGATCATCACGCAGATCAGCGGGGCGACGTCGGTGCGGGTGCCGCTCACGCCCGGCGAGGACCACGACCTCGATGCCATGGCGGACGCGATCACGGACCGCACCCGTCTCATCTTTGTCTGCAACCCCAACAACCCCACGGGCAATGCCATCCGCCGGCCCGAGCTGGAACGTTTCCTCGACCGGGTGCCGTCCGATGTCCTCGTGGTGCTCGACGAGGCGTACCGCGAGTTCATCCGCGACCCCGAGGTGCCGGACGGCGTGGAGATCTACCGGGACCGGCCGAACGTGGCGGTGCTGCGGACCTTCTCCAAGGCGTACGGGCTCGCGGGGCTGCGGGTCGGGTTCGCCATCGCGCACGAGCCGGTGGCCGCGGCGCTGCGCAAGACGGCCGTTCCCTTCGGCGTCAGCCAGCTGGCGCAGGACGCGGCGGTGGCCTCGCTGCGGGCGGAGGACGAGCTGCTCGGCCGCGTCGGCTCGCTGGTCGGCGAGCGGACCCGGGTCGTGGAGACGCTGCGGGCGCAGGGCTGGACCGTGCCGGAGACGCAGGCCAACTTCGTGTGGTTGCGTCTTGGCGAGCAAACCCTGGACTTCGCCGCGGCGTGCGAGCGGGCGGGGGTCGTCGTGCGGCCCTTCGCCGGTGAGGGCGTCCGCGTCACGGTCGCGGAGACCGAGGCCAACGACATCTTCCTGAGCGCGGCGGAGGCGTTCCGCAAGGAGCTCTGAGCAGGCGCGCTCGTCCGGGAGCGCACGGGAACGCGAGAAGGCGCGGGGCGGCGGGTGCCGCCTCGCGCCTCCTTGTGTGCGCCCCTCGGTTTCCTCGTGCGCCGGCGTCCCACTGTGGCGTTCCTCGCAGTAAGGGGCCCCCGCTTCGGTTTCCGACAGCCCGTACGACATAATGCTTGTGAATGTGAACGCGTTCACAAGCGTGTCCCGGTTCCTCCGGATAAGTGCGGGATTTAAGGGGCAAACCGCTGCTGTGGCCGCGGCGATGTAAGGAGATGACGCAGTGGACCTGGCTCTGGCGCCGGAGACCCTGGCGCGATGGCAGTTCGGCATCACCACCGTCTACCACTTCCTCTTCGTGCCACTGACGATCTCGCTGGCGGCGCTGACCGCCGGGTTGCAGACCGCCTGGGTGCGGACCGAGAAGGAGAAGTACCTCAGGGCGACGAAGTTCTGGGGAAAGCTCTTCCTGATCAACATCGCGATGGGTGTCGTGACGGGCATCGTGCAGGAGTTCCAGTTCGGCATGAACTGGTCCGACTACTCGCGCTTCGTCGGTGACATCTTCGGGGCGCCGCTGGCCTTCGAGGCGCTGATCGCGTTCTTCTTCGAGTCGACCTTCATCGGCCTGTGGATCTTCGGCTGGGACAAGCTGCCGAAGAAGATCCACCTGGCCTGCATCTGGATGGTGTCCATCGGCACGATCCTGTCCGCGTACTTCATCCTCGCGGCCAATTCCTGGATGCAGCACCCGGTCGGTTACCGGTACAACAAGGCCACCGGACGCGCCGAGCTGACCGACTTCTGGCAGGTGCTGACGCAGAACACCGCGCTCACTCAGGCATTCCACACCCTGGCCGCCTCGTTCCTGACCGGCGGCGCGTTCATGGTCGGCATCGCCGCCTTCCACCTGGCGCGCAAGAACCCGAAGAACATCGCGACGATGAAGACCTCGCTGCGGCTCGGCCTCATCACCGTCGTCATCGCCGGAATGCTCACCGCGATCAGCGGCGACCAGCTCGGCAAGGTCATGTTCAAGCAGCAGCCGATGAAGATGGCGGCGGCCGAGGCGCTGTGGGACGGCCAGGACGCCGCCCCGTTCTCGATCTTCGCCTACGGAGACGTGAGCAAGGGCCACAACAGCGTCGAGTTCTCCATCCCCGGCGTGCTGTCCTTCCTCGCCGACGACAACTTCACCTCGCACATTCCCGGCATCAACGACACCAACAAGGCCGAGCAGGAGAAGTACGGGCCTGGCGACTACCGGCCGATCATCCCCGTCACCTTCTGGGCCTTCCGCTGGATGATCGGGTTCGGGATGGCGTCCTTCGCCCTCGGCCTCCTCGGACTGTGGCTCACCCGCAAGAAGTTCATGCTGCCGCAGCACCTGCGGACGGGCGAGGACGAAGTGCCGAACCTGGTGCTCTTCAAGAACAAGGTCCTCAGCCCGAAGTTCACCCGCCTCTACTGGATGGTCGCCCTGTGGACCATGGGCTTCCCGCTCATCGCCAACTCCTGGGGCTGGATCTTCACCGAGATGGGCCGCCAGCCGTGGGTCGTCTACGGCGTCCTGCAGACCCGTGACGCGGTCTCCCCCAGCGTCTCGCAGGGCGAGGTCATCACCTCGATGACCGTCTTCACCCTGCTCTACGCGGTCCTCGCCGTCATCGAGGTCAAGCTGCTCGTCAAGTACGTCAAGGCCGGGCCGCCGGAGCTGACCGACGACGATCTCAACCCGCCCACCAGGATCGGCGGCGACCGTGACGCCGACAAGCCGATGGCCTTCTCCTACTAGGGCCAAGGGAGCGCACAAGTCATGGAACTCCACGACGTCTGGTTCGTCCTCATCGCGGTCCTCTGGATCGGCTACTTCTTCCTGGAGGGCTTCGACTTCGGGATCGGCATCCTCACCAAGCTGCTCGCGCGCGACCGCACCGAGCGGCGGGTGCTGATCAACACGATCGGTCCCGTCTGGGACGGCAACGAGGTGTGGCTGCTCACGGCCGGCGGAGCGACCTTCGCCGCGTTCCCCGAGTGGTACGCGACGCTCTTCTCCGGCTTCTATCTGCCGCTGCTGATCATCCTGGTCTGCCTCATCGTGCGCGGTGTCGCCTTCGAGTACCGGGCGAAGCGCCCCGAGGAGAAGTGGCAGACCAACTGGGAGCACGCGATCTTCTGGACCTCGCTGATCCCGGCGCTGCTGTGGGGCGTGGCGTTCGGCAACATCGTGCGCGGGGTCAAGCTCGACCAGCACTTCGAGTACGTCGGCACTTTCTGGGACCTGCTCAACCCCTACGCGCTCCTGGGCGGCCTGGTCACCCTGACCTTGTTCACCTTCCACGGAGCGGTGTTCGCCTCGCTCAAGACGCTGGGCGACATCCGGGCGCGGGCGCGGAAGTTCGCGCTGACGCTCGGTCTGGGCGCGCTGGTGGTGGCGCTCGGGTTCCTCATCTGGACCCAGGCCGACAAGGGGGACGGGAGCTCGCTCATCGCGATGATCGTGGCCCTGGTCGCCCTCGTCGGCGCGATCGGCGCCATCAAGGCGGGGCGCGAGGGATGGTCGTTCGCCCTGTCCGGCATCACCATCGCGGCGGCATTCACGACGCTCTTCCTGACGCTGTTCCCGAACGTCATGCCGTCGTCGCTCGACCCGGCCTGGAGCCTCACCGTCACCAACGCCTCGTCGAGCCCGTACACGCTGAAGATCATGACCTGGCTGGCGGCGATCGCCACCCCGCTCGTGCTGCTCTACCAGTCGTGGACGTACTGGGTGTTCCGCAAGCGCATCGGTACCAAGCACATCGCCGATGCCGCGCACTGAACGTCGCCGATGCCGCGCACGCGACGTCGTCGAGACCGCGCACTGAACCCTGAGGGGGCGTGTTTCACGTGAAACCGATCGACCAGCGCCTGCTCCGGTACGCCCGGGCCACCCGCCTCTTCCTCCTGGCGGTGATCGTTCTCGGCGCCGCCGGGGCCGGTCTGGTCATCGCGCAGGCGATGCTCATCGCCGAAGTCGTGGTGGGCGCTTTCCAGCACGGCTTCGACGCGGCGCACCTGCGGACGCCGCTGCTCCTTTTGGTGGCTGTCGCGGCCGGACGAGGTCTGGTCTCCTGGCTCACCGAACTGGCCGCCCACCGGGCGAGCGCGGCGGTCAAGTCGGAGCTGCGGGGGCGGCTCCTGGAGCGCGCTGCGCAGCTCGGCCCCGGGTGGCTGAGCGGGCAGCGCACCGGTTCGCTGGTCGCGCTCGCCACGCGGGGCGTGGACGCGCTCGACGACTACTTCTCGCGGTATCTGCCGCAGCTCGGGCTCGCGGTCGTGGTCCCGGTGGCGGTGCTGGCCCGCGTCGTCACCGAGGACTGGGTGTCGGCGGCGATCATCGTCGGCACGCTGCCCCTCATCCCGATCTTCATGATGCTGATCGGCTGGGCCACGCAGTCCCGGATGGACCGCCAGTGGCGGCTGCTCTCCCGGCTGTCGGGTCACTTCCTGGACGTGGTGGCGGGTCTGCCGACCTTGCAGGTGTTCGGCCGGGCCAAGGCGCAGGCCGAGTCCATCCGCACGATCACCGGCCAGTACCGCAGGGCGACCATGCGGACGCTGCGCATCGCCTTCCTGTCGTCCTTCGCCCTGGAACTGCTCGCGACGCTCTCGGTCGCCCTGGTCGCGGTCACCATCGGCATGCGGCTCGTGCACGGCACGATGGACCTCTACGTCGGACTCGTCATTCTGGTGCTCGCGCCCGAGGCGTATCTGCCGTTGCGGCAGGTCGGGACGCAGTTCCACGCTGCCGCCGAGGGGCTCGCGGCGGCGGAGGAGATCTTCGCCGTTCTGGAGACGCCCCTACCGGAGTCCGGCACGGAGGCCGTTCCGGCGACCACAGGCGTCGTGTTCGACGATGTTTCGGTGCGCTATGAGGGACGTACGGACGACGCTGTCTCGCATGCCTCCTTCGCCGTCGCGCCAGGCGAGACCGTGGCCCTCGTCGGGCCCAGCGGCGCGGGCAAGTCGACGCTGCTGAGCGCCTTGCTGGGTTTCGTACGTCCCAGCGGCGGGCGCGTGCTCGTCGGGGGCGCCGACCTCTCCACCGTGCAGCGGGAGGAGTGGCACGCGCGCGTGGCGTGGGTTCCGCAGCGACCGCAGC
This sequence comes from Streptomyces sp. SGAir0957, assembly GCF_043523415.1. Classification (NCBI taxonomy): domain Bacteria; kingdom Bacillati; phylum Actinomycetota; class Actinomycetes; order Kitasatosporales; family Streptomycetaceae; genus Streptomyces; species Streptomyces sp. SGAir0957. The sequence goes on from NZ_CP027293.1 coordinate 4,356,039, forward strand.
TGTACGCCGGGTCGATCGCGGACAACGTACGGCTCGCCCGGCCCGGCGCCGACGACGCGGCGGTGCTGGCCGCCCTGCGTGAGGCGGGCGCGCTGGAGTTCGTCGAGGCGCTGCCCGACGGGACGCATACGGAGCTGGGTGAGGACGGCACGGGCCTGTCGGCCGGGCAGCGGCAGCGCCTCGCGCTGGCCCGCGCGTTCCTCGCCGACCGGCCCGTCGTCCTGCTCGACGAGCCGACCGCCGCGCTCGACGGCGAGACCGAGGCCGGCATCGTCGAGGCGGTACGCAGGCTGGCCGTCGGCCGTACGGTGCTCCTGGTCGTGCACCGGCCGGCCCTGCTGGCCGTCGCCGACCGGGTGGTCCGCCTCGACATGCCCGGCACGGACCGGCCGCCCCAGCAGCGGGCGGCCGCGGTGGCGGGAGTGCCCGAGCGCGCTCCGGCCGCCGTCCCGCCGGTGGACGGGCGGGCGCAGGACGTGCCCACGGACCGGCGCCACGTCCTCACGCGGCTGCGTGCCGCCGCCCGTCCGCGCCGCTCGCGCCTCGCCCTCGCGCTGTTGCTCGGGGCGCTCGCGCTCGGCAGCTCGGTCGGTCTGATGGCGACCAGCGGGTGGCTGATCTCGCGGGCCTCGCAGCAGCCGCCGGTGCTCTACCTGATGGTCGCGGTGACGGCCACGCGCGCGTTCGGCATCGGCCGGGCCTGCTTCCGGTACGCGGAGCGGCTCGTGTCGCACGACGCCGTGCTGCGGATGCTGGCCGACACCCGGGTGGCCGTCTACCGCCGCCTGGAGCGGCTCGCGCCCGCCGGACTGCGCACGACGCGCCGTGGTGACCTGCTGTCCCGGCTCGTCGCCGACGTGGACGCGCTCCAGGACTACTGGCTGCGCTGGCTGCTGCCCGCCTCGGTCGCGGCGCTCGTCGGCGCCGGTTCGGTGGCGTTCACCGCCTGGATGCTGCCCGCCGCCGGCGCGGTGCTCGCCGCCGGGCTGCTGCTCGCCGGTGTCGGAGTGCCGCTCCTGTCCGGGGCCGTGGCCCGCAGGGCCGAGCGGAAGTTGGCCCCCGCGCGCGGGACGCTCGCGACCAAGGTCGCCGAACTGCTCACAGGGACCGCCGAACTGACCGTCGCCGGTGCGCTGCCCCGCCGCACGAAGGAGACCGCCGAGGCGGACTCGGCGCTGACCCGGATCGCCTCGCGCGCCGCCACCGCGACCGCGCTCGGCGACGGGCTCACCGCGCTGATCACCGGCCTGACCGTGGCCGCCGCAGCACTGGCCGGCGTGCAGGGGGTCCGCGCAGGACAGCTCGACGGGGTGGCCATGGCGGTCGTCGTCCTGACGCCGCTCGCCGCGTTCGAGGCGGTGCTCGGACTGCCGCTCGCCGTCCAGTACCGCCAGCGCGTCCACAAGAGCGCCGAGCGCGTCTACGAGGTGCTCGACGCCCCCGAACCCGTACGGGAGCCCGAACGGCCCGCACAGGCGCCGCAGGACCCCTTCCCGCTCGTCGTACGGGACCTCGCCGCCCGGTACGAGGGCCAGGACCGGGCCGCGCTCGCCGGGGTCGGCCTGACCCTGGAGCGCGGCCGCCGGATCGCCGTCGTCGGCCCCTCCGGTTCGGGCAAGACGACCCTCGCCCAAGTGCTGCTGCGCTTCCTCGACGCGGACGCCGGGACGTACACGTTCGGCGGGACCGACGCGTACGCGCTCGAAGGCGACGCCGTACGACGGCTCGTGGGGCTCTGCGCCCAGGACGCCCACCTCTTCGACAGCAGCGTCCGCGAGAACCTGCTGCTCGCCAAGAAGGACGCCACCGAGGACGAACTGCGGGCCGCGCTCAGCCGCGTACGCCTTCTGGAGTGGGTGGACGCGCTGCCGGAAGGGCTCGACACCCTGGTGGGCGAGCATGCGGCGCGGCTGTCCGGCGGGCAGCGCCAGCGGCTCGCGCTGGCCCGCGCGCTCCTTGCGGAGTTCCCGGTCCTCGTCCTGGACGAGCCGGCCGAGCACCTCGACCTGGCGACGGCGGACGCGCTCACCGCGGATCTGCTGGACGCGACCCAGGGCCGGACGACCGTGCTGATCACGCACCGGCTCGCCGGTCTCGACGCCGTCGACGAGGTGATCGTGCTCGACGGCGGGCGGGTCGCGCAGCGCGGTCCGTACGCCGAACTGGCCGTTGTCGACGGGCCGCTGCGGGAGCTGCGCGAGCGGGAACAGGCGGCGGAGCTGCTGGTCGGGGCGGGACGGCGGTGAGCGCGGGCGTGGCGTTGTGAGCGGCAAGGACCCGCCGCACACGCTATTCCGACTTTCCTCGCTAAATGGGACTTACTACTCTCGGGGCATGGTCGCACCCATGGAGCCGTCCGCTTCGTCCCCGCCCGAGTCCGCCGGGAACGAGCCCCGAGGCGCGCGTGGTCCGCACGGCCTTTCCACGGAGCTGAGCGCGCGCGTGCCGCAGCTTCTGGAGGCGATGCGGTCCGTGGGCACCGGTCTCGAACTGCACTCCACGCTCGACCGGATCTGCGAGACCGCCGCCGACCTAGCGGATGCCCGCTATGCGGCGATCGGCGTCATCGCCGAGGACGGCGAGGGCCTCGTGGACTTCGTCTTCCATGGCGTCGACGACGAGACCGCGCAGCGCATCGGGTGGCTGCCCGACGGACACCGGGGCGTGCTCGGCGCGCTCATCCACGATCCGGTGCCGATGCGTCTGGCGGACCTCGCCGACGATCCGCGCGCGTGCGGGTTTCCCGCGCACCATCCGCCGATGCGGACGTTCCTGGGTGTCCCCATCCGCGTACAGGGAGAGATCTTCGGCAACCTCTACCTGACGGAGAAGCGCGGGGGCCGGGAGTTCAACGACTACGACCTGAACATGGTCCGAGTGCTCGCCACCGAGGCGGGTATCGCGATCGGCAATGCGCGGCTCTACGAGGCGGCCAGGCAGCGGGAGCGGTGGATCGACGGCTCCGTGGCGGTGACCACGGCGCTGCTGTCGGGCGGGGACGCCGACGACGCGTTGCAGGTGGTCGCCGAACAGGCCCGCAGGCTTTCGGAGTCGGCAGCCGGCCTGGTGCTGCTGCCGACCGGGGACGGCGGCATGGAGGTCGTCGCCGTCGCCTCGGACGGGCCGTCCGCCGCACTGGGCCTGGTCGTGCCGCCGGAGAGCACCATGGCCGCCGAACTCCTGGCCGGGGAGGCCGTGTTCATCGAGGACACCGCGACCGACCCACGGGTCCTGACCGACCTCGCGCGCGGCTACGGGCCGGCCATGATGCTGCCTCTGCAGAGCGACGGACGTGTCCTGGGGACGCTGGTGATGCCCCGCGCGCGTGGGGAGCGTCCCTTCACGGAGGCCGAGCGCACGCTCGCCACCCAGTTCGCCTCGCAGGCCGCGCTCGCCCTGATGGTGGCCGAGGCGCAGCGCGACCGGGAGCGCCTCGCCGTGTTCGAGGACCGCGACCGCATCGCGCGCGACCTGCACGACCTCGTGATCCAGCGGCTGTTCGCCACCGGGATGATGCTGGAGACGGCCCAACGCCGGTCCGCGGTGCCCGAGGTGCAGTCGGGCATCGGCAAGTCCGTCGATGAACTGGACGTCACCATCCAGGAGATCCGGACGGCGATCTTCGCGCTGCAACAGGGCCCGGCCGAGGCGCCTTCCGGGCTGCACACGCGCGTGCTGCGGGAAGTCAACATGGCGGCGGTACCGCTCGGGTTCAAGCCCTCGCACCGCTTCGTGGGGCCGGTCGACGACGTGGTCGGCGAGCTCACCGGCAAGAACCTCATCGCGGCTCTGCGGGAGGCCCTCTCGAACGCCTTCCGGCACGCGCGGGCCAGCCGGATCGACGTCGTCGTGGACGCGACCGTCCTTCTGCCGGACGGCCGTCAGGGCGTGCGTCTCACGGTCGCCGACGACGGCGTGGGCATCCCGGAGGGCGGGCGGCGCAGCGGCCTGAAGAACCTGAAGAGACGCGCGGAGTCGCTCGGCGGCGACAGTTGGTACGGGCCGGGCCCTGGGGGCGACGACGCCGGGGGTACGGCAGTGGACAAGGCGGGGGGTACGACGGTGGTGTGGGAGGCGCCGTACTAGGACGTCGGGCCGGTGGGAGGCGCGGCCTGACGGGCCCGGTTCGGCGGTACGTTTCTGCGCCGTTCGGGGCAAGCGGCCCCCCAGCCGTACGAATCCCACGCGAGCCCTGCGGTGCGGCGGGCAACGATCCCGGACATGCGCTTACGCCCCCGCCGTCCTCCCGTCCTCCTGGCGCTGCTGTGCGCTCTGGTGGCGCTCTGCGGGCCTCCCGCGCCGTCCCGGGCCGCCGACGGGCCCGAGCCGGGCGCCGAGGTGGCGCGGCTCCTTGTGGAGGCCTCGGCGGCGACGCAGCGCTACGAAGCGGGGCACAGGGCCGCCGGAGCGCAGAAGGCCACGGCGCGGCGCATGGAGCGGCTGCTCGGCAAGGAACGGCGCGAGGTCGCCGCGCTCCACAACGACCTCGGCCGCGTCGCCCGCGCCCAGTACCGCAGCGGCGGCGACATCCCGCTCGCGGCGCAGATGCTGCTCTCCGACCGGCCGGAGGAGCTGCTGCACGGTCAACGGGCCGTATTGCAGGCAGACCTGGCGCTCAACAATGCGGTGAGCAAGAGCCGTCGTGCCGAGAAGAAGCTCGCGCGGGGGCAGCGCGCGGCGACCCTGCGATGGCACGCCCTGAGAGAGCGGAGCGTTCACCTCGCAAGGCTGCGCAAAAGCATCAAGAGCAAGCTTGAACAGGCGCAATGGAAACTGCAGGGCGACGCCGACCGGTCGGTGGCGGCCGGGAAATGCCGCGGCGCCGTACGTCTCACGCAGCCCACAATGCGCACTACGCGCGCGTGGGTGCCACCGGTAGCCACGTACGAGCTGTCGGCCGGCTACGACAGCGCAGGCGCGCACTGGGCCCACCGGCACACCGGGCAGGACTTCGCGGTCGCCGTCGGCACCCCCGTGCGGGCGGCGGGCGCCGGACGCGTGATCCGCGTGTCCTGCGGCGGCGGCTTCGGCGTCGAGGTCGTCGTGCGGCACCCGGGCGGCTACTACACGCAGTACGCCCACCTCGCGGCCGTCACCGTCGACCAGGGCGAGAAGGTGCGGGCCGGTCAGTGGCTCGGGCAGGCGGGCACCACCGGCAACTCGACGGGGCCGCACCTGCATTTCGAGGTGCGGCTCACGCCGGACCTGGGGTCGGGGGTGGACCCGGTGAGGTGGTTCGCGGGGCGGGGTGTGCGGTTGTAGGGGGCGTGGGGGGTGATGGTGCCCCGGGTCACCACTGCCGTAGCGGCTGCTGTGACGGCGGATGTCGCGGCTGCGGGATGTGCGGTCAGCGCCCCGCGAGGATGTCCTCGATGACCCGGGCCACGCCGTCCTCGTTGTTGGTCGCCGTGACGCCGGTCGCCGCGGCCAGCACGTCCGGGTGCGCGTTGCCCATGGCGTAGGAGGCGCCCGCCCAGGTCAGCATCTCCATGTCGTTGGGCATGTCCCCGAAGGCGACGACCTCCGCGGGGGAGATGCCGCGGTCGGCGCAGCAGAGTTCGAGCGTGCTCGCCTTGGAGACGGTCCGCCCGCTGATCTCCAGGAGGGCGCTCGGGCTGGAGCGGGTGATCGCGGCCAGCTCGCCGACCGCGTCGCGCGCCAGGGCCAGGAACGCGTCGGGGTCGAGCTCCGGGTGGAACGCCAGGACCTTCAGCACCGGCTGGTCCGCCACGGTGGACCCGGCGAAGTCCGCGGTCAGCAGCTTCTCCGCGGCCGCGACGCTCTCGCCCGGGTCGAGGTGGAGCGGCGGGTACGTCGGCTCGTGGTGCAGGCCGCCCGTCCGCTCGACGGCGAACGACGTGCCGGGGGCCGCTTCGCGCAGCACGCGTACGACGTCCAGCGCGTCCGGGACGGCCAGCTCGCGGATCTTGACGAAGCGGTGGTTGCCGGGGCCGCCGTGCAGGTCCACGACGGCGGCGCCGTTGCCGCAGATCGCCAGGCCGTGACCGTGCAGATGGTCGCTGACGACATCCATCCAGCGGGCCGGGCGGCCCGTCACGAAGAAGACCTCGATGCCGGCCTCCTCGGCGGCGGCCAGCGCGGCGACCGTCCGAGGAGAAACGGTTTTGTCGTCGCGCAGCAGCGTCCCGTCGAGGTCCGTGGCGATCAGCCGGGGCGCGGGGGCGGAGGGGGCCGGGGTCCGAGGCCCAGGAGTCGGTGAGGTCACGCGCCTATGGTCGCTCATCTGCGCGCACGGGCGTGCGGCGGGGCGCACAGATGAGACCGCTCCTGGCGCATGCGCCCCACCCGCCCCCTACCCCTGTTGCCCCTGGAACCGGCGCTGTCGCCTTCGGCTCAACCGAGCTGGGAAAGCGCCTCGGTCGCGATGGCCTCGAAGGTGTTCTGGTCGGCCGCGAAGTCGGTGTCCGGGATCGGCCAGTGCACCCCGATCTCGGTGAATCCCAGCTCACGGTGGGTGCCCGCGAAGTCCACGAACGCGTCGACGGACTCCAGCGGACGCCCGCGGTCCGGGGTGAAACCGGTGAGCAGGATCTTCTCGACATCGGCTACGTCACGGCCGATGGCGTCGCAGGCCGCGGCCAGCCTGCCCACTTGGCCACGAATGGCTTGAACCGACTCCTCCGGAGTGCCCGCCGCATACAGCTTCGGGTCGCCGGTGGTCACCCACGCCTGCCCGTAGCGGGCCGCCAGTTTGAGGCCGCGCGGTCCGGTCGCCGCCACCGCGAAGGGCAGCCGGGGGCGCTGCACACAGCCTGGAATGTTCTGGGCGCCGCCCGCGGAGTAATAGGTGCCGTCGTACGAGACCGTGTCCTCGGTGAGCAGCCGGTCGAGCAGCGGAACGAACTCGGCGAACCGGTCCGCCCGCTCCTTCGGCGTCCACGGTTGCTGGTCGCCCCGGGCCAGCGCGTGCGCGTCGAAACCGGTGCCGCCCGCGCCGATGCCGAGCGTGATCCGGCCGCCCGAGATGTCGTCGAGCGAGATCAGCTCCTTGGCGAGGGTCACCGGGTGCCGGAAGTTCGGCGACGTCACGAGGGTGCCGAGCCGCATGTGCGAGGTCACGCCGGCGGCAGCGGTCAGGGTCGGCACCGCGCCGAACCACGGGCCGTCGCGGAACGGTACGCGCCAGGACAGGTGGTCGTACGTGTACGCGGTGTGGAACCCCAGTTCCTCGGCGCGCTGCCAGGTCTCCCGGGACCCGTCGTGCCAGCGGCGGTAGGGCAGGACCACGGTGCTCAGGCGGAGCGAGGGGGTGGGAGCGGGGGGCGGCGTATCGGTCATGGGGTGAGCGTAAGCGGAGGGGCGGTGGGGTCCGGGGTGGGCCGGGCGAGCACTGGCTGCGGCAGTCGCCTGCGCGACTGGGGTCGGCCGGGCCGGCACCGGATGGGTCAGGCGCCCGTGCCAGAGCCAGAGAGCCGAGGCCCCAAGGCCAGGGCCAGAGCCAGAGAGCCAAGGCCAGGGCCGGGGCTGGGCCAGGGCCAGAGCTGGGCCAGGGCCAGCCACCACATGCCTCACGTGCGGAAACGCAGATACTCCGGCGGCACAGCGGCAGTCAGCCAGACCCCGTTCGCACTCAGGCGGAACGTGTAGCCGTCGCGGTGCATCGCCCCCGCGTCGACGGTCAGCACGACAGGGCGGCCCCGTCGGGCCCCGACGCGCGTGGCCGTCTCGCGGTCCGCGGACAGGTGCACGTCGTGCCTGCTCATGGGGGTGAGTCCCTCCGCGCGGATCGCGCCGAGGAAGCGGTTGACGGTGCCGTGGAAGAGGTAGGCGGGCGGTTCCGCCACCGCCAGGCCTAGGTTGACCTCGACCGTGTGGCCCTGGTTGGCACGGATGCGGGTGCCCTCGATGGAGAAGCGCTGCTTGTCGTTCTCAGCGACCACCCGGTCCAGCTCGGCACGGCTGACGGGGAAGCCGTGCGCGGCCGCCGCCGCGAGCAGCTCGTCGATCTCCACCCAGCCCGCCTCGCCAAGCGTCAGCCCGATGCGATCCGGTTGGTGGCGCAAGTGCCGCGAAAGGTATCTGGACACCTTGACGGTGCGTTGCTCGTTCATGGCGTCAGGGTCCCGGAAGGGTGACTGAGGTGCACACAGATTTCATCCGGTCAACCACACCGCCAGGTTTGATCCACAGCCAACTCAGGTTATCCACAGGCTAATTGACGAAACTGTGGATAACTCACTTACACACAAGCGGTTTTGCACAACTGATCAGCTGTCGGCCGCCTTTGCCGCCAGGGCATCCAATGTCCGCTTGCGTACTTCGCGTTCGGCCGCCGCCGTCACGAACGCGGACGCACTCTCTAAGCCAACCAGTCCGCGTACAGCCCGCATTGTCTCCACCGGCAGCCCGACAAACTCCCGCTCCGGGGCCACGTCGGCCACAGGACGGTCCGCGAGGTGTTGAGTCAGATGCCTCGTCGCGAACAACCGCATGGCGCGCGCCAGTTCCGCGTCGACGGACTGCTGCGCGAGCGGCCGCAAGCGACGGACGAGCGACGCGGCTTCGGCGGCTTCCGTGTCGGTCGGCGGATAAGAGTCCAGATAGCGCGCGAAGACATGCTCGGTCGTGAACTCCAGGAAGCGGGCGGCTATGTGCTCGACGCTGCTTCTCAACTCCCGCAGGTGATCGCTTATTGCCGTGAGCGGCACACCGGTCGCATGCAACTCCACGGCCACAGCCAGCTCTTGGGGGCTCGGCACGATGAACTCGTCGTCCCTGTCCGGAACCCGCTCCAGCACACCGAGCTCCACCGCTTCCCGTACGGCTACCTCGTCATGCTCGCCGCCGAACCGCTCGGCCAGCTCCGCGCGTGTGATGCGGCCCGCCCGCTCGTCGGTCCAGGGGCCGTCCACCTCGGCGACGAGCCCCAGTACTCCGCCCAGCCCGCGCCCCGCGTCCCAGGCCTCCAGGAGTTCCTTGATGGAGGCCAGGGTGTACCCGCGGTCCAGCAGATCGGCGATCTGGCGCAGCCGGGACAGATGCGCGGACGTGTACACGTTGGCGCGGCCGCGGCGTTCGGGACGCGGCAGGAGGCCGCGGTCCTGGTAGGCGCGGATCGTACGCACCGTGGCGCCGCTGTGGTGCGCCAGGTCCTCGATCCGGTACTCGGCGACCGATCGCTGCTCCGTCACACTTCTCACCCCTCGGCCGTACCCGGCGTGGTCGTACCCCGGTGGCGGGCCCCTTGCGAGGGATCGTACGACCGGCACGGCGAGCCGCACACGACCCGCCCGGCGTTCACACTGGTGTGCTGGGCGCTGATAGCGGTGTGCCCGGCGTTCACAGCGGTGGCTCCACCCGGGCGAGCGCCCGCAGCGTCCTGGGCGCGAAGCGGGACAGGAGGCGTGCCCCGCGGGCCTCCGGAGTGACCGGCACGACCGCCTTGTTCCTGGCGACGGCCTCCAGGATCGCGTCGGCGACCTTCTCCGGCGGGTAGTTGCGCAGGCCGTACAGGCGGGCGGTCTTCTTCTGGCGGCGCTTCTCCTCCTCGGCGTCGACCCCGGCGAAGTGGGCCGTCGCCGTGATGTTGGTGTTCACCAGGCCGGGGCAGATCGCTGAGACGCCGATGTCCTGCCCGGCCAGCTCGGCGCGCAGGCATTCGCTGAGCATGAGCACCGCGGCCTTGGAGGTCGCGTAGGCGGGCAGCGCCTTCGAGGGCTGATAGGCCGCCGCGGAGGCGGTGTTCACGATGTGGCCGCCCTGTCCGCGCTCGGCCATCTGCCGGCCGAAGAGGCGGCAGCCGTGGATGACGCCCCACAGGTTCACGTCGAGGACGTTCTTCCAGTCCTGCGGGGTCGTGTCGAGGAACGGCCCCGAGAGTCCGATCCCGGCGTTGTTCACCAGCACGTCGACCACGCCGTACTCGGCGGCGACCTTCGCGGCGAGCTTCTCCATGGCCTGCTCGTCCGCGACGTCGGCCGTCTCGGCCCAGGCCTCGGGCGCCCCGGCGAGCTGGGCCGACTCGGCGGTCCGGGCCGCGCTCTCGGCGTCGCGGTCGACGGCGACCACGCGCGCGCCCGCCTCCGCGAACGCCAGCGCGGTGGCCCGCCCGATGCCGCTGCCGGCCCCGGTCACCAGAACGAGACGGCCGCCGAACCGCTCCGCGTACTTGCCGTCGGCCGCCTTGCGCGGCGCGGGCGCGTCCGTGCCCTGCTCCCCGTGCGTGGTGACGAAGTCGGCGATCCACGCGGTGAGCTGGTCGGGCCGGGTACGCGGTACCCAGTGCTTGGCGGGCAGCGACCGCCGGGTCAGTCGTGGTGCCCACTGCTCGAGGCGGTCGTAGAGCGCGGGCGAGAGGAAGGCGTCGTCGAGGGGCGTGATGAGCTGCACGGGCGCGTGCGCGTAGGCGTCGTCGCGCGGTCGGCGCAGTCTCGCGCGCACATTGTCCCGGTACAGCCAGGCTCCGTGCGCCGCGTCCGACGGGAGTGAGGCCGTCGGGTAGTCGCCCGCCGGAACCTTCTCCACGCGCTCCAGGACGCCGGGCCAGCGCTTGCCGAGCGGCCCGCGCCAGGCCAACTCGGGGAGGACCGGGGTGTGCAGCATGTAGACGTACCAGGATTTGGCACTTTGGCCGAGGAGTTGGGCCGCCTTGCGCGGGGTGGGCCGTTTCACCCGCTGCTTGATCCAGTGCCCGAAGTGGTCGAGGGACGGGCCCGACATCGAGGTGAAGGACGCGATGCGGCCCTCGGTGCGCCGGACCGTGACGAACTCCCAGGCCTGCACGGAACCCCAGTCGTGCCCCACCAGATGGACCGGTGCGTCCGGGCTGACGGCGTCGACGACCGCCACGAAGTCGTCGGTCAGCTTCTCCAGGGTGAAGCCGCCGCGCAGCGGGGTCGGCGCGGTCGATCGGCCGTGCCCGCGGACGTCGTAGAGCACGACATGGAAACGGTCCGCGAGGCGCGTGGCCACCTCCGACCAGACCTCCTTGGAGTCGGGGTAGCCGTGCACGAGGACGACGGTCGGCCGTGCCGCGTCGCCCAGTTCGACGACGCACAGCTCGATCCCGCCCGTGCGCACCCAGCGCTCGCGCGCGCCGTGGATCTTCGTGAGGTCCGTCATCAAATGCCTTCCGCCGAGCGCCGCATGTGCGTGTTCCGGCGACCCGTCACCGGGCCGTCGCCGTACGCGTTCGTAAGGTGACACTGATGAATGTGACAATGCTCGACGGCAACGTCAAGGGGGTTGCGGCAGTCTGTGGAGAACGCGGGCGTTGTGGAGAACCGGAGCCGAGGCCTACTCAGGGGGGACCCCTAGGGCCCCGTAATACTCAGGTCTCATAGAAGGTCGACCCTCTGGTCTGACGCCCCGGTGTGGTCCGCGCCACTACCGTCGAACCGTGACTGTGATCGCGACCGAAAGCCTGAGCAAGCGGTTCCCCCGGGTGACCGCGCTCGACGGGCTGACCATGGATATCGGGCCCGGGGTGACCGGACTCGTCGGAGCCAACGGCGCCGGCAAGTCCACCATGATCAAGATTCTTCTTGGTCTCTCCCCCGCCACGGAGGGCCGTGCCGAAGTGCTCGGACTCGACGTGGCGACCAAGGGCGGTGAGATTCGCGAGCGTGTGGGATACATGCCCGAGCACGACTGTCTGCCGCCCGACGTCTCGGCCACCGAGTTCGTCGTGCACATGGCGCGCATGTCGGGCCTCCCGCCGACCGCCGCCCGTGAGCGCACCGCCGACACCCTGCGCCACGTCGGCCTGTACGAGGAGCGCTACCGCCCCATCGGCGGCTACTCGACGGGCATGAAGCAGCGCGTGAAGCTGGCCCAGGCTCTCGTCCACGACCCGCAGCTGGTCTTCCTGGACGAGCCGACGAACGGCCTGGACCCGGTCGGCCGCGACGACATGCTCGACCTCATCCGCCGCGTCCACGCCGACTTCGGCATCTCGGTCCTGGTCACCTCGCATCTGCTCGGCGAGCTCGAGCGCACCTGCGACCATGTCGTCGTCATCGACGGCGGCAAACTGCTGCGCTCCAGCTCCACCACCGACTTCACGCAGAACACGGCGACGCTCGCGATCGAGGTCACCGACAGCGACGAACACCCCGACGGGACCAGCGCGTTGCGCGAGGCGTTCGCCCGGCGCGGCATGGAGACGACCACCGGCGGCGAACTGCCCGGCGCCGGCCACACCGTCCTCGTCACCGCCCAGGGCGAGGAGACGTACGACATCGTGCGCGACGTCGTCGCGGACCTCGGCCTCGGCCTGGTCCGCATGGAGCAGCGCAGGCACCACATCGCGGAGGTCTTCCGCCCCCAGGACGAGGCCCAGGAGGCCGAGCCGTCCCGGCGCGCCGCCGCCTGGGCGGCCACCGCCGCCGCACAGCAGACGGGAGGCTCACGCGATGACCACTGAGCCCATGGCCACGGACCGTGCGTCCACCCAGATCCACAACATCGGCTACCGCCACTACGACGGACCGCGCCTCGGCCGCGCGTACGCCCGCCGCTCGCTGTTCTCGCAGAGTCTGCGCGGCGCGTACGGGCTCGGCCGCTCGGCCAAGTCCAAAGTGCTGCCGATGCTGCTCTTCGTCGTGATGTGCGTCCCTGCGCTGATCATGGTCGCGGTCGCCGTCGCCACCAAGGCGAAGGACCTCCCCGTCGACTACACGCGCTACGCGATCATCCTTCAGGCGGTGATCGGTCTCTACGTGGCGTCGCAGGCACCGCAGGCCGTCTCCCGCGACCTGCGCTTCAAGTCGGTGCCGCTGTACTTCTCGCGGCCCATCGAGCGCGTGGACTACGTGGTCGCGAAGTACGCCGCCATGACGTCGGCCCTGTTCATCCTCACGGCCGCCCCCCTGCTCGTCCTCTACGTAGGCTCTCTGCTCGCGAAGCTGGACTTCACCGAGCAGACCAAGGGATTCGCCCAGGGACTGGTCTCCGTGGCCCTGCTGTCACTGCTCTTCGCCGGGATAGGGCTCGTCGTCTCCGCCGTCACACCGCGCCGGGGCTTCGGGATCGCCGCCGTCATCGCCGTCCTGACCATCTCCTACGGAGCGGTCTCCACGGTCCAGGCGATCGCCGACACGCAGGGCAACGGGAGCGCGGTGTCCTGGCTCGGCCTCTTCTCGCCGATCACGCTCATCGACGGCGTACAGACCGCCTTCCTGGGCGCCACCTCCGCCTTCCCCGGCGCCGACGGCCCGGGGGCGGGCCAGGGCGTGGTCTATCTGCTCGTCGTACTCGGGCTCATCGCCGGCTCCTACGGGCTGCTGATGCGCCGCTACCGGAAGGTCGGACTGTGACCGCGATCAACATCGACCACGTCTCGCGCTGGTTCGGCAACGTCGTGGCCGTCAACGACGTCACGATGACGATCGGCCCCGGCGTCACCGGCCTCCTCGGCCCGAACGGCGCGGGAAAGTCCACCCTCATCAACATGATGGGCGGCTTCCTGGCCCCGTCGAACGGATCGGTGACCCTCGACGGGCAGCCGATCTGGCGCAACGAGCAGATCTACCGCCACATCGGCATCGTCCCCGAGCGGGAGGCGATGTACGACTTCCTCACGGGACAGGAGTTCGTCGTCGCCAACGCCGAGCTGCACGGCCTCGGCAAGAAGGAGGCGCAGCGGGCGCTCGCCACGGTCGAGATGGAGTACGCGCAGGACCGCAAGATCTCGACGTACTCCAAGGGCATGCGCCAGCGCGTGAAGATGGCCTCCGCGCTCGTGCACGAACCCTCCGTACTGCTCCTGGACGAGCCGTTCAACGGCATGGACCCGCGCCAGCGCATGCAGCTCATGGACCTCCTGCGGCGCATGGGGGACGAGGGGCGCACGGTGCTCTTCTCGTCGCACATCCTCGAAGAGGTCGAGCAGCTCGCCTCGCACATCGAGGTGATCGTCGCCGGGCGTCACGCGGCCAGCGGTGACTTCCGCAAGATCCGCCGCCTGATGACCGACCGCCCGCACCGCTACCTGATCCGCTCCAGCGACGACCGGGCCCTGGCCGCGGCGCTGATCGCGGACCCGTCGACGGCGGGCATCGAGGTCGATCTGAAGGAGGGCGCGCTGCGTGTGCAGGCCGTCGACTTCGGCCGGTTCACGACCTTGCTGCCGAAGGTCGCGCGGGCGCATGGCATCCGTCTGCTCACGGTCTCGCCGTCCGACGAGTCCCTCGAGTCCGTCTTCTCGTATCTCGTCGCGGCGTAGGAGGCCCTGATGTACGACCCCACTGTCGCCCGCCTGACCTACCGGGCCCTGCTCGGCCGGCGCCGCGCCCTCATCCTCTTCGCCCTGCCCGTCCTGCTCGTCGTGATCTCCGCCCTGGTGCGCGCGCTCACCGGCGCGGACGACCAGACCGCGTCCGACGTCCTCGGCGGCTTCGCGCTCGCCACGATGGTGCCGCTCATCGGAGTCATCGCCGGCACCGGCGCCATCGGGCCGGAGATCGACGACGGCTCTGTGGTCTATCTCCTGTCCAAGCCGGTCAAGCGGCCCACGATCATCTTCACGAAGCTCATCGTGGCGATCGCCGTGACCATGGTCTTCTCGGCCGTGCCGACGCTGATCGCCGGCCTGATCCTCAACGGGAACGGGCAGCAGATCGCCGTCGCCTACACCATCGCCGCCCTGGTGGCCTCCATCGCGTACGCCGCGATCTTCCTGCTCCTCGGCACGGTGACCCGGCACGCCGTCGTGTTCGGCCTGGTCTACGCCCTCGTATGGGAGGCGCTCTTCGGCTCCCTGGTCGCCGGGGCCCGCACACTCAGCGTGCAGCAGTGGTCCCTCGCGGTCGCCCAGAAGGTGGCCGGGGGCGACCTCGTCACCTCGGACGTGGGGCTGCCGCTCGCCACGGTGCTGCTCGTGGCCGTGACCGTGGTGGCGACCTGGTACGCGGGCCAGCGGCTGCGGTCGCTGAAGCTGGCGGGGGAGGAATAGCGGGCCCGGCGATCCCGGCGCCGACCGTTCTTCATGCCGATTTCACCCTCCCGTCGGAACACTGGGGGAGGGTGCGCCGTCCGAACCGGCGACCCGAGGAGGATCGACGATGGCAGAGGAGCAGACCGGCGACGGCTGGGACGACGTGGCCCTGGACGCCGACTTCATACGCGCCGCCGAGATGGCCGAACCGTCCGCCCGGGCCCGGATGCTCGCCGCGCGATGGCGCGACGGCGGCCCGGACCCGCAGCCGTGGCGTTCGGACGAGCCGCCCGCCGGGTGGTTCTTCAGCAAGGCACGGCGCCGCAGGTGGCGTCGGCGATGAGCGCGTGAGCAGCCGCGATTAATTCGGTGGCGGTGAACTCGGCGCCGGAGCACAGTAGTTGTCGTAGCACCGCATCGCGCCGGGAATCCGTCGGCGCCCACCCGCCGGGAGAGGAGCACGACGATGTCTGTCAGTAGTCCGTCGAGCTCCCTGCGGGGCAGCCCGAGGCAGGCTCCGGAGTAGTCATCGCACTCCGTCGAGGCCCGCCCCAGGGGTGCTGCCCGGGGCGGCCGCTTCGAGCGCGTGCCCTCAGCGGCACGCGGGCCGCCCCTCCCGGAGGATTGGCCGAGTGGTAAGGCAGCGGCTTGCTAAGCCGTCGTCGGGGTGGAAGCCCCGCGCGCGTTCGATCCGCGCATCCTCCGCCACCAGCAGTCCCGCTGACCCGTGGAGCCACTGGTCAGCGGTGAGGTTCAGCCCAGCAGCCGTTCGAGCACGACCGCGATCCCGTCGTCCTCGTTCGACGCGGTCACCTCGTCGGAGACCTCCTTGAGGCTCTCGTGCGCGTTGGCCATCGCCACGCCGTGCGCCGCCCAGGCGAACATCGGGATGTCGTTGGGCATGTCGCCGAAGGCGATCGTGTCGGCGGCCTTCACGCCGAGACGCCGGGCGGCCAGCGAGAGCCCCGTCGCCTTCGAGAGGCCGAGCGGGAGCAGCTCCACGATGCCCTCGCCCGCCATCGTGACGCCCACCAGATCGCCGGCGACGGTGCGCGCCGCCTCCGCGAGCTGGTCGTCGCTCAGCGTCGGGTGCTGCACGTAGACCTTGTTGAGCGGCGCGGCCCACAACTCGGCGATGTCCGTGAACGGCGTCGCGGGCAGCCCGCCGCCCTCGCGGTAGCCGGGGCCGACGATGACCTCGCCGTCGAGCCCGTCACGGCTCGCGGCGAGCGCCAGCGGGCCGATCTCCGCCTCGATCTTGGCGAGCGCGAGCCCGGCGAGCTGCCGGTCGAGCGTCACCGAGGTGAGGAGGCGGTGCTCCCCCGCGTGATAGACCTGCGCGCCCTGGCCGCACACGGCGATCCCGTCGTAGCCGAGGTCGTCGAGGATGTGGCGGGTCCAGGGCACGGCCCGGCCGGTCACGATGATGTGCGAGGCCCCCGCCGCAGTGACCGCGGCGAGCGCGTCCCGCGTCCGCCCGGAGACCGTGTCGTCGGAGCGCAGCAACGTTCCGTCGAGATCGGTCGCGACGAGCTTGTACGGGAAGGCGGGGGCGAGGGGAGCGGGCTGGCTCACGGGTGGATCGGCTCCAGGCTGTTGTTACTTGGGGTCAAGAGTGGTTCGGCCCCCGAGGTACGGTCGGAGCATCTCGGGCACGCGCACGGAGCCGTCGGCCTGCTGGTGATTCTCCAGGATGGCGACGATCGTGCGGGGCACCGCGCAGAGCGTGCCGTTCAGGGTCGCGAGCGGCTGCACCTTCTTGCCCTCGCGCATACGGACCGACAGGCGGCGCGCCTGGAAGCCGTCGCAGTTCGACGCGGAGGTCAGCTCGCGGTACTTGCCCTGGGTCGGGATCCACGCCTCGCAGTCGAACTTGCGCGAGGCGGAGGAGCCGAGGTCGCCGGTGGCGACGTCGATCACCTGGAAGGGCAGCTCCAGGCCGGTCAGCCACTGCTTCTCCCAGTCCAGGAGCCGCTGGTGCTCGTTCTGCGCGTCGTCCGGGTGGACGTACGAGAACATCTCGACCTTGTCGAACTGGTGCACGCGGAAGATGCCGCGGGTGTCCTTGCCGTACGTGCCCGCCTCGCGCCGGAAGCAGGGCGAGAACCCGGCGTAGCGCATGGGCAGCTGGTCCGCGTCGAGGATCTCGTCCATGTGGTACGCGGCGAGCGGGACCTCGGAGGTGCCGACCAGGTAGTAGTCGTCCTTCTCCAGGTGGTACACGTTCTCCGCGGCCTGGCCGAGGAAGCCCGTCCCCTCCATGGCGCGCGGGCGCACCAGGGCCGGGGTCAGCATCGGCGTGAAGCCGGCCTCGGTGGCCTGCGCGATCGCCGCGTTGACGAGCGCGAGCTCCAGGAGGGCGCCGACGCCCGTCAGGTAGTAGAAGCGCGAGCCGGAGACCTTCGCGCCGCGCTCGACGTCGATGGCGCCGAGCGCCTCGCCGAGCTCCAGGTGGTCCTTGGGCTCGAAGCCCTCGGCACCGAAGTCGCGGATCGTGCCGTGCGTCTCCAGGACGACGAAGTCCTCCTCGCCGCCGCGCGGGACGTCGGGGTGCACGATGTTGCCCAGCTGGAGGGCGAGACGCTGGGTCTCCTCCTCGGCGTCTCGCTGGTCCGCCTCGGCGGCCTTCACGCGCGCCTTGAGGGCTTCGCCCTTCTGGAGCAGCTCCGCGCGCTCCTCGGGCGTGGCCTTGCCCATCAGCTTGCCGAGCGACTTCTGCTCGGAGCGGAGTTCGTCGAAGCGGAGCCCCGACGACCTGCGCCGCTCGTCGGCGGACAGGACGGAGTCGACGAGCGCGACGTCCTCTCCACGGGCGCGCTGGGAGGCGCGAACACGGTCGGGGTCCTCACGGAGCAGGCGAAGGTCAATCACCCCACCAGGCTACCGGTGCGGCGTTCCGGCTCTCGACCCGATATCCATTGCGCCGCTTTACGACCGATTTGCCGGAATGTGCTGTCGCGTCGGAGCGTGGCTGAAAAAGATCAACGCAAGCCTTCCCCGACGCCAGGAAAGGGCGGGCCGGAGTCGCGTCAATGAAAAAGCCCGTTTTCCCCGAAAGGGCCAGGTCTGGGCTGGCCTCTTGACCCGAATCCCTTGTGGGAACCGGGACTTGGGGTTCGGTTGTCCACAGGTGTGCGGTTCACCGGCAAGTTGTCCACAGGCTGTGAGAAAGATCTGTGGATGTCGGAAGCGGACGTTCCGAAAGCCGCATCCATCGCGAAGGATTCCCGGATCAAACCCGCACCATGCTCACTTTCGGGTGGAAATGCTTCACTCCAAAGAGTTGATCGAAGGAAAAGGATGGACGTGGTGCGACGAGGGGTGACGTGTGGGGCTGTGGACGTACTTGTGGTCTGTAGACCGATTTGTCGACCATGTCGCGTCTTGCTGTCGACTTATCCCCACGTCGAGAAGAGGCCTGTGGATAACTCTTGTGGACGAAGAAAATCCGCTGGTCGGACCGGGGTCGAGGGGTGTGGAAAGCCATGAACGGCTACCCGCGGCTCAGAACCGGCCGTCCTGGCAGCGCGCCAGCCAGTCGGAGGCCGTCACGAATGCGTCATCCGACGTCCCCGACCGCAGCGGCCGTACGTCCTCGACGGCGACGCCGGCCCGCGGGTACGAGCCGAGGTAGCGGACCTGCGGGCACTCCCGCTTCAGGCCCATCAGCGCCTCCGCCACCCGGCGGTCCGCGATGTGGCCCTCCGCGTCAATGGCGAAGCAGTAGTCGCCGATGCCCTTACCGGTGGGCCGCGACTGCAGCAGCATCAGGTTGACCCCGCGGATCGCGAACTGCTGGAGCAGCTCCATGAGCGTGCCGGGGCGGTCGTCACGCTGCCAGATGACCACCGAGGTCTTGTCCGCGCCGGTCGGCGCAGCGGGCCGCGCGGGCCTGCCGACCAGGACGAACCGGGTCTGCGCGTTCTGCGCGTCGTGGATCTCGGTGACCAGGGGTTCGAGCCCGTAGCGCGCGGCGGCGAACTCCCCGGCGAAGGCGGCGTCGTAGCGGCCCTCCTGAACGAGGCGGGCTCCGTCGGCGTTCGACGCGGAGGACTCCCAGGTCACGTCCGGCAGATGGGTCTTCATCCAGTTGCGGACCTGCGTCTGCGCGGCCGGGTGCGCGGTGACGGTCTTGATGTCGCCGAGCTTCGTGCCGGGCCGTACGAGCAGCGCGAAGGCGATGTCGAGCAGCACCTCGCGGTAGATCATCAGCGGCGGGCCCGCGACCAGCTCGTCGAGGGTCGTCGTGATGCCGCCCTCGACGGAGTTCTCGATCGGCACGAACGCGGCCTCGACCTCGCCGTTGCGGACGGCGTCGAGCGCCGCCGGCACGGACACCATCGGGACGAGTTCGCGGGTGGCAGCCTCCGGAAGCGTGCGCAGGGCGACTTCGGTGAAGGTGCCCTCGGGGCCGAGATACGCGTAGCTGGCTGGCATGAGGTCACCCTAATGGGCCTTGCGCGGCCCGGCTCCCGGGCACGTCACCAGCCCCTCGGCCCCTACGCGGCCCGCTCCCCCTGGCCGGCGCCACCCGCTCATGCCACCCAGCGCCGCCCGGCCCGGCTCACCCCTCCAACAACTCCTGCCCCACGTACCCGCCCTTCTCCGCCCCGCCCGGCACCGCGAACAGGCCGCTCGCCTCGTGCCGGATGAACGATGACAGGGCGTCGCCGCGGTCGAGCTTGCGCTGGACGGGGACGAAGCCGCGCAGTGGGTCCGCCTGCCAGCAGATGAAGAGCAGGCCCGCGTCCGGGGTGCCGTCCGCGTCGAAGCCGTCGTGGAAGGAGAACGGGCGGCGCAGCATCGCCGCGCCACCGTTCTGGTCGGGCCGGGTGATGCGGGCGTGGGCGTTCAGGGGGACGACGAGGTCGCCGCTCGCGTCCGTCTTCTCCAGGTCCGGCTCGGTCGTCTCGTCGCCGCCGGTCAGCGGCGCCCCGGTCGACTTCTTGCGGCCGATCACGCTCTCCTGCGCCGCCGTCGACTGCTTCTCCCAGTCGTCGAGCAGCATCCGGATCCGCCGTACGACCACGTACGAGCCGTTGGCCATCCAGGCGGGGGAGCCCGAGCCCGGCACGAAGATCCGCTGGTCGAAGTCGGCGTCGGCGGGCTTGGGGTTGTTGGTGCCGTCTATCTGACCCATCAGGTTGCGGGTCGTGAGGGGGCGGGCGGTGGCGCCGGGCGAGCGGTTGAAGCCGTTCATCTGCCAGCGCACCTTCGCCGCCTTGCCCGCGTCCTTCTGGAGCGCGCGCAGGGCGTGGAAGGCGACGAGGGAGTCGTTGGCGCCGATCTGCACCCATAGGTCGCCGTTGCTGCGGGCCTTGTCGAGGTGGTCGGAGAAGAAGTCCGGCAGCGGGTCCAGGGCGGTCGGGCGCTGCTTCTCCAAGCCGGTACGGGAGAAGAAGGTGTGCCCGAAGCCGAAGGTGACCGTGAGGGAGGACGGCCCGGCGTCCCGGGCGACGTCGGTGTCGTCGTTCGCCGCCGCCTCACCTGCCATCAGCCGCTCGGCCGTGGCCGACCAGCGGCGCAGCAGAGCGGCGGCCTCCTTGCGCCCTGCCCCCGCGGCCAGATCGAAGGCGACGAGGTGGCCGCGGGCCTGGAGCGGGGTGGTGATGCCGGGCTGATGTTTCCCGTGAAACATCACCTGGTCCGCGCCCAGCGACGTCAGCGCGGTCGCCTGTTCGGGCGCGTTCGACGAGGCCACGGCGTATCCCGCGCCCGCACCGACGGCGCCGAGGGCGACGCCGGTGGCGCCCGCCGTCCCGATGAGCCGGCGCCGGGTGATGCCTTCGGACGCCGACGCACCCCGCGACTGCGGGGCCGTACGGCTTTCGGTGTCCGCCATGGTGGTTCAGCCGATCTTCGCGTTCTTGGTGACAGTCACTTGGTCGATGTCGGAGGTGCGCACGGTCACCGCGATCTTCCAGTCGCCCGCCTGGGGGATCTGTACGCCCGCCGCTGTCCAGTGTCCCGTGGCGATGCGGTCGGGGACGACGGCCAGCGGGCCGATCTTCTTCGCCTCCAGGGTGAACGAGATCTTCACCTCGGGGACGTCGAAGGCCCTGCCGCCGGCCCGCTGGACATAGAGGTGCATCTCGTTGGTGCCGGTGCGGCCGGGATCCAGGTCGACCAGGACCGTGCCCTTGCCGTCCGTGGCGCCGGTGTCGAACGGCAGCTTCAGCGACAGCGGCCCGGAGCGGGTCTGCGCGCTGGAGGTGGCGGAGGTGGCCTCCTCCTCCGTGCGGCCGGGCTCGGTCGTCGTCAGCATGGTGGTGACGGCGAGCAGGACGACGGCGACGCCCGCCTCGGCGAGGACCGAGCGGCGCAGACCGAAGCGGTGCGGGTCGGCGTCGCGGGTGCGCTTGGCACGGGCGGTGTCGATGGCGGCGCGCTGCCGGGCGAGCTGTGCGGCGCGCTCGGGGTCGTGCCCCGCCGCGCCCTTCGCCCCGGCCCTTTCGACGTCGACGTCGGCGTCCTCGGAGCCGGGCCCCGTCTCGGCGCCTTCCTCGGCCACCGTCTCGGCGCCTTCCTCGGCGCTCGTCTCGGCAGCCTCCTCGGCCCCCTTCTCCGCTCCGCCGCCGACCGTGACCTTGCTCTTCTTCTCGGTGGAGCGCTGCTGCCCCACCGTCGCGACGGCGGCCTCGGCGTCAGCGGTGTTCTCGGAGGACAGTTGTTCCGAGAGCCGTGCCGTCCACCTCCGGGAGAACCAGGCGATGCCGACGAGGACGGCGACGAGGCCGACCTTGATCAATAGCAGCACTCCGTAGCGCGTCCCGGTCAGCGCGGACCAGGAGCCGACCTGGCGCCACGACTGGTAGAGCCCCGTCACGGCGAGCGCGACCACGCTGCAGAACGCCACACGGGAGTAGCGGCGCACCGCCGACGCCTCGATGGAGGGCGCCCGGTACAACGCGGTGAGCAGCGTGGTCAGGCCGCCGAGCCAGGCGGCCACGGCCAGCAGGTGCAGGATGTCGACCGGCATGGCGAGTCCGGCCTGGAGACCGGTCGAGGCGTGCTCGGCCATGGCCCAGGTCGCGGCGAGGCCCGCCGCGACGACGGCGCCGCCGACGGAGAGCCCGAAGGTGAGGTCCCTGACCTCCTTCCGGTCGCCGTCCTCGGCCCGCTTCACGTACGCCCCGAAGAGGACGGCGATGAAGAGGGCGGCCGCCGCGAGCAGCAGGAGCCGCGACGTGAGGGCCGCGCCGGACTTCGTCTGGAGCACCTGCCCGAGCAGCGTCATGTCGAAGATGTCGCCGAACTTGCCCGAGCCCGTGTACGAGCCGCGCATCAGCAACAGGGCGAGGGTGGCCGCGGTGAGCGCGGTCCAGCCGCTGACGACGACGCGCTGCACGGACTTGATCCCGGCACCGCGCGGCCAGCAGCCCAGGACGAACGCGGCGCCGCCCACCAGCAGGATGAAGCCCGCGTACGAGACGTAGCGCGCGATGCCGTAGAGGGCGCCGACGAGGCCGCCGCCCGCGTTCTGGTCGGCCACGACCGCGGTGGTCTTGGAGGGGGCGCCGATGGAGAAGGTGAAGGCGCCGGATACGGGGTGGCTGTCGGCGGAGACGACCTGGTAGGCGACGGTGAAGGTGCCGTCCGGCAGGCCCGAGTGGAGCCCCACGGTGTAGGTCGTGCCGCCGGGGTGACCGACCTTGCCGCTGTCGACGCGCTTGCCCGCGGGGTCGAGGACGCGCACCGAGCCGCTCGACATGGCGACGTCCTCGGAGAAGGTCAGGGAGACCTGCTCGGGCGCCGTCTCGACCACCGCTCCCTGCCGGGGGTCGCTCCCGGTCAGCGCGGCGTGCGCGGACGCGGGCGCGGCACCGGCCAGGAGCGCGCCGGTGACGGCGAGGAACAGCAGCACCAGGTGGCGGAAGCGCGGCACCGGGCGCCCGGGAGGGGG
Organism: Streptomyces sp. SGAir0957; assembly: GCF_043523415.1. NCBI lineage: Bacteria > Bacillati > Actinomycetota > Actinomycetes > Kitasatosporales > Streptomycetaceae > Streptomyces > Streptomyces sp. SGAir0957. The sequence goes on from NZ_CP027293.1 coordinate 4,378,838, forward strand.
AGCGATGGTCTTCACGTACGGGTCAGCCCCTTCAGTGAGAAGCGTGCGACGACGTGTGCGACGCCGGGTTGTAGGTGGCGGCCTTCACCGGGAAGGAGACGGTGACGGTCCCCGCCTTGTCGAAGCGCAGCTTCACCGACACCTTGTCGCCCTCCTTCGGCTTCCGCTTCAGGTTCTCGAACATGAGGTGGTTGCCGCCCCGTTCGAAGTCCAGCTCGCCGTCGGCCGGGACGGCGAAGGAGTCCTGCTCCTTCATCACCCCGTTCTTGGTGCTGTGCAGGGTGACCTGCCCGGCGATGTCGCTGCTGACGGAGGAGAGGGTGTCGGCGCCGCCGCTGTTGTGCACCAGGAAGAATCCGGCGGCCATGTCACCGGAGGCGGGCTCGGGGATGAACGCGCCCTCCACTTTCAGTTCCGGTGTGTCACCGGAACTGTCGGACCCGCAGGCGGTCAGCGCGAGCCCGCAGGCCAGCACTATGGCGCCCAGGGCCACGGGGGTGCGCCTCACGGGGTCGCCCCCTTGATGATCTTGGGCAGGTCCTTGGTGTAGTCGTCGACCGTGGCGTCCTCGCCGTAGAGGACGTATCCGGCGTTCGACTTCGGCGAGAAGGCGACGACCTGCGTGCCGTGCATCGACACGAGCTTGCCGTTCTTGTCCTTGCTCGTCGGCTCGATGGAGATGCCGAGCGTGCGGGCGCTGCCCTGGATGGTGGCGAAGTCGCCGGTCAGGCCGATGAAGTCGGGATCCTGCGCCTTGAGCCACTTGCCGAGCACGGCAGGGGTGTCACGGTCCGGGTCGGTCGTGACGAAGACGACCTGGAGCTTGTCCTGCTCGGACTTGGGCAGCGCCTTCTTGGCGACGGCGATGTTGCTCATCGTCAGCGGGCAGACGTCGGGGCAGTGCGTGTAGCCGAAGTAGACGAGAGTCGGCTTGTCCTTGGTCTGCTCGCGCAGGTCGAACTTCTTGCCGTGGGTGTCCGTGAGGACGAGGTCCGGCTTCTTGAAGGGCTGGTCGAGAACGGTCGCGGCCTTCTTCGTGCCCGCCTCCGTCGACACGTCGGCGACGGACTTGCCGCTGTCGTCACCGCCGCCGCAGGCCGACAGGGAGAGGGTGGCCGCCAGGACCAGTCCGGCGGCGGCGAGCGACTTCTTGCTCACGGCCTTGCGAGTGATCTTGCGGGTGGTTGTGCGGGTGGTCTTGCGAGTGGTGCGCATAGAGAAATGTCCCAGATGTGAAGGGGGCGGCGGACGCCGGGGCCGCCCACCGCGGCCCCGGCGTCCACCACGGGTGGCTCAGCTGGTGGCGCGGCGACGGCCCGCCAGCACGCCGAACGCCACACCGGCGGCGCCGATGACGATGCCGACAATGCCGAGGACGCGGGCGGTGGTGTCGCTGTCGGAGCTGTCGGACGACGTGGTGGAGGCCGCCGTGGCCTCCTTGTCGTCATCGGCCTTGTCGGCCGAGGCGCCGGACGCCCCGTGCTCGTCGGCGGCGGCCGTCAGCGCGAGCGTGGGAGCCGGGTTCTCCGGCTCCTCCTGGCCCTTCTGCTGCGGCTCGATCCAGCGCACGACCTCCTTGTTGTCGTACGTCTGGATCGCCTTGAAGACGAGTTCGTCGGCGTCGGTCGGCAGGGCGCCGATCGAGACCGGGAACTTCTGGAAGTAGCCGGGCTGGACGCCCTTGTCGGCGCCGGACCCGGTCGCCGTCCAGGTGACCTTGGAGACCGCCTCGGTGATCTTCTCGCCGTGCATCTCGAGCGGCTTGTCGAGCTTGGACTTGGTGACCTCGGACTTCCAGCCCGGCAGCGGCTGCGGCATCACCGAGGCGAGCGGGTGGTCGGTCGGGAAGCTGACCTCGAGCTTGACCGTCGCGGCGTTGTCACGCTCGTTCGGGACCTTGAAGTCGATCACGGCGTAACCGCCCTTGGCGGCGGCACCCTCGGGCTGCACGCTCACGTGCGCGAAGGCGGGGGCGGAGACGAGGACGACGGAGGAGACGGCGGCGGCACCGACGAGAGCGGCGCGGGACATCTTCTTCATGACTGAGTGAACTCCACGTTCAGCGGGATCCGACGAAGGGTGAGGGGCGCGTCCGCGCACCACCGCGCGCCGTTGCGGCGCGGTGAGGACACGGGTACGCGCGCGTGCCGCACAGCACGCCTCGCCCCACGCGGAACCACACGGGTCACGCGGGAGTACGGCCGCTGTGTCAGGCAGCGAGAAGGAACGTGCCGGCACCGGCCGGCGGCCCGCGCCGGATCACGGAGTGCTGAAGTGCCGCCGTCCGCAGGGCGGGCAGCGCGGGGAACCCGGCGTGCGGCACGCGCGGCAATGCGGCGAGCGCGCCGAGCAGGCCCGCCCGCAGCGCCCGTACGAGCGCGAGCGCACCCCGCAGGGAACGCACGAGCGTCCCTTCCGCGACCTGCTGCGCCGACACCTTGGAGAGCCGCACGATCCGGCTCAGGGCGAGATCACCGCGGCGCAGCAGCCACCCGGCGCCGGCCGCGGCGAGGAGGTGCCCGATGAGCATCGGCAGGGACGGCAGGAGCGGCATCGAGGAGCTCGCCGCGACCGCCATGTCGTGGTGCGTCCCGCCGGTGGCGTCCGACGGGACGCGCGCCTGGTCGAGGATGCGCGCCTGGTCAAGGATGCGCTGGGCCTGCACCGGGCTGAGCGTCGAGGCGCCCGCCCCGCACATCAGATGTGCGGCCTGCTCCACCACGGACAGCCGCGAGCCGCTCGTGCCCATCGAGTCGTGCTGCCCGAGCCCGAACAAGGTGTGCAGGCCGATCTGCCCGATCCCCAGCGTGACGGCGATGCCGGGCAGCGAGCGCTCGCGCCCGGCCAGCGGCACGGCCACGCAGAACACCGCGAGGAAGCCGAGCGACAGCGTCCACAGCGGGACGGTGGCGGTCGATCCGAGCACGTGCCCCGCCGCGGACAGCACGACGCAGACCGCGGCGAACACCGCGGCCCTCAGCAGCCGGAGATCGGCCGCGCTGCGCGTCCTGCGCGGGTGGGGGGCAGTCATGGCGTGGTCATCATCCCACTGGCCCTGCCCCTCCCATACGGCAGGTCCACAAGGTCGTAAATCTCCCTTACCGCGACGAGTGCCCCGCTCGCGTCGGCCATATGGGCGGTTCCACGACAACTGCGCGATTGCGCGGTGTCGGCGCTGGCAATACGTATCGGTATGTCGAGCCGCGGCCAGGAGGCTGGAGCATGAGCATCTGGTGGTCCCTCCATCTGCGGCGCGAGGCTGCGAGCGTGCCGCTCGCCAGACGCCTCCTTGTCGGCACCATGGAGACCGCGGGCGTCGACCCGGAGGTCCTCTACGACCTGTCGGTCGCCCTCAGCGAGGCGTGTGCGAACGCGGTCGAGCACGGCGGTCCCCACTCCACCGGCGGGGCCTCGGGCGCGTACCGGGTCACCGCGTACCTGGACGGCGAGAAGTGCCGCATCGAGGTCGCCGACTCGGGGCCCGGCATCGCCCCGCTCAGAGGCCGTACGGCGCCGCGGCAGGCGCCCGACGACGCCGAGCACGGCCGGGGCCTCGGCCTCATCCACGCCCTCGCCGACCACGTGGACGTCGCCGCGAAGCCCGGCGGGCCCGGCACGGTGGTCAGCTTCGACAAGCTCCTCAAGTGGCGCAAGGACACCCCGCTCATGGCGGTGTGAATCCGCGCCGCCTTGTTCAGGAAAAGCGCGCGACGGCCGTCATGGTCGGCCGCAGGTTCCGCAGCGCGGGCACCATCCCGAGCAGCGGGGCGAGCGTCCCGTAGTACCTGCCGCGCCCTCGCGGCAGCGGCAGTTCCCGTACGTCACTGATGGCGGGGTGCGCGGTGCGGACCCGGTCCAGTTCCCCCGCGTTCAGCGCCCACGGCATCGGCGGCGTGGTGTACCCCTGCTTCGTGCGCATCTGCCCCTTCGTCGTGCGCTCGCCGAACCACCGCGGCACCGCGTCGAAGACCAGCGCCCCACCGCCGAACCGCTCGGCACAGCCCGCGATCAACTCCCTGACCTCGGGCGGCCGCAGGTACATGAGCAGCCCCTGCGCCGTGATCAGCACGCCGCGCGAGGCGTCGACCTCGTCGCGCCAGGACAGGTCGAGGGCCGACTGAGCGAGCAGCCGCTGCCGTTCCCCGCCGGGCAGCAGCGCCCGCCGCACCTCGGCGGTCTCCGGCAGCTCCACGCTCAGCCAGCGCGCCCGCCCGTTGTCGACCCGCCAGAACTGTGTCTCCAGGCCCTCGGCGAGCGTGACGACGGTGCCGTCCGGGTGCGTGGCCAGGAAGTCGCGTACGGCGTCGTCGAAGGTCCGTACGCGCAGTGCCTGGCCCTGCGCGAGCAGAGGGTCGGGGTCTCCGAACGTCTCCGCGAAGGGGTAGGCGATGCGCTCGACGAGTTCGACGGCCTTCGGGTCGTCGAGGACGGGCTCGGGCTGTCGCGCCTCGAAGGCGCGGTGGTAGAGGTTCCACAGCAGCGTCTCCGGTACGCCGCTCAGTTCGACTGACGTCATACAGCTCTCCTCTGCACCAGAAGGAGGAGGCGGGACCGCGTGCACGGTCCCGCCTCCGAAGTCGCCGCCATACGCGGAGAATCAGCCCTTCAAACCTGCCATCCACGCCTCGACCTCGTCGGCCTGACGCGGCAGCCCGTCCGACATGTTCCGGTTGCCGTCCTCGGTGACGAGGATGTCGTCCTCGATCCGGACGCCGATGCCGCGGTACTCCTCGGGCACGGTCAGGTCGTCGGCCTGGAAGTACAGACCCGGCTCGACGGTGAGGACCATGCCGGGCTCCAGCGTGCCGTCCACGTACGTCTCGGTCCGCGCGACCGCGCAGTCGTGGACGTCCATGCCGAGCATGTGCCCGGTGCCGTGCAGGGTCCAGCGGCGCTGGAGCCCCAGCTCCAGGACGCGCTCGACCGGGCCCTCGACGAGGCCCCACTCGACGAGCTTCTCGGCGAGCACGCGCTGTGAGGCGTCGTGGAAATCGCGGTACTTGCCGCCCGGCTTGACGGCGGCGATACCAGCCTCCTGGGCCTCGTACACGGCGTCGTAGATCTTGCGCTGGACGGCGCTGTACGTGCCGTTGATCGGCAGCGTGCGCGTGACGTCGGCGGTGTAGTACGTGTGCGTCTCCACACCGGCGTCGAGCAGCAGCAGGTCGCCGGAGCGGACCGGGCCGTCGTTGCGCACCCAGTGCAGCGTGCAGGCGTGCGGGCCCGCCGCGCAGATGGAGCCGTAGCCGATGTCGTTGCCCTCGACGCGGGCGCGCAGGAAGAACGTGCCCTCGATGTAGCGCTCGCTCGTCGCCTCGGCCTTGTCGAGGACCTTCACGACGTCCTCGAAGCCGCGCACGGTCGAGTCGACGGCCTTCTGCAGCTCACCGATCTCGAACGCGTCCTTCACGAGCCGCGCCTCGGACAGGAACGTCTTCAGCTCGTCGTCGCGCTCGGCGGTGACCTTGTCGGTCAGAGCGGCCTCGATGCCGGCGTCGTAGCCGCGCACCACGCGCACCGGCCCCGTGGCCTCGCGCAGCGCGTCGGCGAGTTCGCGCACGTCCGAGGCGGGGATGCCGTACAGCTTCTCGGCCTCGGTCAGGGAGTGGCGGCGGCCGACCCACAGCTCGCCCTGGCCGTCGAGCCAGAACTCGCCGTTCTCCCGGTCGGAGCGCGGCAGCAGGTAGATCGTCGCCTGGTGGCCGTGTGCCGTGGGCTCCAGGACGAGGACGCCGTCCTCGGTCTGGTTGCCGGTGAGGTACGCGTACTCGACCGAGGCGCGGAAGGCGTACTCGGTGTCGTTCGAACGGGTCTTGAGGTTGCCCGCGGGGACGACGATGCGCTCGCCCGGGAAGCGGGCGGACAGGGCGGCGCGGCGGGCGGCCGTCTCGGCGGCCTGCTCGATCGGGCGCAGCTCGTGCAGTTCGGTGTCGGCCCAGCCGGACTTCATGTTCTCGGCGAGCTCGTCGGAGACACCGGGGTAGAGGCCGTTCTTGCGCTGCTTGATGGGCTCGTCGCCCTCAGGGGCCTCCATGATCTCCGGGTTCTCCGGGGTGAGCTCCTCCGACACGGTTCCTCCTCGACGCGGGTCCGTTGACGACCGGGGTATGGCCTGGGGTGATGGCCTGATATGGCAGTGGACCCCCTCCATCGTACGAGCGTACGGAAGGGGGTCCAGGGCCGGAGGGCCTCTTACCGAGCGTGCGGAGCCGCCTACGCGAAACGGGCGGCGAGCAGCACCACGTCCTCGTCGCTGTCCGCCATGTCGAGTCCGTTTGGGAGCATCGTGTGCAGCACATGGTCGGCAAGGGCGCCCGGGTCCTCGCGGAGCGCCTTCGGGACGCCGGCGGCGGCCGCGTGCAGCCGGGCGAAGGCGCGGTCCATGGGCTCGCCGGTGCGGCGCAGGAGGCCGTCCGTGTAGAGCAGCACCGTCTCGCCCGGGTCCGGTGAGATCTCCGCGCTCGGCGCCTCCCAGCAGGCGAGCATGCCGAGCGGCGCGGACAGCGTCGTCTCCGCGAACTCGGTGCGGCGCTCCCCGATCACCAGGGGCGGGCTGTGCCCGGCGCCCGCCAGGACGAGCTTGCGCTGCGCGGGCTCGCAGTAGGCGAACAGGGCGGTCGCGCTGCGCGCCGGCTCGGTGAGACGCAACAGAAGCTCGAGGTCGGACAGGACCGCGACCGGGTCCTCCCCCTCCATCACCGCGTACGCCCGCAAGGAGGCGCGCAGGCGGCCCATCGCGGCGACCGCGCTCGCGCCGGAGCCCGTGACCGATCCGACGGCAAGGCCGAGCGCCCCCTCGGGCAGTGGCAGTGCGTCGTACCAGTCGCCGCCGCCGCGCGGGCCGGTGCGGTGGCGCACGGCGAGCTGGACGCCCGGGACGCGGGGCAGCCGCGCGGGCAGCAACTCGTCGGAGAGTGTGCGCGACCACGCGCGCGTGCGCTCCCATGCGAGCAGGCGGGCCAGGTGCTCGGTCGCGTAGCGCGCGTACAGGCCGATGAGGTGGCGCTGACGCTCGGTGGGCGCGGCGGGCTCGTCGTAGAACCAGACGGCGGCGCCGAGCCGGCCCGCGGCGTCGGTGGCGAGCGGCAAGGCGTAGCTCGCCGCGTAGCCGAGGCGTGCGGCGACATCGCGCAGGCGGGGGTCGAGCCCGTCCTCCGCGAACAGGTCGGCCCGTGTCTCGTCCTGGGTGCCGAAGCCGTCGAGGATGCGCCCGTGCGGGGTGGCGCCGCGCGGCACCGTCTCGATGTGGCCGAGGTCGGGGCGGGTGAGGCCGAGGCCGACGGTGGTGTCGGGGCCGAGCCCGTCCCCCGGCTCCAGGGCGGCGAGGCCGCGCCGGGCGCCCACCAGGACGGCTCCGGCGCGCAGGAGTTCGTGGAGTGCTTCGTCGAGTGCGCCGGTGCGGGCCAGTCGTTCCGTGAGTTCGTGCAGGGTCGTGAGGTCCGAGACCCAGCCGGCGAGCCGGTCCTGGATCACGGCTCCTGGGGCGGGGGGTGCGGCAGCGGCGGGTGCCACCGCGGGGGCGGGCGCGACAGTGTGGGCTGGAGGGGGAACCTGTCCAGGAGAGGAATCGATTCCGGCCACTTTCGGCAGACGCGGGGTTGTCATGGCTCCCGGCTTTCCGACCGGCGCGTATTGCTCAATAGCATCGCAAACCCCCATGTTGTTCTGCGCCGCCAGCAATGTCTCCACATCTACACGCACTGGAGAGGGGATGTCCAGCATTGTCCTGCGGGGATTCCCGGTGTCCCTGGTGCTCTCGTGGTTTCCGCGATATTGAGATCTCGGTTCTCCCTCATGATCAATTGACGAACGAGATCGTTCCAACTTGGCCAGAAACCGACTCGGTGAACGGTGAACTGAGGTCGACTGGCATCGTTCGACGGAGCGTCATAGCGGTCATGGTGGGTACGTACTCGGTGAAGGCCAGGGGCAGTTGGGATCCCCCCGGAACCTGGAGTCGGAGCCGGGCGTCATAGCCATCGACGACCGAGCCCCATCCTCCCGTGGGGGAGGCGCCGAAAAGTACGCGGGACGGCAAAACGCCAGGCGCCGCCACCCCACGCCAGGCTTATGAAGGACCCAGCAGGCGCTCGGACTATAGGGATTGTCCCCGGGCCGGCAGCCAAGGCTGAGGTCAAGCGCTCCAGCACGTACGCACGGTGACTGTTCGACACATGGTGTGATGTGGCCCACAGCGTTCTCTTCGGTCAACGGAAAGGAACGAGCGCTCATGCGCGAGATCCCCGGAAGGCGACGCAGGATCCTGTCCAGGCGGGACAGCGGGAAGTCTGACCTGACCAGCGCGGCCCTCACGTTCGCGACGGAGTGGCGGTGGCCGGTGCTGCCCGGCATAGCGCTCGCGGCGGCGGGACGCCGCGACGGCGTCCGGTGCGCATGCCCCGACCCCGAGTGCACGGTGCCCGGCGCCCACCCCTTCGACCCGGGACTGCTCGCGGCGACGACCGACGAGCGCATGGTGCGCTGGTGGTGGGCCAACCGGCCCGAGGCCCCTGTCATCCTCGCCACCGGTGCCTCGTCCGGGGCGGGTGTCTCGACCGGGGCGGGTGTCCCGTCGGGGAAGGGTGCTTCGTCTGGGAAGGGTGTCTCGTCCGGGACGGGTGCTTCGTCCGGGACGGCCGGAGGGCGCGCGCCGTGCGCCGTGAGCCTGCCCGCTGTCGCGGGCGCCCGCGCACTCGCGGCGCTCGACCGTGCCGATGTCCGGCTCGGCCCGGTGATCGCCACCCCGGAGCGGATCGCGATCCTCGTCGCGCCCTACTCCCTGGAACAACTCGGCGAACTCCTCTACGCGCAGGATTTCGTGCCCGGCTCCCTGCGGTTCCACGGCGAGGGCGGCTACCTCGCCCTGCCGCCGTCCGTCACGGGCGCGGGGCAGGTCCGCTGGGAGCGCGCGCCGCTGCCCGGTTCGGCGGCACCCTGGACGCCGGACGTGGAGGCTGTGGTCGACGCCGTCGTGGAGGCTCTCACTCGTACGGGTGTGAGCGCGCCCGAGTTGTAGCGGTATCGGGCGCGCTGCGGAGCGCTGCGACGGGTGTGCGCCGCTATGTTCGGCGCATGCCTGCCGCGCCCCCGCCCGTAGAGATCCCCAAGGCTCCCCCCGGGCGCGCGCAGGGGAAACCCGCGTCGCGCCTTCGTCTGTTCGGGCTCGTCGCCGGAGTGGTGCTCATCGCCGTGCTGCCCCTGGCGGGCGCGTCCGCGGGGCCCACCGACGGCGGACCGGAGCGGCTGCCCGCCCCGAAGGCCGAGTCCGCGCCGGACGGCGCGGCCGACAAGGTGGACGACAAGGCCGCTGACAAGGCGGGCGACAAGGCGGGTGACAAGGCCGGCCCCGAGCCGAGCGCCGTCCCCGCGCGCGGCCCCGCCGGCGAAGAGCCCGGCGCCGCGTCCGACCGGCCGACTTCCTCCCTGCTGAGCGGTCTCGGCCTGGCCGCCGCCGCGCAATGCGGCCCGCAACTCACCTCGCCCGAGGGCATCGAGGCCCAGACCTGTGTGCTGCGCCAGGCGAAGGAGACTTGGGCGCGCACCTACTACCGGAACACGACGGGCGAGAGCCTCAGCGCCGTGCTGACCCTGATGGCGCCCGACGGACGCACGGTGCGGATCACGTGCGCGGTGGGCGCGGAGGACGAGCCGGGGATGTGCGAGACGCCGCGGGGGCCGACCCGGGCCGAGCCCGCCCGGTACGCCGCGGTGGCGGAGTACGCGGCCGACGGCGAGGGCCCGCTGCTGCTCCGGTCCGGAACCAACTCGGCGCCCGCATACGGACGTTGAGGTTCCCTGCCGGGCGCGGGGATGAAAGCGCCCGGTTGCTGGCGACGGGGGATGCACCAGCAACCGGGCTACTTGAACGGTAACAAGAGATCCTCAGTTTACAAATTCGATCTCTTCTATTCGGACATGGATTTACCTGCAACTACCGGGAGTTGTGACCGGAGTCACCTCCTCCGGTGAGGTGCCTCCGCGCGGTCCGCGGATCAGCTCAGGGTCACCTGTCGGTTGGTGAGGCCCCCACGCGCGCGGCGCTCGTCCGCCGTCAGCGGCGCGTCCGTGGCCAGGGCGGCGGCGAGCCGCTCGGCGAATGCGGCGGCCGGCTTCTCGACGTCCTCCGCCTTCACCGAGCTCGGCAGGTCCCACACCGGAACCGTCAGGCCGTGCGCCCGGAACGAACCGACGAGACGGGTGCCCTCGCCGAGCGAGGACGTACCGGCCGCGTGCAGCCGCGCGAGCGCGTCGAGCAGCTTCTCCTCGGGGTGCGGCATGACCCAGCGCAGGTGGTTCTTGTCCGGCGTCTCGCACCAGTAGGCGCTGTCCACGCCGGTGAGCTTGACGGTCGGGATCGCCGCGGCGTTCGCCCGCTCCAGGGAGGCGGCGACCTCACCCGACGCGTTCTCCGAGTCCGGCACCCAGAACTCGAAGCCGGTGTGCACGACCGGCTCGAAAGCGCCGTTCGCGTCGAGCAGGTCCTGAAGGCGCGGCCCGTCGGCGGGCGCGCGGCGCGCCTGCACCGGGTTGCCCGGCTCGGTGGTCAGCGCGCGCCGCAGGGTGTCCGCCAGGTCGCGGCTGATGTCGCCCGACGGCGTGTCGTTCTGCAGGCCGAGGAGGACCGAGCCGTCGTCGCGGCGCAGCGCGGGCCACGCCATGGGCAGCACGGTCGCCAGGGTCACCGACGGAACGCCCTCGGGCAGGGCGTCCTTCAGGGGCAGCTCGACCGTCGCCGCGGGCACCAGCTCGCGCAGCGCGACCCAGTCGCCCTCGCCCGGCAGTCCCTCGAAGGGGCGCTGCACCAGCTCGGTCACCGCGTGCGCGGCCTCCCGGCCGTGGCAGGCCTTGTAGCGGCGGCCACTGCCGCAGGGGCAGGGCTCGCGGGCACCGACGACCGGGATCTCTCCACTGGTGACTTGCGGCTTGCCCTTGGTCTGCGGGCGCTTCTTGGCCATCTTGGACGTCTCCCGGATGCGGCTTTCCTAGGTACGGGCGCGAGCCTAGCCGCTCGTACCGACACCGGGGGACGCGCTCCGGGCCGCCGCGCCCCACCCGGCTCACCGAACCCCGCGCGGGGCTCGCGGCGGTGCTCAGCCCACGTCGTCGAAGGCGTCCGCGAAATCGAGGCCCACCAGGTCCTTGGCGGGCCGTGAGGTGATGCGGGCCGCGAAGTCGTCGCGACGGTGCGCCGTCGTCTCCGTGTGCACGTCCTTGTGCACGACCACCCAGACGGTGACCTCGCCCCGCGCGTCGTCGCGCACGCCCCAGTCGTCGGCGAGGGCCGTGATGATGTTGAGTCCGCGGCCGCCGCGCGCGGTCACCGACGGAGTGGCCGGAACCGGGCGGGTCGGGCCGCCGCCGTCCGTCACCTCGACCGTGAGCCGGCCCCGGTCGTCCACCTCCCAGGCGACGCGTACACCCCCGTCACCTGCCATGTCGTCGCCCAGCGGTCTGCCGTGCCGGCAGGCATTGCTGAGCAGTTCGGAAAGGATCAGAACCGCATCGTCGACGATCGACTCCGGTACTCCGCCGCAGCGCAGCTGATCACGCATCCGGTGTCGTGCCTCGCCTACGCCGGCAGGGCCATGGGGAACGGCCATGCACGACGACGCGGGCACCTCCTGTGCCACCACCAACGCCACCCCCGAGACCTCCTTTGCCCCACGCCACGGTGTGGATGCCCCAATGGACTGGACCGGAAACCGGCCAAACGGCCCTCGGTGGCGCACTCGAAACGATCGAACACGGAGCGAACGCGCCGGAGCACTCCCCGTGACGAGCAGGGGTGAAGGTGGCCGGAAATCACCCCCGGCCGAGGTACTTCAGCACTGCCGCCGGCCGGTTGGTGATGATCGCGTCCACTCCGAGGCGGACACAGAGGTCGATGTCCTCGGCCTCATTCACCGTCCACACGTGAACCTGGTGGCCCGCGCGCGTGAGCTTCTCGATGTACGCGGGGTGACTGCGCACGATCCGGATGCCGGGGCCCGCGATCCGCACGCCCTGGGGCAGGCGCCCCTCGCGATGGCGCGGGGAGACGAACTGCATCAAATAGACGGTCGGCAGAGTCGGTGACGCCTCCTGGACGCGCAGCAGGGAACGGGCCGAAAAACTCATCACGCGCACGCGCGAGGGCTCGTCCGGCGACGGCGCGTCCAAGCCGAATCGCTTGAGCAGGAGCAACAGCCGCTCCTCGACCTGCCCCGCCCACCTGGTGGGGTGTTTCGTCTCGATGGCCAGCTCGACGCGGCGACCGGCGTCCACGACCAGTTCGAGCAGCCGCTCCAACGTCAGTACGGAGGTGTCGGCCGCGTTCCCCGCCCAGTCGGGGCTCTCCTCCAGCTCTCTGCGGCCCTTGAGAGCCTTCAGGTCCTTCAGGTCCTTCCAGGAGCCGAAGTCGAGCGTGGCCAGGTCGGCGAGTTCCAGGGCGGAGACGGCTCCGCGACCGTTCGACGTACGGTTGACGCGACGGTCGTGCACGCAGACGAGGTGGCCGTCCGCCGTGAGCCGTACATCGCACTCGAGGGCATCGGCACCGTCCTCGATCGCCTTCTTGTACGCGGCCAACGTGTGCTCGGGGGCGTCCTGCGAGGCACCTCGGTGGGCGACGACCTGGATGTGTTGCTGTCGTGCGTGGGTCACCGCGTCATGGTGCCACCGCGCGCGTGGGCACCGAGAAAGTTCGGCCTACCGGATGCGTCCGTTTCGCCCGGCATAAAGGATGGCAGCGGACGCACAGGAACGCCTTATGGTGCCCTGACGGCCGGTGGGAAAAGCTGAGCGCGTACAACTGCACACCTGGCCAGACAACTGGTTCGTGACAGGACCATGCCGGTTATACGGGTGACAGTGGCCGCCCGAGCGCCGCTGTGAGGACCGTACGAGGCCGAACGGAGCGGCGCTCAACGACGAGCGCCCACCCAAGTCCGGACCGGCGACGACAGCCGTGGATCGAGGAGAGAAAGCTGTGAGCACCGAGAACGAGGGCACTGCGGTCCCCCCGGCCCCGTCCGCACCTCCCGTGCCGGTGGACGCTCCCGCTGCTCCCGCCGCACACACCCCGCCCGCGCCCGGGCAGATGCCGCCCGGCGCCGAGGGCGCCCGTTACGACGAGACGGCGCAGCAGCAGGGCGCGACGCCGCCCGTGGGCCACGGGGCGCCCGGCGCAGAGGCGGGCTCCGCCCAGCCCGGGCACGCGCCCGCCGGTGACTGGCCCCCGCCGCCCCCCGCGGTCCCCTCGTACGCGGGCGGTGGCGGTGGCAACCACACCTGGGGCGCCTCCTACCAGCCGCCGCAGCCCAAGCCGGGCGGCTGGCGCGGCGGTCTGCTCGCGGGGGTCGTCGCGGCGGCCCTGATCGCGGGCGCCGTCGGTGGCGGCGTCGGCTACTGGGCCGCCGAGCGTGATGACAACGGCGGCACGGGATCGACGACCGTCTCCGCCTCCAACCCCGCCGACCTCAAGCGCGACCCCGGCACCGTCGCGAACGTGGCGGCCAGCGCGCTGCCCAGCACGGTCACCATCGAGGCCGAGGGCAACAACGGCGAGGGCGGCACCGGCACCGGCTTCGTGTACGACAAGCAAGGCCACATCCTCACCAACAACCACGTGGTGGCGGAGGCCGTCGACGGCGGCAAGCTGTCGGCCACGTTTTCGAACGGCAAGAAGTACGACGCCGAGGTCATCGGCAATGCGCAGGGGTACGACGTCGCGGTCATCAAGCTGAAGAACGCGCCGAACGACCTCAAGCCCCTCGTGCTCGGCAACTCCGACAAGGTCGCTGTCGGCGACTCGACCATCGCGATCGGCGCGCCCTTCGGCCTGTCGAACACGGTGACCACCGGCATTGTCTCGGCCAAGGACCGCCCCGTGGCCTCCAGCGACGGTTCGGGCAGCAGCAAGGCGTCGTACATGAGCGCCCTGCAGACCGACGCGTCGATCAACCCGGGCAACTCCGGCGGGCCGCTCCTGGACGGGAACGGTCACGTGATCGGCATCAACTCGGCGATCCAGTCCGCGTCCAGCGGCGGCCTGGGCGGCGGCTCGGGCCAGGCCGGTTCCATCGGCCTCGGCTTCGCCATCCCGATCAACCAGGCCAAGATGGTCGCCACCCAGCTCATCAAGACCGGCCAGCCGGTCTACCCGGTGATCGGCGCCTCCGTCTCCCTGGAGGAGGGCACCGGCGGCGCGAAGATCACCGAGCAGGGCGCGAGCGGCTCGGCGGCGGTCACGGCGAACGGCCCGGCGGACAAGGCCGGCCTGAAGCCCGGCGACGTCATCACCAAGCTGGACGACTCCGTGATCGACTCCGGCCCGACCCTGATCGGCCAGATCTGGACCCACAAGCCCGGCGACACCGTGAAGCTCACCTACACGCGCGGCGGCCAGGAGCGCACGACCAACGTCACGCTGGGCGAGCGCAAGGGCGACAGCTGACCGACCCCGTTCGACCCCGTTCCAGGACCCGCTACCCTGGTCCCGCGCCACCCCTTCGCCGTTCAACGGCTCCGGGGGGCGCGGGGTGGGTTGCCCGAGCGGCCTAAGGGAACGGTCTTGAAAACCGTCGTGGCGCGAGTCACCGTGGGTTCAAATCCCACACCCACCGCTGGCAGGTCAGCGGAATAGCTGGTCAGAAGGGGTGCCCCGGTCCACGGAGCACCCCTTAAGCGTTGGACCTGTCTCACCCTGGCTCGCCGGTATCCCACCGTTGACCAGTGCGTATGGGCCATCTGTGGGCCAGGATTAGGGCTTGTCGCCCTCGTCGAGCGCGCGAGAGATGAGGTCGTTGGAGTGCTGCTGTCCGCCCTTGAGGATCTTCGCGTAAAAGCGGTACAGCACGGCGATGCTGTGTCCGGCGCGAGCGGCGCCCTCTGCGGGGTCCACCCCCGATTTGATCCAGAGGGACACTCCCGCGTGGCGCAGTGAGTACGGCACCGCCGCAAGGTTGGATTCCACCTCTCGCGGTGAGAGAACGGCCTTCCGTGCCTTCTCCCAGATGTCGCAGTACTCGGTGGACGGGACGCGGCCACCGCGCGCGGCCCGGAACAGCCGCCCGTCATCGGCCGTGCCGTAGCGCGTGATGTGCTCGCGGAGCAGGTGCACGAGAACGGGCGGAATGGGCACCGTTCGCGTTGCGCCGCGCTTGCGACGCTTGAGTCCGCGCGTCTCGTACGAAGTGCCGTCGTCGGTCCACCCGCCGCCAACCTCCGGGCGGCTCTCCCCCAGGAGCAGTTCGCCCCACTCTTTGACGGACTCCGCAGTGTTGGGAGGCAAGGTGCAGTCGGTCTCTTTGAGCGCGACGATTTCGCCGGGACGCATGGCCGCGTAGTAGAGGCACCCAAAGAAGGCGTGCAGGTGTTGCCCTCGCGGTCCTGAGTCCCGTACGGCCCCCAGCAGCGACCGGGCAAGAGCAGGGTCCGGGACGTATCGGAAATCGATCTCGTCGTCGCTCTCGGGCGGGGTCCAGTCCACGCGCGGCAAAGGATTGGTGGTGAGGAGTCCTTTCTCCTCGACCGTGTAGCGCAGGACGTTGCTCAACACCATGCGCTTACGCCTCGCCGTGTTCTCAGCCGCCTTCTGTCCGTCCATGCGGAGCGACAACGCCTCCAGAGCCGGACGGAGAAGAGCAGGGTCCTCCAGGTCTTTCACCTTGATGGAGTGGGCGGCGACCCATTCCAGAGCATCGCGGACGTCTTGCGGGGCTTCCTCAACCGTGTGCCGCGGGGCCCACGTTCCGTCAGGGGTGCGAACGGCTCGGAACGCCCACTGGTACAGCGCCGTACGCAGAACGTCGGGGCGCGGCGCACCCCGCTTACCCGTGACGAGTGTCGGGGTGACGACAGCAAGAGACTCCGCGATGCTTGCGCGGTGCTTGGCGGCGGCGCGTGGCCACTTCATGAGGACATATCCCGTGACGTGTTCGTACCAGGAGGGCGAGGTGCGCGCCGCCAACTCGCTTGCCGGAAGCCCCGTCTCCTCGTCGAACTGCTGCCGATCGCGCAATGCCGTCATCAGCTCTGCCCGGCGACCGTCTGCCTGTGGCTTGAGCTTGAAGCTGCGCGAGTGCGGGCGCTCGCCCACCCGCCAACGCAGTTCCCAGGGCTTGGGGCGTCCGGCGCGCTTTCGGATGGACCAGATATCGACGTCGTACGTGAGCATGTCTCTCCAGATAGAGGGAGGGGCCCGCGCTGAGCGCGGGCCCCTCGTTAGCGGTGGGTTCTAGGCGGCGCGGTCGCAGGACTCCCACCACGAGTCCAGGTCGGCACGGCTGACGCGGAGCTGGCCGTTGGGGAGTTTGCGGAGGCGGGGGGCTTGGCCGCGGGCGCGCATGCGGTAGAAGGCGGCGCGGCTCATGCGGATCTCTTTGAGGACTTCGGGGAGCTTGAGCATCTGGGTGCGTGCCACGGTCATCTCCTTGGAGGCATCGGGAGGCATCGGGAGGCATCGGGAGGCTGTGGGTCACTGAGGGGGCGTCTGTCCGAGGTTCGGATTTCTGCGTCACCGCGTCATCTGCGTCATTCAGGCTTCTGACCTGCGGCTATCGGTGACGGAGCGCAGTGGGGGTGCGTCACCGCCGCGTCACCTGCGTCACCGGGGGGTGACGCAGGTGACGCAGGATGACGCAGACGTCGGGCTCTGCGTCACCGCCCTCTCTGCTGGTCAGGGGCCGTTTTTCGGCGTGGGTGACGCGGGTGACGCAGCGTTTCCCTACTTAGGAAAGAGAGGGGGTGGTGTCTGTTGTTGTGCGCGGCTCAGAGCGCGAAGAAGGAGCCGCTGCGCGGCACGTCCTTCAGGCGGCGCGCTGCGCCAAACCGCAAGAGGAGCACCCCTCCCGCGCCGTGCCGGGTGCTCCTCTTGCGGTTGAGCGGTGACCTCGCGGTTCAGAACGCGGCTTCCTGCTGCGCTTCGGGCGCGGGTGCCGGGGTGGAAAGCTCGATGTAGCGGGCGGTTTTGGTGCGGCCCCAGTCCACGAGGAGGCCGCGGGCGGCGAGGGTGGGCTGGAGCCGCTTGAGCCGGTCTGAGAGCACCTTGCCGGTGGTCGGCCACCCCTTGGGCAGCGGTCGGCAGTCCTCGCCGCTGTAGAGGGCGGTGAGGCGGTGCAGCCACTCCGCCGACGTCATCCGCTCCTGCGCCCCGGCGGGCATCGTGGCCGCGAACTGCAACACGGTCTGCGCGAGCAGGTCGCCCTCGATGACGTCGTCATTGAGGTCGTCCAGCCCGGCCCGGTAGGCGGGCAGCGCCCCCAGCCCGGTGGCCGCATCGAGCTGGGCGCACAGGTGGGCGAAGTCCGCCATGCGTAGATCCGTCGGCGTCTCGGCGGTGGCCGCACGGACCTTCACCGTCAAGTCCAGGAGCGAGCCGAGGATGACGGGCAAGGCTTCGGCGTACTCCGCCCACAGCTCCGCCTCAGTGCGCCGCACCTTCGGGCGCTCCAGCCGCAGCGGCAGCAGCCGCTCGGCAAGGTCGGGGCGGATGACGCCCACGTCGATGCCGGTCAAGAGCAGGGGGCGGCGGTAGCGGGCGCGGAAGACGTCGCCGTCGGTGAACAGGGCCCGCTTGACGCTCTCAGCGCCGGTGACGATGCAGCACATGGCGTCGGACAGGTCCGGGGTCATGTGGGAGAGGTTGTCCAGCGCGGTCACCCATCCCGCGGCGACCGCGGCAATGAGGTTGTCCTCGTCCTTGGGGGCGCGGCGCAGGTCTCCGCTCATGCCCTCGATGATTCGGATCAGCATGCGCCCGCCAGTGGACTTGCCCGCGCCTTGGGGGCCGGTGAGGAAGGGGGCGGGGACGGGCACGGAGGGTTCCAGGCAGCCGATGAGCCAGGCCATGGCCAGGCACTCGGTCTCCGCGTTGGCGAAGTTGCACAGCCGGAACAGCAGGTCGATGCCCTTGCCGTCGGTGTCCTTGGCGGGCAGGGGGAGTTCCCCAGTGAGCTGGGTGCGCCGCCAGCACACCTCGCTCGGGTCGGGGGTGGCGATGTCCCAGCCGGTGGGGTGGATACGAACGGACTGTCCATCGGTGCGGCCCAGGTCCAGCCAGGTCGCGCCGTCGAAGCCGGGGGCGACGCGGATGTGCACGGGCTGGACCTGCTCGGTGAGGGCGAGTGCTTCGATCAAGTCGAGTGCCTCCTTCATCGCGGTGCCGTTGAACGTGCCGAGCCCGTCCTTGAACAGCCCGACCATGAGTTCTTGGCGGTGGCTTCCGGTGGTGCCCTGGGAGCGGATCGGGCGGGCCACCGGGTGGCCCTTCTTCTGGGCGTAGACGGTGCCGTCGGCGGTGCGGAAGTAGCGGAAGCGCTCTTGCGCGTAGTCCGCGATGACCTTCCTCGCCGGGTTCTTGTCGTCGTCTTCCATGCTCAAAGCCCCAGCTTTGTGCGGGCGTTGGTCCACGCGTCGGTGCAGTGCCGCGGGCTTTCGCCCTTGGTCTGTGCGGCGGTGAACAGGCGCGTGATGTGGGCGTCGGTGAGGCAGCCGCAGCGGCCGTGGGTGGAGAGCACGGCCAGGAACGTGGCGTAGACGGTGTGGTGCACGCCGCTGGTGGCCGCGGTGATGCGCTGCTCCGCCATGGCGATGCCGCGCTCCAGGTAGGCGGGGGTGCGGTGGCGGCACGGCCCGCCCCCGGCCGGTGCCGCCACCAGGACTGTGACCGGTGCGGGCGCGGCGGGCCGGGCCGCGGTGAGCGCGCGCACGGTGTCGGGCAGGGCGGTCAGGCTGCAGGTGCCGGGCCCGAGCCAGCGGGCGTAGGCCATGGTGGACTTGATGTCCACACCGGGCCGCACCCCGTTGGCTGACGGCATGACACCCCGGTAGAGCCAGTGCTCGCCACGCGTGGTGGGCACAGTCCGGGTAGCGGGCAGGTGCTCGCGGGCCCACGCGATGGCGTCGGCGTCATCGAGGTCCACGACCGTCAGCCCGGCGCCGCCGGGGTGGTAGGCGACCGCCGCCGCGGCCCGCCAGGCCGCGGCCCACTCCGGGGAGGCGAGGACGCTGGTGTCGGTGGTGGCGGCGGCCCAGCCGTGGCAGGGGGCGGGGCAGGCGCAAGGGCCGGGGGTCTTCATGTTCGGGCGCCCGCCGCACGAGGTGTACAGGCAGGCGGGGCAATTGGCGAAGGGCACCTTTCCCCTTCGCAGCGGCAGCACAGGGAAACCGTCGGCCGCGAGCCCCAGCGCGGTGCGCAGGAGGTCGTTCATGCCGCCACCTCCAGTCCGGTGCGCAGGTGGGCGAGGGCCGCTAGGCCGATGTGCTGGGTGTAGACGGGCGGGATGCACTCGCGGATGCCGTCGCGGTTCATCCACAGCACCCCGAGCACGTCACGCGCCTGCTGGACGCCGGAGAAGTTGCCGACGTACTGCCCGAAGTAGCCGGGCGGGACGGGGCGGCCCATCTTGGCCTGCGGCACCGTGTGCGCCGGGTGGGCAGGCTGAGTGAGGGTGAAGCCGCCGCCGGTTTCGAAGAACCGGTGCCGGTAGGTGCGGACGCCGAACATCGGCCCGCACAGCATGACCGGTGCGTGCAGCTTGGGCAGCGCCCCGCGCACGTTCTCCAGCACCCACGGCCGGCCGGTCCTGTCCAGGGCGGCGCGGGTGGGGCCGATCAGGTCGGGGTGGGTGTTGCCGCGCAGGCGCTGGCACTCGCTGTCGTGCTGGCACGGCGGGGAGGCGTGGATGAAGTCGAAGGCGGCGCCGTGGGCCAGGACGAACGCGACCGCATCGGCCTGGATGAACCGGAACGGATAGCGAGGCTGCGGGGCGATGTCGATGCCGGTCACGTCGAATCCGGCGTCGGCGTAGCCCTTGGCCGCGCCGCCCTGGCAGCAGAACAAGTCCAGCAGCCGCGGACGGTAGCCGCGCACTCGCCGGATGGGGGTGGGTTGGGTCATGCTGGAATTCCTCCAGTTCGTTACTGGCGTGCTGGGAGACAAGGGCGGCCCCGTTTCTTTGGCGAGAGGGGGGCCGCCCTTGGCGTCGCTAGGAGTCGGCGTCGTCGGGTTCGCGGTAGCTGAGCACTCCGGTCGCGCTGTGCGCGCATTCCAGGGCAGCGGCGAGGGCGCGGGCGAGGTCGTCCGCCTTGTTCAGGGCGTCGATGGCAGCGGTGACGTGGTGGTCCACGTCGCCGTGGGTGGCGATGAGGCGGCCGGCGTCGGCGAGGGTGTCCAGGGTGTTGCCGGTGTGCTCGAACGCCTGCGGCAGCCGGTGGGCGAGCGCGGTGAACGCGGCGATGGCCCGGTACACGTCGCCCGGATACGGCAGCGGGTGAGGGTTGGTGGTGGTGGCGTAGGTGGCGTGGTTGTACTTGCGGATCGCTTCGGCCGCGTCCTGCGGGTAGACGACCGGATCGGGCGTGCTGGTCATGGTGTTGGCCTCCTGGTCAGGAGTAGAAGCGGTTGCGCTTGATGACGGCTTTGCCGATGTTGACGACCGTGCCGCCGCCCCGGGCGGGGCCGAAGACGATGGCGGCGATGTAGCCGCCGAAGATGACCGCGGCCAGCACCATGAGCTGATGCACGAGCGCGGCCAGCGCGGCAACGAAGGTGGCGGCGAGCGCGAGCCCGCCGCACACCCCGGCGAACCCGACCCCGGTGAGCGCGATGTTCACCGCGGTCCGCGACACCGGCCGGGCGGCCGGCGCCGCGGGCACCGGCAGCGCGGCGTAGGTGGGCGTGGGCGCGGGGGTGAGGGTGTAGCCGGTGACGACCCGTCCGTCCGGCAGCACGACCGACTGCACCGAAGACGCGGCCGGGGTGAGCGGCGCGGGCGTCGGGGCGGTGGGGGCGAGGGGGATGGGGTGGTGGATTTCGACGGCCACGGCGGGCCGCTCGGGGTACTCCATGCAAGGCTCCCGGTTCCGGGCGCGCGGGCCCGCACACACGGGGGTACGGGCGCGCACGCGCGTGGGTGTCAGACAGGTGTCAGCGGGTGTCAGGAGGCGGTGTCACGCGTTGCTGACAGCGCGTGTGCCTAGGGTTTTGGGTGTCAGGGCCGCCTGACGGTGTCAGGCGGTGTCAGGTGTCAGGCAGCCGTCAGGAGCGGCTCGGGGTCGGGGACGATGCGCCACCGGCCGGTGGTGTTCGTCGCCTCCAACCGGCCCTCCAGAGCGGCCTCCTTGAGGCGGGCGGAGACCCACGGACGGGACAGGCTGTTGCGGTCGCACCAGTCCATGAAGTCCTTCGGGCCCACGATCATCTGCCCGCGGTGCTCGAACTCATCGAGCGCGGCGGCGAACAGCCGGCGGGCCTCCTCCGGGGACGGCTTGTGCCCGCTCTCCGTGCCGAACAGCGGCTCGTCGTCGCCCGGCTCGGCCTCCGGTAGCTCGCGCTCGGGGTCGATGTCGAGATCCTCGTCGTCTACGAGCGGCTCGTAGTCGGCGGCGTCCATGTCGTCCTCCTGCGTGCCCCAAGGGTTCGGCTGAACGGTCGCGGCGGCGTGGCGGCCCCGCCCGGACGCCGTGGCGTCCGGGGTGGTGCCGGGGCGGCCGGTGTAGTGCCCGCCCGCCACCGCCGTGGCGGCGCCGGCGGTGACCGGGCCCGCGGTGGCGCCGTGGGCCTGCGCCCAGGCGGCGAGTTCCTCCATGGCCGGGGTGGCGCGGTGGGTGAACTGCTGCGTCCGGCCCGGGGACGGGTAGCGGGCCTCATCGATGCCCGGCGAGACGACGTAGCAGTACCCGGGCTTGCGATTGGCCCAGGCGCCCGGGTGCGCGCCCTGGTCGATCACCGCGTCCGGCAGCGAGAACCCCTCGTCCCGGGGGTCGCAGCCCAGCGCCACCACCGACGGGAGCGAGGCCCGGGTGCTGGTGGACATCTGGTCATACGAGGGGCGCTGAAGGGAGACGACGAGGGAGATGCCGGCGGAGCGGGCCTCCTGCGCGATCCCGGTGAACGCGTCGTCCCCGAGCGCGCGCAGCGTGTTGGCGGCTTCCTCCATCCATGCGACCAGGAACGGCAGTCCCGGGCAGCCGCAGGCGCCGCCGGTCCGGCAGGAATGCTCGGGGTCGTTCTGGACGCCGGCGGCGGCCGGGGACCACTGCCGGTAGCCGTGCTGCCCCAGCCACTTGGTGCGGGCCGGGATGGCATGCTCGACGGCCTTGACCATGATTTCGGTGCCGGTGCCGCCCTCCACGGCCCAGTCCAGGGCCGGGCGCAGGGCGCCGAAGTCCTGGAACATCTTCGGGTCCGACATCCACACGATGACATCGCGGCGGGACAGGATCTCGGTCAGCAGGTTCAGGGCGGCATCGCCCTTGCCCGAGCCGGACTGCCCGGCCACCAGCACATGCGTGCTGTTCCGCCCGGCGCCGGGGTCACCGGGCAGCCACAGCATGAGCGGGGCGCCGTCGTCGTAGCGGCCGATGATGAGCGGATCGGCGATCGAGCCGCCCAGGTTCGACGGCCCCACCCACACCACCGTCTCCGCGAGCATGTCCTCCGGGACGATGACCAGCTCCCCGCGCCGCTCGGAGTCCGGGTGCGGGATGTAGCGCACCGCCCGGGAGGGCAGGTCGGCGGCGGACGCGAGGAGCTTGAGGGCCTTGGCCACGTCGTCGTTGGTCTGCTCACCGGGCGCGAGGGCGAGCGGGGCGGTGACCCGGTTGAGCTCCACCTTCGCCGCCCCGATCTGCGCCCGCGCCAGCCCGATCTTCTCCAGCAGCCCCGCATCCCCACCGGTCCCACCGCTGCTGCCGTCGGGGTTGTGCCGCATCAACTGCCTCACGTTCCACGACAGCGCCACCGCGGGCCCGCCCATCAGATACAGGTCGTCCATCGGCCCCGCGGTCGGTCCGGCCAGGCACGCGGCGGTCAGCCACGCGGAGCCGAAGGCGGTGGTGATGGCGGAGTGGATGCGCCGCTGCTTGCTGGTGGTCTTGCCGATCAGGTAGGCGCCGCCGGTCACCGCCACCGAGGTGAGGGTGAGGCCGGTGGCGGCGGCGGGGCTGTCGGCCCACTTCAGGTGCCCGAGGGTGCCGGCCAGGCCGATGCCGGCCATGCCCAGCCACGGCGGGATATGCGGCTTGGCCCGGTGCAGCAGATACTTGCCCACCCCGCCGCCGTCCGAGCCGCCCCGCAACTGGTTCTCCAGCAGCTCGGCAAGCTGCTGCTGCGCATCGCGCTCCACCATGAGTTCCTTGCCTCCCTTTACTGCTGGGCCCAGTTCATCTGCGGCTGCTGCGGGCGCCGGGCGCGGTGCCGGACGCGGTTGATCTCTTCCTCGTACTGCTGCTGGAACAGCGCGTAGGTGGCGGCGGCGTTCTTCGCGGCGTCCCGGGCGGCGTCCGCGGACTTGCGGAGCTTGCGCGAGACCCGGTTCGCCCGCATCCGCGAACCGCCCAGGCGGCCCTCGGGGTCGGGGACGGTGGAGAGCACGCCCTTGAGGATCTCGGCGCCCATGGCGACCTCGATGGAGAGCGTCACGCACACCGCCCGCAGGTGGTTGCAGTAGTTGCGGACCTGCGCCGGGGAGGTGAACTCCGGGGCGGGCAGCAGCGCTTGCGAGTGCGGGCCACCGTTGTCGGCGCCGGCGGCGCGGGTGTTGTGGCCTCCGCCGCCGTTGCCGCGGTTGTTGTTGTAGGTGATGTTGATGGGCGGGGCGAACGAGCCGCCCATGGCGCCGACGAAGCCGCCCGCGGCGGCGCCGGCGTTGGCGAACTTGTTGGACTTGGCCGAACCGTTGGAGCCGCCGGCCGGGCGCGCTCCGGTACGCGGAGGGGTACTCATGATGGCTTCTCCTCAGGTCAGCGGGCGGTGTGGCGGACGATGAGCCAGCCGGTCTGCGCGAGCGTCCACAGCAGCAGCCACAGCACCCCCAGCGGGCCCGCGAGGGGGCCGAAGGCGGCGGCGAGCGCGGTCCACGCGAGGGTGGCGGTGGTCAGCAGCGCGAGGGCGAGGCGCCAGGCGAGCACGGTGCGCTCGCCGGCCGGGCGGCGGCGCTGCATGGTCAGCAGCCACACCAGCGGGCCCGCCGCGAGCGGGGCCAGGACCAGGCCGGTCCACCAGGCCAGCGCGTGCAGCAGCGCGGTGAGCGGCAGCACGAACAGCGCCCCGAAGGTGGGGATGAGCGCGCGGCGCTGGTTCCAGATGGCGCGGCCGGTGGCGGCGGCGAGGCGCTGCTTCCAGGTGGGGTGGGTGGGCACGACCACGATGAACGGCTGCCCTGCGCGGCCGGTGCGGCGCTGGCGGGGCAGGTTGATGACGGTGGCGCCGGCGGGCACCTTCGCGGTGCGCCGGCGCGATGAGGTTCGGGAAGGCACGACGGAAACTCCCAGCTCAAAGGGGTGAGTTCAGGCGGCGCGCTGTTCGTTGGTGGTGGCGTCGTGGCATAGCAGGCACATGCCGAGCGAGGTCGGCAGGCAGTAGCTGTAGGTCACGCCGCACACGGGGCAGGTGCAGCGGGCGTGCATCGCGAGCGCGAGCGCGCCCCACTTGCGCGAGGTCATCGGACGGACCGGTTTGGCCAGGTCGATCCGGTACAGGTAGGCCACCAGCGCGCCGGACTTCCGACCCCGGTGGCGCAACATCAACTGGGCACACACCGGCTGCCCGCCCGGGCGCAGCCCGCGGGCCCGCAACTGGCGCCGGGTGGCCAGGCCGTCGGGGGCGTACTTCCAGGGGTAGGTCGGTATCCCGTAGCGGGCCCCGGTGGGGTCGTAGCACTTGCTGTAGGCCGTCGGCATCAGGCACTCGCAATCGCGAGACCGCCGGCGTCCGGGCCGCGGTGCTCGGCGTAGCGGGAGGACACCCATCCCACCGACCAGCCGCACACCTCGGCCGCCTGCCGCACCGACAAGCCCGCCTGGAACGCTGCGGCGACCGTCCGGCGCGCCTCGTCCTCGGGGAGCTTCACCTCAGCGGGCCCGCGCTCCAGCAGGGCGGAGCGTTCACGCTCGATGCGCTGCCGGTGTTCACGCTGTTCACGCTCGGCCGCCGCGGCGCGCTCGCGCTCCTCGGCCGCGGCCCGCTCGCGGGCCTCGCGTTCACGGCGGGCCGCCTCGTGTTCACGCTGTTCACGCTCGCGTTCACGGCGTTCACGAGCCTCCCGCTCGCCCGCCGCCGCCCGCTCCCGCGCCTCCCGCTCCTCACGGGCCCGCCGGTCCTCCCGCTCGGCCTGTTCACGGGCCAAGGTGGCTTCGTGCTCGCGCTGTTCACGGGCCAGCGCGGCGGCGTGCTCGCGCTCCTCCCGCGCCTGCGCACGAGCCCGCTCGGCGCGCTCCCGCGATGCTTGTTCGGCCCGCTCGCGCTCGGCTTGCTGTTCGGCCTTGAGCGCGGCTTGGGCGGCGGCGAGGGCGCGGCGGTAGGCGAGGCTGGTCTCCGCGGTGACGATCAACAGCAGCGGCGCCACCGAGTGCACCGCCACCCCCACCAGGTCTTTCCTGAGTGCGGAATCCCCGATGTTGAGCGCCCACGTCATCAGGCCGGTCATCCACCGCAGCGTGATGGGCCAGCGTCCGCCGTGCCCGCCCAGCCGGGCCAGCACGTCATCGAGCTTGACCACGATCACCACCGCGGCATCCACCACCAGCGGCAGAATCGGCGCCGTCCACCGCCAGTCGGGCGCGGTGTGCTCCGCCATGAGCGGGGTGACGGTGAGGATCGAATACAGCATCGCCCCGCACACGATCAACCACGTGCCGCCGGACAGGGCGCGCTCCGCTGAACGCGTCTGAACACTGTTCACGCCGCACCCCCGACCCGTTCCTGGGCGAGCAGAAACGCCCGGCGGAACCCGTTGCAGGCGGCGTCGTAGATGAACGCCTCCAGCCGCCACCGGGACTCGTACGCGGAGCGTTCACCGGCAGGCACCCACACCGCATCCGGCGGGATGCCGTGGGTGGCGGTGTCGGCCTGCGCCTCCTCGCGCGAGCGGTAGATCGTGTGAGGCTCGCCGTAGTGCAGCAGCACCGTCAGCGAATCGCCCTCGGACGGGCCGGCGGCGTCCAGCTCCTCACGGAGCCGGCGGATCTCGATGTCCCGCAGGAGGAGATCCTCCTGCGCAATGGCCAGCTCCACGACCGCGCGGGCCAGGAACTCCACCAGCTTGAGACTGTCCGCCTCCGCCCGCACCGCGCGGTCGGTGGCGGCGTGCAGCTCCCGCGCGTGCCGGGCGAACGCCTCGTTGGCGGCGCCGTTCGTCTGCCGGGCGTGCTCGTATGCGGCGCGGGCGTCGGACGCCAGCCGTTCCAGACGGGAGGCGGTGACGAGGCGGATCATGCGGCGTCACCCTCCCGCGCGGCGATGCCGCGGTTGGCGAGGCCGGCGCGGGCGGCGAGCACCTTGTGCGCGGCTCGCCGCACCCGCCGCTCGTCCAGCGGCGTCACCGGCCGGTCCAGCAGCGCGATCTGCACGTCCAGCAACTCGACCTCCGCCGCGATCAGCGGCATCTCGCGGTCGATCGCGTCCAGCTCCGCATCCGACGGACCGGTGTCCGCCGCGGGGACGGTAACGAGGCTGTGAGCAGCAACGATGAGTTTCATGGGTCGTGTCTCCCTAGCAGTTGGCAACGGCCCGACAGCGGCTCCCGGGGTGCCACCCGGGAGCCGCGCGCCGTTCTGGAAGTGGTCCGCGCGTCATGCGCGGTGCGACCGCTGGGCAGCGGCCGTAGCGCCCCGGACCGGACTCGAACCGATCTCCTTGCCGTGCGGGGCACGCCGGTCTTCTCCGCCTTGTTTCCGACCCCTTCGGGCAGGCGGACCACGGGTTACCGGCAGTTCCCTGTGTTCAGTTTTCAAGGAGCAATCGCATGAGGTGAGCGCGGTAACCCTTGGACAGGGCTCCCGTCTTCACGGGGCTCACCGAGCGCGTTCAGTGCTAATGAGGCAGCTATCGCAAGCGACCTAGGTCGCTTGTCGATGAGGTGAAAGCTACCTAGGTCGCTTGTTGTCGTCAAGCGTTCATGCGGTCGGATCGCAAACGACCTAGGTCAAGTACGCTTTCCTGGTGGACTCACAGCCGAAGAGCAAGCTCAACGCCCGCGAGATCGCAGCGCGGATCAGAGACGAAATCGCCGCAGGGACGTTCGGCCCCGGCGACCGGCTCCCCGGCGCTCGGGCCTACGCGAAGAAACTTGGCGTGGCTCTGATGACCGTGCAGAACGCCTACACACAACTCCAAGAGGAGGGGTTGGTCGAAGGCCGCACAGGGAGCGGCACCTACGTGCGTGACCCTGCACCCGGCGAGCAGACGCCCCGCGAGGCTGCTCAGCGCCTGTCCGAGCTGCAAGCTGAGGTGGCGCGCGTTTCGACCGAACTCGCCGGTCTCGTCGAGCGCGTTCAACAGCTTGAGGCCGTCGTGAGCCCCGCCGAGGGGGACTCCGGCGCCTAGCGTCTCTCGCGGTGCGTTCGTCGTCATGCTCTAAGCCTGTCCCGGCGAGCGCGCTGTGAGTACGTACTCCCGCCGCCCCTGCACCGAACTAATCCGAACTTTCGCTGTTTGGCAGGGTGTTGGCGGAGCGTCAGTGGCTGCCAGACTGGCCGCATGGCTGAACTGAACGGACAACCCGTCACCCTCGACGAACTCCAGAGCCTGGCCCTCACGAACTACGGGCATTTCACGTCCATGCGGATGGAGGACGGGACCATCCGGGGGCTATCGCTCCACCTGGACCGACTCGCGCGAGACTGCCGTCTCGTCTTTGGTGTGGAGCTGGACCACGAGCGGACGTTGAGCTACATCCGTAAGGCAGCCGAAGGCATCACCGGCATCGCTGGTCTCCGCGTCACAGTCTTCGACCCGGCAATCGACATGGGCCGTCCCAGTGAGGCCCAGGACCCGCACATCCTCGTGAACCTGCGGCCGGCAGGCGCCTTGTCCCCGCCGCCCCTCACCGCCAAGACCTTCACCTTCACCCGCGACAGCGCGGAAGTGAAGCACATCGGCCTGCACTCGCAGCTCCGCGTTCGCCGGGAAGCCCAGCTCGCCGGTTTCGACGACGCGGCGTTCATCGAGCCGGACGGCCGGATTTCGGAGGGCGGGACGTGGAACCTCGGTTTCGTCGACCAGGACGGGACTGTCATCTGGCCGGACGCTCCCGTGCTGCCTGGTACGACGATGCTCCTGCTCCAGAGCCTGGAGGCCCCCAAGCAGGTCACGGCCCCGGTGCGGCTTGCTGACGTTCCGAACATGGTCGCGGCGTTCGCCACGAACACGACCATCGGTGTGCGTGCCGTGAGTGCGCTCGATGATGTGCAGTTCCCGCAGGATCACCCCGTGCTCGATGCACTGCGTGAGGGCTACGCCGGGATTCCCGGTGACCGCCTGTAGACGCCGTGCCGCCGCCCCTGCTCGGGGCGGCGTTTCACGACTGAGGTAGCCATGCCACTCGTTACGAAATGGACCGGACGTGAGGTCAAGGCACTGCGTGAAGCCGTGCGTATGAGCCTCATGGAGTTCGCCGGAAAGCTCGGGGTTTCTGATCGCATCGTCTCTCGATGGGAGGCAGATGGCGAGCAAGCTACCCTGCGCATGGTGAACCAAGCGGCCCTCGACACTTTGCTCGCCACGGCCGATCAGGATGCACAGGGCCGCTTCGTGGGCATCCTCGCGGCGGATGACATCCCCACCCAGGCCATTATCGAGCCGGGCGAGGACCAGACGAGCAGCGGCGATTACGTCAAGCATCCCGGGGACGGGAAGCTCATGGCACATATTCCGGAAGGAATCTTCCTGTCAGGGGAGGACGACGATCCGGTGTGGGTGGATGACTTCCACATCGACACCTTCCCAACCACCAACGCGGATTATGCGAGGTTCTGCGCGGCTACCCGACACCCTGCACCCGAGCACTGGGCAAACGGTCGGTGTCCCCGGGAACTGTACGACCACCCGGTTGTACACGTGACGTGGCGGGACGCGAGCGCGTACGCGACTTGGGCGGGTAAGTCGTTACCGACCGCCGAGCAGTGGCAGAAGGCGGCACGTGGCACGTCCGGCCGCACCTTTCCGTGGGGAGACCAGAAGACTGCGGCGAAATGCAATGTCCGTGAGACTGGCGTGGAAAGTACAACGTCCGTCTCTCGGTACCACAGCGGCGTTTCACCATACGGGGTCTACGACATGGTCGGGAACGTTTGGGAATGGCTCGCGACACAGACGGCACCGGGTCGATACGAACTTCGTGGCAGTGCATTCACGAGTCCTTTATTTCGGGGATCTCCTGCTATTCCCAACGACGCCAGCGATACGATGCACGATGACGACACTGGGTTCCGTTGCGTGGCGAACTCGGGTCAGATGCCTTCTAAGTAACTCGCGCCACGATGGACTCGTGAGTACCATAATTGCACTATGGGCGGGAAGCCCTAGATGGGTGAACGGGGGGAACCGTGAGAACGGAAGTTAGATCCAAGAGCGTGCTGTTTTCGGCACCAAGACCCAGCAGAATTGATGCGGCTCTTACCGCATTGCATGCAAACTTACCGAACATGGTTATGACTCTTACCGGGGTCGCGGAGCGCGGGACGGTCCACGTGACCGGTAACAGCTTCGCAGACCTAGTAAATCAGGCGTCGAGTGCGAAGTCTCTTCACTACCTACTCGTGCAGTGTGAGAGTAGTGGAACAGCTCCGACTGACCTGGTGCGAATCGAGTTCGGAAGTCCTAGGGCGATCCGACGGGCGGATTCGTTCCGAGGGTGGTTCCGTCGCATTAAGGAGTGGGATGTAGCAGTGACCACTCAAAGTGGCACTGCACAGCAGGCGGAAAGTATGCTTATGGCTACGCTGAGCGTCCTTCGCGGCTACAAAATCGCAACGAGTCGAGTGATGGTTGTAGCACTTCTGCCTGCTATTTCAGAGGTTCTTGGTCTAGCATCCTTTATTGGACTCACCGTATTGGGTGTGTCATCAAATGATAGAGGTTGGGGTCTATCGCTGATTGCCATCTTCTACTGGCGTTTCGCATTCATGCTAGCCCCAAGAAAGGCGACCATCCACCTCGGGGCGCGCCCTGCGCTCCGTGGGTGGCTATTAGGTTGGGCTCCTTCGGCTCGCGCTCAAGCAATATGGACAGTGGTGAGTAGCGTCGCAGGTTTGGTGGCCCTCGTAGTATCCGTTTTCGCATGGCTTTCCCCTAGAGGGTAGTGCCTGTGAATAGTCAGTCAGTTGAGTGTTGGCTCAAGTCGTATCTCCAGGGGGGTAGGCGTGGACATGGACGGTGCGGTTAGGCAGCTTGATGACCTGATCGAAGCGTACTTTGCTCTAGTTGGGAGAAGTAAGTGGGATGACGCATCCGACCTGCCCGCGGAGAGTCGGGTTCTTATGCACCGACTGGAGTCGGCAATAGAGCGCCTAACCGTACCCAATAGCATTCATCGGAGGCAGTTGCAGCTCTACCGGGATAATCGCACAACGTCCTTCAAGCTCGCGGAGTTCGTAGGTGTAGCTCAGGCGCTGAGGGACGACCTGCGGGCGGGGTGGATCGAATCCCTAAGCGAGCAGGTTCACGCTGAAACGCACGGAGACTATCTCGAAATGGCGGACGGGTTGCTGTCGTCAGGCCATAAGGATGCCGCGGCAGTGATTGCGGGGACCGCTCTCGAAGTGCATGTGCGGGCGCTTTGTGTGAAGCACGGTGTCGACACCGCAGATTCTAGCGGTGCCGTCAAAAAAGCGACAAGCATGAACGCTGAGCTTAAAAAGGCTGGCGTGTACGCGACGTTGCAGGAGAAGCAGGTGACTGCCTGGATGGACCTGCGGAACCAGGCTGCGCACGGAAACTACGGCAGGTACGAACTGAACGAGGTACGGCTTCTGATCGAGGGTGTCCGCGGATTCATGATTAAATATCCAGCGTAGGCTCCGGATGGTTGGGGGGGGGGATGACGGTGGCTATTGCTGACATGGTCAAGCAGATCGATGAGTTGTTGGTTAAGACCCGTAAGTTCATCGCTGGCAAGTCGGAATCTGATTTGCGTGCAAGCATGGAAACAGGACTCTGGGCTAACCGTATAGAGGCCGCTGTCGTGCGTCTTTCGGACAAGGGGGCGGTTTACCGTGACCAGCTCAAGAGAGGAAGTGGGTACGCGCATGATCGGCGATTCGTGCACAACATGCAAGTCTTGCTTTCTCTGAGGGAAGACTTAGCTGCGGGCTGGACGGAATCTGTCGTCGAACTGGTGCACGCTGACACCTACAGCAACTTCCTCCAGATGGCGCACGGTTTGCTTTCCAAAGGTTATAAGGATGCGGCAGCCGTGATTGTGGGGACAGCGCTAGAAGTCCACGTTCGTGCTCTGTGTGTAAAGCACAGCGTGCCGACTGCAGTGGCGGGAAAGCAGAAGAAGGCGGACACAATGAACGCCGATCTGAAGAAGGCTGGGGCGTACGACGGTTTGCACCAGAAGGAAGTCACCACATGGATGGCCCTTCGGAACAGTGCAGCGCATGGCGCCTATGACGACTATGACCACGCCCAAGTGCGGCGTTTCCTCGACGGCATCGAAGCTTTCATGAAGAAGTTCCCGGCGTAGCCGATTCTCACGCGGCAGGGGCTGGTGAATCGGCCGGACTGCGGCTCAGCCGGCTCAGGCGGAGAAGCATCGCGTGCCTATCAGCCGTACGGCAGGAGGCCGACAAGCGGGGGACTTACGGAGCCATGGGCTATGTGTGGGCCAGGCCAGTGCTAGCGGCAGCCCATAT
Source organism: Streptomyces sp. SGAir0957 (assembly GCF_043523415.1). Taxonomy (NCBI): domain Bacteria; kingdom Bacillati; phylum Actinomycetota; class Actinomycetes; order Kitasatosporales; family Streptomycetaceae; genus Streptomyces; species Streptomyces sp. SGAir0957. Next base: position 4,410,458 of record NZ_CP027293.1, read on the forward strand.
GAACGCTGACCTTTGCGTTGGGGTGTTAGACGTGCCGGTCTTGAAAACCGTCGTGGCGCGAGTCACCGTGGGTTCAAATCCCACACCCACCGCGTACGTTGAGCGCCCCTGACCAGCACCATCGGTCGGGGGCGCTCGTCATTGCGGCTTTGGGGCGTTCCGCTCCGCGCCGGTCCATCCGGGGTGGGTCTCCGGGCGGTCGTACCGCAGGATGCGGGGGAGGACCGTGCGCAGGCGGGTCAGGTCCTCCGGTGGGGCCTGGAGCACCGCTTCGATGGTCGGGTCGGTCAGGCCGAGGGCGGGCAGGGACTCGGGGCGCAGGGTCACCCGGAGGACGTCGGCGTCGAGGCGCACTTCCTGTACGCAGCCGTAGGCGGTGCCCTGGCCGGGCGTTACCAGGCAGTGGGTGTCCATGCCCAGCGAGACGTCCTGTGCGTCGGGTTCGTCGAAGTCGCACATGAACAGCAGCGAGAACGCGTCCTCGCCGTCCGACTCCGCCACTCCTGCCATCAGGCAGTCGTCCGTGTCCGGGTCGTCCAGTCCGCAGGCGATCAGCGCCGTGAACCTGTAGGTCATGCGCGTTTTCTAGCAGCCGGGTCTGACAGCGGCGGGCATGGAGCATGGTGCATCGTGGGGCGCGGGAGGTGGCAGTGCGTGAGGTGAGGCGGGTTCCGCAGGTCATCGAGTCCTGGGCGGGGAGTGGCGAGGGGGGCTCCTCGTTGGTCTGGTACGCCTCCTACGGTTCGAACATGCACCTTGACCGGCTCGCCGCTTACGTCCGGGGCGGGCGTCCGGCGGGGGCGGCGCGGACGTACCCCGGGTGTCGTGACACCGCCATGCCGAGCCGCAGCGTGCCGGTGGAGTTGCCGGGCGGGCTGTACTTCGCGACGGAGTCTCCGGTGTGGGGAGGGGGACGCGCGTTCTACGACCCTGGGATGACGGGGCGGGCCCTCGCCGTGGCACACCTGGTGACGGCCCAGCAGTTCGCCGACATCGCCGCGCAGGAGATGTACCGGGAGCCTGGCGCGGATCTTGACCTGTCCAAGGCGGTGGCCTGCGGGCGCGCGGTGCTGGGTGCGGGGCGGTACGAGACGCTGGTGTGCGCGGGCCGGATCGACGGGGCGCCCGTGCTGACGTTCACCGCCCCCTGGGGCCGGGACGACGTCCCTTGCGTGGCGCCGTCCAGTGACTACCTGCGCTTCCTTGCGACTGGCCTCCTTGCCGCGCACGCGTGGACGGCCGACGAGATCGCGCGCTACCTCGCCGCCTGCCCTGGCGCGGCCGGGCACTGGTCGCGGGCGCGCGTCGACGACCTGCTGCGTCGGGAAGCGGCCTGAGCGGCGGAGGAACGGGCGACAGGTACTACCTGCCGGCCGTCAGGCGCGCCGCCGAGGCGATCGTCGAGCGCGCCTCCCGTTCCGTCAGGCCCGTCCGGATCGCGGCGTCCACCAGGGACTCGGTGAGGGTGGCGCCGAGCCCGCTCTCGTAGGCGCGGCAGGCCGCCCAGAAGAGGCGGGTGTTGCGTTGTCCCTCATGGGCGCCGAGGACGAACTGGACGAGGCCCAGGCCGTGCCGGTCCGGTCGGCCGGGGTCGGGCTGGTGCGGGCGCGGAGGGGGCGTGAGCAGCCGTAGCAGCGTCGGCGGGCAGGGCGCCGGCCGCAGATGGGCGGTGCCCGGCACGGTCGCGTAGACGCCGTGTTCGGTACGGGATCCGGGGCCGACCAGGTAGCCGCCGGCACCGCGGATGTCGATGCCCGGGGCGAGACGGCCCGCGGAGTTGGGCACCACGACGTGCGGCGGGCCGGACAGCCACACGTGCCGGCCGCCGCTCGGCGTGGCCACGACCACCGTGTCGGGGATCGTGAAGAGGTGCCGTAAGGCCAGCTCGCGCAGGGACGCGGAGGAGTTGGCGCCGTTCTTGGTGTCCAGGTCGACGCCGATCAGGTGGTGCGGGGGAAGGCCGCAGGCGATGCCGTACCCGGTCGCCCTGGGCGCGGCGGCGAACAGGGCGCGGATGCGTCGCGGATCGGTCGTCGCGTCGTACACGCCGTGCCCCGCGAGGCCGCACTCGCCATGGCAGCGCGGCGCGGTCGGAGGGTCGTCGCGGTGCGGCGAGGGCAGCGCGGGCAGCTTGGTGCGGGAGAGCGGGAAGACGGCGAACCCGCGCGCGGCGGCCGAGAGGGCGTGCGCGAGCGCGAGGGTCGCCGGGGACGCGTTCGGGACGTAGGGCGGGGAGTGCCGGTCGGTCGGAGCCATGGATCTATTTTCGTACGAGTGTTCGAAGGAAGGAAGAGGGGTGGGCCGGACGAGGGTCTCTTTGCCGAAAATGTGCCGAAACGCTTCCTCGCATGGGGCGACCGGGCTGTGGTCACCCGAGCGGAGGCGTGCCCGGTGAAATGCCGCTTTGTAGGGCGGAAGCAGGTTTATCGACATGTCCTCACGCTTGCGAGGGAAAAGGGCTGAACGGGGTGGTTCGGTGGAGATCCGGTGGGCAACTCTGGTCTCGCGACGTCGTGCAGATCACCAAGGCGGTCGGCCAACTGCCCTGGAGCTTCCCGTACTTACCGGGCGCCGGATATCCGTCCGCGCCCCGGAGTACCGCCCTTCTGGAGGAAAAACATGGCTTCCACCCGTACCGTCCGCGTTCTCGCCGCCGTCACCGCGCTGCCCCTCGCAGCGGTCCTGTTCTCCGGGGTGGCGACGGCCGACAACGGCTCGTTCGCGGACGACGGATCGAACGCGGGGGTGGCGACGGTCACCGGAAGCGGGGTCGGACACAACAACAACGGCAACTCGTCCACCACGCAGCAGCAGGCCGTCGGCAACGGCGCCTCGAACCAGAACAACAGCGCGCAGGTCAACGGGTCCGGGTTCACGGCCATCGAACAGACCAACGCGCACTACGTGGTCAACTTCTCCCATCTCTGGTGAGCCGACGGCCCCTGTCGGAAGGGGTCTTCCTCGGGGTGCGTGACAGTCTGCGCGGCGGTGCTTCGGCGCCGCCGCGCAGGCGTGTGTCGGGGTGGAATGTGTCCGGGTGGCGTGTGTAGGGGTGGCGCGTGTAGGGGTGGGGTGTGTGGCGCGGGGCAGGGGCCGCCTGCCTACGGCGGGTTGACACCGGATGCTGACCTGACGGACAGTCAGAAACCGCACCGGTCTGAGTCGGACAGTCAGGCACCCGCACCGGTCTGAGCCAGGCAGTCAGGCACCCGCGCAGGTAAGAGGCGGGCAGTCAGGCACCACACAGGTACGAGCCGGAACCCCTTGTCGGTACGAGGTCCGGGAGGGCCGCCGCCGTGCACCTCGCCCCCACCGAACGCCAGCGCGAGCTGCGCGCCGAACTGCGCGCCCGTTTCCGCACGCTGATGCCGCAAGGTCCGCCCGCCGCCGACGACCCCGCCGGGCAACGCCGGATACTGCGGCGGATGGGGGCGGAGGGGCTCCTGGGGCTCGGCTGGCCGGTCGCCTACGGCGGGCGGGGGCGCGGCCCCGACGAGCAGTTCGTGTTCTTCGACGAGGCGTACCGCGCGGGCGCGCCGGTCTCCATGGTCACGCTGAACACGGTCGGCCCCACCTTGATGAAGTACGGGACCGAGGAGCAGAAGGCGTTCTTCCTGCCCCGGATCCTCAGCGGCGACCTGGTCTTCGCGATCGGCTACAGCGAGCCGTCGGCCGGGACCGACCTCGCGGCGCTGCGGACGCGGGCCGTGCGGGACGACGCCACGGGCGACTGGATCGTCGACGGCCAGAAGATCTTCACGTCGAACGCGCAGAACGCCGACTGGATCTGGCTCGCCTGCCGCACCGACCCCGACGCCCCCAAGCACCGGGGCATCTCGATCCTCCTCGTACCGACCGACGCACCGGGTTTCTCCTGGACGCCGATCGAGACGGTCGGCGGGCAGACCACCACAGCCACGTACTACGACGGGATCCGGGTCCCCGGCACGCGTCTGGTCGGCGCGGAGAACGGCGGCTGGGAGCTGATCACCAACCAGCTCAACCACGAACGGGTGGCGCTCGCCGCGATCGGGATGCAGGCCGAGGACTTCTACGAACGGGTCCTGGCCGCGGCCCGCACACCCGATCCGGTGACGGGCGAGCGCCGCGTCGACGTGCCGTGGGTCCGGTCGCAACTGGCCGAGGCGCATGCCCGGCTAGCGGCGACGCGCCTGCTCAACTGGCGTCTCGTCGGGGACGTCGGGGCGGGCCGGCTGAGCCCGGGGGACGCGAGCGGCGTGAAATTCGCCGGGACCGAATCGGCGGTCGAGGTGTACCGGATATGCCAGCAGGTCGCAGGGGAGGCCGGGTGGCTGCGGAGGGGCTCGCCCGGGGCGTTCGGGGCGTGCGGTGGTGCGTACGGGGTGGGCGGTGGTGCGTATGGGGTGCGCGGTGGTGCGTATGGGGTGCGCGGTGGTGCGTATGGGGTGGGGGACGGCGCGTACGGAGTGGGGGACGGGGAGTTGGAGCGGATGAACCGGGCCGTGCAGATCAACACGTTCGGGGGCGGGGTGAGCGAGGTGCAGCGCGAGATCGTGGCGACGATGCGGCTCGGCATGGAACGGGGGAGGCGGTGAGCGGCATGACGCCTCGGGCGGGGACGGGGCCGCGGGCCCTCCCCTACGAGGGGCTACGGGTGTTCGAGGGGCTGGCCGCCGCCACGGCCGGAGAGGGCCGGGATCCGGTCAACGCGGCGATGATCCGGCACTGGTGCGAGGCCATGGGCGACACCCATCCGGCGTACCGGGGGCCGGACGCGGTGGCGCCGCCGACGATGTTGCAGGCGTGGACGATGGCGGGGCTCTCCGGCTACGCGGGGCGCGCGGGGGCCTACGACGATCTGCTCGCGCTCCTCGACGGCGCCGGGTACACGGCGGTGGTCGCCACCGACTGCGAGCAGGAGTATCTGCGTCCGCTGCGACCGGGGGACCTGGTCCGTTTCGACGCGGTGATCGAGTCGGTGTCCCCGTTGAAGACGACGAAGCTGGGTGCGGGGCACTTTGTCACGACGCGGATGGATGTTCGGGTGGGAGGGGAGCTGGCCGGGACCCATCGCTTCCGGATCTTGAAGTATGCGCCGGGGCGGTGGGGGGCGGGGGCTACGGCGCCCGCGCGTGCGCCTGGGTCCGGGTCCGCGCGTGGGTCCGGGTCCGGGTCTGCGCTCGTTTCCGCGCCCGCGCCCGCGCCCGCATCCGAGTCCGGAGCCGCAGCCGCGGCCCCACCCGCCCCGAAGCCCCCGCGCCCCCGCCCCGTCGTCAATCGTGACAATGCCGGGTTCTGGGACGGCGTAGCGGCTCACCAGTTGTTGATTCAGCGGTGCGGGGACTGCGCCGCCCTGCGTTTCCCCTGGTTGCCGGGGTGCAACCGGTGCGGGAGCCAGGAGTGGGACACCGTCCGGGCGGGTGGGGAGGGCACGGTGTTCAGCTACGTCGTCATGCATCACCCGCCCTTCCCCGCCTTCGACCCGCCCTACGCGGTGGGCCTGATCGAGCTGGCCGAGGGCGTGCGCATCGTCAGCAACGTCGTCGGGGTGCCTGCCGACGAGGTGCGTATCGGTATGCCGGTGCGGCTGGAGTTCCTGCGTGTGGATGCGGAGCGCGTAGACGCGGAGTGCGTGGATGCGGAGCGCGTAGACGCGGAGTACGAGCTGCCCGTCTTCCGGGCTTTCGAGGGCGGGGAGGCGTGAGATGGACTTCTCCCCCAGCTCGGAGCAGGCGGCGGCCCGGGACCTGGCCGCGTCGATCTTCGCGGATCTCTCCACGCCGGAGCGGCTCGCGGGTCTCGGCGGCGCCACGGACAGCGAGCTGTGGAAGGCGCTGACGGACGCCGGTCTGGTCGGCGCCGTGGAGGAGGCCGGGCTGCTCGGGCTCGTGCTGATGCTGGAGGAGCAGGGCCGGACGACGGCCCAGGTCCCGTTCGCCGTCCACTGTGTGTACGGGCTGCTCGCGGTGGCCTCCCACGGAACCGAGGAGCAGCGGCGACGCCTGCTGCCGGGGCTGCGGGACGGAACGACGGTGGCGACCGGGGCCTTCCCGGGGCGCATCGGCATCGAGGTGAGCGGCGGTGCGGAGCCGGGGCGGGCCGGGGTGTTCCCGGGGCGCGCCGATGTCGAGCTGAGCAGCTCCGACGAACCAGAGCGGGCGCGGCTCACCGGGTCCGTGCCCTGGGTGCCCTGGCTGCGGGACGCGACGTACGTACTGGTGGCGGTGCGGGAACGGGCCGCGTCCGCCGCCCACAGCCTGTGGATGGTGCGGGCGGCGGACGCGCGGTGCGAGCCGGTCGAGCTCACCGCGCCGTGGTCGGCCGGACGGCTCGTGCTGGACGGGACGGCGGCCGAGCGGATCGGTGGACCCGAGGCGTACGAGGAGGTGCGGGCGGTGGCGCGGACGGCGCTCGCCGGGTTGCAGGCGGGCGTGTGCGCCGGGTCCCTGGCGCGGGCGGTGGCGCACACGAACCAGCGGGAGCAGTTCGGCCGGCCCCTCGCGGCCAAGCAGGGCGTGCAGCTCAGGGCCGCGGAGGCGCACATGGATGTCGAGGCCGTGCGGGTCACGGCGTACGAGGCGGCCTGGCGGTACGACGAAGGGCTCGGCTGCCGGAGCCATGCGCTGACCGCCGCCTGGTGGGCGTCCGAAGGGGGCAGGCGCGTCGTGCACACGGGGCAGCATCTGCACGGCGGGACGGGCGCCGACCTCGATCACCCGGTGCACCGGCACTTCTTGTGGGGGCGGCAACTGGACGGGTATCTCGGCGGTGGCCCCGAGGTCCTGGAGGAGCTGGGCGGGCTGCTGGCCGCGCCGGAAGCGCCGCTTCAAGCACCGCCGGACGCACCGCTTCAAGCACCGCCGGACGCGCCCCCTCAAGCACCGCCGGATGCACCGCTGGAAACGTCGCCGGAAGCACCGCTGGAAACGTCGCCGGAAGCACCACTGGGAACGTCGTCCGAAGCATTGCCGGAAGGAGAGCGCGGATGAGCGGGGACGAGCGGCGGCTCGGACGCGGTACGGCACTGCTGAAGGCGGGCGCGGAGCTGCCGCCGCTGGAGATCCCGGTCACGCGGACGCTGATCGTCGCCGGGGCGATCGCCTCCCGCGACTACCAGGACGTGCACCACGACGCGGAGCTGGCCCGGCAGAAGGGCTCGCCCGACATCTTCATGAACATCCTCACGACGAACGGCCTCGTGGGGCGGTACATCACCGACCACTTCGGACCCGCGGCGGTACTGAGGAAGGTGGCGATACGTCTCGGGGCGCCCAATTACCCAGGAGACACGATGGTGCTGACGGGGACGGTCACGGAGGTCGCTGGAGTCGAGAGGGAGTCAGCCCCGGACCCGTCCGTGATCACAGTCCAGGTGAGCGTGATCGGCAGGAACGGGCTCGGCAATCACGTCACCGGCACCGTGACCGTCACCCTGCCCACGGCGGTGCCGGGCGCCGAGGGGAGCCCGGCATGAGTGTGCGCACCAGGGATCGACTGGGCGGCAAGGCGGCGATCGTCGGGATCGGGGCGACCGAGTTCTCCAAGAATTCCGGGCGCAGTGAGCTCAAGCTCGCGGTGGAGGCGGTGGGCGCGGCGCTCGACGACGCGGGCCTCTCCCCCGCCGATGTGGACGGCCTGGTCACCTTCACCATGGACACCAGCCCGGAGATCACCGTGGCGCAGGCGACGGGGATGGGGGAGCTGTCCTTCTTCTCGCGGGTGCACTACGGGGGCGGCGCGGCCTGCGCCACGGTGCAGCAGGCGGCGCTCGCGGTCGCGGCGGGCGTGGCGGAGGTGGTGGTCTGCTACCGGGCGTTCAACGAGCGGTCGGGCCGACGGTTCGGCTCGGGGGTGCAGCACAGGGAACCGTCGGCGGAGGGCGCCGCGCTCGGCTGGAACCTGCCGTTCGGGCTGCTCACCCCGGCGTCCTGGGTGGCGATGGCGGCGCAGCGGTATCTGCACACGTTCGGGCTGACTCCGGAGGCGTTCGGGCACGTCGCGGTGGTGGACCGCGCGTACGCGGCGACGAACCCGGCCGCGTACTTCCACGGCAGGCCGATCACGCTCGCCGATCACGCGGCGTCGCGTCCGGTCGTCGAACCGTTGCGGCTGCTCGACTGCTGCCAGGAGACGGACGGGGGGCAGGCGATCGTCGTGACCAGCGTCGAGCGGGCCCGCGATCTGCCGCACCCGCCCGCCGTGATCGCGGCCGCCGCACAGGGGGCGGGCCGGGCGCAGGAGCAGATGACCAGCTTCTACCGGGACGATCTGACCGGGCTGCCCGAGATGGGTGTGGTGGCCCGGCAGTTGTGGCGGACGGCCGGGCTGGGGCCGGGCGACATGGACGTGGGGATCCTCTACGACCACTTCACGCCGTTCGTGCTGATGCAACTGGAGGAGTTCGGGTTCTGCGCGCCGGGTGAGGCGGCCGGGTTCGTCGCGGAGGAGCGATTGCCGCTCAACACGCACGGCGGCCAGTTGGGGGAGGCGTACCTGCACGGGATGAACGGCATCGCGGAGGCGGTGCGGCAGCTGCGGGGCATCGCCGTGAACCAGCTGCCCGGCGTGGCCACGGCGCTGGTGACCGCGGGCACCGGCGTCCCCACATCGGGTCTGATTCTGCGGGCGGACGGCTGAACGGGGCGCGTGTCCCCGGCCCGCGCGCGTGGGCGGCCCCTTCACTCGGTCCATGGACCGGCAAAAGATGATCATTGGACTTGTGGTGCTCGTCCTGAGCCTCGGCGCGTTGCCCGCGACCGCGGCGGACGGAGCGCCGACGGCCACCTCGCGGGCTGCCCCGGTGCCAGAGGGCAGCGCGGAGTCCGGCCGTTGGGGCCCCGAAGTGCGGACCTTCACCGGCTGGGCGTTCGACGTGTGCAAGGCGCCGTCGCTGGACACCATGGGGCGCTGGCGGGCGTCGAGCTACCAGGCGCTCGGCGTCTACTTCGGCGGACGGGGGCGGGCGTGTCCGCACCAGCCCGCGCTGAACCGCACCTGGACACGGCAGGTGGACACCATGGGGTGGGGGGTGCTGCCGGTGTACGTGGGGTCGCAGTCGCCCTGCGTCGGGGCGCAGCACAAGAAGGGCGTGCGGATCGGCAAGTACCCCTGGCGGCAGGGGGCGCGGGAGGCGCGCGACGCGGTGCGCAGGGCGGGGACGCTCGCCATCGCGCGGCACAGCCCGCTCTATCTGGACATGGAGGCCTACAACTACCGGAAGCCGGCGTGCGCGCACGCGACGCTGTCGTTCGTCCGGTCCTGGAACAGGGAGGTGCGGCGGTACGGGTACGTCCCGGGGTTCTACAGCAGCGCCGACTCGGGGGTCCGGCACATGGAGATCGCGCGGCGGGCCGGGGTGCGGGACCTGCCGTCGGTGATGTGGTTCGCCCGCTGGCACAAGAAGCCCCGGCTGTACCAGGAGCCGTCGCTGTGGAAGTACGCGTGGCACCCGCAGCGCAGGATCCACCAGTACGCGGGGAACGTGAAGGAACGGCACGGCGGTCGCACGATGGTGATCGACCGGAATCTGGTGAGCGCGCCGGTGGCACGGATCGGATGAGGGGGCGTCCGGGGATTCTCCGGCCGGGTTCTGAGCGGCGACGGGTCCCCGGGGCCCGGCCGGGTTCTGAGCGGCGACGGGTCCCCGGGGCCCGGCCGGGTCCTGAGCGGCGACGGGCCCCCGGGGCCCGGACCCCGCGACAGCTACGGTTCTCGGGGCCGAACCCTCAGGTGCCCTCACCCCCTCCTCCACCTTCAGGAGGTGGGGATACCACCCCTCGTACAACCTGAGGCGGACGCGGCTTCGGGACCTCCGGCCGATCCGCGGGAGTGAGCCCGCTCATAGCGTGGAGTCATGACCGCAACCCTGGCGCCTGTCTGCACCAGCGCATCGAAGTCGGCGACGCGAACCCCCGCGGGGACGCGCCCCGCGCACCCCGGACAGTCGGCGTACCCCTCCTTCGCCTCGTACGTCCGGGCGCGCCAGCCCGTGCTGCTGCGCACGGCCAGGTCGCTGACCGCGAATCCGTGCGACGCCGAGGACCTGTTGCAGACGGCGCTGGCGAAGACGTACGTCGCCTGGGACCGGATCGAGGACCACCGGGCGCTCGACGGATATGTGCGCAGGGCTCTGCTGAACACGCGGACCTCGCAGTGGCGCAAGCGCAAGGTCGACGAGTTCGTCTGCGACGAGCTGCCGGAGCCCGCGACGCCGGTGGCCGCGGACCCGGCCGAGCAGCAGGCGCTGCACGACGCGATGTGGCGCGCCATCACGAAGTTGCCCGCCCGGCAGCGGGCGATGGTCGTCCTGCGGTACTACGAGGATCTCAGTGAGGCGCAGACGGCGGAGGTGCTCGGGGTCTCCATCGGCACCGTCAAGAGCGCGGTGTCGCGGGCGCTCGGAAAGCTCCGCGAGGACCCTGAGCTGCGGCCCGCGCGCGGCTGAGCACGGCGGACAGCGGGTGGACGCACTGATCGATCATTCCCGGGAGTAGTGACATACCGCCTGGTATGCAGTGAGAATCGGCGGAACCCTACTGCTCCGTAGCGCCCACCGGGAGGACGCCGTGCTGAGCACGATGCAGGACGTACCGCTGACCGTCACTCGCCTCCTCACGCACGGGGTGCGTGTGCACGGCACCTCGCGGATCACCACATGGACGGGCGAGGGCGAGCCGCACCGCCGTACGTTCGCCGAGGTGGGAGACCGTGTGGCCCAGCTCGCGCACGCGCTCAGGGACGACCTCGGGGTGCGTGACGACGACCGGGTCGCCACCCTCATGTGGAACAACGCCGAGCATGTCGAGGCCTACTTCGCCGTCCCCGCGATGGGCGCGGTCCTGCACACCCTGAACCTCCGGCTGCCCGCGCAGCAGCTGTCGTGGATCGTGAACCACGCCGCAGACCGCGTGATCATCGTCAACGGTTCGCTGCTGCCGCTGCTCGCGCCGCTGCTGCCCGGCCTGTCGACGGTCGAGCACGTCGTCGTCTCCGGCCCCGGCGACCGCTCGGTCCTCGACGGCGCCCAGGCGCAGGTCCACGAGTACGAGGACCTGATCGCGGCGAAGCCGGCCACGTACGACTGGCCCGAGCTGGACGAACGCCGGGCCGCCGCCATGTGCTACACCTCCGGCACCACCGGGGACCCGAAGGGTGTCGTCTACTCGCACCGCTCGATCTACCTGCACTCCATGCAGGTGAACATGACGCAGTCGATGGGCCTGACCGACTCCGACACCTCGCTCGTCGTCGTCCCGCAGTTCCATGTGAACGCTTGGGGCCTGCCGCACGCCACCTTCATGACCGGCGTGAACATGCTGATGCCGGACCGCTTCCTGCAGCCGGGCCCGCTGGCCGAGATGATCGAGGCCGAGCGCCCCACGCACGCCGCCGCCGTCCCCACCATCTGGCAGGGCCTGCTCGCCGAGCTGACCGCGAAGCCGCGCGACGTCTCCACGCTCACCCAGGTCACCATCGGCGGCTCCGCCTGTCCGCCGTCCCTGATGAAGGCGTTCGACGACCTCGGCATGCGCGTCTGTCACGCCTGGGGCATGACGGAGACGTCGCCGCTCGGCACGGTGTCGCGGCCCCCGGCCGGTGTCGCGCCGGACAGCGAGGAGGAGTTCGCCTACCGGCTCACCCAGGGCCGCTTCCCGGCGGGCGTCGAGGCGCGGCTCAGCGGTCCGGGCGGCGAGATCCTGCCCTGGGACGGCGAGTCCGCGGGTGAGCTGGAGGTCCGCGGCAACTGGATCGCGGGCGCCTACTACGGCGGCGTGGACGGGGAACCGCAGCGCCCCGCCGACAAGTTCAGCGAGGACGGCTGGCTGAAGACCGGTGACGTCGGCACCATAAGCCCCGACGGCTACCTCACCCTCACCGACCGCGCCAAGGACGTCATCAAGTCCGGCGGTGAGTGGATCTCCAGTGTGGACCTGGAGAACGCGCTGATGTCGCACCCGGACGTCGCCGAGGCGGCCGTCGTCGCCGTTCCCGACGACAAGTGGGGAGAGCGGCCGCTCGCCACCGTCGTGCTGAAGGAAGGGTCGAGCGCCGACTTCGAGACGCTGCGCGCGTTCCTCGCCGGGAAGGTCGCCAAGTGGCAGCTGCCCGAGCGCTGGACCATCATCCCGACGGTTCCGAAGACCAGCGTCGGCAAGTTCGACAAGAAGGTGCTGCGCAAGCAATACGCGGACGGGGAGCTGTCCGTCACGCAGCTCTGACCCTTCACGAGCGCTGTTTCACGTGGAACGCGGTGTTTCACGTGAAACGAGGGCCGCCCCCAACGGGCGGCCCTCACGCGTCAGTTGGTGCCGATCCGCGCCAGCAGATCCACGATTCGGCTCTGCACCTCGGTGCTCGTCGACCGCTCCGCCAGGAACAGCACCGTCTCCCCCGCAGCGAGCCGCGGCAGGTCGGCGTGGTCGACGGCGGCCGTGTAGACGACGAGGGGCGTGCGGTTGAGCTGCCCGTTCGCGCGCAGCCAGTCGATGATGCCCGCACGCCGACGACGTACCTGGAGCAGATCCATGACCACCAGGTTCGGCCGCATCTGGCCCGCCAGCGTCACCGCGTCCGCATCGCTCGACGCCCGCGCCACCTGCATCCCGCGCCGCTCGAGCGTGGCGGTCAGCGCGAGGGCGATCTCCTCGTGCTCCTCGATGAGCAGGACCCGCGGCGGGTGCTGCTCACTGTCGCGCGGCGCCAGCGCCTTCAGCAGCACGGCGGGATCGGCTCCGTACGCGGCCTCGCGCGTCGCCTGTCCGAGGCCCGCGGTGACCAGGACCGGCACCTCGGCGGCGACGGCGGCCTGGCGCAGCGACTGGAGGGCGGTGCGCGTGATCGGCCCGGTCAGCGGGTCGACGAAGAGCGCGGCGGGGAACGCGGCGATCTGCGCGTCGACCTCCTCGCGCGAGTGCACGGTCACCGGACGGTAGCCGCGGTCGCTGAGCGCCTGCTGCGTCGTCACGTCCGGCGCGGGCCACACGAGGAGCCGGCGCGGGTTGTCGAGCGGCTCCGGCGGCAGTTCGTCGTCCATGGGCTGCGGCTGCGGCCTGACGGCGACCTCGACGGCGCCACCCGGACCGTCCAGCGGCTCGGGCCCCTCGTCGGCGTCCTGGTCGGGGGCGCCGATCGTGTAGGAGCGGCCGTGCCCCTCGGACGCGTTCGGCGCCAGCAGGGACGGCTGCGGCTGCGGGTGCGGCCGGGCACCGGCGCCCCGCGCCGGAGGCGGCGTCGCCCCGCGCGGCTGTGACGTCGGCTGCGTGGTGCCCCGCGGCGGGGTCTGCGCCGGGCCCTGACCCGGCGTCGGCGTCTGCGGCTCGGCGGCGTCGTTCTGCTCCGGGCGGGTCGACAGCCTGCGCCGCCGCCCCTGGCCGCCCTGCGACTGGCCTTCCTGCGGCACACCCTGCGGCGGGGTGGCACCGGGACGGGCGGGCGGCTGCGCCGGAGCGGCGCCCTGCGGACGTCGCTGCTGGTCGACGGCCTGCCGCCCGAACGGCACCCCCTGCCCGAGGGTGCGCACGCTGAAGGCGCGGCCCTGCGTCGAGTTCGTGTCACCGGCCGGCTGCTGCGGAGCCTCGGCGGGCAACGGCTGCGACGCCCGCGCCCGCGCCGCGCCCTCCGGCGGCAGGGGGGCCGGGGCGGGCGTGCCCTGGGCGGGCGTGTTGCTCTGCGCCGGGTGCGGCTGGGGCGGCGTGTGGTCCTCCGCCGGGTGCCCCGCGGCGGCGGCGTGCTGCTGGGACTCGTCGGGCACGGGGCCCGGGGCGGGCTGGGCGCCGCCCTTCCGCGCCGCACCGGGCAGCGGCGTACCGGGCCGCGGCGTACCGCGCCGCCGTCCACCGCCGACGGCACCCGGCTGTACGTCATCAGTCGCGCCGGCCGATCCGGTGGCCTTGTGCTGCACGTCGACATCGGCGTCCACGCCGGTAGCGACATCGGCATCGGCATCAGTAGCGACATCGGCATCGACGGGGGTGGATACGGGTCCGGACCCGGCCGCGAGCCCGGCCGCGGTCGCCGTCACATCGAACGGCACAGGCCCGGGGGCCGCCACCTCCGGGGCACGGTCGGCCTGCGCGGGCGGCAGGGCGAACACCTCACGCGGTGCGTCGTCCGTGGCCGTGACCTGCGCGGGGCTGAGGGCACGCCGCGCCCGCCGCCCGGAGGGCTGCCCGGCACCTGCGCCCGGGCCCGCCAGTTCGAGTTCGCCGTGCGGCGCTCCCGGCCCCGGCTCCTGCGAGGAGCCCGACGGCAGCGCGGGCAGCGCCGCCTGCTCCGGGTCGCCCGCTCGCCGGGCGCGGCGGCCGGTGGGCGCGGGCACGCCCTGCGGCGGCACCGTCTGACCCAACGCCGGGGAGCCCGCCGCGTGTTCGGCCGCCGTCAGCACGGCGCCCTCGGCCGCCGTACCGGCATCGGCGGTACGCGCCCGCCGCCGCCCGGTGCCGCCGCCGGGGCCCTCGGGACCCGCCGCGGCCGGGGGCTCCACGGGCTGCTCGGGCCCGCCCGCCGCGCCGACCGGCTCGGCGGCGCGCCGCCCGCGCCGGCGGCCCGTACCGCCGGAGGGCCCGCTCTCCGCCTGCGCCTCACCGCTGTCCAGGAACGAGTCGACCGAGGGCGCGGCAGCGCGCCTGGCCCGGCGCCGCCCGCCGCCCGTGGCCGCGGTGGCCTGCTCGGGAAGGCCCGCGACCGGCTCGGCGACCGGCCCGGCCGACTGCCCGGCCGCTGGCTCGACAACCGGTTCGGCGTACGGCTCGGCCGGGACCGGGACGACCCCGGCACCGCTGCCGATGGGCACTTCGAGCACGTACGCGCTGCCGCCCATCCCGGGCATCTCGTGCGTCTGCAGCACACCGCCGTGCGCCCGGACGATGCCCCGCACGATCGGCTCGTGCACCGGGTCGCCGCCCGCGTACGGGCCGCGCACCTCGATGCGGACGGTCTCGCCGCGCTGCGCCGCGGCCACGACGACGGTCGAGTCGACGTATCCGGCGCCCGCGGGCACCCGCGCGTTCCCGGTGGCGTCGATCCCGGCGACGTCGGCGATCAGGTGGGCGAGCGCGGTGGCGAGCCGGCCCGCGTCGACCTCGGCCTCGATCGGCGGCGCGTGCACGGCGAACTGGACGCGTCCGGGCCCGATCAGCTCCACGGCCCCGTCGACACCCGCGGCGACGACCGCGTCCAGCATCACCGGTGTCCGCAGGAGCTGTTCGCCGCCTGCGTCGAGGAGCTGGTAGGCCAGCACGTTGTCGACGAGCGTCGTGATGCGGGAGTAGCCGGCGGCCAGGTGGTGCAGGACCTGGTTGGCCTCGGGCCACAGCTGCCCGGCGTCGTCCGCGGCGAGCTGGCTCAGCTCGTGCCGCAGTTCGTCGAGCGGCCCGCGCAGCGACTGGCCGAGGACGGCGAGCAGCTGGGAGTGGCGGGCGGCCAGCTCCTCGAACCGGTCCTTCTCCCGCTCGGCGAACGCGGCGCCGCGCTCCCGCTCGGCGGACAGCTCCTCGGCGTGCTCCTCGCGCGCGGCGGCCAGCTCGGCGCTCAGCTCCTCGCGCGTGGCAGCGAGTTCGGCGCCCAGCTCCTCGCGGACCCGGACCAGCTCGGCGGCGCGCTCCTCGCGCTCCTGCTCGGCGGCCTCGTCGCGCCGGGCCAGCTCCTCGGTGTGCTCGGTGACGAGCTTCTCGTAGGGGCGGCGGTCGGTGAAGGTCATGACGGCGCCGACCAGTTGGTCGCCGTCGCGCACGGGCGCCGTCGTCATGTCGACGGGTACCTTTTCGCCCTTCTTGTTCCACAGCACCTGGCCGCGGACACGGTGCTTGCGTCCGGAGCGCAGGGTGTCGGCGAGCGGCGACTCGGCGTACGGGAACGGCTCGCCGTCGGGGCGCGAGTGCAGTACGAGCGGGTGCAGCTCCTGGCCGCCGAGATCGCTGGCGCGGAAGCCGAGGATCTGCGCGGCGGCCGGGTTCACGAGGACGATCCGGCCGTCCGTGTCGGTGCCGACGACCCCCTCGGCCGCGGCCCGCAGGATCATCTCGGTCTGCCGCTGCGAACGGGCCAGTTCGGCCTCGGTGTCGAGCGTCCCCGAAAGATCGCGGACGACCAGCATCAGCAGCTCGGACCCGCTGTAGGAGCCGCCGGTGCTGTACGGGTCCACGGCGTCCCGGGCGCCGTCGGCCACGTTCGCGCTGGTCACCTCGACGGGGAACTCGCTGCCGTCGGTCCGGCGCGCGATCATCCGCGTCGGCTTCGTGCGCCCGCGCTCGTCGGTGACGGTGTCGGGTCCGCGCATCGAACCGGGGATCAGCCGGGAGTCGAACTCCGGCAGCAGGTCGAGCAGTCCACGGCCGACGAGGGCCGTGCCCGGGGCCTCGAAGGCCTCCAGGGCGATCGCGTTGGCGTTGACCACCGTCCCGTTGGTGTTGACCAGCACCAACGCGTCCGGGAGTGCATCGAGTATGGCTGCGAGGCGAGCAGCGCCTCGGGATGGCCTGCTGCTCACGACGACGCTTCCTCCCTGATTCACCGCGACTTGCCGACCGTGCGGGCCATCTTGCCTCGCGGCCCGCAGCGTGTCACGGAAGGGAGTCTACGGGCACCGGTTGTCATCGCGGCGCCGGATGAGAGGGAGCCCACGTGAAGGGGTGGAGGTTGTGCGGACCCCGTGCGCGCCGGGTCGGGACCATGTGAGCACCTGACCCAGGGTCACGAGGCCGTCGCGGGCAGCACCGGGATCATCCGGTGCCACCGGGAGATCTCGCAGCCGTTGGTCAGCTTGTACGTGGCGTCGACCGGCCGGCCGTGCCAGACCCCGGTGACGTGCGCGGTGGCGTCGCCGCCGTACTGCATCGTGCAGGCGGTCCCCTTCGGCACCGGCGCGAACGGGTCCTGCCCGCTGCGGTCGAGCTCCTCGAGCCGGTCGCAGGCGGCGGCCGGGTCGGTGTGCGTGCCGCCGTCGGGGCCGCACCGCAGTTCGCTGGTGCCGTCGGCGCTGGTGCCCGAGTCGGTGACGGAGACGGTGAGGCGGTCGCCGCCGCGGCCCCCGCCGAGTCCGCCGAGTCCGCCGGGTCCACCGAACCCGCCGAACGGGTCAGTGATCTCGGGTCCGGTGAGCGAGCCGAACGGGGACGGCGGCACGCGGGTCGGGCCGGTGTCGGCGTGCGCGGCGGCCGGCACGGCGGCGAGGGCCGCGGCCGAGGCGACGGCGGTCAGCAGGAGGCGGGGCGCGAGACGGGAGGAGAAACGTCGCATCAACATGCCGTGCCTAACGCGCGCCCCGCCGTGACGTTGCGCCCCGCGCAAGGGCTTTGCTCTGCGGCCCGCCCGCCTAGTACCGTAGGGGGCGATTGGTGACGCGGCGCTCAGCTGTGTCATCATCTGCACGCACCGATTCGCGCCAGCGCGGAGCGGTTGTGCTGGAGGCGTCGCCTAGTCCGGTCTATGGCGCCGCACTGCTAATGCGGTTTGGGACTTAAATCCCATCGAGGGTTCAAATCCCTCCGCCTCCGCCCCAAGATCGAAGCCCCGGTCCCCACGGACCGGGGCTTCGTCGTTTCCTGGCCGCCCGCGACGCGGCCCCGCACCGGGCCCCGCCGCCCCTGCGGGCACGTTTTCGCAGGTCACAACGGGTGCGCCGAACGGATTTCACATGGCGGCGGCAGTCATGTAATGTTCTTCCTGTCGCCGGGAACGAGCCGAAAGGCAAGGGGCCGGAGACAAAAACTGAAAAACAAGCACTCGTAGCTTAACGGATAGAGCATCTGACTACGGATCAGAAGGTTGCAGGTTCGAATCCTGCCGAGTGCACACAGAGAAGAAGCCCCCGGAGATCCTCCGGGGGCTTCTTCGTGTGCGCGGGCGGCAGGCCCGTTGTCAGTGGGGGGCGGCATGCTGGGGGCATGACGTGGTGGTGCACCGGGATGCGGTGGGGCGGGGGGCGGCCCGGGTTCGGCTGGACGGGGGAAAAGGGGGAGCGGGAGAGCGAGGTGCGGTTCGGGGAGCCGGTGGCTTTCCGGGTCGGTGGGGCGCGGCGGTGTCTCGGGGTCTGGCGTGGTGGGCGGCGGACCGTGTGCCCGGGGTGGGAGGACGTGCCGGTGCGGGGGACGCGGGCGCAGTGCGGGGCGTGTGCCGGGATCGACCGGGCGCACTCCGTCGCCGCCGACACCGTCGCCGATGATCCTCGGCCGTACCACGTCTATCTGGCCTGGTTCGGGGACGGGCTCGTGAAGGTGGGGATCACGGGTGTGGGGAGGGGGAGCGCCCGGTTGCTGGAGCAGGGGGCGGTGGCCTTCACCTGGCTGGGGCGGGGGCCGCTGATGGCCGCTCGGCGCGCCGAGGAGTTGCTGCGGGTGGCGCTCGGGGTGCCCGACCGGATCCCGTACGAGCGCAAGCGCGGTGTGCGGGCGGGGCTGCTGGAGGCGCGCGGCTGGAACGAGGAACTCGCGCGGGCCCATTCCGTGGCCGTGCGGCTCGGCGAGGGGCCCGGCGGGGGCGGCTGGCCCGAAGCGCTCGAGCCGATGCCGTGCCGGATCGTCGAGCACGCCGAGTCGTTCGCGCTGGCCGCTGTCGACCGGGTGGACGCCGTCGTCGCCGGGCTCGCCGAGGGGGCCGTCGTGGCCGGCACCGTGGTCGCGGCCGCCGGGCCCGATCTGCATCTTGTCGAGGCGGGCGGGCGGCGGCTCGTCCTGGATACGCGGGTGCTGGCCGGGTGGCCATTGGAGGGGGCGCCGACGGGGGTGGAGGTGGCGGGGGTTGCGGTGCGGGAGGTGCCGGTGGTGCGTGGGGTGCAGGGTGGGTTGTTCTGAGGGTGCGCGGGGTGCCCAAGGTGCGCGGGATGCGCGGGATGCGCGGGGTGCCCAAGGTGCACGGGGTGCCGGTGGGTGCAGCACCCGAGGTGCCCGAGGTGCCGACCGGTGTCGCGCGGGTTGGTTCCGGCTGGGTCCGGGCCGGGCGTAAGCGGGCGCGTGGTGGACAGCGTGGGGTGTGGCGGGTGACCGCAGCCCTGTAAGTGATCATGTCGCGGAGGTCGCGGAGGTCGCGGAGGTCGCGGAGGTCGCGGAGGTGGGCCGGACGGGCCCCCGCTCCTCGGTGGGCGGTCATATTCGAGGAGAAGGGGTTCGTGCGTGTCTGAGGTGCGGGGCGAGGAGGGGGAGGCCGCGCTCGTCGGCGGTTTTCTGCGGCGGCACGGGCTGCCCGGGCTCGTCGATGTGCACACCCACTTCATGCCTCAGCGGGTGCTCGACAAGGTGTGGGCCTACTTCGACGCGGCCGGGCCGCTCACCGGGACCACCTGGCCGATCACGTACCGGGAGGAGGAGCGGGAGCGGCTGGCGTTGCTGCGCGGGTTCGGGGTCGTCGCCTTCACCTCGATGCTCTATCCGCACAAGGCGGGCATGGCCGAGTGGCTGAACGGGTGGGCCGCCGACTTCGCCGCGCGGACGCCCGACTGTCTGCACACCGCGACGTTCTACCCCGAGCCGGGTGTGGAGCTGTACGTGCGGCGGGCCCTGGAGGAAGGGGCCCGTGTCTTCAAGGCGCATGTGCAGGTCGGGGCGTACGACCCCAACGACCCGTTGCTCGATCCCGTGTGGGGGCTGCTCGCCGAGGCCGGGGTGCCCGTCGTCACGCACTGCGGGTCGGGGCCCGCGCCGGGGGCGTTCACCGGGCCCGGACCCATGGCCGCGGTGCTCGCGCGGCATCCCCGGCTGCCGCTCGTCGTCGCCCACATGGGGATGCCGGAGTACAGCGAGTTCCTGGATCTCGCCGAGCGGTATCCGGAGGTGCGGCTCGACACGACCATGGCGTTCACCGACTTCAGCGAGGCGCGGGCGCCGTTCCCGAAGGGGGAGCTGGCGCGGCTCGCCGACCTCGGCGGGCGAATCCTGCTCGGCAGCGACTTCCCCAACCTGCCCTACCCGTACGTGCATCAACTGGAGGCCATCGAGCGGCTCGGCCTCGGCAGCGAATGGGTGCGGGCCGTGTGCCACGGGAACGGTGCCGAGTTGTTCCTCGAACAGTCCCCACGGCAACTCCCGCAGGGAGGTTCCTGAGAGGCGCCTGTGCGTTTCTCAGGAATTTCACAGGTACGGAAAAGGGTGTTCTCAGAGGCGCGTCGCACTGTTGCGGTATGACGACGACCTCGCCCCAGGGGCGCACCGAACTGCTGAGGCCGGACGGGAGCCCCGTCCGGGTGCTTGTCGTGGACGACGAGCAGTCGATCACCGAGCTGCTCTCCATGGCCCTGCGGTACGAAGGCTGGCAGATACGGGCCGCCGGTGACGGGGCCGGAGCCGTGCAGAGCGCACGGGAGTTCCGGCCCGACGCCGTCGTGCTCGACATGATGCTGCCGGACATGGACGGGCTGAGCGTGCTCGGGCGGATGCGCCGCGAGCTGCCCGACGTGCCGGTGCTCTTCCTGACCGCGAAGGACGCCGTCGAGGACCGGATCGCCGGGCTCACGGCCGGCGGCGACGACTACGTCACCAAGCCGTTCAGCCTGGAGGAGGTCGTCGCGCGGCTGCGCGGGCTGATCCGGCGGACCGGCGCGGCGGACCGACGGAGCGAGTCCGTGCTCGTCGTCGGCGACCTGATGCTCGACGAGGACAGCCACGAGGTGTCGCGGGGCGGCACCAACATCCACCTCACCGCCACCGAGTTCGAGCTGCTGCGCTTCCTGATGCGCAATCCGCGGCGTGTGCTCAGCAAGGCGCAGATCCTCGACCGGGTGTGGAGCTACGACTTCGGCGGCCAGGCCAACGTCGTCGAGCTGTACATCTCCTACCTGCGGCGGAAGATCGACGCGGGGCGCGAGCCGATGATCCACACACGGCGCGGGGCCGGTTATCTGATCAAGCCCGCCGCTACGACCGTGTCGTGAGGCGGGGCCGTACGCGGACGCTGCGGACGCGGCTCGTCGTCACCGCGGTCGGGTTGATCGCGCTGGTCGGCGTGGTCATCGGCACGGTGACGACGCTGGCCCTGCACACGTATCTCTACAAGCAGCTGGACGGCAAGGTCGACCAGGTCGCGCACATGGGCGCGGGCCCCGACGACCACAAGCCCGGCGGGGGAGCGCGCGCGAACGATCTGTCGTTCCTGGGACTGCCGGGACCCGGCGGTGAGAAGACGGTGGGCGCGCTGGTCGGCGACGACGGCTCGATCACGGCGAAACGGTCCACGTCAGACCGTGAGTCCTCCACCCGCACCGCCGATCTCACCGACGCCCAGTCGAACGCCCTCGCCACCGTCCCCCGCGACGGCAAGCCCCACAGCGTGAGCCTGCCCGGGCTCGGGGACTACCGCGTCCAGTCGTCCGGTGACGGCCGGCTGCTCGTCGGGCTCCCCGCCGACGATGTCGAGTCCACCCTCAACACCCTCATCCTCATCGAGGTCAGCGTCACCGGCGCCGGTCTGCTCGCTGCCGGGGTGACCGGGGCCGTCATGGTCGGTGTCGCCCTGCGGCCGCTGCGCCGGGTCGCGGCGACGGCCACCCGCGTCTCCGAACTGCCCCTGCACAGCGGCGAGGTCACCCTGTACGAGCGCGTTCCGGACGCCGAGGCCGACCCGCACACCGAGGTCGGCCAGGTCGGTGCCGCGCTGAACCGGATGCTCGACCATGTGCACGGCGCGCTCCAGGCGCGGCAGCAGAGCGAGACGCGCGTACGACAGTTCGTCGCGGACGCCAGCCATGAGCTGCGGACGCCGCTCGCCTCCATCCGGGGGTACGCCGAGCTGACCCGGCGCGGGCGGGAGCAGACCGGGCCCGACACCCGGCACGCGCTCGGCCGCATCGAGTCCGAGGCGCACCGGATGACCGGCCTGGTCGAGGATCTGCTGCTGCTCGCCCGGCTCGACGCGGGCCGGCCCCTGTCGTACGAGCCGACGGACGTGTCGCCGCTCGTCGTCGACGCGCTCAGCGACGCGCGTGCCGCGGGCCAGAGCCACGTATGGCGGCTCGAACTGCCCGACGAACCGGCCACCGTGCTCGCCGACGCGGCCCGGCTGCACCAGGTGCTCGTGAACCTGCTGGCCAACGCCCGAACGCACACGCCGCCCGGCACCACCGTCACCGCGCGCGTGCACCGGCACGGGTCCTGGGTCCGCCTCGACGTCCGGGACGACGGGCCCGGCATCCCCGCCGAGCTGCTGCCGCGCGTCTTCGAACGGTTCGCGCGCGGTGACTCGTCGCGGTCGCGCAAGGCGGGCTCCACGGGGCTCGGCCTCGCCATCGTGCAGGCGGTCACGGCGGCGCACGGGGGCGCCGTGACCGTGGACAGCGTGCCTGGCCGGACGACGTTCACCGTGCACCTCCCCGTCCACGAAGAGGCGCCCGCGCGGGGCCTTACGTACTCACAGGCGGGCCAAAGCCTCACCACACAGCGCTGACAGGGCAGTTGGCGAACGTCGGTGTCATGCGAACCGACTCTTCCGAAGGCCTCGGCCCCACTCCGGGAGGCGCCGCGACGTTCCGTGCGCTGCCCGCGCGGGAGCATCTCCCCGTGGGCAGCGGTGGCACCCCCGGCACCCCCGGCACCCCCGTCCTGGACGTCGTCATCCCCGTCTACAACGAGGAGAAGGACCTCGGCGCCTGTGTCCGCAGACTCCACGACCACCTGCTGCGCACCTTCCCCTACCGCTTCCGCATCACGATCGCGGACAACGCCTCCACCGACAGCACCCCGCAAGAGGCCGGCTGGCTGACCGCGGACCTGCCCGAGGTCCGGTACGCCCGGCTCGAACAGAAGGGGCGCGGGCGGGCGCTGCGCACCGTGTGGTCGGCGTCCGACGCGCCCGTCCTCGCCTACATGGACGTCGACCTCTCCACCGACCTGAACGCGCTGCTCCCGCTCGTCGCCCCGCTCATCTCCGGGCACTCGGACCTCGCGATCGGATCGCGGCTCGCCCGCAGCTCGCGGGTGGTGCGCGGGCCGAAGCGCGAGTTCATCTCCCGCGCCTACAACCTCATCCTGCGCGGCTCGTTGCAAGCCCGCTTCTCCGACGCCCAGTGCGGTTTCAAGGCGATCCGGCGCGACGTGGCGCAGGTGCTGCTTCCGCTGGTCGAGGACACCGGCTGGTTCTTCGACACGGAGATGCTGGTGCTCGCCGAGCGCGCGGGGCTCCGTATCCACGAAGTGCCCGTCGACTGGGTCGACGACCCGAACTCGACCGTCCACATCGTCAAGACGGCGACCGATGACCTCAAGGGTGTGTGGAGGGTCGGCAAGGCGCTCGCCACCGGTTCGCTCCCCCTGGACCGGCTCGCGCGCCCCTTCGGCGACGACCCGCGCGACCGGCAACTGCCCGGCGTCCCCAAGGGGCTCGCCCGCCAGCTCGTCGGCTTCTGCGTCGTCGGCGGCCTGTCCACCCTGCTGTACCTGCTGCTCTACTCCGGCTTCCGGACGTTCTCGGGCGCCCAGATCGCCAACGCGCTCGCGCTGCTCGTCTCCGCGGTCGCCAACACCGCCGCCAACCGGCGCCTCACGTTCGGCGTGCGCGGGCGCGACCGGGCCGTGCGCCACCAAGCCCAGGGCCTCGTCGTCTTCGGCGTCGGCCTCGCCCTGACCAGCGGGTCCCTCGCCGCGCTCACCGCGGCGTCCGGCGAACCCGCCCACACCACCGAACTCGCCGTGCTCATCGCCGCCAACCTCGCGGCGACCGTGCTGCGCTTCCTGCTCTTCCGGGCGTGGGTCTTCACCGACCATTCCGACCAGACCTACGGGGAGCTTCGATGACCACGGACATCCGTCCCCACGACGTGGTGTCCGCGGCCGCGCGTCCGGGGCACAGTCGCCCCAAGGCGGCCTTCCCGCGCCGCGTGTGGCGCGGCCGGGACGAGGACGCGCGCTGGGTGCGGCCCGCCTTCCTCGCCCTCCTCCTCGTCGTCGGCCTCGCCTACCTCTGGAACCTTTCGGCCTCCGGCTACGCCAACTCCTTCTACTCCGCCGCCGTCCAGGCGGGCAGCGAGAGCTGGAAGGCGATGTTCTTCGGCTCGTCCGACGCGGCCAACGCCATCACCGTCGACAAACCCCCGGCCGCCCTGTGGCCCATGGCCCTCTCCGTCCGCCTCTTCGGCCTCAGCTCCTGGGCGATCCTCGTCCCCGAGGTCCTGATGGCCCTGGCCACGGCGGGTGTCCTCTACGGGGCCGTCCGCCGCCGCTTCAGCGCCGCCGCGGGCCTCATCACGGTCGCCGTGTTCGCCACGACGCCGGTCGCCGCGCTGATGTTCCGGTTCAACAACCCGGACGCGCTGCTCGCCCTGCTCATGACCGTCACGGTGTACTGCGTACTGCGCGCCATGGAGCACGCCCGTACGACATGGCTGGTCCTCGCGGGGGTCGCCGTCGGCCTCGCCTTTCTGACCAAGACGTTGCAGGCCTTCCTCATCCTGCCGCCGCTCGCCCTTCTCTACGGGGTCTTCGCGCCGGCCCGGCCGCGCAGGCGGCTCGGCCAGCTCGCCCTCGCCGGGCTCGCGATGATCGTCGCGGGCGGCTGGTGGGTGGCGGTCGTGGAGCTGTGGCCCGCGTCCTCACGTCCGTACATCGGCGGCTCCCAGAACAACTCGTTCCTTGAACTGACCTTCGGCTACAACGGCCTCGGGCGGATCAACGGCGACGAGACCGGATCCGTCGGCGGTGGTGGCGGCGGTGGTGGCGGTGGCGGTGGCGGCGGCGGGATGGGTGGCGGCACCGGGCAGTGGGGCGAGACCGGGCTCGGGCGGATGTTCAACTCCGAGATCGGCAGCCAGATCTCCTGGCTGATCCCGGCCGCGCTGATCCTGCTCGTCGCCGGGGTCGTTCTCACATGGAGGGCGAAGCGGGTGGACACGGCGCGGGCGGCGTTCCTCGCGTGGGGCGGGTCGCTGCTCATGACCGGGCTGGTCTTCAGCTTCATGGCCGGGATCTTCCACCAGTACTACACGGTGGCTCTCGCCCCGTACGTCGCCGCGCTGGTCGGCATGGGCGCCACCGTGCTGTGGGAGGAGCGGTCGCGGGTGGCCGCCTCCGTGACGCTCGGCGGGGCCGTCGCCGTCAGCGCGGTCTGGGCGTACGTGCTGCTCGCGCGGGTGCCGGATTATCTGCCCTGGTTGCGGTGGGCCGTGCTCGTCGGGGGCCTGGCCTCCGGGATCGGGATCGCCCTGGCGGGGCGGGGCGGGCGGCGGCTTGCGCTCGGGGCCGCGGGGCTGGGAGTCGCCGTCTCGTTGGCGGGGCCGGTCGCTTACAGCGTCAGTACGTTGAACACCGGGCACACCGGGTCGATCGTCACGGCCGGGCCCAGCGGGGCCAGTGCGATGGGTGGGCCCGGGGGTGGGCGTGGGGGCGGTATGCAGCCGCCCGGGGGGCAGCGGCAAGGGCCCGGGCAGGCCGCATCGGCGCAAGGGCGGGGGCAGATTCCCGGTGGGGGGATGCCTGGGGCGTTGCAGCCGGGCCAGCAACAGGGGGCCGAGATGTCGCGGCAGCGGGGTGGTGGGGGCATGGGCGGGCTTCTCGACGGGGCCGATGTGAGCGGGGCCGCGGCGGCGCTGCTGCGTAAGGATGCCGGGGACTACACCTGGGTGGCCGCCGCCGTCGGGTCGCAGAACCAGGCCAGTTATCAGTTGGCCACCGGTGAACCCGTGATGGCTGTCGGGGGGTTCAACGGGACGGATCCGGCTCCTACGCTTGCCCAGTTCAAGCGGTATGTCGCGGCGGGGGAGATTCACTACTTCGTTGGGGGTGCGACTGGGGCTGGGGGTGTGGGTGCGGGTGGATCCGGGGGCGACTCCGGGGCCTCGTCGGAGATCGCTTCCTGGGTGGAGGACAACTTCGTCAAGGTGACGGTGGGGAGTGCGACGTTCTATGACCTGACTCGGGGTACTGGGTGAGAGTCTCCCCAACCCGCCCCTTCCCGGAATTGGCGCTTCGCGTCACGGGGAGGGGCGGGGGTGTCGAGGTTGTCTGTCGGCGCGCCCTTCGTCGTGGCTGGTCGCGCAGTTCCCCGCGCCCCTGGCGGGGCTGTCGCCCCTGCCCCCGCGCCCCTGGCGGGGCTGTCGCGCCCCCGCCCCCTACCGAGACACCGTCACCTCCGCCAGCAGCGGGCGGTGGTCCGAGGCCGTCGGCTCCTCGGGGATCGAGACGCCTCTGAGCCGCACGCCCTTGCCCACCGCCACGTAATCGATCCGCCGCGTCGGCGCGTTCGCCGGGTAGGTGCCGGCTCCGGGCGGGCCCGCGTCCGTCAGTTCGGTCCACAAGGGGGCGAGTTCCGGGGCGGAGGGCACCGCGTTGAAGTCGCCGAGAAGGACTTGGCGTGCCCCGGGGACGGACTGGCGTTCGGCCGTCATGATGCGGCGGGTGTCGGCGACCTGGGCCACTCGTACGGCGGGGTCCGCGCGGTAGTCCAGGTGGGTCACGAAGACCTGGAGCGGGATGCCGCGGACCTTCAGGGTGACCTCGCCGAAGCCAGGCGCCGGGGCCGGTACGGGGTTGGGGTCCTGCGTGGACAGGCGGGTGATCTCGTGGTTCGCGGCGGCCCGGATCGGATAGCGGGACAGCACCGCCACCCCGAACTCGCGCCGGGGTTCTCCGGCGGCCGCCGGGTCGAGGCTGTATATCGGCGCGAACGACACCCGCATCCCGAGCCGCTCCGCCAACTCGCGCGCCACGTCGAGGTGCTGGCTGCGCGCGCCCCAGTGGACGTCGACCTCCTGGAGGCCGATCACGTCGGCGCGGAGCGCCCGTAGCGCCGCCGCCTGCCGGTCCAGGCCGAAGACCTCGTCCATCCCGGAGCCGGCGTGGATGTTGTACGTGGCGATGCGGAGGGGGACGGGGCGGGGGTGGCGGGCCGCGGCCGCGGCGGGCGGCGCGGCGGTGGCGGCGATGCCCAGCAGGGCTGCGGACAGGGCCAGTCGAGGCAGAGCTCCAGTACGCGTCGGCATGGCGGAAACGTACGCCGGAAATTGAGCTGTACGGCGTATAGGTGGAGTCTTACGCTGTATAGCCCGAGGCGCTCACGCGCGTAGGCCCGCAACCGCACAGCAGCCCGTACCGCCGCCGCAGCCCGCACGTCGTCAGGCCGCACGTCAGCCCGCTCAGCAGACCGCACCTCAGACCGCACAACAGGGGGAAACCATGACCGCCACCAGCACCGCGAACGACTCAGCCACCGCTCCCGAGCGCCACCCGCAACGCTGGATCATCCTCGGCGTCATCTGTCTCGCCCAGCTGACCGTGCTGCTCGACAACACCGTCCTGAACGTCGCCATCCCCTCCCTCACCCGGGAGCTGCACGCGTCGACCTCCGACATCCAGTGGGTCATCAGCGCGTACTCGCTCGTGCAGTCGGGCCTGCTGCTCACCGCGGGCAGCACCGCGGACCGGTACGGGCGCAAGAAGATGCTCGCGGCGGGCCTCGTCCTGTTCGGGGCGGGCTCACTGGTCGCCGGGCTCGCCGGGTCCACCGGGCAGTTGATCGCCGCCCGCGCCGGTATGGGCGTCGGCGGCGCGCTGCTCATGACCACGACGCTCGCCGTCATCGTGCAGGTCTTCGACGACGCCGAGCGCGTGAAGGCCATCGGACTGTGGGCGACGGTCAACTCGCTCGGGTTCGCCGTCGGGCCGCTGCTCGGCGGGTTCATGCTCGACCACTTCTGGTGGGGCGCGATCTTCCTGATCAACATCCCGGTCGCGGTGATCGGGCTCGTCGCCACGCTCGTTCTCGTACCGGAGTCGAAGAACCCGCGCGGGGACCGGCCCGACCTGCTCGGCGCCGTCCTGTCCACGATCGGCATGACCGGTGTCGTGTACGCCATCATCTCCGGGCCCGACGAGGGGTGGACGTCCGGGACCACGCTCGTCTCCGCCGCGATCGGTGTCGTCGTCCTGGCCGCCTTCGTGGTCTGGGAGCTGCGCGTCCCGTACCCGATGCTGGACATGCACTTCTTCCGGAACCAGCGGTTCACGGGCGCGGTGGCCGGCGCGATCCTCGTCGCGTTCGGAATGGGCGGATCCCTGTTCCTGCTCACGCAGCATCTGCAGTTCGTGCTCGGCTACGGGCCGTTGGAGGCGGGGCTGCGGACCGCGCCGCTCGCGCTCACCGTCGTCGCGCTCAACCTCACCGGGATCGGGGCGCGGCTGCTGCCCAAGTGGGGTACGCCGCTGACCATCGCCTCCGGGATGACGTGCCTGGCGGCCGGGCTCGCGGTGATCTCCCTGCTCGGCGGGGACGGTTACGGCGGCATGCTGGCCGGCCTCGTCGTCATGGGCGCCGGGATCGCGCTGGCCATGCCGGCCATGGCCAACGCCATCATGAGCGCGATCCCGCCGGAGAAGGCGGGCGTCGGCGCGGGCGTCAACGGCACGCTCGCGGAGTTCGGCAACGGTCTCGGCGTCGCCGTCCTCGGCGCGGTCCTCAACGCCAGGTTCGCCGCGCTCGTATCGGTCTCCGCCGCCTCACTGCCCGCGGCGCTCGCGGCGGCGACGTCGGACGCGGAGCGGGACCGGATCTCCGCCGCGTTCTCCTCGGGCCTGGAGACCAGTCAGCTGGTCGGGGCCGTCGCCGTGCTCGTCGGCGGACTGCTCGCCGCCGCGTTGCTGCGGCGCGCGGAGAGGGCAGACTCAGCGGTGACCACCGCTTCCGTATAGCGGGTGGTGGCTTCCGCATAGCATCAACGGCGGGCGGACGGACGGATTCCGTGGGGGCTCCATGCGCACGAAGAGGTGCGGAAAGACCCCACGGACTTCTTCCCGACGCCCGCTCACGAGCGACTTCTGGAAGGGTGCGCCATGGCGAAGGCAGCGCGGCGGATGAGCGTCTGGATGGAGAATCCCGCGGCCAAGACGCCGCGCACCCGGCGCAGCGAGCAGCCGAGCGGCCTGGACCGGGACCGCATCACCGAGGCCAGCGTGCGGCTGCTCGACGCGGAGGGCCTCGCCAAGTTCTCCATGCGGCGCCTCGCGAGCGAGCTGGGGGTCACCGCCATGTCCGTGTACTGGTACGTCGACACCAAGGACGACCTGCTCGAACTCGCCCTCGACCGGGTCTTCGGCGAGCTGGAGGTGCCGAGCCCGCAGGACGTGGACGCCGGGGACTGGCGGGTGCACGTACGGGAGCTGGCCGCCGGTTACCGGGCCCTGATGGTGCGCCATCCCTGGGTCTCCCCGCAGATCGGCAACTACCTGAACATCGGCCCGAACTCGCTGCGCTTCGCCCGCGCCGTCCAGCGCGTCATCGGCGCCACCGGGCTCTCGATGGACGCGCAGCGCGGCGCCATCGCGTCCGTCTTCCAGTTCGTCTACGGCTACGGCACGATCGAGGGCCACTTCCGGCAGCGGTGCGCCGAGGCGGGCATGTCCCAGGACGACTACTTCCACGAGGCGATGGCGGCGTTCCGGGTGCCGGAGGAGATGGCGGAGGACTTCCGGCACGCGGAGCACATGGCGGCGCAGGCGGGCAGCCGCACCGTCGACGAGATGCGCGACGCCGACTTCGAGGTCGCGCTCGACCTGCTGGTCGCGGGCATCGAGGCGTTGGTCGCGGCCCAGCCGGCCGAGCGGACCTGAGTCAGGGCCGCCCAGCCGGCCGAGCGGACCTGAGTCAGTCCTTGGCGAGCCGCGCCGGGAAGCCGCCCGTCGCGATCGGCCCCCACCGCTCCGGCGTCACGCGGATGATCGACTTGCCCTGCTCGATCATCGCCGCGCGGTACTCGTCCCAGTCCGGGTGCTCGCCCGAGATGTTCCGGAAGTACTCCACGAGCGGCTCGACCGAGTCGGGCGCGTCGATGACCTCGGCGGCCCCGTCGACCTGGACCCAGGGGCCGTTCCACTCGTCGCTGAGGACGAGGACGCTGACGCGCGGGTCCCGTTTGGCGTTGCGCGTCTTGGCGCGCTCCGGGTAGGTGGACACGACGATCCGCCCGGAGTCGTCGACGCCGCAGGTCAGCGGGGACGCCTGGGGGGTGCCGTCGGCGCGGGCGGTGATCAGCAGGGCGCGGTGGCGGGGGCGTACGAAGTCGAGCAACTCGTCGAGGGAGACGCGGGTGTTGGTCGCGATGTTCGGAGCCATGCGCCCAGCCTATGTCGCGTCCCCGGCCGTGCGGCCACCCCGTCGAAGCGCGTGCGGGTCACTCCTCGCAGGCCCGTAACGCTTCCTCCACGCTGTCGTGCATCGGCACGTCCCGTCTGACCTGGGACAGGGTCAGGACGCGCCGCACCGCCCCGTCCGGTGGCACGGCCACGCGCATGGCCGCGCCGTAGAGCCGCAGGTAGCGGCGCAGGTCGAGCAGGAGCCGTACGCCCTGCGAGTCGAGGAACGTGGTGCGGGTCAGATCGAGGATGAAGGCGCGGCTGCGCTCGGCACGCTCGTCGGCCAGGGTGCAGGCCTCACCGAGCAGGGTCGGCGCATTGCCGAGGTCGATCTCGGAGGGAAACGTGACGACGGTGCGCTCGGCGATGTCGACGGGCGCGAGGTGAACGGGAGTGGCCACTGGGCACACCTGCCAGACCGGTCTCGTGGTCGGTCGGTGGACGACGAGCCGCTTCCTGACCCGGGTTCCATTGCACCACCCACGGGGATCCCGCGTCGCTGTCCTTGCCAAATCCACTTCTTCTTAAGGAAACGGATAGAGTCATGTCCGTCCTGCGCTCGCAGTCGGGAATGTGCTGCGGAGCTCTCCCCGCGCATGGCCATACGGTCATGCTCGCTGAAGAGGTTCGTGGTGGTTGCGCCCAGTTTTCCCGAAATTCCGCCGTCTTCTGCTGCCGATTTCCGGCTGGCGGAGGCGTTCACCGTCGCAGCGCGTCAGCTGCACGAGCAGTCCAACCCGCGTGCCACCCTGCGCACCGCCGTACGCCTCGCCGTGCACCTGGTGCCGGGGGCGGACCACGCCGGCATCGTCACCGTCGGGCGCGACCTCGTGCCCGAGTCGGTGGCCTGGAGCGACGACGTGGCGCGCAGCGCCCAGGCGCTGACCGGGATGCCGGGCCACCGCGCGTTCTGGGAGCGGCTGTGGGAGGCGCCCGTCGCGGTCCTGGAGAACACCGCCGAGATCAACGGGGCCGGACAGTCCCTGCCCGTCCTCGGCGTCGGCTGTGTGCTCGCGCTGCGGCTGCGCGCCGAGCGGCGACAGCTGACGGCGCTCGTGCTCTACGGGCACAAGCCGGGCGGCCACGACGAGCGGAGCCTGCGCGTCGGCCGGATGCTCGCCGCGCACGTCTCCCTCGCGCACGACTCGGCCACCGTGCAGGAGCAGCTCACGGAGGCGATGCGGACCCGGGACCTGATCGGCCAGGCCACCGGCCTGCTCATGGCCCGGGAGGGCGTCGACGCGGCCGAGGCCTTCGACCACCTCGTACGGGCGTCGCAGCAGCAGAACATAAAGCTGAGGGAGTTGGCGCAGCGGTACGTGGACTCGGCGGCGCCGTCCCGGGGCGTGTGACCGACGGCTCACGCGTGCGGGACGCGTGAGCGACCGATTACGGGACACTTGTAGGAAATGACCAATCCTGCCGAATTCCCGGTCCCCGGTTCGGAAGACGGTCGTCCCGACGCGCGGACGCTGGACACCGGCGCCCTCTACCGGGCCCTGGCCGAGTGCGACGGTCTCGACGGCTTTCTCCAGGAACTCACCGTGCGGGCCGCACATCTCGTACAGCCCGGCGCGTGCAGCGTCACCCTGCACCGCGCCCACCGGCTGCGCACCGTCGCGGCGAGCGAGGGCCTGGTGAGCGGCCTCGACCAGCTCCAGTACGAGGCCGACACCGGGCCGTGCGTGACGGCCGCCCGCGAATGCGTGGAGCAGCACACCCCGGATCTGGCGGTGGAGCAGCGCTGGGGCCCGTTCCCCGCCGAGGCGTGGCAGCGCGGCATCCGGTCCATGCTGGCGCTGCCGCTCACCCTGAACCACGGCGTCTACGGCGCCCTCAACTTCTACGCGCGCACCCGCGACGCGTTCCGCGACCGGCGCGAGACCGCCCGCAAGCTCGCCGCGCAGGCGTCCGGCGCGGTCGCGGTGGCGCTGCGGATCGAGCACGAGCGCGAGGTCGGCCACGATCTGCGCACCGCGATGCTCTCGCGCGGCGTCATCGACCAGGCCATCGGCATCGTGATGGCGCGGCGCCGGTGCGACGCGGAGGCCGCGCTCGGCCTGCTGCGCCGCCGCTCGCAGGACGAGAACGTCAAGCTGCGGGAGCTGTGCGTCCGGATCGTGACGCAGGTGGGCGGCGCGCCTCCGCGCCGGGGCGACTTCACCGCACGCCTCCCCGGCTGATCCCCCTGTACGGCGGGCGGTACTAGACCTGCGGGAGGGCGTCGCCCTGGACCGCCTGGATGTCCAGCTCGACCCTGAGCGTCGCGCCGATCGCCGCGATGCCGGCCTGGACGACCTGGTTGTAGTTCATGGCGAAGTCCTCCCGCTTCAGCTCGGCCGTCGCCTTGAACGCGGCGCGGGTGCCGCCCCACGGGTCGGCGCCGGTGCCCATGTAGCTGAGGTCCAGGTCGACCTGGCGGACGACGCCGTGCAGGCTCAGCTCGCCGTGGACGGTCCAGCGGTCCGGGCCCGCCGGGGTCAGCGCGGTGGACCGGTAGGTGATCTCGGGGTACGTCTCGACGTCCAGGAAGTCCGGGGACTTCAGGTGGCCGTCGCGCATGCCGTTGCCGGTGTCGATCGACGCGGCCCTGATCACGGCCTCGACGCGGGACTTCTCCACGTCCTGCGCGATGTCGACGCGGGCGGTGAAGTCGGTGAACCGGCCGTGCACGCTGGTGATCCCCAGGTGCTGCGCGGTCGCCGCGACGGCGGAGTGGGCCGGGTCGACGGTCCACGGTCCGGGCGGCGGCAGCTCGGCGCCGCCCTGGCGCGCGAGCACGACGGTGCCCACCTCGGCGCGGCCGGTCGCCGTCACCAGGGCGGTGGAGGCGGCGGGGGCGTAGCCGACCGCCGTCACGATCACGGTGTAGGGGCCGGGGGTGAGGACCGCCGCGTCGTGCACGGCTCCCTCGTCGTCGGCCTCGGCGCGCAGCACCTGCGCGCCGGTCATGTCGGTCACCGTGACGACGGCGTGCGGCAGGGCCCAGCCGTCCCGCGTCCGGATCCGCGCACTCAGTCCCATCAGTCACCACTCCTAGCTCAAGTTCTCACACATGTAAGGAAATCAAGGGGGTCCCGGACGTGAATGGGCCCCGGCCCGTGACGTCTCGGCCGTCCCCTGCCGTTAACGACGCCACCGGGTCCGGGGCCCATTTCCCACAACCGGTCCGGGAGGCCCGCGTCTCCGCTCGAAGCGCGGGCCGCCCGGTCCGGGGCCTTAAAAGGGACTCGCTGGACTTACTGGTCTTGCCGCGAACTACTCGCCGGGGTGCGAGAGTTCGATGTCGTGGCCGTCCACGCCACTGCCCTGCACGCTGAGGTGCGTGGCCACCGGCGGGTAGCCGGTCGCGATGACCGTGTACTCGCCGCCGTCCAGGTCGGTGAAGGCGTACGCGCCGTCCTCACCGGTGGTGGACGTCGCCACGACGTTGCCCGCCGCGTCGATGAGCGTGACCCGGGCGTCGTTCAGCGAACGGCCCGCGGCGCGCACGGTGCCCTGCACCTGCGAGCCGGCGTTCAGCTCGATCTCGACGCGGGTGACACCCGTGCCGCCGACCTCGACGGGCAGCGCGATCGGCCGGTGTCCCGCGGCGTTCACCGCGACGGTCACGGGGCCGGGCACCAGCTCGGCGAAGGTGAACTCGCCCTCGGGGCCGGAGAGTCCGGTGGCGAGGACGTCACCGCGGACATCGGTCACGATGACCATGGCGCCGACGACGGCGGCCTTGGTCTGCGCGGCCTTGACCACACCGCTCAGGCCGCTGGTGCCGCTGAGCAGGATGTCGTACGCGACCGGCTCCTCGCCGACGACGACGGTGGAGGCCTGCGGCTGGTAGCCGTCGGCCGAGGCGATCAGCACGTAGGAGCCGGCGCCGGGGGCGTCGATCCCGTACTGGCCGTCGCCCTGGGCGACCGCGCGGCCCAGCTGCCGACCCCCGAGGGAGATCAGCGTGACCGCGGCCCGCGGGACCGGGGCGGACTCGGCGCCGCGGACGAAACCGCGGACCGGGATACCGCCGCCGACGGCCTGCGCCGGGACCTCACCGGAGGAGACGGACGCGGTCGCGGCCAGCGGCTGCGGCTGCGTGTCGGCGACGGGCTCACCCGCGCCGACCAGGCTCGGCACCTTCGCCGGCTCGGCGGCCGGTGCGGTGGCGGTGACCCCGGCGGGGGCGCCGGACGCGGCCGCCTCGGCCTCCTTGGCCTGGTCGAGGCCGCCCGACGTACGCAGCGGGACCTCCTTGATGAACAGCGTCGCGATGAGCGCGAGCAGCGCGATCGGCGCCGCGATCAGGAAGACGTCGGCGATGCCGTGCCCGTACGAGCTCTCCATGATGGTGCGCAGCGGCGCGGGGAGCGTGGACAGGTCCGGGATGGCGCCGCCACCGGTGCCGCCGTGGCCCAGGGCCTCGCCCTTGGGGCCGAGCGCGGTGAGGCCGTCCTTGACGTAGTGCGTGATGCGCGTGGACATGATCGAACCGAGCGCGGAGACACCCATCGCACCACCGAGGGAGCGGAAGAAGGTGACCGTGGAGCTGGCCGAGCCGATGTCCTGCGGGGCGACCTGGTTCTGGGTGCAGAGCACGAGGTTCTGCATCATCATGCCGACGCCGAGACCCATGAGGGCCATGAAGACGGCGACGCGCCAGTACGGGGTGTCGTAGCGGATCGTGCCGAGCAGGCCGAGGCCCGCCGTGATGAGGACGCCGCCGGAGACCAGCCACGCCTTCCACTTGCCGGTCTTGGTGATGACCTGGCCCGCGACGGTCGACGAGATGAACAGGCCGCCGATCATCGGGATCGTCATGACACCGGACATCGTCGGCGACTTGCCGCGCGCCAGCTGGAAGTACTGCGAGAAGAACACCGTGCCCGCGAACATCGCGACACCCACGAAGAGCGAGGCGATCGAGGCGAGCGTGATGGTGCGGTTGCGGAACAGGCGCAGCGGGATGATCGGCTCGGCGGCCTTCGACTCCACGAGGAGGAAGATCAGGGCGAGCACGACCGCGCCGCCCACCATCGCGCCGGTCTGCCACGACATCCAGTCGTACTTGTCGTCGGCGAAGGTCACCCACAGGAGCAGGGTGCAGACCGCGGCGGTGATGAAGAAGGCACCGGCCCAGTCGACCTTCACGTTGTCGCGCTTGACCGTCGGGAGCTTCAGCGTCTTCTGCAGGACGATGAGCGCGATGATCGCGAACGGGACGCCGACGTAGAAGCACCAGCGCCAGCCCAGCCACGAGGTGTCGGTGATGACACCGCCGAGCAGCGGGCCGCCGACGGTGGCGACGGCGAACGTCGCACCGAGGTAGCCGGAGTAACGGCCCCGCTCACGCGGGGAGATCATCGCGGCCATCACGATCTGCGCGAGGGCGGAGAGACCGCCGACGCCGATGCCCTGGACCACACGGCAGGCGATCAGCATGGTGGGGGACTGCGAGAGCCCCGCCACGACCGAACCGCCCACGTAGACGATCAGGGCTATCTGGACGAGCGCCTTCTTGCTGAAGATGTCGGCGAGCTTGCCCCACAGGGGCGTGGTCGCGGTCATCGCGAGCAGCGAGGCGGTGACGACCCAGGTGTAGGCGGACTGGCCGCCGCCGAGGTCGCCGACGATCTCGGGGAGGGCGTTGGTGACGATCGTCGACGAGAGGATCGCGACGAACATGCCGAGCAGCAGCCCGGACAGCGCCTCCATGATCTGCCGGTGCGTCATCGGAGCGCCGCCGTCGGAAGGCGCGCCTCCGTGCTTGGCGGCATGGCTGCCCCGCACACCGGACGGTGTGGATGTTGCCATGGGATTCCTTTTCTTACGTTTACGCGGGTGTACGGGTGGTCTGCACCGACGCCGCGGGCTGCGCGGCGACGGGGAGCTGGGTGCGGGACGCCGTCGTCCGGCAGTCCCCGAAGCTGTCGCGCAGGCGCGTCATGAGGGTGATCAACTGGTTGACCTCGTCGTCCGACCAGTCGCTCAGCCGGTCGGCGAGCAGCTCGGTCGTCCGGACGTTCAGGTCGTCCATCTGCGCGTTCCCCTCCGCGGTGAGGGTAAGGATGCGCGAACGTTTGTCGGCGGGGTCGGGGCGACGCTCGATCCAGCCGCGGTCGGCGGTGTGGGCCACGTGGCGGCTCGCCACGGACATGTCCACCGCGAGGAGCTCGGCCAGCCTGCTCATGCGCATGTCCCCGTACCGCTTGAGCAGGGTGAGGACGGCGGCCGAACCGGCCGGGCATTCGGGCGGCAGGATGCGTGCCATATCCCTTTTGACTGCGCCGAAGGCACTGAGCTGACGGGCCAGCTCGTCGTAGTGACGCGGTTCGGCCACAGCACCTCCTGACCAGGATGTTATTCGTTGCTTAGGGCAACCATAGAACCAGTTGGTTGCCGCAGGCAAACTAAAAGGGACGTAGGAAGATAAAATGACGGCAAAGAGCAATGCTTGCGGTTGTAAAGGCGCAGCTCATGTGGGCCGCAGGCGGACTGTGGCGCCCGTCGCGCCGATTCGCTAGGGTCCTGGCCCATGGCAAACAACCCCCAGGGCCCGAACCCCGAAGGCAACTACGACCCCGCGGGCTCCACCCAGATGTTCCGCGCCTTCGTCGACGAGGGCGGTACCCCCACCGTGCGCGCGCAGGCGGCCCCGGTGAAGTCCGGCCCCGGCGTCGGCGTGATCATCGGCATCGTGGTGGCGGTCGTCGTGGTCGCCGCGGTGGCGTGGCTGGCGCTGAAGTAACGCCTCTTCTCCGCAACGCCCCTTATTTCCAGTCGACGGAGACGTCGCGGGTCTCGACGTGCATCCCCAGCGGGACCCGCCAGGACTCCACACACACGGTCCACGTCTTCTTCTTCTCCTCCCCGGCGCCGATGGGCACGGGGAGTTTCTCCGTGGACGCGATGGTCGCCCAGTCGACCCCGAGCGAGCCGATGATGTGCGTCCTGAACGTCACCGTGCCCGAACGCACCGCGCTGCCCCCGGAGTTGCGCAGCGCCAGCGTCACCTTCTGGCACCAGCGCTTGTCGGCGTCCTGAAGGACGGGGTCGCCCACGTTCAGGGCCGCGGGGCCCGGCGCGGCGGGGCTGGCGGGCGCCGAGGTGCCGGGCGGGGCGGGAGCTGTCGTGCCCTGAGCGGGTCCTGCGCCGGTGCCGGTGCCGGAGCCACCGCCACTGTTACTGCCCGAGCCACCGCCACTGCCCGAGCCCGTACGGGTGCCCTCGTCGGCGCCGCCCGGACCGGTGCCCCGAGCGGTGTCCTGCCCCGTGGCCGAGCCGCGGTCCCGGCCCGCCGGTCCGTCGCCGGACGACCCTGGCCCCGTAGCCCCGCCCCCGGTCGACGTGGCCTCCTCCGCATCCGGTGATCCGGTCGGCCCGGGCGGTCGGGTGGGTGACTGCCGTGGCGGGTCGGTCCCGTCCGGGTCCAGGGGTACGAGCCGGACCTCACCGCTGGGCGCGGTGCTCGGCGACTGTGTGCCGCCGCCCGTGCCCACGGCGACGTACCCCTCGGGGCCGGCGCCCCCGCCGAACGCGGCGACGGCGCCGAGACAGGCCACCGTGGCGCAGGCGGCGCCCACCGCCGCCCCACGACGCCCTCGCACCCAGGTCCGCACCATCGCGCCAGTGTGTCTGACGCTCCGTCAATTGTGAAGGGAGCGGTGTCAGTCCGCGATCAGGCCGTCACGCAGCTGGGCCAGGGTCCGGGTGAGCAGCCGGGAGACGTGCATCTGCGAGATGCCGACCTCCTCGCCGATCTGCGACTGCGTCATGTTCGCGAAGAACCGCAGCATGATGATCCGGCGCTCGCGCGGCGGCAGCTTGGCGAGGAGCGGCTTGAGGGACTCCCGGTACTCGACGCCTTCGAGCGCCGTGTCCTCGTAGCCGAGCCGGTCCGCGAGGGAGCCCTCGCCGCCGTCGTCCTCGGGGGCCGGGGAGTCCAGGGAGGACGCCGTGTACGCGTTCCCCACCGCCAGGCCGTCGACCACGTCCTCCTCCGAGACGCCGAGCACCGCGGCGAGTTCGGGGACGGTGGGCGAGCGGTCCAGCTTCTGCGCGAGCTCGTCGGACGCCTTGGTGAGCGCGAGCCGCAGCTCCTGGAGGCGCCGGGGGACCCGCACCGACCAGGACGTGTCCCGGAAGAAGCGCTTGATCTCGCCGACGACGGTCGGCATCGCGAACGTCGGGAACTCGACGCCGCGCTCGCAGTCGAACCGGTCGATCGCCTTGATCAGGCCGATCGTGCCGACCTGGACGATGTCCTCCATCGGCTCGTTGCGGCTGCGGAAGCGGGCTGCCGCGTACCGGACGAGCGGCAGGTTCAGCTCGATCAGGGTGTCGCGGACGTAGGCCCGCTCGGGGCTGTTCTCGTCCAGCGCGGCCAGGCGCAGGAACAGGGAGCGGGACAGGGTGCGGGTGTCGATGGAGGCGGACGACACCGAGGACACGGCCTGCTCCGGCGCCTCCGTCACCTCTGCCACCTCGGCGGGCGGGGAGTCGATCGGCGCGGTGGTCGTCGACGCTGTCGCGTCGTCGGACACACCGGGCGGGAGCGTGAGCACCTTCGAGCTGCCCTGGTCTGCGGACATGCCACCCCCTTGAGGTCGCGGACGGTCGCGGCGGACGCTCCCGTCAGGTAAGAGCGCAGCCTCCACCTGAATACCGGACGTGGAGCCGCGCCAAACGCCGTTCCAGCAGAATGTCACATGTCGGCAACACGCTGTAGTGACATGTCGACATGGAAGGGACGAATCGCCGCAGGACGCAGGGGGTGTGGCCAAAGTGGGCGGGGTTTCTGTCGGAAAAACCCCGCTGAGTCGGTCTACCCGTTCCAGCTACGCATCGATCCTGTTTGCGGATCGTAGTCGGGCGAAGCTGCGGGCGAGGAGCCTTGACACATGCATCTGGGAGACACCCAGTTCGGCGCTGATCTGCGACTGGGTCAGATTGCTGTAGTAGCGCAGGAGCAGGATCCGCTGCTCGCGCTCGGGGAGCTGGACGAGGAGGTGCCGGACGAGGTCGCGGTGTTCGACGCCGTCGAGTTCGGGGTCCTCGTAGCCGAGCCGGTCGAGGAGCCCTGGCATCCCGTCCCCTTCCTGCGCGGCCTCCAGGGACGTCGCGTGGTAGGAGCGCCCGGCCTCGATGCAGGCGAGCACCTCCTCCTCGGGGATGCGCAGGCGTTCGGCGATCTCACCGGTGGTGGGGGAGCGGCCGAAGGCGGTGGTCAGGTCCTCGCTGGCGGCGTTCACCTGCACCCACAGCTCGTGCAGGCGGCGCGGCACGTGCACGGTCCGCACGTTGTCGCGGAAGTACCGCTTGATCTCGCCGACGACGGTCGGCATCGCGAAGGTAGGGAACTGCACGCCGCGCTCCGGGTCGAACCGGTCGATGGCGTTGATCAGCCCGATCGTGCCGACCTGGACGACGTCCTCCATCGGCTCGTTGCGGCTGCGGAAGCGGGCCGCCGCGTAGCGCACGAGCGGCAGATTGGCCTCGATGAGCGCGCCGCGCACCCGGGAGTGCTCGGGGCTGCCCGGCGGAAGGTTCTCGAGCTGCGCGAAGAGGACCTGCGTGAGGGCCCGCGTGTCGGCACCGCGCGTGGACTTCGCGGGCGGCGCCTGAGGCGCAGTACTGGCCGGCACGGTCAACCCCACCTCTGTATTCGTCAGCTGTGTTCGTCAGCTCATCCGTCAACTCATTGATCAAAAGCGGTCATAGCATCACAACACATGAGCACTGTGTGCAAGCACCTTATAACTACGTGTTGCAGGGCAAGTTGGGACAGTTCCGGATGAGGACGTGAAAAAGCCCCCCGCTGCCACAGCGAGGGGCCGTTTGGCCGTACGAGCTTGTCTGCCGCGCCGGCTCAGAACTCGTAGTCGGCGATCACCCAGGTGGCGAACGTGCGCCACAGGGCCACGCCCGCCTGGTGCGCGGGGTGTTCGAGGTACCGCTTCAGGGCGTCGGTGTCCTCGACCGCCGAGTTGATCGCGAAGTCGTAGGCGATGGGGCGGTCGGTGATGTTCCAGTCGCACTCCCAGAACGTCAGCTCGGGGATCTGACCGCCCAGTGCGCGGAAGGCCGCGACGCCCTCGGCGACGCGCGATTCGTCACGGCTCACACCGTCGTTGAGCTTGAAGAGGACCAGGTGGCGGATCACGGCTGTGCTCTCCTGAAGGACCTGAAGGGCGCGTGGCTGGCTGGGCTCGGGGCCGCTTCGCCTACTTGCCGCCGTTGGCGACCCAGGTCATGAAGTCGCCGACGGACTGCGCGGCGGTCGAGACGCCCTCGAACCCTATCTGCACGTAGTCGGCGGCCTTGGCGGGGTCGGTGATGATCACGTAGAGCACGAAGACGACCACGACGAACAGACCTATCTTCTTCGGCTGCACTACGTTCGGCCTCCCCATGCCCGCGCCTGTGCCACGTCTGTTGCCTCTGTGGCCGGGCGCGAGTCTATCTCGGTCACTTGTTCACACCGAGGAACATGAGAACCAACATCCACGAAACCTGCGCGGGACATGCAGAACGCCCCTCTTCCTCGGTAGACCCGTGGAAGAGGGGCGTTGTCAGCGGTAGCGGAGGGATTTGAACCCTCGGTGAGTTTCCCCACACTCGCTTTCGAGGCGAGCTCCTTCGGCCGCTCGGACACGCTACCGAGAGGAACTCTAGCCCAAGGTGGGCCGTGGATCGAAATCGGTATCGCGGAAGAAGCGCGTGAGGGGTTCGGCGCACTCCTCGGCGAGCACTCCTGCCACGACTTCGGGCCGGTGGTTGAGGCGCCGGTCGCGGATCACGTCCCACAGCGAACCGGCCGCGCCGGCCTTCTCGTCGCGGGCCCCGTAGACGACGCGGTCGAGGCGGGACTGGACGACGGCGCCCGCGCACATGGTGCACGGCTCGAGCGTGACGACGAGCGTGCAGCCGGTCAGCCGCCACTCGCCGAGCACCCGCGCCGCCCGCCGGATCGCGAGGACCTCGGCGTGGGCGGTGGGGTCGCCGGTCAGCTCGCGCTCGTTGTGCGCGGTGGCGAGCACGGTCGTGCCGTCCGGCGCGAGCAGCACGGCGCCGACCGGCACGTCACCGGCGGCCGCGGCGAGCCCGGCCTCGGCCAGGGCCTGCCGCATCACCGGCCGCCAGGGGTCTCGTACGGGATCGAACTCGGGGGGCCGAGAGGACTCGGGGGGTACGGGGGACGTCACGGGCAGGAATGTAACCCCGCCCGCGGGCCCCCTCCGCTCAGCGCACCGTCTCGAGCACCTCCGCCGCCCCGAGCGCGTCCGCGATCTCGCTGAGCGCGTCCGACCCGTCGAGCGCGAGCAGTTCCTTCTCGGGGAAGCCGAGGTCGGCGAGGATCCCGGTGTCGCCGAGCGGTCCGGCGGGCACGGCCTCTGCGCCCGCGCCGCCGCTGCCGTCGGCATCGTCCTCGTCGCCGTCGTCGGCCGCCTTGGACTCGCCGTCCTCCGTGCCGTCCAGGTCGAGGGAGTCCAGATCGTCGTCGGCGGCGTCCGGATCCTTGCCGAGCAGCTCGTCGGTGAGCAGGATCTCGCCGTAGCTGCTGCGGGCGGCGGCCGCCGCGTCCGAGATGAAGATGCGAGGGTCGTCCTCGCCGTCCACCCGGACGACGCCGAACCACGCGTCCTCCTGTTCGATGAAGACGAGGACGGTGTCGTCCTCGGCGTCGGTCGCTGCCAACGCCTCGCGGGCCAGATCGGACAGGTCCGACAGGGTCTCCACGTCGTCGAGCTCTGTGTCGCTCGCTTCCCACCCGTCTTCGGTGCGCGCGAGCAGTGCGGCGAAGTACACCGTGACTCTCCCACTGGTCTCAGGTGCCGGTCGGGGGTCCCCCCGGCGGAGTCTTGGCGGCGGGGAGTGCAGTTCAAGCCCCGCCCACTCGGAATCGTGGCAGAAAGTCGGGCTCCAAGAGAGGTCTTCCGCGCGCTGTGTTCGCGTCGCGCCCCGATCAGGAGGGTCCGATGTGAGCCCGGTCACCTGTACGTCACCTGTGTGTCACCGGCGAAACGCGGGCGTCACCACCGAAACGTGCGCATCCGCATCTGGCGGCGCATCCGTGCGGCCCGCGCGCGTCGCGGCTGGACACGGGCGCGCAGCTCGCGCGCCTCGGTCAGTTCGCGCAGGAACACGGCGCGCCTGCGCCTGCGTTCGGCGTCCGACTCCGCGGGCTCCCCGGGCACCGCCTGCACGCCGGGCCGTCCCTGCCGTTCCTCGTCGGGCATCGCCG
Source organism: Streptomyces sp. SGAir0957 (assembly GCF_043523415.1). NCBI lineage: Bacteria > Bacillati > Actinomycetota > Actinomycetes > Kitasatosporales > Streptomycetaceae > Streptomyces > Streptomyces sp. SGAir0957. The sequence continues at coordinate 4,452,710 of NZ_CP027293.1, forward strand.
CACCACCACCCCAGTCCCTCGCGTTCTCTCCACTTTCCCCCGGTCAACGCGGTTGATGCCACCGCGCGGGGGAGCCCCGGGGCCCGGGCCCCGGTTACTGTTGAGGACATGCGGATCCACGTCGTCGACCACCCGCTGGTGGCGCACAAACTCACCACGCTGCGCGACAAGCGCACCGACTCCCCGACCTTCCGGCGCCTCGCCGACGAGCTGGTCACCCTGCTCGCGTACGAGGCGACCCGGGACGTGCGCACCGAGCAGGTCGACATCGACACCCCCGTCGCGCGGACGACGGGCGTGAAGCTGTCGTACCCGCGCCCGCTGGTGGTGCCGATCCTGCGCGCCGGTCTCGGCATGCTCGACGGCATGGTCCGGCTCCTTCCGACCGCCGAGGTCGGCTTCCTCGGCATGGTGCGCAACGAGGAGACGCTGCAGGCCTCCACGTACGCCACCCGGATGCCGGACGACCTGTCCGGCCGCCAGGTCTACGTCCTCGACCCGATGCTCGCCACGGGCGGCACGCTCGTCGCGGCGATCCAGGAGCTCATCAAGCGCGGTGCGGACGACGTCACCGCCGTGGTGCTTCTCGCCGCGCCCGAGGGCGTCGAGATCATGGAGCGGGAGCTGGCGGGGACGCCGGTGACCGTGGTGACCGCGTCGGTCGACGAGCGGCTCAACGAGAGCGGGTACATCGTGCCGGGCCTCGGCGACGCGGGTGACCGTATGTACGGGGCGGCTGAATAGCAGCCCCCTCCGAAAGACAGAAGCCGCGGACGCGTCTGCCCATCGCTGAGCAGTCGCGGCCGCGGCTTTTTCGTGGTCGCTCGTGCCGTCCCCCGCCTACCTCTATGAGCAGGTCGGGGAGGACGACGGTGCGGGCTTCGGGGCGTTCAGGGCCTTCAGCGCCTTGTCCGCCGCCGGCTTCGGGGCGAGGGACTTGAACGCGGAGCCGATGATCAGGTCGACCTCGGTGGGCTTGGCGCGGGTGTCGGTCCTCTGCTCGGCGCCGGCCAGCTGCGTGCCGAGCACCGGGAGCGCCGCGTCGCTCGCCGCCTTGGCGCCGAGCAGCAGTCCGACGCCCTTGACCTTCTTGTCGTACTCCTTCGTCGCGTTGCCCACGTCCCCGATGGTGAAGCCGCGCTTCTTCAGCTCGTCGGCGGTCTTCTTCGCCAGGCCGCCGCGCGGCGTGGCGTTGAGGACGTTCACCTTGATCTGCTTCGGGGCGGGCGGCTTCGTGCCCGCGGGCGCGGTGGGGGCGGCGGACGCTTCCGGCCGTTTCGCGCAGTCGGCGGGGGCGGCGCCCGCGGCCTTGGCCTTGCCGCCGCCGGTGAAGACGTCCACGAGCTGGAGGGATCCCCAGCCGATCAGACCGAGCACGGCGACGGACGCGACGACGGCGAGCACGATCCTGCCGCGCGGGCGACCGCGGCGCATCCGGGGGTACTTGTCCCCCGTGATGCGGTACTTGCCGCCCATGCCGGGGGGAGTGAGCATGCTCATGAGCGCAGCGTAGTGCGGAGCGGCGGTGATGCCTATTAAATGATCACCGCCCGGGGCCCAGGCCAACCCAAAAGGGCCAATGCGGGACCGGTGACCGGACAGGCGTGCGGCGTCAGCCCAGTTCGAGGACGCGGGCGTGCAGCACCTGGCGCTGCTGGAGCGCGGCGCGGACCGCGCGGTGCAGGCCGTCCTCCAGGTAGAGGTCGCCCTGCCACTTCACGACGTGCGCGAAGAGGTCGCCGTAGAACGTGGAGTCCTCGGCGAGCAGCGTCTCGAGGTCGAGCTGCCCCTTGGTCGTCACCAGCTGATCGAGGCGGACCGGGCGCGGCGCGACATCCGCCCACTGCCGGGTGCTTTCCCGGCCGTGGTCGGGGTACGGCCGGCCGTTTCCGATGCGCTTGAAGATCACACGGAAAGCCTACCGGGCCGGGCTCGCCGGGCGCAGCCATGGAGACGCAGGACGAGTCCGGTAAATACCCGTAGCAAACGGTGCGAACCGGGAAGGCGGCCGCCCGGAACGAGGGCCGGAATCAGGCGCCGTGCGGGCCGCCGCCGTGCGGGCCGCGGTCTCCGATGCTCGGGGGCGCGGGGCAAGGGCTCGTCCGGGGGAGCGAGGGGCGCGAGGTTGACGGGTGGAGGCGGGAGGGGCGGCCTCCCGGCGGCGGGAGGCATTCCTCCCCGCGCCGGGAGGCACTCCTCCCGGCGGTGGGAGGGGCCCTGCCCGGCGCTCTTCCCGCCTCCCCCGCCGTCCTTCACCGGTCGGTGTCGTCCTGCGGTGCGGCTTGCGCGCGGACCGGGCCCATCGGAGGCGGGGCGGTCTTCTCGCGCGGCGACGCCTTGCGGGCGCGGCTGTCGCGGGCCGCTTCCGCGCGTACGAGGGCGCGCAGCAGCGCGTACGGGTCCTTGGGCATGTGGGGGGGTGTCCTTCCGTGTCCTGCGGAGGTCGTGCTTGTGCGGTGCGTCCGGTTCGGGCGGCGGCTCGGTACGAGGCGGCCGGTCCGGTGGCCGTCAGCAGCGCAGGACGACGGTGCGCAGGGCGCGGTGGGACGGGGGCGTGAGCTGTTCGGCGGGGCCGGTGGCCGGGGTCGTCGGCCCCGGCGCGTACGGGCGGGGGCGCCGGTCCCTGGGCAGGCGCGTCGGGTGGCCCGTCGGGAGGCGGAGGGTCGCCTCGGGGGCGTCCTGGTGGAGTTCGCCGGGTTCGAGGGGGGACGCGGCGGCCGGGAGCGGGGTCGCGGCCTGCGCCGGCGTCGCGGCGAGCGGCGCGGCCGGCACGGCGAGCACGAGGACGAGCAGAGGGGCGAGCAGAAGAACGAGCAGGGCCGTGAGGGAGGGTGCGAGTGGGGGCGTGAGTGGGGGCTTGAGCGTGCGGGCCCCGGCCCGTTCCCGCCGGGGGCACGGTGGGCACGGGCCCGCGGTCGTCCCGGGGTGCGGGACGGACGTGGCGGCGCTCATACGGGGTCTTGTCCCCCGGTCCCGGCCGTGACCTGCGCCGGGTCCCTCAGATCCGTCCGCATGGGCTAAGCACGGCGCGTCGCTTTGACGGCGGAGCGGAATTGGCCGGTCCTCATCGGTCCGCCCCTCCGACTCCGGCGCGATCTAGGTTTGGGTCCCCTAACGAATTGTGGAGAGCGAGTGGAGGACGCGTGGCCGTGACCGTCGTCGGCGCACCGGGCGTGGCGGACTTCGAGGTCTTCCGCGACGCGTGGGGCATCCCGCACCTGAGAGCGGGCGATGCCTCGTCGCTCGCGTACGCGCAGGGCTACGTGACCGCCGTCGACCGTGCCTGGCAGCTGGAGGTCGAGCGGCACCGGCTCCTCGGCACCTCGGCCGGGGCGCTCGGCCCCGAGGCCCGCGCCTGGGACGTGTTCGCGCGGCAGGCGCGGCTCGCCGACACCGCGCGGCGCTGCTTCGACGCGCTGGAGGAGGGCACGCGCGCGTGGGTCACCGCATACGTCGACGGCGTCAACCACGGCCTGCGCGAACGGGGCGCGAACGCACCGGAGTTCGCGCGCGTCCGGCTCGCCCCCGGTAGCTGGGAGCCGTGGACCCCGCTCGGGGTGTGGCTGTCGACGCACGTCCTGTTCGCCGGGTTCCCCGCGAAGCTGTGGCGGGACGAGGTCGCGCGGCGGCTCGGCGCGGACACCGTCCACCTGTTCGCCACCGACGGGCCCGCCACCGTGGGGAGCAACGGCTGGCTCGTCGACGCGGCCCACGCCGACGGCGGCGGCGCGCTGATCGCCGGGGACCCGCACCGCTTCATCGAGGACCCGGGCGTCTACCAGCAAATACGGCTCGCCTGCCCGGAGTTCGACGTGGTCGGCCTCGCCGTGCCCGGCGTCCCCGGCATCGGCCACTTCGGGCACGCCGGTCCTGTCGCCTGGGCCATCACCAACGCCATGGCCGACTACCAGGACCTGTACCGCGAGCGGCTGCGGCGCACGGCGGACGGCGGCGTGGAGGCGTACGGCCCCGACGGCTGGCAGGCCGCCCACGCGCACACGGAGGACGGCGTCGAGGTCGTCGAGACCGGGCGCGGGGTCGTCGTCATCGGCGGCCCGGACCACGGCGCAGGCGTCGACGGTGAGGGCGCGGGCATCAGCCTGCGCCAGCCCGCGCGCGTCTACGAGGACCTGGGGTTCTCCGCACTGCCCGCACTGCTGCGGGCCCGCACCGTCGCCGACGTCGACCGCGCCTTCGACCGCTGGGCCGAACCCGTCAACGTCGTCCTCGCCGCCGACACCGAAGGCGGCCTGCTGCACCGCGTCGCGGGCACCGTTCCCGTACGCGACCCGGAGAACATGCTCCGCGTGGTGCCCGCCTGGGAGGAGCGGTACGCGTGGCGCGGCCGGTACGAGCCCCTGCCGCGCGCCGGGGTCGACGGGATCGCCGTCATGGCCAACGAGCGCTCGCTCGCCGCCCCGCTCGGTATCGAGTTCGCCCCGCCCCACCGTGCGCGGCGCATCCGCGAGCTGCTCGGCGAGCAGGGGGCCTGGCGGGCCGAGGACATGAGCCGCGTGCACACCGACACGGAACTGGCGTCCTCCAAGCCCCTCCTTGCACTGGTGGCACGGCTCGACGGCCTCTCCCCTGCGGCCTCCGCGCTGCGCGAGCGCCTGCTCAACTGGGACCGCCGCATGGTGGCCGGCAGTGTGCGGGCGGCCACCTACGCGCGCGTGCGCTCGCGCGTGGTGCGGCGGCTCGCCCAGCACGAACGGTTCGCGCCCCTCACCGCCCTCACCCCCGCCTACCCCGAGGTGTTCCGGCCGTGGCTGGCGCTCGTGCCCCGGGTCGCGTTCGCCCTGGAACACCTGCTGGCCGGTGACTGGCTGCCGTACGAGGACCGCCTCGCCGCCGTCCGGGAAGCCGTCGAGGAGGCGGTCGACGACCCGGAGGTCACCTGGGGCGAACTGCACCGGCTCGCTCCCTGGCAGGCGCTGCCGGACCCCGACGCCGGGTGGCCCGGCCTCGACGGCGACCACGACTGCGTCCTGTCGACGTCGAGCGTGCCGGGGCTGACCGACCTCAGCGCGCGCGGGCCCGCCGCCCGCTACGTGTGGGACCTCGCCCGGCGCGACGACAGCCGCTGGATCGTGCCGCTCGGCGCGTCCGGGGCGCCCGGCGCCGCGCACCACCAAGACCAGTTGCCGCTGTGGCTGCGCGGCGAACTGGCGCCCGTCGTCACCGATTTCGACCGCCTGACCAAGGAGCCGCGCCCCGTGACCGAAGCACTGCCCGCCACGACCGTCGCGTACGAGGAGAGCGTCGAGGGGTTCGGCACGTTCCGGATCGCGCGCCTCGACCCGGCCGGCGCCGACATCGACGTCCTGCACTCCTGGGTGAGCGAGGAGCGCGCCCGGTTCTGGGGCATGACCGGCCTCGGCCGCGAGGAGGTCCGCGAGATCTACGCGCACCTCGACTCCCTCGACACCCACCACGCCTGGCTCGTCCGGCTCGACGGCACGCCCGTCGCCCTGTTCCAGACGTACGAGCCCGAGGCCGACCGGGTCAGCGAGTGCTACGAGGTGCGCGACGGCGACCTCGGCGTACATCTGCTGGTCGGCCCGGCCGGGAAGGACGGCGCCGTGCACGGGTTCACCGAGACGCTGGTGCGCGTGTTCCTCGCGTACGGGCTCGACGGGCTCGGCCGCAAGCGGCTCGTGGTGGAACCGGACGCGTGCAACGACAAGGCGATCGCGCTGTTCCGGCGCGCGGGGTTCGAGTTCACCGGGGAGATCGTGCTGCCGGAGATCGATCTGCCGGAGGTGCGGCTGGCGGAGAAGCGGGCGCAGCTGGGGTTCTACAGCCGCTGAAATGCCGTGGAGCGTTACAGCCGCTGAAACGCCTGGGGCGGGTCTCGGTGCCCGGCGGCTCCTACGAGCGGACGATCAAGAGCACCGAGGCCGTCACCCCGACCGTGACGATGACCGCGCGCATCACGGCCGGCGGCAGCCGCCGCCCGAGCCGGGCGCCGAGCAGGCCGCCCACCGTGGATCCGGCGGCGATGAGTGCGGCCACTGTCCAGTCGATGTCGGCGGCGATGACGAAGACGATCGCGGCGACGCCGTTGACCAGCGTGGCGAGGACGTTCTTGGCGGCGTTCAGGCGCTGCAGGTCGTCGCGGAGGACAGCGCCGAACATGCCCATGAGCAGGACGCCCTGGGCCGCGCCGAAGTAGCCGCCGTAGACGCCGGTGCCGAGGACGCCCAGCCACATGGGGACCCCGCCGTCGGCCCGCGCGTCCGCCTGCCGCCGGTTCCGCATCCAGCGGTTCAGGCGCGGCTGGAGCAGGACGAGGACGCAGGCGGTCAGGATCAGGACCGGCACGACGGCGCGGAACGCGGCGTCCGGGAGCCGCAGCAGGAGCAGGGCGCCCACGAGCCCGCCCAGCAGCGATGCGGCGCCGAACCGCAGCAGACGGCGGCGCTGGCCGCGCAGTTCGCGCCGGTAGCCGTAGGCGGCGCTGAGCACGCCCGGCACGAGCCCGACATTGTTGGAGACATTGGCGAGGACCGCCGGGTAGCCGAAGGCCAGCAGCGTCGGAAAGGTGATCAGTGTCCCGGACCCGACGACGGCGTTCATGCCGCCCGCGGCGATTCCGGCGCCCCCGATGGCCACGGCCTCCACGACGTCCACGAGCCCTCCGGCACTTGATGATCGACCCGGATGCGATCGTGCTCCCCGCCCTCCCCCCAGTCAATCCTCGGGTCCCCTTGCCCCGGCCCAAGCGGTAGCTTGGGCTGCCGTGACCCTCGACGACCTCCGCGTCTTCGTCGCCGTCTGCCGCGCGGGCAGTCTCAGCGCCGTCGCCCGCGAGCTCTCCTGTACGCAGTCCGCGGTCAGCCAGCACGTCAAACGGCTGGAGAAGGAGGTCGGCATCGGCCTCGTCGAACGGCACGCGCGCGGAGTCGTGCCCACCCCCGCGGGCCGCATCCTGCGCGCCGCCGCCGCCGACGGCCTCGGCGCCCTCGACCAGGCGCTGCGCCGCCTCGACGACCTGGCGCGCGGCGAGAGCGGCTCGGTACGGGTCGCGACCGGCGCCACGTCCGTACGCCACTTCATGGCGGCGGCGATCGTCGTGTTCCGCCGCACGCACCCGCAGGTCGGCCTGGAGTTCCAGACGGTCAGCTCCAGCCGCAGCTGCTTCGAGGCGCTCGCCGCGCACGACCTCGACCTGGCATGGATCACCATGGGCCCACCGGAACGCGGCATCGAACTACGCCCCGTCGTGGAGCTGCCCTGGGTGCTCGCGGTGAACGAGGACGACGCCCTCGCGGCGAAGGCGACGGCCACCCCCGACGACCTGGAAGCCTCGGCCCAGCTGATCCTCCCGCCCGCGCACGCGACGTCCCGCGCCCACCTCGACACCCACTTCGCCGACCTGGGCCTCGGCAAGGGCCCCGCCTCCGGCACCGGGATCGCCGACTGGGACACCGCCGTCCACCTGGCCGAACTGGGCCTCGGCCACGCCCTGGTCCCCGACCTCCCGGGCCTGCGCAGCTCCTCCCACACCACCCTCACCCTGCTCCCGGTCCCCGCCCTCCCCCCTCTCCAGGTCGGCTGGGCGACCCGCCGCTGGTCCGCGCTCCCCCCGCCGGCCAGGGCGTTCGCGGACACGGTGCACGAGAACTGCCCGGGACGCCGCCCGGGACGCCGCCCGACGGGGCCGGAACCGATCGGCTGACGCCACGTCGCGCTCCCGCGGCGAGGCCTGAACCGATCGGCTGACGCCACGTCGCGCTCCGCGCCCGTCCGGTCCACCCTTGCCCCATGACGACGACCTACGACCTACCCGCCCTGGCCGACGAGCACCTAGCCGCCGCCCACCGCGACGCCCACGGCCGCAGCGCCGAAGTCCTCGTCCGCGAGGACCCCCTGCGCCAGAGCGTCATCGCGCTGACCGAGGGCAGCGCCCTGGAGGAACACAACACCCCGCAGGCCGCCACCCTCCTCGTCCTGCGCGGCCGCGTCCGCCTCACCGCGGTCTCCGGCGACGCGGAACTCACCCAGAACGAACTCCGCGCCGTACCGCAGGAACGCCATGGGCTGCTCGCGCTGACGGATGCGGTGGTGCTGTTGACCGCGGTGATGGCCTGACCGGACGGGCGCGCCGGTCGTACGGCCTGTCAGGCGGGAACCGACGATGCGGTCGTCCGCGGCCGTCGCCCTGTGCGGCGGTCCAGTTCGGCGAGGTGCGTGACCACGGTCCCGTAGAAGCGGTCCACGGAGTCGTCGACACTGCGGATGAACCCGGACTCTGCGTTGCCCCGGGCTCCGCCCGCACTCTTGAAGAGGGACAGCCGGAACCCCGTGATGGCGGCCCCGTCCTTGGGCAGCAGGTCCCCGGGCTCCGGACGCAGCCGTTCCAGAGTGCTGCGCGGGCCGCCCCCTGCGTCGGTCAACGTCTCCACGTGCAGATCCGCAGGAGCCTGCGCCAGCGCCCTGACCAGCCGCTTCGCGGAGGACAACGGATAGCTGCCCTCGGGTGGGTCCACGTCGACCGATGTCCGCAACTTGCCCGTCCGCAAGTCCGCGGTGATCGTCAGGATGCCGGGCGCTCCGTCCACGCGCAGCTCCGCCGTAAGACGTCCTTCCTCGCAGAGCCGGTCCGCCTGCGCCGTCCGCCGGGCCTGCGGATCACTGCCGCGCCTGCTGCGTTGTACGGGGAGCGCCTTCTGCCCGAGCTCTCCGCCTAGGCGCAGACAGACCTGCCGGATCAGCCGCTCCCAGCTCTCGACGACCTCGACCGAGCGCGGGTCTCCTTGGCAGAGGGTCTCCGAATCGATGGCGCTGCGTACCGGCAGCCACGTCGGCCCCATGTTCTGGAAGCCGTGGCAACCGGAGTTGTCGTGCTGCAGGTAGTACAGAAGCTCTTGCAGCAGCCAGGCATGTGCCGCGTTCGCCACGCCTTCATGACGGATGAGCATCTGGGCCACGTGCGCCACCTCGGCCCATGACAGATGCCAGAGGGACACCTTGTGCTTGCGGCGGCCGTCGATCTTGACGTCGACCAGAGGGCTGCCTTCCAGGGCCACGTCGTTGGACAGCGTGATGACCGCTTCGTACCCACGGCGCGCGGCGATGTCGACGTAACTCTGGACCTGCTCGGTCTTCAGCGGATTCCCGTTGGTCTTCGTCTCGAGCAGCGCCGTCCACAGCCTGCCCGCGCGCTCCACCCGGATCACGCCGTCCGGACGCTTCGGGGAATCCCCGTTGGGCATCGAGACCTCGACGAACGTCTGCATCCGTCCGGCCGGTGCGCCGAAACCGGCCATCAGCCTGCGTCCGAACTCCGGGACCTGCTCCATCACGGCCAGCAGTACCGAGGTCGCACGGACCTCCCGCTCCTTGTCGCTCTTGAAGGACGGAACGGGAAAGAGCCGCGCGGGCTTCCACGCGTCGTTCTCCGCCAGGGACTTCTTGGCCGTCCTGGGCAGCGTGACCTTCTTCTTCGCCGTACGGGCCGTGCGTTTGCGAGGAGGAGCGGCCGGGGCCGCCGGCTCGTCGACCGGTCCCGGCTGCGCGGGCATGGCCGCCATCGGCGACTGTCCGCCCGGCAGCGCGGACGCCTCGTCGGCGGCGGGTGCGGCGCCGGGCGCTTGCGTCTCACTCGCGGGGGCGTCCGTGTCGGTGCGGCCCGCAGTAGCGATCTCGCTCGTCGTGTCGGAGCCGGTGCCGGTGTCGTCGGTGTCGCTGTCCGCGTCGTCGACGATGGCGATCCCGAAGTCGGTGGCGAGGCCCGCGAGCCCCGTCTCGTAACCCTGCCCGACGGCCCGGAACTTCCACTCACCCGCTCGCCGGTACAACTCGCCGAACACGAAGGCCGTCTCGACGCTCGCGTCAGTGATGGAGAAGCCGATAAGCGTCTCGCCCGACCGGTCGGAAAGCGTCAGGCGAAGGTCGTCCAGATCACCGAAGACGGTGGAGCCGTACTGACTCGCCGCTACGACGATGCGGGACACGTCGGGGGACATCGCGGCGAGGTCGAGGCCGATCCGGTCCTCGCTGCCGTCTCCCGTGGGCGATTTGCCGAGCAGATGGACCGTCCCGTCGGCCGCCGACGGGTGGTTGTAGAAGTAGAAGTCGTCGTCGCTGCGGACTTTGTCGTCCGGGCCGAGCAGAAGCACGGAGACGTCCGCGTCCCCGTCCCCCGACGAGCTGCTCCAGCTCAGGCTCACAGTGACCGAACCCGTGGACTCTCCTAAGGACGCCAGACCGACGTTGGCCCCTTTGGACATCTCGTACACGTAACCCCCTCGCGCATCACCGCAGCATGAACGCGGTGCATATGCGGCACCGTAGCGCTCAAAGCGGTCATCTGAGGAGGTGTTGTGAAGGACGGAATCAGGTCTTGACCAAGTATCGGTTGCTGGGAGTCTCGTCCGAGAGCCGTGTGCCACACATGACAGCGCAGGAGTGCGGATGAGGCCGTTCGGTACGTCGTACGAGGAAGTCTTCCGGGCGAGCACGGTGGATCCCGAGGGGTTCTGGCTGGCCGCCGCCGGGGCGGTCGACTGGGACGTGGTGCCCGCGCGGGCGCTGGACGCGGGGCGGGCGCCGTTCTACGGGTGGTTCCCGGACGGGCGCCTCAACGTCTGCCACAACGCCCTCGACCGGCACGTGGCGGCCGGACGCGGAGACCAAGCGGCGCTGATCCACGACTCCCCCGTGACGGGCACCCAACGCACCTACAGCTACGCCGAGTTGACGTCCGAGGTCGCCACCTTCGCCGGGGCGCTCCTCCGGCTCGGGGTCGGGAAGGGCGACCGCGTCGTCGTCTACATGCCGATGGTGCCGGAGGCGGTCGTCGCGATGCTGGCGTGCGCGCGGATCGGGGCGGTGCACTCCGTGGTGTTCGGCGGGTTCGCGGCGCCCGAGCTGGCCGTGCGCATCGACGACGCGGCGCCGAAGGTCGTCGTCTCGGCGTCCTGCGGGGTGGAGGGGGCGCGGGTGATCCCGTACAAGCCGCTCCTCGACCAGGCCGTCGAACTGGCGACCCACAAACCCGACGCGTGCGTCATCCTGCAACGCCCGCAGGCCGCAGCCGACTTGGGGCCGCGCGACCTCGACTGGCAAGAGGCGATGCGCGCGGCGGCCGACAGCCCGGCGGCGCCCGTGCCCGTCGCGGCGACCGACCCGCTCTACATCCTCTACACGTCCGGCACCACCGGAAAACCGAAGGGCGTCGTCCGCGACTGCGGCGGCTACGCGGTCGCGCTGCGCTGGTCCATGGAGGCCGTGTACGACGTCGGACCGGGCGAGGTGATGTTCACGGCGTCGGACGTGGGCTGGGTCGTCGGCCACTCGTACATCGTCTACGGTCCGCTCCTCGCGGGCGCGACGACCGTCCTGTACGAGGGCAAGCCGGTCGGGACACCGGACGCGGGCCAGTTCTGGCGGGTGGCCGAGGCGTACGGGGTGAAAGCGCTGTTCACGGCGCCGACCGCGTTCCGGGCGATCAAGAAGGTGGATCCGGAGGGGGAGCTGGCGCGGCGCTACGACCTCAGCCGCCTCACCCACCTCTTCCTGGCCGGGGAGCGCCTCGACCCGGAGACCCACCACTGGGCGAGCGACCTGCTGGGCGTTCCGGTCGTCGACCACTGGTGGCAGACCGAGACGGGCTGGCCCATCGTCGCCAACCCGGTCGGCATCGAGACGGCCCCCGTGAAACCGGGCTCCGCCACCTATCCGCTCCCCGGCTGGGACGTACGGGTCCTGGACGCGTCCGGCAAGGAGGCCCCGGCGGGCGAGGACGGGGCGATCGTCGTCAAGCTCCCGATGCCGCCGGGCTCCCTCCCCACCCTCTGGAACGACGACGAGCGCTTCGTCGCCTCCTACCTCTCCGCGTACGACGGGTACTACCTGACCGGCGACGGCGGCCACATCGACGAGGACGGCTACGTCTTCGTCATGGGCCGCACCGACGACGTGATCAACGTGGCGGGCCACCGCCTCTCCACCGGCACCATGGAGGAGGCCCTGGCCGCCCACCCCGCGGTCGCCGAGTGCGCCGTGATCGGCGTGACCGACGCGCTGAAGGGGCAGGTGCCGAGGGGCCTGGTGGTGCTGAAGGCGGGCGTAGAGGCGGACGCGGCGGCCGTCGAGGCCGAACTGGTGCGCCTCGTACGGGACCGGATCGGCGCCGTCGCCTCGCTCAAGGACGTCACGGTGGTCGCCGCGCTGCCCAAGACGCGCTCCGGGAAGATCCTGCGCAGGACGATGCGGGGCATCGCGGACGGCCTCGACGAACCCGTGCCGTCGACGGTCGACGACGCGACCGTGCTCGACGCCCTGCGCCCGGTGCTCACGCGCGGCCGCTCACTTGGGGGAGGCGGCGGAGAGCAGTGAGCGGATCGCGACACGGTCGACATTGGTGAGCCCGCGCACGAGCAGCGGCGTCAGGAAGACGAGCACGAACCCGATCGCCGAGACGCCGGCGACCTGCGCGGGCGACTCGATGTAGTAGGCGTGGTGGACGCCCGCGTCGGTCGTGAAGTCGTAGACGCGGTAGCCGGGCCAGTCCAGGTAGCGGTGGAACACCCAGGAGTACGCCGGGAACAGCGCGACGGCCCACCCCGTGACCAGGAACGTCACGGAGACCACGAACGACAGCACCCGCCACGGGAACATCACCGTGTGGAACAGCAGCGCCTTCCACCCGGCACCGTCCGCGAGCCGGCCGCGCAGACCGGGCGCGGGGGCGCTCCGCGGGCCGAAGACATCCAGGCCGAGGAGGGCGCGGGCCCGGCTCCGTTCGGCGGCGCCGAGCCCCCGCGCACCGGCCAGCGCGGCGGCGAGCACGGGCAGCCCGACCCAGACGACGAGCGTGCCCAGCCCCAGCACGACCATGGTCACGGAGAACACGAACCCGGCGACCGCCACCGGCAGCGAGGTGATCGTGTGCCCGATCTCGCGGTACGTGGAACGGGCGAAGGGCGCGCGCCAGAAGGAGGCGGCCGGGGCGTGCGGCGGGGCGGTCATCGTCGTCGAGGTCATGACTACAGCGTCCCGTCCGGGGGAGGGCGGGGACATGGGGCGGCTTGGGGTTTCGGGGGTGGGGTTAACCCCACGGGCGGGGAGGAACGAGCCGACTGAGACGGAGAACGTCGAAGGGCCCCACTGCGAACAGTGGGGCCCTTCGACGTTAGTGCCCGGTGAGGCACTGGCGGAGGATACGAGATTCGAACTCGTGAGGGGTTGCCCCCAACACGCTTTCCAAGCGTGCGCCCTAGGCCTCTAGGCGAATCCTCCGCGGCAAACAATACAAGACGTTGAGGAGTGCTCGCGAACTCGTTCCCCCGGGCCCGGAGCATGTACTCTTGGCGCAGCCCCTCACGTGGCGCTATCTGACTGAACTCCCCCAGGGCCGGAAGGCAGCAAGGGTAGGTTGGCTCTGGCGGGTGCGTGAGGGGCGTCTGCGTTCCCGGGACCGGGTGGTACCGGGGGTCCGGGTCGGGCGGGGCCGGTTGTCGGTGGGCGCCTATAACCTCGTAGGTGTGTCGTCTCTCGCGCTGTACCGCCGTTATCGCCCGGAGTCGTTCGCCGAGGTCATCGGGCAGGAACATGTAACCGACCCGTTGCAGCAGGCGCTGCGGAACAACCGGGTCAATCACGCGTACCTGTTCAGTGGTCCGCGCGGCTGCGGCAAGACGACCAGTGCGCGCATCCTGGCCCGCTGCCTCAACTGTGAGCAGGGTCCTACGCCCACGCCGTGCGGCGAGTGCCAGTCCTGCCAGGACCTCGCGCGCAACGGGCCGGGGTCGATCGACGTCATCGAGATCGACGCCGCTTCGCACGGTGGTGTGGACGACGCCCGTGATCTGCGGGAGAAGGCCTTCTTCGGCCCGGCGAGCAGTCGTTACAAGATCTACATCATCGACGAGGCCCACATGGTCACGTCGGCGGGGTTCAACGCGCTTCTGAAGGTCGTCGAGGAGCCCCCGGAGCACCTCAAGTTCATCTTCGCGACGACCGAGCCAGAGAAGGTCATCGGGACCATCCGGTCCCGTACGCATCACTACCCCTTCCGGCTCGTGCCGCCCGGCACGCTCCGCGAGTACCTGGGCGAGGTGTGCGCCAAGGAGGACAGCCGCGTCGAGGAGGGCGTGCTGCCGCTCGTCGTGCGCGCCGGCGCCGGGTCCGTGCGTGACTCCATGTCCGTCATGGACCAGCTGCTCGCCGGTGCCGGTGAGGACGGTGTGACGTACGCCATGGCGACCGCCCTGCTGGGTTACACGGACGGTTCGCTGCTCGACTCCGTCGTCGAGGCCTTCGCCACCGGTGACGGGGCCGCCGCCTTCGAGGTCGTCGATCACGTGATCGAGAGGGGCAATGATCCGCGCCGGTTCGTCACCGATCTGCTGGAGCGGTTGCGGGATCTGGTGATCCTCGCCGCCGTTCCGGACGCCGCCGAGAAGGGGCTCATCGACGCCCCCGCCGATGTCGTCGAGCGGATGCAGGCGCAGGCCTCCACGTTCGGCGCCGCCGAGCTGAGCCGTGCCGCCGACCTGGTCAACGAGGGGCTGACCGAGATGCGCGGCGCCAACTCGCCGCGCCTCCAGCTCGAGCTGATCTGCGCGCGCGTGCTGCTGCCCGCCGCGTACGACGACGCGCGTTCGGTCATGGCCCGCCTCGACCGCATCGAGCGCGGCGGTGTCTTCACTCCGGGCGGGCAGGGGGCCGGTCCGGCCATGGGGTACGTTCCCGGGCCGGATGCCCACGCTCCCGCTCCGGGCGCTCCGGTCGCTCAGGCCGCTGCGCCCATGACGCCGATGGCATCCGTCGCGCCGGGTGGCGGGCCCGCGGCGGCCCGCGCCGCCGTCCGTGGCACCGCTCCGGAGGCCCCGGCCCAGGACCAGGTGCAGGCTCCCGCGCCTGCTCCCGCCCCGGTCCAGGCCCAAGCGCCGGCCCCGGCACCCGCTCCCGCCCCGGAATCCGCACCTCCCGCTTCCGCTTCCGCTTCCGCCCCCGGCGCCTGGCCCACCGCCACCCCCGCGGGCGGAGGCGGCGGCGCCCGTCGGCCTGGCGGCTGGCCCACGGCCGCGTCCGCCGGGTCCACTGGTTCCGCCGGATCCACCGGTCCCGCCCAGCCGCCCGCCCCCGCGGCAGCCGCGCCGCAGCACACCCCGGCCAACGCCGCGGCCCCGGCACAGGCGGCACCGGCACCCGCGGCCCCGACCGGCGGTCTCGACCCCCGTACCCTCTGGCCGAACATCCTGGAGGCGGTGAAGAACAAGCGCCGCTTCACCTGGATCCTGCTGAGTCAGAACGCGCAGGTCACAGGGTTCGACGGGACCACGCTCCAGCTCGGCTTCGTCAATGCGGGCGCCCGGGACAACTTCGCGAGCAGCGGCAGCGAGGACGTCCTGCGCGCGGCCCTGACCGAACAGTTCAACGTGAACTGGAAGGTCGAAGCGGTCGTCGACGCCGGGGGCGGCCCGGCGGCGCCCCCCGCCTCCGGTGGCGGCTTCGGAGGACCCGGGGGCGGCTACGGCGGTGGCGCGGGCGGCGGGAGCTTCGGGGGCGGCTACCCCCAGCCCCCCGCACCGGCACCGGCACCGGCCTCAGCCCCCGCAGCCGCACCCGGCGGCCCGGCCGCGCCCCCCGCTGCGCCGTCGTCCGGCTCCGCGCCCCAGTCCCGGGCCCCGTCCGCCCCGGCACCGGCGCCGGCGCCCGCCCCGGCCCGTCAGCCGGTCTCCGTCGAGGACGACATCCCGGAGGACGACGACCCGGACCTGGACGAGAACGCGCTGTCCGGCCACGAGCTGATCGTCCGCGAACTCGGAGCGACGGTGGTCGAGGAGTTCACCAACGAGTAGCACCCGGGTCGCGCCCACGCCCCGGGCAGCCCTCGGGTCGCGCCCACGCCCCGAGCAGCCCTCGGGCCGCGCCCCACCCCGGGCAGCCCTCGGGTCCCGCCCACACCTGATACGCCCTTCAGGGCCCCCGGCCCCGCATCGCCCCGGCCCCGCATCGCCCCCGCCCCTATAGCGCCCCGCAGCACGCCCCTCCCGTAGGAACCCACAACCCCACCCCCGTCTCACCCTAGGAAGCCCGTACAAGACCACCCCACCCGTGCGGATAGGCTGACCGACGTGAAGGTCCTCGTCATCGGCGGCGGCGCCCGCGAACACGCCCTGTGCCGCTCTCTGTCCCTCGACCCCGCCGTCTCCGCCCTGCACTGCGCCCCTGGCAACGCAGGCATCGCCGAGGTCGCCGAGTTGCACGCGGTCGACGCGCTCGACGGTGCCGCGGTCGCGGCCCTCGCCCAGGAGCTGGAGGCCGGCCTCGTCGTCGTGGGCCCGGAGGCCCCGCTGGTCGCGGGGGTCGCCGACGCCGTCCGGGCCGCCGGGATCCCGGTCTTCGGCCCGTCCGCGGAGGCCGCGCGGCTGGAGGGCTCGAAGGCGTTCGCGAAGGACGTCATGGCGGGCGCCGGTGTGCCCACCGCCCGGTCGTACGTCTGCACGAACCCGGCCGAGGTCGACGAGGCGCTCGACGCGTTCGGCGCCCCGTACGTCGTGAAGGACGACGGGCTCGCCGCGGGCAAGGGCGTCGTCGTCACCGAGGACATCGAGAAGGCCCGCGCGCACGCGAACGCCTGCGAGCGCGTCGTCATCGAGGAGTTCCTCGACGGGCCCGAGGTCTCGCTCTTCGCGATCACCGACGGCACGACGGTCGTCCCGCTCCAGCCCGCGCAGGACTTCAAGCGCGCGCTCGACAACGACGAGGGCCCCAACACGGGCGGAATGGGCGCGTATTCGCCGCTTCCGTGGGCCGATCCGAAGCTGGTGCAGGAGGTTCTGGACACGGTCCTGCAGCCGACGGTCGACGAGATGCGCAAGCGCGGCACCACGTTCTCCGGGCTGCTCTACGCCGGTCTGGCGATCACCAGCCGCGGCGTGCGCGTCATCGAGTTCAACGCCCGCTTCGGCGACCCCGAGACGCAGGTCGTACTGGCGCGGCTGCGGACCCCGCTGGCCGGTGTCCTGCTGGCCGCCGCCAACGGCACGCTGGCCGATCTGGAGCCGCTGCGGTGGAGCGACGACGCGGCCGTCACCGTCGTCATCGCCTCGCACAACTATCCGGAGACCCCGCGCACCGGCGACCCGATCACCGGCCTCGACGAGGTGGCCGCCCAGGACGCCCCGGGCGCGTACGTCCTGCACGCCGGGACGAAGCGGGACGGCGGGGACGGGCCGGTGCTGAGCGCCGGCGGCCGCGTCCTGTCGGTCACGGCGACGGGCGACGATCTCACGCAGGCCCGCGAGCGCGCGTACGCGGCGGTGGGCCGCATCGGGCTCGACGGATCGCAGCACCGTACGGACATCGCGGCCAAGGCAGCCGCGGAGAGCTGAGCGCGCCCCGCGGGTCTGGCTTGAACACAGGTGGCACGCGATGACAGCCGGCTGACCACGATCGACCGAAGTCGGCCTCTTCGCATACGGCCGAAGGCGTTTCATGGCGTCGGGCGGGGTGTCACCCTCTCCCGCCCGGCCCCTTGATGTCAGCCACCTTTACCCAAAGCCATTCCATCGAGTGACCGATGGCCCATCCTGCTGACGGTGGCCCGGACCCCAACTAGGGTGCGGCGCACGGCGTTCAGACACCCCGCGAAGTGCACCCTTGTGCGTCGGGAACGGTCCGGTGAACGGACAGATCCGGACGGACCACCGGCATTGCGATGTCGGTGGCGGGTGCCAGAGTGGGGGAGTGAGCAACGCCACCAGTGTCCCGCCCAGGGTCTCGGTCCGAGGGCGGACAAGGAGCACAGGCAGCAGGGGGTGACATCGATCGTGTCCGGTATGGGTTCCGGTATGGGTGCGGAAGCGGGTGCGCAGGCAGCGCGCTCCCGGGCCGTCGCCGTGCTGCGCATCCGGGGCAGGGCCACGGCTCTCGCGCTCCTGCCCGCGGCCGCGTCGGTGATCCTGCTCGCGGGCGGTGCGACCGGCCACCTGACGGGCGGCGGCTGGGACGGCGCGCGCCTCGTGGTGACCGTCCTCGCGGTGCTCGTCCTCGTCGTCGCGGCGGCCGTCGCGCTCGTCGTGGCGCGGGCCAGGCCCGCTCTCAGCCCGACCGTCCCGATCGCCGAGGAGACCGCGCCCGACCTGTACCGCCTGGTGCGGGACCTGGCCGACCGGCTCGACGTCCCGGCGCCCTCGGCGATAGCCCTCACCCCGGACTGCGACAGCTGGCTGGAGGACCGCACCCATCCGGCCCACGGCCCGCCCAGGCCCGCCGCGGGAGGTTCCCAAGAAGGGCTCGACGCGCAAGGCGACCGCCCCAAGGCCCCGACCGCGCCCGTCCTCGTCATCGGTTCGCCCTTCCTGTGGTGGATGCGCGTTGCCGAGTTGCGCGCCGTCCTCGCCCCGGTCGTCGCCGGTACGGGCCCGTCGGCGCACCCCGACATAGCGGCGGCCCGGCGCTTCGTGCGCGGTCTGGACGCGGCGGTCGCGGTCGCCGGTTCGCCCGGCCGCGGCCCCGTCGCCCGGGTCGTGCTCGGCGGTGTCGGCCGGATCGCCCGTCTGATGCTGCGGGGCTGCCGGGTGCACGCCGCCGAGATGGAGCGCGGGGTCGCCGCCGCCGGCGCCGAGCGCGCCCAAGCGGTGGACTACGGGCTCAGGATCGTCGCGCAGGAGCAGGTCGGGCTCGCCTACGCGGGCTGGGACCGGCTGCTCACCCGGGTCGCGCTGCCCGCCTGGCGCATGGGCCGCTGGCCGTCCCGGCTCGACGTGGGCGTCGTCGCGGCCCTCACCGAACTGTCCCGGCGCGACCGGCTCGCGGAGGGGTTCACCTCCCGGCTCGGCGAGCGCCCCGCCTGTGACCTGCTCGAAGAGCCCGGCGCCGTCGACGAGGCCGCATCCCTGCTCGCCGCCCGTCTCTTCCACGGCGGCCCCGCCGAGCCCGGCCCGGACTGGGCGCCGGTGGACTGGCAGGAGTACCCGGACGAGGTCGTGGACCGCACCTGGCGCGCCGACGCCGCCCGGCTGCACCGCGTTCTGGACTCCCTGGGCGTGCGGAGCTCCCGGGCCGGAGCGTCGAGCGCGCCCGAGGGCCCGACCCTGGCCCGCGTCCTCGACCACCTGGCGGCGGAGCCCGGCGCCCGCCCGGCGAGCCCGCCCGGTGACGCGGCCCCGGAGACGTACACCGACGCCGAACTGGAGGCGCTGCTCGCCCCGGCCCCCCGCCCCGAGGCCGACTCCCTCGCCGCGGGGCTCAGCGCCGAGCTGGCCCGCGAGGAGAGCGCACGCCCCGCGGCGTCCGCGCCGACCAGCAAGAGCCCGGACGACGCACTGTGGGACGAGGGTGCGCTTCCGCTCTTCCCGCTGCAACCACCGCGCGCCGGGCGGGAGTTGCTGGCGGATCATGTGACGGCCATGGTCTGCTGCGCCGCGGTGGACACGGCGGGTGCGACCCCGGGTCTCGACTGGCTCGACGGACCCGCACTCCTTGTCGACGGGGAGCGTGCGGGCGATCTCGCGCCCCGTGTGCTGAGCCTGGTGGAGGACGGCGATCCGGAGCCGCTGAGAGGCTGGCTCGCCCGGCTCGGCATCCGTCCGGAGAAGCCCGTCCGCCTGGTCTGACCTCCACTGCGGCGCAGCTCCCGCCTCCGCTTCCGCCGGAGAACATGGGTCCTGGCTTAACCGGAGGTAAACGTTCCACTCTCGTCAATTCACGACGAACGGTGACGTTGTGCGTGCGTAATGTGATGTGCTGGGGACCGGTCGCGGAACAACACCGCGCATCAGGGCTCGGGGCGAGGGAGGGGAGCAGCCATGGGGCCGGACAGCGTGGGGCACCCGAAGGACGCGGCGGCACACGGCGCCGCGCCGCCTCCCCGTGGGCGCACGCGCCGCTGGGAGTCCGGCGCGATGGCGCACGCCGTCAGCGATCCGTTCGGCCAGGGCCCGCTGCCCTGGCTGCGCGGCAGCGAGAACTACTTTGACGACACGGGCCAGGTCGTCCCCTGGTACGTGGACACCGTCGCGCAGTCCGGCGGGGTGGGCCCGATCCCGGCGCCGCGCAGCACCAACGGGCCGCGCACCGCCGACGACGTGCACCGCCAGATCAAAGGATTCACCTCGACCGGTGCCGCCGCGCCCGGCGAGGCGATCGACTTCCACATCACGGTCGACCCGCCGCAGCAGTTCAGCGTCGACATCTACCGCATCGGCCACTATGGCGGCGACGGCGCCCGCAAGATCACCACGAGCCCGCGCCTGTCCGGCATCGTCCAGCCCGCCCCGCTCACCGCCGACCGCACGGTCTCCTGTCACCACTGGTGGCTCTCCTGGCGCCTGCAGATCCCGTCGTACTGGAACGTGGGGGCGTACGTCGCCGTCCTGACCACCGTCGACGGCCACCGCTCGCACGTCCCGTTCACGGTCCGCGACTCCCAGCCCGCCGACCTGCTCCTGCTGCTCCCGGACATCACCTGGCAGGCGTACAACCTGTATCCGGAGGACGGCAGGACGGGCGCCAGCCTCTACCACGCGTGGGACGAGGAGGGCCGGCTGCTCGGCGAGAGCGAGGCCGCGATCACCGTCTCCTTCGACCGGCCGTACGCGGGCGCGGGCCTGCCCCTGCACGTCGGCCACGCCTACGACTTCATCCGCTGGGCCGAGCGGTACGGCTACGACCTCGCCTACGCCGACGCCCGTGACCTGCACGCGGGCCGGATCGACCCGACCCGCTACCGGGGCCTGGTCTTCCCCGGCCACGACGAGTACTGGTCGGCGAACATGCGTCGCACCACCGAGCTGGCCCGCGAGTCCGGCACCTCCCTCGTCTTCCTCTCCGCCAACACCATGTACTGGCAGGTCGAGTTGGGCCCGTCGGCGTCCGGCGTGCCGGACCGGCTGCTGACCTGCCGCAAGCGCAGGGGCCCCGGCAAGCCCTCGCTCTGGCGCGAGATCGACAGGCCCGAGCAGCAGCTCATGGGCATCCAGTACGCGGGCCGCGTCCCCGAGCCGCACCCCTTGGTCGTACGCAACGCGGACCACTGGCTGTGGGAGGCGACGGGCGCGCACGAGGGCGACGAGATCGACGGCCTGGTCGCCGGTGAGGCGGATCGGTACTTCCCGCGCACGGCGCTGCCCGAGCACGAGGACCGCATCCTGCTCGCCCACTCCCCGTACCGGGACGGCGACAAGGCCCGCCGCCATCAGGAGACGTCGCTGTACCGGGCGCCGTCGGGGGCGCTGGTGTTCGCGTCCGGGACGTTCGCCTGGTCCCCGGCGCTCGACCGGCCGGGCCACGTCGACCCGCGGATCCAGCGCGCGACGGCGAATCTGCTCGACCGCATCTGCAAACGGGACTGAACGCGCGGCGTCCCGGGCCACCCCTGGCCAGAACTCGTCCCCTCGTACGGGAGAATCAGGAAGCACTCGTACAGAACCACGGGGAGGAACCGTGTCCGGATTCGTCGAAAAGCCCGAGCCAGTTCAGGTGCCGGGCCTGACGCACCTCCACACCGGCAAGGTGCGGGAGCTGTACCAGAACGACGCGGGCGACCTGATCATGGTCGCCAGTGACCGCCTGTCCGCATACGACTGGGTCCTGCCCACGCCGATCCCGGACAAGGGCCGCGTCCTGACCCAGCTCTCGCTGTGGTGGTTCGAGCAGCTCCAGGACCTCATGCCGAACCACGTCGTCTCCACGGAGCTGCCCGTCGGCGCCCCCGCCGACTGGGCGGGCCGCACGCTCGTCTGCAAGTCCCTGGAGATGGTCCCGGTCGAGTGCGTGGCCCGCGGCTACCTCACCGGCTCCGGCCTCGTGGAGTACAACGAGACGCGTACGGTCTGCGGGCTCGCCCTGCCGCACGGCCTGGAGGACGGCTCGGAGCTGCCCGCTCCGATCTTCACCCCCGCCACCAAGGCCGAGGTCGGCGAGCACGACGAGAACGTCAGCTACGAGGAGGTCGCCCGGCAGGTCGGCGCGGAGACCGCCGCGCATCTGCGGCAGTCGACCCTCGCCGTCTACAGCAAGGCCCGGGACATCGCGCGCGAGCGCGGCATCATCCTGGCCGACACCAAGTTCGAGTTCGGTTTCGACAAGGAGGGCGGGCTCCTCCTCGCCGACGAGGTGCTCACCCCGGACTCCTCGCGCTTCTGGCCGGCCGACCAGTGGCAGCCGGGGCGCGCGCAGCCCAGCTACGACAAGCAGTTCGTGCGCGACTGGCTGACCTCGGACGCCTCCGGCTGGGACCGCAAGAGCGAGCAGCCCCCGCCGCCGCTGCCCGAGGAGGTCGTCGCGGCGACGCGCGGCAAGTACATCGAGGCGTACGAGCTGCTGACCGGGACGCCCTGGTCGTAGCCGGAACCCCGGCGGAACGCCGAGAGCCCCGGTCCTGGTGGACCGGGGCTCTCGTACGAACTTCACGAACTGGAGCGAACGACCGGGTTCGAACCGGCGACCTCAACCTTGGCAAGGTTGCGCTCTACCAACTGAGCTACGTTCGCAAAGCTCCACTTTCGTGGTGCTCCGTGCGCCGAAGCGCGACGCCTACTATACCCAACCTCGCTCGCGTGCGATCCGCACCGCCGCGTGCCGGTTCTCGGCGCCGAGCTTCGAGACGGCCGACGACAGATAGTTCCGCACGGTGCCCTGCGACAGCGCGGCCCGCTCGGCGATCTCCGTCACGGGCGCCCCGTCGGCCGCCAGCTCCAGGACCTCGGCCTCGCGCGCGGTCAGCGGGGAGTCCCCGGCGGAGATCGCGTCGGCCGCCAACTCCGGGTCCACATAGCGGTTTCCGGCGTGCACGGTGCGGATGATCTCGGCGAGCCGCTGCGCGCTGACCGTCTTCGGCACGAACCCGCGCACCCCCGCCGCGAGGGCGCGCTTCAGGTGCCCGGGGCGCCCGTGGCTGGTCACGATCATGGTCCGGCAGCCGGGCAGCTCGGCCCGGAGCGTTGTGGCCACACTCACACCGTCGGCGCCCGGCATCTCCAGGTCGAGCACGGCGACGTCGGGGGAGTGCGCCCGCGCCATGGCGAGCGCCTCGGGCCCACTGGCCGCCTCGGCGACGACGACCAGGTCGTCCTCGAGCGCGAGGAGCGCGGCGAGCGCACCCCGGATGAGGTGCTCGTCATCGGCCAGCAGTACGCGCAATGCCATCACGCACCCTCCTGCTCGCGCCGTGCCGTAGACGCCGTCGCCGCGCGCTCCCGCTCACGGCGCACCGACGAGTCCGTCGGCTCCGGCACCGGTTCCGGCACCGGCACCGTAGCCGTCAGCCGGAACACCCCGTCCCGCACCACAGTCGCCTCCAACGTCCCCTCCAGTACCGCGAGCCGCTCCCGCAGTCCGGCGAGGCCCGAGCCGCGGCCGGGCGTGCCGGGGCCGGTGACCCCGTCGTTCTCCACCGTCAGCACGACCTCCCGCGCTCCCTTCGTCAGGTCCACCCGGCAGGCGCTCGCGTCGCCGTGCCGCAGCACGTTCGTCGTGGCCTCCCGGACGACCCAGCCGAGCGCGGACTGGACCTCGGGCGGGAGCCCCGCGGCGGACCCGGAGACCGTGCAGTCGATGCCCGCCGCGCTCAACACCCCCTTCGCACCGGCCAGTTCCGCGCTCAGGTCGGCCTCGCGATAGCCGCGTACGACCTCGCGCACCTCCTTCTGCGAGTCCTGGGCGATGCGCTGCACCTCGATCATCTGGGTGACGGCGTCCTCGGTCCTGCCGCGCCGGGCCAGCTGCACCGCCAGTTCGCTCTTGAGGGCGACGACGGCGAGGTTGCGGCCCATGACGTCGTGCAGGTCGCGGCCGAACCGGAGGCGTTCCTCGGCGACGGCGAGCCGGGCCTCGACCTCGCGGGCGTGCTCGGACTCCCACATGACGGAGAGGCTCCAGGCGCTGCACCGCGCGGTCAGCAGTTCGAGGGGGACGGTGATCCCGAGGACGATCGCCACCGCGACGATCCGGCCGACGCTCGCGCCCACGGCGGCGAACAGCGCCAGCGTCACCGCGATCGCCACGCCGCTTCGCTTCAGGAACGTACGGACCGGCACGGTCAGCACGTAGGCGCAGGCGAACGGCATCGGCAGGAACAGCAGCGGCAGGGCGATCAGGCCCTCCTTCATGCTGTCGGTCGCGTCGAGAGCGACGAGCAGGCCGAGCGCCGCCACCGTCAGCCCCGCCGCGACGCGCGTCTGCACGGGCGGCACGGGGCCGCGTCCCAGGTACTGGTCGAGGGCGCTGCGCACATGGACGTGGGCAACGGCGCACTGGGCGAGGTTCACCACGGCCAGCGCGATGCCGAGGGCGATCGCGGTGCCGTCATGGCGGAGCGACCCGACGAGCGCCGGGCCGCTCCATGCCAGGAAGTAGAACCAGTTCACCGCGCGCAGCACGAGCCGGCTCTGCCACTCCACCCGCTCGATCTTGCTGCGCTCCCGCCACCGGCCTGGCATCCGCACCGCTACGCTCCCGCCCGCTTCACCGTCGCGGTTCCCAGCGGAACCACCGTCGTACAGCAAACACCGCGAGGACGATCCAGGCCACCGACGTGACGAGCGCGCCGAGCGCGTCGTGCGTGGTCAGCTCGCCGCTCCAGCCGCCGCGGATCAGGGTGAGCGGTCCGGTCAGGGGAAGCAGTTCGCAGACGGACGCCAGCTTGTCGGGCATGACCTCCAGCGGCACGAACGTGCCCGAGCCGAGCATCGAGATGAGCAGCATCGGCATGGAGGCGACCTGGGCGCTCTCCACGCTGCGGCTGAACACGGTGGTGATCGCGGCGAGCGCGACACACAGCGGGAAGCCCAACAGCAGCCCGAGGACGGTGTATTGGGGCGCGCCGGGGGCGCTCACGTCGAGCACCGCGCTGCACGCGACGGCCAGGACGACGCACTGGACAAGCCCGATCGCGACGGACGGCAGCGCCGCCCCCGTCAGGATCTCGCCGTCGCGCAGCTCACCGGTGCGCAGCCGCTTGAGGACGAGTTCCTCGCGCCGTGCCGCGTACACGCTGACCAGCGCGCTGTAGACGGCGAAGAGGAGGGAGAAGCCGATCGCCCCGGTCAGCACGACGACGCCGACGCTGAGCCCGGTGCCCTTCAGCGCCTTCTCGTCGAGGGACAGGCTCAGGCTGAACGGCAGCACCAGAGGGACGAAGACGGCGCTGAACAGCACGCCCTTGCTCCGTCCGAGCAGCGTCAGCTCGGCCCGCGCGAGGGAGCGGAGCCGCCCCGCCGGGGTGGTCGTCATCGTCGCCGTGCTCATGCCGCCATCTCCTTCGCCCGCTGGTTCTCCGGCTCACCGGCGCCGTCCTTCAGGTCCCGCGCGATCCGCAGGAACGCCTCTTCGAGGGAGGCCCCGCGCACGTCGAGGCGGCGCAGTTCCACGCCCGCGTCCCTGGCCCAGACGAGCAGCCCGGTGGCGGCGCGCTGGAGCTCGTCCGTACGCAGCCGGACCAGGCGCCCGGTGATCTCGTGGTCGCTGATGCCGAGTGGCCCGAGCGGCGGAAGATCGCCCACGTGGTACCCGTCGGGCAGCTCGAACGAGATGTGCGAGGGCTGGGCGGCGACGACCTCGTCGACGCGCCCCTCGGCGGCGATCCGCCCCTCGTGCAGGATGGCGAGCCGGTCGGCGAGCGACTCCGCCTCTTCGAGGTAGTGGGTGGTGAGCAGCACGGTCGTGCCGTCGGTGCGCAGGCGGCGCACCAGTTCCCAGGTCTCGCGGCGCCCTTCGGCGTCGAGCCCGGTCGTCGGTTCGTCGAGGAAGAGCACCTCGGGCCGTCCGAGCAGGGCGAGCGCGAGGTCGAGCCGCCGCTTCTCGCCGCCGGACAACTGCTTGACCCGGACCTTGCCGCGGCCGGTGAGCCCCACCATCTCCAGGGCTTCCCCGACGGGCCGCGCCCCGCTGGTGCAGCCGGCCCACATCCGTACGGTCTCGGCGACGGTCAGCTCGGCGGGGAATCCGCCCTCCTGGAGCATGACGCCGATCCGCGGCCGTACGTGGTCGCGCTCTCTGTGCGGGTCGTGGCCGAGCACCCGTACCTGCCCGCCGGCGGGCGCCGCGAGCCCTTCGAGGAGTTCGACGGTGGAGGTCTTGCCCGCGCCGTTGGTGCCGAGGAGGGCGAAGAGCTCGCCGCGGCCCACGGAGAAGCTGACCCCGCGCACCGCCTCGTAGGAGCCCCGCTTGCCGTCCCCGTACACGCGGCGCAGATCAGTGACATCGATCACGCGCTCGTTGCTGGTCATGGATCCAGCGTCGCGGCGGCCGGGGCCGGTTTGCAGTGCGCGCTGTCATCGGCCCGCATGACAAATGTCAGGTGTCGCACGCACCCATGCGAAAGGCCCCGGATCCTGGGATCCGGGGCCTTTCCCTTCTGGAGCGAACGACCGGGTTCGAACCGGCGACCTCAACCTTGGCAAGGTTGCGCTCTACCAACTGAGCTACGTTCGCATTGCCTCTGATCGGCTTTCACCGACCAGCGCGAGCATCAGCCTACCGCACTCGAAAGAGTGCCTGGTACGCGATGCGGAGCGGGTGACAGGAATTGCACACTGCGCCTTCCCCCTGGAAGGGGGATGTTCTACTACTGAACTACACCCGCACAACCTCGTGGGCTGCGGCTTTGTCGGCCTTGCCCCTCGGCGTGCTCCAGACTTTAGCCGACCGCCGGGGGTGCAGCGCAAGTCGGTTGTGCCGAGGGGCTCCTGACGGGGGCGCGGCCGGCCGGCCGCGCGCCTCAGTTGGCCTCGGCGAACGCCTCGTAGACCCGCTTCGGGATGCGGCCGCGCGGCGGCACCTCGAACCGGTTGGAGCGGGCCCAGGCGCGTACGGCGGCCGGGTCCGGGCTCAGGTCGGTGTGGGTGAACGCCTTGCCGGTCCTGCTGGAGCGCTTGCGGCCCGCCTCCAGGTACGGGGCCAGGGCCGAGCGGAGCTTTTTGGCATTGGCTTGATTGAGGTCGATCTCGTACGACCTGCCGTCGAGACCGAAGACGACCGTTTCCGCCGCTTCTCCGCCGTCGATGTCGTCAAAGAGAGTGACCACGACACGCTGCGCCACGAATATCGGTCCCTTCGTCCGGCATCCCCGCTTTGACGTGCGGTGATGTCGACTGTCCAGCTCTGTATGAGCAATGCCCGGGCTTAGCGTGCGCCCGAGTGCAGGCAGGTTGCCTGTATGCGCCATTTCCTTTTTACCCTGCCCGACATTGTGCTGGGAAGACCAGTTAATAATCTGCGCGTGTCTCCGGGGCGAGTAATCCGGACTGTTTCCCTTGATTTTCCGTGCGGATCTTCGCCGGGTGACGTAACGTGACGCGGCTCTCGTAGCTTCCTACCGTCTACGCGAGTAGAAGATTTGGGCAGGTACGCTGAACGGACCTGCTCAGCACCACACACCGGGAGTGCCAGTGGCACGCGTCGTAGTCGACGTCATGCTCAAGCCGGAGATCCTCGACCCCCAGGGCCAGGCGGTGCAGCGTGCGCTGCCGCGCCTCGGTTTCGACGGCATCTCCGACGTTCGCCAGGGAAAGCGATTCGAGCTCGAAGTGGACGGGCCGGTGGATGACGCCGCCCTCGCCCGTATCCACGAGCTCGCGGAAAGCTTCCTCGCCAACACGGTGATCGAGAACTTCGTCGTGAAGGTGGAAGACGCCGCGGGCGCGGAAGAGCCCGTTTCGTCCGCGGTGGGGGCCGAAAAGTGACCGCTCGTATTGGCGTCGTCACCTTTCCCGGTTCCCTCGACGACCGGGACACCCAGCGCGCGATCCGTCTGGCCGGTGCGGAACCGGTGGCCCTCTGGCACAAGGACAAGGATCTGAAGCAGGTCGACGCGGTCGTCCTGCCCGGCGGATTCAGTTACGGCGATTACCTGCGCGCGGGCGCCATCTCGCGTTTCTCGCCCGTCATGGAGACGCTGATCGACCAGGCGAAGGCGGGCCTGCCCGTCCTCGGCATCTGCAACGGGTTCCAGGTCCTGACCGAGGCCCACCTGCTCCCCGGCGGCATGCTCGGCAACGACCACCTGCACTTCATCTGCCGCGATCAGAAGCTGCGCGTGGAGAGTGCGGACACCGCCTGGACCGCCGACTACGAGTCGGGCCAGGAGATCCACATCCCGCTGAAGAACATGGACGGGCGCTACGTCGCCGACGAGCGCACGCTCGACATGCTGGAGGCGGAGGGCCGCGTCGTCTTCCGCTACCTCGACGTCAACCCGAACGGCTCGCTGCGCGACATCGCCGGCATCACGAACGAGGCGGGCAACGTCGTCGGTCTGATGCCGCACCCGGAGCACGCCGTGGAGCCCCTCGTCGGCTCCGGCCGCACCGACGGCCTCCCCTTCTTCACCTCGATCCTCAAGAAGCTGGTCGCCGCCTCATGAGCCTCGACACCGTAGAGAACGCGAGCAAGACCCCCGACGTCGAGCTCCCCTGGGCCGAACTCGGCCTCAAGAAGGACGAGTACGCGCGCGTGGTCGAGATTCTCGGCCGCCGCCCCACGGGCGCGGAGCTCGCCATGTACTCCGTCATGTGGTCCGAGCACTGCTCGTACAAGTCCTCCAAGGTCCACCTGCGCCAGTTCGGCGAGAAGGCACCGCAGTCCGACGCCATGCTGGTCGGCATCGGTGAGAACGCCGGTGTGGTGGACGTCGGCCAGGGCTACGCCGTCACCTTCAAGGTGGAGTCGCACAACCACCCCTCCTACGTCGAGCCCTACCAGGGCGCGGCCACGGGCGTGGGCGGCATCGTGCGCGACATCATCGCCATGGGCGCCCGCCCGGTCGCCGTCGTGGACCCGCTGCGCTTCGGCGCCGCCGACCACCCCGACACCAAGCGTGTCCTGCCCGGCGTCGTCGCCGGCATCGGCGGCTACGGCAACTGCCTGGGCCTGCCGAACATCGGCGGCGAGGTCGTCTTCGACGCCTGCTACCAGGGGAACCCGCTGGTCAACGCCGGTGCGATCGGCGTCATGCGGCACGAGGACATCCACCTCGCGAAGGCGTCGGGCGCGGGCAACAAGGTCATCATGTACGGCGCCCGGACCGGCGGCGACGGCATCGGCGGCGCCTCCATCCTGGCCTCGGAGACCTTCGACGACGCCAAGCCGTCGAAGCGGCCCGCCGTGCAGGTCGGTGACCCGTTCCAGGAGAAGCTGCTCATCGAGTGCACCCTGGAGGCGTTCGCCGAGAAGCTCGTCGTCGGCATCCAGGACCTCGGCGCGGCAGGTATCTCCTGTGCGACGAGCGAGCTGGCGTCGAACGGCTCGGGCGGTATGCGCGTCGAGCTGGACGACGTACCGCTGCGCGACTCCACGCTCTCTCCTGAGGAGATCCTCATGAGCGAGTCGCAGGAACGCATGTGCGCCGTGGTCGAGCCCTCGAAGGTCGACCGCTTCCTGGAGATCTGCGAGAAGTGGGACGTCATCGCCACCGTCATCGGCGAGGTGACCGACGGCGACCGCCTGGAGATCTTCTGGCACGGCGAGAAGATCGTCGACGTCGACCCGCGCACGGTCGCGCACGACGGCCCGGTCTACGAGCGCCCCTACGCGCGCCCCGAGTGGCAGGACGCGCTCCAGGCCGACGACGCGAACAAGCTGCCGCGCCCTTCTTCGAGTGATGAGCTGAAGGCGCAGGTCCTCGCGCTCGTCTCCTCGCCCAACCAGGCGTCGAAGAAGTGGATCACCTCGCAGTACGACCACTTCGTGCAGGGCAACACCGTTCTCGCGCAGCCCGAGGACTCGGGCATGATCCGCATCGACGAGGAGACCGGCCTCGGCGTCGCCATCGCCACGGACGGCAACGGCCGGTACGCGAAGCTCGACCCGTACACGGGCGCGCAGCTCGCCCTGGCGGAGGCGTACCGCAATGTCGCGACGACGGGCGCCAAGCCCCTCGCCGTCTCCGACTGCCTGAACTTCGGCTCGCCCGAGGACCCGGCCGTCATGTGGCAGTTCGCCGAGGCCATCCGTGGTCTCGCCGACGGCTGCCAGCAGCTCGGCACCCCGGTGACCGGCGGCAACGTCTCGCTGTACAACCAGACCGGCGAGGCGGCCATCCACCCGACACCGGTCGTCGCCGTCCTCGGCGTCATCGACGACGTGGCCCGGCGCACGCCGGTCGCGTTCAAGGAGGAGGGCCAGCTGCTCTACCTCCTCGGTGACACCCGCGAGGAGTTCGGCGGTTCGGCCTGGTCGCAGGTGGTCCACGACCACCTCGGCGGTCTTCCGCCGCAGGTCGACCTGGAGCGCGAGCGGCTGCTCGGCGACATCCTCATCTCGGCCTCGCGCGACGGCATGATCGACGCCGCGCACGACCTCTCCGACGGCGGTCTGATCCAGGCCGTGATCGAGTCGGCGATGCTCGGCGACAAGGGTGCGCGCCTGGTCGTCCCGGACGGCCTCGACGCGTTCACCTTCCTCTTCTCCGAGTCGGCGGGCCGCGCGGTCGTCGCCGTCCCGCGGAGCGAGGAGCTGCGGTTCACGGACATGTGCGGGGCGCGGGGTCTGCCCGTCACGCGCATCGGCGTCGTGGACGGTTCGGGCGCGGAGGCCACGGTGGACGTGCAGGGCGAGTTCGCCCTGCCGCTGTCGGAGCTGCGCGAGGCGCACGAGGCGACCATTCCGGCGCTGCTGGCGTAAGCGTTTCCTGAGCAGCGAAGTCCCCTGTCCGGGCCGGGCGGGGGACTTCCTCGTGTTCGGGTCGGCTCGGGGGCCTCGGTGTGTTCGGGTTCGCCCGAACGAGGGATTGGGCGGTCCTACGTAATTACGTAATCTCGATGCATGACAGAACTTGAGCGACGCGTCGCCGAGCTGGAGCGGCGGCTCGACGCCTTGGAGAACGGGCCGGCGGGCGGCCCGGCGGCACCGACGGGCGCCCCGGGCACGTTCTGGGCGCTCGAAGGGCTGAAGGAACAGCTCGCCGATGTCACGAGCGGAGGCGTGCTGTTCACCGGGGCGGTGCGCCTGCCCGGCATGGAGGAGGGCCAGGGCCATGAGTGGCAGTACGGGGCTGTCACCGACGAACTGCTCGCGGCCGACTGGGCGGACGTGGCCGAGGCGTTCGCGGCGCTGGGCCACGGCCTGCGGCTCCGCCTGCTCCGCGAGATCCTGGGCGGCCGCACCTCGGCCACGGAGCTGGCCGACCTGGACGATGTGGGGACCAGCGGCCAGATCTACCACCACCTGCGCCAGTTGACCGCTGCCGGCTGGCTGCGCTCGGCGGGCCGGGGCCGCTACGAGGTACCGGCGGGCCGGGTCGTACCCCTCCTGGTGGCACTGACGGCGGCGCGACCGGCCTGAGGAACGTGAGGGAAGCCGAGCGCGATGAACGGGGGAAGCACGACGAACCGGGGAAGCACGACGAACCGTGGAAGCGCGAAGAACGGGGGAAGCAGGACGGTACGTCAGCATGTCGGTGGGCGGGCGTAGGGTCGCCGGCATGACTCCTTCGCCGACCGGGAGGGGCGCGGGCGCCGCGGGCAGGAAGCGCACCCGTACCTACGCCTCCGCCAAGATCCGCAGCGCCGTGCTCACCCAGTTCGGGAACGTGCGGAAGGCGGCCGGGACCCTGACGTCCGAGCAGCTCGCGGGGCCGACGCGGCTCGGGGACTGGACCGTGCGGGAGCTGCTGGCGCATCTGTCGATGGCCCTCGGCGCGATCGACCGGGCCCTTGAGCGGCCGGAGCCGGGCAAGGCCGAGGTCGCGGCGCTCGACTGGCCGTTCGCCACGGCGGCGAACGCCGGGGGCATCGCCGACCGCAGCCGGGCCGTCGCCGCCGAGAACCCCGACGTTCCGGCGCTGCTCGCCCGGACCGAGGAGCGTTTCGCGGCGCACCTGGAGAGCACCGCCGACAGCCGGGTGCTCGCGGTGGGGGCCGGTGCCATGACGTTCGCCGACTACCTGGTCACCCGTACCGTCGAGCTGGTCGTGCACACCGACGACCTGAACGACGCGGTGCCGGGGCTCGACGTCCCCGTCGACCGGCAGGCGCTGGCCGCCTGTACGCGGCTGCTCGCCGACGCGCTCGCCGTGAAGGCGCCGGGCGCTTCGACGGAGGTGCGGATCCCGCCGTTCGCCGTCGTGCAGTGCGTCGAGGGTCCCCGGCACACGCGCGGCACCCCGCCGAACGTGGTCGAGACGGACCCGCTGACCTGGATCCGGCTGGCCACGGGGCGTACGCGGTGGACGGTGGCGATCGACGACGCGCTCGTCAGCGCCAGTGGTGAACGGGCCGATCTGTCGGCCCTGTTGCCGATCATGGCCTGAACGGCCCGCCAGTGACCCGCCGGTAGGAGGCGGAACCCCACGCGGAGACGGGCGGAACCCGACAGGGGGGTCGCCCCGTCACATCGGCATGTTCACGCAACGCAGTACCCGCGCCCTGTTCACCGCCGCTCTCCCCCTGGTCGCGCTCACCACCGTCGCGGCCTGCGGGAACGAGAAGGCGTCCGACGAGAACGCGTCCGACGAGAAGGCGTCCCACGCGAAGGCACCCGGCACGGTGGAGGTCGGCGGCGCCCCGGTCGCCGGCGTCACCTGGCACGTGCGCAGCATGACGGTGGACGGGACGACGACCAGGGCACCGGACAGCGCGCATCTGCGGTTCGTCTCGGACAAGCGGGTGCGCGGCAACTACGGCTGCAACGACTTCGACGCGCAGGCCCGGGTCGACGGCGACAGTGTCGACCTGGGCAAGGTGAAGACCACCCTCATGGCCTGCGCGGACAAGAAGGAGGGCGCGTTCGAGAAGAGCCTGGCCCGCGCGCTCGCCGACAAGAACACCGTCAAGGCGCACGGCGAGGACCGGCTGACCCTCACCCGCGCCAACGGCGACACCGTCGCGCTGACCAGCAGGGCCGAGCCGGACGATGCCGCGCTCACCGGCACCCGCTGGACCGTCGACACCCTGCGCCACGACGACGTGGCCGACTCCGTGCCGAAAGCGGCGCGGGACCGGGCCCGGCTCGTCCTCGGCGAGGACGGCCACGTCGACGCCCGCCTCGGCTGCAACAGCGGCCGCGCCAAGGCCACCGTCAAGGACGGGCACATCGCCTTCTCCTCGCTGACCAGCACCAAGATGGGCTGTGTCGGTGCTGCCGCCGAGGTGGAGAAGGCGATGAAGAAGGTCCTCGGCGGCGACAGGACCGTGGCCTACAAGGTCGAGGGCGACACCCTCACCCTGACCGCGCCCGACGGCACGGGCATCGGCCTCACCGCGGCGCGGAAGTAGTGCGGCGCGGGGATCAGGCGGGGTACGGAAGAAGCGCCTTGTCGGTCTTCTCCCACACGGCCTTCAGCTCGGCCAGCACCTTCGGCTCGTCCGCCGCCCGGTCGGCCTGCTCGCGCCGGTCGGCGGAGAGGTCGAACAGCTGGTCCGTGCCGCCCTTGCCGCGGTAGTACTTCCAGTTCCCGCGCCGCACGGCCCGTTCCCCGCGCACCCGCCAGAACAGATCGCGCTCGGGCAGTTCCTCGCCGCGCAGCAGATATCCGGCGAGGCTGGTCCCGTCGAGCGGGTGGGCGCGGTCGGGCCGGGCGCCGCCGATCTCCAGGAGCGTCGCCGTCCAGTCGGGGGTGAAGACCGGCTCGTGGCTGACCTGCCCGCCGTCGAGCCGCGCGGGCCAGCGCACGATCGTCGGCACGCGGATGCCGCCCTCCTGGAGGGACGACTTGTTGCCGGAGAGCGGCCAGTTGTAGGAGAAGCGTTCGCCGCCGTTGTCCGAGGCGAAGAAGACGAGCGTGTCCTTCTCCTGCCCGGACTCCTTGAGCGCCTTGAGGACCTGCCCGACCGACCGGTCCAGGTCCTGCACCATCTGCGTGTACTTCTCGACGGACCCGCCGTCGGTGTGGAACAGCGCCCGGCCGTCCCCGGCCTTGATCCGCCGGACGACCTCGGCGCTCTCCTCCTCGTCCCCGTCGGCTATCCAGGGCCAGTGCGGGGTGGTGAAGTTCAGGTTGAGCAGCCACGGCCTGCCCCGGTGGTCCCGGCGCACGTACTCGCTCGCGCGCTCCGTGAGGATCCGCGTGTAGTACCGCAGGTCCTTGTACTCGGCGTCGCCCTCCCGCACGTCGCCCTCGTACAGGTCGTACTCACCGCCGAGCCCGAGCTTGGAGTAGTACTCCAGGGCCCCGCCGAAGTTCCCGAAGAACTCGTCCCAGCCGGACTTGGTCGGCGAGTAGTCCGGCAGGTAGCCGCAGTGCCACTTGCCGATGAGCGCGGTGGCGTACCCGGCGCCGCGCAGCAGCGACGCGAGCGTGGGGTGGTTCGGGTCGAGCCCGACGGACCGGTCGGCGATCGGTTCGGCGAGCCCGCCCTTCGTGCGGCCCGGGTAACGGCCGGTGTAGAGGCTGAACCGGGTCGGGGAGCAGGTCGCGGAGCCGCTGTACGCGTCGGTGAAGCGCACGCCCTGCCGCGCCAGTTTGTCCAGGTTCGGCGTCTTGATGTGCGGAGCGCCGTACGAGGAGAGGTCGGCCCAGCCCAGGTCGTCGCCCAGGATGAACAGGATGTTCGGCCGTTTCGCGGACCGCCCGGCGACGGCCCGGAACGGCCGTTCCTCGGCGCCGGGGGCGGCCTCGGCACGGTGGGCGGTTCCAGCACGGGTGGCGGCTTCGGCGGGCGCGGCCGCCGAACCGAGCGCGGCGGCGGTCGCCGAGGCACCGACCACCCCGCCGAAGGTGCGCCGGGACAGTTTCGAGGCATGCGAAGGCATGAAGGCACTCCGGAGGAGAAGAGGGGGAGAAAGACATGGAAACGGGAGGTCACGCTCCTCCGGCGCAAAGGAGCGGAACCCGTGACAGGTCAGGCGTTGTTACAGCTCAGGCGCGGCGACAGATCGCGCTGGCGACACGGACGAGGTCGACGTGCCGGCGCTCCACGAGGGTGACCGTGCGGTCACGGAGGAGAGGCTGCATGATCCAGGACCATGCCGACCGTGACGTA
Organism: Streptomyces sp. SGAir0957; assembly: GCF_043523415.1. Lineage (NCBI taxonomy): Bacteria > Bacillati > Actinomycetota > Actinomycetes > Kitasatosporales > Streptomycetaceae > Streptomyces > Streptomyces sp. SGAir0957. The sequence continues at coordinate 4,487,590 of NZ_CP027293.1, forward strand.
CACCTGTCAACGACGGTCCGTAGTGCGGACGTCCGAAGGGCGGACCTCCGGAGTGCGTCCCGTCACATTCGGCCGGGCGCACGCCCCCGCCCCCGGCCACCCCACTGTTTACCCCGGTGAACGCCGCTACAGCCCTGGAATCACAGGCCCGAACGCCCCTCGGACCCACCCGGCGCTACGCGCGTCCAGTGCGTTCCGCCAACCGCACGGGCCCCTCCAGGACGTAGGAACCACCTATCCCCAATTCGGACCAGTGGTCGATCTCGCCTACACTCGAAAACGTGCCACGTGGTGACGGTCGACTCAATCACGATCTGCTCCCCGGCGAGAAAGGCCCCCAGGACGCTTGTGGCGTCTTCGGTGTCTGGGCTCCGGGCGAAGAGGTCGCAAAGCTCACGTACTTCGGGCTCTACGCCCTCCAGCATCGGGGCCAGGAATCCGCGGGAATCGCGGTCAGCAACGGCTCCCAGATCCTCGTCTTCAAGGACATGGGCCTCGTGTCCCAGGTCTTCGACGAGACTTCCCTAGGCTCCCTCCAGGGTCATATCGCGGTCGGTCACGCCCGCTACTCGACCACCGGGGCCTCCGTTTGGGAGAACGCCCAGCCGACGTTCCGCGCCACCGCGCACGGTTCGATCGCGCTCGGCCACAACGGCAACCTGGTCAACACGGCGCAGCTCGCCGAGATGGTCGCCGACCTCCCCAAGGAGAACGGGCGGGCGACGCAGGTCGCCGCCACCAACGACACCGATCTCGTCACCGCCCTGCTCGCGGGCCAGGTCGACGACGACGGCAAGCCGCTGACCATAGAAGAGGCGGCGCCCAAGGTGCTGCCCCAGGTCCAGGGCGCGTTCTCGCTCGTCTTCATGAACGAGAACACCCTGTACGCGGCCCGTGACCCGCAGGGCATCCGCCCGCTGGTCCTCGGCCGCCTGGAGCGCGGCTGGGTCGTCGCCTCGGAGTCCGCCGCGCTCGACATCTGCGGCGCCTCGTTCGTCCGCGAGATCGAGCCGGGCGAGTTCGTAGCAATCGACGAGAACGGCCTGCGAACGTCGCGCTTCGCCGAAGCAAAGCCCAAGGGCTGTGTCTTCGAGTACGTCTATCTGGCCCGTCCCGACACGGACATCGCCGGGCGGAACGTGTACCTCTCCCGGGTGGAGATGGGCCGCCGTCTCGCCGCCGAGGCCCCGGTCGAGGCCGACCTCGTCATAGCGACCCCGGAGTCCGGCACGCCGGCCGCGATCGGCTACGCCGAGGCCAGCGGAATCCCGTTCGGTGCGGGTCTGGTGAAGAACGCCTACGTTGGCCGCACCTTCATCCAGCCCAGCCAGACGATCCGCCAGCTCGGCATCCGGCTGAAGCTGAACCCGCTCAAGGAAGTCATCAAGGGCAAGAAGCTCGTGGTCGTCGACGACTCGATCGTCCGCGGCAACACGCAGCGCGCCCTGGTCCGGATGCTCCGCGAGGCCGGCGCGGCCGAGGTCCACATCCGGATCTCGTCCCCGCCCGTGAAGTGGCCGTGCTTCTTCGGCATCGACTTCGCGACCCGCGCCGAGCTGATCGCCAACGGCATGTCGGTCGACGAGATCGGCACCTCCCTCGGCGCCGACTCGCTCTCGTACATCTCCATCGACGGCATGATCGAGGCGACCACCATCGCCAAGCCGAACCTCTGCCGCGCCTGCTTCGACGGCGAGTACCCGATGGACCTCCCCGACCCCGAGCTGCTCGGCAAGCAGCTCCTGGAGACGGAGCTGGCGGCGGGCCCCGCGGCCACGGCGGCGAACGACGCGATCCGTCGTCCGTAACCCGACCACCGCAGCCTCGTCAGCTCACCGGCTCGACGGCCGCGTCGGCCAGACCGCCGCCGCGGCCCGACAGCGCACCAGCTCGACCGCCTCGACACGAAAGCTCTCACACCCATGTCTTCTGAGTCTTCCGGTGCCAGCTACGCCTCCGCAGGCGTGGACATCGAGGCGGGCGACCGCGCCGTCGAGCTGATGAAGGAGTGGGTGAAGAAGACGCGGCGCCCCGAGGTCCTCGGCGGCCTCGGCGGCTTCGCCGGCCTCTTCGACGCCTCCGCCCTGAAGAAGTACGAGCGTCCGCTCCTGGCCTCCGCCACGGACGGCGTCGGCACCAAGGTCGACATCGCCCGCCGCCTCGGTGTGTACGACACGATCGGCCACGACCTCGTCGCGATGGTCATGGACGACATCGTGGTGTGCGGCGCGGAGCCGCTGTTCATGACCGACTACATCTGTGTCGGCAAGGTCCACCCCGAGCGTGTCGCGGCCATCGTGAAGGGCATCGCCGAGGGCTGTGTCCTCGCGGGCTGCGCCCTGGTCGGCGGCGAGACGGCGGAGCACCCCGGGCTGCTCGGCCCGGACGACTTCGACGTCGCGGGCGCCGGCACGGGCGTCGTGGAGTACGAGAACCTGCTCGGCCCCGATCGCATCCGTGAGGGCGACGCGGTCATCGCCATGGAGTCGTCCGGCCTTCACTCGAACGGGTACTCGCTGGTCCGCCACGTCCTCCTGGAGCGGGCCGGGATGGCCCTGGAGCAGCAGGTCGACGAACTCGGCCGGACGCTCGGCGAGGAGCTCCTGGAGCCGACGAAGATCTACTCCCTGGACTGCCTCTCCCTCACCAGCACCACCGAGGTCCACGCCTACAGCCACATCACCGGCGGCGGCCTCGCGGCGAACCTCGCCCGGGTGATCCCGGACGGCCTGCACGCCACCGTGGACCGCTCCACGTGGGCCCCTGGTGCGATCTTCGACCTCGTCGGCAAGGCCGGTCAGGTGGAGCGCCTGGAGCTGGAGAAGACGCTCAACATGGGCGTCGGCATGATGGCGATCGTCCCGCAGGAATCGGTCGACGTCGCCCTCACCACGCTCGCTGACCGGGGCGTGGAGTCCTGGGTGGCCGGCGAGATCACCGAGCGCGGCGCGCACACGACGGGCGCCGAGCTGACGGGCGACTACGCGAAGTAGATCCCGCGGGCGCTGTGGGGTCGCCCTGTGGGGGGCGGCCCTGCGGCGGCGGCGTTACGGCGGGCGGGATTGCTGGGCCCGCCTTGTCGGCAGCCGCATTGTGGGAACAGCACAAAACCCGGTCCGGCGTGGTGACCACTCCGGACCGGGTGAGAGTGCAGCAGTAAGCAGGGAAGTCAGCTGGGATCAGCCGAGATCAGTTACGTGCTGGCAGCTGTCACGAGTCAAGCGCCGCGGCGCTGAGACGACGGACCGGACTCGTCGGAGTCCTCGTCCTCGCCCTCGTTGTACAGATCCGCATAGCGGGCGTACGGGTCGTCTTCCTCGTCGTCGTCATCGAAAGGCTCGCCGTTCGGCGGCTGATTCGATACTGGGTTCGACGTCGATGCGCCCAGCTCATTGGCCAGACGCGACAGGTCAGTCCCGCCGCTGCTGTACTTCAGCTGGCGGGCGACCTTCGTCTGCTTGGCCTTTGCCCGGCCGCGCCCCATGGCTCGACCCCCTCGGATACGGGGCTCGACGGCCCCAGAGTCTTGACACGCGTTCATGATCTAGAACGGGCTCCCCGCGAGGAGACCGGTCCGTAGGGCTTCCACGGTACCTGAGCCCACGCCCATACGGTACGTCGCCCGCAGGACGCGCCTGCCCACAGGACCAGCAAGGAGCCCTGTCCTCGCTGGTCAGCTGCGATTTTAACCTCTTCTGGACCTGCGACCCGCCGAAGAGCGTGACACTGGTCATGTCCGCGCCGTGATCAGCGGGACGAGCGCGCCTCCGCCATCCGCTGCTCGGCGATCCGGTCGGCCGCGGCGGCCGGCGGAATACCATCCGTCTTTGCGCGAGCGAAGATGGAAAGCGTGGTGTCGAAGATCTTCGCCGCCTTGGTCCTGCACCGGTCGAAGTCGAAACCGTGCAGCTCGTCGGCGACCTGGATGACACCGCCCGCGTTCACCACGTAGTCGGGGGCGTACAAAATCCCGCGGTCGGCGAGGTCCTTCTCGACACCCGGGTGCGCGAGCTGGTTGTTGGCCGCGCCGCACACCACCTTCGCGGTGAGCACCGGCACCGAGTCGTCGTTGAGGGCGCCGCCGAGCGCACAGGGCGCGTAGATGTCGAGGCCCTCGACCTGGATCAGCGCGTCCGTGTCGGCGACGACCGAGACGGACGGGTACTGGTCGGTGATCCGGCGCACGGACTCCTCGCGCACGTCCGTCACCACGACCTCGGCGCCGTCCGCGAGGAGGTGCCCGACCAGGTGGTGGCCGACCTTGCCGACACCGGCGACGCCGACCTTGCGGCCGCGCAGCGTCGGGTCGCCCCACAGGTGCTGGGCGCTGGCGCGCATGCCCTGGAAGACGCCGAAGGCGGTGAGCACGGAGGAGTCGCCCGCGCCGCCGTTCTCGGGGGAGCGTCCGGTGGTCCAGCGGCACTCGCGCGCGACCACGTCCATGTCGGCGACGTACGTGCCGACATCGCAGGCCGTCACGTAGCGGCCGCCGAGGGAGGCGACGAAGCGGCCGTAGGCGAGCAGCAGCGCCTCGCTCTTGATCACGGCGGGGTCGCCGATGATGACGGCCTTGCCGCCACCGTGGTCGAGCCCCGCCATCGCGTTCTTGTACGACATGCCGCGGGCCAGGTTCAGCGCGTCGGCGACGGCCTCGGCCTCGGTGGCGTACGGGTAGAAGCGGGTGCCGCCGAGGGCCGGGCCGAGGGCGGTGTTGTGCAGCGCGATGACGGCCTTGAGGCCGCTCGCGCGGTCCTGGCAGAGCACGACCTGCTCGTGCCCGCCCTGGTCCGAGTGGAAAAGGGTGTTCAGGACGTCCGGGGCGGTGGTGGCGCCGGAGGTGGTGACAGGGTCGCCGGTCACATCGGTCACTGTGGTGACTCCCAAGTACATAGCGGCGGTTGGGCGGAATCCCGTGCGGGTGGCGGGCTCTCCACCGTTCGTGGGCAAGAGATTAGAACGTGTGGAGGTCCGCCACGGCTGCAGTGCCGAGGATCACTCTCTCGCGTCGGGGCATGGCGGAAGTACGGTCGAATCCCGCCGCGTCCCGCGAAGCCCGTCGTGGGACGATTTGCAGTGTTTCCAACCGATGGGCGGGGGAGGAGCAGCCGTGCCCGAGGTGTCGCCGGTGACCGTTCCGTATGCGGCGTACTTGCGTGTGTACGAGCCGCTCGCGGCGTTTCCGCAGCCTGAGCGGGACCACTGGGAGCGGTACGCGAAGCGCGAGCATCACCCGACGTATCAGGACGAACTCCGCCGTTCTCTGGCCGACTTGTTGCCCACGCCGCCGGTTCCGGTGCCGGTGCACGAGAGCGACGACGCGTTCGTGGCCGAGATCGAGGGCGTCCTGTGCGTGTGCCCGTGGCGTACGCGGCTGCGCGGCTGGCAGGCCCTGGACGAGCTGTCGGGCCGGTTGCCGGCGCCGCTCCTGGACGCGGTGCTCCCGCCGGTGGTGCGCCGCCAGGCGGCCGGCGACTACGAGCGCTGGCTGGAGCGCAACCCGGACGCCCGGCCGTGGATCCGCACGGAGACCTGGCAGGTGCCGATCAACTGGTTCGTGCTCGTCTCCGACGAGGAGCGGGTGTACGAGCCGAAGTCCGCGCCAGGCGCGGCGGAGGGGGCGGGCGGGCCCGCGCTGCGCTACCGGACCCCGATGGTGCAGGCGCGGCGCCGGGTCGCGCGGGGCCTGAAGGCGCTGCGGGACGCGGTCGACGAGGGGCCGCTGATCGACGGCCTCGTGGACGTGGGGCGCTGGCTCGAGGAGTTCCACCCGCGTTCGTACGTCGAACTCGACTACGGCGGACTTGTGTACGTTCTCCCTCCGGACCACCTCGACGAGGATCACTCGGCTGCCGATGTCGCCGGGGGAATCGAAGCACTCCGCCGCGGTGACGCGGACGGAGCGAGCGAGGCGTACGCCCGGCTCGTGGAGCGGTGGCGCGCGGTGCGCGACCGGCGCCAGGCCAACTGAGGGACCGGACGCGGCGTCAAAGAGCGAGTCAACTGTCGGGCCGCGCGGGCTCCTTCGGGACCTACGTCCTGATCCGGGCGTTTGACTCAAGCGTGACGGACTGCACTAACTTCACCCTTGCGCCCATCACCCCTCCTCGTGCCAAAATAGGACAAGGAGCCCGGGGGGGGGGGGCTCCATCCGTCCATCTATGTCCATCCATAGGCAGCCATGGACGGATTACTCAGCATTGCACTGCCGTTGGGGGGTCTGACGACTCCTGATCGCTCTGTGACTGATCGTCACTGTGGCGTGACTGTCCGCTATGGCATGGTCCATCGGCTTCCGTCGCTGATGAACACCTGGGAGGGCAATTCCATCGGTTTGGCCGACGAGGCTGGACGGATGGTGTAGTTGTAGTGCCGAGGACAAGCCGTTCGTCCTATAACCGACTCGACCCGTGTCCGCCATTTCGGGCAACGCGGGTCAAGGTGCAGAATTTAAAGGAAAGAACCGAGAAGGTTCGGTTCTCCCGAGGAGGCCGCTCATGACCGCTCGCACCCCTGATGCCGAGCCGCTGCTGACCCCCGCCGAGGTCGCCACGATGTTCCGCGTGGACCCGAAGACCGTCACGCGCTGGGCCAAGGCTGGCAAGCTCACGTCGATCCGCACGCTCGGCGGGCACCGCCGTTACCGCGAGGCCGAGGTCCGCGCCCTGCTGGCGGGCATCCCCCAGCAGCGCAGCGAGGCCTGAGGCACCGCATAACGCAGCATTACCGGGCGTTCCGGGCCCCCCAACCCGTACCGCGCCCACCACTTGCTCCACACGACGCGGGTTCTGCCCCAACGGAACCCACGCCCACTGAAGCGTCATCTCAACTGCATCACGGGTGCGTCGTCGATCGCGCTGGACTCCGCCGGGTCCAGCGCGATCTTTTTTGTGCGCGCGAGGGCGCGGCCGGCGTGCCGGGACGGTGATCCGTGCGCGCCCTTGTGGGTGCTTGATCGGTCCCTGGTGGGTACCTGAAGGTCAGCTGTGAGGGCGGTGCAATTGCACATATTAAATTGAGCAGTTGTAGGGAGGGTGTAAGAAACGGTGTTTCCAAAACTAGTTCGGTGACACCCGTCACACCCCGGGACGCTTGTTGCTGATGACACCCTTGCGCTAGAGGGGATCCCGCCCGGAGCCCGTCCTCAGCCTGCCATCTCCCGAGGGGCGCGTGGGTCGGCTTTGGTCACTGCTTCCGGGGACTTTCGTCCCCGTCCCCCTCGCGGGCGCTCTCGGGCCCGTCCTGGGCCTCTGTGGCGGGGTCCAGGGCGAGACGGAGCAGCCGGTGGCAGATCGGGCAGTGCCGGGTCAGATGGCGGTGGCCGGACGCGGCGGAGAGGTGGGCGCGCAGGAGCGCCCTCACTTCGTGACGTTGTACGGGTGCCGCCATGGGCCCGCCTCCCATGCCTGTCTCTTCCTGGGCGCGCTTCTCGTTCCGGCGTACCCACGGCTCGTTCGGGAGTCAAGAAGGTGCGGCAACGCGAAGAGGCCCGCACCTTCCGGTGCGGGCCTCTTCGAACTGCGGTCCTGACGGGATTTGAACCCGCGGCCTCCACCTTGACAGGGTGGCGAGCACTCCAAACTGCTCCACAGGACCTTGCTTTGCTGCGCTGTTACCGCGTTGCGCTGCGAGCAGGACTCTACAGCAGTGCAGGCCCGCCGGTCGAACTCACTCCTTGCACACGGGCGATCACGGCGCCGCGGCGTCGATCGCCTTCACGATCCGCTTGTCCGAGACGGGGTACGCCGTGCCCAGGGCGTGCGCGAAATAGCTGACCCGCAGCTCCTCGATCATCCAGCGGATGTCCAGGACCTCCTGCGGCACGGGCCGCCCCTGCGGCAGCTGTTCGAGCAGCCAGGCGTACTCGTCCTGCATCTCGTGGACCTTCTCCATGCGGGTGGTGTCCCGCTGGACACTGGTCGGCATCTGCTGAAGGCGCCGGTCGGCCGCGACGAGGTAGCGCATCAGGTCGGGCAGCCGGCGAAGGCCGGTGTCCGTGACGAAGCCCGGGTGCACGAGCGCCGTCAGCTGCGTGCGCACGTCCTGCCGGTTGGGCAGCAGTGTCGGGCTGGTCGTGGCCTTCAGGCGGCGCTCACAGGCCTGCCAGGCGGCGAGGACCTGCTGCACCTGCCCGACCGTCCGCACGGTCGTGTCGACGATCTCCGCGCGCACCTTGTCGTAGAGCTTGCGGTACGACTCCTCGTCCCACGCGGGGCCCCCGAAGTCGGCGATCAGCTTGTCCGCGGCCGCCATCGCGCAGTCGTCGAAGAGGGCCTGCACGGTGCCGTGCGGGTTCGCGGACAGGGCGAGCTTCTGGGCGTTGGTCAGCTTGTCCGAGGCGAACTTGCCGGGGTTGACCGGGATGTTGCGCAGGATGAGCCGGCGCGTACCCTTCCACATGGCCTGCGCCTGCTCGGCCTCGGTGTCGAAGAGGCGTACGGAGACGGTGTCGCCGTCGTCGACCAGGGCCGGGTACGCCTTGACCGGCTGGCCGGCCCGCCGCGTCTCGAAGACCCGGGACAGCGTGCCGAGCGTCCAGTCGGTCAGGCCCGTGCGCTCGACGGACTCGCCGCCCGAGCGCTCGGCCGTCGCCGCGGCGGCCTTGGAGATCGCCTGGCGCGCCTTGGGCCGCAGCTTCAGCTTGAGCGCTTCCAGGTCCTTGTCCTCGGCGAGCTTGCGGCGCCGCTCGTCGACGATCCGGAACGTGATCTTGAGGTGGTCCGGTACGCGGCTCAGGTCGAAGTCGTCGGCCGAGACCGGGACGCCGACCATCCGCTGCAGCTCGCGCGCGAGCGTCATCGGCAGCGGTTCCTGCAGCGGGACCGCCCGGTCGAGGAACGCCTTCGCGAAGTTCGGGGCGGGTACGTAGTTGCGCCGGATCGGCTTCGGCAGCGAGCGGATCAGCTCCACCACGACGTCTTCGCGCAGGCCCGGGATCTGCCAGTCGAAGCCCTCGTCGGTGACCTGGTTGAGGACCTGGAGCGGGATGTGCACGGTCACGCCGTCCGCGTCCGCGCCCGGCTCGAACTGGTACGTCACCCGGAACTTCAGGTTCCGCTGGCGCCACACGTCCGGGTAGTCGTCCTTGGTGACGGCCTCCGCGGACTCGCGGATGAGCATGGACCGCTCGAAGTCGAGCAGCTCCGGCTCCTCGCGCTGCTTCTTCTTCCACCAGGAGTCGAAGTGCGCGCCGGACACGACGTCCGCGGGCACCCGCTGGTCGTAGAAGTCGTAGAGCGTGTCGTCGTCGACCACGATGTCGCGGCGCCGGGCCCGGTGCTCCAGCTCCTCGACCTCGGTGAGCAGCGCGCGGTTGGCGGCGAAGAACTTGTGGTGGGTGCGCCAGTCGCCCTCCACCAGGGCGTTGCGGATGAACAGCTCGCGGGAGACCTCGGGGTCGATCCGGCCGTAGTTCACCTTGCGCTGGGCGACGAGCGGGACGCCGTACAGCGTCACCTTCTCGTACGCCATCACGGTCGCCTGGTCCTTCTCCCAGTGCGGCTCGCTGTACGTGCGCTTCAGGAGGTGCTCGGCGAGCGGCTCGACCCACTCGGGCTCGATCTTCGCGTTGACCCGCGCCCAGAGCCGCGAGGTCTCCACCAGCTCCGCCGACATCACGAAGCGCGGCGGCTTCTTGAAGAGGGCCGAGCCGGGGAAGATCGCGAACTTGGCGTTGCGGGCGCCGATGTACTCGTTGCCCCCGCGGTTGCGCTCGCGCTGCTTGGGGTCCTTCTGCGCGGACTCCTTCGTCTCCTTCACGTCCTTCATCCCGATGTGGGAGAGGAGGCCGGAGAGGAGGGAGACGTGCACGGAGTCGCCGGGGGCGTCGTCCTCGTTGAGATGGATGCCCATCTGCTTGGCGACCGTGCGCAGCTGCGTGTAGATGTCCTGCCACTCGCGGATGCGCAGGAAGTTCAGGAACTCGCGCTTGCACATCCGGCGGAAGGCGGAGGAGCCCAGCTCCTTCTGCTGCTCGCGCACGTACCGCCACAGGTTCAGGAACGCCAGGAAGTCGCTGGTCTCGTCCTTGAAGCGGGCGTGGCTCTGGTCCGCCTGCTGCTGCTTGTCGGAGGGGCGCTCGCGCGGGTCCTGGATGGAGAGGGCGGCGGCGATCACCATGACCTCGCGCACGCACCCGTTCTTGTCGGCCTCCAGGACCATCCGGGCGAGGCGCGGGTCGACGGGCAGCTGGGCGAGCTTGCGCCCTTGCTGGGTGAGCCGCTTCTTCACGTCCTTCTCGCTCGGGTCCAACGCGCCGAGTTCGTGCAGGAGTTGGACGCCGTCGCGGATGTTGCGGTGGTCCGGCGGGTCGATGAAGGGGAACTTCTCGATGTCGCCGAGGCCCGCCGCCGTCATCTGGAGGATGACCGAGGCGAGGTTGGTGCGCAGGATCTCGGCGTCCGTGAACTCGGGGCGCGCGAGGAAGTCGTCCTCGGAGTACAGGCGGACGCAGATGCCGTCCGAGGTACGGCCGCAGCGGCCCTTGCGCTGGTTGGCGCTGGCCTGGCTGATCGCCTCGATGGGAAGGCGCTGCACCTTCGTACGGTGGCTGTAGCGGGAGATGCGGGCGGTGCCCGGGTCGATCACGTACTTGATGCCCGGGACGGTCAGCGAGGTCTCCGCGACGTTCGTGGCGAGCACGATGCGTCTTCCCGTGTGCTGCTGGAAGACGCGGTGCTGCTCGGCGTGCGAGAGGCGCGCGTACAGCGGCAGCACTTCAGTGAAACGGTACTTCTTCTTCTCCAGGGCGTCCGCGGTGTCGCGGATCTCCCGCTCGCCGGAGAGGAAGACGAGGATGTCGCCGTCGCCCTCGCGCTGGAGCTCCTCGACGGCGTCCGTGATCGCGGTGATCTGGTCGCGGTCGGAGTCGTCCGAGTCCTCCTCCAGGAGCGGCCGGTACCGGACCTCCACCGGGTACGTACGCCCGCTGACCTCGACGATCGGCGCGTCCCCGAAGTGCCGCGCGAACCGCTCCGGGTCGATCGTCGCCGACGTGATGACGACCTTGAGGTCCGGGCGCTTCGGCAGCAGCTGGGCCAGGTAGCCGAGCAGGAAGTCGATGTTGAGGGACCGCTCGTGGGCCTCGTCGATGATGATCGTGTCGTAGGCGCGCAGCTCGCGGTCGGTCTGGATCTCGGCGAGCAGGATGCCGTCCGTCATCAGCTTGACGAAGGTGGCGTCCTGGTCGACCTGGTCGGTGAAGCGGACCTTCCAGCCGACCGCCTCGCCCAGCGGCGTGTGCAGCTCGTCGGCGACGCGCTCGGCGACCGTACGGGCCGCGATCCGCCGGGGCTGGGTGTGCCCGATCATGCCGCGCACACCGCGGCCGAGGTCGAGACAGATCTTCGGGATCTGCGTCGTCTTGCCGGAGCCGGTCTCGCCCGCGACGATCACGACCTGGTGGTCGCGGATCGCGTCGGCGATCTCGTCCTTCTTCTGGCTGACGGGGAGCTGCTCGGGGTACGTGACGTCGAGCGCGGCCCGGCGCTCGCGCCGGACGGCCGTACGGGCCCCGGCCTTGACCGCCTCGGCGTCGATCTCGGCGATCACGGCGGTGCGCGCCTCGGGCTTGCGGATCTTGCGCGCCCCTTCGAGCCTGCGGCCCAGGCGGTGCGCGTCACGGAGGGACAGCTCGGAGAGGCGCCGCGCGACGGCGGCGAGCTGGTCAGTGGCGGGGGCAGGCTGCGTAGACATACGTCCTCCAGGATCTCACCTCGGAGAAATTCGTGGCGAACGGTTTTGCCGGGGCCCCCTTTACGTCGTATGTGCCGGGTTTTTCAGGGTGTACGTCCCCTATGTCTGCCTTAGCGTCTTCGGTATGTCCTCCTTGTCCGAACCTCCAGCACCGCGGCCCCACCCGCCCCACGGCGAGCACGGCCGGCCGCCGACGGGGGCCGAGCGCTGGGCCTCGTACAAGAAGTCGCCGTTCCTGCCGGCGTGCGTGCTCGTCGTCATCCTGGCCGCGGCGGCGGCGCTGTTCGCGGCCTCGTACACGTACTCCATGGCCAATCCGACGCCGCACGCCATCCCGACGGCGGTCACCGGGGAGCCGGACGAGCGGGGCAAGACCTTCGTCGGCGCGATGGAGAAGGCGCTCGACGCACAGCTCGACCTGAAGCGCTACACCACCCGTGCGGAGGCGCTGGAGGCGATCGAGGAGCAGCGGGTCTTCGCCATCCTCGACGTACGCGACAAGGGGTCCCGCGTCGACCTGGACATCTCCAGCGCCTCCGGGGTCTCCGTCGCCCAGGTGTTCCAGCAGGCGGGGCCCGTGGTCAGCGAGAAGACCGGGATCCCGGTGTCGGTGAAGGACCTGAACCCGCTGCAGAAGGGCGATCCGCGCGGGCTCGCGATCTTCTACATCTCCCTCGCCGCCGTGATCATCGGCTTCGTCGGGGCGATCCAGCTGAGCGTCCACGCGCGCGGGCTGAACCCCGCCGAACGGATCGCCTTCACGATCGTCTACGCCCTGTTCGGCGGCTTCGCCGTGGCGGCGGTCGTGGACTGGGGCCTCGGCGCCCTCGACCTGCCCTTCGTCGAGTCCTGGCTGATCCTCGCGCTGACGATGTTCAGCTGCGGGATGGTCTTCACGATGTTCAACACGTTCTTCCACCGCTGGGCGATGATCCCGACCTGGGGGCTGCTCGTCCTGGTGGGCAACCCGGCGTCGGGCGGGGCGGTGGCGCCGCCGCTCCTTCCCACCGTGGTCGGCCGTCTGGGGCAGTGGCTGCCGCCGGGGGCGTCGGTGAACGCGCAGCACACGGCGGTCTACTTCCAGGGCCACCAGCACGCCTTCCCGTTCCTGGTGCTCACCGGGTGGGCGGTGGTGTCGAGCGGCCTGTTCTGGTTCTGGCGCCACAAGCACCCGGGCGGACGCGGGACACAGCCGCTGCACGCGGCGGCCGTATAGCCGCAGGGAGGACGGCGGACACAACGCAATAGGCCCCGTCCGGAGACGGGGCCTAATTCCTGTGGCTGGGGCCGGGATCGAACCGGCGACCTATCGCTTTTCAGGCGATCGCTCGTACCAACTGAGCTACCCAGCCACGAAGTCCACGAGGAACTTCAGCGGTCCTGACGGGATTTGAACCCGCGGCCTCCACCTTGACAGGGTGGCGAGCACTCCAAACTGCTCCACAGGACCAAGCTTTGTGTGCAACATTGTCGCACACGATCTTGCGTGCCCCCAACGGGATTCGAACCCGTGCTACCGCCTTGAAAGGGCGGCGTCCTAGGCCGCTAGACGATGAGGGCTATCGGCCCGCCTGGGCGCTTCGCAGCGCGTCGGGGACGTGAGAAGCATATGGGATGCGGGGAGCTATCGCCAAAACGGTTTACGGCGCCTTCGGGGAGGCGGGAGCGGACGACGCGGGAGAGGGGGTCGCCCCGGGCTGGTTCTCCTTCGGTAGATGGCGGCTGACCTCGGCCGTCGTCAGTCCCAGACCGCCCAGCCTGATCTCGTCCCAGGCCTGCAGGCGCTTGGTCTGGCTGTCCAGGTAGAGCACGGACGCCTCCACCGGGTCGGGGTGCTGCCCCTCGACCGCGCGGAGCCCGCTGCCGCCGGTCGAGCCCTCGGTGCGGAGCCGGGTGCCGAGCGGGAGCACCTCCATCTCCTGGTGGTGGATGTGGCCGGTGAGGGCGAGCGGCACCGCGCCGTCCGTCTCGCGCGCCGCCGCCGGCTCGTGCGCGAGGGCGATGTCGACGGGGCTGCCCGCCGCCCGCTGGTCACGGATGGCCGAGGCGAGCCGGATGCCCGCCAGGCGCTCGGCCGCGTTGCCCAGCGCCTCGGTCGAGCGGTCGGGCGTGTACTGCGGGTCGCCGGTGCCGGCGATGCGAAGGCCTGCGACGGTGACGGCCCTGCCGTCGTCGAGCACCCGCACGTTCGGGAACCGCTCGCGGGACGACAGGTACTTCTGCGTCGTCTTCGAGTCGTGGTTGCCGCGGACCCACACGTAGGGCGCGCCCAGGTCCCTGATCGGGTCGAGGAAGGCGTTCTCGGCGGCGGAGCCGTGGTCCATGGTGTCGCCGGTGTCGATGATCACCGAGATCTTGTACTGCTCGACGAGCGAGCCGATGATCTTCCACGAGGCCGGGTTGAGATGGATGTCGGAGACGTGCAGGACGCGGATCGTGGACGGGTCCGGGCGGTACGTGGGCAGCGTCGACGTCACGTCGTAGAGCTTGGTGACGTTGGTGACCAGGCGGGCCAACTCCCGCTGGTAGACGTCGAACTCGGTGACGATCGAGCGCGCGTTGCCGACCACCGAGGGCGCCGAGGAGAGCAGCCCGGAGAACCGGGGCTCCAGGACCGACTTCGGGTTCCAGGTCGCGTACGCGGTGCCGCCCGACGCCGCGAGCAGGGTGAGGGCGAGACCGCCGGCGGCCAGGGCGCGGCGGGGGCGGCGGTAGACGGCGAGGCCGAGCGCGGTCGCCCCGGAGACGACCGCCACGCAGGAGCGGACGGCCAGGTCGAGGGTGCCGTGCTCGACGTCGCGGGCCACCTCGTCCTGGAGCCCGGAGAGGCGCTCGGGGTGGTCGACGAGGGCGCGGGAGCGGACCGGGTCCAGACGGTCCACGTCGACGTCGAGGCGGATCGGGGCCGTGTGCGAGTCCAGCTCCAGGGCGCCGAGCGGCGACACGTTGATCTTCGTGCCGCCGGACAGGGACGGGCGCAGCGTCATCCGGGTGTCCATGGGGCCCACCGGCGTACGGACGCTGCCGACGACCAGGAGGCCGAGCCAGGCGCCGAGCAGGACGACCGCGACCAGGCCGAGGGCGCGCGCGTACGGGTGGGGCGCGTGCTGGGCCGACAGGGTCACGGGCCTGTGGTGACGGGAGCGGTGGCGGCGCAGAAGGGCCGAGGAGACGGTGCGGGCACCCCGTACACGGTGCAGGGCTCGGCGTATGGCGACAGCGGGCGGTCGGGCCATTGCTCCCGTATGCCCAAGTGGACGGGTGGATATGCGGGGTCGTACCCGACAATGGCCGTGTGCTGGAGATGACGCGCGAGGAGTTCGAGGAACTGGTGGCCGAGGCGCTCGACCGGATCCCGCCCGAGCTGACGCGGCTCATGGACAACGTCGCGGTGTTCGTCGAGGACGAGCCGCCCGCCGACGATCCCGAGCTGCTCGGGCTCTACGAGGGGACGCCGCTCACCGACCGCGGCGAGTGGTACGCGGGCGTCCTGCCGGACCGGATCACGATCTACCGGGGGCCGACGCTGCGGATGTGCGACAACCGGGAGGACGTCGTCGCCGAGACGGAGATCACGGTGGTGCACGAGATCGCGCACCACTTCGGGATCGACGACGCGAGGCTGCACGCGCTCGGGTACGGCTGAGACTCCGGCACGGGCGGGTGGTCTTTGTGCGGGCTTTGTGCGGTACGGGCGCCGCGCGTGTCCTCTTGCGGGGCACGGGAGTTGGGACGGGTGTCCCCGTCACATGCCCGGAGGTGCTCGTCCGTGAGCCGGCTGCCCGTACCGCTTAGTGCCCTTCGCCTCGGCCGCCTGGCCACGACCACGGTGGCCGTCGCCGCCGCCGCCGGATGCATGAGCGTCGCCGACGACGCCGACGGCAGGCCGCCCGCGCCCTCGCACTCCGCCACCCACCGCGAGCAGGGCGCCGCGCCCGACGGCGGCACGATGGTCACCGACGGCGTCGGCCCGGCGGGCGCGCGGTCCGGGCAGCGGCCCGCGCGCCCGGAGGGCTCCGCGTCGGCGTCGGAGTCGCCGGGGGCCGCGTCGCCCACCGCCTCCGCGCCGCAGGGCGGCGGGCAGACCCCGGCGCAGCAGCAGCCGCGGCCCGGCCGCAGCACCCCGTCCGCGCGGCCGAGCACGCCGCGGGCCACCCCGACGACGCCCACACCGACGCCGACGAAGGAGACGCCGACACCGACGCCCACGCCGTCCCCTACCACCGCGGAGCCGTCGTCGTCCGCGCACGAGCAGCGGGCGGCCCCGCAGCTGATGGGGGAGCCGGAGCCGCGGGCCGGCAGCCCGGCGTGAGACGGGGCGCCTGAGGCCGGTGTGACGCGGGTCTCAGGGTGGCGGTTTGCCTTCGGGGGTGGGGGGTGCGTATGGTGGTAGATCGTTTGATCCCATTTGCCCGGCGCCGCACAGGAGCGCCGCGTGGCGCGTACTCTCCCTTGCCGTGGCTGGACCGCATTGAGGCGGTCGATTTGCGAAACCGCGAATACACGGAGTTGACGGGCGCGTGCCGAAACTCCGGAAGGTTTCGCATTTCGCATGTCCATTTCTGCTGACCAGAACACCATCGAGAACAACACGGCCGACAACGACGCCCTCGTCGAGGCCGTCGACACCGCCGTCGAGGCCGTCGAGAACGACGTCGACACCGCCGTCGAGGCCGTCGAGAACGACGAGCCCACCCTCACCTTCGCCGACCTCGGGCTGCCCGAGCCGGTCGTGCGCAAGCTCGCGCAGAACGGTGTGACCACCCCCTTCCCGATCCAGGCCGCGACCATCCCGGACGCCCTGGCCGGCAAGGACATCCTCGGCCGCGGCCGCACCGGCTCCGGCAAGACGCTCTCCTTCGGCCTGCCGACGCTGGCCCGCCTCGCCGGCGGCCGCAGCGAGAAGCACAAGCCGCGCGCCGTCATCCTCACGCCGACGCGTGAGCTGGCCATGCAGGTCGCGGATGCCCTCCAGCCCTACGGCGACCAGGTCGGCCTCAAGATGAAGGTCGTCTGCGGCGGTACCTCGATGGGCAACCAGATCTACGCCCTGGAGCGCGGCGTCGACATCCTCGTCGCCACCCCGGGCCGACTGCGCGACATCATCAACCGCGGCGCCTGCTCCCTGGAGAACATCGAGGTCGCCGTCCTCGACGAGGCCGACCAGATGTCCGACCTGGGCTTCCTGCCCGAGGTCACCGAGCTGCTCGACCAGGTCCCGGCCGGCGGCCAGCGGATGCTCTTCTCCGCCACCATGGAGAACGAGATCAAGACCCTCGTCGACCGGTACCTCAACGAGCCGGTGCTGCACGAGGTCGACGCCGCCCAGGGCGCCGTCACGACCATGTCGCACCACATCCTCATCGTGAAGCCCAAGGACAAGGCGCCGGTCACCGCGGCCATCGCCTCCCGCAAGGGCCGCACGATCATCTTCGTCCGCACCCAGCTGGGCGCCGACCGCATCGCCGAGCAGCTGCGCGACGCGGGCGTGAAGGCCGACGCGCTGCACGGCGGCATGACCCAGGGCGCGCGCACCCGCACCCTCGCCGACTTCAAGGACGGCTACGTCAACGCGCTGGTCGCCACCGACGTCGCCGCCCGCGGCATCCACGTCGACGGCATCGACCTCGTCCTGAACGTGGACCCGGCCGGCGACCACAAGGACTACCTGCACCGCGCGGGCCGCACCGCCCGGGCCGGCCGCACCGGCACGGTCGTCTCGCTCTCCCTGCCGCACCAGCGCCGCCAGATCTTCCGCCTCATGGAGGACGCGGGCGTCGACGCCGGGCGCCACATCATCCAGGGCGGCGCCGCCTTCGACCCGGAGGTCGCGGAGATCACCGGGGCCCGGTCCATGACCGAGGTCGAGGCCGAGTCCGCGGGCAACGCCGCGCAGCAGGCCGAGCGCGAGGTCACCCAGCTGACCAAGCAGCTGGAGCGTGCCACCCGGCGCGCCGCCGAGCTGCGCGAGCAGGCCGACCGGCTCACCGCCCGCGCCGCCCGTGACCGCGGCGAGGACGAGGAGGGCGTGGCCGCGGCCGTCGCCGCCGCCGCGGAGGCCGCCGCCGCGCAGGTCGCCGAGGCCGTCGCCGCCGAGGTGCCGCAGCAGGCCGAGCGCGCCGAGCGTTCGTCCTCGTACGAGCAGCCGCGTCAGCGCCGTGACGAGCGGGGCAACTTCGAGCGCCGCGACCGTCGTGACGACCGTGGTGGCCGGGGTGGCTTCGAGCGTCGTGACAACGACCGTGGTGGTTTCCGCCGGGACAACGACCGTCGTGACGACCGTGGTGCCCGTGGCGGTTTCGAGCGTCGTGACAACGACCGTGGTGGTTTCCGCCGGGACAACGACCGTCGTGACGACCGTGGCGCCCGTGGTGGCTTCGAGCGCCGCGACAACGACCGTGGCGGCCGTGGCGGTTTCGAGCGTCGTGACAACGACCGTGGTGGTTTCCGCCGGGACAACGACCGTCGTGACGACCGTGGCGCCCGTGGTGGCTTCGAGCGTCGTGACAACGACCGTGGTGGTTTCCGCCGCGACAACGACCGTCGTGACGACCGTGGCGGCTTCCGCCGCGACGACCGCCCGTCCGGCGGCCACCGTGGCAGCGACCGCCCGTTCAACCGCGACCGCCAGGGCGACCGCCCCACCACCGGCCACCGCCCCTACGGCCGCCGTGACGACCACCGCGGCGCGGGCTCGGGCTCGGGCTCGTCCTTCGGCCGCCGCGACGAGAAGCCGCGCTGGAAGCGCAACGGCTGAGGCCAGGCATTGAACTGAGGGCCCGGGAGACGTACTTCGTCTCCCGGGCCCTTTGCTGTCGGTGCCGACTGTTAGGCTCCGGACGCTCTGCGTGTCAGGGCCATGTACTTTTCGAGGGGCCCCACACCCTCCGCCATGGGATCAGTTCCGCCGTTCTGCCATGTCCGGGAGGGACCCGTTGGGTCGTCACTATTTCGCGCGGCGCCGAAGAGCTGCCCGCATCGCTGCCGTTCTCGCAGTCACCACGGTGAGCGCGACAGCGCTCATCACCGGTGCGCCCCAGGACGCGACCGCCGCCCCGGCCGACGAGGCGGTCATACCGGCCACGCTGCGTGCCGAGCCACGGGACGACAGAGTCGTCATGGCGGGGGACTCCGGCTTCATCCACCGGCGTGAGGGCGACGGTGTGCTCTGGACGCCGTACGCCGACCCGGGCGCGTCCAAGAAGCTCGATTCGCTTTTGGGTAACACCAGCAGGTACGGGTACAACGGGGCATGGGGCGACATTACGGCGCGCCCCTTCCTCCTCGGCAACGCCTCCACGGTGACCTTCCACAACATGAGCGATGGAACCGAGTGGAAGCTGGTGCTGCCTGCGGGCCAGACCTATGTCGCCAGCTTCGGCGAGACCGTGCTCAGCGCCACGTACGAGGGCAGACAGGTGGTCTCCTGGCATCTGCTCGACATGGTGGACGGGAAGATGCGCGACCGTCCCGTGACCGGCTTCCCGGCCGGTGCCACGCTGGGGTCCGGACCCGGGTCGTCGAACGGCCAGGGCTTTCTCACCAGGTACACAGAGGGCGAGGCCGACCATCTCGCCTGGGTCGACCTGGCCGGAGCGACCGCGACCACCGTTCCGCTGGAGTACGTCCGGAGCAGTACGCGCTGGGCGCTGCTCGGAGACCGGCTCACGATGTGGAACACCGACAATACCGTCGCCGTCTTCGACACGGCGGACTTCACGAAGCCGCTGCGCACCCTGACCGTCCCGTACGAGAAGGACGCACGGCTCCTGGGCCTGGCAGGGGACTCGCTGCTCATCGCTCGTTACCCGGCCTCCGCTGACGGCTCGACGCCCGACGTGAACTCCCGCGTGCATCGCATCGTTGCCGTGCCGACGGACGGCGGCGCCGAGCGCACGCTCCTGACGCGGGCGAGCGCGGAGGTCGACACCGCACGGGACGGCAGCATGGTCGTCGTCGCGGGCAGCGATCCCGAGGCGGCGAGCATCCAGCGGATCACGGTCGTCGGGGGGACGCCGCGCGCCGACCTGGTCAGCTCCATCGCGCCGGTGCGGTCTCAGAGCCGCGTGTCGTCCCTGGCGAACGGCGTGCTGCTCACTGTCGACTCCGTGATGGGGGCCGGTCTGCAGCTCAACCGCCGATCCGTATCGACCGGCTCATCCCTCGACTACTCCGCCGCCGTCGAGCAGAAGGGGTTCACCGGCCTGCAGTGGTCCGACTGCTTCGCGAGCTTTCCCTGCCCCGATGTGCTGGCCACCGGCGACGGCCGCACACTCGCCGATGACACTTACACCGATGTGCCTCTGCTCGTGTCCGCCGACGGCACGCGAAGCACGCCCTTGAACACGACGCTCACTCAGCCCCAGCTCAGCGCCGCAGCTGGCCGGTTCGCACTCCTGCAGGGCTGGGACGCGGAGTTCACGCAGTCCTACGCGCAGGTGATCGACCTCGACAGGAACGCTCCGGTGCGCACCTTCGCGGCGGGTGGCGACTACGCGCTGTGGGGCCGCACACTGTGGCAAGGCAGCATGTCAGGCACCTACGTACCCCTGGATGTCGTCACTGGCGCCAAGGGCACAGCCGTCACCGTGGGCAACGGGTGCTCCAGCCCCTTCGGTCTGAAGGCCGCCGGAAAGTGGCTGTACTGGCAGTGTGCCGGCGGCACCGCCAAGGGGGTGCTGAGAAACCTTGCGACGGGCAAGTCCATTGCGCTCCACCGGAGCGCTTCCGCGGTCGGTGACGGCTGGATCGCGTCCCGAGTCGACAACGAGGTCGTCGTGGAGGATGTGACCTCGGGCCAGCCGACCGAGGTCACCCGCTTCGCTTCGCAGAACGACTTGGTGGCCGACCCCTACGGCGGTCCGCTCGTCTGGGTCGACACCCAGCAGAACGTCCATGTCCGCCGCGTCGGCTCAGCCACGTCGCCCCTCGCCCAGACCGACGCGGCAGCCCCGGCCTCCGTCGCCGTCAAGGGCGGCGCCGCCTCGTGGGCGCCACGGTGGTGGCTGTCGAAGCCTGCCGCCTCCTGGACGCTCACCCTGAAGAACAAGGCGACCGGAGCGACGGTCCGTACGCTCACCGGCGGTGAGACGCGTGGCGTGATCACTGCCGCGTGGAACGGCACGACCGCCACGGGCGCGCTCGTCGCGAACGGCGCGTACTCCTGGACGCTGACGGCCAAGCCCGCTGACGGAGTCGGCGCCGCCCTCACCTCGACCGGCACCGTGGGGGTCTCCGGAGCCGCTGGCCCCGCGTCGCGCGACATGGTCGGCCGGGACGGTTTCGGTGACCTCCTCACCATGAACTCCTCCGGTGCCTTCACCTACCAGCACGGCACCGGCGGCGGCACCTTCTCCGGGAAGACCGCGGCGAGCGGCTGGCCGACGGCGACGGTCGGGGTGCCGTTCGGTGACGCGGACTCCGACGGCGACAATGAGACCCTGGTCAGGACCACCACGGGCGAGCTGCGCTCCTACCGCACCCGGGGCGGCGCCCTCAAGCCGACCACCCCGTACACCAAGATCGGTCCCGGCTGGAACAACTACGACAGTCTCGTCTCCCCCGGTGACCTCACCGGGGACGGGCTGCCGGATCTGCTCGCCCGGAACATCTCCACCGGTGACCTCTACTCCTATCCCGGCAAGAGCGACGGAACGCTCGGTACGCGGAAGAGGATCGGGCCCGGCTGGGGCGGCTACACGATCATCCCCGCCGGGGACGTGGACGGCGACGGTATCGGGGACGTCTTCGCGCGCCGCAAGGACGGGACGCTGTTCCGGTACGAAGGTGCGGGGGACGGCGCGTGGAAGCCGCGGGTTCAGATGTTCCAGAACTGGGGCAACTCCTACAACACCATCCTCGGCGCCGGTGACCTCACCGGTGACGGTCGCGGTGACCTCGTCGCCCGGGACACCTCCGGCAACCTGTACCGCTACGACGGCATCGCCGGCGGCTCCTTCGCCCCCCGGGTGAAGATCGCCACCGGGTGGAACGTGTACAAGGGCGTCTTCTAGCCGCATGGCGCGCCCCCGGCGAGGGAATCGCTGGGGGCATGACAAAAGAAGCGGATGGCCTCGCCGGCCGGGGAGCCGTGTCTGGCGCGCCCGGTACGGATGAGGAGCGGCTCGCTCAGCTCGGGTACACGCAGGTGCTGGCCCGGCGCATGTCGGCGTTCTCCAACTACGCCGTCTCCTTCACGATCATCTCGGTCCTGTCCGGCTGTCTGACGATGTATCAGTTCGGCATGGACACCGGCGGCCCGGTCCTCATCACGTGGGGCTGGGTCGCCGTCGGGCTGATGACCCTTTTCGTGGGGTTGTCCATGGCCGAGATCTGCTCGGCCTACCCGACCTCGGCGGGGCTCTACTTCTGGGCGCGCATGCTCGCACCCGCACGCTCCGCGGCCGCCTGGGCCTGGTTCACCGGGTGGTTCAACGTGCTCGGGCAGGTCGCCGTGACCGCCGGGATCGACTTCGGCGCCGCGTCCTTCCTGGGCGCCTATCTGAACCTGCAGTTCGGGTTCGGGGTGACCCCCGGGCGGACCATCCTGCTGTTCGCCGCCATCCTGATCCTGCACGGCCTCCTCAACACCTTCGGCGTCCGCATCGTCGCCGTACTCAACAGCGTGAGTGTGTGGTGGCACGTGGGCGGGGTTGTGGTGATCGTTGCCGCCCTTGCCTTCGTGCCCGACCGGCACCAGTCCGCCTCGTTCGTCTTCGGCGAGTTCGTGAACAACACCGGCTGGGGCAGCAGCGCGTACGTCGTCCTCATCGGGCTGCTCATGGCCCAGTACACCTTCACCGGCTACGACGCCTCGGCCCATATGACCGAGGAGACGCACGACGCCTCCACGGCGGGCCCGAAGGGGATCGTGCGGTCCATCTGGACGTCGTGGATCGCCGGGTTCGTGCTGCTGCTCGGCTTCACGTTCGCCATCCAGTCCTACGACGGCGCCCGCGAGTCGGCGACCGGCGCGCCCCCGGCGCAGATCCTGCTCGACGCCCTCGGCGCGACGGCGGGCAAGCTGCTCCTGCTCGTCGTGATCGGCGCCCAGCTGTTCTGCGGGATGGCCTCGGTCACCGCCAACAGCCGCATGATCTACGCGTTCTCGCGCGACGGGGCGCTCCCGTTCTCCCGGCTCTGGCACACGGTCAGTCCCCGTACGCGGACACCGGTGGCGGCGGTGTGGCTGGCGGCCGGGGGCGCGCTGGTGCTCGGGCTGCCGTATCTGATCAACCGGACGGCGTACACGGCGGTGACGTCGATCGCGGTCATCGGGCTCTACCTCGCGTACGCCGTGCCGACCCTGCTGCGGCTGCGCAAGGGCAGCTCCTTCGAGCGCGGGCCGTGGCACCTGGGCCGCTGGTCGGGTGTGGTGGGCGTGGTGGCGGTGGTCTGGGTCGGCGTCATCACCGTGCTCTTCATGCTGCCGCAGGTCTCGCCCGTGACCTGGGAGACCTTCAACTACGCACCGGTCGCCGTCCTCGTCGTGCTCGGGTTCGCCGGGGTGTGGTGGGGGGTGTCGGCCCGCCACTGGTTCCTGCGGTGACCGGCCGCCCGGCGGCCGTCCCGGGGTGCTGACACCCCGTGTTGGCGATACCCGATCGGAGTCCCGGCGCCGTCCGGCTATGCTCAGGGGTGCGTCGGCCGCGGCCGGCGCGTGGACCCTTAGCTCAATTGGCAGAGCAGTGGACTTTTAATCCATTGGTTGTGGGTTCGAGTCCCACAGGGTCTACGCAAGTGAACCGCCCCCACCTGCGGCGCAAGCCGCGGGTGGGGGCGGTTCTGCTGTCAGCCGGGAACTCAGTCGTTCGCGCACTCGCCCGAGGTCGGGTTGAGCAGCGCGAGGACGTCGACGCCGACGCCGCAGACGTTGGCCTGGAGGTTCACCGGAACCTGGATGTTGTTGCCGGAGAGGACACCCGGGCTGTTCTGGGCGTTGCCCACGGCGGTGGCGCCGTCGGGGCCGTCGCTCCCGTGCGCGGAGGCCATGGCGGCGGAGCCCAGAACGGTGGTGCCGGCCAGGACGGCGGCGGCGGCGAATACGCGGAGTCGCATCGAATCTCCCTGAGAGATGGGGAAAAGGGGATGACTCGACTATCACCCTGGAGCGAGCGACCTAGCCTGTTGAATTGGTCCATACGTGGATATGCCCGTATTTAGCGGCTCCTGGGCTCCCGGGAGGCGTCTCAGTCCTTCTGCAGCACCCGCGCGATCCGCGGCCCGAGCCAGCGCTTCAGCGAGCGCAGCGCCTGCGTCCGCTCGATCGCCCGGTCGACGCGGTAGTACAGCTGCGGCGGTACGTACGGGAGCAGCGGCGAGTGGCGCTGGCCGAGCAGGGCGAACATCTGGTGGGGCGCCAGGCCGACATAGCGCGGCAGGTTCTCGTACCAGCCGGCGCTGTGCCGCGCCGCGCTCTGCTGGGGGAGCAGGGCGCGCTTGCGTTCGCGCTCGTAGGCGCGCAGGGCCGAGGAGAGGGGGGCCGGGGTGCGCAGGGCGGCGGCCAGGGACATGGCGTCCTGCATGGCCAGGGTGGTGCCCGCGCCGATGGAGTAGTGGGTGGTGTGGGCGGCGTCGCCGATCAGGACGAGGTTGTCGCGGGACCAGGCGCGGTTGGTGACGGTCGGGAAGGTCTGCCACTGCGCGGGGCCCTCGACGTCCGTGCGGCCGATGAGCGGGTGTCCGTCCAGCGGCGCGGCCAGGAGTTTCTCCAGGAGCCGCAGCGCCTCGCCGCGTTCCATGGTGTCGAGGCCGAGACCGGACCATGTGTGCGGGGCGCATTCGACGATGCAGGTGCTGTGCTCGCCGTCGAAGCCGTACGCGTACGACCAGAGCCAGCCGTGCTCGGTCTCGGCGAAGGCGAAGGTGAAGGAGCGGAAGACCTTGGTGGTGCCGAGCCAGATGAACCGGTTGCGGCCCGCCTCGATCCGCGTGCCGAAGTGGTCGGCGTGCCGGTCGCGCAGGGCGCTGCGGGCGCCGTCCCCGGCCACGACGAGGTCGGCGTCGAGCAGCGGGTCGCCGGGGGCGACGGGGTGGCCGTGGTGGACGGACACGCCCAGGTCGGTGGCGCGTTCGGCCAGGATGCGCAGCAGTTCGTGGCGGCCGACGGCGAAGCCCTCGTCGCCGTGGTGGACGGTGACGAGGTCGCGGACGTGCGCGACGCCGTCGCTCCAGCGCGCCGAGCGCTCGGCGATCGCGCGGGCGGACGGCGCGTCGTGCGCCGTGAGCGTGTCGAGCATGGCGGGCCAGTAGGTGACGCCCCAGCCGTACGTCGATCCGGCCGCGTTCTTCTCGAAGACGCTGATGTCGCGGGCGGGGTCCTGGGTCTTCAGCAGGATGGACAGGTACAGGGACGCGGGCCCTCCGCCCACGCAGACCACCTTCATGCGGTTCCTCTCCTAGGGCGTACCTGCGTACGGCGCATATTCTTCTCCTTTTCAGCATGTATCCCGGTATAGACCGTTACTGGGCCCGCGCCGCGCCGTTGAACAGGTGACGGCTGCGACCACGTGGCCGCACCTGCCAAGCAGAAGGAGAACGTGATGTCTCGCATCGCGAAGGCCGCGGCTGTCGCTGTCGGCACGGGTGCCGTGGTGCTCAGCGGAGCCGGTCTGGCCATGGCCGACGCGGACGCCGCGGGTGCCGCCGCCAACTCGCCGGGCGTCCTCTCGGGCAACCTGCTCCAGGTCCCGGTCAACATCCCGCTCAACGTCTGCGGCAACACCGTCGACGTCATCGGCCTGCTGAACCCGGCGTTCGGCAACAGCTGCGCCGACGACGGCCAGGACGACGACCACGGCCACCACGGCGGCGGTCACCACGGCGGCGGCCACGACGACGGTGGCAACGGCGACGGCGAGAACGGCGGCTACGGCGACTGAACCCGCCCCCTCCCCGACGGCCCTCGGCACGGCGGTGCCGGGGGCCGTTCCGCGTGCCGTTCGCCGCCGGCGTTCACTCGTACGCGTACCGGGAGCGGTGCTCCAGCATGTCCCGCAGGGGCGTGTCCCACGGCGGCATGGTGTCGCCCACGGCGAGGACGTGGCGGTGGTGCTCGCCGGGCAGGTACGGGTCCGCCTGCGGATGGCGCTCGCACCAGCGCGACCAGCACAGGTCGACGAAGGCGTGGTGCAGCCAGAAGACCGGGTCGTTCACCGAACCGGCGCCCAGCATGTGGCCGCTGACCCAGCGGTGCACCCGGTTGTGGTTGTACCAGGTGCGGTCGCCACGCCGGGTGGGCCAGCCCTCGAACCTGTTGCGGAACCCGGCGGACGCGACCGAGTTCCACGGGTCGGTGTCGTACACCGGCTCCCGCATGGCGCCTTCCAGCTCCGCCTTGGCCGGCAGATCCACCGGGTCCTTCGGGCGGCCGAAGTCGCGCATGAGGAAGTCGCCCTCCGTCACGGCCACCTTGATGTCCCAGTGGCCGTGCTGGTGGGCGAACGGGCCGGTGGTGACCTGGTGGTCCGAGCGGCGGCCGTTGCCGCCGAGGAAGTCGGCGCCCCAGAGCGACGCGCCCGGCGTACGGTCCACGGTCCAGTCCCAGTACGGCACCGTGACCCCCGGATCGACCTTCCGCAGCGCCGTCTCGAACTCCAGCAGGAACTTGCGGTGCCAGGGGAAGAAGGACGGCGTCATGTGCGCCACGCGCAGGCCGCCGTCGCCGTCGCCCCGGTAGAAGTCGATGTGCGTGCCGACGAAGTCGTCGTAGCGGCCGGTGCGTTTGAGCGTGAGCACGGCGTCCACGAAACGCTTCTTCTGACCCTTGCTCAGGTTGCGCTGGTTCTGGCGGGTGTACGTCACCGCTCACGCCTCCCGGATGTGCGGCCGCAGGGCCTGGCCGCCCAGTTCGGCGACCGCGCCGCGCGCGGCGGCCAGCGGGCCTTCGTACGCGTCGTAGTGGTCGACCATGCTGAGGTAGGAGCCGTCGGCGCGGCGCATCAGGTGCAGCGGGCGGCCGTCCACGGTGACCTGCCAGGCGCCGTCCGCGCCGGGCCCCCGTACGCCGGAGATCCGGCGGCCCAGGTACACCTCGTCGAACGACTCGGCTTCGGGGCGCTGGGCGGCGGCGGACAGCAGGCGCGGCACGGCGGTCGCGGTGGTGGCGGCGGCGAGCAGGATCAGGGCCGCGCTGCGCCGGGTGAGGTACGTCTCGGGGTTCATCGCCGGCGGGCCCGTCAGCTCGTCCAGAAGTCCCACCAGCGGGTGAGGACCAGCATCCCCACGGCGCCGATGTGCACGACGGGCGGCACCCACGGGAACTCGGCGCCGAAGGTGCGCGCCCAGGACGGGGCGGGGAGCCGGCCCTCGCGGACGTTGGCCGCGGTCACCGACCAGAACAGGGTGATGGTCGCCGCCCAGGCCAGACAGCACCACAGGCACAGGGAGTTGATCCGGTAGAGCGACTCGAACTGCAGCCAGGTCACGAAGCAGACCCCGAAGAGGCAGCCCGCGTCGAGGACCAGCCAGTACCAGCGGGGGAAGCGGGCGCCGGCGAGCAGGCTCACGCCGACGCAGAGGACCACCGCGTAGGCGGCGAGCCCGAGCATCGGGTTGGGGAAGCCGAAGGCGGCGGCCTGCTCGCTCTTCATGATGTTGCCGCAGGACACCACCGGGTTCAGGCTGCACCCGGGCGTGAAGTCCGGGTCCTCCAGCAGCTTGAACTTGTCGAGGGTGATCACCCAGGACGCCAGCAGGCCCGCGGCCCCGGCGGCGACCAGGACCCGGGCGAGGGCGAGGCCCCGCGGGCGGGACGGGGAGGCGGAGGGGCCGCTCCCGTCGGGTCCGGCCTGAGCCGGTACGGGCGCGGCGGCCCGCTGGACGTCGGTGCTCACTGGGCCTCCTCGGTGCTAGGCACGGATCCGGCGGACGGGCAGCACGCAGTGCGCGGAGGCCGTCAGGGTCGCCTCGTCCCCGGCGAAGGCCGTCAGCTCCTCCTCGGCGACGGCCTGGCCGGGCTGGGCGGCGGGCCAGGGGCGGGTGGTGAAGAGGAAGTAGGCGACGCCCTGCGCCTCGGCGGCGGCGAGCCACTCGGGCGGCGCCGGGCACTGGGCCTTGAGCGGCGGGATGGTGAGGACGGCCTGGCCCGCCTCGACGAGCAGGGAGACGGGGAAGCTCGGCTGGCGCACGCCGCTGTGGACGGTGTCGCCCACGGTCAGCCCGTTGTTCTGGAGGAGTGCGCGCAGGGCCGTCTCGGCGGCTTCGGGGCCCGCCGGGGAATCGCCGGTGGTGTAGGCGAGGAGGAAGGGCATGTCGCCCTCGCCCTCGGAGATCTCACCGCTCCAGGCGAGTACGGCCACAGTTCCCATATCTGCCGCGCGGAACGGGGCGGCAGCAGTCGGCGTAGAAGTCACCGGGCAACCCTAGCCATTCGCGATCCGGGCCCGGCCGGAATATCACTCGTACGGTCGAAAGCGAAAGCCGGTTCGAGAAAGGGAATTCTCGAACCGGCTTTCGAAGAGTGATTTCTCGATGCGTTTCGCGCAACCCGTCACTTACCGAGCGGAAGACCGCCGAGCAGCCCGGAGGGGGCGCCGGGGGCGCTGCCCGGGTTGAGGATCTTGGTGGCCCCGGTGAGGGTGCCGACCAAGCCCTTCTCGTGCTTCGGGTCGAGCAGGTTGGTGTCCACCGGCGAGCTGAGCGACGGCGTGTTGGTGATCTGCGTCAGCGCGTCGTTCAGACCGCCGTTCAGGCTCATGGGAGGGAGGTCCGACGTGTCCGCGGCGAACGCGGGAGCGGCGGCACCGGCGAGCACCAGGGAACCGGCTGCGACAGCGGCGGCCTTCAGAGCCTTCATGGTTTTCCTTCTTTCGACGGAACTGGATCTTCACCCGCTTCAACGAGCGGCTCCGCCGACGGAAACGGAGGTCAGGGCTTCTGCGCGCCGCCGATCCACTGCGAGGTGAGGCTCTCGACCAGGGAGGACACGGCCGCGCGCAGGTCGGAGGTGGCGTCGGCGGTGTCGCCCCCAGCCGCCGCCTTCACGTACGCGGTGATCGCGTCGTGCAGGCCGGCCAGGGCCTCCGTCTGGTCCTCGGTGGCGTCCTTCGGCATCGCCTTGTCGATCGCCTCGGCCTGCTTCCGGCCTTCCTGCGGCGTCAGTTCGGTGCTGTCCCCGGCCGGCTCGGCGGGCAGCGCCGCGGGCTCGGCGGGCTCGGCGGCGAGGGGCGCGGGGGCGGGCGCGGCGGCCTCCGGGGCGGTCTTGGCGGGCGCCGCCGCCGGCGGCGCGGGCTGGGCGCCCGTTCCGAGGAGGCCGCCGAGCAGGCCGGTGACCGGCGAGAGGATGCTGCCCAGGACGCCTGCCGGGGGCGCCGGATCGGCCGCGAGGGCGGAGGCGGCGAAGGTGGAGCGGGCCGGCTCGACGGCGGTGCCCGCCGCGAACACGGGCGCCGCGGCACCGCCGATCAGGAAGGACGCGCAGAGGGCGGTGGTCGCGAGGCGCCGTACGGGCAGAGCGGACATGTTTTCGCCTTTCGAGGAAGGTGTCGCTTGAGATCACCGTGGGACGCCCCACACCGGCCTGCAACCGAACCGCGCTCATACGGGCCAAACGGCGACGGCCGCCCCCCGAATGGGGAGCGGCCGCCGCGGAAGAGCCGACTGGTCGTCAGTCGTTGACGCAGGTGTTGCCGAACGCCGGGTTCAGCAGACCGATGACGTCGACGGTGTTGCCGCACAGGTTGACCGGGATGTGGATCGGGACCTGGACGGCGTTGCCCGAGATGACACCGGGGGAGTTGGTGGCGGCACCCTGCGCGCCGCTGTCGGCGGCGGCGATTCCGGCGCTGCCGGCCATGGCGGCGGCTGCCACCGCGGAGAAGACGACTGCCTTGGCGGTACGCGACATGAACATGCTCCTTGGGGGTCGTTCCATTCGGCCGGGGCAGGTGCCCGGCTTGTGGTGCAACGGAGCGACGATGGTCGGGGTTGCGGCTCCGAACGGGTGAATAAGCGTTAGGGCATTGAAGTGCGTCACGGAGGGTCTCCGTGAGTCGGGCAGTAATTTCACAACTCCAACACACATCGTGTATCAAGTGAAATCCGCATTCCCGTCGCACCGTCATCGCTCTCGTACGTGGGGCTTGGGTCCGTACGGCTTGACGGATAAATATGACTTTCTTATGTGCTCCCTGAAAGGGAAGTCGGCCGTGCGCAATGTCAAAGGCTGTCTCCTGCGTCGAACGACCGTGGGCCTGCTGTCCCTCGCCGCCGTGGCCCTGACCGCCCGGGCGACCGCGACCGCTACCGCTACCGCTCCGGTGGCCGAGGAGTCCCGCATCCCGTTCACGACGCGCTACGAGGCCGTCCTGCACGGCGGCGTCGTGCGCGCGGCCAACGCGTCGATCACCTGCGGCGACGCCACGCGGGCGAAGGCCACCGGGACGAAGATCGGCTGTTCGGGGGCGCGCGCGGGCGCGGCGGCGGTCAACGGCCAGTTCGACATGGCCTACACGGACGTCGACCGCGACCCGAACACCTACAACTCGTCCCGGGCCGAGGTCCGCGTCCCCGACGGCGCGCGGGTCACCTACGCCCGGCTGTACTGGGGCGGGAACCTGAGCGTCGGGGAGCAGAAGCCGCCGCGCGACAACGGGCGGGTGCTCGTGGCCGAGCCGGGCGGGCAGTACAAGGAGGTCCTCGCCGACCGCGCGATCGGGCACCGGGTGGCGGGCGGCGCGGACGCGTTCCAGGCCTCCGCCGACGTCACCGACCTGGTACGGAGCGCTGGTTCGGGGCTCTGGACGGTGGCGCAGGTCAACATCGCGAAGGGGCGCTCGGACGCCGGGGCCTGGGGCGGCTGGACGCTCGTGGCCGCGTACGAGAAGAAGTCCGCGCCGCTGCGGCACGTGTTCGTGCGGGACGGCTTCGACCTCTTCGACAAGAAGCACCCCGTCCAGGACTTCCGGGTGCGGACGGCACCGGCCACCGGCACCGGCGGCTACCTCGGTCTCGTCGCCTACAACGGAGACCGGGGCCGGACCGGTGACGCGCTGACCGTCTCCGCGGGCCGCGGCAAACCGGTGGCGCTCACCGACCGGGCCAACCCCGCGCAGGACGTCCTCAACTCGACCATCAGCGAGCCCGGCAGGCACCCCGCCCGGCGCGTCCCCGCGCACGGCAACACCCTGGGCTACGACTCCGACGTGCTTCCGCTCGGCCGCGCCGTCCCCCGGGGCGCGAAGGCGCTGGACGTCCGCCTCGTCTCCCGTCAGGACGCGGCCTGGACCGGGGTGTTCTTCGGCGCCCTCGACGTCGCCCGCTCCTGAACCGCCCGCCGTACCTCAGCAGAGGACGCCCCCCAGCCAAGGAGATGGCGATGCCTGTGACGTCCGCACCCTTGCCGCCGCACGTTCTGCATGTGACGCAGCCGGTCGACGGCGGAGTCGCGCGCGTGGTGGCCGATCTCGTGCGCGGGCAACTGGCGGCCGGGATGCGGGTCTCTGTGGCCTGCCCCGCCGCCGGTGACCTGCCACGCCTCCTGGCCTCCTCGGGCTGCGACGTCCTGGAGTGGCAGTCGGCGCGCTCCCCGGCCAAGGGTCTGCTCGCGGAAGGGCGCCGGCTGGCCCGGGTGGTGGCGGCGGTGCGGCCCGACGTCGTGCACGCCCACAGCGCCAAGGCGGGCCTGATCACCCGGCTCGTCGTACGGGGCCGCGTCCCCACCGTGTTCCAGCCGCACGCCTGGTCCTTCGAGGCGGTACGCGGGGCGGGCGCGCGGGCCGCCCTCGCCTGGGAGCGGCTCGGTGCCCGCTGGGCCGCGCGGATCGTCTGCGTCAGCCGCGCCGAGCAGCGCACGGGGCAGAGCCTCGGCGTCAGGGCGGAGTGGCGGCTCGTGCCCAACGGGGTCGACCTGGAGCGGTTCCGGCCGGCGGACGCGGGCGCGACCCCGTACGGCGACGGGCCGCTCGTCGTCTGCGTCGGCCGGCTGTGCCGCCAGAAGGGGCAGGACCTCCTGCTGCAGGCGTGGGAGGACGTGGTGCGGGCGCTGCCGAAGGCGCGGCTCGTCCTGGTCGGCGACGGACCCGACGCGGAGCGGCTGCGGGCCGGGGCGCCCGGCTCGGTCACGTTCGCGGGGGCCGTCGACGACCCGACGCCCTGGTACCGGGCGGCGGACCTCGTCGTCATGCCCTCGCGCTGGGAGGGGATGGCGCTCGCCCCCCTCGAGGCCATGGCCTGCGGAAGCCCGGTGCTCGTCACCGACGTGGCCGGGGCCCGCGAGAGCCTGCCGCCGCACTTCGCGGCCACCTGCGTGGTGCCGCCGCACGACCCTGCGGCGCTCCGCCGCGCCCTCGTCCGCCTGCTGCGCGACCCCGAGGGGCTGCGCGTGCGCGGCCGCGACGGCTACCGCCACGTGCACGCGCACCACGACGTACGGCGCGCCGCCGCGGCGGTCGCGGAGGTGTACGGCGAACTTCTGGGCCCGGGAGGCACCGCACCCGCGGTCCCGGGCCCGGCGACCACCGCAGACAGAGAGCCGATCACGACGTGACCCAGGACCAGACCGTTGCCTCCGCCGCCGTGGTCATCCCCCAGCGGACGACCGAGGGCGAGCAGTTCACCCTGATCAGCGGTCCCGCCCGGGACCCCGCGCCGCGCACCCTCCTGCTCGCGGCCGACGCGACGGCGGCCCTGCTCGGCACGGTCGCGCTCACCTCGCTGCAGCGCCAGCCCGTCCTGGTGGCCGGGTTCGTCGTCCTCGTCCTCGCCCTGCACCGGTCCGGCGGTCTCTACCGGCGCCCGGACGGGCGGCACATCCTCGACGACTGCCCGGCCCTCGCCGCGCGCGTGGTGCTCGCCTGGTGCGTGCTCACGGCGGCCGCGGCGAGCCTGCCCCGGTTCCAGCAGATCCCGCTGCGCGCCGTCCTCGCGGGCTGCGCCGTGCAGGGCGCGCTGACCCTGGCGGCCCGCGCGCTGATCCTGCGGCGCCACCGCACGGCCCTGATCCGCAGGCCCTGCGCGACGCTGCTCGTCGGCCCCGAGGCGGCGGCGACCCGGGTCGCCGCCGCCCTCCAGCGTCATCGGTCGAGCGGCATCCGCCTCGTCGGCATCGTCAGCGGCGACACCGCCGACCGGCGCCCCGAGGGCGGGGAGCCGCCGGTGCCGGTGCTGACGAGCGCCGCCGACGTCCGGCGCGCGGTGATCCAGAACGGGGTGCGGCGCGCGATCCTCCTCGGCGGCTCCGGCGCCCCCGAACACCGGCCGTATCTGCGCAGCCTCGCCGAGGCCCGCTGCGAACTCTGGGAACTGGACCCCGACCCCTCGGGCTACGTGCCCGAGCAGCGCGGCGCCGGGACCCACCTGGCCGGCTTCCCCTGCCGCCCGCTGACCGGGGCGGCCCAGCGCCTCCACCCCGGCAAGCGCGCCCTGGACCTGACGGTCTCCGCGGTGCTGCTCGTCCTCGCCGCGCCGGTCCTCGCCGTGTGCGCGGTCTGGCTGCGCGTCAGCGAGGGGCCCGGCGTCGTGTTCCGGCAGGAACGTGTCGGCAAGGACGGGCGGCCCTTCACGCTCCTGAAGTTCCGTACGCACCGCCCGGCGGACCCGCTGGAGTCGGCGACGCGCTGGAGCGTCGCGGGCGAGCACCACATGCCGTGGTTCTGCCGGTTCCTGCGCCGCACCTCGCTCGACGAGCTGCTCCAGCTGTGGAACGTCTTCCGCGGCGACATGAGCCTGGTCGGACCGCGCCCGGAACGCCCGTACTTCGTCATGAAGTTCAGCGAGACCTACCCCGGCTACGGCGACCGGCACCGCGTGCCCACCGGCATCACCGGGCTCGCCCAGATCAACGGCCTGCGCGGCGACACCTCCATCGAGGACCGCTGCCGCTACGACAACGCCTACATCGACAGCTGGTCGCTCTGGGGCGACCTCACCATCTTGGCGCGGACGGCGACCGAGTTCTTCCGCCCTACGGGAAGTTGACGCAGTGACCGCAGTACCCGCCTTCACCGGCGCGCGCACGACCTGGGCGGCGGCACCGCTGCCACGGGCCGCGCGCCGGGCGGGCCCCGTGCTCCCCCTCCTGCTCCTGATCGCCATGCTGGCCCTGCCGCTCGGCCCCGGCGACCAGGACGGGGGGAGCGGACTCACCCCGGCCGACGCGGTCTCCGGGCTCGTGGTGGCCTTCTGCGCCGTACGGGCGGTGCGCGGCCGGCAGCGGCCCCTGACCCGGACCGCGTACGTGGTCCTCGGCCTGCCGGTGCTCGCGATCGCGGTCGCCGCCCTGGGCGCGGGCTCGGCGTCGGACGCCCTGCAAGGCATGGTGCGGTACTGCCAGATCTTCGTGCTCGTGCCCGCCGCCGTCCTGTTGCTCGTGCGCGACCGGGGCGACTTCCGCCTCGTCGCCTCCGCCCTCGTCGCGCTCGGCCTGTACCAGGGGTCGATCGGCGTCTACCAGTACCTGACCGGGACCGGCGCCTCGTACGCGGGGGAGGACGTGCGCGCCGTCGGCACCTTCGGGGCCACCGACGTGATGGGCATGTCGACGGTGGTCGCGTACGGGCTGATCTGCGCCGTGGCGCTCGCCCTCGGCGACGGCGACCGGCGCGTCCGCCTCACCGCACTCGCCTGCGCGCTCGGGCTGCTCGTACCGCTCGCGCTCTCCTTCAGCCGGGGCGCCTGGATCGCCACGGCGGTCGCCGTCCTCCTGCAGATCGTCCTCGCCGGGGTGCGGCGCGCGGCCCGGCTGCTCCTGGTCGGGGCCGCCGCGGCGGTCGTCCTGGTCGGCGGGTTCGGTGTGGGCACGTCGATGCTCCAGGAGCGGCTGAGCAGCATCACGCAGGTCACGGCCACCCCGGACCAGTCGGTGACGGACCGGTACACGATGTGGGCGGCGGCGGCCGACATGTGGCGGGAGCACCCCGCGACCGGCGTCGGCCTGAAGAACTTCCCCGCCTACCGCGACAGCCATGCCTCGATCGCGCTGTCCGCGGGAAGCGATGTCGCGGGCGCGGGCGCCGCCTTCCACCGGCAGCCGCTCCTGTCCCCGCACAACATGTACCTCCTGGTCCTCAGCGAACAGGGGCTGCTCGGTCTGGTCACCTTCGTGGGGGCCTGGGCCGCACTCCTCGTGCGCGGCGCAAGGCGGCTCGCGACGGCTCACCGCAAGGGGCGCGGCCTCGACTGCGCGCTGCTCGCCTGCGGGCTGCTCACCTGGCAGCTCATCGATTTCGCGTACGCGGACATCGGCGGGCCCTCGACAGTACTTACTGCCGTGGTGTTCGGCCTGGTCGCCTGGTGGGCCCTCGCACCCGCCGCGCTCGCCCCCGCACCGGCCGCGCTCGACAAGGCGGGGGCCGAGGGATGACCGCCAGCCCGCCCGTCGACGGGGACGAGACCGTCCGGCCGTCCGCCGTACCGGCCCAGCAGACCTTCGAGACGCGCCCCGACGCCCAGGGCTCCTCCAGCACCTTCCTCGCCCGCGCCGCCCTGCTCACCGCCGTGCTCTCCGCCGCCGGTTCGCTCCTCGGCCTCGGCCGGGACCAGGCGCTCGCCCACCTCTTCGGCGCGGGCAGCGAGACGGACGCCTTCCTGGTGGCGTGGACCGTGCCCGAGGTGGCGACGACGCTGCTCATCGAGGACGGGCTCGCGTTCATGCTCGTCCCCGCGTTCAGTGCCGCGATCGCCGCGCGCTCCGCCGCCCCCGACCTCCCGCACGACCCGGTACGGGCCCTGGTCGCGAGCTCGCTGCCCCGGCTCACCCTCGCCTTCCTGGCCTCCGCCGTGCTCCTGGTGATCGGCGCGCCCCAGCTCGTCGAACTCCTCGCGCCCGGCCTGCCCGACCCGCAACTGGCCGTCGACTGCACCCGGCTCACCGCGACCTGCCTGCTGACCTTCGGACTCACCGGGTACTGCAGCGCGGCCCTGCGCGCCCACAGCAGCTACCTCGCACCGGCCGCGATCTACGTCGCGTACAACACCGGGATCATCGTCACGCTGGTGCTCCTCGCCGACCGGTGGGGGGTGCGCGCCGCCGCCGCGGGCGTCGCCGCGGGCGGCTGTCTGATGGTGCTCGTGCAGGCACCGGTGCTGCGCCGCAGGCTCAAGGGCGCGGCACCCGCCGACCGCGCGGCCGACGCCAAGGCCGCCAAGCGGCAGTCCATGGACCTGGCGCTGATCGCGACCGTGCTGCTCTTCGCGCTCTGCCGCCAGTCGCAGGTCTTCGTCGAACGCTTCCTCGCCTCGTCGCTGCCGTCCGGCGCCATCTCGCACCTCAACTACGCGCAGAAGGTCGCGCAGCTGCCGATGGTGCTGTCCCTGATGCTGTGCACCGTCACCTTCCCCGTCGTGGCCAAGGCGCTGGCGCGCGGCGACACCGAACGGGCCCGCGACCGGGTCGAACGCGATGTCGCGCTCGCCGCCTGCATCGTCCTCGCCGGCGCGGCCCTCGTCTTCGCCTGCGCCCCGCAGATCATCGAACTGCTTTTCCAGCGCGGCGCCTTCACCGGCGAGGACACCGCCGCCACCGCCTCGATCATGCGCGTCTACTCGCTCGGCCTCCTCGGGCACTGCCTCGTCGGCGCCCTGGTCCGCTCCTACTTCTCCGCCGGGCGGCCCACCTGGTACCCGGTCGTGACGATGGCCGCCGGCATGGTGCTCACCGCGGGGGCGGGCACCTGGGCCGTCGCGTTCTGGGGCGTCGGCGGCATCGCCGCCGCCAACGCGCTCGGCATCACCTTCACCGCCGTCCTGCTGCTGGCCGGGATGGACCGGCGCAGCGTCCCCGTACGGCTCGGCGTCGTGCTGCCCGAACTCGGCAAGACGCTGCTCGCCGCCGTGGCCGCCACCGGCGCGGGCCTCGCGGCGGCGCTGCCCTTCACGCACCCGCTGGCCGCGCTCGCCGTCTCCGCACCGGCCATCGCGGCCGTCTTCCTCTTCTCCCTGTGGGCCCTGAACGTCCGGGCCTTTCTGCCCGCCGTCCGCATCGCGACCAGAAAGCTCCGCAATGTCAGCTGAAACAGCGGTCCAGGAGTTCCCCGGCCCCGCCGCGCGGGACCGTCCTTCGGGCCCGCCCCCGTGGGTGGCGATGTACCACTCCGTGGACGACTGCCCCGACGACCCCTACAACGTGACCGTCACGCCCGAACGCCTGCGCCAGCAACTCAGCTGGCTGCGCGCCCGCGGTCTGCGCGGCGTCAGCGTCGCCGAACTCCTCGACGCACGCGCGCGTGGCGCCGGTCGCGGCCTGGTCGCCCTCACCTTCGACGACGGCTACGGCGACTTCGTCGACCACGCCCTGCCGCTCCTGCGCCACCACGACTGCACGGCGACCGTCTTCGTCCTGCCCGGCAGGGTCGGCGGCGACAACGCCTGGGACGTCGAGGGCCCCCGCAAACCGCTCCTCACCGCCCAGGGCATCCGTACGGCCGCCGCCGCGGGCATGGAGATCGGCTCGCACGGCCTGATGCACGTCGACCTCACGCGCGTGGGCGAGCACGAACTGCGCGCCGAGATCGAGGACAGCAAGGCGCGCGTCGAGGAGCTGACCGGGCGCGCGGCACAGGGCTTCTGCTACCCGTACGGCTACGTGGACGAGCGGACCGTGCGGGCCGTCCGGGAGGCGGGCTACCGCTACGGCTGCGCCATCTCCCCGGGCCCGCTGACCGGCCTGCACGCCCTGCCGCGCGTCTACGTCGGCCAGCGGGACACGCCCCTGCGCCTCGAACTCAAGCGCCGGCTGCACCGCGTGCGAAGACGGGGCTGGCAGCCCAGGGAGGACGCACGGTGAGGGTCCTCCACATCATCACCGGACTCGGCGCGGGCGGGGCGGAGCAGCAACTGCGGCTGCTGTTGCGCCACTTGCCGCCGGGCCACGACGTCGTGACCCTGACCAATCCGGGTCAGGTCGCCGAAGGGCTCGTCCGCGACGGCGTGCACGTCACCCATCTCGGCATGGCGGGCAACAGGGACGCGGGCGCGCTGCCCCGCCTCGCGCGCGTCGTCCGCGGCGGCCGCTACGACCTCGTCCACACCCACCTCTACCGGGCCTGCCTGTACGGGCGCATCGCGGCACGGCTCGCGGGCGTGAAGGCCGTCGTCGCCACCGAGCACTCGCTCGGCGACGCGCAGATCGAGGGGCGCCCGCTCACGCGCGGGGTCCGCGCCCTGTACCTGGCGGGGGAGCGGCTCGGCCGCGCCACCATCGCGGTCTCCCCGGCCGTCGCCGAACGCCTTCGCGGCTGGGGTGTCGCCGCCCACCGCGTGCACACCGTCCCCAACGGCGTCGAGGTGGCCCGCTTCGCCTTCGACGCGACGGCCCGTGCCCGGGCGCGTACGGCCCTCGGACTGCCCGCCGACGCGTTCGTCGTCGGCGGCGTCGGGCGCCTGGTGCCCGGCAAGCGGTTCGACGTCCTGATCGCCGCCCTGCGCGACCTCCCGGCGGACGTCCGCCTCCTGCTGGTCGGCACGGGACCGGAGGAAGCGGCCCTGCGCCGCGCGGCACAGCAGGCCCACGTTCTCGACCGGGTCGTCTTCGCCGGTGAGCGCCCCCACACGGCCGGGGACGCCCGGGACGTGGACCTGCCCGCGCTGCTGTCGGCCATGGACGTGCTCGCCTCCCCCTCCGTCGACGAGGCGTTCGGCCTCGCGGTCGTGGAGGCGCTCGCCGCCGGACTGCCCGTCCTGTACGTCGCCTGCCCCGCCGTCGACGACCTGCCCGCCGGGCTGACCGGCGGGGCGGTCCGCATCCCCTGCCAGGCCGCCCCGTTCGCCCGCGAGGTCCGCGCGCTCGGAGCGGCACGAGAAGCCCGCGACCGGCCGCCGTCGCGGGCCGCCCTGCATTACGACATCGCCCGCAGCGCCGAGCGCCACCTAGAGGTGTACGCGGCGGCCATGGGCGCATCGATCCCCCAGGAGTGAGTACGCGATGACCGAAGCCGCCCAGGAGAGGGCCACCGCCCCCCGCCCTCTGGCCACCCGCATCGGCACCCGCACGAGGAGCGCCCCGCCCTGGTGGCCCCTGCCCGCGGCCCTCCTGCTCGGCGCGCTCGCCGGCGGGGTGTACGGCGCGGTGAGCACCCCCGAGTACACGGCGACCAGTTACGTGATCGCCGTGCCGACCTCGCAGGCCGACCCGACGTCGGCGGTGGGCTTCGCCCAGGCCTACAGCCGGGTGGCCACCCAGGTCGCCGTGTTGAGCGACGCGCAGGTCGCGGCGGGCGTGCCCGTCCGGACGCTGCGCTCCGCCGTCCGCGCGGAGACCTCGCCCGACGCGCCCATGGTCGCCATCTCCGCCTCCTCCGGGAAGCCGGACACCGCGATGGAGATGGCCAACGCCGTGGCCCGCGCCCTGACCGCCAACGCCAGCCACGTGAAGAAGGACACCCACGTGGAACTGCTGCGCTTCACGCGCGCGGTGAAGCCCACCGAGCCCTCCTCGCCCTCCGCGGCCCTCACGACCCTCGTCGGCGCCTGTGCGGGCGGCCTGCTCGGCGGCCTGGCGCTGCTCCTGCGCCCCCGGCGGGAGGCCACGCACGCGACGCCGACCGTGCCCGCCCCCGCCGCGGCAGCCCAGCGGGGTGGTGCCTGATGGTGAGCCTCGGACCCGCCCCGGCCGTCCTGACCCGGCCGGACCCCACCGCGCCCGCGCCGGTCGTCACCGTGTGCACGGACACCGCCGAGTTCGGGCGGCTGCGCGAGGAGTGGACCCGCCTGCACCGCGCGTGCGCGACGGCGACCCCGTTCCAGAGCCACGCCTGGCTGCACTCCTGGTGGCTCTCCTACGGCCGCCCCGGGCGGCTGCGCGTCGTCCTCGTACGTCAGGAGGGGCGCCTCGTGGCGGCGGCGCCGCTCATGCTGCGCCCGCTGCCCTTCCCCACCCTGACGCCGCTCGGCACGGCCATCTCCGACTTCAGCGACGTCCTGGTCGAGGACAGCCCGGCGGGCTCGCCGCAGCGCGCCGTCGACGCGCTCCGCACCGGCCTGTGGCGCCTCGCCCGGACCGCCGTCATCGACCTCCGCGAAGTGCGGCCGGGCTCCACGGTCGAGGCCCTGCACGCCCGCTGGCCCGGACCGCGCCGCCGCCTCGACGACTCCCCGTGCCTGGAACTGCCCGCGCTGCCCATGGACGAGCTGGTCGGACGCCTTCCCCGGCCCCGCGCCCAGCGCGCCCGCGCCAAGCTCCGCAAGCTGGACGCGATGGGCATCGAGCGCCGCGTCGTACCCGCGACCGACGTGGGCCCGTCCGTACGCCGCCTCCTCGACCTGCATCAACTGCAGTGGCAGGACCGCAAGGTGACGACGGAGCACGTGAAGCCGCGCTTCGCCGAGCACCTCACGCGCGCGGTCGCCCAGATGGCGCGCACGGGCGACGCCGTCGTCACCGAGTTCACCCTCGAAGGCACGGTGGTCGCCGCCGACCTGACGTTCCTGTCCCCGCGCCTCGCGGGCGGCTACCTCTACGGCGCCCACCCGCGGCTCAGGGAACGCAAGATCGACGTGGCCACCATGCTGCTCCGCTCCTGCGCCGAACACCTGCAGGGCGGCCCGGGGGACAGCGTCCTGAGCCTGCTGCGCGGCACCGAGCCCTACAAGCTGCACTGGCGCCCCGAGCAACGCGTCAACCAGCGCTACCTCCTCGCCCGCCACGCCACCGCCCCGCTGCTCGGCGCGGCCCTCGCCGACGTGCGGGCCCGCTCCTGGGCGAAGCGGGCCCGCACGGCGTGGAAGGAGCGCGGTGCGGGCCCCGGTTAGGGCGCGGGCCGCCTCAGGGCCGGCGCACCCAGTCCCTGAGCCGCACGCACACCTTGCCGCCGATCCAGCGCTCCACCCATTCACCGAGTTCGACGGTGGAGCACTGCGGGGGCTGCGCCGGCTGTGCGGGCTGCGTCGGTGGTGTCGGCTGGGCCGGCTGCGCGGGGGTGTCCGCCTTGTCGCGTCCGGTCAGCACGGACCGGTAGACCTTGGCCGCCCTCGGGTTCTGCCGGCACTGCCACACACCGTGCGGGCAGTAGTCCGTGAGCGTGTTGTAGAGCGCCTTGTGCTCGTCCATCCAGGCGAGCATGCGCCGCATGTACTCCGGGTTGTCGCCGTTGCGGAACAGCCCCCACTCCGGGTACGAGATCGGCTTGCCGTGCTCCTTGGCGAAGTCGACGTGCTGGCGCAGCCCGTACGGCTCGGACACCTGCTGGTCGAAGGGGAGCCCCTCGGGCTGGTCGTAGGAGTCCATGCCGATGATGTCGACCACGTCGTCACCGGGGTAGCAGTCGGTCCACGGCACGGCGTCCCGGCCCCGGTTCGGGGTGAAGTCGAAGCGGAACTTCTGCCCCTCCACCGACCGCATCGCCGTCACGATCCGCGTCCAGTACTTCTTCCACGCCTCGGGGTCGGGCCCGCACCGGTGCGTGTAGGTGATGCCGTTCATCTCCCAGCCGAGGACGAGGACGGTGTCCGGCACCTTCAGCGCGACCAGGCGCTTCGCCAGGGTGCGGAAGTGCTCGTCGAAGTCGCCCGCCGCGCCCTTGCGCAGCAGGTCGCGCACCTCCGCGTCCGGCACCCGGCCCTCGTTGCGCTCCATCATCGGTACGTTCAGTACGAAGAGCCGGTCATCGCGGCCGCGACGCCACTTGGCCCAACTGTCGAGGAACGTCGGGGCGCCCTCGATGTTGCTCCACCGGTCACCGGGAAGATAGGTGTGCCCTACCCGCAGGTCGGCGCCGCCGAGCCAGTCCGACAGCCTCGTCATCCGCGTCACCCCGCGCGGCCCGTAGTCCAGGTAGGCCCCGAACGAGGGGAATCTGTCCGCTCCCACCTCCGGGAAGGGACTCGGACTCGGGCTCGGGCTCGGGGACTCGGCGGGCGGAGTGGCGGACGGCGGCGCGGATGCCGGTGGCTCCGGGACCGGTGGCTCCGGGGTCGGTGTCGGCTCGGGCACGTTCGCCGCGGCCGGGATCCGCTCGGCGAGCGGCGTCGCGTCCGCGTGCTCGATGGACACGGAGCCGCCCGCGACCACCGCCGAGACCAGGACACCCACCGCGATCAGCGTCAGGCGTC
This sequence comes from Streptomyces sp. SGAir0957, assembly GCF_043523415.1. NCBI lineage: Bacteria > Bacillati > Actinomycetota > Actinomycetes > Kitasatosporales > Streptomycetaceae > Streptomyces > Streptomyces sp. SGAir0957. The sequence continues at coordinate 4,529,263 of NZ_CP027293.1, forward strand.
CACGTTTCCTGCACCGGCGTTCTAAGACCATCTCAGCTCCTCGTCCCGCGCTCGCACCACTCCTGACACTCAGTCATACGAACCGCCGCGGCGCCAATCGTGGAACAGCCGATGGCCGCCCATCCTCACCCTCACGGGTTAGTCCCCCTCAGTTCCCCTTCCCCCTAGCCCCCTAGCCCCCTAGCCCCTAGTCCCCCCAGTTCCTCTTAGTTCCTCGAAAGGAACCCGACACATGCTCGATCCCTGTGTCCCGGTCGTGCTGCTGCGGATCGACCCCAACCCGTTCCACCACGGGACGCTGGGAGCGATCCGCTCACTGGGACGGTGCGGGGTGGAGGTCCACGTGGCGGCCGCGCCGGACGGCGGCCCCGTGACCCGTTCGCGCTACGTCACCGGCACGCACCCCGCGCCGCGCCCGGGGGCTCCGCTGCACGAGATCGCCGCCGGACTGCGCAGGACGGCGGCCCGGGTCGGCCGGCCCGCGGTGCTGATCCCGATGGACGACGCGGGCGCCGTCGCGGTGAGCCGGCTGCGCGAACCGCTCGCCGAGTCGTTCCTCCTGCCCGAGCAGCCCGAACACCTCGCCGAATACGTCGCGGACAAGGCGCGCCTGCCCGAACTCTGCCGCGCCGTCGGCATCGACCACCCCCGCACCCTGCAACCGCGCGACGCGCACGACGCCCGCGCGGCGGCCGAGGAGCTGGGCACACCCCTGGTCGCGAAGTGGAGCCACCCCTGGCTCCTGCCGCGCGACGCGGGCCTGCGCAGCACCTGCCTCCTCCGCTCACCCGGGGAAGCGAGGGACCTCTACGAGAAGGGCGCCGCCACCGGCGCCGAACTGCTGCTGCAGCGGTACCTGCCCGCGGGCCCCGGCGGCGACTGGTTCTTCCACGGCTACGCGGACCGGCACGGCACCCTGCACGGCGGCGGCGCGGGCACCAAGCAGCGGGCCTGGCCGCGCGGCGCGGGCCTCACCGCCGTCGGCCGCTGGACCCCCGCCCCCGAACTGCGGACCGCCGTCGGACAGCTCATCGACGCCCTCGGCTACCGGGGCATCTTCGACATCGACTTCCGGGTGGACGCCACGACCGGCAGGTACTACCTGCTGGACTTCAACCCCCGGCCAGGAGCGCAGTTCCGGCTCTTCGCGGACGGCGCGGGCCTCGACGTCGTACGCGCCCAGTACCTCGACCTCACCCACCAGCCGCTGCCCGCAGGACGCGCGCTGCCGGGCCGCGCCTTCGTCGTCGAGAACTACGCGCCGCTGACCGCGCTCCGGGCCCTGCTGCGCCCGTCCGCCGCCCCGGAGTTCGCCTGGTACGCCCAGGACGACCCGGCACCGGCCCGCGCCATGGCCGCCGCCTGGTCCCGGCACGTGGCAGGGCGGCTCCTGCGCCGGGCCAGGACCGCACCGGCCGGCGTACCCGCCCAGGTACCGGCCGTCCCGACCGACCCCGCGGCCGCCGTCCCGGCCGCGACGGCTGAACGAAAGGCAAGCTGTTGACGCACGACCTGATCGTGGTGGGCGCCGGCCCCTACGGCCTGTCCATCGCCGCACACGCGCAGGCGCGCGGACTCGACACCCGGGTCCTCGGCCGCCCCATGGCGTCCTGGCGCGACCACATGCCCCACGGCATGTTCCTCAAGTCGGAGCCCTGGGCCTCCCACCTCTCCGCGCCGGGCGGCCGGTTCGGGCTCGACCGGTACTGCGCCCGCATCGGGGTCCCCGCCGAGCACGGCCGCCCGCTGCCGGTGCGGACGTTCGCGGACTACGGGCTCTGGTTCGCGCGCGAGGCCGTGTCGCAGCTGGACGAGCGGATGATCGAGAGCGTCGACGCGGCGCCCGAAGGGTTCGTCCTGCGCACCCGCGACGGCGAGGTCCTGCGCTCCCGCGCGGTCGCCCTGGCCACCGGACTGCTCCCGTACACGCACCTCCCCGAAGCGCTGCGGAAACTGTCGGACCGGCATGTGTCGCACAGCAGCCACCACAGCGACCTGAGCCGGTTCCGCGACGCGGACGTCACCGTGGTCGGCGCGGGCCAGGCCGCCCTGGAGATCGCCGCGCTCCTCGCCGAGCAGGGCACCCGGGTCCGGATCGTCGCGCGCGCGGCGGGCCTCGACTGGAACACGGTCCCGCCGCCCTGGACCCGCCCCTGGCACCAGAGCCTGCGCGCCCCGCACAGCGGCCTCGGCAGCGGCTGGCGCAACTGGTTCTACTCGGAGCGGCCCGGCGCCTTCCACCGGCTGCCCGAACGCACCCGGGCCGCCATCGCGGAGAGCGCCCTCGGCCCGGCGGGCGCCTGGTGGATCAGGGACCGGGTGCACGCGGCCGACATCGACCTGCGCATGGGCCGCACCATCGTGGACGCGCTGCCGTCGGCGGGCCGGCTGCATCTGCGCACGGTCGGTACGACCCAGGGCCTGGAGGAGTTCACGACCGATCACGTCATCGCGGCGACCGGGTTCCAGGCGACCTGCGCGCGGATGACGGTCCTCGCGCCCGGGGTCCGCCACCTGCTGGCCCCGAGCCCCGCCCACACCCCGCGCGTCGGCCGGGGCTTCGCCTCCGCCTGTCCGGGGCTCTTCCTCGCGGGCCTCGTCACGACCCCCGACTACGGTCCCGCGATGCGCTTCGTGCACGGGGCGACGTACACCGCGCCCGCCCTGGTCGCCGGGGTCGAGCGGTATCTGGCGCGGCAGTCGGGGCGCGGCAGGGCATATGCCTCTTCAGGCCCCATTGGGGTGAAGTGCCTGGCAAACGGGTGAACCGGTGCATCCAGGGCCCCGGTTCGGTGGTCGACTGTGGGGTGCCATGAGAAGAGCCGCGCTGCCTCCCTCCCAGCCGTCGGCGTCACGCCGTTGGTAGGCAGCCTTCACCGCGGCCTGCTCTGTGGGCCGGGAAGAGCGCCGAGGCTGCTCTTCCCGGCCCGGCCTCACCGGCGCAGCGCGCCCGTCCTGCTCCTGCGGTACAGGACCGCTCCGCCGAGCACGAGCCCGGCGCCGGCCGCCGCGGCGAGCGGCAGGTTCTCCTCCGCCCCCGACTCGGCGAGCCGCATCCCGTCCGTCTGCGCGCGCACCGCCGTCTCCGGCGCTTCCTCGCGTAGGTGTTCGGCGGCCGGAACCGACCGCGGCTCGGAGGGCGGCGCGCCCGGAGCCTCCTGCGGCTCACGGGGCGGCTCGTCCGGCCGCTGCTGTTCCTGTTCCTGCTCCTGCCGGGGAGGGGAGGGCGGACTCGGCGTCGCCCCGTTCCCGCACGCGTCACCCGTCGCCGGGTTCAGCCCGCCCACCGCGTCGACAGAGTTGCCGCACGCGTTGGCACCGATGGTGATGGGAATCTGCACCGAGTTGCCCGACAGCACACCGGGAGAACCGCTCGCTTTTCCCTGATCGCCCGACAGGGCGATGGCGCCCGTCGCCGGTACGGCCAGAATTCCGGTCGCCGCGACGACCGTCACGGCCCCGATTCTCAGTGCCTGCCTCACTGTTCTTCCTTCCCGCTTCAATTCGAAGCCGACCCCGGTGCCGGAAGGCACCGGGGTCGGCTGGGAGACACACCGCGTAATACGCGCGTCAGTCGTTGGCGCAGGGGTTGCCGAAAGCGGGGTTCAGCAGACCGATGACGTCGACGGTGTTGCCGCAGATGTTGACCGGGATGTGGATGGGGGCCTGCACGTTGTTGCCCGAGAGCACACCCGGGGAGTTCACGGCCGCACCCTGCGCACCGGCGTCGGCGAACGCCGGGGACGCGATACCGAAGGCCATCACGGCACCGGCCGCGATCGTGACGCTCTTCTTGAGAGACATGCTTTTCTCCTTTTTACCGAGGAAAATTCTTGGGACTCCGCAGATCAAACGAGCCGGCACCGGCTGAGGAAACTGTGCCGACCGGGCGACGAAGCGGAACGGCGCCCGGTAAAAAGGCCCGGACCGCCCGCGGTCGAACGACGCGGTCGGTCCGGGCCGGGTGCGCAGCGGATCAGCTGTTCTGCGTACCGTTGGAGGAGAGGACCGGGATGTCGTCCAGGATGTGCGACAGCGGCTCGTCGCCCTTCGCCTGCGTCGAGTTCTCGACACACTGCTGGTTCTGCGGGGCGGACAGGATCGGGATGTCCTGGATGCCGACGTTGACCAGACCCACGATGTTCTGGATGTTCGCCTTGACCGGCAGGCCGACACAGGGCTTGTTCAGCGAACCCTGGACCAGGCTGAGCTGCGGGCTCATGTCGCCGTCGGTCGAGGAGTTGCCGAATGCCTGCTGGGCGCCGTTACCGCTGGCCGAGGTGGTGCCGTTGTCGTCGCCGTTCGCGAGCGCCGAGGGCGCGGCCGCGACGGAGATGCCGACTACGGACACGGCGACTGCGGCTGCAGCCATTGCCTTCTTGAGCATTATTTCTGTTCCTTTTCTGACAGGCACCGGTTACTGCGAAAGGAACAACTCCCCGGGAACGCGATGGTTCCGCAGGTTCACCCGTTGTGCCGAGAGTCTGATTATCCGCACGGTGCGTCGCCCCCCGTCCGAGTGAATTCGGGCAACCAAACCGGGTCGCGTGTAGTTGATACGGATGCTCTCGGAAACAACTGAAGGGGAATCTCTCATGATGAAGAAGGTTGTGGCGGCTGCCGCCGTCACCGCGTCTCTCGTCGGCATCTCCGCGGCGGCGGCACCCCAGGCGCTGGCGAACGGGGACGACAGCCCGACGACCTCGTTCAGCGGCAACAACGCGTCGCAGGCGTTCGGCAATTCGGCCACGTACGGCAACATGAGCCCGCAGATGGCGCTCATCCAGGGTTCCCTGAACAAGCCCTGCATCGGTCTGCCCGCCAAGGCGAACATCCAGAACATCGTGGGCCTCGTCAACGTCGGCATCCAGGACATCCCGATCCTGTCCGCCCCGCAGAACCAGCAGTGTGTCGAGAACTCGACGCAGGCGAAGGGCGACGAGCCGCTGTCGCACATCCTGGACGACATCCCGGTCCTCTCCTCCAACGGTACGCAGAACAGCTGATCCGTACGCCGTACGCGTTGGGCCGCCGGAATCGGCGGCCCAACTTTGTTTTACCGCGCGGCCGACTAACCCGAATGGGTCAGGCTTCGCAACCGTAGTAATTCTGACCAGTTGTCTAACCGTGACTCCGTCAACGGAGTTCGGTCATGAAGGGAATTCACATGAAGAAGCTGTGGGCAGCCGCGACGATCGCCGCCTCCATCGCCGGCCTGTCGGCGGTGGCCGCTCCCCAGGCTCTGGCCAGCGGTGACGACAGCGGCACCAACTCCGCCAGCGGCAACGGGGCTCAGGACGCGTTCGGCAACTCCTCCGCCGACGGTGACCAGAGCCCGCAGCTCACCCTGGTCCAGGGCACGCTGAACAAGCTCTGCGTCGGTCTGCCGGTCAAGGCGAACGTCCAGAACATCGTGGGTCTGGTCAACGTCGGCGTCCAGGACATCCCGATCCTGTCGGCCCCGCAGAACCAGCAGTGCGCGGAGAACGCCACGCAGGCCAAGGAGGACGAGCCGCTGTCGCACGTCCTCGACGACATCTCGGCGCTCTCGGCCAACGGCTCGGGCAACAGCTGACACACCAGAGGGGCAGCTGCCGAGTGCAGCTGCCCCTCTCGTATGTCCGGATGCTCCTTGGGGAGCCGCTACGCCCCGAGCAGGCCGGTGACCGGCGCCACCAGGTCCGTCAGCTGGTGCAGCTCGCTCAGCTTGTTCAGCTGGTTGAGGCCCTGGAGCTGCTCGGCGGTGCGGGGCACCTCGTCGCGGTGCGCGGCCGGGATGGCCATGGTGGTGACCGCGTCCAGGGTGGCGGTCGGGGAGATCATGTTGCCCGCCGCGTTGGGCGTGGTGTCGGCCTGCGCCGCCGGGGCCACGATCGCGGTGGCGCCGACAGCGAGCAGGACAGCGGTGAGGGCTCGTCGAGTTGAGGTCATGTCCTCTTAACGCCACTCGGGAGGCGCCGGACACGGGCGCGATTGGCATTCGTCGTCCCTGATGGCGTAGTGTTGGGTTCACCGACGCGGGGTGGAGCAGCTCGGTAGCTCGCTGGGCTCATAACCCAGAGGTCGCAGGTTCAAATCCTGTCCCCGCTACTGAAGGCCGAGGCCGGAATCTTCCGAGATTCCGGCCTCGTTCCGTTTCCCGGCCCGTGCCCGCCCTGACCCGTACGGAGCAGTACCGCTCGCCCCCCGGCCCCCTCCCCGGGAACCCTTTGGTGAGACGCCGGACAGCGGGCGCGGACGGCAGGAGACGAGTGGTGGGGCAGCGAGGAGGGCGGCACAGGTATCCGGCGGACGCCCCCGGCACGCCCGTCTTCCTGCGGATCCTGCCCCTGCTGCTGATCATCGGCGGCGCGGTCTACGAGTACTGCACGCCGTCCGGGTTCGCCGGCTCGCCCCTCTTCAGCGCGGCGCCGCTGGTCGCCGCGCCGTTCTTCTCGCTGGGCAGCACGGTCGCGGCCGGGGTCGCCTCGATCGGCGCCATCGTCGCCGTCCACCTCAGATACGCGTCGTTCCACAGCGGCGTGTGGACCGAGATGGCGACCGTCGCCACCGTGTGCGTCCTGGCCTGCTTCCTGAACCGGATCAAGCACCGCAGCGACGAGGAGCTGGCGTCCGCGCGGCAGATCGCGGCGGCGGCCCAGTTCGCGGTGCTGCCGCGCCCGGCCGGGCGGATCGGGGGCCTCGCGATCGCGGCGCGGTACGAGGCGGCGCAGGCCGACGCGTTCATCGGCGGCGATCTGTACGCCGTGCAGGACACCCCGCACGGCGTGCGGATAGTCGTGGGCGACGTACGCGGCAAGGGCATGGGCGCGGTCGCCGCCGTCGCCGTCGTCATCGGGGCGTTCCGGGAGGCCGCCGAGCAGGAGGACAGCCTGGAGGCGGTCGCCCAGCGCCTGGAGCGGGCGCTGGCCCGGGAGGGGTCGCGGCGGCGCGGCATCGACGACTTCGAGGGGTTCACCACCGCCGTGCTCGCCGAGATCCCGCACGGCGGCGACCTGCTGCGCATCCTCAACCGCGGCCACCCAGAGCCGGTCGTGCTGCACGGCGACGGCACGGTCCGGGTGGTCAGCCCCGCCGAGGCGGCGCTCCCGCTCGGCCTCGGCGAGCTGGGCTCCTGGCCGGACCGGGCGACCGAGGCGGAGTTCCCGCCCGCGGCGACGCTGCTGCTCTACACGGACGGGCTCTCCGAGGCGCGCGACGCGAAGGGCGTCTTCTACGACCCGGCGGCGAGGCTCGCCGGGCGCGTCTTCCCCGGCCCCGACGAGCTTCTCGCGACGCTCGCCGAGGAGGTGCGGCTGCACACCGGGGGAGGGGCCAGCGACGACATGGCGCTGCTCGCCGTCCGCCGTCCTTGATCGACATAACCGGTGGTGACCGAACGGCGTCGCTCCGCATAACAATTGACACTCCATCAGAAATTGTGAGGTTTAACGGGGCAGGAACGGCTTGGAATTACCGTCCGCTGTCTATTAACGTTCGATAACGCAGCACGGTCGTCCCAGCCGTCACCAGCGACGGCTCCGTGCGCACGCGCCTAATCCCGCAAGGGAGCCGGGGAACCACCAACTTGGGGTGAATCAGGCATCGTTCCGACGCTTTCCAGGCGCCGGGACCGTGCTCGTAGGAGACCTTCCTGCTCCGAACCCGTCAGCTAACCCGGTAGGCGAGAAGGAAGGAAAGGAGAGCGCCCCCGTGGCGTCCAACCGTCCTGCCCCCGAACTCTCCGGGTACCCCGCCCCGCCGGCCGACGGCGACTACGCCGGCGCCCCGCGCACGAGCTTCGAGGAGTGGAACCCCACCGAGGAGTCCGTCCGCCCCGTCCGCGGCAAGCACCGCGTGGCCCGCCAGCGCGGCGGCCTCGCGCGCAGCTCCACGGTCCTCGGCGTCGGCGTGATCGCCGCCGTCGGCGCGGGCGGCATCGCCACCGCGCAGGGCGGCAAGCCCGCCGTCCAGATATCCATGCCCGACCTCTCGGCGGTCAAGGACTCCCTGCCGGACGCCTCGTCGCTGCCCGGCGTCAGCGCGCTCATGGCCGACGACTCCGCGCCCGCCACCGCCGAGGCCGCCCCGCTCACCGCGATGAGCGGCGGGCAGTCGGACGCCGGTGAGGCGCTGCGCGCCCGCATCATGCAGCAGGCCGAGACGCAGCAGGACGCCGCCGACGCCAAGGCGCAGGCCGCCGCCGAGGAGGCCGCCGCGACGAAGGCCGCCGAGGAAGCCGCCGCGAAGCGGGAGAAGGCCGAGGCCAAGGCCGCCGCCGAGAAGAAGAGGGCGGCGGAGGAGGCCAAGAAGAAGGCCGAGGCCGAGCGCCTCGCCAAGCTGGCCAAGAGCTACAAGCTCCCCGTCGCCTCCTACACGCTCACCGGCACCTTCGGACAGCCCGGATCGCTCTGGTCCTCCGGCTACCACACGGGCCTGGACTTCGCCGCCCCGACCGGGACGCCGATCTACGCCATCCACGGCGGCACCATCACCGAGGCCGGCTGGGCGGGCGCGTACGGCTACCGCACGGTCCTCACCCTCGACGACGGCACCGAGCTGTGGTTCTGCCACCAGTCGTCGCTCAATGTCAGCGTCGGCCAGAAGGTCTCCACCGGGGACGTCATCGGCCGCGTCGGCGCCACCGGCAATGTCACCGGCGACCACCTCCACCTGGAGGTCCACCCCGGCGGGGACGCGACCGGCATCGACCCGGCGGCGTGGCTGCGCGGCAAGGGCTTGGCACTCTGATGGCCACGTGACGGAACACTCGCTTCCGCGGGGGCGTTGAATGAAGGCATGACTTCTTCCTCCCCCCTGCGCAAGCTCGGCTCCTCCGACCTGGAGATCTTCCCCCTCGCCCTCGGCGGCAACGTGTTCGGCTGGACCGCCGACGAGGCCACGTCCTTCGACGTGCTCGACGCCTACACCGCCGGCGGCGGCAACTTCATCGACACCGCCGACTCGTACTCGGCCTGGATCGAGGGCAACCACGGCGGTGAGTCGGAGACGATCATCGGCAAGTGGCTCAAGGCGCGCGGCAACCGCGACGACGTCGTCGTCGCCACCAAGGTCGGCAGGCACCCCGACTTCATGGGCCTGCGCGGCAGCAACATCAAGGCCGCCGCCGACGCCTCCCTCGGCCGCCTCGGCACCGACTACATCGACCTGTACTACACGCACTTCGACGACGAGACCGTCCCCGTCGAGGAGATCATCGGCGCGCTCGACGAGCTGGTGAAGGCCGGCAAGGTGCGCGACATCGCCGTCTCCAACATCTCGACCGACCGCCTCCAGGAGTCCCTCGACTTCTCCGACCGCGAGGGCGTCGCCCGCTACGTCGCCATCCAGCCGCACTACAACCTCGTCTCCCGCGACACCTACGAGGGCCGCCGCCAGGACATCGCCTCCCGCGCGGGGCTCGCCGCCGTCCCGTACTACGCCCTCGCCTCCGGCTTCCTGACCGGCAAGTACCGGCCCGGCGTCCGCGTGGACAGCCAGCGCGCGGGCGGTGCGGCCAAGCACCTGGAGACCGAGCGCGGCCAGAAGGTCCTCGCCGCCCTCGACGAGATCGCCCAGGCGCACGGCGCCGAGATCGCCACCGTCGCCCTCGCCTGGCTCGCCGCGCAGCCCACCGTGACCGCGCCGATCGCGTCCGCGCGCACGGTGGAGCAGCTGCCCGCACTGCTCGCGGTGGCGGACCTGACCCTGACGGACGAAGAGGTCACCCGCCTCACGGACGCCTCCGCCTGAGCCTGCGCTCCGGACCGGTCAGTAGCGGTACGGGTGGTACGCGGTGCCGGGCGCCATCGGCGCCGCGTACATCGGCGGACGCCACATGGGGGCGGCGACCTGGGACGCGTACGCCAGTGCGGCGCGCGCGTAGGGGCGCCGCTCCCACAGCTTGTCGAGCAGCGCCCGCTCCCGTACGACGAAGTCGGCGCCGGCCCCGCCCTTGCGGCCCCGGTGCCGCAGGAGCGCGAGCGAGGTCGCGTACGCCTCGTACTCGGTGACCGCCCGCTCGGCCTCCTTGCCGCCGTAGTGCGCGGCGAACTCCCTGGCCAGGCGGCGCGCCTTGAGCGAGCCGAGGGCGAAGGGCTCGGGCGGGGCCAGCCATCCCGCGCCCACGTACACGGCGAGTTCGGTGCGCACGGTGCGCAATGTGCGATGGCGGAGGTAGATCGCGAGCCAGGTGACGAGCCCGAACGCGGGAACCATGAAAGCCGCGTACACAGCGAAGAAGCCGTACTCGCCGAAGGACGACGAGCCGTTCCAGAAGGCGTGCATGGCCATCGCGACGAGCAGCCCGGCGAGCGGCAGCAGGACGCGGCGCACCTTGCCGCGCTCGGGGGCGAGGACGGCGGCGATTCCGAAGCCGATGCCGGTGAGCACGGTGAAGAGCGGATGCGCGAACGGTGACATGACGACGCGGACGAAGAAGGTCGCCGCCGTCACCGAGGAGAGGCCGGGGCCGGTTCCGGTGAGCTGGTCGGTGCCGAAGGCGTTGCCCAGGTAGAGGATGTTTTCGGTGAAGGCGAAGCCGGTCGCGGTGACCCCGGCGATGACGACACCGTCGACGACCCCGGTGAAGTCACGTCTGCGGAAGAGGAAGACCAGCAGCACGGCGGCGGCCTTCGCGCTCTCCTCGACGACGGGGGCTATGACGGTGGCACCGAGGGTGTCGGCGCCGGTCGGGTCGGCGGTGGCGGTCTCTATCCACCGGGTCGCGAAACTGTTCGCGACGATCGCTATCAGGGCCGCCGCGCAGGCGCCCCAGGCGAAGGAGAAGACCAGGTTCCGCCAGGGGCCCGGCTGCACCCGGTCCAGCCAGCGGAACGCCGCTATGAGCAGCGGCACGGGCACCAGGGCCAGGCCCAGCCCGACCAGGAACCCCTCCGTGCCGGTCTGCTCCCGGACCAGGGCCGCGATGACGGCACCGGACACCGCGAGCAGCGTGGCCAGCGCGGTGGCCCGTACACCCCTCCGCTCCCACCAGCGCGGATGCGGGACCGCGCCGTGCGGCCGGGGGCCGGGGGCGTGGTCCTGGTGCGGCGGACTACTGGGGTACGAGGCCACTCATTGACCCTAACGAGGGATGCGCGGCGCCGCGACGGGGCCGGGCCCGGCTCCTGCCGGGTGGCCGAAACCCGCTACCGGCGCCGGAACAGCAGGTCGTGCACCACATGCCCCTTCTTCAGGCCCTGACCCTCGAAGCGGGTCAGCGGCCGGAAGTCGGGCCTCGGCGCGTACCCGCCGTCCGCCTGCGTGTTCTCGTAGTCGGGATGGGCGGTGAGCACCTCGAGCATCTGCTCCGCGTACTCCTCCCAGTCCGTCGCGCAGTGCACGAGCGCGCCCGGCTTGAGCGGCCCGGCGACCTGGGAGAGGAACTCCGGCTGGATGAGGCGCCGCTTGTTGTGGCGCTTCTTCGGCCAGGGGTCGGGGAAGTAGACGCGCAGCCCGTCGAGGCTGTCGTCGGGGAGCATCGCGCGCAGCAGGATGATCGCGTCGCCGTTGGCCACCCGTACGTTCGTCATGCCGCCGCGGTCGGCGAGGCCGAGCAGGTTGCCCTGGCCGGGGGTGTGGACGTCGACGGCGAGGATGCCGGTCGTCGGATCGTCCGCCGCCATCCGCGCCGTGGCCTCGCCCATGCCGAAGCCGATCTCCAGGACGACGCGGTCGACGCCGGGGAACATCTCCGCGAGGTCGAGCACCCGCTGCCCGTCGATGTCGAGGCCCCACTTCGGCCACAGCCGCTGCAAGGCGTCGGCCTGCGCGGTGGTGACCCGGCTGCGGCGCGGCTGGAAGCTGCGGATGCGCCGCTCGAAGTGCGACCCGGCGGGGTCGGGCTTGGGCCCGTCCGGGAACCGCGGCTCGTTCGGGCGCGCGGGCGGGGCGGGGTTCTGGGGGCTCTCGGACTCAGACACAGTGGGGCGATTTTACGTGGTCCGCGCCCGGCGACGGCTCCGCCCCGGGGCGCCCCTGCCCGGCGTAGGGGGAGCACCCGCGTGGCGTACGGGGAGCACCCGCGCGGCGCATGGGGAGCACCCGCGCGGCCCCACTCCGGCGGCCGGGGCGGCCCCCCACCGGAACAGGAGGCTAGGCCGCGCTCAGCGCGGCGAGCGCCCGGCGGGCCACTTCCCTGCCGATGGGCAGGGACGCGGTCGCGGCGGGCGACGGCGCGTTCAGCACATGGACCGTGCGGGCCCCTTCGCGTATCAGGAAGTCGTCGACGAGCGTGCCGTCGCGCAGTACCGCCTGCGCGCGCACCCCGGCGGGCGAGGGCACCAGGTCGTCAGGCGTGACGGCGGGCACCAGGCGGCGTACCGCGTCGGTGAAGGCGCGCTTGGACGCGGAGCGCCGCAATTCGCCCGCCCCGTACCGCCAGTGGCGCCGGGCGATGCGCCAGGAGCCGGGCCAGGCGAGCGTCCCCGCCAGCTCGCGGGGGCGGACGGTCGCCCAGTCGTAGCCCTCGCGGGCCAGCGCCGGCACCGCGTTCGGCCCGACGTGGACCGAGCCCTCGATGCCGCGCGTCAGATGCACCCCGAGGAACGGGAACGCCGGATCGGGCACCGGGTAGACGAGGCCGCGCACCAGGTCGGGTCTGGCCAGGTCGAAGTATTCGCCGCGGAACGGCACGATGCGCATCCCCGGGTCGTCCCCGGTGAGGCGGGCGACCTGGTCGCACTGGAGCCCCGCGCAGTTCACCAGGGCCTTGCCGCGCACGACGTCCCCGGCGGCGGTCCGCACGGCGACGCCCCGCTCGGGCCGCCGGTCGATCTGCACGATGTCCGCCCCGTAGCGGATCTCGGCGCCGGACGCCTCGGCGAGGTGGCGGGCGACCGCGCGGTAGTCGGCGATACCGGTGCTGGCGACATGGATGGCGGCGAGGCCGCGCACCTCCGGCTCGTACTCCTGGATCTGCGCGGGACCGAGCTCGCGCACCGCGATCCCGTTCTCCCGGCCGCGCTGGGCCAGGGCGTGCAGGCGCGGCAGCTCGTCCCGCTCGGTGGCGACGATGAGCTTTCCGGTGACCGCGTGCGCGATCCCGTACTCGGCGCAGAACTTGACCATCTCGGCGGCCCCGCGCACCGCGAACCGCGCCTTGAGCGAGTCGGGCCGGTAGTAGATCCCGCTGTGGATCACGCCGCTGTTGCGCCCCGTCTGGTGCCGGGCCGGGCCCGCCTCCTTCTCCAGGACGACGACGCGCGTGCCCGGAGCGGCGCGGGAGACGGCATAGGCCGTGGCGAGCCCGACGATGCCGCCACCGATCACCAGCACATCCCCGTCATACGCGAGCACGCTCACCGGGCCTCACCTCCATGTCCTGCATCTTGCCCGACAGCACTGACAATCCATGCGGGACTTGGGGTCCGGGCCCCTGCGAGCGTCCGGATCACGCCGGTGCCATCAGCAGCGGACGGGCCCGCTCCCGCAGCTCGGCCACCCGCGGCTCGTCGCCGTACGGTTCGAGGCGGTGCAGCAGGTCCCGCACGTACTCGGTGGTCCGCGCGGAGGAGATGCGGCCCGCGACCTCCAGGGCGCGGGTGCCCTGCTCGCAGGCGGCGTCCAGGTTGCCCGACTCCAGTTCGGCGACGGCGGACACGACGAGGCGCAGCCCGTGCGAGCGCACGAACTCCTCGGTGGGCCGGGAGAGGGCCTGCTCGGTGAACCTGCGCACCTGGCGCGGCGCCTTCAGGTCCCGGTAGCACTCGGCGGCGTCCGCGGCGAACCGGTCGTAGGAGTAGAAGCCCAGCCAGGAGGGGTCGCTGTCGCCCTCGCGCGAGCGCTCGAGCCACCCTTCGGCGGCCCGTAAGGCGGCGCCCGCCGCCTGCGCGTCACCCGCGCGTGCGTGCGCGCGTGCCTCGACGAGCCGGAAGAAGCTCATGGTGCGGGCGGTGGCGAGCCCGCGGTTGCGCTCCACGGCGGCCTGCGCGAGGTCGACCCCCTCGTCCCCGAAGCCGCGATACGTGGCTTGAAGTGACATGGAGGCGAGCACGTACCCGCCGAGGGGCACGTCCGCCGCGGCCCGCGCGAGCCGCAGCGCCTGGATGTAGTACCGCTGAGCGGCCTCCTGTTGCCCGGTGTCGAAGGCCATCCATCCGGCGAGCCGCGTCAGTTCGGCCGAGGCGCCGAACAGTGAGCGCCCCACATCGTCGGAATAGGAACCGAGCAGCAGCGGCGCAGCCTCGACCCGCAGGCACTCGGGGACCATCGACGAACGCCAGTCCCCGCCGCCGTACTTGGAGTCCCAGCGCCGCGCGTCCTGCGCGGCCTCCCGCAGCTTCACCACGTCGCTGTGGCCCACCTTCTGCGGCGAGCCCTCCTCGCTGAGATGCGCCTCACGCGCGACCGACGAATCGGCCGGGGTTATCAGCCATCGTGAGGCGGGCGTCGCGTACGCGCTCACCGCGAACGATCCGGCCAGCGACTGCCAGATGCCGCCGCTGCCCGCTCTGCGCCCGGCGAGGTCGAGCCGGTACAGCTCGGTGGCGGCCTTCACCGCCGCGCGGACGTCGCGCGGGAACGCGAGCCCCACCTCCGGCGCGGGGTCGGCGTCGGCGAGGCCGATCTCGTGCAGCGGCACGGGCCGGCCGAGCTTCTGCCCTATGGCGGCGGCGATGAGGTGCGGGGCGGCGCCCTGCGGCACCATGCCCTTGGACACCCAGCGCGCCACCGAGGTCTTGTCGTAGCGAAGGGTCAACCCGCGCTGCGCGCCCAGGTCGTTGACGCGCCTCGCCAGTCCCGCGTTGCTGATTCCCGCGAGGGCGAGAACGGCGCCGAGCTTCTCGTTCGGTCCGCGTAGCTCCCTGGACATGCGCCACCCCTCGACCCAGACGGCTGCCGCTGCACCACCTCGCCGGCCCTCTGGACTGGCATAACCGCGCGGCATTCGTACACCCAGCGTAGTTCGCCGAATCCCAAGCGTTAAGTGGCGCAGATCCGGATGGCGGGATTCTTGTTCGGGCCAAGGGACGGCGCACGCCACGCCCTGTGACCGTGTGCTCCGGTTGTGGCGCCGTGCGCCTGCGTGTGCGCTCTTACTTGCGCACAGGAGGAGCGCTTCGATGAGAACTGCGTGGGTCGGCCCGCTGTACTGGATCCAGTGGGCTGGGGGACACCGCCGCCTACATCCCCGCGGGCGGCGGACCGGTCCGGGAGGCGATGGGTGCCTCCCGGACCGTGCGTTGCGCGCTGTGGCCGAAGCGGGGTGTCCGGCTCCGGCCACCGGCGGCTGATTTGGCCGAAACTCGCCCCCGTAATTCTTCCCCTCCGTGGTGGTGCGGCGGTTCAACCACGGCTCGAAAGGGGCGCATTGGGGGGAGCGCGCAGCATGGCTCGCTCCCTGCTTGCCCCCTCTGTCCCGCCTCCTTCGTGGCAGCATGTAGAGCCCTTGGGTTGTCCACAGCGTGTGGAGGCGGCGATGCGGTGGTTGGTGGGGTGGAGCAGTACCACCGCGGGGCCCCTTGCCTTCGAGTCCGCGGGAGCCTACGGAGCGGACGGCGAAACGGTACATCCGGTCGGCTCGCACCTCCTGTGGGGCGACCCGGACCCGCTCTGGGCGGTCGGCGACTGGCGCCCCGACGAAGTACGCATGGTGAAGGTCGACGATCAGACACGCATCGCCGTCCTCGGCGTGTGCGGAGCCACCGACGAACAACTCCGCCTGGGTCTCCTCACGGCGCGCGGGGGCGCACTGCGCCACCTCACCAACTGGCCCGGCAGCTACACGGCCGTGGTCCAGGTGGGCCGCCGCGTCATGGTCATCGGCGACGTGGCGGGCGCACGGCCGGTCTTCTACACGCCCTGGGCCGGCGGCACGGCCTACGCGACCGCCGCCCTGCCCCTCGCCGACCTCATCGAGGCGCACCTGGACGTCGGCCACCTCGCCGCGCTGCTCGCCACCCCCGACGTCCCCGAGGCGCTCCAGGACTCCACACCGTACGAGGGCGTACGCCGCATCCCGCCCGGCCACGCGCTGATCCTGCGCGCGGGCGCCCGCGAGATCGCCGGCTACGAGGCGGTGGCGTCCCTGGCGGTGGGCGCGGCGCCGGTGGACCCGGACACGGCCGTGGCGGGCGTACGGGACGCCCTCGTGGACGCGGTACGGGCCCGGCTCGCCGCACCCCGCCACGTACCCGGCACCGACCTCGACCCTGGCCCCGTACCGGGCATGGGCCCGGCCGAACGCCGGGCCGCGCGCGGGATGCCCGTACCCGGCATCGGAGCGGACCTCTCGGGCGGCCCGGCGTCCGGCACGCTGGCGCTCCTTGCGGCGGGCCTGCCCGGGATGCCCGGCACGGTCCTGGGCCACGGCACCGGAGCAGGCGAACGCCTCCTCGCCGTCACCTTCAACGACATCTCCTCCACGACGGCCACGCGCGAGGCAGAGCTGGAACGGGCGGGAGCGATCGCGGCCAACCCCCGCCTGCACCACGTGGTGGTGGCGGCGGGCGAGGAGGCGCTCCCCTACGCCGACCTGGACGGCCCGCTCACGGACGAACCGAGCGCCGTCCTCGTCACGGCGGCCCGGCACCGCGCACGCCTCGCCTCCGGCAGCGCTGACCACTTCACCGGGTACGGGGCGCGCCAGGTCCTCGACGCGCACCCCGCCCGCCTCACCGACCTCCTCATGGACCGTCGCCGCCGCCACATGGTCCGCCCCATGGCTGCGCTCACCAAGGCGGACGGCGGCTCGCTCGCGGTGCCCGCGCGCGTGTACGGCGCGGCCCGCAAACTGGCCCGTACGCCCTACAAGGCGGGCCTCGCCCATCTCGCCGACCGCCTCATCCACCGCAGCTTCGACGAGCCCGGCGGCCCCGTCGGAGCGTCCCTCGCCGCGCTGAACTGGGCCAGGCCCGGCCCCGCCGCGCGCTGGCTGACCGGTGAGGCCCTCGCAGAAGTATCGGTTCGCCTGCAAGTGGGGACGACCCGGCCGGGCACCGGCCACGCCCAGCGCCCCGGCGAGTTCCGGGCCCGCGCCGCCCTGGCCCGCCACGCCGCGGACCTCCGCATCCTCGAACAGGCCGCGGAGATCCGCTTCCAGCGGCTGCACGCGCCGTTCCTCGACAACCAGGTGGTCCGCGCCTGCCGCGTGCTTCCCGAAGCGCTCCGTGTGCAGCCGGGCGCCCGCGCGTCGATCCTGCGGACGGTGCTGGAAGGCGCGGGCGTCGCGGACCTGCCGCCGGGCTGGGGCGCGCCCTCCCACGCGTCCTCGGCGGCGGCTGCCCGGACAGGGCTACGGGTCTCGGCCGACCGCCTCATCGCCCTCTTCGACACGCCGCTCCTTGCCCAGACGGGGCTGATCGAAGCCCGCACGGTCCGCAAGGCGCTCCGCGCGGCCGCGGACGGCGAACCCCTGCCCCTGGACGGCCTCGCCGACCTCGTCGCCCTCGAACTGTGGCTACGGCGCCTGCTCGCGCGGCGCGGCACATGCTGGACCGGCACGCCAGCGCGGGCCCGCGCGGTCCCTACGGGGAGCGTGGTGCCGGACCGGGCACTCGGAGCGGGTCCGCTCCGCTAGGTTTCTCGGGATTTTGTGCGGGCCTGCTTCTGCGGCTGAGCTCCGCTGGGGTTGCCGGAATTCCCGTACGGGCCTGTCCACATCGGCGCCCAGCGCGACGCAAGGCGGGCTGCACCCGTGCGCGGCCCTGATTACCCGGTTCCCCGGCGCTGGGGTGCCGCCTTGCCCACCCTGCCGCCCATGGCGGCAGATTGCCCAAGGCGGGGCGGGGCGGGGTGGGCTTTAGTCGGTGACCGGACGGGGCACCGGGGTGCACTCGCGTCTCGACGGGAGGGGACGTGTCGGGGTGCCCCCGCAGGACTCCGCGGGAATGCAGTCCAGGATGACGCGCCTATGGCGGACGGAGGGGGATGAGGCCTATCCGGCCGAGGAGGTACCCCGGCGCGGCCCCGCCCCACGACACGACGGGCGGCGCACCCCAGCGCCCTGCATGTTCGTAGCGCGGCCCCGCCCCACGACACAACAGGCGGCGCACCCCAGCGCCCTGGCGTGTTCGTAGCGCGGCCCCGCCCCACGACACGACAGGCGGCGCACCCCAGCGCCCTGGCGCGTCAGTGGCGCGGTCTCGTGGCCCACCCCCGGCCCACCCCAAAAGCAGGCGCACCCACCGCCCCGAACCAGCGACAATGCCGAGGTGCAGTACTCCATCCTGGGGGCGACCCAGGCCCACGACGACGCGGGTGCGCCCATAGCCGTGGGCGGCCCCCGTCTCCGCGCCCTGCTCACATCGCTGGCCCTGCACACCCCCCGCACGGCCCCCACGGACGCCCTCATCGACGACGTCTGGGCCGACTCCCCGCCCGCCGACGCCCCGGCCGCCCTCCAGGCCCTCGTAGGCCGCCTGCGCCGAGCCCTGGGCAGGGACGCGATCACCTCGGAGACCGGCGGCTACCGCCTCGCGGCGACCCGCGCCGACATCGACCTGTACGTCTTCGAGGGTCTGGTCCGCGAGGGCACGGACGCTTTGGCCGCAGGCGACCCGACCTCGGCCGCCCGCATTCTGCGCGAGGCATTGGCCCTGTGGCGCGGCCCCGCCCTGGCCGACCTCCCGGACCACACGGCGGCCACCCGCCCGGAGGCCCACCGCTTGGAAGCGACCCGCGCGCGCGTGACCGCGGACCTCCGTCTGGGCCGCGCCGCGGACGTCGTACCGGAGTTGCGGGAACTGACCACGGCGCACCCGTACGACGAACCCCTGCACGTACTGCTGATCAGTGCCCTGAGGGACGCGGGCCGGAACGCGGACGCGCTGCGGGCGTACGAGGAGACCCGCCGCACGCTGGCGGAGGGTTTGGGCGCGGACCCGGGCCCTGAACTGAGGGCGCTGCACGCGGAGTTGCTGACGGAGAAGCGGCCCGCACCCCCGGCGGGACCGGCCCCCACCTCCCAGACCGGCAACCTCCGCCCCCGCCTGACCTCTTTCGTGGGCCGGGAACCCGAACTGGCCGCCATCCGTTCAGACCTACGAGCCGCACGCCTCGTCACCCTCACGGGCCCGGGCGGCTCCGGCAAGACCCGCCTGGCCGAGGAGAGCGCCGCCCCGCTCCCGAACGCCTGGCTGGTGGAGCTGGCCCCGCTCGACGACCCGAAGGCCGTCCCGGGCGCGGTCGTCAGCGCGCTGCGCCTGCGCGAGACGGTCCTGATGACGAGCGAGATGTCGTCGGGCCCGCAGGACGACCCGACGGCGCTCCTGATTGAGCACTGCGCGCACCGCAGCCTGCTCCTGCTGCTGGACAACTGTGAGCACGTGATCGACGCGGCGGCGCGGCTGGCGGAGACGCTCCTGACGCACTGCCCGAACGTGCGGATCCTGGCGACGAGCCGCGAACCTCTGGGCGTGCCGGGTGAGTCGGTGCGCCCGGTGGAGCCGCTGCCCCCGGACCCGGCGCACCGTCTGTTCACGGAGCGCGCGCGGGCGGTGAGCCCGGCCTTCGACCTGGACCGCGACAGGGCGGCGGTCGCGGAGATCTGCCGTCGCCTGGACGGGTTGCCGCTGGCCATCGAGCTTGCGGCGGCGCGGCTGCGGCTGCTCACGCCGCGCCAGATCGCGGACCGCCTGGACGACAGGTTCCGCCTGCTGACGAGCGGGAGCCGCACGGTCCTGCCGCGCCAGCAGACGTTGCGCGCGGTGGTGGACTGGTCGTGGGAGCTGCTGGAGGAGCGGGAGCGCGCGGCGCTGCGCGAGCTGTCGGTGTTCGCGGGCGGCTGGGACCTGGAGGCGGCGGAGGCGGTCTGCGGCGACGGGGGCACGGCCGCGGACACGATCGGCGCGCTGGTGGACAAGTCCTTGCTGGTGGCGACGGCACCGCAGGAGCAGAACAACCAGGCAAGGCATAACAGCCAGGCAAGCCAGAAGAACCAGGCAAGCCAGAAGAACCAGGCAAGCCAGAACAACCCGATCGGACAGAACCCCGCACCACCCCCCTCCGCCCCCACGACCATGCGCTACCGCATGCTGGAAACGATCCACGAGTACGCGTCGGAACGCGCCGCGGAAACCCCGGCCCTGCGCTCGGCGGCGCAACGCCGCCACCTCGCTCACGTACGCGACCTGGTCGCACAGGCGGCACCGAAGCTGCGCTCCGGCGAGCAGCTCCCGTGGATCGACCGCCTGGAGACGGAGCTGGACAACATCCGGGTGGCGCTGGCGCGCGCGACGAGCGACTCGGCCCTCCTGGACGAGGAGAGCGCGATCGCGGTGGCCCTGGACATGGGCTGGTTCTGGTGGCTGCGCAACTACCGCCACGAGGGCGGCGCGTGGGTCGAGGCGATCGAGCGGATCATGCCGGACCGCATGGCCGGGAACGACCAGAACAACCAGGACGACCAGAACAACCAGGACGACCAGAACAACCAGGACGACCAGAACAACCAGGACGACCCGATGTACTGGCCGCGGATGAACCTGCGGCTGCTAAGTCTCTTCCTGCTCGCCGAGTCACGCCCGCAGGAAGCGCTGACCACGGAGGAGGACGCGAGGTACGTCGAGCGGGTGCGGTCCGCGTTCGAGCCGCCGAACCCGCACGGCGCCCGATTCCCCGGCCTCATCTGGCCGTTCTCGCTGTTCCTCATGGGCAGCGGCAAATGGCCGGACGTGCGCGGCGCACTGGACGCGGCGGTCGAGAACTGCCGCCGCTTCGGCGGTGACTGGGAGCTGGGCGTGACGCTGATGTTCCGTACGCACGCCGCCGTCGACATGCCGGGCAACATGGAGGGGGTCGACGCCGACCTGCTGGAGCTGCGCGACATCAGCCGCAGGGTGGGCGACCGCTGGATGCGCGCGCAGGTCTGCAGCGCGGCGGGGGAGGCCGCGATCGGGCGTGGCCGCCTGGCGGAGGCGAAGGACGAGTTCGAGGAGGCGCTGCGCCTCGCCTATGAGGTGGGGGCGTACGCGGAGACACCGTTCCTGAGGGCACGGCTGGCGGAGATCGCGTACCGCGAGGGCGACCGGGACACGGCGGAGAAGGCGCTCGACGTGGCGAGCGAGGAGGCGGAGCAGCACGGCACGGTGGACACGACGGCGTTCGTCGCGCTGCTGCGGGCGCAGCTCGCGCTGGCGGACGGGGAGGTGGCCCGCGCGCGGGAGCTGTGCGAGCGGGCCCGCGCGGCGACGCTGGCGGGCACACCGCCGCCCCAGTTCGCGGCGGCCCTCGGCCTGGCCGACACCCGCGTCACGGCGGCGGAGAAGGGCCCGGAGGCGGGCCTGAGACTGCTCGGGGACGTGTTGCGGGAGGCGGCGCTAGAACGCTGTTCGGAGATCGTGATCGCGGGCCTGGTCGATGTCGGCGCGGAGCTGTTGGCCCGCGGCGGCGAGGTGGCGGGCGCGGTCCGCCTGTTCGCGGCGTCCGATGTGCTGCGCGGCGGCGCACCGCGTCCGATGCCGGAGCGGGGCGAACACGAGGCGCTGGCGGCGAGGGCCCGCGCGGAGCTGGGCGCGGAGCGCTACGCGGCGGAGGAGACGGCGGGCGCGGCGCTGACCCACGCCCAGATCCTGAGGGAACTGCCCCCACTCAAGCCAAGCTGACCCGCACATAGGCCAAGCTGACCCGCACACAGGCCAAGCTCACCCGTACTGGCCCAAACCCACCCACACTCACCCGCACCGGAACCGCGACTCCGCCCAGTCCGCCACCCCCACCGCCCCGAAGGGCTCGCGGGGCTCGGCGACCAGCCGGATCGTCTTGTGCCCGGTGAGATCGACATGCACGGGCACGGCCGCGTCCCGCCCCCGGACGACCGGTGAGGTCCAGGCCCGCACCCCGTCGACGTAGACGGAGAACCGGGCGGCGCCGAGCCCGAGCGTCATGTCGTCGACCCCGGCGTGGGCGTCGTACGCGGTGCACGCGCGGTTCAGGTCGATGGTGACGGAGGACCGGGCGTGCACGGAGACCCCGCCCCCGTACCGCTTGCCGCCGATCGACATGCCGTAGCGCTGCCACACCCAGCTGCTCTCGCCGAGCCGCATCTCGGGCGCGGTGCCGTCGCCTGTGATGCCGTACTTCAGCTCGTTCCACTGGTAGACGGCGGGCGGCGGTGCGGGCCGGGGCGTGGTCGGCGCGGGGGCCGGCACCTTGGAGGCGGGCGTCGACGGGGGCGGGGACGGATCCGGCGCGGCGGACGAGGACGGTGCCGAACGCTCGGGAGCCGGAGCGGGTGCCGCGGTGGACGGCGACGGCGACGAGGGCGGCGAGGAGGCGGGCGCCGAGGACGGTGGCGGCGTGGGTACCGGTTCGGACGCGGCCGACGGCTCCTCCGGGGGCACCTCGGACGGGACCGGCTGCGAGACCGGCGGCTTCTCCGCCTTCGCCTCCTCCTTGGCCTTCGGGTCCCCGGCGAGCGCGATGGCGACGGCGACAGCGATCCCGGCGGCCACGACACCCGCCGCGATCCCGGCCTTCGCGGGCGCCCCGAGCCCTTCGGCCGCGGCCCCGCCGGCCGCACCGCCGCCGGAGGAGCTCCCGCTGGCCGCGGCGGCGGCCCCGGCGCCCGCCGCGCCGGCGCCGCCCCCGCCGATGAGCGCGGCCACCTTCGCGTACCCGGCGGCGCCGAACCAGCCGATGACGGCGATCGGCACGACGCCCGGGATGCCGCTGGCGACTTCCTTGATCTGCCCGGCCGCGAGGCGGCACTTGGCGCACTCCTCCATGTGCTTGCGCAGGCCGCGCTCGGCGCGCGTACGGAGGCTGCCGCGCGCGTAGGCACCGAGCCGGTCGGCGTAGCGGGCGCACTCCTCGGACTCGATGAGGGTGGCCGAGACGTGCGCCTGGAGGTAGGCCTCCTTGAGCCCTTCGCGGGCGCGCTTGGCGAGGACGCGGGTGCCGTTGGCGTCGAGGCCGAAGAGGGTGGCGACCTCGCTGGGCGACTCGTCCTCGACCTCGGTGTGCCAGAGGACCGCCTGCCAGCGCTCGGGCAGCGAGCGGAAGGCCTGCATGGCCATGGATCGTTCGGCCTCGTGCATGGCGAGGACGTCGGCGCCGAGGTCGAGGGTGTCGTCGTCGGACACCTCGTTCGACCGGGCGGCCTGGGTGGCGAACACGGCGAAGTCGTCGACCAGTTGTTCCCGCCGGGCGGTCTTGGTCCAGTTCGCGGCGACGCGGCGCACGGTGGTGAGCAGATAGGCGCGGACCGCGTGTTCGGGTCCGCCGCCGCCGCGCACGGCGCCGAGCATGCGTGCGAACACCTCGGCCGTCAGGTCGTCGGCGGTGTGCGCGTCGCGGCAGCAGGTACGGGCGTAGCGGCGGACGGCGCCCGCGTGCCGGCGGTACAGCTCCTCGTACGCGCTGTCGTCGCCGGAGCGCATCCGGGAGATGAGATCGGCGTCGGCGGGCGGACCGCCGTCGCGCTGGGCCGGCACGGAGACGTCGGCCTCCTGAACCTCTGAGGTCTCTGAGGCCCCTTGGGCCTCACGGGCCTCACGGGCCTCACGGGCCTCACGGGCCTCACGGGCCTCACGGGCCTCAAAAGCCTCCCGCTGACCCGGGTCCTCTTCGCCCCGCCCGTCCACGCTCATCGCGCAAAGCCCCCGCCCGCACACTCCGACCCGAACATCGGGAAAGAGTGACACGCCGAAGGCCCGCGGGACCGGCCCGTGCACAGCAACCACTCATCCGTGGAGATGAGCCGTACCTGAGCACTACCGTTCACTCATACGGGGTATGCGCGCCCGGTTGGACCGGTGAGAACCGACGCACCGCGCCCGGCAGTTGACCGTGAGCGGCAACGAGACATCGCCCCGTCACCACCCACGGCCAGAACCCGCAAAACGGCCGAGACAGCCGCACGGCCGAGACAGCTCTATGGCCGAGACAGCTCCACGGCCGAGACAGCCCTACGGCCGAGACCGCAACCCTTCGAGAAGGATGTCGAGCAGTCGCGCCGACGCCGCCGCCTGCTGTGCCGCGTCCGGCAGCGAGGGCGCCGCCGTGGCGATCACCAGCAGAACGTCCGACACCGTCACGTCGGGGCGCAGCTCACCGGCCGCACGGGCGCGGTCCACGAGCCGCCCGACGACCTCGAGGAGTGCCGCGGCCCCGGTGTCGTCCGCACCGACACCCGCACCGACACCCGCACCGACACCCGCGTCGAGCACGCTCGACCGCTGCTCGACGAGGCGCAGTTCGGGCGCCCCGCTCCGCTGCTCGGGAACGCGTGTCTCGTCCCGTACGCCCTCGGACCGCTCGTCGGCGACGCCCACCCGCAGCACCTGCGGAGGGAGCAGCCGGCCCGCGCCCGAGGCGACCGAGGTCCGCAGGAAGCGCGAGAGCGCCGACCACGGTTCGTCCTCCTGACCGAGCGCGGTACGCGCCTGGTCCGTCAGCCGGGACGTCTCCTCCTCGGCTATGCGTCGCACCAGTACGTCCTTGCTGGGGAAGCGCCGGTAGACCGTGCCCACACCGACGCGGGCGCGGCGCGCCACGTCCTCCATGGGCGCCCCGTACCCCAGCTCGCCGAAGACCTCACGGGCCGCGCGCAGTACGTGCTCAAGGTTGCGCTGCGCGTCCACCCGCAGCGACGTGGAGCGCGGACCGTCGCCCGTCCCCCGCCCGCTCGCGCCACCCGAGACGCCCGTGGGCGCGACGGCGGACGCTGAGGACCATTGCGTTTCCTGAATGTGCATATGTGTTCCCCCGGTAATGACGTCTCCCCCCGGAGACACTCCCCGTCATTGTCAGCCGGAACGTGGGGAACAGAACAGCCGTTTCCGGGCCGCCCCTGCGGCCCGACGGCGCATCCCCCCGACACCCCGACAGCACACGAACATAGTTGAGCGGGGGTCAATTCAGAAGGGTTAGGTTCCGCACGGAGCGTCCCTCGAACGGGGTACGCGGTGATTCCGCCCCTAATGCCCCTTGGGCGTTTCCTCCCGTCCCATGCGCTGACCTGCGCATCTTCCGAACTCCCGGGCGACACGCCCGAACGGGGCGCGCACCCGCGCCCTGTCACACAAATTGCCGGGGCTGTGGACAAACTCCTGAGGGCGGTGCGTCATGGGAGGGTGAGGGAACCTGCGCGCATTCTCGTTGTCGGCGGCGGTTACGTCGGGATGTACACCGCCCTTCGCCTCCAGAAGAAGCTCAAGGCGGAGCTCAGAAGCGGCGCCGTGGAGATCGTCGTCATCACGCCCGACCCGTACATGACGTACCAGCCGTTCCTGCCCGAGGCCGCCGCCGGTTCCATCTCCCCGCGCCACGTCGTCGTGTCGCTGCGCAGCGTCCTCGAGCACTGCCATGTGATCGTCGGCGAGGTGCTCTCCGTCGACCACACCAAGCGCACGGCCGCCTACACCACGCTGGCCAGCAAGGACGAGGGCACGGGCGCGGCCACGCTCACCTACGACGAACTGGTCCTGGCCCCCGGCTCCGTCTCCCGTACGCTCCCGGTCCCCGGCCTCGCCGAGTACGGCATCGGCTTCAAGACGGTCGAGGAGGCCATCGGCCTGCGCAACCACGTCATCGAGCAGCTCGACATCGCCTCGTCCACGCGCGACCCGGCGGTCCGCGACGCGGCCCTCACCTTCGTCGTCGTCGGCGGCGGCTACGCGGGCGTGGAGGCGCTCGGCGAACTGGAGGACATGGCCCGGTACGCGGCGAAGCACTACCACAACGTCAAACCCGACGACCTGAAATGGATCCTCGTGGAGGCGTCCGACCGGATCCTGCCGGAGGTCGGCCCCGAAATGGGCCAGTACACGATCCGTGAACTGCGCGGCCGCAACGTCGACATCCGCCTGGGCACCCGTCTCGAATCCTGCGAGCACCGCACCGCCGTCCTCAGCGACGGCTCCCGCTTCCCCACCCGTACGGTCGTGTGGACGGCCGGCGTGAAACCGAGCCCGCTGCTCGCCGCCACCGACCTGCCGCTGACCGACCGGGGACGGCTGAAGTGCGCCGCGACCCTCGCCGTGGACGGCGCCCCGCACGCGTGGGGCGCGGGCGACGCGGCCGCCGTCCCCGACCTCAGCTCGGCCGAACCCGGCGCCGTGTGCGCGCCCAACGCCCAGCACGCGGTACGCCAGGCCAGGACGCTCGCCGACAATGTGGCGGCGTCCCTGAGCGGCCGGCCGCTCACCGACTACGAGCACGCGTACGCGGGATCCGTCGCCTCATTGGGGCTCCACAAAGGTGTCGCACACGTCTACGGACGCAAGCTGAAGGGCTACCCTGCCTGGTTCATGCACCGCGTCTACCACCTCAGCAGGGTGCCCACCGTCAACCGGAAGGCCCGCGTCCTGACCGAATGGACCCTCACGGCGCTGTTCAAGCGGGAGATCGTCTCCCTCGGCTCGCTGGAGCGGCCGCGCGCCGAGTTCGAACTCGCGGCCGGAACCATCCCCCCTGAGGACCCTGCCCCACCGTCGAACGGAAGCCCGAAGAACACTCCTTGACCCCGTCCGGTCGTCATCCCTGTCCCCCCACGGCACACCGGCGACGACGACCGACGCCCGCACCCACGCTCGGATCCGCCCACCGAGGACCTGACCGGTGTTCGAACGCCGTAGCCAGTGTCCCGGCCGGGGGACACACCAACTCCCGCCGTCGGACCGCCATCTGACGTTTGTCAGTACGGTCGGCCAGACTGGTCCACGAACCCAGGCGGGCGCCGCCGCCCGCCCTCGACCCCACGAGGCTTGCCCCACAGTGAACTTCACGCGCTGGAGCGCCCGGCTCCCCGGAACGCAGCGCCGCGCCGCAGCGCGGGCCGAACACGGCCTGACCCCGCGAGGCGAGAGCGGCGTGCCCGCGGCCCGCGCCGAGCACCTGCCGGACGACCCCGGTCAGGACGGCACGGGCGGCGGCGTGGACGAGCTGCCCGTCCGCGCCGTCCTCGACCGCATCCCCGGCCTGGTCGCCCTGGTGCACGGCCCCGACCACCGCATCGCCTACGTCAACGACGCGTACGTGGCCGCCTTCGGCGACCGCCCCGCCGGCGAACCCGCCCGCGACGCCCTGCCCGAACTCGACGAGCTGAGCCTGCTGCCCCTGCTCGACCAGGTGCTGCGCAGCGCCAAGCCCCGCACGGTCAAGTCCCGCAGAACCGCCGCGGGCCGCTCGTACACCGTCACCTGCACCCCGCTGGACACCGCCGAGGGGCCGGGCGTCCTGGTCTTCGCCGCCGACGTCACCGACCACGCGGAGGCGGCCGAGCGGCTGCGCACCAGCGAGCGCGAGCAGCGCCGCACCGCCGTCACCCTCCAGCGCTCCCTGCTCCCACAGGAGCTGGAGGAACCCGACGACCTGCGCATCGCCGCCACCTACCAGCCCGGCGGCACCGAGGCCGCGGTCGGCGGCGACTGGTACGACGTCATCACCCTCGGCGGCGGCCGCACGGCCCTCGTCATCGGCGACGTGATGGGCCGGGGCGTGCGCGCCGCGGCCGTCATGGGCCAGCTCCGCACCGCCGTACGCGCCTACGCGCGCCTCGACCTGCCTCCGCACGAGGTACTGCAACTGCTCGACGGGCTCGCCATCGAGATCGACCCGCAGCAGATCGCCACCTGCGTCTACGCCGTCCACGACCCGAACGAGGGCCGCCTCGTCTACGCGTCCGCCGGGCACCTGCCCATCCTCGTACGCGACGAGAACGGAACGATCCACCGCGCCGAGGAACCCACGGGGCCACCGCTCGGCACGGGCGGCTGGCTGCACACCTCGGGCTCCGTACCGCTCGGCCCCGGCTCGACCGCCGTCCTGTACACCGACGGCCTGGTGGAGCGCAGGGACGAGGACATCGACGAGGGGATCGCGTCGCTCGAGAACGCCCTGTCGGGGGCGACCGGCACGCCCCAGGTGATCTGCGACCGCCTGATCCGTGCGGCGGGCGTCACCGCCGACCACGACGACGACGTCGCCGTCCTGGTCCTCCAGCACCCGGCGCGCAAGGGCGCCGACGGCGAGCGCTTCCGCAACGCCGCCCTGGAACTGCTCGGCGGCGTCGAGGCCGCGCCCCGCGCCCGCGCCTTCGCCTCCGGCGTCCTGACCAGCTGGCGCTTCCCCACCGACCTGCACGACCTGGGCGTCCTGGCCGCCAGCGAACTCGTCGCGAACTCCCTGCAGCACGGAACCCCGCCGATGCGCCTGCGCCTGCGGCGCACCGACCGCCGTCTGATCATCGAGGTGACCGACGGGGACGACCACCTCCCGCGCCGCCGCCGCGCCGAGCCCGCCGACGAGACGGGCCGCGGTATCGCCATCGTCGCCACGATCGCCTCGAACTGGGGCGCCCGCCGGACGCCGGGCGGCGGCAAGGCGGTGTGGTGCGAGTTCGTCCTGCCGAACGGTTCGGCTCAGGAATGAGCGCGGCCCGGACCCGCCCCCGATGTACGGGGGACGGGTCCGGGCCGTCCGGTGTCACGCCTCCGCGGTGGCGGGCGCGGGCGAACCCTGCGCCACGACACGGCTCCCGGCCAGCGAGGGCTGGTCCTGCAGCGGCGTGAGCCGCTTCCCGAGCCGCAGGGCCAGAGCGGTGATGCCGAGCGAGAACAGCAGGAACGTCACGATGTACGGCCCGTGCAGCGACGCCCCCATCGGCCCGCCCACCGCCGGACCGACAGCGAGCGCGAGCTGCTTGACCAGCGCGAACGCCGAGTTGTACGAGCCGACCATCCCGGCCGGGGCGAGATCGGCGACCAGCGGCGCCACGGTCGGCGACAGCATCGCCTCACCGAGCCCGAACAGCGCGTACGTGGAGACGAACGCGGCGGTCGCCATGGCCTGGCTGCCGTGCCCGAGCCCCGCGTACCCGGCGGCGCCCCACGCGACGGCCCAGATGAGCCCCACGGCCGCGATCACCCGCGTGCGCTTGCGGCGCTCCACGAACTTCAGCACGGCGAACTGCGCGACGACGATCATCGCCGTGTTGGCGGCGAGCGCGATCCCGAGCGTCGACGCCGAGATACCGGCGGCCTCGACCCCGTAGGCGCTCAGGCCGGACTCGAACTGGCCGTAGCAGGCGAAGAACACCACGAACCCGAGCCCGCACAGCTGGACCATCGCCCGGTGCCCGAGCAGCGCCCGCAGGCCGCCCTTGGCCCCGTCCTTCGGTATGGACTCACCGAACGCCGGGGAGTGCGGCATCCGCACGCTCAGCACGATCGCGGCGAGCACCAGGAACATCACGGCCTCGATGCCGAAGAGCAGCAGGAAGCTGTCCGGCCGGCTCTCGTCGACG
Organism: Streptomyces sp. SGAir0957; assembly: GCF_043523415.1. NCBI lineage: Bacteria > Bacillati > Actinomycetota > Actinomycetes > Kitasatosporales > Streptomycetaceae > Streptomyces > Streptomyces sp. SGAir0957. The sequence goes on from NZ_CP027293.1 coordinate 4,558,430, forward strand.
ATCTGGCCGCCGATGAGGCCGCCTATGCCGAGCCCCAGGTTCTGCAGGAAGAACTGCATGGCGAACGAGCGCGTCCGCGTCTCCGGCGCCGAGCACCACACGATCATCGTCGCGAGCGCGGGCTGCAGCACGGCCGTCCCGGCACCGAGCACCGCGGCGGCTCCGATAGCGGCCGGCTCACTGCTCGCGAGCCCGAGCCCGATCGCGCCGACGGCCGCCACGACCGACGCCACGAGGAGGACGGGGAGCGGGCCGCGCCGGTCGATCGCGCGGCCGGTGAAGGGCAGGACGACGAGAGCGGCCATGGCGAAGGCGGCCAGCACGATGCCGGCCGCACCAGCACCAAGATCCCGGACCTCCGCCACATAGACATAGAGGAACGGAACCGTGAAGCCGATGCCGAACGCGCTCAGCGCGCTCCCCACCTGAACCCGGCGCATCGCAGCGCCCATCGCCCTGGTCACTTTCACCTGCCCTTTCGCAGTCAAGACTTCGAAGCTAAAGTTAGAAGCTAAACAATACACACAGAAGGACTTCAACGCCAACCACTTCTGTGCCACACTGCCGGGCATGGCCGACACCCCCGGCGGGCCCCCAGCCGAGCCGACGCTCGACGAGCAGATCGCCGCCTACCAGCGCGAGTTCCAGGACCTCGACCCGCAGGTCGAGGCGATCGTCTCGGCGCTCGGCAGACTCAACCGCCGGATGAACGTGGCGTACGGGCGCCAGACCGCCGAGATCGGCATCAGCAACACGGAGTGGGAGGTCCTCAAGGCCCTCGTCCTCTCCGGCTCCCCGTACCGGATGGGCCCCGGCGAGCTGGCGAGACGGCTCGGCCTGACACCCGCCGCGATGACCCACCGCATCGACCGCATGGTCCAGGAGGGGCTGGTCACCCGGGACCGCGACGAGAACAACCGCGTCCGCGTGATCGTGGAGCTCACTCCGCAGGGCCGCGAGAAGTGGCTGGCGGCGATGCGCCTCGCGTCCGTCTTCGAGGAGGACCTCCTTCAGGACCTGACGTCGGTGGAGCGCGGCCTGCTCGGAGAGGTCCTGATCCGCCTCCTGCGCCGGGTCGAGGAGGCCCAGCCGGACGCCGGCGGCCGCCTCACCGATCTCGACTGAGGGCCCGGACCGAGAGCTCAGCGCCCTTGCGGCGTGCGGGGGTTGACACTGCCCCGATCGATCCGTAAGGTTCTTCGGGTTGCCACGGAGCCGTAACGGTTCTGCGACAGCATCTCCCGCCGCTGAAGCGGCACCCACACATTCGCACGATCTCCCCCTGGGATTGTTTTCGGCGTGCCCGAATTCAATTCGCCTCGGCCCGATTAGGAACGAGAGCGGGAATCAGCTAATGTCTGGGACGTCGGAACGGCCCAACAGCCCGGACGGCAAACCCGGTTGACAGGGAATCAGGCCCGAAAGGATCTGATAGAGTCGACACCGCAGGAAGGCCGAAAGGCCGGGAAAGCGAAAAGCAACACCGAGCAAGACCCCGAGGAAATCGGATCGGAAAGATCTGATAGAGTCGGAAACGCAAGACAGCAAGACCGAAGGGAAGCGCCCGGAGGAAAGCCGCGAGAGAGTCTCTCGGGTGAGTACAAAGGAAGCGTCCGTTCCTTGAGAACTCAACAGCGTGCCAAAAGTCAACGCCAGATATGTTGATTACCCCGTCTCCGGCCGTCATCTGATGGTTGGGGCGAGGTTCCTTTGAAATAAACACAGCGAGGACGCTGTGACCGGACGGGACTATTCCTCCTGTCTGGTCCGCTCTCGTGGTGTCACCCCGATTACGGGGAAACATTCACGGAGAGTTTGATCCTGGCTCAGGACGAACGCTGGCGGCGTGCTTAACACATGCAAGTCGAACGATGAAGCCCTTCGGGGTGGATTAGTGGCGAACGGGTGAGTAACACGTGGGCAATCTGCCCTTCACTCTGGGACAAGCCCTGGAAACGGGGTCTAATACCGGATAACACTTCCGTCCTCCTGGACGGTGGTTAAAAGCTCCGGCGGTGAAGGATGAGCCCGCGGCCTATCAGCTTGTTGGTGAGGTAATGGCTCACCAAGGCGACGACGGGTAGCCGGCCTGAGAGGGCGACCGGCCACACTGGGACTGAGACACGGCCCAGACTCCTACGGGAGGCAGCAGTGGGGAATATTGCACAATGGGCGAAAGCCTGATGCAGCGACGCCGCGTGAGGGATGACGGCCTTCGGGTTGTAAACCTCTTTCAGCAGGGAAGAAGCGAAAGTGACGGTACCTGCAGAAGAAGCGCCGGCTAACTACGTGCCAGCAGCCGCGGTAATACGTAGGGCGCAAGCGTTGTCCGGAATTATTGGGCGTAAAGAGCTCGTAGGCGGCTTGTCACGTCGGTTGTGAAAGCCCGGGGCTTAACCCCGGGTCTGCAGTCGATACGGGCAGGCTAGAGTGTGGTAGGGGAGATCGGAATTCCTGGTGTAGCGGTGAAATGCGCAGATATCAGGAGGAACACCGGTGGCGAAGGCGGATCTCTGGGCCATTACTGACGCTGAGGAGCGAAAGCGTGGGGAGCGAACAGGATTAGATACCCTGGTAGTCCACGCCGTAAACGGTGGGAACTAGGTGTTGGCGACATTCCACGTCGTCGGTGCCGCAGCTAACGCATTAAGTTCCCCGCCTGGGGAGTACGGCCGCAAGGCTAAAACTCAAAGGAATTGACGGGGGCCCGCACAAGCAGCGGAGCATGTGGCTTAATTCGACGCAACGCGAAGAACCTTACCAAGGCTTGACATACACCGGAAAACCCTGGAGACAGGGTCCCCCTTGTGGTCGGTGTACAGGTGGTGCATGGCTGTCGTCAGCTCGTGTCGTGAGATGTTGGGTTAAGTCCCGCAACGAGCGCAACCCTTGTTCTGTGTTGCCAGCATGCCCTTCGGGGTGATGGGGACTCACAGGAGACCGCCGGGGTCAACTCGGAGGAAGGTGGGGACGACGTCAAGTCATCATGCCCCTTATGTCTTGGGCTGCACACGTGCTACAATGGCCGATACAATGAGCTGCGATACCGCAAGGTGGAGCGAATCTCAAAAAGTCGGTCTCAGTTCGGATTGGGGTCTGCAACTCGACCCCATGAAGTTGGAGTTGCTAGTAATCGCAGATCAGCATTGCTGCGGTGAATACGTTCCCGGGCCTTGTACACACCGCCCGTCACGTCACGAAAGTCGGTAACACCCGAAGCCGGTGGCCCAACCCCTTGTGGGAGGGAGCTGTCGAAGGTGGGACTGGCGATTGGGACGAAGTCGTAACAAGGTAGCCGTACCGGAAGGTGCGGCTGGATCACCTCCTTTCTAAGGAGCACTTCTTACTCGGACTTGTCCGGGTCAGAGGCCAGTACATCGGCGCACGTTCGATGCTGGTTGCTCATGGGTGGAACGTTGACTATTCGGCACACTTGATCGTCTTCTCCTTCCAGTACTGCTCTTCGGAGCGTGGAACGTTGAGGGAAGCGGCGAGGGTGTCGGGCACGCTGTTGGGTATCTGAGGGTACGGACTTGTTTCCGACCTCAATGCCGGCCCCGGTGAAGATCCGCGTGAGCGGGTTGTGACGGGTGGTTGGTCGTTGTTTGAGAACTGCACAGTGGATGCGAGCATCTGTGGCCAAGTTTTTAAGGGCGCACGGTGGATGCCTTGGCACCAGGAACCGATGAAGGACGTGGGAGGCCACGATAGTCCCCGGGGAGTCGTCAACCAGGCTTTGATCCGGGGGTTTCCGAATGGGGAAACCCGGCAGTCGTCATGGGCTGTCACCCGCTGCTGAACACATAGGCAGTGTGGAGGGAACGCGGGGAAGTGAAACATCTCAGTACCCGCAGGAAGAGAAAACAACCGTGATTCCGGGAGTAGTGGCGAGCGAAACTGGATGAGGCCAAACCGTATACGTGTGAGACCCGGCAGGGGTTGCGTATGCGGGGTTGTGGGATCTCTCTTTCACAGTCTGCCGGCTGTGAGACGAGTCAGAAACCGTTGATGTAGGCGAAGGACATGCGAAAGGTCCGGCGTAGAGGGTAAGACCCCCGTAGTCGAAACGTCAGCGGCTCGTTTGAGAGACACCCAAGTAGCACGGGGCCCGAGAAATCCCGTGTGAATCTGGCGGGACCACCCGTTAAGCCTAAATATTCCCTGGTGACCGATAGCGGATAGTACCGTGAGGGAATGGTGAAAAGTACCGCGGGAGCGGAGTGAAATAGTACCTGAAACCGTGTGCCTACAAGCCGTGGGAGCGTCGCTGTATGTGCTTGCACATGCAGTCGTGACTGCGTGCCTTTTGAAGAATGAGCCTGCGAGTTTGCGGTGTGTTGCGAGGTTAACCCGTGTGGGGAAGCCGTAGCGAAAGCGAGTCCGAATAGGGCGATTTAGTAGCGCGCTCAAGACCCGAAGCGGAGTGATCTAGCCATGGGCAGGTTGAAGCGGAGGTAAGACTTCGTGGAGGACCGAACCCACCAGGGTTGAAAACCTGGGGGATGACCTGTGGTTAGGGGTGAAAGGCCAATCAAACTCCGTGATAGCTGGTTCTCCCCGAAATGCATTTAGGTGCAGCGTCGTGTGTTTCTTGCCGGAGGTAGAGCACTGGATAGGCGATGGGCCCTACCGGGTTACTGACCTTAGCCAAACTCCGAATGCCGGTAAGTGAGAGCGCGGCAGTGAGACTGTGGGGGATAAGCTCCATGGTCGAGAGGGAAACAGCCCAGAGCATCGACTAAGGCCCCTAAGCGTACGCTAAGTGGGAAAGGATGTGGAGTCGCACAGACAACCAGGAGGTTGGCTTAGAAGCAGCCACCCTTGAAAGAGTGCGTAATAGCTCACTGGTCTAGTGATTCCGCGCCGACAATGTAGCGGGGCTCAAGCGTACCGCCGAAGTCGTGTCATTGCAGCAATACGCCCAACGGCGGCTGTGATGGGTAGGGGAGCGTCGTGTGCCGGGTGAAGCCGCAGCGGAAGCTAGTGGTGGACGGTTCACGAGTGAGAATGCAGGCATGAGTAGCGATACACACGTGAGAAACGTGTGCGCCGATTGACTAAGGGTTCCTGGGTCAAGCTGATCTGCCCAGGGTAAGTCGGGACCTAAGGCGAGGCCGACAGGCGTAGTCGATGGATAACCGGTTGATATTCCGGTACCCGCTGTGAAGCGTCAAACATCGAATCCAGTGATGCTAAGGCCGTGAAGCCGTTCCGGACCCTTCGGGGAATGGAAAGTGGTGGAGCCGCCGGTCCAATCTGGTAGTAGGTGAGTGATGGGGTGACGCAGGAAGGTAGTCCAGCCCGGGCGGTGGTTGTCCCGGGGTAAGGGTGTAGGCCGTGCGGTAGGTAAATCCGTCGCACATTAAGGCTGAGACCTGATGCCGAGCCGATTGTGGTGAAGTGGATGATCCTATGCTGTCGAGAAAAGCCTCTAGCGAGTTTCATGGCGGCCCGTACCCTAAACCGACTCAGGTGGTCAGGTAGAGAATACCGAGGCGTTCGGGTGAACTATGGTTAAGGAACTCGGCAAAATGCCCCCGTAACTTCGGGAGAAGGGGGGCCATCACTGGTGATCCGATTTACTCGGTGAGCTGGGGGTGGCCGCAGAGACCAGCGAGAAGCGACTGTTTACTAAAAACACAGGTCCGTGCGAAGCCGTAAGGCGATGTATACGGACTGACGCCTGCCCGGTGCTGGAACGTTAAGGGGACCGGTTAGTGCACTTTCGGGTGTGCGAAGCTGAGAACTTAAGCGCCAGTAAACGGCGGTGGTAACTATAACCATCCTAAGGTAGCGAAATTCCTTGTCGGGTAAGTTCCGACCTGCACGAATGGCGTAACGACTTCTCGACTGTCTCAACCATAGGCCCGGTGAAATTGCACTACGAGTAAAGATGCTCGTTTCGCGCAGCAGGACGGAAAGACCCCGGGACCTTTACTACAGTTTGATATTGGTGTTCGGTTCGGCTTGTGTAGGATAGGTGGGAGACTGTGAACTCTGGACGCCAGTTCAGGGGGAGTCGTCGTTGAAATACCACTCTGGTCGTGCTGGATGTCTAACCTGGGTCCGTGATCCGGATCAGGGACAGTGTCTGATGGGTAGTTTAACTGGGGCGGTTGCCTCCTAAAGAGTAACGGAGGCGCCCAAAGGTTCCCTCAGCCTGGTTGGTAATCAGGTGTTGAGTGTAAGTGCACAAGGGAGCTTGACTGTGAGACCGACGGGTCGAGCAGGGACGAAAGTCGGGACTAGTGATCCGGCGGTGGCTTGTGGAAGCGCCGTCGCTCAACGGATAAAAGGTACCCCGGGGATAACAGGCTGATCTTCCCCAAGAGTCCATATCGACGGGATGGTTTGGCACCTCGATGTCGGCTCGTCGCATCCTGGGGCTGGAGTCGGTCCCAAGGGTTGGGCTGTTCGCCCATTAAAGCGGTACGCGAGCTGGGTTTAGAACGTCGTGAGACAGTTCGGTCCCTATCCGCTGTGCGCGTAGGAGTCTTGAGAAGGGCTGTCCCTAGTACGAGAGGACCGGGACGGACGAACCTCTGGTGTGCCAGTTGTCCTGCCAAGGGCATGGCTGGTTGGCTACGTTCGGAAAGGATAACCGCTGAAAGCATCTAAGCGGGAAGCCTGCTTCGAGATGAGGACTCCCACCCCCTTTGAGGGGTTAAGGCTCCCAGTAGACGACTGGGTTGATAGGCCAGATCTGGAAGCCCGGTAACGGGTGGAGGTGACTGGTACTAATAGGCCGAGGGCTTGTCCTCAGTTGCTCGCGTCCACTGTGTTGGTTCTGAAACCACGAACAACCGTTTGTAGCCATGGTCACGGCTCCGGTTGACAGTTTCATAGTGTTTCGGTGGTCATAGCGTGAGGGAAACGCCCGGTTACATTCCGAACCCGGAAGCTAAGCCTCACAGCGCCGATGGTACTGCAGGGGGGACCCTGTGGGAGAGTAGGACGCCGCCGAACTAATTGTAGAGAAAAGCCCCGTGCCAATGGCACGGGGCTTTTCTGCGTTTAGGGGCCACTTATAAGGTTCCGCGAACGGCCACCGGCTAGTTGTACGGGCGGGTTGCTCGGGCCGTGCGGAGGGCCTCGGCCCACCAGTTCAGTTGGTCGAGCATGAGCTTTGCCGCCTCGCCGGCGCCTTGCGGGGCGTGGGCCGGGCCGTTCTCGGCGAAGTGGTCGGGGGTGACGCGGTGGAAGCTGACGCCGTCGCGGATCGTCGTGGCGTGCAGTTCGGCGAAGACGAGACGCAGTTGCTCGACCGCGCGCAGGCCGCCGCCGACACCCCCGTAGGAGACGAAGCCGACCGGTTTGGCCTGCCATTCCGCGCGGTGCAGGTCGATGAAGTGCTTCAGCTGTGCCGGGAAGCTGTGGTTGTACTCGGGGGTGACGATCACGTAGGCGTCGGCGGCGTCCACGCGGGCGGCGAGTGCGGCCTGCTCGGGGGTGGGGGTGTGGCCCCAGGCAGGGTGGGTGTCGGGGAGGAGCTGTTCGGTCAGGTCGATGACGTCGAAGTCGGTGTCGGGGGCGTGTGTCCTGGCCTGCTGGGTGAACCAGGCGCCCACGGTCGGGGCCAGGCGGCCGTCCCGGGTGGATCCGATGACGATGGCCACGCGGAGCGGCTGGTCGGCGGCGGGAGTGGCTTCGGTGCGGGTCTCGCTCACGTTGATCTCCGTGGGTAGGTGCGGATGCCGGTCGGCAGAGGGTCAGTGGCTGGTGGTCTGGGGCTGCGGGCGCGGGGTCGTCGTGCGGGGAGCCGGTTCGGGGCGCGGTCGGCGGGACAGCAGCGTGTACGTCACTGCTGCCAGTGCGGTCATCAGGGCCGCCACCGTCCAGAGCGTCACCCGCCAGGCCGCCGTGAACTCCTCGGCGTGGCCGCCCGCGCCTGAGGTGACCTGTGCCGCCAGGGCCCCCGAGCCGGTGCGGGACTCGACCGAGGCGAGCAGCAGGGCGCCGAAGACGGTGAGCATGACGGCGCCGGTGCCGCCGCGGACCGTGTTGAGGAAGCCGGAGGCCATGCCGACCTCGGACGGGGCGACCATCGACATGGCCTGCGCGTCGATGATCCCGATGGACAGGCCCTGGCCCGCGCCGATGGTGAGGAGTGGGGCGGCGAGGGAGGTGGCGGTGATGCCGGGGTGGAGGGTGGTGAGCCAGGCGTTGCCCGCGGCGATCAGGAGCAGGGAGAGGACCAGGAGGTGGCGGGCCGGTATGCCGCGGTTGACCAGGCGGGCGCCCAGCGGAGGAAGGGCCAGGACCGGCACGGTCATGAGGAGGAGGGTCAGTCCTGCCGCGCGGGCCGTGGCGCCGTTGACGCCCTGGAGGTAGGTGGGCAGGAAGGTGAGGGCGCCGGTGGTGCCCGCGCCCAGGCCGAACGCGCCGACCGCCCAGCCGAGGAACGCCGGGTTGCGGGTGAGCCCCAGGTCGAGGATCGGGCGGCCGGTGCCTGTGCGGGCGAGGCGCTTCTCGATGCGTACGAAGGTGAGGAGGAGGGTGAGTGCGAGTGCGGCCGGGGCCAGGGTGGGCAGGGTCGTCCAGCCGGACTTCGAGCCCTGCGTGACGGCGAAGAGGGCCAGGGCCAGGCCGGTGATGAAGGTCGCCGCGCCCGCCTTGTCCACGCGGGGGCGGGCTTCGGCCCGGGACTCGTTCATCAGGCGGGTGCCGGTGAGGACGACGGCGCCCGCGGCCACGTAGGACAGGAAGGTGGCGCGCCAGCCGAGCGCGTCGACGAGCCAGCCGGAGAAGGTCGGGCCGAAGGCGAGGCCGAGGCCCGCGGTGGTGCCGAGCGAGGCGAAGACGCGGGTGCGGGCGGAGCCGGTGAACGTCGCGGCGAGGAGGGAGCCGCCGCACGCCATGACGCCGGCGGCGCCGATGCCGGAGAGGACGCGGGCCGCGTCCAGGAGCAGGATGTGCTGGACGAACGCCGAGGCGAGGGTGCCGGCGGTGTAGAGGGCGGCGCCGAGGGTGAGGACGCGGCGGCGGCCGTAGAGGTCGCCGAGGGAGCCCGCCACCAGCATGAACGAGGACGCGGCGAGGAAGTAGCCGACGACGACCCATTGCAGGGACGCGGCGCTCGCGTCGAGGTCCGCGCCGATCCGGGGCAGCGCCACCGTCGTGCCGGACATGGCCATCGGCAGCGTGAGCATGCCGAGGAGGACGACGATCAGGGTGAGGGCGGGGCGGTGACCGCGGGGTGCGGGGGCCGCCGTGACCACGGGTTCGGTTGCCATGGCGGTAAAGTACAACCGCAGTTGTAATTAGTGCAACGGTCGTTGTACCTAGGTCCGGGGTCGCAGGCGACCGGGGCTCATTGCCTAGGGTGAGGAGCGTGATGGCTGAGCAGGAGGACGGGCGGAGCCCGCGCAAGGGGACTGCCGAGAAGCGGCAGGCGCTGCTGCGCGGGGCACGGACGGTCTTCGGGCGGGACGGGTACACGCGTGCGGGGATCGACGAGATCGCGGCCGAGGCCGGGGTCTCCACGCGGACGCTCTACAACCACTTCGGCGGCAAGAAGAACCTGTTCCGCGAGGTGCTGCTGGACAGCGCCGCGAGCGTCACGGCGGCCCACGTCGCCCTCGTCGAACGGCACTTGGGCAAGGTGACGGACGTCGAGCGCGACATCGGCGCCCTCGCACACGAGTGGATGGAGCGGCGCGGCGAGCACGCCCCGCACATGCTGCTCGTCCGGCAGATCATCTCGGAGGGGCCGCATCTGCCCGCCGACGTCATCGAGGAGTGGCAGCGGATCGGGCCGCGTGCGGTGACCGAGGCGGTACGGGCGCGGTTCCTGGAGCTGGGCGCGCAGGGGCTGTTGGCTGTCGACGACGGCAACGCGGGTGAGGCCGCGCGGTACTTCATGCTGCTGACCGCCGGATCCGTCACCGTCGACACGTTCTTCGGGGTCGTGCCGATGGCGCCGGACGAGGCCGAGGCGCGCGTCGAGAGCGGCGTACGGGTCTTTCTGCGGCTCTACGCCACCAAGGGTTAGGGCGTCGGGAGTTCGGCCTCCGGCCAGCGGCTGCGGGCCTGCTCACGGGAGCGGAGCAGGGCCAGGGTCGGCAGGCCCCGGTCCGGGCCGGCGGTCAGCAGCTCCGGCAGCTGGGGGAGTGGGGCGACCGCCGCGACGTCGTCCAGGACGAGCGTCATTGGTGGGTCGAGCCGACCGGCGGGTGACCTGTCGGCCATCCGGCGGCCGTGCTCGACCACGCTTGAGGCGAGCGCCGTCAACAGGGGCATCGCGCCCGGGTTCGCCTTGGGGTCCTCGATGGGTTCACCCACCACATAAAGCGTGCCCCCTTCGTCCACGAAGGAATCCAGGGTGAGCGCATCAGTTCGGTTCGGGGTGCACGACTCGCGGACGTGGATCGTGGAGAGCGCGGAGAGGGCGCGGGCCGTCAGCTCCTGGGCCATGTCGCGGCGCTCCGGGTGCGAGGTGAGCGCGGCCTCCAGCTCCCCGGCGGAACCCGCGGCGGCCTTCGGGCTCGTCCGCAGGATGCGTACCGCGTCCTGGACCTGGCTGCCCTGCGCCCAGCGGTGGACGTGGCGGAACGGTTTTCCGTCCACGGCCGCCGCGTGCAGATAGCTGCGCAGCAGCGTTTCCGCGGTCCCGGCCAGCGCCGAGTCCAGTTTGGCGGTGGGCCGTATCGGGGCGAGCAGCGCTGCCGCGCGGGTCGTCGCCGTCGCCCTGTCCGTGCAGCCCGCCGCCGGGTTCCAGTGCATACGGGCCGGGGTGTCGCACCGGTGCGTCGGGTCGTACAGGAGGACCGGGCCCAGCTTGGCCCGGGCGTCTTTGGTCTCCTCCCAGACCCTGGGGGCCGACGTGATGACGAGGACCGGGCCCTCCGCGTCCCGGATCGCCTGCACGGCGTGGGGGTGCCGGTCGTCGGGCGACCCGAGCAGAAGCGGACCGTTTGCGCTGCGCGGACCAGGGACGATCGCCTCCGGCCAGGGGGCGGGGGCCGTCCCGGCGGGGTGGGTGCCGGCCGGGTGGGTGCCCGAGGGGGCTGCCGTGTCGGGCCGGGCGGCGGCCCAGGTGGCGGCGGTGGTGGTGGCGGGCGGCTGCGCGTGGCCGGTCCCCGGCGCCTCGCCGGGATGCGCCGGACCCGGTGCCTGTTCGTACGGGGCCGCGCCCGGCGTGGCGGAGGTCGGGGTCTGCTCGGCCGGGCCCGGTGTGGCGGAGCCGGTCACTTGCCCGTGGGGGCCCGCGCCCGGCATGGCCGGGACCGGGGTCTGGCCGTAAGAGGCCGTGCCCGGCACGGCCGCGCCGGGCGTCCGGCCGACGTATGCCGGGCCGGGTGTGGCGGGGGCCGGTGTCTGTCCTGCCTGGCCCGGGTCTGCCCAGAGTGAGCCGGGCGCCTGCTCGGCCGCCCCCGCTTCGGGTCCGGCCACCCCCGCTTCGGGCCCGGCCGGGCCCGCTTCCGGTGCCTGCTCGACCGGGCCCGTCCCTGGACCACCGGAACTCGGCGCCCGTTCCACCGGACCCGTCCCCGGACCACCGGAACCCCGCGCCCGTTCCACCGGACCCCGTGTCTCACGCTCGGCGGCGGAGTCCCGGTCCGGCCCCGGCGAGTTCTTCGCGTACCCGCCGGCCCGGCGCACCGCTCGCCACCTGGCCACCGTTCCCGCCACGAACACCGCGAGGACGACCAGGATCATCAGCTGGCCGATGAACAGGCCCCAGAAGAGGCCGTAGCCGGAGAGTTCGGGTTTCGGGGTGGCGGGCCAGGCGGCCGGGATGTCGTGGGGCTGGGTCATCAGGGAGCGCATGGCCAGGGGGGTGCGGCCGAAGGTGACGTGCGAGGGCCAGGCCCCCTTGGTGAAGAGGCCGGCCAGGCCCGTCGCCGTCCACACCATGATCGTCACGCCGAGCAGGAACGCCAGGAGGCCGATGAGCAGGCCGTCCGGGATGCCGCCCCGGCCGCGGTCGTCCCCGTAGCGCCGTTCGTCCCGCGTCATCATCGGGCCACCTGCCTCATGCCACCGTCGACTCGGAGGAGGACGCGTCCGTCAGGCGTTGTTCGACGAACGCCGCCGCCCGTTCCTCCGCCTCCAGCTCCGCCGCGTACAGCGCGTCGTCGCCGAGGGTCGGGTCGGAGGACTCGGTCATCGCGCGGTCGGTGAAGACCAGGGGGCGTTCCGTCTCGGTGATGAGGTGTTTGACCACCTGCACGTTGCCGTTGACGTCCCAGACCGCGATGCCGGGGGTGAGGGTGGGGATGATCTCCACCGCCCAGCGGGGGAGGCCCAGGACACGGCCGGTGGCGCGCGCCTCGTCCGCCTTCTGGGCGTAGATCGTTCTCGTGGAGGCCATCTTGAGGATCGCCGCCGCCTCCTTCGCGGCCGCGCCGTCGACCACGTCGCTCAGGTGGTGGACGACCGCGACGAAGGACAGGCCGAGGCGGCGCCCGAACTTGAGCAGGCGCTGGAAGAGTTGCGCGACGAAGGGGGAGTTGATGATGTGCCACGCCTCCTCCACCAGGAAGATGCGCTTCTTGCGGTCGGGGCGGATCCACGTGTGTTCGAGCCAGACTCCGACGATCGCCATGAGGATCGGCATGGCGATCGAGTTCCGGTCGATGTGGGACAGGTCGAAGACGATGAGCGGGGCGTCGAGATCGATGCCGACCGTGGTCGGGCCGTCGAACATGCCGCGCAGGTCACCGTCGACCAGGCGGTCCAGGACGAGCGCGACGTCCAGGCCCCAGGCCCTTACGTCCTCTATGGCCACGTTCATCGCCTCGGCGGACTCCGGCTCGGGGTGGCGGAGCTGCTCGACGATGTCGGTCAGGACGGGTTGCCGCTCCACGATCGTCTCGTTGACGTAGGCGTGCGCGACCTTGAGGGCGAAGCCGGACCGCTCGTCCAGGCCGTGGCCCATCGCGACCTCGATGATCGTACGGAGCAGCGCCAGCTGGCCCGTGGTGGTGATCGCGGGGTCGAGCGGGTTCAGGCGGATGCCCATGTCCAGGGCGGCCGTCGGGTCGAGCCGGATCGGCGTTATCCCCAGCTCCTCCGCGATGAGGTTCCACTCGCCGACCCCGTCCTCGCCCTGCGCGTCCAGGACGACGACCTGGCGGTCGCGGAAGCGCAGCTGGCGCAGGACGTACGTCTTCTCCAGCGCCGACTTGCCGTTGCCGGACTCGCCGAGGACCAGCCAGTGCGGGGCCGGGAGCTGCTGCCCGTAGAGCTGGAACGGGTCGTAGATGTAGCCCTTGCCGGAGTACACCTCGCGGCCGATGATGACGCCGGAGTCGCCGAGGCCCGGCGCGGCGGTCGGCAGGTAGACGGCCTGGGCCTGGCCCGTCGACGTACGCACCGGAAGCCGGGTCGTCTCCACCTTCCCGAACAGGAAGGACGTGAAGGCATCCGTGAGGAGGGACAACGGATCCCGCATGAGCAGCGCCTACCTTCTTGCCTTGGGGGAGACCATGGGGCACACCTTGGGGGACACCTCTGGGGACACCTGGGAGGACACCTGGGAGGACACGGCTACCGGCGGATGCCGGTGGCGAAGGGCAGGGTGTTCACGAACGCCCGGTGGTGCTCCCGGTCGCACCACTCCAGCTTCAGGTACGACTTTCCGGCGGAGGCCCGGATCGTGCGCTTGTCGCGGGCGAGCGCGTCGGGGTTGCGGGACGAGACCGTGATGTAGCCGACCAGGTTGACCCCGGCGGCTCCGCTGGCCAGGTCCTCGCCCCGCTGGTCGAGACGACCGTGGGCGGCGATGTCGCGCGGGTCGACGGTCCGGTTCATCTTGGCGGCGCGGGACGCCTCCGCCTCGTCGTTGGTCTTCTCCGTCAGCATCCGCTCGATGGCGACCTCCGTCGGCTCCAGGTCCATCGTGACGGCCACGGTGCGGATCACGTCCGGGGTGTGGACGAGGAGCGGCGCGAGGAAGTTGACGCCGACCGGCGTCATCGGCCACTCCTTCACCCACGCGGTGGCGTGGCACCAGGGCGCGCGCGTCGACGACTCACGCGTCTTGGCCTGCAGATACGTCGGCTCCATCGCGTCCAGCTCGGCCGGCCAGGCATTGCGCTTCGTCATCGCCTGGATGTGGTCGATCGGGTGGTCCGGGTCGTACATGGAGTGGATGAGCGAGGCGAGCCGACCCTGGCCGAGCGGCTGCCGTACGCGGATGTCGGCCTCCTGGAGGCGCGAGCAGATGTCCGTCAGCTCGCGGGCCATGACGACGGCGAGCCCCGCGTCCCGGTCGACCTTCTTGCCCGCCTTGGGGCGGCTGGCGCGCGCCATCGCGTTGGCCTCGGCGGCCAGCTCGCGCGTGTAGTGCATGCAGGCGACGAGGTAGGCGCGGTGCTGCTCGCTGCTGGTGGAGACCATGGACTGCAGCTGGTCGTAGGACTCCCGCAGCCAGCCGAGCGAGCGCTCGTCGCCGCGCATCGCCACGTCCTTGGCGTGCGCGTCCGGGTCGGCGGGCAGGGTGCGGGCGAGCATCTGGAGGCGGGTGACGAACCCGTCCCCGTTCGCGACGTGCTTGAGCAGCGTGCCGAAACGGTCGACCAGGGCCTCCTGGTCCTCCGAGTCGCGCAGGCCGACGCCAGGGCCCTCGATCTCGATGGCGGCGGTGACGGTCCGCCGGTCGGCGTGGAGCAGGACCGCGATCTCGTCCGGGCCGAAGGGCGCCGCCAGCCAGGTCAGGCGTCCGATCCCGGGCGGCGGGCCGATCTCGACCTCACGCCCGTCGAGCCGGACCCCGGCCTCCATGGCACGCGACCGGTAGGCCGTCCCCTTCTTCAGGGACCGCTTGTAACTCCGGTTGATCTCGAACCACTTGTAGAAGGTGCGGTGCTTGTACGGGACGTAGACCGCGGCGAGCGCGAGCAGCGGGAAGCCCATGAGCAGCACGATGCGCAAGGAGAGGACGGGGACGAGCAGCCCGCACATCATGCCGAGGAACGCCCCGCCGATGATCAGGGCGATCTCGCCGGTCTCGCGGTTCCTGCCGACGATCGCGTTCGGCCGGGCGCGGCCGATCAGATATGTACGGCGGGGCGTGACCGGAGGGGACACATGGGACTGGGTCGTCAACGCCCTGCACCTCCTTGCGGTTTGCCGTTGCTGTTGAAGCCGGGGTTGCTGCCCCCGCCGTTGCCGCGGTTACCGGCGTGCGGGGTGTTCGTGGGACTCGTACGGGGCGCGGGTGCGGCGGAGGGGACAGATCCGCCGCCGCCCGCGCCGGAACGGGTGCTGTGCGCGGCGACGCCGCCCGAGACCGGGTTCGCCGGGCGGGACTGCCCGCCGCCCCCGCCCCCGCCACCGGCGCCGCTGTCCGCGCGGGCGCTGTGCGTCTTGATGCCCTGCGAGACGAGCGCGGCCGGCGAGGTGAACGCGGCGGCCGCCTTGCCCTCGGCGCCCTGCATGATGCGGTTCTTGCGGACGTTGGCCATCTCGTCGCCGAAGCCCGGGACGAAGCGGTAGATCATGCCGCTGGCGAAGATGGCGAGCAGGACGATGGCGAGGCCCGAGACGACGGCGGCCAGGGAGTCGGGCCCGTCGTCGCTGCTGGA
The DNA here is from genome assembly GCF_043523415.1 of Streptomyces sp. SGAir0957. NCBI lineage: Bacteria > Bacillati > Actinomycetota > Actinomycetes > Kitasatosporales > Streptomycetaceae > Streptomyces > Streptomyces sp. SGAir0957. Next base: position 4,573,960 of record NZ_CP027293.1, read on the forward strand.
CAGCGCCCCCGCGAGGCCGAGCACGATCACGATCACCGGCTTCACGAGGATGATCGCCACCATGATGCCGACCCAGCGGCGGACGTGGCCCCACAGGTTCTTGTCGACGAGCCCCGCGTACACGACGACGCCGAGCAGGGCGCCCACGTACAGCAGGACCGCGCGCAGATACAGCTCCAGGTAGAGCACGCCCGCGGCGATGATCGACACCAGCGACACGACGATCAGCATGATCGGGCCGCCGCCGATGTCGTCGCCCTTCTTCAGCGCCTCCGAGAACGTGCCGAAGAACGTCGTCGTCTGATTGCCCGTCGCCCTCGCCAGGACGTCCGTGACACCGTCCGTGGCCGATACGACGGTGTAGAGGATCAGCGGGGTGAACGCCGAGGCCAGCACCGTCAGCCACAGGAAGCCGACCGCCTCCGAGATCGCGGTCGACAGCGGCACGCCGCGCACGGCCCGCTTCGCGACGGCCAGCAGCCACAGGAGCAGTGTCAGTACCGCCGAGGCGGCGAAGACGATCGCGTACTGCTTCAGGAACTCCTGGTTCGTGAAATCGACCTCGGCCGTCTTGCGGACCGCTTCGCTGAGCTGGTCCACGGTCCAGGAGGCGGCGTCGGCGCAGCCCTTGGCGAGGCTGCTCAGGGGGTCCAGGGGGTTGGTGGTGTCGGGCGGCAGATTTCCCCCGGAGCTGCCCCCGGACCCGCTGTTCCGGCTGTTGTCACCACGCTGGCAGTAGGCCTTGGCGGGGCCCACGATGAGGTCGCAGTTGTCCTCGGGGGCCGCGACGGCCCGGGACGCGAGCAGGACGGCCGCGCTCTGTACGGCGACGACGGCGCCGGTCAGTTTGAGCGCGAGGCGGCTACCGGGCATACGTGAACCCTCCGTACTCCTCGACTGCCTTGGCGATCTCGTCGGCGGAGGAGACCTTGTTGTCGCCGTTGACCGGGGACGGGCCGTCCTTCTGGGAGAAGCTCTCGACCTTCCAGTCGCCGTCGACCCAGCGCAGCTTCAGGGTCATGGTGAACCAGTCGTTGGTCACCGGGGTCTTCGAGGCCTCCCCGGCCGTGCCGAAGGCGCCGGTGCACCAGACCTCGGCCGTCGCCGCGCTGTCCGCGTAGGCGGTCGTCCTGGTACCGACCGGCACGGTACGGGAGACGTACGTCTGGCCCGCGGCGGCGTTGCCCTGGTCGTCGAGCCCGATCTTGGCCAGGAACTCCTTCGAGTAGGCCTTGTCGAACTGGTCCTGCAGTGCGCTCACCTTGTCGGCGACGAACAGTCGGCGCACGATGTCCGTCCGGCGGTCGGGCTTGAGGATGTCGGCGGACACCAGCTGAACCGCGTAATTGGCGGCAGCCGACTGCACACCCTGCTCATCCCGCGCGAACCCCGAATCCACGGGCTTCGTCCCCGTGGCCGCCGTGGAGGAGGACTTCGGGGCCGAGCCGGAGTTCCCGTCGCCGCCGGAGGCGCTGTCGCCGCCCCGGTTGGCGAACGCGATCGCCGCGATGAGCAGGACCACGACGCCGACCACGGTGACGAGGGAGCGGGACGGGGTGCGGCCGGGTCTGCGTGGGTCGGGGCCGGGGGTGTCGGGGTAGCGGGTGCGGGTCTGGCCGGTGCCGCCGTAGGCGTCGTCGCTGTGCCGGTCGTCGAGACTCATCGCGCACACGTCCCCTCAACCTCGTGCTGAACCGCCGGATACGCCGTGTACGACGGTAGCCGTGCTGGTTTCCGCGCGGGCGCGGTGTGGTGACTCGACATCAGGGAGACGCAACCTCAGCCGGTGGGCACGACGGAACGGATGGTGTCGGGGACGTGGGGGTGTCGGGGACTCGGGGGATGTCAGGGACGTGGGGGACGTGGGGACTCGGGTGGGCCGGGGATCGGGCCAGGGGATCGGACAGGGTTCGAACATGTGCATAACCGGGGAGAACGGGCCGGAAACTGATGGTGTGTTCTCCGCCGCGGGACGGGCGGCGGAAAACTGCCGGGCCCGGCGGGTCAGACGGCCATGCCGTAGACGATCGTGAAGAGCGTGCCGAGGGAGCCGATGATGAAGACTCCGGTGAGGCCCGCGACGATCAGGCCCTTGCCCTGTTCGGCGCTGAAGGTGTCGCGCAGCGCCGTTGCCCCGATCCGTTGTTTGGCCGCGCCCCAGATCGCGATGCCGAGGCAGAGCAGGATGGCGATGGCCATCACCACCTCGATCATTACGCGTGCCTCGTTGCCCAGGCTCCCGAACGGGCCCCAGTCGGGGGCGATCCCGCCGATGATGGTCGTGATGTCGCCTTTTTCGGCTGCCAGCAGCATGTGTAACTCACCGCCCCATGTGGGTAGTTCTGTCGCCTCCGCCGCAGCGCAGAGGTCACGCCCATTCTGGCGCAGATTGGCGCGGATGCCTGCACCATTGGCGCCATTCGTTGGCCGAGTTCGTACGCACCGCCGTTCGCCGGGCCGCCTGGCGGGCGGTTCGGTATGCGCCGGAACGTATCGTCACTCTGTGTATCACGCCTGGTCACGCCGGGCAATCGTCCGGCGATCAAGGTCGGTGGTGTCCGCCGACGGGCACCCGGTGGGATCCGCCGCCGTGCACCCGGTGGGATCCGCCGCCCGGCGCCCGGTGGTGAATCCCCGATCTTCGGGGCGGGGCGGCCTTAGACTGGAGGGTCGATGGACTCCCGTGCGGCGAGAGGCGGTTGACGGTGCGTAAGGCGTGGATCGTCGCGGGGTCGGCCGTCGCCGGGGGGACCGGGTTCGTGACGCTGCTGGTCCTGGGGACGTACATGGCGGCGGGGAGCCTGACGAACGGGGTGGGCCAGGGGGCCGTGGGGCTCGCCAAGGGCGCCGTGCCCGCCGCCTACCAGCCCCTCGTGCAGAAGTGGGGCAATCTGTGCCCCGCGATCAACCCGGCGCTGCTCGCGGCGCAGCTCTACCAGGAGAGCGGCTTCAACCCGAAGGCCACGTCGCCGGCGAAGGCGTACGGCATAGCGCAGTTCATCGCCGGGACCTGGGCGGCGCACGGCGTGGACGGGGACGGGGACGGGGACCGGGACATCTGGGACCCGAACGACGCGATCCCGTCGGCCGCCTCGTACGACTGCAAGCTCGCCTCGTACGTGAAGGACGCGCCCGGCGACCCGACCAAGAACATGCTGGCGGCGTACAACGCGGGCGCGTACGCCGTCATCAAGTACGGCGGCGTGCCGCCCTACCGCGAGACGCAGAACTACGTGAAGACCATCACGACCCTGGAGAAGAGCTTCGCCCGGCCGGTCGGGCGGGTGCAGCCGTCGCAGCAGGCGGCCGCGGCCATCTACTACGCGCAGAAGAAGCTCGGCACCCCCTACCTGTGGGGCGGGAACGGGACGGCGGACCAGGGCGGGCGGTTCGACTGCTCGGGGCTGACCAAGGCGGCGTACGCGTCGGTCGACATCGAGCTGCCGCGCGTCGCCAACGACCAGTACAACGCGGGACCGCACCCGAAGCGGGACGAGCTGCTCCCGGGTGACCTGGTGTTCTTCTCCGACGACCTCCAGAACAGCCGCGCCATCCGGCACGTGGGGATCTACGTCGGGGGCGGGTACATGATCGACGCGCCGCGGTCGGGCGCCGTCATCCGGTTCGACCCCGTCGACACGCCGGACTACTTCGGCGCCACCCGGGTCACCCAGGACGGCGCGAAAGCGCTGCCGACCGCGTCACCGGAAGTGTGACGTGGCTTGAACTCTCCGTTAACGCCCGGTCCTGAGCTGCGGGTTTGCATCTCTCTTCGATAACGTCTGCGTGATCATTCGGTGGAGTGCGGAACGTGGGGAAGGCGGACGTGCGTTCCTCTTACTGAACCGTAAGCAGACCACGGGGGTGGCTGAAGACGAAGGGGCCGTTGAACCATGGCTGGACTCGAGGCGCTCGAGAGTTCCGGGTCGAACCCTGACGTCTCCCTGCTCTACGACATCAACGGGCTGACGGACGCCACCCCGGGCTGGTTCGACAAGGCCATGGAGTTCGTCGGCGAGTACGGGATCCTCCTTGGCCTCGTCCTCGTGGTGCTGTGGTGCTGGTGGGGCGCGCGCAAGCGCGGTGCTCTGGACGACGCGGCCTCCTCGGTCGCCGCCGTCGTGTGGGCGCCGCTCGCCGCCGCGGTGGCGGTCCTGGTGAACGTGCCGATCCGGTCGTTCGTCGAGCGGCCACGCCCGTTCAAGGACCACGACGGGCTCACCGTCCTGGTGGACGGCAAGAACGACTTCTCGTTCGTCAGCGACCACGCGACGCTCGCGATGGCCATGGGCGCCGCGCTCTTCGTCGCCCACCGCAAGCTGGGACTCGCCGGGCTCGCGCTCGCCGTGGTGGAAGGGTTCTGCCGGGTCTTCATGGGCGTGCACTACCCGACGGACGTCGTCGGCGGCTTCGCGCTCGGCACCGCCGTCGCGCTGCTGCTCTCGCCGCTCGCCTCCGCCCTGCTCACGCCGGTCGCCAGGGCGATCGGCCGGTCCCGCGCGGCGTGGCTCGTGTGGGCGCCCAGGACTGTGGCGACGGCTCCGGGCGCGGTGGAGCTTCCCGAGGCCCGCGGCTCGTCGGGGACCGCCGAGGAGCGGGATCTGGCGGCGTAGTCGGCCCCTTGCCGCCGCGGATCAAGGCGAGACCGCCGGCTCCCGCGGCTGCCGCCACGGTCGCGGAGACCACCAGGAGCGGACCCGCCTCGGGGTGCGCGGACCCGTCCTCGAGAGCGGCGGCCGTGGCGGCGCCCAGGGTGAGGACGGCGGCGGTCGCGGCGGTGGCGGCGACTATTCGGGGAGTGTTCATGGCTCCAGCGCACCCTGGCGCGCCCGTCTGGGCCACTTGAGGGCGTGTCGCCTGCTCCATCCGGGGCGAACAGGCGCGAGAGGCGGTTACAGCGCCCCGGGAGGAGTGCGGCGGCGGACTACAGCGCCTGCTGGAACGTGAAGAAGCCCGTCGGGTCGTACTGGCGCTTCACCTTCGTCAGACGGTCGGCCGCGGCCCCGTAGTACGCCTTCTTCCAGTCGTTCAGCGTCGCGTCCGTGTAGTTCTGGTACGCCGCGCCCGACGCGTACGGGCCCATCGCGGTGTGGGCCTTTTTCAGCCAGTCGCGGGCCGCCGATCCCGAGGTGCCCGCCCGCCACGACACGATGTACTGGGCCAGCATCCGTGAGCGGCGGTGGACGAACGCCGTGGCCGTCGGGTCGACGCGGTTGACGGCGCCGCCGAGCGCGGTGAGCGCGACGGAGCCCGCGCCCGCCGAGACCGACTCCAGCTGCTTGAGCAGCGTGCGCACGCCGGCGTCCGACAGGGAGCGGTCGAAGAAGTCCGAGTGGGCCGCGTACGTCTCGCGCTGCAGGTCGCCCGCGACGGAGCGGCCCGGGGTCGGGCCCGGCAGGTGGCACTGCTCGTCGTCGGAGAAGGCCGAACAGCCGGCGTAGACCTCCATCGACTCCTCGTAGGAGCGGCGCTTGAGCGAGACCGAGGTGGCCGGGCCGGGTCCGCCGGGGCCGTCGGCGAGGCGGTCGACGGCGTTCTGGAGTTCGGTGTAGGTGCCGAGGGAGAAGGCGGCGAGGGAGAGGGTGGGGCGCCCGCCCGCGGCGTTGGCCACGTGCAGCGACGACCAGATCTCGTCGGGCTGGTCCGGACCCCACTTCTGCCACGCCTTGAGGACCGCGGCCGCCTTCGACCAGGGCCACGTCATGTAGGCGGAGACGCCCTGCGGTGCGGGGTGGGTCTTGAAGCGCAGCTCGGTGACGACGCCGAACTGGCCGTTGCCCGCGCCGCGCAGCGCCCAGAACAAGTCTTTGTTGGTGGAGGCGTCGGCCCTCAGCTCCTTGCCGTCCGCCGATATGAGGGTGGCGCCGGTCAGGCTGTCGCAGGTCAGGCCGTACGCGCGGGAGACCACGCCGTGGCCGCCGCCGAGTGTCAGGCCCGAGACGCCGACCGTGGGGCAGGAGCCCGCCGGGATGGTGACGCCCTTCGCGGCGAGACCCCGGTAGACGTCGATGAGCTTGGCGCCCGCGCCGACGACCGCCTCGCCGCCGGAGGCGCGGACCGACTTCATGCGGGACACGTCGAGGATCAGGCGTCCGTCGCCGGAGGAGTAGCCCGCGTAGGAGTGGCCGCCGTTGCGTATCGCGACCCCGACCTTGCGGGCGCGGGCGTACGCGAGGGCCGTGCGGAGATCGTCGGGGCCCGCGACGTAGGCGACCGCGCTGGGCTTCAGCTCGTCGAAGCGGGTGTTGTAGAGCTGGCGGGCCGCCGCCCACGCGGACTGGCCGGGGCGGACGAGCGAGCCGTCGAGGTCCTTGGCCAGCGCGTCCAGGTTCGCGGCGGCGCGGACGGTCGGCGAGGCGCTCGCGCTGGTGGAGCGCACGGGGCCGGAGGAGGGCGAGGCGCCGGAGGACGCGGGCGCCGAGGAGTCGTCGGGGGTGCAGGCGGAGGCCGCTCCCGCGGTGAGCGCGGCCGCCGAGGCCGCTATGAACGTACGCCGCTGCATCTGTGTCTCCCTCGGCCACCGGTTGCTTCCCGGTGACGAGACGCGTCACAGGAAGCCGGGGTTCCCCCGCCGGTCATGTGCCCGTCATACGGCGCGTCATACGGCCCGTACATGCTCGTCCGCGTCGGATCGCGCCTTGCTGCGCGCGCGTCGCGCGGGACCGCGCCAGCCGCAGGTGCACCGGGCCGCCGCGAACCGGCCTTGTTCCACGACGGTCGTCGCGTGCTCCGCCGTCGCCCGCTCGTGCTGCTGTTGTGCCACGCGGACACGGTAACGGGACCGGGTGAACGGCCCGCGTACACCTCCGTTCGCGTGACGGTCGACCCTACTCGTCGTTAACCGGACAACAGTGGGGCCGCATACGCACGAACGGGCTTGGGGGTAGACAAGCGATGGTGGTGCAGCACAGGCGCCCGACAAGGACAGGGGCGGCGGCGGTGACCGCGGCGGGCCTCATGGCGTGCGCGGCCGGCTGCGGCGGCGGTGCCGAGGCGGGTGACCTGCACGCGGACGCCACGCACGTGGTGCGGCAGGCCGCCGACCGGCTGGTGCGCGAGGGCAGTTCCGAGGCGACGACGTCGATGGAGATGGCGAGCGGCGGCACCCGCGTCACCATCCGCGGCGAGGGCACCTACGACTACCGGGCCGGGCTCGGGAAGCTCACGGTGCGGCTGCCGCAGGACGCGGCCGGGGCCCAGGAGCACCGGCCGATCACCGAACTTCTCGCCCCGGGCGCCCTCTTCATGAAGAACCGGGGCGCGGGCGTGCCCGCCGACAAGTGGGTGCGGGTCGACACCGCCTCGCTGAGCGACGGCAATCTGGTCACGGGCGGTGCCACCGATCCGCTCGCGGCGGCCGAACTGCTGCGCGGGGCGCGTGAAGTGACGTATGCGGGCGAGAGCGACATCGCGGGCGTACGGACCCGGCACTACCGGGGGACCGTCGACCTCGCCGCCGCCGCGAAGGCCGCGTCGGAGGGGAACAGGGCCGCGCTCGCGGCGGCAGCGAAAGGGTTCGGCGGCTCCGCGGTGCCGTTCGACGTGTACCTCGACGAGGAGGGCCTGATCCGCAAGGTCAGGCACCGCTTCAGCTTCGCCGACCCGCAGAACAAGAAGGACGTCGCCGTGGCGTCGACGACGCTGCTCTACGGGTTCGGGAAGTCCGCGAGCGTCCGGTTGCCGCACAAGTCGGACATCTACGCGGGGAAGGTCGCCGAGAAGGACGGGCCGTAGGTCGCCGGGGGGTCCCGCCGGGACCGGAAATGGTTCTTCCGTGCCATGCGCGGTCCGTAGGGCGCTCCCTACTCTGGGAAGTCGACCGACGATGGCTGGAAGAGGTGATGAGCGTGGCTCCCGTAGGTACGGCTGTTCAGGACCACGTCGCCCTCGCCGAGATCGAGTTGTGCGGTGAACTGATCATCGCGGCGTCCGCCGTCCCCGAGGGGCGGCTCAGCGCGGACCGGATCGACGAGGTGCTGCGAGTCGACGAGGCGCCGCCCGGCGCCCCGCACGGCGAGAACCGGACCTGAGGTCACGAATCCAAGGGCCTGGCCCCCGCCCGCGGAACGTCCGACCGTCAGACCCTCAGGTGCGCAGCAGCCGCGCGATCGCCTTCGTGGCCTCCTCGACCTTGGCGTCGATCTCGTCGCCCCCCTTGACCGCCGCGTCGGCGACGCAGTGGCGCAGGTGCTCCTCCAGGAGTTGGAGCGCGAAGGACTGCAGGCCCTTGGTGGAGGCCGAGACCTGCGTGAGTATGTCGATGCAGTAGACGTCCTCCTCGACCATGCGCTGGAGGCCGCGGATCTGGCCCTCGATCCGGCGCAGGCGCTTGAGGTGCTCGTCCTTCTGGTGGTGGTAGCCGTGGATGCCGCGGTCGTGGTCGGTCACGATCTCGGCGGTGCCGTGCTCCGCCCCGCCGTCGGCGGCCGCCGACGGGCTCGCGTCCGTGGTCATCGTGTCCGACCTCCCGTAGTGGTCCCGTATACCCCCGGAGGGTATAGGATACCGGACTTTGCGCGGGTCCGGCCGGTTCGCGGGACCCCGTGCTGATCACTGTGCCTGATGGGCGACACTGGGGGAACGCCGGTTAGCCGTGGCCGGATGATGCGCCTAGCATCAGCCTGACCCAATCCAGAGCACCCCGAGGACCCCACGTGCGTTTTCGTCTGACCCCCAGGGAGACGAGCTTCTACGACATGTTCGCCGCGTCCGCGGACAACATCGTCACGGGCTCGAAGCTCCTGATGGAACTGCTCGGGGCGGATACCTCCGCCCGGGCCGAGATCGCGGAGCGGATGCGGGCAGCCGAACACGCCGGTGACGACGCCACCCACGCGATCTTCCACCAGCTCAACTCCTCGTTCATCACGCCGTTCGACCGCGAGGACATCTACAACCTCGCCTCGTCCCTCGACGACATCATGGACTTCATGGAAGAGGCCGTCGACCTGGTCGTCCTCTACCAGATCGAGGAGCTCCCGAAGGGCGTGGAGCAGCAGATCGAGGTGCTCGCGCGGGCGGCCGAACTGACCGCGGAGGCGATGCCGAACCTGCGCACGATGTCGAACCTCACCGAGTACTGGATCGAGGTCAACCGGCTCGAGAACCAGGCCGACCAGATCCACCGCAAGCTGCTGGCCCAGCTCTTCAACGGCAAGTACGACGCCATGGAAGTCCTGAAGCTGAAGCAGGTCGTCGATGTGCTGGAAGAGGCGGCCGACGCCTTCGAGCACGTGGCCAACACGGTGGAGACCATCGCCGTGAAGGAGTCCTGAGGCCGGCTCATGGACACCTTCACCCTGATCGTGACGATCGGCGTCGCGCTCGGATTCACGTACACGAACGGCTTCCACGACTCCGCGAACGCCATCGCCACGTCCGTCTCCACCCGTGCCCTGACGCCCCGCGCGGCGCTCGCCATGGCCGCGGTGATGAACCTCGCCGGTGCCTTCCTCGGCAGCGGCGTCGCCAAGACGGTCAGTGAGGGCATCATCGCCACGCCCGAGGGCGACAAGGGGATGGGCATCCTCTTCGCCGCTCTGGCCGGCGCGATCGTGTGGAACCTCATCACTTGGTACTTCGGCCTTCCCTCGTCGTCCTCGCACGCGCTGTTCGGCGGCATGGTCGGCGCGGCGCTCGCCGGGGGCACGACGGTGTACTGGTCCGGGGTGCTCGACAAGATCGTCATCCCGATGTTCACGTCGCCGGTGATCGGCCTCGTCGTCGGTTACCTCGTGATGACCCTCATCATGTGGATGTTCCGGCGCTCCAACCCGCACAAGGCGAAGCGCGGGTTCCGGATCGCGCAGACCGTCTCGGCTGCCGGCATGGCGCTCGGCCACGGCCTTCAGGACGCGCAGAAGACCATGGGCATCGTGGTCATGGCGCTCGTCATCGGCGGTCACGAGACGTTCCAGGACCCGATCCCGGTCTGGGTCAAGATCGTGTGTGCGGTGATGCTGTCGCTCGGTACGTACGCGGGTGGCTGGCGGATCATGCGGACCCTGGGCCGCAAGATCATCGAGCTGGATCCGCCGCAGGGGTTCGCCGCGGAGACCACCGGGGCTTCGATCATGTTCGGCTCCGCGTTCCTGTTCCACGCGCCGATCTCGACCACGCACGTCATCACGTCCGCGATCATGGGTGTGGGGGCCACCAAGCGGGTGAACGCCGTTCGGTGGGGGGTCGCCAAGAACATCGTGGTGGGGTGGTTCATCACGATGCCCGCCGCGGCGCTTGTCGCTGCCGCTTCTTACGGGATCGTCTGGCTGGCCTTCGCATAGGTGCCGGCAGGGGCGCGGGGAACCGCGCGCTCAGCCACTTACAAGCCGCGGATGCGTCTGCTCATGTCACGAGCGGACGCGTCCGCGGCTTTCGTCGTGGCTGGTCGCGCAGTTCCCCGCGCCCCTGAGCGGGGCTGATCCCCAGCCCCTCGTAGATGGTGAGAGCCCGCCCCCCTACCGGGGGCGGGCTCTCGGGCCTCGTGGCGGCACCGCCATGCAGCGCCACGAGGAGTCCGGGTCAAAGGCGGCGAGCTCCTAGCCGAAGCGGCCCGAGATGTAGTCCTCCGTCGCCTGGACCGACGGGTTGGAGAAGATCCGTTCCGTCTCGTCGATCTCGATGAGCTTGCCGGGCTGGCCGACCGCCGCGAGGTTGAAGAAGGCGGTGCGGTCCGAGACGCGGGCCGCCTGCTGCATGTTGTGCGTCACGATGACGATCGTGAACTGCTCCTTCAGCTCGCCGATCAGGTCCTCGATGGCGAGGGTCGAGATCGGGTCGAGCGCCGAGCAGGGCTCGTCCATCAGGAGTACGTCCGGCTGGACCGCGATGGCGCGGGCGATGCACAGCCGCTGCTGCTGGCCGCCGGAGAGGCCCGAGCCGGGCTTGTTCAGGCGGTCCTTGACCTCGTTCCAGAGGTTGGCGCCCTTGAGGGACTTCTCCACGACGTCGTTCAGCTCGGACTTCTTGTAGGAGCCGTTGAGCTTCAGGCCCGCCGCCACGTTGTCGTAGATCGACATCGTGGGGAAGGGGTTGGGGCGCTGGAAGACCATGCCGACGGTGCGGCGCACGGCGACCGGGTCGACGTGGGCGCCGTAGAGGTCCTCGTCGTCCAGGAGTACCTTGCCCTCGACGCGGCCGCCGGGGGTGACCTCGTGCATCCGGTTGAGGGTGCGCAGGAAGGTCGACTTGCCGCAGCCGGACGGGCCGATGAAGGCCGTCACGGAGCGGGGCTCGACGGTCATCGAGATGTCGTCGATCGCCTTGTGGGATCCGTAGTAGGCGGTGAGTCCGCTGACGTCGATTCGCTTGGCCATAACTTGTTCACTACTTCCGGGTTCGAGTCGCTGAGGGGCGCGGGAGCGCGTGAGCGCGTGCGCGCGGTAGCCGCGTCAGCGGCTCGCCACGCAGCGGCAGCTGCTCATCGATACCGTGGGGCCTTCCAGCGGGCCACGCCGCGGGCCAGAAGGTTGAGGATCATGATGAAGGCGATGAGGACCAGGGCCGCGGCCCAGGCGCGGTCGTACGCCGCCTCGCTGCCGCCGCTGCTGGCGTACTGCTGGTAGATGTAGAGCGGCAGCGACGCCTGCGGGCCGTCGAACGGGTTGCCGTTGATCAGCGGGTTGCCGAAGACCAGGAGCAGCACCGGGGCCGTCTCGCCCGCGATACGGGCGACCGCCAGCATCACGCCGGTCATGATGCCGCCGATCGACGTCGGCAGGACGACCTTGAGGATGGTGCGCCACTTCGGGACGCCGAGGGCGAGCGATGCCTCGCGCAGCTCGTTGGGGACGAGCTTGAGCATCTCCTCGGTGGAGCGGACCACGACCGGGATCATCAGGATGGACAGGGCCATCGAGCCGGCGAAGCCGGAGAAGCCGAAGCCGAGGATGAGGATCCAGAAGCTGAGGATGAACAGGCCCGCGACGATCGACGGGATGCCCGTCATGACGTCGACGAAGAAGGTGACCGCCTTGGCGAGCTTGCCGCGGCCGTACTCCACCAGGTAGATCGCGGTCAGCAGGCCGATCGGCACGGAGATCAGGGTGGCGAGGCCGACCTGCTCCAGGGTGCCGAGGATCGCGTGGTAGATGCCGCCGCCGGGCTGGTAGGCGGTGACGAAGCCCATCGAGTGGGACAGGAAGTACGGGTCGAGGACCTTGATGCCGCGCTTGACCGTCTCGTAGACGAGGGAGGCGAGCGGCAGGACGGCCAGGATGAAGGCGACCCAGACGATGCTGGTCGCGGTCCGGTCCTTGGCCTGGCGCGCGCCCTCGACCTTGGCGGCGAGGCCGTAGGTGACGAGGACGAAGAGGAGCGCGGCGAGCAGGCCCCACTGGATGCGGCTGCTCAGCCCGAAGCCGAGGCCGATCGCGCAGCCCGCGGCGATCGAGCCGAGGGCGATGGCCCAGGGCGACCAGCGCGGCAGGCGCGCGGCGGAGAGGGACGAGGGGCGCTTCGCGGGTGCGGGCGCGGGCGTCGTCGCGTGGCTCATGCGTTGGCCCCCGAGTACTCCTTGCGGCGGGCGATGATGAACCGGGCCGCGCCGTTGACCAGCAGGGTGATGACGAAGAGGACGAGGCCGGAGGCGATGAGGGCGTCGCGGCCCTGGTCGTTGGCCTCGGAGAACTTCGCGGCGATGTTCTGCGCGAAGGTGCCGCCGCCCGGGTCGAGCAGGCTGGCGTGGATCAGGAAGTCGGGGGAGAGGACCGTGGCGACGGCCATCGTCTCGCCGAGCGCGCGGCCGAGGCCGAGCATCGACGCGGAGATCACTCCGGAGCGGCCGAAGGGGATCACCGACATGCGGATGACCTCCCAGCGGGTGGCGCCGAGGGCGAGGGCCGCCTCCTGGTGCATCAGGGGGGCCTGCCGGAAGACCTCGCGGGAGACGTTGGTGATGATCGGCAGAATCATGATCGCCAGCAGGATGCCGACGGTGAGCAGGGTGCGCGGGGCGCCGCCCTGCCAGGAGAAGATCCCGGTCCAGCCGAAGTAGTCGTCGAGCCAGCTGAACAGGCCCGTCATGTGCGGCACCAGGAAGAGGGCGCCCCACAGGCCGTACACGATGGACGGCACGGCGGCCAGCAGGTCGATGACGTAGGCGATGGTGCCGCTGAGCTTCTTCGGCGCGTAGTGCGTGAGGAAGAGCGCGATGCCGACGGCGACCGGGACCGCGATCAGCATGGCGATCACCGAGGTGACGATCGTGCCGAAGGCGAGGACGGCGATGCCGAAGACGGGCGGGTCGGCGGTGGCGTTCCACTCGAAGGTGGTGAGGAAGTTGCCCTCGTTCTTCGAGAGGACGAGCGAGGCGCGGTAGGTGAGGAAGACCGCGATCGCGGCCATGATCACCAGGAGCAGGATGCCCGAGCCGCGCGAGAGACCGAGGAAGACCCGGTCGCCGGGGCGGGTGGCGCCGCGGGCGGCGGCCTTCTGCTCCGCGGTGGACGGACGGTCGGCGGGCGCGGGTGGCGCAGGTGTTTGCGTGGTTATGTCCATGGGGTTCTCCGGTCTGCGAAGTCCTTGCCGCTCACTGCGGTCGCGTACGGGACTTCTGGCGGCGGTGCACCGGACGGTGCGGGCCACCCGCTGGTGGGGTGGCCCGCACGCGGGTCAGCTGAGGCCGGCGACGGTCTCGCGGACCTTGGCGTTGATCTCCGTGGGGATCGGGGCGTAGCCCAGGTCGGAGAGGGCGGCCTGGCCCTCTTCGGAGGCCGTGTAGGTCAGGAAGGACTTGGTGGCGGCGAGGGTGTCGGCCTTGTTGCCCTTGTCGCAGACGATCTCGTAGGTGACGAGGGTGATCGGGTAGGCGCCCTCGGCCTTGGTCGCGTAGTTCAGCTCCAGGGCGAGGTCCTTGCCGGCGCCGATGATCTTGGCGTCGGCGATCGCCTTGGAGGCGTTCTCCGTGGTGGCCTTGACCGGGGAGGCGGCGCCCGTGTCGATGTCGACCGTCTTCACGCCGTCCTTGGCGTAGGACAGCTCGAAGTAGGAGATGGCGCCGTCGGTCTGCTTGACCTGCGCGGCGAGGCCGGAGGAGCCCTGCGCGGACTGGCCGCCCTTGGCCTGCCATGCCTTGCCGCCCTCGTACTTCCAGTCGCTCGGCGCGGCGGCCTTCAGGTACTTGGTGAAGTTGTCCGTGGTGCCGGACTCGTCCGAGCGGTGGTACGCCTGGATCTTGGTGGAGGGGAGCTTCGCGTCGGGGTTGAGCTTCTTGATGGCCGCGTCGTCCCACTTGGTGATCTTCGAGTCGAAGATCTGCGCGAGGGTCTTCGCGTCCAGGACGAGGTTGTCGACGCCCGAGACGTTGAAGGCGACGGCGATCGGGCCGCCGACCATCGGCAGGTCGATGCCCTGGCCGGTCTTGCAGACCTTCTTCGAGGCGGTGACCTCGTCGGGCTTGAGCGCCGAGTCGGAGCCGGCGAAGGCGACCTGGCCCTGGTTGAACGCGGTGACGCCGGCGCCGGAACCGTCGGGCTTGTAGTTGATCTGCACGCCGGAGCAGGCCTGCGCGAAGGCCTGGCGCCAGGCGTCGACCGCGTTGGCCTGGGCGGAGGAGCCGATGCCGAGGAGCTGGCCCTTGGCGTCGTCGCACTTGATGTTGGAGCCGTCCGCCTTGGCGGAGGAGCTGGCGCCACCGCCCGTGGTGTCGCCCGTGTCGTCGGAGCCGCACGCCGTGAGGGCCAGGGCGCCGGAGACGGCGAGAGCGCCGAGGGAGAGGGCGCGGAGCCGGTTCTTGCGCTGAAGCTTCACCTTCGGATGTTCCTTCCAGGAGCCGCCGGCCTCTTGTCGTCTGTGGCGGCGTGCGAAGTCTGCGGAGTTCTCGGGTTTCTCAGTGAACGGGGAGCGGGTCCCTTGTCGCGGGGACTCACCGTCCACGGCCGAAATTAGGCAGATCAGGTGAAGTGACCGATGGCCGTGAATGAACGGAGGGTGAACCTAAGCGGGCGGTGTGGTTAGGTCACGGAGCGATTACGTCAGGTTGGTGTGGAGAGCGGCCAGCAGGGCGTCGATCAGCTTGCGGTCGCGGGGCTCGGTGAGGCGGTTGCGGGCCGCTGCCGGGGGGAGCCACAGGACGCGGTCGACCTCGCGGTTCGGGGTGAACGTGCCCGATGTGGCCTCCGCCGCCCAGTACGCGACGGTCTTGGGCCGGCCCCCGACGACGTAACGGGCGGTGGGCAGGGTGGCCCCCGGGACACATTCCTGGCCGGTTTCCTCCCGTACCTCGCGCCGCGCGCCGTCCAGCTCGCTCTCGCCGCGCTTCAGCTTGCCCTTGGGGTGCGACCAGTCGTCGTACTTGGGCCGGTGGACGAGGCAGATCTCCAGGCCGTCGTCGAACGGGGAGCGGCGCCACAGGACGCAGCCCGCCGCGCGGATGGGGGTGGTGTCGTCTGCGCGCACGGTCACGGAGTTCCCACTGTCTCTCGCTGCCATGCCTGCCGGAACGCGGTTCTGGCGGCCTCCACCTGATGGCGCTGGTCGGCGTGGAGCACGCCCAGGGCGTACGCCGTCGCGGGCGCGATGCGCGGGGTGCGGGCCGCCTGGGCGGCGGCGGCCGCGGCCTCGGCGGCGTCGCGGTGGGCGTTCAGGGCGTGCGCCGCCTCGTCGTCGGCGCGGCGCGCCCCGGTCGCGGACGGGCCGAGGGCGACCTCCTGGGCGTAGCGGTGCAGGCGGAGCAGGAGCCGGACGTGGTGCCAGGGCGTGTCCGCGTCCGGGTTGTAGGGGTGGCCGGTCGGGTGCAGGGCGGTGACCGCCTCGGTGAGCCGGGACTCGGCGGCCGTAGCGAGCTTCTTCAGCTCGGTGTCGGCGCCGCGCAGCGGGACCTCGCTGGCGAGCACGGCGACGCTGTCCGCGACCGCGTGGAAGCGGGACGAGCCGAGGGCGCCGAGCGCGGTGCTGTGGGCGCGTGTCTTGGCGAGGGTCAGCTGCCGGTCGAGCAGGGCGGCGGCCTTGGCGGCGCCGAGGGTGAGGGTCTCGCGGGCCGGGGGCGCCCCGGTGTCGGCCCGCACGGCCGGGTGGTGCGCGGCGGGGCGCGCGGTGACGGTGGTGAGCCGGTGCAGCGCCTCGTTCAGCCGCAGCAGGCGCTCCGCGTACGCGTGCTCCTGGGCCAGCGTGCCCGACAGCCACGCCAGTTCGGGCCGCAGCGCGTCCGACCACTCGGCGTCCAGGAGCGGGCGGAACGTGTGCAGGGTGCCGCTGATCCGGCGGGCCGCGCGGCGCAGGGCGCGCGCCGCGCACGCCGTCTCCCCGGCCGCGCCGCTCTCGCGGTGCTGTCGCAGCGCCCGCAGGAACTCGGTGGCCTGGTCGCGCAGGTAGGACGCGAGGGCCGGGTCCGCGGTCTCCGTGGGGTCCGCGACGGCGGGGGCCGGGACGGCGGGGGCCGGGACGGAATCAAGGTGTCGCTGTGCCACGCCGGCGCCTCCGGGCGTCTATGAGCATCTCCTGAACGTTGCGCAGGGGCCGTCCGTCCGCGTCGAGCGCGTGCCGGGTCCAGTCGCCGTCCGGGCCCAGGTGCCAGGAGGCGGTGGTGTCGGACATCCCCGTCTCGAGCAGCCGGCTGAGGGCCGCCCGGTGGGCCGGGTCCTCGACGCGGACCAGGGCCTCGATGCGGCGGTCGAGGTTGCGGTGCATCATGTCGGCGCTGCCGATCCACACCTCGGGCTCGCCGCCGTTGCCGAAGGCGAAGACGCGGGAGTGCTCCAGGAAGCGGCCGAGGACCGAGCGGACCCGGATGTTCTCGGAGAGGCCCGCGACACCCGGCCGCACCGCGCAGATCCCGCGCACCCACACGTCGACCGGGACACCGGCCTGCGACGCCCGGTACAGCGCGTCGACGACGGCCTCGTCGACCATCGAGTTGACCTTGATACGGACGTACGCGGGGCGGCCCGCGCGATGGTGCTGCACCTCCTTCTCTATGCGCGTGACCAGGCCGGTGCGCAAGGACCTGGGGGCGACGAGGAGGCGGCGGTAGGTCTCGCGGCGCGAGTAGCCGGAGAGCCGGTTGAAGAGGTCGGAGAGGTCCGCGCCCACCTCCTGATTGGCGGTCAGGAGGCCGAGGTCCTCGTAGAGCCTGGCCGTCTTGGGGTGGTAGTTGCCGGTGCCGACGTGCGAGTAGCGGACCAGCTGGTCGCCCTCCTGGCGTACGACGAGCGACAGCTTGCAGTGCGTCTTCAGACCGACGAGGCCGTAGACGACATGGCAGCCGGACTCCTCCAGCTTGCGCGCCCACTTGATGTTGGCCTGCTCGTCGAAGCGGGCCTTGATCTCCACCAGGACGAGGACCTGCTTGCCGGACTCCGCGGCGTCTATCAACGCGTCGACGATCGGCGAGTCACCCGAGGTCCGGTACAGCGTCTGCTTGATCGCGAGCACGTCCGGGTCGTTGGCCGCCTGCTCCAGGAACGCCTGTACGGAGGTGGAGAAGCTGTCGTACGGGTGGTGCAGGAGGACGTCGTGGCTGCGCAGCGCCGCGAATATGTCGGGCGCGGACGACGACTCGACCTCGGCCAGATCGCGGTGGGTGCCCGCGACGAACTTCGGGTACTTCAGCTCCGGCCGGTCCAGGCCCGCGATCGCGAACAGACCGGTCAGGTCGAGGGGGCCCGGCAGCGGGTACACCTCCGCCTCGCTGATCTTCAGCTCCCGTACGAGCAGGCTCAGCACCTCGGAGTCGATGGTCTCCTCGACCTCCAGGCGCACCGGAGGGCCGAAGCGGCGCCGCATCAGCTCCTTCTCCAGGGCCTGGAGCAGGTTCTCGGTGTCGTCCTCCTCCACCTCCAGGTCCTCGTTGCGGGTGAGACGGAACATGTGGTGCTCCTCGACGGTCATGCCGGGGAACAGCTCCGCCAGGTGGCGCGGGGCGGCGATGACGTCCTCTATGGGGACGTAGCGCTGCGGGGACGCCTCCAGGAAGCGGGAGAGGAGGGGCGGGACCTTGACGCGGGCGAAGTGGCGGTGGCCCGAGACGGGGTTGGACACCACGACCGCGAGGTTCAGGGAGAGGCCCGAGATGTACGGGAACGGGTGCGCCGGGTCGACCGCGAGGGGGGTGAGCACCGGGAAGATCTGCTGCATGAACAGGGTGTAGAGGCGCGCCTGTTCCTTCTCGGTCAGCTCGTTCCAGCGCACGACGTGGATGCCCTCGTCGGCCAGGGACGGGGCGACCTCGTCCTGGTAGCAGGCGGCGTGCCGCGCCATCAGCTCACGCGACCGGTTCCAGATCAGCTCCAGGACCTCGCGCGGCTGGAGCCCCGAGGCGGAACGGGTGGCCACGCCCGTCGCGATGCGGCGCTTCAGCCCCGCCACCCGGACCATGAAGAACTCGTCGAGGTTCGAGGCGAAGATGGCCAGGAAGTTGGCGCGCTCCAGGAGCGGGGTGTTCGGGTCCTCGGCCAGTTCGAGGACCCGCTCGTTGAACGCCAACCAGCTGCGCTCACGGTCCAGGAAACGGCCCTGCGGCAGCTCGGCGCCGCTCTCGTCCTGCCCCGCGTACTCCTCCTCGTAGTCGTCCGGGTCGGCGTCGATGTCGGCGACGATCCCGGCGAGCTTCGCGGCCGCGCGGTCGTAGTCGGCGCCGGCCACCGGTTGCGGCCGGTGCGCGGCGAGCGAGCCCACGGACGGCTGCGGGGCCGCCGTGGCCGGCGACGTGGCGGTGGTCGGCGGCGCGGAGGTGGTCGGGTCCTGGGCGGCGTTCGACTGACTCGGCTGGCTCATGGCCCCATTCTTCCGCGCGAGGGCCCATCCGGGCGCGGCGTGGAGGCGGTCCGGGCGGTCGGGGTCCGGGGTCTGCGCGGGGTCGGGGGCGGGGCGCTGCATTCCGTGAGGGTCGCAAGGCGTTCTGAATCGCTGGTTACGGTGACATGACGTCCCGGGGGCCGGCACGGTGCGGCCGGGCGTTTGTTCGGGGTGCGGCTCAGCGCCGCGGACGTTGAGGTCTGTCTCCCAGTGCCGGTCGGTGGCCTCTTCCCGCGCCGTTCCCCGCGCCCCTTACAGGGCGCCTGTCATACGGCGACTCTTCGTTTCAGGATGCGGTACGTGAGCGCCACGGTCACGGCCGTCAGGGCCAGCAGCAGCGCCGTCTCCGTCAGCTGGAGGGGCCAGAAGTGGGAGGGCGGGTGGCCCTCCGTGTAGAAGCCGGTGATGTCGTGGTCGCTGAGGCAGGCGGTGTCGCCGACGCAGAGCGGGTCGCCGACGTGGGCCCCCGAGCCGGTGATCGCACCGTCACCGGTGACCTCGCCACGGAAGGAGAGGTAGCCCTCGTGCACGCCGCCGGTCACGGTGCGGGTGGGCCACAGGTGCGGACGCAGCATGTCGGCGCAGAACGCGAGCAGGATCAGGAGCACCCCGGAGAAGGCCGCGGCGGCGCCCGCCTTGCGCTGGAGCACGGCGCCGAGCGCACCGCAGGCGAGGCCCAGGAGCGGGAAGGCGATGACCGTGGTCCCCAGGAGGTTGTAGGGCGGGCCGGTCCACCACTGGTTGTCACTGAGGCCGGGCTCGGCCGCGGCGACGGCCCGGCGCAGTGCGAGCAGTGTCGCGGTGCCGGCGGTGAGGAACAGCGCGGGCACGGCCAGCTTGGCGACGAGCCAGCGGAACGGCGTGACGGACTGGGTCCAGGCCAGCTGGGCGGTGCCGCGCTCCAGCTCGCGCCCGAAGAGCACGCCGCCCGCGAAGACGGCGATGACCAGGGGGAGGGTGCTCAGCGAGACGTCGACGAGGGCCAGGGCGGACTTGTACATCTCGGCGGTCGGCCCGATCGGGGCGCAGAACTCGGCGTCGCCGGACCCGCAGGGCTCGTTGACGGAAAGCCCGTCCGCCCCCGGCCCCCACAGCCACAGCAGCACCCCCGCCGCCACCACCACGTACCCGGCCCACAGCCACAGCGCGATCCGGTGCAGCCGGAGCACCGTCCAGGTCAGGCCCCGGGGGCGGGGCAGCGCGAGGCTCATGCGGTGGCTCCCTTGGGCTGGGTGCGGCGCAGGACGAGGAACGCGGCCGCTACGGCGAGCACGGTGAGGCCGAGCAGGAGGCCCGTCTCGGTGAGCTGGCGGGGCCAGTAGTCGGGGGAGGGCAGGTAGTGCCGGGTGAAGCCGGTGACATGGTGCTGGGCGAGGCACTTCAGGTCCTCGTAGCAGCCGGGGTCGCCGATCTCCGCGCCGGAGGCGGTGATCGCCTTGCTGTGGACGGACAGCTCGGGCTGCTGGTACCAGCCCTGGAAAGGCCAGGAGTTGGAGCGCAGGGCGCCGGCCAGGTACTGCCCGATCCCGGCGATGGCGAGCGCGGGCAGGGTGCGGCGGACGAGCAGCGCGACGAGCACGCCGAACGCGAGGCCGAACAACGCGCCCGCGACCGTCGCCGGGCCGATCGAGAAGGCGAAGTCGCGCGGGCCGATCCCGGCGACGAGGAGATGGCCGCGCGCGTCCCACACCCCTTGGTAGAGGACGACGACCAGCGCGGTGCCGAGCGTGACGAAGAGCGCCGGTACGGCCAGTTTGACGGCGAGCCAGCGGGCCGGGGTGACGGACTGCGTCCAGGCGAGCTGGGCGGTGCCCGTCTCCAGCTCGCGTGCGATCAGCGGGCCCGCCGCGAACACGGCGACGGCGACCGCCGCGATCCGGGTCAGCGACAGCGGGTTGTAGAAGACGGCGTCGAAGGAGCCGAAGAGGGGGAGGGTGGAGGACAGGCCCTGAAAGGCGTCGTCCTGCGCTCCCCGGTAGCCGAACGCGTCGAACGCCTCCCGCGCGGCCGAGGAGCCGGGGCCCCACAGCCAGAGCAGCAGCCCGACGGTGATCGCGAGGTAGCCGAGCCACATCCACAGGGCCGTGCGGTGCAGCCGCAGCACCGTCCAGACCAGGCCGTCGGGGCCGGGCAGGGTGCGGCGGGGCTTGTCGGCCCCGGTCCCGGGGCGCTCCAGGGTCGTCGTGCTCACGCGGACACCGCCGATCCGGTCGTGGCCGTGCGGGCCGTGGTGCCCGGGGTCAGGAGGGCCGGGGCGTCGGGCGCCCGGAGGTGGGCCAGGAGCAGCTCCTCCAGAGAGGGCTCCTGGATCTGCCAGCCCGCGTCGAGCGGGCCGTCGCGCCGGATCAGGGCGGTGACGCCGCGGCCCGAGGCGCGGGACTCGACGACCGTGTGCCCGGACAGGTCGCCGCGCCCGGTGACCAGGCTGTGCGCGTCCGTCAGGTCGTCTATGCCGCCACCGAGCCGGATCCGGCCGCCGCCGAGGAGCAGCAGGTGGTCGCAGGCGTCGGCCAGCTCGGCGACGATGTGTGAGGACATCAGGACGGTGGTGCCGTGCTCGGCGGCGTCCGCCATGAGCGTGCCCATCAGCTCGTGCCGGGCGAGCGGGTCCAGGTCGGCCATCGGCTCGTCCAGGAGCAGCAGCTCGGGCCGCTTGCCGAGCGCCAGGGCGAGGGCGACGCGGGTGCGCTGGCCGCCGGAGAGCGAGCGGACGCGGGCGCCCGGGTCGAGGGCGCCCTGCTCGACGATCTTCGCGGCGTACGCGGCGTCCCAGCGGCCGGGGTTCAGCTCCGCGCCCATGCGCAGGGTGTCCGCGACGGAGAGCTGGGGGTAGAGCGGCTTGTCCTGGGAGAGGTAGGCGACCTTGGCGCGTGCCGCGCCGGGGGCGCCGCCCAGGACCTCGATCCGGCCCGCGCTCTGCCGCAGCAGGCCCGCGGCGATGGCGAGGAGGGTGGACTTGCCCGCCCCGTTCGGCCCGACGAGCGCGCTGATCCGGCCTGTCGGCAGCCGGAACGAGCAGTCGTCGAGGGCGGCGGTGGAGTGCCGCCCGTACCGCTTGCCGAGGCCGGTCGCCTCGATGGCCGTGCTCATGCGGTCCCCTTGGTGGTGCTGGTGCTGGTGCTGGTGCTGGTGCTGGTGCTGGTGCTGGTGGTGGTGGTGGTGCTGGTGGTGCTGGTGGTGCTGGTGGTGCCGAAGTGTGTGTCCAACGCGCTGCCGAACAGGGCGGCCACGTCCTCGCGGTCGAGTCCGGCCTCCCTGGCCCGTCTCGCCCAGTCGTCGAGCTCCGCCCGCAAAGGTGAGTCGGCCGGCGCGGACCCGAGGGATCTGCGCACGAAGGTGCCGAGGCCCCGGCGTGCCTCGACGAGCCCGGAACGCTCCAGTTCGCGGTAGGCCTTGAGCACGGTGTTCGGGTTGATGGCCGTCGCCTCGACCACCTCGCGGGCGGTGGGCAGCTTGTCGCCGGGTTCGAGCATGCCCATCCGCAGCGCCTGCTCCGTCTGGTGGACGATCTGGAGGTAGGTGGCGACGCCGCTGTGGCGGTCGATCCGGAACTCGATCACGTACTCCCGCTCGCCCACTGGCGTACCCCCCTTTCACTAATCAAGTAGTGAAAGGGTGATGCAAGAGAGGGGGTGACGTCAAGCGACGTCACCCCCTGGGGAGAAAGGCGCTGGTCAGGACTCCGTGCGGTACATCAGGTCCGTCTCGTACGTGCTGAACCCGAGCCGCTCGTACACGCTCACCGCCGCCTTGTTGTCGGCGTCGACGTAGAGCATCGCCGTCGGCAGCCCGGCCGCGGCCAGGTGGCGCAGGCCCGTCGTGGTCAGCGCCTTGCCGAGGCCGCCGCCCTGCCGGCCCGGGGCGACGCCCACCACGTAGACCTCGCCGAGTCGCTCCTCGGCGTGCGTCTTCGTCCAGTGGAAGCCGATCAGCTCGTCGCCCTTGAAGGCGAGGAAGAAGCCCGCCGGGTCGAACCACGGCTCCGCCTTGCGGTCGTCGAGGTCGCGCTGGGTGAGGGAGCCCTGCTCGGGGTGGTGCGCGAACGCCGCCGCGTTCACCGCCAGCCAGGCCGCGTCGTCCTGCCCCGGTACGAACGTGCGGACGCGGACGCCCGCGGGCAGCACGGGGTCCGGCAGCTCCAGGCCGGTCAGCGGGCGCCGCATCTGCCGCAGCTCGCGGAACAGGGTCAGGCCGAGGACCTGCGCGAGGTGGCGCGCCGCGCCGTGCCCGCCGTGGGCCCACACGCGCAGCCGCTTCCCGGAGGCGGCGAGGAGCGCCGTGCCGAGCGCCCGCCCGTGCCCGCGCCCGCGAAAGTCCGGGTGCACGACCAGTTCGGCGGCCGGCGCCTCGACCGGGTCGGTGTCCTCCAGCTGCGCGTACCCGAGCAGCTCACCGCCGACGGTGAGGAGCAGGTGGTGCACGCCCTCGCGCTCCCCGCCGCGCAGTTGCAGCCGCCCCTGCTCCGACACGGCCTGCTGGCCGTCGGCGCGGGCGGCGTCCGTGAGCAGCGCGAGCATGGTGGCGGCCTGCGCGTCGGTCAGGGCGGACAGGGTCTCGATCTGGCGTCCTGGGCGGACCGGATCGCTGGTGGAGGCGGGGTCGGTGGTCATGGAGTCGAGGGTACGGCGGACCCGTGGCCAGGTGGCGGCAACCAGCTCGTAACCGGCGACCCCCTGTTGCGCTACGCGCGTTGACTCTAGGCTTCCCGCAGTCACGCCGAGAGCAGCAATACCCGCACCAGCCGCACACCCCGCTGTCACGCCGACAGCAGCAGTTCCAGCACCAGTCGTACTCCGGTCCCAGGGGGACACATGCCCACATTCAGACCAGTTTCCGGAGCGGGGCGCCGCCCGGTCCGCCGCCGCGTCAAGGCCACGCTCGGCGCCGTCGCCACCCTGGCCACGGCCGGCGCGCTGATGGCCGCGCTCCCCGCGAACGCGGCCCACGGCAAGCACGGCGACCACGGTCAGCACGGCAAGCACGACCAGGGCCGCTACCAGGACATCCAGCTGCTGTCCTTCAACGACTTCCACGGCAACCTGGAGCCCCCGGCCGGTTCGTCCGGCCAGGTCACCGAGAAGCAGGCCGACGGCACGACGAAGCAGGTCGACGCGGGCGGCGTCGAGTACCTGGCCTCCTCCCTGCGGACGGCGCGCAAGGGGCACCCGTACAGCGTCACGGCCGCCGCCGGTGACCTGATCGGCGCGAGCCCGCTGCTCTCCGGCCTCTTCCACGACGAGCCGACCGTCGAGGCGATGAACAAGCTCGACCTGGACGTCACCAGTGTCGGCAACCACGAGTTCGACGAGGGCGCCGCGGAGCTGGCGCGCATCCAGAACGGCGGCTGCCACCCCAAGGACGGCTGCTTCGAGAAGGGCCGGAAGTTCAAGGGGGCGGACTACCCCTACCTCGCGGCGAACGTCACGGACGAGAAGACCGGCAAGCCGGTCCTCGCCCCGTACTGGGTGTGGAAGCACAAGGGCGTGAAGGTCGGCTTCATCGGCGTCACGCTCGAAGGCACGCCGAACATAGTCTCCGCGGACGGCGTCAAGGGCCTGAAGTTCCACGACGAGATCGAGACCGTCAACAAGTACGCGAAGATCCTCGACAAGCAGGGCGTGAAGTCGATCGTCGCCCTGATCCACGAGGGCGGGGTGCCGGCCTCGTCCTCGTACAACTACGACTGCGACTCCCCGGGCGCCGGGTCGGGCGTCTCGGGCCCGATCGTCGACATCGCCAAGGGCATCACGCCGAAGGTCGACGCGCTCGTCACGGGGCACACGCACAACGCGTACGTGTGCACGATCCCGGACCCGGCCGGCAACCCGCGCATGGTCACCTCGGCGTCGTCCTACGGCAAGCTCTACACGGACACGGCCCTCACGTACGACCGCCGCACCAAGGACATCGTGCGCACGTCCGTGAAGTCGTCGAGGTCCGCGAAGTCCGCCAACCACGTCGTGACCCGCACCCAGCCCAAGGCGCAGGACATGACCGACCTGATCGGCCGCTGGAACAAGCTCGCCGCGCCCGTCTCTAACCAGGCCGTCGGCTACATCTCCGCCGACATCCCGGGGCGCGGTGCCGGTACGCCGGAGGAGCCGCTCGGCGACCTCATCGCGGACGCGCAGCTCGCCCACGCCAAGACCCTCGACCCGAAGGCGTCCGTCGCCCTGATGAACCCCGGCGGCGTCCGCTCCGACCTCGTCTTCAAGGCGAGCGGCAGCGAGGGCGACGGGGTCGTGACCTACGGTGAGGCGTTCACGGTCCAGCCGTTCAGCAACACGGTCAACCTCGCCGACCTCACCGGCGCGCAACTGGTCACCGCGCTCCAGCAGCAGGTCAGCGGCTCGAACGAGGCCTCGCCGAAGATCCTCCAGCCCTCGGCCGGACTCACCTACACCCTGGACATGACCAAGTCGGGTGCCGCCCGCGTGGTCGTCGACTCGATCAAGCTGAACGGTGCGGCGATCGACCCCGCCGCCACCTACCGTGTCGCGATGAACTCCTTCCTCGCGGGCGGCGGCGACGGCTTCGCGGCGCTCGGCCAGGGCAAGAACCCGCTGGTCGGCGCGGACGACCTGAAGGCGTTCAACGACTACCTGACCGCCAACTCCTCGGCCGCGAACCCGATCGCGCCCCCGAAGGCGGACCGGATCACGATCGTGAAGTAACCGGGCAGAGCCGGAAAACAGAGCGAACATAGGGTGGCCTACGGTTGACCGTGGGCCACCCGTTCGTTTGTGACGCGCAGATGAAGGTTGTTTGCGCAGTGGGTGGGGGCATGTGGTGGAATCGCCCGATGCGTACCCCCCACCGCATACCCGACCGCCCCAACTACCGCGATCCGTACGAGGAGTTGGCCGACCTCGCGGACAACCCGCTCGACGACGTCCTGCGCGAGGACCCGCCCGCGACGGAGGACCCAGGACCCGACGACGACTGGCTGCCCCCGGACCACGGACGGGGACGCCGCAGCCGCCGCCGCAACCGTTTCGCCGGCCTGTCGCTCGCCGTCAAGGGCGTGATCGCCGTCTGCGTCCTCACCGCGTTCCTCGTCCTCGCCGACCGCTGGGCCGTCCTCTACGCCGAGCACCGCGCCGCGCAGCAGCTCAAGAAGGAGCTGAAGCTGACCGCGGCGCCCGAGGTCGAGATCGAGGGGTTCCCCTTCCTCACCCAGCTCGCCGACCGCCGCGTGGACGAGATGAAGGTCACCGTCCCCGACGTCGCCGCCGACCGCGTCACCCTCGCCGAGGTCTCGGCCACCGCCCACGACGTACGGATCGAGGGCTCGGGCCCCACCGACATCAGCGGCGCGTCCGTCGACTCGATGCACGGCGAGGTGCTGCTGAGCTTCGCCGACATGAACCGCGAACTGGGCGCCTCGCAGGTCACCTTCACCGGGCACGGCCGCGACCGGGTCCTCGCCCGCGGCACCCTGCCCGTCGCCGGGCACGAGGTGAAGGTCAGGGCCGACGCCACGATCCGCCGACTCGGCGCGTCCGGCATCTCCACCGACATCGACGGCATGCGCCTCGACCTCGGCGACCTCGCCACCTACCGCCCCGGCACCCGCGCCGACGAGGGCCTGCACCTCACCGCCAAGTCCGTGCGCCGGATCACCGAGGAGACGGACAAGGCCAGGCGGCTGCTCGCCATTCCGGCGATCGCGCACCGCGCCGGTGTCCCGGACGCGGCGGTCCGCGAGGCCCTGCGCGGCGACAAGAAGATCAGCGAGGTGACGGGGGCGCCCCGCTTCGTCCACGGCCTGATGCGGATGAACCTCGTCGACATCGCCCTCGACCACCCGTGGCTGCTCCGGAAACTGGGCCTCGACCCGTCTCTCCTGAAGGGCCTGTCCCAGCTCACCCGCCCGCAACTCGCCGACCAGCTCTCCCTCGCGTTCCGGCTGCCGAAGCTGCCGGGCGACCACGGCTACGTACGTCTGCGCGACGTCCATGTGGAGAAGGACGGGATCAGGGTGGACCTCTCGGGAGCGGGCCTCAGCGTGGGCCGCTGATCCCGGGGGTCTCCGGGGGCGGTGTGGGCGCGCCGGGCAGCCGCATCGTGGCGACCGTCCCGCCGCCGTCCGCCGCCGCGAGCGCGACCTCGCCGCCGCTCGCCCCGACCGTCCGCGCCACGATCGACAGACCGAGCCCCGACCCGGGCAGCGCGCGAGCGGTCGGGGACCGCCAGAACCGGTCGAACACGTACGGGAGCTCGTCGGCCGGGATGCCGGGGCCGTGGTCCCGCACGGTGAGCGTCCCGCGCATCAGCCGGACCTCGACCGTGCCCTTCTCCGGGCTGAACTTCACCGCGTTGTCCAGCAGGTTCACGATCGCCCGCTCGAGCGCCGCGGGTTCCGCGCGGACGTACCAGGGGGCCAGCTCGGCGTCGATGGTCAGCTCGGGGCCGCGCAGCCGGGCGCGTTCGATCGCGGTACGGACACTCTCGTGCAGGGAGACCACCTTGACGGGCCCGTCGCCCGCGCTCAGCCCCGTCCGCGACAGCTCCTGCAGATCCCCGATCAGCGCGGCCAGCTCGGTCATCTGCGCCTTCAACGACGCCATCAGCGCCTTGCGGTCGTCCGGGGGGATGGCGCGGCCCGTGTCCTCACTGCGGGTGAGCAGTTCGATGTTGGTCCGCATCGAGGTCAGCGGCGTCCGCAGTTCGTGACCCGCGTCGGCGATGAGCTGCTGCTGCAGTTCGCGGGAGGAGGCGAGCGAGGCGGTCATCGAGTTGAAGGACGCGGACAGCCGGGCGATCTCGTCGTCCCCGTCGACCGGGATGCGGACGGTCAGGTCCTCGGTTCGCGCCACGTGCTCGACGGCATCGGTGAGCTTGTCGACGGGCCGCAGCCCGGCACGCGCGATCCACAGCCCCGCGGCAGTGGCCCCGAGCACACCGATCCCGCCCACGGCGAGGAGAACCCAGGCAAGGGTGGTGAGGGGCTTGGTCACCTCGTCGAGCGGCTTGGCGATGGAGACGGCGACGCCTGGAACCTGGTCCTGACCGGGCCCGGCGGCGACCGGGATCGTCAGCACGCGCATGGCCCTGCCGTCGTCGTCGTCCGTGGTGTGCAGGGCCCGGTCCGAGTCACCGTCGGCGACGGCGAGGTCCGACGGCTGGGCCGGGATCGCCTTGTCACCGCGCCAGGTGCACACGGTGCCGTTGGAGTTGATCACCTGGATCGTCGGCCCGGGGAAGTCGCGCTGTGCCGTCGCCGGACAGTTCAGCACCGTGGTGACCTGGCGGTTCTGGTTCAGCGAGCCGACCTCGCTGCGCAGCTCGTTGTCCATCTGCCCGTACAACTGGTCCCGCGTGATGAACCAGCACGTCACCGCCACCGCCGCCACCGCCGCGGCCACCGCGACGGCGACCAGCAGCGCGAGCCGCGACCGCAACGGCAACCCCCGCACCCTGCGGAGCACCCCGCTCATTCGGCCCCGCCGGACCGCAGCACGTACCCCACACCCCGCACCGTGTGCACGAGCCGCGGCTCACCCCCGGCCTCGGTCTTGCGCCGCAGGTACATCACGTACACGTCGAGCGAGTTGGACGACGGCTCGAAGTCGAAGCCCCACACGGCTTTGAGGATCTGCTCACGCGTGAGGACCTGCCGGGGATGGGCCAGGAACATCTCAAGGAGGGTGAACTCGGTCCGGGTCAGTTCGACGGTCCGCTCGCCCCGCGTGACCTCCCGGGTCGCCAGATCCATGCGCAGGTCGCCGAAGGAGAGGACGTCCGAGTCGTCGACCGCCCCCACCGCAGCGGACGCGTACCCGCTGCGCCGCAGCAGCGCCCGCACCCGCGCGAACAGTTCGTCGAGTTCGAACGGCTTGACCAGGTAGTCGTCGGCGCCCGCGTCGAGCCCGGTGACCCGGTCGCCGACGGTGTCGCGGGCGGTGAGCATGAGGATCGGGGTGGTGGACCCGGTGGCGCGCAGGCGCCGCGCGGCGGTGAGGCCGTCCATGCGCGGCATCTGGATGTCGAGGATGACGAGGTCGGGCTCGCAGGAGGCGGCCTTCTCCAGCGCGTCGGCGCCGTCGACGGCGACCTCGGTGGCGTAGCCCTCGAAGGCGAGGGAGCGCTGGAGTGCCTCCCGCACCGCGGGCTCGTCGTCGACGATGAGGATGCGGTGCGGGTCGCGGTCGCCTTCGGCGGGGCTCATGGGCTGCGCTTCCTTAAGGGGACGGGGGCGGGCAGGGCCGTCTCTCAGCCTCGCACGGTGGCGCGGCGCCCGCGTACGGCGCGGCGCGGCACGGCGGGCGCCACTTCGGGCGCGCGGGTGACGGGCGGGTGCAGGGCGGAGACGACGGCGAGGGCGAGGGAGAGGTCGGCGGGGCCGGTGGTGGCGGCCCCTTCGGGGTGCTGGACGGTACGCATGTTCATGGTGGTGCGGGCCTCTCGGGAGGGAAGGGTCAGCTGTCGGCGCCCCCGGCGCGCAGCGTGTCGAGGTCGGCCTTGACGGTGTTGATCGGGATGGCGAAGCCGAGCCCGACGCTGCCCGCGCCGGAGGAGCCCCCCGACGAGCCGGAGGAGTCGGAACTGGCGGAGTACATCGCCGAGTTGATGCCGATGATGTTGCCGTTCATGTCGATGAGGGCGCCGCCGGAGTTGCCGGGGTTGAGGGACGCGTCGGTCTGGAGCGCCTTGTACGTGGTGGTGGAGGAGCCGGTGTCGCCGTTGAACTCGCGGCCGCCGAACTCGAACGGCCACTGCCCGCTGCCGCCGCCCTGCTGCTGTTGCTGCTGCTGTCCCTCGTCGGTGGAGACGGTGACGTCGCGGTTGAGCGCGGAGACGATGCCGCTGGTGACGGTGCCGGTGAGGCCCTCGGGGGAGCCGATGGCGACGACCTGGTCGCCGACCTTGACGCCGGAGGAGTCGCCGAGCGTGGCGGCCTTGAGCCCCGAGGCGTTCTTCAGCTTGATGAGCGCGAGGTCCTTCTTGGCGTCGGTGCCGACGACCTCGGCGGTGTACGACGTGCCGTCGCTCGTCCGCACCTTGATCGAGGAGGCGCCCGAGATGACGTGGTTGTTGGTGAGGATCTCACCGTCGCTGGTCAGGACGACGCCGGAGCCGGTGGAGGAGCCCGACGAGAGCGAGGCGTTGACCTCGACGATCGAGGGGCTGACCGCCGTGGCGACGCCGGAGACGGTGCCCTTCTGGCTGCTCGGCACGACGGTGGTGCTGGTCGAGCTGGACGCCGTGGTGTCCGAGCCGCTCAGCTCCTGGAAGGCGTACGCGGTACCGCCGCCGACCGCGGCCGCCGCGACGGCCACGGCCGCGAGCAGCCCGACCGGGCCGCGCAGCCGCCTGCGCTTCTTCGGGGCGGGCGGCTGCTCCTCGGGCCCGTGCGTCGCGAACTGGGCGGTCCGCCCCGCCTCGTACGGCGCCTCGTACGGCGCCGCGTGGGACGGCTCGTACGACGGCGGGGGAGGGTAGGCGCTCCCCGAGTACGGGGACTGCTGCGGGGCGGTGCTGTCCTGCTGGTACTCGCCGTTGTGGCGGAAGCTCTCGGTCATGGGAACAGCGTGTGGCCCGTACATGAGAGCCGCCTGAGTGCGCCCTGAGAGTCCCGGCAGAACCCTGTTTGCCCGAAATAAAGACGGGCCCGCGAGGTCAGGCGCAGCCGCAGGACTGGCGGACGACGAGCCGGGACGGGAACAGCTTCAGGCGTTCCCGGCGCGAGCCCGCGACGCGCAGCGAGTCGTCGAGGACGAGGTCCACGGCGGCGCGCGCCATCGCCGAGCGGTCCGAGGCGACGGTGGTCAGCGGCGGATCGGTGAGCCCCGCCTCCTTCACGTCGTCGAACCCGGCGACGGCCAGCTCGCCCGGCACGTCGATGCGCAGCTCGCGCGCGGCCCGCAGCACCCCGATGGCCTGGTCGTCGGTGGAGCAGAAGATGGCAGGCGGCCGGTCGGGCCCGGCGAGCAGCCCGAGCGCCACCTGGTACGCGTCATAGCGGTTGTACGGGGCCTCGAAAAGGCGGCCCTCGGTGGGCAGGCCCGCCTCCTGCATCGCGCGGCGCCAGCCCTCGACGTGGTCGGAGACCGGGTCGCCGACGGACGGGGTATCGGCGGTGCCGCCGAGGCACGCCACGTACGCGTTGCCGTGTTCGAGGAGGTGGCGGGTGGCGAGCTGGGCGCCGCCGATGTCATCGGTGACGACGGCGACGTCGTCGATCGACTCGGGGCGCTCGTGCAGCAGCACCACGCGCGCGTCCCACGCCTCTATCTCGGCCGCCGCCAGATCGTTGAACCCGTGGCTGACCAGGATGAGGCCCGAGACCCGCATACCGAGGAACGCGCGCAGATAGTGGACCTCGCGGTCGCCCACGTAGTCGGAGTTGCCGACGAGGACCATCTTTCCGCGCTCGGACGCCGCCTGTTCCACGGCGTGCGCCATCTCCGCGAAGAACGGCTGGCGCGCGTCCGGCACGATCATGCCTATGAGGTCGGTCCGCCGCGACGCCATGGCCTGGGCGACCCGGTCGGGGCGGTACCCCAGCTCCTTGATCGCGGCGAGCACCCGCTCGCGCGTGGCCGGGGCGACCGGCCGGGGTCCGTTGTTGATCACATAGGACACGACGGCGGTCGAAGTACCCGCCAGTCGCGCTACGTCGTCCCGAGTCACCTTGGCCACGCGCGGAGTCTACGCGGATGGAACCCGCCGTGGGCAGGGCGTGCGCCCCCTTCTCACGCCTCCGCGGAAACGGTGGCCGACTCGCTCTTCTCCGCGCCCGCGTCCGCCTTCTCGCCGGCGCCCGTCTCCGCCTTCTTCTCGGCCTTCTTCTCCGGCTTCTCCGGGGTGACGAAGCGGTACCCCACGTTGCGCACGGTGCCGATGAGCGACTCGTGCTCGGGGCCGAGCTTGGCGCGAAGACGCCGTACGTGCACGTCGACGGTGCGGGTGCCGCCGAAGTAGTCGTAGCCCCACACCTCCTGGAGCAGCTGCGCGCGCGTGAAGACGCGGCCGGGGTGCTGCGCCAGGTACTTCAGGAGCTCGAACTCCTTGAAGGTGAGGTCGAGGACGCGGCCCTTGAGCTTGGCGCTGTACGTCGCCTCGTCCACGGACAGGTCACCGTTGCGGATCTCCATCGGGGAGTCGTCGGCGACGATCTGCTGGCGGCCCATCGCGAGCCGGAGCCGCGCCTCGACCTCGGCGGGGCCCGCGGTGTCGAGGAGCACGTCGTCGATGCCCCAGTCGGCGGTGACGGCGGCGAGGCCGCCCTCCGTCACGACGAGGACCAGCGGACAGCCGGGTCCCGTGGAGCGCAGCAGCTGACAGAGGCTGCGGACCTGCGGGAGGTCGCGGCGGCCGTCGATGAGGATGACGTCGGCACCCGGGGTGTCGACGAGCGCGGGGCCCTCGGCGGGCGCGACCCGCACATTGTGCAGGAGCAGGCCGAGCGCGGGAAGCACCTCCGTCGACGGCTGGAGGGCGTTGGTGAGGAGCAGCAAAGAGCTCATCGAGCCCCACCTACCCGGGTCGTCATACGTTCGTGCACGGTTCGCTGGCCCATAACGTCTGGTTCCTCCTCGGTCCCTGCGAGGACGTTGCGGCACTGCTTCGTGGTGGTGCTTGGCCGTGCTCCGCAGAGCACGAGCTGTGCTCTTGAAGGCACGAGCTGTGCTCCTGAAAGCACAAAAGGACCCGGGGGCTGCTTTGCCCGAGTCCTCTGCACAGCACAATAGCCCACATGACTTGGGGTCCGGCAGATGACGGGAGCGGATCTTCTGTGCGGCCGATCACTGAACGGACACGGCGCGTAATGCTGCGGACGCAGGACGGAATCGCCATCGACGCGGCCTACGAGCCCGGTCCCGCGCCCGGCGAGGACCCCGTGATCGTGCTCGCGCACGGCTTCACGGGCGACCTGGACCGGCCGCACGTACGGCGCGCCGCGGCCGTGTTCGCCCAGCGTGCGGCCGTGATCACCTTCTCGTTCCGGGGGCACGGACGGTCCGGCGGACGCTCGACCGTGGGCGACCGCGAGGTGCTCGACCTCGCCGCGGCCGTCGAGTGGGCGCGTTCGCTCGGCCACGCGCGCGTGGTGACGGTCGGCTTCTCGATGGGCGGTTCCGTCGTGCTGCGCCATGCCGCGTCGCACAGGGGGCGCACAGAAGCGCGCACCGACGCGGTCGTCGCGGTCAGCGCCCCGGCCCGCTGGTTCTACCGCGGCACGGCCCCGATGCGGCGGCTGCACTGGGTGGTGACCCGTCCGGCGGGCCGCATGGTCGGCCGGCTCGGCCTGCGGACCCGGATCCACCCCTACGACTGGGACCCGGTGCCGCTGTCGCCGGTCGAGTCGGTCCCGCTGATCGCGCCGACCCCGCTGCTCGTCGTGCACGGCGACCGCGACCCGTACTTCCCCGTCGACCACCCCCGGATGCTGGCCGAGGCGGCGGACGGCGGCGCCGAGCTGTGGCTGGAGCCGGGCATGGGCCACGCGGAGAACGCGGCGAGCGACGCCCTGCTGGACCGGATCGGGGCGTGGGCCGCCACGGCCGGTGCCGCACAATAGGACGCCGACCGCACACGAGGAGAGGAGCCGCCCCCATGGCTCAGGGCACGATCCGCTACTGGGCGGCGGCCAAAGCGGCCGCCGGCGTCGCCGAGGAACCGTACGACGCGGAGACCCTGGCCGCGGCCCTGGACGCGGCCCGCACCCGGCACCCCGGCGATCTCGTACGGGTGCTCCAGCGCTCCTCGTTCCTCATCGACGGGGATCCCGTGGGAACCCGCGGGCATGAGACGGTACGGCTTGCCGAGGGCGGCACGGTCGAGGTGCTCCCGCCGTTCGCAGGAGGGTGACACCTGATGAGCAACGACCAGCAATATCCGCAGCAGTACCCGTACGCACCGCAGCAGCACACACAGGGGCAGCACGCACAGGAGCAGTACGGGCAGCAGCCGCAACAGCCGCAGTACGACCAGTACGGGCAGCCCTACGCGCAGCAGGCGCAGACGTACGACGACGCCCCTGAGACGCAGCAGTGGCAGGGCCAGACCTGGGACACGCAGGTGCAGCCGCCGGTCCCGGCGCAGCCGTACCTGCCGCCGCAGCAGCCGCAGCAGGTTCAGCAGCCTCAGCAGTCCTATGGGGCGCAGCAGTCCTACGGGGCTCAGCAGCAGCAGGGCTGGGCGGGGTACGGGGAGGAGCCCGCGGCCCCCGCGGCCCCGGCGCCCGCGGCCCCGGTCGGGCCCGAGCCCGAGTACGGTCCGCCCACCGTCACCGGCAACACCCGCGTCACCGACGCCCAGCGCGCCCGCGCCGAGGGCCGGTCGCCGATCATCGAGCCCGGTATCCAGCCCGCCGCGCTGACGGCCGTGCTCGGCGTGCTGCTCGCCGGCGGCGCCCTCATCGGCTCGTACGGGCTGCTCGTCCCGCTGCTGCTGCTCCAGGCGGTCACGGCCGCGGGCTGGTTCCGGCTCAACGGCATGTGGCCCGCCCGTCAGGGCATCGCCCTCGCTTTCCTCGGCGGGGTCGTCGCCGACATCGCCCTGCTCGCGGCCGGAC
Organism: Streptomyces sp. SGAir0957; assembly: GCF_043523415.1. NCBI lineage: Bacteria > Bacillati > Actinomycetota > Actinomycetes > Kitasatosporales > Streptomycetaceae > Streptomyces > Streptomyces sp. SGAir0957. The sequence goes on from NZ_CP027293.1 coordinate 4,608,215, forward strand.
GGGAGCACGGGCCCGCCGCGATCCTCGGCACCCTCGGCGTCTGGGTGCTGCTCACCCTCGTCCTCCAGCTCCGCTCGCACGCCTCGCCGGACGAGCGCATGTACGGGCTGATGGCGACCGTCACGTCGGCGGCCCTGGCCATCATCGCCACGGGGTTCCTCGCGGCGGATGCGGACGCGGTGACCGTCGGGGCGGTCGCCGTGGCCGTCGCGGTCGTGGCGCGGGCGCTGCCGCTGCCCACTCCGGCGTCGGTCGTGGTCGCGCTGCTCGCGGCGGCCGGGGCCGGGATCGCCGCCGGCGGGGTGACGGATCTGGGGACGGGCGGGGCGCTGCTCGGGTTCGGTGCGGGTGTCTGTGCGCTGATCGGGCACCGGGTCGCCTCCTACGACTACCCGTCGCGGTTCGTCCACATGACGGCCGGCGTGGCGCTTCCGCTGGCCGCGGCGGCTCCGGCTGTCTACTTGCTGGGCCGCGCTTTGACCTGACCGGTCGGGAGGGGGGCGCATCGTGTCCGGTGAACCGGCGTCCCGCCGTAGGGGTGCGCCCCCGCCCCCGGCCTTACGCACGTCGTGGCTGGTCGCGCAGTTCCCCGCGCCCCTGAGATGCGCACTGCGTGCGTCATCTCAGCGGCGCGAGCGACCATGACGAGAGCCGCGGTCGGCGGGTCGGTCCCGTCCCGCCGGGGCCCCGGGCTGATCGACAACTCCGCTACCCTCGGCCCCGAGATCCACCCCGGCCGGGGGACACGAGGCGCCGGGTACGTATACACGGCAATGGGGGACCCCGATGCGCGCACTGCGAATACTGCTGATCTTCGTCGTCATCGTGGGCGGCCTCTTCGTGATCGCCGACCGCGTCGCGGTCCATTTCGCGGAGGACAAGGCCGCGGACAAGATCCGCACGAGCGAGGGCCTGGCCGACAACCCGGACGTGAGCATCAAGGGCTTCCCGTTCCTGACCCAGGTCGTGGGCGGCACCCTGGACGACGTGGAGATCGGCATCAAGAACTACGACGCGAAGAGCGGCGGCGACAGCATCCGCATCGCCGACCTGGACGCGGAGATGCACGGCGTCGAGTTCGACAGCAGCTACAGCTCGGCCACCGCGGAGTCGGCCACGGGCACCGCCCGGATCTCCTACGACGAGCTCCTGAAGGCCGTGAAGAAGGGTGACGTCGCCCAGGTGGCGCCCGGTATCACGGCCCAGATCGACGGGCTCTCGTACGGCGGCGGCGACAAGATCAAGGTGGCGGTCTCGGTGAAGACGCCGGTGGGCACGTTGCACCCGACCGTGCTGAGCGCCGTCGACGTGGCCGACGGGAAGGTCTCGGCGCGCGCCGACAGCCTGCCGAAGATCGGCGCGTTCGACCTGGCGGAGGGCCGGGTCCGGGCGGTCACCGACTTCCAGCAGGCGATCGACAACCTGCCCGCGGGGATCGAGCTGGACAAGGTCCAGGCGGTCAAGGATGGGGTGGAGATCACGGTGAAGGGTTCGAAGCTGAAGCTCGTCGGGTAGGGACGACGGGGAGGGACGAGCAGGGACGGACGAGCAGGGACGGACGCGGGCGGAGGAACTACGGCCGCCCGCATCGCCCGTCCGCACTGCGAGACGGAGCCGTCCGTCCATCAGATGGCCGGGCGCGAAAAACGCCCCGGCGCCCGCACCGCACCACCCCGTAGAGGCTTTCATTCCCGCCATTCGGACGATTACGTCTCAGTATGCGACATGGCGGTGACACGGCGCCCGATGCGTCCTTACGATCGGACGCATGAAGCGACAGGCGGACCTCACGAAGCGGCGGGCAGTAGACCTGTGCCGCGTCGCCGCCATGCTCTGTCGCACTGTCTGAGCGGGACACCCGGCCACACGCGACCGGCACCCGCCTTCTCCAGGCCCCTCGAGTCCGGACTCGGGGCCGCCCCGCGCCCATCCCGCGCACCGAAATCCCGCATGCCCCGCCGCAACTGCCCCGGAGGAAGACAGCATGAGCCGCAGCGACGTCCTGGTCGACGCCGATTGGGTCGAGGCCAACCTCGACAACGAGAACGTGGCGATCGTCGAGGTCGACGAGGACACGTCGGCGTACGACAAGAACCACATCAAGAACGCGATCCGCATCGACTGGACCAAGGACCTGCAGGACCCGGTCCGGCGTGACTTCATCGACCAGGAGGGCTTCGAGAAGCTCCTGTCGCAGAAGGGCATCGCCAACGACACGACCGTCGTCCTTTACGGCGGGAACAACAACTGGTTCGCGTCCTACGCGTTCTGGTACTTCAAGCTCTACGGCCACCAGGACGTCAAGCTCCTCGACGGCGGCCGCAAGAAGTGGGAGCTGGACTCCCGCGACCTGGTCGACGGCTCGCAGGTGCCGAACCGCCCGGCGACCCAGTACAAGGCCAAGCCGCAGGACACCTCGATCCGCGCCTTCCGTGACGACGTCGTCGCCGCGATCGGCAACAAGAACATCGTCGACGTGCGCTCGCCCGACGAGTTCTCCGGCAAGCTCCTCGCCCCGGCCCACCTGCCGCAGGAGCAGTCGCAGCGCCCCGGCCACGTGCCGAGCTCGCGCAACATCCCGTGGTCGAAGAACGCCAACGACGATGGCACGTTCAAGTCGGACGACGAGCTCAAGGCGCTCTACGAGGACGAGAACGTGGACCTCGCCAAGGACACCATCGCCCTGTGCCGCATCGGTGAGCGTTCCGCGCTGACCTGGTTCGTGCTGCACGAGCTGCTCGGCGTCGAGAACGTCAAGAACTACGACGGCTCGTGGACCGAGTACGGCTCCCTCGTCGGCGTGCCGATCGAGCTCGGCGCCGCGAAGTAAGCCCCGAGCGACCCGAACCACGTCCAACTGACCTTTCCTGCCTAGGAGTTACGTATGTGTGGAGCGAAGGCCGGCGGTCCCGACGCCTCGACGATCAAGCCCGGTGAGACCACGATCCAGGGCCAGGTGACCCGCGACGGCGAGCCGGTGACGGGCTACGTCCGTCTCCTGGACTCGACCGGCGAGTTCACCGCCGAGGTGCCCACCTCGGCCACGGGCCAGTTCCGCTTCTACGCGGCCGAGGGCACGTGGACCCTGCGCGCGCTGGTCCCGGGCGGCACGGCGGACCGTACGGTCGTCGCGCAGACCGGCGGACTCGCGGAGGTCGCGATCGCCGTGTGACGGCGGCGCCGCGACGCGCACATCACAGGCTCGAAGGGCCGCATCCCCGGGGGTTGGACGCCACTGGTACGGGGTGCGGTCCTTCGGCTTGCGCGGGGGGATCGATACGGGCCTACGCTGAGAACATGTACGCGCGGCGGAAGCATCTGTACTTCGCCATGATGGGGCTGTGCATCGGCCTGTTCGTCCTGGCGTGGGGGCTCGTGCGGCTCTGGTCCGTGCCCGTCGCCGTCGGGATGTGCGTGGTCGCGATGGTCATTCCGCCGGTCGCCGCCATCGTCGCGAACCGGCGCGGGCCCGAGGACCGCTGGTGGGACGATCCGTCGGGCGACGCCAAGTCCGATGAGTGGTGGGACGAGTTGGACGGAAAGAAGCGCCCCAGGCCCTGACGCCCTTCAACGTCACATGTCCGGACGGCGGGTCGACTGTCACGTGCCCGGATGGCGGGTCGACTGTCACGTGCCCGGACGGCGGGTCAGCGCCGCCGGTACCGTCGCCGCCGCCACCGCGAGCAGCGCGCAGACCGCCGTCGCCGTTCCCGTCGCCGCCCACGGCACGCTCGGCCACATCGGGCCGGTCAGGCGCAGCACCGACCACCACAGGCCGGTCAGGCTGAGCGTCGCCGCGCCGAGAGCGAGCAGCGCGCCGACCGCCACCACGAGCAGCGCCTCCGTCGCGGCGAACGCGGCGACCTGGCGGCGGCGGGCGCCGAGTAGCGCGAGGGCGCGTCGTTCGGGCGTGCGGTCGGCCGCCGCCATCAGGGAGATCGTGACCAGGGCGAGCACCGTGTAGGCGAGGACGACGCCGAGGACCGCGAGCAGGCCCGTACGGCTCGCCGACCGGCCGCCCGTCTCCCTCTCCGCGCTCCACTGCTCCCTGCTCAGCGCCGTCGCGCTGTGGCCGCGTGCGGCCCGCTCCAGAGCGGCGCGTACGGGGCCGGGTGCGGTGCCGGGGCGCAGTTTCACGTACGCGCGCGACGGGCGGGCGGTGATCGTGCGGCTCGGCGTGATGTACGCGTCGGCGGTGGCGCCCGGGCCGAGCAGCCCGACGACCCTGAGCGTGGTCCTGGTCCCGTCGGGGCCCCACACCGGGAACGTCTCGCCGAGCGCGTGTTCCCAGGTGGGGGAGGCGACGACGGTGCCGGGGCGGAGCGCGGCCAGGGAGCCGGCCGCGACCGGGACGTCCGCCGCCGCGTCCAGCGCCTGCGGGTCGACGGCCTCGACGGGCCGCCGGATCAGCTTCGTATCGCCTTCGAGGGTGTAGACGCTCGTGGGGACCGGGGCGGAGACGTCCACGCCGGGCAGGGCGTGCAGCCGGTCCGTCAGCGCACGGTCGAGGCCGCCGTCACCGTGGGCCGTGACGACGAACTCGGCGCGCACGGGGCGCGTCCGCAGCTCCTCCTTCGCCGCGTCGCCGGTGGCCGCGCCGCCGAGCAGCGCCGCCGTCAGGCCGACGGTGACCAGGACCGGGGCCGCCGTCATCGCGCTCTGCCGCGCGGAGGCGAGCGCGGCGGACGCGGCGACCTCACCGGCGGCCCCCGGCAGCCGGGACAGGGGTACGGCGACGAACCGGGCGACCGGGGCGGCGACGGCGGGGGCGAGCAGCGCGGCGGCGGCGACGAGCAGCATGACCAGCGGCATCGCCGTCTTGTTGTGGGTGGCGGAGGCGGGGTCGGTGAGCGCGTTCACGGCCATGCTGACCAGGGCGGTGGCGAGGCAGCCGAGCCCGCAGACCCAGCGGAACGGGGTCATCGCCCGGCTCTCCACCGCCGCCTCGCGCAGCGCCTCCGCGGGGCCGGTGCGCCCGGCCCGCAGCGCCGGTGCGGCGGCGGCGACGAGCGCGACGACGACACCGGTCGGGAAGGCGACGAGCGCGGGGACGGACGAGTCGCTGACGACCGTCCAGTCGGGGGCCAGGCCGAGCGCGATCAGGCGGTCCAGGAGCGCGGGCGCGGCGAGCGGGCCGAGCACGGCGCCGAGCGCGGACGCGGCGAGCGCGAGCAGCCACGCCTCGGCCCGCACCATGCGGCGCAGCTGGCGGCCGGTCGCGCCGACCGAGCGCAGCAGGGCGAACTCGCGGCGGCGCCGCCCGGTGGCGTGGGCGAACGTCGACGAGACGACGAAGGCGCTGACGAACACGGCGAACCCGCCCGCGATCCCGACGACGGTGTTCGCGTCGTTGCGGGCCTTGGCGTCGGCGGCCCGCGCCGGATCGGTCCTGGCCCGGTCGTCGCCGGTCAGGACGTGGGCGCCGGTGCCGCGTACGAGGTCGCGCACGTCCGTCGACGGCTGCCACAGCGCCAAGGCGTCGACGCGCGGCGAGAGGTGGGCCGCCCGCGCGTCGGTGAAGAAGACGGTCGGTTCCGGGCCCGGGGTGGTGGTGCCGGCGATCCGGTACGTGGCAGGGCCCGCCGCCGTCACGATCCTCACCCGCTCGCCGACGCGGGACCGCCGCCCGCCCACGGCGATCTCGTCCGCCGTGCGCGGTGCGCGGCCCGCCGTCAGCCGGTGCGGGGCCGTGCGGTGCGCCGACCACGGGCGGCCGGTCAGGGTGGCGCCGGAGGCGAGCCGCGCCGGGATGATCCGGTCGACGACCGCGCCGGGCAGCCGGGACGCGCGCCCGGCGAGCGGGGCGGGCAGGGAGCGGGGTTCGGCGAGCGGGGCACCGCTCGTCCCGCGCGCGGTCTCCACCACGAGGTCCGTGTCCGGTACGACGACGGCGGGCGCGGCGGCGTAGCGCTGCGGGCCTCGTTCGGGCGAGGTCAGGGTGGAGGCGAGCACCTGGCCCGACGCCGCCATCAGGAACGTGCCGAGGACGAGGGCGGCGAAGCAGCCCGCGAGGGAGGCCCAGCGGGTGCGCAGGGTGGCGAGGGCCAGGCTCAGCACGACGCCTCCAGGCGCAACATGCGCGTCGTCACGGCGTCGGGGGTGGGGTCGGTGAGTTCGCCGGTCAGGCGGCCGTCGGCGAGGAAGAGGACGCGGTCGGCGCAGGCCGCCGCGAGCGGGTCGTGCGTGACCATGACGAGGGTCTGGGCGTGCCGGTCGACGAGGGTGCGCATGAGCTGGAGGAGCGCGCGGCTGGTCGACGCGTCGAGGGCGCCGGTCGGCTCGTCGGCGAAGAGCACGGTGGGCCGGGTCACCAGGGCGCGGGCGAGCGCCACGCGCTGCTGCTGGCCGCCCGAGAGCTGGGCCGGCCGGTGCCCGGCCCGGTCGGCGAGGCCCACGGCGGCCAGGCCCTGGCGGACCAGCGCCGGGTCGGGGCGGCGGCCCGCGAGGCGCAGCGGCAGGGCGACGTTCTGCGCGGCGGTCAGCGACGGCAGCAGGTTGAAGGACTGGAACACGAAGCCGATCCGGTCGCGGCGAAGGAGCGTCCGTCTGCGCTCGCCGAGCCGCGCCAGATCGTGTCCGGCCACCCACACCCGCCCCGCCTGCGGCCGTTCGAGCCCGGCCGCGCACTGCAACAACGTCGTCTTGCCGGACCCGGACGGGCCCATGACGGCGGTGAACGTGCCGTGCGCGAACGTCACCGACACGTCGTCGAGGGCGGTCACCGGGGTCTCGCCACCGGGGTGGCGGCGCGTGACGCGGTCGAGGACGACGGACGCGTCCGCTGGTCTTGTCTCCATGCCGGGAGCCTGTCCGGGCGCGGGCGGCGACGGTATCGGGCATGTGCCCAAGACCGCCCCCGACTACCGACGTCCCGCGCCCCGGGCGCCCTAGGATGCGCCGCATGGGCGGGGGAGACGGCCGGTTGTACGGCCGCGACGAGGAACAGGCGCGGCTCGACGGGCTGCTCGCCGCCGCGGCCGAAGGGCACAGCGGCGCGCTCGTGGTCCGGGGCGATCCGGGTATCGGCAAGAGCGCGCTGCTCGCGTACGCCGCCGGGCGCGCCCGGGACGCGCACGCCATGCGCGTCGTGCGGGCCACCGGGATCGAGACGGAGGCGGAGATCCCGTTCGCCTCGCTGCATCTGCTCCTTCACCCCGTGCTCGACCGGCTCGACGGGCTGCCCGCGCGGCAGGCGGACGCGTTGCGCGGGGCGTTCGGGCTCCGCGCGAAGGCGCCGGACGGCCCCCTGCTCACCGGACTCGCCACCTTGTCGCTCCTCGCCGAACTGGCCGACGCCGGGCCCGTGGTGTGCGTCGTCGACGACGCCCACTGGCTCGACCACGCCTCCGCGCAGGCCCTGCTCTTCGCGGCCCGCAGACTCGCCGCCGAAGGGGTCGTGCTGCTGTTCGGCGCCCGGCTCGGGCACGGCTTCAACCCGCCCGGGCTGCCCTCGCTGCGCCTGACCGGCCTCGACGAGGCGAGCGCCGGGCGGCTGCTCGACGAGCACGTACCGGAGCTGCCGCGCGCGGCACGGACGAGGGCGGTCGCGCAGTGCGCGGGCAACCCGCTGGCGCTGCGGGAACTGTCCTCGTACGGGGGTGACGTGCCCGGCGCGGACGCCGTGCCGCTGCCGCGCCGCCTGGAGGACGCGTACGCGGCCCGGGTCGCCCACCTGTCGGAGCCCGCGCGCCGGGCGCTGCTCGTCGCCGCGGTCGGCGACGGGGACCTCGCCGTGATCGAGCGGGTGACCGGGCGCGCCCCGCTCCAGGAGGCGGAGCGGGCGCGGCTGGTGTGGCCGCGGGGGACGGAGGGGCGCCTTGAGTTCGGTCACCCACTGATGCGCGGCGCCGTCCTGAACGCCGCCGCACACGGCGAAATCCGCGGCGTGCACGCGGAGTTGGCCCGCGTGCTGGCCGACGACCCCGACCGGCAGGCCTGGCACCGGGCGCACGCCGCGACCGGCCCCGACGACGAGGTCGCCGACGCGCTGGCCCGGGCCGCGGTCCGCGCCGACGCCCTCGGCGGCCACGCGGGCGCGGGCGCCGCACTCGCCCGCGCCGCCGCCCTCACCACCGACCCGGCGCTGAAGGCCCGCCGCCTCGTCGACGCCGCCCGCGCCGCCGCCGACGCGGGCCTGTCCGAGCGGGCCCGCGCCCTCCTCCGCGAGGCCCGCCCCGCCGCCGACGACCCGCACACCCTGGCCCGCTGCCTCGCGCTGCGGGCCCGCGCCGCGTTCGAGGAGGGCGCGCCGGAGCTGGCCCACGACCTGCTGGTACGCGGCGCGGCGGCGCTGGACGCCGGGGCCGAGGCCGGGGCGCTGCTCGTCGACGCCGCGCGCAACGCCTGGCAGCTCGGCGACCCCGGGCGGCTGCGGGGCTGCGCCGACCGCCTCACCGCGCTCGCGCTCGACCCCGGCGACGGGCTCGGGCCCGCGACCGACGCGGTGCGCGGCGCCGCCGTCTTCCTGGAACAGGGGCCCGCGCACGCCGTCCCCGTGATGCGCCCGCTGGTCGCGTACGGGCGGAAGGAGACGGGCGCGCCGCGTGCCCTGCGAATCAACACGGCGTTCGTCGCGGGCCTCATCGGCGACTTCGAGGCGGGGCGGCGGATCGCCGCCGAGGTGGCGGAGGAGTGCCGGGACCGGGGCGACATGGGCTGGCTGCCGCTCGCCCACCTCCCGCTCGCGGCGAGCGAGCTGTACCTCGGCCGGTTCCGGGAGGCGGCGGCCACCGCCACCGAGGGCCTGCGCCTCGCGGCGGACACCGGCCGGCCGCACCGCGGCGGCTACCTGCACGGCCTGCTCGCCTGGCTCGCGGCCGTCCGCGGCGACCTCACCGAGGCCCGGGACCACGCGGCCCGCTGCCACGACCACCACGACACCACCGGCATCGTCAGCGGCCTCGCCTGGGCCGAGTGGGCCCTCGCCCTCGCCGACCTGGGGCGCGGCGACGGCGCGGGCGCCGTCCAGCGCCTCGCCGCCGCCCAGGAGGGGCCGGCGCGCCGTCAGATCCAGGGCGTGTACGCCGCCCCCGACTGGATCGAGGCCGCCGCGCGCACCGGAGAACCGGCGCACGCCGCGCTCGCGGACCCGGCGCACGAACCGCTCGCCCGGTTCACCGCCTGGGCCGAGGCGTCCGGGCAGCCCTGGGCCGACGCCGTCCTGCACCGCTGCCGCGCGCTGACCGAGGACGACTGGGAGCGCGCGCACGCCCTCTTCACCACCGCCGTCCGGCTGCACGCCGACAGCGGGCGCCCCTGGGAGGCGGCCCGCACCCGGCTGCTGTTCGGGGAACGGCTGCGCCGCGAACGGCACAAGACGGAGGCCAGAGCCCACCTGCGCTCGGCGGCCGAGACGTTCGAGCGGCTCGGTGCCGCCCCGTGGGCGCGGCGGGCCCGCGCGGAACTGCGCGCCACCGGCGACCCGGGGACACCGGCCGGCACCCCGGGGACACCGGCCGGCACCCCGGCGGCCCTGGACTCGCTCTCCCCGCAGGAGCTCCAAATCGTCCGGCTCGCGGCGACCGGCATGACCAACAAGGAGATCGGCGCCCGCCTCTTCCTCAGCCCGAAGACGGTCGGCCACCACCTGTACCGGGCGTTCCCGAAACTCGGGGTGGCGAGCCGGGCGCGGCTGGCGGGGCTGGATCTGACGGAGGCGTGAGCGCCGCCGACGCGAGGGCGACCCCACCGGCGGACCTCACCGAGAGCCCCGGGCCCCACCCGACTACAGTGGGGCCCGGCTCTGTATGTCACCCGAGATGTAATCCGCTCACCGAGGAGCACCCGTGCTTGAGGCCTTCTTCTCCGCTCTCCTTGTCCTGGTCTGCGTCGGCGTCCTCGCCTTCGCCGGTCTGACCGTGAAGAAGCTGTACCAGGGCCAGCGCTGACCTATCGCACTGATTGAGTAACTCCATGATCCAGATCCCGTCCGACCTGCACCCCGACCTCGTCCCGCTCGCCTTCCTGCTGGGCAACTGGGCAGGCGCAGGCGTCACCGACTTCCCGGGCGCCGAGAAGGCCAACTTCGGTCAGGAGGTCTCCTTCACCCACGACGGGCGGGACTTCCTGGAGTACCACTCGCACAGCTGGATCCTCGACAGCAGCGGCAACAAGGTGAAGCCGCTCGAGTCCGAGTCCGGCTTCTGGCGCGTCGACAAGGACCGCAAGGTCGAGGTCGTCATGGTCCGCGACGACGGCGTCGTCGAGGTCTGGTACGGCGAGCTGGCCGACAAGAAGCCGCAGATCGACCTGGCCACCGACGCGGTCGCCCGCACCGCCGCCTCCGGCCCGTACAGCGGCGGCAAGCGCCTCTACGGCTACGTGAAGAGCGACCTCATGTGGGTCGGCGAGAAGCAGACCCCCGAGGTTCCGCTGCGCCCCTACATGTCGGCCCAGCTCAAGAAGGTCGTCTCCCCGGAGGAGGTCGCCGAGATGGCGCGCAACCTCCCGGACATGCCGGACGACGGCATCGCCTTCTTCAAGTAGTCCTACACTCGGCGGTGTGGTGAGCACCGAGGGAATCGACTGGAAGAGCGATCTGCGGCAGCGCGGCTACCGGCTGACGCCGCAGCGACAGCTTGTCCTCGAAGCCGTGGACACCCTGGAGCACGCGACCCCCGACGACATCCTGGGCGAAGTGCGCAGAACGGCGTCGGGCGTCAACATCTCCACGGTGTACCGGACCCTGGAGCTCCTGGAGGAGCTGGGCCTCGTCAGCCACGCCCACCTCGGGCACGGCGCGCCCACCTACCACCTCGCCGACCGCCACCACCACATCCACATGGTGTGCAGGGACTGCACGGACGTGATCGAGGCCGACGTCGACGTGGCCGCGGAGTTCACCGCCAAGCTGCGCCGCGAGTTCGGCTTCGACACCGACCTGAAGCACTTCGCGATCTTCGGCCGCTGCACGAAGTGCACCGAGCGGCCGAAGTCCGCGCGGGAAGAGCGGGAGCGGCAGGAATAAGCGGCCCCGGCCGCTCGTCGTAGTGTGGGTGAACATGGAGCGACTTTCAACGAGCAGCCCCCTGCTGACCCTGCCCGGCGCCGTCCCCGGTGAGGGCGTGGACGAAGGCGTCGCCGCGCACTACGGCGACCTGTTCCGCGAACAGCGCTCCCTCGCGGACGGGTCGGGCGTCGTCGACCTCTCGCACCGCGGCGTCATCACCGTCACCGGCGAGGACCGGCTGAGCTGGCTGCACCTGCTGCTGACCCAGCACGTCAGCGAACTGCCTCCCGGGCAGTCCACCGAGGCGCTGATCCTCTCCGCCAACGGCCACATCGAGCACGCCCTGTACCTCGTCGACGACGGCACGACGACGTGGGCGCACGTGGAACCCGGCACCCGGGAGGCCCTCGTGGCGTACCTGGAGTCGATGAAGTTCTTCTACCGGGTCGACGTCGCCGACCGCACCGCCGAGTTCGCGGTCGTGCACCTGCCCGCCGGATCGATCGCCCCCGTACCGGACGGGGCGGCCGTGCGCGAGACCCCGTACGGCCGTGACCTCTTCCTGCCGCGCGGCGACCTGGAACCGTACGCGAAGGAGAACGGCCCCGCGGTCGGGCTCCTCGCCTACGAGGCGCTCCGCGTCGAGCAGCACCGGCCGCGGCTCGGCTTCGAGACCGACCACCGCACGATCCCGCACGAGCTGGGCTGGCTGGAGACCGCCGTCCACCTCCAGAAGGGCTGCTACCGCGGGCAGGAGACCGTCGCCCGCGTCCAGAACCTCGGCAAGCCGCCGCGCCGCCTCGTCTTCCTCCACCTCGACGGCAGCGAGGTGCACCTGCCGCCGCACGGCGCCGACGTACGCCTTACCGCGGACGGGCCTGAAGGCCGCAAGATCGGCTTCGTGACGACGTCCGTACGCCACCACGAGCTGGGCCCGATCGCCCTCGCCCTGGTGAAGCGGAACGTGCCGGTGGACGCGGAGCTGATGGCGGAGACGACGGCGGCGGCGCAGGAGGTCGTGGTCGAGCCGTAGCGCCTGCCGCTACATCGCCAGGCCGCTACCTCTCCAGGCCGCGACCTCTCCAGGCCGCTACATCTCCAGGAGGACGGTGAAGGGGCCGTCGTTCGTCAGGGACACCCGCATCCGCGCCCCGAACCGGCCCGTCGCCACGGTGGCGCCGAGCGCCCGCAGCTGGGCCACGACCTCGTCGACGAGCGGTTCGGCGACGGGGCCCGGCGCCGCCGCGTTCCAGGTGGGGCGGCGCCCCTTGCGGGCGTCGCCGTACAGCGTGAACTGGCTGATGACCAGCAGCGGCGCGTCGATGTCGCTGCACGACCTCTCGTCGGAGAGCATCCGCACGGACCACAGTTTGCGGGCGAGCTGAGCCGCTTTCTCCTTGGTGTCCTCATGGGTGACCCCGACAAGGACGCAGAGCCCCTCGCCCTTGATCTCGCCGACGGTTTCCTCGTCCACGACGACGCTCGCGCCGTCCACTCGCTGTACAACTGCTCGCATAGCCCCATCATGCCGTGGACCAGAACCCCCCATCCGGGGCGGATATGGGGTACTCGCGCACAGAGCGGGCACCGGGAGTGGCACCATGCTCACACGCGGTGCGCCGATGGCGCGCGGCGGCGGTCCGGTCGAGGGGACGGTAAGCACACCATGGATGCCCAAGCCATGAGCCACACACCGAGTACGCGGCGGCCCGGGGAGCCGGGTGCCACACCGGCCCGGCCGCCCGTGCAGCGCGTCGACAGCCCCGCGCTGCCGGCCGCCCCCGAACACGATCTGGCCCGCCTCGACCTGCCCGAACTGCGCCGGGTACGGCGCGAATCGCAGCAGGACGAGGCGGACCTCAGCTATGTACGCCGCCTGCTCCAGGGCCGTATCGACATCCTCCGCGCCGAACTGGGCCGGCGCCGCGACCCCGAGAAGCCCGTCGTGGACCGGCTCTCGGAGATCCTGCGCGACCAGCCGACGCGCCAGCGCTCCTCGGCCCGCCACGTCACCCTCGGCACCCCGCACAGCGAGGAGTTCCGCCGCCTCGCAGCCGACATGCTCTCCGAGGTCGAACTCTCCGACCTGGCGGCCCGCACGGACGACGAACTCCAGGCGGCGATGGGCCGCCTCGTCCGCTACGAACAACAGGTCTCCCGCCGCCGCCAGCACCTCCAGCACACAGCGGACAACTGCAGCAAGGAAATCGCCCGCCGCTACCGGGAGGGCGAGGCCCAGGTGGACGACTTGCTGGTGAACGGGGGCTAGCCCAGCCCCGTCAGGGGCGCGGGGAACGGCGCGAGCAACCACGACGAACGCGCACCCACCTCCGGGCCCCGGGGAATCCCCAGGACACCCGACCCGGCCCCGCCCTACCGTGACCCCATGATCACCCGCCCCATCACCGACGAAGAACTCCCCGCGTGGTGCCGCGCCCTGAACACCGGCTTCCTGCGCCCCCCGACCACGTCCCCGGAGACAGTGACCAAGCGCAGGTCCCACTTCGACCTGACCCGAACCCGCGCAGCCTTCACCGAGCCGGGCAACGGCAACGGCAACGGCAACGGCACACGCCAGGTCGCCACCTTCCGCTCGTTCGCGCAGACCCTGAGCGTCCCGGGCGGAGCAACCGTCCCGACGGACGCCGTCACGAACGTCACGGTCACCCCGACGCACCGCCGCCGCGGCCTGCTCAGCCGCATGATGACCGACGACCTCGCGGAGGCGAAGACGCGGGGCGACGTCGCGGCGACGCTGATCGCCGCCGAGTACCGCATCTACGGCCGGTACGGCTTCGGCCCGGCGGCGACCACCGCGCAGTGGGAGATCGACGTGCTGCGGACCGGCCTCGACCCGCGCTGGTCGGGCCCGCAGGACGGCGCCCGGATCGACCCGGCCGACCCCGACGAGGTGCGGCGGATCGGCCCGGCGCTGCACGCGCGCCTGCGCGCCCGCGTGGCCGGGGTCCCGTCCCGGGACGACTTCTGGTGGCAGCACGCGACAGGGATGTGGCCGACGCCCGAGGACCCGTACAACGAACCCTTCTACGCGGTGTACCGCACGGCGGACGGCGAGGTGGACGGCCTGGTCGCGTACCGGGCCGACGGCCACTGGGGCGACGCCAAGGTGCCGGGCAACACGGCGACCGTGCTGAACCTGATCGGCGTCACCCCGGCCGCGGAGCGCGCCCTGTGGCACCACCTGTGCTCCGTCGACTGGGTCACCACGATCCGGACGGACGGCCGCGCCCCCGACGACCTGCTGCCGCATCTGCTCCCCGACCCGCGCGCCGCCCGCATCGTGACGCAGGCCGACTACTTGTGGGTGCGGATCCTGGACACCGTACGGGCGCTGGAGGCGCGTTCGTACGCGGCGAGCGGCGACCTGGTCCTCCAGGTGCGGGACGAAGCCGGGCTCGCGGAGGGCCGTTTCCTGCTCTCGGCGGGCCCCGACGGGGCGTCCTGCGCCCCGAGCACCGCGCCACCGCAACTCACCCTCGACGTCGGTGAGCTGGGCGCGCTGTGGCTGGGCGACGTGTCGGCGGCGCGGCTCGCCGCCCTGGGCCGGGTCGAGGAGGAGACGGAGGGCGCCGCCGCGCTGGCCGACGCCCTGTTCCGCACCCCGAGGCGACCGTGGTGCCTCGACATGTTCTAGCTCTGGTGTTCCGTGACCGGCATGGTCGATGGACCGACCGGGCTCCCGGCTCCCCTCCGGAAGGGAGCCCGGTCAGCCGCTCTGGGCGAGCAGCAGGACGAGAACGGCCGCCCCGATGCCGCTGATCATGGTGTTCTTGGCCTTGAGCCCGATGGTGAGCACGACGAAGGCGATGATGCCCATCGGCCCGTACTTCCACTGGATGAGCTGCTCGAATCCGATGGCGAGTGCGGCGATGAGGATGGCGAAGACCGGCATTGGACTTACCCCCTTTAGGTCCGAGTGGTGACCAACTCCGACGCCATGCCGGTGACGTAGACCAACCTGTGTGACCGACGCCAACCCCCGAGGTTGTCCGACCATGTCGCTCAAGTTGGTCACCAACTCATTGATACTTATCTCCGCTGAAGCGCGACTCATAACCACCTTTCCTGCAACTCCCCCAAGATGGCGGGAAGTTGTAGCCTTCGGAGATGAGTGCGGAACATGCCGCCGTCAATGGACGGCAGGAGCCGCGGCGGACGCAGTGGACGTACCGCGAAGTGGCCGACGAGCTGCGCGCCCGGATCCGGTCCGGGTCCCTCCGTCCAGGTCAACGCATGCCCACCCAGGCGCAGTTGGCGGACGACTTCAATGTGGATCGCTCCGCCGTACGCCAGGCGCTGCGGATTCTGCAGTCCGAGCACCTGCTGGCCAACGTCTCGAAGGGCAGTCCGGCCACCGTCGCGGACATCAGCAGGTCCGCGACGGACGGTCCTGGCGCCCTGCCGCAGCCGACGATGGTCGCGCTGGCGCAGAAGGTCGCGGCGGCGTTCCGCGCTCCCGACGTGGAGATCGACGCCCTGTGTCTGACCTCCGTCTCGCTGACCCTCGCGATGGGCGAACCGCTGCGCGAGATTCACGCGGGGCGTATAAAACCGGCCAAGGTGCGGGTGCGGGTCCTGCTGCCGAGCCGGGACATCGACCTCGCCTTCCCGGCCCCGGCCGACGCCGACGTGGAGGCGGACGGGGTGACGGGGGACCGGCTGCAGCGCTACTGGCTGGAGCAGCGCAACGCGCAGGGGCAGGTGCTCCGCCACAACCTGCTCGGGCTGCGCGGCACGCACAACATCGACGTCGAGGTGGCGTTCCGCGCGCTGCCGTTCACGCCGCCGGTCAAGTTGTACCTGCTCAACAACGTCGAGGCGCTGTTCGCGTACTACACGCTGACGCGGCGCGGCACGCAGATCGACCACGAGCGGGTGGACGTCTACGACGCGCAGGGCGTGCGCCAGAAGCTGTTCGGGTTTGAGCAGGGTGCGAGCCTGCGGGACACGACGTTCGTGGAACAGTCCCACCTGTGGTTCAACAGCCTGTGGAACACGATCAGCACGGATCTGACGCTCAGCGCGTAGGCCCTGCCGGCGCCTCGGAGCGCCGGTGCGCCGTGCGGTCCTGCCCGGTTCCTCAGTTGAGCGCGGGTCCGGCCACCATGATCGCGAGCAGGACACCGCCGACGGAACTGCACGTGGCGTTGCGCGACTTGGCGCCGATGGCCAGCAGGAGCAGACCGGCGATGCCGGCCGGTCCGTAGTGCCACTGGACGAGCTGCTCGAAGGTGATCACGAACACCGCGGAGAGGAGGCTCAGGAAGGCCATGACGTTTCCTCCTTCATCGGCCAAGGCGGAGAAGATGGTGGTAGTGGTTGGCCTAAGTTGGTAACCAACTCTACTGTAGTTGTCCCCACTTGGCGCCTGGCCATAAACAAGTCAACTACAAGTGCCGCCAAGTGAAAGGGAGTTGTACCATTTGGTTCGTGACTGGAGGGCGTGGCAGACATGGCTGACATGGCAGACGCGGCACTGAACGGTGGGGGCAGGCTGTCGCCCCAGGAGATCGCCGACGACCTGCGCGAGCGGATCAGGGCGGGCCGGCTGCGCGCCGGCGAGCGGCTGCCGACCCAGGCCGCGCTCGCCGTCGAGTTCGGCGTGGAGCGCGGCACGGTCCGCCAGGCGCTCCATCTCCTGCAGTCGGACGGCCTCCTGAGCAACATCAGCAAGGGCAGCCCGCCGCGTATCGCCACCTCGTCCCCGGCCCATGACGCGCCACGGCCCACCATGGTGGCGCTCGCGCCCCGCCTGGTGGAGGCGTTCGCCCAGCCGAAGGTGCGTATCGACGCCGTCTGCATGACCTCCGAGACGCTGATGCTGGCCCTCGGCGAGCCGCTGCGCCTCATCCACGAGGGCCGGATGCGGCCCGAGTCCATCGACGTACGCATCCTGCTGCCGAGCCGCGACAT
Organism: Streptomyces sp. SGAir0957; assembly: GCF_043523415.1. Lineage (NCBI taxonomy): Bacteria > Bacillati > Actinomycetota > Actinomycetes > Kitasatosporales > Streptomycetaceae > Streptomyces > Streptomyces sp. SGAir0957. The sequence goes on from NZ_CP027293.1 coordinate 4,625,097, forward strand.
CGACCTCGCGTTCCCGGTGCCGGTCCCCGACAGCAAAGAGGGCACCGACCGCGCGGACGACGAGGCGGTCCATGAGCGCTGGCTCGCCACGCGCAACGCCCAGGGCCAGGTCCTGCGCCACAACCTGCGCTCCCTGCGCTCCTCGCACGGCATCGACGTCCAGGTCACCTTCCGGGCCCTGCCGTTCACCCCGCCGGTCAAGCTCTACCTGCTCAACGACGCGGAGGCGCTCCTCTCGTACTACATGGTCACGCGCCGGGAGGAGGAGATCGACAGCGGCACCAAGCTGGAGATGTACGCCGCCACCGGCTCCCAGGCGCTGCTGTTCTCCTTCGAGCAGCGCACGGGCCACCGGGACCGGGCGTTCGTGGAGGAGTCGCAGAAGTGGTTCACCGCCCTCTGGGAAACCATCACCTCCGACCTGACACTCTCCTAGTGACTTCAGATGCGACGAAACAGAGCGTTCCCGTGGCGGAAGTGACGGGAGCAGAACACGAGCTGAACGGTTCGGACCGTTCGCTGACCGATCTGGTCAAAGGCGCACGCCATGTGCTCTTCGACTTCGACGGGCCGATCTGCCGCCTCTTCGCGGGGCGCCCGGCCCCCGTGATCGCGCGCGAGCAGGTCGACTGGCTGGACGCGCAGGGCCTCGGCGAGGCGCTGACCCCGGCGGAGCGGACCGACGACGATCCGCACAGCGCCCTGCGCAGCCTGGGTCTGCAACGGCCCGACAGCGACCTGGTCTTCGAGATGGAGAAACGTCTCACCGAGCAGGAGCTGAAGGCGGTCCGCTCCGCCTGGCCCACCGAGCACGCCGACCCGCTGATCCGCACCTGGTCCGCGGTCGGCGCCCGCCTCGCCATCACCACCAACAACTCGCCCGAAGCGGCCCGTCGCTACATCGAGGGCCGCGGCCTCGCCCCCTGTTTCGAGCCGCACATCTACGGCCGGACCCGGGACCTGCGCCTCCTCAAGCCGGACCCGTACTGCCTCAACCTCGCCCTGCGGGCCATGGGGGCGGCTCCGGCCACCGCCCTGATGATCGGCGACGCCCCCACGGACCTGCTCGCCGCGCGCGCCGCGGGCGTCCCGTTCCTGGGCTACGCGCGGAACGAACGCAAGGCGACGCCGTTGCGGGAGGCGGGCGCCCGCCACGTGGTCAGCTCCCTGGAACCGCTCCTGGCCATTCTGCGGAGTCCTTAGTTCCGCTCCGCGGAGCCCTTAGTTCCGCGCACGTCAGGTGGAGTTGGCTGCCAACTGACGTAGAGTTGACGCAACTTGGCAAGGCGGAATCTTGCCGAGGCGGGACGGGAGTACGTCGCGGTGAACGGCAACAGCAGCCCCAGCAGCTCCACCCCCAGGACCAGTTCCGACGAGATCGCCGGCGCCCTGCGCGAGCGCATCAGAGGCGGCGCCCTCAAGGCGGGCGACCGGCTGCCCACGCAGGCCGCGCTCGCCGAGCAGTTCGGTGTGGAGCGCGGCACGGTCCGCCAAGCGCTCCAGCGCCTCCAGGCGGACGGCCTGCTGACCAACGTCAGCAAGGGCAGCCCGCCCCAGGTCGCCGCCGCCCCGCCCGGTCAGGTCACCGGCGGCTCCCGCGCGGCGCGCTCCATCCTCGGCCCGCGCCTCGTGGCCGCCTTCGGGCAGCCCCAGGTGCGGGTCGACGTCGCCTGCCTGACGGCGGAGACGCTGATGACCGCGCTCGGCGAACCCCTGCGCCGCGTCTACGAAGGCGCCGACCGCCCCGAATCGGTCCACCTCCGCGTCCTGCTCCCCCTCCTCGACCAGGACCTCGACTACCCCTCACCCGACAAGGGCTGGGGCCACGACGACGCCCTGGACCGCGCCGTCAAGGAGCGCAGCCGCGCCCAGCGCGCGGCCCAGCGGACGGTCCTCACCGACACGGTCGCTGGCCTGCGCCGCAGCGGCATCGACGCCCGCGTCGACTTCCGCCACACCCTCGGCACCCCCACCCGCAAGGTCTACCTCCTCAACCAGCGCGTGGCCCTGGTCGGCCACTACATCCCCGGCCGGTTCCTGCGGGAGGTCGAGCGGTACGAGGGGGCGAACCCGGTGCCGCTGTGCGACGTGGAGGGGTTCGACACGCCGATGTTCGTGTTCGACGCGGAGCGGGGCGGGGACCAGGCGGCCTTCGTCGACGCCGAACAGGCGATGTTCGACGGGGTGTGGGAACACGTGGCGCGCGGTCAGGCCTGAGCCACGGCCAGCAGGGCCAGGACGACACCGGCGAAGGCCCAGGGCGTCGACTTCCGCTCGGCCGACCAGAACAGAGTCAGGACGGCCAGCGCGAGGACGCCGAGTATCCCGAATCTGGACTGCAGGAACTGCTCCACCCCATAGCCGAACAGCGGCGTCAGGACTTGCCACAGCGGATTCATGGGCCCCACCCCTTGTGATGCGTGGTCGCTTCCGACCTTTCCTGGTCCAATTGGACTGGACCGACTTGGAGGGGTACTCCCCGCGCGAGCAGATCGTTAAGCAACTGCGGTCGCTGATAAGGAAGTTGACTGAAATCGGTGTGCTGTTGGGCTGACGGAGGTACGTTCCCCGTGTGGGAAACGGCCGGAGCGGTTCGAGCGGTGGCAGCGCGGTCTTCCGCGTCGTCGAGGACCTGCGCGCGCGCATGGCGGGCGGCGACTTCCCGCTCGGCGGTCCGCTGCCGGCCCAGCGCCAGCTGGCGGAGGACTACGACGTCTCGCGCGACACCGTGCAGAAGGCGCTGCTCCAGCTGCGCGACGAAGGCTGGGTCGAGTCCCGCCAGGGGAGCGGTACACGGGTGGTCAAGGCTCAGCAGGTCCAGTCGTACACGGCGAAGGCGGCCAAAGAGGGCCGGGTGACGCTGCGGGAGTTCTTCGACGAGGCGTTCACCCAGGAGGAGGTGGCGCTCGACGTCTTCACTCTGACGTCGGAGTCGCTGGACACCCAGGTGCGGGGGCAGATCGAGCGGATCAGGTCCGGGGAGTCCCGGCCGACCGCGATCAGCGTCCGGATGCTACTGCCTTCGGAGTCCCTGGACCTGCCGTATCCGCGCGCCCTGAAGGACGAGAGCGGGCGGCTGACCGCGCGGCTGCAGAAGAGGCTCCTCGGAATCACGCACCGGCACAGCGGCTCGTTGCAGACCTACCTGCGGCAACTGCAGGCCGAGGGCCTGGTGGAGTCCGCGCGCATCGAGATCCGCCATGTGGATCTCGCCCCCGCCTTCAAGCTGTACCTGCTCAACGGCGCCCAGGCCCTGCACGGACCGTACGAGGTGCTGGAGCGGCCCATCGTCCTCAGCGACAAGGAGACGGTCGAGGCGCTGGACGTCCTCGGCCTGGGCGCGATGCTCACGCACTACCTCAAGGACGCCAACCCCGACTCGCGCGGGTCGGTCTTCATGGCGGCGTGGCAGGCGTGGTTCGACTCCGTCTGGACGCGCCTCGCGTACTGATTCGGTCGCGGGCCGAACGCGGGACCCCGGAAGAGTGTCTTTACGTCGCCCATACGCGGCACCTTCGGTCTCCGGTCGTGGGCCCCGGTGGCCGGGTCTACGCTGTGGCCCTGTTACGGCCGCATGCATGAGTATCCAGGAGTGACCGGTGGGCGCAGATCTCGCCCTGAGGTCCCAGCAGCCCGAAGAGGTCCGTGAGGTAGGGACACGCTGGCTGTGGGACGGCGTCGTCGAGGGCGCGCGACGCCGTGGCGAGGAGCTGAGCGGACACCACAACCGCAACCAGGTGGTGCAGCTCTCCGCCGGCGAGGCGGTGTCGCTGGGCCGCCCGGCCGGCTCCCGGGTCCTGGTCAGACGCCGGAAGAAGGACGTGCCGTCGGTGGTGATCAGGACCTGGCAGGACGAGCGCGCGGTCCTGGACGCGATCGGCGGCACCCTCGGCCACGTACCGCAGTGCCTGGCGCAACGCGGTGACGTCGCCATCCACAGCTACATGGAGGGCACGCCCCTGTCGGGGGTCTGCAGGGACGGGAAGCCGGTCGACTCGCTCCTGATCGACGCCTTCGCCGGGCTGCTCGCGGACATGACCCGCGTGCCCGAGGAGCTTCTGCCGGCCCGGCCCTCCTACTGGCCGCGCGACCGGGACTGCCAGGGTTTTCTGCGTAAATGGGCGCTCGCGGCCGACGAGCAGGTGCGGCAGCCCAATTGGGCTGAGTTCGGTGGTCTGTTCGTGGCCCTGGGCGTACCGGAGAACGCACTTCGGCTGTACGCGCACTGGGCGCCCAAGCTGACCCCGCGTCCGTTCAGCCTCCTCCACGGCGACCTGCACCGGGACAACGTCATCGTCACCTACGACGGCGTGCCCCCGCTCATGTGCGTCGACTGGGAACTGGCGACGTACGGCGATCCGCTGCACGACCTTGCGGTGCACCTGGTGCGCATGCGCTATCCGCAGGAGCAGTGGGCGGAGGTGATCCGGCGCTGGCGGGAGGCGATGCGGCAGGTGCGGCCCGCGGCCGTGGCGGGGCTCGACGAGGACCTGCGGCACTACATCGACCTCGAACACGCGCAGTCCGTGTACCCGGACGTGATCCGGGCGGTCCGCTCGCTCGGCGACACCTTCTCGCAGAGCGATCTGGAAGTGGCGTCCGAGGAGGTCCACCGGGCCCTGAGCGTGGCCCGGCGCCCGCTCCGGCTGCGGCACGTGATGGAGGCGGCCGCCATCGAGCCGCTGCTCTTCCGGTGGCGGGTGGCCAGGGGGTCCCGGCACCGGGGCAGGTTCTTCTCCGCGGCCATCCACTGGCGGCGCGACGAGCGCCTGCCGTTGCGCGCGCCCTTCTCCGACGCGGAGGTCGAGGAGGCGCTCTGGGCCGAGGGCGCGGCGACGGCGCGCCAGGTGTTCAAGGGCACGGCCCACCTGGGCACGGTCGTCGAGGTGGGCGGGTACGCCGCCCCCGTCATGGTGCGCAGGAAGGTGGGCACGGACAGCCCGGTCGAACCGAGGTTCCTCGACGAGCACGCGGTCCTGCGGGCCATCGAGGACTCGGGGGTGGACGTGCGCGTGCCCAAGGTCCTCGCCCTCGGGGTGAGCGACTTCGCCGAACCGTTCACGATCCACACGTACGTGGGCCCGTCCGAGGCGGGCCTGCGCCCGAGGCATCCCGTCAGCGGGCTGCTGTCGGGCGAGGCCCACGACCTCGTCGACCAGCTGCACCGGCTGACCGAGGTGGACGCCTCGTCGCTGGCGCAGCCGATGAACGGGGACGGCTTCTACGTATGGCTCTGCGACCAGCTCGTACGCATGGTCGCGACGCTCTCCCGCACGTCGAAGGACCTGGCCGCCAGGCTCGGCCTGCCGGACGCCGCCGGACTCGCGGAGTGCCTGCGCCGGCACGAGGTGCGCGAGCGCCCGTACGTGCTGCTCCACGGCGACCTGAACCCGTGGAACCTGGTGCGGGACGAACGCAGCTTCGGCCTCACGCTCATCGACTGGGAGATGGCCATGGTCGGCGACCCGCTCTACGACCTCGTGCGCCACATCCACCTCACGCCCACGGCGCGCGAGATCCGGGAGCGGATGTACGCCCGCTGGGCCCGGCGGCTGCCCCCGGCCCACACGGCCGGATGGAACCAGGACGTGCCCGTCTACCAGGGCCTCGAAGTCGTCCGCTCCGCCTACGTGGACCTGGACCGCCTCGTCACGGGATCCGGCCTCGACGCCCCCAACGTCCGGCGCGCCGTCGGCTCGTACACGACGACCCTCCACAAAGCCCTCAAGTGGCTCGGCATGCCCGTGGGTTCCTGGACCGCGGCCAACCCATACCTTGCCCTCGCCCTGCCCCACGCGGACCATGAGGAGGGGGGTACGCCGGGGGCGCCTGCGAGCGACTGAGCGCCGCGTGCCTTCAGCGTGCGGCCACCCGCCTGACCTGGCGCCCCGTACCCTCCTCCCCATGACCACCCCCGCCCCCGGTCTCCGTGAGCGCAAGAAGCAGCGGACCCGGCAGACGCTTTCCGACACCGCTGTCCGGCTCTTTCTGGAGAAGGGGTACGACAAGGTGTCCGTCGCGGAGGTGGCCGCGGCGGCGGAGGTGTCGAAGCCGACGCTGTTCCGGTACTTCCCGGCCAAGGAGGACCTGGTGCTGCACCGGTTCGCCGACCACGAGGACGAGGCGGCCCGGGTCGTGGCGGGGCGGGCCGCGGGGGAGGCGCCGGTCGAGGCGTTGCGGCGGCATTTCCTGGACGGGATCGAACGCCGGGATCCGGTGACGGGGCTCTGCGACCATCCGGCGGTGCTCGCGTACCAGGAGCTGTTGTACGGGACGCCGGCGCTGGTGGCGCGGTTGGCCGGGTACCGGGAGCGGTCGGAGCTGGCGCTGGCGGAGGCGCTGGGCGGCGGGTCGGCCGTCGAGGCGCGGCTGGCCGCCGGGCAGATCGTGGCGGTGCAGCGGATCCTCGCCGAGGAGAACGTGCGGCGGATCAGGAACGGGGAGGCGGCGGACGCGGTCGAGGCGGATGCGGTGCGCGCCGCCGAGGTGGGGTTCCGGCAGTTGGCGGAAGGGCTGCCGGGGCGGTCGGCGGGCCACACCTAGGCATCCGGGGGTAGTGACTCGGTTAAAGATTTAACTCGGTTACGTTTTTTGGGTTACCGTTGACGCATGGATCAGCCCTCCCTCCATGCCGAACGCCGTTTCCACGACACCTGCCGCGCCGCCCTCACCGCCATGGTCGAGGGCGCCGATGAGCAGGTCGTCATCGGGGAGAACGCCTCCGCCTCCGGTGCCGACGCCGAAGTCCTCGGGTATCAGCTGCGCAGTCTCGCCAAGGGGCTGCGGGAGCTGCCGCCGGGACCGTTGTTCTTCGGGCGGCTCGACTTCGGGGCGGACGGGGCGGACGGGGCGGACGGGACACACGCCGGGCAGAGCTACCACGTCGGGCGGCTGCGGATCACCGAGCATCCGGCCGCGCCGCCCCTCGTCGTCGACTGGCGGGCGCCGGTGTCACGGGCGTTCTACCAGGCCGGCGCCCACGATCCGCAAGGTGTGGACGTACGGCGCCGGTTCGGCTGGGCGCCGGGCAGCCAGGGTGACTCCGCCGACCTGACCGGCATGGAGGACGAGCGGCTCGGCGCCGGCGAGGACGGCGGCGCCGGCCGGATCCTCGCCGGGGAGATCGAACGGCCCCGGGTCGGCCCCATGCGGGACATCGCCGCGACCATCCAGCCCGAGCAGGACGACCTGGTACGGGCCGGGCTCGGCACATCGCTGTGCGTGCAAGGCGCGCCCGGCACCGGCAAGACCGCCGTGGGCCTGCACCGGGCCGCATACCTGCTCTATACGTATCCGCAGCGCATCCAGCGTGGCGGCCTCCTGGTCCTCGGGCCCAACCGGACTTTCCTCTCCTACATCTCCGCAGTGCTCCCCGCCCTCGGCGAGAGCGGGGTGCGGCAGTCGACCGTCGAGGAGTTGGTCGAGAGGGACGGGGCGGTCCGCGGGGCGGTCGGACAGGACAGTACGGCCGCCGCTGTCGTCAAGCACGACGTACGGATGGCCGAGGTGCTGCGCCGCGCGCTCTACGCCCGGGTCTCGCCCGACGCCGTCGCCGACGCGCTCACCGTCCCGGACGGGTCCTACCGGTGGCGTGTCCCCCTCGCCGAACTCCGGCGCATCGTGGACGACGTACGTCACGAAGAGCCCCCGTACGCCATGGGGCGCGAGCGCGTCCGCAGCCGAGCCGTGCGGCACGTCCAGGAACAGGCCGAACGACGTGGAGCCACCGCGAGCCGCGCCTGGCTGCAGAAGATCGGGCGGTCCCCGGCCATACGCGCGTACGTGGATGCCGTCTGGCCCCGGGTCCGGCCGGAGGAGGTGGTGTGGCGGCTGCTGTCCGACGCCGGTGAACTGGCCGCCGCCGCGGAGGGCGTGCTGGACGGTGCGGAGTGCGAGGCGCTGGTCCGGGAGCGGCCCTCGCGCTCGTACAAGTCCGCGAAGTGGTCCGCGGCGGATCTCGTGCTGCTCGACGAGGTCGCGGGGCTGATCGAACACCCCGAGGGGTACGGGCACATCGTCGTCGACGAGGCGCAGGATCTGTCGCCGATGCAGGCCCGGGTCGTCGCCCGGCGCGCCGCCTTCGGATCGTTGACCGTGCTGGGCGACCTGGCGCAGGGCACCACGCCCTGGGCGGCGCGGAACTGGGGCGAACTCCTGCGCCACCTCGGCAAACCCGGGGCGGAGGTGGTGGCGTTGACGACCGGGTTCAGGGTCCCCGCCGGGGTCGTCGAGCTGGCGAACCAGGTCCTGGAGCGCATCGACGTCGACGTGCCCGCGGCGCGCTCGCTGCGCCGGGACGGAGAAGTACGGGTCGAACGGGTGGCGGGGGACGTGGCGGCCGGGGTGGTGCGCGCGGTGCGGCGGGCGCTCACGTACGAGGGGTCCATCGGGGTGATCGCCGCGGAGCGGGATGTGGTGTGTATACGGGAGGCGCTGGGCGCGGCGGGGATGGTGACGGCGGGGCCGGAGGAGTTGGGGGCACGGGTCACGGTGCTGGCGGCGGGGGAGGCGAAGGGGCTTGAGTACGACCACGTCGTGGCGGTCGAGCCGGCCGCGGTGGTGGAGGCGGAGGCGCGGGGTCTCGAGCGGTTGTACGTGGTGCTGACCAGGGCGGTCTCGCGGCTGGACGTGGTCCACGGCCGAGCGGTGCCGTTTGCAGGTTGAGGGGTACGGGGGTACGGGGGTACGGGGGTACGGGGTCTGGTGGCCGACTTGCCTCAAGGAGAAGGTCAACAGGGGTACTTGGCGTGGCGTGGAACACTATTGCAAGCAGGCGCTTGCAATAGTTAGCGCGGGTGCGGCACCATCGGGGTATGGCATCGCTCAACGTCGTCGGAAACCTCGGCGAATACCTGCGCGAGCAGCGCCGCAACGCGCAGCTGTCGCTTCGTCAGCTCGCGGAGGCCGCGGGGGTGTCCAACCCGTACCTCAGCCAGATCGAGCGCGGGTTGCGCAAGCCGAGCGCGGAGGTGTTGCAGCAGGTCGCGAAGGCCCTGCGGATCTCCGCCGAGACGCTGTACGTACGCGCCGGCATCCTCGACGCGGAGCGGGAGCGGGACGACGTGGAGACGCGTGCGGTGATCCTCGCCGACCCCTCGCTCAACGAGCGGCAGAAACAAGTGCTGTTGCAGATCTACGACTCGTTCCGGCATGAGAACGGAACGCGTGAGCACGGAGTACGTGAGCACGGAGTACGTGAGCACGGAGTACGTGAGGACCGGACGCCTGACGACGGGGCGTACGAGCACGGCGATGCCTAGCCCTCGACGACGTAAGCAGATGTGATCCGGGAGGACCACGCAATGGCCATCAAGGACGACCTGCGCAAGACCTTCTCCGACCCGACCCCGCTCTACTTCGCCGCGGGTACGGCCGAGTTGGCGTTCCAGCAGGCCAAGAAGGTGCCCGGGCTCGTGGAGCAGTTGCGGGCCGAGGCGCCCGCGCGGTTCGAGGCCGTGCGCAACACCGATCCCAAGGACGTGCAGGACAAGGCCGCCGCCCGGGCCCGTGAGGCGCAGGCGGTCGTCACCTCGAAGTTCTCCGAGTTCGTCGCCACCCTCGACACCGATCTGAAGAAGCTCGGCGAGAACGCCCAGGACCTCGCTCTGCGCGGGGTCGGCCTCGCCGCCGAGGCCGCCGTCAAGGCGCGTGAGACGTACGAGAAGGTCGCCGAGCACGGCGAGGAGACCGTGAAGGCGTGGCGCGGCGAGGCCGCCGAGGAGATCAACGAGATCGCCGTGGCCGTCGAGCCGGACCCGGAGCCCACGACGGGGAGCGCCGCCGCCGAGAAGCCCGCGACCGCGACCGGGACGGAGACCGCGAGCACGGGTACCGGCACGTCCGCGACCACGAAGAAGGCTCCCGCCGCCAAGAAGGCGCCCGCCAAGAAGACGGCGCCCGCGAAGAAGAGCACCGAGTAGCACGACCCGCACCATCACGAGCCGGGCACGGGGCGCGTGCCCGGCTCGTTGTACGGGTACGGTGGCCGCAGGTCACGGGATGGAAATGTCAGACGATTTTGGTGGTGGCGTTGTGCTGATGCAGGGGTTCGCCAATGTGATGTGGCTGCTGAGCCTTGCGCTGATCGTCTTCAGTGGCTTCGCGCTCGTCGACGCCGCCATCCGGCGCGAGGACGCCTACCGGGCGGCCGACAAGAAGACCAAGCCGTTCTGGCTGGTCATCCTCGGGCTCGCGTTCGTCGTGAACCTGCTCTTCCCGATCCTGTCGTTCCTGCCGATCATCGGGCTCATCGCGACCATCGTGTACATGGTGGACGTGCGGCCCGCGGTCCGGCAGATCACCGGCGGCGGGGGCCGCAGGGGTCGCGGCTCCAGCAGCGACGGCCCGTACGGTCCGTACAACGGCGGCCGCTGACTCCGACGTACGTACACCACGGGCGTCCAGGGAGCCCGGAAGCCCCGGGAGCGCTGGTCAGCGGTCCAGGAGCAGGATCGCCACGTCGTCCGTCAGATCGCCGCCGTTGAGATCGCGGACCTCGTTCATGGCCGCTTCCAGAAGCTCCTCGCCGCCCAGGCCGTCCGCCTGCCGCCGCCGGATCAGTTCGAGCATTCCCTCCTGGCCGAGGCGCTGGTTGCCCTCTCCGATCCGGCCCTCGATCAGGCCGTCCGTGTAGAGCATCAGACTCCAGGACGAGCCCAGCTCCACCTGCATCCGCGGCCAGCGCGCCTTCGGCAGCAGGCCGAGCGCCGGGCCGCCGTTCTCGTACGGGAGCAGCGTCGCGGGGCGGCCGGGGCTCGTGACCAGCGGTGACGGGTGGCCGGCCAGGCAGAGGCCGGCGCGGCGGCCGTCGGGGCTGATGTCCACGGTGCACAGGGTCGCGAAGATCTCGTCGCTCTCGCGTTCGTGCTCCAGGACCTGCTGGAGGGTGGAGAGCAGTTCATCGCCGCAGAGTCCGGCGAAGGTCAACGCCCGCCACGCTATGCGGAGTTCGACGCCGAGCGCCGCCTCGTCGGGGCCGTGCCCGCAGACGTCGCCGATCATCGCGTGGACCGTGCCGTCCGGGGTGCGGACCGTGTCGTAGAAGTCGCCGCCGAGCAGCGCGCGGGAGCGGCCGGGCCGGTAGCGGGCGGCGAACCGCAGGGACGAGCCGTCGAGCAGCGGCGTCGGCAGCAGGCCGCGCTCCAGGCGGGCGTTCTCCTGGGCGCGGATGCGGGACTCGGTGAGCTTGCGCTGGGCGATGTCGGCGCGCTTGCGTTCGACGGCGTAGCGGACGGCGCGGCCGAGGAGGCGCGCGTCCAGCTCGTCGCGGAACAGATAGTCCTGGGCGCCGACCCGTACCGCCTCGGCGGCGCGTTCGGCGTCGCCCGCCGTGGTCAGCGCGAGCACGGCGTGGCGCGGCGCGAGGCGCAGGACGTGGCGGAGGGTCTCCAGCTCGTCGGCGTCGGACTCCGCACCCGCCCCGGCCTTCGCGCCGGGTGCGGGCAGGGCGAGGTCGAGCAGGACGCAGTGCACGTCGTGGGTGAGCAACCGCTCGGCCTCGGTGAGGTTGCGGGCGGTACGCACCCGTATGGGCCGGCCCGCGGCGTCCGGCATGTCCGGGATGCTGAACGATCCGGCCGGGTCGTCCTCGATGACGAGAAGCGTCAGGACGGAAGCGGTGGTGCTGGTGGTGCCGATGGTGCCGGTGGTGCCGGTGTTGCCCGTGGTGCTAGTGGCACCGGTGGTGCCGGTCCTGCCGGTCGTCGTCCCCGTCGTCCTCGCCGCGGCGTCGGCCGTCGCGGTGCGGGCGGGCGCGTCCGCGGTACGGCCGGGCGCGTCCGGGGCGCTGCGGGTGGTCGTCTTCGGTAGGGGCGGTTCTGCGGCCTGCGCGGTCGCGCCGGTGGTCGCGCCGGTAATCGCGGTGGTCGCTCCGGTGGTCGCTCTGTTCGACGCAGCGTGAGCCTGACCGCCTTCCACGGCGGGGATCGCTCTCTGCCGCGGTACGGGTACGGGCATCGCTCGGTTTCCTTCCCTCCCCCGAGGGCGCGGTGGGACGAAGGGCCTCGTCCACCAGACGGGGACCTTAGCGGTACCCGGCGCGTCAGCGGAATGCCGGACGGCGAACGGCCAGCGTCATATGCCGCAAGGGGTACCGGGATGGGGCAGGTTACGGAGCTGACCGGTTGGCGGGGGATGACGAACATCACGCCGCGCCGCCGGAACCGTATGTGATCGAGTGCGATCGATCACGTGCCCCAGGTCACCGTCGGCGGGGAAGCGGTGGACGCGCTCAGGCGTCCGGCCGGACGACGCCGAGGATGTCCATCGAACCGGCGCCCGCCACCGTCACGTTCCGCCCCGGGCGGGGGGCGTGGATGATCGCTCCGTCGCCCACGTACATCCCCACGTGGCTGGCGTCGTCGAAGTAGATGACGAGGTCGCCGGGGCGCATGTCCTCGACGTCGATGTGCTGGAGCTGCTTCCACTGCTCCTGCGACGTGCGCGGGATCGGCTTCCCGGCCGCCGCCCACGCCTGCGAGGTCAGCCCCGAGCAGTCGAACGACTTCGGGCCCTCGGCGCCCCACACGTACGGCTTGCCGATCTGGGCGGTCGCGAACTCCACCGCTTCCTTGCCGGCCTTCGTCGCCTTGCCGTTGATGTCCTTCAGGACGCCCGAGGAGAGCCAGGCCGTCTGCGCCTTCTGCGCGGCCTCCGCCTCCAGCTTGGCGAGCCGCTCGCGCTCCTTCTTCTCGAGCTTGCTCTCCAGCGCCTGGGCTTCCTTGATCTGCTTCTCGACCTTCTTCTTCGCGGACGCCTTCTCCTTGCGCCCGCGCTCCAGGTCCTTCCACTTGGCGGAGGCGTCGGCGGCGTACACGGCGAGGTCCTTCTGCGTCTGCTCCATCTGTTCGAGCAGGTTCTTCGTGGCGAGCTGGCCCGAGTGCAGCCGGCCCGCATTGTCGAGGAACTGCTGCGGGTCGCCGGAGAGCAGGAACCGGGCCTCGCGCGGAATCCCGCCGGTGCGGTACTGCTCGCGGGCCGCCGCCGCGGCGGCGGCCTCCAGGCGGTCCAGCTTCTCCTGGCCCGCCGCGATCTTCTGGGCCAGCTTCACGATCTCGACGGACTGCTTGTCGGCTTTCTCCTCCGCCAGGTTGTAGGCGTCGGTGGCGACCGCGGCGTCGTGGTACAGCTTCTCGATCTTCTTGCGGACGGCTTCGAGGTCCTTGGTCTCCACGGTGGCCGACGCGGACGGCGACGACGGCGACGACGACGAGGGCGTGGACGACGAGGGCGCGGACGGGGACGACGACGGGTTCGGGGACGCGGGCGGGGCAGGCGCCGCGAAGGCCGCGCCCGGAGCGGCCAGCACGGTCACGGCGCAGACCACCGCCACGGCCGCCATCGTCATGGTGCTCCGCTTGCTCATCCGCTCCGCCCCCACCGCCACAGCCGGAACAACCGGCCCAACCGACACGACCGACCCACACCTGATTTACCGTCAGTAACTTGTGTGCGCTCCGGGGATCGTGCCACGTGAGCGCCAAATGCGACAGACCCCGCACGGTGTGACGAACGGAATACGGTGATCGTTCCCGGAAACGGGTGAACGTTCGAGGGGTAGCCGGTGAACGGCCCGCTCAGCCGGTGAACGGCCCGCTCTCAGCCGGTGAACAGCCCGCTGAGCCGGTGAACGGTCACCCGGTGAGGGGCCCGCGCGGCGCCAACGCGTCCCACTCGACCGTCAGTTCGCCCTGTCGCCACCGCCCGGGGCCGTCCACCACCGGCCACGCGCCCGACAGGGCCCGCGCCGTACGGATCCAGCGCTGCCGCGCGCCGTACGAGGCGTAGGGCGCGGCCGCCGCCCAGGCCCGGTCGAAGTCGCGGAGGAAGGCGTGCACCGGTTCGCCGGGCACATTGCGGTGGATCAGCGCCTTCGGCAGGCGTTCGGCGAGGTCGGAGGGGGTGTGCAGGGAGCCGAGCCGGGTCGCGAACGTCACCGTGCGCGGGCCCTCGGGGCCCAGGGCCACCCATACGTGCCGCCGCCCGATCTCGTCGCAGGTCCCCTCGACCAGGAGGCCGCCCGGCGCGAGCCGCCCGCACAGCCGTTCCCAGACCCCGGCGACCTGGTCCTCGTCGTACTGGCGGAGCACGTTCGCGGCGCGGATCAGCACGGGGGGCGCGGCGAGAGGCAGCTCGAAGCCGCCGTGCCGGAAGGTGAGCCCCTCGCGCTCGTACGGCTTCGCCGCCGCGACCCGCGCCGGTTCGATCTCGATGCCGACCACGCGCGCGTGGGGCGCCGCCCCGCGCAGACGGGCGAGCAGCTCGACGGCGGTCCAGGGTGCGGCCCCGTAGCCCAGGTCGACGGCGACCGGGTCGTCGGCGCGGCGCAATGCGGCGCCGTGCGTGGCGGCGATCCAGCGGTCCATGCGGCGCAGACGGTTGGGGTTGGTGGTTCCCCGCGTCACCGTTCCCACGGGACGGGAAGGGGTACGCGGGTTCATGGCTACGAGGGTATGCGGTGCGGGCGGAGGGAATTTGGTTGAGACCCGAACGGTAATGATTCGGCAAACTGGAAATGGAGTCGGCTCCTCCGGCGTTGCCGCTCTTGGAAGAGGGCTCCTGCCCTCTCCCAGCCGTGCCCGCGCCACCGTTCGTGTCGCTCTGTCAGCAGTACCGAATCGGCAGCAACACCGAATCGGCAGCCCCACCGACTCGTCAGCCCCACCGACTCGTCAGCCCCACCGAGGAGGGCCCGCCACGTGAGCCAGTACGTGACCAGGTTCCGCCGTTCCGGTTCCGGGGCGCCCGCGGCCCGGCTGAGGTTTCCCGGCGGCTCCCGGCGCCCCCGCCGGATCGCCATGCTCAGCGTGCACACCTCGCCGCTGCACCAGCCCGGCACGGGCGACGCGGGCGGCATGAACGTCTACATCGTGGAGCTGGCCAAGCGCCTCGCCGCGATCAACATCGACGTCGAGATCTTCACCCGGGCCACCACCGGCGGCCTGCCCCCCGAGGTCGAGCTGGCCCCCGGCGTCCTGGTCCGCCACGTGGACGCGGGCCCCTACGAGGGCCTCGCCAAGGAGGAGCTGCCCGCCCAGCTCTGCGCCTTCACGCACGGCGTCATGCAGGCGTGGGCCGGCCACCGCCCCGGCTACTACGACCTCGTCCACTCGCACTACTGGCTCTCGGGACACGTCGGCTGGCTGGCCGCCGAGCGCTGGGGCGTCCCGCTCGTGCACGCCATGCACACCATGGCCAAGGTCAAGAACGCGGCGCTCGCCGAGGGCGACACCCCCGAGCCCCCGGCCCGCGTCATCGGCGAGACCCAGATCGTGCGCGCCGCCGACCGCCTCGTCGCGAACACCTCCGAGGAGGCCGACGAGCTGGTCAGGCACTACGACGCCGAACCCGGCAAGGTCGCCGTCGTCCACCCCGGCGTGAACCTCGACCGCTTCCGCCCCGCCGACGGCCGCGCCGCCGCCCGCGCCCGCCTCGGCCTGCCGCAGGACGCGCTCGTGCCGCTGTTCGCGGGCCGCATCCAGCCCCTCAAGGCGCCCGACATCCTGCTCAAGGCCATCGCCGTCCTCCTCGACGAGCGGCCCGAGCTGCGCGCGCGGATCGTCGTCCCGGTCGTCGGCGGCCCCAGCGGCAGCGGCCTCGCCAAACCCGCCGCCCTGCAGAAGCTCGCCGCCCGGCTCGGCATCGCCGACGTCGTCCGCTTCCACCCGCCGGTCGGCCAGGACCAGCTCGCGGACTGGTTCCGGGCCGCGTCCGTCCTCGTCATGCCCTCCTACAACGAGTCGTTCGGGCTCGTCGCCATAGAGGCACAGGCCGCCGGGACGCCCGTACTCGCCGCGTCCGTGGGCGGTCTGCCCGTCGCCGTACGGCACGAGGAGACGGGCTTCCTTGTCGACGGCCACGACCCTGCCCACTACGCGCGCGTGCTCCGCGAATTCGCCGACCACCCCCACCTCGTCGACACGATGGGCGCCGCGGCGGCCCGGCACGCGCAGGCCTTCGGCTGGGACACGTCGGCTTCGCAGACCGCCGACGTCTACACGGCCGCCATGCAGGAACACCGCCGTCACGTACCCTCGCACCATGGCTGATCACCCCACCGCCGCGGCGACCGTCGAGTCCGTGCTCAAGGACGCCGAGCTGGAGTGGGAGAGCCCCGAACCGGGCGCGTACGTGGTCAAGCTGCCCGGCACGCGCAAGCTCTCCACCACGCTGTCGCTGCGTGTGGGACGGCACAGCCTGAGCCTGAACGCGTTCGTGATCCGCCACCCCGACGAGAACGAGGCGGGGGTCCACCGCTGGCTCCTCGAACGCAATCTCCGCCTCTACGGCGTCGGTTACGCGGTCGACCAGCTCGGCGACATCTACCTCACCGGCAAGCTGCCCCTGGCCGCCGTCACCCCCACCGAGCTCGACCGGCTGCTCGGCTCGGTCCTGGAAGCGGCGGACGGCGCGTTCAACACCCTCCTCGAACTCGGCTTCGCGAGCGCGATCCGCAGGGAGTACGAGTGGCGGGTGTCGCGCGGGGAGTCGACGCGCAACCTGGACGCGTTCACGCATCTGATCGAGCGCCCGTCCGAATAGCTTTGTGCTGCCTGGGGTCGGGATTCACGGGGGTTCACCGGGTTCACGGGGGTTCACGGGGTTCAGCCGAGCGCGACCATCCGTACGACGGTCACGGTGAGAACGGTCCCCGACACGTAGTACAGGACGATCGCCCCGCCGATCGTGGCCTCACGGCGGTCCCGCTCACCGGCGACCGAGCTGGACCCGTGCCCGTACGGATCATGTGCGAGCGTGCGCCCCATCTCGGCGCGGAACGCGTCCCCGTTCGCCATCTTGGCCAGGGTGTCGTCCGCGGGCGGCGCGTACGCGATACGGCAGGCGCTGCGCCTGCGACGACGGCTCAAGCCGGGCCCCGCCTCTCCGCCTCGTCCCGGGCGAGCCGGGCGAGAATGGCGTCGGCCTCGGGGTCGGGCACGGCCTCCAGCATCCAGTGGCGCATGACGGCGTGGATCTCGTCGACCCCCGCCTCGTTGATGGCGCGGTCGAACTCCGTACGGCGCTTCAGCGGGAGCGCGGCGCGGATCGCGGGGATGCTGTTGGGCACGTCGACCTCGACACCGGCGACGAGGGTTCGGGGCGGGTCTTCCGCCCCCCTGCCCGTGTTGGTGCCCGTACCCGTACCCGTACCCGCATCTGTGCCCGTACCCGTGCCTGTGCCGGTGCTGTCGGTCCTGGCGACTTCGGACATGTACGGTTCCGTACCCGTCGGGGGGCCGGGTCAAGCGGGGACGTCGGTGACGGCGGCGGTGTCCGGTGTGCCGGGGGTCGTGTCCGGGGTGTTCCGGGCGGTGTCAGGTGTGCTCCCGGCCGTGTCCTGGGTGTTCCCGGCGGCGACCCGGTTCTCGTGGAGACCGCGCATCAGCACCCAGTACCCGGCCGAGGTGACGGTCCCGAGCACCGCGCACCCGGCCCACAGCCAGCCCGCGCCCGCCGAGTCGAGGACCCAGCCGCCGGCGAGCGGGGCGACGAGCGCCGCGGCGGACCACGAGGTCGTGTAGACGCCCTGGTAGCGGCCGCGTCCCTCGGCGGGGGAGAGGCGGGCGACGAGCCCGGACTGCGTAGGCGCGTTGACCATCTCGCCGAGCGTCCACACGGCGACGGTCAGTGCGTACGTGAAGAGGGACCCGGCGAAGGCGGTGAGGGCGAAGCCGTAGCCGATGAGGAGGGAGGAAACGGTCAACAGCCGCCCGGGATCGCGGCGTTCGATGAACCGGGTGAGCGGGATCTGGAGCGCGACGATGATGACACCGTTGACGGCGGCGACGAGCCCGACGTCCGCACTGGAGAGCCCCTCCTGCCCCATGACGATGGGCAGCCCCACCGAGCTCTGCGTGAAGACGACGGCGACCAGGAACGACAGCCCGACCATGAGCATGAACCGCCGGTCGCGCAGAACGGTCCCCATCGTGACGGGCTCCGACGGCGCGGTGCCGGGGACCGGCGCGGTGCGCTCGGGCCGCGACTCCTTCACCTTCACGAAGACGACCACGGCGCAGGCGAGCGTCATCGCGGCCTCGACGAGGAAGCCGAGGGTGTAGCTCTGGGCGACGAGGAAGCCCGCGTACACGGACGAGACGGCGAACCCGAGGTTGATGGCCCAGTAGTTCAGCGAGAAGGCGCGCACCCGGTCCTCGGGGCGCACGATGTCGGCCATCATCGCCTGGATCGCGGGCCGCGAGGCGTTCGAGGCGAGCCCGAGCGCGAAGCCCGTCGCGGCGATGGCGACCGGGTCGCGCACGAAGGCGAGGACGGCGACGGTCGCGGCCGTCGCCAGCTGCGCGCCGAGCAGCGTGGGCCGCCGCCCGAGCCGGTCGGCGAGGACCCCGCCGAGGATCGACGCGATGACGCCGCCGAGTCCGATCAGCGAGGCGACGAGCCCGGCGTACGCGGCGGAGAACCCGCGCTGAGCGGTGAGGTAGAGCGCGAGGAACGTCAGAACGAACCCGCCGAGCCGGTTCACGAGGGTGCTGGTCCACAGCCACCAGAAGGCGCGGGGGAGCCCGGCGACGGATTGCGTGGCGGCACGTCTGAGCGCGGTGACTGACATGGGTGCGTCCCCCGGGGCGAAATGGCGTAGATGTAAGCGGTGCGGCAGCAGCCCACAACTTACGGCCGGGGTGTCGCGAGGGGCCACTCAATTGACGGGGATGGTCAATCGGCACGGCCCGACCCGGCCGATTAGTCTTGGCCCCATGGCCGACGCACCGTACAAGCTGATCCTCCTCCGCCACGGCGAGAGCGAATGGAACGCGAAGAACCTGTTCACCGGCTGGGTGGACGTCAATCTGAACGAGAAGGGCGAGAAGGAGGCGGTCCGCGGCGGTGAGCTGCTCAAGGACGCCGGCCTGCTCCCCGACGTGGTCCACACCTCGCTCCAGAAGCGCGCGATCCGCACCGCGCAGCTCGCCCTCGAGGCCGCCGACCGCCACTGGATCCCCGTCCACCGCTCGTGGCGCCTGAACGAGCGCCACTACGGCGCCCTCCAGGGCAAGGACAAGGCGCAGACCCTCGCGGAGTTCGGCGAGGAGCAGTTCATGCTCTGGCGCCGCTCCTACGACACGCCCCCGCCGCCGCTCGACATCGACGCGGAGTACTCCCAGTTCTCCGACCCGCGCTACGCGACGCTCCCGCCCGAGCTGCGCCCCCGCACGGAGTGCCTCAAGGACGTCGTCGTCCGCATGCTCCCCTACTGGTTCGACGGCATCGTCCCCGACCTCCTGACGGGCCGCACGGTCCTGGTCGCGGCCCACGGCAACTCGCTGCGCGCCCTGGTCAAGCACCTGGACGGCATCTCCGACACCGACATTGCGGGCCTCAACATCCCGACGGGCATCCCGCTCTCCTACGAACTCGACGCGGAGTTCAAGCCCCTGAACCCGGGCGGCACCTACCTGGACCCGGACGCGGCAGCGGCCGCGATCGAGGCGGTCAAGAACCAGGGCAAGAAGAAGTAGCCCGCACCATCAAGAGCACGCCCTCAGCAGCGCAGGCAGCGCGGCTGGGGGCGTGGCTGCGTTCTGCCGCGTGCCGCCCGTCATAAGGGCCCCGTTGGACTGGTTGCGGGTGGCTATGGCGAGGAGGGATGAGGGCTTGTCCTCAGCGGGCGTAGCAGCCGAAGTCCTCTTCGTTCCGGGCCTCGTACGCGCTGCGGGGCTCCGCTTTGCTTTCGTCGAACACGACCTGATCGGGGCGCAGTTGTTCCGGGCGGAAGGTCAGGGTGCCTTCGACGAGGTCGTTCTGGGTCGTGTTCGCGCGCAGGGCGTATGTCGTCGCAGGGCGCAGGGTTGTTCGCAGAGGGACGCGGGTCCGGTAGCCGGGCGGGGTGCTGCCCAGGCGTACGTGGTGCTGGCGGGCGCCGCTGGTGGGGGCCACCGCGGACCAGAGCACTTTGCCCAGGGCTGGGTCGGCGTCGTCGTCCCATGCGTACAGGGTGACGTCGAGAAGGTAGTCCGGCTCGGCGCCAGGGCAGTCGCGCAGGCCGATCAACGGCGCGCCCTCCCCGTTCGCCGCGACGTACAGCGGATCGAAGCGCGGGCCGCACCCGCTCAACAGGAGCGCCAATACGACGGTTCCGGTCGCGGCCGCCGCTGCTCTTCTGAGTCTCACGTCGCGGAGTGTATGGAGCGGACGCTCATGTCACGTGACGTTTCGCGCGATCTCGCGGGCGCAGTCGAGCGCCTCGGTGTGGGTCGTGTCGACCACCACGTCGTACGTCACTCCCTTGTGCACCAGATCCGCCTGTCGTGCCGCCATGCCGGTGATGCGATTGCCCCGGGCCACCTCTCGGGCCGCCGCCGCCTCCGCGTCGCAGCGGACGCCCACCCAGAGCACATCCAGGTCGTGCAAGGCCTCCTGCCAGCGGGCCTGCGACTTCGCGCCGCCCAGGAAGATCTCGTCCACCACGATCCTCGCGCCGGCCGACGCCATCGCCGCCACGCCCGCGATCCACGCCCGTTCCAGCTCGCGGAAGGCCGGGCCGACCGTCACCGAGCCGTCCGGGGAGAAGTCGATGCCCGCTCCCGACCCGGGCATCGCTTCGATCAACGTGTCCGTGCCCAGGGTCAGCCAGGGGGCCGGGAGTACGGACTGGAGGCAGCGGGCGATGCCTGATTTGCCGGAGCTGGAGCCGCCGTTGAGGACGATCACGTCAGTCACCGTCGCACCGTAGATCCGGTGGTGGGGCGGCCGCCAACTCATTTCCGCTGCACCGCCGCGCGCGCATGCGCCGTTGATGCGCCCGCCCCCGCGGGCATGCAATGGGAGCAGAACCGTTGAGCACCAGATCCGTAGAGCACCCGCACTGAGGAGGGAAGCCCATGGCTGCCGAGTCCCCCAGGCCCGACCGGACACCCGACGCAACCGCCGCCACCCCAGCCCCCCGCCCCGCACCCCGGCTGGTGCTGCTCGGGGCCTGTGGCTGCGGCTCGGGCTGCGGCTGTGGCTGCCAGTCGGGCGCGCCCTGCCAGTGCGGAGGCTGCTGCGGCTGACGGAGAACAGAGGAACAGAGGAACAGAGGAAGAGCAGAAGGGGCCTCGCACTCCCGCGCCCGCGGGGCCCCGCCCGCTAAGGAAGACCCCCCGCGCCCGCGGGCCCCGCCCTCCGGAGAAGCCCCCGCGCCCCCTGGGCCGTTCGTCTCAGGCCGTCTCCGTCGCCGTCACCACCGACGGTGCCGAGGACGACGCTGCTGAAGACGAGGACGTCTGTACGTCCGCGTGCTCGCCCGTGACCAGGTACACCACCCGCTTCGCCACCGACACCGCATGGTCCGCGAAGCGCTCGTAGTAGCGGCCGAGCAGCGTCACGTCGACCGCCGTCTCGATGCCGTGCTTCCACTTCTCGTCCATCAGGTGCTGGAAGAGCGTGCGGTGCAGCAGGTCCATCTCGTCGTCGTCCTGCTCCAGCTGCATCGCCAGATCGACGTCCTTGGTGATGATGACCTCGGCCGCCTTCGCCATGAGGCGCTGTGCGAGCTGGCCCATCTCCAGGATGGTGGCGTGCAGGTCGTGCGGGACGGCGCGGTCCGGGAAGCGGAGCCGGGCCAGTTTGGCGACGTGCTGGGCGAGGTCGCCGCTGCGCTCCAGGTCGGCGCTCATCCGCAGCGAGGTGACGACGATCCGCAGATCGGTGGCGACCGGCTGCTGCCGGGCGAGCAGGGCGATGGCCCGCGCCTCCAGGTCGTGCTGCAGATCGTCGACCTTCTGATCGGCGGCGATCACGCTCTCGGCGAGCTTCAGGTCGGCGTCGAGCATGGCCGTGGTGGCGCGCCCGATCGCCGACCCGACAAGGCGGGCCATCTCGACCAGGCCCTCGCCGATCGAGTCAAGTTCCTCGTGGTACGCGTCACGCATACGAACGTTCCCTCTCTCTACGTGAGGCTCTCCGTGGAGCTCCGTCTCTACGTGAGGCTCTCCGTGGAGCTCCGTGGGGCCGCGTCAGCCCCACGCTCCCACGTTCGGACCCGTACGCGTCCGGATCCGGCACCCCAAGTGAACCGGTCCCGTATCCAAGGTGAACTCTGGGCGACGAGTGTTCGAGCTACCACTCGGACGGCTGTGGAGGACCCGGCCGGGCCGCATATCGTTGAAGACATGGACGTGAACGCGGCGGTCGCCGCAGCGGCAGCGATCGCCGGAGTGTGTACCGGTGTCATCGCCATGCTGGCGTTCCGCTGGAGCGAACGCGAACAGAAACGCCCCACCCGAACCTCCCTGCACACGGACCCGGTCCTTCCGCCCGGCGTCGACACGGTCCTCTCCGTGCTGCGCTCCTCCGCCGTCGTCCTCGACGAGGCGGACAGCGTGGTCAAGGCCAGCTCGGCGGCGTACGCGCTCGGTCTCGTACGCGGCGGGAAGCTCGCCGTCGAGCCGATGCTGCAGATGGCCCGCGACACCCGGCGCGACGGCGAGATACGCCAGGTCGAGCTGGACCTGCCCCGGCGCGGTACCGGACGCGGCGACGCACTCGCGGTCTCCGCCCGCGTCGCCCCGCTCGGCTCCCGTCTGGTGCTGCTCCTCGTCGAGGACCTCACCGAGGCACGGCGTATCGAAGCGGTACGACGCGACTTCGTCGCCAATGTCAGCCATGAGCTCAAGACGCCGGTCGGCGCTCTCTCCCTGCTCTCCGAGGCCGTCATGGACGCTTCCGACGACCCCGAGGCCGTCGAGCGGTTCGCCGGGCGCATGCAGATCGAGGCGACCCGTCTGACCAGCCTCGTCCAGGAGCTCATCGACCTCTCCCGGGTGCAGAACGACGACCCGCTGGAGGACGCCGAGCCGGTCCGCGTCGACGAACTCGTCGCCGAGGCCATCGACCGCTGCCGCCAGCCCGCCGCCACCAAACAGATCACCATGGCCGCCGGCGGCACCGCCGACCTGCAGATCTGGGGCAACCGCGGCCAGCTCGCCGCCGCTCTCGGCAACCTTGTCGAGAACGCCGTCAACTACTCACCCGCGCGCACGCGCGTGGGCATCGCCGCACGGCAGGTGGCCGCGCCCGGCGGCGATCTCATCGAGGTCGCCGTCACCGACCAGGGCATCGGCATATCCGACAGGGACAAGGAGCGCATCTTCGAGCGCTTCTACCGCGTCGACCCGGCCCGCTCCCGCGCCACCGGCGGCACCGGCCTCGGCCTCGCCATCGTCAAGCACGTGGCCGCCTCGCACGGCGGGGAGGTCACCGTGTGGAGCTCGGAGGGGCAGGGCTCCACGTTCACCCTGCGGCTGCCCGAGGCGGCCGCGACCAGTACCCCGCGCAAGCCCCGAGCTTCCTCCGGCCCCACCGACGTACGCGACGAAGACGACGCACCCGGGTCCGACCGCACCACCCCCGCCTACGAATCCATCCCCGCCGCCCCGGAGGTCCTTCCGTGACCCGAGTGCTCGTCGTCGAGGACGAGGAGTCCTTCTCCGACGCCCTGTCCTACATGCTCCGCAAGGAGGGCTTCGAGGTCGCCATCGCGGCCACCGGGCCCGACGGCCTGGACGAGTTCGAGCGCAACGGCGCCGACCTCGTCCTGCTCGACCTGATGCTGCCCGGCCTGCCCGGCACCGAGGTCTGCCGCCAGCTGCGCGGCCGCTCGAACGTGCCGGTCATCATGGTGACCGCCAAGGACAGCGAGATCGACAAGGTCGTCGGCCTGGAGATAGGAGCCGACGACTATGTCACCAAGCCGTTCTCCTCGCGTGAACTGGTCGCCCGCATCCGCGCCGTCCTGCGCCGCCGCGGCGAGCCCGAGGAGGTCGCCCCGCAGGCCCTGGAGGCGGGCCCGGTCCGCATGGACGTGGACCGGCACGTCGTCACGGTCTCCGGCTCCAAGGTCGACCTGCCGCTCAAGGAGTTCGACCTGCTCGAAATGCTGCTGCGCAACGCGGGGCGCGTCCTGACCCGGATGCAGCTCATCGACCGGGTCTGGGGCGCGGACTACGTCGGCGACACCAAGACCCTGGACGTCCACGTCAAGCGGCTGCGCGCCAAGATCGAGCCGGACCCGGGCGCCCCGCGCTACCTGGTGACGGTGCGCGGCCTCGGCTACAAGTTCGAGCCGTAGGCCGACCCGGGCCACACACACGTCTGAGGGCGGGACCCGATCCCCGGGGCCCGCCCTCAGACGTGCGTGCGTGTGCGTACGTACGGCCTCAGTGGCCGGCGGAGTCCGTCTGCTCGCCCGCCGCACCGCTGCCGGCCGCCGAGTTCGACGGGGACGCGGAGTTCGACGCGCCCGCCTCCGGCGAGGAGCCGGTGCTCGCGGACGACGAGGCGGACGTGGACGGCTTCGCGCCCTCGTTCGGCGTGGCCGGCGCCTTCGTCGGGCCCCACTTCTCGAAGTAGCTCTCGGCCGGCACGACGAAGCCGCGCAGCTTCACGTCACCGGTCTCGCTGAAGCCGAACGTGATCAGCTGGGCGTTCCCGTCGAGGACCGCGGCGTCGCTGTTGGGCAGCTCGGCGGAGGCGTTGTCCTTGCCGCCGAGGACGACCGAGCCACCGGCCGGAACCGTGATCTTCGAGCCGCCCTTGGCGCCGGTCAGCTTGGCGGCCGTGTCGACGCCGTCCAGCTTGACGGAGTCGAGGGTCTGGGCGGTCGAGCCGTTGTTGAAGAGCGTCGCGGTGACGACGGCCGGGCCGTCGGCCTCACGGTCCGGCTGCGTGATGACCGTGGCGTTCTGGATCTTGATGTCGCCGACGGCGGTCGCGGCGTTGTCCGGCTTGACCTCGAGTGTCTGGGCGTTGTTGCCGGCACCGCACGCGGCGAGCGAGGCGATCGAGAACGCGATGGCGGCGGCGGCGAGGGCGCCGCGTCGAAGGCTGCTGCTCACGGCGGCGGCATCTCCTTGAACGTGGGCGAAGCGGACGGCATCCACGGGGTGTAAAGCCGTCCTAAGGGACTGTCAGCGGCCTTAGGTTACCGAGCCGTTCCCGGGTCGCCGCACCCGACCCGCCCCTAGGGCCTCGCAGGCGACCCCGGTCAGCCGCATGGGGCGGTGTCTCTCGCACGCCCCCGTTCACCATTCACATAACGTTCCGCGCGCCCTTGTACCCGCGCGCGTGAGGATTTCCCGTAAGGAATGCATGGCGGTCCGGAAAAACGATCACCCGATGGTGGGAATGCCGGGGAATCACGGCGGGGTGACGTAGATCAAATTCCCTGTTCGGAGGGAATCGGCTCGAACGGACCTCTGTGACCCCGAACGGAGTAGCGGAACTTCGACGCTTCGAACTAGACAAAACGGGATGTTCTTCCCCTCCTGCCCCTGTTCCGGCGTCTGTGACGCAGATGTTTCAGGCCCGCCGGACAGCCGCTCCGACCTGCGAATACCGTGCTCCGCTACCCCTCCGCAGCACGTTCCTGTTGTTGTTGTCAAGCCCCGAGATATGCCCTGACCTGCGAAAACGCCATTCAGAACCCGCCGTTTCCGTGTTACCCTGGATAGCCACGGAAGGGGTACCTGTCACATGACGTTCAAGGTTGGCGACACCGTGGTCTATCCCCATCACGGGGCCGCGCTGATCGAGGCTATCGAAACTCGCCAGATCAAAGGCGTGGACAAGACCTACTTGGTGCTGAAGGTCGCCCAGGGCGACCTGACGGTACGTGTGCCAGCGGACAATGCGGAGTTCGTCGGCGTGCGTGATGTGGTCGGTCAGGACGGGCTCGACCGGGTCTTCGAGGTACTGCGCGCGCCGTACGCCGAGGAGCCCACGAACTGGTCGCGCCGTTACAAGGCAAACCTGGAGAAGCTCGCCTCTGGCGATGTCATCAAGGTCGCGGAAGTCGTGCGTGACCTGTGGCGTCGTGAGCGTGAGCGCGGACTGTCCGCGGGTGAGAAGCGCATGCTCGCCAAGGCTCGCCAGATCCTGGTGAGCGAGCTCGCTCTCGCGGAGAACACGAACGAGGACAAGGCCGAGGCCCTGCTCGACGAGGTTCTCGCGTCCTGATGCGCACAGCCTGACGCGGCACCGTCTGATTCAGCTCTGAGTCAGCACAGCCTGGTCAGGCGACAGCCGTCGCGCAGAACAATGCCGTGGTGCCCGATGACCCTGATGGTGTCGCCGGGCACTGCGGCATGTTCGTACCCCTCTATATTTCTGTGGGTGTGCCGGGCCCTGACAGCTGGCTCGACCAGTGTCACGGAAGGGTCCGGTCAAGAAGTCGCGCCCGACACGATGTGGCCATACCCACCACCCCCGAGCGTACAAACCTGAACGGAAGCGATGTCTGACGAAACGCGTCCCGTCGCCGGTGGCGCCCGCACCGCGGCCGTGATTCCGGCCGCCGGACGGGGCGTACGCCTCGGTCCTGGCGCCCCCAAAGCGCTCCGCACGCTCAACGGCACACCGATGCTGATTCACGCCGTCCGTGCCATGGCGGCGTCCCGTTCCGTCTCCCTCGTCGTGGTCGTCGCGCCGCCGGACGGTGCCGCCGAGGTCAAGACGCTGCTCGCCGATCACGCGCTCCCCGGGGGTGCCCCCAGCGGGAGCTGGGGGAGGACCGACGTCGTCGTCGTCCCCGGCGGCGAGACGCGCCAGGAGTCCGTGAAGCTCGGGCTCGACGCGCTGCCCGCCGGTATCGACATCGTGCTCGTGCACGACGCGGCCCGGCCGCTCGTCCCGGTCGACACCGTCGACGCGGTCATCGAGGCCGTCCGTGACGGGGCGCCGGCCGTCGTCCCGGCGCTGCCGCTCGCCGACACGGTGAAGGAAGTCACGCCGACGACCGACGGCTCGCCGGAGCCCGTCGTCGCCACGCCCCCGCGCGCACGCCTGCGCGCCGTGCAGACGCCGCAGGGCTTCGAGTACGCCACGCTCGTCCGCGCCCACGAGACCGTGAAGGACGACGTCACCGACTGCGCCGGGATGGTCGAGAAGCTCGGCCTCCAGGTCGTGCTCGTGCCCGGCCACGAAGAGGCGTTCAAGGTGACCCGGCCGCTCGACCTGGTCCTCGCCGAGGCCGTGCTCGCCCGCAGGAGGGCCAACGATGGGTTCTGAGCAGCAGGTGACCGGGCACGTGGTGCTGCCGCAGGTCGGTATCGGGACCGACATCCACGCCTTCGAAGAGGGGCGCGAGCTGTGGTGCGCCGGGCTGAAGTGGGAGGGCCAGGGCCCCGGGCTCGCCGGGCACTCCGACGCCGACGTCGTCGCGCACGCCGCGTGCAACGCGCTGTTCTCGGCCGCCGGGCTCGGCGACCTCGGGCAGCACTTCGGCACCGGCCGCCCCGAGTGGTCCGGCGCGAGCGGCCTGACCCTGCTCGCGGAGGCCGCGCGCATCGTGCGGGAGGCGGGTTTCGTCATCGGGAACGTGGCCGTGCAGGTCGTCGGTCCACGCCCCAAGATCGGCAAGCGGCGCGACGAGGCGCAGAAGGTGCTCTCCGAGGCGGCCGGGGCGCCGGTCTCGGTCTCCGGGGCGACGACCGACGGGCTCGGCTTCCCCGGGCGCGACGAGGGCCTCATGGCGATCGCGACCGCGCTCGTGGTGCGGGACCCGGCCGCATAGATCCAGGTCACCCAAGCCCTGACCGCCTTACTGCACATGGGTTGCAGTTAGAGTGGACCTGCAGATGTCGGTCGTCGCGAAGGCAGTGTCAGGCAATGGGTGAGTACGAGATCCGCGCGGCCGGTGACGGCGACGTGGGCGGAGCCCGCGCCGTCATGCTGGACACCGTCTACCGCGACCTGCGCTCCGGGTACGTGCCGCGCTGGCACGCCGACATCATCGACCCGGCCACCGCCTATCTGCGCCCCGAGCGCTGCACCCTGCTCGTCGCCGAGCACGTGGCGAGCGGGGAGATCGTCGCCACCGGCGCGGTGCGCGACCGCGGGCCCGCCTCGCCGCCCAACCCGCGCTGGGTCGCCGACCGCTTCCCCTCCGGCTCCACCGCCCAGCTCTGCCGCATCTACGTACGCCCCGGGCACCGCCGCAACGGCCTCGCCCGCGCCCTCGTACGCGAGCTGACCGACTTCGTCGCCGCGGCCGGCGGCTACGAGCGGCTCTATCTGCACACCGACCCGGCCGTGCCCGGCGCCGAACCGTTCTGGCGCTCCCTCGCGCACGAGGTCTGCGACGAGCGGGAACTGCCCGGCGGCGGACAGGGCATCGTCCACTTCGAGCTGCCGCTGCCCGCGCCCGTGGCCGTCCCCGCCCGGTGATGCGCCGCCGCGGCTTCCTCCTCGCGGCGGCCGGGGCGGGGCTCACGAGCGCCTGCTCCTCGTTCACCGGTACCGCGCGCGGCGGCCGGATCGCCGTCGACCTCGCCTTCGCGCCGACCCAGGGCCTGTCCCCGTACGGCGACGACGGGCTGCTGCTCAGCCGGCTCGCCGTCGTCGACGGGCTCACCCGCATGGACACCGACGGGGTCATCCATCCGGCGCTGGCCGCGAAGTGGACCCGTACGAACGCCACGACCTGGGAGTTCGCGCTGCGGGACGCCCGGTTCCAGGACGGCGGGCGGGTCACCGCCGACGCCGTCG
Organism: Streptomyces sp. SGAir0957; assembly: GCF_043523415.1. Taxonomy (NCBI): domain Bacteria; kingdom Bacillati; phylum Actinomycetota; class Actinomycetes; order Kitasatosporales; family Streptomycetaceae; genus Streptomyces; species Streptomyces sp. SGAir0957. The sequence continues at coordinate 4,653,579 of NZ_CP027293.1, forward strand.
TGGGGGCGCTGCGGGCCGCCGGGCGGGCCGAGGTGAAGCCGCGCGTGCTCAGTGACGTCGAGCTGACGGCGCGGGCGGCGGGGGAGCGAACCGTGCGGATCACGACCGGGACCGAGGATCCGCTGCTGCCCGCGCGGCTCGCCAACCCGTCCCTGGCGGTCTTCTCCCCGGCCGCGTACGGCACGAAGGGCGAGGTCGATCCCGGCGGGCACGCCACCGGGCCCTTCACCCTCACCCGCCTCGACGGCGCCGTCTCCGCGACCCTCGACCGCTTCGACGGGCACTGGCGCGGCAAGGCGGCGGCGCGCGGGGTCGACGTGACCTTCGTCGCCGACAACAACGCCCGCGCCAACGCGCTGCGCTCCGGACAGATCGAGCTGGCCGAGTTCGTCCCCGCCGCGCAGGCGCTCGTCCTCGGCGACCGGGCCCGCAAGGTCGCCACCGTCCGCACCACCACCCTCTACCTGAACACCCGGACCGGACCGCTCGCCGACCCCGGGCTCCGGGCCGCCGTACGCGCGAGCGCCGACACGTCCGCACTGGCCAAGAGCGTCTACGAGGGCTATGCCGAGCGCGCCACCGGGCTGCTCGGGCCCGGATTCGCCTGGGCCGACGGCCGGCAGCTCCCCGTCACCGGGCGCGCGCGGGCGGCGACACCGCGCGGGCAGCGCCTCACCCTCGCCACGTACACCAACCGGGCCGAGCTGCCCGAGGTGGCCGCCGCGCTCAAGGAGCAGCTCGGGCGGGCCGGGTTCGACGTGCGGCTCGTCGTCAAGGACTACGCGCGCCTGGAGTCCGGGGCGCTCGACGGCGACTACGACGCCTTCCTCATGTCACGCTCCACCGCGCTCGACACCGGCGACCCGGTCTCCTACCTCGCCTCCGACTTCACCAGCGGCGGCAGCTTCAACATCTCCCAGCTCGGCGACCCGGCCGTGGACGCCGCCGTGCGCGCGGCCGCCGTGCTCGACGGCACCGCGCGGCAGCGGGCCGTGCTCGCAGCCGAGGCCGCGATCCTGCGCACCGACGCGGCCGTGCCCGTCGTCCACGAGGAACACCTCCAGGGCGTCGGCGCCGGGGTGCGCGGAACCGTCCTCGACCCCTACGAGCGACAGTTCGTCGGTCTGGAGACCCGCGCCCGATGAGACACGTGAACGTCGTCGCCGGACGCGTGGCGGCGGCGGGCGGCCTGCTCCTGCTCACCGCGCTGCTGCCCTGGCTGACCCGCACCGACCCGGCACTCACCGTCCTGCACGCGCGGTACGGCGACGCGCCCACGACCCCGCGCCAGCTCGCCGAGGTGCGCGGGCAACTCGGGCTCGGCGACGGCCCCTTCACGTTCCTGGGGCAGTGGGTGCGGGGTGTCGTCCACGGCGACCTGGGCTCCTCCTGGGTGACCGGCGCCGACGTCGGGGCGGACGTCGACGCCGCCTTCGGGGTCTCCCTGTCGCTGATGGCGTACGCGATGGTCGTCGCCGTCGTCCTGGCCGTCGCCCTGTGTCTGCCGACTCTGCGGCGCGGCACCACCCGTACCCGGCCGCCGAGCGGGGTCGGCGCCGGGGTGCTCGCCGCGCTCCCCGAGTTCCTGCTCGCCTCCGTCCTCGCGACGCTGTTCGCCGTACGGCTCGGCTGGTTCCCCGCGCAGGGCTGGCAGTCGCCCGCGTCCGCCGTGCTGCCCGCGCTCGCGCTCGGCATCCCCGCCGGGGCGGTCCTCGGGCGGCTCGCGCAGGACGCGCTGCCCGCCGCGTTCGCCGAACCCTGGGTGCGGACCTGGCGGGCCAACGGGATGCCGCGCGCCCGCATCGCCCGGCACGCGGCGCGCCGCGCCCTGCCCGCCGTGCTCCCGCAGGCCGGGCTCACGGTCGTCGGCCTGACCGGCGCCGCGGCGGCCGTCGAGGCGGTCTTCGCCATCCCCGGGCTCGGCGGCACGGCGGTCGCCGCGGCCCTCGACCTCGACCTGCCGCTCCTCCAGGGCTGCCTCCTGTTCCTGCTCGCGCTGGGCGTGGCGGCTGCCGTGGTCGTCGGCCTGCTGCGCCGATGGCTGCTCGGGCCCGCGCTGAAGGCGGGCGCGCTCCCCGGCCTGGCCCGGACCCCCGGCGGCGGACGCGCACGGCTCCACGCGGCCGGAGCCCTGGCCGCCGTACTCCTCGCCGTGATCGTCTGGGGCCTCACCCGGGACGCCCTCCACGTCGACCTCGCCGCGCGCCTCGCACCGCCCTCGGCCGCGCACCCGTTCGGCACGGACGCGCTCGGCCGCGACGTGCTCGCCCGGCTCGGCCACGGCGCCCTGCGCACCCTGGCCGTCGCGGCGGCGGTCTGCGCGGCGTGCTTCGTCGTCGGCGTCGCGCTCGGCCTCGCCCGCTGGACCAAGGGCCTGACCGAGGTCGCCAACGCCATGCCCGCCATCCTCGCCGGGCTCCTCGTCACCGGCCTCTTCGGAGCGGGCCTGACCGGGGCGGCCGTCGCCGTCGCGGCGGTCGGCTGGGCGCCGCTCGCCGCGCACACGGCGGCCCTCGCCGAGACGGAACGGGCCTCGGGCCACGTGGAGGCGGCGCTCGTCTACGGCGCCGGCCGGTGGCACATCCTGCGCCACCACGTCCTGACCGGCGTCCTCCCGCAGGTGGCCCGCCACGCGACACTCCGCCTGGCCCCCACCACCCTGGCCCTCGCCTCCCTCAGCTTCCTGGGCCTGGGCACCCAACCGCCGACCCCGGAATGGGGCCGCCTCCTGATGGAGAACCTCCCGTACGCGGAACGAGCCCCGTGGTCAGTACTGACCCCGGCCTTGGCCCTGGCCTGCGTAGGCGCCTGCTTGGCACTGGCGTCCAATGCGGCCCCCCAGGGGCGCGGGGAACGGCGCGCCCAGCCACGACGGCGCAGCACTCGGCAGCCAACCGAACCAGCCACGGCGACAACCCCGTGAGTACAAACCGCCTCCACCTCCGCGACACCCCGCCCTACCTCCGCCTGCTCACCACAACTCAGCTCGCCTTCAACATCGGCTTCTACGCCGTCCTGCCCTACCTGGCAGCCCACCTGACCGACAGCCTCGCCCTGGCCGGGTGGGCCGTCGGCCTGGTCCTCGGCCTGCGCACCTTCAGCCAGCAGGGCCTGTTCATGATCGGCGGCGCCCTGACGGACCGCTTCGGCCCCCGCCCGGTGGTGCTGGCAGGCTGCACCCTCCGCATCGCCGGATTCGTATGGCTGGCCTTCGCCGACACCACAGCCACGGTCATCGCGGCGGTCGTCCTCGTCGGGTTCGCCGCCGCGCTGTTCTCCCCGGCCGTCGAGTCGGAGACGGCCCGCGAGGCCGTCGCGCACGAACGCGCCACCGGCGTCCCCCGCGCCCAGATCCTGGGCCTCTTCTCGGCCGCGGGCCAGGCGGGCGCCTTCCTCGGCCCGCTGCTCGGCACGGCCCTGCTGTTCGTGAGCTTCCGGGCGGCGTGCCTGGCGGGCGCGTGCGTGTTCGTGGCCGTACTGATCGGACATGCCCGCCTGATGCCGCGCAGGGAGCCCAGCAAGGCGGCGACAGGCGACGGGCCGACCGGCGGAGCCCTCCGCGCGGTCTTCTCCCGCCCCCGCTTCCTCGCCCTCTGCCTCGCCTACAGCGGCTACCTCATCGCCTACAACCAGCTCTATCTCGCCCTCCCCGTCGAACTGACCCGCGCCACCGGCTCCCAGGACGGGGTCGGCGCGCTGTTCGCCCTGTCCGCGCTGCTCGTCGTCGGGGCGCAGCTGCCCGTCACCCGGTGGGCCGCCGCCCGGCTCGCCCCGCGCACCGCGCTCACCGCCGGGCTCGTCCTCGTAGCGCTCGGATTCCTGGCGGTCGCCTGGCTGCCAGGGCAGGGCGCGTACGTGTACCTCCCCGCCGGGGTCCTCGTCATCCTGCTCACTCTCGGCCAGATGCTGCTCGTGCCCGCCGCGCGCGGCCTCGTCCCCGACCTGGTCGACGCCCGCCACCTCGGCCTGGCCACCGGCGCCCTGTCCTCCGTCTCCGGACTCGCCGTCCTGGGCGGCAGCGCGGCCACGGGCGCGCTCCTGTCGCTGCCCGCCCCCGCCCTGTGGACGGCGCTCGCGGTGGTGCCGCTGGCGGCGGCGGGAATCGGCCGACTTGTGACATCGGGGCACTCCGGTCACGTAAATGCCGCACAGCCGCATGGTGTTGGCGCAGGATCGGGTAGGCGATCCCCGTCACCGTCCGCCCGCACCAAGGAGTGAGCCCATGTCCGCCCATCTGTCCGACGAGCTCAAGGCGCTGCTCGACACCAAGGTCTTCATCAACGTCGCCACGATCCAGCCCGACGGCAGCCCCCAGGTCTCGCCGGTCTGGGCCAAGCGCGACGGCGACGACGTCCTGTTCTCCACGACCGTCGACCGCCGCAAGGAGAAGAACCTGCGCCGCGACCCGCGCGTGACGGTCCTGGTGCAGCCCGCCGACAACCCGTACACGTACGCCGAGATCCGCGGCACCGCCGAGATCACCACCGAGGGCGGCCAGGAACTCATCGACGAGCTGTCCCTCAAGTACACCGGCAAGAAGTACGCGGAGTTCAACCCGGCCTCCGCCCAGGACGGCGAGCGGGTCGTCGTGCGGGTCCGCGCGCGCAAGGTCGTGGGCGGCCTGTAGGGGGCCCGTGTCCTCGTTCCGGCCCGGCCGGGGTGATGACACGGGCCGTGACACCGTCGGGCCCATGGCACCCCTCCGGGCCCACTACCCTGGAGGGGTGACTATTCGCCTGTACGACACCAGCGCCCGGCAGACTCGCGACTTCACCCCGCTCACGCCGGGCTGTGTCTCGATCTACCTGTGTGGTGCCACCGTGCAGGCCGCCCCGCACATCGGGCACATCCGCTCGGGCCTGAACTTCGACATCATGCGCCGCTGGTTCACCTACCGCGGCTATGACGTGACGTTCGTGCGCAACGTGACGGACATCGACGACAAGATCATCAAGAAGGCGGCCGAGCAGAACCGCCCGTGGTGGTCGATCGGGTACGAGAACGAGCGGGCGTTCAACGACGCCTACACCGCCCTCGGCTGCCTGCCGCCCACCTACGAGCCGCGCGCCACCGGCCATGTCACCGAGATGGTCGAGATGATGCGCGGCCTCATCGAGCGCGGCCACGCCTACGAGGCCGACGGGAACGTCTACTTCGACGTCCGCTCCTTCCCCGGCTACCTCCAGCTGTCCAACCAGGACATCGACAACCTGCTGCAGCCGCCGGAGGAGGGCGTCACCGGCAAGCGCGACTCCCGCGACTTCGCCATGTGGAAGGCGGCCAAGGAGGGCGAGCCCAGCTGGGAGACGCCCTGGGGCCGCGGGCGGCCCGGCTGGCACCTGGAGTGCTCGGCGATGGCCCACAAGTACCTGGGCTCCGCCTTCGACATCCACGGCGGCGGCATCGACCTGATCTTCCCGCACCACGAGAACGAGATCGCCCAGGCCAAGGCGTACGGCGACGAGTTCGCCACGTACTGGGTGCACAACTCGTGGGTCACCATGGCCGGCGAGAAGATGTCGAAGTCGCTCGGCAACAGCGTCCTCGTCTCCGAGATGGTCAAGCACTGGCGGCCCATCGTGCTCCGGTACTACCTGGGCACTCCGCACTACCGCTCGACCATCGAGTACAGCGAGGACGCGCTGCGCGAGGCCGAGTCCGCGTTCGCCCGCATCGAGGGGTTCATCCAGCGCGTCGCCGAGAAGGCGGGCGGCGTCGTGGACCCGGCCGACGAGGTGCCTCCGGCCTTCGCCGAGGCCATGGACGACGACCTCGGCGTGCCGCAGGCGCTCGCCATCGTGCACACCGCCGTCCGGCAGGGGAACTCGGCGCTCGCCGCCGACGACAAGGAAGCCGCCGTGGCCCGCCTCGCCGAGGTCCGCGCCATGCTCGGCGTCCTCGGCCTCGACCCGCTCGACCCGCACTGGGCGGGCGAGAGCGACCGCGGCGAGGACCTGCACGGCGTCGTCGACACCCTGGTCCGGCTCGTGCTCGACCAGCGCGAATCGGCCCGCGCCCGCAAGGACTGGGCCACCGCCGACGCCATCCGCGACCAGCTCGGCCAGTCCGGGCTCGTCATCGAGGACAGCTCGAGCGGACCGCGCTGGAGCCTCGGCCCCCGCTGAACCCCCGAATGTGCCGCCCGCGCCGTCGGGCGGCACACTTCATAGAAGTACACACACATACACGTACATCCACGTGTTCCCGTAAGAGACAGGTAGGTCATGGCCGCCAACAACAACCGCCGCATGTCCGGCAAGAAGGGCGCGCAGGTCGGCAGTGGCGGCCAGCGGCGCAAGGGCCTCGAAGGCAAGGGCCCCACCCCGCCCGCCGAGGCGCGCAAGGGCCACAAGAAGAACCGCATCGCCAACGCGGCGGCCAAGCAGGCCGCCCGCCGCCCCACCAGCCGCACCGGCGGCCCGCGCGGCAAGTCGGCGTCCGAGATGGTCGTCGGCCGCAACCCGGTCGTCGAGGCGCTGCGCGAGGGCGTGCCCGCCTCCACGCTCTACGTCCAGCAGTTCATCGACAACGACGAGCGGGTGCGCGAGGCGCTCCAGCTCGCCGGTGAGCGCGGCGGCATCCACCTCATGGAGGCCCCGCGCCCCGAGCTGGACCGCATGACCAACGGCCTCAACCACCAGGGCCTCGTCCTCCAGGTCCCGCCGTACGAGTACGCGCACCCGGAGGACCTCGTCGCCGCCGCCTTCGACGAGGGCCAGGACCCGCTGATCGTCGCCCTCGACGGCGTCACCGACCCGCGCAACCTGGGCGCCGTCGTCCGCTCCGTCTCCGCGTTCGGCGGCCACGGCGTGGTCGTGCCCGAGCGCCGGGCCGCCGGGATGACCGCCGGCGCGTGGAAGACGTCGGCCGGTACCGCCGCCCGTACGCCCGTCGCCCGCGCGACCAACCTGACGCGCGCCCTGGAGCAGTACAAGAAGGCGGGCGTCGCGATCGTGGGCCTCGCCGCCGACGGCGACCACGAGGTCGGCGACCTCGAGGCGCTCTCCGGCCCGGTCGTCATCGTGGTCGGCAGCGAGGGCAAGGGCCTGTCCCGGCTGGTCGGCGAGACCTGCGACTTCCGCGTCCGCATCCCGATGCCGGGCGGCGCCGAGTCGCTGAACGCCGGTGTCGCCGCTGGTGTCGTGCTCTACGAGGCGTCGCGCCGCCGCGCCTGACCGGCACGTCCGCTCCGGGCCCCGCCCCTCTCACCAGCTTTGTTGCAGGTTTGACGGGGCCCGGACATTTCGGTGCGGTCAAGGCAGTGTCCTAAACACACATCACTCGGTTAGATGAGTGTGGACACCAGAACGCCCCGCACACCCTCGGGGGACCGCTCGTCGGGATTCGACGACGCTCCCGCGCTGAGCATGGTGAAGGTTCCGTGCGACCCGGCGCAGGTCATCGTCAACCACGCTAGTTTCCGCGTGCAGCTTCCCAGGGCGCAGCAGACGCAACTCCCGCGTATCGCACGGCACTTGAGCGCCATGGGGATGGCCGGAGCCGAAGCGTCGACCACCCGTATCCCCGTCATCACCGGCGCCGGCACGCCCGGCGCCCGGCGCCGCCCCGTCGTCATGCGCGGCGCCCAGGACCTCGCCGCCAGCGGCCTGCTGCAGTCCGCGCGCCGCGTGGGCGAGCCGGACGACGGTGGTGCCACACAGGTCATCCCGCGCGTCGACATGGACGGCGACCCCACCGGCGAGATGTACGCGGGCGAGGCGACCGAGGAGACGCCCGTCGTCATCGGCCGCCAGAGCGGCGGCCCCGGCACCCGGATCCTGCCGCAGATGCGCCAGTCCGGCGCCGCCTTCGAGGAGACCGGCGAACTCCAGCAGATCCCGTACGGGGACGACGGGTTCGACGGCCCCGACGGCGACGAGGAGACGGCGAACGAGACCACCGCCGCCCGGCGCTACGGACCCGTCCGGCACGCCTACTACCCGGGCCGCCGGATGAACCTCGGCGTCGTCCTCCTCCCGCTCCGCGTCTTCCTCGGCTTCATCTCCATCTACGCGGGCATGGGCAAGCTCTGCGACCCCGTCTACTTCGACGGCGGCGAGCGCGGCTCCATGGTCAAGTGGCTGAACTCGCTGCACCCGTGGGCGCTCGCCGAACCCATGCGCGACTGGGCGCTCCAGCACCCCGTCGGCGCCGGGCTCGTCATCGCCTTCGCCCAGGTCATCGTCGGTGTCCTCACCGTCCTCGGCCTGTGGCAGCGGATCGCCGCCGTCCTCGGCGCCCTGCTCTCGGCCGCGCTCCTGCTCACCGTGAGCTGGAAGACCGTCCCCGCCTACGACGCGCCCGACATCATCTACCTGGCCGCCTGGTCGCCGCTGATCATCGCGGGCGCCCCGGTCTACTCGGTCGACGGCCGCCTCGCCGCCGGTGCCTGGCGGCGGCTCGGACCCCGCACCGCCCTGTGGGACCTGCGCCGCTACGTCCTGCGCCGCGGCACCGTCATCGCCACCCTCGTCATCGGCTCCACGCTGCTCGTCGGCTCCCTGCTCGGCAGCGCCGTCCGCGACGCCGACCGCGTCACGGCCCCGGGCCCCGGCGACGCCCCGCGCAACGAGCAGCCGGGCTCCCCGCTCCCGTCCACCCCGGGCGCCGAGCAGCGCCGGTCGCAGTCCCCGTCGGCCTCGTCCAGCTCCCCGACGCAGGGCACCACGGCGAGCCCGTCCGGCGCGGCCAGCGCCCCGGGCGCCACCCGCGACTCCGGCACCGTCAGCGGCACCACGACCACCCCGACCCAGGGCGCCACGGCCGGCCAGGCCCCGCCCCGCCAGACGACTCCGCAGGAGCCCCCGGCCAGCACCACGGCCGGCCCGGCCACCAGCGGCGGCAGCACCGGCGGCGACGGCGGCACCACGTCCGACGGCGGTACGTCCTCCGGCGGCGGCGGTGGCGGCCCCGAGGAGGGCGGCAGCGGCAGCGGTGGGGGCGGCGGCAGGCTGGTGGGCGGTCTGCTCGGCTGACCCCGCTGTTCCCCACGTACGAGGAAGGGGCCCCGCACGACGGACGTGCGGGGCCCCTTCCTCGTAGGCGCAGGCGTGGGTCGTTCTCGTACGCCTACGTCTCAACGGCGCAGCGTCGCAAGCTCCTTCGCCGCCTCGCTGAGGTCCTTCGCCGTGTCGATCGCCCGCCAGTAGGCGCCCTGCGGGATCGGGAAACCGGCGAGGCGCTTGGCGCGGGCCAGCCGCGGGAACGTGGTGCGCTCGTGGTCGCCGGTGTCCGGGAGCAGCGAGGTGAACTCGGGGGAGAGGACGTACAGGCCCGCGTTGATCAGGTACGGCGACGGCGGCGCCTCGACGAAGTCCGTGATGTGGCCGAACGCGTCCGTCTCGACGGCGCCCCACGGGATGCGCGGGCGGGCGAGGGCGAGCGTGGCCGTGGCCTCGCGTTCGTGGTGGAAGTCGGCCATGTCGCGCAGCGAGAAACGGGTCCAGATGTCACCGTTCGTCGCGTACCAGGGCCGGTCCTGGTGCGGGAGGTGCCGGGCCGCGAACTTCAGGCCGCCGCCCCGGCCGAGCGGCTCCTTCTCGACGACCGTCGTGACCCGCAGCGGCAGGTCGGCCCCCTCCAGCCACTCCTGGAGGACCTCGGCGAGGTGCCCGCACGAGACGACGGCGTCGGTGACGCCCTCCTCGGCGAGCCAGGCCAGCTGATGCCCGATGATCGGCGTCCCCGTACCCGGGATCTCCACCATCGGCTTCGGCCGGTCGTCGGTGTACGGGCGCAGCCGCGAACCCTGGCCGCCCGCCAGGACGACGGCCTGGGTGGGGCGGTGGACAGAGGAGTGCGGGCCGTGCGCGGACGGTTCAACGGTCGTCATGACCGGAACTGTACGTGCGCACGGCCCGCCGGGCGGCCGATCGCGGGGTTGCTCAGGCGCGGAACCCGGCCACCCCCGATGCGAAGGAGGTGTCACAGACCGGCCGCGCGTAGGACTGGGCGCGCGCCGGACCGTACGCCTGCACCGCGGCGCGGCCCAGGGCCTTCGCGATCGACATGCAGTGCTTGGCGAGCGACGGGCGGCGGTCGACCTCCTGCTGGAGGTGGGTCAGGGCGATCCCGGGGTTGTCCTCCTGGAGCTCTTGCAGGAGGCGGTCGCGCAGGACGTCCTGCGGGGCGCGCGACTTGGCGCGGGCGGAGACATCGTGTGAGGAAGCCGTGAGGATGGAGTCCGCGTCGTTCCCGGACCAGTTGACTCGGGTGACCGCGAGGGTCCCGGAGAGCACCAGCATCACCGGCAGGACGAACGCGAGCGTGCGGGCGGCGCGGCGGGCGGGGCCCTGGCCCCGGGCTCGGCGCGGCTTCTGGGTGTAGTCAGCGGAGTGCGTCACGCGAGTGAGCGTAGCGGTCAGTGATGATTTGGCGACATTTCGTCACTCGACCGAGGGACGGGCAACTAGGTTTCTTTGCTTACGCGTTGACGCCACTGGCCTATATGTCTTACTTGCCGGGGTATTTGTCGACACGGACCGGGCCCAGGGCATATGCGCCGAAGCTGCGCGAGGGCCCCGCGCTGACGCAGCGCGGGGCCCTCGGTCGTCCTGCGGTGTATCGGTCGGTGTATCAGTCGGAGAGACGCTCACCCGTCGAGGTCGAGAAGACGTGGGTCTCGCCCGCGCGCGGCACGACGTGCAGCTGCGCGCCCTTCTCCGGCACCTGGCGGCCGTTGACCCGGACGACCAGGTCCTTGTGCTCGCCGCCGACCTGCGCGGCGCCGTAGACGTAGCCGTCGGCGCCGAGCTCCTCCACCACGTTCACCGAGACCGCGAGGCCCGCCGGGGCGTCGCTGGCGTCCTTGGTGAGGGTCTTGGCGGCCTCGCCGCCGTGCTCGACGATGTCGAAGTGCTCGGGGCGGACACCGACCGTCACCGTGGTGTCGCCCTTGTCGGCGGCGGCCTTGAGGGCCTCACGGTTGACCGGGACGACCGAGTTGCCGAACTTCACGCCGCCGTCGGTGATCGGGACCTCGACCAGGTTCATGGCGGGGGAGCCGATGAAGCCGGCGACGAAGAGGTTGGCCGGGCGGTCGTACATGTTGCGCGGCGAGTCGACCTGCTGCAGCAGACCGTCCTTGAGGACCGCGACGCGGTCGCCCATCGTCATGGCCTCGACCTGGTCGTGGGTGACGTAGACGGTGGTGATGCCGAGGCGGCGCTGGAGCGAGGCGATCTGCGTACGGGTCGACACACGGAGCTTGGCGTCGAGGTTCGACAGCGGCTCGTCCATGAGGAACACCTGGGGCTCACGCACGATGGCGCGGCCCATGGCGACACGCTGGCGCTGACCACCGGAGAGCGCCTTCGGCTTGCGGTCCAGGTACTCGGTGAGGTCGAGGATCTTCGCGGCCTCCTCGACCTTCTGCCGGATCTCCGCCTTGTTCACGCCGGCGATCTTGAGGGCGAAGCCCATGTTGTCGGCGACGCTCATGTGCGGGTACAGCGCATAGTTCTGGAACACCATGGCGATGTCCCGGTCCTTCGGCGGGAGGTGCGTGACGTCGCGGTCGCCGATGCGGATGGCTCCGCCGTTGACGTCCTCCAGACCCGCGAGCATGCGCAGGGAGGTCGACTTGCCGCAGCCGGACGGGCCGACCAGGACGAGGAACTCGCCGTCCTCGATCTCGATGTCCAGGCCGTCGACGGCGGGCTTGGTCGAACCCGGGTAGACGCGGGTCGCCTTGTCGAACGTGACAGATGCCATGGCTGTGAAGCCCCCTTCACCGGCAGGAACGTGCCGGACGATCCGTTGTAAAGGCGGGGCCGCCACGGCTCGTGCCACGGCGGCGTGAAGCATGGTGAAGCACTGGTGTAGTCCACGTGGGTGAACTGATCGGACCGTACCTGGCGGGTGGCCGGTCTGTCAGTAGTCGGGAGCCTGTGAGATTCGCCGAAATATTCGACGGGACGGCCTCCGGCGTTGGTTACACTGCTCGGGCTGCCTCCTTAGCTCAGATGGCCAGAGCAACGCACTTGTAATGCGTAGGTCGTCGGTTCGAATCCGACAGGGGGCTCCGGGACTGTCAGGAAGGGCCCCGCTTCTCGCGTCGAGGAGCGGGGCCCTTTCGTGTCAGTGCTCGTGTCAGTGGCGGCCCGTGAGGCGGTCGGCCAGGTTGGCCAGGCGGGAGGACGTGGCCGCGTGCGTGGTCCGCTCCCGGCGGTCCGCTGTGCGGTAGGTGGCGTACAGGCCGTGCACGCCGAGCCAGCGGAAGGGTTCGGGCTCCCATTTGCGGACCTTGTGGTTGGTCCAGGGGAGGGTCGTGAGGTCGGTGGGGCCGGACTGGCCCGAGTCCTGCTGGACCAGGTCGCGCAGGGTGCGGGCGGCCAGGTTGGAGGTGGCGACGCCGGAGCCGACGTAGCCGCCCGCCCAGCCGAGGCCGGTCGAGCGGTCCAGGGCGACGGTGGCGCACCAGTCGCGGGGGACGCCGAGGACGCCGGACCAGGTGTGGGTGACGGGGACGCCGGTGAGTTGCGGGAAGAGGCCCGTCAGGAGGTGGGTCAGGGAGGCGACCGTCGCCGGGTGCGTGCGGCCGTCGGCGTCGGTGCGGGAGGCGTAGCGGTAGGGGTGGCCGCGGCCGCCGAGGGCGATGCGGTCGTCGGCGGTGCGCTGGGCGTAGAGGTAGGCGTGGGCCATGTCGCCGAGGGTTTCGCGGCCTTCCCAGCCGATCGAGTCCCATTGGGCGGGGGTGAGCGGGGCCGTGGCGATCATGGAGGAGTTCATGGGGAGCCAGGTGCGGCGGCTGCCCTTGAGGGACGCGGTGAAGCCTTCGGTGCAGCGCAGGATGTAGGGGGCGCGGACCGTGCCGTAGGGGGTGACGGCGTGCTTGGGCTCGATCTCCGTGACCGGGGTCGATTCGTGGATCGTGACGCCGAGCGACTCCACCGCGCGGGCCAGGCCCTTGAGGAGTTTCACCGGGTGGAGGCGGGCGCCGTGCGGGGTCCAGGTGGAGCCGACGGCGCCGGCGACGCGGACGCGGTCGGTGGTCTCGCGGGCGCCGTGCAGGGTGCGGTCCTTCTCGCCGTACGAGACCTCCGTGGCGTGGAAGGACTTGAGGCGGGCCAATTGGGCCGGGGTGTAGGCGACTTCGAGGACGCCGCCGTGGTGGATGTCCGCGTCGATGGATTCCGCGCGGGCCACGTCGATGACCTCGCTCACCGTGGCGTTCATGGCCTGCTGGAGGCGGACGGCGGCGTCGTGGCCGTGCAGGGCTGCGTAGCGGTCGCGCCCGGCGATGCCGTTGTAGAGCCAGCCGCCGTTGCGCCCCGAGGCGCCGTAGCCGCAGAACTTCTGTTCAAGGACGGTGATGCGGAGGAAGGGGGCGGCCTTCTTCAGGTAGTAGGCCGTCCACAGGCCCGTGTAGCCGCCGCCGACGATGACGACGTCGGCGCTCGCGTCGCCGGTGAGGGGCTCGCGGGGTGCGGGCAGGCCGTCGTCCGCGTACCAGAACGATATGCCGCCGTTGGCGGGGCCGGCCGCGCCGCTGCCGATGCTGTTCGCGCTGCTCATGGCGGTGGACGTTACTGCGCGGGGCGGGTGAGCGGCAGGGGTCGGCCGCGGCCTTTGGCGAGCGGGAGGCAGGCGAGGCCGATGAGGAGGGCGGTGAGGTGGCCGAGGTCGGTGAAGGTGCGGGTGGCGGCGAGGGGGCCGCCGTACAGGAGGAGGGCCGCCACCAGGTACGCGTAGCGCCACGGTGGGGCGATGCGGTAGGTGAGGACGCCGATGCTGCCCGCCAGGGCATAACTGACGCCGATGTCCAGGGTGTTGACGGCGGACGGGGGCGCGTGGCCGGTGCGGATGGCCCAGAGGAGGGCGCCTTCGCTGATCAGGGTGGCGAGGATGTGCGCGGCGGCGACGACCACGAGCCAGCGCGGGGTGGAGAGCCAGCGTTCGGCCTGGGCGTGGAAGACGGTGTAGAGCACGGCGTACGGCCACCAGCTGCCGCCGTCGACCCAGAGCGCGGAGGAGACGAGGACGCGGACGGGGTGCGTCGAGAGTTCATGGAGGTTGGTCGAGCGTTGGCGCAGGAAGGCGTGCTCGACGTGCGGGTCCATGTGGTGCAGCGCGACGGTGGTGAAGAAGAGCGCGGTCAGCCAGAGGTACGTGCAGGGGGCGCGGCGGACGTACGACCCGGCGAGCGTTCCTGCGCGGCGGAGAAAAAGGCGCATGGTCGATTCAGGCACGCGGGTAGGGTCGGCCGCGTGATCGACATTCCGGAGGGGCTCGCACGGTCGCAGGCGGAGTACGCGGGGGAGGCGGGCCGCGCGTTCATCGCGGCGCTGCCCGCGCGGGTGGAGGAGTTCGTCGAGCGGTGGGATCTGCGGCTCGACGGGGCGCCGATGCACGGCGTCGCGGCGCTGGTGCTGCCGGTGGTGCGGCGGGCGGACGGGGTGCCCGCGGTGGTGAAGTTCCAGGTGCTCGACGAGGAGACCGAGGGGGAGCCCGTCGCGCTGCGGGTCTGGGGCGGCGACGGTGCGGTGCGCCTGCTCGACCATGACGCCGGTACGGGCACGATGCTGCTCGAACGGCTGGACGCCGGGCGGATGTTGAGCACGGTGGAGGACAGCCGCGAGGCCGTCCTGGTCATCGCCGAGCTGCTCGCGCGGCTCACGGCCGGGCCCGCGCCCGAGGGGATGCGGCGCCTGGACGACATCGCCGCGCGGATGCTGGCGGACGTGCCGGCGGCGCTGCCCGCGATCGCCGATCCGGGGCGGCGGGCCGTGGTGGCGTCCTGCGCGGCGGCGCTGCGGGAGGTCGCGGCCGAGCCCGCGGGGGACCGGCTGCTCCATTGGGACCTGCACTTCGAGAACGTGCTCGCGAGCGAGCGGGAGCCGTGGGTCGCCATCGACCCGAAGCCGCTCGCCGGTGACCCGGGCTTCGACCTGTGGCCCGCGCTCGACAACCGCTTCGAGCCGGAGGAGGTGCGGTGGCGGTTCGACGCGATGACGGACGTCCTCGGCCTCGACCGGGACCGGGCGCGGGCGTGGACGCTGGGCCGGGTGCTGCAGAACGCGCTGTGGGACGTCAAGGACGGGCGCGACCTCGCGGCGGACGATCTGGAGATCGCGGGACGGTTGCTGGGGGGACGGTGAGCGCCGGGGCGGCGGGGGTTAGCCTGCGCGCATGATTCGAGCTGCCGGCCCCGCCGACGTGTCCGTCATCCACGCCATGGTGCGTGAACTCGCCGCGTACGAGCGCTGCCTCGACGAGGCGCGGGCCACCGAGGAGCAACTGCGGGAGGCGCTGTTCGGCGAGCGCCCGGCGGCGTTCGCGCACATCGCCGAGGACGACGGGAGCGGGGAGCCGGTCGGGTTCGCGCTGTGGTTCCTGAACTTCTCGACATGGCGCGGGGTGCACGGGATCTACCTGGAGGACCTGTACGTGCGCCCGGAGGCGCGGGGCGGCGGGCACGGGAAGGCGCTGCTCACCGAGCTGGCGCGGATCTGCGTCCAGCGCGGGTACGGGCGCCTGGAGTGGTCCGTCCTCGACTGGAACGAGCCCTCGATCGACTTCTACCGCGCGCTCGGGGCCCGGCCGCAGGACGAGTGGAGCGTGTACCGGCTGACGGGGGAGGCGCTCGACAAGCTCGGAGGGTGACCGCCCCGGCCGCCTGGGACCGGCCCTAGGGTTCCAGGACCACCTTGCCCGTCGTGCCGCGCGTCTCCAGCGCCCGGTGTGCCGCCGCTGCCTCCGCGAGCGGGAAGCGGTGGACGGCCGGGGTGAGGACGCCGCGGCCCGCGAGGTCCAGCGCGGCGACTTCCAGGGTGCGGATCGGGTGGTCGCCGCCCGCCTTGCGCAGCATGGCCGGTCCGAGGACCTCTTCCTGTACGAGGCCGCGGCGGGCCCGTTCGCCCTCGTCGAGGAGCCGGGGGCCGCCGGTGTCGCCGATGCCCTGTCCCGACCAGCCGAAGATGACGTGGTGGCCGCCGGGGCCGAGCAGGTCGAGGGCGGCGGTGGCGACGGGCCCGCCGACGCCGTCGTAGAGGACGGTGGCCTTGCGGCCGAGGCGTACGAGGAAGTCGGCGGCCTGCCCCGGCCAGTCGGGGTCCTTGTAGTCGAGGGCGAGGTCCGCGCCGTTGGCCGCGACCAGCGCTTGTTTCGCCGGGCCGCCCGCCAGGCCGATGACCGTGCCGCCCGCGTGCTTCACGTACTGGACGAGGAGGGTGCCGATGCCGCCCGCCGCCGCCGGGACGAGCGCGACGGTGTCGGGGGTGGTCTCGGTGAAGTTGAGGATGCCGAGGGCGGTGCGGCCGGTGCCGATCATGGCGACGGCCCCGGCGGCGTCGAGCCCGGTGGGGACCGTGTGGAGGCGGTCCGCGTCCGTGACGGCGAGTTCGGCGTAGCCGCCGGGGGCGAAACCCAGGTGGGCGACGACCTTGCGGCCCAGCCAGGCCGGGTCGGTGTCCGGGCCGAGGGCGTCGACGGTGCCCGCGACTTCGCGGCCGGGGACGGTCGGCAGGTCGGGGAGGCGGGGCAGGGGGCCTTGGACGCCGGTGCGGATGGCGGTGTCGATGAGGTGGACGCCCGCGGCCTCGACGGCGATACGGACCTGGCCGGGTCCTGGCTCGGGGTCGTCGGTCTTCTCGTAGGTCAGGTTCTCGGCGGGGCCGAAGGCGTGGAGGCGGATGGCGTGCATGGCTGCTCCCTCGTGCCGTGGGACCGCGCTGCCGGGGCGCGGGCGGTCGTGGCGTCGGTGTCCGGCTCGGTCGGGGCTCGACTGCGTCAGTGCTCGACGTCGCCGGTGCTCGACCTCGTCAGTGTTCGACTTCGTCAGTGTTCGACTTCGTCAGTGCTCGACGTCGTCAGTGTTCGACCTCGACCGCGCTTGAGGTCAAGGGCGGCCGACCGGGCGCCGGGGGTTGTCAGTGGGGGAGGGCAGCATGGGGACATGGCAGCGGACAGGAGTGGCGGGGCGGCGAAGGTGAAGAGGGCGCGGCGGGCGGAGGTGCGGCTGCCTCCGCTGGTGCCGTGGGAGGAGGGCGGACGCCTGGAGCCGGACGGGGACTACGACGGGCTCGCGTTCGAGGGGGCGGACTTCGCGGGGCAGGACGGGGCCGGGGCGCGGTTCATGGACTGCGCCGTCCGGGCCTGCGGCTTCGACGACGCGGGGCTGCGGCGTGCGCGGTTCCTGGACTCGGTGCTGACCGGGGTCAGAGGCGTCGGTACGGATCTCGCGGAGGCGACGCTGCGGGACGTGGAGGTGGCGGACGCGCGGCTCGGCGGGGTGCAGCTGCACGGGGCCGTGCTCGAACGGGTCGTCATCAGCGGCGGGAAGATCGACTACCTGAACCTGCGCAAGGCACGCCTCAAGGACGTGGTCTTCGACGGGTGTGTGCTGGTGGAGCCCGATTTCGGGGGTGCGCGCCTGGAGCGGGTGGAGTTCCCGGGGTGCGTGCTGAAGGGGGCGGATCTGACGGGCGTGACGATGACGGACGTCGACCTGCGGGGCGCGGCGGAGCTGGGGATCGCGCGGGGCGTGGACCGGCTGGGCGGCGCGGTGATCTCGCCGCCGCAGCTCTTCGACCTGGCTCCCGCGTTCGCGGCGCAGTTGGGGGTGCGGGTGGTGGGGTGAGCCGTGCCGTCGAGGGCACGGGTCAGCGGTGCTCGGGGAGGCGGGGGAAGCGGGCCTGGAGGTCCCAGATCGCCGGGTTCTCCGTGAGGTCCTCGTGCATGTCGCCGAGGTCGGCGATGAGGTCGTGCAGGAAGTCGCGGGCCTCGCGGCGCAGTTCCGCGTGGGAGAAGGTCAGCGGGGGTTCGTGGCCGGGCATCCAGTCGGCCTCCACGTCGACCCAGCCGAAGCGGCGCTCGAAGATCATGCGGTCGGTGGACTCGGTGAAGTCCAGCTCCGCGTACTGGGGGGTGGCGCTGCGGCTGCCGCGCGGGTCGCGGTCCAGCCGCTCGACGATGTCGCACAGCGCCCACGCGAAGTCGAGCACCGGCACCCATCCCCAGGCTGTGGACAGTTCCCGGTCGGCCTTGGTGTCGGCCAGGTAGACGTCGCCGCAGAACAGGTCGTGGCGCAGCGCGTGGACGTCCGCGCGGCGGTAGTCCGTCTGCGGGGGGTCCGGGAAGCGGCGGGAGAGGGCGTAACCGATGTCGAGCACGTAAGGGATGGTGTCACGGCCCGTGGGCCCCCCGGGCGGGGCACGTCCGGTGGGGCGCTCACGGCAGCAGGCGCTGTTCCTTCGCCACCGCGACCGCGCCCGCCCGCGTGTCCACGCCGAGCTTGTCGTAGATGCGGCCGAGGTGGGTCTTGACCGTCGCCTCGCTGATGAAGAGGGCCCTGGCGATGTCGCGGTTGCCGAGGCCGTGGGCGAGCTGGGCGAGGATGTCGCGTTCGCGGTCGGTGAGGGTGGGGCGCGGCTTGCGCAGGTTGGCCATGACGCGGCTGGCGACCGGCGCGGAGAGCGTCGTGCGGCCCTGCGCCGCCGCGTGGATCGCGGCGAAGAGTTCCTCCGGGCGCTCCGCCTTCAGCAGGTAGCCCGTGGCGCCGGCCTCGATGGCGCGGGTGATGTCGGCGTCGGTGTCGTAGGTGGTCAGGACGAGGACGTGCGGGGCGGGCGGCGGGCCCGCGGTGAGGCGGCGCGTCGTCTCGACGCCGTCGATGCCGTCGCCGAGCGCGAGGTCCATGAGGACCACGTCGGGGGTGAGCCTGGCGGCCAGCGCCAGGGCTTCCTCGCCGGTGCCCGCCTCGCCGACGACCTCGATGTCGTCGGTGCTGTCGAGGAGGGCCAGGAGCCCGGCGCGGACCACTACGTGGTCGTCGCAGAGGATGATCCGGGTCGGGGGCAAGAGGGCTCCTCGGGGTGGGGGCTGGGGTGGGCGTCGCCTACACGTCTGGGGGCTTTCGTCTACACGTCTGGGGGTTTTCGCCTACACGTCTGGGGGCTTTCGTCTACACGCCGTGGGGGCTTTCGTCGTCTCGCGGGTGCGGGGTTCGTCGTGGCTGGTCGCGCAGCTCCCCGCGCCCCTTCAGGGCGCTGTCGGCCAGCGGGATCGATGCTGTGAGGACCGTGCCCTCTCCCTCCGACGATTCGATCGTGATCGTGCCGCCCAGTTGGCGGGCTCGGGCGCGGATCGCCGGGAGGCCGTGGCCGCGTACGCCGGAGGGGGTGTCGGGCAGGGCGGCGGGGGCGAAACCGTGGCCGTCGTCGGCGACGTCGAGGACGACCTGGTCGTCGAGGAGCGTGAGGGTGAGCGCAGCGTGGGCGGCGCCGGAGTGCTCCCGTACGTTGGCGAGCGCGCCCTGGGCGATGCGCAGGAGCGCCGACTGGACGCGGTCGGGCAGCACCGGGGCGGGGCCCGCCGGGTGGCCGGGGTCGATGGTGACGCGGACCGTCAGCGTCCCGGTCGACTCGCGCGCCGCCACCGCGCGCAGCGCCTCCGCCAGGCCGTGCGCCAGGTCGGCGGGGGCCAGGTCGTGCACGAAACGGCGCGCCTCCGTGAGGTTGTGCTCGGCCACCGACCCGGCGGTGCGGACGTGCGCGCGGGCCTTGGCGGGTTCGGTCTCCCACACCCGCTCGGCGGCCTGCAACAGCATCTGCTGGCTGGACAGGCCCTGCGCGAGCGTGTCGTGGATCTCCATGGACAGGCGCTGGCGTTCGGCGAGGGTGCCCGCGCGGCGTTCGGCCGCGGCGAGTTCGCGCCGGGTGCGGATCAGGTCGTCGATGAGGGCCCGCTGACGTACGGCCTGCCGCTGCATCTGGAGGAAGACGGCGGTGGCGATGACGACGACGGCGGGCGGGCCGAGCACCAGGTCGGGGTCCCAGCGGCCCGCGAGCCGCAGTTGCGCCGCGATGACCAGGGCGGTCAGGAGCGCCACCAGGACGAGCGCGGCCCGGGTCGGCAGGGTGCGCAGGCCCGTGTAGAAGAGGGGCACCGCGCACCAGGCGAAGCTCGGGGCGAGGGCGACGAGCGCCACCCAGACGGCGACGACGAGCAGCAGCCACACTCGTCGCTCGGCCGTCGTCGAGCGCGGACGTGCCGCGAAACCGGCGACGTACACCGCCGCGAGCACGGCGCACAGGGCGATGATCCAGGGCGTGCGGTCCTCGCCGGGGTGGCGCAGGAGGAAGCGGGCGAGGGCGACGGCGAGGAGCAGGAAGAACGCGGCGTGCATGACGGCGGTCAGGCGCCGGGCGTCGGTCTCGTAGCTCCGGTCGACGCCGTCGATGTGCGGCCAAGGCTTCTCCGGCACGGCCGCCTCCCTCCGCTGCTACGGCTCCGAACTGGGCAAACACTTCCATTGTCGGGTGCCGGGCCGCCCCCGGGGTCAACCGATCGGATGACCCGGGTGTCGTCCGCCCGGCAGCCCACGAGCAGCCGGAACGGCGACGGCCTGCCCCCTTGTCCGGGCCCAGGCTTGAGAGCGGAACACCACACAAGCCGACCACAAGCCGGTCGAACCCGAGCCGGTCGGACCCGAGCCGGTCGGACCCGAGCCGGTCGGACCCGAGCCGGTCGAACCCGAGCCGGTCGACCACAAGCCAGTCAAGGAGTCCCCCGTGAAGAAGCTCTCCCGCCGCTCCACCCTCGTGACCAGCGGCGCCGTCCTCGCCGCCGTCGCCGCCGGTACGGTCGGCGCCGTCACCGCGAACGCCTCCTCCCCGGCCGCCCCGGCCGCCGCGCCCGCCGCCGCCCCGGCCGCGAAGGGCGGCGCCACGACGTCGACGACGCACCTGACGCTGGCGTCGGCGACCAAGGCGGCGCAGGCCGCGCTCGACGCCGCGAAGAAGGAGAACCAGAAGGTCTCCGTCGCCGTCGTCGACCGGAACGGCAACACGGTCCTGACGCTGCGCGGCGACGGCGCGGGCCCGCAGGCGTACGAGGCGGCGGAGAAGAAGGCGTTCACCGCCGTCTCCTGGAACGCCCCGACGTCCGAGCTGGCCAAGCGCCTGGACAAGGCGCCGACCCTGAAGGACATTCCCGGCACGCTGTTCCTCGCGGGCGGCGCCCCGGTGGCCGCGCAGGGCGCCCCGATCGCCGGGATCGGTGTCGCCGGTGCGCCGTCGGGGGACCTGGACGAGAAGTTCGCACAGGCGGGCGTGGACTCCCTCCACCTCCGCTGACCCACCAGGGGCCGAGGCCCCCCTACGCCCGCACTGGAGCCGTTCCTCATGCGCAATTCCGCCCACCGCGCCCTGCTCACCGCCGCGGCCTCCGGTGACGTCGACGGTGTCCGCGCCGCCCTGGCCGCGGGCGCCGACGTCGGGGCCCGCGACGCGCACCGCCGCACCGCCCTGCTGCTGGCGTCGGCGCACGACCACGTCGCCGTCGCGGAGGTGCTCGTCGCGGCCGGGGCCGATCCGAACGCCCAGGACGACCGCTCCGACAGCCCGTGGCTGGTCACCGGCGTCACCGGCAGCGTCGCGATGATGCGGGCCCTGCTGCCCGCCCGCCCGGACCTGAAGGTGGTCAATCGGTTCGGTGGGATCTCCCTCATCCCGGCGTCCGAGCGCGGCCACGTCGACTACGTACGGGCCGTGCTCCGCGAGACCGACATCGACGTCGACCACGTCAACCGTCTCGGCTGGACCGCCCTGCTCGAAGCCGTGATCCTCGGCGACGGCGGGCGGGCGCACCAGGAGATCGTGGAGCTGCTGATCACGGCGGGCGCCACGCCCGGCCTGCCCGACCACGACGGCGTCACGGCCCTCGCCCACGCCGAACGGCGCGGCTTCACGGAGATCGCCGGTCTGCTGAGGGCCGTACGGTGAGGCGCGCGGCGGTGCTGCTGAGGGCCGCGACGGCCGCGACGGCCGCGACGGTCGCGGTGCTCACCGGGTGCGCTACGACGACGGGCCCCGACACGGGCCGGGACCCGGACCCCGGTCCGACACCTTCGGCCTCGAAGGCAGCGACCCCGGGCCCGGCCGACGAGGGCGGCAAGTCCGGGCCGTCCGGGCCTTCCGGGCCTTCCGGGCCTTCCGGGCCTTCCGGGCCGGGTTCGGCCCGCCCGGCCGCCCTCCTCCTCACCGACTTCGGCTCCGACACCGTCACCTTCGTCGACCCGGACGGGACCGGCCCCGGCGAGCGGACCACCGGCACCGTCCGCGTCGGCACCGCCCCGTACGGGGTCGCCGTCGGTGCCGACGGGCGCGCCTGGGTCGCCACGGCCGAGGGCGTCGCGGTCGTGGACACCGCCCGTCGTACGCGGACCGCGCTGATCCCGTACGAGACGGCCAAGGAGCGGGATCTCGGCCCGCCCACGCAGGGCGAGTACCGCGGCGGCGGCATGGGCATCGCCCTCGCCCCGGACGGCGAACACGTCTACGTCGGGGTCAACGTGCCCGGCGGCTCCGGCACGCTGGAGGCGATCGACACCCGCACCTTGAAGGTCACGGGCGTCGCCGACGTCGGCCGCCGCCCCTTCGACGTCGATGTCGCGCGCGACGGCGCGGAGGTGTACGCGACGGGCCACGACTCGTTCGACGTCACCGTCGTCGACACCGGGGACCTCTCCGACACGCGGCGCATCGAGGTGGCGCCGTACGGCACCGAGGGCGGGCTCGGCTCCTGGCTGAAGCCGCACTACGCGGCCGTGCGGCCCGGTGACGGGAAGCTGCTGCTGCCCTTCGAGGGCGAGAAGCTGGTGGTCGTCGACCCGGAGACCGGGCGTTCGACGGTCAACCGGATGACGGCGAACACCCATCAGCACGGCACAACAACCACCTCTGTTGGGACGCTCCTCGTCGTCGGCACCGGCCCCATCGACCCCGCGCGGGACGAGGGCCCGTCCCTCACCGTCCGCGCGTCCGACGGCCAGGAGAGGGTGATCCCGCTCGACGGCCCGCACGAGGACATCGCGGCGTCCGCCGACGGCCGCACGGCCTACGTCACCGGCGGGTTCACGCGGGACGGCTACTGGAACGGCATCACCGTCGTCGACCTCGACAGCGGGGCCACGCGCCGACTGGCGGTCGGGGAGCGGCCGTTGGGCGTCGCGGTGCTCCAGCCGCCGCCGAGCGGGACATAGGGGGCAATAAGATCGCGGGGTGCGCGCTCTCCCCCCGATGCCGGCCCGTCTCCTCCCGGGCCCGGCCCGTTTTCTCCCGGGCCCGGCCCGGCTTCTCCAGCTCCCGGTCGTCCTGACCGTCCTGGTCGTCCTGGCCGCCTGTTCCGGCGGTGTCCACGGCACCCCGGGCGCCGCCGGGCTCCGCGACCCGTACTTCCCGCGCCTCGGCAACGGCGGCTACGACGTCACGCACTACGCCCTCGCCCTCGCCTACGATCCGGACACGCACCGTCTGACCGGCAGGGCCGACATCACCGCGACCGCGCGCCAGGCCCTCAGCGCGTTCGACCTCGACCTCGAAGGGCTGACGGTGGACGGCGTCACGGTCGACGGGAAGCGCGCGGCGGGCAACAGGGTCGGGCACGAGCTGAAGGTGCGCCCGCGCGACGAGCTGCGGGAGGGCGCCACGTTCCGTACGACCGTCCGCTACTCGGGCGAGCCGGTCACGATCACCGACCCGGACGGCTCGAAGGAGGGCTGGCTGCGCACCGCCGACGGCGCCCTCGCCCTCGGCGAACCCACCGGCTCCATGGCGTGGTTCCCCGGCAACCACCACCCCTCCGACAAGGCGACGTACGACATCACGGTCACCGTCCCCAAGGGCCTGAAGGCCGTATCCAACGGGGAGTTGCGGCGCGAGCGGACCTCCGCCGACGGACGGCGCACGACCTTCGCCTGGCACGTCGGGCAGCCCATGGCGAGCTATCTGGCGACCGTGGCGATCGGCGCGTTCACGACCCGGACGTACACGGTCCCGTCCGGCAGCGGGTCCGGTTCCTCGTCCGCCCTCCCCGTTTTCACCGCCGTCGATCCGCACGAGGCGAAGGCGAGCGCCAAGGTCGTGGCGCGGCTGCCCGAGGTGCTCGCGTGGGAGACGAGGACGTTCGGCGCGTACCCGTTCTCCTCCACCGGCGTGATCATCGACCGCGCGGGCGACGCCGAGTACGCCCTGGAGACCCAGAACCGGCCCGTCTTCCCCGGCGCCCCGGACCTCGGCACGCTCGTCCACGAGCTGGCGCACCAGTGGTACGGCGACTCGGTCTCGCCGAAGTCGTGGCGCGACATGTGGCTCAACGAGGGGTTCGCCACGTACGCGGAATGGCTCTGGGACGAGGAGCACGACGGGCCGACGGCCCAGGCAACCTTCGACGCGCTGTACGAAAGCCCCCGCTCCGACCCCGTCTGGGCCTTCCCGCCCGCCGACCCGCCCACCGCCGCGCAGATCTCCGACCCGCCGGTCTACCAGCGCGGCGCCATGGTCCTGCACAAGATCCGCGAGGCGGTCGGCGACGCCGGGTTCCGCTCGCTGCTGCGCGACTGGGCCGCAGACCACCAGTACGGCAACGCCGACACCGCGGCCTTCACGGCGTACGTGGAGAAGCGGAACCCCGGCCGGGCGAAGGAGCTGGCGGACGTCTGGGACGAATGGCTGTACGGGGACGGCAAACCGGCACACCGCTGATCAGGACGTGGATCAGCACCTCGGCCGACGCGTCGATCAGCGCGTGAGTCGCTTCCGCAGCACCCGGCACGGGCGGCCCCGCTCAAGATCGGGCCGCCGGTCGATCTCCTCGTAGCCGAGCGCGGTCCAGAAGGCGAGCGCCCCGGTGTTGGCGTCGAGCACGGCGAGCCGGATCCCGGTCCGTCCCGCCGCCCGGAACCGGTCCTCGACGGCGGTCGCCAACTCCCGCCCGTAACCCTGCCGTTGCCGGTCCGCGCCGATCAGCAGCAGGCCGATCCACGGATCCGGGTCGTCCCGCTCGGCCGCCCGAGGGTGGTGCGCGAGCGTGACGGCGAGGCCGACGAGGCGCCCGCCGGCCCGCGCGAGCAGGACTTCCGCGCCGGGTGCCGCCAGTTCGTCGGCGAGCGCGACGGCGACCTGGGCGCTCGTGATGGCGTCCGGGTCGGGGAAGTCGCCGCTGAGGGCGAAGAACGCGCGGTTGGCGGCGTACACCTCGGTGACCTCGGTGAGGAGTTCGCCGGGCAGGGCGTGGTCGGGGCCTGGATCGAGCGGTTCGAGGATCATGCGGCGAGCGTAGGGAGCCCGTTATCGCCTTGCGCGAGCGGCGCGCGGCCACGCAGCATTTCGGGCATGACCTTGTCCGTGCACGCATCGCGTCCGCTGTCCGCCGTCGCCGTCATGGCGCGGCGACAGCAGCGGGCCGTCCGCCGCCGGAGGCCGATCCCGCGCCTCGGGTGAGCGCGGCCCTGGTCGCGGGGGTGCTCGCCGGGTACGGCATCGCCGTCCCGGTCGGCGCCGTCGGGGCCTACCTGGTCTCTCTCACGGCCCGTACGAACCTGCGGACCGGCGCCTGTGCCGCCCTCGGCGTCGCCACGGCGGACGGGCTGTACGCGCTGGCCGCCGTCGTCGGCGGGGCCGCTCTCGCCCCGCTGATCCGGACCGTCAGGACGCCGCTGAGCTGGGGCGCGGCGGCGGTTCTGCTCGCTCTGGCCGCGC
Source organism: Streptomyces sp. SGAir0957 (assembly GCF_043523415.1). Taxonomy (NCBI): domain Bacteria; kingdom Bacillati; phylum Actinomycetota; class Actinomycetes; order Kitasatosporales; family Streptomycetaceae; genus Streptomyces; species Streptomyces sp. SGAir0957. The sequence continues at coordinate 4,679,057 of NZ_CP027293.1, forward strand.
ATGGCGCCGTACGGGCGCTCCGTGCCGCCCGCCCTTCGCCCGCGCCGCGGCCCGCTGCCGCCCGCGCCTACTGGGGGCTGCTCGGACTGACGCTGCTCAACCCCATGACGGTGATCTACTTCGCCGCGCTCGTCCTCGGCGGCGGCGACACGGTCACCGGGACGGGGCCGCGGATCGCCTTCACCGTGGCCGCGTTCGCCGCGTCGGCGAGCTGGCAACTGCTGCTCGCGGGCGGTGGCGCGCTGCTCGGCCGTGCGCTGACCGGCGTACGGGGGCGGCGGGCGACGGGGCTGCTGTCGAGCGCGCTCATCGCGGGGCTCGCGGTGCGGCTGGTCGTGACGGGGTAGCCGGAAAAAGAGGAGCCGGCGGGTCCCGGGCGCACGCACCCGGGGCCCGCCGGCCCGCACTTCATGACCGTCAGACGTTGACGCCGAAGTCCTGGGCGATGCCCGTCAGGCCCGAGGCGTAGCCCTGGCCGACGGCGCGGAACTTCCACTCCGCCCCGTTCCGGTACAGCTCGCCGAAGACCATCGCCGTCTCGGTCGCCGCGTCCTCCGAGAGGTCGTAGCGGGCGATCTCGGTGCCGCCGTCCTGGTTGACGATGCGGATGTACGCGTTGCGCACCTGGCCGAAGTTCTGCGAGCGGCTCTCCGCGTCGTAGATCGAGACCGGGAAGACGATCTTGTCGACGTCGGCGGGGAGCGCCGCCAGGTTGACGTTGATCGCCTCGTCGTCGCCGGCGCCCTCGCCCGTGCGGTTGTCGCCGGTGTGCACGATGGACTGGTCCGGCGTCTGCTTGTTGTTGAAGAAGACGAAGTGGCCGTCCGAGTAGACCTTGCCCTGCGGGTTCACCGCGATCGCGGAGGCGTCGAGGTCGAAGTCCGTGCCCGTGGTGGTGCGGACGTCCCAGCCGAGGCCCACGGTGACGGCCGTCAGGCCCGGAGCCTCCTTGGTGAGCGAGACGTTGCCACCCTTGGACAGGCTTACAGCCATTGCGGGAGTCCTTCCCTCGTTTACGTACCTACCTGCGTAGCCGAAGCTACTCGTACCCCTATGAACGCGGGGCGGGTACCCGAGGTTCCAGCTCCCTTTACTTTCTTTACCCGCACAGCGGCGCGGGCATCTACGCGGGCATCTACGCGAGCGAAAACCGGGTGACGTGGGCGTGCGGGCGCGCGACCATGGACACATGTCCGGTCCCTATCAAATCCGCGGCTCGGTCGTCCTTCCGGAGGCCGAGCTCCAATGGCGTTTCTCGCGGTCGTCCGGGCCGGGCGGGCAGCACGTCAACACCAGCGACACGCAGGTGGAGCTGCGGTTCGACCTGGCCGCCACGAAGGCGCTGCCCGACGTCTGGAAGGCGCGGGCGCTCGAACGGCTGGCGTCCCGCCTCGTCGACGGGGTCGTGACCGTGCGGGCGTCCGAGCACCGGTCGCAGTGGCGCAACCGGGAGACCGCGGCTGTGCGGCTTGCTGCGCTGCTTGCCGAGGCGAGTGCGCCGCCGCCCAAGCCTCGGCGGGCCACGCGGATCCCTCGCGGGATCAATGAGCGGCGGTTGCGGGAGAAGAAGGCTCGGGCCGAGACCAAGCGGGGGCGGTCCGGGCGGGACTGGTAGGCGACCACGGGGGTGCCGCCTACCGGTCCCGCCCCGTCCCGGGCGTCTGCCTTGTTGGCGCCGCTTTCGGGTGCACGTGCGTCGTGGCTGGTCGCGCAGTTCCCCGCGCCCCTGAAGCATGCGGCTCCGCCGCAGCTCCATAGCCGCCCTGGAATGGCGCACGCAGTGCGCATTCCGGGGGCGCGGGGAACTGCGCGATCAGCCACGGCGTACGTGCACTCGGCATCGCGCCCCGAGGGGCTACCCCAGATTCCGGTACCGGCCGCGGAAATAGAGCAAGGGGCCACCGTCCGCGCTGGGAAGCGCCGCGCTCAGGACCCGGCCGATCACCAGGGTGTGGTCACCCGCGGGCACCAGTCGTTCCGTCCGGCATTCGAGCGTGGCCAGCGCCCCGCCCACCAGCGGCGCCCCCGTATGGGCCCCTCGTACGTACGGGATGTCCTCGAACAGCAGCCGGTCGCTGATGCGGCCCTTCATGGCGAAGCGGCCGGCGATGTGGCTCTGGGACTCCGTGAGGAGGGAGACGGCCCAGAGGGGCTGGTCGTCGAGGAGGTCGTCCATGCGGGAGCCGTTGCGGATGGAGACGAGGACGAGCGGCGGGTCGAGGGAGACGGACATGAAGGCGGTGGCCGTCATGCCGGCGTCCTCCCCGGCGGGCCCGTCGGGGTCGAGCGGTGGTTCGTGCGCGGTCAGCAGGACGACCCCGGAGGCGAGACGGGACAGGGCGGCGCGGAAATCGTCGGTGCTCACGCCTTCAGCATGCACAGGCGTCACAGGGGAAGTCTTCGACACGCTTCCGACGCTAGCCCGGCGCCATGGCGCGCCACATCGGACGGATGGCCGAGAAGGGCGGAGAAGAGTCCTAGGACCCGGGGACGGGAGGGCTGCGGACGGGGGCCGGGGGCGGCCCAGGACCGGGCCGGGCCGTCGCGGCCCGGAAGTAAGCAAACTCACAGAGTTCCCCCAGGTAACCGTCTCAATCCTCGTTCACACCTTGTGACTTGAGTCACAGGTGCCATATTTTGTTGACCCTGTGTACCGGGTGAGCAGCTCGCTGTGATTCAGTGGCGGAGACGCTGCGAGATGAGCGTGCTGTTGCACGTGCGCGGAGAGAGCCGGTCAGAATTCTGGAGTGCTGTCGAGGTCTCGGGGAGAACTGAGCATGGAGACCGAGTCGGAGCCTTACGTCCGTCTTGCGACCCTGCATCAGCTGCACCAGGTGATGGCGGACATGAACACCGCCCGCAGCCTGGCCGACACTTTGCAGACGGTCGCCGACGGCGTCGTCACCGGTCTCGGCTACGAGCTGGCGTGCGTGAACCTCGTACGGCCCGACGGTGACCTGGTCGTCGCCGCCTTCGCCGGGAACTCCGCAGCCGAGGCGCTCATCACGGGCCGGGTCGGCTCGAAGGAGTCCTGGGAGCGCCGCCTGAGCATGGGCGAGGCGTGGGGCGACCTGCGGTTCATCCCGTACACCGAGGGCTGGGTCCTCGACGAGGACGACGTGCCGCAGTGGTTCACCGACGGGCCGCCGCCCCGCTTCGAGGACGAGTGGCACCCCTCCGACCGCCTTTTCGCCCCGATGTACGCGCCGGGCAGCTCCCGGTCCGAGCTGATCGGCGTGATCTCCGTGGACCGCCCGCGCAACGGCCGCAGGCCGGGTGCCTGGGGTCGCGAGGCGCTCCAGATGTACGCGTTCCAGGCCGCCATCGCGATCAGCAACGCCCGGCTGCGCGCCAACATGCAGCGCGCCCTCGTCCGCCTCGAGCGGGAGCAGCAGGCGCTGCGGGCCAGTGAGGAATCCTTCCGGCAGGCCTTCGAGTACGCGCCCTCCGGGATGGCCGTCGCGGAGATGGGCGGCGACCAGCACGGCCTGATCCTGCGGACCAACGACGCGCTGTGCCGCCTCCTGGGCCGGCACTCCACCGCCATGCGCCGCTACTCCTTCGCCGACCTCGTGCACCCGGAGGACATAGGCACCCTCCTTCGCACCTCGGCCGAGGGCGGCCGGGCCGAGCTGCGGCTGGCGCGGCGCGACGGCACGTACGTCTGGGTCAGTCTGCGCAACTCGGTGGTCGCCGACGCCACCGACGGGCCCCGCTTCCTGCTCACCCACGTCGAGGACATCGAGGAGCGCAAGCGCCGCGAGCTGCAGCTCGCCCACCGCGCCTCGCACGACTCCCTGACCGGCCTGCCGAACTCGGCGGAGCTGCGCTCCCGGCTCTCCGCCCGGCTCTGCCAGCGTCCGCAGGAGACGGGCCGGCCGAGCGCGATCGACTCGCTCGACGCCGCCTACGGGGATCACGGGCCGCACAGCCCGCACGGGCACGACTTCGACTACGGCTCCGTCGGCGCCGTCCCGGCCGTCCCGCACCAGTCCGGCCTCTACGACGGGTTCGAGGGCGACCACCACGTGCACGTGACGTCACCCGACGGGCCCGACGGCAGCGGGACCGGCGTCGACGACGGCACGAAGGGGCTCGCCGTCCTCTTCTGCGACCTCGACGGCTTCAAGTCGATCAACGACCGGTTCGGGCACAACGCGGGCGACGCCGTCCTCATCGAGGTGGCCCGCAGGCTGACCAACGGGGTGCGGGACGGGGACACCGTCGCCCGGCTCGGCGGTGACGAGTTCGTGGTCCTCGCCGACGGGCTCGGCGCGGCGGACGCGCAGGATCTCGCCGTCAGGTTGCGGAACGCCATCATTCCGCCGATCCGTGTGGACGGCAGGGCGGTGCGGGTAGGGGCGAGTTTCGGCATCGGCTGGGCCCACTGCGGCATGACGGCCGAAGAGGTCCTCAGCTCGGCTGACCAGCGCATGTACATAGAGAAAAGATCACGTGCCAAGCAGCACCGAAGGGCGGGCTGACCTGGCTGACCGGCGAGAACGGCTTGTTTCGCAGGTTTCGGTGAGGTCAAGGCCACGTCTTCGGGGTCTCCGCAGCGGGTACGCTCGCCCGGTAGGCAAACGCGTGAGGAGTGATCAGGGATGGCGCCCGGCAACAACGGCGCGAGCACCACGCCCGAGGACGACGATCCGTTCGGCTATCTGTACGCCGACGGACAGGCGGCCGGGGCGACCCCGCCCAGCGGTGGGGGCGGTTACGGCTACCCGCACACCCGCTCCTCGCACCACCACGTCCGCGCGGTCGGTGAGCGCCAGTACGGGCAGCAGCAGGTGCCGCAGCAACAGCAGCAACAGCAGACCGCCGCGTACCAGCAGCCGAACGCCTACAACCAGCCGAACGCGTACTACCAGGCGCCGGAGACGCTGCCTGGTGGCGGCGCGCCCACGCAGCCGGGGCCGCCGCAGGCCCCGCGCGGTGGTGGCGGCCGGGGTCGCGGTCCGAACACCAGGGCGCTGCTGATCGGCGCGGTCGCCGTGGTGGCGGCCGTGGTCATCGGCATCGGCATCGCAATGCTGAGCAACGGCTCGGACGACGACAAGAAGAACGACGCGGGCAGCACCCCGTCCGCCGACTCGCAGACGGTGGAGCCGAGCGCGACGCCGTCGAAGTCGGCCACGGCCGAGGCGCCGGCGGACCTGCCGAAGACCGACGCGAAGACGCTGAAGCTGGACGGCGGCACCAGCACGGCGTCCGACGTGCAGGGCGCGAAGGCGGCCGGCGGGATCTATGTCGCGGGGTTCAACAAGGTCGGCGCGAGCCTGACCTGGACCGTCAACGACATCCCGAAGGACGGCGCGTACAAGCTGTACGTGAACTACGGCGTGCCCGGCAAGGACTCCGACGCCACGATCAATGTGAACGGCACGAAGCAGACCCGGCCGCTCAACATGACGAACTTCGCCCACGCCAAGGAAGGCGACTGGGAGAAGGGCTGGACCAACACGTGGGCGATAGTCCAGCTCACCAAGGGGACGAACGCGATCACCGTCTCCTGTGAAGAGGGCAACAAGTGCGACGCCAACATCGATCAGATGTGGCTGCAGAACAGCTGACGCCCCCGCTGTACCTCTCGCTGGACCTTCCGCTGTACCTTCCGTGACGGATCAGGCCGCGCTGGCCTGGTCCGTCACGCGTACTTCGCGCACCAGCCGCTCGTAGGTCGGGCCGTCGAACTCGCCCGCCACCGGGGCCACCACCGTCGCCGCCGACAGCGCCACCGCGCGGGCCAGCCGCTGCGGCCACGGCAGGTGTTCCACCCAGCCGGAGATCAGGCCCGCGACCGCCGAGTCGCCCGCGCCCGTCGGATTGCCGCTGAGCCGGTCCGGGGCGGGCGCCTGCCAGGTGCCGTCCGGGGTGAGCGCGCGCAGCCCCTCCGCGCCGAGCGAGGCGACCACGGCGTGCGCGCCGCGCCTGCGGGCGTCCTTCATGGCCTGCGCCGGTTCGTGCGAGCCGGTCAGCTCGGCCAGCTCGTCCGCGTTCGGCTTGACGATGTCGGGGCGGGCCGCGATGCCGCGCCGCAGGGGTTCGCCGCTGGTGTCCAGGAGGACGGGGACGGAGGCGGAGCGCGCCGCGCGGACCAGGGTCGCGTAGGCGTTCACCGGGACGCCGGGCGGCAGGCTGCCGCACAGGGCCACCGCGGAGGCGGAGCCGAGGAGGTCCTCGTACGCCTCCTGGAAGGCGGTCCACTCGGCGGGGGAGATCAGCGGGCCCGGCTCGTTGAGCTGGGTCGTGTCGCCGGTCGCCGCGTCGGCCACCGCGATCGTGCGACGGGTCGAACCGCTGACGGGGACCAGGGCATCACGAAGGCTGTCGGCGCCGAGCAGGTGGTCCTGGAGGGTGCGTCCCGTGGCGCCCCCGGCGAACCCGGTCACCGTCACCTCATGGCCGAGGGCGGCGAGCACCCGGGCCACGTTGAGCCCCTTGCCGCCGGGGCGTTCGGTGACCTCGCGGACGCGGTGCGAGGCGTGCGGGCGCAGGGCGTCGACCCGGTAGGTGATGTCGAGCGCGGTGTTCAAGGTGACTGTGAGGATCACAGGACCTCACCCCCCGTCGGAGAACGCGATGGGAACGCGACTGGGACGCGTACGTGCGGTGTCGCTTTCAGTTACGGGGGTTGATCATGCCAAAGTCAAGGCGGTTGGCCCAGTCCGCGGACCAACCGCCTCGCGTTCTAGCCGAGTTGGGGCTCGACGATCCATTCGCCCTTGCGCATGACGCCCTTGAGGTCGAACTCGGCGTCCAGGACGACGAGATCGGCGTCCTTTCCGGGTTCGAGGGAGCCCACCTTGTCGTCGACGCCGAGGAGCCGGGCGGGGTTGGCCGAGATCGCGCGGACGACGTCCTCGACCGCGAGCCTGTCGATGGTCACGGCGCGCTTGAAGGCACGGTCCAGGGTCAGGGTCGAGCCCGCGATGGAGCCGCCCTCGACGAGCCGCGCCACGCTGTCCTTCACCTCGACCTCCATCGGGCCGAGCATGTAGCGGCCGTCGCCGAAGCCCGCCGCGTCCATCGCGTCGGTGATGAACGCGACGCGCTCGCCGCCCTTGTGGTGGAAGGCCAGCTCCAGGGCGGCCGGGTGCAGATGCGTGCCGTCGTCGATCAGCTCGACGGTGATCCGCTCGTCCTCCAGGAGCGCCGCGATCGGGCCCGGCGCGCGGTGGCCGAGCGCGGGCATCGCGTTGAAGAGGTGGGTGGCGACGGTGGCGCCCGCGTCGATGGCCTCGACCGTCTGCTCGTACGTGGCGTCGGTGTGGCCGATCGCGGCGATCACGCCCTGTTCGGCCAGGAGGCGTACGGAGTCGAGGCCGCCGGGCAGTTCGGTGGCGAGGGTGACCATCTTGGCCTTGCCGCGCGCGGCGTCGATCAGCTTGCGGACCTCGGCCGGGTCGGGGTCGCGCAGCAGCGTCTCGTCGTGGGCGCCCTTGCGGCACGGGGAGATGAACGGGCCCTCGAAGTGGATGCCCGCGATCTCGCCCTGCTCGGCCAGCTCCGAGAGCAGGCCCGCGCGCTGGACGAGGAAGTCGCTCTCGCCGGTCACGAACGAGGTGACGACCGTCGTCGTGCCGTGCAGGCGGTGGGTGTGGACGCCCTTGAGGATCTCCTCGACGGTGCCGGAGGTGAAGGACGCGCCGCCCCCGCCGTGGTTGTGCATGTCGACGAAGCCGGGCACCACCCAGTGGCCGGAGAGATCGACGCGCTCGGCGTCGGCGGGAGCGCTCCCCACAATCCTCTTGCCGTCGACGATGACGCGTCCGTCGGTGACGGTCCCGGTGGGCAGTACCACCCGGGCACCGGCGAGCACCTTTGCTGTGGCCATCAGGCGGTTACCTCCGCGCTATCGGTGGATGGGTTCTGGAGCAGGTCCCAGGCGAGCAGACCCGCGCCCAGGCAGCCGGCGGTGTCCCCGAGGACGGCCGGGACGATCGTGGGCAGGGCCTGGAACGTCACGCGCTCCGCGACCGCCGCCCGCAGGGGCGTGAACAACGTTTCCCCGGCCTCGGCGAGACCGCCACCGATGATCATGGTGCGGGGGTCCAGGAGAGTGAGCGCCATGACGAGTCCGTCGGCGAGCGCGTCCACGGCGTCCTGCCACACCTTGACGGCCATCGGGTCCCCGCCGTCGACGGCACGGGCGCAGTCCGCCGCCGTGGCCTCCTCGTCGCCGCTCGCCGCCTGCCAGGCCAGGGTGACGGCGGACGCGGACGCGTACCGCTCCAGGCAGCCGCGCTGGCCGCAGCCGCAGGGCACGCCGCCAGGGCGTACGACCACATGGCCGATCTCCCCGGCCGAACCGTGCGCGCCCGGCTCGATGCGGCCCTCGATGCCGATGGCCCCGGCGATCCCGGTGCCCAGCGGCATGAACAGGAAGCGGTCGGCGTCCTTGCCCGCGCCGAGGCGGCCCTCGCCGAGCCCGCCCGTGCGCACGTCATGGCCGAGGGCGACGGGGATCGCGCCGAGCCGTTCGCTCAGCAGGGCCCGCATCGGCACGTCCCGCCAGCCCAGGTTGGCGGCGAAGACGGCGATGCCGCCGCTCTCGTCGACGACGCCCGGTACGGCGACACCGGCGGCGAGGGCGGGCTCACCGAAGTGCTTCTCGCCGTACGCGCGCAGGTCGGCGGCGAAGCCGAGGATCGACTCGACCACCGCGTCGGGCCCACGCTCGCGCATGGTCGCCCGGCGCGCCTGGTGCAGCAGCGTGCCGTCCGCCCCGACCAGGGCGGCTTTCATCCCGGTGCCGCCCACGTCCAGGGCGATGACATGTTCCACGGGGCACAGTGTCGCGCGAACACCCTTGAGAGGTCTAGTCCATTCGCACGATCTTGCGTGCGGTCGGCCCTGTTTTCCGACCCGGACGCAGGGTGGTGTAGACCTTAGTGTCCGACCCCGGGCGACCCCCGGCGTCGCAACGTACGAGATCACACACGTGACACACATACGAGGGTGGGAACAGCGGTGCAGCGGTACATCACCGGTCTGACGGCGGCAGTGGTCGCTCTGGGTATGGCGGGCGCGCTCACCGCCTGCGGCGGCTCCGACTCCGGCGACGTCACCCTGAAGCTCGTCGCCGCCGACTACGGCGACTCCGCGGACAACAGCAGCCAGAAGTACTGGGACAAGCTGGCCGCCGCCTACGAGAAGGACCACCCGAACACCAAGGTCGACGTCGACGTCTACTCCTGGAACGACGTCGACGCCAAGGTCAAGACCATGGTCGACGAGGGCCACGCCCCCGACCTGGCACAAATAGGCGCCTACGCCGACTACGCCGCCGACGGCAAGCTCTACCCCGTCAGCGATCTGCTCAACGTGCCCACGCAGGCCGACTACCTGCCCCAGCTCGCCGAAGCCGGCAAGGTCGACCGCGTCCAGTACGGCATGCCGTTCGCCTCCTCCACGCGCCTCCTCTTCTACAACAAGAAGCTCTTCAAGGACGCGGGCATCACCCCGCCCACCACCTGGGCCGACCTCGAGGCCGACGCCAAGGCGCTCAAGGCGGACGGCGTGAAGTACCCCTACGCGCTGCCCCTCGGCCGCGAGGAGGCCCAGGCCGAGACCATGATCTGGATGCTGAGCGGCGGCGACGGCTACACCGACGACGTCGGGTCGTACACCATCGACTCCAAGCAGAACGTCGCCACGTTCGACTGGCTGAAGAACGACCTCGTCGGCAAGGGCCTCACCGGACCCACCGCACCCGGCGAACTCAACCGGGCCGGCGCCTTCGCCGCGTTCGCCAAGGGCGAGGTCGGCATGCTCAACGGCCACCCCACCCTGATGCGGATGGCCGCCAAGCAGGGCGTCGACTACGGCACCGTGCCGCTGCCGGGACCTGACGGGCAGGCCGAGTCCACCATGGGCGTCGCCGACTGGATGATGGCGTTCAAGCAGAACGGGCACCGCAAGGAGGTCGGCGACTTCCTCAACTACGTCTACAGCAAGAAGAACGTCCTCGACTTCTCCCGCGAGTACGACCTGCTGCCCGTCACCAACAGCGCCTCCGAGGCCATGGCCTCCGCCGACCAGGACAAGAAGCTCTGGCCGTTCCTCGAAAGCCTCACCAACGCCGAGATCTACCCCGTCGGCAAGACGTCCTGGGCGTCCGTCAGCGCCGACGTCAAGGACCAGATCGGCTCCGCCGTCTCCCCCAACAACAGCGCGGGCGCGGTCCTCGGCCGGCTCCAGAACCAGGCGGCGGCCGCGGAAGCCGCCGAGTAGCGTGACGGGCATGGACGCACCCGGCTCCCCGCACCCCCTCGGCGCACGTGAGCGGGCGGTGCTCGCCTTCGAGGGGCGCGGCTGGGAGACACCCGGCGCGAAGGAGCGCGCGATCCGCGAAGAACTGGACCTCGCGCCCGTCCGCTATTACCAGCTCCTCAACGCGCTCCTCGACGATCCGCGGGCGCTCGAACTGGCACCGGTCACGGTGAACAGGCTGCGCCGGGTACGGGAGAGCCGGCGGCGCGAACGCTGAGCCCTCCGGGGGCCTTCAGCCTGATTACCCAGGCCCCCGGGCGGATAAAGTCCCACGCATGGGCAGCCATCACCTGGACGACCTCCCGACCCCCACCACCGCCGCCGGGCGTGACGGCCTCGCCGCCGTCGTCGCCCGGCCCGCGCGAAGCGTCATCGCCGTCGACTTCGACGGGACGCTGGCGCCCATCGTCGCCGACCCCGAGCAGGCCCGCGCCCACCCCGACGCCGTCCCCGCGCTCGCGGCACTCGCGCCCCACGTGGCCTCCGTCGCCGTCATCACCGGGCGGCCCGCGGGGGTGGCTGTCCGCCACGGGGGGTTCGCGGGGGTGCCCGGGCTTGAGCACCTGGTGGTCCTCGGGCACTACGGCGCGGAGCGCTGGGACGCGGTGACCGGGACCGTGCGGGCGCCCGCGCCGCATCCGGGGGTCGCCGCGGTCCGCTCCGAACTCCCCGGAGTCCTGAACGAGTTCGGGCTCTGGCACGACACGTACGTCGAGGAGAAGGGGCGGGCGGTCGCCGTCCACACGCGGCGGGCGGCGGATCCGCAGGGTGCCTTCGAGGCACTCCGCGCCCCTCTCACCGCGCTGGCCGCACGCCACGGTCTGGTCGTCGAGCCGGGCCGCATGGTCCTGGAGCTTCGCCCGCCGGGGGTCGACAAGGGGGTGGCTCTTACGGAGTACGTCCGTGAGGTGGGCGCGGAAGCGGTGCTCTACGCCGGGGACGACCTCGGCGACCTTCCCGCGTTCGCCGCGGTCGAGAAACTCCGCCTGGACGGGGTCCCGGGGGTCCTGGTCTGCAGCGGCAGCGCGGAGGTCCCCGACCTGGCCGACCGAGCGGACCTCGTGGTCCCCGGCCCGGCCGAGGTGGCGGCCCTCCTGGCGAAACTGGCCCGGCAAGTAGCGCACTGACCGCCCGCCCGCGGCTCTCGCCGTGGCTGGCCGCGCAGTTCCCCGCGCCCCTGGAATGGGCACTTCGTGCTGCATTCCCCAGCTCTGACGTGCCGCGCCGTCGTGGTTGCTCGCGCAGTTCCCCGCGCCCCTGAAGGCCAGCGGCTTCGCCGCGCCTTCCCCAGGGCCCGGAAACGCGCCCCATGAGATGGCGCACGAAGTGCGCATCTCAGGGGCGCGGGGAACTGCGCGAGCAACCACGACGAGAGCCGCGCTCGAACGATCCGCGGGATGGCGCACGAAGTGCGCGTCTCAGGGGCGCGGGGAACTGCGCGACCAGCCCCCGCCGGGCCGCAGGTGCAGGACGGGCCGGGGCTCAGTCCCGCAGGGCCGACAGCTGGTCCAGGAACCAGGCCCCGGGGGGCAGCGCGGTCCCGGCGGCAGCCAAGCGTTTCGTGCGTTCCGCCCGTTCCTCCGAGGACATCGCGAGCGCCGCGGCCAGCACCTCACACGTCCCGGACACGTCGTACGGGTTGACGACGAGCGCGTCATCGCCCAGCTCCTCGTACGCCCCGGCCTCCCGCGAGAGCACGAGCACGCACCCGTCCTCGGACACGACAGGAATCTCCTTCGCGACGAGGTTCATGCCGTCGCGGATGGGGTTGACCAGGGCGACGTCCGCCAGCCGGTACGCGGCCAGCGACCGCGCGAAGTCGTCCTTGACGTGGAGGACGACGGGCGTCCAGCCGGCCGTGCCGAACCGCGCGTTGATGGTTTCCGCGACCCGCGACACCTCGGCGGTGTAGTCGCGGTACACGGCGAGGTCCTGCCGCGAGGGGTAGGCGAAGGCGACGTGGACGACCTTCTCGTGCAACTCCGGCCGGGTCTCCAGCAGAAGCTCGTACGCCCGCAGGCCCCGCACGATGTTCTTGGACAGCTCGGTGCGGTCCACCCGGACAATGACCTTGCGGTCCGCGCCCACCTGTTCCCGCAGCGCCGCGAGCCGCTCGTCCACGTCGGGGCGTCCGGCCCGCTCCCGGAGGAAGTCCGCGTCGGCGCCGAGCCCGTGGACCCCGATCCGGGTGCCGGACGTGCCGCCGAGGATGCGCGTAGCGCAGTCGGTGAAGGCGTCTGCCCAGCGGCGGGTCAGGAAGCCGAGCCGGTCCGCGCCGAGCATGCCTTGGAGGATCTGTTCGGCGATGTCGTCGGGGAGCATCCGGAAGTAGTCGACGGGGGCCCAGGGCGTGTGGGAGAAGTGCCCGATGCGCAGGTCGTCGCGGAGTTCGCGGAGCATCCCGGGGACGAGGGTGAGGTGGTAGTCCTGGACGACGACGGTGGCGCCGGGCGCGGCTTCTTCGGCGAGGGCTTCGGCGAAGGCCCGGTTGTAGGCCTCGTAGGAGGCCCACTGGCGGCGGAACTCCGGGCCGAACGACGGCTCCAGAGGTGTCTGGTAGAGCATGTGGTGCACGAACCACAGGACGGAGTTGGCGACGCCGTTGTACGCGTCCGCGTGGACCTCCGCGTCGATGTCCAACATGCGCACGCCGGGTTCGGAAACGCCGCGCCGCACGGCTTCCCGGTCGCCGTCGGTGAGGGCCGAGCAGACCCACAGTTTGTCCTCGACGACGCTGAGCGCGGAGACGAGTCCGCCGCCGCCGCGTTTCGCCTCGATCCCGGTCCCGCCGGCCCCGTCGTCCCCGTCGGTCAGGACGTAGGAGACGGGGCCGCGGTTGGACGCGACGAGAACCTCAGCAGCACCTTGCGTGGAAGCCATAGGGGCACGCTAGCCCGGTCGGGGAGGGTTCAAACGCGCCGACGGCTGCGTGCCGCCGCGAGGGCGAGGGCGCCGAGTCCGCACAGGGAGACGGCGAGGCCGCCGTAGAGCCACAGGCGGGGGTGGTCGGAGCCGGTGGCGGCGAGCGCACCGCCGGGGGAGGCGGAGGGTGCGGGCCGCGCCTGCTGCCGTCCGGGCGCGGGGGAGGAGGGCCCGGACGAGGACGGGTGTGGGGACGGGGACGGGGACGAGGGCGAGGGCGCGGATGAGGTCGGCCGGGCCGACGGGCGGCCCGGGTCCGACCCCGGCGCCCCCGGCGCCTTGCGCACCACGGGCGTCGCCCCGCAGTTCGGGTCGGTCGAGCCGTTCTCACAGTTGGTGCGCGGGGTGTCGGCGGTGACGTTGTTGGTCAGTTTGCCGTCGCCGTCGAGCGGGTCGTGCAGCGTGACGCTGTATGTGATCTTCGCGGTCCTGCCGGCGGGCACGTCCCCGCGCCAGCTCAGCTTCGGTGCGGCGTAGGTGACGCGGCCCAGGGACGCTTTCGCGTCGCCGTCGTAGGAGGCGTCGTCCAGGACGTCGGTGAGGTCGTCGCTGAGTTTGGCGCCCGGGTAGTCGACCTCGCCGATGTTCTTGGCGGTGATCGTGTAGGTGACCTTGCCGCCGGGGGAGACCTTCTGCGGCGCGGCGGTCTTCTTGACCTCCAGGTCGGGGACCGGCACGGAGAAGGCGAGCGCGGAGGGCACGTAGGTGTCGCCCTTGGTGCGGAAGGTCAGCTCCGCGGAGGTGGCGCCCGGCGGCAGTGCGGCGGACGGGATGACGGCTTCCTTGGCGTCGATGCTGAAGTTGTTGCGGTCGCCGGGGTCGAGGGCGCCTTCGGCGCGGCTGTCGAAGAAGTTGGCCCGGCCGCCGCCGTCCGGGTCGGCGATCTGCCGGCCGTTGACGAGGAACTGGTCCCCGGCCACGTTCGCGTCACCCTCGTACGCGGTGACGCCGGCGCGGACGTCGCCGCCGCCCGCCCGGTAGAAGTCGTCGATGGTGATGGTGGTGTCCGGGTCCTTGGACTGCTGGACGACGTGGCCGCCGTAGACGTAGACGTTGCGGCGGGTGGGCGCGTGCTCGGCGTTCGGGGAGTCGTACTTGTAGACGACGGTCAGGGACCAGCCGCCGACGCAGCCCTTGCCCGTGGGCGCCCATACGTCGCCGACCGCGACGGGGATCTCCGTGCCGGTGGCGGCGCCCGTGAACAGGGACGTCACGTCGGACTCGGCCGTGTAGTAGTGCGGCCCGCCGACCGCGGCCGGGGTGCGTACCGCGTCGCGTACGGCGACCCGGGTCTCGGCGCCGCCGTCGACCCGCACCACGGGCCGCTGGGTGAGCGGGTTCCCGGCCGGGGAGGTGGCGGGGCCCGCGGTGTCGCAGCGCCGGATCTGGTTGCGGCCGAGCTTGTACGTGCCATCGTTGCCGCCCCAGAAGAGGCGGGCGTAGGCGACTGTGGCGCCGGGCGGGACGGTCACCTTGCCGGTGGAGGAGTTGCGGACGGCGGTGCCGAGTCCGGCCCGGTCGGTGTACTCCATGGCGAACTGGTTGTTGTTCTCGGCGGACCGCCCGGCCTGCGCGTTCGCACAGCGCTGGGCGGCTTTGGCGGGCCCGGAGGGGCACTGCATCACGGTGTTGCCGAGCGTCAGGAAGTCACCGTAGAGGGCTTCCTCGTAGCGCTTGGCGAAGGGGTCCACGACGACGGCGGACGCGGGGGCGGCGGCGGTGATCAGCGTCGCCGCCGCCACGGTCGCCGCCACGGTCGCCGTCGCGGTGAGCGCCGCCATGCCCCGGGAACCGCCCTGGGAAAGTCTGAGCCACATAAGTGGGCAATTTAGACAGAAAGCATGATTAACCCACGTCTATGCCACGCGACGCTCCGCATACTCACCGATCTCGGCCATCGGGGGCCGCTCCACGGTGTCCACCGCGTACGTCCGTGGCACGAAGCCGCGCTCGCCCCGCTCGAACTGGGTCAGCTCCGGCCGTACCAGCTGGCCGCGCGCGAGCCGCAGCTGGGCCGTGCGGTAGATGGCCGCCGCCATCCGGCCGAGCGCGAGCCCGTCCTGGTGGCGGTGGCGGCGCACGCCCACGTCGACCTGGGCGAGCGCGTCCAGGCCCACGGTGTGCAGCGCGTCGACGAGCAGGCCCAGCTCGACGCCGTAGCCGACCGGGAACGGCAGGCGTTCGAGGAGCGTCCTGCGGGCCGCGTACTCGCCGCCGAGGGGCTGGACGAATCCGGCGAGGCGCGGCCAGTGCAGGTTGAGGATCGGGCGGGCCATCAGCTCCGTGACCCGGCCGCCCTGCCCTGCCGTCCTGCCGGAGGCGGGCGAATCGAACTCAGTACCCAGCGGGCGGTCGTACATCGCCTTGACGAAGCTGACGCCCGGGTCGGTGAGGAGCGGGCCGACGATCCCGGAGACGAAGTCCGCCGAGAACTCCTTCAGGTCCGCGTCGACGAAGCAGACGATGTCGCCGCTGGTGACGTACAGGGAGCGCCACAGCACCTCGCCCTTGCCGGGCGCGGCCGGGATGCGCGGCAGGATCGTGTCCCGGTGCACGACGCGCGCCCCGGCCGCCGCCGCGACCTCTGCGGTGCGGTCGGTGGAGCCGGAGTCCAGGACCACCAGTTCGTCGACGAGCGGCACCGCCGCCGTCATCAGCTCGCGCCGGATCACGGTGACGATCTCGCCGACCGTCGCCTCCTCGTCGAGCGCGGGCAGCACCACGCTCACCGTCTGGCCGGACGCGCGCTTCGCCGCGGTCAACTGGTGCAGCGGGCGGTCGGCCACCGACCAGGAGCGCTGCTCAAGCCAGCGTTCGACTTCTTCCAGCACGGTCTGTGGCTCCTTCGGGGGCGGGTGCACGGGCGGGTCCGGGGGCGGGGTGTGATCCATCTCGCGGTTCGGACGACTATCTCAAGGGTCCGGGCCTTCGGTTACAGTCTTGAACAAGGCCGGTGACCATCGCATGCCGGGGTCGCCGCCGACACAACTGCCACAAACAACCGAATACCGCTCATCCAGAGGGGCAGAGGGATACGGCCCGTTGAAGCCCCGGCAACCCTCCAGCCGGTCTCGTAGGACACCGCAACTGTCCACCGCGAGGCTCCCGGCTAGGGAAGGTGCCAAATCCGTCTCGCGGCGAGATGCGTCGCGAGGAAGATGAGGAGAAAGGGCCTCGCCTCTCATGGCTGTACAGACTGTCGCCACCGGAACCGCTCAGCAGACCGTTGATCTCGGTCCGGCTTCCGGGCTCTCCTGCCGCGAGTGCGGCACCACCTTCGAGCTCGGCCCGATCTTCGCGTGCGTCGAGTGTTTCGGGCCTCTGGAAGTCGCGTACGACCTGCCGGTCGGTAACCCCGAGGCGCTCCGCAAGCAGATCGAGGCGGGCCCGGCCAACGTGTGGCGCTACGCCCCGCTCCTTCCCGTCCCGGCCGACGTCGCCGAGAAGCCGAACCTGAACCCCGGCTGGACCGCGCTCGTCAAGGCCGACAACCTCGCCCGTGAACTCGGCGTCGAGCAGGGCAAGTTGTTCGTCAAGGACGACTCCGGCAACCCCACGCACTCCTTCAAGGACCGCGTCGTCGCCCAGGCCATCGAGGCCGCGCGCGCTTTCGGGTTCACGACGCTGTCCTGCTCCTCCACCGGCAACCTGGCCGGTGCCGTCGGCGCCGCCGCCGCCCGTGCCGGCTTCCGCTCCTGCGTGTTCATCCCGCACGACCTGGAGCAGGGCAAGGTCGTCATGGCCGGTGTCTACGGCGGTGACCTCGTCGCCATCGAGGGCAACTACGACGATGTGAACCGCTTCTGCTCCGAGCTGATCGGCGACCCGCTCGGCGAGGGTTGGGGCTTCGTCAACGTGAACCTGCGCCCGTACTACGGCGAGGGCTCCAAGACGCTGGCCTACGAGATCTGCGAGCAGCTCGGCTGGCGGCTGCCCGACCAGCTGGTCATCCCGATCGCCTCCGGATCGCAGTTCACGAAGATCGACAAGGGGCTCCAGGAGCTGATCAAGCTCGGCCTCGTCGAGGACAAGCCCTACAAGCTGTTCGGCGCCCAGGCCGAGGGCTGCTCGCCGGTCTCGGTCGCGTACAAGGGCGGCCACGACGTCGTCCGGCCGCAGAAGCCGAACACCATCGCCAAGTCCCTCGCCATCGGCAACCCGGCCGACGGTCCGTACGTGCTCGACATCGCGCGCCGCACGGGTGGTGCCGTGGAGGACGTGAACGACGAGCAGGTCGTCGACGCGATCAAGCTGCTCGCCCGGACCGAGGGGATCTTCGCGGAGACCGCCGGTGGGGTGACGGTCGGTGTCACCAAGAAGCTCATCGAGGCCGGGCTGATCGATCCGTCTCTGACGACCGTCGTGCTCAATACCGGTGACGGGCTCAAGACGCTTGACGCTGTCGCCGAGACTTCGCAGGCCACGGCGACCATCAAGCCGTCCCTCGACGCGTTCCGGGCCGCCGGGCTCGCCGCCGAGTAGGTTTCCCCGCCCCGCCCCGCCCCGCCCCTTCCCGTAACCGGGGGCTCTGCCCCCCGGGCCCCCGCTAGTGCTGAGGTGAGTTGTGAGCGTCAACGTCCGCATTCCTACCATTCTGCGTACCTACACCGGTGGGCAGGCCGAGGTCGCCGCCGAAGGGGGCACGCTCGGTGAGGTCATCGCCGATCTCGAGAAGAACCACACCGGGATCGCCGCCCGCGTCCTCGACGACCAGGGCAAGCTGCGCCGCTTCGTCAACGTCTACGTGAACGACGACGACGTCCGCTTCGAGCAGGGTCTGGAGACCGCGACGCCGGACGGCGCCGGCGTGTCGATCATTCCGGCCGTCGCCGGCGGCTGATCTTCCCCTGATGCACGCTGAGTTACCCCTGTTGCCCCCTCCGCGAGAGAAGCGGAGGGGGCAATTCTGCATGGTTGAGCGCGGTACAGTTGGGGAACCTGGTTCGTTTCCCCGCGTGGTGCATGACGGGCGCATATGAGTTTCCGCTCGGGACGCGACAAGAAGCAGCCAAAGTGCCCAGCCCCTTCGAGCCTTTTATGGCATTTGCCTGGCCCGAGTTGCCCAGGGATCCGGTGAGTTGGCCCGGTTTCCCCGTTCGAGGGTGCCCAGATTTCACGTCCGATTGACCTGTTGCAGACGGCAGTTGGGCAGATACATTCAGCCGCGGTCGACGCGTTCCGGCGCACACCCCTACCCATTGGGGAGGGTGAGGTCTGACCCGGATCCGCGAAGTGCGGATCTGTGCAAGGGCCAGTAATAGGGGAGTTAGGCATGGCTCAGGGCACCGTCAAGTGGTTCAACGCGGAGAAGGGGTACGGCTTCATCGCGGTCGACGGTGGTGCGGATGTATTCGTCCACTACAGCGCGATTCAGATGGACGGCTACCGCACCCTCGAAGAGGGTCAGCGAGTGGAATTCGAGATCTCGCAGGGCCAGAAGGGGCCGCAGGCAGACATGGTCCGCCTTGCCGCCGCCGGCTGAAGCGCGTCGCGACTGACAGGCTTCGTACGAGACGAAGGGTCCGCGTCCCCCGAGGGGGCGCGGGCCCTTCGTCGTACCAGGGCCTGTCGTCACACTCCCTTCGTCGCCCGGACCGTGCTTCGCGCTGCGCGCGCCCCCGCCGGATGTGTGGTAGCCGCTTGCACTCGCATGGGTCGAGTGCTAATCATTGGGCTTAGCACTCTCCGAGTGAGAGTGACAGAACTTGGATCGGGTCGGTGAGGTCCGGGGGCCGGTGGGGCAAGGAACCACAAGGCTCAGGGGCCGTCCGTCGCGGGCACCAGCACGGTCCGTTTGCTTGCTTTTCCACCCCGTCCGGGAGGACCACTTCACATGGCCAAGATCATCGCGTTCGACGAGGAGGCACGGCGCGGCCTCGAGCGCGGCATGAACCAGCTCGCCGACGCCGTCAAGGTGACCCTGGGCCCCAAGGGTCGCAACGTCGTCCTCGAGAAGAAGTGGGGCGCCCCCACGATCACCAACGATGGTGTGTCCATCGCCAAGGAGATCGAGCTCGAGGACCCGTACGAGAAGATCGGCGCCGAGCTGGTCAAGGAGGTCGCGAAGAAGACGGACGACGTCGCCGGTGACGGCACGACGACCGCGACCGTCCTGGCCCAGGCCCTGGTGCGCGAGGGTCTGCGCAACGTGGCCGCGGGTGCCAACCCGATGGCCCTCAAGCGTGGCATCGAGAAGGCCGTCGAGGCCGTCTCCGCCGCTCTCCTCGAGCAGGCCAAGGACGTGGAGACCAAGGAGCAGATCGCTTCGACGGCCTCCATCTCCGCCGCCGACACCCAGATCGGCGAGCTCATCGCCGAGGCCATGGACAAGGTCGGCAAGGAAGGCGTCATCACCGTCGAGGAGTCCCAGACCTTCGGTCTGGAGCTGGAGCTCACCGAGGGTATGCGCTTCGACAAGGGCTACATCTCGGCGTACTTCGCCACCGACATGGAGCGGATGGAGGCGTCGCTCGACGACCCGTACATCCTCATCGTCAACTCCAAGATCGGCAACGTGAAGGACCTGCTGCCGCTCCTGGAGAAGGTCATGCAGTCGGGCAAGCCGCTGCTGATCATCGCCGAGGACGTCGAGGGCGAGGCCCTGTCGACCCTGGTCGTCAACAAGATCCGTGGCACCTTCAAGTCCGTCGCCGTCAAGGCCCCGGGCTTCGGTGACCGCCGCAAGGCCATGCTCGGCGACATCGCCATCCTCACCGGTGGCACCGTCATCTCCGAGGAGGTCGGCCTCAAGCTGGAGAACGCCGGTCTCGACCTGCTCGGCCGCGCCCGCAAGGTCGTCATCACCAAGGACGAGACGACGATCGTCGACGGCGCCGGTGACACCGACCAGGTCCAGGGTCGCGTCAACCAGATCCGTGCCGAGATCGAGAACAGCGACTCGGACTACGACCGCGAGAAGCTCCAGGAGCGTCTGGCGAAGCTGGCCGGCGGCGTGGCCGTCATCAAGGCCGGTGCCGCCACCGAGGTCGAGCTCAAGGAGCGCAAGCACCGCATCGAGGACGCCGTTCGCAACGCGAAGGCGGCCGTCGAGGAGGGCATCGTCGCCGGTGGTGGCGTGGCCCTGCTCCAGGCCTCCGCGGTCTTCGAGAAGCTGGAGCTCGACGGTGACGAGGCGACCGGCGCCAACGCCGTGAAGCTCGCCCTGGAGGCCCCGCTCAAGCAGATCGCCGTCAACGGTGGCCTTGAGGGTGGCGTCGTCGTGGAGAAGGTGCGCAACCTGGCCGTCGGCCACGGTCTGAACGCCGCCACGGGTGAGTACGTCGACATGATCGCCGAGGGCATCCTCGACCCGGCCAAGGTGACGCGCTCCGCGCTGCAGAACGCCGCGTCGATCGCCGCGCTGTTCCTCACCACCGAGGCCGTCATCGCCGACAAGCCGGAGAAGGCCGCTGCCGGCGGCGCTCCGGGCGGCATGCCGGGCGGTGACATGGACTTCTGATCCGGTTCGTTCCGGTTCAGCTGGTCTGTTCGTCCCGAGGGCGGCACTTCCTCTTCAGGAGGGGGTGCCGCCCTCGGGCGTTGCCGGGTTAAAGTCCCCGGGCGCATGACGGGCATATGACAGACACGGGGGGACGCTATGGGAGACGCGGGCGGCAGATCCGAGGACGCCTTTGCCTGGGGGCAGGTGGTGGCGGCGCTGGGCGTCGTCGGAGCGCTGGGCCTCGGCCTCTGGGCGACGGAGCTGCGCTCCGGGGACACGGCCTCGGGGCAGAGCGAACCGAAACCGGCCACCTGCTCGGACGGTGACGAGGACGGCGGCAGGAAGAACAAGGCGGCGGGGCGGGTCACCGGCGCCGAACTGTGCGCGGCCCTCAACCGCAAGGACCTCGCCACCCTGCTCGGCACGCCCGCCGAGATCCCGAAGAACGCGTCGGGCGGCGACAGCGAGGTCACGATGGCGGGCGGCCGCAAGATCCCGACGCCGTCGGCGCGGGTCGAGTTCGACACGTACACCGTGGACCTCGAAGGCACCTACGACGACCATCCGGTCGCCCTCACGGCGAGCCTCTTCGACGACCCGGTGGAGAACCGGCGCTTCCACGGCCACCGCGCGGTCCTCTACTCGGACCGCACCATCAGCCTCCAGTTCCGGCTGGACGGGAGCGATTCGAGCAGCGGTCCCGGCGTTCCGGCCCGTGTCCTGTCCGTGGCGCAGGACACCGGGGACAAGGGCGGCTCCTTCGAGCTGACGGTGTGGCGCGAGGACGGCGCGGTGCCGGACGACGCCGTGCTGTTCGA
Source organism: Streptomyces sp. SGAir0957 (assembly GCF_043523415.1). Taxonomy (NCBI): domain Bacteria; kingdom Bacillati; phylum Actinomycetota; class Actinomycetes; order Kitasatosporales; family Streptomycetaceae; genus Streptomyces; species Streptomyces sp. SGAir0957. The sequence continues at coordinate 4,700,516 of NZ_CP027293.1, forward strand.
CGTCGCCGAGCGGGTGCTCCCGGCGATCCCCGGGTGGGATTCCTGAAAATCCTCGGACACGTGTCAACCGGCGTCCGGCCGCCAGGTCTATAGAGCACGACAGCACGGTCGGGAACCACAGGGAGCACGGCGTTGACCGCAGAGGAGTTCGAGGAGTTCTACGCCCATGCGGTCGGGCGGCTCACCGGGCAGCTGTACGTCATGCTCGGCGACGCCCAGGAGGCGCAGGACGTCGTGCAGGAGGCGTTCGTGAAGGCGTGGAGCCGGCGCGGGCGCCTCGACCGGGAGGCCGCGCCCGAGGCGTGGATCCGGACCGTGGCCTGGCGGCTCGCGATACGCCGCTTCAAGAAGCTGCGCCGCAGCGAGCAGGCCTGGCTGCGGCACGGCGCCGCGCCGGACGTGGGCGCGCCCGAGCCCGGCACCGTGGCCCTCGTCGAGGCGCTGAAGGAGCTTTCGGCGCAGCAGCGCAGGGTCGTCGCCCTGCACTACATCTGCGATCTCTCCGTGGAGCAGATAGCGGGCGAGACCGGCCTGTCGACCGGCACCGTGAAGACCCATCTGTCCCGGGGCAGGACCGCCCTGGCCGCCCGTCTGCAGGACCCGTGCGCGCAGGAGGCACACCGTGACTGAGCACCGCGACGAGCCCGGCCTCGCCGAGGCGCTCAAGGAACTGGCCGCGTCCGGCGGGCGCGGGGCCGTGCCCCCGGCGCCGGGCGCGGTGATCCGGGCCCGCGGCGACCGGCTGCGGCGGCGCCGCCTCGCCGTCGCGGCGACCGCGGCCGTGGTGCTGTGCGCCGGGGCGGGCGGCGGCGTCGCCGCGAATCTCCTCGCGGACGGGCCCGGTACGGTGCGGCCCGCGCGGACGGGGGTGCCGCGGCCCGCGCCGTCGTCGGGCCCGCCGTCGACGCCACCGGCGCCACCGGCGACGACGCTGCCGCCGGACACGTCACCGTCCTCGTCCTCGTCCTCGTCCTCCTCCGCGTCCTCGTCCTCGACTTCGACCGAGAACGCGACCGCGGCATCGACCGAGACCGGGACCGAGACCGGGACCGCGACCTCGTCCCCGACCGGGACCGCGACCTCGTACTCCTCCGACTCCTCCTCCGACTCCTCCGACTCCTCCGACTCCTCCGACTCCTCGGGCTTATCCGGCTTCTCGGCGCCCCCCACCTCGGATCCGCAGCGGACGTCTCCGCCGGATTCCGCGCCGCCCAGCCGTCCCTGAGGCATCCCCCCACACCCACGCACGACCCGAACGGAGCTCCCGTATGCCCGCGGCCCTTCTGGAAGCGCCGTCTATACCCGGCACGGCCGCCGTACCGCGGCGGCGGCCGAGACGCCTGCGGCCGAGTCCGCGCGATCTGACGGTGCTGCGGATCTATCTGCTCACCCGGCTCGGACTGCTCGTCACCGCGTACTGCGTGACCCGGCTCTTCCCCGCCTCCGCGGACGCCAAGGAGGCCAGGCCACTGTTCTCGGCGTTTCAGCAGTGGGACTGGGCGCACTACCGGTCCATAGCGGAGTTCGGCTACTTCCACAGCAAGGACAACTCCGAGGCGTTCTTCCCCGGCTTCCCGCTCGTGCTGCGCGCCGTCCACGGGGTGGTGCCCGACTGGACGGCCGCCGGGCTGCTGATCTCGCTCGTGTCGGGCGGCGTCGCCGTCCTCGCCCTGGCCCGCATAGCCGGTGACGTGGTCGGCAGCCGGGCCGTGCTGCTCCTGCTGCTCTCGCCCTGCGCCGTGTTCCTGGCGGCCGGGTACACCGAGTCGCTGTTCCTCGCGTTCGCCCTGCCCGCGTGGCTCGCGGCGCGGCGCGAACAGTGGGCTCTGGCGGCACTGCTGACCGCCGCCGCGTCGGCCGTGCGGGTCAGCGGGCTCTTCCTCGCGGCGGCGCTGCTCGTGCAGTTCCTCGTGGCGCACGGTCCCGGGCGGCGGTGGCGGCGGCTGCCCTGGCTGGCGCTGCCCGCCGTGCCCGTGCTCGCGTACACCGTCTACCTGCACGCGAAGACCGGTGACTGGATGGCGTGGAAGCACGCGGAGGAGCGCGGCTGGTACCGCACGTTCCACGCGCCGTGGCAGGCGTGGTCGCACACCTGGGACGCGGCCTTCGACGGCGGCTACGCCACCGGGTACGCCGTCATGTGCCAGGCCGAACTTCTCGGGATGCTGCTCGGGCTCGCCCTGTTCGGCTGGCTGCTGCGGCGTCGCCGCTGGGCGGAGGCGACGTACATCGCGCTGAGCCTGTGGGCGCTCGGCACGTCCTACTGGTACACGTCGATCCCGCGCGCGACGCTCCTGTGGTGGCCGCTGTGGGCGGGCCTCGCCGCCTGGACGGTGCGCAGCCAGCGGGCCGCGTACGTCTGCCTGTGCGTGCTCGCGCCGATGTCGACGCTGTACGCGGTGACGTTCCTGTCGGGCCGCTGGGCCGGGTAGCGACCGCCGTGCTAACGGAGTGGTGTCTCCTGGTAGCTCTGCCAGGCGTCCCGGCCCGCCTGGGCCGCGCTCTGTGCCTGGTGGAAGGCGCGCGACGCCATCTCGGTGGGCGGCACCTCCCAGCCGCCGGTCCAGGTGCGGCCTGCCCGCACCACTTCGTACGCGAGGACGCCGACGCCGACCGCCGAGACGAGCAGCCCGGCGCCCCACAGCGCGGTGCCGGTGACGAGCCGCCGCTGGTTCGGCCGGAACTCCGTCCAGGAAATCTTCGAAAACGTGCTGTCAGCCATGGGGCCAGGATGCGGGAGCGGTGGCGGGGGCGCATGTGGAGCGGGAGCGGCCCGGTCAGACCCGTGTCTCCTCGCGGCCGTGGGCCATGGCCCTGCGGATCTGCGCCGCGTGCCCGTGGACGGTCGCGGGAGCGAGGGTGGTGAGCTGCCTCGGCGCGGGCTGCGCGCCCCGGCACAGGGAGCAGGTACCGCCCACCAGGACCTCGGGGTGGCCGGGTGTGCCGCACTTGGCGCACTCGATGACGCGCAGGATCGGGCGGGTCGACACGGGTGCCGGGGGCGGCAGCTTGTCGACGAGGCGCCGGTGCAGCAGGGCGGCCGGGCTGTGGACCCGTGCGGGGAGCCCGGCGGTCAGGGCGTGCAGCATGTCGTCCTCGCTCGCGCCGCGCGTGAACCACCGCTCCGCCTCCGGCGCGAGCCGCGCGCACTCGGCCGCCGAGAGCGCCAGGGAGGGGGAGCGCCGCCCCAGCGCCGCGAGCAGCAGGAACGCGCGGGTCCGCGTCGGGCGTTGCGTTGGTTCGGTCTTCTCGGGCGTCTCCTCCGGTACGTCGCCCATCGCGTACGCCGTCCACCAGGCGTCGCCCCTCGCGGTCCGGGAGAACCAGGTCCGCGTCACCCAGCGCGCGCTGCCCGACCCGTGCACGTGTTCGCGGCCCCGCCGCAGATGCCCGGCGCGTTGCAGGTTGTTGAGCGCCGTGCGCATCGCCGCCTGGCCGTACGGGAGGCAGCGCGAAAGGAGTTTCACCGACATCTCCGAGCCGTCGGGCAGCCGGTCGATGAACCCGGCGATGTGCGCTTCCCGCTCGGGAAGGTGCGTGAAGTCATGCCCTGTGCGCGGGTGTTGGTCGGGCGCGGAACGTTTTCCGTAGCCCGGGTTCGCCATGGGGTGCGATGAGGTGGAGGCGGCACTAAAGTTGGCGTCAGCCATGAGATCTCCCTGTTAGATCTTCAATGGTTAGTGCCCCCGCGTGTGTTGGTAGCACCGCGGGGGTTCGTTCGTTAATCGGTGACGTTAGGGCCTCGTCACCCAGCGTGGCAAGCCGGTGCCGGAACGTGTCCGATGCACCCAACGCGCAGGGAGGGAGGGTGGGTTGAGACCCACCCCCCAATCCTTACAAGCAGCGCTCGGGCCTCGGGGCTTGAGCCCCGGGTCACCCCCGCCGCAGGTCGGCGACGAACGCGGACCAGGCCTCCGCCCGGAGCACGAGCCTCGGGCCGGCGGGGTTCTTGGAGTCGCGGACCGGGACGAGTCCGGGGAGGTTGGTGGCGACTTCGAGGCAGTTGCTGCCCTCGCCGCCGCTGTACGTGGACTTGTGCCACGTGGCTGACGTCAGGTCAAGCTCGGGGCTCGTGATCTTCATGCTCGTAATCCTCTGCCACTGAGGCGATCAGGGCCAGGGACTGGTTCGGGGTGAGCGCGTTGGCCCTAAGCAGATCGTAGGAGTGCTGGTGGCGGGCGACCGTGGCTGGGTCGTCCAACAAGCGCCCGGTGGTGGGGGCTTCGATGAAGGACAGCGGGGGCGCGTCGTCGAAGTGCATGAGCTTGAGCGCGCCGTGCAGCGAGGCGTGGGCGCACGCCGCGAATGGGAGGACCTGCACGACCACTCGTCGTTGTCCGATCAGCTCGGCGATGTGGCGCAGGTTCGCGGCGAGCACCGCGGAGCCGCCGACCGGCCGTCGTAGCGCGGCCTCGTCCAGGACGGCCCACAACAACGGGTCTGTTGGGTTGTCGAGAAGGCGGGCGCGCTCCATTCGGGCGCTGAGGAGCTGGTCGATCGCCTCGTCCGGCGCGGTGGGCTGGTAGGCCAGAAACACCGCGCGGGCGTACTCCGGTGTCTGGAGCAGGCCGGGGATGAGCATGCCCCCGTACTCCATGATCGAGGTCGCCAGGGCCTCCGCCTCGGCCGCCTCCGCGAACTGTTCGGGGTGTTTGGACGCGTTCGCCTTGACGCAATGCCGTACGAAAAACGTGCCCATGCCCAGCGCCTCGTCCAAGCGGAGCGCCATGTCCGGCAACACGCGGCGCGTACCCGCCTCCATCTGGCCGATGTACGAGCCGCTGACGAACAGCCGCTCGCCCAGGGCCTGTTGAGTCAGGCCCGTTCTCTCGCGGGCGTGGCGGAGCTCCTCACCGATCATGACGCGGCGCGCGGCGGGGTCGAGGTCCTTCGGTCCGGTCATCTGCATCAGCTCCGGTGCAGCAGGTGCGGCTGTTGGGGGGTGCCCTCTGTTCACCGTAGGCCCGTAGCCGTCACGCTGTGTGGCGAAAGCGCAACTTGCTGTGAAGGGGTGGAGCATGGTGGTGCGGGATACGGAGCGTCTGCGGGTGGTCGAGGACGCGATCGAGCAATTGCGGGCCGAGCTCGGCGTGTTGGGGGTGCTGCTGCCGTCCCTGCGCGTGGACGCCGTGTCGGCGGCCGGGGAGACCGCGTATCCGCTGGTGAACCTCGGGTGCGTCAACCTGGACACGACGTTGCGGATGGTCGCGGTGCTGCACGAGAGGAACCGGCGATGAGCCTCGGCCCGTACGTGATCGACACCCGCGACGGCCGCGTCGGGCAGGTGATGGCGCGTGAGGGCGGTTTCCTGCAGCTGCGGCCACCGGGCGGCGGGGCGGAGTGGGACTGCCCGCCGGAGGCGGTGGCGCCCGCGCCCGTGCTCGACGAGCTGCGGGCGCGGGTCCGGGTGGTCAATCAGGAGGGACGACTGCCCTGAGCGGGCAGGGAAGTGGTCCGGGTCAGACCTTGGCCGGTGCGGGCGTCGCCGGAGCGGGCGCGCCGGGCTCGGACTCGGCGCGGGCGGCCGGGGACTCGCCCGCGTCCACGTCCTGGTTCAGCTCGGCGAGCATCTGCTTGCTGAAGCCGAAGAAGTACGTGGCCAGGAAGCCGACCGCGTAGCCGATGAGGAGGCCGCCGCCGTAGATCAGGCACGTCGTGCCGAGCCCGTGGTTGCCCTTGAGGAGGGGGAACAGGGCCCAGCCGGACGGGCCGATCGCCGTCGAACCGACCTTCGTCCCCAGCATCGAGAAGAGACCGACGAACGCGCCGCCCGCCGCACCGCCGACACACGCCGTGATGAAAGGACGGCCCAGGGGGAGCGAGACACCGTAGATGAGCGGCTCGCCGACGCCCAGGAACCCGGCGGGCAGCGCCGACTTGATCGTCGTACGGATCGACTTGTTGTGCTTGAGACGCTTGAACACGGCGATCGCGCAGCCGACCTGACCCGCGCCCGCCATCGCCAGGATGGGGAGGAGGACCGTGTAACCCTGCTGCTCGATCAGGGTCGTGTGGATCGGGATGAGCGCCTGGTGCAGGCCCAGCATGACCAGCGGGAGGAACAGGCCGCCCAGGACCAGGCCCGCGAACGCGCCCGTGTTGTCCAGGAGCCAGTTCGCCGCCGTACCGATCCCGGTGGACACCTCACCGGCGACATACATCAGACCGAAGATCGTGACCAGGCCCGAGACCAGGACCGTCAAAGTCGGCGTGACCAGGACGTCCACCGCCTCCGGGACCCACCGGCGGCACCACTTCTCCACGTACACCGCGAGGACCGCCGCGCCCAGCGCGCCGAGCACACCGCCCTGGCCCGGGGAGAGCTTCTGGCCGAACGCCGAGACGTTCGCAACCCCCGCGTACACGATGATCGCCGCGACCGCGCCGCCGAGGATCGGCGTACCTCCGAACTCCTTCGCCGTGTTGTAGCCGACGAACACCGCGATCAGCGCCATGAAACCGGAGGCGATCGCGGCCAGGGCGGGGGTGACGCCGGGCAGCCACTCCAGGTTGATCAGCAGGCCGTTGATGCCCGCGATGATGCCGCAGCCGATCAGCGCCGGGATCAGCGGCACGAAGATGTTCGCGATCCGGCGCAGGAACAGCTTGAAGGGCGTGGCGTTCTTCGCCTTGCGGGCCGCCCTCAGCTCGGCGCCCTGGGCCGCCAGTTCGTCGGCGGTGGTGCTGTGCGCGGGCGCGGCGGCGGTCGAGAGGGCGGGGGCCTGCGCCCTCTCCTCCTCCACCAGCGCCTCGAACTCCGGCGTCACCCGGGCGACCTTCCCCGGGCCGAGGACGATCTGGTACGTCTCGTCCTCGACCACGCCCATGACATCGGGCAGCGCCTTCAGCGCCTCGTCCTGGACGAGCGAACGGTCTGCCAGACCCAGCCGGAGCCGGGTCATGCAGTGGACGACGGAGGTGACGTTCGCGGCGCCGCCCACGAGGGGGAGGATCGAGGCCGCCACGTCGCGGTTCTTGTTCTCAGCCATGGTGCGTGCTGCCTTGCTGTGCGGGTGGTGCGGATGGAGGGTGCTTCGGTTCAGGGGGTCGCGGTGGTCGCCGCGGCGAGCGCCGCGCGCAGGTGGCCGTTGGACTCGGCCAGGAGCCGGGCCGCCGTCTGTCCGTCGACCTCGCCGAGCACGACGAGGATCGCGTTCTTCACCTCCCCGTCCGTCGCGGCGAGCGCGGCCTCGATGACGGCGTCGTCGGCGCCCGTGGCCAGGGAGACGATGCGGCGGGAACGGGCCCGCAGCTTCTCGTTCGACGCGCGTACGTCGACCATCAGGTTTCCGTACGTCTTGCCGAGCCGGATCATGGTGATCGTCGACAGCATGTTCAGGACCAGCTTCTGCGCGGTGCCCGCCTTCAGGCGGGTCGAGCCGGTCAGCAGCTCCGGGCCGACCACGACCTCGATGCCGTGGTCCGCGGCGGCTGCGAGGGCGCTGTCCGCGTTGCAGGACAGGCCGATGGTCAGGGCGCCCACGCTGGTGCGGGCGTGCTCCACCGCGCCGATCGCGTACGGGGTGCGGCCCGAGGCCGAGACGCCTACGACCACGTCGTTCCCGGTGAGGTTCAGCTCGGCCAGGTCCTCCGCGGCCAGCTCCTTGGAGTCCTCGGCGCCTTCCACTGCCGTGACCATCGCGGAAGGGCCGCCCGCGATCAGGCCGATGACCTCCGTCGGGTCCGTGTTGAAAGTGGGCGGGCACTCCGAGGCGTCCAGGACCCCGAGGCGGCCCGCCGTGCCGGCGCCGGCGTAGATCAGGCGGCCGCCCCGGGCCATCCGCTCCGCCGTGCCGTCGATCGCGGCGGCGATCTGGGGGAGCTGGGCCGCCACCGCGGTGGGGACGGTGGCGTCCTCACCGTTCATGATCTGGGCGATCTCCAGGGTGGAGCGCTGGTCGATCTCGGCGAGGTCCGGCCGGAAGGCCTCTGTGGTCAGGGTGGCGAGCTGGGCCTGGAGGGCGGTGTAGTCGGTGGTCGTCATCTCGGGCGGCTCTTTCCGGGTACGGAGTGGGTTGTGGTCGGGTGCGGGTCTCGTCGTGGCTGGTCGCGCAGTTCCCCGCGCCCCTGAGGCATGCGGCTGCGCCGCAGCCTCATGGCGCCTCGCTGAGATGGCGCACGAAGTGCGCATCTCAGGGGCGCGGGGAACTGCGCGACCAGCCACGATGGCGGGACGGTCATGGTCTGGGGCCCCGGGGAGCGGCGCGGTGGCGGTGGGCCAGGGCCTCGTAGGAGGCGGAGAGGGCGGGGGCCGCTGTCTCGTAGGAGCGTTGGGCCACGCCGACGAACAGGCAGTCCACGACGAGGAGCTGGCTCGTACGGGACGACATCGCCGCGGGCCGCAGCTCGCTCTCGCGGGCGATGGAGGTGGTGAGGACGTGGTCCGCGTACTGAGAGACCGGGCCGTCGGGGCGCCCCGTGATCGCGATCGTCGTCGCCCCGTGCTCGAACGCGACACGGAGCGGCTCGATCACGTCCCCGGTCGCCCCCGAGTGCGTGATCGAAACCGCCACATCCCCCGAGCGGAGCGTCACCGCGTTGGTGATGGCCAAGTGCGGATCCGAGTGCGCGTGCGCGACCTGCCCGATGCGGAGCAGCTTCTGCGCGAGGTCCTGGGCGACAAGCCCCGACGCGCCGACCCCGTACACATCGACCCGCCGGGCCCCGGCGAGCGCGCTCACGGCGGCAGCCAGTTGCACCGTGTCGAGCCCGGCCGCGGTGTCGGCGAGCGTCTGCTGCTCGTCGTAGGCCAGTTTGGCGACGACGTCGGCTATGGGGTCGTCGACGGCGATGTCGGCGGTGACGGCGGGCGCCCGCCCGGACTGCTGCTGGGCGGCGAGTCCGGCGAGGGCGAGGCGCAGGTCGCGGTAGCCGGGGTAGCCGAGGATGCGGGCGGTGCGGACGACGGTCGCCTCGCTCGTGCCGGTGAGCTCGGCGAGGCCGGTGACGGTGAGGGCGGCGCAGCCGGCCGGGTCGGCGGCGACGGCCTCGGCGACCCGCTGCATGGAGCGGGTCATCGACGGCGCGAGCGTGCGCACCTTGGCGGCGAGGGCCGCGGGGGCGGGCGGCGCGTCGTTCGAGAAACTTTCCTTCACGTCATTGCTCACGGCTGAAAGATATTTTCAAACAGGTGAGCGGTCAAGAGGCGCACAATGAGATACATGGACACCATCAGCCCCCTGGAGCAGGCCCTGCACGCGGCCCGCGCGCTCGTGCTCGCGGATCTGAAGGCGGCGGACGTCGCGGACCCGGACGTCGTCTCGCTCGTCGAGGAGTCGATAACGTCCCGCCGCTGGTGGGTCGAGCAGTGGCCGGACGGCGTGGACTACGTCTCCGGGCTCGTCGCCCAGGACGTCAAGGACGGCCTCCTGGAGCGGCACGGGCGCTGGCCGCTGTGCCCGGTGTGCGGCCCCGGCTCCGGGTCGGAGGGCCCGCACGCGCTGGACGTCGAGCCGGAGCTGGGCGCCGATCCGCACTGGGTGTGCTCGGAGGCGGGCGTGGTCGTGGCGCCCGTGGGGCAGCTCGGCACGGTCACCGGCTGAAGGCCCCGCCGGTGACCGTCTATATCGATCCGCCGACCTGGCCCGGCCATGGCCGTATGTGGTCGCACCTGGTCAGCGACGTCTCGTTCGACGAATTGCACGCGTTCGCCGAGCGGTTGGGCGCCCCGCGCCGCGCCTTCGAACGCGACCACTACGACATACCGTCGCACCGTTACGAGGACGCGGTGCGGGCCGGGGCCGTGACGGTCGGCTCGAAGGAACTGGTGCGCAGGATCACCGAGGCGGGGTTGCGGCGGCCGAAGGGGCGTCCCGCGTGATCGGTGCCGGTGCCGGTGCCGGTGCCGGTACTGGTGCCGGTGCTGATGCTGGTGCCGACATCTCCGTCGATCCCGTCACGATCTTCGACGGGGTGCGGCGGTGCAGCCGCAGGGAGACCGCCGTCAGGGCGAGCGCCAGGACCGTCATCGCGCCGCCCGCCCACGCGGTCGCCGGGTAGCCGAGGTCCGCGTCGATGACCGTGCCGCCGAGCCAGGGGCCGCCCGTGTTGCCGAGGTTGAAGGCGGCGGTCGTGGTCGCGCCGGCCAGGGTGGGGGCGGCGCCCGCCACGTTGAACATGCGGGCGTTCAGGGCCGGGGCCGTCCAGAACGCGGACAGGCCGAGCAGGAAGGACAGGGCCACCGCCGCGATCGCGAAGTGGCCGAGGAGGGCGAGCGCGGCCAGGAAGACGGTCGACGCCGTGATGCCGGTCAACAACACCCCGAACAGGTGCGCGTCCGCGATCCGGCCGCCGATCGTCGTGCCGACCAGGGCGCCGACCCCGAACAGGCCGAGCACCAGCGGGACCGAGCCCTCGGGCAGCCCCGCGACCTCCGTCAGGAGCGGGGAGAGATAGCTGAACGCGCAGAAGACACCGCCCGCGGCCAGCGCCGTCACCGCGACGGACAGCCACACCTGACGGTCCCGGTAGATCGCCAACTCCCGCTTCAGGCGCGGGCGTTCGGCCGGTACGGGGATCGGCGGGACCAGCGTCACGATGCCGACGAGGGCGATCGCCGAAGCTGCGCCCACCGCCCAGAACGCGGCCCGCCACCCGAGCCCGTCACCGAGGAAGGCGCCCGCCGGGACGCCCAGGACGTTGGCGATCGACAGGCCGCCGATCATCACGGCCATCGCGCGGGCCCGCTGGTTCACCGGGACCATCGCGATGGCGACCGCCGCGCCCACCGCCCAGAAACCGGCGCAGGCCAGCGCCGAGACGACCCGGGACGCGAACAGGACCGCGTACGTCGGCGCGAGCGCGCCCGCGATCTGGCCCAGGCCGAACAGGGAGATCAGCGTGATCAGGGTCGTACGCCGAGGCAGCCGCAGCGTCGCCACCGCGAGCAGCGGGGCGCCCACCACCATGCCGATCGCGAACGCCGAGATCAGCAGCCCGGCCTGCGGGATCGTGACGTCCATGTCGTCGGCGACGGCCGGCAGCAGACCGGAGAGCATGAACTCGGACGTGCCGAGCGCGAAGACGCTGAGCCCGAGGATGTAGACGGCGAGGGGCATACGGCTGGTATTTGGCGGCATGTACGGGGCAACTAGAGGCACGCAGATGACATTCCCCGGCTCGGGTCAGCCGTCCGTTCCTGGTGGGGCCAGCAGTCGCAGCTCTGTTGTCAGGTTGTCGCGGGCCGCCGACTCCCAGTGCGCCGTCCCGTACGGGGTGCGGAACAGGCGGGGCAGGTCCAGGAGCTGGCGCAGGACGGCGGCGCGGCCCTCCCGGAACGCCTCGTCGGGCACGAACGCGTACTCCTCGCGGACCGCCTTCGTGTACGCGGCGTACGCCTCCGGCGGCGAGGCCAGGATCGCCAGGTCCGCGTCGCACAGGGTCTCGCCGTTGCTGTCGCCGTCGGCCGGGTCGTGGCCGACCGTGAGACGGACCAGGCGCGCCACCTCCGCGACCGCCGCCTCCGGCAGCCCCGCCTCCGCGAGCGCCCGCTCGGCGAGCGCCGCCGAGCGCTCCTCGTTCTCCGAACGGTCCGGCCGGTACACCGCGTCGTGGAACCAGGCGGCGAGCCGCACCAGCGCGGGATCGTCCGCATGGTCGTCGAGGACGTCGACCCGGGCCAGGACAGCGGCCAGGTGCTGCGTCGTGTGGTACTTGCGCTGCGGTTCCGCCCAGCGGGCCAGCAGGTTGTCCGCGTACGGGTACGGGTCCACGTCCGTCGATCCGCTCGCCGCGCGCAGGGCACGGGCCCAGCGCTCCCGCAGGTCCCGCGGATCCTCGTACTCAGGGGTCATGCCCCCGACCCTAAGGGGCCGGTGTCAGGGGGCGGTGTCAGTGGCGGCGGACGACGCCCGCGTCCCGGTAAAGGGTGCTGTCGGTGTCGCCCAGGACGACGACCGAGAACACCGCCGAGGCGAACGCCCCGACGGCTCGCGCCGCGTCGCCGACGCGGTGCGGACGGTGGGCTCCGGACGCCGCCGTGGCGCCGGAAGGGGCCGTGGTGCAGGTCACTGTGGTCATGTATCCAGGATGCGAATCCGGGCATACGCGCACATCGGCCCCGCGGAGTAACCCGCCTACGACCTGCGGGGGACCCCGACCCTGAGGGGACCCGGGGAGCGCGGCGGGGCGGGAACCGGCCGGGGGACGGGTGCGTGCGGCCTTGGGAAAACCCGTTGGCCCCGGCAGCCACCGGTCCCGTACACTCGCGCGTCTGCCCGCCTCCCTTCGCCGCTGTCAGCCGTCGCGGACGCCGAAGCCGGAGCGCCGCCGACCGGACGGAAACCGGCCGGACCCTGGATCTGCGGATCGACGTATCCGCCTATCTGCGTATCTGCGTATCCGCGTACCTGGAGCCGGAGGCATCACCCGTGAGCACGTCCACGTCCATGTCCACGCCCGCGCCCACCCCGCTCGACCGCGAGCGCGCGCACCTTCACTCGTCCCGTGCCGCCCTGCGCGCCATGCGGGAGGACGCCGAGGCGCTCGACATCCGCGACGTCACCGCGAACTGGGTCAACGCCGAGGTGCTCCAGCGCCAGGTCGACGACCGGATCAAGGCGCTCGCCGACCTCAGCCACACCCCGCTCTTCTTCGGCCGCCTCGACTACCTGCACGCGCCCGGCGTCGACCTCGCCGAAGGCGCCGACGGCGAGCAGTTCTACATCGGGCGGCGACACGTCCACGACGCCGACGGCGACCCCATGGTCATCGACTGGCGCGCCCCCGTCTCCCAGCCGTTCTACCGGGCCTCCAAGAAGGAGCCGATGGACGTCGCGCTGCGCCGCCGCTTCGGCTACACCGGCGGCGAACTGAGCGCGTACGAGGACGAACACCTCTCCGACCCCGGCGAGGCCGAACGCACCAGCGCACTCCTTCAGCAGGAGATCGAACGGCCCCGCGTCGGCCCCATGCGCGACATCGTCGCCACCATCCAGCCCGAGCAGGACGAGATCGTGCGCAGCGGGCTCGCCGGATCGGTGTGCGTACAAGGAGGCCCGGGGACGGGCAAGACGGCGGTCGGCCTGCACCGCGTCGCATATCTGCTGTACGCGCACCGCGAGCGGCTCGCCCGCACCGGCACGCTCGTCATCGGGCCCAACGCGTCCTTCCTCCACTACATCGAGCAAGTGCTGCCCGCGCTCGGCGAGTTGGAGGTGAAGCAGGCCACCGTCGACGACCTCGTGGGCGCGCACGCGGAGGTACGGGGCGTCGACACCGCCGAGACGGCCCTCGTGAAGGGCGACGCGCGCATGGCCGAGGTCGTGCGGCGGGCACTGCGCTCGCACATCACGCTGCCGACCGAAGGCGTCGTGGTCGTGCGCGGCTCGCGCCGCTGGCGGGTCGCCTCCTACGAGCTGGAGGAGATCGTCAGGGAGCTGATGGCCCGCGACATGCGCTACGGCGCCGCGCGCGACGCACTCCCGCAGCGCGTCGCACACGCCGTACTCGTCCAGATGGAACGGGCCGGAGAAGCGCCGGACGACCGGGTACAGGACGCGGTCGCGCGCAACACCGCCGTAAAAGCACTGGTCAAGGCGGTGTGGCCGGCCGTCGACCCGGCCAGGCTCGTGCTGCGGCTGCTCTCCGACGCGGAGTTCCTGGCGGAACACGCGGAGGGGGTGCTGAGCGAGGACGAGCAGAAGGCGCTGCTGTGGGCCAAGCCCGCCCGGAGCGTCAAAAGCGTCAAGTGGTCCGCCGCGGACGCCGTGCTCATCGACGAGGCCCACGACCTCGTCGCGCGCACGCACTCGCTCGGACACGTCGTCCTCGACGAAGCGCAGGATCTGTCGCCGATGCAGTACCGGGCGGTGGGGCGGCGCGCCACGACCGGGTCCGTGACGGTTCTCGGCGACCTCGCGCAGGGGACCACGCCGTGGGCCACGCGGAGCTGGGACGAGGCGCTGGCCCACCTGGGCAAACCCGACGCGGTGATCGAGGAACTGACGGCCGGGTTCCGCGTGCCGACGGACGTCATCCGGTACGCGTCCCGGCTGCTGCCGTCCATCGCGCCGGGGCTGGCGCCGGTGCGGTCCGTGCGGGAGAACCCCGGGGTGTTCGAGGTGCGCCCCGTGGCGGGGGCGGACGATGTCGTCGCCGCGTGCGTGGAGTCCCTGCGGCACGAGGGGTCCGTGGGGTTGATCGCCGCCGATGCGCGGTGCGCTGCGCTGGCTGAGGCGTTGACGGAGGCGGGGCTCTCGTTCCTCGCGCCGGGTGAGGAGACCACGGCCGAGGCCCGGCTCACGCTGGTGCCCGCGTCGCTGGCGAAGGGGCTTGAGTACGACTACGTGGTCCTGGACGAGCCGGGGGCCGTCGTCGCCGGCGAGCCCGACGAACGTACTGGCCTCCGGCGGTTGTACGTGTCCCTGACCCGGGCGGTGTCGGGCCTCGTGGTCACCCACACGTCTCCGCTGCCGCTCCTCTTGAGCTGACCTCCGCGCCGTAGGGGCCGGCTCGTCCGGTCGGGTGCGGCTCTCGTCGTGGCTGGTCGCGCAGTTCCCCGCGCCCCTGAAGGCCTGCGGCTTCGCCGCGCCTCCCCCGGGGGTCGCCGGGCGGGCCGCCCCATGAGATGGCGCACGAAGTGCGCATCTCAGGGGCGCGGGGAACTGCGCGAGCAACCACGGCGAGAGCCGCGGTCGAACGATCCGCGGGATGGCGCACGGAGTGCGCATCTCAGGGGCGCGGGGAACTGCGCGAGCAACCACGACGAGAGCCGCGGTCGCGGGAGCGTCTCAGTGAGGATGGCGTTCGGGCGCAGGCCAGTGGGCCGGCCCCCTGGGGTCACGCCGCGTCCAGCGCCTCGCGCCAGACCCGGACCGCGTCCGCGGAGACCGGGCCGTTCCACCCGGCGGGCCGGGACGCGCCGCCGATGTGGAACGCGGAGACCCCCGCGGCCCGCAGCTCCGCGACGTGGTCGAGCCGCAACCCGCCCCCCACGAGAAGCTGCTGCTCATACCCCGGCTCACCGGCCCGCCCCGCCTCGGCGACGAGCACGTCGAGCCCCGCGTCGACCCCCTCCGCGGACCCGGCGGTCAGATACGTGTCGAGGCCGGGCAGAAACGCCAGCTGCTTGCGCAGAGCATCCCGCTCGGCGGCCCGGTCGATGGCCCGGTGAAAAGTCCACCGGCACCCGTCCAGCTCGGCGACGATCGTCTCGACGGCCGCGAGGTCGGCCCCGCCGGTCTCGTCGAGGAACCCGAGCACGAACTCGTCCGCGCCCTCGGCCCGCAGCGCCCGCGCCGCCGCCACCAGTTCGGCCACCCGGGCGGAGCCCCCCGCCGAGAAGCCGTCCGCGAGCCGCAGCATCACGCGCAGCCGGATGTCCACGGCGGCGCGGATCGCCGCGAACGTCTCCACCGACGGTGTCAGGCCGTCCGCCGCCATGTCGGTGACCAGCTCCAGGCGGTCCGCGCCCCCGGCCTGGGCCGCGGTCGCGTCCTGGGCGTCGAGGGCGATCACCTCCAGGACTGCGCGCTCGCTCATCGGGCTCCTGTCCTCAGTCTCTGCCCCATAGGACCAGATAGGTCTAGTCCAATAACGTGGCTCAGCCTACGCCGCGCGCACGGTGAACGCAGCCGTCCTGACCTTCCCGCCGTGCTTGAAGTCCAGGAACAGCCGGTACGTCCCCTCGCTGGGCGCCATCGCGGTGAAGGAGACGCGGGGCCCGGCCTCGCCGTCGTGCGGGTGAACGTGGAGGTACGCGAGGTCGCCGGAGCGCAGCGCGACCAGATGCCCGTACGCGCCGAGGTAGGGCTCCAGATCGGTGACGGGCCGCCCGTTCTGGCTGATTCGCAGGGTCAGCTCGCTCGCCGCGCCCGGCTTCAGCGCGCCCTGGACCCGGACCTCGTACCCGTCCGCGACGTGCGCCGTCGGGGAGGGCGCGGGCAGCGCGGCGGGCGCGTATGGCCCGGCGACCCCGATCCCCGTGCCGAGGGTGAGCCCTTCCTTCTCGCCGCTCGGCGTGAAGTCGGCGAAGACCCGGTAGTCGCCGGCCTTGGGCAGCGAGACGGGCGTCGACCACGTGCCGTCGGCGGCGCGCACGGGGTGCAGATGCCGGTACGCGGTCAGGTCCCGTGAGGCGACGATCAGGTGCAGCTCCTTGTCGTGCTCCTTCTTGTACGCGGTCACGGGCGCACCGGTGCTGTCCTTGCGGATGGCGAACCGGATCTCCCCGGTGAGGCCGGGCAACCGGTCGCGCTCCAGGTCGAGCGTGTAGCCGCGGTCGGAGACCTGGAGCCCGCCGGGCACGTCGGCGGCGGCCGGTGCCGCTTCGGGCGTCTCGTGGCCGCCGTGCTCCGACGCGGGTCGCTCCTTCGCGGTGACGACGGGCGCGGTCCCGACGCCCACCCCGTACGCCGCGCCGAACGCCGACGCGAGTCCCGCCGCGAAAGCGGTGATCTTCAGTCCGGTGCGCATGGGCACTCCTCCGTCGGTCCTGTTGGCTTCGAGGCTGTTGACCATACCCCCTAGGGGTATATGTTGGAAGGGTTCTCGGGTACCCGCCCCGGGTATCCCTCGTTCCTTCCACAGGAGGCCCCATGCCGACGCAGACCGACGCCCCGCCCGCCCGGGTGGAGCTCGTCATCGGCGGCATGACCTGCGCGTCATGCGCCGCCCGTGTCGAGAAGAAGCTGAACCGGATGGACGGCGTCACGGCGACCGTCAACTACGCCACCGAGAAAGCGCAGGTCAGCTATGGCGAGGGCGTGGAGGTCGCGGACCTGATCGCCACCGTCGAAGCCACCGGGTACACGGCCGGGGAACCCGCGCCCCCCGCGGCGTCGAAGGACTCGGCGGATTCCGGGGCGTCGGGCGCCGATGAACTGCGGCCCCTGCGGCAGCGCCTCGTCACCGCCGTCGTGCTCGCCGTGCCCGTCATCGCCATGGCCATGGCGCCTGCCCTCCAGTTCGCGTACTGGCAGTGGCTCTCGCTGACCCTGGCCGCGCCCGTCGTCACCTACGCGGCCTGGCCCTTCCACAAAGCGGCGTTCACGAACGCGCGGCACGGCGCCGCCACCATGGACACGCTGATCTCCCTCGGCACGTCCGCCGCGTTCCTGTGGTCCCTGTGGGCCCTGTTCTTCGGGACCGCCGGCGAACCCGGCATGACGCACCCCTTCGAACTGACCATCGGGCGCAGCGACGGCGCCGGGAACATCTATCTGGAGGCCGCCGCCGGAGTCACCGCGTTCATCCTGGCGGGCCGCTACTTCGAGGCCCGCTCGAAGCGGAAGGCGGGCGCCGCGCTGCGGGCGCTGCTCGAACTCGGCGCCAAGGACGTCACCGTCTTCCGGGACGGCGGGCGTGAACTGACGGTGCCGGTGGGCGAGTTGAAGGTGGGCGAGCGGTTTCTCGTGCGGCCCGGCGAGAAGATCGCCACCGACGGCACAGTCGTCGAGGGGTCGTCCGCCGTCGACGCGTCCATGCTCACCGGGGAGTCCGTACCGGTCGAGGTCGCCGTCGGCGACACCGTCACGGGGGCCACCCTGAACGCCGGCGGGCGGCTCGTCGTCGAGGCCACCCGTGTCGGCGCCGACACCCAACTCGCCCGCATGGCACGCCTCGTCGAGGACGCCCAGAACGGCAAAGCCGCCGCCCAGCGGCTCGCCGACCGCATCTCCGCCGTCTTCGTGCCCGTCGTCATCGCGCTCGCCGTCGCCACGCTCGGCTTCTGGCTCGGCAACGGGGCCGGGCTGACCGCCGCGTTCACCGCCGCCGTCGCCGTACTGATCATCGCCTGCCCGTGCGCCCTCGGACTCGCCACACCCACCGCGCTCATGGTCGGCACGGGGCGCGGGGCCCAGCTCGGCATCCTCATCAAGGGCCCCGAGGTGCTGGAGAGCACGCGCAAGGTCGACACGATCGTCCTCGACAAGACCGGCACGGTCACCACCGGGCGGATGACGCTGCTCGCGACACATGTCGCCGACGAGGCCGTCGCCGACGGAACCGTCGCCGACGAGGCCAGTGCCGACAAGGCCAGTGCCGACGAGGCCGAAGTCCTGCGGCTCGCGGGCGCGCTCGAACACGCCTCGGAGCATCCGATCGCCCGCGCCGTCGCCGACGGTGCCGCCGCGCGCGTCGGGGCGCTGCCCGTCCCCGAGGACTTCGCCAACGTTCCCGGGCACGGTGTGCAAGGCGTCGTCGAGGGGCGCGCCGTGCTCGTCGGGCGGGCGGAACTCCTCGACGAGTGGGAGATCCGGCTCCCCGACGGACTGGCCCGCGCCAAGGCCGACGCCGAGGCCGCCGGGCGGACCGCCGTCTGCGTCGCCTGGGACGGGGAGGCCCGCGCCGTCCTCGAAGTCGCCGACGCCGTGAAGGAGACCAGCGCCGACGCCGTGCGGCGGTTGCGCGGGCTCGGGCTCCGGCCCGTACTCCTGACCGGGGACAACGAGGCCGTCGCCCGCAGCGTCGCCGCCGAGGTCGGCATCGCGGCCGAGGACGTCATCGCGGAAGTGCTGCCGCGGGACAAGGTCGACGTCGTCAGGCGGCTGCAAGCGGAAGGGCGGTCCGTCGCCATGGTCGGGGACGGGGTGAACGACGCCGCCGCGCTCGCCCAGGCCGATCTCGGACTCGCCATGGGGACGGGGACCGATGCGGCCATCGAGGCGGGGGATCTCACGCTGGTGCGGGGGGACCTGCGGGTCGCCGCCGATGCGATGCGCCTTGCCCGGCGGACCCTTGGGACGATCCGGTCCAACCTGTTCTGGGCGTTCGCCTACAACGTCGCCGCGTTGCCGCTGGCCGCTGCGGGGTTGTTGAATCCGATGATCGCCGGGGCCGCCATGGCGTTCTCGTCCGTGTTCGTGGTCGGCAACAGCTTGCGGCTGCGGCGGTTCCGCTGAGATCACGGGGCTCCGCCCCGGACCCCGGACCCCGCTCCTTCATCGCCGGGAGGGCTGTTTGTAGCGTTGCTCTTCGTGATCAAGTCCTCGCTCTGTGTTGCCTTCCTCGGCGTCTCCGTCGCCGCCCTCCTCGTCCTCTGCGGCGCCCAGCACGTCCCGATGGCCGACCTCCTCGTCTACCGGGCCGAGGGCGTCGCCGCCGCGCGTGGGGGCGAGCGGCTCTATGGGTTCGCCGTCACCGAGTGGGAGCTGCCCGCCACCTACCCGCCGTTCGCCGCGCTTGTCTTCGTGCCCCTGGGGTGGGTGCCCCTCGGGCTGCTCAAGGGGCTCTTCCTCCTCGGCAACATCGCCCTGACCGGCGTCCTCGTCCATCTCTCCTGCCGGGCGGCCGGGCTGCGGCCCGGCCCGGGGGCCGTGTGCGCGGGGACGGGCGGAGCCCTGTGGCTGGAACCCGTCTTCCAGACGATTGTGTTCGGGCAGATCAACCTCGCCCTGGCCTGCCTCGTCCTGTGGGACCTCAACCGGCCCGCCGGCGCCCGCGGCAAGGGCATCGCCCTCGGCATCGCGACCGGCGTCAAGCTCACCCCGGCCGTCTTCGTCGTCCACCTGTTCCTCCGGGGACGTCGGCGGGAGGCGTCGTACGCGGTCGCGGGCGCCGCCGGTACAGCGGCCCTGGGCGCGCTCGTGCTGCCGTACGCCTCCTGGGAGTTCTGGACCCGGCGGGTGTTCGAGACCGGGCGGGTCGGCAAAGCGTGGATCGTCGACAACCAGTCGTTGCAGGGGCTCGTCGCCCGCGTCCTGCACACCGCCGAGCCCGGTCTCCTCTGGGGCGGCCTCGCCGTTCTCGTCGCGAGCGGCGGGCTCTGCCTCGCCGTACGCGCTCGCAGCGACGCCCACGGCCTCGTCCTCGCCGCCCTGACCGCGCTCCTCGTCTCACCCATCAGCTGGTCCCACCACTGGGTGTGGTGCGTGCCGCTGCTCGCGCTCCTGTGGGCCGGCGGCCATCGGCGTACGGCCGTGGGCGTCGGCGTCCTCTTCACCGGGCGCAGCATGTGGCTGCTGCCCCACCAGGGCGACCTCGATCTGCATCTCTCCTGGTGGCAGCAGCCGTTGGCCGCGCCCTACCCGCTCCTCGCCGTCGGCCTGCTGCTCGCCGCCGGTCTGCGTCAGCCCTCCGCCAGCAGCTCGTCCGCGTCCACGATCCGGTACGCGTAACCCTGCTCCGCCAGGAAGCGCTGGCGGTGCGCGGCGAAGTCCTGGTCGATCGTGTCGCGGGCGACCACCGAGTAGAAGCGGGCCTCGTGGCCGTCCGCCTTCGGGCGCAGAACGCGGCCGAGCCGCTGCGCCTCCTCCTGGCGCGAGCCGAACGTGCCCGACACCTGGATCGCCACCGTCGCCTCCGGCAGGTCGATCGAGAAGTTCGCCACCTTGGAGACGACAAGGACCGAGATCTCGCCCTGGCGGAAGGACTCGAACAGCTTCTCGCGCACCGCGTTCGTCGTCTCGCCCTTGATCACCGGCGCGTCCAGGTGCTCGCCCAGCTCGTCGAGCTGGTCGATGTACTGGCCGATGACGAGCGTCTGCTCGCCCGCGTGCTTGCGGACCAGCGCCTCGGTGACCTTCCGCTTCGTCGCCGTCGTCGCGCAGAAGCGGTACTTCTCCTCCGTCTCGGCGGTCGCGTACGCGAGCCGCTCGGAGTCGGTCAGGTTCACCCGGACCTCGACGCAGTCGGCGGGCGCGATGTAGCCCTGCGCCTCGATCTCCTTCCACGGCGCGTCGAACCGCTTCGGGCCGATCAGCGAGAACACGTCCGACTCGCGGCCGTCCTCCCGGACCAGGGTCGCCGTCAGGCCCAGGCGGCGGCGCGCCTGGAGGTCCGCCGTGAACTTGAAGACCGGCGCGGGCAGCAGGTGCACCTCGTCGTAGACGACCAGGCCCCAGTCGCGCGAGTCGAACAGCTCCAGGTGCGGGTAGACGCCCTTCCGCTTCGTCGTCAGGACCTGGTACGTGGCGATCGTGACCGGGCGGATCTCCTTCTTCGTCCCGCTGTACTCGCCGATCTCGTCCTCGGTGAGACTCGTGCGCTTCACCAGCTCGTGCTTCCACTGGCGGGCCGACACCGTGTTCGTGACCAGGATGAGGGTGGTGGCCTTGGCCTGCGCCATCGCGCCCGCGCCCACCAGCGTCTTGCCCGCGCCGCAGGGCAGGACCACGACGCCGGAGCCGCCGTGCCAGAAGCCCTCCACCGCCTGCTTCTGGTACGGGCGCAGCGACCAGCCCTCCTCGTCGAGCTCGATCGGGTGCGCCTCGCCGTCCACGTAGCCCGCGAGGTCCTCGGCCGGCCAGCCCAGCTTCAGGAGCGTCTGCTTGATCTGGCCCCGCTCCGAGGGGTGCACCGCCACCGAGTCCGCGTCGATCCGGGCGCCGACAAGCGGCTGCACCCGCTTCGAGCGCAGGATCTCCTCCAGGACCGGGCGGTCCGTCGTCGTCAGGACCAGGCCGTGCGCCGGATGCTTGGAGAGCGTCAGCCTGCCGTAGCGGTCCATCGTCTCCGCGATGTCGACGAGGAGCGCGTGCGGCACCGGGTAGCGGCTGTACTGCACCAGCGCGTCCACGACCTGCTCCGCGTCGTGGCCCGCCGCCCGCGCGTTCCACAGGCCGAGCGGCGTCAGCCGGTACGTGTGGATGTGCTCGGGCGCCCGCTCCAGCTCCGCGAACGGGGCGATCGCCCGGCGGCACTCGTCGGCCTGCTCGTGGTCGACCTCGAGGAGCAGGGTCTTGTCCGACTGGACGATGAGTGGACCGTTCACGCGCGGCACCCTTTCTGCCTGGGCCGGACCCCGGACTCGGGGTGGCCAAACGTCCAGTGTGCCGCATGGCGGGTGGTGCGTGGAGTGATGCCCGCGAGGGCGCTGGTCAGGTCGCGTCCGGCGCCAGTTCCGCCACGCCCGTCACCCTGTGCAGCGGATACGTGCGGACCTCGTCCGCCGTGTGGTCGAACGCCGTCACATAACCGCCCTCCACCCGGATCGGCGCGATCACCCGCTGGCTCGCCGCGCCCTCCGCGTTCACGTACCCGATCCACAGCGCGTCGCCGGTCATCACCGCCGCCTGCATCGTCGCGAGCGTCTCCGCCGCCGTCGTCCTCGGCAGCTCACCGTCGCCGGGGTGCGCGGGCGCCGTCCTGCGCGGGGCCGTCGCCGCCAGATCGCCCGCCCTGATCGCCCTGATCGCCGCGTCGAGCAGCGTCCCGTCGGGCAGCGCCGGGCCGTCCGGCACCGGCTCCGGCGCCGTGCGCGGCGGCGTGCGGTGCGCATGGGCGCGGGTGATCAGCACGTCGCCCTCCGGGGTCTCCGCCGCCGGGGCGAAGCCCATCGCCCGCAGACCCTCCAGGAGCGTGCCCGGGTCCACCTGCGCCGCGAGCACCGTCGGCGCCAGCCGGCGCAGGCGCAGCGCCGCCGCCCGCTTGTCCGCCAGGATCTCGCCGAGCACCGCGTCGTCGTCACAGCGGACGTACGCCGACGCCGCCCCGATCCGCAGATGGCCATGGCGCCGCGCCACGTCGTCGATCAGGTACGTCAACGGCTGGGGGACCGGGGTGCGGGAGTGCTCCGTCAAAAATACGTGCAGGTCGGAGGCTGTGCGGCCGGAGTCGAGCGCGCGGCGTACCGAGCCCGGGGTGAACCGGTAGACCGTCGCCCCGCCCTTCGACTCGACGTCGGCCAGCACCGCCAGGGCGTCCGCCAGCGGGCGGACCAGCGGGCCCGGCGCCACCGCCGTCAGGTCCGCCTGGAGCAGGACGTGGTCCAGCGGCTCGGGGAGGAGCGGAGTGATCAACTTCTCCGCCCGCGCCGTCGCCGTCGCCCGCTCCGTGGGTGTCGCGTCCCGGTCCGTCAGCAGCGCCCTGCCATGCGCCGACAGCGCCCCACGGCCCGTCAGCCCCAGGAACTCCGCCTCCGACAGCGTCCACTGCGCCAGCCTCGTCCGCAGCTCCCGCGCCGCCGGGGACGGGCGCTCCCACGTCAGCCGCGCCACGACCGACTCCGGGTCCGGGGCCGTGCCCTCCGGGAGCGTGGAGAGGAGGCTCAGCACCCGGTGGCGCACCTCCGGGGCCGCCGAGCGGTCCAGGTGCGGGCCCAGCGCCGACAGCGTCCTGTCCTTGCCGTCCCTGCCGCCCACCACGCCCGCCGTGCGCGTCGCCGCCAGCCACGCCTCCGCCAGCCGCGTCCACCGCTCCGCCGGCGGGCGCTCCAGCCACGCGTCGTACGCGGGCGTCGCCGCGTACCGCTCGTCCGCCTCACCGTCCGACGCCACCAGGCCCGCCGCGTACGCCAACTCCACCCAGAACGCCGCCTGCGGCTCCGTGCAGTCCAGCGCCGTCGCCGTCCGCTTCAGATCCCGCACGCTCAGACCGCCCGCCCGCAACACCACCGGGCCGCCCTCGTCCCAGTCCTTCAGCAGCTCCTCGACCGTCGACAACGCCGTGTACGCCTGCGCCGCCGCCGTCGCGTCCACCACCTGTGGACGGTGCGCCGCCCTCTCCCGCACCTCCGGCGCCACCGGCTCCAGCTCCCTGTGCGCCCGCCCGCCGCGCAGATGCAGCGCCGCCTCCCTCGGCAGCACCACCGTGCCCGGCGCCGTCGGAAGGAGCAGACCCCGGTCGAGCAGCCAGCGCAGATGCGCCGCAGGCCGCGCCGTCACCTGGCCGTACGGCGGGCCCCACACCAGCCTGTTCAACACATCGAGCGACTCCATCGGCGCCTCGTCCAGCAACGCCGACATCCGCTCCGCGTCCGTGAACAGCTCCGTCAGCTCCGCCACCGCCGACACTCCGTCGTGCGTGGTCGGAAGACCCGCCGACGTGACGATCTCCTGGAGCCGCGTGGGGGAGATGCCCGCCGTCGCCTCCGCGATCGTCGGGCCAAGGCCCGTGGGGGACGGGTGCTGAGGGGTCGGGGTCAGCAGTTCGCGGGCCGTGCGCACCAGACGCAGCTGGTCGTCGGCGCCCCAAAGCAGCGCCTGTTCGCGCAGCCTCGCCACCGCGCCCGGGAGCGCCTTCGTCGACTCCTCGCCCGGCAGCAACCCCTCCAGCGTCTCGTACGTCGCCGGTTCCGGGGCCACCGCCAACGCCTGCGCCACCTGCTGCGTGAAGCGGTCCAGGCGGTCGAGCGCCCGCACCACCGACGCCCTCGTCCCCGCCCGCGTCGCCAACTGCGTCAGATCGTTCGGGACCGGGCCGAGCAGGTCCGGGCGGGCCCGCAGCAGACGGGCCAGAGACGCGTCGTCCCTCGCGCGCAATGCCTCCGCCAAGGAGCGGGGGGCTGACGTCGGCGCCGCCGGGGTCTGCTCGTTCGGGCTCATCTGACCCACGGTAGCGGGCCCGTTCTCCCCGGCGGGGATCCCGTGCTGCGTCGGGTCCCGGCATTCGCGATACCGTCGACGCAACAACTGCTGCACCCCGGAGGGGACTTCGTGGGGATCGAGAGTGATCAGCTCGTCTTCGACTATCTGAGCCGCGTCGGCGACCTGGCCCAGCAGCGACAGCTGCCCTCGGCCACCCGGATGCGGCTCGTCAGCGAGTTGCGCGGCGAGATCGACCGGCATCGCGCCAAAGTCACCGTCGACAGTCCCGCCGCCGTGCGGCGCATCATCGACCGGCTCGGGGATCCCGACCGGATCGTCAGCGATGCGCAGGGCGGCTCCGCTGTGGGGGATCCCGCCGCCTCCCTTTCGCGGGGCGTGCCTGAGCAGTCTTCGTCTTCGGCTCCGGCCTCCGCTTCGGCTTCGTCCACGGCTTCTTCTTCGGCCAAGGCCAAGCCCGGCATCGGGCGGCTCCTTCGCAAAGTGCCTCCCCAGCAGCGTGACGAACCGTCCGACGCTCCCTCCCCGCCGCATCTCGCCGGCACCGAGGAGCTCGGCGCCACCGGGCGCGAGACCGACTGGTGGCGGGTCGGGGGCGGGCAGTCCCTCGCCGAGACCGACTCCGTGCCCGGGTTCACCGGCGGGATCGAGATTCCCGAGATCCTCAAGCCTCCCGCTCCCGCTTCCGCTCCCGCTTCCGCTCCCGCTTCCGCGCCCGTGCCCGGGGGCGTGGTTGAGCCCCCGGTGGAAAAAGCGCCCAAAGTGCGGCGGTTCGTGCCCGAAGGCGGGCTCGTCAATCCGCTGCTTCTGCTTGCCGCCGCCGCCCTCGTCGCCGGTGCCGTCCTCGGGAACGTGCTGGCCCTGCTTCTCGGCTGGGCCGTCGTCTACCTGTCCCGGCGGCTCACCCTCGGGCAGAAGAAGACGGCCGTCTTCGTCCTGCCCGGGCTCGCCGTCGCGGGCGGCGTCGCCTGGCTGTGGGGGCGCAGCGCCGGGAAGTGGGGGGCGCCCATCGCCGAAGGCCAGATGAGCGGGGCGTTCGGGGAGACCTGGCCCTGGGTCCTGCGGTGTGCCGCCGTTGCTTCGGCGTTGTATCTCGTGTGGCGGTCTCAGCGCGTCGCGCCATGAAGGGAGGGTGGCCGGTTGGGCTTCGGTCGGCGGCCACCCGTTTCGTTTCGGCAGGTGCGCGGGTGGGGGCGGGGCCGGTCGGGGCATGTGCGTGCTCGCCATCTTGATGGCGTCGTCCTCTGCTTCGGGCCACGTCACCGCGTGTACTGTGCTGCGCGCGCACATGCCCCGACCGGCCCCTCCCGTCTCGTACGCGGCTGAACGCCCGGTGGCCGCTCCAGGCACAATTGGGGGCATGGCTGCCCCCCTCATAGGTCCCACCGTCGGCTTCGATCTCGACATGACGCTGATCGACTCGCGTCCCGGAATCCGGGCCACCTGGATCGCCCTGTCCGAGCGGACCGGCGTTCATGTCGACGCCGATCTGGCCATCTCCCGGCTCGGGCCGCCCCTGGTCGACGAGCTCGCCGAGTGGTTCCCCGCGGAGCGGATTCCTGCGATGGCCGAGCTCTACCGTGAGATGTATCCCACGTACGCCATCGAGGCCACCCTGGCCATGCCCGGTGTCCACGAAGCCATGGACGCCGTGCACGCGGCCGGCGGGCGCACGATGGTCGTCACCGCCAAGTACGAGCCGAACGCCAAGCTGCATCTCGCACATCTGGGGATCGACGCCGATGTGGTCGTCGGGGACCTGTGGGCCGAAGGGAAGGCCGTGGCCCTTCGGGAGCACGGGGCCGGAATCTACGTCGGTGATCACGTCGGTGATGTGCGAGGGGCCCGTGCTGCCGATGCCGTGTCCGTCGCTGTTGCCACTGGGCCGTGTGACGGTGAGGCGCTGCGGCGTGCGGGAGCCGATGTGGTCCTCGATGATCTTCTGGCGTTTCCCGGGTGGCTCTCCGGCTATGTCGAGCGGGCTGCCCTGCGCTGAGCCGCCACCCCCCGGAGAACGCCTGCCGCGGACAGCAGGAAACCCACGCCCATGAGCATGCAGACCGCATAGGCGATGGGCGGGAACGGCGTTGTGTCCAGGAACAGTGGGGCCACCGTGACCAGCGTGGCGATCGCTCCCACGATGAAGACGATGCCGCCCGCTTTCACTAGGCCGTCGCCGGGTCCTGTCTCGGTCGCCCGGGAATTGACTTGGGTTTTGTCACGCACCCGGCCAGGGTAGTTCCCAGCCCGAGAGAACTAGTCGGCGCCGTCTTGCCAGCGGCCCCGGGACCCATAGTCTTGGTGGCGGCGGGTCGTACCACGACCCGCTGTACTGCTATCCAGAGCGTTTTCTTTCTAGTACGAGGACGAGGACTTCACGTGCCTACCGGCAAGGTCAAGTGGTTCAACAGCGAGAAGGGCTTCGGCTTCCTCTCCCGCGACGACGGCGGCGACGTCTTCGTGCACTCCTCCGTACTTCCCGACGGTGTCGACGCCCTCAAGCCCGGCCAGCGCGTCGAGTTCGGAGTCGTCGCCGGACAACGTGGTGACCAGGCGCTCTCCGTCGCCATTCTCGATCCGACCCCGTCGGTCGCGGCGGCCCAGCGCCGCAAGCCCGATGAACTCGCCTCCATCGTCCAGGACTTGACCACTCTGCTCGAGAACATCACGCCGATGCTCGAGCGCGGGCGCTATCCCGACAAGGCCGCCGGAGCGAAGATCGCCGGGCTGTTGCGGGCCGTCGCCGACCAGTTGGACGTCTGAGGTCCCCTCACGGGAAGCGGAGCGCGTCGGGGGCCAGCGGCGGGACCAGGCCCTCGGCCGCTGCCCGGGTGAGCAGGCCCCTGACCGCCGCGTAACCGTCCTCGCCCAGGTCCGCCGTGAACTCGTTCACGTACAGACCGATGTGCTGGTCCGCGACCGACGGGTCCATCTCCTGGGCGTGCGCCATCACATACGGGCGGGACGTCTCCGGGTCGTCCCATGCCTGGCGGACCGACGCGCGGATCGTGTTCGCGTAAGCGGTGAGGGTCTCCTCGCCGAGGCCGCGGCGGGCGATGATCGCGCCCAGCGGGATCGGCAGGCCCGTCGTGGCCTCCCAGTGCTCGCCCATGTCCGCCAGCTTGTGCAGGCCGTAGTTCTGGTACGTGAAGCGCGCCTCGTGGATCACCAGACCCGCGTCGATCTTCCCGTCCCGCACCGCCGGCATGATCTCGTGGAACGGCATCACCACGATCTCGCCGACCCCGCCGCCCCGGACCGTGTCCGCCGCCCACAGGCGGAAGAGGAGGTAGGCGGTGGACGTCTCGCTCGGGACCGCGACCCTCTTGTCCGACAGGTCCACGTCCGGCTCGCGGGTCAGGACCAAGGGGCCGCAACCCCTGCCCAGTGCGCCGCCGCAGGGGAGCAGCGCGTAGTCGTCCAGCACGTACGGCAGAACCGCGTAGCTCACCTTCAGGACGTCGTACGCCTCCTCGCGGCGCTCCGCGATCCCGTTCGTGATGTCGATGTCGGCGAACGTCACGTCCAGCGCCGGGGCGCCCGGGACCCTGCCGTGCGCCCACGCGTCGAACACGAACGTGTCGTTCGGGCACGGAGAGAAAGCGATACGGGTGGGCCTGGTGGGCGTGGGGGGCGTGGTGGTGGGGGTTGCCGGCTTGCTTGCGTTCGTCATGTGCTTCTCCAACTCTCCAATACCCCGGCTGCCTTCCCGAACGTCTCGGTGAGTGCCGTGAGCGCGTCGCCCATGCGCCACGCCGCCCGGTCGCGGGGGCCCACCGCGTTGGAGACGGTGCGGATCTCCGCCACCGGCACCTCGTGCGCGGCGGCGGCCTCCGCCACACCGAAGCCCTCCATCGCCTCGGCCACCGCGCCGGGGTGGCGCTGGGCCAGGAACGCGGCGCGTTCGGCGGTGCCGGTCACCGTGGAGACCGTCAGGACCGTGCCGGTCGCCGTGGCGCCCGTCGCCTCGGCGAGGTCTCGTACGAGGGACGGCGGCGGACAGTGGGTGACGGTGCCGAAACCCAGCTCGGTGACCGGGACGAAACCCTCCGGCGTCTCCGCGCCCAGATCGGCCACCGTGATGGCGTCGGCGATCAGGACCGCGCCGGGCGGGGCGCTGAAGCCGCCCGCGATGCCCGCCGACACGACCAGCGTGTAGGGGCGGCCGGCCAGGGCCGCCGTCGTGAGGGCGGTCGCCGTTCCCGCGGCCGCCGCGGCGGGGCCCACACCCACGGCGACCACGTCGATCGCCGGGTGGTGCGCACGCAGTCCGCGCGCCACCGCGTCCCGTTCCGCCGGGACCGCGGTGGCGATCAGTACGCGTCCGTGCGCGATGCCCGTGTCCGTCAGGAGTCCTTCTTCTTCTCCAGCTTGAACGACCACAGGCCGTACGCCTTGGAGTCGCCGCCCTGGAGGATCGTCACCGTGGTGCTGTTGCCCGTGGCGCCGTACTGCTGGTTGAAGAAGACGCTGCCCGGGACCGTGCGGTACGTCTTCTTGCTGGACTCGGTGAGCGGCTGACCGTTCATCAGGAGGGTCCAGCCCTTGTCCGCGATCTCCGGGTCGACACCGAAGCGGACCGTCTCGTCGGAGTCGACCTTGATGGTCTTCGCGTCCTTGTCCTTCAGACAGCCCTCCAGGGACGACGAGGCGAGCGCCTTGCCGTCCTTGTAGCAGGAGGCCTCGGAGTTCACCGTGTCGCGGCCCACCGTCACGGTGGCCAGCGGGGTCGGCTTGTCGCAGGCGGAGAGGACGAGCAGTCCGGCGCCTACGGCACCGACGGCGGCCACGGTGCGCCTGTGGCGCACAACGAAACGCTGGGAGGTCATGGCCGCAGGTTATCTGCCTCCGCCAGAGCCACTGGATGTGGGGCACCCGGTGGCGTGTTCGGCCGCTTTCCCGGCCGCCTCCCCGGCCGCCTCCCCGGCCGTCTCCCCGGCCGCCTTCCTGGAATGGCGCGCGCAGTGCGCGTTCCAGGGGCGCGGGGAACTGCGCGACCAGCCACGACGAGACCGGTCAGCGGCGATGGACAGACACCTCGCAGACGCTAGACCACCCGCGCCCGCGCCGGGCCGCCATGACGCGCCGCCGACAACAGACCCCTGACCGTCGTCAGCCAACCCAGCGCCACGATCCCCGCCGCCACCGAGAGGCCAAGCGCCCCGTTCAACGGCAGCGCGATACCGATCGCCCCACCGAACACCCAGGCCACCTGCAACAACGTCTCCGAGCGGGCGAACGCCGACGTACGGACCGCCTCCGGCACATCCCGCTGGATCGTCGCGTCGAGCGACAGCTTGGCGAGGGCCTGCGCGAACCCGGCGAACGCCGCGAGGCACGCCGTCATGACCGCCCCGAAGAAGACCGCCGAGGTCACCGCGACCCCGAGCACGACCGCGACCACCGTCACGATGATGATCTCCGGCGCCCGGGACCGCAGCCACGCCCCGACGGCCGTGCCCAGCGCGTTGCCCGCCCCCGCCGACACGCCGACCAGGCCGAGCGAGACCGCCGCGCTCTGCCCGGTCAGCGGATGCTCGCGCAGCAGGAACGCGAGGAAGAAGATGAGGAACCCGGAGAGGCAGCGCAGCGCGGCGTTGGCGGCCAGGGCGTGCGTGACGGCCGTGCCGACGGTCCGCAAGCCCGGCTTGCGCTGCTTCTTCACCGGGCCGTACAGATGCGCCTCGTCGGCGGCGAGCAGCGCCCTGTCCTCGCCCTTCGCCGAGTCGACCTTGGGCGGCAGCGAGAACGACAGGAACATCCCCGCCATGAAGATCACGAAGGCGCCGTAGAGCGGATAGCGCGGGCCGAGCGCCTGGAGCCCGGCACCGATGGGCGCCGCCACCCCGGTGGCGAGCAGCCCGCCGAGCGTCACCCGGGAATTCGCCTTGACCAGGGAGAAGCGGGGCGGCAGCAGGCGCGGCACCACCGCCGAACGGACCACTCCGTACGCCTTCGAGGAGACCAGGACGCCCAGCGCGGCCGGATACAGCTCGATGCCGCCCGTCACCACCGCGCCGGACAGGACCAGGGCGAGCAGCGCCCTGGCCAGCATCGAACCCGCCATCGCCGCCCTGCGCCCGTGCGGCAGCCGGTCCAGGAGCGGGCCGATCACCGGGGCCAGGAGGGTGAAGGGCGCCATCGTGATCGCCAGATACAGGGCGACCCGGCCGCGCGCCTCGTCCGTCGGCACGGAGAAGAACACCGTCGAGGCGAGCGCGACCGTGATCATGACGTCGCCCGCGCCGTTCACCGCGTGGAGTTCGATGAGTTTTCCGAGCCCCGACTCGCCCGCGCCGTGCGCGTGTGTCGCCTTTCGGATGCCGCGCGCCGTACCCGTGAACGGCAGCCTCAGGGCGCGCCCGACCTTGCGGACGGCCCCGCGCACCGGGCCCGAACCGCTGTGTTCGTACGCCGACCTTGCGGTTGCCACGCAGTCATAGTGCCCCGGGAACGGGCGTACTAGTGCCGATATGAGTACGCGGGTCGGCTTTCGCGTCGGGTGCGGCTCGTACGTCGGTGTGGGCGACGGGCGTGGAAGGAGGTAGCGTGCGTAGCGCGCCCGCGGCGGTTGTTATCGGCCGCGCGCCTCTCGGCCATCCCGCAGAATGGATGACGTAGGTGCGCCCGAAACGCTCGGGTGCGGACGTCGACGCGGCCCTCCGGTCCGCTCCGTCCGCGCTCCCGCACACAGGACGGCGCACTCGAGAGACGGCGTAGGAGAGAAGCGATACCTGTGAGCGCAGCGACAACGCGAAGCCGCACCCCTGACCGTCTGTGCGCCGAGGCGGTCGACCTCGCCCGCGCGGCGGCCGAGGAGGCCGCCGCGCCCGGTGTGGTCGGCGAGCACGTCGAAATGGTCGTCGAGGGCGACCGCGTCGTCACGCACCTTTTCGAGTGCAAGGAGTTCGGCTACCGCGGCTGGCGCTGGGCCGTCACCGTGGCCCGCGCATCGCGCGCCCGGTACGTCACCCTCGACGAGACCGTGCTGCTGCCCGGACCCGACGCCCTCCTCGCCCCCGAGTGGGTGCCCTGGAGCGAACGGCTCCGCCCCGGCGACATGGGGCCCGGCGACCTCCTGCCCACCGAGGCCGACGACCTGCGCCTGGAGCCCGGCTACACCGGGGACGACGGGCCGCCGCCGAACTCGCCGCTGTCCGAGGACATGGCCGAGCTCGTCGAGGCGGAGGACGCCGAGGTCACGGAGGGGCCCGTCCGCGAGCTGCCCGTCGCCCCCGTGCGCGGCTCCATCGCGTCCGTCGCCGAGGAGCTCGGGATGCGCCGGGCGCGGGTCCTCTCCCGGTACGGGCTGCACGTGGCCGCCGACCGGTGGGAGGAGTCCTACGGGGCCAAGACCGCGATGGCGCAGGCCGCGCCCGCCACGTGTGTCTCCTGCGGGTTCCTTCAGCCCATCGGCGGGTCGCTCGGGCAGGCGTTCGGCGTCTGCGCCAATGAGTTCTCGCCCGCGGACGGGCGCGTCGTGTCCCTCTCCTACGGGTGCGGGGGGCACTCCGAGGCCGCCGTCATGCCCAGCGCGCCCCGGCCCGCGCCGCCCGTCATCGACGAGAACCTCGTCGACGTGCTTCCCCTCCGCGCGGCGCCGGACTCCGGGTCGGTCGGGGCGGCCCCGGCCGAGGGCACGGAAGATCTGGGCCACTCATAACCCCGTCCGCGCCGCCGTCGTGGCTGGTCGCGCAGTTCCCCGCGCCCCTGAGATGCGCACTGCGTGCGCCATCTCAGCGCCCCTGGGGCTGCGGCGAAGCCGCATGCTCCAGGGGCGCGGGGAACTGCGCGACCAGCCGCGACGGCGCTGTGGTCGGCGATGGTGGCGAGGGGGCCGGGTGGGCGCCGCGATAGCGTGCGGGCCGACCGATGACAGCCCCCCGAAGGAGACACTGGTGAGCGTCAGCAACATCGCGCCGGGTCACATGGACCCGTTCGGCACAGCCAAACTGCGGCGCGGGGTGCTGGACGCCTGGGCCGGGAGCGCGGCCAGATTCCGGGAGGACGCCAACGCCGAGGAAGACCTCGCGCTCGGCGGCTACCGGGACCGGCTCGTCATCGAGCTGGCGCAGAACGCCGCGGACGCCGCCGCCCGCGCGAAGACCGAGGGCCGCCTCGCCCTCACCCTCCGCGACGGAGTCCTGGCCGCCGCGAACACGGGCGCCCCGCTGGACGCGGCCGGCGTCGAGTCGCTGTCCACGCTGCGGGCGTCGGCGAAGCGGGAGGACACCGAGGGGGCCGTGGGCCGCTTCGGTGTCGGGTTCGCCGCCGTGCTCGCGGTCAGCGACGAGCCGGCCGTCGTGGGCCGGACCGGCGGGGTCAGATGGTCCCTCGGAGAGGCCCGCATGGCCGCCGCCGACACCGCCCTGCACAGCCCCGCCCTCGGCGACGAGCTGCGCCGCCGCGACGGCCACGTACCGCTCCTGAGGCTGCCGTTCGCGGCCGAGGGGCAGGCCCCGGAGACGTACGACACCGTCGTGATCCTGCCGTTGCGGGACGAGGCCGCGGAGGCGCTCGCCGCCCGGCTGCTCGCGGACATCGACGACACGTTGCTGCTCGCGCTGCCGGGGCTCGCCGAGGTCACCGTCACCACGGATGCCGGGACGCGGGTGCTGCGGCGGCGTGCCGAGGGCGCCTGCACCGTCGTATCGGACGATGCCCGCGAGCCCGCCGAGCTGAGCTGGCGCACTGTCACGCGGACCGGCGCGCTCACCCCTGAGCTGCTGGCCGACCGGCCCGTCGAGGAGCGGCTCCGTCCGCACTGGTCGCTCACCTGGGCGGTGCCCGTCGACGCCGAGGGCGCTCCGGCGCGGCCGCTCAGCGCGCCCGTCCTGTACGCCCCGACCCCGAGCGACGAGGCCC
This sequence comes from Streptomyces sp. SGAir0957, assembly GCF_043523415.1. Taxonomy (NCBI): domain Bacteria; kingdom Bacillati; phylum Actinomycetota; class Actinomycetes; order Kitasatosporales; family Streptomycetaceae; genus Streptomyces; species Streptomyces sp. SGAir0957. The sequence continues at coordinate 4,733,584 of NZ_CP027293.1, forward strand.
TGGGCGTGCCCGCGCTGCTCATCGGCTCGTTCCCGCTGGACACCGCCCGGCGGCACGTCGCCCCTGGCCCGCTGACCGGCTTCCTCACCGAGCGCGCCGCCGACGCCTACGCCGAGCTGCTCGGCGACTGGTCGCCCGTCGGTACCGGCATCCTCGACCTGGTCCCCGGGCCGCTCGGCAAGAGCGAGCTGGACGGGGCCCTGCGCGCCGCGATCCTGGAGCGGCTTCCGCGTACCGCCTTCCTGCCGCCCGCGCTCGCCCCCGAGTCCGACGACGACGAGCGGCCCGTCTCCCTGCGCCCGCGCGACGCCGAGGTCGTCGAGGGCGTCGGCGCCGACACCGTTCGGGTCCTCGCCGAGGTGCTGCCCAGCCTGCTGCCCGCCGGCCTCGAACGCCGTACGGAGCTGCGGACGGTCGGCGTCGCGCGCGTCCCGCTGACCGAAGCCGTCGACCGGCTCGCCGGCCTGGAGAAGGACCCCGGCTGGTGGCGGCGGCTCTACGACTCCCTCGCCGGCGTCGACCCCGACCGGCTCAGCGGCCTTCCCGTGCCGCTCGCCGGGGGCCGGACCGTCATCGGGCCGCGCCAGGTCCTGCTGCCGACCGCGGAGGCGTCCGCCGTGCCCGGTGACGCGCTCGCCCGGCTCGGTCTCAAGGTCGCCCACCCCGACGCCACCCATCCGCTCCTGGAGAAGCTCGGCGCGCTGCCCGCCACGCCCCGTGCCGTCCTGACGACCCCGCAGCTGCGGGCCGCCGTCGCCGCGTCCCTGGAAGACGAGCCCGCCTGGGACGACGACGGCGCCCTGAGCGTCGACGAGCTGGCCGACGTCGTGCTCACCCTCGTGCGCGACGCCCACCTCGACGTCGGCGACGAACCGTGGCTCGGCGCCCTCGCCCTCCCCGACGAGCACGGCGACCTCGCCCCCGCCGCCGAACTGGTCCTCCCCGACAGCCCCATCGCCGCCGTCCTGCGCGAAGGGGAACTGCCCTACGTCGACGAGGAGCTGGCCGGGCGGTTCGGCGAGCAGCCGCTGGCGGCGTGCGGCGTCCTCGCCACGTTCGCGCTGGTCCGCGCCACCGACGTCGTCCTCGACCCCGACGAGCTGGAACCCCGCGACAGCGACTACCCCGAGCCCGACGACCCCGGTCTCCTCGACGCCGTCGACGTGTGGTGCGAGGACGTCCTCGACGGGCTGCCCGACACGCCCGTACCGCCCGTCGCCACCGAACTCATCGCCGTACGCGACCTCGACCTCGTCGACGAGGACCGCTGGCCGCAGGCGCTCGCCCTGCTCTCGCAGCCGCCGCTGCGCGACGCCCTCACCCAGCCCGTCCGCGTCCTGCTGCCCGACGGCACCCACGAACTCGTCCGCCCGTACACCGCCTGGTGGCTGCGCGGCCACCCGGTCCTCGACGGCCGCCGCCCCGCCGGGCTGCGCGCCGAGGGCTCCGACCCGCTCCTCGACGGCCTGTACGAGGCCGCCGACGCCCGCGGCTTCGAGGACGAGCAGGTGCTGCGCGCCCTGGGGGTGCGTACGTCCGTCGCCGCGCTCCTCGACGAGCCCGGCGGCGCGGCCGAACTGCTCGACCGGCTCGCCGATGCGGAGCTGCCGGTCGGCGCCGCTCAACTGCACGCCGTATACGGCAAGTTGGCGGACCTCGACCCGGAGCAGGTGACGCTCCCCGACGAGCTGCGGGCCGTGCGGGACGGGGCCGTGGTCGTCGTCGACGCGCCGGACGCGCTCGTCGCCGACGCGCCCGACCTGCTTCCGCTCGCCGCCGGGCGGGCGCTGCTGCCCGTCGCCCCGTCCGGCGCCGCGCACCTCGCCGAGCTGTTCCAGGTGCGGCGGCTCAGCGAGGCCGTCGACGCCGAGGTGAGCGGGGAGGGCGTGGAACACCCTGTGCCCGACTCCGTCCGCACCCTGCTCGGGCCCGCGACCCCGGCCTCGTACGTCGAGCACGAGGAGCTGTACGTCGCCGGGGCCGAGGTCGACTGGCGGCGCGCCGTCGACGGCACGGTGCACGCGGCGACCCTGGAGGGGGTCGCCGCCGGGCTCGCCTGGGCGGCCGGGCAGTGGCCCCGGCGGTTCGAGGTGGCGGCGCTGCTCGAGGATCCGGGGCGGACGGAGGAGCTGGCGCGGGACCGGTGGTTCGACTGAGCTCGACCGGGATCGACTGAGATGTAGATCACGTGAAGATTCGGCGAAAGTCGTGCAACCAGTTGCTTGTTTGACAGGTCTATTTCACGAGTCAACAGACTCCTAGACCATTTGGGACCCGCGTGACAGCGACAGCACCGCGGGTCCCCTTCTCCACCATGGGGAACACATGCGCATTCGTGCCACCGCGGCCGCCGTGACGGTCTCCGGCGCCCTGGCCCTCACCGCGCTCGCCGTCCCGGCGGCGCAGGCGGACGACAAGTGGTCCGGCGCGGGCACCGCCCAGGAGTCCCTCGTCGAGCTGGTTCAGCAGCACGCGCCTTCCGGCGAGGCCAAGGAGTCCGCCCGCGCGTTCGCGAGCGACCCGAGCCAGGCGTACGCCCTGGACGTGAAGTTCTCGAAGGTCTCGGTCAACAAGGGCAAGCCGCTCGTCGCCGGTACCTCCGCCAAGGGCACCGTGCCGGTCAGCTACAGCGTGACGTACGGCGCGGACCGGGGCATCTGGGCCGACGACTTCATGATCGGTATCAACCTGTTCTGGAGCACCGCCGACGGCTCGGACGGCAACTACCTCGGCACCGGCATCTCGCACTGCAAGGACGTCTCGGCCGGCGTGGCCGACTGCACGTCCACGCTGACCTACGACCCGAAGCTCCAGCTGATGAACAGCGACGCGGGCGCCAAGTGGAACGTCGAGGGGCTCGCCATCGCGCCCAACGGCCAGAACCTCGAGAGCAGCAACGTCAACTGGAGCAAGGTCGGCGTCTCCGAGCAGTTCGGCGTCGCCAAGAAGGCGTCCTTCCAGCGCTACTCCAAGCTGACCACCAACGCCGCCCCGGAGCCCATCAAGAAGGGCAAGACCCTGACGGTCACCGGCTCGCTCGTGCGTGCCAACTGGGACACCAACAAGTACATGGGCTACACCCAGCAGAAGGTGTCGCTCCAGTTCCGCGCCAAGACGGCCGCGTCCTACTCGACCATCAAGACCGTCACCTCGGACTCCAAGGGCAACCTGAAGACCACGGTCAAGGCGTCCGTGGACGGCTACTTCCGGTACAAGTTCGCCGGCACGTCCACCACTCCCGCGGCCACGTCCCCGATCGACTTCGTCGACGTCCGCTAGTCGGTAAAGCGGCGGCCGACCCACCTCCACAGGAGTTCCAGGGCGGCCGCCGCCACCACCGCCACCCCGACGGCAGTCCACGGCATCGCCGTCCCCACCAGCTTCAGCGCGAAGAAGTCCTGCAGCCACGGCACCGCCAGGACCAGCAGGAAGCCGATCCCCATCGCCGCCACGAGGCACACCCGCCACCACGTGTACGGGCGGGCGATGATCGCGAGCACCCACATCGAGATCAGGAACAGCGTCAGCGTCGCCGAGCTGGTCTCCGCGTCGAGCGCGCCGTCCCCCGTGTAGAAGTGCCGCGCGATCATGTACATCGCGAACGTGGCGAGCCCCGCGACGACGCCGCCCGGGATCGCGTACCGCATCACCCGTTTCACGAAGTGCGGTTTCGCGCGCTCCTTGTTGGGCGCGAGCGCGAGGAAGAACGCCGGGACGCCGATCGTCAGCGTCGAGAGCAGCGTGAGGTGCCTCGGCAGGAACGGGTACTCCACCTGGCAGCAGACCACGAGCAGCGCCAGGATCACCGAGTAGACCGTCTTGACCAGGAACAACGTCGCCACGCGCGTGATGTTGCCGATGACCCGCCGGCCCTCCGCGACGACCGAGGGCAGCGTCGAGAACGAGTTGTTCAGGAGCACGATCTGGGCGACCGCGCGGGTCGCCTCCGACCCGGAGCCCATGGACACGCCGATGTCGGCGTCCTTGAGGGCGAGTACGTCGTTCACGCCGTCGCCGGTCATGGCGACCGTGTGGCCGTGGGCCTGGAGCGCGCCCACCATGTCCCGCTTCTGCTGCGGGGTGACCCGGCCGAACACCGTGCCCTCGTCCAGCGCGTCGGCCATCTCCGCGGGGTCCTTGGGCAGGTCGCGCGCGTCGACCGTGTTCTCCGCGCCGTCGAGGCCGAGCTTGCCCGCCACCGCGCCGACGGAGACCGCGTTGTCGCCGGAGACGACCTTGGCCCGTACGTCCTGCTCGGCGAAGTAGCGCAGGGTGTCGGCGGCGTCGGGGCGCAGACGCTGTTCGAGGACGACGAGCGCGGTCGGCTCGGCGCCTTGCGCGACCTCGGGGTTCTCCAGGTCGACGCCGCTGGTGACGCGGGCAAGGAGCAGAACCCGTAGGCCCTGTTTGTTGAGGTCGTCGGTCTCCGCGAGCGCCGGGTGGCCGTCGGGGAGCAGGACGTCCGGTGCTCCCAGCAGCCACGCGCTGTCCGCCCCGTCGGCCTCGGCGAACGCGGCGCCGCTGTACTTGCGGGCGGAGGAGAAGGGGAGGGCCTGTGTGCAGCGCCAGCCGGCCTCGTCCGGGTAGGCGTCGATGATCGCCTGGAGGGAGGCGTTGGGGCGCGGGTCGGAGGCGCCGAGCGCGCCGAGGACCTGGCGGACGTACGCCTCGTCGGCGCCGTCCAGGGGGCGCAGCTCGGCGACGTCCATGCCGCCCTCGGTGAGCGTGCCCGTCTTGTCGAGGCAGACCGTGTCGACGCGGGCCAGGCCCTCGATCGCGGGCAGCTCCTGCACCAGGCACTGCTGGCGGCCGAGCCGGATGACACCGATGGCGAAGGCGACCGAGGTGAGCAGGACCAGGCCCTCGGGGACCATCGGCACGATGCCGCCGACCGTGCGCGCGACCGAGTCCTTGAAGCCGTGCTCCTTCACGAACAGCTGGCTGATGACGAGGCCGATCGCGGTCGGGATCATCATCCACTGCACGTACTTGAGGATCGTGGAGATGCCGGAGCGCAGTTCGGAGTGGACGAGGGTGAACCGGCTGGCCTCCTCGGCGAGCTGCGCCGCGTACGCCTCGCGCCCGACCTTCGTCGCGGTGAACGCGCCGCCGCCCGCGACCACGAAGGAGCCCGACATGAGGGGGTCGCCCGGCCGCTTCAGGACCGGGTCGGCCTCGCCGGTGAGCAGGGACTCGTCGATCTCCAGGCCGTCGGCCTCGGCGCAGGTGCCGTCGACGACGATCTTGTCGCCCGGGCCGATCTCGATCAGGTCGCCGAGGACGATCTCGGAGGTGGCGATCTCGGTGGCCGCGCCGTCGCGCCGGACCGTGGGCCGGGACTCGCCGATCACGGCGAGCGAGTCCAGGGTCTTCTTCGCGCGCCACTCCTGGACGATGCCGATGCCGGTGTTGGCGATGATCACGAAGCCGAAGAGGCTGTCCTGGATCGGCGCGACGAACAGCATGATCAGCCAGAGGACGCCGATGATGGCGTTGAACCGGGTGAAGACGTTGGCCCGGACGATCTCGGTCAGCGAGCGTGAGCTGCGCACCGGTACGTCGTTGACCTCGCCGCGGGCGACGCGCTCCGCGACCTCCTCACCGGTGAGTCCCCGCGCTCGCTCCGGGACGGGTACCGGGTGCACCGGGTCCAGTTCGGCGCCCGCGTCGATGTGCGTCATGCGTTCGACAGTACGGGCGAATTCGTGGTGATGCGCGGCTTCAGGGTGCCTCTGCCGCCGCCCGCTTGATCGCCGCGTCGCGCTTGCGCACGTACCAGATGCCGATGAGGCCGAGGCCCGCGCCGGCCAGGCAGGTCCACACCCACCAGGTGTGCCCGCGGTCGTCGAACCAGCCGTAGAACGGCAGCTGTACGAGGAAGAGGACGAACCACAGGATCGTGCCGCCGGTGATGGTGGCGACCACGGGACCCTCCAGGGGTTCCGGTGCCTCGTGCTGCGGGGTCCACTTCGCCATGCCCCTAGCTTACGAGGGCTCGCCTCCGGGGCCCGCGTCAGCCCCGGAAGGGCCAGGTGCGGCAAGGGTCTACGCGCGGAGATAGCGTATTCGGGCTCATATGTTCATACTGAAACCGCCTGAGTCTGGCCACTTCTGTTCGTATGAAACACCAACGGAACATCAGCGAAACCGGTTGTCGGTCGCGCGAGGATCAGACTCGATCACGTTCCCGCCCGCAGAAGCACCGCCGCTTCGATGGCACCGCTCCGAAATACCGCTGAGGTCATCCATGTCCACTTCGGCCACCGCCCCGGTCGATGCCCACGAACAGCCGCCGTCGGCCCCGAAGAACGGTTTCGACCGGTACTTCAAGATCTCCGAGCGCGGCTCGACGGTCGGCCGCGAGGTCCGTGGCGGGTTCGCCACCTTCTTCGCGATGGCCTACATCATCGTGCTGAACCCGATCATCCTCGGCAGCGCGAAGGACATGTACGGGCACCAGCTCGACAACGGCCAGCTGGTCACCGCGACCGCGCTGACCGCCGCCTTCACCACGCTGCTCATGGGTGTCATCGGCAACGTGCCGATCGCGCTCGCCGCGGGCCTCGGCGTCAACACCGTCGTCGCCCTCCAGCTCGCGCCGCGCATGTCGTGGCCGGACGCGATGGGCATGGTCGTCCTCGCGGGCTTCGTGGTGATGCTCCTCGTCGCCACCGGGCTGCGGGAGCGCGTCATGAACGCCGTGCCGCTCGGCCTGCGCAAGGGCATCGCGATCGGTATCGGCCTGTTCATCATGCTGATCGGCCTCGTGGACTCCGGCTTCGTCTCCCGGATGCCGGACGCCGCGCAGACGACCGTGCCGCTCCAGCTGGGCGGCGACGGCCACCTCAACGGCTGGCCCGTCCTGATCTTCGTCCTCGGTGTGCTGCTCACCCTCGCGCTCCTCGTGCGCAAGATGCCGGGCGCGATCCTCATCTCCATCGTCGTGATGACCGTCGTCGCGATGATCGTCGAGGCCGTCGCCGACATCCCCTCCTGGGGGCTGACCTCCCCGAAGTGGCCCGGCAACCCGGTCTCCACGCCCGACTTCGGCCTCGTCGGCGACGTCAGCCTCTTCGGCGGCTTCGAGAAGGTCGGCGTCCTGACCGGCATCCTCTTCGTCTTCACCGTGCTGCTCTCGTGCTTCTTCGACGCGATGGGCACGATCATGGGCATCAGCGACGAGGCGCACCTGACCGACGAGCACGGCCAGATGCCCGGCATGAACAAGGTCCTCTTCATCGACGGCATCGCCGTCGCCGCGGGCGGCGCCTCCTCGGCCTCCGCCACCACCTGCTTCGTCGAGTCCACGGCGGGCGTCGGCGAGGGCGCGCGCACCGGCTTCGCCAACGTGGTCACCGGCGGTCTCTTCGCGGTGGCGCTGTTCCTCACGCCCATCGCCACGATGGTCCCGTCCCAGGCCGCCACCCCCGCGCTGCTCGCGGTCGGCTTCCTGATCCTGTCCGGCGGCATCCGCGCCATCGACTGGGGCGACTACACGATCGCGATCCCGGCGTTCGTGACCATGCTGATGATGCCGTTCACCTACTCGATCACGAACGGCATCGGCATGGGCTTCATCACCTTCACCGTGCTGCGCGTCGTCGCGGGCCGGGCCAAGGAGGTGCCGGTCGCCATGTATGCGGTCTCGGCCGTCTTCGCCTTCTACTACCTGATGCCGGCGCTCGGCCTGACCTGAGCCCGCCCCCGTCGCGGGGCGGCGGCTCAGGCCGCCCCGTAGAACCTCTCCGTCTTCTCGACCGCCGATTTGAAGCGTTCGTCGAAGTCGTCCCGAATGAGCGTCCGGGCCACGTAGTCCTGGACGCTCATTCCCCTTTTCGCGGCATGCCCCTTGAGCCGGTCGAGCAGCTCACCGTCTATCCGCAGGCTGAGCACTGTCGATCCCATGCGGTACAGGGTCGCGGCCCCGACACGCCCGGCGGGTCACTTTTTGCCGCCGTCTCACTCGTACGGGTGATGTAGCGGTGAGGTGGCGCGTATCACGGGCATCTTGCGCCCCACCCGGTAGTCGTTAGACACAGTAATGAGTTATGCTAACGAACATGCCGGACCTCTCCCATGGCGATGACGTAGCCGCCGTGAACGCCCTGCGCTCCGCCGTGATGCGCCTGTCCCGTCGACTCAAGCACCAGCGGGTCGACGAATCGCTGAGCCCCACCGAGATGTCGGTGCTCGGCACCCTGGCCGGCTGCGGCTCGGCGACCCCGGGCGAGCTGGCCCGCAAGGAGCACGTGCAGCCGCCGTCGATGACCCGCATCGTCGCGCTCCTCGAGGCCAAGGGCCTCGTCGCGCTCGAACCGCACCCCGAGGACCGCAGGCAGAAGGTCGTCACCTCGACCGAGCGGGCCGAAACCATGCTCGCCGAGTCCCGCCGCAAGCGGAACGCGTGGCTGGCCGACCTCGCCGTCGGCCTCGACGAGGACGAGTGGGCCAAGCTGCGCGCGGCCGCGCCCGTCCTGGAGAAGCTGGCACAACTTTAGAGAACCTCGCCGAGAAGGCACCGAGTACGACGACCGCCGAGGAGGCGAACCCACTTTGAGTACGGGATCCGGAGCAGACTCCGCCCCCGCACCAGCCGCCCACGACGAAACCGCCCGCCCCCGCAAGACCTCGATGTTCGCGAGCCTGAAGGTACGCAACTACCGCCTCTTCGCGACCGGGGCAGTCATCTCCAACACCGGCACCTGGATGGCCCGCATCACCCAGGACTGGCTGGTCTTGTCCCTCACGGGCTCCTCCGCCGCCGTCGGTGTCACCACGGCGATGCAGTTCCTGCCGATGCTGCTCTTCGGCCTGTACGGCGGTGTCATCGCCGACCGGTTCGCCAAGCGGAGCCTGCTCTTCTGCACGCAGGGCGCGATGAGCCTGTCCGGTCTGTTCCTCGCCGCGCTCACGCTCTCCGGCCAGGTGCAGGTCTGGCACGTCTACGTCGCCGCGTTCTTCACCGGCCTCGTCACCGTCGTCGACAACCCGACGCGGCAGTCCTTCGTCTCCGAGATGGTCGGCCCCGACCAGGTCCGCAACGCCGTCTCCCTGAACTCCGCGAACTTCCAGTCCGCGCGGCTCATCGGCCCCGCCGTCGCCTCCGCGCTGACCGCCGCCGTCGGACCCGGCTGGGCGTTCCTCGCCAACGGCCTGTCCTTCCTCGCCCCGCTCACCGGCCTCGCGCTCATGCGCACCCGCGAGCTGCACGAGATCAAGCGCTCCCCGCGCGGCAAGGGACAGCTGCGCGAGGGCCTGCGGTACGTGTCCGCGCACCCCGAGCTGATCTGGCCGATCGTGCTCGTCGGGTTCGTCGGCACCTTCGGCTTCAACTTCCCGATCTGGCTGAGCGCCTACGCGGACGACGTCTACCACGGCGGCGTCGGCCAGTACGGCATGTTCAACACGCTCATGGCGATCGGCTCCCTCGCCGGCGCCCTGCTCGCGGCCCGCCGCCGCTCGACCCGCCTGCGGGTCCTGGTCGGCGCCGCGATCGGCTTCGGCGCCCTGGAGGTCCTGGCCGCGTGGGCGCCCGGCGTCTGGGCGTTCGCCCCGCTGATCGTCCTGCTCGGCATCCTCGGCCTCACGGTCAACGTGACGGCCAACTCCACGGTCCAGATGGGCACGGACCCGGAGATGCGCGGCCGCGTCATGTCCCTGTTCATGATGGTCTTCACCGGCGGCACCCCGCTGGGCGGCCCGCTCTTCGGCTGGCTCGCCGACCAGTACGGGGTTCGCGTCAGCTTCATGCTGGGCGGCGTGATCTGCGGTGCCGCGGCGGTCGGTGTCGGGCTCATGCTGGCCCGCGCCGCGAACCTGCGGCTCAAGGTCGACCTGCGGCGCGGTGAGCGCCATGTGCAGTTCGTGCCCCGGGACGCGCGGGAGCTGGCCGCGGTGGCCTAGCGCCGTCGCGGGTGCGGGTGCGGGTGCGGGTGCGGGTGCGGGTGCGGGTTGTCCGCGGTCCGCCGGCCGGTGGGGGCTTCTCGCGCAGTTCCCACCGGCCCTGAAGCGTGCGCTGCGCGCAGCTTCCCCAGGGGCGCGGGGAACTGCGCGACCAGCCCCCACCCGCCCGCACGTGCGAGCGAGACTGCCTCCATGAGACTTTTCGCCGCCGTGCTGCCGCCCGCTGAGGCCGTTGACGAACTCGGGGTCCGCGTGGACCGGTTGCCGCCCGGTGAGGGGCTGCGCTGGACCGGGCGGCCCGGCTGGCACCTCACCCTCGCCTTCTACGGCGACGTACCGGAGGAGACCGTGCCCGAGCTGGGCGAGCGGCTCGCGCGGGCCGCCGCCCGCACGGAGGCCTTCGACCTCGCCCTGCGCGGCGGCGGACAATTCGGCGGGCGGGCGCTGTGGGCCGGGGTGCACGGTGGCACGGCCACCTTGAAGCTGCTCGCGGACCGGGCCGAGGCGGCGGGCCGCAAGAGCGGCCTCCCGGGCGAGCACCGCCGCTACCGGCCGCACCTGACGCTGGCCCGCGCCCGCACGGCCACGGACCTCACGCCGTACGTGGCGGCGCTCGACACGTTCGCGGGCACGCCGTGGACCGTGGCCGAGCTTGCCCTCGTACGGAGCGATCTGCCGGTGTCCGGGGTGCCGGGGGAGCGGCCGCGCTACGAGAAGGTCGACGCCTGGGCGCTGCACGGCGCGCGTTAGGCTCGGGGGGTGGACCCGAAGACGCGTAACCGGATCATGGCCGGGGTGCTTGTGCTGATGTTCGTCGTGGTGGCCGTGGCGGCGGCCGTCGGCGCGTAGACACACCGACGGCCCGCCGCCCCGTACCTGTCACCGGGCGGCCTCTACCAGGCGAACGCCTCCGGGGACGGGCCCGTCCCCGGGAAGATCTCGTCGAGGCCCGTCAGGACCTCCTCGCCCAGTTCGAGCTCGACCGCGCGCAGCGCCGAGTCGAGCTGCTCCTGGGTGCGCGGGCCGACGATCGGTCCCGTGACACCGGGCCGGGTGAGCAGCCACGCCAGGGCCGCCTCGCCGGGCTCGATGCCGTGCTTGTCGAGCAGGTCCTCGTACGCCTGGACCTGCTCGCGCACCTTGCTGTTCTTCAGGGCGCCCGCGCTGCGGCCGTCCTTGCGGCGCTTGCCCTCGCCCTCCTTCTTGAGGACGCCGCCGAGGAGGCCGCCGCCCAGCGGCGACCACGGGATGATGCCCACGCCGTAGTCCCGCGCGGCCGGGATGACCTCCATCTCGGCGCGGCGCTCGGCCAGGTTGTAGAGGCACTGCTCGCTGACGAGGCCGAGCCGGCCGTGGCGGGCCGCGACCTCGTTGGCCTGGGCGATCTTGTAGCCGGGGAAGTTGGAGGAGCCCGCGTAGAGGATCTTGCCCTGCTGGACGAGGACGTCGACCGCCTGCCAGATCTCCTCGAACGGGGTGGCCCGGTCGATGTGGTGGAACTGGTAGATGTCGATGTAGTCCGTCCGGAGCCGCTTCAGGCTGGCGTCGACGGCGCGGCGGATGTTCACCGCGCTGAGCCGGTCGTGGTTGGGCCAGACGGGGTCGGCGCCCGTCATGTTGCCGTAGACCTTGGTGGCGAGGACGGTCTTGTCGCGCCGGTCGCCGCCCTGGGCGAACCAGTTGCCGATGATCTCCTCGGTACGGCCCTTCTCGCTGCGGCCGTACACGTTCGCGGTGTCGAAGTAGTTGATGCCACTGGCCAGCGCCGCGTCCATGATGGAGTGGCTGTCGGCCTCGTCGGTCTCGGGCCCGAAGTTCATCGTGCCGAGAACGAGCCTGCTGACCTTGAGTCCCGTGCGTCCGAGCTGCGTGTACTTCATGGTTCACCAGCCAAGGACGTGGAGTGCGCTCTAGGCAAGGGGGTCAGGGCATCGGGCCAGTGCCGGAGTGTCAGTCGCGGTCGAAGTCGGTGGTGTCGAGCGTCAGACCGACCGGGGTGTTGGTCAGGTCGACATCCGTGCCGAAGGTGACCGTGGTCTCGGTGAGGTAGTCGCCGTCCTTGGGCTGGGCGTAGAGGTGGCACCTGCCCTGGTAGGGGTCGACGATCAGGTAAGCAGGGATCTCGGCGGCGGCGTAGGCGGCCTTCTTGGGCCCGTAGTCGTTGGCTCCGGTGCCCCGGGAGATGATCTCCGTGACGAATACGACATCCTGCCAGAGCCACAGGCCCTTGGCGTTCTTGGTCGCGGTCTCCGACAGAAGGGTCAGGTCCGTGGCGAAGCCGTTCAGGTGGCCTGGGTAGTCGATGCGGACATCGGACTTGACGCGCCTGCGCGGGTACTTGACCCGCAGCTGCTCAACGATGCCCAGGATGATGTCCCAGTGCGTGTCCCGCTGCGGCGACATGTAGACGTTCCCCTCGACGATCTCGGCCTTGTAGCCCTCGGGGATGGTCATCTGCGCGAACATCTCGTCCAAGATCTGCTCGTTCATCGTCGCCATGTCGATCCTGTCGATTGCCTCGGCGGTCATCCTGGCGCTCCTCCCCGGCCGCCCGGCGGAAGCGGGCGACCGCGCGGTACAACGATACGCACGGTCACCAGGGCACGCCGGGATCAGGCGATGCTGAGCGGGGCCGCGTACGGGGCGCCTATGGACCACGCCTGGTGCAGGGCGTTCGCGAAGGACGCCGCCAGTTTGTGTTCGCCGGAGGCGTTGGGGTGGGTGCCGTCGTAGGTGTCCGTGTGGATGTCGTAGGACTCCGGGACCGAGGCGAGCAGGAGCGGGGAGCGGGGCTCGTCGAGGTCGGCGACCGCCTTGGCGAGCAGGGTGTTGAAGTGGGCGACCTGCGCGGCGAACGGGGCGTCGGACTCCGCCCGGATGTTGGGGATCACCGGGAGGGCGACCATGCGCAGGGCCGGGTTGGCGGTGCGGGCCGCGGTGACGAAGCGGCGGACGTTCGCCGCCGTCTGCTCGGCGTTCGTGTAGAAGCCCAGGTCGATGAGGCCCAGGGAGATGAGGAGGACGTCGGCGCGGGTGTCGGTGACCGCCTCCGCGATCGCCGGGGCCATGTGCTGCCAGCCCTCGCCCCAGCCCGCGAAGTGCGCCTGCGGGAAGTCCGGGTCGGCGTAGGCGTGGCCGCCGCCGTGCAGGGCGGTGCGGGGGCCGACGAACGCGCAGTCGGTGCCGGTGGCGCGCAGGTGGAGCCACATGCGGTGGCGCCAGGTGTGTTCGCCCGCGCTTCCTATCGTCATCGAGTCACCGACGCACATGAACCTGAGCATCCGCTCATCATCGTCGATCACCCGGACCGCGTGCGTGTGAGACCGAACACGCCTGGCAAGCTGGGGCCATGCGTTCGTACAAGCTGTCCTCGCGGAGGAGTCGGGTGGGCGGGGTCGCGGCCGCCGTCGTGCTGCTCGGCGGTCTCGCCGCCGGTCCGGCCCTCGCCGACGACCGGCCCGCGGGCTCCGACGGCTTCACCCTCCAGGACCCGCGCATCACCGAGTCCAGCGGCCTCGCCGCCTCCCGCGCCCACCCCGGCGTCTACTGGACCCACAACGACAGCGACGACGGCCCGTACATCTACGCCGTCGACGGGCGCACCGGGAAGACCGTCGCCCGGCTCACCCTCACCGGCATCGGCGAACCGCGCGACGTCGAGGCGATCTCCGTCGGCCCCGACGGGAACATCTACGTCGGCGACATCGGCGACAACCTCGGCGGCAAGTGGGACCACGTCTGGATCTACAAGCTGCCCGAGCCGAAGGAGCTGCGCGACCAGACCGTGCGCGCCACCCAGTACGTCGTGAAGTACGCCGACGGGCCGCGCAACGCCGAGGCGATGATGGTCCACCCCAAGACCGGCCGCGTCTACATCGTCGAGAAGGACGAGGACGGCGGCGGCCTGTACGAGGGCCCCGACCCGCTCGACTCGTCCGGCACGAACGTCTTCAAGCGCATCGCCGACATGGACCTCTGGGTCACCGACGGCGCCTTCTCGCCCGACGGGAAACAGCTCGCCCTGCGCGGCTACTTCGGCGGCGTCTCCTACGCCTGGAACGACGGAAAACCCGAGCGCGAGGGGCAGTTGCAGGTGCCGTTGCAGCGCCAGGGGGAGTCGGTGACGTACACCCTCGACGGCAGGACGCTGCTCTACGGGAGCGAGGGCGAGGGCAGTTCGGTCGAGCCGGTGGAGGTCGAGGGCGCGAGCGGTTCCGGCTCCGGGTCGGGGTCCGGCTCGGGGGGCGGCGACTCGTCCGGCGGGGACGGCGACGGCGGCGGGCTCACCGGGAAGACCGGGGCCGTCGGGGCGGCCGTCGTGCTGCTGCTGGTGCTCGGGGTGGGGCGGATGGTGCGCAAGCCCAAGGGGAAGTGAACCGCGCCGCCCGTCAGCGGCGCGGTGCACGTCGGTGTCAGAGCTTGTCGATCACGTAGTCGATGCAGGCCGTCAGCGCCTGCACGTCGGCCGGGTCGATCGCCGGGAACATCGCGACACGCAGCTGGTTGCGGCCCAGCTTGCGGTACGGCTCCGTGTCCACGATGCCGTTGGCGCGGAGCACCTTCGCGACGGCGGCCGCGTCGACGTCGTCCGAGAAGTCGATCGTGCCGATGACCTGCGAACGCTTCGCAGGGTCCGTCACGAACGGCGTCGCGTGCTTGCTCTCCTCCGCCCACGAGTACAGGCGGGACGAGCTGTCCTTCGTCCGCGACGTCGACCAGTCCAGGCCGCCCTGACCGTTGATCCAGTCCAGCTGCTCGCCGAGCAGGAACAGCGTCGCGAGCGCCGGGGTGTTGTACGTCTGGTTCTTGCGGGAGTTGTCGATCGCCGTCGGCAGCGAGAAGAACTCCGGGACGTGGCGGCCCGACGCGTGCACGCGCTCGGCGCGCTCGATCGCCGCCGGGGAGAAGATCCCGATCCACAGGCCGCCGTCCGACGCGAACGACTTCTGCGGGGCGAAGTAGTAGACGTCCGTCTCGGCGATGTCGACGGGCAGGCCGCCCGCGCCCGACGTCGCGTCGACCAGGACGAGGGCGCCCTCTTCGGCACCGGCCACCCGCTTGATCGGGGCGGCGACACCCGTCGACGTCTCGTTGTGCGTCAGGCCGTACACGTCGACGCCGGACTCGGCCTTCGGCTCCGGGTGCGTGCCCGGGTCCGAGGCGATCACCGTCGGCTCCGCCAGCCACGGGGCCAGCTTCGACGCCTTCGCGAACTTGGAGGAGAACTCGCCGAAGTTCAGGTGCTGCGACTTGTTCTCGATCAGGCCGTGCGTCGCCACGTCCCAGAAGGCCGTGGAGCCGCCGTTGCCCAGGACCACCTCGTAGCCCTCGGGCAGGGAGAACAGGTCCTTCACACCCTCGCGCACGCGGCCGACCAGGTTCTTCACCGGGGCCTGGCGGTGGGACGTGCCGAGCAGGGAGGTACCGGTGGCGGCCAGGGCGTCCAGCGCCTCGGTCCGCACCTTGGAGGGGCCAGCGCCGAAACGTCCGTCGGCGGGCTTGATGTCAGCGGGAATCTGGATCTCAGCCACGTCTGCGAGGGTAGCGGGTGGATTTGGCGGGGCTTTCGCCTGTCCGGCGTCTGAGATGAGGGCCCCGGCGGTCCCGTCCCCGGAAGCGGGTCGCGTTGTGGCTGGTCGCGCAGTTCCCCGCGCCCCTGCGACGCGGCTTCGCCGCGGTCTTTGGGGGTGTGTCGTCGGGTGCGGGTCTCGTCGTGGCCGGTCGCGCAGTTCCCCGCGCCCCTGCGACGCGGCTTCGCCGCCGCCACAGGGGCGCTGAGATGGCGCACGCAGTGCGCATCTCAGGGGCGCGGGGAACTGCGCGACCAGCCCCCACCGGGGCCGCGGTCGGCGTGCAAGCGTGGGCATGCTGGGCGTATGGCTGAGGATGAGGATATTGCGCGGGTTCTGCGGGGGCGTGTCCGTGGGGATGTCGACTTCGGGGTCGGGACGCGGGCGCTGTACACCATGGACGCGTCCAACTATCGCCGCGTCCCGCGGGGCGTCGTCGCGCCCAGGGACGCGGACGACCTCCGCGCGGTCCTCGCCCTCTGCGCGGAGCGCGCCGTGCCCGTCGTGGGGCGCGGCGCAGGCACCTCCATCGCAGGCCAGGCGACAGGCACCGGCGTGGTCGTCGACTTCACCCGGTACATGAACCGGGTGATCGAGATCGACCCCGCCGCACGCGTCGCCCGCGTACAGCCCGGACTCGTCCTGGACCGGCTCCAGCAGGCCGCCGCCCCGCACGGGCTGCGGTTCGGGCCGGACCCGTCCACGCACAGCCGTTGCACGCTCGGCGGGATGATCGGCAACAACTCGTGCGGCGCGCACTCCGTGGCCTGGGGAACGACCGCGGACAGCGTCCTCGCACTGGACGTCGCGGGCGCGGACGGCACCGCGTACCGGCTGGGGAAGGGGTGGGGCGGCGCACCCCGGGGGCTGGAAGAACTCGTCGCGCGGGAACTGGCCGGCATCCGCACCGGGTTCGCCCCGTACGCCGGACTGCCGCGCCGGATCTCCGGCTACGCCCTGGACGCGCTGCTGCCCGAGCACGGCACGGACCTGGCCCGTTTCTTCTGCGGCAGCGAAGGCACCCTCGGCCTCGTCACGGAGGCGACCGTGAAGCTGGTGGAGGCGCCGCGGGCCACCGCTCTCGCCGTGCTCGCCTACGGCGACGAGAGCGCCGCCGCGGAGGCCGCCGCGGGCCTGCTGCCGTACGGGCCGCTGACCGTGGAGGGGATGGCCGCCGATCTCGTACCGGGGGACCGGGCGGGGCTGCCGAAGGGCGGCGCGTGGCTGTTCGTGGAGACCGGCGGGGCGACGCCGGGGGAGGCGCGGGCCGCCGCCGAGCGGATCGTCCGGGCGGCGGACGTGCATGACGCGCTGGTCGTCGACGACCCGGCCGGGCAGCGCGCGCTGTGGCGGGTCCGCGAGGACGCCAGCGGTACGGCGACGCGGATGCCGGACGGCAGTGAGGCGTGGCCCGGCTGGGAGGACTGCGCGGTGCCGCCCGCGCGGCTCGGCGGGTACCTGCGGGAGTTCCGGGGGCTGCTGCGCGAGCACGGGCTGCGCGGAACCCCGTACGGGCACTTCGGTGACGGGTGCATTCACGTACGGATCGACTTCGATCTGCTGACGGGGGGCGGGGTCGCGCGCTTCCGGCGGTTCTCCGAGGAGCTGGCCGCGCTCGTCGTCGCGCACGGCGGGTCGCTGTCCGGGGAGCACGGGGACGGGCAGGCGCGCGCCGAGTTGCTGCCGACGATGTACGGGCAGGAGCTCGTACATCTCTTCGAGCGGGTCAAGGGGGTGTGGGATCCGGGCGACGTGCTGAACCCCGGCGTGCTCGTGCGGCCCGCCCGGCTCGACGAGAACCTGCGGTTCGCCGTGCTGCCGCGCGAACCGGTGGACGTCGTCTTCGGCTATCCGCAGGACGGCGGCGACTTCTCGGCGGCCGTGCGGCGATGCGTCGGGGTCGCCAAGTGCCGCACGGAGACGGCGGGTTCGGGGGGCGGGGTCATGTGTCCCTCGTTCCGGGCCACCAAGGACGAGGCGCACTCCACGCGCGGGCGGGCGCGGCTGCTGCACGAGATGCTCGCCGGGGAGGTCGTCACCGACGGCTGGCGGTCCACGGAGGTGCGGGACGCGCTCGATCTGTGCCTGTCCTGCAAGGGGTGCAGGAGCGACTGTCCGGTCGGGGTCGACATGGCCACGTACAAGGCGGAGTTCCTCCATCACCACTACGCGGGGCGGCGCCGCCCCATGGCGCACTACGCGATGGGCCGGCTGCCGCGGTGGCTCCGCCTGGTCGAGCGGACGCGGTCGGCGCGGCTGCTCAACCGGCTGGCGTCCGTTCCCGGCGTGGCCTCCCTGGTGAAGCGGGCCGGCGGGATCGCCGCGGAGCGGGATGTGCCGCGTCTTGCCGCGCGGGCCTTCAGCCGGGGGTGGCGGCGGCGCGCGTCCGCTCCGGGCGGGGGCCCGGGGGCGACCGTCGTGCTGTGGCCCGACACGTTCACCGACCATCTGGCGCCGGGCGTCGCGGACGCGGCCGTACGGGTCCTGGAGGCGGCCGGGATGACGGTGACCTTGCCGTCGGCGCGGGTGTGCTGCGGCCTGACCTACGTGTCGACCGGGCAGCTCGACCACGCCCGCGCCGCGCAGCTCCGCACCCTGGAGCTGATGGAACCGGTGCTCGCGGCAGGGGCGCCCGTCGTCGTCCTGGAGCCGTCCTGCGCGGCGGCGCTCCGCTCCGACCTGCCCGAGCTGCTGCCCGGTGATCCGCGCGCGGCGGCGCTCGCGGAGCGGGTCGTCACCTTCGCGGAGGCGCTGGAGCGGTTCGCGCCGGACTGGACGCCGCCCCGGATCGACCGGCCCGTGACCGGCCAGACGCACTGCCACCAGCACGCGGTCCTCGGGGACGCGGCGGACCGGAACCTACGGGAGAAGGCCGGTCTGGAGGGGGAGTTGAGCGGCGGGTGCTGCGGCCTCGCCGGCAACTTCGGCTTCGAGCGCGGGCATTACGAGGTGTCGGTGGCCTGCGCGGAGGAGTCGCTGCTCCCGGCGGTCCGGGCGGCGGGCGAGGACACGCTGATCCTGGCCGACGGGTTCTCGTGCCGGACGCAGGTGGAGCAGTTGGCGGGGGTACGGGCCAGGCACTTGGCGGAGGTCCTGGCGGACGGGCTGCCGGATACGCCGCACGGCGGGTCCCAGTCCTGATCTGCCCGGCGGGTCGCCGCCCCGACCCGTCCGGCGGGTCTCAGCCCTGACCCGCCCCCGCGATCTCGTGGGCCAGGGCGATCAGAGCCGTGGTCGACGGGTGGCCGGGGCCCTTGCGGTGGGCCAGGTGGACGGGGAGGGGCGGGGCGTCCGTGACGGGGACGTAGACGACGCCGGGGTGCGGGTGCATCCGCTCCGTCGCGGTCGAGGTGATGCCGACGGCCTGGTCGGCGGCGATCGCGGCGAGCCAGTCGTCGGTGTTGGCGACGGCCAGGGTCCGGGTCGGCCGGGCGGTCGGCGGCCACAGGGCGAGGGTGGTGGTGCCGGAGACCGTGTTCAGGGCGATCGTCTCGGCGCACAGGTCGGCCAGGGTGAGCGCGGGCCGCCGGGCGAGCGGGCTGTCGGCGGGGAGCGCCGCGACCCGCGTCTCCCGGTGCAGGAGTTCGGTGACGAGGCCGGGCGCGTCGACGGAGCCGCGGAGCAGCGCCACGTCGACTGCGCCGCGCAGCAGCCCGGCCGTACGGTCGTCGATCCGCAGCAGTTCGAGCGGTACGTCCGGGTGCGCCTGCCGCCAGCGGCGCAGGAGCGGGGTCGTGAAGTCACCCGCGGCCGACCACGCGTGGCCGAGGCGCAGCGGCCGGCGGACCGTGCGGGCGGCGGCGAGCGCGTCCTCGAACGCGGCGACGGCGACCGCCGCCTTCTCGCGGAACGCGTGGCCCTCCGGGGTGAGGGCGAGGTGGTGCGTGGAGCGGTCGACGAGGCGCACGCCGAGGGCGTTCTCCAGTGCGGCGAGGGTGCGGGAGACGGCGGGCTGGGTGAGGCGCAGCCGTTCGGCGGCGCGGGTGACGGCGCCCTCCTCGGCGATCGCGAGGAAACAGCGCAGGTGGCGCAGTTCGATGGCGTGATGAGGGCTCCGGCTCATGTCCGCGGAGCATAACCGGAGCGCAGAAGGCATTTCACGGGGCACGCCCGGGGCTTCTAGCGTGGGAGTTCACGGGCGACGCTCAGTGCAGTACCGTAGACGTACGAGTTCAAAATATTGGACTCGATCCCAGTTCTGGTTCTAGGAGGATCGAAGCCCTGTGAACGGCTCGCGCACCGAACAGCAGCAGCCTGCCGTGCCCGAGGCCGCTGTCCTCGCCGGGACCGACGGCGCGGGGGCCGACGCGGGGGGCCGGCACACCTCCCTCGGGCCCGTCGGCCTCGTCCTCGCGGGCTGCGTGTCCGTGCAGTTCGGCGGGGCGCTCGCGGTCAGTCTCATGCCGCGCACGGGCGCCGTCGGCGTCGTCACGCTGCGCCTGGTCGTCGCGGCGCTGGTGCTGATGGTGGTCTGCCGGCCGAAGCTGCGCGGGCACTCGCGCGCGGACTGGGGGACGGTCGTCGCGTTCGGCATCGCCATGGGCGGGATGAACATGATCTTCTACCAGGCCGCGGCCCGTATCCCGCTCGGCCTCGCCGTCACCTTCGAGGTGCTCGGCCCGCTCACGCTCTCCGTGCTCGCCTCGCGCCGGCTGATCAACTTCCTGTGGGCGGGGCTCGCCCTGTGCGGCGTCTTCCTGCTCGGCGGCGCCGGGGAGAGCGTCGGCGGCCTGGACATGGTCGGCGTCGTCTGCGCGCTCGCGGCGGGCGGCATGTGGGCGGCGTACATCATCTTCAGCGCCCGCACCGGCCGCCGGTTCCCGCAGGCCGACGGGCTCGCCCTCGCGATGGCCGTGGCGGCGGTGCTCAGCCTTCCGCTCGGTATCGTCACGGCCGGCAGCCGGCTCCTCGACCCGGTGACGATCGGCCTCGGCGCGGCCGTCGCGGTCCTCTCCTCGGTCCTGCCCTACACCCTCGAACTCATCGCGCTGCGCCGCCTGCCCGCGTCCACGTTCGCGGTGCTGATGAGCCTCGAACCGGCGATCGCCGCGCTGGCCGGTTTCCTCGTCCTCAGCCAGGCCCTGACGTGGCTCCAGGCGCTGGCGATCGCCCTGGTCATCGGGGCGAGCATGGGGGCGGTGCGGACGCAGGTGGGGCGGCGGCGCCGGTCGGGGTGAGACACGTGCGGGTGTCTCAGTGCAGGTCCTTGAACCTGTTCCAGCCGCCCGTGCCGACCAGCACCCGCGGCGCGTACGTGCCGTCGCCCTTGGACGCGTACCGCCACAGCTTGCCCGCGGAGTCGCGGGCGAGGAGACCGGCGCGGCCGTCCCCGGTCAGGTCGCCGGGGCCGGCGAGCGCGGTGTAGGCCCCCCAGCCGGGCCCGATCTTGACCCGGGCGGTGACGCCGCCCGCCGCCGTGCCGTAGTAGCGCCACAGGTAGCCGGACTTGTCGACGCCGAGCAGGTCGCCGCGGCCGTCGCCGTTGAGGTCGCCCGCGCCGACGATCCGCGTGTACAGCTTCCAGTTGGTGCCGATCCGCACCTTCGTCTTCAGGGTGTGGTCGGCGGTACCGGCGTAGAAGTACATGTCGCCGGTGGTGGTCTGCCGGGCGATGAGGTCGACGTAGCCGTCACCGTTGAGGTCGCCGGGCGACGTCAGACGGTCGTACTGCCCCCAGCCGGAACCGATCACCGTGTACGGCGACGACGCGGAGACGATCTTCCCGCAGCCGGGGCGGTAGGCGCGCAGCTGGTTGCCGACACGGGCCAGCACGTCGTCGCAGCGGTCGCCGTCGACGTCGCCGACGGGCACGAGCAGCGTGCTCGGGTCGAACGTGGTGCCGCCCGCGGCAACGCGCGCGGCCAGCGTGCCGTCGCCCACGCCCTTGTAGAGGAACGTGGCCCCGTCCGGCTCCATGGTGAGCAGGTCGCCGATGCCGTCGTCCCCGCCCATGTCCCGCCACACGGCGGCGCCGCCGCGCACGCCCACGGTCCCGGAGACGGTGAGGTCACCGCCCGCCCCGTCGGCGGGCCGCACGGTGAGGGTCCAGGTGTGGGCCCCGTTGGCGACGAGCCTGCCGCTCGCGTCCTTGCCGTCCCAGGAGGTGGTGAGCTGCCCCCGGACCTCGCCGCCGGTCAGCGTCCGGACGACCTTGCCGGACGCCTTGTGCTTCAGCGCGAGGGACCACGAGGCGGCGGGCTTGGACAGCCACCAGCGCGGCGACCAGGCAGCGGCGTCGGCCTTGAGGTCCAGGCCGGCCGGGGTCTCCGCGTCGATGACGGCGACCTTGGAGGCGGGAACGCCCGACGGGACGATCCGCACGTGGCGGTCCGCGCCCACGTAGGCGATGTGCCCGCCGAACCGGTCGACGGTCCAACCGGAGCGGCGCCCGGTGCGGTCACCGAGGTCGGCGGCGGTGACGGCGACGCGCTGCGGCAGGTCCGCCTCCTTGGTCGCGGTCGTCAGGCCGCCGTGCAGGTCGACGAGGGTGAGGCCGGCCGCGTCGGACCGGCGCACCAGGTAACCGTCACCGAGGAGCGTGGCGTCCGTGCCGAGCCGCACGACCGCCTTGCTCTGCCGGTCGTAGACACCGGCGCCCCGGTAGTAGTCGTAGGAGTCGCTGCACCGCCAGTAGACGAAACGCCCGACGGCCTGGAGGTCCTTGGCGACGCACCCGGCGTCGAAGACCTCGGCGGCGGTGCCGGACGGCAGGGTCTGCGCGGTCACCTTGGTCGACACGCCGGAGCTGACGTCGTCCCAGCGCCCGGCGGCGCTCCACAGCGTGCTGCCCCAGACCGAGGCGGCGACGGGCTGCCGCTTCAGCAGCCCCTTCCCGGAGTCGGGCCCGGTGAACTCGAGGATGGACTGACGTCCGCCCGCGGCCTGGTTCACCACACCGAACCGGCCGGAGAGGTCGACGAGCTGCGGGTTGGCGAGCCCCGAGTCGAACCGCGGCCCCCACGAGGCGGCGCCGTTCTTGTAGAGCATGGTGACGTCCTGCTCGGTCCCGGCCTTGCGGCCGTGGAAGCCGTCGCCGCTCGCGAACAGGGTGGCGCAGTACTCGCCCTGGGAGTTGCCGCAGTCGTCGTCCCGGCCGGCCATGTAGCCGTCGACGGTCGAGTCGATCTCCTCCGGGCGGCCCGAGGTCTTCAGCCACGTACTGCGGTACCCGCCGACGTACGTGCTCGGCTCGTAGATCTGCGAGTCGTCGGCGGTGGTGAGGATGCCGCTGCCCAGGGCGATACCGGCGGGCCTGGCCTCACGGTTCTCGATGTCCGCGAGCCGCTTGCGGGTGATGGTGCCGTCGGCGGCGCGGGTGAAGAGGTAGTAGCCCCAGTCGAGGGCGCCCTCGGCGGTATCCGTCTCCGCACCGGCCACGAGGAGCGAACCGTCGGGCGTGCGGCTGACGGAGGTGGAGGCGACGGCCAGCAGGGACTTCAGATACCGGCCCTCGGTGTCGCGGAGCACCAGGTCGTTGCCTCGGTACTCGTTGTCGCCCGGGTTGGGCGGCGTCACGGTGACGAGGTCGTCGCCGAAGCGCCGGACGATGTCGTCGTACGCCACGTCCCGCAGGTCGAGGGTGACGGGCTCGGCGTCGAGATCGTTCCGGTCGTACACCTGGGCGGCGTAGCTCTCGGGAGCACCGAGGTGGAAGACGCTGTCCTGGTCGAAGGAGACGCTCTCGCCCCGCGGGGCAAGGGCTTTCAGCTTCCCGGTGGCGAGGTCGACGACCCACCAGCCCTGGGACATCGTGTCGTCGTCCCACTTGATGCCCCGCACGGCCACGGACCGGGCGTCGCCCTCGCTGACGGTGAGGTTCCAGCCCTGCGGCAGACCGGCCAGCTCCTGATCCTGAATCTGCCCGTCGTCGCCGCGCCGCAGCAGATGCAGGCCGGTCGTCTCACTCTCGGTGCCGGTGCGGGTGATGACGGTGTCCCCGTACGTGGCGACGTACGACTGCCCGTCAGGAACGGCCACGACGACGGCCCCGGAGGCGTCGGCCCCCTGCTGGAGCGTCACGTGCGGCGCGGGGGAGTCGGCGTAGACGGCGACGGTGTCGGACCCGTGGCCGAAGTCCGCCGGGTAGGAGCCGAACCGGAAGCTGTCCACGTCGTACGTGAGCGGCGTCGGCAGCCGGTGGTCGAGGACGGTCGCCGCGCCGGTGGCGTAGTCGATCCACCGGAGCTTGTCGTCCCCTTCCCGCGCGGTCAGGAACCCGGTCTTCCCGGCGTTCAGGACGATGGTCGCGCGCGGCACGAAGCGGTCGCCGGCGCTGACGACGACGGGGTCGGTGGAGGCGGTCGCGGCGACGGCGGGCGTCGCGGTGCCCACCGCACCGGCCGTCGTGCCGGTCACGGCGAGCGTGACCATGAGAGCGATGGGGCCGAACGCGCGCGAACGGCGCGCGGCCCGTCTGTGCGACGACAACGGACGAGTCACGGTCACGAAAAGAGTCCCTCCCCAGGGTGGCCGCTGCGGAGGAGGCTGCTGAGAGCGCCGATCGTCCCCGCGCGGGCAGGGTGAGATTAGCAGCCTTGATCAACGCGTCACAGCGGGTAATCGGTGTCCGGCCGCCGACAGCGGCGGGCCCCCGCCGTCGCCGCCATCGGCTCCGAGATTTTCATGCAAGCACGCTTGCTTGTTTCTGGGCCCGCTGCCATGCTCCGGAGCAACCGCGCCACGCAACGCCCCGGAGGGGAGCGACCCGTGTCCGAACCGCTGTCCGTCTTCGACGACCTGCGGGCCGAGAGCCAGGAACTGGACGAGCTGGTACGGGACTTGGAGCCCGGACGATGGGCGCTGCGGACACCCGCGCCGCGCTGGACCGTCGCCCACCAGATCGCCCACCTCGCCTGGACCGACCGCGCCGCGCTGCTCGCGATGAACGACCCGGGCGCGTTCGCGGGGGAGGTGGAGAAGGCCGTCGCCGCGCCGGACTCGTTCGTCGACGACGGGGCCGACGCCGGGGCCGCTCAGGAACCCGCCGCCCTGCTCGCTCAATGGCGGGACGGGCGGGAAGAGTTGCAGAAGGTGTTGCGGGGCGCAGCCGCCACCAGGACCAAGTTTCCCTGGTACGGGCCGCCCATGTCCGCCGCCTCCATGGCGACCGGGCGGCTCATGGAGACCTGGGCCCACGGCCAGGACGTGGCCGACGCGCTCGGCGTCGCACGCACGCCCACCGACCGGCTGCGGCACGTCGCCCGGATCGGCATACGTGCCCGGGACTTCGCGTACGCCGTGCACGGGCTGCCCGCACCCGGCGCCGAGTTCCGCGTCGAACTCGTGGCCCCGAGCGGGGAGATGTGGGCGTACGGGCCCGACGACGCCGCCCAGCGCGTCACCGGGTCCGCCCTCGACTTCTGCCTCCTCGTCACCCAGCGCGCCCACCGCGACGACCTCGCCCTCCGCGCCGAAGGGGCCGACGCCGACCGCTGGCTCGGCATCGCCCAGGCCTTCGCCGGGCCCCCGGGGCAGGGGCGGCCCCCGAAGGGAGCGGCCCGGTGACCCCGCCCCCGCTCCGCATCGGCAACGCCTCCGGGTTCTACGGCGACCGCTTCGACGCCATGAAGGAGATGCTCACCGGCGGGCCGCTCGACGTCCTCACCGGTGACTACCTCGCCGAGCTGACCATGCTCATCCTCGGCCGCGACCGGCTGAAGGACCCCGGGCGCGGGTACGCCCGTACGTTCCTGCAGCAGTTGGAGGAGTGTCTCGGGATCGCCGTCGAGCGCGGGGTGCGGATCGTCGCCAACGCCGGAGGGCTCAACCCGGCCGGACTCGCCGACGCCGTACGGGCCCTGGCCGACCGCCTCTCCGTGCCCCTGCGCGTCGCCCACGTCGAGGGCGACGACCTGCTCCCCACCGGCCGGTTCCCCGGCGCCCTCACCGCCCACGCCTACCTCGGCGGCGCCGGCATCACCGCCTGTCTGGACGCCGGGGCCGACGTCGTGGTCACCGGCCGCGTCACCGACGCCGCCCTGGTCAGCGGGGCAGCCGCCTGGCACTTCGGCTGGGCCCCCGACGCGTACGACCGGCTCGCCGGGGCGGTCGTCGCCGGGCACGTCCTGGAGTGCGGCACCCAGGCCACCGGCGGCAACTACTCCCAGTTCGGGCGGCACGACCGCCGCACCCTGCTCCACCCCGGCTTCCCGCTCGCCGAGATCCACGAGGACGGGTCCGCCGTCATCACCAAGCACCCCGGCACCGGCGGCCTCGTCGACACCGGCACCGTCACCGCCCAGCTCCTCTACGAGACGGGCGGCGCCCGGTACGCCGGGCCCGACGTCACCGCCCGCCTCGACACCGTCCGGCTCCGGCAGGACGGCGCGGACCGCGTCCTGATCCACGGCGTACGCGGCGAGGCCCCGCCGCCCACCCTCAAGGTCGGCCTGAACCGGCTCGGCGGCTTCCGCAACGAGGTCGTCTTCGTGCTCACCGGGCTCGACATCGAGGCCAAGGCCGCACTCGTCCGCGAGCAGATGGAACACGCACTCGCCACCACCGCCAAGGCCCGCCCCCACCACGTCCACTGGGAGCTCGCCCGCACCGACCACCCCGACTCCGGCACCGAGGAGACCGCCAGCGCCCTCCTCCGGCTCGTCGTCCGCGACCAGGACCAGGACGCCGTCGGACGGGCCCTCAGCGGCGCCGCCGTCGAGCTGGCCCTCGGCTCCTACCCGGGGTTCCACGTCACCGCCCCGCCCGGCAAGGGCGCCCCGTACGGCGTCTTCGAGGCCGCCTACGTGGAGCGGGAGGAGGTGCCGCACATCGCCGTCCTTCCGGACGGGGAGCGGCGTGACGTGGGCGCGTGCACCGGGCCGACCCGCGCCCTCGCCCCCGTCGACGAACCCGCGCTTCCGCAGGCCCCGCCGCAGGGAAACACCCGCCGGGCCCCGCTCGGCCGCGTCACCGGCGCCCGCAGCGGTGACAAGGGCGGCGACGCCAACATCGGGGTGTGGGCCACCACGGACGCCGCCTGGCCCTGGCTCGTGCACACCCTCACCGTCGAGCGGCTCCGGGAACTCCTCCCCGAGACCGCCGACCTGCCCGTCACCCGCCACGTCCTCCCCCACCTCCGCGCCCTGAACTTCACCGTCGAGGGGATCCTCGGCGAGGGCGTCGCCGCGCAGGCCCGTTTCGACCCGCAGGCCAAGGGGCTCGGCGAATGGCTGCGCTCCCGCCACCTCGACCTACCGGAGGCACTCCTGTGACCGTCCTGGCCAGCGCCCTGGACACCCGGTCCGACGACTACGCCGCCCATCGCGCGGCCCTCCTCGACAAGCTCGCCGCGCTCGACACCGAGCACGCGAAAGCCCTCGCGGGCGGGGGCGAGAAGTACGTGCAGCGGCACCGCAAGCGCGGCAAACTGCTCGCCCGCGAACGCGTCGAGCTGCTCCTCGACCCGGACACGCCCTTCCTCGAACTGTCGCCGCTCGCCGCCTGGGGCAGCGACTACACGGTGGGCGCCTCCCTCGTCACCGGCATCGGGGTGGTCGAGGGCGTCGAGTGCCTCATCACCGCCAACGACCCCACCGTGCGGGGCGGCGCCAGCAACCCCTGGTCGCTGAAGAAGGCCCTGCGGGCGAACGAGATCGCCTTCGCCAACCGCCTGCCCTGCATCTCCCTCGTCGAGTCCGGCGGCGCCGACCTGCCCAGCCAGAAGGAGATCTTCATCCCCGGCGGGGCGATCTTCCGCGACATCACGCGGCTCTCGGCCGCCGGGATACCGACCGTCGCCGTCGTCTTCGGCAACTCCACCGCCGGCGGCGCCTACATCCCCGGCATGTCCGACCACGTGATCATGGTCAAGGAGAAGGCCAAGGTCTTCCTCGGCGGACCGCCCCTCGTCAAGATGGCGACCGGCGAGGAGAGCGACGACGAATCGCTCGGCGGCGCCGAGATGCACGCCCGCACCTCCGGGCTCGCCGACTACTTCGCGCTCGACGAGCAGGACGCGATCCGGCAGGCCCGCCGCGTCGTCGCCCGCCTCAACCACCGCAAGGCGTACGCCGACCCCTCGGTGGCGGCCGAGCCGCCGAAGTACGACCCCGAGGAACTGCTCGGCATCGTGCCGGGCGACCTGAAGGTGCCGTTCGACCCGCGCGAGGTCGTCGCCCGTATCGTCGACGCCTCCGACTTCGACGAGTTCAAACCGCTCTACGGGGCCTCGCTCGTCACCGGCTGGGCCACCCTGCACGGCTATCCCGTCGGCATCCTCGCCAACGCCCAGGGTGTGCTCTTCAGCGAGGAGTCGCAGAAGGCCGCCCAGTTCATCCAGCTCGCCAACCAGCGCGACATCCCCCTCCTCTTCCTCCACAACACCACCGGCTACATGGTGGGCAAGGAGTACGAGCAGGGCGGCATCGTCAAACACGGCTCGATGATGATCAACGCGGTCAGCAACAGCCGCGTCCCGCACCTCTCCGTCCTCATGGGCGCCTCCTACGGCGCCGGGCACTACGGCATGTGCGGCCGCGCCTACGACCCGCGCTTTCTCTTCGCCTGGCCCAGCGCCAAGGCCGCCGTCATGGGGCCGCAACAGCTCGCGGGCGTCCTCTCGATCGTGGCCCGGCAGTCCGCCGCCGCGAAGGGACAGCCCTACGACGACGAGGCGGACGCCGCGCTGCGCGCCATGGTCGAGCAGCAGATCGAGTCCGAGTCGCTGCCGATGTTCCTCTCCGGACGGCTCTACGACGACGGCGTCATCGACCCCCGCGACACCCGCACCGTCCTCGGCATCTGCCTGTCCGCCATCCACACCGCACCGTACGAGGGCGCCCGCGGCGGCTTCGGCGTCTTCCGGATGTGAGCCCCATGCCTACCTCAGTGATCAGCTCCGTACTCGTCGCCAACCGCGGCGAGATCGCCTGCCGCGTCTTCCGCACCTGCCGTGACCTGGGCATCCGTACCGTCGCCGTACACTCCGACCCGGACGCCGACGCCCTGCACGTCCGCGCGGCCGACCTCGCCGTCCGCCTCCCGGGCGCCACACCCGCCGACACGTACCTGCGCGCCGACCTCGTCGTGAAGGCCGCCCTCGACGCGGGCGCGGACGCCGTCCACCCCGGCTACGGCTTCCTCTCCGAGAACGCCGCGTTCGCGCGCGCCGTCACCGACGCCGGGCTCGTCTGGATCGGGCCGCCGCCCGAGGCGATCGAGGCGATGGCGTCCAAGACACGCGCCAAGGAACTCATGGGCATCGCCCCGCTCGGCGACGTCACCGAGGCCGACCTGCCCGTGCTCGTGAAGGCCGCGGCGGGCGGCGGCGGGCGCGGCATGAGGGTCGTACGCGAACTGGGCCACTTGAAGGCCGAGCTGGAGGCCGCCCGCGCCGAAGCGCTCTCCGCCTTCGGCGACGGGGAGGTCTTCGTCGAGCCGTACGTCGAGGGCGGGCGCCACGTCGAGGTGCAGGTCCTCGCCGACGCGCACGGCACCGTGTGGACGCTCGGCACCCGCGACTGCTCCCTCCAGCGGCGGCACCAGAAAGTCGTCGAGGAGGCGCCCGCCCCGGGCATCACGGAGGAACTCCTCAGCCACCTGTACGAGTTGTCCGAGCGCGCCGTACGGGCCACCGGCTACATCGGCGCCGGAACCGTCGAGTTCCTCGTCGCGGCCGACGGCACCGCGCACTTCCTGGAGATGAACACCCGGCTCCAGGTCGAGCACCCCGTCACCGAAGCCGTGTTCGGCCTCGACCTCGTCGCCCTGCAACTGGGGATCGCCGAGGGCGACGCGCTCGACCCCGGACCGCCCGCCGCGCGCGGCCACGCCGTCGAGGCCCGCCTCTACGCCGAGGACCCCGCCGCCTCCTTCGCCCCGCAGACCGGCACCCTGCACCGGCTCTCCGTGCCCGGCCCCGTACGCCTCGACACCGGGTACACCGACGGCGACACCATCGGCGTCCACTACGACGCCATGCTCGCCAAGGTCGTCGCGCACGCGCCGACCCGCGCCGCCGCCGTCCGCGCCCTCGCCGGGGCCCTGGAACGCGCCGAGGTGCACGGCCCGGTCACCAACCGCGACCTGCTCGTACGGTCCCTGCGCCACCCCGAGTTCACCGGCGCCCGGATGGACACCGGGTTCTACGAGCGACACCTCGCCGACCTGACGGACCCGGCCCCGGACCCGTACGCCCCACTCGTCGCCGCCCTGGCCGGCGCCGCCCGCCACCGCTTCGGCGGCTTCCGAAACGTGCCCTCGCAGCCGCAGCTCAAGCGCTACCGCGGCGAACCCGACGGCACCGAGCACGAGGTCCGCTACCGCCACACCCGCGGCGGCCGCCTCGAAGCCGACGGGGTGCTGGTCGTGCACGCCGCGCCCGACCGCGTCGTCCTCGAAGCCGGCGGCGTACGGCGCCCGTACGCGATCGCCTCGTACGGCGACCGCGTGTACGTCAACGGCGCCGCCCTCACCGCCCTGCCCCGCTTCACCGACCCCAGCGCCCAGCGCGCACCCGGCTCGCTGCTCGCCCCGATGCCCGGCACCGTCGTCCGCGTCGCCGACGGGCTCGCCGAGGGCGCGACCGTCACCGCCGGGCAGCCCCTGATCTGGCTGGAGGCGATGAAGATGGAGCACCGCATCGCCGCTCCCGCCACCGGAACGCTCACCGCTCTGCACGCCGCCGTCGGCCACCAGGTCGAGGTCGGCGCCCTGCTCGCCGTCGTCACGGAAGCCGCGGAAGTCGCCGCGGTCCAGGAGGAAGCGTCGTGAACAGCCCCGTCCTCGAGACCGAAGAACACCAGGCGCTGCGCGCCGCCGTCGCCGCGCTCGGCAAGCGGTTCGGCCGCGACTACATGACCAGGGTCACCGCCGCCGGGGGCCACCCCGAGGAGCTGTGGGCCGAGGCCGCCAAACTCGGCTATCTCGGCGTGAACCTGCCCGAGGAGTACGGCGGCGGAGGCGGCGGCATCAGCGAACTCTCCATCGTCCTGGAGGAGCTGGGCGCGGCCGGATCACCGCTGCTCATGATGGTCGTCTCGCCCGCGATCTGCGGCACCGTGATCGCCCGCTTCGGCACCGAGGAGCAGAAACGCGCCTGGCTGCCGGGGCTCGCCGACGGCAGCCGCACCATGGCCTTCGGCATCACCGAACCCGACGCCGGTTCGAACTCCCACCGCATCACCACCACCGCCCGCAAGGACGACGACGGCTCCTGGGTCCTCACCGGCCGCAAGGTGTTCATATCGGGCGTCGACATCGCCGACGCCACGCTCATCGTGGGCCGCACCTCCGACGCCCGTACGGGAAACCTCAAGCCCTGCCTCTTCATCGTCGAACGCGACACCCCCGGCTTCGAGCGGCGTCAGATCGACATGGAGCTGCAAGCCCCCGAGAAGCAGTTCGAGCTGACCCTCGACGCGGTGCGGCTGCCCCCGGAGGCGCTCGTCGGCGACGAGGACGCGGGGCTCCTCCAGTTGTTCGCCGGGCTCAACCCGGAGCGCGTGATGACCGCCGCGTTCGCCATCGGCATGGGCCGTTACGCCGTGCGCCGCGCCGTCGAGTACGCCAACGAACGCACCGTGTGGAAGGCCCCGATCGGCTCCCACCAGGCCATCGCCCACCCGCTCGCCCAGGTCCACATCGAACTGGAACTGGCCTGCCTGATGATGCAGAAAGCGGCCCGCCTCTACGACGCGGGCGACGACCTCGGCGCGGGCGAGGCCGCCAACATGGCCAAGTACGCCGCCGCCGAAGCCTGCGTGCGCGCCGTCGACCAGGCCGTGCACACCCTCGGCGGCAACGGCCTGACCCGCGAGTTCGGCCTCGCCTCCCTCATCACCGGCTCGCGCGTGGCCCGGATCGCCCCCGTGAGCCGGGAAATGATCCTCAACTACGTGTCCCACCAGAGCCTGGGACTGCCCAAGTCGTACTGAGCCATCCATCTCTCTCAATCTCCCTCAAGGGCGAGGAGTTCAGCATGGTGCACAGGAGTGAGTACGAGGACGTCGCCGTCGTCGACCAGGCCATTCACGACGCCGTGCTCGGGAACGCCGCCGCCCGCGGCGACACCCCCGCCCTCGTCGACGGGGTGGCCGGGACGACGCTCACGTACGCGCAGGTCGACCAGTTCCACCGCAAGATCGCCGCGGGGCTCGCGGAGGCGGGCGTGCGCAAGGGGGACGTCGTCGCCCTGCACAGCCCCAACACGGTCGCCTACCCGGTGGCCTTCTACGCGGCCACGCGCGCAGGCGCCTCGGTGACGACCGTGCACCCCCTGGCCACCCCGGACGAGTTCGCCAAGCAGCTACGGGACTCCGCCGCGTCCTGGATCGTCACCGTCACCCCGCTCCTCCACGCGGTCCGCGCCGCCGCCGAACTCGCGGGCTCTATCCGGGAGATCCTCGTCTGCGACCCGGCGGGGGACTCGGGCCACCGCTCGCTCCTCGACATGCTCGGCACCGACGCCCCCGAGCCGTCGGTCACCCTGCACCCCGCCGAGGACGTGGCGGCGCTGCCCTACTCCTCCGGCACCACCGGCGTCCCCAAGGGCGTCATGCTCACCCACCGCAACATCGCCACCAACCTCTCCCAGCTCGAACCCTGCATCCCCATGGGCCCCGGCGACCGCATCCTCGCCGTCCTGCCCTTCTTCCACATCTACGGTCTGACGGCGCTCATGAACGCCCCGCTGCGGCAAGGCGCGACCGTGGTCGTCCTCCCGCGCTTCGACCTCGACACGTTCCTCGCGGCGATCGAGAAACACCGCATCAACGCGCTGTACGTGGCCCCGCCGATCGTCCTGGCCCTCGCGAAACACCCGGCGGTGGAGGGCTACGACCTCTCCTCCCTGCGCTACATCATCAGCGCGGCGGCGCCCCTCGACGCCGAACTCGCCGGGGCCTGCTCGCGCCGGCTCGGCCTGCCGCCCGTCGGCCAGGCGTACGGGATGACAGAACTCTCGCCCGGCACCCACGTCGTCCCGCTGAACGCCGGAGACGCGCCGCCCGGCACCGTCGGCAAGCTCATCGCCTCCACCGAGATGCGGCTGATCTCCCTCGACGACCCGGCGAAGGACGCCGCCCCCGGCGAACCCGGCGAAGTCCTCATCCGCGGCCCGCAGGTCATGAAGGGCTACCTCGGCCGCCCGCAGGCCACCGCCGACATGATCGACGGCGACGGCTGGCTGCACACCGGCGACGTCGGCCACGTGGACGCCGACGGCTGGCTCTTCATCGTCGACCGCGTCAAGGAGCTGATCAAGTACAAGGGGTTCCAGGTGGCCCCCGCCGAACTGGAGGCGCTCCTCCTCACCCACGACGGCATCGCCGACGCGGCCGTCATCGGGGTCACGGACGAGGACGGCAACGAGATCCCGAAGGCGTTCGTGGTCCGCGCCGACAAGGCGCTCACCGCGGAGGACGTGACGGCGTACGTCGCCGGACGCGTCGCCCCGTACAAAAAGATCCGCCGCGTCGCCTTCATCGACGACGTGCCGCGCGCGGCGTCCGGCAAGATCCTGCGCCGCGAACTGAGGGAGGGCTAGTGCCGTCGGAGAACCTCGTCCGGGCCGCACACGAACGCGGCATCACCACCCTCACGCTCGACTCACCGGGGAACCGCAACGCGCTGTCGTCGGCGCTGGTCGGCGAAGTGGCGGACCGGTTGCGGGAGGCCGAGAAGGACCGCGACGTACGAGCCGTCCTCCTCGCCCACACCGGCAACACCTTCTGCGCCGGCGCCGACCTGCGCGACCCGCCCGATCCGGACGCCGTCGTCGGGCTCCTCCGGCAGATCGTCGCCCTGCGCAAACCGGTGGTGGCACGGGTCGACGGGCACGTCCGCGCGGGCGGGCTCGGGCTGCTCGGCGCGTGCGACATCTCGGTGGCGTCGGAGGCGGCGACCTTCGCGTTCACCGAAGTACGCATCGGGGTCGCCCCCGCCGTGATCTCCCTGCCGCTGCTGCCCCGGCTCGACCCGCGCGCCGTCGCCCGCTACTACCTGACGGGGGAGAGGTTCGACGCGGCGGAGGCGGCGCGGATCGGACTGGTGACGGCTGCGGCCACTTCTGCGGCTACGGCCACGGTGGCGGCCGGGGCGGTGGCCGGGGCGGACGTGGACGAGGTCCTCGCCCCCCTCCTCGCCGGGCTGCGCAAGGCGTCCCCGCAAGGCCTGGCCGAGACCAAACGCCTGCTCACGGTTAAGGTCCTGGAAGCCTTCGACCGGGACGCCGAGTCCCTCACGGCGCTGTCGGCGCGGCTGTTCGGCTCGGCCCAGGCCCGCGAAGGGATGACCGCCTTTCTCGAACGACGGGACCCCGCATGGGTGTTGTGACCCCACCGAAGCAGGACCGCTCGCGCGCCACCCGGCAAAAACTCCTGGAGTCCGCCGTCGCGTGCCTCGCCGCGCACGGCTGGTCCGGCTCGACCGTCTCCGTCGTCGCCGAACACGCCGGAGTCTCGCGCGGCGCCGCCCAGCACCACTTCCCCACCCGGGAGGACCTGTTCACGGCGGCGGTCGAGTACGTCGCCGAGGAACGGTCCATCGCTCTGCGCGGGCTGCGTCCGCAGGGGCGGGCGGAGGCGGTCGCGGCCCTGGTCGACCTCTACACCGGGCCGCTGTTCCGGGCGGCGCTGCACCTGTGGGTGGCGGCCTCCAACGAACCGGCGCTCGGGGAGCGGGTCGCGGAGCTGGAGGCGCGGGTCGGGCGGGAGACGCACCGGATCGCTGTGCGGCTGCTCGGGGCGGACGAGTCGGTGCCCGGGGCGCGGGAGGTGGTCCAGGGCCTCCTGGACATGGCCCGCGGCCTCGGCCTGGCCCACCTCCTCACGGACGACAGCGCGCGACGCGACCGGGTCGTCTCCGAGTGGGCCGGGATCGTGGACCGGGCGCTTTCGCCGTAGCGGCGGAAGCGGTGGGGTCGTGCCGCCCGCGTCGTGGCTGGTCGCGTAGTTCCCCGCGCCCCTGGGATGCGCACTGCGTGCGGCATTCCCCCGGTGGTGAGGTGCGCCACCGTCGTGGCTGGTCGCGCAGTTCCCCGCGCCCCTGAGACGCGCACTACGTGCGCCATCTCAGGCGTGAGCGGGGGAAGCCGCAGCCCCGTCAGGGGCGCGGGGAACGGCGCGAGCAACCACGACGTGACGGGTGCGTGAAGGCGGCGCGAGGGGGCAGCCCCGTCAGGGGCGCGGGGAACTGCGCGAGCAACCACGACGCGACGGGTGCGTGAAGGCGGCGCGAGGGGGCAGCCCCGTCAGGGGCGCGGGGAACTGCGCGAGCAACCACCCCGCGACCGGCACGCGAAAGCGGCGCGACAGGGGCCGCCCCGTCAGGGGCGCGGGGAACTGTGTGAGCAGGTCCCCGCGCCCGCGGCCGGCAAACGCTCCGGGCCCCCCGAACTACTCGGCGATCCCCGCGAACCCGGAGATGTCGCGCGGCGACCGGGACCCCGGCCCCACATACCTGGCCGAGGGACGAACAAGCCGTCCCGTCCGCTTCTGCTCAAGAATGTGCGCACTCCACCCCGCGGTCCGCGCACACGTGAACATCGACGTGAACATGTGCGCCGGCACCTCCGCGAAGTCGAGCACGATGGCCGCCCAGAACTCCACGTTGGTGGCGAGGACGCGGTCGGGCCGCCTGGCGTGCAGCTCGGCCAGCGCCGCCTTCTCCAGCGCCTCGGCGACTTCGAACCGCGGCGCCCCCAGCTCGCGCGCGGTCCGGCGGAGCACCCGCGCCCGGGGGTCCTCGGCCCGGTACACCCGGTGCCCGAACCCCATGAGCCGCTCCCCCTTGTCGAGCGCCTTGCGGACGAACCCTTCGGCGTCACCCGTCCGCTCGATCTCCTCGATCATCCCGAGGACGCGGGACGGCGCCCCGCCGTGCAGCGGCCCGGACATCGCCCCGACGGCCCCGGACAGCGCGGCAGCGACATCCGCCCCGGTGGAGGCGATGACCCGCGCGGTGAACGTGGACGCGTTCATGCCGTGCTCGGCGGCGCTGGTCCAGTACGCGTCGACGGCGGCGACATGCTTGGGGTCGGGCTCCCCGCGCCAGCGGATCATGAACCGTTCGACGACGGACTTCGCCTTGTCGATCTCGCTCTGCGGCACCATCGCGACGCCTTGCCCGCGCGCGGACTGGGCGACGTAGGAGAGGGCCATGACGGCGGCGCGGGCGAGATCGTCGCGGGCCTGCGCCTCGTCGATGTCGAGGAGCGGTTTGAGGCCCCAGACGGGCGCGAGCATGGCGAGCGCGGACTGCACGTCGACGCGGATGTCACCGGAGTGCACGGGGATGGGGAAGGGCTCGGCGGGCGGCAGGCCCGGGTCGAAGGCGCCGTCGACGAGCAGCCCCCAGACGTTGCCGAACGACACGTGGCCGACGAGATCCTCGATGTCGACGCCCCGGTACCGCAGGGCGCCGCCCTCCTTGTCCGGTTCGGCGATCTCCGTCTCGAACGCGACGATTCCTTCGAGGCCAGGTACAAAGCCGGGGTCGGACATCGGGCGGCTCCTCTGCATACGTGGGCTGCTTCAGCGTGTGCGGGTGCGTCCCGCGGGACGGTGCCGGTCTGGTGCGTCCTGCGGGACTGTGCTGGCTACTTTGCGCCACCGAGGCTCGGATACGCGGTCATGGCGGCTCGCGCTCCGGGTCGGTAACCCCGTGATGCCCCGTGGACCGCGGCGTCACTCGGCCCCTGGACGATAACCCTCAGTGCCACGATTGGCGAGAGTCCGCGGCACTGAGTGCCATGTCTCACCCCCGGGGTGCGCTCTGCGGCAGGATGACGCTGTGAACGCCCACGACGCCGATGGTTACCGCGCCCCCGACCCCGCCGCCATGCGCAGGCAGTACCGCCCCGACGACGGTGGCCTCCTGGAGTCCGATCTCGCCGCGCACCCCATGGAACAGTTCACGCGCTGGTTCAAGCAGGCGGCGACCCCCGGCGCCCTGCCGGCCGAGCCGAACGCGATGGTCGTCTCCACCGCCGACGCCGGGGGCCGCCCCAGCTCCCGTACGGTCCTGCTGAAGTCCTTCGACGACGACGGCTTCGTCTTCTACACCAACTACGGCTCCCGCAAGGCCCGGGACCTGGCCGTGAACCCGCACGTCGCGCTGGTCTTCCCCTGGCATCCGATGTACCGCCAGGTTCTCGTCACCGGCACCGCCGCGCGGACGTCGCGGGAGGAGACGGCCGCGTACTTCCACTCGCGGCCGCACGGCTCGCAGCTCGGCGCCTGGGCCAGCGCGCAGTCGGCGGTCCTCGCGGACCGGGCCGAACTCGACGCCTCGTACGCCGCGTTGGTCCGCCGCTATCCGCCGGGCGCGGAGATCCCGGTGCCGCCGCACTGGGGCGGCTTCCGCGTCACGCCGACGGAGGTCGAGTTCTGGCAGGGCCGCGAGAACCGGCTCCACGACCGCCTGCGGTACGTCGCCACCGGGGACGGCGCCTGGCGCGTCGAACGCCTGAGCCCGTAAAGGGGCCCGGCTCACAACTCCGCCAGGACCCCGTCCAGGAACGGCTCGATCGCCATGCGCCACGCCTCGGGCTGGTCGTAGTGGACGAGATGGCCCGCGTCGGCCACCTCCGCGTACTGTCCGCGCGGCAGCACCCGGACCATCTCCTGCGCCTCGGCCCGGCCCAGCTCCCCGTCGAGCCCGCGCACGACGAGCGTGGGGCACTGCACGGCGGCCAGTTCCTCCCAGTGCGCGTCGTACACCCAGGTGGAGCGTGCCTCCAGCATCTGACGGCGGGAGAACACCGGCCGCCAGCCGTCGGGGGACTCGGCCATCACCTCGGCGTAGAACTCCCCGCGCGCCGGGTTCGGCCGCTCCACCCAGGGATCGTCCTCGCCGAACCACTTCCGTACGTCGGCGAGCGTCGAGAACGGCACCGGCCACGCCCTGAACCAGTTCTCCCACTCGCGCTGCGAGGCGGCGCCGAGCGCGGAGGCCCGCATGTCGCAGATGACGAGGCCCCGGACGAGGTCGGGGCGGCGGGCGGCGAGCTGCCAGGCCGTCAGGGCGCCCATCGAGTGCCCGATCAGCACGGCGGGTTCCAGACCGAGCTGGACGAGGGCCGCCTCCGCGTCGAGGACGTACGCCTCCCGGTCGTACGGGCCCTGCGGCGGCTTGTCGCTCTGCCCGTGGCCGCGCTGGTCCAGGGCGACCGCCCGGTGGCGCTCGGCGAGCCAGCGCGCGGTGCCGGTCCAGTGGGACGCCCGCCCCATTAAGCCGTGCAGCAGCAGAACCCCCGGGGTGCGCACGCCGTTGCCCGACTTGGGCGGGTCGGCGTATTCCCAAGCGGCCAGACGGGCCCCGCCCGCCCCGGTCACGTCGATGCGCTGTGCCATAGGCCCTGGCACCCCCTTGTGGTCGCGCCTGTGGTCGCGTACCCGTGCACGCTATCGAACAATCTTTCGAGAGCGTGGTGCTGTCCATGAAGCGGCGGGGCAACACCCCTCGTTTGAGTGACGTCGCTCAAGGAATGACCTGCGTCGCCGAGGGGATCTTTCCCTCGGGAGGCGGACCGCTCGGGGATGAGGGTCCGAAGGGGATGACCCTGGGAGCTCGGGGCTCCGGGTCAGCACAGGGGAGGACAGGCCCCGGCGCCGCAAGGCGCCGGGGCCCTCGCCTTCTCGTACACCCCGCCAAGCCCGAGCCCGTCGCACGCCGAACGGCAGGTCCATACCAGGCCCCCTACGGTCATATGCCTCACGCGACAGCCTTGCACGCCCGCCGTCCCGCCGCTGCGATTCCGCACAGTGAATCTTGCTTTCTGCGTGCGGGCGCGGCGCGGGCGGCGCGACGGACAACTGCCGCTCGCCCCACCCCCGTTGACCTACCGGTGGCCGAGCTCAGCGCTTGGCGACGAAGACGTGCGAGGCGACGTCCGAGGCCAGCTCCGCCGCCTCACCACTGCTGCCCACCAGGACCCCGCCCGGCGACTGCGTCACGCTGACCACCGAACCGGGCTGCACACCCGCCCGCCGCAGCGTGTACATCAGCTGCGCGTCCGTCTGGATCGGCTCGCCGATGCGCCGCACGACGACCGTCTTGCCGTCCCCTCCCGCGTCCAGGTCCGCGAGCGAGACCATGCCCTCGTCCAGGAACGGGTCCGCCCCGTCCTTCTCGCCCAGCTCCTCCAGGCCCGGGATCGGGTTCCCGTACGGCGACTCCGTCGGATGCCGCAGCAGTTCGAGGACGCGGCGCTCCACGGCCTCGCTCATCACGTGCTCCCACCGGCAGGCCTCCGCGTGCACCTGCTCCCACTCCAGGCCGATCACATCGACGAGGAGGCACTCGGCGAGCCGGTGCTTGCGCATCACGCGCGTGGCGAGCCGGCGCCCCTCGTCGGTCAGCTCCAGGTGCCGGTCGGCGGCGACGGCCACCAGGCCGTCCCGCTCCATACGGGCCACGGTCTGGCTCACCGTCGGGCCGCTCTGGTCGAGCCGCTCGGCGATCCGGGCGCGCATGGGGACCACACCTTCCTCTTCGAGCTCGAGGATGGTGCGGAGGTACATCTCCGTGGTGTCGATCAGTCCGGACATACGTGCCCCTCGTGTAGCTTCCTGCTCCGCGTGCGGCCCCGCTGGCTCGCCGCGTCGCTCGATGCGCTGGCCCTGCCCCCAATTCTGACGCATACCGCTGACAACCGTCCCGCACCAGGGGAACGGCGGCCCGGCAGGCCCCGGGGCGTATTGACACGGCGCTGGTCCAGACCGCACCGTGATCCGCGACACCACGAACCCAGGGGGCTACGCCGATGCGCGAGAGCAAGCCGGCCACGCAGTACCTCGACGCCGCGATCGGCCTGCTCCAGCGGGTCCGCGACGAGGAGACGGAGAACATCGCCGCCGCCGGCACCCTGCTCGCCGACACCGTCGTCGCCGGGGGCCGCCTCTTCGCCTTCGGCGCCGGACACTCCTCGCTCGCCGCGCAGGACGTCGTCTACCGCGCGGGCAGCCTCGCCCTGATGAACCTGCTCGCCGTCCCCGGCGCCGTCGGCGTCGACGTCATGCCCGCCACCCTCGGCTCGGCCCTGGAGCGGGTCGACGGCCTCGCCGCCGCCGTCCTCGACTCCAGCCCCGCCACCGCGGGCGACGCGCTCGTCATCATCTCCCTGTCCGGGCGCAACGCCCTCCCCGTCGAGATGGCCATGAACGCCCGCGCCATCGGCCTCAAGGTCATCGGCGTCACCTCCCTCGCCTACGCGAGCGGACCCGACGCCCCCACGTCGCGCCACGCCTCCGGCACGTACCTGCGCGACCACTGCGACATCGTCCTGGACTCGAAGATCGACGTCGGTGACGCGGAACTCGGCCACGAAGGCGTCGACGCCCCCTTCGCCTCCGCCTCCACCGTCACCACCAGCGCCCTCATGCAGGCCACCCTCGCCACCTGCGCCACGACCCTCGCCGACCGCGGCATCCAGCCGCCCCTGCTCCGCTCGGGCAACGTGGACGGCGGCCACGCCTGGAACGCCAAGGTCTTCGCCGAGTACCGGGACCGGATCTTCTACCAGCACTGAGATGCGCCGGCCGCGGAGGCGCTCAGGGAGATCCCGGGCCCTCCGCCGCGAGCAGCGCCAGATCCACCGCCCCCGCGATCCGCACCGCGACACTCTCCGCGTACATCGCGTCCCCGCGCTCGAACCCGGCCCGGCTCACACCCCGCAGGAACGTCACCACGCCCAGCGTCCGGCCCCTGCTGCGCAGCGCCGAGCAGAGCGCGTACACCGACCCCTCCGGCCACTGCCGCGCCGCCGCCCACCGCGCCGCGCCCGCCCCGTCGGCGTCGGGCGCCGCCGCCCGCACCGAACCGGCCCGGTCCACGCACTGCAACGCCGGATGCCCCTCCCCGTACCGCACCGGGACCGTGCTCCGTGTCGCCAGGAGCGTCGCCCCGGGCGCGCCCGACGGCGTCACCGCCGCCCGCACCAGCCGCAACGGATCCTCGCCCACCACCAGATCTATCACCGCGTGGTCCGCGAACCCGGCCAGCGCGAAGTCCAGCTGCACGGTGGCGGCCTCGCCCGGATCCTCGCACTCCGCGGCGGCGCGAGCGGCCCGGTGCAGCTGATGCGCCCGGAAGCGGAGCTGAGCGGCCTCCTGCTCGATGACCTTCGCCTCGGTGACGTCCTGGAACAGCCAGCCGACCCCGAGCGGCACCGGCTCCTCGGTCAGCGGCGACGCGAGCCGCACGAACCCGCTCCGCCAGCACCTGCGCTCCTGCCGCGCCCCGTCCTCACCGGGCAGCCGCAACGTCACCCACACCTCCATGGGCGGCGGCGGCACCCCCTCCGACAGGACGTGCGTGAGCGCGCTCTCCAGCTCCTCCACGCCCTGCCCGATCAGATCACCCAGCGGCCGCCCCAGCAGCGCCGTACGCCCGGAGCCGAGCGCCTTCGCGGCGTGCGCGTTCACCACGGCGGGCCGCAGGTCCGCGTCGACCAGGACCACGCCCCACACCGCGTCCTCGAACAGCGCCTCGCTGAGCGCGATGGACCGCTCCAGATCGATCTGCGCGTGGACCTCGCTGAACGCGCAGTACACCCCGGCGGGCTTCCCGTCGGAGCCCCGCACGACGGCGGACTGCGTACGGACGAGAACGCGCCCCCCGTCCTTGGTGACGAGCGCGAACTCGTTCACCTGCCGCCCCGGCGCGTGCATCGCGGCCAGCAGCCGCTCCTGCACCTCGTCGGCGTCGGCGGGCCGCACGGCCCACCCCGCGAATCCGGTGCGCCCCACGGCCTCCGCCGCCGACCAGCCGAGGATCCGCTCGGCCTCCCGGTTCCAATGGGTCACGACCCCATCGGCGTCGAACGCGCACAGCGCGGCGTCCATCCCGTCCAGCAACGCGGCCAGCAGATCGGCCCCGTCCCGCTCGGGCTCGTCGGGCCCGAGCGCGTCGGCGGTCCCACTACGCCGGGAAGCACTCACCTGGCACCCCCTGCAGGCTGTGTGTACTGCTCCAGATCATTCAACTCGAACGTGACGCATCCCACACGGAGTTCGGTCAACTTCGCGAAAACCAGCGGGAGTCAAGCGCGGCGGGCCAGCAGATGGGCGTCGAGAAAGCCCCGTTCGGAGGCCGGATCGTGCACCAGCCGCGCGAACGGCGCCAGCCCTGCCGCCACCAGCATCTCCGCCAACCGCTCCACGGGCCAACTGTAGGCAGGTGCCACCTTGTGTTCGAACGGCACCGGGGCGCCCGCCCCCTCGACGGCGAAGAACGACACCAGGAAGAGCCCGCCTGGAGCCAGCACCCGCACCTGCTCGGCCAGCAGCCCCGGCAGCTCCGCGGGCGGCGTGTGGATCACCGAGTAGTGCGCCACCACCCCGCCGAACGCCCCGTCCGCCACCGGCAGGGCCTCCATCCGCGCCACCTCGAACCGCGGCCCGGCCTCGGCCCGCCGCGCGTACTCGACCATCCCCGGCGACAGATCGAACCCGACGGCCTCAAGACCCATCTCACCGAGCAGCCCCGTCACATGCCCCGGCCCGCACCCCACATCGGCGACCCGAGCGTTCCCGGACTTCCGCACCAGCTCGGCGAAGGTCGACACCATCCCGCGCGAGAACGGCTGCTCCTCGAGCCGCCCCCCGAACAACGACGCGTACAACTCGACGACCCCGTCGTACCCGGCCCTGGTCCGCTCCTGCTGCTTCGTCATGCCTGCCATGGCTGTCATGGCCGGGGAAGCTAGCAGCCCGCGTTCCAAGGTCTCGAAAAACCGGTTGAAGCGTGGAGGGAGCCTTCTTAAGGTGGGTGGTACACGAGAAGGGAGGTGGTTCGGCAGATGTATGAATACCGGACGCGTGAGGTGACTGCGGGCTAGCGGCCCGACGTCGCATCTCGAATTCGGCGCCGGACCGGCACGTGTGGTGTGCGTGCAGCCGGCCCTATTCCCAGCAGTCACCCGACCCGCGAGCCGCCGGTACGTCCGGCCGGCTTCCGACCGTCTCGCACGGGAGGAACCACGGCTCGCGGGTCGTCTGCGTTCCCGAGCGGGCGGGTCCCAGGTCGTGGTTCGCCTAGCCCTTGCTCACCGCCGTCAGGATCTCCGGCAGCCGGGCCGCCGTGCGCGGGGCCGCGAGGCGCAGGCCGAGGCAGGTCGCCGCCGCGCCGTAGGCCGCGCCGACCGGGAGCAGCGTCCAGGTCCAGGCGTCGGCGCCCGTGGCGTGCAGGGTGATCGTGAGGGCCAGGACGGGGGCGCACAGGAGCGCCGCCGCGACCATGCCGCCGAAGATCCCTATCCAGGCGAGACCGGCCTGCCCCGGGGCCACGTTCTTGTAGCCCTCCTGCGGGATCGAGTACGGGAAGCGGGCCGAGGACCAGGCGCCCGTCGCGAGCATCGCGCCGAGCAGCGCGAAGGAGAGCCCCAGGACCTCGGGGAGGTCCGCCCAGGCGCCGAGCATCGCCGTCGTGACGACGGTGACGAGGGCCGCGTAGGGCAGGGTGATCAGGAGGAGGGCCAGGGTCCTGGCGCGGAGTTCCTCGTAGGCGTCGCGCGGGGTGGAGATCGTCATCGCCACCGTCCAGAACGCCGAGGTGTCCTGCCCGAACTGGTTGTACATCTGGATGCCGAGCATCCCGGCGGCGAAGCACGCGAAGTAGACGGATCCGGTGCCCTGGAGCGCGTTGAAGACCGG
This sequence comes from Streptomyces sp. SGAir0957, assembly GCF_043523415.1. Taxonomy (NCBI): domain Bacteria; kingdom Bacillati; phylum Actinomycetota; class Actinomycetes; order Kitasatosporales; family Streptomycetaceae; genus Streptomyces; species Streptomyces sp. SGAir0957. The sequence goes on from NZ_CP027293.1 coordinate 4,776,647, forward strand.
GACGATCAGGCCGATGGCCAGGGATGTCACCCAGGCGGCCTTCGTCTTCGGGTCGCGCCACACGTAGCGCAGGCCGCGCTCCATGACCGCGCCCGTGCGGCCCTCGGGCAGCAGGCGGCGGCGCGGACGGCTCGTGCGGCGGTCGCGCCGGGCCGGTTCGGCGGCCTGGAGCGTCGAGCCGTCGGGCGCGGTCATCAGGCGGGTCAGCGCCCTGCGCCACACACCGAGGAGGGCGACGCACCCGGCCGCCGTCAGCAGCAGGCGCGCCGCCGACGTCACGTACGCGCCGTGCGCCGCCGCGTCCACCGCGCCCATCGCCGACGCCGGCGGGATCCAGTGCAGCACCCGCGCCACCGGGTCGAGCGCGCCCACCCCGCCCGCCGAACTCAACCGTTGCGCCCCGAAGTTCACCAGCTGCGCGCCGATCGCCACGACCAGGCCGCTGAGGACGGCGAGGTCACGGCCCCTTCGGCTGGTGAGGAGCCGGATGTTCGCGGCGGCGACGGCGCGCGCGAGCGCCACGCAGGTGAGGACCGTGAGCGGGACGGCGAGCACCGCGACGACCGTGGAGGCCGGGTCGCCCGCCGCCGCGTACGCCGCGCCCGCCGCCAGGGTGAGGGTGAAGAGCGGCCCGATGCCCACGAGGGAGGCCACGAGCAGGCCCCGTACCAGCTGGTCCGGGTGGAGCGGGAGCATGGCGAGACGGGTCGGGTCGAGGGTCTCGTCGCCGCTCGGGAAGAAGAGGGGGAACACCGCCCAGCCGAGCGCGAGCACGGCCGTGAGCAGGGTGGCGACGGTGGCGGCGTGCTCGGTGCCGTGGAGGAGGATCAGGCCGAGGAGCTGGAGCGCCCCGACGAGCAGGACGGCGACGGCCGAGGCGATGTAGGCCGCGCGGCGTCCGGCGGACTGGCGCAGGCCGTTGCGGAGCAGGGCCAGTTTGAGCCGGACGAGGACGCCGGTCGGTGCGGGCCGCCGAGCCGGTTCCGCGACGGGGGCGGCGCCGGTCACCGCTTGCCGCCCAGCCAGTCGAGGGAGGTGCCGTCGTCCCGTCCGCTCGCGCCGACGAGGGTGAGGAACGCCTCCTGGAGGGAGCGCGCCTCGCCCTTGACCTCGGCCAGGGGGCCCTGCGCGCGGATGCGGCCCGCCGCCATCACGGCGACCCAGTCGCACAGCGACTCGACCAGCTCCATGACGTGGGAGGAGAAGACGACGGTCGCGCCGCCCCGGGTGAAGCGCTCCAGGACGCCCCGGATCGTCTGCGCGGAGACGGGGTCGACGCCCTCGAACGGTTCGTCCAGGAAGAGGACTTCGGGGTTGTGGAGCAGGGCCGCGGCGAGCCCGATCTTCTTGCGCATGCCGGTCGAGTAGTCGACGACGAGTTTGTGCTGGGCCTGGGCGAGGTCGAGCACGTCGAGGAGCTGGGCCGCGCGCTTGTCGACCTCCGCGCCGGGCAGCCCCCGCAAGCGGCCGGTGTAGGCGAGGAGTTCGCGCCCCGAGAGCCGTTCGAAGAGGCGCAGTCCTTCGGGCAGGACCCCGATCCGGGCCTTGACCTCGGCGGGGTCGGCCCATACGTCGTGCCCGGCGACGTGCACGGTGCCGCGGTCGGGGCGGAGCAGCCCGGTGACCATGGAGAGCGTGGTGGTCTTGCCCGCGCCGTTCGGCCCGACGAGCCCGATGAACCGGCCCGCCGGGAGCGTCAGTTCGATCCCGGCGACGGCGGTCTGCTGTCCGAAGGACTTCCAGAGGTCGTGGACGCGTACGGCTGCGGTCTCCTCGGCGGAGGTCACCTGGGGGCGCTCCCTTCGTCGGCGTACGTCTGCGCACCCTACGCGGGCCGCCCCCGGCGCACCCGCGATCTTCAGCCGCGTCGTCCCTCGCGCCCGCACGCGTACGCCAGCGGGGAGATCAGCTCCTCCGCGTCCGGCAGCCAGCGGTTGGCGGCGGTGGGGCGGCAGGCCCACTGGGCGGCGCCCTTGCTGCCGAAGCGGGTCGGCGGCGCCGCCACGTAGCCGCCCTCGCCGAGGGTGGTCAGGTCGAGCGAGGCGGGCGGCCAGCCGAGCTTGCGGACGAGGTCGGGGACCTTGAGACCGGCGCCGGGCAGGACGAAGAACTGCATGCGGCGGTCGGGGGTGCAGGTGACGGGGCCGAGGGTGAGCTCCATGCGCTTCATGCGGGCGAGCGCGAGGAACCCGGCGGTCTCCGGCACGTCGATCGCGTCGAACGTGCGGCCGGTGGGGAGCAGGATCGACGCCCTCGGCTGCTTGGACCACAGGCGGCGGGCGGCCGTGGCGCTGCCGGTGGCCTGCGCGGCCCAGTCGGGGCGCGCGGGGTGGGAGCCGGGCGCGGGGCAGCGGACGTCGCCGCACGAGCAGCGCTGCACGCCGTCGTCGAACTCCAGCCAGGTGCCGGGGAACACGTCCCAGTGCCGCTCCTCCGCGTAGCGCACGGCCGTGTCGAGCAGGGATTCCCCGCGCTGTTGCGGGATCTGTCCGGCGGCGGTGGCGGGAGCGGTGACGTCCGATGTACCTGCGATGGTCTCTTCCACGACGTTCTCAACTCCCCTCGCCCATCCGGGTTACGGGCGTGCGCGAGGGCGGCGGGGGAGCATCGTTCCCGCATGTGGGGCGCATGGATGCACGGGTGGGGGCGCGCACGCGAGGCGGCAGCGGGCGATGGGTAGTGCGGTGGGGGAACGAGACGGAGAACGCGGCGGAGACCGTGCGGGGTCCGGCCCGGGTGGCGTCACATCCGGTGCGCGGTTTGGTACCCGTTTGTGGTGCATCTTCCGTTTCTCCGCCGGGCAGTGATCCAACGACCGGCTGCCGGAGCAGCCGGATTCCGGGAGACGGGCACAGCAGGGGGTACGCCATGGCCGCACGGCCACTCGTCGCGCGACAGCCCAACGAACGGCTGCAGGCACTCATCCAGGAAGCGGGTTGCTCCAACGCGGGCCTGGCCCGCCGGGTCAACATGTGCGGAGCGGAGCACGGGCTCGATCTGCGGTACGACAAGACGTCGGTGGCCCGGTGGCTGCGCGGGCAGCAGCCGCGCGGCCGGGCGCCGGGGATCATCGCCGAGGCGCTCGGCCGCAAGCTCGGCCGGACCGTGACGATCGACGAGATCGGCATGGCCAACGGCAAGAACCTCGCGTCCGGGGTCGGCCTGCAGTTCTCGCCGACCGTCGTCGGCGCCGTCGAGCAGGTGTGTGAACTGTGGCGCAGCGACGTGGGCCGCAGGGACTTCCTGTCCGGCGCCTCGGTCGCGTCGTCCGCGCTCGTGGAGCCGAGCCGCGACTGGCTGATCTCCGTGCCGGACTCGCAGGTCGCGCGGGCCGCCGGGGCACGGGTCGGCGCCTCCGACGTGGCGGCGGTACGGGCGATGACGCGCGCGCTGACCGAACTCGACCACCAGTACGGCAGCGGGCACGTCCGCCCGGTGCTCGTGCACTACCTGAACAGCGTCGTGAGCGGGCTGCTCGGCGGGGCCTACCGGGAATCGGTCGGGCGCGAACTGTTCGCTGCCGTCGCGCGACTGACGGAGCTGGCCGGGTACATGGCGGTCGACACCGGGCAGCCGGGCCTCGCCCAGCGCTACTACATCCAGGCGCTGCGCCTCGCCCAGGCCGCCGGCGACCGGGGCTACGGCGGATACGTACTGGCCGCGTCCATGTCCCACTTGGCGGCGCAGCTCGGCAATCCGCGCGAGATCGCACAGCTCGCCCGCGCGGCGCAGGAGGGGGCGCGCGGGCGCGTGCCACCGCGGGCGGAGGCGATGTTCCACGCCGCCGAGGCGCGCGGGCACGCTCTTCTCGGGGACGCCCGGTCCGCCCAGTCCGCGTCGGGCGCGGCGGTCGCCGCGATGGAGCGGGCCGACGGCCAGGCGGACTCCGGGGACGACCCGGCGTGGATCAGCCATTTCGACCACGCGTATCTGGCCGACGAACTCGCGCACTGCCACCGTGACTTGGGGCAGGCCGCGGACGCGGCGCGATGTGCGCAGGAGTCCCTCGACGGGCATCCGGAGTCGCGGGCCAGGCGGCGCGCGATCGGCCTGATCCTGCTCGCCACGGCCCAGGTGCAGCAGCGCGAGGTGGAACAGGGCTGTGCCACGGGCGTGCGGGCCGTGGAGCTGCTCGGCACGCTGCGCTCCAACCGGGGCGCCGAGTACCTGGAGGACTTCAAGGAACGGCTCGAACCGTTCGCCGAGGAGGCCGTCGTACGGGAGTTCGGGGCGCGGATGGAGCTCCAGGCCGCCTGATTCCCCGTGACGTGGCGAGGATCTCGGGGCGCCGGGGTAAACAGCGCCCACCAGGCCTGTTTTGTTACTCCTGTCGCGGGGGAGGCTCCCCGGATTTGAGGTGCGTAGCAAGGGCGTGCGGGGACCCGGTAGCGTGAGCCGACGATTCCGACCCCCCTACGTAGGAGTCCCGGTGACGCAGCAGCGCGGACAGGGTGAAGACCCGCATCTTCCCGCGGCACGGCAGGCGCATGAAGGCGTCGTGCTGCCCGCCGACGGCGGTGCTCCCCTGTTGCCCGGCACGTTCGGCGACCAGGCGGGGCCCGCGGGCGCGTCCCCGTGGGGCCAGCCGTGGGGGCCCGAGTCGCAGCAGGCTCAGGCGGCCGGGCCGATGCCGACGTACGAGTGGGGTCAGCCGGCCGCGCAGCAGCCTCTGCCGCAGCACCAGGCGCAGCCGTTGCCGCCGGCCGTGCCCGGTGGGTACGACGCGTCGCAGGGCGGGGCCTACGGCGCCCCGTACGCCGGTGCCCCCGGTGTTCCCGGTGTTCCCGGTGGCGGCTCGGACAGCGATGCCACGCAGTACATAGCGCCGGTACCGCCGATGCAGTCCATACCCCAGCAGCCCCAGGCGCATGATCAGCCGCACCAGCAACACCAGCAGTACCAGCAGCATCAGCCGTATCCGGCGCAGCAGCACCAGCCGCACCAGGGTCAGCAGCATCAGCCGCATCAGGCGCCGCAGACCGGGGCCGCGCCGCTGCCGCCCGAGGCCCCCGCGCCCGACGCCACCCAGTTCCTCGGCCGCGCCGTCCGGCAGCCGATGCCCGGAGCGCTGCCCGACGCGGTGCCGGGCGGCCCGGACAGCGAGGCGACGCAGTACATTCCGCCGGTGCCCGCGCAGCCGTCGCCGCAGGCGCCGCAGGCGCACCAGGCTCAGCAGCCGCAGGGCGGTGCCTACGACGTCCGGCCGGGTGAGCCGGGTGAGCGGCAGCCGCCGGCCGAGTTCGACGCCCTGTTCCGCACGGAGCCGGAGAGCGCCGCCGGGGCGACGCAGCAGATGCCGCGGTTCGACCCGCAGGCCCAGCAGACGCCGCCGCCCCAGTACGGCCGCCCGAACCAGCCCCACCCGCAGCACCAGCAGCCCCCGCAGCACCAGCAGTACGGGCAGCAGCAGGCGTACGAGCCCGAGCCGCCGCGCCGCAAGAGCCGTACCGGATCGAAGCTGCCGATGATCGCGGCCGTCGGTGTCGGACTCCTCGTCGTCGGGATCGGTGCGGGCGCCATGCTCAGCGGCGGCGGTGACGACGACAAGAAGACGGACTCGACCGAGACCGTGTCGAACTCCTCGCCCGCCGCCTCCGCCGAGTCCTCGGCGCCGGCCGCCGACCCGGCCAAGGAGCAGGCCGTCGCCCTGGACAAGCTGCTCGCCGACTCGGGCAACAGCCGCGAGGCCGTCGTCGGGGCCGTCGGGAACATCGGCGCCTGCAAGAAACTCGGCCCCGCCTCGCAGGCCCTGCGGGACGCCGCGACCCAGCGCAACAACCTGGTGACGCGGCTCAACGGCCTCGCGGTCGACAAGCTCCCGGCCAACGCCGAGCTGAAGACGGCGCTCACCGAGGCGTGGAAGGCGTCCGCCTCCGCGGACACCCACTACGCGGCGTGGGGCGACCAGGCGGCCGGGAAGAAGGGCTGCCACAAGGGGCACGCCAAGGTGACCGGGGAGCGCCACGCGGGCGACTCCGCCAGCTCGACGGCGTCCACGCAGAAGGCGAAGGCCGCCAAGCTGTGGAACGAGATCGCCGCGAAGTACGGCCTCACCCAGCGGACCGCCGTGCAGCTGTAGAAGGCCGGGCGCCCGCTCAGGGCGCCTTCGCCAGGATGTCCGTCACGTCCACCAGGCCCTTGCGGGTCGCGACGAGCCGGCCCTGGCGGACCTGCTGGAAGGTGACCCGCGCGTTGACCAGGCGCGGGAACCCGGCCGCGGCCGACAGGTGGGCGTAGTTCCAGCGCAGCGGCGGGGTGAGCCCGCCCGTCGTGATCCGTTGCCCCTTGTCGAGAGCGATCCGGACGCTCCGCGCGGACACCTCGCCGTCGCCGAGCCCCTCGATGACCCGCTTGAGGACGGTGTAGGCGATCCAGGTCGTCTGCACGCCCGTGTCCGCCGGGTCGATCCGGTTGTCGCCGAACGCCTGCTCGTTGATCGCCTCGCGCATCGGGTTCCAGCGCGCGTCGTCGGCCGCCGGGTACCAGCCGGTCACGTACGCGCCCTCGTACGGGCTTCGCGCGCCGCCCGTGCGGTTGATGACGGACTGGTCGACGCTGCCGAGGACCGTCGCCGTGCGCACCGCCGGATAGTCCGCGCGCAGCCGCCGGAACGAGTCGAAGAACGTGTCCGTACGGTCGCCGAGCACCGCGGCCACGCAGCCGTCACCGGTCGGGTCGCCGCTCGCGGTGGACAGCGCCTCGCGGGCCTCGTCGCCGTAGCCGGTGGCGTCCTCCGCGGCGCGCAGGTCCCGCGCGCCGGGCCGGTCGCGCAGGGCGAGGCCGGTGCTGAGCACGGCGGCGAGCCCGTCGCCGGTGATGGTGTCCGGGCGGATCAGGACGGTGCGGTCGCAGTCGGCGGCGAGTTGTTCGCCGGTGCCCGCGAGCAGGGCCGCCTGGCCGCCGTTGACCGGGTAGGACAGCGGGCTGGTGAACTCCGTCTCGCTCACCCCGTAGCCGCCGATGTACGGGATGCCCGCGGACTCCAGCGGGGAGAGGAACGCGCGGCCGTGCTGGCTGTAGGAGCCGACGACGGCGACGACGTCCTGGTCGACGGCGGAGCGCGCGCACCTGGCGGCGGCCACGCTGTCGTTCTGGTCGTTGCAGGTGAGGACCTTCAGCTTGCGGCCGCCGATGCCGCCGTGGGCGTTGACCCAGCGCGCGTACGCCTGCGCCATGGCGGGCATCCCCGGCATGTTGGTGGCGGCGGTCCGCTCCGGGGCCCAGGTCATCACGGTGACCGTGTCGTCCCCGGCGGACGCGGTGGTCCCGGGGACAAGGCCGCAGCCGGCGACCAGGGCCGCGCCCGTGGCGAGGGCGGCGAGACGGGAGAGGTTCTTGAGCGTGGTGTGGCGCCGACCGGTCATGGACCCGCACGATTCCGTCACGTCTCTAACCACCGAGTGACCCACGGGCAACACATGGTGACGCGAGGGTGAATTACGGGGGCGAATCGGGGCCCGCGGGCACGGGACGTACGATCGATGACCGTGCAAAGCTCGGAGAAGTCTTCCCGTCGTGGCCGTCGCTCGTCGAAAATGGACGGCATGCCACTCAACGACATGCCGTGGTGGCGCTGGCGCAGCAATGTGCGCTCCGCGCTGCACATGCTCTCCGACCCCTCGTTCCAGCGGGACGTCTGGCTGGCGGGTGTGGACGGGTACGGGGACGTGACCGACGCCGTGTACCGCCTCGTCGAGGACACCTGGCTCGACAACTGGTCCGCCGAGAAATACGTCGGCACGATCTTCCGGGACTCGCAGGAAGCGGCCCTCGTCGACACGGCCGTGCTCCGGGTCCTGCGGATCATGCACCAGGTCGGGCCCGACGCGCCCGTCTCCGCCTACCTCGACGACCCCGGCTGGCCGGACGCCGTCCGCTCCGCCCGCGACGCGCACGTTCGCCTCGCCACGAGCGACGGGGAGGACCCCGACACGGCGCCGCACACCCTCGAAGTGCTGCACATCATGACGCGGGCCGCGTAGAACATCGCTTGAATGGAGCGAGCGGAGAGTGATGTGCGAACCTTTTCGCATGAACTCGTCCGCGCCTGTCGCCACCGGCCCCGAGCAGTACGTCCTCACCCTCTCCTGCCCCGACAAGCAGGGCATCGTGCACGCCGTGTCGAGCTACCTCTTCATGACCGGCTGCAACATCGAGGACAGCCAGCAGTTCGGTGACCACGACACCGGACTGTTCTTCATGCGCGTCCACTTCAGCGCGGACGCCCCCGTCACCGTCGACAAGCTGCGGGCCAGCTTCGCCGCCATCGGGGACTCCTTCCGGATGGACTGGCAGATCCACCGGGCCTCCGACCGGATGAAGGTCGTCCTCATGGTCAGCAAGTTCGGGCACTGCCTGAACGACCTCCTCTTCCGGGCCCGGATCGGCGCGCTGCCCGTCGACATCGCCGCGGTCGTCTCCAACCACACCGAGTTCCGCGAGCTCGTCGCCTCCTACGACATCCCCTTCCACCACATCCCGGTCACCAAGGACACCAAGCCGGAAGCCGAGCAGCAGGTTCTCGACCTGGTGCGGGAGCAAGGGGTCGAGCTCGTCGTCCTCGCGCGGTACATGCAGGTGCTGTCGGACGACCTCTGCAAGCAGCTCAGCGGGCGGATCATCAACATCCACCACTCGTTCCTGCCGAGCTTCAAGGGGGCGAAGCCGTATCACCAGGCGCATGCGCGGGGCGTGAAGCTCATCGGGGCGACGGCGCACTATGTCACCGCGGATCTTGATGAGGGGCCGATCATCGAGCAGGAGGTCGAGCGGGTCGGGCATGACGTCACGCCGGATCAGCTGGTGGCGATCGGGCGGGACGTCGAGTGCCAGGCGCTGGCGCGGGCCGTCAAGTGGCATGCGGAGCGGCGCATTCTCCTGAACGGGCGCCGCACGGTCGTCTTCGCCTAGCCGCGTCCGCGCGTCCGCGCCGCCGTCGTGGCTGGTCGCGCAGTTCCCCGCGCCCCTAGGGTGCGCACTTCGTGCGGCGACCCCATCGGTTTTCGGGTGCGCCGCCGTCGTGGTCGCTCGCGCAGTTCCCCGCGCCCCTGAAGGCCTGCGGCTTCGCCGCGCCTTCCCCCCCGCCCACGCCTGAGATGGCGCACGAAGTGCGCATCTCAGGGGCGCGGGGAACTGCGCGACCAGCCACGACGAGACCCGCACTCGGAAAACCGCTACAGGCGGCTCAGGGACGCTGTCGCTGAGAGGACGTCTCGGATGGCCTGGCGGTCGCCCACCTGGCCCGCTGCCGCCTCGTCGGGAGACACGTGTCCCGCCGCCAGCCGGCAGAACTCGACGCCGTCCAGGGCGACGTGGGCCACTTCGCGCCCCGGCGCCTCCCCGTCGAGGGCGATGAGCCATTCACCGCCGCCCGCGCCTTCGATCTCCAGGCGGACATTGCGCCCACCCCCGCCGGAGGCACCCCGCGCGGCCAGCGAACCGGGCAGCATCCGGGCCGCCAGGTCGATCATGCGGTTGAGGTGGCGCGGGGCGGGCGGCTCGTACGGGTAGTCGACGGCGTCGGCGATGTCACCCGCGTGGATCCAGCACTCGAAGGCCCGGTCGATCATCGCGTCGCGCAGGGCGAGGTCGAAGTCGCCGTAGGGGACGGGGAGGCCGCCGGAGCCACCGGTGTCGGACCCGGCGAAGGAGACGGTGCGGATCAGCGCGTGGGACTGGTCCCGCCAGGGCTCGCGGACGGCCCGGGTGGGCGGCGTGGACGTCGCCTTCCAGTGGGCCTCCGTGCGCGCGGTGGGCCCGAGCCCGTCGAGGGCGGACGGGGTGCCCGGGCAGGGGTCGTCGAGGCCGAGGGCGCGGGCGACGAGCCCGTCGACGCTGGTGAGGTGGGCGATCACTCCGGCGACCGTGGTGCGGCGGCTGACCTGCTCGTCGTGCTCGTACCAGCGCAGCCGCACGGGCGCGTGCCAGTCGCTGTCGCCGATGTCCTTGAGGAGCGCGTCGAGGCGGGCGGTCTCGGCGTCGTACGAGGTGGCCCAGTCGGGGACGGGGATGCGGGCGGGGCGGCGGTTGAGGCAGCTCTCCAGGACGCGGGAGCGCAGCATCGGGTCGAGGTCGAGGGACTCCTCGGGGTGCAGCAGCCCGACGGCGTCGCGCAGCCGCAGCGCTTCTTCGGCGCAGTCGCCGCACTCGTCCAGGTGGACGTCGACGGCCGCGGCCTCCTCGGGCGAGCAGGCGGCGAGGGCCCACGCGCCGAGCAGGGACTTCAGGACGCGGTGCTCGAGCACGAGGGGTCCCACCGCCGGTAGGTCGGGGAGCGGCCCGGCGTCCTCGACGGAGACGCGGGGGACCGGTATGCGGGGCGCGTCCGTGGCGCCGTAGGGTCCGCGGTCCGGCTCGTCGTCGTAGGGGCCGGAGCGGCCCGGTCCGTGCGGTCCGCTCATGCCGGCCTCCCGTACCGGTCGGGCGGCGTGCCGCTGTCGTGCGCCGTGGACAGCAGCTGGAGGCCGAGGCGGAGGCGGCGGCGCGCCTCGTCCTCGGTGACGCCGAGGTCGGCGGCGGTCTGGCGGTAATCGCGGCGCTGGAAGTAGGCGAGTTCGAGAGCGGCGCGCAGCGGGGCGGGCATCGATGTCACGATGTAGTCGGCGCGGGCGGCGGCGGAGGCGTGGCGGACCTTGCGCTCCAGGTCCTCGGTGGTGCCGAGGCCGGTGCGGACGAGGGCGGCGGACTCGGTCTGGCGCAGCAGTCGGACGGCCTGGTGGTGGGCGAGTGTGGCGATGTAGGAGCGCAGCGGGCCCTGTTTGGGTTCGTAGGCCTCGGGGTTCTCCCAGATCCGGGCGAAGACTTCGCGGGTGATCTGGTCGGCGGCGTCCTCGTCCTCCAGGACGCGGTGGGCCAGGCCGTGCACCAGGGACGCGAACCGGTCGTACAGCTCGCCGAGCGCGGCGGCCTCGCCGTGCGCGAGGCGCTGCTGCATCCTCCGGTCCCAGCGGGACGGAGTGTCCTTGGGCATGGGGCCCCCTCACGACCGCCCGTACTCCTGAAATGCTGGACTGAACGCTTGCACTCCAACTCTGAACTGATTGCCTCCATAGTCGAATGTAGTCCGCGGTGCCGACAACGCACGTTCCTTTGCCGCATTGCGCGGCGTGGGACGGTGGTGGGTGATAAGGAACCGGGGACGCCGGGTGTTTCGGCGCACTGCGGGCCGGGCAGCCGCGCAGTGCAAACGTAATGAGCAGTTCCGGTTCGGTGGTGGTGCGAGAGGAGGCGTGGCGCGTGACGCTCAGGGTGAGCGAGACAGGGCGGGGCGAGTGGGCCGTCGTACGGGTGTCGGGCGAGATGGATCTCGTGAGCTCCCCGGCGCTGCGCCAGCGGGTGCACGACGCGGTCGCCGACGGCCGCCACAGCCTCGTGCTCGACCTCTCCGACGTGCTGTTCTGTGATTCCAGCGGGGTCAGTGTCCTCGTCGCGACGCGGCGGCTGATGCGGTCGTGCCAGGGCCGTCTGCGCCTGATACTCCCGGCGCAGGGCGCGGTCGACGGCTCGCACGTGAACCGGGTCCTCGGCGCCCTCGGTGTCCGTCGTCTCTTCGAGTGCTACCCGGACGTCGCGGCGGCGGTGGACGACGAGGCGGAGCCGCTGTCGGCCTGACCCCCGGCCCCGGGGCCCTACCGCGCACTCCTCTCTGCCCCGGGGCGCCCGGTCCGTCGTACCCTCCCTGGTGGACAGGCCCCATGACCCAGGACCACCGATGTGAGAGGCGGCTCAAGCGCATGGACGAGCGGAGGATCGCGGACCGGTTCGCCGGCTTCGACCAGGACGGCAACGGCTACATCGACCGCGAGGACTTCTACGTCGCGGCGAAGGCGGTGCTGGCCGAGTTCGACACGACGGCCCGCTGCGACAAGGGCCAGGACCTGTTCGCGGGCGCGGAGGCGTTCTGGCAGGGCATGGCCGGGATCGCGGACGTGGACGGGGACCAGCGGGTGACCCGGGGCGAGTTCGTGACCGGGGCGGTGAAGCGGCTGCGGGACAGCCCGGAGCGGTTCGCCGAGATCGCGCGGCCGTTCCTGCGGGCCACCATCGCGATCGCCGGCCCGGAGGGCGCGGGTGTCGGCGCGGACGCCGCGCGGCGCGTGCTCACGGCGCTGGGCGTCGAGGGCGAGGCCGCTTCCACGGCCATCGCCGCGCTCGACGCGGACGGTGACGGGCGGATCTCCGAGGAGGACGTCGTCCAGGGCTTCGCCCGGTACTTCACCGTCCCCGAGTGACGTCCGGGCCCTCCTCGCGCGCGTAGCGCTCCCGCAGCTTGTACTTGAGGACCTTGCGGAGCGTCTCGTTGCGGGGGAGGGCGTCGAGGATCTCCAGCTGTTCCGGCAGTTTGAATGTGGACAGGCCCTGACCTCGCAAGTACGTCGTGAGGTCGGCAAGGGACAACGGGGCCTTGCCCGGCCGGAGTTCGAGGACGGCGCACACCCGTTCCCCGCGCTCCGCGTCGGGCAGGCCGACGACCGCCGCGTCCTGGACCGCCGGGTGCCGGTGCAGCAGGTCCTCGATCTCCTTGGCGGAGATGTTCTCGCCCTTGCGGATGATGATGTCCTTGGCCCGGCCGGTGAGGACGAGATGCCCCGTGGGCAGGACGTGGCCCAGGTCGCCGGTGATCAGGAAGCCGTCGGTGTCGAAGGCGTCCGCGTTCTGGCACGGGTCCAGATAGCCCTGGCAGACGGCCTCCCCGCGCAGCCGGACCGCGCCGTCGACCCCGGCGGGGACCTCCTTGCCCGCCTCGTCCACAACGCGGATCTCCATGCCTTCGGGCGGGCGGCCCTCCGTCGTCGCCAGGTGGTGCGCCGTGTCGTCCGGCGCCCCCATCGTGATCATCGGCACCTCCGTCATGCCGTACCCGTGCGTGAGCCGCACTCCCATCTCGCGGACCACGGCGTGGTAGATCTCGGGCGGCTTGGGCGCGCCGCCGCCCGCCAGGAGACGCAGCGTCGGGATCAGCTTCCGGTCGGGGGCCTTGCGCTGTTCGGTCAGGAACATCGAGTAGAACGCCGTCGAACCGCCCGCGACCGTGACGCCGTGGCGCCGGTACTCCGCCAGCGCGTCCGGCAGTGCGAAGTGCTCGAACAGCACGGCCGGGAACCCGTACAGGAGCAGCATCACCGTGTAGTCCGGGCCCGCGATGTGCGCGTACGGGAAGGCCATCGAGCCGACGTCCGAGGCGGACAGGCGCAGCGCGTGCGCGAGGCACGAGCCGCCCGCGATGAGCGAACGGTCGGTGTGCAGGACGCCCTTGGGGTCGGAGGTCGTGCCGGACGTCCAGTAGATCCAGCGGACCGTGGTGCCGGAGGCGGGCGGCGCGGGGAGGACGGCGGGGTCGCCCTCGGGCAGGTCCTCGTACGCCTCGAAGACGCCGCGCGCGCCGAGCCGGTGCGCCATCTCCGTGTGGTCGAAGCCGCGCCAGACGCCCGGGGTCGCGAAGAAGTCGGCCCGGGACTCCCGCAGCGCGAAGCCGACCTCACGGTCCCGGTAGAACGGGATGACGGGCGTCTGGACCGCGCCGATGCGCGCGAGGGCGAAGGAGAGCAGGGCCGTCTCGATGCGGGTGGGCAACTGCCATGCGACGACGGTGCCGGGGCGCACGCCGAGGCCGTACAGCCCCGCCGCCACGCGCTCGGAGCGGTCGCGCAGCTCGCCGAAGGTCAGCGTGCGGTCGCCCTGGAGGAGGACCGGGCGGTCGGGGGTGTGCGCGGCGCGGCGTTCGACCAGCTCCCACAGGGTGCGGGAGGCGGCCAGGGCGTGTGCGGTGGCGTGCGTCATGGCGTGACCCCCAAGGAGTGCCCGGCATCCCGGCTCCGGCAACTGACGGTGCGTCAGAATTAGCGTCGAGGGTAGGACCGCGCTCCTTGTCGGTCCAGGGGTGCGGGGCTAGCCTGCGTCTGACGGGTCATCAGATACGCCGCCCAGGTGCCGCGCGCGGAGGGGCTTCAGACCATGGACCTCACGTACACCGATGAGGAGGAGGAGTTCCGGGCGCGGCTGCGGGAGTGGCTGAGCGCGGAGCTGCCGGCCCTTCCCGCCAAGCCGTCGCCCGGCGACTGGCCCCGACGGCGCGCCTACGACACCGGATGGCAGCGCCGGCTCCACGACGTCGGGTACGGCGGCGTCCACTGGGACGCCTCGCCGACGACACGGCTGATCTTCCTGGAGGAGACCGAGAAGGCCGGCGCCCCGTACGTCGGCGCGAACTTCGTCGGCCTCCTGCACGCGGGGCCGACCGTCGCCGCCGAGGGCAGCGCGGCACAGCGGGAGCGCTGGCTTCCCCCGATCCTGCGCGGCGAGGAGGTGTGGTGCCAGGGGTTCAGCGAACCGGACGCCGGGTCCGACCTCGCCGCCCTGCGGACGCGCGCCGTGCGCGACGGCGACACGTATGTCGTCAACGGCTCCAAGATCTGGACCTCCCACGCCGAGGTCGCCGACTGGTGCGAACTGCTCGTCCGCACCGACCCCGACGCGCCCAGACACCGCGGCATCTCCTGGCTGGCCATGCCGATGGACGCGCCCGGCATCACCGTCCGGCCGCTGCGCACGCTCGCCGGGTCCACGGAGTTCGCGGAGATGTTCCTCGACGACGTACGCGTGCCGGTCGGCCACCGGATCGGCGACGAGAACGACGGGTGGCGCGTCACGATGGTGACCCTGTCGTTCGAGCGCGGGACCGCGTTCGTGGGGGAGGTCGTCGCCTGCCGACGGGTCCTCGGCGAGCTGGCCGGCCACGCGCGAAAGAGCGGGCGGTGGGACGACGCCGTGCTGCGGCGCGAACTCGGCCTCCTTCACGCCGAGTTCAGCGCCCTGTGGCGGCTCACCCAGTGGAACGTGAGCGAGGCGCAGGCCGGCGGGGGCGGTGTGCCGGGCGTCGGCGGGTCCGTCTTCAAGCTCCGGTACTCGCACGCGCGGCAGCGGCTGTACGACGTCGCCGCCATGGTGCTCGGTGGCGCGGCCTCACTGGACACCGGGCAGGAGTGGACGCTGGACCGGCTGTCGTCGCTGTCGTACACCATCGCCGCCGGTACCTCGCAGATCCAGCGGAACATCGTCGCCGAGCGCATCCTCGGGCTGCCCAAGGGCGCCGGGGCGGGGGGAGGGGGCTGACATGGACTTCCGGCTGTCGGCCGAGCAGGTCGGCCTGCGGGACGGGATGCGGGGGCTGCTGGCCCGGCGGTTCGGGCGGGACGCCTTGCGGAGCGCGGTCGAACGGCCCGCCCTCGACCGCGGCCTGTGGCGGGAGCTCGGCGACGCGGGGCTGTTCTCGCTCCGCCTGCCCGAGGCCGAGGGCGGCACCGGGCTCGGGCTCCCGGAGGCCGTCGTGGTGTTCGAGGAGTGCGGGCGGGCGCTGCTGCCGGGTCCGGTCGTGCCGACGTTCCTCGCGGCCGGGAAGGTGCCGGGGGCGGCCCGGGGCGAGGTGGTGGTGACGGAGGCGAGCGGGGGGCTCGTGCCGTGGATGGGTGCGGCTGATGTGGTGCGCGGGTGGGGCGGGGATGGTGGGCGCAGGGGTGGTGGGCGCCGGGATGGTGGGGGCGAGGATGGTGCGGGCGGAGATGGTGGGGGCGGGGATGGTGCGGGCGGAGATGGTGGGAGAGGGGATGGTGCGGGTGGGGTTTTGATCGAGTCGGTCGATCCGCTCACGCCGCTGCACGTCGTGTCCTCCGATCAGAGGCCGGTCCCGCCCGAGACGCGGCTTCTCTACGCCGCCGAGCAGCTCGGGTCCGCGGGGCGCACGCTCGACATGGCGGTGCAACACGCACGGCAGCGCGAGCAGTTCGGCCGGCCCGTCGGGGCCTTCCAGGCAATAAAACACCTGTGCGCCGACATGCTCGTACGGGTCGAGCTGGCCCGCGTCGCCGTCTACGCCGCCGCCGTCACCGGCGACCCCGTCGAGGTCGCCGCCGCCGGGCTGCTCGCCGACGAGGCCGCCGTGCGCGGCGCCCGCGACTGCCTCCAGGTGCACGGCGGCATGGGCTTCACCTGGGAAGCCGACGTCCATCTGCATCTGAAGCGGGCCTGGGTGCGCGCCGAGTTGGCGGGCGGCGCGCGGGCCGCCGAGGAGACGCTCGCCGCCGCACTCGGCACGCCTTGAGGAAGGGTGTACGGACAGTGACGGTGCGTCGATACCGGGTTGTGTCCTTCGGGAAGCTCGTCACGGCGCGGAGTCGGCCGTCGGCTCGGGTACCTTGTGGCAGATGCGAGTGGTGCTGATCCCCGACGACGGTGTCGGCGTCGCCTCAGAGGCGGCTCCGGGACCAGGGATGTGTGCCGCTCGCAGCGCAGGACGGAGCCGCATGCCCGCCTGTTCGACCCCCCGCGAGACGCGTCGCACAGTATGCCGCACGCGTACTCCTTCGCGCTGGAATATGCCCGAAGCGCTTGTTGGGGTGACTGTACGTCAACCATGCTGTGCAGCAAGGGGATCACGGTCCGTGATCCCCGGCAGTGTCCAGGATGGTCAGTGGCGCGAGGCGACGTGTCCGCCGGTTCGGATGGTGTGAGCGGTGCAGGTGCTTCAGGTTCAGTTGGATGTCGGGGCGGACCCCGCGGAAGTGGGACGGGCCCGCAAATGGGTGCGGTCCCGCCTCGCCGGGTCCGGGATACAGGACGACGAGCCGCTGGCCGAGACGCTGATCCTGCTCGTCTCCGAACTGGTCACCAACGCCGTCGTGCACACCGGGCGGCCCGCCGTCCTGCGGATGGTGCTGCCCGGCGTCCAGGAGCAGTGTCCCGGCACCGTGCGCGTCGAGGTCGCCGACGCCAGTGCCCGGCCGCCCACGCCCCGGCACGCGGACCGCGAGGAGACCAACGGGCGGGGGCTCGAACTGGTCGAGGGGCTCGCCGACCGGTGGGGCTGGCGGCACGAGGGCGGCGGCAAAGCCATCTGGTGCGAACTCGACCGGTGCGCCGGGGCCGTCGTCGGTGGTGTGGGCGCGTACGGCGGGGCGGCCTTCGAGGCCGTGTGATCGTCCTTCGCGTGTGCGTTGCGTGTGCGTGCCCGTGCCCGTGCCCGTGGCCGTGGCCGTGCGCCGGGTTCGCCCCCGCGCAGTGCTTCCGTGCGCGCCCGGAGGATTGCCGCATTAAGTGCAAATACCCGGACGGGTGTTGACGCCGGGTGTCCGTTTGATCACGCTTATGGTCAGCGATTCGCTGCGAGGGGACGTCGAGGGCCCTTGTGACGGGGGCCCTCGGCGAAGTTCGGATCGTTGCCGTGGAGGTGCTCTGGCCGGGTTTCAGAGCACCGCCACCGGAGCCACCGGGGTGCCCGTCGCCCCCTTGAACGGCTCCGGCATCGCCGAGAGGAAGAACGTGTAGCGGTTCTCTTCTCCACAGGCTGTGGACAAACTCTCCAGATTCCAGTTCTGGCCCTGCAGCATCCCCATCTCGACCAGATGCAGCGCGTGCACCGGCAGCCACAGGTCCTCGATCTCCGGCGGGAAGATCTCGAACGTCAGGGTGTCGTTCGCGACCGCCGCCACGTCGCGGGCGTGGAACCACTCCGGGGTACGCAGCGAAAGGCCCGGTGACGGGTAGCCGTAGCCGTGCTTGTCGCCGGACAGATACACCTGGATCTGGCCCGTGCGCACCAGCACGATGTCGCCCGCGCGGACCGTCACCCCGCCGAACTCCGCCGCCTCGTCCAGGTCTTCGGGCGTCACCGCGTGGTCGCCCGGCAGCCGGTCCAGGCCCTTCGCCGCCGCCACGTCCAGCAGCACACCGCGCGAGACGACGTACAGGGCCTTGTCGATGCCGCTGAACTCCGCGCCGCCGTGCGCCGTGATCGTGTCCGCCGGGCGGCCGTTGTAGAGCCGGCCCGAGTGCGAGACATGGGTCAGCGCGTCCCAGTGCGTGGCCGCCTGCAGCCCCATCGTCACGGAGTCGTCGCTGGTCGCGACCGTGTCGGGGCCGAAAATCCGCTGGTTGATCTGGACCATCGTGTGGTGGGGGTTGATCCGGCCCGGGATCAGGCCCGACTGGACGCCGTCCTCCTTCAGCGGGAGGGCCAGCGGGACGCGGCGGCCCGTGCGGATCTCGGCCGCCGCCCTGTGGACCGCGTCGTTCGTGATCAGGTTCAGGGTCCCGGTTTCGTCCTCCGGGCCCCAGCGGCCCCAGTTGTTCACGCGCTTCGCGATCTCGTGGAACTCGGCGGGCAGCGGCATCGACGGCCTCCCGGGTCTTGTCTTCCCGTATCTGACGGGTCGTAGAATCTGGCTCGACGGTAAATCTAACGGGTCGTCAGATTTGGCAGAAGGGGACGGGCGTGGGGGACTTTCTGGCCGGCAAGGTCATCGCCGTGACGGGCGCCGGGCGCGGCATCGGGCGGGCCGTCGCGGTCGCCTGTGCCGCGGAGGGGGCGCACGTCGTCGTCAACGACTACGGGGTCCGTGTCGACGGTGCGGAGCCCGCTTCCGAGGTCGCGGTGGGGGTGGTCGAGGAGATCCGCGCCGCGGGTGGGAGCGCTGTCGCTGTCGCCGACGATGTTTCCACCATGGCCGGGGGGCAGCGGGTGGTCGACGTCGCCGTGGAGGAGTTCGGGCGGATCGACGGTGTTGTCTGCGTTGCCGGGATTCTTCGTGAGCGGATGCTCTTCAACATGTCCGAGGAGGAATGGGATCCCGTCGTCGCCACCCATTTGAAAGGGACCTTCACCGTCTTTCGGGCTGCCTCTCGGGTGATGCGTGCGCAGGGGAGCGGTGTGCTGGTCGGGTTCACCAGCGGGAACCATCAAGGGTCCGTCTCCCAGGCCAACTACAGCGCCGCCAAAGGCGGGATCATCTCGTTGGTGCGCAGTGCTGCTTTGGGGCTGCATAAGTACGGCGTCACCGCCAATGCCGTTGCGCCTGTTGCTCGTACTCGGATGTCCGCGAATGTTCCTGTCGAGCTGAAAGAGATGGGGGAGCCTGAGGATGTTGCCGCGTTCGTCGTTTATCTGTTGAGCGAGTCTGCTCGGGCTGCCGGGATCACCGGGCAGGTTTATACCGTTGCCGGGGCGAAGATCGCGCTGTGGGCTCAGCCTCGGGAGATCCGGGCCGTTTATGCCGAGAAGCGCTGGACTCCTGAGCGGATCGCCGAGGTTCTGCCCGGGGCTGTGGGGAGTGATCCCATGCCGATGCTCGAGGTTCTGGAGGAGATGGCCCGGGCTGCCCATGCCGAAGAGCGGCCCAATCAGTGAAAAGTGGGGTGGGTGGGGTGGAGTTCGGGTTCGGTGAGGGGGACAGCGCGTTCAGGGAAGACGTGGCCGGCTGGCTTTCCTCTCGTCTTCGAGGGGAGTACGCGGGGCTCGTCGGGATGGGCGGGCCCGGGCGGGAGCATCTCGGGGTCGCCGAGCGGCGGGAGTGGGAGCGGGAGCTCGGGCGGGGTGGGTGGATCGGGCTCGGGTGGGGGCGCGGCGGGTTCGGGAACCGGGTGGGGTCTCTGACCCAGCAGGTCGTCTTCGCCGAGGAGTACGCGCGGGCCCGGGCGCCCGGGCGGTGCGGGCACATCGGGGAGAACCTGCTGGCTCCCACCCTGCTGGCCTACGGGAGCGCGGCCCAGCAGCAGCGGTTCCTGCCGGGGATCGCCCGGGGGGAGGAGCTCTGGTGCCAGGGGTACAGCGAGCCCGGGGCCGGATCCGATCTTGCCTCCTTGCGGACCGCTGCCGTCCCGGGGCGAGATGGGCGGTGGCGGGTCAGTGGGCAGAAAGTGTGGACCTCGCTCGCGCATGTCGCCGACTGGTGTTTTGTGCTGGCCCGTACGGAGGTGGGGTCCCGGCGGCATCGGGGGCTTTCCTTTCTGCTGGTTCCCATGGATCAGCCCGGGCGCATTGATGTGCGGCCCATTCGGCAGCTGACCGGGGGGTGTGAATTCAATGAGGTCTTCTTCGACGGGGCCGTCGCCGAGTGTGTGGTGGGGGAAGTGGGGGCGGGTGGCCGGTTGCCATGGGGCTGCTCGGGGTGGAGCGGGGGGTTTCCATGCTTGCTCAGCAGATCGGGTTCGAGGAGGAGTTGCGGTCCGTCGTCGGGGTTGCCGGTGCGTGTGGGGCTCTCCGGGATCCCGTGGTGAGCGGGGAATGTTTCAAGTTGTGGGCCGAATTGCGGGTCATGCGGTGGAACGCCTTGCGGATGGTGGGTGGCGGGTCCGTTCCGGGGGGATCCAGTGTGGCCAAGTTGCTTTGGGGGCGGTGGCATCAGCGGCTCGGGGAGCTTGCTGTGCGGGTTCGGGGGGCCGCCGGCGGTATTTCGGGGTGTGACTGGTCCGCTGACGCTCCCTATGAGCTCGATCGGCAGCAGCTTCTCTTTCTTTTCAGTCGCGCCGACACCATTTATGGCGGGGCCGATGAGATTCAGCGCACCATCATCGCCGAGCGGGTGCTCGGCCTGCCCAAGGAGGCGTCGTCATGAGGGGTGTTCTGTTCGACGGGCGGCGGGTCCGGGTGGTGGACGACCTTGAGGTGAGAGAGCCTCTCGCCGGGGAAGTGCTTGTGCGTGTTGCCGCTGCCGGGCTTTGTCACTCCGACCTGAGTGTGGTCGACGGGACTATTCCGTTTCCTCGGCCCGTCGTTCTCGGGCATGAAGGGGCCGGGGTCGTCGAGGCCGTGGGGGACGGGGTTTCGCATGTGGGCGTAGGAGATCACGTTGCTCTTTCCACGCTGGCCAACTGCGGGGCCTGTGCGGAGTGCGACCGGGGGCGGCCCACCATGTGCCGTGCGGCCATCGGGGCGCCCCGGCGGCCGTTCTCCCGGCCGGGCGGGGAGGCCGTCTATCAGTTCGCCTCCAACTCCGCCTTCGCCGAGCGGACCGTCGTCAAAGCCGTCCAGGCCGTGAAGATACCCAAGGAGATTCCGCTGACCTCCGCCGCGTTGATCGGGTGCGGGGTGGTGACCGGGGTGGGGGCCGTGCTCAATCGGGCGCGGGTCGATCGGGGGGACTCCGTCGTGGTCATCGGGGCCGGTGGGGTGGGGCTGAATGTGCTGCAAGGGGCCCGGATCGCCGGGGCGTTGCGGATCGTCGCCGTTGATTCCAATCCGGAGAAAGAACGTCTTGCCCGGGTGTTCGGGGCGACTGATTTTCTGACCTCCGTCGATGACGTACGGGGGCTTCTTCCCGACGGGGCCGATCACGTCTTTGAGTGTGTGGGGCGGGTCGACCTTGTGCGGGCCGCCATCGAACTGCTGGATCGGCACGGGCAGGCCGTCCTGCTCGGGATGCCCGCGGCCGACGCTGAGGCCTCCTTCGTGCCTGCCGCGTTGTTCCTCGACAAATCCGTGCTCGGGTGTCGGTACGGGTCCTCCCGGCCTCAGCGGGACATCCGGCTCTACGCCGATCTGTACCGCGAAGGGCGGCTGCTGCTCGATGAGCTGGTCACTCGGACCTATCCCGTCGAGGAGTTCTTTGGTGCCGTTGCGGATGCCGAGGGCGGGCGGGTTGCCCGGGGGGTGCTCACGTTCTGATACTCACGTTCTGATACTCACGTTCTGGCCCCCTCCCGCAGGAATGGAGGGTGGGACTTCCGCTTCTGTCAGCGGCCATCCGTTTCGTTTCGGCAGGTGCGAGGGTGGGGGCGGGGCCGGTCGGGGCATGTGCGTGCTCGCCATCTTGATGGCCTCGTCCGTTGCTTCGGGCCTCGTCACCGCGTGTACTGTGCTGCGCGCGCACATGCCCCGACCGGCCCCTCCCGTCTCGTACGCGGCCTCGCGCCGGTGGGTGGCTTCAGGCGCTCGCTGTCGCCCGGAACGTTCTGCGGTAGGTCGTCGGCGTCACTCCCAGTGCTGCCTGTAGGTGCTGGCGCATCGACTGGGGCGTGCCGAAGCCGGCGTCGCGTGCCACCTGGTCGATGGAGAGGGCCGAGGTCTCCAGGAGGTGGCGGGCCCGTTCCACGCGTTGCTGGGTGAGCCACTGGCCGGGGCTGATGCCGGTCTCCTCGCGGAAGCGGCGGGTGAACGTGCGGACCGACATCGACTCCTGGTCCGCCATGTCGCGCAGCTGGATGGGGTCGTGGAGGTGTGCCAGGGCCCATGATCGGGCCCTGGTGGTGGTCGTCGCGTGTGGTTCCGGGACCGGGCGTTGGATGAACTGGGCCTGGCCGCCGTCTCTGTGGGGCGGCACCACTGTGCGGCGGGCCACGTCGTTGGCGACGGCCGCCCCGTGGTCGCGGCGCACGATGTGAAGGCACAGGTCGATGCCCGCGGCCACTCCGGCTGAGGTCAGGACGTCCCCGTCGTCGATGAAGAGGACGTCCGGGTCGACCCGGACCGCCGGGAACATGCGCTGGAAGGCGGCCGCGTCCGCCCAGTGTGTCGTCGCCGGGCGGTTGTCCAGGTGGCCCGCCGCGGCCAGGACCCAGCTGCCCGTGCAGATCGACACCAGGCGGGTGCCCGGGCGGATGTGGGCGAATGCTTTGGTGAGGTCCGGGGTCAGACGGCCCTCCTCGTAGACCTCGCCCAGTTCGTAGGAGGCCGGGATGATCACCGTGTCCGCCGTCGCCAGGGCTTCGGGGCCGTGTTCCAGGAGGATCGCGAAGTCGGCGTCCGTCATCACCGGGCCCGGCTCGCGGACCGCGCAGGTGATGACCGAGTAGGCGGGGGCGCCGTCGGCTGTTCTCGCGCGGCCGAAGATGCGCTGGGGAATGCCCAGTTCGAACGGGATCACTCCGTCCAGGGCCAGGACTGCTACGCGATGCATGGCCCGATCCTAGCGAAGGGTGGCAGTCGGGCCACTCGATCCGAGGCGGGCGGTGGTGGATTCTCGGGCTGTGACGACGCAGACGCCATCCGCTTCCCTCGCCCCGTCTCCCCCTCGACGCCGGCGGCCCCACCGTGCCTGGGCCGTCGCCGCCGTCACCTTCGTGACGATCATCGGTGCCGCCGCCTTCGCCTCCCTGCCCGGTCTCCTCATCGAGCCCTTCCACGACGACTTCGGCTGGTCCCGGGGGACCATCGGGTTCGCCGTCTCCGTGAACCTCGCCCTGTACGGGGTCACCGCCCCGTTCGCCGCCGCCCTCATGGACCGCTTCGGCATCCGGAGGGTTGTCGCCGTCGCCCTCGTCGTCATCGCCGGCGGGTCGTTGCTGACTGTCTGGATGAGTGCCGCCTGGCAGCTCGTCCTGTATTGGGGGGTGCTGGTCGGGCTGGGGAGCGGGGCCATGGCCCTTGCCTTTGCCGCCACTGTCACCCATCGGTGGTTCGTCGCCCGGCGTGGACTTGTGACGGGGTTGTTGACTGCTGCCGGGGCCTCCGGGCAGCTTGTCTTTCTGCCCTTGCTCGCCTGGATCGTCGAGGAGCATCAGTGGCGGCCCGCCGCCGTCACCGTCGCCCTCGCGGCTCTCTCCGTGGTGCCGTTCGTCTGGCTGCTTCTGCGGGACCACCCTGCTGA